>NZ_FOHX01000039.1 GCF_900111685.1 Nonomuraea wenchangensis
GTCCAGCACCCACGCCTGCGGCGCCACCACCCTGACCGCACGCTGCGCCAGACATCGCCGTACCGCCACGTAATCCCAGGTCGAGGAGGTGATGAACTGCTGCAGCCGCTGGTGATCCACCCCCAGCCGCTCCGCCATCGGCACCATCGACTTACGCCGCCCGTCCAGCATCAGCCCTCGCAGGTACAACCCGCCGTTGGACCGCTGCTCCCGACGCGCGAAGGAGGTGAACACCTCACCCGCGAAGTCCTCAAGACGGCCACGGACATCAGCCAGCTCCGCCGGAGTCATGCCACGACCGTCTCATAGAGACTCGAACTAACAAAGTACTACTAGGAGCCTTCTGAAGATGTTGTTTGGTGTTCTGGACAGCAGACAGAAGGGCCAGGCACACCCCGCTTCCGGTGCTTCAGCCGGTGGCCGGCCGGAGCGTCCAGTCCCCCTGGACGTGAGTGAGTCCGAGGTTGATCAGGCGGCGCATGTTCAGGGCGGCTGCCCGCAGGTTGAGCCAGAGGTTGTTGCGGCCGACGCCGCGGTAGCGGAGCTTGCGGGCGCCGCCGTCCGCGCCGATCAGCCAGGCGATGGAGCGTTCGACCATGGGCCGGTGCTGCCGGTAGGCGGCTCGCAGCCGGGGGTCGGTGGCCCATACGTGGCGGGCCTGGCGTAACAGCGCGTCGTGGGGGTGCAGGCGCAGGGTGCGGCCGTCCTTACTGGTGGTGCAGCGTTGCCGCAGGGGGCAGGTGCTGCAGGCGGCACCGAAAACGACATGCCGGGCCGGGGTGATGTGCCGTTGCACCCCGGCCGGGCAGGTGACGGTGCCGGCGACCTCATCGACATGGAAGTCGCCGATGGTGAAGCCGCCGGCCACGGCTGGGCGCAGCGGTGCGGGTTTGATGACGGCGGTGTGCCCGGCATCGGCGAGCGCGGCGCGGGCATCGCCGGTGCCGTAGGCGCTGTCACCCAGCACCTCGAACGTTGCCGGGCCGGCGGGTTCCCCGGTCAGGAGATCCACGCCGACCTCCGCCTCGTGGTTGCCCGCACCGGAGGCCATGGTCAGCCGGACGCCGGTGAACAATCCGGTATCGGGTTCGATCACGACGTGGCCCTTGTAGCCGTCCTGCCGGTGCTGCACGGTCTTGTGCACGTGCCGCGTCTGGGGATCGACGGTGGAGATGATGCGGTCCGGGGCGACTTTGCGGGCGATCCGCCAGCGTCCGTCGGTGCCGTCGGAGCCCTCGGCCGGCTCGACGTCCTGACCGGCCACCAGCGCCAGCAGTGCCAAGGCCTGGCCGGCCGCCTCGTCCAGTTTGCCCGCCCGCGCGGCCGTCTCGAACGCGGCCACTACCGCGAGGGCGTCGGTGACCAGGGCGGATACCAACTCCTGGCGGGCTGTGGCGTCGTCCCAGGCAATCGCGGGCTTGCCCGCCTGGCCGTAGTCGGTGGCGTGACAGCGTTCGGTGATGACCTGGGCGGCGCCGGGCACCTGCCGGCCCGCCCGCCGGATCGCCGCGATCAGTTGAGTGATGGTGTCCTGGGTCGCGACCGCGTCCTCCAGCACCACCGAGTCCAGCACCCGCCGGGTCCGGCCGGACAGCACCCCGCTGGCCGCGGCCACCTGGCTGACCCGGGCGAAGATGCGGTTCGGGTCACCCGATCGGCGCAGCCGCTGCCGGAAGTACACCAGCAGCGAGGGGTCGAACCCCCGATCGTGCAGGCCGAGCCCGCAGGCGGCCTTCCACCGCAGATCACAACGCAGCGCCAGCGCCGCCTCCGGGTCGGAGTGGTGCAGCAAGGCCTGCAACACCAGCACACACGCCAGTTCCTGCGGCGGGATGCTCGGCCGGCCATCGGTCGCGGCGTACAGGTCGGCGAACATCTCCTCGGGAAACAGCTCATCGCGATGCTCGGCCAAGAACGCGTACACGCTGCCTGCCGGGATCAGCTCCCGGCAGGTGCTCCACACATCCGGCCCTACCGGCCGTGCGGGACGATGCCCCATCATGCTGCCCAGCCTGAACCTCGGCCTACATGATCGGAAGTCTGACCAGCAACATCATCAGAAGGCTCCTAGG
>NZ_FOHX01000035.1 GCF_900111685.1 Nonomuraea wenchangensis
TGGCTGTCCACCCTGCCGGCCGGCATCCGGCTGCGGGACCTGGTCCGCCTGGCCAAGATCCGCTGGCGCATCGAGCACGACTACCGCGAACTCAAGACCGGCCTGGGCCTGACCCACTTCGAAGGACGTTCTTGGAGCGGGTGGCATCGCCACGTCACCCTTGTCTCGGCTGCCCACCTGTTCCTCACAGAACTGCGGTTGACCAGCCCAAAAGTGGTCGGCGGGGGCTGACCTTCTACAAGATCTTGCACATGCTTCAGGTGCTGTTAGCCACCTGGAGCGGTCGCTGCCCCACCTGCCATCAACGACCGCCATAACGAACTAACAAAGTACTACTAGCCAACCCGGCCGGAACGTAGGCCGAGCACCGCCTGTCCACGTCTGGCCAACCGGCGCGTCGCCTCGTCGGAAAGCTCGGGGATCTCCTCGACGGGGAACCAGCGCAGATCGAGCGACTCCTCGCTGATCACCGCCTCCGCGCCGGGCGGGGCCACAGCGGCGTACTCGACGTCGAGATGCCAGCTCGTCGGCGGATGGCACCACACCTCGTGCTTGTCCACGGCCAGCGGCCCAGGCAGCAGCTCAAGGTCGGAGATGCCGGACTCCTCCCGCGCCTCCCGGAGGGCCACCTCGGCCAGCGAGGCGTCGGAGGGCTCGCAGTGCCCGCCCATGGGCAGCCACATGCCGGCCTTCGGATGCAGCGTGAGCAGCACCCGCGCACCGTCGTGCGAGAGCACCGCGGTGGTCGCCGTCAGGTGCCCGGGCACGCAGGCGCGCAGCATCGCGTCGTCATGGTCCCGCAGGTGGCCGAGGAACTCGACGCGCAGCGCCTCCTCCTCGGGCGTTGGCGCGGCCCAGGCCGACAGCACCGAGACCGCGTCGCCGTGCAGGCTCAACTGGCGCCGCCCTCGCTGTTCCCCTCGCCGTTCCCCTTGTCGTCCCCTTCGCTCTCGCCCTTGCCGTCGTCCGGCTTGCGCTCCAGCTCGGAGATGTCCCACGCCTGCTCGCCCCGGACGAACGCCTCGGGGTCGTCGAGGTCGTCGGCCGTCGGCATCAGGTCGGGGTGGCCCCACAGCGCGTCGCGCCCGTCGACGCCACGCGCCTCCTCAAGGGCCCGCCACAGCGCCGCCGCCTCTCGCAGCCGCCGGGGCCGCAGCTCCAGCCCCACCAGCGTGCCGAAGGTCAGCTCGGCGGGCCCGCCGGTGGCCCTGCGCCGGCGTACGGTCTCGGCCAGCGCGACCGCCGACGGCAGCTTGCCCGAGGCGCTGCGGTCGACCACGGTGGCGACCCAGCCCTCGACCAGCGCGAGCGCCGTCTCCAGGCGGGCCAGGGCGGCCTTCTGCCGCTCGGTCTCCTCGGGCTTGAGCAGGTTGCCCCCGCTCAGCGCCTCCTGGATGGCCTCGGGGTTGTTGATGTCGAGCCCACGGATCTGCTCCTCCAGCTTGGAGGTGTCGACCGTGATGCCCCTGGCGTATTCCTCGACCGCGCCCAGCAGATGCGAACGCAGCCACGGCACGTGCTGGAACAGCCGGTGGTGCGCGGCCTCGCGCAGCGCCAGGTAGATCCTGATCTCCTCGGAGGGGATCTCCAGGCCCTCGCTGAAGTGGGCGATGCCGCCCGGCAGCAACGCCGCCCGGTCGGACAGCGGCAGGCCGATGTCGGTCGTGCCGACCACCTCGCGGGCGAGCGAGGCGATGGCCTGGCCGATCTGCTGGCCGACCATCATGCCGCCCATCTGCTTCAGCATGCCCATGAGCGGGCCGGCCATCTGCTGCGCCTCGGGCGGCAGACCGGCGCCGCCGAGCGCGCCGCCCATGGTGTCGACCATGCGCTGGGCTATGGGTTCGCAAAGCTTTCGCCACACCGGGACGGTGTTCTCGATCCACTCGGACCGGCTCCAGGCCTGCGGATTCGACACGCCGCTGGGCAGCGTGGTCGCCTCGTTCAGCCAGAGGTCGGCCAGGCTCAGCGCCTCCACGATCTGTCGGCGCTCGCCTTCCATGACGCTCGGGTCGCCCTCGGCGACCACGGCGTGCCTGGCGATGTTCTTCGCCATGTCCCAGTTGACAGGGCCGGAGCCCTGAGGCGCCGACAGCATGTCGGCGAACTGGCGCATCGCCTGAGCCATCTGCTCAGGATCGCCGAACATGGCGAACGGGTTTTCGTTGGGGTCGTTTTCACGACCTGGCAGGTCAGTCACCGCTCTACCTCGTGCAGGATGGAGGAGTCCACATCCGCCACGTTAGTCGTCCTGCGGCGGATCAGTGCAAAGTGAGGACCTGGTGCCTACCTCGAAACGCCCGCGCCAACCCGTCGTCGCCGTTACGGGCGCGGCCTCCGGCATAGGCCGGGAGCTGCTCGCGAAGCTCGTGTCCTCCGCGGATTTCCGCAGGGTGGTGGCCATCGACGAAGAACGCGGCGACATCCGGGAGGCCACCTGGAGAGTCATCGACGTACGAGATCCGCTCTTGGCGAACCGCATCTCCGACATCGACGTCCTGGTCCACCTGGCCGGCGACTACGCCCTCGACTCCGACCCGGTCGAGCGGCGCGCCTACAACCTGAGGGCGGCCCAGACCGTGCTCACCGCCTGCGCCGCGGCGCGCGTGCGGCGCGTGGTGCTGGTCACGAGCGCCATGGTGTACGGCGCCGCGCCCGACAACGAGGTGCCCCTGGCCGAGGACGCCCCGGTGGCCGCCGAGCCCGACACCGGCCTCGTGGGCGACCACCTGGAGATCGAGTCCCTCGTACGCCGCTCGCTGCGCAGCCACCCCGGCCTGGAGGTGACCGTGGTCCGCCCGGCCGCGATCGTCGGCCCCGGCATCGACACGGTGATCACCCGCCACTTCGAGTCGCCCCGGCTGCTGACCGTCAAGGGCTGCATGCCGCGCTGGCAGTTCTGCCATCTCGACGACCTGATCTCGGTGCTGGAGCTGGCCGCGCGCGGCGTCGTCACCGGCGTGGTGGCCGTCGGCAGCGACGGCTGGCTGGAGCAGGAGCAGGTCGAGGAGCTTTCCGGCATCCGCAGGTTCGAGCTGCCGGCGGGGCTGACGTTCGGCACCGCGCAGCGCCTGCACCGCCTCGGCATCACCCCGGCCCCGGCCACCGACCTGCACTACGTCGTCTACCCGTGGGTCGTCGACTGCGTGACGCTGCGCGAGGCCGGCTGGAAGCCCGCCTGGACCAACGAGGCGGCCTTCCGCCAGCTCCTGGAGCTGCGCGAGGACGCCACCACCGTGGTCGGCAGGCGGCTGCCGGTCAAGGAGGCGACCCTCACCGCCGCCGGCGCGACCGTCGCGGTCATCGGCACCGCCGCGATCGTCCGTCAGGTACGCAAGAAGCGCCGCCAATAGCGACTGACGCAGGGCCCGGCGGGCGACGAGAAGCGGCGACGGCGGAAAGGTAGTCTTGCGGCGTGGACGTCATCCGGTTGCTCGCCATTCGCGACACCCCGCTGTCCGTCGACGAGGTGCTGGCCGCCGTGGGCGACCACGCCGCGGGCGGCACCACCCTCTTCGTGGGCACCGTGCGTGAGCAGGATCACGGTAAGCCCGTGACCAGGCTCTCCTACTCGGCCCACCCCACGGCGGAGGCCGAGCTGCGCGCGGTCGCCGACAAGATCGCCGCCGACTTCCCCCTGACGGCCCTGGCCGCCGTCCACCGCGTGGGCGACCTGGAGCTGGGCGACATCGCCGTGATCGTGGCGGTCGCCGCGCCCCACCGCGACGAGGCGTTCCGCGCCTCACGCAGGCTGATCGACGACCTCAAGGCGCAGGTCCCCATCTGGAAACACCAGGAGTTCGCCGACGGCGCGACCGAGTGGGTCGGCGCCGGCGAATAAGCTCTTGACCATGTCTCGACGCGCCCTGACGCTGTTGCTCGCGGGATTCCTCGTGCTCGCGTTCGGGGTGGCGGGCGCCTTCCGTCCGGTCCCTTATGTGGTGCTGAGCCCCGGTCCGACCGAGAACACCCTCGGCGAGCTCGAGAAGAAGCCGGTGATCGCCATCTCCGGCCGGCAGACCTATCCCACCAGCGGCGCGCTCAGCCTGGTGACCGTCGCCTACCAGGGCGGCCCCGCCGCCCAGATCGATCTGCTGACGGCGCTGCGCGGCTGGATCGATCCCGACGTGGCCGTGGTCCCGCAGGAGACCATCTTCGCTCCCAACCGCGACCCGAAGGAGGTCGAGGAGGAGAACACGGTGGAGATGACCAACTCTCAGGACTCCGCGACCGCCGCCGCGCTCAACGAGCTCAAGATCCCCTACAGCATGGTCGTGACCGTCGTCTCCACGGAGAAGGGCAAGCCCGCCGACGGCAAACTGCTGAAGGGCGACGAGATCACCACGATCGACGGCAAGGACGCCAAGGACGTCGACATCGTCAGCAGCACCGTCAAGGCGCACAAGCCCGGCGAAGAGGTGGTCTTCGGCGTCCTGCGGGGCGGGCAGAAGATCGAGGTGCCGCTGCGGCCGATCGCGGGCCCGAAGGGGCAGCCGCAGGTCGGCGTGCTCATGCAGACCAAGTACAAGTTCCCGTTCGACGTCGACATCAACGTCGGCGACGTGGGCGGGCCGAGCGCCGGGCTGATGTTCTCGCTGGGCATATTCGACAAGCTCACGCCCGGCGAGCTCACCGGCGGCAAGAAGATCGCCGGCACCGGCACCATCGAGCCCACGGGCGAGGTGGGCCCGATCGGCGGCATCCAGCAGAAGATGATCGGCGCGAAGAAGGCCGGCGCGACGGTGTTCCTGACGCCGGCCGACAACTGCGGCGAGGCGGTGCAGGCGGCGCCCGACGGGCTGCGGCTGGTGCGCGCCGACACGCTGCACGCCGCGGTGCAGGCGCTCGACGCGCTCCGCACCGGCGCGGGAAACGTCCCCGCCTGCCCTTCCTGAACCTGTGACGTGGGAGACAAACCCGCGGACGAGGAAACTTTCGCCCTCCGCCGTGCGTTAGCCGTACGGCTGGCCTAGCGGTGTAGGTTGCCAGACACGAACCGTTTCTTCATTACGACGAGGGGTTGGCCTTGAGCTTCCGGACCCCAGGAGCCGGCAGGGCGATGCGCTTGCCCCGCCGTCCGCGACTGCTTCTACCTGTGGCGATCGCCCTAGTGGCGATCGTCGCGTTGTTCTTCCTCTTCAGCGGCATCTATACCGACTACCTGTGGTTCGACGCAGCGGACTACACGTCGGTGTTCACCGGCGTCGTGCTGACCCAGATCGTGCTGTTCCTGGTCGGCGCGCTGCTGATGGTCGTGATCGCCGGCGGCAACATGCTGCTGGCCTTCCGCACGCGGCCCATGTTCGGCCCCGCGATGTTCGGCGGAGCCAGCGGAGCCGACCGCTACCGCATGGCGCTCGACCCGCATCGCAAGCTGATCTTCATCATCGGCATGGGGCTGCTCGCGCTGTTCTCCGGCTCGTCCTTCGCCGGTCAGTGGCAGACGTGGCTGCAGTTCGTCAACGGCCAGTCGTTCGGCAAGAAGGACCAGCTCTTCGAGTTCGACATCTCCTTCTACATGTTCGACTATCCGTTCATCCGGATGGTCCTGAACTTCCTGTTCACGGCGATCATCATCTCGATCCTGCTGGCGGCGATCACCCACTACCTGTACGGCGGCTTCCGCCTGCAGTCGCCCGGTCTGCACGCCTCCCGTGCCGCGCGCGTCCACCTGTCGGTGCTGCTCGGCATCTTCGTGCTGCTCAAGGCCATCGCCTACTGGATCGACCGTTACGGACTGGTCTTCTCCGACCGGGGCTTCGTGCACGGCGCGTCCTACACAGACGTCAACGCGGTCCTGCCGGCCAAGACCATCCTCGCGATCATCGCGCTGATCTGCGCCGCGCTGTTCTTCGCGGGCGTGGTGCGGCCCGGCGGCATGCTGCCCGGCGTGTCCTTCGGCCTGCTCGTGCTCTCGGCCATCCTGATCGGCGGCGTCTACCCGGCGCTGGTCGAGCAGTTCCAGGTCAAGCCCAACCAGCAGGGCAAGGAAGCGCTGTACATCCAGCGCAACATCGACGCCACCCGCGAGGCTTACAACGTCGACAAGACCGAGGTCGAGACGTACAACGCCCAGGCCGACCCGGCCAAGGTCCAGCCGGGCGGCGACACCTCGGTCTCCGGCGTGCGGCTGCTCGACCCGGCGCTGGTCTCCTCGACGTACGAGCAGACCCAGCGCATCCGAGGTTTCTACAACTTCGCCGAGCCGCTCGACGTCGACCGCTACCCCGACGCCAACGGCAAGATGATCGACCACGTCGTCGGCGTCCGCGAGCTGACCGGCCCGCCCGAGGGCCAGAACAACTGGATCAACCGCCACCTCGTCTACACCCACGGCTACGGCTTCGTCGCCGCGCCCGGCAACAAGGTCGACAGCAGCGGCCTGCCCGACTACGACGCCAAGGACATGCCGGTCACCGGCCCGCTCGCGACCAGCACCAACCTCAAGGAGCCGCGCGTCTACTTCGGTGAGGAGCCGTCCTCGGCCGAATACGTCATCGCCGGCGGCAACCCCAACCGGCCGCAGGAGCTCGACTTCCCGCAGACCGGCGGCACCGGCCAGAAGAACACCACCTACACCGGCGGCGGCGTCGCCCTCGGCTCGTTCTTCAACCGCATGCTCTACGCCGCCAAGTACAGCGAGGCGAACATCCTGCTGTCCGGCGACGTCAACACCGACTCCAAGATCCTGTACGAGCGTCACCCGCGGGACCGCGTCCAGAAGGTCGCGCCGTTCCTGACGCTCGACGGCAACCCTTACCCCGCGGTGGTCGACGGCCGCATCGTGTGGATCGTGGACGGCTACACCACGTCCAACGACTACCCGTACTCGCAGAGCGAGAGCCTCGGCGACATGACCCGCGACACCTCCAGTGACCGCCGCGTCATCGCCCAGCAGCCGACCGACCGCGTCAACTACATCCGCAACTCGGTCAAGGCCACCGTCGACGCCTACGACGGCACGGTCAAGCTGTTCGCCTGGGACACCAACGACCCGGTGCTGCGCACCTGGAGCTCTGCCTTCCCCGGCGTCATCCGCCCGGCCTCCGAGATGAGCGCCGAGCTGAAGGCGCACGTCCGCTACCCCGAGGACCTGTTCAAGGTGCAGCGCTACACCCTGTCGCGCTACCACATCACCGACCCGTCCGCCTTCTACAGCGGCCAGGACTTCTGGAACGTCCCGGGCGATCCCACGCAGGGCGACAAGAACACCAAGCAGCCGCCCTACTACCTGACCACCACGATGCCGGGTGAGGAGCCGACGTTCTCGCTGACCACCACGTTCGTGCCGCGTCAGGGTCCCAACCTGGCGGCGTTCATGGCGGTCAACTCCTCGGCCGAGTCCGGCTACGGGCGCATCCGCATCCTGCGGATGCCGTCCAGCACCCCGATCCCCGGCCCCGGACAGGCACAGAACGCCTTCCAGAGCCGCTTCGCCGGCGAGCTCAACCTCCTCGGCGTGGGCGCCTCGTCGGTCCGGTACGGAAACCTGCTCACGCTCCCGTACGCGGGCGGCCTGGTCTACATCGAACCGGTCTACATCCAGGTGACCGCGGGCGGCGGGCAGGAGCCCTACCCGATCCTGCAGCGCGTCCTGGTGTCGTTCGGCAGCAAGATCGGTGTGGGACGCACCCTGACCGAGGCCCTGCAAGAGGTCTTCGGCGCGGAGCAGCAGGAGCAACAGCAACAGCAACAGGAGCAGAACAACCAGCAGCAGGAGCAGAGCCAGGCCAACCAGGCCAACACCGCGCTCAGCTCCGCGATCACCAACGCGCAGAAGGCCTACGACGACGCCCAGAAGGCGTTGCAGGCCAGCCCGCCCGACTGGGACGCGTACGGTGCGGCGCAGAAGCGGCTGCAGGAGGCCCTGAAGGCGCTGGAGGGCGCGAACCGGCAGCAGCCGGACGCCTCCGCCAGCCCGTCACCGTCAGCGTCGCCGTCGGCTTCACCCTCGGCCTCGCCGACGGACTCGCCGCCCGCCACGCCGTCCCCATCGGGGTCGGCGGAAGCGGGAGGCACCTAGCCCTCCGGTTTGCATCCACCCCGCGTTGCCGTCTAGTCTTTAGATGCAACACAGCGACGCGGGGTGGAGCAGTTCGGTAGCTCGCTGGGCTCATAACCCAGAGGTCGCAGGTTCAAATCCTGCCCCCGCTACCAGCGAAAAACGAAGGCCCGGGAAACCGGGCCTTCGTTCGTTTGCGGGCCAGGTTCGTCCCGGTACAAAGCACTCTCGCAAGCCTGTATAGTTTACAGAGTCACACCGACGCGGGGTGGAGCAGTTCGGTAGCTCGCTGGGCTCATAACCCAGAGGTCGCAGGTTCAAATCCTGTCCCCGCTACCAAAGAAGGCCCTGGTCACCGAGAAATCGGAGACCAGGGCCTTACTCATTCCCAGGCTTGACCGCCTGCCGGCGGGGTTTTTCCGTAAGGATGGGCCCCATGGGACTTTCGACGCCGAAGCGGTGGGCCGTCCTGACGGTCGCCGTGCTGCTCGCCTCCACACCGGTTCCGGCTCAGGCCTACACGGATCCGGCAGGTGCGCTCAAACGGCATCTCCGCGCCGGCCACGGCGTACGGGTCTCCGAGGCCACCCGCATCATGCTCGGCAAGCGGCCATCGGAGACCCGGATCAGCGGCCGGCTCCGGCTCGCGTCGACGGGCCCCGCCGCGGCGCAGTTCACCTGGTGGACTCTCCCCCGCCAGGAGACCTACCGCGTGATCCGCGTCGGCTCGACCGTGTACGACGGCAGCAACGCGCATCCCGGGCCGATCCCCGACGGCAAGAAGTGGATCCGGTTCCCCAACAAGCACCGGGGAGTCATGGCCCGCGACCTGGCGGCCGACGCGAGCCAGCAGCCGATCAACGTGTACGACCCGTCCACGCTGAAGGCCGTGCTGAAGCGCTCGACCCGCAAGCCCGGCTTCCTCTACCAGGGCACCATGAGCTACCAGGACCTGGACAAGATCACCAAGACCCCTCTGTACCACTGGACCAGCGGCCGCCCCTTCGGCCCGAAGAGCAAGGGAAAGATCACCTGGAAGCTCTGGACCGGTCGTGACGGGACGCTGAAGCGCCTGATCACCACGGACACCGAGGCGAGTCTGGTCAAGCGGACCGACACCCGCTACTCCGCCTGGGGCTCCCGGGTCGTCATCACCGCGCCGCCCGCCGACGAGGTGATCGACGAAGCCGACCTGCTGGAGCACATCCGCAACGAGAACGAGCCCATCCCCGAGGACGAGGGCAACACCTGACCGGCCTGAGGTCCCCGGCCGCCCGGCCGGGGACTTCGCCGTTTCCTGCGGTGACTCAGAGGCGCCTGACCATCAGGGCGACCGCCTTGTGCACGGCCCACCCGATCAACAGGAAACCGAAGACGATCTGCGCGACGTGCATCCATGGCGCGGAGTCGTCCGTGTAGAGCACGACGCCCACCCACAACAGGCCGAAGATCCCGACCAGGAGGATCGCCGCCCAGTTCAGCCTCCGTTGCCACATATCGGCAGTCTGGCAGTCCAGGGTGAAAGGACAGGTCTGTCCGCAGTCGCCATCCAGTCAGGTCTGGCGCGCCTCAGCGCCGCAGGGTGCGGCGGGTGCCGGCGCAACGACGCAGCCGCGGGCCGCGCGGGCTCGGCGGAACGGGGTTGACGCCGCTCTCCATGCAGGCGAGCAGGGCGGCCGCCGTGCGGGCATCGGCCAAGATGCTCCGCACCTCTTCGTCGTCCTGCGGAAGCTCGCCACGCCGGGCCAGCTCGTCCCGTACGAACGACAGGGGGTCCGCCTCGCCCGCCAGCTCCGCCGCGGCACTGGCTCGCGCGGCCGTCAGCAACTGCAGGTAACGGGAACGCTGAACGGCCTCCCGCGTGTGGGCGTGCTCAAGGTCGTCGATGAGGGTCATGGCCACCCGCAGCAGGTCTCCGGCGCTGGTCCCCTTGTCGGCGAGGAAGGCGCGGATGTCGTCGAACTCCGAGCGGGTCATGGCGGACACCTCCGAGAGAGCGCTCTGCTCGTGGAGTACTTCCTACCGGGGAGCGATTGCGGATGACTTGCTGTGCGCTTGACCCGGCCTGTCGCGTGGGCGAAGCATGGGAGAGGTTTGGGGGACAGCAGGGGAGGGAAGGACCATGTGATTACCCGAGTTGCGCGAAGCACCGCCGATCGGCTGCTAGAGTTGCTTCGCGCGGGACGCCCGGGGCTCACGGAGCTCCAGGAGTCGGCCCGCAAATCCCACTGATGGAGCTGGACCGACCACTTCGGACGGGCTGGTAAGTTAGAGGGGTTGCCCCGGAACGGGGCGCGGATTAATTCCAGCAGGTCGAGCAAGTCCGGTCAATTTGACAGAGACTTGAACGGCTGAAAGAATTAAGACACAACGAAGACGAAATGAACGCCTCCGAGGCGGGGCCCGCAAGGGATTCCGATGAGGAAGTACGCGTCCGTTTCTTGAGAACTCAACAGTGTGTTAAAAGCCAGTGCATGTGCATCACACATGTATGACCCCGTCATTTTTGACGGATTCTTGCTTGGATGATTCATCCGGACAAGC
>NZ_FOHX01000034.1 GCF_900111685.1 Nonomuraea wenchangensis
AGCACGACGTTGCGGCCCTTGGGGCCCAAGGTCACCTTGACGGCGTCAGCGAGCTGGTTCATACCGCGCTCGAGACCGCGCCGGGCGTCCTCGTCAAACGCGATCATCTTGGCTGCCATAAGGCTAGACCTCCCAGATGCAGGGTGGCTTGTCCTGGACCGAGCCGACGCCCGCGACGGCCAGGGACTGCATCTCCGTTCGGCAGACCCCATCGTCTCGATCCCGAGTTATTGGCACTCTGCCACACAGAGTGCCAACGACTGTTTAGCACTCTACCCTGCCGAGTGCAAGCGAACGACCTTCTGGAAGGGTCTCCGCGCAGGTCAGCCGATCTGCGTAGGGACGGCGGGCCGCTCACCGTGTGGCCCGCCGTCGATCGACGACTACAGGGGTGGCGGGCTCGTACGGACTGCGCTGCCGTACGGGTCCCGCCGGTGCATACCAGGTGACGTGAATCAGACCGCGCGGACAGACTCGGCCTGCGGTCCCTTCTGGCCCTGCGTGATCTCGAACTCGACCCGCTGGCCCTGCTCGAGAGATCGGTACCCGTCCATGAGTATCGCCGAGTAATGGACGAATACATCCTTTCCACCGTCTACCGCGATGAAGCCGTAGCCCTTGTCCGCGTTGAACCACTTGACGGTGCCCTGCGCCACTTCCGACTCCTCTTACTGGGGCTACGGATCTCGCCCATTCCACCGCGAGACCCGTAATCGTCCGACTTAACGACAAATCAGCCAGACGATCGCCTCGACCATACCTGTGGCAAGGGGTTTGGCAACAGAGTCAATCCGCGAAAGACGCATTTGTTCGCAGCTTGGGTACTTCAACGTTTGAATAGGTCCGAAAAGCAGAAGGCGCCCGCTTGGGGCGCCTTCTCTCGTGTCGTACGGGCACTCAGCCGCCGGCGACCGCCGGGATGATGGAGATCTGCGTGCCCTGCGGGACCGCAGTGTCCAGGCCCTCGGCGAAACGGACGTCCTCTTCCCCCACGTAAACGTTGACAAAACGCCGAATCTTGCCCGATTCATCCAGAATTCTCGCGCCGATCCCCGGGTAGTCGGCGTCGAGCTTGGCGAGCACGTCACGAAGAGTCGCGCCCTCGCCACTCACTTCCGCGTTTCCGCCGGTGTAGGTGCGCAGAATGGTGGGAATCCGCACAGTAACGCTCATGGTTATCTCGCCTTTCCTGGTATGTCAGACAGTCGCGCGGAACGCGTCGAGAGACGGCTTGATCACGGCGGTGGGCCGCGACGACTCGCCGGCGATGGCGTCCAGCGTCTTCAGACCGTCGCCGGTGTTGAGGACCACGGTCTCCGCCTCGGGGTCGAGCCGCCCCGTCTCGACCAGCTTCTTGAGCACGCCCACGGTGACGCCGCCCGCGGTCTCGGCGAAGATGCCCTCGGTCGAGGCCAGCAGCTTGATCGCGGCCACGATCTCGGTGTCGGTGACGTCCTCGACGGCCCCGCCGGTGCGCCGGGCGATGTCCAGCACGTAAGGGCCGTCGGCCGGGTTGCCGATCGCCAGCGACTTCGCGATGGTGTCCGGCTTGACCGGCTGGACGACCTCGTGCCCCGCCTTGTAGGCCGCCGACACCGGCGAGCACCCGGCCGCCTGCGCCCCGAAGACCTTGTAGGGGGTGTCCTCGACCAGGCCCAGGGCGATGAGCTCCTTGAAGCCCTTGTCGATCTTGGTGAGCTGCGAGCCCGAGGCGATCGGGATGACGATCTGCTCCGGCAGCCGCCAGCCGAGCTGCTCGGCGATCTCGTACGCGAGCGTCTTGGAGCCCTCGGCGTAGTAGGGCCGCAGGTTGACGTTGACGAAGCCCCACTTGTCGCCCAGCGGGTCGCCGATCAGCTCGGAGCAGAACCGGTTGACCTCGTCGTAGGTGCCGTCGATGCCGATCAGCTTGCCGCCGAACACCCGGGCCATGGCGATCTTCGCCTCTTCCAGGTCGGCCGGGATGAACACGCAGGCGTCGAGCCCGGCCCGCGCCGCGGCGGCGGTCACCGCGCCCGCGAGGTTGCCGGTGGAGGAGCAGGAGAGCGTGTGGAAGCCGAAGTTGCGCGCCGCCTCGACGGCGATGGCGACCACCCGGTCCTTGAAGGAGTGGGTGGGGTTGCCGGAGTCGTCCTTGACGTGCAGTGACCTGATGCCGAGCGCCCGCCCGAGGTTGCCCGCCCTGACCAGCTTCGTCCAGCCGGGGTTCATGTTGGGCTTGCTCGCCACGTCGGCGGGGACCGGGAGCAGCGAGCGGTAGCGCCAGATGCTGGCCGGGCCCGCGGCGATGTCCTCGCGGGTCACCCGGCCGAACTCGTAGGCCGCTTCGAGCGGACCGAAACACTCCAGACACGCGAAGCTCGGCCCGAGGGGGTAACGGGCGCCGCACTCGCGGCAGGACAGAGCGACGGCAGGACCAAAGTCGTGCGACATGAAGCGAGGCCTTCCCTCATCTTCGCCCACGGCCACCTTGACCGCGAACCGGAATTGGCACCTTGTCCCGGTCGGCCTCGCCAGGTCGCGAGTCGAAAGCCGGGAGGGTTGCCGGGGCTTCGCAGGGCCGGTCCCTCCACCCCTCTGGATGAGCTGTATGAAGTTGTTGCACACGACTCTACCCGCCGAAGTGGCGGGAGCTACCACCTGTCTCAAAGCATGAGACAGCACGTCTCACCGATAGTCGTCTCCCAGCGCCGCCTGGACGTACTTGCGTGCCTGGTGGATGCGCGACTTCGCGGTGCCCAGCGGGATGCCGAGCTGCTCGGCCACCTCGTTGTAGTCGAGCTGCACGATGTCGCGCAGGACCAGCGCCTGCGCGAGATCCGGCTTGTCGGCCTCCAGCGCCTCCATCGCGTCGAGCAGGTCGAGCCGCGAGCCGGCGATCACGCTCACCCGCCGCGCGTCCGGCTTCTGCGTCGGCAGCTCGTCGGAGGTCTGCTCGGCCGCCCTGCGCTTCAGCGACCGGTAGGTGGTGCGCGCGCAGTTGGCCGTGACGATGTGCAGCCAGGTGCTGAACCTGGCCCGCCCCTCGAAACGGCCGATGTTGCGGGCCACCGCGAGCAGGGTGTCCTGCGACGCCTCCTCGGCATCCTGGTGATAAGGCAGGATCCGGGAGCAGTGGCGCATCACATCCGGCTCGATTCTGGCCAGCAACTCGCCGAGCGCGCGATGATCTCCAGCGGCGGCGGATCGGGCGAGTTCCTCGGTTAGCTCATCAAGCGCCATAGCTGGGATCCTATGATCGGAAGGAGCTTCGATGAACAGCGTCCTCGTGGCCTCCAACAGAGGGCCGGTCTCCTTCACCGTCTCCGACGACGGTGTCCTCATCATGAGACGCGGCGGCGGCGGCCTCGTCTCCGGGCTTTCCGGGGTCGCCAAGGACGACGGCGTCCTGTGGGTCTGTGCGGCGCTCTCCGACGACGACCGCAGCGCCGTACGCCTGTCCCCCGGCGGCCGCCTCGACCAGGCCGGCTACGACACCGGGCCGCTGCGCATGCTCGACATCCCGGCCACCACCTTCCACCGCGCCTACAACGCCGTGGCCAACTCCACCCTGTGGTTCGTCAACCACCTGCTCTACGACATCCCCAACGCGCCCAGCTTCGGCATCCGCTTCGCCCGCGAGTGGGAGTCCTACCGCGACTACAACGGCGCCTTCGCGCTCGCCCTCGCCGAGGAGGCCGGGCACGGCGCCCGCGTGATGGTGCAGGACTACCACCTCACGCTCACCCCCGCCATGCTCAGGGCCGAGCGGCCCGACCTGCGCATCGCGCACTTCAGCCACACCCCGTGGGCGCCGCCCGAGTACTTCTCGCTGCTGCCCGACGAGGTGGCCGGCGAGGTCCTGGAGGGCATACTCGGCGCCGACCACGCCGGGTTCCTGGCCGAGCGGTGGGCGGCGGCGTTCATGGACTGCTGCGAGGCGGTGCTCGGGGCGGAGGTCGACCGCGCCGCCCCCAGCGTCACCCACGAGGGCCGCACCACCAGGATCGGCGTCCACAGCCTAGGGGTGGACGGCGCGGCGCTGTGGGAGCGGGCCGGCGAGCCCGACGTCGAGTCGCACATCGCGGCGATCAGGGAGCAGGTCGGCGACCGCCGCCTCATCGTCCGCATCGACCGCACCGAGCTGTCCAAGAACATCGTGCGCGGCCTGGTCGCCTACGGCGAGTTCCTGGCCGCCCATCCCGAGTGGCACGGCCGCGTGGTGCACCTGGCCTTCGCCTACCCCAGCCGGCACGACCTGCCGGAATACCGCGAGTACACCGCCTCGGTGCAGCGCTGCGCCCAGGAGATCGAGAACGAGTTCGCCACCGAGGACTGGGACCCGCTCATCCTCAACGTCCACGACGACTATCCGCGTTCGCTGGCCGCCTACCGGATGGCCGACGTGCTGCTGGTCAACCCGATCCGCGACGGCATGAACCTGGTGGCCAAGGAGGGCCCGGTGCTGTCGCCGCGCTGCGCGCTGGTCCTCTCGCGGGAGGCGGGCGCGGCGGCCGAGCTGGGCCCGTACGCCCTGATGGTCAACCCCTACGACATCAGCGGCACGGCCGCCGCCCTGCACCAGGCGCTGGTCATGCCGGAGGACGAGCGGCGGGCGCGGCGCGACAAGCTGCGCGCCGCGGCCACCGCCCTGCCGCCGCAGAAATGGCTCGCGGCCCAGCTCGACGCCCTCGACTGAGCCGCGGGCCCGCGCTCACCGCCAGTCGGCGTGCTTGAGCGTGTCGGCCAGGCCCGGGGTGTTCCACTGGTCCACGACCAGGATCTTGCTCTTCGGCAGATACCACTCGCGCTGGGTGAAGTGGGCCTTGACCTGGGTGAAGCGGTAGTCCGAGCAGGTGGACTTCCAGGCGTTGTACGCGGCCTTGTGGCCGGGCCCGACCTGGCGCAGCCCCCGCGAGACCTTCGGGCCGATGGTCTCGCCCCACTTGCCGTTGAACGGGCACGGCTGCACGTCGCTCGCCGTGTAGTACGGGTCCTTGCCGGTGTAGGGGCCGAAGCCCTCCGCGCCGTACTTGATGAAGGACGGCCCGAGGATGTAGAAGGAGTCGCACTCCGCCGTCCGCCAGCCCACGGCCCGCCCGCACTTGCCGGTCACGACCTGCATGTTGTCCGGGCCGAAGCGGTGGACCACCCACTGGATCGGGATGTAGAGGGTGAGCCCGGCACGCAGCCTCAGCTCCTGGGCGGGCGCCGCGTGGGCGGGGAAGGCACCGGCGGTGAGGGTGACGGCGGCGGTGGCGGCGACGGCGAGGTAACGCTTGATCATGAGCCCGACTTTAGGGAACCGGACTTGCAGTCCAGTCGTCAACGGCTGAAAGCCGACGCCAGCTCCGACAGCAACGCCAGCACGCCGTCCGGGCCGTCCACCACGATGTCGGCCCGCTCGGCCAGCGCGGCCACCTCCGCCGAACCGCTGCACACGGTCACCCCGGGCAGCCCGGAGGCCCGTACGGCGTCGAAGGCGGCGAGGTCGCCCAGGTCGTCGCCGGCGAACAGCACCGAACGCGCGTCCTGCTCGGCCAGGAACAGGCCGAGCGCGTGCCCCTTGTCCATGCCCGGCGGACGCAGCTCCAGCACCATGCGGCCCGGCTCGACCACCAGCCCGTGCCGCTCGGCGAGCCGGGCCAGCGGCTCGCGCAGCGTGGCCAGCGCGCCCTCCGGGTCGAGGGCGCGGCGGGTGTGCACGGCGACGGCCCGCCCCTTGTCCTCGACGGTCACGCCCTGGACGCCGAGGGAGTCGAGCAGCAGCGGCAGCTCGGCCCGCGCCCGGGGCACGCCGGCCGGCGGGGGCGGCGCGGAGATCCGGCCGTTCTCCCAGCGCTCGAAGCCGTAGTGGCCGAGGATGACCAGCCCGGGAACGTCGGCCAGCCCCGGCCCCAGCTCCAGCGCGGTGGCCGGCGGCCGTCCCGTCACGATGGCCACGGCCCGCACGTGCGCGCCGAGCTCGGCGAGCACCGCGGGCGCCGCGGGGTGGATCACGGCGGTCGCCGGATCGGGCACGATGGGGGACAGGGTCCCGTCGAAGTCCAGCCCGATCACGGCCCCGGCCGGGTCCTTCAGGATTGCTTCAATTCCAGGGATGTTCTCCACGCGGCTGCAGTACCCAGCCGGTCAGGGGCGCATGCCAAGCCTTCTGGCCGCGCGGTCGCGCTGCCGCTCCGCGCGCAACCTGCGAAGCCGCTTGACCAGCATCGGATCGTGCTCAAGCGCCTCCGGACGGTCGATCAACTCGCCCAGCATCTGGTAGTAGCGCGTGGCCGAGAACCCGAAGGTCTCCTTGATGGCCTGCTCCTTCGCGCCGGCGTAGCGCCACCATTGGCGTTCGAAGGCGAGGAGCTCGATGTCGCGTTCGGTGAGTGGTTGTCGGGACGGCTCGTGGGCAGCATCGTCACCGCTGAGGGGTGCTCCCATGGTGTCCTCCTCTGAGGGGACGGGTGACGGTCCCGTCACCCGCACGGCCCGTGGCCAATCGTAATGTGCTGAGCTCCGGCCCTGCGGGAATGTCCCGACTTTCGCCTACGCGGTAGCAGTAAAGCCCCCAGAACGGAACTACTGCCCGTATCGGACTGTTTACCGAACCGTCGGATAGCGGTGGCGGTCGCGTGTCAGAATGCCGGTCAGTTCGAGCGTTCCCCCCTCTCCTCTCGCTCAAGGTCCTCCGTGTCCCAGCTGTCCGCCGTGCCGCTCCCCGCCGTCGTGACCGCGCTCCGTCCGGCGCCCGGACCCGCCGCGCCGGGGCGCCGGCACGCCCGGAGCGTCCCGTCGCCGGCGCTCACGATGGCGATGAACGTTTCGCCCCGATGAGGAGGCTCCTCGCCGCGACGCTGACCGCCTGCTGCGTGCTCACCGTCCCCGCCGCCTCCGTGACCGCCGCCGACGTGACCGCCTCCCACGGCACCAGGGCCGCCGGCGGGAGCGCCGGGATCGGGGCGCTCGCGCGGGCCGGGCAGTGGCAGCTCGACGCGCTGCGCCTGCCCGAGGCCTGGCGGCGCGGCAAGGGCCAGGGAGTCCTGGTCGCCGTGCTCGACACCGGCGTCGACGCCCGCCATCCCGACCTCGCCGGCGCCGTCGTCGAGGGCCCCGACCTCACCGGCGCGGCGCGCGGCGACGGGCCGTGGGGCCACCACGGCACCGCGATGGCCGGCCTGATCGCCGGCCGCGGGCACGGCCCCGGTCACGCCGCCGGCGTCGTCGGCGTCGCGCCCGAGGCCCGCGTCCTGTCCGTACGCGTCACGCTGGAGAACGGCGACCCACGGCGCGAGCAGCAGCCCCAGGGCGGGCACGACGCCCTGGCGCGCGGCATCCGCTACGCCGCCGACCACGGCGCCGGCGTGATCAGCATGTCGCTGGGCGGCGGCAGCGGCACACGGGACGGCTCGGCGGCCGAGGCGGAGGCCGTCCGGTACGCGCTCGGCAGGGGCGCGGTGCTGGTGGCCTCCTCGGGCAACGACGGCGACGGCGTCAACAGGAAGAACTTCCCCGCCGCCTACCCCGGCGTGATCGCCGTCGGCGCGGTGGACCGGCGGCTCCGGGTGGCCCGCTTCTCCAACCGGCAGGACTACCTGTCCGTCGTCGCGCCCGGCACGGAGATCGTCACCGCCGACGGCGCCGGCTCGTACGTGGTGAGCGACGGCACCAGCCCGGCCGCCGCCATCGTGGCAGGCATCGCCGCCCTCGTACGCTCCACCCATCCCGGCCTGTCGCCGTACGAGGTCCGCACAGCCATCGAACAGGGCGCCAGAAGACGCCCACCGGGCGGCCACACCCCCGCCTACGGCCACGGCGTGGCCAACGCCCTACTGGCGCTACGCGCGGCGGACGAGCTGAGCCCGCCCGACGGACCGCGCACCCCCAGCGGGCCCTTCCCCCGCTTCGGGCCAGGGCGGGGCGTGGCCGTTCCCGCGAGGCGGCGGCGCCCCAGGCATTCACCCTAGCAAGCGCTTGTGTGATACTCCGGCTATGACGTACGCGATCGAGGGCTGGTTCGCCGTCGACGCCGACGGCGTCGTGCTGCTCGGCACCCGCTGCGCGGCCTGCGGCACCGTCTGCTTCCCGCCCCGCCGGGGGTCCTGCCCCGACCCGCGCTGCGACGGGACGGACATGGAGGTCACCCGGCTGCCCCGGCGAGGGCGCGTGTGGTCGTACACGAACGCCGTCTACCCGCCGCCCGCGCCCTACGTGGCGGCGCAGCCGTACGTGCCGGTGACCCTGGCGGCGGTCGAGCTCGACGGAGCCGGGATCGTGGTGCTCGGCCAGGTCGCCGGCCTCACCGTGGACGAGCTGGAGGTCGGCATGGAACTGGAGCTCACCGCGGGCCCCCTCGCGGACGGCCCGCTGGTGTGGATGTGGCGACGCGCCCCTGGAGCGGCCTCATGAGCGGCCCGGGAAGCAGCGGCGTCGTGGTGCTGGGCACCGGCATGCACCCCTGGGGCAAACAGGGCCGCCCCTTCGCCGAGTACGGCCTCGCCGCCGCCCGCGCCGCCCTCGCCGACGCCGGCGTCGCCTGGACCGACATCCAGTACCTCGTCGGCGCCGACACCATCAGGAACGGCTACCCGGGCTTCGTCGCCGGCGCCACCTACGCCCAGGCGCTCGGCTGGACGGGGGCCAGGATCGCCTCCTGCTACGCCGCCTGCGCCTCCGGCGCCCAGGCCGTGGACCTGGCCCGCACCAGGATCCTCGCGGGGCTGTGCGATCTCGCCCTGGTCGTCGGCGCCGACTCGACCCCCAAGGGCTTCTTCGCCCCGGTGGGCGGCGATCGCCCCGATGATCCCGACTGGCTGCGGTTCCGGCTGCTCGGCGCCACCAATCCGGCCTATTTCGGCCTGTACGCCCGCCGCAGGATGGCCCTGCACGGCTCGACCCCGTACGACTTCGCCGCCGTCAAGGTCAAGAACGCCCGCGCCGGCGCGCTCAACCCCATGGCCCGCTACCGCAAGACCGTCACCACGGAGGAGGTGCTGGCCTCGCCCATGGTGGCCGATCCGCTGCGGCTGATGGACATCTGCGCCACCTCCGACGGCGGCGCGGCCGTGGTGCTGGCCTCGGAGTCGTACGCCCGCCGGCACGCCGGCGCCCGCGGCCTGGTGCGCCTGGCGGCCGTCTCGACCGTCACGCCGACCTTCCCCAACACGGTCCTGGAGCTGCCGAACTTCGCCACCGACTCCTGGGCCGCCGCCCCGCCGCCCGAGCGGCCCTTCCGCGCGGCCATCGCGTACGCCGCGTACGAGGAGGCCGGCCTCGGCCCCGAGGACCTGTCGCTGGCCGAGGTGTACGACCTGTCCACGGCCCTGGAGCTGGACTGGACCGAGGACGTCGGCCTGTGCCCGCCGGGCGAGGCCGAGAAGCTGCTGCGCGACGGCGCCACGGCGCTCGGCGGCCGGATCCCGGTCAACCCGTCGGGCGGCCTGGCCTCGTTCGGCGAGGCGATCCCCGCCCAGGCCGTCGCCCAGCTCTGCGAGCTGACCGACCAGCTACGCGGCAGGGCCGGCCCCCGGCAGGTCCAGGGGGCGAGGGCCGGGCTGGCGGCCAACCAGGGCCTGTTCGGCCACGGCAGCGCGATGGTCGTGACGCGATGAGACGCGAGAAGGCCCTCCGCGAGGGGAGGGCCTTCTCCGTAGCCGTCAGTTGACGTGGACCACGTCGTGCGTCTCGGCGAAGTGGCAGGCGCTCTCGTGCCCCGTGCCCGGCCGGATCTGCAGCAGCGGCTCCTCCTCGGCGCAGATCTCCTGCGCCTTCCAGCACCGCGTACGGAACCGGCAGCCCGACGGCGGGTTGGCCGGCGACGGCGGGTCGCCCTGGAGGATGATGCGCTCCCGCTGCTCCCGCCCCTCGGGGTCGGGCACCGGCACCGCCGACAGCAGCGCCTGCGTGTACGGGTGCGCGGGCCGGTCGTAGATCTCGGTGTCCTTGCCGAGCTCCACGTACTTGCCCAGGTACATCACCCCGACCCGGTCGGAGATGTGGCGGACCACCGACAGGTCGTGCGCGATGAAGATGTAGGCCAGCCCGAACTCGTTCTGCAGCCGCTCCAGCAGGTTGATGACCTGCGCCTGGATCGACACGTCGAGCGCGGACACCGGCTCGTCGCACACGATGATCTCCGGCTGGAGCGCCAGCCCGCGGGCGATGCCGATGCGCTGCCGCTGGCCGCCGGAGAACTGGTGCGGGTAGCGGTTGATGTGGTCGGGGTTGAGGCCGACCACCTCCAGCAGCTCCTGCACCTTCGTGCGCCGGTCGCCCTTGGGCGCCACCTCGGTGTGGATCTCGTACGGCTCGCCGATGATGTCGCCCACGGTCATGCGGGGGTTCAGCGAGGTGTACGGGTCCTGCATGACCATCTGGATGTTGCGCCGCATGCGCTTGAGCTCGGCGCCCCTGGCCCGGCCGATGTCGCGGCCGTTGATCATGACCGACCCGGACGTGGGCCGCTCCAGCGCCATCAGCACCTTGGCCAGCGTGGACTTGCCGCAGCCGGACTCGCCCACGATGCCCAGCGTCTCGCCCTTGTGCAGGTCGAAGGAGACGCCGTCCACGGCCTTGATCGCGCCGATCTGCCGCTTGAAGAGGATGCCCTGGGTCAGCGGGAAGTGCTTGACCAGGTCACGCACCTCGAGGATCTTCTCACCGATCGCCATCGAGGACCTCCCTCCAGTAGTGGCAGGCGCTGCCGCGCGTGCCGCTGATCTGATGCAGTGGGGGGACGTCGGTCTCGCAGTTGCCCTGCCGGTAAGGGCAGCGCGGGTTGAACGAGCACCCGCTGGGCAGTTCGAGCAGGTTGGGCGGCAGGCCCTTGATCGCGTACAGGTCCTGGCCCTTCTGGTCGACCCTGGGGATCGACTCCAGCAGACCCTTCGTGTACGGGTGGGCGGGCGCCCGGTAGATGTCGTGCACGGGGGCGTTCTCGACGATGCGTCCCGCGTACATGACGGCGATCTTGTCGGCCACGTCCGCCACGACGCCGAGGTCGTGGGTGATCAGGATGAGGCCCATCTGGCTCTCGCGCTGCAGCTCGGCCAGCAGCTCCATGATCTGCGCCTGGACGGTCACGTCGAGCGCCGTGGTCGGCTCGTCGGCGATGAGCACCTCGGGGTCGAGCGCGATCGACATGGCGATCATGATGCGCTGCCGCATGCCGCCTGAGAACTGGTGCGGGTAGTCGTTGACGCGCTGCCTGGCGGCCGGGATGCGGACCCGGTCCATCAGCTCGACCGCCTTCTTCATGGCGTCGCCCTTGGACATGCCCCGGTGCACCCGGAACATCTCGCTGATCTGCCAGCCCACGGTGAAGACCGGGTTGAGCGCGGAGAGCGCGTCCTGGAAGATCATGGCGATGCGCTGGCCGCGCACCTGGGTGCGGGCCTCCTCCGACAGCTTGAGCATGTCGGTGCCCTTGAAGCGGATCTCTCCCTTGGGGATGCTCGCGGGCGGCATGTCCAGAATGCCCATGATCGCCTGCGCGGTCACCGACTTGCCCGAGCCCGACTCGCCCAGCACGGCCAGTGTCTCGCCCGGGTCGACCGTGTAGCTCACGCCGTTCACGGCGCGCACGATCCCCGCCCGGGTGTGGAACTCCACGTGCAGGTTGTCGACGGCGAGCAGCGGTTCGTTGCCGAGTCCTCCCTCGACCGGCAACACGTCCGCTGACGTCCTGCTCACTGTATGGTCCCCCCCTCTACCTGAGCTTCGGGTCGAGCGCGTCGCGTACGGCGTCGCCCAGCATGATGAACGCGAGCACCGTGATGCTCAGGAAGACGGCCGGGAAGATCAGCGGCAACGGCGCCTCCAGGAAGCGGCGCTGCGCGTCGGCGATCATCAGGCCCCACGAGATCTCCGGCGGCTGCACGCCCACGCCCAGGTAGGACAGCGCGGCCTCGGCCGCGATGAACCCGCCCAGGTTGATCGTCGCCACGACGATCACGGGAGCGAGCGCGTTGGGCAGCAGATGCCGGAACATGATCCGGACCGGCCCGGCGCCCAGCGCCCTCGCCGCGACCACGAAGTCCTGCGACTTGGCCGTGATGACCGCCGCTCGCATGATCCGGAACGTCATGGGCCAGCCCAGGATGGTGAGCGCGGCGACCACCAGCCAGATGCCCCACCCGCTGTCGCGGAAGGTCGAGCCGATGAGCAGCGCGCCCAGGATGCTGGGGATCGCGAAGAAGATCTCGGTGATCCGGGAGGCCACGCTGTCCACGCCGCCGCCGAAGAACCCGGCGATCAGCCCCATGAGGCCGCCGATCAACGCGGCGAAGACGGTCGTGCTGATGCCGATGACCAGCGAGTTCGCCGCGCCGTAGATGGTGCGGGCGTACAGGTCGCAGCCCAGGTTGTCGCGGCCGAACGGATGGCCGGTGCTGGGCCCCTGACGGGCGGTGGCCAGCTCGCAGGTGCGGGCGTTGAACGGGTCCACCGAGCTGAACAGCGACGGCCAGAGGGCCATCAGCGCCAGCACCGCGATGATGCAGAGCGAGATGATGAAGATCGGCCGCCGGCGCAGGTCGTGCCAGGCGTCGGACCACAGGCTGGCCGGCTTGGCCGCCTTCTCCTTCTTCTGGGGCTTCGGTACGGGGGTCTCCTCGGGCGCGATGACGGGGCCGCCCGGTCGAATGTCACTCATAGCGGATCCTCGGGTCGAGCACTGCGTACATCACGTCCACGGCCAGGTTGGCCAAGATGTAGATCAGGACCAGGATGGTCACGATGCCGACCACTACTGGCTGTTCCCTGAGATACACCGACATGAAGAGCTGGTTGCCGATGCCCGGCAGGTTGAAGATTCTCTCGGTGATGACCGCTCCGCCCATGAGGTTGCCGAGGTCGGCGCCCAAGAACGTGACGAGCGGGATCAACGCGTTGCGCAGGCCGTGCCTGGCGACGACCCGCCGCCGGGGCAGACCCTTGGCGGTGGCCGTCCTGATGTAGTCGGCGCGCAGCGTCTCGGCCAGGCTGGTCCTGGTCAACCGGGTCAGGTACGCGATCGACACGCCGGCGAGCACGAAGCCGGGCAGCAGATAACTGCGGAAGCCCTCGGTGATGCCCGCGATCGGGAAGATGTCGAGCCCCGTCCACAGCTTGAGCCGTACGCCGAGCAGGAACTGCAGGACGAAGCCGGACACGAGGGTCGGCACCGAGATCAGCAGCAGCGTCGAGGCGAGGATCATGGTGTCGATGGCCTTGCCGCGCTTGAGGGCCGCCCAAAGGCCCAGACCCACGCCGATGAGGGCCTCGATGACGAGCGCGGTGATCGCCAGGTTGAGCGTCACCTGGAACTTGCCCGCCATGATCTGGGAAACGGGCACGTCGGCGAAGGTGACGCCGAAGTCCGCCCGGAAAATCACGCCGCTGATGTAGTACCAGTACTGGAGCAACAGCGGATCATTGAGGTGGTACTGCTCGCGCAGGATCGCGACGATGTTGGGATCCGCCCGTTTCTCGCCCGCCAGCGCCGCGATGGGATCGCCGGGCAGCGCGAAGACGATGGCGAAGATGAGCAGGGTGGCACCCAACAACACGGGGATCGACTGGAGCAGACGCCTGATGATGTAACGGCCCATATAAGCCTCCCGTACACGCGAAGAAGGCCACCCCCCTGACCTTATGGGTTTTCGGCCGGGGAGCCGCCTCCTCGCTTACCCCTATGGGGTGGGCGCGGCGTCCGCACCCACCCCGGGAACAACGTCAGACCTTCTCGACGTCAGCCCACTCGACCTGGTTGAGCAGGTTGATGTGAACGTTCTTGACCATCTTGGAGTAGCCGGAGTTGTTCCGGTAGAAGTACACCGGGATGTACGGCAGTTCCTCGTTGAGGATGTCGTCGGCCTGCTGGTAGAACTTCAGGCCCTCCTCCACCGAGGGAGCCTGGTCGCCCTGGGCGATCAGGTCGTCGAACTTCTTGTTCGAGTAGCCACCGTAGTTCGAGCCGGTCGCGATGGCGCCGGTGCTGAAGATCGGCGACAGGTAGTTCTCGGCCGACGGGTAGTCGATGGCCCAGCCCATGCGGAACAGGCCCTTGTACTTCTTGGCGTCCAGCTCGTCGAGGATGCTGGCGAACTTCTCGAAGGGCTTCGCGACGGCGTCGATGCCCAGGTTGGCGCGGAGGTTGTTGGCGACGGCCTCGATCCACTCCTTGTGCGGACCGTCGGCGTTGTAGCCGATCTCCAGGGTCTTGGGGCCGCCGGCGGCCTCGTACAGCTTCTTGGCCTCGGCCGGGTTGTACGTGCACGCCTTGCAGGCGCCCTGGCGGTAGCCCGCGATGGCCGGGTTGATGAAGTCGTCGGCCGGGGAGCGGGTGCCGGAGAAGACCGTCTCGGCGATGGTCTTGCGGTCGATGGCCATCGAGATGGCCTTGCGGACGTCGACCTTGTCCAGCTCGGCGTTGTACTTCAGCGGCACGCCGATGTAGCCGACGCCGGCGTCCGGCTGGTCCTGGTAACGCTCACCGAGGGAGGACTTGGCCTGGGCGATCGCCGCAGGGCCGAGCGAGTCGTGGATGTCCAGGTTGTCGGCCATCAGGTCGTTGAAGGCGACGTCCGAGTCGGTGTAGAGCTTGAACTGGAGCTTGGTCCAGTTGCTCGGCTTCTTGCCCGGGTACTTGTCGTACACGGTCATGTCGATGCTCTGGTCGGTGCCCTTCTTGTAGGGCTTGTCCAGCTTGAACAGGCCCTGGCCGATGGGCTGCTCGCCGAACTGCTGCGTCACCTTGCCGTCGGCGCCGAAGGCGGCCTTGGGCAGCGGGTAGAACGCGGTGTAGCCGAGCATCGTCTTGAACTGGGAGAACGGCGCGGCCAGGGTGACCTTGAACGTCGTGTCGTCCACGACCTCCAGGCCCTTCATGCCCTTGGCGCTGACGGCCTTGCCCTCACCCGGGTTGAGGTCGGCGAAGCCGTCGACGCGGCCGAAGAAGTAACCGGCGCTCTGGGCGTTCTCCTGGTTGGCGGCGTAGTTCCAGGCGTCCACGTAGTTCTGCGCGACGAGCGGCTCGCCGTTGTGCCACGTGTAGCCGGACTTGAGCTTGATCGTCCAGACCTTCTGGTCATCGCTGGTGATCGACTCTGCCGCGGCCTCGATGGCGTTCTTGTTCTCGTCGTAGGTGACGAGAGGCTCGAACACGGCCGCGAGGACCTCGGAGCCCTCG
Source organism: Nonomuraea wenchangensis (assembly GCF_900111685.1). GTDB lineage: Bacteria > Actinomycetota > Actinomycetes > Streptosporangiales > Streptosporangiaceae > Nonomuraea > Nonomuraea wenchangensis. The sequence continues at coordinate 15,137 of NZ_FOHX01000034.1, forward strand.
GACTCCGTGGTGTTCGACGGCACCAGGAGCTCCTGGGGCTCACCGAGCTCCATGCGGACCGGCGTTTCGGCGCCACCACTCGCGGCAGTGCCACCTTCCGAGGCACCGCCACCACACGCGGCAACCGCGAGGGCGAGCAGCGCGGTACCGGCGACGATCTGTGCGCCCTTAGTAACACGCATGGTAAAGAAAAATCCTCCCTCTACAGTGGGCGTACAGCGCTGAGCTGCGTGTTCGTGAGCAGCCTGACGGGGGAGTCCTGGTATCCCCCCCGAGTTTGGCCGACCGTGTCAAGCCAGCCGTACGCCCTGCCAGTCGATCGCGACTATCTCTTACTACTTGCCACCAGCGAGTCTCTGGCGCGTTGCAGTTCGGTCACACGTCTGCCTATCCAGCGTCACAGACATTCGGCGCGATCTGTAGTAAATCGTACAAAGACCCCAGTACCGGTTGGACCTGGACCTGAACAGACGATGAAAATTACCCCCTGCCGGGGACTGCTCGTGCCTCCGCCACCATCACCCGCCCCTCCTGGGCTACGGTTGAACAGGTCTTGGCGGAGGCTTGGAACCCCGGCGCCCCGAGACACCGTCCAACAGTCTGCCGGTCACGGTCCAGCGTGACAGGCGCCCCACCGACCCGGATCCAATAGAGTCCTTGCCATGAGCCAGCCGGAATCCGCTGTAGCGGACGCCCAGGCGGGCGGCCGTAGCGGGGAGCCGCTGGCCAAGCTCGCCAAGAGATACGGGCTTCGCCGTGCCATCGCACGGCCGAGGTTCCCTGTCTACGTGCGCCAGCTATGGGAGCGGCGACACTTCATCCTGACGTACGCGACCTCGCGCAACGTCTCGAAGTACTCCAACTCGACGCTGGGCCAGCTGTGGCAGGTGCTGACCCCCCTGCTCAACGCCGCCATCTACTTCCTGATGTTCGGCCTCATTCTGGGCGGCAGCAAGAACATCGAGAACTACCCGGCCTTCCTGCTGACCGGGATGTTCATCTTCACCTACACCCAGCGCACGGTCACCGCGGGCGCCAAGTCGATCACCGGCAACCTGTCGATGATCCGGGCCCTGCACTTCCCCCGCGCCTCGCTGCCGCTGGCCTACACGATCCAGGAGCTGCAGCAGCTCGCCATCTCGATGAGCGTCCTCCTGGTGCTCGTGGTCGCCACCGGAGAGTTCCCCACCTGGTTCTGGCTCATGATCCCGGTGGTGCTCCTCCTGCAGACGATGTTCAACATCGGGGCCGGGCTCGTCGTGGCCCGCCTGGGCGCCTCGATGCGCGATCTCAACCAGTTGCTGCCGTTCATCACGCGCACCTGGCTCTACGCCTCCGGCGTCTTCTTCTCGATCCAGGCCAAGGTCGTGGGCTCGGCCGGCCTCCCCCAGTGGGTGGCCGACCTGATGTACCTCAACCCGGCGGCCTCCTTCATCGAGTGGATGCGGGAGATCCTGATCAAGAGCCACAACCCCGAGCTGGGGCACCACCCGCCGACAATGGTGTGGATGTCTTGCGTATTCTGGGCGGTGTTCGCGCTCGGATTCGGCTTCTGGTACTTCTGGCGGGCCGAGGAGAGGTACGGGCGTGGCTGAGACCAAGGAGCTGCAGCAGGTGAAGGGCGACAAGCCCGCCGTCCCCAAGGACGCCAAGGCGCGCCCCGCCGCCAAGTCCACGGGCAAGGCGCCACTCGACGTCCCCACGGGCACGCCGACCGTCATCGTCGACGACCTCCACATCGTCTACCGCGTCTACGGCGCGGCCTCCGACTCCGAGAAGGGCAACGCGGTCAACGCCCTCACGCGCATACTCAAGCGCCAGGGCCGCCCGCAGATGAAAGAGGTCCACGCGGTCAAAGGCGTGACGTTCGTGGCCTACCACGGCGACGCCATCGGCATCGTGGGCCGCAACGGCTCGGGCAAGTCCACGCTGCTGCGCGCCATCGCGGGCCTGTTGCCCCCGCACAAGGGCGCCGTCTACACCGACGGCCAGCCCTCGCTGCTGGGCGTCAACGCCGCCCTCATGCGTGAGCTCACGGGCGAGCGCAACATCGTGCTCGGCTGCTACGCCATGGGCATGACGCCGGCCGAGGTCCGCGAGAAATACCAGGAGATCGTCGACTTCTCCGGCATCGACGAGTTCGTCCAGCTGCCGATGTCCACCTACTCGTCGGGCATGGGCGCCCGCCTGCGCTTCGCGATCTCCTCGGCGAAGACCCACGACGTCCTGCTCATCGACGAGGCCCTCGCCACCGGCGACCGCGAGTTCCGCAAGAAGAGCGAGGAGCGCATCCGCCAGATCCGCGAGTCGGCCGGCACCGTCTTCCTCGTCGCCCACGACCTGCGCGTCATCGAGGAGACCTGCAACCGCGTCATCTGGCTGCACAAGGGCAAGATCCGCATGGACGGCGACCCGAAGGAAGTCATCGCCGCCTACAACAAGGGCTGAGACCGCAGGTCCGAGCGCCGTGCCCCCGCGAAGGGCGCGGCGCTTTGCCATGCGCGAAACGCCCGGGACGCGAGGGACGAAAGACTGACACCGGGCCCCGCGTTCCGATAGGATTCGAACGTCAATTCGAGCCGAGGACCGGTGATGGACAAGGACCGGTGATGGAGTGGGAGCGCGCGATGGGAGAGCTTTCGGCCGCGATCGACCACCTGGCCACCGAAGACGTGACCGAGATCCCGCGGATGCAGCTCGCCGAGCAGCTCATCGAGCTGCACTGGCAGATGGCGAGACTGCAGGCGCAGATAGCCCGTCGCACGGGCGTCCGACTGCCCTGACCGACCCTACAGACCCCGACAGACCCCGACGCCGCCGCGCCGAGCCGAGCGGCAGGCCCCGGACATGAGAATGCCGCCGACCCTGATCGGGCCGGCGGCGGGGGCTCGGGGGCGCCGCTGCCCTGCATGAGAACGGCGTTGCCCGAGCCCGGGCCAGGGCGCGTCCGCCCGAGCCCGCCACTGAGACCGCCCGCTCGCCGCGGGAGGCTCGTAACCCACGCGCGCCAGCTCTTCGAGCGCCCGGCACCTTGAGGGGCGTCCCGGAGATCTGCCGCGTCAGTGCGACGACGTCCCGGCCGGTGGCTGCGGCCCAGGGGAGTTCACGCCGTCAGGGGACCGCTGGGGGTGGGGGCGGAACGAAGCCGTCTCCGCCGGCACGGCCGGTTCCCGGGCATCGGCACCCAGGGCGCCCGCGAACCTCCACGCCGGCTCTCGGCGAGCCACGTCCAGCACCGCCTCCATCGCGTTCCTAGCCGCGATTCCAGGTGTCCCGCACCGAGCTCGTCAGCGCGTCGGTGGTCCATCCGAGAGCGGCCATCAGGTCGCTGTAGCCGGCGACGGCCTTGGTCCCGTTCGTCTCGACGACGGCCGCGGCGTCGGCCGCGAGCGGCGCGAGCTCCTCGACGGTCGCGTGCCGCACGGTGGCGGGCAGGGCCTCGGCCACCGCTGCCGTCCCGACCGGCGCGACCCGGCCGACGACCGGGACCGCCCCGCTCTTGGACGGCAGCGCCCGCAGCGCCGCCTGGGCGAGGCCGGCGGGCGAGGCGCCGCCCGGCAGGGAGTCGAAGTCACGCGCGGGCGCGGCCAGCAGCCCGGCCGCCGGCGGCCCGGACAGCGCCCCCAGGGGCGCGCTCAGAGGCCCGCTCAGGGGGCCGCCCAGGGGCCCGCCGGACAGCGCGCTCAGCGGCAGCGAGGCCAGGCCGGTCACCGGCCCGGCGAGCGCGTCCAGCGGCGAGGCGCCACCGGTGAGCTCGCTGACCGTCTGGTCGGAGACCCCGTGCAGGCCGCTGATCGGCAGGCCACCACCGCCGCCGCCCGTCGCCCCGGACGGACCGGGCAGGCCCGGCAGGGCGGCGCTGTCCAGCATGCCGCTGCCCCGCACCTTGCCCGCCGCGCCCCTGGCGTCCTCGACCAGACCGGTGACGAGGTGGAACGGTCCGTATCCGGCGCCGGCGGCGTTCAGCGCCGCGGTGTGACGCACGGTCCGCCGGGCGGCTCCGCCCGCAGGGGTGGCCACGCGGCGCGCGCCCGACACCACGGGCAGCGCCTCGGTCATGCCGCCGCCGCCGAGCGGGATCCCGCTGCGGATCGGCGACAGCTCGGGGATCGGCCGGCCCCTCCGTACGGCGTCCTCGGCGGAGTTGGGCGTCTGGGGCCGGCTGACCGGCGCTCGCCGCCCGCTCGCGGCGATGGCGTCCTTCTCGGCCTCGCTCGGCTCGCGACGGACCTGGCCGCCGCCGGCGGCGGCCGACTTGGACTTGCCCCCGAGCAGGCCGCCCAGGAGCCCTCCGCCGACACCGCCGCTGGTCAGCCCGCCCAGAAGACCTCCGACAGGGCTGCCGCCGGCGACGCTGGTGCCTCCGCCCGGTCCGTCGGCGGGAGCGTTCCTGGCGGTTTCGTATTGGGCCTCGGCCTGGGCGGGCACGGCCAACGCCGCCGCCAGGCCGAATGCTGTAGCGGCTACCGCCGCCTTGACTACTCGATTCATGATTGCCTTCCCGGCTCGTGATCGATCGCTCTCGAATGCGGTGGAAATGCGAATCGATAACCCCCGTATGCCGCGTCGTGCACGCTATGGGCACCACACTGAGCGTGTGCGTCACGGCTGAGCTACGGCAGCAGTTCTACCACCAGGCGTGATCGCCCGCAGGCGCATGAATGCCCATGTGACAGGGGTTTGCAGGCCGGTTACCGAGTAAGGGGAGAGCGTTGAGCGGGAAGACAAACCGGGAAATAGGAGGCTCTTGTTTCCGATATTGCAGAGGCGGTTGTGAACGCGCCTGTCAAGTGCTATGACGCCTCCCCGGCCCGCGAACAATAGGGACGCGAAATGAATTGTCGCGGGCCGGGTGACGTGATTTCCGGTGGCGCCGGCCTCCACTCAGGAGGGCAGCGCAACCCCTGACGGATCGAACGGGAAACGTTCGCCGAAGGCCGGCCGCAGGTCCGTCAGCCAGACCGCCTCCGGGTCGTAACGCGCGAAGAAGGGCCGCCCCACGAGCGAGGGGTCGCGCGCCTGGATGAAGTGGAGCACGAAGACCTGCTCCCCCGCGACCTCCATGACGCCGTCCACGCACACCTTGCCCGGCGTGGCCGACATCGACGGGCCGCGTACCGTGCGGCACAGGCCGGAGACGGACGCGTACGCGTCACGGAAGACCTCGTACGCGCGGGCCAGCGGCACCGCGAAGTAGTCCTGCGGCCCGGTGTCGCGCTCGACGAACAGGTAGTAGGGGACCATCCCCATGCGGAGCTGCCGCCGCCACATCGACGTCCAGACGGCCGGGTCGTCGTTGATGGAGCGGATGAGCGGCGCCTGCGTCCTGATCGTCGCCCCGGTGCCGATGATGCGCTCCACCGCCGCCGAGACCTGCGGCGGCTCCAGCTCGCGCGGATGCGTGAAGTGGGCCATGAACGCGAGGTTCTTGCCGGCCGCCACCACCCGCTCGAACAGGCGGAGCGTGTCGTCGGCGTCGGGATCGCCGGTGAAACGCTGCGGCCAGTAGGCGAGCGACTTGGTGCCGATCCTGATGGATTCGAGCTGCTCCAGCTCCAGCAGCGGTTCGACGTAGCGCCGGAGCACCGGCTCTCCCATGATCATCGCGTCGCCCCCGGTGATGAGGACGCTGGTGACCTCGGGGTGCCGGCTGATGTAGTCGACCATCCGGCCGACGTCGTCGGAGGCGAACTTCAGGTCCGCGTCGCCGACGAACTGCGCCCACCGGAAGCAGTACGTGCAGTACGCGTGACAGGTCTGCCCCTGCTTGGGGAAGACCAGCACGGTCTCGGGATATTTGTGCTGCATGCCCGGCACCGGCTCGTCGCCGATCCTCGGGACGTTCAGCTCCTTCTGGCCCGCGGGATGCGGGTTGAGCTGCGCGCGTACGCGGTTGGCCTCGGCCTGCACCTCCGCGTTCGGCGCCTCCGCCTTGAGCAGGTCGGCCAGTCTGGCGACGTCCGCGGCGGGAAGCATGTCCGCCTGCGGGAAGACCAGCCGGTATATGGGGTCGTCGGGCGCGGCCGACCAATCGATGAGTTCATCGACGACATAGGCGTTCGTCCGGAACGGCAGGACCGTCGCGACCGCGCGGACCTTGAGCCGTTCCTCGTCGTCGAGCCCCGCACGCCGCAGGAGCTCGTCGAGATGCTTGGACGTGTACGCCTTGAAGCGTCGCGTGCCGGTTTGTTGCAAGATCACTAGGCCGTTCCCATCTTTTTGTTCGATCGGACGTAAACCGAAGGACCTCTTCGCGCGTCCTTGGACCTTAATACCGAGACGTGCATGCTCACGCCCACGGTTCCCCCAGGCTCGAAGTTTTCCTTCAGCTTCACCAACACTCGCGACATATCGCGTATGGACATAGACTCCGATGTCGTGACCGAAGAATCCGCGATACGCGCCTCGGACGCCGACCGCGACAAAGTCGCCGCGGTCCTGGGCGAGGCGCTCGCCACAGGACGACTCACCAGCGTCGAGCACGCCGACCGTCTGGACCTCGCCTATTCGGCGACCACGATGGGCGAGCTCGTCCCCCTCACCAGGGACCTTCCCGAGGTGACCGCCTCCGGAGCCCCCGCCGCCGTCGAGCGGCAGGTCATCCACTCCACGTTCAGCAAGATCATCCGGCGGGGGCGCTGGGTGGCCTCCCGCCACACCAAGCTCACCGCCCGCTTCGGCGCCCTGATCATCGACCTGTCGGACGCCGTGCTCCCCGGCAGGGAGATCACCCTGGAGGCCGACGCCTGGTTCAGCAAGATGATCGTGCGCGTCCCCGAGAACGCCCACGTCGTCGACGAGGGCGGCTCCGTCTTCGGTAAGCGGCTGGTGACCGGCGGCTCCCAGGCGGACGGGCCGCTCATCAGGGTGACGGGGAAGTCGGCGTTCTCCAAGGTCATCGTGTCCCGGGCGAAGACCGACTGGAACCTCGGCTGAAGGACTGCGACCGGCGGCACGGGGAACGACAACCCTTACCCGCCGGTTAACCTGGCAGCAGCCTCGCCCTCGATGCGGACATACCGAGCCCGCGCACCGGCCATGCCGTGACGGCGGGCGAGACGCCGTACGAGGTGACGATTGTCCGACAGCAGGCCCGTCGCGCTGGACGCCATGGGCGGCGACCACGCGCCGCACGAGATCGTGGCCGGCGCCGTGCACGCCGTCCGTGAGCGCGGCCTGCCCGTCGTGCTCGTCGGCTCCCCCCGCGTGCTCTTCGAGGCCCTAGCCGACCACGGCGCCACCCAGGAGGTGCCGATCGTCCGCGCCGAGGAGGCCCTCGCCATGAACGAGGGCGCGCTCGCCAGCCTGCGCCGCCCCCGCTCCAGCATCGCGGTGGCCTGCCACCTCGTCCGCCGCGGCGACGCCTGCGCCGTGGTGTCGGCCGGCTCCACCGCGGGCGTCGTCGCCACCGGCCGGCTGCGGCTCAAGGCGCAGCAGCACGTGCTGCGCCCGGCCATCGCGGTCCGCCTGCCCACGCTCCCCCGCCCGACCCTGCTGGTGGACGCCGGCGCCAACGCCGACGCCAAGCCGGAGATGCTGGTGCAGTTCGCCCATCTGGGCGCCGCGTACGCCGAGCTCGCGCACGGCGCCACCGAGCCCAAGATCGGCCTGCTCACCATCGGCAGCGAGCCCGAGAAGGGCAACAAGCTGACCAAACGCGCCAACGAGCTGCTCCAGAGCTCCCCCGGCCTGCACTTCGCCGGCAACATCGAAGGCCACGACCTGCTCACCGGCAAGGTCGACGTGATCACCACCGACGGCTTCACCGGCAACGTCGCGCTCAAGACCATGGAGGGCGCGGTCCGCTACGCCTTCGCCGAGCTGCGCACCGCCGTCGAGGAGAGCAGGCTCGCCAAGCTCGGCGCCGCCCTGCAGCGCAACCGCCTGCGCGAGCTGCGCAACCGCCTCGACGCGGAGGCGTACGGAGGAGCCGTGCTGCTCGGGCTCAACGGCACCGTGGTGATCGCCCACGGCTCCTCCCGAGCCCCGGCGATCAGCGCGGCCTGCCAGCTCGCTGCAGATATGTCCGCCAATGGGATCGTCACCCGAATCGGCGACAGAATAGCGACATCACACCGCTCCCACAGACTCTGGTGAACCCGTAAGGTGTGAGACCGATCCACAGATACAGGGGGTTATGTGGTCGGGCTCACCTTTGACGGGCTCACTGCTGCCCAGGTCGCGGCGGCGAAGCCCAACGACGTCCCGCGACGGTCCAGCAGATCGTTCAGCGCCATCATCAGGGCGAACGTCCTCACCCTGTTCAACCTCGTCATCGGCGTGCTCTGGGCGCTCATCCTGATCTTCGGCGAATGGCAGGACGGCCTGTTCGGCCTGGTCATCGTGGCCAACGCGCTCATCGGCATCGTCCAGGAGCTGCGGGCCAAGCACACGCTCGACAAGCTCGCGGTCGTCAACGAGGCCCCCGTACGCGTGCGCCGCGACGGCGCGGAGCGCGAGATCCACCCGCGGGAGATCGTGCTCGGCGACCTGATCCTGCTCGCCCCCGGCGACCGCCTCCTCGTCGACGGCGACGTGATCCGCTCCGACGGCCTGGAGGTGGACGAGTCGCTGCTGACCGGCGAGGCCGACCCCGTGCACAAGAAGCCCGGCGACCAGGTGCTGTCGGGCAGCTTCGTGGTGGCCGGCTCGGGGGCGTTCGTGGCCACGAAGGTCGGCACCGACGCCTACGCCGTACGGCTCGCCGAGGAGGCGAGCAAGTTCCACCTCGCCCACTCCGAGCTGCGCGAGGGCGTCTCCAACTTCATCAAGTACATCACCTGGCTGGTCATCCCCATCGGCGCCCTGCTGATCTACAGCCAGCTCAGCAACTCCGTCGACTTCGGCACCGCGATCACCGGCGCGGTCGCCGGCATCGTCACCATGATCCCCGAGGGCCTGGTGCTGATGACCTCGATCGCGTTCGCCGTCGGCGTCGTACGCCTCGGCCGGCGCCGCTGCCTGGTCCAGGAACTGCCCGCCATCGAGGGCCTGGCCCGGGTCGACGTGCTCTGCCTGGACAAGACCGGCACCCTCACCGCCGGCGGCATGGAGCTCGACGAGGTGCTGCCGCTCCGCCACGACCAGCCCGTGGCCGACGCACTGGCCGCCCTCTGCCACGCCGACCCCCGGCCCAACCCCACCGCCCAGGCCATCCGCGCCCGCTACGACGCCCCCGCCGACGGCTGGACGGCCGGGGAGAGCGTGCCGTTCTCCTCCGCGCGCAAGTGGAGCGGCACCGACTTCGGCGAGCGCGGCGCCTGGGTGCTCGGCGCCCCCGACGTCCTGCTGCAGAGCGGCGACGGCTACGACCGCGCCGCCGCCCTCGCCACCACCGGCGCGCGCGTGCTCGCGCTCTGCCGCGCCGACCGGCTGCCCGAGCCCGGCGACGGCTCCACCGCGACGCTGGAGCCCATCGCGCTCGTCACCCTCAAACAGCGCGTACGCCCCGACGCCGACGAGACCCTGCGCTACTTCGCCAAGCAGGGCGTCACGGTCAAAGTCATCTCCGGCGACAACCCCGAGGCGGTCGCCGCCATCGCCACCCACCTCGGCATCCCCGACGGCCACCGCTTCATCGACGCCCGCACCCTCCCCGACGACGACCCGCAGAAACTGGGCGAGCTGCTGGACGAGCACGCCGTCTTCGGCCGGGTCTCCCCCCAGCAGAAACGCAAGTTCGTCACCGCGCTCCAGGCCCGCGGCCACACCGTCGCCATGACCGGCGACGGCGTCAACGACGTGCTCGCGCTCAAGGACGCCGACCTCGGCATCGCCATGGGCGCGGGCAGCCCGGCCACCAAGGCCGTCGCGCAGGTGGTGCTGCTGGACAACAAGTTCGCCACCCTGCCCCACGTCGTCGGCGAGGGCCGGCGGGTGCTCGCCAACATCGAACGGGTCTCCAACCTCTTCCTCACCAAGACGTTCTACGCCATCGCGCTGTCGCTGGCCGTTGGCGTCGCCGGGGTGATGTTCCCCTTCGCGCCCCGCCACTCGACCCTGGTCAACGCCCTCACCATCGGCATCCCGGCCTTCTTCCTGGCGCTCGCGCCGACCTTCGAACGCGCCCGCTCCGGATTCGTCCGCCGGGTGCTGCGCTTCGCCGTGCCCTCCGGGGTGCTGTGCGCGGTCGCGGTGCTGACGTCGTTCTGGCTGGCCCACAGGGGCGACTCCACGCTCATCGAGGACCAGACGTCGGCGGTGATCACGCTCTTCCTGGCCACGTGGTGGGTGCTCGTCCTCATCGCCAGGCCGCTCACCTGGTGGCGGGTGCTCCTCGTCGCGGCCATGGCGGCGGCGTTCGCGATCGCGATGTCGCTGCCCTTCGTACGGGCCTTCTTCGCCCTCGAACCCGGTGACCTCGCGGGCGACCTGACCGCCGTCGGCGTCGGCCTCGGAGCGGCGATTATCATCAGCGTCGCGGTCAAGCTCGCCGGTACCCTTAGAGCATGACCGACCCGCAGACAGTGCTCACCGAGCGCGTCCAGCAGGCGCTGGCGCACGCGTTCGGCGCCGAGCACGCCGACGCAGACCCGCTGATCCGGCCCTCCCAGTTCGCCGACTTCCAGGCGAACGTCGCGATGAGCCTGGCCAAGCGGCTGCGACGGGCCCCGCGGGAGGTCGCCGAGGCGATCAGGGCGGAGCTGTCCGACTTCCCCGGCACGGTCGAGGTCAGCGGCCCCGGCTTTCTCAACATCACCCTCGACGACGGCTGGATCGCCGCCGAGGCCCAGAGCATGCTCGACGACCCGCGGCTCGGCGTCGGCACGGTCACGCCCACGCAGACCGTGGTGATCGACTACTCCGCGCCCAACGCGGCCAAGGAGATGCACGTCGGCCACCTGCGCACCACCATCGTCGGCGACGCGCTGGCCCGCCTGCACGAGCACGTCGGCAACACCGTCGTCAGGCAAAACCACCTGGGCGACTGGGGCACCCCGTTCGGCATGCTCATCGAGCACCTGCTCGACATCGGCGAGGAGGCCGCGGTCGGGCAGCTCGAAGCCGGCATGGGCACCGAGTTCTACCAGGCGGCGCGGGTCAAGTTCGACGGCGACGAGGCGTTCAAGCAGCGCGCCAGGGTGCGGGTGACCACGCTGCAGTCCGGCGACCCCGAGACGCTGCGGCTCTGGCACGTCTTCATGGACGCCACCGTCCGCTACTTCAACAAGGTCTACGGCCGGCTCGGGGTCACCCTCACCGACGCCGACCTCGCCGGCGAGAGCATGTACAACCCGATGCTGGAGCGCACCTGCGCCGACCTGGAGGCGTCCGGCACCGCCGAGCTCAGCGAGGGCGCGCTCTGCGTCTTCCCGCCGGGCTTCACCGGCTCCGACGACAAGCCGCTGCCGCTCATCATCAGGAAGAGCGACGGCGGCTACGGCTACGCCACCACCGACATGGCGGCCATCCGCTACCGCGTCCACGACCTCAAGGCCGCGCGCATCCTCTACGTCGTCGGCGCCGACCAGGCGCTGCACTTCCGCATGGTGTTCGCCGCGGCCAGGCAGGCCGGCTGGCTGCCCGACGAGGTCTCGGCCGAGCACGTCCAGATCGGCATGATGCTCGGCAAGGACGGCCGCCGCTTCAAGACCCGCTCCGGCGAGTCGATCAAACTGACCGACCTGCTCGACGAGGCCGTCGAACGCGCCACGGCGGCCATCGCCGACCGCGGCTACGACGCGGCCACGCAGGCCGAGATCGCGCGGGCGGTCGGCATGGGCGCGGTGAAGTACGCCGACCTGTCGGTCAGCCACGACAGCGAATACGTCTTCGACTTCGACCGCATGCTCGGCTTCACCGGCAACACCGGCCCCTACATGCAGTACGCCACGGCCCGCATCCGCTCCATCTTCCGCAAGGCGGGCATGGAGCCGGCCGAGGCGCAGGGCACCATCACGTCCGGTGAGCCCGCCGAGCGCGCGCTGAGCCTGCACCTGCTGGGGTTCGGCGAGCTGGTGTCGCAGGTCACCGCCCAGTCCGAGCCGCACCGGCTGTGCGCCTTCCTGTTCGAGACCGCGAGCCTGTTCAGCACCTTCTACGAGCAGTGCCCGGTCCTCCGCAGCGACGTCGCCCCCGAGGTCCGGGCCTCCCGGCTCGCCCTGTGCGCGCTCACCCTCCGCACGCTGGAGACCGGGCTCGACCTTCTGGGCGTCCCTGTCCCCGAGCGCATGTAAACACGCAGTTGGCTCGAAGCCGCCCGTTCCGTCGTGGGCGCGCCTCCACCGGGTTGGCGCGCCCATACGGCTAGGCTTTACGCGGTCATGAACCGAGGCCGAAATGGGGGAGTTCTCTGCCTTGAGTACGGACCTGACTGCAAGCCCCCAAGCAGCGACGGAGGTGCATCGCTACGCGGAGGCACTGCTGGCGCACCTCGCCGCCGACGGCGCGGCGCCGCCCGCCGCCCCGGTCGCCTTCCGCGACGTCCCCGGCTTCTGGCTGCCCCCGGCCGTCGAGGCCCTGGTCGCCCTCCTGTCCGGTGACGACCCGCTGGAGCCGCTGAGCCGGGCCGCGAGCCGCGACCAGCAACGCACCGCGCTGTTCCTGTGCCTGGCACTCGCCGTGTCCGGGCAGGGCAGCCGCATCCACGCCTCCTGGCTGGGCACCGCCTTCGGCGAGCTGTCCATCGACCGGCCGGTCACCCACGGTCAGCGCTCGCTCTGGCTGGCCGCCGCGCGCGGCGCGTACGGCCCCGCCGGCAAGATCTTCGTCCTGCGCAAGCTCGACGCCCTCGCCGTCCAGGAGCACGCCGACGCCGAGCAGTGGATCCAGGCGCTCATCCCCGGCGAGCCCGCGGTCGTCGTGCCGCCCTCGCTGGCCGACTTCCCCGAGATGGCCGAGATCCCCGAGCTTGCCCGCCCTGCCATGGCCGCCGACCGGCTGGCCCGGCTGCGCGGGCGGTGCGCCGAGATCACCTCGGCCCGCAAGACCGGCCCCGACGCCCGCGTCCCGCTCGACACCTCCGGCACCCACGGCGCCGAGAACGAACCGCTGGCCGTGCTCCGCTCGCTCATCGGCTCCGGCGGCCCTGAGGGGCCGATGGCTTCGCTGGTGTCCTACCTGCTGGACGACCTCCGCCCCGGCGCCGACCCGCAGCTGGCGGGGATCGCGCTGCACGTGGCGGCCCCGATCCTGCGGGTGGTGGCCGAGGAGCTGGAGACCGACAGCAGCCTGGAGCCGCCCGAGACGCTCACCGTGCCGATCCTCGGGCACCGCATCCACCTGCGCCCCGAAGGCCCTGACCGGGCCTCGCTGGCCGCGGCCGAGCAGTCCGTCATCACCGAGGGCGTCATACCGCGCTCCCGCCCGTGGGCGGCGATCCTGCTGATCGTGGCCGGAGTGGCCTGCCTCGCCGGCGCCCCCCTGACCACCCCCCTGCTGGCCGCGGCCGGCGTCGCCACGATCGGCCTGGGCGGGTGGCAGCTCTGGCAGCGCCGCAAACTGGTCGAAGCCGACGCCCAATACGTCGCCGGCCAGGTCAGCGAGCTGCGGGAGCTGGCCGAGGGCGCCGTGTGGGCGCTGCACGCCTACGCCCGCGAGTCCGACGCCCGCGCCAAGCAGGCCGCCGAGGATGCCAGCGAGCTCTTCCGCCTCATCCGCCGCGGCCCCCGCGCCGCCTGACCGGCTCCCACGAGGGTCAACGGGCCTGACGGCGTTCCCCAGCGGGGTGCCACGGCCGGGTGCCACGGCCGGGTGCCACGGCCGGGTGCCACGGCCGGGTGCCACGGCCGGGTGCCACGGCCGGGTGGCGACGCGGCCCCGACAGCACGAACCCGGGCCTGATCACATCAGACCCGGGTCCGAGAAGCCGTCGTCGGCCCGTGCCGGCCCGTGGTGCCCCCAGCACCCCGTCACCGGCCCGTCCGGTCGCCCTTCGCCCCGGCGACCGGACCATAATTCCTCAGCCTGGCTAGGTCGTCTCGATCTCCACATGCGCCGGGGCAAGCAGGAACACCCGCTCCGCGATCCGCTCGATCCGTCCCTCGCATCCGAAGGCCAGCCCGGCGGCGAAGTCGACCATTCTGGTGGCCTCAGGCAACGCCATGCCGGAAACGTCCATGATCACCGTCTGGCCGTCACGGAAGTGCTGACCGATCAACGGTGCGTCGTTGTACTTGAGCGGCTGGACCATCACGATGCGTGACGAGTCGACGTTCGCGCGCCACCGCCGAGCTGCCCGCTCGGTCGCGGGGACATACTCGTCCTCGTAGTGCTCGTCGTCGTCATAGGCCTCGTCGTAGTGATCGACCCCGCTCAGGCCAAGGTAGCTCACCACCTTGCGCACTGCCCCCATCGGCTTGTCCTTTCCTCAGGAACTCACCGTAATCGGCACGTCCCTACACATTGGACGGTAACCGACGATTCCGCATTCGCCACGCGACACGCCCAGCCCTAATTCCATTTTGTACGGCTTGCAGCCCGCTTGCAGCTTGATATCCGCCCCCCGTATACGATCGCCCCCATGCGCCTCTACACCGTCGACGCCTTCACCAGCACAGCTTTCCAGGGTAATCCGGCCGCCGTCTGCCTGCTGGACTCTGCGGTTACCGACGGTTGGATGCAGAGCGTAGCCACCGAGATGAACCTCTCGGAGACCGCGTTCCTTCACGAGGATTCGCTCCGCTGGTTCACCCCGGCCGTAGAGGTCACGCTCTGTGGTCACGCCACCCTCGCCACGGCCCACGTCCTGTATTCGACGGGCGCGGCGACGGGGCCGGTGGAATTCCGCACGGCCAGTGGCACGCTCACCGTGAATCGACTCCCAAGCGGGGGGATCACCATGGATTTCCCGGCGAAGGAGGTGACCCCCGTCACGCTTCCGGCCGGCCTGGAGAAAGCCCTCGGGGCCACCCCGGTGCGCGTCGGGATAAGTCAGCTCGACCTGCTGGTGGAGCTGGAGTCGGAGGAAACGGTACGGAACCTGACCCCCGACATCCCCGCCCTCAGGTCCGTCGACGCCCGCGGCGTCATCGTCACCGCCCGCGGCACGGAAACGGACTTCGTCTCCCGTTTCTTCGCGCCCAAAGTAGGTGTCCCGGAGGACCCCGTAACCGGCTCGGCCCACTGCGCGCTCTCCCCCTACTGGTCGGCCCGTCTCGGCCGCG
Source organism: Nonomuraea wenchangensis (assembly GCF_900111685.1). Taxonomy (GTDB): domain Bacteria; phylum Actinomycetota; class Actinomycetes; order Streptosporangiales; family Streptosporangiaceae; genus Nonomuraea; species Nonomuraea wenchangensis. Next base: position 30,241 of record NZ_FOHX01000034.1, read on the forward strand.
CTTCACTCGTCGGCGCGCAATTGTCCAAGAGAGGCGGAATCGTCCACGTCACTTATGCCGGAGACCGCGTTCACCTGGCGGGCAACGCCGTAACCGTGCTGTCCGGCACCCTACACGTCTAGCGACGCCGCCTCACTTTGCGTAATCATTAGAGCGCAGAAAGTGGGGTGCTTTGTTCGTCGCCATCGTCGGCTTGCTCATCGCAGCCGCCGCGGCCGCCGTCACCGGCGTCGTCGCCTTTACGCCAACAGGTTCATCGCCGCGCCGCTCCGCCACGATTTCCGCGAGGGCAGCAGCGTGGCCACCGGAATCGTCGGCACGCTCTTCGCCGTCAGCATCGGCCTCGTCGTGGTGGCGGCCTGGAACCAGGTCAACTCCGCCCACCAGACCGCCTCCACCGAGGCGAGCAACCTCACCGACGTCTACTGGTACTCCCGCTCGCTCCCCGACCCCCAGCGCCACACCCTGCAGACCCTCGCCACCGACTACGCCACGACCGTGGTCCGCGAGGAGTGGCCCCGCATGGCCGAGGACCACACGCTCTCCCCGCGCGCCTGGCGCCACGTCGAGCAGCTGCGCACCTACTTCCAGACCATCGAGCCGGCGACCGGCGCCGCCTCCACCCGCTACAGCCAGGCGATGAGCCGCGTCCAGGCCGTACTGGACGCCCGTCGGGCCCGCGCCCAGATGGCCGACTCAGGCGTCCCACCGCTCCTCTGGGCGGCCCTGGCCGGCTGCGGCCTCGCCGTGCTCCTCCCGGCCGTCGTCTGCGGCAGCCCGGTACGCAAGGTCCACGTCACGGTCGCCGCCGTCGTGGGCGGCCTGGTCGGGCTGGTCCTGTTCCTCGGCCAGCAACTCGACTTCCCGTTCAGCGGCGGCATCGCCATCGGCCCCGAAGCCTTCGAACAGGCCCTGACCCGCTTCACCAGCATCCGCACTCTGGGAGGCGCCGCCTGACGCCGACCTCGTCCCAAGTCAGAGCCAGGGGCAGAAATGCAGAAGGGCCCCGACGCTAAGCGTCGGGGCCCTCCAAAAGATTGTCCGGCGGTGACCTACTCTCCCACACCCTCCCGAGTGCAGTACCATCGGCGCAGAGAAGCTTAACTTCCGGGTTCGGAATGTAACCGGGTGTTTCCTTCCCGCCATAACCGCCGTAACCCTCCGAAACAAACAAACACAGACGTGTTTGCAGTCTCAGAATTGCCTAGTGGACGCGAGCAAAAAATCTCAGAAAGAATGCTTTGTGGTCAAGTCCTCGGCCTATTAGTACCGGTCAGCTCCACACGTTACCGCGCTTCCACCTCCGGCCTATCAACCCGGTCGTCTACCGGGAGCCTTACCCACTCTCGTGGTGGGAG
>NZ_FOHX01000033.1 GCF_900111685.1 Nonomuraea wenchangensis
GCCCGCGACGGCTACACCCGTGCCGGCATCGACACGATCGCCCGCGCGGCCGGGGTTTCCACGCGCACCATCTACAACCACTTCACCGACAAGGCCGAGCTGTTCCAGGCCGTCATCCAGGACAGCGCGACCCGGGCGGCCGACGCCCAGATCGCCGTCATCGACCGCCACCTGCGCAAGGTCACCGACTTGGAGGCCGATCTCATCGACTTCGGCCGCGAGCTCATCACCCCCGCCGATGGCGGGGACGCCGAGCACTTCGCCCTGGTCCGGCAGATCAACGCCGAAGCCGGCCACATCCCCCGGGCCGCGATCGACGCCTGGCAGGAGACCGGGCCGCTCCGGGTCCGCCGGCAACTGGCCGCGTATCTGCGACGCTGGAGCGAGCAGGGACTCCTGCACGTGGAGGACCCCGACAGAGCCGCCGTCCACCTCCTGCTGCTGATCTCCGTCGACGATCCGTCCTTCCGGGGCGCCACGCCCACCGACGCCCAGATCACCAGGACCGTCACATCCGGCGTCCGCGCGTTCCTGCACGGCCATCTCCGCCCAGCGGCGGGCGGCACCCGGCCAGGATCCGGTGCCTGATGCCTACACCCTTCGGTGCAAGGCGTACAGCGAACGGTGCAAGGTGAAGTGACGGTCGATGGACGACGCGCTCCCGCTGGGGCCCGCCCTAGCGTTTCTCGTCGGGACAACCGGATGAGAACTGGAGAAGTCACCATGAACAAGAGAATGATGACCGCGATCGCCGGGCTGAGCTTGACGGCCGGTCTGCTGGCATCGGCCGGCGGGCCGGCCGGTGCCCAGGCCGGCACGGCCGGCCCCGCCGCGACGGCCGCGCCGAAGCCGCCGAAGGGCGCCAGGGCGGTGGTGCGGGTCAGCCCGAATCCCACCACCCGGCGCGGCCAGGAGGTGACGATCACCGGTCACTGCGGCGGCGGCGAAGGGCTCAAGGCGGTGCTCGCCGGGCTCGACAGGAAGCACCCGGTGCTGCGGAACGTCCGCATCATCAGGGACGATCCGAAGGGATTCGTGGCCAAGGCGACCCTCGCGCCCAGCATCGGCAACGGCGTCGGTCCCGTTTTCGTCGACTGCGGCGGCGAGGCAGGCGTGACCCTCCTGGTCACCCACGTCTGATCCGGACCTGTCACCCCTCGTCGAGAAAGAGCCTCCGCATGGCCGAGCCGTCCCCGCGACGCGAACCCGCGCCCGTCCGGCACCTTGCCCGCATCACCGACATCACGCTCGCCGTCCTCACCCTGGTCTTCTTCGTCACCGTGGCACTCGCCACCGGGGTGCACAGCCCCTGGCGCGGCCCGATCCCCCTCGGGCTGCTTCTCGGCGGGCTCCTGCTGTTCAGACGCCGCTGGCCGATGACCGTGCTGCTGCTGTCGATCGGCGGGATCTTCGTCTATCACCTGACCGTGCATTGGTCTCCCGCCGGTTGGATCTGGCCGGCCGCGGTCGCCTACTTCACCGCCGCCACCACATCACGCGTGCGCTGGGTGTCCGCCATCGGCCTGGCCCAGCTGGTCTACTCGGCGATCGACGCCCGCGGGATCCTGGAGTTCAACCCGGTCCGCTACGTGTTCCACGTCGCGGGGGAGGGACTGCTCCTGGCGATCCTCATCGGCGCGGGCCTCACCTACGCCGCCGCGGCGCGCTGGCGCGGGCGGCTGCGCGAGACCGACAGCCGGGCGCACGCCGCCGAGGAACGGCTGCGCGTCTCGCACGAGGTGCACGACGTCATCGCCCACACACTGGCCGTCGTCGGGGTGCAGCTCAACGTCGCCGCCGACGCCCTGGAGGAGGACCCGGCAGCGGCCGCCGCCGCGCTGCGCGTGGCGAAGGACGTCAGGAACCGGGCGATGACCGACCTGCGCTCCCTCATCGCGATCTTGCGTGACATCCCCGGCGACACCACACCTCAGGCGGATCTGGCCTCCTTGGACACCCTCATCGCCGACGCCCGCACCGCCGGACTTGAGGTGACCCTCCACGAGCAGGGCGACCGCGCGGCCGTCCCCGCCATCACGGCCATCGCCATCTACCGCGTCGTACAGGAGTCCCTCGCCAACACGCTAAAGCACGCGGGGGCGCGCAAGGCCGAGGTGACGATCGGCTACCGGCCTCGCTCGATCACCGTCGAGATCGTCGACGACGGCCGCGGCGTCCCCGACGGCGTCACCGAAGGCCACGGTCTGGCCGGCATGCGCGAGCGGGTGAGCGCACTCGGGGGCGCGCTCACCGCAGGACCCGTCCCCGGCGGTGGCTTCGCCGTGCGGGCCGACATCCCTGTGGCAGGCTCGACGGCATGACGATCAAGGTGCTCCTCGCCGACGACCAGGCACTCGTACGGGCCGGCTTCCGCAGCCTGCTGGCCCGCTCACGGGACATCACGGTCGTCGGCGAAGCCCAGGACGGCGACGAAGCCGTACGGCTGGCCGCGAGCACCCGCCCCGACGTCATCCTCATGGACATCCGCATGCCGGGCACCGACGGGATCATCGCGACCCGCCGCATCGTCGCCGATCCGGCCGCTCCGGGCTGTCGCGTGATCATCCTCACCACGTTCGACACCGACGAACACGTCTTCGCCGCCCTGCGGGCCGGAGCCAGCGGCTTCCTCACCAAAGAGGTCGAACCCGCCGACCTGCGCCGGGCGGTCGCCGCCGTCGCCGGCGGAGACGCGCTCCTGTCGCCGGGCGTGACCCGGCGCGTCATCGAGCAGTTCGCCCACCGGCAGGACCTCACGCCCAGCGCCGGGCAGCGGCTGGCCGCCCTCACCACCAGGGAACTGGAGACGGTCAGGCTCGTGGCGCTCGGACTCTCCAACAACGAGATCGCCGAGCGTCTCTCCATCAGCCCGCTCACCGCCAAGACGCACATCACCAGGGCCATCGCCAAGCTGGACGTGCGCGACCGGGTCCAGCTGGTCATCCTGGCCTACGAGAGCGGATTGATCCGGCCAGGAGCGTGACCCTTCCCTTTTCACTCTATAGCAGATGATCGCCCCTCATGAGAAGCAAAAAAGTGCTCCATACTTGCGCGTTGCGTACCGACCCGACGAACGATGGAGCAACCGAATTGGGTTACGTGCTGGGTTTCGCGCAGATCGACTCGACCGACCTCGCGGACGTCGGCGGCAAGGGGGTGGGCCTCGGCGAGCTCTCGCGGATCGACGGCGTCCGCGTGCCGGACGGCTTCTGCGTCACGACCGACGCCTTCCGCCGGGTGGTGGGGGCTGCGCCGTCGTTCGGCGCCCGGCTCGACCGGCTGTCCCGCGTGGATCCGGACGACCGCGAGGCGATCGGCGCGCTGAGCGCCGAGATCCGCCGCCTCATCGAGGACGTCACCGTGCCCGACGAGCTCGTGGCGGCGATCGGTGACGCGCTCGACGGGCTCGGGCCGCAGGCGGCGTACGCGGTGCGGTCCAGCGCCACGGCCGAGGACCTGCCGGGCGCGTCCTTCGCCGGGCAGCAGGACTCCTACCTCGACGTCGTGGGCCTGACGGAGATCGTCCGGCACGTCCGGCGGTGCTGGGCGTCGCTGTTCACCGAGCGGGCGGTCACCTACCGGCGGCGCAACGGCTTCGACGACCGCAAGGTGCTGATGGCCGTGGTCGTCCAGCGGATGGTGCACCCGGACGCGGCCGGGGTCCTGTTCACCGCGGATCCCGTCACCTCCAACCGGAAGGTCGCCACGGTCCAGGCCGTCCAGGGGCTCGGCGAGGCGCTCGTCTCCGGCCTGGTCACCGGCGACGTCTACGCGGTGCGCGACGACCAGGTCCGCGCCACGACGCTCGCCACCGAGGCGCGGCCGGTCCTGACGGACACCCAGGTCGTGGCCCTGGCCCGGCTGGGCCGGCGGATCGAGGCGCACTTCGGCCGCCCCCAGGACATCGAGTGGTGCCTGACCGGCGACGGTTTCCACCTCGTGCAGAGCCGGCCGATCACCACCCTGTTCCCCGTCCCGGAGACCGGCGACGAGGAGAACCACGTCTACATCTCGGTCGGTCACCAGCAGATGATGACCGACGCGATGAAGCCGCTGGGGCTGTCGGTGTGGCAGCTCACGACGCCACGGCCGATGTACGAGGCCGGCGGCCGGCTGTTCGTCGACGTGGCCGCACAGCTGGCGACGCCCCGGGGCCGGGAGGGCCTCTTCGCGACCATCGGCAAGTCCGACCCGTGGATGCAGGACGCCCTGCGGACCATCCTCGATCGCGACTTCATCCCCTCGCGGCCGGACGACCCGGCCGCCGCCGCGCCGCCCGTCCCACCCGCCCCCACTGAGCCCGATCCGGCCGTCGTCGCCGAGCTGATCCGGGCCGACCAGGAGTCCGTCGCCGCCCTGCGGCGCACGATCGGCACGCTGTCCGGGCCGGAGCTGCTGGACTTCATCCTGGCCGACCTCGCGGAGCTGCGGCGCGGCCTGTTCAGCCCGCGCAGCTACCAGGCGATCATGGCGGGCATGGAGGCGTCCTGGTGGCTCAACGACCACCTGGAGACGTGGCTGGGGGAGAAGAACGCCGCCGACGTGCTCACCCAGTCGGTCCCGAACAACGTCACCTCCGAGATGGGGCTGGCGCTCCTCGACGTCGCCGACGCCGTCCGGCCGCACGCCGAGGTCGTGGCGCACCTGCGCCGCGTCGCCGACGAAGGCCGCGAGGGCCCGGCCTTCCTGGACGAGCTGGCCGGGCTGCCCGGCGGGCGCGAGGCGCGGGCCGCCATCGAGGGTTTCCTCGACGAGTACGGCATGCGCTGCGCCGGCGAGATCGACATCACCAGGACGCGCTGGAGCGAGAACCCCGCCATGCTCGTGCCCACCATCCTCGGCAACGTCAGGAACTTCGAGCCGGGCGCCGGCCGGCGGCACTTCGAGCAGGGTCTGCAGGAGTCGCGGCGCAAGGAGGAGGACGTGCTGACGCGGCTGCGCGACCTGCCCGACGGGGAGCGGAAGGCCGAGGAGACCAAGCGGATGATCGACCGGGTCCGCGCCTTCACCGGCTACCGCGAATATCCCAAGTACGGCATGATCAGCCGCTACTTCGCGTACAAGCAGGCGTTGCTGCGCGAGGCCGACCGTCTCGTCCGCTCCGGCGTCCTGCGCGAGCGGGACGACGTCTTCTTCCTCCGCTTCGAGGAGCTGCGGGAGGTGGCGCGGACCGGTCACGCGGACGCCGGGCTCGTCGCGGAGCGGCGGGCGGCGTTCCGGTCGTACGAGACGCTCACCCCGCCCCGGGTCCTCACCTCGGACGGCGAGGTCGTCACCGGCCGCTACCGGCGGGAGGACGTCCCGCCGGGCGCGCTGCCCGGCCTCCCGGCCTCGGCCGGGACCGTCGAGGGCCGGGCCAGGGTGGTCACGGACATGGCGCGGGCCGACCTGGAGGCGGGCGACATCCTGGTGACCGCCTACACCGACCCGAGCTGGACCCCGCTGTTCGTCGCCGCCGCCGGGCTGGTGACGGAGGTGGGCGGCCCCATGACGCACGGGGCGGTGATCGCCCGGGAGTACGGCCTGCCGGCCGTCGTCGGCGTCGAGCGGGCGACGGGGCTCATCCGGGACGGGCAGCGGATCCGCGTCAACGGCACCGACGGCTACGTGGAGGTCATCGGCTGAGCCGTCGCGGCCCACTCCGGCACCCAGGTCCCCGCGGCGCCGTGCTCCGCCGCGGCGGCCAGGTGGTCGAGGAGGGTGGCCAGCGCGGGGTGGGGGTTGTCGCGGTGCCACAGCAGCGAGTGCGGGTAGACCGGCACGGGGTCGGTCACCGGGATGCGGCGCAGCCCGTGACCGGCGGGCCAGACGAGCCGGGTGTGCCCGCCCATGAACGTGGCCAGCGCCGGGGTGTCGGCGATGGTGTCGAGCAGCGCGTCGGAGCCGAAGTTGGGGCCGGTCGCCTCGATGGCGAGGCCGAACTCGGCGACGAGGTCGTCGTAGTAGGCGGCCCACTCGGTGCCGGGGTCGAGGCCGGGCATCCAGATCCGGTGCCCGGCGAGCTGGGACAGCGTCACCGACCGGGCCGGCGCCAGCGCGTGCGCGGGGCCGGTGAGGAGCTGGAGCGGCTCGTCGAGCACCCGTACGGACGCGAGGTCGTCCGGGAGCGGCCGGCCGGGCGCGTTGACGGCGCGGAAGGACGCGTCGATCGCGCCGGACCGGAGGGCGGCGACGGCCGCCTCGATGTCGTGCAGCATCACCACGCCGAGCTCGATGCCGGGGTGGGCCCGGTGGAAGGCGCGCATCAGCCCTGACGCGGCGCCGCGCGAGGCGATCACGTCGACGCGCAGCGGCCGGCTGCCGGTCCGCACGGACGCGACCGCGCGCTCGGCGACCCGCAGCAGCTCGCGGGCGTGGGGCAGGAACGCCTGCCCGTCGATGGTGAGCGCGGCGCCGCGCGGGGTCCGGGTGAACAGCCGCACGCCGAGGTCGCGCTCCAGCGCGGCGACGCGCTTGGAGACGGCCTGCTGGGTGACCGCCAGCTCGGCGGCGGCCTCCTGGAACTGGCCCGCGTCGGCGGCGGCGACGAAGGTCCGTACGGTGTCGAGATCCACGCGGACACCCTACTGCCACAACCGTTGGTTGTGGCTGAGCCGCTTCGGGTTGTTTGATCACCTGCTCCGTCGCACGCTTTGATGCTCATCGATCACGAATCGGTTGTGGCGGGCGAGCGGCGAGGAGCGGCGGGCATGGGGGACGGGCATCGGCTGGGGCGGGAGTTCGGGTGGCTCTGGGCAGCGTACGGGACCAGCGCCCTCGGCACCTGGCTGGCCTTCGGCGCGTTCCCGCTGATCGCCGTCCAGGTGCTGCACTCGGGGCCGGCGGAGGTCGCCGCGCTGTCGGCCGTCGGGGCGGCCGTGGGCGCGGCGGTGGCGGTGCCGCTCGGGCCGTGGGTGGAGTTCCGGCACAAGCGGCCGGTGCTGATCGGGGCGGACCTGCTGCGGTTCGCGGCGCTGGCGACGATCCCGGCCGCGTACGTGCTCGGCGTCCTCACCTTCGCCCAGCTCCTGCTGGTCTCGGTCGTGGCCGCGGCGGCCGACATCACCTTCCGTGCCGCGTCCGGCGCGTACCTGAAGACGCTGCTGCCGGCCGGGGACCTGCTCGTCGCCAACGCCCGCTTGGAGTCCACGGCCTGGACGACCACGATCGTCGGGCCGCCGCTCGGCGGCGCGGCGATCGGGCTGTTCGGCCCGGTGGCGACGGTGCTGGCCGACGCGGTCAGCTACCTGCTCTCGGCCCTCGGCATCCGCGCGATCGGCGGCCGGGAGTCCAGCCCCGAGCCCCGGCCGGCCGCGCGCCTGCGGGCCGCCGACCTGCTCGACGGCTGGCGGCACATCCTCGCCGACGCCACGCTGCGGCCGTTGTTCCTCAACACCGCCCTGTTCAACGGCCTGGTGATGGCCATCGACGCGCTGCTCGCGGTCCTGATGCTGGGCGAGCTCGGGTTCGCGCCATGGCAGTACGGCCTCGCCTTCGCCGCGCCCGCGATCGGCGGGCTGGTCGGCGCGCGGCTGGCCCGGCCGCTCGTCGCCCGGTACGGGCAGCACCGGGTGCTGGTCGCGGCCGGCGCGGGGCGCGCGCTCTGGCCCGTCGGCCTCGCCTTCGTGGGGCCGGGCACCGGGGGACTGCTGCTGGTCATGGGCGTCGAGCTCGGGCTCATCTTCTGCTGCGGGGTCTTCAACCCCGTGCAGGCCACCTGCCGTCTCGAACGCACCCCGTCCGGCGTGGTCACCCGCACGCTGTCGGCCTGGACGGTGACGACCCGGGCCTCGACCGCCCTCCTGACCGCCGTCTGGGGCGTGCTCGGCGGGCTGCTCGGCCCGCGTACGGCCATCGCCCTGGCCGGCGTGGTCCTGCTGGCGACCCCGCTGCTGCTCCCTCGGCGCGCCGCCGCACCCTCGCCCCACCCGGAGCCGGCCTCCGGCCGCGCCTGACACCACTCAAGGAGACAGACGATGACCGTCCCGCCGCTGAACCCCCGCACCACCGCCCTGCTCGTCCTGGACTACCAGCAGGCGACCCTGGCCGCGCTCCCCGACCCGGACGGGCCGCTGTCACGGGTGGCCGCCGCCATCGCCGACCTGCGCGCGCACGGCGCCACCATCGCCTACGTACGACTCGGATTCACCGAAGCCGACTGGGCGGCGATCCCGCCCGACAACGCGACCTTCTCCGTCCTCGGCCGGCAGCGCCTCCTGCACCACGCCGATCCGGCCACGGCCGTCCACCACCTGCTCGCTCCCGAGCCCGGCGACCTCACCGTGCGCAAGACCCGCGTCGGCGCCCTGTCCACGACCGACCTGGACCGGCGGCTGCGCGAGCGCGGCATCACCACCCTGGTCATCGCGGGCGTCACCACCAGCGGCGTCGTGCTGTCCACGGTCACCGACGCCGCCGACCGCGACTACCGGCTCTACGTCCTCTCCGACGGCGTCGCCGACCCGGACCCGCACGTCCACCGGACCCTCATGACCGGCGTCCTCCCGCGGCTGGCCCACGTCATCGACACGGCCGGCCTGCGCGCGCTCCTGCCCGGGAGCGGTGCGGGGGCCGGGTCACTGGAGCCGGCGGGCTAGGGGCAGCCTGGTCCTGGTGAGCAGCGCCGCCGCCGTCGCCAGGACGGGCGGCCCCGCCACCACGGCGAGCACGAACGGCCACGGCACGGCGATCGTGGCGGGATCCCCGGCGCCGTGCGTCGTCATCGGCCGGCTCAGCGCCACGCCCGTCACCGCACCCGCGGCCAGCCCCATCAGCGCGCCGAGCCCGGCGACGTAGAGCGCCTGACCGGCCACCACCAGCCGCAACGTCGCCGGCGGCGCGCCGACGGCCAGCATGGTCGCCCGCTCGGGCCGCATGTCGGCCGCCGCCAGGCCGGTGGCGGCCAGCGTGCCGCCTACGGCGAGGACGACGGCGCCCACGAGCCAGCCCCACAAGGCGGGAGTGGGCAGGTTGCGGTAGCCCTCCTCGGAGGCGACCGTGACCCGGCCGGTCGCCTTGGACAGATCGTGTCCCAGCGTGGAGCCGACCGGGAGCCGGTGCATCGCGTAGAGCTGCCGCTCCGCCGTGGCGAACCCCGCCTGCTCGACGAGGGCGCGCGGCAGCAGGGCGCCGCCCTGGTGCTCGTCGGCCGGTACGGCGACCACCGCCGGCACGTCGAGCCTGCGCGGGGGGCCGGACGTGGAGCCGGCCCGCAGCGCCAGCTTGCCGTCGCGCACCGCGGCCGGGTCGAACACCACGGCCTTGCCGCTCGCCAGCGCCTCGGCCGCCCGCGGGTCGTCCCGTCCCTGGAGGAGCCGGAGCAGGGCCCGGTCACCGATGGCCGCCGTGCGACGGGTACGGATGCCGTTCCACTTCACGGTGTACCGCAGCGCGTAGCGGTGGCCCTGGGCGTCCTGCGCCTGGTAGCCGGGGGCCAGCGGCACCCCGGGCAGCAGCCGGGCGGCCTCGGCGCGGAGTTTGCCCCAGGTGGCGTCGCTCATGGTGCCGCCCCAGATCGCGAGCGTGCCGGTCGGGCGCGCCGAGGTGTAGGCGTCGCGCCGGTCCTTGTACTCGCTCTGCGCGCCGATGCCCATGGCGACGGCCGTGGCCGTGACCGCCATGACGGCCGCGACGGCGCTCGCCGTACGGGAGCGGTGGCGGACCGCGTCGCGGACGGCCACCCGCAGCGGCAGCCGCAGCCGCGTGGCCGCCCGTCCGGTGAAGCGGACCAGCCAGGGGGTCAGCACCAGCAGCCCGATCATGATCAGCACCGCGGCGGCCCACACCCACACCGATTCCGACTGGCGGCGCGCCACCACGGTCGCCCCCAGCCCGGCCAGCACCAGAACGACCCCGGCCAGGGGCCGTCCCGGCCCGTCGGCGGCGGCGGCCGGGCGGTCGGCCAGCACGCTCGCGGTGTCCTGCCGGGCCGCCTGGACGGCGGGCACCAGCGCCGCCGTGATCCCGGAGACCAGGCCCAGCGCGGCCACGGCCAGCACCGCCGCCCACGGGACGTCCACCGGGCCGACCGTCGCCGCCGTCCAGCGCGCCAGGACCGGGGCGCCGAGCGCGCCGGCCCCGATGCCCAGCGCCGTCGCCACGAACGTGGCCGCACCGCCGAGGACCAGCCCGTCGGCCAGCACGATCGTCCGCAGGTGCGCGGCGGAGCCGCCCTGCGCCGCGATCTCGGCGAGCTCCCGCCGCCGTCTCCTGAGCCCGACCGCGAAGGCGGGCCCGGCCAGCAGCACGGTCTCCAGCACCACCATGATCACCATGACGCCGAGCCCGGCCGTCCCCGCGGCGTTCATGGGGCCGGGACGGAGCGGAGTGCGTGAGTCCGAGATCATGGCGGGGGAGGTGACGTACAGGCCGGCCGCGTTCAGCGCGGGGACTTCCTTCCAGGTCACCGGTTTCGGGGTGTCGGCCAGCCAGCCGGAGCCGTAGTCGTGCGGCGACCACAACTCCTCCGTCTGCGCGGGCGAGACGTCCGGGCCCACGACCTGCCGGAGCGCGGGCTGGTGCGGGTGCTCCACCACGCCCACCACGGTCAGCGGGGCCGCGCCGGCCGGCCGCAGGACGTCGCCGGGCCGCAGGCCGGACTCGGGGGTCGCGGCGACCTCTCCGGCCGCGGGCAGCCTGCCCTCGGCCAGCGTCAGCATCCCCTTGGTGAGGGGGTCGTGCAGGTCGATCCGCAGCGCCTCGATCCGCTCGGCCCCTGGCTGGAGCACGCCGACGGTGAAGGGGACCAGCCGGGTGCCGGGCCCGAGCCGGGCCGCCACCTCGGACGGGCCGAGCCGGGCGGCGGGCGTTCCGTCGCCGCCCGTGCTCCAGCTCGTCCCGGTCGGCTCCTGGTGGAGCTCCGTGCCCGGGGGCGCCTGCATGATGCGGGCGTCGGCCGCGCCGAACTCGGCCGTCAGCCCTTCACGGGAGGAGACGGCCATGGTCTCGACGAGGGTGAACAGCGCCGTGATCACCAGCACCGGCAGGCCGATCATCACCATGATGAGCGCGCTGCGCCCCCGGGAGCGCCACGCGCTGCGGCGGGAGATGCGCAGCGCGGCCAGCAGGGCGCTCATCGGGCGCTCGCCAGGGGCGTGTCCGTGGTGTCGGCGATCATCCCGTCGCGCAGGAACACCACCCGGTCGGCCCAGGCGGCGTAGCGCGGCTCGTGGGTGACCAGCAGGACCGCCGCGCCCGCGTCGCAGCGGGCGCGTAATATCCGCAGGATCTCGTCGCCGGTGCGCGTGTCGAGCGCCCCGGTCGGCTCGTCGGCCAGCAGCAGGCGCCGCTCGCCGACCAGGGCGCGGGCGATCGCGATCCGCTGACGCTGCCCGCCGGACAGCTCCTCGGGGAAACGGTCGGCCAGGTCCGCGCTGTCGACCTCCGCCAGCACGGCCATGGCCTCCTGCCTGGCCCGGCCCGACCGTACGCCGTCGAGCTCGCGCGGCAGCATCACGTTCTCCGCCGCCGTCAGTGACGTGATCAGGTTGAGGTCCTGGAAGACGTAGCCGACGCTGCGCCGGCGCAGCGCCGCCAGATCGCGTACGCCCGCCAGATCCTGCTCGCCGATGTGCACCGTCCCTGAGGTGGGCCGGTCGAGCCCGCCCGCGAGGTTGAGCAGGGTCGACTTGCCGGACCCGGACGGGCCCATGACCGCGACCAGCTCGCCCACGTCGAGCTCGAGGCTCACGCCTTTGAGAGCGTGCACGGCCGTCGCACCCTCGCCGTGGACCCTGGTCACCCCGGCCAGTCGTACGTACGTCAACTCTCCTCCTTCAGAACGGCCTCGCAGTGGTCCAGCCACCGTTGCTCGGCCTCGGCCTGGAAGATCATGGAGTCGATCACGAGCCGCTGGGCCGCGCCGTCCGTGGCCGCGCGTTTGGCCGTGGTGAGCCGCTGGAGGGCGCGCATGGTCGCCGTCCGCTGCTTGTGGATGACCTCGGCGACGTCCGCCCGGCCGGCGGCGACGGCCATGGCCAGCTTGATGACCAGCTCGTCCCGCGGCCGGTCGGACTGGACGACGGGCGTGCCGAACCAGCGCGCCAGCTCCTCCCGGCCGGCGGCGGTGATCGTGTAGGCCACCCGGCCCTGCTCGTCCGACTCGCCCGGCTCGACGAGGCCGTCACGCTCCAGCCGGGACAGCGTCGTGTAGACCTGGCCGATGTTGAGCGGCCAGGTCGCCCCTGTGGACGCCTCGAACTCGACCCGCAGCTGGTAGCCGTGGCGGGACCCCGTGCTGAGCAGAGCGAGCAGCCCGTGCCTGATCGACATGAATACTCAGTATGCATACGCGGTATGCCCAGAGCAAGTGCCCAGCAGGCCGCTGAAGGCACGGGCGCCCGCTTCGCTCGTCCGGCGGGATCGACGGCGTGCCCTTGCAGGCGCGGGCTGACGCCAAGGGAGTTCGAGGTCGCCCGGCTCGTGGCACGGGGCCTGTCGACCGCCGAGATCGCCGCGGACCTGTTCGTCTCGCCCCACACCGTTCGCGGTCACCTCAAAGGCCGTCTCCGGTAAGGCGGGGATCTCCAGCCGTGGTGAGCTCGTCGCGCGGTTGTTCAGCTCGTGGCGCCCCAGGTGAGGGAGAGGCCGGTGGCGGCGCGTTCGGTGCGGATCTCCATCATGCTGCCGAGGATGGTGGCGTGGTCGGACACCACGGGGGTGGCGTCGAGCGCGTACGTGATCCGCGTGCTGACCAGCACCGGGCTGCCCGGCGGCTCGTGCAGGTGGCGGGCGGCGGCCGCGTCGAGCAGCCCTGGCCGGACCACCTCGGACGCCCGGGCGACCGCCACCCCCGCGTCGGCGAGGGCCGTGTAGAGGGAGACGGCGGCGAAGTCGCGGTCGCGGATCCGGTCGGCCACCGGCCGGCGTATCCAGGACACCTGGTGCACGGCGGGACGCCCGGCGAACTCGCGGACCCGCTCCAGCCGCAGGGCGCTGTCGCCCGGAGGCAGCCGCAGCTCGGCGGCGACCCCGGCGGGGGCCCGGCGCACCGCCCGCCCGATCACCTCGGTGCGCACGTCATGGCCCTGCTTGCGCAGGTCGTCGACCAGGCTGCGGAGCGAGTCGAGCTGGTAGGCCAGGTGGGGCGGGGCGACGAAGGTGCCCTTGCCGGGCCGCTGGACGATCAGCCGCTCGTCGCTGAGCTCGCGCAGCGCGTGGCGCAGCGTCATGAGGGTCACCCCGTAGGAGGCGCTCAGCTCCCGTTGCGGCGGCAGCGCCTCCCCGGGGGCGTACTGTCCCGACCGGATCTTCGCGGCGAGGTCGGCGGCGATGGCGCGGTATCTCGCCTCGTGCCCGGCGTCGGGGGTCATCGTGGTCGGTCACACTCCTGGTCGAGGGCTTGCCGCAGGGTCATGAGGAAGGACCTCAGCTCGTCCGGTCCGGCGCCGTCGAGCACCCGCCGCATGACCGCGGCGCCGACCACGACGCCGTCGGCGTGCCGGCGGGCTTCGCGTGCCTGGTCCGGGGTGGAGATGCCGAATCCTAGCAAGACCGGCAGGTCGGTGACGCGCCTGATCCGTTCGGTGAGTTCGGCCGCCGAGGCGGCGAGCGCGGCCCGCTCACCGGTGGTGCCCATCACCGACACCGCGTACACGAATCCGCGGCTGTGGCGGGCGATCTCCGCCAGCCGCTCCTGGGGCGTGGACGGCGAGGCGAGCAGGGCCGGCTCGATCCCGGCTTCGGCGGCGACGTCCGTCAGCTCGTCCGCCTCGTGCACCGGCAGGTCGGGCACGATCAGGCCGGCGACGCCGGCCCGGCCCAGCGCCTCGCAGAAGGCCCGGGGCCCGTCGTGCAGCACCAGGTTGTAGTAGGTGCTGACGACGAGTGGCACGCCCAGGTCCGGCAGCCCGGACAGGTCGGTGAGGATCCGGCGGGTGCTCGCCCCCCGGTCGAGCGCCGCCTGGCTGGCCTGCTGGATGGTCACGCCGTCCAGCGTGGGGTCGGAGAAGGGCAGGCCGACCTCGATCGCGTCCGCCCCGGCGGCGGCGAACGCCCGCAGGTAGTCGGTCCAGCCGGGCGTGATCCCGGCGGTGACGTACGGCATGAGCAGCCCGCGGCCGGTGTCGCGGCGGGCACGCAGGTGGCGTTCGACCGCGCCCGCGGTCAGGGCGTTCGTCACAGGAGCTCCTTCAGCGTCGAGACGTCCTTGTCGCCCCGGCCGGACAACGTCATCAGCACCGTCGATCCGGCGGCCAGCTCGCCGTCGCCCGCCGCGCGGATCACCCAGGCGAGGGCGTGCGCCGATTCGAGCGCGGGGAGGATGCCCTCGGTGCGCGCCAGGCGTACCGCCGCGGCGATGGCCTCGTCGTCGGTCACCGTCACGTAGCGGGCCCGGCCGAGGTCGCGCAGGTGGGCGTGCTCCGGGCCGACGCCGGGGTAGTCGAGCCCGGCGGCCACGGAGTGCGCCTCGACGATCTGCCCGTCGTCGTCCTGCAGGAACAGCGAGCGGGAGCCGTGCAGGACGCCGAGCCGGCCGCGGGCCGCCCCCGCGCCGCCCTCGGCCTCGACGCCGACCAGCCGCGCGGGGGTGTCGGCGAACCCGGCGAACGTGCCGGCGGCGTTGGAGCCGCCGCCGACGCACGCGACCACGTGGTCCGGCACGCCGGCCGGCAGCTCGGCGGCGCACTGCGCGCGGGCCTCGTCGCCGATGACCCGCTGGAACTCCCTGACCAGCCACGGGTACGGATCCGGCCCGACGACCGAGCCGATGCAGTAATGGGAGTCGCCGGTCGCGCCCACCCAGTGCCGCATGGCCTCGCTGGTGGCGTCCTTGAGCGTGCGGCTGCCCGTGGTCACCGGGACGACCTCGGCGCCGAGCATGCGCATGCGGAAGACGTTCAGCGCCTGCCGCTCGATGTCACGCTCGCCCATGAACACCGTGGCCTCCAGCCCGAGCAGCGCGGCGGCGGTCGCGGTGGCCACGCCGTGCTGGCCCGCCCCGGTCTCGGCGATCAGCCTGCGCCGCCCCATCCGGGTGGCCAGCAGGGCCTGGCCCAGCACGTTGTTGATCTTGTGGGACCCGGTGTGGGTGAGGTCCTCGCGCTTGAGGTACAGCTCCACGCCCAGCGCCTCCGACAGCCGGCGGGCCGGCGTGAGCGGGGTCGGCCGCCCGGCGTGCACGGCGAGCAGCCGCGCCAAGGCGCCGCGGAACCCCGGGTCCGCCCACGCCTCCCGGAACGCCTCGTCCACCTGGCGGCACGCCTCCACCAGGGACTCCGGGGCGTACCGTCCGCCGTACGCGCCGAACCGGCCCCGTGTCAGGGGCTCGCCCATCGTCCCGGCCGCCGGGGCCGGCTCGCGCCAGGGCAGCACATTCCGCATGCCATGCTCCCATCGTTCTATAACTCTGGAGAGAGTTCTATAACAGTGAGTGTGGCATGGACGGCGCGGGCCCGCCACCACCCGCTGGGGTCTCCCTCAGCCGGCGGGCGTCGCGGGTGCCGGCTTGGCCTTCGTGCCGACGCCGCCGAACAGGGCGAGGCCGCTGACGACGACCCGTGGCGCCCCCCGCCTGCTGCGGACCGCGCTCCTGTCGAACGCGCCGAACAGGCCGAAGCCCTTGACCTCGACCTCCACGTCGTCGGGCACGACCACCTCCGTGTACCCCCACAGGGCGAAGGCGCGCACCCGGATCTCCCGGCTCGCGAAGCGGGCGTCACGCAGGTCGATCTCGCCGCCGCCGAACATCGACAGCGACGTGAACGCCCGCGGGGCGACCCAGCGGCCCTTGCGGCTGAACCAGCCGAACACGCTGAAGGCGAAACGGGAGCCGGGCTCGTCCGCCACCACCAGCGAGTCCGTCCGGGCCGGCTCGGGCAGGCCGCGGCCCGCGTGGGCGAGCTCGCCCCGGGTCCGGGCCCCGTAGATCTCGCTCAGCCGCTGGTCCAGCTCGGCCAGCTCGATCCGGCCCGCGGCGGCGGCGTCCTGGAGCCGCCGGGCCGCCCGCTCACGCTCCTCGTCGGAGGGGCGGGTCTGACGGTCGGGGATGAGGTCGGGATGCTCGGCCATGCTCTCGGTCCTGTCTGCGGGATCAGCGGTGCAGGACCATCTTATTCTCCAAGTGGAGAACAAGTTAGCCGGCCGCCTCCATGCCGGACTCCTCCACGCCGGACTCCTCCACCATGTGAGCGCCCATCATCCGCGCGAGCTGGACGCGGAACTCCGCAGCGTGCGCCGGGTCGTCGGGGTCGTGCCCCAGGCC
The DNA here is from genome assembly GCF_900111685.1 of Nonomuraea wenchangensis. Lineage (GTDB taxonomy): Bacteria > Actinomycetota > Actinomycetes > Streptosporangiales > Streptosporangiaceae > Nonomuraea > Nonomuraea wenchangensis. Next base: position 16,181 of record NZ_FOHX01000033.1, read on the forward strand.
CGCCAGCCACGACCGGCCGCCGATGGCGAAGCCGTACGCGGCCGAGAGCCCGACCAGCACCACCGCCTCGATGCGCGCCCTGCTCGGCGCCGGCCGGCCCGCGAGCGCCTCCTTGATCCCGGCCTCCATCGTGTCGACCAGCTCCACCAGCTCCGGCCGCGTGGCGCCCCGGTAGTCGGCGTGCATCTCCGCCCAGACGAACAGGCGCAGGTAGCGTTCGTCCGCCAGGGTGTCGAACACCACGTCCATGATCCCGGCCGCCAGCGGCACGCCGTCCTCGGCGCGGATACGGTCACGCACCCGCGCCTCGATGCGGTCGTTCTCGACCCGCAGCACCTCCCTGACCAGGGCGGCATAACTGCCGAAATAGTGGGCCACCAGCCCGTGGGCGACCCCGGCGGCCTCGGCGATCTGCCGCAGGCTCACGTTGTCCGGGCCCCGCTGCCTGATCAGCTCCGCCGCCGCGGCCAGCAGCTCGGCGCGTGACTCCGCAGGGTCGCGCCTGCGTCTTGGTGCCATGCCCGGGAGTTTAGGCCGCGCGGCAGGCTCACACGCGGGGCGTGAACTGGTTCAGGTCATAGATGCCGAGCGTCTTCTCGATGTCGGCCACCTGCCCGACGATGCCGGTGAAACCTGCCTGGCCGAAACGGCGGTGCTCCTCGTCCTCGAAGAGCTCGGCCAGCTCCATGAACTTCTTGGGCGGGATGACCTCGCGCATGGCGGGGAAGACCACGGTGTCCTCGCGCGCCTCGTGGGGTTCGTACATGCGGATGAAGGCGGCCATGTCGGCGGCGAGGCCGCGGCGGGCCCCCTGGGGGACGGGTTTGGCGGTGACATTCAGGATGCGGCGGGTCAGCACGCGTCCGCGCTCGTGCTGCCGGACCAGGACGGGGACGGTGTCGGTCAGCTTGCCGGCCTTGACCAGGGGCGGGAAGACGTGACGTTCTTCGAGCTCCTCGTGGTACTCCTCGATGAACGTACGGATGATGCCGGCCCCCGCGTGCAGGGGCTGGGCGGGCACCGGCTCGCCGGCGCCGATCCGCCGGATGCCCTCCCGGTAGATCAACAGGACGCGTTTGAGCACCCCGTGCTCGCGCATGAGGTCTTCCGGCGGCGTGACCGGCACCTCTTCGGCCTGTGCCGTGGGGGTGCCGGGGGTGGGTGTCGCATCGCCGCTGGCCTGCCTGGCCGTCCCGCACGCGGCCAGCGCCGTCGTGCCGCAGGCCAGGGCGACGGGCAGGCCGAGCACGTTGCGGCGGCGTATGTCCGGTGTCGTCGCGCGGTCGTCCCGTGCTTCGTCGCTCATCGTCCCCTCCGGTCCGACCCGGGCCGGCCGGACCGCGTCGCCTCAGATGCCTGCCCGGTGGCTGGTGATCCGACGCGGCAAAGCAGGTAATGCTTCCCCCTGCCCGCCCGCGTCACGCCGAGAGCGTGGTGATCGCGCGGCGCAGACCGTACGCGGCGGCGCCGGCGGCCAGCACCGCGGCCCCGGCGATCACCGAGGAGAGCGGCAGCGCGAAGGCCAGGACCAGGCAGCCGGCCAGGCCGAGCGCGGGAATCGGCCGTGCCGGGCGGCCCTCGGCGCGGGTGAGGGTCCACGCGCTCGCGTTGGCGATCGCGTAGTAGACCAGCACTCCGAAGGAGGAGAAGCCGATCGCGCCGCGCAGGTCCGCCGTGGCGGCCAGGACCGCCACGACCGCGCCGACGACCAGCTCGGCCCGGTGCGGGACGTTGAAGCGGGGGTGGACGGCGGCCAGCACGTGCGGCAGGTGCCGGTCGCGGGCCATGGCCAGCGTGGTACGCGAGACGCCCAGGATCAGCGCCAGCAGCGAACCGGTCGCGGCCACCGCGGCGCCCACGCCGACCACCGGCGCCAGGGCCGGCAGCCCGGCCGCGCGCACGGCTTCGGCCAGCGGAGCGGTCGCCAGGCCCAGGCGGGTGCCGCCCAGCACGGCGAGGACCGCCACCGCGACCCCCACGTAGACCACGAGGGTCAGGCCGAGCGCGAGCGGGATGGCCCGGGGAATGGTCCTGGCCGGGTCACGGACCTCCTCGCCCAGCGTGGCGATGCGGGCATAGCCGGCGAAGGCGAAGAACAGCAGACCCGCCGCCTCCAGGACCCCGCCGACGGTGGCCTGCGAGGTCACGCCCAGGCGGGCGGCGTCGGCGGCGCCGGAGGTCAGGCAGGCCACCACGACCGCGGCCAGCACGGCCACCACCACGACCACGATCCCCCTGGTCAGCCAGACCGTCTTGCGCATCCCCGCGTAGTTGACCGCGGTGAGCGCCACCACGACGGCCACCGCGACCGCGTGCGCGTGCTCGGGCCACAGGTAGGAGCCCGCGGTCAGCGCCATGGCCGCGCACGAGGCGGTCTTGCCGACCACGAAACCCCATCCGGCCAGGTAGCCCCAGAAGTCGCCGAGGCGCTCGCGCCCATACACATAGGTGCCGCCCGAGGTGGGATAGCGGGCGGCCAGCCGGGCCGAGGAGGTGGCGTTGCAGTACGCGACCAGAGCGGCGAGCCCCAGTCCGAGCAGCAGCCCCGACCCGGCCGCGCGCGCGGCCGGAGCGAAGGCGGCGAAGACCCCGGCGCCGATCATGGAGCCCAGCCCGATGACGACGGCGTCGGTCAGGCCCAGGCGCCGCTCCAACCGGCCCTGACCGGCGGACGTGCCCGTCACGGTGACCTCCCGTCTCCACGGACCCTGCGATCGGGTCACGACAACTTAGCGGGTGGGGGCGGGCTGGAACAGCTCGACCAGGTTGCCGGCGGGGTCGGCGAGCAGGATCTGGCGCCCGCCGGGGCCGGTGACCACGTCGCTGCGGAACGGCAGGCCCGCCTCGCGCAGCCGGCCTACCTCGGCGTCCAGGTCGTCCACGATCAGGTGGATGCGGTTGCGGCCGGCGCCGGCGTCCTCGGCGGGGGTGGCGCGGGCGCCGGAGCTGGTGGGGCCGGACAGCAGCAGTCTCAGCGGCCCGCGTATCACGTCGGCGAAGGCGGGCGCGGCGTCGAAGTTGACGGTGAAGCCGAGGTGGGTGGTGTAGAAGTCGACGGCCGCCCGTACGTCGTCGACGATGTAGCGGACGCTGGCGACCTGGTCGGCTGTGGTCATGGCCGGACCTCCTGGTGCGGGGTGGGGAAGAGGACGGGTTGCAGGTGCCGGACGCGGGTGTCGATCTCGGCGGCGGTGCGGTCGAAGGCGGGGTAGCCGTCCTGGTCGGCGGCCGGGTCGGGGATGCTCCAGTGCAGGCGTCGCGGGTGGCCGCCGAAGTCGGGGCAGACCTCCCGGACCTTGTCGCACAGGCTGATCACGTAGTCGAAACGGCGGCCGGTCAGCGTGTCCAGGCCCCTTGGGCGCTGGTCGGCGACGTCGATGTCGTACCGCAGGCGCAGCACGCGTACGGCGTGGGGGTGCAGGTGGGCTTTGGGGTGGCTGCCGGCGCTGGTCACCTCGGCGTGGCCGCCGGAGCGGTGACGCAGCAGGGCCTCGGCGACGGGTGAGCGGGCGCTGTTGCCGGTGCACAGGAACAGCACCGAGGGTGTCCCCGCCGGAGTGCCGGCCGCCTCGGCGGGGAACAGCCGCAGTGCGGGATGCAGGGCGGCGCCGGTGGCGGCCAGCGCGTCGGCGCAGCGCTCCAGGTCCAGGTGGTAGTAGCTGTCGCGGCCGTCGAAGCTGCTGCGGCAGGCGGTGACCAGCCCGGCCGAGCGCAGCAGCCGCAGGTGGTAGGAGACCAGGTTCTGTGGCTCGCCGAGCAGGGCGACGAGCTCACGTACGCGCAGGTCGCCGTGCGCCAGCGCGCTCAGCAGCCGCCAGCGCACCTCGTGGGCGGCCAGCCGGACGAACGGCGGCGGGCCGGCCGGACCGGACAGCTCCATGCCTCGCACAATACATCAAACTCGTTTGATGTATTGTGCGAGGCTCAGGCAGTACGGCGGGAGCGGGCCAGCACCAGCCCACCGAGGATCATGGCGACCGGCCCGACCACCAGGCACACCCAGCCTCCGACGATTCCGTAGCCGGTGCCGGGACCACCCTCGGCGGCGGCCACGACCAGCGCGCCGATGACCGTGCCGGCCAGCCCCGCCGCCAGGGCCACGATGGCCCCCCTTCTCCTGGTGAGGGGGCGAGTCGCGGAGCGGGCCGCCAGGGCGCCGATGACGACGCCGGCCAGGCCCAGCACTATGCCCACCACGGACCAGAGACGCCCGGCGGTCATGACGTAGGCGTCGACGGGTTGGGCCAGAACGTGCGTGGCGGCGGTGGCCGGCAGGTGTTGGACGGACATCGAAGATCCTTTCGGTGGAAGATGACGTGCGGAGTCAGCCGCTCAGCTCGACACGGCGGGAGCGAACCAGGGCCAGCCGGCCCAGGACCGCACCGGCCAGCCCGAGCGCCAGGGCCAGGGCCGCCCCGAAGACGCCGTTGCCGGTGCCGAGACCGCCGTCGGCGACGGCCAGTTTCACGGCGCCGTTGAGCCCGCCGATCACCCCCGCCACCAGGGCCACGACGGCTCCCCTCCGCCCGCCGCCACGGCGGGCTGAGCGCAGCGCCAGCCAGCCGATGACCACGCCGCCCAGCGCCACCAGCGCGGCCACGCTGGCCCAGACGCGTTCAGGGGTTCCGAGGAAGGTGTCGACGCCCTGACCCGCGCATTCCGTCGGCGTCGTACAGACGGGGGAGGCTGCTTGTTCGGCGAGCACCAACAGGACGGACATCGAGATCCTTTCGGTCGGGTGACGAGCGAGCCGGCATCGATCATCACGCCGCCGAGGCGTCGGCGGCCTCCGGCAGCGGACGGCGGCGTGTACGCAGTTCCGCGTAGCCGGCTCCCGCCTCGGTACGCCCGTCGTCGTAGCCGGTCGCGCGTCCGGGCGGAGGTGCTCAAAGCGCGCGAACCGTAGGATCGCGGCATGGAACACCGCGTGGCGTCGTTGCGCCTGCCGATGCCGGCGCAGGAGGTGCTGCTCGCGCTCTTCATCACCGTGATGCAGGTCCAGGGCACGATGGTGCGCAATGCCGGCGAGGTGGTGCAGCGGCCCCTCACCGACCTCGGCAACCTCGGATATGTCCTGCTGATCGTGAGCGGCGCGGCCGTCGCCGTACGCCGCCGCTGGCCGGTGCCGGTGTTCCTCACCACCGCGCTCGCCAGCGTGGTGTACTACACCCTCGGCTTCCCTGACGGGCCCGGCTGGCTCGGGCTCTTCGTCGCCCTCTACACCGTCGCCGCCTACGGCGACGGGCGCCGGTCGCTGATGATCGCCGGCGCGGGCATCTCGGTGCTCGCCGCCGTCTGGCTGGTCGCCGCGGCCGACATCGAGCCGAGCGCCGCGATCGGCTGGGTGTACTTCCGGATCGGCGCGTCGGTCATGAGCGCGGCCCTGGGCGAGTCCGTACGGTCCAGGCACGTCATCGCGGCCGACGCCCAGAAACGCGCCGAGCTGGCCGAACGCACCCGCGAGGAGGAGGCGCGGGCGCGCGTGGACGCCGAACGCCTCCGGATCGCCCGCGAGGTCCACGACACCGTCGCGCACGCCATCGCGATCATCAACGTCCAGTCCGGTGTCACCGCGCACGTGCTCGACAAGCGGCCCGAAGTGGCGCGCGAGGCGCTGCGCACCATCGAGCAGACCAGCTCCCGCGCGCTGCGGGAGATGCGGGCCATCCTCGGGGTGCTCCGGGACGACGACGATGACGACGGCGAGCGGGTGCCGTACCCCGGGCTGGGGCAGATCGGCGAGCTGACCGCCAAGGCGCGCGCGGCCGGGCTCGACGTCGAAGTCGAGGAGAGCGCGCCCGGCACGCCGCTGCCCAGCGCGGTGGGTGGCGCCGCCTACCGGATCGTCCAGGAGTCGATCACGAACGTGGTCCGCCACGTCGGGCCGACCCGGGTGACGGTGGCGCTCGACCCGGGGATCGAGTCCTTGGAGATCCGCGTGACCGACGAGGGCCGCCGCGCCGCTCCAGGCCGGCACCCCGGGACGCCAGGGCCGGCCGGGCCCGGCCACGGGATCGCCGGCATGCGCGAGCGCTGCCGGCTGCTCGGCGGAGAACTCGACGCCGGGCCGACCCCTGACGGCGGGTTCGAGGTCAGGGCCCGGCTGCCCCTCGCCCCGACCGGGCCGAGCCTGTGAACGCGACCGCCCCGCCGCCGGACAGCGCGTCGATCAGGGTGCTGCTCGCCGACGACGAGGTTCTCGTGCGATCCGGGTTCAAGGTCCTGCTCGACCTGGAGGACGGCATCACGGTGGTGGGGGAGGCCACCGACGGCGCCGAGGCCGTCGAACGGGCCCGCGCCACCCGCCCCGACGTCGTCCTCATGGACATCCGCATGCCCAGGCTGGACGGGATCCAGGCCACCGCCCAGATCGCCAGGACGCGCGGGCTGGAGCAGGTCCGCGTCCTCATCCTCACCACCTACGACACCGACGAGTACGTCTTCGACGCCCTCCAAGCCGGCGCCAGCGGCTTCCTGCTCAAGGACGCGGGACCGGCCGAGCTGCTGCACGCCATCCGGGTGATCGCCGCCGGGGAAGCGCTGCTCGCGCCGCGGATCACCCGGCGCCTCATCGGCCAGTTCACCGCGCGCCGTACCGCCGCCCGGACCGCGGAGGACCGGCTCGCGGTGCTGACCGAGCGCGAGCGCGAGGTGCTGGCCCTGGTGGGACAGGGCCTGAGCAACCAGGAGATCGGCGCCGCGTTGTTCCTCAGCCCGGCCACCGCGCGCACCCATGTCAGCCGGGCGATGGCGAAGCTGGGCGCGCGCGACCGCGCCCAGCTGGTCGTCATCGCCTACCGGACAGGGCTGGTCAGCCCCGGGACGTAGGCCCTGGTTCAGGAGTTCCTGGCGTCCTCGAGGACGCGGGCGGCTTCCCGTTCGTACGAGCCGCGGGAGGCCAGCACCACCAGCCCGCCCAGGATCATGGGCACGATCAGGGCGTACATGGCGACGAGGAGGGAGCCGGTCGCGTCCGAGGTCATGCCCACGATGAGCGGGCCGAAGGCGGCGCCGATCGTCAGCAGGACCTGCAGGACGGCGAAGCCGACGCCGCGCGACGAGGCGGCCACGACGTCGGCGATGCACGCCGTGCACGTGGGGATCGCGGTGGAGGAGATCGTGACGGCCAGCAGGACGAGGATCACCAGTGCCGCGGACGAGTCCATGATCAGGGCGGCGCCGAGTACGGCCGAGCCGACGGTGATGCCGGTGCCGCCGACGAGCAGTCGGCCGCCCCGGACCCGGCCGTGCAGCCGTTTGCCGAGGTGGGTGCCGATCACGGTCCCGGCCAGTACGCCCACGATGGTGATGCCGCCGCTGAGGCTGCCGGCGGCGGCGATCTCCATGCCGAACGCGCGGACCATGAGGGAGGGCAGCCAGAAGTAGACGCCGCCGAGGCCGAGGGTCAGGATCATCACGCCGAGGGAGACGAGGACCAGGGTGCGGATGGCCAGGACCTGCCGGACCTGCGGCCAGAAGGGCCGCTTCACGGTCGCGCCGGGGGTGGGGGCGGGGTCGGCCTCGGGCGGACCGGCCTGCGGCGGCTCCAGGGCGCCGGGCGGCGGCGCGGGCGCGGAGGGGGCCCCGGCGGCGGCCATGATCCTGTCGATCTCGCCGCGCCGCGGCTCGCGCAGCCGCCACACGAGGATGGCGGTCAGCGCTCCGGGGATCGCCATCAGCAGGAACGCGGCCCGCCAGCCGAACGCCTGGCCGATGACGCCGCCGAGCAGCGTGCCGACGCCTCCCAGGTACGTGGTCATCCGCGTCCAGCCGTACACCTGCATGCGGGTGGCGGCGGGGTAGTAGTCGGCGAGCAGGCTGCCGACGGCGGGGTTGTCGATGTTCTCGGCGGCGGCGAGCAGCACCCGGGTGAAGTAGAAGAAGGCGAAGCCGGCGGCCAGGCCGGAGCCCAGGGTGGCGAGGGCCCAGACGAGAACCACCACGGCGATGATCTTCGTGCGGCTGTGCCGGTCGGCGAGGTAGCCGGCCGGCAGCGCGACGAGGGCGGCGGCCAGCGCGGCCGCGGTCGGGATGGATCCGGCCGCGGTGTCGCTGAAGCCCCATTCCTCCTGGATGAGGGGCAGCACGCCGGACATCAGGTTGGCTTCGATGCGGTCGACCATTCCCACGATGAACAGCACCACGAACGGTCCCCATCCGAAGGGATTGGGATCGGTCGCGCTGATGCCGCCGGGTGGTGGGGATCCGAGTCGGCGACGTTCGCGGGCGACGGCCTTCACCATGTCTTTCTCCTCCGCGCTAGGTGCTCCCGCGTGGGGTGGTACGGCGGCACGGGAGCGCAGAACGCTGTTCTAAAACAGGGTTCTAGGAAGAGAGTGTCGTACATCACACCGTGTTTCGCCAGTGCCTCCTGAGGCGCGTAGGCTGGCCCCCCTGTCGCCGCGCCGCTGAAGGGGCTGCCGATGATCACCGACCCGACCATCCTCCGGATCGGCGAGGCCGTGGAGTTACATCACCATCAAGGTCAGCGCGACGCCGCTCGTGACCTGTTCGCCCAGATCTGGGATGACATCGGCGGCGAGGAGGGCGATCCGCTGCACATCTGCGTCCTCGCCCACGGCATGGCCGACGTGCAGGACGACGTGCACGAGGAGCTCGTGTGGGACCTGCGGGCGCTCGCCGCCGTCGGCCAGGTCACCGACGAGCGCCTGGCGGAGGCCGGGGTGGCGCTCTCGGTGGCCGGCCTGTATCCGTCGCTGCACCTCAACCTCAGCGAGTGCTATCGCAAGCTGGGCGATCTCGACCGCGCCCGCGAGCACGTGCGGCAGGCCCGGGCCGAGATCGGCAGGCTCGGCGACGACGACTACGGCCGGCTCATCAGGGGCGGCCTGGAGCGGATGGAAGCGCAGTTGGGCGAGGCCACCTGATCGCGACCGTGCCGGGTGCGTGGCCGCGGGCGCGTCAACGGGCGGTCCCCGGGGCGGGCACGGCGTGCTCGGCGTCGCGGCTGACCTGCTCCCAGGCGGCCCAGGTCGCCATCCGCCGCCGCGAGATGTCGAAGGCCAGGTCGTACACCATGCTGCCGAGCAGCAGCCGCAGCGGCGGGTCGTCGCTGCCGACCAGCTTCAGCAGCGCCTCGGCGGCCAGGCGCGGCTCGCTGTCGATCGAGCCCTCGGCCCACTGCTTCTCCAGCTCTGCGCGCAACGGACCGTACTCCTCCTTGGGCGTGGTCATGGTCATGCTGGTGTAGAGGTCGGTCCAGTAGCCGCCGGGCTGGACGATGCTGAGCTTGACGCCGAACGGCGCGGCCTCCATCGCCAGCGCCTCGCTCATGCCCTCCAGCGCGAACTTGCTCGCGCTGTACATGCCGGTGCTGGGGAAGCCGCCGAGCGCGGCGATGCTGGAGACCTGCACGATGTGGCCGGATCGCTGGGCGCGCAGGTGCGGCAGGGCGGCCTGGCAGACCCACATCGCGCCGAAGAGATTGACGTCGAGCTGGGCGCGGGCCTCGGCCTCGGTGAACTCCTCGATCATGCCCGAGGACATGGTCCCGGCGTTGTTGACCACGATGTCGAGCCGGCCGAAGTGCTCGGCGGCGGTGTCCACGGCGGCGAACACGGCGGCGCGGTCGGTCACGTCCAGGGGCAGGACGAGCAGGCGGTCCCCGTACGGGCCGGGGAAGTCCTGCCGGGTGACGGTGCGGGCGGCGGCGGCCACCCGGTCGCCGCGTTCCAGGGCGGCCAGGGCGAACGCGCGGCCGAGGCCGCGGCCGGCGCCGGTGATGAACCAGGTGCGGGGGGCGGTGGTTTCCGGGGTGCGCATTGCGCGGTCTCCGATCGGTCGGTGAGGATATGTAACACGAGACGGTTCGTCTCGTGTTGATGTGGTGAAGGTATCGGCTCTCCCCGCCCGCGTCAAGACGGACCGTCTCGTCTTGCTCTGTGCCGACCGGGGGATCGGCCCCGTCAGGCCGGGCCGAGCACGCAGAACTCGTTGCCCTCCGGGTCGGCCAGCACCTTCCAAGGGACGTCCCCCTGGCCTATGTCGGTGAGCGTCGCGCCGAGCGCCTCCAGCCTGGCCACCTCCGCCGCCTGGTCCTCACCGGGATACGGCAGCAGGTCGAGATGGACGCGGTGCCACACGGTGCCCCCGCCCGACGCGCGCAGGAACTCCAGGTACGGCCCGACGCCCTTCGCCGAACGCAGCCGCGCGAGATCGTCGCTCACCTCGTGGACCGTCCAGCCGATCGCCTCTCCCCAGAACCCGGCCATGGCTCGCGGGTCGGCGCAGTCCACGACCACCGCGGCGATCGGCCCGGTGTCCCGGTAGATCTCGCGGGGCTCCAGCACGCAGAACACGTTGCCCTCAGGGTCGGCCAGGACCGTCCACGGCACGTCACCCTGGCCCACGTCGGCGGGCGTCGCGCCGAGCTCCTTCAGGCGCGCGACCAAGTCCGCCTGATGGGCGGGGGAGGAGGTGGCCAGGTCGAGGTGCGTGCGGTACCTCACCGTCGCGGGGTCCGGGACGGTGACGACGTCGACGCTGACGGCGGACGGATCCGGCCACACGAGCCCCGCAGGCTGGACTCTGGTCACGCAGGGCTCCTCGCTGGAGACGCCCCAGCCGAGCGCCTCCGCCCAGAACCGGCCGAGCGCCGAGTCGTCCCGGGCCTTGAAATTGACCTGAACCAGTTGCGACCCCATGCCCGCCAACCTAAGCCCGGGGAATCGCGGCGTCTCAGATCGCGCAGCCGTCCTTGCCAACTCCGGCCGCGCTCTCCGCCATCCGCCGGTAGTCAGGGCACTGGGTGAAGTCGTCCGCGGTGCATCGCATGAGGTGCTCGATCAGCGCCTTGGAGGCCGCGATCTCCCGCAGCCGGCGTTCCAGCTCCGCGTGGTGCCGCCGCAGGAGGGCCTGGCGCTCGACCTGGCCGGAGACGGCGAGGACCTCCCGGATCTGCTCCAGGCTCATGCCCGCCGCCTTGGCGCGGATGATCGTCAGGACGCGTACGACGTGGTCGCCGGTGTAGCGGCGGCGGCCGTTGACTCTGGTGGCGGGGGTCAACACCCCCATGGCCTCCCAGTGGCGTAGCACGTGCGGGGCGAGGCCGAACCGCTCCGCGAGCTCCCCGATCTGCATCCAGTCGCCTGACTTCATGTTGACATTAACTTGCAGACCTGCCTCCAGGTCAAACGATCACGCAGCCCGCTGCCGGCCCGTGAACAGCGCCGGGGGCGTGGTTTGACCTTGACGCTACGTCAACTTCTAGCATCAGGGCCATGCCGATCACCGTTCTCGACACCTGCTCCGCCATGCGCCGGATCCTGCTGGCCCCGGCCGCGGACCGCGTTGACCTGCTGCGTTCGATGCTGGAGCCCATCAAGGGCATGTACCGCTACCACCCCGGTGAGATCGATCTGGTGGCCGCGCACCTCCAGCAGTCCGGATTCCCGATCGACCGCGACGAGGAACGTTGCCTCGACGCGCTGGAGACCCTGGAGACGGCCGGAGCCTGGAAGCGGATGCAGCGCGCCGTCGACGACGCGCTCGCCGTGCTGCTGGAGGCGACGCCGGGGCTGGAGGTCCCGGACATCACCGTGCTGTTCGTGCTCGGCGACCCGGCCGACGAGCATTTCATGGGGCCCTGCCAGGGAGTGACCGGGTTCGGCGGCATCTCGGGCCAGATCATGATCACGTTCTGGCCCTTCCCCGAGAACGTCGAGCGGCTGGAGAGCACCGCCGTCCACGAGCTGCACCACAATCTGCGGTTCGGCCCCGGCGGGGTCGTGTGGGACCCGGCGACCGTCACGGTCGGCGAGCACATCGTCTCCGAGGGCCTGGCCGACGCTCTCGCCCGCCGGCTCTACGGCGACGAGATCGGCCACACCCGCATCGGCGTGCCGCACCTGCGCGACGACGAGGTCTTCGCCAAGGTGCTCACCGGGCTCGACGTGACCGGCATGGAGAACTTCACCGCCTGGGTGCACGGCGACCCCAGCGCCGAGCGCTTCGGTCTCCCCCCGGTGGGGTTGCCGATGGGTGCCGGGTACGCCGCCGGCACCCGGCTGGTCGACACCTACCTGGCGGCGACCGGGCAGACGGCGGCGCAGGCCCTGCGCGCCGACAGCGCGGAGATCATCGCGGCCACGCTCAGGAACGGATGACACTGGGACGGTGGAGTGGACGATCCAGGAACTCGCGGCGAGGGCCGGCGTCACCAGCCGCACCCTGCGTCACTACGACCGCGTCGGGCTCCTGGCCCCGTCCAGGGTGGGCACGAACGGCTACCGCTACTACGACCCGGCCGCGGTCGTACGGCTGCAGCGGATCCTGCTCATGCGCCGGCTCGGCATGGGCCTGCCGGCCATCGCCGAAGTCCTGGCCGACGAGGTGGACGTCCACGAAGGGCTCCGCGCCCACCTCGCCGCACTCGAAGAGGAACGTGACCGCGTCGAACGGCAGATCCGGTCGGTACGTCACACGCTCGACGCCCTGCGGAAGGGGGCGGAGCCGCGGATGGACGTCCTGCTGGCGGGGTTCAACGACCGCTACGAGGACGAGGTGGTCGCACGGTGGGGCGAGCGCGCGTACCAGGTGAGCAACGACTGGTGGCACGGCAAGACCCTCGACCAGCAGCAGGCCTGGAAGCGGGACACCGAGGACCTCGTCGCGGCGTGGGTCGCCGCCGCGAAGGCCGGGACCGTTCCGGCGTCGGACCATGCCCAGTCGCTGGCCGCCCGGCACGTCCGGTGGCTGAGCCTGATCCCGGGCACCCCCACGCACGAGGGCGACCGGGAGCGCTCGATCGAGATGGTGGAATGCCTGGGGGACATGTACGTCGACGACCCCCGTTTCGCCGGCATGTACGACGACGAGGCGGGCGCGCGACTCGTCCGCGATGCGCTGCGGACGTACGCGCGGACCCGGATGTAGCCCCTGGTCTTACACCCGTGGTCCGATGCGGGGGTCGCGGGCGCGCCGTTACGATTCCCGGCATGCACGTGACACCGCCCTCGCCGCCGCTGAAGCGGGTCCCGCCCGGCGCGTGGACGGTCCTCGCCTGGTGGGCGGGCCTGGTGTTCACCTTCCTCATCCGGTTCAGGCTGCCCGGCGAGTCCGGGCCCGCGAAACTGGCCGGGTCGTTCTTCTTCGAGTGGGACGGATTGACCTGGCTGGCGGTGTCCACCGCGCTGGCGCACGTGGCCGCCGTCCTGCTGCCCCGGCGGCCGATGCCGGCGCTGGGCGTGCTGCTCGCCGCCGCGGTCCTCGCGTGTGTGCCGCTGGGTGTGGCCGAGATCCCCTTGGCGCAGTTCCTGGCGGTCGACGCCGCGCTCTACTTCATCGCGGCCGGACACGCGCGCCGGACCGGGATTGTCGCCCTGCTCGGCGCGCTCACCGTGCTCGCCGGCTACCTGACCGTCCGGGTGCTGGCCGGCTGGCCCGCCGGCACCTCCGCGGAGCTCGCGGTGGCCATGACGGCTGTCATCGCCTGGCTGGTCGGCCACTCGGTACGCCAGGCCCGCGAGCACGCCGAGACGCTGGCCGCCACGGCGACCGCCCGGGCCGTCGCCGACGAACGCCTGCGCCTGTCGCGGGAGCTGCACGACACGGTCGCCCACAGCATCGGCGTCATCGCCCTGCAGGCCGGCGCCGCCCGCCGGGTCATCCACACCCAGCCGGACCGGGCGGGCCAGGCGCTCGGGGACATCGAGACGGTCGGCCGGGAGACGCTGTCCGGACTGCGCCGCATGCTCGGCGCCATGCGTCACGGCGACCGGAGCCGTCCCCTCGACGCGGCGCCCGGCCTGTCGGACCTCGACAGGCTCGTGGCCACGACGACGGACGCCGGTGTCCACGTCGAGGTGCGCCGGCTGGGCGAGCTCCGCCCGCTGCCGCCGGAGATCGACGTCTCGGCCTATCGCATCATCCAGGAAGCGATCACCAACGTCGTACGCCACGCCGGCACGAGCCGCTGCCAGGTGTCGATCGATTACCGCGACGACGAGCTGACCGTCGAGGTCCTCGACGGAGGCCGCGGTCCCCGTCGCCCCCCGGAGGGCGGTTACGGCCTGGTCGGGATGCAGGAGCGCGTCCACCTGCTGCGGGGCAGCTTCTCCGCCGCGCCTCGCGCCGGGGGCGGCTTCCGGGTCGCGGCCCGCCTGCCCCTGACCGCCGAGACACGATGACCGTACGCGTCCTCCTGGCCGACGACCAGCCGTTGATCCGCACCGCCCTGCAACTGGTCATCTCCGACGCCCCCGACCTCGAACTCGTCGGCGAGGCCGCCACCGGCCTCCACGCCGTCCAGCTGGCCGAGGAGCTGGACCCCGATGTCGTGGTGATGGACATCCGCATGCCCGTCATGGACGGCATCGAAGCCACCCGGCTGATCGCCCGCGGTCCCGGCCGGGCCCGTGTCATCGTCCTGACCACGTTCGACGAGGACGACCACGTTCACGGCGCGCTGCGCGCGGGCGCGTCCGGGTTCCTCGTCAAGGACATGGCCCTGGACGACATCCTCACCGCGATCCGGGTCGTGGCCGCCGGCGACGCCCTGATCGCGCCGGGCGTCACCCGGCGGCTGATCGAGGCGTTCGCCGGCCGCCCGGCACCTGATCCCGCGCCGAGGGAGCTGGAGGGCGTCACCGAGCGCGAACGCGAGGTCCTCACCCTGATCGCGCGCGGCCTGACCAACACGGAGATAGCCGCCGACCTGGTCATCAGCGTCGCCACCGTCAAGGCGTACGTGGGCCGGCTGCTGAGCAAGCTCGACGCGCGTGACCGGGTCCAGCTCGTCATCCTCGCCTACGAGGCGGGCCTGGTGTCCCCGTCGAAGCAGGGCGAATGACCGGCCGGCCGGGCTGGACGGGTCCCATCGGGGCGCCGATGGCGGCGATCGGGCGGTCCGTGGCGGCAGCGCGTCAGGGCAAGCGGGATGACCGTGGGGAAGTATCGAAGGCCTATATCCCGCTGAGCCGGCGAATCTTCTCCAGCGGGTAGGTGGCCCGTCTGCTCTGGCGCTGGAACGTACGGTAGAAGTCGGACATCACGGCGGCGATCGGCGCGTGCCGGGCGATGATCGCTGCGGCCTCCTCCGGGATTCCTGTGGGGCGCTCGCCCTCCGCGTAGGCGCACACCCGCTTGTAGCGGCCTTCACCGTCTTCCCTCCGCAGCCCGTACAGAGCGGTGACCAGCCAGTCCACCCGATACTTGGCGGAATAACAGCGGTCGTAGGTCTGGTGCCGGCCGAAGAAGTCGGCCTCGTCCTGCGACAGCTCGAACCCGGACGAGATCGCGAGGCCGTAGTCGGCGAAGTAGAGGCGCCGGCCGTCGGTCAGGATGTTCTCGAAGTGCGCGTCGAAGTGCAGGAGCCCTCGGCTGTTCATGAACGAGATGCCGGCCGCCAGTTCCCTCTCCACCATGACGCAGGCTCGGTTGGCGGCTTGGTCACCTGCCTCGACCTGGGCGCCCAGCCACTGGTGCAGGTTCTGCGGAATGTACTCCAGGAACAGCGCGACGCTCGCCGAGGACTGCTGAAGAGCCTGGATCCGGTGGCGTACCTGCGATCCGCCGCCCCAGTAGGCGACCGCCCTGTCGATGTCGGCCAGCTCTTCGGGCAGAGGCGTCGAGTCCGGCAGCACCCGCCAGTGATACATCAGAGGGAAGCCCTCATATTGCGCCGCGAGCACCCAATTCGTCGTCATGGTGTGCACGGCGAGCTCTCTCCAGACCCCGAAGCCCGGCCCGCCGATGGCGCCGACGCCGTAGTGACAGAAGACAGGCAGGTCGAACAGATTCGCCGTGGACCGGACATGCTCCGGCTGCCTCTCCAGATCGGTGAGCGGCACCCGCTTCACGAAGACCGGGGTTCCGGCAACCTCCAGCAGGGCCGACTTTCCGCCGATGCCGGATCCCAGCGGCACGGCGGTGTCCACGAGTTCACTCAAGGCGCGGTCACTGCACAAGGCCAGGGACGTGGAGACGGCACTATGAACGGTAAGACGCGCAGCGCGCCACATGTCGGGACACTTCGCTGCGGCTTCCACCTGGGTACCGACCTCGATTCTGCAATGGCCACGCAGCCGCGCCGAGCGCAACGGCACGAGGCTCTGCGGTGCGGCCTCCGAGCGGGCAGAGGATGTCCAAGATCTGTGTGAGACGACAGACCTGGACGCACTCCTGCCAGCACTCTAGTGAAGATCGACGACGACATGGGAGCCTGGCGCCCGGCAGACCGCGCAGCGGAAGCCGCTGGACGGCGATCGCACCCACCAGTAGTGGTCCGTTCAGTAGGTCGGCAGTGAACGTCACGCCGGTGAGGCGGGCACCCATCGCGAACATGCGCTCAAGGCCGTGCTCGGAGAGGTCCTCGTACCGCTGGTCCCATTCCTCCTCGGAGCCCTCCTCCAGAGGCAGGCCGAACTCGCGCATGAGGTCGGCGAGCCGGTCGGCGTCGGCACCGAAGCGATGCTCGGGAGCAGCCGGGTCGAAAGCCGTGACCACGAGGCCGTCGGCAGCGTAGTGGAAGTAGTCGCAGGCGTAGTCGTGCCGTAAGACGGAGACCACGTCGGTGCCGACCGACAGCCGCGCCAGCGTCGGCCCGTCCAGCCCTGACCAGCCCATCGGCTCCACCGCCGCGCATCCATCGCCGGCGGCGATCACTCCGACCCAGCCGCCTCCCTCACCGCCGCCGGTCGCCATCGTGAAGTCGCAAACCGCCAGATCCAGCTCGTCGAAGCTCATCTGCGTGCTCGTACGGGCGCCGAACCGGCGCAGCACCTCGGCCGGGTCGAGCCCGCGCAGCAGGGTCACGCAGTAGATCTCACCGAGTACGTCACCCCGATCGCCGTCCGGCGATCGCAGCCAGCGGAATGGCGCCAGCGCATCGATCGTCATGTCGCGATCCTGGCAGGCCCTACCGACATGCTCCGATTCCCCGCGCACCTGCTCATCTCCAGTAACGGCCGTTCGAATCGCTCCTGGCGCAGCTGCGCCAGCAGCGCCGTGCCTGACCGGACTTCGTACGGCTGACCAGCAAGTTCGCTTGCGCTGGGCGATGGCAGGAGTGGGGGGCGGCGGAGAACAAGCAGAAGAGGCGATCGCCCGGGTGGCCGAAGAGGCCGGGGCGCCTCACCTGGCAGCCTCCAGCCTGAAGGCCGCCCTGGACGCCCCTCATCAGGTGACTGCTGCCAGCCCGGGGCCTCACGGCCCCTGTACTCCGCCGGCGTACCGCCCTCGCCTGAACCGATCTGCTTGACCTGCCTGTAGGTCGTTCAAGGAATCTGGCGAGGGCCGGGTCATGCCTGTCAGGCGGGTGGAGGGGAGGCGACGGCCTGGAGGGCGGCGCTCAGCGCTCGGGCGTGCGCGGGGGACTGGGAGGCGTCGCCGAGGGGAATCGCGTTGTCGGCGTGGTGCAGCAGCACCACGCCGTCCTGGAGGGTGACGGCTTCGATGGTGCCGCCGGGTAGCCGGACGCCGGGCTGTCCCTCGACGTCGGTCAGCGGCGGCACGATCAGGCCGGTGGCTGTCTGGGCGGCGGCGAGCTGGCGGCGTAGGGTCTGCAGTTCGCGTTCGGTCATCTCCAGGCGGGTTTCGGCGGTGGCCTGGTCCAGGCGGGCTTGGTCGTGCTGGGTCCGTAGGCGGTCGCGTTCCTCCTCGAAGCGGCGCCGGGCCTCGGCGAGGGTGTCGCGGGCGGCGCGGGTTTCGGCGCGGGCTTGCTCGGTGGCGGTTTCGGCCTGCTGGAGTTGCCGGCGGGTGGTGGCCAGGTGGGCGGTGGTCTGTTCCAGGGTGTCGGTCAGGCGGCGGACGTCGGCATTGGCTTGGTGCAGTTGACGGTCGCGTTCGGCGAGGGTCTCGGCGCGTTCGTCGGCCAGGGTCTCGGCGCGTGACAGGTCCGCGGCCAGGCGGGACAGCTGCTCGGCCTGGCGTGTGGTGAGGAGCTGCTCGTCGTTCAGCCGGGTGGTGAGGTTGCCGATCTGGACGCCGAGGCGTTCGGCGTGGGCGCGGGCTTCGGCGTGGATACGGTCGCGGTGTTCCTCGGCCGCGTGCTGGGCGCCCAGGGCTTCCCGCTGGGCGTGCAGGGCCGCGTCGCGTTCCTGTTCGGCCGTCTGGCGGTCGGCGTGGGCGGCGCGCATCGCGGTGCGGGCCTGTTCGGCGTCGGCTTCGGCCTGCTGCACGCGCGTCTCGGC
>NZ_FOHX01000031.1 GCF_900111685.1 Nonomuraea wenchangensis
CTAGGAGTCCTCTGATGATGTTGCTGGTCGGGGTTCCGATCATGTAGGCCGAGGGTCAGGCTGAACAGCATGATGGGGCATCGTCCCGAACAGCCGGTCGGGCCGGATGTATGGAGCACCTGCCGGGAGTTGATCCCGGCAGGCAGTGTCTACGCTTTCCTGGCCGAACATCGCGATGAGTTGTTTCCCGAGGAGATGTTCGCCGATCTGTATGCCGCGACTGATGGGCGGCCGAGCATCCCGCCGCAGGTGCTGGCGTGTGTGCTGGTGTTACAGGTGTTGCTGCACAGTTCCGATCCCGAAGCCGCGCTGGCGGTGCGCTGTGATCTGCGCTGGAAGGCCGCTTGCGGGCTTGGCCTGCAGGATCGGGGCTTCGACCCCTCGCTGCTGGTGTACTTCCGGCAGCGGCTGCGCAAGTCGGGCGACCCGAATCGGATCTTCGCCCGGGTCAGCCGCCTGGCCGCGGACAGCGGGGCGCTGCGGGCGCGGACGAGGCGGGTGCTGGACTCGGCGGTGCTGGACGACGCGGTCGCGACCCAGGACACCATCACCCAGTTGATCGCGGCGATCCGGCGGGTGAGCAGGCAGGTCCCGGGCGCCGCCCCACTGATCGCCGAACGCTGCCACGCCACCGACTACGACCAGGCGGGCAAACCCGTGATCGCCTGGGACGACGCCAAGGCCCGCCAGGAGCTGGTGTCCGGCCTGGTCACCGACGCGCTCACGGTGGTGAGCGCGTTCGAGACGGCCGCGGTGGCGGGCGAGCTGGAGGAGACGGCAGGCCAGGCCCTGGCGCTGCTGGCGCTGGTGGCCGGCCAGGACGTCGAACCGGCCGAAGGTTCCGACGGCACCGACGGGCGCTGGCGCATCGCCCGCAAGGTCGCCACCGACCGGGTCATCTCCACCGTCGACGCCCAGGCCCGGCACGTGCACAAGACCGTGCATCAGCGTCAGGACGGCTACAAGGCGCACGTCGTGATCGAACCCGATACCGGGCTGTTCACCGGTGTCCGGCTGACCATGGCCACCGGCGCCGGCAACCACGAGGCGGTGGTCGGCGTGGACCTGCTGGCCGATCCGGGCGCCGGTACTGCGGTGTTCGAGGTGCTCGGCGACAGCGCTTACGGCACCGGCGACGCCCGCGCCGCGCTGGCCGCCGCCGGGCACACCCTCATCATCAAGCCCGCACCGCTGCGCCCGGCCGTGGCCGGCGGCTACACCCGCGACGACTTCACCGTCGATGAAGCCGCCGGCACGGTCACCTGCCCGGCCGGGGTGAGCCGGCATATCACCCGCACCCGCCACGCGGTCTTCGGCATCGCCTGCCGCACCTGCCCACTGCGCGAACGCTGCACCACCAGCAAGGACGGCCGAACCCTGCGCCTGCACCCACACGACGCGCTGTTACACCAGGCCCGCCAGGAATGGGCCACCGATCCCGACATGAGAGCCATCTACCGGCAGCACCGGCCCATGGTCGAACGCTCCATCGCCTGGCTGGTCGGCGCGGACGGCGGCGCACGCAGGCTCCGCTACCGCGGCGTCTTACGCAACGACCTGTGGCTTCATCTCAGAGTGGCGGCCTTGAACCTGCGCCGCCTGATCAACCTCGGGCTTGCCGGCGTCCAGGGCCGGTGGACCCTGCAGCCCCACACCGGCTGAACCACCGAATGCGGGGCAACGGCTACACGGCCTGTCGTCCAATGCCTCGATCACCCTGCCAGCCCCACCACCTGCTGTCCATCTCCGAACAACATCTTCAGAAGGCTCCTAGAGGTTCTTCAGGAAGGTGGCGGCGACCGGCGCGGCCACCGCGCCGCCCCCGCCGCCGCCCTCCACGACCACCGCGAACGCCACGTCGCCCTTGAAGCCCATGAACCAGGCGTGGGTCTCCAGTTTGTCGCCCACGTTGTACTCGGCCGTACCGGTCTTGCCGTGCGTGCCCGCGGGCAGGCCGGCCTTCTTGGCGGTGCCCTTGGTGACGACGGCCGCCATCATCGTGTGGAGCCGGCTCTTCACCCCGTCGGGCAGCTCGCGCTCGGCCGCCTTCTGCTTCAGCGACGGCACCAGCGTCGGCGGACGCCACGTGCCGTCGGCGATGGCGGCCGCCACCGAGGCGATCGACAGCGGGCTGGCGGTGATCCTGGCCTGCCCGAACGACTCCGCCGCGAGCTCGGCGTCCGACTGCGGCTTGGGGAAGCTCGCCGGGGTGGCCGGGACGCCGATGTTGAGCGGCTGGTTGAAGCCGACCCCTTCGGCCGTCTTCAGCAGCTTGGCCCCGCCCAGCTTCGAACGCGCGAGCGGCGCGAAGGTCGTGTTGCACGAGTGGGCGAAGGAGTCCAGGAACGACAGCGAACCGAACGCCTCGTTGTCGGAGTTGCGGATCTTCAGGCCGCCGACGGTGGCGTACTCGGGGCAGGTGACGGTGTCCTCCGGCGACATGCCTGCCGCCAGCAGCCCAATCGCGGTGACCGCCTTGAACGTCGAGCCCGGCGGATAGCGGCCGTCCAGCGCCCGGTTGAACCCGCCGCGGTTGTTGACCACCGCCAGGATCTCCCCGGTCGAAGGCCGGATCGCCACCATGGACGTCGGCTTCTTCATGTCCTTGACCGCGGCCACCGCGGCGGCCTGGGCGCGCGGGTCGAGCGAGGTCTGGACCGGCTCGCCCTCGCCGCCCTCGATGGTCTCCAGCGTCTTGCCGCCGAGCCGGATGTCGGTGGACGGGGTGCCGGCCAGCCGCTTCTGGAACGTCTCCTGCAGCCCGCCGCGGCCGATCGCCTGCCCCGCCTTGTAGGCCGAGCCGAGCTTGGCGACGTCCTCCTCGGACGCCTTGTCGAGGTAGCCGACGAGCTGCTGAACCGAGCCGCCGGCCGAGCCGTCGTCGATGCGCCTGCCGTCGGCGTCGGTGATCTCCGCCCGCTGCGGCCAGCGCGTCTTGATCGAGAACGCGGCCCCGTCCGTGAGCTTCGGATGCAGGGCCGTGGGCTTCCAGTCGACCTTCCAGGCGCGCTCGGCCACGACCAGGTCGAGCCGGCCGTCGTAGGACCAGTCGCCGATGTTCTTCAGCTTCAGCGTCACGGTGTAGGGGACGCCGGCCCTGCCGTCGCCCTCGGTCACCTGGCCCAGCCGGACGGAGGTGCGCTCCACGCCGAGCGCGGTGCGCTGCTGCTCGTAGACGCCGAGCTCCCGCGGTGTCGCCAGCTCCCTGGCCATCGCGGCGGCGTCACCGGCCTGCCAGGCCGCGACGAACCGCTGCGCGGTGCTCGCGGGTGTGCCGCGGGTGTGCAGCACGTAGTAGGCGCCGCCGGCCGCGGCTCCCACCGCCAGCACGGCCGCGGTGGACACGATCGCGATGGTGCGGCCCCGTGCCACCGATCAGCCCCCCGCCTCCGCCGACGATGTGCGGGCCACGACGGCGCCGTCGGCCCCTTTGACGCTGGAGGCGTAGACAGGGACGTACTCCTGCCCGGAGAGCCGCTGGATGGCGGCCATGACCTCGTCGGTGACCCGCCGCCGGTCGCGCGCGTTGCGGTAGTCGCCCTCGAACCGCATCGGCTCGCCGATCGCGATGCCGATCTTCGCCGGGCGCGGCACCTTCGAGCCCAGCGGCAGCACCTTCTCGGTGCCGCTGAGCGCCACCGGCAGCACCGGCGCGCCCGTCTTCAGCGTCAGCCAGGCCACGCCGATCTTGCCGCGGTAGAGGCGGCCGTCGGGGGAGCGGGTGCCCTCGGGGTGGATGCCGAACAGCTCGCCCCGCTCCAGGAGCGCCGCGGCCTCCTCCAGCATCGCCTGCGCGGCGTGGGCGCTCTCGCGGTCGATCGGCAGGCTCCGCCCGAGTCGCATGAAGAAGCCGGAGATCGGGTTGCCGTCGAAGTACTCGTTCTTCGCCGTGAACGTCACGTGCCGCGGCAGCAGGGCGGGCAGCAGGAACGAGTCGAGCACCGACAGGTGGTTGGCGGCCAGGATCCCGGGCCCGCTCCTCGGGACGTGCGCCGCGCCTGTGATGTGCGGCCGGCACATCGCGTGCGTCAGCGGAGCGGCGGCGAACTTGACCACTTCGTAAAGCAACAGGCTCTCCTGGATCATCGGGCGTTCGGCCACCCACCATAGAGCAGGCGCTCCGCCGATGAACGGAGCGCCCGGAAAGATTGAGGCCGATGTGGCGGTCGCCTCCTCGGCGAGGTGCACAACACGGCTCCAGCCGAACGGTATTCCGTGAAGGCGGTAATTTGCGGCCCGGGGGACACAGACCACATCGGCCTCTTGATGCTAACGGACGATCGGGGCCCGCTATTCCAACGGCTCGCCGTCGGCGTGGTCATGTGCGCGTCCAATGAGGCTGGACGACGTCGAAGACCCGCTGCTCGCGCCCGCGCAGCGCCACCTCGGCGAACTGCCACAGAATCGCCCCCGTGGGCGCGTGGATCACGATGGACGGCCCCAGCGGCATCTGCAGCAGCTCGCCCTCCCACCGCGGCACCCCCGGCGCCAGGAACCACTCCAGCGGCACCTCGTGCACCGACGCCACCTCGCGTGGATCGGCCACCGCCCGCTGCCGGCCGCCGAACGCCACCACCGGCGTGATCACGAACCCCGAGTCGGTGACGAAGTCGTCGAGCAGCCCCGCCACCTCGACCCCGGTCAGGCCCGTCTCCTCGGCCAACTCGCGCAGCGCCGCCTCGATTGGCTCCTCGCCGTCGTCCAGCCGGCCGCCGGGCAGCGCCCACTGCCCCGGGTTGCGGCCCAGCGGGGCCCGCCTGATCACCACCGTGTACGGGACGCCCCCGGAGTCCTCCAGCACGCACACGGTGACGGCGGCCCGGCGTACGCCGCCCACCGGCGGCACCTCCCGCCGGTCGAACGCGGCCAGCCGGGCGGCCACCTCCTCGCGCAAAAGATCGATCGGCGACAGCACCCGTCCAGGATCTCACGGCCGGGCGAGTTGGGGCGGGAGCGGACGCGCGTGGACGACGTCGAGCCGGGACACGGCCCGGGTGAGCGCCACGTACAGCCGGTTGAGCCCGCGCCGCTCGCCCTCGGCGATGGCGGCCGGTTCGGCGACCACCACGTGGTCGTACTCCAGCCCCTTGACCAGCGACGCCTCCACCACGCTGAGCCGGCCGCCGAGCTCGAACCCCTCGTCGCGCAGCGCCGCCGCAAGCTCCGCGGCCCCCGGATCGGCGGCGATCACCCCGATCGACCCCTCGAACCCGTACGCCTCCCGCACCGCCGCCACCACCCCCTTCCCCAGCTCCTCGACGGCGGTCACCCGCACCCGCCCGTCCGACCGGTACGACCGCGTCGGCGGCACGTCCGCCTCCAGCGACTCCAGCAGCCCGTTGGCCAGCTCCACCACGGCACCCGGCACCCGGAAGCCGGTCGTCAGCGCCACGACCTCGCCCCCGGGCTTGCCGAGCAGCGCCATCCGCTCCGGCCACGAGGCCGCCGCCCACGGCGTGGTGCCCTGGGCCAGGTCCCCGAGGACGGTGAGCGAGCCGTGCTCGCTGCGCCTGGCCACGGCCCGGCACTCCATCGGTGACAGGTCCTGGGCCTCGTCCACGATGACGTGGCCGTAGCCGCGCGGACGCTCGACGAGTCCGGCGATCTCGTCGAGCAGCACCACGTCGGCGGCCGTCCACCTGGCGCTCCTGGGGCCGCGCGGGGGCCTGGCCCAGGTGATCGCGGCCCGTTCGGCGCCGGTCAGCACCCCGCGCGCCGGGTCCGCGCCGTCGTCCGCCGGCCCGCTCAGGACCTCGTACAGGACCTCCTCCGGCTTCACGGGCGGCCAGAGGGCGTCCAGGGCGGGGGCGAGCGCGCGGGCCGTCCTGCGGCTCCAGGCGGCGGTGGCGCTGACGCCGCGGGCCTCGGCCTGGCGGCGGACCGCGTCGAGCGTGCGCGCGTGCACGCGCTCGCGGCCCACGCCGTACGGGAGCGCGGCGCGGCGGGTGTCGTCCACGATGCGGCGCAGCTCGTCCTCACGGACCCGCCACCGGTAGGAGCCGTCGGCCACGGTCACCGGCTCGACCGGCTTGCGTACGCGCCCGTACAGCGCCCGCCGCAGCACTTCCGCCATGCGGGCGTCGTGCTTGACGGCCGCCGCCTCCTCGCTGTCGGCGGCGCGGACGGGGACGGTCGCGAGCAGCCGCTCCAGCGTGGTCTGCTCGACGTCCACCTCGCCGAGCGCGGGCAGGACGGCGGAGATGTAGCCGAGGAAGGCGCGGTTGGGGCCGAGGACGAGCACGCCGCCGCGTTCCAGCCGGCGGCGGTGCGCGTAGAGGAGGTAGGCGGCCCGGTGCAGGCCCACCGCCGTCTTGCCGGTGCCAGGCGCGCCCTGGACGCAGACGCTCACGTCGAGCCCCGCGCGGACGAGGTCGTCCTGCTCGGGCTGGATGGTGGCGACGATGTCGCGCATGGGGCCGACGCGGGGGCGTTCGATCTCGGCGGCCAGGAGGCGGCCCCCGCCCTCCTCGCCCCGGTCGAGCCGTTCGTCCTCGTACGAGGTCAGCGTCATCCCCGACCACCCGAACCGGCGGCGCACCGCGACGCCCTGGGGGTCGCGGGCCCCGGCGCGGTAGAAGGCCCGCGCGACCGGGGCGCGCCAGTCGATGACGACGGGCGGGCCGCCGTGCTCGCCGGTGATGTGCCGGCGCCCGATGTGATAGGCGCGCCCCCGGTGCTCGGCCGAGTCCTGGCCGAAGTCGAGGCGGCCGAAGAACGGCGGGCCCTCCGGCTCCTCGCTCAGCTCCTTGGCGAGGCTCTTGAGGTGGCGGCCCAGCCGCTCGGCGCTGTAGCGGTCGCCGGCCACGCTCTCGCCGACGATGACGTTGTCCCGCGCGCCCTCCAGCATGCGGCGGAGGCCCGCCCGGCAGCGTTCGACGTACGCGCGCTCCTCGTCGAGCGTCCCCATCACGCCTCCTCAAGTGTTAACTCGGTTAAGATTTTGACCAGGTTAACACTTTGCTAGAGTGGGCGTCGTGACGGGACTTCGGGAGCTCCAGCGGCAGCGCGTGCGCGAGGCCATCTCCGCCGCGGCGATCGGGCTGTTCCTGCGGCGGGGCTTCGACGGGGTGCCGGTCACCGAGATCGCGGCGGCGGCCGGGGTGTCCAAGCCGACACTGTTCAAGTACTTCCCGGCCAAGGAGGACCTCGTCCTGCACCGCATCGCCGACCACGAGGGCGAGTCCGCCCGCGTGGTGCGGGCGCGGGCCGAGGGGGAGACGCCGCTGGAGGCGCTGCGCCGCCACTTCCTCGACGGGCTCGCCCGCCGCGACCCCGTCACCGGGCTCAACGACCATCCCGAGGTCATGGCCTTCCATCGCATGGTGTTCTCGACGCCCAGCCTCCAGGCGCGGATGTTCCAGCAGATCTCCCGCGACGAGCGGGCACTCGCCGACGCCCTCGCGGAGCAGGGCGGGACGGACGACCTGACCGCCGCGCTGCTCGCCGCCCAGGTGCTGGCCACGCAGCGGGTGCTGGCGAGCCGCATCTGGCAGCGGCTCGCCGAGGGCCGTCCGCTCGCAGAGGTCGAGCCGGAGGCCGTCGACGCGGCCAACCGCGCATTCTCCTTGCTCACGATTAATGGTTATTAATCCGGTAATGATGCTTTCCGCTGTACGCGAGACAGCCGGTGTTCGACCAGGTCGTCCAGGGTGCGCTTGATATTCTGAACAACGCCCTGACGACGCCCATAGTCATGCAATGGGCGTTACGGTTTTCTTGCCAGAAGGAGTGAAAATGGAAGGCCCATTTACGGATAAATACGATTACCGTATGATTGTGAAGGACCACGGATCGTGACGGCCATCAGGCTCTCCTTCGCCTGGCAGCGGCTGCGCGCGGTCCTGCCCGACCCCGCCGGCCTCGCCGCCATGACCCGCACCCCGCGCCACGACCTCGTGGCCGGGCTCACCGTGGCGATCGTCGCCCTCCCGCTCGCGCTCGGCTTCGGCATCAGCTCCGGCATGGGCGCCGAGTCCGCGCTCGCCACGACCATCGTCGCCGGAGCGCTCGCCGCCTTCTTCGGCGGCTCACGCGTCCAGGTGTCCGGCACGAGCGGCGCCATGACCGTCATCCTCCTCCCGATCATGAGCGCGCACGGCCCCGCCGGAGTGCTCACCGTCGGCGTGCTGGCCGGGCTGCTGCTGATCGCGCTCGCGCTGGCCCGCGCGGGCCGCTGCATCGCGCTCGTGCCCGCCCCGGTGGTGGCCGGGTTCACCGTCGGCGTGGCCTGCGTGATCGGGCTGCAGCAGCTCCCCACCGCGCTCGGCGTGGCGGCCAGCGGCCACGACAAGGTCGCCGTCGTCGCCTGGCACGCCCTGCTCGACTTCCTGGCCCGGCCCCACTGGTGGGCCATGTCCGTCACCATCGCCGTGGCCGCCGTGCTGCTCGTGGCGGCGAGCCTGCGGCCCACGGTGCCGTTCTCGCTGCTCGTCGTGGTCCTCGCCACCGTCGTCGCCGAGACGGCCGAGCTGCCGCTGGCCCGCATCGGCACCCTGCCCACCGGGCTGCCCGCGCCGTCGCTCGGCTTCCTCGACGCCGCCGCGCTGCCGTCACTGATCGGGCCGGCCGTCGCGGTGGCCGCCCTCGCCGCCCTGGAGTCCCTGCTGTCGGCCTCCGTCACGGACGGCATGACGCGGGGCCCCCGGCACGACCCCGACAGGGAGCTGTTCGGGCAGGGGGTGGCCAACCTGGTGGCGCCGCTGTTCGGCGGCATGCCAGGCACGGGGGCCATGGTCCGCACCGCGGTCAACGTACGCGCCGGCGCCCGCTCGCGGCTGGCGGCGCTCTCGCACGCGGCCATCCTCGCCGCCATCGTCTACGCCGGGGCCGACCTGGTCTCCAAGATCCCGCTCGCCGCGCTGGCCGGCGTGCTGCTCGCCACGTCCATCAGGATGATCGAGGTGGGCACCGTCCGCGCCCTGTTCCGCTCCACCCGGTCCGACGCCGTCGTCCTGGTGCTCACCGCCGTCGCCACGCTCATCCTCGACACGGTGCTCGCCGTCGTCGTGGGGCTCGTGGTGGCGGGGGCGCTCGCGCTGCGCACGCTCGCCCGCAACACCCGCCTCGACGCCGAGCCACTGCGCCACGAGGAGCACCCGCACCACACCGAGGACGAGCACGCGCTGCTCGCCGAGCACATCGTCACCTACCGGCTGGCGGGGCCGCTGTTCTTCGCGGCGGCCCACCGGTTCCTGCTGGAGCTGTCGGCGGTGACCGGCGTGTCGGTGGTCGTGCTGCGCATGTCACGGGTCAACGGCCTCGACGCCAGCGGGGCGCTGGTCCTGGGCGACGCCATCGAACGCCTCGAACGGCGCGGCATCCTCGTCTACGTCTCCGGCATCCCCGACGGCCACCACCAGCCGCTGGAGGCGCTGGGGGTGATCACCCGGCTCAGCGAGGCGGGCCAGGTCTTCGCCACCACGGCGGAGGCCATCGCGGCCGCCCGCGACCGGCTGCGCAACACCGGCGTCCTGCCCCGCCTCGCCGGCTGACCCCGCCCGCCCCGCGCCCTCCTCCTGAGCCACGTGCCCGTGCTCAGGAGGAGGGCGCCGGGCCCGGACGGTCAGGTCAGGCGAGCTGGGCGATGCCCTCCAGGAGACGGTCGACGTCGGAGCGGTCGTTGTAGGGGACGAGGCCGGCCCGTACGGCTCCGCCCGTGTCGCGGATGCCCATCGCGCCGGTCAGCTCCCAGGCATAGTTGTGGCCGTTCCAGACGTTGACCCGCTGCCGGGCCAGGTGCTCGGCCACCTCGCGCGGCGTGCGCCCGGCGACGGTGAAGTACGCGGTGGCGGTGCGGCGGGCGGGCTTGCCCCACACCGTGACGCCCGGCAGCGTCTCCAGCCCCTCGACGAGGACGCCGAACAACTCCAGCTCGTGCTCCTCCGCCGCCGCCATCGAGGCGAGCAGCCGCTCGCGCCGGTTGCCGGCGCCCGGCACCATGGCCGCCAGGTGGTCCACGGCGGCCGTCACGCCCTCCAGGTCGGCGAAGGCCGCCGTGCCCGTCTCGAACCGTTCCGGCACCGTGTCGGGCGAGGAGGCCAACTTGTCCGGCCGCAGCGTCTCCAGCAGCGCCGGGTCGGCCACCACCGCGCCCACGTGCGGCCCCGACCACTTGTACGCGCTCGTGGCGTAGAAGTCCGCGCCGAGCGCCCGCATGTCCACCGGGCCGTGCGCGGTGGCGTGCACGCCGTCCACGTACGTCAGCGCCCCCGCCCGGTGGGCGATCTCGGCGATGGCGGCGACGTCGGGACGGGTGCCGATGATGTTGCTGGCCGCGGTCACGGCCACCACGCGGGTGCGCTCGTTGACGAGGCTCGCGTACTGCTCGACGGGCAGCTCGCCGGTCACCGGGTCCACCTCGGCCCAGCGCACGGTGGCGCCGGTCTGCGTCCAGGGCCGGACGTTGGCGTCGTGGTCGAGCCGGGAGACGACGACCTCGTCCCCGGGCCCGGCGAGAGCCCGGGACAACCGGTAGGTGAGGGTGGTCATGTTGGGGCCGAGGATCACGCCGCGGGGGTCGCCGCCGACCAGGTCGGCCACGGCGGCCCGGCAGGCGGCCACGATCGCGTCGGAACGGTGGCTGGCCGGGAACGCGCCGCCCACGTTGCCGATCCCGCCGCGGTAGGCGTCGGAGATGGCCTCGATCACCGAGCGCGGGGTCTGCGTGCCCGCGGCACCGTCGAGATAGGCGTAGCCGTCGTTGAGAGCGGGGTAGCAGGCGCGTACCGCTTTGATGGGGAAGGGCATGATATGTAGATGCTCACCCTCCGCGACCTCAACCGTGCGACCTTGGCCCGGCAGCACCTCCTGGAGCGGTACGAAGGCGACGTGACGGACGTCGTGCACCGGCTGGCCGGGCTGCAGGCGCAGGAGCCGAGGCCGCCGTACCTCGGGGTGTGGTCGCGGCTGGCGGACTTCGAGCGGGCGGGACTGCACGCCGCGCTGCACGCCGGGACCGTGCTGCGGGCCACGATGTGGCGGGCCACGCTGCACCTGGTGACGGCGGCGGACTTCGCGGCGTTCCGGCCGCTGCTCGCGCCCGTGCTGGCCGCCGCGGCGCGCCGCTTCGACGGCTACGACGCCGCGGCCGTGGTCGCCGCCGCCGAGCGGATGCTGGCCGAGCGCCCGCACACGTTCAACGAGCTGCGCCCGCGGCTGCTGGAGGAGTTCCCCGGCGCGAACGACCGGGCACTCGGCTACGCCGTGCGCATGCTGACCCCCCTCGCCGTCGTGCCGACCGGCGACCGGTGGAGCTTCCCGCGCGACCCCGCTTTCGCCCCGCCCGGCATCGGCCTCGACCCTGACCCCCGCCCGCAGGCGCTCGTCGAGCGCTACCTGGCCGCGTACGGCCCCGCCACGCCCGCCGACGTGCAGTCCTGGTCGGGGCTCGGCGGGCTGCGGCCGGTCATGGAGGCGATGGAGCTGGACCGGCTCGCCGGGCCCGGCGGCAAGGAGCTGTTCGACCTGCCGGGCGCGCCCCGGCCGGGCGGCGACGTGCCCGCGCCGGTGCGGTTCCTGCCCGACTTCGACACGCTCGTCCTCGGCCACGCCGACCGCACCCGGTTGCTGGCCGACGCGTACAAGGGCCTGGTCACCACCAAGAACCTGCGGGTGCGGGCGGTCGTCCTGGTGGACGGGTTCGCGGCGGGGACGTGGCAGATCAAGCGCTCGGGCAAGAAGGCCAAGCTGCTGCTCAGCCCCTTCGAGGGGCAGCTCTCCCGGGACGCGGTGGCGGAGGAGGGCCTGCGGATGCTGGCCTTCGCCGAGCCGGACGCCGCCACCCACGACCTGGAGGTCACG
Source organism: Nonomuraea wenchangensis (assembly GCF_900111685.1). Lineage (GTDB taxonomy): Bacteria > Actinomycetota > Actinomycetes > Streptosporangiales > Streptosporangiaceae > Nonomuraea > Nonomuraea wenchangensis. The sequence goes on from NZ_FOHX01000031.1 coordinate 11,800, forward strand.
GCCTGACGGTGCTTGCCCCGCCGGACGGAGTCTGGTTGGTTCGGGACGGAGGTGGTACGCCGTGCCGCAGCTCACCGCCCTGGACGCGCAGTTCCTCAACATCGAGACCGCCACGAACGTCGCGAACATCGCCGGCCTCGCCATCCTGGACGGCGAACTCGACCGCGCCGACCTGCAGGCCCTGCTGGGACGGCGGCTGCCGTACGTGCCCGCCCTGCGGCGCAGGCTGGCGCCGGTGCCGTTCGGGCTGGACCACCCGTACTGGGCGCAGGAGGACGACCTCGACCTCGACTACCACGTCCGCGAGATCGGCCTGCCGCGGCCCGGCGACGACCGGCAGCTCGCCGAGCAGGTCTCCCGGCTGCACGCCCGCCGTCTGGACCGGAGCCGCCCGCTGTGGGAGATCTACCTCGTCCACAACCTTCCGGGCGGACGCACGGGCCTCTACACCAAGATCCACCATGCCGCCGTGGACGGCATCGGCGGCGCGGACGTGCTGGCCGCGCTGCTCGACACCACCCCAGAGCCGCCGACCGGCCAGGAGGACCCGCCGCCCGGCATGCGGGAAGCGCCGCCCGGCCGGGACGAGCCGCCGCCCGGGCAGGCGGAGATGGTGGCGCGCGGCCTGGCCAGGCTGGCGGCGAACCCGGCGCGGGCGGTCCGGTTCGTCGCGGAGGCCGTGCCGCACCTGGACGAGATCCCCGTGGTGTCGTGGCTGCCCGGCGCCCGGCCGCTGTCCGGGCTCGCCCGCAGGCTGGCCGGCGCGGGCGGCGTGCCCGGCCTGCCCGCCCTGCCCGCGCCACGGACGCCGTTCAGCGGGCCGGTCTCGCAGCACCGGCGGTTCGCGTACGTGTCGCTGCCGCTGGAGGAGGTCAAGGCGGTGCGCAAGGCGTTCGGCGTGACCGTCAACGACGTGGTCATGGCGGTGTGCGCGGGCGCGCTGCGCGGCTGGCTGGCGGGGCACGGCGGCGTGCCGGACGGTCCGCTGGTGGCCGGGGTGCCGTTCTCGCTGCGCGAGGCCGGCGTGCGGGAGCCGGGCAACCAGGTGACGATCATGATCGCGCCGCTCGCCACGCACGTCGCCGACCCCGTCGAGCGGCTGCACGAGGTGCGCGGGGCCATGCGCCTGATCAAGGACCGCTCGGCGCTGGCGCCGGCGCGGTGGCTGCGCGAGTTCAGCGCCTCGATGCCGGCCGTGCTCATGGGGCTGGCCGCGCGCTCGGCCTTCGCGCTGGTGGGGGAGACCGCCCCGCCGATCAACGTGATCATCTCGAACGTGCCGGGCCCGCAGCTCCCGCTGTACGTGTGCGGCAACCTGCTGCTGACCCACTATCCGGTCTCGGTGATCACGGACGTCAGCGGCGGCGTCAACATCACCGCCTTCTCCTACAACGGCTCGCTCGACATCGGCGTCGTCACCGACCGGACCATGGTCCCCGACGCCTGGGAGCTCGCCGGGCACCTGCGCGCCGCCCTCGACGACCTGCTCAACGCGGAATCATCCTTGCCGCATTGACGCCTACGCTCGGCGGATGATCCTCGACCGCCGGGTGCTCAACCGGACGACCCTGGGCCGCCAGCTCCTGCTGGACCGCGCCGCCCTGCCTCCCGCCGAGGCCGTCGCGCGGCTGGTCGCGCTGCAGGGACAGGAGGTCGACGCGCCGTACGTCGGGCTCTGGTCGCGCCTCGCCTCCTTCACCCAGGACGACCTGACCGTCCTCCTCCACGGCGGTCAGGTCGTCCGGGGGACGCTGCTGCGCGCCACCCAGCACCTCTCGTCAGCCGACGACTACGTGTGGCTGCGCCCGCTCGTGCAGCCGGTCCTCGACCGCATGAGGAAGGGCGCCTTCGGCCGCGCACTCCGGGACGTGGACCACGTGGAGCTCACCGAGCTGGCCCGCGCCCACCTGGAGGGCGCGCACCGCGACGGGCGCGTCCTCACCCGGCCGCAGCTGCGCGACCTGCTGCGCGAGCGGTGGCCGCAGGCCGACCCGGCGGCGCTCGGCTACGCGGCGCAGACGCTGCTGCCCATCGTCCACACCCCGCCGAACGGCGTCTGGGGCCGCGGCGGCGCCACGCCGTTCGCCCTGGCCGAGGACTGGCTGGGCCGCCCCATGGACGGCCCGCTCGGCACGCAGGCCGCCGCCGAGCGGCTGGTGCGGCGGTACCTGGCGGCGTTCGGCCCGGCGTCGGTGATGGACGTGCAGGCCTGGTCGGGGCTCACGCGGCTGCGCGGGGTCATGGAGGGCATGCCGGACCTGCGGACCTACCGGGACGAGACCGGCCGCGTCCTGTACGACCTGGCCGGGCTGCCGCTCGCCGACCCTGGCACGCCCGCGCCCGTGCGCTTCCTGCCCTGGTTCGACAACCTCATGGTCGCCTACGCCGACCGCGGCCGGCTCATGACCGCCGAGCAGCGCAAGGCGGTGTGCGTCGGCGCCGCGATCTATCCCACGTTCCTGGTCGACGGATTTGTCGGTGGCATGTGGAATCTTGGTGGTGGAGTGCTGACGGCCGAGCCCTTCCACCCGCTGCCCGCGCGGGTGCGCGAGGAGCTGGAGGCCGAGGGGGCGCGCCTGATGGCGTTCGCGGGGGTCGAGGAGGGGAGGTTCACCTGGTTGCCGCCCAGGGCGGACAGCGGGGGCGAGGGGAGCCCGAGGGCCTAGACGTGCTGTCGAGTCGTTCCCGTTGGGTAGCTTGGATGTTGGGCGGCCCGTGCGGCCGGTGGCTCTTTCGCGATGTCCGAGGTGGCGATGCCGTAGTCCCGTTCTCACCACGCGTTCCGTGCGTCCGTCCAAAGCGAGCGAGGAGAAAGTCTTGTCCGAAGCAGCAGAGGTTCTAGAACTGGACGACACCAGCGCCGACGGCGGTGCGCCGCTCGGCGCCGACTCGGTCAAGGCCTACCTCAAGGAGATCGGCCGGGTGCCGCTCCTCAACGCCGAGCAGGAGATCGACCTCGCCAAACGCATCGAGGCCGGCCTGTTCGCCCGCGAACGCCTCGACACCGAGGAAGGGCTCTCCGACGAGCTGAGGGGCGACCTGGAGTGGGTCGCCGCCGACGGCGTCGAGGCCAAGCGCCGCATGCTGGAGGCCAACCTGCGGCTGGTGGTCTCCATCGCCAAGCGCTACACCGGCCGCGGCATGCTCTTCCTGGACCTCATCCAGGAGGGCAACCTCGGCCTGATCCGCACCATCGAGAAGTTCGACTACCGCCTCGGCTACAAGTTCTCCACGTACGCGACCTGGTGGATCAAGCAGGCCATCACCAGGGCCATGGCCGACCAGGCCCGCACCATCCGCATCCCCGTCCACATGGTCGAGCTCATCAACAAGGTCGCGCGGGTGCAGCGCCGTCTGCAGAGCGACCTCGGCCGCGAGCCGACCCCGGAGGAGATCGCCGCCGAGACCGACCTCGAACCCGACCGGGTCGTCGAGGTCCAGGGCTACGGGCGCGAGCCGGTCTCGCTGAGCATGCCGCTCGGCGAGGAGGGCGACAGCGAGTTCGGCGACCTCATCGAGGACACCGAGGCCGTCTCCCCGGCCGAGGCGGTGTCGTTCACGCTGCTCCAGCAGCAGCTCCACCACCTGCTCGACCAGCTCTCCGAGCGGGAGGCGGGCGTCATCACCATGCGCTACGGCCTGGCGGACGGCAAGCCGCGCACGCTCGACGAGATCGGCAAGGTCTACGGCGTCACCCGCGAGCGCATCCGGCAGATCGAGGCCAAGACGATGTCCAAGCTGCGCCACCCCTCCCGGTCGCTGGCGCTGCGCGACTACCTGAGCTGACCGGGACACGTGGTGTTCCGCCGGTGGCGAGAAAGGCTGCGCAAACAAGCACTCAAGAGTGCCCCGAGAGCCTGCTGACCGCACCGGCGGCTGACCTACGTTCGCAGGGTGAGACGCACCCGTTCGAGCCTCGTCCACCAGATGGCCTACGCCGCGGGCCATCCGCACCGCATCGCGCCGCACCTGCGGCGCGTGGCCCGCGACACCTGGTTCCGCCTGCGCAGCCGCGACCACATCGCCTACTACCGCCGCGTCATGCGCTCCGACACCGCCCGCGACCCGGAGGGCGCGGTCGGCTCGCACACGCACAAACGCTGGCTCGCGCTCGGCCGCACCCAGTTCGACTACCTCGTGGGGCACGGGCTGAGGCCGGAGTGCCGGATGCTGGAGATCGGGTGCGGTAACCTGCGCGCCGGCCGGCTGTTCATCGACTACCTGCACACCGGCAACTACTACGGCCTCGACATCTCGCCCGACATCCTCATGGCGGCCCAGGACACCCTCGTCCGCTACGGCCTGCGGGACAAGCTGCCGCACCTGACACCGGTCCGCGACCTGCGCCTGGAGTTCCTGCCCAGCGGCTTCTTCGACGTCGTGCACGCCCACAGCGTCTTCTCGCACTCGCCGCTGGAGGTCATCGAGGAGTGCTTCGCGCACGTCGGGCGGGTGATGAAGCCGGAGGCGCACTTCGACTTCACCTTCGACCGCACCGAGGGCCGCGAGCACCAGGTGCTGCGCGAGGACTTCTACTACCGCACCGAGACGCTGGTGGAGCTGGCCGGCCGGCACGGGTTCACGGCGACGTTCATGGCGGACTGGGAGCCGCTGCACAAGCAGTCCAAGCTCCGCCTCACCCGACGGCCGGAGGCGTGACAGCCGCCCGGCGGGCGATCCTGACGACGGCCGCGCCGAGCGGCTCCAGCTCCACCCGCCCGGTCACGGCCCGGCCGGTGAGCAGGTCCGTACCGTCCGCCTCCAGGGGCACCGACGCGCCCGACTCGCCGCTGTGGTTGAGCAGGAACACGTACTCGGAAGTCTCGTTCCCGCGTACGGCGCACTCGACGTGGGCGGGGACGCCCGCGAGGCGCGGCCGCACCCCCGCCGCCTCGACCGTGCCGGCCACCAGCTCGTCGAAGGCCGCCTGCTCCAGCAGGGTCGCGACGTAGACGACCCGCCCGGCGCCGTAGCGGTTCTCGACCACGGCGGCCCGGCCGGCGAGCAGCCCGTCGGCGTAGGTGGCGAGGGCCGTGCCGCTTTCGAGCCGCAGGTCCTCCCGCCACCAGGTGGAGGTGGTGGTGGGCCCGCCCTTGAACTCGCCCTTGAACTCCACGGTGAACCGCTCGTGCGGCCTGGCCGGCCAGTACTCGTCGATCTTCGCGCCGATCAGCTCACGGAACGCGCCCGGATACCCGTCCGGCCGCACCCGGTTGTCGGCGTCCACGACGCCGGAGAAGAACGACATGAGCACCGTGCCGCCGGCCCGCGCGAACTCGGTGATCCGCCGCACGCCCTCGTCGCCGATCAGGTACGCGTTCGGCACCACCAGCACCTTGTATCCGTCCAGCGGCGAGTCGGCCGACACCACGTCCACCGCGTGGTGCCGCTCCCACAGCGGCGTGTAGTGCCGCATCACCGTGTCGGTGTAGCTGAAGTCGCTGCGCGGCAGGCCGAAGACCTCCTCCAGCCCCCACCAGCCGTCCCAGTCGAACAGGATCGCGATCTCCGCCCGCGAGGTGGTCCCGGCGAGCGGGGCCAGCAGCCTCATCTCCCGCCCCAGGTCCTTGATCTCCCGGAACGTCCGCGAGTCAGGCCCCGAGTGCGGCAGCATCGCCGAGTGGAAGCGCTCCTGCCCGCCCCGGCTCGCCCGCCACTGGAAGAACATCACCGAGTCCGACGCCCGCGCCAGCGCCTGCAACGAGCCGAGCCGCATCCGCCCCGGCTCCTTGACGACGTTGAGCGACCACTGGCTGACGGCGCTGCTCGACTGCTCCATCAGCAGCCACGGCTGCCCGCCCTTCAGCGAGCGGAACAGGTCGAAGTTGAACGCCGCCGAGACGTGCGAGTCGGCGTCGGCGGGGTTGGGATAGATGTCGAGCGCCGCCGCGTCCTCCTCCGGCGCCCACCTCCAGTAGTCGGCGTGCCGGAAGAAGCGCATGAAGTTGGTCAGCACCGGGAGGTCGTCGCGGAAGGAGCGGACGATGTCGCGTTCGGCGACGAAGCACTCCAGCAGCGCGTCGGAGGTGAAACGCTTGAAGTCGAGCCTGCGGGTGGGGTTCATCCAGGTGCGCGGGATGTGCGGGACGTCGATCTGCTCCCAGTCGGTGTAGACCTGGCCCCAGAAGCGGGTGGTCCACGCCTCGTTGAGCCGGTCGAGGGTGCCGTACCTGCGGCGCAGCCAGCGGCGGAAGTTCACCGACGCCGCCTCGTTGTAGGCGGTGGGGCCGTACTCGTTGCTGATGTGCCACATCGCGAGCGCCGGATGGAAGGAGTAGCGCTCGGCCAGCTTCGTGGTGATCGCGGCGGCGTAGCGGCGGTAGATCGGCGAGGAGGGGTCGTAGTGCAGGCGGTTGCCGAAGCCGAACGGCTGGCCGTCCTCCCTGATCGGGAACACCTCGGGGTGCAGGTGCGTCAGCCAGACGGGCGGCGCGGCCGTCGGGGTGGCCAGGTTGACGGCGATGCCGTTGTCGTGGAGGAGGTCCATGACCTCGTCCAGCCAGCCGAACTCGTACGTGCCGGGCTCCGGCTCCAGCGACGCCCACGCGAACACGCCCAGCGAGACCAGGTTCACCCCCGCCTCGCGCATCAGGCGCACGTCCTCCCGCCACACCTCGCGGTCCCACTGCTCGGGGTTGTAGTCGCCGCCGAAGGCGAGGCCGCCCATCCGGCGGCGGAAGGCGTCCATACGGGTCATGTCAGATCTCCCGTTCGACGGTCACGACGGTCAGTCGCGGCTCCTCGCCGGTGATCTCGCGCACGGGACCGGTCAGCGTCACGTCCCGCTCCTCGACCACGTCATGCACCGAGCGGCGGAAGGACATTCCCACCGCGCCGGGCTCCACGACGCGCCGCCCGTCGCGGCCGGTGAAGGAGAGCAGCCGGGCGGGCACCTCGAAGGCGACGCGAGCCCGCTCGCCGGGGTCGAGCTCGACGCGGGCGTACCCGACGAGCTGGGCGACCGGCCGGGTCACCGAGGCGACACGGTCGGTGGCGTAGAGCTGGACGACCTCCGCGCCGCGCCGGTCGCCGGCGTTGCGCACGGTGACCGAGCAGCGGATCGGGCCGCCGGCCGGGGCCTCGCCGTCGGCGGTCATGTCCGCGTAGGCGAAGGTCGTGTAGCTCAGCCCGTGACCGAAGGGCAGCGCGGGCGCGGGGTCGATGTTGCTCACCGAACCGGCCCCGCCGAGCCTGGGGTGCAGGTAGCTGTAGGGCTGGCCGGCGCTCGCCCGCGGCAGGCTCATCGGCAGCCGCCCCGACGGGTTGACCGCGCCGCTCAGCACCCGGGCGATCGCCCCCGCCCCCTCCTCGCCGGGGAAGAACGCCTGCACGACGGCCGCGGCGTCGCGGAGCAGGCCGGGCACCGCGTACGCGCGCCCGGTCATCAGCACCACCACGGTCGGCGTGCCGGTGGCGATGACCGCCTCGGCCAGCTCCCGCTGCGCGCCGGGCAGCTCCAGGCTCTCGGCGTCGCAGCCCTCGCCGGACGTGCCGCGGCCGAACAGCCCCGACCGGTCGCCGAGCACCACCACCGCCACGTCGGAGGCGGCGGCGAGGCGGGCCGCCTCGGCGATGCCGGAGCGGTCGCCGTCGTCCACGCCGGTGCCGCGCGCGGTCTCGATCACCGCGCCGGGCAGCTCCGCGCGCAGCGCCTCCAGCAGCGTCGGCGCGGCGATCCCCGCCTCCACGCCAGGGAAGTGCGGCAGCACGTGCTGGACGAAGGAGTAGCAGCCGAACAGCGCGGCCACGTCGTCGGCGTTCGGCCCGAGCACGGCCAGGCGGCGTCCCTCGCAGGGGCCGAGCGGCAGCACCCCGTCGTTGGACAGCAGCACGACCGACTCCTCGGCCAGCAGCCGCGCCACCTCGCGCGACTCCGGGCCGTCGAGATCGACGGATTCTGCGGGCTCGTCCGGTGCGTACTCGTCGTCGAGCAGCCCGAGCCGCGCCTTCTGCCGCAGCACCCGCAGCAGCGCCCGGTCCACCAGGTCCTCCCCGACGCGGCCCGAGACGACGGCGTTCCGCAGCGGCTCCAGGTAGGCCACGCCGGTGGGCAGCTCGACGTCGATGCCCGCCGTCAGCGCCTGCACGGCCGCGTCCTCGGCGTCCTCGGCGACGGCGTGCAGCGTGTGCAGGAAGGCGACGGAGAAGTAGTCGGCCACGACCGTGCCCTCGAAGCCCCACTCCTCGCGCAGGACCTTCGTCAGGTAGTGGGCGTCGGCGGCCACCGGGACGCCGTCGATCTCGGCGTAGGAGTTCATGACCGAGCCCGCGCCGGCGTCGCGCACCGCCACCTCGAACGGGAACAGCAGCGTGTCGGCCACCTCGCGGGCGCCGGCGTGCACCGGCGCGAGGTTGCGGCCAGCCCGGGAGTTGGAGTAGCCGACGAAGTGCTTGAGGGTGGCGATCACGCCCGCCGACTGCAGGCCGCTCACGTAGGCCGCGCCGATGGTGGCCACCTCGTACGGGTCCTCGGAGATGCACTCCTCGACCCGCCCCCACCGCTGGTCGCGGATCACGTCGAGGACCGGCGACAGCCCCTGGTGGACGCCGAGCAGCCGCATGTCCGCCCCGATCCGCGCCGCCATGCGCTCGACCAGCGCGGGATCGAACGACGCCCCCCACGCAGGCGGCACCGGGTAGACCGTGGCCCGCCAGGCGGCGAGGCCGGTCAGGCACTCCTCGTGGGCCAGCGCGGGGATGCCGAGGCGGGTCTCGCGGCGCAGCCACCGCTGCCGGGCGGCGAGGACGCCGCTCGCCCATCCCGGCTCGACCGGGCGGGTGCCGTAGTGGCGGGTGATCTGGCCCAGGCCGTCGCCGGCGAACGCCTCGAACTCCACCTCCTCGCCCTGCATCGAGTCCTGCAGCGGCGCGACCACGCCCTCGTCGCGGTTGACGTTCAGCCACACGCCCACGAGCTGGGCGAGCTTCTCGTCCAGCGTCATCTCCGCCATCAACTCACGGACCCGCCGCGCGCGGCGTTCCTCCAGCTCGGACGCCGGCTGCTCCACACGTGCAGGCATGACCCCTCGAAGTCTTCCCAAAGCGCTGACAGAAGTCGGTCAGAAAGTTTCTGGTGCACTTTCCGAAATATTACCGTGACATTGCCGAAGCGTTACGGTAGGCTCCAGCACGTAGTAATGTCAACAGGTCTCCGGAAAGCGCGGCATGCTCGCGGTAACCGCAGCTCATCGGGGATGTTCGGATTTCCGATACTTTCCGAAAACTTGTGGAGGTGCGAGATTTCGGTGCGCCGAGCCACGCTCGCGGACGTCGCGGCGGCAGCCGGAGTGTCGGTGCCCACGGTGTCCAAGGTTCTGAGCGGCAAGAAACACGTCTCCGCCGCCACCCGGGACAAGGTCCTGGAGGCGGTGCGCGCCTTCGGCTACGAGGCCCCGCGCCCGCCCGCCACGCCCCGGGCCGGCATCGTCGACCTGCTCATCGACGGGCTCGGCTCGCCGTGGGCGCACGTCGTCGTGGACGGCGCCGAACGGGCCGCCGCCCGCTGGGGCTTCTCGCTGGTGGTGACCTCCTCCGCGCGGTCCGACTTCGACCTGCGGCGCTGGATCGGCATCATGCGCAAGCGCGGCACCGACGGCATAGTCCTCGTGCTCTCCCGCGCGGGCGCCGAGGAGATCCGGGCCATCGAGGAGCTGCTGCACGTCCCGCTGGTCCTGCTCGACCCGGTCGGGCAGCGCGACCCGCGCCTCTCCGCCGTCGGCGCCACGAACTGGAACGGCGGCGTCCTCGCCACCACCCACCTGCTGGAGCTCGGCCACACCCGCATCGGCTTCATCGGCGGGCCGCTCGACGTCCAGTGCACGCTCGACCGCTACGAGGGCTACCTCGCCGCCCACCGCACCTTCGGCATCGAGCCCGACCCCGGGCTGACCCGCTACGGCGACTTCCTCGTCTCCGGCGGCAAGCGGCACGGGGCCGAGCTGCTCGACCGCGACGACCCGCCCACCGCCGTCTTCGCCGGCTCCGACCTGCAGGCCGCGGGCGTCTACCAGGCGGCGGCCGAGCGCGGCGTCCGGGTGCCCGCCGAGCTGTCGGTGGTGGGCTTCGACGACTCGCCGCTCTGCGCGACGATGTCGCCGCCGCTCACCACCGTGCGCCAGCCGCTCGACGAGATGGCGAACGAGGCCGTACGGCTCATCAGCGAGGAGCTGACCCACCCGCGCGGCACTGCGGGGACCCGCATCGAGCTCGCCACCACGCTCATCCCGCGCGCCAGCACCGCCCCGCCCGCCAAGGGCTGACCTAGTTGGCGCAGTCCTGGGTGTTCAGGGCCAGCGCGATCTCGTAGATGCGGTTCTTGGAGTTGACCAGGAACGCGTAGTACGCCTTCGAGTTGCCGGGGACCTTGATGTACGGGTAGCCGCTGGCGGCGGTCTTCAGCCCGGGGTAGGCCTTCTTGAGGCTGGTGAGGGTGGAGCCCAGGCCGATGCCCGCCGGGGTGCGGGCGCCTTTCGGCGCGAAGATCATCGCGACGCCGCGCTTCTTCGAGATGTAGAGCCCGACCGCGTCCTTGCCGGCCGGGTGCGCCTTCAGCTCCCATCCGCTGCAGGTCTCGGAGTCGAAGGGGCGCTTATATCTGATCTTGCCCGTGGCCTTGGCGGCCTTGGCGCTCATGCCGAGCCGGACGCCGCCGTACCCGTAGGGGCCGAACGTGCCGGGAGCCGTCGCGGCCTGTGCGGCCTGCGCGGAGGGGGCGGCGGCCAGCAGGAGTCCAGCGGCCAGCGTCGTCGCCAGCGCGGCGCGAGCCGTCGTGTGTCGTGTCATGAACGTTTCGACGGCCGAACCGGCCCTCAGGTTCACGCCGGATCCTGGATGACGGCGGCCCGCACTTCCGCCCGCCATTATGAATAATTCTCGTAATAACCTCGAATTTTCGCCGGTGGAATTCGCTGACGATTTCCCGTGGAGTCACGGTGCAGAACTGGTAAAAGTGAAGTCAAGGCAGTCCCGACCGACCAAGGATCGTCATGATTACACCGGATCTCCTGGTCGGCGCGTTGCTCGGCGGCGTGCTCGTGGCCGTCGTACTCGCGCTGACGGGCGCCCTCCTGTGGCAGGCCAGGGCCAGGCGAGCTGCTCTTCGTGCCCGTGACGCCGCCCGGCGCGAGACCCGCTCCGCGGAGCAGAAGGCCGAGACGGCGCGCAAGAACGCCGAGAGCGCCGCGCAACAGGCCGAGCTCAATAAAAAATGGTACGACGCCGCCGCGAGCGAATACGACCGCCTCGTCGAACGTTTGCGCGCGGTCGCCGATGTCGAGGCCGGACATCCCGCCGTGGAAATTCCGGGGCTCCTGCACGATTGTCTGGCCGAGACCGCCGTGGCCGCCCGCTGCCGGGAGGCCGAGAGCCTGTTCAGGGAGCGCGCCGCGGCCATCCGCGGCGACGTCGCGGCGGCGGCGCGCTCGGGCGTGCGCGGCGTCGCCGACACCGCGCAGGCGGCGCTCACGCGGCTGCAGATCAAGATCGACGAGGAGCTGGACGACCACGCCGGCACGCCCCGTTACCACCAGGGCCTCATCGAGATCGACCACCTGGCCACCCAGGCGCTGCACAGCCTCCAGCGGCTGCGCATCCTGGCCGGCTCCTGGCCGGGCGTCCAGCGGGAGGACTGCACGTTCAGGGAGATCGTCGAGAGCGCCAGGGGGCGCATCGGCCCCTACCTGCGGGTCGACTACACCTACCAGCCCGACGCCGGGGAGGTCGTGGTCGAGGGGCGGGTCGCCGAGCCCATCATCGTCGCGCTGGCCGAGCTGCTGGACAACGCCACCAGCTACTCCGACGACCGGGTCGACGTCTACGTCCAGGCCGTGCAGGCGGGCTACCGCGTCGTCGTGGAGGACCGCGGGCTCGGCATGAACGGCTTCCAGCGGGCCGAGGCCGAGCAGCTGCTGTCCAGCGACACGCCCATGGACGCCGCCGCGCTCAAGGACGAGCGGCGGCTCGGGTTCGCCGTCGTCGGCCGCCTCGCCCACGACTACGGTTTCCGCGTCGACGTCGGCGCGCCGTCCAGCAGCGGCGGGGTCAAGGCGGTGTGCCTCGTACCGACGCACATGATCATCAGCATCCCGCCCTCGGCGGACCCCGCCGCACTTGGCCCCGGGCACCCCGACTGGGCCACCGTGCCCGACGACCTGCTCCCTCCGGACCCGATGCCCGTCACCGCCGCTCCTCTGAAGGAGGAGGAGGAAGGAGCTGGGGGAGGGGAGGATGCCGAGGCGCCGTCGACCACGACGTCCGGGCTGCCGAAGCGGCGGGTGCGGGTGCCCGAGGAGAGGCCCGCCGCCGCCCCGCCGGAGCCGCGCCCGATGGGCGGCGCCGTGGCGGCCGACGACCTGGACGGCGGCATGGAGTCCATCTTCGAAGCACTCCGCGCCGCATACGCCGACCGCGACCCCGACCGCGATCCCGACCGCGACGCCGTCGGCGATCTGGACCGCGACCCCGTCCGCGACCCCCACCGAGGACAGCCCCAGCCATGACCAGCCACCCCACCGCCGACACCATCGACATGACCGGGCACCTCAACCGCCTGGTCACCGACAACGACGGCCTCATCAACGCGATGCTGTTCACCACCGACGGCCTGCTGCTGGCGCGCTCGCACGGCCTCAGCAGGGAGGAGGCCGAACGCACGGCCGCGATGATGGCGGGCCTGCAGTCGCTGCAGCGCCAGCTCGCCGGCTTCTGCGGCATGCCCGCCGAGCAGGAGCTCGCCGCCCCCTGGCGGCACATGATCAGCGACCTGTCGGACGTCACCGTGCTGCTGTTCGCCGCGGGCGAGCGCACCGGGCTGGCCGCCGCGGTCCGCGGCGGGTCCACGACCGGGCCGGTCGCCGTGGCCATCCAGGCCATCATGAAGACGATCAGGGGCCTGCAGCCGGTGCTCGGCGCCCGGGAGCGGGGCAAGCCGTCGTGACCGGGCCGCCGTCGTCCGGGCGGCCGAGGCGGGCCGGGATGGTGCGTTCGCACACCGTCACCGGCGGCGCCGCCGCCGCGTCCCGCTCCGCCCTGGACGAGGCCACCCTGCTCGTCGCCGACCCGCACCGGTCGCCGGCCGGTCTCGGCGCGCACGCCCAGCGGGCGATGACGCTGTGCCGGCCCGGCGTGCTGTCGGTGGCGGAGGTCGCGTACCACCTGCGGTTGCCCGGCGCGGTGGTCAAGATGATCGTCGCCGGGCTGGTCCACAGCGGCCACCTGAGCGCCCGGGCCCCCTACACGCCCGCCGCCGGGCGGCACGACCTCGACTTCCTGCAGCAGGTGCTCGATGCCCTACACAAACTCTGACCGCTACGTCCCCGCGGCCGCCCGCCCCGTCAAGATCGTGGTGCTGGGGCCGTTCGCGGTGGGCAAGACCACGTTCATCGGCACCGTGTCGGAGATCCGGCCGATGCACACCGAGGAGCGGCTGACCCAGGCCGGGCAGCTCGTGGACGACCTCGACGACCTGCGGGGCAAGAGCACCACGACGGTCGCCATGGACTTCGGCCGCCTCACGCTCACCCCCGACATCGTGCTCTACCTGTTCGGCGCGCCCGGCCAGACGCGGTTCAGCGGCATGGCGCGCTGCCTCATGGAGGGCGCGCTGGGCGGGCTCGTCCTGGCGGACACCCGGCGCCTCGACCAGAGCTTTCCGGCGATCGACCTGCTGGAGCAGGCCGGGCTGCCGTACACCGTCGCGATCAACCACTTCGCCGGCGCGCCCCTGCACCGGGAGGCCGAGCTGCGCGAGGCCCTGGCCCTGCCCGGCGACCGCGCGCTGGTCAGCCTCGACGCGCGCGAGCTGGGGTCGGCCAAGCAGGGGCTGATCGCCCTCGTCACCGCCATCATCACGCAGTCCCGTCTGGAGCCCGCCCGATGACCATCCCCGCAGCCGCCGGCGTCCGCCTGTACGGCGAGGAGTTCGCCGCCCGCCCCGAGGACGCCTACGACAAGCTGCGTGCCGAGGGCCCGGTGGCCTGGGCGGAGATCGCCCCGCACGTGCGCGCGCTCGTCGTCGTCAGCCGCCGCGCCGCCCGCGACCTGCTGAACGAGGCCGAAACCTACAGCAAGGACAGCCGCATATGGGGCGACCTGGCGCGCGGGCTGGTGCCGCGCGACAGCCCGGTGCTGGCCCTGATGGCCTTCCGGCCCAGCCTGCTGTACGCGGACGGGGAGCGGCACGCCCGGCTCCGGCACGCCATGAACGACTGCCTGGCCCGGATCAACCTGCACCGCCTGCACGACCGCACCCGCGGCCACGCCGGCCGCCTGATCACGGAGTTCGCCAGCGACGGCCACGCCGACCTGATGAGCCAGTTCGCCGACCTGCTGCCGCTGCTGGTCTTCGCCGACCTGCTGGGCTGTCCCGCGTCCATGGTCGAGCGGATGGTCACCGCCTGCCAGGGCATGATCGGCGCCGACCCGCAGGCCGAGCAGGCGGCGGCCGACCTCGCCGCCGTCCTCGCCGAGATCATCCAGCTCAAGAGCGGCCGGCCGGACGACGACTGCACCACCTGGATGCTGGCCCACCCGGCGCGGCTCGGCCACGAGGAGATCCTGCACCAGCTCGTCGTCCTCATCGGCGCGGGCACCATCCCGACCGCCGCGTGGATCGCCTCCACGCTGCGGCTGCTGCTCACCGACGACTCCTACGCCGGCGACCTGTCGGGCGGCGCGGTCACCGTCCGGCGGGCCATGGAGCAGGTGTTGTGGACCCGTTCGCCCATGGCCAACTTCTCCGTCCACTACGCCCGCCACGACACCTCGCTGCACGGCGTACCGATCCCGGCCGGCGTGCCGATCCTCATCAGCCACGCCGCCACCGGCACCGACCCGGCCGCGCCGCGGCCCGGCTACGGCAACCGCTCCCACCTGGCCTGGTCGGCGGGGCCGCACCGGTGCCCGGCCGAGAGCCACGCCGCGATCATCGCCCAGACCGGCGTCGAGGCGCTCCTCGGCAGCCTGTGGGACCTCGACCTCATCGACCCGTACACGCCCAACCGGCACGGCCCGTTCCACCAGTGCCCCGCCGGCCTCGGAATCCGCTTCCGCCCCCTTACGGCAGACACCCCCACCCCCTCGTCCCTGCCGAACGCTGGAGGTCTCCGTGACCATGGCACCGATCCCCCTCGACACCACCGGCCTCCGCCTGTATGAACAGGCCGACCACCTGCGCGCCGCCGGCCCGGCCGTGCGGGTCCTGCTCCCCGGAGACCTCGTCGCCTGGTCGGTGACCAGGGGCGACGTGGTCAAACGGCTCCTCACCCATCCCGACGTCTCGAAGGACGCCCGCAGGTCGTGGCCGGGCTACCGGCCCTTCGCGATCGCCTGGCTGACCGCCTGGGTCGACGTGGTCAGCATGTTCACCGCCGACGGCGACGACCACCAGCGGCTGAAGGACCTCGTCGGCCGGGCCTTCACCGCCCGCCGCATCGACGCGATGCGGCCCGCGATCGAGGCGATCGTGACCTCGCTGCTCGACGAGCTCGCCGGCTTACCTGCCGACCGGCCGCTCGACCTGCGTTCCCGTTTCTCCTACCGCGTCCCCACCCGGGTCATCTGTGACCTGTTCGGCGTGCCGGACGACCAGCGGCCCGCCATGCTCGCGACCATCGACGCCGTGCTCGACACCAGCCTCGGCCCCGACGAGGCGGCCGGGGTGCAGCGGGACATGTACGCCGCCGTCCACCGGCTGGTCGCCACCAAGTCCGCCCGGCCCGGCGACGACATGACGAGCCTCCTGCTGACCGCCCAGCGGCGTGACGAGGACCGGCTCAGCATGGACGAGCTGGTCAGCACGCTGATCCTGATGATCGGGGCGGGCAGCGAGACGACCGTCTCCCTCATCGACCACGCGGTCGTCGCCATGCTCACCCATCCGGACCAGCTCGCGGCGGCGCATGAGGCTCCCGGACGCTGGGCCGACGTGATCGAGGAGAGCCTGCGCCTGCATCCGCCGGTCATGCACCTGCCGCTCCGCTACGCCACCGCCGACCTCGACCTGGGGGAGGGGGTGACCATCGGCAAGGGGGAGCTGATCATCATCGGGTTCGGCGCCCACGGTCGTGACCCGGCCGTCAACCCCGATCCCGGCCGCTACGACATCGACCGGCACGACCGGCAGCACCTGGCCTTCGGGCACGGCATGCACTTCTGCCTCGGGGCGCCGCTGGCCAGGTTGGAGGCGGGCGTCGCGCTGCCCGCGCTGTTCGGCCGGTTCCCGCGTCTGGCGCCGGCGCGGCCGGTGGGTTGGCTGACGCGGCAGCCGTCGTTCATCGGCAACGACGTCCGCGACCTGCCGGTGCTCCTCGGGCCCGCCGCCGCGTAGGCGGGGGCCGCCGGCCCGCCGGGACCGGGGCGGGCCGGCGGCCTGGGCGGATCGCGCCGGGTCGGCGGCCTGCCGTGGCCGGTACGGGTCGGTGGGTCAGCTCTGGTGGAATCAGCTCTGGCGGAGGAGGTCCTCGGCCTGCTCGACCACCTCGTCCACGGTGATCGCGGCCACCCAGGAGGCGTCGTGCGGGCACCGTTCCGCCCGCAGGTCCACGCCGCTCGCGCCGCAGCGGGGGCAGGCGATGATCCAGGAGACCAGCGGCCGGTGCCGGGTACGGGTGAGCGGGCCCGCGTTGACGAGGTTGCCGCACCAGTACAGGCCGATCGTGGCGGCGCCGACGGCGGCGGCCAGGTGGCGCGGGCCGGTGTCGTTGCCGATGACCAGGTCGCAGCGCTCGTACAGGGCGGCCAGGCCGCCGATGCTCAGCACGCCCACGAGCGGCGTCGCGGGGCGGCGCATCGCGGCGGTGACCTCCGCCACCAGGTCCGCCTCCTCGGCCGTGCCGGTCACCACGACGGGACGGCCGAGCCGGTCGCCGACCGCGGCGAAGGAGCGGGCCGGCCAGCGCCGCCGCGCGTCGGTCGCGCCCGGATGCAGGGCGACCAGGCCGGGCGGCGGCTCGCCGAGCACGGCGCGCAACTCGGCCCGGTCGGCGCCGGTGACGACCACGCGCGGCTCGAACTCCCGCGCGCCGGCCCCGACCAGCGCCGCGGCCTCCAGGTAGCGCAGGGTCTCGTGCTGGTAGTAGAGGTACGGCAGCCAGCGGTCCAGCGGCTCGGCGTCCGGCGTACGGAAGCCGGCGGTGACGCGGGCGCCGAGCCGCAGGAGGAACGGGTTGGAGTGCCGCCCGCCCCCGTGCAACTGCACGGCCAGGTCGAAACGCCGTCCGCGCAGCCGCTCGACCAGCTCCTCGGGGGCCGGGCGGGCCTCCGGCCGGGTGGTGAGCCCGGCGATCGGCGGCATGGCGACCACCTCGTCCACCGGTCCTGGCCGCCCGGCGAGGAAGGCCGCGTGCCAGGCGTTGCCCAGCAGGACCAGCCGGGCGTCCGGGTAGGCGTCCTTGATCGCCCCGATGGCGGGCAGCGCCACGACGAGGTCGCCGAGCGCGTTGGCGCGCAGCACCGCGATCGTCCGCACCCCGTCGAGCAGCGCCGTCATGACGACCGTCGTGCCCGCCTCCCACCTGGGCAAACTACGCGCCGAGCACCCTGGCGGCGGCGTCGAGCACCTCCTTCACCGTGATGCGCAGCAGCGCCGGGTCCGGCGCGTCCGTCTGCACCTCCCGTTCGCCGCCGCCGTGCCACAGGGCGGCGTGGACCGGCTTGCGCGGCGGTCCCCAGATCCGCGGCGAGGCCGGGCCGAACAGCACGACCGACGGCCGTTCGTACGCGCTGGCGAGATGCGCCATCCCCGTGTCCCCGCACACCACCAGCGCCGCCCCGCGCACCAGCGCCGCCAGCGTGTCGAGGTCGGTCCGCCCGGCCAGGTTCGCGTGCCCCGGCAGCCCGGCCAGGGCGGTCACCCGCGCCGCGCGCTCCCGTTCGGCGGCCGTGCCGGTGACGGCGACGTCGTGGCCGGCCACGGCGAGCGCCGCCGCGACGGCGGCGAACCGCTCAGGCGGCCACCGCTTGCTGCCGTAGGCCGCGCCGGGGTGCACGACCGCCGCCCCCGGCCGGGGGCTCGGCGCGGACGGCGGCGCGAGCAGCAGATCGCTCTCGTCCGGGTCGCCGCCGTCGGAGCGGACGAGCCGGCACCACTTGGCCACCTCGTGCTCCACGTCCCGCACCGCGGGCCCGTCCGGGTGCCCGGCCTCGGGACAGGCGAAGGCCACCAGGCGTCCGGGACGGGTGCCGCACACCGCCCGTACGCTGTCCGGCAGCACACCGTGCAGGTCCACGGCCACGTCGGGGGCCACGACGGGCGGCGGTCGGAGGCTGCGGTGCGGGACGACCTCGTCCACGGCCCCGGTCAGCCGCGCCAGCGGCCGGAGCGCCGGGTTGACGGCCAGCAGCAGCCGGTGGTCCGGGTAGCGGCGGCGCAGCCCGCGCAGCGCCGGCACGGTGACCAGCAGGTCACCGAGGTTGAGCGCGCGCAACGCCAGCAGCGTGGGCGCGGCCTCGTGGGCGTCGGTCACACCTCCCGCTGCCCTTGACCGGGCAAAGACAATCCTGCCCGCCGTCCGGAAGTGGTCAACGCCCCGGGCCCGCTCGGGGCCCGGGGTACACCACGGGCGTGAGCAGCACCACCTACAAGATCGGCCGGACCGCCGTCCTCCTCGTCGACCCGTACAACGACTTCCTGTCCGAGGGCGGGAAGATCTGGCCACGGGTACGGGAGATCGCCGAGCGGGTGAACCTCCTCGGCCACCTGCGGGCGATCACCGCCGCCGCGCGCGAGACGGGGATGCTGATCTTCATCGTCCCGCACCGGCAGTGGCGGCCCGGCGACTACGACGACTGGGACCATCCCAACCCGACCCAACGCGGCATCCAGGAGCGCCACTCCTTCGAGAAGGGCGCCTGGGGCGGCGAGTGGCGGGCCGACCTCGTCTCGCCGGGCAGCGACATCGTGGCCAAGCAGCACTGGGCGCAGAGCGGGTTCCCCAACACCGACCTCGACCTGCTGCTGCGCCAGCACGCCATCACCCACGTGATCCTCATCGGCCTGCTGGCCAACACCTGCGTCGAGTCGACCGGCCGGTACGCGATGGAGCTCGGTTACCACGTCACCCTGGTCAGGGACGCGACCGCGGCCTTCAGCGCGGAGATGATGCACGCCGCGCACGAGCTCAACGGGCCGACGTTCGCGCACTCCATCACCACGACGGAGGACCTGCTCGCGGCGATCAGGCGGTCCGCCCGTTGAAGGAGAACGGCCGCCGTGCGTCAGGTCTGCCTGTGAAGCAGCAGCATGGCGGCGTCGTCGGGCAGCGGGCCGCCGGTGTGGCGGACCAGATCGGCGCGCAGGGCGTCCAGCGCGTCCTGCGGATCATCCGAACGCAGGAGATGGACGCGTTCGGACAGGGGGTAGAAGGCGCCGCCGTCGTCCCTGGCCTCGATGACGCCGTCGGTGAACAGCAGGATGCGGTCCCCGCCGCGGAAAGACACCTGATGTGCCTTCGGGCGGCCGCTCGCGAGAGGGCCGAGACCCAGGGGCAGACCCGCGTCGGCGGGCTCCACGGCGGCGGCCCTTCCGTCCGCGCCGAGGTGGAGCGGCGGGGGATGACCGTGGTTGAGGAGGAGGATCTCGCCGTCGTGCACCTCGGCGAGGATCGCGGTGACGAACTTCTCGCCGCCCAGGTGCCGGGCCAGGCTCGCCTCCAGCCGCGCGCTCACCTCCTCCAGCTCGGGCTCGTCGTAGGCGGCCTCGCGGAAGGCGCCGAGCACCCAGGCCGCCGTCTCCACCGCCTCCAGGCCCTTGCCCTGCACGTCGCCGATGAGCAGCCGTACGCCGTGCGGGGTGGTGACCACCTCGTACAGGTCGCCGCCGATGCGGGCTTCGGCCGCCGCCGAGGTGTAGGAGAGCGCCACCTGCAGGTCGGCGGCCCTGCGCGGCACCGGCCGCAGCAGCACCCGCTGGGCGGCCTCGGCGACCAGGCGAACGTCGGCCAGCTCGCGCTCGCGCCTGAGCCGCAGGTGCCCGGCCAGCATGCCGACCCCGGTGACGCCGACGATGGTGACGATGGTGAGGTTGTTCTGCCAGCGCAGCAGCAGGCCGTTGTAGGCGGCCAGCGGGATGCACAGGGCCAGCGCGACCAGGCCGACCATGGCGGTGCGCTGCACGCCGCCGGACACCGAGGCGAAACTCGGGCCCAGCGTGAGCAGCGGGAGGAAGCCGAGGGAGGGGCCGGCCAGGACGTCGGTCACCGCGACGGCCGCCATGACACCGAACGGCAGCCAGCGCAACGCCCCTTGCGCGCTCATCCAGCGCCCCCGAACGCCATGCACCCCTCCCATGTAGGTCGCCGTGCAATATCTTTGCATAGTGCAACCTAGTTTGGGCCTGGCGTCATTCTCCCTTTCGGGGGCTCCTGGCCCGCACCCTCGGCGGTGGAAGCCTCAGGCGTCGCCGGCCGAGCCGAGGAGGCCCTGCTCGTTCAGCCAGTCGGCGGAGACCTTGGCCGGCTCCTCACCCTCGACGTCCACGCGGGCGTTGAGCCGCTGCATGGTGGCGTCGTCCAGCTTCGCGATCACCGGCTGCAGCACCTTCTCCAGCGCGGGGTTCTTGTCGTAGGTGTCCTGGCGGACCGTGACGGCCGCGTTGTAGATCGGGAAGAACTTCTTGTCGTCCTCCAGGACGGTCAGGCCGAGCGCCGCGATGCGGCCGTCGGTGGTGAACACCTCGCCGAAATCGCAGACCTGGCCCTTGTCGGTCTCGGTGTAGACGACGCCGGTGTCGAGCAGGCTGACCTGGTTCTTCGGGATCTTCATGCCGTACGCCTTGGACAGCCCGGGCAGGCCGTCGTCGCGGGTGGAGAACTCGGTCTCGATGCAGAGCGTGACCGCCTCGGGCTTGGTCTCGGCCAGCTTCGCCACGTCGGACAGCGTCTTGACGCCCAGCTCCTCGGCCTTCTCCGAGCGGATGGCCAGGGCGTAGGTGTTGTTCAACGGGGTGGGGCCGATCCAGCGGATCTTGTTCTTGGACAGGTCCTCGTCGGCGGTGGCCTTGAACTGCCCGGCGGAGTCCTGGATCGGCTCGGTCTTCTTCAGGTGCTCGATCCAGCCGGTGCCGGAGTACTCCCAGTAGAGGTCGATCTCGCCGGCCTCCAGAGCCTTGCGGTTCGGCGCCGTACCGCCGAGGTTGGTCTTGTCGACGACGTCGGCGCCGTGCGCCTTGAGCAGCTGGACGGCGATCTTGCCGAGCACGATGTTCTCGGTGAAGTCCTTGGAGCCGACGACGAGCTTGGAGCCCGCCAGTTCGTCGCCCGCGCTGCCGGACTCGACAGCGTCGGCGGTGCCACAGGCGCTCGCGCCGGCGATGGTCAGCGTCGCGGCGGCGAGCAGGGCGAAGGTCGTCCTGAGGGGGCGGGGGAGCATGAAAAAAGCCTCTCGATTGTCCAGTACGGTCAGATGCCGCGTGGTTTGAGCAGGTTCTCGGCCAGGCTGCCGAGCCAGTCGATGAAGAAGGCGACGCAGGCGGTCAGCACGCCGCCGACGATGGTGACGGGCATGCGGTTGAGCTTGAGCCCGTTGATGATCAGCTCGCCGAAGCCGCCCGCGGCGACGAAGGCGCCGAGCGTGGCGACGCCGACGGTCAGCACGAGCGCGGTGCGCAGCCCGGCCAGGATCGCCGGGACGGCGAGCTTGAGCTCGACGCGGCGCAGGATCTGTCCCCGCGTCATGCCCATGCCGCGCGCGGCCTCGATGAGCGCAGGATCGACCTGCTGCACGCCGACCATGGTGTTGCGCAGCACGGGCAGCACCGCGTAGGCGACCAGGCCGACGAGCGCGGTCTGGAAACCCACCCCCATCAGGAACGTGCACAGCACCAGCAGGCCGATGCAGGGGACGGCCTGGCCGAGGTTGCCCAGGGTCAGGATGACCGGGGCGATGAGCCGGTTGCGGGCGCGGGAGGCGACCACGCCGAGCGGGATCGCGATGAGCACGACGAGCGCGGTGGCGGCCAGCGTCATCTGCAGATGTTCGACGGTCTTGGCCAGGATGACCGCGCGGTTGAGGCTGCGCTGTTCGATGGAGTCGAGCTCCAGCGTGCCCACCCACATGTACAGGGCGATCAGGGCGGCGGCGACGGCGGCGGGCGTGATCAGGTGGCGGGCGCCGAGCGGGACGCGCCGTACGGGTGCGAGGGGCAGGGTCTCAGCCGGCACAGTTTTTTCGGTCGGCACAGTTTCAGTCGGCGCAGTGTCAGCGGTCACCGGCGACCAGCTCCTCCCGTGACCGGTTCCCGACGGCCGCGCACAAGGTCGCGTAGCTCAGCACCCCGGCCGTCGAGCTGCACTTGTCGGTGCCATGGGCGAGCATGAGGTCCAGCGCCTCGCGCAGGCTGGCGTCCGCCGCGATCTGGGGCAGCCGGGGGTCGGGCAGCGGCTCGGTGGCCGGGACGTCGGTGACCCGCAGCAGCGCCAGCCGCTTGAGCGTGGCGTCCTGGCCGATGAAGCCCGCCACGTAGTCGTCGGCGGGGCGGTCGAGGATGGCGGCGGGGGTGTCGTACTGCGCGATGTGGGAGCCCTCGCGCAGGACGGCGATGCGGTCGCCCAGCTTGATGGCCTCCTCGAAGTCGTGGGTGACGAAGATGATCGTCTTGCGGAGCTGCTTCTGCAGCCGGACGAACTCGTTCTGCAGGTGCTCGCGGGTGATCGGGTCGGTGGCGCCGAACGGCTCGTCCATGAGCATCACGGGCGGGTCGGCGGCCAGCGCCCTGGCGACCCCCACGCGCTGCTGCTGGCCGCCGGACAGCTGGCGCGGGTAGCGGTCGTGGAAGTCCGACGGCTCCAGATGCACCAGGGCGAGCAATTCCTCCACGCGGGCGGCGATCCGGGGCTGCGGCCAGCCGAGCAGCTTGGGGACCAGGCCGATGTTCTGGGCCACGGTCAGGTGCGGGAAGAGGCCGACCTGCTGGATGGCGTAGCCGATGTGGCGGCGCAGCTCGTCGGGGTTCAGGCTGAGCACGTCGCGCCCGCCGATGCGGATCTCGCCCGAGGTGGGCTCGACCAGCCGGTTGATCATCTTCATCGTGGTGGTCTTGCCGCAGCCCGACGGGCCGACGAAGACGACCAGCTCGCCGGCCGGGATGTCCATGGTGACGTTGTCGACCGCCGGGGCCGGCCGGCCCGGATAGTGCTTGGTCAGCGCGCGCAGCTCGATGCGCACGCCCTCGGCGTCACGGTCGGACTCGAACACGAAGCCCCCTCGGGGTGGTCAGGTGGCGGACGGCGGCGAAGAACAGGTCGAACAGCACCGCGATGACCACGATGCCGAGCGTCCCCGCGAGGGTGGCGTTGAGCGAGTTCACCGAGCCCAGCCGGGAGAGTCCCTCGAAGATCTGGTTGCCGAGGCCGGGCCCGTCGACGAAGGCGGCGATGGCGGCGATGCCGATCGCCATCTGCGTCGAGATCCGGATCCCGGTCAGGATCAGCGGCCAGGCGAGCGGGAGCTGGACGCGCAGCAGCAGCCGCGGGCGGCTCAGGCCCATGCCGCGGCCGGCCTCGACGGTGGCGGCGTCCAGGCCGCGCAGGCCCGTCACGGTGTTGCGGATGATCGGCAGGAACGCGTACGCGGTGAGCGCGATCAGCGTGGATCCCCAGCCCAGCCCGGTCAGGGGGATGAGGAGGGTGAGCAGGGCCAGCGAGGGGACGGTCAGGATCGCCGCCGAGGCCGCGATCGACCCTTCACGCACTCGCGGCGAGCCGTGGCCGAGGACGCCGATGCCGATGCCGATCACGCTCGCCAGGGCGATGGCGATCGCCACGACCAGGGCGTGCTCGGCGGCGGCCAGCGAGAGGGTGCCCCATCGGGAGACCACGTACTCGCCGAAACTCATACAAGGACCACCTTCGCTTACGCTGTCAGAGGCTCGCAAACGTATGCCAAGAGTTGCGGTCAGTGCAAAACCAGGTGCAGCTAGCGCAACAAAGCGCAATGCTTCTGTTACGAACGGACGTGGATGAGCGACAAGTCTCCGGCGCCCTCGGCCGGGCTGCGGCGGGACATGGATATCCTCGAAATCCTCGCAGGTCACGGCGATGATCGGGATGCGGACGGGTTCGGCGTCAGCTGGATCGCCGAACGGCTGGGACGGGAGAAGAGCCAGATCTCCAGGGCGCTGCGGTCACTGGAGCTGGAGGGCATGGTGGAGCGGGACCCCGTCACCCGGCGCTACCGGTTGGGCTGGCGGCTGTTCGCGCTGGCCGCACGTACCCAGCAGGCCCGGCTCGTCCGGGTCGCCGCGCCCTACCTGCGGCGCCTGACCGCCGCCTTCGACGAGGACGCCTACCTGTGCGTGCTGCGCGGCAACCAGGTCCTGACGCTGCTGTCGGTGCCGTCGTCGCGGGCCTACCACCGGGTGTGGGAGGGCGTCTCGGTGCCGGTGATCATGGCCGCCGCCGGCCGGTCGCTGCTCGCCGAATGGGACGAGGAACGCGTACGCGCGCTGCTGCGCACCGTGCTGCCGTCCGGGCTGGACAGCGCGGTCGCCAGCGAGGACGACTGGCTGGCCGACCTCGCCCACGTGCGCTCGGCCGGGTACGCCGTCTCGGACGTGGAGCTGGACGACAGCGCCGCCGGGGTGTCGGCGCCCGTACGCGACCATCGGGGGCTGATCACGGCGGCGATCAGCGTGTCCGTGACCCGGGCGGCGGCGCCGGAGCGGCTGCACGAGATGGGCGCCGTGGTGGCGGAGGCGGCCCGCGAGCTGTCCGCCGCACTGGGTTACCCCGCGACGCCCGCCGCGGGAGCGTGGAGTTCCCCCGCGTAGCGCTCCCCGCTCAGGCGAGTCGATGAGGGGTGCGGGTCATCTTCGCCCTACTCCCGCCGTGGTAGCCGGAAGACGCTTCCCCGGGCCGACGACGCCCATGGGCCCGGCCGGAACGATGAGGACCTGAGGCAACCTCGCGGAAGGAGCTCAGGACAATGTTGTTCATCGAGGTCGTTGTGCCCAAGGGCCGGTTCGACGTGCCGCAACGCCAGGCTCTCGCCGGGCGGTTGACCGGACGCAGGCTGTTGTCGGCCGCCGGGCACGACGACTCGGCCGCGGCCGACCCCGGCGTGATCGATCTTCTCGACTCGCTCACCGACGTGGTCGTGCGCGAGGAGGAGATCTGGATCGCGGGCGGGCGACCGGCGGAAGCGGCGCGGGACACCCGGTACGTGGTGAACGTGACCGCCGGCATGTGGGGGAAAGAGCTGAGCGAGCACCTCGTCTCGCGCATCACGGCCGAGCTTGCGGAGGCCGAGCCAGGTCGCGAGCCGTGCGTCATGGTCAACGTGATCATCGTTCCCGAGGGCGGCTACGGCCTGCGCGGCCGGGTGCACCGCTCGCCGGACATGCTGCGGCTCATCGAACAGGCCAAGACCGGGCCGCAGGAGCCCGCGCCGGACGGGACGGTCGTCGACCCGGTGTGCGGCGCGACCGTACCGGTCGGGGACGCGGTCATGCTGGAGCGCGACGGCCGGACCTACGGTTTCTGCTGTCCGCACTGCCGGGGCCATTTCGCCCGGAGCCTTGAGGCTGCACCTTGACTCCTGCCATGTGGGCGGGAGTTGGCCAGTGCTTGCAGACGCTGAAGGTTGAGCCCTGCGTTAAGACCTCGCCAAGCAGGGATTGGCTGCCGACCCAATCCGGTCGTCGGTCACCTGTGCCAAAATCATTACAGTACTCCGGCAAGCAATGGGTGCACGGAATGAGCACCAGGTTCATCGCCTCCCCGGACGAGACCGCCATCTGGACGTCGGGGTCGCTGTGGGGCAGGACACACGATTAGACCGCGGCCTGGATCTGGGGCACTTTGCGCGATGCGGAGCAATCCGGGATTCTCGCCCTGGCCGACAAGCGCCCTCAGGAAGTCGAAGGCCCCATTGTCATCCCTTACAAGGGCAAGAAAAGCTCGAGTCGCAGAAGCAGGCCAACCGTTCACGTGCCCGGCTGTGTGGCCTCGGCGAGTGCGTGAATGCCCAACTCCAGAGCCGGAGGATTCTCCGCAAGCTGCGTTGTTGCCCGCTCCGAGCAGGGCAACTGTGCAAGGCATCGCAGTCCTGCAGAATTATGAGGTCGCCTAAGGATGAGAGGCGTCAGTGACGTGATCTCAGCCAATTGCCGGTAGGTAGTCGTGCTCAAAATGAGTGAGGACAAGCGCCGCGCGGGCGATGTCGCCGATGGCGCTGGGACTGAGCGTGATGTGCTGGAGGATCCGCCAGCGGCCTTTGAGCAGGGCGAACCCGCGTTCGCCGAGACAACGCAGGGCGCGTAGCAGCCGATTGTAGGTGCGGTTGTCCGGGCTGAGAATTTGGTTGCCGTCGGGCTGCTTGATCGGCTTGTGAATACCGATCCCGGCGCCGTCGTAGCCGCTGTCGGCGAGGGTCGGCAGGCCCGCGGCGGCTGCGGCGTACAACGCGCCCAGCACGTGC
>NZ_FOHX01000029.1 GCF_900111685.1 Nonomuraea wenchangensis
CGCGCCCTGATCGAGGCGCGTCCGTGGCTGACGGTGTTCTACCTGCCGACCTACGCACCCGACCTCAACCCGGTGGAGATGGCGTGGTCGCACCTCAAACGCAGCCTGGGCAATCTGGCCCCCTGCACACTCGACGAACTCGCCAAGGTCATCCGCAGCCGACTCAAGCAGATGCAGTACCGCGCCAGCCTCCTGGACGCCTTCCTGGCACACACCGGCCTGATCACGAACCCGAGATCGACAT
This sequence comes from Nonomuraea wenchangensis, assembly GCF_900111685.1. GTDB lineage: Bacteria > Actinomycetota > Actinomycetes > Streptosporangiales > Streptosporangiaceae > Nonomuraea > Nonomuraea wenchangensis. The sequence continues at coordinate 245 of NZ_FOHX01000029.1, forward strand.
GAAACCTCAAACTTTCAATCTCTGTAGCAGACGATTAGCCCGATCTTTCGTGATCTTGGCGTGACCGGCTGAGCGGTCCGGGCAGGCGTTCGCGAGGGCGTTCAAGGCGACGTCTCGGCCCCGCCGGACGAGCGCCGCCGGTTTCTGGCCTCCGCGCCGCTCGACGAACCAGGGGCTGGAGCGGCGCAAGGAGCGCAAGTTCCCCGACCCTGCTGGCGTTCGTCGCCCGAGACCGCGGTCGACCAGCTCGATGAGGTGGTGGCCCCTGTTCGACCAGGCCGTCAGCGCGCGGGAGTCGCGAGCCAGATGGACGAGGCAGCTCCGTCAAGCGCTGAGCCTCACGACCTCGGCCCTGCGCCACTTCCCCGACATCCTCGCCGCCCGCGCCAGCGATGTCGTGGCTATCGATGCCAAGACCCACTTGCCCGCCAGCCGCTCCCGCCGCTACGCCATCAGTCGTGACTTAATAGCGAAATTGCTGGGATCGATCACTCGCGTCGCAGTGATATCCGTGTTACTCGGGTTCTGACAGCATGGGCAGGATCGCTTCCCCATCGCGGCCGGTGGCTGTATGCGGGCGGCCACTTGTCACCGCAGATGGGCGGACGGACGTCCAGTACCGTGCCGTTTGCCGCCAGGAAGGCCAGGACCGCCGGTGATCCGCATGCTGATCTCGATCGCGTTCAACCGGCACCTGTCCGGCGATCCTCGCTATGTGTGCTGCGCGACGTGCGGCACCACGGCCAGCGAATACCAGGCCCCGCTGCGGGTCTTGACGCGGTTCACCACCGTCGACGGTCGCCTGGTCGACGGGGACCAGACACCGCCGGAATGGACCTGCCCCTCCTGCGGCCGCACTAGCCCGCTCCAGGTGGGCGAGTTATTGCCGAACGACACGCTCTGTCGGCGTACTCATTGGTGTGCAGAGGTGCGTACGAGTATTCGTGCAGAGGACGTCAGGAGTGGGCGAAGAGGGTGAGTGTGCAGCTGGAAGCGATGGCGAGAGTGTGACCCGTTGATGAGAATCCCGCCGCGCGGATCTCGCATGCTTCTTCGCGGTGAATGTGCCACCAGGTTGATCCGGCTTCGTCGCGGTAGGGATCACCCTGGTTGGACAGCAGGACGCTTTCGATGGGCCAGTCGGGCGTGACGATGTCGATGGACCATCCGCTGGTGGTGGTCGTGTGCAGGCCGCCACCCAGGAGTCCGGAAATCTGGATGGCAGTACCTGCGAGAGGGCCTATTCCTCCGCAGGTGAGGATGTAGTCGTCAGGCCATGCTGGCTCTGGATCGGGGTCGCGTGCTATGCGCTGGCCGGTGACGCAGTTGACGACGCCGCGCCCCTGATGAGAGGTCACGAGGATGAGGTCTTCGCCCGAGTCTGGGTGCGGGCCGAATCCGACGCCGGTCAGGCCGCCGACGGCTAAGGGTGGCAAGGGGCGCCATGGCGGGGGCGGTAGTTGAAGCGGAGCGTTGCGGAATCGAGCGCGAAGGCGTTCTTGATGGGCGTTCAAGGTGTCGAGTCCTGTCGGCTGTCTGGACGTGGTGCAGGGAAGAGGCATCGTATGCCTGGCAGGGGCGAGACGCGTGCCTGGTCAGCCGGTGGCGGCGATCTCCGTTGTCACGGCGGCAAGTCGATTCTTGAGCCGGTAACTGGGGCCGTTGATCGCGATGACCTCGCAGTGGTGCAGCAGGCGGTCGAGGATGGCACTGGCCAGCACCTCGTCGCCGAAGACCTGGCCCCACTCGCTGAAAGCCTTGTTGCTCGTCAGCAAGATCGAACCCTTTTCATACCTCTTCGAAATCATCTGGAAGACCAGGTTGGCCTCGTCACGGGCCAGAGGCAGGTACCCCACCTCATCCAGCACCAGGACGTGCGGGCGCAGATAAGCCCGCAGCTTGGAGGCGAGCCGGCCGATGGCGTCGGCGGCTTTGAGCTGGCGGACCATGTCATCAAGGGTGGTGAAGTAGACGCTGAAGCCGGCGCGGCAGGCGGCGACGGCCAATGCGACAGCGATGTGGGTCTTGCCGACCCCCGGAGGGCCCAGCAAGGCGGCGTTGGCCTTGGCCTCGACGAATGCCAAGGTGGCCAGGTCGCGGACCTTGCGGGCGTCCAGCTCCGGTTGGTAGGAGAAGTCGTAGTCGTCGAGGGTCTTGTGGTGGGGCATCTTGGAGATGCGCAGAGCGTGCCGGATGCGGCGTTCCTCGCGGACGGCGTGTTCTTCTTCCAGCACCAGATCCAGGAAGTCCAGGTAACCCAGCCGGGCGGCGTCGGCGCGGCCGACATGCTCGTTCAAGTGCTCGGCCAGGTGCGGCAGGCCCAGCTTGGTGGCGGTGGCGCGGATGCGGGCGGTGACCAGCTCACTCAACGTCTGATGTCCCTTGTGCGTGCGGAAGGTCGGCTCGGAGCGGTAGGTGCGGCTGATCAGGAGAACGGGCCGGTCCCGGTGATCTGGTCATAGACCGACAGCGGCCGACGGCCGACCTTGACGTTGGCCGCGTCGGCCCTGGCAAGCAGGAAGCGCAGCGCTCCGGTCGGTTCGTGACCGGCGCGGCGTGCCGTCAGCTCATCCGCCGGCGCCATGTGGTTTTCGCCGCTGGTCGTGGTGGCGCGGGTGTGGCCGTCGGGCAGAGCGCGCCAGTGCTCTGGGTCGACCACCCGGGCACCGCGGCCGACCGCTCGCGGGTGCACGGCCAGCAGCGTGATGCCCTGTTCGTCCGGCACGGTGGTGTGCAGGCTGACGGTGGCTGAAGAGGCGCGCACCTCCACCAACTGCCGAGGCACGACCTTGGTCGCCGGCACCGAATACAGGTTGGCTTCGAAGGCGACCAGGCAGTCCTTGCCCACGTGGCGCAGATGCCGGTTGGCCACGATATAGGGCCGCGACGGGATCGGGCGCAGCGCGGCGTGGTCACGGCGGGCCCGCACTCCGATCACCTCGCCATGCGTTCGGTGGGTCAGCCGGCGGCGCAGCGGCACCCAGGCCAGAAACGCGTTGTCAAGATCATCCAGCGACGCGAACGAGCGGCCTGCCAACACATGGTCACGCACGATGGACACCTGGCGTTCCACCCGGCCCTTGCCGGTGGGCCGGTAGGCGGCCAGCACGTCGATGTCGAAGTCGTAATGCCCGGCGAACGCCACCGCCTCCGGGTGCAGCGGCACCGCCTTGCCCGGGGCCACGTGCCGGCGCACCACCGTCTTGGTGCGGTCATAGACGATCGAGCCTGGCACGCCGCCGAAGTGCTCGAATGCCCGCCGGTGGCAGGCCCAGAAGGTGGCCAGGTCCTGGCTGGTGGTGAAGCAGCAGAACGGGTCGCGCGAGTACGACAGAACCATGTGAAAGGAGTAGACCTTGACGATCCCGACATGCGCCAAGATGGCGCCCTCATCGCCCCAGTCGACCTGTGCCTGAGCGCCGGGCACCACCTCGAACCGCCGGTGCAGCCGGGCCAGCTCGTTCGGGCTATAACCCAACTCCGCGGCGATCCGCGGCCGCGCTTGCTGCAGATAGAGCTTGACTCGCTGGTAATTGCCGGTGAAGCCGTACTCCTCAACCAGCCGTTCATGGATGACCGTGCCCTTCAACAGCAGCTCGGCCCGCAACCACGCATCGATCACCGGTGCGTATGCATCGATCATCTGGTTGCGCCGACTCGGCCGCGCCGCAGCCGTCGGAGGCGCCACCGGCCCCTCGTGCTCCAGGTATTTGCGCACCGTGCGCCAGTTCAGCCCGGTCTCTCGGGCGATCTCCGAGATCGACGCCCCCGATTCGCGCAAGGTCCGGAACCGGCGCAGCTCCAGCCACCGCTCGGCCTCCAGCACCATCGCCTCGCCTCCGCCAAGATGATCAACATCACTTAGCAGGCTTTACCAACACCGCCCAACTACGGCAGCGGACACACCGCTTGCCTCTGCACGTTTACCTGTACCTGACTCTGCACATGGCCCCGTACGCCGACAACCGGCTGCGTGATCCACGCCGCCGCCACGGCCTCGCACTGCGCTGGCGGCTGCTGTGGCGGATGTCGCCTGGCCGCGGCTACGCCCGGCGGCTGGAGCTGTACCGGCACTATGGTCTGCCAGCGGCCCGCAAGGTCGCACGTCAAGCGCGCCCCTCACTGTCCACCCGGTGGGCCCGCTACCGGGCCCACCACCGCGAGCTGGCCATCTTCCTCGGCTGGGCCCAAGGCTGGCTCTGGCGCTGGCGCGTCTACGCCACCTTCGAAGACAACGTGCTCATCCTCGCCCCGCAGAAAGAAGGCAAGACCGCACACCTGGCCGGTCGCATCATCGACGCACCCGGAGCAGTGATCGCCACCAGCATCCGCGACGACATCGTGGAACTGACTGCCGGACTCCGCGGCCGCCACGCCGCCGTGCACCTGTTCAACCCCGAACAAGTCGGCGAATGGCGCAGCACCGTGCGCTGGTCTCCCGTGGACGGTTGCCAAGACCCCGCCACCGCCATTCGGCGAGCCGCGCACTGGGTCGCCGCCACCGACACCGGCGGCCTGTCCGACCAAGGATTCTGGACCAACCAGGCCGCCATGGTTCTCGCCGCGCTGCTGCACGCCGCCGCGCTGGAAGGCTTGGGCATGCCCGAGGTGGACGCCTGGGCACTGGATGAGGACCCCGCCCCGCTGACCATCCTGACCCGGCCCCGCCCGGGCCTCAACACCGAACGCGCCGCCGCCCAGGTCCGCCGCTACCACGCCCTGCACGTCCGCACCCGCGACTCCATCTTCCTCACCCTGCGCCAAGTCCTGCAGTGCATGGACGACCCCGCCACCGCCTGGGCACTGTGCCCCGCCCCCGGACAGGGCCTGGACCTGGCCGCCCTGATGCGTCGCCGCGAAACCCTCTACCTGATCTCCGGCGACAACCTCAGTCCTGCCACCCCCATCCTGTTCAGCATGCTGGTGGCCGAACTCCACCACACCGCACGCCAGCTCGCCTCTCGCCGTACCAGCCGCCGCCTCGACCCGCCCGTCACCTTCGTCCTGGACGAGGCACCGACCATCAGCCCGATCACCCAGTTGCCCCAATGGCTGGCCACTGCCGCAGGCTCCGGGCTGTGCTTCCTGCTCGGCGGCCAGTCCCGCTCGCAGTTCGAGGAGCGGTGGGGCGACCGCGCCGCCAAGACCATCTGGAACAACTGCAAGGCCAAGATGCTGTTCGGCGCGACCAGCGACGAAGGCGACACCGAGACCATGTCCCAGCTGTGCGGGCAGATCGCACTGCCGTACTGGGAGACCTCCATCGACGGCTCCAGCAAACGTGTCCGCACCCGCCGGTGGGAGATGGTGCCGGTCCTACCCCCGGAAGAGGCCCGGATGCTGCGCACCTGGCGCGCCCTGGTGGTGCGCCGCAACGCGGCGCCTACCATTGTCCGGACCGAACGGGTATGGAAACGCGCTGACTACAAGCGCTGGCGGGCCCGCGACGGCCACCTCCCGCTCCAGCGCCTCAACCCGCCTCCGGACCCGAGCACCCCACCCGACGCAAACCACCCGCCCGCCGCCGCCCCCCAGCCCCCGAACGGCATCCAGACCCCCCGCGGTGACACTCCAACCCGGCCCTGGCACAACAACCCATCCGGCCCCGGCGACACATGAGCGACTCCTATGGCGAGACCGGCACTACAGCGGACGCGAACGCCGAGATCATCGCCGATCTCGCCGCCGAACTGGAACAGCTCGCCGCCGTCGTCGCCGACCTGACCGCCCGATCGTCAAAGACGCGCAAGTCCGAGCCCGAACCGCCGCCGCGGCCGTGGTCCTGGCTGCCCATGCCACACACCGAAAAGGCCGATCGGCTCGCCGAACTCGGTGACTGGCTCACCCAGGTGCTGTTCGCCTGGCCCCACGCCGAGCGTGCGATCCTGCCCTGTTGGATGCGGCACTGGGACGTCATCGAAGAACTGTCCATGCTGTACTGCTGTTGGAAGACGGCCTACCTATGGGACGAAGCGACCGCCAGCGACGCCGCCCAGTTTCTTGACCACTGGCTGCCGAACGCCGTGGCTCGCATCGAGGTACGGCTACGGCCCTGCGGCCAAGGCCACCACCCCGACAGGCCACGTCGCGACGATGCCGCTGCTCTCGGACCGGTAGTGGACAAGCTGCGCTGGCTGTAAGCCGACCGCTCAGCGGACACCGCCACCGGCATCCCCGAGCTGCAGGCGGACCGGCTCGGCCAGCACAGCGCGAGCTCCGTCGAAATCCGCCAGCCGGGCCGCCACCGTCGCCACCGCCAGCCGTTCCGGCAGGACCGCGGAGAACTTCAGCCCACTGACCGCACGACGGTCCACGTCCGGCAGCACCAGCATCTCCCCATCACCGACGCCGCTCCGTGCCTCCTGCCAGATCGCAGGCGTCAAGTCCTCGCGCAAGCGCACGAACAAATCCGTCGGCCGCTGCACCGGATCGGCGATCGACGGCAGCGTGGCGGCGAGCGTCGCATTGGCGCGATAACCGGCCCAGGTCCACCACCGCACATCGTCACCCACCCGGCTGATCAGTGTCCCCGCTGGGTGCACGACGTCGGGAGCCTTCTCGCGCCATTCGGCGAGTCTGGCCTGCGCGCGGCGAGTCAGCGAGACCGGCGGGTCAGCGCCGAGCAGGACCTCCCGCATGGCCCGAGTCAAGGCGTAGGACAAACCCGCGATGCCGCCGCTGCTCCACTTGGCGACTCCGCCGCCGTCGGCCGGCTCGACGAAGGCCCGCCTGCGCGCCCAGTCGATGAAGGTCACCCGCCAGCTCCGACCGCCGAGCAGCAGCAGGCGAGGTCCGGCCCGCTCCTCGGTCAGCACCGATGGGTCGGTCTGCCCGATTTCCTGGCGACCGGCCAGCACGGTGAACTGCGGTGGCGCGGTGAAGGAAGCGGTCAGCTCGATGAAGTTGCGCCGTCCGAACCGCTTTTCGGCCTCGGGGCCGATGAACAGCATCCCACCATCCTCGTCGAGGTACCCGTTGTCGAGCATGTGCCGCAAGATGGGAGCCGCTGAGCGGTCGAAGGGGGCCAGGCCGTTCCACTCCTGCTGCCACATGTGGTCGCCGATCCGGTGCTGCTGAAGGGTGACGGCGAGCAGTTGTTGCGCCACCAGATGGCGTGGTTGCGGCGGTGCGTTCACTGGCTCGACCCAGCCTCGGCCCCACAGGAGCAGCAGCCCTGCTGTCTGAAGCAGCGCCTCTCCCCTCGTCGCGAGGAACAGGCAGTTGCGCACGGTGCCCGCCCGCCTGCCGGTGCGCCCGATGCGCTGCAGGAACGAGGCCACGGTGCCAGGCGCGTCCACCTGGATCACCCGGTCCAGATCGCCGACGTCGATACCGAGTTCCAGCGTGGAGGTGGAGACGATGACGCAGTTGCGGGCCTCCGCGAAGGCCCGCTCCGAACGAGCGCGCTCCTCCGTTGACAGCGACGCGTGAGACAAGAAGACGTCCACCTCACGGGCGCGCAGCGCCGCACCCAACTGCTCCACCTGTCGGCGCGAGTCGCAGAACACCAGCCGCTTCTCTCCCCGGTGAAGAGCGGCTATCAGCTTCGCTGCATTGTCCAGCGAGCCGACATAGTCGAGCTCGACTTCACCGGCCGGGCTGGTGGCCACCGAACGAAGAACGTCCGAGGTGTCGACCACGTCACCTGGGTCGGGTGCGGCGGAGATCTCACGCCGTAGATCAGGTGCCACCACCTGGCCGACCCGCTTCCCGGCGTCGGCCCCTTGCAGCCATTCGAGCAGCCGATCCGGGTTCCCCACGGTCGCCGACAAGCCGATCCGCTGAAGGGGGTGGCCGGTCACGCGTTCCAGCCGTTCCATCACGGCCAGCAGGTGCCAGCCGCGGTCGTCACCGGCGAAAGCGTGCACCTCGTCGATGACCACCGCTCGGACGCGGCCCAGCAGATGGGCGTGGTCGGTCTTCACGCCGATCAGCATCGCCTCCAGCGATTCGGGCGTGGTGAGCAGGACGTCGGGCGGGTCGGTGCGGATCCGCCGCCGCTGTGATTCGCGGACATCGCCGTGCCAGAGCGCGGCCCGGCGCCCGAGCCATTGGGCGTAGGTATCGATGCGCGGCAGGAGGTTGTTGAGCAGCGCCTTGAGCGGACACAGATACAGCACCGAGGTGCCGGCCCAGCGCCGTTGCGCCATCGCCGACAGCAGCGGGAAGCAGGCCGCCTCGGTCTTACCGCCCGCGGTCGGGGCGAGCAGGACGGCGTCCTCGCCGTCCATCAGCGGCCCGATCGCCGCCCGCTGCAGCGGCCGCAAGTCTGGCCAGCCGAGGCTGTTCACGATGTGGTGCAGGACGACCGGGTCGAGCCGGTCCAGCACGTCACCGGGCTCGCCGTCGGGCACCATCACAGGTCCAGGTCCACGTTGTCGGCTGAGGCGGCGACGTTCCGTTCGATGTCGGTGAACTCGTCGCTGCGCACGGTCAGCCTGTAATGCAGCCGGGGATCGAAATCCTCAAACTGGTCGATGCGGTCGAGCACGTCACCGACGAGCTTCTTCAGAAACAACCGGGGAGCCACACCCACCTTGCCGCCCAGCGCCCCGCCGACCGCCCGTGCCAGATCGGCGACGTACGCGTCATCCGCGAGCTCCTTGATCCTTTCTGGAGCGCCGGCTCCAGCGGCGTAGAGATCGCGGACGGTCACTCCCAGGTCCACCAGCGATTCCAGGGTGAAGCCGGGTAGCCGGAGTTGCACCGCACGCGGGTTGTCGAAACGCGGGTCGGTGCTGAAGTCGGTCGCCAGCCGCTGCGCCAGCGGCGCCAGGCGCTGCACTCCCTGCTGCCCGTCGTAGAACGCGGGAGTTCCGGTGACCACCAGATACAGGCCAGGGAAGCGGCCCGAGTGCACCTCGTCGATGAGCTGCCGCAGCGCGTTGAGCGCCTTGTCGCGTGCGTCGGCGCGCACCCGCTGCAACGTCTCGACCTCGTCCAGCACGACGAGAAGCCCGGGATGTCCGCAGTCACGCAGTACCGTCAGCAGCCCCTGCAGGAAGCCGAGCGCCCCGAAGTGGTCGAGGTTGCCGCGCACGCCCGCGAACCGGCGTGCGGCACTGGCGACGTGCGGCTGCCCGCCGAGCCAGGCCAGCACCGCGGCGGCGGTCACCTCATCTCCTTCGGCTAGCGCGGCCCGGTATCCGCGCAGCGCCGCCGCGAACGACGGCGCGTGCCGCGACACCTCGGTGAGCCGGGCGACCAGCAGCTTGTTCACCTCGGCGCCCAGCTCGCCCTCGTCCGCCCCGGCGGCGAGGGCGTCCTCCTCCAGCGCGTAGAACCACGCGTCCACCACCGACCGCAGCGCGCTCGGTGGGAAGCTGGCCGTGGTGAGCCGTTCGGTCAGCCGCCGGTAGACGGTCTCCAGCCGGTGCAGGGGCGTCTCGGTCTCCGAGATCTGGATCTCGGAGACGGCGAAGTTTCGCCGTTTGGCCCGCTCCCCCAGCCAGCGGGCGAAGAACGTCTTGCCGGATCCGTACTCTCCTCGCACGGCCTTGAACACTGACGCGCCGGAGGCGACCGCGTCCAGTTCGGCGTCCAGCGCCGAGGTGAACCTGTCGAGGCCCGTGGCGAGCAGGTCGAGCCCGCTGTCGGGCACGGCGCCACGCCGCAGCGCGTCGATCACGGCACGGCGGCGCACCGCACTGACCTGGGCGGAACGGGACGGCCGAGCGGTGTTCACGCCTGCCAGTCTCCCATCGTGCTCGTCATGCCAGCTCGAACTGGTCGCGCAGTAGCCCCGTGTTCAGCCGCAGCGTGCGCCCGTCGGGCATGGTCTCCAGGACCTGCACCCCGTCATAGTTGAGGAGCTGGCGTAGGACGGCGGCGAAACCATCGGCTCGGCCGGCGGGATAGCCGACGCGCTGGGCCAGTGCCGTGACCGGGAGAGCACCTGTATCGAGCAGTGCCCGCACCGCCTTGCCGACCTTGTCCAGGGGGGGCTTACGCGCCAGCAGTCCCACCTGCGCCTGGAAGATCTCCGATTCCAACAAGGCGTCGACCAGGGCGTCGTCAGGCGAGGCCAGGCGAGCAGCGAGGAGGGCGTCATCCCCTCCGGGAGCCAGAACCACGTCGAACAGCGCGTCGCTCATCGCGGCCTGCGCCTGCGCCGCCTTGGACGGCCTGGCGCGCCGCTTCGGTTCGACCGCCGCGGTGGGAACCGGCGTGACGGGGCGGGCGGGCTCCGCTCCCTCCGGCCACCAGGCTGGGCGTTGGTCGCCGAGCTCACGCCATCCCTTGGGCGGCTCCGCACCGAAGGGCAGGAACGCCAGGACGGGGATGGTGACCTCGGCGAGCGAGGCCCCGCCGTGATAGCCGGCCTTCTGCGCCGTGTAACGGGAGTCCGCATCCCATAGCGCCACGATCTCGGCGCCTGGTTCCGGCCACACCACCCGCGCCCCGGACAGCACGATCTCGCTCTCGCGCAGCGAACCAGCAGGGGTGCGGTGCCGTGCGGAGGCGATGCCGTCGCCGTCGACCTTGCTTCCGTGACGGTCCACGACGTGTCCGTGGTCACTGGTGAGGATCACCGCCATGCCCTGGGCCGCGGCCACACGCAGCAGCTCCCTCAGCTTGCCGATCTGGTCGAGGCGCCATGCGCCGTCGCCGAGCTTCTGCTCCTTGGCGAGTCGGTCGTCGATGGTGTTCAGCACGACCGCCACATGCGTGTGCTCCTCGGCGAGGGCCTCGGTCAGGTCCGGTCCGAACGCATCGCCGGCACTCTGGCCCCGCAGGTCGTCCTTGTGGAAGACCGCCGCCCTAGCCCCGCCCCAGAACCGGTGCGCGGGAAACAGCCGCTTCTCATCGGCCTGCGCGCCCTTCATCAGCTTCCCGGCGAACAGCGAGGTCCGGGACACCGCGGTCAGCGTCGGAAGGGCGGCGGCCATGGCACGCCGCCGCGGTGGCCGGTCCGCCAAGTCCGGCACCGGGTCGTACTCGGCCCACTGCCGACGCAGCTCTTCGCCCAGCTCGGTGGCGATCGCCGCGCTCATGCCATCCAGGACCAGCAGCAGCACGCGCCGCCCTGTCTTGGCCCCTACGACCGGCTTCACCACCCGGGTGAGGAACGACTCCACGGTTAGCATCGAGCCAGGGTCCGTGCCCGCTGCGGTCCAGGTGGCGAGCGTCCGCGCGAAGGCGTGATCGACCTCGCGCCGTCTCTTGCGCACGCGGCTTCCCAGCGCGTCGTAGGCGGCTTTCAGCTCCGGATGGGGGTCGCCTCCGGCCTCGATGTGCTCCAGGGCCTGGTCCACCCAGCCGGTCTCGGCGAGGTGGCGTTCGATCGCCGCCGCGACGGTCTCCGCCCCGGTGGCCGGGCTGGTGGCGAGCCATCGTGCGAGCCGCTGTCCCATCCGGGCACGTTCGATGCGTAGGCGCACGTCCGCGTCGACGGCCAGGTGGTGCGCGGCCAGCTCCTGGACGGCCTGGGTGAGCGCGGCGGGTTCCTCGCCGGCCAGCGACCGCCCGGCCCGCGCGAAGCGGGCTTCCAATCCGGCCGCCAGGACCGGGCTGGCCTCCACCGCGGTCTCTGCGCCGAGTTGCCGGGCCAGCGGGGCGGCCCTGTCCAGCACCGTGCTGGTGATCCTGCGTGCCTCGCGTGCCGCTTCCTCTTCCCCGCCGGCACGCCCCGCCTCCAGCAACGTGGTGACGAACTCCTCGCAGGAGCGGCCGAACGCGGCCACGAGGGTGTCGAGCGCCTCCCCGGCTGCGGGCGGCTCGTCGCCGAACCACCGTTCGGCCCGTCCCCGCACCCGGTAGATCTGGGCATCGGCCTCGGCGTGCAGCCACAGTGCCGCGCACAGCAGCCCGAAAGACACCGCGTCGGCTCCGTGCTCTGCCTCCACCAGCGCCAGCAGCGCCCGCCCGGCGAGCCCCGCCTGGTCCTCCTCGCCGAGGAACGCCGACAGCCCGGCGCGTTCCGGGCCACGCAGCGTGAGTAGCCGCTCCGGCCCGCCAGGGGTGAGCGACCACCGCAGCAGAGTGTGAATGTCGAGACCGTCGCCGCCCTGTGCCCGGCCCGCGCCCGGTGTCGCGTCCGTGTCGTAGCGGCCCAGCCGCAGGCGGCGCAGGGCGAGCGCCGCCAGCGCGGTACGACGGGACAGCACCCCTCCGGCGAGTGGCGGCCAGCCGCCCGGCGGAGTGGCGTCGAGCAGCGCTTCGGCTGCCCAGCCGTCGGCCCGCAGACGGGGGTCGACCTGTTCGGCGCCGAATGCCTCCCGGACGACGTTCCAGCCGTCGACGGTCTCGATGCGCTGCTTGTGCGCGCGGGCGAGAATGGCCGGGTCGAGCTCGCTCTGCTCCCGATCGGTCAACACGACCAGCACCGCAGGTCCCGCGGCTTCCGCCGCCACATGGCCGAGGACCAGCTCGTGCACGGCCAGCGGTGAGGGGGCCGCCGCGATCCGGGCCCGTCGTCCCTCACCCCAGGCGAGCTCCCCGGGGCCCTCCCACAGGGGCGCGGAGCGCAGCAGCACGACGCGCCGCCGTCCGCCGCCGGTGAGGGAGTCGGCCAGCGACGTCTGGGCGGACAAGAACTGGGTGACGGTCGCGGCGGTCAGCCGCAGCACGCCTGCGCTCGTCCCGCCGGCTGATGTGATGGTCACGGTTGCCATCAATCCACGACCTGCCAGGTGATCTCGACAGTGGCGCCCGGCTCGGTGGCCGCCAGCTCGGCGAGTTGCCTGCGCAGCTCGGCCACCGCCTCGTCGGCGTGCGCCGCCTTGGCCTGCTTGCGGCCCGACCGTCTTACGCCGCTGGGAACGGGATCGGCAGGGGACACAGTGCCGGAGCCCTGTTCGGGCTCCTTGCCAGACACGGGCGGGTGACTGCTCTTGCCGCTCAGGTCCACGGTGTCGGCACCGCCGCCCGGCGGGACGACAACGACCGGAGGAGGAGTGGGCCCGGGCCGCTGGTTGCGCTTGATCAGCGCGGTGACCTCGCGGCGAGTCATGTCTAGGGCGTCGATGAGGTCGGCCGTCAGCTGATCGGCCTGTGCTGTACCGCGCAGCACCTGTAGCAGCGCCTGCCCTTCTGCGCCCTGTCCCTCGGCAAGCTCCAGTGTGTCCCAGGCCGCCGTGGCCAGCGCCTGCGCAACGTCGTGCGCCCGTTTGACGCTGGTCCCGTACCTCTCGGCGTTCACTTGGCCGAGGTCGAAACGGGCCAGGGTCTCGACGGTCTTCTTCGCCCCACTGGCGCCCGCCGCGCCCTGTCCGGTCGCCGCGAGCTTCTCCAACAGCTCACACGCGCGCCGCGCGAGAGACAGGCGGCCCTTCTCGTCGGTTTCGTCAAGGCTGAGGAACGTGGCGTGCGCCTCCAGCCGGCGGACCAGCTCCGCCGTGGGCTCCCGGTAGAGGCGGGCGCTCTCGACGGTTTGCCGGGCGAACTGGTTGACCATCCGTCCGCGCCGCAGCGCCGGCGCCTTCTCCCCGAAGATGGTCTCGTACCGCCAACGAGCCTCCATCCAGTCGCCCTCATCAGGGAGCGGCTGGCTGCGCAGCGCATCGCCCGGCTTGATCTGCGACAGCTCGGGCGCCGGGTCGAGCGGGACTCCACCGCGCACCCACACCCGGTCGTCCATCTCCGCGAACGCGGCGACCACCAGGTTGGCCAGGAACGGCTCCAGCCCTCGCCGGTCCGGCTTGTCCGTCCAGCCGGCGAGTGTGATCAAACTCAGGTCGCCGGTGATGCCCTCTGTCTGCGCCATCCGTCGGAAGTGGTCGGCCCAGCGGGTGGACAGCTCGAAGTACGCCTCCTTCTGCTGGCCGAGCTCCAGCGGCTCGGCCACCCGCTTCATCAGCTTGCGGTCCTTCTCGGGGACCTCGACTCGCCGGTCGCGAGCTTCGGCTGCCGCCCGGACGTGGAGGAAGACGGTCCTGGCGTCGGCCGGTTTCACCGCGAAGCCGGTGCCCTCCCGGTCGAGATCCGGGTGCGCGGGGAACTGGTGGGCCAGCAGCTTGCCCGCGATGTCCCTGACGGCCTCGCGCATCGGTTTGGCGAAGGAGACGGTCAGGCCGCCGACGTCGGGCAGCGCCACGAGATGGTCGTCGAAACCCAGCTCGACGTCGGACGCCTTTTTGTCCGCCAGGCCGTACGCCTGCTTGAAGGCGGTCTTCACCTGCCTGACCAGGGCCGCGCGCTGGGTCTCCAGCAGTCCCTTGGCCCGGGCCCGGTTGTCGGCGTTGAGGTGGCCGGCATACTGCGTGGCGAACCGGTGGTCGTCGGCGAGCGCCTTGTCGATGACGAGCAGCCTGCAGAAGTCCGCGAATCGCTGGGCGGACAGGTGCGTGGGCACCCAGGCGACCGTGAGGGCAGCCTCGCCCTGCCGCTCCCGCAGGGCACGCATCCGGTTGACGTCGTCGACGGGACCGTACGCGCCCTCGTCGAAGGGCAGATCGACGACGAGCCGCCACCGGCCGTCGAGCTGCGGCTGCAGCTCGTGGTCCGGCAGGTCGTCCTCGTCGGCGATATTGCCGAAGATCACTTCCACCGAGCGGTGGGAACCGCGCCAGACGAAGCTCAAGTCGTCGGCGCCGAGCCTGCCGTCGGAGCGGTCCACCCCCAGCTCCTCGGCGAGCAGTCGTTTGACGAGCGCCATCCGGTTGCCGGGGTTGTTGTTGACGTTGGCGTTGGCGATCACCGAGTCGACGTCGACACCGGACAGCTCCAGCCGCACGCCGACGTTCGCGCCGGTGCCGGTCTCCTTGATCTCGGGGAAGCGGGCGGCCCACTCGGCCACCTTGCTCTTGATGATGCCGACCTCGCTGCCCGGGATGGGCGCGGTCACCGAGCCGTGGTTGAGCGCGCCGAGGCGGCGGATCGTCAGGTCGCTGAGCGCGGGCACGCTGGGCGCGAGCGCCGACAGCAGCAGCGTGCAGATCAGCCGGTTGTCACCGACGAACGACTTGCAGCGCTGGGCAAGCACAGGGTCAGTGATGCTGCCGGGGCGGTGCTGGTACCGCTCGATGTCATCCTCGGTGACGTCGTAGGAGGTCAGCAGATAGGGCCGGAGCTTGGTCTTGTACAGCTTGTCGGCGGCCTCGAAGACCACCTTCAAGCTGTCCACGAACGGCTTGTCGCCGCCGTCGGCGATCACTGGGTACAGGTCCCCGAGCGGGACCAGGTCTCCGAGCCGCAGGTCGTCCCGACGGGCGGCGAGCAGCTGCCCCATCAGCTTCAGACCGGTTCGGGAGCGCTGCAGCGCCGAGGAGATGTGGACCAGGGTGTCCATGAAGGCCGGAGAGAAGGGATAGGTCAGCCGGAACGACTCCTCGTCGGCTCCCGTCGTACCGGAGTCCGAGCCGAGCAGTGTGTCCCATACCTGCGAACCGACCCTCTTGGTCTGCTCGAACGCCGCGTCGACGAGTGCCTCCTTGCCTGGCCTGGCGTTCAGGAGGCGGGCGTGCGCGATCTGCGGGAGGTTCCGGTCCTCGAGCGTGATCTTGTCGAACCGTCCCGAGGCGAGGTTCAGTGTGTCCTGGATCGATGACTCCGCCGCGCCTGACACCTCCTCGCCGACCAGCTCGCGCAGGTCGCGCTGGCGGGCGATAAACGACACGACAGGGATGGCCCGCCGGGCGTCTCCGCCTTCCACGAAGTTCGTGATCTTGCTGGCTTCGCGGGCCACGAATTTCTGGTCGTGAATGAGCGTCGCCAGCCACAAGATCAGCTCGTCCATGAAGAGGATCAGGCCGTGGTAGCCCAGGGATTTGGCGTGCTCAGCGATCACGGACAGGCCGGCGTCGAGGGAGATGAACCCGTGCTCGTCCTCGGCCGCGTTCCTGGCGAACCCTGGCAGCAGGTTGGTGCTCGCGTCCTGCACAAGCTTGGCCCGCAGTTCGGCCGGGGTGGTCGGGTGCACCAGGTCCAGCGCCGTATCGCCGTCGTGCATCTCCTCGGCGGACAAGGCCGCATCCAGCAGCTCGGGCGTCCAGGCGAACGACTCGCCCCACTCGTCGTCCTCGTCGACCTCTGCGCCACCGGAGCCGAGCCCGCCGATGACCGCCGCGTCACCCATCCGGGCGCGCATGGCCCGAATGTCGGTGAACAGCGAGTCGGTCCGGTACACCTGTGGGATAGGCGCGTCGGGGTGCAGCTTCTTGACGTGGCTGACGTAGCCGCCGAGCACCCGCTGCTCCAGGGCCTTGGCGCCGAGCATGTGATAGGGCACGAGCAGGAATCGCTTACCGTCCGCTTCCAGCCAGTCATGCGTGGTCAGCAGGGAGTCGAACTCGCCGCGTGATCGGACCGCCCGGTTTCCGCTGAGCAGCGCGTACAGCACGGCCATGAAGTGCGACTTACCGGAACCGAACGAGCCGTGCAGGTAGGCGGCCTTGGACGTGCGGCCGTCGAGGGCGGACTTGATCAGCCTGAGCGCCTCGTCGAAGTTCTTCAGCAACCGGTCGGTGACAACGTAGTCCTTCAGGGCGTGTCCCGCGCCCTCGGGCGTCACCGCCTCGGCCAGGCTCAGCACGAAGTCCGAGGTGGAAATGGACTCCTTGATGTCGATGACATCCTTCAGGAGGGGCTGCTGTGCCATGACCTGTCTCGTTCTCCTTGTCTTCTGCCATCCCGCGCGCCTCTGCCACCCCGGACTGGATCGCAGAAGCCCGTCCGGTCACTTCTTGGCGCTGCGGCGGCCGCGCGCGGGCGCGGTCGGCCGCCACTTCCGCAGGTCGTCGTCGGTCAGGCCGTGCTCGCCCTGAATCTGCTGCCGGTAGCCCGAGAAGAAGTCGGCTGGGGAGCCGCTGTACATCGCGTCGAACTCGTGGTGCCACTGATACAGCCACGGCTGCAGCTCCAACAGGCCCGCCAGGAACGGGGCGATCTCCTCGGTAGTCAGGGGCTGGTTTGTGAAGTACGTGGCCAGCGCCTGTGCCTGCTCCCGATGGTCCCAGCCTGCCCAGCCGTACAGGTCAGGAAGGCCGGAGGCTGTCGAGGGATAGGAGATGAACCGCTCCTTGGGCACGTCGAGTTTGCCGCGCGCCCGCCAGTACGACGCCTTGATGAAGTCGGCCGAGGTGTACTTCGGCGGCACGGGGATGGAGTCACGTGTCTTCCGCTTGGCCGGCTCGTCCGGAGCAGCGTCCTCCTGGCGCTGCACGTCCCAGACATGCTCCCAGTCAGCGCGCTTCTTCAACCCGCTCGGTTTATAACGGAGAGCGGCGAGGAACGGCACGTGCTCGTCAGTTATCAGGTCGGCGACGAGCGCCGCGAGTTCTTGTCGGGGCGCGTAGATGCTCGCGACGGAGACGAAGTCCTCGTCACGGGAGAGTGCGTCGGTGAGCCGGGCGAGCGTGACGATGGCGGGCTGCCCGTTCTCGTCGTACCAGTTCTCATGCTTTTCGATGCGGTCCAGCAGCCAGGAACGCAGCGCCTTCTCCTGCAGTGCGTCCCACCCTTCAGTGGCCCAGCGCCGCTTGTACTCGGGTCGCTCGATCA
This sequence comes from Nonomuraea wenchangensis, assembly GCF_900111685.1. Lineage (GTDB taxonomy): Bacteria > Actinomycetota > Actinomycetes > Streptosporangiales > Streptosporangiaceae > Nonomuraea > Nonomuraea wenchangensis. Next base: position 17,684 of record NZ_FOHX01000029.1, read on the forward strand.
TGCCGATGGCGCGGGAGGACTCGATGGTGTCGATGCGCTTTTGGACGATCTGCTTGTACGGCTCAGGCCAGTGAACCGGGATCTCTGTGACGGGCGTGGATCCATGCCGCCTGAACCATTCGTCGGATGCTGCTCCCTTGGCCACTTTGCGGGCAAGAACAATCTCAAAGGCCCGCTCGCCTAGGGCGAGCTCGGGAATGTCAAACTCATCAAGGGTACGCACATCCTCGTCATGGAGGTTGTAAAGGGAGTAGACCTGCCAATCCAGTTCCTCCTGAAAGGCGATCATCTGGGCGCGGACAAAGTGCCATCTCGCCTTGGCTTCGCGGAGAGCGGCAACGGTGGGAGTTCGGGTTGTTATAGAGGCAGGATTTGTAGTGGCTATATCTTGAGCCAGTCTATCAAGGCGAGCAGCAAGAGATGTAGGATACTGATTAGGTAGTGGGTAATCTTCCAGGTTGGTGCCAGTGAACTCGTAGCGTTCTTCCCAGGCTTCGCTCTGGATGCCACGGCCAAGGCCACTACCCCCCTTCGCGTGACTCACCATCTTGAGCCAGAAGCAGGCAGTGGAGCTATTGAGAATACCGAGCAGGCGCAGATGCTTGGCCTCGCTCTCTCCCTCCCTTAACTTGATCACCGGTGCAGTACGAATAAATACCTTTTCTCCCCTATCTAAGACAAAATGATTATGAGTTGAAACAAAAGGGAAGGCAATTGAGAGTGGCACCTGATAGCGCTTCTTGAAGAACATTGAGTACTCAAACCATTTGAGGCCGCGCTCCAACTGAGTCGCCCCAAAGGCTACGCGATTCCTCAGAAGTACACGGTAGGGCCACAGGAACTGCTCGGTGTGCGGAGAAGTCTCCGCGCATAGATCGGCTTCGCCGTACGGCCAGAGCGACACCACAGGGCTCCCGGTAAGGTAATCCCGAACCTCGGAACCCTCGACAAGTGGTCGCTGGAGATGTCTTGGAATCCGGTGTCTATTAAGTGCACCAGCCCCAACCATATAGGCGCTGTCTTCGCGAGTAACCGCCCCAGCGCCGATGTCATCAGTCACTGCTGACAGTTTCTTCTGGGCCTGATGATTCAGAATCTCAACCATCTCTAGGCCGCCATTGGCTAGAATCCACGGCTGCTTGCCGAAGTATCGATCACGCCCGAGATCTTCTACCGAAACCCACTCGCTAATCGAACTGGGTTGGTCAATCTGGTTCACAATTGCACGCCAGACAAGCCCCTCCTTGGCACTCTCTGGCATCATTGGTTCACCTTGAACGGATCGAACTGTCCGAACGGTCTCCGAGCGGGTCCTTCCTGATCGACGCGTGCCAACTAGGATGACTGTCGGTGTCCCGTGGCCCGGAATGTACGCCCCCGATGTGTCAATGACCTCAGTGAGTTCGACCTTCTGGGCGAAGAAATCCTCGATCAGCTTCACACCGAATTCCCGCTTCATGAAGGAATTCGCCGTGATCTGGCCGACGATTCCGTACCCACGCCCGTCGGTGTCACCGCGCTTGGCCAGCTCGAAGAAGCGCTGGGCGAACGGAACCGATAGCGCATACGTTCCCGCGCAGGTGCTGTACAGTTCCCGGTACAGATCGTTCAGCTTCTTGTCCTTGACCGTGATGTACGGAGGGTTCCCTACCACTACGTGGTAACGCCCCGGCTCCAAGATGCCCGGGTACTCGTGTACGTCCTCAACGGTGTAGGCGAACTCTGCCAGCACATCTCGCGGCACCTCCTCCCCCAGGGGCAGCTCGAGTTGTCGCTCCTTGATGAGGGAGTCGCCAACCGCGAGATGCATCGGCCAGTCGTACTTGGCCGCCTCCGTCATCGTCCGCATGCCCGCGACCGCCATCGCGGCGACCAGAAGACGGAAGCGCGCGATCGCCACCGCGAACGGGTTCACGTCCACGCCATGTACCGAATCCAGCGCCGCCCGTACCCGCTCATGCCGTTCGGCATCCGGTCGGCGCGCGGCCCAGAGCCGCACCAATCGCCGGAAGGTACCCAGCACGAAGTGCCCCGACCCGCAGGTCGGGTCGATCATCTTCAGCTCCTCGAAGCCAAACTCGCGCACCGCCGGGTCCATCGTCCGGTCGAGGATGAACTCCTCCACGAACTCCGGCGTCTGCAGCAGCGCGTACGTCTTACGTGCGGCCTCCGACAGGTCCTGGTACAGGTCGCCCAGGAAGCGGGTGTCCCAGCCCTCGGTGCCGTCCTCGCTCAATGGATCGGTGAAGTCATGCACCAGCACACCGGTCTCGTCCCGCTCGCGCCAGAACTCGACCAGCTCCCGCGCTCCGTCGTGGCTCATCGGGATCTGGAAGAGCGGGTTGTGCGCCCGGTCGAACAGCAGCCGACCCGCCTGGCCCTCTCCCAGCTCCGCGAAGGCACGTTCCAACCAGCCGCGATACGTCGGATCCGGGTCCTCCTCGACATACGCTTCGTACCGCGCCTCGGCCAGGTCCCGGCGCTCGGTCTCCGGAGCCGTCAGGTAGGGCTCGGGGATGAGTCGGTTGTCCTCGCAGAACCTTACGAAGACCGTGCCGAGCACCCACGCCACCGCGACCTGGGTGACACGCTCATCGAGCCAGGAGGTCCAGGTCGCCGCCGTACGGCCCAGTTTGCGGGCCTGGTCGTATTCGGAGCGCAGCCGCGCCCCCGCCTCCGGCAGCGCCTTGACTTGCTTGGCGAGATCGGTCTCGACCGCCTTGACCTGTCGCTTCAGATCCTCCAGCAGAGCCTTGCGGTCGATCATCTCGCTCCTTCCGACGTCCTCTGGTTCTTCGCGCCTGCTCGATGTTCGTTACTGATCCATGCGTCCGGAAGCTCTATCCACTCCCCCAGTCCTGCCTGATACGGCACGGCGACGGTGCCCAGCTTCGGCTCACGCCCGGAATCGCTCTGCGGACACAGCAGCCACAGACCGCGCAGCCCCTGTCGCGCCGCCGCCGAGAGCCGGTCCAGCACCCCCATCGCGTCATAGCGGGCGAACACCGCGGCGTCCGTCAGCAGCACCGGGCCGGTGCCCGTCGCTAGGAGCTCACGCACTCGCGGCTCGATCCGGCCCCAAGCCGTGCGGGTGTACTCGGCGAGTTTCAGCGCCGCCCGCGTGCCGGGCTCGGCGACGTCCGCGCGGAGGATGGTCTCCCAAGTCGGCTTCGTGCCCGGCGGCACCAGCTCGTGCATCACCTCCAGGAACAGTCCGGTCATCGAGACCACCTCCGCTCCGAACCTGCCGGACGCGTTCGAGAGCTCGGTGACCGCCTGTCTGCTCAGCCCGGCCCGCACGGTCAGCACCCGGAAACCGTCCCGTCGCACCGAGGCGGCCAGCCGCTCCTCCGCGCGCACCGCAGCCGCGATCTGCGGATCGTCGGAGTAGCGGGTGATGCCGGCGTCGGCCGTCGTGCGCCGCCAGGCGCGCACGGTGAGATAGCTGGAGGCGGCGTCCATGCGCGTGGGCAGATAACGCGGAGTTCCGCTGTCCTCGCGAGTGGATAGGGTGAGGTCGAATCCGGCGTCCCGAAGCGCCTTGGTCAGAGCTCCTCCGACGGGCAGGTCGTAGCCGCCCCTGCCGTCCGTCAGCTCAGGAAAGCGGGCGCGCACCCGCTCGTGGATGTCCTCAGCGGTCAGGCCAGGCTGCCGTCCCTCGGGCACACCGGGGGTGAGCCGCACCAGCCCCGCCTGCGTGAGCCGAAGGGCCCGCACCAACGACAGGTTCCGGGGATAGATCTCCAGCCGCGGGGTGGCGGCGGCGTTCCGGGACGCGGCCACCGCCAGCTCGACCATGCGACGCTCGTCCCACTCGATCGTGCCCGGCGGCGGGGTGATCGCCCCCAGCTCGCTCAGCACGATGGTCGCGGTCGGCAGCGTGTCCAGCTCGGCAAGGCGATCGGCGGCCCGGCCCAGACGGTGCGCGTAGTCGAGCAGACCAGGCGCGGACGGCGTGTCGGGCGAGTCGTCCTCGCCGACCTCCAGAGCCAGCAGGCCCGCGCCCATCGCCTCGTCCACGGCCTCACGGTTGGCGGCGTGCCGGAACGCGCTGTCCTCCGGGACGAGCTGCTCGACCTCCACGACGGCCCGCACCGCGGCCAGGGCGACCGCGCGGCGCTGCTCGCGATCCCTGATGCGGGTGCCGCGCCGTACCGCCAGGACGTCGGCGATCTCCGCGGCCGCGGCCACCCGGCCGAGTCCGGTCAGCGATTGCAGGATCTCCTCACGCAGGGCCTGCACCGCGGGGAGCTTCTTCCACCGCATCCGCTGGGTCTTCAGCATCTGCGGGATACGTCCACGACTGAGACCGAGGGCGTCGGCCACCTCCCGCTGCTTCGGCCAGACCCCGATGCCCGGCAGCTCACCTCGCTCGTTGGGCAGGCGCAGCAGCAGCCGCACCATCTCGACCTCGTTCTGGTTCGACCCGTTCTGCTTTAACTCCGGCACCAGCAGCGCCGCGAGGGTGTCGAGGCTGACCGAGCGCAGGGCGCGCTGTGAGAGGTCATCCGCGCCCTCGCCGGTGACGAGGGTGTCCACGAGAGCGGATTCGGTCGCGCTGAGCCGCTCCAATTCCTCCTGCGCTTCGCGGCGGCCCTCGGGCGTGAGCGGGGAGACAGGCTTCTGGCGCAGCCGCTCACCCCACTCCCGCTGGCGGCGCTGGATCTCGTTGCGCGTCTTGGCGCCCAAGCCCGGAGCATTGATGAGGTTGCGCTGGCTGTAGTCCAACAGCTCGCCCACCGTTGTCACGCCCAGCCCGTACAGGAACGACTCAGCGGCCGGAGTCAGACCGGAGGCGGACAGGTGCGTGTCGCGCGTCACCTCGGCGGCGAGCCGGTCACGCTGCTGCTCGGCGGACTCCGGCTCGGCGGCGGCGATCGCCGGGGCACCCTCTGCCGGATCGGCCTGCTCGGATCGGGCAGGTGCCGGATGCAGGGAGCCGCGCGGGTCGGATGGCGCCGATTCCGACATGTCCAGGAAGAGCTTTTTCCAGGCGTCCCGCATGGGCTTGAGATCCCGGAAACGGTGCGCCACGTCCCGGTGCAGAGCCTTACGGAAGAACGCGACAAGCCCGTCGCGGATCGCGGGGTCGAAGGCATCGGCGGCGATCGCCGGGTACGGCCACTCCTCCGGGTCGGTCTGTCGAGCCGAGACCTTGCCGTCACTCCACTTGGGTAGTTCGCCGGAGGCCATCTCGTGCAATGTGACCGCGACGGCGTACCGCTCGGCGTGGGCGTCGTACACCGAACGCGTCAGCGTGCCGATGAACGGGTCGAGGTAACCGTCCGTGCCGGCGTCCGTTTCCTGTACCGGGTATCCGGCCAGCGAGAAGTCGATCAGCACCAGCTCCCGGGTGCGGTTGGGGCGGACACGGATGGCGATGTTGTCCGGCTTGATGTCGCGGTGCCACACACCTTCGCCCTCCAGGAAGTCGACGGCACCGAAAAGGTAGTCGCCGTACGCCTCCAGCTGGTCGACCTGGAGCCGGCCACTCTCGCGCAACTGCCGCGCCACGGTTTCTTCGCGGCGGCGGGTGCCGCCCGCGGTCTCCCCGTTCTCGTCCGGGTCGCGTTCGTCACCGACATATTCCAGGACGAGGACCGTACGCCCACCGATGACCAGCGGCTCCGGCTCGACCAGGCGGATGATGCGCGAGTCGGGACGAAGCCGTCCCATGACCTCGGCCTCGCGGGCCAGAACCTCGCCGCGGCTGTCGGACAGGGCGACCTTCAGCACCGCGAGCGCACGCGCGCCCCGCACCGCCCGACCCGCCTGCAAGTCGCGAACGAGGAAGGCACGGCTCGTCGAGCCGGTGCCCAGGCGACGCCGTACCTCCCAGCGACCGGCCAGCACGTCGCCCGCGACGGCCTCCAAAGGATCCTTGTCCGGAATCTGCGCCGTACCGGTGTCGGCGGCGGGAGTGGTGAGCGCGTCCTCGACGTACTCCAGCATCTCCAGGAACTCATCGACTGTGGCGAGCCGACGTTCCGGCCGGTAAGCGGTCGCGGCCTGCACCAGCTCGTCGATGTCCTCCGACAAGCCGTCCACGATCGCGCTGGGCCGCAGTCCCTCCCCCGCCTCCAGCCGTGCCAGCAGCTCGGCCTGACTCGCGGCCGGGGGCCTGCCGGTCGCCAGCAGGTAGGTGAGCACGCCGAGCCCGTAAACGTCGAGGGCGATCGGATCCGGGTTCATCGCGGTCAGCTCGGGCGCGAGGTACGGGTCCGAACCCTCGGACACGTGGATCGCAGACAGGGCCGTCGGGGCGAACCGCGTCATGCCCTGCGACGGCCCGCTCCCGCTGCGCTGAGTGGCGATCTGCCAATCGGAGATCTGCAGGCGTGGAGCGAGCCAGGCGGCCTCCTCCCCGATGGCATGGTCCTTGCGGCCTCGATTGCGGGGAATCACGTGTACGGAGCGGGCGGCCAGCGCACGGTGATGGATACGGCTGGAATGCGCCGAACGCATCGTCTCGGCTAGCTGCCGGACCAGGGCCATCCGAGCGAGGATGTCGAGCTTGTCCCCGTACTGGACCAGGTATTCGTCCAAGCGGAGGGTCTGCGGGTGGTAATCGAAGATCAGTGCGGGGCCGGCCGAGTGGCCAGAAGGGTCGTACTGTTTCAGCTGGACCACGCAGGGGTGGCGGAAACGGCGTAGAACGGCGGCCTCGCGCCGGGCGGCGTTCTCCACCGACGCGCGGATCGAGGCGTCCGATCCGCGCTCGCGCAGGTAGATGCGGACGCGAGCGAGCTCGGGCAGCTCGGCGTGACGGGCCAGGTAGTCGGCCCAGGTGGGGCCGGTGTCGAAGGACTTGCGCTCCAGGAGGTAGGGGCCGACCTTGTATTCGGCGTCGCTGCGACGAATGCCTATCCGTTCCAGCGCGCCCTTGATCTCCCGGGAGTCGGTCGCAGCGAGCCGCCGCCGCTCGTCGCGCGCGGGCTGCCGCAGCATCTCCACGAGTTTGTCGATCGTGTAGACGCCGTTCTGGTCATGAGCCGGAAGGCGGATTTTGAGCGAGGAATCTGTGAAGCAGACCGCCGCGGACACCCACACGCGCCTGCCGTACTGCCCCAGCAGCGCCGCCAGCTCCTTGGCCTTCTTGTCCACCAGGTGCAGCGGATTGCCATGAGGGACGCGGCGGCCCTCCTTGGTGGTCTGCACCCAGGTACCGTTCTCGGTGGTGAGACTGCCGCGCCAGTCCTTGAGCTCGACCATGTGCACGCCGCCGGGAGTAACGACCAGCAGATCGACCTCGCGCACGTGGCCGGCGTAGGCGGTGAAGGTGAAGTTCGACCAAGCCCGCCACGGCTCGCCGTCCGGCAGCTTCTTGCGGATGGCCTCCAGCCCGCGGCGCTCGTGATCGAACTCGGACTCGGTGACAGTGGTCCACCGGCCTTCGAGCATGCGCCCCACTCCGCTGTCGTCGTCGCTGTGTCGCACCCCGGCCGCTGAACCGAAGCCGAGCCGCAGGGCCAAGATGCTATCGGCGAGGCATAAGGTTTCGAAGCTAGATGAGCAAGAACATCATTGGACTACCGGTTGGCGCCGATGAACCCGACCTCCTTGCAACCCAGCTGTCGACGCAAGATTTAAGAGGTGCCCGCCTAGACACCATGCGCCAGACCGGCGCACCCGCCGGTGCTGGTCTTTTGCCCGACCCGCAGATTGCTTCGTTAGCGTCCATGGGAGTGGTGTACGGGTTTGAACCCGTTCGTCACCTTGACGCCCGAAAGGGAAGATCGATGTGACATGAGGGCGGCCACTCCGTGATCCTTCACAGCTGTCGAAGGCGTACGAAATCCGTCACCTTCCCCACGCCCCACCACCAGGGAATCAGGGAGCGAAAGGGCCGCACATGGACATCCAGATCAGCATTACCGGAATGATCGCCTACGAACCTCGCTTCTTCCCCGCCAGCCACAACGCGCCGGCCATGTGGTCGGCCAAGCTCAAGGCGGACGGGCCGGCGACGCCCGGCCGCGAATGATCGCCCTACATCCCGACCCGGATTTTCGAGGGGCCCGTCACCACGATCCCCTCGGGCAGAGACAGGGGCAGGGAGGAGGATGGCCCAGCCGCCAGCCGCCAGCCGCCAGCCGCCAGCCGCCAGCCGCCAGCCGACTCCGGCCAGGGCATGCAAGCCTTTGCTGGGTACCTGGCGCGGGCCCATGCTGCGGCATGTAACCCACCGGCCGCGTGGCTGCAGCGGGAGTCCGGCATCCCCCAAACGACCGTCGGAGACGCTGGTCGGCGGGCGCCGCAAGCGACTGCCGGACTGGAGTGAGCAGGTCGAGCCGCTGCTGCGGGCCTTACGCCGCCTGCTGGCCACAGCGTAAACAGCCGCACGCGGATCGAGGGAGGAAACAGACGGCCTGGGTCATGTTTCGCTGGCGTCTCCCAGGGCGACCCCGGATGACCCGGGGGTGGCCAGGTTTACCGGACTCAACCGGTGCCCACCCGCTGGTATCGAAGCATGTCCCGATCCAGATTGCGATACGGCCGCCTGGCCGCCCTCACTACCGCTGCCGCCTGGACCGTCCACACCGCCCTGTTCGGCTCCGACCGTCTCAGCGAACGCGCCTTCCGGCTGCTGCGCTGGATCGCCGACCAGCCCGAACCCTCCAAGCATCGCCCCCGGTAGGACCACCTCCCCGATGCCGGTCGTTGGTGGAACATCCGCCAGCCCTCACAGACGACCCGCATTCCCCCGCGCCCCGCTGCGTCGTCACCAAACGCACCAGACCGGTCACCACTCAAGCCGCCCGTGCGCAAAGGACTATGGACATTCGCGCAGTCGACTTCGGAAATCGAAATCCGCCCCGAAACCGTGGGTGGGGCGTTGAGTTTCGGGACGGTTTTCGGGACAGCAGGGGGGCACCAGCCGAAGGGGGGCCGATCAGACGATGGCCGAGCCGAACATGGACCGCGTGCACGCATCGCCCTCCGTTGGTAGCGCGGGTAGTCGGTGGCATTGACACCGATGCGGCTGACGAGCAGTTAACAGCTCCCTGAGCCCTTCTCTCGGTGACGGTTGGTGATCGCCTGTGCAGCTCGACAGTTAGCCCTTGCGCTAACTATTGCGGGGCTGCGATACTTAGCCGCGTGGCACAGTATTCGGAGCAGCTCGACGGGCTGTTCGTCGCCCTCGCCGACCCCACCCGGCGCGCCGTCGTCCGGCGCCTCGGCCACGGGCCCACGAGCGTCGGCGACCTCGCCCGCGAGTTCCCGATGACCCTTCCCTCGTTCATGAAGCACGTGCGGACGCTCGAATCGAACGGGCTGATCCGCACGGTCAAGTCCGGCCGAGTGCGCACTTGCGTGCTCAACCGCGAGCGGCTCGCCCTGGTCGACGATTGGCTCGCGGAGCAGCGCCGGATCTGGGGGGAGCGCACCGACCGCCTCGAACAGTTGGTCACCGACCCGGAGGAGAACACGCAGTGAATCCCGATCTCGACCTTGGCGTGGAGCGGATCATCCGCGCCCCGCGCGCGACCGTGTGGAGGGCCTGGACCGACCCGTCCCGGCTTGAGCAGTGGTGGGTCCCGGCTCCGTCCCGTTGCCGGGTGGACCGCCTGGACCTGCGGCCCGGCGGGGCGTTCGTGACGCGGCTGAGTGACGACGGGGCCGCGTTCGTCCCGCACCTGGACGCGTGCTTCCTCGCCGTGGACGAGCTCGAGCGGATCGTTTTCACCAATGCGATCGACAGCGCGTGGCGGCCCGCGAGCCCCGCCCCGGTCCCGATGACCGCCACGATCACGATGAACGATCACCCGGATGGCACGGACTACCGGATCGTCGTCCGGCACGGCGACCCGGAGGCCCGCGCTCATCACGAGAAGCTCGGCTTCGCCGAGGGTTGGGGGACGGCCGCCGGCCAGTTGGCCGCTCTCACCGAGAGCATGGCTAAGCGATGAAGATCACTCTCACCGAGTTCGTCACGCTCGACGGGGTCAGCCAGGGACCCGGCTCGCCGGACGAGGACACCAGCGACGGATTCATCCGTGGCGGCTGGCTCGTCCCCCACCTGGACGGGACGTTCGTCCAGCGCGCCTCCGACTGGCTCGACCTCGCCGACGGCCTGCTGCTCGGCCGACGGACCTACGAGGCGTTCGCACGCGACTGGCCGAAGATCACCGATCCTGCCGACCCCTTCGCCGAGCGGATGAACACCCTGCCGAAGTACGTCGTGACGAACACCCTCACCGAAGGGGCCTGGAACCCCGCGATCATCCTCAAGGGCGACCCGGTCCACGCGGTCACCGAACTCAAGGCACAGCCAGGCCGGGAACTCCAGATCCACGGCAGCGCCCGCCTGGGCGACTCACTGCTGTCGGCGGGCCTGATCGACACGCTCCGCCTCGTGGTCGCCCCCGCCGTCCTCCGGACCGGCCGACGGCTACTGACCGGCGCAGGCACCCCGTCCGGCCTCCACCTGCTCCATCACGAGGCCACGCCGAACGGCCTGCTGCTGCTCGAATACGAGGTGACCGGCCAAGCACGCCAAGGCGAATACGAGGGCGTCACCGCCTTCACATAAGCAGCGCTACCGGGAGCTCGGCAGCCTGATCCTGTCCGGTGTGCGCTAGGCCTCTGGCCTCGGCCTCGACCCTTCCGAATGCGTCAAGCAGGGCTGGGATGCTTTGCCCAGGCGGTGCTGATCCTGCGAATTGCCCGGTCGCGCACCGGGCGCTGACCCCCGGGATCCACACCGGCGGCGCGTACCGCCTCATCCAGGGCCTGGCGCGAGCCGCCCAGCCGGCGCAGCAGCGTGCTGCGGGAAACATCAGCAGGGCGTTGGCTGCCGCATCGCCTCAGTGCGCAGCTAGCGTGGTCGAAGCCAGCGCAATTACTACCGGAACCCCTTCAGCTCGTCGGCGACCAGCTTGACCACCAGGTCGTCCAGGGCCAGCACGGCGTACTCCGAGACGTGATGGTCGGTCTTGTCGCCCGGCGAGACGCTGTCGGCCCCGTACGTGAGGAAGGTGAAGCGGCCCATGGTGAGCTGGGCGAGCTGGCGGTAGATGTACTCGCCCTGGTCGTCCAGGCCCGACGAGGCGATCGGCTCGATCTTGATGCCGCGTGCTGCGGCCCGGCGGGCCTCGGCCAGGTAGTCCGGCCCGTCGTAGTCGAGGTGCGGCGGGGCGTCGGCGATGAGGAAGACCAGCTTGACCGCGTCCTCGCGCCAGGCCGGCTTGGCCAGCGCCTCGGCGAGCGCCGCGTTCAGGTCCTCGGGAGTGTCGCCGCCGCCTTCGGCCCGCACCGCGGTGAGCTGCTCGCGGAACGTTCCCACGTCGGCGGTGAAGTCGGTGGTCCTGGTGACGTACTCGTCGCCCTTGTCGCGGTAGAGCGTCATGCCGAGCTCCAGTTCGGGCGCCGCCGACAGCTTGGCGATGCGTGCGGCGACCGAGTCGACACTGGCGGTGAGGCGGCCGATCTCGTCGCCCATCGAGCCGGTGGTGTCGATAAGGAACAGCACCTGCAGCTTGGCCCGGCCCTGCGGAGCGGTGACGGGCAGCTTGACCTTGGGCGCCTGGCCGGTGGCCGCGGCGGTGGCTCCGCCGTACGAGACGGTGATCCGGCCGTCACCGAAGATCAGCGCGCGCCCGTCGGCGTAGGTGCGCGCCTGCTGATCCCCAGCCCGTACGGTGGCGCCGAACAGCGGCCGGCCGCGCCGGTCCGTCACGGTCACGATCCTGCGCCCGCTGACATCGGCGTCGCGCACCTCCTGGCCGCTGTCGGTGAACTTCTTGCGGTAGTCCAGGTAGGCGGTGAAGGCGGCGTTGTCGTCGACGCTGCCCGCGCGTAACCCCGGCTGCGCCTGGGCTTCGGACCCCCGTTCGGGCGCGCCGGAGGCGATCGTGCCTGTTGCGCCGCAGGCGGCTGTCAGGAGGACGGCGGACAGCGGCAGGGCGGCGAGAAGTACACGGTGACGTGTCATGATTTTTCCGACGGAAGGATCGGTGAGGACGTTCGGGCCCGGGCCACATGGTGACCGGGCCGTGCCCGACATGTGACCTCCCGAGCGAGCCCACTCAGCGGGCGGCGCACATCCCCTGACGCGTGGCGGACGCCGAGTCCCGCGGGATCATCGTGCCAGCCTCCCCAGCAGCACGGACGCCGCCGTGATGCCGATCGCCGTGGCCGCGAACAGCACCGCGAAGTCCAGCGGCAGGTGCGAGGGCACGCCGAGCAGCAGTCCGCGCAGCGCGTCGACCTGGTAGCTGAGCGGGTTGACGGCGCTGACGTACTGCAGCCAGGCCGGCATGGCCGTGGTCGGGTAGAGCGCGTTGGACGCGAAGAACAGCGGCATCGTGATCGCCTGCCCGATGCCCATCAGCCGGTCGCGGGTCAGGACGATCCCGGCGATCGTCACCGACAGGCAGGAGAAGAACGCCGAGCCGAGCAGCACGGCCACGATCACGCCGGCCAGGCGCAGCGGGTTCCAGGTCATGCTCACGCCCAGGAGCGCGGCGATGACCATGACGACCACCGCCTGGATCATCGCCTTCACCCCGGCGGCGAAGGCCTTGCCGGTGACCAGCGCGGCTCGCGGGGTCGGCGTGACCAGGAGCTTGGTCAGGACCCCCGAGTCGCGCTCCCAGATGATCTGGATGCCGTAGAAGATGGCGATGAACATCGTGGACTGCGCGATGATCCCGGGGGCCAGATAGTCCAGGTACGGGATGCCGTCGCTCGGGATCAGCTTGATGCGGGTGAAGGTCTCACCGAAGATCAGCAGCCACAGGGCGGGCTGGATCGCGCGGGTGTACAGCTCGGTGCGGTCGTGGCGCAGCTTCTGCAGCTCCACGACGCACATGGCGGCGACCCTGGCGGGCAGCACGCGCCACCCCGTACGGGCGCGCGGCGGAACGAGCAGCAGGTCGAGGCCGCCCGCGCCGGTGCTGTCAGCCGACGCGGGAGGCGGTGTTGCGGGTGCGGCGGACATCGCGGAACTCCCCTCCCTCTTCGTCGAGGCCGCTTCCGGCGACGTCGCGGAACACGTCCTCCAGTGTCGGGACCGAGCCGTCACCGCGCCGCTCGCGCAGATCGGCGATGAGCCGCTCCGGGGTGCCGAGAGCTCGTACGCGTCCCTTGTGCATGAGCGCGACCCGGTCGCAGTACTGTTCGGCCTCGTCCATGTAGTGCGTGGTGACCAGCACGGTCATCCCGGTGGCGGCGCGCACCGCCATGATGTGCTCCCAGACGCTGGTGCGGGCGATGGGGTCGAGCCCGATCGTCGGCTCGTCCAGCATGAGCAGGCGGGGCGCGCTGACCAGAGCCTGGGCGAGTTCGAGGCGGCGCACCATGCCGCCGGAGTAAGTGCCGGCCATCCGGTCGGCGGCGTCGGCCAGCCCGACGGCCTCCAGCGCCTGGCCGACCCGGCCCGCGCGCTCGCGCCGGGGGACGTCGAACACGCGGGCGAACAGGGAGACGTTCTCCCGGCCTGTGAGGCTCGCGTCCGCCGACAGTTGCTGGGGCACGTAGCCGAGCAGGCGGCGCACCGCCATCTTCTCGGTGGCCGCGTCGTGTCCGAAGACCCGCACCATCCCGGACGGGACGGGCAGCAGCGTGGTCACGCACCGGATCGCGGTGGTTTTGCCCGCCCCGTTGGGGCCGAGCAGGCCGAACACCTCTCCGGCGGTGACCGTCAGGTCGACGCCGTCGACGGCCCTGGTCTGGCCGAACGAATAGCGCAGGCCGGTGCAGGTGACCGCGTCACCTGTCGTCGGCGTACCGTCCCTCATGCCGTCCCCACCTCCTCGTGCAGGCCCTCGGCGAGCCTGCGCAGCGCCGGGAGCGCGGCGGCCAGCGCGGTCCGGTCCTCCTCGCTGAGCCGCTCCACCTGCTCGCGGATGAGCGCCGCGCGCCGCTCCTCCCAGGCGCGCAGCCGCGCCTCGGCCTCGGGGGTGGGCAGCAACCGGGCGGAACGGCGGTCGTCGTGGCCGGTCTCACGGCGCAGCAACCCGGCCGTCGTGAGCTGATTGACCAGCGTGGACACCGAGTTTCCGGCCAGGAAGAGCTCCCTGGCCGCCGCCGAGACGCCGATGCCGGGGTTGGCGGAGACCAGCCGCAGCAGCTCGACCTGGGCGCCGCGCAACCGCGGCCCGGTCAGCGCGCGGCGCAGCCTGCGCCGCAGGAGCCGCTGGATACCGGTCAGTACGCCCGCGAGAGCGTCGGGGAGATCCGTGCTGCCCATACTCAAACATTAGCTCTGTTCACGAGCTAATGAGAGGTACCCAGTGCAGCCGTAGCCGTCGAACCGGGTGATGATCTCCACGGCTTCGCCGGGCCGTAGCGAGACGGTGTCCTTATGGAAGGAGCGTGCATGCCTCGGCGTTGAACAAAGGGAGGTCAATGATGCGCCCCACCAGCAGCGTCCAGCGTTCCCGCCCACCTCGCGCGGCCCATGCCGCGAGCCGTGCCTTTCTGCCGACAGCGCTGCGTCCTGCCTGCCTTCCGCCGCCGAGGCCATTCACCGCCGGCGTGTTCTTCGCCTGGGCGCTCACCAACCTGCCGCACTACGACTTCACCCAAGCCTTGATCGGGACCCTCGTCCTTGCGGCGGTGGTCATTCTTGTCGCGGTCGGGATCTGGCGATCCACACGGAGATGACGGTCTTCTACTGACGCCCTGCAACCTGTCCTGTCCCATGCGGGTCACCAGCAGGGTGTCGCGCTCTCGCTGGGCTGGCTACGTCGGCCGGACGCAAGGCCAATCGGATCAGGCACATATTTCGTGATTGGGCCCTGGTGAGTCCGTCAGTAGGGTGCGCCAGTTCCTGCCCCCCGAAATTCTGGTCACTGACAGTAATCGATAGGTTGCTCAGATGATCAACCTGGTGGTGGGCGCGGTGCAGCGGCGGCTGCTCGCGTTGATGATCGTCTGCTATCTGCTGGCTGCCGTCGCACCGCGGCCGGGCGAGGCTCTGCGGGCGATGGCGCTTGGACCGGGTGGTCCGGTCACGGCGCCCATGATCTTGCTGGCTGTGATGTTGTCGACCGCCGGTCTCGGAATACGGGTACGGGATCTGCGCGCCGTCGTGGGCCGGCCCCTGCGGCTGGCGTCGGGTGTGGCGATGAACGCGCTCCTGCCTGTGGTGCTTCTGCCGGTTGCTGCGATGTGCCTGCGGGCCTGGCCCGACTCCGCGGAGGTGGAGTGCCTCGCGGTCGGGCTGCTGCTGGTGCTGGCCATGCCGATCGCCGGCGGTGCGGCGTCATGGGGGCAGAACGCTGGAGGCAACGTTCCCTTGGTGGTCGCCATGGTCGTGGGCTCGACGCTGCTCAGCCCTGTCACGGTTCCGTGGGGGCTGACCGTGTCCGCCGCCCTGGTCGGACCAGGGGGCGCCGGTACCCTTGACGACACGGCGCGGCTCGACAGGCTGGCCGGGACAGCGGGCGCGGGCGCGTTCGCGCTGGCCTTGATCGTGCTGCCCTCTCTGGCCGGGATCCTTGCGCGGGCCATGCTCGGGGAGCGGCGAGCGGCACGCATCGCGCCGGTCGTCAAGCTGGTCAACATCGTGAACATCCTGCTGCTGTGCTATCTCAACGCCTCCGGCGCGCTCGGGCAGGCGCTGTCGCCCCCCGACCCTGACTTCCTGGCCCTGGCCGTCGGCGTGGCCGGTGCGGTCTGCTGCCTGTCCTTCCTCGTCGGCAGGTGGATGTCCCGATGGACTAGATGCGACACTCCTGACGGCATCTCCCTCACCTTCGCCACCGGCATGAACAACACCAGCGCGGCGGCGGTCCTGGCCACAAGCTGGTTCGCGCACCGTCCGCAGGTCCTCGTGCCGATCCTGGCCTACAGCCTGCTGCAGAAGCTCGCCGCCAGTCTGTTCGGAACCCAGCCGCCCGCCCGGCCTGCGGCGCTGTCATGAGCCTCCAGCACCAGGCATATCCCTCCACCAGCGCCAGGATCCCCGCGGTGGGGATCACCAAGATCCCGTCCATGGAGATCGGCCCACTCACGGCCGGCATCGCCGGCACCGGCACGGCGCCCGCCGCGATCGGCACCGCCCCCCACCATGTCTTCCGACCGCGAGTAATGCGCCGGCCCGCGGTAGAGGAAGCCACACCGTACATGAGCACAATGAACCCCGCCGCAGCGGTGAAGGAGGCGACCACTCAGGCGATCATCACGGAGACCGCGACGAGATGGGCGGCCGCCCGCACGCAGGCGGTCGGGACGGCCCGTCCATGTCCGAGCCGGCCGGGCCAGGGAGGCTCATCACGCCCCGTTCAACGACGGCGGCGGCTGCTGGGACCGCTCTTCTTATGCGGCCCCACCTTGGCGAGAGGGGGCGAACAGCTGCAGCCCTGTTCGCGAAGCGGTGGCGGCGCTTGACCTGCAACGAGGCGATACGCGCCGGTCGTACTCGCCGGCACATTCATGCGCGGATGGTAACCAGGCAAAGGTCAGTGTTCCGTTAACCGCGCCTCATCCCCGCGCTCATCTTAGGCTCCCTAATCTGAGCCGATGCGGCTGCTTGTGGTAATGGTCATTGTGCTCGCGGGTGTGGCCTCCTGCAGCACGACGTCGGGCCCCTCGGCGGTTCCGACCATCCCCGCGAAGCCTCCCTTGAGGGCGCACGACTCTCTAGCGCCTTCCGCCGCCGCGCTGGACGTCTACGCCCACGATCGTCCCGGCCTGCTGAGCCCAGGGGTGGCGCACGTTCCCGCGCGGGTGTACGTGCCCAACAGCCAGGACAACACCGTAGACGTGATCGACCCGGCCACGTACAAGATCATCAAAACGTATCGGGTCGGCAGGCGCCCCCAGCACGTCGTCCCCTCCTGGGACCTGAAGACCTTGTGGGTCAACAACAACGACGGCAACACACTGACTCCGATCGACACGGCCACCGGCGAACCAGGCAAACC
The DNA here is from genome assembly GCF_900111685.1 of Nonomuraea wenchangensis. GTDB lineage: Bacteria > Actinomycetota > Actinomycetes > Streptosporangiales > Streptosporangiaceae > Nonomuraea > Nonomuraea wenchangensis. The sequence continues at coordinate 34,558 of NZ_FOHX01000029.1, forward strand.
GGTTCACGTCGAAGACCCGTACAACCTGTACTTCAGCCCCGATGGCTCGTACGCGCTGGTGATGGCCGAACGGCTCAACCGGCTGGACTTCCGCGACCCGCACACGATGAGACTCGACCACTCCCTGGAGTTGCCCTGCAAAGGCGTGAACCACGGCGACTTCACCGCCGACGGCAGCGTCTTCCTGGTCAGCTGCGAATTCTCCGGCCAGCTGCTGGCCATCGACTGGCGAGCCGCGAAAGTTGTCAAGATCATCGACGTGGGAGCGGCGAACATGCCGCAGGACGTGAAGCTCTCCCCTGACGGCACCCTGTTCTATTGCGCGGACATGGCCGCGGGCGGGCTGTGGCTCGTGGACGCCCGCACCCTGGCCAAGGTCGGCTTCCTGCGCACGGGCAAGGGGGCGCACGGCCTGTACGTCAGCCGCGACTCCCGCGTCCTGTACGTGTCCAACCGGGGCGAGGGATCGGTCTCCGTGGTCTCCTTCGCCACCCGCAAGAAGATCGCCAAGTGGCGGCTCCCCGGCGGCGGGTCACCCGACATGGGCGGCGTCTCGGCCGACGGCAGGCAGCTTTGGCTGAGCGGCCGCTACCACAGGGCCGTCTACGTGATCTCCACCTCGACCGGCAAGCTCCTTCGCAAGATCAAGGTGGGCGCCGGGCCGCACGGCCTGTGCGTCTACCCCCAGCCAGGACGCTACTCCCTGGGCCACACCGGAGTGTTCCGATGATCGGACGACGCCGTTTCCTGGCCGCCGCCGGCGCACTGACCGCTTCTGCCTGTGCACCCCCACCACCACCATCCCGCAGCGCGGCCCCGGTAGGCACGGCAACACCGACTCCCTCCCCCTCGGTGGCGGCGACATCGCGGCGGCTGCCGCAGGAGGTCGTCCACGGTTCCCGCAGCCGTCCCCTGGTGGCGCTGACCTTCCACGGTGCCGGAGCACCCCGGCTGGCCGAGCAGGTCCTGACCACGATCGAGCGGGAGGAAGCACACGCGACGGTCCTGGCCGTCGGCACCTGGCTGACCCCGTCGATCGCCGACCGCGTCGCCGGCGCCGGACACGACCTGGGCAATCACACCATGCACCACCTCGATATCTCGGCGATGAACGCCCACGACGCCGACCGGGAGATCCGGGAGTGCGCGGCCCGCCTGCACCACCTGACCGGATCCATCGGCTCCTGGTTCCGCCCCTCCGCCAGCGCGCACGCCACCCCGCTGGTCCGCGCACTCGCGACTCGGGCGGGTTACCCCACATGCCTGTCCTACGACGTCGACTCGCTCGACTACACAGACCCCGGCGCGGCGGCGATCACCAGCAACATCCTGCACGCCGTACAGCCCGGCTCCATCGTGAGCCTGCACCTGGGCCACCCCGATACCCTGACCGCTCTGCCGCGTGTTCTGGACGGCCTGCGCCGGCGCGGCCTCAACGCGGTCACCGTCAGCCAGTTGCTGGCGGACTGACCCCCCGCGAGCAGATTCCCCGGGCCAGTGAAGGCCGGCCGGTAAAGCTGGACCCACCCGCCGCCGCCAGCGGCACTTCCGCAGCCAGCGGCCGCATCCGCTCCGACCGAGCGAAAATCCGTGAAGCGCTCGAGATCGGGCTACCCGACGGACCACTCACCGTTCCGGGCCCTTTCCTGTGCGACCCCACCATCGACGGCCTGGACCGAGGGTGCGCAGGTTCCGGTGGCCGGACAGGATCACGTGCATGGAAGCCGAGCAGCCGTCCTCGCCCAAGTGGGTCAGCCGGGAGTGGCGCAGTTGGTGGAGGGTGTAGCCGGCGAGCAGCGGCGCTCGATCAGCGCGGGCAGGTCGGTCATGCTCCACCGGGCGGCGGCCCAGGCCCCGTAGGTGTGTCGCTGATCGGGGATCAAGCCGGCGATCAGGGCAAGATCGAGGCCAGGTCCTTCGGCACGGTGGACTTCACGTCCTCCCACTCGCCGTCGCTGATGTGCTTCCTGAGCGCGTGCAAAACCTTCTTGACCAGATCCTCCTCGCTCTCCTGGAGCTCGAAGGCCAGTTCGCAGGAGACGCGGTCGAGGAACTCCTTGCGATGGGCCTTGACCGGCACGGTGCTCGGTCGCCAGCCGTCGTAGTAGACCCCGCGGATCAGCAACGGCAACTGGGCGGCGAGCTGGGCGCTCTCGTCCACGGTCAGCCGGTCGCGCAGCGCGTGCAGCACGGCGCGCAAGGCGGCGTATGACTGGTTGCGGCGCTCAGACGTCCAGCCGTGCGCCTCCTCGATCTCCCGCAGCACGCGGTTCGTCTTGTCCACCGTACGATTTAACGGCGCATAACCGGTTTCCGCCATCTCCTTCACCCCTTCCCTACCTCGGCGGGCATGCCTCTGTTCGAGCTTCGGAGGGCGGGCGTGGGGTCACATCCCCCAGCCGGGTAGTCGTCCCGGCTCAGGAGCGAAAGATCTTGTCGGGCATGGGATTCTCCGTTTCCTGTCGTGGCAGGCGCTCCGTGGGAGGAATCATGCGGGGACGCGATCGGGAATGGCGTCTCGTCGATGGCCTGCTGCAGAAGTTGCGGGGAGGTGGGGGCGGGACGTTGCTGGTGGACGGCGAGCCGGGGTCGGGGAAGAGCCGGCTGCTGGCCGAAGCCGTCGCCGAGGCGTCCGAACGCGGGGTCGGGGTCGTGCAGGGCAGGGTGGAGGAGCTGGGCGAGCTCGCTCCGTGCAGCATGTTGCTGAAGGCCCTCGGCCTGCGGTCCGAGCCGGAAGGCGGCGACGGCTCCACCCGCTCCGGCCCGCTGGTCCTGGAGCGGTTGCGGGTGGGCCTCGAGCGGCTGGCCACGGGGCCTGTGCTGGTCGTGCTCGACGACTTGCAGCGGGCGGACCCGGCGACGCTGAGGATGGTGCACACTCTGCATGTCCTGCTGGCCGACCGGCCCATCAGCTGGCTGATGTCCCGCTCGACCGCGCCGATCGCGTGCCAGGCCGTGTCGCTGTTCGACGTCCTGGAGCGAGAGGGGGCCGAGAGGGTGACGCTCGCGCCGTTGTCACCGGCCGCGGTCGCCGCGCTGACGGCGGACATTCTCGGGAGGCCGTCCGACCCCGCGACGCGGACGCTGGTGGCGGGAGCCGGCGGCAATCCGCTGCTGATCACCGAGCTGATCGTGGGGCTGCGCGATGAGGGACTGCTGCGGGACGCAGTGCGTGCCCGCGCGCCCGGTCGGCTGCGGATCGTGGTGCGGGGCTGGATCGACACCCTGAGCGCGAAGGCCAGGAGCCTGGTGGAGACGATCGCGGTGCTCGGCCGCTCGTTGTCGCTGGAGCACGCCGCGTCGCTGCTCGACACCACGCCGGCCGCGCTGCTTGCCGTCACGGAGGAGGCTACGGCGGCGGGCATCCTGATCGTGACCGAAAACGGTCTGGCCTTCCGTCACGAACTGGTCGCAGGCATCGTGGCCGCGGGCATCCCTCCATCGGTGCGGCAGTCCCTGCTCGACCAGTCCGGTGTGTTCTCATGGGCTCCGAGAGGGTGGGGCCTGCTCACCGGCCCGGCCTCTATCGGCATAGACACGGCGATCGCCAGCGGGCGGCTGCACGAGGCCGAGCAGATGGCACGGAGCCGCCTCGCCGAGCACGGCTCCGTGCACGGTTCGGCCGAACTGCGCTGCCTGCTGGCGGACACGATGTACCTGACGGGCAGGGGAGACGAAGCGATCCACGAGGCCGAGAAGGTGCTGGTGGTCCCGGGTCTGCCCGGCCATCTACGCGAGAGGGCGACCCTGGTCCAGCTGTACGCTACGGCGCGCCTGCGGGACGACGGCACCGCGCGGGCGTACGCGCAGGAGGTCATCGACGGGAAGGGCCGCTACGGTCCCGCGGTCAGGAGCGCCGCGCTGGTTGCCCTGGCCACCGCGGAGCGGCACGAGGGCAGGCTTTCCAGCGCGCTGGCCATGGCGGAGAGCGCCGGCCGGCCGGCCGGGGCCGGTCCTCCCAAGGAACGCCGCTACGAGGCCTGCCTGATCGCGGTCGGCGTGCTCGTCGACGTCCAGCGGCTGGACGAGGCGCGGGCAATGCTGCGCCAGGCGCGTAAGGACATGTTCGGCCACGGTCATCTGGCCTGGGCCGCGGACGCCTCGGCGCTGGAGGCCCGCCTGGAACTGCTCGCGGGCCGTTTCGACGACGCGGTCACCGAGGCGAGGCGGGCCCTGGACCTGGCAGGCGCGCTCGACACGCCGCTGTCGGTCGCGGCGGCCTGCGCGGTGCTTGCCGCCGTAGCGCTGCGGCGCGGCGACCTGCAGGGAGCGGCGCATCATCTCGGGGAACAGCCCGGGGGAACGCCCGAGGCACGCTTGCGGCACGCCCTGCTGGCCGCGCAGGTCGCGGAGGCCCGCGACGGGCCGCGCAGTGCGATGAGCCTGCTCGCCGAGTTGCCCGGCCCGCTGATGCTCACCATCGAGCCTGCGGCCGGCCCGTGGATGGCCCGGGTCGCCCTGGACGCGGAGGACCGGGCGGCGGCCGAGTTCGTGGTCGCCGCCGCGGAGGCACTCGGCGGGGCCAACCATGAGTTTCCGGCGTTGGGCGCCGCCGCCGCGCATGCCCGGGGCCTGCTCGAGAGGGATTGCGACGCCCTCGCCCTGGCCGCCGGGCGGGCCGAGGACGTGTGGGCGCGAGCCTCCGCCGAGGAGGACCTCGGCAAGGTGCTCGCCGCCGAAGGCCGGCGCGTGGAGGCCACACAGAGGTTGGAGCGCGCCCTGGGCACCTACGACGACATCGGCTCAGTGAGGGACGCCGCGCGCGTCCGCTGGAGGCTGCGCGGCATGGGGGTGCGCCACCGGCACTGGAGCTACGCCGAACGGCCGGTCTCCGGTTGGGACAGCCTGACCGAGACCGAGCACGCTGTCTCGTCGCTCGCGGCGGACGGCTGGACCAACCCGCAGATCGCCGAACAGATGTTCATCAGCGTGCACACGGTCGCGTTCCACCTGAGGCAGGTCTTCCGCAAGCTGGGCATCAGGTCCCGGGTCGAGCTCGCGCGGCTCGCGGCGGAGCAGACACGGGATGGCTTCGACCCACCGCCCGGCGGGAAGCACGCCTGAACCGCGCCGGCACGGGGCCGCGGCGATGACTACCCACCTGGGGGATGTGGCCCCGAAGAGCGTGCGAAAGCCTGGAAGGAATGGAGCGTCATCACCGTGCCCAAGGCGCAGGCCGCCGGGCCCGGCCCATCGTGGTCTCAGGGGGTCCCGGCCTGAGGAGGTAAGGAGGAGCGCCGTGTCCGTCGCGCCGTCCGGCCCCATCATGACCGACCGCGAACCGATCGGAAGTTACGGCAGCTACGAGGAGGCGCAAAAGGTCGTCGACTACCTGTCCGATCACGGGTTCCCCGTAGGCGGCACACTCATCGTCGGCACCGGCCTGCACTCGCTGGAGCGGGTCATCGCGCGCATGACCCATCTGCGGGCAGCCGGGTGGGGTGCGGCGGGCGGAGCCTGGTTCGGGTTCCTCATCGGCCTGTTCCTGGCGATCTTCTCCACCACCGTCGCAGCCGGGTTGCCCCTGATGTTGTGGGGGCTGCTATGGGGCGCGGTGGCAGGAGCGGTCTTCGGCCTGATCTCACACGCGATGCTGCGCGGTCAGCGGGACTTCGTCTCCGAAAGCACCCTCGTCGCTGACAAGTACGAGGTCCTCGTCGAGTCAGAGCAGGCGGCCAAAGCCCATGAACTGCTCCGAGGAATGACCAGATAGAGCCCGAAAAGGAGTACGAGGGGGAGCGAGAAATGGCGAAGGCAGTCGGCATCGATCTCGGTACCACCAACTCGGTGATCGCCGCCACGGTGGACGGCCACCCCACGGTGATACCCAACGCTGAAGGCTCCCGGACGACACCGTCCGTGGTGGCGTTCACCGATCAGGGCGAACGGCTGGTCGGCCAGCTGGCCCGCCGCCAGGCCATCCTCAACCCGAAAGGAACGATCTATTCCGCCAAACGTTTCATCGGCCGCCGCTACGACGAGATCCAGAGCGAGCAGCACGCCGTCTCCTTCGACGTTGTGGAGGGGCCCCAGGGAGCCGTGCGCTTCCAGGTCGGTGACAAGCAGTACGCGCCGGAGGAGGTCTCTGCGCTGGTGCTGCGCAAGCTGGCCGCGGACGCGGCGAAGTACCTCGGCGAGAAGGTGACCGAGGCGGTCATCACCGTCCCGGCGTACTTCAACGACGCCCAGCGCCAGGCGACCAAGGACGCGGGCCGCATCGCGGGGCTCGAGGTCCTGCGGATCATCAACGAGCCGACGGCGGCGGCGCTCGCGTACGGGCTGGACAAGAAGGCCAACGAGACCGTGCTGGTCTTCGACCTGGGCGGTGGCACCTTCGACGTCAGCATCCTGGACATCGGCGAAGGCGTGGTCGAGGTCCGCGCCACCTCCGGGGACGGACATCTCGGCGGTGACGACTTCGACCGCCGGATCGTCGACCACCTGGCCGACGAGTTCCAGCGGGACCAGGGCATCGACCTGCGCAACGACCCGCAGGCCCTGCAGCGCCTGTTCGAGGCGGCGGAGAAGGCCAAGGTCGAGCTCTCCGAAGTCACCCAGACCACGATCAGCCTGCCGTTCGTCACGGCGGACGCCTCGGGGCCGAAGCACCTCAACACCACGCTCATGCGCTCCACGTTCGAGCAGATCACCGCCGATCTGGTCCAGCGCTGCGTCCATCCCGTCGAGCAGGCGATGGAGGACGCCAAGCTCAGGCCCGCGGACATCGACGAGGTGATTCTCGTCGGGGGGTCGACCCGGATACCCGCCGTGCAGAATCTCGTGCGCCGGCTGACCGACGGCAAGGACCCCAACATGACGGTGAACCCGGACGAGGTCGTCGCCATCGGCGCGGCGGTCCAGGCCGCGATCATCAAGGGTGAGGTGCAGGACGTCGTCCTGCTCGACGTCACGCCTCTGTCGCTGGGCGTGGAGACCCTCGGCGGCCTGATGACCAAGGTCATCGAGCGCAACACGACGATCCCGGCGCGCCGCACCGAGGTCTTCAGCACCGCCGAGGACAACCAGAACGCCGTCGACATCGTCATCCTGCAAGGGGAGCGGGAGCGCGCCGCCGACAACCGGGTGCTCGGGCGCTTCCGGCTGGAGAACATCCGGCCGGCGCCGCGGGGAGTGCCGCAGATCGAGGTCACCTTCGACATCGACGCCAACGGCATACTCAACGTCTCCGCCCGGGACAAGGACACCGGTGCCGAGCAGCGGATCACCATCAGCGAGAGCTCCAACCTGGACAAGCAGGAGATCGAGCGGATGGTCGCCGACGCCGAGCAGCACCGTACGGAGGATCTCAGGCTCCGGGAGGCCATCGACGCGCGCAACGAGCTGGACTCGGTCGCCTACCAGGTGGAACGCCGTCTGGAGGAGCTCGGCGATGCCGTACCCGTGCACGAGAAGGCGCGGGCGGAGCAGCTCGTTCAGGACGCCAGGCAGGCGATCAAGGAAGAGGCGCCGGTGGACCGGCTGCGCGCGCTCAGCGGAGAGCTGCAGCAGATCTATCACGGACTCGGGGCCGCCGCGGGCGGCGGGCCGAGCGTGCCGCCGCAGGCCAGGACGGAGCACGCTCCCGCCGACAGTGACGAGGACGTGATAGACGCCGAATTCACCACCTCGGAGCCCAAGTGACATGAACGAGCACAGATCCGACACCCAGGACCAGGCCGGCATGCCCACCACGCGGAGCGAAGAGGCACTCGCGGAAGAAGCGGCGCCGACGGAGACTGACGCGAAGCTGGGGGAGCTGGAGGATCGGTGGCTGCGGTCGGTCGCGGAGCTGGACAACGTGCGCAAGCGCATCGCACGCGACGCCGAGCGGATCAGGGCCGAGGAAAGGTCCAAGGTGGCGGCCGAGTGGTTGCCCGTCCTGGACAACCTGGAGCTCGCGCTGAGCCACGCAGCCCGTGGTGACGGTGGCGGGGACGCCGTGCTTGAAGGGGTACGAGCGGTACGGGACCAGGCGGTCACCCTGCTCGGCAAGCTCGGCTACCCCCGTCACGACGAGACCGGTGTGCCCTTCGACCCCGCCCGCCACGAGGCGGTGACGACAGTCGAACGCGAAGGCGTCGATCCGGGCACCGTGGTGGAGGTGCTCAGGCCCGGCTACGGCGACGGCGAACGGCAGCTCAGGCCGGCGATCGTGGCCGTCGCGAAGAAGGTGGAGTGATGGCCGAACGCCGGGACTTTTACGAGGTGCTCGGCGTCGACCGGAACGCCGACGCCGACGAGATCCAGCGGGCCTACCGCAAGCTCGTGCGCGCCCACCACCCCGACGTCAACAAGGATCCCGGCGCCGAGGACAGGTTCAAGGAGATCTCGGAGGCCTACAGTGTGCTCTCCGACCCCGAGACGCGTCGCCGCTACGACGCGTTCGGACACGATTTCCGCCAGGTGCCGCCCGACGTCGATCCCGCGGACTGGGCCCGCGCACGCAGCCGAGCGGGCGCGGGTGCACGGGCCGGCGCAGGGGCCGGCGCAGGGGGTGGCCGGTGGCGCGGCGCCGAGGACTTCGGCTTCGGCGCGGACGAGGGCATCGACCTGGAGGACCTGCTGGGCGGCATGTTCGGTGGCCGGAGCAGACGGCAGTGGGGACCGGTGCCCGGCGCCGACCAGGAGGCGGAGCTGACGCTGACCGTGGAGGAGGCGTACCACGGCGGACGCCGCAGCATCACGCTGTCCGGGGGCAGGCGAGTGGATGTCACGATCCCGCCCGGTGTGACGAACGGGCAGCGGATCAGGCTCGCCGGCCAGGGCGGGCACGGCAGTGAGGGAGCCCGGCCAGGTGACCTCTACCTTGTCGTGCGGATCGCCGGCCATTCCCGCTATCGCGTGGAGGGCCGCGACATCTACGCCCCGCTGCCGCTGACTCCTTGGGAGGCGGCCCTCGGCGCCACGGTCGCCGTCGACACGCCGGGCGGCGAGGCGAAGGTGAAAGTGCCGCCGGGCACATCCACAGGCCGCCGCCTGCGCCTGAAAGGCCGCGGCATGCCCCATCCGCGCGGGGTCGCGGGCGACTTCTACGCCGAGTCCCGGATCATGGTGCCGCCCAGGCTCACCGACGAGGAGCGACGCCTGTTCGAGCAGCTCGCCGCCGTCTCGCACTTCGACCCCAGGAGGCGCTCATGAGCTACGCGCTCGTTCGCCAGGTCCGGCTCGACCCCGACGCCTACGCGCGGGCCACGGGTCTGCACCCGCAGGTCGTAGGCCGGCTGGTGGCGCTCGGCCTGCTGGAGCCGGTCAGGGACGCCAGGGGGGAGCTGTGCTTCATGCCCGCCCAGGTGGCGGCGGCGGCCCGCATCCAGCGGTTGCACGAAGGACTGTCCATCAACTACGCCGCGATCGGCGTGGTGATCGACCTCCTCGACCGGATCGGGGAGCTGGAGGCCGCCCTGCGCGACCGCCCCACGACCACGCAAGGGGGCTGAAGTGGACCCGAACAGGATGACGCAGAAGTCGCAGGAAGCCCTGCACGACGCCCAGACCAAGGCCCTGCGCTTCGGCCACACCGAGGTCGACGGCGAGCACCTCCTGCTGGCCCTGCTCGACCAGCCCGAGGGGCTGGCGCCCAGGCTGCTGGAGCAGGCCGGCGCCGATCCGCGGCGCCTGCACGCCGACCTGGAGGACGAGCTGTCGCGACGGCCCAAGGTCAGCGGCCCGGGCGCCGCACCCGGCCAGGTATTCGTCACCCAGCGCCTGTCGCGGCTGCTCGACGCCGCCGACCGGGAGGCACGCCGGCTCAAGGACGAGTACGTCTCCGTCGAGCACCTGCTGCTGGCCCTCATCGAAGAGGGATCCACGACCGCGTCCGGACGTCTCATGCACGGCCAGGGCCTGAGCAGGGATCGATTCCTGGAGGCGCTCACCGCCGTGCGGGGCAATCAGCGCGTCACCTCAGCCATGCCGGAAGTGGCCTACGAGGCGCTGGAGAAGTACGGGCGCGACTTGGTCGCCGACGCCCGGGCGGACAAGCTCGATCCGGTCATCGGCCGCGACGAGGAGATCCGGCGGGTGATCCAGATCCTCTCCCGCAAGACCAAGAACAACCCTGTCCTGATCGGCGATCCCGGAGTCGGCAAGACGGCGGTCGTCGAGGGCCTGGCCCAGCGCATCGTCCGCGGCGATGTCCCCGAGGGACTGCGCGACAAGACCATCTTCAGCCTGGACATGGGCGCGCTCGTGGCCGGTGCCAAGTACCGCGGGGAGTTCGAGGAGCGCCTCAAGGCCGTACTGAACGAGGTGCGGGCGGCGGAGGGACGAATCCTGCTGTTCGTGGACGAGCTCCACACGGTGGTCGGAGCCGGGGCCACCGAGGGCGCCATGGACGCCGGCAACATGCTCAAGCCGATGCTGGCACGTGGCGAGCTGCACATGATCGGCGCGACCACGGTGGACGAATACCGCAAGCACATCGAGAAGGACGCCGCCCTGGAGCGCAGGTTCCAGCCGGTGCTGATCGACGAGCCCTCGATGGAGGACGCCATCTCGATCCTGCGCGGCCTGCGTGAACGCCTGGAGGTCTTCCACGGCGTGAAGATCCAGGACGGCGCGCTCGTCGCCGCCGTGACACTGAGCCACCGCTACGTCTCCGACCGGTTCCTGCCGGACAAGGCGATCGACCTGGTGGACGAGGCGTGCGCGATGATCCGGACGGAGATCGACTCCATGCCGGCCGAGCTGGACGCCCTGACCAGGCGGGTGATGCGGCTGGAGATCGAGGAGGCCGCGCTGGCCAAGGAGGACGACCCGGCCAGCGGGGAGCGTCTCGCCGAGCTGCGCGAGGAACTGGCGGCCGCGCGGGCCGAGGCCGAGGCGATGCGGGCACAGTGGGAAGCCGAGCGCTTCGCCCTGCGCAAGGTCCAGAGCCTGCGGCAGGAGATCGAGACCGTGCGCAGGGAGGCTGAGCAGGCCGAACGCGACTACGACCTCAACCGCGCCGCCGAACTGCGCCACGGCAAGCTGCCCGAGCTGGAGCGCCGGCTGCACGCCGAGGAGGAGCGGCTGGGCACCCGGCAGAACGGCCACCGGCTGCTGCGCGAGGTCGTGACCGAAAGGGAGATCGCGGACATCGTCTCCCGCTGGACCGGCATCCCGGTGGCCCGGCTGCAGGAGGCCGAACGGGACAAGCTGCTCAAGCTCGACCAGATCCTGCACGAGCGCGTCATCGGACAGGAGGAGGCCGTGCGGCTGGTGGCCGACGCCATCATCCGCGCCCGCTCGGGCATCAAGGACCCCAAACGTCCCATCGGGTCGTTCCTCTTCCTCGGGCCGACCGGCGTCGGCAAGACCGAGCTGGCCAGATCTCTCGCGGAGGCCCTGTTCGACACCGAGGACAACATGGTCCGCATCGACATGAGCGAGTACCAGGAACGCCACACGGTCAGCCGCCTCGTCGGCGCACCTCCCGGCTATGTCGGCTACGAGGAGGGCGGGCAGCTCACGGAGGCGGTGCGGCGCAAGCCGTACTCGGTGGTGCTCTTCGACGAGATCGAGAAGGCCCACGCGGACGTCTTCAACGCGCTGCTGCAGGTCCTGGACGACGGCCGGCTGACCGACGCGCAGGGCCGCACGGTCGACTTCCGCAACACCGTGATCATCATGACCTCGAACATCGGCTCCCAGCACCTCCTCGACGGGATCACCTCCGACGGCGAGATCAAGCCTGAGGCTCACGAAGGCGTGATGGCAGAGCTGCGCCGGCACTTCCGGCCCGAGTTCCTCAACAGGATCGACGACATCGTGCTGTTCAAGCCGCTGACCGAGGCGGAGATCGAGCGGATCGTCGAGCTGATGTTCAACGACATCAGGCAGCGGCTGGCCGACCGGCGGCTCACCCTGGAGGTCACCGAGGAGGCCCGCAAGCTCATTGCCAACCAGGGGTACGACCCGGTCTACGGCGCCCGGCCACTGCGCCGGTTCATCGCGCGCGAGGTCGAGACCAGGATCGGCCGGGCCCTGCTCACCGGAGACATCCCCGACGGCGCGACCATCGTGGTCGGCGCCGACAAGGGCGAACTGAACGTCACCTTCTACGCCCCGGAGAGCTGACATGCACACTGTGCGTTGCGCCAACTGCGGAAGGCCGAACCGGGTTCCGGACGCCGCCTCGGGAACGCCCCGCTGCGGCAACTGCCACCAGCCGCTGCCGTGGATCGCCGACGCCGGCGACGACACCTTCGCGGAGGTCGCCGAACGGGCCGACCTGCCGGTACTCGTCGACTTCTCGGCGGAATGGTGCGAGCCGTGCCGGATGGTCACGCCCGCGCTCGAACAAGTCGCCCAAGAGATGGCGGGACGTGTGAAGCTCGTCAAGATCGACGTGGACCGCTCCCCGGCCCTCTCGCAGCGCTTCACGGTCACGGGCGTCCCGGCGCTCATGATGCTCAACGAGGGCCGCGTCGTGGCGCAACGCGTCGGCGCGGCCCCGGCACCCCAGTTGCGCGAATGGGTCGAGGACACGCTGAGGACGCCGTCATGACGCGGTCGCTGGCCACCCTGCCCGAGACGCCGGACCTGTACGGGGCCTATCCCCGGCTGGATGAGCGGCGCATCGCGGACTTGTCGCGGTGCGGCGAGCGCAGGTCTGTGTCGCCCGGCGAGGTCCTCTACCGGGAGGGCGAGCCTGCCGGTGAGTTCATCGTGATCCTGCGCGGCAAGGTGGCCACGGTCGAGGGATACGGCAGCGCGGAGGAGCGGACGATGGCCGTGCACGGCCCCGGACGTTTCCTCGGCGAGCTGGGCCTGCTCACCCACCAGGTCGGGTTCCTGACCGCGGTCGTGCGGGAGGCCGGCGAAATCCTGGCCGTCCGGGCCGACCAGGTGCGCACGCTGGTGGCCGGTGACCCCGAGTTCGGGGACCTCGTCCTGCGCGCCTACCTGACCCGCCGTACCCTGCTGATCGGCATGGACGCCGGGTTCCGTATCATCGGCTCCCGCTACTCGCCCGATGCCCGCCGGCTGCGCGAGTTCGCCGCCCGTAACAGGCTTCCGCACCGATGGATCGACCTGGAGGAGGACGAGGAGGCGGAGGCGCTGCTGCGCCAGCTCAGTATCTCCCCGCAGGAGACGCCGGTCGTGATCTGGCGCGGAGACCAGGTGCTGCGCAACCCGACCGTCGCCACGCTGGCCAAGACCATCGGCCTGCCCGTGCCACGGCCCGGCGACGGCGTGTGCGACCTGATCGTCGTGGGCGCGGGCCCCGCGGGCCTGGCCGCGAGCGTGTACGCGGCCTCGGAGGGCCTGACCACGGTCGTGCTCGACGCGGTCGCCACGGGCGGCCAGGCGAGCACCTCCTCCCGCATCGAGAACTATCTTGGCTTCCCGTCGGGCATCTCGGGCGCCGAGCTCGCCGAACGCGCCGTCGTCCAGGCGGCCAAATTCGGCGCCCGGCTGACCATACCGGCCGAGGCGAGCGGGCTGGAGTCCGACAACGGCCACTACAGCGTGCTCGTCGAGGGCGGGCCCGCTGTGCAGGGCCACGCCGTGCTCATCGCCACCGGCGCTCGCTACCGCAAGCTCCACGTTCCCGACCTGGAGAAGTACGAAGGTTGTGGCGTCTACTACGCGGCGACGCCGTTCGAGCTGCGCATGTGCCGGCAGGCGCCGGTGGTCATCGTCGGCGGCGGCAACTCCGCGGGCCAGGCGGCCCTTTACCTGGCCAGGAACGCCTCGTCGGTGCGCATGCTCGTCCGCGGCGGAGATCTCAGCGAGAGCATGTCCCGCTACCTCATCGACGCGATCAGCCGGACGCCCGGCATCGAGATCATGTTCCACACCGAGGTACGCGAACTGCTCGGGGACGGCTCCCTGCGGGCCGTCCGCGCCCAGAACAACCAGACGGGGCACGCCATCGAGATCGAGACCAACGCGATGTTCGTGTTCATCGGCGCGGATCCGTACACCGGCTGGCTGGCGGGCGCCGTCGCGCTGGACGACCGGGGCTTCGTCATCACGGGAAACGGCTCGTCGCACAGGGAGGCCCTTCCCCTGGAGACCGGGCGGCCGGGCGTGTTCGCCGTGGGAGACGTTCGCAGCGGGTCGGTCAAACGGGTCGCGTCCGCGGTCGGGGAGGGCGCCATGGCCGTACGCCTGTTGCACGAAAGATTCTCCATGACAGGGCATCGACAGCAAGGACGGTGATCCAGATGCCAGTGATCGCGGTTTCCAGGTTCGAGCACTTCTTCCGCGCCGCTGCGGGACTGGACGTGGACAAGTCCGACCTCAAGCAATACAGCGACTTCATCAACCGCAAGCTGCACGACATGCTCGTCGTCGCCGAGGCCGCCGCGAAGTCGAACGGGCGCGACATCATCCAGCCCTGGGACCTGCCCATCACCAAAGGACTGCAGGAGAGCATGCACGACTTCCGGGACCTGGACGAGGAACTGGACCTGGCATCGATCCTGGCGGACCTCGCGGCACTGCCTCCGCTGGACCTGTCGCTCGGCGAAGAAGCCGAGGCCCGGCTGCCGGCCGTGGCGGGTGGACTGTCCGTGGCGCTCGCCAGGGCGATCAGAGCCATGGAGCCTGATCGCAAGAACCCGGCGAGCAAGGAGTGGACACGCACCATCCGTGTCTTCGACCTGCTGATATGACGAGACTCCTCGGGCCGTGTGTGTGGCTGCAGCCGCATTCGGGAAAGGCGTTGTCGCTCATGGAGCACCTGACCGGCGGCGCCAGCCTACCGTGCCCGTCCGGCAGTGCGGACGGGCCCTGGCCCGACCGGGGCGGAAGCTACGTGTCCTTCTCGTCCCGCCAGCCGCCGGGTTCGGGATGGTAGCCGTAAGCGGCGGCCCGCACCGTGTCCTCGTCCTCCAGGCCGGAGCCGATCGTGCCGCCGACGGTGGCCAGCGAGCTGATGATCCAGGCCAGGGTCAGGTAGTCGGTGAGGTCGACCGGCCGCTGCAGGTCCTGCTCCAGCACGGAGGTGTCGATCAGCAGCGCCGCGGCGAGTGTCGTTCCGGCGAACAGCACCACATAGGACGCCGCGGCGGCCAGGGTGAGGGTGAGGATCGTGCCCAGGTTGAACAGCCGGGCCAGCTCGGCCGGTGTGTCCCGGTCTGGTTTCTCCCACAGGTCGTGCGCGATGATCAGCCAGGTCACCAGCGCGGTCAGTCCGAGAAGCATGATCACGGTGAGGCGGAGTCCGCCGAGCGCGACACCCATCTCCCAGATGGTGTTGGTGGTGAGCGCGAACGCGGCCGTGGCGAAGGCGCCGGCCAGCAGTTTGGACAGGCCCAGCAGGGCGCGCCCCGGGCGGTTGGCCCGGACCATTCCGATCAGGAGCCGCACCCGGCCGGCCAGCCGCGAGGCGACGTAGCCCAGTTCCCCGGCATCGGCCTCGCCGACCACTCGGTGAATGGCGGCGATCTGGCCGGTCAGCTCGGCCGGCGCCCGGCCGGCCGGCGGCACCCGCTCCTCGGACGTGTCAGTGAGCAGCCGGCCCACGAGACCCGGGACGGCCGCGCGGAGCGCCCGCAGCTGACGCAGCCCCAGCGCGGGCAAGGACACCATCGCGACCCGGCGCCGGACGGACGTCTGCGCCACCAGCGGCACCCGCTCGGTGTGCAGCGGCAGGTCGGTCAGGCAGATCGCGACGTCCCACCCGGCGTCGGCGCGTCGGCGGGCGAGATCGTCGAGCAGCGCCTCGACGCCGCCGTCGCGACGCGGAGCCACTTCACCCCAGCCTGCCCGGACGATCCACCGCACGTCCGGGTCCACCCGCTCGGCGAGCAGGGCGGCCAGCTCGACGGCGAGCCGCGCGACCACCTGCGCCGGATAGTCCGGCGGGGTCGCCACGAGCCCGACGACGATCTCCGGCCGATGCTGCTCACTGTTGGCCATGGGCGCTCCTCGCCGGTAGCCGGGCGGAATCCGGGCATGGACTACCCGTAGTGGCGCGACCGATGCGTCCCGTATGAGGAGCGCGATTCGCCCGCTGATGGCGATCGGCGGCTCGGGAGCTGCGAGGATCCGCAGGCGTTCGGGGCCGTTCGCCGTTCCGAACTCTCTCTTATGTGACGATTAGTGCTCGTCTGGACACTAAACGCGGCTGGCGGTGGGTTTGGGGGGTTTTCTGGGGGTATCGGCCTGGAGTGCCGCCCATGGGGAGGGAGGCACTGCGACGGGGGGATCGTCATGAAGGCAGTGGTGTACGAGGGGCCGCGGCAGATCAGCGTGAAGGACGTGCCGGACGCGCGGATCGAGCGGCCGACCGACGTCCTGGTCCGGATCACGTCGGCGAACATCTGCGGCTCGGACCTGCACATGTACGAGGGCCGGACCGACTTCGAGCCCGGCCGCTGGTTCGGGCACGAGAACCTGGGTCAGGTGGTCGAGGTCGGCGACGGGGTGGACAACGTCCAGGTGGGCGACTGGGTCGTCGTGCCGTTCAACATCGCGTGCGGGCACTGCAAGAACTGCGAGCGTCAGCTGACGAACTACTGCCTGACCGCTCAACCTGAGCCGAACATGGCCGGCGCCGCCTACGGATTCGCCGACATGGGCCCGTACGGCGGCGGACAGGCCGAGCTGTTGCGCGTGCCCTGGGGCGACTTCAACTGCCTGCGGCTGGGCGAGGACGCCGAGCAGCGCCAGGCCGACTACGTGATGCTCGCCGACATCTTCCCGACCGGCTACCACGCCACCGAGATGGCCGGCGTGCAGCCCGGCGACCAGACGGTCATCTACGGTGCGGGCCCGGTCGGGCTGATGGCCGCCCTCTCGGCGACCATCCGAGGGGCGAGCAAGGTGATGGTCGTCGACCGGCACCCCGACCGGCTGCGGCTGGCCGAATCGATCGGCGCGATCGCCATCGACGACTCCAAGGTCGACCCGGTACAGGTCGTGCTGGACGAGACGAAGGGGCTGGGCGCGGACAACGGCTGCGAGTGCGTCGGCTATCAGGCGCACGAGCCCGACGGCCGGGAGCAGCCCAACCTGACGATGAACCGGTTGGTCGCCTCGGTGCGCTTCACCGGGAAGATCGGCTGTGTCGGCGTCTTCATCCCGCAGGACCCCGGGGCCGGCGACGAGCTGGCCAAGCAGGGCAAACTCGCCTTCGACTACGGCATGTTCTGGTTCAAGGGCCAGCACATCGGCAGCGGCCAGGCCCCGGTCAAGAAGTACAACCGGCAGCTGCGCGACCTGATCGTCGCGGGCAAGGCCGAACCGTCCTTCATCGTCAGCCACCATCTGCCCCTCGACCGCGCGCCTGAGGCGTACGAGCACTTCGACCAGCGAGACGAGGGCTGGACGAAGGTCGTCCTGCACCCGGCGATGGCGGGTGCCTGACATGGCCGGAGAGCTGAACGGACGCCGGGTCGCCATCCTCGCGGCCGACGGGGTGGAGCGAGTCGAGCTGGAGCGGCCGCGGCAGGCGCTGGACGACGCCGGCGCCCGCACCGTCGTGGTCTCCATCACCAGCGGCGAGATCCAGGCGCGTGACCATGACCTCGAAGACGCCGGCACCTTCACGGTGGACCGGCTGGTCGGCGAGGTGTCGGTCGACGACTACGAGGCGCTGCTCCTGCCGGGCGGGACGGTGAACCCGGACAAGTTGCGGATGGAACCCGCTGCGGTGCGGTTCGTCCGGGACTTCGTCCAGTCGGGCAAGCCGGTCGCGTCGATCTGCCACGGCCCGTGGAACTTCGTCGAGGCCGACGTCGCGCGGGGCCGCCGGCTGACCTCGTGGCCGAGCGTGC
The DNA here is from genome assembly GCF_900111685.1 of Nonomuraea wenchangensis. Classification (GTDB taxonomy): domain Bacteria; phylum Actinomycetota; class Actinomycetes; order Streptosporangiales; family Streptosporangiaceae; genus Nonomuraea; species Nonomuraea wenchangensis. Next base: position 52,269 of record NZ_FOHX01000029.1, read on the forward strand.
GCACCGACCTGCGCAACGCCGGGGCCGAGGTGGTCGACGAGCCGGTCGTCACCGACGGCAACATCACCACGAGCCGGTCGCCCGACGACTTGCCGGCCTTTTGCGAGCGCATCGTGCAGGAGTTCGCCAAAGGCCCGCAGGCCACCGCCGCTTAACGCCGGGCGCGTCGGCCCTCATCCTCCCGCTCGTCGACAGGGCGGTCCCGGAATGGCAGGCCAATTCGCGAAAGCTCCGTGGTCGGCTGCCACCTCACGGGCTGCTGTCACAGGCCGCCGCGGGCGCGATCGTGGCGCTCCGCGCTGGCCGCCGCCGGATACGTCATCGTCCGCAAGGACCAGGACAAGCGAGCGCGGCGGACGTACGTGCAGCTCACCCCGCAGGGACGCCGGCCTGCCACAATCGGTTGAGGGCGTCCCATTCGGCGTAGGCCCACTGGCCGGCCGGCCGGGACTCGTCACGGGTGAATTCGGGCCGGGGGCGATGATGCTCGACCACAGCTCCGGCATGTCGGATACCACCTACCCCGAGGCGGCGCTGTCCCAGCCGGACTCCCTGCGCCAGACCGTGGCGGACCTGCGCCCCGCCTGGTTCGCCGCCGCACCAGGCCAGCGGCACTCCTGTCACAACCCCAACTACTGGGTCGCCGCGCGGCTGGTGGAAGTGGTGAGCGGGTTGCCCTTCGCCGAATACCTCGCCCAGCAGGTGTTCGCTCCGTTGCGGATGACCTCGACCGTGACCGTCGACAGCTGGCAGGACCCGGTGCCCGGCCTCATCGACGGGCACAACCGTTTCCTCGGCCTCACCTGGCCGCGCGCGGAACCCGATCGGTTCGCCGCCGGCTCGGCCGGCATCGTGACCACCGCCTACGACCTCGCCAACTGGCTGGCCCTGCACACCTGCGGCACGGCGAGTGCGGTTCTGTCCAAGATGGGACCGCATGAGCTGCATGGACCCAGCGCCCCCGACGGCCACTACGCCTTCGGCTGGGACAATCCCGACCCCTATGGCGGGCCCCGGCAGATCACGCACCCCGGATCGTTCTTCACCTCCACGGCCACAATGGTGCTCCTGCCCAACAGCGGGTACGGCATCGCGCTGATGTCCAACAGTCGCATGCCGCTGGAGGCCGACGTCGAGGCCATCATGGAAGACCTCATCGCCCTGAACCAGGGCAAACCCGGCACGGGCCGCCCCACTCCCGCTCGCCTTCATCGCTGACCTGACCCTCCTCGCCGCCGTCGGCCTGACCGCCGCGACCGGGATCCTGGTCCTTGCCACTCGCATCCACGTTCTCCTGCGACAGCAGCATCTGAAGCTCACGAGGACATCAGGGCATCCGCAGACACACACGTCTCTGGTGGGGACGTGAGCAAGGGGACTACTGTGCCCATCGCCTGGCGACAAGGCCGCGCCCCGGCCGCCCGACGTCGGATCCGTACAAGCGCCGCCGACGGACCATCGAGGATCTGGAATACGAGGAAGTACGTCAGACAGGTGGGACGCCGGGCCGGCGTCGGCCGCATCCTCTACACCAGCCAGATGGGTGCCGCCCACGACTCCCGCTTCCAGGCGTGCCGGGACCACGCCCGTACCGAGGATCTGCTGCGCGCCACCGGCCTGCCCTGGACCGCGCTGCGCAACGGCTTCTCCGCGGCCAGCGCCCTGCAGTTCCTGGAGCCCGCTCGCCACACCGGCGACATCGCCCTGCCCGCCGACGGCCCCGTCGCCTGGACCGGTCACGACGACCTCGCCGAAGCTGCCGCCGCGATCCTCGCCGAGGAGGGCCGCTTCGAGGGGCCCACCCCGCCGCTCACCGGCGCGGCGGCACTCGACTTCGGCACCGTCGCCGAGATCGCGTCCCGGGCCACCGGACGGCCGTTCACCCGCACCGTCGTCCCCGACGCCGCCTTCCACGAGCAGGCCCTGGCGCATGGGGCCCCGGCCGCGTCCGCCGACCTGACGCTGAGCATCATCGCGGCGGCGCGGAACGGCGAGTTCACCGCCGACCATGTCAAGGACCCCTACTATCGCGACGACACCGCCCAGTTTGAAGCAGACCGGCAGCATCTGCGTCAGCTGCACCGGCCAGCGGGAGACCGGCGGCTCGGCCTTCACCCCGTCGAGCTTCTCCTCCTACCGCCTCGACGCGGCGCGAAGAGCACCGCCCCGCCCCGGCATGGATCATGCCGGGACATCCGCATGATCACACGGCCGCCGCCCGCCCGGTGAATCATCGGATCTCAAGTCATCTATGACTGGTGTGACGAGGCAATACCCCCTCAAAACCCGCCGATACATCCGATGTCAACTCTTGTTAATTGGATGTTTCGCTGCTATCTCCTTGGATCACTGCCTGTGTGATCGGAGGAATCCGTGCCCCACCCCCCGCGACGACGACGGATAGGCCCTGCCTTGATCGCCGCTTTACTGCTCGCCAGCGGACTGTCCGCGCCCGCTGCGGCAGCCGCCACAGCGGATCAGACACCCGATGACTTGACCCTCTGGTACGACAAGCCCGCCACCGACTGGGAGAGCCAGGCCCTCCCCATCGGCAACGGCCCCCTGGGAGCCACGGTGTTCGGCGGCGTCGCGACCGAGCAGCTCCAGTTCAACGAGAAGACCCTGTGGACCGGCGGCCCCGGCTCCCCCGGCTACGACTTCGGCAACTGGAGAACGCCGCGGCCTGGCGCCATCACCGAGGTCCAGCAGCAGATCGACCGCGACGGCAAGATGACGCCCAACGCCGTGGCGGCCAAGCTGGGCCAGTCCAAGACCGGCTTCGGCGCGTACCAGACGTTCGGCGACCTGTTCCTCGACTTCGCCGGCGCCCCCGCGAACCCCGCCGAGTACCGCCGCGAGCTGAGCCTGCGCGAGGCCGTGGCCCGTGTCGGCTACACCGCCGGCGGCGTGCGTCACCAGCGCGAGTACTTCGCCAGCAACCCCGGCAACGTCATCGTCGGCCGGATCTCGGCCGACCAGGGCGGCAAGGTGTCCTTCACGCTGCGGCACACCTCGCCGCGCAACGACAAGACCGTCACGGCCTCCGGCGGCAGGCTCACCATCCGGGGCCGGCTCGCCGACAACAAGATGACGTTCGAGGCCCAGGTCCAGGTGATCACGCAGGGCGGCACCCGCACCGACGCGGGCGACAAGATCACCGTCGCCGGTGCCGACAGCGCCGTGTTCGTGCTCTCGGCCGGCACCGACTACGCCGACGCCCACCCGGCCTACCGGGGCGAGGACCCGCACGCCAAGGTCACCGCCGCCGTGGACGCCGCCGCCGCCAAGAGCTACGACCAGCTCAAGGCCGCGCACGTCGCCGACTACCGCAAGCTGTTCGACCGGGTGAAGCTGAACCTCGGCGGCTCGACCCCCGCCATCCCCACCGACCGGCTGCGCAGGAACTACACCGGCGGAGCCTCGGCCGACGACCGGGCGCTGGAGGCGCTGTTCTTCGCCTACGGCCGCTACCTGCTGATCTCCTCCTCCCGGGAGAACGACGTGCTCCCCGCCAACCTGCAGGGCGTGTGGAACAACTCCACCAGCCCGCCCTGGTCGGCCGACTACCACGTCAACATCAACCTCCAGATGAACTACTGGCTCGCCGAGCAGACCAACCTCCACGAGACGACCAAGCCGTACGACCGCTACATCTCGGCCATGGTGGCGGCCGGCCGGGTGACCGCCCGGGACATGTACGGCGCGCGCGGCTGGGTGGTCAACAACGAGACCAACCCGTTCGGCTTCACCGGCGTGCACGACTGGTCCACCGCCTTCTGGTTCCCCGAGGCCGCGGCCTGGACCACCCAGCACCTGTACGACAGCTACCGCTTCACCGGCGACACGGCGTACCTGCGCGACACCGCCTACCCCGTGATCAAGGGCGCCGCCGAGTTCTGGCTCGACTTCCTGCACACCGACCCCCGCGACGGCAAGCTCGTGGTCTCACCGAGCTACTCGCCGGAGCACGGCGACTTCTCGGCCGGCGCGTCGATGTCGCAGCAGATCGTTCGCGAGGTGTTCACCAACGCCCTCGCCGCGGCCAGGAAACTGGACGTGGACAAGGACTTCCAGGCCGAGGTGAACGGCGCACTGGCCAAGCTGGACCCGGGCCTGCGCGTCGGCTCCTGGGGCCAGCTTCAGGAGTGGAAGAGCGACTGGGACGATCGCAGCGACACCCACCGGCACGTCTCCCACCTGTACGCCCTGCACCCCGGCAACCAGATCGTCCCCGGCAGCCCCGAGGCCGAGGCGGCGAAGGTCTCGCTGAGCGCGCGCGGCGACGGCGGCACCGGCTGGTCCAAGGCATGGAAGATCAACTTCTGGGCCCGGCTGCTGGACGGCGACCACGCCCACAAGATGCTCGGCGAGCAGCTCAAGGGCAGCACCCTGGACAACCTGTGGGACACCCACCCGCCGTTCCAGATCGACGGCAACTTCGGCGCCACCTCCGGCATCGCCGAGATGCTGGTGCAGAGCCAGCACGACGTGGTGCACGTGCTGCCCGCCCTGCCCTCGGCCTGGAAGAACGGCTCGGTGAGCGGCCTGCGCGCCCGCGGCGACGTCACCGTGGACGCCGCTTGGAAGGACGGCGCGCCCGACACCGTCACCCTGCACCCGGGCAGCTCCGGCCCGATCAAGGTCAAGTCGCCGTTCATCGCCGGTCGCTACCGCGTCTACGACGAGCAGGGCCACGAGATCGGCGCCCACCGCGACGGCGACACGCTGAGCTGGAACGCCCGCGCGGGCCGGACGTACACGATCCAGAACGAGGCCGCCGTCGTCCTGAGCGCGCCCGGCACCGCCACGCCGGGCACGCCGTTCGAGGCCGAGGTCACGGTCACCGCGACCCGCCGCCGCGCGGTGCCGGCCGCCGACGTGGCGCTCACCGTCCCGCGGGGCTGGACCGTCGTACCGGCCACCCGCCACCTGCCCGGCACGGCGCCAGGAAAGACCCGCACCGCCACCTTCACCCTCACCCCGGGACCGGCCGACGGCGCCCGGCAGGCCGTGCTGGCCGCCACCGTCACCGGCGACTCCTGGTCGGGCGCGGCCAGTGCCGTGCTCGCCCTGGACCCCTGTGCCCCGGCCCCGGCCGGCTCGGTCCTGGTCGCCTGGGATCCGAAGGAGGGCGGCACGGTCACCGACTCCTCCGGCAACGGCCGCCACGCCGCCGTCACCGGCGGCGCCCCGGCCTACGACCCGACCGCGCCCAGCGGCAGCGGCCTGGTGCTGGACGGGAACACCTACCTGACGACCGGCGCGACCTCGCTCGGGCTGGTCCGGGAGGCGACGTTCGCGGCGGAGGTGAAGATCGGCGGCAGCGGTTACCGCCGGCTGTTCGACTCCCAGCCGTCCGGCGACCCCGGCACCGACGGCGTGCTCATCGACGTCACCCCGGGCAACACGCTGCGCTTCATCGGCGCGGGCGCGAACGTCGGCCTCAACACCACCCTGCCGACCGGCCGCTGGATCGACCTGGTGGTCACCCTGGAGCGCACCGGCGCCATCACCGTGTACGTGGACGGCGAGCGCAAGGCGACCGGCCAGGCCACCTCCGACGGCATCACCGGCTGCACCGCCCGTCCGCTCCGCTTCGGCGCTGACCAGGGCGGCGGGCAGCGGCTGACCGGCGGCGTCGACCGGGCCGCCGTACTCGCCCGCGCGCTGACCCCCGAGGAGGTCAAGACCTGGCGGGACCTGGCCGCCAAGTAGGCTGTGCGATCTGCTGCGGGCGCGTCCGACGGCTTTGCCGCATGCGCCCGCAGCGTTCGCGCCCAGGACGCGACAGCTCCGGCACCTTGGCCGCCTCGTCGGAGGCCCGGGCGATCCCGGGGTCGCGGAAGCAGGCACGGAGAATCCAACGAATATGTCACCGGCCTGTGGTTACTCAGGTTCCCGGGACCGCTCGCCGTCGGCGGCACCTTCGACCTCGGCGCCGGGCGCACCCGTCTGACGGGGTACCACTGGCCTCACGTGGCGACGTCCCGGTCCGCGATGTACGTGCAGCCGCTGGCCGGGCTTCCCGTCGAGGCGATGACCGCGTCGAGGCGGTCACGGGTACGGGTCAACCCGGCGATCTGGGCGTCGATGCGGTCGCGTTCGGCGAACAGCCGGGCCCGGGACTCCGGAGTGCTGACCTTGGCCTCGACGCAGGGCAGCAGCTCGGCGATGGTCCGGCTGGACAGGCCGGCCGCGTAGAGCATCTGGATCAGGTCGACCCGGTCGACCACCGACTCGGGATAGTGGCGCTGCCCGGAGCCGCTCCGGTTCGCCTTCAGCAGCCCCTGCTCCTCGTAGTAGCGCAGGGCCCGCACGCTGACGCCCGTCCGCGCCGCCAGATCGCCGATCCGCACCGTGACCTCCATCACAACACTTGCCTCTGACGTCAACGTCAGGTTCTAGCGTAGGCGGCATGCAGATCAACGGAGCACATGTGCTGGTCACCGGCGCCAACCGCGGCCTGGGACGGCAGTTCGTCCTGTCCCTCATGGAGCGCGGCGCCGGCAAGGTGTACGCCACCGCCCGCCGCCCGGACCTCATCGACGTACCGGGGGCCGTCCCGCTGCGCCTCGACATCACCGATCCGGCATCGGTCGCCGCCGCCGCGGC
>NZ_FOHX01000028.1 GCF_900111685.1 Nonomuraea wenchangensis
TCGGCGTGTACGCCAGCGCCTCGGCGGCGGCCAGCACCCGCCGCCGCACCTCCTCCGAGATGGGCCGCTTGCCCGACAGCGCGTACGACGCCGTGGGGGCAGGCTCACGTCACGCGGACGCCATCCTGCGATCACCGGAGCGAGCGAACCGGTTCAACGATGTGGCTCGACTGTCGCTCCCCGTACGCGGGGCGTCAAGACCGCCCACAGTCGGCGATATCGAATCGTGACGTGTCCGAAACGCTGAAAGATCACCCCATTGACGGGCGAGGCGGAGCTACGTAACCTACGCGAAACCCTCGGTTGCGTCGCTGGTCTGCTCCCGCTGCCTTGTTAGCGCTCACATCTTGAGGACATCGCCATGGCATTTCCGGGCATCACCAGGGCATTACTGGCAGGACTCCTTCCGGCGGCACTCACCCTTTCGCTCACCACGGGGATCGCGGCCGCCGCCGCCGCTCCGGCCCCCGTGCTCGTCTACGAGTTCGACGCCGACGACGTCACCACCGCCTCCATCACCGACTCCTCCGGCAACGGCCTGCACGGCGAGCTGGTCAACGCGGCCACCGCGGCGCTGGTCGACGGCGCGGCGGGCGGGCACGCACTCAGCCTGCCCGGCGGCGCCCCGACCTCCGACGGCGCCTACGTCAGGCTGCCGCTGGCCGCGATCAAGGACAGGACCGACCTGACCGTGTCCGCGCGGGTCAAGTGGGACGGCACCACGTCCCCCTGGCAGTGGATCTACGCGCTGGGCAAGGACAACAGCCGATACCTGTTCAGCACCCCGTACAACGGCGACGGGCGGCTGCGCACCGCGGTCACCACGTCGGGCGGCGGCGCGGAGGCGCAGGTCACCGGCTACGCCCCGCTTCCCGCGAACGCCTGGAAGACGCTGACCGTCACCCTCGACACGGCGGCCAAGCGGATCACGACCTACCTCGACGGGGCCGCCGTCGCCTCCGCCCCCACCACGATCACCGCCGCGCAGCTGATCGACGCCTCGACGACGTCCGCCGGGTTCATCGGGCGCTCGTTCTATCCCGACCCGCTGTTCGACGGCGCGATCGACGACTTCCGCGTCTACGCCGCGGCGCTCACGCCCGAGCAAGTGGCCGAGGTGGCGGGCGGCACCCCGCCGACGCCCACCGGCCTCGGCCAGAACGCCTTCGACGTGCGGACGTCCATCGGCACCGCGCCCGCACTTCCGCCCGCCGTCCGCGCCACCTTCTCCGACGGCTACGACCGCGACCTGCCCATCACCTGGCCGGCAGTGGACCCGGAGAAGTACGCCGCCGCCCGGGACGTTCACCGTCGCGGGCACGGCAGGCGGCCGCCCGGTCACCGCCCAGGTCACGGTGATCCGCGAGGGCCAGCTCGTCATCGACCTGGCCAAGGACACCGGCGCCTTCCACGGCGGCGCGTCCGGCACGCTCTACGGCCTGTACGGGCCCGGTGTGCCGACCAACAACCTCATCGAGGGCATGAAGCTGCGCACCGTCTCGACCAAGGCCCAGGACGGCCCGCAGCATCCGGGGGCCGACGCCCTTGAGGTGGTCAAGCCGCTGGCCGACAGCACCGACGGCGACGTGTACGTCTACATGACCGACATCCATCGCGGCTTCCCGTACCAGTGGCCGGGCAGCACGCCGGAGGAGAAGCTCGACCTGTTCAAGCAGAAGATCGCCAAGCAGGTGGACCAGGTCCTGCAGCTCGACCCGAAATATCGCGACAACATCGTGTTCGTCCCGTTCAACGAGCCCGAAGGCAACATGTTCGGCACCGGGGAATGGAGCTACAACCGGGTGAGCTGGCTCACCGACCCCCGGCACTACTTCAAGGCATGGGACGAGGTCCACGCGCTCATCAAGGGCAAGATGCCCGGCGCCCGCATCGCCGGCCCCAACACCAGCGTGCTGTACTCCCAGGTCAAGGGCTACCTGCAGCACACGGTCGAGGCGCGCACGGTGCCCGAGGTGATGACCTGGCACGAGCTCAGCCACCCCGAGCAGGTGCGCACCAGCGTCAAGCGCTACCGCGAGATGGAGGCCGAGGTCTTCGCCGGCACGCCGTACGCGGGCAAGAAACTGCCGATCAACATCAACGAGTACGCCTTCAACTACCACACCTCCGTGCCCGGCCAGATGATCCAGTGGGTGTCGGCCATCGAGGAGTCGAAGGTCGACGCCGACATCGCCTACTGGAACATCGACGGCAACCTCTCCGACTCCGCCGTGCAGGCCAACCGGGGCAACGGCCAGTGGTGGCTGCTGAACGCCTACGGCCAGATGAGCGGCCACACCGTCCAGGTCACGCCGCCGTACCCCGGCAGGAACTACAGCCTGCAAGGACTCGCCACGCTCGACCCCGCCAAGAAGCAGGCCCGCACGATCTTCGGCGGCGCGAACGGCGCCGGGCACATCCGCTTCGAGAACGTCCCCGCGAACCTCTTCGGCCGCAAGGTGCACGCCTGGATCAAGGAGATCCCGTGGACCGGGCAGCTCGGCGACTCGCCGCAGCCCGAGCTCGTCGCCGAGCGTGACGTCACCGTCGAGAACGGAGCCGTGGTCCTCGACCTGCCGGCGTTGGAGGAGTCGTCGGCGTACGAGATCGTCCTGACCCCCGCGGGGACCGGCACCGCGACCGCGTCGGCGCCGCACCTGTGGCAGCGGACGTACGAGGCGGAGGACGCTAATTACACCGGCGGCGGCTACAGCCGCAACGGGCCCGAGGGCTCGCCGTCGGACGTGTCGAAGTTCTACACCTCCGGCCGCTACGACGTCGGCGGACTGCGCACCGGCTCCGACGGCGTGCTCGACTTCACCGTCGAGGTGCCGCAGACCGGCCGCTACGACCTGAGCGTGTTCGCCAACTCGCTCAACACCTACGACCTCGTGCGAGAGCAGGGGCCGACCAACGTCTTCGTCCGCGTGGACGGGGGAGCGGAGCAGGAGCTGCACCTGCCCCTCGGCTACAAGTGGGTGGTGTGGGACCACGCCGACACCACTGTCGAGCTGACGGCGGGCACGCACGTCATCTCCCTGGCCGCGCGCGGCCTCGACGGCTCGAAGGTCACCAAGGGTGACGCGATCGTCGACCGCATCCACCTGTCGCTGCCGAACCCGGCCGCGGCCACCTCCCGGTACGAGGCCGAACTGGCCGAGCTGCGCGGCGCACGAGCGACCTACGACGTCAAGGGCGACGTCAAGGGCGACGGGATCTCCGGCTCGGGCGCGGCGGCGGCCTCCAAGGGCCAGTCGGTGACGTTCTGGGTCTACTCGGCCAAGGACGCCGCGGCCGTCCTGGACCTCAAGCTGCTCGGACCCGGCAAGGCGACGATGACCGTCAACGGCCTGGAGGTGCTGGACGACGCCCGCCGCGGCGACTCCACCGCGACCGTGTCGCTGTCCGGCGGCGTCAACAAGGTCACGGTCACCGGCCGGGCCGCCACGACCATCATCGACCGCCTGGACGTGCGCCCCGCCCCCGACGCGCTGCCGGCCACCGTCTACGAGGCCGAGTCGGCCCAGCTCGCGGGCACGGCCGCCGCGAAGCCGCTCTCCCTGGCAAGCGGCCGGTCCGCCGTCACCGGAATCGGCGGCACGCCGGGCAACGCCAACACCCTGACCTTCACGGTGAAGGCCGACGCACCCGGCACGTACGCGATGCGCGTGCGCTACTCCAACCCCGAGCAGTCACCCGCCACCCACTACAACCCCGACCCGCTCGCCCGGCACGCCGACATCGCGGTGAACGGCAAGGCCCCGCAGCGCGTCCTGTTCCCCCACACGTTCCACGAGAACAACTTCTGGGAGCTCACGGTGCCGGTGACCCTGAAGAAGGGGAACAACACGGTCCGGTTCTCCAGCCAGGAGCTGCCGAACTTCGACGGGACGACGTACGCGTCCCAGACATTCCCCGGAGTGCTCCTGCGCTCCCAGTACGCACCGGTGATCGACCAGATCACGGTGGCCCGCTACAACCGCTGACCCACGGACCCGCCCGTGCCTGCGCCCAGGCACGGGCGGCCCGATGCGGGGGAGCGGCACGACGCTCCGGTCAGCCCTGCCCGCCGGCCCGCTAGGCGCCGGCCCGCGCGACGGCCTCGGCGTGGTCGGCGGGCAGGAGGTGGCCGGCGGCGAGAGCCCGGTCAGCGGCCCGGGTGAAGGCGGTGACGTAGTCCTCCCGCGTGGGATAGAGCTGGAGCAACCGGGCACTGCTCAACGAGGTGGTGGAGCCGAGCAGCAGGCACGCGCCCGTGATCTCGCCGCCGCTGTTGGTCGGCCCGTAGGCGGCCAGCGGCGCGTCCAGGTCGGGCAGCCGCACGCCGCCGAGCGCGTTGCCGTCACCGTCGCGCCGAATGGTGCCGAGCAGCAGGCTGATCTGCGGCCCCGCAGGTGGCGCGCCCAGCCCGCGCACCCACCGGTCGAGGTGGTGGTAGGCGGCGTTGGACGCGTACCGCCAGGTCATCGCGTTGACCGGCCGGTCACAGGAGATCGGCCGCCCGTCATTGATCGCGCGGTCACGCGCGTTCTGGGCGTTGTACTGGGCCAGCCCGTACGCGTCGGCGTGCGCGGTGCCGGCGACCTCCCACGTCCGGACGCGGGCGCCGTCGGGCTGGCGGGCGTCGGCGAACGTCCTGACGTCGGTCTCGGACTCGACCTGGAAGACGGGGACGGCGCTGTCGGCGCGGATCCGGGCGGTGAGGGGCAGGGCGATGACCCCTTCCCCGATGGGCGCGGCGCCGGCGCCCCGCCCGTGGACGAGGAACCCGTCATAGGCGGGAATGATCGGCTGGATCGCGTTGACGAAGGTGGCCAGGCGTCCGGCGGACTGCGAATGGCCCGCGGCCAGGACCTTCGCGGGCGCGCCCGTCCCCAGCAGCGCCGGCGCGTTCGCCCGCACCGCCTCGGCGGCCTGCGCGAAGATCGAGTACGACAACGCGTCCGAGGCCAGCGAGACCTGCCCGTAGCGGACGGGGTCGAGGCTCCTCAGCTTGTCGGCGCCGACCTTCTGCGCGGTGACGCCGACGTAGGCGTACCCGGCGCGGGTGAACAGCTCGTGCGACTGCGACCACTCCACGCCGATGTCCGCCCCGAAGCTGACGTTCAGCCACTCCACGACGACGGTGCCGTTGAACCTGGCCGGGTCGGCCGGCCGCTCGACCAGCAGCCGGGTGGTGTACGCCTGGACGGCGCCGCTGCGACGGGCACCCCACTGGCCGTTGGTGTACCAGGTGCCGGTCTTCTGGAAGGTGTCGGCGCTGCCGCTCATCAGGAACTCGCGCTCCTCGTACCCGCGGGCGGCGAGGTCGACCACGGTGGCCCCGACGATCCTGCCCTGGCCCGCGCCGGCCGGGATCTCGACGACGCCGACCGCCGCCACGTCCGCACGCGCCGGGGCGGCGGGCAGCAGGACGACCGCCGCCCCCCAGATGGCCACGGCTCGCAAGAGGCCGTGGCGAAGTCGCTCGAACATGCTGGATCTCCTCCTCGGAGGGCGGCTGCGGGGAACAGACGCCAGTCTCCGCCGGGGGTCTGGCCCTCGGGTATCGGGGAAATCACCAGTCAGGTCCGGGGCTCCGCCGACGGGTCCAGGTGCATGGACGTGCCCGCGATCGGGGCATTCCGGCGGGGTGCCGAAGGCGTCGGCCATGGCCTGCCGCGAACATCGGGCCGGCGGGCGCCGCGGGGTGGCCGCTGCCGTTACTTGACATAAGATCCGTTATCGAGCAGCGACCCTGGCTGGGGGAGTGCACCACGCCATCGATTGCGGCCCCGCCCGTGCGCGGCCAACGTGCCCAGGCCATGAGGCGACAGGCGTCTTCGGTCGGCTTCCCGCTCATCCCGAGGTCGCTCCAGAGGCGCCAGTGAGCTGATCGGCGCGGCGGCGCAGATTCGTGATCCACTGGCCCTTCGCAGAGAGCTTCACCAGGGGTTGCGTCGTGGACGCGGCTCCGCGATCACTGGGACTGCGCGTCGCCCGGAGGGGCCTTGCGAGGCGGAGCGCATTCTCCCGGCAGGCACCGGCCGTGCGGAACATCGCAACACCCGCACACGACCTTCAGGTCTCGGAGGTGTGGTTATACAGGACAGAATTCACTCTCTGTCCGGTATAAGCCCAAATCGAGTCGTTCGAACGCCTCCGGGGCGGCTGGATTGTCCTCATTCATCGGCGCGCGCGCTCACGTCCTGGAGCAGTCATGCGCGCCACGTGATGTCCGGGTTCAGCCTCACCGCTAGGACCAGCTGCAGCAGTGCAGCGGGCAGACCCAGTTCGCGACGCGACGCCTCGCGGGAAGCTGCCGGAGAGACTCGACCTCTGACAGGTAGGTCAACGCGAAGGGTGCGTGCCGGGCCGGCACGCACCCTGGGCATACCTGGGACGATCGGCCCCAGGTCCTACTCGCCAGGAGAGTCGTCGATCTCCCGGATATGGAAGGGCTCTTCGACGGCACGGGAGGCTTCTTCCCACTTGGCACGGTCGAGGGTGAGGATCGGTAGGACCGCTGCGTCGGCGATGGCCGCGACGTGTGCATCGGGTGCCTCGAGGCCGGTTCTGGCCATGATCGTGGCCAGGGCGAGCGCCTGGTCCGCGCCGGCGAGTGGAGCTATCTCGACGCGGTCGAACAGGTCGAGCCCGCCGAGCAGGTCGTCGGCCTCGGCGGTGCGGGCATCGAGTGAGGCGCCGGTCATGGCCAGTGCGGGCAGGACCATGGGCTGGTGGTCAGCGTCCCAGCGCTGGACGAGCCGGATGAGGTCGGCGTCGCCGCGGGCGATCTCGGTCAGCACGCTGACGTCGAACAGGTAGGGGGTTCGGGGGGTGCGAGAGTTCACTGGGCTTGGCGCTCCACCGAGGCCATCATGCGCCCGACGCGGTCCTCGTCAGCGCGAGCGGCTTTGGCCATCAGCAGGGCCATACGGTGCCGGTCCCGGGTGAGGCGTTCGCGGACGGCCTCGGCGACGTAGGCGGCCACCGCGGCGTCGTCGACGTTGTCTCCGAGCTGGTTGCGGACGGACGTGACGACTTCCGGGTCGACTGCGATTCCGGCTTGTTCCTGGGGTTGGCGGCTGCTCATGGCCTCATGTTATCGCCCGACCAAGATCATTTAGGGTGGGTGATGAGCTGGGCGTGCACTGGCTCACCAGCTGCTGCACCGGCCGAGCGGGTCCAGGATGTCCATCCACGCAGCCCCGCACCACCACCGCCTCTAGCCACTCCCCCTGTGGTGGGCCCCAGGCGAACGAACGGCCGCAGACAGTGAACGACCAGCTCAGCCAGTCGCTGAGGGGCGGCTCCGCCCGCGCCAGATCGAAACGCCCGCGCAGGTGAGCCCGATCAGGAACGGATGGACGGCGCCGCGTTCGATGAGGCCGACCAGGACGTTGGCCCCGGAGATGACGTCGGCGAAGTACGCCACCATCGAGACCAGGCCGATCACGCCGACCGCGACCAGCGTTCGCCCGAGTCTCAGGGAAAGCCCGACGCGCCCGTGCATGCTCCCGAGCACGATGGCCAGGACGTTCCCGCCGATGAAGCCCGCCAGGGCGCCCAGGGCGTGGAAGTCGCCGGTGCCGTCGTTCATCGCCTCGCCGGATCCGGGGAACAGGCCCAGCAGGACGCCGCCGGTGGCCAGCAGCGTCGCGGGCACGAGCGCCGCCCAGCGGTGCCGGCCCGGCAGGCCGCGCAGCGCGGCCACACCGGCCAGGATGGCGATTCCGAACAGGAAGAAGCCGGTGTTCATCACCCAGGCCAGCGGTGAGTACATGTACTGCCCGAACAGCGTCGAGGGCCCGTGGACTCCGAGATTGCTGATGAAGTGGTGGGTGTAGCTGTAGGGCGGATCTGTCCATGCCGCGGCGGCGATGAACTCCGCGAGCAGGAAGATCGCCGGCCCGGCGATGAGTAACGCTCCCGCGGTCCGCCGCTGCGCGTCGGGGGTGAGCGCTTCAGCCTTCGCCGGTTCGTCGCTGGTCATGGTCATCGTCATGTCCTTTCCGGTGTCGGCGCTGGGCGCCCCAGCCGCCGATTTGACTTCACTCACACACTTACTACATCGAGACTACTTTTACTGTCAATATAGTAGGAGTCCGGCACTAGTAGGATCTGGCTATGGTTGACGGAACGGCCGTGGGACGGCGTGAACGCAAGAAGGCGGCGACGCGGGCGGCGATCCTGGACGCGGCCACGGCGCTCTTCCTCGAACGCGGCTTCGACGGGGTCAGCGTCCGCGAGATCGCCGACAAGGCGGACGTCTCCCCCAAGACGGTCTTCACGCACTTCCCGCAGAAGGAGGCGCTGGTCTTCAGCGACGAGGACGAACGGCATGCACGCCTCGTGGCCGCGGTGACCGGCCGCGCGCCGGGGACCACGATCTCCGGCGCGCTGAAGGCCCACTACCTCGCCGAGATCGCCGCGATGAGGTCCGGGCCCCAACGCCAGATCCTCACCCTCATGGAGGAGACGCCGGCCCTCATCGACTACGCGGAGAAGATGTGGTTCCGCCATGAGGGCGCCCTGGTGGCCGCGATCACCGAGGAGTTCGGGCTCGCGGAGCCGAACGACGAGATCCGGTTCTATGTCCGCTTCGCCCTGCAGATCCAGCTCAGCGCCAGCCACGAGGCAGATCCGGAACCGACCGTCGACGCGGGGTTCCGGCTCCTCGACGAAGGCTGGGCGCGCTACCTCCAGACCCGGGCGCTGTGAGCGGTCACCTACATGACGCGTGCACCGGCGACGTACAGGATGCGGTCGTGGGCGTCCTCATCGGGCGGGTTCCGCGGTGAGGTGCCCACCAGCCCGTGCGCGGCCAGCACGCGCAGCCCCGCAGCCTCCGCCGTCCGGCGGACCGTGCGGTCGGAGTGATGGTGCTGCACGTGCCGCATCGACAGGCGGTTCCAGGTCGTGCCGTCGCGTTCGAAGAGGTCGAACTGCGTGACCACGGCCGCGTCCGGCTCGATCGGCGCGGAGAGCGCGAACCAGGCCACATACCTGTCCCCGCGGTCGGCCACCACGGGGGCGGCGAACGTACGCCGGTAGTAGCCGATGGTGTTGAGGTCGAACAGCAGCACCCCGCCGTCGGCGAGCTGCCCGCGCGCCGCCCCCAGCGCCCGGCGCAGGTCGTCGGCGCTGGTCAGGTACGTCATCGGCACGTCCACGCAGGCCACCACGTCGAAGCCGGTGAGTCCCGGCGGGGGCTGCTGCAGGCTCCCCACCAGGAAGCGCGTCCCGTCCGCGCCGGGCCGGTGCCGCGCCCGCTCCACCATGGCCGGGGACAGGTCGTAGCCGGTCACCTCGAACCCGCGTTCCCGGAAGGCCAGGCTGCTGCGGCCGGTGCCGCAGCCGGCGTCCAGCAGGCGCCGCCCGCCGGAGCCGTAGCGGTCCGCGGCCTCCACGAAGCGGTCCACCAGGGCCGCGGTGTCCATGCGGGCGTTGAGCTCGTCGTACCGGTGGGCGACGCTCTCGTACGCCGCCAGCGTCTCATCCACGAGCGCCTCCCCGCGCCGTATCGGAGGCCGCGCGGGGCGGGCGCCCGGCGCGGCCGGCGAACAGGATTTACCAGATGAACCACGCCTGCCGGTTGACCCGGCGGCCGGTGACGCGACGCAGCAGCTTCCTCACGGAGTTCACCTCCTTCGCAGCTCGAAGACGGGAGGGGTGATGATGCCGGCGACATGGGGACGCCCGAGGCCGCCGCGCACCTCCAGCCGCGCCCCGGTGGTGAGGGCGGCGAGCAGGCCGGCGGCCAGCGAGTGGGCCACGGCGGCCCCGGCGCAGGTGAACGCGCCGCCGCCGAACGGCAGGTACGGCCCCCGGGTGTCGTGGCCGTCCCAGCGGCCGGGCCGGTAGCGGGCCGCGTCCGGCCAGTGCCGTTCGTCCCGGTGCAGCAGGTAGGGGCAGACGGACACGCTCTCCCCCGGCTCCAGCGGGACGCCGCCGATCTCGTGGGCGCGCAGCACGGGGCGGCCCAGCAGCCACGCCACCGGCCACAGCCGCAGCGACTCCCGTACGGCCGACTCCGGCGACACGGCCGAAAGGTCGACGCCCTGGGCGGCGGACTCCAGCAGCGCCCAGGCGACCACGTGGGCCACCGGCGCCACCGAGGTCCGGAACAGCAGCAGGTACACCTGGGCGATCCGGCCGGGCGGCGTGCCGGGCGGCGCGGCCCCCAGTACGGCGTCCAGCAGATCACCCGGCCGTCCGGCGGTTTGGGCGGCGGCGCGGCGGGCGGTGGCCTCCGCGGCCAGGGCCCGCACGACGCGCGTCCATAACGCCGCCCGCTGGAGCCGGGACAACCCGGCCGGGCGGATCAGCACGTCGCGCCGTACCACCAGCGCCATGAGCCGTCGCAGGCCGGGCGGGCTCTCGGGTCGCAGCAGCGCCTCGGACAGCGCCCGGTGCACGGCGGCGTGCCCGGCCGCGGGCCAGACGCTGGTCTCCCCCAGCTCCGCCACCACGGCGGGCAGCCGCTCGGCGTGCGCGGCGAGGTGGGCGCGCAGGGTGGTGCGGGCGGCCCGTCCGATCGCGACCTGCGCGGCGCGCGGCTCCAGGCGTCCGCCGCGCACATGGAAGAAGTCGGAGATCTCGTCGTAGTGGCCCTCCTGGTCGTGGAGCACCCGCAGGGCCTCCCCCGGGTCGGCCACGCACAGCGACCCGTCGTCGGGCAGCCGGAACACCGGCCCATGGGTGGCGAAGGTGTGCTCGACGAACCCCAGAGGGTCGCGGCGGTACCAGCGCGCCGCCCCGCCCGCCGGTGGACGCCCTCGTTCGGGCGTGGACCGGCCTTGCGCGTTCCCGATCGCCGTCATTCGACCCGCCCCATGCCATCCGTGACCTCGGGGCGCGCGCGGGGAGGTGCCATCCGCGCGTGCCCCCGCGAGCAGAAGTGGCCGCAGCTTATAGCGGCGGCCCGCCTCAACTGATCAAGGAGGTGTGGATGGGACCTCTGGTGCGGTTTTTTACAAGATTGTTTACAGGTTGTCAGAATATGGGCGATCAACCGGGGCCGTGAACCCGGCGGCCGGATTTCCCGACTGTACCGGTGGACGACGGGAGGACGGGATGACCGACGAGCTGTTGATCGTGCGTTGCCAGCTCGGCGAGCACGACGCGCTCACCGAGCTGGTGCGCTGCTGGCACGAGCCGGTGCGGACCTACGTACGCGGGATGCTGGGCGTGCAGCGGGCCGACGACGTGACCCAGGAGGTCTGGCTGGCGGTGATCCGCGGGCTGCCGCGGCTGAGGGAGCCGGGCCGGTTCGCGCCCTGGTTGTTCACGATCGCCAGGCGGGCCGTGACCGACCGGCTGCGCCAGGAGTACGGCGTGGCCGAGGCCGGCGCGCACCAGGAGCCGGTCATCGAGGACGCCGCCGACGTGATGGTGGAGCGCGCCGTGCTGATCGCCGCCCTGTCCCGCCTGCCCGTACGGGAGCGGGAGGTTCTGGTGCTGTTCTACCTGGAGGACCTGTCGCTGGAGGACTGCGCCGAGATCTGCGCCGTCCCGGCCGGCACGGTCAAGTCACGGCTCAACCGCGCCCGTCGCCTGCTGCGCGACCACCTGACGGAGAAGGGATCGAAGCGATGAACGACGAGCCGAACCTGTCCGCCGAGGAACTGATCGGCCGGCTGTCGCCGGTGCTGTCGCCGTGGCGGCGGCTGCGTGGTGTCGCGGCGCTGGTGGGCGGGCTGGCCGGAGCCGTGTGCGCGGGGTCGCTGTGGGCGACCGAGCCGGCCGCGCTGCCGGGCCGTACCCGCCTGGCCTTCGCCGTCTTCACCCTGGTCTGCCTGGCCTGGGCCGGGTACGGCGCCTGGCTGGTCACCCGGCGGACACCGCTGCTGGCGCTGGACCGGGTGATCGCGGGGTGGTTCGCCCTGGCCGCGTCGATCGCCACCACCGTGGTCATCGTGGTGGCGGCCGTGCAGCGGGGCGCGGGCCTCGCTCCCGCTCTGGCGACGGGCGCCGTCGTCACCGCCGTGTCCGCCGTCCTCGTCGTACGGGCTCACGTCCGGCGGGCCGCGCTGTTGCGCCGCAAGCGGGAACTGACCGGACGGGGCGCACCCCCTGCGGACCCGCTCGACGGAACGGATCCCCCCCGCGGGCGGTGATGCGACAGGCCGGCGGGTAGCGCTCCTTCGGCACGACGTCCACGCTGCAGGCGATGCATCCAGGCATGCCGCAGCCGGCTCGGGAGCCGGTCGTCGCGGTTCACCGGCATGCACTCAGGGGAGTATTCACGCCACTGACAGTAGTGATGCCGGAGGCATGATGCGCCCGACCAGACCCGACCTCCCCCTGCTGGCCGTCGCCGTGGGGTTGCTGGTGGCGGTGATGCTGTGGGGCGCGATCTTCACCGAGTCGCTCGCCAGCGCCGGAGGCGCCGCGCTCCAGTGGGTGCTGGGCAACCTCGGCTGGCTGTTCGTCGTGGCCGCCGACTTCTTCCTGGTGCTGGCCGTCGTGCTCGCGCTCAGCAGGTTCGGCCGGATCCGGCTCGGCGGGGACGACGACGTTCCCGAGTTTTCCAATCTCGCCTGGACCGCGATGATGTTCAGCTCCGGGATGGGCATCGGGCTGATGTTCTACGGTGTCGCCGAACCCCTGACGCATCTGCTCAGCCCGCCGCCCGATCTGGGGCTCGTGGCGGGCTCGCCCCAGGCCGCGCGGACCGCGATGGAGTACTCCCTGTTCCACTGGGCCCTGCACCCCTGGGCGATCTACGCGGTCACCGGCATGGCCCTGGCCTACTCCACTTTCCGCAAGGGGCGCGGCAACCGGTTCAGCGAGGCGTTCACCCCGCTGTTCGGCGGCCGGCCCAGGCCGGTCGTGGGCCGGATGCTGGATCTGCTGGCCGTCCTGGCCACGGTCTTCGGCACCGCGACCAGCCTGGGCCTGGGGACGCTCCAGGTGAGGTACGGCCTGCACGAGCTGTTCGGGGTCGGCGGGCGAGGGCTGGAGGTGGTCGTCATCGTCGTCCTGACGGCCGGGTTCGTCGTCTCGGCGGCCAGCGGGGTGCACCGCGGCGTGCGCATCCTCAGCACATTCAACGTCTATCTGGCCGCCGCGCTGGCCGTGTTCATCTTCGTCCTCGGCCCGACCGTGGCGGTTCTCGACCTGATCCCCGCCTCGCTCGGCGGATACCTGGACGACCTGCTCGCGATGGCCTCGCGGACGGGGGCGTTCGTCGACAAGAAGTGGCTCGGCGCGTGGACGATCTTCTACTGGGCGTGGTGGATGTCCTGGGCGCCGTTCGTGGGCGCCTTCATCGCCCGGGTCTCCCGGGGCCGTACGATCCGCGAGTTCGTCGTCGGCGTGCTGCTCATCCCCTCCGGCGCCAGCCTGCTCTGGTTCTCGATCAGCGGCGGCAGCGCGGTGTGGATGCAGCTGTCGGGTGCGGCGGACTTCACCGGGCAGATCGCCGAAGGAGCGGAGGCGGCGATGTTCGCGCTCCTCGGCCAGTTGCCGCTCGCCACGCTCGCCACCACGGTCACCGCGATCCTCATCGCGCTCTACTTCGTCACCAGCGCCGACTCGGCCTCCCTGGTGCTCGGCTCGCTGTCCACCCGGGGCTCGCTCCACCCTCCCCGGACCCTGGTGGTGATGTGGGGGGTGCTGGTCGGGGCGATGGCGCTGGTGCTGCTGGTGGCCGGCGGGCTGCAGGCGCTGCAGCAGGCCACGATCCTGGTCGCGCTGCCGTTCGTGGTCGTCATGCTCCTGCTCTGCGTGGCGTTGGTGAAGGAGCTGCGCGAGGACCCGGGCGCGGGACCGGTGCGCCACCTCCACCCGCACGGGCTGCCGGACGCCCTGCGCCGGGTCAGCGGGGAGGACGACGGGGGGTGAGGAGGCCGTGCCGGGCGCCGGCCGGGCTCATCCGAGGGTGCGCAGCCCGTCCTCCAGCAGTCGCAGGGCGCGGCGGATCCGTTCCCGCAGCTCCTGCGGCGGCTCGCCCTGCTCGATGCCGCCGAGGACTGCTCCGACCAGCGCGCCGACCAGGGCGCCGGCCGTCGCGCGGGACAGCGTGTCGTCCAGCCGGTCGGGGTAGGCGCGCCGCAGCCGCTCGGCGATCAGGCGCTCCGCCGCGATCAGCCGTTGCAGCGCCTGGGCCTGCAGCTCGGGTTTGGCGAACATGACGGCGAGCCGGTCAGGGCTGGCCAGGTCGTCGGATGCCGCCAGGACGCGTTCGAGGATCTGGCGCGCCGCCTCCAGCGGGGTGTCGGCCTGTACGGCGTCGAACGCCTCCCCGATCGCCCTCAGCCGCTGGTCGGTGCCGGCGAACAGCACGTCCTCCTTGGCGCGGAAGTAGCCGAAGAACGTACGCGTCGAGACGTTCGCGGCGGCGGCGATGTCCGCGACCGTGGTCCCGTCGTAGCCCTTCTCGGCGAACAGTCGTTCCGCGGCCTCGACCAGCGCGGCCCGGGTCTGTTCCTTCTTCCGCTCTCGCAGCCCCATGGCGCTATCCTACACTCAGATGTAAAGTTGCATTGTGATGCAAAAAGAGACCATCCGGGTCGAGGCACTCCGGGTGCGTTACCGGGCCGCCGCGCGGGACGCGGTGGCCGGCGTCGACTTCACGGTGGCCGCCGGCGAGGTGTTCGGCCTGCTCGGCCCGAACGGCGCCGGCAAGTCCACGACCCAGCGCGTGCTCACCGGCCAGCACCGCCACTACACCGGCCGCGTCCAGGTGCTCGGCCGGCCCGTCGCCGGCTGGGGCCGGGACCTGTACGAGCGGATCGGCGTCGGCTTCGAGCTGCCGGCGTACTTCCCCAAGCTCACCGCCCGGGAGAACCTGGCCGCCTTCGCCGCCCTCCACCGCCGGCCGGTGGACCGGCCCGACGAGGTGCTGGCCGCCGTCGGCCTCGCCGACGCCGCCGACCAGCGCGCCGCCACGTTCTCCAAGGGCATGAAGATGCGGCTGAACCTGGCCCGCGCGATCCTGCACCGCCCGGACGTGCTCTTCCTCGACGAGCCGACGTCCGGGCTCGACCCGACCCACGCCGCCGACGTCCGCGCGATCATCCGCGCCCAGGCGGACGCGGGGCGCACCGTCTTCCTCACCACCCACGACATGCCGGCCGTCGAGGAGCTGTGCACCCGGGTGGCGTTCATGCGCGAGGGCGCCTTCGTGGCCGTCGACACCCCGCGCAACCTCCGGCTCGCCCACGGCCGCCGCTCGGTGGTCGTGGAGTTCGCCGAAGCCGGTGAGCTGCGGCGGGCCGAGTTCCCGGCCGCCGACGACCCCGGGCTGCTGGACCTGCTCGCCACCGGCCGGGTGCAGACCGTGCACACCCGCGAGGCCGCGCTCGCCGACGTCTTCATCGCGGTCACCCGTACCGCCTCCGCCGCGAGCGCGGCGTCATGACGCGCCGCGAGCGGCGCGTCATGACGCGGCGGCCGGCCGCGCTGCTCGCGCTCGAACTGCGCACGCAGTGGCGTCAGGGCGTCCCGGCGGCGGTGCTCGGGCTCGCCGCGTTCTGGTCGGCTCTGCTCGTCCTGCTGCCGGTGGGCGCCGCGCGGGTCGCGACGCCGTACCTGCTGTTCGTGGAGGTCGTGACGGTGGGCACCCTGTTCGCGGGCGCCCTGACCGTCACCGACCGGTCCACCGGCGCGGCCGCCGCGCTCGCCGTCAGCCCCGCGCGGCCATGGGAACGGATCGCGGCGAGATCGGCCCCGCTCGCCGGGCTCACCACCCTCGGCGCGCTACCGGTCATGATCGCCGGCGGGCGCGCGGGCCAGATCGGCGCCGGACTGCCCTCGATCGCCCTGTCCGGCCTGCTCCTGCTCGCCGTCGCGGCCGGCATCGCCGCCCGGAAAGACGAGTTCGTCGGGTTCATGGTGGCGCTGGCAGGCCCGGTGGCGCTGCTGCTCGCGGTGCCGCTGGCGGTGTCCGTCGGGCTGCTGAACGGGGTGGTGTGGTACGCCACGCCCACGACCGGCGCCCTCATGCTGCTGCGCGGCGACGCTCCCTATCCGACCGGCCTGCTGCTCGGCTACCTCGCGGTGTGGGCGGCGGCGGCCCTGGGGTACGCCACCTGGCGGCTGCGCGCCGGTCAGGACGTGGCGCCCGGCCCGGCCGCCGTCCATGTCCGGGCGCTCCCCGACCGGCCGCGCTGGCTGGTGTTCCCCCGCGCCGACCTCCGCAACATCACCCGGGACACGATGCTCGCCGCGGTGGCGCTCAGCCCGCTGCTGCTCGCGCTCGCGCTCCGCTTCGGCTACCCGCCGCTGGCCGGATGGCTGCGGAGCACCGGCGGCCCGGACCTGACCTCCTACGAACCGGTGCTGGCGATGCTCGCCGTCGCCGTGCACCTGCCGGTCTCCTTCGGCATGACCGGCGCGCTGATCGTGCTGGACGACCTGGAGGACGGCACCCTCGCCGTCGTGCGCACCTCACCGCTCGGGGTGCCGCGCTACCTCGCCTACCGGCTGGCCGCCGTCACGCTGCTCAGCGCCGCCGGGCTCGCGGTCGCGGCGCCGCTGTCCGGGCTGGTGCCCGCCTCGGCGACCGGTGCGCTCGTGCTCGCCGTACCGCTCGGGCCGCTGGTGACCCTCGCGACGCTCGCGGTCGCCCGCAGCCGCGTGCAGGGGGCCACCGCGGACAAGGTGCTGGCGCTGCCCGTGTACCTGCCGGTCGCGGCGTGGTGGCTCAGCGGGCCGGCGGGCTGGG
The DNA here is from genome assembly GCF_900111685.1 of Nonomuraea wenchangensis. Lineage (GTDB taxonomy): Bacteria > Actinomycetota > Actinomycetes > Streptosporangiales > Streptosporangiaceae > Nonomuraea > Nonomuraea wenchangensis. Next base: position 16,655 of record NZ_FOHX01000028.1, read on the forward strand.
CGCTGGCGCCGTTGCCGACGTACTGGATCGTACGATCCTGGACGGGCGCCGACCCGCTTCACCTGCTCGGCGGCCTGGCCTGCCTCACCGCCTGGCTGATCCCGCTCGCCTATCGGGTGAGCCGCAGGCTCGGGTAGAGGGGGCTGCGGCGGTCACTTGCCGCTGATGGACCCCTGATAGATGTCCGCGTACGTGCGCGAGTCCTTGATCAGTTCGTCGGCGAAGGCGGCCACGTCGTCGCCGACGAGCTCCAGGACTCCCCTGCCGGCCGCGACGCCCTCCTCGAAGAAGTCGACGATCCCCGAGAGCAGGGACCCGTCGAGCAGATCGACCGGGCCGACCTTGAAGTAGTACCTCTGCATCTCCTTGTAGACGATCTGGTAGTCCGGCGGGAGCGCCTTGACGCGCGCCATGTGCGCCCGCCACTGCTTCTTGCCCTCGATGATGTCGTGGATGCTCACGTCAGCCTCCCAGCCGGCCCAGTTTCCTTGCGACGTTCCTGTTCAACTGCTCGCGCCAGCGGTCGCGATGGTTGCGGGCGCCCTTGCCGCCGGCCAGCGCCGCGCAGAAGCCCGCGATGTCGTCACCCAGCACCTCGTCGATGCTCTGCCCGTCGGCCGCCGTCTCTTCGAGCAGCCCCAGAGCGCCGTCCAGGATCGGCGTCAGGTTGCGGCCGGTGAAGTCCGCGTAGGTGGAGAGGTGGCCCTTGATCTCCTCCCACGCCGCCCGGTGGTCGGCCGGCAACGCCGCTGCCCGGGCTTCGAACGCCTTCCAGTCCCTGGTGAGATCGTTGCCGGTGATGGTGTCCCAGAAGTTCATCAGCCGCCCTCCTTGAGCTTGTCGAGCCGTGATGTGATGTACTCCCATTTCGCCCAGAAGGTCGCGAGTTCCGCGCGGCCCGCGTCGTTGAGCGCGTAGAACTTGCGTGGCGGGCCCTGCCCGGACGGTCGTTTCGTCACCTGGACGAGCCCGTTCTTCTCCAGCCGCAGCAGGATGGTGTAGACCGTCCCCTCGACGACGTCGGCGAAGCCGAGTTCGTTGAGGCGGCGTGTGATGGCGTACCCGTAGGTCTCCTCGCTGCCGATGATCTCGAGCACGCATCCTTCGAGCGTGCCTTTCAGCATCTCCGTCAGGCCGTCCATCGCTCGCCCCTTCACCGCTTTCGGTACTCAGTGCCACACAGTACCACTATGCAGTGCCACAGAGTAGATGAACCGCGTGCCCGGCAAGCGATGATCGGCGCACTACCCCTGCACCAGGACGGTCGTCGGCGCGCCACGGGGTTCCGGGTGCTGACCGGAACCCCGTCACCGGACGCTCAGCGGGTGAAGATCGCGCTGTGCAGGTCCACCGGGTTCGCGGCGTCGCCGGTGGTCACGCCGTACACGGCCGTGAAGACGTCGCCGGACGAGACCAGGCCGGTGTAGTCGCCGAGCAGGCGTCCCACGCTGGTCAGCGGGACCTTGCGCGCGTCGAACGGGCCCTCCAGGTGCTGCTCGCGCCACGAGCCGCCCTGCGCGCAGTTGCTCGCGCAGGTCACGGCCCACACATCGGTGGGCAGGCCCGCGGCCGGGGTGTTGTTGCGGAAGTCGTAGTACGTGACCGCGACGGTGCCCGTCCTGGACACGGCGACGGCCGGTACGGCGGCCGAACCCGTGGGCGTCCTGTCCACGCGCGCCGGGCTGGACCAGGTCTGCCCGCCGTCCGCCGATCGCGAGTAGGCCACGTGGAAGGTGCCGTCGGCGTCCTGGCTCGGCCAGACGAGGTGGACCGTCCGGGTGCCCGGCTGGGCCGCCAGCAGCGGCAGGGCGGCATTACGGAGAGGGTCGCCCGAGTTGTCCGGGTCGGGGATGCGGGGGCCGACCGCCATCGGGGCCGGGACGTTCAGGGTCGGCGCCGACCAGGTCCGGCCGCCGTCGGTGGAGCGGATGACCTGGGTGAAGCCCTCGTCGGTCGTCTCGTGATGCATGCCGATCAGCAGCGTGCCGTCCGGGAGCGCGACCAGCTGGGTGCCGATGACGCCGCTGTTGGCCGGCACGTCGAACACCTTGCTCGTGGTCCACGTACGCCCGTCGTCGGTCGACTTCGCCAGGTAGACCGGCTGGACCCAGTCCGGCGCCGTATCGGTCGACTGGTCGTCGATGCGGTCCCACACCGCGTACACGACGCCGGGCCGGTAGGGGTCGGCGGTCACCGACGGGCGGTCGTTGAAGAAACGCACGTTGTCGTCGCGCTGCAGGGTGACCGGCGCGCCCCAGGTGCGGCCGCCGTCAGCGGACCGGGACACCAGGATGGCGGTCACGTCGCCGGCCCGCGACATCGACAACGACGCGGCGATCGCCGCGCCGGAGGGGGTGACCGTGACCCAGTGGTCCGTCGTCACCTCGTAGTCGCCGCCGTTGGCGGGCGTGCCGCCGTTGCAGCGGGAGAAGGCGGGCAGGTTGGTGGAGGTCTTCCAGGTCAGGCCGTGGTCCTCCGACACCGCGGCGAGCGCGCCGTTGCTGCCGTAGCGGTTCCAGCGGTCCTGCTGGAACACCGTGACCAGGCGCTGCGGCCGCTTCGGGTCCACCGCGAGCGACGGCAGGACCTCGGTGTTCGGGTTGAGGACGTAGCCGTCGGCCGGGGGGCCGCCACAGTCGGCGGGCAGCGGGCTGACGCCCGAAACCGGCCGCACGACGGCCGCCTTGCTGCTCGCGTCATCGGCGGCGGCGGGCTGCGCGATGACGGTGGTGAGGAGGACGGCCGTTGCGGTCAACAATGCTCTGGGGCGTCGGATCACGTGCTTGTTCCTCGATTTCGTCGGCGGTCGCGGGGAACGCCGGCGCCTTTCGGCGGCGGCATTCCTGACGCGTCGGCAAATGCCGCAGAGGACATTACAACGACAAGATCACCTATGTCTGGGCATTGGCCACAAACGCCCAGATAGACCGCATGACCTGCATGTTCCTGTCGCCGCGCCACCGACAAGGCCCTCAACTGACGAGGCCGGAGTGTGGTCAGACCGTGCGTCTCCGTGACGCGCGCGGCCGCCCGCGCGCCATTTCTCCGGCAGCAGGCGCATCTCACCGGAAGCCTTCACATGCGTGCCGCGTTCGCCCCCGGTGGTCCCTCTCCAGCGGTGTCACTCCCCCACGGTTCGATCGCTCCAGTCGCTGAAAGAAGCGGCACCTGTCCGGCTTCGTCAGCAGTGGGAGGATGAGGGGCATGTATGTCCGTGAGGCCGGTAACGCACATGCTCCTCCCATCCTGCTGCTGCACGGCGGCGGCGTCGCGGGATGGATGTGGCGTCCGACGCTGGAGCGGCTCGCGACGAAGGCCCGAGTGATCGTTCCCGACCTTCCCGGCCACGGCCGCAGCGCCGAGGAAGCGTATCGATCACACGAGACGACCGCCGGGGCCCTGGCCAGGGTCCTGGAGGAACGCGCGCCGCACGGCGCGATGGTCGCCGGGTTCTCGTTGGGCGCACAGCTCACGATCCTCCTCGCCGCGGCCCGGCCCGATCTCGTCACGAGCGCCGTCGTCGTGAGCGCGCAGGCGAAGCCGCTCCGGTTCCCCCGGGCCACCCTCGGGCTCCTGGCCGCGACCGCACCGCTCGCCCGGCAACGGTGGTTCGCGAAGCTCCAGGCGAAGCAGCTGTTCATCCCCGACGAGCTCCTGGCCGACTACGTTCGCGACAGCGCTCGCACCAGCCGTGAGACGCTGCTCGCCGGGGTCGGCGAGAACATCCGCTTCACCCTCCCCGCTGGCTGGGCCGACTTCAAGAACCCGGCGCTGGTGATGGTGGGCGAGCGCGAGCGGAAGCTCATGCACGCCTCCGCACGCCACATCCACGACTCCCTCCCGGGCAGCCGGATGATCTCCGTACCGCGATGCGGCCACGGCATCCCCCTGCAGCGCCCGGACCTGTTCGCCCAGACCCTGGCCGACAGGATGTGAACGTCCTGGGCTCGACGGGATTCCGCCACTTCGAGGAGCGTGCGTCGCTGCTCAGGTCACCGCTCACGGAGGTGGACGCCGCCTTGGACGGCATGTTCCTCCAACCAGGAGATCACGGAACGGACGAGACCGTCGACGTGCGGCACGGGTTCGCCGGTGAACACCGCATGAAGGTGCCCGACCCCGACCGCGTCGTTCCAGGCCCGGGCGCGTCGGTAGGTCTCCTCGTCGGTGGCCGCGCGGAGGACGTCCCAGCCATGCCAGGTCGCGACGAGTGCGGCGTCGATCGCCGGGTCGGACAGGATCGCCAGGTCCCAGTCGAGGACGCCGGTGAGCTTGCCGTCCGCGCCGAAGTGGACGTTGCTGCCGCCGAGGTCGCCGTGGACGAGCCTGGCCGGGACCTCCTCGAGCGCCAGCAGTGTGTCCAGGTGTCGCCGGACTCCGTCACGCCACTTCGCCGGCAGGCGCGGCATGATCTCGTCGTTCAGGATGTCGGCCCAGCCCAAGCCGTCGGCGTACCGGCGCGGCGTGTGGAGAACGGCCTCGAGCTCAGGCGAGATCTCAACCTCGCGCAGTGCCGCCAGCAGCGGGCCGAACGCCGCCGGGTCCCCGACGCCTTCCGGCAGGCCCTCGCCGTCGATCCACGAGATCGCGACGGCCGCGCGTCCCCCGAACGCGGTCACCGCGGTCAGCGGCTCCGGCACGGCGAAAGGCAGGCCGGCCGCCGCGACGGCCCGGAGAACTTCGACCCGGCGCGGCAGGTCGGCGGCGGCACTGGGGCGCTTGCTGATGCGTACGGCGGCGACGCCGGGGAACAGCACGACGTGGTGCATGTTCCCGTGCTCGGCAAGGCGTGCGGAGCCGAGAGCAGCGTCGGGGACCAGCGCTTCGGCGATTTCCAGGAGGTCGGCGGGGACTGGTCGGGGCATCCCGCTATTTTGGCGGACGTTCCCATTCGGTGCGGCGATCCCTCCCGCGAGCAGGTGCGGGCCGTCACGCCGCCGCCCGTCCAGCGGGACGTCATCGAGGGCCGGCGGCCGGATCCTGTGGTGCCTGTGGTGGGGACGCGGCGGCGAAGGCCGCGCCGGCCGCGTGAACCTGGGCGAGTTCGTCCTGTTCGCTTCTCCAGGCGGTCGCCTCGCGCAGGCGCGCGAACTCCTGGCGCACCGTGGTCGCCGAGGTGGTGCGCGCGTCGGTGCTGATGGTGACCTTCAGTCCCTGGTCCATGAGCCGGGAGGCGGGGTGCGCCGCCCACGTGGCGACCGCGCCCGTCTGGACGTTGCTGGTCGGGCACATCTCCAGGGCGATGCCGTCGCGCCGTAGCCGTTCGAGCAGCGCCTGGTCGTCCGCGCACCGGACGCCGTGGCCGATCCTGCGGGCGCCGAGCACGTCGATCGCCTCCCAGACGCTACCGGGGCCGGCGGCCTCGCCCGCGTGGACGGTGACCGGAAGCCCGGCCTGGTGGGCGAGGTCGAAGGCGGGACGGTGCGCCTGCGCGCCATGCAGGCGCTCGTCGCCGGCGAGGTCGAGCCCGGCCACCTGGTCACGGTGCCGCAACGCCGTCTCGGCGACGGCGAGGCTCTCCTCGGGCGTCTGGTGCCGCAGGCAGCACAGCAGCAATCCGGTACGGACACCTGTTGCTTGCCGTCCCGCCGCCAGCCCTGCGGCGACCGCCTGGACGGCCTCGTCCTGGCTCATGTCGTGGCGGGTGTGCAACTGCGGGGCGAAGCGGACCTCGCCGTGGACGACGCCGTCGGCATGCCAGTCCTCGACCAGTTCCTGTGCCGCGCGGTGCAGCGCGTCGGGGGTCTGCAGCACCTGGAGCGGCAGGTCGATGTAGGGCAGGTAGCGGGTCAGGCTGCCGCAGTCGGCAGGGGCGGTGACCAGGCGTTCGACGGGCCCGTCGAGGTCGAGTCCCTGGCGGCGGGCCAGGTCGGCGACCGTGCCGGGCCGTACCGACCCGTCGAGGTGGCAGTGCAGTTCGTAGCGTGCGGGGCTCATCGGCGGCCGTCCTGGTGGGGTGTGGCGTTCGGGGTGGCAAGGGTCTGGAAGAGCAGGTGCTTGAAGCCGGTCTCGTCGACGCGGCGTACCAGCGTCACGTTGGGCGCGGGGGCGGTGCGGCGGCGGTCGATGATCAGCTGGCCGCGCGTCTCGTCGCCGAGGGCGATGCCGGCGTGCACCTGTTCCTGGTGCACGATCAGGCCGGGCCGTAAGGCCACCGCCATGGCGACGGGGTCGGGCAGGTCGTAGCCGGGCAGGCCGGTGACGTCGCGGGCCCATGCGGCGACGGTCCGGTTGACGCGGTGGGCGAAGATCGCCGCGGGGGTGCCGAGCTGTTGCAGACGCTGCTGGTCCGCGGGGGTCATGACGGCGTCGGTGCGGGACACGTCCCAGCCGATCCAGGTCACCCTGTCCGGCGTGGCCGCCCGCAGCACCACCTGCGCGGCCTCCGGATCGGCCCAGACGTTGTACTCGGCGGTGGCGGAGATGTTGCCGCGCATGTCGGCGGCTCCGGCCATGCAGTACACGTGCCGGTAGCGGGTGAACAGGTCGCGGTCGCGCAGCAGCGCCGCGGCGACGTTGGTGAGCGGGCCCAAGGTGACCAGGGTGAGCTCGCCGGGGTGCCGGCGCGGGCAGGACAGCAGGACGTCGACCGCGTGCCCCGCCTCGGGCGCCCGGGACGGCTCGGGCAGGCCGAGATCGCCCATCCCGTCCTGTCCGTGCACCTGCTGGGCGGTGGAGTGCGGGCGGGTCATCGGGCGTTCGCAGCCGGGATGGACGGGAATGTCGGGGCGTCCGGCCACCTCCAGGGAGATGAGCGCGTTGCGGGTGCCCATCTCGACGGGGACGTTGCCTGCGACCGTGGTCACGGCGCGCAGGTCGCCCAGGTCGCCGGCGGCGGCCAGCAGCAGCGCCACGGCGTCGTCGGAGGCGGTGTCGGTGTCGACGACCAGGGGAAGAGCCGGCACGATCAACCTCATCTAATCGTTTAGAGTGCTGTGCGCGCCTATCTAACCGATTAGATGCGAGAATGTAAACCGCTATGGCACCACGCGCAGACAAGCCGACGATCACCATGGCCGACGTGGCCCGCAGAGCGGGCACCTCGACCGCGGTCGTGAGCTACGTGATGAACGACGGCCCGCGAGCCGTCGCCGCCGCCACGCGCGAGCGCGTCCTGGCCGCGGCGGCCGAACTCGGCTACCGCCCCAACCGCATCGCCCGGGCGCTGCGCTCCCGTACGACCGGGGTGGTCGGCCTGATCCTGGCCGACTCGCCCAACCCCTACTTCGGCGACCTCGCCCGGCACGTCGAGCGGGCACTGGACGAGCGCGACCGGCTCGTGCTGATCGGCAACGCCGGCTACTCCGCCGAGCGCCAGCGGCGGCTCGTGGACCGGTTCCTGGCCGCCCAGGTCGACGCGCTCGTGATCGTCTCCGCCGACGGCGGCGAGGACGTGACCCCTCAGGCCGAGGCGGCCGGCGTCCCCATCGTCTATGTGCATCACGGCCCGGACGGCGGCCGCGCGCCCCTGGTGGAGGCCGACAACCAGCACGCCGCGCAGGAAGCGGTCGAGCATCTGCGCGGGCACGGTCACGCGCGCATCGCCTTCCTGTCCGGTACGCACGACGGGGGCCCCGTCGGCCGGCGCCGGGCCGCGTGGCAGGCCCTCGCCGGTGACGATCCCGACGCCCTGCTCCTGCGCTGCGCCTACACCCGCGCCGACGCCGACGTGCTGATCCGCCGCCTCGCCGACGACGACGCCGTGCCGCGCGCGCTGATCACCGCCACCGACGAGCAGGCCATCGGAATCCTGTCCGGGGCCTGGGCCAGCGGGATCGCCGTCCCGGACGAGCTCGCCCTCATCAGCCTCGACGGCACCCCCGAAAGCGCTCACACGGCCCCGGCGCTGACGGTCACCCGGCAGCCGTTGCGCGCGATGGCCGAGCACGCCGTCGAGCTCGTGTTCGACCCCGCCTTCCACGCGCCCGCCGCGCGGGCCCCGCTCGTCGTCCGGCGCAGCTGCGGCTGCTGAGATCCCCCATCATTGATCAACGACACCTCCGACCTCGCCGGCGAACGGAGGGCGGGCCTGCCGAGGTCAGTGGTCGTCTTCCGGCTGGGCGCGCTCGGCGGCCGTCTCCCGCAGCACCCGCTCCAGAAGCTCCCGGGCCGCGCCCAGGGGGATGGTCTCCAGCAGTGACCTGACGTCGGCGCCGCTGACGTACTCCGGAACGTGCAGCGCGCCCAGGCCCTCCAGGAGCTTCCGGGCGGCGGCGGCCTCGAGCAAGTCGATCTTGTTCTGCAGGACGAGGTACTCCAGCCGCAGGCCGTCGTCCGGGCCGGCCGTGGTGTCCATGAGCCGGATTTCCTCGTCCGCCACGATGGCGAGCGCCCTGCCCTCGATCTCGGCGGCGGCGATCTGTCGGAGCGCGTTCACGACGGCCGGGTCGCCGGGGTCGGCCGCGCCCATGACGACCGCCTGCAGCCGCACCCCCCGCGCGGCCAGCGCCTCGGTGAGGGTCGCGGTCAGGTCGGCGCGAAGACGCTCGTACCCGATCAGGAACTCCTCCAGGGTGCCGTTCTCCACGAAACGGGCCCGCACCACCGGGTCGAGCACCCGTTCGACGAACCGCTGAACCGGCGTGTCGTCACCGAAGTCGCCGACGAGCGTGGGTGCCGTCTCCTCGGGGATCCGCAGGACCACCGCCAGCTCGATGCGGAGACGGAATCCCTGTACGACGACGACCAGGGGTTCCAGTGCCGCGTCGTAGTCGCCGGGACCGTGGTCGTCGGCCCATCGGAGGGACAGGTCGCGAGCGGGGATCAGCACCACCTCGGCCGGGTCCAGCGGGTAGGTGCTCCCCCCGGGCAGCGCGTCGGGGAGCACACCATCGGAGGCGACCACCACGCCGGTCATGCCGATGGGCACCGTGACGTCGGGCGGTTCGGGGTCCCGGCGGGCCAGCGCGCCGAGCAGACGCCGCCCGAAGGAGCCCTCGGCCGCCGGACGCGCCTGAGCGGGAGGCGCGCCGGCATCGTCCAGGCGGGCCAGTGCGGCCAGCAACCGTCGCCCGAAGGAAGACTCAGCTCGCATCGGCCGGTGCCTCCCGCTGGGCGATGGCCTGCGGTTCGGCCTCGGCCGCGAGGGTGGCGAGGCGGGCGAACTTCTCCACCACCAGCGGAGCGGCGACGCCGAGCCCGAGCGCGCCGAACGCCCCGGTCACCTGCCCGCTGGCCGCTGCCGCCGCCGCGAGCACCGCCCCCACTCCCGCCCGGATCGCCACCGACGTCCAGTAGGCCGCCCTGCCCTGCGGGATCGGCCGCCGCCACGACCACTTGCGCGCCCGCCTGATCCGCGCGTGCAGCTCCAGAGCCTCCACGCACAGCCCACCCGCCAGGCCCCAGAAGGCCGCCCACAACACGAGCATGAGCTGACCGTAGACCTGAACCCGGGCCTGCGTTAAGTGGTACCGGCGCCGCGGCTCCTGGCGAGCTGTCGGCGCGGCCGCTTCGCGCGGGCGGCGGGCGGTCTGAAGGCCGGTCAGCCCATCGAGATGAGGATGGGCGCGACGTAGCGCCCACGGTCGCCCGGGTGGCGGTGGGCGCCATAGACCATCGTCGGCAGGGGCGCGGGTCCCTCCGTGGGCCCCAGCTTGGTGAGCCACGGGCGCAGCCCCGGGTAGGCGTCCAGCAGGTCGATCCGCACGTCGCGGTCGGAGCCGTGGGCGGCGGCCAGGATCAGCTCGCGGGCCGCCTCCTCCGAGGGTGCGACGACGGGGCCGATGACGCGGTGAGGGCCGGCGTTCCAGGCCACGGCGAAGCCGCCGTCGGTGACGACCGTGCGCTCGGCCGTGGCCAGCAGCGCGGTCAGCGCCTTGCTCCGGTCGGCGCCGGTGACCTCGGCGTCCAGGTCGAGGAGCGCGGCATGGTCCTCCGGTGTCGCCTCGCGAACGCCGGACGAGTACGCCGCTCCCTCCATCGGGCCCATGGTGATCGTCAGGCTGCCCGCGGGCCGGAAGCCCAGCCGCTCGTAGACGGGGCGCCCGAACCGGGTCGCGGTCAGCTCCACGACGCGGTCCCCGGCGACTCGCAGGGCGTGCTCCATCAGCCGCGTACCGAGCCCCTGCCTGCCGTACCTGCCGGCGACCAGCATCATGCCGACGGCGGCCAGCGAGTCGCCGTAGCGGGTCACCACCACGCACCCGGCCAGGCCGTCGCCGTCGGCCGCGTCGATGGCGTAGACCTCGCCCACCTCGAACATCAGCCGCCACTTGGCCTCGTCGGTGGACCACTCGCGATCGCTTTCGAGCCGCTGGCACAGGGGCAGTTCGGCTGGACCGAGAAGTCGAATATCAGTCACGGGCTAGAACCTACTCCGTCGGCCACTCCGGCCCACCCGCGCTCAGAACGACTGCGCGGGTTTCGGAACGACGCCACAGCCGGGGCGGGTCAGGACCTTGCCGCCGTCCGTCACGGTAAAGTTCTGGCGGACCTTCTTCAAGGGTGGACGGCACGTGTGAGCAAGGCTGATGAGCTGATCGGCGCGGCGGTGGAGGCGCTGGCCCGTGAGGATGAGGCGGCCTTCGACTCCGCCGCCGCCTTCCTGGCCGACCGGGACGACGCCGATCGCGTGCTGGTGGAGATCGTGGCCCGTACCATCTCGGGGTTGTGGCGCAACGGCTGGCAGCCGGCCGACGTGGTCAGGATCGCGGCCAGGCGGCTGAGCGACTGGCACGGGCGGGTGGCGGCCGACCTCGTCGCCTGGGAGATGCGGGCCTACGCGCCGGCCACGGTGGATGAGCGCTGGCGTGACCAGCTCGCCGGCCTGGAGGCCGCGGTGTGGTGGAAGGGCGGCTACCTGACGGCGCGGCAGGCGCGCGACCGGGCCGGCCGGCTGGTGACCATCTCCGGGGTGCTGCAACTGCTGGGGTTGCTGACCGGGCTGCCCCGGCTGGAGTCGTTGAGCCCGCCGCCCGGGGCGGCTCGCCGTACGGTCCAGGCACGCTCGCACACCGTCAGCGAGAAGACGTTGGCGCGGGTGCGGGCGCTGCTCGCCAAGGCGGAGTCGACGACGTACGAGGCCGAGGCGGAGACGTTCACGTCGGCGGCGCAGAGCCTGATGGCGAAGTACAGCATCGACGCGGCGATGCTGGACGCGCAGCCAGGCGGGGGTGAGGCTCCGGCGGGCATCCGGGTCGGCATCGACGCGCCGTACGAGCAGCCCAAGGCCGTGCTGCTCAACCTCATCGCCGAGGCCAACAGGTGCCGGGTGATCTGGTCGCAGGAGCTGGGGTTCGCCACCGTGCTGGGGTTCCGGGCGGACCTGTCCTGGGTGGAGATGCTGTTCACCTCGCTGCTGGTGCAGGCGCAGACCACGCTGGTGAACTCAGGCACCAAGAAGCACGGCACCGGCCGGTCGAGGAACAAGGCGTTCCGTCAGTCGTTCCTGTCGGCGTTCGCCTCCAGGATCGGGGAGCGGCTCGCCGAGGCCACGGCGGACGCGGTCGCGCAGGAGAGCGCCAGCCGCGGCACCGACCTGGTGCCGGTACTGGCGGCCCGCGAGCAGGAGGTGGAGCAGGCGGTCGAGCGCATGTTCCCGAACCTGGTCTCGCACGCGATCCGTACGTCGTGGGACCGGGAGGGCTGGGCGGCGGGCCGTACCGCCGCCGACCAGGCCAGCCTCGGGACGCGAGACCGATAGCGACGCCTCGTGAACCTCGGCTGCTCGGCGCCCGGACGGAGGTGGCACGCCGGGTGTCCGGTCCATCTACTCGCTTGACCAGCGGCCGGTGAAGAGCTCCTCGCCCGGCGGAGAACCGGGCAACGGGCCATGTCCCGGCCGCAACCCGTCGAGCGCTATCGCGATCAGCCGTCGGCGAGCCTCGGCGGCGGCGGGCAGCAGATCGCCCCTGCCCTGCTTGCGAAGCTGATCGACCACCGGGGAACGGCCGAACTGCTCGATGAGCAGCGAGATGTCGACCGCGGTCACGTCCCTGCGGAGTACGCCGGCCTGGTGCGCTCGCCGTACCAGCTCGTCGAGCAGTTCGTCGCCGCGGCGGGCTTTGGCGCTCATCTCCTGGGTCACCTCGATGGTGCCGGCGACGGGCGCCAGCGTGCCCTGCCCGAACGCGACGCAGCTGTGGATGAAAGCCGTCAGTCCTGCCCACGGGTCGGAGTCGGCCAGGCCCTGCTCGGCCGCTTCGTTCCAGTGGTCGAGGGAGAGCAGGCTGAGTCGCTGGAACAGCTCTTCCTTGGTCTTGTAACGACGGTAGAGGCTGCCGATGCCGACGCCCGCCCGGGTCGCGATGGCGGCGACGGACGCGTGCGCGCCGTCTTCGGCGAGCACGTCGCGGGCGGCCTGGAGCAACGTGCGGTCGTTGCGTTCGGCGATGTCTTTGCGTGTGGTCATCGCCACACACTCTAGCAGTTGCGGAGCGATTCGCTCCGGCATAGTCTCACAGCGGAGCGAATCGCTCCGCGAATGAAGGAGATGCGACATGAACCCCGATATCGAGGCGATCGAGCAGGTCGTCCGCGACGCCGAAGATCTGCAGAACGACGTGGCCGGTTTCACGGGCCTGCTGACCGATGAGGTGGCCCTGGTCAATTTCACCGGGATCCGGCTGCGCGGCCGCGACCAGGTCAGGGAGGTCATGGCCAAGGCGGTGCGCACCCCGCTCAAGGACGTGCTGACCAAGAACGAGCTTCTCGACGTCACCTTCCTGCGACCGGACGTCGCGCTGGCCAGCCTGATCAAGCACGTCAACGACGGTCGTACGGGAGCGCTGACATTCGTGCTGGTCAAGGACGACGGCACCTGGCGGATCGCGCTGGCCCAGACCACCCCGGTGGTGACGTCATGAGCGTGGCCCGGTCATCGGCGCCACCGCGCGTCACCTGCTGAGCCGTGGCCGGCAGGCCGGTCATCGCGTGCAGGAGGTCAGAATGCTCCGACCGTCAGCGCGACGCCGCCCAGCAGTGACGCGCCCAGGACGGCGCTCCGCAGCGCCGCGACCGGCAGCCGGGTCGCCAGCAGCATCCCGGAGGCCGTGCCGGCGGCCAGCGCCGCGAGCTCAGGCGCTCCGGGCAGCACGATGCCGAGCGTCAGGGCCGTCGCGGTGTTGTGCAGGATGAAGAAGGCGTGCAGATTGCCCCGCGTGGTCGCCGGTTGCCAGCCCGCGTTGGCCGCGTACAAACCGATCGGCGGGCCGCCGACCCCGCCGACCACGTTGAGCAGCGCGCTGGCGGCGCCGACGGCCACGGCTCCCTCCGGACGGCGCAGCCGGCTCCAGCGCACCCCACTGGCCAGGACGCACACGGCGATGATCACACCGGCGCCCGCGGCCAGCGCAAGCCAGCGGGTGTCCACCCCGCGCAGCGCCAGCGCGGCCAGTGGAGTGCACACCAGCGCGGGCACCAGCAGCCGGGCCACCTCGCCCGGCCGGGCGTGGCGGCCGTCGCGCAGCAGCGGCACGACAGAGGAGAGCACGGCGAGCACCACCGTCGCGGCCACCCCGTCGCGCGGGCCCAGATGGAGCACCATCACCGGCGCCGCCAGCAGCGAGAAGCCCATGCCGGTGGCGGCCTGCGCGAGCGCACCGAGCAGCACACCGGCGAGCGCCAGCAGGTGCTCGACGGTGAGGAGATCCGAGGTCATGGGCCTGCCGGCCCGTCGAGGGCGTAACGGCGCTGGAACCACACGGCCGTCGCCATCAGCACGGCGGGCACCACGGTGAAGCCCGCGAGCAGCGCGGTGAGGGCGGAGTCCGGCTGCGCCACCCCGTGCCCATCGGCCGTGGACACGAACCCGCCGACGGCCAGGACGGCGGAGTACAGGTAGGGGCCGACGGCGGTGCCCGTCGCCTCGGTCGCGGTCCACACCCCGGTGTAGGCGCCCGCGCGGGCGGTGCCGCGCGCCTCGGCGGCGGCGACAGCGTCCGGGACCATCGAGAAGGCGAACAGCTGCAGCCCGGCGAAGGCGATGCCGAGCGCCACGACCACGGCGACGGTCGCCGCGACCCCGAGCAGCTCGCCCAGCAGCAGCACGAGGGATCCGACGATGAACACGACCTGCGACAGCAGCAGCCCGCGCTGCTTGCCGATGCGCCGTGACACCCGCAGCCACACGGGCCCGGCGACCACGGCCGGGCCGAGGAAGGCGCCCATGAACACGGCGGTGAGCCCGCCGTCCGCGAAGACGTACTCGGTGTAGAAGGGCAGCGCGGCGAGGAAGAGGTGGGTGGTGGTGCCGGTGAACAGGTAGGACAGCACCAGTGCCCGGAAGTCGTGGTCACGCCACGCGATCCGGATGTCGCCGAGGGCGGTGTGCGTGCGCCCGTCGGGGAGGCGGAAGCCGCAGTTGTCGACGAGCCGCCGTACGCCCGCCAGGGCGACGAGGCACGACACGACCATGGCGCCGGCGAGCAGCAGGGCCATCCGGGAGTAGTCGCCGCGACCGCCCGAAGCCACCAGGGCGGGCGCCGCGACGCCGGCGCCGAGCAGCCCCAACGTCAGGAAGAGCATCCGGAACATGAAGACACGGGTGCGCTCGTGGTAGCCGACCCGCAGGTCTGACGGCGTCGTCAGGTACGGCACCTGGAAGCAGGCGAAGAGCAGGTTCCCGGCGATGAACCAGCCGCCGACCCACAGCGCGGCGCCCGGCCCGGACAGCCCGGCCGGGACCGAGAACATCGCGGCCATGGCCACACCCAGCAGCAGGCCCCAGCGGAGCAGGCCGCGCCGGTGCCCGCTGCGGCGCGCCTGCCGGTCGGACAGCGTGCCGAGCAGCGGATGCACGACCACGTCGACGATCTTCGGCAGGAGCAGGGTGAGGCCGGCCAGGAACGGCGAGACACCGAGCGTGTGGGTGAGGAAGTAGAGCAGGAGCAGCCCCGGGACGGTGACCCACACGCCCATCCCGATCGAGCCGGTCGAGTACGTCACGAGGTCGGCGGCCCGCGCGCGAGGCGCCGGCGCCGGCTCCGCGGCGGGTCGGGGAGCCGGCGTGCCCGGCATCGTGCTCACGGCTTTCGCGCGTGGCGCGCGACGACGCCGGCGGCCAGCTCGGCCCCGTCGAACGCGCCGGAACGGACGCGGCCGGACAGGGTACGGGCGATGATCCGGTCGGTGACCGAGGGCAGGTGCCGCGCCAGGAACAGCTCGACGGCGCCACGGCGGGTGGTCGCGACGTCTCGCCGTGCGCGGCCCAGGGCGGCGCGCAGCACGGCGTCGACCACGCCCTCCAGCGGCTCGTAACTGCTCATGCCCTCCAGGGACAGGCCCGCGTCGGCGGTCGAGTCGTGGATGGGGCTGCGTACCGCCGACGGGTAGACGCAGGTGACGGTGACGTGGGTGCCGATCTCCAGTCGCAGCGCGTCGGCGTACGCGACGAGCGCTCGTTTGGAGGCGCCGTACGCGGCCGCGAGCGGGAGCTGCATGACGGCCATCCGCGAGGAGAGCATGACGACCCTGCCGCGGGACTGGACGAGGGCGTCCACGCAGGCGGCGGTGACGCGCCAGGCGCCGAGCAGGTTGATGTCGAGCTGGCGGCGTACCTCGGCGCCGGGCGGCAGCTCGGCCGGGGCCGGCCCGCCGATGCCGGCGTTGTTGATCAGCAGGTCGAGGCCGCCGAGTTTCGCGACGGCGGCGGCCACGGCGTCGGGCACGGCGGCATCGTCGGTGATGTCGCAGGCCAGGACCTCGACCGGGTCATCGGCGCGCGGAGCCAGGTCCAGGCCGACGACGTGGGCGCCGAGCCCGGCCAGGCGGGCACTGATCGCCCGGCCGAACGTACCGGACGCGCCGGTGATGAGGACCCGCAGGCCGCGAGCGTCACGGCGGCGGCCGTGCAGGTGGCCGGGCGAGGTTCGGGACGTGCTCACGCGGGGGTCTCCTCACGGCGGGCAGGGGTGAACGGCCGGGCTCCCCGCAGCAGCCGGACGCGGCCGGCCTTCATCTCGCGGGGCAGATCGGCGACATAGCGGTCGAAGTCGATCCGCATCATGGGACGCCGGTCGCCGCCCCACCGCTCGGTGGCGGCGCGCAGGGCGCGGGCGACGGCCCGCCGCTGCTCCAGAGGGGTGGGCAGGGCGTAGCGGCCGGACAAGTGGGCGGCGACCAGCTTGGCCTGGGCCTCGACGACGGGCAGGGCGGCGCCTGTGGACTGCATGAGCCCCACGAAGGCCAGGCTCGGGTCCTGCAGATGGAAGACCCGCTGGTACAGCGGCAGCCGCTCCGCGTCGTCGCCGACCCAGCGGGAGGACAGGAAGGGGATGGTCACGCGGTAGCCGGTGGCCCAGACGATCACGTCGACCGGGTCGGACGTGCCGCCGACGAAGACGACCCGGTCGCCGTCGAGGCGCTCGATGCCGGGCCGTGCGGTCACCTCGCCATGGGTGAGGCGGTGCAGGATGGTGTCGCTGATCGTGGGATGGTTCTGGAAGAGGCCGCCGGAGGGGGCCGGCAGGCCGTAGCTCTGCGGGGTGCCGACGGCCAGCCGGAGGAGCGTCTCGGCGACGCGCTGGCGCACCCGCCACGGCAGCGCCGCCATGGCGGCGCCGGTGGCGTCCGCGGGCCGGCCGAACAGGTACTTCGGCACGATGTGCACGCCATGGCGGGCCGAGAGCAGGACCGGGCCGCGGGCGACGTTCGAGGCGTCGACGGCGATGTCCATGGCGGAGTTGCCCATGCCCACCACCAGCACCCGGCGGTCCCGGAAGATCTCGGGGGTGCGGTAGTCGTGGGCATGCAGCTGGGTGCCGTCGAACGTGCCGGGGTAGCCGGGCTCGGGCAGCCGGGGGTCCCAGTTGTGGCCGTTGGCGACCACGACCGCGTCGTAACGGCCGGCCTCTCCGGACTCGGTCGTCACGACCCACGGGAGCAGTCCTGTGCCCTCGCGCTCCACGCGCGTCACCGTGCTGCCGAATCGCAGGTGCGGGGTCAGGCCGAAGGTCTTCGCGTAGTCGGCGAGGTAGCCGGCCACGTGGTCGGCCGACGGGTAGTCCGGCCACTCGGCGGGCATCGGGAAGTCGGCGAACTCGGTGCGGCCCTTGCTGGTGTTGAGGTGCAGGGAGGCATAGGCGGGTGACAGGCCGCTGCTGTTGTCGCGGGCCCACAGCCCGCCGGGCCGGTCGCCCTTCTCGTACGTGACGACGTCGAGGCCGACGTCGAGCAGGGCCTTGGTGGTGGCGAGTCCGGCCGCTCCGGCGCCGATCACGGCAACCCGGCACGAGGGGGTCATGGGTGGGGCTCTCCTGGAAAACTCGGCTACGTCAGAGGGCGTGGCGAACGGGGGCTACGACTCGCCGTGACGGTGGGACCGCCGCGTCATCGCGTGTCCGGTGCCGGCGGCGGCGCGTGCGCCATGCAGGCGCCTGGTCCAGGACACGTGATGCTGCCTTCTCGCGGAGGGGTTGTTGTGGTGGTCTCCAAGGCTAGGGCTTGATCAGGGGCCGGACCATGGTGCTCCGCACGGTTTTGCCGCCCCGGGTTGTGGCGGATCACAATCTCAGGGCAGGATCGCGGGGTGGACGCTCGCGACGACTGGACCCCGGTGGTCGACCTCATCGAACGGGTCGTCGGCGACGCCGACCTGATGTCGTCGGTCGTGGCCGGCGTACGCACGATGGTGCGAGAGGTCGCCGCCCTGTCGTCGGCCGACATCGCCGGGCACACGCGCGCGCTGCTCGTCGCGGCGACCCGGGCGCTGGCGGCCAGGCGCGGCCCGACGGAGGCGGAGCTGTCGTTCGTGGAGGAGCTCGCCGTGACGCGGGCCCGGCAGGGCGTGCCCGTCGAGGCGGTGCTGGGGGCCATCCACGTGGCCGAGCGGGCCATCTGGTCGCGGGCCCGGGAGGTGGCGGGCGCGGCCGGGGTCGGCGCCGAACGCCTGCTGGACGCGCGGGAGCTGTACGACGACTGGGCGGAGGCCGTACGGGCCAGGCTGATCACTGCTCACCATGCCACGAAGGCCGGGCAGGGCCCGCGAACGCGGGATCGGGAGGCCGCCATCCTGCGGCGGCTGCTCGACGGGGGTTCGGCCGGCGCGCTGGCAGCCGCCGAGGCGGGACTGCCCGTCGCGGGCGGGCTGTGGGTGCTGGCCGCCCGGCCGGGCGAGGCCGCCGCAGGTCTGGAGCGTTCGCTGCGTGATCAACCCCCGGTCCTGTGCGCGGTCGTGGACGGGCTGCTGGTCGGGGTGCTCGGCCGGGCGCCGTCGAGTCGTGCCGCCAGGGCCGGGGTGGTGGCCGGGCTCGCCGGCCCCGCCGAGCCCGAGGAACTGGCCGCCGTACGACATCTCGCGGTCGCCGCGCTGAGCGCGGCCGAGTCGGCGGGCCTGGCCGGGATCGTCCATGTCGCCCGGGTGCCGGCGCTCGCCGCGGTGGTCGACCGGGCCGACCTGGCCGCGGTGCTGCTCGACCACCACCGGCCGGCGTGGACGGCGCTCGGCGCGCGGGCCGAGCCTGTGGCCCGTGCGGTGTGCGCCTGGCTGGAGGCCGATCGGGACGTGGACGTGGCGGCCGAGAGGCTGTTCGTGCATCCCAACACCGTGCGCAACCGGCTGCAGCGCTTCGCCGAGGTCACCGGGATCGACCCGTCCGCCACGTTCGGCGGGGTGGACGCCTGGTGGCTGTGCCGCTCCTGGCTGGCCCAGACCTGACTCTCGCGGCGAGCATGAGCTCCTCGAACGGCAGATGTACGGCCGCGCCGGGTTCGCTCTCCTTTGCCACCGCATCCTGCTCGGCTGGCCACGTTCCGTCATCACCGAAAGGGGGCCAGAGCCACTATCTCTGCTTCGGAGTCAGGAAAGTCGGGTCCGGTCCCCGAGCCAGGCCGCTTCGAGGAGAGCGGTCAGGCTGGCGGTGTCGGTCGGGCCTGGATGGTTCTGGATCAAGCGGGTGACGCCGCCGGCCATCTCCGCGAAGCGTGGCAGGTCGGCGCGTGCCACGCCGATGTCCGCCAAGGCAGCAGGGATGCCGATGTCGGCAAGGAGCCCGTCGAGCCAGGTGAGGAACGCATCCGCGGCCTCGGCGTCCGAGGCGTCGGTCACGTCGAGCCCGCACACCCGGGCGAGGATGGCAAGCCGGTCGCCGATGGCGTCCCTGGCCGCGTCCAGCGCGTAGGGCAGCAGCAGCCCGACGCCCAGGCCGTGCGGTGTGTGGGTGGCCGCGCCGATGGGGTACTGGAGCGCGTGCGGAGCCGCGTTGCCCGCGTGGGAGAACGCGAGCCCGGCCAGCATGGACCCATAGGACATGTCCGCGCGCGCGTCCTTATCGCCTCCGTCCCTGACGACATGGGGCAAGCTGCGGGCGATCCGCTCCGCGGCCAGGAGCGCGTAGTGGTCGGTGACCGGGTTGCGGCCGAGGAAGACCTGTTCCACCGGGTCGCGCGGTCCGTGGGCGCGGGGTCGCGCGGTGTAGCTCTCCACCGCGTGACAGAACGCGTCGATGCCGGAGTGGGCAGTGACGGTCGCGGGGCAGGTGTAGGTGAGCTCGGGGTCGACGATGGCGAAGTCGGGCACGATGTGGACGCTGGAGACCCCCACCTTCAGCTCGCGGTCCGGGTCGGTCAGCACCGAGACGGGCGTGAGCTCGGAGCCGGTGCCTGATGTCGTCGGGACCGCGACGAGCGGCGTCGTCGGCCCCGGCACCCTCGACTCCCCGTAGAAGTCGCGCGGCGTCCCGCCGTGGCACCGGATGACGCCGACGATTTTGGCGAGGTCGATCACCGTGCCGCCTCCGATGGCGAGGATGACGTCGGCGTCCACCTCTGCGGCGGCCGAGACGGCCAGGGCGACATCGGTGAGTGGCACGTCCGGAGTCGCGTCGGCGAACACCCCGACGACTTCGACCTTCTCCCGTACGGCGGCCACGATCTCGGCCACGGCAGGCTGCCCCAGCAGGACCCGGTCGGTCACGACGAGGACTCGCGAGCCACACTCGGCCACCACTCGTGGGATGTTCTGCGCGACCCCTTCGCCCACTATCAGCTGGCGTGGTCCGCGGACGGTCTCAAGCATGTCCGTGCCTCTCTGGAACGTCGGCGGTGATGTGCCGGGCGGACGTCCGGGTCACCTGCGAGACCGGGACGGCGTCGGCAAGGTGGGCTGCCGGGTGGCGCGGGCGCGCACGCCGGCCGGTCACGGCAGGTCGATCGCCGCGTAGGTGACGTCGAGATACTCGAGGATGCCCTCGTGCGACCCCTCCTTGCCGATCCCCGACTGCTTCACCCCTCCGAACGGAGCTGACGGGTCCGAGACCAGACCACGATTGATGCCGAGCAGCCCCGTCTCCAGCCCCTCGGCGAACCGGAGCGCCCGCTGGAGGTCACGGGTGAAGACGTATCCGGCCAGGCCGTGCTCGGTGTCGTTGGCCTTCGCGATCACCTCGTCGTCGGACGTGAACGAGATGATCGGGGCCACCGGACCGAAGATCTCCGACTCCAGCATCCGCGCGTCGTCGGGCACGTCGACGAGGACCGTGGGCGGGTAGAAGTGGCCCGGCCCATCCGGGCGCTCGCCGCCCACCAGGACACGGGCTCCGCGATCGACCGCGTCGGCGACGAGCTCGTCGATCTTGGTGACCGCGGCCTCGTCGATCAGCGCCCCGACGTCCACGCCGTCGTCCAGACCATGGCCCACCGAGAGCGCGCCCATCCGCTCGGCGAAGCGTGCCGTGAACTCCTCGCGCACCGGCTCCTCGACGTAGATGCGGTTGGCCGCGATGCAGGACTCCCCGAGGTTGCGCATCTTGGCCACCATGGCACCGTCGAGCGCGACGTCCAGGTCCGCGTCGGCACACACGATCAAGGCCGCGTTGCCGCCCAGCTCCATGGAGGTGCGCAGCACGTTGTCCGCCGCTTGCCGGAGCAGCACGCGCCCGACCTCGGTCGACCCGGTGAACGAAAGCTTGCGGGTCCGACGGTCGGCCAGCAGTGCCGAGACCACCTCGCCGGCACGCTTGGTCGTCACGACGTTGACGACGCCCGGAGGAACGCCGGCCTCCTCCATGATGCGGGCCAGGAACAGCATGGTGAGTGGCGTCTGGGCCGCCGGCTTGGTGATCGTCGTGCAGCCCGCCGCCAGCGCAGGAGCGATCTTGCGGGCGCCCATGGCCAGCGGAAAGTTCCAAGGTGTCACGAAGACGCACGGTCCGACCGGCCTCGGCACGGTGAGGATGCGATATCCACCAGCGGGAGCGGTGTTGTAGCGCCCCTCGACGCGCACCGCCTCCTCGGCGAACCAGCGGAAGAACTCGGCGCCGTAGGCCACCTCTCCGCGAGCCTCCGCAAGCGGCTTGCCCATCTCGAGCGTTATCAGCCGGGCGACCTCCTCGGATCGCCCGGTCAGTACCCGGTACGTCGCGGTCAGCAACTCCGACCGTTGCCGCGGTGGGGTCGCCGCCCACTCCGCCATCGCCTTGCTCGCCGCGTCCAGAGCGGCGAGCCCGTCGACGACGTCGGCGTCCGCCACCTCGGCGATGGTCTTGCCGGTGGCCGGGTCCTCGACGGCGAAGGTGGCTCCGCCGGCAGCGTCGCGCCAGGCGTCGCCGATCCGGAGCCGCCGGTGCTCGGGGGCCAGGACGTTCATCGGGTCACTCATCGCGTCGCCTCCTGTGATGTTCTCGGTGATGTCCGCGTCAGGCCGTGCTCACCGGTGACGGTCCGCCGAGGCTCGATCGCCAGGTGCCGGCGCATATCGACCTCGCCGCACTGCGCGATTACCTCCCGGCCTCGGACAGCGCCAGCCCGGTGCCCGCATCGAACAGGTGCGCACGGTCCAGGTCGACCGTGACGAGCAGCCGCTCGCCCGGCGTACCGGTGACGGTGGTTCGTGCCTTGACCTTGAGGATCTGCGTCCCCACCCGGACGTCGACCACCGTCCGGTCACCGAGCGGCTCAAGGCCGTAGAGCTCACCCGGCAACGACGCGTCCCCACGCTGCTCGACGGACAGGTCCTCCGCGCGCAGGCCCAGCAGCAGCGGACGACCGTCCTCAGCCGTGGTCCAGCGGGGCCGCGGCAGCGTCCAGCCTTCCGCCCCGACCAGACGATCTCCCTCGGCGTGGCAGGCGAGCAGGCTGATCGGCGGGCTCCCGACGAATCCCGCGACCCACTGGTTGGCCGGGCGCTCGTACACCTCGGCCGGCGTTCCGACCTGTTGCACCTTTCCCTCCCTGAGGACCGCGACCTGGTCGGCCATGGACAGGGCCTCGACCTGGTCGTTGGTCACGTAGACGAAGGTCGCTCCGAGGCTGCGGTGGATGCGGGTGAGCTCGGTGCGCATCTCGACGCGGAGCTTGAGGTCGAGGTTCGTCAGCGGCTCGTCCATGAGGAACGCGCGCGGGTGACGGACCAGCGCCCGGGCCAGGGCGACCCGCTGCATCTCACCACCCGACAACTGCGCGGGACGACGCTGCAGCAGACCTTCGATGTGCAGCAGGCTCGACATCCGCTCGACGGCAGCGGCGATCTCGCTGGAGGAACAGCGGCGTGCCCGCAGCGGCGAAGCGATGTTCTCGTACGCCGTGTGTCGCGGGTAGAGGGCGTAGTTCTGGAAGACCATGGCCAGGTCGCGTGCGGCCGGGCTGTCACCGGTCGCGTCCCTCCCGTCCAGGTGCACCGACCCGGCGTCAAGCTGCTCGAGGCCGGCGATCGCTCGCAGGGTCGTCGTCTTGCCCGCCCCGGAGGGTCCGAGCACGACGAAGAACGAGCCGTCCGGTATGTCCAGCGTCACCCCGTCCAGGGCCTGGACTTTGCCGAAGGACTTGCGCAGCCCGCGCACTGCCACGGTTCCCATCAGGCCACCAGCTCTTCCGTGCTCACGTCGTAGACCGGCGGGGGCCCGCCGGTGTGCCGCAGCCCGACCGGTGCGTCAGCGGTGAAACGGACAGTCGGTGGCATCCGAACCCGTACGTCGCGCTGTCCGTCGTGGTCGACCACGTAGATGATCTCGTCGCCCAGCCACTCCGCCGAGACCACGCGGGCCGGGACCGAACGTTCCGCCCCTGGTTCCGTGACTTCCAGCGCCTCCGGCCGGACGCCCGCGACCAGGCGACGGTCGCGCGGCAGGCCCGGCGGTGGCGTGAGGGCCAGCCCGCCCTGACTGCGCAGCTTCCCGTCGGCCACCTCCACCTCGATCAGGTTCATCGGCGGGGAGCCGATGAACGCGGCGCAGAAAAGGCTCGCCGGGCGGTCGTAGACTTCCAGCGGCGTGCCGATCTGCTCGACGCGGCCCTTGTTGAGTATGGCGATCCTGTGACCGAGCGACATCGCCTCGACCTGGTCGTGAGTGACGTAGACCATCGTCGTCCCCAGCTCCCCCTGCAGGTGCTTGATCTCCGTGCGCATGTCCGCCCTCAGCTCCGCGTCCAGATTGGTGAGGGGTTCGTCCATGAGGAACGCGCGCGGTCGTCGCACCAGGGCGCGGGCGAGCGCGACGCGCTGCTGCTCCCCGCCGGACAGCCGGTGCGGCCGCCTGTCCAGGAGCGGACCGAGCCGCATCAGCCCGGCGGCCTCGTCGACCCGCTTGCGCACCTCCGCCTTGGGCAGTCCCTCGGCCCGCAGCGGGAACGCCAGGTTGTCGCGGGTTCTCAGATGCGGGTAGAGAGCGTAGAACTGGAACACCATGGCGATGTCGCGGTCGGCGGGCGGCAGGTCGTCGACCAGCGTGTCGCCGATGCGGATGTTGCCCGTCGTCTGCCTTTCCAGGCCGGCTATGGCCCGCAGCGTGGTCGTCTTGCCGCAACCCGAAGGGCCGAGCATCACGAACAGCTCGCCGTCGCGGATGGACAGGTCCACGTGATCGACTGCGACCGTCCCGTCCGGGTAGCGCTTGTGCAGGGCGCTCACCTCGATGCCCGCCATCAGCGTCGCACCGCCCCGAGCGTCACACCGGCGACGAGGTGCTTGCGCACCAGGTAGGCGAAGACGAGCACCGGCAGGGCGAACACCACGGAGGCGGCGGCCACGAGACCCCAGTCCACTGTGGTTCCGCCGATGAGGCCGGCGATGGCGGGCGGGGCCGTCCGCACGTCGTCGCTGGAGGTGAGGAAGATGGCGAACACGAACTCGTTCCACGAGAAGATGAGTGCGAAGACCGCCGTCGCGGCGATGCCGGGCAGGAGCAGGGGAAGGGTGAATCGCCGGAACGCCTGCAAGCGGGTGTAGCCGTCGAGCATGGCGGCGTCCTCGTACTCCGCGGGCACCTCGTCGACGAACCCCTTCATCATCCAGATCGTGAACGGGACGTTGAAGGCGGTGTAGATGAGGATCAGGCCGAGCTTGGTGTCGATGAGCCCGACCTGGCGGTACATGAGGAAGATCGGAATCACGACCACCACGGGCGGCATGAAGCGGGTGGACAGGATGAAGAACAGTTGGTCCTTCTTGGCCTTCACGGCGAAGCGTGAGTAGGCCCAGGCCGCCGGGACCCCCAGCACGGTGGCCAGCGCCGTGGAGACCCCGGCGACCAGGACGGAGTTGAGGAACGAGGCGGACAAGGTCGAACGACCGCCGCCGGAGGCGACGAACACGTCCTTGAAATGCTCCATGGTGACCTTGAAGTCGAAGAACTTGGCCGGGATGGCGTAGACGTCCCGGTTCTCCTTGATGGACGTCTCGATCATCCACAGCACCGGGAAGAGCATCACGACGGCCAGCACGGTCAACAGCGCGACCTCCAGCACGGCGCGGCCCCGGCCGCCGAAGCGGCGCGAGGGGGGCGTGTGATCCCCGGCAGGGCCGGTGGACACGGCCTCGTCGACGGAGAGGGCCATCAGTCCTCCTTGAGCTTGTTCAAGTAGCGCAGGTAGAGCTGCGTCAGGACGATGACGATGACGACCATGAGGATCCCGTACGCCGAGGCGGTTCCGGTGTTGAAGCCCAGGAACGCGACCTTGTAGACGTGGAACGACAACGTCTCGGTGGAGACGCCCGGGCCTCCGCTGGTGAGGATGTAGACGAGGTCGAACAGCCGGAAGGCCTCGATGGCCCTGAACAGCACGGCGATGAGAAGCAGCGGCCACACCAGCGGAAGAGTGATGGTACGGAACTGGAACCACTCGGACGCCCGATCGATCGAGGCGGCCTCGTACAGGTACTTGGGAACCGCGGTGAGGCCCGCGAGTGCGATGAGCATGATGAACGGCGTCCATTGCCAGGTGTCGACCAGGACAAGGGAGAGCAGTGCCGTTCGCTGCCGGGTGAGCCACTCCACCTGCCCCAGGCCCAGCGAGCCGAGCATGCTGTTGATCACGCCGAACTGCGCGTCGAGCATGAATCGCCAGAACAGCCCGACCACGACCGGCGACAGCATCATCGGGACCAGAAACAGGGTGGTCAGCAGTCCTCGTCCGTGCGCGCGCCGTGAGATCAGGTAGGCGATGGCGAAACCGAGCACGGTCTGCAGGGCGACCGCGCCGACCACGTAGATCAACGTCGTCAGGGCCCTCTGGTGGACCTGCGGCGACGTCAGGATGGCGGTGTAGTTCTCGAACCAGAGGAACTGGGCGGGCCCGCCGCGAGTGGCCGAGTAGTCGGTGAAGGACAGGTACAACGCCCACAGCAACGGGAACACCGACATGGCGAGCAACAGCAGCAGCGCGGGAGAGGTGAAGGCCACGGCGAGCCCGCGGTCGCTCAAGCGGCGGGACCGGCCCGGTGCGGGCGGCGTCGCGGACGCCACCTGCCCGGGGTGGTCGGTCGTCAGAGGGGCGGAGTCACTCACAGTCCGCCGCCGCCCTTGCCACTGCTGGCGTTGAGCACTCCCTGCTGCTGCTTGGCGATGTCGTCGAGCGCGTCCTTCGGCGCCTTCGCGCCGTTGAGAGCCGCGTTCACGTTGGTGTTCTCGATGTCGACGAGGCGCGCGTACTCGGGCACGTTCCACATGTCCCGCATCCGCGGAACCGAGTCGGTGTACACCTGATTGAACGGCTGGGCGTTGAGGAACTCGGGCGACTCCAGGGCGTCCGTACGCGATGGCACGCCACCAGCCGCGGCCCACTTCTTCTGGATATCACCCTGCTCGAACCACTTCATGAAGTTCAGGGCCTCCGCCTGGTTCGCCTCGGGCGAGTAGGCCGACACGTGCATCCCCATACCGCCGAGAGGCACCAGGTTCGTCTTCTGGCTCGGCAGGGGGGCGAAGCCCAGCTTGTCGAGAATCTGCTCCCGCGTGGTGCCGAGCGTCGACTGCTTCGGGTCGAGCAGCCCGCCGCTCGCGGCGATCCAGTTGAACGCGATGCAGGCCTTGCCCTGGGCGACCGCCGCGTTCACCTCGTCGATGAACCAGTTGCCTGAGCCCTTGGCGGTCAGCGGCTTCATCTTGTTGACCAGGACGTCCATCGCCTCCTGGCCGGCGGCGTCGTTGAGGACGCCGTCGATCTTGCGCGTCTTGGGGTCCCAGAGGTTGCCGCCGTAGACGCCATTGACCGTGTTGTAGGTGACGGCCGCGGCGTCGGAGCCGTTGGCCTGGTGGAAGGCCAGCCCGCTGACGCCGGGGTTGTCCGCCTGGCACTTCTCGGCGACTGAGATCATCTCGTCCCAGGTCTGCGGTGGCTTGTCGCCGATCAGGTCCTTGCGGTAGATCATCGTCCAGGTGTCGCCGAGCAGCGGCAGTCCGTACAGGCTGGCGTTCTCGTCGCGCTTCCCGGTCTCCGCCTGGGGGAACTGGCCGTAGGCCGCCAGAAGGTACGGGTTGTAGGCCTTGACGTCGATGTTCTTCTTGACGAAGTCGGTGATGTCGAGGATGTTGCCGTTCGTCACGGCCTCGCCGATGTGTTGCGAGTCCAGGATCGGGATGTCGAAGTCGGTCTTGTGTGCGGCGAACTGGGTGAACATCGCGTCGTGCCAGTTCGCGTTCGGCACGGTCTTGACCTTGATGGTCACGTTCGGCCGCCCCTTGGTGTACTCCGCGTTCGCGAAGGCTTCCAGCGCGTGGGCGGGGGGCCAGTCGAACCAGATGAAGCTGAGGGTCAGCGGATCCTTGGTGAGCTCCGGGATGGTCGCCGGCGCCTTGGGGGCGCTGCCGTCCTGACCGCCGCAAGCCGCCACGGTCGTGGCCACTAACATGGCCGCCGTAGCCAGCCGTGCCTTTCGACCGGGAACCGACAATCGTCCTGTTCGCTGTGAATACCGCATCTTCTTGCCTGCTTTCTGGGGGGATTTCTGGAGCCGTGCCGCGTGCTTCGCCGAGCAGTTGCCGGGTCGGTCAGGCGGGTTGCCGGCTGTCGCAGGGGCTGATCAGCAGACCGGCGTCACGAGTACGCCGCGACTTCATGGGGCTTCAAGCAGTCGGGAAGTCCATCGGTCCTGGTGCGGCCCGATGGCGAACCGAACAGGACGTCGAGCATGCTCATAAGAGCTCCAACTGATCGAAGCGGAGCGATGGCGGGCGATCCCCGATGGGTGAAGGATGGCTGGCGTCCGCCACCTTTCCTATACGATCCGAATGGGAGCGTCAACATCCCCCGATGCTGCGACCGATGCCAGCAGGTTCCCGAAGACGCAAGAAAGGACCTCACGTCACGATGGACGACGAAGCGATGATCGCGCGGCGCCGTGGGGCCATGACGGGCGGAATCCCGCCGGGAAGATCTCGCGGCCGGCTTGCCGACGAGGTGTACGACACGCTGCTCGGACAGATGATGTCGCTACGGATCGAGCCGGACTCCCGCGTCACGATCGACGCCCTGGCACGAGAGCTGGGGGTCTCACAGACGCCGATCCGAGACGCTCTGAACCGTATGGAGGCCGAGGGCCTGGTCGTGCGTGTGCCTCACGCCGGCTATCGCATTCCCCCCCAGATCACCCGTCACCGATTCGAGGACATGCTCGAGGTCCGCCTGCTCCTCGAGCCGGCGGCGGCGCGCAGATCCGCCGAACGCGCATCCCTGCAGCAGGTGGCCGGTATGCGGCGGCTGCTGGAGGAGATGGCGGAGCTGGAGGAGGGCGGCGGGCTCATGGCCTATGGCGCCTTCGGGCTGCGCGACGCCGCCTTTCACGATCTCGTCGCCCTGAGCGCGGAGAACCAGGTCATCCGCGAAGCGCTCGCCCGCCTGCACACGCACGTGCACCTGTTCCGGCTTCTCCACGACACCCAGGTCACTCTCCTGGCCATGGCCGAGCACGAAGAAGTCCTGACCGCGATCGCCGCGCGTGACCCCGACGCCGCCGCCTACGCCATGCGCCGGCACATCCTGCGGTCCGGCGAGCGGTTCCGGCGATTGTTCGACGAGGCCAAGGGCGCGGACGGAATGGTGGCAGAGGCTTGACGGGCGGGCCGGGCCGGGGAATGCTATGTCAACCCGATCGGATCGGATTGGATCCACCTCACCCGCCCCAGATGCGAGGAGAAGCAGGTGCCCAGAGCGCTGCTCCTGACCGGCGACGCCGCCGAGGAGCTCGACACCATGTATCCCTACTATCGCGTACAGGAGGGCGGCTGGGACGTTGACGTCTCGTCACGGACGATGCGTGACGTTCAGCTGGTCATCCACGAGTTCGACCCCGACTCCGACGCCTACGTGGAGAAGAACGGCCGGAAGTTGCCGGTTGACGTGCCCTGGGCCGAGGTCGACGTCGAGCGCTATGACGCCCTCATCATCCCCGGAGGACGTGCCCCCGAGTGGATCCGGGTCGACGCCGACGTCAGGCGCATCACCGAGCACTTCTTCGCGCGCAACCTCCCGATCGCGCTGGTGTGCCACGGCGCCCAGGTGCCGGCTGTGTACGGGCTGCTGAAGGGCCGCAAGACCGCGTGCTTCCCGCCCATCACCGGTGACATGGAGAACGCGGGCGCGACGGTCATCGACGCTCCCGACGTCGTGGACGGCAACCTCGTCTCCTGCAGGGGATGGCCGGACATGCCGAAATTCGGCCGGGCGATGATGGAGGTCTTCTCGAAGTCCGTCAACTCCGCATCGGCATGAGCGCACCTGGCCCGTCCCGGTGACGGCATCTCGGACCGTCACAGTCGACGGCTCCCCCGTCCACGTCCTGGAGAGCGGCACCGGGCCCGCGGTGCTGATGCTGCACGGCTCCGGACCCGGTACGACCGGATCCGGCGCCTGGGCGACGACGGCACAGGCACTGGGCACGTCCTGGCGCCTGGTGGCTCCTGACCAGGCGGGGTTCGGCCGTACACCGCTCCCGGCCGGCTCCAGGGGCGGGCTCCGGCTGTGGACGGAGCAGGCCGCGGGCCTGATGGATGCTCTCGGTGCCGAGCACTACGCCGTGGTGGGCCACTCCATGGGCGGCGCCGTGGCGCTGGCGTTGGCGGCCGCGCGTCCCGGGCAGGTCACCCATGTCGTGGCGGTCTCGACGATGGGCGCCCCCGGGGCGCCGCTGTCCGCCGAGCTCGACGCGATCTGGGCCGCCCCTGCCGACCCGCTCGGGGCACGGGACATGCTGAGTCGCCTCGTCCTCGACCAGGCGCTCGTGACCGAGTCGGCCGTCGCCGCCCGTGCGGCCGCGATGCGAGCGGGGGCGGCCGCATTCGCGTCGTTGTTCCCTCCCCCCAGGGCACGCTGGGCCGACGACCTCACCCTCTCGGCGCGAACGCTGGCAGGGGTGCGCGCACCCGTGCTGCTCGTCCACGGTGCCGAGGACCGGGTCACCCCGCTCGGGACGGCAGCCCTGCCCCTGCTCGAGCACCTGGCCGATGTCCGTCTGCACGTGCTCGGCCGATGCGGGCACGTGCCGGCGCTCGAACACCCGCACGACTTCAGGCGACTCCTGTCGTGCTTCCTCAGCCGGGAACGAGGTCCCTGACCCATATCCGTGGGCCGTGGGCCGTGGGCCGTGGGTTCAAGTCTCGCCCGCCCTGCCACTGCGCCTGCCGAACATTCCATCCGTGCAGTTCAAGCGGCATGTGAGTACTCGCGGAGGATTCCGCCGAGGCGGTCTCGCCGGTTCCAGAGCAGGCAGCGGTCAAGCAGCTCGCGACGGCACGACTGCACCCACCACTCCATGGACAGCCAGGCGAAGGAACACGCCCGGTCATCGTGCCGCACTGGCTCCCTCTGGAGTCCCGCCGCCAGGTGTCAAGGTACGACCGCCACATCGCACGGCGTCACATGGTCTGCGACCAGCCTGTTGATCCCTGGGGCGAGATCGTCGCCCTTTTACGGGCCGTACGGAAACCGCGATTCACCGCTTGTTTCGGAGAGCGGTCCTTTATATGGGGCTGTCCAGTCCGTGGCCATTGTGTGATCCTCCCCTCGAGAAGGCATGTCCCGCGGCGTCTCGGGCGCGCGGGCCCGCGCGCTCTGGATTGCGACCGGCAGGGAGAGACGGGAAATCCATTCACAGAATGCGCGCCCTCGTGTCGACTGCAACAGGGAGTTTTGTACATCGGTGGACATCTCTCCTTGTAGCAGGACGGTACTGTCCGGGTTCCACCGAGACCCATCAGAACAATGTGGCTTACGCCGATAAAAGCACCACCAACGGACCGGCGATCAGCATTCCCTCCTCGGCCACGACCCTGACCGCCACCTGGGGCTGCTCCACCCAGCAGCTCTACCCCGGGCCCTGCATCACCGGCTGCAGCGCGCAGTCCTACTCCTACAGCTGAGGCTCCTGCCTCCCAGAAGGCCGTCCGCTTTCACCGCGGGCGGCCTTCTCGCATGCCGGTACGGATACCGCTCCGAGGTCGATGCGCGCCGGCGCTGTCAGCAGCGGTGAGGAAGAAGGGGTGCGGCCCAGCCCCACCGAGAGGTCCGCGAGGGCTGGGCCGATATCCGGTCGCAAGGTTACGCGCTGGTGCAGGTGTATCCGGATGGCAGGGCCGTGTTGCCGTCGGGGCGGCTGGCCTGGAAGCCGAAGCTGGTGGTGCCGGCTCCGGGGGCCAACGTGCCGTTATGGCTCACGCTCTTGGCCGTGACGGTCTGCCCGCTGGTGGTGACGGTGGCGTTCCACGAGCCGGTCAGCGTGTGCCCGGCCGGGAGCGTGAACGTGACCGTCCAATTGGTGATCGTCGAGGTACTGGTATTGGTGATGGTCAGCGGCTGGATCACGTAGCCGGTGCCCCACTGGCTCTGCACGGTCGGCGTCGCCGAGCAGGCTCCGGTGGTGGTGCCGCTGGTGGTGACCTGGACGGTGTTGGACACCGGCGAGAGGTTGCCGGCGGCGTCCCGCGCGCGGACCTGGTAACGGTAGGTGGTGCTCGGGGTCAGGCCCGTGTCGTTGTACGAGGTCGTGGCCGAGGTGCCGACCTGGGCGAAGGTGCCGCCGGTGGCCCCGGGTGCGCGCAGGATGTCGTAGCCGGCGACCCCCACGTCGTCAGTGGAAGCGGCCCAGGACAGATTGGTGCCGCCGGCGGTGGTGCCGGAGGCCGCCAGCCCGCCCGGGGCGGTGGGTGGCGTGGTGTCGCCGCCGGTGGAGGTCGTGGTGAACGTGACGAACGCGGAGTTGGCCGACAGGTTGCCCGCGCCGTCGCGTGCTCGTACGTAGACCTGGTATTCGGTGTCGGCGGTCAGCCCGGTCAGGGTGATCGAGTTGGTGGCGGACTGGCCGAGCAGCGGGTCGGTGGCGCCCTGCTCCCGGTAGACGTTGTAACCCGCCAGGCCGGAGCCGCCCTGGTCGGTGGATGCCGTCCAGGTCAGGGTGGCGCTGGTGGCGGTCACGTTGGAGACGGCGGGAGTGCCCGGAGAGGTCGGCGGAGTGGTGTCGTTCGTGCTTTGGAACTGATTGAAGAAGTTCCACACCACTGCCTTGGTCCAGGTACGTGCGCCGTCGTCAGCGGTGGACCCGTCCACTGGACCAGGGGTGTGACCCCCGTCGAACGCCGCCCACACGACCGGGTATCCGGATCGGCATCCCGAGTAGGCGGTGACGACGTGCGTCAGGCTGCCCTGTGCCGGTTCGGGCGGATTTTGGGAAGTGCAACCGTTGTTCCTGACGAACGTGTCGCGCAGCGACCGGCCCTGCGAGATGTTGAGTACGTTGTCCCTGAGGCCGTGGAACCCGATGTAGGCGATGGGCTGGGTGCCGCCGCTGCATCCGCTGAGCTGTGCGCCGGAGTAGACCGCGACCGCGCGGAAGACCGTCGCCCGGGCGCAGGCCAGGGCGTAACTCATGCCGCCGCCGTAGCTGAAGCCTCCGGCGAACACCTGCGTGGTGTCGACGCACAGGTCTGCTTCGATCAGCCTGATCATGTCGTCGACGAAGGTCAGGTCTTGCCCGCCGGAATTGGCCCAGCCGTTGTTCAGCCCCTGGGGGGCGACGAAGATCGCAGTGTTGTTCGCCAGTTGCCTGAGCCCGTAGTAGGACCAGGTGAATCCGCTGCTCCCGCCTGAGTCGACGTCGTTGGCGGTGCCGCCGAGCCAGTGGAACCCGAAGATCAACCGGTAAGGGTTGGTGTTGTTGTAGTTGTCGGGAATTCTCAGGATGAAGGAGCGAGTCTGGCCGCTAGTCTGGATCGATTGCGTGCCGCTTCTGAGTGTCGGAGTCTTGCCGCATCCTGGCGTCGCGGCGGCGGCGCTCGCCGCGCGTGACGTGGTTACGCTGCTGCTCAGTGCCGTACCACCGCTGGCCACCGCGAGAAGCACCGCCGCGATGACCGCGGCGAGGACGGATTTACGCCGCATCAGCAATCACCTGCCTGTGGCACCGCCGGGAGGAACGGTGCCAGGGCGTCGGTTAGCGTTAACATGAACTGGATCAGTCCTCTCATCCGTGCGGAACTGGCGTGATTGGAGGGCATGACGGAAAAACCGTGTCATCGTTCACATCGCTTTGCCGCGCCCGTTCCTGCCGATGGGTGGTGGTGCGACGGAGCAAATACGAGGCATGCAGATCCGTCAAGGCGCGGCTCGCTCCTCTGACGTGACGGGCGGCGCTCCCATGCCGTTTTGCTGGCACTTATCGCGTCGTTCAGTCTGGAAACATATTGAAAGTTTCACGGCAATTCTCAGAAGGCCATGGGGCCGGATTCAACCCTTCCCTGCCCTTTGGCCGCGCTGCTTCCAAAGCTCCTGAACCCAAAGCGGGCTCGGCTCGGCGGCCTTCTGCGACATGTGGAGGATTCAGGCCCGCATCGAGGACGTGGCGCCCGGGGAGGCGGAGTGGCTCATGCCGGAGCGGCACCCACAGGCATCGAGTGGCCGCCCCGATCAACCATCTAGGGGTGGTCTTCGATCAGGATGGGTTCCTCGGTCACGGTCACGGTGTCGCCGGGCCGTATGACCTCAGCACTACCGTCCAGCCTGCGTACCATCGTGGCCTTGGGGCCTGCCGTCGTGTCCGCCGTACCGGTGACCGCCCATCGGATCGTCGCGGTGTAGCGGTGCTCGGGGCCGGTGATGGTGAACTCGCACTGCCAGACGTTCTCGGAGAGGTTGATCGCCAGGCCGTTGCCGCATGACCGGCTCTCGGCGCGGGCGAGCCAGCGTTGCAGTTGCTCGACCGCCAGCGCGGCCCTGGTCGGAGCGCCTCCCTCTGCCTGCAGGACGATCGGGATCTTCGTACCGCCCCAGTTGTAGAAGTACATGCGCTCCAGGTTCGCCTTGCGCGCGTACAGCCCTGTGAGGAAGAAACGCACGGCGTAGTCGCGGGCCTTCTGCTCGTCGAGAGGTCGTTCGAGGGTGATCGAGTAGGTGGTCCCCGTGCTCCAGAGGCGCGGCTGGATCCCCGCCTCGTGGAGCACCCGGTCGACGGTGGCGGCAAGGGCGAGCATGCTCTCCGGCGGGTCGGAGGCGCTGCGCTGATACAGCTTGATACCGGCGACGTCGCAGAAGCCGTACCCGCCCAGATGGGCGAAGCGCCGCAGCACGTCCTGCCCTTCGCGGCTCCACAGGCTTCCCATTCCGGGACAGACAAGCGTCGCCCTCGGGTCCTCCGCCCGGATGATCCTTGAAGCCCGGCGGGTCATCTCGACCAGGTTCTCAATGCTGCCGGAGTAGAACCGGGGGTCGGTCGCGAGCACCCAGAGTTCGTACGCCTCGATGCGCCCGCGGTAACGCTTGACCAGAGCGCGCACGAAGGCGTCCCAATCAGCGAGGGAGTCGGGAGACGAGGCCCGGGTACCGTCCGGATACGGGGCGGGCGGACCGCCGGGGCTGGCCCACTCCGGCGTCCCACCCAGCACGAAAAGGACAGGTAACCCTGCCTCGCGTGCCCCTGCGACGTGGCGGTCGAGGACCGTCCAGTCGAACTCGCCTCGCCGTGGCTGAATCTCGGCCCACCGGGTGCCACTGTCCCATAATCGGACCGCACCCACCCTGAACCCGGGCATCGTGCCGGTGGAACTGTTCAAGGTGACGCCGAAGAGGGTGCGCGGCACGGGAGCGGGAGGACTCACCCACGCCGGACCGGTGATCCACTGCGCCACCGCATGCGCCTGGCGTGCCGAGCGCGACGCCATCGGCGCACTCGCCGTGAGCGCCACCAGGCACACGATCGCCAGCCAGGGACCCATGACGACGAGCCTCTGACGTGCGCTGGCGTACCTGCGGCGCAGCGACACCACCTCCGGCGGGCCGTACGAGCTGATCGACACCGAATTTCGGTTATCGGAGGGATACGTCGTCCCCTCAAATTCCGCCGGTGTGACCGCCCCGGCGGACCCGGCAGACCCGGCGGATACAGCCCTCGCGGCGTACGCCACAGGCGCAGACGCCACCTCAGGTGTGGGACGTCCCACGGGATCGGCGGACGCGTCGAGTTCGTCCGGCCGGGAGGCTTCCGCAGCCTGGGACCAGCGCCGGTACAGCTCGTCCAACTCCTCCTTGGTCGCGCCGCACGCTTTGGCGATGCGCTCCAGCGGCCCGTAACTGTCCGGAACGATCTCACCACGGCAGTACCGGTGCACCGTGGACCTGCTCATGCCGGTGCGGCGCCCGAGAGCCTCGTAACTGCGGCCGCTGCGGAGCTTCAGCTCCGACAGCAACTCGGCAAGCCGCTCCGTCGCCACTTCGCCACCCCATCTCAGGTTGGTCAGAGATGGAGGGAGTATCCCAGTACGACATGAACACCACACGTCAAGGGCTTGATCATGTCTCAGCGTCCCAGCCGTCCCAGAGCTGTTGCGGGACGATGGCGGTGTTGCGAAGCTGTCTCGCGTCCGTCCGGCCCATCCGCCCTGGCGCCGACCCGACCTGACCCTGAGTTCCCCCATGTGCGCCGCCCTCATGTGTGAGCGTGCGCGGTGCACCGATTTCGGAGGTAAGGCCAAGGATGAGAACCAAGAAGCGAATGATCCCCGCGGTGGTCGTGATCGCCGGCAGTCTCGGCGTGCTCGGCATCACCTCCCCGGTCAACGCAAGCGCCACGACGGCGACCTCCACACAGCAGAGCGCCGCACGGACGCCGTCCGAGTGCGACAACTACTCCTGGGACGTCTTCGGTCGGGTCGGCTGGGGCGTGTCCTTCAGCGCGTACGGCCGCGACGTGGAGCTGCGCAACGGCCGTGCCTTCAACCACAGCTTCGCCGCCATCACGGCAGCGACCTACAAGACCGGCGACCAGGTGTGGGCCGACCGCAGCCTCCAAGCCATGCCGAGCAGCGTCCCCACGCACTTCTACGACGACAACATCGTCAGGAACAACGGCGGCTGGAAACAGTGCGGCCCGTTCACGCGGGCAACCTCCGAACAGGTCATGAACTGGAACACCGACACCCAGCACCATTTCGCGGTGCGTGCCTGCATGCGCCCCAACGACGGCCGTCCGAGCGTCTGCGGCGAGTGGTACGTCGACCGCTCGTAGTTCGTACCTCGCACGGCACGCTCTCCCCGACTCGCAGCGGCTCAACCAACTAGATGGTTGATCGGGATTAGCGGCAGATGACTGGAGAACGAAGAGTGTCCAGGTTCGGCGTGTCTACCCACGTCGGACCGCTGGGGGCTTCGTGATCGCCGACCTGGA
Organism: Nonomuraea wenchangensis; assembly: GCF_900111685.1. Taxonomy (GTDB): domain Bacteria; phylum Actinomycetota; class Actinomycetes; order Streptosporangiales; family Streptosporangiaceae; genus Nonomuraea; species Nonomuraea wenchangensis. The sequence goes on from NZ_FOHX01000028.1 coordinate 52,449, forward strand.
CACTCTCCTGATCGCACCGTACGTCGAGCTCACCGACCGCATCATCCCCTCGCGACAGCCACACCGCGGCCCTGACCGCCGACCGGTGGTCACCGATGCGGAGGTCGTTTGCCTGACGGTGGCGCAGGTGCTGCTGCGCTACCACGACGAGCGGCATCGGCTTCGGGCGGCAGCCCCACACGTGGGACTGCGCCTGCCGAAAATTCCGTCGTTGCCGGAGTGACCAGCCGATGACCGCGCAGCGCCGCCGGCAACCGTCGGCCGGCGCCGTGAGAACGGTCCGATCGGGCCAGTCCGGCTTCGGCCGTCCGACCTGGCGCCGCAGCACCGCCACCTCGTGACGCAACACCATGATCTCTGCATCCTTCGACGCCTGGCCGCGGCCCAGCGACATCAGCCGGCCGAACACTCGGAGCGCGAGCAGATAGAGCAGCCGACATGCGGCGGTACGGGGCAAATCGCCGCCAGCGCTTCATGAATGAATGCCCGAATTCGATGCATTTGCGCTGCGCTGGTACAGAATCCGTACCGCGTCGGCGATGACGTATCCGTTGGCGTCGTCGGCCAGCTCGACGGTGGCCACGCCGGCAGCGAACGAGTACTCACCGAGCGACACCCACCGTCCGTTGCGGGACCGTTGGTCGACCCGGACCGTTGTTGACCCGCCCGCGTGGTTCACCACGTACGGCGCGTTCGACGCCCGGTTCCCGTCCGCGGTGTACCAGACCGCAACCTGGTAAACCCCGCTCGTTGGCACCGCCAGGGTCCATCGCGCCTTCGCCGCGCCGGTGCCCGCCGGGCTGGTGGCGTAGTTCCGCTCATAATACCCGGGCACGCTCTGCGCGTTGGTGTTCCAGGTACCGGTCACCACGGAGAAGCTCGTCGAGGCGTTGTCGGCCACCACGCCCTGATAGATGAGCCGCACCGCGTCGGCGACGACGTACCCGTCCGCGTCGTCGGACAACTCGACCGTGCCCGTGCCGACAGCGAACAGGAAGTAGCCCAGTGACACCCACTGGGAACCCCGAGTCCGCTGGTCGATGCGGATCGTCGTCGACCCGCCCGCGTGGTTCACCACGTACGGCGCGTTCGACGCCCGGTTCCCGTCCGCGGTGTACCAGACCGCAACCTGGTACACCCCGCTCGCCGGTACGTCCGGCCGCCAGCGGACCTTCGACGCGCCGGTGCCCGCCGGAGCGGTCCGGTAATCCTGCCCGTAGTACCCGGACACGCCGGTCGCCGGATTCCAGGAGCCGGACACCATCTCGAAGCCGGTCGCGCTGTTGTCCGCGACGCCTCCGAGCCGGACAAGGCGCACCGCGTCGGCGACGACGTACCCGTCCGCGTCGTCGGACAACTCGACGGTGGCCGTGTCGCCGGCGACGAAGGAGAAGGCGCCCAGCACCACCCACCGTCCGCCCTCGGTGCGCTGGTCGACCCGGAATGTCGCCTGCCCGTCCGCATGTTTGACCACGTAGGGCGCGTTCGAGGCCCGGTTCGAGTGCGCCGGATACCAGACGGCCACCTCGTACGTCCCGGTCATCCGCACGTCGGGCCGGAACCGCGCCACCGCGCCGCCGGTACCCGCCGGATGGGTCGCGTAGAACTGCCCGTAATACCCCGCCACCCCGGTCGCATCGGTGTCCCACGTGCCGGACACGATTTCGAAGCCGGCCGGCGCGTTGTTGTCCGCGACGGTTCGCAGCGGATCAGCGGCAGGCCCGCCCGAGATCAGCATGAGCTGATCGGGAGCGATCACCTTCCCGCCACCACGGCCCGCGTCGACAAGGGTGAACCGGATCCAGTGCATGCCTGCGGCCAGCGTGACCACGCCCAGGGGATAGAGCCGGAAGCCCTCACCCTTCGTCATCGTCGGATCGACCCGGCCGTATGGCAGATCCGTCCCGTCGACGCTCGTGCGGATCCGGCCCCGGTCGCTGCGACGGTGCTGGCGTACGGACATCTCATAGCTGCCCGCGGTCGTGACGTCGAACGGGACCTCGACGTAGTCACCGAGACCGTTCGCTCCGTGCCGGATGACCTTGCCGCCTCCGGCATTGGCGTCCGAGACCAGCTGCGGCGCGCCACCGGTGTTGGTCCGGGCCTGCGGGATGGCGAGTTCGTATTCGCGCTGAACGAACCCCGGCCCACTGGCCAGACTGTCGCGCCCGTTCGTCAGCCACTCAAGGTCGAACCGAGCCACCGCGATGCGTTCCGGGAAAGCGCGTGAGTCGCCGTCGCGTCCATAGATCAGCAGGATCGTGCCGTCAGCCAGCGACGCGAGGTCGGAGTAGTAGGACGGGCCAGGATTGACCACCCGGCTGTAGCGGTAGCTGGCGCCCTCGTCGTAGGAGACCGAGACGGTCATGTTCTCCCGCGCCGCGGAGTCCGGCCGGCTGTACAAGATTCGGTTGACCGGTCCGCGGGTGTAGCGGATCAGACCGGCGTCGACGGCGACGAATTGCTCGACCGAGTCGTCGACCACCGGCGCAGACCAGGTCGCCCCGCCGTCAGTGCTGGTCGACGTGATGCGGTAATGGGTCCCGCCCGCGCCCCACCGGCCGTTGATCACAACCGCACCGTCGCTGCGCTGAAAGACCCGGCTCTCGCCGATCGGATAGCTCGTGGAGAACGGGATTGGCGCGCTGCGCCGCCAGCTGACCCCATGGTCGTCGCTGAGCAGCAGATCGACCCCATAGCGGGGTTCGGAGCCGGAGGCCTTGTGGCTGACGGGCATCAGCAGCCGGCCGTTGACGAGCTGGATCCCGTGGCCCGGGGTGGGGGCCTGGCTCGTCCAGCCGTTCGGGTTGGTGGCGTACAGCGAACTCAGGTTCACCCGTGCACCCCAGGTCGCGCCGGCGTCGTCGCTCCGCTTGACGAACGTCGACGCGTTCGCGCCGCGGTAGAACAGGAACACCGCACCTATCTGCCCGTCCACCAGCAACGACGGGCTGCCGATGCTGTCACCCTCGGGCGCATCGTCGGTGACCACCACGACACTGGCGGACCAGGTACGCGCCCCGTCCAGGCTGCGCCGCAGCAGCAGGTCCTTCTTGGCGCAGTCGCAGTCGGACTTACGCCCCTCGGTGACGGCGAGCACGACATCGCCGGCCAGGGCCTCCTGGCCGCCAGAGGCGGGCAGGGGTGTTCCCGCCGGAACCACGGCGAACGCCTGCACATGCATGCGTACGTACGGGTCATTGGTATCAGTCGCGTCCCACAGCTCGGTCTCGCTGAACGAGCCGGCACTCGACGGCATCGCGACCGCGGCAGACGCCGGAGAGAACAGAGTCCCCATGGCCACAATGCACGACACCAGCGTCAAACGCAGCATCGCGACCAGCACTCCGGGCCGCTCACCGGGCGGACGTAACATCTCGATCCTCCTAATAGGGGTGCTACCAGGCCCAGCAGGTGGTTGCGCCCGCCCTTGAGGCTGCGCGCGGCGATGTCGACCGAGTAGCCCAGCTCGGCCGCGGCCGCGAGGACCGCCGGCCGGGTCGATTCGGCGATGTCCACCTGGGGGTCGGCGTTGCCGCCGGGGAGGAGCCATGCGAATCCTTATTAATACGTATTAGGCAGTGAGTAAAAGGCTAATTCTCAAGATCGGGCACGTCAATAGATGACTCGATCAGCCATCCCGATGCGCGCTCGCACCATGGCGGGAACGAGGCCGCGACGTCGATGATGGAGCCGTGAGGAACGCTGATCTGAAGATCCAGTACGAGCGCGACGGCTACGTCGTCCTCGATCGCGCCTTCGGCCCGGGCGAGGTCGACAAGCTGGTCGAAGAGGCCGTACGCATCTGCCGCGGCGAGCTGGGCGCCATCCGCGGCGCGCTCCCCGCCGACCCCGCCGACACCGACGAGGACGTGCTGCGCAGGTTCCTGTGCGTGCACTACCCGCACAAGCTCTCCGGCCTGATGCTCGCCACGATGAGCCACCCGGCGATCGTCACGGCGCTCACGTCGGTTATCGGTCCGAACGTAAAAGCCATGCAGTCAATGCTGTTCATCAAGTCCGAGGGAGAGCCGGGGCAGGCCTGGCACCAGGATGAGATGTTCATCCCGACCCGGGACCGCTCGCTCACGGCGGCCTGGCTCGCGCTCGACGACGCCACCATCGAGAACGGCTGCCTCTGGGTGCTACCGGGATCGCACCGATCCGGCGTGCTCTACCCGAACCGCGAGCACGACGACCCCCGCTACGACTGCACGGTGGAGTCCTACGGCTTCCCGTTCGACGAATCCGACGCGGTGCCCGTCGAGGTCGCCGCCGGTTCCGTGGTCGTGTTCAACGGCTACCTGCTGCACAGGTCGCTGCCCAACACCGGCCGGCACGGATACCGGAGAGCGCTGGTCAACCACTACATGAGCGCGGAGTCCCTCCTGCCGTGGGACGCCCCGCCGGCGGGAACACCCATGGCACAGGCCGACCACCGGGACATCGTCCTCGTCGCGGGCAGCGACCCGTACGCGTACAAAGGTCTCCGGGAGGTGCGCCAACCGCGAATTCGCCCGAACCGGGACGGCGGCTGCGACAGGTGATCTCCATCGAGGTGCTGCCCCGCCTCGGACCCACCGTCGCGGACTACCCGCCGGGCTCGGCCTTCGGCCCGCGGGAGGCCAGGTCCTACCAGTTCGTCTGGCTCCTGCGGGGCAGTGCCACCTGGGTGTGGGACGACGTCCTGCTCCCGCTGGTGCCGGGAAAGCTGCTGCTCATCCGGCCGGGAATGCGCGACTCGTTCCGCTGGGATCCCCGTACGATGACTCGGCACGCGTACGTGCACTTCACGCTCGACGGTCATGGTCGGCCGGACTGGCCGCTGGTGCGGGATCTGACCGGCCGGCACGACCCCATGGGCGCCCTGTGCCGATATCTGCTCTGGCTGGGCAGCGAGTGCCCGCCGGGCTGGCGGGCTCAAGCCGGCGAAACGCTCCGCCTGCTGGTGCTGACCTTCCTGGCCGGCCCTTCGCCGGTGGAACTCACACCGGCGGCCCTGCCGGAGCCCGTTGTCGAGATGATGCACGCCGTGCGCGAGCACTGGGCCGACGGGGTGGCGCGGCCGATCCCGATGCGGCAACTCGCGGCAGCCGCCCAGGTCTCGGCGAGCACGCTGTGCCGCATGTTTCGCCGGAGATTCGGCATCGGCCCCGTCGCCGCCATCGAACTCCTGCGCCTGACCAGGGCAGAACCACTGTTGTGGCAGAGCAACCTGTCCATGCAGGCGATCGCCGTTCAGTGCGGGTTCGCGGACGCGTACCACTTCTCCCGCCGATTCCGCGCGATCTACAGGATGGCGCCGACCACTTTCCGCGTCACCGCACCGGAGAACGCACCGCCCTCACCGGTCGAGTCCGGCGGTCTCGCGGCGCTGCAGTCGCTCCTCCCCAGCACCCACGGCCACCTGGCCGATGCCGGAGCGCCGAGCACGAGCCGACATCAATCTTCTTCGCGCGCGAACCGCCGGAGAGTGTTCGCTGACACGAACGACGGGGCCTGTGCTCAGCGTCCATGATCTCCACGGTCGCGGCCGCTGATACGAGCGGCGGGGGCGTGTGCTCAGGGGCGGGTCTGCCGGTGCCGGTGGGCCAGGACGAGCCAGGCCGCGAGGGCGGCGAGCGCCGCGAGGACGATGACGCCGATCCGCAGCACGCTCCCCACCGCGCCGTCCCCGTCCGCCTTACCCGCCGCGTCCGCCGCGGCCTCGTGCAGGTGGGCGGGTGCGGACGCCTGGCCAGGAGCGGGGGCGGCCGTCGTACCCGGTGCGGGAGCGGTCGTCGAGCCCGGCGCGGGCGCGGCGGTCGGGCCCGGTGCCGACGTCTCCGCCACCGGCGCGGCGACCACGCCGGCCTTCACCTTCACCGTCTTCTTCGCCTTGGCCGGCTCGGTCGCCCTCACCGTCACCCGCCACTCGCCGCTGGGCAGCGGCTCGGCGGAGCGGTAGAGGTTCTGGCCCTCGCCGGCCGACCGGAGCGGGACCGGGCCGAAGGCACGGCCGTCGGACGAGGTGGCGGTCAGCGTCGCCGCGACGATCTCGGTGACGGGATGGCCGTCCTTCTCGTACGTCACGAGCACGTTGACGTTGTCGGCCCCGTCACCCGTCACCTCCAGCTTGATCGGCCCGCCGTGCGCGTGGGCGGCCGGTGCGCAGAGCACCAGCCCGGCCCAGGACAGCAGGAGGGTCAGGACGTAGGCCGATGCCTTCTTCACGGAACATGGCTCCCTTGCGATTCGATGCCGGCGCCCGGGCCGGTTGACGGCCGCCACCTCTGAGGGCGGGTGACGGGACTCACGCCTCCTGCGACCTGCCCTCACGGGCGAGCCTGATCAGTTCTTCGATGCGCCTGCGGCGCCGCGCGGCGTTCAGCCGGAGGGCGAAGAAGGCGAGGACGAGCAGGACGACGAGGCCGAGCTGCGGCCACGGCAGCGCCCAGACCGTGGTGGCGACCGCCGCCTGCCGCACGGCGACGTCCGGCACCGCCGCACCGGCGAGGGAGGGGGCCGCCACGACCGTCGTACGGACCGGCCCCAGCGGCCAGGCCCCCACCACCCGCGCGACGTACGTACGGCTGCCGCCCGGCATGAGCTCCCTGGCCCTGGCCGCGGACGGGTCGCTCCAGGAGTTCTCGGTGAACAGCGTGGACGACAGCACCCGGTTGTCACTGACGAGCCGGATATTTCCGGCATTGGCCACCGTGTACGTCACCTCGACCGTCCCAGGGACGAAGGGATTCCACGAGCCCGTGTACTCCGCCCGCACCCCGCTGACGGCCACCTTGGCGACGTAGTCGCCGGTGACCCGGATGTTCAGGCGGACGCCCACCCGGTTCTGGACCCGTACCTGCCCGGAGACCGTCTCCAGGGACGCGGTCACTCCGGCGGGATGGTCGCCCGGCGTCGCGTTGCCGGGGATCGACACCGTCACCGGCACGACGGAGGTGGCGCCGGCGGCGATGGTCACCTTCTCGGGCACCGTGATCCACGAGCCGCCGTCCACCGGCGCGACGTCCGACGGCCGCATGTCGAAGTAGCCTTTGGAGGTCAGGTAGCCGTCGTTGGCGTCGATCCCGAACTCGACCGGCTCGGTGGAGCGGTTGATGACCGCGACGTGCTCGACCACCTGCCCGCCGCCGGGGAGTTCGAGGTCGATGACGCTGCGGCCGTCGGGCCCGCCCGCGTTGGCCGGCACGACCGACCAGGTGGTGTCGGCGTGCGACGGGGCCGCCGGCCCCACCAGGACGGCGGCCGGCAGGGCGGCGAGGACGGCGAGGCGGGCGAGGACGCCTCGCGCACGGTTGATGGTCAACAGAGGATGTCTCCAGTCTCGTCGTCGTGGCCGCCCGGAACCCCGCAGGGTCCCGGGCGGCGATGGCGTCCCGCGCCCCGGAAAATGGCTCAGGACTGGTTGAACAGGGAGAGCGTCAGGGTCGAGTGGTACTCGCCGGCGGCGACGTCGGTGGGCGTGCGCAGCGCCAGGTCGGCGTTCACCTCCCAGGTGCCGATCTCGTCGGCGGAGTTCGCCGTGGACACCAGCAGCTCCTGGCCCCGCAGGCCGACTGTGGGCGCTCCCGAGCCGTCGGAGATGACGCTGGAGACGGGCTCGCCGGCCGCGACCGCGCCGGTCGAGGAGTCGCTCAGCAGCCGCGGCCGCCAGCCCAGGTACTGCGGGCCGATGGGCGGCGCGGAGCCGTCCGTCGCGGTGAACTCGCCGGCCTGGCCCACGACCGCCCAGAAGTCACCGTCGGGGATCTCCCCGGGATCGCGGGTGTCGGTCACCGTGACCGTCGGCAGGGTGCCGACGAACTGGCGGGCGGCCGCGTCGGAGCCGTTCTCCTGCAGGGCCACCCCGCCGTTGTCGGCGACGGTCATGGACACCTGGCCGGTAGTGGTGCCCGGCTCGATGGTCACCGACACGTCGATGCCGTCCTCGGGATCGTCCTCGGCCACGGCGGGACCGGCCAGGCCGGCGCCGGCGAGCGCGACACCGACCACCGCGGCGGCGAGCAGCCGCGCGGCCTTGTTGATTCTCATGTGATCGCTCCATCTATGAGTGGGCGGGGCCGGCCGGCCCAGCGGCCGGCCCCGGGGGTTCTGTCTCAGCTGCAGTCGAGCGCCGGGTACGCGGCGTCGTACGACGAGGTGACCTCCTGGCCGCCGATCGTCGCCGTCCCCTTCACGGTCACCGTGCCGGCGTCGATCTGCCCGGCCCGGCTGTTGAAGGACTGGTACGCCTGCTTGCCCGGGGCCACGCCGGCCACGGTCTTCGTGCCGTACGGCGTGGTCAGCGTCACCGTCGCCGCCGTCTCGGAGGTGTTGACGGCGGTGACCGCCACGTACGCCGAGGTGCCGATGCAGCGGGACGCGGCGGAGACCGCCAGCTCGACCTGCGCCGCCCCGGTCAGGCGGAAGAAGTCGAACGTGACCGTCTTCGAGGCCGTCTGGTTGGTGCCGATGGTGTAGACGCCGACCTTCGCGTCTTCGGCCACGGCGCTGTTCTTCACCGGAGCGGACAGGTCCGTCCAGGTCTGGCCGTCGGAGGAGTAGGAGCCGGTGAAGGTGTCGCCCTCCTTCTTCAGCCGCAGGTGCCACTCGCCGCCGGTGAGGTTGTTCGCCTGCGGTTGCGGGCTCTGCACGGTGCCGCCGACCTCGCTGCGCAGCTCGATGGCCCGCGCCACCGTGGCTCCCGGCGAGTTGGTGGTGAGGAAGTCGAGCTTCACGTAGTCGTCGTCGCCGGTGTAGACCATCAGGCCGCCCTGCTGGTACTGCTCGTTGAGCGCCGAGGCGTCCAGCTTGGTCTCCAGCGTCCAGTCGCCGTCCGGGGCCGGTTGCAGGATGAGGTTCTTCGGGCCGGTGTTGGTGGTCCCGTAGATGTCACCCGTCGTGGTGTCCAGCTCCAGCTTCCCGCCGCTCACCCGCGCGGCGGTGGCGTCGGGGCGCACGACCGCGCTCCAGCGGCACGTGTCGAGCGCGGTGCCGTCGAACTCGTCGTCCGGGGCGGGCGCGGTCGCCGTGTCGTCCGGCGTGATGTGGAACCAGTCGAAGGCCGCGTCCACCACCGGGTGGTTGGCCCCGGCGAGCGAGATCAGGCCGATCTTCGGGCTGGTGATCCCGGCGAGCGACTTGGTCTGCGGCATCGCGGTGAACGTGCTGCCGTCGGAGGAGTAGTGGGCGCTGATGGTGCTGCCGTCGCTGACGAACCGCACGTACACGGTGTCGGGGTAGGCGTCGCCGAGGGAGGCCGTGTTGCTCTCCGACACCTCGTTGGGGGCGGCGTTCTCCTCCCTGATGAACTGGAAGATGCGGCTGGCGTGGTCGGGACCCGAGGTCGAGCGCGCCTGCAGCACCATCTTGGCGTAGTTGTCGTCGTCGCCGTAGATGACCAGGCCCGCCTGCTGGTACGCGTCCCGCGCGTCCAGCGTGAGCTTGGCCGTGGCCGTCCAGGCGCCCGAGGGAGCCGGCTGCAGCACGATGTTCGGCGTGTTGCCGCCCGTGCTGTAGATGTCGGTGGTCGAGGTCGGGATCACCAGCTTGCCGTCCTCGACCTTGAGGTCCTGATTCTCGCGGACGACGGACCAGCGGTCACGGTCGAGCTGGTCGCCGAGGAAGTCGTCGGACCGGCCGGTGAAGCACACGGTGGCTTGGGCGTCCACCTTGACCTGGACCCGCGCGGTGGCCGACGCGCCCTTGTCGTCGGTGACGGTCACCACGGCGGTGTAGGTGCCCGGCGCGGTGTAGGTGTGGCTCGCCTCGGCGGTGGTGGGCTCGGGTGCGCCGGCCACGCCGAAGTTCCACTTGTAGGTGAGCGGGTCGTCCTCGGGGTCGGTGGCCGTCGCCGTGAAGGCCACCTGCAGCGGGGCGACGCCCGTCGCTGGTGTGGCCGTCGCGGTCACCACCGGGTGCTGGTTGTCGGTCGCGCCCTTGCCGACGAAGTCGACCCAGTTGACGTTGATCAGGTAGGCGTCGTCGGCCGCGTCCGCGGGCTTGCGTACGACGAAGTACAGCGGCCCGCTCGCCGACGGTGGTTCCGTCAGGTCGAGAGTGACGTCGGTGAACGTCTGCCAGCCGCCGGTGGGCGGCACCTCGACCGAGCCGACCAGCGTGCCGGTCTCGGGGTCGCCCGCCCGGATCTGCACGGTCCCGCCGGGGCCGCCGGAGGAGGCGCGCAGCCGGATCGCGGTCAGGTTCGACAGGTTCGCCGGGTCGAAGGACCACCAGTCGCCGTCCTGGATGAACGCGATGTGCTTGTTGCCGCCCTGGGTGTCGCTGGTCGTCTCCGCCGCGACGCCCGCGGCGTCGGTGCCGGTGCCGCCGCTCACCCGGCCGGTCTGCGAGAAGTGCTCGGCCTGCTTGCGCTTGGGCTCCAGCAGGACCTCGCCCCGCCCGGTCAGCGACTTGGCGCCGTTGGCGCCGTCGTCGGCGTAGCTGGCCTCGATGACGTAGAAGAGGTTGTCGTACTCGCCGTGGCCGGCCTGCTGGGTCTGCAGCACGCCTTCACAGCCCTTGTGCTGGTCCAGCGGGTGGCCGTGGCTGTCGTGGCCGAGGATCGCCTGGATCTGCACCCGGTCGCAGTCGATCGTACCGTCCTCGGGGTCGGTGACGGTGACCTCGAACTTCACCTGGTCGCCGAACTCGAAGAAGGAGCCGTTCGGCGGCAGGTCCACCGAGACGGTGGGGCGGGTGTTGCCCGCGCTGATCGCCACGCTCGCGGTGGCGGTCCTGCCGTCGGGGTTGGTGATGGTCAGGACGGCGTTGTAGTCGCCGCCCTCCTCGTAGGTGAAGGACGGGTTCGGGTCGGTGGAGTCGGTCTCGCCGTCGCCGTCGAGGTCCCAGGCGTAGGTGATCGGCTTGTCGTCCGGGTCCCTGCTGCCCTCGCTGGAGAACGTGACGGCCAGCGGCAGCGGCCCGTCCGTCCTGTCCGCGGTGGCGCGGGCGATCAGCGGGCGGGTGCCCTTGGTGTACTCGATGCGGTAGATGCCGGAGTCGGCGTTGTCGCCGCCGAAGCCGGAGCCCCATTCGATCAGGTAGAGCGCGCCGTCGGGGCCGAACTTCATGTCCATCGGCTTCTTGAACGACAACGTGCCGAGGATCGGGTTCATCTCGACGAGTTCGGTGCCGTCCTCGTCGAGCTGGAACGACCAGATCTTGTCGTTGTTCCACTCGCCGAACAGCGCCTTGCCGTCCCAGTACGCCGGCCACTTGACGTCCGACTGCAGGTCGGGGTCGTCACGGTAGACCGGGCCGCCCATGGGGGCGCCGCCCCTCAGCTCCGGGAAGTGCTGCGGGTCGGCCGCGTAGTGGTACCAGACCGTCGCGGGGATGACCGGCGGCAGGCTGGTCAGGCCGTCGTTGTTCGGCGAGTCGTTGACCGGCGCCGCGCAGTTGAACGCCGACCCCGACTGCCTGGTGGCGAAGTTGAAGTCGACGTACGGGGTGTTGTCGCCGACGCAGTACGGCCAGCCGTAGTTGCCCGGCTCGGACACGATGTTCCACTCGACGGTGTTCTGCGGGCCGCGGGTGGCGCTGGCGGAGTTGGCGTCGGGGCCGTACTCGCCGAGCATGATGTGACCCGTCTTGGGGTCCAGGCCCATGCGGAACGGGTTGCGGAAGCCCATGCCGTAGATCTCCGGCTTGGTCTTCGCCGTGCCCGGTGCGAACAGGTTGCCCGATGGGATCGTGTAGGTGCCGTCGTCCTCGGGGTGGATGCGCAGCAGCTTGCCGCTCAGGCTGTTGGTGTTGCCCGCGCTGCGCTGGGCGTCCCAGCTCGACCGGCCCGACTGCTCGTCGATCGGCGTGTAGCCGTCGGAGGCGAACGGGTTGGTGTTGTCGCCGGTGCCCAGCCAGAGGTCGCCGGTCTTCGGGTCGATCACCATGCCGCCGCCGTGGTGGCAGCACTCGGCCCGCTGGACCGGGACGTCGAGGATCCTCTTCTCGCTCGCCAGGTCCAGGGTGTCGCCGGTGACGGTGAAGCGGCTCAGCCGGTCGACGTTCGTCCCGGTGGGCGAGTAGTACAGATACACCCAGTGGTTGGTGTCGAAGCCGGGGTCGAGCGCGAGGCCGAGCAGACCGCTCTCGTTGGCGGTGAAGACGTCCAGATCGGCCGCCGTCACGGTGCCGCCGGCCGGCTTGATGATCTTGACCTCGCCGAGGCGGTCGATGTAGAAGACCCGGCCGTCCTTCGCGACGTCCACCATCATCGGGTTGGAGGTGTTGTCGTCGAGGGTGACCTTCTCGAAGCTGGAGCTCTGCGAGGCCGAGCAGTCGGCCTTGACGACGCCCGCGGCGGTCTGGATGCCGCCGAGCAGCAGCTTCAGGAAGTTCGGCTCGCTGTAGTTCTCCTTCATGTGGCCGAGCCCGGTGTACCACGAACGGCCGCCGTCGAAGTCCTGGCACCACGTGTTCGGGTGGTCGGCGCCCATCGTGGCGCCGGTGTAGGAGGTCTCGTCCATCGACGTCAGCACGTGGACCGTCTGGCGCGGGTTCGCCTGGTAGTCGTACCACTCGTCGCTACGGGTCCAGGTCGTCGGCAGGTCCTTGGTGGACGGGTGCGCCGGGTCCTCGACCTTGACCGTGGCCTGCTGGATCGCCGGGTGGCTCTTGAAGTACGCGCCGACCAGCTTGCCGTACCACTCCCAGGTGTAGCCGCTGTCGGCGGCCGCGTGGACGCCTACGAAGCCGCCGCCGTTCTGGATGTAGCGCTGGAAGGCGTCCTTCTGGTCCTGCGTGCTCAGCGGGTCACCGGTCGTGGACATGAAGATCACGGCCTTGTACTGGGCCAGGTTCTGGTCCGTGAACAGGGCGCTGTCCTCGGTCGTGTCGACCGCGAAGTCGTTGTCCTGGCCGAGTTGCCGCACGGCCGCGATGCCTTCGGGGATGGAGTCGTGCCGGAAACCGGTCGTCTTGGAGAAGACGAGGACCTTGTAGGCGGGCTCGGCCGCCGTGGCGGCCTCGGCGCTCGCGGGCGCCGCGAGGATCGGGACGAGAGGGACGGCGAGGGGGGCGACGAGGGCGGATAAGGCCATCGTCGTCACGGCTCGGCGCCTGAGGCGCCGTCCGCGTAACGGCAGGGCCGCACGGAGCAGCCTGGCCCACGTGCGATGACGTGGTGACATGGAAAACCCTTCCTGACCGGGGGGACGTCAGGCGAGGCGCGCGCCGCCGCGCTGTTGCCACTTCGTGGAGCGGATCTTGCGGGGTGCTGGAGGGTGCCGTCTCCAGGTCTGCGGGGCCGTCAGACGGGTGCCGGCCGGGGTGATGTGCCGATGATCGCCGTCGGGTCGTCGATGACGTCGCTGACCACCATGCTGGCGGCGCCCCGGGAGGCGGCGCCGAAGCCGAGTGTGGAGGCGACCAGGCGGCACCGGGCGGCGGGGGCCGCCACCACGAGCCGGTCCAGCTGGTCCTGCGCGTGCGGCAGCAGCCACCGGGCCAGCGAGGCGAAGTAGCCGCCGATGACGATCACGCGCGGGTTGAACAGGTTGGCCAGGATCGAGCCGCCGAGCCCGAGCCACTCGCCGACCTGCGCCACCGCCGCCGTCATCCGCGGGTCGCCCGCGGCCAGGCCGTCGGCGATGTCGCTCACCCGTTCGCCGGGGTCGGGCACCGGCCTGCCGGGCAGCCCGTACGCCTGCTCGGGCATCGCCGCGCGGACGAGCGCGGCCAGGCCGACCTTGGTCTCCCAGCATCCGGCGCGGCCGCACCCGCACTGGGCGCCGTCGGGGTCCACCTGGAGGTGCCCGACCTCGCCGGAGAAGCCGTCCGCGCCGCGCAGCAGCCGGCCGTCCAGGATGATGCCGCCGCCGACCCCGACCTCGCCGGTGAGGTACACCAGGTAGGGCGTGCCGGCGGCGACGCCGGAGGTGTACTCGGCCAGGGCGGCGAGGTTCGCGTCGTTGTCCACCCGTACCGGCAGGCGCAACGGGCCGAGCACGGAGGTCAGCCGCTCGGCCAGGGGCAGCTCGTGCCAGGACAGGTTGGGGGCGAGCGTCACGACGCCGCGGGTGACGTCCACGAGCCCGGGGACGGCGACCGCGATGCCGGCGGGGGTCGCTCCGGCCCGCCGCATGGCCTCGACGGCCTGCCCTGCCACGGCTGCGAGCCGCCGCACGGAGCCGTCCGGGCCGCTGCCCACGGCGTCGTGCACGATCCGGCGCTCGACCAGGACCCGGCCGCTGAGGTCGGTGCCGTGGACCGCGATGTAGTCGACGTTGATCTCCATGCCGAGCGCGCCGACGTGCGCGCCGTGCAAGGCCACTGCGCGCCTGGGGCGGCCGACGGCGCCGGCGTGCCTGACGCCGACCTCGCGTACGAGACGCCGTTCCAGCAGCTCGGCCATCAGGTTGGAGACGGTGGCGCGGTGCAGCCCGGTCGTCTCGGCGATGTCGGCGCGGGACAGGACCTTGTGGTCGCGCAGCTCGCGCAGCACGAGCGAGAGGTTCGCCCGGCGCAGCGCGGCAGGACCCGCCGGTGGAGCGCTGCCCGGGGCGCGGTTGGGTGGCTTGTACGACATGCGCACCACCTGCCCCTTTGTTTATCTCTGAGATCAATTAATCGGGTTGTAACACGCGAATGTCCGACCGTGAACCCCTTCGTCGCGTAACGAGTTGGCATCGCTGATGTCTGCGCATGCCAGCGACCGTTTCGGTGTTAGTTACCGGAACGTTACCTAAATTGAAAACGATTTCACCCTTGTGTCGGCGAAAGTCCCCTCTTTTAATGCGGCTAGCCACCCCACTTGATCGAGGAGGAGCGTGCACCACATCCGGACCGACGGTCACGCCACCGAATCGGCGAGTGATGGCGGGTCCACCTGAGCCCTCAGGACCCGTCCCCGAGACCCGCACCCCGTCCCTGAGCCCCCGCCCGCCTGATCGTCCGGTTTTACGTCGCCGCGGCCATGACGCCTGCCCTCGATCGGCCGGAAAAACGCCGCGTCCTTACCCTCCCGCGCCCCTTTTTCACCCATGACTCCCGCCCGCCTGAACGGCCGTACAAAGCCGCACCGGCACCGTTGACGCCGACCTCGGTGCCGCCGCGGTGGTGCCAACCGGCACGCCAGGCGGGCGGGCACGCGGAAGGCCGCCCCTTAAGGCCGACGAGGGCCTGCGGCTGCTGATCATGGACGAGCCGACCGCCGGCCTGGACGCGCGGGCCGAGGAGCGGCTGTTCCAGCAGTACGCCGGCATGGGCCGGCCGCGGGGCGGCGTGACCGTCCTGGTGACGCACCGGCTCACCACGGCCCAGGCGGCCGACCTCATCGTCGTGCTGGGACGGCGCACGCCGGGGGGTGTCTCAGGGTTTGACGGCGAGGCCGCCGTAGGCCCAGGCGTGGCCGCCGGGGATCTGTTCCTGGTATTCGACCGGGTCCGGCCGCCACGTGACGACCTCGACGAGGCCCGGGTCCAGGAGGTCCCAGCCCTCGAAGAAGCGCAGCGTCTCGTCGTGGCTGCGCGGCACCATGGGGGCGGAGCTGTTGTCGTACGGCTTGGTGAACTCCTCGCGGCTCAGGTTGTCGGCGAAGTCCATGGTGATGTGCGACAGCAGCAGGTGGCTGCCGCTGGGCACCACCGCCTTGAGCTGCTCGACCACCCCGTACGGGTCCTCGTCATCGGTGACGAAGTGCAGGATCCCGGCCAGGATGACGGCCACGGGACGGGTGAAGTCGAGCACCTCCCGGACCGCGGGGTCGGACAGGATCTTCTGTGGCTGCCGCAGGTCCGCCTCGATCATCTCCGTCGCGCCCGCCGGGTCACCGGTCAGCAGGGCACGCCCGTGCACGAGGACGATGGGGTCGTTGTCGACGTAGGCCACCCGGGCCTCGGGCACGGCCCGCTGGGCGATGACGTGGGTGGGGTCCTGGGTGGGGAGCCCGGTGCCGATGTCGAGGAACTGGGTGATGCCGGCTTCGGCCGCCAGATACCGTACGGCCCGGCTCACGAAGGCGCGGTGGGCGCGCACGCCCTCACGGGTGCCCGGCGACAGCTCGATGAGCCCCTTGGCGGCCTCACGGTCGGAGGCGAAGTTGTCCTTGCCGCCCAGTAAGAAGTCATAGATCCGGGCGGGGTGAGGAATGTGCGGATTGATCCTTGCAGCCGGGGCGTCGGCGTACTCCGGATCCTGCGGGTCCGTCTCTTTGCCACTGTGCGTCAAGATCTCTCCCTGATGGATCGGCGACGATCGCCGGGCCTGACGGGGGGCGCGGACCGCCCTCGCCGAGGAATGTGCTTTCAGATGTTTCCTCACTGCCGGGCCCGGCGTTACGGACAATCCACGCTACGCCGTGACGGCCGCTCCTGAAGCGGGCGCGGCGACGGGGAACGTCACCCCGGTGAGATCTTCGGAGACGGCCCACAACCGCCGCTGGACGGCCACGTCGTACGACTCCGGGCAGGAGGTGACCGGCCGGGGGTGGCCCATGATCTCGATAAGCGCCGACGCGGCTGTACGACCGCTCCCACCCGTTCGGCCGCCGCTGGTTTTACAGTCCCGACAAGGCCGGTCAGCGGAAGTCGGAGATGCGCAGGACCGCCAACATGTCCGTCGCTCGGGAGCCGGTCGAGAAGGATGCCTCAGCACCGACCCAGCCGCGGAAGGCTCCGGTGTCGTCGATGATCTGCATGAGCGGTTTGACATGGGAGTTGCCGGTGTAGCAGAACTCGTCCCGCTCCATCGCCAGGCAGGTGCACCAGTGCCACAGCGTGTCGCGGCGGTCGGACTTGGAGATCATCGTCAGGTAGTACTGGATGGAGGTGATGTTGGCGCTCGTTCCGCCACCGTACTTGGGGCAGCCGCCCTCCTTCTTGCAGGCGCTGTTCGAGGAGGGCTGCAGGTAGGTCAGGCACGAGGTGGTGGCGGAGCAGGCGCGGAAGGAGGACAGGCCGAACGGCTGGTTGTCGGAGGTGACGAGCTTACCGCTCGCCCAGCTCCTCAGGTCCTGCCTGAGCGAGCCGGGGAACGCCTTCACCGAGCTCATCGCGCGGCGCGTGCTGATCGCGGCGTTGCTGCCGTAGCCGTACCCATTCGTGGCCAAGGTGCTCTGCTTGAGGTCCAGGCGGGCCAGCTTGCCGTCAGGCGAGGTCCGCACGTACCACTGCTCCGTCCACGTCTGGGCGATCTTCCACCGGATGGTGAGCACGTCGCCTGACATGGTGTACGTCCCGGTGCGGCTCTCGTCGGGGGTCCCGGTGAAGCCCCCGGCGGTCAGCACCTCGCAGGTGCGAGGCCGCGACTGCTTGCCACCCGCCTTGGTGGTGCAGCTCGAGTCGGGGACGGTGCCGGTGCGCTGCCTTGCCTGGGGATGACGCTGCCACCACAGGTACATGGAGGCGCTCACCGTGCCGTTCGCGGCGAAGCGGTAGTTGCCCAGGCGTAGCCAGTTCTGCTGGGAGGCGGCCTTCAGGTGACCCTGTGAGATGACGAAGGTGGTCTTGCCGCCCGGCAACGACGCGGCGGAAACCGCGGCCGTGGCGGGTTGTGCGGGCAGGATGGTGATGGCGAGTATGAGGGACAGAATTGCCGCTGCGGTACGCACGTAGAAGCTCCGGAAGGCTTACGGACTTGGCCGATCGTCAACGCGCCACCATATCGGCCAGGACCGGAAACGTCTTCGAAACCGAACATAGAGTTACCGTGCGCCTTCACCCCTGTGCCAAGGTGATGAGCCGGCGGCGAGACAGAGCTGGCCGGAATTCGTGTCCATGCACGCCAAGCGGACCATGCGTCGCGTCCGAGGGCTGCTGCGAGCCATCCTGTCTGCGGACGCAAATGACCAGGCGATGGCGGCGACGACAATATAAAACAGCACTCCGTGATACTGGGCGACATCAACCGAGGATTCTCATGATCTGTAGGTCGGGGGTGCGAGTCTCACCGCCCTACTCATCTTCTTGTTTTATGACTGGTCGCTCATGTGTTCACGTTGAAACGGCTGCATGGCGCGCGCGGCCAGGCTGCGGCAGGCGCCGATTTCGTCAGGCGGCCGCTCGCCTCGCTGAACGCAACGGGTGCCCCGCCACGCCGGCCTCCGGTGAGGCCGGCTGCGGGCTGCTGGCTGACGGCTACCCTCAGGCCGCCTCGAAGGAGCGGCGGGACAGGCCCACGCCGTAGCCGTCGAGCCTGGTCACCACCGGCGCCGTGGGGTCGGTGGCCGCGCCGAGGGTGACGAACAGCGGGGTGAAGTGCTCCACGGTCGGGTGGGCGTACGGCATGCCGGGGGCGGCGGTGCGGAAGCGGGCGAGTTCGGCGACGTCCCCGCGGGCCAGCGCGTCGGCGGCCCAGGCGTCGAAGTCGGACGACCAGCCGGGCACCAGGTTCCCCTGGAACATCTCCCTGGTCAGGAACGGCAGCCCGTGGGTCATGTGCCCGGAGCCGATCACCAGCACGCCCTGGTCGCGCAGCGGGCGCAGCCGCTCGCCGATGGCCAGCAGGCGGTCGGGGTCCTCGGTGGGCAGGCTGAGCTGCAGCACCGGGATGTCGGCGGCCGGGTACATGATCTTCAGGGGCACCCAGGCGCCGTGGTCGAGGCCGCGCCGGGCGTGCCGGTGCACGTGCTCGCTGTCCGGCATGAGGCCGGTGACCTGCCTGGACAGCTCGCCGGCGTCCGGGGTGTCGTAGCGGAAGGTGTAGTACAGGGCGTCGAAGCCGCCGAAGTCGTACACCAGCTCGTCGGGCCGGTCGGCGCTCACCGACAGCGGCGCGGACTCCCAGTGCGCGGAGACGACCAGGATCGCCTTCGGCTTGGGCAGGGAGCGGGCCCAGTCGTGCAGCGGGGTGAGCCACTCGGGGGCCTGGAAGGGCAGGGGCCCGCCGCCGTGGGACAGGTAGAGGCTGGGCAGCGGCCCGTCCTGCGGCGTCCACGCCCGGTGCGGGTCGGCGGCCTCCAGGGCGGCGGCGCGCCGCAGGTGCGCGGCGAAGGGGTGTGCTGCCGGGATACGGGCGTCGGCGGCGGCGGTCGGGGACTGGGCAGGCGTGGTCATGCGGGCTCCTTGGTGCCGGGATGCTGCGGTGTGCCATGACGGTGACGGGCCCGTTCATGAGGCAGGATCATCATGGACAGCAAACTTGTCGCTACAACCATTCCCGGTGAGGACGGATTCTTTGGACACTCCCTGGCTCGACCGGCCGCAGCTACGCGCCTGGGTCCGGCTGCGCGCGGTGCTCGAACTGCTCCCCGGCGTGCTCGACGCCCAGCTGCGCCGCGACGCCGGCCTGACGGAGTTCGAGTACTACGTGCTGGCGACGCTGTCGGAGACGCCCGGACGGACCTCGCGCATGACCGAGCTGTCCTGGGGCACCAACGCCACACTCCCCCGGCTCTCCCACGTGGTGACCCGCCTGGAGGGGCGGGGCCTGGTGGAGCGCTTCTCCTGCCCGCGCGACCGCCGCACCACGCACGTCCGGCTCACGGACGAGGGATGGGAGAAGGTACGGCAGGCGGCCCCCGGCCACGTGGCCACCGTCCACCACCACGTCGTCGACACCCTCACCCCGGAGCAGCTCGACCAGCTCGCCGCCATCGCCGACGCCATCCTGGCCAGGCTGGACCCCACCGGGACGTCGGCGGCGATCTACACCCGTTACGACGAATGAGACGACGGTCAGAAGGGGAAGGCGCGGTCCTGGTCCCGTACGGTGACCCACTGCAGCTCGCTGAACTCCTCGGCGGCGAACCCGAGCCCGAACCGGCCCCAGCCGCTGTCCTTGACGCCGCCGAACGGCATCTGCGGCTCGTCGTTGACCGGCTGGTCGTTGACGTGCACGATGCCGACGTCCAGCCGGGAGGCCAGTTTCAGCCCGTAACGGGGGTCGCCGGTGATGACCGACGCGGCCAGGCCCAGGTCGGAGGCGTTGGCGCGGGTCACCGCCTCGTCGGCCGAGCCGACGGCCTCCACGATCACGACCGGGCCGAACGTCTCGCCCTGCGCGATCTCGGCCTCGTCCGGCACGTCGGTCAGCACGGTCGCGGGGTAGCAGGGGGGCTGGGGCACGCCGCCCGCGAGGACGCGGGAGCCGAGCTCGACGGCCTCCTTGACCCGGCGGTCCAGCAGCGCCAGCGCCCACTCGTTGATCACGGGGCCGACCACGGTGGCCGGGTCGCGCGGGTCGCCGGTGGGCAGCGCCGCCACCTTGGCCGCGAACCGCGCGGTGAACTCGTCGGCCAGCGGCCGCTCCACGTAGATGCGGCGGGCGCACATGCACACCTGGCCCTGATGGATGAAGGCGCCGTAGGTGGCCGCGTCGACCGCATAGGAGAGGTCGGCGTCGCGGGTGACGATGAGCGGGTTCTGGCCGCTGAGCTGGAGCACGACCCGCTTGAGGTGACGGCCCGCCTTCTCGGCCAGGCGCCGGCCGGTCGGGGTGGAGCCGGTGAAGTTGATGCGCTTGACCAGAGGGCTGGTCAGCATCGCGTCGGCCACGCCGCCGGCCTCGCCCGGGGCGTGCGTGACCACGTTGAGCGCGCCGGCCGGCAGCCCGGCCTCGTGCAGCACCTCCGCCCACAGGGCGCCGCCGGTGTACGGAGCCTCCTCCGACGGCTTGACCACGACGGTGTTGCCGAGGGCGAGCGGCCCGACGACGGCCCGTCCTGACAGGGTGAGCGAGGCGTTCCACGGCGCTATGGCGCCGACCACGCCCACCGGACGGCGGATCGCCATCGCGTGCATGCCCTCGACGTCGGACGGCAGCAGGCTGCCGGTGGGCTGGTAGGCGAGCTGGGCGGCCTGGCGCAGCAGCTTGAGCGCGAAGTCGACCTGGACCTCGCCGAAGTAGCGGCCGCACCCGGTCTCGGCGGCGAGGGCGTCGAGGATGTCGCCGCGCCTGGCGTGCAGGATGTCGGCCGCGCGCAGGAAGACGTGCTGGCGCCGCCCTGGCGGCAGCGCCGACCAGCCGGGGAACGCCGCGTGCGCGGCGGCGATGGCCGCCTGCGCGTCCTCGGCGTCGCCGGCGGCCACCTCGGCGAGCACCTCGCCGGACCACGGCGAGTGGTCGTGATAGGTACGGCCGGAGCCGGCCGCCACCCACTCTCCGCCGATGAAGTGCCCGAATCGCGACTTGCGCCAGTCGCTCCCCGCTCGGGCCATGTGCCGTGGTCCTCTCGTTCGACGTATGCGGATCAGAAGTATTCGGATGACTGGAACGCTGGAATCATATGCTGACCACTGTGACCGATGAAGAGTCCGCCCGGACCCACGCCGCGTCCCACTCGGTGTCGCTGGAGCGCGGGCTGAGCATCCTGGACGCGTTCACCGGCGACCGCTCGGTGCTGGGGATCGCCGACCTGGCCCGCGCCGTGGGACTGAACAAGAGCACCACGCACCGCTACGTGGCCACGCTGACCTCACTGCAGTACCTCCAGCAGGACCCGGAGACGAAGAAGTACTTCCTCGGCCCGCGCGCCGTCGACCTGGGCTTCGCCGCGATCGACTCGATGGAGCTGACCCGCGTCACCGGGCCGCTGCTGCAGGCGCTGGCCGACGAGACCGGGTTCACCATCAGCGTGGCCGTCGCCGACGGGCCCGACGTCGTCTACGTGGACCGGCGGCGCAGCAGCCGGCGCACGTCCCTGGCCATGGACCTCAACCTGCACGTCGGCTCGCGGCTGCCGGCCTACTGCACCTCGATGGGCAAGGTGCTGCTGGCCTACCGGGACCCGGCGACGCTGCGGCAGATCCTGGACCGCACCGACATGGCCCGCCGGGGGCCCAAGACCATCACCAACCGGGAGCAGCTGCTGGCCGCGCTGGCCAAGGTGCGCCAGACCGGGATCGCGGTCAACGACGAGGAGCTGGCCCCGGGCCTGCGCTCGTTCTCCGCGCCGGTGCGCGACCGCTCGGGCGAGGTGGTGGCCGCGATCAACGTCGCGGTCTACCTGACGATGGCGCCGACCACCGTCGAGGCGCTGGCCGGGCGGCTGGAGGCGCCGCTGCGGCGCACGGCCGCGGAGATCTCCCGGAGGCTCGGCTACCGGCCGCCGGCGTAGCGGCGTTCCAACCAGTGAATTAGCGTTCCACTCCTTCGGACGTCCTGTTGCACGGGTGTTAACGGAGCCGTACGGTCGGGGTCACCTTCACGGCATCCCGCCAGGTCGGAGCCACGTCATGGCCACGAGCCGGGCGGGCCGCCGACCCCTTTCCCGAAGTGCACCCCCAGATGTCCCCGCGGCGCGCGCATCAGCGCGGCGCCAGGTGCGAGGGACATCGTCCGGCATAAGGAGTCCTCGCGTGAGCGACGCTTCCCCCGGCGGCATGAACCGCCGATCCTTCCTCAGCGCGGTCGGCCTCGGCGCCGCCGCGATCGGCGGGACGCCGCTGCTGAGCGCCTGCAGCGGAGGCCTCAAGGGCACCGGCGCCTCGTCCTCCGACGTCCTCAAGATCGGCTACGTGAGCCCGCAGACCGGCGCGCTGGCCGGCTTCGCCACCGCCGACAACTTCGTGGTCAAGCAGGTCACCGAAGCGCTGCGCAACGGCTTCACCGCCGGCGGGAAGAAGCGCACCGTCGAGATCATCGTCAAGGACACCCAGTCCAACCCCAACCGGGCCACCGAGGTCACCCGCCAGCTCATCAACAGCGACAAGGTGGACCTCATCGTCGGCTCCTCGACGCCGGACACCACCAACCCGGTGGCCGACCAGTGCGAGGCCAACGGCATCCCGAACGTCACCACGATCGCCCCCTGGGAGGCGTGGTGGAACGGCCGGGGCGGCAAGGACGGCGAGGGCTTCAAGTACACGACGCTGTTCTTCTTCGGGATGCAGGAGTTCGCCGACTGCTTCTTCCCCATGTGGGAGCGCATGGAGGTGGGCAACAAGAACGTCGCGGCCCTGTGGCCCAACGACACCGACGCCAACGCCTTCCGCCAGGGCCTCGGCCCGATGATCACCAAGGCCGGCTACGAGCTCGTGGACGGCGGCGCGTACCAGAACGGCGTCACCGACTTCAGCTCGCAGATCGCGAAGTTCAAGTCGTCCGAGGCCGAGCTGTTCACCTGCACCCCGATCCCGCCCGACTTCCAGACGTTCTGGAAGCAGGCCCGCCAGCAGGGCTTCAAGCCGAAGCTGGCCACCGTCGCCAAGGTCATGCTCTTCCCCTCCGAGGCCGAGGCCCTCGGCCCGCTCGCCAGCAACATCGCCACCGACTTCTGGTGGAGCCCGGCGCACCCGTACAAGTCCACCCTGGACGGCAAGACCGCCCAGCAGCTCGCCGAGGACTTCGCCGCCACCGGCAAGCAGTGGACCCAGGCGCTCGGCTCGGTCTACTCACTGTTCGAGATCGCCGTGCAGGCGTTCAAGAACGCCGGCGACCCCAAGGACCGCGACGACGTCGCCGACAAGCTGCGCACCATGAAGATCAACTGCATGAGCGGCGACCTGGACTTCACCGCCGGCCCCAAGCCCGGCATCGCCCTGCAGCACCCGGTCGGCGGCCAGTGGCGCAAGGGCACCAAGTTCCCCTGGGACGTGGCCATCGTGGACAACACGCCGAACAAGGCCGTCCCCATCGGGGGCGACCTGCTGCCGACCGGCTCATGATGACCGCACCGCTGCTGCGCCTGGAGAGCCTGTCCAAGAGCTTCGGCCAGGTGACCGTCGCCCGGGACCTCGCCCTGTCGCTGGGACCGGGCGAGGCGCTGGGCATCGTCGGGCCGAACGGGGCCGGCAAGTCCAGCCTGTTCGCGATGATCTCCGGCGACCTGCGCCCGGACGCCGGCACGGTCTGGCTGGACGGGCGCGACGTCACGGGCGTCCCGCCGCACGCCCGCACCCGCGCCGGCATCGGCCGCACCTACCAGGTGCCGCGCCCGTTCACCCACCTCACCGTGTTCGAGAACGTCCTGGTGTGCGCGCACCAGGGCGCCGGACTGCACGGCAAGCAGGCCTGGTCGCAGGCCATGGAGGTGCTGGAGCGCACCGGCCTGGCCGACCTGGCCAACACCGCCGCCGGGCGCCTCACCCTGCTGCAGCGCAAGCGGCTGGAGGTGGCCCGCGCGCTCGGCACCGGCCCCCGGCTGCTGCTGCTCGACGAGGTCGCCGGCGGGCTCACCGAGCCCGAGGTGGCCGAGCTGGTCGAGGTCATCAGGCGGCTGCACGCCGACGGGCTCGGCATCGTGTGGATCGAGCACGTGGTGCACGCCCTGGTCAAGACCGTCGCCCGGATGATCTGCCTGGCCGGCGGCGACGTCGTCGCCGACGGCGAGCCGGTCGCGGTGCTCGCCGACGCCAAAGTACGCGAGCTGTACCTGGGCGGCGGACCGGAGAGCAGCACAGCGGAGGAGGGCGAGGGATCGTGAGCCTGCTGTCCATCCGCGACCTCACCGTGCACCACGGCCTGCTGCGCGCCGTGGACGGCGTCAGCCTGGAGCTGGAACGCGGCGAGGTCCTGGCCGTCATCGGCGCCAACGGCGCCGGCAAGTCCACGCTGCTGCGCGCCCTGGCCGGGCTCAACGCCCCCACGTCGGGCACCGTCCACCTCGCGGGGCGCGACATCACCCGCTCCCCCGCCCACCAGCGGGTCTCCGCCGGGATCGCGCTGGTCCCGGAGGGCCGGCGGCTGTTCCGCTCCCTCACCGTCGAGGAGAACCTGCTCACCGGCACCTACCGCAAACGCAGCGGCCCCTGGACGCTGCAGCGCGTCTACGAGCTGTTCCCGTGGATGACCGAGCGGCGACGCCAGAACGCGGCGCAGCTGTCCGGCGGCGAGCAGCAGGCCGTGGCCATCGGCCGGGCCCTGCTGACCAACCCCGACCTGCTGCTCGTCGACGAGCTGTCGCTGGGCCTGGCGCCAGTGATCGTGCGCCGCATCTACGAGACGCTGCCGGAGATCGTCGCCGCCGGCACCACCGCGCTCGTCGTCGAGCAGGACGTCTCGCAGGCCCTGCGCGTCGCCGACCGGGTGCACTGCCTGCTGGAGGGCCGCTCGGTGCTGGCGGGCCGGCCCGCCGACCTCACCGCGGAGCAGGTCGAGCACGCGTACTTCGGCATCGGCGACCTCACGCAGGACGGGAAAGACTGACATGCAATGGTTCAACGCGGTGGTCCAGGGACTGCTGCTCGGCGGCCTGTACGCGCTGTTCGCGACCGGCCTGTCGCTGATGTTCGGCGTGATGCGGATCGTCAACCTCGCCCACGGGGACCTGGCCGTCGTCGCCTCGTTCCTGGCCCTCGCCCTGGTCGGCGGCACCGGGCTGCCGCTGTGGGTGGTCATCGTGGTGACCGTGCCGCTGTTCGCGGTGCTCGGCTACCTCACCCAGCGGGTGCTGCTGCAGGGCAGCCTCTCGTCGGGGCCGCTGGCCACCCTGCTGGTCACGTTCGGGCTGTCGATCGTGCTGCAGAACGTGCTGCTGGAGATCTTCTCCGCCGACACGCGCACCCTGGACGGCGGCTCGTTCGCCACCTCCTCCTTCCAGCTCGCGGGCTCCGTCACCGTCGGCTGGCTGCCGCTGGTCACGTTCCTGCTGGCCTGCGCCGTGCTGGCCGGCATCCAGGTGTTCCTGACGCGCACCGGGCTCGGCAGGATGCTGCGCGCCTCCTCCGACGACCGCGAGACCGCGAACCTGGTGGGCGCCGACAGCCGGCACGTCTACGGCGTCGCCACCGCCATCGCCTTCGCCACCGTGGCGCTGGCCGGGCTGATGTTCGCGGTGCGCTCGTCGTTCGACCCGGCCACCGGCCCGTCGCGGCTGATCTTCGCGTTCGAGGCGGTCGTCATCGGCGGGCTCGGCTCGCTGTGGGGGACGCTGCTGGGCGGCATCGTGCTGGGCGTCACCCAGTCGCTCGGCTCCCAGATCGACCCGGCGATGACGCTGCTCGCCGGCCACCTCGTCTTCCTCGCCGTGCTGGCCTTCCGGCCGCAGGGCCTGCTCGCCGGACGGACCACATGAGCCTCTCCC
The DNA here is from genome assembly GCF_900111685.1 of Nonomuraea wenchangensis. GTDB lineage: Bacteria > Actinomycetota > Actinomycetes > Streptosporangiales > Streptosporangiaceae > Nonomuraea > Nonomuraea wenchangensis. The sequence continues at coordinate 78,331 of NZ_FOHX01000028.1, forward strand.
AACTGCTGACCGAGCGGGCGGCGGCCGCCGTGGACGTGCGCCGCGCCGCCCGCACCTCCAAGGCGTCGGGCGGGGCGCTGCTCGCCGTCGTGGTGCTGCTCGCGGCGCTGCCGTACGTGGTCTTCAGCGACATCACCGACACGCTCGTCAACTTCTACGTGCTGGTCGCCCTGGCCAGCATGTGGAACCTGCTGGCCGGGTTCGGCGGCCTGGTCTCGGTCGGCCAGCAGGCCTTCGTCGGGATCGGCGCCTACAGCGTGATCGCACTGGCCGACCTGGGGGTGCAGCCGTACCTGGCGGTGCCGCTGGCCGCGCTGACCTGCGTGGTGTTCGCGGTGCCCACCTCCTGGCTGGCCTTCCGGCTGCGCGGCGACTACTTCGCCGTCGGCACATGGGTGATCGCCGAGGTGTACCGGCTGCTGGTGGTGCGCGTCGACGCCCTGGGCGGCGCCAGCGGCAAGGGCCTGGCCGGGCTGTCCGGCCTGGACCCCGCGCTGCGCGGCGCGCTGACCTACTGGGTGGCGCTGGCGCTCACCCTCGCCACCGTCGGCGGCTGCTACCTGCTGCTGCGCGGCCGGGTGGGGCTGTCGCTGATGGCGGTGCGCGACGAGGAGACCGCCGCCAGCGCCGCCGGCATCGACGTGACCCGGGCCAAGCGGATCGTCTACCTGGTGTCGGCCGCCGGCACCGGCGCCGCCGGCGGGGTGATCACGATCAGCTCGCTCAGCGTCAACCCGGACGCGATCTTCAACGTGCAGTGGTCGGCATACATGATCTTCATCGTGGTGATCGGCGGCATCGGCTTCGTCGAAGGTCCGCTGCTCGGCGCGGTGGTGTTCTTCGCGCTGCAGCAACTGCTGGCCGACTACGGCTCGTGGTACCTGGTGCTCCTCGGCGCCGTCGGCATCGCCGCGGCGCGGTGGCTGCCGGGCGGGCTGTGGGGACTGGTACGCGACCGGACCGGGCTGAGCCTGTTCCCCGTCGGCTACTACGTACGGGACCCCGGCCATGCGCGTTGACACCCTCACCGCCGCGTCGGCGGCCATCGCCCGCGGCGAGCTGTCGCCGGTCGAGCTGACCGAGCACCTGCTGGCCAGGATCGCCGCGACCGAACCGGCGCTGCACGCCTACGCCACCGTCACCGCCGAGGCCGCGCTCGCCCGCGCGCACGCCCTCGCCGGCGAGCCGCCGCGCGGTCCGCTGCACGGCATCCCGATCGGCGTCAAGGACCTCATCGACACCGCCGGCGTACGCACCGGCTACGGCTCGCCCCGCTTCGCCGGACACGTGCCCGACAAGGACGCGACCGCGGTCACCCGGCTGCTGGACGCCGGGACGGTGATCCTCGGCAAGCACACCACGCACGAGCTGGCCTGGGGCGGACGCACCGACAGCGCCTACTTCGGCCCCACGCACAACCCGTACCGGCGCGGCCACATCCCCGGCGGCTCGTCCGGCGGGTCGGCCGCCTCGGTCACCGCCGGCAGCTCACTGGGCGGGCTCGGCTCCGACACGGCCGGCAGCGTACGCATCCCCGCCGCCCTCAGCGGCTGCGTCGGCTTCAAGCCCACCCACGGCCGGATCCCGCTGGACGGCGTGCTGCCGCTGGCCCCGTCCCTGGACCACCTCGGCGTCCTGGCCCGCACCGTGGACGACGCGACGCTGCTCATGGACGCGCTCGCCGGCCCCCTCACGGGCCAACCGCCGGCACGGCTCCGGGTCGGCTGGCTCGGCGGCTGGTTCGCCGCGGTGCTCGCCCCCGAGGTGCGCGCGGCGCTCGACGCCGTACGCGCCCGGCTTGAGGACGCCGGAGTGGCCGTCGTGGACATCGACGTCCCCGACGAGCCGCTGATGCCGGAGGCGCCGCTGGCCAGGATCGTCCGCGAGGCCGGCGCCTACCACCGGGCCGCCTTCACCGAGCAGCCGGAGCTGTTCGGGCCGGACATCGCAGAGCTGATGCGGCTGCCCGCGCCGCCCGCCGAGCAGGTGGAGCGGCAGGAGGCCGCGCTCGCCCGGATCGTCGCCGCGCTGCGCTCCGCACTGGAGGACGGCTGCGACGTGCTGGCCTGCGCCACCGTGCCGGTGACCGCCCCGCCCATCGGCGCGGACACCGTCACCATCGACGGCCGCGAATGGCCCGTCGAGTTCGTGCTGACCCGGCTGACCGCGCCGTTCAACGCGGCCGGCCTGCCGGCGATCTCGGTGCCGGTGGCCCTGGCCGGCGGCCTGCCGATCGGGCTGCAACTCGCCGGCGGCCCGCTGCGCGACCCGGCGGTGCTGGCGGCCGGACGCCTCGTCCAACAGCTCACCCCTCCCCTGCCGCCCCCCGCCATCCGAAGCGAAGGAGAACAGCGATGAGAGTGACGGCCGCGGTCGTCGACGAGCTCGGCGGGCCCTTCCACGTCGAGGAGCTCGACCTCGACGAGCCGGGACCAGGCGAAGCCCTGGTACGCGTCGTCGCCTCCGGCATCTGCCACACCGACACCATCACCCGGCACGGCGACCTGCCGATGCCGTTCCCCGCCGTACTCGGCCACGAAGGCGCCGGCGAGGTCGTGGCGGTCGGCGACGGCGTCACCTCCGTACGGCCGGGCGACCACGTGGTCATCGGCTGGCCCTCGTGCGGCACCTGCCGCAACTGCCGCGACGGCGAACCCCGCTACTGCGCCCGCCTCGGCGAGGCGCTGTGCGGCGGCGGCCGCCTGCTGGGACCACGGGCCGGCCAGAGCGCGCTGCGCAGACCGGACGGATCCCAGGTCCACAGCCACTTCTTCGGCCAGTCGTCGTTCTCGACCCACGCGCTCACCTGGGCGGACGCCCTCGTCGTCGTGCCGTCGGACGCGCCGCTGGAGCTGCTCGGCCCGCTCGCCTGCGGCATCGCCACCGGAGCGGGCGCGGTGCTGAACACCGTCAAGCCCGCCCCCGGCTCCAGCCTCGTGATCTACGGAGCCGGCGCGGTCGGCCTGGCCGCGGTCATGGCGGCCAGGCTCTCCCCCGCCACGAAGATCATCGCGGTGGACCGGCACCCCTCCAGGCTGGAGCTGGCCATGGAGTTCGGCGCCACCCACACCATCGACGCCTCGCAGGCCGACCCCGTCGCCGAAGTGCACCGCATCTGCGACGGCCCCGCCGACCACGCCCTGGAGTGCACCGGCGTCATCCCCGTCGTACGCCAGGCCGCCGACAGCGTCGGCATGCTCGGCACCTGCGTCCTCATCGGCGGCGCCCCGGCCGGCGCCGAGTTCGCCCTCGACCACCTGACGACGCTGTGGGGCAAACGCATCGTCGGCACCCTCGGCGGCAGCGGCCGCAGCGAGACCCTCATCCCCACCCTGATCGAGCTGCACCGGCAGGGACGCTTCCCCTTCGACCGGCTGGTCCGCTTCTACGACCTGGCCGACATCGAGACGGCACTGCAAGACAGCCACCGGGGCGAGGTGCTCAAACCCGTCCTTCGTTTGACATCCTCCCCCTCGTGAACGAGGGGGATCCTGACCGTCGCCGGTCGGTCTTCCTGCTTGATCGCCGGTCGCCCGCCCGAGAGGAGGACTCTCGTTGAGGTCTTACATCAGCTCCACAGGCGTTTCAGCTCTCCGCCAGCCCGGCGGCGAGCAGGTTCTGGGCCGCGTTCACCTCCCGGTCATGGACCGCGCCGCACGCACAGGTCCACTCACGGACGCTCAACGGCATGTCGTTCTGCAGGGCACCGCAGACCGAGCACAACTTGGAGGAGGGAAACCAGCGGTCTGCCACCACCAGGGTGCGGCCGTACCAGGCCGTCTTGTACTCCAGCATGCGCCGCAGCTCCCGCCAGCCGGCGTCGGAGATGGCGCGGGCCAGCCTGCTGTTCTTGACCATGTTGCGGACGGCAAGGTCTTCCACGGCAATCGCTTGATTTTCGCGAACCAGCCGTGTGGTGACTTTGTGCAGATAGTCGCGCCTGCGGTCGGCGATCCGGGCGTACACCCGCGCCACGCGCATCCGGGCCTTGTCCCGGTTCTTCGACCCCTTCTCCTTACGGGCCAGCGCCCGCTGAGCCTTGGCCAGCCTGCGCCGCTCACGACGCTCATGACGCGGATTGGCGATCTGCTCACCGCACGACAGCGTGAGCAGCGCGGTGAGGCCCGCGTCCACGCCTGTCGACTTCTCGACCGGCGGCAACGGCGCGATCTTCTCCTCCACCAGCAGGGACACGAACCATCGCCCAGACGGATCCCTGGAAACCGTGACCGTGGACGGCTCGGTCCCCTCGGGCAGCGGACGCGACCACACGATGTCCAGCGGCGCGCCCATCTTGGCCAGGGTGAGCCGGCCCTCCCGCCAGCGGAACCCCGAACGGGTGTACTCCGCCGACGCCCGCGACCGCTTCTTGCTCTTGAACGTCGGGTGCTTGGCCCGGCGGGCGAAGAAGTTCGCGAACGCCGCCTGCAGATGCCGCAGCGTCTGCTGCAACGGCACCGACGACACCTCGCGCAGAAACGCCAGCTCCGGCGTCTTCTTCCACGCGGTCAGCGCGGCCGACGACTCGCCGTAGGAGACGCCACGGCCTTCCAGCTTGTAGGCGCGGGTCCGCTCCTCCAACGCCTTGTTGTAGACCAGGCGCACGCAGCCGAACGTCCGGACAAGCTGTTCGGCCTGTTCCGGGGTCGGATAGAAGCGGTACTTGTAGGCCCGCTTCACCAGCTGCGCCATCCCTCGATCATATGTGCGAGATCACTCGCGCATCAGCTGATTCAAAAAGACGGCGGCCCGCCTGACGGCGCACTGCCTGCTCCGGCCCTGCTCCGCAGAAGCCCGATTCCTTCCTCGCCTGAAGGCGGGGGTTCCCTCGGAGGTATCTGATGACCATCACCCGCGAACTGCTCATCGGCGGCAAGAGCGTGCCCGCGCGGTCCGGCCGCACCACCGCCGACCTCAACCCCTACACCGGACAGCCGTACGCCACCGTGGCCGCCGCCGGCCCCGAGGACGTGACCCTCGCCGTGGACGCGGCGCAGGCCGCCTTCGACGACTGGGCGGCGCTCAGCCCCTTCGCCCGCCGCGCCATCTTCCTCAAGGCCGCCGACCTGCTCCAGGAACGCGGCGAACAGGCGGCCGCCCTCATGGCCGGCGAGGTCGGCGGCACCCGGCCATGGGCCCTGTTCAACGTCGGCCTGGCCGCGAACATGCTGCGCGAGGCCGCCGCCGCGATCACCGCCCCGCGCGGCGACGTGCTCACCGCGCAGGAGGAAGGCGCGCTCGGCCTCGCCGTACGCGAGCCCGTCGGCGTCGTCGCCGCCTTCTCCCCCTGGAACGCGCCCCTCATCCTCGGCGTCCGCTCGGTGGCGGCCGCGCTCGCCGCCGGCAACACCGTCGTCATGAAGCCCAGCGAGGACGCGCCGATCGCCTGCGGCCTGTTCGTCGCCGACGTCCTGGCCGAGGCCGGGCTGCCCGACGGCGTGCTCAACGTCGTCACCAACGACCCGGCCGACGCCGCGCAGATCGCCGAGACGCTCATCGCCGACCCGCGCGTACGCGCGGTCAACTTCACCGGCTCCACCGAGGTCGGCCGCATCATCGGCACCCACGCCGCCCGGCACCTCAAGCCCGCCATGCTGGAACTCGGCGGCAAGAACGCCATCATCGTGCTCGACGACGCCGACCTGGACTACGCGGTGGACGCGGCGACGTTCGGCGTGTTCATGAACGCCGGGCAGATCTGCATGTCCGGCGACCGCGTCCTGGTGCACGAGTCGCTGGCCGAGGAGTTCACGGCCAGGTTCGCCGCCAAGGTCGCCGCGCTGCCCGCCGGCGACCCGGCCGAGCCGACCACGGTCATCGGGCCGCTGGTCTCGGCCGCCGCCGCGCGGCGCGTCGCCGCCCTGGTCAGCGACGCCGTCGCCAAGGGCGCCACCGTCGTGACCGGCGGCGGCGAGCCTTCCGGGGCGGTCCACCCGGCGACCGTCCTGACCGGCGTGCCCGCCGACGCCGACCTGTACTACGGCGAGGGCTTCGGCCCGATCTGCGTCATCGACACCTTCGCCACCGACGAGGAGGCCGTCACCAAGGCCAACGACACCGACCACGGCCTGACCGCCGGCATCATCACCGAGAACGGCACCCACGGCCTGCGCGTGGCCCGCCGGCTGCAGACCGGCATCGTCCACGTCAACGACCAGTCGGTGGCCGACGAGCCGCAGGCCCCGTTCGGCGGCTTCAAGTCCTCCGGCTACGGACGCTTCGGCGGCCGGTGGGGCATCGAGGCGTTCACCAACACCCGCTGGATCACCCTGGCGACCCAGCACGCCCACTACCCCTTCTGACCTGCGGCCACGACGTCGGCGAGCGGGGTGGCGGCGTGGCCTGTCAGGCGCGTGATGTCGTCGCTCACCCCGTCGAGCTGCCCAGCCGCGATGGCGGTGTAGGTGGACACCCACGCGTCGACCTGCCAGCCCGGGGCGCCGTAGGAGGCGCGGGAGCGATAGGCCTCCTCCACCGTCTCGGGCCGGTAGGTGACCGTACGGCCACTCACTCGCGAGAGGATCTCGGCGACCTCCGCCAGGGTGAGCGCGTGCGGGCCGGTGAGGTCGTAGGTGCGGCCCGCGTGCTCGTCCGGCCGCAGCAGCACGGCGGTGGCGGCCTCGGCGATGTCGTCCTGGGCCACGACCGCGGCCCGGCCCTCGGCTGCCGGGCCGCGGATGACTCCGTCCTCGCCCACCAGGGCGGGCATGAAGTCGGCGTACAGGTTGTCCCGCAGGAAGGTGAAGGACATCCCGCTGCCGCGCAGGTGCTGCTCGGTGGCCCAGTGATCACGTGCCAGGGTGAAGACGGCGTCCGGCGCCGCGCCGAAGAACGACAGGTAGACCACGTGCCGGACCCCGGCCTGGGCGGCGGCGTCCACGAACGCCCGCTGCCGGTCCAGCCGATCGGGCGACTCGGAGGCCGAGACCATGAACAGCACCTCGACGCCTTCCAGTGCGGCGGCCGCGCCGGGCTCGCCGTAGGCGCAGCGGACCGCCGTCGCACCGGGCAGGTCCGGGGCACGGCCGGGGTCGCGCACCGCCAGGCGCTGCGGCACCCCGGCCGCCGCGAGCCTGCGGGCCACCCGGCCGCCGACGCGGCCGGTCGCCCCCGTCACGGCGATCGTCGCCTGGCCGGAGCGGGTCACAGTGGACCTCCTTCGATGTGTCGAACCTGGCGCCGATCCCGGGCACGAGCGGTTCGACGGAGTGCTTCAGTCAGTCTCGCAGCCGGGCAGCGGCAGCGGGAAGCTGGTCGACCGGATCACTCGCGGTCCGCCCCGCTGAACTCAGCAGGTACGGGTTCGCAGGGTGCGACCGGCCCGCGGATGACCCCGACGCCGCCTCCGTTGCTCTTGGCCGGGTCACCGTCGGCGGAGTGCATGACGACGACGAGCGTCTCGTCCGGCCCGAAGTCCTTCGGGTCGATCCAGAAGCCGGGGCCTTCCAGCCGCCTGAGCGGCATCCGCTGCGGCTGGGGCACGATCTCCCCCCGCGGCTCACGACAGGCCTGCCCATAGGGGACGTAATCGATCACGGCTCGCACGCCCTCCGGCGTCGTACGCGAGCCGTACGGAGACCGTGAATCCCCGCCCGTCCCGTACCACCTCACCGGGCCGGAGGTCCTGACCCCCGTCAGATGATCCGCCATCTCGCCGAGGCGACCGGCCGTGACCTGTGCTTCGAGGAACTCACCCCCGGCCAGACGCGGCAGGAGTGGGGCACGCCCGGCAGCCGCCCGAACCTGTCCCTGTTCCAGGCCTTCAAGCAGATCCCCGGAGCCGGCGACGCCGACGTCGTGGACATGTACCTGAAGACGACCCTTACGCCGAACGAGTACGGCACCACGGTGACCGACACCGTCGAGCAGGGCACCGGCCGGCCGCCGCGCACGTTCGCGCGGTGGGCCGTGGAACATGCCCGCCACTTCCGACCCTGACCTGCCGAAGGTTCGATCCTGGAGCTCCCACAGACCTACTGCCTGTCCGCGGCCGCCGTGGGGAAGGCGGCCCAGGCGGCGATGGCGAAGCCTTCGCCATCCTTCCGGACCTCGGCAGCCCCGTGTCCCGGCCAGTGGGCCGGGATGACGAGCTCGCGCAGTTCGGCGGCGCGCGCGAGATGGGCGCGGCGCGTCTCGGCGGCGAGCTGGAGGTCGTCGCAGAAGCAACTGTTCCAGCGGGGATCGAGGACCTGGACGGGGCTGTGCAGCATGTCCCCGACGAAGACGGCGCGGTCGGCACCCGAGCGCAGCGTGAGAACGGACGAACCGGGCGTGTGACCCGGCGCGGCCTCCAGCAGCAAGTTGCCGTCGATGCGGTACGTGTCCTCCCATAGCACCGCCTGTCCGGCCTGGTGGATGGGGGCGATGCTGTCGTTGAACACGAGCTTGCCACCCTCCCAGCGGACGCGCTCGTGCTCGTCGCGCGGCGCCCGCCGGCGATGGGCGCTGTCCGGATCGAAGTAGACGTTGTCGAGCCGAGGGATCAGGTACGTGGCGTTGGGGAACGTGGGCACCCATGCGCCGTCGCGCGACTCGGTGTTCCAGCCGACGTGGTCGTAGTGGATGTGCGTATTGATAACGACGTCGACGTCCTCGGGCGCGACGCCGGCCTCGCGCAGGCGGGCGAGATAGCCGCTCCGCAGCCCCGCGAACTGCGGGACCTGCGGGCGCTCCCTGTCGTTGCCGACCCCGGTGTCCACCAGGATGGTCCTGCCCTCGCTGCGCAGGACCCAGGTCTGTATGTGGCCGCGGTAGGCGTCATCGGCCGGGGTCCAGAAGTGCGGCGCGAGCCAGTCCTGGTTGCGCCGCCAGACCTCCTCATCGCTGTCAGGGACGATGAAGCGGGCGGTACGAATGGGGCCGGACCACTCGATGACGCGGGTGATCTGGACATCGCCGAGAACGATGCTGTGCGCGGACATCTGACGAGTTCTCCTAGAACTATGGGATGAGTCGGACACCTGCACCGATGCCGGCCGCGGCGCGCGGACGGGTCAGGCGGACTGCTCCGGGCCGTAGCGGGCCAGGAACGTGCGTACGGCCTCCTCGATCACCACCTCCGCGGAGGGCTGAACGGTGATCTCCTCCTCGAAGGCCATGACCCTCGGCCACACGAGGAACTCCTGCACCAGGCCCATGAACTGGCGTGCCGCGAGGTGGCTGTCCGGACATCGAAGCCGGCCGCGCCCGGTCAGGTCGTCAAGGCAGGCGGCGAACGTCGCCGCGATTGGCCCCTTGCCCAGCCGGTAGAACTCCTCCGCGATCCACGGCAGCCGTCCTGACTCAGTGACCACGAGCCGGGCGAAACGGATCTGGTCGGTCTCGGTGGCGAAGCGCTGGAGCAACCGGGCGAACCCGCGCAGGACGTCCTCGACGCTCGCGTCGGCGTCCCACTCGATGCCCCGGCGGTCCGGCCCGTCGAAGGCCGCCCAGTGGTGGCGGACCATTTCCAGGAAGACCGTCTCCTTCGAGCCGAAGCGGTTGTAGACGGTCTGCCGTGAGACGCCGGCACGCTCGGCGACCCGTTCCAGGGTGACGCCGTCGTAGTGGTCGGTCAGGAAAAGCTCCTTCGCCGCGGCGAGGATCCTCTCATCGGACGCCAGCCTGCGGCGCTGGGGCTTCCTGTACTGCTCCTCCGGCCGGCTCGCGCTGGGCTGTTCCTTCATGCCGTTGCGTTCCTTGCTCGTGCGTCGTCGTGCCGCTCGTCCGCTGCCGCAGAACGGCGGGCACCGTGTGATTCCACCTCTTCACTTTACTTTACAGTACAGTCCAATTGTGGGATGAAGGTGCCGTCCACGCCGTCGCAGCGCCGGAGCCATCCCGCCTTAGCGCACGGTGATGACCAGCTTGCCCGTGGTGCGGCCCGTCTCCCCCAGAACGTGGGCCCGGGCGCCTTCGGCGAGGGGGAAGGTGGCGGAGACGTGGGCGCGGAGCCTGCCCCGGTCGACGAGGTCGGCGATGGCACGCATCCCGGCCTGGTCATGCTCGACGATCAGGGTGACGGCGCGGACCTGTGCCTTCTCGGCCGCGGCTCGGGTGTCCTCGGCGCCCGGCACCAGGGAGATGAGGACGCCGCCGGGGCGGAGCACACCCACGGAACGGGTGGCGATCTCCCCGCCGAGGGCGTCGAGGACAACGTCGTAGCGCTCCTCGGCGTCGGTGAAGTCCTCGGAGCGGTGGTCAATGCAGGCATCCGCGCCGAGCTCGCGCAGGAAGGCATGCTTGGGGGCGCTCGCCGTCCCGGTGACATGAGCCCGGCGTTCCTTGGCGATCTGTACGGCAAGGTGACCGACACCGCCGGCCGCGGCGTGGATCAGCACCCGCTGGCCGGCCCGCAGGCCTGCGGTCTCCACGAGGGCCTGCCAGGCGGTGAGCGCGGCCAGCGGCAGAGCGGCAGCCTGGATGTGGTCGATCCCGGCGGGCTTGGCGACGAAGGCGCGGGTGGGACCGGTCACGTACTCGGCGTGGGAGCCGGCCCCATGCGGGTAGGGCAGCATGCCGAACACCTCGTCACCAGGCTGGAAGAGGGTGACGCCCAGGCCGGTCTCCACCACGGTGCCGGAGACGTCCCAACCGAGGATCAGCGGCGGGGGCGGCAGGAAAATACTCAGGGCGCGGTGCTTGACGTCCGTGGGGTTGAGTCCGGCCGCGTGCACGGCGACGAGGATCTCCCCGGGGCCGGGCGCGGGCCGCGGAAGCTCGGCCAACCGCAGAACCTCAGGGCCGCCAAGGGCCGCCTGGCGCAGGGCGAGCATCACAGGGGCGCCGTGCGGGGCAGCGGGGCCCGGGGAGCTGAGGTCGTCAGAAGTGTCCGTAGGAGTCATGCCTCGATCCTGGCCTTGAGGTCTGGCCCGGGGCGATGGCCAGAAAGTCAGCCTCCGATACATTCCTGCCATGTCCATCGACCCTGCCACCCACCGCGTTCCCCGCGCCCGCCCCGCGCCCGCCGCGCCCTCCCGGGCCCATGACCTCGCTGACCGCGCGGCCGAACTCGACCCGGCCCCGCGGCCCGGCGCACACAAGGTCGTCGTCCTCGCCCTCGACGGTGTCTACCCCTTCGAACTCGGCATCCCGCACCGGGTCCTGGGATCCGCCGACGGCCGCTACGAGGTGTTGTGCGCGAGCGTGGACGGGCGACCCGTACGTACCGACGCGGACCTGACCGTCACCCCCGGGCACGGTCCCGAGGTGCTGGCCGAGGCGGACACCGTGATCATCCCTCCGTACGCGATCTCCCCTGCCTCGGCCGCCGCCCCGGACCCGCAGGCCCTCGCCGCCCTGTCCCGCATCCGCCCCGGCACCCGCCTGGTGTCCATCTGCACCGGCGCCTTCCTGCTGGCCGCCGCCGGTCTCCTGGACGGACGCCGAGCCACCACCCACTGGGAGCTCACCGACATCTTCCAGGAACTGTTCCCCAGGGTCGAGCTGGATGCCGGCGTGCTCTTCGTCGACCACGGTGACGTACTGACCTCCGCGGGGGCGGCCAGCGGTGTCGACATCTGCCTGCACCTGGTGCGCCAGGACCACGGCAGCGAGGTGGCCAACCAGGTCGCCCGCCGCTGCGTCGTGCCGCCGTACCGGGACGGCGGGCAGGCGCAGTACATCGAGCGGCCGCTGCCGCCGGCGAGCGAAACCGGCACAGGACCGACCCGCGACTGGGCGCTGCAGCGGCTGGAAGTGCCGCTGTCGCTGGAGGAGTTGGCCGCGCACGCGGCGATGAGCACCCGCACCTTCGCCCGACGCTTCCGGCAGGAGACCGGTCTGAGCCCCGGCCGCTGGCTGACCCAGCAGCGGCTACGGCGGGCGCGACACCTGCTGGAGTCCAGCGACCTGCCGGTGGAACGGGTCGCCCATGAGGTCGGCTTCGCCACCGCCACCTCGCTGCGGCGGCACCTGGCAGCCGAGACGGGGGTCGCCCCATCGGCGTACCGGCGCACCTTCCGCGTCTCGGATCCGGCCGGTGCGCTCGGCCGGCCAGCGGCGTGGTAGTGGGGTGAATCCCCTGGTGGCGGGGTTGCGCGTGACGACTTCGACGTCGATCCCGAGGCTGGCGGCGCCGTCGATGACGGTGGTGCGAGGGCGCCTGCGCGGCGTCCGGGGCGCCAGGTGGTCAGCACGGGCTCGATGAGGGCCAACCGGGCGTCGGAGTTGCTGGAGGACAACGGTACGCGACCCTTGCGGCTGAGCATAGGCAGCAGCATTCCGGTCCACGCATGTGTCAGACCGGATTGCGGCCCTGGCCGCCGACCCTCGACAGGGCGCCTTCGACCACGTCGCGGAGTTGTGCGCGGGCGGTGATGCCCAGTTTGGGGAACACCCGGTAGAGGTGGGAGCCGACCGTGCGCGGCGAGAGGTACATTCTCTCTCCGATCTCACGGTTCGTCAGGCCACGGGCCGCGAGCTGGACGATCTGCTGCTGCTGGGGACTGAGCTCAGTGAGAGCGCCGGGCGCCACACTGTCGGCGGCCTCGATGCCGGCGGCGCGCAGTTCCGCCTTCGCCCGCTCCATCCATGGCCGAGCGCCGAGCCGCTGGAAGGTGTCGAGTGCCATGGTCAGCAGCGGGCGGGCCTCGGCGATGCGACGCTGCCGCCTGAGCCACTCACCGTAGTCCAGCCGTGTCTGTGCCCGCTCGAACGGCCATTGCTCCCCCGCATCGTCCGCCAGGGCCGCCTGGAAGTACGGTTCCGCGTGGTCCCGTTCGGCGAGCAGGGCGCGGCCTCGGTCGAGCAGTGCGGTGATCCGTACCGACATGCCGGTACCCAGGCGCCACGCCGATCGCTCCAGCAGGTTGGCGGCGTCCTCCCGCCGCCCCAGGCGGACGGCCGCCGCGGCGAGTTCGGCCAGGACGGTGTAGGAGACGTGATAGTGAACCGGATCGCCGTCGCCGGTGAAGGTGGAGCGGAACTGCGCGTACGCGGTGTCGTAGTCGCCCTCGGCCACGGCCGCCAGGCCCAGGGCCCGGCGTGCGAAGACCACGATGGAGCGGCTCTCCAGCGGGTCGACGAGGGCCAGCGCCCGCTCGGCACCGTGTCGCGCGTCGCCGGTCTCGCCGAGCAGCGCGAGCGCCGTCGCGTCGAGCGCGTACGCGCATGCCTCGGCGTGGTCCAGCCCGGCCGCTGAGGCCACCGCCGAGATGTCGGCGGCTACCGAACGGGCCTCGGTCCATCGGCCCTGATCCAGGTAGGTCCAGCCGACGGCGGAGCCCAGGCCGTCCGGCAGCGAGCCGCGGGCCTGCCACCGGTCGTACGCCTCGTCGAAGGTCCTGGCGGCCAGGCCGGTCTGGTCCAGGATCCACGCCACGACGGCGAGCGCGGTCAGACTGCCGGCGTCGTCCCTGGCCTCGGCGATGAGTCCGGGCAGCACCGGAGCCAGGGAGGCTCCCGCGCCGTTGGGGTCGGAGACGGCCTGCACCCAGGCGCGCAAGGGACCTCTGGCGGCGAGGTCCGGCACGGCGGAGAGTAGGCTTTCGATCCGTTGCCGCTGTGGCTCCTCGCCCGAGTAATAGCGGACCACCGCGGCCGCGGCGAGCGCGTCCAGCACGCGGGGCGAGTGAACGGCCGCCGCCTCCTCGGCGACGCGGGTCAGCAGGGCGAAGGCCGCCGCATGAGGCCGGCGCAGGGACCTGAGCCGCCCGGTGGCCAGAGCGGCACTGCTGATCAGTGACGGCTCGTCACTGTGCTCGCGGACCTCGGCGGCCAGCCGTTCCACCCAGCCGAGCTGACCGGTGAGGACGGCCAGGTCGGCGGCCTCGGTCAGCAGCCGCGCCTGGTCCGCGAGGCGGGGGCTCAGCTCCGCCGCGCGTTCCAGAGCTGCGGCGGCGGCCGCGTAGCCGCCCCGGCGCCGCGCCCGGCCGGCCGTCTGCCGCAGGGCGGCCGACACCTCCTCGTCGGGACGCGTGGTCGCGGCGGCGAGGTGCCAGGCCCGGCGGTCGGGCTCCTCGCTCAGCTCCGCGAGAGCGAGATGCGCTTGCCTGCGTCCCTCGAAGGAGGCGGCATGGTAGATGGCCGAGCGGATGAGCGGGTGGCGGAAGGAGATCCAAGGGCCGTCCTGGCGTACGAGACCGGCTCGCTCCGCGGGTTCCCACGCCTTGTCGCCGGCGTCGGGGAGCCCGCGAGAGGCCGTGGCCGCGTCCGTCGCGTCAGCGGCCGCGAGCAGCAGAAGGGGGCGACGGGTCGCCTCCGGCAGGAATCGCGCCTGCTCAACGAAGATCCGCTCCAGTCGATCGGTGACGGGCAGCGGACCCGCCACGCTGCCGCCGCCTGAAGGCCGGGTCGCGGCGGCGCGGGCGAGTTCGACCAGGGCCAGCGGGTTGCCGGCCGACTCCTGCAGGATCCGTACCCGGGTTCGGCCGGTGGGCGGCGCCGGCTGCCGGTCGAGCAGGCGATTCGCCGCCCCTCCGCTCAGCGGGCCGATCTCCAGGCGCTCGAATCCCTTGTCGAACCCGGGCACCGCAGCCTCGGCGCGTGCACCCAGCAGCAGCGTGACGGGTTCGCCGTCCATGCGCCTGGCCACGAAGGAGAGAACGTCCAGCGATGCCCGGTCGATCCACTGGGCGTCGTCGACCACCACGAGCAGCGGCGCCGGCTCCGCCAGGTCCGACAGCAAGGTGAGAACGGCCGATCCGGTGAGCACGCCGTCTGGGGCCTCGGTGTCCTGCTCCAGGCCCAGGACGGTCCGGAGCGGGGAGCGCTGCCACGGCGGCAGGCTGTCGAGCTCGGCGAGCACCGGGCGGAGCAGTTGGTGGAGACCCGCGAATCCCAGATGGGCCTCAGACTCGCTGCCGGCCGCTCGCAGCACCCGTCCGCCCTCGCGCCGCGCGTGACCGGCCGCGAAGTCGAGCAGCATGCTCTTGCCGGCACCGGGGTCGCCCGTGAGGATCAGGACTCCGCCGCGGGACCGGTCCGCGGCGATCCACCGCATGATTTCCGCGGTCTCGGTCTCCCGGCCCACCATCGGCAGATCAAGATCGTCTGCCGAGCTCTTCCTCCGGGCCCTTCTACCGTTTTCCACGAACGCTCCAGAGATGTGCTCGAATGATCGCGCGGGGTCGCCAACGCGTGCGGCGTACGGGATATTCCGCCGCCCGATGCCCCTGCCAGCGGTGGTTCTTCAGTCGAGTGACTGATACCGGCCCGCGCCCGTATTGCGGACGATGGTGAGCATCCGGCCGCGACCATCAGAAAGCGGCCTGTCACGGTCCTGGTGTTCCTTGCTCGCGAGGACACGCAGGACGTGACCAGTGATTCCATCGGAGTGCGGAAATGAACAGCGACAATACTTCACGTTCCCTGAGCCGGCGCGGCTTCGTCGGAGCCGCGGCGGGCATCGGCGCCGCCGGGCTGCTGGGAGGCGCGCCGGGCCGGCCGGCCACCGCCTCCGCCTCCGCCGCCGCCTTCGAGAGCCGGACCCGCGTCGAGACGATCGAGCTGGGCAAGGTCAGCGTCACTCGTGTCATGGAGTACTGCGGACCCGTCGGCATGACCTCACGCCAGTTCTTCCCCGGAAGTCCGAAGGAACTGTGGGAGGAGAACGAGGACTGGCTGAGCCCGGACTTCTGGGAGCCGGGCACCGACATGGTCCACTCCGCTCTGCAGACCTGGGTCCTGCGCAGCGGGGGCCGGACGATCCTGATCGACACCGGTGCCGGGAACGACAAGTTCCGTCCGTACGCCAAGCAGTGGCAGTACATGGACACGGGCTTCCTGCGCCGTCTGTCCCGCGCGGGAGTCAGGCCGGAGGACGTCGACGTCGTTGTCAACACCCACCTGCACAACGACCACGTCGGCTGGAACACCCGGCGCGAGGGCCGTGACTGGGTGCCCACCTTCCCCAACGCCACCTATCTGATCCCGAAGATCGAATTCGACTTCTGGAACCCCGCGGGCCCTGTGCGGCCGAAGTACTGGCTTGGTAACCAGAACGTCTGGGAGGACAGTGTGCTCCCGGTGCATGAGGCGGGCCTGGTGAAGCTGTGGGAGGGCTCGTACACCCTTGACTCCGGCCTGAAGCTGGACCTCGCCGCCGGACATACTCCCGGCTCATCCGTGATCCGGCTGGAGTCGGGAAACGACAGAGCGGTCTTCATCGGCGACCTGCTTCACACCCCGCTGCAGCTCGAACACCCCGAGTTCAACAGTTGCTTCGAGGAGGACGAGAAGCGGGCGCTCGCGACCCGGCGCCGCGAACTGGAGTGGGCCGCCGATCACAAGGCCCTCATCCTGCCCGCGCATCTTCCCGGCCACGGCGCCGCAGAGGTGGCGCGCAGCGGCGGCAATTTCCGGATCAAGGAGTGGGCGGGGTTCAGCCGTAGCTGACCCGGCCGTCGGAGGACCTCTGTTCGCTCACGGAAGGATGTACGGAGACCGTCATGCGGGCAAGAAAGACGGCGTTGCTGTGGGAGCGCTTCGCCGCCGTCGACCCCGGGCTGATGCGGCTGGCCTCCGCGATGCGCGCCGTCATCACGCTGGGGCCAGGGGCTCCGGTGTCCCTCGTGGCCCTGGCCGCAGGAGCCGTGCTGAGGCCGTACCCGGTCACGGCCGCAATCGTGTTCCTGCTGCTCATCTGCCTCGCCGTCCGCGCCCGCCGGTACGGCGCCAGAGGGCGGGGCGTGGGCGTCTTCGGTTTCATGGGCTTCTTCCTGGCGCAGTTCGCCGGGGCACGAGCGAGCGAGCTGCCGGCGATGGGTGGGGCTGTAGTCGTCGCGTTCTGTGCCGTCGTGGTCGTTTCCTACGGCACGGGATTCTTGACGTCGTCCTGTGTTCTCGCCCGCCTGCGGCGCACCTTCAACGCGCGACTGCGCGACGTCCTGCGAGACACGGCCGTCCTGCTCAGCACCGCGCAGGACACCGGCACGCTGAGCCTGTCGCTGGAGCGCCGTCTGGACCGACTCCACGCGGCTGCGCGCTGGGAGTCGCCTGCGGCATCCTCGCCACCGTGGTCGTGGCGCCCCTCACGGTCCGCCGGGCCGGCGACGAGGAACTAGTCCGCTTCCTGCCGGCCCTCAGCCGTCTGCTGGACGCGGCGACGCGGAGCCCGAGCACCGGCACCACGACGAGCCTGCTACGCGCGTCCCATGATCTCGACCGGGCGCTGGAGTCCTTCCGCAAAGCCTGTCTGCCGCTCACCCACCCGTTCAATCCCCAGCGCGGCCGTCGTGATCGAGCTCGCCACCTGCTGGAACGGCTGGAAGCCTGTGCCTACCACGCCCGGAACCAGGCCGTCGTGGCCGGGCGCCTCCCGCAGGACGACGAGTACGCCACCCGGGTCACCGCGGCGGCCGACCGCACGCAGGGGAGGGTGACGCGCCTGATCCGCCTCGCGCGACGCCGGCGCTCGCACGAGCCTTTGACCCGCCGGCGCCGCCTGCTGAGCGGGTCGGCACACCGCGTTGTGCCCAGATGCAGTCAGATGACTCATACCGCTGTCCACCACGGCCGGCGCACCATGGATGAGCAGGCGTGACCCCCTGAGGACGGGGACGCCTCCGCCGGTCACAGCACCACCGGCACACCGCCCCGCAGGAACGCGGCACCCCCTGAACCCGTCATGAGCGGCCGCTCAGCCATGCCCGCGGCCGAGCGCGCGGAACCGATCGAACTGGAGACAATCGTGGACGCCATCACCCTGGGTGATGTCACGCTGACCCGTGTCCGGGAGTACTTCGGCCCTGTTGACATGACGCCTGAGGCGTTCTTCCCGAAGAGCCCGGCGCAAGCGTGGGAGGCCCACCGTTCCTGGCTGGCGCCGCACTTCCTGAACGCCGAGACCCGGATCGTCA
Source organism: Nonomuraea wenchangensis (assembly GCF_900111685.1). Lineage (GTDB taxonomy): Bacteria > Actinomycetota > Actinomycetes > Streptosporangiales > Streptosporangiaceae > Nonomuraea > Nonomuraea wenchangensis. Next base: position 96,108 of record NZ_FOHX01000028.1, read on the forward strand.
ACTCGGCGATCCAGACCTGGGTGCTGCGCAGCGAGGGGAGAACCATCCTGGTCGACACCGGCGTCGGCAACCACAAGGATCGCCCGTACGCACCCGTGTGGAACCGGTTGGACACCGCCTTCCTGGACAATCTCGCCCGCGCCGGGGTCCGTCCTGAAGACGTCGACATCGTGATCAACACGCACCTGCACATCGACCACGTCGGCTGGAACACCTACCTTGATGGCCGGACCTGGGTGCCGACGTTCCCCAACGCCACCTATCTCATGTCCAGGACGGACTTCGACTTCTGGAACCCTGCCAACGAGCACAAGCCCATGCTGGGCCGCGGTAACCAGAATGTCTTCGAGGACAGCGTCGCCCCGGTACACGAGGCCGGCCAGACCCAGCTCTGGGAGGGCGACCACCGCATCGACGGCAATCTGCGCCTCGACCTCGCCCCTGGCCACACGCCGGGCTCGTCGGTGCTGTCGCTGGAGTCCGGGCCGGACCGGGCGCTGTTCGTCGGCGACCTGCTGCACAGCCCGCTCCAGATCCACGAACCTGATTCCAACAGCTGCTTCTGCGAGGACCCTGCCGAAGCCCGCGCCACCCGCCACAAGCTCCTGGGCTGGGCGGTCGACAACAACGCCCTCGTCATTCCCGCGCACCTGGGCGGCCATGGTGCCGCTGAAGTCATCCGCGAGGGGGGCAAGTTCGCGATCAAGGGCTGGGCGCCCTTCGCCCCGTACACCGAGCAGTTCTGAGCCCCCGGGAAAGGTACAACCGTGAACCTCCGCCCTGACCCCGTCGTCGCCACCGCCCAGGGAGCCGTCCGTGGTCTGCGCCAAGGCGCGGCCCTCACCTTCCTGAACATCCCCTATGCCGCCCCACCTCGCGGCGCCGGCCGTTTCGCGCCGCCGCGGCCGCACGAGCCGTGGGAGGGCGTGCGGGATGCCACGGCGCCGGGTCCCAATGCGCCGCAGTCCGAACGCAAGCTCGGCAGCGTGGATATGTCCCCCTATTTCGGCGCCGGTTGGAGCCGCGGGGAGGACTATCTCACGGTCAACATCTTCGCGCCCGCCGCGGGCGGTGACGAACTGCCGGTCATGGTGTTCGTCCACGGCGGCGGATTCGTCGCCGGCTCGACACGATCCACAATGTACGACGGCTCCGCGTTCGCCCGCGACGGCGTCGTCCTGGTCACTCTCAACTACCGGCTCGGCATCGCCGGGTTCCTCGACATCCCCGGCGCGCCCGCCAACCGCGGCCTGCTCGACGTGGTCGCCGCGCTGCGCTGGGTCCAGGAGAACATCGCAGCCTTCGGCGGCGACCCGCACAACGTCACCCTCTTCGGCCAGTCGGCCGGGGCGACCATCGTCGGCGGCGTCCTGGCCACCTCCGATGCCGCGGGCCTGTTCCACCGGGCGATCGTGCAGAGCGGCAGCGGCCTGGGCGCGTTCAGCACCAAGCAGGCCGCCCGCGTCACCAAGGCGGCGGCCGAGGCCCTGGGCATTGAGCCCCACGCCGGCGCGTTCGCCGACGTCTCCGACGAACGCCTGGTCGAGGCCGCCTCCCGGCTCGCGGGCATCGATCTGCGGACCGACACCCACCGCGACCCGCTGATCGGACTCAGCCCGTTCAGCCTGGTCCTCGACACACAACCCGCCGCGTCCGTCGCCGTCGGCTTGAGCGCCGACGTCGACCTGCTCGTCGGCACCAACACCGAAGAGGGGAACCTCTACCTGGTCCCGGTGGGCAAGTACGCCACCTCGACCGCCGCCGACGTCGACGAGGCGGCGGCGCGCTCGCACCCGGATCCAGCACGGCTCGTCGAGGCATACCGCGAGTCGCGCCCCGAGGCGTCCTTCGCGGAACTGCGCTCCGCCATCATGGGCGACGCCCTGTTCGGCGCGGGCAGCCGCGCTCTGGCCGGCGCACACGCCGCCCATCCCGGGTCCGTCACCTACGCCTACGAGTTCGCCTGGCGCTCCCAGGCCCTGGACGGAGAGCTCGGCGCCACCCACGCGGTCGAGCTGCCCTTCGTCTTCGACCTCGCGGACCGGCCCGACCTGCACGGCCCCAACGCCCTGCTCGGTCCCGGCACGGCTCCCGCGGGCCTCGCCGCCCGCGTACACGAGACCTGGATCCGGTTCGCCAGGACCGGCGACCCCGGCTGGGATCCGTACGACGCCGAACGCGAAGCGACCATGCGCATCGACACCGAGTGGACCCAGATCGACGGCCCTCGCACCCGCGAACGCCACGTCTGGAGTTGAGGAACATCATGACCAGAACCGTCATCAGCACCGAGGACGCCCCCATCCCGGGGGCCCCGCTGTCCCAGGGCATCCGCAAGGGCCCCATCCTTCAGGTCTCCGGGCAACTCCCCTTCGACCCGGACACCGGCGAGATCGCCGGCGCCACGGTCGCCGACCAGACCGCGCAGACCCTGCGCAACGTCGATGCCGTGCTCAAGGCGGCCGGCGCGGGCTGGGAGGACGTCGTCATGCTGCGCGTGCACCTCACAGGGCCCGCCCATCTGGCCGAGATGAACCAGGCGTACGCGGCGGCTGTCGGCGCGCCCTTCCCCGCCCGCACCACCGTGTACATGCGGCTCCCGCCGGGACTGCTCGTCGAGATCGACGCCCTGGCCGTGCTGGACGACTGATCACCATGGCCGGTCATCTGACACGGGCGTGCGCCGCCCTGAGGGTCGCGCCGGCGCACCTGCCCGACGCTCTGTGCGTACTGGCCGGACGACCGGCGCCTCCTCCTGGGCCCCATCCCGTACGCCGTATCCACGAGCGGGTCCTTCAGGCGGTGGGGTCGGCGCCCCCTCGCCGCCGCGGCCTGAAGAACCCGACGCACCTCACCCGGTCACAGAACTATCCGGCGTAGGGGTTGCCGCCGAGCCAAGTGGTGCCGTCGATCAGTTCGCGCACCGCGTCCAAGTGGCCGCTGTGGCAGGCGACTTCGGTGAGCACGTGGATCAGGATGTGCCGCACGTCAGGCAGCTGCCAGGTCGGCCAGATCTCCACGGGCCAGGCGGCGGGCTCCTGTTCGGGCGCGGCGGCGGCGAGCACGGCGTCTGCACGCGCGATGGCCGCCCGGTAGTCGGCGAAGACCTCGTCGATGGTCGTCCCCTCGGGTACGTACCAGTGCGCCTCCGCGCCTGCCGCGAGCTGTCCGGCCACATCCTGTTCGCCCGCGATCACCCCGGGGAACCAGAAGCGTTCGACATCCAGGGTGAGGTGGCGCAGCAATGCCAGGCAGCTCCAGCCGCTGGGCAGCACCGGCCGCCGCAGATCCTCCTCCGAGAGCCCTTCCAGGACCCCGAGGACATGCTCGCGCTGACGGTCCAGGGCTCCCTTGAGGGCGTCGAGTTCGGCGTTCACCGGGCGGCGCACAGTTCGGCGAGGCGTTCCAGGGTGCTCGCCATCTGCGTCTGCCACCAGGCGCGCCCGCTGTCCACTTCCGCGCGTTTGTCCTCCGGCATGCGCGAACCGTCGAAGGTCTCGGTCACGACCGTCGCCCCGGCTCCGTCCGGGAGCAGATCGAAGATCCACCGGTGGCCCCACGCGGCCCCGGGCGCGGTGGCGTCCGGGTGCCCGCGACCGGGCCTCGGCTCCCAGCCGAGGCGACGGTCCGGCTCGTACTCGACGACGTGGTTGTTCATCTCATAGTCGCCGTATCGCTCATAATGCATCCGCATCACGAAGACGTCCCCGACGCCCGAGACCACGGCGTCGGAGACGCCCCCGCGCAGCATCCCCGAGCCGTCGAGGTCCGGGTGCCGTCCGGGGTCGGCCAGGATCCGGAAGATCTCCTCCGCCGGGGCCCCGATGCGCCGGGACACCACCACCACGGGCTCGCCTGTCGTACTCGTCATCCGCATACCTCCGTCAACCGCAGAGCATGAACCCGACTCCGGCCCGGACGCTACACCGGGGGTACGACAACGCCTCGCCGAGGACATTCCACATGCCGTCGGTTGGCGATCAAGGCCTGACCCAGCCACGCGGCGAACCTATGAGGTCACAGCACCAGCTCCTCGTCGGCCCGCAGCCATCCCCCGGCCGCCGGCCGGCGCACCCGGCCGTGGAGGATCTCCAGGCCCGCGCGGCGTGCCAGGTCCGCCCCGCGGCCGGTAGCCCCGAACTCCACCACCGTGTCCCAGGCGCGGCGCAGGTCCTCCACCGCGTCCTTCGGTTCGGGATCGAGCAGTGCGCGCTTGCTCTCCAGGAGCTCGACGGCGGCCTCGACGACTTGCACAGAAGGACTGACCAGGACAGACAGCCCTGTACCGGGGTCGCATGGGCGGCCTGCCGGGTAACAGCAGGCCGCCGAGGAGCGCTGCCAGCGCGAGTGTCAGAAGTCTTCTCACGATCGGGGTGAATCCATCAGGCTCTGAAGAAGCGTCAGTAGTCGGTCAGGTAGGCCGTCAGCCGGTCAGCAAGGGCTTGCGGGCGGCTGAGAGCGACGTTGTGCCCTCCGTCGATCTCGTCCGGCACGATGCCCAGTCGTTCACGGACGACGCGGCGCAGGAACGTGGCCGGCAGGAACCGATCGTCGCGGCACAGCAGGAAAGCGGTCGGTGTGGACGGCCACTTGGCCAGCGGCCACGGATCGGCGAAGGGCGTGGCGGACTGGTCGCGGACATTCCGCCGTGCCTCGGCCGCGAGGTGGGGTGGGACATCGTGGAAGAACAGCGCGGTCTCGTCGTCCGGGGCGCGGCCGTCACGCTCGTCCTGCTCGCGCCGGGCCGCCTCCCAGCCGGTGCTCGTCCACCACGTACCCGGGGGCTCGCCCGGAGCGGGCACCATGCCGGCCAGCAGGACGAGTCGCCTGACGGGAACGCGTTCACAGACGAGCGGCGCGGTGAAGCCGCCGAAGGAGTGCGCGACGACGATCACATCGGTACGCACGCCGACGGCCTTGATCACCGTGTCCGCGTAGTCGTCCAGCGTGGCCGAGTCGTCGTCGCAGGGCAGATCGGGGGTGACGACGTCATGGCCACGGGCACCGAGCTCATCGGCCGTCGGGCGCCAGTAGCGGGAGTCGGCCGCGGCACCGGGAATCAGCACGAAGGTGGTCATGCGAAACCTCCACAGGAGACGGACACGTTCACGAACGGCCGCGGTGTTCGAATTCCTCGACGCTGACGCCTCCCGGCAGGCGCGAGGTGAAGTCCAGGACGCCGACCCACGTGGGGCGCACGGCGATGCGGGCCATCCGCGTCCCAGGATGATCAACCGCCGCCACGTTGGCGGCGCCTTGCTCGGGCCCGGCGTAACGGTGCTGGGCCAGCACGTACTCCGGTACGATCCCGTCGACGTCGGTGACCTCCGCTCGCCCGCGGACGAGGAGCGTCTCGGGCGGCGTGGACGCCCTGTCGATGGTGATGGCGATGTCAGGCCTGGCACGAAGCGCCCCGATCTTCCGCGCCCCCGCGAACGTGGACATGACGATCTCGGCGCCGGTCCAGTGGAACAGCATGGGGAACACCCGTGGCGTGCCGTCGGCCGCGACGTAGGCCACCCGCGCCAGTTCGGTCGAGGCGAGCAGGCGCTGCGCGACCGGGCTGTTCAGCAGGCGGACATCGCCCTGCGGCAGGCTCATGACATCCGGATGGTCGTCGGTCATCATGCGAAGACTCCTCTCATGGTCGACCGCGCCCATCGCGGCCGACGCCTATTGAGACGGAGAAGGCTTCGAGAAGGGGGCACCGTCCGCGGGCCATACGGGGGGCAATCCGAAAGCGGCGAACAGCCTCGGCTCGAAGACGGTGATCTCGGCGATCTGCCCGTGCTCGATTCTCAGCACGTTGAGCGCCTGGGCGCGGTACTCGCGCTCGCCCGGCCTGCGGAGGTAGCCGGCCAGCGCGGGCTGAAGGTTCGCTCCCGTGATCACGCTGCGCCAATGTCCTCCGGACAAAGGCGAGCCGGGGCCGAAAGCCTGGGCGGCGAATGCCGCGACCGCGTCCCGGCCGGTGAACCAGTACGGCAGCGGCGGCATGGTCATCCGCACGTCATCGCTCAGCAACTTCGCGAAGGCGGTGGCGTCCGTCCTGTCATGGGCGTCCATGAAGCGTTGCAGCAGTTCGCGCTCGCTCACGGTCGGAGCCCTTGGGGGCGACCACCCGAGCCGCTGCCGCGGAAGCTGGGCACGCAGGATGGACCGTGCCCGCTTCAGGGCGCTCTTGACGGATTCGACGCTGCTGTCGAGTTGTGCGGCGGTCTCCTTGGCCGACCAGCCGAGTACGTCGCGCAGGATCAGTACCGCCCGCTGCCGGGGGGACAGATGCTGGATGGCGGCCAGAAACGCCAGTTCGATGGTCTCCCTGCCGATGACGGCGGCGTCCGGCTCCTCGGCACCGGACGCGCCGAAGGCCAGCAGGTGGTCCGGGTACGGCTGCAGCCAGGGAATCTCCGCCGGAGGTTCCTGACCTTCCACACGATCGCGCGTCAGGGGCCGGCGCCGTTGGCGATCGAGAAAGTCCAGGCAGGCGTTCGTGGCGATCCTGTAGAGCCACGCCCGTGCGGTGGACTGCCCTCGAAACGTCTCGCGGGCGCGCCAGGCCCGCAAGAACGTCTCCTGAGCCAGGTCCTGCGCCTCCTCGAGCGAGCCCAGCATCCGATAACAGTGCACCTGTATCTCGCGCTGGTGCCGCTCGACGAGCCGGTCGAACGCGTCCTCGTCATCGGCCGTCACAAGCGGAGGCACCCTTGACATCTCCCCAGACATTCGCGCAGGAAGGTCGCCTGCCGCATGCACATCGTTCGGTCGGGACAGAGTAGTACGGCACTCATGGGCCTGGCTGCGCCGGCGACTCGCCTCGTGACCGGCCGGCCGGCTTCAGAAGCGCCAGCGGGTCGCGGTCAGGCCGTCCGAGCCGTAGCCATAGGCCCGAAGCGGCGTGATCCTGTAGAAGCCGTACTCCGGGGAGCCGGGCAGGCCGTCGTCGTGGATGCGGCCGCCGCGCAGCGACAAGGACCATCCGTACTTTGTCAGGAAGGCGTCGGTCACCTCCTGCTGCCGCGCCGGGTCCAGGACGGGGACGGCCGTGCCTTCGAGGACGAGGTCGAGATCCGGGCCGGCGACGGTGAGGACGCAGTGGCCGCTGTGGGCGAGGTTCCTGCCTTTGCGAGAGCCGGGCCGGGTGGTGAAGCACACGCTCTCATCGGCCCAGACGGGCATCAGCGGCATGGCGTGCGGGCGTCCGTCGGGGCGTACGGTGGACAGCCAGGCTTTCGGCGCCCGCTGCAGGCAGGCCCGGGCCTGCGCCCAGGGTTTCACGGTCGTCGCGTCGGTGCTCATCGGTGTCGCGTCGGCGTCGCTGAACAGCAGTTCGGCGACGGGTGTCGGTGCGGGCATGGCGGAGGTCTCCCCTTCGGGTCGGTCGTGGGCCGGGGTCAGGAGCCGTACTCGTCATGCAGGCGCCACCACTGGTAGGGGGCGCTCTGCGGCCGGCCTTCAGGGGAGTCCTCCCACTGCTCCTGACGTCCGTACGGCGTCAGGTCGAGGAGGGTCCAGTTGCTGCCGAGCCGTTCGACGCCCCGGCCGGTGGTGGTGTAGGTGCGGTAGACGTCCTCGCCGTCGCGCAGGAAGACGTTCAGGGCGAAGCCGTCGCCCGCCCCCATGTCGTGGTTGAAGGCGCCGTCCGGGGCGGCGTACCAGGGATGTCCCAGCCCATGCGCCGCCGGTACGGCAGGATCTCGGCCAGCGGGCCGGTGGAGACCAGCGCCAGCGACACGTCGCGGGCGTGCAGGTGGGCCGGATGGCCGAGGTTGTCGACGAACATCGAGCAACCTGAGCAGAAGTCGCCGGCTCCGTGCCACATGAAGGAGTACACGATGAGCTGGCTGCGTCCTTCGAAGAGGCCCGGGAGGCTTGCGGTGCCGTCCGGGCCGTCGAAGCGGTAGGTCCTGCCCACGGGGACCATCGGCAGGCGGCGGCGTTCGGCGGCCAGGGCGTCCTGGGCGCGCGTGAGCCGCTTCTCCTTGTCCAGCAGCGCATCCCGTGCGCTGCGCCACTCCTGGTCGGAGACGATCGGGGGTCGGGTCATCCGGCACTCCTCGCGAGGCTTTCTTAAGGAAAGGGACTGCTCGCACCGTAGCCGATTAACTTCCTTGAGGGAAGTCAGTCGGCTACGCTGACCGCATGCAGCGCACCCGGTTCGACGACATGGCCTGCTCCATCGCCCGCACCCTGGACGTCATCGGCGAGCCCTGGTCCCCGCTGATCCTGCGGGACGTCTACGTCGGCATCGCCCGCTTCGACGAGCTCCAGCGCGACCTCGGCATCTCGAGCAAGGTGCTCAGCGAACGGCTGAAGTGGCTCATCGGCCACGACGTCCTGGAACGCCGCGAGTACTCCCGACGCCCGCCGCGCCACGAGTACGTCCTCACCCAGAAAGGCCGGGAGCTGTGCGACCTGCTGCTGGTGATGGCCCGCTGGGGCGACCGCTGGACGGCAGGGACGTCGGGGCCGCCCGTCCTGTACCGGCACCACGCCTGTGGCCAGATCGGCCATGTGGAACTGCACTGCTCGGTCTGCGGGCAGCCGATGCGCGCCACGGACGTCGACGTCCTGCCCGGCCCCGGTTCCGAGGAGAACATGCGTGCCGGTGCCGCTGGGGACTAGCGAGCCAGGAACCGCCCGACGCGCGGGTGCATGGCCCTTGGCCGGCAAGCAACCGGCTGCCAGTTCGTTCGCCACGCCGCGCCGTTCCTGCCCCAGCCGTACCGCAAACAGCACGTTGCAGGCTCTGGTCATCCACCCCGGAGCGGCGATGACCAACCTCCAGCAGCACGGCCGAAGGGACGGCCTGGCCCTCGCCGTACGCGGCGATCAGCCCCCACGTGCGGTCGGGCCGGTTCATCGGCCCAGCCGGACGCGACCAGACCTCCGGCACCCCCCAAACCCGCCAAACTCCCCAAGGGCACAGAGTGCGCGACGCGTCCGACACAAGCCCAGGTCAAGCACCCGACCCGCAGGCTGGGGAACCCTGTCGGTACCCCTCACCGCAAAGTCATGGGCGGCGCCGCGGGCCGGCCTGCTTGCGTGGCGACGTCCCGGTCCGCGATGTACGTGCAGCCGCTGGCCGGGCTTCCCGTCGAGGCGATGACCGCGTCGAGGCGGTCACGGGTACGGGTCAACCCGGCGATCTGGGCGTCGATGCGGTCGCGTTCGGCGAACAGCCGGGCCCGGGACTCCGGAGTGCTGACCTTGGCCTCGACGCAGGGCAGCAGCTCGGCGATGGTCCGGCTGGACAGGCCGGCCGCGTAGAGCATCTGGATCAGGTCGACCCGGTCGACCACCGACTCGGGATAGTGGCGCTGCCCGGAGCCGCTCCGGTTCGCCTTCAGCAGCCCCTGCTCCTCGTAGTAGCGCAGGGCCCGCACGCTGACGCCCGTCCGCGCCGCCAGATCGCCGATCCGCACCGTGACCTCCATCACAACACTTGCCTCTGACGTCAACGTCAGGTTCTAGCGTAGGCGGCATGCAGATCAACGGAGCACATGTGCTGGTCACCGGCGCCAACCGCGGCCTGGGACGGCAGTTCGTCCTGTCCCTCATGGAGCGCGGCGCCGGCAAGGTGTACGCCACCGCCCGCCGCCCGGACCTCATCGACGTACCGGGGGCCGTCCCGCTGCGCCTCGACATCACCGATCCGGCATCGGTCGCCGCCGCCGCGGC
>NZ_FOHX01000027.1 GCF_900111685.1 Nonomuraea wenchangensis
CTCGGGGATGCCGAGCTGGTCGCAGTAGTAGTTGATGGCCTGCTCCCAGACGTCTCGGACGCCCAGGCCGGTGTTTTCGCAGGCGGCGTCCATGCGGTCGATGGTGTACGCGTCCAGGCGGGTGCCGGTGTTGATGAGGTTGGTCCAGCGGACGCCTTTGGTGCGGCCGGGTGCGGGGCGTGTTCGCGGTTTCGCCAACGAAGCGGTGTCGTCTTCTCCGGGGGGTTGGAAGGTGACCTGGCGTGGGTCGGTTTGGCGGCGGCGGGCCACGTGGCGCTCCCGGTGGTGTGGCGGGTGTGGTTGTTCAGGGTGATCTCTACCGTAGTCCTGCGCGTGTCTCCCGACAAAGCAGTGTCCGTTTTGTCCGTTTCTGTGAGGCGTTGAGAGCGCCGCAGCACCTATGTAAAGGTGTGGGGAGAGGTAGACTCGGAAGGGAATCGATCAAGCCGTCTCCGGTCACCACAGCCACGCGGAGAGGCATCTCTGGCAGGCTCGTTGGCGGAACCGCTAACGGAAAGGATCATGAATGCGATGAGCGACCCCACCACCACCGAACCCATCGAGCCGGGCGGGACCTACGTCCCCGCTCGGCAGCCCGAGGAGCGATCCTGATGCCTCACGGCACGCTCGGCAGCTCAGCCGCACAACTGCTCATCCACGTTGTGTCTCACCAGGACGACACCGAAGGCCACCCCGCCCTGGCGGACTCTGTCGGCCGCCGCGACCTGCGGCTCATCGACCACGGTAACCAGCACACCTTCGTCATCGAGGGCGATCCGGGCGAGCTGGCCGACTTCGTCGCGAGTCTCGCGGTGGCCGTCGCCCAGGAACTCGACGGCGTCGTGGACGTGGCCGGCCGGGTGCACGCCTCCCTCGTCGTGAACGAACTCCTCCCCACCGGTGGCCCGGCCCAGGCCGCCGAGACCTCAACGTTCGCCACTCAGCCGGAAGGAACCCGATGAGCGCCAACACGTGCACCACCGAGAGCGTGAACACCAGCGGCACGGACGTGATCGCCTACGCCACCCGAGACGACCTCGTGAACCTCGTGCGGAAGCTGCTCCTCCCGCGAGGCAACGACGGCTCGACGTTCGGGGAGACGCAGATCGGGTCGGCCACCGTGGACGGCTTCTTGGAGAACCCGGTGTGCGTGCACCGCGCCGCACACCAGATCGCCGCTCTGGCCGAGAGCGGCGAACTCAACGAGGACGAATGGCCCGAGCTGTACGAGCACCCCGACGAGCTCATCGAGGAGCACGACCCCGACGCGGACCGCAGCGCCGCCCAGGAAATCGTCACCCTGCTCACGGAGGCGTGGGGGCTATGAGCGGCCGACTCGACTGGCACAGCTACCACGGTCGCCTCACGGGAGACAACATCGACGGGGTCGCCGACCGGCTCCGCGCCACCCTCGACGGCCGCCGGTTCATCCTCGTGCGCAGCTCTCCCAGCAGCAATGACGGCACTCCGCAGGTGACGACCGGGTGCGTGCTCAACTCCCCGATCCAGGTCGTTGTCCTCGGCGACTTCATCGCCGGGGAAGGGTCTCGGGTCGCGTTCGAGGGCCACGCGTTCACCATCTCCGAGCGCTCACCGAGCGGTCACCTGCACCACTACGTGTTCGCCCCGGAAGGCGGCGACGCGTGCTGAAGGCCGTAACGATCTGGCAGCCCTGGTCCTGGGCCGTCGCTGCCGACCTCAAGCCCGTCGAGAACCGCACCCGCGCCACCCGGCACCGAGGCGAGATCGCTATCCACGCCGGGAAGCACTGGGACGAGATCGGGGCGTGCGACTGGCGCGTCATGGAGGCCGCCCGGTCGGAGATGCCGCTGACGGCCGATGACCCGCGGTTCGTGTTCGGCGCGATCATCGCCGTCGCCGAGCTGGTGGACGTGACCCGCGATGGTCCGGCGCCGTGGGCGGAGCCGGGCCAGGTGCACTGGCTGCTGGCCGGCGTGCGCCCGCTCGCCGACCCGGTGCCGTGCCGGGGCTGGCAGAACGTGTGGGACGTGCCGCCCGACGTCGAGGTCGTGGTGCGCGCTCAGCTCGATCGAAAGGTCAGGACATGATCGGACCCGGTCACTGGGCCACAGGCATCAGCGTCCGCTGCGACAGCCGAGGTGGCTGGGGAGCGCACGTGGACTTCTACGACGAGGGGCACGGAGACGACGACCCCGGCCGCGGCCGGATCTCCACGGAAGGCACGCTCAGGACGCGGTACTTCGTTGGGGGTAGTGGCCAGGTGGATGCGCTGACCGTCGCCATCGACACGGTGAAGGCCGACGCCGAGAAGCTGGGCATCGTCTGGAGAGACCCCACCGTGTACTACGAAGGCGGCGGCGAAAGCCAGGGCTACCCCCCGCCGGAGGGCTGGGAGAACCTGGTAAACCGGCACGCCGCCCGGCTCGGCTGGCGTTCCTGCTACCGCCAGGACACGACGTGACGATCAAGCCGCTGGTGGACCCGGAGGTGCACTGCAACTGGTGCGGCAGAGGCCCTGAGCCGCGGCGGATCGTCGTCACCGGGGCGGGCATGGCGATCTGTGACGACTGCGTGGACCTCGCGGTCGTCCTCATCGAGGAGGAGAAGAAACGGGGGTAGAGTCCCCGCGAACATCTGGCCGCCGGGCCGGATGACCACATAGAGTGCCCCGTACGCGCGCGTGATCTGCATACTCCGCGCACCGTGAAGGCCCCGTCCGGACGTCCACCCTTCCGGGCGGGGTCTTCGCGTTCCTATACACAGGTTCGGCTTTCCGGGTACGGTAGGCGCATGATCCGCTCCGACGCCAAGTACCCGCAAGTCGCTGCCGCCATCGCCGCTGACATCGACGCGGGCCGGCTGAAGCCCGGTGACCAGCTCCCGACCGAACTGGAAATCGGCGCCCAGTATGGCGTCGGCCGCACCACCGTGCGGCAAGCGGTCCGGCTGCTGCGCGAGCAGGGCCGCGTCGCCACGGTGCCCGCGAAGGGCACCTACGTGACCGGCGGGAAGACGAGCGCCCCCGTGCCGCCGTCCCGCCGCCTGGTCGAAGACCTCCGCGAAGCCATCACGTCCGGCAGGCTCAAGCCGGGTGACCCGCTGCCGCCAGAGGAGGAGCTGATGCAGCGGTACGGGCTGGCCGCGATCACCATCACGATCGCACTGCGCAAGCTCCGCGCCGAAGGGCTCGTCCACCACGTGCCCGGCCGCGGCCGGTTCGCCGGCCCGGACCCGCGCAAGCGCTACCCGGAATCTGCGGAAGAAGCTGGGCTCTAACGTCCGAAGCCCGCGGTGTCCAACGCAATGAGCGGAAGAGATGCTCGAAATGTCTGAGTCGCGAGTCAGTCCGCCGTACCGGCTGCGACTGCTCGGCATGGAACTCGCCCGGCTACGCGCCGCTCGCGGCATGACCGGCGCCCAGGTCGCGCACGTGGCCGGCGTCACCCCCTCCGCGCTGTCGCGGCTGGAGCGCGGCCGGAACACGTACGTGACCGCCGGGGATGTCCGGCGGCTTCTCGACTGCTACCAGGCCAGCACGCAGGACGAGACGACATGCTTGCGGCTGGTGGCTGAAGGTCGAGGCACGCCGTACTGGGAGCCGTACGAGCGTGCCGGGGCGCTGAGCGAGCCAGTCGAGTACGTCGCGTTGGAGACCGAAGCCCGCGAGGTCCGCTACTGGCATCCGCTGATGGTGCCAACCCTGCTCCAGACGTTCGCCTACGCGCAGGAACTCCTCGCCGCGCAGCACACCGATCCGGCGATGGTGCAGTTGCGGGCGCGGGCACGGATGGCCCGCCAGTGGATCATCCGCTGCGGTGACCCGGCGCGGCTGCGGGTCATCGTGGGTGAGGACGCGCTACGGCTCCCGGTGGGTGAGACCGCGGTGATGCGCGGCCAGCTCGTCCGGCTGCTGGACGACGCGGCCCTGCCGCATGTGAGCGTCCGCGTGCTGCCCCGGTCGGTCGGAGCGCATCCCGGAATGGCCGGCGGGTTCGTGCTGCTTACGCTGCCGCCGCTCGGGGATGTGCTGTTCGTGGAGTCCGGCGGTGGGCTGCTGGTCGAGGACGGGCCAGGAGTGGCCGCCTGCTCGGCGGTGTTCGGACAGTTGGACGACCTGGCGCTGAGCGAGAAGGAGTCGGCGGCCCTGATGCTGCGGGTGTTGCGCGAGAGCTAACGCGACCGGGTGAGCCGGCGGCTGACTCGGTCGTAGCTGCGCGCGTACGCCTCATCGAGAGGGCGCCGCTCGGCGGGCCGGACAACGGCGTGCACGGTCGTGGCAGTGGCGAACAGTGCGAGCACGCCGGCGAGCGCCAGCGCGGCCGGGGCGAACCGGTCGGCGTGAACGGCCAGGAGAACGGCCAGCGCCGCGGCGGCGATGATGCAGGTCCAGATGACGCCCGGCTGGTTCATGACGTTCCCCCGTTGGTCTGTGATCGAGCGGGTGCGCGGGTCACGCTATCCGTGCGCGGCATTGCCGCGATATGGGCTCCAGGTGCGGTGATGCTAGATCGTTACCCGTCTTGGAGGAGTCGGTGTCCGGGGCCGGACGAAGCGTTGCCCGCGCTTGGGAACGACTGCGAAGCTGGAGCCACAGCACCCTTTCATCGGCCTGCGCCCCTACGCGATCGAGGTCACATGAGCGTCATCAGCTACAGCCCGTACGACCGCGCCATGCACGAGGACCCGTACCCGACGTACGCCCGGCTGCGCGAGCAGGCGCCCCTCTACCGCAACGACGAGCTCGACTTCTGGGCTCTGACGCGGCACGCCGATGTGCACGCAGCAGGCCGCGACCCGAACACCTACAGCAACAGTTACGGCGTTGACCTGGGCTTATGGTCGAAAGACATGGCCCGGCGCCAATCGTTCATCGCGATGGACCCGCCCGAGCACACCCAGTTCCGCGCCCTGATCAGCCGCGCGTTCACGCCCCGCCGAGTCGGCGAGCTGGAGCCGTTCGTCCGGCGGATCACGCGGGAACGGCTGCGCGCCGTGCTCGACGCGGGCGGCGACTTCGACTTCATCCACCTCGTGCAGGACATACCCGCCGACGTGATCAGCGAGCTCGTCGGGGTGCCCGCAGCGGACCGCAAGCAGATCCTCGCCTGGTCCAATGACAACATCCTGCGCGATGAGACCACGGGCGCGGTCACCGAAGCGTCGGCCGCCGCCACGCTGAACCTCGTGACGTACTACGCCGAGCTGATCGCTGAGCGGCGTGCCCGGCCCGGCAACGACATGGTGTCAGCGCTGATCGAGGCCGAGATCGACGGTCAGCGGCTGTCCGACCAGGACGTGGGTGCCGTGCTGCTGCTCCTGGGCGTCGCCGGCAACGAGTCCACCACGAAGGTACTGGGCAACGCGTGGCTCCAGGCGGCCCGCCACCCTGACCAGCGCAGCGTCGTCTTCGGCGACCCTGCCCGGATCGGAGACTGGGTGGAGGAGACGCTGCGGTTCGACTCCTCCGGCCACATGACCGCTCGGCACGTCACTCGGGATGTCGAGTGGTACGGCACCACGGTTCCGGCGGGGGCGCGGATGCTGCTCATCTTCGCCGCCGCCAACCGGGACCCTGCGGTCTTCTCCGACCCGGACGTGTTCGACCTCGGCCGGGACCGCTCTCGCACGCTCGCGTTCGGCACCGGGCCGCACTTCTGTCTCGGCGCGAGCCTGGCGCGGCTCGAAAACCGCGTCGTGCTGGAGGAACTGGTCACCGCCGTGCACGAGGACTATCAGGTGGGCGAGCCCGTCCGCGTGTACCACCCGAGTATCCACGGGCTGTCCAGCCTGCCGACCACCGTCAGAGCGCGCTAGCGGACGCGGCCGACGCCCGCCAGAAGGCCGAGCCGGTCGCCGGGGACCCCTTCGGTGATCCCGTCAGGGCGCCAGTCGGTGACCGGCACCAGGCCGGGCTCCACCAGGTCGAGCCCGGTGAAGAACCGCTCGATCTCGGCTCTGGTGCGCATCTGGTACGGCATGGCGCTCTCGTACACCTGGCCGATGGCGGCGGCGTTCTGGCGGTCGTGTTTTTCGCCGGTCCCATGACTGATGACGACGTAGCTGCCAGGCCCGAGCGCCGCGGTGAGGGTCGCCACCACCTGGTCGGCGTTCTGCCGGTCCGGCACGAAGTGCAGCAGTCCCACCATGAGCAGAGCGAGAGGCTGGGAGAAGTCGAGGAAGCCGGCCACCTGTGGGTCGGTGAGGATGGCGTGCGGCTCGCGTGCGTCGCCGAGCAGCACTCGCACCAGCTCGCCCTTGTGGCCGGCCATGAGCGCCCGGCCGTGGGCGATCACCACAGGGTCGTTGTCCACGTAGACGACGCGCGCTTCGGGGGATATCTCGTGCACGTTCCCTTGGGAGGGCAGCCCGGCCCCGATGTCGAGGAACTGCCGGATGCCCTGTTCGGTGAGGAAGGTGACGGCGCGGCGCAGGAAGTGCCGGTTCTCCCGTGATGCCTCCACGACGACCGGCTCCAGGGTTTGCACCTTGCGGGCCGCTGCGACGTCGGCGGGGAAGTGATCCTTGCCGCCCAGAAAGTAGTTATACATGCGCGCGGCGTTCGGGACGTCCGGGTCCACAGCGCGCCAGTCTAAGGAGCCGTTCATGGCGATCACCCTAATCCGGGGTCGCCGGAATGATTCGCTTCACACACCGTCCGGATGCGGGCCAGTTCCTTGATCGCGTCGTCCGGCTGGGTCGCCGACACCGCGAGACGCCCGTGCGCCGTCGAGTACGCCATCACGCTCGCCGCGTCGGCCAGCATCGTGTCTTCGCGAAGCGACGGCAGCCACACCACGTCCGGGTTTCCCTTGCCTGGCAGCCGCATCAGCGAGAACGTGCCGCCGCGCGGCCGGTACCTGTCCGGGCCGCTGCGGTTGATCTGGATGCGGACTCTGCTGTCCGGCCGGGCGGCCAGCTCCATCAGGTGATCGATTTGGCGGAGCTGCACATCGATGCCGCCCAGATTGTCCAGCAGGACGCTCTCCTGAAGGACCGCCCAGATCACGGCATCGTTCTCCAGGAAACGCCGCTGCCGCTCACCCACGATTTCCAGTGCCAGGTCGAACTGGTCGGCCGCGACCTGCGGGAAGTGGGCGGCCTGCCGGACCGCCAGCGCGTAGTCGGGGTGCTGGAGCAGCGCGGGCACGGTAGCGTTGTCGTAGAGACGAATCAGCTCGGCGCTGTCCTCCATCTCCAGATAGGCCAGCAGCCACACCGGCAGCCGCCCGAAGAAGCGGTACCACCACCGGTCATCGAGCAGGCCCGCCGCAGCCGATGTGAACAGCTTCTGCTGGTAGACGTCCACCACCCCGTACCGGGTCAGGAGCGCGCTGAGCATCGCCGGCGACGGCGGCGTACTGCCCGCCTCGATACTTTCGACCAGGCCCGGTTCGCCGCCGACCACCAGGTCGGCTTCCGCCGTGGACAGGCTCGCGGCTTTGCGTAGTTCCCGGAGCCGACCGCCCACGCGGTTCGGCAGGGGATGAGCGGGAGCGAGCGCCTGCGCCACCTCCTGGGCGGTGAACGGATGGTAGACGTGCAGGGTCGTGTCGTCGGCCACGGCAGGGCGCGGTGCCGTGTTCCGTCCGGCCGAGGGCATCCGGTCAGCTCGCCGCGCCAGGTCGAGCACGACCCGCATCGCCTCGCGCGACTCGATCGACAGGCCCGCGAACGGTGCCTCGTCGGCCGGGTCCGGTTCGCCGAGCAGGTACGAGGCGCGTACCTGGAGGACCTGGGCCAGCGCTCGTAGCCGCCCGATCGTGGGGTTGCGTTGCGTGCCGGTCCTGAGCTGCGTGATGTAGGCGCGCGTCATGCGCACGCCCGTCTGTTCCATGACCATGTCGGCGACCTGCTGGTCCACGAGGCCCCGCCGTGCCATGACGTCCCGTAGCCGTTCGGCGAACTTTTCCACCAGGATCGTCTCCCTTGACGTGTTGACACGGTGTGCCCCCACGGGCGAACATCGGACGCCGATGTAAGTGGCGACCGAGAAAATGTAACTGCCGCCGCATGGTGATGGCTATCGTTGGGAGTCCTCGTGACCAATCCCCGCTCAGGAACCACCCCGGCCGCCACTCGCCTTGGTTCCCGGAACGGCTACGGGGGATGGTGACCCGGCCACCGCGAGGGAGACGAGGCCGAACACAGGGCCGGACTCGGCACGGAACTCGGTGGCCGGCCGACCTCGCCTCGCTGACGGCGGGTTTGATGGCGCCCGTGGTGGTGCTGGCCGCTGCCGAAGTTGTGCCGTTCACCGCGCTGCTGCTGGCGGCGTGGCTGATCGTGCCGCTGCACGCCGGGGGCCGCCTGATCGCTGATGTCCGCTACGGGCTGGCGTGGTGGTCGGCCTCACGCGCGGGGGCTCGTCACGCTCGTGAGCTTGCGCGCGCCGCTCGTGAGAAAAAACTTCAGGAACGTGACAACCGTTCGCTTCTCACTGGCGTCACACAAGGCGGCATCCACCACAACAGGTAGGCAAGAGGCAGGAGCGGGGGCTCGGTGACACACCTCGGAGCGGGTCGAGCGGCAGGCCAGACGGCCACGTTGCCGTGCTGCTCCCCTCGTGCCACGAGGACGGTCAGCGGAGACGCCGGCCCCCGGCGGAGGAGCGGCGACGTTCAGCGGGTGGTGGCCTGCTCGCGGTCGAGGACCTGCCGGGTCCTCTCCAGCAGGAACCGCTTCATGCGAGCCTTCTCCGCGTCGGAGGCTTTCAACGCGTCGATGTCCGCGTACGCCTTCCGGAGAAAGCCTTCCAAGGCGTCGGCCGCGCGGGTGGCGGCTTGCTCGGCGGCGGCGGCTTTGTCCTCCTGGTCGGTGAGGATCTGGCGCAGGAGGTCGGCGGCGACGGTGCGGCCGGTGGCGGCGAGCTCGTCGGCGGGGGCGCCGACGCCCCAGGCCCACCAGGCGAGGTCCTTGTCTGAGATGTCGGTGACCATGCCGGATTCTCGTCGTCGCCAGAACTGTTCGTTGAACTTGTGCCCGGACGCTTCGCTGATCTTTCGTGCGAGGGGGCGGACGCCGAGTTCGGGTTCGGGGCTGCCCTCGCGCTTGCGGTAGCGGACGAGGAGCGCCATTTCAGGGCTGAGCTGGGTGGTCCTGGTGGCGGTCATCTGGTGGTATCCCCTCGTGGCGTGCCGTGGCGGGCTGGGATCGACGCGAGCGTATCACCCGTGTTGGCGTCGGTCGCGTCTCAATGTCATCAGTCAAGATCATTAACAGTGGTTACTGATCTTGATTCGCCGCTCAGTCGGCGGCGCGAGCGACGCGCCAGAGCCGTGACATCTGCGCCGCAAAGGCGTAGGCTGGAGGTGTCGCGAGACACGCCAGACCAAGATCAACAAGTCTTGCGGCGACCACCACCACCAGCGGAAACGCCACATCCGCACCCGCCCCGAGGTTGGCGGAACCGCCAACCACGATCAGGGAGACACATGACCAGCCCCCACACCCAGCACGCCGCCAACCGCGCCGCCGACCTCGCGCTCATCGCGACCAGCGACGCCACCCTCCGCAGCGACGCCCGCGACCTGCTCATCATCCACTACGGCGGCGACGTGACCGCCGCCGACCACGCCATCACCCAGGCCCGCGCCGTCCTCACCGAGCAGGGGGCCAAGCGCTGATGAAGCACAACATCAAGCCGGGCGACCGCCTGCGGATCACCATCATCGGCGAAGCCAACCTCCTGGACGACAAGGACATATGGGTCGCCGTCCCGGCGCCCCACACCCCCCGGCTCACCTTCAAGGTCCCGCTGGACAGCGCAGCCATCACCATCGAGGTCCTCACCCCCCGCTACTGGCCGCCCATGCGCGGCGACGTGTGGCGGGACGGCGAGGGCCGCGAGTGGTTCGCCGTCCAGGACGTGCCCGACGCCGTCACGCTGGTGACCGAGCACGGCCGTCACGGTCTCAGCGACCCCGAGGAGCTGCTGCCTCTGCACGGCCCGTGGAGGATCGCGTACAAGGGCCGGGAACGCCGGGAAGCTGAAGACCGCGACCGGGCTGAAGACCACGACCTGGGCGACGAGCCGCCGTTCTGATGGCCACGCTCACCGCAACACCCGAACTGCTCGGCCGGTTCGAGCCGGGCAGCCCCGAATGGCTCGCCACCCGCATGGCCGAGGACGGGCCGCGCTTCGGCGGCACCGACGCCGCCGCCGCCCTCGGGTTCAGCACCTTCATCTCCCCGTACGGCCTGGCGATGATCCTCACCGGCCGCGTGGAGCGCGAGGAGCCGGGCGAGGACGCAGAACGCGGCAACCTCCTCGAACCCTCGCTCGCCGCCTACTTCCGCAAGTGCCACCCGGAGTGGGAGATCGTGGACCACCCTGGCACGTACGCCAGCGGCTGGATGCTCACCAACCCCGACGCGCTCTGCTACTACCGCGGCCGGCTGGTGGCGGGCGGCGAGTACAAGTCGGCGCGCTACCGCGATGAGTGGGGCGAGCCCGGCACCGACGAGATCCCGCTCCCGTACTGGGTGCAGTCCATGTGGTACGCGCACTTCCACCAGGTGGACCGCTGGTACGTGCCGATGATCGGGCCCGGCCTGGAGTTCGCGGAGTACGTGGTCGAGTACGACGCGGAGGCGGCCCGCGCGCTGGTCGCCCAGGTGGCCGAGTTCCGCAGGAACCTGCTGTGGGGCGTCATGCCGCCGCTCGACCACCACCCGCACACCTACCGGGCGCTCCGCGCGGCTCACCCGGAGATCGATGAGGACCTGTCGATCAGCGTCTCGGACAAAGTCGGCGTCCGGTACGTCAAGGCCCAGCTCGCGTTCGACGCGGCCGAGGAGGAGCTGACCGGCGCCAAGGCCGACATGGCGGCCGAGGCCGGGCACGCGAAAAAGCTGTACCTCAATGGCCAGCTCATCGCGACCCGCCGCCGCAACCGCGGCCCGCACCCGCACATCCAGGCCGTGCGGAACCTCCACAAGATCAAGCTTCCCGCCCTGGAAGGAGACTCCGATGGGCGCTGAACTCACTCCGCACCAGAAGGACCGGCTCGCGAAGCTGGACGACACCATCACCGACTACGAGCTGGTGTTCCGGGAGGCGCTGCCGCCCGGCGTCCGCGTCGAACGCTTCCTCCAGGACGCCCGCAACGCGCTCGCCAACAACCCCGACCTGGCCAACGTCTACGCCCCGAGCGTGATCGGCGGGCTCGTGACGTGCGCGCAGCTCAACCTGCGCCCGCACGTCCCCGCGCTCGGCCACGCCTGGCTGATCCCGATGAAGAACAAGAAGGCGGGCGGACGGCTGGATGCCACGCTGATCGTCGGCTACAAGGGGCTGACGGACATCGGCTATCGCGACCCCGCTACCACGCTCCTCGGCGCGTACGCCGTGAAGGAGGGCGACGACTTCGACACGTGGTTTGAGAACGGCGTGTGGAACGTCAGGTACAGGCCCAACCGGCGTGATCCGCGCCGTGACGAGCGAGCCACCATCGACTACTTCGCGATGGCGAAGTACCGGGGCGAGGTCCACGTCACCGAGCCGATGACGCACACGCAGATGGTCCGCCACCGCAACAAGTACGCGATGGCCCGCAGCAGCGGCCCGTGGTGGGAGAACGGCGAGCACTCGCCCGAGTTCGATGAGCAGGGCAAGAAGACCATGATCCGAGCGCGGCTGGTCAAGCTGCTACCGCAGACGATCGAACTGGTCACCGCCGCGTACGC
The DNA here is from genome assembly GCF_900111685.1 of Nonomuraea wenchangensis. Taxonomy (GTDB): domain Bacteria; phylum Actinomycetota; class Actinomycetes; order Streptosporangiales; family Streptosporangiaceae; genus Nonomuraea; species Nonomuraea wenchangensis. The sequence continues at coordinate 11,668 of NZ_FOHX01000027.1, forward strand.
CGACGAGGGGACCCGCACCGACGATGATCCGCGCGGCGACATCCTCCAGGTGACCGTCCACCCCAACCGCGGCGACACCAGCGACAGCGGCGATGGGGAGGAGAACGGCAGCGGGCCGGAGCAGGCGCCGCGGCCCCGCTCCGTCATCAGGCTCATCGCCGAACGCGTGGACGGGCCAGCCGACGAGCAGGAGCCCGACGAGCTATCCAAGGATGAACTGCTGGACGCTCTCGGGGCGGCGCTCAAAGCCAAAGGTGTCCTCGGCCCGGCGATGCTCGCGTACGCGGCGAAGGTCCTGAACCGCCAGCTCAACCACCCTCGGGAAATGAAGAGTGACGACATCCGGAAGGTGCAGGACGCCGTCACCCAGGGTCTCTACCTGAATGGTCCGGCGTCGGACGCTCCAGCTCCGCAGACAGCTCCGCCGCCCCAGGCGCCTCCCACACCGGAAGCACCTGCGGCTCCGGCCGACGCGCCCGAAGCGCCCCCGGCTCCTCAGCGGGAGCAGCCTCGGCGACCGGTCGGCGCCGCCAACCGGGCCACCCTGACCAAGCTGAACACGCTGTTCGGCGAGGCGGGCATCAGCGAAGACGCCCGCTTCCCGTGGCTCGCTCAGAATGTCGCCGTGGAGGTCTCCTCCACTGCTCAGCTCATCGCCGCGAAGGCGGACGAAGCGATAGCCAAGCTCGAAGTCGAGGCGCGGGCCCGCTGTGACGACCTCAAGCTGCGGATCGTCACGGTGTGGACCGACATGGGAGGCACCCGCGAGGAACTGACCCCGGCCGTGTGCTGGTGGGTCAACGCCAACACCCGGCGACGCAGTAAGGCGCCCGTGACGCAGCTCAACCAGGTGTCGAACATGCACCTGGACGCGTTCCTCAAGGCGTTGGCCGCCGACCCAGGCCAAGGCCAGGTCACGCCGGACATGTACCGGCAGGCCATCGCCGGGCGGGGAGGTGCGTCCTGATGGCCTCCAAGGAGATCGCGCTCCCGCACATCGTCACGTTCTCCAACGGCTCGACCCGGCCCACGTTCCACCTGTACGTCAGCCAGCCGCCTCCGAAGAACACGCTCGACCCCCGCTGGGAGACGTGCACGGACCACCGCACCGCGTGCGACTGCCGGGAAGCCATCTTCGCCGAAGACCTCGCCGAGCTGCGGGCCGAACGCGACATGCTCCTCGGCACGCTACGCGAGGAGCTAGCCGGGCACGCCACGCGCGCCTACACCAGTGACGGCGCGCGGGACGAGCAGGCCGAATGCAAGTGCATCGGCTGCGGGATCGCCCGCCGTCTGCCGTGGTACTCCGTGGGCGGCTACGTCGTCACCACGCGCCGGAGCGTGACCGACACCCCCTGAAGCCCCGGCTGGGCGCGCTTCTGCACGCACGAGGCGGGCGCGCTCAGCCGGCCCTACCCGCACCCCCCCGAGAAAGGACCACCATGTCGATCGACTCTCTCCCCGAGGCCGACCAGACCGGCCAGGCCAGCGTCTCGGCGATGACGCCCGCCGTTCGCACCTACCTGGCCAACGGCGTCCAGCAGGTCAACGACACCATCGCCGGGGCGAAGCGGCACCTGGACGAGCTGGGCACCCGCCGCGTCCAGCTCGACGCGCAGAAGGCCGCCGCCGAACTGGAGCTCGACCAGGAGACGGACGCCGCCCGCGAGCACCTGGCCGCGCTGGAGGCCAGCCGCGCCCAGCTCCTCGCCCTCCTCGGCAACGCGGAGGGCAGCGAGAACGAGCTGCCGACGCAGGTGTGCTTCTGCGGCCGGATCGCTGTCCTGGACCCGGTGCGCGGCCCGGTGCACGTCGGCGACACCACGCACCTGCCCGCCATGGAGAAGTGCACGATGCCGCCGCTCGGCAGCCTCTTCACGCCGGGCCGCGCCGGCGGGGAGGGCCCGGTCGCGTGAACACGCTGACTGCCCCCGCCGCGGCGGCGATCGACTCCAGTTGGAAGTCCGGCCTGTTCTGGCTCGTGTTCGTCAACGGCGTCGCGCTCGACCCGGAGCACCCGCTGCCGCTCCTCGGCGCGGCGGCGGCGTTCGTGCAGGCCGGACTCGATTACCCCGGCCAGGAGATCGGCGTCGCCCCGTGCACGCCGGAGGACCTGGCCCTCGCAGGAATCACTCCTCGGAAGGAACAAGGATGACCGCCACCGATTCCGTGCCCGCCCCCGACTCGATCCGGTCGGGCGCCCTCGTCGTGCTCCGCCGCGGCGGCTGGATTCAGGGCGACTACGCCCGCACCCGCACCCGCAAGGGAGGCGGAAAGGTCGGCTGCTGCCTGGTCGAGGCGCTGGGCCGCGCTGCCGGGCTGCCGCCGTTCGCGCTGGCCCGCCGTAAGCCTCGCCACACGGACGCCGCGTTCCTCGCCCGGTGGGAGGTCGCGCACAACCTGATGGACGAGCTCGCCGCCGCCCTTGGCCGCGACCCCGAGCACGACGAGCTGTCCACCAGGGAGTGGCTGACGAACTGGAACGACCGGACGGACCGCACCTGGGCCGAGGTGGAGGCCGCCCTGCGGCCCGCGCCGGTCGAAACGGCGGTCGAAACCTCATGACCCGACCCTCTCCGGTGCCGAGCGCCGCGTTCCTCGCCGCCATGACCGTGGTCGGCGGCGCGGTGTGGCTGGCGGCGTTCATCTCCGCCGGGGTCGCGACGTTCCTGGTCGCCGTCATCTGCCTCGGCGCCGGTCTCGCCTGCGGGTACGGCGTCGCGGACGTGGTCGCGGAGAACCGCTCCGAACGGCAGATCGCCGCCATGCACGCCTACAGCGTGACCGCGCACGACCAGGCCCAGCAGTGGCAGAAAGCCGCCGCAGGCAAGGAGCGCGAGCTGTACCAGGCGAGAGCGGACCTCCGCGAGGCCGAAAGCGAGCTGGCCATGCTGCGCGCCCAGGCCGCCGGCCCGGACGGCACCCAGGCCGAGGGAGACGAACCGCGATGACCACCCCGCCGTGTGTGGCCGGGCTCGACCAGGCCGCCGAGAAGACCGGCCTGGCCCTGCCGGACGGCAGCACCCGCCTCATCACCGCCCCCAGGGTGAGGGTGAGGCGGGGGGAGAAGCGGACGCTGGCCGACAACATGCGGCGGATGGACCACGTCGATGCCGAGTGCGCCCGCCTCATCATCGGGGCGGGCACCGAGGCGATCGGCATCGAGGACTACGCCTTCACCAAGCAGTCGTCGGCCACGCACCGGCTCGCCGAGATCGGCGGGTCGGTGCGGCTCGCCTGCTGGCGGGCCGGGATCGCCATCGCCGTCATCAACATCAAGCACCTCAAGCAGTACGCCACCGGGGACGCCGACGCCTCCAAGAAGCAGATGGGCGACGCCGCCTTACGGTTCGCGGGCGCCCGGTTCCCCAGCGAGGACGAGTGCGACGCCGCCTGGGCGCGCTGGCTCATCCTCGACCGCCTCGGCCACCCCGAGGTTCACGTACCGGACGAGCATCGCCACGTGCTCGACCACGTCACCCTGCACCGCAAGGAGGGACCGTGAAAACCCCATCCGACGTCGCCGACGAGCGACGTTGGCAGAACCGCCAACGGCCGGCCATGCCGGACCAGCCGCGCGCCGCCGTCTGGAACGACGACCGCACCCGCGCCGTGGCCGTCATCGAGGGCCGCGACCTGACCGACGCCGACCTCGAAGCCGCACGGCGGCTGGCTGACCACCCGAACATCCACCACCACCACACGTTCCAGGAGTAGATCGTGGCCACCACGACATCGGCCGTAGCCGTCCTGACGAAGGCTCTGGCCCGCCCCAACCCGACCCCGCACCTGCTGCTGCGTGCGCTGCGCGCGGCCGGACTCGAAGTCACACGCACCGCCGACCGCCCGGCGTGGATGCCGACGACGCCGGACGCGTACGCGCTCGTCAAGCAGGCCGCAGACTGGCACATCGCGGGCCTGACTCCGCAGGAGATCGCGGGCAGGATGCGGCGATCCACGCGGATGATCAACCGGTATCTGGCCGCCGCCGCGGCGATCCCCGGCCTGCTCGACCCGTTCGAGGAGCAGCGGTGAGCCGCGGCTACCGCTCCGCCCCTGACCCGTACCGGTCCGGCCCGATCGACATCCCGCAGGAACCGGAGTGGTTCGCCGACGCGGCATGCCACCGCATCGGGCACGAGCTGTTCTTCGGCCCGGCCGCCGACGAGGACAAGACGGAGACGACGCAGGAGAAGGAGGACCGCGAAGCGCGAGCGAAGGCCCTGTGCGCCGGCTGCGAGGTCCGGGTGAAGTGCGCCCAGTACGAGCGCGGCTTCGCCGAACCGATCCAGCGGGGCGGCGTCTGGCACGGCGACAACTACCACGAACGCCAGCTCGACCACCGCAAGGAGCAGCGCCGCGCCGCCGACCGGCGGCGCAGGAACAAGGAGAAGGGGCAGGTGTGAGCACCGCAGCCGACTTCCAGAAACGGGCCATGGACGAGGCCGTGCAGGCGCTGGCCAAGCGGCTGCGCGAACGCGACGCCACCGAACCCGGCCAGCGCGAGCCCGCCGACGTGTTCGCGCGCCGCTTCATCACCGACATGAACGGGCACGGCTGGCGGCTCACCCCCGCCGGCCGCGTCAACCCGCTCGCACGCAGGCCGCCCGACGACCCCACTGCGGTGACCCAGCGGGGTGCCGCGCTCGCCTTCGCTGAGCTCGCGAAGGTGATCGAGAAGCGAGCTGGTATCAACCAGGACGAGGGAGACGAAGCGTGAGCCCGGCCCGGCCTGCGCACGAGCAGCCCGGCGCGGTCCCCTCCTCCGTCCCGCACGACGCGTTCGGCGGCATCATCCTCGACACCACCGGCCTCGACCCCGACACCATCACCTGGGAGAAGCCGAAACCGTTCCCCGCGCTGCTGCGGCTGCACCACACCCACGGGCTGCGCGGCACCGCGCGCTACGTGCTGTGGAAGGACGTCCACGGGCCGGCCACGTACCCGATGTTCGCCGATGATCTCCCACGCACCATCCGGGGCACGGTCATCGACCACGGCGTGGCCGCCGCGCTCGAACACGGCGCGCTCGTCGCCGCCACGTGGGTGCCCATCACCCGGCGCGGCCAGTACGGCATCGCCCTCAAGGGCTTCCACGAGCAGGAACCCGCCGCGCCCGAGACGCCGCCGGCCAGCCCGGCGGACGAGGCCGCGGCCCGCTACATCGACCGCGAGCACGCCGTCCGGCTCATCCTCGCGACCCTCGGCCACGACGGCGAGGACGACGTCCCGCCGGGCCTGGCCGACCTGATCCACCACATCCGAGAAGACCAGCCGTAACCAGGAAGGACACCAGTGACCCACCACCGCCACACCTACACCAGCGTCCGCCAGGTCGGGCAAGCGGTCGGGCGCCTGCTCGACGCGCTCGCCGACAGCCCCGACCACCAGCGCGACGGACTCGTCACCTACCAGTCCGCCCCCAACGGCAGGTGGCAGTCCGGGGCGCACACCTGCGGCACCGGCACCATCAACACCGCGCGGAGCGCGGGGCTCATCACCATCCAGGTGACCGGCCGCAGCAGCAAGGGCCTCTCCCTGACCGAGGACGGCCTCCGGGTCGTCCGCGCCCGCCAGGCCCGGAAGGCGGACGGCCGATGACCGAGAACACCCCCAGCCCGTTCAACCCCTACGCGGTCGCGTACGCCAGGACCGCGCTCGACGCCGCCGTCAACAACGACGCCGCCACCGTCGCCGACACCATCCGCCTCCTGCTGGCCGAGCACGGCATGCCCGGCGCCTACGACGCGATCTTCACGTGGTGCGCCGCGATCCGCGCTCACCTCCGGGTGCCTCTCGGCACCAACGTGGCCGTCGTCTACGTGAACGACGACGGCGAGACCGTCCAGCCGCCGGAGGCGCGTCCCGCCTACGTGTGGGCCAACCGCGTCATGCAGGCGTACATCGCCCACGACAAGCCCAGCCTGAACGCCGTGGTCGCGGAGATGGGCGACGACCCGAAACAGGTGAAGGCTCACCTGGGCCAACTGGTCGCGCACGCCGCCGAAGTGGCCTGGGCCGCGGCCAGACGGGCGGAGCTGTCATGACCCGGCACGTGATCCAGATGAGCGGCGGCCTCGGCTCGTTCTGGGCCGCCAAGCGCGTCGCCGAACGCCACGGCACCGCCGACATGACCCTCCTGTTCGCCGACACCACCGTGGAGGACCCGGACCTCTACCGGTTCCTCGCCGACGCCGTCGCCCACCTGGACGTGCCACTCGTCACCGTCAAGGATGGCCGGACGCCGTTCGAGGTGTTCCACGATGAGCACTTCCTGGGCAATTCCCGGCTCGCGCCGTGCACGAAGCGGCTCAAGCAGAAGCCCTGCCGCGCGTGGCTGGAGGAGCACTGCGGCCCGGCCGACACGGTGCTGTACGTCGGCATCGACTACTTCGAGCGGCGCCGCTGCCCCGGCGTCGTGAAGGGCTGGGCGCCATGGCGGGTCGAGTTCCCCCTGTGCGACAAGCCGCACTGGGACAAGAAGCGGATGATCGCCGAGTGCGCGAAGCTCAAGCTGGAGCCGCCCCGCCCGTACGCCGATGGCTACGAGCACTGCAACTGCGGCGGCGTGTGCGTGCGCGCTGGGCAGGCGCAGTGGAAGCTCACGCTCCGACTGCACCCGGATCGGTACGCCCAGGCGGAGCGGCAGGAGCAGGAGTTCCGGGAGATGTTCGGGAAGGACGTCGCGATCCTCACCGAGACCCGCAACGGCGTGAAGCGTCCGCTCACGCTCGCCGAGCTGCGCCGCCGCGCCGAAGCCGAAACGGTTCAGCAGCCCCTCTTCACGGCGGCTCAGGCCATCTGGAACCGCGAGGTGACGGCATGATCAGCTCTCTGACGCTGTCCGAGGTGATCGGCCGGGCGATGAACGCGGGCATGACGCCCGCCGAGGTCACCGCCAAGGTGTTCCGCGCCCTCATCGACCACAACATCGGCCAGGCCACCGTGCCCGAGGAGGACCTGCGCGTCGTCGTAGAGGTGGCCGCGAACTACCTCGACATGTGCGAGCCGCCGCCCGAACGGGAGATGGCCGCGCTCGCGTCCGTCCGCGCTCATCTCAGGGAGAGAGCGTGAAGATGCGCCGCTGCACCCTCGGCCGCCTGGCCATCTACATCGAGCCGCGAGACCTGTGGGTCGGCATCTACATCGCCCCGGCCGCGGTCTACGTCCTGCCCTTCCCGATGCTCGTCTTCCGCTGGACCAGGAGGACCAGGTGAACACCACCACCCTGTATGACGCGCTCGAACGCCACTACCGCAAGCCCGGCGCCGCCCGCGACGGCGAGATCCTGCTCCGCGAAGTCGAAGCGCCCGGCACCGGCGGCCGAGCCGACCTCGTCCGGATCGGGCTGTGGCCGTCGCGCGGCTACTCCCTCGACGTCCACGAGCTCAAGACACAGCGATCCGACTGGCTGCGCGAGCTCGACAACCCCGGCAAGGCCGACGCCTGGTGGCCGTACTGCACAGGCTTCTGGATCGTCGCCCCCGCGGGCATCGTCCACAAGAACGAGCTGCCCACCGGCTGGGGGCTCATGGAGCCGCCCGCCTCTGCGAACCGGCGGCGGTTCCGGACCATCGTGGACGCGGAGGTGAAGACGGCCCAGCTCACGATGGACCTGCTCGCCACCCTGGTCAGGCGGACAGACAACACCCGCCTGGCCGAGATGGACAAGATGCGTGAGGAGCACCGCGCCGCACTCTACAAGGCGCGCACCGAGGCTCAGCAGAACGCGACTCAGACGGGCTTGAGCGAGCGGATGCGCCGCCGTCTCAACCTCCTGGACGAACTGGAGAAGCTGCTCGGCGCGAAGCTCGACGGCTTCACCTGGGGCGACGGCACCACGCTGGACCAGATGACCCCGCACGAACTGGCGGCAGCTCTGGCCGACTGCGGTGACCACATCCGGCTCCAGCAGCGGCAGGCCCGCGTGGAGGAGCTGATGGGGCGGCTGTCGTACGCGGCGCAGAGCGTCCTGACCGAGATGCGGAAGGTGGGCAACAGCCATGACCGATGACATGCCCCTGCAACACGTCATCCGGCCCAAGCTGCCGTGGCGGGACGAACAGCTCACCGAGTGCCGCAAGCCGCCGAACGAGCACGCCATCACCCGCGACCAGTTCATCGCGAAGGTCCGCAAGCTGGGCAAGAAGCGAGCCGCGATGACGACGTGCATGACGTGCTTCGACACGGCTGAACGCTGGCCGGACTGGAACACCAACCCCGTCGCCGTGCTGGCACGCGATGTGCGTGGCGTCACCTACTGGGGCGGAGTGGATCACGAGGCGCCACTGCGGGACGAGCTGCGGGCGATTGCGCTCCTCATCGAGGCCCACCAGGAGGAGTTCGCGCAGACCCTCGCGGCACTGAAGAACACCGTCCCGTTCGGCAAGCGCAAGCCCAGGGCGGTGCGCCGTGGCTGATCCCAGGAGAGAGAACATCCCCGAGGTGGCGCGCGAGCTCGTGCCCTTCATGGAGGCCGGCCGCCGCGGGCTCGCCGCCGCGAACTGGCGGGTCGGCATGGAAGCCGACGACCTCGTCGCCCCGGTCGTCCTCGCGGTCATTGCCGAGGTGCACCGGCGCGTCGTGGAGGGCGGGACACTCGATGAACGAGCGCTCGCCGCCGGGGGCCTGATGGTCGTCCCGGTCGAACTCCTCCAAGCCCTCACCGACGACGAAGAGTGCGACTTCGACCACCACGGCGGCTGCCAGACCCACGGCTACCTGTCGCTGGAGCCTGACGAGCGCTGCCCCCAGGCCGAGGCCCGAGAACTGCTCGCCGCGGCGACCAACCACCACAACGAAGAGGACCAGAACCGCCATGCCTGAACTCACCGCCGACGCCGCCAAGACGTTCATCACCCGCCTGGAGCAGAACTTCGAGGACGCCGGAGACTGGAACGTCCAGCCCACCCTCATGCTGATCACCGTGTTCGCCGGCCAGGACCCGAACACGCCGGGGACGCTCGGCGTCACGCCGGTGTTCCCGTCCGACTGGATCAGCGACGGGCAGCTCGTCGCCGACGCGCTCGCCGCCGCCGGCCCGCCCATGCTGTGCCCGCTCGTCCCCGAGGAGCTCCAGGTCGTGGCGGTCGCGGTCGCCTACGAGGCAAAGGTTCTGGAAGACCCGAACTTCGGCAAGGACGCACGGCTGCTGTACTGCGGCCTCGCGGACGGGACCCTCGTCGGCGCCGGCCGGGTGCGCGGCGACGAGGCGAACGTGAAGACGTACGCGCCGGACCACCCGCACGACACCACCCCGGCCGCGGTCCGCCGCCTCGCGATGGCGGTGCTCGGGGGCTTGTGACGTTCGTTGGCGGTTCCGCCGTCCGGCGAGTGAACCCCTTTTGGACACTCCCGCAGCGCCAGGTGATCGGGCACGATCGTTGATGCGCGATCACCTGGCCAGGACCTCGCCACATCACCAACACCGCACATACGGTGGGGGCTCGACCACTTCCCTCAGTGGACGGGCTCCCATCGCCGTGTCCAGGGGAAGGGGTTCGAGTGGGCGTACGCCTGGTCGGCGAGGTCGCCGCTTGGCTCGAAAGCCCGGCCGCGGCCGAGCTGACCCAGTCGGAACGGCTGGTGCTGCTGCTCATCGCTGAGCGGGCGAAGGACACGACGCGGCGGATGCTGTCGTTCCGGGGCGACCGCCGGGACGACGGTACGAAGATCACGCTGACGGAGCTGTTGCAGGCTCGGACGGGCCTGACCGAGCGAGGGCTGAGCGACACCGTGCAACGCCTGTCCAAGCGGGGCCTGGAGGTGCGGGTGCCGGTCGGCAAGGACAAGAACGGGGTGATCATGTTCGCTCGGCGTGGCCACGCGACGGACTACATCCTGCCGGAACTGCCAGCCTCCGTGAGCCTGCCGGAACCGCCGCCACGGCGCGGCTCGCACCGCTCCTGACCTGTGGATAACCAGCTTCCGAACGATCACCGTAGCCGAGTTAGGTCACGTCCAGACGTGGGCCGCACGGGTCACGTCCAGACGTGGCCCGCAGGTCACGTCACAGCGTGGCCCATGTCCCTACCTATGTACCTACAAAACCTTTATCCCTACTGATCAACATCCCTCCGTACACCTACAGGTGGAAGTCCGAACGATCACGCTCGGAAGCCTGTGGAAACACGAAGATCACCATTTGCCGCCCCAAGGAGACCCAGTGCAGCACGACCCATGCCACTGGTACGAAAACCCCGACCGGCCAGGCGAACGCTTCCTCATCCCCTGCTGCTACGAACGCCTCGAAGACCCCGACACCTGCACCTGCGAACTCCCCATCGAAGAACTCCGCCGCCTCCGCGCCGAGAACCGAGAGCTGCGCGCCCGACTCGACCAGCGAGACCGCGACTTCCTCGACCTCGCCGCCGCCATCAGCGGCCGGCCCGACGCCCGAGCGATCTGGGACCAGATGGACGCCTACCGGCAACGGCGGGCCCAGGTAGCCGCCGAAGACGCGCAACGCGCACCACACCACACCGTTCGCGCCACGCCGACGCTGCAAGACCCCCTCCCGCCATGACCAGCCATGCACCGAGCCGCACACAGCCGACCAGCTCGGCCGGGCACTCTCATCCTCGTCGCTGGCTGCTTGTCCGTCGTGGTGAGTACAGGCGACGCGAGAGACGCGCGGCGGTCGCGCCGCAACACCTCCGGAATGGCCTTCATGGTCGCGGCTGAGCGGCGATCAGGTGCGGCCTGGCAGTGAGAGGCCAGGCGGCGATCACAGACGCTCACAGACGCACTCAGACAAGATCCTTAAGAGAGGAGGAGAACACCGCCCCACGACATGCGGTTGGTGTCGGTGGCGGCGGATTCCGGCCGGTCAGCTTTGGTTGACGTCTAGAGGTTTTGTCGTGTCCGTATTCCGGGGGCGGTTTTGATGTCTCTGCTGGTAGGCGCGTTGTGCGTCAGTGCAGGTTGACGACCTGGAGCCCCAACTCCGTAACGGTTCGGTCTCGTTTTCGTCCGAAACCTGGACGTCATGTTCCGCGCGTAACAGTGTCGTCGGCATGCAGATCACACGAGCGATCACGGCAGCGGGAGCGGCGGCAGCAGTCGCCGCCCTCTTCGCTGCCCTGATCACCACGCCAGGCCACGCCGCGCCCCGCGCGACCGTGGCAGACCCGACGATCACCGGCTGTCCGATCCAGGACCCCCCGGTGATCTGCATTCCGGTCACGGTCCCCGTGACCACCACGGCCACGGCCACCACCACGGCCACGGTCACCACGACTCCGCCCACCGTGACCGCCACGGCCACGACGACGGAGACCGCCACGGCCACCGCGCGGAGCACCGTCACGGCCACGGAGACGGAGACCGCCACCGCGCGGAGCACCGTCACCGCGACCGCGACACGTACGGCCACAGCGACCGCCACAGCCACGCGCACGGCCACCGTCACGGCCACGCCGGACGCCACGCTGCCCGCGTGGCCTTCCGTGCCGCAGGGGAGCGTCCCGACCGTGGAGCCGATCCCCAGTGACGACGGCCTGATCATGCCGAAGCTGCGCACCCCCAAGGCTTCCCCGGCCCCGTCCGCCATGAGCACCACCAGCGGCACCACGGCCACGCCGATCGCTACGGCACCAGCGAGCGACGACACGACCGCCGCATGGGTCGGAGGGGGCACCCTTGCCGCCCTGATCATCGGAGTTACGGTGACGTGCTGGCTGATCTACCGACGCCAGCGACGCGCGGACGACGATTACGACTTCGTTGGCGGTTCCGTCAACGAGGACCACACCGACCACTGATCAATCCCGCCCCCGCCCAACCGGGGCGGGGGCACCCACCGAAGGGAAAACAGCAATGACCAGCACCAACCCCACCGCGTTCGAGATCAGCGAGGACCTTCGCGCGGCCGTCCGCGCCGCTCTGGCCGATCTCAACCGCGCCCTTGAGGGGCACACCGGCAACAACCCGATGCTCAACGCCTACCGCCTGCCCGCCGCCCGCGCGACGCTCGCGGAGGTCATCGCCATTGTGGACAACGACGGCACCCTCTACACCGGCCCGACGCCGACCGCGTTCGCGGCCATGGACAAGGTCAGCGAGGCGGACCGCGCTTCGTGGTACGTGATGCCGGACCGCGCCGGAGCCGCCGCCCGCATCGCGGCCACCTGCGAGGCGTACGGCATCCCCGCCGATCACCTGATCGCGACGCACGCCCCGTCCCACGCGGAGATCAAGGCCATGGTCGGCAGCGCCGACCCGCTGGCCAAAATGACCGAGATCCACGCCGAAGCGGCCAAGCGCGAGCAGGAGCGCATCAAGGCGGAGCGTGAGAAGCGGATCAAGAAGGCGGTTGCCGCCGCGCGCAACCTCACGGAGTACGGCGGAGACCCCGCCTTGCCGTTCGCCAAGGCGATCGAGAGCGGCGCGGACCGCGCCGAGTTGGCGCAGGCGTTCACCAACGCCGGGCTTCCGGTTCCGCCGGAGGAGCCCGCCAAGGCGAAGCCCGCGCCGAAGAAGTAGCCCCACCCGCCGCGCGCCCCGACGCCACCGGGGCGCGCGGCCCCACCACCCCCACCACCCCGGAAGGGACAACCAGTGAACGTCCTACAGAACCTCGCGGCCCGTTCTATCGCCGCCGTCCGGCTCGCCCACGCCGACCGCCTACGCCACCGCGAAGAGTGCGGCATGTGCGGCCCCGACCAGGAATGCCCGCGCGCCGCCGAGCAGTTCGCCGACCTACAGGCCCGCGTGCAGCGCGCCCGCGCCAACCTGACCACCTACCTCCCCAGGGGCTCTCTGGTCACCTACGGGGGCGCGCTCCGCAGGATGCACGGCGATTGGTGGATTCACGCCACGTGCACGGACTGTGATCACACCGCGTACCGGCTGATCAGGGGGCGCGGCATGACCTTGCCCCACGTGCATCTGTCCGAGATCACCAGCGCGCCCATCCTGCAACCCCGCGCGGCTCAGACGGTGGACGCCGTCCGCGACGCCGTCCGGGAGGTAACCGCCATCCTCGCCATGAACGAGGTCCGGCTTCCGATGCTCGTGGACATCAACGGCTTGGGGGCGTGCACGCTCGCCTACCCCCGCGCCGCCTACGACCACGAGATAGCCGTAGCGGAGGCGGTCCAGCCGCAGACCCCCGAAGCTGCCTACGTGCTGGCAGCGCTACGCGCGTTGCCCCTACTGGCCAGCGCCGCCGACAACGGCAACGCCGCCGGAGCCGCCGGAGTCACGCAACGCCTGCTGAAGCTGCGTGAGACAGCGGCGCGCGTGCACCGCGCCAGCGAGTAGCCGCACCGCCGAAGCCCCCGCGCGGACCACCGCGCGGGGGCTTCCGCACGCCCAAGATCACCCCCCGTACCCCCTCCCCGGCCGCCGGCCGGAGGTACCTCGGTTCCGTTCATGCCGAATGGTTTTGATCTTGCCCAGGGTTTGTATGGTGTCGGAGTCCTGCTGGGCGCGGCGGGCGGATGGCCGGGGAGGTCGTGGTGTCGGATCGGGTGTGCGTGGGGCCGTGCAACAGGCAGGCTCGCGCGGTGTGGCAGGTGTTCCTCGGGGAGCGGGAGGCGCATGCGGATGCGGTGGACCGGTGGCTCGCGTCGGGCGGGGAGGGGGAGCCGCCGCCGGAGCCTGCGGTGCCGGTGGTGGAGTGGCGGGCGGGGGAGCCGCTGCACTGCGGCCGGTGCCGTGCGACGGGGCGGCGGGCGCTGCTGGTGGTGGACGAGCTGGCCGCGAGTCTGGCGGCGCGGCCGGGCGAGGTGAAGGCGCAGTCCAGGTGGTCGCGAGTGAAGGGCACCCGTCCGCACGGTTCGCTGTCGGGGGAGGCCGACCTCGTGCACACGGTGACGGGGGAGGTGCTGCGGCTACGCCGGGAGGTGGCCCGGAGGTTGGAGCTCGCGGACCAGCCGCCGGCGGGCCGCTCCGGGATGGCGCGGTCCCGGTCGGTGTCGTGGCTGGTGGACAAGCTCGATGCGGCGCTCGCCCTCGACGGGCTGACCGTCGTGTCGAGCGTCGAGGACGACGAGCGGACCGTGGAGCTCGGCCCGGTCGAATGGGCGCTCGCCTGGGAGAACAAGCTGCGGCGCCTGGTGGATGACGCGCCCGGCCACACGCTCGCCCGCTGTCCGGGGTGCGGGGAGCGGCACCTGGAATGGGCGCCGCGGGCCGGCTACTACGTGTGCGGCGGCTGCGGGCGGCACGTCAGCGAGGCCGAGGCGCTGGAGCTGGTCACCGAGGAAGCGAGCGCGTGACGCTGGCGGTCCGCCCTGGATGGACGGCCCGCCAGCTCACGCCGACGAACTACTTCAGCACGTCAGCCGGCGTACTACTTCAGCAGGGGCCGCGCGATGACCTCGACCAGCGCGACCGGGTCGTAGCCGAGGGCGACGAGCGCGATGCAGCCGCCCATGACGATGAGGGCGACGGCGACCTTCGTGGACATCATCACGCCGGGCTGCGGCGGAGGGTTACCGCCGCGGCTGTTGCTGCCGGGTTCGTCCGGCGGTTGGCCGGGGAGCGCGGGACTGGACATGTGCCTCCGTTCCTGGGGTCAGCTCTGACCCCAGGAGGCGCAGGTCACAGTGCCGCGCTTCATGTTGCGCCGCACGCAATCGACCGCTTAATGTAAGTGCAGTCATTTAACACTCGCTAAGCGACGACGGACCTGCATCTCCTGGGGTTCGACTTCATGCGCGACTAGGCCCCGGCCCTGGTACGGCTGGGGCTTTCGTCGTGTGTGACTACGGTAATGGACTCGCCGCTCGATGCGAAATGAGCCACTGGTCCTCGGACGAGCTTGAAAAACTCGCCCCTGACCTGCGGAAACACGCTTTCTGGCGCATGTTGCGCACGGGTGGCGCACCGCCACCCGTCACGTGCCGGGCCTGCTGGGAGGCGCGGAAACCGGCTCTGACCTGGGAAAAGACGTCGGCGCGCTGAGCGGCGCCCGGATGGCCGGTACTCTGCGTAACTTTGTTTATTCGCGTGCTGAGAATGTTGAGAACGGCCTGAGATTGCTGAGATTCGCAGGTGGAGCCGCGATCACGGCGTGTCGGCTATCGTGAACGGTACGGCTCTCGCAAGCCTGCCTCCGAGCGCATCACCTGCCTACGCCAGGGACCGCGCACCGACGAGGTGAAGGTCCGCCCGTGGATCGCGTATCCCTCTCGCCTCCGTGCGCCCGAAGGTGGCGTCGGTCTCCTGCGTCTTCGAGGTGGGGTGCGTAGGGCCGCCATCTGGAAGGACACTCCCATGACCAGCAACCCCCGCTGGAAGAAGCGCGTCCGCGAGTACGCCGCCGCGCACGGCCTCAGCTACCAGCAGGCCCACGAAGCGCTCACCCAGGCCGGAACCTCCGCCCCCGCCGGCGACGGCTGGACGGCCGACCCCGCTCAATGGACGCACGCCGGAGCGGGCCGCTGGCTGGTCGAATTCAGTGAGCACGGCATCGGCGGCGACGAGGTCGAGCCCCTCCACCTCGACGCGGCCAGCGCCGCCGACCTGAAGGAACAGCTCGGCATGCTGGCGATGCGGCGCGGCTGGATCGACTTCTGGGTCGAGCTCGACGGCCTCACCGGACGTTTCCGGTTTGACGGGCTCGAATCCGGCACCGACATCCTCGCCGAGTTCACCCTCCGGCTGGACCCCGACGAGGACGTGGTCGAGCTGCCCCGTTCGTTCTCCCACGACATGTACGAGCTGATCGACCTCGTTCAGCAGCGGTTCGACTGCACCGTGGACGCCTTCACCTTCGTGCGCGGCGCCCGCGGCGGCGACGTCGAGTACATGGGGCTGATCTACCGAGCCGGGACGCAGATGTACCACCTGCTCCACATCACCGACCGGGAAGGCGGCTGGGAGTACACGCTGTCCGGCGGATGGCCGCTCGCCCGCGACGAGGAAGCCGTCGAGGCGTTCCAGGCGAAGGTCGCCGAGCACATCCACGCCTGACCCCGAGCATGAAGAAGGCCCGCCGCGCTCCTCGCGCGACGGGCCTCTCCAGAGGGTTCGGGTCTACTCGACCTCGGCGGCCTCCTCGTCGTCCTCGACCTCGACCTCGGCGGTCTCCTCGGGCTCGACGGTGTCGGTGGTGTCGGCGGTCTCGTCCACCTGGTCGTTGAAGCGGGCGCTCATGGTGTCATTTCCTTTCGCGAGGAAGAACGTGTCTCTCCCATCATGACGTGTCGTTGGCGGTTCCGCCTACGAACCGGCGGAAAGAATGGCCTCGACCTCCTCCGCGGTGACGGTCCGGCCCTGGCCCCGGCTCCGGCTGACGTCCTCCGCGATCTGCTCGTGGGTCCAGCCGGGGCAGGCGCGGGCCATTTCGCGCACCTCCGCCGTGGTCTTCTCCTGCTCGTCCGTCGTGATCGGGGTGAAGTGCGTGCTGCCGGGGCTGTGGTGGCTGTCCATGGTGATGTCCCTTCGCGAGGAGTTGTTCTGTCCCCGCCAGCATGGCGGGTCCGTTGGCGGTTCCGCATGCGTTCCCTGCGTATTGGTGCGTTGGCGGTTCCGCCAGCGGTTGCGTGCCCGCGATCATGTGTGAAACACTTCGTGCGGGCGGCACCCCTATGCCCATCACCCCCCTTGTGACCTGGGCCGATACGGATTGCGGGACTGGACGCGTCTGTGACGGTGCGTGTGCCGCCCCCACCCTTTCCTATCGGCCGTGGCGTGTTCGCGCGTCTCCGGCCATCTCAGCGCGCCGATTCTTCACGGGAAGCGGGGGTGAACATGGCCCCGGTCACCGCCGCGATGGCCGCACAGCGCCTCGGCCGATCCCCGACCACCATCCGCCTGTGGGCCCACCGGTATGCCGCTCGCACGCTCGGCCGGGACGGGCGGCAGGTCGTCTACGACTACGACGACCTGGCCACGATCGAGTGGTGCATCTGGGCCGGCCACGTCGTACCGCTCACCCCTGAGGAGCGGGACGAGCTGCGCGCCGCCCGCCGGCGAGCAGCCTGATGCAGCACGAAAGGAACCTGTATGAACTTCGGCCATGCCCTGGCGCACCTCCGCGACGGCCACAAGGTCACCCGCGACGGCTGGAACGGTCGCGGCATGTGGCTCGCCCTCCAGGTCCCCGACCAGCACTCGAAGATGAGCCGCCCCTACATCTACATGTCCACCGTGGACGGCGGCCTGGTGCCGTGGGTCGCGTCCCAGACGGACCTGCTCGCCGACGACTGGCGGCTGGCGTAGCCCCGCCCTCTTGAAGGAGCCCTCGTGCAGATCAGGCCCCGCGTCCGCATCGTCGGCGCCGAACGCCACCAGCTCGCCCAGCACATCGCTGGCCGCTACAGCGCGGGCGAGTCCATCCGCGCGCTCGCGGCCTCGATCGGCCGCTCGTACGGGTTCATCCACCAGCTCCTGGAGGAGGCGGGCGCCGAGATCCGGCACCGCGGCGGCAACCACCGCACCCGCCCCACCACCACGGCGGCCGGGGCCGGAAAGTGACGCCCGCCGAGCAGGCCGCCGTGCAGGCGGGGAAGATGCTGGACCTGGCCGCCGAGCACCTCCTGGAGCCCGAGTACGTGGCGAACTGTGTGGCCGTGGCGGACGCGTGGACGCGGCTGCACTTGGCCCTGACGACCGGTGCGATCATGCGGTTCTCGCCGGACTGATCAGTCCTCCGGGTGCACACCCAGGTAGTCGCGGGCCGCGCCGCCCAGCTCGTACGGCTTCACGAGGACCTGGAGACCCTGCTCGGCGTCCCACGTGGCGACTTCGCGCAGCTTGTCGTCCACGAAGGTGGGGCTCTGGCCGTCGCCCTCGTTCGGCGCCCAATCGCCGGCGGCCCACGCCGCGGCGTCGGCAGCGAACTTCCCGCGCATGTCCTCCCCCCAGGCGATGAAGCTCCACGCCTGGTCGCCGTTGGCGACGACGAGGATTTCGCTGTTCGTCTCGTACAGGGTGATGGTCATGACCTGCTCCTTCGCGGTGTGCTGAGGTCGTGCGCCACGCCATGTGCGTGGGGCACCGCAGTTCGTTGAGATCCTCAGCCCCGAGGAGCTGCCACAGGCCGGACGAAGCCGACCATGGTCTCAACATAGCGGAGCCCGCCGACATCGCGGCGGGCTCCGGATTGATCTCGTTGAAGCTCCTCCCTTACCTGACCAGCTCGACGCCGCGCGCCAGTCCCCACATGCGTAGGGCCAGCTCCTCCGGGTCGTCGCCCTCCAGGTGCTCCCCGTCACCGACCTGCCGGAACAGGCGAGCCACCTCACGGGCCGCGCTGCGCGCACTGCCCCGAGGGATGTCCGCCAGGCCCGTGCTGGCCGGCTCGGCGTAGGTGACGTCGGAGTAGTACAGCTCGACCACGTGGGCGGCGATCCGGTAGCGCTCCTGCTGGTCGCAGTCGTCGCAGTTCGCGGGCTGGCCGCTCCAGATGGTGCGGGTGAGAGCCTGCTCCAGAGAGAGGGAGAGGTCGCCGAGCATGATGTCGGCCGCCCGCTCCAGGACGTAGGCGACGCACACGAAACTAGCCATCGAGCCGCCCCCTCGCGGCGAGCTCCAGTTCCCGCGCCGCCTGCGCGGGCGGGATCGGGATGACGACGACCCGATCGGTCGGGTACGCCTCGTACGCCTCGCCCGGCTGCGCCTCCGTCCCGAAAAGGATCGGCGCCTCGTAGCCGTCGTTGACGTACTCGGCGAACAGGATGCGCGGCCACTCGCCGCCCACCTTCGGCGGCTCGCAAGGCAGCACGTCGAGCATGGCCACCAGCCGGAACCGGCCGCCCGAGGCGAACCGCATGACCAGCTCGTGCACGTCCATCGCGATCGAGCCGGGCTCGTCGTAATCACTACGGTCGGGGAAGGTCTCACGCACCTTCGGTGACCTCCTTGACGGCCGCCCGCACCCGGTCGGCCTGGTCGTGGGGGAGGACCACGCGGGCGTTGCTCCCGCAGGCGGGGAAGCTGACCGTCAGGTCCAGGCCGTGCTGGTCGCTGACGGCGGTAAGCCACACGTCTCCGTCCGGGTCTTTCAGGGGGAGCGTGCGCTGGCCGTGGACGGCGTTCGGGCCGAGCATGCCGAACAGCAGGTTGAGGTCGTGGGGCTCCAGTCCGAGCAGGAGGCCGGACACGTTGACGATGACGCTGCCGACCGGAGCGTCCGGCAGGGCGTCGATCACGTCGAAGTACGAGCCGTCCGTGTCGATGTAGAGCGACGAGTACGCGAAGGGTGCCGTCGCGGTGGCCTCAGCCATTCCACACCACAACGGTGCTGTGGACGGGGCACGCGCCCATGTCCGAGTGCAGGTGGTAGGTGCCGGACAGGCCGCACGCGGTGCGCGGGTCGGCCGAGCAGTCGTAGACGCACGTGCAGTTTTTCACGGGTGTCCTTTCGCAGGTCGGTGTCTTTTCGCGAGGAATCGACGCCACCGTACGACCGGCACCTTGGTTATGTCGGGCATCTGCTCGAATTCGTTGGCGGAAGCGCCAACGCTTCCTCGGTCTGTGCCCTGGCCTGCACCAGCTCCTCGAACCTCGCGATGTCCTCCGGGGTCGCCAGCTTCCAGTCCCGGCCGCTGACCCTCAACGCCAGGTTGTGCAACTCGCGGTGCTGTACGTCCCATTTGACGTCGCTCTCGCCCAGCAGGGCCGTGGCCAGTTCGACCGTGGGCGACACGTACCGACCGTTGACCATCGCGGAGCTGTACTGACCGTCGATGAACTTCTCGACGGAGCCCTCGCCGTGGACCTCGCAGATGATCGACTCCTCGATGAGGTCGTCGTTGTCGTCGTCGTAGTCGTAGCGTTCGATTACTCCGTCAGCGCTGACGGGGCCGTGCGCCACGACATGCGTCCAGGCGGTCAGACGGGTGCCATCACCGCATTCCGCGCATCTGTAGACGCTGGTTGCTGGTGCGGTGCCATCCTCGGTGGCCTGGGGTGCTGTCTTCGGTAGCTGTCTTGTGCGAGTGCGGGTCATGCTGAGATCTCCTTGTCTGGGTCGAGGCTGCGGGCGGTCGCGGCAGCGCGCAGCTCCTTGAGGTCGGGGATGTGGTTGTAGAGGGTGCCGACGCTGACACCGAGCAGCTTGGCGATCGACGTGATCGAGTGCTCCGGATTCGGCAGCATGTCCTTCGCGGCCCGGATCAGGTCGGGGCTGACGACGGTCGGCCGGCCACCGACCCGGCCGCGCGCGCGAGCCGCGGCCAAGCCCTCGCGGGTGCCCGCGATGATGAGTTCGCGGATGAACTCGGCGAGGGCGGCGAAGACGTGGAAGATGAGCCGGCCGCCGGGCGTGGTGGTGTCCAGGTTCTCGTGCAGGCTGGTGAACCCGATCTCGCGGCGCCGGAGTTCGCCGACCATGGTGATGAGGTCGGCGAGGGATCGGCCGTAGCGGTCGAGGCTGGGGACGACGAGGGTGTCTCCGGCTTGGAGGAAGGCGTGGCACGCTTGGAGCTCGGGGCGCTGGGCGGTCTTGCCGGACTTCTTGTCGGCGAAGATGCGTCGGCACCCGGCGGCCTTGAGTGCGTCGATCTGGCGGTCGAGGATCTGTCCGCCGGTGGAGACGCGGGCGTAGCCGATGCAGATCTCGGTGGGGCGCGCGGGGAAGGTCGCGAGGAGGTCGTCTGGGGGCTGGAGGTTGTCGGTCACCCTCGAATCCTCTCAAGAAACGGTGTTCGGGGGTTGTTGAACGCCCAAGGTTATTGAATAAGTTTTTGAGGGGTTTGGGGGCTCTTTTCGAGGCCCTGTGATCATCCTCAAAAAACGATCGTTTTTTGAAAGCGTAGATGGCCGACTTGATCATGGTTGGCGGTCTAGCATCGCGAGTGAACCAATCTCCTCGCGAAAGAGATGATCATGAGCGAAGCTCCCGGCGAACCGTCCTGGATCGCCACGCACACCCGCTACGGCGTCCGGTACACCGACGCCACCGCCGAGTCGCGCATCGCCTACGACCCGGACGAGTACGACCCGTACAATCGCGCCTTCGCCGCCACGCGCTGCCGGGGCATCCGCTCGGAGCAGGAGGATCGCGGCATCCCCGTGGACGCCACCCTCATGCGGCGGCTGCCCGGCGGCGAGTGGGAAGAAGACACGGAGTGGGCGGCCGACATCCAGGCGTGGGACGAGTACGTCGCCAAGATGAACGCCCTCGACGCGGCGGACGACGTCCAGAGCATGACGGACCTCCGTTACGGCCGGGACCGGTGGCTGGCAAACCGCCGTAAGGAACTCCTCGCGGCGGGCGGTGAGGCCCGATGAGCCGCCCCATCATCACCACCGTGTCGGAGGTCAAAGCGCTGGCCGACTCCCGGCGCCGCGCTGGGTTACCCGCCACGCCGCTGCCCGCCGGCCTGACCATCCGAGGCGTCGATGTCCGCGAAGCGAAGGACATCCTCCGGGGCGCCTTCGTCTCCGCGCCCACCACCGTCCACATCTCCAGCCGTGACGAAGGTGTCTACGTCGAGCACGCCGACCCGGCGGTCATCGCGGAGCTTCGGGAGGAGCTGCGCGTCGGAGGGTGGGACGTCCGATGAGCCTGCGCACCACGCTCTCACCCGAGAAGCTGGCCGAGCTGGCGGCCGAGGGAAAGGCCGAGGCGGCACGGAGCCCGTTCGTGAACCCTGACGCCGTTGCCGCGTCCAAGAAGATCCTGCGCGAGCGGGGCGAGGTCTGGGCGGCGAGCGTCCTGATGCGGGACCTGTCCCGCCGGTCGCTGGCACTCCCGCAGTACCCGTGGCTGGAGGACGGGGAGCTGGAGACCCTGATCCTGGCCGACCGCGCCGAGTGGGACCAGCTCGCCGCCGCGGCCCAGGGCGGTGAGGCTCGATGAGCGACGTGCTCAATGTCGTTGCAGTCGGCCACCACGGCGACGAGCTGTTCGACAACGCGCTCGCCCAGGGCCGCGCGCACTTCGGGGATGACGCCATTCTGGAGGCGGACCTCGACCACGAGAGGTCAGAGCGTGAGCGGGGGACCGTCCCGCCCGAGGCTGAGGCGTCGAACATGCCGTTCTTCGCCTACGCCGTGGTGCGCAAGGTTGGTGAGGCTCGATGAGCGCCGTCACCTACGTGGTCACAGTGGACCACGACACGGCCGAGAACGTGGAGCGCGCTGCCCGCGATCTCGACCTCTACCCAGAGCAGGTGCTGGCGATGCTGGCGGGCCGGGTCGAGGTGGAGTCCGGCGGCCGGCTGGCCCTGTCCGGCGAGTGCGACGAAGGGGCTGAGGCTCGATGAGCGCGCCGCCCGTCACCGCGTTCGCCGAGACCGCCGCCCTTTACCACCTCCTCAACGAGGACCTGGCCGAGGCACGCCGCATCATCGGCGACATGCTCCCCGGCGAGCGGCGGGTGTACGCCGAGCAGCTTGAGCGGCTGCGCGCGATGGTCGGTCAGTCGTGCGAGGAGTGCGGGGCGCTGACCCCGGCTGCCGAGATCGTGACGGTCCGGCCGCTCGGACCGAATCGGCTCCACCTTTGCCGGGCGTGCGCCGGCATGCCCTCCAGGGGCGGTGAGGCCGGATGAGCCTCATCGTCTACAAGACCGCGCCCGACCGCGACTGCTACGTGCTGTGGCGGACGAGCAGCGATTCGCCGGTGTTCATCGGCGACCGCGCCAAGACCGCCGCCCGGCTCCGGCCGGAGTGCGGCCACCCCTCGCTCGCAGAGCAGAAACTGGCCCTGGCCGACCAGACCGGCAGCTCGCACATCGATGGCGAGGGCGGCTGGGACCACGAGGGAGTGGCCGCTGGCGGCGGGTGCTTCCCGGACGGGGAGATGCGGTTCGTGCCCCGGTCGAACCTGGAGGCGTTCGTGCGGGCCGCCGACGCGGGTGACGTGGAGCGGATGCTCTCGTTGGCCACGGAGATGCAGGAGTCGCACGGGTCGGTCGGAGGTGGCTTCTGATGGCGCTCACCGAAGCCGAGCGGCTGGAGCGGATCGCTTCGCTGATCCCGACGTGCCCGCCGCCCGATGTCTGGAACGGCATGGACCGGTGCCCGAACCACGGGGGCCGGTGGCCGTGCGCGCAGACCGAGGCGAACTGGCTCGCCCGCGGCCTCGACCGGTCGGAGGCGCAGCGGGCGGCGCTGGACGCGCTGCCGAAGCCCGCCGACTACTACGCCGGCCCGGACGAGGAGTACGACCCGGCCGAGGACGTGCGCGGGTCGGTCGGGGGTGGCTTCTGATGGCCGCCCGCACTATGCCGCCGCCGACGCACGAGTACGCCGGAAGCGACACGGAACGGCAGTCGGTCGGCGCCCCAGGCCACTGCGAGGCGTGCGCCATCCACGGTCATGTGGTGGCGCACCCGGAGCTGGGGTGCGGGGATGTTGGCTGCTATCGGCACCACCCCGAGGCCGAGGGCGGCGATGGCTGATGAGCCGTAAGCCGAGCCTGGCGCAGCGGGCAGTGCTGGAACGCTGTCGCGACGAGCAGGTGTGGTACGACTACCTGCACCCTCGCCGGTCCGGTGTCGGTGCTCGGACGTTCGATGCGTTGTTCGACGCGGGCTGGATCGCCTACGGAGGGGAACGCGGGAGCTCGCGTCTGCTGGTGCTGACCGAGGCGGGCCGCGCGGTCCTCGACGCGGAGGATGCGTCATGACCCCGCGTCTCACCCCGCGCCGGTTGGAGTTCCTTCAGCTCCTTGCCAAGGAGGGGAAGGCGCTGCTGTACGCCTCGTACGAGGACATCCCGGGGTACGGGCTGAACAAGGCCGACGTGGACGCGCTGGTCACCTTGGGCTTCATCACGGTGGGAGAGCCGACCTGGCATCGCAATACGGTGCGCGAGACGGTGCTCACCGACGCGGGCCGGGCTGAGCTGGAGCGGCGTGGGAACTCGTCATGAGATCCGAGGAGATCGCCACGCTGCTCCCAGGTGACCGCATCTGGCAGTGGACGTGGACAGGAGGTAACACGTCCGGGGTTCTGCCGATGACCGTGGTCCGGGTCAACCTTGTGACGGTGACCGTGGACACTGATGCGGGGGATCGTGTTCGTGTCCCTCATGATGTGATCGAGGGTCGGGTGGACTGGGAAGAGGCCCGGCCAAGTGATCAACGCCGACCGGAATGATCTTCGCGTGCTGGCTGGCTTGCGTGGCCTGCCAGCACGCGCGGGAAGGTCTTCATGGTCGCGGCTGACAGGCGTTCTGGCCTGGCCTGATGCCTGGTAAGGCTCTCATGGTGAGGCGCTGAGAATCGCTCTCAGCGCCTCACTTATTTTCATGATCGTTTGAAGCGTGGGACCTTCCCATACCGGTCCCGCAGGGACTCCGCCGGAACCTGCGACAACCGCTCACCGGGCACCCACTCGACGTGCTTCACATGGACCGCCCCCGCGTCCGTCCGCGTCGTCACCACCCACGTCACCAGCCCCTCCCACGCCTTCGGGCCGACCTGCCGCCACGCCAGCAGGAACACCGCCCGGTCGTAGAACTCGCCCTCCGGCGCGTACGTCACCAGCGGCGGCACCAGCACCGGGAACGCGTCATCGTCGTACGGGTTCGGCTGCCTGGCGTCCACTTCGTCACCCTAGCGAGGACCTGATGCGGCACATCGAGTACCTGCCCCTCCCCGAGATCGTCCGAGCCGTGCGGAACCCGAAGGAGCACGACCTCCCCACCATCCGCAAGTCGATCCAGAAGTGGGGCTGCACCCTCGCCGGCGAGCTGGACGACCGCACCGGCCGCCTCGTCGCCGGGCACGGGCGCCTCCTGGTGCTGGAGGAGCTGGTTGCCGATGGCGGGTCGCCGCCCGAGGGCGTGAAGATCGGGGACGACGGGGTGTGGCTGGTGCCGATCCTGCGCGGCTGGTCCTCCCGCTCGGACGCGGACGCGGAGGGCTACCTGGTGGCGAATAACTCGACGTCGGAACGCGGCGGGTGGGACCGCGGCGCCCTCGCCGACATGCTGACCGACATCTACGAGGCCGACGAGGAGCTGCTGGCCGCGACCGGCTACGACCCCACGGACATCGAGGACCTGGTGCCCGCCGACCTCGGGGACGCGCCGCCCGCTCCCGTCCCCCAGTCGGGGCCTGTCGAGCGGGTCGAGCCGCCGGACGTGTGGGGCGTCATCGTCACCTGCGCCACCGAAGAGGAGCAGGTCGAACTCCTGGAGCGGCTGGCCGCCGAAGGCCGCTCCGTCCGAGCCCTCATGTGAGCGGGCAGAAGTAGTGATCTCGTGACTCGTATGCCAGGTGATCGAGTTCTTCTACTCGATCGCGCGGGGGATTATCTGGTGAAGACGGTGCAGGAGCTCCGTGATCGAGGTCTCCAATTGGCCACCCTGCACTCGGATATCTTCGTCGCGGAAAAGAGGACGCGTCCCTCTGATAACTCGGACAGCTACAAGAAGCTCGACTAGGTCGTTGAGTGTCGTCCCCTGTTGTCCTTTGAAGACGCCCGTCCTGAGCTTCTCCCAGTAGGGTGCAGGGATGTCGCTCTTAGGGTCTATCTCTCGGCCCACCCTCCCATAGAACTCGTCCATCTCCCCGAAGATGGTGCTTAAACGGCTCGCCACCTCCTCCTCCATCATGCGACGGTACCCAAAAGTGAGTTTCCGCCGGACAGGTAGGTTGTCGGCCACATACCTGGGCAGCGCGATCAGGCGGACGTTCTGCTGCGGCTTCGGCTTCTGGTGGCTGGCCCCCCGCCATGCTGCTGCGGCAGCCAAGAAGGCACTGATCCCCGAGATGAGTGCCGAGAGGGCGGTGACGATGGAGTTGATGTCCTCCGCGCCGGTGAGCTGACTGACCGTAGCGGTGAGAAGAAACCCGCCAGCAATGAGGAGCACAATCACAACGAGGGCCAGACCGATGCGGCGCATGGACAGATCATCTCCCAAGCCATCGGCGAAAGCCCAGCGTTTGGAGAGAGTGACGCCCGTCTCGCCCAAGCCCCATTCGGCGGTGCATCCAGCGATGGATGCGGAAACACCACAGCCCCTATGACCTGACGGAGGAGAGCGCTCGTGCGCGCGGACATCACCCTCGCCACCCCCGTACGCCGCACCGCCCGCGTCCTCCAGCTTCAGGGCATGTTCGACGTGCCGCTGGAGGAGAAGCTGACGAACTCCTGGTCGGTGCACCTGCCCATCGAGGAACGGCGGTGGAACGTCGGCCTGATCGTCGGCCCGTCTGGGTCCGGCAAGTCCACGATCGCCAACGAGCTGTGGCCCGGCCGGCTGGTCAAGGACCATCCGTGGGGGGACCGGGCGCTCGTGGACGACTTCCCGCCCGGCATGGGCATCAAGGACATCGTCGGCCTGCTGACTGCGGTGGGCCTGTCGTCGCCGCCGGCGTGGCTCCGGCCGTACAAGACGCTCAGCAATGGGGAGGCGTTCCGCGCGAGCATGGCCCGCGCGCTCGCCGAGCACAAGGGCCTGCTGGTCGTGGACGAATTCACGTCCGTGGTGGACCGGCAGGTCGCCAAGGTCGCGAGTCACGCCGTGGCGAAGTCTGTCCGCCGTGACGGGCGGCAGCTCGTCGCGGTGACGTGCCACTACGACGTGGTGGACTGGCTCCAGCCGGACTGGGTGTACGACGTGGCGACCGGGTCGTTCGAGTGGAGGTCGGTTCAACCCCGGCCACGGCTCCAGCTCGACATCCACGCGGCCGACCGGAGTCTCTGGCAGATGTTTCGCCACCATCACTATCTGAGCAGCGACATCAGCAACGCTGCCCAATGCTTCGCCGGGTGCATCGATGGCAAACCGGTAGCTTTCGCTGCCTACAGGCATTTTCAGCACCCGAAGGTGCGTGACATCAAACTCGGTCACCGCTTGGTGGTGCTGCCGGACTTCCAAGGACTGTCGATCGGCGGGCACCTGGAAGACTGGCTCGGCCAGCACCTGCATGCGCAGGGGTTCCGGTACCGGAATGTGACGTCGCACCCGGCGTTGATCGCCTACATGGAGCGCAGCCCGCGGTGGCAGCGGCAGGGCCGCGCGACCAAGCTCCACACCAGCTCGAAGCGGCGGAACCAGCATGCGAACACGCTGGACCCGCGCCGGCTCGGCCTGGTGTCGTTCGAGTACGTCCCGGCCGCGCCCGCGCGGGCGGCGCGACCGCGTTAGAAGCTGATCGCGGACGTCGTGTTGTGCACCGCCCGCCACGCGTGGGCGAGGTGCTTGGCGGCTTCGAGCGCCTGGTCAAGGGACGACTGCGCGGCGGCGACCGCCTGCTCGGGGTGCCCCTCGTACGGCCCGTGCGTGACCCGAAGCTCCCCCTCCGCCTGGTGGCGGGCCAGGAACTCGCCGAGCTGCCGGGTGAGCTGGTCCAGCCGTTCGGCGGCGGCGCGGATCTCACCTGCGACCGAAGCGACGTCGGCGGGGGACTCCAGGCCGTCCGCGCCCTCACGGGTGGCGTAGTTGAGGACGCGCATGCCCTCGGCGACGGCCTGGGCGACTTCGAGCGTGTAGCCGGAGCTGTGCGGGCCATCGGCGTTCAACGTGACGGTCGTCATGCCCGTCATGCTCGCACTCGGGCGCGGTCGGGCGCTCGCGCTTCCCCTCACCCATCCAGGAGTTCCGTCATGCGCTGGCATACCACCGACTACCTCAACCGGGACGACGATCCCCGCCCCGGCCGCCGCGTGCACCGCGGCTTCTGGCTGGAGGAGTTGCCCCGTCTGATGCTGGTCTGCCGCCTGCGAGGCCACCGGCCGGTCGTGGACGGGTATGGTCCGACGCCGCCGGGGACGGGCGCGGCGCGGTGGGTGGTGTGCGACCGGTGCGGTGTCCGGCCAGAGCCGCAAGGCCGCCTCGACCCGGACGGGTGGCGCATCGGCCAGCCGTACGACGGCCCGTACGCCGGCGAGGAGATGAACGACCCGCTGCTGCGGACGCTGCTCGGCCCCGGCAACACGTTCGTCCGGGGCGGCATGCATCTGCCCGGAACGTGGCCGGGCAAGCCGACCGGGACGCTCGGCGGGGAGCTGGTCATCGGGAAGACGTGGGACCTGCTCTCCGTCCAAGTGAAGGTCGGCAACGCGGGCAGCGAGCACGTCCTCGCCGCCCATCTGGGGGTGTGGCCGTTCGGCATCCTCTACCTGCACACCGAACGGTTCGGCACCTGGTTGCAGCGCCGCCTGAACCCGACCGGCTACGAGTCGCGCGTGATCGGCCTCGACATCGGCGGGTGGAAGATTCGCACGCAGGTGTGGGCTCGGCGTGACCACTGGTCTCGCGACGACCCGTGGTGGATGCATGGCCGGATCAGCCTGGACCTGGTGGAGAAGGTGTTCGGGCGGAAGCGGTACAGCTACACCGACCACGACACCTCGGACGGGCTCGTCTGCCTCGGGAACGGCGAAGTGCACCCGGTGCGGCTCACGCTCCAGCGGCAACGGCTCGGCCGGCCCCGGCTGGAGTGGCGTGCCCGCTACTCATGGGTGGTCGAGTGGGTCGCCGCCGACAGTGAAGGCATCCCGGTCCGGCCCGGCCGCGGCACCGTGTCGGCGGCGGTCGAGGTGGACGACGACGCGGTCACCAGCGGCCAATGGGGGCCTGCCGCACGCGCGGCCATCGCCGAGAAGATCGCCCAGGAGCGCGCCCGGTACGGCTACCGGGCGCCAACAGGAACGGAGAACTGATCATGGCTGTGGACATCCGCGAGTACGAGCCCGTGGACACCGTCGTGCAGGCCGTCGAGGTCAACGGGCTCGACCTGGACGACATCGTCGCCTGGATCAACGACACGTCCAACCTGAAGGGCATCGTCGGTCAGCCCGCGCTCCGAGGCCGCAGCGCCGAGTACATCGACCTCCAGACCCCGGAGGGGATGCTGCGCGCCGTCCTGGGCGACTACATCGTGACGGACGGCGCGGGCTCGTTCTGGAAGGAGTCGCGGTCGGTGTTCGAGCGCAGCTACAACCCGCGCGCCGGCGGCAACACCGGCGGCGAGGGCGGCGAGGGGGAGTAGGTGCGCGTCCAGGTGCTGCGGCTGCCGCTGTACGAGATCGGCGGCATCAGCGAGGAGCCGTTCGCGCTCATCGTGGACCAGGCCCCGGCCGAAGGCGACGGCTGGTCCACGCCCGCGCTCGCGGTGTTCGCCGAGCAGATCGGCGCCCGCGGCGTGTGGGTGACGGGGCAGACGGTGGAGATCGTGGAGCCGCACCTGCCCGACGTGGTGGACCACCTGCTGGCCGTCGAGGTGGCGGCCGACGACGCGGACGGCGGCGGCGAGTAACAACGTTGGCGGAACCGGCAACGGATGAGGTGAGTTCTGGCGATGGCTGACGAGCGGCGGAAACTGGAGCTCGCCCAGCGGCGTAACCAGGCGCTCCAGATGCGGATCGCCGGCGTCTCGCCCACGCTGATCGCTGAGCGGCTGGGCTACAACAGCCCGCAGGCGGCTGCCGGCGACATCACCGCCGCGTTGAAGCGGGCCGCGAAGGCGGAAGGGCTCGCGGCGGAGCATCTGCTGCACCTGGAGATCGACCGGCTGGACCGGATGATGGCCGCCCTCTGGCCGAAGGTCTTGAAGGGCGAGGTGAACGCTGCCGACACCTGCCTGAAGATCATCCATAAGCGGGCGTCGCTGCTCGGGCTCGACCAGATCAACCGCAACGGCGCCCCGGACAACGACATGGCGTCGCTGCTCGGCGCGATGCTGGCGCAGCTTCAGCAGCGCTACCAGGTGGCCGACCCGGACCTTGACGCCATCGCGGCGGCCGACGTGCACGCCGAGGTCGTCACGGGCGAAGTGCTGTGGGACGACGCCGGCGGCGAGGCATGACCGGCGGCGCGCTGGGGCTCGCGGTGCGGCTGTCGCCCAAGCAGGAACGCAGCATCGCCGAATCGACGGCACGCCTGAACATCTGGCAGGGGGCCATCAGAAGCGGGAAGACGATCGCTTCGTTGCTGCGCTGGCTGGCGTTCGTCGCGAATGCGCCTCGCGGCGGGTCGCTCATCGTCGTCGGCAAGACCGCCGACACCATCTCGCGGAACATCTTCGACCCGCTCATGGACCCGGCGATCACGGGGCCGCTCGCCGCGCGGATCTCCTACACGCGCGGCGCCCCGACCGCGACCATGCTGGGCCGCAAGGTGGAGATCATCTCCTGTGCGGACGCCCGCGCTGAGACGCGGCTGCGCGGCATGACCGGTGTCGGCGCGTACGTGGACGAGATCACGCTGATCGAGCGGCCGTTCTGGGACATGCTCCTGTCCAGGTTGAGCGTGCCAGGGGCGAAGCTGTTCGGCTCCACCAACCCCGACAGCCCGTCGCACTGGCTGAAGCGGGACTTCCTCGACCGGGCTCACGAGCTCGACCTCAAGAGCTGGCATTTCCGGCTGGACGACAACCACGCCCTGGACCGCGCGTACGTGGCCGCGCTGAAGAAGGAGTACACCGGCCTCTGGTACAAGCGGTTCGTGCTCGGCCAGTGGGTGATGGCCGAGGGCGCCATCTTCGACATGTGGGACGACGACCGCATGATGGTCGCCGATCTGCCGCTGATGGAGAAGTGGCTGGCCTTGGGCATCGACTACGGCACCGCGAATCCGTTCCACGCCGTCCTCGTCGGTGTCAGCGTCCCCGACGCCCAGGGCCAGCGCCGCATCTACGTCACCAGCGAATGGCGGTGGGACTCCCGCGCCACCCGCCGCCAGCTCACCGACGCCGAGTACAGCATGCGGCTCGCCGACTGGCTCGACGGCATCCCCGACAGCTACGGCCCCGGCACGCACGGGGTGCGGCCCGCCTGGCTGATCGTGGACCCCTCGGCGGCGTCGTTCATCACCCAGCTCTACCGCGACGGCTTCCGCCCCCAGCAGGGCGACAACACCGTCCTCGACGGCATCCGCACCGTGTCCAACCTGATGGCCGCCGACCACCTGCGCGTCCACGCCTCCTGCCGCCACCTCCTGGACGAGATCGTGGGCTACGCCTGGGACGAGAAGAAAGCCGAGAAGGGCGAGGACGCCCCGATCAAAGAGCATGACCACGGCGTGGACGCCCTCCGCTACGCCATCCACACCACGCAGGCCGCGTGGATGCGGCTCCTCGAACCCGTCCCCCAGCTTTAAGACGCGTGCGCGCCCGGCCCTGTGTTGTGGCGGCCCAGGCCAGGCGCGCACGCCCGCTCCGCACGCGGCATCCCCGTACGCGTGCGTCGAGCCCCGGTGCCCCCGCAGGTCGTGCCCGCCGTTGAGGGGCGGCGGCCGGCCACGCGGGGGCACCGCAGGCCCCCCGCCGGTTCACCATCCGCTGTAGGCAGGAGATCAGCTCACCATGACCGCTGACGTGACCGCAGACGACATGCTTTCCCGCCGGGACGCCCTGGTCTGGCGCTGCGCCTGGAAGGTCGCCAAGTTCTGGGGCGACCCCACGCCCGGCGCCGTCCCGTACGACGTGATCGAGGGCGACGGCAATCTGCTCATGCACGGCGGCGCGTCCGCGATCTGGCAGGCGCTCCTCGGCAACGGCACCGCCACCGCGGGCCAGGGCCTCACCTTCTTCAACGCGGCGAACGCCCACGTGGGCGTCGGCGACTCCACCACGGCGGCAGCCGCGACCCAGACCGACCTCCAGGCCGCCACCAACAAGGTGCGCAAGGCGATGGACGCCGGCTACCCGCAGCACACGGACGGCACGGGCAGCGGCAACGCCACCGTGACCTTCCGCGCCACCTTCGGCACCGGCGACGCGAACTTCGCCTGGAACGAGTGGGGGATCTTCAACGGGGCGGCGGGCGGCCGGATGCTGAACCGCAAGGTGGAGAACCTGGGGTCCAAGAGCGCTGCCGCGTCGTGGCAGCTCACCGTCACCCTCACCCTGGCGTAGTCCCATGCCTGCGGCGGTCCGCCAAGTCACGTCGGCCCCGTCCGGCACGGCAGCCGCGTTCACCTGCGCCCGCCCGCCCACCGCCGTCGCCGGGGACCTGCTCGTCGCCTACCAGGCCGCCGACATCGGCGACCTGACCGTCATGGGCGCCCCGTCCGGCGGCGGGACGTGGAACCTGCTCGTCGCCCGCCAGTGGGGGTCAGGCTCCGGCGCGGGCGTGAAGCTCTGGTACAAGACGCACGGCGCGTCCGAACCGACGAACTACAGCTTCTCCCAGAACGGCCAGGCGGACGGCCTCGCCATCGTCGTCGCCCTGTCCGGCGCGGCCACCCCGATCCTGTACCAGCCGCTCGACACCTACACCCCGAACGTCTTCCCAACCAGCCACAACACGCCCGGCATCACGCCAGGTGGGCCGGATGACGTCGAGCTGCGGTTCATCGGATCGCCGTCCGGGTCGGCCACCACGTGGGGAGCACCCGCCGGCTTCACCCCCGGCACGAGCGTGCAGTCGCAGATCTACACCACGGCCTCGCTCGCTCACCGCGTCCTGAGCTCGTCAGCCCCGACCGGCACCGCGGCATTCACGTCCTCGCCCGGCCTGTCGCTGACGATGGGGTTCACGCTCGCGATCCCCTCGGCCGGTCCGGCGCTGGTGACCAAGAGCGGCAGCGACACCGCCGTGGCGGCCGACCTCGCGACGCCATCGGTGACGCTGATCCGCCCGGACTCGGCCACGCTCACCGAGGAGGCGGCGGCGGGCCCGGCCGCCGCCGACGCCGCCACCGCAGCCGAGGACGCGGCGGTGGCCGCCGGGCCCGGCACCGGCGACGCCGCGGCCCTGGCCGAGCAGGCATCCACGGTCTCGAGTCCTGCCCGCGTCGAGACGGGCGCGCTGGCGGACGTGTCCGCGCTGGTCGTCTCCCTGTTCCGGGACGACTCCGCCTTCCTGGTCGAGCAGGCCAACGTCGGGCTCGCCGCCCTGGACGCCGCCACGCTCGCCGAGACGGCGGCGCGGGAGGAGACGATCGGCCCGTCCACCGGGGACGCGGCGGGCACCGCCGAGACGGCAGCCGTCGCCGGCGCGGCGGGCGCGGCCGACGAGGCGGCCCTGACCGAGTCGGCGCGGGTGGACGTGCTCAAGCAGTCCAGCGACTCGGCGGCACTCGCCGAGCACGCCGACGCCGGCCCCGTCGCCGCCGACGCGGTGGCCCTGACCGAGTCGGCGTCGGTGCTCGTCGTCATCGACGCCTCCGACAGCGTGACCGCCGCCGACGCGGGCGCCGCGCTCCGGCCGGTCGCCGCCATGGACTCGGCGACCGCCACGGACTCCGCCGCGGTGGCCGAGGTCGGGCGGGCGCTCGACAGCGCGGACGGGCCGCGCCGCCTGTGGCACGCCAGCCTCGCGCCGCGCCCGTGGCGCGCTGAGCCGCCCCGCCGGTCCTGGTCCGCGACGCACCTGACGTAAGGAGCCCACGATGGCGGAAACGATCTCCAGCCTGTCGCGTGAACTGCTCCCCATCTGGGTGCGAGGAGCGAACGGCACCGAGGACGTCGAGATCGCGTTCACGAAACCCGGCGTGAGACCCGTCGAGGACGACTGGGCCGAAGCCGAATGGGACACCGCGTCGGTCACCGGGAAAGGCGCGACCGCGCGCATCCTGTTCGGCCCCGGCGGCACCATCTCCCGGCCGGAAGGCACCTGGCAGGCGTGGGTGCGGGTGACCGCGCCGCCGCAGCTTCCGGTGCTGCCTGCCGGACTGATCGACGTCATCTGACTCTGCGAACAGTGAGGGCGAAAGATCATGCCGCTTCCGGACCATGACCAGGAGTGGCCGCCGCCGCACATCCGGCGCGAGATGCGGCTGTATGAGGAGTGGGGAGCCTGGTACGCGGGCGACCCGGACCGGCTGGCCGACGTGTACGGCGCGTCCGGGGCGGTGCACGGCATCGGCCTGGACCCGAAGGGCTGGGACCGGCCGAACAAGAGCTTCGGCGGCTGGCTCCAGCGCGCGGCACGCTACTTCTGGGGGACGCCGGTCCCGGCCGGGCAGGTCCGCTCCACGAAGCTGCACGTGCCGATCGCCGGAGACATCTCCGCGACCAGCGCGGATCTTCTGTTCAGCGAGCCGCCGACGTTGAGGATCGCCGGGAAGAAGTCGCAGGCCCGCCTCGACAAGATCCTGCGGGACGCCGGGGTCTACGGGGCGCTCCTGGAGGCAGCCGAGACCAGCAGCGCGTACGGAGGCGTCTACCTGCGGGCCGGCTGGGACACGGAGATGTACGACCACCCCGTCCTCAGCGTGCTCCCGCCGGACGCCGCCGTGCCCGAATTCCGGTACGGCAAGCTCGCCGCCGTCACGTTCTGGCGGGTGCTGGCCGAGGACGACGACCGGCAGGTGTGGCGGCACCTGGAACGGCACGAGAAAGGCCGCGTCTACCACGGCCTGTACCTGGGCACGCCCGACCGGCTCGGCATGCAGGTGCCGTTGGAGGACCACCCGGAGACGGCGATCTACGCCGACCAGGTGGACGAGAGCGGCGGGTTCGACTCCTACTACCCGCGCGGCCTGCTCGTCTCCTACGTGCCGAACATGCGCCCCCACCGGCTGATCCGAGGCACCAGCCTGGGCCGCTCCGACTACCAGGGCGTCGAACACCTCATGGACGCCCTGGACGAGGTGTGGACGAGCTTCATGCGCGACTTCCGCATCGGCAAGGGCCGCGTGATCGTGCCGGACATCTTCCTCGACAGCCTCGGCCGCGGCCAGGGCGCGTCGTGGGACCCGGACCGGGAGATCTACGCGGGGCTCGGCATGCTGCCGCCGCCGGGGTCGGCCGCCAACAGCATGTTGACGCTGACGCAGTTCGCGATCCGGGTCAAGGAGCACGTGGACGGCGGGAAGGCGCTCGCCGCCCAGATCCTGCGCGGCGCCGGATACTCGGCCCAGTCCTTCGGGGAGGCGGACGGGTCCGGGCAGGCCGTCACCGCGACCGAGGTCCACTCCCGCGAGCGTAAGTCCTTCAGCACGCGGGGCCGGAAGACGGGCTACTGGAACCCCACGCTCCAGTGGGCGCCGGACGTGCTGCTGTCGATCGACCGGGCCGTGTTCGGGCAGAAGGTGGCCGCCGACAAGATCGAAGTGCATTGGCCGGACGGCATCCAACCGGACCCGGAGTCGCTGGGCCGTACCGTCGAGCTGTTCAACCGGGCCCAGGCCATGTCGCTGGAGACGAAGATTCGCACCCTGCACCCGGAGTGGGACGACCACCAGGTCATCGAGGAACGCAACCGTCTGCGCGACGAGCTCGGCCTGAACGTGCCCGACCCCGACACGCTCGGCGACGTGCTCGTGCCCGACGCCGCCGGCGACGACTGATGAGTGCGCCGACGCTGGCGCTCCCGGCCGCGCAGCAGGAGGCCGCGCAGATCGAGGCCGCTCTCGACCACGCCCGCGCGGTGGCCGCGATCTACTGGCAGGCCGAGCGCGAGCTGCTGCGCGTCGTCTCGGAGGCCCTGGCCAAGCGCGAAGGCGAACCGGAGTACGCCGGGCCGCGCTTCGCCGAAGTGCGGGCGCTGCGGCGCGAAGCCGACCAGATCGTGCGGCGGCTGGAACGGCTGTCGGAGCGGCTGGTCACGGACGGCGTCAACGCCGCATGGCGGCGCGGCGCGCAGCGCGCCACCGGCGACCTGGAACGGCTCGGCTCCCGCAAGGGCATCCCGCAGGGGCAGGGCGTCATCGAGATCGCCCGGCGCGCGACACGGCTGGTCGCCTCCACGCAGCCCGGAATGCGGTCGGCGCCGGAGTTCCTGTTCCAGCAGATCGTCAACCAGGTGGCCGCCCAGGCGCTCACCGGCGCGATCACCCGCCGCCAGGCCCAGGCCCGCCTCCTGGACCAGGTCGCCCGCCGAGGCATCACCGGCTTCACCGACACCTCCGGCCGGGTCTGGTCCGCCAGCGCGTACGCCGAGATGGCCACGCGGACCGCGATGGCGCAGGCCGCGACGGACGGCCACCTCGCCACCCTCGCCGCCAACGGCATCGACCTCGTCATCGTCTCCCGGCTGCCGTTCACGTGCGCCCGGTGCGCCGTCTGGGAGGGCACGGTCCTGTCGCAGGAAGGGCCGATCGGGTGGCGGCGCGAGGAGTCCGCCGTCTCCGACGACCTGGTGGACGTGCTCGTGGAAGGCACCGTGACGCAGGCCCGCGCCGCCGGGCTGCTGCATCCCGGCTGCGGCCACACGCTCGGCGCCTACCTGCCAGGCGTGACCCGCCCGCCGCGGCCGGCCATGCATCCCGCCGGGCCGGACGGCTATCGGGCGTCGCAGAAGATGCGCCGCCTCGAATCCGAGCTGCGCGCCGCGAACCGGCAGGCGGCGGTCGCGCTCGACGCCGACCAGCGGCGCAAGGCGGCGGCCCGCGCCGACCGGCTCACCCACCAGATCCGGGACCACGCGAAGACGTCGGGCATCCCCGCCCGCGCCGACCGGGTCCGGCAGGAGACGATCCCGCGTGACCTCGACCAGCGCACGGACGAGGAACTAGCCGGACTGCTCGGCCGGTGGGCCGACGACGAGGCAGCGGTCGCCCGCATCACCGACGTGCTGGAGCAGCGCGACCGCGACCGCGACCGGCAGCGGGACGAGCGGGTGCGCGAAGCGGTCGCCGACCTGCCGCCCGAGTTCGCCAACGCCGGCGACGACCAGGTGCTGGAACTGGTGCGGCGCTTCTCCGACGAGGGCGACCCCGTCGCGCTGGAGCGGCTGCTGGAGGCGCTCGACGCCCGCGAGCAGAACCCGACGTGGTCGTGGCGGTCCGACGACACCGCCGAGGAACGCGCCGTCACCGACCTCATCGCGGACGGCATCGACCCGATGGACGCCTACGGGCAGGTGTACGGCGTGGACCCCGAGCAGATGCGGCGGCAGGACTCCCGCGCGCACGCCGAAGCCCAGCGGCGGCCGGGCGAGACCCTGGACCAGGTCGTCCGCCGCCTGTACGACGAGTGGCTTGAGCTTCAGTTCATCGCCGCCGAACGCTACGCCCGCGGCGTCCTCACCAACGCGGCCGGGCGGGCGGCAGGGATCGACGGCCGGACGCTGCTGTCTGGGCCGCAGTCCCGCGCCGACAAGTACGCCTCGGAGGAGCTGCGCGCGTGGTGGGAGCAGCACCCGCGCATGACGCTGGTGGAGTTCCGGGCGCAGATGCTCGGCCGCGCCTCCGACCGCAAGGCCGCCCAGCGAGCGAAGGAGCAGCGGCGGTGAGCCTCACCGACCTCGACCGGCGCGCGGCCATCACGACCGCGCGGTGGGCCGCGCTGCACGACCGGCCGGTCACCGAATGCCCGTACGACCCCGCCGGCGACGCGCGCTCTCAAGCGCTCGCGCTGCTGTGGGTGCGCATCTACCGCAGGTACCGGCCGGCCTGACGCCGGGCCGTACGCCTGTGTGATCCGTTGGGCCCGCCTGGCGCGGGCCTTCCTCTTGTCCGGCTCCGGGAGGGCCAAGATGTTCGATCACTCGTTGCTGACGACGCCTGGCGCGATCATCGGCTACCGCAAGTCCGGCGCCCCGATCCGGCTCATCGCCGGAGGCAGCGGCGAAGGCGACGGCTCCGGCGGCGACGGCGGCGGCGCTGCTGGCGGATCTCAGTTCGGCGGCGAAGGCCAGCCGCAGGACGGCGGCGCCCAGCAGGACGGCGGCACGTCAGCGGCCGGGGTCACGCACCCGGACCGGTCCTCGTGGATCAACCCGGACGAGCCGATCAACCCTGACGCGATCAAGGTGGATCAGCTTCCGGCGTGGGGTCAGAAGCTGTTCCGCGACCTGCGGAAGGAAGCGGCCGACTACCGGTCCAAGATGGCCGACGCGCAGAAGGCCGCCGACGAGGCCGCCAAGAAGGCAGGCCCGTCGCCGGAGGAGGTCACCGCGCAGGTGCGGGCCGACTTCGCGCAGCAGATCGGCCAGGCGCTCGGCCTGATCGGCGGCGAGCAGGAGAAGCAGCTCACGCCCGAGCAGGTGATCGACCAGCTCACCGCTGAGAAGGACACGACCGCGAAGGAACGCGATCAGGAGAAGGAGCGGCACCGCCGTGCCCTGATCGAGCTGGCGGTGCACCGCGCCGGCTCGCAGATGGGCGCCGACCCGGAAGCCCTCCTCGACTCCAGGTCCTTCGTGAAGAAGGTCCGCGACCTGGACCCGGACGGCGAGGACTTCGCGACGAAGCTCGGCGAGGTCATCCAGCTCGCGATCGATGAACACCCGAAGTACAAGGCGGGCTCCCTGGCGGGGCCGCCTCCCCGGAGCGGAGGGGAGTTCGCCGGCGGGCCTGGCGCGCGTCCCAGCGGCTCCGAACCCACCATCGACGACTTCCGGAAGCGCCGCGCGGCGGCGGCCAAGGAGAAGTCGTCCTAACGCGCTCGTTGGCGGTAACGCCAACGGCATCCGTCAGGAGAAGGCCCGATGCCGAACACGTTCCTCACCCCGTCGATCATCGCCCGGCAGGCGCTGGCGAACCTGTATGAAACCACGGTCATGGCCCAACTGGTCCACCGCGACTACGAGGCCGAGTTCGTGAACCGGATCGGCGACACGATCACGATCAGGAAGCCCGCGATCTTCGAGGCCAAGAGCTTCAACCGGACGACGGGCATCGAGATCCAGAACGCGACCGAGGGCAGCATTCCGATCACCCTCGACAAGTTCGTTGACGTCAGCTTCGCTGTTACGTCGGAAGAGTTGACGTTGGACATCATCGACTTCAACGCCCAGCTCCTTGCCCCGGCGGTCGAGGCCATCGCGCAGCGGATCGACCGCGACATTTTGTCGCTGCGCGCCGACGTCCTCCAGAGGGTCGGTACGGCCGGGACCACGGTGACCGGCGTCGGCGGCCCCGTCACCGGCACCAACGAGTGGGCGTGGGACAACCCGCGCGTGGTCATCGACGCGCGCCGCGTGCTGAACCAGCGGAACGTGCCGCCCACGGACAGGTTCGTCGTGGTCGGGCCGGAGATCGAGGCGCAGTGGCTCGGCGACCCGCTGTTCCACCAGGCCGACACCCGAGGTGACACCGAGGGTCTGCGTGAGGCCAACCTCGGTAGGCGCGTCTTCGGTCACGACGGCTACCAGACGCAGAACATCAAGGGCCCGTCCGGCACGCCGACGACCGGCCAGCCGAACACGGAGATCGGCGTCGCATTTCATAAGACGGCGTTCGCGTTGGTGACGCGCCCGCTGGTGTTGCCGCAGGGCGCCGCGAACGCGCACGTCGAGTCCTACAAGGGATTCGCGTTGAGAGTGGTCATGGGCTACGACCAGGCCAAGAAGCAGGACATCGTCAGCATCGACACCCTGTACGGGGTCAAGACGCTCGACGCCGACCGCGCCGTGAAGATTCACGGGGTCGTCGCGTGAGGTGGCGGTACGCGAACGCCAACACCGGCGACGTGGTGCTCCTGGACGAGCGTGACCCGTGCCTGGACATGCTCCCCAACTGGACCGTCTCCGGTTCCACCAGCGTGGGGGAACCGGAGTCAGGCCCGTCGAACTCCGGCCAGGCTACGCCTGGCCGGCCGCCCGAGTCCGCGAACAAGGCCGCGTGGGTCGCCTACGCCGTGGCGCGCGGCATGGCCGAGGCCGACGCGAAGGGCCTGCGCAAGGACGCGCTCATCGAGGAGTTCGGCGAGAACTCCGACAACGACGACGAGGAGGGGGGCGGCGGTGGCCAGGACTGACCTTCCGATCACGCCCATGCCGAAGGCGGGGCTGTCCCTGGCGGGCGCGCTGCCCACCGCGGCGGCCGTGGACGGACACGCCTTCGGCCACTCGGCGAAGCGGCTGGTCCGGATCCGGAACAGCTCCGGCAGCCCGAAGACGGTGACCGCGGTCATCCCCGGCGAGGTCGAGGGGCAACCGCTCGCCGACCGGCCGTACGTCATCCCGGCCACGACCGGCGACGTGCTGATCCCGCCGTTCGGCGACATCTACGCCCAGGACGACGGCAAGGTGTACCTCGACTACCCGGCCGACCCGTCAGGGCTGACGGTCGCCGTGTACGAGATGCCGTAGGCAGGCCGACATGGTGTACGCGAACGCGGACGACTACGCGGCCTACACCGGCAAGCCGGCCCCGGACGGGATCGACGCCGTGCTGGCCCGGGCCAGCGAGCGGATCGATGAACTGCTGGTGACGGCGGTCTACGCGGTGGACCCGGCCACAGAGCTGCCGACCGATGAGAAGGTGGCCGACGCCATCCGGCGGGCGACCTGCGCCCAGGCCGCCTGGTCGGTGGCGGTCGGCGACCCGTACGGCGTGGCCGCCGCGTTCAAATCGGTGTCGATCGGCTCCGTGAAGCTCGACCGCGCCGGCGGGGGCGAAGCGGGACCGGCCCGGCATGCGCCGGACGCGGCGTCGATCCTGCGCGTCGCGGGCCTGCTGCCCGGCTTCGTGATCGACCAGGGCGCGTGGTGAGCGGTGCTGATCCCCGAGTGGGTATTCACGCACACCGCGACGATCGAGCCGTACGAGGGCGACGGCGCGTACGGCCCCATCTTCGGCTCTCAGGTGACGGAGCGGTGCCTGGTGGACGACGAGCGGCGGCTTGTCCGCAACGCGGAGGGCTCGGAAGTTGTGTCCGATACGACGATCTTCTTCCCGCCCGGCACGCACTGCCCGGAGGGGTCGCGGGTGACCGTGAACGACCGGACGACCACGGTCATCGCGTCCCATAACCGATCCGGTGGGGGCCTGCCGACGCCGGACCATACGGAGGTGGTGTGCCGATGACGCAACGCGGCATCGACGTGGACGTGCGGTTGGACCTGCACGTCAACCCCGAGGCGCTGGAGGCCAAGGCGCGGGTGGCGATCGAGCGGGGTCTCCAGGCGGCGACCGAGCACGTGCTGACGGCGACCCAGCCGAAGGTGCCGTGGCAGACCGGCGACCTGGAACGGTCAGGGTCGGCGGTCGTGGACCGGTCGAACCTCGACGGCGTGATCTCGTTCGATCAGCCGTACGCGGTCGCCCAGCATGAACAGCTCGACTGGGAGCACCCGCTGAAGGGCGAGCCGAAGTACCTGGAGACGACCCTGTACGAGGAGGCCGAGGTGGTGCGGGCGATGGTGGCCAAGGCGGTGCGGAAGGCGCTCGGCGGATGACCACGCCGTCACCGCCGCTGCCGGGCCAGTTCTCGCGGGCGCTGCTGAACGGGCTGGCCGCGCTGCTCGCGGAGCGTGGGGTCGGCGTGTGGTCGCCGGTCGGCGCGTACGGGCCGCATCAGCTCGCGCTCACGATCGGCGGCTTGCCCGCCACCCCGGACACCGCGATCTCGCTGGCCATCTACGGGACCGGCGGCGACGACCTGGACGGCGGCGACTCGACGGTGCTCGTGCAGCTCCGGATGCGGGCCAAGGGCGACCCGCGTGACGTGGGCGACTACGCCGACGCCGTCTTCTCCGTGCTGCACGGCCTGACCGAGGTCCGGCTGTCGTCCGGGGTGCTGGTGCTGCGCGCGCGGCGCACGGTGGTGGCGCCGCCCGGCCGGGACTCCTCCGGCCGGTGGGAACGCGCCGACAGCTACGAGCTGATGGTGCACTGGCCCACCGCTCAGCGGGACGACGACTAGCCCCGCTCCCTTTCCTTCATCGCGGGCCTGGCGCGGCCAGGATCGCGCGCACGAACGGAGACACGATCATGACTCTGGTGAGCATGCTCGCCAAGCACTGGTGCATGGACGTCAACACCGCAGGGCCGGGCGCTCCCGCCCCCTCGTGGACCCGCGTTCGTGGCCTGTCCAAGTGGGAGAAGTCCACCGACGACAACGTCGAGGACGACGGCGACTTCGATGACGAGTCCGGGTACGGCTCGGACGTCATCACCGAACGCAAGTGGAAGATCGAGGCCGAGGGCCGCCGGAAGCGGAACAACACCGAGGTGTTCGTGCCCGACGCCGGCCAGGAGTACATCCGCAAGGCCGCCCGCAAGGTCGGCCTGGGCGCGTTCATCGAGGTCCGCTGGTACCGGCGGGACGGCTCCGACGAGGCGTACCAGGGGCTGTGCCAGGTCAACGAGTTCACGATGGGCGGCGAGAAGACCGACCTCGAACCCTTCAGCTTCACTCTGTTGGGCTCGGGCGAGGACGTCGAGATCGACAACCCGCTGGCGGCATGATGGCGCAGTTCCGGAACCTGGACGAGTTCTTCGACCCGTACCTGCGGCTACCGGTCGGCGGCAAGACGTACGCGGTCCCGCCGCCGAACGGCGAGGTGGGCCTGCTGGTGCAGCGGCTCATGCACGCCGGGATCGCCGCCGAGGCCGGTCAGGACGTGGACGCCGAAGGGCTCGGCGACCTGGCCAAGTCCGTGCTGGAGGGCGACAGCGGCGACAGCGGCGACACCGACCTGTACCAGCGCATCCTTGGCCCCGTCTGGGACGAACTGTTCGCCGACAAGCTCGACTGGCCGGTGATCCAGCACATCGGCGAGACGGCGATGCTGTGGATCGCCGCCGGGGCGGACGCCGCCGCGAAGCACTGGGAGGCCGGCGCGGGGGAAGCGGAGGCCCCGAACCGGAAGGCTCGCCGGGCGGCGGCGGCGCAGGCCCGATCGACCCGGTCACGGGGCTCGCGGAGTGGTACGACCCGGACGACGGACTCGGCCTGACCGGAGGCCCCGCAGTGTCCTGGCTGGACCTGCTGACCCGCTGGGACCTGATCGAGGCTGACCTGCACCAGACGTACGGCATCGACCTCGACCGGTCGGGCGCACTGCGCGACCGGTCGTGGCGGTGGCTGCGGACCCGGATCGCCGGGCTGCTCGTGTGTGACTCGCGGATCGCCCGCGCGCTCGACCCCGGCGACGACGGCCCCGGCCGCCGCCGCTGACCCCTCCCTCCCCCTTCTCTCCTTCTGCTGGCGTTACCGCCAGCGTTCAGGCCGCCACGCCTCCTGATCTTTCTCTGATCGAAGGGCGGTGGCCGTCGTGAACGTCGGCGAGCTGTTCGCCAGGCTCCGGCTGAAGGACCACCTCACCAGCGCGCTCGGCCGCGCCATCGGCTTCTTCCGGGCCAAGGCCGCCGAGTTCCGCGCGCACGCCGGCTCCATCGCTGCCGGGTCGGTGCAGATGGGTGCCCGGCTGGCGGCGACCGCCGTGGCCGGTGCGACCGCCGCCGCCGGCCTGGCCGCCGCGGCGCAGGGCGCGCTCGGCCTGATCGCGGCGCTCGCGCCCGCCGCCGGGATCGTGGCCGCGCTGCCCGGCGCGCTCGCGCTCGGCGCCGGAGCGCTGGCCACACTCAAGATCGCGCTGTCCGGGGTCGGCGACGCCTTCTCGGCGGCGCTCGCCGACGACCCGAAGAAGTTCGCCGAGTCCCTGGCCGGGCTGTCACCGGCCGCGCGGGCGGCGGCGATGGAGCTGCGCGCGGCCAAGCCCGCGATCGACGCCCTCAAGAGCAGCGTCCAGGAGGCGTTCTTCGCCCCGCTGGCCGGCCAGATCGCCGCCGTGGCGGCGGCGCTGTCGGGTCCGCTCAGGTCCGGCATGTCCGGCGTCGCCTCGCAGATGGGGCTCGGCGCGGCCGAGGTGGCGCGGTTCGCCTCGTCCGGGCAGACCGTCGCCGCCCTGTCTTCGATCTTCGCGTCGCTACGGTCCGCCGTGGCGGCGACGCTGCCCGCGATCCAGCCGGTCCTGGCCGGGTTCCGGGACCTGGCCGTCGTCGGCGCCGGCTTCTCGGCCGGGCTCGCGCCGGGGATCGCCGCGGCGGCGGCCCGGTTCGGCGAGTTCCTGTCGCAGGCCGCCGCCAGCGGCAAGGCGCTCGCCTGGATGCAGGGCGCCGTCGCGGTGTTCCAGCAGCTCGGCCAGATCGCCGGGAACCTGATCGGGATCGTCCGAGGGGTCTTCTCGGCGATGCAGACCGGCGGGTCCGGCGCGCTCGGCGTGCTCGGCCAACTCCTCGGCCAGCTAAACCAGTTCGTCAACAGTGCGCAGGGCCAGCAGATCCTTGTCACGATCTTCCAGTCGCTCGCCCAGGTCGGCGGCGTGCTGATGCCGATCTTCACGGCGCTCGGGGGTGCGCTGGCGCTGGTCGCGCCGCACGTGGCCGCCATCGCGGTCGCCCTCGGCCCTGGGCTCGCCGCCGCTGTCGGTGCGCTCGGTCCTGCGCTGGCCGCGCTCGGTCCAGGGCTGACGCTCGTGGCGCAGATGCTGTCGCAGGCGTTCGCGAACCCGGCGATGCAGGCGGGGTTGCTCGCGCTCGGTCAGGGGATCTCGGCGGTGCTCGCTGCGGCGGCTCCACTCCTGCCGGTGGTGGGTCAGCTCGCCGGGATTCTGGGTCAACTTCTGGGCGCGGCGCTGGCGAATCTGGCGGCGCTGCTCGCCCCCGTGATTTCGGCGCTTTCGTCCAGTTTGCAGCCACTTCTTCCGGTTTTGTCGAGCGCGATCACGGATCTGGCGGCGGCCACGGCCCCACTCGCCGCTCAAATCGGACAAGTGCTAGCAATAGCCATCAAAACGGTGCTTCCGCCCCTGGTGCAGCTCGCGGTGGATCTGCTCCCGCCCCTGGTGGAGCTGACGAAGCAACTGATCCCGCTGATCACCTCCTGGGTGAGCAGCATGTCCTCCATCCTGGGCGTGATTCAGCCGATCGTCCCACCATTGGTGCAGATCGCGACGTCGCTCCTGCCCTTCTGGATCAAGATCATCACGGCCCTGGTGAAACTGATCAACGGCGACTTCAAGGGTGCCTTCCAATCGATCATGTC
Source organism: Nonomuraea wenchangensis (assembly GCF_900111685.1). Taxonomy (GTDB): domain Bacteria; phylum Actinomycetota; class Actinomycetes; order Streptosporangiales; family Streptosporangiaceae; genus Nonomuraea; species Nonomuraea wenchangensis. Next base: position 56,131 of record NZ_FOHX01000027.1, read on the forward strand.
GGCCATCAAGGGCTTCGGCGACACGATCATGAACGCCGGGAAAGCCCTGATGGACGGCCTCTGGAACGGCATCGTCGCCGCCGGAAACCAGATCAAATCCAAGATCGTCGGCTTCCTCCGGTCCATCCTCCCGCAGCCCGTGCTCGACTTCCTCGGCATCCACTCGCCGTCGAAGCTGTTCGCCAAGATGGGCCGCGAGGTACCCGCCGGACTCGCCCTCGGCATCACCCAGGCCGGAGGACTGGTGCGCACCGCCGTGCAGCGCATGGCCGGGATCGTCGCCGGCGCGGGCATCCCCGACATGCAGATGCCGGGCCTGGCCGTGCCGGGCGGAGCGGCCGGGACGGGCCTCGGCGGAGCGTCGCGCGTCGTCGTGCACCAGACGAACTACTACCCGCAAGCCGAACCGACCTCGGCCAGCGTGAACCGCGGGCTTCAGCTCACGAGCGCCTTGGGGGTGATCTAGTGCCGTCGTACACGCTGGACGGCGTGCCGCTCGACCACCCGGCCGGCTGCTGGAAGCTGAAGAAGGGCACCCAGCGCAGGCCGCTCCCCGGCGCGCGGGCCGTGCGCGTCTCCGTGCCCGGCCGCGCCGGTGAATTGCCCATCACGGGCCTCGACCACGAGATCACGTCGTTCTCTCTGGTGTTCACCGTGACGGGCGCGACCCCGACCGGCGGCGACGGCGGCTTTGCCCAGCTCGAAACCAACCTGGAAGCGTTGGCGGCGATGCTCGGCGTCCGGCACCGGCTCATGAGCCTCCGCTACCAGGCCGGGGCGATCGTGCGGGTGGCCGACGTGACCGTGGTTGCCGCCAGCGAGCCCGAGCTGCGGGTCGGTGCGGCCCGCGCCAGACTGACCGCCGTGGTCGAGGTGCCCGGCGTTTACTGGCGCGACGAAACCACCGCCACCTGGCAGGGGGCGGCGAACACCGCCGACCAGCCGATCGCGACCCTCGCCGGGAGCACCGCGCCCGTCACCGACGCTCTGATCCGCGTCACGGGGCCGGCCACGAACATCACCGTGCGGGACGTGGCCACGCAGGGCGCGGTGGGTCTGCTCGCTGCCGGGGCGAACTCCATCACGGCTTCGGAGCGGCTGCTGATCGACGCCGCCGCCATGCGCGCCGCCATCGTCACCACCGACACCTGGGACCTCGCCGGAGGCACGGACCGGACGGGCGTGATCAGCGTGTTCGGGCCGGGATCGGCGTCGCGATGGATACACCTGACCCCGGCGATGGCCGTGGGCGATCCGTTCTCCCGCGCGGTGCTCATCTCGTGCACGGCGACCGGAACCACCGCGGCGTCGAAGCTCGAAGTTCGCGCCCGACGCTCTTATCTCTGAGGAACAACAGCGCGAACGAGCCAAGAAATGGTGCGTTGGAAGGAACTTGGATGTGCGGGGCTCTGAACAAGCGAGGCAGCTACACAGTATGGTTTACGAGGGAGTGAGTCATGCATGATTCATTCGCGGAGTTGTCGCGAGGCCCCGGCCACCGTGCCAATGGAGAGCCGAGGCCCCGCGTGGGGGCTCAGTCAGCCGCTGGTGCGGCTAGCTGAGCCCTCCTCTGTTGAGAGCCCAGTCGAGCAGGATGAGCAGCAGTTGCAGGAGCAACAGCCTGTCTTCGCCGTCTGGTTCTCTCGGGGAGCTGTGCAGCGAACTCACCTCCTGGACCGGATCAGGAACCTTGTGGGGTTGGCCCCGGTCCGCCGGCCGACCCAATTGGACGCCGACCGGCTAGTGAGATCGCTTGCTACCAGCTCCCTTGAATCGTAGTGACTTCGCCGCGAGTGCGGCGATCGTAGTAACGAGATTCCGGCGGTCATTTTGTCCGTTCTAATCGGACATGGCCTGCGTTCGTGGGCGTAATCCGCCCAAAAAAACTTTCGGACAAACAAGAACTGTAGGTAATTGATTCACTGCGGATGGTGAGAAACGGGGGTGTTTCCTGCGGAAACCCCTCCATTCCGGGACATATGCCAACCCCGCCCGAAATTCCTCGCAGCTTTTCTGAAATACGTTCCACCGGGTGAGGAGGGATCGTGCCCTTCGACCTCCGCCTCGTCGCCTACGCCCCGAACGGGGCGCGGCTGGGCATCCTCCCGCACCCGACGTCTCTCCAGGTGTCCTGGCCGCTCAACGACGTTCCAGCGCTCAAGTTCACCTACAGTGCGCACGCCGTGGGCGCTCAACTGATCGCACAGCCGTGCGAGATCGGCGTGCAGTGGTCGGCGGATGGCACCACCTGGACGGAGAACGGCGACGGCCGGTTCCTCCTCCTCCGCCGCGAGGGCGACCAGCTCGACCCGTCCGGAGTGTGGCGGTTCGACTGCCCCTCCTACCTGTGGGTGCTGAAGAAGGCCGTCACGTACGCGCACGCCTCCATCGCCCCCGTCAACGGCCAGCGCATGTACGGCAGCCCGACGCCGAACGCCACCGCCGGGTTCATCATGAACTCGCTCCTGACCGAAGCGCAGGCGCGCGGCGCCCTGTTCAACTTCGGGTGGACGTTCACCGGCACCACCGACAGCGCCACCACCACCTGGAGCCAGACCTTCGGTCTCGGCATCCCCCTCGGCACCGACGTGCTCTCGGTCCTGCTGACGCTCGTGGACGCCGGGCTCATCGACATCCGCATGACCGGCCCCCGCACTCTGTCCGCGTGGCGGCCCGGAACCGCGATCTTCCGCAACCTCACCACCGTCCCCGCCCCGGTCGAGCTCGCCGCCGGCCGCGACATCCGCGCCGCCCCCGACGTCGGCACGCTGGAGGACATGGCCAGCGCCGTGTACGTCGTCGGCGACGCCAGCTTCCGCATCGAGCGGACGAACATCGGCACCCCTCTGCCGTGGGGCCGGTGGGAGGTCGGCGTGCGCCAAGTCGGCGTGACCGAGACCAGCGCCGCGGCGCTCGTGGGCGACTCGCTGCTCGTGCGCGGCGCCGTCGAACGCACCCAGCGCACCCGCGAACTGTCGTTCACCGCCGCGCGGTGGCTGCCGCTGCGGGACTACCTGCCCGGCGACCTCATCTACGCGCCGGGCGAGGCCGGACAGCGCAAGGCGATGCGCGTCCGTCAGATCACGTTGACCCGGACCGACCGCGGGGTGGTCGGCGGGAACCTCGTCCTCGATGACCGGCTCGCCGACCTGGAGCTTCTGGTGCGCCGCCGGGTCGCGCTCCTTGCCCGTCGCCCCTGAGTGGAACTGAGAGGAGCACCGTGCAGGTCATCACGCCCGGACGTCCGGAGCCGTACGCGCTGCGGCTGACCGCCTACGCCCCGAACGGCGCGCGGCTCGGGACGCTGCCGCACCACCTCGGGTTCGAGGCCGGGATACCGCTCAACGACGTGCCGAGCCTGCGACTCACCTACCCGGCGGCCGGCGCGGGCGCCGAGCTGCTGACCGCGCCAGTGGAGATCGCCGTCGAGGTGTCGGTCGGCGGCGGCCCGTGGCTGGAACCGAACGACGCCCGCTTCCTGCGGATCAAGCGGGGGAGCAACGCCACCGACGCCACCGGCGCGCGGAGCTACGACTGCCCCGGCTACGCGTGGATGCTGCGCAAGCTCGTGCTGCATCCAGGCCCGGTCATGGTCGAGGGCAAGCGGCCGTTCTCCGCCGTGTCGGCGGGGGCGATCCTTCGGACGTTCGTGGACGAGGGCCACGCGCGCGGCACGCTGCCCGGCCTCGCGGTGGCGTTCACCACCACGCACGACTCCGCCGGGCAGCCGTGGGACAAGACGCTGACGCTCCAGGTAGAGCCCGGCGCGGACCTGCTCACTCTCCTGCTCAACCTCAGCGAACAGGGCGTGCTCGACTGGACGATGACCGGCCGCACCCTCCGCGCCTACAACGAAGGCACGATCCTGGGCGAAGACCTCGCCGCCGGGCACGCTCCGGTGGACCTGCGGCTCGGCCGCGACATCGACGACGCCCCCGCGACCGCAACTCTCGAGGATCTGGCGTCGGCGATCCTCGTGCGCGGCGAGGCCGGGCTGAGCGTCGAGGTGACCAACCCCAGCGCGCCGCAGCCGTGGGGCCGGTGGGAGACCGCCCAGTCCCAGGGCGGCGTGGCCGACGAGGGGACGGCGATCCTCCTCGGCACCAACGCGCTCGCCCGCGCCGGCCGAGAGAGGACCCAGCTCACGCGCGGCATCCGCGTCGAGGCGGCGCGGTGGCTGCCGCTCGTGCACTACCGGCCCGGAGACCTGGTGCTCGCCCCCGGCGAGACCGGCGCGATGGAACCGGTCCGGGTCCGGCAGATCACCGTGTCCGTGGGCCAGGACGGCGGCATCGGCGGCAACCTCGTCCTGCACGACCGGTTCATCGAGCGGGAACTGCGGCTCGCCCGCCAGGCGGCGGGCATCCTCGCCGGCGGCGTCTCCTCCGGCGGGACGGGCGGCACTCCGGCGCCGGAGCCGTCCGGCCGCGTGGCGGCGGCCCCGGCCGGGCTCATCGTGGAACCGGCCGCGTACACCGACGAGCACGGGTTCGCCCGCGGTCAGATCACGGCCACCTGGACGCCGGTCACCGCTGACGTGAACGGCGTCGCCCTGGACGTGGACGGCTACGAGCTGTACGCCCGCGTCAACGCGACCGGGCAGGTGTGGCGGCACATCGCCACCAGCGACGACACCACGGCGACGTACTCGCCGCTCGTCGTGGCCACCACGTACGCATTCAAAGTCCGCGCCACCGCCGCGGGCACCAAGGGCGCGTTCGGGCCGGAGTTCGTGGTCCTGGTCCCGGACGACGTCACCCCGCCGCCCGTCCCCTCGACGCCGGTGCTCTCGACGCGGCTCGGCGTCATCGACGCCGCATGGAACGGCCTCGGGTCGTCAGGCGAGCCGATGCCGCCGGACTTCGAGCACGTCCGGGTGCACATGGCGGCCGACGCCGAAGGCCCGTGGACAGTCGTGGATCACCTGCGGGCGGCCGGGTCCGCGCTCATCGCCGACCAGCCGTACAACACGCCGCGCTGGTTCCGGCTGACGTCGGTGGACCGGCGCGGCAACACCTCGGCGCCCTCGGCCGCCGCCTCCATCGCGACGCAGCCGCTCGTCAACGGCGACATCATCGGCGAGGTCATCGACGGCGCGAACATCGTGCCCGGCACGGTGAACGCGGCCGACGCCGTCATCGCCAACACGATCACCGGAGGGCTCATCCAGGCCCTCGCCATCGAGACCCCGCACCTCAAGGCCAACGCGGTCACGCTCGACAAGCTCGCCGCCGGGTCCGTGGACGCGACCCGGCTGACCGCGACCGCCATCGACGGCAAGACCATCACCGGGGCGTTCATCCGCACCGCCGCGACCGGCCGGCGGCTGGAGTTCGCGCCGCCCGGCGCGACGTACCCGGAGATGCGGTTCATCCCGGCCAGTGCCGGGAGCAACTACACCCGGCTGAGGACGCGCGACGACCAGTGGCCCGGCGAGGCGACGTTCGAGATCACGAGCGGAACCAACTCGGGTGTGACCGCCGCGAGCCAGACCTCGATCGCGGCTGGGTTCATGCAGATGCAGGTCAGGGACTCGACCCTGTCGAATCCCAATGGTGGGCTCATGGAACTGGCCGAGTCGTATGCCCGGTACGGCTACTTCCGCAGCGCCGACCGCGAGCAATACTTCTGGTTCGACAACTCCGGCCGCACCCGCCACGTCGGCAAGTGGTGGGACTTCACCGCACTCGGCCCCACCGCGGGCATCCTCGCCGGCTCCGTCACCTTCGCCTCGGCCGGGTCGGGCGCGAACATCCGCTTCCTGTCCTACGGCGCGTCCATGGACGGCAACATGGGGCCCGTCGTCGTCATGCGGCGCGGCCTGTCCAGCCCGACCTCGCACACCCCGTCCGGGTCGTGGTACGTGACCGAGTCCCTCCAAACCGGCTTCCGGATCTCCACCAGCTTCCCGGACGGTTTCGCGATCTACTGGTGGGCTCACCGGCATTGACCAGCCCATCCGCCGCACCCCCGACGCCGACATGAGAAGGACTCCGCGATGCCCGAGCTGGTCGAGGTGTGGGACGCCGAGCTGTCCTACACGCACACGCCCCTGATGGACACGCCGGGGCCGGTCCCCGCGCACGCGGACGGCGCCGAACCGCTGTGGTGCGTCTACCAGTACGCGCCCGCGACGCAGATGGAGATCCACCACGCTCTGCCGCACACCCTGTTCGAGTGGCGGGCCGCGATGCACGGCATCGACCCCGACGACACCGCGACACTGCTCGACGTCGCGCTGCACGAGCCGTACCTGCCCGCCGCCGACGACATGTTCGCGTCCGACGACCCGTCCGCCGCGTCGGTGCTCGCCGAGACGCGCGGCCTGCCGACGTGGCAGACACCGGGCGTGCCCGACGCTGACCGGCTCGCCGCGTGCCTGGCCCAGATCGAGGCGGTGAAGACGCACCGGGTGCGGCTGGAAGCGGCTCCGCTGACGGCCCGGCTCAAGGCGCTGGTGTACGTCGGCTCCGACCGCGCCCTGGCCGACGACCCGCTGGAGCCGGTCACGTCGCTGATGCGGCTCGACCCCGTCCGCGTGCAGGCCCGTCGCCAGGCGGTCGAATGGGTGAGAGCTGGCCGGGAAGCCGCTGCCGCGGCCGGGCGGGGCCTGATCGTGCCGACGTTCCACGGGCCGAAACCTGCCGGGACGTTCGTCGGGATGCAGCCCCGGCCAGGGGGGAGCAGCCTGTGAGCGCCGACGACATGCCCAGCGTCGCCCTGTCGCTGGAGACACTGCGACGCCTGGTCGAAGTCGGCTTCGCCCAGGTCAACGGCCAGATCGCGTTGGTCCGGCAGGAGCTGGAGCAGGTGAACGCTCAGCACGCCAGCCTCGCGCAGCGCGTCGAGCAGGACAGGATGACCGCCGACGTCCGCCACGCCGCGCTGGAGACCCGCCTGGACGCTCTCGAACGGGAGGCGGTGACGCGGTCCCAGCTCGCCGACCGCACCCGCCAGATCATCGCCGTCGTGACCGTGCTGCTGCTCGTCGCGGGCACCGTCATATCGCTGATCAGCCTGACCCGGAACTGAGCCCCCTGTTGATCGTGTTCCCCGCGCGGGACGGCCTGCTCGTCGTGCCCGCTGTTCTGCCCATCCACGTCAGCGACGACGAGCTCAAGATGACCGTCGCCGACTGGCTCACCCACCGGGAGATCCCCATGTCCGACCCCTCCGCCGAGCCGATCGAGGTCCTGGACGGCCAGGACCCGCTTCCGCTGCCGCCGTTCGCCGGCGCGGGCGTGACCGCGCTCGACCCCGACCAGGACGCGCTCCCGCAGGAGCCCGGCAGCGCCATCGAGGAGGTGCCCGCCGATGACCACGCCTGACCGGCCACCCATCACCGGAGACATCGTCCGCTACCGAGGCAAGCACGGTTTCCACGCGGTTCGCGCCGCCATCGTGACGGCCGACGTGGACACCCTCGATCCCGCCGGTGTGCGCGTTGGCACCGTGCCCGCGCTCGACAGCCCCGCACACGTCCACCTGCTGGTGTTCACCCCCGGCGCGCGCGGCTCGTTCTGGGAGTTCAACGTGCCGCCCGGCGACGAGCCCGGCACCTGGCACTGGCCGCCGGAGCGGTCATGAAGGTCACGGACCCCGTGGACCGGCTCCTGTCCGAGGCCCGCGCGCAGCTCGGCTACACCGAGAGCCCGACCGGCTGGACCGTGTTCGGGTCGTGGTGGGCCAAACGCCACGGCAAACCGTCGTCGTGGGCGCTGGAGCCGTGGTGCGACATGTTCGTCGCCTGGTGCGCGTACAAGGCCGGGCTGCTGCCCGTCGTCGGCGACCACGCCTGGACGGTCGGCCACGCGCAGTGGTTCAAAGCGCGCGGCCAATGGGGGCACACCCCGCGGCGGGGCGCGATCGTGTTCTTCGACTGGGGCGGCTCCCGCGACATCCAGCGCATCGACCACGTCGGCATCGTGGAGGCCGTCCGCGACGGCAGCCGGACCATCGTCACGATCGAGGGCAACACCGACAACCGCGTGAGACGCCGTGAACGGTCGCTGGCGAACGTGGCCGGGTTCGGCTACCCCGTCTACCTGCCCGCGCCTGCGACTCCGAAGCCGCCCGCTACTCCGGCGCTCACCTGGACGGAGACGATGATGAAGAACCTCCCGACGCTGCGGCGCGGCGACGGCAAGGACCCGAACGACCCGAAGCGGTGGCACGTCAAGACCGCGTTCTACCTGCTGCACGCCCGAGGCCACGGCCTGGCGGGCGGCATAGACGACACCGTGTTCGGCGGCCCCATGGAGGACGCCGTCCGCGCCGTCCAGCGCGCCGCGGGCAAGCGCGTGGACGGCGTGATCGGGCCGGAAACCTGGCCCGTGCTCGTCCGCGTCTCCTGACACCCCAAGGAGTGATCATGCTGAGGTTCCTGTCCACCGTGCTCGCCGCCCTCGCTGCCGTGCTGCTCGCGGCCGGGCTCGGCGGCACCATCGCCACCGCCACCACCACGGCGGCGGCCCCGAAGACGCTCGGCTTCTGCGCCAAGCAAGCCGGCGGCGCGGTCCGCATGCTGGAGCCCAAGAACACCGCCAAGTCGCAGTTCGGCGCCTGCAAGAAGGGCGAGACCCGCGTCCAGCTCCCCACCACCACGGCCAAGGGCCCGAAGGGCGACACCGGACCGGCCGGCCCCAAGGGCGAGACCGGCAAGGACGGCAAGGACGGGCGCGGGCTCGACGGCGCACCCTTCAAGATGACGTTCACCGGCAACGGCCCCTGGTCCTGCTCGTGGAAGGCCGACACCGAGACGCTCGCCTGCATCACCCCATAGTTCATTCGTTTGCGTAACCGCCAACTCACCCCTCTTGGAGGACTGGCATGTCCATCGTGAAGAAGACGCCGACCGTCTGGGGGCAGGAGCCCGCGGTCATCGCGTACGTGCTGAACGCGCTGCTGGCGTTCCTCGTCACCATCCCCGCCCTCGGCCTGGACGAGACCGCGGCGGGCTACATCTCGACCATCGGGTCGGGGGTGCTCGCGCTCATCGTCGCGTGGCAGACCCGGCCGTGGGTCATCTCCGCGCTGACCGGCTCGGTGTCCACGATCCTGACGGGCGTCTCGCACTTCTGGCTGGTGCTCACCCCCGCGCAGACGGCGGCGTTCATTCTGCTGCTGTCGTCGGTCCTCGGCCTGGTCCTGCGCGGCCATGTGTCCCCGAAGGCGGGGCCGGTCGCACCGGTCGTCGTCGTGAATCGACTGTCGTAGCCTCCCCAGACCGAGATGGCCCCTGCTCGCCCATCATGGGCGAGTAGGGGCCATCTTCTGTCTCTTCGCAGATCAATGCCTCACACCGGGGAGGCTACCTGCCCGAGGGGATCGCAATGGTGAGCTCTACCCCGGTGCTCGTCACGATGATGACGAGCACGAGAAGGACGAGAAGCTTCCATCCTCGCCCCACAGGGTTGTAGACCTGGCCGGCTGTGATGATGCACGGCTGGTAGATGGACCCGAGGGTAGCGAGAGTGTTAGCCACTACCTTCTTAATGGCTTCGTAGGGGACTACGAAGCCTCCTTGGTTAATGTAATCAGGTTGGTAGTCGGTCACTGTCTTATGTCTCTCTCTTACTAGAGAGCCTGCTATCCAACCTGTTAGTGGAGTCCTGTAGCTCCCCGGTTTAACTTAATCCGGTACGATGGAGCTGCACAGTACAGGAGTCCTACCACGAACAGGCTGGTAGCGGGCTCGGTACCTTGGGGGGGTCTGGTCGCTCCAACGACCAGCCCCCCCCGTTTGCCGTTCCAATAGTAGCCGCACTCAGGACACTCTGTGGGGTTTGGCCTTTGACGTGCGGAAACGCAAGAACGTGCGCAGAGAATTGCGTAGATGGGCGCGCAGAAACGGGGAGTCCCAAAGGACAACATGGCCATCCCCAGACCTCATAGTGGAGAGACGAGAGGGTTCTTGGCGATTGAACCCTCGCCCGCGCCACAGGACATAGAAGGCCCCACCCGCTCCGGCGGGTGGGGCCTTCTTCGCGTTCAGATGATCAGTGTGGGCCAGCCGTCGAGTTCCACCTCGTGATTCGGGATCACGTACAGCAGTTCGTGCTCGCTCTCGCCGTATCCGTGCTCGGTGGCCCACTGCTGTGCGTGCTCGGGCAGGTCGTCCCAGTCGATCCCTGATGCGGCCAGTTCGACGGCGCCCTCGGGCATGATGTCGCCGGCTGATGCGGAGATGAGAGTCATGACCATGATTCCTCCTGGGGGACATGCCGAAGCGGGGTTATCCCTCCAGGGTGATGAAGTCAGCGGGCCTGGGCTCCGCAACCGAGGGTACAGCGGCTACCTGCCGCCGGTCCTTGGGTCAGCCTGCGTACTTCAGGCACTGCCACCGTCGGGCGCGGCAGGCTGGATGCCGAGCATGGCTCACTCGGCCTCACCACCAGACGAGCCCATTTGCAAGGCCCAGCCGCCTTGACGCCACGACCAGCCGTAGTCAGGGATGCCCACGAGGTGCCGGAGGGTGCCGTCCTCGGCCTGCTCGATGAGCTGGGTGGCCTGGTCCTCGTACTCGTCGTAGTGGCCTCGCCCGCCGTGGGCGGCGTGCAGGGCCGCCATGAGGGCGATTCGGGCCTCGTCCGCCACGTGGTAGGCGAGATTCACCTTCGCGATGTTCTCTGGTGTGGTGGTGCTGTGGCGGGCGTTCTCCGCCTCGAAGGTGGACAGCTTGGTTTTCGCGCGGCTGGCCAGTGCCAGGAGAATCGCTTCGCTGCCCTCGGGAAGGTCGCTCATCGGCACCTTCATGATCATGACCTCTTCTCTGCGCAGAGTGATTCGGGAGTCGTCAGGACTCCCGTGGACCCCCACCTGCGTGAGGAGAAGGACCCCGCATGCACGGGGAGCAGTTCCGAGCCTACGCGTCTGGCAGGCCAGGGTCGTGGCGTCTCACGATCTGCCAGTATTCGTCGCTGGGAATGGCGTCGATGCTCGTGATTCGTAGCCGTAGGTGCTGCCGATTTCCTCGATGATGCCTTCGATGTCGAAGGTGTCCGGGTGATCGCCAAGGGTTTGGCGTATGGCAGTTGCCAGGTCTTGCTGGGTCATGTTCCTCCTTCGCTCTGTAGAGATAGTGCCTGTTCGAGAAAGCGCACGCGGGCCGGGTTGGCGATGATGCGCAGGAGCTCCACCGCCCGGCCGCGCCCGTCCGCGATGACCTGGTCGGCGGCCAGCACCCATGCCCCGGCCGCGAGACCGAGCCCCTTCGCCTCGTCGCCGGTCGCGGGCCGCGCCCCGATGGCGCGGCGGACGACGGCGGCGGGGGCGTGCCCGGCCTGGGCCAGCGTGCCGTAGATGCCGCCCGGCACCTGCTGCTTGGCCGCGATCGGCGTGCCTTCGACCAGCTCGGCCGGGTAGATCGCCTCGTCCAGTCGGACCGGGACGTCGCCGGCGTGCGCGGTCCGGGCGCGGATCACGACTGCGGCGCCGGGGGCGACGCCCAGCAGGGCCGCCTCGTCCTGGGCGGCGGCCCTGCTGGTGACGGAGGTCGTGACCGTGCGCCCCTCCAGGCCGGCGAGCTTGCAGCATTCGGCCCAGGGGAGGGGGCCGTGGCCTAGCGGGTTGTGGAGTGTCAGGTCCACGACCGGCGGGTTCGGATCTTGGACGATCATGCCGACCGCCGCGTTGCGGCGGATCAGCCCTTCCTCTTTGAGGATCTTGTACGCCTTGAGCAGGACGTTGTCGGAGCCGAGTCCGTATTTCCTTATCAGGTCGCGGGTGTGGGGAAGCGGCTGGCCTACGGGGTAGATGCCGCTGACGATCTTCGCGCGGAGATCGTCAGCGACCTGCTGGTAGCGGGGGAGGGGCTTCTCGGCCATGAGGGCATGTTACGCGCGGAACATGGCGATGTCTAGGGTGCCGCATGCGTCTCACGCAGCAGTGATCAACTCGTGGAACTCGCGGGCCTGTGCCTGGTCGGGCCACCGCGACATCAAGATCGCATCCAGGCGCACCAGCTCCGCCCGCACCGACTGTGAACCCGCCTCCGTCGCGATCACCAACGCCTCACCCGCCGTCATCGCCGCCTCGTCGGGTGCCTGCGCGGCGGCGTGCGCGTGCGCCAGCCGCGCCATGTAGCTGGCCTTGTCCCGGCGCTGCGTCGGCCGCAACCCCGTGATGCAGCTCGTCAGCAGATCGACGGCCTCACCGGGCCGCCCCGCCTCCAGGTACGCCGTCGCCGCCTCCGCGTCCCCGAAACGCGAGCCGTAGAACCGCAGATACCCCGGCGTCTCCTCGCCCGGCGACACGGCCAGCAACTCGCCCGCACGCTCCATGTCCGCGTCCGGTCGGCCGCCGGCGAGCGCCCGGCCGCGCGCCAGGTAGGCGTGACCGATGCCGGCCAGCACGGGCGGGATCGGCCACGACGGGTTGACCGCCTGCTCGGCCAGGTCCAGCGCGGTCCGGTGGTCACGCCCGTCAAGCGCCAGCGACGCCTTGCGGAGCTGCATGTACGTCACCATCGGGTAGTCGCCGCTGTCCATCGCCCACAGCGCGGCGCGCTCGGCCCAGGCCAGGCAGCCGGACAGGTCCCCGGCCTCCTTGCTCAACCAGCTCAGGTGCTCGGCGTACGCGCCCTGCACCGTGCGGAGCTTCCGGCGGGTGGCCGCGTCGCACGACTGCCGGATCTGCTCGATCCCGTCCAGCCGCTTCCGCAGCGCCTCGATGTGCACCGCGGGCGGGAACAGGTGGTGCGCGTCCTGGTGCCCGACGAGGAACCGGGTGGCGTAGGCGACCGGGTCCTCGTCGCGAGGCCAGGCGGGAGCCGACACCGCGGCGGCGGGTGCGGCCGGGAGGACTCCGGCGCCGCCGGCTGCGAGAAGCCCGAGGAGCGTGCGGCGAGACAACGACACGTGGACCACCTTCCCGGCGATGCTGATCGGCACGGTGACCGCGTCGTCATCAGGGTAATCGCCGCCGTTCGACATGGACATCTCCAGGATGCCCGGAATGGTGTTGCGCGGCGGAAAGAGTGTTGCGTTTTGTGTTGCGCCTTGCCGCAACACCACAAGAAGGCCGTCCGTGTGAAGTACCTGGTCAACGGCCTTCACCGCAGAAGGCGACAGCCGGGCCAGGCCGTTCTCGGCGCGGGAGATGCGGCTCGGGTCCACGCGCGCCGCCTTGGCTAAGCCCCGGACGCTGAGCCCTTGAGCCTCGCGGAAATGGCGCATGACCTGCCCGAACAGGACTGCTGTGCCGTCTGGCATCTCGCCTCCCGAGGTGTTGCGCCTAGGCGCAACACAAGACGCAACACCCAGTTTGCCAACAAGGCTGCGACAGGAGCAGCGTGTTGTTCAACCCGAGTTCCGATCGCAGGGTAACTCCCGAAGCCGGAGGTCTGCTATGCGCGACGCAGCGATAGCACGCCGTGAAAGCCCGAGGCGTGGCATGCAGCCTTGCTCAGTCCTCCAGCTCGATCGTGTACCGCAAGATCGACATGTGGGTCGGGATCACGTAGAGCGTCACCTTGACCGGCTCGCCCGCCTCGTTGACGGTGACGTGCTGGATGTCGAACACCCGCTGATCCTCGGTCATCGACAAGAACTCGATCTCGTCCGGCTCGGGCGGGCGCACGCTGATGGTCTCAGTAAGCCTCTTCTGTCGCTGGCCCAGGTCTGCGAGCCGGCTACTGATGCCGCCGACGCCGGTGTCTTCGTCCTCGATCTGGGTGCCTTCGGCGATCGAGAGCGGGATGTAGCTGATCGCGATCTGGTAGGGCACATGCCGCGCGCCCGGCGCTGGCACGATCTTCATGTAGCGGGCCCGCATGACGGTGGACACCTCACCGGAGCTCACGCCCAGCAGGTCGGCTACGCGCTTCGGTGGCGCCACGCGGTCGATGATGTTGCGGGTGTCGTAGCTGAGATCGCGCTCGGCCAGCTCGGAGGCGAACGCGCCACGGGCGCCGCCTCGCTCCCTGCGGGTCTTGCTGTGGCGGACGGAGGCGTCTCGGACGATCGGCATGATGTCGCGGACGATCGTGCCAACGCCTCGGTGGACGCGGACCCAGCCTTCTGCCACGAGGATGCGCAGCGCCCGGTTCACGGTGACGCGGGTGACGCCGTACTGCTCGGCCAGCTCCACTTCGGTGGGCAGCTTCTGGCCAAGTGGATACGTACCGTCTTCGATCTTCGCGCGGATGTCGTGGGCGACCTCCCGGAAGATGCTCGTGCTTCGCGCGGATGTCATGTCTCTAACCCTATCGGTAGGAACTACCCTCCCGTCTTCAGGCTTGACGTAGTTCCTAAAAAGGAGTAGGAACTACCTATAGAAAGACGCGAGCCGAGGCGCTGGAACGCCGGAGTTCGTGAAGCACGACAGATCCCACCTGGTGCTGGAACACCGGCGGAGATCCCCAGGAACGCAAGACGGCCCCCGGTGCTGGAACACCGGAGGCCGCCGACTCAGGTCACTCCTCGCGAAAAGAGATCAACCTGATGCCGTCCATCATCGCACCACGCCCGCCCGGCGTGAACCACAGGCCGGCCCCGCAGCCGCGCCTCTCCCTGGAGATGCGGCTCCGCAACGAACGCCGCACGCTCGCTCCCCAGCTCGCCAACCCCGCGCGGCCCTGCCGCGCCGACGCCTCGGCCTGGGACGAGAACGGCACCCAGGACGACGCCCGCGCTCTCTGCTACGGCTGCCCCATCCAGGCAGCGTGCGGGACGGTCGCCGTCATCGACGAAGCGATTATCCTCGCCGACAGGGGCCACACGGCTATCCACGCGGTCGTGTCCGGCACCCGCGGCGGCGTGACCGCCCGCGCTCGCCGACCGGCCGTGCTCAAGCTGGCCGACCGGATCATCACCGACCGCATGGCTCGCGCCGAGCAGGCCCGCGCCGACGCCGAGCGCCAGCAGGCCGAGGCCGAGGCCGAGGCCGACGCCCAGAAGGCGGGAGCGGCGGCATGATCCTCGAAGCTGACCGTGGCAACCACATCAACAGTCACGACGCACCCGACGCCGCGCCCGGCATGCCCGGCGGCTTCTGCCACCTGATGAGATCCGAGAATAACCCGGACCTCACGTACCACGAGCGGATCGTCACACTCGGCGGCACCCCCGGCGACCCTCAGGCGGGCACCCGCGACGAGCCGATCGTCACGTGGCGGGCGCTCTGCGTGGACGTCTGCCCCCCGTTGAACGGAGCCGGCGTGTTCGACTGCCTCGGCTGCTCCGTCCGCCATCGGTCGGGCACGCTGGCCGACGCCCAGCAGCACGTCACCTCCTGCAAGGGGGGTGCGGCGTGATCACGAGAATCACTCTCGCCACGCTGGCCCTCGCCGCCCTGCCGATGGCCGCCGCCAGCCGGTGCGCGCCCGAGGCGAACGCGGCCGGCGGCGCTGTGGTGCCGGGCACGTCGTGCCGGGCTGGGCTGACCAGCTCGCAGGCGGCCAACGCCCGCGCCGTGCTCGGCGTGGCCGACGAGATGGGGCTGGGGACGCGGGCGAAGGTCATCGCCATCGCCACCACCCTCCAGGAGTCCGGCCTGGACGAGACCACGGTCGGCGACGGCGGCCAGGCGGTCGGCGTGTTCCAGCAGCACCCGCACTGGGGCCGCAACCGCACCGACCCGGCCACGTCCGCGCGCCGCTTCTACTCCCGGCTCGTCAAGGTGCCGCGCTGGGACACCCGGCCGCTGACCGAGGCGGCCCAGGCCGTCCAGCGGTCCGCGTTCCCGAACGCGTACGCCAAGCACGAGACCCGCGCCAAGAAGATCGTCGCCACCCTCTCCTCCCGCTCGTGCAAGGGGGCCCGCTGATGAGCCTGTTCAACCTGGCGCACGCCATGGGCAGACCCGGCCAGAACACCCGGACCTCGCTCGGCGTGCACATGTCGCCGACCGGTGAGCCGTGCTCGCTGTACCGCGACCCCGACAGCCGCGAGATCGAGCACGTGATCGAGCGCGACGTGGACGGCGTCGAGGTGGAGGTTCGGGCCGCCGGCGCGTGCCCCGCGCTCAACCTGGCGCCCGCCATCGAGACGACCGGGACGACGACGATCCCCACGTGATCCACCCACCTATCCACCCTGCACGTCCACCAGAGGAGATGACCCCGTGACCACCCAGCCCAGCACTCAAGGCCACACGCGATGGCCGTTGTGGGGCCTGCTCGTGTTCTGCGGGGGCATCTCCCTGACCCTGAGCGTCATGCACGCGATGGAGAAGGCCGCAGACGGAGACGATCTGGCTCTGGTGAAGGGCTTCCTGATCGGCATCGCGCCGGTCATCGCCGCCGCGTTCCTAGCGCATCTGCTCACCGACCCCTACGCCTCCCCCTTCCTGAAGGGCGGCGTCGGGATGGTGTTCCTGGGCGGCATGGCGCTCAGCGTGAGCGCACAGAAGGCGGTCGTGATGCCCTTCGTTGAAGGTGACGAAGGGCTCGCGACCCTCTTCCCGATCATGCTCGACCTGTCCACGATCGTGGCGCTCCTGGCGCTGTCCGGAGTCGGCTACTCCTACAACCGGGCCGTCCAGTTGGAAGCGCTCCGCGAGGAACTCCTGCCCGCGCTCACACGGGAACTGGAGGAGAAGTTCGCGGCGGAACTGGCCGCCCGCGAGACGGAACTGCGGGCGGAACTCGGGCGGAACAAGGAGAGGGAAATCGCGGAACTCCGGAGGGAACTCACGGAGGAACGCCGGGCGGAACTCGTGGACGTCCGGAGGGAACTCACGGAGGAACACGGCAGGGAACTCGCGAAGATCCAGCAGGCGCACAGCGAGGAACTGACCGAACAAGAGCAAGCCCTCCGGAACGAGTTCGCGACCCGCTGGGCACACGCTGAGGAGCAGATTCGGAACGATGCCGAAGCCCGAATCCAGGACCGGGTCCGGGACGCCGAGATTGCAGCCGAGGCCCGCGTCCGGCTGGAGCTGACGAGGAGCGGCACCGCGAGTAAAGGGCCGCGCAAGGCGCTCGGCCGGGGCACCAAGGACGACCGCAAGCCGCAGGTGAGCGTGCGCGACCGCGCCGCCGCCCTGCTCCGCGACACCCCTGACATGAAGGCGAGCGACCTCGCCACCGCCCTGGACTGCACACCGAAGTACGCCCGCGACCTGATCAAGGAGTTGGTGCCTGGTCGTGGAAACGGCCAGGACGAAACCGGCGAAGGCGGGGTGCGTCTCCATGCGGTCCCGTAGCCGGAGTTCCGGCCCGTCTTCCTCCCGCGCAGGAGCGCCGGTTCCGCCCGGAGTTCCCTCAGCAGTTCCGCCCCGAGTTCCCTCCGTACCGAGGGCCAGTTCCCTCTCGAGTTCCCCCCGTAGTTCCCTCAGCAGTTCCCCGCGAGTTCCCTCCGCGCCGGGGGCCAGTTCCCTCCCGAGTTCCCCGTTCCAGTTCCCTCGCCGGACCCCAAGGAGTTCCCCTTTGAACGCCACCGACATCCTCGCCCGCTACATGCCGATCCCGGTCCGGGACATGGCGAGCGGCGACATCCTCGCCGGCGAACTCGTCTACGGCCCCGGCCTCGAACCCCACCAGGTGACCGTGCTGCTGCCCGGCCAGCGGCCGATGCTCGTCCCGCACGCCGACCTCGCCGCCTGCCTCACCCGCACCGTGCGGGTCGAGCTCGCCGGCGGCCTACGGCTGACCATGTTCCCGCAGGCCACGGGCGAGTCCGTGGTGTGGGAGCTGTCCAGCCCGGCCGCGGCCGACGTGGAGAAGCGGGTGACGCTGCTGCTCGTGCGGGTCGGCGTCGGCTGGCTGCTGCCGTACCTGGCGGCGGCGGCCGACGCGGCTCCGGCCGGGGTCGATCTGCCGGTCGTGGACTGGGATTCGGCGGCGGCCGAGTGGTTCGGAGAGAACCCGTGATCGCGACTCTCTGTGACCGGCCCGCCAAGGCGCTGAGCCTGGGCACCCCCGCAGGTAGGCCAGTCAGGAGCCTCTCCAGGGGGGCTCAAGGTGGGCACAGCCTCATGCATGCGCGTGCGCGCGAGACACGCTACCGCACACCACGCACAGTTACCAGCATCGAGGAGATGTTCATGCCCCGGACGCGCCGCCCGCGCCGCGCAGACCCCCGTGAGAACAGGGGCAAGTCCAACGCGCGCAAGCTCGCCGCCGCCGAGGCCAGCGGCGACTGGCGGGAGTACTACGTCATCGCCTCCCAGTGGGTGATGGCCGAGGCCAAGCACATCGGCTACATCGATCCCGCCAAGGAGAACGACATCTACAGGGCGCTCGCCGCGCCCCTCGCGAGCGCCGCGAAGCGGCTGAACGAACAGACCTGGAGTCTCCATGCCTAACACCCCCGCCCAGGACGACTGGCTGAAGGACGTCATCCCGAGCGCTCCCAGCGAGCCCGCCGGGCCGACTCCGCCTGATCCGGCCGCCGCGCCGCCCCCGGCGACCGGCCCGCACGAGACGCACGACGAGCTGGACGACGCCGACCCGGACGAGCCCAAGGTCCGGCCGGCCCGGCGCGGACCGATCGCCGCCATCGCCCACTTCTACGGCATGGCCGCTGAGGACCGGGCCGCGCGCAGGCGGCGTGGCAACGGCACCAACTGGTGGATGCGGTGGATGAGCGAACAGCCCACCAGCGTCGAGGCCCATCTCTTCTACTACCTGCACGAGCGGTTCGCCCGCCGCGACGGCCGGAAGGGCTGGGACCTCGACACGCACTCTCCGCTGGTGAACTTCGTGTTCGCCTGCTTCTACCGCGCGTACGGACTGACGATCGGGCTGCTGTTCGGCTGCCTGCTGCCGTACGCGTTCGGGTGGATCAACCAGAGGCCCGGCCGTGGGCTGCTGGCGTTCGTCCTCATCGTGGCCTCGATCTGGCACCCCTGACCGAAACGAAGTGAAAGGAGGCATGACGCGATGGTTACCGCAGTTCTCGGGGTTGCGCTGCTGCTGCTGATCAAGGTCATCAACAATGCGATGAAGGGCAACCGCCTCCGGGCGGTCAAGTTCCTCGTCGGCGGAGGCGGCGGTGGAGGTGGACCCCAGGGCGCCCCTGGCGCTCAGGGCGGGCCTGCACGGGGCCCCTCCGCAGCCTGGCTGCCGTTGATCAAGCTGGTCGTGTCCGCGCTGGCGGGCTGGTGCTTCTGCTCCGAATGGTTCTCCAGCACCTTCCTCCAGTGGGCGGACTTCCACATCGGCCCGCTGTCGTGGCTGATCGCCCCGATCCTGTTCTGCCTGGGCTGGCTGGTCGTGGACTTCGTGGACCGGGGCGGCATCAAGCCGCTGTCGAACAAGCTGGCGTTCGCACTGCCGATGCTGATCGCGGCCACCCACGGCACCCTGCACGACTGGATCGTCTACCTGCCGTCACAGCCCGACACGATCATCGTCCAGACGCTCGACGCCTGGCTGTAGGAGGCAATCCGTGGACCCGCTGACGTTGTCGCTGATCGTCGCATGGGCGATCGTGCGCGCCCTGGGCGAGACGGCCTGGTACGGCTACCAGTCCGTCCGGCAGATCCCCGCCCGCCGGCGGCGCGCGATCGACGTCGGCTACGACCCGGCCGCTCCCGAGACGAAGCCGTTCACGTGGGAGCGGGTGTTCCGCCGCCGCGCTGAGGGCCGTCACGCCGCCGCGGCGGTGTGCGCGCTCGGCGCGATGGCGCGAGGTGTTCTCTCGCTGATCGGCTCGCCGTTCACTCTGGCCCGTCAGGCGGGCGAGGGATGGCAGGCCGGGTGGGACGAGCAGCGCCGCCGCCTCGCCGAGAACGAGGAGTGGAAGGCGTGGTGGAAGGACTGGAAGGGGTGGTGGCTGGACCGGCCCGCGCCGGAGCCGGGGACGACCCGGCGGCCCCGTTTCCGCCGCCCTGACCCTGACGCTCCCGTACGGCCGAACCGCCGGCCCGCCAACACGTCCAGGCCACGGCCCAGCAGCGACGGAAGCGACGCTGCGCGGCCGACTGTGCGGGGCACCGTCGTGGACAGTCGCCGTCCGACGCCGGAACGTCCGGTCACCGGCGAGCGTCCGGCCCGGCGCCGCTCGGGTGACCGGCGACCGGTGTACGTGCCCCCCGCCCAGCGGACCACACCTCGCCGGCCACGGCCACTCATCGACCTCTCCATCACCCTCGACCTCCAGCGCGACCACCCGCGGCGTACGCACCCCGGCCAGCTCGCAGGGCCGGCCGCGACCGGTGCCGCGCCGACGCTCGTGGCCGTCATCGACCGCCCCGCTCCCGCACCCCCGGCGGTCACGAACGAGACGATTCCGGCAGCACCCGCACCGGCACTCACCGAAGGAGACCCTGACATGTCCGGACAGATCGCCACCCGCAGCGCAGGAACCGCCACCGCGACGCGCGGCGGAGGAACGTCCGCGCCCGCTCCTGTCGCCGTCAGGCACGAGGACGCCAAGCGCATCGGCGAGGCCATCGTCAAGCGCGTCGCGTCCCGTCTCCAAGAGATCGAAGCCCTCAAGGACCACATCAAGAGCGACATGGAGTGGATCTCCTCCCAGATCGATGACCTGGAAGCGGCCGGGATCGGTGGTGACCTGGTCGCCAACTGGTGCTTTGCCCTCACGGACGGCGAGATCGTCCACCAGACCGCCGTCAAGCTCACCAGCGACACCGTCACCATGCACGGGTCCGCCCGTGACGCGCTCGCCGCGCAACGCCGCGCCGGAGACACGATGGCCGCCGCCAAGCGGCAGGTGGGCGAGGAGAACGTCGCCGCCAACAAGGACTACTACTGATCAGCTCAGCGCGCCGGGCCGAGCCCGGCGCTTCAGCCCCTCACCGACACGACCTGGAAGGAACCCCGCCGTCATGACCGCCACGCCAACGGAGACGGACACCACTCGGGCTGCCGTACCGACGAGCGAAGCCGTCCTGGCCGCCGCCGGGCGGGCACCCGACCGCGACTTTCCCCTCGGTGGGGAGATGAACCGCGCCGCCATCACCTTGTGGGGGAAGTCCCGGATCGGTCTCGCCCCGGTCGGCGTCATCGCCGGCCTGGCCGCCGCCGGGCACGCCATGCATGAGAACGCCGCGAACCCGCTCATCGGCGTCGTGATTCCCGCCGCTGCGCTGGCTGCCGCGCTCACCAAACACCGGGTGCGCGCGTGGCTGGCTGCCGCGCCGTGGCGGCGCACCTGGGCGACCGGGTGCCTGGCCGCCGCCGCCGCGAGCACGTCCACCGTCGCCGTTCACGGGCTGCATGGCAACCTCGCTGCGCTGGTCGCGGCTGGGTCGCTGCTGGCCGCCCCGTGGTGGTGGGCGAACCGGTGGGTGCCGCGCCGGGCGTGGGAGGCTCCGGCCCGCCACGGCAAGCCGGACGCCGCCGGCGAGCAGCCGTCGGCGCAGACCGCGACAGAGGGTGCGCAGCCGGTGCAGGCAGCGCCCACGCACCCCGCGATCGAGGCCGCCCGCCACCCGCACCAGGACCGCTGGGACAACACCCTCGGCAAGCATGAGCTGGCAGGCACCACACTGGAGGAGCCGCAGACGGTGCTCGACCACAAGGGCGAGCCGAACGGCGCCGCGTTCGTCATCAACGGCTCCGACGCCCGCGTGTCCTGGACGAAGATATTTCAGCGGCTGTCGGACATCTACGCCACCTACGACGCCCCCAACGTGGAAAAACTCGTCCACGTCGAGCGGCACCAGGGGTGGGAGACCCGCGCACGCCTGGTGATTCTCGAGCGTGACCCGTTCGCCGAGGTGATCGAGTGGTCGCGGCCCATGCTGGACGACAAGGGCACGGTGCCGTTCGCGGTCTACCCGGACGGGTCCGGGTGGGCGCCGTACACGCTGTACGTGCCGGGCTGGGGTACCCCGCACGACATGGTGGTTGGCGAGACCGGCGGCGGCAAGGGCGGCGGCCTGCGGCTGATCGCGATCGAGACGCTGGCGTTCGGCAGCCGCCTCGTCCTCATGGACCCGCACCTGACCGGCGCTCTGGAGGACTGCACCGGCCTGGTCCGCAACCCGCTGTCCACCCCCCAGGAGATCCTCGCCGGGATGCGCGGCATCGAGGCGGCGCTGGAGGAACGCATCATCATGCGCGCCGAGCTGGGCAAGGAGCGGTTCGGACCCGAGTTCGGGCATAACATCCTGCACGCGATGGTGGACGAGACGTCGCAGGTCATGACGATGGACAAGGAGATCGGTCGTATTCTCGGCCGCGTCTACCGGGAGGGCCGCAAGTTCTACGTCAAGGGGTCGCTCGCGGACCAGTCCACCGCGTTCGGTGACCTGCTCGGCCACTCCGGCGCGGTCATCCGTGACCAGGCGCAGGGCGGCAACACGATCTTGTACCGGATGTCGCCGCAGGAGGGGCGCCGCACCAACCCTGGTGTGCCGTTGCCGAAGCCGCCGCACGAGCTACCCCAATGGATCAACGAGGATCTGAAGATCCGCGCCACCGGCGTCGGGTACGTGCTGGGCGGCTCGTCGCGGGCGCTGATGTCGCGCACCCAGTGGGTCCCCTCGGAGGCGTTCGCCGCCTGGTGCCCGCCCGTCGAGCGGCAGGTGCTGGACGACCGCACCGAGGAGGCGTTCGAGCGCGGGTTCGAGCGGGCGATGGGCCGCATGACCGGCGACGAAGGCCAGCCCTCCCGCGACCGTGACCGCGACGAGGGAGCGGCCGGCGGCAAAGTGACGGCGCTGTACCCGCAGAGCGACCCCGACGAGGACGAGCGGTTGACGCGGCGGCTCCTGGAGTTCCTGCACGACCAGGGCGGGCACGCCACTCGCGCGCAGATCTCCGACGCGGGGATCTGCCCGGCGACGAAGGCGCACCGGCTGCTGACCGAGCTGGAGAAGTCCGGCGAGGTCACCCAGCCGCAGCGCGGCGAGTTCCGGCTGCGTGCCTCGTGAACGGCAGCACGTCAGGAGGCCAGCCGCGTTATCCGCTGCCGCAGCAAGGGAGCCGCGACCTGGGCCGCGAGGAACCCCGCCGGGGGTTCCTCGCCAGCGCGTTCGGCGTACCAGGTCAGCGCGTCATGCACGCTCTGGCGGCCGACCCATTCGGTGGCCAGCTCGTCGGCCGCGTGGACCCGTTCACGGAAAGCGGCAGCGCCGATCAGCCGCTCCCGCCAGCCGAAGAACACGCCGATGAGCGCGATGCCCCCGCTGAACATCAGCCACGGGCTGCCGGCCAGCATGCCGAGCACGAAGGCGGCGATGCTCACCTTGGCCAGGGTGGGAGCCCACCACCCTGCGCGTTCGCGAGCGCGCTGCCCTGGAGCGTCGGCGAGGGAAGCGGAGGCGACTTCGACGGCGACGATGCCCTTGATCACGTCGCGCGGCGCCTCGATGGCCATCCGCTGGCCGACCGTGAGCACCGGCCGGGGCCTGTCCGGTGTTGGCCTGGCGACCGTGATGGCGATGCCGTCCCCGGCGACGAGCACGTCCGGGTCGCGGAACTGCTCGGGCACGGGGATCTCCGCGACCCGGTCGCGGACGAGCTGCGCGTAGGACTCGGCGTGCGAGGGCTCCATGCGCGCATGGTAAGTCCGGCCCCTACAGGTCGTACAGGACGGAATTCCCGCAGTGATCACGGCATGCGACTGCTGATGCGGGTGTTGCCGCTGGTCGGATGGGTGGCCGCCGCGCCGCTGCTCGGCCTCGCCGCCGGCGTGACCCGAGCGGACCTGCTGCTCGTGGTGCCCGCGACGGCTCTGGCCGTGACCCTGGTCGCGGTGACCGTCCGGCGGCGCGTCTCCCCGTTTGCGCTTGCGCCAACGATCACCGCGACGGTACTGCTGGCCGCCCTGACGTGGGGGCCGATCACCGGGGGCGCGCTGTGCGTCACCGCCGCCCTGGCCGCTGACCAGGCCATGAGCTTCCTGCGGCGGCCCCGCCGCAGGTCAACCGGCCCACGACGGGCCTGACGAAAGGAACACCCGTGATCAGAGTCATCTCGTTCGGGTTCGGTCACGAGCCCCCGCCGCGCGCCGACCTCGTCATCGACGTGCGCGAGCTCCTGCGCAACCCGCACCACGACCCCGCCTTGCGGGAGATGACGGGACTGGACGAGCCGGTCCGCCGCCACGTGCTGGACACGCCCGGTGCGCTCGGGCTCCTCCACCACGTGGCGGCCACGGCATCCGCTCTCGCCGCCGACCTGGCGCCCCAGAACCGGACGGTCACGGTGGCCTGGGGATGCAGCGGCGGGCGGCACCGCGCCGCCGCCCTCGCCGAGGAAACCGCCGATCTGCTGTGGGCGTCGGGCGTGAACATCGTCCACGTCGAGCACCGCGACGTGGACAAACCCCTCCTCGCCCCGCAGGAGGTGCAGGCATGAAGACCTGCGACAACACCAGCGTCGGAGCCCTCATCTTCGACCAGCAGGGGCGGCTGCTCGTGTTCGACCGCAACACCGACCCGCCCGGCGTCGCCGGCCCGGCCGGGCACGTGGACGACCACGGCGGCCCTATGGACGCCGTCTGCACGGAGGTGTTCGAGGAGGTCGGGCTGACCGTCATGTCGGCCGAGCTGGTCACGGGCGGCTGGCACCCGAACCAGTGCCGCCGCCTGCCCGGCCCGCGCGGGGTCGGCCACCAGTGGCAAATCTTCCGCGTCGAGGTCGCCGGGGAGCTGAACCCGAGCACGCGGGAGACCCGCAACGCGCGCTGGGCCGACCGTGTCGAGCTCCAGTCGCTGACGCATCGCACGATCGACTACGCCTGCGGGTGGCTCGCCTACGAGGAGTTCCGCGCCCGGCCGGGGATCGAGCCGGTGTGGCTGCCGACGCTCGTCGCCGTGGGCCTGGTGGACGTGGCGCCGGAGCAGATGGCGCTGTTCAAGGAACTCATCGCGCGGCCCCTTCCGCAGGGGGATCGCGCATGAGCGGCGAGGTCATCACCCGCTACGCCAACCGGGCTGGCGCGGTCGTCGAGCTGCACCACCAGCGGTTCACCACGAAGACCGATTATCGGGGCTACTACCACGACGAGACGTCGTTCGAGCTGAGCGGCTTCAACTGGCGCTGCTTGGGATGCGGTGTCACCGGGTGCAGCGACATCTACAAGGACCGTGCGTACCGCGACCTCGACAAGGCTCGCGCGGGTGGGCAGGAGCACGCCGACGCCTGCTCGGCGCTGCCACCCGAGGAGGAGCAGGAGGAACAGCGGCGACGCGGACTGTCCGCGTGGGTGTCCGGTCTTCTCGGGGGAGGGTCTTGATGTCCACCACTTCGGCTCGCCCAAAGCGTTCGCCGCTGGTCGCCGACGTCTTGTATGGCGTCGCGGGCGCGCTCGCCACCCTCGCGGTCGTCACCTACGCGGTGGCGGCCGTCACCGGCCGCACCACCAACCCCCTCGACCAGGCCGACAGGAGTCCCCGGTCATGCTGATCCTTCCCTTCGCCGACATCCCCGGCAACACCCACCACGTCTCCGAGGACAACCCCGCCTACGTCACCCACGCCGATCAGTACCGGATGAGCTGGGCCACCATCATCGAGCGGAGCCACCCGAACTGGGACGCGCTCACCGAGGGCTTCGTCGAGGAGTACCGGCCGACCGACACGTTCGGCGTCGCCGGTGCGGAGAGCCAGGAGCACTCCCTGATCTGGCTCGGCCCGGCCGACGTCATCGCCCGGCTCCAGGCCAACCCGGTCGATGTTCCGTGGTCGGAGTTCAACCAGCACGGCATCTGGGCCGACCGGTGGCCGAACGGCGACGCGTGGAACGCGCTGATCCCGCGCACCACGTGGAACCCGGACGGCCAGGGCGTCGTCACCGAGTACCCGTTCGAGGACGGCAACGGCAGCGTCGTCGTGTACGAGATGCTCGGCCGGCCCGCGCTGCTGTCGCCGGGAGTGAGCGAGTCGCCGGAGGGGCCGACTCCGCTGGTTACCTGGCACTGCACCCGGTGCCACGAGGAAGGCGACAGCCGCGACCGGTTCATGTCGGCCGCCCCGTCCGACCGGCGGACGGTGTGCATGAAGGCGCGGAAGCACATGCGGCCGGGCCAGTGCCGGGCCGAGGAGGCCAACGCCCGCGGCGACCGCATGGTGGCGGTCGTGCAGGAGGTGTTCGGTCGGCCCGTGACCGGCAACACCGCGGGCCTGTACGCAGCCCAGTGCGCGACGAAGGACCTCGACCCGAACGGGATCATGATGACCAGCTCGTGCGCCGAGGTCAGCGAGGCACGGACGCACACCGACCGGCACCGCGTGGCGATTGGCGGCGGAAGCTGATGCCGTACGTGCACACGGACGGGCGGCCGGCCGGGGCCCGGATCACGCCGGAGACGCATCCGGGCAGGTGGCTGCCGGAGGATGTGGCGCTGTTCCGGCAGGGCCTCTGCTGCCACGTCACCGAGCAGGGCAACTGGACCGGGACCACACACTGCGGTAAGCCGTCCGACCCGGAGGCGGACTTCGGCTACTGCACGGAGGACGCGCTGCGCAGCGAGGACGAGGGCGGCGCGAACTGGTGGTCCGGCTTGGGCGAGGAGCACGAAGACCCGTCCATCGACTGGAAGCGTGACCCGGCCCTGCTGGAGCAGCACGCACAAGGATGATCCGATCTTCCGACCAATCGGAATGATCAAGCAAGAGTGCAGGTCACAGGGCTAGTCGTGGCCTAGTGGACAGATCCAAGCAGGCGACCATATGGTGTCAGGCGACGCGCGTTGATCGCGTCTCTTGCGCCGCTATCCGAGGTGATCGTTTCGGAGAGCGGCGCGGAGACGCGATCATCCGGCCGCCAGCCCCTCAAGGTCGCGCGGGAAGGGCCTTACATGATCGAGAACACGGAAAGTTGTGGCGCGACACGCCCGCGTGTCACTGGAATCGCGAATCGCATCTACGCCATCATTGGCCACCATGAGCGGAAGCAGACCCGGACGCGATGCCACGGTGATCTACAAGCACACCATGCGCTACGAGCGGCAGGACGTCCTCGACGCAGTGAGGGCCCTGGCCGCCAGTCGGGGATCACTGTCACGTGCGGTCGAGGAACTGCTTGCTTCTGCGCTCGGCCTGGGCGACCAGCGCCCGGACGACGAGCAGCAGCAGCTCACGCTCGGCCAGTCCACACCCCACGACAGGATGGTGGCTGCCTAGCCGAAGGGCAGGCGCTTCACCGTGAAGGAGAACCCCTAACAACAAGAAAGCCCCGCAGAGCGGGGCGTTTCTCTGACGAGCGATCCACTACGTCGTTCGGCTCCAGGTTTCCTAGGCCACGAGAGCTGAGCAACAAGGAGGATCGTCCGGCCGGTTTGACCGCGTCGGCCTGGTTGGCCGCCCGCGGGCTTTGTTGTGCCTCCTGACCCACATCAGAAAGGCAATCGCCATTATGGCATCCGAACGTGCGGCCATGCCAGCATGCGCCGAAACAGGAACCGTGGCGTGTCGGACACGCGCCACCAAAACGCCCGCGCAGCAGCGTCGTAGCGGCGTTCG
This sequence comes from Nonomuraea wenchangensis, assembly GCF_900111685.1. Classification (GTDB taxonomy): domain Bacteria; phylum Actinomycetota; class Actinomycetes; order Streptosporangiales; family Streptosporangiaceae; genus Nonomuraea; species Nonomuraea wenchangensis. The sequence goes on from NZ_FOHX01000027.1 coordinate 83,452, forward strand.
CTGGACGGTGCTCTCCGGCGTGTCGGACCTGCCCGACCTCATGGCCGGGCCGTCGCGGGCGGTCATCGCCGCCGCGGTGCCGCGCGGCATGCGGCGGGCCGGCTCGCAGCAGGAGTGGCTGCGCACCCTCAAGGAGGACCTGGAGGTCCTGGAGCTCCGGGCCGATGGCTACTCGAACCTGCTGCGGGTCGCGAACCTCATCGTGTGGGCGGCCGACTGGTCCACGCTGTGCTCGCGGCCGACGATCGCGCGGATCGTGGACGTGACCGGCCTGGCCCGGCCGACCGTGAAGCGGTGGATCAGGTGGCTGCGGGATCGGGGCTGGCTCGGCGTTGTCGAGCAGGGGAGCACCTGCCGCTTCCGGAAGGGCACGGGCGCGGGCCTGCTGGATGACGGCCTGGGGAACCGGGCCGCGCTGTGGGTGCTGGCCGTGCCTCGCCGCACCGCTCGTGATCACCGCCAGGAACCGGCCGTTGACCAGCCTGAACAGATAAGTGAACCCCCCTCTGTTTCTCTCCGTAGGAGAGAAACTAGCTCTCCCACGCGCACGCGCGAGGAAAGATCACCTCGCCGTCGCAGCTCACGCATCTCGCCTACGTGGTCCTTGCACGACACGGCCAGGACGAAACGCGACAAGATCGCCCTATGCGAGCGGCTTCGTGCGGAGGACCCGCTCCTGCGGCGCGTCACGGCCTGGTACCTCCGGTGGTGGCTGGCCCCCTTCATCGATGAGGGGTGGACGGCGGCCGACGTGCTGCATGCGCTGAACGTGCGTCCGGATGACTCGCGGTGGACGTACACGTGGTCGAGCGCGTCGGAGATCCGGCATGTGCCGGGCTGGGTGCGGCACCGGCTGGCGGCGTGGCTGGACTCCGAGGGGCGGCCGGTGCCGTCGCGGTCGCAGCGGCGTGCGGCGGCCGACGCCGCCCGGCGGGCGGAGCAGGCGGCGCGGCGGGCGGAGCGGGCGCGGATGGCCGCTGCCGCAGGGTGGCTGGAGGTGCCTGGGCCGCGTCCGGCGGCCGAGGACGACGGCCACCCCGTCGAGGCGGTGGCGTCCACGCCGGCGGCCGGGCCGAACGCGGCGTGGCGGAAGGCCCGTGCGGAGACCGAGCGTCGGCGGCGGGAGAAGGAGGCGGCCGAGCTGGCGGCGCTGGCCGCGTGGGAAGCACGGCGGCGGGCTGAGCGGAGGTCGGTGTGATGGCGGACGCGCAGGCGTGGGCGGCTCTGGCGCGCGAATGGCTGAAGGCGACCTCGCCGCGGGCGGCCCAGGCGATGCGGGAGCAGGAGCAGGAGGCGGCCCGGCGCCGCCGGGACTGGCGGCCGGGCGAGCACTGGCGGGGGAAACGCGCCGACGCCGACGCCGCCCAGGAGGTGGAGCAGGTGCGGTGGGCGACGGAGCCCGAGCCGGCGGCCGGCCCGAGCGAGGAGGAGATCGAGCGGGCACGGACGGCGTTGGAGCGGGAGATGGCGCTGGCGCGGGCTCGTGCTCGTGCCCGGCAGGAGCGGGGGCAGTGAGTGATTGCGTGTCCCGCGACAAGATCGATCTACGTTGTAAAGACCCGCGTGCCGCACAGCCGTCCGGGCGGGTGCCCTGGTCGTGCTGCTCTCCCTGCCGGTGATACCGGACATGCGGGCAGGATTCCGGCTCTCGATGATGAGGAGCCGCGCCCGGTGCTGTGGGGGAGGGGCGTGCGGTGCGCTGGTCGTGGCGGGTTTGTGCAGCTCGCTCAGCTTTACGCCGTAGATTCGATCTTGTCGCGGGACACGGGCTGCGGCCTGGGGGCCGGGCCGGTGGCGCGGGTGGCCGGGAGTTCCGGCGTTCGGCGGCTCGGCCGAAGCGGCGCGAGACGCGCGGGAAGGTCTTCATGGTCGCCACTCGCAGGCGAACGGCGGTCCGCACGTGTTGCCGCTACCGCCAACGATGATCTTGGCGGAGAATCGCTCTCAGACAAGATCATTAACGTCTGAACTGCACCTATGCCTTACATATACATACGTGCGCGAAGTGGTAGACTGGAGACAGCACCACACAAGATCAAAACAGGCAGTGACCAGGCCAAACCCCCGAAGGAGCCACCGTGAACCTGCCCCCGATCATCCACCGCGTCCCCACCGGCCGTCCCAGCCCCGCCGACATCGGCGACGCCAACCGCGACATCGACCCCCTCGAACAGGTCCGCCTCGTCGCCAACGCGCTCGTCCAGGAACTCACCGAGTACCACCACCCGTGGATTCCCCTCTTCCAGGTCCGCGACGCCGCCACCAACCTCCTGACGGGCGACCACGCCACCGGCACGTGGCACGAACGCACCTCCGCCGTCTACGCGGACCTGGAGCGGGGCCTGCTGGACGGCAGCCTGTACGACCTCGCCGAGAACGAGGGCGACGCCACCACCACGGTCCACGCCGGTCGCGTGGCCAGCCTCGCCGCCACCGAGCACCTGCGCCGCCACGACACCCCCGCCTGGGAGGTCGTCCACGAGGTCTGGGCGGAGACGCTGTGCCGCGCCCTCGACTACCTCGCCGCCAACGGCCACGGCCGGAACCTGCCCCGCATGTTCGAGGCATTCGACGCTCTCGACCACTACGACGCCGCCACCGGCAAGGCCCTCATCCAGCACCTGACCGCCGTCCCCGCCGACGACATCGCCACCATCACCCCCTCCCAGGTCCTCGCCGACGCGCGGGCCGCCGGCGCCCGCCCCGAGCACGTCCTGGACGCCACTGCGGTCGCCATCACGTCGGTGCTGGCACCGGTGGCGGGCTGCAACTTCCACGACATGCTGCCCGACGCGGCGGCCGACGTGCGGTCGTCGGCGCACCGCTGGCTGGACGAGACGCACGACATCGACGCCTACGCGGACGGGTTCACCTACGAGGGCCTGTCCGAGCAGCAGGTGTCCGGGATGCTCGACCACGTCGCGGAGTTCGCCCGCATGTACGACTGGTACGCCGACCAGCGATAGTTCGTTGGCGGTTCCGCCAACAAATCTCCAAACGCGTAGCGGCCGAACCCACGCCACATGGGTTCGGCCGCTCATAGCAACAACTGACCTACCACGCCCCCACCACGAAGGCGTGCCCCGCGCCGGAATCGGCATCAGGGAGAACAACCAGTGCTCCCACGATAACGCACCGCGCGGCCCGCACGACAACACCGAACCCGATCACCGCCCGACGCGATGGGAGACCCCATGTCCTACTTCGAGGACGACTACGGCACCGAGATGGAAGCGATCGAGGACGAGCGGCGCAACGCCGACCTGGAGCAGGCCCAGATGGAGCGCGAGGGCAACCGCCTCGCCGCCCTCCGCAGGCGGGGCATCTGCACGCACGGCTCGGTCGTCGGCTACGTCGGCAAGGTCATCTACCCCGAGCAGGAGGGACTGCAGCCGGGCCAGTCCCGCTGCACCGAGGGCACCGGCGGCTGCAAGCGGATCTTCAACTCCGACGCCGAGTGGTACGCCGCCCAGGACGCGCTGTGACCGCCCTGTTCGATCTCGACCAGCCGTGCCCCAAGTGCGGCGCCGCCGCGGGCGTCGAGTGTGACCCCGACTGCCTGCTCATGCAGGACCCCGCCGACTGGTTCGACGGCCTAGAGATCTCCGACGCCGACCCTGGCCTGTGACAAGGAGGACCGTGATGGACAAGCTCGTCGCGACCGGCAACCCGATCGTGGACGCCTACCTGAAGGTCGCCCGCGCCATGCTGGTGCCGCAGGCCATGCTCGAAGCCGCCGAAACCGTTCTCGACCGGGCGCAACAGGCCGACGCCGAGAAGCACGGGTTCCACGGCACGGCCGAGCGCCGCCAGCGAGCCGAGCGCGCCTACGACGAGGCCAACCGGCAGGCGTGCGCGGCCCGCCGTCCCGAGGATCACGCGAAGGAGTCCGCACGCGACGCTGACCCCCACCTGTACGCCCTTGCCGCGGCTGAGGTCGAACGCATGTGGGAGTCGTTCTACGCCCGCAAGTACAGCACCGACCCGGCCCCCAGGTGGAGCGCCGACTGGCAGGCCAAGGCGCTGTCCACGGTGCCGACCCGGTGGGACGAGCTGGAGCCCGGCGCCGAGATCCACCTCACATACGAGACCACCGGGCAGACCATCGTGTGGCGGTTCGCCGGACTCGGCGACGTCCACCCCGACAACTCCGATCTGCGGATCGCCCGCTACACCGAGCACGGCTCGTGGCGGGACTCCGGCCAGGTTGTCGAGCTCGCCGTGCCGCCGGGCAACCGTGTGGCGGCGCACGTGAAGACGCCGCACATGACGATCGTCTCGTCGGGGCGGTTCTGATGCCTGAGTGGATTCGCGACGACCTGGTCAACCTGGCCGCCGTCATCGGGGTCGCCCTGGACGACCCGGCCGCTGACCACACGGCCATGCTCCAGCACGCCCACGAGGACCTGAAGCGCATCCTCGCCGAGGACGGGCGGGACAGCCGATGAACCTCACCTCGAAAATCGACGCCTGCAAGGCGCTCATCCACCACCCCAAAACCCCCGAGGAGGAACGCGAGGCCGCCCGCCGCCTCCTGGTCCGCCTCCAGGCCCGCGCCCAGCGCGACGGCCACAACGACGGCGCCGCGCCCGGCACGCCCGGCTACCACGGGCCAGGCCGCCGCGCGTACGGGGCCAAGTACACCGGCTACATCCGGTCCGCCGCGCTGACCAAACTCATCCGCGCCGACATCGCCGTCCTGCGCAAGCTCGGGCGCCAGCCGGCCAGGCCGGGCGAGGTGAAGGCGCCCGAACCGATCGGGGACGCCCCCGCGAGCATCCGCTTCTCAGTGAAGAAGGACGACTACGCGGGCGGCCGGTCGATCGACATCACCATCACGGGCGTGCCCGCCGACTGGTGGATCGACCAGCCGGACCCCTACGACTCGACCATGAAGTGGCGGAAGGCCGGGCCGCAGCTCACCGCACTGAAGGAAGCCCTTCAAGAGATCACGTGGGCGTACAACTACGACGGCTCCGACCTGCTCACGGACTACCACGACCGCAACTTCTACGACCACTACCGGGCAGACGGCCACGGCGAGGGCGACTACCCGCGCGACATCTGACCTGCTGGCGCTGACGCGCCACCGTCAGCGCCAGCACCCCACCACCACCGAGGAAGGCGAACGATGACCTACCCGCCACTGCCAGCCGAACCCACCTGGGCCGACCTCGTCCCCGGCGACCGGATCGACCTGACCAACAGCACGAACCCCGACATCCGCTTCACGTGGACCATCCGCGCCGCCGTCGAGCCCATCACCGACAGGCCCGGCCACGTGACCGTGCCGTTCTACTCCAGCACCGACCCCACCCGGCCGCAGACGTTCCCCGAGCAGGGCGACCGGCTCGTGACCGACATCGGCGGGTGCGAGGTGGCTGTCCGGCCCTCTCCGGAGCGGAGGGCGCGATGAGCCGCCACCAGGACCTGCTGACCACGAAAGCGCTGCTGACGAGGTGGGACCTCACCCGCGGCTGCGACGATGCCCAGCTCACGGTCAAGCTCGTCCGCGACCGCTGGTCGCTCCTCGTCCTCTACAGCGGAGACACGCCGACCAGCGCGTGGGTGCTGCCGCCGGGCGGCGCCGACTACGACAGCATCGACGTGCCTCACGTCGATCGGTGGATGAAGTGCAGCTCGGAGGAGATGGCGCTGTACGAGATCGGCGAGCGCGTCACCGTGGGCGGCCGGGCCGGGACCGTCGTCGGCTTCGGGCTGGAGGAGCGGCCCCCGGCCGCCGGCCCGTGGCGGTTCCGGCTCCGGGTCGTGTACGACGACGGCGTGGACGGCGACCCGCGCCCGGCCAGCGTTGTGCATCTCGCTCCGGCTCCGGCTGAGGCGGGGGAGTGCGAGGGCTGGCTGTGCGGCGAGGTCGGCGCGCTGATGTGTCTCACCCGCGCGTACGGCGTCCACGACGGCCCGATCGAGCGGAAGACGCTGTGCGAGTTCCACGCCAAGCACGGGGACCGGCGGCTGACCGTCGTCCGGGTCCTGCACGAAATCGTCACCCAGGCCGTCGCAGTGGCGGCCGACGATCGGAGGAAGGCATGAGCAAGGTCTACGTGAAGGGCGGCGACGTGGTCACCGTCTACGGCAAGTCCAGCGAGGCGGGCATGCACATCGGGTTCGCTGGACACCGGCTGGAGGTGGAGATCCACGACCACGGCGACGGTCGTCTCTACCCGGCCATCCGCAGCAAGCACAGCCCCGGCTACCCGCTGACCGGCTGCTCCATGAGCGAGGTCGCGTTCTACCACGACAACGAAGGCGGCTGGTTCTACTTCCAGGACGACGCCGACAGGGCTCAGCAGGCACCCGAGTGGAACGGCTGAGCAACAGATGACGGATCTCCTCGCCGACGCGCCGGAGCTGACCCCGGCCGACCTGATCCGCGACGCCATCGACCTGATGCGCGCCACGTGGCGGGTACGGGGCGACTTCGTCATCGGCCGCCTCACGACCGGCCACGGCTTCTGCCCGGTCGGCGCGATGAGCGCAATCGCCGGAGACGTGTTCGTTCGCGGGGTGCCGCAGCGCCGCGTCCAGGTCGTCCGGGACACGCTGTCGTGGCTCGTGACCTTCCACCGGCTGCCCCGCTCCAAGCCGGAGGTCGCGGCCGGGGCCGACGATTCGCGCATGGCGTACGCGCGTGTCGCCGAGTGGGCCGACTCGTTCCCCGAGTCGGCCGACGATGAGCTGTACGCCGCCCTGGATGCCGCCGCCGCCGCGTGGCGGCCCCGTTCGACCCTCACCAGCACCACCAACAGGAGAAATTCATGACCGCGTTCATCACCGACCCCGCCGACGTGCACGCTCAGCGCGCCTGGCGCGGGTTCGACCGCATCACCGCGGCCGACGAGATCGGGTACGAGTCCTCCACCGTCGCCGCGCCCGGCTGGTTGCAGTCCGAGTTTCGCACCCGGTGCGGCACCGGCTGCTGCTACGCGGGCCACGTCGCCCTCGACAACGGCGGAGTGTGGGTCGTGGAGATCACTCCCAACGGCGAGATGGTCATCGACGGCACGCCCGTGACCAAGCACGACGACCAGGAGCTGCCCTGGGCGCTGTGGGAGTACATGCTCGCCGAGCCCGACGACCCGGAGTCGGCCATCGAGACGGTACGCGGCAAGCGGGTCGTCCACGTGTCCACGCGAGCGGAACGTCTGCTTGGGCTCCCTCTCGGCCTGGCTCACTGCTTCTTCGCCAGCGGCAACGGCAGGTTCACGCTCGAACGGCTCATCACCGACCGCTTCGGCCCGCGCAACACCGTTGGCGGAACCGACAACGAAGGAGTCTGACCATGAACACCCCGACCGCTCACCTGCGCAACCGGGCGCTGCTCGCCGCCATCATCGACCGGATCGAGACCGACACCGCCGCCCTCGGACGCCTGGAGGCCAGCGAGGAGCCGTTCACCTCCTGGTACCAGGGCTACTGGCGCGAGCACATCACCCGGAACGGCCGGTGCGGCACGAACCTGTGCGCGGCGGGCTACGCCATCGAACTGACCGGCGGCACGTGGCTGACCACCCGCACCACGGAGGGAACCTTCCTCGCCGGGAGGCTCCTCCCCGACTACCAGTCGTCCTGGTGGGCCGAATACGTCCTGGCCGACGACACCGACCCCGAGGACGAGATCACGGTCATCGACGGGAACCGCGTGGTCAAGGCGGAGGACCGGGCGATGCGGCTCCTCGGCCTCGAACGCTCGTGGGACGGCTTTGACGCCGACGACGAGCACGACATCGAGCTGCACCCGCTGTTCCGGGGCCACAACACCCTGGACGACCTGCGCGGCTGGCTCGACCGGCTCCCCGCCTGACCCCTCACCGGCTGGCCCGCGCCGCGCGGGCCGGCCACCCCACCACCACGAGAGGAAGCCCTGTGGCAAGAAGCGACATGACCGACGACGAACTGGCCGCCTGGAAGGCCCGCAAGGACGCCGGCCGGGCCCGCGCGTACGAAGCCGAGGTGAAGACCGCGACTCTCCTCCGAGACCACCCCGAGGCGATCGACGGGTTCCGCGTCTTCTGCGCCCGCATGGGCGGCTTCTACTCGATCCGCAACTGCATGCGCATCTACGGCCAGAACCCCAACGTCGCGCACGTTCAGCCGCGACGGTTCTGGGGCGGCTACGGCTTCAACCGCGAGGTGACCGACCCGAACGCGGCCATCTGGATCGTCGCGCCGAAGGTCGAGCGGACGTTCACCAAGGAGGTCAAGAACGAGCGGACGGGCCAGACCGAGGAAGTGGAGGACTCCTACAAGGTGTGGCCGATCGAGGACATCTACCCGTCCGCGGCGACCGCGCCGAAGGGCGGACCCTGCGTGTTCTGCAACGGCCCCGAGGGCGAACCGTGCCCCGACTCCTGCCCGGTACGGCAGCCGCAGTCCGGGCCTCCCCCCACGCGGGAAGACGTGGCCGAGGCGGTGGCCGACGTCCTCAAGAAGCTCGGCGGGTTCGACGCCTCCGTGCTCACCACGCTCGGGCCAGATCCGATGCGGGACGGCTACGGCGATCCGTACGAGACGCCCGGCGTCCGCTGGGGGACCATCTCGGTCACGACGGGCGCGACGAACCGGAGCGGCAAGCCGAGGAAGCGCAGCTACCGATTCCTGCACACGGTGGACCTCGACCGGCCCGGCGTCCGGTACGCCATCGCGGGGCTCGGCGTCATCTGGATCAGCCCGTACGAGCTCCGCAACGACACCGGCAACGGCCACGCGGCGGTCACCATCCAGTACGGCGACGACGTGCCCGCCGCCGACCGGCACTGGGACAGCCGCTTCCACAAGGAGGGGCCACACGCCCCCGTCCTCAACGGCATCACGTTCGCCGGAACGTCGCTGGTCTACCCGCACGAGGAGCGGTGGCGCTGGTTCTCCCCGAACCGCGCCGGCTACGGCGAGGTCACCGAGGGCGCGGCCGAGAAGATGGGCCAGATCCTCCGGCAGCTCCTCCCGCACTACCGGGGCCTGGTGGAGTTCGACGCCATCGAGGAGGCCGGGTTCCGCAAGCGCGCCGCGCGCCGGGCGCGTGAAGCGGACCATGAGGCCAAGCGGCTCGCCGAGCGCGAGCAGGAGCTGGCCGAGCAGCGCGCCGACGCGGAGCAGCGAGCGGCCGACCACCGCCACCAGGCCGCCAACCCGAACGAGCTGTAGGCGCGAGCCCGTCCCAACCGGGCTCGCGCCACACACCGATCGTACGAGCTCCCGCCCACCAGCGGGCGGGAGCATCCTCAACCGAGAGGGAGCAACCACGATGAAGCTCGCAGCGCTCGCCGTCGCAGCGCTTCTCACCGTCCAGCCCGCCGGATGCGGCGGCAAGGGCACCACCACCGACCCGTACAAGCCCGGCGCGCTCGGGTGCGAGCGGGCCGTGCACGTCGAGGCCGTTCGCATCGGGTCAGCGGAACCGCGGGTCCGCGTCCTCGTCAACGAGGAATGCACCGACCCGTCCGGGATCGGCACGCAGCTCTTGTCCATCGACCTGGAGTACCGCGAGTCGTTGGGCGCCCCGTGGCTGGCCGTCAACAGCGCTCGGTTCCCGAACGTGGCCCCGGACCACCAGTACGTCCTCACCCACCACCCGTGCCTGTCCGGCCGCTACCGGGCGAAGGTCGGCGTGGCGGGCACGTTCGACACCGGCAAGGAGTACCGGGCCTCGGTGGAGGAGTCGGCGCGGATCAACTGCGACAAGCCGCGCGACATCTCCTCCTAGCAGGGGCGCCACCAGCGGCGGCGGGCGGCGCGAGCGCGGAAACGCGCCTCGCCGTCCGGGTCGCCGCCGTACGGGCACCGCACCCGCAGCCTCGGGTGCGGCGGTACGACGCCGACCGCCCAGCACGAAGCCGCGTCCGGCGCGGCGTGCGTGATGTTGCCGGTGGCGTACGCGGGCGGCTCGTCCCGGTCCGGCGTCTCGCCAGGCCACACGCCCCACCCGTCGCCCCACCAGGCGACCGTCCACACCTGCACAGCTTCCACGAATCCGATCGTACGGCCCCGCCCGCCGGCGGGCGGGGCCATCCCCACCACCACACCGCCACACCCAAGGAAGGGAGGGGAGCAGTGGCCAACGCTGCGATCCCCATCCATCTCGCCCACGTCCCCACCCACAACGGGATGGTCATCCCGTACATCACCCTCCGCCACGCGGACGGTACCCCCGAACTGGGCCGCGTCGATCACAACCTGGTCGCCGAATGCCTCACCGGCCGCCGCTGCCAGCTCTGCGCCCGCCCCCTCGACACCGGCGCCGACGCCGCCGCGGTAGTGATGGCCCGGCCGATGGACTTCGGATACGGGTACGTCCCCGAGCCCGCCCAGCACCCCGAGTGCGCCGCCTACGCGATCCGAGCGTGCCCGATGCTGTCGGGCCGGCTGCCGCGTCTGCGTGACCGGACCCGGCCGCAGCGACGCCAGTGCACCGCCGTGGCGGCGTGCTGGTGCGGCCTGGACGAGCCGCCCAGCGTGGACGCCATCGTCCGGTCCGGCCGCCCGGCGACGCCGTGGTACTCGGTCCGGTTCCCCATGACGGAGTACGAGCTGCTGATGACGGCGCGACAAGGGCCGCGCGGCATCTCCCTCCACGCCCTCACCAACCCGAAGATCCGGCTCGTGTCCTGGGGCGACCCGGAATGGGACGACATGGGCCGCGCCGTGGTGTACGGGCTGCCCCTCCCGGACGGAGCCGACTCGTGATGAACGTCGTCTTCTCCTACGGCATGGGCGCCAACGGCACCGCGGCGCTCCTCCGCCTGCTGTTCGAGCCCGCCACCCGGCCGCCCGAGCTGGCCGACGACCTGTCCAACCTCATCGTCATTACCGCGCAGACGGGTGACGAGTTCCTGGACACCGCCGTCATGGTCGAACAGCACATCTACCCGCTGCTCGCCGCCCGGCGGGTGCGGACAGTGCAGGTCGCCCGCGCGGGCCACTACGAACGGGACGGCATCGTCGTCCTGGACGACACCCGCGAGCCGATCCTGTGCCTGACCAGCGGCGCGTACGCGCTGCTGGAGGAGATGACGAGCACCGCGACCGTACCCCAGTCGAAGGACCGGAAGCACAGCCAGAAGTTCAAAGGCTGGGTCATCGACCAGTGGCTCAAGACGAACATCGGCGACGAGCCGTACCTGCACGTCATGGGGTACGACGTGAGCGAGCCCGACCGGGTCGCCGGGGACCTGGCGCTCGGCCTCCCCAACAAGATCCCGTGGTATCCGCTCGTGGACTGGGGCTGGGACTGGGACGCCTGCGAGCGCTACATCTTCGCCCGGCTCGGCGTGCGGTGGAAGCGCTCGCACTGCGTCGAGTGCCCGTTCGCGTTCTCCGTCACCAAGGGAGGCCGGGCGCGGACCATCCCGCGCCTGCTCGCGCACCCGCACCAGGCGATGGACGCGCTGACGATGGAGTACCTGGCCGTCGCCTGCAACCCCAAGCAGGGGCTGATCGCGGGCAAGGAGCAGCTCTACGACCTGATCGCCGACTGGCCGGGCGGCCCCATCCTGCTGAAGCTGTTCCACCACCACCTCGACGCCGCCGAGTGGGCGGTGTACGACGTGCAGCGCGGATTCGGCAGGAAGCCCGACGACCCGATGAAGCGCGGACAGCCGGCCCGCAGCATGCGCCCGCTCATCACCGGCAGCCGCACCGACATGCTCGCCCACCTGGAGCGCGCCGCCGGCCTGCTCGGGCGGCGGCTGGAGACGGACGGCCGCCACTGGCGGGTGTGGTGGCGGCGGCGCGGCATCTACTTCCCGACCGTCGAGCACCTGCTGACCGCCGCGCCCGCGCTGGCGCAGCACAAGACCAACTCCTCGTTCCCGAAGCTGTGGCGGGAGGGCCTGAAGGCCACCCGGCAGCTCGAACTCGCCATCTGACCGGAGGACCCTCGCATGGCATCGTCACAACGCAGCCGCGTCAGGAAGCGGCAGCAGCCTCGCGTCGCCACGCACCGCCCGGCCGTGCGCCCGCGCCGGTTCCGCCACGACGACCTCATCGCCGTGGACCTGTTCTCCGGCTTCGGAGGGCTCACGAAGGGCATCGAGGACGCCGGGTTCACCACGATCCTCGCGGCCAACCACAACGAGTACAAGGTCAAGGTCCACGAGAAGAACCACCCGCACGCCGAGCACTGGATCGCCGACCTCGTGGACAAGGAGGCGTCCGACTACCACTCCGCCGCCGACCTTCCCCGCGCTGACCTCCTCGTCGCGGGCGTGAGCTGCACCAATCACTCGCAGGCGAACACGCAGAAGGCTTACCAGTTGGGCCTGGCGCTGTTCGAGCTGGACGACCCCGAGTATCAGGAGCGCGCGACTCGATCGGAGAAGGACAGAGCGACGGCGACGTGCGCGCTGCAATACGCGGCCAAGCACCACCCGAGGATGGCTCTCATCGAGTGCACCACGGAACTGTACTCATGGGGGCCTCGGGTACCAGGCAAGAAGTACGGCGACGGCTCCACCTATCGGTGGTGGCTCAAACAGTGGGAAAACGAGGGCTACAACTTCCGCATCCTCTACCTCAACAGCATGTTCTTCGGGGTGCCGCAGTCCCGTGACCGGCTTTACATCATCTTCTGGGACGAGAAACTGCCCGCGCCGGACCTCGACCACCGGCCCGAGTCGTGGTGCGGCTTCTGCGGCACGATCGTCCAGGCGGTGTGGACCTGGAGGACCGGGATTCCGGCCACGGGCAGCGTCCGCTACAGCAAGCAGTACGAGTACCGGTGCCCCTCCTGCCGCCGGATCGTGATCCCGCCGTTCGCTCCGTCGATCAACGCGCTGGACCTGTCCGACCTCGGCCCCAAGATCGGTGACAGGCCGCTCAAGGAGTTCACGGACAAGAAGACGGGCGAGACCGTCATGAGCCCGCTGGCGCCCTCCACGATGGCCAGGGCCGAGCGGTGCAGGCAGAAGTTCGCCGACTTCCCCGCCGTGCTCATGCCGGCCAAGGCCGTCCACGGGTCCGAGCGCCACCCGTGGCAGCCCCTCTCGACGCAGACCAGCCAGCAGGAGACGGCAATCCTCTCGACCGGGGCGCTCGTCGCCGCCGCGGGCAACACCTTCGAGCGGCCCGGCTCCGACTGCCGTACCCGCACCCTGGACGAGCCTCTGCCGTCGCAGACCGCGACGAACACGCAGGCGCTGCTCACGCCGCCGGTCTCCGTGGTGACGGGGCAGGTGATGGTCGCGCACCGGCACAACGGCGATGGCCAGCACATCACCGAGCCGATGGACACCGTCACCAGCGTGCACGAGAAAGCGGTCCTGCTCGCGGTCAACAACTTCCAGGGCTCCCCTCGTGGCGTCGATGAGGTGCTGCCCACGCAGGGCGGCTCGGAGACGCTGGGGCTGCTGTCCGCTGGCGTCGTGCCGTTCCGGAAGAACACGCTGCCGACCTCGCACGCCGAGGCCATGCCCACTGTCACGTCCGATCAGATCCCCGGCCTGATCACCGCCGCTGGGATGGTGCAGTTCCGGCAAGGAACCGACCGCCGCGTAGCAGGTGTTGATCGGCCGCTGAACACGGTGGTCGCTGATGGTGCTGGGCATGGCCTGCTGTTTTCCGGCTGGTACAAGCAGAACGGGTCTGAGGCCGACGCGACAGCGCCGCACCCCGCGAGCGACCCGCTCGGCACGCTGACCGCCCGCGACACCACGGCTCTACTCCACGCGCAGTGGCGCGAGGTCCTTGCGGATCTGAGGCTGGAGGACTGTCACTTCCGCATGATGGCCCCGCACGAAGTCGGCGTTGGCTGCGGCTTCGATGTCGATTTCGGCAACCACAAGGGGTCGTTCATCGTCTGGGGCTCCGCGAGAGACCAGATTGACGGCTTCGGCAACGCCGTCAGCCCTCCCGTTGGAGAGTGGATCGGCAGACGCCTTCGCGCTGTTCTTCACGGAGAACAGCTTGACGATTAGTCGTTGTCGGTTCCGCCAACGGACACGCCCGCTCCCTCGCGGAGCGGGCCACACCACCAAGGAGAACCATGTCGATCACCGACACCACCGCCACGCCGACCATCGCCGAGCTGGTCAACGCCACCGGCCTGCCCGGTAACACCGACCTCCGTCTCCTCCCCGGCATGCACGCCCTCCCGCGCAACCTCATGCTCCGTGAGGGCATCCGAACGCTCGCCATCCTGGCCGAGCACGACGATGCGTCCCTCATGGACATCCGGAACTTCGGGGTGTGGTGCCGGGACCACGTTCGCGCCGTCCTGGCCGAGCTGGGCGAGCGCCACGCGGCCATCATGCGGAACGCGCCGCCCTGGCACCAGGAGATCGCCGACCTCGCCGGAGCCCTCCGGGACGGCTACGACGAGCACCTCATCACCTCCGTCCTGGCCCGTGTCACTGAGGCGGGTGCCCCCGGCTACCTGCTGTGCGTGTGGGCCGAGCACGACGCGGCCGGGTACGGCGGCGACTCGGAGGTTTACATCGACGCCGACCACGGCGGCGGCCTCTGTCACGTCGGCGGGGACCTGTGGGCGTGGCTGTCCCAGCACCCCCTCACGCCCGGCACGCCGGCCACCCCCGGAGACCCGGCCACGTGGAAGGGCAACTCCGCCGGGTTCGACCTGGACAGCCTGCCCGTGGACGACGGCCGCCACAACTTCGCCCGCACCAGCTACTAGCCCGCCCGCGTCCCCGCCGGCCGCATGGTCGGCGGGGACCACCCCACCACCACCAAGGAGAAGGTCATGGCAATCGACCTGGAGTCCGACCAAGCCAAACACGTCATCACCGAGCACAACAACTGGGTCAACTACGGCAACGGACGTGGCGGCCTTCACGCCTACACATTCTGCGGCTGGCTCTACGCGGATGGCCGTATGGAGGGCGCCTACATCTACGGCGACTGGTGGCAGAACCCGGACATCAAGAACGTGTGCCCGCACTGCGTGCACGCCCTCACCTGCGACGTGATCTTCAACGAGGCCCGCGCCGCCGAGCGCGCCACCTGCTCGGGCTGTGCTGCATACGACGCCGACAAGGCTCTCGGCCACCCGGCGAAGCGCAGCCAAACGGCCGAACACGCCAGCGCCGAACACCCGTAGACCACCGCGCCCCCGCCGGCCGCCGGGCGGGCGGGGGCCTCCCCACCACCACGAAAGGAAGGCCCCGAGATGGGCAAGTACGACCAGCAGAACGAAGACCTGCACACCACCCTCACCCAGGCCGGGATCGCCGCCCGGATCGACTACGACGGCGACGAACACGAGGTCACCGTCGAGCTCCCCACCGGGCGGCTCATCTTCGACCCGACCGACGACGGCGCGTGGCGGCTCGACATCGAGAGCGACTACAACGACGGCTGGGTCGCGCGGGAGAACGTGCTGACCGGGATCGGCGTCGAGTACGCGGCCCCGGTCGTGGAGGGCCTGCTGCGCTGGTTCCAGGCACGCTCGGCGGCAGGTGCCTGATGGGCGAGAAGACGTTGTTCTACCGCCACAACGCCCAGGGCCAGATCTGGCTCATCGAGGACGACCACAGCCGCCAGGTCATGGATGCCTTTCCGAACCCGCTGGCGTGCGCGGTCGTGCACGAGCTGAACAACGCGCTCCAGCGCGGGCAGCTCACCAGCGGCACGGCCACGTACCGCGCGCACGACACGACCGTGCTCATGACGCCCGCGCATGGGTTCGGGGAGCGGCCACTGCCGGTGGACGGCCTCACCCGCGAGCAGGCAATCGCGCTCGCGGTCGAGCTGCACCAGGCCGGCCAGATGGGCGCCTACACGTGAAGCGCAGTTCCACTAAGCCGCCGCGAGCTCGACGGCCCTCGCTCGCGGAGCTGGAGGCTCCGTGCGGGAGGTGTGGTTGCCAAAACGGTGGCCACACCCTCGGCCGCAGGGTGACCTCGTGGGCGCAGGGCGAGTGGGCGGCCCTCTTTGACGAGGTGTTCATGACCGCGTCGGGCGCGTGCGCGAATCCCGGCTGCGGCTGCCCCGGCCGCACGGAAGGAGGCGGCCCTCGATGAGTCGCCAACTCGCGCTGCGGATGTCGCCCGTGGTCGCGTTCTACCAGGTGGACGTGGACGAAGTCGTGGAACTGCTGATCCGGTGGCGGCACCCGCTCCACCTCCCCAGCGACGAGCACCCCGAGGGCCGACCGTACAAACGCCCGTACGGCTCCCTGGGTTTCGTCATGGAGGACCGCGGCCGGGTGGCCGCTGCCGTGATCCTGGCCAGCACCGTGAACACCTCGGTCTGCAAAGACCGAGGGCTGCACCGGTACAACACGGTGGACCTGTCCAGGATCGCGCGCAGCCCGGACCGGCGCGACGAGCAGTGCCTGCGGGCGGTGCTGCGCATCGCGCGGCTCTACCTGGTGCCGTTGTGGCTCGGCACCTACGCCGGGTGGGACGCCCACTCGGCAGAGAAGTGCGGCGGCCAGCCGCGCATCGAGGCGGTGTCGTCCACATCGCTGCCCGGCACGCCCGGCAACCTGTACCGGTTCGACGGCTGGGAGAAGCTCCGCACCTCCAAGGGCCCCATGGGCGGCGGCCGTCAGAAGCCTTCCGCCGCGAACGAAATCGCGGACGGGGCGCGCGGCCTGTGGGTCTACCGCTACCCCGAACCGATCACCACCACCACCACGAAGGAGATCACCCATGTCGGATAACAGCGCCATCGAATGGCTCCGAGGCCCGGACGGACGACGCGGCGCCACCTGGAACTTCGTCACCGGCTGCACGAAGGTGTCGGAGGGGTGCCGCCGCTGCTACATCGAACGGCAGACGCCGATGCGGGTCGCCGGCCGCCGGTTCGACGGCCCGCACATCGGCGCCACCACCGGGGTCATGCTGCACCCCGAGCGGCTCGACATGCCGCTGAAGAAGCGCGACCCGCTTCGCATCTTCGTCAACAGCATGTCCGATCTCTGGCACGACGACGTGCCCACCGAGATGGTCGCGCACGCGTTCGCCGTGATGGCGATGACGCCCCAGCACACCTATCTGATCCTCACCAAGCGGCCCGGCCCCATGCGGTCGATGCTCCGCTCGGATGACTTCTGGAAGGCAGTCGGCGAAGCAGGCAGAGGCATCGCGTTCGCGCGAGTCCGGGGCAAGTACCGGTCGGCGTCCCCGATGCAGCTCACCCCGGACTCCAGCGCGGACGGCTACTGGATGCCGGTCCGGCCGCTGCCGAACGTTCAGATCGGGGTGTCCACCGAGGACCAGGCCACCGCCGACCTGCGCATCCCGACGCTGCTGGCCACCCCGCACATCGCCGTCCGGTGGATCTCGGCGGAACCGCTGCTCGGGCCGGTCGTGCTCCGCGATGAATGGCTCGCCGCCGACCCCGAGAGCAGCACGCCCGCGCTCGACTGGGTCGTCGCCGGCGGCGAGTCCGGCACCGACGCACGGCTCATGCACCCGGACTGGCCGCGCAGTCTCCGCGACCAGTGCACCGCAGCGGGGGTGCCCTTCTTCTTCAAGCAATGGGGTGCCTGGACGCCGACCGGCATGGTCGGCATCGGCAACCAGGGGCCGCGCTTCGCGTACATCGGTGACCCCGTGGATGAGCACGGCCACCGCATCGTCATGGAGAACGTCGGCAAGCACCAGGCGGGCGCCATCCTCGACGGCCAGACGTGGACGGAGTACCCCGATGCCTGACCTGACCCTCTGGGAAGAACTGGAGACGGCGGCTGAGATCATCCTCGCCGCAGCCGCGCAGGCCCACGACGGCCCGTGGATCGCCGTCCAAGATGCGGTCTGCTACGAGAGCGGGTCGTGCATAGCCGCCGTCTACGAGGGCGCCAACGACGCCACCTGGATGGCGCTGAACGACCCCGCGATGGGGCCTCTGTTCGCCGCCGTCCTGAAGGACGCCGCCCAGAGATGGAAGTCCGAGGTGCGGTTCCAGGCGGACGGCTGGTACCACCGGGCGTGCGATGGCGTCTCCGGCCCTGGCACCGACGAGGACTGCACGTGTTTCGCCTCCGTGCTGGGCCTCGCGCGGCACATCCGAGCGAAGTGGGCGAAGGTGTCGGGCCGTGGGTAGGCGGGTCAAGGTCAGCGGGGACCTGTTCCACGGCCAGGTCCCCGCCGGAGCCGTCTACATCGGCCGGCCCGCGCCGAGCCTGCCGGGGTCGCCGTTCGCGAACCCGTACAGCGTCAAGACGTACGGGCTGGAGAACGCGCTCGCCCGCTACCGGAAGCATTTGGCCGAGCATCCGGAGCTGGTGGAGCGGGCCATCGAGGAGATCGGCGACCGGGACGTGGCGTGCTGGTGCAAGCCGGACGCTCGGTGCCACGGGGACATCCTGCTCGCCGCGATGGCGGCCAGGAGGTGACCCGGTGGAGTTCTTTCTCGGGACGAGCTCGTCTTCCTGGCTCAGGCGGGAGGACGTGGGCGTGCCGCTCTGCGTCGCCTACCCGCGCCTGGCCGCGATCAAGGGTGAGCTGCCGCGCGCCGTGGTGCCGTGGATTCTCGACTCCGGTGGCTTCAACGAGGTCACGCAGCGGGGCGAGTACAGGGCCGCGGCGATCGACTACGTGCGGGCGGTGCGCCGGTACGCCGACGAGATCGGCAACCTGCGGTGGGCGGCCTGCCAGGACTGGATGTGCGAGCCGCCTGCGCTCGCCAGGTCGGGCCGGTCGGTGAACGGCCACCAGCACCTGTCGATCGACAACTACATCACCCTGCGCGGGGAGTGGGGGCCGGGCTCCCCGTTCGTGCCGCCGCTCCAGGGCAACAGCCGAGACGCCTTCCTCCGCCACGTCGATATGTACGCGCGGCGCGGCATCGACCTGACGAGAGCGCCGCTCGTCAGCGTCGGATCGGTGTGCCGGATGCAGAGCACGTCGGAGATCGGGCGCGTGCTCGGCGCGCTGGCCAGCCTGGGCCTCAAGATGCACGGCTTCGGTGTGAAGACGCTCGGGTTGCGCGCGTTCTGGCCCTTCCTTCTCTCGGCTGACTCGCAGGCGTGGTCGAAGAACGCCCGCGCGAACGCCGACGACATCTACATCGACGTCCCCGAACACACCCACCCCCGCGGCGGCAAGACCTGTTCGAGCTGCCACGTCTACGCGCTGGCCTGGCGGAAGCGGATGCTGGCCAGCCTCCCGGCCGCGCCCTCGCACACGGTGATGGAACTGCCCGGCATCTACGGGGAGGGGCGGTCCTCCCTGACCAGGGCGGAGCCGCCGCGCGTGCGCTACAGGCCGGGCATCCCCATCTACTCCAGGAGATCATCATGACCCAGCTCAACAGCCCTGCCCCCAGCGCGGGACCGGCTGGCCGCTTACATCTCAAGCTCGTCGTCTACCAGCCCCCCGAGCAGGACGCCGGCCCGGCCGCGCCGCCGATCGGGGTCCCGTACGAGATACGCGACCATCTCGCCCGCAAGGTGGCCGTGGCGCTGGACGTGCTCGCCCTGGCGGAGGCGGATGGGGTGGCGGCGGTGTGCGCCGCAGCCGCTGAGGACGCGGCGTACCCGCTGAACCAGCTCATCGACTTGTTCGCTGCCCGCTACCAGACGAGCGCGGGCCGGGCGCGAAGCCATGCGATGCGCATGGTGCGCGAGCGGATGGGCGTGGTGCAAGACCGATGCTGGGAGAAGGTGTCGGCGCGGGAACGCCGGGAACAGATCACGTCTCTCGTCCGTGAGGGCCTGTCGGTGGAGGCCATCGCCCAGCGGCTGAAGGTGACCGTACGCACTGTCCTGCGGCACAAGCATGCGGCCGGGCTGACCAGCAGGACGTACCTGTACGACGAGTGGGCGCCGCGTATCCTCGGCCATCTCCGCGTGTTCCCGGAGACCGAGTTCAGTGGCGGCGATCTCGCGCGGCTGCTGCTGGGGGAGCCCAGCAACCGGTTCGTTCCGACGCTGCGCCGCCTGGAGCGTGAGGGGCAGGTCATCTCGGTCGCGTGCATCCGCGACTCCAGTTCTCCGACCGTCAGGGTGACGCGGTGGCGGCTCGCCCCGGAGGAGGGAGGTGGCAGTGGCGACGCCGAAGTGTGAGAGCTGCCGGAAGCGGCCCGTCGCGCCCAAGGCGAGCGTCTGGTGCAGGGCCTGCGGCGACCGGTGGAAGCGCGCAGGGAAGCCCGAGGATGGCCCGCCGCCACCGAAGAAGGGAGGCCGGCCCCGCGAGGCAGACACCGAGGAGCGCGTGCAGAAGACTCGGGAGCTGCTGGCCGCGGGCAAGGGCACGATGGAGATCGCCCGCCTGTTCGGCGTGCCTGGGTCCAGGGTGAGCTATTACAAGCGGCGGCTGGCCGAGCGCGGCGAGTTGCCCAAGGCCGTCACATCTCGACGTTGACGGTTCCGTCAACGAGCTAAGCGGCTCCAGCCTTGAGGCTGGGGCCGCTGCCGTTTCACCATGAGCACCTGTAGAGTGCTGGAGGCTGCCGCGTTCAGCCTTCCCCGCAAGCCGATCCGCCCACGCCGGCTCGGCGCTCAATCGGGGAGAAGGTCCGTGATCGAGCGCCCCCGAGACCGCCGTTCATGTTCCGGTTGATGGTCTGGGCTGACGTGCGTGGGGCGAAGCCCTGGAAGGACCACCCGATGCCAGAGAACGGCTACGAGAAGAAGCGCGTCCGCGACTACGCCAAGGCGCACGGCCTCACCTACCAGCAAGCCCACCAGGCTCTTACTGGCGAGCGTGAGCGCCGCCCTGTCGTCTTCGCCGCCGGGCTGACGCAGGACGGGCGTCCCTGGGTCTCCTCCTGGGACGGCGACCCTCACCACGATGTGAACCCCGCGTGCGGTCACCACCTGCGTGCGCTGTGCGGCGGGTGCGGCGTCTGCACCACCTGCGACGGCTGCTACTGCGCCGAGCTGGCGCAGAATGCCGCCCTGGACGCTGAGGCCGAGCGGGAGATGCGCGAGCACCTGGAGCACGACGAGCACCGGGCCGACTGCTGGCGTTGCGAGCGTGAGCGCGAGGAGTCCGCTGACTACACCCGCTGCCCGAAGTGCGGCCTGGCCTACCCGGACGGCATCGGCGACCACCACAGGCACAACCCGCCCTACTGCCGCCCGCTCCCGACCTACCGGGTGGGCATCGACTGGGGATACCTGCGCGGCCAGCACGTGACGTTGGTCGGCACGCACTACAACATCACCGGGTACGTGCTGCCCGACCAGGATGCACCGGACCCCACGGCCTACCACCCGTACATGCAGCTACGCCGGACCGATCCCGGCTATGAGGGCGAGGTGGCCCCGTTCTGCCCGCGTGACTGGCTGGAGGTCCATCCGGCTCCGGTTCAGTGACGCGGAGCCTCCTGACGAGCTGAGGGGCGCCCAGGTGATGTGGGCGCCCCTCGAGTGAGTGGATCTTGTCTACCAATCCGCTCGATTGGTAGACAAGATCATCCGTTGTCGGGGGCCGGGAGATCCGCCTCCAGCTCCTCCGCCGCCTGCCGCAACCGAGCCGCGAGCTCCCGCGCCCGATCCGGTGTCTCCACCGCGACCCGGCGCAGTCCCCGCAGGTCACCCAGCGCGCGGAACACCGGCTCGTAGCGCGGCCACACCACCTCCGGCTTCGGCCCGTCCTGCTTGGCCGCCTCCAGCGCCGGGAGGAACCCGAGGTCACGCGCCGCCGCGTCCAGGCCCGCGCCGGACGTCCGGCCGCGTTCCTCGGCCAGCTTCCACACCTGCCCGGCCGCCTCCGTGCCGTGCTGATCCACCACGGGGAGGAGCGCGCGGAGCTGCCGCTCGTTCGGCACCTCGTCCGTGACGCCCTCCAGGGCCTGCATCGCCCGTACCGAGTCGATGAGCTGGTAGGCGCGCGGCCGGGACATGTCCCACCGCTCGTCCACGTACCGCTCGAACGTCGCGAACCCGGCCGCTTTGTAGAGCTGGTTGTCCCGGATCTCCTTCAGGGCCGGGCCGGCGGTGAGCCGCCAGTACCGTTCGGCCTTCGTCAGGACCTTCTCCACCTTGGCCCGGGCGCGGGAGATGGTGGAGTCGTAGTGCGCGAACGCCGCCTCCGGGTCGGCGCCGTCGGCCGCGGGCGTGAAGTCCGGCGCGTCGGGGATGTCGGCCAGCGCGGCGACCGGCGGCACGAGCTGCCCTGTGAGCACCTGTTCGACGCTCTGGTCGGTCATCGGCTCCGCGACCGCGACAGCGGAAGCGACCTGCTCGCCCGTGATGACCGGCTCCGGCTCGGCGAGAATCCGGGGCCGCTCGGACGGCTTGCCACGCTGGACCTTCGCCATCTACTTCACCTCGATCTTCAGCTTGCCCAGGCCGGCCCGCTCGCTCAGGATCGAGGCGAGCGTGTCGTAGTTGTCCGCCATCTCGTTCCCGGCCGACCCGAGAGCCCTGAGCGGGCGCGGCGGGTCGGAGTCGGCGGCGTCCTTGACCGCCGCTCGCAGGGGCAGCATCGGCAGCATGAGGCCATCTCCGAACAGCTCGGGGATGTTCTCCTTGGTCTGGTAGGCGTCCGCGCCGAGCCGGGCGTCCACCTTGTTGACGATGTAGCCGATGATGCGGAGGTCGTCCTTGTCGAGCTTCTTCCGGCCGTTGGCGACGAAGTCCCGCAGAGCGATGGCGCCCTCAATGCCGTCGATCTCGGGGTCCATGACCACCAGGACGTCGTGCGTGGCCTTGAGGACCATCTGCGTGAGGTGACCCAGGTTCGGTGGGCAGTCCATCAGGACGATGTCGAAGTCGTCGTCGGCACCGTCGAGAGCGACGTCGAGCCGCTTGACCGCGCCGAGGAGGCCCGCTTCGGTGAGCGCCCGGTTCTCGAGATCGGGCCTGGACGGGATGAGCGTGATGTTGCTGCGGTAAGGCTCTGGCCAGCCGATCTCGGCGAATGCGTCGGCGGCGCACCCGGACAGGTCGGCGTCGGGCTGTTCGGCGATGGCTCTGAGCACGTCGGAGATGGTGACCTGGTTGGCGGCGAGCAGGGCCGCCAGCCGGCGGCCTGCGTTGCCCTGCGGGTCCATGTCGATGACCAGTACGCGCATGCCGTGGAAGGCCAGCGCGGCGGCGAGGTTGACGACAGCGCTGGTCTTGCCGGTGCCGCCCTTGTTGTTGGCGACGGCGATTCTTCGCGCTCGTCGCTGTGGCTGGGTCACGGTGTCTCCTGTGGTGAGCAAGTCCTGCCGGTGGGCGCTGGGCGACATCCTAGGACTGGCCGCTCTGGTCGAGGTGGTCGAACCACGCGTTCAACGCCTGGGGGATGAACTCCTGGCCGCCCAGCCCCTCCAGGTGGCAGCCGTCGATGAGCCGGGCACGGGTGTTGGGTTCGAGCCGGGCGGTGATGAGTTTGAGCGCGCTCGGGTCGGCCGCGGGTTCGCTCGGCCGGGGGATGGGGTCGTGCGCGTTGTCGAGCGGCATCTGCTCGGGGATGCCGAGCTGGTCGCAGTAGTAGTTGATGGCCTGCTCCCAGACGTCTCGGACGCCCAGGCCGGTGTTTTCGCAGGCGGCGTCCATGC
>NZ_FOHX01000024.1 GCF_900111685.1 Nonomuraea wenchangensis
CTAGGAGTCCTCTGATGATGTTGCTGGTCGGGGTTCCGATCATGTAGGCCGAGGGTCAGGCTGAACAGCATGATGGGGCATCGTCCCGAACAGCCGGTCGGGCCGGATGTATGGAGCACCTGCCGGGAGTTGATCCCGGCAGGCAGTGTCTACGCTTTCCTGGCCGAACATCGCGATGAGTTGTTTCCCGAGGAGATGTTCGCCGATCTGTATGCCGCGACTGATGGGCGGCCGAGCATCCCGCCGCAGGTGCTGGCGTGTGTGCTGGTGTTACAGGTGTTGCTGCACAGTTCCGATCCCGAAGCCGCGCTGGCGGTGCGCTGTGATCTGCGCTGGAAGGCCGCTTGCGGGCTTGGCCTGCAGGATCGGGGCTTCGACCCCTCGCTGCTGGTGTACTTCCGGCAGCGGCTGCGCAAGTCGGGCGACCCGAATCGGATCTTCGCCCGGGTCAGCCGCCTGGCCGCGGACAGCGGGGCGCTGCGGGCGCGGACGAGGCGGGTGCTGGACTCGGCGGTGCTGGACGACGCGGTCGCGACCCAGGACACCATCACCCAGTTGATCGCGGCGATCCGGCGGGTGAGCAGGCAGGTCCCGGGCGCCGCCCCACTGATCGCCGAACGCTGCCACGCCACCGACTACGACCAGGCGGGCAAACCCGTGATCGCCTGGGACGACGCCAAGGCCCGCCAGGAGCTGGTGTCCGGCCTGGTCACCGACGCGCTCACGGTGGTGAGCGCGTTCGAGACGGCCGCGGTGGCGGGCGAGCTGGAGGAGACGGCAGGCCAGGCCCTGGCGCTGCTGGCGCTGGTGGCCGGCCAGGACGTCGAACCGGCCGAAGGTTCCGACGGCACCGACGGGCGCTGGCGCATCGCCCGCAAGGTCGCCACCGACCGGGTCATCTCCACCGTCGACGCCCAGGCCCGGCACGTGCACAAGACCGTGCATCAGCGTCAGGACGGCTACAAGGCGCACGTCGTGATCGAACCCGATACCGGGCTGTTCACCGGTGTCCGGCTGACCATGGCCACCGGCGCCGGCAACCACGAGGCGGTGGTCGGCGTGGACCTGCTGGCCGATCCGGGCGCCGGTACTGCGGTGTTCGAGGTGCTCGGCGACAGCGCTTACGGCACCGGCGACGCCCGCGCCGCGCTGGCCGCCGCCGGGCACACCCTCATCATCAAGCCCGCACCGCTGCGCCCGGCCGTGGCCGGCGGCTACACCCGCGACGACTTCACCGTCGATGAAGCCGCCGGCACGGTCACCTGCCCGGCCGGGGTGAGCCGGCATATCACCCGCACCCGCCACGCGGTCTTCGGCATCGCCTGCCGCACCTGCCCACTGCGCGAACGCTGCACCACCAGCAAGGACGGCCGAACCCTGCGCCTGCACCCACACGACGCGCTGTTACACCAGGCCCGCCAGGAATGGGCCACCGATCCCGACATGAGAGCCATCTACCGGCAGCACCGGCCCATGGTCGAACGCTCCATCGCCTGGCTGGTCGGCGCGGACGGCGGCGCACGCAGGCTCCGCTACCGCGGCGTCTTACGCAACGACCTGTGGCTTCATCTCAGAGTGGCGGCCTTGAACCTGCGCCGCCTGATCAACCTCGGGCTTGCCGGCGTCCAGGGCCGGTGGACCCTGCAGCCCCACACCGGCTGAACCACCGAATGCGGGGCAACGGCTACACGGCCTGTCGTCCAATGCCTCGATCACCCTGCCAGCCCCACCACCTGCTGTCCATCTCCGAACAACATCTTCAGAAGGCTCCTAGGCTGGGTCGCGTGCACATCCAGACATTGCATCGCTATCCGGTCAAATCGCTGCTCGGGGAGGAGCTCGCGGAGAGCGAGGTGACCGAGCGCGGCCTGGCGGGCGACCGGGCGCGGGCGGTGCTCGACGTGGCCACCGGCAAGATCGCCAGCGCCAAGAACCCCCGGCTCTGGCGCGACCTGCTCACCTTGGACGGCGCGGCGCCGCCCGGCGACGAGGAGCTGTCACGGCTGCTCGGGCGCGAGGTGCGGCTGATCGACGTGCCGCCGGAGGGCGCCGAGCTGGAGCGGTCGGTGCCGGAGCGGGTGCTGGCCGAGGGCATCGCGGCGGAGGTGCCGTACACGGTGGGCACGCTGGGCGCGGGCGCGCCCCCCGGCACGTTCTTCGACTTCGCGCCGATCCACCTGATCACGACCGCCGCCCTGGCCAGGATCGGCGCGCTCGGCCCGCGCGGACGGGTCGAGGCCGCCCGCTACCGGCCCAACCTCGTCATCGCGACCGAGGGAGAGGGCTTCCCCGAGAACGACTGGGTGGGCCGGCGGCTGCTTGTCGGCGCGGACGTGGTGCTGGAGGTCATCGTCGCCAGCCCGCGCTGTGCCGTGCCCACGCTGGCGCACGGCGCGCTGGAGCGCGACCCCGACGCGTTGCGCACGGTCGCCAGGCACAACCGGGTGCCGGTGTTCGGCGCGGACCCGCAGCCCTGCGCCGGCGTGTACGCCCGCGTGGCGCACCCCGGCCGGGTCAGGAAGGGCGACCCCGTACGCCTCGGCTGAGCGCCGCGCGCCGCCGATTGCGCATTCCCCATATGCGACAGGTGCGATGTCCGAAACGCAGCGGAAACACCTGTGTGGCGAGTTTCACAGATGTGAAACACACCTGGTCGTGGCACGAAACCCCGGGCGAACACGCTGTGGCCACACGTCACACGTAAGGAGGGTCGCTTCGTGAAGATCGACGGCGGCACTACTGCCTGGATGATCGTCGCCACCGCCATGGTGTTGCTGATGACTCCCGGCCTCGCGTTCTTCTACGGCGGCATGACCAGGGCGAAGAGCGTCCTGAACATGATGATGATGTCGTTCGGCGCCATCATCACGGTGTCCATCACCTGGATGCTGTTCGGTCACTCGCTCGCGTTCACCGACAACCCCAGCTCGGCACTCAACAACTTCGTCGGCGGATTCGACGCACTGGGTCTGCAGAGCCTGGTGGACACCGCCACCAAGGACGACGGCACCGGCATGCCGAGTCTCATCTTCTCCGCCTTCCAGATGACGTTCGCCATCATCACGGTCGCCCTGATCAGCGGTGCGATCGCGGACCGGGCGAAGTTCGGCGCGTGGATCCTGTTCACCGTCGTGTGGGCCACGGTGGTGTACTTCCCGGTGGCGCACTGGGTCTGGGGCACCGGCTGGCTCAACACCATGGGCATCGAGGACTTCGCGGGCGGCACGGTCGTCCACATCAACGCCGGCGCGGCGGCCCTCGCCCTGGCCCTCGTGATCGGCAAGCGGCAGGGCTGGCGCAAGGAGCCGATGCGGCCGCACAACCTCACCCTGGTCCTGCTCGGCGCGGGCCTGCTGTGGTTCGGCTGGTTCGGCTTCAACGCCGGCTCGGAGCTGGCCGTGGACGGCACCGCCGCCCTGGCCTTCCTCAACACGCAGGTCGCCACCGCGGTCGCGGCCGGCGCCTGGCTCGTGGTCGAGAAGCTGCGCGACGGGCACGCCACCAGCCTCGGCGTCGCCTCCGGCGCGGTCGCCGGCCTGGTCGCCATCACCCCGGCCTGCGGTTTCGTGGACCCGTGGGCCGCGATGCTCATCGGCCTGCTGGCCGGCGCGATCTGCGCCTTCGCCGTCGGCCTGAAGTACAAGCTCGGCTACGACGACTCCCTCGACGTGGTCGGCGTCCACCTGGTGGGCGGCGTGATCGGCGCCGTCGCGCTCGGCTTCCTGGCCGCCTACCCCTTCCTCGACCAGCAGAGCGAGGGCCTGTTCTACGGCGGCGGCTTCGGCCAGCTCGGCCTGCAGGTGCTCGGCCCGATCGCCGTCGGCGGCTACTCCTTCGTCCTCACGTGGATCATCGGCAAGATCATTGACAAGACGGTGGGCTTCCGGGTGCCCGCCGAGAACGAGGTCACCGGCATCGACGTCACCACCCACGCCGAGACCGGGTACGACCTCGGCACGGTCTACGCCTCGGGCGTGGCCTCCTCCAACGGTCCCACGGCTCCCGCTCCCAAGAAGGTGGACGCATGAGGCTCATCACCGCGATCATCAAGCCGTTCAAGCTCGACGACGTCAAGGCCGCGCTGGAGCAGTTCGGCGTCAAGGGGATGACGGTCAGCGAGGCCAGCGGCTACGGCCGCCAGCGCGGCCACACCGAGGTCTACCGCGGCGCCGAATACCAGGTCGACCTGGTGCCCAAGGTGCGCCTGGAAGTCCTCACGGAGGAGGACGACGCCGAGGACGTGATCGACGTCATCGTGAAGGCCGCCCACACCGGCAAGATCGGCGACGGCAAGGTCTGGTCCGTGCCCGTGGACACCGTGATCCGCGTACGCACGGGAGAAAGGGGCCCGGAGGCCCTGTGATGTTCCGGCGGAGCTCCGACAACGGCGTCGGAGCGGAACACAGGGTTAGCCGGGCGCAGCCCGGCAGGCGAGGCACTGAGGTGAGGGGGCACTGAGGTGAGGGGAGAGGCCCGTTCGTACGCCGCGGCCCGCAAGGAGCGGACCGCGGACACCGACCGCTGGCTCAAGGATCTCTTCCGCACGGCGAGCGACGGCGACCACGTCTCACTGGTCGCCGTCGGCAGCCTCGGGAGGGGTGAGCCGGCTCCCGGGAGCGACCTCGACCTGGTCCTGCTCCACAACGGCCGCCCGGACGTCGCCAGGATCGCCGACCGGATCTGGTATCCCATCTGGGACTCCTCGATCGGCCTCGACCACTCGGTCCGCACGGTCGAGGAGGCCGTGGCGGTCGCCCGCCAGGACCTCAAGGCCGTGCTCGGCCTCATCCAGGCCCGCCATGTGGCGGGCGATCCCGAGCTGACCAGGAAGGCCAGGGAGGCGGTGCTCGCCGAGTGGCGGGCCGACTCCCGGCGCCGGCTCGGCGAGCTGCGGGAGGCCGCCGACCAGCGCGCCCAGGTCAGCGGCGAGCTGGCCTTCCTGCTCGAACCCGACCTCAAGGACGGCCGCGGCGGGCTCCGCGACGTCCAGGCCATGCAGGCCGTGGCCGCGGCCTGGGTCGCCTCGGCGCCCGGCCCCCGGGCCCGCGAGGCCCACGAGTTCATCCTCGACGTACGCCACGCGCTGCACGTCGTCACCGCCCGCGGCGCCGACCGGCTGGTCCTGCAGGAGCAGGACGCCGTGGCGGGGCTGCTCGGCCTGCTCGACGCCGAGGCGCTCATGCGCCGCCTCGCCGAGGCCGGCCGCACCGTCTCCCACGCCTTCGACGCGACCTGGCGCACGGTTGACAGGCTCCTGTCAGGGCCGGCCCCGCGAGGCCGCCGCCCGCTCGCCGACGGGGTGGTCGAGCACGGCGGCGAGGTCGTGCTCGCGAGGGGCGTCAACCCGCGTACGGACCCCGTCCTCGTGCTGCGCGCGGCCGCCGCCGCGGCCGACGCCGGGCTGCCGATGGCGCCCGCCACGGTGTCCGTCCTGGCCGCTCAGTCGCCTCCGATGCCGGTGCCGTGGCCCGAGGAGGCCCGTGACGCGCTGGTCTCGATCCTCGGCGCGGGCCGCGCCGCCGTGCCCGTCTGGGAGGAGCTGGACCAGGCCGGGATCATTGTCAAGTTGCTTCCTGACTGGGAGCGCGTACGCCACCGCCCGCAGCGCAACCCGATCCACCGTTTCACCGTCGACCGGCACCTCATCGAGGCCGCCGCCAACGCCGCCGGCCACACCCGTGAGGTCGCCCGCCCCGACCTCCTGCTGATCGCGGCGCTCCTGCACGACGTCGGCAAGGGCTGGCCCGGCGACCACTCGGCGACCGGCGAGGTCGTGGTGCGCGACATCGCCACCCGCATCGGCCTGCCGCCGCAGGACGTCGAGACGCTGGCCACCGTCGTACGCCACCACCTGCTGCTGCCCGAGACCGCCACCCGCCGTGATCTCGACGACCCGGTCACCATCGAGAAGGTGGCCGCCACCGTCGGCAGCCGCGAGGTGCTGGACCTGCTGGCCGCGCTCGCCGTGGCCGACGGCAACGCGACCGGCCCGGCGGCCTGGAACTCCTGGAAGGCGGGGCTCGTCGCCGACCTCGTCCGCCGGGTGAGGTCCGTGCTGTCCGGCTCGCCGCCGCCGCATCCGCCCACCCTGTCGGCCGAGCAGGCCGCGCTGGCCCGGCACGGCGGCGGCGCGGTCCGCGTGGCCGGCGGCAACGTCACCGTCGTCGCCCCCGACCGGGTGGGGCTGCTGTGGAGCGCGGCCGGCGTGCTGTCCGCGCACCGGCTCATCGTGCGCTCCGCCTCGTCGGCCTCCGCCGGCTCCACGGCGGTGATCGAGTTCTCCGTGGTCCCCGAGTACGGCTCCCCTCCCGACCCGGCGACCCTGGAGTCCGATCTCCGTCTCGTCCTTGCCGGCCGTCTTGACATCGAGCAGCGGCTGGCGCGGCGGACGCGGGCCGTGCGCCCGCCCCGCGTACCCGTGGCCCCACCTCGGGTGACGCTGGTCGACGACGCCTCCGCGACGGCCACCGTGGTGGAAGTCAGGGCCCATGACAGGCCGGGGCTGCTGTGGCGGATCGGACGGGCGTTCGGGGAGTGCGGTCTTGACGTCCGGGCCGCTCGCGTGGAGACTCTCGGCGCGGAGGCGGTGGACGTCTTCTATGTGGTTGATCGCGCCGGTCGCCCCCTCAGCGACGACGCGCAGCGGGCACAAGTCCGCGATCACGTGCTCGCCGCACTGCGATAACCGGCAGCAAACGGCTGTCGGTCACCACTGTAACGATTGTGTCCGATTTGCCGGTTGTGACACTTGCTCGGATACCTTGTGGACCGGCTTCATGGTTTGGGCGGCTTTGGAGCCATCACCACGGGATGATTGAGGGGTAGCGGAACCAGTGACTACGGGGAACTCCGTCAGCGGCCCAGCCGCGCCGCGCGAGCGCGGCGGACGGTCGCTGTCGCGCTTCACACTGCGCAACTGGCGCGTGCGCTGGCGCCTCACGGCGCTCATCCTGGTCCCGACCGTGGCCGCCGTCGTGCTGGGCGGCTCCCGCGTGGTCGAGTCGGTGCAGAGCATCTCCGACTACGACCGCACGGCCGCCGCCGCCGAACAGGCCGGCCACATCCGCGACCTGCTGCAGGCGGTCGGGCTGGAGCGTGACACCGCGGGCTGGATCGGGGCCAGCCGCTCGATGAAGAAGACGCTCGCCACGCCGCTCGCCCAGCGCAAGGACGTCGTCGACGGACTGGCCGCCCGGGTGCGGACCGACCTCGACGCCATCGACGACTCCTACGGCCCCCGCGCCCTCAGGGCCGCCGACCGGGCCAAGTCCGTGCTCGCCCGCCTGTCCCGCATCCGCGCCGAGGGCCAGACCAACACCGCCGAGTACGACACCCTGACCGACAGCCTCCTCGCCCTGCACGACGAGCTCGGCCTGCTGTCGGACGACTCCCTGACCGTCGGGCAGTTCCGTGCGCTCAGCGCGCTCGCCGCGGCCAAGGAGGAGGTCTCCCGCCAGCGCGTCCAGCTCCTGCAGGCCAGCTACGACACCGCCAAGGTGGACGCCAAGACGGTCGAGCAGTTCATCACCTCCAACGCCCGTCAGCTCAGCGACATCAGCACCGTCGGCGCCGAGGCCGGCCCCGAGGTCGGCCTCGACCTCTCCAAGTCGCTGGCCGCCAAGCCCGAGTACGTCAACGTCCAGCTCACCAAGTCACGCGCGATCACCCTGGCCAGCGGCCGGGCCCCCGGCGTGCGCATCACCGACAACCTGATCTCCGCCCGCGCCAGCCGGCAGGAGTGGTTCGACCAGAACCAGATCGTGATCGACGTCCTGCACGGCGTCGAGAAGGACCTCGCCGACAAGGTCAACCTGCGCAGCCAGGAGCTGCGCAGCTCCGAGACCCGCAACGCGATCATCGCCGCTGTCATGATCGTAGCGCTACTTCTGCTCGTTCTGCTCCTCACCGTCGCGATCGCCCGCTCCATGGTCACCCCGCTGCGCCGGCTGCGCACCGAGGCGCTGGAGATCGCCGGCTTCCGCCTGCCCGACGTGGTGCGCCAGCTCCGCGTCAACGGCGAGGCCCAGGTCGGCGAGGTACGCCCGATCGCCGTCGAGGGCAACGACGAGATCGGCGAGGTGGCCCGCGCCTTCGACCAGGTGCACCGGCAGGCCGTGCGCCTGGCGGGCGAGGAGGCCGAGCTGCGCGGCAACATCAGCTCGATGTTCGTCAACCTCTCGCGCCGCACGCAGACCCTGGTCGAGCGGCAGATCTCGCTCATCGACGGCCTGGAGAAGGGCGAGCAGGACGGCGCCAGGCTGGCCGACCTGTTCAAGCTCGACCACCTCGCCACCCGCATGCGCCGCAACTCCGAGAACCTGCTGGTCCTCGCCGGCCACGAGGCCACCAGGCGGCGCAGCCAGCCGGCCAAGCTGGTCGACGTCGTACGCGCCGCGCTGTCGGAGGTCGAGGGCTACGAGCGGGTCCAGGTGCGGGTGCACCGCGGCACGTCGGTGCTCGGCAGCTGCGCGAACGACCTCGTCCACCTGGTCGCCGAGCTGGTCGAGAACGCCATCCAGTTCTCCCCGAGCAACGCGCCCGTCGTCGTCACCAGCAGCCCCATCGAGGGCGGCGGCGCGCTGCTGTCGGTGAGCGACACCGGCATCAGCATGACCGAGGAGGAGCTGGCCGAGGCCAACCGCCGCCTCGCCGAGCCGCCGGTCGTGGACGTGTCGGTCTCGCGGCGCATGGGCCTGTTCGTGGTCGGCCGCCTGGCGCTGCGCCACGGCATCCGGGTCCAGCTCAGGAAGGGCGACGGCGCCGGGCTCATCGCGATGGTGCTGCTGCCGCCCGCGCTCATCGCCGACGGCCGCGAGCAGCCGCTGCCGCAGCGGCCCGCCTTCGGCGGCGGCACCGCCCCCGCCCCCGCCGGCCAGGGGTTCGGCGGGCGGCACTCGGGACCGGCGGGCTCGGTCCCCAACGGGACGTTCCGGTCGTTCGGCAGCTTCGAGTCCATGGACGTGCCGCGCGGCCCCGCCCGCCCCGGACCCGCCCCCACCGGTCCTGGCGGGTACGACAGCACGCCCGGCACGCCCAGGCACGCGTTCGGCACGTACGGCTCCGACCCCGCCCAGCCGGGCGTGAACGCCTTCACCGCCGACACCGACGGCGGCTCCTACCGTGGCAGGCCGCCCGGGTCCTTCGACTCCGGCTCCTACCCGTCGTACCCGAACGGCGGCTCCCGGCCGGTCAACGGCGCCCACCACGCATCGGGAAATGGTTCGTTCCAGACGCCGCCGCCCCCCGCTTACCCGACCGACGACGTGCGCAGGGCGGACCTCGCGCCGTCGGTGGACGTGTCGCCGATGGAGCCTGACCAGGAGGAATATCTGCCGATCTTCGCGTCGGTCGAATCCGCCTGGTTCCGCCGCCCGCCGGGCGAGCAAACCCCGGCCCAGCCGGAGACGACGGGTGGGGGTGAGGCCACGCCCGCGCAAGCCGTACCCTCTGGGGAGGAATCGTGGCGAACGGCCGCCGACGCCGGTTGGCAGGCGGCGGCCAAGGCCAGCGAGCCCAGCCTCGGCGGCATCACCGCCGCCGGGCTTCCCAAGCGGACCCCCAAGGCCAACCTGGTGCCCGGCACGGCCGCCCAGCCGTCGCCGGCACAGCAGCAGCAGCGGCAGGCCCCCGCGCCGCCTCCGGTCTCCGCGGACCGGATGCGCAGCCGGATGGCCAGCTTCCAGCAGGGTGTGCGACGGGGCCGCCAGGAAGTACGTCGACAGGAGGAACAGAGTGAGTAAGCGTCCCGCCGGGGAGGATGCGTGACTACGCTGAGCCATGAGGCGCACCGCTTCGACTGGCTGATCACCGACTTCGTACGCAACACGCCCGGGGTCGCGCACGCCGTCGTCGTCTCGGCCGACGGCCTGTGCCTGGCGGCCTCCGAGGGGTTCCCGCCGGACCGGGCCGACCAGCTCGCCGCGGTCTCCGCGGGCCTGCTGAGCCTGACCGTGGGCGCCTCCCGGGTGTTCGAGGGCGGCGCGGTGACGCAGACCGTCGTCGAGATGCAGCGCGGTCTGCTGATCGTCATGGCCATCAGCGACGGGTCGGTCCTGACCGTGCTGGCGGGTCCGGATTGTGACATGGGTTTGGTGGCGTATCAGATGACGCTGCTGGTAGACAGGGCGGGACAGGCGCTCACGCCCGCCCTGCGCGCCGAACTGCAGGCAGCCAGGGCGCGGTGATGTGATGGAACTGATAGGAGCGGGCCGTGTACGGCAGTGACGGGATCGGGGAAGAAGAGCCCCTGTTCCGTCCCTACGCGGTGACGGGCGGTCGTTCCGAGCCGCGGTACCACCTCGCGATGGAGACCCTGATCTCCTCGATGTCGATCCCGGACGCCGAGATGGCTCTGCTCACCCCCGAGCAGGAGGCCATCATGCAGCTCTGCAGGACGTTCCGGTCGGTCGCCGAGATCTCGGCCCTGCTCCGCGTCCCGCTGGGCGTGGCGAGGGTGCTCGTGGCGGACATGTCCGACGAAGGGCTTGTCCGCCTGCACCAGCCACGCCTCCAGCAGGGACAGCCAGACCTCAACATGCTCGAAAGGGTGCTCAGTGGACTACGCAGGCTCTAGCCCCGGCCTCACCTCGACGAAGATCGTCGTGGCCGGGGGCTTCGGCGTCGGCAAGACGACGTTCGTGGGGGCGGTGTCCGAGATCCTCCCGCTCACCACGGAAGCGGTCATGACGGACGCGTCCGCGGGCATCGACGACCTGGGGATGACCCCCAACAAGCAGACCACGACCGTGGCGATGGACTTCGGCCGGCTCTCGCTGGACCGGGACCTGATCCTCTACCTGTTCGGCACGCCCGGACAGCACCGGTTCTGGTTCATGTGGGACGACCTGGTGCGCGGCGCCATCGGGGCCGTGGTGCTGGTGGACACCCGCCGGCTGGCCGACAGCTTCCCCGCCATCGACTACTTCGAGGAGGCGAAGCTGCCGTTCGTCATCGGCATCAACGGCTGGGACGGGCAGTTCGTCCACTCCGACCAGGAGGTCAGGGAGGCGCTGGCGCTCTCGCCGCACACGCCGATCGTCCGCACCGACGCCCGCAACCGCGAGTCGGTCAAGGCGACGCTGATCGCGCTCGTCGAGCACGTCGTACGCCTGCGCGCCGCCGTCCACTGAGCCCCCTGAGTCAACGGTCCAGCAGCCGGTAGCGGCGGACCGACAGGACGAAGAACACGGCGGTGATGGCCACGGGCCACGCCACGGCCATGAGCACCGGGTGCCGCGCCACCCAGGAGTCGCCGCCCCAGCCCGGGTTGCCGAAGAGCTGCCGGGCCGCGGCCACGGTGGACGACAGCGGGTTCCACTCGGCGATCGTGCCCAGCCAGCCCGGCATGGTGCCGGGGGCGACGAAGGCGTTCGACAGGAACCCGACCGGGAACTCCAGGGTCTGGACGGCCACCGCCGCGCCCGGCTCGCGCGCCACCAGCCCCAGGTACATCCCGGCCCACAGCAGCGAGAAGCGCAGGAGCAGCAGCAGGCCCACCGCGCCGAGCGCCCCGCCCGCGCTCGCCGGCCGCCAGCCCACGGCGAGCCCGCAGGCCAGCAGGCCGGCGAGGACCAGCGCCGAGTGGAGCAGGTCGGCGACGGCCCGGCCGATCAGCACGGCCGAGGGCGCCATCGGCAGTGAGCGGAACCGGTCCGTGACGCCCTTGGCGGCGTCGGCCGAGACGGCGACCATGGTGGCGCTCAGGCCGAAGAGCATCGTCATGCCGTACATGCCGGGCATGAGGAAGTCGAAGTAGCCGGCTCCCGGCGGCACCCGTACGGCGCCGCCGAACAGGTAGCCGAAGGCCAGCGTGATCATGATCGGGAAGGTGATCCCGAAGACCACGGTCATCGGCTGGTTGCGCCAGTGGATCAGGTCGCGCCGGGCAACGGTCCAGCCGTCGGCCAGCGCCCATCGCAGCGTGGTCACGCGCGCTCCTCTCCGGCGTGCGCCGGGGTTTCGGTGGCGGTCAGGGTCAGGAAGACCTCGTCCAGGGTCGGCCGGCGTACCGTGATGTCCTCGGCCTCGATCCCGGCCGCGGCCAGCGCGGCCGGGACCTCCGTGAGGGCCTTCACCCGGTCGGCCACGGGCGCGGACACGCGGCGGGCGTCGGGGTCGGACTCCACCGGCCCGCCGGCCGCGCGGGCGGCGATCCCCGCGGCCTCGGCCAGCCGCTCGGGGTCGCGGATCACCACGTCCAGCCGGTCGCCGCCGAGCCGGGACTTCAGCTCGTCCGGCGTGCCCTCGGCCACCACCCGGCCCGCGTCCACGACCGCCACGCGGTCGGCGAGCCGGTCGGCCTCCTCCAGGTATTGGGTGGTCAGCAGGACGGTCGTGCCGCCCGCGACCAGCTCGCGCACCGCGCGCCAGATCTCCGTACGGCTGCGCGGGTCGAGGCCCGTCGTCGGCTCGTCGAGGAACAGCACGGGCGGCGCCAGGATCAGGCTCGCGGCGAGGTCGAGCCGCCGGCGCATGCCGCCCGAGTAGTCCTTGGCCGGGCCGTCGTGCCGCAGCCCGAACCGCTCCAGCAGCTCGCCGGCCCGCGCCCGTGCCGCCGCCGCGCCCAGGTGGTGCAGGCGGCCGAACAGCTCCAGGTTCTGGCGGCCGGTCAGCAGCTCGTCCACGGCGGTGTGCTGGCCGACCAGGCCGATGTTGCGGCGCACCTCGCGCGGCCGGCGCACCACGTCGTGCCCGGCCACCTCGGCCCGGCCGCCCGACGGGCGCAGGAGCGTGGTGAGGATGCGCACGGCCGTGGTCTTGCCGGCGCCGTTGGGGCCGAGCAGGCCGCACACCGTTCCCTCGCCCACGTCCAGGTCGAGGCCGTCCAGGGCGGTTTTAGTGCCGTATGTCTTGCGCAACCCGCGTGCGAGCACCGCCGTCATGCGTTCTCCCTCCGAAACGTACGGTGTACCGTACAAGCTACGACTCGGGAAGGCAACCGTACGGTGTACCGTACAAAGGTGACCGTCGAACATCCGGGAAAGGGCGACCCCGCCCGCAGCCTCGCCCTCCTCTGGCGCACCAGCGAGCGGGCCAGCCGCAAGGGAAAGCCGGAGCTGAGCGTCGAGCGCATCGTGCGCGCCGCGATCGAGGTGGCCGACGCCGAGGGGCTGCAGGCGCTGTCCATGCGCCGCGTGGCCGAGCGGCTGGGCGTCGGGACGATGTCGCTCTACACGTACGTGCCGGGCAAGCCGGAGCTGTTCGACGTCATGCTCGACACGGTCTACGGCGAGACCGCCCGCCCCGACGACGTCCCCGGGGGCTGGCGGGGTCGCCTGGAGCAGATCGCCCGCGAGAACCTCGCGCTCTACCTGCGCCACCCGTGGCTGCTGCAGGTGGCCGCGAGCCGCCCGGTGCTCGGCCCCAACGTGACCGCCAAGTACGACTACGAGCTGCGCGCCGTGGACGGCATCGGCCTCAGCGACGTGGAGATGGACGCGGTGATCACCCTGATCACCGGCTTCGTGCACGGCACGGCCAGGGGCGCGGTGGAGGCGGCCCAGGTCGAGAGCCAGACGGGTCTGACCGACGAGCAGTGGTGGGCCGCGCACGCGCCCTTCTTCGCGCGCATCGCCGACACCGAGCGCTGGCCGGTCGCCACCCGCGTCGGCCAGGCCGCCGGCGAGGCCCAGAACGCCGCCTACAGCCCGGAGCACGCCTTCGAGTTCGGCCTGCAGCGGGTGCTGGACGGCATCCAGGCCCTGGTCGAGCGCCGCACTACGTAGCTCTGTAGAACTCCACCGGCTCGGGCGGCAGCGGGGTGTTGCCGAGGATGAGGTCGGCGGACTTCTCGGCGAGCATCATGACCGGCGCATAGATGTTGCCGTTGGTGACGTAGGGCATGGCGGAGGCGTCCACGACGCGCAGCCCGTCCAGGCCGTGCACGCGCATGGTGTCCGGATCGACCACCGACAGCTCGTCGGTGCCCATCCGGCAGGTGCACGACGGGTGGAGCGCGGTCTCGGCGTCCTTGGCCACCCACCTCAGGATGTCCTCGTCGGTCTCGACCTCGGGGCCGGGGGAGATCTCGCCGCCGTTCAGGCCGTCCCAGGCGGGCTGGGACAGGATGGCCCTGGCGTGCCTGACGGCCTCCACCCACTCGCGGCGGTCCTGCTCGGTGGACAGGTAGTTGAAGCGCAGCGCGGGCTTGACCCTCGGGTCCGCCGAGGTGACGCGGACCGAGCCGCGCGCGTCGGAGTACATCGGGCCGATGTGCACCTGGTAGCCGTGCCCGCCGGCCGGGGCCGAGCCGTCGTAGCGGACCGCGAGCGGCAGGAAGTGGAACATCAGGTTGGGGTAGGCCACGTCCTCGTTGGAGCGGATGAAGCCGCCCGCCTCGAAGTGGTTCGTGGCGCCGGGGCCGCGCCGCAGGAACAGCCAGTCGGCGCCGATGAAGGGCCGCCGCCACAGCTGCAGCGACGGCTGCTGCGACACCGGCCGCAGGCAGGCGTGCTGGACGTAGACCTCCAGGTGGTCCTGGAGGTTCTCGCCGACGCCCGGCAGGTCGTGCACCACGTCGATGCCGAGGGGTTCGAGCAGTGCGCGCGGGCCGACGCCCGAGACCTGGAGGAGCTGCGGGGAGTTGATCGCGCCGCCGCACAGGATCACCTCGCCGGCGTCGATGCGCTCGCCCCCGACCTGTACGCCGACCGCGCGGGTGCCCTCGAAGAGCACCCGCTCGACGAAGGCGCGGGTGCGGACCGTGAGGTTGCGGCGGCGGCGCACCGGATGCAGGTAGGCGCGGGCGGCGCTGAGCCGGCGACCGCGGTGCACGTTGCGGTCGAAGGCGGCGAAGCCCTCCTGGCGGTAGCCGTTGACGTCGTCGGTCAGCGGGTGCCCGGCCTGCTGCACGGCGGCGAAGAACGCCTCGAACAGCGGTCCCTCGGCCGGCCCGCGCTCCAGCTTGAGCGGCCCTTCGCCGCCGCGGTAGTCGGTGCCGGGGTCGGCGAGGCAGCTCTCCATGCGCTTGAAGTAGGGCAGGCAGTGGGCGTAGTCCCAGTGCTTCATGCCGGGGTCGGTCGCCCACCGCTCGTAGTCCAGCGGGTTGCCCCGCTGGAAGATCATCCCGTTGATGCTGCTGGAGCCGCCGAGCACCTTGCCCCGCGCGTGGTAGACGCGCCGGTCGTTCAGGTGCGGCTCCGGCTCGGACTCGTACTTCCAGTCGTAGCGGCTGTTGCCGATGGGGAACATCAGCGCGGCCGGCATGTGGATGAAGACGTCCCACAGGCTGTCGGGGCGCCCGGCCTCCAGCACGAGCACTGACGTGGCGGGGTCGGCGCTGAGCCGGTTGGCCAGGGCGCAACCGGCCGAGCCGCCGCCCACGATGACGAAGTCGAACCTCAACGGGGGATCCAGTCCTTCCACACGATCTTGTTCTGCGCCACCCACTCGGCAGCGGCCTGCTCGGCCGTCTTGCTGTCGTTGATCATGGCGCTCGCGACCCGGTTCTGGTCGTCGTTGGTCCAGGTGAAGTTGCGGACCAGCTCGTAGGCCCGGCCGCCCTTCTCGGCGAAGCTCCGGCTGACGATCTTGTCCAGCAGGTAGGGCGGATAGTCGCAGGCGACCCTGGCCGTGTCGGCGTCGCAGCCGACGGCGTACGCGGGCAGCGCGATCTTGACCAGCTTCACCTTCGTGAACAGCCATTGCGGCTCGTAGAAATACATGAGCAGCGGCGTCCGGTTCTTCGTCGCCTCCTGGGCCGCCTTGATCAACGCGTCCTCGCTGCCCGAGTAGACGACCTTGTAATTCAGGCGGAGGTTGCGCACCAGAGCCTCGTCGTTCGTCACGAACGTCGGGTCGCCGTCGAGGATCTGACCGGCGTTTCCGGTTTTTTCGGTCCGGAAGAGGTTCGCGTACTTATTGAGGTTTCGGTAGTCCGTAATGTCGGGATATTTCTTGGCCATCCACTCGGGGACGTACCACCCGATCACTCCTTTGTTGCCGGTGAGCCCGGCCGACAGCGCGACCTTCTTCTGCTCGATGTACTGCTTCTTCAGGTCGGGATGGCCCCAGTTCTCGATGATGACGTCGACCTTGCCGGTCTCGAAATCACGCCAGGACA
Source organism: Nonomuraea wenchangensis (assembly GCF_900111685.1). Taxonomy (GTDB): domain Bacteria; phylum Actinomycetota; class Actinomycetes; order Streptosporangiales; family Streptosporangiaceae; genus Nonomuraea; species Nonomuraea wenchangensis. The sequence goes on from NZ_FOHX01000024.1 coordinate 16,061, forward strand.
CTTCCTCTTTCATCTTCCGGGTGTTCACCGTGTAGCCCAGCTCGTGCTCCAGCAGGTGGCCGAGCACGGCGGCCTGGGCCTCGTAGCCCACCCAGGCGTGGATGTCGAGGTTGACGGTCTTCTTGGCGCCGGTGGCGGCGCCGGGCTCCTCGCCGGAGCAGGACGTCAGGAGCAGAACGGCCGCGGCCAGCGGCGCGGCGAGCGTCTTCAAGCGCATGAGAGGTCTCCGGGGCCGCGACCCGCCGAGGGGCCGCGGCCTGAAGGGGTCACTTGGGGATCCAGGCCTGCCACTTGGCGGTGTTGGCCTCGACCCACTTCTTGGCTGCCTGCTCGCCGGTCATGCCGTTGTTGGTCATGTCGTTGGCGACGGCGTTCTGGTCGTCGTTCGTCCAGTTGAAGTTCTTGACCAGCTCGTAGGCCTTGCCGCCGGTGTCGGCGAACTTCTTGCTGACGATCTTGTCGAGGTCCATCTCCGGGTAGTCGCAGGCGACCTTCTTCGGGTCGGCGTCGCAGCCCTCGGTGTACGCGGGCAGGTTCACCCGGACGAGCTGGGTCTTGTTGAACAGCCAGTGCGGGTCCCAGAAGTAGAACAGCAGCGCCTTCTGCTGCTCCTGCGCCTGCTGGGCGCCCTTGATCAGGGCCGCCTCACTGCCGCCCACCACGACCTTGAAGTTCAGCTTGAGGTTCTTGATCAGGGCGTCCTCGTTGCTGACGTACGACGGGTCGCCGAACAGCAGCTGGCCCTTGTCGCCGGACTCGGAGGTCTTGAACAGGTCGGCGTACTTGTTGAGGTTCTTGGAGTCGGTGATGTCTGGGTACTTGTCGGCCATCCACTTCGGGATGTACCACCCGATCACGCCCTTGTTGCCGGTGGAGCCGGCCTCGACCGCGACCTTCTTCTCCTCGATGAACGTCTTCTTCAGGTCGGGGTGGCCCCAGTTCTCGATGATGACGTCGACGCTGCCGTTCTCGAAGCCCTCCCAGGCGAGCTGCTCCTTGATCTCGGGCAGCTCCACGGTGTAGCCGAGCTCGTTCTTCAGCAGGTAGGCCACCACGTTGGCGCTGGCCTCGTACCCGACCCATGGGTTGATCGCGATCTTGACGGTGCCCGCCGAGCTGCTGGAGCCGCCCTGCGGGGCGCCGGCCGAGGCGCTGGGGGAAGACTCGACCGTGGCTCCGCCGCACCCCGCGGCGGCCATTCCAAGAGCGAGCAAGCCTGCGAGCAGGCGGATCTTCATGTGCTTTTCCTTCTGTGGGGGGAAGGGCGCCGGTCAGCGCCCTGCGTGATGCGGTCGAGCATGACTCCGAGCAGCACGGTCGCGACGCCGGCCACGAAGCCCAGCCCGAAGTCGGTGCGCTGGGAGAAGCCGACCACCACGTCGTAGCCGAGCGCCCCCGCCCCGACCAGGCCGCCGACGACCACCATGGCCAGCGTCATGACGATGCCCTGGTTGGCGGCCAGCAGGATCGCTCGCCGGGCCATCGGGAGCTGCACCTTCCACAGGAGCTGGCCCGGGGTGGAGCCGGCCGACACGGCGGCCTCGACGACCTCGGCGGGCACGGCCTTGATGCCGTCCTCCACCAGGCGCACGACGGGCGGCACGGCGTAGATGATCGAGGCGAAGATGGCCGTGAACCTGGTGGTCTCGAACAGCGCCAGCGCGGGCAGCAGGTAGACGAAGGCCGGCATGGTCTGGGCGGCGTCCAGCAGCGGGCGCTGGACGGCGGAGTAGCGCGGCGAGCGGGCCGCGGCCACCCCCAGCAGCAGGCCGATCATGAGGGTGATCAGCACCGCGAGCGCCACCGTGGTCATCGTCTGCATGGCGTGCTCCCACGTGCCGAGCAGCGCGATCGCCAGCAGGCAGCCGAGCGCGGTCAGCGCCGCCCGGGGGCCGCTCACCCGCCAGGCCACGGCCAGCACGGTCAGCGCGACCAGCCACCAGGGGGCCGAGGTGAGCAGCGACTCCAGCGGGTTGAGCAGCAGGACGGAGGTCTGGTCCTTGACGAACGTGGTGACCGGATACCAGCTTGTCTCCGCCCACCGTACGACGGCGTTGATCTCGGCCGTGACGTTGAGCGTCCAGCCCTCCGGCCAGGCGCGCGGCAGCACGGGGATCAGCGCGAGACCGGCCGCGGCCAGCGCGCCCGCGGCGGCGAGGTCGAGCCGGCGCGGCCGGGCGTGCGGGCCGCGGCGGGCGAGCGCCGTCGTCATCCGGTCGAGCACGATCGCCATGACGACGACGGCGACACCGGCCGGCAGCATGATGCCGACCTGGGCCCGCGACAGGCCGCGGATGATGTCGCCGCCGAGCCCGGGGGCGGCGATCAGGTTCGCGATGACGACCATGGACAGGGCCATCATGATGGTCTGGTTGACCGCCAGCGCGATCGTGGGCCGGGCCAGCGGCAGGACGACCTTGAACAGCGTCTGGCGGCCGGTGGCGCCGAGCGACCCCGACGCCTCGACCGCCGTGGGGGAGACCTCGGAGACGGCGAGCGCGGTGATGCGGATGGCCGGCGGGATCGCGTAGATCATCGTGGCGATGGCCCCGGCCGGGGCGCCGATGTGGAAGAACAGCGCGAGCGGGGCCAGGTAGGCGAACGTCGGCATGATCTGCATGACGTCCAGCACCGGCGTGACGGCCCGCCGCACCCGCGCGGACCGGCCCGCCCATACGCCGATCGGGACGCCGATCGCCAGCGACAGCAGCACCGCCACCGCGACCAGGGCGAGCGTCTCCACGCTGGACTGCCAGAGGCCGAGCACGCCGAACGCGCTCACGCCCGCCACCGCGAGCAGCGCGATCCGCCAGCCGCCCGCGAGCCAGGCCAGGCCGCCCAGCACGCCGGTCAGGCCGGGCCAGCCGAGCGCCGTCAGCGCCCCGGAGAACAGGTCGTAGAGCGAGCCCACGAAGAGCCGGATGTAGTTGAGGAAGTAGAGGAACAGCGGGCTCTCGTTGCGATGCTCGTCGATCCACTCGCGCAGCTCGGTGACGGCGAGGAACTGCGGGGCCTCCTTGTCGTGCGGCAGCGTGCCCGTGCCGCGGAACACCAGGTAGGCCACGACGATCAGCGCCGCCACGCCGGCCGGTGCCGCCCAGCGGGGGAGCCTGAGCCTGGAGGGCGCGCCGACCGCGGTGGTGCTGCTCATGCCCCCGCCTTGGCCGGCGTGTCCTGGCCGGACAGGAAGGTCAGCAGGTCCACCCGGTCCACGACGCCGGCCAGCTCACCGCCGTCGACGACCCGGATCGGGCGGGCGGAGGCCGAGGCGACGCCGATGGCGTCCTTGACCAGGGTGGTGGCAGGCAGCTCCGGCCCGTCCAGCGCCTCGCCGGGCTCGGGGGAGCGCATGATCCAGCGCAGGGTCAACACGTGGCTGCGCGGCACGTCGCGGACGAAGTCGGCCACGTAGTCGTCGGCGGGCGCGCCCACCAGCTCCTCGGCCGTGCCGAGCTGCACGATCGAGCCGGCCCGCATGATGGCGATCCGCTCGCCCAGCTTGAGCGCCTCGGACAGGTCGTGGGTGATGAACACCATCGTCTTGCCGACCTCGCGGTGCAGGCGGACGACCTCGGCCTGCATGTCGCGCCTGATGAGCGGGTCGAGCGCGCTGAACGGCTCGTCGAACAGCATCACCTGCGGGTCCACCGCGAGCGCCCTGGCCAGGCCGACGCGCTGCTGCATGCCCCCGGAGAGCTGGTCGGGGTAGGCGTCGGCGTAACCGTCGAGGCCGACGAGGGAGAGGATCTCGCCCGCCCGCGCGTGCCGGTCGGCCTTGGGCGTGCCCTGGATCTCCAGGCCGTAGGCGACGTTGTCGACCACCTTGCGGTGCGGCAGCAGGCCGAAGTGCTGGAAGACCATGCTGACCTGGTGGCGGCGGATCTCGCGGAGCCGGGCGGGCGAGGCGCGGCCGACGTCCTCGCCGCCGATCGTGATCGTGCCCGCGGTGGGCTCGATCAGCCGGGTCAGGCACCGGACCAGGGTGGACTTGCCGCTGCCCGACAGGCCCATGACCACGAAGACCTCGCCGGGGCGTACCTCGAAGCTCACGTCCCGTACCGCGGCGGTGCAGCCGGTCTTCTCACGCAGCGCGGCGGGTTCGAGGTGCCGGTCCTCGCTGTCCAGCACTTTCCGCGCCCTGGAGCCGAAGATCTTCCAAAGGCCCCTGACGCTGATTGCCGCGCTGTCGGGAGAATCCCCCACTACTCGCCCTCCTCGTTTGCCGTCGCTCAACATATGGCGTGTTTAATGCCGATCTCAACGGTGTGACCGTCCGGAGACCCGCGTGCTTCCAGGGCGTTATTGCTTTGAAACGTTCAAACCGCCCATTAGGCGACAGTGGGTGGGTCAAAGGTGCATTTCAGGCTGGACCGGTCCGGAACGTGGAGCTCCAGATTTTGTCGCACGTACCACACAGATAGATTTTTGTCGCGATATGTTTGGGTAGCTTACCTGCCACGTGATGTGTTCCAATTACCGGCACTTGCTGATTTCCTCAGGGGACACAGGCCCCCCCTTATACGCCGATTCGGGCGAGGTGCGTTCCGGTGACTACACAGCTGGGCCAGAGGAGGCAGACCGGCGAAGGCAACTGGCGGCTGCGCAACTGGCGGGTACGGGCACGGCTCGTGGCGCTCATCCTCATCCCCACGGCCGCCGCCGTCCTGCTGGGCGGCATCCAGGTGCTGGCATCCACCTCCGCGGCCGGCGACTACGCCAGGACGAACCAGTTCGCCCGGCTGTCGGAGGAACTGGGCGCGCTCACCCACGCCGTCTCCGGCGAACGGGCCAGGATGTCCTGGTACATCGCCCGCAACCGGCCCGCCAGCGTGCTCAGCGACGTCCAGAACCAGATGGACGAGAGCGACCTCGCGGCCAGGGACGTACGCGCCATCGCCCGCGAGCTCCTCGGCGAGGTCACCGGCCGCACCGCCGACCAGCTCGAACAGCTGCTCAACCGGCTCGACGACCTCATCGCGCTGCGCAAGCAGGCCCTGGAGGCCAACCTGCTGCCCGGCCCCGCCGTCGAGCTCTACACCACGGTCATCGACGACCTGCTCGCGACGCACAACGAGCTGATCAAGGGCAGCTCGGACGACGAGCTGTTCCGCCAGACCCGCATGCTCGACGCGCTCGCCCGGGTCAAGGAGAGCGTCGCCTACCAACAGGCCCTGGTGACCGTCGTGCTCACCGAAGGGGCCTTCGACCCCGACCAACTGGAACGTTTCCTCGGCCAGCAGGCCGGCGAGGCCGCCGAGCGCAGGGCCTTCGCCGCCGAGGCCACCGCCGCCGAACGCCGCTTCTTCGACGAGACCGTCAACGGCAACGTCGCCGAGCGCATGTTGTTCCTGCGCGAGCTGGTGCTCATCAGGTCCACGAGCGGCCTGCCGCTCCGCGGCCTGGACCTGTCCAAGAAGGACGACGCCAGGGAGTGGTTCGAGGCGTCGAAGGCCGTCGTGGACGCCATACGCAAGGTCGAGGAGCGCCAGGCCGCCGGCATCCTCGCCCGCAGCGAGCAGCTCAGCGACGCCGAGCGCCGCAGCGCCTACGTCGTCGCGGCCGCCGTGCTCGCCCTGCTGGTGGCCGTGCTGCTGGTCACCACCGGCGTGGCCCGCTCCATGGTGCGGCCGCTGCGCCGGCTGCGCAGCGAGGCCCTGGAGATCGCCGGACACCGGCTGCCCGCCTTCGTCCAGCACCTGCGCGAGTCCAGGGACGGCGCGATCGAGGCCGAGGTCCCGCCCATCGGCATCTTCACCAAGGACGAGGTGGGCGAGCTCGCCCGCGCCTTCGACGAGGTGCACCGCGAGGCCGTACGGCTGGCCGGCGACGAGGCCCGGCTGCGTTCCAACGTCAACGCCATGTTCGTCAACCTGTCGCGGCGCAGCCAGACCCTGGTCGAGCGGCAGCTCACGCTCATCGAGAAGCTGGAGCGCGGCGAGCGCGACGACACCCGGCTGGCCGACCTGTTCAAGCTCGACCACCTCGCCACCCGCATGCGCCGCAACAGCGAGAACCTGCTGGTCCTCGCCGGGCAGGAGGCCGCGCGCAAGTGGAGCGAGCCGGTCGAGATCATGGACATCGTGCGCGCCGCGCTCGGCGAGGTCGAGAGCTACGACCGGGTCAGCATCCAGGTGCAGTCGGACGTCGCCATCGCCGGACAGGCCGTCACCGACGTCGTGCACCTGCTCGCCGAGCTGGTCGAGAACGCGGTGTCGTTCTCGTCCCGCGACACCAAGGTGATCATCTCCAGCAGCCGCATCGACGGCGGCTCGCTGCTGCTGTCGGTCACCGACAACGGCATCAGCATGACCCAGGAGGAGCTGGCCGAGGCCAACCACCGGCTGGCCAACCCGCCCGTCGTGGACGTGTCGGTGTCGCGGCGCATGGGCCTGTTCGTGGTCGGGCGGCTGGCGCTGCGGCACAACATCCGGGTGCAGCTGCGCCGCCAGGACGTCGGCGGGCTGACCGCGATGGTGCTCGTCCCGCCGATGCTGCTCACGGCGGTGAACGGCGCGCTGCCCGGTCACCCGCAGCAGGGGCAGCCGCCGATGGCCGCCATGCCCTCCCGCCCGTCGATGGCGTCGATCCCGCCCGCACCGGCCGCGCCGCCCTCGTCGCCGGCGCCGTGGCAGCCCGCGGCGGCCCCGGCGGCGCCCTTCGCCGGGCATCCGTCGTTCGACGCGGCGCCGGTCGAGTCGTCGTCCTGGTTCAGCTCGCCGCACACCGGCACAGGCAACGGCACAGGCAACGGCACCGGCAACGGCTCGGCGTCGCTGGAGGCGCCGCACGTGACGGGGTCGTACCCGTCGTTCGCCACGCCGCTGCCGTCGTACCCGGCCGAGCCGTCCAAGGACGAGTTCCTGCCGATCTTCGCCTCGGTCGAGGACGAGAGCAGCTGGTTCAGCAAGCCCGCGCCCACCGCCGACCACCGGGAACGCGACCCCGGCTGGTCCTCGCCCGCCGACACCGGCTGGCAGGCCGCCAGCACCGCAGCCGAGCCCGTTCAGGGCGGGACCACGAGCTCCGGCTTGCCGAAGCGCACGCCGAGAGCGAATCTGGTACCGGGCACCGCGAACCCCCAACCGCCGCCCGCTCCCGCTCCTCCGCTGTCCCCCGACCGGTTGCGCAGCAGACTGGCCAGCTACCAGCAGGGCGTGCGCAAGGGCCGGTCCGAGCTTGAGGAGGACTCATGAAGGAGCTGAGTCAAGCTGCCAGGGACATGAACTGGCTGGTGAGCAGCTTCGTCGACGAGGTGCCCGGCGTCGCGCACGCCGTGGTCGTCTCCGCCGACGGCCTGCCCATGGCGTTCTCCCGGGGGTTCCCGAAGGACCGCGCCGACCAGCTCGCCGCCATCGCCGCCGGCCTGGTCAGCCTCACGGCGGGCTCGGCCCGCGTGTTCGAGGGCGGCGGCGTGACCCAGACCCTGGTCGAGATGGAACGCGGCCTGCTGCTGGTCATGTCCATCAGCGACGGCTCGTCGCTGGCGGTGCTGGCCGCGCCCGACTGCGACATGGGGCTGGTGGCTTACCAGATGACGATCCTGGTCGAGCGCGCGGGACAGGTGCTCACGCCCGCGGTGCGGGCGGAGCTGTCCGGGCGTCCGTGGTAGGGGGAGGCGATCGTGGCATCGTGGCACAACGGTGAGGCCGAGCCCGAGCGCAGCTCGCTGGTGCGGATGTACGCTCTCACGGGCGGCCGCACCACCCCGCGCAGCGCTCTGGCGATGGAGGCGCTCGTGTCCTCTGCCACGTCGGCGCAGCTCGGCCCCAGCTATCCCCGCGAACATCGGGCGATCAGCGAGCTGTGCCGCCAGGTAAGATCCGTTGCGGAGATCTCGGCTCTGCTGAGTGTTCCGCTCGGCGTGGCCCGGGTGCTGGTCGCCGACATGGAGGCGGACGGTCTGGTCCGCGTCTACCAGCCGCAGCTTGAGGCGGGCCTGCCGGATCGCGGCCTGCTCGAAAGGGTTCTCAGTGGACTTCGCAGGCTCTGACGCCGGGCTCACCTCGACGAAGATCGTGGTGGCCGGCGGGTTCGGGGTGGGCAAGACCACGTTCGTCGGCGCGGTCTCGGAGATCATGCCGCTCACCACCGAAGCGGTGATGACCGAGGCGTCGCAGGGCATCGACGATCTGGCGCACACCCCTGGCAAGACCACCACCACGGTGGCCATGGACTTCGGCCGGCTCTCGCTGGACCGGGACCTGATCCTCTACCTGTTCGGCACGCCGGGACAGCACCGGTTCTGGTTCATGTGGGACGACCTCGTGCGCGGCGCCATCGGCGCGGTCGTGCTGGTCGACTCGCTGCGCCTGGCCGACGCCTTCCCCGCCGTCGACTACTTCGAGGAGGCGGGGATCCCGTTCGTCGTGGGGCTCAACGGCTGGAACGGCGAGTTCCCGCACGTCGAGCACGAGGTGCGGGAGGCGCTGACGCTCTCGGCGCACGTGCCGATCGTGCGCACCGACGCGCGCGAGCGGCAGGCGGTCAAGAGCACCCTGATCACGCTGGTCGAGCACGCCCTCGCCGCCCGCGCCCGCTGACCATCCCCGCACTACGCCCGCCGTACTATGACTGGGCCGCCCACCAGTAGGCCGCGACCAGCTCGGCCACCAGCGTCTCGGTGAGCAGCGCCACGTCCGGGTCGTCGTCGTGCGCGTAGCGGACGGTGGCCGCGGCGTCCTTGATCTCGGCGCCGACGCTCACCACCGTGGAGCCGCGCTGGCGCACCCAGTCCATGGCCTGCTCGTCGTACCGGGAGCCGGGGAAGAGCAGGGCGCGGTAGTCGAGGGTCTTGGTGAGGTAGACGTCCACGTGCGACCAGTCGCCGCTCTCGCAGGCGTCGGCCGGGCGGCGCGGGCCCTCCCGCAGCATGAGCGCCGACTGCTCGGCCGACGACAGCCGCTCGGCGGGGGCGACCGTGTAGACGCCGTGCGGGCCGTCCAGCAGCTCCATGGTCAGCGGCAGCCATTCGTCCCTGCGGTCGAGCAGGTCGGCGGTGGCCTCGGCGGTGCGGCCGAGCAGCCCGGCCAGGTCCAGAGGCCGCCCGGTGAGCCGGCTCTCCAGCGCCAGCAGCAGCGCCAGGGTGTGCTGGAAGGTGCGGCAGGCCACGCCGCCGCGCTCCTCGCCGGCGTGCATGGGGATGGTCGCGCGGGCCTGCCCGGCGAGGGCGGAGTCCGGCCGGTTGGTGAGGGCCGCGACGAAGGCCGGGCCGCCGGCGTAGCGGTCCACGGCGTCCAGGGTCTCCCTGCTGCCACCGGTGGCCGAGATCGGGATCACCAGGGTGTCCGGCGTGGCCGGGTACGTCGCCGCCGCCGAGGCGTAGTCGGCGTAGGCGTCCACGCCGGCGGCGCGCAGGCGCAGAGCCGCGACCCCGGCCGCGTACCGGGAGCTGCCCATGCCGAGGAACAGCACCCGGCGCGGGTCCGCGGGCAGCTCCGCGAAGGGGTCGGCGGCGGCGAGCGCGGTGGCCAGGTCGGCCAGGGCGGCGGGCTTGGACTCCAGGTCGGACAGGTAGAGCTCGGCATTCACGACGGGTTCTCCTCGGTGTACCAGGTGCGCAGGACGCCCATGGGGGCGTAGCGCCAGCGGGGCAGGTGCCGGGCGGCGTAGATCAGCTCGCGGCACTCCTGCTCGATCTCGAACGGGCGGATCAGGCCCTCGTCCAGCAGGTCGGGTCGGCCGCGCGCGGCCAGGCGGGCGCGGTAGGCGGCGAGCAGGCCCGCGCGGGCGCGACCGGCCCAGTCGGCGGCCCGCTCGGGCGGCGTGCCGCGGCGCTTGATCGCGACCTGGGCCACGTGCTCCAGGCTGGTGGTGAGCTGGGCGACGTCGCGGGCGGCCGGCTGGCAGGGGTCGGCGTCGGTCACCGTGGGGTTGCCGTCGAAGTCGATGACCGCGTAGCCGTCGCGCCACCGGAGTATCTGGCCCACGTGCAGGTCGCCGTGGATGCGGATGAGGGGCGAGGCGATGGGGGCGTCGAGGGGTTCGAGCTCGTGCCTGAGCCGGTCGGCGCGGGCGGCCAGCCACTGCCCGTCCTCGCCGTCGGTGAGCTCCAGCGCCTCGGCCAGCGCTCCCGCGGCCCGTACGGCGGCGGCCGACGGCAGCTCGGCCGCCGCGGCGGTGGGGAGGGTGGACAGGGCGAGGTGCAGGTCGGCGGCCAGGCGGCCGAGGTCGGCGGCGAACGCCGTGTCACCCGCCTCGGCCTCGTCCACGCACCACTCCCAGCCGTCCCTGGCCTCGGGAAGATAGCCGGTGGCGAGGGCGAGCAGGCACTCCCGGCCGTCGACAGGGCCGGTCAGGGCCGCGTAAGGAGGAGCTGTGTCGTTGAACCCGGCCTCAACGAGGTGGGAGAGGATCTCCGGGGTGGGATGGGGCAGCGGTACGGGTGGGGTCAGCCACTTCACGACCACTTTTTCGGCCACCACCACCGAGTAGTTCGTCTGGTCCACGTGGGGGCCGAAGTCCCGTTCACGCGGGACCCCGATGTGCAGACGTGCCGGGTCGTGCGAGAGGGTTGGCAGCGGCAGGAACCTGCGCACGCCGAAAGGCGGCGGCACCTCCCCCTCCAACACCGTGAGAAGCGCGGCGGTGAGCCCGCGGTCTCGTGCGGTAAGTGGTTTCTCACCGAGAGAGACCAACCGCTGCGCTATTGAATCCCAATTCAACTGGTAGACCAAACTTCCAGGTAGCAATGTGGTGAAAAGTCTTGCTCATGTTGATTCGTGCTGCAACACTCCTACCCTGGTCTGCTGTGTCCGGTAAGGTCGCGCGACCCCTCGTACATCGCACATCAAGAAGGAGTAGCGGCCGTGTCCCGTATCCGGTTCACCCGTCGTCTTCCGGCTGCCGTCGCGGCGGCCGGCCTCGCGCTTGCCGTCGCGGCGTGCGGCGGTGAGTCGTCGAACAGCTCAGACGGCGCGACCGCGGCGGCTGCAGAGGAGCTCAAGCCCAACGCCGACCTGTCGAAGCAGTCGCTCCAGGTCACTGTATGGGACGGTTACACCCCGAAGGAGCTGCCCGAGAAGGCCAAGGAGAAGCTCAAGGTCTCCGAGGTCAAGGTGGGCCTGCACGCCACCAACGAGGAGGCGATGGCCAAGCTGACCGCCTCCGGCGACAGCGGCATCGACGTGGCCTTCGTCTCCGGCCAGTACGCCCAGGCGCTCAACGAGCAGGGCCTGCTGGAGCCGATTCACGCCGAGCTGGTCCCCAACCTGGCCAACCTCTACCCGGAGGCCGGCCAGCTCTCCTACGACAAGGGCAACAAGTACTCGGTGCCCTACACCTGGGGCACCACCGGCATCTGCTACCGGACCGACCTGGTGAAGAGCGTGCCCACCAGTTGGAACGATCTCCTCAAGCCCCCGGCCTGGGCCGACAAGAAGGTCACCATGATGACCACCGAGCGCTGGCTGGCCCTGCCCGCGCTCAAGCTCCTCGGCTACTCGGTCAACACCGACAAGGACGAGGAGATCGCCAAGGCCAAGGAGCTGCTGCTGGCCGCCAAGCCGCACTTGCTCGCCTACGACGACACGACGTTCGGCGACAAGCTCGTCTCCGGCGAGGCCGTTATGGTCGAGGCGTGGGACGGCTGGTGCCCGACCACCGAGAAGAACATCAAGTTCGCGGTGCCGAAGGAGGGCAGCGACCTCTGGGTGGACACCATGGTGATCATGAAGTCCTCCAAGAACAAGGAGGCCGCGCACGCCCTGATCAACTACATCCTCGACCCCGAGATCCACAGCTGGGCCGCCGAGAACATCAACTACAAGGTGCCGAACAAGGCCGCCATGGAGCGCGTCAAGGCTCCCGAGGGCTCGCTGCTCGGCATCAAGCCGGCGGAGCTGCTCGACGGTGAGTCGATCATCGACCTCGGCCAGGCGTCCACCAAGTACACCCGGCTTTCCAGCGAAGTCACGGCGCAGTCGTAGTCAGTGCAGTGAAGTCTGAGGCAAAGGCCCGGCCGGCGCCCCGCGTGCGGGGCCGCCGGCTGGGCGCATTCGTTTTCCTGTCACCAGGGCTGACATACCTGGTGGTGCTGCTGCTCGTGCCGCTGGGCCTGGTGCTGAGCTACACGGTCTTCCAGCGCGGGCGCTTCGGCGGCGTGGTGTACGAGTTCACCACCGAGAACTTCACCCGCCTGATCGACCCGCTCTACCTCGGCGTGGTCGGCAACTCCCTGCGCATCGCGGCCCTCACGACGCTGATCGCGCTGCTGATCGGCTATCCGACGGCCTACCTGATCGCGCAGCTTCCCTCCAGGTGGAAGACGCTCGCGCTGGTCGCGGTCGTGCTGCCGTTCTGGACGAACTTCATCATCCGGGTCTACGCCTGGATCATGCTGCTGAGCGGGCCGGGGCTGGTCAACAGCGCGCTCGGCAAGCTCGGGCTGGGGCCGTACGAGCTGCTCTACCACGAGGGGACGATCGTCACCGGGTTGCTGTACTCGTACCTGCCGCTCATGGTGCTGCCGTTGTACTCCGCGATCGAACGGCTGGACCCGCAGCTGCGCGAGGCGTCGGCCAACCTGGGCGCCTCGGCGTTCACCACGTTCCGCAAGGTGACGCTGCCGCTCAGCGTGCCGGGCGTGCTGACCGGCTGCCTGTTCGTGTTCGTGCCGAGCTTCGGCAACTTCGTCATCCCCGAGATGCTCGGCGGCAGCAAGTCGACCATGGTGGGCAACCTCATCCGCGACCAGTTCCTCAAGGCGCGCGACTGGCCGTTCGGCTCGACGCTGGCGCTGGCGCTCATCGCGGTGCTGGTCGCGCTGCTGATCGTGCAGGCATGGGCGGCCCGCCGTGCGTAGGTCCAAGCTGCTCTACGTGCCGTTCTGGGCCACCTACGTCTTCCTCTACCTGCCGATCCTCGTGCTGGTCGTGATGTCGTTCAACTCCGGCGACTCGGCCTACACCTACGAGGGCTTCAGCCTCAAGTGGTACGGCGAGCTGGCCGGCGACGAGCGCATCAGGACCGGCGTGGTCAACACGCTCGTCGTGGCCGCGGGCTCCACCGTCATCGCCACCGTGCTCGGCACCCTGCTCGCGGTCGGCCTGGCCCGCTACACCAGGTCGAAGACGCTCGACGCGCTCGCGCTGATGCCGGCCGTGCTGCCCGACCTGGTGCTCGCCATCGGGCTGCTGGTGTTCTACAGCGCCATCCAGCTCACGCTCGGCCTGTACTCGGTGACGCTCGCGCACGCGCTGTTCTCGATGGCGTTCGTCGCGGCGGTGGTGCGCACCCGGCTCACGGGCGCCGACACCTCGCTGGAGGAGGCCTCGCGCGACCTCGGGGCCGGGCCGGTCGTCACCTTCATGAAGGTCACGCTGCCGCAGCTCACGCCCGGGATCGTGGCCGGGGCGCTGCTGGCGTTCACGTTGTCGCTGGACGAGTTCGTGATCGCCTTCTTCACGATCGGGAACGCCGAGCCGACGCTGCCGATCGTCATCTACTCAATGGTTCGTTTCGGGGTGACCCCGAAGATCAACGCGCTGGCCGCGATCCTGCTCCTGGTGAGTTTCACCGCGGTGATCGCCGGTCAGCGGATGACCAGGATCGGGGAGTCACGTGCTCAAGATTGACGGCGTCAGCCGCAGCTTCGGCAGCGTCACCGCGCTGGACGACGTCTCGCTCCAGATCGAGCAGGGCGAGTTCTTCGCCCTGCTCGGCCCCTCGGGCTGCGGCAAGACCACGCTGCTGCGCATCATCGCCGGGTTCGAGACGCCCGACAGCGGGCGGGTCTCGCTCGACGGCGAGGACCTGCTGTCCAAGGCGCCCAACCGGCGGCCGATCAGCCTCATGTTCCAGTCGTACGCGCTGTTCCCGCACATGACCGTGGCCAAGAACGTGGCCTACGGGCTGGAGCGCGAGCGCCTGCCGCGTCAGGAGATCAAGCAGCGGGTCGGCGAGGTGCTGGAGACGGTCGGGCTGTCGGCGCACGCCGGCCGCAAGCCCGCGCAGCTCTCCGGCGGCCAGCGGCAGCGGGTGGCGCTGGCGCGTTCCATCGTCAAGCGGCCTCGCCTGCTGCTGCTCGACGAGCCGCTGTCGGCCCTGGACAAGAAGGTCCGCGCCGACATGCAGCTCGAACTGAAGCGGCTGCAGCACGAGGTCGGCATCACCTTCGTGGTCGTCACGCACGACCAGGAGGAGGCGATGTCGCTGGCCGACCGCATCGCGGTGTTCGACACGGGCCAGGTGCGCCAGGTGGACGCGCCCGTGACGCTCTACGAGCGGCCGAGTACGCCGTTCGTGGCCGACTTCGTCGGCGCCAACAACCTGTTCCGCGGCCTCGCCACCGGCCTCGACGCGCTGCGCAGCGAGGACTTCGGGATGCTGGCGGGCACCCCGCTGGAGGAGCTGGCGGCGGACACGCCCGCGCTGCTCGCGGTGCGGCCCGAGCGGATCGAGCTGGCCGACGAGAACGCCGTCAGGGGCATGGCGGGCACCGTGGTGGACGTCAGCTTCTACGGCGGCGTCTCGCACGTCTCCGTGGACGTCCCCGGGCACCCCAAGCCCGTCCTGGCGGCCGTTCAGGGGGCCGGGACGGTGAAGCCCGGGGCCGAGGTCAAGGTGCGCTGGAACGCTGAGGACGCCGTCATCATGGCGGATCCTCAGTGAGAAAGATCATTGCCGGTCGCCGCCCGCGCGTACGACAGGATCAGCTCCGCGGCCTCCGCGGGCCCGATCACCGGGTGCCGGGCGGTGATGCGGTAGCCGTAGGCGTCCTCCAGCGCCACCAGGTTGCGCGCGATCGACAGCGAGTCGGCGGCCAGGGTGAAGACGCCCAGCGCCGCCCCGGTGTCGAGGATCGCCTGGTACATCGACACCTGGCGGTCGTAGAGCGAGGTGAGCAGGACGCCGTAGACGCGGTTGCGGCCGGCGGCGCCGCCCAGCTCGTTGAGCAGGCGCACGTCGGGGTCGAGCGGCCCGGTCGGCAGCCCGGAGCGGATCGTGACGACCAGTTTCTCGGCCGGGTCGGTGAAGTCGGCGAGGCGGCGCAGGCGCAGCTCGTAGAAACGTTCCATGCCGGCGTGCTGCGCCTCGACCAGCAACTCGCCGAGGTCGGGGTAGTGGTAGAGCACGGCGCCGGAGGTGAGCCCCGCCTCCTCCGCGACGTGCGAGAGCTGCACGCCGTCGACGCCGTGGCGGATGATGGCTTTGCGCGCCGCCTCGATCAAGTCGATGCGCCGGTCACTCCGGCTTTTACGCTGAGCCACCCTCACCACCTTCACTCGTTGGGCTTCCGTTCAGTTAGCCGTGACCATAGTGCCCGTTACTTGACCATCACGCCAGCCACGTTTTTGAATTAGCCTTCAACTCTCTGAAACCCCCTCTCCCGGAGTTCCGATGTCACTCACGTTCCTGTTCATGCCGGAAAGCGCGTACGGCCCGACCAACAACTCCATCGGGATCGGCGACATTCTGCGCCGTCGTGGCCACCGCGTCGTCTTCGCCGCCGAGTCGTCCTGGAAGGGCAAGCTGGAGGCTCTGGGCTTCGAGGAGGACCTGGTCGACCTCGCCCCGCCGCCCGAGAACCCCGACGAGCAGGACGCCGGACAGTTCTGGAAGGACTTCATCCGCGACACGGCCCCGGAGTACCGCAAGAGCACCAAGGAGCAGCTCGACACGGTCACCAAGCCGATCTGGGGTGAGCTCATCGACGGCGCGAAGTACTGCGAGCCGCAGCTGAAGGCCATCATAGAGCGAGTGAACCCGGACGTGATCATCGAGGACAACGTGATCACCTTCCCGGCGCTCCTGACGACGGGCAAGAAGTTCGTCAGGATCGTCTCCTGCCAGCCGCTGGAGGTGCGCGGCGCCGACGTCCCGCCGGTCTTCTCGGGCCTGCCCGCCGACGACCGCAGCGAGTGGGACGACTTCCGCGCCGAGTACGACCGCACCCACCGCGAGCTGTGGAGCGCCTACAACGAGTGGTGCGTCGAGCAGGGCACGGCCCCGCTGCCCGACCTCGACTTCATCCACGAGGGCGACCTCAACCTCTACGTCTACCCGGAGATCCTCGACTACGTCGACCGCCGCCCGCTGGGCCCGTCGTGGCACCGCCTCGACTCCTCGGTGCGCGAGACCGACGAGGACTTCACGCTGCCCTTCGAGCGCCGTCCGGACGCCGCGCTGATCTACTTCTCGCTCGGCTCGCTCGGCTCGGCCGACGTCGGCCTGATGCAGCGGGTGATCGACGTGCTGGCCACCACGCCGCACCAGTACATCGTCTCCATGGGCCCGCTGCACGAGGAGATCAAGCTCGCCGACAACATGTGGGGCGCGGAGTTCCTGCCACAGACTAAGATCGTCCCTCAGTGCGATCTGGTCATCACGCACGGCGGCAACAACACGACCACCGAGGCTCTGCACTTCGGCAAGCCCATGATCGTGCTGCCGCTGTTCTGGGACCAGTACGACAACGCCCAGCGGGTCTCCGAGCTGGGCTACGGTGTCAGGCTTTCGACCTACACCTTCGAGGACGACGAACTCACGGGGGCGATCGCCCGGCTGCTCGGCGACACCGAGCTGCGGGAGCGGCTCGCCGCCGCGGGCGAGGAGATCCGGCGTCGCGACGGCCTGCGCAAGGCCGCGGACCTGATCGAGCAGCTCGGCCAGTAAGGACATGACCTTCCATGCGTGAACTGATCAACCCCGCCACCGGGCTCCCGTGCGCCGAAATCGCGGACACGCCGGTGGAGGGCGTGGCGCCGGCCGTGACGGCCGCCCGTGCCGCCTACGCCGAGTGGTCCGAGACCACCCCGGCCGAGCGCGCCAGGCTGCTGCTGCGGCTGGCCGACCTCGTCGAGGCCGACGCCGAGGAGCTGACGAGGCTCGAGGTGGAGGAGACCGGCAAGCCCGCGGCGGTCTTCCGCGACGGCGAGCTGCCGTTCGCGGTGGACAACCTGCGCTTCTTCGCCGGGGCCGCCCGCTCGCTGGACGGCTCGGGCGCCGGGGTGTTCAGCTCCGGCTACACCTCGGTCATGCTGCGCCGCCCCGTCGGGGTGGTGGGGTCGATCTCGCCATGGAACTTCCCGTTCATCATGGCCGTGTGGAAGGTCGGGCCCGCGGTGGCCGCGGGCAACGCCGTGGTGATCAAGCCGGCGCCGCAGACGCCGCGCACGACGCTGCGCCTGGCCGAGCTGTTCGCCAAGGCGGGCGCTCCCGAGGGGCTCGTCCAGGCGGTGACCGGCGGCGCCGAGGTCGGCCAGGCGCTGGTCACCGACCCGGGCGTGGACATGGTCAGCGTCACCGGCTCCACGGAGACCGGCCGGGCGGTGATGACCGGCGCGGCGGCCACGCTCAAGCGGGTTCACCTGGAGCTGGGCGGCAAGGCGCCGGCGCTGGTCTTCGCGGACGCCGACCTGGCGGAGATGGCCCACGGCGTGGCGATGGGGGCGACGTACAACACCGGGCAGGACTGCACCGCGGCCACCCGGGTCTACCTCGCCCGCGAGATCTACGACGACGCCGTGGAGGCGCTTCGGGCAACTCTTGCCGAAATCTCCTACGGCGACCCCTGGGACCCGGCCACGGACATCGGCCCGCTGATCTCCGCGGCGCACCGGGAGCGCGTGCACGGCTTCGTGGAGCGTTCCGGCGGCCGGGTGCGGCACGGCGGCGCCGTGCCCGAGGGGCCCGGCTTCTACTACCCGCCCACCCTTGTGACGGATGTCGCACAGGACAGCGAGATGGTCCAGGGCGAGCTTTTCGGTCCGGTGCTCGTGGCGCTGCCGTTCGACGGCGAGGACGAGGCGGTCCGGCTGGCCAACGACACCCGCTACGGGCTCGCCTCGTCGGTGTGGTCGCGGGACGTCTCGCGGGCGCTGCGCGTGGCGCACCGCCTCGACGTGGGGGTGACCTGGGTCAACGATCACCTGCCCATCGCCAGCGAGGCGCCGCACGGCGGGGTGAAGGGCAGCGGGTTCGGCAAGGACATGAGCCAGGAGGCGGTCCTGGAGTATTCGGTGACGCGGCACCTGATGGTGAAGCACGCGGCACCCGCCGAGCGGGATTCGTTCCGGCCCGCTTGAAAACGTGTACGGCGAAATGCACCCTAAAGCTGTGCTTTGGGCGTGTTTGATGGGATATGTCTGGTTGGCCGATCTGGTACGGACTGTGTTCCAATTACCCAGCCGGACGGAATCCCATGCGCCACACGCGTGTCTGATTTCTTTCGAGCACGTACCGGCGAGAGGTTGCGAGAGTCAGTGAGGACGGAAAACCCCAGGCATACGAAGTCGGGGGAGTACACAGGCGGCAGGTTCCGGCTGGCTAACTGGCGTGTGCGCTCCAGGCTGGTCGCTCTGATCCTCATCCCCACGGTCGTGGGCGTGCTCCTCGCCGGCATCCAGCTTGCCGACGCCATCGGGACCAGCGCCGAGTACCGGCGTCTGACCCAGGTCGCCGAGCTGGTCCAGAAGGTCGGCGCGCTCAACCACGAGCTCGCCAAGGAGCGCACACTCACGGCGTGGGCCGTCGCCACGGGCAACCGGGCCGGCCGCACGCTGCAGCTGAAGAACCAGCGCCAGACCACGGACAAGGTCAAGGCGCAGGTGCTCACCGCCGCCAAGGCCATCGACGACTCCCACACCAGCCGCGTCCGCGAGGGTGTGTCGGAGATGTCCCGCTGGCTCGACGGTCTCGACAGCCTCCGGGAGTCGATGGTCGGGAACGTTCCGCCGCAGGCCTCCATCCGGACCTACACCACCATGATCGGCATCTTCTCGTCGATCCAGGCGGGTCTGGCCGACGGCGTCAACGACGACCGCCTCCAGAGGGACATCGCGGCGCTCGGCTCGCTGCAGTCGATGAAGGAGGAGGTCTCGCGCCAGCAGATCATGCTGATCGTGGCGCTGGCCGAGCGGAAGCTGGACGGCGAGGCCCTGACCGAGTTCCTGGGCTCCTGGGACAAGCAGCAGGCCACCCTGGCCTCCTTCGAGGCCGAGGCGTCCGCCGAGGACCTCAAGGCCTACCACCAGAGCGTCAGAGGCCAGCAGATCGACCGCGCCGACTCCATGCGCCAGCGCGCGCTCGCCCAGATGCGCGAGTACAACAAGATCGGCGACCTCGACGTCACCACCCACCGCGACCTGAACAACTGGTACGACAGCACCACGCTGACCGCCAACGCCATGCGCAAGGTCGAGGACAACCTGGCCACGAAGATCGTGACCCGGACCCGTGAGCTGAGCGACGACGAGCAGCGCAACGCCATCATCTCCGGCGCGATGATCCTCGTGCTGCTGCTCCTGGTCCTGGTCATCACCACCCGCGTGGCCGGTTCGCTGGTCCGCCCGCTGCGCAGGCTCCGCGCCGAGGCGCTGCAGGTGGCCACCACCCGGCTGCCCGAGACGGTCCGCGTGCTGCGCGAGTCCGGCGAGGGCGCGCAGGTGCCGGAGGTCCCGTCCATCGGCATCAACACCCGGGACGAGATCGGGGAAGTGGCGCGGGCCTTCGACGAGGTCCACCGCGAGGCGATCCGGCTGGCCGGCGACGAGGCCAAGCTGCGCGCCAACGTCAACTCCATGTTCGTCAACCTCTCCCGCCGCAGCCAGACGCTGGTCGAACGGCAGCTCCAGCTCATCGAAGGTCTGGAGCAGGGCGAGGAGGACGAGCAGCGACTGGCCAACCTGTTCCGCCTCGACCACCTCGCCACCCGCATGCGGCGCAACAGCGAGAACCTCCTGGTCCTCGCCGGCCAGGAGGCCGCGCGCAAGTGGAGCGAGCCGGTGCCGCTGGTCGACATCGCCCGTGCCTCGCTGTCGGAGGTCGAGAACTACGAGCGGGTCCAGATCTCGATCGCGTCCAGCACGCTGATCGTCGGCCCGGCCGTCACCGACGCCGTCCACCTGCTCGCCGAGCTGATCGAGAACGCCATCTCGTTCTCCCCGCGCGAGAGCAAGGTCACCGTGACCAGCACCCCCGCCGAGGGCGGCGTCCTGATCACCATCAACGACCAGGGCATCGGCATGAGCCAGGAGGAGCTGGGCGAGGCCAACTGGCGCCTGGCCAACCCGCCGGTCGTGGACGTGTCGGTGTCGCGGCGCATGGGCCTGTTCGTGGTCGGCCGCCTGGCGCTGCGCCACGGCATCCGGGTCCAGCTCAGCCAGCGCGAGAACGGCGGCCTGAGCGCTCTGGTGATGATGCCCGACATGCTCATCAGCGGCGGCGCCGGGGTGCCCCAGCAGGGCGGCCAGTACGAGGCGTTCACCTCGTTCGACCCGAGCATGTTCAACCAGCCCTCGGCCAACGGCACGCAGTCCGCCGCCAACCAGGTGCTCGACACCGAGTGGCCGGGCTCGCTGCCCGCGCCCGGCAGCACCGGCACGAGCTGGCCGTCCTTCGGCGAGCAGCCGTCGTTCGACCCGTCCGCCTCCGACCAGCCCTCCTTCGACCAGGCGCCGTTCGGCCAGCCCCGCTTCGGCGAGCAGCAGCCGGCCGCCTTCGGCGGCGACCGGCCCGGCCCGTTCGACCACGCGGGCTTCGACCAGCCGCCGGTGGCGACGCCGGGCGGCCCGGGTGTGGACGAGCAGCGCTGGCCGTCGTTCGCCGAGGAGCCTCCGCCCGCCGCGCGGCAGGAGGAGCAGCGCTGGTACTCCGACGAGACCGCCCGCTGGCCGTCGTTCGCCGAGGAGCAGCCTCCCGCGCAGCAGCAGCCGCCGCAGCAGCAGTCGTTCGCCGACAACCGCTGGCCGTCCTTCGCCGAGCAGCCGCCGCCGCTCGCGCCGGGCGACGAGCCGCGCTGGCCGTCCTTCGCGACCGAGCCGCCGAAGGAACAGCCGGACGACGCGTCCCGCTGGACCTCCTTCGCCGACCCGCTGCCGCGCAGGGGCCTGTTCGAGTCGGTCGACCGGCCGCGGCCGGCCTTCGGCCCCGACTACGTCTCGCCCTTCGACGAGGACCCCAAGCCCGCCGACCGCTACGAGCAGAACGGGCACTCCGGCCTCGGGGCCTTCAGCGCCGGCAACTACACCTCCCAGGACATGACCGGCCCGCTGCCGGTCGTGCGCAACTCGCCGCTGGAGGAGCAGAGCGAGGAGTTCCTGCCGATCTTCTCGTCGGTCGGCTCCGACTGGTTCCGCCGGCCCGAGCCCGAGCAGGTCAGGCAGCGCCTCGAACCGGTGGAGGACGAGCCCGAGGTCACCGCCGTGCACCCGGCCATCCCCGCCGACGCCACCGCGCCGCCACCAGCCGCGCCGCCCGCGCCGGCCGCCACGCCGCCGGCCGCGAGCGCGTCCAGGGCGTCGGGGCTGCCGCAGCGCCGGCCTGGCGCGTCGGGGGCGGGCGCGACCTGGTCCTCGCCCGCGGACGCCGGTTTCCAGGCCGCACAGGCCGCCGCGCAGCCGCAGCAGTCCGGTACGACGAGCTCCGGCCTGCCGCGCCGCGTGCCCAAGGCGAACCTGGTGCCCGGCACGGCCAGCCTCGCCGAGCCCCAGCCGACGTCTCCGCCGCCACAGATCTCGCCCGAGCGGTTGCGCAGCCGGCTCTCCAGCTTCCAGCAGGGTGTCCGGCAGGGCCGAGCGTTCACCCGCGGAGAGAATGAGGAGGACAAATGAGAGAGATGAGCCAGGGAGCGCGCGGCATCAGCTGGCTGATCACTGACTTCGTGAACAATGTGCCCGGAGTGGCGCACACGGTCGTGGTCTCGTCGGACGGTCTGCCGCTCGCGTACTCGGAGGGTTTCCCGAAGGACCGGGCCGACCAGCTCGCGGCCGTCGCCTCCGGTGTGATCAGCCTGACTCAGGGCGCCGCCCGGGTCTTCGAGGGCGGTATGGTGACCCAGACCGTCATCGAGATGCAGCGCGGGCTGTTGATGATCATGTCCATCAGTGATGGGTCCTGCTTGGCCGTCCTGGCCGCTCCCGACTGTGACATGGGGCTGGTGGCTTACCAGATGACCCTGCTGGTCGAGCGGGCCGGGCAGGTGCTGACGCCGGCCGTACGCGCTGAACTGCAGGCGGCCCGTCCCCGCTAGCCTGGGGGCGTCGACAGGAGATCATGGTGACAGGTCAGGGTTGGGCTGGTGATAGCACTCCGCCGCATCCGGCGGCGCCACAGTCGCGCAAGAGCTCGTTGGTGCGGCCGTACGCCGTCACCGGCGGGCGCACTGCGCCACGGATGAAGTTCGCCATGGAGGCGTTGGTGTCCTCCGTGACGTCGGAATACCAAGACATTTCCCTACTAAGTCCGGAGTATCAGGCGATCATCCAACTGACTCGTAACGTTCGGTCGGTTGCTGAGATCTCCGCCCTTTTACGCCAGCCCCTTGGAGTGGTCCGGGTGCTGATCGCCGATATGGCGTCGGAGGGCCTGATCCGCGTGCACCAGCCTGCGCTGGAGGCGGGAAAGCCGGACCTCAACTTGCTCGAAAGGGTGCTCAGTGGACTTCGAAGGCTCTAGCCCCGGCCTCACCTCGACGAAGATCGTCGTGGCAGGGGGCTTCGGCGTTGGCAAGACGACGTTCGTGGGTGCGGTCTCGGAGATCCTCCCCCTCACCACGGAAGCCGTCATGACGGACGCGTCCGCCCACGTGGACGACGTCTCGCTGACGCCGAACAAGACGACCACGACCGTGGCGATGGACTTCGGCCGCGTCTCGCTGGACCGTGACCTGATCCTCTATCTGTTCGGCACGCCGGGCCAGCACCGGTTCTGGTTCATGTGGGACGACCTGGTGCGCGGCGCGATCGGCGCGATCGTGCTGGTCGACACCCGCCGCCTGGCCGACAGCTTCCCCGCCATCGACTACTTCGAAGAGGCGAAGCTGCCGTTCGTCATCGGCATCAACGGCTGGGACGGGCAGTTCGCCCACCAGGAGGAGGAGATCCGCGAGGCGCTGTCCATCGGCGGCCGCACCCCGATCGTGCGGCTGGACGCCCGGCAGCGCGAGTCGGTCAAGGCGACCCTGATCACCCTCGTGGAGCACGCCCTGACCCGCCACATGCACGAGCCGGTATAACCCGGCGTCGTGGACGCCGTCCGGGTGTGGATCCCCGGGCGGCGCCCCTGACGATGACAGGATGCCGGCATGCCGCACGCGACCCCGTACCCACTCGAACCCGGCCCCGAGCAGACCCGTGAGATGGGCGAGGCCGCGCTGGCCCTCGTCGAGGACTTCCTGCGCGAGCTGCCGGACCTGCCCGCCCTCGCCGCGACGGACGCCGCCCTGCTCGCCGGCCTGCGGGAGCCGGCCCCCGAGCACGGCAGCCCTCTGCCCGCCCTGCTGCGGACGGTGGCCGCGGCGGCCAGGCAGGGCGGGGCGAGCGCGGGGCCGGGCTACCTGGCGTACGTGCCGGGCGGCGGGCTGTACGCCGCCGCCCTGGCCGACTTCATGGCCGCCGCGCTCAACAAGTACGTGACGGTCTGGGACCTCGCGCCCGCCTGCGCCCAGATGGAGGCCACCGCCGTCCGCTGGCTGGGCGACCTGTTCGGCCATCCGGCCGGGGCGCGCGGCATCCTGACCTCCGGCGGCTCGATGGCCAACTTCTCGGCGATCGTCACGGCGCGCACGGCGCTGCTCGGCGAGCGCTTCCTCGACGGCGTCCTCTACGTCACCGACCAGACGCACGCCTCCTCCGCCAAGGCCGCCCTGCTGGCCGGCTTCCCCAGGGCGAACCTCCGCACCGTGCCCACGCTGCCGTCCCTCGCCATGGACCCGGCCGCGCTGACCGGCCTGATCGCGGCGGACCGGGCGGCGGGCCTGCGCCCGTTCCTCGTGATCGGCAGCGCGGGGACGACGAACACCGGCGCCGTGGACCCTCTGGCGGAGCTGGCCGGCATCGCCGAGGCCGAAGGGCTCTGGTTCCACGTGGACGCCGCCTACGGCGGGCCGTTCCAGCTCACGGCGCGCGGCCGGGCCCTCATGGACGGCATCGAGCGGGCCGACTCGATCACGCTCGACCCGCACAAGGCGATGTTCCTGCCGTACGGCATCGGGGCGCTGCTGGTCAGCGACGGGGCGCGGCTGCGCGCGGCGCACCACCTGGGCGCCGACTACCTCCAGGACCTCGCCGCGGAGGAGGAGATCCCCAACTTCACCGAGTACTCACCCGAGCTCACCCGCGGCTTCCGCGGCCTCCGGCTGTGGCTGCCGGTCAAGCTGCACGGCCTCGCCGCCTTCCGCGAGGCGCTGGACGAGAAGCTGGACCTGGCCTGCGTGGTGCGCGACGCGCTGGTGGAGTCGGGGTTCGAGGTGCCGTGGGAGCCTCGGCTCACCACCGTGGCCTTCCGCTGGGTCCCCGAGCGCGGCGACGCCGACGCCTTCAACGCCCGCCTGCTGCGCCGGATCAACGCCGCCGGGCGGGTGCTGCTGTCGAGCACCACGATCGGCGGCCGGTACATGATCCGGGTGTGCGTCGTGAGCCACCGCACCCACCGCGACCGGATCGACGAGGCCGTCGCCGCCATCCGCACCGCCTGCGCGCGGCTGTGCGAGGAGGAGGACGCCCGCCCGGTCAGGAGCGGCGCAGCAGGAGCGTGACGAAGCCGAGCAGGTCGCGGTAGCCGCCGAGCCACATGTCGCGGTGCTCCCGCGCCGCCCGCAGCGCCTCGTCGCCGTCGGGGCCGGGGTGCTCGGCGGCCCAGCGGGCCAGGCTGCCGGTCCAGGAGAACTCGTAGTCGTCCCATTCGGCCCGGTCACTGACGTGGGCGTGAACGGTGAGCCAGCCGCCCGACTCGGCCTCCGCGATCGTGCCCGCGAGGTCGGGGAAGACGCCGATCTCCGCGGCCAGCTCGGGCGTCGGCGGGCGCTCCCAGAACCCCTCGCCCACCAGCGCCAGCCCGCCGGGGCGGACGAACCGGGCGAGCGCCTCGGTCGTCCCCTTCAGCCCGCCGAAGGCGTGCGTCGAGCCGACGGCGAGCACCAGGTCGTACGGCTCCCCGGCGGGGAAGTCGCCGGCGTCGGCGAGCCGCGCCGTGAACCGGCCGGCCAGGCCGCGGGCCGCGGCGTCGCGCTCGGCGGCGTCCAGGGCGTGCGGGGAGAGGTCCACGCCTTCGGCGACGGCCGACGGCACCAGCTCCAGAACCCGGAGCGCCCACGCGCCCGGCCCGCAGCCGAGGTCGAGGACGCGGGCGCCCTCCGGCAGCGCCGCGCGCCGCACCAGGCGGTCGAGCGAGACGTCGGAGACGGGCGCCGCGACCGGGTGGTCGGTGTGCGCGATGGCGCTGATGAGCTGCCGGTCCATCAGACGACCGCGGCGTGCCCTCGGACCAGGCGGCCCACCTCGGCACGCAGGTGCACGAAGTCGGGGTGCTCGCGGGTGGTGATCTGGTCGCGCGGCTCGGGCAGGTCGACCTTGAGGTCGCCGACGACGTGCGCCGGCGCCTTGGACAGCACCACCACGCGGTCGCCGACGTAGACGCTCTCGTCGATGTCGTGCGTGATGAGCACGATCGTCATCTGGTGGTGGCCGCGCACCTTGAGCACCAGGTCCTCAAGGTCTTCCCTGGTCTGCGCGTCCACCGAGCCGAACGGCTCGTCCATGAGCATGAGCGTCGGCCGGTAGGCGAGCGCCCGCGCGATCGCGACCCGCTGCTGCATGCCGCCCGAGAGCTGGAACGGGTATTTGCGCTCGGCCCCGGACAGACCGACCGACTCCAGCGCCTCCATGGCGGCCTCGCGGCGGGCCTTCTTGTCCATGCCCCTGCGGCGCAGCGGCAGCGCGACGTTGTCGGCGACCGACATCCAGGGGAACAGCGAGCGGCTGTAGTCCTGGAACACCACGGCGAGGTTGTCGGGGGTCTGGCGCACGAGGTTGCCCTCGACCTTGACCTGGCCGCCGGTCGGGCTGATGAGCCCGGCGATCGAGCGCAGCAGCGTGGACTTCCCGCAGCCCGACGGCCCCACGATGCACAGCAGCTCGCCCTCGGCGACGCTCAGGTTGAGACCTTCGATGGCCCGGTGCTCGTTGGGGGTGCCGGCGCCGTACACATGGGAGAGATTGTCTATCTCGA
This sequence comes from Nonomuraea wenchangensis, assembly GCF_900111685.1. Lineage (GTDB taxonomy): Bacteria > Actinomycetota > Actinomycetes > Streptosporangiales > Streptosporangiaceae > Nonomuraea > Nonomuraea wenchangensis. The sequence continues at coordinate 42,005 of NZ_FOHX01000024.1, forward strand.
GCAATGTGCTTCCTAGGGGGGCGAGACCGCGGAGGAGGACCGCGACTCCGGAAGGGTCGGAACTCGACTCTAGCGGAGCGGGCAAAGCTGGAGGAGTCGGTCAGGTAAACCTCTTCCGGGCGTGATCTTACTCGGGGAGACCCGGACTGTCATGGCGCACGTACGCTCCACGACTCCCGCTCGTTGAGCGCCCGCACGTCGGCGTCCGAGATGGCCCGCTGCGCCGCCGCCATGGCGGCCAGTTCGGCCTCCGTCAGCACGTCCGCGACGTCGCGGAAGCCGTCAGGCGCCCGCTCGGTCACCAGGGCGATCGTCTCCTCGACGGGCAGCGACCGGTGCGCGCGCACCAGGGCCGAGGTGGGCGGAAGGCGTTCGTCCTCGTACGCGCTCAGCGCCTCGGCCGGATCGTCGTACGAGGCCAGGCACCGGGCCAGCACCCGGGCGTCGAGCACGGCCTGGGAGCCGCCGTTCGAGCCGATCGGGTACATCGGGTGGGCGGCGTCGCCGAGCAGCGTCACCCGTCCCTCGCCCCAGCGCGGCAGCGGCTCCCTGTCGACCATCGGGTATTCGAGGATGCGGACGGTGGCGGCGAGCAGGGCCCGGATGTCGGCGGGGGCGTAGGCCCAGCGCGCGAAGTGCGGCGCCACGTCGGACAGCCGGCCCTCCCGGCTCCAGTCGGCGGCGGCGACCTGGCCGGGCTCGGCCACCTTCACCTCGGCCACCCAGTTGACCAGCCGGGGGTTGGCCGCCGAGATGTGGTAGGTGACGAACTTGCCGGCCGTGTTGGAGCCGCCGACCAGCACCGTCGCGCCGTCGAGTATGGGGTCGGCCTCGGCGACGCCGCGCCACATCCTGATGCCCGCCCACAGCAGCGGATCCCCGGCCGGGTGCAGCCGGGCCCGCACCGCCGACTGCACGCCGTCGGCGCCGACGAGCACGTCCACCCGCTCGCGCAGCACCTGCCCGTCCGCCCGGCGCAGCGTGACGAGCACGCCGTCGCCGTCCTGCGCGCAGTCCTCGAAGCGCACCCCCGTGCGCACCGGGACGCCGCACTCCTCGACCGCGGTGAGCAGCGCGAGCTGCAGCTCGCCGCGGTGGATGCTGTATTGAGGCCACCGGTAGCCGGCCGCGCGCCCGCGCGGCAGCGCCAGGATGACGTTGCCGTGCCGGTCGGCGAAGGTCATGGAGCTGGTCTCGACGCCGAGCGCCGCCAGGCGGCCGGCCAGCCCCAGCTCGGTCAGCTCGCGTACGGCGTGCGGCTGCAGGTTGATGCCGACGCCGAGCGGTCTGATTGTCCGCGCGGCCTCCACGACCACGCATTCCAGCCCGGCCGCGGCCAGGCTCAACGCGGTGGCGAGTCCTCCGACTCCGCCGCCCACGACCATGATCTTCACCGTTGCCCCCTAACCAACGGGCTCCTGCGCCGCGCGGTGCCAGCCGAGCACACGCCGCTCCACGACGAGGAACACCTCGTTCAGCAGATAACCGAGCACCCCGAGCAGCACGATCGCGGCCCACATGGCGGGCAGGTCGAACATCGAGTACGCCTCCGTGAGCTGGAACCCGATCCCGTTGGTGGTGCCCGGCAGCAGCTCGGAGAAGACCATGACGATGAGCGAGAGCGACAGCGCGAGCCGCAGCCCGGCGAACATCTTGGGCAGCGCCGACGGCAGCACCACCAGCCACAGCCGCTCGGCCCGCGAGAGCCGGAACACCTGGCAGGTCTGCAGGTGCAGCGGCTCCACCGCGCGGGCGCCGTCGGCGGTGTTGAGCAGCACCGGCCACACGATGCTGAACATGATGAACGCGAGCTGCATGCGCAGCCCGAACCCGAACACCACCAGGAACACCGTGACCAGCGCGGGCGGCGGCACGGCCCGCAGGAACTGCAGCACCCCGTCGAGGTAGTCGTAGACGCGGGCCGACAGCCCCACCGCCAGCCCCAGCACGACCCCGGCCAGCGCGCCCCCGGCGAACCCGACGGCCATCCTGCCCAGGCTGGGCAGGATGTTCTGGACGGCGACGTCGCTCAGGAACAGCCGCTGCGGCGGCCCCGAGAACCACATCGCCTGCATCCGCGTCACGATCGTGCCGGGCGTGGGGAAGAACGCGCTGCCCGCGACCCTGGTCGCCACCTCCCACAGCAGCACCAGCACGGCGAGCACGAGCCAGCGGAACGCGGTCGTCCGCACGCCTCTCCGCCGGGCGGCGGCCCGGGGCCGCCGGGCGACGCGCGCCGGCGCGGCTACCTCGGCTGTCGCTTTCACGTCTGCTCTCCCAACCGGGCGTGGTGCCAGCGGAACGCGCGCCGCTCGAAGGCGACCAGCAGGGCGTTCACCGCCACGCCGAACAGCCCGACCCAGCACACCCCGGCCAGGATGTCGGTCATGCGGGCGGGCACCGCGATGCCGGCGAAGTAGATGAACACGCCCATGCCCTCGCCCCGGCCGGCCACGATCTCGGTGCTGACGGTCAGGATCAGCGCGATCCCCGCGGCCAGCCGGACGCCGGTCGTGATGAACGGTGCCGAGGAGGGCAGCGAGACGCGCAGCAGCACCGACAGCGGGCCGAAGCCGTACGACCTGAGCGACTCCTTGGCCAGCGGGTCCACGCCCCGGAGGCCGTACATCGTGTTGTAGAGGATCGGCCACAGCGAGGCGTAGACCACCAGCGAGATCCGTAGTTGCAGGCCGGTGCCGATGACGAGGGCCACCAGCGGGATCAGCGCGACCGACGGGATCGGCCGCAGGAACTCCACGACCGAGCGGGTGGCGGCGTCCACGACGGGGACGCTGCCGAGCAGCAGCCCGAGCGGCACCGCGGCGACCGCCGCAAGACCGAGCCCGACGGCCCAGGCGAGCAGGCTGGTCAGGGCGTGCGCGCGGAAGGCGGGATCGAGCGCGAGCGTCCCCATCCGGGCGACGATCTCCGTCGCGGGCGGCAGGAACTCGCGGTCGGCCAGGCCGGTGCGGCTGACCAGCTCGATCAGGGCGGCGAAGGCGAGGGCCCCGACCGCCCGCCGCGACCACCGTACGGTGGCGCGGGCCGGACGGCCGGGGGCCAGGGCGGTGGCGGTCACGCTCACCCGGACGTGGTCGGGGACATGAGCGTCTTGACCTCGATCGCCTTGGTCAGCCAGCGGGCCTCCAGCATCCAGTCGGCCACCCGTTGCAGCCGCACCGGGTTGTCGCTGCTGGAGAAGTAGGGGAAGGTGACCGTGGCCGCGGTGGCCGCGTCGATCTGGGTGAAGGTCGGCAGCACCTTGGAGACGACCTCGCGGTTGTTCTCCATGAGCTTGGCCGCGTTGTGGATGGCCCGTTGGAAGGCCGCCGCGACGTGCGGGTTCTTGTCGTACCACTCCTGGGTGCTGACGTAGCCGGAGATCGGGAACTCGGCGGCGGGGCCGGAGGCCGGGTCGAGGATCTTGCGGGCTCCCATGGTGGAGGTGGCCGCGGTGACCATCGGCTCGCCGAGGTAGGCGGCGTCGATCTGGCCGCCCTTCCACGAGGGCATGATGTTCTGGAACGTCACCTGCACGTACTTGATGGACGCCGGGTCCACGTTGTTGGCCTTGAGCACCTGCGTGAGGGCCAGCTCCTGGAAGTTGTGCAGGACGTTGACGTTGATCGTCTTGCCTTCGAGGTCCTTGGGCGTCTTGATGGGCGAGGTGGGCAGCACCATGATGCTGAGCGAGTCGGGGGCCGCGCGTGAGCCCTCGGCCAGGATGCGCAGCTTGAGCGTGCCCTTGTCCTGGGCCTGGAACATCGACACGTAGTTGCCGAACATCGCGTCGATCTCGCCGTTGAGCATCATGGGGATGGCCTCGGGCGCGGCCTGGACCACCTGCGGGGTGACCTCCAAGCCCTCCTTCTCGAAGAGCCCCTGGTCGATGGCGACGTAGAGGGCGGCGCTGTCGATGGCCGGCAGGGTGGCGACCTTGATCTTGGTCTTCTCCAGGCCGCCACTGGCGGCGGCCGGTGGGGCGCTGGCGGTCGTGCCGCCGCCTGAGCTGCAGGCTGCGGCGAGGGTCAAAGCGAATCCGATGATGGCGGCCCTGGCGGGACGGCCAAGCCTCATGTCAGGGACTCCCTTCAGATGGAGCCAGGGGGGACCGGGCGGCTTTCTGCTGCCGGCGGCTCTTGCGCCTGACGCGCAACAGGGCTCGACCGTAGCACCAAATTAGTGGTCATTATCGAGAAGATAACACTTGTGGTTGCAATGTCTGCTTGCCGCTATATCGTGAAAATTTGACGACCGGTAAGTAACTAGAGGTTTGTCCAGTTTGGGAATGGAGGTGTGAACGAGACCGACGTTACTGGCGTGGCGGTTCTGATGAAACCCCTATGGGTGAGGAAGAGGCCCGTGGGGCGATCTCTTACACCTTGTTTCCGCAGATAGACGGCTGTTTACCGATTCTGGCGTAATTTTCGGACACTCAGGGACAAACTTCTCGATCGAGCACGATCAGTGGTTGGCCACCACCGGCCCATGTGCTCAAATGACGCTTATCTTGACGTACTAAATTGCCCCAACGCGCATTTACCTGCAGGGTCACCGAGAATTCCCCTCCCGGGGCGAGAGGTTGCGAAGGCAAGTGAGAACGCAGAGCGCTGAAGCTTCCGCCGACCGCGAGCCGCACGCGCACCAGAAGCAGCGCCAGAAGCAACGGCCGGCCAAACCCTCCTCACGCAGGTTCGGGCTGGGCAACTGGCACGTGCGGTCGCGCCTCATCGCGCTGATCGTCGTTCCCACGGCCGTGGCCGTGGGGCTCGGCGGGCTCAGCGTGATCACCTCGCTCAACGACGCCAACACCTACCAGACCCTCCGGCAGGTCGCCGAGTTCAGCGAGCAACTCGGGGCCGTCACCCACGAGCTCGCCTTCGAACGCGACGAGACCGCGCTGTTCATCGCCCAGGGCCGGCCAGGCAGCCGCGAGGCGCAGCTCCAGACCACCTACAGCGGCGTGGACGCGCTGATCGACGAGGCCAAGGAGCGGGGACAGGCCATCGCCGACACGCACGGCGACTCCGTGCGACCGGTGCTGCGCCGTCTGGAGGAGATCCCGACGCTGCGCGCCACCGCCGTCAAGGGCAAGATCCAGCCGCTGCCGATGATCGACAAGTACTCCCAGATCATCTCCGCGCTCCTGCAGTTCCACGACCAGGTCGGCCAGGTCGCGGTGGACGACCAGGTCAACCACAGCGCGAGCGCGATGGCCGCCATCGCGAGGGCGAAGGAGCAGGCGTCCAAGCAGCGCGGCATCCTCGCCAGTGCCCTGGACAAGAAGTCCTTCGACAGCGGCGAGCTGGACGCGCTGACCGACGCCAAGGCGCGCGAGGAGAGCGAGGAGACCCTCTTCGCCACGCTGGCCAACCTCGACCAGCTGGAGCTCTACCGCAACATCGTGGTCGGCCGCGACGTGGACCAGACCGACCTGTTCCGGCTGCGCGCCATGGCGCAGGCGTCCGAGGGCAAGGAGCTGAGCATCGGCGCCTCGCCCAGCAGGGACGTCACCACCTGGTTCGACGTCAGCACCGGCAAGATCGACGCCCTGCGTGAGGTGGAGAAGGACCTCGCCTCCTCGGTGATCCTGCGCGCCCGCGGCCTGGAGGAGGGCGCCAACCGCGCGGCGATGATCTCCGGCGGCCTCATCCTGCTCCTGCTGCTCGTCGTGGTGGCGATCATCTCGCTCATCGCCCGCTCGCTCATCCGGCCGCTGCGACGGCTGCGCCGCGAGGCGCTCGACATCGCCGGGCAGCGCCTGCCGGAGACGGTGAAGGCCCTGCGCGAGAGCACCGACGGCAGCCCCGGCCCGGTCGCCCCGATCAGCGTCGACACGCACGACGAGATCGGCGAGGTCGCGCGGGCCTTCGACGAGGTCCACCGCGAGGCGGTCCGCCTGGCCGGCGAGGAGGCCCGGCTGCGCAGCAACGTCAACGCGATGTTCGTGAACCTCTCGCGCCGCAGTCAGACGCTGGTCGAGCGGCAGATCACCTTGATCGACGGTCTGGAGCAGGGCGAGCAGGACGAGCAGCGGCTCGGGAACCTGTTCAAGCTGGACCATCTGGCGACCCGTATGCGGCGCAACAGTGAGAACCTGCTGGTGCTCGCCGGTCAGGAGCCGCCGCGCCGCTGGAGCCAGCCGGTCAAGCTGGTCGACGTGGCCCGCGCCTCCCTGTCGGAGGTCGAGAACTACGAACGGGTCGTGCTCCAGGTGCCCGACGGCGTCTCCGTCGCCGGCCAGGCCGTCAACGACGTCATCCACCTGCTCGCCGAGCTGGTGGAGAACGCGCTGTCGTTCTCGCCGCGCGAGACCCGGGTGACGGTCTCCGGCAGCCGCATCGACGGCGGCGGCGTGATGCTGTCGATCACCGACTCCGGCATCGGCATGACCCAGGACGAGCTGATCCAGGCCAACGACCGGCTGACCGACGCGCCCTCCGTGGACGTGTCGGTCTCCCGGCGGATGGGCCTGTTCGTGGTCGCCCGCCTGGCCCACCGGCACGGCATCCGCGTACAGCTCCGCCCGCACGCCTCCGGCGGGCTGACCGCCATGGTGCTCATCCCCGAGAACATGCTGGGGACCCAGGCCCCGGCGCACGCGGCGGGGATGCCGTCGTTCTCCGGCAACCAGCCGCCGTCGTACAACCCGCCGCCGGCCTTCGACCAGCCGTCCTTCGGCCAGCCCTCCTCGGGGCACCCGTCCTTCGGCCAGCCGTACGAGCGGCCGCCCGCCTTCTCCGGCACGGGCGGCGGGGGAGGGGACGAGCCCTACTCGGGCCCGCACCCGGCCCCGCCCGCCATCGACTGGCCGCAGCCGCCCGCCCAGCTCGGCCCCGGCCACCCGTCCTTCCCCTCCGGCCCTTCGGGCCCCGAGAACAACGGCTGGCCGAACACGCCGGGCTGGCAGCCCGACGCCGCCTCCTGGTCGGCTCCGGAACCGCACGGCTTCGACGCCTCCGACGTCTGGTCCCCGCCCCGGACCTCCGCGTGGAACGGCGGCGGCCTGCCCAGACGGCCCACGCCCCCGCAGCCGCCGCCCGGCGGCTGGAGCGGCGACACGATGCCGCCGCAGCGTCCCGGGTTCGAGTTCACCGACGACTCCGGGGACACCGGCCCCATACCGGCGGTCCCTCCCGCGGCCGGCGGGGACGACTACTTACCGATCTTCGCCGCGGTCGAGTCCGCCTGGTTCGGCCGCGACAAGACGTGGAGCAGCAGCAAGGCGGACGAGGGATGGAACGCTGCGGAGGCCGTGGTGGAACCGGTACGTGACGGATCGACGGCCGCCGGCCTGCCCAAGCGGGTGCCCAAGGCCAACCTGGTGCCCGGCTCGGCGGGCACCACGGCCGCGCCCAAGGGCGTGACGCCGATGCCGTCGGTCTCGCCCGACCGGGTCCGCAACCGCCTGTCCAGCTTCCAGCAGGGTTACCGGGCGGCGCGGGACGACATCACCGAGGGCAAGGCGTTCTCCGCCGGCTCGCGGAACGACGAAAGGGAGGAGGGCGCGTGAACGACCTGAGCCACGCGGCACGCGGGGTGGATTGGTTGATCACCGACTTCGTCAGCACGGTCCCGGGTGTCGCGCACGCGGTGGTCGTCTCCTCGGACGGGTTGCCGCTGGCCGCCTCGTCAGGTTTCCCGGCGGATCGCGCCGACCAGCTGGCGGCGATCGCGTCGGGTCTGGTGAGCCTGACGCAGGGTGCGGCCAGGGTGTTCGAGGGCGGTGCGGTCAACCAGACGATCGTGGAGATGCAGCGCGGGCTGATGCTGATCATGTCGATCAGTGATGGTTCGTGCCTGGCGGTGCTGGCCGCCCCGGACTGTGACATGGGTCTGGTGGCGTACCAGATGACGCTGATGGTCGAGCGCGCGGGCCAGGTGCTGACCCCGGCTGTGCGCGCGGAGCTGCGTGCCAGCCAGACCAGGTGATGGAATGACGGATCCCAGATGGAACAGCGGCGGTTGGGCGCCCGAGTCGCAGCCCCAGTCCCAGCCCCAGCCGCAGCTGAACCCGGACCCCGCGTCGCCCGTCCGCCCCTACGCCGTGACAGGCGGGCGGACGGCGCCGCGGGTCAAGCTGGCGATGGAGGCCCTGGTGTCCTCGGCGACCGCCGAGCACCGGGAGTTCTCGCATATCACGCCGGAGTACCAGGCGATCAGCCAACTGTGCCGGCAGGTCCGGTCCGTCGCGGAGGTCTCCGCCCTTCTCCGGATCCCCCTAGGCGTGGTCCGCGTGCTGATCGCTGACATGGCGGCCGAGGGCCTGGTCCGCGTGCACCAGCCACAGCTGGAGGACGCCGGCCGGCCCGATGTGAACTTGCTCGAAAGGGTGCTCAGTGGACTTCGCAGGCTCTAGCCCCGGACTCACCTCGACGAAGATCGTCGTGGCCGGCGGCTTCGGGGTGGGCAAGACGACGTTCGTCGGCGCGGTGTCGGAGATCATGCCGCTGACCACGGAAGCCGTCATGACCGACGCCTCCGCCGGCATCGACGACCTCGGCATGACCCCGCTGAAGTCGACCACGACCGTGGCCATGGACTTCGGCCGCGTCTCGCTGGATCGCGACCTGATCCTCTACCTGTTCGGCACGCCCGGACAGCACCGGTTCTGGTTCATGTGGGACGACCTCGTACGCGGCGCCATCGGCGCGGTCGTGCTGGTGGACACCCGCCGCCTGGCCGACAGCTTCCCCGCCATCGACTACTTCGAAGAGGCGCAGCTGCCGTTCATCGTGGGCATCAACGGCTGGGACGGACAGTACCCGCACAGCGACGGCGAGGTCCGTGACGCCCTCACCCTGGCCCCGCACATCCCCATGGTGCGGCTCGACGCGCGCAAGAAGGACTCCGTCAAGAACACGCTGATCGAGCTGGTCGAGCACGCCCTCTCGGTACGGATGGCCGTGCCGGGCTGGGGCGGCTGACCCCGCCGCCCCGCTCTCCGTTGCGTCCTGCCGCCGCGACGGAGAGCGGCGGCAGGCGGCAGGCTCGGAGCGGGCATACTTCAGACGGGCAGGGCTTCGATGAGGCTCGCGCCGGAGCCCAGGTCGACGACCTCGGAGAGGGCCAGGCCCGCCCGGCGGAGCAGCGCGGCGTACTCCTCACGGGTACGCTCCGCGCCCCCGTTGAAGATCGCCAGCATCCGCAGGTCGATGTCCTTGCCCAGGTGCGGCGCCGCGTCGTCGGGCAGCACCACCTCCAGCACGAGCACCCGCCCGTCCGGGCTCATGGCGCGCCGGATGTTGCCGAGAATGGTGACGGCGTCGTCGTCGTCCCAGTTGTGCAGGACGCTGGCCAGCAGGTAGACGTCGCCGCCGGCCGGGACCGCGGTGAAGAAGTCGCCGGTGACGACCTCCGTCCGGCCGGCCAGCCCCTCCTCGGCGAAGGTCCGCTCCGCGTGCGCGGTGACGTGCCCGAGGTCGAGCAGGACGCCGCGCATCTGCGGGTTGGCGTGCAGGACCGAGGCCAGGATGTGCCCCTTGCCGCCGGCCACGTCCACCATCGTCGCCTCAGGCGGGAAGGCGTACGCCTTGGCCAGGCCCTCGATGAAGGGCAGGGCCCGGCGCCTCATGTAGTCGTCGAACATGCTGCCGAGCGCCGGATCGGAGCCCAGGCGGTCGTAGAGGTGGCCGTACCGTTTCACGAAGGCCGAGCTGCCCTCGCGGACCGTGGCGGGGAGCAGGCCCATGGCGTACCAGAAGCTCTCCTCGCCGAGCATCCTGATCGACGAGCGGACCGAGTCGGGCACGTCGGAGCGGAGCGCGGTGCCTCGGGGGGCGAGGTCGTAGGCGTCCGGCCCGGCCGGGCGGAGCAGGTCCATGGCGGCCAGCTCGCGCAGGACCCGGCGCAGCGCGGGCGCGTCGGCCTCGCAGCGCCGGGCCAGCTCGGCGGTGCCGAGCGGGCCGTCCGCCAGGTGGTCGGCCACGCCCAGCTCCGCCATGGTGACCAGGGCCGCCAGCCGGGAGATGTCGCCTACGGCTCCCCAGAGAAGCTCGTCGGAATGCGGCATACGTCCTTCCAGATGTCAGGTCGCGTTGCGGGTGGCCTGCCGGTGCCAGACGAGCAGACGCCGCTCGACCAGCACGAACAGGGAGTTCACGAGATAGCCGAGCACGCCGAGCAGCACGATCGCGGCCCACACCCCGGCGCCGTCGAAGCTGCGCTGGGCCTGCAGCAGCTGGTAGCCGATGCCGTCGGTGCTGCCGAACAGCTCCGAGATGACCATGAGGATCAGCGCCAGCGACAGGCTCAGCCGCAGCCCCGCGAAGATCTTCGGCGAGGCCGCGGGCAGCACCACCAGCCGCAGGTACTGCTGCTTGGACAGGTTGAAGACCGTGGCCGTCTCGGTGTAGGTGCGGTCCACCGCACGTACGCCGTCGATCGAGTTGAGCAGCACCGGCCAGATCACGCCGAACACGATCGCCGCCAGCATCATCGGCAGGCTCGCCTGGAACAGCACGATGAAGACCGGCAGCAGCAGCGGCGGCGGGATCGCCCGGCCGAACTCGATCAGCGGGTCCACGTAGTCGGTCGCCGTGCGCGAGCGGCCGAGCAGCACGCCCGCGACGATGCCCAGCAGCGCGGCGATGACCCAGCCGCTGAACATCCGGGCGAGGCTCGGCAGCAGGTTCTCCAGCGCGTCGTCCGTCAGGAAGAGACGGGAGGCCGGGCCGGAGAACCACAGCTCGTACATCCGCACGACGATCGTCGTGGGCGGCGGGAAGTCGGTGTCCTCCACCGCGCGGGCGATGAGCTCCCACGCGACGAGCACGACTGGGATGACCCAGAGCCGGGCGAGTGCCTTCACGACTGCGCTCCCGTCCGCATGCGGTGCCAGTGGAACAGGCGGCGCTCGCCGGCCATCAGCACCAGGTTGGCGGCCACGCCGAACAGCCCGGCCCAGACGGTCGCGGCCATCATGAGGTCCATGCGGTTGCCGCTGCCGGCCTGGATCACGTACACGCCGATGCCGGCGACGCCGCCCGCGACCAGCTCGGCGCTCACGGCGAGGACCAGCGCGATGCCGGCCGCGATGCGCACGCCGGTGGCCATGAACGGGGCCGCGCTCGGCACGCTCACACGCGAGAGCACCGCGAGCGGGCCGAAGCCGAAGCTGCGCAGGGACTCCTTGGCCACCGGGTCCACGTCGTGCATGCCGTAGAGGGTGTTGATGAGGATCGGCCACAGGGAGGCGTACACGATCACCGAGACCTTCATCATCTCGTCCACCGGGATGAGCAGGATGGCGAGCGGGATGATGGCGACCGAGGGGATCGGGCGCAGGAACTCCAGTACGGGCCGGATGGCGCGCTCCACCGGCGGCAACGAGCCCAGCAGCACACCGAGCGGCACCGCGACGCAGATCGCGATCAGCAGGCCGAGCGCCCAGTTGGCGAGGGTCGCCCCGACTCCGGCGAGGAAGTCGGGGTCCGCCAGGAGGCGCCCGGTTTCGAGCAGGATGGTCGACGGGGGAGGGAAGTCCATGTCATCGCCGATGCCGTAGCGGATGACCAGCTCCCCGACGACGAAGAACCCCGCGGCGCCGGCGGCGCCGCGGAGCAGGCGAGCACCGGTCATCCGCTTGAGGCGGGCGCCGCGATCACGGACTTCACGTCGAGCGGGCTCTTGAGGTAGCCGTACTCGAGCATGAGGTCGGCCACCTTCTGGAGGCGGTTCGCGTTGAGCTCACTCGGATAGGTGCCGAGCGTGATCACGGACGCCGTCTTGGCGTCGATCTTGGTGTACTTCGGCAGCATGGCCTCGATCTCCTTGCGGTCGCTGGAGGCGAGCTGCTGGGCCTTGGCGATGGCGCGCTGGAAGGCGGCGAGCGTCTTCGGGTACTTCTGCACCCACTCCTCGCTGGCCATCCAGCCGGCGATCGGCAGGTCCTCGGTCTGGCCGGTGATGGTGTCGGCCAGCTTGCGGAAGCCGTTGGCGCTCTGGTTGGCGGTGATGAACGGCTCGGTGATCCAGCCCGCGTCCGCCTGGCCCGCCTTGATCGCGTTGCCCATCTCGGGGAACGGCTTCTCCGCGAACTTCACGTCGTCCTTGGAGAGACCCGCGACCTTGAGCTGCGTCTCGACCGCGAGAGTGGCGACATTGTTCAGGTTGTTGACGAAAATCGTCTTGCCCTTGAGGTCGGCCACCGTCTTGATGGGCGAGTCGCCCGGCACCATGATGACGAAGCAGTTCGCGCCGGCCTGGTACATGTCGGCGACGAGCTTGATCTTCTTGCCTCCGGCAACGGCCGCGAAGGTCGAGACATAGTTCGTCTGCGAGATGTCGAGCTGGCCGCTCTCGATCATCGGGACGGCCACGGCGCCACCGGTGATCGGCGTGGGCTCGACGGTCAGGCCCTCTTCCTTGAAGAAGCCCTTGGCCTGCGCGATGTAAACCGATACAGGGTCAGGGATCGGAAGAGCACCGACCTTAATGGTGGTTTTCTCCAAGCCCTTGCTGTTGGCTGAGGTGGCGCCGCCGTCGTCGGATCCGCCGCAGCCGGCAAGCGTCAGAGCGACTGTGACGCCGAGTGCGACGGCGTAACAGCGCAGTTTGCGTGTCATGGGGGGGTTCTCCTACCAGGGGGGAAGCTTCTGGAGATCGGCACAGGATACCGGGCGTGAAGCGTAGCGGAAGGGAACGCCGAAGGTCGGCGCAATGCCGCGTATATGCTGTTTATCTGTCAAATAAGACTGTAAACGGCTATAGATGTAAATATGGGGATAAAGACCGTTTATGGGTCGAATGTCCGGATTGATGCGCCGGTTGCGCTCCGTGGTCGAGAGCTTGCCATGTGAACAATGTGTGATCTGGAACGGTTGAAAACTGGCGATACGTTGGCCTAAGTATGAGGTTTGTGCTCAAATTGGGCCTCGAACTTGCCTGCGATCACTCGTCCGAGAGACGAAGCCGCTGAGACCCCCACAAAGCAGGCCATGGCGAGAGGTTGCCACCAGTGAGGACATCAACGACCGAAACCGGTCGTGGTAGGGCCCCGGACGTGCCCGAAAAGCCAGTGGGCGGCGAGGTGCCAGAGGTTCAGCTGCCCAAGTCGGGCAGCCCGCTCGCGCTGCGCAACTGGCGGGTACGAACCCGCCTTATCGCCCTCATCGCCGTCCCCACGCTCGTGGCCGTCGTGCTGGGCGCGCTCCGCGTCACCAGCTCGATCGGCAGCGCCCAGCAGTACCAGGTCGTCGGCGAGGTCAACACGCTCGTCACGCAGGTGGGCGAGCTCGTCCGCGACCTCGGACTCGAGCGCGACCTGGCCAGCCGCTTCGTCGCCTCCGGCCGCTCCGGCGGCGAGAAGGACCGGCTGGCCGGCCAGCAGCGCATCGTCGACGTCAGCGTGGGCCGTGTGCTGTCCAGCGCGAAGACCACCGAGGACTCCCTGTCGGAGATCGGCCGCCGGTCCCTCGACCGCATCACGACCCGGCTCTCCCAGCTCCGCTCGCTGCGTGACACGGCGATCAATTCGCACCTCCCGCCCCTGCCGACGATGGAGAAGTACTCCGAGACCATCGCCGAGCTGCTGCAGCTCTACGACGAGCTGGCCCAGGGCGCCGCGGACGAGCAGCTGATCTCCACCAGCGCCGCCCTGCGCGCCATCGCGCGCGCCGAGGAGGAGGCGTCCAAGCAGCGCGCCCTGCTGGCGATCGCGCTGGAGCGCGGGTCGTTCGAGGAGACCGAGTTCAACGCCTTCCTCGACGCCGGGTCGAAGCGCAACAGCGAGCGGGCGGCCTTCCGCTCCGCCGCCACCCTCCAGCAGCGGCAGATGTTCGACGACACCGTCGCGAACACCAAGATCGGCCGCGCCGAGTTCTACATCGACCGCGCCGTCCTGCTGCACAACAACGCCGTCGGCGTCGCCAGCAGCAACAACGTCACCGGCACCCGCTACCTGCGCCGGCTCGACACCAGCAGCAACGACGACGCCGGCCGCTGGTTCGACTCCATCTCCGACACCGTCGACCGCCTCCACCAGGTGCAGAAGAACCTGGGCGTGCAGGTCGCCACCCGCTCCACCGACGTCGCGAGCGCCGACAGGCAGACCGCCGCGATCAACATCGCGATCGTGGTCGGCCTGCTGATCCTGGTCCTCGTGATCACCGCCATCATGGCGGGCTCGCTGGTCCGGCCGCTGCGCCGGCTGCGCGGCGACGCGCTCAAGATCGCCGGTCAGACCCTGCCCGACCTGGTCCGCCAGCTCCGCGAGACGGACGTCAGCCCCGACAAGCTCCGCGTGCCGCCCATCGAGATCAACTCCAAGGACGAGATCGGTGAAGTGGCGCGGGCCTTCGACGAGGTCCACCGCGAGGCGGTCCGCCTGGCGGGCGAGGAGTCCAAGCTGCGGGCCAACGTCAACGCGATGTTCGTGAACCTGTCCCGCCGCAGTCAGACGCTGGTGGAGCGGCAGATCACCCTGATCGATGGTCTGGAGCAGGGCGAACAGGACGAGCAGCGGCTCGGGAACCTGTTCAAGCTGGACCATCTGGCGACCCGTATGCGGCGCAACAGCGAGAACCTGCTGGTGCTCGCCGGCCAGGAGCCGCCGCGCCGCTGGAGCCAGCCGGTCAAGCTGGTCGACGTCGCCCGCGCCTCTCTCTCCGAGGTCGAGAACTACGAACGGGTCGTGCTGGAGGTGCCCGAGGGCGTCTCCATCGCGGGCCAGGCCGTCAACGACGTCATCCACCTGCTCGCCGAGCTGATCGAGAACGCGCTGTCGTTCTCGCCGCGCGAGACCCGCGTCCCCGTCTCCGGCAGCCGGATCGACGGCGGCGGCATCATGCTCTCGATCAGCGACTCCGGCATCGGCATGACGGGCGAGGAGCTGGCCCAGGCCAACGACCGGCTCACCAACGCCCCCACCGTGGACGTGTCGGTCTCCCGCCGCATGGGCCTGTTCGTGGTCGCCCGCCTGGCCCACCGCCACGGCATCCGCGTGCAGCTGCGCCCGCACGGCTCCGGCGGCCTGACCGCCATGGTCCTCATCCCCGAGTCGCTGCTCGGCGCGCAGGCCCCCTCGTACGCCGGCTCCGCCACGCCCGCCACCGCGGGTGCCGGGCAGCCGTCCCGCGAGGAGGCGTTCCCGTCGCCGCAGCCCGCGGGCGCCGGCTGGCCGGCCTCGTCCTACCAGCTCGGCCCCGGGCATCCTTCGTACCCGTCGTACCCGTCGACGGAGTCCACCGCGGCCGGCTCCCCGTGGGCCTCGGCGCCGCAGTGGCCCTCGGACACCGGCACGGGCAACGGCGCGGGCAACGGCATGGGCGGTGGCGTCGGAGCCGGTGCGGGAAGCGGTTCGGGAGCCGGCACCGGCAACTGGATGGCGAACAACTCCGCGCCCTCCTCGGACGTGTGGGTCTCCTCGCGCGGCCCGGCGACCGGCGAGACCACGGCGCTGCCCCGCCGGGGCGCCGCCCCGCCGCCGGAGGAGCCCTCGCCCTGGACCCGCGCTCCCGCCGAGGAGCCGAGCCCGTGGACCCGCCCCGCCGGGCGGCCGTCCGGCGGTGCCGCGCCGTCCTTCGACTTCCCCGAGACCGAGTCCGCCGCCACGGGTCCCATCCCCGTGGTCAAGCCGGCCACGTCCGGGGACGAGTACCTGCCGATCTTCGCCTCCGTCGAGTCCGCCTGGTTCGACAACGGCGGCGAGGCCAACGCGGCCACCTGGGGCTCCAGCAAGGCCGACGAGGGCTGGAGCGCGGCCAAGGCCGTGGTCGAGCCCGTACGCGACGGGGCGACGGCCGCCGGCCTGCCCAAGCGGGTGCCCAAGGCCAACCTGGTCCCCGGCTCGGCCGACACCGTCTCGGCCCCGAAGGGCGTCGCGCCCATGCCCGCCGTCTCGCCGGACCGGGTGCGCAGCCGCCTGTCCAGCTTCCAGCAGGGCTTCCGGGCCGCACGCGATGACATCAGCGAGGGCAGGACGTACGGGTCCGGCCCCAGGAGTGACAGCAGGGAGGAGGGCGCGTGAACGACCTGAGCCACGCGGCACGCGGGGTGGATTGGTTGATCACCGACTTCGTCAGCACGGTCCCGGGTGTCGCGCACGCGGTGGTCGTCTCCTCGGACGGGTTGCCGCTGGCCGCCTCGTCAGGTTTCCCGGCGGATCGCGCCGACCAGCTGGCGGCGATCGCGTCGGGTCTGGTGAGCCTGACGCAGGGTGCGGCCAGGGTGTTCGAGGGCGGTGCGGTCAACCAGACGATCGTTGAGATGCAGCGCGGGCTGATGCTGATCATGTCGATCAGTGACGGCTCGTGCCTGGCGGTGCTGGCCGCCCCGGACTGCGACATGGGTCTGGTGGCGTACCAGATGACGCTGATGGTCGACCGCGCCGGGCAGGTGCTGACCCCGGCTGTGCGCGCGGAGCTGCGTGCCAGCCAGACCAGGTGATGGAATGACGGATCCCAGATGGAACAGCGGCGGGTGGAACAGCGGCGGCTGGGAGCCCCCGCCGCCGCCTCAGCCCACTGCCGCCGACCCGGCCTCACCGGTACGCCCGTACGCCGTCACCGGCGGGCGGACCGCACCGAAGGTCAAGCTGGCGATGGAGGCCCTGGTGTCCTCGGCGACCGCCGAGCACCGGGAGTTCTCCCACATCACGCCGGAGTACAAGGCGATCAGCCAGCTCTGCCTGCAGGTGAGGTCGGTGGCGGAGGTCTCCGCGCTGCTGCGGATGCCGCTCGGCGTGGCGCGTGTTCTGATCGCTGACATGGCGGCCGAGGGCCTCGTGCGGGTGCACCAGCCGCAGCTCGAGGCGGGTAGGCCGGACGTCAACCTGCTGGAAAGGGTGCTCAGTGGACTTCGCAGGCTCTAGCCCCGGCCTGACCTCGACGAAGATCGTCGTGGCCGGGGGCTTCGGGGTGGGCAAGACGACGTTCGTCGGCGCGGTGTCGGAGATCATGCCGTTGACGACCGAGGCCGTCATGACCGACGCCTCGGCGGGGATCGACGACCTGGGCATGACCCCGCTGAAGTCGACCACGACCGTGGCCATGGACTTCGGCCGTGTCTCGCTGGACCGTGACCTGATCCTCTATCTGTTCGGCACGCCCGGACAGCACCGGTTCTGGTTCATGTGGGACGACCTCGTACGCGGCGCCATCGGCGCGGTCGTGCTGGTGGACACCCGCCGCCTGGCCGACAGCTTCCCCGCCATCGACTACTTCGAAGAGGCGCAGCTGCCGTTCATCGTGGGCATCAACGGCTGGGACGGCCAATACCTCCACAACGACGGCGAGGTCCGCGACGCCCTCACCCTGGCCCCGCACATCCCCATGGTGCGGCTCGACGCGCGCTCGAAGGACTCCGTCAAGGGCGCTCTGATCAACCTCGTCGAGCACGCTCTCACCGTTCGCATGGCCGTGCCAGGCTGGAGCGGCTAGGGAAGCGGATAGGCTGGAGTCTTAGACGTTCATTCGCTTCGAGGACTGGCCAACCACGTGTTCGAGACGCTTTCCGACCGCCTCACATCGGTTTTCTCCTCCCTTCGATCCAAGGGCCGGCTGTCCGATGCCGACATCGACGCCACCACCCGGGAGATCCGCATCGCCCTGCTGGAGGCCGATGTCGCGCTCCCGGTGGTCAAGGCGTTCGTAGCCCAGGTCAAGGAGCGCGCCCGCGGGGCCGAGGTGTCCCAGGCGCTCAAC
The DNA here is from genome assembly GCF_900111685.1 of Nonomuraea wenchangensis. Lineage (GTDB taxonomy): Bacteria > Actinomycetota > Actinomycetes > Streptosporangiales > Streptosporangiaceae > Nonomuraea > Nonomuraea wenchangensis. The sequence continues at coordinate 59,647 of NZ_FOHX01000024.1, forward strand.
CCGGCGCAGCAGGTCGTCAAGATCGTCAATGACGAGCTGATCGAGATCCTCGGCGGCGAGACCCGCCGGCTCCGCCTCGCCAAGACGCCGCCCACCGTCATCATGCTGGCGGGTCTCCAGGGCGCGGGCAAGACGACCCTGGCGGGCAAGCTGGCCAGGTGGCTGCGCGATCAGGGCCACGTGCCCATGCTGGTCGCCGCCGACCTGCAGCGGCCCAACGCCGTCCAGCAGCTCCAGGTCGTCGGCGAGCGCGCCGGCGTCGCCGTCTACGCGCCCGAGCCGGGCAACGGCGTCGGCGACCCGGTCGGCGTGGCCCGCCACTCGATCGACGAGGCCAAGCGGCTGCAGCACGACATCGTCATCATCGACACGGCCGGCCGCCTCGGCATCGACCAGGAGATGATGAAGCAGGCCGCCGACATCCGCGACGCGGTGCGGCCCGACGAGGTCCTGTTCGTCGTCGACGCCATGATCGGCCAGGACGCCGTCACCACGGCGCAGGCGTTCATGGAGGGCGTCGGCTTCGACGGCGTCGTGCTCACCAAGCTCGACGGCGACGCCCGCGGCGGCGCGGCCCTGTCGGTGCGGCACATCACCGGCCGGCCGATCATGTTCGCCTCCACCGGCGAGAAACTGGAAGACTTCGACGCCTTCCACCCCGACCGGATGGCCTCCCGCATCCTCGACATGGGTGACATCCTCACCCTGATCGAGCAGGCCCAGAAGACGTTCGACGAGGAGCAGGCCGCCAAGATGGCGGGCAAGCTCACCTCGGGCGAGAACTTCACGCTGGAGGACTTCCTCGAGCAGATGATGATGGTCCAGAAGATGGGCCCCATCAAGAACCTGCTCGGCATGATGCCCGGCATGGGCCAGATGCGCGACCAGCTCAACTCCATCGACGACCGCGACCTCGACCGCATCGCCGCGATCATCCGCTCGATGACCCCGGCCGAGCGTCAGGACCCGAAGATCCTCAACGGTTCCCGCCGCGCCCGCATCGCGGCCGGCTCCGGCGTCACGGTCAGCGCGGTCAGCAACCTCGTCACCCGCTTCTTCGAGGCCCAGAAGATGATGAAGCGGGTCGCGGGCGGCATGGGCCTGCCCGGCATGCCGGGCGGCCGGGGCAAGGCGGCCAAGGCACAGAAGAAGAACAAGAAGGGCCGGCGCGTCAGCGGCGACCCGCGCAAGGCGGCGCTGGAGAAGTCGTCGTCGGGCGCGGGTGCTGGCGACGGCCAGGCGCAGCCCAAGCAGGGCGGCATGCTGGGCAACCTGCACGGCAAGCTGCCCCCGGGCATCGAGCTGCCGCCCGGCTTCGACCCGTCCAAGCTGAAGCTGCCCGGCCAGAACTGACACCGGGTCGCCTCGTTGCCGAGGCTTTGCGGGTGTGACTCCGCGGGGTGTCGTGGACAGTGACGGCGATCTGGCACAATTGCATGTTGGAACATCGTGTTCAGGTGGGCGCCCTCTCACCGACCCGCTGATCACGCCTGTCCCTGGAGCGTCGTCCTGTCGTGCCCCACTCGGCGCGGCGCCGCTCACCCACGCTCTAATGCAGGAGAGACCACACCCGTGGCAGTCAAGATCAAGCTCAAGCGGCTCGGCATGATCCGCAACGCTCAATACCGCATCGTCGTCGCCGACAGCCGCACCAAGCGTGACGGCCGGGCGATCGAGGAGATCGGCCTGTACCACCCGAAGGACGACCCTTCGCGCATCGAGATCAACGCCGAGCGTGCGGCCTACTGGCTGGGGGTCGGCGCCCAGCCGACCGAGCCGGTGCTCAAGCTGCTCAAGCTCACCGGTGACTGGCAGAAGTTCAAGGGCGAGCCCGCCCCGGCGCCGCTCAAGGTCGCCGAGCCCAAGCCCGACCGGCACGCCATCTACGAGGCCGCGGCCAAGGAGGCCCTGTCCGGTGGCGACACCGGCACGGCCGCCACCACGCCGCGCAAGTCCAAGAAGAAGGACGAGTCCGAGGCCCCCGCCGAGACCCCGACCGAGGGCGAGGGCTGACGTGCTCGAGGAGGCCCTCGAGCACCTCGTGAAGGGCATCGTCGAACATCCCGACGATGTCCGGGTCCGCGCACGCCGCATCCGCAGCGGGCGCGTCCTGGAGGTCCGGGTGCACCCCGAGGACCTGGGCAAGGTCATCGGACGCGGCGGGCGCACCGCCAAGGCGCTGCGCACGGTCGTCAACGCCCTGGCCGACGGGAAGTACGTGCGGGTCGATCTGCTCGACCTGCACGAGGCAGTCCGTTAGCGTCAGGTTTTCCGCGCCCTCACCGGTTCGCCGCCGGTGGGGGCGCTCCGCGTTAGAAAGGGCACGTTCGTGCAGTTGGTCGTCGGCCGGATAGGCCGTCCGCACGGGGTACGCGGCGAGGTCACCGTAGAGGTGCGCACCGACGAGCCCGAGCGGCGCTTCGCCGTCGGGGCGTCGATCGCCACCGACCCGGCCGGCTCCGGGCCCCTCGTCGTCGCCGGGCGCCGCTGGCACAAGGGCATCCTGCTGGTGATGTTCGAGGGCGTCACGGACCGCGACGTCGCCGAGGACCTCCGGGGCACCATGCTCGTCATCGACTCGGCCGAGGTCGAGCCCACCGGCGACCCCGACGAGTTCCACGACCACCAGCTCATCGGCCTGGCCGTCGAGACGGTCGCCGGCGAGCCCGTGGGTGAGGTGGAGGACGTCCTGCACCACGGCCAGGACCTCCTCGTGGTCCGCCGCGAGGGGCAGGACGAGGCGCTCATCCCGTTCGTCAAGGCCCTGGTGCCCGAGGTCGACCTGGCCGGCGGCCGGCTGGTGGTCGATCCGCCGGAGGGGCTGCTCTGATGCGGCTCGACATCATCTCGATCTTCCCCGAGTACTTCGCGCCGCTCGACGTCTCGCTGATCGGCAAGGCGCGTGAGCGCGGCACTCTCGACGTACGGGTCCACCAGCTGCGCGACTGGACCCACGACGTGCACAAGACCGTGGACGACACGCCCTACGGCGGCGGCCCCGGCATGGTCATGAAGCCCGAGGTGTGGGGCGAGGCGATCGACGCGGTGATCGGTGACGGCGCGCCGCGGCTGGTCGTACCGACGCCGAGCGGGCGGCCGTTCACCCAGGAGCTGGCGCAGGAGCTGGCCGGGGAGCCATGGCTGCTGTTCGCCTGCGGCCGTTACGAGGGCATCGACTCCCGCGTCATGGCCGAGTACGGCGATCGGCTGCGCGTCGACGAGGTCAGCATCGGCGACTACGTGCTGGCCGGCGGCGAGGTCGCGGTGCTGGTCATGGTGGAGGCCGTCGGCCGGCTGCTGCCCGGCGTGCTGGGCAACGCCCAGTCGGCCGTCGACGACTCCTTCGCCCCTGGCTCCATGCGCAACCTCGTCGAGGGCCCCGTCTACACCAAGCCGCCGGTCTGGCGCGGCCACGAGGTGCCGGCCGTGCTGCTGTCCGGGCATCACGGCAAGGTCGCCAGGTGGCGGCGGGACGAGGCGCTGCGGCGTACCGTGCGCAACCGGCCCGACCTCGCGGCGGAGCTCGACCCGGAGACGCTCGACAAGCACGACAGGAAGCTGCTTGAGGAGCTGTCGTTTCGCGCCGAACGGGAAGATGTGGCAAACTGAATCGCTGCCCAACTCAGGTTGGTCGCTAGCGCGTGCCCGGAGTCCGATCCGGGTCCACCGAAGACAGCAGGCGTGTCCGCTTCGCTGCCGCGCTCGTCAGAGCCCGGCCGAGTGGACCTCCGCGTGCCCCCGAACTTTGAGGAATGACTCTCATGCACACGAAGATCCAGGAGCTCGACAAGGCCGGCCTGCGCGACGACGTGCCGAACTTCCGCCCCGGTGACACGCTCGAGGTCCACGTACGCGTCGTCGAGGGCAACCGGTCCCGCATCCAGGTCTTCAAGGGCTTCGTGCTGCGCCGGCAGGGCAGCGGCGCCCGCGAGACCTTCACCGTCCGCAAGGTCAGCTACGGCGTCGGCGTCGAGCGCACCTTCCCGGTGCACAGCCCGGTGATCGAGAAGATCGTGCTCGTCACCCGTGGCGACGTGCGCCGCGCCAAGCTCTACTACATGCGCGACCTGCGCGGCAAGGCCGCCCGCATCCGCGAGAAGCGCGAGACCACGGCCGCCAAGTAAGCGCCCTTCGTCTCTTCCGTGGCCCGTGCCCTTGTGGCACGGGCTTTCGGTTTTTACGGCGGCGTTTCTTTTATGTGGAGCGACCCGTGCGTGGGTGTAACGTCGGTCGAGGCTTGTCGAGCCCGCACATCATCTAGGCTCGTCAGCGATGACTAGCGAGAGCCAGGAGCCCGGCGCGTCGCGCCGCCCTGTCGAGGACGAGGTGGACGTGGTCGCGGAAGAGACGCAGCAATCGGCCAAGGGCGGAAAGAAGGACAAGAAGGGGTCGTTCTGGAAAGAACTTCCCGTTCTGGTAGTAGTGGCCCTGGTGCTCGCCCTGATCATCAAGACGTTCGTGGTGCAGGCGTTCTACATTCCGTCGGAGTCGATGGAGAACACCCTGCTCAAGAACGACCGGGTGCTGGTCAACAAGCTCGTCTACCACACGCGTGACATCGAGCGGGGCGACGTCGTGGTCTTCTCCGGCGTCGACTCCTGGGACGGCGAGTTCCAGATGGAGGAGCCGTCCAACCCGGTCGAGGGGTTCTTCCGGTGGGTCGGCACGGCCTTCGGCATCGTGCCCGGCGAGAAGGACTACATCAAGCGCGTCATCGGCGTCGGCGGCGACCACGTCAAGTGCTGCGACTCCAAGGGCCGCATCACGATCAACGGCACGCCCATCGACGAGGAGAGCTACCTCTACCCGGGCAACGTGCCGTCCGACCGGTTCTTCGACGTCACCGTGCCCCCAGGGCGGCTGTGGGTCATGGGCGACCACCGGTCGGTGTCGCTCGACTCACGCTCCCACACGGGCGACCCCGGCGGCGGCTCCATCCCCGAGAGCCAGGTCATCGGACGGGCCTTCGTCATCGTCTGGCCCTTCGACCGGGCCCGCGTGCTGGAGATCCCCGACACCTTCGCGCAGTCCTCGCTCCAGGCGCTGGGCGGGGCGGTCCCGTTGGTCGCCGGGTTCGGGCTGGCCGTACCCTTGGTCGTGGTCCGTCGGCGCCGGCGCATGAGGACGCGTTGATGGCCGTCACCAAGAAGGCGGAGGGTGTGGGAAAAGAGAAGAAGAAGGGCGGCTTCCGCGAGACGCTGCTGCTGCTGATCCTCGGCGTGGGGATCGCGCTGCTGCTGCAGGCGTTCGTGGTCGGCTCGTTCTACATCCCCTCGCAGTCCATGGAGAACACGCTGCTCATCAACGACCGCGTGTTCGTCAACAAGCTCTCCGGCAAGCCGGAGCGCGGCGACATCGTGGTGTTCAAGGGCTGGAACGGCGAGGACACCATCAAGCGCGTCATCGGCGTCGGCGGCGACCACGTCAAGTGCTGCGACTCCAAGAAGCGCATCACGGTCAACGACACGGCGCTGGACGAGACGTCCTACCTCTATCCCGGCGATTTCGCTTCCGGCGATAAATTCGACGTCACGGTGCCGGCCGGAAAGCTGTGGCTGATGGGCGACCACCGCAGCGCCTCGGCCGACTCGCGGGCCCACATGGAGGAGCCCGGGAAGGGCTTCATCTCGGAGAACGACGTCATCGGCAAGGCCGTGGTGCGCTACTGGCCGCTGTCGCGGGGCTACTTGTTCGCCCGTCCCGACACTTTCGACAAAATCAAGTAGACGGACTTTCGGTCGCGGGTTGCGGCGAATGGGGCGTACGCTGCCTGTGTCATGACAGTTGCGTTCCGCCCTCGACCGAGCGTCGTCCGGCGCGATTCCGGACTCTACGCCTACGAACGGGCACTGGCCCGCCGCGGCCTCACCCCGATCGCCGGCGTCGACGAGGCCGGCCGTGGCGCCTGCGCCGGCCCGCTCGTGGTGGCGGCCGTCGTCCTGCGCAGGCAGATCGACGGCCTCGGCGACTCCAAGCTCCTGACCCCGGCCGTGCGCGAACACCTCTACGAGCGCATCCTGCGCGTCTCCCACGTAGGCGTAGTGATCATCCCGCCGGGGGAGATCGATGCCAAAGGTCTTCACAAGTGCAACGTCTCGGGAATGCGGCGAGCGGTCGCGCAGTTGCCCTGTGACCCGGAGTACATCCTGACGGACGGTTTCCGGGTGCCGGGGCTGCCGGCGCCGTCACTGGCCGTGTGGAAGGGGGACCAGGTGGCCGCGTGCGTGGCGGCCGCGTCCATCGTGGCCAAGGTGACGAGGGACCGGCTGATGGTGACGCTCGACGAGCGCTACCCGCAGTACGGTTTCGCCGAGCACAAGGGGTACGTGACGCCGCGACATCGGCTGGCGCTGTCGGCGTACGGCCCGTGCCCGGACCACCGTTACTCCTTCGTCACGGTGGCCAGGGAGATGGGTGAGAATGAAATGGGGGCCGGGGTTGCCTGAGCAGGCAAACCGGGGGACCGGTACGACAGGAGGACCGCGATGAGCGCAGAGGATCTCGAAAAGTACGAAACCGAGATGGAGCTGCAGCTTTACCGCGAATACCGCGATGTCGTCGGATTGTTCACATATGTTGTGGAGACCGAGCGGCGGTTCTATCTGACCAACTCGGTCGACCTCGACGTCCGCACCGCCGAGAACGGCGACGTGTTCTTCGACGTGAAGATGCAGGACGCCTGGGTGTGGGACATGTATCGGCCGGCGCGGTTCGTGAAGAACGTGCGGGTGGTCACGTTCAAGGATGTGAACGTGGAAGAACTGGCCAAGGCCGATCTCGAGATGCCGAAGGAAGGGTTCTCCGGGTAGCCGGGGCCGATCGGCTGGCCGACTGGTGCGGGGGTGGTGTCCGCCTCGCGCTGTAAGCGTGCATGTGGTTGTCGGCCTCGTCGCGCCCTTGGTCGGCGCTGTTCTGAAGCGGGGGGACGGGACGCCGCCGCACAGTCGGGTCCCGATGCCGACCCTCACCTTCGATCCCGCCCGCGACGTCGCCCTCAATCCCGCCTGCGACGTCGCCCTCGATTCCGCACGCGGCTTCGACCCTGAGTCTGCCCGCGGCTTCGCCCTCGGTCCCGCACGCGACGTCACCTCCGCCTGACGCCACCTATCGCCTTACGTCGCGATGGTACGCGCGTGGGGCTGTCGGCCTCGTCGAAAGCCGATCCGGCACCGGCATCCTTGGTCGGCGGCTCCAATCGGCCTTTGCTTCCGCCTTTGAGCCCTGAACCGGGGTGGTGTCCGCCTCGCGACACCATCGCGGAATCCGTACACCCTTGGGCCCCAGCCCGCGTGTCTCGCGTCGCCTGACTCTCGCGCGCGCCCTCGTTCTCCAGCCCCAGCGTCTCCTGTCGGCGCGCCCTCGAATGCCGCCCGAGCTGTCAGCGCGGCGCGAGCATCCAGGAAGCAGTTCCGTCGCCAGCCCTGTGCATCGCACTTCCAGCGTCGCTTCTGCGCCAGGTCAGCATGCTTGCCGCCCTTTGCTCCCGTCACTACGGCCGTGGAGGCGTGCTCCTGACCGCGCTATGGACCCATCACTCTCGGCCGGTACGGCACGACCCCCCATCCTTCGACCACCCGTCGGCGCAGCAGTCTCCTCGAAGGCCCACTGGCCGCCCCGTCATCCACAGCCAGCAGGACGCTGCACTCTCTATCCCCAGAACCCTGCTCGGCCGCACGACCCCCACCCCGCCTCCGCCAAAGTCGAGCCCGACGCATCCAAGCAACACCCTCGGACGGAGGCACCGCATGGCCAAGAAGGACGAACTCGGCAAACAGGGCGAGCAACTGGCTGCGATCTACCTCGAAGCCAAAGGCATGAGAATCATCGACCGAAATTGGCGCTGCCGCCACGGCGAAATAGACATCCTCGCCGAAGACGGCCCCACGCTCGTCGTCGTCGAGGTCAAGACCCGCTCCAGCCGATCCCACGGCACGGCCCTGGAGTCGGTGGACCGCAGAAAGCTCTCCAAACTCCGCACGCTCGCCGCCAAGTGGCTGTCCGCCCAGGCCCGCGCCTTCGACTCCGTACGAGTGGACGTCATCGCCATAGAACGCTTCGCCGGCGACTTCGCCCTGCGCCACATCCGGGGAGTGATCTGATGGCCGTGGCGCGCACCCGCAGCGTGGCCCTGGTCGGCGTGATGGGCCGTACGGTGGAGATCGAGGCCGACGTGGGCAACGGCCTGGCCGGCATCCACCTGATCGGCCTGCCCGACACGGCGCTGAGCGAGGCCCGTGACCGAGTGAGATCCGCGGTCGTCAACAGCAGATACCCGTGGCCCGACGCCCGCATCATCGTCAGCCTGTTCCCGGCCACTCTCCCCAAACGAGGCTCGCAATTCGATCTCGCCATAGCGATGGCCATCCTGGGAGCCGCGGGCGTGGTTCCGGCCGAGCGCATCGCGGACCCGTTCTTCCTGGGTGAGCTGGGCCTCGACGGCCGCATCAGACCGGTACGCGGCGTCCTGCCCGCCGTCCTCGGCGCCGCGAACCACGGAGACGCCACGATCGTGGTCCCCTCAGCCAACTCCGCGGAGGCGTCCCTGGTCCCTGACGTCAAGGTGATCCCGATGGCGAGCCTGCGCCAACTGGTCGAGTGGCTGCGCCAGGGCCGCGAGGAGGCGCCCGAGCCCGGGCCGGAAGAGTTCACCGAGCCCAGGACTCCGGCCACGAGCCCCGCCCTGGACCTGGCGGACGTCGTCGGCCAGCCGGTAGCCCGCCGCGCTCTCGAAGTGTGCGCCGCGGGCGGCCACAACCTGTGGATGCTCGGTCCGCCGGGCACCGGCAAGACCATGCTGGCCGAACGCCTCCCCACCCTCCTGCCCGACCTGGAGCTCGACCACGCACTGGAGGTGACCGCCATTCACTCGGTCGCGGGCATCCTGCCGCCCAGCGCGCCCATGCTGAGCCGCCCGCCGTTCGTGGCTCCGCACCACACGGCCACCTCTGCAGCGATCATCGGGGGCGGCAGCGCGTTCGTACGTCCCGGAGCGGTCTCCCTGGCCCACAGAGGCGTCCTCTTCATGGACGAGGCTCCCGAATATCCGCGCCATGTCCTCGACGCGCTACGCCAGCCCTTGGAATCCGGCCGCGTCACGGTGTCACGATCGGCCGGCTCGGTCACGTTCCCGGCCCGATTCATGCTCGTCCTGGCGGCGAACCCGTGTCCCTGCTCCCAGAGCGACGACCAAGGCGAGACCTGCAAGTGCTCCCCGACCGCGAGACGCCGCTATCTCGGCAGGCTCTCGGGCCCGCTCCTTGACCGCGTCGACATGAAGGTCACCGTCGCCCGCGCGTCAAGGCGCGAGCTGCTGGCCGACCGCCAGTTCACCGAATCGAGCGCGACGGTGGCCGAACGCGTGCTCGCGGCTCGCGACCGCGCCGCCAAGCGCCTCAGCGGCACCCCTTGGCGTACCAACGCCGAGGTCCCCTCGTCCGTCCTGCACAGCGACTACCGTCCGCCACCCAAGGCGATGAAGCCCATGACCGCCTGCCTGGATTCAGGCACCCTGACCGCCCGTGGCCTCGACCGGGCTGTCCGCGTCTCCTGGACCTTGGCCGACCTGGCCGACAAGGACAGCCCTGGGGAAGACGAAACAACCACCGCCCTCCACTTCTGGCTCGGAGCGACCTCCTGATGCACAACACCTCCTGCACCCCGCCCCGCCCCCTCCACGCGCAGTGGCCCGTGATCGCAGCCCACCCCACCCAGCCGACCGCCTGGCCTCAGGAGACGCTGCCGGTCCGACCGGCCCCTTCCTTCGAGCCACCCACCGTCCGGCGCACGCCGAGCATCCGATCAACATCGTCCGAAAACGCCCGGCCACCAGCTCCACCGGCCGCATCCACATCAGAGCCGGCAAGGCCCTCCCAACAACCGCCTCCCGGTGACGTCACCACGAAGCGCCTCCCACAGAGCACCCACCAGCGCGCACCTGCACCAGCGCCACGGCAGGCATGTGACCCGACACGACCCCTCACGCCAGGAGACCAGCCACCACCAGGGCCGACCCCTGCTCCACCAACGCCCGTTCCGTCGAGCACATCGGCCACATCTCTCACGATTGCCACATCCGGCTCGTCATCCGCCACATCAGCGCTGTCCGCCATATCAGCGCCATCTGCCAGATCCGCGCCGTCGGCTAGATCCGCGCCATGCGCCACATCCGCTCGATCCGAGCACGCAGCTCGCGCCGCGCTGATGCGCGCCGCGGACGTAGGCGACCCAATCATGGGCCGTCTGGTGGCGGGCTACGGAGCGGCCACGGCGGCGGACGCAATCCGCGCCCGCTCCCTCCCGCCCGAGTTCATCGAACAGGAGACGACGGGACGAGACCGCCCCCGTGGCGAGCTGACAGCCCGTCTGAACGCCTGGCACGCCCGCTTGGCTGCCTCCAACCCGGCTGCTGACATCGAGAACGGCGAAAGGGCCGGCGCCCGCCTCATCGTCCCAGGCGACGCCGAATGGCCCACCCAGCTCGACCAACTCGGCCCGAGCCGTCCCCTCGGTCTCTGGCTGCGCGGCGCGGTCGACCTCCGCTTCTCCTGCCTCAAGTCCGTGGCGCTGGTAGGCGCTCGCTCCGCGACCGCGTACGGCATGCACACAGCGGCGGAGTTCGGCGTTGGCCTCGGCGAGTCCGGCTGGACGGTCGTGTCGGGCGGCGCCTTCGGCGTGGACAGCGCCGCGCACAGGGGAGCGCTGACCGCCGGAGCCCCGACCGTCGTCGTGCTGGCTTGCGGTGTCGACATCTGCTACCCCAGCAGTCACGACATCCTGTTCGCCAAAATCAGAGACCAGGGGGTGATCGTGAGCGAATGCCCACCAGGAACGCACCCCACCCGAGCTCGCTTCCTCATCAGAAACCGCCTGATCGCAGCTCTGTCGCGAGGCACCGTGGTGGTGGAAGCCGCCCTGCGCAGCGGCGCCCTCAACACCGCCACCCACGCCCTGACGCTCAACCGGCACCTGGCCGCCGTACCCGGCCCCATCACCTCCCGCCTGTCGGACGGATGCCACCGCCTCCTCCGCGAACGCAAGGCGGTGTGCGTCACCTCCCCTGAAGAGGTCATCGACCTCGTCGGCGTGATGGGCGACGACCTGGTCTCACATCCCCGCACCCCGGCGGTCGCGCGAGACAGGCTCAACGACGTGACAAAGAGGGTGCTGGACGCCGTACCGACTCGAAAAGGCGCTGGTCCGGCTTCGATAGCGGTCGCGGCCGGGGTGGACTTGAGCGTCGCCCTCAGCGCCCTGGGCGGCCTTGCCGCCGCCGGCTACATCGAACGCTCCGCAGGTGGTTGGCGCCTCCGCAAACAAGCGACCTCCTACCGCAAGGCACCTGACTCCGCGGCCCTCGAACCCCCGCACATCGACATCGACGCCGATCCATCCCAGGACCCGCCCTTCCCGGACGAGGACGACCTCGTACGCCGCGAACACAACCTCCCCGCTCCCGACGAGGTTCCTCAGAGTTCCGCACGCCCTGCAAGACAAACGAACCCGAACAACACACAGCTCCACCAAGGAACACTCTGAACGGAAGGTGACCGGCAAGAGTCCGGCCGCCAGCCTGGCCTGGCCACGCGCTGCGTAGCCGACAAGCACGAAACCGTGATCGGGAGCGGAGCAGGAGCAGCCTGAGGCGAGGGACAGCGACATAGGCCACGCCGTCACCATCGACGAGCTGCCAGCTACGAAGGGCCCAGTCCGCGCGGACAGAACAAGTCCGCGCGGCAGGCTGTCCTCCGGCGTCCACCGCAGAGGTATGTGCGGTGGCGGTGGCGAGTGGGTGCGCGGGTGTGCGTTGGTGGGTTGCTGGCTTCGGTCGCCGTCACTGGCCGGGATGTACGTGCGAAGCGGGTGGTGGTGAGGGGAGCTGACGTTGTGGGCGTGTGGCAGGTGGGTTTGGGGGCGGCTTCGGGTGGCACGATCGATTGTGGTTACTGCGGCCGGGAGGGGTGGGTTTGGGGAGGGACGAGGTTCTTGGGGCGTTCGGGCGCTACCTGCGGTTCGAGCGGGATCTTTCGCCGCATACGGTGCGGGCCTATCTGACTGATGTCAGCAGCTTGCTCGATCACCTGACTGGTTCCATTGAGGACCTTGATATCGCGGTGCTGCGGGAGTGGCTGGCCGAACAGCATGATGCTGGGAAAGCGCGCGCGACTTTGGCGCGGCGGGCGGCCTGTGCTCGGACTTTCACCGCCTACTGTCACCGGCAGGGGTGGTTGGACGCGGATCCCGGATTGTTGTTGGGGAGCGCCAAGGCGCCGCGGGACTTGCCGGCGGTGCTCGATCAGGAACAGGCGCAGGAAGTCATGAATTCGGCCCCCGGCGTGGAGCCCAAGGAACTCCGCGATCGGGCGATTCTTGAGCTGTTGTACGCCACTGGTGTCCGGGTGAGTGAGCTGTGCGGGCTCGATGTGGATGACGTGGATCGGGATCGGCACGTTGTTCGCGTCATGGGAAAGGGGCGCAAGGAGCGTTCAGTGCCGTTCGGGTTGCCTGCGCTGCGAGCGCTGGACCAGTGGTGCATTCACGGGCGGGCACTCTGGGTGCGGGCGGGTTCGGGGCCGGCGCTCTTTCTCGGGGTACGGGGAGGGCGCATCGACGCGGGGACGGTTCGGCGGGTGGTGCACGCGGCGTTGGCGCAGGTTGAAGGTGCTCCCGACATGGGACCGCACGGGCTGCGGCACAGCGCGGCTACTCATCTGCTGGAGGGCGGGGCGGATCTGCGAAGTGTGCAGGAGCTCCTTGGGCATGCGTCGTTGAACAGCACACAGATTTATACCCATGTCTCGATCGAGCGGTTGCGGGCGGCGTACAAGCAAGCTCATCCCAGGGCGTGACTGACGCCATCGTTGTGTTGGTGTGGTTCGGACTCGCTGCTTTGAGAATTCAGTGGCGTATGGCGAGTGGGTGTGAGTCGCTTGCGGCCTTACGACGAGGGCTAGGTGGTTGGGCCCTTGCGATGCTTGCTGCTGCCTCTTATTACGGCGGTTGCCTCACTGTTTTTGCGATGCCGGCCACTGGTAGGGCGGGGTGGTCGGCTGTTTGAGGTGCGACGGTGGTGCAGTCCGATGATCAGGAGAAGCGCGGTGAGTATGGCGACGGGCAGTGAGATCGCGGTCGGAGCGGTGGTGGGTGAAGTCGAGTTGCTCAGGAGGTAGTTGTGCGGGCGCATGCCCTCGAGTGGTGGCGGGTGAGGGTGTTTGGATTTGCCGTGCGTTCGAACTCGGGCGAGGGGTTGTGGCGGGGTGGTGCTGAGCCTTTTCGAGGGGGTGATGGCCTGGGACGGTGCGGGCCAGAAAGGGAGGAGGCGAACGGGGGCCTGGCCGAGGAGGAGAAGAGGGTTCAGGTAGCGGGAATCGCGTAGGAGGCCCCAGTGGAGGCAGGACTCAGGGCAGTGCGGGCTGGAGGTTTGGAGGAGGCCCAATTCGGTGCCGGGGGTGACGGGCTGGCCTCGTTTCACGGCGGGGATGACCGGAAGGTACGTGGTCCGCAGGCCGCCCTCATGGTCGATCGTCACCACGCCCTTTCCTCCCACCGGACCGGCGAAGCGGACCGTGCCGGCGCCCGCGGCCAGGACAGGTGTGGAGGGCGGCGCCGCCAGGTCGATGCCGCGATGACCGGCCAGCCAGCGTTCCGGAGGCGGGGTGAAGTGGCGCAGGACGCGAGGGTGGCCGTCCAGGGGCCAGCGCCAGGCCGGAGGTGGAGCCTTGGCCGACGGTGAGGCTCTGGCAGGGGGAGCGGTCAGGGTGATGAGCGTGGTTGCCAGGACCGGGGCTACGAGCGTGGTCGTCAGAAGCAGGGGGAGGAGAGCGGAGATGTTATGGAAGCGCGGAGAGCGGGCTTCGTGCGGGGTGGGGGGAAGGCGGATGGGGGAAGCCTGGTCGCCTTTGGAGTGAGAGCGCATGGCGGGAGTTTCCGCCAGGGGGCGGCGGGGGCGTGGCGGCGAACGGCGTTCTGTGGATGAAGGTGCTCACGGCCCGCCGTGGTTGTGGATGCGGGGCTCGGGTGGTCTGGTGAGCTGGCGGACGGGCGGCTCGCGTCTGGTGCGCTGGTGGATGTGAGACTCGCGTTTGCTGCGCTGGTGGACGTGAGGTTGGCGTTTGCTGCGCTGGTGCGCGTGCGGCTCGCGTCGGCTGCATAGGCCGACGTGGGACTCGTGGTCTGCTGCATCGGTGGATGGGGGCCGTGTCTGCTGCAGGTGTCGGGGCCTTCGGCGTGGACAGCGCCGCACACAGGGGAGCGGTGTGTGGGTTCGCGTCCGCCGGACTGTCGGAGGGAGGTGCTTGGATCTCTGTGGTGGCGGTCGGCGGATCTTCGTTCTCGCGGCCGAGGAGTACGGGGCGGGTGGTCAGGGCCAGAGGTGGCGTTTTGTGGAGATGAGGTGGCGGGTGAGGGCGTGGGGGTCCGGGCTTGGGCTGAGGGCGGGCGTGGGGTGAGGGCGTCCGGGGGTGCGGGGGCGTAGGGGGGAGAGCCAGATCCAGAACGTCGTCAGGGCCATGCCGGCGGCGCACAGCAGGATCACCGGGCGCAGGCCGATGTGGTCGGCGACGACACCGCCCGCCAGGCCGCCCAGCGCCAGGACGCCCTGAACGGCGAAGGTCATGGTGGCGTTCACGCGGCCGCGCAGCTCTTGAGGGGTCTCGCGGAGGGTGATGACGCCCAGGCACGTGGAGAAGGCGACCACGATGCCGCCCGTCATGAGACCGACGATGGTCATCGCGGTGACGTTCCACCAGAGGGGGCCGTTCAGGAGGCCGGCCGTCAGGACCTCGAAGGGGAAGAAGATCACGGTGACGAGCAGGATGCGGTTCTCGCCGTAGCGTTTTGTCAGGCGGGTGGTGAGCCAGGCGCCCACCAGGCCGCCCACGCCGCCCATCGCGATGAGGATGCCGATCAGGCCCTTGGGGATGCCCAGGGTGTTGACCATGTACAGGATGTAGACGGCCACGTACGCCATCGCGAAGAAGTTGATCGTCACACCGGCGCCGAGGAGGGCGCGCAGGGTGGGGTGGGTGAGGACGGAGCGAAGGCCCTCGGTGACGTCGCGCCACATGCCGCGGGAGGGGGCGGGCTCGTTCCGTTCTTCCGTACGGATGGAGCGGAGGAGCAGGGCGGAGGCCAGGAACGACATCGCCTCCGCGAGGACGGCCAGCGGCGCCGTGAAGAACTGGACGAGGAGACCGGCGAGGCTCGGGCCGCCGACCGAGGCCACTGAGTGGCATGCCTGGAGACCGGCCATCGCCTCGACGCGCTGAGTGGGCGGGACGGTTCCGGCGACGTACGAGAAGTTCGCGGACTTGAACAGCACCGCCGCCGTGCCGATGACCAGGGCCACCACGAGGAGCCACGGGACGCTCAGCAGACCGAGGAGCCAGGCCAGCGGGACCGACGCGGCGGCGGCGCAGGCCGCGAGCTCGCAGGCGATCATCAGCGGGCGGTGGCGGACGAGGCGGTCGACGATCGCGCCGGCCTGCAGGCCGAACAGGAGCGCCGGGAGCGGGGCGGCGGCGGTCAGCAGACCCATCTCCGTCGGGCTGGCGGTGAGCAGCGTGACGGCCGTCAGGGGGATGGCCAGCTTGGAGACCTCGGACCCCGTGATCGAGATCGTGCGCGAGGTCCAGAGGAGGCGGTAGTCGCGCTGCCTGCGCAGGGGCGGAGGTGCCGGCAGGGGCGAGGCAGACGCAGTCTGAAGGGTTTGCTTCATATTTATGAAGGTATCCCTTCAGAGTTCTGAAAGCAACGTTTCAGAGTTTGAACGTGGGCCGGGTACCTTGGGCGCATGACTGCGGACTTCGACGGGCTCAGCGACCCCAAAGCGATGAGGGCGCTGGCCCATCCCGCGCGGTTGCAGATCCTCAACCGGCTCGGGGTGGAGGAGAGCGCGACCGCCACCGAGGTGGCGGAGATCGCCGGCATCACGCCCAGCGCCGCGAGCTATCACCTGCGGATGCTGGCCAAGTACGGGTTCGTGGAGGACGCGCCGCCCAGGGGCGACGGGCGGGAGCGGCTGTGGCGGACCGTCGGCAAGCCGCTGAGCGTGGGATTGCTGCCCGAGGACCAACCGGAGGTGCGGGACGCCAAGGTGGCGCTGATGGCGGCGTTCCGGCGGGAGGCGAACCAGGAAGCCGACCGGGCCCTGGCCAGCGTCGAGACGGAGCCGGAGGAATGGCGGGACGCGACGGTGTTTGACCGGACGCGGGTGAAGGTCACCGCCGAGGAGCTGACGGGGCTCTATAAGGCGATCCGGGAGCTGATCGAGCCGTATGCCGTACGGAGGCGGGAGAAAACCGGGGTGCCGGACGGGGCCAGGGCCGCCGAGGTGCAGGTCAACCTGTTCCCCGTGATCACGAGGCCGGTTCCCGGGCTGCCGACTGAGGACCACGGGCTCGCGCAACGCGGCGCTGAGGCGGAACAGGCGGAGAGGGAGGCGAAGGGGGCGAAGGGGGGGAGCGGAGAGGGCTCGCAGGGGTGAGGCGTCTCCGCGTGGGCCCCAGGAAGGTTCCTGGGATGTCGAGGGAAGCCAGGGGAGGTGCAGGGGGTCCGCGGTGAGTCGGGAGGCTTTCCCGGGGAGTGCGGGGAGGGGGCTCTCCGGGGAGTGCGGGGAGAGGGCTCTCCCGGGAGCGAGGGGAGAGGGCTTCCCTCGGAGTGGTGGTGGGCGTTTGACCTCCGGCGGTCAGGCAGGGGCGGTGTGCAAGGTAGACTTTTCGGTGGCCTGTAGCCACAGGCCGACTTCGCATGCCCCATTGCGGACCGCCCCATCGGTCCGGGCCCAGTGCCCGGCTGGAGCGGGTTCGGGGCATCAGGGCGGCAGACAACGCGCTGCCGCGGCACAACCGAGAACCGCGCCCATCCGCAGGGCGCCCAGACCTGGAGGACCAGCAGATGGCCCCCGTCGTCACCATGCGACAGCTGCTCGAAAGCGGCGTTCACTTCGGTCACCAGACCCGGCGCTGGAACCCGAAGATGAAGCGCTTCATCTTCACCGAGCGCAACGGCATCTACATCATCGACCTGCAGAAGTCGCTCTCCTACATCGACCGCGCCTACGACTTCGTCAAGGAGACGGTCGCCCACGGCGGCACGATCCTGTTCATCGGCACGAAGAAGCAGGCTCAGGAGGCCATTTCCGAGCAGGCCGCCCGCGTCGGCATGCCGTATGTCAACCAGCGCTGGCTGGGCGGCATGCTCACCAACTTCTCCACCGTGCACAAGCGGCTGCAGCGTCTGAAGGAGCTCGAGGAGCTCGACTTCGACAACGTCGCCGCGTCGGGGCTCACCAAGAAGGAGCTCCTCATGCGCCGTCGCGAGAAGGACAAGCTCGAGCGCACGCTCGGCGGCATCCGTGACATGGGCCGCGTGCCCAGCGCGGTGTGGGTCGTCGACACCAAGAAGGAGCACATCGCGATCAGCGAGGCCAAGAAGCTTGGCATCCCTGTCGTCGCGATCCTCGACACCAACTGCGACCCCGACGAGGTCGACTACCCGATCCCGGGCAACGACGACGCCATCCGCGCCGTCGGCCTGCTGACCAGGGTCGTCGCCGACGGTGTCGCCGCCGGTCTCATGGCCCGCTCCGGCGCCGCTCGCGGCGACGAGAAGCCCGCTGCCGCCGAGCCGCTGGCCGAGTGGGAGCGTGAGCTCATCGAGCAGGGCACCGGCGCCGCCGAGGCTCCTGCCGCTGAGGCCCCGGCTGCCGAGGCTCCGGCTGCCGAGGCGCCCGCCGCTGAGGCTCCTGCCGCCGAGGAGAGCGCTCCGGCTGCCGAGGAGAGCGCTCCGGCTGCTCCGGCTGCCGAGGGCGACGCCGAGCAGCAGGCCTGACCCGCACGTAACGCACGGCACAGGCGCGAGGCTGGGCACGGGTGTGGATGGTGACGGTCTTCGCCGCCGCCGCTTCGGGGGCGGTGCGGCCGTCGCCTCTCGCTCGGGTGAAGGCCCCGGTCCGGGGTTCGGGCTGAGGCTCGGTGCTCGGGCTCAGGGCCGGTGTTCGGGGTTCGGGCTGAGGCTTGAGGTTCGGGCGAGGGCTCGGGCTTATGGGCTCATGTCGGGGCGCGGGCACGATGGCTTGGGCCAGGGGTGATCCCCGGGCTCGGGTCAGCTGACATCTGAATCACGGTGCACTACCGACCGGCGGTCCGCTGTACGGCGAACCAGGAGCTGCTGGTCCTGCGCAGGCGGCCGGGAGGTCGGCTGGGGCTGCTGACCGGAGCTTCGCAGCCGGGGCTTCCCGGCTGGGGACTAGCGGTCGGGGGTGGGCATGGGGCCAGGGCGGTACGGCGAGGCGAGGCTGGGCAGTATGGCAGCGAAGCAGCCGCGACCAGCTCAGCCCCGACGCCGAACGGCCGGCGCCCACCAGGCCCGGCGTCCGCGCCCGGAGGCCGGACCGGGACGCAAGAGCAGCGCGAAGGCTCCTGTACGGCCCGTACGGCACGCGCCCGCCGTACCGACGACAAAGGGCGGACGGACCGATCTCGGCCCATCCGACCACGATGACGACCACGATGACGACGACGAAATCCCACGAGGAAAAAGAGCAATGGCTTCCGTGAACATGGCCGACGTCAAGCGGCTTCGCGAGATCACCGCTGCCGGCATGATGGACTGCAAGAAGGCGCTTGAGGAGGCCGAGGGCGACTTCGACCGCGCCGTCGAGCTGCTGCGCCTCAAGGGCGCCAAGGACGTGGGCAAGCGTGAGGCCCGCACCGCCTCCAACGGCCTGGTCGCGCTCAAGCAGGACGGCGACTCGGTCGCCGCGCTGCTGGAGCTCAACTGCGAGACCGACTTCGTGGCCAAGGGCGAGCGTTTCCAGGACCTGGCGTCCCAGGTCGTGGCGCACATCCTCGAGACCAAGCCGGCCGACGTGGCCACGCTGCTGGAGTCCTCCTTCGGCGGCAAGCCCGTCAAGCAGCACCTGGACGAGGCCAACGCCGCGCTGGGCGAGAAGATCGAGATTCGCCGTTTCCAGGTTCTCGAGGGCGGCTACATCGGCGCCTACATGCACAAGACCGACCCGGCGCTGCCGCCGGCCGTCGGCGTGCTGGTGCAGCTCGACAAGCCGAACGCCGAGGTCGCCAAGGACATCGCGCAGCACGCCGCGGCGATGGCCCCGCAGTACCTCAAGGCCGACACCGTGCCGTCCGAGGTCGTCGAGAAGGAGCGCAAGCTCTTCGAGGAGATGACCCGCGAGGAGGGCAAGCCCGAGGCCGCCATCGGCAAGATCGTCGACGGCCGCCTCAACGGCTGGTACCGCGACTTCACGCTGCTCCAGCAGGCGTTCGTGAAGGACAACAAGAAGAGCGTCGGCAAGTACGCCGAGGAGAACGGCGTCGAAGTCCTCGCCTTTGTCCGTTTCAAGGTCGGTCAGGCTTAGGCTTAGGCAAGCCACCATCAGGCACGCCACGAAGCCAGGATCGATCCACCGAATGAAGGAGGCCGCCGCCGTGCAGGACCACCGGGAGTCAGCCCACGAATCCACACGGACGGCGGCCGACTCATCTCCACATCCGCCCACCAACCATCTGAGGTGGAAGCGGGTGATGCTGAAGCTGTCGGGCGAGGCGTTCGCCGGCAGCGAGCCGCTGGGCATCGACCCGACGGTCGTCGACCATCTCGCCGACTCGATCGCCGAGGCGGTCAAGGAGGGCGTGCAGGTCGCCGTCGTGGTCGGCGGCGGCAACATGTTCCGCGGCGCCACCCTGTCGCAGGGAGGCATCGACCGCGCCCGCGCCGACTACATGGGCATGCTGGGCACGGTCATCAACTGCCTGGCCCTGCAGGACTTCCTGGAGCGCAGGGGCGTAGAGACCCGCGTGCAGACCGCCATCACGATGCAGCAGGTCGCCGAGCCGTTCCTGCCGCGCCGCGCGATCCGGCACCTGGAGAAGGGCCGCGTCGTGATCTTCGGCGCCGGGCTCGGCTCGCCCTACTTCTCCACCGACACCGCCGCGTCACAGCGCGCCCTGGAGATCGGCGCCGAGGCGCTGCTGAAGGGTACGCAGGTGGACGGCATCTACGACTCCGACCCGCGCAAGAACCCGGACGCGGTCCGGTTCGACCACCTCGACTACGGCGAGGTGCTGCTGCGTGACCTCGCGGTCATGGACGCCACCGCGATCAGCCTGTGCAAGGACAACGACCTGCCGATCGTGGTCTTCGACCTGATGGGCGAGGGCAACATCCTGCGCGCGGTACGCGGTGAGAAAATCGGCACGCTGGTGAGTCCCGCGGGGAAATGACGGAGCGAGCCCGACACCGCCAGCAAGAAGACGACAGGGAGCCGCTGTGATCGACGAAACCCTCCTCGAAGCCGAGGAAAAAATGGACAAGGCCGTCTCGGTCGCGAAGGAGGACTTCGCGACCATCCGGACGGGCCGGGTCACGCCCGCGATGTTCAACAAGATCAGCGCCGAGTACTACGGCACGCCGACGCCGATCCAGCAGCTGGCGTCGTTCCACGTGCCCGAGGCGCGCATGGTGCTCATCCAGCCCTACGACAAGAGCTCGATGGGCGCGATCGAGAAGGCCATCCGTGACTCCGACCTCGGTGTCAACCCCACCGACGACGGCCAGGTCATCCGCGTGACGTTCCCCGAGCTGTCGGAGGAGCGCCGCAAGGAGTACATCAAGGTCGCCAGGAACAAGGGCGAGCAGGCGAAGGTCTCCATCCGCAACATCCGCCGCTCCGCCAAGGACGTCCTGGACAAGCTGGTCAAGGACGGCGAGGCGGGCGAGGACGAGGTCCGGCGCGCCGAGAAGGAGCTGGACGACCTGACCCAGAAGCACGTCGCCAAGATCGACGAGCTGCTCAAGCACAAGGAAGCCGAGCTGCTCGAAGTCTGAGCGGCGCGCCCGGCACGGATCGCCCCCCGGCGACCCGTACGGCGGCCGCCCCCGGGTGGTCCGCCGGGTCAGCGGGTCTTGCCCTACGGCCCTCGCCCCCCGGCGAGGGCCGTGGCCCTATGGAGAGTTGCAGTGGAAGAACGTACGGCCGGCACCAGCCCGAGCGGCGGCAGCCGTACCGGGAGGAACCTGCCCGCCGCGATCGCCGTCGGCGTGATCCTGGGGGCGCTCGTCCTCGGGACGATCTACACGATCAAGGAGCTGTTCCTGCTGGTCGTGGTCGGCGCGGTCGGCGTCGGCGTGCTGGAGCTGGTCAAGGCCTTCGCGCTGCGCGAGATCAAGGTCCCGGCCGTGCCGGTGCTGGCGGGGCTCGTGGCGATGCAGGCGGGCGCCTACTGGGGCGGGCCGGTGTGGTTGCTGGCGGGCTTCGCGGTGTTCGCGTTCGTGCTGCTCACCTGGCGGATGTTCAGTGACGGCACCGACGGCTACGTACGCGACGCGACGGCGTCGGTGTTCACGCTCTTCTATCCGGCGATGCTGGCCGCGTTCGTGCCGCTGCTGCTGCGGGAGGAGGACGGCGCCCACCGGGTGCTGATCTTCATCGCGGTGACCGTGGCCAGCGACATCGGCGGCTACGCCGCGGGCGTGCTGTTCGGCCGGCACCGGATGACGGTCATCAGCCCGAAGAAGACCTGGGAGGGCTTCGCCGGGTCGGTCGTGGCGTGTACGGCGGTCGGTGCGTGGCTGGTGACGTGGCTGCTCGGCGGGGCGCTCTGGCAGGGCGCGCTGATCGGGGCCCTGGGCGCGCTGCTGGCGACGATGGGCGACCTGATCGAGTCGATGATCAAGCGGGATCTCGGCATCAAGGACCTCGGCACGATCCTGCCGGGGCACGGCGGGCTGATGGACCGGCTGGACTCCCTGGTCACGACGCTGGTGCCGGTCTGGCTGCTGCTGACGCTGTTCTTCTGAGCTCCGAAGCCGTCAGTCGTGGGTGTCCAGGGTCTCGGCGGTGACCGGCGTCAGCCAGAGCCACCGGACCGCCTCACCCCCAAACGCGAATCCTGACATGTCGGGCATGTGGGGGGCGTCGGCCAGCATCAGCACCCCCGAGTACCTCGGCCCCAGCGGGAACGTCTCCGGTTCGTGATACCACCTGGCGGTGTGCGCGTGCCCCAGCCAGGTGACCGAGTGCCACGGATACTGCGCCAGCCACACCAGGAGCAGCGCCGCGTCCCTCGGGTCCTCGCGGGTGGCCACGGCCAGCTCGATCCTGGCGTACGCGCCGGGCTTGTCGATCCACTGCTCGACCGTGGGCATGCGCTGGCAGCTCATCCCGACCGTGGACAGCACGCTGTAGTCGCGCTTGCCGTGCGGCGGCCGCTCGGTGATGCCGACCGTGGGCAGCCGCTCGCCGCTCGCGTCCCAGTAGCGTCCGGCCGGGCCGAGCACCCGGTCCAGGTGCCCCATCACGAACTGCTGGAACGACGGCCACGACCCCTCGCTGTGCCGCCAGCGCCAGTACGAGCGGGCGTTGGCGATCCGGGGTTCGAGCCCTTCCAGCGCCTCCGACAGCGTCCAGGCGAACGGCGACTCGCCCACCGCGTCCCGGGCATATCCGGGCATGCCGCGGCTCATGTCGGCCCAGCCGGGGATGACCGCGAGCAGGTCGTCGTCCTCGTACAGCGCGACGCCGTCGCCCTCCTCGAACCACAGCGCGCTGAGCTGCCCCAGCGGGCGGCGGCCCTCCGGGCGCAGCGTGTTGGGCCGGGGCATGAGCGGCGGCAGGCCCGAGTTGATCCTCGCGAGGTCCACGACCGCCGGGGCGGGCCGGTGGTTGGCCAGCCAGACGGCGCCGTGGACGGTGCCGTCGGGCGAGCACAGGTAAGCTACCGAGGCGTCCTCGTCCCGTTCGACGACGAGCGTGCGGCTTCCGTACGGGTTGCCGACGGCGAGAACCACCTCGGCGCCACTCTCCCCGGACGCCGACCGAAAAATCGCCATACGTGTGCACTGTAGATCCGGCGGAGACCATGACGCGAGCCGTACGCTGACCAGGAATGCCACCTCCGTCCCCAACGTTGATTACCCTGGTCCCCATACCCGAAGCAAAGGCAGCAACGTGTCCCAGCCCCCAGGTCAGCTCACCTTTGTCGCGCCGCGACGGGCCAAGCCCGCCCGGCACCTGGCCGACCTGCCGATGCCCGAGCGGCGGGCCGCGGTGACCGAGCTGGGCGAGAAGGCGTTCCGCGCCGACCAGCTCTCGCGCCACTACTTCGAACGGCTCACGACGGACGTCTCCGCGATGACCGACCTGCCCGCCGCCGCCCGCGAGAAGCTGTCCGCGCTGCTGCCGACCCTGCTCACCCCGGTGCGCGAGCTGGCCACCGACGGCGGCACCACCCGCAAGACGCTGTGGCGGCTCTTCGACGGGGCGCTGGTCGAGTCGGTGCTCATGCGCTACCCCGACCGGGTCACGATGTGCGTGTCGTCGCAGGCCGGCTGCGGCATGAACTGCCCGTTCTGCGCCACCGGACAGGCGGGCCTGACCCGCAACATGTCCACCGCCGAGATCGTCGAGCAGGTCGTGGCGGGCGCGCGGGCGCTGGCGGCCGGCGAGGTGCCGGGCGGTCCCGGGCGGGTCAGCAACGTCGTGTTCATGGGCATGGGCGAGCCGCTGGCCAACTACAAGCAGGTGATCGGCGCGGTCCGGCGGCTGGTCGAGCCGGCTCCGCACGGGCTCGGCATCTCGGCGCGCGGCGTGACGGTCTCCACCGTCGGCCTGGTGCCGGCCATCGGCAAGCTCGCCGACGAGGGGCTGCCGGTCACGCTGGCGCTGTCGCTGCACGCGCCCGACGACGAGCTGCGTGACACGCTGGTGCCGATCAACACCCGGTGGAAGGTGGCCGAGGTGCTGGACGCCGCGTGGGCGTACGCGGCGCGGACGAAGCGGCGGGTCTCCATCGAGTACGCGCTGATCAAGGACATCAACGACCAGGAGTGGCGGGCCGACCTGCTCGGCAAGCTGGTCAAGAACAAACTGGTGCACGTCAACCTGATCCCGCTCAACCCGACGCCGGGCTCCAAGTGGACCGCGTCGCGGCCGGAGGACGAGCGGGCGTTCGTGCGGCGGCTGCAGTTCCACGGCGTGCCGGTGACCGTGCGCGACACGCGCGGGCGGGAGATCGACGGCGCCTGCGGCCAGCTCGCCGCGGCCGAATAGCCCGGCGACCGCCCGGGGCTGTCAGTGCCTCAGGCGGCGCCAGGCATACAGCGTCAGGGCGAGCACGCACCACGCGAGCGAGACGGCGGCCAGCTCCGGAAAGCGGGCGACCAGGTCGCCGTCGTTGGCCGCGCGCATCCACACCACCAGCGGCACCGTCAGCCAGTACGCCGGCGAGGCGCTGATCAGCAGCATCAGCAGGAACCCGAGGACCAGCCCCATGATCGACAGGGCGGGCGAGCGGACGACGGCCCGGCTGGTGAGCGCGCCCAGCGCGGTCCCGGTCAGCGCCGCGAGGCCGTGCATCGCCACGCCGGTGGCGAGCACGCCGGGCGAGGGCCGCGCGCTCGTGCCGAGCAGCAGCGCCGCGGCCAGTCCCACGGCGGCGAGCGCCCCGCAGGTCACCAGCGCCGCCACCAGGCCCGCCACCAGCTCCCTGCCCCGCCCGCCCACGGTCACCGCCGACAGCTCGCGCTGCCGGTCGGGCTCGGTGTCCAGCAGGCTCCTCGCGGACCAGGCCAGCACGGGGACGATCAGTACGGCGGCGTCGGCCAGCACGCCCGCCTCCTCGCCGCGCGGCGCCCGGCTGCTGTGCAGGACCGCCAGCAGGGCGAGGGCCAGCAGCAGGCTCTGGAAGACGCGGTGCGAGCGGACGTAGGCGGCCAGCCGGAACACGGTGAGCGCGGTCATCGGGCGGACTCCTCGATCTCGCGGGCCGGGTAGCCCTCGCCGCGCATCCGGGCGAGGAAGCGGGGCAGCTCGCCGGCGGGCACCTGTACGGTCACGGTGACCAGCTCGTCCGGGACCGGCACCGGCGGGGGAGCGGGTGAGGAGGGCTCGTCGAGCCCGCCGTCGGCGACCGTCCAGTGCCGGAGCGCCGGTAACGCGCGCAGGCCGCCCTGGTGGTCGCTGACGACGACGATGCCGCCCCGGCCGGCCACCTCCGTCGCGAGGTCCGGCAGCACCGCGCGGGTGGCGGCGTCGAGGCCGGCGAACGGCTCGTCCATGATCAGCAGCCCGGGGTCGGCCATCAGCGCCTGCGCCAGCCCCACCTTGTGCCCGCCGCCCTTCGACAGCTCGCCGAGCGGGGTGGCCAGCAGGTGCTCCATGTGCAGCCGTTCGGCCCACGGCTCCCATCGGGCCCCGCCGCGCATCCGGGAGACGTGCCGCAGGTAGGCCGCCACCGTGAACGGCTGCCCCGTGGGAAACCGGTCCGGGGCGAACCCGACCACCGCCGGCCGCCCGCCGATCGTCCCCTTCGTGGGCCGGGTCAGACCGGCCAGCAGCCGCAGCAGAGTGGACTTGCCCGCGCCGTTCACGCCGGTCAGCTCGACGATGTCGCCGGGTGCGAGCTCGGCGTCGGCCCCCTGGATGACGAAGGGGTCACGCCGTCGGTAGCGGAAAGAGACCTTGGACAGTCGCATGGTGGCTGTAACGGTATATGTCGGGGTGCCTGGCCGGGATAAAGAGCATCACAATGGAGGCACCCCCAGCACGACTCAAGAGGAGTGTGAGCTTGAACCGCTTTCCGCGCGTCATGGGTATGCGTTCAGGCTATGACCCGGCCGAAGTCGACGCCCTGATCGGCCGCATCGAGGCCACCCTGGGCCGGGGTCCCCGCACGTACGAGCCGATCACCGCCGACGAGGTGCGCTCGGCCACCTTCCGCGCCAAACGCGGCGGCTACCAGGAGACGGCGGTCGACTTCGCCCTGGAGGCGTTCGTGGTGGCGCTGGAGACGCAGGCCAAGTGGCCGGTCCGGCTGGCACTCGCCGAGCCGACCGGCGAGCTGCTGCGCGAGGAGTGGTTCGAGACCCAGGCGGCCCGGGTCGAGCGGGTCGCCTTCCGCTCGGGCCGCATGGGCACCGGCTACAACGAGGACGAGGTGGACGCCTTCCTCGACCGCATCGTGGCCACCCTGCGCGGCACGACCGACTTCCCGGTGACGGCGAAGGAGGTGCGGGAGGCGCGGTTCTCGGCCGTGCTGGTGCGTTCGGGCTACCTCATGGCCGACGTCGACTCCTTCCTCGCCGGCATCGCCGACGTGCTGGAGCAGCGGCGCGCATGAGCCTGTCCGTACGCCCTGCCGGGCCGGCCGACCTGGAGACCGTGTCGGCGGTGCTGCGGGAGAGCTGGGGCGGCACCACGCTCGTCGCCATGGGCCGGGGCGAGCTGGTGGACGCCGCCGCCCAGCCCGCTTTCGTGGCCGAGCTCGACGGCGAGCCGGCCGGCGTCGTCACCTACAGGGAGCGGGACGGCGCGGTGGAGATCATCACGCTCGACGCCGTGCTGCCCGGCAAGGGGGTGGGCCGGGCGCTGCTCGACGCGGTCCGGGCGGCGGCCGTCGAGCGGGGCGCGGCCAGGCTGTGGCTGATCACCACCAACGACAACACCAGAGCTCTGCGCTTCTACCAGCGTTACGGCTTCGACCTCGTGGCCCTGCACCGCGACGGCGTGGAGCGGGCGAGGAGGCTGAAGCCGTCCATCCCGCGCGAGGCCGACGGCATCCCCATCAGGCACGAGCTGGAGCTGGAGCTCCCGCTCTAGGCGCCCTGCGGAGGAGCTTGCGGGGGAGTTCGCGGAGAAGGGCCGGGAGGAGACGGCGGGGGCCGTTCCGGCGGAGCAGGCGGCTCGGCCGGGTGCTCGTCCTGGCGGTGCACCAGCGCCACGAGCACCGAGGTGACCGGCGCGGCGAGGAACGCCCCGACGATCCCGGCGACCACGCTGCCCACCGCGATCGCCACCAGGATGACCGCGCCGGGCAGTTCGAGCGCCTTGCCGTAGATCTGCGGCGCGAGCACGTGCCCTTCGAGCTGCTGCACCGCGATGGTCACCGCGACCACGATGAGCGCCACCAGCCAGCCCTTGGCGACCAGCGCCACCACGGCCGCGAGCAGCCCGGCCAGGAACGCCCCCACCACCGGCAGGAACGCTCCGATGAACGTCAGCACCGCGAGCGGCAGCGCCATCGGCACGCCGAGGATCCACAGCGCGAGGCCGATGAAGAGCCCGTCCACCGCGCCCACGATCGCGATGCCGCGGATGTAGCGGCTGATCACCGAGAAGATCAGCTCGCCGGCCCACATCAGCCGCCCCCTGGCCGTGAGGGGGGCGAGACTCACCAGCCAGCGGAACAGGTGGTCGCCGCTGTGCAGGAAGTACACCGACAGGATCACCGCCAGCACCGCGCCGACCACGATCTCGCCGGCGGTCTTGACCCCGGCCAGCGCGCCGGTGGTGATCGTCCGGCCCTGGCCGGACAGCCAGTCGGTGGCCTGCTTGAGGAGCTGCCGGTCGTTGATGCCGAACCCGGCGAGGAAGGTGTGCAGGTCGTTGAGCACCTTGCCGACGCTGGCCTGCATCTCCGTCACGCTCTCCGCCGTGGGCGGCACGAGCAGCGCGATGAGCGCCGCCGCCATCACCAGCGCGGTGACGAAGACGATCGCGGTGGCGAGGGCGCGGTTGAAGCCGTGCCGCCAGAGCCGGCGGGCGGCCGGCGCGAGCAGCGCCGTCAGGAACACGCCGATGACGACCGAGATCGCGACCGTCGCCACCTTGGTGAGGCAGAAGCCGACCACGGCGATCACGCCGGCCCATCCCAGCAAGCGCCACGGCCTCATCCACTGCTCCCTGATCTGGCCCCCTCAACAGCCCGGAGAGGGGGCCTACCCGGCACCGTGCCGGACAATCCTCAGGGGATCAGGAAGGACCGAGGTGGAGGTGCTGCCCGCGTTTGGCGGCGGCGTACTCGTCCCGGATCTCCTGCGGCGGGCCGACCTGCGCCACGGGCACGTCCCACCACGCCTGCGACGAGGGCACGTCGTCGGCCAGCCGGTCGGTGCGTACGTGGATCACCGTCGTCACGTCGCCCGCCCGCGCCGCGTCGAGCGCCTTGCGCAGGTCGGCGACCGTCTCGGCGCGGACCACGGACGCGCCCAGGCTGGCCGCGTTGGCGGCGAGGTCGACCGGGAGCGGGCCGCCGTCGCGGGCGGTGTAGGCGGTGCCGAGCCGCCGCGCGCCGACGCTCTCCGACAGCCGCCCGATGGAGGCGAAGCCGGAGTTGTCCACGAGCACCACGGTCAGCTTGATCCCCTCGGCCACCGCGGTGACCAGCTCCTGCGCCATCATCAGGTACGACCCGTCGCCGACCAGCACGAACACCTCGCGCTCCGGCGCCGCCAGCTTCACACCGAGCCCGCCGGCGATCTCGTAGCCCATGCACGAGTAGCCGTACTCGACGTGGTAGCTGCCAGGACCGCTCGGCCGCCACAGCTTGTGCAGGTCGCCGGGCATCGAACCGGCCGCGCACACCACCACGCCGTCCTCGCCCGCGGCGGCGTTGACCGCGCCGATCACGGCGGCCTGGGACGGCGGGGTGCCCTCCAGCGCGTACGCCGCGTCCACGGCCGCGTCCCACTCGCGGATCAGCTCGCCCGCCCGCTCGCCGAGCGCGGCCGGGGCGCGCCAGCTCCCCAGCGCGCCGGCCAGGTCCGCCAGGCCCTCGCAGGCGTCGGCGACGAGCTGGAGGCCCGACAGCTTGGCCGCGTCGAAGCCGGTGATGTTGACGTTGACGAAGGCCGCGTCCGGGGCGAAGAGGGTGCGCGAGGCGGTGGTGAAGTCGCTGTAGCGGGTGCCGACGCCGATGATCACGTCCGCCTCGCGGGCCAGCGCGTTGGCCGCCGTGGTGCCGGTCGCGCCGACCGCGCCGAGGGCGAGCGGGTGCCCGTGCGGCAGCGCCCCCTTGCCGGCCTGCGTCTCGGCCACCGGTACGCCGAACCGCTCGGCGAAGGCCCGCAGCTCGTCCGCGGCCTCGCTGTGCAGCACGCCGCCGCCCGCCACGATCAACGGCCGCTCGGCCGCGCGCAGGCGTTCGGCGGCCCGCGCCAGGGCGGCCCGCTCGGGGCGGGGTCGCGGGACGTGCCAGACCCGGCGGGCGAACAGCTCGTCTGGCCAGTCGTACGCCTCGGCCTGCACGTCCTGGGGCAGCGCGAGCGTCACCGCGCCGGTCTCGGCCGGGTCGGTGAGCACCCGCATGGCCGCGAGCAGCGCGGACGGGAGCTGCTCTGGCCGGTTGATCCGGTCCCAGTAGCGGGAGACCGGCCTGAGGCAGTCGTTGACGGACACGTCGTAGGAGCGCTGGTCCTCCAGCTCCTGCAGCAGAGGGCTCGCCACCCGGGTGGCGAAGATGTCGCCGGGCAGCAGCAGCACCGGGAGCCGGTTGATGGTGGCGCCCGCCGCGCCGGTGACCATGTTGGTCGCGCCGGGCCCGATCGAGGTGGTGCAGGCGAGCGTGGCCAGCCGGTTGCTCGCGCGGGCATAGCCGGCCGCCGTGTGCACCATGGCCTGCTCGTTGCGGCTCAGCAGGTAAGGCAACTCGTGGTCGTCCGCGAGGGCCTGCCCGATGCCCGCCACGTTGCCGTGGCCGAAGATGCCCACGCAGCCGGCGAAGAAGCGGCGCTCCACGCCGTCACGCTCGCTCCACTGCCGCGCCAGGAAACGCACGACGGCCTGCGCGACGGTCAACCGGGTCATGAGGTCCTCCCGAAGGGCAGTCTGGGGTCGATGCGCTGCCCCTCCCACGAGGAGCGGATCCAGGCGTGGCGCGGATCGTCGCAGAACGCCATCGACCGCTCCTCGGCCGGACCGGCCAGCACGTTCAGGTAGTAGAGGTCGTAGCCGGGCGCGGCCATGGAGGGGCCGTGGTAGCCGTGGGGGACCAGGACGACGTCGCCGGAGGAGACCTCGGCGAGGGTGTCGATCCGCCCCCCTTCAGAGGAGTAGACCCGCTGGTAGCCGAGCCCTTGGTCGGCGACCTCGAAGTAGTAGATCTCCTCCAGCACGGCCTCACCCGGGTTGGGGGTGTCGTGCTTGTGCGGCGGGTACGACGACCAGTTGCCCGACGGCGTCAGCACCTCCACCGCCATGAGCTTGTGGCAGTCGAAGACGCCGGGTGCGCAGAAGTTGTTGACCTGGCGGCTGGCCTGGCCGGCGCCGCGCAGTTCGACCGGCACCTCGGCCGCCGCGACGTACCGGGCGGGAAGGGCCTCGGTGGCGCGGGCGGAGGGCAGCGCGATCCGCCCCGCCCCCTCGATGGTGACCTCCGTGCCGATCGGCACGTACACGAAGTCGGACGGCCCGTCGAAGACCGAAGGCCGCCCCGCCAGCTCGAACCTGTCGCCGGGCAGGCGCACCGAGCACGAGCCCGCCAGCGGGAGGACCAGCAGCTCCTCCTCGCCGGTGGAGAACGTCACCGGGGCGTCGGTCAGGTCGAGGATCCGCAGGCCGGAGTAGGTCCAGCCGGCCTGGTCCGGGGTGACCTCCACCGACCAGGGGCCGTTCGCGGTCTTGCCGTACGGAAGATGGGTCATGCGCGTGCCTCTCGCACCAGGGCCGCGGCGCCGTCCACCGCGGCGGCCACGTCGTCGTCCGGAGGGTAGAGCAGGGCCCGGCCGACCACGAGCCCGCGTACGCCGGGCAGGCGCAGCGCGCGGTCCCAGTCGGCGAGCGCGGCGTCGATGTCCGGCGGGTCGCCGCCGAGCAGCAGCGCGGGCAGCGTGGTGGCGGCCATCACCCGCTCCATCTCGGCGATCGCGGGGATCTTCAGCCAGGTGTAGGCCGAGGTCGTGCCGAGGGCCTGGGCGATGCTGATCGCCTTGATCACCGCCTCGGGGGACAGGTCGTTGCGCAGGGCTCCCGACTCGGTGCGCAGCGACCAGAACGGCTCCACCATGGCCACCAGCCGGCGCCTGGCCAGCTCGCTCACCGCGCGGGCGCAGGACTCCAGGGTGTTGACGGTGTTGTGGTCGGCGGGGTCGATGCGGCAGAGCATCTTGCCGCCGTCGAGCCGCATGGCGTCGATGGCGCCGGCGTCGAAGCCGGTGAAGCGGTCGTCCAGCTCGAACACCGAGCCCTGGAGGCCGCCCCGGTTCATCGAGCCGAAGGCCAGCTTGCCCTCCAGCGCGCCCAGCAGCAGCAGGTCCTCCAGCACGTCGGGGGCGGCCAGGATGCCGTCCACGCCGGGCCGCGACAGCGCGGTGCGCAGCCGGTCGAGCAGGTCGGCGCGGCTCGCCATGGCCAGCGGGCGGTCGCGTACGGCCAGGGCGCCGCGGGCCGGATGGTCGGCGGCGATGATGAGCAGGCGCTCGTCGTCGCCGGGCAGCCCGCGCCGCCGCCTGCGGGCCGCGGCCTCGGCGATCTCCTCGGGGCGGGTGGCCCGGATGCGGGTGAGCTGCTCGTAACCGCCGACGGCGGGGCCATCCACAGCGGGCCCATTCACGGCGGGCCCATCAACGGCAGGCAGGGTGACGTCGCTCACGAGGTCACCCCGTTCAGCAGCTCCTCCACCTCGGCGGTCGTGGGCATGGCGTCGGCGCAGGCCAGCCGGGCGGCCACGAAGGCGCCCGCGGCGTTGGCGAAGCGGATGGTGCGCTCCAGCGGCCAGTCGTTCAGCAGCCCCAGGCAGAGCGCGCCGCCGAAGGCGTCTCCCGCGCCGATGCCGTTGACCACGCTCACCTCGACCGGCTTGACCAGGCAGCTCTCCTCGCGGGTGCGGGCGTGGACCCCTTCGGGGCCGAGTTTCACGATCGCGACCCGCGCCCCTGCGGCCAGCAGCGCCTCGGCCGCGGCCTCGGGCTCGCGTACGCCGACCGCTGTCTCGACCTCCTCCAGGTTGCCGACGGCGACGTCCGCGTACGGCAGCATGCGCGCCGCCATCGCGCGGGCGGCCTCCCGCGAGGGCCACAGCGAGGCCCGGTAGTCGAGGTCGAACACGGTCCAGCCGTCACTCCGGGCCTCGCGGCGGGCGGCCAGCGCGGCGGCGTGCGCCTCGGCGCTCGGCTCCTTGCTGAGCCCGGTCAGCGAGAACCAGAACATCCGGGCCGCGCCGATCGCCTCCAGGTCGAGGGAGCCGGCGGTGAGGCGCAGGTCGGGTGGATGCTCGCCGCGGTAGAAGTAGATGGGGAAGTGGTCGGGCGGGAAGATCTCGCAGAACGTGACCGGCGTCGGCGCCTCGGGGTAGGTCGCCACATACCTGTCGTCGACGCCGAATCCGCGGATCGCCCGCCGTACGTACTCACCGAAGGGATCGTCGCCCACGCCGGTGATCACCGCGGAGCGCAGCCCGTGGCGGGCGGCCGCGACGGCCACGTTGGTCGGGCTGCCGCCGAGGAACTTGCCGAAAGTCTCGACGTCGGCCAGCCCGACGCCGGTCTGCAGCGGGTAGACGTCGACGCCGCAGCGGCCGATCGTGATCAGGTCGTACAACGCACCTCCTGAAGGGGAGCTTACCTTCGACACTATGGCATATTGTCAGGACATATAGATGTCCGCCACGTTACTCGGCCGGCTACCGGATGCAAGGGTAGGAAGACCGACATATCTCTGAAACATGGCAAGAGCTTTACGTCATCTGCATGTCATGACATATTGGCTTTCGGCCCACCTCCTCAAGGAACGTGTCGGAGGGTTTGCATGGCAATGCGGAAGTTCGCTGTGGTCATAGCCGCGGCCGGCCTCGGGCTCGCCGCCTGCGGCCAGTCCTCGGGTGGCGGCAGCGGCGACACCATAGAGTTGACGATCGCCCAGAACGCCATCGCCGGCGGCAAGAACGCGGCGGCGGCCGGCTTCGTGGCCGACTGGGTGATCCCGAAGTTCGAGGCCGCCCAGAAGGCCAAGGGGAAGGACGTCAAGGTCAAGTTCGTCCCCAGCGGCGTCGACGACGAGCAGTACAAGACCAAGCTCTCCCTGGACCTCAAGTCCGGCAAGGGCGCGGACGTGATCGACATCGACGGCATCTGGGCCGGCGAGTTCGCCCAGGCCGGCTACATCAAGCCGCTGGCCGACGTCGTGGGCCCCGAGGCCGAGAGCTGGGACGGCTGGTCGCAGATCCCGGAGTCGGTGCAGGGGCTGGCCACGTACGAGGGCAAGAAGTACGCCCTGCCGGTCGGCACCGACGGCCGCGTGCTCTACTTCAACAAGACGCTGTTCCAGAAGGCGGGCCTGCCCGCCGACTGGCAGCCGAAGAGCTGGCAGGAGATCCTCGACGCCGGCACCAAGCTCAAGTCCTCCGGCGTGCCGGTGCCGATCCAGATCAACGCCGGCACCGCGATGGGCGAGGCCACCTCGATGCAGGGCGTGCTGCCGCTGCTCGCCGGGGCGGGCGGCCAGGTCGAGCAGGACGGCAAGTGGACCGGCGCCGCGCAGCCGCTCAAGGACGCGCTCGGCCTCTACCAGAAGATCTACGGCGGCGGCCTCGGCGACCCCAAGCTCCAGCAGGAGGCCAAGGGCCGCGACAAGTCGTTCCAGCAGTTCGCCGAGGGCAAGATCGGCATCCTCATGGAGGGCGACTACTTCTGGCGCGGCGTGGTCAACCCGGCCACCGGCGTCGCTCCCATGAAGGACCGCGACCAGAACGTCGGCTACGCGCTGATCCCCGCCATCGAGCCCGGCAAGGGCATCCGCGGCCAGGACTTCGTCAGCATGTCCGGCGGCGCGCTGCGCACGGTCAACCCCAACAGCAAGCATCCGAAGGAAGCCTTCGAGCTGCTGGCCTTCACGCTCTCCCCTGAGGCGCTGAAGGAGGAGACCAAGGACGGCAACGTGCGCATCACCCCGCGCACCGACGTCAACAAGGAGATCCTGGCCGGGCAGCCGCTGCTGACGTTCATCTCGGAGAAGGTGCTGCCGCTGACGGCCTACCGGCCGCCGGTCGCGGTCTACCCGCAGGTGTCGGTGGCGCTCCAGGAGGCCACCGCCGCGGTCGTCGGCGGCACCGCCCCCGACCAGGCGGCGGCCGACTACCAGAAGAAGCTCGAAGGAATCGTCGGTGGCGCAGGCAATATCGCCTCCTGAGGTGATCGACGGCGACCCGTCAGGCCGCCGCGGCGGGTACAGCTCCGACGCGGCGGGCCTCGGCAGGCTGCGCGCGGGGGCCTTCGTGGCCCCCGCACTCCTGCTGATCGCGGCGTTCCTCGTCTTCCCCGCGCTCTGGGTGCTCTACCTGGGGCTGACCAACTACCGTCTCACCGGCGCCGCGGCGGCCGAGCCGCAGTTCGTGGGGCTGGACAACTTCCTGGACGCGGTCGCCAACCCGACGTTCTGGAACTCCACCTGGCTCACCCTGCAGTTCGTGCTCGGCTCGGCCGTCATCGGCCAGGTCGTGCTCGGCTTCACCATCGCCTGGGTGCTGCGCGACCGGCGCGGGCCGCTCAAGCGGCTGGTCGAGGGCCTGGTCATCCTGGCCTGGATCCTGCCGAGCGCCGTGGTGTCGTTCCTGTGGGTGGCGCTGCTCGACCGCGACGGCGGCACGCTCAACGCGCTGCTCGGCATCCCGGGCTTCGCGTGGCTGCTCGACCACCCGATGTTGTCGATCATCATCTTCAACACCTGGCGCGGCACGGCGTTCTCGATGATGTTGTACGGCGCCGCACTCGGCAACGTCCCGCCCTCGCACCTGGAGAGCGCCCGCCTGGCCGGCGCCTCCGGCTGGCAGCAGCTCCGCGACGTGGTCTTCCCGCACATCCGCGGCCACATCCTGACGAACCTGCTGCTGATCAGCCTGTGGACGTTCAACGACTTCAGCCCGTTCCTGCTCACGGCGGGCGGACCCGACGGCCGGTCCGAGGTGCTGGCCGTGCACGTCTACAAGGTCGCGCTGCAGAGCGGCGAGCTGGGCTACGGGGCCGCGGTCTCCACGATCATCCTGCTCATCAACCTGGTCGTGGCGGTGTTCTACCTGCGGCTGCTCAGGAGCAAGAAATGACGCCCCGCTTCGTCCTGGGCCGGATCGGCTTCTACACGCTGATCGCGGTGCTGCTGGCGTTCTTCACGATCCCGCTGCTGTGGCTGGTGACCGCGCCGTTCACCTCCGACCCCACCTACGAGGTGCGGATGCCGGACTTCACCTGGGAGAACTTCCAGGCGGTCCTGGAGCATCCGTACGCGCTGCCGTCGCTGTGGAACTCGCTGGTGCTGTCGGTGGGGACGGCGCTGCTGGTCGTGGTGATGGCGGCGCTGGCGGCGTACGCGCTGAGCCGGGTGCGGCTGCCGGGGCGCGACGCGCTGCTCTACGCGCTGCTGCTGCTGTCGTCGATCATCACCGGGACCGCGGCCATGGTGCCGCTGTTCCAGCTCGCCGTGGAGCTCAACCTCATCGACTCGCAGCTCGGGCTGATCCTCATCCTGACCGGCGGGCTGCTGCCGGCGGCGATCTTCATGCTCAAGGACTTCATGGACTCCACGCCGAAGTCGTACGAGGAGTCCGCGCGGGTCTTCGGCGCCTCGCCGCTGCAGATCGTGCGGCACGTGGTCGTCCCCCTGGTGCGGCCGGGGCTGGCGACCATCGCCGTGTGGTCGATCGCCAACGTGTGGGGGAACTTCCTCATGCCGTACCTGCTGCTGAGCGACGTGGAGAAGCAGCCGGCGGCGGTGATCACGTACACGCTGTACACCGAGGGCGGGCAGGCCAACCTGCGCATGCTGTCCACGTTCGGGCTGCTCTACTCGGTCCCCGTGGTGCTCATGTACCTGTTCGTCAGCAAGAAATACGGCTTCCGCTTCCACGGAGGGATCAAGCGCTAATGGCCGCCATCGAACTACGCGGGCTGACGAAGGTCTACCCGGGCGGAGTGAAAGCGCTCGACGCGCTCGACCTGGTCATCCCCGACGGCGAGTTCTTCGCGCTGCTCGGGCCCTCCGGTTGCGGCAAGACCACGCTGCTGCGCACGATCGCCGGGCTGGAGGCCGCTTCCGGCGGGTCCGTGCTCATCGGCGAGCGCGACGTCACCGGCACCCAGCCGGGCGGGCGCGACGTGGCCATGGTCTTCCAGGACTACGCGCTGTTCCCGCACATGGACGTCACCGACAACATCGCCTACCCGCTGCGGATCAAGAAGGTCGACAAGGCCACGCGCCGCGACAAGGCCGCCGAGGTCGGGGCGCGGCTCGGGCTGGAGCAGCTGATGGACCGGCGGCCCGGCCAGCTCTCCGGCGGCCAGCAGCAGCGGGTCGCGCTGGCGCGGGTCATGGCCACGCAGGCGCAGGCGTTCCTGTTCGACGAGCCGCTGTCCAACCTGGACGCCCGGCTGCGGCTGGAGGCGCGTACGTTCCTGAAGAAGCTGCAGCGCGAGCTCGGCGTCACCACCGTCTTCGTCACCCACGACCAGGCCGAGGCCCTCGCCATGGCCGACCGGATGGCCGTGATGGAAGCGGGACACATCCGGCAGATCGGCACACCGGCCGAGGTGTTCCGGCGGCCCGTCAACACGTTCGTGGCCGGCTTCATCGGCTCCACACCGATGAATCTGCTCGACGGGCTCGTCCGAGGTGACACGCTGGAGGTGGCAGGCTGCAAGGTGGCCGTCCCCGCCCTCGCGGAGGGCCGGCTGAGCGACGGAGAGAAGATCGTGTACGGCGTCCGCCCCGAGTACATGACCTACTCGGACGAGCCCGCGGAGGGCGGAATAGGCGGGAAGGTGGCCATCGTGGAGAACCTCGGCGCCTCCCACCTGGTGACGCTCGACGTCAACGACGTGATCGTGCAGGCCGTCGTGCCCGAGGGCAGCGAGCCCGCCGTCGGCGACGACGGCTACGCCGTGCCCAGGAGCGATCGCGCGCTGGTCTACCGGGACGGGGAGCTGGTGTCATGAGAGGCCACTGGAGTCTGGACGACCGGCTGGAGCGGATCCTGCGCGAGGTGCCCTTCGAGGTCCCGCCCGGCACCGCCGCCGTCACCGTCCGGCTGTCGTACGACCGCGCGCAGGGCGTGCTCGACCTGGGCTGCGGCGCGCCCGACGGCTTCCGCGGCTGGTCGGGCGGCGCGCGCGACACCTACACGATCACCCCGTCGTGGGCCACCCCCGGCTACCTGCCAGGCGAGCCCGAGCCCGGCACCTGGCACGTGTGGCTGCGGCTGCACCGCATCCCGCCGCAGGGCCTCGATTTCACCCTGGAGATCGAGACCTCCGGCACGGTCCCGCCCGAGCCGGTCGTCGAGGAGCCGCCGCACGGCGAGCGCCCGCCGAGGCGCGACATCCCAGGCGTCGACGGCCTGAGCTGGTACGCCGGCGACTTCCACGCCCACACCGTGCACAGCGACGGCGCGCTCAGCATCGCCGAGCTGGCCGAGCTGGCCCACGGGCGCGGGCTCGACTTCCTGGCCGTCACCGACCACAACACCGTGAGCCACCACCCCTGGCTCGCCAAGGTGGGCCGGGGCGTCACGCTCATCCCCGGCCAGGAGGTCACCACCGACCGCGGCCACGCCAACGTCTTCGGCGACGTCGGCTGGGTCGACTTCCGCGAGCCCGCCGACTCCTGGGCCGAGCACGCCGAGCGGGCCGGCGGCATCATGTCGGTCAACCACCCGCTCGGCGGCGACTGCGCCTGGCTGCTGCCGCTCGACGGGCGCACCCGGCACGCCGAGGTGTGGCACTCGGGCTGGTGGGACCGCCGCTGGGGCGCCCCGATCGCCTGGGCGCAGTCCTGGCGCGACGACGTGATCGCGATCGGCGGCAGCGACTTCCACCGCCCCGGCTCCGACGGGCTGCCCGGCGAGCCCACGACCTGGGTGCTGGCCGAGGACCCCGGCACGGTGCTCGACGGGGTGCGCGCCGGGCGCGTGGCGATCTCCGCGGGCCCGGACGCGCCGCTGCTGCTGCGGCTGGGCGACGAACTGCTGGCGCTCGACGCCGACGGGCTGGTCCTGGTCCGGCCCACCGGCGAGCGTCAGGTGATCCGCGGTGACCGGGTGCTGGTGCGCGGCATGGACGGGCCGCACCGGCTGGAGACGTACGAGAACGAGGTGATGGGGCTGTGCCAGTAGTGAAGGTCGCGAACGCGCCGGTGAGCTTCGGGGTGTTCGAGCTGAGCGACGCGCCGCCGCCGCTCGGGCCCGACGCCATGGTCCAGGCGCTGGCCGGGGCCGGGTACGAAGGCATCGACTCCGGGCCGATCGGCTACCTCGGCACCGGCTCCGAGCTGGCCGACCGGCTGGCCGGCAGCGGGCTGCTGCTCGCGGGCGGCTGGGTGGACCTGCGCTACGGCGACGCCGAGGCGTACGCGCGGGGGTTGCCCGCGCTGGAGGCGGCGCTGGACGTCTTCGCCGCCGCGCCCCCCGCGCCCGACGGCTTCGCGCCCCGGCCCACGCTGGCCTGCTCGGGCTCGGCGGAGCGGTTCGCGCGGCCCGGCGGGAGCGTTCCAGGGCTCGCGGCGGGGGAGTGGCCGGCCTACGCCGCCCGCGTGCAGGAGGCCGCCGACCGCTGCCGCGAGCGCGGCCTCGAACCCGCCTTCCACCACCACCTCGGCACCTACGTCGAGACGCCCGACGACGTCGAGCGGCTGCTGGAGCTGACCGACGTCCAGCTCTGCCTGGACACCGGCCACCTGCTGCTGGCCGGCGGCGACCCCGTGACCGCGCTGCGCGCCTGGGCCGGCCGGGTCGGCCACGTGCACATCAAGGACGGCGACACCAAGATCCTGGCCGCCGCCCTCGCCGACGGCGTCGACCTGCGCGAGCTCATGGGCCGCGGCGGCTTCGCGCCGCTCGGCGAGGGCGAGCTCGACCTGCCCGGCGTCGTGCGCACGCTGGACGAGATCGGCTACTCGGGCTGGGTCGTCATCGAGCAGGACACCCTCCCGGGCCGGCGCACCGTCGAGCAGAACATCGCCGACCAGGCCGCCAACCGCCACAAGCTGAAGGAACTGGGACTGTGAGAATCGCGCTCATCGGATGCGGCGCCGTCACGCAGGCGGTGTACGTGCCGCTGCTGTCCAGGCGCCGCGACCTGTTCGAGGTGGCCGCCGTCTGCGACCTGTCGCGCACGCTGGCCGACGCCGTCGGCGACCGGCTCGGCGCGCCCGGCCGCTACACCGCGCTGGAGGACATGCTCGACGCGGGCGGTTTCGAGGCCGTGCTCGTGCTCGCCTCGGGCTCCCACGGCGAGACCGTGCGCCGCGCGCTCGCCGCCGGCTACGCCGTGCTGTGCGAGAAGCCGCTCGCGCTCACCCGCGCCGAGGTGGCCGCGCTGCCCGAGGGGCGGCTCATGGTCGGCTACATGAAGCAGTACGACCCCGCCGTACGCCGGGCCGAGGAGCTGCTGGCCGAGCTGGGCGGCCCCGGAGCGGTGCGCGCCGTCGAGGTGACCGTGCTGCACCCGAGCGCGCAGTCGCAGCTCGCCTTCGCCAACCTCACCCAGGCCCGCGACGTGGACGCCGGCCTGCTCGACTCCCTGCGGGCCGCCGAGCGCGAGCTGGCGATCGCCGCGGTGGGCGAGTCCGAGCCGGTGCGCGACCTGTACGGCATCTCACTCGGCTCGATCTGCCACGACCTGTCGCTGCTGCGCAGGTTCACCGGCTCGCCGGCGGAGATCTCGCACGTCGAGACCTGGGGGCCCGCGCCCGGCTCTGTGGAGATCTCCGGTGCGCTTCCCGTACGGGGCCGCTTCTCCATCCGCTGGCACTACCTGGAGGACTACCCGGCCTACCGGGAGACGGTGGCCGTCCACCACGACGCCGGCACACTGGAGCTGGTCTTCCCCGCGCCCTACCTGATGAACGCCCCCACCACGCTCACCGTCGTGTCGGGAGCCGAGAGCCGCAACGAGTACCGCGACGTCACCGAGGCGTTCGAGGTGCAGCTCGCCGCCTTCCACGCCTTCGTCAACGACGGCAAACCGCCGCTCACCGACGCCGGGGGCGCGCTGGAGGACATCGTCACCGCGCAGCGCATCGCCGCGCGTTACGCCGCGCAGCATGGTCTGCCGATCGGAGGAGAGGCCGCGTGAGCGCGGAGATCGTGCCTACGGAGATCGTCGTCGTCCCGCACACCCATTGGGACCGCGAGTGGTACGAACCGTTCCAGCGGTTCCGGCTGCGCCTGGTGGCGCTGCTGGACGAGGTGCTCGACACGATGGAACGCGAGCCCGGCTACCACTTCACCCTCGACGGCCAGCTCGCCTGCGTGGACGACTACCTGGAGGTGCGGCCGGAGAACCGCGACCGGATCGCCGCCCTGGTCGAGTCGGGACGGCTCGCGATCGGGCCGTGGCAGATCCTGCTGGACGAGTTCCTGTGCTCGGGCGAGAACATCGTCCGCAACCTCGAACTCGGCATGGACCGGGCCGACAAGCTGGGCGGCGCGATGCCGGTCGGCTACCTGCCCGACATGTTCGGCCACACCGCCCAGATGCCGCAGATCCTGCGCAAGGCCGGGCTGCTGCACGCCTGCGTCTACCGGGGCGTGCCGTCCTCCGTCACCACCGACGCCTTCGCCTGGGTCGCCCCCGACGGCACCGCCATCCGCACCCAATACCTCCCGGCCGGCGGCTACGGCAACGGCGCCCACCTGTTCCACGACCCCGACGGGCTGGCCGAGCGGGCGGCGACGTTCGTCACCACCATGCGCCGCTGGCACGGGCCCGAGGGGTCGCTGCTCGCGATGTACGGCACCGACCACTCCGCGCCGGTGCGCGGCCTGCCCGACATGGTGGCCGCGATCGGCGCCCGCATGGACACCCTGTCCGGCTACGTCGGCGCGTACTCCGGCGACGTGACGGGCCTGCCCGCCGTGCCCGGCGAGCTCCGCTCCCACGCCCGCGCCAACATCCTGCCCGGCGTCATCTCCATCCGCCCCCACCTCAAGCAGGCCATGGGCCGCGCCGAGCGCATGGTCGAGCGCTACGCCGAGCCGTTCGCCGCGCTCTGGGGCGGCGAGTGGCCCGGCCGCTTCCTCGACATGGCCTGGTGGCGGCTCGTGGACGCCAGCGGCCACGACTCGGTGACCGGCTGCGGCGTGGACGAGACCGCCCAGCAGGTGGCCGCCCGCATCGCCGAGGCCGAACACCTCGGCCAGGCCGTACGCGACATGGTGACCGCCCGCCTCGCCGCCACCGTGCCCACGGAGGGCACCCTCGTGGTCAACCCCACGCCCGCCGCCCGCACCGGCGTCGTCCTCCTGGACGTCGCCGGCCTTGACCCCCTCATGGACCACTCCGGCGCGGTCGTCCCCGTCCAGCCCCTGGAGTACGCCCCCACGCTCCTGCTCGACGAGGAGATGGACCCCGCCACGGCCCTCACCTTCGTCCACGGCACCGAGCTGTACGGCCAGCACATCACCGGCTGGTCCGTCGAGGACGGCGTACTGACCTTCACCGTGGCCCGCACCACCACGCTCGCCTTCGACGTCGCCGACCTCCGTGACGCCCTCGACGGCGTCACCCGCGTCCGCATCGAGGCCGAGCCCCGCCGCACGGTCGCCGCCCTGGTCCAGGTCCCGCCGCTCGGCCACACCAGCGTGCGCCCCGAGCCGCACGCCCAGGTGTTCACCGCGCCCGCCCCTGGCGACGACGAGGAGACCGGCATCCACGACCCGGCGTGCTGGCTCGCCTCCGACGTCGCCCCCCTCCCCGCGCGCGGCGACGAGGAGATCCTCGACAACGGGCTGCTCCGCGTCACCATCGCCGCCGACGGCACGCTGACGCTCGTCGGCGCGGACGGCACCACCGTCACCGGCGCGGGCCGCATCGTGGACGGCGGCGACGTCGGCGACACCTACAACTACGCGCCGCCCGCTCACGACCTGCTCGTCTCCGAACCGGTCGCGGTCGAGACCGAGCTCATCCACACGGGGCCGCTGGTGGCCGTGGTGGAGGTGCGCAGGACGTACGAGTGGCCGGCCGCGGGCGACGGCATCCCCGAGACCCCCGAGCTCCCGGCCCGGTCGCGGACCTTCCGCCTGGAGCGGACCGTCGTCACCACCCGGGTCGAACTCCGCTCCGGCGAGCCCTTCGTCCGGCTCCGGCTCGACTTCGACAACCGCTGCGACGACCACCGCGTCCGCTTCCACGTGCCCCTGCCGGAGGCGGCCACGGAGTCCCACGCCGAAGGCCAGTTCGCGGTCGTCACCCGCGGGCTGAGCGCCGAGGCCGGCTGCGGCGAGACCCCGCTGCCCACCTTCCCCGCCTCCTCCTGGGTGGCCGCGGGCGGCGCCGCCGTGCTGCTGGAGCACGTCACCGAGTACGAGCTGACCGGTGACGGCGAACTCGCCCTGACCCTGCTCCGCTCGGCCGGCTACCTCTCACGCAACCGCAACGCCCTCCGCCCCGAGCCCGCCGGCCCTCAGCTCCCGACCCCGGCCGCGCAGTCGCGCGGGCTGCGCTCGCTCAACCTCGCGCTGATGCCGTGCGCGTCCTGGCAGCAGGCGCCGCCCGCCGCCGAGGTCTTCCGCCACGACCTGGTGACCGTCGCGGGCACCGGCGAGCCGTCACTGCCGCTGCCGGAGCCGGCGTACGGGCTGTCGGTGACGGGCGAGGGCGTGACCATGACCTCGCTGCGGATGCGCGACGACTGGCACGAGCTGCGCGTCGTCGCCCTCACCCCGGA
Organism: Nonomuraea wenchangensis; assembly: GCF_900111685.1. Classification (GTDB taxonomy): domain Bacteria; phylum Actinomycetota; class Actinomycetes; order Streptosporangiales; family Streptosporangiaceae; genus Nonomuraea; species Nonomuraea wenchangensis. The sequence continues at coordinate 102,089 of NZ_FOHX01000024.1, forward strand.
CGCCACCGAGGCGGTCGTCACGGGCGGCCTCACCGAGGCCCGCCACGCCGACCTCCGCGGCCGCCCCGGCGACCCCCTGCCGGTGACCGACGGCACGCTCCGGCTTCCCCTGAACCCCTGGGAGATCGCCACCATCCAGTTTCGCAAACTCTGAGTAACGAATCGAACGCGAGTAGTAATGTTCGCGGCATGGTCACGTCGCAACACGAAGGTCTGACCAAGGTCGCGACCTTTCAACCGGATCACACCCGACATATGCTGCTCGCGCTGTTCGACCTGCCTATCCCGAAGTCGGGCGAGGGCCGCCTCGCCTCGCCCGACCTCTCGGAGGCGGACCCGGCGGTGTGCCGGGCCGACGGCGCCCTGCTCTACGGAGACGGCGAGGACAAGTTCGGCATCGTCATCGAGACGCAGCGCGGCCTCGACAAGGAGAAGCCCTACACCTGGCTGGAGTACATCGCGAACTTCCGCTCCCGCGAGAAGTGCCCGGTGTGCCTGATCGTCATCTGCCCCAAGCGCAATGTCGCGCGCTGGGCGCTGCAGGTCATCGCGACCGGGCACCCCGGCCTCGAACTGACGCCCCTGGTCATCCACTCGGGCAACACGCCCGTCATCACGGACGTCGATTGCGCCAGGGAGAACATCGGGCTGGCGGTCATGTCCGCCGTCATCCAGAGCGAGGATCCCCGCTTCGAGGCCGTCATCTCCGCAGTTGAGAAGGCACTGGACTACCTCGATCCGAAAATCGCCGAGCGGTACGCTCGCTACATCACTGTGTCACTGGAAGGTGACGCACAGAGAGAGTGGGACAGAAGGATGAAGGCGATGACGTATCCGTACATGGGCGAGTACGGCGAGAGCCTGATCGCCAAGGGCAAGGTTGATTCCATCTTCCTGATTCTCGAGGGACGCGGAATTCCGGTGTCCGATGAGGTGCGGGGTCAGATCCTCGCCTGTAGCGACAAGGACACCCTCGACGCCTGGGTGCTGCGGGCGCTCACCATCGAGACGGCAGAGGCCCTCTTTGACTGACTTCGCCACAACCGGAGGGCACGAGCGGGATCAGGGGACGACGTATCCGTACATGGGCGAGTACGCCGAAAGCCTGATCGCCAAGGGAAGGGCCAAGAGCAAGGCCGCGGGGACGGCGAGAGCGATCGTCGTGATGCTTGAGGGGCGCGGGCTTTCGGTGTCCGACGAGGTGCGGAATCGGGTCCTTTCCTGCGAGGATCAGGACACCCTCGACGCCTGGGTGCTGCGGGCGATCACCGTCGAGACGGCGGAGGCACTCTTCGACCGATCTCGCGCGTCCTAGCCGAAGAGGCCGAGTTGGCGGGCGGCGCGGAGGGCGAGCCAGACCTCGGCGAAGGCGCCGCTTGACGACAGGTCGCGGCCGGTGAGCGCGGCGAAGCGGCGCAGCCGGTAGGACAGCGTGTTGGGGTGGATGTGCAGGGCCGCGGCGGCGTCGTCCGTGTGCCGGTTGTGCTCCATCCACACCCGTACGGTCGCCAGCAGGCGCGAGTCGTGGGCGGCGTCGTAGGCCACCACCTCGCCGAGGACGTGGTCCACCAGGGCGCGCAGGGTCGCGGCGTCGTCAGGGAGCCAGCGGCCGGTGGTGTCCTCGCCATAGTGGACCAGGGGCTTGCCGGATTCGGCGGCGTGCGAGGCGGCCCAGACGGCCTCGCGTTGCGGCAGGCGCAGTGACGCGCCGGCCGGGAACGGATGGCTGGCCCCGGCGCGGGCGTCGGGCACGGCGGCGACGGCGGGGCCGGCCGCGGGCGGTCCCAGCACATAGTGGTCGTCGCCGCGGCGCAGCATCAGATGGGGCAGCTCGTCCAGGGCGCGGCGCAGCGCGTCGTCGGGGGCGTCGCGGACGACCAGCAGGACCAGGTCGGCGTCGAGGCCGAGGCGGGTCAGGCGGCGGCGGGCGGCCGGCGGGTCCAGGACGTCCTGGAGCAGCTCGGCCAGCGTCTCGGCGCCCTCGCGGCGGAGCGTCTCGCGTTCGTTGCGGGCCATGGCCACCTGCAGCGCCGCGACCGTGGCGATGTGCTGGACGACGGCGAGCCCGGCCGGGCGGGCGCCCTCGCGTTCGAAGGCGACGAGGAAACCGGCGGGGCCGCCCGGGGCCGAGACCGGCAGGGCGAAGCCGCCGGGGATGGTGGGCGGCGCGTCCGGCTCGGCGGGCAGGACGTCCAGGCTGGGCGGCACCGGCACCCCCTTGAGCAGCGGCCGGCCCTGCGGCGTGCACAGGTGGACGTCGTAGCCGGACAGCCGTTCGAGGCGTTTGAAGAGGGTCGCGGTGTCGAGGTCCTCGGCGGCGAGCCAGCGCAGCGCGCCGAAGACCTGGAGCTGCGCGCCGAGGCGGTGGTTGGCGTCCTCCTGCAGCGCCGCCGCCACCTCCTGCGAGATCGCGATGAACGGCACCGCCAGCGGCACCTCCAGCACCGGGATGCCCCGCTCCTCGGCCGCCTCGAAGAAGGCCGGGTGCAGTGGCGGCACGTGGAGCCCGGCGGACAGGGCGAGGGCCGAGACGCCGGCGTCGTCGAGGCGGCGCAGGTAGGCGCGCTGCCGGGCGGCCGAACGGGGCAGGCCGAGCCCGGTCGTCAGGATGACCTCGGCGCCGAGCAGCCAGGGCGTCGGGTCGTCGAGCTCGCTGACGTGCGCCCACGACACCGACCGCGACAGGCCCGCCTCCCCGGCCAGGAGCCGGAGCTGCAGGGCCGGCGAGCGGAGGAGGTCCTCGACGGTGATCTTGTGGTCCGGGCGTTCAGGGACCGGGCGTTTGTGTTCCGGCACAACACACACCGTAATACTTCGTGGGCACTACAATTGCCGCAGGTCAGAGGCATGACGAACACTGTCGGCATGACTATCGGCCCCGTCGACTCCTCCCGGGTCCCGCGTTTCGCCGGGCCCGCCACCTTCGCCCGCCTGCCCCGCCTCGACCAGGTGGAGCGGGCCGACGTCGCGGTCGTGGGCGTGCCGTTCGACAGCGGCGTGTCCTACCGGCCGGGCGCCAGGTTCGGTCCCGCCGCCGTCCGGGAGGCCTCCCGGCTGCTGCGGCCCTACCACCCGGGGCTCGACGTGTCGCCGTTCGAGCAGGTGCAGGTGGCCGACGCCGGTGACATCGCGGCCAACCCGTTCGACATCGGCGCGGCGATCGAGGCGATCGAGGAGGTGGCGGGCTCGATCGACGCCCGGCTCGTCACCATCGGCGGCGACCACACCATCGCGCTGCCGCTGCTGCGGGCCGCCGCGCGGAAGCACGGCCCGGTCGCGTTGCTGCACTTCGACGCGCATCTCGACACCTGGGACACCTACTTCGGCGCGGAGTACACGCACGGCACGCCGTTCCGGCGGGCCGTGGAGGAGGGGCTGGTCGATACCGAGGCGCTGAGCCACGTCGGCACCCGCGGCCCCCTCTACGGCAAGAAGGACCTCGAGGACGACCGGCGGCTCGGGTTCGGCATCCTGACCGCCGCCGACGTGCTGCGGCGGGGTCTGGACGAGGTCGTCGACGTGCTGCGGCAGCGCATCGGCGAGCGTCCTCTGTACGTCTCGGTCGACATCGACGTGCTCGACCCCGCCCACGCCCCCGGCACCGGCACCCCGGAAGCCGGCGGGCTGACAAGCCGCGAGTTGCTGGAGATCCTGCGCGGACTCGCCGGTTGCGACCTGATCGGGGCCGACGTCGTCGAAGTGGCCCCGGCCTACGACCACGCGGAGATCACCTCGGTCGCCGCCTCCCACGTGGCCTACGACCTCGTCAGCTTGCTGGCGTTGCGGCAGGAGAACCAGACATGAGCAACACCCTCACCGAGATCGAGACCTATGGGGTCGAGCGCATCCCGGACGTCGACCGTACGGCGCGTCCGCTCGACCTGTTCCGGGTGGCCTTCGGCGGCGCGAACACGTTCGCGACCTGCGTGCTGGGGTCCTTCCCCATCCTGTTCGGCCTGTCGTTCTGGCAGGGCCTGGCGGCGACCGTGCTCGGGCTGGTGGTGGGGGCGCTGATCCTGGCGCCGCTGTCGCTGTTCGGGCCGCTCAACGGCACCAACAACGCCGTGTCGTCCTCGGCCCACCTGGGCGTGCACGGGCGGGTCGTGGGCTCGTTCCTGGCGCTGCTGACCGCGATCGCGTTCTTCTCGATCTCGGTGTGGTCGTCGGGGGACGCGCTCGTGGGCGGCGCGCACCGGCTGGTCGGGCTGCCGGACACCGAGGTGTCGTACGCGATCGCGTACGGCATCTTCGCCGCGCTCGTGCTGGTCGTCTGCGTGTACGGCTTCCGCTTCATGCTGTTCGTCAACAAGATCGCGGTCGCGGCGGCGTCGCTGCTGTTCGTGCTGGGGATCTTCGCCTTCGCCGGCGACTTCGACCCGTCCTACCCGGGCACGCTCGCGGCCGGTGACCCGCTGTTCTGGCCGTCGTTCATCGGCGCGGCGCTCATCGTGCTGTCGAACCCGGTCTCCTTCGGCGCCTTCCTCGGCGACTGGTCGCGGTACATCCCGGCGGGCACGCCGCGCCGGAAGGTGATGACGGCCGCGTTCATGTCGCAGATCGCCACGATCCTGCCGTTCTTCTTCGGCCTGTCCACCGCCTCGATCATCGCGTCCAAGGCGGCGCAGTACGTGGACCCGGCCGCCCCCAACTACGTCGGCGGCCTGCTGGCGATCTCGCCCGCGTGGTACTTCATCCCGGTCTGCCTGATCGCGCTCATCGGCGGCATGTCCACGGGCAGCACCTCCCTCTACGGCACCGGCCTGGACTTCTCCAGCGTCTTCCCGCGTTTCAGTCGCGTGAAGGCCACGCTCTTCATCGGTACGCTGTCGATCATGTTCATCTTCGTCGGCCGCTTCGCCGCGAACCTGACGCAGAGCATCTCGACGTTCGCGACACTGATCATCACCTGCACCGCCCCGTGGATGGTGATCATGATGCTCGGCTACGTCACGCGGCGCGGCTGGTACGACCCCGACGCCCTGCAGGTCTTCAACCGGCGCCAGCGCGGCGGCCGCTACTGGTTCACCCACGGCTGGAACTGGCGGGGCATGTCCGCCTGGCTGGCCTCGGCGCTGCTGGCGCTGTCGTTCGTCAACCTGCCGGGGCAGTTCGTCGGCCCGCTCGGTGAGCTGGCCGGCGGCGTGGACATCTCGCTGCCTGTCGGCCTGGCCGTCGCCGCGCTGCTCTACCTGACGCTGCTGACCGCCTTCCCCGAGCCGCGCGAGGTCTACGGGCCGCAGGGACCGCGCCTGGTCCGCGCGGCCGACACCCCGGTGCCGCCGATCGTCGACGTGCGGCCGGCGGCCACGGAGCCGGTCGCCCCGTGACGGAGTTCGACGCTACGGAGCTGGTGGACCTGTCGGTGCCGGTCGAGACCGGGATGCCCGTCTATCCGGGCGACCCCGAGGTCTCGATCGGCCCGGCGCTCACCGTGGCCCGCGACGGCGTCAACGTGCTGGCCGTCCACATGGGTTCCCAGTCGGGCACCCATGTGGACGCGCCGTACCACTTCGGCGACGCGCTGCCCACGCTGGACGACCTGCCGCTGGACCGGTTCGCCGGCCCGGCGACGGTGGTGGACGCCCGGGGCCTCGCGCCCCGGGCGGCCATCGGCGCGGCGGCCTTCCGCGAGGTGCGGGCGGGCACGATCGTGCTGGTCGCCACCGGCTGGTCGGCGCACTGGGGCACCGCCGCCTACCTGGAGCACCCCTACCTGTCGGAGGAGGCGGCGGAGCTGCTGGTGGAGCGGGGCGTCCGGACGGTCGGGATCGACGCGCTGAGCGTGGACCCCACGCCGGCCGCCGACTTCCCCGCCCATCGGGTGCTGTGCGGCGCGCACGCCGTCATCGCCGAGAACCTGACCGGTCTCGGCGGCCTGCTCCGGGCGCAGGAGAGCGGCCGGCCGGTCGAGGTGTCACTGTTCCCGATCCGGCTGGCCGGGGCGGACGGCGCTCCCGTCCGCGGTGGCCCGGCTGGGTCAGCGAGTGCCCCAGGAGTAGGACTGTTTGCGCAGCTTCAGGTACACGAACGACTCCGTGGCCCGTACGGCGGGGATGGCGCGGATCTTGCTGAGGATCTCCAGCAGGTGACCGTCGCCCTCGCACACCACCTCGACGATGACGTCGAACGAGCCCGCGGTGAGCACGACGTAGTCGATCTCGTCGATCGCGGCCAGCTCGTCGGCGACCGAGTCCAGGTCGCCTTCACAGTTGACCCCGATCATCGCCTGCCGGGGGAAGCCCAGGGTGAGGGGGTCGGTCACCGCGACGATCTGCATGACTCCGGCCTCCTGTAACCGCTGCACGCGCTGGCGTACGGCGGCCTCCGAGAGCCCGACTGCCTTGCCGATCGCCGCGTACGGCATCCGCCCGTCCCCTTGGAGCTGCTCGATGATCTGCTTTGACAGCTCGTCGAGCACGACGGGACCCTGGGCCGGATTGCTGCGGCGGACGCGGGGCGGCGACGTCATCGAAGGGAATCCTCCTAGCGGTCCGGCGTTACGGGGGCGTTCCCGCTTGATTGCCGTCCTGGTGCGACATGTTGTCAGTTCCTGGCGGTCTGTCAAGCGAATTCGTAGCAATTTGGTATCTTCACCACGAAATCCCTTGTCCGGATGCTTCCACTCTGTAAGAGTCGCGGCATCTTCAGCCACCTCACGAGGAGGTCACCTTGACCACCCGTCTGCAGAACTTCGTCAACGGGGAGTTCGTGGACGCCAAGAGCGGCCGATTCTCCGACATCATCGATCCCTGCACGGGCGAGGCGTACGTCCAAGCCCCGATCTCCGGCATCGAGGACGTCGACGCCGCCTACGCCGCCGCGTCCGCCGCGTTCGACTCGTGGGGCAGGACCACGCCGGGCGAGCGGGCCAACCTGCTGCTGAAGGTCGCCGACGCCATCGAGGCGCGGGCCGACGAGATCAACGAGGCCGAGTGCCGCAACACCGGCAAGCCGCGCGCCCGCATGGCGGAGGACGAGACCCCGGTCGCCGCCGACCACTTCCGCTTCTTCGCCGGCGCGGCCCGCACGCTGGAGGGCCCGACGGCCGGTGAGTTCCTCGCCGAGCACACGAGCGTCATCCGGCACGAGCCGATCGGCGTCATCGGCCAGGTCACGCCCTGGAACTACCCGATGATGATGGCGGTCTGGAAGATCGCCCCGGCGCTCGCGGCGGGCAACACGATCGTGCTCAAGCCGTCCGACACCACCCCGGTCTCCACGCTCAAGCTCGCCGAGATCCTCGGCGAGGTGCTGCCCGCCGGCGTCTTCAACGTCGTCACCGGCGACCGCGAGACCGGCGCCCTCGTCGTCGGCCACCCGGCCGCGTCCATGGTCGCGATCACCGGCTCGGTCGGCGCGGGCATGTCGGTCGCCAAGAGCGCCGCCGACGACCTCAAGCGGGTGCACCTGGAGCTCGGCGGCAAGGCGCCGGTCGTGGTCTTCGAGGACGTCAAGGACCTCGCCAAGGCCGCCGCCGACATCGCCACGGCCGGCCTCTACAACGCCGGCCAGGACTGCACGGCCGCCTGCCGGGTGCTCGTGCAGGAGAGCGTGCACGACGAGTTCGTGGCCGCGCTGACCGAGGCCGCCGCGGCCACCGTCACCGGCGACCTGTCGAACGAGGACGCGCTCTACGGCCCGGTCAACAACGAGGGCCAGCTCGCCCGCGTCCAGGGCTTCATCGACCGGGTCCCGGCGCACGCCAAGGTGCTCACCGGCGGCCACCGCGTCGGCGACCGGGGCTACTTCTTCGCCCCCACCGTCGTGGACGGTCTCCGTCAGGACGACGAGATGGTGCAGAACGAGGTCTTCGGCCCGGTCATCACCGTCCAGACCTTCACCGACGAGGCCGACGCGCTGGCCAAGGCCAACGACGTCAGGTATGGCCTGAGCGGCTCGGTCTGGACCTCCGACCACGGCCGCGCGATGCGGATGTCCAACCGCCTCGACTTCGGTGTCGTCTGGGTCAACACGCACATCCCGTTCGTCTCCGAGATGCCGCACGGCGGCTTCAAGCACTCCGGCTACGGCAAGGACCTGTCGGTCTTCGGCCTGCACGACTACACGAGGGTCAAGCACGTCATGCACTACATCGGTGAATAGCGCTGATGACCAGCGCCATCGAGCTTGAGGACGTCGTCAAGGAATACCACGCGCACGGCGAGCTCGTCCGTGCCGTCAAGGGCGTCTCGCTGGACATCGAGGAGGGGGAGTTCTTCTCCCTCCTCGGCCCGTCCGGCTGCGGCAAGACCACGACCATGCGGATGATCGCCGGCTTCGAGGCGCCGTCCAAGGGGCTGGTCAAACTGCACGGCCAGGACGTCACGAACGTCCCGCCCAACAAGCGCGACGTCAACATGGTCTTCCAGTCCTACGCGCTCTTCCCGCACATGAGCGTCTGGGACAACGTGGCCTTCGGGCTGAAGCAGCGCAAGACGCCGCAGGAGGAGATCCGGCGGCGGGTCGGCGAGATCCTGGAGATCGTCGACCTGGTCGGCAGGGAGAAGCGCCGGCCGCGCGAGATGTCCGGCGGCCAGCAGCAGCGGGTGGCGCTGGCCAGGGCGCTGGTCAACCGGCCGCGGGCCCTGCTGCTCGACGAGCCGCTCGGCGCGCTCGACCTCAAGCTGCGCCAGGCCATGCAGATCGAGCTCAAGCGCATCCAGCGCGAGGTCGGCATCACGTTCGTGTACGTGACGCACGACCAGAGCGAGGCGCTGACCATGAGCGACCGCATCGCGGTCATGAACGACGGCCTGGTCGAGCAGCTCGGCGGGCCGCGGGAGATCTACGAGCGGCCGGCGACGCCCTTCGTGGCCGGCTTCATCGGGACCTCCAACCTGCTCACCGGGACCGCCAGTGCCGGCGAGCTGAAGATCGGCGACGGTCGCGTGCTGGTGCCCGGCCGGGACGGCGAGGTGACGGTCACCGTACGCCCCGAGAAGATCACCATCGGCACGGACGCCCCGGAGTCGGGCCTCAGCGCGCTGGCCGGCACCGTCTCCGAGGTGGTCTACCTCGGCACCTACAACAGCTACGCCGTACGCCTCGCCGACGGGGCCGAGATGACGGTGTTCCAGCAGAACGCCCACGACGCGACGGCCACGGCGGAGCGGGGCGACTCCGTGTGGCTGTCCTGGCAGGCGCAGCACTCGTACGTGATTGGAAGTTGATAGCAGGCCATGAACCCCCGTCCCCCTCTCCCTCGCCACGGACTGCCGCGCCGTGAGGCGTTCCGGCTCGCGGGCCTGTCGGCCGCCGGTCTCGCGCTCGCCGCCTGCGGCGTGCAGGGCCAGAAGGCCGCGCCGCCCAAGGCCGACGAGGTCCAGGACTTCTGGTCCAAGCAGACCAAGCACGGCAAGGTGGTCTTCGCCAACTGGCCGGAGTACATGCCCGAGGACAAGGGCCCGCTGGAGAAGTTCGCCAAGGACACGGGCATCTCCTACGAGTACAAAGAGGTCATCCAGGAGAACGCGGACTTCTTCGGCAAGGCCGATCCCGTCCTCCGCGCCGGCCAGCCGCTCGGCTACGACGTCGTCGTCATGACCAACGGCATCCAGCTCCAGCACATGATCGAGCTGGGCTACTGCGTGCCGCTCGACCACTCCAAGCTGCCGAACTTCGCGGCCAACGCCGGCCAGAAGTACAAGGAACGCGCCTACGACCCCGGCAACAAGTACACCGTGCCCTACAGCTCGGGCGTGACCGGGATCGCGTACAACACGAAGTACGTCAAGGACGACATCACCAGCATCCAGTCCCTGTTCGACCCGAAGTACAAGGGCCGGGTCGGCATGATGGCCGACGCGCAGGAGATCGGGAACTTCGGGATGTTCGCCCTCGGCATCGACCCGGAGAAGTCGACCGAGGCCGACTGGAAGAAGGCCGGCGAGAAGCTCAAGGAGCAGCGCGACAACGGCCTGGTGCGCAAGTACTACGACCAGAGCTACATCGACGCCGTGGCCAAGGGCGACATCTGGCTGTCCATGGCCTGGTCGGGCGACGTCTTCCAGCGCCAGCTCGCGGGCGAGCCGGTCGCGTTCGTGGTGCCCGAGGAGGGCGGCACGATCTGGACCGACAACATGCTCATCCCCAAGGGCGCCGCCAACCCGCTGGACGCGCTGATGCTGATGGACTACCTCTACCAGCCGGCCGTGGCCGCCGAGCTGGATGAGTTCATCCAGTTCGTCACCCCCGTCCCGGCGGTGCAGGACCTGCTGCGGGAGAAGGCGAAGACCGCCAAGGGCGAGGACAAGAAGGCGCTGGAGCAGATGGCCGACAGCCCGCTCATGTTCCCGACCGAGGCCGACTACGCCCGGCTGCGCGGCTACACGCCGCTCGACAACAAGCAGCAGCAGGTCTTCAACCCGATCTTCCAGTCCGTCACCCAGGCCTAGACGATGCGGCGGCTCACCCCCTACCTGCTGGCGCTGCCGGGCTGGATGTGGCTGGCGATCTTCCTGGTCGTGCCCATGGCGGCCATGGCGTCGGTGTCGCTGCAGACCGGCAACGCCATCGACGGCTACGCGATGACGTTCTCCGTCTCCAACTACACCGACGCGCTCGGTCGCTACAGCACCCAGCTCGTCCGGTCCCTGCTGTACGGCGGGATGGCGACGGTGGCGATGCTGGCCATCGGCTATCCGGTGGCGTACTGGATCGCCTTCAAGGGCGGCCGGCGCAAGTCGGTCTACCTGTTCCTGCTCCTGCTGCCGTTCTTCGTGTCGTTCGTGCTGCGGACGATCTCGTGGAACTTCCTGCTGGCGGACAACGGCATCCTGTTCGGCACGCTGAAGGGCTGGGGGCTGCTGCCCGCCGACTTCCACGTCCTGGCCACCACGTTCGCGGTGGTGGGGGGACTGACCTACAACTGGCTGCCGTTCATGATCCTGCCGATCTACGTGGCCTTGGAGCGCGTGGACCCGCGGGTGGTGGAGGCGGCCCAGGACCTCTACGCCACCCGCGCCGCGGCCTTCCGCCGGGTGGTGCTGCCGCTGTCGCTGCCCGGGGTGTTCGCCGGGGTGCTGATGACGTTCGTGCCCGCCACGGCGGACCCGGTCAACGCGGCCATCCTCGGCGGCACCGCCAACACCATGATCGGCAACATCATCCAGACCGAGTACCTCACCAACCTCGACTACCCGACGGCCTCGGCGCTGTCGTTCACGTTGATGGCGGTGCTGCTCGTGGGCATCTTCGTCTACGCCCGCGTGCTCGGCACGGAGAACGTCCTCGAGGCGGCGGCCCGATGAGGGGCATCCGCACGGGCGACCGGCTGCTGCACATCTGGACCTGGCTCGTCATCGTGTGGCTGTCGTCACCGATCGCGGTGATGATCCTGTTCGGCTTCAACGACAAGCAGAGCAAGTCCAACACCACCTGGCAGGGGTTCACCCTCCGCTGGTACAAAGAGCTGTTCGACATCGCCGACCTGACCACGGCGCTGAGGAACACGCTGGTCGTCGCGGTCGTCAGCACGGCCGTCACGGTCGTGATCGGCACCATGCTGGGCCTCGCGCTCGGCCGGCACCGCTTCCGCGGCCTCGGCGCCACGAACTTCCTCGTCTTCGCCGCCATCTCCACGCCCGAGCTGGTCATGGGCGCCTCGCTGCTGTCGCTGTTCGTCTCGGGGAACGTGCCGCGCGACTCCGTCACGATCATCGTCGCGCACGTGCTGTTCTCGCTGTCCTTCGTGGTCGTCACCGTACGGGCGCGGGTCGTCGGGCTCGACCCGTCGCTGGAGGAGGCCGCGAGGGATCTCGGGGCGACGGCCTGGGGCACGTTCCGGCAGGTCACGCTGCCGTCGATCATGCCGGGCGTGGCGGCAGGGGCGATGTTGTCGTTCGCGCTGTCGATCGACGACTACGTGGTCACCAGCTTCGTCAACGGCTCGACCGTGACGTTCCCGCTGTGGATCGTGGGTGCCGTGAAGACGGGAATCCCGCCGCAGGTGAACGTCATGGGTACGCTGATCTTCGGCATTGGGGTGCTGATCGCGATCGGCAACGCGATCGCGGCACGGCGCCGCACCTGAAACACCTGACCTTCGTAGGGAAGTGGGATTTGTGGATCCGCTGAAGGCGCTTGCTGACGCGGAGCGCAAGCCGTACTGGCTGGACAGCCCGGCCAGACCCGAGCCGCGACCGCGGCTCACCGATCACACCACCGCCGACCTGGCCGTCGTCGGCGGCGGTTTCTCCGGTCTGTGGACCGCGCTGATGGCCAAGGAACGCGACCCCTCACTGGACGTCGTGCTGCTGGAAGGCCGCCGGATCGGCTGGGCGGCCACCGGCCGCAACGGCGGGTTCTGTCTGTCGACCCTCACCCACGGCCTGGCCAACGGCCTGGAGCGGTGGCCGGACGACATCGGCCGCCTGGAGCGCATGGGCGTGGAGAACCTCGACGAGATCGAGGCCACGCTGGAGCGCTACGGCGTCGACTGCTCCTTCGAACGCACCGGCGAGCTGCTCGTGGCCACCGAGCCCTGGCAGCTCGACGCGCTGGCCGAGCACCTGGAGCTGATCTCCGACCTGGGGCTCGACTACGTGCCCCTGGACCAGGAGCAGGTGCGGGCGGAGGTGAACTCGCCCACCTACCTCGGCGGGCTCTGGGAGCGCCGCGGCTGCGCCATGCTCGACCCGGCGCGGCTGGCGTGGGGGCTGCGCGAGGCGTGCCTGCGGGCCGGGGTGCGGGTGCACGAGCGCTCGCCGGTGCGGTCGCTGCGCGACGACGGCGTACGCATCGAGCTGCGCACCCCCTACGGCGGGGTCAGCGCGGCCAAGGTGGCGCTCGGCACCGGCGTCTTCCCGCCGCTGCTCCGCCGGCTCAGGCACTTCGTGGTCCCCGTCTACGACTACGCGCTGATGACCGAGCCGCTGACCGACGGCCAGCTCGCCGAGGTCGGCTGGCGCAACCGTCAGGGCGTGGGCGACTCCGGCAACCGCTTCCACTACTACCGGCTGACCGACGACAACCGCATCCTGTGGGGCGGCTACGACGCCGTCTACTACAACGGCGGCCTGGTCAAGCCCGAGTACGACCAGCGCGACGAGACCTTCCTGACCCTCGCCCGGCACTTCTACGACACCTTCCCGCAGCTCGACGAGGTGCGCTTCACCCACCGGTGGGGCGGTGTGATCGACACCTGCAGCCGCTTCAGCGCCTTCTACGGCCAGGCCCACGGCGGTCGGCTGGCCTACGGCGTCGGCTACACGGGCATGGGCGTGGGCGCCACCCGCTTCGGCGCGAACGTCATGCTCGACCTGCTGTCCGGTGAGCCGACCGAGCGGACCGAGCTGCGTATGGTGAAGGAGAAGCCGATCCCGTTCCCGCCGGAGCCGGTGCGCTCGGGCGTCATCCAGGTCACCCGCTGGTCGATCGCCCAGGCCGACCAGCACCAGGGCAAGCGCAACCTGTGGCTGCGCACGCTGGACCGGATGGGGCTGGGATTCGACTCCTGACGCCGCGGGCATGATGCCTGGCGACCCCCAACACCACCAAAAGTGGGGGTCGCGAGGTGCGTGCGAGGCTGGTCGCCTGTGTCGGCATGGTGCTGCTGACCGGCGGTTGCGGGAGCCGGCAGGTCCAGGTCCTGCCCGCCGGGCCGCCCGCCGCCAAGGTCGCCCGCTGCGTCATGAGCTTTCCCGACGTACGGGCCGGGCGCCTGGCCCGGGCCCGGCTCGTCGGCGACATCGCCCGCTACCTCTCCCGCCGCCCCGGCCGGATCGTCTACGCGGTCCACGACCTGGTCAGCGGGATCACGCTGGGGTACGGCCGGCAGCGGGACGAGCTCGCCCTGGCCGGCGGCGCCCAGGTGGACATCGTCATGGCGCTGCTGGCCCGCCGCGGGCGCGGGTTCGACGAGGACGAGCGCCGCCTGGCCGAGCGCATGATCAGGGAGAGCAACCAGAAGGCCGCCGACGCCATGTGGTCGCGGATCGGCGGGAGCGGCGCGATGAGCGCGTTCTACCGGCGGATCGGGCTGCGCCACACCACGCCGGGGCCGGGCGCCGCCTGGGGCGACACCACCAGCAGCCCGTCCGACCGCGTCCGGCTGCTGAAGGTGCTGGTCAAGGGCGGCGGCGGTCTGAGCGCCGCGGACCGGGAGCTGGTGCTCGGCCTGATGGGACGGGTCCAGGAGGACCAGGCGTGGGGCGTCAGCGCGGCGGCGCGGCGCGACGACCGGGTGACGCTCAGGAACGGCTGGACGCCGCGCCCGCTCGTCCACGGCACGTGGGCCGTCGGCAGCTACGGCAGGATCGCCGGGCCGGGACGGGACCTGCTGCTGTCGGTGCAGTCCGACCTGCAGCCGGAGGAGGGCGCGGGCATCGAGACCGTCGAGGGCGTGGCCCGCATGATCGGCACCCGCTGGGACGGCCTCTCCCCGACCACCCGCCGCCCCTGCCCGACGAACCCGCTCCCGTGACCTGCGCGAGCAGGCTCAGGCGCGGGCGGTCAGCACCTCCTCCGGGATCTCCTTCGGGACGCCGCGCAGGCCCACCAGCGCCAGCACCGCGACCGCGGCCAGCAGCACGCTCGTGACCAGCGACGTCACGTGCATCCCGGTGAGGAACGCCTCCCGCGCCGCCAGCATGAGCGGCCCGGCCTGCTCGGCGGGCAGCGTGGCGGCCATGTGGGCGGCCCCCGCGATCGACTCCCCGGCCGCCCCTCCGGCCATCCCGGCGGGCAGCTCCAGGTTGGCCCGGTAGGCGCTGGTGAGCACGGTGCCGAGGATCGCGATGCCGAGCGCCGCCCCCAGCTCGAACGCGGTCTCCGACACCGCGGCCGCCGCGCCGGCGCGCTCCCTGGGGGCGGTGGCCAGCACGTTGTCGTTGTTGACGGTGAAGGCGAAACCGACGCCCACGCCGCCGATCACCATCGCGGGCAGCAGCGTCACGTAGGTCAGCTCCAGGCCGAGCGTGCTGTAGTAGAGGAACGCGCCCGCCTGCATGGCGAGGCCCAGCGCGACCACGCCACCACGGCCGATCCGCCGGATCAGCCCGGCCGCGAGCACGCCGCCGACCGCGCCGCCCAGCCCGCCCGGGAGCTGCGCCAGCCCTGCCTGCAGCGGCGACCAGCCCAGCACGAGCTGCAGATACCAGGCGAACATCAGCATCATGGCCGACATGGCGAAGATCGCCAGCAGGTTCGTCAGGATGGACGCGCTGAACGCCCGCCGGGCGAAGAGCCGCACGTCGATCAGCGGCTCGGGCAGCCGCGCCTGCCGCCAGGCGAACAGGCCGAGCAGCGCCACCCCGCCCGCGCCCGCGACCAGCACGTCCAGGTGCCCCAGCCCTTGGTGCGCGGCCTCCTTGATCGCCCAGATGACCGCGATCACCCCGGCCGTCGACAGGGCCGCGCTGAGCAGGTCGAGCCTCGCCGCCTCCGGGTTGCGCGACTCGGGCAGCACGATCGCGCCACCGGCCAGCACGAGCAGCATGATCGGCACGTTGATCAGGAACACCGACCCCCACCAGAAGTGGTCCAGCAGCAGCCCGCCGACGACCGGGCCGACGGCGAAGCCCACCGCGCTCATCCCGCTCCAGACGCCGACGGCCGCGGTGCGCTCGCGCGGCTCGGTGAAGACGTTCCTGACGATCGACAACGTCGACGGCATGATCGTCGCGCCGGCCACGCCGAGCAGCACGCGGGCCGCGATCAGCAGCTCCGGGTTCGGCGCGTACGCGGTGAGCGCGGAGGCCGCGCCGAACGCCGCCGCGCCGATCAGCAGCAGCCGCTTGCGGCCGATGCGGTCGCCGAGGTTGCCCATGGTGACCAGCAGGCCGGCGAGGGCGAAGCCGTACACGTCGCCGATCCAGAGGAGCTGGGTGGAGCTCGCGCCGAGATCGGCGGTCAGCCGGGGGAGCGCCAGGTGCAGGACCGTGAAGTCGAGCGAGAGCAGCAGGGTGGCCAGGCAGGCGATGGCCAGGCACGACCATTTGTTCGTCATGCCGCTCAGCGTGACGGGAGCCCCTGACCGCGGGCCTACCGGTCGCTGACCGCCCCGCCGACCTGGTCGCCGATCTCGGTCAGCGCCGCCGCGATGCGGGCGCGGGTCTCGGCCGTGCTGTACCAGTCGTCCGGGCATTCCGCGCGGGCCCGCAGCAGCAGGACACGCGCCTCCTCGGGGGCGCCGCCGCGCAGCGCCACCTCGGCGAGCCCGAGCAGCGCCCAGGCCAGGATCTCGACCGAGCCGTTGCGGCCGGCCAGCTCGGCGGCCGGCAGGTAGTCGGCCCGCGCCTCCTCAGGCCGGCCCAGGCCCTGCAGCGCGTCGCCGCGCCGGCACAACGACTCGGCGATCTCCGTCGTGGCCTTCAGCTCGCGGGCGGTCGCCAGTGACTCGTCCGCCAGCGCGTACGCCGTCGCGTGGTCCCCCTGCTCCTGGTGGAGCGTGCCGAGCCCGGACAGCACCAGCACCGTGCCCCAGTGCTCGCCGATCGCCCTGAACCTGGCCAGGCTCTCGTGGAAGTGGCCCGCCGCCTCCTCCACCCGGCCGAGCACCTGCAGCACGAAGGCCGCCCCCGCGTACGCCAGCGCCCGCGGCCAGGGCGCGAGCCCGGCCATGGTGCGCTGGACGCCGAGATAGGCCTCCTCGAAGTCGCCGCGCGGCCCGTTGAACATCGACAGCAGCATCATGAGGAACTCCACCCGGCGCGGCACGTGGTCCCAGGGCAGCAGCGTGCGCGAGTGGGTGAGCAGGTCGCGCACCTCGTCGCCGACCTCGCCGCGCCAGGCGGTGACGATCGCGCACGTGACGTACTCCTCCTCCAGCCCTTCGGGGACGGCCGTGCCGAGCTTGAGCAGCAGCGTGGCCGCGAGGTCGGCGCTGGTGACGCGGTGCCCGCGCATCCACCAGTAGCAGGCGCAGTGCGCGAGCAGCCGCAGCGCCGTCCCGACCTGGCCGGTCTCGATGGCCCAGCGCAGGGCGGCGTTGACGTCGTCGCTCTCCTCGTCGAGGCGGGCCAGCCACTCCAGCTGCTCGCGGGTGCGCAGCCGGTCGTCGGCGGCGAGCACGAGGTCCAGGTAGCAGGCGGCGTGGGCGTCGCGGGCCGCCGCCACCTCGCCGGACTCGGCCAGCCGCTCCGCGCAGAACGCCTGGATCGTCGCCAGCATCCGGTAGCGCCCGCCGACCCGCTCGACCAGCGACTTCTCCGCCAGAGAGAACAGCACCTCCTCCGGCAGCCCGCACACCCGCTCGGCCGTCTCGGGGCGCGCCCCGCCCACGAACACGCTGAAGCGCCGGGCCATGCGCTGCTCGTCGGCGTCCAGCAGGTCCCAGCTCCAGGCCACGACCGCGCGCAGCGTCTGGTGGCGGGGCAGCGCCGTACGGCTGCCGCGGGCCAGCAGCCGGAACCGGTCGTCCAGCCGCGCCGCCACGTCCGCCACCGACATCGTGCGCAGCCGCGCCGCGGCCAGCTCGATCGCCAGCGGCAGCCCGTCGAGCGCCCGGCAGATCCGTACGACGTGCGCGGCGTTGACCGCGTCCACGGCGAAACCGGGGGCCACCGCGCCGGCCCGGTCGGCGAACAGCCGCACCGCCGGATAGTCCAGCGGATCGACGGCCTCGGGCGGCGGCAGCCGCAGCGGCGCGACCGGGAGGATCGACTCGCCGGTGATGCCCAGCGCCTCCCGCCCGGTGACCAGCACCCGCAGGCCGGGGCAGGAGGCCAGCAGCAGATCGGTCAGCTCGGCGGTCGCCTCGACCAGGTGCTCGCAGTTGTCCAGCACGAGCAGCAGCTCGCGCCCGGCGAGCGCGGTCGCGAGGCGGGTGAGCGGATCCACCGGCCGGTCGGCGGCGGGGCGCAGGGCGTCGCGGACGCCGAGCGCGGCCAGCACCGCGGCGGGCACGTCCGCGCCCTCGGTGACCGGGGCGAGCGAAACGAAGCAGACATCCTGCGGCTCCTGTCCGGACGCCTCGACCGCGAGCCGCGTCTTGCCCGCCCCGCCCGGCCCGATCAGCGTGACCAGCCGGCCGGCCCGCAGCCGCGCGCTCACCTGGGCCAGCTCCTGATCCCGGCCGACGAAGCTGGTGAGCTGCGCCGGCAACCCCAGCCGCTGCGGGGGGGCGGGCGCGGGCGCGCCGAGCGCGGGATCGGCCCGCAGCACGGCCAGGTGCGCGGCGGCCAGCTCGGGGCCGGGCGCGACGCCCAGCTCCTCGTCGAGGATCCTCCTGGCCTCGTCGTAGACGGTCAGCGCCTCCGCCTGGCGGCCACTGCCGTAGAGCGCCCGCATGAGCTGGGCGCGCGGCCGCTCGCGCAGCGGATGGGCGGCGACGAGGCCGCGCAGCTCGGCGGCGAGCTCCCGGTGCCGGCCGAGGTCCAGATCGGCCTGCACCCGGTCCTCCGTCGCGGCGAGGCGCAGCTCCTCCAGCGCGCTCGCCGCGCCCTCCGCATGCGGGGCGTCGGCCAGCGGCACGCCCCGCCACAGCTCCAGCGCCTCGCGCAGCAGCCCGGCGGCCCGGCCGGGATCGCCGGCCACGAGAGCCTGACGGCCGGCCGCGGCCAGCCGCTCGAAACGGTGGGCGTCCACGTCGGACGGCTCGGCCGCCAGCCGGTAGCCCGCCGGATGGAACTCGACCAGATCCCTGCCGAGCGCCCGGCGCAGCCGGGACACCTGGGACTGCAGCGCGTTGGCCACGCCCTCGGGCGGCTCGGGGCCGTACAGGCCGGCGGCGAGCCGGTCCGCGGCGACGACGCGGCCCGCGTCCAGGGCCAGCAGCGTGAGCAACGCCCGCACCCGGGGGCCGCCGAGCGCGACGGGCTCGCCGTCCTCGTCCAGCACCGTGGCGGGCCCCAGGATCTGGAAGCGCATGCCTCGATTATCCAGATTCCGGCAGCAGCGCGGCCGTCTCCGCGTACGTCGGGACGCGGGGCGCGGGCCTGCCCTCGGCGGCGAGCGCCGCCGCCAGCGCCCCCTGGAGCGCGGCCCGGTAGAGCAGCGAGCCCGTGCTCACCCGGGCCACCCCGGCCGCGGCGAGCTCGGCCATCGTGGGGCCGTCCGGCTGGAGGAGCACGTTGAGCGGCAGCGGAGTGGCCGCCGCCACCTCGGCGATCGTGTCCAGTCCTGTCAGGCCGGGCACGAAGACGCCGTCGGCGTGCGCGTACGCCCGCACCCGCTCCAGCGTGTCACCCGTCCGCAGCCAGCAGGTGTCGGTACGGGCGTTGACGAACACGCCGTGCCCCTTGGCCGCCCCGATGATCTCCTGGTGCAGCCCGATCGGGCGCAGGGTCCCGTCCGGCCGGCCGTCCTCGATGTTCACGCCCGCCACGCCCAGCGCGGCCAGGCCAGCCACCAGGTCCGACACCTCGGCCGGGTCGTCGCTGAAGCCGCCCTCGATGTCCACGGTGACGAGCACGCCGAGGCCACTGATCGTCTCGGCCAGCTCGACGGTCTCGGCGCGGGTGACGCCGGCCGCGTCCGGCCTGCCGTGCACGGCCGCCACGCCGAGGCTCGTGGTGCCGATCGCCGGGAAGCCCAGCGCGGCCAGGGCGGCGGCCGAGCCGTAGTCCCACGCGTTCGGCAGCAGGAACGGCTCGCCGGGGCGGTGCAGGTCGCGGAAGCTCACGGGCGCTCACCCTCCCGCAGCCCCTCCAGCACGCCGGCGGCCAGCGCGAGCGCGTACGCGGGCGCCGGACAGGGCCGCACCCCGGCGCCGAACGTCAGATGCGGCGCCTCGCCGCGCGCCGGGTCGAACCGGCCGGGATCGGGGAAGACGTCCGGGTCGCGGTTGGCGGCCACCAGGTCGAGGGTCACCTCCTCGCCGCTGTGGAGGTCCAGCCTGCGGGTGACCTTGAGCGGCGGATCGTGCCGCAGCGTCTCGCGCAGCACCGCCTCCACGTCGTCGTGGCCGGCGAGCCGCGGCAGGGCGCCCGCGATCAGCGCCTCGGTGGCGGCGTGCGCCTGGAGCAGCAGGGTGACGGCCGGCAGGTCGGCCCGGTCCAGCAGGGCGGCGACGGCGGCGTCCGCCTGCGGGCTCTCCTCGCCCGACAGGTATCCGGCCGCCGCGGCGGCGACCGGTGCGGTGTCGGCGACGCCGAGCGCGGCCCCGAGCACCCGCGTGGGCACGCCCCGCCAGTCGCCGGGCCGCTCCAGGGTCGCGGTCCTGGCGGCGGCGCGCAGTCGTACGGGGTCCAGGGCGGCCAGCCGCTCGACGACGCGGCGGCGGCGTTCGGCGTGCTCCGCGCCGGCGCTGAACCGCGAGACGTGGGCGCGCAGCCAGGCCAGCGTCCCCTCGGGGGCGTCCTGGCGCACGGGCGGCGGCACGTACCGGGGGTCGGCGAGGACCGCCAGGGCTTCGGCGTGACGGGTGATGTGCATGCGGTCCACGCTAGGAGCACGATCTTTCGGCGGCGGCCGAAGCATGCCCGCACTCAGGCGGCTGGCCCGGGCGCGTCCTCAAGCGGCGAGCCCGGGCGCGTCCTCGGCGGGCGCGCTCTTGGCGGGCATGGCGGTGGCGGGCGTGGCCGTGGCGCGCGCGGCGAGCCGGCGGCCGGTCGCGGCCACCGCCATCGTCACGAGGAGCACCATCTCGGCCAGCACCACGGCCCGCTCCATCGGCCCGTAGTAGGCGACCCCGTTGATCAGCGGCGAGGTGACGGTGGCCGGATGCGCGGCCAGGTAGGCCGCCAGCGTCAGCCCCGAGGCCACGCTCATCGCCCGCACCGCGTTCCAGAGGGCGGCCCCCGCCCGCCCCCTCGCGAACGTCCAGCCGGCGACCGGCAGCGCGGTGAACACCACGGCGGCCGACCAGCGGTGGATCTCCCCGGCGAGCGTACCGACCTGGGAGGTGCCGGCATCGGTGGGGAAGACCGCGCTCAGCATCAGCCCGGCGGCCCCGGCCAGCAGCAGCACCCGGGTGGCCGCGGTGCGCGCCGGGTCGGCCACGGTCAGCCCGTACGCCAGGCTGAGGCACGCCCCCGCGAGCGCCAGCATCCCGACGAGCACCGGCACCAGCCCGCCCGCGACCAGCGCGTAGTCGCTGATCAGCGGCTGGCCCGGCAGGGTGAGCTCGGCCCAGGTGAGCGCCGCCGCCGACGCGGCCGTGCCACCGGCCGTCGCCCACAGGCTCCACCGTGGGATCATCGCGCGACCTCATCGTAGATCGCCTCGAACCGGGCCAGCGACGCCTGGTCGTCGTGGGTGAGGGCGAGCTCCCTGCTGGCCCTGCCGTACCTGGCGCGCAGCTCGTCGTCACCGAGTACGCGGGTCAGGTGGCGGGCCAGCTCGACCACGTCGCCCGGCTGGAACAGGTGGCCGTTGCAGACCACCAGGTGCGGCAGCGCCATCGCGTCGGCGGCCACCACGGGCAGGCCGGTCGCCATCGCCTCCAGCGTCGCGATGCTCTGCAGCTCGGCGATGCCGGGCATGGCGAAGACGTCGGCGGCGGCGTACGCCTGCGGCATGTTCTCGTCGGGGACGAAGCCGAGGAAGAACACCCGGTCGCCGACCCCGATCCTGGCGGCCAGCCGCTCCAGCTCGGCCCGCTGGTTGCCCTTGCCGACCAGCGCCACCTGGGCGTCGGTCTCGTTGAGCACGAGCGGCAGCGCCCGGACCAGCTCGTCGATCCGCTTCTCCTCGTCCAGCCGGCCGACGAACAGCACGGTCGGCCGGTCGGGCAGGCCGAACAGCTTGCGCGCCCACGCCTTGGGCTCGGCGTGCGGGTGGAACCTGCTCAGGTCGATGCCGCAGGACACCGGCTCCACCTCCCGCGCGAACCCCTGGTCGGCGAGGAGCCGCGCGGCCAGCGGGGTGGGCGTGGTGACGTGGTCGGCCCGGTTGAAGATGCGGCTGAAGTCGCGCCAGGCCAGCCGGCCCGCCCCTGCCCGAAGCCGGTCGGGGATGTGGGCGAACTGGAAGAGGTTGTCGGGCATGAAGTGGTTGGTGGCCACGACGGGGACGCCGGCGCGCCGGGCGGCGGCGATGGCGGCCCGGCCGACCACGAAGTGGCCCTGCGTGTGCAGCACGTCCGGGTTGATGTCGGCGACCAGCCGGTCCAGCCGGGCCGGGACGGTGACGCGCATCGTCGGGTGCACCAGCAGCGGCGCCGAGCGCAGCCGGTGCACGATGACGCCGTCCACGACGTCGGCGCTGGCCGGGCCGTGCTCCGACTGGCAGACCACGTGCACCTCGTTGCCGCGCGCGGCGAGGCCGGTGGCCAGGCGGTGGGTGAAGTAGGCGGCGCCGTTGACGTCGGGAGGGTAGGTGTCGGTCGAGATCAGCACCCGGCGCGGGCGCTCGGGGGCGGGGGCGAGCCGGGCGCGGTCGGTGACGCTGTGCAGGGGCATGGCCATGACGGTGACTCCACAATCGCAAGGGAACCCGGCCCGGGAAGGGCCGGAGGGGGAACAGGGGACGACGAGCCGGGGACGGGGGCGGGATCAGGCGAGGTCGTTGCGCGCCTCCAGCGGACTGGTACGCGCCAGCGCGACGGTGCCGGCGGCGGTCAGCAGGGCGGCGGCGACCGGCGCGGCCCCCGTGGGCAGCGGCTCGCCGAGCAGCAGCGCGCCGAACGCGACCGCCGTCAGCGGGTCGGCGACCTGCAGCGAGGCGAACGACACGCCGAAGTGGCCGACGGCGTAGGCCCGCTGCAGCATCATCAGCGCGAGCAGCGTGGGCACCGGCAGGGCCAGGAGGTACCACCAGTTCCAGCCGCCGTCGACGAGCACCCGCATGAGGGTGGCGGTGGCGCCGTACAGGACGCCGGAGCTGGTGGCCAGCAGCGCCGCCCGCCAGGCGGGGGAGGCGACCCGCGCGCCGGCCCACAGCAGCACCGCCGCGATCCCGGCCACGCCGAGCAGGACGAGGACGCCGTCCGGGCCGAGCCGGGTCGGCCCCTCCGACTCAGGGACCATCAGGACGAGCCCGACCAGCCCGGCCGCCACGACCGCCGCCGCGCCCAGCTCCTCGCGGGTGGGCCGGCGGCCGTGCAGCGCGGCGGCGAGAGGCAGGGCGAACAGCAGGCTCGCCACGCCCATCGGCTGCACCACGGTGAGCGGGCCGAGCCCGAGCGCGACGATGTGCAGGCCGCCACCCGCGACAATGGACGCGCCGCCGATCAGCCAGCGCGGCCGGCGCAGCAGGGCGAGGAGCCCCGGCTTCGCCGAGCCGGCGGCCTCGAACTGCTGAAGGGCGGCGCCGAGCGCGAAGAACAGCGACCCGACCAGGGCGATCGCCGCGGCCAGCACAGTCATGCGCACTCCTCTCGAATCGGATGGTCGCCCGGCAGGGTCAAACGGACGTGTCCGCGGGAAGGACTTCCGGGGAAGGCTGGATGGCGCGGCGCTTCCGCGCCCACCGCACGATCTCGACCACCGCCGTGACGGACACCGCGATGCCGAGGCCCAGCAGCAGGCCCTTGATCGGGTCGTTCTCGAACGCCATCCCGCCGAAGAACCCGATCAGCCCGGAGTAGACCGCCCACGAGCTCGCCGCGATCGCGTCGAAGAAGGTGAACGAGCGCAGCGGGTGGTGCACCGCGCCCATGGTGAGCGTGGTCGCCGTCCGGCCGCCGGGGATGTACCTGGCCACGACCAGCACCAGACCGCCCCGCTCCTCCAGCGCGCCGCGCGCCCAGACGAACGCCTTCTTGTCCCGCAGCCGCCCGCCGGACAGGCGCCCGATCAGGTACGACACGTGGTCGCCCGCGAACGCGCCGAGCGCCGCGACCACCATGACCAGGGCGAGGTTCGTTTCCCCTGACGCGGCGAACACCGCCGCGGTGATCACCGACGTCTCGGCCGGGACGATGGGGAAGAACCCGTCGAGCACGGCCAGGGCGAACAGCGCCACGTACAGCCAGGGTGACGACATGACCTGTTGGACCAGGTCGAGGATGGCATGTGACATGGGCGTTGACTCCGATCTTCACGGCACACGGACAGCGTCTCGTTACGCGGGGTCCCGGGGCATCGGGGATGCCCCCGGTCGAACGCGGACCCGTCCCCTAATCGGGTCAGGGCCGGTAGCTCATGAAGCTAGAAACTCCGCTGGTCACGGCACATCGGCCGATCGGCAGCCGATGCCCCCGACTTTCGTCGGGGGCGGTGCCGCCTGCCCCCGGCCGACACCTTCGATCCAACCCGTTCGCGCAGGCCGACGCAGGAGTGGAGGTAGGCGAATCGGAGGTGGGGCTAGCACTACCGGGACGGTGCCACGCGCCCTACCCTGACTTTCGTCAGGGTCGCCTCCTGCCGGAGGACGAGGGCGGGCCTCCGCCCGGCCCCCATAGGCTCGACGACGTGAGACTTCCGCGGCCGATCCGCAGGAAGAGCCGCCGCGAGGTGGTCGTCGACCTGCTGCTCTGGATGTTGCTGTGCGCCTTCGTCGCCGCCATGGGGCCCGATCCCTTCCTGGACCCGGCCGCGTTCGGGACGGTGACCGGGCCGAGGCTCGTCCTGGCGTCGGCGGCCGTGCTGGTGGGCCGCCGGCAGCCGCTCGCCGCCCTGGCGCTGCTGCTGCCGCTCGGCCCGTGGCGCTTCAGCGAGGGGTTCGCCACCGTGGATCTGAGCTGGCTGCTGCCCAGGACCGGCGTCAAGATCCTCCCGCTGGTGCCGACGTCGCCGTTCATCATGGGGTACGCGTACATGACCGGTCGGCGGGAGGCCGGGCCGTGGCGGCCGGTCGCCGCGTTCGGCCTCATCACGGCGGTCGGCGTGGCGGTGGTGCTCGGGGCGGGCGGCGACCTCGCCCTGTGGGTGTCGATGGTGACCGGGCTGGCGGGCACCTATCTGGTGCCGTACCTGCTGGGGCTGGTGCGGCGGCTGGTGATCCGGCAGCGGGGGCAGGCCAGGCTCTCGGCCGAGGCGCAGGCCCGGCTGCGCGAGCGGGCCAGGATCGCGCGGGACATGCACGACTCGCTCGGCCACGACCTGGCCCTGATCGCGGTCCGGGCCGCCGGGCTGGAGCTGGCCCCCGGCCTGGACCCGGCGCAGGCGCGGGCGGCGGGGGAGCTGCGGGAGGCGGCCGGTGACGCCACCGAGCGGCTGCGGCAGATCATCGGGCTGCTGCGAGAGGACGCCGACGCCGCGCCGCTGGCGCCCGTGAACGAGGACGTCACCGAGCTGGTCCGCCGGGCCAGGGACTCCGGCATGGCCATCGACCTCGACGTGGCCGAACCGGCGCCCGCGCTGGCCGGGGCCGTCGTCCAGGAAGGGCTCACCAACGCGGCCAAGCACGCGCCGGGGGCCGCCGTGCGGGTCTCGGTCGGGCCCGGCCGGGTGAGCGTGCGCAACGGCCCGGCGCGCGGCCGGCCGGTCGCCAGGCCGGGCGGCATGGGGCTGGCGGGACTCGCCGAACGCGCCCGCCTGGCC
Source organism: Nonomuraea wenchangensis (assembly GCF_900111685.1). Classification (GTDB taxonomy): domain Bacteria; phylum Actinomycetota; class Actinomycetes; order Streptosporangiales; family Streptosporangiaceae; genus Nonomuraea; species Nonomuraea wenchangensis. The sequence goes on from NZ_FOHX01000024.1 coordinate 127,393, forward strand.
GGCGGCACGCTCACTGCCGGAGCGGTGGACGGCGGCTACGAGCTCGTCGTGGAGCTCCCCTGAACGGCGGCGCGCTCAGGCGTGCGCGACGTGCAGCCGGCGCAGCACCCGCTTGAACGCCCAGATCGAGAACGCGATCGCCAGCCCGCTGATCACGGCCACCGCCGAGGTGCGCAGGATCATGAACGCGCCGAGCGAGCCGCCCAGGCTTTCGTAGACGGCCAGCGCGATGCTGAGCGTGGAGTTCATCAGCAGCACGAACGCCCACAGCAGGGTGATCCTGGCGAAGAAGCGGCGGATGCGCTCGTGTTTCAGCACCGCCGACGGCAGGTGGATGTAGTCGAGCGTGAGCTTCTGCACGAGCGGCCGGTTGAGCCGTACGGAGGCGAGGAACGCCATGCTGATGCAGATCGTGCCCAGCTCCGGCTGGATGAAGAACCACATCCAGCTGCCGGTCCAGAACGACACCAGGGCGCGCACGGTGATGGCGAACGCCGCGAGGAACATGGTGGCGGGCACCTTCACCCGCCGGACGAGCCGCCAGGCCACACCGAGGTAGACCCAGGCGACGGTGGCGATCAGCGCCCACTTGAACCCGAGGACCACCATGGCGAGGTAGAAGACCGCCAGCGGGGCGACCACGGCTTCGAGCAGCTTGGGCGCCGCCTCGCGGGCGAGGGCGCCGAGGCGGGGGAGGGTCACGGGCGGATGGTTCAAGACTGCTCCGCAGATAGGCCGACGATCAGCGACTACCCGGGCTTCGAGGGCCCAGGGCTACCGTGATGGACCGCTCGCACTTACCGAGGCGGGCACCGCACCGGCGTCCCGGGAAGCACGCCGGTGGCCCACCGTACCCGAGGCCCGGCGGTGCGACCGCCTCTTTCGCCACGCTCCATCTGTGACCTACCGAACCAGCATGTCCTTGAACCGGGCTTTCAGCTCAATGACGCGGTGGCCAGTTTCGCACCGAAGCCCAGGAAGACGGCGCCGACGCACGAGGTCATCCCCGCGCTGACCCGCTTGTGGCGGCGGAACTGGGCGGCGAGGAACGTGCCACCGAAGATCAGCGACGTCAGGTAGAGGAAGCTGAAGACCTGGATCACCGCGCCGAGGATCAGGAACGACAGCGCGGGCACCGGATAGGCGGGATCCACGAACGCCACGAAGAACGAGACGAAGAACAGGATCGCCTTCGGGTTGAGCAAGCTGATCGTCAGAGCCTTGCGGAACGGGTGCGGCCGGCTCTCCACGGCCTTCTCCACGGCCTCCTCCGCCGCCTGCGCCGGGACGGCCCCGGTGTCCTTCGCCCGCCAGGAACGCCAGGCGTCCCTGATCATCTGGAAGCCGATCCAGGCGAGGTAGCCGGCGCCGGCGTACTTGACGACCGTGAACAGGACGACGTTGGAGCGCAGCAGGGAGGCCGCGCCGGCGGCGGCCAGGAACATCAGCACGGTGTCGCCGACGAAGACGCCGGCGGCGGCTCGGTAGCCTTGCCGCACGCCGTGCTGGGCGGCGAAGCTGAGAACGTAGATCGAGTTGGGGCCGGGGAGCAGGATGATCAGGAAGGCGCCGATCACGTAGGCCCAGAAATCGGTGATGCCGAAGAACACGCCTCTCACGGTACCGCCGACCGGCCTCTCCGTCCGCCCGACTTTTTGCAGCAGGATGGGACAGGTGCGGATATCCATCCTGGGGCCGATGGAGGTCGAGGGCGAGGCGGGGCCGGTCCCCGTCGGCGGGTTGCGGCTGCGGGCGTTGCTGGCCGTGCTGGCGCTGGAGGCGGGCCGGATGGTCACCGCCGAGCGGCTGATCGACGTGCTGTGGCCCGACGACCCGCCCACGAACGCGGCCAACGCGCTGCAGACGCTGGTCAGGCGGTTACGCGTGGCGCTCAGGCCGGAGGAGGTGCTGCGCAGCCGGCCCGGGGGATACCTGCTGGCGGTCTCCGAGGACGACGTGGACGCGCTGCGTTTCCGGCGGCTGGCGGGGCGCCGCCAGGGGAGCGAGGAGGCGCTGCGGCTCTGGCGGGGAGAGGCGCTGGCGGGGCTCACCGGGGTGCCCTACCTGCGGGACGTGGCGGAGGGGCTGGAGCAGGAGCGGCTAGGGGCGGTGGAGGCGCGCGCCGAGACGCTGCTGGCGGCCGGCGACGCCGACGGGCTCGCCGGGGAGCTGCGCGCGGAGCTGACCGCCCATCCGCTGCGGGAACGGCTCGGGGCGCTGGCCGTACGGGCGCTCGCCGCGACGGGACGGCAGGCCGAGGCGCTAGAGCTGTACGAGCGCGTCCGGCGGCGGCTCGCGGACGAGCTCGGCGTGGACCCGGGAGCCGAGCTGCGCGACGCCCATCTGGCGGCGCTGACCGGCGGCCCCTCGCCCGCGCCTTCCCGGTTGCGGACCGGGAACGTGCGGCCGGCGCGCACCGGGCTCATCGGCCGGGAGGCGGAGCTGGAACGGCTGGCCGCGCTGCTGGAGCGGGCGAGGATCGTCACCGTCGTCGGGCCGGGCGGGGTGGGAAAGACCAGGCTGGCCCTGGAGACGGCGTTGCTGGCGGGCGCGGGCGCGAACGGGGCCACGGGTGCGGGCGGCTCCTGGATGGTGGAGCTGGCCTCCGTGAGCGATCCCGCCGAGGTGCCCGGCGTCGTCTGCGACGCCCTCGACCTGCGGGACGACCGGCCCGTGCCGTACATGACCGCTCCGGCCGCCCCCGCCGACGCCCTGGCGAGGGTGGCGGAGGCGATCGGCGGGCGGCGGGCGCTGCTGGTGCTGGACAACTGCGAGCACCTGCTGGACGCCGCCGCCTCCCTGGTCGAACGCCTGCTCGCCGCCTGCCCTCAGCTGCGCGTCCTCGCCACCAGCAGGGAGCCGCTGAGCGTGCCGGGCGAGCATCTGGCCCCCGTACCGCCGCTGGAGCTCCCGCCCGAGGGGGTCACGCCGGAGCGGGCCGCGGCGTACCCGGCGGTCCGGCTGCTGGTGGAGCGGGCGGTGGCGGCGCGGCCGGCGTTCGCGCTGGACGACGGCAACGTGGCCGCCGTGACCCAGCTGTGCCGCAGGCTGGACGGCCTGCCTCTGGCCATCGAGCTGGCCGCCGCGCGGTTGCGCTCCATGACGGCCGCCCAGCTCGCCGAACGCCTCGACGACCGGTTCCGGTTGCTCACCGGCGGCAGCAGGACGGCGTTGCCGCGTCAGCAGACGCTCCGGGCCGTCGTCGGCTGGAGCTGGGACCTGCTGGAGGCCGAGGAGCGGGTGCTGGCCGCGCGGCTCGGGGTGTTCGCGGGCGGGGCCACGCTGGAGTCCGTCGAGGCGGTCTGCGGGCGCGAGGCCGGCGCGGTGCTCGGCGCGCTGGTGGACAAGTCGCTGGTGGAGCGGGTCGGCGGGCGCTACCGGATGCTGGAGACCATCCGCGCTTACGCGCTCGAACGGCTGGCCGAGGCCGGCGAGACCGAGGAGTTCCGGAGCCGGCACGCCGCCTGCCTCCTCGACCTGGCCGAGCGCGCGGTGCCGGAGCTGCGCACGGCCGCGCAGATCCACTGGATCGAGCGGCTGGCGGCCGAGCGCGACGACTTCGCCGCCGCCCTGCGCTGGGCCGTGGACGCGGGCGAGACCGGGACGGCGCTCCGGCTCTGCGCCGCGCTCACCTGGTACTGGTGGATGTGCGGCTACCGCCAGGAGAGCGTGGCCTGGGCCACGCAGGTGACCGCGCTGGCCGGCGACACGCCGCCGCGCGGCCTGACCGCCGCCTACCTGTGCTGCCTGTTCGCCGCCGGCGTCGGCAGGTTCGCCGAGGTGGCCGACGACCCGGAGCGGATGCGGGAGCTGTCGGACCGGTTCGACGAGCTGGTGGAGCAGGCGGAGCGGGAGGGCCCGGTGCACCCGATGATCCGGATCAGCAGGGCCATCGCGGCCGCCGCCGCGGGGCGGGACGGCCACGCGGCGGAGCTGACGCGGACATACGTGGCGAGCGAGGACCGCTGGCTGGCCAGCTCCGCGCTCATGGTGCACGGCATGGAGCGCGACGAGGAGGCGCTGGAGCGGGCGGTGGCCGGGTTCCGCGAGGTCGGCGACCGGTGGGGACTCACCGAGGCGCTGCTCGCCCTGGCCTCCCTGCGGGCCGCGCGGGGCGTGCCCACCGACGACCTGATCGCCGAGACCCGGTCGCTGACCAGCCGGTGGGTGGTCGCCGAGGAGGCGGTCTCCACGCTCGTCCGGCTGGCCGAGCTGCGGGCGCGGAACGGCGACCTGGACGGCGCGCGCGAGGATCTGGCCCGCGCGGGGGCCGCCGTGGACGGGGACGTCTCCCCGCTGACCCGGCTGCGGCTCGGGATGGCCGAGGCCGCCGACGCGGAGCGCCGCGGCGACCTCGACGCGGCCCTGGCCCGCTACCAGGACCTGTACGGAGTGCTCGCCGAGAGCCCGCCGATCGGCCGGTTCGCCGTCTCGCTCCTCACCGCCCACGGCCGGGCGCTGACCCGGGCCGGCGCCCTCGGCCAGGCGCTCGACCGGCACCGGCGGGCCCTGGAGAGGCTGGGCACGGCCGGGCAGGACCGGCCGCTGCTGGCGGAGGTGCTGTCGGGGTTCGCGCTGGCCGCCCTCGCGGCGGGCGACGCCGAGCAGGCGGCGGTGCTGTTCGGGGCGTCGTCGGCGGCCCACCCCCACCTCGGCGCCGGCCTCCAGCTCGACCCGGCCGAGGCCGCCGAGGGTCTGGCACGGGCGCGGCAGGCGCTCGGCGAGGAGCGCTTCCGGCACCACTTCACCACGGGAGCGGGCCTGTCCCGCGAGGAGATCAGCGCCCTGGCCGGCGCGTAGGGGCTACGGGACGACCGGCAGCACCGCGTAGGACGGGGCGTGCAGCGTCGTGGTGCCCTTGTCCGGGTTGCGGGCGAACCGGGGGAAGTTGGAGCCGGCCACGTCGATCCTGATCCGGTGCCCGGGCAGGAAGGCGTTGGAGATCGCGCCGAGCGGCACCCTGACCTCGCGCACCTCGCCCGGCGTGAGGCCGGTCACCCGGACGACGCCGTCGGTCAGCAGCTCGGCCCGCCCGGACGGGTGCACGTCGATGAGTTTGGCGGTGACGTCGGCGCTGGGAGCGGTCGAGGAGATCCGCGCGACCAGCTCGACGGGCCCGCTGATCTCGACCCGCTCGGTCAGGGGCTCGCTCCGGTGGCGCAGCACGTCGTCCCTGCCGTCCAGCGGACGCTGGTCGAGCGGCCCGTAGGCGTCGTACACCATGACGGCCCCGCCCACCGTCGGCACCGGGTCGCCGGGGTCGGCGACGAACTCGCCGAGCCGCCCGGCCCCCGGCGGTGAGCCGAGCGTGCCGTCCGCGCCCAGGTGCCAGGTCGTCCGCCCGGCCCGGCGCGGCGGCCAGTCCGCCTCCTCCCGCCAGGCGTCGTCGCCCATCACGAAGATCTTCACCCGGGCCCGGTCGCGCATCGGCCGCCCGCGCAGCCAGTGGCCGAACCAGTCGAGGTGCACCCCGGTCCAGTCCACCGCGTCATGGCCGGCCTGGTCGCCGTAGTCGCGCCCGCAGATGGCGCGGTCGTGGCTGAAGTGCGACCACGGGCCGACGATCAGCCGCGACTCGCCGCCCAGCCGCTCGAAGTGCTCGATCGAGGCGTCACGGAAGTAGTCGTACCAGCCGGTGCTCACCAGCGCGGGCACCTCGATCGCGGCGTGCCGGACGTCCCCGCCGCGCCACAGCGGGTCGGCCGGGTCGGGGGCCGCCATCCAGGCGGCGTAGAACGGCACGAGGTCGGCGAGCAGCGGCTGGTCCGTCAGCGGCAGGCGCTCCATCAACGCGTCGAGCGCGCCGGGCCGCAGGACCGCCGCCAGGTACGCCTCCTTTTCCGCCGGGCTCGCCGCGCCGCGCGCGATCCGCCGGTCCAGCTCACCGACGGCCAGGACCGTCGCGCTGACGGTGAGGATGACGTTGAGATTGGGGACGCCGCCCGGCTGGTAGGCGACCTCGTACAGCCCGAGCGGCGCGACGTGCGGCGCGATGGCCCGCAGCCCCTCCGGGCGCTCCTGGGCGGCGAGGAGCTGGGTGATCGCGAGGTACGAGTCCCCGTACATGCCGACGTTCCCGTCCGACCAGGGCCGGGTTGCCGCCCAGCGGACGGCGTCGTACCCGTCGGCCGCCTCGCCCGCGATGAAGCGCAGCTCGCCGCCCGAGTCGCCGGTGCCGCGCACGTCCTGGCAGACGACGGCGTACCCGGCGGCGACCAGGCGCGGCACGTCCAGGTGGTAGCCGGGGCCGTCGGCGGCCCGGCCGTACGGCGTGCGCGACAGCAGGACGGGAAAGCGCCCGTCCGGGGCGGGGCGCCACGCGGTGGCGACGAGCTCGGTTCCGTCGCGCGTGGTCATGATCTCGGTAGTCTCGATCATCGAGGATCCTTCCGGTCGTGATGCCGGCCACGCTTCCGGACGTCACTGGCACCGTCCTGACAGCCGCCTGTCAGGGATCCGGATGTCCGCAACTTTGGGCCTTTCCGGACGATCGGTAGATCCTCACTCTCGGTTCAGGCGCCGGCACCATCCCATCCCGAGCGCCCTAGGAGGACCAGGTGATACGCCGTATCGTCATCCTGCTCGCCGCCCTCTGCCTTGTCGGCCTCACCGGCATGACAGGCGTGGGAGCGGCCGCCGAGCCACCGCCCAACAAGCAGTACCGCGTGCAGGGGCCGTCCACCGCGCAGCAGCGCAGCGCCGTCGCCGCCACCGGCGCGGCCATCGAGGAGGTGGCCACCGGCTCCGTGCTGGTCACGGCGACCGCGGCGGAGGCGGCCGCCATCCGGCGGCTCGGCTACCGGGTCGTGGAGGTGCCGCGGCCGGCGCCGCCGTCCGGCGTCGGGACGTTCGACTTCCCGGCCGCCGACTCGGCGTACCACAACTACGCCGAGATGAACGCCGAGATCAACGCCCTGGTCGCGGCGCACCCGAACATCGTCAGCCAGTCGACGTACGGGACCTCGTACGAGGGCCGCGCCCTGCGCCTGGTCAAGATCAGCGACAACGTCGGCACGGACGAGGCCGAGCCCGAGGTGCTGTTCACCGCGCACCAGCACGCCCGTGAGCACCTGACGGTGGAGATGGCGCTGTACATCATGCACCTGCTCGCCGACAACTACGGCACCGACTCCCGGATCACGAACCTGGTCAACACCCGCGAGATCTGGATCATGCCGGACCTCAACCCCGACGGCGGCGAGTACGACATCGCCACCGGCAGCTACCGCTCCTGGCGCAAGAACCGCCAGCCCAACTCGGGCTCCTCGGCCGTCGGCACCGACCTCAACCGCAACTGGGCCTACAACTGGGGCTGCTGCGGCGGCTCCTCCGGCACGACCTCCAGCGAGACCTACCGCGGCGCGAGCGCCGAGTCCGCCCCCGAGGTGCGGGCGACGGCCGACTGGGTGCGCAGCCGCGTCATCGGCGGCGTCCAGCAGATCAAGTCGCACATCGACTGGCACACCTACAGCGAGCTGGTGCTGTGGCCGTACGGCTACACCCTGAACAACACCGCGCCCGGCCTCACCCAGGACGACCGCGACGCACACGCCACGCTCGGCCAGAACATGGCCTCCACCAACAGCTACACCCCGCAGCAGGCCAGCGACCTCTACATCACCGACGGCACGATCGACGACTGGTTGTGGGGCGTCTACAAGATCTTCAGCTTCACGTTCGAGATGTACCCGACCGGCTCGAACCCCGGCTTCTACCCGCCCGACGAGCAGATCGTCCCGCAGACCACGCGCAACCGGGAGGCCGTGCTCCGCTTCCTCGAGTACTCCGACTGCGTCTACCGGATCATCGGCAAGGAGAGCCAGTACTGCGGCACCGGCACGCCGCCGGTGACCGTCTGGTCCGACACGTTCGAGACCGCCACCGGCTGGACCGCCAACCCGGCGGGCACCGACACCGCCACCTCCGGCCAGTGGGAGCGGGGCGACCCCCAGGACACCACGTCCTCGGGCGCCAAGCAGCTCGGCACCACGGTCAGCGGCACGAACGACCTGGTGACCGGCCGCCTCGCGGGCAGCGCCGCCGGTGACTACGACGTGGACGGCGGCGTCACCACGATCCAGTCCCCGCCGATCACGCTGCCCGCCTCGGGCACGCTCAGCCTCTCGCTGTCGTGGTACCTCGCGCACGGCTCGAACGCCTCCAGCGCCGACTACCTGCGGGTCCGCGTGGTGGGCAGCACGACCTCGACCGTGCTCAACCAGGCGGGCGCGGCCTCCAACCGCAACGGCGCGTGGGCCACGGCCACCGCGAACCTCAACGCCTTCGCCGGCCAGACCGTCCGCATCGTCGTGGACGCCGCGGACGCCGGCACCGCCTCCCTGGTCGAGGCCGGCATCGACGACGTCAGGATCACCCAGCAACCCTGACCTGCCATCGCCTCCCGCCGTACGATCCCGTACGGCGGGAGCTCAGGCCAGGTGGATCGCCGCTCGGCCGCAGTGAGCGCAGGGACCCTTCCCTTTTTGGGTCTTGTAAGGGCGAGGTGTCAAGGCTACGATCGGCCCACAACTCTTAGGAAACTTTCCTAACAGTAAACGACCAATCGGACAAAACCTTACAGCCCCCGCAAACGCGTGGCTCGTGCCGTACGGCTCGCTCTCTCACCCCCCGGTGCGAGGCGTACGGCACGTCACCCCCCGTAAGGAAGAGCCCGTGAGACACCGCCCAACCCTCCTGGCGTTCGCGAGCCTCGTCCTCGCCCTCATCGCCGCCCCGGCCCCCGCCCACGCCGCCACGGCGACGGCGACCTTCACGAAGGTCTCCGACTGGGGCTCCGGCTTCGAGGGCAAGGTCACCGTCACCAACGCCACCACCACGGCCATGAACGGCTGGAACGTGCAGTTCGACGTCCCCGCCGGCTACTCGATCCCGTCCGCGTGGGACGCGGTCATGACGAGGAGCGGCCAGCACTACACCTTCACCAACCCGTCCTGGGCCCCCGCACTCCCCGCCGGCGCCGGCGCGAGCTTCGGCTTCAACGGCAGCCCCGGCGGCTTCCCCGGCATCACCGGCTGCACGCTCAACGGAGCACCCTGCGGCGGCGGCGGACCGTCACCCGGCGTGCCCGGCAGGCCGGGCGCCGCCTCCGCCACCTCCACGACCGGCTCGATCACCCTCACCTGGGGCGCCTCCTCGGGCACGGTCACCGGCTACCGCGTCTACGAGGGCGCCACGGTCAAGGCCACGGTCAGCGGCACGACCGCGACGATCGGCGGCCTCGGCGCCTGCGAGAGCCACACCTACACGGTCAAGGCGTACAACGGCGAGGGCGAGTCGGCGGCCGGCGACCCCGTGACCGCCACCACCGCCGGCTGCACGGGAGGCGGCGGCACCCTGCCCAAGCACTTCCTCACCGGCTACTGGCACAACTTCGTCAACGCCGCGACCGAGCTCAGGCTCTCGGCCGTCCCCGCCGAGTACGACCTCGTCGCCGTCGCGTTCGGCGAGGCCACGGCCACGGCGGGGCAGGTCGCCTTCGCCGTGGACGCCGGCCTGTCCACCGCGCTCGGCGGCTACACCGACGCCCAGTTCAGGGCCGACGTCCAGGCCCTGCACCAGCGGGGCAAGAAGGTCATCCTGTCCGTCGGCGGCGAGGCCGGGCGGGTGCAGGTCGCCGACGCGGTCGCCGCGACCCGCTTCGCCGACTCGGTGTACGCCCTCATGCAGAGCTACGGCTTCGACGGCGTGGACATCGACCTGGAGAACGGGCTCAACGCGACGTACATGGCCCAGGCGCTCCGGTCGCTGCGTGCCAAGGCCGGCGCCAACCTGATCATCACGATGGCCCCGCAGACCATCGACATGCAGTCCACCGGGATGGAGTACTTCAAGCTCGCCCTGTCGATCAAGGACATTCTCACGGTCGTCCACACCCAGTTCTACAACTCCGGTTCCATGCTCGGCTGCGACCAGGCGCAGGCGTACGCGCAGGGGACCGTCAACTTCATGACCGCGCTGGCCTGCATCCAACTGGAGAACGGCCTGCGCCCCGACCAGGTGGCGCTGGGCCTGCCCGCCGGGCCGGGCGCGGCGGGCGGAGGCGTGGTCGCACCCTCCCTCGTCAACCAGGCGCTCGACTGCCTGGCCCGACGTACGAACTGCGGATCTTTCACGCCGCCTCGCGCGTACCCGGACATCCGGGGCGCGATGACCTGGTCCATCAACTGGGACGCCAGCACCAACTGGTCCTTCAGCAAGACCGTCAAGCCGCACCTCCAGGGAATGCCATGAGATTTCGCAGCAAACTCGCCGCATCATTCGCCTGCACGGTCCTCGCCCTCACCGGCGCCGGCCTCCCGGCCGCCGCCCAGGCCGACAGCCAGGCCGCCCAGAGCAGCGTCCGGCTGCTCGCCGCCGCCTGGGCCCCGTGGACCGCCTACGCCACGGGCGCGGTCGTCACCTACAACGGCGTCGACTACGTCTGCCTCCAGGGCCACACCTCCCAGCCCGGCTGGGAGCCGCCGAACGTCCCCGCCCTCTGGAAGGTCTCCTCAGGCGGCGGCACCGACACGACCGCGCCGTCGGTGCCCGGCAACCTCCGCTCGACCGGCGTCACCTCCAGCAGCGTCTCGCTCGCCTGGAACGCCTCCACCGACAACGTCGGCGTCACCGGCTACAACGTCTACCGGGGCGGCAGCCTGGTCACCACCGTGACCGGCACCACCTACACCGACACCGGCCGCGCCGCGAACACCGCCTACACCTACACCGTCCGGGCCCGCGACGCCGCCGGCAACCTCTCCGGCGTCAGCAACTCCGTGACCGCCACCACCTCCGGCGGCAACACCGGCGCGCCCGGCCAGCCCGGCACGGTCAGCACCTCGGTCACCAGCTCCAGCGTCTCGCTGAGCTGGGGCGCCTCCTCCGGCACGGTCACCGGCTACCGCGTTCACGAGGGCTCGACGCAGAAGGCGCAGGTCACCGGCACGTCCGCGACGATCTCCGGCCTCGGCGCGTGCACGACCCACACCTACACCGTGAAGGCGTACAACTCGGCAGGCGAGTCGGCCGGCCGTGACGCCACCGCCACCACCAGCGGCTGCACCGGCAACCCGGCGAAGATGGCCGGCGCCCCCTACCTCTACATGGGCTGGGGCAACCCGCCCAACCCGGGCACCGTCATGGACGCGACCGGCGTGAAGTCGTTCACGATGGCGTTCATCCTCTCCAGCGGCGGCTGCACCCCCGCCTGGGACGGCAACCGCGCGCTCACCGGCGGCGCCGACCAGCAGGCCATCAACACGATCAAGTCGAAGGGCGGCAGCGTCCAGATCTCCTTCGGCGGCTGGCAGGGCAACAAACTCGGCCCCAACTGCGGCAGCCCCGAGGCGTTCGCCGGCGCCGTGCAGCAGGTGATCAACGCCGTCGGCCCGGCGGTCGTCGACTTCGACATCGAGAACACCGACGAGTTCGAGAACTACACCGTCCAGGACCGCATCCTGAACGGCATCAAGATCATCAAGGCCAACAACCCGAACGTCAAGGCCGTCGTCACCTTCGGCACCACCACGACCGGCCCGAACTCGCACGGCGTCCGCCTGATCAACCAGGCCAGGGCGCTCGGCGTGCCGATCGACAACTTCACCATCATGCCGTTCGACTTCGGCAGCTCCAACATCTACCAGGACACCGTCAACGCCTCCGAGGGACTGAAGAACGCCCTCAAGAACGCCTACGGCTGGACCGACGCCCAGGCGTACGCCCACATGGGCATCTCGGGCATGAACGGACTGTCCGACCAGCAGGAGCTGACCACCACCGCCGCCTGGACGCAGATCCGCGACTGGGCGAAGTCCAAGGGCCTGACCAGGCTCGCGTACTGGGCCGTCAACCGCGACCGGGGCTGCCCCGGCGGCGGCGTGACGTCCAACTGCAGCGGCATCTCCCAGTCCGACTGGGACTTCACCAGGATCACCGCCGGTTTCTGACCAACTGCGTCGGCTTGAGCGGCACGCCGAGACCCGGCGGCCGGTAGGTCGGCAGGGCCTCGCCGTACTCGCGCATCCAGGCGTGGTCCACCAGCAACCGCATCCGCCCGTCCGCGACCCGGCCGGCAGGCCCGGGCGCGGGCGGGCGCCCGCCCAGCCTGGCGACCGCCGCGCCCACCAGCTCGGGGCTCGGCGGCGCCAGGTCGCAGTGGTCGTCCGGCCCGATCAGCAGGTCCACGTCCGGCGGCAGCGGATAGATCGGCCGGGGGAGCGCCAGCACCCGCGGCGGCGGAGCCATCGGCCAGCCGTCGCGCACCGCCTCCAGCAGCACCGACCGCGACGTACGGCGCGCGAACAGCCCCTCGGCGAGCGCCCAGCTCAGCGCCCCCACGTCCGCGCGGTCCTCGCCACAGGCGTGCAGGCACAGGTAAGGCACCAGCGGGATCCCCGCCGTGCCCGCCTGAGCCCACCCGCCGCCGCACCCCGTCAGCACCAGCAACGCCAGCATCGCCCGGTAGGCGGTGTCGGCGTGCGCCGTGTCCAGCCGGCCCGGCACGATCACGCACCGGCCGTCCGTCTTCTCCGCCGTCACCCCCAGCTCGCGAGCGATCTTCACCGCCCGCGACGCGGGCACCCCCGTGCACGCCTCCTGCCAGGCCGGCGTGTACGGCTCCGCGCGGTCGCCGTACCCGTCCGGCCACCTGCCGGGCAGACCCGGCCGGGCCACCCCGTAATCGGCCAGCAGCAGGTCGAACACCGTGGTCAGCAGCTCGTCCCCGTCCCGCAGCACCGGCACGCCGCGCCGCAGCACGCCCGGCCCGTCGTCGAAGCGCGGCAGCAGCACCTCCACCGCCTCGCCCGGCCCCTCGCGGTCGTACAGGCTGAGCCGGTCGCACACCCGCCCCGCCGCCTCGCCCGGCACGTACGCGCCCTCCCGCTCCCGCAGCCGCACCAGGAACGGCAGGTCCGTGAACTCCGCCGCGTGCGCGCCGAACGGCGTGCGGTCCAGGAAGAACTCCTTCAGCAGCACGTGCCCCATCGCCATCGCCAGCGCGCCGTCCGTGCCCGGCCGCACCACCAGCGTCTCGTCCGACAGCCGGGTCGGATGCGGGCCGATCGCGACCACCTTCTGCCCCTTGTACCGCCCGGCGATCACCCAGGGCGTGTCCGCGGTCCGCGCCAGCCGGTTGTTCTCCCCCCACAGCAGCACGTACGCCGCCCGCCCCCAGTCCTCCGCCCGCGGCGCGCCACCGAACCGCTCCCCGAGGACCTGCTCGGGCGCGCACGGATGCTCGGTCAGCACCGCCCCGCCCAGCCCGCCCACCAGCGCCGCCAGCGGCGAGGTCGCCAGCGCCGCCACCCGCTCACGGCCGTGCTCGGCGGCCGTGTGCACGATGGCCGCCGCGGCTATCTCGGCGGCGGTGCCGTCGTCGAGCGGAACCCGCCGCTCGCCGCGCATTCCGGTGTACTGCTGAGAGTTCCCTGTGAGTTTCGCCCACGCCGCGACGGGGTCGTGCAGCCCATCCCTCACCTCGAAATAGAGCCTGACCAGTGCCTGGTTGACCTGCGATCCCCCCATGCAAAAAGTTGAACACACAGCGCGAGGTCGTATCGCGATACGTGTCGGCATGTCGGGGATAAGAATCGGAACCCCTGGTGGCAGCACCCGGATTGATGCGGCAGGCTAGTTGCGCCATGGATTACGCAGTCCTCACGGGGATCGTCCTCGTCGCCGGTGTCCTGTCCGCCCTCGTCGCGCAGTGGCGTGACTGGCGCCCACCGCTCGCCGTCGCCATCGTGGTCGGCATCGCCGTGCGGCTGCTCATCATGTACACCTCGGCGATCGACAGCTGGCAACCCGTCGACTTCGTCGAGAGCTTCAAGCCCGCGGGCGAGGCGGTGCTCCGCGGCGAGGACCCCGTGCTGGCCAGCGAGGGCGGCTGGCACTTCCTGCCGACCATCCCGTACGTCTACGGCATCCTGCTCTGGCTCGGCATCCCCTGGGAGTACGCCGGCCGCCTGGTCACCGTCGTCGCCGACATCGTGCTCATCCCGCTGGTCGCCAAGCTGGCCGGCGGCCCCAAGGCCAACCTGCGCGCCCTCCAGTACGCGCTCAACCCGCTCGCCCTGCTCGTCGCCTGCGTGCACGGCCAGGTCGAGCCGGTGGCGCTGGTGTTCGGCGTGGCCGCCTTCGTGGTCGCCCGCGGCCCCGGCGAGCCCGAGCGGCCCGGCATCACCACCGACGTCGTCGGCAGGGCGCGGGCCGGCCTGGCCGCCTACGGCGTGAAGGCCGCGGCCGTACGCGTCCTCGGCCGCGGCGGCCTGCTGCACCGCGCCCTGACGGCCGGCCCCGGCGACCGCGCCCACCTCAAGCGCGGGGCGCTCGCCGGCGTGCTCATGGGCCTCGCCCTGTGCGCCAAGAGCTGGCCCATCTGGCTGGTCCCCGGCATGCTGCTGCTCCTGCCCAACCTGCGCTCGCGCATCGCCGCCCTGTTCACCACCGGCGCGGTGCCGCTGTTCTTCTTCGTCACGCTGCCGGTCTTCGCCGGCACCGCGATCGACGAGCTCCCCAAGGTCATCGACACCATCCGGTCCATCCGGCCGATCGTCGGCGAGTACGGCTGGACGCCGTGGTTCACCGGCGGCGACTGGGCGCTCCGCGACGACCTGGCCTCGTTCGGCACGAACCTCATCTACGTCTGCGTGATCGCGGCCATCCTCATCTGGCGGCGGGCCGACCCGATCGACATGACCACCGCCATCCTGCTGATCTTCATGGTGGTCACGCCGCGCCTCGGCGCCCAATACCTCCTGTGGTTCATGCCGTTCCTGGTGGCCCGGCCGACCAGGTTCGCCTGGCCGGCCATCCTCGCCGTCTCGCTCTGGACCGGCTACGGCTACCTCTACATGACCCAGTTCGACACCAACACCTGGTGGCACCTGCACTCGCTGTGGTCGCGCGCCTCCATCGTGCTGCTGCCGATCCTGCTGCTGGCCATGCCGTGGGGCCGCCGCGACGCGACGGCCCCCGCCCTGGCCCGCACGCCCGAGCAGTCCAAGGTCACCTCAGTGGCATAGCCGCTCCCACAGCGTCACCCACTGGCCGGGGTGGACGTGGCCCACGACGGCGTCGCGGTCCACCCCCGCCGCCCGCAACGCGGTGTCCACCCCCTCGTAGCGGGCGCGCAGCGAGGCGCGCACCGAGCCGCCGGCCCCGCCGAAGCCCAGCTCCACCAGCTCCTGCCAGGAGCGACGACCCTGGACGAGCGGCTCCGGCCGCCGCCGGATCAGCAGGATCGCCGAGTCCACCGACGGCACGGGACGGAAGCTCTCCCTGCCGATCCGGTCGCCCAGCCGCCAGTCGAACCACGGCCACGACTCCACCGTGACGAGGCTCCAACGGCCGTAGTCGCCGGTCCGCTTGCGGGCGTACTCGCGCTGCGTGAGCAGCGTCGCCCCGGTCAGGCCGGGCGCCCGCAGGCACCAGTCCACGATCCGCGACGTGGCCGCGTACGGGATGTTGCCCGCCACCGCGAACGGCTCGCGCGGCGCGCGCGCCGCCGTGAAGTCGCCCCTGACCACGTCGATCCGCGGGTGGGAGCGGGTGCGCGCGGCCAGCCGCCCGGCCAGCAACGGATCGAGCTCGTAGCCGAGGACGCGAGCCCCCGCCTCCGCCAGCGCGAAGGTGAGCGCACCCTCGCCCGGCCCCGGCTCCAGCACCAGCCCCTCGGGGGCGGCGGCCTTCACGACCAGCTCGACGGCATGCCGGTCCACCAGGAAGTTCTGCGAGAGCGTGCGCCGCGCCCGATCCCGGGGCGTACGGCCGCCGCCGCTGTTCCTGGCCTTCTTCTGAGTGTGTGAATAGTTTCCGTGTGCGAAATTCTGCGCCACAGCACTGCCCTTTTCGGGTCCTCGAGAGTGAACAGGTCTCGAAGGGCCCTGGGCACGCGTGCGGACGCGCTGCCTCAGCTCGTGTTCGACGCGTCCGCTAGCGGGCCAGAGCCCGGCCGTGGCGGATGCGGATGAAAACCTGGCAGGAGAACATCGAGGTCATGGCGCCACCATAGGAGCGCCCCACACGACGGGGCAACGCAATTTCCGCCCCCCGCCCCGCCCGCGTCCGATTTCCACAAGAACGCGGCGAGAGGCAGCGGCTAGCGTCCCGGTGACGGACCGCTCACGAAGGGACCTTGACGATGGACGTGCTTGATCGCGCTGAGAACTACCTTCAGCTGAATGCCAGGCTCCTCGACCGGCTGCGCTTCGCCGCGCTCTTCCGCGACGGCGACCGCCGGCGGGTGCTGGAGACGTTGCGCTGCTACCAGAACCCCGACGGCGGCTTCGGGCACGCCCTCGAACCCGACCTGCGCGGCCCCGGCAGCCAGCCCGAGCCGGTCGAGGTGGCCTTCTGGATCCTCGACGAACTGGACGCCTTCGACTCGCCCATGGTGCCCGCCGCCTGCGACTACCTCGCCGGCGTGACCACGCCCGACGGCGGGGTGCCGTTCGTCCTGCCCTCCGTGCGGAACGACCCGCGCGCGCCCTGGTGGCAGACCGAGGACGACCCGCCCGGCAACCTCGTGCCGACGGCGTCCATCGCCGGACTGCTCCACAAGCACCGCGTCACCCATCCGTGGCTGGCCCCCGCCACCGCGTTCTGCTGGTCCGCGATCGCCGCCGTGACACAACCGAGCCCGTACGAGGCCCGCGCCATCGTGACCTTCCTCGACCTGACGCCCGAACGGGACCGCGCGGAGCGCGAGTTCGCGCGGCTGCGCGAGGCCATCCTCGCCACGGTCGCCTTCGATCCCGACACGCCCGGCGCCGCCCACTTCCCGCTCGACTTCGCCCCCGCCCCGCTCCGGCTGCCGCTCTTCGGCCAGGACGTCCTGGACCGTCACCTCGACGCGCTCCTCGCCCGGCAGTCCGCCGACGGCGGCTGGAACGGCAACTGGCAGATGTGGACACCCCTGGTCGAGCACGAATGGGGCGGCTACGTCACGGTCCACAACCTCAGGACCCTCCGCGCGTACGGCCGGCTCCCGTCCTCCTGACCCTCCGACTGTCGGTGCCGTCCCGTACGTTGAACCGCATGTACGAGGAACGGCCACCGGCACCCGACCTGGCCGCCCGTGTCGCCTGCCACTGGCACCATGTCAGCGAGTCGGGCAGCACCCAGCTCGTGGTGCCCGACGCCTGCGTGGACCTCATCTGGGGCCCCGGCGGCCTGTTCGTCGCAGGTCCCGACACCGGCCCCATGCCGACGGAGATGGCGACCGGAGACGTCTTCGTCGGCGTCCGCTTCCGGCCGGGCGCGGCGTCCGACCTCTTCGGCGTCCCCCTCCACACCCTGCGCGACCAGCGCGTCCCCCTGTCCGACCTACCGGCCGCCGCCCTCCTCGCGCCTGTCACGACTCCCGAACCCGCCACCCTCCTCGCCCCTCTCACCACCCCTGAACCCGCCACCCTCCTCGCCTCCATCACCCTCCACCCCGCCGCCTCCACCACCCCCCACCCCCGGCCGGCCCTCCGGGCCGAGACGCCCGCGACCCGCACCGCACCCGACCTCGCCGCCAGGCACGCCACCCTGACCGCCGCGACCCGCACTTTGCTGACCCACCCGACCACCCCCGCCCGCCCAGCCACCGAGGCCCGCGCGACTGCCCCCACCCGCTTGACCGACTCCACCCCGCCGGCCGACCCCGCCGCCCCGTTCATCGCCCGCGCCCTGCGGCACGGCCGGTCGGTGTCGGAGGTGGCCCGCGACCTCGGCCTCAGCGAACGCCAGCTCCACCGCCGCAGCCTGACCGCCTTCGGCTACGCCCCGAAAACCCTGCAACGCATCGTCCGCTTCCAGCGCGCCCTGCGCCTGGCCCGCGCCGGCGTCCCGTTCGCCACCGTCGCCGCCGAAGCCGGCTACGCCGACCAGGCTCACCTCTCCCACGAGGTCAAGCGCCTGAGCGGCGTCAGCTTGCGCACCCTCGCCCCGCCGCCGTCATTCGTCCTGCGGCTCCTTGCCTGACACCAGCGCCGCCGCCCACCTCGCACTCGGATCGCTGTCGATCAGCAACGCCCGCGCCAGCAGACTCAACGGAATGGCCAGAATCGCGCCCAGCGGCCCGAGCACGAACGTCCACAACAACAACGACATGAACGTCATCGTCGTCGAGAGCCCCACCGCGTCCCCCAGGAACTTGGGCAGGATGAACGACTGCGTGACGACGTTGATGACGATGTAAGAGACGATGACCAGCACCATCGTCTTCACCCCGCCGTCCAGCAACGCCAGCATCGCGGGTGGCACCAGTCCGATCACGAACCCCACGTTCGGGATGTAGTTGGTGATGAGCGCCAGCACCCCCCACAGCAGCGGAAGCGGCACCTGCAGAATCGACAGGGCGATGACGTCGAGCACCGCGTTCAGCAACCCGAAGACCGTGGAGACGATCAGATAGCGCCGCGTCTTGTGCGCGAACGTCGCCAACGCCGTCACCAGTTGCCCCCTGTTGCGCATGCCCGCCGTGAGGATCTTCGCCGTGATCGGCGCGTCCAGGCACATCGCCAGCAACAGCACCACGATGAGGAACAACCCCGTCAGGATTCCGAGCAGGCTCCCCAGCAGGGTCTGCGCCACCCCCAGCAGAGCGGCGGGATCGAACGCCTGCAGCGCCCGGTCGAGCACGTGGTTGCTGAGTCCGAACGAGGCCGCCTGCTTCTGCGCATCCGCGAGCAACTGCTGGAACTGGTGGGTGTAGTTGGGAAGCAGGTAGGTGAGTTGCATGATCGAGATGGTCAGGATGCCCACCATGCTCAGCAGCACCAGCACCACGATCAGGAAGGGCACAGCGACCTGCAGCCAGGCGGGCGCTCTTCTTTCTGCGAGCCATCCGCGCACGGGCGCGACCGCGATGACGAGGACCAGGGCCAGCACGACCGGCCCCACGATCGAGCTGACCTCACGCAGGCCGAACAGGGCGACCACCGCACTGGCGATGCCCACGAGGATGATGAGTGCCCTGGGCAGAGGTTGATCTCGCACCCCGGGTTCCTACCCCGAGTGTGCGGAAGGAGCCGTCGATTTGACGGTTGCGAGGACCGTACATAGAGTTCACCAGTCCCGAGAGGACGGCGGTGATCGTCGGCCTCACTTCGGGGACGACCTCCAGACACCTCCGCTTCGTTGGACGTACGCGCCCATGCGAATCGGCTGGTAAGTTAGAGGGGTTGCCCCGGAACGGGGCGCGGATTAATTCCAGCAGGTCGAGCAAGTCCGGTCAATTTGACAGAGACTTGAACGGCTGAAAGAATTAAGACACAACGAAGACGAAATGAACGCCTCCGAGGCGGGGCCCGCAAGGGATTCCGGTGAGGAAGTACGCGTCCGTTTCTTGAGAACTCAACAGTGTGTTAAAAGCCAGTGCATGTGCATCACACATGTATGACCCCGTCATTTTTGACGGATTCTTGCTTGGATGATTCATCCGGACAAGC
>NZ_FOHX01000023.1 GCF_900111685.1 Nonomuraea wenchangensis
GCACGTGCTGGGCGCGTTGTACGCCGCAGCCGCCGCGGGCCTGCCGACCCTCGCCGACAGCGGCTACGACGGCGCCGGGATCGGTATTCACAAGCCGATCAAGCAGCCCGACGGCAACCAAATTCTCAGCCCGGACAACCGCACCTACAATCGGCTGCTACGCGCCCTGCGTTGTCTCGGCGAACGCGGGTTCGCCCTGCTCAAAGGCCGCTGGCGGATCCTCCAGCACATCACGCTCAGTCCCAGCGCCATCGGCGACATCGCCCGCGCGGCGCTTGTCCTCACTCATTTTGAGCACGACTACCTACCGGCAATTGGCTGAGATCACGTCACTAACACCTCTGAATCGGAGTGAGTATGAGATAGCAAACAAGCTTTACTAGCGGCATGCTTCAAGATCAATGTGATAAAGATCACTATAAATTCGATCTAAAAAACCCGTAACAGTAGGGGGCGCCTCGGAGATGTAGCCCCTTTCTGATGTGCCGCCGCCCTCAGGGGGGGCGCGCAGTGCGTCAGCACGGGTGATCGGCGTGCGAAGATCTCGGCACAGGTAGGGGCGTGCTCGTCGCCAGGGGGCGGTCGGGGGCGGGACGGGCCGGTGTCCTTCAGTGGCCGCACGCTCCGGCCCGGTGTTCCTTTCGGGTAGGTACGTAAGAAGACCTCGTCGAGGTGCCACTCGAGAAGCTCGGGGTGGGGCCGGTCGCGAGGTCGGGTCGGGACGTTGATCTCCTGGCCGGCTCGGCGGTAGAACTCCTCGCCGTTGCCGAACTCCTCGCGCAGTCTGGGGCTGACCAGCAGTCGGTGCTTGGGGTCGATCGCCAGGTAGCCGCGGTCGAACAACGTGTGCAGGTCCGAACGGAGAAGCAGGCCGTTGTCCAGGCGATGTTCGCCGCCCGCCGCGACCGGCCGAATGTGGGCGGCCTGCAGGACCGGACGGATCCTGTCACCACTGATCGCGCACCGGCGTTCGTACGCGTGCAGCACCACGGCCTGGAATGCCTGTTGGCCGAGCCTGCGGGGGCCAGCCGAGGATCTTCGTAGACCGGTCCGTCACGGTGCCACGGCTCCGAAAGATCGACGGTGACGCCGATGCCGATTCTGTGCAACAGGTCATGGAAGTAGTCGGCTGCCGGGTGATGTGCGAGGTCGTAGCTTTTGCCCTGCACGATGTTGGACGCGAAGTCCGGGGGTGGCCCGGCGATTCGATCGTCAGAGAAGAAGAAGACCTCGCGGATGATGACGCAGCCGATGACTGGATCCTCTCCAGGGACCATCGGCCGGCTGCGGTATCGCCCTACCTGGTGGCGTAATTCCTCCGGGCTTGGTGAGTCGTTGCCCTCCCCGAAGAACTCCCAGGTCTCCGAGACGCGAAGGGGTGCGAAGCCGCTGAAGAAGCCGCCGCCGACCACGCGGTTGTGAGGGTGGTGGGTTTTGAAGAAGAACCCATCACCATGGTCAAGCGGAAGTTGACCTCGGTCAGCCTCGGCCGCGCGGACAGGGAGCGGTGCCGACTTCCGTCAGTGACCCCGGCGTACGCCTTCACGGGCGCAAGTGTGCACGTCCTCGATCAACTGCACCAGAGGCCCGCGAGATCTGGGTTGGTGAGCTGATGGGAATCCTGCCTGCCTGGGTGGCGTTACGTATCCGACGCTTTACCCGGCGAGGTAGATCTTTGCCGGATATATGGTGATTTGTTTGCATGTGTCCAGGTTTGGCCGGTAGCTTGGTGAGCGTTGCCGGACGGTAGCCCAGTTTCCGGCGGCATCGGATCATCGGACTCTCCGGATCCCCACAGCGCTCCACGTAGCGACCGCATTGGCTCAGGCCCGGCTACATCAGTCAAGCGAGCGCAACCTCCGTGTTCCCTAACGAAGGACTTTCCTTGACCATGTCCGTTCGCACGCGAGCTCTCAGCCTGCTGACCGCCGCCACCCTCGGCGGCCTGACCATCGGCGCGGCCACCGCGCACGCCGACGAGCAGACCGCTGCCCCGGTGAGCGCCGCCCAGCCTCAGGCGACCCTGCTCACGGGCTCGACCAAGGCGTCCTACTTCTGGGACGACTCCTCCGGTCGGGCCGGCGACACCGGACTGCCGGCCGCCGGGAAGCCCATGCAGAAGGGTCTGGCCGCCAGCCCGAGCTGGCCGCTCATGACCGAGGGCTACGTGACGTACAAGGGCAAGAAGCTGCCCTTCTTCGTCGGTGACCGTGGTCCCGGCGAGCCCTCCAACCGTGGTGTCATGCTGGACCTCGACGCCAAGACCTTCGCCGAGCTCACCGGCGGCACGTTCAACCCCGACACCCTGGGCGTGGACGGTGTCGGCGGCGAGGGCCACATCAAGATCGACTACGTCATCACCAAGTGGGGTGACGGCGTCGGCCGCAAGAGCCATCCGGTGGCCTTCTCCACCCGCGCCTGGGCCGAGAAGGACACCAGCGTCCACCCGGTCTCCGTCAAGAACAAGTGACCTGCCGGCCGGGCCACGAGGAGGGCGTCCCCGCGAGGGGGCGCCCTCCTCGTCTTCGCGTTCAGCGCATGCGCGGCACCGGCACCTTCGACCAGTCGAGGTCGGAGGCGAGGTAGAAGCTCGGGTAGGCGGGCTGGTTGTAGGCCGTCTGCTGCCGTGCCACCTCCACCCGGTACTGCGGGTCGTGCATCAGCGTGTAAAGCTTCCGGTCGGTGACCTCGGTGCTGAGGTAGACGCGCAGGGCCGAGCTGTCGGCCGTACGCACCAGCAGCTCCTCCCGCCAGTCGCCGAACACGTCGGCCACCAGGCCCGGGTTGCCCTTCGTCCAGTTGTTCGTCAGCGTGCCCTCGGCGGTGAGCAGCGTGCCGCGCCGCCGGTCGTCGATCGTCGGCGTCTGCAGCACGGTCGTGGCGGTGCCGTTGACGAGCTGCGTCGTCATGTCGGCCGCCCACCGGATGCTCATGTTCGTTCCGGGCGCGTCGCGGCCCAGGTAGTCGCCGCGGGCCGACCACAGGCCCGCCTGGACGGCCTGGTCGGGCGGCATCGACGACCACGCCTCAAGGCCGCGCAGCTCCGGATCGACGTCGCCGACCATGCCGCGGCCCGTGTCCACGCCGCTGTAGCCGCCGAACAGCACCCGTCCGGTGGCCGCGTCGCGCATCGCCCATCCGTACGGTGCGCTCCTCCCGCCCTCGTGCACGGTCCAGATCTCCAGGCCGGGACGGTCGGGGTCGAGGTCGCCGACGTGCATCGCGTCGCCGTGGCCGAGCCGTACGGTCTGGCCGGGCACGCCGCTCTGTGGCGGGGCCTCGGCGAAGGACGAGTACAGCACGTCGCCGTCGTCGTCGATGGTGGCGGCGCCGTACACGATCTCCTGCCGGCCGTCGCCGTCCACGTCGGCCGCGCTCATCGAGTGGAAGCCCTGCGTGGTGATGTCGGCATATTTCGGGTTGGTGCCGGGCTGGCCGTGCGGGGAGGCGTTGAACGGGTTCGCCATCGGCACGTGGCCGCTGTCGGCGTACCAGACCTCCTTGAGCCGCCGGCCGTCCCAGTCGTAGGCGACGAGCGTGGTGCGCGTGTAGTAGCCGCGCGCGAAGACCGCCGACGGGCGCCGGCCGTCGAGGTAGGCGACGGCGGACAGGAACCGGTCCACCCGGTTGGCCGGCTCCACGCGGGCCATCGCGTAGTCGCCCCACATCAGGCCGTCGTCGCCGCGGCCCGGCTTGTACGGGACCGTCTGCAGCTCCTTGCCGGACGCGCCGTCGAGCACCGACAGGTACTCGGGCCCGCTGACGACGAACCCGGCGAACTCCCGCAGCCGGTTGTTGGCGCTGCGGCCCGGCGCGTACACGTCCACGAAGTGGTTCGCCAGCTCGACGGCGGCCTCGTGGGAGAGCGGGTACGTGTGCGCGGGTGCGATCCCGAACGCCTCCTCCAGCGTCCGCGGCCAGCGTCCGGCGACCACCTCGGGGTGCTCGTGCCACTTCTCGAACATGGCCACGAGGTGGTCGAAGTAGCCGTCGGCGCTCAGCCGGTAGTCGTCGGAGTGGGAGCGACCGGCCCTGACGTCGGCCTTTGGCATGGTGACGTGGCGCTCGGAGACGACCTGGCCGCGGGCGCCGTACCGGATGATCTTCGTGCCGGGGGCGGTCTTGAGCATCAGCTCCGAGCGGCCGTCGCCGTCGAAGTCGTAGACGAGGAACTGCGTGTAGTGGGCTCCGGAGCGGATGTTGACGCCGAGGTCGAGCCGCCAGCGCAGGGTGCCGTCGAGCTCGTAGGTGTCGAGGTAGGTGTTGCCGGTGTAGCCGCGCTGGGAGACGTCCTTGGAGTTGGACGGGTCCCACTTGACGACGTACTCGTACTGGCCGTCGCCGTCCACGTCGCCGACGCTCACGTCGTTGGCTGAATAGGTGTACGCCTCGCCGGCCGGAGTGACGCCGTCGGCCGGTTTGGTGAGCTTGAGATCATAAAACGATTTAAGCCAGGGCGTGACGACGGGCCCGCGACCGCCCTCGCGGCCCCTCGTGACCGGGGCCACCTGGTAGCGGGAGGCGGGCGTGCCGGCCGGGTCGAGGTAGTTGGTGCTGTCGGTCACCGTCGCGATCGGGCGGCCGTCGCGGTAGACGCGGAAGTCGGCGCCGGTCATGCCCGTGGCGCCGTGGCCGGTGACCTCGTCGCCGAGCAGCCGCCAGCTCAGGAACACGCCGGCGGGGGTGGGGGCGGCGACCAGGCCGCGGTCCAGGCGTTCGAGGCGCGGCCCCGCGCCCGCGCCGCCGGTCGTGCCGGCCGCGGCGGCCGGGCCGGATCCGGACGGGACGGCGTACGGGCTCGCGGCCAGGGTTGCTGCCGGGGTGGCTGCGGCGGGCGGTGGCGTGGTCGCCAGGGTGGTGAGGAGGGCGGCCAGCGCGAGGGTCGCGGCGCGGCGGCGCTCGCGCGGGCCGGTGGGGAGTCTCATCGTGACGGGCTCCTCGGGGTGAGGCCCGCGCGGGGACGCGGGATTAAATCGATATAATTAATGCGCCCGGGATATTTGTCAAGGATTCATTTCCTGCTTATTGCGCGCAGTATTTTCGCGAAATTACTGCACCTGTTTGTGGCCTCACGCGAGTGTTTAGTCAGGGCCCGCGGCAAGGGGCACGGCTACCGGCCTGACCTGCCGGAGGAGCTGAAATTGGCACCGGCTGGGCAGGTGGCGCGTCGAGGTCGGGGACGCGGCTTCCATCGCCTGGTGGCTCTCTTCTGAACTTCTCCCTCGACTGGCTGATGCCGGACGGCTTTCTCCGCTCGCCCGGCCGAGACGGTCTTCGGCGGCGCCGCGGCGAGCTCTCACGTCTCCTTCTGGCGGGCTGGATCGGCGGCTGAAATTGGGACTTGCATTGCTAAGTTAGCATGCTAAGTTATGAGGTGTGGAACGCAACCTAAGCCTCGACCTGCACGTGCTCGTCGCCCGCCTCGACCGGATCGCCGACCGGATCCTGCGGGCCGAGCACAACATCTCCTACAGCCGTTTCCTCGCGCTGACCCTGGTGGGCGAGCTGGGCTTCACGACGCAGCGCGCCCTCGCCGACGGCCTGGGTGTGACCGAGCCGTCCGTGAGCCGCATGACCGCCGTCCTCGCCGCCGAGGGGCTTGTCGACGTCCAGCCCGACCCGGCGGGCGGGAACCGCCGGCAGCTCAGCCTCACCGACAAGGGAAAGCAGATCGTGACCTCGCTCCGGCAGGAGTTCGAGGAGAAGCTGGCCGCCCTGGTCGCGCACAGCGGCGTGCCCTACGACGAGTTCGCCGAGCACACCGCGCGACTGCTCGCGACGTTGGACCGTACGGAACAGGAGCCCACCCGATGAACCACACCACCCAGATCACGCGGACGCGCACCGTCACCTCGGCCGACGGCACGCCCATCAGCTATCAGACGTTAGGCGCCGGGCCGGACCTCATCGTGCTCGGCGGCAGCCTGCGCACCTCGCAGGACTACCTGCCGCTGGCCTCCGTTCTGGCCCGCTCCTTCACCGTGCACGTCGTCGACCGGCGGGGACGCGGCGCCAGCGGCCCCCAGGGTCCCGAGTACGACCTGGGCAAGGAGGTGGAAGACCTGCTGGCCGTCCAGGAGGAGACCGGCGCGCGGCTGGCGTTCGGCCACAGCTACGGCGGCCTCGTCATCCTCGAGACCGCGCGGTCGTCCCCGGTGTTCGAGCGCATCGCGGTCTACGAGCCCGGAATCCCTGTCGCTCCCCTCCCCACGCACTGGATGGGCCCCTACCGGGAACGGCTGGCCGCGGGCGACCCCTACGGCGCGTTCGTCCATTTCATCCGGGGCTCGGGCGGCGCGCCCGCCTTCGTGGCCAAGATGCCGCACTGGTATCTGCGCGCCGCGATGCGGGTCGGGTTCCGCGGGCCGAGCTGGCAGCGGATGCGGCCGCTGCTGGAGGCCAACCTGGCCGAGCACGGGCAGCTGGCGGCCCAGCACGGCCGCCTCGGCGCGTTCACGGCCGTCACCGCTCCGGTGCTGCTGCTGGTCGGGGGTCGTACGCCGCCCGCGAGCAGAGCGGAGTTCGACGTCGTACGCGACACCCTTCCGCACGCCACGCTCGAAAGTGTGCCCGGCCTCGGCCATTTCGGGCCCGAAGGGAAGAAGGCCGGGCTCGTGGCCGAGCGTGCCCTGCGGTTCCTCCAGTGATCACGGCTTGACGACGTGGCCGACGCGGAAGAAGCCGTCCGGGTCGTAGGCCCGCTTGACCTCCAGCAGCCGCCGTACGCCTGGTGTCGGCGAGGAAGTTGAGGAACGTGCCCCCGTTGTCGTACGGCGGTCGTCGAGCGGGCAGGGCGTGGTGAACGGCCCGGCTGCCGGAATGACCACGGATTGACATGGATTGAGCGTCGCTCTGATCACGGTGCCTTGTCGCGTTCCTCCACAAATCGTACGAACGGAACGCACCCTCTCATTCATGCACATGGAGGCCGCCGTGCGCTTATCCATCCCGTTGGCGAGCATCGCCGTCTCGGCCGTGCTCCTCGCCCCGGCAGGGACGGCGGCCGCGGAACCGCCCGCGCCGCCCCAGCCCGCCGTACGCGACTTCGGCAACGGCCCCGAACGCCACGAGGAGGCGGCAGGCGGCGGTGAGCAGGCCCAGGCCCTCCGCACCGCCCCTCCCACGACCGGCGACCCGTCCGGCGGCCCGTCCCGCGACCTCGGCTACCCCCGCCGCACCAGGCTTCCCGAACCGCCCGAGAACCCTGCCGACGCCTCCATCAAGCTCGGCCTGGTGCCGTACCACGGCATCGCCCCCAAGCTCAACGAGCTGCAGCGGCGCAGCGACCGGGTGAGCGCCGAGATCATCGGGCGCAGCGCCCAGGGCCGCGACCTCTACCTCGTCACCGTCACCGCCCCCGAGAGCCGCGCCGAGGCGCGCGAGCAGGCCCGCCTGCGCGAGCGCATCGCGAACGACCCGGCCGCCGCCGCCCGCGACCGCAAGCTCGCCGCCCGCTACAAGGCCCCGCTCTACGTCAACGCCAACATCCACGGCAACGAGTGGGAGGGCACCGACGCCGCACTGCGTACCATCGAGGAGCTGGCCACCAGCGCCGATCCGAAGGTCGCCGCGCTGCTCGCGCGCACCCGCGTCTATTTCAACGTCACCGCCAACCCCGACGGCCGGGTCAACGGCGTGCGCCCCAACGGCGACGGCTTCGACCTCAACCGCGACTTCGTCACCGCCTCCCAGCCGGAGGTCAGGGCGATGCGCCGGCTCATGATCGACGCCCAGCCGGTCACCATGATCGACCTGCACGGGTACGTGAACGGCACCCTCATCGAGCCCACCACCCCGCCGCACGGCGCGAACTACGAATACGACCTGTTCATCAGGAACGCCTACGCCAACGGCCTCGGCATGGAGGCCGCCGTCAACGGCCTCGGCTACACAGCCGAGAAGGACGGCGTGCATCCGGCGCAGATCCCGTTCCGCGACAGCGCCGAGGGCTGGGACGACTGGCCGCCGATCTTCACCCCGCAGTACGCGCCCTTCCACGGGGCCGTCGCCTCGCACACCGTCGAGATCCCGCTGCGGGTCAACAACGCCGACTACGCCAACCTGCCGGTCGAGGAGCTGCGCCGTCGCTCGGCGATCAACACCGACGTGGCCGCCGCCGCCATCCGCGCCTCCTACGCCTTCGTCGAGGCCCGGCACGACGCGCTGATCGCCGACCAGATCGAGGTGTTCCGGCGCGGCGCGGCGGGGGAGCCGTCCAGGTCCGTGCCGCTCGGCATCGTGCCCGGCTTCGGCCCCGAGGACGTCTACACCACGACCTTCCCCCACGCGTACGTCATCACCGGCGAGCGCTCGGCCACCGCCGCCGCCCGCCTGGTCGACCACCTCGTGGCCAACGACGTCCGGGTCGGGCGCGCCAGGCACGCCTTCCGCGCGGACGGCCGGACCTACCCGGCCGGGTCGTACGTCGTGGACATGCGCCAGCCCAAGCGCGGCCTGGCCAACGTGATGCTGGAGCCCGGCGCGGACATCTCACCACGGGTGGATGCGATGTACGACATCTCCGGCTGGAGCCACGCTCTGCTGTGGGGCGCCAGCGTCGAGCCCGTGACCGGCTCGGCGCCGCGCGTGGCGGCCGAGCCGGTCAAGGCCGCCGTCCCGACCGGCTCGGTGCCGCGCGGCACAGGGCCGCTCGCGCTCAAGGTCGGGGACGCCAAGGAGGTCCGGGCGGTCAACGACCTGCTCGCCCAGGGCGTCGCCCTGACCTGGACCGACGACGGCCGGGCGATCGTCCCGGCGAGCGCCCGCCGCGCGGCCGGGACCGTCTCCGACCGGTACGGCGTCGCCTTCACCCCGGCCGGCGGCGCGACCGGCAGGCCGCTGGCGCCGGTCCGGCTGGCCGCCGCCGTCGCGGCGGACGAGCTGTTCACGCTGCGCGAGCTGGGTTTCCCGGTCACCCCGGTGTCGACCGCCGTGCTCAACGCCGGCTTCGACTGGAGCGCCACGGACGTGCTGGTCGTCTCCAGCGGGCTCAGCTACACCGCGCTCAACCCGGACGCCCGCGCGGCGCTCGACGCCTTCCTCACCACCGGCGGCGTCATCACCAGGGGCGGCACGGGCGCGGCGTTCAACGCGGCGGCCGGGCTGCTCACCGTGACGGCGGTCGCGGGCCGTTCCGACGCCAACGGCGTCGTGCGCGTGGCGTCCTCCGCCGGGCCGGTCGGCGCCGGGTCGCCGGAACACTCGTTCGTGTACTCGCCGCGCTGGTTCACCGGCCTGGGGCCGGAGGTCAGGGTGGAGCAGTCGTACGCGGCGGACGGACCCCTCGTCGCCGGTCACTGGCGGGCCGACCCCCGGACCGGCGCGGGCGGGCCCGAGCAGGCCAGGGGGCAGGCGGCGGTGGTGAGCGGCCGGGACGAGCGCGGCGCGGCCGTCGTCATGTTCGGCACCGAGCCCATGTTCCGCAACCATCCGAAGGGCCTGTTCCCGCAGGTCGCCAGGGCCGCCTACTGGACGGCGACGGCGACGGCCGCGACGGCCGCCGCTCCCTGAACAAGCCGACGGCCGGCGGCCCCATGAGCCGGACGGGCCGGGCGGAGCGATCCGCCCGGCCCGTGCCGGTCACGGCGCCGGGGCGTAGCCGGCGGGCCGGGCGGTGAACGTGCCGTGGCCGTGCGTCCTGCCGCGCAGGCGCGTCGCGTACCCGAACACCTCGGCCAGCGGCACCGTCGCCGTGACGACGACCGTGCCCGCCCGCGCCACGGAGCCGGTCACCCGCCCGCGCCGCGCCGCGAGGTCGCCGAGCACCGCGCCCGCGGTCTCGTCCGGCGCGGTCACCGTGACCTCGGCCACCGGCTCCAGCAGCGCCATCGCGCACGCCGCCAGCGCCGCGCGCAGCCCCAGTCGCCCGGCGGCGCGGAACGCGAGCTCCGACGAGTCCTTCGGATGCGTGGCCCCGTCGGTCAGCGTCACCCGCAGCCCGGTCACCGGATGGCCGCCGAGCGGCCCCGCCGCGAGCGCGTCGCGGCAGCCGGCCTCGACCGCGCGGACGTACTCGCGCGGCACCCGCCCGCCGGTCACCGAGGAGCCGAACGCGAACCCGTCGCCGTCCAGCGGCTCGACGTCCAGCACGACGTGCGCGAACTGCCCGGCGCCGCCGTCCTGCTTGACGTGCCTGTACAGCACGCCACGCACCCCGCGCACGACCGTCTCCCGGTAGGCGACCTGCGGACGCCCGACGGCCACGGCCAGGCCGTGGTCGCGGCGCAGCTTCTCCGCTGCCACCTCCAGGTGCAACTCGCCCATCCCGGACAGCAGGGTCTGCCCGGTCTCGGCGTCGGCCCGTACCGACAGCGACGGGTCCTCCTCCGTGAGGCGGGCCAGCGCCGCGGCCAGCCGACCGGCGTCGGCGCTCCTCCGCGCCTCGACGGCCACGGACACGACGGGCTCGGCGGGGCTCGGCGGCTCCAGCACGACCGGGGAGCCCGGTGCGCACAGGGTCGCGCCCGCGCGGGCCGCCTTGAGCCCGACCAGCGCCACGATGTCGCCCGCCACCGCCCGGTCCACCTCGGCGTGCCGGTCGGCCTGCACCCGCAGGATCCGCCCGGCCCGCTCGACGCGTCCCACGCCGGCGTCCAGCACCGCGTCCCCCTTCCTGAGGGTCCCCGCGTAGAGCCGCACGTACGTGAGCCGTCCCGTCGCCGTCGCGCTCACCTTGAACGCCAGCGCCACCAGCGGCGCCGCGGGATCGGCGGCCCGCGCGGCGGCGGGCACGTCGAGCGGCGACGGCAGGTACGCCACGACTGCGTCGAGCAGCGGCTCCACCCCGCGGTCGCGGTAGGCGGCCCCGCACAGCACGACCACGCCCGCCCCGGACAGCGTCAGCTCCCGCAGCGCGAGCGCCAGCGTCTCGTCGGAGAGCGCTGCTCCCGCGCTCGCGGGGGTGACGCAGAACTCCTCCAGGGCGCCCGGGTGCAGCCCGGCCACGGTCTCCTCCAGGAGCCCGCGTCGCCGCCGCGCCTCCGGCAGCAGCTCCTCGGGCACGGGCTCTTCCCGCATCGGCGCGCCGCCGCCGTCCCATACCAGCGCACGCATCCGGACCAGGTCCACCACGCCGCGGAAGCCGTCCTCCGCACCGATCGGGAGCTGGACGGGCAGCGGCGCGGGGTGCAGCCGCGCCCGGATCGAGGCGACCACGGCGTCGAGGTCCGCGCCCGCCCGGTCCATCTTGTTGACGAAGGCCACCCGCGGGACCCCGTGCCGGTCGGCCCGCCGCCACACGGACTCGCTCTGCGGCTCGACCCCGGCCACGCCGTCGAAGACGGCCACCGCGCCGTCGAGCACCCGCAGCGACCGCTCGACCTCGTCGGAGAAGTCGACGTGGCCGGGCGTGTCGATGAGGTTGATCCGGTGGCCGTCCCAGTCGCAGCTCAC
The DNA here is from genome assembly GCF_900111685.1 of Nonomuraea wenchangensis. Taxonomy (GTDB): domain Bacteria; phylum Actinomycetota; class Actinomycetes; order Streptosporangiales; family Streptosporangiaceae; genus Nonomuraea; species Nonomuraea wenchangensis. The sequence continues at coordinate 11,392 of NZ_FOHX01000023.1, forward strand.
CGCGGCGGCGAAGATCGTGATGCCGCGGTCGCGTTCCTGGGGGTCGAAGTCGGTGACGGTGGTGCCGTCGTGCACCTCGCCGCGCTTGTACGTGGCGCCGGTCAGGTACAGGATCCGCTCGGTGACGGTGGTCTTGCCGGCGTCCACGTGGGCGAGGACGCCGAGGTTGCGTACGGTGGCGAGGGGGTCGGCTACGACACGGGTGCGCATGGCCTGCGGCCTTTCATGAAAGGTCGGGAAACGAGGACAGCGCGATTCGCCCGGCGAACAACCCGGCAGGCTCAGAAAGAGGAGGCGTTCGTCAGGACGTCCGGCGACGGCCGCGCAGCCGGCGCCGGGGCGACGAGGACACCAGGATCACCTCGTACCGCGAGGACGGGAGGACGACGGCGGCGCTGACAGGGCGCATGGCGGGGTCCTTCCCTTCTCGATCGCGGCGGGTTCGAGGCGAGTGTAGTGAAGCGGTTTCCGGCGGGGCGACGGGTTTTTCCGCGCGTCACCGCTCGACGACGTGGCCGACGCGGAAGAAGCCGTCCGGGTCGTAGGCCCGCTTGACCTCCCGCAGCCGCGCGTGGTCCGCCCCTGACCAGGCCGCGGCCGTGCGCCCGGTGTCGGCGAGGAAATTGAGGAACGTGCCCCCGTTGTCGTACGGCCGCAGCGCCTCGGCGAGCCCCGGCACCGGAGTGTCCACGATCACCGACAGCCGGGTGCGGCGGTGGCTGACCGGCCCGGCGTCCGGCCCCGGACGGCTCATCGCGCCGCCCCAGTGCCGCACCTCCACGGTCTGCGCCTGCCCGGCCGCGGCGACCAGCACGTCCACGACCTCGGCGGGGACCTCCTCCAGCATGGACATGTGGCGGTTCGGGGTGCCGCCCATGGCCGTGTCCGCGTACGTCGTCGTACGGGTCTCGTCCAGCAGCGCAGGGCCGGCCGCCCGCAGGAGCGGCGCCAGCAGCCGCCGGCCCTCCGCCTCGTCGCCGGCGTGCACGACCTTGAGCTGCGCCACGTGCCGCCCGGCGAGCGGCCCTTCGCCGGGCATCCGCCGCAGCACGACGGCGGTGCTGAGGTCGTCGGGGGCGGTGTCGATCCACGTCCGGTACGTCTCCAGCAGCTCGCCCGCCACCTCGATCGGGAAGTACGCGAACCCGCTGTACACCTGCGACACCGGGTGCAGCCGGAACTCCAGCGAGGTGACCACGCCGAACCCGCCGCCGCCCCCGCGCAGCGCCCAGAACAGCTCGGGGTGGCTGTCCGCGCTCGCCGTGACGTGCCGCCCGTCGGCGAGCAGCACCTCGGCCCGCAGCACGCTGTCGGCGGCGAAGCCGTGCCTGCGCGCCAGCCAGCCGAGGCCGCCGCCGAGCGTGTAGCCGGTGACGCCGACGTCGGGCGCGGAGCCGGACAGCGGCGCGAGCCCGAACGGCGCGGCGGCGGCGAGGACGTGGCCCCAGCGGGCGCCCGGCCCGACCCGCGCGATCCAGCGGACGGGGTCCACCAGCACCGACGCCATCGGCGTCGTCCGCACCAGCACGCCGCCTTCGGCCCCGGCGTGCGTGCCGTGCCCGGTCGCCTGCACCGCGAACGGCACCCCGTGCGCCCGCGCCGCCAGTAACGCCGACCGCACGTCCGCCATGCCGTACGCCTCGGCGACCAGCGCCGGCCGGGCGTCCACGGCGGGGTTGAGCGAGCGGCGCAGCTCGTCGTAGCTGCCGTCGCCGGGCCGGTGCGCCCGTCCGGTGAAGCCGGAGAGCGTGATGTCGTCGTCGATCCTGTACGGGTTGCTCATCTCGATCGCCCTTCTCGTCATGTCCTGTGAACAGCGTGCGGGAGGGCGCTTACGGTCTCGTTCCCGTCGCCTTACCGCACCTCTTAAGACCGGTCGAGAGCCAGAATCTCGTCGCTGCGCGGCCGGCGAATCCAGCAGTCGTCGCTCTCGCGGCTACGCCGCGGGCGGTAGGCGGGGGCCGGGCTGCCACCGCGGGAGTGGTACCGGCGGATGACCTGGATGGTTCGCGCCCGGTGGTCAGGTGACGGGCACGATCTCGGCCCTGGTCAGGACGCCGTCCTCGATGGTGAGCAGGCCCACCGTGCCGTGCGGCTGGCGGCGGCGGTCGGTGGGGGAGCCCGGGTTGAAGATGCGCAGGCCGTCGCCGGACTCGTCCAGCGGGATGTGGGAGTGGCCGAACACCACCAGGTCCGCCTCGGGGAAGCGGCGCCGCAGGCGGGCCAGGCGGCCCTTGGCCGGGCCGCTGTCGTGGATCATCCCGATCCGCAGGCCGTCCAGCGTGAGCTCCAGGGTCTCCGGCGCCGTCACGTCCGGGCCGTCGTTGTTGCCCTTGACCGCGTGCACGGGCGCGTACGCGGCCAGCTCGGCCAGCACCGAGGCGACGCAGACGTCCCCGGCGTGCAGGATGACGTCCGCGTCCCGCAGGTGCTCGGCGACCCGGGGCGGGCAGGAGCGCCAGCGCCGGGGCGCGTGGGTGTCGGACAGCGCGACGACGTTCATGCCCTGCCCCTGCCCGCCGCGCCCGGGCCCGTCACCCCCGCCGGGAGAGAGCAGTCAGCGCAGGCGGGCCGCCCGTTCCTCGAGGTAGTCCCGCTCCGGGGCGCTGGCCGTCAGCCGGGCCGCCTCGCGGTAGGCGCCGGCCGCCCCGGCGGGGTCGCCCGCCAGCTCCAGCAGGTGCGCCCGGACCGCGGCCGGCCGGTGGTGGCCCTTGAGCCGGCCGCCGGCCGCGAGCCGGTCGAGCCGGTCGAGCCCGGCTTTCGGGCCGTGGACCATGGCCTCGGCGACCGCGTGGTTGAGCTCGACCACCGGGTTGTCGTCCAGTCCTGACAGCACCCGGTACAGGGCGAGGATCTGCGGCCAGTCGGTCTCCGCGGCCGACGGGGCCTCGTCGTGCACGGCCGCGATGGCCGCCTGCACCTGGTAGGGCCCGAGCGGGGCCGTGGACAGCGCCTTGCTCACCAGCTCCACGCCTTCGGCGACGAGCCGCCGGTCCCACAGGCCGCGGTCCTGCTCGGCGAGCGGGACCAGCCGCCCGTCCGGCCCGGTGCGGGCGGGCCGGCGCGCCTCGGTGAGCAGCATGAGCGCCAGCAGCCCGGCCACCTCGCCGTCGTCGGGCAGCAGCCGGTGCACGGCCCTCGCCAGCCTGATCGCCTCGCCGGTCAGCTCGTCGCGGTGCAGCTCCGGCCCGGCCGTCGCGGTGTAGCCCTCGTTGAAGATCAGGTAGAGCACGTGCAGGACGACCCGCAGCCGTTCGGCCCGCTCGCCCTCGGGCGGCGGCTCGAACCGCGCCCCGGCGGCCTTGATCCGCTGTTTGGCCCGGCTGATGCGCTGCGCCATCGTCGCCTCGGGCACCAGGAACGCGCCCGCCACCTGCGCCGTGGTCAGCCCGCCGACGGCCCGCAGCGTGAGGGCGAGCTGCGAGGGCGGCGACAACGCCGGATGGCAGCACAGGAACAGCAGCGTGAGCGTGTCGTCCCGGTCTCCGGCCGGCTCCTCGCCCGGCCCGGCCACCGTGTGCGCGTCCGCCGGCTCGCCCACGCCGGCGCTCTCCTCGCGCCGCCGCCGGGCGTGCTCGCTGCGTACGAGGTCGATGAGCCGCCGCGAGGCCACCGTCACCAGCCAGGCCCGCGGGTTGTCCGGCACGCCCTCGCGCGGCCACTGGACTGCGGCGTCGAGCAGCGCCTCCTGGACGGCGTCCTCGCAGGCGGCGAACTGCTCGTGGCGCCGTACGAGGATGCCCAGCACCTGCGGCGCGAGCTCCCGCAGCAGCGCCTCGACCTCGGTCATCCCAGGGCCGGGCCGCCCTCGCCCGCGGGCGGGTCGACCTCGTCGATGATCGGCCGCACCTCCATCGCGCACAGCCGCGCGTCCGGCCACCGGGCCGCGATCTCCGTGGCCCGCTCGACGCTCGCGCACTCCACCACGAGGTAGCCCGCCAGGAACTCCTTGGCCTCCAGGAACGGCCCGTCGGTGATGGCCGGCACGCCGCCGCGCACCCTGACGACGCGGGAGGTGCCGGGCTCGTCGAGCGCCTGCCCGCCCACCAGCTCGCCGCTGTCGGCGAGCTCCTTCATCAGGGCGTCCACCTCGGCCATCACGTCGGACTCGTGGTCGGCCACGTGCTGCTGCGACTCGGCGTTGGCGTAGATCATCAGCATGTACTTCACGCGCTCATGCTATGGGCTCAGTGGCAGCGGAGGTCCAGACCGGGGTCGGTGCTGTCGAACGCCTCCACGATGAAGGACCCGGAGAAGCCGTCGTCGCCCTGATGCCTCTCGAAGTAGACCCGCAAGGGAACCCGCTCGGCCTCGACCCCGGGGATGCGGGCGGCGGCGTAGTAGCGGAGCACAGCCTCCTCGGAGAGGCTCGTGTACAGCGAGATGCGGGCCCGGTAGTCGCAGTGGTTGCCGTTCCCCAGCAGGGTGATGGAACCCTCGGCGCCGTAATCGGTGTGCGAGGTCTCGGGCGGCGGGGGATAGGCGAGGAGGCGGTCCTCCAGGTCCGCGAGCTTCCTGTCGTTCGCCCAGGAGGGGACGGCGAACAGCAGATACAGCCCGGCGAAGGGCACCAGGACCGCGCACGCGACGGTGATGAGGCATCCGGATCTCACGACGGCGAACTCTACGCCGGATCAGCGCTGTGGTGGGCGGCCCCAGATGCGGCGGAAGTCGGCGAGCGGGTACGCGACGTCGGCGGGCGGGAGGTCCCAGAGGCGGGTGCGCCGCTGGTCGAGGTCGAAGCGGGGCCAGCCGGGGTCGCCGGTGGCGGCGAACGACGTCCAGGCGCGGCGGACGCGCTCCGACAGCTCGGCGAAACCGGCGGGCGGCGGGGAGCCCAGGAGGCGGGCGGCGAAGCGGCTGTGGCCGTCGCCGAAGGTGAACGGCACGTCCACGCCGTGCGCCGCGCCCAGCGCCGGGCCCTTCCAGGTGAAGTCGTACAGCCAGGTGCGGCCGCCGGCCCGCGCGTGGGCCTCGGCGGTCCACGTGGTCGGCATGCGGACCAGCGCGTCCGACATCAGCACGGTGAACAGCTCGGCGTCGCCGGCCCCGGGGTGCGCCAGGCCGTACGTGGGCACGGCGTCGGCGTCCAGCCCGAACGAGGCCGCCGCCGCGGCCGGATCGGCGCCGGCGGGCGGTCCGCCGGGGGCTAGCCCGCGATACTCCTCGTGGGTGAAGCCGCAGATCAGCTCGACGCCGCGGGCGGCCGGACCGGCCATGCCCGCCCACGGCGGCCCGGTGACCAGCTCGCCGTCCACGACCGGCCCGAACGGGCTCCCGCCGGCCCCCGTGACGTCCCGCGCCGCGAGGACGGCCTCGGGCGGCAGCCCGGCGAGACCTTCGTACGTCGCCGTGACCCCGGCCGCCGCGGCCAGCGCCTCGGTGACGCGCCCGGCCTCGTCCCTGGTGCGGAGACCGGCCGGGATGCTCTGCGCGATCGCCCGGCGGAACAGCCCCGCCCCGGCCGGCGCCGCCGTCAGCAGCGCGACCGAGGCCGCGCCCGCCGACTGGCCGAACACCGTCACGTTGCCGGGGTCGCCGCCGAACGCGGCGATGTTCCCTCGCACCCACTCCAGCGCGGCGAGCTGGTCGCGCAGCCCGCGGTTGTCCGGGACGCCGGGCAGGTGGCCGAAGCCCTCGAAGCCCACCCGGTAGTCCACGGTCACCACCACGACGCCGGAACGGGCCAGCACGGTGCCGTCGTACTGCGGCATGGCCGTCGCGCCGATCTGCCACGCGCCGCCGTAGAGCCACACCATGACCGGCAGCCCCGCCCCGCCGGGGTCGGGGCTCCACACGTTGAGGTTCAGGCAGGCCAGCCCGTCCCCGGGCCGCCAGATCGGCGGCACCCCCGGCGCAGGTGGGAGCTGGGGCGGCGCGGCGCCGTACGCGACGGCGTCCCGCACCCCGTCCCACGCGGGCGGCGGGGCGGGCGGCCGGAAGCGCAGCGGCCCTTCCGGCGCGGCCGCGTACGGCACGCCCAGGAAGGAGGCGACACCCTCCCGCACGGCGCCCCGTACGGGGCCTTGGGCGGTCTTCGCGATGACCTGCATGTCTCCAGTGTGGCCGGGGATGCTTGGAGATCACTTGGACGCGGCTGCACGCCGGCGCCCCGGCGCGGCCGAGGTCAGCCGCGGAGCCGGGCCGAGGGCGGGGCGGGGGACCGGGGGCGGCCGACGCGGGCGATGTGCAGCAGCGAGGAGGGATCGGCGACGCCCAGGCGGGCGGCGAGCTCGCGCCGCGTGCCGGGGCTGTCGATGATCTGGCTCAGCGGATGCGTGGTGTAGCCGGCGGCGGAGAGGGTGAGCCAGTGGCGGAGGAGGAGCCGCCCCTGCTCCACCTCGTCGCCCGCCGGGCCGGTCAGCACCAGCACGTCGCCGTCGTGGTCGAGCAGCCCGCGCGAGGCGCCGGCCAGGACGCGGGGCAGGCCGAGCGGCCGGAGCGCAGGGTACAGCGCCAGCGACGCGCGCAGCGCCACCGCCTCCAGCCGGGTCAGGCGCAGCGCCCGGTCGCTCAGGCCGTCGAGCAGGTAGCGGCGGTGCCGCCGGGTCAGCCGCAGCCACTGGCGCAGCTCGCGGGTCACCTCCGGCGAGCCGTACTGGTGCAGGTCGGCCGCGTGCAGCAGGTCGGCGAGGTCGCGGCACGGGACGCGGCGCATCCCGGTCAGCCCGGCCACCAGCTCGTCCGGCAGCCGCCCGGGATGGTAGTCGCCCCGGTTGGCGCCGCGGGCGCGTACGTCGGCCGTGGCGAAGGGCGTCGCGTACGTCTGCGCGGCCCGCCGCAGATGGCCGACGCGCAGCGGGCCGGGGTCGGCGTCGAACGCCACGGGCAGGCCCGCCGACGCGCACACGATCAGGCAGCACTCCACGAACGCCCCCAGGCCGAGCCGCAGGTCGCGGCCCGTGGGATCGCTGACCGGCAGCGCCCGGTCCGGGTCCCAGCCGACGGTCACCCGGTCGTCCTCGTACGTCAGCGTCCAGGGCTGCGTGTTGTGCGCGCTCGGCGCACGCCAGAAGTCGGGCTCCAGCGCCCGCAGCTCGTTCACGTGAGGTCCTTGGCGTAGAAGGCGTAGCCGTGGAGGGGGCGGCCTCCCATGGCGGTGTACTGGGCGGCGGAGCCGGGGTTGGTGCGCTCGACGTACGTGCTGCGCAGCGTGTGGTAGCCGCCGCGGCGCAGGCCCGCGTGCAGCTCGCGCGAGAGCAGGCGCATGTAGCCGCGGCCCTGCTCGTCCGGCACCGTGCCCTTGATCACGAGCACCGCCTCGCGCCGGTAGCGGGAGCGGGTGGCGAGCAGCCGGAGCTGGTTGAGCAGGTGCAGGTCGCCACGTACGCGCATGACGAACTCGGAGATGTCGGGCAGGCACAGCACGAACGCGATCGGCCGCCCCGCCTTGGTGAGGTACAGCAGCAGGTCCTCGTCCAGCAGGTGCGCCAGCCCGTCGGTCTGCGCCGCGAGCTGGGCGGCGGAGATCTCGGTGTAGTAGCCGAGCCCGGCGAAGGCGGCGTTGAGCATGCCGCGCAGGATCGGCAGCTGCTCGGCCACCCGGCGGCGGTCGCCGCGGTGCACCCGCAGCTCTTCGGCCACGACGCGGGCGTCGTCGAAGGCGAACACCGGCTCCGGCGGCACCGGGCAGATCCAGGTGTCGGACTCGAAACGGCGGGCGAAGCCGTACGCCTCGTACGCGGCCGGGTAGTAGGGCGGGTTCCAGGCGCTGTCGATGAAGCCGCGCTCGGCGAAGCCCGAGGTGATGACGCCGCCCGCCTGGTTCGGCAGCAGCGAGACCGGGCCGAACGCCGTCCGCCGCCCGTTCGCGCGGCCCGCCGCGCACACGGCGTCGAACAGCTCCTCGGCGGCGTCCTCCGCGAACTCGGTGAGGCCGAAGAGCTGCAGCCGCCCGCCCAGCTTGGCGTCGAACGCGGCGTCGGTGTGCAGGGTCGTGCGGGCGACGACCCGGCCGGCGCGGCGCAGCACGTACAGGGCGACGCCCTGGCGCAGCCACGTGCGGACCTGGGCGTGCAGCGGCGGGACGAAGCGCGGCGGCTCGTCGCCGGAGGCGTGCAGCCGGTCGGTGAGCGACAGGAAGTCGCGCAGGCCGGCCCGGCTCTCGACGCGTTCCAGCCCGCTCACGAGCGCTTCACCGGCGGGCCCGCGCTCTCCGTCGACAGCGGCGTGAACGTCTCGATGTGCGCCATCCCGTCGCCCTCGGCCCGCCACACCCCGTTGCTGTAGCCCTCGGGCTCGGCGTTGTAGACCCTGATGTAGCCGCCGGTGGCGTTCCTCGTGCCGTCGGTGACCCATTGCATGAGCCTGCGGTGGTGGCGGGTGCGGGCGAAGCGCATCAGGGCGTCGCGGTCCTCGAAGAACGCCAGCGTGCCCAGCGTGAAAGGGAACTCCCAGTAGACCTTGTGCCACCGGTAGCCGCGCATCCGCTTCATGTCGCGCACCATGCGCCACCAGGTGAAGGAGAGGACGACGATCGACAGCGGCCCCCGGTAGCGGGTCGCCCCGACGAACATCGCCGTCGCCTGCCCCTGCGGCGGCGCCTTGCTGAAATCGGTGGTCCTCATCAGTCCTTCACCAGGTAGACGTTCTTCATCTTGGTGAGCCCGGCGAACGGGCCCTCGCCCGGCCCGAACACCCGTACCCGCAGGTCGGCGGCCGTCGGGTCCTCGCGCAGCGACTCGGCGAAGTCGCGCGAGACGGCGCTCAGGTGGGCCAGCACGCCCTTGCGGCACAGCGCGGCCAGCTCCTCCCCATCGACCTCGCCGCGTACCTCCAGGTTCACGACCGGGCGGTACTCCAGGCCGGGCAGCTCCTCCAGCGACAGGCAGAAGCGGTTGATCGCGGCGGCGTACGGGTTGCCCTGGTAGAGGCCGTACTCGACGTCCTGCGGATACAGGTTCGCCCCCATGTAGGAGATCGTCGAGTCCTTGCGGCCGAACAGGAACAGCAGCGGCAGGTTCAGCCGCTCGTCGGTCCAGGCGCGCTCGTACGCCTCGTCCCCGAGCGCGGCGCGCACCTCGGCGAGCGTGCGCAGCGCGGCCTCGTCGCCCACGTTGTAGCGCAGCTTGGGCTGCAGGCACGTCTTGGTGTTGATCGTGCACAGCAGCTCGCCGGCGGCGTTGACCTCCAGGAACGTCTCCAGCGGGTTGTAGTGGAAGATCATCGGCAGCCGCTGCTCGCCCGGCCCCAGCAGCCGCTCGCGCAGCTCCCGGTCGACGGCCAGGCGCTTGCGCAGCCACACGCTGAACCCGCTCTCGGCGCCCATCCCGATCGTCAGGTCACTCGCGCCGTAGCCGGAGCGGACCTCCTCGAAACGCTCCTCCAGGTAGTCGCGCAGCGCCTCGGTCATGCCCTCGCCGCCGACCATGCCCCGGATCCGGTACTCCCGCCACGGGAAGCCGCGCTCGTCGAGATGGTCGCGCAGGTGCTTGAGGAACGGCGGGTAGGCGGACACCACGTAGTCGTAGCCGGGCCCGAAGTGCTCCAGCGTGTCGGCGATCTTCTCCAGGTCGGGGCCGGTGTTCTTGACCATCGCGATGCGCGCCATGGCCGCGCCGGTGGTGGTGCCGGTGGCCCAGGCGCCCATCGAGTACGCGTTGACCACGAACAGCCGCCTGCCGGGGAAGACCAGCTCGATGTAGCCGGCCGCGTTGCGGTACACGCCCTTGAGCTCGCGCGGCCCGCGCACCCAGTTGTACGGCTTGCCGCTCGACCCGGACGACTCGTCCACGATCACGCCCGCCCGGTGCAGCCTGCCCTCCTGGCAGCGGCTCTCCTCGTCGTAGGCGGCGGCGTAGTTCTGCTTGGTGGTCTCGGGGAAGTCCGCGAGCCTGCGGGCGTGCTCGGCGCCGTTCTCCCGCAGGAAGTGCCGGTAGGCGGGCACGTCCACGGCCGCGAACTGGCAGGCCACGCGGGCGTGCCTGGCGGCCAGGCGGTCCAGCGCCGGACGGTAGTTGCGGGCGACCAGCCGCCAGATCGCGGGATGCAGCGCGCCGAGCCGGTAGGCGCCGGTCAGGCACCAGGAGTAGGACTGGAGCCGCAGGCGGCGCCAGCGCTGGCGCGCGGTGAGGGGGCCGAGACGGGGACTGAGCCGGTTCATGAGCGGTGACCCTAATGATCACGAATTGCCGATCACTTGCGTCGTACTTGAACCGCTGACGCGGAACCACCCTTTCCGCGTTCGCCCCTACGGTGGCCGGTGAAAGCGGACGGGCCGACCGAGGAGTACGTTGATGATCGCACTGTCGTGGCCGCAGGTGAGCGCACGCCGGCTGGAGCGGGCCGGCCTGGGCGCGGAGCCGGCCAGGACCGGCCCGGCCGAGGTCGTGGCCGCCATGTGCGGCGCGCACGCCCAGGTGATGTCGGCGGCGGAGGTCTCCGTCGGCCTGCGCCTCGCCGGGGCCACCCGCGCGCACGTGCGCGCCGCGCTGCGGCCCGGGGGCGAGCTGGTCAAGACGTACGGGCCGCGCGGCACCGTCCACGTGCTGCCCGCCCGCGACCTGGGGGCGTGGGTGAGCGCGCTGTCGTCGCTGCCGGCGGGCAGGAACCCGCACGCGCCGTCCGTACGGCTCACCCCCGAGCAGACCGAACGGGTGGTGGCGGCGATCACCGAGGCGGTCGCCGCCGACGAGCTGACCATCGACGAGCTGAGCGACCGGGTCGTGGACCTCGCCGGGCCCTGGGCGGGGGACCTCGTCATGCCCGCGTTCGGCGGGAACTGGCCGCGCTGGCGGCAGGCGATGCACCTGGCCGCGCACCGGGGCGCGTTCGTGTTCGGGGCCGGACGGGGGCGCAAGGTCACCTACACCGCTCCGCCTGCCGCCGCCCCGGCCGAGGACGGGCTCGGCGAGCTGGTGCGCGGCTACCTCACGGCGTACGGGCCGGCCACGCCGGAGCAGTTCGCCCAGTGGGCGGGCGGGCCGGTGCGGTGGGCGGCGGGCGCCTTCGAGAGGGCGGGGGTGGAGGAGGTGCTGTTCGAGGGGCGGCCGGCCTGGGTGGTCGCCGGGGACACGGCGGTGCCGGAGGAGCCGCCGCGCGGGGTGCGGCTGCTGCCGTACTTCGACGCGTACGTGGTGGCGGGGCGGCCCCGCGAGCTGCTGTACCCCGGTGCGGCGGCGGCGCGGGCGCTCAACCGGGGGCAGGCGGGCAACTTCCCGGTGCTGCTCGTGGACGGCGTCGTGGCCGGCGTCTGGCACCAGCGCCGCTCCGGCGACCGCCTCGACGTGACCGTGGAGCCGCTCCACGAGCTCGGCCCGGAGCGGGAACGGGAGCTGGAGGAGCAGGTCGAGCGGCTGGGCGAGGTGCTGGAGGCCCGGCCCCGCCTGACCATCGGCATGGTCACCGTGGGTGCACATGCCTGAAACACTCCCTGTCGTGGCCTAGGATAGGGAGCGATATGGAGCAATACACCGTAGAGCAGGCGGCCGCGCTGCTCGGGCTGCACGTCAAGACCGTGCGCAACTACGTACGCGACGGGCGGCTGCCCGCCGTGCGGGTGGGCAAGCGCTACCGGATCGCCAAGGACGACCTGGCCGCGTTCGGCGGGCTGCCGCCGGACGAGCCCGCGCCGCGGCGCGCCGCCGAGGTGTCGGCCATCGTCCAGCTCGACGGGATCGGCCGCGCCGAGATGGACCGCGTCACCACCATGGTCACCGGCGCCCTCGCCGGGCGGCCCAACGGCGTACGGGTCCAGTTCGCCTACGACGAGGAGCGCGCCCACCTCAAGGTGATCGTGCTCGGCGAGCTGGAGCCCGCCGCGCAGGTCCTGCGCATCGTCGACGCGCTGGTCCGCGCGTGACGCTCCCCGATCCCCTTCTGAGAGGCACCATGCTCGACGACGTCCACGTCTGCCCGCCCGACGGCCCGCCCCTGCGGGAGGAGCGCGACGCGCTCGACCTCATCGCCGAGACCTGGGGGCGCGATGCCGCCTGGGTGGCGGTGCCCGTGGAGCGGCTGCACGACGACTTCTTCGCCCTCGCCACCGGCGTGGCGGGGCAGATCACGCAGAAGTTCGCGAACTACCGGCTCGGGCTGGCGGTCGTCGGCGACATCTCGCGCTTCACGGCCGGGAGCGCCGCGGTGCGCGCCTGGGTGACGGAGGCGAACCGGGGGCGGGAGCTGTGGTTCGTCCGCGACCTCGACGAGCTGGCCGCCCGCCGCGCCTGACCCGCCCGGGCCAGGCTCCGCTTCGGTCATGTCCCGCGGGCGGCGGCCTCGATGCCGTCGAGCACCACGTCCAGGCCCGCCAGGAACGCCTGGCGGGTCCGGTGCTCCAGGAAAGGCTCGCCGCCGTCGCCGCCGTCGCCGCCCGGCCAGTCGTCCTCCGACTCCACCCACCGCGCCATCGGGTAGCGCCCGGCGAACCCGGGAGCCACATCCTCCAGCAGCGACGCGCGGGCCCGCCACCACTCCTCGTCCGACACGCCGGTCTCCGACGGGGCCTCGCGCGACTCGGCCACCGTGCGGGCCGCGCCGCGCACGAAGTCGTACAGCAGCGCCACCACGCCCCGCACCCGGGCCGGCCGCAGCCCGGTCGCCCGCAGGATCCCGACCAGGGTCTCCAGCGCCGCGAACTCGTTGGGCCCCAGCACCGGCCGGGCCTGCGACACCTGGAGGATCCACGGGTGACGCAGGTAGAAGGCGCGGGTCTGCTCGGCCCACGCCGCGACGGCCGGGCGCCAGCCGCCGCTCAGGTCGTACTCGGCGGGCAGCTCGGCCATCGCCCGGTCGTACATGAGATCGACGAGCTCGCCCTTGCTCGGCACGTACGTGTAGAGCGCCATCCCGCTGCGGCCCAGCCGCTCGCCGACCTTGCGCATCGACAGGGCCGCCATGCCCTCGGCGTCGGCCACCTCGATGGCGGCATCGACGATCACGTCCACGCTCAGCCCCGGCTTCGGCCCCGGCCGGGTCTCGCGCCGCTCCTGCCCGTCGCGCCACAACAGCGCCATCGAACGGCGGGCGTCGCCCTGACCGGCGTAGACGACCAACGCGCGACTCCCCGTACGGACTCGACTGCTACGCCGTGAAGCGTAGCAGCGCCGTCCCGGGCCCATGGGCGGGCTCAGCGAGGGATCAGCAGGACCTCCGAGCCGATCGGGACGTACCCGGCCGCGAGGAAGGCCCGCACGCTCGCCGCGTTGCCCGGCGCGATCTGCGCCCACAGCGGCCGGGCCGCCAGGTGGCGGGCGGCCGTGGCGAGGAGCCTTCCGAGGCCGCGGCCCCGGTGCCCCGGCTCCACCTCGACGGCGGCCTCCCAGCGGCCGGCCACGCCCCGCCCCACGGTCAGCAGGCCGCCCTCGCACGTCCAGACGCGTACCTCGGCACGGTAGGCCAGGGCCCGCTCGACCCGCGGATGCCCGGACGCGGTCGCCTCGCGCAGCGCGAGCGGCGGCGGCCCGGGAAGCGGGCCCGCCACGGCGAGCAGGTCGAGGTTCCCTGCGCTCCGCCCGGTCCGCAGGCCCAGCTCCAGCAGGAACGGCGGGTTCACCGGGGCCGAGAGGTCGCCGGCGGGCAGCCGCTCGCGTACCCAGGCGGGCGGCAGGTCGGCGAAGACGACCGTGTGCCCCGTGAACGCGATCACGCCCAGGTCGCGCGGGGACGGCTGGGCCACCACCGTCAGCCCGCCGTCCGGGGCGGGCGGCGCGCCGCGCTCGGCGGCGGCGAGCACGGCCTCCAGCGTGTTCAACACCCGGCCCCCTGCTTCGCCGCCTCGACCGCCGCCAGGTAGGCGAGGATGCGGTCCCGGTTGCGGGACAGGCACTCCACCCGCTGCTGGATGCGGGCCGCCTCGGACCTCAGCAGGTCGGCCAGCTCGGGCGTGAGGCAGTCGGGATGCAGATGGATGTCGTCGGGCCGGTCGAGGAACGGGATGATGCGGCGGATGATGTCCGTGGTCAGCCCCGAGTCGAGCAGCCCCCGGATCTGCTGGACCCGGTAAACCGCCGCCTCCGGATAGACGCGGTAGCCGTTGACCGCCCGGTCCGGGCGCAGCAGGTCCTGCTCCTCGTAGTAGCGCAGCATCCGAGCCGGTACGCCCGTGCGGCGCGACAGCTCCCCGATCCTCATGCGACCTCCTCGCTTGCCTTCTCATTGATGAGAAGGTTTCAGCATGGTCGCATGACCGACACGATGACCGCTCCTCCGGGGCGGGACTCCCGCCTGCCCTGGGCGGGCCTGCTGGCCCTGTTCACCGCGGCGTTCACCGCCGTCATGACCGAGCTGCTGCCCGCCGGGCTGCTGCCGCGCATGGCCGAGGCCCTGGACGTGCCCGAGGCCCGGGTCGGCTTCCTGGTCACCGGGTACGCCGTGGCCGCCACGCTCGCCGCGATCCCGCTCACCGCCCTGGTGCGCGGGCTGCGCCGGCGGCCCGTGCTGGTCACGGCGCTGAGCGGGTTCGCGCTGCTCAACGCCGTGACCGCGGTCTCCTCCTGGTATCCGCTCACCTTCGCCGCGCGGCTGCTCGCCGGGGTGATGGGCGGGCTGCTGTGGGCCATGCTCGTCGGGTACGCCGCCCGCATGGTCCCCGCGGAGCGGCGCGGGCGGGCCATCGCCATCGTCTCGGCCGGCATCACCGTCGCCCTGTGCGCGGGCCTGCCCGCGGGCGCGGCGCTCGCCGCCGCCCTCGGCTGGCGGCCCGCCTTCGGCGGGCTGGCCTGCGTCGCGGCCGGGCTGGTCGCGTGGGTGCTGTGGAAGGTGCCCGACTTCCCCGGCGAGCCGGCCGGGGAGCGTACGCCGCTGCGGCGGGTGGCGGCGGCCCCCGGCGTGCGCGTCGTCCTCGGGACGACCGCGCTCGTCCTGGTCGGGCACCAGGCCGTCTACACGTACCTGGCGCCGCTGGCCGAGCTGTCGGGAACGGCGGCGACGAGCGTCGTGCTGCTGGTGTTCGGGGCCGGGACCGTCGCCGGGATCTGGGCCACCGGCGCCGTGATCGACCGGCGGCCCCGTGGGGCGCTGCTCGTGGTGCTGGCCGTGATGGTCGCCGTCATGCCCCTGCTGGGCGGGCCCGGCTGGACGCCGGTGGCGGCGGTGGCCTTGTGGGGGGCCGCGTTCGGCGGGGTGCCGACGCTGCTGCAGACGGCGCTGGTGCACGCCGCCGGGCCGGGCCACGCCGACGTCGCCACCTCCATGCAGACCACCGTCTACAACGCCGGCATCGCCGCCGGCTCGCTCACCGGCGGCCTCGTGCTGGAGTCCGCCGGCGCGGCGGCGCTGCCGTGGACCGCGCTCCCGCTGCTGGCCTGCGCCCTGGTGGCGGCCCTGGTGGCCCGGCGGCACGCGTTCCCCCGGCGGGTCGCCCCGGAGCGGGGTTGACCGTCTCTTGTGCCGGCTCGCGGCGGCGCTTGGCCCGGCAACGGGGAGGTTGATGGGGATCGTTGCCATCCGCCGTCGTGAGGAGACGCGCATGACGACCAGACGCCCTGCCAAGGCGACGCGGTCCAAGACCGACAGCCAGCCGTGGCTGCACATGAACGGCGCGCAGATCCAGGAGTTCGGCACCGTACGGATGTTCCCGCTCGGGCTGTCCCGGGACGCCCGGATGTACTCGTGCGAGCGGCTCAACCAGATCCTGGCCGACACCCAGATCCTCCACGCCCTCTACAAGAAGCACCACTGGCTCATGCGCGGCCCGACCTTCTACCAGCTCCACCTGCTGCTGGACAAGCACGCCGGCGAGCAGCTCGAACTCGTGGACCAGATCGCCGAGCGGGTGCAGACCCTCGGCGGCGTCGCCGTCGGCGACCCGCGCCACGTCGCCGAGATCACCGTGATCCCGCGCCCGCCGAACGGCTGCGAGGAGGTGCCCGCCATGCTCTCCCGCCTGATCGAGGCCCACGAGACCATCCTGGTCGCCTGCCACGACGCGGCCAGCCGGGCGCAGGAGATGGGCGACGACGGCACCAACGACCTGCTCGTCTCCGAGGTGATCCGGACGAACGAGCTGCAGACGTGGTTCCTCATCGAGCACCTGGTGGACACGCCGCTCGTCGAGACGCCCGGGAGCTGAGCGAGGCCCCGCCGGAAAATGTCGGAGCCGCGCGGTACGGTCGGCGTCTCGGCGAGCGGGAGGCGCACATGATCGACGACGAGGTGGCGGCGCGGCTGCGGGACATCTGCCTGGGCCTGCCCGAGACGGAGGAGCAGCCGTTCGGCGGGCACACCGCGCCCAGCTTCCGGGTGCGGGGCAAGCTGTTCGTCATGACCAGCGAGGACGGGCGGTCGATGACGTTCAAGGCCGGGCCCGGCGTGCAGGAGGCGCTGGTCGGCTCCCAGCCGGAGCGCTTCTTCGTACCGCCCTACGTCGGCGCCAAGGGCTGGGTGGGCGCGTGGCTGACGGCCGTGCATGACTGGGACGAGCTCGACGAGCTGATCAGGGACAGCTACCGCCTGGTCGCGCCCAGACGCCTGGCCGCACTCCTCGACGGCTGAGCACCGGGCCGGGGCACGCGCTTCACGCGAGGGCGCTTTCGCAGCGGGATGCCGTGGTTACGCGGATGGCCGATAATGGCCGAGCCCCGGCTTGCGGGCGCCCCCGCACCGTCCCGCCCGTTCCGAAAGCGACTTCGCCCATGCTGCCCGACGACCTCCGCGCCGCCCTGGACCAGGCCCTGGCCCGGCACTCACCCCAGGAGCTGGCCCGCTCGGTCGCGCGGCTCACCGAGCGTTACCGAGGCGGCGCGGCCGGCGAGACCGCGCACATCCGCGGCCAGGCCGACGTGGCCGCCTACGCCGCCTACCGCATGCCGGCCACCTACGAGGCCGCCGCGCTGGCGATGCGGCACGCGGCGGCCCGGGTCCCGGGGTTCGCGCCGGTCAGCCAGCTCGACGCCGGCGGCGGCACCGGGGCGGCGATCTGGGCGGCCGGGGCCACGTGGCCGTCCCTGCGCCAGGTCACGGTCATCGAACGCGACCCGCAGATCATCGACCTCGGCAGGCGCCTCGCGCGTACGGCGCAGGCCGCCGGGGTGCGCGGCACCGCCTGGCGGCAGGCCGCCGTCGCGGCCGGCCTCGACCGCCCGCGCGCCGACCTCGCGACCATGTCGTACGCGCTGGGCGAGTTCCCCGAGCGGGACCGTCCCGAGGTCGTGCGCTGGCTCGCCCGCGACGCCGCCATGGTGCTGGTCGTCGAGCCTGGCACGCCCGCCGGCTACGCCACGATCGCCGCGGCCCGCGAAACGCTGCTGGCCGAGGGGCTGAGCGTGGTCGCCCCCTGCCCTCACGGCGGCGCCTGCCCGATCGAGCCCGGCCGCGACTGGTGCCACTTCTCGGTGCGCCTGCCGCGTACGTCCCTGCACCGCCAGGTCAAGTCGGGCACCCTCAGCTTCGAGGACGAGAAGTTCGCCTACGTCGCCGCCACCGTCCGCCCCGCGCCGGGCCCCGCCGCCGACCGGGTGCTGCGCCACCCGCAGAAGCGCAAGGGCGTGGTGTCGCTACGCCTGTGCAGCGACGCGGGCGACATCCACGACGTGCTCGTCTCCAAGCGGCAGGGCGAGCTCTACCGCCGGGCCAGGGACGTCGGCTGGGGAGACGCGTGGGGAGACATGTTGGGGGACACCCGGGAAGACGCCGGGGATGCCGACCGGCCCGCGGACGACGCCGGACAGCGGTGACCGCTGCGCCGACTTTCTCGAATCCTCCCGAACCGGCCGACGCCGCACGCCATTCTTAGGGGGTGCACGTAAGCGATCTTCTTCATCCCCTGTACGCCCGGCGCCTCCGCCGCCAGGTCTCGACCGGCCCGCTGCCCCGGCACGTCGGTCTCATCATCGACGGCAACCGCCGCTGGGCCAGACAGAAAGGACTGCCCAACCCGAGCATCGGCCACCAGTACGGCGCCGACCACATCCAGGACGTGCAGGTGTGGTGCGAGAGCCTCGGCATCAGGCACCTGACGGTGTTCCTGTGCTCGACGGAGAACCTCCAGCGGCGCGGCGACAAGGAGGTCGCCTTCCTGCTGCGGGTCATCGAGGAGATGGTCGCCGACCGGCTGGCCCGCCCGGGCGCCCGCTGGCGGGTGCACGTCGCCGGGCTGCTCGACATGCTCCCCGACACCACCGCCCGCGCGCTGAAGAACGCCGTCGAGGCGACCCGCGAGTGCGAGACCGGCTTCCACCTGACGCTGGCCATCGGCTACGGCGGCCGCCAGGAGGTCATCGACGCCCTGCGCGAGCTGCTGTACGAGCGGGCCGAGGCCGGGCAGAGCATGCACGAGCTGGCCGAGACGCTGACCGCCGACGACCTCGCCGGCCACCTCTACACCGCCGGGCAGCCGGACCCCGACCTGGTCATCCGCACCAGCGGCGAGCAGCGCATGTCGAACTTCCTGCTGTGGCAGTCGGCCTACTCCGAGCTGTACTTCTGCGAGGCGTACTGGCCGGCCTTCCGCGAGATCGACTTCCTGCGCGCGCTGCGCAGCTTCGCCGCCCGCCAGCGGCGCTTCGGGGGCTGAAGCTTGAACCACGACGAGGTGCTGAGCCTCTACGAGCGGCGCTTCCGCCACGAGCCGGCGCCCGAGATGCCCGGGGCCGTGGTGGAACGGGCGGGCGCGGTGGTGCGGCAGTCCGGCCCCGCGCCCTGCTGGAACGGCGTCCTGTGGTCCGACCTGGACGAGCGTACGGCGGACGCCGCCATCGCCGAGCAGGTACGCCACTACGCGGAGCTGGGCACCGAGTTCGAGTGGAAGCTCTACGGCCACGACCGCCCGGCCGACCTCGACCGGCGGCTGCTCGCGGCCGGCTTCACGGCCGAGCCGCCGGAGACTCTCATGGTCGCCGAGACCGCCAGGATCGCCGCCCCCGCCGCCTCCGCCGCTCCCGTCGCCGAGCCGGAGGGCGTCCGGCTGGTGCCGGTGACCGGCATGGACGGCGTCGAGCTGATGGCCGACGTGCACGAGCGGGTGTTCGGGGCCAGCCGCGTACGGATCAGGGAACGGCTGGCCGTGCAGCTCGCCGAGGGCAGCGTCGTGGCCGTCCTCGCCCTGGCGGACGGCGTGCCGGTCAGCGCCGCCCGGATGGATCTGCACCCCGGCACCGAGTTCGCGAGCCTGTGGGGCGGCGGCACCGCGCCGGAGTGGCGGGGACGCGGCGTCTACCGGGCCCTGGTCGCCTACCGGGCCCGCGAGGCGCTCGCCCGCGGATACCGCTATCTGCAGGTGGACGCCTCCGCCGACAGCCGGCCGATCCTGACCCGGCTCGGCTTCGCCGCCCTGGCCACCACCACGCCGTACACGTACGGGTGACTATCCTTGAGCGTCCGCCCGCGCCCGAGGAGATTCGCACGTTGCCCCCTGCCGACCACTTCCGTGAGCTGGAGCTGCTGTCCGACTGCGGCAGCTGCTTCGGCCTGTGCTGCGTCGCGCTGCCGTTCGCGGCCTCGGCCGACTTCGCCGCGGACAAGGCGGCGGGGGATCCCTGCCGCAACCTGCGCGAGGACTTCCGCTGCTCGATCCACGAGCGGCTGCGTCCGAGCGGCTATCCCGGCTGCACGGTCTTCGACTGCTTCGGGGCGGGACAGAAGGTCTCGCAGGTCACGTTCGAGGGGCGGAGCTGGCGGGCCGCGCCGGAGACGGCCGGGCAGATGTACGCCGTCTTCCCGGTCATGCGGCAGCTCCACGAGCTGCTGTGGTACCTCGCGGAGGCGCTGTCCCTGGAGCCCGCCCGGCCGGTCCACGCCGAGCTGCGCCGCGCGCTCGACGAGACCGACCGGCTCACCCGGCAGGACGCCGGCACCCTGGAGAAGTACGACGTGGCGCCGCACCGGGCCGCGGTCAACGAGCTGCTGCTGCGGGTCAGCGAACTGGTCAGATCCCAGGAGAAAGGCCGGGGCAAGGACCGGCGTGGGGCCGATCTCATCGGGGCCCGGCTCAGGGGCGCCGACCTGCGGCGGGCGAACCTACGGGGCGCTTACCTGATCGGGGCGGACCTGCGCGGCGCGGACCTGCGGGAGGCCGACCTCATCGGCGCCGACCTGCGCGGGGCGAACCTGGCGGGCGCCGACCTGACCGGCGCGATCTTCCTCACCCAGGCCCAGCTCAACGCCGCCGCCGGCGACGCCGCCACCCGCATCCCGCCCGCCCTGACCCGCCCCGCCCACTGGTCTGAGACGGCCGCCCGGCCGGCGCCCGTCAGGAACGCCCGCCGCCCGCGCCGCCGCTGAGCCCGGGCGCCCGGGAGGGGGCGCGTGGGAGCATCGTGCCGATGTGACGTCCAGCACTCTGGAGGAGATCGGCATGAGCATCACCGCGTACCCCGTGACCGACCCGGTGTCCGAGCACGGAGAAGGGCCGGTGTGGTCCGCGCGCTGGGGCGGGCTGCGCTGGGTGGACATGCTGGCCGGCGACGTGCTGGCGCTCGACGGCGCGACGGTGCGGCGGCGGCACGTGGGCAAGGTCGCCGCCACGCTGCGGCCCCGCGCGGCCGGCGGCTACGTGGTCGCCGCCGAGCGCGAGCTGCTGCTGGCCGACTCCGACGACCTCGACGCCCCGCTGCGCCCGCTGGGCGGCGAAGCGTGGAGCGACCCGTCCGTACGGATGAACGACGGCGGCTGCGACCCCGACGGCCGCTTCTACATCGGCAGCATGGCCTACGACGCAGCCCCGGGGCGCGGCGCGTTCTACGTGGCCGAGCCCGGCGGCGCGCTGCGCGTGGTGCTGCCGGAGGTGACGATCTCCAACGGGTTCGACTTCAGCCCCGACGGCTCGCTCGCCTACTACGCCGACACCGCCACCGGCCGGGTGGACGTGTTCGACTACGACCCGGACGAGGGGCTCGGCGGGCGGCGGCCGTTCGTGTACGTCGGCCCGGAGCGGGGACAGCCCGACGGGCTGACGGTCGACGCCGAGGGCGGCGTCTGGGTGGCGCTCTGGCAGGGCGGGGCCGTGCACCGCTACGACCCCGCCGGCCGGCTCGACGCCGTCGTCGCGCTGCCGGCGCGCAAGGTCACGGCGGTGGCCTTCGGCGGCGACGACCTCGACCGGCTGTTCGTCACCACTTCGGCGCTGGACGTGGACCGGGCCGAGCAGCCGGAGGCGGGGGCGCTGTTCGCGGCCGACCCCGGCGTCCGGGGCCGCCCGGTGCTGCCCGCCGCCCTATGAAGGAAAATCCTTTGCCCCCGTAAAACTAGATGCCCTAGGTTTCATCCTAGAGTTCCTAGTTTCGAGGGAAGAGTCATGAACCCCGTCACCGAGCGCGACCTGCGCGCGTCCTTCGTCAACTGCTCCAAAGGGGAGGCCCGCAGGCTCGGGCTGCCCCGCGACCTGGCCGCCACCCCCTGGGCCGACCTCGACTTCCTGGGCTGGCGCGACCCGGGGGCGCCCGAGCGGGCCTACCTGGTGGCCGAGCGCGGCGGCGGGCTCACCGGCGTGGCGCTCCGCCTGGCCCAGGACGTACGGAGGAGCCCCGCCAAGAGCACCCTGTGCTCGGTGTGCGTCACCCCGCACGCGGGCACCGGAGTCGCGCTGTTCACCGCGCCCCGCGTCGGGGCCGCCGGCCGCCAGGGCAACACGGTCGGCGTCTACATGTGCGCCGACCTCGCCTGCTCCCTGTACGCACGCGGCAGGAAGCAGACCGAGGCGGGCACCCGGTTCGAGTCGCTGACGGCGGAGGAGCGGGTCGCGCGGGCCGTGGCCAACCTGGACGCCTTCCTCGGCCGGGTGCTCGACGACACCCTCGCGAACGCCTGAGCCCCGCGCCGGCGGCCCACGGACCTCAGGCGGGCCGCCGGCGCCCGCGCGGCACCAGGGCGGGGCTGACGTGGTGCAGCACGGTGTCGCGGGTGATCACGACCCGGGCCACGTCGTCCCTGCCCGGCACCTCGTACATCACGTTGAGCAGCACCTCCTCCAGGACCGCGCGGGCCGCCCTGGCGCCGGTGCGGCGCAGCAGCGCCTGCTCGGCGACCGCCGCCACGGCGTCCTCCTCGAACGCGAGCTCGACGCCGTCCAGCTCGAACAGCCGCTGGTACTGCCTGATCAGCGCGTTGCGCGGCTCGGTGAGCATCCGGACCAGCCCGGCCCGGTCCAGCGGGCGCAGCGTCGTCAGCACCGGCAGCCGGCCGGTCAGCTCGGGGATCAGCCCGTACGCCACCAGATCCCGCGGCATGACCCGGGCCAACACGTCCTCCTCGGCCGGATCGTGCGGTGAGCCGCCGAACCCGGCCGCCCTCCGCAGCGTCCGCCGCTCGATCACCCGCTCCAGCCCGGCGAACGCGCCCCCGGCGATGAACAGCACGTTCGTCGTGTCCAGGGCGATGAGGTCCTGGTGGGGGTGTTTGCGCCCGCCCTGCGGCGGCACGTTCGCGACCGTGCCCTCCAGGATGGTCAGCAGCGCCTGCTGCACGCCCTCGCCGGAGACGTCGCGGGTGATCGACGGGTTGTCCGCCTTGCGGGCGATCTTGTCGATCTCGTCGATGTAGACGATGCCGGTCTCGGCCCGCCGCACGTCGTCGCCGGCCGCCTGGATGAGCTTGAGCAGGACGTTCTCGACGTCGTCGCCGACGTAGCCGCTCTCGGTGAGCGCGGTGGCGTCGGCGACGGCGAACGGCACGTCCAGCATCCGCGCCAGGGTCCGCACGAGGTACGTCTTGCCGCTGCCCGTGGGGCCGACCAGCAGGATGTTGGACTTGCCCAGTTCGACCGGGTCGTCCTTCGAGACGGGGGCGCGCAGGCGCTTGTAGTGGTTGTGGACGGCCACGGCCAGCGTCCGCTTGGCCTGGTCCTGGCCGATGACGTACTGGTCCAGGAACGTGTGGATCTCACGCGGGGTGGGCAGGTCGCGGGCCGGCCCGGCGGGGGCCGCCGCGGCTTCTTCCTCGGCTATGAGCTCGGTGCACTGCCCGACGCACTCCTCGCAGATGTGGACCGACGGCGGCCCCGCGATCAGCCGCCGGACCTCGTGCTGGCCCTTCCCGCAGAACGAGCAGGCCGGTCCCGTCGATCGGATCACAGCTCTCAGCCCGCCGTGCCCAGGGTCACCGGCAGCGACAGCAGCCGGGCCGTGCCCGGGTCGGGGACGCGCTGCGGCGGCCCCGCGAGCGCGAGGCCGGGGAAGCGGCGCAGCAGCGAGCCGAGCGCGACCGCGGTCTGCACGCGCGCCAGCGACGCCCCGGCGCAGAAGTGCGGCCCGTGCGCGAACCCGAGCTGCCCCGCCGCGTCCCGCCGCACGTCGAACCGGCCGGGGTCGGCGAAGACGCGCGGGTCGCGGTTGGCGGCCGGGATCGCGACCGTCACCGGCTCGCCCTTCGGCACCGTCACGCCGCCGATCTCGACGTCCTCCGTCGTGAACCGGGGGATGGTCAGCAGCTGCGGACCGCACCAGCGCATCAGCTCCTCGACCGCGCCCGGCATCAGCGCCGGGTCGGCGCGCAGCGCGGCGAGCTGATCGGGATGCTCGTGCAGGGCGGCCACGGAGTTGGCGATGAGGTTCGTGGGCGTCTGCCCGGCGAGGACGAGCTGCCACACCATCGTCACCAGCTCGGTCTCCGACAGCCGGTCGCCGTCCTCCTCCTGGACGCGGGCCAGCTCGGAGATCAGGTCGTCGCCCGGCTCGGCCCGCGCCCTGGCCACGGCGGCCTTCGCGCCCTCCAGGATGCCGGGGATCGCCTCGGCGAACGCGGCCCCGTGCCCCGCCGCGACGTCCGCGCCCCACGCCCGCCAGCGCGGCCGGTCGGCGGCCGGGATGCCGGTCAGCTCGCAGATCACCTCCATCGGCAGCGGCCGGGCGAAGTGCGCCAGCAGATCCACCGTGTCGTCTCCCGGGCCGTCGTCGGACAGGTTGCCTGGCAGCTCGTCCAGCAGGGCGTCCACGATGCGCTCGACGCGCGGCCGGAACCGCTCCGCCTGCCGCGGCGTGAACGCGGGCGCGACCAGCCGGCGCAGCCGGGCGTGCTCGGCCCCGTTCAGCTCGGACATCGTCGTCATGTACGGCAGGCAGTCGGCGGGGACGTCCGGCCGCTGGTAGCTGGCCTCGCCGGTACGCAGCCGGGGGTCGGCGAGGACCGCCCGGCCCTCGGCGTGCCGCAGCACGACCCAGAAGGCGAACCCCGGCCCGGTGAGCCGCGCCACGGGGGAGTCGCCGGCCGCCCGGACGTACGCGGCGGAGGGGTCGCGCAGCAGCGCGAGGCCGGTCATGTCGAGCTCGGGCACGTCGGCCATGGCCCACCCTTCGTTTTCAGATGATCCCATCATTTGAATGTTCACGGTATCCTGACTGGCGGGACCCGGCAACGCGAGGAGGACGATGGCCCGGCTGACCAGAGCGCAGGCACAGGAGCGCAACCGGGCGAGAGTGCTGGCCGCGGCGCGGGCGGAGTTCGCCGAGCGTGGATACCGGGAAGCCAAGATCGACGGCATCGCCGACCGCGCGGAGCTCACGCGCGGAGCGGTCTACTCCAACTTCCCCGGCAAACGGGCGCTGTACTTCGCGGTGCTGGCCGAGCTGGCCGAGTCCGCCGAGCCGCCCGCCCCCGCCGAGCCCGCGCTGACCGTCGGCGAGGCGCTGAGGGAGGTGGCCCGCGCCTGGGTCGCCCGGCTGCCGCTCGCCACCGACGACGAACGCGGGCCGAGCCGGCTCGGCATGCACCTGATGCCGGAGATCCTCGCCGACGAGCTGACGCGGGTGCCGTACGCGCAGCTCGTGAAGCTCGACGCGATCCTGCTCGGGCTGGCGCTGGAACGCCTGCGTCCGCCGCCCACCCCCGACGGGCGGCTGGTGCGGCTCGCCGAGGCGGCGCTCACGCTGCTGCACGGGGCGGGGCAGCTCGCGGCGGCGGCGCCGGGGTTCGTGGAGCCGTTCAACGTGGTGCGCGCCTGCGAGCGGCTGGCCGATCTCGACCTCGGCGACCGGTGGTTCGTCGCGCCGCTGCTGCCGCGTCTGTCGGCCGGCGACGAGCCGTGGTCGCCGCCATCGGCGGTGCCGGACGCGGTCAGCGGCGAGCCCGTACGGCTGGACGGTGACGGCGTGGTGGCGGTGCTCGGCATGCACCGGCTGTCGGCCGTCGAGGACGCCGTACGGGCCGCGCCGCCCGGGGCCGAGGTCACCGCCGTCGTGGTGAGCGGCGCGCCAGAGGAGCTGTTCCCGCTGGCCAGGCTCACGCTCGGCGAGCTGTGCGGCTGCCTGCGCGCGGCCGTCCCGCGATCGGCCTGGCCGCGGCTGCGGGTCGTGTGGGACGAGAGCGGCGACCTCGCGGCGGCGGCGGGCATCACCGGCGTGGACGACGCCACGGAGGTGGCGCTGCGCGTCGAGGCGGGCCGCGTCACGCTGCGCGCCGAAGGCTACGGCGCCGCCCACGCCGCCGCCGCCCGGCACACCACCTGATGGGGCGCGGTCCGCTGCCGCGTCGCCCTGCCGCGTCGCCCTGCCGCGTCAAGCCGGGCCGCGTCGCCGTGTCTGGAGTTGCCGTGTCGTGGCGCGGGGTCGTGGGCCTGGACTGGCGAAGGGCGTCATGCTGGTGGCAGGCGGGTCCGGCTCTGTGGGGCGGCTCGCGGTGACATGACGGGCATCTGATAGGAAAGTCGCTCATGTCGAGCTTTTTGTCGTCCGAGGAAGCCACTCCCGCCCTGGTCGCACGGCTCAGGGCGGCCGGGTGCGTGTTCGCCGAGGACGAGGCGGAGCTCATCCTCGCCACCGCCCGCACCCCCGACGAGGTCGAGGCCATGGCCGAGCGCCGCGTCTCCGGGCAGCCGCTGGAGCACGTGCTGGGCTGGGCGGAGTTCTGCGGGGTTCGGTTGACCGTCGAGCCGGGGGTGTTCGTGCCTCGGCCCCGTACCGGGTTCCTCATCGGGCAGGCCGTCGCCCTGGCCGGGGAGCTTCCGGGCACGCCGGTCGTCCTCGACCTGTGCTGCGGCACGGGCGCGATGGGCGCCGCCCTGGTCGCAGGACTGGCCCGGCCGGTCGAGCTGCACGCGGCCGACCTCGACCCGGCCGCCGTGCGCTGCGCCCGGCGCAACCTCCCCGGTGCCTCCGTCCACCAGGGCGACCTGTACGAGCCGCTGCCCGCGACGCTGCGCGGCCGGGTGAACCTGCTGATCGCCAGCCCGCCGTACGTGCCGTCCGCCTCCGTCGGGCTGCTGCCTCCCGAGGCCCGCCTGTACGAGCCGCTGACCGCGCTCGACGGCGGACACGACGGCCTCGACGTGGTCCGCCGCGTGCTTGCCGGCGCGCCCGGCTGGCTGGCCCCCGGCGGCCACCTGCTGATCGAGACCAGCGAACGCCAGGCCGAGGCCACCGCCCGCGCCGCCGAGGAGGCGGGGCTGACCGTCCGCGTCACCGGCTCCGACGAGCTGGACGCCACCGCCGTCATCGCCACCGCCCCGCCGTCGTCCTCCTGAGCTCCTCCTCGGCCCGTCCGTCCTCGGAGGCGGGGGGTAAGGGACCAACGGCACCCCGATCCAGGGACTTCGTCCCCAGGTGCGGCTCACCGGGTAGTGCGACCATGGAAGGGGAAGGTCGAGCCGCCGGAGGAGTGCCATGAGCGTCGAGACCCTGATCGCCGAGCAGGTCATGAGCCGGATCCTGGTCGTAGTCAAGCCCGAGGAGTCGCCGTTGATGGCGTGGGAGCTGATGCGCCGCGCGAACGTGCACCATCTCCCCGTCGTGTCCGACGGGCACCTGCTCGGGGTGCTGAGCCGCGAGGACCTGGCGGCCTCCTGGTCCGGCGGGCCGTGGGAGCAGGCGGGACGCCAGGTGGGCGCGCTGCTGACGGGCGAGCGCCGGCCGCGGGTGCTGCTCGACACGCCGCTGCCACGGGTGGCGGCCATCCTGGCCGACTCGGGCTGCGACGCCCTGCCGGTGGTCGGCAAGTACGGGCTGGCCGGACTCATCACCACCTCCGACGTGGTCGCCGCCGTGGCGGGCCGCCGGCCGCGCCCGGAGGACACGGCGGGCGAGGTGATGACCGGCATGTTCCACCTCGAACCGGTGCTTCCACGGGAGAACTGAGAGGGGAAGAGCGCCATGTACGCGCTGGTGGTGTACGAGTCGATGTACGGCAACACGAAGGCGGTCGCCGAGTCGATCGCCGAAGGGCTGGCGAGCGCCATGCGGGCCGAGGTGGCCGAGGTCGCCGGCGCGCCCGGCGTGGTGGGGGCGGACGTGAGCCTGCTGGTCGTGGGCGGGCCGACGCACGCGTTCGGGCTGAGCCGGGTCTCGACCCGGCAGTCCGCCGCGCAGCAGGCCGAGGGCGTCCCGCTGGTCTCCAAGGGACGCGGGGTGCGCGAGTGGCTGGCGGCGCTGCGCACCTCGTCGGCCGCACTCGACGCGGCGGCCTTCGACACGCGGGTCGCCAAGCCGCGCATGCCGGGCTCGGCGGCGCAAGGCGTCGCGCGGCGGCTGCGCCGGGCCGGGGTACGGCTGGCCTGCCCGGCGCGCAGCTTCTACGTCGAGGGCACCCTGGGCCCGCTCGTCCCCGGCGAGCTGGACCGGGCCAGGGAATGGGGTGAGAGCCTGGCCCGCGCCCACACCGTCCCGGTGCCGTAGCCCGGCGTCCGGCGGGATTTCGCGCGAGGCTTCCGTGCGGTGGCGAGGATTCGCCGCCGCACGGTTTTTTGTTTCTCGTGAAATGTCGCAAATTAGCGGCGTTCGCCGCTTCCACCTGCATGGACTTCCCGCCGGATTCGCGATTTCATTTCCCCGTCATCGCCTTTCCAATGATGGGGGGAATAAATGGCACAGATGCGGCGAACAATGGCGGTCGCCGTCATTGTGGTGGTCGCGGCGGCGTTCGCGGCGCCGTCGGCGTCGGCGGCCGGACGGCGCGAGCCGGTGCGTGTCACCCGCTTCCTCGGCGAGCGGAGCCTGCCGCATCTGACCCGCCTGGACGGCACGACGGTGGGCGGCCTGTCCGGCATCGACCACGACCCCCGCACCGGCACCTGGTATTTCATCTCCGACGACCGCTGGCGCTACAACCCCGCCCGTTTCTACACCGGCCGCCTCCACATCGACCGCGTCACGGGCGAGTTCCGCGGCGTGCGGCTGACCGGTGTCACGACGCTCACCCGCGCCGACGGCACGCCCTACCCCGGCTACGGCAAGCCCGAGTCCGCCGACCCCGAGTCCATCAGGTACGACCGCTGGAACGGCCGGCTGCTGTGGGGCGACGAGGGCGACCGGCCCGACGACCGCAACCCCGGCATTCCGCTCTCCCAGCCCGCCGTCCGCGCCATGGACCGGCAGGGCCGCCACCTCGACGCGTTCCCGCTGCCGCGCACCCTGCGGCTGACCCGCGGCGAACGCGGCCCGCGGCGCAACTTCGGCTTCGAGGGCCTGGCCGTCACGCCGCGCGTGGTCACCGCCGTCACCGAGGGCCCCCGCTACGAGGACGGCGCGCCGCCCACCGCCGAGCGCGGCGCGCCCGCCCGGGTGACCGTCTGGAGCCGCGACGGCAGGCTGCGCGGCCAGTACGCATACCCGGTCGACGCGCTGCCCGCCGCGCCCGTCCCGCCGACCGGCGACGCCGACAGCGGCGTGTCGGAGATCCTGGCCGTGGACGACCTGCGCTACCTCGCGCTCGAACGGTCCTGGATCCAGGGCGTCGGCTACCGCGCCCGGCTGTACGAGTTCGACCTGCGCGGCGCCACCGACGTCCTCGCCCGGCGCTCCCTGACCGACGGGCGGCCGTACCGGCCGGTGACCAAGCGGCTCGTCCTCGACCTGAGCGAGGCGGTCCCTCAGTCGGAGACCCCGGTCCAGAACTACGAGAGCCTGGCCTGGGGGCCGCGGCTGGCGAACGGCGAGTGCACGCTCGTCGTCGGCTCCGACGACAACTTCAGCCAGGAGGAGGTCACCCGGTTCCTGGCGTTCGGGGCCACGGGTTGCCGCTGAGCGCCCGTGGCCCCGCGCTCACCCGCTCAGGCGCCCGAGACGGCGGCGGTCACGACGGCGGCGAAGCCGCGCATGCCGAGCGCGTTCGGGTGGAAGGGGGTCGCGGCCGAGGCCGGCACGTACGGCTCGATCCAGCGGGTCCCCGGCGGCGTGCACGGGTCGTGGCCGACGCTCGGGGTCTGCAGGTCGATGAAGCCGACGCCGGCCGCGGCGGCCTGCTCGGCGAGCATGCGGTTGAAGTACTGCAAGGTGGCGCGGATGTAGTTGGCGTCGGCCTTGATGATCGGGACACGCGGGTAGCAGCCGCCCGGCGGCGCGTACGTCGCGTAGCCCACGACGAAGATCCGGGCCTGCGGGGCGCGGGCGCGGATGTCGCCGGCGAGCTGGGTCAGCCGGGGCCGCAGCGCGTCGGTCTTGACCCGCCAGCTGTCCTGGCCGTCCACGATGTAGTCGTCGTTGCAGGCGTCCCCGACGGGCGGCGGCAGCAGGTTGAGGCAGTCCTCGATGAAGCCGGTCAGGCCGACGTCGTTGGCGCCGATCTGCACGGTGACCAGCGTGGTGTCCGCGGTGACGGCGTTGAGCTGCGGCGCCACCGAGCCGAGGTCGGTGCTCTGCGACTGGTACATGTGCGTGGTCTTGGCGCCGGAGCAGGTGACGTCGCGCAGCGTGCGGGCGCCGATGGCCTGGGCGGTCAGGTGCGCGTAGTTGCGGGTGGAGCGCCAGCAGCCCAGCTCGGGCAGCACCTGGTCGGGGATGAGCGGGCCCGCCGCGGCCGAGTCGCCGAGCGCCACGTACACGTCGTTCTGCGCGGCGGCGTTCTGCGCGGCGGCTTGGGCGGGTGGGGAGACGGCTAAGAGCAGGGCGACGGCGGCGAGCATGGCGAGGACACGTCGGGGCATGGGTGAACTCCTCGGGCGAGGGGGGTGAGTGGGGGGTGCCGAGTTTCCGATCGATCGATGATGATGACCCGCGGCTCAACGATGATCCCCGAACGTCATTCTGTGAATTGGACGGAATAGTAAAACAAAGCTGTCAAATCCGGTACATCTCACCACCCCCTATGGGCCCTTGTGCGAGGCGCCTCTCCCGCACCTCGCTCGACGCGGGGAATCACGCCAGGAATCACCCCGAATCCCAAGAAACTTGGATAAGGCCGCTTGAAGGCCGACGATGTGGGCACTTGGGCTGCGTGTCTTCCGTGCTCACACCGCTCCGCCCCGCCGAGGCCGTGCACACTCCGCTCGGCGAGGACCTGGCCCCGCTGCGCGAGCTGGTGCGCGCGTTCGCCGTACGGGCCGGGCTGGAGCGCTCACGCGCCGATCTGCTGGTGCTCGCGGTCAGCGAGGCGGCGGCGAACGTCCTGGAGCACGCCCGCGCCTCCGGCACCGTGAGCCTGCGCAGCGACGCCGACGGCGTCACGGTGCACGTCGCCGACGAGGCCGGCGCCCTCACCGCCGACCACCTGCGCGCCGCCCCGCGCCGGCCCGGCCACGGCGGCCTCGGGCTGCGCATCATCCAGCGCGTGTGCGACCGTGTGCGGCTCGACCATCCCGGCGGCCGTACCCGGCTGGAGCTGTTCATGGGCCACCGGCTGAACGCGGCCTGACGCGCCGGATCTCCCCGGGCGGGCGGCGGCCGGCCGTTTCGGCCCCGCCGGAGAGGGAACCTGGGGGCGATGCCGCTCGACAACACCCCGCTCATGCTCCTTGAAGGTTACGGCTGGCTCCCCGCGCGCCGCCGCGAGGCCCCGGACGGCGTGGCCCGCACCCGCGTCCTGGGCCGCCGCGCGACCGGCCTCTGCGGCCCGGACGCCGCCCGCTTCCTCTACGACGAGGACCACGTGCTCCGCCACGACGCCCTCCCCGGCCTCGTGCAGAGCACGCTGTTCGGCCACGGGCCGGTCCACACCCTGGACGGCGCCGACCACCGGGTCCGCAAGGCGATGTTCCTGTCGCTCATGACGACCGCGGGCATCGCCGACCTCCGCCGGCGTACCGCCGCTGCCTGGGACGAGGCCGCGGCCGGCTGGGCGGCCGGCGACGAGCCGGTCGTGCTCTTCGACGAGGCCGCCCGCGTGCTGGGCCGCGCCGTCACCGCCTGGGCCGGTGTCCAGATGTCCCCGGACGAGGCCGACGAGCTGGCCCGCGACTGCGTGGCGATGGTGGACGGCTTCGCCACGCTCGGGCCGCGCCACTGGCGCGCCCGCCGGGCCCGCGCCCGGCAGGAGGCCCGGCTGACGAGCCTGCTGGAGGACGTGCGGCGCGGCGCGATCCACGCGCCCACCGGCTCGGCGCTGGCCGCGGTCGCCAGGCACGCGGACGCCCACGGCGAGCGCCTCGACCCCCACCTGGCCGCGGTAGAACTGCTCAACGTCATCAGGCCCACGGTGGCCGTCTGCTGGTTCGTCGCGTACGCCGCCCACGCGCTGCACCGATGGCCCGAGCACCGGGCGCGGCTGCGTACGGGTGACGAGGACTTCGCCGAGGCGTTCGTGCACGAGGTGCGGCGCTTCTACCCGTTCGCGCCGTTCGTCGGCGGGCGCGCGGCGCGCGACCTGACCTGGCGCGGCCACGCGATCCCCGAAGGCACGCTCGTGCTGCTCGACGTGTACGGCCAGAACCACGACCCGGACCTGTGGCCCGAGCCCTACTCCTTCCGCCCCGAACGTTTCCTCGGCCGCCCGATCGACCCCTTCGAGCTGATCCCGCAGGGCGGCGGCGACCCGCGCACCGGCCACCGCTGCCCCGGCGAGGACATCACCGTCACGCTGCTGCGGGAGCTGGTGGTCCGGCTGGCGCGGCTCGATTACGACGTCCCGCCGCAGGACCTCGGCATCTCGCTGCGCCGGGTCCCCGCCCGCCCGGCGAGCGGCGTCGTGATCACCGGCGTCCGCGCGCCCGTGACGGCTCCCGTCCCCGGCGAATAGCCGCCGCCCTCGGCGCCCGCCGGGCCTCCTACGGCCAGCCGTAGACCTTCTTGATCGCGGCGGCGATCTCGGTCACCAGGCCGGCGTCGCTGCCGTTGGCGAGCACGGCGAACCCGGCGCCGAGCTTCGGGTAGCCCTGGAACAGCGAGCGGAAGCCGTAGTTGGAGCCGTCGTGGCTGTAGGAGAAGCCGTCGGTCCCCGCGCCGGCGAGGAACAGCCCGCGTCCCATGCCCGGCTGCGGGCCCTCCGACAGCAGCGTACGCACCGACGCCCTGCTGAGCGGGCCGGCGATGTCGGCGGAGGCGGTGTACGCCCGGTTGAGCCAGGACACCAGCCGGCACAGGTCGAGCACGTTCGTGTAGAGGCCGGCGGCGGCCGACTCCGGGTAGCGGTTGCGCTTGCCGGGGATCACGGCGCCGGTCGCGGTGTGGCCGGCGGCCAGCTCGAAGGCGGGCGCGAGCGCGTACGAGCTGGTCGTCATGCCGAGCGGCGCGAACACCTCCGTCCGCATGTAGTCCGCCAGCGTCCCGCCGGTCCGCTGCTCCAGCATGCGCTGCAGCAGCACGAAGCCCGCGCCGGAGTAGTGGTACTCGGCGCCGGGCGCGGTCGTCAGCTCGATCTTCGGCGAGTTGCCCTCGCCGTTCATGACCTGCAGCAGCGTCGGCACGGCGGCGTCGGGCCCGTAGCCGGCGAAGCCGCCGCCGCCTGAGGCGAACCCGGAGCAGGCGCCGGCCGGCGAGGTCGAGCCGCGGCCGACGACGCCGGCCCGGTGGGCGAGCAGCCGGTCGATGGTCGGGGCCGCGGTGGAGGTCACGCAGTCGCGCTGCGGCAGCGTCCAGCCGAGGTGCGGCCGGACGTCGGCGCTCAGGGCCGGGCCGCCGGTCTGCGCCAGGCGCAGCACGCCGAGCGCCGTCACCGCCTTGCTGATCGAGGCGGCCTGGAACGCGCTCTCCGGATGGGCCGCCGCCGCGCCGCCCGCCTCCAGCCGACCGTAGCCGGTGGACCAGGCGATCTTGTTGCCGACGACCACGGCGACCGTGACGCCCGGCGTGTGGTAGGCGTTCATGCGCTGCCAGAGCGTCGCGCCGCCGACCGCGTTCTCGACCTTGCGCACCTTGTCGGCGGGCAGCGCGGGCACCTTGCCGCGGGTGCTCAACACCCAGCCGCCGCCCGGCGCGAACGCCACGGTGTGCACCTGCCAGCCGCCGCCCGCCAGCGTTCCCATCTTCGTGAAGCAGGCGTCGGGGATGTTGCGCGCGAAGTACTCGTCCTGCGCCACCACCACCCAGCCGCCCGCCTTGGGGAAGGCCACCCGGGTCAGCTTGCGGCCGCCCTGGGTGAGGTTGCGCATCATCTGGTAGCACTCGTCGTCCACGCCCTTGGCGTAGAAGGCGTTCGCGGCGGTCACCACCCACCGGTCGCCGCCCGCCGGCGGGAACGCCACGTCCACGACCTGCTGCCCGGCGGCGTAATAGGACTTGATCCGGTCCAGGCAGGCCGCCGGCAGGCCGCGCGCCGACACGCCCTTGTCCGTGGTGATCACCCAGCGGTCGCCGCCCTCAGGCGGGAAGGCCAGGCAGTGGATCCGCCGGCCCGCCTTGGACAGCGCCCCCAGCTCGGTGAAGCAGGCGTCGGGGATGCCGCGGGCGAAGTAGCGGCCGTCCTGGGTGACGACCACCCAGCCGCCGGACGGCGTGAACGCGAACGCCGTCACCCCGTACGGCGCCAGCTCGCCCAGCTTCGCGTGCGCCTCGGCGGTGACGCCCGCGTCGTGGAAGGGGTAGGTCGCCGCCAGCGCCGGCGCGGCGGACCCGGCGGCGGCCAGGCCCGCGGCGCCGGCCAGGGCGAGAAAACGTCTGCGTTCCATGCGGTTCACTCCTCACGTCGAGCCCCCGGGGCGAGGCGCGCGGACGATCTTACGACCGCGCGGCACAGACGAGGGAATCGTTGTCAGAAGGGGCGCCGCTCAGTCCAGGTGTCCGGCGATCTCCGCGATCTCCTCGGTCTGCGCCTTGACGATGCGGTCGGCCAGCTCGCGCGTCGGCCCGTGCACGCCGCCCGTCCGGACCTCCTCGGCCATGTGGATGCCGTGTTCGAGATGCTTGGACACCAGCGTCAGCCAGCCCCGGTCGAAGCCCGGCCCGGCCTTCAGCTCGGCGCCCGCCGCCGAGGTCTCCTCCTTCGGCACCGGCTGGTCCCAGGACGTGAGCCAGTCCGACATCGCCTTGATGTCGGCCTGCTCCTTGGGGATGAGCTTGGTGCCGAGGTCGCGTACGTACGCGCCGGAGCCGCGCTCGACGGCCAGCCCGGCGAGGTGGATCGTCTCGCGGTGATGGGTGATCATCTGCTGGTTGAACCGCACGTCGGCCTGCGAGTAGCCCGGATCGGCGCCGGCCGCGGCGCACCCGGCGGCCAGCGGGGTCGTCAGCAGGGTCGTCAGCAGGGCGGCCGTGGTCATCCTGAAGCGCATGTAGGAGGGTACGCGGGCGGCGACGCCCGGGTTCAGCCGAGTTTGGCGGCCAGCTCCGCGGCCAGGACCAGATCCTCGGCGATCAGCCCCGAGGAGGTGAACAACGTCGGCGCGCCGGGCGGCGGGGCGCCCTCGCCGGTGAGCACGTGGTGCAGGTCGGTGTCGCAGCCGGGCACCCCCGCGTGCTCGCCCACCACGTAAGGCCGCCAGCTCCCGGCCTCCGGCGTCCGGCCGCCGACCACGTTGACGTGCGACCCTGGCCCCGGGATCGGGCCGGGGAACAGCGGGCCGGGCAGGCAGACGCACACGATGTCCGCCTCCGCCACGTCGTCCGGGTCGCCGGGGACGACCTTCGCGCCGTGCTCGGCGTCCAGCTCCCCGGCCAGGCGGCGGGCCCGGCGGGGGTCCGGGCCGACGACGCGCACCTCGTCGGGCTGGCGTACCGCGAGCATGGCCCGTACGTGCGCGCGGGCGTCGTCGCCGGTCCCGAGCACCACCAGCCGCCGGGCGTCGGCCTTGGCCAGGTGCCGGGTCGCGAGCGCGCTCGCCGCCGCCGCCCGCAGCACGGCGAGCGCCCGCGCGTCGAGCAGCAGCCGCGGACGCAGCTCGGCCGCGTCGAACACGACGAGCACCGCATCCTCCCCGAGGCCGGGCTCAGGGACAGGGACGCGGGGTGCGGGGGTGGTGGCGAGGCGGGCGGCGGCCCATCGGCCGCGTTCGCCCGCCGACAGCACCAGCTCACCGCCCCCCAGCCCGGCGCGGGCGGCGGGCGCGTCGGGCCCGGGCGGGCCCGCGCGGAAGGCCGCCTCCAGCGCCATCACCGCGTGTTCCATCGGCAACATGCGCCGGATCTGCTCGTCTCCCAGGTACGGCGGCCCGGCCACGCGCGTCTCCCCCCGTCTCGGCTCGGCTGCCGCGCCAGTCTGCCGCAGCCCCGCACCCCCCGACAGGGCCCCGGGCACGGTGAACCGCCGGGGGAGTGGTCGCCGCGCACACCCACGACGATCGTGACAGGACTACCGTCGCGTCACCGCCTTGCTAGAGAGGAGCTCGCCCATGAGCCGATACCGGGTCTCCATGGATATCGGCGGCACGTTCACCGACGTCATCGGGTACGACGAGACGACCGGCCGCTACCATGTCGGCAAGTCGTCCACCACGCCCGACGATCTGACGAGGGGTGTGCTGACCGCGCTGGAGTCCTTGGTGGACTCCCCCCGTGACATCTCGTTCACCGTGCACGGCACCACCCAGGGACTCAACGCCTTCCTCGAACGGCGCGGGGTCAAGGTGCTGCTGCTGGCCTCCAAGGGAGCGGGCGACACGTACCACATCGCCCGTGGCCCCCGTACCCGCCTGTACGACCTGCACTTCCGCAAGCCCGAGCCGCTGGTGCCGAAGCGCGACATCGTGGAGGTCGGCGGACGTTTCGACGCCGCGGGCGAGGAGCTGGAGCCGCTGGACGAGCAGGCCGTGCGCGAGGCCGCCCGCCGCTACCGTGAGGGCGGGTTCGGCGCGATCGCGGTGGCCTACCTTTTCAGCTACCTGGACCCGGCGCACGAGCTGCGTACGAGGGAGATCCTGCTGGAGGAGCTGGGCGGCGAGGTGACGGTGTCGCTGTCGCACGAGGCCGCCAAGGAGTGGCGCGAGTACGAGCGCACCTCCTCCGCCGTGGTCGAGGCGTACACCGGCCCGGTCGTGCGCCGCTACCTGGAGCGTCTTGAGACCAACCTCAAGGAGCGCGGGCTCACCGTGCCGATGCACGTCATGCAGTCCTCCGGCGGCATCCTGACCGCGGAGTCGGCCCGCCGCCGCCCGCTGCAGACGCTGCTGTCCGGCCCCGTCGGCGGCGCCATGGGCGGCGTCGAGCTGGCCCGCGCCATCGACCGGCCCAACCTCATCGGCGTGGACATGGGCGGCACCTCGTTCGACGTCTCGCTGGTCATCGACGGCCAGCCGGACATCTCGCCCGAGGCCAACATCGAGGGCCTGCCGATGCTCATGAGCGTCGTCAACATCCACACCATCGGCGCCGGCGGCGGCTCGGTGGCCTGGCTGGAGGCGGGCGGCCTGCGCGTCGGCCCGCGCTCGGCCGGCGCGACCCCCGGCCCGGCCTGTTACGGCCGCGGCGGCACCGAGCCGACCGTGACCGACGCCAACCTCGTGCTCGGCCGCATCGACCCCGACTGGTTCGCGGGCGGCACGCTGGACCTCGACACCGAGGCGGCCCGCCGCGCGCTCGACACCGTCGGCCAGGGACTCGGCCTGGACACCCTCGCCATCGCCGAGGGCGTCTGCGACGTCGCCAACGCCAAGATGGCCCAGGCCATCAGGACGATCACCGTCTCGCGGGGCATCGAGCCGCGCGAGTTCACGCTCGTCGCCTTCGGCGGCGCCGGGCCCATGCACGCCGTCTTCCTCGCCCGCGAGCTGGGCATCAAGGAGGTCGTCGTGCCGCGCTTCCCCGGCGCGTTCTCCGCCTGGGGCATGCTGCAGACCGACATCCGCAAGGACTTCTCCGACACCTACTTCCACCTCGACGCCGACCTCGACGGCGCCGACATGGCGGCCAAGCTGCGCGGCATGGCAGAGGAGGGCCTCGCCTCGCTGGCCGGCGAGGGCGTCCCGGAGGAGAACCGCCGCGTCGAGCACGCCGTGGACATCCGGTACGCGGCCCAGGAGTACACGCTCACCGTGCCGCTGTCCGACGCCGACGAGCCGGCCGCCGAGGGCTTCGTCGAGGTCATCGCCAAGCGCTTCGCCCAGCAGCACGAGACCCGCTACGGCCACGCCAACCTGGGCGCGCCCATCGAGTTCGTGACGCTGCGCACCACCGCCTTCGGCGACCTCGGCCGCGGCGCCGCCGAGCAGGTCGGGCAGGCGCAGGGGCCGGACTTCGCGCACGAGACGCGCGAGGTCGTCTTCGACGGGCAGGCCCGCCCGACCATCCTGGTGCGCCGCGAGGCGCTGTCCGCCGGACACGCGTTCGAGGGCCCGGCGATCATCGTGGAGAGCACCGCCACCACGGTCGTCCCGCCCGGCTTCTCCGTGTCGGTCGACCCCATCGGCTCGCTGGTCGTTCGCAACACCGAGGAGGAGCAGTGACCACCCCCGCCCAGACCGCCGACGTCCAGACCGCCGACGCCAAGACCGTCGACCCGGTCGTCGTCGAGATCATCCGCAACGCGCTGTCCGCCGCGGCCGACGACATGAACGCCACGCTCATCCGCTCGGCGTACACCCCCATCATCTACGAGTGCGGCGACTGCGTCGTGGCCCTGCTGGACGACCAGCACCAGGTCCTCGGCCAGTCCGCCGGCCTGCCGATCTTCCTGGGCAACCTGGAGACCTGCACCAAGGCCACCGAGGAGCAGTTCGGACGGGAGGTGTGGCAGCCGGGCGACGTGTGGATCCTCAACGACAGCTACCTCGGCGGCACCCACCTCAACGACGTGACCATCTTCGGCCCCGTCTTCGTGGACGAGGAGCTGGTCGGCTTCACCGCCACCCGCGCCCACTGGATCGACGTCGGCTCCAAGGACCCCGGCGGCTCCATGGACTCGGTCAACATCTTCCAGGAGGGCCTGCGGCTCGCGCCGCAGAAGCTGGTCGAGGGCGGCGTGGACGTCCACGGCGCGATGAGCACGATCGCCACGAACGTGCGCTTCCCGTACCAGACCAGCGGTGACATGCACGCCATGATCGCCACGATCAAGATGGGCCAGGCCCGCCTGGAGGAGATCGTGCGCCGGTGGGGCCTGGACACCCTCCGCGCCGCCCGCGACGAGATCTTCGCCCAGACCGAGCGCCTGGAGCGCGAGGTCATCGCGGCCATCCCCGACGGCGTGTACGAGGCCGAGGGCTGCCTCGACAACGACGGCATCGACCTGGACACGACGGTCCCGATCAGGTTGAAGATCACGGTGTCCGGCTCGGAGATCGACTTCGACGTCCGCGACTCCGCCGACCAGACCGTCGGCCCGGTCAACTGCGGCGTCTCGCAGACCGTCTCGGCCTGCCGGGTCGGCTACAAGCTGCTGGTCAGCCCGGACGTGCCCGGCAACGGCGGCTCGTTCCGCCCGATGACCGTCCAGGTCAGGGAGGGATCGGTGTTCGGCGCGGTGGCGCCGGCCGCCTGCCAGTGGTACTTCTCGCACCTCGGCCTGCTCATCGACATGGTGGCCAAGGCGCTCGCCCCCGCCATGCCGGACAAGGTCGCCGGGGCCAGCCACGGTGACTCGATGATCGTCCTGCTGGCCGGCACCGACCCGCGCACCAAGCGCGACTACGTCAGCCTGGAGGCCACGCTCGGCGGCTGGGGCGCCTGGGACGGCTCCGACGGCGAGACCGCGCTGATCAACAACGTGAACGGCTCGCTCAAGGACATCCCGGTCGAGGTGTTCGAGACCCGCTACCCGTTCCGGATCAGCGAGTACGCCATCCGCCCCGACTCCGGCGGCGCCGGCCGCTTCCGCGGCGGCAACGGCGTCGTCCGTGAGTACACCGCGCTGCACGACTGCACGGTGTCGCTGTGGTTCGAGCGTTCGCTGACGCCCGCCTGGGGCCTGTTCGGCGGCCACGACGCCACCCCGCCGGAGATCATCGTCAACCCGGGCAGGGAGGACGAGCGCCGCCTGCTGAAGTGCAACGGCATGAAGCTGAAGAAGGGCGACGTCATCCTCTGCAAGACCGGTGGTGGCGGCGGCTTCGGCGACCCGGCCGAGCGTGACGCCGAGGCGGTACGGGCCGACGTGCTCGACGGCCAGGTCTCGGCCTCGCGGGCCGGGGAGGTCTACTCCTTCTCCGCCTGACCAGCGGGGCGGCGGCCGGCCCCGGAGCATCTCGCTCCGGGGCCGGCCGTTCTGCGCGCCGGTCGGCCGACCTGCCTGGCTGCCGGCCGGTCTACTGGCTCGGCTGCTGGGTCGCCGCCTGCCGGCCGTTCTGGAGCTCGGGCAGCAGCGCGTAGCAGGCCAGGTGGAGCGCGAGCCGCTGGTCGGGGTGGTCGAAGTCGACGCCCCGGGCGCGGATGCGCTCCACCCGGCCGAGCACCGTGTTGCGGTGCAGGCCGAGCCGCGCCGCCGCGCGCCCGGTCGAGCCGCCGCAGTCGAGCACCGCGGCCAGGGTCACCACCAGCACCGGCCCGTCGGGCGCGGCAAGCAGGTCGGCCAGCACCAGCCGCGCGGCGGCGGCCAGCTCCGCCTGGCCGAGCGTGCCGAGCAGCGCCCGGTAGCCGAGCTCGTCGAACGTGCGCACCTCGCCGTGCCCGAGCCGGACGGTCGCGCCCGCGGCCAGCACCGCCTGCTCCAGCGAGGCGCGCAGCCCCTCGCCGCCCTCCGCGGCCCGGCCCACGCCGGCGCTGAGCGGCACCGGGACGCGCATCCTGGCCAGGTGCCTGCGCAGCGCCGCCGCGACCTGGCCGGACTCGATCTCCGGCTCGGTCCACCAGCTCGCCCAGCCGTCCTGCCACGGGGCGAGCGGCAGCTCGGGCAGCACCTCCTGCCAGGCCGACACCACGCCCGGCGACAGGCCGGCGCCCTCCAGCGCGGGATCGGTGCGCAGGAACACCGCCACGTGCCGCCCCTCCAGCCGCCAGCCCGGCAGGTCCACGCCCGGCTCGGCCTCCACGGCGCCACCGGGCCGGGCGAACAGCGCCGCCAGCGCGGCCCTCGCCTGCTCGGCGCCGTAGACGGCGCTCACCCGCTCCCGCGCCACCGACGTCGTCAGCGGGGCGCGCGCCAGGCGCAGGATCAGCCGTACGCTCTCCGCCCACGTCGGGGCCGGGGGAGCGGCCAGGCCGGCGACGAGGTCGGCCCAGCGGCGGCCGT
Source organism: Nonomuraea wenchangensis (assembly GCF_900111685.1). Taxonomy (GTDB): domain Bacteria; phylum Actinomycetota; class Actinomycetes; order Streptosporangiales; family Streptosporangiaceae; genus Nonomuraea; species Nonomuraea wenchangensis. Next base: position 51,433 of record NZ_FOHX01000023.1, read on the forward strand.
CCGGGCCGGGGACCTCCACCCGTACCTGGTGCTCGGCCCGCGCCGCCGCCGACTGCCCGGCCAGCAGGTGCCCGTCCGGCAGCAGCAGCGCCGCCGTCACGCCGGGCACCTCCGCGTTGATCACGCCGAGGATGCCGCGCGGACTGCTGCGCTCGGTGAACAGCTCCGCGCAGCGGGCCGCCAGCCGGGCCCGCGCCGCCTCGGGGCTGGCGACCACGGCGGCCAGCTCCAGCGCGTACGCGGCCGGGTCCTCGCCCACCGCGAACACCGGCAGCCGCATCCGCGTGGCGAGCTGCGCCGTCGCCGAGGTCGGGCCCGCCTCGGCCGGGCTGACCAGGCAGGACGCGCTGCGCTCCCACGCCAGGCGGAGCGCCGACTCCACCATCCACGCGCCGTGGCCGAGCGTGGCCGACAGCACGACGACCGTGCCGGGGCCGTGCGAGCGGATCTGGTCCAGCTCCGACACCAGCGCCACACGGGACACCCGCCGGCCGAGGTCCTCGCCGACCAGCATCTGGGCGCGGCCCAGCGGGCCGTACCTGACCAGCTCGTCCACGGTGAGCTGCTCGGCGACGCGCGGGGCGCGTACGCTGCTCAACGGCTCGCCTCCTTCGGGTGCCGTAGCGGGAAGCCGAACGCGCCGGGGCCGCCGAGCGCCAGGCCGGGGATCGTGTGCCAGAGCGGCGCGGCGGGCACGACCAGCACGTCCACCAGGTCGCCCGCGGTCAGCCTGCCGGGGCCGGTCATGCGCAGCGTGCCCCGGTCCAGCAGGCACAGCAGGTCGGGTACGGCCGCCGCCAGCGAGCCGTCGGACAGCGCGAGGATCAGCTCGTTGTGCGCCTCGATGCGGATCAGCCGGCCGCTGTCGTGGTCGTGCACGGCCAGGCCCACCGGGTTGCCGGGGAAGAGGGCGGCGGCCTGGCGTACCGAGGGCCCGATCTCGACCAGCCGCCCGCCGCCGAGCACGCTTGCGCCCGTGACGGCGGTCAGCTCGGCCAGCAGCCGCTCATGAGGCGCCACAACCCGCCGCGCCCCCGGCCCGCCCTCCCGATAAGGCCCGCCCTCCCAGGAGGGGCCGCCGTCCGGCGCGGGGCCGCTCTCCCAGGGTGGGTGGGCCGGGCCGCCGGTCCAGGCGGGGCGGCCGGGCGCGTGGGCGAGCAGGACGCGGCCGACCTCCAGCACCCGGCTCATCGAGCCCGGGATCGCCGCCCCCGCCAGCTCGCCCACCCGCGTCGGGTAGAGCGCGCACAGCAGCCACCCGCCGGCGCTCTGCGCCACGACCCGCGCCAGCCGCTCGGCCCGCGCCGACCCGGTCTCCAGCAGCAGCGAGTCGTAGCCGGCGCTGACCGCCGCCATGGGCGCCAGCGACAGCCCGGCCAGCTCGAACGTCGTCTGGTGGATGAGCGGGAACACCCGCCCCATGCCGTCGCAGTCGATGAGCGGCAGCCCGAGCAGCGCCGCCGCCGCCACCGGGAACAGCGCGTTGACGCTGGCGGCGTTGAGCGGCAGCACCGCGCCGAGCGGCCCGCACCGGCCCTCCAGGCTGCGCGCCAGCACGGCCGGCTCGTCGCCGGAGGGCGGCAGCTCGGCCATGGCGGTGGTGGAGCCCATGGCGCCGATGGCGGCGCAGGCGGTGCCGGGGTCGAGGTCGCCGGCCGCGACCAGGCGTACGGGGCCGGTGTGGTCCAGGATGTCGCCGAGCCAGACGCCGGCGAAGTCGATGCCCTCGCCCGCCGCGCTGGTGGAGAAGAACTCCGCCCCGGCCAGCAGCGCGGGCACGTCGGCGGCGGTGATCAGCCGCTCGCTCACGTGTCTTCGCCCGCCTCGCCGCCCGCGCGGACCATCAGCCGGTAGGAGCCGCTGCGCAGGAACGACATCGACACCGCCCGCGAGCTGACCACGCGCTCGCTGCCGAGCCGGGCGCCGCTCTCGGCCACCAGCGTCAGCGCGCGCTGCTCGGCGATGCCGCGCTGGCGGTCCAGCTCCTCGCGCGACTCGGCGTAGACGACGGTGTCCAGCCAGGCCGTCGGCTCGGTGCAGGCCGCGCCGACGGCCGCGAGCTCGCCGCCGGGCAGCACCAGCCGTCCTGGTGCGGGCAGCCGGGCGGCGACGGCATGTGCCCGTCCGGCCGCCTCGCCGGCGGAGCCGGCGGCCACCACCGCCTGGTCGGGTTCGTGCTCGGCGAGCAGGGCGAACGCGGCGGCCGAGGCCGAGGGGGAGCCGGGGATGCGGGTCAGCGACGCGGTCGGCACCGCCATGCGCACCCCGCCGGGCCCCGGCCGGTCGACGGTGACCTCGGGCAGGCCGCCCGTGACGTGGCCCACGGCGAGCGCGTCCGGCAGGGCGAGCCCCACCAGCGCGTCCCCGATGCCGGCCAGCCGGGCCGCGCCGGTCAGCGCGGCCGCCTCCGACGCGGCGAGGGCGAGCACCGGCAGCAGCCGTAGCCGTTCGGCCGAGATGCGCCCGCCGTCGCCGGCCGCGAACCAGGTGGACACCCCTGGCCCTACCAGCTCGCCCACCCGTACGCACCGCTCGGCCAGCTCGGCCGCCCGCGCCAGCAGCGCCGCGTTGATGACGGTGGCGGCCTCCCTGTCGAGCAGCCCCAGCCCGCCCACCTGGTGGGACAGCGACACCCGCGCCTCGGGGCGGGTGTCGTGGACCAGCTCGGCCGCGGCCAGCTCGTGGTCGGCGCAGCCGGGCGCACCGCTCGCGGTCACCGCGAGCGCGGGGATGCCGCGGGCCGCGGCGGCCTCGGCGAGGACGGCGTAGATGTCGAGCGGCGCCAGCTCGACGCCGAACAGGTCGTGGCCGCCGATCACCGCGCCCCGCCGCGCCTGCAGGGACCGCAGCAGCGGGGAGGGGTGGCCGGAGCCGAGCCCGCCCGCGGGCAGCCGGGGCACGACGCGCACGACCGCGACCGGCGTGCCGGCCAGGGCGGGGTCGAGCTCGGCGGAGACATCCCAGGTGACGGAGCCGACACGGGTGCCGCCCGCGAGGCCGCGCAGCATCCGGGCGAGGACCCGCTCGCTCGCGTTGGGGCCGGTGGCGTGGCGGGGCTCGCCGTCGCCGACGAGTGCGGCGTGCGCGCGCCCCGCACCCAGCAGGATCCCGATCCGCGCGCCCTCCACCTAGCTCCTTCGGCCTCGCAGCAGCCGGTCGAGGCTCACCGCGCCGAGGATGAGCGCACCCTGTACGACCTGCTGATATATCGTATCCCAGCCCAGCAGGTTGAAGCCGTTGCCGATCAGCGTGATGAGCAGGACGCCGATCAGGCCGCGCCAGATCGCGCCCTCGCCGCCCATGACGCTGGTGCCGCCGACGACGGCCGCGGCGATGGCGGTCATCTCCATGCCGGTGGCGAGGCTCGCCTGCGCGGACCCGCCGCGGGAGGCCAGGATGAGCCCGCCGAGCGCCGCGCACACGCCGCTGATGGCGAACACCGCCACCTTGATCTGCCCGACCCTGATGCCGGACAGCCGGGCGGCCTCCTCGTTGCCGCCGATCGCGTACACGCGGCGGCCGAACGTGGTGCGGGCCAGCACGATCCAGCAGACCGCGACCACGGCGAGGAACAGCAGCGACGCCGCGGTCACGCCGCCGAGCACGGTGGGCCAGCTCAGCGCCTGGAAGGCGGTGAGCCGGTCCTCGGCCGGGTAGACGATCGCGCCGGCCGTGAGGATCACCGCCAGGCCCCGGTAGATGATGCTGAGCGCCAGCGTCGCGATGAACGAGTGCACCTTGATCCGGACGACCACGATGCCGTTGATCGTGCCGAGCACCGCGCCGGCCAGCACGCCGGCGATCATGCCGGGGCCGACCCCGGCCACGTTCGTGACCGCGACGGCGACGATCGCCGACAGGGCCAGCACCGCGGTGATCGACAGGTCGAACGACCCCGAGATGATCACCAGGGTGGCGGCGGTGGCCAGCAGCCCCACCACGGCTGCCTGGTCGAGCAGGTTGACCAGGTTGCCCGTGGTGAGGAAGGTCGAGGTGCTGATCGACAGCACCACGATGATGAGGACCACGCCGAGCACGATCCCCAGGTCGCGCAGCCGGGCCGAACGGCCGGGCGCGGCTTTCACGTCCGCCTTGACGTCCGCGGTGGTGGCGGTCATCGGTTCTCCTCAGGAAGTTCGGTGTCGGGGGTGTCGGCGAAGGCCAGCGCGACGACCTGCTCGGGGGTGGCCCGGCCGCGCTCGAACTCCCCGACGAAGCGGCCGTGCCGCATGACCAGCACCCGGTGCGCCAGGCCCAGCACCTCCTCCACCTCGGAGGAGACCACCAGCACCGCCATGCCCTCGGCGGCCAGCTCGACCAGGAGCTGGTGGATCTGGCCCTTGGCGCCCACGTCCACGCCGCGGGTGGGCTCGTCCACCATCAGGACCTTGGGGCGGTCCATGAGCCACTTGCCGAACAGCACCTTCTGCTGGTTGCCGCCCGACAGCGTCCACACCGGGCCGCCGAGGTCGGAGCCGCGTACGTCGAGCCCGCCGAGCATGGCGCCCGCGGCCTCGCGCTCGGCCCCGCCCCGGACGAACCCGGCCCGCTGCCGGCTGCCGAGGCTGGCGAGGGCCACGTTCTCGCGGACCGAGCGGCCGAGCACGAGGCCCTGGTCCTTGCGGGACTCCGGCACCATGGCGAGCCCGGCCTTCATGGCGCGGGCGGGGGAGCCCGCGGGCACCGGCCGGCCGGCCACCTCGACCACGCCCGCGTCGGGCGCGTCCGCGCCGAAGATCGCGCGCAGCGTCTCGGAGCGTCCGCTGCCCACCAGGCCGGCGATGCCGACGATCTCGCCCGCGCGGATGTCCAGCGACACGTCCCGTACGGCGCTGCCGCGGCGCAGGCCGCGGGCGCTGAGCAGCACCGGAGCGTCCTCGCGCACCGGCCGCGGCTCGGGGTAGAGCAGCTCGACCGGCCGGCCCACCATGTCACCGACCAGGCTCTGCGGCGTCTGCTCCGCGGCCGGGCCGGTCTTGATGTGCCGGCCGTCGCGCAGCACGGTGACGTCGTCGCAGACCGACAGCACCTCCTCCAGGAAGTGCGAGATGAGCACCACGGCCGCGCCGTCGGCGGCGAGGCGCCTGATGACCTCCATCAGGCGCTCGGTCTCGTTCTGGGTCAGCAGCGCGGTCGGCTCGTCCATGCCGATGACCGACGCGCCCGAGGCCAGCGCGCGCAGCACCTCGACCTGCTGCTGCGCGGCGATCGGCAGATCCCTGACCAGCGCGGACGGGTCCAGCTCGAACCCGGTCCGCTCGCTCAGCTCGGCGAAGCGCCGCCGGTCGGCGCGGCGGTCGCGCCAGCCGAGGCGGTTGCGCCAGCGCCCGAGGTACACGTTGTCCAGCACGGTCATGGCCGGCACCAGGGCCAGCTCCTGCGAGATGAGCGTGAACCCGTGCCGCAGCGCGTCCCTGGGCGAGCCGACCGTGATGGGCCGGCCGTCCAGCAGGATGCGGCCGGTGTCCGGGGCCACCGCCCCGCACACCGCCTTGAGCAGCGTGGACTTGCCCGCGCCGTTCTCGCCGAGCAGGCCGTGCACCCGGCCGCCGTGCAGGGTGAACGACACGTCCTGCAGGACGGGCACGCCGCCGTAGGACTTGCCGAACCCCTCAAGGTCGATCCTCACCGGCGGCTCCTCCTACTCGTCGTACTCGCCGGCGACGCCGGCCAGCGCCTCCTTGGTGCCCTTGCCGTCGTTCGGCGCGAGCACGGTCTCGCTGTTGGACTCCTCCACCTGCTGGCCTCGGGCCTTGGCCAGGCCGAGCTCGGCGGCCTTGGCGCCGGCGCTCTTCTCCGGCAGGTAGTAGGTGGCGAACCAGCGCCCGTCCTGGACGGCCTTGACCGCCTGGCGGGAGCCGCCGTTGCCGATGAGCAGCACGCCCTTGCCCTTGACCACGCTCTCCGCGCCGGCGATCGCCTGGGAGCTGCCGATGACGACGTTGACGTCCGGCTGGGCCTGCAGCACGTCCTGCATGGCCTTGCGCCCGCCCTCCCGCGTGTAGCCGCCCTCCACCCTGGAGACCAGCTCGACGCCGTCGGCCGCCTCCAGTGCCTTGACCGCGGCCTCGGTGCGGGCGTTGTCCAGGGGCAGCGACTTCATGCCCTCCAGGTACGCCACCTTGCAGGGGTCGAGGTTCTTGCTGCGGCACGCCTCGACGCCGAGCTCGCCGAGCTTCTTGCCGTTGTCGGTGGGCACGTCCACGAGCGTGACCACGCCGGGGACCTGCGAGTCGGCCGTGTCGTACGCGGTCCCGACCGGCGTGAACTCGGCCACCACCGTGATCCCGGCCGCGACGGCCTGCCGGAGCGCCGGCACCACGGACGCGCCGTCGTTGGCCTGCACGATGAACACGTCGAACCGCTTGCTGGTGACCGCGTCCTGGATCTGCTGGACCTGCGTCTGGGCGTCGAAGTTCGGGTCGAAGAACTCGGCCGTGGCGTTGTTGGCCTTGGCGTACTCCTCGATGCCGTTCCAGGTGGCGACGGCGAACGCGTTCGCGCGGGCGAAGCCGAAGAAGGCGATCCGCTTCTGCGCGTCGTCGCCCTGAGCGGCCTGCGAGGCGGCCGTGGTGCTCGCCGGGCCGGTCTCCGACCCGGGCGCGACGCACGCGGTGCTGAACGCGAGGACCGCGGCGGCGGCGCCGACGGCCATCCCTGTCTTCCTGACCTGCCCGTATTTCCTGATGTGCATGGGCTTTCCCGTTTCTCGGTGCGCGGCTGGACGCTTGTGGAGAGCCCGTCGCCTTGCCCCCGGGGGCGTCGGCCTCCTCCGACGTGCTGGAAACTGTAGAAAGCCCTTCCCGGACCCCATGGGCGCGGCGCACATCCCGGCCGAGCCTCACTGTGCGGCGTGCCGCGCACCGGGGGAGGAGCCTCGTGGGCCCGTCCCGCGGGCCCTTGGCCCCCCTCGGATCCGTGACGACCCTGGGAGGCCGTTAAGGTGAACAATCCCGCGCGCGCGGGATGTCGTGCTGATGGAGTCGCGAACGGATGGTCGGTCATGGGTGACAAGCCGGAACGTCGGGTGGCGGTCTTCGGTGCCGGGTACATCGGGCTGGTGACCGGCGCCTGCTTCGCCGAGCTCGGGCACCGGGTGGTGGTCAGGGACATCGATCCCGAGAAGGTCAGGCTGCTCCGGGTCGGCGACGTGCCGATCTACGAGCCGGGGCTCGGCGACCTGATCGCGCGCAACAAGGAGCGGCTGTCGTTCACCCTGGACCTCGAGGAGGCGCTGGACGGCGCCGAGGTCGCGTACGTGTGCGTGGACACCCCGCCCTCCGCCTCCGGTGACGCGGACCTGTCGCGCGTGTGGTCGGTGGTGCGCTCGCTCGCGGGCGCGCAGGACCTGAAAGCGGTCGTGGTGAAGTCGACCGTGCCGGTCGGCACCGGCTCGCGCGTCCGCGCCGTCCTCGACGAGAGCGGCCTCGGGCACGTCGGCTACGCCTCCAACCCCGAGTTCACCGCCGAGGGCACGGCCGTCCACGACTTCCTGCACCCCGACCGGGTCGTCGTCGGCGCCTCGGACGAGACGGTCGCGCGGCTCGTCGCCGACCTGCACCGGGGGGTGGAGGGGCCGGTCGTGACGATGGACGTGCGCTCGGCCGAGATGGTGAAGCTGGCCTCCAACGCCCTGCTCGCCACCAAGATCAGCTTCATCAACGAGATCGCCACGCTCTGCGAGAAGACCGGCGCGGACGTCACGGAGGTCGCCCACGCCGTCGGCCTCGACCATCGGCTCGGCCCTCACTTCCTGCGGGCCGGCATCGGCTGGGGCGGCTCCTGCTTCCCCAAGGACTCCGAGGCGCTGCGCCAGCTCGCCAGCAACACCGGCTACCACCTGCAACTGCTGTCGGCCGTCATCGACGTCAACAACCTGCAGAAGCGGCGGGCCATCCAGCAGCTCAACGACGAGCTGGGCACCCTGGCCGGGGCGCGGGTGACGCTGCTCGGGCTGACGTTCAAGCCGGGCACCGACGACATGCGCGAGGCGCCCAGCACCGTGCTGGCCTCGCGGCTGCTCGCCGAGGGGGCCGAGGTGCGCTGCTGGGACCCGATGGCCCGGCCCGGCGCGGCCGAGCCGTGGGCGTCCACGACCCGCCACCCGACGCCGGAGCTGGCCATGGCCGGGGCCGACGCCGCGATCGTGGTCACCGAGTGGCCGCAGCTCAAGGAGGTCGACTGGGCGGCGGTCGCCGGGGCGATGCGGCGCCCGGTCCTCTACGACGGGCGCAACCTGCTCGACCCGGCCGCGATGCGGGCGCTCGGGTTCACCTACATGGGGGTCGGCCGGCCGTAGGCCCGAGTACATGGGGGTCGGCCGGCCGTAGGCCCGCGCCGCGCGGGTCAGCAGGCGGCGGCGCGGGACTCCAGCAGGGCGCGCTCGCGGCCGTTGCGGGTCAGCGCCGCCGCCCGCTCGAACTCGGCCCGCGCCTCCTCACGGCGGCCCAGCTTGAACAGCAGGTCGCCGCGGACGCTCGGCAGCAGGTGGTAGCCCTTCAGTGCGGGCTCGCCGGCGATCTGGTCGAGCAGGCCGAGGCCCGCCTCCGGGCCGTACGCCATCGACAGCGCCACCGCCCGGTTGAGCTCGACCACGGGGGAGCGCAGGAGCTTGGCCAGCTCCTCGTAGAGCGCGGCGATGCGTACCCAGTCGGTGTCGCCGGCGACGACGGCGCGGGCGTGGCAGGCGGCGATGGCGGCCTGCAGCGCGTACGGGCCGGGCGCGCCGCCGGCCAGGCTCTCGGCCCGGCGCAGCGCGGCCAGGCCGCGGCCGATGAGCAGGCGGTCCCAGCGGGTGCGGTCCTGCTCCAGCAGCAGGATCGGCTCGCCGGACGGGCCCACGCGGGCCGCCGAGCGCGACGCGTGCAGCTCCATGAGCGCCACCAGGCCGTGCACCTCGGGCTCGCCCGGCATCAGCCCGGCCAGGACGCGGCCGAGGCGCAGGGCGTCCTCGCACAGCGCGGGCCGCAGCCAGTCGTCGCCCGCCGTGGCCGAGTAGCCCTCGTTGAAGATCAGGTAGATGACCTCCAGGACGGCGGCCAGCCGCCCGGCCAGCTCGCCGCCCCCGGGCACCTCGAACGGGACGCCCTTGCCGGCGAGAGTGCGTTTGGCGCGGACGATGCGCTGCGCGACCGTCGGCTCCGGGACCAGGAACGCGCGGGCGATCTCGTCGGTGGTCAGGCCGCCGAGCACGCGCAGGGTGAGCGCCACCCGCGACTCCATCGACAGCGCCGGATGGCAGGCCGTGAACACCAGCCGCAGCAGGTCGTCCTCGATCTCGTCCGGCTCGGGGCGCTCCTCCTCGCCCGCTCCGGTCTCCAGCCGGTGGCCGAGCTCGGCGAGGTTGTGGCGCAGCCGCTCGTTCCTGCGGATCAGGTCGATCGCGCGGCGCTTGGCGACCGTCATGAGCCAGGCGCCCGGGTTGTCCGGCACCCCTGACCCGGGCCACTGCTCCAGCGCGGCGACCAGCGCGTCCTGCGCCAGCTCCTCGGCCAGGCCGACGTCGCGGACCAGCCCGGCGAGCCCGGCGATGAGCCGGGGGGCCTCGATCCGCCACACCGCCTCCACGGTGCGGTGCGGATCGCCGCTGGTGATGGGGTGCGCGCCCGCGTCCGTCGTCATCCGGCCATCCCACCAGCGCCCCGCCGCACCCGCAAGCCGCGACGGGGCGGGCGGGCCGGGTCAGGCGTCCAGGTCGTCGCCGCGCAGGCGTACGCGCAACGCCCGCTCGCGCTCGCGCTCCTCCTCCGGCAGCGTCTCGTCAGGCACGTCGGAGGCGTCGAAGACGCGCCACACGTCGAGCCCGATGCCGTCGTGGCCGGGCGGCACCGGCACCCGCAGCGCCCACTCGATCGCCTCCTCCCGCGACTTCACCTGGATCAGCCAGAACCCGGCGATCAGCTCCTTGGACTCGGCGAACGGCCCGTCGATCACGCTCGCCCGCCCCCCGCTGTAGGCGATCTGCGCCCCCTTGGAGCTGGGGAGCAGCCCCTCGGCGGCCAGCAGCACCCCGGCCTTGGCCAGCGCCTCGTTGTAGGCGTGCATGGCGTCCACGAGCTCCTGGGGAGGCAGCTCCCCGGCCTCGGTCGCGGCGTTGCCCTTGCCCACGATCATGAACTTCACGGTCGGTTCCCTCTTTCACGCGTACGGTCCGTCGCCGATGCGTCGAACGGCGGGGGGCCGGATCGACAGGCGGCCACCGATTGTCGTACACGTGTCGTGTTCAGTCGATCTGCATGACGACGGCCTTCGGCTCGGTGAAGAACTCGCGGCTGAACGTGCCGCCCTCGCGCCCCACGCCCGAGTCGCCCGCCCCGCCGAACGGCGCGCGCAGGTCGCGGATGAAGAAGCAGTTGACCCAGACCGTGCCCGCCCGCAGCCGGGCCGAGACGCGGTGCGCCCGCGACAGGCTCTCGGTGAACAGCATGGCGTTGAGCCCGTAGCGGGTGCCGTTCATGAGCGCCACGACCTCGTCCTCGGTGTCGAACGGCGTGACCGTCACCACCGGGCCGAAGATCTCCTCCCGCTGGTGGCGGGCGGTGGCGGGCAGGCCGGTGACGATCGTCGGCCGGACGAACCAGCCGTCGCCGAGCCCGCCCGCGTGCACGGCGCCGCCCTCGTCGGCGACGCTCTCGACGTAGCCCCGCACCTTGCGGTAGTGGGTCTCGGAGGCCAGGGGCCCGATCTCGGTGCTGTCCAGCTTGGGGTCGCCCAGCCGCATGGCCCCGGCGGCGGCGGTGAAGCGGGCCAGGAACTCCTCGAACACCGGGCGCTGGACGTACAGGCGGGAGCCGGCCAGGCAGACCTGCCCGGCGTTGGTGAAGATCGCGCGCAGCGACCAGCTCACCGCGTTGTCCAGGTCGGCGTCGGCGAAGACGGCGTTGCCGCCCTTGCCGCCGAGCTCCAGGCTGACCGGGACGAGGTTGCGGGCGGCGGCGGCCGAGATGACGCGGCCGGTCGCCGACTCGCCGGTGAACGTGATGCGGTCCACGCCGGGATGCTCGGTGAGCGCCTGGCCGGCCGAGTCCGGGCCATAGCCGTGCACGACGTTGAGCACGCCGGGCGGCAGGCCCGCCTCCAGGGCGAGCCGGGCGAGGATGGTCGCGGAGGCGGGCGTGTCCTCGGCGGGCTTGAGCACGACCGTGTTGCCCCAGGCCAGCGCGGGCGCGATCTTCCAGGTCTCCAGCATGAGCGGGAAGTTCCACGGCGCGACGGCGGCGGCCACGCCGACCGGCTCGTAGCGGGTGTAGGCGTGGTGGCCGGAGTCCATCGGCAGGGCCTCGGCCGGGGTGAGGCGGGCGTGGTCGGCGAAGAAGCGGAAGTTGTCGGCGGCGCGGGGCACGTCGTTGCCGCGGCTCTGGGTGATCGGCTTGCCCATGTCGCGGGTGTCGGCCAGGCCGAGCCGGTCGGCGTTCGCCAGGATGAGGTCCGCCAGGCGGTGCAGCAGCCGCCCGCGCTCGGCGCGGCCCATGCGCGGCCAGGGCCCCTCGTCGAACGCGCGCCGCGCCGCCGCGACGGCCAGGTCCACCTCGGCCGGGCCGCCGAGCGCGACCTCGGCCCACGGCTCGCGGGTGTAGGGGTCGACGCTGGCGAAGGTCTCGCCGCCCGCCGAGGCGACCTCGGCGCCGTCGATCACGTGCCCGAAGAACTCCACGTCAACCGCCCTTGCTGATCTCGTCGCGTTCGGCGAGCGTCTGGTCGCCGGCCGCCCAGTGCGTACGCGGCACCTCCCTGACGATCACCCGGATGCTCTGGGCCGGCGAGCCGACCGCCCGCTCCACGGCGGCGTGCAGCTCGTGGATGAGCGCCCGGATCGTGGCCGGGTCGCGTCCTTCCGACAGGGACACCTCGACCAGGGGCATGTCAGCCCTCGCTTCCCGTGGCGGGCCGCCCCGGCAGGGGACGGCGGATCTGCGGCTGGGTGTGGACGCGGCGCGTGGGGCCCTGCCACATGTCGATCGAGCCCGGCTCGGCCGGGTCGAAGTAGCGGGGGCGCCAGGCGTCCTCGTCGGTGATGAGGCGTACGCCCCACGAGTACTCGTACGTGATGCCCTCGGGGCCCTTGAAGTAGACGAAGACGGCCGTGGACTGGGGGTGGCGGCCGGGGCCCATCTCGATCTCGACGCCGTTCGCCTCCAGGAAGTGCCAGTTGCGCATGACGTCGTCGAGCGAGTCCACCTGGAAGTTGATGTGGCACAGGCCCGGCCGGCTGCCCTGGAACACGGCGAGCTTGTGGTGGACCTGGTCGATGCGCATGAGGCAGGCCCAGTCGCCGATCCAGTCGGAGACACGGGCGTTGAACAGGCCGTTCCAGAAGCGGTACGCCTCGCGCACGTCGGGGGCGTCCAGGCACAGGTGGCCGAACTCGGTGATGCCGGCCTCGCGGCCGTGCCGTACGGGGGCGGTGAGCGTCACCTGGTCGATGACGAGGTCGATCCGGTTGCCGAAGGGGTCGTCGAAGGCGAGGAAGTCGCGGACCCGGCGCGAGCGGGCCTCCTCGGCGCCGCCCCGCGCGACGGCGACGCCCGCCTTCTCCAGCTCGGTCTCGGCGGCGGCCAGCGCGTCCTCGTCGCGGACGGTGAAGCCGGAGCTGATGACGCCGGACTCGCCCTCGACCAGGGCGAGGCAGTGGTGGCGCTGGTCGGCGCGGAGGTAGGCGACGCCGTCCTCCTGGGCGGTGAGCTCCATGCCGACGACGTCGACCGCGAAGCGCACGGCGGTGTCCAGGTCGGCGGCGCCGGAGCGGACGTAGGCGATGTCCGTCAACTCGATCATGACGACTCCCGGAGGTGGGACCAGATGCGGGCAAGGAGTTCGGGCGCGACGGCCCGCCACGCCTGCTGTTCGGCGGGCGTGAGGGGGACGGGGGTGCCGGCCGCGGCGGCGGTGGCGTTCATGCGGGCGCTGGCCTCCAGCACCCACATGAGGGCGACGGCCTCGCCGACGTCCGCGCCGACGGTGACCGCGCCGTTGCCCCGCATGACCAGGGCGGGGGAGTCGCCGAGCCGTTCGGCGAGCGCCCGGCCGCGGGCCCGGTCGCGGACGAGCACGGCGTCGTCGAGCACGGGCACCTCGGGCCCGAGGAAGGCCCCCTGCCCGTGCAGCGGCCGGATGGGCACGCCGGCGGCGGCGAGGGCGGTGGCGGTGGGTGGCTGCGCCCGGCAGATCGCGCCGATTCCGGGGCGGACGCGGGCGATCTCGACGTGGATCCACGCCTCGCGCGGCGCCCCGCCGGGCAGGTCGGTGGCGTCGAGGGGGAGCTCGGCGTACGGGGACGCGGCGGTGAGGGTGCCGAGGGGGACCGGCGGGGTCATCAGCAGCCGGTCGTCGCCGGTCCGGGCGGAGACGTGGCCGAACGCGGTCACCAGTCCCGCCGCGGCCAGCGCCCGCCCGGCGAGGGCCAGCTCGGTCCGTAACCGTTCTCCCGGTAAGTGTTCTGCCGGTGATGGTCCGGCTTCAGCCGTGCGCACGCGGCCCGCCCTCCTCGCGAGATCGTTCTCGAAGACAGGGAGGACAATACATGTATCTCCATACCTGTTCTAGAGGAACGGATCATGCTCTCCCTATGCTGGAGTGCATGTCGCTTCAGCACGCGCTGCTCGGCGTCCTGGAGGCGCGCCCCATGAACGGGTACGAGCTCACCCGCTTCTTCGAGGCCGCCCCGCGCTGGGTGTGGTCGGCGCCGCAGAGCCAGATCTATCCCACGCTGCGCCAGATGGAGCAGGCCGGGCTCATCGAGGGCCAGAAGGAGATCCGGGGCACCAGGCTGAGCCGGACCGTCTACTCCATCACCGAACGCGGCCTGGCGGAGCTGCGCGCCTGGCTCGGCACCTCCCACACGCCGCCGCCGGCGCGGGACGCGTTCTTCCTGCAGGCGCTGTTCTTCGACATGATCGAGCCGGACCGGGCGGCGCCGGTGCTCAAGGCGTTCATCGCCGAGCAGGAGCAGCTCGCCGCCGAGTGGCGGGCGCACCGGGAGGCGCTGCTGGCCAAGGACACGCCCCTGCTGAAGGAGCGGCTGAAGAACCGCCCGGCGGCCGAGCACGACCGCATCGCCGCGCTGAAGGCGCACGTCTTCTCGGGCCAGATCGCCGTCGCGGAGGCCCGCGCCGCGTGGGCCCGCGAGAGCCTGCGGCTGCTGGAGGAGCCCGCCCCCTGACGCGGGCGGGGGCCGTACACGCGACGAGCGCGCGTCCCCGGGCGACAGGGACGCGCGCTCGTACGTGCGGTCAGGTCAGGAGGTGTTCGGGCGGAGGGGGGTCAGGCGGCGTACTCGGGGTAGCCGTAGCCGACGACCTGCCACTTCGGCCGGACGCGCTCCTCCACCTTGCCGTTGCCGGTGTTGCCCTCGATGGTGGAGATGGTGCCGTTCTGGTTGTCCTTCACGACGAACCCGACGTGGTTGATGGAGTCGAGGCTCTTGCTGCCGTTCCAGGCGAAAAAGACGACGGAGCCGGGCTTGGCGAGGGTGCCGAAGCGGCTGTTGTCCTTGAACCACTTGGCGTGGGCGACGGTCCAGGCGTCCCAGCCGATCTGCGGGCGGGCGCCGGTCTTCTCGCCGACCCAGGAGACGAACATCGCGCACCAGGGGGCGTTGAGGTAGCCGGCGGGGGTGCCGCCGTCGCGGGCGATGGTCTCCGCGGCCCGCTGCGAGTCGGCGTACCACCGCTGGTACGGGGTGCCGCCGCCGGCGGAGTTCTCGGTGACGCCCAGCTGGGAACGGGCCACGGACAGCACCTGGTCGGCGGTGACCTGGATCTTGTTCTCCTCGGCGCGGGTGCGCTGGGCGGCGCGGTCGCCCGGGTTGTTCGTGTTGCTGCTGACGGTGCTGCCGTGCTGCGTGGCGGCCGAGGCGGTCTCGGCGTGCGCGGCCTGCGGGCCGAGTGCGGCGGCGGCCACGGCGGTGCCGAGGACGGCGTAGGTGATCTTCAGCTTTCGGGCAGCGGTGAAGGGGCGCTTGGCCATCGAGGGGGTTACTCCTTGCTTCCATGCCGCTTACCGGGTTAGCTGACGGGTTCGGGCGTGGAAGCTGCCCTACGGCACGTGGTGCCGATTCACCCCAAAGGACGTGGGTCCCCGGTTCCGCGCGTGGCGGATTCAGCGGTCACAGGACGATCCTGTGATGTGCTTTCACTTGCGATGGTCAGACATAGCCCGACAAAGCGGACATATGCCCTGAGGTGCACCATAAGGTAATACACACGGCAAGGAGATTACAAATCCATAAAAGCCTGGTCAGGACAGCTGTTGCCGGGCGTCGGCCAGCAGCCCCATCATGGCAAGGGACTCGTCAAGCGGCATGATCGCCGACTCGGTCCTGCCCTCGGCCACCGCGGCACGCACCTCGCGCACCTCGCCCGCGTAGCCGTTGTCCGCCGGATCCAGCAGGTGCTCCTCGGGCTCCATGCCGGGCGCCGACAGCACGATCCGCTCCGGCGCCCAGAACGCCGCGGGAATCTCCGCCCGCATGCCCGTGCCGACCACGTGGGCGGAGTTGGGGTAGTGCGCGAGCAACGACGTCGCCACCACGGCGTGCCGCCCCCCGGAGTACGTCAGCAGCCCCGCCGCCTCGGCGTCCACGCCGTTGGGCGCGAGCGACCCGGTGACGCGCAGGCTCTCGGGCATGCCGAGCAGGAGCTGCGCCAGCCCGAACGGATAGATGCCGAGGTCGAGCAGCGCGCCGCCGCCCAGCTCGGGAGCCCACAGCCGGTGCGCCTCGTCATAGGGATGGGCGAAGCCGAAGGACGCCTGCACCGAGCGGATCTCCCCGAAGCGCTCGTCGCCCGCGATCATGCGGATCAGCGGGTTGAACCGCATCCACATGGCCTCCATGAGGAAGACGCCCGCCTCGCGCGCCAGCCGCACCATCGTCTCGGCGTCCGCCATGCTCGCCGCGAGCGGCTTCTCGCACAGCACGGCCTTGCCGTTCGCGATGGCCGCCGCGGCCACCGGCAGGTGCTGCGCGTGGGGCGTGGCGACGTAGATCGCGTCCACGGCCGGGTCGGCGCACAGGTGCTCGTAGGAGCCGTACGCCGACTCCGCGCCGAGCGTCGCGGCCAGCGCCCGCGCCCGCCCGAGGTCACGGGAGCCGACGGCGGCCACCCGCATGCCCGGCTCGGCGGCGATGGCCGCCCCCACGGTCTGAGCGATGCCGCCGGTCGCCGCTATGCCCCACGCAAAATCTCGCACAAGGCGAGATCGTAGAGGGTTCAGGCGGCGTTGAACGTCTCGGGGTCGGGCCCGAGGCGTTTGCCCCGGTTGAGCGCTCCGATGGCGGCCATGTCCTCGGTGTCGAGGATGAAGGAGAACACGTCGATGTTCTCCTTGATGCGCGCCGGGGTGACCGACTTCGGGATCACCACGTTGCCGAGCTGCAGATGCCAGCGGAGCACGAGCTGGGCGGGCGTCCTGCCGGACTTCTCCGACAGCACCGCGAGCGCCGGATCGTCCAGCAGGCCCTTGCCCTGGCCGAGCGGGCTCCACGCCTCGGTCAGGATGCCGTTGGCCTCGTGGAACTCGCGCATCTCGCGCTGCTGCAGGTAGGGATGGAGCTCGATCTGGTTGATCGACGGCGTGATGCCCGTCTCCTCCATCAGCCTGGTGAGGGTGCCCACGGTGAAGTTGCACACCCCGATCGCCCTGGCGCGGCCGTCCCGGTAGATCTTCTCCAGGCCCTTCCACGCCTGGACGTACTTGTCCTGCCGCGGCGCCGGCCAGTGGATGAGGAAGAGGTCCACGTAGTCGAGGCCCAGCCGGGCCAGGCTCTCGTCGAAGGCTTGCTCGGCGCGGCCGTGGTCGCCGTTCCACAGCTTGGTGGTGATGAACACCTTCTCGCGCGGCAGCCCGGCGGCGCGCACGGCCCGGCCCACGCCCTCCTCGTTGCCGTAGGCGGCGGCCGTGTCGATGTGCCGGTAGCCGGCCTCCAGCGCGGTGCGCACGGCCTGCTCGGTCTCCTCGTCGGGGACCTGCCAGACGCCGAACCCGAGCTGCGGGATCTGCACGCCGTCGGTGTTGAGCATGAGCGAATTCATAGCCTCCATTGTTCACGCCGCGTTCCTGGCGGCTTAAGGCGGCGGGGGTAACTTAACGGGGTCATTGACGGGCCATCACCCTGCTGGGAGGCCCATCGGCCGGGAGGGGCGGGGAGTGGTCGGACAGGCGTCGGCCTGGGTGGAGTCACCGCTCCAGATGCTGTGCGCCGTCGAGGCCCACCACGCGGGACTCCTCGGCCCCGTGACCACGGTCGTGCCGCGCGCCGGGCTGCGCGCGCTGAAGGCCACCCGTGCGGAGCTGCGCTCACTCGGGCCGCCCGGCGGGCTGGTGCTGGGCGAGCCGCGCGAGCGCATGCCGCGCCGGGTCCTCGCGGTCGGCGACGCCTTCTCCGGCAGGGTGCAGGTGCGCTGGCTGGCGTCGTGGCCCGGCCGGGTCGTCATCGTGGACGACGGCCTCGCCACGCTGCGCCTGCTGGAGCTGCTGGCGGCCGGGCCGTCACGCCCGCTGCTGCGCGCCCGCGCCGAGCCGTCCGTGCCGCGCGCCGCCCTCGGCCTGGCCGCCGCGCTGCGGCTGCGCCTCAGCCGGGTCTCGGTCTTCACCGCGCTCGACGTGGACGACAAGCTCGCCGAGTCCGTCCGCGCCGCCGGAGTCGAGCTGGTCCGGCACGACTTCGCCTGGCTGCGCGCCCAGCCGCCGAGCCCGTACGGCCCCGCCGAGCGCACGGTCGTGCTCGGCACCTCGCTCGTCCGCAACGGCCTGGTGCACCGTGGCCGCTACCTGCGCTGGCTGACCGACCTGGCCGCCCGCGAGCCGCTCGCCTACTACCCGCACCGCCGCGAGGACCCGGTGGACGTCGCGCTGATCGGGGAGCTGCCCGGCGTCACCGTGCACGACGCCGGCGCGCCCGCCGAGCTGACCCTGCGCGGCCTGCGCCCCGATCAGCGGGTGCTCAGCCTGCCCTCGACCGCCGTCACCTCGCTGCGGGTCCTGCTCGGCCCGCGCGGTGTCGCCGTCGAGCCCGTGGACGTGCCTGACGACTGGTGGACCAGCAGGGCGGCGCCCGCCCTGCGCTCGCATCTGACAGGAGTGCCTGGTTGAACGTGTTGGCGGTGGCCGACTCCGACTCGTACCTGAAGTGGGCGGCCTGCCTGCTCGACGACCTGCCCGAGGGCTCTTCGGCGGACCTGGTGGTGGTCCGGACGCCGATCGCGCCCTCGCCCGAGCAGATCGCCGCCGCGGTGAGCGGGCGCGGCCGGCCGGCGCCGCCGGTGCTGTCGGCGCGGTCGGTGCGCCGGCTGGCCGAGCGCACCCGGCCCGACGTGATCCTCGTGGCCTGCACGGGGCCGGTGGTGGACGTGCTCGTCTCCGGCGTGCTGGACGGGCTGCGGCCCCGGCCGGTGTTCGTCAGCGGGCTGCCGGGCATCTCGGTGCCGGCGACGGAGAAGGCGTGGATCTACCGCAGCGGCTGCGACCTGTTCGTGGTGCACAGCGAGCGTGAGGTGGCCGAGTTCGGCGAGATCGCCGGGCGGCTCGGCGGGGGAGGGGCGGTCGGGCTGGCCCGGCTGCCGTTCCTGCGCGCGGGCACGGCCCCGGCGGGCGGCGACCGGGTGGTCTTCGCCACCCAGGCCAAGGTGCCGCGCGGGCGCGAGCAGCGCGAGCGGATCCTGCACGCCCTGGCCGAGCTGGCCCGGCGCCGGCCGGACCTGGACGTCGTGGTCAAGCTGCGCGCCCTGGAGGACGAACGGCAGACGCACCGCGAACGCCACCACTACCAGCGGCTCTGGCGCGAGATGGGCGAGCCGGGGCGGCTGCGCTTCGCCGCCGGGCCGATGCACGAGCAGCTCGCGCAGGCGGCCGGGTTCGTCACCGTCAGTTCGACGGCGGCGCTGGAGGCGATCGCGCTGGGCGTGCCGTCGCTGGTGCTGACCGACTTCGGCGTCAGCGCCGAGATGATCAACGTGGTGTTCGAGGGCAGCGGCCTGCTCGGCACGCTCGACGACCTGGCCGCCGGCGGCTTCCGCGCGGCCTCGCCCGCCTGGTGCGCGGCCAACTACTTCCATCCGGCCGAACGGGACGACTGGGCCGCGCTGCTGGCCGGGCTGGTGTCCGCGGGGCCGGGCCGGCCGGCGACGTCCCTGCTGGACGGCCCCGAGCACGCGGCGGCGCGGCGGCGGGCCCGGCTGCGGGTGGAGGTGCACCCGTCGATGCTGCGGGCGGGATACAAGGCGAGGCGGCGCATGCGCCGCTACCTGACCGCGCTCGGCTGAGCGTCGGGAGGCGGGCGGCGCTCGGCCGAGCGGCCGGAGGGGGATCCGGGTGTTCAGCCGAGCGGCCGGAGGCGCCGCCGGAGCCGGTCCAGCGTCGACGGCCTGGACGGCGCCGGCCGGTCCAGGAGGTCCAGCACCTCCAGACGCCGGCGCTTGAAGTAGCGGGCGTCGAAGTCGATCCGCTCAGGCCGCAGCCCGGGATACGCCTCGGCCTGCATGCAGTAGCCGACCGCGCGCACCAGCCCGGCCAGGTCCACCGGCGGCGGCTCCTCGACGCCGCCGTCCGCCGTCAGCCGGGGCAGCAGCGCGTCCACGACGGTGAGCGGGACGCGGTTGCTGTTCTCGTACGGGGTCAGGCGCTCCAGCACCAGCTCCGTCCCGTACGAGGCGACCGGCAGCCCGAAGTAGCGCCGCGCGGTCATCAGCCCGGTCGAGAAGCAGCCCACGACCAGCTCGGGCCGCAGCGCCGCGAAGCACACCTCGGCGGGGACCTTCTCCCCGGCCACCGTCAGCCGCACCCCGAGCCGCCCGGCCGCGGCGCGCAGGAGCCGGGCGTGCCGCCGGCCGGCCGCCGGGTGCGGCTTGAACAGCACGTGGTCGTGGCCGCGGGCGGCCAGCGCCGCGAGCATCCCCTCGTGCAGCCCGGCCTCCTCCTCGGCGCTCAGCAACTCCAGCGCCGACAGGTACTGGCCGAGGACGACCGCCACGCCGGGCGGCACGGCGGGGGCGGCGGACCCGGGCGCCTCGGCCACCTCGGCCACGGCGGCGAGGAAGCTCTCGCCGGGCAGCGTCTCCGCCGGCACGCCGTACTCGCTGAGCAGCAGCGGCGTCAGCCCCGGCACCAGGTCCAGGTGGAGCAGGCGGGTGACGCGGCGGTGGATCTCGGAGGGGAGCGGGTCGCGGGTGGGGCCGTAGCTCATGAGCCCGTCGGCGTAGACGGTGATCGGGCAGTCGCGCACCAGCCCGGCGATCGTCCGGGCGGGCGGCACCGCGATCGACTCCAGCACCAGCTCCTCGACGTCGTCCAGGCCCCAGTGGGAGCGGATCAGGCGCTCCGTCATCGGCACCTCGATCACCCGCGCCCGCCAGTCGGACGGATGCAGCGGCGCGATCAGCTCGTTCCACGAGCGCACCTCGTCGAAGCGCCGGCGCAGCGCCGCGAAACCGGGCGTCTCCTCCAGCGGCGTCGCCACCTCGGGGACGGCCGCGTTGTTCGACACGACGAGCAGCCGCCGCCCGTCGCCGAAGCGGCCGTCGTCGATCGCGGCGGCCAGCGTCATGGCGCCGAACAGGGTCGAGGCGTAGAAGACCTTCATGGGGCGCTCCGGATCCTGGCGTACGGGTCGGGGGGCAGGCCGGGCAGCAGGGCGCGCAGCAGCGCCGCCCGCTCGGCGGGCATCCGCGTCACGGCCTCGGCCACCAGTTCGCCCGGCAGCGAGGAGGCCATCAGCGCGCCCCGCTCCTCGAAGCGGGCGCGCAGCGGCGGCGCGAACCGCTCGCCGAGCTCCAGGTGGTGGGCGAGCAGGGCGCAGAAGGTCCGTACGGCCTTCGGCAGGAACTCCGGCTCCAGGTCCTTGAGCACCAGCTCGAAGGCGTCGAAGAAGTGCAGTTGCCGCTCGTCGCCGATCTGGGTGAGCGAGCCGGCGACCTGGCGGCGGTAGAACACCCCGGCCATCGACACCACGGCGAACGAGGCCGCCTCCCGGTGCAGCCGCCAGATCCACGGCCGGTCCTCGGCCGTGTGCAGCGAGCCAGGGAAGCGCAGCAGGTCGCCCAGCGAGCGCCGGTAGATCCCGGCCCAGGCGTAGGGGTAGTCCACCATCGTGCGCGCGTCCGCGGGCAGGATCGCCTCGCGGGGGTCGTGCACCGCGCCCCTCCGCGCCATGGGGGCGCGGTGCACGACCCGTTTGCGGCCCTCGACCTGGACGTGGTCGACGCGTAAGAAGTCGCAGCCGAGCCCGTCGGCGGCCTCGACCAGCCGGGGCAGGTAGCCGGGGGCGAGCCAGTCGTCGCCGTCCAGGTACGTCACGTACCGGCCGGAGGCGGCGGCGAGGCCCGCGTTGCGCGCGTCGGCCAGCCCGGCCGGGACGTCGTGGCGGATGACGGCCAGGCCGGGCAGCTCGGCGCGGAAGTCGTCGACGATGTCCGCGGTGGCGTCCACGGAGCCGTCGTCGACGACGATGAACTCGAAGTCGTGCCGGGCGTTGCGGCCCAGCGCGGTGAGCGCGTCGGAGATGTAGCGCTCACCGTCGCGGATCGGCACGACGACCGAGAGAGTGATCAACGGGGGGGTCTCTCCAGGGACGAGGGTCAGGGGGTCAGGCGGTGACCCGGCGCAGGCGGGCCTTGGGGGCCTCCTCGCCGGGGAAGACGCGCTTGACGCCGTCGCCCATGGCCTGCTCGATGATCCGGATGTCGCGTACGAGGTGCTCCAGCCCGGCGGGCTCCAGCGAGGCCGCGTGGTCGGAGCCCCACATGGTGCGGTCGAGCGTGATGTGCCGCTCCACGCACACCGCGCCGAGCGTCACGGCCGCCAGCGAGATCTGCAGCCCGCGCTCGTGGCCGGAGTAGCCGACCGGCACGCCGTAGCGCTCCTTCAGCGTGGTGATCGTGCGCAGGTTCGCCTCCTCAGGCGGCAGCGGGTACGTCGAGGTCGCGTGCATCATGATCAGGCGTTCGGTGCCGAGGATCTCCACCGCCGCGTCGATCTCCGACAGCGTGGACATGCCGGTGGACAGGATGACCGGCTTGCCGGTGGCGGCGAGGGCGCGCAGGAGCTGGTGGTCGGCCACGCCGGCCGAGGCCACCTTGTGCACCAGGACGTCCATCTCCTCCAGGAACTCGACGGAGGGCACGTCCCACGGCGAGGCGAACCAGTGCAGGCCGCGCTCGGCGCAGTGCTCGGCGATGGCGGCGTACTCGTCGCGGCCGAACTCGGTGCGCTCCTTGTACTCCAGGTACGTCATCTCGCCCCACGGCGTCTGCCGGATCTGCCCCTTCTGCTCCTCGGGCACGCAGATCGCGGGGGTGCGCTTCTGGAACTTGACCGCCTGGCAGCCGGCGTCGGCGGCCACGTCGATGAGCCGGCGGGCGATGTCGAGGTCGCCGTTGTGGTTGATGCCGATCTCGCCGATGACGTAGACGGGCTCGCCGTCGCCCACCAGCGTGTCGCCGATCGCGACGGGGCCGAAGCGGGGGCGGGCCCGGACCGCGGCGGCAGGCTGGGCCGGGGGCTCGGGCCGGGCGGCCACCACGCGGTCGCACAGCTCGCGCACCGCGCCCGAGCCGCCGTTACGGGTGAGCACGACGCGGGCGGCGGCGCGCACCCGCGGATGGGCGTCGGGGGTGGCGACCGGCCAGCCGACCTCGGCCATCGGGCCCAGGTCGTTGACGTCGTTGCCGACGTAGGCCACCCGGGCGGGGTCCAGGCCCTCGATGTGCAGCCAGTCGCGCAGCACGGTGCGCTTGTCGGCCAGGCCCTGCAGCACGGGCACGCCGAGCTTGCGGGCGCGGGCGGCGACCACCGGGTTGTGCTCGGTGGACATGATCAGCACCTTGACGCCGGAGCGGCGCAGCAGCGACACGCCCATCCCGTCGGAGCGGCTGACCAGCACCATCTCGCGGCCGTCGGAGTCGACGTAGGCGCGGTCGTCGGTGTGCACGCCGTCGAAGTCGGTGATGACGGCGTCCACGTCGATCGGCTCCGGCCGGTCGATGAACGGCGCCAGCGCCCGGACCAGCTCCAGGTCGCCCGGCTCGTCCACCTCGATGGCGTGCTGCGCGGGGACCGGCTGGACCGCGGTGCGGCCGAAGAAGCGGTGGCCGTGCTCGCGGAAGCCGGAGGCGCGCATGACGTAGAACGCGCCGTTCTCGCGGAACTGGGGCTCGCGGTCCTGCCGGCGCGGCCGGACGGCGGGGTCGTGGTTGACGCCCGCGCCCGCGGCGGTCCAGAGGAACTCGTGCGTCGGCAGGCCGGAGACCACCGAGTCGGCCTCGCCGTCGAGGACCTTCCGCACGGCGGCCGACAGGTCCTCCGGGTCGATGAACGCGCTCGTGCACTGGACGAGCACGACGACCTCGGGGTCCGCGCCGAGCGCGTCGAGCGCGTGCAGCACGGCCGACTCGCTGGAGGCGGTCGCGCCGCTGAGCTCGGCGGGCCGCTCCACGATCAGCGCGCCCGCCTCACGGGCGGTCGCGGCGATGCCGTCGTGGTCGGTGCTGACCACGACCTGGTCCACGAGCTCGGCGGCCAGGCAGGCCCGGACGGCCCGGGTCACCAGCGGCACGCCCCCGACCAGGGCGAGGTTCTTCAGGGGGACGCCCGCCGAACCTCCGCGGGCGGGAACTACGGCCAAGACTCGCAACGGTTTCTCCTCAAAGCTTCTGATGGCAACCAGAAGCTAGAGGTCCGGGTTGAACGCCCGGCGTCACGGTCATTAACGCTCCATGGGGATCCGGTAGAGCAACTCTGGCCGCCCCACTCCGCCGTACTGCGGCATGCGGACCGCCGTACCCAGCTCCACCAGGTGTTCCAGGTAGCGGCGGGCGGTCACGCGGGACACGCCGCTGGCGTCGGCGACCGCCTGCGCGGCCAGGCCGTCCGGCCGCTCGCGCAGCTCGGCCGCGACCGCGTCCAGGGTGTCCCTGGACAGCCCCTTGGGGAGGCCGGAGCTGCCGCGCAGGGTGCCGAGCACGCGGTCCACGTCGCCCTGGCCGGCCGCGACCCCGGCCTCGTCCTTGAACCGGGCGTAGCGGGTGAGCTTCTCCAGCAGCGTGGCGTACGTGAACGGCTTGAGCAGGTACTGCGAGACGCCCAGCGACACCGCCGAGCGCACCATCGCGAGGTCGCGGGCCGAGGTGACGGCGATGACGTCGCACATCAGGCCGCCCGCCCGGATGGCCCGCACCACCTCCAGCCCGTGCAGGTCGGGCAGGTACAGGTCGAGCAGGACGAGGTCCACCGGGCGGCGGCGCAGGAAGCGCAGCGCCTCGCCGCCGGAGCGGGCCACCCCGGCCACCGTGAAGCCGGGCACCCGCTCGACGTAGACGCGGTTGGCCTCGGCGGTGATCTCCTCGTCCTCGACGACCAGGACGGAGATCGCGGCGCGGGTCATCGGACCCGCTCCGGGATCGGCAGCCGGACGGTGAACGCGGACCCGCGCACCTCGATCTCCCCGCCGAGCCGCCGCACCGCCTGCCCGACCAGGGCCAGGCCGAGGCCGCGGCCGTCGCCCTTGGTGGTCCAGCCCCTGGCGAAGGCGGCCGGGCCGGTGAGCCCGGGGCCGTCGTCGGAGACCTGGATGACGGCCCGGCCGCCGTCGGAGCTGAGCCGCACCTCGACGCGGCTGCCAGCGTCGATGGCGTTGTCGATGAGGTTGCCGGCGATGGTGACCAGCGCGCGCGGGTCCAGGCCCCAGTCGTCCAGCGGCTCGTCCTCACCGCACTCGTTCGTGATCACCAGCTCGACGCCGCGCTCGGCGGCCTCGGCGCTCTTGCCGAGCAGCAGCGCCGCGAGCACCGGCTCGCGGACCGCGCCCATGACGCGGTCGGTCAGCTCCTGCGCCGCGCGCAGCTCGGCGGTGCCGAGCGCGACGGCCTCCTCGGTACGGCCCAGCTCGACCAGCGTGATCACGGTGTGCAGCCGGTTGGCGGCCTCGTGCGCGGCCGAGCGCAGCGACTCGGCGAAGCCGCGCTCGGCGTCGAGCTGGCCGGTCAGCGCCTGCAGCTCGGTCGTGTCGCGTACGGTCACCACCCGGCCGAGCCGGCTCGCGGCGCTGTTGACCGCGAGGACGCGCTCGCCGACCAGGTGGACCCGCTCCTCGCCGGCGGCCGTCAGCTCGGCCAGGCCCAGCTCGTCCACGTGCCGGCCCTCGGCGCCGGCGGGCAGGCCGAGCAGCAGTCGGGCGGCGTCGTTGCACAGCGTGAGCCTGCCGTCGCCGCCGACCAGCAGCAGGCCCTCGCGGACGGCGTGCAGGACCGCGTCGTGGTGCTCGTGGATGCGGCCCAGCTCCACAGGGCCGAGTCCGTGCGTCTGGCGGCGCAGCCGGGCGGTCACCAGCCAGGTGCCTGCCACGCCCAGCCCGAGCGCGAGCGCCACGATGAAGCCGCCCCAGCCGAACTGGCCGCGCAGCATGGCGCTGATCCTGTCCACCGTGATCCCGGCGCTGACCAGGGCCACCACCCGGCCGCCCGACAGGACGGGGGTGACGGCCCGCTCGGAGGGGCCGAGCGTGCCGGTGTAGGTCTCGGTGAACGTCTCACCGCGCAGCGCCGGGCCGGTGTTGCCGAGGAAGCGCCTGCCGATCTCGGAGCGGTGGGGATGGCTGAGGCGGGTGCCGTCCGGCCGCATGATGGTGATGAAGTCGACGCCCGTGCTCAGCCGCACCCGCTCGGCGAACGGCTGCAGCCGCGCGCTCGGATCGGGGTCGTCCAGGGCGTCGGCGACCTCGGGGGCGGCGGCCACGCTGACCGCCACGGCCGTGGCCCGGTGCCCGGCGTCGTCGGTGAGCAGCCGGTGCGCCTGCACCAGGGCGAGCACGGCGCAGCCCGTCGCGGTGACCGCGACGACGAGCAGTTGCAGGACCAGCATCTGGCCGGCGAGGCTCCAGCGACGCATGGTGAAAACACCTTTTTCCGGCTTTTAGTCGTGAACGTAACTTACTTAATGGTGACCTGGGTCACGTAGGCCGCGCATAGTCGCACCACTGGAACGTCCGTCCGCAGTGGCTGGAGACAACCCCCCATGCGCGATCGCACACGCTATCTCTACCTGGCCGTCATCGGGGCGGTCCTGCTCGGGATCCTGGTCGGCTTCGTCTGGCCGGAGGCCGGTCAGGCGCTGAAACCCCTCGGCACCGGGTTCGTCGCCCTCATCAAGATGCTGATCGGGCCGATCATCTTCTGCACGATCGTGCTCGGCGTCGGCTCGGTGAGCCAGGCCGCCAAGGTCGGAAAGGTCGGCGGCCTCGCGCTCGGCTACTTCCTGGTGATGTCCACGGTGGCCCTGCTCATCGGCCTGGTCGTGGGCAACGTCATCCACCCGGGCGAGGGGCTGCGGCTCACCGACACCGCCCGGCAGGCGGCCGAGGCGGAGGCGGCCAAGGGCGCCGAGAGCGGCACCGTCGACTTCTTGCTCGGCATCATCCCCGACACGCTGCTGTCGTCACTGACCTCGGGGTCGGTGCTGCAGGCGCTGCTGGTGGCGCTGCTGACCGGCTTCGCGCTCCAGGCCATGCGGGAGCGGGGCAAGCCGATCCTACGCGGCGTGGAGCACCTGCAGCGGCTCGTCTTCCGCATCCTCGCCATGGTCATGTGGGTCGCGCCCGTGGGCGCGTTCGGCGCGATCGCGGCCGTCGTGGGCGCCACCGGCATCGAGGCGCTCAAGAGCCTCGCGATCATCATGATCGCCTTCTACACCACCTGCGTGCTCTTCGTCGGCGTGGTGCTCGGCCCGTTGCTGTGGCTGGTCGCCCGGATCAACCTGTGGTCGCTGCTGCGCTACCTCGGCCGCGAGTTCCTGCTGATCCTCTCGACGTCCTCCTCGGAGACCGCGCTGCCGCGGCTCATCGCCAAGATGGAGCACCTCGGCGTCAGCCGGACCGTCGCGGGCATCACCGTGCCGACCGGCTACTCCTTCAACCTCGACGGCACCGCCATCTACCTCACCATGGCCACGCTGTTCATCGCCACCGCGACCGGCTCGCCGCTGGAGCTCGGTGAGCAGGTGGCGCTGCTGCTGTTCATGATGATCGCCTCCAAGGGCGCAGCGGGCGTGACGGGCGCGGGGCTCGCCACCCTGGCCGGCGGCCTGCAGGCGCACCGGCCCGAGCTGGTGGACGGCGTCGGCCTCATCGTCGGCATCGACCGCTTCATGTCCGAGGCACGGGCGCTGACCAACTTCGCGGGCAACGCCGTGGCGACGGTCCTCGTCGGCACCTGGACCGGCGACTTCGACCGGGAGCGCGCCGACGAGGTGCTGTCCGGGCGGGCCCCGTTCGACGAGTCCACCCTCATCGACGAGGACGAGAACGAGGGCGGGACCACCCGGGACCGCCCCGAACCCGGGGAGCGGGAGATGGCCCCCGCCTGACCGGCGGCCCACTTGGCGGGCCCGGGCCACGTGGCCCGGGCCCGCCGGCGCGTTGCCCCGGGCGCGGTCAGCGGTAATGCGTGCGCGCGTATTCGTCCCGCACGCCCTGGCAGGCACGGATCGACGAACGCGCCCGGCAGGTCTCGTAGGCGGCCGTGGCCGGCACGCAGACGTCGCCGCTCACCGTGACCCCGAAGGCATGCCGGCAGTTCTGGTATTCGATGGTGCCCTCGATGCAGAACCTCCGCGCGATGTCCGTGGCACCACGCGTGCGGCACGCCTGATAGACCGGCTCGGCGTCCCCGCAGAGCGCTCCGCCACCGCGATAGACGCACGCTTCGTACACGGCGGCGTTCTCGCACCGTAGCAGCGACTTCCGCGCGGATCGGCAGGCCGAGAACTTCTCCGCCACCGGCTCCGCCGCCTTGGCGCACGTGTTCGGCCAGAGCCCGACGGCGTCGGCGGCGACGCAGTCCGCCATGAAGTCCTTCCGCTCGTGTCGCCGCGGCTTCCCGTTCGCGCACGCTTCGTGTTCGCCCTCGGCGGCTTCGCAGGGATCTCCTGACGGCTTGGCCGGCGAAGGGGTGATGTCCCCGGCCGTGCGGCCGTCGTGCTCGGAACTGCCGGCGGCCGCAGGGACGGTCTCGTTCGTCTGCGCGTGCACGGCGAACACGGCCCCTGCCGCCACCAGGACGACCGCCGCGCCGGCGTATGCGGCCCAGGAACGTCGAAACGTCGCGAATGGCATGACGAAAACCTACGAGAAGGAGGAGGCCCTGGGAACAGCGCGTCAGCGGCGGCCATAAGTGAGCCGCCGGAGCAGCGCCTCCGCCGGACCCCTCCGGCCGCCCGCCGACAGGAGGGCGGCGAGGACCACCGTGGCGAGCCAGGTCAGCACCGCGACGCCGGACGCGGCGGCGTCGCCGACCCGGGTGCTGAGACCCCGAAGTACGGCGCGAACACCGCCACGAAGATCACCGACTGCAGCAGGTAGCAGGTCAGCGACCACTGACCGCCGACCGGCGCCACTTCAGCACCGAGCTGATCACACCGGTCGTGGCCGACATCGGCGAGGCGCTGGTGACCAAGCACCTGATCGACAAGGGCGCCCCGCCCACGGACGAGACGCTTGAGGCCATCGTCGACCAGGCCATCCTGCCGGCCGTCGGGTTCGGCCCGCGGGCCTGAGTGCCCAGTCCTTCGCCTCGGACCGGCTCCCGGCCGGTCAGCCGCGAGCCGGTCGGGCGCTCATGGAGGAGGGCGCTCTCAGCGCAGCTTGCGGGCGATGCCCGCGTAGCCCATGCGGGCCGTCTCCTCGTCCACGATCGTCGGATGGGCGGGGTCGGCGAACGGCCACACGGCCGGGCCGAGCCCGTTGGCGAGACCCGGCGGGATCAGCTCGAAGTCGCCGAAGAAGGCCTCGATGTCCTTGCCGGGACGCGGCGTGAACGGCATCCCCGACTGCCGGTAGAACCCGGCGATGCGGTCCGCCCGCTCGGTCGCCACGTCGTTGCCCATGTGGGAGATGGCGAGGTAGCTGCCCGGCGCCAGCGCCTCCCGGTAGGCGGCCACGAAGCCCTGCGGGTCCTCCTCGTCCGGCACGAAGTGCAGGATGAACATCATGAGCACGGCCACGGGCCGGGAGAAGTCGAGCAGGCCGCGCACCTCGGGGTCGGACAGGATCTCCTCCGGCCGGCGCGCGTCGCCCAGCACCATGGCCACCCGGTTGGGGTCGGCCAGCAGCGCCCGGCCGTGCGTGGCCACCACGGGGTCGTTGTCGACGTAGACCACGCGGGCCTCGGGGACGATCCGGTGGGCGACCTCGTGCACGTTCTCCTGCGTCGGCAGGCCCGAGCCCAGGTCGAGGAACTGCGTGATGCCCTGCTCGCACAGGTAGCGGACCATGCGGCCGATGAACGCGCGGTTCTCCCTGGTGCCCTCGCGGACTTCGGGCATGACGCCGAGCACCATGTCACCGAGGTCGCGGTCGGCCTTGAAGTTGTCCTTGCCGCCCAGGAAGTAGTCGTACATGCGGGCCGCGTTGGGGATGTGGGGGTCTACGCCCTGCGGCGCCTGCTCCGTCATGAACCAATGATCCACTATCGGAACGGCGGAAATCACGTAGCCGCCGGAAGTTTCAGGACGAACCGGGCACCACCCGGGAAGTCCTCCGCGGAGATCTGGCCGCCGTGCGCGAGCGCCACGTCGCGGGCGATGGCGAGGCCGAGGCCGGTGCCGCCGGCGTCGCGGCTGCGGGAGGCGTCCAGGCGGGTGAATCGCTCGAAGATGCGCTCCCGCTCGGCCTCGGGGATCTCCTGGCCGTCGTTCTCCACCGACAGCACCGCCGTGCCGTTCTTGCGCGTCACCCGCACCTGGACGTGGGTCTCGGCGTGCCGCTGGGCGTTGTCCAGCAGGTTCGTCAGCACGCGGGCGAGCTGCAGCCGCACGCCGTCCACCTCGACGCCGGCGGCCAGGTCGGCGTGGACCGGCAGTTTGTCGCTGCGCCGGCCCAGCTCCTGACGGACCAGGGTGGCCAGGTCCACCCGCTCCTTGGCCGCGTCCACCTGGGAGCCGATCCTGGCCAGCAGGAGCAGGTCGGTGATGATGGCCTCCAGCCGGTCGGTGTCGCGCAGGGAGCTGCTCACCAGCGAGCGCAGGTCGGTGTCGTCCGGGTAGAGCTGGGCGCTCTCCAGCTGGGCGCGCAGCCCGGCGATCGGGGTGCGCAGCTCGTGGGAGGCGTCGGAGGCGAACTGGCGCTGCTGCTCGGCGGAACGTTCCAGACGGGTCAGCGTGCCGTTGATCGAGCGGGCGAGCTGGGCCACCTCGTCCTCACCCGGCGGCTCGGTGACGCGGCTGCTGAGGTCGCCGCTGTGCACCGCGTCGAGCTGCGCGCGCATGATGGCCACCGGACGCAGCGCCCGCCCGGTGATGAGCCAGGTCGCCCACCCGGCCAGCGCGACCAGCACCGCGACCTCGGCGAAGACGATGAACTCCAGGGTGCGCGTGGCCAGCACGTCCGGGGTGCTGCGCCCGGCGAGGACGACCGGCGACTCGGGGGAGACGTTCACCCGGATCGCCGACAGGTGCACGCACTCGGTCGGCAGGCAGTTGAACACGTCGATCTCCGGGTCCTGCTGCGTGGGGCGCAGGTCGGTGAGCGGCGGCAGCGTACGAGCGGCGTCGCTGGTGGCGAGCGTCCGTCCGTCGGCGCTGATGACCTGGATGAGGTCGACCGACGGGTTGGGCAGCGGGATTGCGGAGCCCTGGGGCAGGCCGCCGGAGCGCATCTCGTACGCCACCCGCTGGGCGGTGTCGCGGGTGTCGGCGAAGACGGACGACTCGACCAGCGTGCGGGCGACGAGGACGCCCGCGACGCCCATGGGCAGGAGCACGAGGGCCGCCACGATCGTGGCGATCAGGGTCACCCGTCCCCGCAGGGATCTGCCCCAGATCGACCGGAACACCGCCGACATCCCACGACATTACCGAGCGTTACTGCTCACAGATGCCGCGAGAGGGAAAAGATCCCCCAAAGCATCCGCTATCAATCACCAGCGACGGAGCCGGACCGCTGGATCCAGACGGCGGTGTCGGGCGGGATCGACCCGTCGGCCGCCAGCGGGCCGCTGGACAGCAGCACCTCGCCCGCGACACCCGGCGGCACCGGACCCTCGCCGGTGTTGAGCACCACGACCAGGCCGGGGTGCCGTTCGACGGCCAGGACGTCCTCGGGGGAGTCCAGCCAGGACAGCGTGCCGCCGCCGAGCGCCGGATGCCGCCTGCGCAGGCGCAGCGCGGCCCGGTAGAGGTTGAGCGTCGAGCCGGGGTCGTCCTCCTGGACCTCGGCCGACAGCGCCGTCCACTCCGGCGGGATCGGCAGCCACGGGTCGCGCCAGCCGCAGCCGGGCCCGGAGGTCCACGGGATCGGCACCCGGCAGCCGTCGCGGCTCTCGCCCCGGCGCAGGAACGCCGGGTCCTGGCGCAGCTCGTCCGGCAGGTCGAGGACCTCGGGCAGGCCCAGCTCCTCGCCGTTGTAGAGGTAGGCCGAGCCGGGCAGGGCCAGCATGAGCAGGGTGGCCGCGCGGGCGCGGGCCAGGCTTCCGTGGCGGGTGACGTGGCGCGGCTTGTCGTGGTTGGACAGCACCCAGGTGGTGGGCGCGCCGACCAGCTCGGCCTCGGCCAGCGACTTCTCGATGACCGTACGGAACGACTTGGCGTGGAAGTCGGCCATCATGAACTCGAAGTTGAACGCCTGGTGCAGCTCGTCCGGGCCGATGTAGCGGGCCAGGCGCTCGGGGGAGGAGACCCACGCCTCGGCCACCGCCATCCGGCCGCCCGGGTAGGAGTCGAGGATCGGCCGCCACTCGCGGTAGATGTCGTGCACGCCGTCCTGGTCGAAGTAGGGCACCTGCTCGTCGCCGAGCATCTCGGCCTGCGGGCCGTCCTTCGCCCCGACGTCCGGCAGGCCGGCGGCCTTGACCATGCCGTGCGCGACGTCCACGCGGAAGCCGTCCACGCCGCGCTCCAGCCAGAAGCGCAGGATGTCGCGGAACTCGGCGCGCACCTCGGGGTGGTCCCAGTTGAGGTCGGGCTGTTCGGGCGCGAACAGGTGCAGGTACCACTGGCCGTCCTCGACCCGCGTCCACGCCGGGCCGCCGAAGATCGACTCCCAGTCGTTGGGCTCGTCGCGGAAGATGTAGCGGTCGCGCAGGCCGGCCTGGAACCAGGGGTGCTGGTCGGAGGAGTGGTTCGGCACCAGGTCCACGATGACCCTGATGTCCTTGCCGTGGGCCTCGGCGACGAGCGCGTCGAAGTCGGCGAGGGTGCCGAAGCGCGGGTCCACGTCGCGGTAGTCGGCCACGTCGTATCCGCCGTCGGCGAGCGGCGAGGTGTAGAACGGGCTGAGCCAGATCGCGTCCACGCCGAGGCGGGCGAGGTAGTCCAGGCGGCCGCGCACGCCCTGGAGGTCGCCGGTGCCGTCGCCGTTCGCGTCGGCGAAGCTCCGTGGGTACACCTGGTAAACGACGGCGTCCCGCCACCAGTCGTCGTTGCCGAGCAGCATGGTCGTCCTTCCCCCGGGGGACCGAGTGGTCCTGTGATGTTCTGGTGAAGGATGTCCTGTTCGCCGGTTCTGGGTCAAGCGTAACTTTCCGCAAGTTTCAGAAGCGTCGTGCGGGTTTGGTAACGCTCTTTCGCAAGACCTTCCAATTCTTGCAAAGAGCCGCTAACTTCCTGGAAACGTTCAGGCTTTCTCGCGGCGGCGCGCCGGCAGCGCGCCGCTGTTTCTGCGTGACCTCAGGAGGTCTCATGCGCAAGCGTGCTCTGGGTGTGGCCGCCCTCGCTACCCTCGCCCTCGCCGCCACGGGCTGCGGCGGCGCAGAGCCGGCCACCCCCACCGCCTCGTCCGGCGCGTCCGCCCCTGCCACGGCGGCCGCGAGCGGCGGCACGCTCGTCATCTGGGCCGACCCCAGCCGGGTCCAGCCGTTGCAGCCCTTCGCCGAGGCGTTCGGCAAGGAGAACGGCGTGACGGTGGAGGTGAAGGAGATCTCCAAGGACAACCAGATGACCTTCCTCACCGCCTCCCAGCAGGGCAGCGGCCCCGACATCATGATCGGCGCGCACGACTGGATCGGCAACCTCGTGCAGAACGGCGCCATCGACCCGGTCACGCTGACCGAGGAGCAGAAGGCCGCCTTCTCCGCCAAGGCCCTGCAGGCCGTCACCTTCAACGGCCAGGTCTACGGCGCCCCCTACGCCGTGGAGAACATCGCCCTCATCCGCAACACCAAGCTCGCCCCCGACGCCCCCGCCAGCATCGAGGACCTGATCGCCAAGGGCAAGAAGCTCAAGGCGGACGGCAAGGTCAAGGAGGTGCTCTGCCTGCCCGTCGGCCAGAAGGGCGACGCCTTCCACGTCTACCCGATCTTCGCCTCGGCCGGCGGCGCGCTGTTCGGCGCCACCTCCAGCGGCGACCCCGACCCCAAGACGGTGCTGCTCGGCGCGGACGACTCGGTCAAGGCGTTCGAGAAGCTCAAGGACCTCGGCGAGAAGGGCGACGGCGCGCTGCGCACGTCGATCACCAACGAGAACTACATCGTCAACTTCGCCGCCGGCAAGTGCGCCTACCTCGTCTCCGGCCCGTGGGCGATCGCCGACGTCAAGAAGGCCGGCGTCGCCTACGACATCAGCCCCGTCCCGGCGTTCGAGGGCGGCAAGCCCGCCACCCCGTTCGTCGGCGTCCAGACCTTCTTCGTCGCCTCCAAGGGCAAGAGCAAGGCCCTGGCCCAGGAGTTCGTCGCCAACTACGTGACCAACGTGGACGTCGCCATGGCGCTCTACAAGGCCGACCCGCGGCCCCCGGCGCTGTCGGCCGCGCTCCAGCAGGTCCAGGCCGAGGACCCGGACGCCGTGAAGTTCATGGACGCCGGCAAGGACGGCATGCCGATGCCCGCCATCCCCGAGATGGCCGCCATCTGGGAGCCGTTCGGCATCGCCGAGAACGCGGCGGTCAAGGGCGGCGACGCGGCCGCGGCCGCCGCGGCCGCGCAGAAGGCCGTCGACGGCGCGCTCAAGAACAACTGACGCCGTGGCACTCGACGTGCGCGAGACCGGGCGGGCGGCGGGGACGCCGCCCGCCAGGCCCCGCAGGGAGATCACCACGGCGTTCGTGGTGAGCCGGATCGCGGTGCTCGCCGTGACCGCCGCGATCCTGCTGTACGCCGTGCCGCCGCTGGTCGCCACCGGGTCGTGGGTCGCGCTCGGGGTGCTGTGCGCCGCAGCGGCGGGCATCGCCTTCCTCTACCTGACCCGGCGCTTCGTCCCGGCGAAGTACCTCGTCCCCGGCACCGTCTTCCTCGTCGCCTTCCAGGTGTTCCCCGTCGTCTACACGGCGACCACCGCGTTCACCAACTTCGGCGACGGGCACCGGGGCAGCAAGGCCGAGGCGGTCACCGCGATCGAGACCGGCTCGGTGCGCCAGGCCCCCGGCTCTCCCGAGTACGCCCTGACCCCCGCCCTGCGCGGCGAGGAGCTGGTGTTCCTGCTGGTCGACCCGAAGACCAAGCAGGTCTCACTCGGGACCCCCGACGGGCTGACCCCGCTGACCGGGGCCGAGCTCGGCATCACCGGCAAGGTCGTCGCCGCGCCCGGCCTGACCGTGCTCAAGGCCCCCGAGGCCGCCGCCCGCGCCGCCGAGGTCTCCGCCCTCGCCGTGCCCACCTCCGGCGGCCTGATCAAGGCCAACGGCCTCAGCCGGGCCGTCGAGGGCCGGGCCGCGCTCGCGTACGACGCGGCCTGCGACTGTGTGCGCGGCGAAGGCGGCCCCTGGACGGCCGACGAGGAGCAGGGCTACTTCGTCAACGCCAAGGGCGACCACCTGGCGCAGGGCTGGCAGGTGAACGTCGGCTTCGCCAACTTCGCCCGCGCCCTGACCGACCCCACGATCTCCGGCTACTTCCTGGGCGTGCTCGGCTGGAACCTGGTCTTCGCGCTGGTCTCGGCGCTCGGCACGTTCGGCATCGGCATGGCGGTCGCGCTGGCGCTGCACCACCCGCGCATGCGCGGCACCCGGTTCTACCGGATCGCGCTGATCCTGCCGTACGCGATGCCGGCCTTCGCCATGCTGCTGGTCTGGCGGGACATGTTCAACCGCGACTTCGGCCTGGTCAACCAGCTTCTCGGCGTGCACGTGGACTGGCTGGGCGAGCCCGGCACCGCGCGGCTCGCGGTGATCCTGGTCAACCTGTGGCTCGGCTTCCCGTACATGTTCCTCGTCACCACCGGCGCGCTGCAGGCCATCCCGCGCGAGCTGACCGAGGCGGCGGCCATCGACGGGGCGACCCCGTGGCGGGCCTTCCGGCGGGTGACGCTGCCGCTGCTGCTGGTCGCGCTGACGCCGCTGCTGATCTCGTCGTTCGCGTTCAACTTCAACAACTTCAACGCCATCGCGCTCACCACCGAGGGCGGGCCGTTCCCGGCGGCGAGCCCGCAGGTCGGCGCCACCGACCTGCTCATCACCTACACCTTCCGGCTGGCGTTCGGCGCGGGCGGGGCGCAGTTCGGGTTCGCCGCGGCCATCTCGGTGTTCATCTTCGCGATCGTGGCGCTCGTCTCCGCGGTGGCCTTCCGGCGCACCCGCAAGCAGGAGGAGGTCTACGCGTGAGGCTCGCACTCAGGCACGTGTTCGTGCTCGTCGTCTGCGCGTTCGCGCTGTTCCCCATCCTGTTCGTGGTGTCGGCGGCCATCAACCCGCTGGGCACGCTGGCCTCGACCGACCTGCTGCCGTCCGGCGCCGGCCTGGGCAACTTCGTGAACCTGCTCACCTCGGACACCTATCCGTTCGGGCGCTGGTTCTTCAACTCGGTGTTCATCGCGCTGGCCTCGTCGTTCGCGAGCCTGCTGCTGTCGATGTTCGCCGCCTACGCCTTCAGCCGCATGCGCTTCGCGGGCCGCCGCGTCGGGCTGCTGGCGCTGCTGCTCATCCAGATGTTCCCGCAGTTCCTGGCCATCGTGACGATCTTCATGATCTTCACCGAGGTCACCGAGCTCTACCCGGCGTTCGGCTTCAACACCGCGTGGGGCCTGCTGCTGCTCTACCTGGGCGGCGCGCTCGGCGTGAACACCTGGCTGATGAAGGGCTTCCTCGACACCGTGCCGAAGGAGCTCGACGAGGCCGCCACCGTGGACGGCGCCACGCACGCGCAGATCTTCTGGCGCGTCATCATGCCGCTGGTCACCCCGATCCTCGCGGTCACCGCGCTGCTGGCCTTCATCGGCACGATGAGCGAGTTCCTCATGGCCAACGTGTTCCTGCGCGACCCCGGCAGCAAGACCCTCGCGGTCGGCATGTACGGCATGATCGCCGGCGACCACCGCAACGCGAACTTCGGCATGTTCGCCGCGGGCACGCTGCTCACCGCCATTCCGACCGTCGGTGTGTTCCTCTGGTTGCAGAAGTACATCGTCTCCGGCCTGACCGCCGGCGCAGTCAAGGGATAGATGCATTGCGCTACGTCGAGGAGCCGCATCACGACGGCTCGGCCCTGTACGTCCCCGACCAGGAGCCCGCGCTCGGCGCGCGGGTGACGCTCTGGCTGCGCGCGCCGCGGGCCGCGGGCGTCACCGGCGTGCGCGTACGGGCCGTCCACGACGGCGAGCCCCGCTACGCCGAGGCCGCGCCCGCCGCCAGGCGGGTCCCCGGCCTCGGCCGCGGTGACGTCTGGTGGCGGGCCGAGATCACCGCCGTCAACCCGGTCACGCCCTACCGGTTCCTGCTGGCCACCGGGCGGGGCCAGGCGTGGCTGACCGCCGCCGGCCTCGTCCGGCACGACGTCACCGACGCCACCGACTTCCGGCTGGTCTGCCACGAGCCGCCGCCGCGCTGGATGCGGGACTCGATCGTCTACCAGATCTTCCCCGACCGCTTCGAGCGCTCCCGCCCGACGCGTGACCTGCCCGATTGGGCGCTGCCACGCGACTGGGACGCCGACCCCGTCATCCCCTCGGGACCCGGCACCGCCGAGCAGTTCTACGGCGGTGACCTCGACGGCGTCGTACGCCGGCTCGACCACGTCGAGAGCCTCGGCGCCGACACCGTCTACCTGACGCCGATCTTCCCGGCCCGCTCCAACCACCGCTACGACGCCGCCACCTTCGACCGGGTCGACCCGCTGCTCGGCGGCGACGCGGCGCTGCACCGCCTGGCGGACGCGCTGCACGCCCGCGGCATGCGCCTGCTCGGCGACGTCACCACCAACCACTGCGGCGACACCCACGAGTGGTTCACCGCCGCCGTCTCCGACGTGGACGCGCCCGAGCGCGAGATGTTCTACTTCGACCCCGACACCGGCGACTACGAGTCCTGGTGGGGCGTCAAGACGCTGCCCAAGCTCAACTGGAACAGCCCGCGCGTACGCGAGGGGATGGCCGCGGTCCTGACCCGCTGGCTCGGCCCGCTCGACGGCTGGCGCGTGGACGTCGCCAACATGACCGGGCGGCGCGGCGCCGACGACCACGCGCACGACGCCGCCGCGTACCTGCGGGCCGCGCTCGGCCCCGACGCGGCCCTCATCGCCGAGCACAACCACGACGCGAGCGGTGACCTCGACCGCGGCGGCTGGCACGGCACCATGAACTACGGCGGCTTCACCCGCCCGGTCTGGGCCTGGCTGCGCGGCCCCGACCTGGACCTCGACCACTTCCTCGGCGTGCCGGGCGGCGTGCCGGAGCGCGACGGGCACGCCACGCTCGCCACCTTCACGACCTTCGCCGCCCACATGTCGTGGCGCTCGCTCGTGCACTCCTGGCAGCTGCTCGACTCCCACGACTCGCCGCGCATCCGCACCGTCACCGGCTCGCGCGAGCGCCACCTGCTCGCCCTCGGCCTGCAGGCCACGCTGCCCGGCACGCCCATGGTCTTCGCCGGCAGCGAGTTCGGCCTGACGGGTGTCAACGGCGAGCACTCGCGCACCCCGATGCCCTGGAACCGGCCCGCCGACCAGGACCTCTCCACCCTCGCCGGATACCGGGCGCTGCTCGGCCTGCGCCGCGCCGAGCCCGCGCTGCGCCACGGCGGGCTGCGCTGGCTGCACGCCGACGCCGACTGCCTGGTCTTCGCCCGCGAGACGGAGGAGGAGACGCTGGTGGTGGCCGCGCGCCGGGCTCCCGGCGAGCCGCTGCCGGTAGGCGTACGGATGGAGGGCGTGCACGACGCGGCCGACGGCGACGAGATCCCCGGCGACGCGCCGTCACTCAGCGTGTGGCGTGTCACACACTGAACACGCTACGGTGGCGTTTGTTACTTGCCGTTTCAATTAGATAGTGGTGTGCTCCAATGAGGTTGCTGTCCGTAGCCGTCATGGCCTCGCTCCTGCCTGCCGCCCTTCCCGCGACGGCGGCCTCGGCCCAAGCGGGCACCACCTACTACGTCGACTCCAAAGCGGGTGACGACTCGGCCGAGGGCACCAGCGCGCGCACCGCGTGGAGGACGCTCCACGCGGTCAACGTCGCCGACCTCAAGCCCGGCGACACGGTCCTGATCAAGCGCGGCAGCTCCTTCAACGGCCCGCTCCGGCTGACCGCCGACGGCACCGCGGCCCGGCCGATCTCCGTCAAGTCCTACGGCAAGGGCAAGGTCGCCAGGATCACCGGCTCCGAGGACGACTGCGTGATCATCAGCGGCGACAACTGGCGGGTCAGCAACCTGCGCGCCTCCCACTGCCGCTGGGCCGGCTTCCGCCTCGCCGGCCGCGGCAACCAGCTCTCCGGCGTACGGGCCGAGCACAACGTCGCGGGCGTGCAGATCACCGGCTCGCGCAACACCGTCCGCGACAGCGTGATCAGCGGCAACAACCGCATGAGCGTCAACGACGCGGGCGGCGACAACGACTCCGGCGCCTTCGGCGTGCTGCTCAACGGCGACGACAACGTCATCACCGGCAACACCATCTCCGGCAGCTACGCCAAGAGCGCCGACTACGGCACTGACGGCGCCGCCGTCGAGATCTACAACGGCGACCGCAACCTCATCACCCACAACATCTCCCGCGACAACGAGACCTTCACCGAGCTCGGCGCGCGCAAGGGCAGGACCGCCACCGGCAACGTCTTCGCCTTCAACGTCGTGACCTCCTCCCACAACCGGGCCTCCTTCCTCGTCACCCGCGGCCCCCACCACGTCGTCGGCCCGGTCAAGGGCACCATCGCGGTGCACAACTCGGTCTACCTGCCCGGCAAGGACACCCTCGGCTGGTCCTGCCACGACGGCTGCTCGCCGGGGATTCTCAAGCTCCGCAACAACGTCATCGCCGTCGGCGGCCAGGCGGGCTGGGAGGACGGCAAGGGCGCCGACGAGGACGGCAGCGTCTACCGGGGACGCACCAAGTTCAAGCTCGGGCCGAAGTCCGTCGTCGCCGACCCCAAGTTCGTCTCCCGCACCGACCTGCGGCTGCAGCCCGGCTCCCCGGCCATCGGCCGCGCCCTGCCGCTCACCACCACCTGGTTCGGCGGCATCGCGGGCCGCCCCAAGGACCTCCTGGGCCGCGAGCTGGACGGCTCGCCGGACGCGGGCGCCTACCAGAACGGCCGCTAGCATGGGCGAGTGGTAGCTCCTGATCTTCGCCGGCCGCTGGTCCGGCAGCTCGCCGAGGCCGAGGGCCCGCGCCGCTACTGGCACACCGCCGACGAGGCCGGCCGGGTGTGGCTGTTCGAGAGCGTCGAGGGCGGCGACGGCGAGCAGTGGGCGATCCGGCAGGTCGAGGTCGGCCCCGACCGCGCCGCCCGCCGCTACTGGTGGGAGCACCTGCAGGACGAGCAGGGCTTCCTCACCGACCAGCCGCTGGAGATCTGGGATCTCACCGAGATCCCCGGGGCCGCCTTCGACTCCGTGTGGGAGGCGGCCGGCTGATCAGCCCGCCGCGCCGCCTTCCAGCCCTCTGACGATGAGCTCGATCGCGGTGTTCAGGCTGCGCCCGGTCTCCTCTGGGTCGTCGGGCAGGTGACCCTGCAGCTCGGACAGGATGATCCCCGACACGAACGCGTACAACACGTCGCTCGTGCGCCGCAGCTCGTCCTCGGGCACTCCCGCCAGCCGCAGGATGCGCTCCAGCAGCTGCCACAGTGACATCTGCCGGTTGGCGACCATCTGCGGATGGGCGTGCACGTAGATCCACAGGGCGGGGTGCTCCCGCGCGTGCCGGTGGTAGGCGAACGCCAGGGCGCGCAGCTGCTCCTGCCACGACCGGTCGTCGTCGGTCGGCAGGCTCATCCGGCGCGCCGCCGTGGCGCAGACGAGCTCCAGCAGCGCGTCCTTGCTCTCCACGTGGTGGTAGAGCGACATCGGGTTGACGGCGAGCTCGGCGGCCAGCTTGCGCATGGACAACGCCTCGACGCCGCCCGCGTCCACCAGTCGCAGCGCCGCGGCGCTGATCTCGTCGATGCTCAGCGGGGTGCCTCTGCGCGCGCTCACAGCCATACACCGTATGGTAGCGTGTGCCATACGGTGTATGGCTACCTTCTGGAGCACGTGATGGCACGGACGATCCCCGCCCCGCAAGGGCTGCCCCTCCTCGGCAACACGCTGCAGATCCCCGCGCACGCGCCGACCGAGCACTTCGTCGAGGTGGCGGCCCGCTACCAGGACGAGGGCGTCTTCCGTCTGGAGGTCGCCGGCCGGACGATCGTGATGGTCTTCGACCCCGACCTGGTGGCCGAGGTGTGCGACGAGAGCCGCTTCGTCAAGCGCATCAGGCCGCCGCTGTCGATCGTGCGCGAGTTCGGCGGCGACGGCCTGTTCACCGCCGAGCAGCACGAGCCGGTCTGGGGGCAGGCGCACCGCATCCTGCTGCCCGCCTTCAGCCAGCGCTCGATGAAGGCGTACTTTCCGCAGTTCCTGGAGGTCGCGGACCAGCTCGTCGCCTCGTGGGCGGCCCGGCAGGGCCAGGACCTGCCCGTCGCCGACGACATGACCAGGCTCACGCTCGACACGATCTCGCTCACCGGGTTCGGCCACCGCTTCGACTCCTTCAACTCGCCCGAGCTGCACCCGTTCCTCCAGGCCATGGGCGGCGCGCTCACCGAGGCCATGCTGCGCAACCAGCAGCTCCCGTTCGTCACCCGGCTCAAGCGCCGGCACGAGGAGGCATACCGGCGCGACATCGCCACCATGCGGGCCCTGGTCGACGACGTCATCAAGGCCCGCAGGGCCGGAGGTGGCGGCGCGTCCGGCGACCTGCTCGGGCTCATGCTGGAGGCCGCCGACCCGCGGACCGGCGCCCGGCTGTCCGACGAGAACATCCGCAACCAGGTGCTCACCTTCCTCATCGCCGGCCACGAGACCACCAGCGGCCTGCTCTCCTTCGCGCTGTACAACCTGCTGCGCGAGCCCCACGCGCTGGCCCGCGCGTACGACGAGGTGGACCGGCTGCTGCCCGGCGACGAGCCGCCCACCTACGAGACGATCATGAAGCTCGACGTCATCCCCCGCATCCTGGAGGAGACGCTGCGGCTCTGGTCGCCGATCCCCGCCTTCGGCGTGAGCGCGATCGAGGACACCGAGATCGGCGGCTACCCGATCCCCAAGGACCAGGGCGTGGGCGTGCTGCTGCCGGTCCTGCACCGCCACCCCGGGGCGTGGGAGCGGCCGGACGAGTTCGACATCGACCGCTGGCTGCCCGAGCAGCGCAGGAACCACCACCCGGCCGCTTACAAGCCGTTCGGCAACGGCGAGCGGGCCTGCATCGGCCGTCAGTTCGCGCTCACCGAGGCCCGGCTGGCGCTGGCGATGATCCTGCGGCGCTTCGCGCTGTCCGACCCGGACGCGTACCGGATGAAGATCAAGCAGACCCTCACCCTCAAGCCCGACGGGTTCACCCTGCGGGTGCGCGAGCGGCGCGCCCACGAGCGGGCCGTCGTGGCGCTCCCCGACGCCGCCGCCGACGCCTCGCCCGAGGAGGAGCGGGACGTGGCGGTCGCCGGGGTGCCGCTCACCGTCGCCTACGGCTCCAACCTCGGCACCAGCGCCGACCTCGCCGAGCGGCTGGCCGAGCGGGCCGGGCGGGCCGGGTTCGCCACCACACTGACCACGCTCGACGAGCTCGACCCGCCGCGCGAGGGCCTGCTGATCGTGGTCGCCTCCTCCTACAACGGCAAGGCCCCCGACAACGCCCAGCGCTTCGACGCCCTCGACACGCTGCCGGACCTGTCCGGGGTGCGCCTCGCGGTGCTCGGCTGCGGCAACACCCAGTGGCCGACCTACCAGGCGTTCCCGCGCCGCGCCTTCGAGAAGCTGACCGCCGCCGGCGCGGCGCCGCTGGTCGAGCGGGGCGAGGCCGACACCGACGGCGACTTCGACGGCGACGTGTCCGCCTGGACCGCGCGGCTGTGGGCGGCACTCGCCGAGGAGTACGGCGCCGGCGCCGCCGCGACCGGCCCCCGCTACACGATGGAGGTGCTGAGCGAGGCCGAGGTCCGGCCGTCGGTCGTCTCCGAGCGGGCCGTCCCGCTGACCGTCGTCGCCAACGAGGAGCTGACCGGCGACCCCACCGGGCTCTGGGACTTCTCGGCCGAGGCGCCCCGCCCCGGCGTGCGCTCCATCGTGGCGAGGCTGCCCGAGGGCGTCACGTACGAGGCGGGCGACCATGTGGCCGTCTTCGCCAAGAACGACCCCGAGCTGGTCGAATGGGCGCTGCGCTGCCTGCGCGTCCCCCGCGAGCAGGTCCTGCGGCTGCGCGCCTCCGGCGCCACGCACCTGCCCGTGGACACGCCGGTGACCGCCGGGCTGCTGCTGAGCGAGTTCGCCGAGCTGCAGGAGGTCGCCACCCGGGCCGACCTGGAGGCGCTGTCCGCCCACACCGCATGCCCGTTCACCAGCCGCCAGCTCGCCGAGCTGACCGCGAACTACGCCGAGGAGGTCCTCGCCAAGCGCCTGTCGCCGCTGGCGCTGCTCGACCGCTTCCCCGCGATCGAGCTGCCGCTGCCGGTGTTCCTGGAGCTGGCCGGGCCGATCAGGCCACGCTACTACTCGGTCTCCTCCTCGCCGCTGGCCGACCCGTCGCTGGTGCGGCTCACGGTCGGGCTCGTCGCGGGGCCCGCCTGGTCGGGGAGCGGCACCTACCAGGGGACCTGCTCGGCTTACCTGGCCGGGCTGCGGGAGGGCGAGGTCTTCTACGGCTACGTACGGGTGCCCGCGCCCGCGTTCCGGCTGCCCGCCGACCCGGCCACGCCGG
Source organism: Nonomuraea wenchangensis (assembly GCF_900111685.1). Lineage (GTDB taxonomy): Bacteria > Actinomycetota > Actinomycetes > Streptosporangiales > Streptosporangiaceae > Nonomuraea > Nonomuraea wenchangensis. Next base: position 94,503 of record NZ_FOHX01000023.1, read on the forward strand.
TGATCCTCGTGGGGCCCGGCACCGGCTTCGCGCCGCTGCGCGGCTTCCTGGAGGAGCGGGCGCTGTCGGCCGCCACCGGCCGGGCCCTGGTGTTCGCCGGGTGCCGGCACCCCGAGCACGACCTGCTGTACCGGGACGAGCTCGCGGCCTGGGCGGAGCGGCCGGAGGTGAGCGTGCACACCGCGTTCTCGGCGGTCGCCGGGCATCCGTACCGGTACGTCCAGGACGCGCTCGCCGCGCACGGCGAGGAGGTGTGGGAGCTGCTGGAGCGGGGTGCGCACGTGTACGTCTGCGGCGACGGCCTCCGGATGGCCCCCGCCGTCCGGCAGGCCCTGCTGGACCTGCACCGGGAGCGCACCGGCGCGGACGGCGCCGGCTGGCTGGCCGGGCTGGAGGCGGACGGCCGTTACCAGCAGGACGTGTTCGCCTGACCTTGCCTTCTTGGTTCGCGATCTGCGAAAACTCCAGCTCACCATGGGCAGACCGTGGTTGATAATCCGGACTTAAACCCGCATCTAGGGATAGAACCGCAGCATGTACGACATTTCCGTGGAACATGCTGGAAACCTTTCCACGGCACTGTGAGAGCTCGGGAAAGGGGGCGGCATGCTGCTGCGACTGAGGGTGTCCCTGCCGGACCGGCCGGGCGGGCTCGGCCGGGTGGCCAAGGCACTGGGCACGCTCGGAGCCGACATCCTGCAGGTCACCGTGCTCGAAAGGGAGGCCGGGCGGGCCGTGGACGACTTCACCGTCTCCTGGCCCGGGCAGGTGACCCCGGCCGAGGCCGGCGAGCGGCTGTCGGTGGTGCCCGGAGTGCGCGTCGAAGGGGTGTGGACCACCAAGGAGGTGCCGGGATCGGCGCTCGACTACGACCTGCTCTCGCACGTCGTGGCCGAGCCGGGCCGCGGCCTCGCCACCCTGGTGGACGCGCTGCCGGGGCTGTGCGGGGCGGAGTGGTCGCTGGCGGTGGCGGACGGCATGGTGCGGCACGCCTCGCTGGCCGCCCCCGAAAGCTTCGAGCTGCCGGCGCCGCCGCCCCGGGCCGTCGCCGTGGACGCCCGCGAGCTGCGGCTGATGCTGCTGCCGGTGCTCGACCACGGCGTGCACCTCGTCGTGGCGCGCGCCGCCGCAGGGCCGGTCTTCCACCGCGCGGAGATCGAACGCGCCGTCCGCATCGTGGACGTCGTCGCCAAGCTCGCCGCCCGGACCGTCTCGTAGGACATTGACCCGGTAAGTGCCACCTTATTAACGTGAGCTGCCTGATCAGCAAGCGGACCGGGGATCGAGGCACATGGATTTCGAGCTGACCGACGAGCAGAAGGCGTTCCGCGAGACGCTGCGCGCGTTCGTGGACAAGGAGATCGTGCCGGTGGCCGTCGAGTGGGAGCACTCCGGCAGATACCCGGCCGAGATCGTCGACAAGATGAAGCAGATGGGCCTGTTCGGCCTGTCCGTGCCCGAGGAGTACGGCGGCATGGGCGCCGACATGGTGTCGTTCGCGCTGGTCTTCGAGGAGATCGCGCGCGGCTGGATGGGCGTGGCCGGCACCATCGGCTCCCACTCGCTCGCCTGCTGGATGATCAACCGGCACGGCACCGAGGAGCAGCGGCGGCTCTACCTCAAGGACCTCGCCACCGGCGCCCGGCGCACCGCCATCGCCCTCACCGAGCCCGGCGCCGGCACCGACCTCCAGGGCATCCAGACCCGCGCGGTCCGCGACGGCGACCACTACGTGGTGACCGGCACCAAGACCTGGATCACCAACGCCCGCCACGCCGACCCGCTGCCCGTCCTCGTCAAGACCTCCATCACCGAGCCCGCCCACAAGGGCATGTCGGTGCTGCTCGTGGACCCGTCGTCGCCCGGCTTCAGCGTCAGCCGCGACCTGCCCAAGCTCGGTTACAAGGGCACCGAGACCTGCGAGGTCGTGCTCGACGAGGTACGGGTGCCGGTCTCCGCCCTCCTCGGCGGCGTCGAGGGGCGCGGCATGCAGCAGGTGCTCGGCGGGCTCGAGATCGGCCGGGTCAACATCGCCGCCCGCGCCGTCGGCGTCGCGCAGGCCGCCTACGACGCCGCGCTGAGCTACGCCCGGCAGCGCACCGCGTTCGGGCAGCCCATCGCCGACTTCCAGGCCGTCCAGCTCAAGCTCGCCGACCTGGCCACCGAGATCCAGGCGGCGCGGCTGCTGACGTACTGGGCCGCGTCCCGGGCCGACGACGGCCGGCGGGTGGACATGGAGGCCGGGATGGCGAAGTACTTCGCCTCCGAGGTGGCGCTGAAGGCGTCACTGGAGTCGATGCGCATCCACGGCGGCTACGGCTACTCGCAGGAGTTCGTGGTCGAACGGCTCTACCGGGACGCGCCGCTGATGGCGATCGGCGAGGGCACCAACGACGTGCAGCGGCTGGTGATCGCCCGCGCGCTGGTGTCGGGCAAGGGCAGCATCGGCTGGTGACCGCCCGGCGGTGAGCCTCGGCCGTGCCGGGGCCGGGTACCTATCCTGGTGCCCAGGGACGACCTGCGCGAGCGAGGGATGCCATGGCTCACCAGCGGAACTCCGGCCACGACGATGACAATGACCATGACCATGGCCACGGCCACGGGCATGGTCACGGTCATGGTCACGGCGGCGGGATCAGGAGGCTGGCGAGGAGCATCGCGCACGTCGTGACGCCGCACAGCCACGACAGCGCCGGCCGGACCGACACCGCCCTGGAGACCAGCAGCCGCGGCATGCGGGCCCTCGCCGTCTCCTTCGCCGTGCTGATGGTCACCGCCGCCGTCCAGGCGGTCATCGTCGTGGCCTCCGGCTCGGTGGCGCTGCTCGGCGACACCCTGCACAACCTCGCCGACGCCCTCACCGCCGTACCGCTGGCCATCGCGTTCTCGGTCGGCCGCCGCGCCGCCACCCGCCGCTTCACCTACGGCTACGGCCGCGCCGAGGACCTGGCGGGCATCGTCATCGTCGTGGTCATCGCCGTCTCCGCCGCCCTCGCCGGGTACGAGGCCGTCCAGCGCCTGCTCAACCCCCAGGACATCCGCGCCCTCGGCTGGGTGGCCGCCGCCGCGGTGGCCGGCTTCGCGGGCAACGAGTGGGTGGCCCGCTACCGGATCAGGGTCGGCAGGGAGATCGGCTCGGCCGCCCTGGTCGCCGACGGCCTGCACGCCAGGACCGACGGCTTCACCTCGCTCGCCGTGCTGCTCGGCGCGGGCGGCGCCGCGCTCGGCTTCCCGATCGCCGACCCCGTCGTCGGCCTGCTGATCACCGTCGCCATCTGCTTCGTCCTGCGCGACGCCGCCCGCGAGATCTACCACCGCCTCATGGACGCCGTGGACCCCGCGCTGGTGGACGCGGCGGAGGGCATCCTCGCCCGGGTGCGCGGCGTGCGGCAGGTCGGCTCGGTACGGCTGCGCTGGATCGGCCACGCCCTGCACGCCGAGGTGGAGATCCTGGTCGCCCATGACATGTCGGTCGTGGACGCGCACGCGGTGGCGGTCGAGGCCGAGCACCGCCTCATCCACGAACTGCCCCGCCTGCGCGCCGCGACCGTCCACACCGACCCCTACGGCCCGGACGGCGCCGACCACCACGCCTCGCTCACCGGCCACCGGAGCGAGTGAGAAGAGGAGGCGGCATCACCGGCGGCCGTACGGGTAAGTTGGTGCGGGTGTCCGCAGCCACCGCTCCCCTCGTGCCCAGCGACCCCGGCAGCCCTGCGGGCCCTGGCGCGTCCGGTCCCGGCGCCCGGCTGGCCTGGCTCGACGCCCTGCGCGGCATCGGCGCGATGGCCGTGGTGGCCGAGCATCTGCTGCCGTGGTTCCTGCCGGACCTGCGGCCCTTCTGGTTCAGTCTCGGCGTCTACGGCATCCTGGTGTTCTTCCTGGTCAGCGGCTACATCATCCCCACGTCGCTGGAGCGGCACGGCGACGTGCGGGCCTTCTGGATCAGCCGGTTCTTCCGCCTCTACCCGCTCTACCTGGCGGTGACCGCGCTCGTGCTGGCGCTCGCCTGGTGGGTGCCGGTGCGCGCCGAGGTGCCGCGCGACGGGAGCGCGGTCGCGGCGCACGCCACGATGCTGCTCGACGTGGTCGGCGTGGGCGGGGTGGTCGACACCATGTGGACGCTGTCGTACGAGATGGTGTTCTACCTCGTGGTCACCGCGTTGTTCCTGGCCGGCGCGCACCGGGGGAGCGGGACGCTCGCGATGGTGTTCGGCGTGGGGGCCGTCGTCGTGGGCCTGGTGGTCGGCGGGCCCCTGCTCCGTGGCGGCTGGCCGGCGTACGTCACGGCCGTCGTGTTCGTGGCCGGGCTGGCGTGCGTGCTGTGGGGGCGGGCCCGTACCGCGGCGGCCTGCGTGCTGGCCGTGACCGCGCTGGCCGCGCTGGTGCTGAGCAGCCGCATCCCGTGGCTCGGCGTGGCGGTGGTGGCGGTCATGTTCGCGGGGACCGCGATCCGCCGCTGGGAGCAGGGCACGGGCCCGCTGTGGCCGGTGGCGGTGACGACGGCGCTGGTCGTGCTGGCGCCGTTGCAGGCGATCGAGACCGGCTGGTGGTGGGTGGAGGCCGACGTCTGGGTGACGACGATCGCGCTGGCGGGCGGCACGTTCGCGGGCGGCATGGCGCTGCGCGGGCGGCGGCTGCCCCGGCCGCTCGTCTGGCTGGGCCTGGTCAGCTACTCGCTCTACCTGGTCCACCATCCGCTGCTGAAGTACTTCACGCAGCTCTCGGGCGATCTGCGGGACGCCGAGCCGGCGTGGCAGGCGGCGATGGCGGCGCTCGCCCTGGTGCTGGTGCTGGGGGCGAGCGCCCTCGCCTACCACTTCGTCGAACGGCCCGGTCAGGCGTGGGGCCGCCGGGTCGCGCGGGCCGTCTCAGGCGCCGGTCGCGGCGGGCTCCGGGGCGGCGGCCCCGCCGGGCGGGCCGGATAGGGCCCGTCCGAGGCGCGGATGGCGGGCCAGCGTCCGGGCCACCACCGGATCCTCGTCGGCGAGGAAGGCCAGGTGCCTGATGGCGTGCGCGACCACGTTGACCAGTGCGAGACGCTCCGGCGACGGCGTCGCGGGCGCGGCGCCCCGGGCGATCTCCAGGGCGGGCACGCGTTCGGCGGGCAGCCAGGGGGCGGGATCCGGGCACACCGCGTACGTGAGCACGACCCGGCCGTCCGGCTCGTAGCGCCAGCTCGTGGAGTGCAGCACGACGCCGGGATCGTCGCCGCGCACCCCCGACAGCCGCCGCGCCGCCTCGTCGGGGGTCTCCCCGGCGCGCGGGCTGGTCATGGCGTGCCGGTACGACCAGCGATTGTCGGTGCCCACGCGTAGCATGAGCGTCTCAACCGAGACCACGTGTCCTGCCGTCATCGCCACCAACTTACTGCAATCCATGCGCAACTACGGGCGGCACGCAGGTGGCGTTCGCTCTTGAACCGCGCGGCGAGCCCGGCTGTAGTCGAAGGGGCGTGCGACAGAGAGGGGCCGAACAACCATGCCAGGTGTGCTGGTGCTGATGGGGTCGGGCGAGACGAGCCCGACCATGGTCGAGGTCCACCGCGCCGCCACGCGGGAGCTGCGCCCCGGGGCGCGGGCGGTGCTGCTCGACACCCCCTACGCCTTCCAGGAGAATCGCGCGGACATCTCCGCCCGCGCCCGCCGCTACTTCGCCCACAGCGTGGGGCTTCAGGTCGAGGTGGGCACGGGCATCGCGGGGGCCGACTGGGTGTTCTCGGGGCCGGGGAGCCCGACCTACGCGCTGGAGCGCTGGGCCGAGTCCGGCGTGGCCGGCGACCTGCGGGCACGGGTGCGCGCCCGGCAGGGGGTGACCGTGCTCGCCTCGGCGGCGGCCTGCACGGCGGGCCTGGCCACCGTCCCCGTCTACGAGATCTACAAGGTGGGCGCCGAGCCCCACTGGCGCGAGGGCATCGACCTGCTGGAGCCGCTCGGGCTGCGAGCCGTCGTCATCCCGCACTTCGACAACGCCGAGGGCGGCACCCACGACACCCGCTACTGCTACCTCGGCGAGCGGCGGCTGTCGCGGATGGAGCGCGAGCTGCCCGAGGGCACCGCCGTGCTCGGCCTCGACGAGCACACCGCGCTCGTCATCGATCTGGAGAGCGGGAGCGTGCGCGTCGCCGGGCGGGGCGGGCTCACCGTGCGGCTGCCGGGGTCGGCGGCGGTGCTGCCGGCGGGCACCCGCACCGACCTCGCCGAGCTCCGCCGGCTGGCCTCGGGCGTGGGGGGCGCCCCCCTGCCGCCCGCTCCCGCCGAGCGGGCCGCCGTGCCCGCCGAGGTGACGCTGGAGGAGACGATCCGCACCGGCGAGGAGCGCTTCCGCGCGGCGGAGGCGGAGCCCGACCTCGTGGCGGCCGCGCAGGTGGTCCTCGACCTGGAGGCCGAGATCGTCAAGTGGGCCGCCGACACCGAGGAGGACGCCGGCGGCGTCGACCAGGCGCGCGAGCTGATGCGGCTGCTCATCGCCCGCCTCGGCGAGCTGGCCGCCGACTCCGGCCGCCGCTCGACGAGCCTCGGTCACCTGGTGGAGTCGCTGCTCGCGCTCCGCGCCGCGCTGCGCGAGCAGGGCCGCTACGACGTCGCCGACGCGCTGCGCGAGGCCATGCGGGCCGGCGGCGTACAGATCGAGGACACCCCGGACGGCCCTCGCTGGAGCCTCTGACCCGGCGGACCTGGCGGCGTCAGCGGCGGGGCGGGTCGATGCGGGCGCCGTCCGGCCGGAAGATCATGATGCGGGAGAGGTCCACCGCGACCTTGGCGGCGTCGCCCGCGCGCCAGACCGGGCGGTTGCCGAGGCGGACGATGAGGTCCGCGCGGCGGTGGATGCCGCTGCCGACGCGCTCCTGCTCCTGGGGCTCCTCCTCCTGCACGGGGGCGAACATGCGGCGCATCAGGCCCGACAGCCCGCCGGAGCCGTTCTTGGCGCCCGGGGCCCGCCGCCTGGGGTCCGGCGGCTCGGGCACCGGCACGGCGGGCATGCCGCACTCCAGGTACGCCAGCCACTCGTGCCCGTGATACTCCAGCGCCCGCACCCGCCCGAAGAACGACGGCCCCTCGTACGACTCCGGCACCGGCGCGAGCCCGTCGGGCCGCATGCCGACCAGGACGTGCCCGCCGGTGTGCTGCGAGATGGCGTACGCCCTGGGATCGCTCCAGGGCATCGTGAGCCGGTGCGGGCCGAAGTCGAGCAGCACATACTGGTTCTGGGGCGTCCTGACAGTGGCCGCCAACAGGTTCAACTGCTGGGAGTTGAGGAAGGCGGCCACGAAGGCGGTGGCTGGATCGTTGTAAATCTGGGCCGGGGTTCCGACGTCCTGCAGGACGCCGCGATTCAGGATCGCGATGCGGTCGGCCAGCGTCAGGGCCTCCACCTGGTCGTGGGTCACGTAGATGGTGGTGACGCCGAGCGACCTGACCAGCGCGGAGATCTCCATGCGCAGCTCGGTGCGCATGCCCGCGTCCAGGTTGGACAGCGGCTCGTCCATGAGGAACAACTTCGGCTGCCGGACGATCGCCCGGCCCATCGCTACGCGCTGCCGCTGGCCGCCGGACAGGGTGCCGGGGCGGCGGTCCAGCGTCTCGTTGATGTGCAGCACCTTCGACAGCTCCGTCACGCGCTCGCGCACGAGGGCCGGGTCGGACTTGGCGATCTCCAGGGGGAAGGCCATGTTGCCGCGTACGGTGCGGTGGGGGTAGAGGGCGCCGTTCTGGAAGACCATGGCGACGTCGCGGTCACGCGGTGGCAGGTGGTTGGCGAGCTGGCCGTCCAGCCACAGATCCCCTTCGGTGATGGCCTCCAGGCCGGCGATCATCCGTAACAGCGTGGACTTGCCGCAGCCCGACGGGCCCAGCAGGACGAGGAACTCACCGTCTTCGGCCCGTAGGTTCAGCCGGTCGACGGCCAGGTAGTCGCCCGGATACACCTTGGTCACGCTGTCGAGAACGACCGAGCTCATGGGCCTGCACCTTGCGCGCGTGTCACCTGTGACGAGACGGATTGATGAGGTAGTACATCGCGCCTTAACGCTAGATGTCCACCCTTGACATAAAGAATCTCCTTCAGGGGCGTTTTGGTCGGGGGTTTTGGGCGTCCGAAGGCCGAGATTTCCGGATTGCTGGTGCCTGCAAAGGACTTGCGTAAAGTTGCGGAAACGGCTTTCATGGTCGGGACGCAGGGGGGAGACGGGTGCGCGCCCGTCTCGCGTGTCCCCGGAGCAGCGGATTCGGCGGCAGGGTGGAAAGTAAAGTAGTTCACATGAATGGTCACGCTCGCCTTGCCGACATCGCCGCCCAGGCCGGGGTGAGCGAGGCCACCGTCAGCCGGGTGCTCAACGGCAAGCCAGGGGTCTCCGCGACCACCCGCCAGGCGGTCATGACCGCCCTCGACCTCATGGGCTACGAACGCCCGCCCCGCCTGCGCCAGCGCAGCAACGGGCTGGTCGGCCTGGTCACGCCCGAGCTGGACAACCCGATCTTCCCCGCGTTCGCGCAGGCCATCGAGAAGGCGCTGACCCAGCACGCCTACACGCCGGTGCTGTGCACCCAGCTCCCCGGCGGCGCGCCCGAGGACGAGTTCACCGAGCTGCTGGTCGACCGCGGGGTGAGCGGCATCGTGTTCGTCTCCGGGCTGCACGCCGACGCCACCGCGAGGATGGACCGCTACACCCGCCTCACCGACCGCGGCCTGCCGATCGTGCTGGTCGACGGCTACAGCGAGCACATCGACGCGCCCTTCATCTCGCCCGACGACCGCATGGCGGTCCGGCTGTCCGTGCAGCACCTGGTCGACCTCGGGCACGAGCGCATCGGGCTGGCGCTCGGCCCGCGCAGGTTCGTGCCGGTCATCAGGAAGATCGAGGGTTACAAGCAGACGATGGCCCAGCTTCTCGGCGCGACCGACGTCGACGACCTGATCGCGCACTCGCTGTTCTCGGTGGAGGGCGGGCAGGCGGCGGCCACGCAACTGCTGGCGCGCGGCTGCACCGGCATCGTGTGCGCCAGCGACCTCATGGCACTGGGCGCGATCCGCGCCTGCAGGGAGAAGGGGCTGGCGGTGCCCGGCGAGGTGTCGGTGGTCGGGTTCGACGACTCGCCGCTCATCGCGTTCACCGACCCGCCGCTGACGACGGTGCGCAAACCGATAGGAGCGATGGCCTCGGCGGCGGTGCAGACGCTGCTGGAGGAGGTCAACGGCGCGCCCGCCAAGCACGTCGAGCTGATCTTCCAGCCCGAGCTCGTCGTCCGCGGCTCCACCGGCTCCGGCCCGCTGGTCAACCGGTGACGCGCGACGTCCTCGTCCTGGGCGGCGCCGGCGTCGACACCACCGTGTACGTCCCGGAGCTGCCGCTTCCCTACCGCGACACCTACCACGTGCCGCCGGTCGTCGACCGCATCGGCAACACCGGGGCGGGCGTGGCGCTCGGCTGCCACGCCCTCGGCCTCGACGTCGCCTTCGCCGACCTGATCGGCGACGACCCGCAGGGCGCGCTGGTCCGGCACGCGCTGCGCGAGCTCGCCTGCTCCTACGGCACGGCCGAGGCCGGCACCCGCAGGAGCGTGCTGCTCGTCGGCCCCGACGGCCGGCGCACCTCCTTCTTCGACCCCAAGGACACGCCGGGGGAGCGCCTGCCGAAGGAGACCTACGCCGGCGTGCGCGCCCGCCACGTGCACGTCTCCATCACCGACTTCTGCCGCCACGTCTACGACGACCTCCACGGCGTGCCGATCTCCACCGACCTGCACGACTGGAACGGCGCCGACGACTACCACAAGGACTTCGCCCTCCGCTCCGACCTGGTGTTCCTGTCGGCCGTGGCGCTGCCCGACCCGGCGGCGGCGATGCGCGGCATCCTGGCCGGGGGCCGCGCCCGCACCGTCGTCTGCACCCGCGGCGCCGACGGCTGCCTCGTGCTGACCCGCGACTCCGGCGAGGTGCGGGCCTTCCCCGCCGAGCCGCTGCCGGGGCCGGTCGCCGACAGCAACGGCGCGGGCGACGCGTTCGTCTCCGGCTTCCTGTACGGCACGCTGCGCGGCCGGCCGCTGGAGGAGTGCGTCAGGCTCGGGGCCGTCGCGGGGGCGCACGCGTGCGCCGTGCCCGGCACCCACGAGTCGCCGATCACCGAGAGACTGCTGCTGGAGCGGGCGGCGGCGACCGGCCCGCGTCCGGGTCAGCCGAGCTCGCGCCAGGCCCTGCCGACGAACGGCGGCAGCGAGATCAGCAGATAGACGCAGGCGAAGGCGAGCAGGGCGGCGCGGAGCCCGGCCAGCTCCGTCAGCGCCCCGGCCAGCAGCCCGCCCACCGGCATGGCCGCGTAGGCGGCGGCGGTCATCGCCCCGATGACCCGGGCCCGCAGCACGGGCGGGATCCGGTCGTACTGCAGCACGCCCAGGATGGGGTTGATCGCCCCCGCCGCGAAGCCCGAGGCCAGCGCCACCCCGACGGCGACCGGGAACGGCACGTCCAGCGCCAGCACCAGCACCCGTGGCACCCCGGCCAGCAAGAACGCCACCCCGTACGTCAGCCGCCGGGGCAGCCGGTCGCCGGCGGCAGCGTAGGCGACGGTCCCGGCCAGCGCGCCCGCCGCCACCGACCCGGCCAGCAGGCCAAAAGCTCGCGGATCGCCCGCCACGTCCCTGGCGTAGAGCGCCAGCAGCACCTGCGTGACGCCCGTGTCCAGCATGTTCACCACCACGAGCATGCCGGTGGCGCTGAGCTGCAGCCGGTCACGCCACAGGAAGGCGAGCCCGGTCCGCAGCCCCCGCAGATACCCCTCGCCGCCGCCGGGCCGTGCCTGGCCGCCGGGAACGGCCCGTGGCAGCATGCCCACCAGGGCCGCCGACAGCAGGAACGTGACACCGTCCACGACGAGCAGCGCGTGCGTGCCGAGCCAGAGGATCAGCACCCCGGCGAGCGGCGCGCCCACCATCGCGGCCCCTCGGTAGACCCCGTCGTAGGCCGCCGCCGCCCGTTCGATCCGCACCTGCCCCAGCGCCGCCAGCTCCGGCAGCATCGCCTTGCGCGCGGTCTCGCCCGGCGTGGCCGTCAGCCAGCGCAGGAACAGCAGCGCCAGCAGCAGCGGGTACGACAGCCCGGACCCCTGCGCCAGCAGCGGCACGGCCAGCACGACCAGCCCGCTGATCAGGTCCGACAGCATGCTCGACCGGTGGAACCCCAGCCGGTCCACCAGCGTCCCGCCGAACGCCGCCGCGACCACCACGGGCAGCGTGGTCGAGAACGCCGCCAGCCCGGTGAGCGCCGCGCTGCCCGTGGTCTCCAGCACGAACCACGGCACGGCGAGGACGCACAGCATGGTCCCGGTGACGGAGAGGGCGTTGGCGGCCAGCAGAATGATGAATGGACGCCTCACGCGCTCTAGCCCCGTTCCCGACCCGAAAGTTGCTCAGGGTAGACGGGCGACGGAGCAATCTGGATGACAGGCTTACCCGATTGGGCAAAAGTGATTTCGTACTACGATTGGGACGCATGATTCACCGGTCATCCGCGCGGGCCCACCCGTGAGCGTCGTGGTCTGCGGCGAGGCGATGCTGCTCATGCTGGCCGAGCCCGGCATCCCCCTGGAGCGCGCCACCTCCTTCCGCCGCTCGATCGCCGGCGCCGAGTCCAACGTCGCGGCCGGGCTGGCCAGGCTCGGCCACGAGGTCCGCTGGCTCGGCCGGGTCGGCGCGGACCCGGCCGGCAGGTCGGTGCTGGCCATGCTGCGCGCCGAGGGCATCGACACCCGGCACGCCGTCGTCGACCCCGAAGCCCCCACCGGGCTGCTGCTGCGCGACAGCCATCCGGCCAGGGCCATCGACGTCCACTACTACCGCGCGGGCTCGGCCGCCTCCCGCCTCGACCCCGGCGAGCTGACGCCCGAGATGGTGAGCGGCGCTCGGCTCGTCCACGTCACCGGCATCACGCCGATGTTGTCCGGCTCGGCGCACCTGGCCACGCTCCGCCTGCTCGACCTGGCCCGCGAGGCGGGCGCCACGGTCTCCTTCGACCCGAACGTACGGCTCAAGCTCGGCCCGCCCGAACGGTGGCGCGAGCGCGTCGCGCCGCTCCTGGCCCGCGCCGACGTGGTGTTCGCCGGCGAGGACGAGCTGGAGCTGCTCGGCGTGGACCCCGCCGCGCTGCCGGGACTGGTCGTGGTCAAGCACCGCGACAAGTCGGCGAGCTGCGCCGGGCTGCGGCAGGAGGCGTTCCCGGTGCCCGTCACCGATCCGGTCGGGGCCGGGGACGCGTTCGCGGCCGGGTTCCTGTCGGGGCTGCTGCACGGGGAGCCGTACGAGGTGTGCCTGCGCGAGGCGGCGGCCGTGGCGGCGCTGGTCGTGCAGTGCGCCGACGACAACTCCGGGCTGCCCGACCGGGAGGGCCTGGACCGGGCGCTGGCCGCGTTCGCCGCCTCGGGCGAGACCGTGCACCGCTGAGCCCGTCCGCGTACGACCAGGAGGTATTCCGATGACCGTCGCCGTCCACGTCGGCCCCGAGCCCGTGCCCGCACTCGTCGAGGCCGTCCGCCGCGGCGGCGGTCGCGTCGTGCCGCTGGAGGAGGCCGAGGCGCTCGTCTACTACGGCAGCGGCGACCCCGGCGAGCTGCGCGGCATGCTCGGCGAGCGCATCCGCTGGGTGCAGCTGCCGAGCGCGGGCGTCGAGCGGCTGGCCGCCGCCGGGGTGATCACCGACGAGCCGGTCTTCACCGCCGCCACCGGCTCGTACGGCCCCCAGGTCGCCGAGCACGCGCTCGCGCTCATGCTGGCCGCCGCCCGCGAGCTGCCCCGGTACGCGAGGGCCACGAGCTGGAGCCCGAACGGCTCGGCGGTGTTCGCCGGCTCGACCGTCGCCATCGTCGGCCACGGCGGCATCGGGCGGGCGCTCGTGCGGCTGCTGGAGCCGTTCGGCTGCCCGGTGATCGCCGTCACCGACCGCGGCGACGCGCCCGGCGCGGCCCGGATCCTGCCCCGCGACCGCTTCCGTGAGGCGCTGCCCGAAGCCGACTACGTTGTGGTCGCCGCGCCGCTCACGCCCCGCACCCGCGGCATGTTCGGGGCGCGCGAGTTCGCGCTCATGCGCCCCGGCGCCTGGCTGGTGAACGTCGCCCGCGGCGGCCTCGTCGTCACCGCCGACCTGGTGGACGCGCTCCGCGAGGGCCGCATCGGCGGGGCCGCACTCGACGTCACCGACCCCGAGCCGCTGCCCGACGGGCACCCGCTCTGGACGCTGGACAACGTCCTCATCACGCCGCACACCGCGAACCCGCGCGCCGCCTACTGGCGCGGGCTGGCCGAGCGGGTCGAGGACAACGTGCGCCGCTTCGCCGAAGGCGCCCCCCTGGAGGGTCGGGTCTCCCCGTCCGAGGGGTTCTGACCGCCTCTCAGACGAGCGTGATGCGGGCGCCGGAGCTGAGGCCCGAGTCGTGGACCTCCAGGCCGACGGGCTTGCTCTTCTTCGGCAGGTCGAACACCAGCGTCCCGGTGAACGCCCCGCCCGACTCGATCCGGATCGGGGTGATCTCCTTGCCTGCGGCGTCGAGCAGCTTGACCCCGCCGTGCAGGTCGTCGTCCTCGGCGACCAGCTTCTGCTGGCCCGGGTAGAGGACGCGGGCGTCGGGGCCCACGTTGGCCACCTGGACGCCGACCCGGCAGGTGCGCTTCGTGGCCGCCTTCGCCGGTTTCTGGCACGTCGTGCCGGTCACGGAGAAGCGCAGCTTGCCGTCCTGCACCTGACCGTCGGCGCCGGCGTCCGGGCCGCGGAACAGCCACGCGAGAGCGGCCAGGACCAGCACCACCAGGACGGCCGCCACCACCAGCGCGGTCAGGCAGCCGGTGGCGAGGCTCCGCTTCCTGCGGGGTGGCGGGTATCCCGGCAACGGCCCCTGCCCGGTGGTCGCGTGATGCGGTGGCGGCCCCGGGTTGCCACGGGGATGACGGGGGAGCGGCATCTGCCCCGTCTGATGCGGCGGCACCATCCCCCCGGGCACCGGCCCGCTCCGCTCAGCCGGCGGCACCGGCGGCACGGCGGCCCCAGGGTGCGCGGACGCGCCGGGGTGTGCGGGCGCCCCGGGCGGCATGGCGGCGCCGGGGTGCGGCGAACCCGCCGGCGGCCTCTGCTGCATCGGGGATCCCTGCGGCGGGATCTGGGCGTTCTGGGGGATCGGAGCGCCCTGAGGAGGCACGTGGGGCCCCCGGCTGCTTCCGGGAGTGGGCCCGGTGCGCTCGGCGGGCGGCGGCTGCATGCCAGGCGTCGGCCCGGTGCGTTCCGCCGGCGGCACGACGCCGGGCCCTTGCCCGCCAGGTCCCTGGGGGCCGGGGGGCTGGGTGAGGGGAGCGAACTCCGAGGCGTTCCAGGCGTTCGTCAGGTGCTTGGTGGCCGCGAGCTGCGCGGCGGGCTCGTCGGCGGCCTCCACCAGCTCCAGCAGCAGTTGCCGAGCCGTCGGCCGCCGCGACGGGTCGGGGTGGATGGCCGCCGCCACCAGCCGGTCGAGCGGCGCGGGCAGGCCCCGCAGGTCGGGCGGCGCGGTACGGGCCCGCGCCGCCATCACGTAGGCGTCCCCCTCGCCGAACGGATGCCCGCCCAGCCCCGCGTACGCGATCAGCGACCCCCACGCGAACACGTCGCCCGCCGGGCTGGTCCGGCCCTCGAAGACCTGCTCGGGAGCGATCCAGCCGGGCGTGCCCATGACCATGCCGGCGTTGGTGTGCCGGGCGTTGACGTGCGTCGAGCGGGCCAGCCCGAAGTCGATGACGCGCGGCCCGGCCAGGGTCAGCATGACGTTGGCCGGTTTGAGGTCGCGGTGCACGAGCCCGGCGGCGTGGATGGCGGTGAGCGCGGCGGCGACGCCGACGGCGGCGGCGTGCAGCACCGACGGCGACAGCGCGCCGTGCTCGATGAGGTGGTCCTCCAGCGAGATGCCGTCGATGAACTCGGTGACGAGGTAGAGCACGCCGCGGTCCTCGCCGTGGTCGAGCACCCGCGCCGTGCAGAACGAGGCCACCTTGCGCGCGTTGGACACCTCTTCGTGGAAGCGCGCCCGGTAGACCGGGTCGGCGGTGTAGTCGCGCCGGATGGCCTTGAGCGCCACCCTGGAGCCGTCGGCGGCCTTGGCGAGGTAGACGACCCCCATGCCGCCGGAGCCGAGACGGCTGACCAGCTCGTAGGAACCGATCGCCGGCGGGTCTTCCGGCTTCAGCGGAGTGCCTGCGGAGCGCCCCAAAGTCGCCGTCCTCTCGCCGTGGTCATCCCGTCCCAAACCGAACCGAACCTCCGCCCGGCATGCCGTTTCGTACCCCAGACTCTAACGGAGGAAGGGGCCCTCCGTAGGCCACTGGCGCTGAGCAGGCATGGCCTCAGGAGCGGCCGGGCTTGCGGCGCGTCTGGCGCATCCGTACGCGCAGCCGGGCGAGGTCGACGGAGTGGGGGATCGGGCGGTGCGGGGACAACAGCCGCCCGATCGGCTTGGGTTTGGCCTCCCGCAGCACGGCGGCCAGGAACGCGGTGCCGACGGCCAGCGTCAGGTGCATGGCGTCGCAGCCGGGACGGGCCCACCACTCGTCGGCGGCGGTGCCGTTGAGCCAGATCTCCGGCGCGAAGGAGTCGGCGTACGGCAGCCGCGCGCTGCGCTGGTGCACCGCCAGCGGGACGAGCACGGGGGTGCCGGCGGGCAGGGTGGTGCCGTACCAGTGGGTCGCGGCGGCGGTGACGCGGGACAGCGCCGGCACCGGCGGCCACAGGCGCAGCGCCTCGCGCAGGCAGGCCCGCAGGTGCTCGGGGTCGGCGCGGGCCGCCTTGCGGTGCGCCGGGTGCGTGGACAGCAGCGCGAGCGTCTGCATCAGCGCCGCCGAGACGACGCCGAGCCCCATCAGCCAGTAGGCGGCCTGCATGAGCCCCCGCGACTCGGCCTCGCCGGAGGTCTCGGCGATCAGCCCGGCGAGGCTGCCGGGCTCGCCCCTGCGCAGATGGTCGAGGATGCGGGTGTCGTAGCGGCCGGACAGCAGCTCCCTGCGCCGCCTGGCGCGCCGCCGGCCGGCCCGCGTGAGGCCGGTCAGCAGCCGGGTCAGCTCCTCGTCGCCGGCCGCGCCGTCGCCGTAGACGCAGCGGCGGGCCACGCGCTGCCAGCGCGCGTCGAGCCGGGCGAAGTCCACCACGCCGCTGGTCAGCTCGGCCGCCTCGCCGCGGGCGATCTCGATGAACGCCGGGCGCAGCACGTCGGCGGGCAGCCCGAAGGGCCGCTCCTCCATGCAGGCCTCCAGCCCGGCCTCCACGCCGGCGGCGTAGACGTCGCGCTCCTCGTCCAGCACGCGCAGCGCGTCGCGCCTGGACAGCACCAGCAGGGCGGGGCCGCGCCGGCCGCGGACGAGCACGGGACGGCCGCCGTAGCGGGACTCCAGACCGGCCAGCAGGGGACGGGCCCGCAGCAGGTCGCGTCCGGGGAGTGTGTGCGGCGCCCACGGCGGGACGAGCGCGGCCGAGAGCCGCAGGCTCTGCAGCGCGCCCGCCCTGGGCAGCCCCCTAGGCACGCGCGCCCTCCCGTCCGGTGGAACGTTCCACCGGCGCCCGCGGGTCCGGGGCCGTGCGGGCTCGTGCCCGGCGGACCGCGGGCGCCTCCGGGGTGGCCGGAGCGGGAAGGAGGTCCATGCCGCTCATGTGATCGCGCCGCCCGGCCCGCCGCAACGCGGGGTCTCGGTCAGTGGAACGCTTCGGGCCGCGGGGCCCCGCGGCGTTCCGGTCAACGGGACGTCTGCTCGCCGAGCAGCGCCGCCGAGATCGCCTGCGCCGCCCCGCGCACCGCGATGGCGAGCCGCCCCAGAGGCACGCCGTACGCGGGCGCGGCCACGCCCACGGCCATGCGGATCCGTCCGCCCGGCGAGCCGAACGCCGGCCCGAACACCGGGGCGGCCACGCACGACACGCCCTCGGCGAACTCCTCCCGCGCGTACGCCACCCCGTGCCGCCGCACCTGGGCCAGCTCCCGCTCCAGCCCCGCCAGCGTGGTGACGGTGCGGCCGGTCAGCCGCTCGAACGCGCCGCGCGCCAGGAACTCCTGCCGCAGCCCGGCGTCGAAGGCCAGCAGTGTCTTGCCGGTCGCCGTGCAGTGCAGCGGCGCGCGGTCCGTGGCGTCGGAGGGGGAGACGACCCGGTCGTGGCCGTACAGCCGCTCGACGTAGCGGACCTCCAGGCCGGAGGGCACCGCCAGGTTCACCGTCTGCCGGGTGGTCTCGTACAGGTAGAGCAGGTAGGGCAGCACCGCCCGCCGCGCTCCGGGCCCGCGCGCCGGCCCGCCCGCGAGCACCTCCAGCAGGTCGCCCGGCAGGTAGCCGGTGCCCGCCCGCCTGGCCAGCCCCCGCCCGCACAGCACGCCGAGTATGCGGTGGGCGGTGGACTTGGGCAGGCCGGTGCTGCGGCAGAGCTGCGCGAGGCTGACCGGCCGCGACGCCCCGCTCAGCGCGAGGAGGATGTCGATCCCCCTCTCCAGGCTCCCCGGCTGCGACACCGGGCGGTCGTCGGCGAGCGGTGGCTCCTGGCCGGCCGTTTGCGTGAGCATGAATGTCCCTTCGCTCTCCGCGAGCAAGAGGGGGCTTCCCCGAGACTGCGGCTTGACCCTCCTTGGCCTACCCCGGTGGCCGCGTCTCCAAATACCCAGGTCAGCGTAATTTGATGAGCTCGGCGTAGACCGAGACGGCCACCTCCCCCGGCGTTCTGGCCCCGATGTCCAGACCTGCCGGGACCCGTACCCGTTCGCCGCCCTCCACCCGGGCGAGGACGGCCGCGCCGCGCGCCCGGCTGGCGATCAGCGCCACGTACGGCACGCCCCTGGCCAGCGCCGCCCGCAGCACCGGCTCCTCGCCGGCGCCGTGGCTGGCCACGAGCACGGCGTCGGCGCCGTCGGCGATCGGCGCCGCCGGGTCGCCGCCCGCCTCCACCTGGTAGCCCATGGCCCGGCCGACGGCGGCGAGGGCCCGCGCGATGGGGCTGTCGCCGTGCACCTGGACGAGCACCGGCGGCAGCACCGCCTCCAGGAAGATCTCCAGCGTGCCGCCGGACAGGCACGGCTGGCCCACCGCGACCAGCCCCTCCTCCTCGTGCGGCTCCTCCGCCTCGGGCGTGATGCGCAGCAGCGTGGCCCGGCCGGTGCCGAGCAGGCGAAGGCCCTGCGCGCGTACGGCGTCCGTGGCGCACACCCCGCCCACGAACCCCTCGATCGTGCCGTCGGGCAGCACCAGCGCCCGGTCGCCCGCCTTGGCGCTGGTCGGCCGCTGCGCCCGCACCACGGTCGCGAGCACGTACGGCTCCCGCCCCGACCGCAGCTCCGCCGCCCGCGCCTGCACGTCCGCGCCGGCCGGGGCAGGGGCCCGCCTTCTGGGCGCCGGCATGCCGAGGAACTCGCTGCTCACGGGATCGCCAGATCCGTACGGAACGGCCGTCCCTGGACCGCCCGCCACACGTTCGCCGGGGTGAGCGGCATGTCCGCGTGCCGCACCCCGTACGGGCCGAGCGCGTCCACCACGGCGTTGACCACGGCGGCCGGCGACCCGACGGTGGCCGACTCGCCGACGCCCTTGGCCCCGATGGGATGCGTCGGCGACGGCGTCACGGTCTCGCCCAGCTCCCACGACGGGCACTCCATCGCCGTGGGCAGTAGGTAGTCCATGAACGACGCCCCGAGGTGGTTGCCGTCCTCGTCGAACGCCATCACCTGCATCAGCGCCATGCCCACCCCGTCGGCGAGCCCGCCGTGGATCTGTCCCTCGACGATCATCGGGTTGATGCGCACCCCGCAGTCGTCCACCGCCACGAACCGGCGCACCTTGACCTGCCCGGTCCCCGGATCGACGTCCACCACGCAGGCGTAGGCGCCGAACGGGTAGGTCAGGTTGGGCGGGTTGTAGACGGTCGCCGCGTCCAGGTGGCCCTCGATGCCCTCGGGCAGCTCCAGGTCGCTGTGCGCGGCCAGCGCGATCTCGGCCAGAGACTTTCCCGCGGACGGGTCGCCGACCACCGACCAGCGCCCGCCGGCCCACTCCAGGTCGTCCGGGGACGCCTCCAGCATGGCGGCCGCCACGATCCTCGCCCGGTCGCGCACCTTCCGCGCCACCAGCGCCGTCGCCGCGCCGGAGACGGGGGTGGAGCGGGAGCCGTACGTGCCGAGGCCGAACGGCGTCTGGTCGGTGTCGCCGTGCACCACCTCGACGTCGTCGGCCGGGATGCCCAGCTCCTGCCCGACGATCTGGGCGAACGTCGTCTCGTGCCCCTGCCCCTGGCTCTGGCACGACACCCGCAGCACCGCCTTGCCCGTCGGGTGCACGCGCAGCTCGGCGCCGTCGGCCATGCCGAGGCCCAGGATGTCCATGTGCTTGCGCG
Organism: Nonomuraea wenchangensis; assembly: GCF_900111685.1. Taxonomy (GTDB): domain Bacteria; phylum Actinomycetota; class Actinomycetes; order Streptosporangiales; family Streptosporangiaceae; genus Nonomuraea; species Nonomuraea wenchangensis. The sequence continues at coordinate 113,865 of NZ_FOHX01000023.1, forward strand.
GGCCCGCGCCGACGGCCTCGGTGAAGAAGCTGATCCCGATGCCCATCAGCTCGCCCCTGGCCCGCCGGTCGGCCTGCTCGGCGCGGAGCTTGTCGTAGCCGACCAGGTCCAGCGCCAGTCGCAGCGCCTTCGGGTAGTCGCCGGAGTCGTACTCCCAGCCCGTGGGGGAGACGTACGGGAACTGCTCGGGCCGGAGCAGGTTGCGCATGCGCAGCTCGGCCGGGTCCAGGCCGAGCTCGGCGGCGAGCACGTCCACCATGCGCTCGACCAGGTAGACGGCCTCGGTCACGCGGAAGGAGCAGGCGTAGGCGACGCCGCCCGGCGCCTTGTTGGTGTAGACGCCGGTGACCTCGCAGTGGGCGGCCTCGACGTCGTACGAGCCGGAGAAGACGTGGAAGAACCCGGCGGGGAACTTCGTGGGCTGCGCCGTGCCGTTGAAGGCCCCGTGGTCGGCCAGCACCTTGACGCGGATCGCCTGGATCCTGCCGTCGCGGGTGGCGGCGATCTCGCCGCGCATGTGGTAGTCGCGGGCGAAGGCCGTGCTCATGAGGTTCTCGGAGCGGTCCTCCATCCACTTGACCGGGCGGCCGGTGACGATGGAGCCGACGATCGCGCACACGTAGCCCGGGTAGATGCCGACCTTGCCGCCGAAGCCGCCGCCGATGTCCGGCGAGATCACCCGGATCTTGTGCTCGGGCAGCCCCGCCACCATCGCGTACAGCGTGCGGTGGGCGTGCGGGGCCTGCGTCGGGCACCAGACGGTGAGCTTGCCGGTGACCTTGTCGAAGTCGGCGAGCGCGCCGCAGGTCTCCAGCGGGGCCGGGTGCACCCGCGGATAGATCATGTCCTGCGCGACCGTCACCTCGGCCCGCTCGAACAGGGCGTCGGTGCGGGCGCGGTCGCCGGCCTCCCAGTCGAAGATGTGGTTGCCGGTGCGGCCCTCCAGGTCGTCCCTGATCACGGGGGCGTCCGGGTCGAGGGCGCGGCGGGCGTCCACGACCGCGTCCAGGGGGTCGTACTCGACGTCGATCAGCTCCAGCGCGTCCCGGGCCGAGTACGGGTCCTCGGCCACCACGAACGCCACCTCCTGGCCCTGGAAGCGCGCCTTGTCGGTGGCGAGCACCGCCTGGGTGTCCCTGGACAGGGTCGGCATCCAGGCCAGGCCCAGGCCCTCCAGGGTGCGGCCGGTGATCACGGCCCGGACCTTCGGGTGCGCCTCGGCGGCGCCGGTGTCCACGGAGACGATGCGCGCGTGCGCGTGGGGGCTGCGCAGGATCGCCCCGTACAGCATGCCGGGCAGCCGTACGTCGTCGGTGTACGTGCCACGCCCGCGGATGAACCGGGCGTCCTCCTTGCGGTGCATCCGCCCGAAGCTCATGACCGCGCCTCCTGTTCGGCCGCCGCCGCCCACTTGATGGAGCGGACGATGTTCTCGTAGCCGGTGCACCGGCAGAGCTGGCCCGAGATGGCCTCCCTGATGGTCGCCTCGTCGGGGTCGGGATCGCGGTCCAGCAGCCAGCGCGCGGTCAGCAGCATGCCCGGCGTGCAGAACCCGCACTGCAGCCCGTGGCACTCCACGAACCCCTTCTGCACCGCGTCCAGCTCGCCGTCGCGCTCCAGCCCCTCGACCGTGGTCACCTCGTGGCCGTCGGCCATGACCGCGAGCACCGTGCACGACTTGACCGGCACGCCGTCGAGCCGGACCGTGCACACGCCGCAGTTGGAGGTGTCGCAGCCCCAGTGGGTGCCGGTCAGGCCCAGCTCGTCGCGCAGGAAGTGCACGAGCAGCAGCCGGGGCTCGACCTCCCGGGTGTGCGGCTGCCCGTTCACCGTGACCGTGACGCGCATGTCAGATCCTTCCCGCCGCCGTGGTGAGGGCACGCCGGGTGAGCTCGGCGGCCAGATGACGCTTGTAGTCGGCCGGGCCGCGCTGGTCGGCGTGCGGCTCGCAGTGCTCGGCCGCGACCCGGCCCGCCTCGGCGAACGCCTCCGCGCCCGGCGGCCGGCCGGTCAGCAGCTCCTCGGCCTCGGGGGCGTGGAAGCCCTCGGCCCCGACGGCGGTCAGTCCGATGCCCGCGCTGGTGATCACGCCGTCCTCGACGGTGAGCACGGCTCCGGCGGCGGCCACCGGCCAGTCGCCGACGCGCCGCTCGACCTTCTCGTACGCGCTGCCGGTGCCCGGCCGGACCGGGACGCGGAGCTGGATCAGCAGCTCGTTCGGCTCGACGGCGGTCTCGTACGGGCCGCGGTGGAACTCCCTGATCGGGACGGTGCGGACGCCGCCCGGCCCCTGGATGACCGCGGTGGCGCCCAGCGCGGCGAACACCGCCGCCAGGTCCTCGGAGGGATCCGCCTGGCACAACGAGCCGCCGACGGTGCCCCGGTTCCTGACGATGGGGTCGGCGATGACCCGCTCCGCATCGCGAAATATCGGGAAAAGGTCGGTGGCGGCCGTGCTGTCCAGCAACTCGGCGTGCCGCACCAGCGCCCCGATCGCCAGCTCTTCACCCTCGCCCTCGCGCTCAATTGCGACCCGCCCCAGCTCACCGGCCAGGCCGTTGATGTCGATGAGGGCCTCGGGCTGGGCCAGGCGGAGTTTCATCATGGGGATGAGGCTGTGGCCGCCGGCCACGATCCTGGCGTCGGGGCCGTACCGCTCCAGGAGCGCGATCGCGTGCGGGACGCTGTCGGCACGTTCGTAGGCGAACGTCGCGGGAACCTGCATGCCTGCACAGTGCTGTCACCGATTCGTCGCGACAATCCACGAATAAGGGATTCCTTAATCCGTACCGGCCGTCTATGAAGAGGGCGTGACTCTCAGCCAGCTCGGCGCGTTCGTCTTCGTCGCCCGCCTCGGCTCGGTCAAGGCCGCCGCGCGCGCACTCGGCGTCAGCGAACCCGCCGTCTCCCAGTCGCTCGGCCAGCTCCGCAGGCACCTCGGCGACCCGCTGCTCACCCGGTCCGGCGACCGCATGGTGCTCACCGAGGGCGGGCGCCGCCTGCTCGGCATCGCCTCACGGATGGTCGCGCTCGGTGCGGAGGCGTTCGACGCCGTACGGCCCGGCCGCCCCGCCCGCCTGCACGTCGTCATGGACGCCGGCCTCGCCGAGTACGTCGCCGGCCCCCTGCTCTGCCTGTTCACCCAGCGCAAGCCCGTGGACGCCACCTCCGGCGTCGCCGCGACGGCGGAGGTCCCGCTGCTGCTGTCCAGCCGCCTCGCCGACGTCGCGCTCGGCGCCCAGGCGGGCGGCGAGGGCCTGGTCAGCCGCCCGGTGCTGCGCTGCAGGCTGATCGTGGTGGGCGCGCCGGACGGCCGCCGCGACCACTGGCTCGTCGGCCCCTCAGGCACCGACCCGGCCAGCGACACCGGCCGCCTGCTGCGCCTGTTACGCGTGCCCGAGTCCCAGGTGCGCGTCTACGCCAACCAGAGCGCCGCCTGGACGGCCGCCGCCGAGGGCGCCGGCCTCGCCCCGGCCACCGCCCACCTGGTCTCCTCGCAGCTCCGCCGCGGCACGCTGGTCCCCGTCGACACCCCGGCGACCCCGCTGACCTCCTCCTGGTACGCCACCACCCTCGGCCCGGACGCCCGCCCGTCGGCCGCCGGCACCTTCCTCGACTTCCTCACCACCCCGGCCGCCACCCAGACCATGCGCTCCCCGGACGACGGCATCCCCCGCAACCGCTTCCGCCCTCCGGTCCACGTCTCGATCTGGAGCTAGGTCGTCGATGTCCTGAAGCGTTTGAGCCGCTTGCCGAGCAGGTGACCGTTGCGCACCTCCTGCCCCGCCGTGATCCGTACCGTCAGACGCGGGTTCCCCGCCAGCGGCGCGAGATCGAGGCCCGGAGTGGAGTCCGTGAGCCAGAGCGTGCGCAGCTCGGGCAACTGGGCGAGAGGCGAGAGATCCTCCAAGAAGCGGCAGTTCGCTAGAACAAGGCCCATCAATTGTTCGAGACCGGCGAGAGGACGGAGGTCGTGGACCTGTGTCTCGTCGAGATCCAGCCAAACGAGCGAGCGGCACTCCGACAGAGGGGAGATGTCATCGATCGTCTGGGGGCCCCACAGGCCCAGACTCTGCAGGCCGAGTCGTGAGAGCGCGTCCAGGTCCGTCAGGCGGTGCCGGGCCCTGAGGTAGAGGTTCGTCAGGTGAGGGGCGCGCTCGACGATCTCTCGCACGCTCGTCACTGCCGCGACATCCCGCAGGGCCAGTTGGTCGAGGTCGTCGAGCGGCGGCAACTGTTCCCAGCTCTTCAGCTCGTCGGCGTTGGTGATGGAGAGACTGTTCAGCCCGGGAAAGTCCTTGAGAGGGGAGAAGTCGGCTATACGCGAGGCGTCGTGGAGGGCGATGTCGGTCAAGTGCCGGAGATCGGAAAGGAAACCGATCTCGTCGACCCGTTCCAGGGTGATCCGCGTCAGTGCGCTGAGTCGGCGCACAACGCTCGTGGACGGTTCGGTCAGATAGCCGGACACGGTCAGCGTGGTGAGTGATTCACGATGGGCCAGCAGCGGGCTGAGGTTTCGCGCTACAGCAAGGTGGACGGCAATGCTGTTCAGGGGAGGGAGCACGCGCAAGGCGTCGACCTGTCCGGACGTGGATGCCGAGAGGAAGTCAGAGTCGAACTTCACCCGGGAGAGCACCCGCCTGGCGTACACCTCCGGTTCGAAGTACCCCCATCCCTCCATCAGCTCGTACCGCACCTGCCATCGATCATCAGCCGCGTAGGCGGCCAGGACGTCGATCGCCCCGGGGCCGTTGATCAGCCAGGCCGTTCGCACGCAAGCGCGGGCGACCGCCGTGGAAAGCCCGTCGAGGCTCGCCGGTAACCGGTCGAGCACCACCTGACCGGCCAGCGCCAGCGACCGCGCCGAGCCCACGTCCCGTGGCGGGATGAGATCGTCCAAGCAGCCGTCCACCGCCGCCCGCAGCCGCTCGGGCACCGACGGCAGCGTCTCCAAACACCCGCAGACCACGATCTTGAGCCGCCGCGCGTGCCGGGGTTCGGCGGCCATCCGGGACAGCAGCCCGTCGAGCAGCGCCTCGCGCAGCGGCCCGTTGGCGTGTCCGGCTGCCATGACGACGACCTCGCGCCACTGGTCCCGATGCGCGTTCATGACCAGCGGCTCGACGTCCCCGACCTCGGCCGCTGCCCGCGCCGTCAGGTATTCCTGCACGGTCCTGTGCACGAAGTCGATCCGCCCGGCGACCGGCTCGCGGATCACGCCACTGCGTTCGAGCAAGTAGTCGAGAACCTGCTCCCCGGTCGCGCGGACGCCGGGCATGGCCGCGATGACCTTCTCCACCCACGCCACCGCCGGCGCCTTCGCCAGCTCCAGGCGGTTCGTCATGGAGAGCCGCCACGCCAGCTCCTGCAGCACCTGCATCTTCTGCAGGCGGTTCAAGTGAACGTCGCCGTAGCTGGGGATGACCCGCTCCGCGTCCCGTCGTTCGAGCAGCATCTCCAGCGCCGCGGCGTATAGGCCCATCCGGTCGGGAGGGAGCTGGGAGGCGCGGTCGAGGTTGAGGGCGCACAGCATGGAGGCGAGCAGCGGCGTGGCGGCGAGCGCGCGCAGATGCGGCGCGTTGTCGACATGCGCCAGGAGGCGGGCCTGCACCACGGGCAGTTGCTCGGGCGGGCAGGGCAGGTCCGTGCCGCCGCGGATGGCCTCGTGCCAGTGCTCGACGAGGGCCCGGGTGTCCGACGGGGTCATCCGCTCCAGGAACGCGGGCGCGAAGCCCTCCTCGTCCAGCCACGACGACCTCGCGGCCGACGGCCGGCTGGTGACGACGACCCGGATCGCGGGGAACTCGGCCAGCAGCCCGCGCAGCCAGGGCTTGATCGCCTTGCGCTGGCCGCCGGTCAGCTCGTCCACGCCGTCGATCAGCAGCAGCGCGCGCCCGGAGGCGAGCTGCCGATGCGCCCATCCCGTGGGCATCAGCCCGGCCAGCGCCCCAGCGGTCAGGTCGAGGAACTGCTCAGGTCTGGGGAGGTCCCGGTCGGCGTAGCTGCGCAGCTTCACGAGGAACGGCACGCAGCCGTTCCACTCGGCCAACTCGCCGGAGAACCCGCCGCGGGCGGCCGTGACGGCCAGCCGGCGCAGCAGCGTGCTCTTGCCGCCGCCGGCCTCGCCGCGCAGCAGCATCCGGTGTCCCTGGCTGAGCGCGCTCTCGACCCGCATGGTCGCGGGTTCGTCCGGCACGTCATGCCACGCGTCATGAGCCGCTCTGGTCCGGGCGGCGGTGACGGACAGGCTGATGTACGCCACGCTCAGCGGGGTCCGCGGACGGAAGCGCTCGACCCGTACGCCCATGAGTTCGAGGCTGTCGAGCGTCTGCGAGACGTGTTCCAGGTAGCGGCGGCGGAACTCGGTGTCGCGGTCGGTGCCGTCAGGAGCTTCCAGCGTACGGGCGGGCAGGCGCTCCAGCATGGCGGACATCTGCTCGCCCAGCCCCGAAAGGCGCCCGAGCATCTCGGTGGCGGCGCGCGGCTGGAACTCGGGCAGGTGCCTGACGACCCTGACCAGGCAGTCGCAGCACTCGTCGAGCACGACCTCGTACAGCCTGGACTGCGCCTCGCCGAGGTCCTTGGGGACGGGCAGCGCCCTGCGCACCTCGCGGGCGAGGCGTACGGGATCGGCGTCGGCCGCGAGCAGGGCGCGGTCGGACAGGTCCGCCCGCGTCAGCGTGTCGCGCACCTCGGCGAGCACGACGAGGCGGTCGTCCTCGCCGAGGCCGGGGAACTCGTGCGCGCACAGCTTCAGCACCCGGGCCGTGACGGCGTCGGCGATGTCGTCCAGCTGGCGTTCGGCCTTGCGCCGCACCAGATGATCGGGGAAGCGGGCGCGCATGAGCTCGATGAGCGGCCTGCTGCTGCTCTCGCCGGTCGATCGGGCGCTCAGCCAGGTGCGCACGGCGCGTTCGCCGACCGCCGTGCCCACCTTCAGAGCGGCTGTCTCCAGGGCCACCGGGCCATTATCACCGGCGCAGCCCCTCGGGTCACCGCGTCACTTGAGCGCGGCGGCCTCCGAGGCCAGCTTCTCGACGCGGGCCCAGTCGCCCGAGGCCAGGGCGTCGGCCGGGGTGAGCCAGGTGCCGCCGACGCAGCCGACGTTCGGCAGCGCCAGGTAGTCGGCGGCGGTCGTGGCGCGGATGCCGCCGGTCGGGCAGAAGCGCACGTCGGGGATCGGCCCCGACAGGGCCTTCAGGTACGGCACCCCGCCCGCCGCCTCCGCGGGGAAGAACTTCAGCTCCCTGATCCCCCGCTCGGCCAGCGCCATGACCTCCGACACCGTGGCCGCCCCCGGCAGGTACGGCAGCCCGCTCGCCTCCAGCGCCTCGACCAGCGACGGCGTGGTCCCCGGCGAGACGAGGAAACGCGCCCCGGCCGCGGCCGACGCGGCGATGTCGTCGGCGGTGCGGACCGTGCCCGCGCCCACCGTGGCCTCCGGCACCTCGGCGGCGATGCGCGCGATGGCCTCGCGGGCGGCCGGGGTGCGCAGGGTCACCTCGATGGCCGGCAGGCCGCCGGCGACCAGCGCCCGCGCCAGCGGCACCGCGGTCGCGGCGTCCTCGATCACCACGACGGGGATCACGGGGGCCAGATCGAGCAAGCTCATGTGGTCTTCTCTCCTCATCGGCCCGCCGGCGGCGGGCCGTTCTCAGTTCACGGAAGGCGGCGGCGTCCTCAGCTCACCAGCTCGCGGCGGGCGTGCTGGCTCAGCCAGGCCGCCGCGCCGGTCAGCGCGGGCTGCGGGGCGACGATGAGCGACGTCCCAATGCCCTCCAGATAGGCCGCCATGTCGGGGTTGGAGGTGAAGCGTTCGCGGAAGCCGCCGGCCCGTACCCGCTCCACGATCCTGGGCAGCACCCCGCCGCCCAGGTAGACCCCGCCCCGCGCGCCCAGCGTCAGCGCGACGTTCCCGGCGAAGCTGCCCAGCAGGCCGCAGAACACCTCCACCGTCTCCGCGCACAGCGAGTCGTCCAGCCTGGCCACGATGTCGGCGGCGGACAGCTCGGGCGCGCTCACGCCGTTGACCTCGGCCAGCGCCCGGTGCAGCCGGACCAGGCCGGGCCCGGACAGCACGTGCTCGGCCACCACGTGCGGCATGCCTCGCGCCCGCAGGACCCGTACGATCTCCAGCTCCCGCTCGTCCACGACCGGCACGGTGACGTGCCCGCCCTCGCCGGGGACCGGCGTCCAGCCGTGCTCCGTCGGCACCAGGGCGCTCACGCCGAGCCCGGTGCCGGGGCCGAGCACGGCCTTGACGCCGTGCGCGGGCTCCGGCCCGCCGAGCGGCACCAGATCGTCGCCGCCCAGGTGCGGCAGCGACAGGGCCAGCGCCTCGAAGTCGTTGAGCAGCCTGACGTACGGCACGCCGAGGTCGCGTACGGATCCGGCCCAGGCCGAGTTCGTCAGCCGGTAGTGGTCGCCGTCGATCGGTCCCGCGAGGGCCAGGCAGGCCGCGCCCGGCCGCGCGCCGCCCGCGTGCTGCCCGAGGTAGGCGGCCACGGCGTCGGGCAGGGTGGGGTGGTCGGCCCCGGCCAGGACCGCGACGTGCGACGGCGGCTCGTCCAGCGAGGTGACCAGCCCGAAGCGGGCGTTGGTCCCCCCGATGTCGGCGACGAGCCAGGGAAGGTCAAAGGCACTCACCGCGCACCTCCGGTGGTCAGGGCGGCGTCAAGATCGCTCGCCATCCTCCGAAGGATGCCACGGACGCTCACGGAGTCCCAGAGGGGATCGTGAGCAGGTTCTGGGTGATGAGCGGTCATTGTCCGCCAAGCGGACATATAGCACCGTACCGTCATATAGCACGTCACCGTGGCACTCCGGCCGGCCGGGCGCCGACCGAGACGCCCGTCTCCAGGTGGGAGGCGCCCGCCTCGGCGGGGAAGCCCAGCCCCGGGCCGTGGTGCGGCGACTCGGCGCCGCTCACGCCGAAGATCCCCGCGCCCTGCTCGGCGTGCCCCGCCATCCGGCGGAACGTGGCGAACAGCTCCCGCCCGGTGCCCACCCACTGCGCGTCGCTCAGCGGCCGGCCCTCGGGCACGCGCCGGGTCAGCTCCTCGGCCGGCACCAGCAGCTCCAGCGTCCCGGCCGCCGAGTCCAGGCGGATCACGTCGCTCTCGCGCACCAGCGCGATCGGGCCGCCGTCGGCCGCCTCGGGCGACAGGTGGATGGCCGCCGGGACCTTGCCCGACGCGCCCGACATGCGGCCGTCGGTGACGATCGCCACCCGCTGGCCGCGGTCCAGCAGCACCGCCAGCGGCGGGGTCAGCTTGTGCAGCTCCGGCATGCCGTTCGCGCTCGGCCCCTGGTAGCGGATGACCGCCACGAAGTCCTGCCCGTCCAGCTCGCCCGCCTCGAACGCCTTCAGCAGGTCGAGCTGGTCGTCGAAGACCTTGGCCGGCGCCTCGATCACCAGGTGCTCGGCCTTGACCGCCGACACCTTGCTGACCGCCCGGCCCAGGTTGCCCTCCAGCATGTGGATGCCGCCGTCCGCCGAGAACGGCTCCGCGACCGGCCGCAGCACGTCGAGGTCCTTGCTGCCGCCGGTGACCGGCGACCACACCAGCTCGCCGTCCACCAGCTCGGGGGCCTCGCGGTAACGGTCCAGGCCGGGACCGGCCACGGTCATGACGTCGCCGTGCAGCAGGCCCGCGTCCAGCAGGTCGCCGATGAGCACCTGCATGCCGCCGGCCTCGCGGAAGTGGTTCACGTCGGCCTGGCCGTTGGGGTAGATCTTGGTGAGCGACGGCACGACCCCGGACAGGCGGGCGAAGTCATCCCAGGTCAGGACGATCCCCGCGGCGGCCGCCATGGCGACCAGGTGCAGCGTGTGGTTCGTGGAGCCGCCGGTGGCCAGCAGCGCCACACAGGCGTTGACGATGCTCCGCTCGTCCACCAGCTCGCCGATCGGGGTGTACTCCGCGCCGTGGGCGGTGATCTCCACCGCCCGCCGCCCGGCCGCCCGGGTCAGCGCGTGGCGCAGCTCGGTGTGCGGGTTGACGAACGTCGAGCCGGGCAGGTGCAGGCCCATGACCTCCATCAGCGCCTGGTTGGAGTTGGCGGTGCCGTAGAAGGTGCAGGTGCCGGGGGAGTGGTACGACTTCGCCTCGGCGTCCAGCAGCTCGTCCCGGCCGACCTTGCCCTCGGCGAAGAGCTGGCGGGTGCGCGCCTTGACCTTGTTCGGCAGGCCGGAGGCCATCGGCCCGGCCGGCACGAAGATCGCCGGCAGGTGCCCGAAGTGCAGCGCCCCGATGAACAGGCCCGGCACGATCTTGTCGCAGACGCCCAGCAGCAGCGAGGAGTCGAACATGTCGTGCGAGAGCGCGATCGCCGTCGCCATGGCGATCACGTCGCGGCTGTAGAGCGACAGCTCCATGCCGGGACGGCCCTGCGTGATGCCGTCGCACATGGCGGGCACGCCGCCCGCGACCTGCGCCACGCCGCCCGCCTGGCGCACCGCCGCCTTCAGCTCCGGCGGGTACGTCTCGTACGGCTGGTGCGCGGAGAGCATGTCGTTGTAGCTGGTCACGATGGCCACGCCCGGCTTGGCCGAGCCGCGCAGCGCCGGCTTGTCCGCCTCCGGCGCGGCGGCGAAGCCGTGGGCCAGGTTGGCGCAGCCGAGGTGGGCGCGGGCCGGGCCCTTGGCGCGCGCCGCCTCGCCGTCGCGGCGGATCCGCGCCAGGTAGTTCGCCCGGCTGGCGGCGCTGCGCTCGGCGATGCGGTCGGTGACCTCACGCACGACGGCGTTGATGGTGCGGTCGGGGTTCACAGTTCCTCCTCGTGCCAGGCGCGACCGCTGCGGCCGAGCAGCTCGTGGGCTCCGGCGGGGCCGGTCGTGCCGGCGGGATAGGGCTCGGGCAGCGCGGGGGTGGCCCGCCAGGCGTCCAGGATCGGATCGATCCAACGCCAGGCGGCCTCGACCTCGTCACGCCGCATGAACAGGGTGGGGTTGCCGGCCAGCACGTCGGTCAGCAGCCGCTCGTACGCCTCGGGCACCCGGGCGGTGAACGTCTTGCCGAAGCTCAGCGCCATCGGCACGGGCTTCAGCGTCACCTCGCCCGCGCCCGGCTCCTTGGCCATGAGGTGCAGCTCGATGCCCTCCTCGGGCTGCAGGCGCAGCACCAGGCGGTTGGGACTGCCGCCGGGGAAGATGGAGTGCGGCACGTCCTTGAACTGCACCACGATCTCCGAGCGCCGGTAGGGCATGCGCTTGCCGGTGCGCAGGTAGAACGGCACCCCGGCCCAGCGCCAGTTCCTGATCTCGGCCCGGATCGCGGTGAAGGTCTCCACCCGCCGCGACGACTCGGTGGGCGGCGTCGAGCCGGGCTCGTCGAGGTAGCCGGGCAGGTCGCCGGCGCCGACGTACTGGCCGCGCACGGTGAACCGGTCGGCCTCGGTGCCCACGATGGGCCGCAGCGCCTGCAGCACCTTGACCTTCTCGTCGCGGATGGCCTCGCGGTCGTTCCGCGCGGGCGGCTCCATGGCGGTGAGCGTGAGGAGCTGGAGCAGGTGGTTCTGCACCATGTCGCGCAGCGCGCCCGCGTGGTCGTAGTAGCCGCGCCGGCCCGGCGTGCCGACGGTCTCGGCGGCGGTGATCTGGACGTGGTCGATCCACAGGGAGTTCCAGATCGGCTCCAGGAAGGCGTTCGCGAACCGCAGGACCAGCAGGTTCTGGACGGTCTCCTTGCCCAGGTAGTGGTCGATGCGGAAGATCTGGCGCTCGTCGAAGATGGCGCCGACCTCGTCGTTGATGCGCTGCGCGCTCGGCAGGTCGTGGCCGAGCGGCTTCTCCAGCACCACGCGTGAGCGCGGCGTCACCAGGCCGGCCTCGGCCAGCTCGCGGCAGAAGGGGCCGAACGTGCGGGGCGGGCTGGCGAGGTAGAACACCCGGTCGCGCTCCTCGTGCGGGGCGAGCAGCTCGGCCAGGTGGTGCCAGCCGGGGTGGTTCGCGGCGCCGACGTCCACCGACACGTGGTGCAGCCGGCCCAGGAAGCGCTGCCAGACGGCGGGGTCGTCCACTGGGACGGAGTCGCGTACCTCGGCGTCCACCTTGCCGCGGAAGTCGGCGTCGGCGAGGCCGCCACGGGACATGGCGATCACGCGGGTCTCGGGCGAGAGCCGGCCGTCCCGGTCGCAGTGGTACAGCGCGGGCAGCAGCTTGCGCATGGACAGGTCGCCGGTGCCGCCGAAGACGACGAGGTCAGCGGTGTGGACGGGGCCGGCTGCGGGAGGGGTGGACACGGTGTAGAGCTCCGAGGATCTTCCAATGCGAGGACACAACGGACACTAACGAGAGTTTGGGTTGTGCACAAGCAGAGTTTTGGCATCTGAGATAAGAAAGTCTGGAGTTTCCATTACACAAGCGGGTGTGATTCACTTGGCCGATGTCACGTCGTACCGCCGCGAACCTCGCCACGAGCGGCGAGGTGCTCCGCCTCATCCGCAGCGGTGAGGCCGTGACGCGGGCCGACCTCGGCCGCGTCACCGGCCTTTCGCGCCCCGCGGTGCAGCTGCGCGTCGCCGAGCTGCTCGAACGCGGCCTGGTCGTGGAGCGCACCGACGCCCCCTCGACCGGCGGCCGGCCGCCCGTCCGGCTGGAGTTCAACGCCGGAGGCGGCCTGGTGCTGGTGGCCGCGCTCGGCGCGACCCGCACCCGCGTCGCCGTCTGCGACCTGGCCGGGCGCGAGCTGGACGGCCGCGAGTTCCAGGTGGACGTCGAGCAGGGCCCCGACGTCGTGCTGCCGCTGCTCATGGACACCTGGGACGACCTGCTCGGCGAGCGCCCGCGCGAGCTGATCCGCGGCGTGGGCATGGGCGTGCCCGCGACGGTCGAGTTCGCGCAGGGCCGCACCGAGAGCGCCCGCGTGATGGCCTCCTGGACCGGCGTGCTGATACCGCCGGTCATCCAGACCCGCTTCCCCGTCCCCGTGCTGGTCGACAACGACGTCAACGTGCTGGCCATCGGCGAGCACCGCGGCCTCTACCCCGACGTCGACGACCTGATGTTCGTGAAGGTGTCCACGCGGATCGGCGCGGGCGTGATCGCCGGCGGCGGCATCCTGCGCGGCGCGCTCGGCGCGGCCGGCGAGATCGGCCACATCCCCGTGCTCGACGGCGGCGGCGTGCTGTGCCGCTGCGGCAACACCGACTGCGTCGACTCCGTGGCCAGCGGCACCGCGCTGCTGCGCGAGCTGCGCGAGGCCGGCAAGGACGTCAAGACCATCGCCGACGTCACCGCGCTGGTCCGCGCCGGCGACGCCGAGACCATGGCCATGGTGCGCACGGCCGGCCGCCGCATAGGCGAGGTGCTGGCGGGCGCGGTCAACATACTCAACCCGTCGATCGTGGTGCTCGGCGGCGACGTGGCCGAGGCGTTCGGGCCGCTGGTGTCGAGCATCCGCGAGGTCGTCTACCGCCGCTCCACGGCGCTCGCCACCCGGCGGCTGCGCATCGAGCCGAGCAGGATGGGCGCGCAGGCGGGCATCAGCGGGTGCGCGGTGATGGTGCTCGACCACGTGCTCGCGCCCGAGGCCGTGGACGAGACCATGACGGTCACCGCCCTGCGCCGCCAGCCGGTCTGACTCAGGCGTCCCACACGGGCTCGGCGGCCTCCCGCACCCCGCCGTCCGCGCCGAAGATCAGGTGCCGGTCGAGGTCGCGGGCGAACCAGCGGTCGTGCGTGACCGCCAGCACCGTCCCCTCGAACCCCTCCAGCCCTTGCTGCAGCGCCTCCGCGCTGGCCAGGTCGAGGTTGTCCGTCGGCTCGTCGAGCAGCAGCAGCGTGGCCCCGGACAGCTCCAGCAGCAGGATCTGCAGCCGCGCCTGCTGGCCGCCCGAGAGCGTCTCGAACGTCTGCCCGCCCGCCGGGGCCAGCTCGTAGCGGGCGAGTGCGGCCATGGCGTCGTTGCGGGTCAGCGCGTGCTCCGCCATGACCAGCTCGGCGACCGGCCGGCCCCGCAGGTCGGGCCGCACATGGGTCTGGGCGAAATATCCGGGGACGACCCGCGCGCCGAGCCGGGCCGAGCCGGTGTGCGCGATCGGCTCGCCGGCCAGCAGCCGCAGGAAGTGCGATTTGCCGGTGCCGTTCGGTCCCAGGACGCCGACGCGCTCGCCGTAGTGGATCTCGGCCGAGAACGGCCGCAGCAGCCCGGTCAGCCCCAGCTCCTCGCACGTCAAGGCCCGCTTGCCGGTGCGCCCGCCGCGCAGCCGCATGCGCACGTTCTGCTCCTTCGGCGCCCGGCGCGGCGGCCCCTCGCGCTCGAAGCGCTCCAGCCTGCTGAGCGCCGACCGGTAGGCCCCGGCCAGCGCGTCGTTGTGCGCCGAGCGCTGCCGCAGCGTGTGCGCCAGGCGGCGCAGCCGGGCGCGCTCGTCCTCCCAGCGCCGCCGCCGGTCCTCCAGCCGCTCCGCGCGCCGCCGCCGCGCCTCGCCGTAGCCGGCGAAGCCGCCGCCGTGCACCCACACCGTACGCCCCTCCACGGTGACGATCCGGTCGGCCGCCTCGGCGAGGAGCTGCCGGTCGTGCGAGACGAGCAGCACGGTCTTGGCCGAGTCGCGGATCGCCCGCTCCAGCCACTGCTTGGCCGGCACGTCGAGGTAGTTGTCCGGCTCGTCCAGCAGCAGCACCTCGTCGGGGCCGCGCAGCAGCGCCTCCAGCATGAGCCGCTTCTGCTCGCCGCCGGACAGCGTGCCGAGGGCCCGGCCGGCGACCCGTTCGTACGGCAGCCCGAGCGCCGCGTCCGCGCACACGTCCCACACGACCTCCAGCGCGTAGCCGCCCGCGTCGGCGTAGTCGGCGAGCGCCTGGGCGTAGGCGAGCTGGGCGGGCTCGTCGTCGCGCCGGGCCAGCGCCGCGGCGGCCGAACGCACGTCCGCCGCGGCCTGCCGCACCCGCCAGGGCGCCACGCCGAGCAGCAGGTCGTGGACGGTGCCCGCGCCGAGGAACTGCCGCATCACGCCGATGCCGCCGCCGCTCGCCACCCGCCCGCCGGTCGGCTGCAGCTCGCCCGCGATCAGGCGCAGCAGCGTCGTCTTGCCGCCGCCGTTCGGGCCGACGAGCGCCGCCTTGGCCCCGTCGCCCACCTTGAACGACGCCTCCAGCAGCAGCGGCCGCCCGTCCGGCAGCAGGTACGTCAGATCGCGCACCTCGATGTGCCCCAAGCCCCCGCCCCCTCTCGATCACCGTTCCACTACTAGACCATCGATCCGGTCGGCGTACAACGTATTATCGGGGCGTGGAGAACGTGTGGTCGCGCCCGCGCAAGGCGCCCAGGCAGACGCTGACGCTGGAGCGGATCGTGGCCGAGGCGGTCGCGCTGCTCGACGAGGAGGGCGTGACCGGGCTGACCATGCGCCGGCTGGCCGAGCGGCTCGGCACCGGCTCGACCACGCTCTACTGGCATGTGAGGACCAAGGAGGACGTCCTCGACCTGGCACTCGACGCGGTCTTCGGGGAGGCGGCGATGCCGGAGGCGCGGCCCGGCGAGCCGTGGCACGAGCCGGTGCGCGCGCTGATGGGCGCCTGGCGGTCGGCCCTGCTGCGCCACCCGTGGTCGGCGACCGTCCTCGACCGCCCGCTGCTCGGCCCTAACGCCCTGGCCCGCACCGAGTTCCTGTTCCAGGCCCTGATCGCGGCCGGCTTCCCGGCCCCCGGGGCGGCCGCGCACAGCCTGGCCGGCTTCGTCACGGGCTCGGTGATCTCGCAGGTCACCTGGCAGGAACGCGCGGGGGAGGACGTGGACGTGTTCCTGCGCGAGCGCGCGGACGGCTGGCCGGCCCTCGCCGCGCACGGCCTCGCCCCCGAGTGGGACGCCACGTTCGCCGAGGGGCTCGGCTATCTCCTGGCGGGGATGGACCAGGCGCTCGGCTGATCGATCAGCAGGTGCAGAGCAGGCCGCGCAGCGCCGTCTCCAGGCAGCCGCCGGACCGCGCGGGGCGCGGCCAGGGGAAGCGCACCAGCGACTCGTCCACCCGTACGGTCGCGCCGAAGCGGTCCAGCTCCCACAGCCACACCTCGCCCGCCGTCTCGCCGAGCTGCTGCGACACCCCGGCCGTGAGCTGCGGCCGGTGGGAGGCGTTGACGTGGGCCAGCACCCGCTCGGCGACGTCGGTGAGCGGGTCGGGCGCCGCGCCCAGGTAGTCGTCGGCGTCCAGCAGCCCCGACTCCTGGCCGGTCAGGTAGACGACCTGGGCCACGTCCAGGCGCAGCAGCCGGGGCGCGTCCGGCCGCCCGAACCGCTCCAGGGCCTCGAACAGGCTCTCGTCCGCGCAGTGCGCCGCCACCGCCACCGCCGCGCCGCGCGCCTCGTCCTCGGGGACGGCCTCGGCCCAGCCCTGCACCTCGATGAGGCCGCGCGGGTGCGCGGTCTCGCCGAGCGTGCGCATCGCGGTCAGGTTCACCGCCACCACGGCGTCGCCGCTCAGGCCGTGCAGGGTCTCGCCGGGGCGCACCAGGAGCACCGGACGGCCGCGCTCGTCCACGCCGCCGCGGGCGGGCGAGGGAACGCCGTCCACGGCGAGCTTGGCGACCTCGGCGGTCGCGGCGAGGGTGCGGACCCGCTCGGGGATCGGCAGCATGACGCCTCCTTGGGCAACAGACACAGTGATAGGTTAGGCTTACCTAAGTAAGGATTACCTAATCACATCGAGGTGAACGTGCGCTACACCGGCCCCAAGGTGCGACTGTCGCGTCGCGCGGGCGTCCCGCTGACCAGGAAGGCCGTCCGCTACTTCGAGACGCGCCCCTACCCGCCGGGCGAGCACGGCCGCAAGACCAACCGCCGCAACACCGGCGACTACGGGCTGCGGCTGCTGGAGAAGCAGAAGCTGCGCTGGTACTACGACGTCTCCGAGCGGCAGCTGCGCCGCTACTGGGACCTCGCCGTGCGCAGGCCGGGCGTGCCGGGCGCCGAGCTGGTGACGCTGCTGGAGACCCGCCTGGCCTCCCTCGTGCTGCGCGCCGGGCTGGCGCCGTCGATCTACGCCGCCCGGCAGTACATCGCCCACGGGCACATCGCCGTGGACGGCCGCAAGGTGGACATCCCCAGCTATCTGGTCAAGCCGGGGCAAATCGTGTCGGTGCGGGAGCGCTCGCGCGGGATGCAGCCGTTCGTGGCCGCCGCCGCCGGGATCCACGCCGACGAGCGCACGGCGGCGTACCTGTCCGTGGACCTCGCCGAGCTGCGCTTCACGCTGACCAGCCGGCCGGAGCGCGAGCAGATCGCGATCCCCGTCGACGAGCAGCTCGTGGTGGAGTTCTACTCCCGTTGACCGCGGCCGGGGGGCGTCGCGCGGGCCCCGGCCCGTGCGACGCCCCCCGATCACTCGACGGGGCTGTGCCGCCGCAGCTCGGCGACCTCCTTGCGCAGCTCGGCGAGCTCCCGCAGGATCAGCTCGGAGTGCATGGCGCCGTCCTGGAGCGCGGCGCGCTCCTCGGCGCTCTCCTCGTCCATGGCGCTGACCACGACCGCCATGAACAGGTTCAGGATCACGAACGTGCACACCAGGATGAAGATGGTGAAGAAGATCCAGGCCGACGGGTGCTGGGTCATCACCTCCCTGGCGATGTTGCCCCAGTCGTCGCCCGTCATCGTCTGGTAGAGGGTGAACAGCGAGGTCGGCAGGCTCCCGAACCGGTCGGGGGCGGCGCTGCCGTAGAGCTTGGTGGCCATCACCGCGGCCACGTACAGCACGAGGCCGAGCAGCACCACGATGGAGCTCATGCCGGGCATGGCGCGCAGCAGCGCCGAGACGACCCTGCGCAGGCTGGGCACCACGGAAAGCAGCCGCAGCGCCCGCAGGACGCGCATCGCCCGCAGCACCGACAGGCCGCCGGTCGCGGGCATGAAGGCGATGGCGACGATGAGGAAGTCGAAGATGTTCCACGGGTCGCGGACGAAGCGCGCCCGCTCGACGTAGATCTTGGCCAGCAGTTCGACGGCGAAGATGTAGAGCGCCGCGTGGTCCACCACGGTCAGCAGGGTGCCGTAGCGCTCCACGACGGGTGGGAACGTCTCCAGACCCAACGTGGCGGCGTTGACCAGGATGACCCCGACGATGAAGCGCTGGAAGTGCTTATGGGCGAGTACGGCACGAGTGCGTTCGCGCACGGGTGATGCTCCTAGGGGAATGGAACAGGTGCCGTCCCATGATGGCGCAACATGATCAAGACGGGGACGGTATATAAGGAGCCATGTCATATCCCCCGTACGACCAGCCCTACTACGGGCCCCAGGTGCACAATCACCCCAACGGCACGACCATCCTCGTGCTCGGCATCCTGAGCCTGGTGGTGTGCCTCTTCATCGGTCCGTTCGCCTGGTCGATGGGCAACACGGCGCTGCGCGAGATCGACGAGAGCGGCTACGTCTTCGCCAACCGCGGCCAGGTCCAGGCCGGGCGGGTCTGCGGCATGGTCGCCACCGCCCTAATGGCCCTCACCCTGCTGTTCGTCGCCTTCGGGGTCACCGTCGCCATCGTCACCTCCTGAGGCTCGTGAGGCCCCTGCCGCGGGGGCCCGGCGGCCGTAGTCGCCGAGCCCCGACTCCAGCAGGTCGAACGCCCGCTCCGCCTGCGTCCTGAGGTCGGGCTCGATGCCCGTCCAGTCCTCGCCCGCCGCCATGCGGTCGGCCGCGTACGCCCCGAGCAGCCGCGTGGCGGCGAGGACCTGCGCCGCCACCAGCCGAGGGGAGAGGTCCTCCGGCGCGGCGTCCAGCTCGTCGGCCAGCGCCCGCGCCAGCGCCGTCTCGCGCTGCTCCTGGATCTCGCGCATCCGCGCGACCAGCGCGGGACTGGCGGCGACGATCCCGGCGAAGACGTCCGAGCCCTGGTTGAGGCCGTAGCGCCAGTCGCGCCCGGCGATCGCGTCGAGGAAGTCGCGGCGGAAGGCCCGCACCACGCCCTCGCCCGGCTCCCGCTCGCGCAGCACCCGCGCCGGCAGGTCCACGACGACGTCCTGCCGGTCGGCGAACAGGTCCTCCTTCGTCCCGAAGTAGTTGAAGACCGTGTTGACCGACACGTCGGCCGCCCGTGCCACCTCGGCCACGGTCACGTTGTCGAACCCTTTCGCCAGGAACAGCCCCATCGCGACGTCCGCGATGCGCTGCCTGGTCTCGCGCTTCTTCCGCTCCCGCAGCCCCTCTTCCATGCCTGCATGGTACCCAAATTGCAGTCACTCCAAAAATGTGGTTACCTCAATCTTGGAGGCGATGCAATGATCAGGACAACGGGTCTGACGAAGACCTTCGGCGACGTGACCGCCGTCGCCGGCGTGGACATCACGGCGGAGCCCGGCGAGATCGTCGGGTTCCTCGGCCCCAACGGCGCCGGCAAGACCACCACCATGCGCATGCTCACCACCCTGCTGCGGCCCACCTCGGGCAGCGCCGTCGTGGCCGGCCACGACCTGCTCGCCGACCCGCGCGGCGTGCGTCGGCGCATCGGCTACGTGTCCCAGGGCGGCGCCGTCCCGCCCGCCGAGCCGCTGCGCGGCGAGCTGGAGCTGCAGGGCATGCTGTACGGCCTCGGCCGCGAGGAGTCCGCCGCCCGCACGCGCGCCCTCCTCGCCCGGCTGGAGCTCACCGGACTGGAGGAGCGGCCGGGCGCCGCGCTGTCGGGCGGCCAGCGGCGCCGCTTCGACATCGCCTTCGCCCTGCTGCACGAGCCGGTCCTGCTCTTCCTCGACGAGCCGACGACCGGCCTCGACCCGCAGAGCCGGGCCAACCTGTGGGACCACGTCCGCGCCCTGCGCGCCGAACGCGGCCTCACGGTCTTCCTCACCACCCACTACCTGGACGAGGCCGACGCGCTCTGCGACCGGCTGCTGATCATCGACCACGGCCGCATCGTGGCCGAGGGCACGCCGGCCGCGCTGAAGAGCGGCGGGCGCACCCTCGACGACGTCTTCCTCGACATCACCGGCCGCTCGCTGCGCGAGGAGGCGGGGGTCTGATGCTGCGCGACACCTGGGTGCTGTTCCGCCACGGCGTGCGCACGACGCTGCGGCAGAAGGTCGGCATCGTCTTCGGGGCGGTGCAGCCGCTGCTGTTCCTGGTGCTGTTCGGGCCGCTGTTCACCACGATCGGCACGTGGGAGACGCTCGTGCCCGGCCTGATCATCCAGCTCGGGCTGATGAGCATGGGCCTGGCCGGGTTCGGCGTGGTCTTCGAGCGGAGCTCGGGCGTGCTGGAGCGCCTGCGCGTCACCCCGGTCAGCCGGCTCGCGCTGCTGCTCGGCCGGGTGCTCAACAACGCCGTCACACTGATCATCCAGACGGCGCTGCTGCTGGCCGCGGCCTACGCCCTCGGCCTGCGGGCGCCGGCGGCCGGGGTGCTGGCCGGGTTCGGGCTGGTGCTGGTGCTCGGCGTCAGCCTGGCCGCGCTGTCGTACGCGGTCGCGCTCACCATCGACCAGAACCTGTTCGCGCCCGTGATGTCCACCGCGGTGATCCCGCTGGTGCTGCTGTCCGGGTCGTTCCTGCCGATGTCGATGGCGCCGGGCTGGCTCGACGCCCTCTCCCACCTCAGCCCCTTCCGTTACCCGCTGGAGGCGCTGCGCGAGCTGTTCCACGGCCACTACGCCAACGGCACGGTGGCGCTCGGCGTGGCGGTGACCGTGGTCTTCGCCGCGGTCAGCCTCACCGTCGGCACGCGCGTGTTCAACCGTGAGAACGCCTGAGGCGTCAGGCCGCGCTCCGCGAGCGCCGGTCGAGCGCGGCCACGATCGCGCCGGGGTCGAGGGTGCCGTAACCGTAGTCGTAGTCGAAGCCGACCTCGCTGCGGTCCTCGGCGGTGCGCCGCAGCAGCGCCCGGAGCTGCGCCGGCGACAGCCGGGCGGCCGGCCACCGGGTGCGGACCGCGGCCACCAGCCCGGCCGCGACCGGCGCCGCCGCCGAGGTGCCTGAGTCGGGCTCGCTCTCGCCGAACGCCCGCGAGCCGGCGAAGCGGGTGTAGGCGCACACGTCGGGCTTGCGGGCGGTCAGCCGCCCGGGGCCCCGCGAGGAGCAGCCGGTACGCCCGCCGTTGACGTCCACGCCGCCGACCGACAGCGCGCGGGGGTGGGAGTTCGCGCCCGCGATGGGCCGGCTCGGGAACGCGCGGCGCCCGCCGGGGCGCTCCCGAGCGCGGTCACCCGCCGCGAACAGCACGTCCGCCCCCATCCGGTCGAGCGCGGCCACCATGAGGTTGAACGGATGCGCCGCGTTGTCGGAGTAGTTGCCCGGATGCCCGGCGGGGAAGTCGCCCTCCGGCGAGAACGACCCCCACGAGTTGCTCACCACCAGCGCCCGCGTCTCGGCCGGCTGGGCCTCCAGCACGCCGCGCAGGTGCGCGAAGGCGGCCACCGCGTCCGACAGCAGGCCGCCCGGCAGCGAGCTGTCCGGAGGCAGGCCGCCCGTGGCCGTGCCGTCCGGCCGGGCGGACGGCAGCAGCGGGATGTCGATGAGCGCGGCCTGCGGCGCGGCGATCAGCGCGTCGAAGGCGCACATCGTCCCGTGGCCCACCCCGGACTCGCCCGGCGCCGGAGCCGGCCGGTCCCCGGGCGGGCTCCAGCACCGGGCGGCGTCGACCGTCACCGTCCGGCCGAGCCGGCGGGCGGCGTGCGCGGCGTTGACGCCGGTGTCCAGCACCGCCAGCGCCACGCCGGCGCCGTCCAGCCCCTCGGCGTGCAGCCCGGCCACGCCGAGCAGCCGCTCGACGTCGTGCCAGTCGCCGACCGGCGTCTCGCCCACGGGGACGGGCGAGTGCTCCACAACCGGGTCGGAGAACACCCCGACGACGTCCGCCGTCACGAACGACGGCGGCGGCGCGGCTCCGGAGGCCGGCCCGTCGTCCGGGATGGTGCCGCGCACCAGCACCGAGGCGTCGCCGGCGGCCAGCGAGACGTCGAGCGGCCGGTCGGGCGGGAGCGGGCCGCCGCCGGCCGGGAGGAGCGGCCGCGGCACCGCCACGGGTGCGAACGCGGGGTCGAGTTCGACGCCCGGCAGATGGGCCGCCAGACCGGCCATCACGTCGGCGGCCACGTCCGCCGTGGTGGCCGTCATGGAGGGGTCGGCGACGGCGGCGACCAGATCGGGGGAGGGTCGGAGCTGGATCATCACGCGCATGTGTCACCACCGGAGGTCGTGGGGAGCGAGTCACCCAACCTTGCTCCATCCGGCGGAGCCCGTCCAGCGCATTCGACAGGTTTGACCTGCGGAAACGCCGCAAAAGACGCGAACCGGACGACATTTCTTCCGGCCTGTCAGGCTTCCATGATCCCGGTCCGTTCACTACCGTGAAGCCCCATGACGCTCCAGGCGCACAAGCCGGTCGACGACGGAGAGAAGGCCCACTGGCTGGCGGTGCGGCCGAGGCTCGTCCTCGCCAGCGCCTTCATGCTCTTCCTGGAGCTGGCGCTGATCCGCTGGACCGGGTCGAACATCGTCCACCTGAGCTACTTCACGAACTTCGTGCTGCTCGGGTCGTTCCTCGGCATCGGGCTCGGGTTCCTGCGCGTGGGGCGCTCGCGACGGCAGCCCTACTACTCGCCGGTCGTGCTCGCCGTGCTCGCCATCGTCGTGCTGGCCTTCCCCGTCACCGTCGACCGCGACACCGAGGGCGTGCTCTACTGGACCAGCCTGTCCACCACCGGGCCGCCCGCCTGGCTCATCCTGCCGGTCATCTTCTGCGCCGCCGCGCTCGTCCTCATGGGGCCCGCCGAGCTGGTCGGCCGCTGCTTCCCGGAGCTGCCCCGCCTGGAGGCCTACCGGTACGACCTCATCGGCAGCCTCACCGGCATCGCGGCGTTCACCGCGCTGTCGTTCCTGAGCGCGCCTCCGGTCTTCTGGGCGCTGATCGCGGCCGTCTGCTACGGCGTGCTGCTCGTGCCCCGGCCCCGCTCGCTCTACCTCGGGCTGGTCACCGTCCCCTCCCTGGCCGTCGTCGGGCTGCTGCTCACCGAGACGCTCACCGCCGGGGCGGTCTGGTCGCCGTACTACAAGGTGACCGCCAAGCCGATGACGGTCCTAGGGGTGCCCGTCACCGACATCGCGGTCAACGGCATCCCGCACCAGCAGGCCGTCCCCGCCGCCGCCCGCCTGCGGTGGGAGGCCCAGTACGGGCTGCCGTACGAGCGGGCCTCCAAGCCGCCCCAGGACGTGCTCATCGTCGGCGCGGGCAGCGGCACCGACGTCGCGATCGCGCTGTCCAAGGGCGCCCGCCGCGTGGACGCCGTCGAGATCGACCCCAAGCTGCGCGAGCTGGGCGGCTCGGTGCACCCCGACCGCCCCTACGACGACCCCCGCGTCACCACGCACATCACCGACGGCCGGGCCTTCCTGGAGCGCGGCGGCGCCGCTTACGACCTGATCCTGTTCGCGCTGCCCGACTCGCTCACCCTCGTCTCGGGGGCCAGCTCGCTGCGGCTGGAGAGCTACCTGTTCACCGAGGAGGCCATGCGGGCCGCCCGCGCCCACCTCAAGCCGGGCGGCACCTTCTCGATGTACAACTACTACCGCGAGAGCTGGCTGGTGGACCGGCTGGCCGCCACCATGCAGCGCGCCTTCGGCCACAAGCCGTGCGTGGACGTCGTCAGCACCGCCGGGCAGCAGGCCGTCATCACCGCCGGGCTGACGGCCGCCGACCAGCGCTGCGCCGCCGAGTGGCCCGGCGCCGCCGCCGGCACGCCGCCGCCCGCCGACGACGACCGGCCCTTCCTCTACCTGCACGACGCGACGATCCCGCCGCTCTACCTCGTCACGCTCGGGCTCATCCTCGCCGTCAGCCTGCTCGCCGTCCGCGTCGTCGCCGGGCCCTACCGGCGCATGCGCCCCTACAGCGACCTGTTCCTGCTGGGCGTGGCGTTCATGCTGCTGGAGACCAAGAGCGTGACCGGCTTCGCGCTGCTGTTCGGCACCACGTGGGTGGTCAACGCCGTCGTCTTCGCCGGCGTGCTGGTCGCGGTGCTCGCCGCCGTCGAGATCACCCGCCGCTTCCGCACCCCGCCGCTGCCCGTGATGTACGCCGTGCTGCTGGCCGGCCTGGCGCTCGCCTGGCTCGTCCCGAACGCCTGGCTGCTGTCCCTGCCGGTGCCGCTGCGCGTCCTGGCCGCCGTCACGGTCGCGTTCCTGCCGATCTTCGCCGCCAACGTGGTCTTCGCCAAGCGCTTCGCCGAGACCGCCGACGCCACGACGTCCTTCGGCGCCAACCTGCTCGGGGCGATGGTCGGCGGCTGCCTGGAGTACGCCGCCCTGGTGATCGGCTACAAGGGCCTGCTCGTCGTCGCCGCCCTGCTGTACGTCGGCGCCTTCGCCCTGCTGCCCCGCAGGAGCGCCGCGCCCGCCTGACGGAGGCGGCCCGTCAGAGGCCGCAGAGCTCGTCCAGGGACTTGGCGCCGGCCTTCTGGGTGTTGCGGGTGGGCGTCTGCGTCGGCGCGGCGGCCTGGGTCTGCGTCGGGGACGCGGAGGGGGCGGTGCCGCTGGGGGAGGCGGTGACGTTCGCCGTCTGGGCCCGGCGGGCCGGGCGGAGGGAGTCGGAGATCGCCTTCTTGGTGGCCTGGCGGATCTTGACCCAGTCCGGGCGGCCCGAGTAGAACTCCGGCGGCACGAACTGCAGGCTGGTGATCTTGGCGTCCTTCACCTTGACGGCCAGCTCCATGATCGGCGGGAGCAGGGGCTGCGGGATGTTCGTCTGCGCCATGCGCTTGGTCGCGCCGGCGATCTTCCTGAAGTTGCTGAGGATGACCTGGGGCGTGGCCTGCTGGGCGAAGGCGCCGATGACGCAGCGCTGGCGGGACATGCGGGAGAAGTCGTCGCTGTTGACGCGGGAGCGGCCGTACCAGAGGGCCTCCTCGCCGCTGAGGCGCCGGTAGCCGGCCTTGATGGTGCCGGCGGTGCCGTAGAGGCCGCCCCACTTGACGTCCGACTCCACGTGCACCTTCAGGCCGCCGATGGCGTCGACGAGGGCGGCGAAGCCGTACATGTTGATGAGGGCGTAGTAGTCGATCTTGAGGCCGAGGGTGTAGCCGATGGCGTCCATCAGCGCCCGGGGGCCCATGTTCCTGCCGCCCATGATCTGCGGATTGTCGTTGGCGTACTGCCAGACCTCGTTGAGCAGGCCGCCGTTGGGCAGCTCGGCCATGTAGCCGTTGGGGAACTGCTTGTGCAGCGGCGAACTGGCCGGGAAGTGCACGTGCTGGAGGTTGCGCGGCAGGCTGAACAGCACCGTGTTGCCGGTCTTGATGTCGATGCTGGCCACGTTCATGCTGTCGGTGCGCACGCCGGTGCGGTTGCCGGCCGCGTCGCCGCCGATGAGCAGGAAGTTGACGCGGGTCTTGCCGGCCCAGGGGTCCTCGGGGTTGTGCGCGACCGTCGGCGTGCCCGGGTCGGAGGAGGACGGGAAGATGTCCTTCACGGTGCCGCGGAAGGTGGCCATGGTCTCGGCGACGAACGCGAACGGCGCCATCACCGCCACGCACATCACGCCCACGACGACGCCGGTCAGGATCTGGCCCTGCTGGTTGAGCCGTTTGGGGCTGAGCACCACGTACGAGCTGACCACGATGGCGAACCAGGCCAGCGCGAGCGCCGACGCGGCGATGATCACCGCGAGCATCATCCCGTCGCCGACGAACGCGGCGGCGTCGCTCCGGTTGCGGGTCAGCCCGAAGGCGAGGGCGGCGAGCAGCAGCACCGCGTACACGCTGATGAGGATCAGCCCGGTACGACGGCGCCCGGCGCGCAGGTGTGCGGCGCCGGGCGCGACGGCGGACAATGCGGTCCAGCCGAGCACGGAGGCGGGCGTGAGCGGCCGGGCGAAGCGAGGGGCGCCGGGAGCCGGGCGGGGCCGGCGCGCCGGGCGTTCCTTTCTGCCTCCAGGCACGGTGCCCACCCCGTCGCGCTTTCTCACACCGGCTCCTTCAGACGCCTACCAGGCAGAACGGCCCCCATGCGGGGAAAGAATGTCAGGATTCTAGTCCCCATATCTGGACAACACAGACACTTG
Organism: Nonomuraea wenchangensis; assembly: GCF_900111685.1. Lineage (GTDB taxonomy): Bacteria > Actinomycetota > Actinomycetes > Streptosporangiales > Streptosporangiaceae > Nonomuraea > Nonomuraea wenchangensis. The sequence continues at coordinate 139,841 of NZ_FOHX01000023.1, forward strand.
CCCAAGTCGAGATGAACTCCGCGTGGATTTCACAGGTGTCTCTCAGGACACCGTGGAGGACGGAGCCATCCACGTGTTGCACTGGTACGCCTTGCTCTTCTCCCACCCCTGACGGAACCAGCGATTGTTGTTGGCGGGCGTCCCGTGGTCGCGCGGATAGCCCGGATAGTCGCCCACCTGGCCGTAGAACCAGTACAGCCGGCTCCGCAGCGACGTGGTCACCGGATAGGAGGCGGCGACCGAGCGCATCCACATGCCGCCGAGGCAGGTGGCCTGCAGCTCCAGCCGCCTGCTGAGCCCGAGCTTGCCGCTCTGGCTGGAGGAGGCCAGCGTGCTGTCCCACCAGGAGTCCATCAGGCCCGTGACGTTCTGGACGTGGTGGCCGTACTCGTGGGCCATCATGCTGATGATGCCGCCGTGCCAGGAGATGATCTGGCCGTAGCCGCGGGCGTTGCCGTTGCCGCGCGCCATCGCCGAGGTCGAGGCGTAGATCGTGGAGTTGCGCGGGCAGTAGTACGGCACCATGCTCCCGGCGCTCGGGTAGTCGCCGCAGGCGCCCCGGCCCCGGCCGGAGGCGATGGCGTAGCCCGGCGGCCGGAAGTCGAAGCCCTGCTTCTCCAGGGCCGGCCCCCACGCCTTGTCCATGCACTTGCCGGTCTTCAGTATCAGCGCCTTGAGCTGGCTGTGGCTGAAGATGCTCGCGTTGCCGGCCCGGCAGGTGATCCGGGGCAGCGTGCCCGCCCGGTAGAGGCTGTTGTTCTTGAGGCTCCTGTTGACCTGCACCTGCGCCGGCGGCGTCACCGTCTCCTCCGGGGTGCGGGTCGGCTGCCGGGTCGGCTGCTCGCTCGGGCGGCGGGCCGGCGGACGGGTGGCGCGGCTGCGCTCCGGCGTGGGCTCGTACGTCGGGACCGCGATCGGCGTCGTCGTCTCCGACCGCGACGAGCTCTTCAGCAGGGCCGCGCCGACGACGATCAGCACGAACAGCGCCGCCAGCGAGCCGAACACCGCGCCGAGCACCCCGATGACGCCCATGCCCGACTTGCGGCGCTGTGGCGGCTGCCACTGCCGCGGCGGCATCGGCGGTGGTGGCGGCGGTGGCGGGGGAGGAGGAGGGGGCGCGGGCTGCCCGTAGTGCTGCGCGTACTGCGGCGGCGGTGGAGGCGGCGGCGGCATCTGCTGGGTGTAGGGCCGCGTCAGGCCGTCGTGCGGCGCCCGCTGCGGCACTCCCTGCGGCGGGTACGGCGGCTGCCCCTGAGGCGGGTACGCCGGGCCCTGGGGAGGGTAGCCGGGGTTCTGGGGCGGATGGCCGGGGTTCTGAGGCGGATGGCCGGGTCCCTGGGGCGGGTAGCCGGGCGGGGGCGCCTGGGGAGGCGGCCCGTACGGGTGACCGCTCTGCGGCGGCTGCTGCTGCCGGCCGGGAGCGGGCGGCGGCCACGGCAGCGCGGGTGGCCTCTGTGGCTGACCGGGCCCTTGTGGCGGGGGTGGATATTGCCCGTTACCTGTCACCCTGTCTCCCCGTTTGCCCCGTTGTCTCATTGCCGAGCTTTGTCCCGCGACTTGACGGACCCTTGGCAAATTTGGGGCAAAAGCATACTGATTTATCACCCGTCACGGATGTAGCAGTGCACGGTCACAGTCCGAAATCATTCGAGGTGATCTCGGTTATCTTCCGTTCTGCGGAGCGGGTGGTGTCCTAGCTTTCTTGGCATGAATCTCCAGCAGCTCCGCTATGTGGTCGCGACTGCGGAGCACCGCACCATGACCGACGCGGCCAGGTCGCTGTACATCGCGCAGCCCGCGCTCTCCCGCGCGATCCGCGATCTCGAGCGAGAGCTCGGCATGACCCTGTTCGCCCGTTCCGGCCGTGGCGTCGTCGTCACCGCACAGGGCCGGCGGGTGGTCAAGCTGGCACGGGAGGCGCTCGACGCCGTCCACGAGATCGAGGGCCTGGCCCAGCACACCGGCGCGTCCGACGCCGAACTGCGCATCGCCTCGACGCCCAGCCTGGAGCCCGGTCTGGCGGGGCGGCTGTTGCCTGCCTATGCCGCCGAGCATCCCGGTGTACGCGTCCAGATCGTGCGCTGCGAGGGCCGCGAAGCGGTCGTCAGCGCCATCAGGGACCAGCGGGCCGACCTCGGTCTCACCGATCTGCCGGTGCCCGCCGACCTCGTCACCCACCCCCTCGAACGCCAGGAGATCGTGCTGATCTCCCCGCCCGGGCTCGAACTGCCCAACCCGGTGCCGATGGGCAGGCTGCACGGCATGCGCCTGGCCCTCCCGGCCCGCGGCAGCACCCGGCGCAGGGAGCTCGACGCGATGTTCGGCAGGTACGCCGTCACCCCGACGGTCGTACTGGAGACCGACGAGCGCAACGGCTGGCTCAACGCCGTCCGCGCCGGCCGGGCCTCGCTCCTGTGGTACCGCGGCATGGCCGAGCAGGCCGCCCGCGCGGGCCTCGTGGTGCGCTCGCTCGAACCGGCCGTGCGACGCGTCATCGCCGTCGTGCACGCCCGTCGCCGGCTGCCGCTGATCGCCCAGGACTTCCTGGCCACCGCGGAGAAGGGAACGACCGCCGCCTGACCGACCGCATCGGGGAACGCTCCACTCACCCCTGAAACCCCCGAGACCTGAAACCCCCGAGACCTGTAACCCCCCGAGTCATCAGACCCCCGAGAACCCTCACCCCCACCCAAACCCCCCTACCGAAACCCCCCAACCGCACCCGAAGCGCACCGACAAGGCCCGGCATCAGTCCGAGCCCGGGGCCCGGCGACGCGGCCCGGCCTCCGAGGGAGCCCCTTCCAGCGGCCCCTCATCCAGCCCCCAGAGCACGGCCTCGCCCTTCTACGGCGACGGCGGCCGGGGGCCGATCCTCCCCGGGACACGGGAACACCTCATCGGGACACGGGAAGCCGCACCACCGCACGCAGTCCGGGCGCGGCGTCCTCCAGGACCACCGTGCCGCCGTGCGCCCGCACGGTCTCACGCACGATGGCCAGCCCGAGCCCGGTGCCGCCCTCGTCCCTGCTCCGCCCGGAGTCGAGCCTGGTGAAGCGGTTGAACACCCGCTCGCGGTCCTGCTCCGGGATGCCGGGGCCGTCGTCGGTGACGGTCAGCACGCCGCCGGCGGTCAGCGCCACCTCGACCTTCGAGGAGGTGTGCCGTACGGCGTTGTCCATGAGGTTGGTCAGCACCCGGCTCAGGTCGAGCGCGTCGCCGCGGACCACGACCGGGTCGCAGGCCGTCAGCCGGGCCTCGGCGTAGCGGTCCACGACCCGGCGTACGACCTCGTCCAGCTCCACCGGCTCGCGCCTGGCCGGGACGCCGCCGCGCTCGTCCAGCCGGGCCAGCGCGAGCAGGTCCTCGGCCAGCCGGGACAGGCGCAGGGTGTCCTCCAGCACGCCCTCGGCGGTCTCCTGCCAGTCCTGGCCCTCGGGGTGGCCGAGCGCGACCTCCAGTTGCAGCCGGATGCTGGCGAGCGGGCTGCGCAGCTCGTGCGCGGCGTCGGAGACGAGCGCCCGCTGACGCTGCTCGGCCTCCTCCAGCCTGGCCAGCATGTCGTTGAGCGTGGTGGCCAGGTGGTGCACCTCGTCGCGGGAGGCCGGCACCGGCAGCCGCCGGGAGCGCGCCGTGTGCGTGATCTCGGCGGCGCCCCGGCGCAGCGCCGCGATCGGGCGCAGCGTGCGGCCGATCATCAGCCAGCTCGCCACGGCGAGCAGCACCACCAGCGCGGGCGTGCCCACCATGAGGACCCGGCCGGCCGTGCCGAGGCTGGTGCGGATCTCGCTGATGGACCGCGCCGCGAGCACGGTCTGGCCGCGGTCCGCGCGCAGCACGACCACGTGCAGGAACCCCGGGACGGCGTACGGCCGCCCATCCACCTCCACGGCCTTGCCGGACTCCAGCGCCCGTGCCTGGCCGGCGGCGTCCAGCAGCGGCACCAGCCGGTCGGCGCCGTACGTGACGTGCGTGATCCGGTTCCGCGCGTCGAGCACCTGCACGATCGTGCCGTCGTGGGTGGTGATCGGCGTGGTGAGCGTGCCGGAGTCGGCCGCCACGCGCACGACGTCCGCCTGCCGCCTGGTGCCGTCGTCCACGGTCGCCATCAGCGCCCGGTCCAGGACGCTGAGCAGGACCGACGCCGACAGCGCCAGCGCCAGCGCGAGCACCGCGACGGCGGCCGCGGACAGCCGGAAGCGCAGCCCCTGCCGCCGCCACCACGCCAGCGGCGAGCCGGGCGACCTCTCAGCCACCGTCGCCCGCCAGCCGGTAGCCGGCGCCGCGCACGGTCTGCAGCGCGTTCCTGCCGAACGGCGCGTCGATCTTGCGGCGCAGGTAGCCGACGTACACCTCGACGACGTTGGGGTCGGTGTCGAAGGTGTCCCACACGTGCTCCAGGATCTCCGACTTCGACACCACCTCGTCGCGCCGCCGCAGCAGGTACTCCAGCAGCGCGAACTCCCGCGGCGTCAGCTCGATCGCGGCGCCGTCGCGCTCCACCCGCCGCCGCGCCGGGTCCAGCGACAGGTCGCCGGCCAGCAGCACCGCCGGCCGCCGCCCCGCGTCGCGGCGCAGCAGCGCCCGCAGCCGGGCCACCAGCACCACGTACGAGAACGGCTTGGTCAGGTAGTCGTCGGCACCCAGGTCGAGCCCGTCGGCCATGTCGTACTCGCCGTCCTTGGCCGACAGCATGAGGATCGGCACCCAGTTCTCCTCGGCGCGCAGCCGTTTGCAGACGTTGTAGCCGGACAGCCGGGGCAGCATGATGTCGAGCACCACGACGTCGTAGTCGCCGTGGCGGGCCGCGTGCAGCCCCTCCTCGCCGTCGTGGGCGAGATCCACGGCGAAGCCCTCGGCCTGGAGCCCGCGCTGGAGCGCCGCCGCCATCCGCCGCTCGTCCTCGACGACCAGTACCCTCATGCGGTGATTCTCCCGTTCTGTCGCTGAGAGCGCGCTGAGAAGACTGAGAGGGGCCTCAGGCTGTCTCAGGTTCGCCTAAGGATGCCTCACGCAGGCTATGACCATCGACATACCGTTAAGGAGTGAGATGCGTAGAGGCACGTTCGTGAGGTGGGGAGTCCCGATCGCGGCAGCGGCCGTGATCGGAGCCGCGATCGGCGCCGGCCCCGTCATCGCCGCGGTGAGCGGCGAGCCCACGCTGCCGGAGCGCTCGGCCGAGCAACTGCTCGCCGACGCCGCGGCGGCGACCGTCAAGGACCAGGGCATGAGGCCGATGTCGGGCACCGTTCAGCAGACCGCTTCGCTCGGCCTGCCCGCGTTGCCCGCCACCGGCGGGGACACCGGCCCGCTCAGCCTGCTGTCCGGCACGCACGAGGTGAAGGTCTGGTACGGCGGCGAGAACAAGATTCGCGTCGCCATGCCGACCCACCTCAACGAGACCAACCTGATCTACAACGGCGACCAGTCCTGGTACTGGGACAGCGCCGCCAACACCGCCACCCGGCTGCGGATCAAGGCCGACACCGGAGAGCGCCCCGGGCTGCCGACGCCGCAGCCCACGGACATGACGCCGCAGCAGGCGGCGCAGCGGCTGCTCGCCCAGGTGGACGAGCACACCGCGGTCCGGGTGATCAACAACGCCGAGGTGGCGGGCCGGCCGGTCTACCAGCTCGTCCTGGCCCCCAAGGCGGGCGCCTCGCTGGTGCAGGAGGTGCGGATCGCGCTCGACGGCGAGACGTACATGCCGCTCCAGGTGCAGCTCTACGCCAAAGGGTCGGCCGAGCCCGCCTACCAGGTGGGCTTCACCCAGGTGACCTTCACCCCGCCGGCCCCGGAGAACTTCACCTTCACCCCGCCCGCGGGCGCCAAGGTGAAGGAGGCCACGATCGGCGAGGAGAACATCGGCCAGAAGGCCGAGGAGCGCGCCGAGCACGCCGCCGACATGGCCGGCAAGGCCAAGATGGTCGGCGACGGCTGGACGACCGTCGCGGTCGTGCCGTTCTCCCTCTCCGACCTCCAGGCCCAGGCGGCCGGGAAGGACGGGCAGGCCGGGCAGGACGGCCGGGGCACGCAGGCGAACGCGCTTCTGGACAGCGTGCTCAAGTCCGCCACCCCGGTGAACGGCACGTGGGGCTCCGGCAAGCTGATCAGGACGAAGCTCCTGACCGCCCTGCTGACCGACGACGGCCGCCTGCTGGCCGGCGCGGTCACCCCGGAGGAGCTCGTCCGCGTGGCGGGAACACAGTGACACCCGTCACCGTGACCGGCACGACACAGGAAGCGGGGGCGCCCTTCGGGGCGGCCCCGCCCGCCGGGGACTCCTCCGCCGCCATCGTCACCCGCGGTCTCACCAAACGCTTCCGCGGCGGCCAGGTGGCGGTGGACGCGCTGGACCTGACCGTGCCGCGTGGCTCCGTGTACGGCTTCCTCGGGCCCAACGGCTCGGGCAAGACCACCACGATCCGCATGCTGCTCGGCCTGATCACGCCCACGGCCGGCACGTACGACGTGCTCGGCCTGCCGCCCGCCAGGGCGCTGCCGCGGGTGGGGGCGCTGGTCGAGGGGCCGGCGTTCTACCCCTACCTGTCGGGCGAGGCCAACCTCATGCGCTTCGACGCCGCCGACCCGTCCGCCCGCCGCGCCACCGCCAGGCGGCGGATCGCCGACGCGCTCGACCGGGTCGGGCTGTCGGCCGCGGCGGGCAAGCGCTACCGGAACTACTCGCTCGGCATGCGCCAGCGGCTGGCCATCGCCGCCGCCCTGCTCGGCCCGCGCGAGCTGCTCATCCTGGACGAGCCCACCAACGGGCTCGACCCGCAGGGCACCCGCGAGGTGCGTGCCCTCGTCAAGGAGATCGCCGCCGACGGCACCACCGTCTTCGTCTCCTCGCACCTGCTGGCCGAGATCGAGCAGATGTGCACGCACGCGGCGATCATGCGGTCCGGCCGGCTGGTCGTGCAGGGCACGATCGGCTCGCTGAGCGCCGGCCGGGTCCCGCTCATCCGCGTCGAGACGCCGGACGTGGCCGAGGCGGCGCGGGTGCTCGGCGAGCTCGGGCTGAGCGGCGTACAGGCGGGCGCGGGCGAGCTCACCGCCGAACTCGGTGGTCAGCGGCCCGAGATGATCAATGCCGCCCTGGTGGGGCAGGAGGTCGCGGTACGAGGGCTCGCGGTCGTCCGGCCGAGCCTTGAGGACGTGTTCGTCGGACTGACAGGAGAGGGATTCGATGTCGACGGCTGAGACCCGTACCCAGGCGGGGGCGGGCGCCGCCGCGGCGGGGCAACTGCGCCGCATGCCCGGCCTGGTGCCGGTGACGGAGACCCTGCGCACCGTCGAACGCCGGGCGCCCGAGCCCCTGACCCGCGACGCCGACGAGGACGCCGGGGAGGGCACGGGCGGGTTCACCGGAGGGGACGCGGCCGGGGGGCTCCGGATCGGCGCGTTCTGGCGGCTGCTCGGCTCGGAGCTGGCCCTGACCTTCCGCCGCCCCCGCAACATGGCGCTGCTCGCGGTGCTGGGCGTCGTCCCGGTGATCCTCGGCATCGGCCTGCGGCTGGCGTCGAGCACGGCCGGCGACGGCGAGATGGGCGGCGTCGTCCAGAACCTCGCCGGCAACAGCCTCATGCTGACGTTCCTGTCGTTCTCGTTCCTCGTGCTGCTGCTCATGCCGGTGGCGGTGAGCGTGGTGGCGGGCGACGCGATCGCCGGCGAGGCGGGCGGCGGCACCCTGCGCTACCTGCTGGCCGCTCCCGCGGGCCGGGGGCGCCTGCTGGCGGTCAAGTACCTCAACGCGGTCGTCTTCGGCTACGCGGTCACCGCCGTCGTGGCCGTGACGGCGCTGCTGACGGGGCTCGCGCTGTTCCCCGGCGGCTCGGTGACGCTGCTGTCCGGCACCACGATCACGGTGGGGGAGGGGCTGCTGCGCATCCTCCTCGCCGTCGGCTACGTGGGCGCCGCCATGGCCGCGCTGGCCGCGGTCGCGCTGGCGCTGTCGACCTTCACCGAGGTCGCCATCGGCGCCATCGCGGGGACCCTGGTGCTGCTGGTCGTCTGCCAGGTGGTGCGCGCGGTGCCGGCGCTCGCGCCGGTCACGCCGTACCTGCTGCCCACCAGGTTCACGGACTTCGACGGGGTGCTGCGCGACCCCGTCGACTACGCGGCGCTGCGCGACGGGCTGCTGTCCTTCGCCGCCTACATCGCGCTGTTCGGATCGATCGCCTGGGCCCGCTTCTCCGGCAAGGACATCACGTCCTGACCGGCTCCGGCGGAGCGGATCGCGGCCATGACGTGGTCGAGGGCGGCCAGGTCGTCGGGGGAGAGGGCGGCGAGGGCGCGCGGCGGGCGGGCCAGGATACGATCGGCCCGCTCCGCAGCGGCCCGTCCCGCCTCGGTGAGCGTGACGATCCTGCGGCGGCGGTCGCCGGGGTGGACGGTGCGCCGTACGTAACCGCGGCCCTCCAGATCGTCGACCACCAGCGTCGTGTACGGCTTCTCGGTGCCCAGCAGGTCCGTCAGCTCGCGCATGGTGAGCGGGCCGGACAGCAGCCGGCGCAGCGCCTTGGCGCGCGAGAAGCTCATGCCGAGGGCGTCGGCGACCTCCTTGCGGCGGTCGTCCTCCAGCACCAGCGCACGCATCTCCGCCCAGACGCGGGACAAAGCCGCGCTGCGGGCGTCCGGGTCGCTCATCAGGAGCCTTCCTCCTTGGCCGAGCCGTGGATGAGCCGCTCGGCGGTGCGGGCGGCGCTCCGCTCGGCCCGGCGGCCCGTGGTGAGGACGCCGAGCACCAGGATCGCCGCGCCGCAGCCGGCGCCCACCCACCAGCCGATGTGGCTGGCCTGGGGGAAGCCGGTGGACAGCGGGCCGCGTACGGAGGAGGTGACCAGCGCGCCGATCACCGCGACGCCGAGCGATTGGCCGATCTGCCGGCTCGTGGAGGCCACGGCGGCGGCCACCCCGGCCTGGGAGACCGGCATGCCCGAGACGGCGGTGTTGGTGATGGGCGCGTTGAGCATCCCGAAGCCCAGCCCGAACAGCACGTACGAGGTCAGGAGCTGCCAGAGCGGAGTGTGCGCGGTCAGGCCGGTCAGCATCAGCATGCTGGCCGTGAGCGCCACCCCGGCGACGACCAGCGGGACACGCGGCCCGGCCGTGCCGACGAGGCGGCCGGAGACCGGCGAGCACACCGCCGTGAGCGCGGCCATGGGCAGCGTCAGCAGACCGGCGTGCAGAGCCGAGTAGCCGAGGCTCTCCTGCAGGTAGAGGGTGTTGAGGAAGAGGAAGCCGCCGAGCGCGGCGAAGCCGCACACCGCGATCAGCGTGGCCCCCGCGAACGGCGCGCTGCGGAAGAAGCGCGGGTTGATCAGCGGCTCGCGGCGGCGCAGCTCGTACGGCACCAGCACCGCCAGCGCCAGCGCGGCGAGCGCGAAGCAGCCCAGCGTCTGCGCCGAGACCCAGCCGGCGGCGGGCGCCTCGATCAGCCCGTACGTGAGGCTCGCCAGCAGCACGACGACCAGGATCTGCCCCACGACGTCCACCGGCCGCGGACGCGGCGCGCGCGACTCGGGCACGAACAGCGCGCACAGCACGAGCGCCGCCAGCCCGACCGGGATGTTGATCCAGAAGATGGACCGCCAGCCGACCGAGGCCACGAGCGCGCCGCCGAGCGGCGGCCCGAGCGCCATGCTGACGCCGACGACGGCGCCCCACACGCCGATCGCGCGGGCCCGGCTGCGCGGCTCGGTGAAGGTGTTGGTGATGATCGACATGGCGACCGGGTTGAGCATCGAGCCGCCGACGGCCTGCAGGGCGCGGGCCGCGATCAGCCACCCCAGGGTCGGCGCGAGCGAGCAGGCCAGGGAGCCCAGCGTGAACAGCACGAGCCCGGTCTGGAAGGTGCGCCGCCGGCCGATGCGGTCGCCGGTCGAGCCGGCCAGCATGAGCAGCGAGGCCAGCACGACGGTGTAGGCGTCGATGACCCACTGCAGGCCGGAGAGGGAGGCGCCGAGGTCGCGCCGGATGGACGGCAGCGCGATGTTCACGATCGTGTTGTCCAGCCCGACGATGAACAGGCTGGTGCAGCAGATGGCCAGGACGAGCATCGGCCTCACGGGCCGGCCCTGCCGGGCACGGAGGCCGAGGTTCGTCAGCGCCATGGAACGATTATATTGCCATAACTAACTTTCTCCCGCCCGGACACCCGGCAACCGCGCCGCCGGGCGGCGGATCAGGCGCCCGGCGACCACGTCACCGGGCGCTCGAACCAGGCGGGTTCGGGTCAGGCGTTGGGGCGGCGGCGGAGGCCGAGGGCGCCGACGACGACGCCGATCACTCCCACCGCGAGGCCCGCCCCGCCCAGCAGCCGGGCGGTGCCGTCCGTGGTGCCGGCCGCGGCGGCCGGCGCGGCCGGCTCAGCCGGAGCCACGCTCGGCGCGGCGGAGGCGGGGGCGGTGCTCGGGGCGGCGCCGTGGGCGTCGTCGCCGGTGGCCGGGGTGAGCTTGAGCAGCGGCGCCGGGTGCTCGGCCTCCGAGCCGTCGGTCTTGGGCGCCTCGGACCAGTCGACCACCTCACCGCTGGAGTAGGTCTGCTTCGTCGGGAAGACGAGCTGCTCGGTGTCGGTGGGCAACTGCCCCATGGACACCTCGAACTCCTGGAACTGCCCCGGCTCGATCTTGCCGCCGGACCAGACGACCTTGGTCACGGCCTCCTTGAGCTCGCCGTACTGGGTCTTGACCGGCGTGGGCAGCTTGCCCTCGGTGACCTTCACCTTCCACCCGGGCACGGGCTTGACCGACACGAACGCCAGCGGGTGGTCGGCGGGGAAGGTGACCTCGATCGTGGTGGTCGAGGCGTCGTCACGCTCGTTGGGCACCCGGAAGGCGACCTTGGTGAAGCCGCCCTGCTCGGCGGAGCCGGGCTGGATGGTGACGTGGGCGAGCGCGGGCAGGGCGAGCCCGGCGGTGAGCGCGGTGGTGGCGGCGAGCACGGTCGCGGCCCGGCGTACGAAGGACATGCGGAAGCTCCACTTGGTAGGAAAGGGAAGAACAGGGGTGTCAGAAGGTCAGGCGGGAAGTGGAGGACCACGCCTGGCCAGGCAGTGCCGGAGCACCGGCGCGAGAGGGACGGCCCGCGCGGCGGCCACCGGTGGGCGGGGCCGCACGGCGGGCACGGTGACCGGCCGCAGCAGCGTGAGCCGCCGCCCGGCCCGCCGGAGCAGGGCCCAGAGCGCGGCCTCGCCGCGCGCCAGCCACACCCCCGTGAGGAGCGTGGCGGTGAGGTGGGCGGCCAGCATGCCGGCGTTTACCGCGAGGCCCTGCCCGTGCCCGTGCACGGGGACGTACGCGATGCCTTCGGAGGCGACGTCCTGGGCGCCGCCGGCGCGCGCGAACAGCTCGTGCAGCCCGAGCTGCGCGCCGACGAGGACGACGTTGACGGCGGGGGCCGAGCGCTCCCGGCCGGTCAGCGCGAACCCCAGCCCGGCCGATGCCGCGAGCCCCAGCCCGGCGGCCCACGGAGCGGGCCCGGAGCCGCCGCCCAGCAGGTGGGCGAGGGCGGCGAGGGTCACGCAGACCGCGGAGAAGGCCGCCGTCCGCGCCAGCCTCAGGGGGAGTCGCGCGCGCATGAGTGTGCCACATCGTCTCACGGGGCAGGCTTGCATGTGGCCTCAACCGGGCGATGCCTGGGCGTTGCACACTGTTTGTCGCTAGGGTCGTGCCGATCTACGTTGACATAGAGGTGAGAACGTTGCGGCACTTAGGCGGTTTCCTCATCGGATTGGTGGTCACGGCGGCCGTGCTGGCGGGCGGTGGCTGGGCCGTGACGCAGGCCGCCGCTCAGGCCGCCGTGCACGTCACGGGGCAGGCCCCGGTGACCCCGGCCGACAACCAGCAGCTCTGGATCGCGCTCGGCGCGATGGCCGCGGTCGGCCTGGTGTACGGGCTCGTGGTGGCGGGCCGGATCTCGCCGCTCGCCACGTTCGTGCCGTCCATGGTGCTGCTGGCCTGGACGGTCGTCTACGCGCTCGACCCGGCGCGGGCGATCTCCCTCGTCCCCGCCGAGCCGTCGGTGAACCAGATCGTCAGGGAGGCCGGCGCCGGCGCGCAGACCCTCCTGACGACGGGCGTGCTGGCCCTGCTCGGTGTGGCGCTGTTCATCCCCGTGCTGATGCCGTCGCGCTGGTCGCGCCCGCAGGACGACCTCGACGACGACTACGAGAGCTCCCAGGAGGGCGGCTACTACTGATCTGCCCCCGCCGGCCCGCCGTCGGCGAGCACCGCCTCGCCCTTGTAGAGACGGGTGACGACGTCCTCGATGTCCTCGTGCGCGGGCGCGGTCGCCATCAGGTCCGCCAGCGTGCCGTCGAAGGCCAGCCGGCCGTGGTCGATGAGCACGACCCGGCGGCACAGCCGTTCGACGTCGCCGAGATCGTGCGTGGTCAGCAGCACGGTGGTGCCCTGTTCGGCGTTGACCCGCAGCAGGAACTCGCGGATGCCGGCCTTGCTGACCACGTCGAGGCCGATGGTGGGCTCGTCCAGCACCAGCACCTCGGGCGCGTGCAGCAGCGCCGCCGCGAGATCGCCGCGCATGCGCTGGCCGAGGCTGAGCTGACGCACCGGCGTGCGCAGGAAGGCGCCCAGGTCGAGCGTGTCGGTCAGCTCGGCCAGCCGGGCGCGGAAGGCGGCCCGTTCGATCTTGTGGAGCAGCCGGATCAGCTCGAAGCTGTCGGCGAGCGGCAGGTCCCACCACAACGTGGTGCGCTGCCCGAAGACCACCCCGATGCGCCGGGCGAGCGCGGTGCGCCGGCGCGAGGGGTCCAGCCCGGCCACGCGCACCCGACCCGATGTGGGCGTGAGGATGCCGCAGAGCATCTTGATCGTGGTGGACTTGCCCGCGCCGTTCGGCCCGAGGCAGCCGACGAACTCTCCGGCGGACACGGTGAACGACAGGTCGCGTACGGCGTGGACGACGTTCCTCCTGACCTTGAACGTACGGCCCGCCCGGTCGAGCTCGATCATCGTCAACTCCCGGTGGATCGGTAGTGCCTGACGCCCTGCCGCCAGGCCAGCGCGGCCAGCAGGGCGAGGGCCGGCGCGGCGACCGGCCCGAGGAAACGCATGAACTCCGGTGTGCCGAACGGGTCGGCGCGGCCCAGCACGTACAGGCCGGGCTGCCAGTTGACGAAGGCGAGCGGCAGCACGTACGTGACGCCGCGCACCAGGTCGCGCCCGTAGATGGCGAGAGGGTACTGGGTGAGCTGGTGGCCGCCGTAGGTGAAGGCGTTGACCACCTCGGGGGCGTCGGTCAGCGCGAACTGGGCCGCCCCCGCCAGCGTCCACAACGAGGTGAAGATGACGAGCCCCGTGGCCGTCATCACCGGCAGCATCCACAGCCGGCCGGGATCGAGGTCGAGCGCGGCGACCGCCCAGACGAGCACCACGGCGGCCTGGACGACCCGGCCGGCGCGGGTGGGGGTGAAGCGGTCGGTGGCGAGCTGCAGCCAGGCGCCCGCCGGCCGGATGAGGAAGGTGTCGAGCGTGCCGTCCTTGATGTGCCGGCTCACCCGGTCGAGGTTGCTGACGAACAGGTCGCACAGCGTGAAGGGCAGGCTCGCCGCCCCGTAGAGGAACAGGACCTCCTCGCGGGAGAAGCCGGCGAGGCTGGTGGTGTTGGCGAAGACGACGAGGATGACGGCCAGGTCCGTGGCGGCCACGGCCAGGCTGAGCACGGTCATCAGCCAGAACGAGACGGGATAGGCGGCCGCGGCGCGCGTCCACGTCCAGGCCAGCAGGAAGTAGGTCCTAACCACCCTGGATCATCACCTTGTGGCGGATCGCCCGGGTGGCCAGCGCGCCGAGCCCGAGCAGCACGACCGCCCAGAACGCCTGGAAGGCCAGGGACGGCAGGACGGGGGCGGCCCCGAGATAGAGGTCGGTGGGCACCTGGACCATGGCCGCCCACGGCAGCGCGGCGGCGAGGTCGCCGAGCGCGCCGGGGAAGATCCGCAGCGGCAGCATCAAGCCGGAGAAGAACGTGCTGAGCACCAGCGACAGCACGGCCACGCCGCGGTCGTCGACGAGCCAGCAGACCGACAGCGCGACCAGGTAGCGCCAGCCGAAGCTGACCACGACCGCGAGCACGAGGCCGGCCAGGAACGCGGCCCCCTGCCCGGCCCCGGCGGGCAGGGTGATCCCGAACACCGCCGCGCCGACCACCATCGGCGGCAGGCCGCGCACCAGGAACAGGTAGGCGGCCCGGCCGGTGTCCTCGGCCAGCGTCCAGAGCTGCAGCGGGGCGGGGCGGACCAGGTCGAGCGCGATGTCGCCGCTGCGGATGCGTTCGGGCAGGCCGAGGCCGCCGCCGAAGAGCTGCATCGGGGCGATGAGCGCCTGGGTGACGAAGCAGTAGGTGACGGCGTCGGTGAGGTCGTATCCGGCCAGGCCGGGGCGGGCCTGCCAGAGGGCGATGAGGATGTAGGCGCGCAGGATGCCGAACACGCTGTTGGTGAACGCCCCTGCGAGCGCGGCCCACACGTAGGTGGCGTGCTTGCGGAAGCCGTACCGGACGAGCCGGGCGTAGAGCGGGACGGTTTTGCACCTCCGGAGGGTGAGGGCACGGTGACGAGCCGTGTCCGGGCCCGCGCACGGGCCTGCCGATGGGAAAGCAGGGAATTATCCGTCGGCGGCCCGCAGGCCCGCAACGGATTTAACACGCCCTCGCCCTCGGAAATATCTAGGAAATATCCGGGTAAGAAATGAGATACCTACTGGCCGGTAGCGAGGGCCGCATCCGGGGGAATGACACCTGTCGGAGGGTCGTTATGCGGATCAACGGGGATGTGGTACCCGAATACCCCTTGAGCTGGCAGGCCCGCGCGCTGACCGGTGTCATGTGGGGCACGCTGAAGCCGGCGTCCACGCTCCTCATGCGGCATCCACTCGCGCTGGCCGGCGCCGCCCGCGTCGGCGAACTCGCCCGGCTCGTGCAGGCGCCGCAGCCGGCCCACGTGTCGATCGTGCCCGCAGCCTTCTCCGACTGCGGCGGCGAGTGGGTGCGCGGCGGTGAGGAACTGGAGGAGAACAAGGCGCTGCTGTACTTCCACGGCGGCGGCTACTTCTCGTGCTCGCCGCGTACCCACCGCTCCATCACCTGGCGGCTGTCGGTGGTGGCCAGGCGTCCGGTGCTGGCGCTCGACTACCGGCAGGGCCCGGTGCACAAGCTGGCCGACTCGCTGGCCGACGCCCTCGACGCCTACGAGTGCCTGCTGCGGCGCGGCCACGCCCCCGAGAACATCATCGTCGCCGGCGACTCCGCCGGCGGCCACCTGACCCTCGCCACGCTGCTGGCGCTGCGCGACCGGGGCATGCCGCTGCCCGCCGCCGCCGTCTGCATGTCGCCGTGGACCGACCTCACCGACATCCCGCGCCGCGCCAACCGCTGGCAGGACCCGCTGCTGCCGGCCAGCCGGGTACGGTGGCTCGCCCGCCGCTGGACCGACGGGCTCGACCCCCGCGACCCGCTGGTCTCGCCGGTGCTCGGCGACTTCACCGGGCTGCCCCCGCTCATGATCATGACGGGCTCCACCGAGGTGCTGCGCGACGAGGGACGGCGGGTGGCCGAGGCGGCGCGCCGCGCCGGGGTCCCCGTCAGGTACGAGGAGTGGCGGCGCATGCCGCACGTCTTCCCGATCCTCGCCGACGTGCTGCCCGAGGCCCGGATGGCCTTCCGGCACATCGCGAGGTTCCTCGCCGCCGCGGGGGCCAGGCCGGCGGTGCGGGATGACGAGGCGGCCGCCTGAGCGTTCCCTGATTAAGGGCCTTTCTGGCCCCGTTCGCCGGGCAGCGTGTAAGGTTAGGTATACCTTACTCGCGTCAGGGGGCAGTGACATATGGCTGACAGGCCCGTGGACCACCACCGGGGGATCGTCCAGCGGACCGAGCGGCTCTCGCCGCACATGGTCCGCGTCGTGGTCGGGGGCGACGGGCTGGCGGACTTCGCGACCTCCGGCCTCACCGACCACTACGTCAAGATCGTCTTTCCGTACGAGGGCGTCGAGTACCCCCGTCCGTTCAGCGTGAAGGCGTGCAGGGAGACCATGCCGCGCGAGTTCTGGCCGCGCCTGCGCACCTACACCGTGCGCGCCTGGGACCCCGACGCGCTGGAGCTGACGCTCGACTTCGTGGTCCACGGCGACGAGGGACTCGCCGGCCCCTGGGCCGAGCGGGCCACGCCCGGCGACGAGGTGTTCCTGGTGGGGCCGGGCGGCGGCTACGCGCCCTCCCCCGAGGCGGGCTGGCACCTCATGGTCGGCGACGAGAGCGCGCTGCCCGCCATCGCCGCCTCGCTGGAGGCCCTGCCGGACGGGACGCTCGCGTACGTCCTCGTCGAGGTGGAGGGGCCGCAGGACGAGCTGAAGCTCGGCACGGCGGCCGAGGCGCACATCACCTGGCTCTACCGGGGCGAGCGGCCGGTGGGGGAGCGGCTGGTCAAGGCGGTCCGCGAGCTGGAGTTCCCGGACGGGGACGTGCACGCGTTCGTCCACGGCGAGGCCGGCTTCGTCAAGGAGCTGCGCCGTCACCTGCGCGTCGAGCGCGAGATCCCGCTGGAGCGGCTGTCGATCTCCGGCTACTGGCGGCGCGGCGTGGACGACGAGGCCTGGCGCGCGGTCAAGCGCGACTGGAACCGGAAGGTGGAGGCCGAGGAGGCCGCGGCCCTCGCGAGCTGAGAATCGAGTGATCCGCACCAGTGGTGATGTTGCTCCGCTGAGGACGGCGAGCAGGGTCCCGCTGACGCACACCTGACCAGAGCGCGCCACACGGACGATCGTGGCGCGGTCCTGGTCTTCGTGCCGCGAAATCCGTGCGACACAGGGCTCGTAAGCGCCGCGCCGGGTCGGCGCGTCGGTCACTTCAGTGGTGCGAAGAAGGCTTGCAGGTCCGCGGCCAGCTCGGCCGGGGCCTCCATCGCCGGGAAGTGCCTGCCGCGCCGGAACTCGGTCCAGTGCGCGTCGGCCGGCGCCGGGACCAGCTTCCGTACGGTGTCGTCCGCTCCGAAGACCGCGAACCCCTGCGGTACCGCCGGCGGCGCACCCCACTCCGAGGAGTGCGCCTGCTCGTACAGGGTGTGCGCGGCAGTGACGCCGCAGCCGGTGAACCAGTACAGGCTGACCGTGGTGAGCAGCTGGTCGCGGCCGATCGGCAGGTCGGTCCACTCGTGGAACTTCTCGGCGATCCAGGCGAGCTGCAGCAGCGGCGAGTCGACCAGCCCGTAGCCGATGGTCTGCGGCCGGCTGTTCTGGATCGCCAGGTAGCCGGAACCCTCCCTGGTGAAGGCGTGCATCCGGTCCAGGATCAGCTTGTCGAGCGGGTCGTTCTCGTTCAGCCGGTCCGCCATTCCGGGCAGGAAGGTGGCGGTGCTCGCGGCAGTCAGCGGATCGGTCACCACGTGGACGCCGATGACGTGCTCGCCGTCGAGGCCGGCGACCATGCCGGACACGCCCGCGCCGATGTCGCCGCCGTGCAGGCCGTACCGCTCGTAGCCGAGCCGGCGCATCAGCTCGGCCCAGGCGCGTGCGGTGCGGCCCATCGCCCAGTCCGTCCCGCCCAGCGGGGTGGAGAAGGCGTACCCGGGCAGGGACGGGGCGACGACATGGAAGGCTTGCCCCTCCACCGGGTTGACCAGCGGCTCGATCAGGTGCAGGAACTCGGCGACGGAGCTGGGGTAGCCGTGGGTGATCAGCAGCGGTTTCGCGCCGGGCTGGTCGGACCTGACGTGCAGGAAGTGGATGCGCTGGCCGTCGATCTCGGTGGTGAACTGCGGGTACTGGTTGAGCCGCGCCTCCTGGGCGCGCCAGTCGTACTGCGTGCGCCAGTAGTCGGTGAGTTCCCTCAGGTAGGCCGCCGGCACGCCGCGGGCCCACTCCACGTCCGGCGACTCGCCGGGCCAGCGGGCGTCGGCCAGCCGGTCGTGCAGGTGGTCGACGTCGGCCTGGGGGATCTCGATGCGGAAGGGCAGAATGCCGTCGCTGATGGCGCTTCTCCTAGTCGACAGAGGCCGGTACGGCCTGGGAGTTGTCCGGGCGCTCTTGCGCTCACGCGGAGAAGAGTAGGGAGAATAGGGGAAAGAACCGTTCCTAGATGGTCGTCAGAATCGAAGAATGTCGGAAACCTCGGCGCGGCTGCTGCGCCTGCTGTCCCTGCTGCAGGCTCAACGCGACTGGACCGGTACCGAGCTCGCCGCCCGCCTCGGCGTCACCACCCGCACCATCCGTAATGACATCGGCCGCTTGCGCGGGCTGGGCTATCCGGTCGACGCGCGGCCGGGTGTGGCCGGCGGATACCGGCTCGGCACGGGTGGCGCCCTGCCGCCGCTGCTGCTGGACGACGAGGAGGCGGTGGCGGTCGCCGTCGGATTGCGTACCGCCGCGAACGGCTCGATCACGGGCATCGAGGAGACCTCGGTGCGTGCGCTGGCCAAGCTGCAGCAGGTGCTTCCCGCGCGGCTGCGCCACCAGGTCAGCGCCTTCCAGTCGTACGCGCTGCCGATGCCGTCGCCCGGCCCGCGGGTGGATCCGGACGTGCTGACCGTGATCGCGAGCGCGTGCCGGGACCATGAGCGGCTCAGGTTCGACTACCGGGCGCATGCCGGCGCGGCGAGCCGGCGCTCGGTCGAGCCGTACCGCCTGGTGAACGACCGGCGGCGCTGGTACCTGGTGGCCTGGGACCTGGACCGGGACGCCTGGCGTACCTTCCGGGTCGACCGGATCGAGCCGCGGACGCCGGCCGGGCCGCGCTTCACGCCCCGTGAGCTGCCGCCCGACCCGGAGATCGCGGCGCGGGTGGCCCGCGGATCCGGCGAGGCGACCTGGCGGTACCGGGCGCGGGTGATCGTGCACGCGCCCGCGTCGTACGTGCGAGGTCGGCTGCCGATCCCCGTGGAGGTGGAGTCCCTTGGCGAAGACCGGTGCGCCTTCGAGCCAGGCTCGGACGATCCGCAGATGCTCGCCCTCCATCTGGGCCTGCTGGACGCGGATTTCACGGTCGTTGACGCCCCGGAACTGGTTGACGCGCTGCACGCCCTGACGGAGCGCTACCAGCGCGCGATCGACGCCGGCCGGCCTACGTCTGCCCGCTCCGCGCACAGCAGCCGGCACTCGGCGTAGACGCCGCCGGTGCACCCGTGCCTCCGGGGTCCGGGAACACCAGCCTCACCCGCAGCTTCAGGCCCTCCCATTCCTCACCTTCAGGGAACGACCGCCTTACCTCCAATACCCCTTAAGTAAGACATGCGGACAGCCTCCGCGGATCCGGCCACAGTGTGCCTTGGCCGTGTTCCAGACAGGAGAGGCGAAATCCGGATGGCGCGTGGTGAGAGCGGCATGCCTCCCGGCGTGCGGCCCCTGGCGGCGGGCGATCCGGTCGTCATCGGCCGATATCCGCTTCTCGGCCGCCTCGGGGCGGGCGGGATGGGCGTCGTCTACCTGGCCGAGCACCCCCAGGGCGGTTTCGTCGCGCTGAAGACGCCCCACGCGGCGCACCTCCACGATGCCACGCTGCTGGCCCGCTTCGCCGAGGAAGTCGCCTTCTCGCGCAGACTGGTGCCGTTCTGCACCGCCGCCGTGCTGGAGGACGGCGCCGACCACGGCCGGCCGTACCTCGTCACCGAGTACATCCCGGGACCGTCGCTCTCGCAGGTCGTCCTCGCCGCCGGCCCCCTCACGCCCGGCCTCGCCTACGGCGTCGCGCTCGGCGCGGCGGCCGGCCTGGTGGCCGTGCACGAAGCCGGGTTCGTGCACCGCGACCTCAAGCCCGCCAACGTGCTGCTGTCGCCGCGCGGGCCGCGCGTCATCGACTTCGGCATCGGCCTCGACGTCACCGGCGAGCGCGGCGCGGACGCCCACACCCAGGCCGGGCAGGTCATGGGCAGCCCCGGCTGGGTCGCGCCCGAACGGCTGACCAGCGGGCCCGCCCTCCCGGCGGCCGACGTCTTCGCGTGGGGGTGCGTGGTGGCGTTCGCCGCGTCCGGCCACCACCCGTACGGCGGCGCCCACGGAGGCGACGAGACGGAGGCGATCACCCGGCGCATCCTCTTCGAGCCGCCCCGGCTGGAGGACGTGCCCGCCCCGCTGCGGCCCGCGGTGGCGGCGGCGCTGGCCAAGGACCCCGACCGGCGGCCCGGCGCCGCGGAGCTGTTGCGGGCGCTGCTGGCCGTGGAGGGCATCGGCGTCCCGTGGGATCCGCGGCAGGCGGTGGAGGGCGTGCTCGGCCGGATCTGGACGCCGGTGCCGTACCCGCCGGGCGACGTCCCGCCACCGGGGGCGCGGCCCGAGCCTTCGCCGCCCGGCCAATCGCCGGAGGAGCCGTCCGCGCCGTCGGCGGACAGACGCCGCAGGGGGCGGGCCGGGGCTCATCTGTCGCACGCGACCTTCGCCGCCCTCGCCACCGTGTCGATCGCGGCCGTCACCGTCATCGCCGCCGCGTCCGGTGCCGGGCAGGACGTGGAAGGCGGGTCCGTCGCGCCGCCGCCCGCCGTGGTGCCGCAGTCCAGCGCCGACTCCACCCTGCGTCCCCACGCCACCCGCACCGGCGGCCCGCCGCCGCCCGGCACCGCGGACACCCCGAAGACGGTCCCCGCCGTGGCGACCCCCGCCGTCGAGGCCCCTTCCGTCGCGACCCCCACCGTGTACGTCACCCGCACCCGCACGGCGGGCACCGTCGCCGTCCTCACCCCGGCCCCCGGCCGGCAGCCCACCTTCCGGCCGCCCGCCGCCGGCGAACCCGGCGAGCCCGGCGGCCCCGATCCTGGCGGCCCCGATCCGGGCGAGTGCGCGGACCCGGGGAGCCGGCGGCGCGGCGACGCGGCCCGCCGCGACTGCCCGCGCCCGACCGCCTCGATCACCACGATCCCCCAGGACGGCCCCGGCGAGTCCCCGGACCCGTCCACGTCGGCCCAGCCGACGCAGACGGCCACGGGAAGCTCCTGACCGGGCCGGACGGAGGGCACGGGTGCCGGCCGGACCAACTGGCGGGCGGCCGGCACCCGCGTGCCCCCCACGGGGTCAGGCGCGGGTCAGCGTACGCGGACCTGGGAGGCCGAGACGCCGCCTCGGGAGGACTCCCAGCCGGCGACCACGGCCGGATCGGCGGCGAGTGCCAGGGTCAGCGGGACCTTCACCGTCGTCGTGCCCCGGCGCTGGACGGTGGCGACCGCCGAGCCCGCCGTGCCGCGCGCGTCCCGTACGAACAGGTGGGCCTTGCCCGGCCCCGCCGCCCGGAACGTCACCGTGACCGTGTTCCCGGCCCTGGCCGCCGCGACCACCTGCCCGGCGTCCGCCGCCGCCGGTCCGCCGGCCGGCGGCAGGTCCACCCGGACCGCCTGCTCCAGCGACTGCGGCGAGTCCAGGCTGGACAGCGCCGTGTCCGGGATGACCGGCTCGGGCGCCGGCCGCTCCGCGCCGCGGTAGCCCGCCAGCGACGCCACGCCCCACCGGTACGGGTCGCCCTGCACGCCGCCCCACGTCGACCAGCCGATCCGGGTCTGCCCGGTCTTGTCCTGGGTGTCGGAGTCGTACACCAGGATGTTGAGCCCGAGGTGCTCCGGATCCACCGAGCCGGGCAGCAGCTCCAGCGGGATCGCCGCCTCCACCGTGTACTCACCGGGGGAGACCTTGGCCGCGATCCGCATCCCGGTGGCCGGGCCCTGCCGGTTGTCCGCGTCGCGCAGCGCGCACGGCGGCCCCTCGGCGGTCACCGGCAGCACCGCCGCCTTGAACGTCGTGGACGTGTTCTCCGACGCGCCGCGCGGGTCGAGCGCGATCTCCACCGCGTCCGTACGCCAGTGCCGCTTGCAGTCGGCGGCGGCCAGCCGCGTGCCGAGCACGTCGTCCTTGACCCGGACCGCCACGTACAGCGTGTCCTCGTGCCAGGCCAGCCGGGCCGTGGCCGAGCAGTCGGCGGCCGACGAGCACGCCGTGCC
The DNA here is from genome assembly GCF_900111685.1 of Nonomuraea wenchangensis. Lineage (GTDB taxonomy): Bacteria > Actinomycetota > Actinomycetes > Streptosporangiales > Streptosporangiaceae > Nonomuraea > Nonomuraea wenchangensis. The sequence continues at coordinate 161,768 of NZ_FOHX01000023.1, forward strand.
CTCCCACAGCCGGGAGACGTCGATCGCGGGCCCCGGATAGCCGGCGTCGTCACCGTCCACGTCCGGCGCCGTGTCCGCCTGTGGGATCGTGGCGGCCGGCACCAGCTCCAGCGCGGGCCGGCCGGTGACGACGCCGTCCACGGTGACGGTGTAGGCGTGGTCGCCGCCCTCGTTGGACGTCTTCATGGAGGCGTCGGTGTTCGTGACCGTGAACGGCACCGTCGCCGACGCGCCAGGCGCCAGCTTGGGATAGGCCGCCTCTGCCCGGTCGGCGGCGAAGCCCGCGGGCAGGTCCACGCGCACGGTGCCGGAGCGCGGCGCGTCGCCGACGTTCGTCACCACGACGCCGACCTGGCGCGAGCCGCCCGACGGCAGCGTCAGCACCGGCGTCACCAGGCCGCGCAACTGCGGCACGCCGACGCCCGAGGTCCACTTCTCGTACTGGGCGACCTGCGGGAGGAGCTGCTGCTGGCCGCGTACGGCGGGGGTCGCCTCGACCTGCCGGTCGGTCCAGCCGCGGCCCCGCTCGGTGGTCAGCAGCGCGCCGATCCGGGCCCGCCCGGCCGCGCCCGTCGCCGGCGTGACCGTGAACCGCGCCGACGCCGGCCGCCCGGCGGTGATCCTGCCGAGGTCGCCGGAGCCGGTGACGGTCCAGCCCTCGGGGACGCGCAGCGCGGCCGACGAGCGGCCCAGCGGTTCGCGGGCGGTCACCGAGACCTCGACGGTGAACGGCGTCCCCGGCCGGACGTCGAACGCGCCGGTGCGCAGCGAGAGCCCGGTGCCGAGCGGCACGGACCCCGCCGGCCTGGTCAGCACGCCGTCCAGGATCGCCGTGGGAGCCGCCGCGGCCGGGGTGCCCGGCTCGGGGAACGGCACCCGCGCGTCCACCTGGGTGAAGAAGTCGCAGCCGAGCTGCGCGGGGTCGGCGGGCACGTCGGGGAAGACGGCCCAGCCTTGGGAGGCGTAGACGCGCTGGGAGTCCCGCTCGATCGCCGCCCACGTCCGGCCGCCGGACGAGGTCCGCCCGCTCCACACGCCGTAGACGTTCTGCGCCGGGTTCGCCGGACGGAAGGTCGCCCCGCAGGACGGCCCCACCTGCGACGTTCCGCGCCCCCCGCCGGTCAGCAGCCGCGCTGGCGCGAACGGCTTCAGCCCTTCCCGCGTGATCTGCTCGGGGAACGCCTTGGGGTCGGCCGCCGCGTAGAACGCCTCGATGGCCAGCCTGGCCGCCTGCTGATGGTTGCCGTGGTTGCCGGGCGTCGGGGCCGGGTCCATGGTCAGCAGGATCTCCGGCCGGGTCTGCCGGACGACCCTGACGACCTTCTCCAGCGTGTCGCCGCCCCAGACCTGGTCGGTCAGCGGGGCGCTCACCGTGTAGTAGAAGTCGACGTCGTCCAGGTTGAACACCTCGCGCACGCCGGCCCCGGCGACCGCCGCGCGCTCCTCGGCCTCGCGCAGCAGCCCCAGCGCGGGCCCTTCCTCGGGGCCGACGGCGTTGCCGCCGCCTTCGCCCCGCGTGACGGTGACCACGCCCGTGCGGACGCGGTGGTCCTCGTTCCACTGGCCGAGCGTGGACAGGCTGAACGCCTCGTCGTCCGGATGCGCGCCGACGAACAGCGCGTCGAGGTCCACGGGCGCGGCCGGGGCGGCCGCCGCCTGGGCGGGCAGGGCGGCGGCTCCCGGGACGAGCAGGAGAAGGGCGGACAGGATCAATCGCATGGCGCCTCCGGAGGATCTATTCGCGGACCGCCCCCTGGAGCAGCCCGCGGACGAAGTGTCGCTGGAGGAACAGGTAGAAGATCACGACCGGCGTCGCCACGATCACCGACCCGGCCGCGAGCAGCGTGAAGCCCGAGGTGTGCTGGCCCTGGAAGAACGCCAGGCCGAGCGGCGCCGTACGCAGCGACTCGCTGGTCACCATGATCAGCGGGATGAGGAACTCGTTCCACGTCCACATGAAGACCAGCACCGTCAGCGTCACCACCGCCGGCCGCGCCGGCGGCACCAGCACCTGCCACAGGATCCGCCACGTCGAGGCCCCGTCGATGCGCGCCGCCTCCACGATCGCCCGGTTCGAGGCGCGGAAGTAGGCCCGCATCCAGAACGTACCGAACGCCACCGACAACGCCACCTGAGGCAACGCCACCGACCAGAACGTGTCGATCAGCCCCAGCGAGCGCAGGTCGAAGTAGAGCGGCACCGCGACGGCCTCGCTCGGCATCATGATCCCGAGCATGAACAGGTAGAACAGCGCCGACTGCCCGCGAAAGCGCATCGTGCCGAACGCGTACCCGCTCATGACCGACAGCGCCACGCTGACCACCACGACGAACGCCGACACCGCGAGGCTCGTACGCAGGTAGGTCCCGAACCGGCCCACCTCCCAGGCCGCCGCGAAGTTGGCCGGCCCGGCCGTCCCGCCGCTGTCGGACGGGCCCAGCGCCGCCCCCAGGATCGTCACGATCGGGAGCAGCGCGAACGCCGCGAACACCGACAGGATGACGTAGTTGGCCACCCGCTCACCGCGCGAGATCACGTGAGCCCCCTGTCGGCGAACCGGTTGATCCCGAACGAGATCACGAAGATGAGCAGCGCCAGCGTGACCCCGACGGCCGCCGCCGAGCCCACCTGGCCGAGCCCGAAGGCCCGGTGGTAGACCTCGTACGACGGCACCGTCGTGGACGTGCCAGGACCGCCCCGCGTCGTCACGTACACCAGGTCGAACGTGCGCAGCGCGGCGATGACCGTGAGCGTCAGGGCGACCGCGATCTCCCCGCGCACCGACGGCAGCGTCACCGCGAAGAACTCCCTGACCGCGCCGGCCCCGTCGAGCCGGGCGGCCTCGTACAGGTCGGGCGGCACCCGGCTCATCCCGGCCAGCAGCAGCACGGTCACCAGCCCCGTCTCCACCCACGTGCCGACCACCCCGACGGCGGGCAGCGCGAAGGCGTAGTCGCCGAGCCAGCCCCGCGTCAGCGAGTCCAGCCCGAGCGCGCCGAGCAGCGCGTTGAGCGTGCCGTCGGGCGCGTACACCCGCCGCCACGCCACCGCGACCACGACCATCGCCACCACCTGCGGCAGGAACACCACCGTGCGGAAGAAGCCGAGCCCGCGCACCTTGGCGTGGTTGAGCACCGCCGCCAGCGCCAGGCCGACGGCCAGCGGGATCAGCGCGTAGAACACGACGAGCACCAGCGCGTGCCCGAAGGCGGCGCGCAGCCCCTCGTCGGCCAGGATGGCGGCGTAGTTGTCCAGACCGGCCCACCTGCCCACGGACAGCCCGTCCCAGTCGTAGAGGGAGAACTGCACCGCCCGCCCGATCGGGAACAGCAGGAACGCCGCGTAGATCACGAACGCCGGCAGCAGGTAGAGGTAGGCGACGCGGCGAGGCTCGCCCGGAGGCCGCCCCGCCGCCCTCCGCCCTGCCATCAGTTGCTCTCGGTGAAGGTCTTGTAGTCCTTCTCCAGCGTGGCCAGGAACTCCTGCGGGGTGGCCTTCTCTGCGAGCAGGTCCTGCAGCGCCGCGCCGAGCGTGTCGGCGAAGGTCGGGGTCGCGTAGTCCAGGTAGGGGACCAGCCCGTCCTTCCCTGTGACGGTGCCGAAGGCGGTGAAGACGTCCTGCTGCGGCCCCGCCTGCACGCTCTGCTCCCCGGTCTCGGCGACCGGCAGGTTGCCGGTCGAGGTGAGCACCTTCATCGCGTCCGCGCTGGTGATGAAGTTGACGTACGCGGCCGCCGCGTCCGGATGGGGGCTCTTGGCGGTGATGGCGAACGGCAGCCCGGTGCCTCCCGTCGCGACCGGCGCGGCGTCGGCGGACACGCCAGGCGGCAGCATGAAGCCGAGGTCGTCGCCGAGCGCCTTCTCCAGGTCGGCGAGCAGCCAGGTGCCCGCGATGAGGAAGACGCCCTCGCCCTTGCCGAACGCCTGCCAGGAGGGGTCGTAACCCTGGCCGTTGAAGCCCTTGGCGAAGTAGCCCTTGCCGACCCAGCCGACGAGCTGCTCGGCGGCGGCGGTGTTCTCGGGCGTGGTCCAGGAGGCGCCCTTGCGGCCGAAGGCGAGGGCGGAGATCTGCTCCGCCGGCACGTGCCGGCCCTGCACGGTGCCGAAGACGTGGATGGCCGGCCACTTGTCGAGGTTGCCGAGCTGCAGGGGCACCTCGCCGGCGGTCTTGGCGGTGCCGAGCGCGGTCTCGAAGTCGGCCCACGTCTTCGGCGGCTGCAGCCCGAGCTTGGTGAGCTTGGCCTTGTTGTAGAAGACGCCGACGACCTCGCCGACCTGGGGGAGGCCGTACAGGTTGCCCTCGCCGAAGCTCTTGCCGTCGGCGCTGTAGCGGGAGTAGCGCAGCACGGACTCGGGGTAGCGCTGCTTCCAGCCGTAGGCGTCGGCGTAGGCGTCGAGCGGGAGGAGCTGCCCGGCCTTGACGAACGCGCCCATGGAGGAGCGGCCGTTGTTGGCCTCGACGACGTCGGGGGGCTCGTTGCCGCTGAGGGCGAGGCGGAGGGTGGTGTTGAGGTCGTCGAAGGAGCGGGACACCCGGTTGAGCTTGATGTTGGGGTATTTGGCCTGGAAGGCGTCGTTGAGCTGCTTCATCTGCGCCGCCTGCCCGCCGCGGACCTCCTGGTCCCACACGGTGAGCGTGACGTCGCCGAGGGCGGCGGCGTCGGTGCGCACGGCGGACGGGGCCTGGCTCCCTGGGGCGGGCGGCGCGGAGGATCCGGGTGCGCACGCGGTCAGGGCGAGGGCGGCGGCGGCGAGCAGGGCGATCGCCGGGGTGCGGCCCGTCCGTCGCGTCGAGGGCGTCATGGTTACTCCTTCTGCGCGGGCACGCGGGAGGTGCCGGGGTCCCCGTCGTCGTGCGCGGGGGCCTCGTCCCGCGGACCCTCTTTCCTGGATCCGGCGTCCGTCACCGGGGTGACCTCGCCGCCCGGCTGGGGCTGGGGGGCGACGCCGACGTCGGCGTATCGGGCGATGGTGGCGGCGGCGCGGCGTACCGCGCCGACCGGGTCGGTGGGCACCAGCCGGTCGAGGAAGGCGTAGCGGCGGGCGAGCGAGCTGCCGTAGGCGCCGCTGTGGCGGGCCGTGGCGCGTACCTCGTGCCACCAGTCGGCGATGTCGCCCCAGCCGGGCGCGGCGAGCGAGCCGCCGAACTGCTGCACGGCGAGGGCCGCGCACACCTGGGCGAAGGCGACGCGGTCGTTGAGCGGCCAGCCGCAGAGGGTGCCGAGCACGAAGCCCGCGCCGAACACGTCCCCGGCGCCGGTGGGGTCGAGCGCGTTGACCCGCGGCGCGGGCACGAACGCCTCCTCGCCGGTGGTGGAGTCGATGGCCATCGCGCCGTTGGCGCCGTCGGTCACCACGGCGACCGGCACGTGGTCGGCGATGGCGTAGAGCGCGTCGCGGGGGGTGTCCATGCGGGTGTAGGCCATGGCCTCGACGGCGTTCGGCATGAAGGCGTGGCAGATCGACAACTGCTCCAGCACCCCGGAGGACCAGGAGCCGGACGGGTCCCAGCCGACGTCGGCGAAGATCAGCGCGCCGTCGCGGTGCGCCAGTTCGGCCCAGTTGCACGCGCTGCCGGGGGTCCCGAGCGGCTCGTCGTCGGAGAGGGTGACGATCACGGCCTTGGAGCGGGGCGGCTTGCCGATCATCTCGGAGGCGGACATGGGGGAGGGGTGGCCATGGGTCACCATGCTGCGGTCGCGGTCGACGGCCATGGAGACGGTGACCGGCGAGTGCCAGTGCTCGAAGCGGCGCGACCTCGACAGGTCGACCGACTCCTGCTCCTCCAGCGTGCGCCAGCAGAAGTCGCCGTAGTCGTCGTCGCCGAAGGCCGCGGCCAGCGAGGTGCGCAGGCCGAGGCGGCTGGTGGCGATGGCGAGGTTGGCGATGCCGCCGGGGCACGAGCCCATGCCGTCGGCCCAGATCTCGGTGCCGGCGGCGGGCATGGCGGGCAGCCCGGTGAAGATGATGTCCAGGAAGACCGTGCCCGCCAGGAACACGTCGAACTGCGGGCTGCCGGGGGTGCGTTCGCCGGCGAGAGGGTCGTACGCCTGAACAGTCACGGGAATGAGGCCTCCTCGACACGCCGCGATGTGCGCAATCTTGCATGTTTGCGCGCACACTTCAAGCCCTTCGTGCGAATGATGCGGCGAAATGCGTACTGAATGCTTACTCCATGCTTACTCTTGGGCGGAAATGACTGATACAGTGACGCCGTGCTTCAGCGCCTCAGGCATGCCGAGATCATGCGCCGAGTCCGGCTCTCAGGCGCCACCAGCGTCCGCGATCTCGCCAGTCAGCTCGGCGTGAGCCCGTCCACCATCCGCAGGGACCTCGAGGTGCTCGACCGCGACGGCACGCTGCGCCGCGTCCGCGGCGGAGCCCTGCCCAGCGTGGACGCCGACGCCGACCGTCCCTTCGCCGAGGTGGCCGAGGTCGACGGGCAGGACAAGGAGGCCGTGGCGGCGCGCGCCGCCGAGCTGGTCCGCGACGGCGACGTGGTGCTGCTCGACATCGGCACCACCACCGCGTGCCTCGCCCGCCGGCTGCGCGGCCGGCGCGTCACGGTCGTCACCTCCAGCCTCGCCGTGCTCGACGTGCTCCGCTGCGACCCCGAGGTCGAGCTGCTGCTGCTCGGCGGCATGGTCCGGCGTTCCTACCACTCGCTGGTCGGGGTGCTCACCGAGGCCGCTCTGAAGCAGGTGGTGGCCGACCGGGTGTTCCTGGGCGCGAGCGGCGTACGCCCGGACGGGCAGCTCGTCGACACCACGCTCGCCGAGGTGCCGCTCAAGCGGGCCATGATCGCCGCGGCGGGGCAGGTGCTGCTGCTGGTCGACCGGCACAAGTTCCCCGGGACCGGCGCCCTGCGCGTGTGCGGTCCCGAGGACGTCGACGTGGTCGTCACGAACGCCGGGGCCGACCCGGCCACGCTGCGCAGCCTGACGGCCGCGGGCGCCGAGGTGCTGCTCGCGTGAGGGTGAGGGAGTACGGATGAGACTGGCCGTGATCGGGGGCGGCGGCTTCCGCGTGCCGCTCGTGTACGGCGCGCTGCTGCGCGACCGGGCCAAACCGCGGGTGGAGGAGGTCGTGCTCCACGACGTCTCCGCCGACCGGCTGGCGGTCGTCGCCCATGTGCTGCGTCAGCTCGCCGCGGGTCACGACGACCCGCCCGCGGTGCGCGTCACCACCTCGCTCGACGAGGCGCTGCGCGGGGCAGACTTCGTCTTCTCCGCCATGCGGGTCGGCGGCCTGGCCGGGCGCACCGCGGACGAGCGGGTCGCGCTGGAGCTGGGGCTGCTCGGCCAGGAGACCACCGGTCCCGGCGGCATCGCCTACGGCCTGCGCACCGTGCCGGCCGCCGTGCGGATGGCCGAACGGGTCGCCGAGCTGGCGCCGCGCGCCTGGGTCATCAATTTCACCAACCCGGCCGGCATGATCACCGAGGCGATGCGGCGGGTACTCGGCGACCGGGTGATCGGCATCTGCGATTCGCCGATCGGCCTGATCCGCCGCGCCGCCGCCGCGCTCGGGCTCGACCCGGCCCGCGTCGAGCCCGACTACGTGGGGCTCAACCACCTGGGCTGGCTGCGCGGGCTCGGCCACGACGGCGAGGACGTGCTGCCCGGCCTGCTCGCCGACGAGACGGCGCTGCGCCAGGTCGAGGAGGCCCGGCTGTTCGGGCCCGGCTGGGTGCGCACTCTCGGCGCTCTGCCGAACGAATACCTCTATTACTACTACTTCACCCGCGAGGCGATCGCCGCCAGCCGGGGCCGTACCCGGGGGGAGAGCCTGCTCGGCCGGCAGGACGCCTTCTACGCCGCCGTACAGGCCGACCCCGGGCAGGCGCTGGCCGAGTGGCGGGCGGCGCGCAGGGAGCGCGACGAGTCTTACATGGCCGACGTCCGCGACACGGCCGAGGCGGGCGAGCGCGACGCGGCCGACCTCGCGGCGGGCGGCTACGAGGGCATCGCGCTCGCGCTGATGGCCGCCCTGTCGCGCGGCGAGCCGGCCACCATGATCCTCAACGTGCGCAACGGCTCGGCGGTCCCTGGCCTGCCCGCCGAGGCGGTCGTGGAGATCCCGTGCGCGGTGGGCGGCGCGGGCGTGCGCCCGCTGGCCACCCGCCCGCTTCCGGGCCGCTTCCTGGGGTTGTTGCAGCAGGTGAAGGCGGTCGAGCAGACCGCCATCGAGGCCGCGCTGACCGGGTCGGCCGAGCTGGCCGTGGCGGCGTTCGCCCTGCATCCGCTGGTCGACTCGGTCTCCACGGCCCGCGCCCTGCTCGACGGCTACCGCTCCCGCATCCCCGAGCTGGCGCAGGTCGTGCCGGGAACGGTCTGACCACCTCGGAGGGGGCGCGGTTCTGTCGGTCCCGGCGCGCATACTGACCTTCGGCATCGCTCGGAGGGAGGCGCCATGGCGAGGGGCTCTCGAAAGCGCACCGGCAAAGGGAGGTCCAGGCGGCGGGCCGCCACGACGTCGTCCCGGCGGCGTGGGGGCGCCACGGCGTCCCGGCGGCGTGGCGGCGCCGCCACTTCACGACGGCGGAGGCGGAGGGAAGTCGCGGCGGTCGCGATCGTGGCGGCCGGCGGGGGCGTGGTCTGGTTCGCGGCCGAGCATCCGGCCTGGGCGGCCGGCATCGCGACCCTGCTCGCCGTGCTGTTCGCCGGCGGGCTGATCCTGCGGCGGCGCGCGATCGAGGCGGAGCGGCAGCGGTTCCTGGCCGCCAACGCCGAGCTGGAGAAGGTCGATCTGATGTCGGGCGGGGAGTTCGAGCACCTGGTCGCCGAGCGGATGATCGCCGAGGGGTTCCGCCAGGTCCGTCAGTGCGGCGGCACCGGCGACTTCGGGGTCGACATCACGGCCGTCGCTCCCGGTCACGGCCGCTACGCCGTCCAGTGCAAACGTTATGCGGGGTCGGTGGGCGCGCCGGAGGTGCGCAACTTCCTGGGCGCGCTGGCCAACACCTACGCCGGGCACACCGGCGTGCTCGTCACCTCGGGCCGCCTCACCCGGCAGGCCCGGCTGGAGGCACTGGGCGCGCGGGAGCCGCTGGTCCTGGTCGAGCGCGACCGGCTGGCCGACTGGCTGCTCGGCGCGGCGCCGCTGCTCCCCGCGCGCCCGGCCCGCCGCCCCGGCCCGCTGGCCGGCGAGAAGGCCACCTGACGGACGCGTGCGTGCGGAAGCATGGGCGGGCCGCGCCGGTGCTGGGGGGACCGGCGCGGCCCGCATCGCCGGGGAACCGTCCCATGCCCTGGAGGTGGCCGGCGAGATCAGGGGGCCCTAGTGGCCGAACTGCTCCTCCTCGGTCGAGCCCTTGAGCGCGGTGGTCGAGGAGTCGGGCGCGACGGCGGTGCTGACCAGGTCGAAGTAGCCGGTGCCGACCTCGCGCTGGTGCCGGGTGGCGGTGTAGCCACGCCGCTCGGCGGCGAACTCGCGCTCCTGGAGCTCGACGTAGGCCGTCATGCCGTCGTTGGCGTAGCCCTGGGCGAGGTCGAACATCGAGTAGTTCAGCGAGTGGAAGCCGGCCAGGGTGATGAACTGGAACTTGTACCCCATGTGGCCCAGCTCGCGCTGGAACTTCGCGATGGTCGAGTCGTCGAGGTGCTTCTTCCAGTTGAACGACGGCGAGCAGTTGTAGGCGAGCATCTGGTCGGGATGCTCGGCCTTGATCGCCTCGGCGAACTCGCGGGCCACGTCCAGGTCGGGCGTGCCGGTCTCCATCCAGAGCAGGTCGGAGTAGGGCGCGTAGGCCAGGCCGCGCGCGATGCACGCCTGGATGCCGTTGCGGACCCGGTAGAAGCCCTCGGCGGTGCGCTCCCCCGTGGTGAACTCCTGGTCGCGCGGGTCCACGTCGCTGGTCAGGAGCGTCGCGGCCTGTGCGTCGGTCCGCGCGATGACCAGTGAGGGGACGCCGCAGACGTCGGCGGCGAGGCGGGCGGCGTTGAGCGTCTTGATGTGCTGCCCGGTCGGGATCAGCACCTTGCCGCCCAGGTGGCCGCACTTCTTCTCGGAGGCGAGCTGGTCCTCCCAGTGCACGCCCGCGGCGCCGGCCGCGATCATGCCCTTCATCAGCTCGAACGCGTTGAGCACGCCGCCGAAGCCGGCCTCGGCGTCGGCGACGATGGGCGCCAGCCAGTGCGGGGCCTCGACGCCCTCCGACCAGGTGATCTGGTCGGCGCGCAGCAGCGCGTTGTTGATGCGGCGCACGACGGCCGGGACGGAGTTGGCCGGGTACAGGCTCTGGTCCGGGTACGTCTGCGCGCCGAGGTTCGCGTCGGCGGCGACCTGCCAGCCGGACAGGTAGATCGCCTTCAGGCCGGCCTTCACCTGCTGCACGGCCTGGTTGCCTGTCAGGGCGCCGAGCGCGTGGACGTAGTCCTCTGTGTGCAGGAGCTGCCACAGCCGTTCGGCGCCGAGCCGGGCCAGCGTGTGCTCCTCCTGGACGCTGCCGCGCAGCCTGATGACGTCCTCGGCGCTGTAGGTGCGCTCGATGCCCTCCCATCGAGGGTCGTTGTCCCATTCGTCCTGCAGCTGCTGAGCAGCTCCCTTGAGGCGATCGATCATGGTCACTCCTTCTTCGTCCCCTGGGTGCCTGTGCCGAGTCTGTGCCCGGGAGGACACCGGCGGACAGGCGTTGCCGAGCAGAAGAACCGTGAAATTTTCCTCTCTGTCCATTACTGACGGGTATTCAGTAGGGAAGAATTCGCGAGTTTTACCTTTGGCCTAGACCAATCCCGGATGTGACGGGACAGTCTCGTCCCGGGTGCCCGATGGGCTAGAAGATAGGCAGATTTTCTGTCTAAGATGCGTCCATGGCCTCGTTGCTGGGCGAAGAACCGCTGTCTTTGACGCAGGAGCTCGATCTCATCGCGTTTGGCCAGCGCCTGCGCCACCTGCGCAAACAGCGCGGCCTGACGCTCTCGGACCTCGGGTCCCGGGTCAACCGGGCACCCAGTCAGCTCTCCCTGCTGGAGAACGGCAAACGTGAGCCGAAGTTGTCATTGCTCAAAGCGCTGGCCTCCGCGCTCGGCGTGCCCGTCGAGGAGCTGCTGCGCCGCCAGCCGCCCAACCGCCGCGCCCAGCTGGAGATCGCCCTGGAGGAGGCCCAGCGCGACCCCCTGTACGCGGGGCTCGGCCTGCCCCGGCTGAAGGTCTCGGCCCGCGTGCCCAATGACGTCCTGGAGCACCTGCTCGGCCTGTACGGCGAGCTACGCGCCCGCCAGGCCCGCGGCACCGCCACCCCGGAGGAGGCCCGGGTGGCCAACGCCGAGCTGCGCCGCCGTCAGCGCGAGGTCGGCAACTACTTCCCCGAGATCGAGCAGGCCGCCGCCGAGGCCCTGGACGCGGTCGGCTACCGCAGCGGCGCGCTGTCGCAGAGCACGATCCAGAGCCTGGTCACGCACTTCGGCTACACCGTGCACACCGCCCAGGACCTGCCGCGATCGGTGCGGTCCATCACCGACATGCGCAACCGCCGCATCTACGTCAAGCACGAGCAGCTCGGCATGCACACCCCGCGCACGATCCTGCTCCAGACGCTCGGCCACCTCGCCCTCGGCCACGACAAGCCCCGCGACTTCGCCGACTTCCTGCGCCAGCGCACCGAGGCCAACTACTTCGCCGCCGCCGTGCTGGTGCCCGAGCGGGCCGCCGCGCTCTACCTCCAGGAGGCGAAGTCCGACCGGGCGCTGTCGGTCGAGGACCTGCGGGACGTCTTCGCGGTGTCGTACGAGATGGCCGCCCACCGCTTCACCAACCTCGCCACCCACCACCTGGGTCTCGTCTGCCACTTCGTGCGCAACGACGCGGGCGGCATCATCTACAAGGCGTACGAGAACGACGGCATCGTCTTCCCCGCCGACGAGCAGGGCGCGATCGAGGGGCAGCGGATGTGCCTGCAGTGGTCAGGGCGGCAGGTGTTCCTGTCGCCGGATCGCTTCTCGGTCTACTACCAGTACTCCGACTCGCCGACCGGCACGTACTTCTGCATCGCGCACGTGGACCCTTCCCGCGAGCGGGACTTCGCGATCACGCTCGGGGTGCCCTACAAGGAGTCGCGGTGGTTCCGGGGGCGCGAGACCACCCACCGCACCAAGTCCGACTGCCCCAACGGCGAGTGCTGCCGGCGCCCGCCCGCCGAGCTGGCCGAGCGCTGGGAGGGCTACGCCTGGCCGTCGGCCCGCGCCAACTCCCACGTCCTCGCCGCGCTGCCGCCGGGGTCGTTCCCCGGCGTGGACGAGGCGGACGTCTACACGTTCCTGGAGCGCCACGCAAATGGTGCATAACCCGACATAGCGGGTATCGGGGGGTGTGGGGGAGGAGGTGGTCGGAGGATGCTGCCCGAAGTGCGCGGATGGCTGCGGCGCCGTACGTCGTCGGCCGGGGACTGGCCGGTCCGGGACCTGCTGGCCGCCAAGGGTGCGACGACCGTCAGCGTGGTGCTCCCGGCCCGCGACGAACGCGCGACCGTCGGCGAGATCGTCGAGATCCTGCGCCGCGAGCTGGACGGCCTGCTGGACGAGGTCGTCGTCATCGACTCCCGCTCCCGTGACGACACCGCCCGCGTCGCCGCCCGGGCGGGCGCCCGCGTGCACGCCCAGGACGACATCCTGCCCCACCTGCGGCCGCTCGACGGCAAGGGCGAGGCGCTGTGGAAGTCGCTCGCGGTCACCCGGGGCGACGTCGTGGTCTTCGCCGACGCCGACATCAGGCACTTCCGCGCCTCGCTCGTCGGCGGCGTGCTCGGCCCGCTGCTCGCCGATCCGACCCTCGTCTACGTCAAGGGCTGCTACGACCGCCCGCTCGACGGCGCGCCGAACGGCGGCGGCCGGGTCACCGAGCTGGTCGCCCGCCCGCTCATCAACCTGCACTGGCCCGAGCTGGCCGGGTTCGTCCAGCCGCTGGCGGGCGAGTACGCCGGCCGCCGCTCCGCGCTGGAGCGGGTGCCCTTCCTGACCGGCTACGGCGTCGAGCTCGGCCTGCTCATCGACCTGCTCGACCTGGCGGGGCTGGACGCCTTCGCCCAGGTGGACCTGGGCTCGCGCGAGCACGCGCCGCAGTCGACCGAGGCCCTGGGGGCGATGTCCTGCCAGATCATGCTGGCCGCCTGGTCGCGCCTGCGGCGTCAGGGCAAGATCCAGGGCCGGCACGAGCCGTCCTGCCTGCTGGCCCAGTTCCGGCGCGGGCTGATCGGCCACGACGTGAGCAGCCGGGACATCGCCATCGCCGAACGCCCGCCCATGCTCACCCTTCCCGATCGCCTTCCTGCCGGGGCCTACTGACCGGTAAGGTGTTACCAACGGTAACCCCGGCGGCGGGGATCGGAAGGGGAGTGTGCGGCCCATGAGCGGGTTCTGCCCGGAGCTCAGCGACGACGTCAAGCAGGTACGCGACTGGGTGCACGAGTTCGCCCGCGACGTGATCCGCCCCGCGGGCGCCGAGTGGGACGAGCGCGAGGAGACCCCCTGGCCGGTCATCCAGGAGGCCGCCAAGGCCGGCCTGTACTCCCTCGACTTCTTCGCCACCCAGTGGTTCGAGGAGAGCGGCCTCGGCCTGCCGGTCGCGTTCGAGGAGATCTTCTGGGGTGACGCCGGCATCGGCCTGTCCATCGTCGGCACCGGCCTGGCCGCCGCCGCCGTCTCCTCCAACGGCACCCCCGAACAGATGGGGGAGTGGCTGCCGCAGATGTTCGGCACCGAGAACGACGTCAAGCTCGGCGCCTTCTGCGCCTCCGAGCCCGACGCCGGCTCCGACGTCGGCGCCATCCGCACCCGCGCCGTCCGCGACGGCGGCGACTGGATACTGAACGGCGTCAAGACCTGGGCCACCAACGGCGGCATCGCGAACGTCCACATCGTCGTCGCCACGGTCGATCCCGCGCTCGGCACCCGCGGCCAGGCGTCCTTCATCATCCCGCCCGGCACGCCCGGCCTGTCCATGGGGCAGAAGTTCCGCAAGCACGGCATCCGCGCCTCGCACACCGCCGAAGTCGTCCTCGACGACGTCCGCGTACCCGGCTCCTGCCTGCTCGGCGGCGCGGAGAAGCTGGAGGCCCGGCTGGCCCGCGTCCGCAACGGCGAGCGCGCCGGCGAGCAGGCCGCGCTGCGCACCTTCGAGACCACCCGCCCGGCCGTGGCCGCCATGGCCGTCGGCATCGCCCGCGCCGCCTTCGAGTACGCCCGCGACTACGCCCGCGAGCGCGAGCAGTTCGGCCGCCGCATCGCCGAGAACCAGGCCGTCGCCTTCCTCCTCGCCGACATGGCCACCCGCGTCGACATCGCCCGCTTCATGACCTGGCGCGCCGCCTGGATGGCCCGCAACGGCCGGCGCTTCGAGCAGGCGGAGGGCTCGATGTCGAAACTCGTGGCGAGCGAGACGGCGGTGTGGGTGACGGAGCAGGCGATCCAGATCCTGGGCGGGGCCGGATACACCCGCGAGCACCCGGTGGAGCGCTTCCACCGCGACGCCAAGATCTTCACGATCTTCGAGGGCACGTCGGAGATCCAGCGGTTGATCATCGGCCGCGCCGTCACCGGCCTCCCCGTCCGCTGAGACACCCCACGTCAACGGCCTGGCGTGGCCACCGGGCCACAGCCGCGGAACGCCAAGCTCACCCAGTGGCTCAGGTACTCGGCGCGCATAGGATGATCAACGAGGCGAGGAGAAGTCATGTGCAGGGCATGATCCCGCGCCGGGTCGCCTTGACGGAGCCTGGGTAGGTAGGGACGGCGACGTCGTCAGGCCATGTGTCCAGCCCTCGCCACGTTTCGAAATCGGAGATGAGCTGGTGTTTCGTCGTTGTAGTCAGGGTGGGCCAGGGCATTGTCCAGGCTTGTCCTGTGATGTACAATATTGGGGCGTTGGCGACGGCCAACTCCTGGCTACCGCCCTGCTCGTCCAGTTTGGTGTCTGATTCCCGGACAACGATTTCGCCTTCACTGCACGGTTGCACGACGAATTCCCATAACTCGGTGGGCTGTTCGTTCGGTCTATGCAGGATGTACACATAGGCCCGCTGTGAGTTGGCGTTGCGCACGTTCCAGGCGTCGGCGTCACGAATGGTCCCGAAGGGCTCGGCGACTATTTGGACGTGGTTGGGAAATGCGTCTTTTGCGAGGTCGTCCGCTTCGGCCTTGGCCTGTTCCTCCTTCCGTTGGTCCTCTGCACGCTGCGCCAGCGCGTCAGCGCGTTGCTGCTGGCTGAGTGAAAGTGCGTTCATGGAAATGACAAGAGCGGGGATGGACGTGAGACCGGCAAGGACGCTGGTGAGGGCGGCCCACCATTGGACGGACCAACGGATGTCACGCAGTCGACGGCGTTGGCGTGGCTTGAGGCGTTGGCGTGCGGCGATCACCTTCGTGCTGCGAGCGGAAGGGCCGGGCGAGAGGCTGCGGGATGAGGAAGAGCGCGGGTGTCGTCGCACGGTCATGACTGAATATCGTGCGACGATGCGGCGCTGTTAATAGTCATGATCTCGGGCCGGGCGCGGGTGGAAGGTGATGAGGGGCCCGTCGATTGCGGTTCCGCTCTCGGCTTGCGCTGGGCTTGGCGGCTGTGTAGCACTTCCGGGCGACGGAGAGACGTGTGCCCTCGGACCGATCATGGTTCGGGGGCTTTCCGCTGTTCGGGGGTGTTGGTGTCCCCTGCGACGGCGAAGACCGCTGCTGCACGGCTGTGCCGGGAGGCGGTGACGATTCGGCAGTGGGCGCGCCGGTACGGCGTACGGGTGCTGGGGAAGTCGGGCCGCGAGGTCGTGTACGACTTCGCTGATCTGGCGACGATCGAGGGCTGCACCTGGCGGGGGACGAGGTCCGGTCGACGCCGGAGGGCCGGGATGCGTTGCGGGCTCGGCTTGCGGCGGCTGCATAAGAGTGATCGGACAGGGGTCGCTGTGATGGCGAGAAAGTATCAGCGGGTGGCGGGCGCGGAGCGCGAGGAGCTGAAGGGCCGCTACCTCGACGGGGAGTCGATCCGAGGGCTGTCGATCTCGACGGGTCGCTACGTCCTAGGTGATGCTGTTGATCCAGATGCCGATGGGGATGGACAGAAGGGCACCGGCGATGAGGCCGACGATCGTGAGCATCCATTCGCGGCGTCGTTGGCGGGGGCGCTCACGGCGGGCGGCTTCCTCGACTGTATATGCGACAGCTTGAGCGATCTGGCTGACTTGCCAGTCGCTGAGGACTCTGGGGTCGGGGACGGTTTCGCGAATTGATTGGGCGACTTGAGTGGAGAGGTACTGCTGGGTCCAGTTGAGCAGGGGGAAGATGATGTCCATGGCTTTCATTTTCGCCGTACGGCCTGGATTTGAGGAGATACGGCTGGGCTGGAATGCCGGTCGGTAGGGTCGCTTTCAAGATCGCTTATAAAGGAACATAATTCAGGTTATGTTCCGCTCTCTGGTGTTACGCTCGGAGTGATCACCTCTTCCACGAAAGAAGATCATCATGAGCGTGCGAAAGTTCCCGCTGACTCTGCGCGTCGCCGTGACCGGAGCAACGCCGGACGAGATCAGAGAAGCGGCCGTGGCGCAGGCCCTTGCGTTCTTCGGGTCGAGCACCGAGCTGGACATCATCAGCGCCGAAGCCGAGCCGGAGGGGGAGCATCACAGCCGCTATCGCGCGGTCGTCGTATTCCGGAAAGTCGCCTGATGAGCCGCGCCGGCGATAAGGCCGGGGATGTTGTCGCCGGCCTCCCGCTCCCGTACGGCGCAGGCGACGATCGTGAACGCTGAGTTGGTCGTCGTCCGTAGCGAAGACGTCGCGCTGCCGCTGGACCTGCCGCCGATCATCCTCGATCTGACCCGGGCGTGGCTGTGGTCGTTTGACTCGAAGAACACGCGGGAGACGTACGAGCGGTACATTCGGCGATGGTTCGAGTTCTGCACTGAGACCGGGCTCGATCCGCTGGAGGCGCGCAAGCCGCACGGCGACGTGTTCTCCCGCTGGTTCCAGGAGACGGCCCGCCGGCCACCGAAGCCGAAGACAGTGGCGTTAGTACTGTCTACGGTCTCGTCCTGGTACGAGTACCTCCACGAGACCGAAGCGCTCGACGCCAACCGGTTCAAGAAGACGCGGCGGCCGAAGGTCCCGCGCAAGCACTCCGAGACGGTCGCGCTGACCAAGGGGGAGGCGCAGGACCTCCTCCGGGCGGCCGACGCCGACCACGGCCGGGAACGGCTGCGCACCGCGGCGCTGATCCGGCTGCTGCTGCAGACCGGAATCCGCATCTCCGATGCGATCAACGCGCAGACGGACGACCTCGGGTACGTCCGCGGCTATCGGACGCTGCGCATCAGGGTCAAGGGCGGCGACACGATCATTCGGCGGCTGCCGGTGGAGACGACGCGCGCGCTGGACGTCTACCTCGCTGAGCGGGCACGCCGCGAAGGGGTCGAGCTGCAGGACCTGACGGGCCCGCTGCTCGCGACCTCGACAGGCCAGAGCTGGAGCAGGTCCAAGGCGTTCGAACTGGTGTGCCGCCTCGCCAAGCAGGCGGGCATCAGGTCGAAGGTGTCGCCGCACTCCCTGCGGCACACCTATGCGTCGCTGGCGCAGGAGGCCGGCGTGTCGATGCGGCAGATCCAGCTCGACCTCGACCATGCCGACGTGTCCACGACGGAGATCTATGTGCACAGCCGGGACCGGCTGGAGAAGGACGCCTCGCAGGTGGTGGCGTCGTTGCTGGAGTAGGAGGCTCGCGTGCCCAGGAGAACGAGCGCGCTGGACAGGTCGGCGTGGATGCATCACTGCGGCGCGATCAATCTGGGCACGTGGACCGACCGCGCGGTGTGCGGCGGCTGCCGGTACGCGGTCGGTCACGCCGAGGACGCCGAGCAGTTCCGGCTCGTGCGTGCCTGGTGATGCGGCGCGCTAATCCTCGCACTCGTCGCGTTCGGGGACTTTCGGAACGCTGATTACGTGGGATGCGCACGTCTCAGAGCGGCGTTGGCAGTTGGTCCTGATCGACTGAAGGTCTACGGCTACAAGCGGCCGGTGACCCGCTGGCGCAAGGCCCTGGTGCGAGGGGGGACGCAGGCGCTGCTGTCCAAGGGGCCGCCGGCGAAGGAGAAGCTATCGGCCCAGCAGTGGCAGCGGCTGGAGACCGAGCCGTCGATCCGGTCACCCTGGGAGCCTTGCTGGTGGCGCTCAGCGCGTCGGGTGGCGTGTTGCCGACGATGATCGGCACGCTGCGCGACTGGCTGGAGCGGCAGGCCGGCCGGCACCGCATAGCGGTGACGATCGACGGCGACGTGATCGAGCTGGAACGAGCCACGGCAGAGGAACGACGCGATCTGCTGGAAGCCTACATTCGGCGCCATTCAGGCGAGTAGACGATGGGTCGCCGCGTGGCGCTGCTGGTGGCCACCTACGAGTATCAGGACCCGGGACTGCGGCAGCTGACCGCGCCCGCCCAGGACGCCGAGGCGCTGGCCGACGTGCTGCGTGACCCGGCGATCGCCGGCTTCGAGGTCACCACCCTGGTCAACGAGCCGCACCACCGCGTCGGTGAGGCCATCGGAGACTTCTACCGGGACCGCCGTCGCAACGATCTGACGTTGCTGTACTTCACCGGGCACGGCCTGGATGACGACCACGGGCGGCTGTATCTGGCGATGACCAACACCCGTCGCGACAGCCTGCTGTTCACCGGGCTCGCGGCCGAGCTGGTGAACCAGGCCATGGACGGCTGCATGTCCGGGCAGAAAGTCCTGGTGCTGGACTGCTGCTATGCCGGGGCGTTCCCGATGGGCCGCCTGGCCAAGGCCGACTCGGCCATGCACACGCTCGAACGGTTCCAAGGGCGGGGCATAACCGTGCTGACCGCCTCCGACGCCGCCCAGTACTCGTTCGAAGGCGACCAGGCGCTGGGGCGGTCGGCAACGTCGGTGTTCACCCGCCATTTGGTGGCCGGCCTGCGCGACGGCAGCGCTGATCAGAACGGCGACGGGGACATCACTCTGGATGAGCTGTACGGCTATGTCCACGACCGAGTCGTACGGGAAATGCCGCAGCAACGGTCCAAGATGCAGACCAACATCGAAGGGCGCACTGTCATCGCGCGGAACGTCAACTGGAGGCTGCCCGACCACCTGCGTCACTCCATCGACAGCCCGATCGCGGCCATCCGGCTTTCCGCGCTGGAGGGGCTCGCACACCTGTATCGCTCGGGCAACGACAGCGTGCGCAGTATCGTCCATGAGAAGATCAGCCACTTGGCCGACGACGACAGCAAGAGCGTATCGGCCGCTGCCGCCGCCTACCTGGAGTCTCTCCACGGAGAAGCGTCCGTTCAGCCCGTGCCTACGGAGTCACCCGGCCAGGCGCCCGCAACGCCTGAACCGACGCCCGCTCCACCTCAAGCCGCAGCCCGGCTCGTCCAGCTTGCCTCGATCGAGATCCCGGAGCCGGGTAACGCTGTCACGTTCAGCCCTGACGGGGAGCATCTCGCCGTCGCCTGTGACATGAAGATCGCTCTGATAGCAGAGCTCACGGGAACAGTGCGGCACAGGCTCAAACACGGCGGCTTGATCGCCTCAGTCTGGTCCGTCGACTACTCTCCCGACGGCCGCCGGCTGGCTACCGGCTCTGGCGACAAGACGGCGCGGATCTGGGACGCGGCTACCGGTGTCGAAGTCCTCAAGGTCCGCCATCAAGACACTGTCGCGAGTGTCGCGTTCAGCCCGGACGGCCGTCACCTGGCCACGGCCAGCCTCAGAACTGCCGAGATCTGGGACGCCACCAGCGGGTCCGAACTTTTCACGATGAATCATCCTGAAGAGGATCAGCGGATGGGGACGACGGGCGTGGCATTCAGCGCCGATGGGCGTCGGGTGGTCACCGTCCGTACCTCCGCTCGCATCCACCTCTGGCAATTGCCCGAGATGTAAGCCGCTGACGCGCGGCACTCATGCGTGACGCGCGTCAGCGGGCAAGGCCGGTGCCTGGTCAGCCGCAGTGGAAGACCGGGCTGTGGTAGTTGGCCCACGAGTTGTTGCCGGCCTGAACGCTCGCCTCGACCTGGATGCAGCGGCCCTTGCCGTAGACCGTCACCGGTCCGGCGTACTGGCCGAACTGGCCGCTGTCCTGGCCGATGTCATAGAAGTCCTGGTGGCACTTGCTCACCGACCAGCCGTTGCCGCAGGCGTACAAGGAGAGGATCATGCCCTTCTTCGTCCCATAGTTCACCACGCGATCGAGCTGGGCGCAGTTGTTGCCCGTGGAGGAGTTGTAGTAGAGCTTCAAGGTGCCGTAGGTCGTGCCACTGCTGTTCTTGACGGCGATGCTGTTGATCTGCGAGCCGCTGCAGGAGGCAGCCTGGGCGGGGGCGGCGGCCAAGGCGAGCGGGGCGATGCTGGCACCCAGCAGAGCCGCGGCGGCGATGCCGATCTTGGCAAACTTCACAGTGATCTCCTTCAGAAGTGATCGTGGCTGTTGACTCTGGACCGTAGGTTCCGATCATCAATTAGGGATGTCCGGAATAGGTCATGATCTTTAACGCGCCGGAAACTACCTGATCATGCTGAAGGAACGGCGGTGTCACTCCTCGGTGACGACATAACGTGTCATTCTTGCTACACATTGTAGTTTCTACTGAGAGAGGGCGGCATTGTCATGCCCTTCGATGACTTCGACCGATCCCGGCAGCGCGGGCTGGACGATCATCTCCGGCGCATCCGGCGGTCCGACGACGACTCGCGCAGAAGGCGCGAGAGCTGGGACCGGCACACGCGCAGGCAGAACTCCTCGGAAGGGATGAGCGGGTTGGAGATCGTCCTCTGCGTCGTCGCCGTCGTCATCCTGCTGATCATCATGGCGAGCCGCTGACCGCCCCGGCACCTGAGTGGCCGGTGGCCGCGCCGGATCAGGAGAACCAGTTGGCGCCCAGCTCCTGGATGGTCCTGCTGCCCTTGGGCACCAGCAGGGCCTCGCTCAGCACCTGGTTGACGCTCTTGTCGTTGTTCAGCAGGGCGAACAGGAGAAACGAGCCGCCGTCCACGGTGCGGAAGCCGAAGATCGAGCCGTGGCGGGCGAAGCGGACGTACAGCCCCTTGTACACGGCGGGGAACGCCTTGCGGCTGAAGCTGTCCTTGGCCAGCCGGTAGCCGGAGGCGCCCTCCTTCTTCTCGTGGTTCCAGAAGTTCTGGTACTCCTTGGCCACGGCGGCGGCCAGGTCGTCGTCCATGTCCGTGACGTGGCCGTCCGCGTCGAGCAGCGGCTTCGGCATCCGCCGGCCCCAATGGAGCGGGGTTGCGACGGCCAGCCGGAACACCTGCCCGGGGGAGCGGAAGAACGCGAGCACATGCGGACGGGCGCGGCCCTTGGTGTCCTTGTAGGTGGCCTGCGCGATGAACCAGTCGCCGGCCGACGGCTGCTTCTCGGGCCGGGGCAGGTAGATCACCGGGGCGCCGGTCAGGGCGATCGGCTTGTGGCCCGGCTTGCGGCCGAAATCCTCGTGGTTGCGTTCGAGCACGCCCTCGTGCAGGGCCCCCTCGATGAACAGCGCGTCGAGGCGGGTGTTCTGCCACCACCACTTGGGCTTCTTGAGGATCGCGTTGTACGTGCTCACCCAGGTGCGCAGGGCCCGCGCCGCCTCCGGGGCGGTCAGCGCCGCCCGGGTCGGTGAGGGGGAGGGGGAGGGG
>NZ_FOHX01000001.1 GCF_900111685.1 Nonomuraea wenchangensis
GCCGGCATCCGGCTGCGGGACCTGGTCCGCCTGGCCAAGATCCGCTGGCGCATCGAGCACGACTACCGCGAACTCAAGACCGGCCTGGGCCTGACCCACTTCGAAGGACGTTCTTGGAGCGGGTGGCATCGCCACGTCACCCTTGTCTCGGCTGCCCACCTGTTCCTCACAGAACTGCGGTTGACCAGCCCAAAAGTGGTCGGCGGGGGCTGACCTTCTACAAGATCTTGCACATGCTTCAGGTGCTGTTAGCCACCTGGAGCGGTCGCTGCCCCACCTGCCATCAACGACCGCCATAACGAACTAACAAAGTACTACTAGTGTTCAGCGAGGACGATCACGGTGTCGCCCTCGGCGAAGACGATCGGGTCGGATTTACCGGGGTTGAGGACGATCCCGTAGTGCGGCGGCTCGTCGCGCCCGGCGCAGGCGCGGTAGCCGATGGCGGTCTCGCCGCGACGCCGCGCGGCCTCGATCACCGTGGAGAACGTCACCTCCGCCCCGGTCCGCACGTACGAGGAGGCGGGACGGGGGTAGATCTCCGAGCCGCGCGAGTCGAAGAGGTAGCCGAACACCTCGGCGAGGTGGCGGTTCTCGGCGAGCTGCGCCAGAAGCAGGCCGATGACGGTGTCGCTGATGACGATGTCGTCGGCCTCGGTGACCTCGGCGAGGGCCCGGTTGTTCTCGTCGTGCATCTCGCTGACGATCGAGTAGTGCTCGCCGAGCGTGCTCTGCATGTCCCGGAGCTGCAGCAGGGTCATGAGCGTACGCGTGTCCGCGTGGTGCGAGTCGAACCGGTCGTCGGACAGGACGATGACGTGCTGGAACACGCCGACGCCGAGCGACTCCAGCGCGAAGCGGTCGGTGGTGTCGCAGTCCTTGACGTTGACGGTGAGGTTGCGCAGCCCGTCCAGCCCTGCGCCGGCCCTCGGGTCGCCGGCGGCGATCTCCAGGACCGAGCCGGGCGCCACGTAGGCGTCGAGGAGGCGGACGATCCGCTCGGCGCGGCCGTTCCAGTTGAGCAGCAGCGTGCGCTCGGGCGCGGGGGCCGGCGGCGCGGCGGGCGCGGCGATGGCGGACTCGTCCACGGACGGCCGGCCGGCGGCGAGACGTACGTGTGAGTCGTCGGCGGCGATGACGATCACCTCGTCGTCCGCGCCGATCACGGTGTCGCCGGGCGGGTTGAGCACGACCCCGGACGGGCGGCGCAGGCCGATCACGGAGGCCGTCTGGTAGGCGTGCAGCGCCTCCCCGTAGGTGACGCCGACGAGCTTCTTCGGGGTGCGCAGGTAGATCTCGCCGCCGTCGAAGTTCAGCAGGTCCATGCAGACCACGGACAGGCCGGACTGGCGGGAGGACTGCACGATGAGCCGGGCGGCGGTGTCGTCGGAGTCGACGAGGTGCACGTCGGGGCCGCCGGCCAGGCGGGCGGCGGCGAGGTTGCGTCCGGAGGTGAGCGCGGCGACCACCGGCGGGTGCGCGCCCTCGCGCTTGGCCAGCGCGAGCAGGATCTTGATGACGTGCGCGTCCGGGTCCTCGCCCTCGGGCGAGAGCACGACGACGCTCCTCGCGGCGGCGAGGTTCATGAGCGCGAGGTCGTGCGGCTCCGTGGGCTTGCCGGTGCGGCAGACCAGCCGGGTACGCCCGAGGTCGCCGAGATGCTCGCGGAGGTCCTCCTCCATGTCCAGTTTGTCGCGGTCGGCGAGGATCGCGACGGCCGACCGCTTCTGGCTGGCGTGCGCCTTGACCAGCTCGCCCACGATCGTGAACACCTGGTCCGACCAGCCGAGCACCACCGTGTGGCCGGACTCCACGATCCGCGAGCGCCCCCTGCGCAGGCGGTCCACCTTCTGCTTCAGCCCGTTGGACAGCAGGCCGACGAGCATGCTGACGATGAACAGCCCGCCGAGCGAGCCGGCGAACATCACCGCCAGGTACGCGGCCGAGCCCTTGTCGCTCGCCACCTTGCTCGGGGTGAGCGCGTGCATGAGCGTGATCCATAAGACCTCGCCCGCCTGGCCCGCGCCGTCCGGTTCGCCCGGCGCCAGCCACAGCGTGAACCCGGCCACCGTCACGATGAGCGCCACCGACACGACGGCCAGCCACCCGATCAGCGAGGCGGTGCCTTTGGACATCGTGTTGTCGAACCAGTACCGCACGCGCGCACGGACCGTGACCTTGGACATTTCCCCGTTACCTCCGTGTAAGGAGCTGTTTGACACGGGGCAACAAGGTACCTGGCGATCTTTCCAGACGCAGGAGGACCGGTAACGTATCCGCCATGGTGCACCCCCTCGCCCCGGACGACCCGGAATCGCTGGGCGGATACCGCCTGGCCGGGCGGCTCGGCGAGGGCGGGCAGGGCGTGGTCTACCTCGCCCATCCGGCCGGGGGCGGCGACCCGGTCGCGGTCAAGCTGCTCAGCGCGGGCGACCGGGAGACGCGGGCCCGGCTCGCCCGCGAGCTCGACGCGCTGGAGGGCATCGCCTCCTTCTGCACGGCACGCGTCCTCGACGCCTCCGTGGACGGGCCGCGGCCGTACGTGGTGAGCGAGTACGTGGACGGCCCCTCGCTGGCCGAGCGGGTGCGCGAACGCGGGCCGCTGCGCGGCGGCGAGCTCGAACGGCTGGTCGTCGGCACCGCCACCGCCCTGGCCGCCATCCACGCGGCCGGGATCGTGCACCGCGACTTCAAGCCGGGCAACGTCCTGCTGGGGCCGGACGGGCCGCGCGTGGTGGACTTCGGCATCGCGCGGGCGGAGGGCGCGGCGACGCTCACGTCCGGGATCATCGGGACGCCCGCCTACCTCGCGCCCGAACAGATCAACGGCACGCCCGCGTCGGCGGCCTCGGACGTGTTCGCGTGGGCGGCCTCGATGGTGTACGCGGGGACGGGGGTGAGCCCGTTCGGGGCCGACACGGTGCCGGCGGTGCTGCACCGGGTGCTGCACGCCGAGCCCGACCTGTCGCCGTTACCCGGGCGGCTGCGGGAGCCGCTCGCCGCCTGCCTGTCGAAGGAGCCGGGACGGCGACCCACGGCCCAGCAACTGATGGTCACCCTCGTCGCCCCCGGCCCTCACCCCTCCCGCCCCCCGGCCCCTTCGGGCCCCCACCCACCGGCCCTTTCGGACCCCCGCCCCTCGGCTCCTCCCGGCGGCCCCGCACCCGTGGGCGCGCCTCCACGGCATCCGGCCGACACCGTGCCCGGCCGTTCCCGGCCACGGGGGCTGATCATGGGCGCGGTGGGCGCGGTGGCGGTCGTGGCGGCGTCCGCCGTCGTCGCCGTCGTCCTGCTGGACCGGCCCCCCGACCACCTCACCGACACCGGCCGCTCTCCGACGGCCGCCCCGCCCGCCACCACCTCCCCGGTCTCCCCCGCCGCCCCCGCCTCCGGCGGCGGCACCAGCGCCCCCACCAGCGCCGCCTCCCGCCCCGCCACCGGGCTGAAGATCCCGGCCGCCTTCGCGGGCGACTGGTCCGGCCACACCACCAGCACCAACCCCTTGGACGGCGACGGCGCCGACAACGAGGTACGCATGAAGAAGGGCGAGTCCACCGCCGAATGGCGCGAGGACAACAACGGCGGCGAGTGCAAGGGCACGATCACCCTCACCCAGGTCGAGGACACCCGGCTCACCTTCTCCCTCGGCGCGAACGAGGGCGGCTGCATCGCCGGCACCATCTGGCTCGACCTGCGCTCCGACGGCACGCTCGGCTACACCTGGCGTGACGAGCCCGGCCTCGGCCTCGTCACACAGACCGGTGCGCTCAGCAGAAACTAACCAGATCGGCAGGCAAAAACCTTCGACATCGGGCCCGGCTGACTAGATCATGGACGCTATGTCTGTGATTAAGGAGGTGCCGTTCCCCAGCCCGGAGTCTTCGGAGCTTCCGATGAACATCTGGATCGACGACGCCGACTCCGCCATCGACGTGATCGACGCCCTGGCGCTGTCGCCGTTCGCGACGGGCGCCCAGCCGTGGTCCCGGCTGGCGAACCTGGAGCGCGTCCGTTCCGATGCGCCGCTCGCCCCCAAGGGCGGCCGGGTGCTGCGTACGGCGCGGGTCGAGGACGGCACGGAGTCGCGGCTCATCTGCGGCGACGGCTGGACGCTGCGCGTGGTGCGTCACCGCAACCGCACCGCCACGGTCAGCGTCACGGCCATCGACGAGGAGCTGGCCAAGTCGGTGCTGCGCGAGAGCATCGAGGGCGCCGAGGAGGCCGTGCCCGAGGCCGACCACGTCGACATGGGCTTCTGGTGGCGGGGCACGCACGGGGGTACGCGCTCGGAGAAGCCGATCACCGCCCAGCCCTGGCCGGAGATCAGCCAGAACTACTCCGGCAAGGTACGTCCCGCCCTCGACCGGCTGATGTCGATCACCCCGGCCGACGTCAACGGCCGGCTCATCCTGCTGCACGGCCAGCCCGGCACCGGCAAGACCACGCTGCTGCGCACGCTCGCCAAGCAGTGGCGCGAGTGGTGCCAGGTCGACTGCGTGCTCGACCCGGAGCGCCTGTTCAACGAGCCCGGCTACCTGATGGAGGTGGCGGTCGGCTACGACACCGACGAGGACGCGCAGCGCTGGCGGCTGCTCGTCCTGGAGGACTGCGACGAGCTGATCAGCTCGGGCGCGAAGGCACAGGCGGGGCAGGGCCTGTCGCGGCTGCTCAACCTGACCGACGGCCTGCTCGGCCAGGGCCGGGACGTGCTGGTGGCCATCACCACCAACGAGGACCTGGCCCGGCTCCACCCGGCGGTGGTCCGTCCGGGCCGGTGCCTGACCCAGCTGGAGGTCGGGCCGTTGAGCAGGGACGAGGCCGTCGCCTGGCTCGGCAGGTCCGACGGCGTGGGCCCGTCGGGGGCGACCCTGGCGGAGCTGTACGCGCTGCGCGCCGGCCGCGAGTTCACCCCCGCCCAAGGCGACGAGTCCACCGGCCTCTACCTCTGAGACCCGTCGCACCGGCTCACGTCAGATAGGTGTGGAGCCGCCGCGCCTCGCGTACGAAGTTGTTCGACGCCCGGCGCGCGGCGGCCTCCGCCACGCGCGGCACCGCCCCGCGCGCCCCGGCCCACCGCGCCGCGCGCAGGGCGAACGCGAGCACCTGCGCGTGCCGCGCGGCCGGCCGCTCCTCCAGCCCCGGCAGGAACGTCTCCAGCAACCCGGTCACGACCTCCCACACCTGCCGGTGCGCGCCCAGCGCCGCCGCGGCCTCCAGCGTCTCCAGCGCCGGACCCGGCCTGCACCAGCCCCGGCGCAGCAGCCGGCCGAGCTGCCGCCCGAGCTCACCCCCGTCCAGCTCGCCACGCGCCGCCAGCTCCGCCACCGGCCCGGCCCGCCGCTCCGGAGCGCCGCCCCGGACCCGGTCCGCGACGACGTGGGCGAGCACGAGGGCGACCCCCTCCCCCGGCGGCCCGCCGGCCGCCGCGAGCGCCAGCGCCTCGCCCGGCCCGACGCTCTCGCGAGCGCGCAGGTGGGGCAGGTAGTGCTGCGCGACCACCTCCCTGTCCGACGGCATGACGTACGGCCACCACGCCAGGCAACCGCCGTTGTCGTCGTCCGGACGCGGCCCGGGACCGACGAACAGCAGGTCGATCAGCGGCAGCCCGGTGGCGGGGGCGGCATGAACACGCGGCACGGGACCGGCGGGCCCGGCGGGACCCTCGTCCGGCTTCACGTCCGGTCCCTCCTCCGGCCAGTCCACCGCGGTCAGCGGCGCCGGGCGGGCACCGTCCATCCAGCGGGCCGCCGCACGTCCTGCGGGCGAGGTGAGCGCACGGGCCCGAGCCACCGCCTCGGGCGGAACGGCGCGGGGCAACCGCAGCAGCGCCTGCTGCAGGTCGGCGGGCATGGCCTGGACACCCGCCCGCTCGTACGACTCCAGCCGGCTCACCAGCTCGCCGGGATCGAGGTGGCCGGTCGGCTCGGTGGGCTCGCCCAGCAGGAACGGCGGCAACGTCCCCTCGCGCAGCCCGTCACGGACCTCGGCCCAGCGGCACAGCAGGAGCAGGTGGGGCGCCGGCAAGCGTGGACCATCGGCGAGTGCGTCCGCGCCCCCGTCCGGGAACTCGCCGGAGGCCCCCTGCGAAGGGCCGGACACCGACCGGTCCACGGGCCGGTCAGCGAGCCCGTCCGGAGGCCCGTCCCAAGGCCGATCAGCGAGCCCGTCCACAGATCGGTCGGCGGGCCCGCCCGCGTGCCGGTCAGCAGGCCGATCGACGGGGCCGTCCGCGAGGAGGGCGGCGATCGCCTCCGAGAACGCCTCGATCCCGTGGCGTGGGCCGCCGGTTCCCGTCCTGCGGGCGGCGCGTTCGGCCAGGGCCGTCGCGAGGCCGCCGGGGTCCTCGCCGTGGAGCCGTACGACGCCCGCCAGCCACCGTTCCATGCCCTGCCAGTCGTCCCGGTGAGGAAGCTGCGCGAGGTCGGTGGCGGTGCGGGGGGCGGGCGGCAGCGGCGCGATGGGCCGGGGGGCGGGCAGCGGAACGGGGACGAAACCGTCGTCCTCGCGCCGCATCCCCGCGTGCGCCTCGCCGCCGAACGCCGCCGCCAGGGTCTCCGCGAGGTCCTGGGGCAGCACCCTGGCTCCGGCCCGTACGGCCGCGACGCCTCCGGGTCCGAACTGCCGGGCATGCGTGACCGCAAGCCGTACCGCCCGTCCTTGCACGTCGGCCGACGGGCAGCGGAAGGCGTCGGCCAGCGCGGGTGCGAAGGCGTCCAGTCCGGCGTGCCGGTCGCGCGCGTACTCGTCGAGCCAGGTGAGCCCCGCCGTCACCAGCCTGCGTTCCGGGCGGGACAGCAGCGCCCGCACCGCCTCTCCCACGTCCTGCGGGCCGAGCCCGTCGAGCCGCCGCAGGTGCCGCAGCGCCAGGTCGGCGACCGAGCCCGGCGCGGCGGGAAGCAGGCGCAGGTAGGCGGCGGCACGCTCGCGCACCTCGTCGTACGTGGGCTCCAGCCGCTCGTGCAGGCGGGCGAAGAAACGCAGGCCGACCACGGGGCCGCCGCGCAGGAACCGGCGTACGCAGCCGTCGAGCAGCAGGCCGCGGTCGATGCCGCCCTCGCTGGCCAGTGTCGTGAGCGCGGCGAGCCAGGCGCCGGGGGCGGAACGGTCACCGCGTTCGTCGCGCAGCGCCCTGCCGACGCCCTCCGCCTCGAACAGCCGGGGCAGGAGGTGGCCGAGCAGCGGGTCGCGGCGGAGCCGGTCGGCGGTGGGCGGGCGGATGACCCACTCGACCACGATTGGGTCGTGCACGGGCGGGGTGACGCCGGTGTGGCGCAGCATCGCCAGGGCCAGGGTGCCCGCGCCGCCGGAGCGGCGGTGGCCGCCAGGGGGACGGCCGGGGAGCCTGAGCGCGGCGCGGGTGGCGAAGTCGGCCTGCCAGGCGGGCGGGCGGGCCGACAGGACGCGTACCAGGACGGGGGTGACGTCGGGGGCGTCGTGGGTGCGGTCCTGGAAGTCGCGGCGGTTGAGCCAGGCCACGGTGGCGGCGGCGCCGGAGATGGTGCCCGCGCCGGCGACGCGCATGGGGTCGATCCAGGTCTCGTCGCCGGTCCGGTCGGGGACGGTGGTCGCGGCGCGGCGCCGCCGTACGACGGGGAGGTGGCCGGGGAGGGCGGCGGCCACCTCCTTGCGTCCCGCCGCGTCCAGGCTCAGAACGTAGTCGGCGACAAGCTCCGGATCCCCGCTGCCGATCGCCACCACTACCCCCTCCCACGCCCCTCCCCCACCGCCCCGGGCAAGGCCCCCAGGAGAAGAAGGGGCCGGAGTGGGGGACCCGGGGGCAGGGCTCGGGGCAGGGGCTTCGTCAAGGCGATCCGCCTCCCCGCCCACCCGGGCGAGGTCCCCAAGGGAAGAGAGGGCCTCGGGACGGGTGGGTGGGGAGTGGGTGGGCGTCACGAGGTGGCCTCGGACGGGGTCGGCTCGGGCAGGGCGGTGGGCGGGGTGGCGGGGCGGGCGGCGATGCGGGCGGCGAGTACGTGCTTGCAGGGGCCGCGCGACCCACGGTGGTCCCACCACCAGGGGCAGGTGCACTCGCCGGCCTCGATGCGCACCCGGCGTACGCCGCCGTCGGTGGTGACCTCGGCCGTGTCGCCCATGAGGCGCACCGCGCCGGCGGCGACCAGCCGGCGGGCGGCCGTGAGGCGGGGGTTGAGCTGGGCGACCTGGTCGCGGTCGTACGGCAGTTCGCGGTGGAAGTGGGCGGCCTCGTGCAGGTCGTAGCCGACGCGGCCGGCGACGCCGAGCTGGGTGAGCGCGGCGCGGACGCGTTCGGCGGGCAGGCCGGAGCGGTCGGCGAGCAGGCCGAGCTCGACCGTCGGCTCGAAGTTGAGCAGCATGCCGACCAGGTCGGCGTCGCCGGCGGCCTCGTCGGTGGCGAGGTCGGACAGGACGGCGCCCTCGCCGGAGAAGCCGCGCCACGGCTCGGGCGAGACGGCGAGCGTGTAGCGCATGCCGGGCAGCTCCAGCTCCCAGGCGCCGGCGGTGGAGGAGCCGTCGGCGGGCCCGTACACGCGGAGTTTCTTGGCGAAGCGCAGCAGCGGCAGGAGGGTGGCGACGCGCCCGGTGCCGGACAGGCAGACGCCGCCGCGCGCGGGCCCGGAGGACAGGCGCAGGTCGCGTCCGGACGGGACGGCCCAGACGGTGGAGCGGGCGCCGCGCGGCAGGGACCGCAGGAAGCGGACCGCCTGCGGCCCCGCGAGCTCGGCCCGCAGGTCGAACCCGGCGGCGATGACCTGCACCTCGGCGAAGCCGCGCAGCCACCGCTCCGGCAGCGGCACCTTCTTCTCCACCACGGCGCCGTCGAGGGTGGTGACGGTCAGCTCGTCGGGCCCGACGCCGAGGTGGAGCGGGTCGCGCCCGCCGACCCTGGCGAGGGATTCGCGCAGCGGCCCGTTGACGTCGACGTTGGTGGTGCCGCGGTCGAGGACGTCGCCGTCGAGCTCCAGCACGTCGAGGCGGGCGTAGACGCCGCCGCAGGCGGAGAACGACTCGAACCTGAGCCGGTCGCCGTCGCAGGTCACCACCGGGTCGCGGGTCCAGCCGGGGCGGGGCTGGTGGTAGCGGGTGAGCGCGACGTCGGCGACGGCCAGCAGCCCGGCGGCGGCCGGGGCGGCGTGGGTGAGCAGGCCGCTGAAGAAGCGGGGGTGCGCCTGCGGGCCGGACAGCGCGGTGCCGCCGGAGGTCGAGAGGCCGAGCCTGCCGTCGGTGAGGGTGGAGAGGCCCGCGTAGGAGTAGGCCTGTACGGCTTGAGTCATGGCCCGCACATTAGAGATCAACACCGACACAATTCCGCCGCCGGGAAGCCGCCGGGAAAGGCCCCCACACAGGCCGGTACGTAAACCATCCGATGTGCGTCATCCGGGGACGAAACCACAATGTGCCTGGTGCTCACCGTCGATCTCGCCCGCGTCTCCTTCGCCCGCTTCGCCGTGCCTGAGGCACCCGGCGAGCAGGCGGGCGACGACGTGTGGACCGGTGAGGAACGCGAGATCGGCTTCCCCGCCACCCAGCTCGTGCCCTCGTGGACCGCGCGCACCCCGCCGGGCGCGTGGATCGAGGTCGCGCTCCGCGCCAGGGTCCCGTCGGGGGCCCTGACCAAGTGGTACGTGATGGGCCGCTGGTCCGAGCAGGGCGCACCCCGCACGTCGGTCCCCGGCCAGGGGGACGAGGACGGCGACGTGGCGGTGGACACGTTCGTGGCGCGGCGGCCGGTGACCGCCTACCAGGTGCGGGTCGTCCGGCACGGGCCCGCGCGGGTGACCGGGCTGGGCGTGATGGCCTCGGCCGTGCCGCGCCGGCCGGTCACGCCGAGCGCGCCGCTCGCCGCCGAGCCGGTGGAGCTGGCCGTGCCGCGGCACTGGCAGCACGCGCACGCCGGCCACCATCCGCGCTTCGACGGCGGCGGCGCCAACTGGTGCGGCCCGGCGTCGGTGGCCATGGTGCTCGGCTACTGGGGACGCGGCCCCGGCCAGGACGAACTGGCGTGGGTGGGCGCCGGCGACCCGGCCCCGTCCGTGGACCACGCGGCCATGGGCGCCTACGACGAGAGCTACCAGGGCACCGGCAACTGGCCGTTCAACGTGGCCTACGCGGGCCGTTACGGGCTGGCCGGGTTCGTGACGCGGCTGCGCTCGGCGGCGGAGCTGGAGCTGTTCGTCAGGGCCGGGATCCCGGTGGTCACGTCGCAGTCGTTCAAGGCGCACGAGCTGCCCGGCTCCGGCTACTCCACGAACGGCCACATCCACGTCGTCACCGGCTTCACCGCGGCCGGCGACGTGATCGTGAACGACCCGGCCGTGCCCGACGGCGAGGTGCGGCGGGTGTATCCGCGGGCCGCGTTCGAGAACGTGTGGCTGCGGGGCTCGGGCAGCGGCGGCATCGCGTACGTGCTGCACCCGCCCGAGCAGTCCCTTCCCTACAGTAGTGATGGCAATTGGTGAGTTGATGAGCATTCGACCGATCGACGTGGCCCGTACCGACGGCGGCCCCCAGTGGGTGGAGGCGGTGGCCACACCCGCCGGCGTCGAGGTGTGGTGGGACGAGCCGCGTCCCCACGAGGGCGGCCGCCGGTGTGTGGTGCGCAGGCTGCCGGACGGCACGCGCACGGACGCGCTGCCGCCCGGCTGGAACGCCCGCAACCGGGTGGTCGAGTACGGCGGCCGCTCCTGGCGCCCGCTGCCCGGCGGCGGCCTGGTCTTCACGAACTGGGCCGACCAGCGCCTCTACCGCCGCGACGGCGGGGCCGAGCCGGTCCCGCTCACCCCGGAGGGCCCGGCCAGGTACGCCGACCTGTACCTGCCGCCGGGCCGCGACGAGGTGTGGGCGGTGCGCGAGGTGGACGACGTCCGCGACCTGGTCGCGGTGCCGCTGGCGGGCGGCGAGGTCCGGGTGGTCGCGACGGCCCAGCACTTCCTCATGAACCCCCGCCTGTCGCCGGACGGCCGGCACGTCTGCTGGATCGGCTGGGACCACCCGAACATGCCCTGGGACGGCACCGAGCTGTGCGTGGCCCCGCTCGGCGAGGACGGCACGGCGGGCCCGCACCGCGTGGTGGCGGGCGGCCCGAGCGAGTCGGTCGCCCAGGCGGAGTGGCGTGACGGGGCGAGCCTGTACGCGGTGACCGACCCCACCGGCTGGTGGAACATCCACCTCGTGCCCCTCGACGGCTCCCCCTCGGTCAACCTGACCCCGATGGAGTCGGAGTTCGGCGCGGCCACGTGGAAGCCGGGCATGTCGTTCTTCGCCGTCGCGGCGGACGGCCGGCTGGCGGCCCTGTACGGCACGGCCGACCGCCGCCGGCTCGGCGTGCTCGACCCGGGGAGCGGCGAGCTGCGTGAGATCGGCGGGGAGGCGACGTACTGGGTCTCGACCGTGTCGGTGGCGGACGGGCGGGTGGCCGGGGTGGCGGCGACGCCGTACACGCCGATGGAGGTCGTGCTGCTCGACCTGGACGGCGGCGCGCCCGAGGTGGTGTCGGCGCCGAAGCCGCTGCCGGACCGGGCGCTGCTGCCCGCCCCGGAGGCGGTGACGGTGGAGGGCGTGCACGCGCACCTCTACCCGCCGTCGGGGGCGCCCGCGGGGCCGGCCCCGTACGTGATCTTCGTGCACGGCGGGCCCACCGGCCACATGCCGATCGTGCTCGACCTGGAGATCGCCTACTTCACCAGCCGCGGCATCGGCGTCGCCGTCGTCAACTACGGCGGCTCGACCGGCTACGGCCGCGCCTACCGGGAGCGGCTGCGTCACCAGTGGGGCGTGGTGGACGTGCAGGACTGCGCCAGGGTGGCGCGCGGCCTGGTCGAGCTGGGCCGCGCCGACGCCGCCAGGCTGGCGATCCGCGGCGGCAGCGCGGGCGGCTGGACGACGGTCGCCGCGCTGGTGCACAGCGACGTGTTCGCGGGCGGCGTGGCCCAGTACGCGATCACCGACCCGGAGAGCTGGGCGGCCGAGACGCACGACTTCGAGTCCCGCTACCTGGACGGCCTGGTGGGGCCGCTGCCGGAGACCCGGGAGCGCTACACCGAGCGTTCGCCGCTGCTCAACGCCGCCCGCGCCTCGGGACCGTGCCTGATGCTGCACGGACTGGAGGACGCCATCGTGGACGTGAGCCAGGCCGAGCGCTTCACCGCCGAGCTGGACCGGCACGGCAAGGAGTGGGCCCTGCTGACCTTCCCCGGCGAGCAGCACGGCTGGCGCAGGGAGGAGACCATCGTCGCGGCGCTGGAGGCCGAGCTGGCCTTCTACGGGCTGATCTTCGGCATGGAGACGCCCGAGGTGCCGCCGCTGACCCTGAAGGGACGAGTGTGAAGAGCGTCGCCGAGATCTGCTCGGATCTGATCAGGTTCGACACCACCAATCCGGGATCCGGGGAACGCCCGGCGGCCGAGTACACCGCCACCCTGCTGGCCGACGCCGGCCTGGAGCCGGTCGTGTTCGAGGCGGCGCCGAAGCGGACCACGGTCGTCGCGCGGATCGCCGGCGACTCGCCGGACGCGCTGCTCGTCCACGGCCACCTGGACGTGGTGCCGGCCGACCCGGCCGAGTGGCGGATGCACCCGTTCTCGGGCGAGATCGTGGACGGCTGCGTGTACGGGCGCGGCGCGGTCGACATGAAGGGCTCGTGCGCGATGACCCTCGCGGCCGTGCTCGGCATGGCGGCGCGCGGCGAGCGGCCCAGGCGGGACCTGGTGCTCGCGTTCCTCGCCGACGAGGAGGCGACCGGCGACCACGGCTCGCGGCACGCGGTCACCGAGCACCGGGAGCTGTTCGACGGGGTGAGCGAGGCGATCAGCGAGTCCGGCGGGTTCAGCGTGGACTCCGGCGGGCACCGGGTGTACCCGATCGCGGTGGGCGAGCGCGGCACCGCCTGGATGAAGCTGACCGCGCACGGCGTGGCCGGGCACGGCTCACGCCCGCCGGTGGACAACCCGGTCGCCACGCTGGTCCACGCCCTGTCCCGCGTCGCCTCCCACCGCTGGCCGGTACGGCTGACGCCGTCGGTGGCGGCGCTGCTGAAGGAGCTCGGGGAGATCACCGGCCGGCCCGTGGACCTGGACCGGCTGGACGAGGAGTCGGCCCGGCTCGGCCCGCTCGGCAGCCTGTTCATGAGCCAGATCCGCAACTCGGCCAACCCAACCATGCTGGACGCCGGCTACAAGGTGAACGTCGTCCCCTCGACGGCGGAGGCGCACGTGGACGGGCGTTACCTGCCGGGGCTGCGCGAGGAGTTCCTGGAGACGATCGACGAGCTGCTCGGGGCGAAGGTCACCCGCGAGTTCGTCAACCTGGAGGACGCGCCGGACGCGCCGTACCCGTCGGTGTTCTTCGACGAGCTGGCCGGGGCGCTGACGGCGGAGGATCCGCTCGCCCGGCCGGTGCCGTACGTGATGGCGGGCGGGACGGACGCCAAGTCGTTCGCCAGGATCGGCATCAAGGGCTACGGCTTCGCGCCGCTCATGCTCCGGCCCGATCTGGACTACTTCGGCATGTTCCACGGCAAGGACGAGCGGGTGCCGGTGGAGGGGCTGGAGTTCGGCGTCCGCGTCCTCACCCGGCTCCTGACGGGCCGTACGGACTGATCGCGAGAGGGTGAGCCCCTAGTGGAACAAAGCATTCCGTTCTGATAGAGTGGAGTCACCACGAAAGGGGGCTCACCCATGAGCAGCAACACCAGCGGCTGGGACGTTCTGGACGAGGCGCACGAGGCGCTCCGCACGGCGGTCGCCGCCGTTCCCGCCGGCGGCTGGGACCTCCCCACGCCCTGCACGGGCTGGAACGTCACGGCCGTCCTGCAGCACGCGGCCGGCGACCAGCTCGGGTTCGCCTCCGCGCTCACCGGCGAGCCCGGCCCGGACTTCGACCCGTTCTCCCCCTCCGGCAAGCCGGAGCAGGACCCGGCGGCGTTCCTGGAGGCGGCGCTGACCCGCTCGGCCGCCGCCTGGGCGGGCGTCGACCACGACGCCGCCGAGGTGCCCACCCCGGTGCCGCCGCACAAGATGACGGCCTGGTCCGGCATGGCCGCGTGCGCGCTCGACGCCGCCGTGCACGCCTGGGACATCGCGGTGGCGGCCGGCGCGCCCTCGCCGCTCACGCCCGCTCTGGCCCGGCCGCTCATGCGGGTGGCCCGCGAGATCGTCGAGCCGCTGCGCGCGTGGGGCGCGTACGCCGCCGCCCTCGCCCCCGAGCAGGGCGACGACGACGTGGCCGCGCTGCTGCGCTACCTCGGCCGCGACCCTCAGTGGCAGCCGGCCGCCTAGGAGAACTTCGTCCTCGGCCGCTCCTGGAGCTCGCCGTCCACGTAGATGTCGAGCTTCTCGTTGTAGAACGCGACCAGCCCGGCGATCCGCTCGCTCTCCGGCAGCGGCGTCCGATAGGACCAGGCCAGGTCCTCCTGTCCGTTGACCGACCAGTATTCCGCCGTCCCCTTGTAGGGGCAGTGGGTCACCGTGTCGGTGCGCTCCAGCAGATTGAGCCGGACGTCGGTCTTCGGCAGGTAGTAGCGGGCGGGCAGCCCGGTCTCGAACAGGACGCGGGCGCCGCGCGAGTCGGCCACGGTCACGCCGTCCACCTCCACCCGTACGTGGCGGGAGGTGGGCAGGATGTCGACCCGCGTGTACGGGTCGCGCGGGTGGACGTAGACCTCCTCGTCCTCCTCGAACCAGGCGTCCATCGCGTCCCACTCGAACCTGACGTGCCCGCGGATCTCCTCCAGCGGCGAGTCCGGGTAGGTCAGCGCCGCGTCGGGCGCCTCGGCGGCACCGCTCGTCACGGTGTGCACGACGCCCTCGCCACGCGACGGCGAGTGCGTGGTGGCGCCGGTCGCCTTCAGCGCCGACTCCTCGACATCGGCGAGCGGGAAGTAGTAGGTCGGATAGTACGGGACCTCCCACACGAGGAGGGCGGCGGTGGTGTCGGCCACCGCCCGGCCGCCCAGGTAGGCCCTGACACGCTTGGCCGTGCGCTCGACGCGCACCCGGCCGCGAGCTGCGGTATCCATGAACGCGGCAACCCCGCCGCGGGCCCGCCTATTCCGGCGGCTCAGAGCCCGAAGACGGTCAGGGTGGCCCAGGTCGTCAGCGCGCCGACCGCCGCGCCCGCCGCCACCTGCGGCCACGTGTGGTGCGTCAGCCGCACCCGCGCCCAGCAGATCAGCGCCACCACCGCCGCTCCGGCGAGCAGCGTCGGCGCGGACGGCAGCACGTACGCCAGCACGACGACCGTCCCCGCCGACACGGCGGCGTGGAAGGAGATCTTCCACCGCAGCGTGATCGGCACGGTCACCGCCAGCGCCACCAGCATCGCGGTCACGGTGGCCACGAGCAGCAGAGGCGCGCCCAGCAGCACGAGCAGCAGCAGCGCCACGAGCACCGCCGCCACGGCCGCCATGAGGGGCCCGGCCCGGCGCGCCCGGTCCACGATGTGGTGGGAGTCGAGCCGCCCCGACCGCACCCCGGCCGCGATCACCGCCGCCGGCACGCCGCCGCACAGCGCCGAGGCCACCAGGCCCCACGCGGCCCCGCCCCAGCCCTGCGCGATGAGCCCGACGAGCGGCGGCATGAGGATCACCAGCACCTGCGGCGCCAGCAGGTCCGTCACCCGTTTCGCCAGTGAGTCGGCCGTCATGTCAGGAAAGGTTACGCGATCATGGGCCGCGGCCCGATCACGCCGGTTCGCCGCGTGTCCGCGCCGGGAGCAGCCTCAGAAGAGGGTCAGGGGCTCGTCCTCGGCGGGCAGCGGCATCGGCTCGGGCAGCGGCTCCAGCTCGGGCAGGCGGGCACGCACCTCGTCGTGGAAGCGCCGGGCGAGCTCCAGGGCGTCGGCGTTGTCGGGGGTGTGGACGAACACGGTCGGCGAGCGGCCCTCGCGCAGCCACTCCGCGACGGTGTCCAGCCACGGCCGCCAGCCCTCCACCGTGCGCTCGGTGGCGTCGCGGCCGAGATAGCGGACGATCGGATGGCCGGTGAGCGCGCGGGTCCTGCGCGGCAGGCGGGGCTTCTTGGTCCACGCGTCGCGCTCGGCGTCGCTGGCCGGCGGCGCGGCGAACATCGTGGTCGTGTCGAACGGCACCCACTCGGCCCCCGCCGCGTCCAGCACCCGTTCCAGGGCCCGCTCGGCGCGGGCGTCGGCGAAGAACGCCGGGTGCCGCACCTCGACGGCGCACCGGTGCGAGCGCGGCATCCGGCGCAGGAAAGCCGCCAGCGCACCCAGGTCGCCGGGCCCGAACGAGCCGGGCAACTGCACCCAGAGCGCGTGCGTACGCGACTCGATCGGCTCCATCGTCTCCAGGAACGCCCGTACCGGCTCGTCGGCGTCCACCAGCCGCCGCTCGTGCGTGACCGGTTTGGGGAACTTCACCACGAACCGGAAGTCCGGCGGCGTCTGCCGCGCCCACGACTCCACGGTGTCGCGGGACGGGGTGGCGTAGAAGGTCGTGTTGCCCTCCACCGCGTTGCACCAGGTCGCGTACGCGCCCAGCCGCTCCCCCGCCGGCAGGTGGGGCGGCAGGAACCGCCCCGGCCACTTCGCGTGCGTCCACATCGCGCATCCCACATGAAGCCGCATGCCCTCGACCGTAGCGGAGGAGGGGCACCGCATAGTCTGGGCCTATGGGCATGGTCGGGACGGTCGGGCTGGTGTTGCATCCGGAGCGCGACTCGAAGAAGGCGATCGACACCATCCTGCGCTGGGCGGGGGCCAAGGACGCCACGGTGCTCGGCCTGCCGGAGGAGGTCGGGCGGATCGACTGCAGCGCCGTCGCGGTGGACGCCGACGCGCTGGTCGAGCGGTCCGACCTGCTGGTGGGGCTCGGCGGCGACGGGACGATGCTGCGCACCATGCGGCTGCTGGCCGGGCGGCCGACGCCCATCCTGGGGGTCAACCTCGGGCGGCTCGGGTTCCTCGCGGAGATCGACGTCGACGAGCTGGCGGACACCCTGTCGGCCATCGACGGGCACCGCTACACGGTCGAGCCGCGGATGGCGATCCGGAGCCGGGTGGGCGACACGCACGTGACCGCCTTCAACGACATCGCGCTCGTCCGCATCCCCGGCGAAGGGCTCGCGGGCGTGGCCGTCACCCTGTTGGGCAGCGACTTCGTCCGGTTCTCCGCCGACGCGGTGATCGTGGCGACCACCACCGGGTCCACCGCCTACAGCTTCTCGGCGGGCGGGCCGATCGTCTCGCCGCGGGTGGAGGCGGTGCTGGTGGTGCCCGCGGCGGCGCACTCGTCGTTCAACCGGGCGCTGGTGCTGCCCGCGGACGAGGAGGTGACGCTGGAGGTGCTGCCCTCCAGTGGACGGCTCGCGGTCGAGGTGGACGGCGCGGTCGTCGGCCACCTGTGCCCCGGCGACTCCGTCACGGTCAGCGCGTGGCCCGGGGCCGCCAAGGTGGTGCGGGTCGGCACCACCTTCTACGAACGGGCCCGGCGCAAGCTGCGGGTGGACGGCAGCGCCGAGGCGTACTGACCGGGCGCCTCGCGTCGGTCAGGCGCGGCGGCGGTGGCGGGACGCGCGGCGTTCGGCGGGCGGCTGGCCGTGGACGTCGCTCGCGCCGGACGACGGGTAGGCCGGGTGCGGGTCGGGGCGCAGCGCGGACGGGCCGCCGGGGCGCTGCGGGGACGGGGTGAAGAAGCCGCCCTCCGGCACCGGCGACTCGCGGCGCTCGGCCTCGCCCGGCGCGGCCACGTGCCCGTCGCCGCCCACCCGGCTGAAGAAGTCCTCGTCGTCGTCGGCGTCGTCCCGCCGGCTGAAGAAGTCGCCGGGCTCGTCGTCGGCCGGCCCGGCCTGCTCGGGCGCGGAGCCGGCGCGGCGGGCGGCGGCGAAGGCGGCCAGCGCCGTCGTGACGGGCACGGCGGAGATGAGGCCGAGCGTGCCCGCGATGCTGCGGACGATCTCCTGGGCGACCACCGGCGTCGTCAGCACCTCGCCCAGCGGCTGGGAGCCGATGCTGAACAGCAGCAGCAGCGGCAGCGACGCCCCCGCGTACGCCAGGATGATCGTGTTGATGACCGACGCGATGTGCGCCCGCCCCACCCGGGCGGCGGCCCGGTAGAGGCGTACGAAGCCGTAGGAGGGGTTGGCCTGGGCCAGCTCGGTCACCGTGACCGCCTGGGTGACGGTGACGTCGTCGAGCACGCCGAGCGCGCCGATGATGATCCCGGCCAGCAGCAGGCCCCGCGTGTCGATGGGCAGGCTCATGCCGACGGTGACGGCGACGTCGTCGGTGGCGCCGTTGAGCTGGGCGAGGCCCAGCGCCGCGGACGACAGCCCGGCGGTGAGCGCCAGCGCGGCGAGCGTGCCGAGCACGGCCGTCGTGGTGGACGGCGAGAAGCCGTGCGTCAGATAGAGCACGGTCAGCATGATCGCCGCCGCGCCGACGACGGCGACCAGGATGGGCGGCTTGCCCTCGATGATGCCGGGGATGACGAACGTCAGCAGCAGCACGAACGTCACCGCCAGCCCCGCCAGCGCGGTCACCCCGCGCCAGCGGCCGAAGGCGATCACCGCCAGCGCGAACGCCAGCCCGAACAGCAGCAGCGGCGTGCCCCGGTCGTGGTCGGAGAGCTGGTAGCCGCCGTCGGGGGCGCGCAGCAGGATCACCGCGTCGCCCGCGGCGAAGCGCTGCGCCCCCGGCCCGCTGGGCAGACGGAGCTCGACGTCCTTGCC
This sequence comes from Nonomuraea wenchangensis, assembly GCF_900111685.1. Classification (GTDB taxonomy): domain Bacteria; phylum Actinomycetota; class Actinomycetes; order Streptosporangiales; family Streptosporangiaceae; genus Nonomuraea; species Nonomuraea wenchangensis. The sequence goes on from NZ_FOHX01000001.1 coordinate 18,660, forward strand.
CGTGTCGGGCCCGTCGCCGACCTTGACGGTGGCCTTGCCGCACGTGGCGGGGTCGGGCCGGGGAGCTCCTTCGCTCACGGCCGCGCAGGGCGTGAGCGTGACGGCGGTGACGGTGCCGCCGAGTCTCTGACTGCCGGTCTCCGCCGGGGCCGCGGCCTGGCCGCCGTCCGGCCACAGCCAGATCAGCGCCGCCAGCGTGACGATCGCCAGCGGCACCAGAACCGCCAGCCCGGCCATGAGCGTGCGCCGCGACAGGGGCGCGGCCGGGCCGTGAGCGTGATTGGCGCCCATCGCGTGTTGGTCCTCCTCGCCTGACGAATAGTGACAGTAGTGCACGGCGGCGGTCAGGGTAGGCGTAAAGCCATGACATGGTGGGTGGGCACCTCGGGCTGGCAGTACAAGGACTGGCGGGAGGTGCTGTATCCGGAGGGGGTGCCGCAGCGCCTCTGGCTGGAGACGTACGCCGCCGAGTTCCCCACGGTCGAGAGCAACAACGCCTTCTACCGGCTGCCGCGGCCGGAGACGTTCGCCGCCTGGCGGGAGCGTACGCCGGACGGGTTCGTGATGGCGGTCAAGGCGAGCCGGTTCCTCACGCACATCAAGCGGCTGCGGGATCCGGAGGAGCCGGTGCGGCGGCTGATGGGGGCGGTCTCGGGGCTGAAGGAGAAGCTGGGCCCGATCCTGCTGCAGCTCCCGCCGACCCTGCGGGCCGAGCCTGACCGCCTCGACCAGTGCCTGGCCTGCTTCCCCGGCGGGGTGCGGGTGGCGGTGGAGCCGCGGCACGAGTCCTGGTGGACCGGCGAGGTCAAGGGCCTGCTGGAGGCGCGCGGCGCGGCGCTGTGCTGGGCGGACCGCCTGGACCGGCCGGTGAGCCCGCTCTGGCGCACCGCGGACTGGGGGTACGTGCGCCTGCACCAGGCGGCGGACGGCTGGGAGTACGGCGAGCCCGTCCTGTCCGCGTGGGCGGCCCGGATCCGCGAGGCGGGCTTGGACGAGGCGTACGTGTACTTCAACAACGACCCGGGAGGCGCCGCGGTGCGCAACGCGCGGCTATTTGCCACACTCGCGTAGTGCACACGCGTCTGTACCGGAACGGCGTCCTCGAGAAGGAAGGGTTCCCGGTCGAGGAGGTCTCCGACCACGTCGGCGATCCGGACAACACGGTCTGGTTCGACCTGTGCGCACCCGCGCCCGAGGACCTGGCCGTGCTCGGGCAGGAGCTGGGGCTGCACGAGCTGGCCGTCGAGGACGTGCTCAGCGGCCCCCAGCGCCCGAAGGTGGACGTCTACGACAACCACCTGTTCATCACTGTGTACGGCGTGCACGTCGACCAGGGCCGTCTGGAGCCGGTCGAGGTGGACGTCTTCGTCACCGCCAACGCCCTGGTGACGGTCCGCGAGAGCGAGCGTTTCGACATCGGCGCGGTGACCCGCCGCTGGGACGCCGCCGCCCGCCTGGCCGGGCACGGCGTGACGTTCCTGCTGCACGGCCTGCTCGACCACGTGGTGGACGGCCAGCTCGACCTGGTCCAGGACCTCGACGCGCAGGCCGAGGCCCTGGAGGAGTCGCTGTTCGAGGACGACGTCCGCGACGGCAGGGAGCTGCAGCGGACCATGTACGAGCTGCGCAGGAACACCACCCGCCTGCGCAAGATCGCGATGCCCATGCGCGAGGTGCTGGGCACGCTGCTCCGCCCCGACCAGGACTTCGTCGGCGGCGCGGCGATGGCCCCCTACTACGAGGACGTCCGCGACCACGTGCTGCGCACCGTCGAGTGGGTGGGCGAGGTCCGCGACATGCTGGCCAACGCCCGCGAGACCCGCCTGGCCCAGCAGGGCTTCCGGCTCAACGACATCATGAAACGCATCACGGGCTGGGCGGCCGTCATCGCCGTCCCCACGCTGATCACCGGTTTCTTCGGGCAGAACGTGCCCTATCCGGGCTCCGGCGAGCCGTGGGGGTTCTGGCTGTCGTCGCTGCTGGTGGCGGTCACATCGGTGGCGCTGTACGCGGTGTTCAGGAAGAAGGACTGGTTATAAGGCCCGCGCGGGGCCGGTCAGGGGAACGGCCGCGCCTCGGCGGCGAGCCGCTCGACCGGCACGTCCCCCGCCTGGCCGCCGTCCCGCAGCCGCACCGCCGCGCCGCCGGACGCCGCCTCCCGCGGCCCCACCACGAGCTGGTACGGCACCAGCCGGTGCGCCCTGATCCTGGCCCCGAGGCTGCTCCGGTCGGCGGGCGCCAACTCGGCCCGCAGCCCGGCGGCCAGGCAGCGGCTCAGCACCCGGGCCGCGGCGGGCAGCTCGGCGTCCGACAGCGGCAGCACCACGGCCTGCACCGGCGCGAGCCAGGCGGGGAACGCCCCGGCATGCACCTCGATCAGGTGCGCGACCAGGCGTTCGAGGCCGCCGACGACGCTGCGGTGCACCATGACGGGCCGCCTGGGGCCCTCGGGGCTCACGTAGGTGAGGTCGAAGCGGGCGGGCTGGTAGAAGTCGACCTGGACGGTGGACAGGGTGCTCTCGCGGCCGGCAGGGTCGGTGATCTGGATGTCGATCTTCGGGCCGTAGAAGGCGCCCTCGCCGGGCTCCTCGTCGTAGTCCTGGCCGCGTTCGTCCAGCGCCTCGCGCAGCACGGACTCGGAGCGGGCCCACATGGCGGGGTCGTCGACGTACTTGCCGCCCTCGCCGCGCAGCGACAGCCGGTGGCGGACGGCGCCGACGCCGAGCCGCGCGTGGGCCTGCCCGATGAGGTCGAGCGCGGCCGAGACCTCGGCGGCGGCCCGCTCGGGCGGGCAGAAGACGTGGCCGTCGTTGAGCTGGATGGCGCGCACCCGGCTGAGGCCGCCGAGCACGCCGGACTGCTCGGAGCGGTACATGCCGCCCAGCTCGGCCAGGCGCAGCGGCAGGTCGCGGTGGCTGCGCTGCCGCGAGCGGTAGACGATCGCGTGGTGCGGGCACAGGCTGGGACGCAGCACGAACTCCTCGCCGCCGACGCTCATCGGCGGGAACATGTCCTCGGCGTAGTGGGCCCAGTGTCCGGATCGTTCGTAGAGCTCGCGTTTGCCGAGTACGGGCGAGTTGACGTGCTGGTAGCCGTTGCGGCGTTCGAGCTCGTGCACGTAGTCCTCGACGGCCTTGCGCACGGCCGCGCCGGCGGGCAGCCAGTAGGGCAGGCCGGAGCCGATGAGCGGGTCGGTGTCGAAGATGCCGAGCTCGCGGCCGAGACTGCGGTGGTCGTTCATGATCGTCCTTTCGCGGGAAAGGGCGAACGACCAGCGGTCCCGGGCGTTCGCCCGGGAAGCGTGGAGTCAGCGCGCCGGGACGGGGTCCGGCGTCGTCGTGGCGAGGACGTGAGCGCGCTGCATGGAATCACGGTAGCACTCCGGGCCCGCTGAAAATAATCTTCAGCGGGGCCTCGGAGATTGGCGAATGGTATAAAGGGGCGGTGGCCGAGATCACCCTGGACGTCCGCCATCTCCGGGCGTTCGCGGAGGTCGGCTATCAGGTGGCGGACGGCGGCGACGCGCACGGGGCGATGGCCGCGCTGCGCAGGGTGGTGCCGCTCGACGCGTACGAGTTCGTCGCGTTCGACCCGGCCACCGGGCGCCACCACAGCGTCGTCTCCGACGGCCACCGGCAGATCGACCGCGACGCCGCCGAGGAGTACGCCGGGCTGGAGGCCTACCGCCGCGCCCGCGCGACCCGCTCCCCCGTGCCGATGCCCGACCCCTGCACCGAGCGCTACTTCCGCCGCCACCTCGCCCCCTACGGCTGGCGGGCGGGGCTGACCGCGCCGCTGTTCCTGCCCGAGGGCCGCTACACGGGGCTGCTGCACCTGGCCACCCGGGAGACGTTCCCCGGCCGGATCGGGGCCGTGGTGTCGGCCGTCAGCCCGCTGCTCGCGCACCTCACCGACCTGAGCCGATGCGTGATCGACCCGGTCGGCCTGCCGCCCGGCTTCCGCGCGGTGGCCTTCGACCGGCTCGGCGTCCGGCGCGAGGTCCCGGGGCGGGAGCCGTCGCCGGCGCTCTGGGACGATCCGGCCATGGCGGCCTACGCCCGCGCGTTCATCGACTCGCGGGAGCTGAGCCGCCACGGCCTCTGGCTCGACGGCGGCGGGCGCTGGCACGAGCTGCGGCTGCTGCGGGCCGGCGTCGGGTTCCAGGGGTCGCTCCAGGGGGCGGTGGCCGGGGAGCGGCCGTGCGTGCTGCCGTACGAGCTGACCGGCCGCGAGGTGGACGTGCTCACCCGGGTGGCGGCGGGCGACAGCAACCCGCAGATCGCCGCCGCGCTGGTGCTCAGCGTGCGCACGGTGACGACGCACCTGGAGCACATCTTCGCCAAGCTTGGCTGCGACAGCCGCACCAGGCTCACCACGAAGGCGCTCGCCGAAGGGCTGTGCCGGCTCGACGTGTGAGGCCGCCCGGCCGGCGGGGCCGGGTCAGGAGGCCAGGCGCATCGGGCGCAGCGCGCCGCCGACCTTGGCCAGCTCGGCCAGCATGGCGTCGGCGGCGGCCACGGTCTCCTCGTTGGGCCGCAGCGTGCCGTCCTCGGCCAGGAAGCGCGGCAGGAACGGGATGTTCACCGCCTCCGACACGGGGACCATCTTGAGCAGGCCGATCACCGTGCGCAGGGCGGTGACGGCGCGGGTGCCGCCGGAGACGCCGCCGTAGCTGACGAAGCCGGCCGGCTTGTACTTCCACTCGTGGTGCAGGTAGTCCAGCGCGTTCTTCAGCACGGCGTTGAAGCTGTGGTTGTACTCGGGGGTCACGAACACGTACGCGTCGCCGCGCTCGACGGTGGCGCTCCACTCCTTGGTGTGGGCGTTGACGTACTGGCGCAGGCGGGGGTGGTGCGGCTCGTCCAGGAAGGGCAGGTTCACCTCCGCCAGGTCCACCAGCTCCACCTCGAACAGCCCGGAAACGGCGGCCCGCTCGGCGAACCAGTCGGCGACGGCGCGGCCGGCGCGGCCTGGGCGGGTGCTGGCGACGATGACCTGCAGGACGGGCTTGTGCATGACTCTCCTCATGGTGCTGGGCTGCCTCGACGCAGTACTCAACATTATTTAGTAGCTCTACATTCCTTAGCAAATGTAGGATCAAGAGGTGAGCTCGGATTCCGTCTGCACACGCTTCCACGTCGCCATGGAGCTGATCGGCGCCCGCTGGTCCGGCGCCGTGATCCACATGATCTTCAAGGGCGCGCACCGCTACGGCGACATCAAGGCGGCCATCCCCGGCATCAACGACACGATGCTCGCCCGCCGCCTGCGCGAGCTGGAGTCGGCCGGGCTGGTCGAGCGCCGCGTGCTCGCCACGTCCCCCGTGCGCGCCGAGTACCACCTGACCCGGATGGGCGAGGAGCTGCGCCCGGCGCTGGACGAGCTGGTCACCTGGTCCCACAAGTGGATCACGCTCCCCGGCGACCACCCCGGGCAGGCGGCCGGATGAGCCGCTAGACAGCGACCGCCGCGACGCCTGCCTGCAGCAGCTCGAACCAGACCGTCGTCGAGCCGTTCTCGCGGGTGAAGCCCCAGCGGTGGCTGAGCGCCTCGATGAGCGGCAGCCCGCGCCCGCTGGTCGACTGCGCCCCCGTACGGCACACGCACGGCGGCCCGTCCGACCCGGCGTCCTCCACGCGCACCCGCACCACCGACGGCGAGCTGGTCACGCTCACCGTGAACGAGCCGCCGGCACCGGACCGGGTGTGCAGGACCGCGTTCGTGGCCAGCTCGCTGGTGAGCAGCACCACGTCGTCGTGCAGCGGGTGGTCGCGGCCCAGCGCGTCGGTGACGATCCCCCGTGCCCTCGCCACCTGGGAGGGCGCCCCCGGCAACCGGACCACGAGGTCGCCGGAGGCGGGCAGGTGGTCCCCGTCGACACCCCCGTCAACGCGGTGAAAGTCCGGCATCAGCGACCTCCCCCATGATCGTGCCCGTGTCCGGGCGGCGTTATGAGACGCGCCGCGCCCACCTTCCGGAGCCTCGCCAAAAGGTAGGAATGCACTTTCCCATGGTCACCTGCACGGCCTGCCGGAGCGACCGAGTACGCTGCGATCGACGATTCGTATAGGCCCAGGGGCGGAGCCGTCGAGGCCGGCAGGGCAGCGGAGGAGGTCGCGTGAGCAGCCTGGAGGCCGTCTGGGTGCAGCCGTACGACCGGCCGGGGGCGGCGGTCGTGACCGGGGTCTTCGACATCCTGCACGTGGGCCACGTGCGCTATCTCGGCGCCGTGGCGGCACGCGGGCTGCCGCTCGTCGTCGGCGTCGAGGACGACCCCCGCGTGCGCGCGTGGAAGGGGCCGACCCGCCCGCTCAACCCCGCCGCCGAACGGGCCGAGGTGCTGGCCGCGCTCCGGTTCGTCGCGGGCGTCTTCATCGTGACCGGACCGCCCGAGGCGCACGGCCCGGAGGACTACATCGACCTGCTCGCCCCCATGAGCCCCCGCGCCCTGGCCCACACCGCGGGCGACCCGCACGCCGGGGCCCGCGCCGCGGCGGCGGCCATCCTCGGCGCCGACTGCTGGGAGATGGAGGCCATCCCCGGCCGCTCGACCACCCGCATCGTCAACGCCGCGGGAAAGGGCTGAGACGCCCCTTCCGGGGTCAATAGCGCAGCACGTCCCGCAGGCGGGCGGGAACGCCCGTCATGATGCCGTCCACGCCGAAGGAGAGCAGGCGGCGCTGCACCTGCGGCCGGTCCGTCGGGCCGGCGTAGACCCGCAGGCCGCGTGCCTTGACCTCGCGCACCTGCCCTGCGGTGAGCCGGGCGGCGTGCGGCAGGACGAGCGCGTCGGCGTAGTCGGCCACGTCGGACAGCTGTCCGTTGTCCGCGCCGAGCAGGAGGATGGGGACGTCGGGCACGGCGCGGTGCAGCTTTCGCAATGCCTGCCGGTCGAACGACTGGAGCGCGAGGCGCCGGCCCTCCCACAGGTCCCGGTTCTGCAGCAGCTCGGCGGCCACCCGGTTGTCGATGCCGGGGCTGCGAGGCGAGTGCTTGATCTCCAGCAGCAGCCCGGCCCTGCCCTTGCCCAGCATCTCCAGTGCCTGCTGGAGCGTGGGCACGCGCTCGTTGCGGAAGCGCGGCGAGAACCACGACCCGGCGTCCAGGCGGCGGATCTCGGCGAGGGTGAAGTCGGAGACCCGCCACGGGCTGCGGTCGGGGAAGAGCTCCTCGACGTTCGTGGTGCGGGCCAGCGTCTCGTCATGGATGAGGACGAGCTGCTGGTCCTTGGTCTGCTGGACGTCGAACTCGCACCGGTCGGCGCCCGAGGCGCTGGCCCTGGCGCAGGCGGCGATGGTGTTCTCGGGCGCGACGCCGGAACCCGCGCGGTGCGCGATGTTCTCGGCGTGCGTGAAGTGCGACCTCGGCACCCTCGGTGGCCTTGCCGGCGAGGCCACCGAGGCCCACGCCGTGCCGCCGAGAAGTGCCGTGCCGGTGAGAAGTGCGGCGGCGATGCCGAAGGAGCGGTACATCTCCCTCCTTCACCCACTACGGAAAGTAATGTCGGACATGCAGACTGTGCCCGTTAAGAGGTTGATCACTCCCTTCTGCGCAGGTGAGTGTTCGCGACCCGCGCGGTGGGAGATCATCCGGAGCGGCGGGCGGCGCTAGCCTGGACCCGACGCGGCAGGCGAACGGAGGGATCCCAAGTGGTGCGGCCGAAGCGGGTGTCCTGGCTGGTGGGGACCACGGCGCGGCGGACCGCCGAGCTCGCCGCCGTGATCGGGGTCGTCGTCATGGCCGGGGCCGCGGCCCTCGTGCCCCCGTCCTTCGTGCCGCTCATCGGCTGGGACGCCGCCGCGCTCGCCTTCCTCGTGATGACCTGGTTGCGGATCGGCCGGCTCGACGGCCCCGAGACCTCCGCCGCGATCGAGAGCGAGGACCCGTCCAGGGCGGGGGCGGATCTCGCGGTCCTCGCCGCCGCGGTGGCCAGCCTGGTGGCCGTGGCCTACTTGGTCGTCCAGGCCGACACCCCGGCCGAGCTGGTGCTGCACGTGGGGGTCGGCGTGGTCAGCGTGGTGGTCTCGTGGGCGGTGATCCACACGATCTTCACGCTGCGCTACACACGGATGTACTACTCGCCCGGCCCCTGGGGCGGTGTGGACTTCCACGACCACGACCCGTCCCCCCAGCCCCGCTTCACCGACTTCGCCTACCTCGCCTTCACCGTGGGGATGACGTTCCAGGTCTCCGACACCGAGCTCAACACCGCGGGGTTCCGCGCGGCGGTGCTGCGCCAGGCGCTGCTGTCCTACCTGTTCGGCGCCGTCATCCTGGCCCTCGCCATCAACCTGGTCGCGGGCGTGGGCCGATGAGCCCGTCGCGGAGCCACCGGCTGGAGATCGGCGACCGCCCGGCCGGCGACCGGGTCGTCGTGGTGACCGTACGCGGGCCGCTCGACATCGACACCTGTCCCGTGCTGCAGGCCGCGCTGGCCCGGGCGCTGACCGTGCGCGACCCGCCGCTGCTGGCGATCGACCTGAGCGGCCTGACCTCGGCGGACTCGTACGGGCTCACCGTCCTGCTGGCCACCGAGCGGCACGTGCGGACGACCGGGGGCGGCCTCGTCGTCTTCGGCGTCGGCCCGCTCCCCCGCCGCATCTTCCGCGACCGCGGCCTCGACCGGTTCCTGGACATCCAGCCGACGCTGGACGAGGCCGTGCGGCGGCTGGAGGACGGCCCGCTCCTTTGAATAGGCCCCTCACCAGGGGTATGAGGCCATGAGGCACCGAGTCCGCGTACTTTCAGGAAGGCGGTGCACGATGGCCCACACATCGGGGACGCGGATGCGTCCCGACATCGAGGAAACCCGGCAGCACTACGAGGAGGCGGCCTGCCGGGCCGTCTTCCAGGCGCTCGACGGGCTCACCCTTCTCGCCGGGCTCTATCTGGCGATCTCGCCGTGGGTGGCGAACTTCACCCCGCTCGGCCGGCTCACCGTCAACAACCTGGTGACCGGCCTGGCGGTGGCGGCCCTCGCCGTGGGCTTCGCCACGGCCTACGGCCGCACCCACGGGCTGGCCTGGGTGACGCCGATCGTAGGCGTCTGGACGATCATCGCGCCCTGGATCTTGTACGGCGGCGCGGCCCCGGGCAGAGCCGTGCTGAACAACGTCGTGGTCGGCATCTGGATCGCCCTCACGGGCCTGGCGGCGGCCGGTCTGGCGGCGAGCGGACGCGGACGCGGCAGGGGCCGGACCGCGCACGTGAACGGAACCCGGCCCACCGTCTGACGGCCACGCGATCGACTTTCCGGCCATGACTTCGGCCGGAAAGGTTCAGGTACGTCCTGATCTGGTCTACGCTCAGCGTGGCGAGGGGAGTACTTCACAAGCGCCGATCCGGTCAGTACGGACGTACCTGAGCGTCCCCGGACGGCCGCCCGCCACCCCCGGGTGAAGGAGACCTCGAACGGTTGAGTCACGTTCGAGGAGGCTTCATGTCCCCGGGGACACTTTCGGCTGCGTCCGGCGCCGCGTCCGGCACCATCGCGTCGTTCACGCTGTGGGCGGTCACCGTCGCCGCGCTGCTCCTGCTGCTGGTCGTCGACATCGTCCTGACCAGGCGCCCGCACGAGGTGCGCATGCGCGAGGCGGTCGGCTGGTCGGTGTTCTACATGGTGCTGCCGGTGCTGTTCGGCTTCTACCTGTGGGCCGAGTTCGACGGCGGCGTGGCGGTCGAGTTCTTCACCGGCTGGGTGGTGGAGAAGTCGCTGTCGGTGGACAACCTGTTCGTGTTCATGCTGCTGCTGGCGGCCTTCGCGGTGCCCACCGAGCTGGCGCAGCGGGTGCTGCTGTACGGGATCGTCGGGGCGCTGGTGCTCCGGGCGATCTTCATCGCGCTGGGAGCGGCGGCCCTGCAGAGCGGCACCTGGGCGTTCCTGCTGTTCGGCGCGGTGCTCATCCTGACCGCAGGCAAGGTGCTCAGGGACGCGCGCAAGGGCGAGGCGCACGCCGTGGACATCGACTCCATGCGCAGCGTCCGGCTGCTGCGCCGTCTCGTGCCGGTCTCGCCCCGCTACCACGGCTTCCGGCTCGTGGTGCGGGAGAACGGCCGGACCGCGATCACCCCGCTGGCGCTGGCGACCGTCGCCGTGTTCGCCACCGACATCGTCTTCGCCGTGGACTCCGTGCCCGCCGTCTACGGCGTCACCGACGACCCGTTCCTGGTCTTCGCCACCAACGCCTTCGCCCTGCTCGGCCTGCGTGCGTTGTACTTCGTGCTGCGCGGCGCGCTGGCCCGGCTGCGCCACCTCAACTACGGCCTGGCCGTCATCCTGGCCTTCATCGGGGTCAAGCTGGTGCTGCACTGGGCGCACGGGATCTGGGCGTGGGTGCCGGAGATCCCCACGCCGGCCTCGCTCGGCGTCATCATCACGGTCCTGTTCACCGTCACGGTCACCAGCCTGCGGGCCGAGCGCGTTCCGCCGCCGGCGGAGGACGAGGCTTGACCATCGCCTGGGCCGGGCTCAGGCCGTGAGCTCCCCGGCCCGGTGGCCCGCGTCGGCCTCCTGGATCACGTCGGAGGTGTCCTCCTCCGGCAGGAAGCCGCCCGACTGGTGGCTCCAGAGACGGGCGTAGGGGCCCTGCGCCCGCAGCAGCTCGCTGTGGGAGCCCTGCTCCACGATGGTCCCCCGGTTGAGCACCACGAGCCGGTCCATCCTGACCACCGTGCTCAGCCGGTGGGCGACCACGATCGCCGTACGGTCCTGCATGAGCCGCCACAGGGCCTCCTGGACGAGGATCTCGCTCTCGGAGTCGAGGGCGCTGGTGGCCTCGTCCAGCAGCAGGATCGGAGCGTCGCGGAGGATGGCGCGGGCGAGGGCGACGCGCTGGCGCTGCCCGCCGGACAGCTTCACGCCCCGCTCGCCGACCAGGGTGTCGAAGCCCTCCGGCAGGGCCTCGACGAACTCCGTGACGTGCGCCGCCCTCGCCGCCCGCAGGATCTCCGCCTCGGTGGCGCCCGGCCGGGCGAAGGCGATGTTGTCGCGGACCGTGCGGTGGAACATCGCGGGTTCCTGCGGAACGTAGGCGATCAGGCTCCGCAGGTCGGCCTGGCGCAGCCGGGAGATGTCCTGGCCGCCGACGAGGATCCGGCCGCCGTCGACGTCCATGAGACGCAGCAGCAGGCGGGTGAGCGTGGTCTTGCCGCCGCCCGACTGACCGACCAGACCGATCTTGGTGCCGCTGGGGATGTCGAGGTCGAGATCGGCGAAGAGGGGGTCGCCGTCGGCGTAGCCGAAGCGCACGCGCTCGAAGCGCACGCCCGCGTCGGCCGGGCGCAGCGGCAGCGGCTCGGGCGGGTCCACCACGGTCGGCGGGTCCAGCAGCAGCTCCGTGAACTGCGCGGCCTCCGTGAGCACGCTCTCCACCCGCCGGTAGATCTGGTTGAACTCGAACATGATGCTGATCGTGTTGGTGTAGTAGGTGAACGTCACCACGATCGCCTCCACGCCCAGCCCGCCGCGCAGCGCCACGGCGAGCAGCAGGCCGACGGCGCTGGTCAGCACCGACAGGGGCGCGACGACGGTGTCGACCCGCAGGTTGCCGTAGTCCCACGAGCGCAGGGACGCCCGGCCCTGCTCGGCGACCCTGGCCCGGTGCTCGGCGGCCTCGCGGTCCTCGGCGGCGAAGGCGCGGACGGTGTCCATGTTCGCCAGCACGTCGGCGACGTGCCCCGACACCAGCACCTTGGCCGCCTCCCGCCGGTCGACCAGCGCCTGCCGGCGCCGGATGAGCGGGGCGACGAGGAAGCCGGTGACCAGGATGAGGCCCACCAGCACCAGGACCAGCAGCGGGTGGTACTGCCACAGCACCACCGAGGCGAAGCCCAGCGGCACCACCTTGGCCATGATCGAGAAGGCGAGCGTGTCGGCGAACTCCTCGAACCTGGAGGAGAACCCGAGCACCCGCTTGGTCAGCGAGCCCGCGAAGTTGTTGTGGAAGAACGCCGCGTCCTTGGCCAGCAGCTCGTCCATGCCGACGACGCCGAGCCGTTCGATGCCACGGGCGTCGGTGCGGTTGAGGAAGTGCAGGCCCACCCGCCACAGGGCCTCGCCCGCCAGCAGCATCCCCGCGAAGTAGGCGACGTACGGCAGCAGCGCACCGACGGACCCGTCGCCCCCGCCCGCCAGGTGCCCCACCAGGCCGGCCACCGCCAGCGGCGCCAGGTAGAACAGGCAGATGTTGCCGACGGCGGGGAGTGTCAGCGCGGGCAGCGCGACCGGCCACTGCCGGCGCAGTTCGTTCCAGTAGTGGCGCAGCGCGAGCAGGACCGCCGATTTTCGTGCGGACGATCGCTCTCCGGAGCCCACAAGTGATCCGAGCACAGCCATCCGCCCCTCCCGAACGCCGACGCCGCCCTGTCATGCTGCCGCAGCGCTCATGGCGGGAGCCAACGATTTTCCGTCAGGAAAGTCGGCCGCGGATGTCGAGAAGCCGGCGGCGGCTCCGACCGCCCAGTGAAGGAGTCACCGTCAACCCTCCGAGGAGACACACCATGGAAGCCATCAGGACCGGCACGCTCGTCACGCCCGGCGCCACCTTGCACCACGAGGTGCGGGGCTCGGGCCCGATCCTGCTGCTGATCTGCGGCGGCGTGTACGACGCCGCCGGCTTCGCGGCCCTCGCCGCGACCCTGGCTGACAACTACACGGTGGTCACCTACGACCGGCGCGGCAACTCGCGCAGCCCCCTGGACGGCCCGCCGGAGCCGCAGAGCGTCGAGGTGCACGCCGACGACGCCGCCCGGTTGCTGACGGCGGTCGGCGTCACGCCGGAGGAGCCGGCCCTGGTCTTCGGCAACAGTTCCGGCGCGATGATCGGGCTGGAGCTCGCGGCCCGCCGTCCCGAGCTGGTGCGGACGCTGGTCGCCCACGAGCCGCCCCTGTTCGAGCTGCTGCCCGAGCGTGACCGCTGGCGGGCGCTGTTCCAGGACGTCGAGGACGCCTTCCACAAGGAGGGGCCCGGCGCCGCGCACCAGATCTTCGCGGCCGGCCTGGAAGGCGGCGGCGACGGCGAGCACGCGGAGGAGGGGCAGCAGGGCCAGGACGGCGGCGAGGCCCCCGGTGGGCCGCTGGACCCGGAGCTCATGGCCATGATGGGCCGCATGGAGCAGAACGCCGCGTTCTTCATCGGCTACGAGGCTCCGTCCTTCTCCCGCCACGCCCCCGACCTCGCCGCGGTCCGCGCGGCCGGGGTACGGGTCGTGCCGGGGCTCGGCGAGGCGACGGCGGAGGACGAGCCGTACGCGCGCGCCACGCGGCTGGTGGCCGAGCGGCTGGGGGCGGAGATCGCCCCGTTCCCCGGCGACCACGGCGGTTTCGGCACCGACCCGGCGGCGTTCGGGGCGGCGCTGCGGAAGGCGCTTGCCACCGGCTGAGCCCGGCGCGGATTTCGGCCAGCGTTCGCAGGGATCAGGACACGGACGGCCGGTGTCGTTGCCGCGCGGCCGGGCCCGGCGAAGAGTGGGTCCGGCCGGCGCGGTGCCGGCGTACGGAAGGAGGAGAGCCCATGCGGGTGCTGGCGGACATCACCGTGGCCGCACCGGCCGCGGAGGACGAGACCCCGCCGCGCGGGGCGCCGGTTCCCACGGGAGCGGAACCGGTGCTGGGCGCGCTGCTGCGGGCCTGGCGGGAGCGGGCCCTGGTGACCCAGGAGGAGCTGGCGGCGCGGGCGGGGCTGAACGTGCGCACGGTGCGCCGGCTGGAGGCGGGCGCGATGAGCAGGCCGCGCGCCACGTCGCTGCGGCTGCTCGCCGACGCACTCGGCCTGGAGGCGGCGGAGCTGGCCACCCTGACGCGGGCCGCGACCGGGACGGCGATCGAGCTGACCGTCACGCTGCGGTACGTGGAGGAGCCCGGCGACTGACGACGGGGCCGGGCGGGCGCGCCGGCGTCCGGCGACGGCCGGCGCCGCGGCACGGACGTTGATTGAAGACATCTTTCACAGATATCTTCTTGATCCTCCGCCTTACCGGCTGTCACTCCGGCACCAAAGGCGGAACGCCTGACAGCGTCCCCCTCGTCCCCGTTCATGAAAGGTGAGCATGCCGACCACCGGCGCGCCGACCTGGCCGAAGACCTTCAGATCCACGACCGCCGCCCTGCTGCTCGCCGTTCCCGCGGTGCTGCTCCCCCAGCACGCCGCCGTGGCGCAGCAGCAGGACACGGCGTCGCTCGCGGTGACGCACAAGAGCCCGTTCAACTGCGGCAAGACCTTCTACGCCAACAACTGGACCCCCTCGCACAACCCGTCGGGCTCCATCGACTGGCAGACCTACGGCGGCGACGCCATCAACGGCGAGACCGTACGCGCCACCGCCGCGGGCACCGCCAGCTTCCACGACGCGGGCAGCACGAGCTACGGCAAATGGGTCGAGATCCGCCACAGCGACGGCTCCCGCACCCGTTACGCCCACCTGGCGACGATGGTGCGGGGGGCCGGCGGCTCGATGAGCGTCGGCCAGGGCACTGTGATCGGCACCGTCGGCTCGACGGGCGGCTCCCAGGCCCCGCACCTGCACTACGAGCAGCGCACCTCCTCGGGCGCGATGGACACCAGCCCGACCGTGAACGGCGTGACCGTCTCCCTGGGCCAGAAGAAGGCCGTCAAGAGCACCAACGCCTGCAGCGGAAGCACCACCACCAGCAACAGCAACAACAACGGTGACGGCGGCAACCGCTACACCCCGGCGGGTGTCTGCGGCAGCGGCTACGCGGTCATCGACTCGGCGGCGCTCACCGGGGGCCGCGCCTACCTGCTCTACAACGCGGGCAACGGCTCCAACTGCGTCGTGACGCTCAAGACGACGAAGGTCGGCTCGGCCTCGCCCGTCTCGGCGTTCCTGGAGCCGAAGGGCACGAGCCGGGCCACCGACTCGGGCAGCTTCGCCTACTACGCCGGGCCGGTCAAGCGCAGCGCCCCCGGCAAGTGCGTCCGGTGGGGCGGCTCGATCGGCTCCAGCTCCTACACCAGCCCGTTCGAGCACTGCGGCTGACGCCCGCCTCTTCCGTCGCCCCGGCCGGCACCGCGTCCGGCCGGGGCGTCGCCGTTCCCGGGCGGTCAGGCGACGGTGCCCTCCCCCGCCGCGTCGTCGGCCAGCGCGGCGAGCTCGCCCAGCGTCACCGGGGCGGCGATCGGGCGGGTGGACATCGGCCGCAGGTCGTCGGCGGTGCTCTCACGGCCGCTCAGGCAGGCCGCGATGCCCGCGGTGGCGAAGCCGCACACCCGGCCCTGGCACCAGCCCATGCCGGGCCTGGCCAGCATCTTCAGCGTGCGCGGGTCCGCGGCGCCCAGCTCGGCGTGCGCGGCGCGCAGCTCGCCGTACGAGACCTCCTCGCACCGGCAGACCAGCGTGGAGTCCCGCAGCCAGCCGGTCCACGCGGGCGGCACCGGGTAGGTGCGGTGCATGGCGGCGGCGAAGCGGCGGCCCCGTACGATCGCGGCCCGCAGCCGGACCATCAGCGCCGGATCCGCCGGGCGGCCCAGGGAGCGGGCCAGGGCGAGCGCGCTCAGGCGGCCCTCCTGCCCGGCCAGGGCCGCGCCGCCGACGCCGGTCGCCTCGCCGGCCACGTACAGGCCGGGGACGGTGCTGCGCTGCAGGGCGTCCACCGACACCACGAGCGAGCCGTCCACGTCCTTGCGGGCGGCGGCGCCGAGCATGAGCGGCAGCTCGATCGACGGGGTGAAACCCCAGCCGAGCGCGACGAGGTCGGCGCGGAGCTCCTCCGCCGGTCCGTCCGGGCGGCCGTCGCGGTCCACCCGGGCGACCCGGACCGCCTCCACCCGGTCCTCGCCGAGGATCTCGGTGACCACCGTCCTGGTCCGGTACGGGATGCGGTGCCGGGCCATCAGCGCCGCGTACTGGAGCGCCTCCAGGCCCTTGCCGGGCGCCGAGGCCGCGCCCACCGGGTCGCGCAGCCAGCCGAGGGTGGCGTTGGCCTCGACGACGGCGGCCACCTCGGTGCCCGCGCGGGCGAGGCCGGTCGCGACCGGCAGCAGGAAGGGGCCGGTGCCGGCGACGACGGCGCGCCGGCCGGCCGCCGTGCGGTGGCCCTTGAGCAGGGCCTGCGCGCCGCCCGCGGTCATCACGCCGGGCAGGTCCCAGCCGGGGACGGGGAGTTGCCGGTCGTAGCCGCCGGGGCACAGGATCAGCGCGGCGGCGGTGACCGTGGCGCCGGTCTCGCCCGGCGCGCCGGCCGCCGGGGTGGTGCGGAGGGTGAAGGCGCCGTCGGCGGCGCGGTTGATCAGCCAGACCTGGAGGCCGGGGAGGTGGCGGATCAGGCCGGCGGCGGACAGGGCGCGCAGGCGGGCGCGCAGGGCGGTGAACGTACGCAGGTCGTGGTGGCCCGCGCGGTCGGCGGGGCGGGCGTGGCGTTCGTCGTAGTGCCGCCAGTACTGGCCGCCGGGCTGGGCGGCGGCGTCGATGAGCGCGACCCGCAACCCGGCCTCGGCCGCCTCCACAGCCGCGGCCAGTCCCGCCGGCCCGGCCCCGACCACGGCCACATCATGCTGACGGCGCATGCCCGCCCCCCATCTCGCCACGGCCGAGCGCGGGGTCCTCAGGGGCGGGGTCCTTACGGGGAGGGCCGCCGAGCGCGGGGTCCTCACGGGCGGGGTCCTTACGGGGAGGGCCGCCGAGCGCGGGGTCCTCAGAAGCGGAGTCGCCAGGGGTGTCGGTGAGGTGGAGGCCGTCGGCGGCTGGGGTGAGGCAGGCGCGGCGGTCGGGGACGCCGTCCACCGTGATGAGGCAGTCGAAGCAGACGCCGATGCCGCAGAACAGGCCGCGCGGCCGGCCGCCCCTGCGGGTGCTGCGCCAGTCGCGGATCCCGGCCGCGACCAGTGCCGCGCCGACGCTCTGGCCCGGCTCGGCGGGCACGACGGCCCCGCGGAAGGTCATGTGGTACGTCATGAGAGCACCTCCTCGGGCTCCGGGAACCGTTCGGGCGCGAACGGTTCGAGTTCCAGGTCGGGCCGCTCACCGGTGAGGGCCTGCGCGATCAGCTTGCCGGTGCCCGCCGACAGCCCGATGCCGGCCCCCTCGTGGCCGCAGGCGTGCCACAGGCCGGGCGCCCGCGGGTCGGGCCCGATGACCGGCAGGTGGTCGGGGCAGTAGGGGCGGAACCCGAGGTACGTCCGCATGACGCGGACGTCGCGCAGCATGGGGAACAGCGCGATCGCCTTGCTCGCCAGCGCGCCGATCGCCGCCGTGGACACCGTACGGTCGAAGCCGACCCGCTCGCGCGAGGCGCCGATGAGGATCGTGCCGCTGCCGGTGCCCTCGACGACGGGCGAGGTCTGGAGCGCGGCGTCGGAGCTGGCGACGTCGCCGACGTACTCGGCGGCGTACACCTTGTGCCGGATCGTACGCGCCGGCATGGGCTGGGTGACCAGCACGAACCCGCGCCGCGGCAGCACCGGCACGTGCGTCCCCGCCAGCGCGGCCACGTCGCCCGCCCAGGTGCCGGCGGCGTTGAGCACCGCGCCCGCCGGGAGGTCGCCGGCGGTGGTGCGCACGCCGGTCACGCGGTCGCCGGCGCGCAGGAACCCGGTCACCTCGGCCCCGGTGCGCACCCGCGCGCCGAGCCCGCGGGCCAGGCGCAGCAGGTGGGCGACCACGAGCATCGGCTGTACCTGGGCGTCCTGCGGGTAGAACGCGCCGCCGCGCAGCTCGGGCGACAGGTGCGGCTCGTACCCGCGCAGCTCGTCCCCGGGGATGTCGCGGACCTCGACGCCGTGGCGGCGCTGGTGGACGGCGAGCTCGCGCAGCGCCGCGGCGCTCGCCTCCGACCCGGCGACGACCAGGCCGCCCTTGGACTCGAACTCCCACAGCCCGGCGTGCTCGGCCAGGTCCTCGCGCCACACGCGCTGGGCGTACAGGGCGAGGTCGAGCTCGGGCCCGGCCTCCTTGTCGGAGACGAGCAGGTTGCCCTCGCCGGCGCTCGAAGTGCCGCCGGCGATGGCGCCGCGCTCGGCGACGACCACCCGCAGCCCGGCCAGCGACGCGAAGTAGGCGGCGGCGGCGCCGACCACGCCCGCGCCGATGACCACGAGATCGGTCACGCCTGCGCCATCCACTTCTCGACGCCGGCCGCGTCCAGGGGCAGCGCCTCCGACAGCACCCGCGCGCCGCCGGGGGTGACCAGCAGGTCGTCCTCCAGGCGTACGCCGATGCCGCGCAGCTCGGGCGGCACGGTGAGGTCGTGGGCGTGGAAGTACAGTCCGGGCTCCACGGTGAGCACCATGCCGGGCGCGAGCAGGGCCCCGTGGTAGCTCTCCTCGCGGGCGCGGGCGCAGTCGTGCACGTCCAGCCCGAGGTGGTGGCCGATGCCGCACACCAGGTAGCGGCGGTGGTGCTGGCCGTCGTCGGACAGCGCCTCGTCCACGGAGACCGGCAGCAGCCCCCAGTCGGCCAGGCCGTGCGCGATGACCTCCATCGCGGCGTGGTGGAAGTCGGTGAAGGGGCGGCCGGGCCCGACGGCGGCGAGCCCGGCCCGGTGTGCCCGTTCGACCAGGTCGTGGACCTGCCGCTGGGCGGGGCTGAAGCGGCCGGAGGCGGGGAAGGTGCGGGTGACGTCGGCGGTGTAGTGGCTGGTCACCTCGACGCCCAGGTCGAGCAGGAGCAGCTCGTCCGGCAGGACGGGGCCGTCGCAGCGTTCCCAGTGCAGGGTGGCCGCGTGAGGGCCGCTGCCGACGATGGAGGCGTAGCCGGGGCCGTTGCCGTAGGCGCGGGCGTACCGGTCGAAGGTGCCCTGGAGCCAGCGCTCGCCGGGGCCCGCGACGGCGGCGGGGATCTCGCGGACGACGGCGGCGAACCCCTCGACCGTGCGGTCCACGGCCTGGCGGAGCTGTTCCACCTCCCAGTCGTCCTTGTGCATGCGCAGCTCGGCGAGCACGCGGCGGGCCTCGGCGTCCTCGCCCGCCTCCAGGTCCAGCTCGGCGAGCGGCCGGACCGGCACGCCGAGCGCCCGCGACCAGTCGTCCAGGCCGGGGGCGGCGCCGACCCAGAGCTCGCCGTGGCGGGCGTCGCTCCAGAAGCGGGGGTCGCCGGGGTAGGCGGGGGGCGGCGCGTAGAGGACGGCCTCGCCGTCGCGCAGCACGACGACGGCGTCCTCGATCGCGCAGCCCGTCGTCCAGACGAAGTCGCTGTCGGCGCGGAAGCCGTACGTGGTGTCGTTGCTGCGGACGGGGGCCCGCCCGGCGGCGAGCACCACGGTCCGGCCGGGCAGCGCCTCGGCGAGCCTCGCCCGGTGCGCGGCGGCGGCCTCGGCGGCGCCGGGGACGACGGGCAGGGTGCGGTCGGGAATGTCCCAGCCGGTGTTCATGTACGCGGTGAACGCCGGGACCTCGCTGAGTCTCGGCGGTCTGCCGTCACGCATCGGCGATCTCTCCTCCCATGTCGCGGACCAGTTCCCTGAGCCGGCCGAGGACCCGGGGGTCGCCGACGCCGTCGTGCTCGTACTCGTTGGTGACCCAGCACCGGGCGTTGCCGATCCGGGCCGCGGTGTCGAGCTGGAGGTGGGCGTCGACGTACATGTCGTCGTAGTAGACGGCGGCGGCGAGCGGCACCTCGTTCGCGGCCAGCCGGTCGTGGTCGTAGAGCGGCGGCCACTCGGGGCGGGCGGCGAGCAGCTCGACCGCGGCGCGGAAGGGCCGCAGCCCGGCGATCTCCTCGAACATCCAGGGGTAGATCATCTCGCCGGTGAACAGCAGCGGCCTGGCCTCCTCGGCGAAGCCCGGGTGCCGGGCCCGCTCGGCCTCGGCGGCCCACCCGGTGGGGCCGGGGCCGTGGCCGTAGATGCTCTCCTGGAGGGCGGCGTACAGCGGATTGTCGCTGTAGGAGGTGCGGGCCAGCACCTGGTGCAGGAACGTCTCCGACAGCTCGTCCCCGGTGAACGCCTCGTCGAGCAGGTAGTGCATGCGCTCGTAGCCGGGTTTCATGCCGAAGTCGACGCCGAGCGACTGCAGCCGCCGCACGGTCAGCGGGTCGCCGTCGGGCAGCCGTACGTCGCCCGCGGCGAGCCGGTCGGCGACGCGGGCGGCCGTCTCGACGTGCTGGGGGTAGCGGCGGTAGAACTCCTCGTTCTTGGCCTGGACGCGGGGGTAGGTGCGGCGGTACACCTCGGCCGCGGACGGGTCCAGGCCGGGCAGGCCGCCGGTGACGTAGCAGGCGCTCAGCCCTTCGGGCGCGTTCGACAGGTACGTCAGCGTGAGGAACCCGCCGTACGACTGGCCGAGGGTGGCCCAGCGCCGCCCGCCGAAGAACGTCCGGCGTACGTGCTCGTGGTCGGCCACGATCGCGTCGGCCCGGAAGCAGGCGAGGTGGCGCGCCCCTTCCTCTGCGGTGGCGAAGGCGCTCATCCGGCGGCCGTCGACCCGGGTGCTGCGGCCGGTGCCGCGCTGGTCCATGAGGATCACCCGGTGGGTGCGCAGCGCCTGGCCGAGCCAGCCGTCCGCGGTGAGCGGGCGCGGCCCCTTACCGCCGGGGCCGCCCTGCAGGTAGACCAGGCACGGCAGGTCCTCGCGCGCTCGCTCAGGGTCCACCAGCTCGCGGAAGAAGATCTCGATCTCGCCCCGCGACGGGTCGGACCAGTCGAGCGGCACGGCGGTGACGTGCTCGCGTACGAGGACGCCCGGCATGATGTAAGTAATGTGTGGCATTGCACCGAACATTAAAGGCAGGCGCGGCGGCTGCCAAGGCCGCCACCCGCGATTCAGCATGATCTGCCGTGGAACGACGGAGGTTCACGCCCGCCAGGAGACGCCGGCCCGGGAGGCCCTCCAGGCCCGAGCGGTGCTCTGACGGTCGGTCTCTGTGGACGGCTCAGCCTGCCCGTATCTCGCCGCGTCCTGCGGCGGGGCCGCCCCACAGATACCGGCGGTTGTGGGCCGGAAACTCCTTGCGCAGCAGTCGCGCTGACCACGCTACGACCCCGCCGGAAACCGGGTTTCCAGCGCGGCGAGATGGACCTGCTGATAGTTTGTTCGATTGTGAAACTGGTGGTGCAGGTGAAGCTCCTGCCGACGCCGCAGCAGGCGGCGGCGCTCGAAGCCACTCTGGACGCCGCCAACCGAGCGGCGAATCTGGTCGCGGCACTGGCGTTCCAGCGACACTGTTTCCGTAACTTCGACCTGCGCAAGCACGCCTACGACCGGATCAAGGCCGAGTTCGGGCTGGCCGCGCAGGCCGCTCAGCATGTGATCAAGAAGGTGTGCGACGCCTATCGCACCCTGCACGCCAACCTGGCCGCCGGGCACCTGGGCAAGCCCGGATCGCCGCGCCGAGCCAGAATCGAAGCCCGGCCGATCTCCTTCCGGCCGCGGGCGGCCCAGCCGTATGACGACCGGTGCCTGTCCTGGCAGCATGACGCGCGGACGGTGTCGATCTGGACGACCGCCGGGCGGCTGAAAGGGGTGACCTTCACCGGCTCGTCGCAGCAACTGGCGCTGCTGGCCGCCCATCGACGCGGCGAGTCGGACCTGATCTGCCGGGATGGAATGTGGTTCCTGCATGCCACGGTCGAGGTGGCCGACCGGCCGCCGTCGGAACCGGACGGCTTCGTCGGGGTGGATCTGGGTATCGCCAACATCGCCACCACCTCCGATGGGGTCCGTCACCGCGGCAGGGGCCTGAACGCGGTCCGCCACCGTCATCGCCGGCTTCGCCGCCGCCTGCAGGCCAGGCGGACCAAGTCCGCCAAGCGGCTGCTGAAACGGCGTCGTCGTCGTGAGGCGCGGTTCGCCGCGAATGTCAACCACATCATCGCCAAGAGCATCGTGACCGAGGCAGAACGCACCGGGCGCGGGATCGCTCTGGAGGATCTCCAGGGCATCCGCGAACGGGTACGGCTTCGCAAGCCCCAGCGGGTCACGCTGCATTCCTGGAGTTTCCACCAGCTCGGAGCTTTCATCGCCTACAAGGCGGTCCGGGCAGGAGTGGCGGTGATGGTCGTGGATGCGGCCTACACCTCACAGCAGTGCTCGCACTGTGGGCATGTGGACAAGCGCAACCGGCCTGACCAGGCCACCTTCAGATGTACGTCGTGCGGTTTCGCTGAGCACGCCGACGTCAACGCAGCCCGCAACATCGCCTCACGCGGTGAGACGGGCTGGGCAGTGAGTCACGCTGCCTGACGCGGACCGGACCGTCGAAGCCATCGACGGCGAGGAGCTGCAAGCTCGGTCGTTCACGGCCGAGAAGCTGACCGGAAGTAGTGTCCCTCGTCGAGATCGGCGAGCAGCCCCTGGCGTACGGGCCGCCAGCCGAGCAGCTCGCGGGTCAGCTCGCTGGAGGCCGGGGCGTCCGTGCCGGCGAAGGCGGCCAGCCAGCCGAAGTGCGCGCCCGCCTCCCCCTCCGGGATCGAGGCCACCGGCAGCCCCAGGTGGCGGCCGAACACCTCGGCGATCGCGCGGAACGGCACCCCTTCCTCGGCGGCGGCGTGCAGCACCGACCCCGCGGGGGCCCACTCAAGCGCCGCCAGGAAGAGCGTCGCGACGTCGAGGCGGTGCGCGGCCGGCCACCGGTTGGACCCGTCGCCCACGTAGCCCGCCACGCCCTTGTCCCGGGCGACGCCGACCAGCGACGCCATGAAGCCGTAGTCCCCTTCGCCGTGCACGGTCGGAGGCAGCCGCAGGACGCTCGACCGCACGCCCCGCTCCGCGAGCGCGACGGTCAGCCGCGCGGTCTCCCGCCGGACGGCGGGGCCCGCGGGCAGGTGGTCCGTGGGCGGGTCGTCCCGCTCGGTGGACACCTGGCCGGGCAGCAGCCCCAGCAGGCCGGAGGCGAGGACGAACGGCCGGCCGGAGCCCGCCAGCGCCTCCCCCATGACCTCGACGGCACGCCGGTCGGCGGTGGCGGCGGCCTCGAAGCCGCCGCTGAAGGCGAGGTCGTGCTTGAAGGCGAGGTGAATCACGCCGTCGGCGGCGGCGGAGGCGTCCCGCAGGACGTCGAGGTCATCGAGGGCGCCCCGGCGGACCTCCGCGCCGGCCGCGGCGAGCGCGTCCGCCGCGGCGTCGGACCGGGCGAGCCCGATGACCTGGTGTCCCGCGCCGATGAGCTCGGGGACGAGGGCGGATCCGATCCAGCCGGACGCGCCGGTGACGAAGACACGCATGAGAAAGACCTCCGGGAGAGCCGGCGGGCAGGCTGACGTCGCCGCCGACTGATGTCAGTTGCTGTCATCACGAGCATAGCCCGCGATGACAGTAACTGTCATCAACTATGATCGGGCCATGGGGCGATGGGAGCCGAACGCGCGCGGCCGGCTTGAGGAGGCCGCACTGGAGCTGTACGGCGAGCGCGGCTACGAGCAGACGACGGTGGCGGAGATCGCCAGGCGCGCCGGGCTCACCGAGCGCACGTTCTTCCGGCACTTCGCCGACAAGCGCGAGGTGCTGTTCGGCGGCGGGACGCTGCTGGAGGAGCGCCTGACGGCGGCCGTCGCCGCCGCGCCCGACTCGGCCGGGCCGCTGGAGGCGGTCGCGGCGGCACTCGACGCCGTCGGGCCGCTGTTCCAGGAGCGCCACGAGCGCTCCCGCAGGCGTCAGGCGATCATCCTCGCCCACGCCGAGCTGCGGGAGCGCGAGCTGATCAAGCTGGCCACGCTCGCCAGGGCACTCGCCGGCGCCCTGCGCGAGCGCGGGGTCGGCGAGCCGGCCGCGAGCCTCGCCGCCGAGGCGGGCATCGCGGTCTTCAAGATCGCCTTTGAACGCTGGACGGACGAGCCCGGCGAGGCGGACCTGCGGCAGGCGATGCGGGAGGCGTTCGCCGAGCTGAGGGCCGTGACGGCGGGCACGCCGGCCCCGTGAACGCGAGCGCCACCCGCCCGGAGCTCCCGGACGGGTGGCGGGGAGAAGGGCCGCGCTAGAACGTGACCGGGACGCCGCCGAAGCTCACGACGAGCCGGCCGTCCGAGGCGAAGGACCAGCTCAGCGCGCCGCTGTAGGACGAGCAGCGCGAGCCGTTGGAGCCGCTCCAGAACTGGTTGGAGCTGTCGGAGTTACCGACGATCTTGTCGTTGCTCCCGCTGCCGCTGCGGCAGGAGGTGTTGCCCCGGAAGACCGAGGTGCCGCCGTCGAAGGAGAAGTTCCGCTCGGTGTTGTCGATGCTCACGTTGTCGGAGATCGTCATGGTGCCGAGGTTGCGGTTGTAGGTGAAGCCGTGCTTGCCGTTGCGGTAGGCGATGTTGCGGCGGATGACGTGGTTGACGGAGATGTCCTCGCCGCCGAGCTTGAAGCCGTTGCGGTCGCCGTTGCCGGCCTGGCCGCCGTTGCTCAGGGTGCCGTTGTTGTAGGCCAGGGAGTCCTCGATCGTCACCACGCCGATGGGGCCGGTGTCGGTCTTGGTGTAGAGGTCCCAGCCGTCGTCGATGTTGTTGCGGGACACCGCGTAGCGGAAGACGTTGCCGGAGCCCACCGTCAGCTTGGCGGCGAAGCCGTCGGCGTCCTCGCCGTCGGAGTCGGCGTTGTCGTGCGACAGGACGCTGAGCATGAGGTTGTTGGCCGGCCACTGGCTCTGCGGGGTGTCGGAGGCGATCCGCGAGAGCTGCAGGCCGGTGTCGCGGTTGTAGCGCGTCGTGGTGCGCTCGATGATGTTGTTGCTGCCGCCGACGAAGATGCCGTTGTCACCGGCCCGCTCGACGACGATGCCGTAGACGTGCCAGTACGACCCGTTCACCGCGAGCCCGCGGTTGGCCGGGTCCTCGCTCTGGGCCGAGAAGTTCAGCACCGGGGTCTCGCCCGGGTAGGCCGACAGCTTCTTGCGGGCGCTGGAGGTGCCGTTGTTGCCCGCGGCGATGGTGACGGTCTGGGCGTAGGAGTAGGTGCCGCCCCGCAGGTAGATCGTGCCACCGGCGGCGACGCGGGTGATCGCCGAGGTGAGCGTCGTCGGGTCGGACTGCGTGCCGGTGGCGCTGTCGCGGCCGCTCGGCGAGACGTACAGGGTGCCGCTCGCCGGCGGGGGCGTGGTGGTCGGGGTGCTGGTGGGAGTGGACGTGGGGGTGGACGTGGGCGTCGGGCCGCCGCCCGCGGGGCTGAGCGTCCACTGCTTGGTGGAGACGGAGTCGCAGGAGTTCTGCTGGAGCAGAGCGCCGGAGGAGGTGGCGTTGTCCTTGACGTTGAGGCACTTGCCGCCGTTGGCGTTGACCACGCGGTAGTTCGCGCCGGAGGCGGTGAGCTGCCAGGTCTGGGAGGTGGCGCCGGTGCAGCTCTCCTGCTGGACGGGCTTGCCCGCGCTGGTGGAGGCGTCGCGTACGCCGACGCACTTGCCGCTGTGCCGGGCGGTGAGCCGGTAGGCGGAGCCGCTGGCGGTGAGGGTGAAGACCTGTCCGGCGGCGCCGGTGCACGAGGTCTGGCTGAGCTGGACGCCGTCTCCCGTGGCGGCGCCCGGGACGGTGGCGCACAGGCCGCTGCCCGCGTTGACGAGGGTGTAGGCGCCGTCGGCGGGGGCGGCCGAGGCGGGGGTGCCGAGCACGGCCACCAGGCCGCCCGCGGCGAGGACGCCGGCGGCCAGCACGACGGCCGCCCTGCGTCCCGAGAGTTGGATGTTGCGCACGTCCGGCTCCGTTCGGTCGGTTCGAGGCATGGCGCTGCAGAGCTCTCAAGGGGAAGTACCAACCGGTTGCAGTCACAGTGACGTTACCTGGCGGAAACGTCAATACATCCAGGTAAAACTGCAAACGACGCTGGGCGTTCTGGCTGGCTGCGCGGAGATTTCTGCAACAACCGATTGCAAGAATCCTGCAATCGGGGCCGATTTCGACAGGCGGGCGCGGGCGCAAGGAAAGCCGGGTGGGCATGAGAAAGCCGGGCGGGCAGTGCCCGCCCGGCCTCGTGGGCAGACCGAAGGCCGTCAGTCCTCCCAGCGCTGGGCGTTGCCGTCGTGGAGGGCGCCGGGCGGCTCCGGGACGACGCAGAACCGCAACCCGGCCGGGTCCTCCATGATCCACCAGCGGCCGTCAAGCTGCCGGACGCGCTTGGCGCCCAGACGCTCCAGCCGGGCCGTCTCGGCCTCGACGTCGTCGGTGTGGAAGTCGAGGTGCACCCGCGCCGGCCCCTCGTCCAGGCGCTGGAGCAGCAGCCCGAAGTCGCCGTCGCCCAGCATGGCGCCGTGGAACTCGGGGAAGGAGGGAAAGTTCTCCAGCGCGGCCCCGGTCGCGGCCTGCCAGAAGGCGAGCTCGTCGGCGTGGTGGCGTTCCTCGACGTCGATCACGATGCGGCAGAGCTTGCTGTAGTGCGGCACGTCGTCCTCTTTCTGATCAGATTCGGCGATCAACCGGACCGTACAGGGAGGCGGACGCGGCCTCACGCGCCGCGGCCGGCCTCCGCCGCCTCGGCGTAGACGGCGAGGGTGGCCTCGGCCGTACGGTCCCAGCTGAACCGCGCCCGTACGTGCGCCGCGCCCCGCTCCCCCAGCCGCCCGGCGGCCTCCGGTTCGCCGAGGCACCACAGGAGGGCGCCGGCCAGCTCGTCCGGCGAGTCGCGGACGCAGCGCAGCGCCCCGTCGCCGACGACGTCGGGCGAGAACCCCGGCCCGACCACGACGGGACGGCCGAGCGCCATCGCCTCGACCGCGACCAGCCCGAACGGCTCGTACGTCGAGGGGAACACGCACACGTCGGCGGCGAGGAAGCAGCCGAACACCTCCTCCTGCGGCAGGAAGCGGTGGCTGGCCGTGACCCGCCCGGCGACGCCGGTCCGCTCGATGAGCCGGGCCACCACGGCGTCGTCGCCGCCGCTGCGCGGCGGTCGCCCGCCGACGAGCAGGACACGCACGTCGTCGTACGTCTCGGCGACGCGCGGCACGGCCCGGACGAGCGTGCCGACGCCCTTGTGCGGCGACAGCCGCCCGGCGAACACGACGAGCCGCCCCTTCCCGCCGGGCAGGTGCCGTGCCCGCACCTCGGCCCGCAGCCGCTCGCGCTCCGGCCGGGGCAGCGCGGCCAGCCGCAGCAGGGCGGGCTCCTCGAAGCCGTGCGGCACGACCCGCAGCCGGGCCGCGGGCCAGCCCCGGGCCAGCAGCTCGGCGCGTACGCCGGCGCTCGGCACGACGACCAGGCGGGCCAGCCTGGCCATCGCCGTCTCCAGCGCGTCCAGGACGGCGGTGAACGGGGAGCGGCGGGCGCCGGGGGCGTCGTTCAGCTCGCGGGTGTGGACGTGGAACACCACGGGCAGGCGGCCGAGCAGCGCGCACAGGATGCCCGCCGGGCAGCCCATCCAGTCGTGCACGGCGACCACGGGCCCGTCCGGGCCGCGCCGCGCCCAGGGCGGCTCAGCGCGCAGGACGCGGGCGGCGACGCGCAGGTTGTAGCCGAGGATCCCGGCGAACCTGGCCGCCCTGCGCAGCCGCGCGGGCAGCCGGGAGCGCCCGGCGGGGCCCCAGCCCATGACCGTCACCCGGCGGAGCAGGACCTCGTCCAGGCGTTCCGTGCGCGGCGCGCGCCCGCGCCCGGCGGCGCCGTGGACGACGACCGGCGTGCCGCGCCCGCGCAGCGCCGCGATCAGCCGCTCGGCGTAGCGGCCGAGCCCGCCGACGATGTCGGGCGGCACCTCGGCGCAGACGACGTGGACGCGGCCGGGACGGTCGCTCATCGTGCGCCTCGCAGGTGGGCATGGGGTGTCCGCCGACCGGGCGTAAGGGGCCCGGCCGATCGAGCGGATCGTAGCCGAGAGCGGCGGCTTTCGCCATGACCCTCGGGCCACTTCTCCGCCACCTGGAGTGCCCTCTCATGTACCACACGGGCTGATTCGGAAAGTGACGGCACTGTTACAGACTGTGACGGTGCCGGACGGCAAACGCTGTCCCGGCACCGGACACGAGGAGACACCATGAGGACGACCCACGTCACCCGCATCGCCGCCGCCTCCGCCGCCACACTCGCCGCGCTGGCCGTCCTGGCCGCCCCGGCCGCCGCGGCCCGCGCCGGGGACATCTGCCTCTACACCGGCCGCAACTTCAGCGGTGCGCACTGGTGCTGGAACCCGGGCAACGGATACGTGGACGTGCCGCCCGCCCTGCACGACAACGTCGGCTCCTTTCGCGCGCAGGCGAACGGCTGCTTCATCAACTGGATCACGGTCCCCACCAGGAAGGAGACCCGCGTCGTCCGTAACGGCGACTACCGCACCGTCTACGACAACGACTTCGGCGCCAAGATCGACGCCGTGGCGCCGCAGTGCTGACCCGGCGGGTCCAGGGCTCGTTCCCGACCTCCTGATCGCCTCCCTGAGCGCATGGGCGGGGCCAGGCTGGGTACTGGCCCCGCCACCATGGCGGCGGGACCGGGCGAAGGGCGGGTGGCAGTGGGCCTGACGGTGGCGTTGAGGCATCGGTTCGGGCGGCGCGGCCGGCGGCTGCGGGCCGCGGCGCGGCGGCGGTTCGGGTGGGAGCGGCTGCGGCCGGGCCAGCAGGAGGCGATGGAGCACCTGCTCGCCGGGCGGGACGTGCTGCTCGTCATGCCGACGGGGGCCGGCAAGTCGGCCGTCTACCAGCTCCCCGCGCAGCTCCTCGACGGGCCGACGGTCGTCGTCTCGCCGCTCATCGCGCTCCAGCGCGACCAGGTGGCGGGCCTGCTGAAGGCGGACGCGGGCGGCGCGGTCGCGGTCAACTCGACCACGTCCGTGGACAGCGGGCTGGAGCAGGTGACGGCGGGCGCGGCGGAGTTCGTGTTCCTGTCGCCGGAGCAGCTCGCCAAGGCGGACGTGGTGGAGCGGCTGGCGCGGGCCAGGCCGTCGCTGATCGCCATCGACGAGGCGCACTGCGTCGCGGCCTGGGGCCACGACTTCCGGCCCGACTACCAGCGGCTCGGCAGGGTCATCGCCCGGCTGGGGCATCCGCCGGTGGTGGCGATGACGGCCACGGCCGCGCCGAACGTCCGCGAGGAGATCGTCCGCGCGCTCGGCCTGGCCGACCCGGTGGAGATCGTCCGGGGCTTCGACCGGCCGAACATCACGCTGGAGGTCCGCCGGTTCGTCCGCGAGGAGGACAAGAGCAAGGCGCTGGTCGAGCACGCCGCCGGGCAGGACGGCCTCGGCCTGTTCTACGTCGCCACCCGCAAGGACACCGAGCGGTACGCCGCCGCGCTGGCCGAGCGGGGGCGGCGGGCGGAGGCGTACCACGGCGGGCTGCGGGCCGCGGAGCGGACCCGCGTCCAGGAGCTGTTCGCGGCCGGGGACCTGGACGTGGTGGTGGCGACGTCGGCGTTCGGGATGGGCATCGACCGGCCGGACGTCCGTTACGTGCTGCACGCCGCGCCGCCCGAGTCCCCTGACGCCTACTACCAGGAGATCGGCCGCGCGGGGCGGGACGGCGCGCCCGCCTCGGCGGTGCTGTTCTACCGGCCGGAGGACCTCGGCCTGCGCCGCTTCTTCACCGGCGGCCGGGCCGACGCCGGGACGCTGCTCCGGGTGGCGGCCCTCGCCCGCGAGCACGCGGGGGCGGTGCCCGCGCGGGAGCTGGCCGGGCTGCTGGAGCTGAGCGCGTCCCAGCTCACCCGGCTGGTCAACCTGCTGGAGCGGGCGGGGGCGCTCGCCGTGACCGACACCGGCGACTTACGGTACGCCGATCCCGGGATGGCGCCCGAGGAGGCCGCCGAGCGGGCGGCGGCGCTCGACGAGGCCCGGCACCACCTGGACCGGTCGCGGGTCGACATGATGCGCGGTTACGCGGAGACCACGGGGTGCCGCCGCCGTTTCCTGCTGGCGTACTTCGGGGAGCCGTACGCGGCCGGGGCGTGCGGCTCGTGCGACACCTGCCGCGACGGCGGGGCGCCGGAGCCGGCGCCCGCGACGGACGAGGGGCCGTTCCCCGTGGGGGCGAAGGTGACACACAAGACGTGGGGCCAGGGGACGGTGATGGGCCGCGAGCCCGACCGGATCACGGTGCTGTTCGACTCGGTCGGCTACAAGACGCTGGCGCTGAGCGCGGTCGATCACGTGCTGACGCCCGGCGGCGACGGGCCCGGCTAGGAGGCCGGTCAGGGGTCGCGCCTGCTCAGCAGCTTCGGCAGGGCCGCCAGGGTCGCGCCGCCGGCCCCGCCCGCGCCGAGCAGGGCGCCCGGCCACTGCGCGCCGGTGGCCAGGACGAGCGCACAGGTGATCGCGGCGATCACGACGGTGACGGTGAGCGTGAGCAGCTGGCGCGTGGTGAACATGGGTCCTCTTCTCTGCGAAGCGGTCAGGGCCGGTCGTCGGCCCAGAAGTCGATGAGCTCCTCGGGGGTGAGGTCCCCGGGGCGGCCGGTGGGAGGGGTGCGGCCCGTCGCCAGCACCCAGGTCGTCAGCAGCGTGACCAGCAGGCGCTCGTCCGCGAGGCACGGGGCGTCGGGACGGTACGCGATGCTCGGCGGGCGCGCCGTGAGCAGCGGCACGGGCGGGGGCATGGGCGGGGGTCTCCCAGTTGGTGGCGGTGGAACGCGCCCCACCCTGCCGGTGCGGGAAGGCGGCCGGCCACCGGTCCAAACGTGCCCGGACGGGGTCGTACGAGCCCGGAAACGGGCCGGCCCGGCCGCCCATATCCGTAATTCTCGGCACTCGTCCGGATTTATCCGGAATCATCCGGACGGAATAACAAAGAGAAGTGCGGAACCGCTTCTGAGACCTTTGGGACGGCGATTGATCGGCGTGACCCGGGTGACCGAACGAGATGGAATTCGTCAATCTTCGCGGATTGCGAGGATTTTTCTGGAACTATGGCGCCACTCACCCATCTCTCCGACCTCACCAGGGACGATGACCGACACCTTCCGGGCGGGATCGCATTCCGCCTTCATCGCTGCGCTCATAGAGTTGCGGGAAGCGGCCGGGCAGCCGAGTTATGCCCAGATGCACCGATTGTCCCGCGTGCCGGGCACGCCCAAAGAGCTTCCGGCGAGCACGCTCCACGACATACTCACCGGCAAACGGGAGCGCCTGCCGGACTGGGAACTGGTCGCCTCCTTCGTCGCGGTCTGCCGGCGCCATGCCGCGAACACTGGCCTGCCGCCCGGCTCTCTCGGCACGCTGGAGCAGTGGCAGGTCCGCTGGCGCGCCGCCCGCAACGAGCCGGCCCGCCCGCGCGTCTCCGGCTCGTACGACCCCTACACCACACCCCCCGACGAGGCGGAGCGGCGCACCACCAGGACCGTCGCGCGCCTGGTCCGCCTGGCGGGCGACGGCGATCCCGACGCGGCGTGCCGGCTGGCCATCATCGACCTGCTGACCGGCAACCTCGCGGAGGCGCGTTACTGGATCCACGCGGCGGCCCGGCGCGGCCATCCGGACGCCCGCGCCCTCGCCGCCCATCCGCGGCCGGTCGAGCTCGCGGCCGCTCTGTCCTTCGCCTGCGGGGAGGCGTGCGAGCAGGCGGGCCCGGCCAAGCTCGACATCGCCCGGTTCTACTACCGGCTCGCCGCCGAGCGGGGCCATCCGGCCGCCGCCGAACGCCTGCGCGTGCTGCGCGCAGTCCCGTTCGGCAAACCGCTCCCCGCTCCCCCGCGGGCGGACGACGACTGAGAGTCAGTCGACGACGGGCACGGGGATGCGCGCCTCGACCTTGAACGAGGCCCGGTCGGCGCGGTAGACGTCGCGGGCGAACTCGATGCAGCGGCCCTCGGCGTTGTAGGTGCGCCGGGTCAGCAGGACGCCGTTGGAGGCGCTGCGCACCTTGAGCCGGGCGCACGAGGTGTCGTCGATGACGATCGACTCGATGACGGCGGAGGCGTCCGTGGGGACGATGTCGTACTCGCTGCGCAGTACGTGCCAGAGCGAGCCGGTGAGCGGCTGCTCCAGCAGGCCGGGCGTGAGCGCACTCGGGAAGTAGGTAGTCTCCAGGGCAATGGGCTCGTCGTCGGCGAAGCGCAGCCGGTGCAGGGCGTGCACGGTCTCCTCGCCCGCCAGGTCGAGAGCCGCCCGCGCGGAGGGGGTGGGCGGGCGCTCCTCGGCCCAGATGAGCTGGGCGGACGGCCGACGGCCGGCCAGGATGATTTCGTCGGAGAAGCTGCCGATGTGGAAGGGCACACGGGGCTCGGCGACGAACGTGCCGCGTGGCGGCCGGCGGTAGACGTACCCTTCCTTCTCCAGGAGCGCGAGGGCCTGCCTGGCGGTCATCCTGCTGACGCCGTAGGTCTCGCTGAGCTCCCGTTCCGACGGCATGAGGGTGTGCGGGCCGAGCTTCTCGCCGGTGATCCGGTCACGGAGCTCCGCGGCGATCGTCACGTAACGCGGAGATGTTGCGGTCTTGCAAACTCTCGTCCCCATGGTTGACACCTTAGCCCTGTTGGACGGTACCTTGCGGTCTACACCAGATGGTATATACCAAGGAGGAGGTTGCGATGAGTGAACCAAGAACCGACAGCGACGAGCTGGCCCGCTTCGGCTATGAGCAGTCATTTGAACGGCGGACCGGTAAGTTCGCGTCCTTCGCCGTGGCCTTCGCGTTCGTCTCGATCGCGACCGGCATCTTCACCACCTACGGGTCGGTCCTGAACTCCTCGGGCCCGCTCGGCATCTGGACCTGGCCGATCGCGGTGGTCGGCCAGCTCGCGGTGGCCCTCGTCATCGGCTCGCTGGCCTCCCGCATCCCGGTGACCGGCTACGCCTACCAGTGGACCTCCCGCCTGGCCAACCCCGTGCTCGGCTGGATCATCGGCTGGATCTCGTTCATGTTCCTCGCGGTCGTGGTCGTGGCCGTGGACTACACGGTGGCCTCGACGGTGCTGCCCGTCCTGCTGGACTACGAGGCGAACGGCTTCGTCACCTGGGCGGTCACCGCCGTGATCCTGCTCGGGCAGGCCGCGCTCATCGGCAGCTCGACCCGGTGGACGGAGAAGGTCAACAACGCCGCCGTCTCGGCCGAGCTCGTCGGCATGGTGCTGCTGACCGTGCTGCTGCTCGTGGTGGCCGCGATCCGCAACAACATGGACTTCAGCAACCTGTGGAGCCGGGGCGCCGTCGCGGCCGAGGGCTACTGGAGCTTCGGGGAGGCGACCTCGGCCGGCCCGTGGATGCTGGGCTTCCTGCTGGGCGCGTTCACCATCGTCGGCTTCGAGTCGGCGGCCAACCTCGCCGAGGAGACCAACGACCCCGAGCGGGTGGTGCCGCGGGCCATGTGGCAGGCCGTGCTCGCCTCGGGCGTGCTGGGCTTCCTGTTCCTGGTCGCGGTGACGCTCGCGGCCGGTGACCCGGTGGCGCTGGCCGCGTCCGGCACGCCGATCGCCGACGTCATCAAGAACACCCTCGGCCCGGTCGTGGCCACGCTCCTGCTGCTGCTCGTCGTGCTGGCGATCTTCGCCTGCGGCCTGGTCATCATGATGACCGGCACCCGCCTGACCTGGGCGATGTCCCGCGACGAGCGTTTTCCCGGCTGGCGGCAGTGGAAGCGGGTCTCGCCGCGCTTCGGCACCCCGCTGCGTGCGACGGTGTTCTACGTGGTGCTCGCCGAGGTGATCCTGGGCCTGTTCTCGGCCTTCTCGGAGGACGCGCTGTTCACCCTGTTCGGCGCGGCCACGCTGCTGCCGGCCGTCATCTACGCCGCGACCGTCACGCTCTACCTCACCAAGCGGCGGGCGCTGCCCGAGGGCGGCAAGTTCGACCTCGGCGGGTGGGAGAAGCCCGTGCTGGCAGTGTCCGTGGTGTGGCTGGTGTTCGAGCTGTCGCTCTTCCGCGACGCCTCCTTCCGCGACGCCTGGCTCTACGTCCTGGTGATGGTCGTGATCGGCGCCGCCTATCTGGTGACGGTGCTGGCCACCCGGGGCCGCCGGGCACTGGACATGCCCGACATGCACTCGATCGACGCCGCTTTCGCACAGAAGGAACAAGTCTGACGATGCACATCCTCGCCATCGACCAGGGCACCTCCGGGACCAAGGCCATCGTCGTGGACGCGGCCGGAAAGGTCCTGGCGATCGCCGAGGAGGGCCTGCGGCCCCGCTACCTCGACGGCGGCGGAGTCGAGCAGGACCCTCAGGCCCTGCTCGACTCCGTCCTCACCGCCGGGCGGCGGGCCGCGGCCGAGGCCGGGGTGCCGCTGGACGCGGTCGCCCTGGCCAACCAGGGCGAGACCGTGCTCGCCTGGGACCCGCGCACCGGCGAGCCGCTCACCCCCGCCATCGTCTGGCAGGACCGCCGGGCCGAGCCGCTGTGCGCGGCGCGGGCCGGGCACGCCGGGCGGGTCGCCGAGCTCACCGGCCTCGTGCTCGACCCGTACTTCTCCGCGCCGAAGATGCGCTGGATCCGCGACGAGCTCACCACCGAGGGCGTCGTCACGACCACCGACACCTGGCTGGTGCACCGGCTGAGCGGGGCGTTCGTCACCGACGCCTCCACCGCCTCCCGCTCGCTGCTGCTCGGCCTCGACGACGCCCGCTGGAACGACGAGCTGGTCGAGCTGTTCGGGCTCGGCGGCGAGCGGCTGCCGGAGATCGTCGCCAGCGACGACGTGGTGGGCACGACCCGCGCGTTCGGCCCCGAGCTGCCGCTGACCGGGCTGATCGTGGACCAGCAGGCGGCGCTGCTGGCCGAGGCGTGCCTGGAGGCGGGCACCGCCAAGTGCACGTACGGCACCGGCGCGTTCCTGCTCGCCCAGCTCGGCACCACGCCCGCGCGCTCGGCGTCCGGGCTGGCCACCTCGATCGCCTGGCGGCTGCGCGGCGAGACCCGCTATTGCGTGGACGGCCAGGTCTACACCGCGGCCTCGGCCGTGCGCTGGCTCGCCGACCTCGGGCTCATCAGCGGCGCGGGCGAGCTCGACGCCGTCGCGGCGCCTTCCGGCGACGGGGTGCTGTGCGTGCCCGCGCTCGCCGGGCTGGCCGCGCCCTGGTGGGACTCGGCCGCCACCGCCTCCTTCACCGGCATGACGCTCAGCACCGGCCGCGGCCACCTCGTACGCGCCCTGCTGGAGGGCGTCGCCGCGCAGGTCGCCGCGCTGGCCGAGCTGGCCGGGGCGGACCTCGGCGCGCCGCTGACCCGGCTGCGCGCCGACGGCGGCCTGACCCGCTCCCGCGTCCTCATGCAGGCGCAGGCCGACCTCGCGCAGATCCCCGTCGAGGTCTACCCGTCGCCGCACGCGACCCCGCTCGGCGCCGCCGCCTGCGCCCTGATGGCCCTCGATCCCACTCTGGATCCGGCCACCGCGACGGGCGGCTGGCTGCCGTCGGCCGTCTACGAGCCCGCCTGGCCCGCCGAGCGGGCGGCCGGCTACCTGGAGCGATGGCAGGCCGCCGCCCGCGCCACCCTGTCCGCGAACACTGAGGAGCAGTCTTGATCACGTACGACGTCGCCGTGATCGGCGGCGGCATCGTCGGCTCGGCCATCGCCCGCCTGCTGGGCGGCGCCGACCTGTCGGTGGCGCTGCTGGAGGCGCGCGGGGACGTGGGCGACGGCACCAGCAAGGCCAACACCGCGATCCTGCACACCGGCTTCGACGCCAAGCCGGGCACCTTGGAGTCGCGCCTGGTCGCCCGCGGCTACCACCTGCTCGGCGAGTACGCCGCCGCCACCGGCATCCCGGTCGAGCGCACCGGCGCGCTGCTGGTCGCCTGGAGCCAGGAGCAGCTCGACGCCCTGCCCGGGCTGCGTGACAAGGCCGCGCGCAACAGCTACACCGCCTGCGAGATCGTGGACGCGGCCGAGGTCTACCGCCGGGTCCCCGCGCTCGGCGCCGGCGCGCTCGGCGGCCTGACCGTGCCCGGCGAGTCCGTCATCTGCACCTGGACCACCAACCTGGCCCTCGCCACCGACGCCGTCAACCGCGGCGTACGGCTGCTGCGCCACCACCGCGTCACCGCGGTCCACCAGGACGCCGACGTCACCCGGCTGACCACCACCGCGGGCGAGGTCACCGCCCGGTGGGTGGTCAACGCCGCCGGGCTCGGCGCCGACCGGCTCGACGCGCTCTTCGGCCACGACCGCTTCACCGTGACGCCGCGCCGCGGCGAGCTGCTGGTCTACGACAAGCTCGCCCGGCCGCTCGCGCCCTGCATCGTGCTGCCGGTCCCGTCGTCGGCGGGCAAGGGCGTGCTGGTCAGCCCGACGATCTACGGCAACGTCATGGTCGGGCCGACCGCCGAGGACCTGACCGACCGCACCGCGACCGGCACCTCGGAGACCGGCCTCGCGTTCCTGCGGGAGAAGGCGGCCACGCTCATGCCGGCGCTGACGAAGGAGGAGGTCACGGCCACGTACGCGGGGCTGCGGGCCTCGATCGGCCGCGACGACTACCTGATCGACCTGGACGCCGGGCAGCGCTACCTCCTGGTCGGCGGGATCCGCTCGACCGGCCTGACCGCCGGGATGGCGATCGCCGAGCACGTCGCGGAGCTGCTGGGCGGGCATCTGGACCTGGCCCGGCGGGCCGGGCTGCCCGCGCCGCCGCGCATGCCCAACCTCGGCGAGGCGTTCACCCGCCCGTACCAGGACGCCGCCGCGATCGCGGCCGACCCCGAGTACGGCCGGGTGGTGTGCTTCTGCGAGCGGGTCACCCGCGGCGAGCTGCGTGACGCCCTCGCCTCGCCGGTGCCGCCCGCCGACCTGGAGGGGCTGCGGCGCCGTACGAGGGCCATGAACGGGCGCTGCCAGGGGTTCTACTGCGGCGCCCGGGTACGCGAGATCTTCGAGGGGGAGAAGGAATGACCGAGCGCGTGCGGGTGGCCGTGATCGGCGGCGGCCCGGCCGGGCTGACCGCGGCGGCGGCACTCGCCCCGTCCGTGGCCGGCGACGTGCTGGTGCTGGAGCGGGAGACGGAGACCGGCGGGATCCCCCGGCACAGCGACCACCCCGGCTACGGCATGCGTGACCTGCGCAGGTTCATGTCCGGCCCCGAGTACGCGCGCCGGCTGACCCGCTCGGCCCGCGAGGCCGGCGCCCTGCTGGAGACCGAGGCCATGGTGACCGGCTGGGCCGGGCCGCGCACCCTTGAGGTGACCTCGCCGCGCGGCCGGCGGCTGGTCGAGGCGGACGCGGTGGTCCTCGCGACGGGGGCTCGTGAGCGGCCCCGGCCGGCCCGGTTCATCGCGGGCGACCGCCCCGACGGCGTCTACACCACCGGCCAGCTGCAGAACCTGGTGCACCTGCACCACCGCGAGGTCGGTCGGCGGGCCGTGATCGTCGGCGCGGAGCTGGTGAGCTGGTCGGCGGTGCTGACCCTGCACGAGGCGGGCTGCCGTACGGTGCTCATGACCAGCGAGTACGACAAGCCCGAGGCATACACGGCGTTCCGCGTGCCGGGGCGGCTGGCCTTCAGCGTGCTGGTGCGCGCCCGCACCCGCGTGGTCGCCATCCACGGCAAGGGCCGGGTGACCTCGGTCGACATCGAGAACCTGGACACCGGGCAGCGCCACCGCGTCCCCTGCGACACGGTGATCACCACCGGCGACTGGATCCCGGACCACGAGCTGGCCCGCAGCGGCGGCCTCGACCTCGACGAGGGCACGCGGGGGCCGCGCGTGGACACCTCGCTGGCCACGAGCGTGCCGGGGGTGTTCGCGGCGGGGAACCTGCTGCACCCGGTGGACACCGCCGACGTCGCCGCGCTCGACGGCCGGCACGTCGCCGCGGCCGTGCTCGGCCATCTGGCCGGCGAGCCCGCGCCGGGCGGCGGCGGGGTGCCGCTGGTCGCCGAGGCGCCGCTGCGGTGGGTCGCGCCGCAGCTCGTCCGGCCCGGCGGCCCGCCGCCCTCGCGCGGCAAGCTGCTGCTGTGGTCGGACGCCTTCCGCACGCTCCCCCGCGTCACCGCCACGCAGGACGGGCGGGTGCTCGGCCGTACCCGCCTGCCGTGGCCGGCCGCGCCGGGGCGGGTCTTCCGCGTCCCGTTCTCCCTGGTGGCGGGGGCCGACCCGGCGGGCGGGCCGGTGCGTCTCACCCTGGCCTGACGCTCTGAATGTGCACGACGTGCATGGATGCACGTCGTGCATGTTTGTCCTAGGGTGGCGGGCGAGACCTTGCCGTCCAGGAGAGGATGTGCTCATGACCACCGAATCCCCCACCGCGATGCGGCGTCTGCTGCCCGCGGACATGGTGGAGCGGGGCGCCTGCCCGTTCGACCCGCCGGCCGGGCTGCGGGAGCTGCGCGGGAAGGCCGCGATCCAGCCGCTGACGCTGGCCAACGGCGCGCCGGTCTGGCTGGTCACCGGTTTGGAGGAGGCGCGGGCCGTGCTCGGCGACACCCGTTTCAGCTCCGACCGGGTCCGCCACCCCGACGCCACGCGCCCCGGACCGGCCGCGCCCCAGGTCGAGAGCCGTACCGACGGGATGTTCGTCTTCATGGACCCGCCGGAGCACACCCGGCTGCGGCGGCTGCTGACCGGCCAGTTCACCGTGCGGCGGATGCGGGCGCTGGAGTCGCGCATCCGCGAGATCGCCGTCGAGCACCTGGAGGCCATGCGGGCCGCGGGCACCGAGGCCGACCTCGTGCCCGCGTACGCGCTGCCGATCCCCTCCCTCGTGATCTGCGAGATGCTCGGCGTCGACTACGCCGACCGCGCGCAGTTCCAGAGCAACACCGCCGTCGCGCTCAACTCCGACACCCCCGACGACGAGCGGGCCCGCGCCGGGCTGGAGCTGTACGGGTTCATCCAGAAACTGGTCGAGGCCAAGAAGAGCGAGCCGGGCGACGACATGCTGTCCGGGCTCATCCACGACGCCGACCCGCCGCTGACCGACGCCCAGCTCGTCGACATGGCCCTGGTGCTGCTCGGCGCCGGCCACGAGACGACCGCCAACATGCTGGCCCTCGGCACGTTCGCGCTGCTGGAGAACCCCGAGCAGGCCGCCGCGCTGCGCGACGACCCCGGCCTGCTGGACAACGCGGTCGAGGAGCTGCTGCGGTTCCTGTCGATCATCCAGATGGGCGTCAGCCGGGTGGCGACCGAGGACGTCACGATCGCCGGCGTGGACATCAGCGCGGGCGCCACGGTGATCATCGCCACGCCCGAGGCCAACCGCGACGCGCGCCACTGGGACGACCCCGACCGGCTCGACGTACGCCGCCGCCGGGTCTCGCACCTCGCCTTCGGGCACGGCGTGCACCAGTGCCTCGGCCAGCAGCTCGCCCGCGTGGAGCTCAAGGTCGGCCTGGGCGAGCTGCTGGCCCGGCTGCCGGACCTGCGGCTCGCCGTACCCGCCGAGCAGGTGCCGCTGCGCAACGAGATGCTGATCTTCGGGGTGCACTCCCTGCCGGTGACCTGGGGGCCCGTGACATGAGCGGAGCGGCCCCGCCGGCGGGCACCGGACGGCGCGAGCGCAAGAAGCTGGCCACCCGCGCCGCCCTCAGGGAGGCGGCGCTGCGGCTGGCCGTGCGCCACGGCGTGGAGAGCGTCACCGTCGAGCAGATCGCCGCCGAGGCCGACATCGCGGTGCGCACCTTCTTCAACTACTTCTCCACCAGGGAGGAGGCGCTGGTCGCCACGCTGGCCGCCGGGGCGGAGGCGCTGATCGCGGAGTTCCGCGCCCGGCCGGGCGCGGAGTCGGTGCTGACGGCCCTGCGGGAGGCGGCGCTGCGCGTGCTGCGGACCGGCGACCTCGCCGGGCCGGAACGGGTCCAGGCGCTGCGGCTGATCGTACGGGCGCCCTCGCTGGAGCCGCAGCGGCTGGCGGTGTTCGCCGCGCAGGAGAGGGCCCTCGCGGCGGCCATCGCCGAGCGGGTGCCGGCCGCGGCGGGCGCCCGCTACCCGGCGTTGTGCGCGGCCACGGCGCTGACGGCCATGCGCCTCGTCCTCGACGAGTGGCTGGACGGCGGCGCGGCGTCCCGGGCGGCCCTGCGGGAGAGCCTGGACGAGGTGATCGCCGAGCTGGCCGCGGGGCTCGACCGGCCCGGCGTCCGGCTCGTGGACCCGTAGTACGCGGGAGCTACGCGCGAGGTTCGCTCCACGGCGGGAGTCGGGCGGGCCCCGGTGATCCGTACGGTCGGCGTGGACGATCACCGAACACCGAGGGACCCGCCATGCTCCTCTTCCCCACCCCTCCGAACCCCCGCCCACCGGCGCTCCGGGCCGCGCTGGCGGCGCTGATCATGGGGGCGGTCGTGTGGCCGGCGACCGGGGCGGCGCGGCCCGGCGCGGTGCCGGCGCCCGTGCCCGCGCCGGTCCCGCCGCTGGCCGTCTCGCTCGGCGACGGGCTCGCGACGCGGTACGCGGCGGCCCGCGCGGAGATCCTGGCCGCCGTACGGACCGCCGACCGCCACGGGCACCACCGGCGGGCCGCCGCCCTCCGCGAGCTGGCCGCCCCCGCCCGCCGTTTCCTGGCCTTCGACGGGCGGGACGGCGGCCGGGCGGCCGAGGTCTTCGGCGACCTGCCCGCCGCCCGCGAGATCGCGGTGCTGGTCCCCGGCGCGGGCGTCGACCTCGACCGGTACGGCCCGCTGCGGGGCGGGGCAATGCGGCTGCGGGGCGCGCTCGGCGACGGTTCCGCCGTGGTCGCCTGGCTCGGGTACGCCACCCCGAGCAGCGTGAGCCTCCAGGCGCTGACCCCGGCCCGAGCCGACGCGGCGGTGCCCGCCCTGCGCGCCTTCGTACGGGAGCTGCGCGCGGCCAGGCCGGCGGCGCGGATCTGGCTCCTGTGCCACTCCTACGGCGCCGTCGTGTGCGGCCGAGCCGCCGGCGGGCTGGACGTGACGGGCGTCGTGCTGCTCGGCGGCCCCGGCGCGGGCGTCGCCACCGCCGCCGCGCTGGGCCCGTACGCCGAGGTGTGGGCCGGCCGGGCGGCCGGTGACTGGGTCGCCCTGCTGCCGCACGTGTCCGTCGAGCTGCCGTTCGGCACGGTGGGGCTGGCCGCCGACCCGGTGTCGCCCGGGTTCGGCGCCCGGGTGCTCGACGCGGGCGGCGGCGGGCACGGCGACTACCTGGCGGCCGGTTCCACGGCGCTGGCGAGCGTCGCGCGGATCGTGGCGGGGGCGGGTGACGGCCATGGATGACCGTCCCCGGCGGGTGCTGCCACGGGCCCGGCCGCGTCGCTACGCTGGACCGGCCGGACGCGGGGACGGCCAGGGTGGAGGCGACGTGAGGCGGAAGCAGGAAGCCGCGCGGCGTGGTCTCCTCGCTGCCCTGCGCGCCGACCTGTGGTCCACGGCCGCCGACTCGCTCCCCCGGATGCGCGGGCCGCGCCCGCTGGCCCGGCTGCCGCACGTCCTGGTCGTCCTGTACGCGCTGGTCCTGGGCCTGTTCCCGGACGGCGAGGGCATCGATCCGACGGTCCCGCTGCTCGCGACGGCGCAGGCGGCGACGCTGGTGGCCGCGATGTTCCGCCCGCTGCCGGCCTTCTGGGCGTCGCTCGCCGTCGTGCTCGCCGGAGCCCGTACCGGGATGACGTACCTGCCGCAGACCCTCACCTTCCCCTGGATGGTCGAGCCGGGAGCGCGCCTGCCGAGGTTCCAGCACGCCGACCCGGTGGCGTTCCCCTGGACGGGGTCGGGGATCTTCCTGCACGCCGGGGTGCTGTTCCTGCTGGCCCTGCGGGTACGGCCCCGCGCCGCCGCGGAGACGCTGGCGATCAGCGTGCTCGCCGCGGCGGCGTGCGTGGTGCTCCTGCCCGAGCAGACGGGCGGCACCCCCGTGCTCGCCGTCCCCGTGTACGCGTTCGCCGTCGCCTCGGGCATGATGACGCGGCTGCTGAGGACGACCCGGACCCGGCTGGAGGCCCAGGAGGAGCTGACGGCGGAGGAGCGCGCCCACCGCACGCTGCTCCAGGAGCGCAGCAGGATCGCCCGTGAGCTGCACGACGTGGTGGCGCACCACATGTCGGTGATCTCCATCCAGGCGCAGGTGGCGCCGCACCTCGTCCGCGACCCGCCCGACGAGCTGCGCGACAACCTCGCCGGCATCCGCGAGAACGCCGTCGAGGCGCTGACCGAGCTGCGCAGGATCCTCGGCGTGCTGCGTACGGAGGACAGCGCGAAGGACGGGCAGGCGCCGCAGCCGACGCTGGACCGGCTCGGCGAGCTGCTGGCGAACGTGCGCGGCGCGGGCGTCGCGCTCACCGAGGAGATCGCGGGCGAGCCGCGTCCGCTCGCGCCCGGCGTGGAGCTGTCGGCGTTCCGGATCGTGCAGGAGGCGCTCAGCAACGCGATGCGGCACGCGCCGGGCGCGGCCGTGACGCTCCGGCTGCGTTACCGGCCGGACGCTCTGACGATCCGGGTCGTCAACGCCGCCCCGGCGAAGCCCGTGACGGCCCCGGGCGGCGGGCACGGGCTGCCGGGCATGCGCGAGCGCGCCGCCATGCTCGGCGGCGACCTGGTCGCCGGGCCGACGCCGGACGGCGGCTACGAGGTCAGCGCGTTCCTGCCCGCCGGCCCTTCCGGGAAAGGTGACGAGAGCGCCCCATGACGAGCATCCGCGTGCTCATAGCCGACGACCAGGCGATGGTCCGCCAGGGCTTCACCGTGCTGCTCGACGCCGAGCCGGGCATCGAGGTCGCCGGCCAGGCCGCGAACGGCCTCGAAGCCGTCGCCATGGCCGCCGAGCTGAACCCCGACGTCGTGCTCATGGACGTGCGGATGCCCGAGCTGGGCGGCATCGAGGCCACCCGCCGCATCGCGGCCCGGACGGGCACGACGGTGAAGGTCCTGATGCTGACCACGTTCGACCTGGACGACTACGTGTACGAGGCGCTGCGCGCCGGCGCGTCCGGCTTCCTGCTCAAGGACGCCTCGGCGGCCGAGCTGGCGCAGGCGGTGCGGGTGGTCGCGGCCGGGGACGCGCTGCTCGCGCCGGCCGTCACCAGGCGGCTCATCGCCGAGTTCACGCGGCTGAGCGCCGGGCCTCGCCCGCCGATGAAGGAGCGCCTCGGCGACCTGACCGAGCGGGAGACGGAGGTGCTGGCGCTGGTCGCGCAGGGCCTGTCGAACGCGGAGATCGCGGCCGGCCTGGTGGTCGCCGAGCAGACGGTCAAGACGCACGTGAGCCGGATCCTGGTCAAGCTCGGGCTGCGCGACCGGACGCAGGCGGCGGTGTTCGCGTACGAGACGGGCCTGGTCCGCCCGTCCGGCTACTGACCCCGCCCAGCCTGCCACTGCCGGACCCAGGCGCGGCCGTAGTCGTTGCCGTGCGGGGTGCGCAGCACAGTGTGGACGTGGAACGGCTTGGGGGTGTCGTAGTCGAGGAAGACGCCGCAGTGGTGGTCGAGCTCGGCGATGAGGACGGGCGACTGGAGCCGGTAGTAGAAGACGTCGCCGGGCCGGTGCCCGCCGATCCAGCAGAACCAGGTCTCCTCCAGGTGGGCGGCGACCTCCCTGAGCCGGGCGGCGCGCGGTCCCTCGGGCAGGAGCCCGGCGAACGTGGCGCGGGTACAGATACAACCGGCCGTCCGGATCCTCGGTCCAGCGCCGCACGATGAAGGGGGTGGTGTAACCGAAGCCCACCGTCCGCCTTCGGGTCCAGCCTCTGGGGATGGGGAGCCGATCGGCCAGGTGCATGGAGGGGTCGAAGTCCTCGCCCTGACGAGCCGGCCGAGCTTGCCGATGTAGTCGGTGCCGACCGGCGTGGGCTGGCCGTCGTCGTCGAACAGGACAGGGTTGTCCTCGTGGCGGCAATCGAGCACCACCGTGTCGCCCCGGTCGCAGCGGGCCCTAAGCCAAAGCCAGTGCGTCGGCACCGAGGGGTTGGTGTCGGCGATCAGCTGCTGGAAGGACACCTTGCCGTTGCGCAGGCGGGTGGTGATGGCTTCCCAGTCGTCCTCGGTCAGCTCGATGGCTTCTTGGACGTAGGCGATGTCGTACTCCGAGGACATGATCTTCGTGGCCTTATCCATGCCGCCGACCACGATGACGCTGCCGTTGGTGTACCGGTAGGAGGCCGCCTCCTGGGCGCTGCCGCCGTACCAGACCACGTCCCCGGCAGCGAGGGACTCCTTGGCCACGTGCTCGCGGAAGGTGACCAGGCTAGTGGAGCCGAGCGAGACCGCCGTCTTCCGCACGATCAGGGCCCGCATCCCGGGATTGAGCAGGGCCATCAGATGCAGCTTTTCCAGGCAGGCTCGGGACTTGCCCGTGCCCGCAGGGCCGGACAGGAGAACCTCAGGAGTTCTGCAGTCGAAGAGGGCGGCGGCCACACCGCGTGGTCGGTAGTGGTGCCGAAGGGCAACGCCCATGAACCACCACCTTTTCGGCCCGGATCTTTGGCCATTTTCGGGCCCACCTCATCGCAAGACGGCCCCGGCTTGAGCGCTTCCGCCTAAGCTCGCCGTTGCGGAGATGTCCCATCGGGACGTCATGACGCTCCGCTCGATCCCAGGTAGATCGCGGGGATCCTGAGCCGAAGGGCCCGGGACCTCCGAGGCGCAAGAGAGCCCCCTAAAAAAGACAGAGGCTCCGCCTCGGGAACGAGGAGATGAGAGTCATGTCCCCTGAGCAGGGCAAACGGAGCCGCTGGTGGTGGGTTCCGGGAACGGCAGTGGCGGTCATTTCAGCAATGAGGTTCGCCTACCAGATCCTCCGCGACCACCATTACCTCTTCTAGAGGTAGCAAAGGGCCCCGGCCGGTTCGTCCGGTTCGGGGCTCTGCGCTGTGCCGGCTAAGAGGCCAGTTCCTTATTCATCACGTCGCTGAGCTGGCGGGCCGCGACCTCCATTGACTGACTTGAATCGAACAGCTCGTCTTTCAGGGTCGGCAACTCGGACAGATCTCCTTCAAAGACCTCTCGCATCCCCACCCGGTTGATTGAGTGCCTAAAATGAAGAAGCCACTGATCAAAAGCGGCTCGGACGGCTTCGGATCCATAGATGGCCACCTTTGTCCGCGCGGCCATGTGTTCCTCGGGAGAAGGGAGTGAGGTGACCTGCTCTCCTACGAACTTGATGCTCGAACTCATGTCGCCTACGGCTACGGTCGCGTTCTGCACAGTGGTCATGACCTCAAGGTACGCAGTCGCCCTACGAGCTTCCCGCGCCTGCTGGAGAGTCGACGTGCTGTTGATGGTGG
Source organism: Nonomuraea wenchangensis (assembly GCF_900111685.1). GTDB lineage: Bacteria > Actinomycetota > Actinomycetes > Streptosporangiales > Streptosporangiaceae > Nonomuraea > Nonomuraea wenchangensis. Next base: position 63,537 of record NZ_FOHX01000001.1, read on the forward strand.
CCACACGCTCGGCGTGCTGCCGTCCCTGATGTCCTGCATACCAGGTGAAACCCACGCCGACGATGCCGCTCACCCCGGTCATCACGGGGGCGACCCACTCCCATGCCATTGACCCAGTATGGGGGCTCATAACCGATCTATTTACGGACGAACCATTATGGGAATTTAGGGCCGGAATCATCGACAGTGTTTGACCATGACATGACGAGAGCAGCTACGGTCTTCTCATCCCAAAACCCGCAGAAGGAATCGGTTAGTTGCAAAGACGACAAAACCATTCACCATAGACACCCCCGTCCGTGGTGTTACCTTTGCGGGAGCTATAAATGAAAAACCCCGATAACGAGCACAAGAAGCCCAGCCGTTTCTGGTGGCTGCCAGGAACTGTCTCGGCCGTCATCTCAGCGGCGAGGCTCGCCTATGAGTTCGTACGGGATCACTACCACCTGAACGGTCGGTAGCGGGGGAGCCCGGCTGGATTAAGGCCCTGGCCGGGCTCTTCGGGGGCACCCGCCTATCCGCGGAATGCCTGCTTCAGCCCGATCTCTCACCCCATTAGCTCGGCAATGTTGTCGCCGATCTCTTGGTACAGCCACTCCTGCTGGATCCTTTCGTACTCGTAGCCGACCCTCAGCATCTCGACAGCACGCTGCGTCAAGCGCCTGAACTGCGTCCGCCCCGACTGCAGATCTTCGTCCTCCATCGACTTGATGATGGAGGCCAGGTAGCTGGGACCGTGGTTCACCAGGCCATGTGCGCCCAGCCGCTGTTCCAGGACCCGAAGAGTCCCCTCGCTCAAAGGTGCGAAACCATAGTCGTTTCGAGGGTCAGCCCCTCGGATGAAGTAGCGGAGAATGGTGGCGTCCTCATCGGGGATGGCAGGCAGGACGCCAGCCAGCAGGTTCACCTGGCCCTGGGACCAGTAGAGAGCAGCCTTCTGGAGCTGATCGACCAGGAGGCGTCGACGATCCCTCTCCCTCTCTTCTTCGAGGAGAAGCCGCAACCTCCGGTCACCTGCTTCGCGCTCCTGTTCCAGGCGGCGCTCGGCGTGCCCGTGGTCCTCTTCGCGATCACTCTTCGCGGCCCCGAGGTCCTTCTTGCGTCGGCAGGTCTCCACGAGTGCTAAGACCAGGGCGAGCACGACAGCGGCGACAGTGCCCCAACCCTGAAGGTGATTAGCTAACGGCACCTCGTCAGGCGGCGGCACCACATGAACCGTGCCGGACACCGCAACCGTAGGCTGGGGCGTCGCAACCGGTGGCTACGAGACGCGCGGCTCTGCCGTCTCCTTGGACGTCGAAGCGGGGCTGGCGGTGACGCTCGGCGACGGAGTCATGTCGCGATTCTGCCGCTTACCGCAGGTTGTTCAGGTCCACACCTTCGAAGGCGTACGTGATCGTTTGATCCGTCTGGATCTGCTGCTTCACCGGGGTGTCCAGTCCCAGCAGCTTCGCCCGCCTGGTCTCGATGTCCAGGACCGTCTTGATGGCGTCCAGCAGCGGGCCGGCGTCCTGCAGAGGCTTCCCGTCCAGCGTCACGACCCGGCCGTTGGAGACCGTGATGTGGTGGCGCTCCAGAACTTCGTTGGCCTTCACCAACAGGGCGTCCAGGCGCTCCATCTGCTCGGCCCGGTATGTCTCCACCGCCTCAACGGGGATCTCGGCCAGGGTCGCCTTGTACAGCCTGTGTACGGCCTGCTTCGTGATGCCCAGCTGCTTGCCGATCGCCTCGTAAGTCATACCGGTACGACGCAGTCTCATCACCTCGGCACGGCGGTTACGGGAGTCTTCAACCTGATCCGGGGGACGACGATCGCCCATGGTCAAGCCCCCCTATGTCAACTTCGGCTGCCTATGAGGCAAGCAGGTCGAAATGGAAACCGAGGATCAAGCCGACCATCGCAATCCAGCGAATCAGCCGTTCTACCTTCGGGTTCCTCAGTGCCTTTGCAGACGTCTCAACAGCCCACTTCATGAGCCATGGCGCCCCAAGCAGCAATGCAAGCGCCCCAAAGACTGTACCCCCGGCATATATGCGCACCAGTACGTCCCGCCACGAGGGAAACCATATGACAAGCAAGGTGGCAGCAGTTCCCGCTAGCATGCACAGAGCTGTTGCAGCATAAACAGCATTCAACCGGCGCGACCTGATCGGATCAAAGCTCGTATACCTGCTGCCGAACTCGCGTATACGCTCCGGCCCGATTATGTCCATGATGATCGTCATGCCCGATAGGAACGCGATCACCTTTCCTGCCCGCCCAAGAGCCAGGATGGACCACCCGTACAGGGTGTGCTGGTTCACCTGGACGTTGTGGAACCACATGTCCCACGCCTCCAAGTAGCTGATGTCGGTCATGGCGGGAGCGTAGGCATACAGCGCTGATCAGGTCCTCGACTTCTCCAACTCCACTGGCAACAACAGCTTCTCCACGCGATAGTCGGGGGGTGAACTGGGCTCAGGTCGTCCCCGCGCTCCTTGGCACTCTCCTAGGCGGTGGTATCTCCCTCGTCACCACCTGGTGGTCACAACGCCACCAGGTCCGGCTTGCTCGCGAGGAGCGCGATCAGGAGCGCGAGCGGGCCGCCCTGCTGAGCGCCCGAGCGGCCATCGTGAAGTTGATCGAGCTGAGACCCAAACCCAGTCAGTCAGTCGAGTTACGAGACTTTCGGGCAGCCCTGGGTCGCCGCCCGCGTCCGAAGCCAGAAGACTGGCCTCCGAAGGAGGACGACAAGGCGTGGGAGGAGGAGCGGAGCGCCCTACTCTTTCAGTTCCAACTGGCCATCGACGAGTTCTCCGATGCGACCATTCGGAAGCGGCTCGACGAGATCCACATCGTGTTGCACTTCGCGGACTTCTGGTGGAGGGAGATCGGCCGACCAGAATCGAACACTCGTGACCGTGTGGCTCATGACGCCCGAGTTCTCCTAGGGCGGATCAGTCGCGGAGAGCCTCCAGGAGAACTGTCAGAGGTATCCCAGGACGCTCTTTCCACGATCCGCGACCAGATCGCAATCCACGAAGAGATGCAAGAACTACAGGAGAAGGAGCGCGAGCGGCGTTTCGCTGCAGAGTGGGAGAATCGCCCCCCCATCTTCGGCGGGAGGGCCAAGCCCAAACAAGACGAAGAGCCCGGTCCGGAACCAGGCTCTTCTGACAATGATCGTTAGGCTACTCGCACAGTACGTCACACCGATCTTCGGTATCAAGCAGCCACAACAGCGCCCATCGCCACGCTCACCACATCCCCCACTCGATAGAGCGGCCGAGGCGGTCCGTCCGGCTTCAGCGGGGGTGCGTATTCACGGGGGGCCAGCTTTCCCCGCTTCACCCACATGCGTACCGCCGAGCTGCTCACCTTCACGCCCACGCCGGTCGCTGGCATAGCCACGTACGAGGAACTGCCGAGCAGGTTCTCAATCTGTGCGAGCATCCACTTCCGACGCGCTGAGATGTCGTAGACGAGCCGCTCTCCGTCCTCGGCCAGGCAGTGCCGACAGGTCACCTCCGCGTCCCCTGGCCGGGCGTACAGGGGCATCTGGCAGACCTCGCACGGCCCCGCGTACAGCTGGTCCGGAGGCCGGTCGATGACCATCCGGACGCCTTGGACCGCGTCGCCGACCTCCTGTACTGCCTCTCCCCCAGCAGGGTGATGACGGAGCCATTCAGCCTGTCTCAGGAGCCAGGTGGAGATGGGGACGAGGTCGTCCGCGGGAAGCTGGACGCCGCGCTCGTCGGCCACCAGACGCGCCCACGAGACCAGCACCTGCCGCAGGTGGCCCCCCTTCTCCGAGGCGGCGATGTGGAACGGCAGCCGCCTCTCACTGGACCGCCGCACAGCCCCGCTCGTCATCCGCGCCCGGCCGGTGAGCGTCACCTCCAGCTCCTCCACAAGGAGTGGCACCGCCTCAAGGTCGAGTCGGAGCCGATCCCCGCACCGGGCACAGACGTGGGCGAGATCGGCGACGGGTGCGCCGCACAGGTCGCACAGGACCCCGTTCACCGCAGTTCCCGCACGTCATAGTCCTTCAAGGACTTGAGCGTGATGCCGGTGACGAACTCCACAGGCCCCACATACGGACGCCGTTCGCCGGCGCCGCTGCCCTAAGGCAGCAAGGGCCTGTCGGGGCTTTGTGCGTGATGGCTCGCCGGCTCACTGCCGCGATAACGATCACCTCAACGGAGATCGCGGCCGGCCTGGTGGTCGCCGAGCAGACGGTCAAGACGCACGTGAGCCGGATCCTGGTCAAGCTCGGGCTGCGCGACCGGACGCAGGCGGCGGTGTTCGCGTACGAGACGGGCCTGGTCCGCCCGTCCGGCTACTGACCCCGCCCAGCCTGCCACTGCCGCACCCAGGCGCGGCCGTAGTCGTTGCCGTGCGGGGTGCGCAGCACGGTGTGGACGTGGAACGGCTTGGGGGTGTCGTAGTCGAGGAAGACGCCGCAGTGGTGGTCGAGCTCGGCGATGAGGACGGGCGACTGGAGCCGGTAGTAGAAGACGTCGCCGGGCCGGTGCCCGCCGATCCAGCAGAACCAGGTCTCCTCCAGGTGGGCGGCGACCTCCCTGAGCCGGGCGGCGCGCGGCCCTTCGGGCAGCAGCCCGGCGAACGTGGCCGCGATGGCCAGCGCGTGCTGCCTGGCCTCGGCGGGCATGTGGGCGACCCGGAGGCCCTCGACCGGGATCACCCGGTTGTCCTGGAACGCCCCGGCCAGGTGGCGTTCGTCGCCGGGGTCCACCCGGCCCTCCGGCATGGCCGGATCGACCATCCGCTCGTAGACGACCGCCTGCCGGCGCTGCTCGGCGGGCAGCGCGGCCATCAGCCGGAGCCCAAGCTCCACCCGGTCGGCGAACACGTCGCGCAGCCCGGCGTGCGGGCCCGCGTCGATCTCGTCGGGCTCGGCGCCGAGGAACACCGGCGACAGCGCCATGCGGCCCTCGACGACCAGGCAGTTGATCGCGCAGTGGTGACCGTAGAGCTGCCAGCCCCAAGGGGCGCGCAGGTCGGGGGTGCCATAGAGGGCGAGGTTGTAGCTGAACTCGTTGAGCACGGTCTCCAGGCCGACGACCTCGCCGAGGAAGCCGTTGATGCGCATCATCGCGCGGGCCAGCTCGTACCCCTCGGGCGAGAGCGAGGCCCGCACCAGCGCCAGGGCCTTCTCACGGACCGGCTCGGGCTGGCGCTCCAGGCGCAGGCCGGTGTCGAACTGCAGGAACTCCGGGTTGGCCCAGGTCTGCCACTCCACGGCGTCCACCGGATGGGTGACGCGGGCGCGGCTCTCGTCGTCGAGTGCGGCGAGCAGGTCGCGGGCGGCGGCCGTCATGGCCGCGACGGGCGCCTCCTCGCCCGGCTCGGCCGGTGTCAGCGGGAAAAGGCCCTCGCGGAGGACGCCGTCCTCGGTGACGCCGCGGAACTCGTTCTTGTAGAGCGGGGTCCAGTTCGCCACCAGGCCGCCGGTGAACGTGCCCGGTGTCCTGGCCAGCTCGCCGTAGGCGTACGGGTCGAGGCCGCGGATCCCGGCCAGGCGCGGGTGGTCGTGCGGGAACAGGTGCCGTCGGTAACCACCGGGCATGACGGGCTCCTCCGGCGATCGGGGGGTCAGGGGGCGGGGGTGCGGTGTGCGGCGACGGCGGCGCGGACCGCGGCCTCGTCGCCGTCGGCGATGGCCTCGACCAGATCGGCGTGGACCTGGTAGCGGGCGGCCCGGTACGCCTCCCTCCGGTCGTCACCGGGCCGGTCAGTGACGGGCCGGTCGGTGGCGGGCCGGTCGTCGGCGAGGTGGGCGGACGTGGTGCCCAGATGGCCGAGGGTGCCGACGTAGACGGCCCGTGCCATCGCGTTCGGGCTGATGGCGGCGATCCGCTCGTGCAGCGCCCAGTTGGCGCGCATGAAGCCGTCCCAGCCGGGCGCGGCGCGCAGCCGGCGCAGCAGGCGGCGCAGGTCGGCGACGTCCCGGCCGGTGCGGTGCCGGGCGGCGCCGAGGTCGATGAGCTCTTCGAGGTGCTCGCGCAGCTCGATGGCGTCGGCGACCGTGCCGGGCTCGTCGGCGACGCTCAGCAGCGTGTGCCGCAGCCGCACCACCGGCCCCCGGTCGGCGGCGAACAGCCCGCCGCCGCGCCCCGGGCGGATCTCCAGCACGCCCCGGTCGCGCAGCAGCCGGACGGCCTCGCTGACCGTCGCGTAGGCGAGGCCGGTCTCGGCGCGCAGCGACTCCAGCGTCCCGACCGGCTCGCCGGGCGCGAGCCCGCGGATGCGCTCGTCGAGCGCGGCGGCCAGCCGCTCGGCGCGGGTGCGCGCGCCCTGCCCGACGCCGGCCAGGGGTTGTCCGGCGGAGGAGGTGTGCGGCATAGTCGCCATCCAAGCACAAACCTGCGAACCTTTAGAAGGGTTGCGCGGCAGGCGCGAGGAGTTGGCCGATGAGGATCGTGGGCATCCGCAGGGACGGCGGCCCGGTCGAGGTGGCGGCGCTGTCTCCGGACGGCACGGAGGTCACCGTGCTGGCCGGGCTGCGGGAGTTCTGGGCCGGCGCGTCCGCCTGGCTGTCGCGGGAGCCGGCCGGCGAGACCGTCCCGGCCTCGGCGGTCGCCTTCGTGCCGCCGGTGCTGCCGGAGGCGCGGGTGATCTGCGTCGGGCTCAACTACCTCAGGCACGTGGCCGAGGGCTCGTACGCGGGCGAGGGCGTGCCGCCGCACCCGACGCTGTTCGCCCGCTGGACGCGGTCGCTGACCGTCGGCGGCGTCCCGGTGCCGGTGCCGTCGGGCGAGGACGGCCTGGACTGGGAGGGCGAGGTCGTGGCGTACGTGGGGGCGCCGCTGGCCGACGCCGGCCCCGACGAGGCGCTGGCCGCCGTGGCCGGCTACTCGGCCTTCAACGACATCACCTCACGCCGCGCGCAGAAGCTGACCAGCCAGTGGATCCTCGGCAAGAACGGCGACAACTCCGGCCCGCTCGGCCCGCTGGTGCCCGCCGCCGAGGTCGGCGACCTGCGTGACGGGCTGCGGGTGCGGACCAGGGTCAACGGCGAGGTCGTCCAGGACGGCTCCACCGACGAGATGGTCTACACCGTCGGCGACACGCTCGCCCTCATCTCCCGTACGTTCACGCTGCGGCCCGGCGACCTGCTCGCCACCGGCACCCCCTCCGGGGTCGGCTACGCCCGTACGCCGCCGTGGCTCCTGCGTCCTGGCGACGAGGTGGAGGTCGAGGTCGAGCGGCTCGGCAGCGTACGCAACCCGATCGTCGCCAACGACGCCCGCCTGAAGGAAGTCACCGCAGGCGCTCGCGCACCCAGGCCGGGTCGGGGGTTGACGTACGCCTCGCCGTCCAGCACCACCGTCGGGACCGTCTCCGAGCCGCCGTTGACGGCGCGCACCGCCGCCGCGCCCTCCGGATCGCGCCAGATGTCCACCCAGTACGCCCGGCGGGCGTCGCGCCCCAGCCGGAGGCGCAGCCGAAGACAGTAGCGGCAGCCCGCCCGCCAGTAGACGATCGCGCGGCCGTCGGCGGCGCTCAGCTCGCGGGCGCGGGCCGCGCCGACCGGCCGGGGGAACGCCAGCGGCGACAGCCACCAGGCGGCCGCACCGAACAGCACGAGGAGCACGGCCGCGGCGACGGTCTCCCCCGAGGTGAACCTGGTGATCGCCGACGCCAGGCCGAGCAGCGCCATCAGCCCGGCCATCGTCCACGCGCGCATCATGGTGCGGACGTTATCGGGGCCCCGGTCGCCGGTCGGACGCCGGGGGCCCTCTTGCACTGCGCAACCGTTGCACACTGCCATGAACAGACCCGTGCCCGTCGCGCGTATCCCATGACGAGCGGCGCCTTCCGACCCGACGCCGCGCCACCCGGATCCGGAACGGGATGACTGTCATGGCTCACCGCAGCTTGTCCACCGCCGGGGGCCTCGCCGCCCTCTGCCTGCTCACCGCCTGCGCCGGCTACACCCCCACGCCCCTCCCCGACACCGCCGCGTTCGACGCCACCGTGGCCGCCCAGCCCACCGGCACTCCCGCCCAGCGAGAGGACGAGGCCGGCACCGTACAGACCAAGTGGGGGCCGCTGTCGGAGCTCGACCGCGACCTCGTCCGCAAGGTACGCCTGGCCAGCCTGTGGGAGATGCCCATGGCGCAGGACGCGATCCAGCGCGCCGACGCCGCCCGCGTCCGCCAGATCAGCCGGGAGATCGCCGACCAGCACCACACCCTCGACCGCCAGGTCCGCGACGTGGCCGGCAAGCTGCGGATCACCCTGCCGGTCAAGCCCACCGACCAGCAGCAGGCGTGGATGACCGACATCTCCGGCCGGTCAGGCCCGGCCTACGACGCCACGTACGTCAAGTGGCTGCGCCTGGCGCACGGCCAGATCTTCGGGGTGATCGGCACCGTGCGCGGCACCACCCAGAACACCCTGATCCGCCGCTTCTCCGAGCAGGCCAACGCGGCCGTGCTCAACCACCAGCGCCTCCTGGAGAGCACCGGCCTGACCACCCCCGAGAGCTTCCCCACCCCGCCCTCCTGACCTCACCAACGTGTACAACTGTGCCCATGAAACAGCCCTTCGCGGGCGGCGGGGCCGACGCCGACGACCTCGACGCCGTCATCTCGGCCGTGCTCACCGGCTCGCGGCTGCTGGTGGCCGTCGCGGCCCGCTCCCTGGCCGCGGCCCAGGACCGGGTCACCCTCCCCCAGTTCCGCATGCTGGTGGTGCTGTCGATGCACGGCGAGACCAAGCTCGTCACCATGGCCGAGCTGCTCGCCGTCAACAGCTCCACCGCCATGCGGATGGCCGACCGCCTCGCCGCCGCCGGTCTCGTCACCCGAGAGGTCAACCCGCACAACCGCCGCGAAAGCCTCATGCGACTCACCGCCGGCGGCCGTCAGCTCGTCGAGGAGGTGACGGCGCGCCGCCGCGAGGAGATCGCGGCCATCGTCTCCCGCATGACCCCCGAGCAGTCCCGTGCGCTCATCTCCGCCATGAACGCCTTCACCGAGGCCGGCGGCGAGAGCCCGCCGGGGCCCCGCTATCCGCTCGGCTGGCCCGACGCCCCCTGAGACCGGCCTCACGCCAGCGGCTTGACCCAGCGGGACCACTCGGGCTGCGGTGCGTAGCCGGCCGCGGACCAGGCCGGATGGGCGAGGACGTTGTCCTCGAGCACCATGGCGTCGGCCCGGAACGCGCCGAACGCGGCGAAGCGCGCCTCGGCCGCGGCGAGCAGCGCCGTGGCGATGCCCTGGCGGCGGTGACCGGGGTGGACGGCCAGCCGGTAGAGGTGGGCGCGCCAGCCGTCCCAGCCGGCGATCAGCGTCCCCACGAGTTCGCCGCCGTCCGGCCGCTCGGCGATGAGCAGGGCCTCGGGGTCGCGTTCGACGAGCGCGATCACCTTGTCCGGCGAGTCGGGCCGGTCGGTGCCCTCGGCGGCCAGCAGCCAGAAGGCGAGCACGTCCGGCACGTCGTCAGGCCCGCCGCAGCGGATCTTCACCCCACGCATGCGGGCGAGCCTAACAGGCCCTCCTCCGGCGGCCCCCGGTCAGAGCCAGCCGCGTGACTCGGCGACCCGTACGGCCTCGGCCCGGTTGCGGGCGCCGGTCTTGCCGATCGCGGAGGACAGGTAGTTGCGCACGGTGCCCTCGGTCAGGAACAGGTGGCGGGCGATGTCGGCGACGGTCGCGCCGCCGGACGCGGTCCGCAGCACCTCGGCCTCGCGCTGGGTGAGCGGGCTCGGCCCGACGGTCAGGGCGGAGACCGCCAGCTTCGGGTCGATCACCGTCTCCCCGGCCATGACCCGGCGCACCGCCGCGGTCAGCTCGGCCACCGGCGCGTCCTTGACCACGAACCCGGCCACGCCGGCCGCCAGCGCCCGGCCGAGATAGCCGGGCCGGCCGAACGTCGTGACGATGACCACGCGCTGCCCGCGCAGGCGTTCGGCTACCGTCAGGCCGGACATGCCGGGCATCTCGATGTCGAGCAGGATCACGTCGGGCCGGTGCTCGGCCACCGCGGCCTCGACCTGGTCGCCGCGCCCGACCTCGGCCACCACCTCGATGTCGTCCTCCAGCGACAGCAGCGCGGCGAGGCCGCCCCTGACGAGCTCCTGGTCGTCGGCGACGAGGACGCGGATCACGACGGCTCCACCGGTACGCGGGCGCGCAGCAGGTAGCCGGCGCCGTCCGGGGTCGGGCCCGTCTCCAGGCGCCCGCCGGCCGCGGCGAGGCGTTCGGCCAGCCCGGTCAGGCCGTTCCCCGGGGCGGTGCCGGGGGGCGGGCCGGTGCCGTCGTCGCGTACCTCGACGGTGGCGGCGCCGCCGTCCACGGCGAGGGCGATCCGGCAGCGGCGGGCGCGGCTGTGGCGGACGACGTTCGTGGCGGCCTCGCGTACGGTCCAGGCGAGCAGCGTCTCGGCGGCGGCCGGGATGGGGCCGCCGGCGGGCGAGACCTCCAGATGGATCCCGGCCAGCGCGAGGCCGCCGCTCGCCCGCCGCAGCTCGTCGGACAGTGCGGGGGCGCGGTAGCCGGCGACGGCGTGACGCACCTCGTCGAGCGCCCGGCGGGCGGCGCGCTCCACGTCGGCCATCCGGCTCGCGGCCCCCTCGGGGTCGGCGCGGGCCAGCCGGGCGGCGAGCTGGCTGCTGATCGTGATCGAGGTGAGCGTGTGGCCGAGGGTGTCGTGCAGGTCGCGGGCGAAGCGCAGCCGCTCGTTGTCCACGGCGAGCTGCGCCACCTCGGCGCGGGCGGCGGCGAGCCTGGCCAGCAGCTCGCCCATGCCCAGCAGCGCCGACACCGCACCCGCCTCGGCGAAGATCACCAGCGGCACCCACCAGATCTGCCCCACCGGCAGCCCGTACGCCGCCAGCACCCCGGCCGTGACCGCCGCCGTCGCCACCAGCGCCGCCGCGAACGCCACGCCGCGCACCACGGGGGCCAGCGCGCTCACCACGAAGACGAAGCTCACGTACGCCCACGGCGGCCCCAGGACCGGCATGCCCGCCAGCGCCGCGACGACCACCCCGGCCGGCCACCACGGCGCCGGCCGGCCCGGCCCGAACACCGCCCACGTCGTACGGAGCCAGCACACCACGAAGACCGCGGCCACCGCCGCCACCCACAGCACCCGCCACGGCTCCGGCCGGGACCCGGCGGACGTCCACGCGAACGTCCCCAGCGGCCAGGCCAGCAGGGCCAGCCAGGCGGCCGACCCTGCCCTGGCCGCCGTACGCCCGCGGCTGAAGTCGAAATCCTCCACGCTCACGTCGTCCGCATTCACAACGCCCGACGGTAACGCCAGAGGGCCAGCGCGACGAAGACCAGCGTCCACCCGGCGAGCACGGCGAGCGAGAGCCCCGTCGGCGGCTCGCCCTCCAGCGCCCGCCAGCCGAGCGAGCCGACCTGGTAGGTGGGGCTGTACTCGGCCAGCGCCCGCATGCCGGCCGGCATGCTGGTCACCGGCACCCACAGCCCGCCGAGCACGGACAGCCCGAAGTAGACGATCATCATGGCCAGGCTGGCGAGCTGGCCTCTGAAGGTGTAGCCGAAGGCCACGCCGAGCGCGGCGAACGGCAGCACGCCCGCCCAGATGAGCGGCACCAGCGCCGCCCACGTGCCCGCGGGCAGCCGCACCCCGCCCAGCAGCGCGCCCGCCGCCAGCACGACGAGGATGCTGGGCAGCACCCCGGCGGCGGCGCCGAGCAGCTTGGCGGTCACGTAGCCGTGGGCGGGCAGCGGGGTGACGGCGAGCTGCCGCAGCCAGCCGCCGGCCCGCTCCATCGCGATGGCGCCGCCGACGAACATCGCGCCGCCCATCGCCCCGTAGGTGGCCATGGACACCATCGCCTGGGCGGGCGGCGCCACGGTCAGCACCTTGGCCCAGAGCAGGAAGAGCAGGAGCGGGAAGACGGTCAGCATGGTCATCCCGACCGGGTTGCGGAGGGCCCGCGCCAGCTCCAGCCGTACGTACGCGCTCATCGCCGCGGTCCTTCCGTCTGCTCCGTACCGGCCGTCAGGCTGACGAAGGCGCTCTCCAGGTCCACGCCCTCGACGCGCACGCCCCTGACGTCGTCGAAGGCGGCGAACAGCGCCCGCAGCGTCGCGTCGGAGTCGACGGTGCGCAGGGCCACGGCGCCGCCCCCGGAGACGCCGCCCTCGACGTGGACGCCGCGCACGCCCGGCAGCGCGCGCAGCCGGGCCAGGTCGGCGCCTTCGGGGACGTCCGCCCGGTCGAAGCGCACCTCTCCCCCGCCGACCAGGGCCTTGATCGCGTCCACCGGGCCGTCGGCGACGACCCGGCCGCGGGCCAGCAGCACGACGCGGTCGGCGTAGGCGTCGGCCTCGGCCAGGTAGTGGGTGGCGAAGACGGTGGTGCCTGCCCGGCGTTTCACCTCGTGCCAGAGGGCGCGGCGGCCGTCCACGTCCAGGCCGGCGGTGGGCTCGTCGAGCACCAGCATCCCGGGGCCGCCGGCCAGGGCGAGGGCGAACCTGACCCGCTGCCGCTGCCCGCCGGACAGCCGGCCCACGAGCCGCTGGGCGAGGTCCTCGACGCCCGCGGCGCGCAGGGTGGCGGCGAGGGGTGGCGGGCGGTCGTACATGGCGGCGACGGTGGCGACCAGCTCGCGCACCCGTACGTCGTCGAGCAGCCCCGCCTCCTGCGGCAGCACGCCGACGCGGCCGGCGCGCAGGGCGTCGGCGGGCGGGCGGCCGAGCAGCGTGGCCCGGCCCGAGGTGGCCGGCAGCAGGCCGAGCGCCACGGCGAGCAGGGTGCTCTTGCCCGCCCCATTGGGTCCGAGCAGCGCCACCGTCTCCCCTTCGGCGACGGTGAGGTCCACCCCGTCCAGGGCGGTGACAGGTCCGTAGCGTTTGCGTACGTCGTCCAGTTCCAGGGCGTTTCGCATGGCTCCAGCGTGCGGGGGCGGGGTGCCGTGGAGGTAGTGCGGCACGTCAGCCACGCGGACATGACAAACGTCATCGCAGGTAAAGACTGGCGGCGATCTCGTTGCCGGGGAATTACCCAGGTAGGGGCTTAGTTGTACACATCGGACGCGAGATGACATAACTCCGCGTACCGGGCATCGCAATCTTTTTCTCTTACTGGCCCTCTGCGAGGAGCCGTGCGATCGCCCCCCTGGCAGCCGCCGCTTCGGACGCTGCCGACGACCATTGCACGACACACCGCCCAGGAGCGTATTTCTTCATGTTCGAGCACCGTCTTACGCATGCCCGCACCGCCCTCCGCGCCACGCTCGGCGCCGCCCTCGCCGCAGGAGCCGTCGCCGGTGGCATCGCCGCCGGTGGCACCGCCGCCCACGCCGACACCGACGTCCGTCCGCCCGCCCACGCCGCCCAGGTCGCCCAGACCGGGGCCAACGGCGAGGCCGGCGAGCGCTCGCAGGCCGTCCAGGTGACCGCCGACCAGGTCCTGGCCGCGGCCAGGGCGCAGATCGGCACCACCGAGAACGCCGACGGTGGCGGCACGAAGTTCCAGGACTGGTACGTCACCTCGCAGCGCGGCGCGGAGACCGCCGCCCGCGACGGCGGCAACATCACCTCCTACAAGAACGCCCCCTGGTGCTCGATGTTCGTGTCCTGGGTCGGCGAGCACACCGGCGCCCGCTCGCAGATCGGCTGGGACGCCTACACCGTGGCCCACGCCAAGTGGTTCGAGGCCAACCACCGCTGGGGCACCGAGGCCAAGCCCGGCGCCGTCGTCTTCTTCGACTGGAACGGCAGCAAGAGCTTGACCGCCATCGACCACGTCGGCTTCGTCGTCAAGGACAACGGCGACGGCACCCTGACCACCATCGAGGGCAACACCGGCAACGGCAAGGTCGAGCAGCGGACCCGTCCGACCTCGCAGGTCGTCGGCTACGGCTACCCGGCCTACGCCTCCTGAGACGAAGCCTCATGAACGGCGCCCCCGCGTACGCGGCGGGCGCCGTTCGCGTCTCCAGGGTCCCCCCAGTGTCCCCTCAGCGCCCGTCGTCCGCGGCGGGTGCGGCGTCCCGGTCCGTGACGAGCAGCTGCCTGAGCAGCGCGGCGGTGCGTGACTCCGACGCCGACGGGCCGGCCGAGCGGGCGAGGTCGGCCACGATGTTGAGCGCCGCGTGCGCGCGGAAACGGACGCGGGCCGGCTCCTCCCCCGGCCGCAGCTCGGCGAGCAGGCCGGTCCAGGTGTCGACGTGCCGCCGCTGGGCGGCGCGCAGCCGCCGCAGGTCGGCCGGGGGCAGGTTCTCGCCCTCGGTGAGGTAGACGGCGGTGAGGTCGGCCTGGTCGAAGGTGTAGGCGACATAGGTGTCGATCAGCCGGGACAGGGCCTCGGCAGGCGTGCCCGCGCCGGCCAGCGCGGCGGCCGTGAGGTGCTCCAGACGGCTGGTGGCGCGGTAGTAGGCGGCGGCGAGCAGCTCGGCCTTGCCGGTGAAGTGCGTGTAGACGCTGGAGGCGTTGATGCCGGCGGCCTGGCCGATGTCGGCGATGCTGACCTGGTGGTAGCCGCGCTCGTCGAAGAGCCTGACGGCCTCGGCGAGCAGCCGCTCACGGCGGGGCAGCAACGCGAACCGCCCCGCGTCGCCGGGCGACTCTCCCTGCGCGGGCGGGTTTTCCGGGGCGGGGAGGTCGGCGGCGAGGACCGTGGCGACGCAGCCGAGAACGGTCTGCTCGGCCTTCGCCCTGGGCAGGCTCGCCCGATGGGTGGCCGGGCTCGCGATCACGCTCAGCGCGGCCGAGGTGAGCAGCGCGGCGTCGCGCCTCCCCAGCTCGGGCCGCACCCCCAGCAGCAGCTCCCGCAGGGCGCGCACCGAACGGCCGAACGACGCGGCCGGCCCCGCCTGGAGCCCGGGGTCGAGATGGCGGGCCTCCCACTGGTAGAGCCGCGCCACGCCGCGCCGGTCGAGGGTGTAGCGGACCAGCGCCCGCAGCGCGGCGTCCAGGCGCTCGCCGGGGGTCGGGGCGTCGGCGCCGGCGGCCACGCACCCGGCGAAGCGGGTGACCAGCTCCTCGACGGCCGCGGCGAGCACGGCCTGTTTGTTCGGGAAATGCCGGTAGATGGCCGGGCCGGTGATGCCGACCTCCTGGGCGATGTCCTCGATGCCGACGTTGTGGTAGCCGCGGGCGCAGAACAGCTCGGCGGCGACGAGGGCGATCGCCTCCCTGCGGTCCTTGGGCCGGGCGCGCTGACTTGTCGGCATGACCCGAGTGTAGCGATCGCGTGGTGAGCCGGAAATCACCCCTCCCTCTTCCGAACGTACGCTTTCTACCTGCTCCAACGTGGACGTAAGTAAGTCGTGATTCGGATGTATTGACACCAGAACGATGTTCGGGCTTCGATGGAGGCGCTCGGGGTCTGCGGAGGGAGAAAAAGGATGATCACAGAGGCGGACGTGCGCGCCGCGCTGGGTACGCACACGGTTCCTGAGCTGCTGCGGCGCAACGCCGAGGAGCACGGCGACCTGCCCGCCCTGACCGGGACCGACGGGAACACGCTGACCTGGGGCGAGCTGCGCGAGCGGGTGCTGTCCGTGGCGAGCGGGCTCCACGCGCTGGGCCTGCGGCACGGCGAGCGGCTGCTCATCGGCATGTCGAGCCGTCCTGAGCACTGGATCGCCGACCTCGCCGCGGTCGAGCTGGGCGCGATCCCCTGCACCACGTACGCGACGTTGAGCCCGGAGCAGATCCGCCAGGTCGCGCTGCACAGCGCGGCCACCGTGGTGGTGCTGGAGGGCCCGGCCGAGCTGGAGCGGTGGGCGCCCGCGCTGGCCGCGATGCCGGGGCTGAAGGGCGTCGTGGTCGTCGAGGACGTCGGCGACTCCGGCCACACGCGCTTCGCCGACCTGGTGGCCGCCACGGGCGACGCGCCGCCGCCCGCGAACGCCGCGCAGGACGACCCGGTGACGATGATCTACACCTCGGGGACGACCGGCGACCCGAAGGGCGTGGTGCTCTCGCACCTCAACGTGCTCTACCAGTGCGCGCTCCAGGAGCTGGTCCAGCCCACGCCCGCGAACCCGCGGACGGTCGCTTACCTGCCGCTCGCGCACATCGCCGAGCGAGTCCTTGGCATCTACCTGCCGATCTACACCGCGGGCCACGTGACGATCTGCGCCGACTCCACGAAGCTGCTGCCCACGCTGGTCGCGGTCCGGCCGCAGGCGTTCTTCGGCGTGCCGCGCGTGTGGGAGAAGTTCGCCGCCGGGTTGCAGCAGATGCTCACCGCCCTGGACAGCGACGCGCTCCGCCGGGCGCGCGAGCTGGCCGCCGAGGCGTACCGGATCCGCGCCACCGGCGACGAACCGGACGCCGAGCTGGCCGCAGAGCTGGAGCGCGCGGACCAGGAGGTGCTCCGGCCGCTGCGCGAGCGCATCGGGCTCGCCGAGGCGGTCCGGCTGGGCAGCGGCGCGGCGCCCATCCCCGCCGAGGTGCTGGAGTTCTTCGGCAGCCTCGGCATGACGGTCATGGAGGTCTGGGGGCTCAGCGAGACCACCGGCTCGGCCACCAGCACGTTCCGCGACGACTACCGGGCCGGCACGGTCGGCCGCCCGATGCCGGGCATGGAGATCAAGCTCGCCGACGACGGCGAGATCCTGGTCCGCGGGCCGCTGGTGTTCCTCGGCTACCTCCAGCCCGACGGGCAGGTGAAGCCCGCGGTGGACGCCGACGGCTGGCTCGCGACCGGCGACATCGGCGCCCACGACGACAACGGGCTGCTGCGGATCATCGACCGCAAGAAGGAGATGATCATCACTTCGCACGGCAAGAACATCGCGCCGAGCGCCGTCGAGTCGCTGCTGCGCGCGCACCCGCTGATCGGGTACGCCGTCGTGGTCGGCGACCGGCGGCCTTACCTGACGGCGCTGATCATGCTGGACGAGGAGGCAGCGCCCGCCTGGGCCAAGGCGCGGGGCATCGCCGGGGTCGAGCTGAAGGAGCTCGCCGCCGACCCGCAGGTTCTGGCGGAGCTGGCCGAGGGCGTCGAACGGGCGAACGCGGCGCTGTCGCGGCCCGAGCAGGTGAAGGCGTACCGCGTGCTCGACCACGCGTGGAGCCCGGCGAGCGGGGAGCTCACCCCGTCGCTGAAGCTGCGGCGGCGGGTCATCGAGCAGCGCTACGCCGAGGTGATCGAAGAGCTCTACAGGGGAGGATCTGGGGCGTGACCTTGACCGACGAGCGGCGCGACTTCGTGGCCGCCATCGAGGACTTCTGCCGCCGCGAGGCCGGCACCCGCGAGCAGTGGCTCAAGCTGACGAACGGGGGCGCCGAGCCGCACCACGACGGCATCTACCGGAAGATGGGCGAGCTCGGCTGGCTGGGCGTCGCGGTCCCGCAGGAGTACGGCGGCGCCGGCCAGAGCATGGTGGACCTGCTGCTGTTCCTGGAGACCACCGCCTACTGGCAGGTGCCGATCGGCGGGTTCGCCACGTCCGCGATCACCGCCGCCTCCTACGAGAAGTTCGGCAGCGAGGAGCAGAAGCACCGGGTGCTCGGCGACTTCCTGCGCGGCGAGGTGCTGGCGGTGTCGATGTCGGAGCCCGGCGCGGGGTCGGACGTCGCGGCGCTGAACTGCCGGGCCGAGCGGCGCGACGGCGGCTGGGTGATCAACGGCCAGAAGACGTGGTGCTCCAACGCGCACCTCGCCGAGCACATCCTGCTCGTCGCCCGCACGTCCACGGAGGGCGGTAAGCACGACGGGCTCACCATGTTCTCCGTCGCGGCCGGCGTCGAGGGCCTGACCATCCGCGGCATCGAGACGATGGGCGGGCGCGAGGTCAACGACCTCTACTTCACCGACTGCCGGCTGCCGGAGAACGCGGTGGTGGGCGAGGTCGGCTCGGCCTGGCGGCAGCTCATGTCCGGGCTCAACCTGGAGCGCATGATCCTCGCCGGACTGATGCTCGGCACCGCGCGCCGGGTGTTCGACGACACGGTGGCGTACGTGCGCGAGCGGCGGCAGTTCGGCCGCCCGGTCGGCAGCTTCCAGGCGCTGCGGCACCGGCTCGCCGACCACGCCACCGAGCTGGAGTGCACGCGGCTGCTGGTGCACGACGTGGCGCGGCGGATCGAGGCCGACCCGGAGCGGCAGCTCCCGCGCGAGGCGTCGATGGCCAAGCTGAAGGCGACGGAGCTGGCCAAGGCGCTGGCCCTGGACGGCATGCAGATGATGGGCGGCTACGGCTACGCCACGGAGTACGGCATGGAACGCCTGCTGCGCTCCACGGTCGTGTCCACCGTGTACGGGGGCACGAGCGAGATCCAGCGCGACATCATCGGCAAGTCGTACGGGCTCTGACCGCCGGCCCGGCCCCCGCCGGGCTGGCACAAAAATGGCACAAAGACGGCCGAGCATCGGGAAAGCCATGTAAGTCCCGTCACTAGGGTGAAAACCAGGCAGGTGACCGCGGACGGGGCAGGTTCGGCATGGCACGGGAGGACACGCCGTACCCGATGCTGGTCGTCGGCGCGTCAGGCGTCGTCGAGGAGGCGAACGCGGCCGCCCGCGCGCTGCCCGGCGGCGCGCGGGACGTTCCCGCGTGGCTGCTGCGTGCCCACCGCGAGCACGCCGGCGGGGAGCCCGATGAGCCGGTCTTCGGGCCCGTGGGCGAGCGGGTCTTCGAGGCGTATCCCGTGCACGACGACGGCGCGGGCCGCGTCGAGTGGTGGCTCGTGGACGTCACCGTACGGCACCGGGCCGACGAGGCACTGCGGGCCGAGCGGGACTCGCTGGCGGCCGTGGTGAAGGCGTCCAGCGAGCTGCTGTCCACGCTCAACCTGGACCGCTGCCTGGAGTCCGTCGCGCGGCTGGCGGTACGGCACCTCGCCGTGGCCGCCCGGGTCGTCCTGCCGCGCCACGGACATCGGCACGTGGTCGCCTGCTGCGATGCGGGCGACGGCGCCGTACACCGGGACCTGGCCCGCGACGCGGGGAGCATGCCCGGCCTGGCCGAGGCGCTGCGGGGCTTCCCGCCGGTGCCGCCCCGCTGGCTGGACCCCGCCGAGGCGCCCGGCTGGGTGACGGGGGACGCGCCCGCCGGGATCGGCTCGGTCGTGGTGCTCGCGCTTCCCGGGTACGGGCTGCCGGCCGGCGCGCTGATCCTCCTGCGCCGTTCGGAGAGTCACGGTTTCACCCCGTTCGAGGAGTTGTTCGCCCCGCTGTTCGCCGCCCGCGCGGGCACCGCGATCTCGATCGCCCGCCTGTACGCCGAGCAGGCCGCGATCACCGAGACCCTGATGGCCGACCTGCTGCCGCCCGTCGTGACGCACGTGGACGGCGTGGAGGTGGCCGGCCGCTACCGGGCGGCGGGCGACAGCGCGCTGGTCGGCGGGGACTTCTACGACGTGCACGCGGTCGCGGGCGCCGGCCGCCGGTCCCTGGTGGTGCTCGGCGACGTGTCCGGCAAAGGGCTGGAGGCGGCGGTGCTCACCGGCAAGATCCGCAACACGCTGCGCGCCCTGCTGCCGTTCGCCGACGACCATCAGTGGGTGCTGAACCGCCTCAACGACGTGCTGCTCGCCACCGTCGGCCCCCGCTACGTCACGCTCGTGCTGGCCGGGGTCGAACGCCGCGGCGGCCGGGTCGTGCTCCGGCTGACCAGCGCGGGCCATCCGCCGCCGATGATCGTCCGCCTCGACGGGCGGGTGCAGGTGGCCCGTACCAGGGGGACGCTGATCGGGCTGCTGGAGCACGTCACCAGCGTCACCGAGGAGGTGCTGCTGGAGCCCGGCGACACCTGCCTGCTCTACAGCGACGGCGTCATCGAGGCGAGGGGCGGGCCGCTCGGGGGCGAGATGTTCGGCGACGAACGGCTGGAGGCCGAGCTGCGGCGCTGCGCCGGCATGCCGGCCGACGCCCTGGCCGAGCGGGTGCAGATGCTCGCCTCGCAGTGGGCGGGCGGCGGCGAGCGCGACGACCTCGCGATCGTCGCCATCGGCGTGCCGCGCGAGCCGCCGCCACGGAACGGCCCGGTCCAGTGAACGGCGGCCCTGTGAACGGCGGCCCTGTGAACGACGGCCCTGTGAACGACGGCGTCGAGCGGTACGAGGAAGAGCTGTGGGAGGCGGCGACCGCCGGCGACGAGTACGCCGCGATCGACGCCGCCGTGTCCGCGCTCGACGGCGGCGTACCCGCCGAGAGCCTGATCCTGGACGTGGTGGCCGCCGTGCAGGCGCGGGTCGGCCAGGCGTGGGCGGACAACCTGATCACGGTCGCCCAGGAGCACACGGCGACCGCGGTCAACGAGAGCGTGCTCGTCGTCGCGGCCCACCACGCGGCGACGCTGCAGCACGGCCCCGCGCCGGTCAAGGGGCGGATCTGCGTGGCGTGCGTGGAGGGCGAGTGGCACACGTTCCCCGTCCGGCTGCTGTCGGAGGTGCTGCGGCTGCGCGGCTGGCGGGTCGACTACCTGGGCGCGCACGTCCCCACCTCGCACCTCGTCCCGCACCTGCACCGGACCGGTCCTAGCGCGGTCGCCCTGTCCGGCTCGATCGCCATCCACCTGCCGGCCGCGCACGCGTCGATCACGGCCTGCCAGGCGGCGGGCACGCCGGTGCTCGCCGGCGGCCCCGCGTTCGGCCCGGACGGCCGTTACGCCCGCCGGTTCGGCGCGGACGCCTGGGCGCCGGACGCCCGCGCGGCCGCCGACCTGCTCGACCGCGGTCTCCCCCGGCGCGGCACGCCCGGAGACGCCTACCAGGCCGACCCCGAGTACGTGGTCCTCGACGACCGCGCGCCCGTCCTGGTCAGGGACGTCATGGAGGAGCTGGCCCGGCACGCCCCCGAGGAGGAACCGCGCGGCGACACTGCCGAGGACGCCGCCTCGGTCGTCGGCTACCTGAAGGCGGCCGTCTACGTCGGCGACCCTGGGCTGTTCACCTCCTTCGCCGGGTGGCTGGCGCAGATGCTCGGGGCGCGCGGCATGCCCGCCCCCGCCCTGCTGGCCGCCCTGGACGTGCTGGCCGCCCGCCTGCCCGGCCTGCCGCACGCCCAGGCGACACTCGCCGAGGCCCGCGCGACCCTCCTCGCCTAGCGCGTGCTGATGGTCACCCGGTGCCCGGGGTGACCGTGACCAGCTTCAAGGCCTTGGCCGCTCCGGCCGTGGTGTTCCCTGTCCACCTCGCCAGGTAGGTGTACGTCCCGGCGATCTGGGGCGTGTCGGTGAAGCTGTACGAGCCGTCGGCGTTCGTGCTCACCGACTCGAGCGGGACGGACCCGGAGTCGTCGTCCGACACGTTGCGCTGCAGGATGATCGTGGCGCCCGGTCCGGGCGGCCCGTCACCCACCGTCAGCACGCCGGTCAGCTCCATGGGCTCGCCGACGGTGCCGGACTCCGGCCCGTCCAGGGTGAGGGTGGAGTTGCGCCTGACCGTCGTGGTGGCGGAGGTGCTGCTCCAGCGGGCTCTGCCGTCTCCGTCCCAGAGCACGGTGTAGGTCACCGCGCCGACGTCCGGCGGCGTGTCCGTGAAGGCGAACGTGCCGTCCTTGCCTGTCGTCACGCTGTCGAGCGGCTCGCTCGTCCCGTCGGCCAGGCGGCGGGTCACGGCGAGCGACTGCCTGGTGAGCGGCCTGCCGCCGGCATATGTGAGCCGCCCCTCGAGGGGGACCGGTGCGCCGAACGACGCGCGCGCCGGGGCCGTCAGCGTCAGCTCGGAGGCCGGCAGCGTGATACCGCGCAGCCGCCACAGCAGCAGCCGGCCCGCCGGATTCCGCAGCAGCACGAAGACGTCCGGCTCGGAGAACGCGACGCCGCCCGGGACCAGCTCGGCGTCCGGCTGGTCGGCGGAGTACACGGACGCTCCGGTCTCGCCGTCATAGAGCGTGAAGTCGGTGCCCCACTGGCGTCCCGCGGCCACGAAGCGCCCTCCGGCGGAGATCGCCACGCCGGCCGGATACCCGTCCCATTCGTCCCCATAGGCTCCGGTCGCCCCCAGGGTCGTGGTGTCGTACTTGGTGAAGGACCCGGGGGCGTCGGCCGCCGAGATCAGGGTGGAGCCGTCGAGGGAGAGCGCGAGCTCGTTCAGCCTGTCGAGGTACTGCGTCTGGCCGTCGATCTCGCCGCGCAGGACCGGGCTGCCGCCGCCGACGTCGTAGACCAGCAGGTCGGCTTGGTGCGTGCCGGTCTCGCCGACCACGAGCGTGTCGCGGGCGGCCGCGAGCGCGGGAGGCCGGGCGTGCACGCGCCCGAGCGTCACCGGTTCCGGTGCCGCCACCGTGAGGTCCAGGCCGACGACGCCGCCGTCCTCGCCGCCCTTCTCGCCGCCGCAGCCGTGTCCCACCCACAGCCGGTCGCCGGACAGGGCCAGCGTGGACGGGCAGGGATGTGCGGACAGGTCGAGGCGCCGGATGACGGTGCTGCTCGCGGTGTCGATCTCGGCCACCTCGTTCGAGCCGGGGAGCGAGGCGTACAGGCGGGTGGCGTCCGCGTTCAGGGCCAGCCGTGCCACGCCCGCCAGGCCGGTGACGACGTCGCCCGTGTCGTTCCCGTCCATGTCGCCCACCATGACCCGGTCCGCGGCGGAGACGAACACCCGGCCACCCCCGACGGCGAGGTCGGCGGTGAAGGAGGTGATGCTCACCCCGAGGTCTCTCGTGGTGTCGGCGGCCGAGGCGACGGTGGCCGGCACGGTGAGCAGGCCCGCGATCAGGGCGGCGGCGCCGCCGGCGGCGGTTAATCGGCGGACCAGCGGATGGGGCATGTAGGACCTCCCAAGATCGGAACAGACGTTCCCATGACGTCCTAGAAGTGCTCCCACGTCAAGATCGGCATCTCACCGAGAACCCGACTCTCCGTGATACCGCCAGGTCGACACGCCCGGGCGGCGTCGGATTCTGATCAAGTGCACTCCGTGCCGGCCGGTGGGCAGGGCTCCTTCGCGCACGGAAGGAGTCCTGCCGGTTTCGCTACGTGTCGCCCCTAGTAGTCCTGGCAGGGCAGGCCGTGGGACTCGTAGCCGCCGCCGGGCTTGTGGTACCAGAGCTGCGCGCACAGCCGCTTGCCCGCGACGTCCGACACCCGGCCCTTCAGGAACTCCCTGGTGCCGCCGTTGTAGGAGTAGTCGCCCGTGCCGCCGTAGCGGGCGCCGGTGGCCCAGTACCAGATGTCGATGTGGTAGGTCCCGCTGATCCCGGTGTTCTGCTGGACGCTGACCCGTCGCGTGCCGGCCGGATCGGTGTTCGAGCCGATCCACATCCAGCCGTTGCCGCCGGCCGCCGCGGGCGGCGCGCCGATGGCCGCGACGGTTCCGGCGAGCAGGACGCCGAGCGCCGCGCTGATCATGCCCCGCCGCATCGTGCCGCGTCGCCTCGATCTCGTTGTCACGTGAACCTCCAGGGTCGGCTTCATGCCGTCGTACGGATGCGAGATGGTGCGGAGCGCTCCTCTGCCGATGCTTCCGCGGGGGGCGTGCCTTCGACAGGGCATTGACCGGCCATCTGCCGCCGCCCCGGGCCGACCAGAGGCGATGCCGTACAGGTATCACCGGATGCAGAAATGCACTTGGACGGGAATCGTCGCTCGTCCTTACCCTGGCGCCATGAGCATGCCCCGTTACTCCCCGCAGGAGCTCGCCGCCCGGCTCAGGAGCGGCCTGTTGTCGTTCCCCGTCACGCACTTCACCCCTGACCTGCGCTTCGACGAGGCGGGCTACCGCGAGCACGTGTCCTGGCTGAGCGAGCACCCGGTGGCCGGGCTGTTCGCGGCGGGCGGCACCGGCGAGGGCTTCTCGCTGACCGGCGAGGAGATCGACCGGGTCGTCCGTGCGGCGGTCGGCGAGGTCGGCGGCCGGGTGCCGGTCATCGCGCCGGCCACCGGCGGCACCGCCACCGCCGTCGCCCAGGCGCGCGCCGCCGAGGCGGCGGGCGCCGACGGGCTGCTGCTGATGCCGCCCTACCTCACGGAGGCCGGCCAGGACGGGCTGGTCGAGCACGTGTCGGCGGTCTGCGCCGCCACCGGGCTCGGCGTGATCGTCTACAGCCGGGCCAACGCGGTGCTCACCGACCGCAGCGTGGAGCGGCTGGCCGCGCGCAACCCGACGTTCGTCGGCCTCAAGGACGGCGTCGGCGACATCGAGAACCTCACCCGCGTCTACGCCGCCGTCGGCGAGCGCCTGACCTACATCGGCGGCCTGCCCACGGCCGAGACCTTCGCGCTGCCGCTGCTGCAGCTCGGCGTGAGCACGTACTCCTCGGCGATCTTCAACTTCCTGCCGGAGTTCGCGCTCGGCTTCTACGCCGACGTACGGGCGCAGGACCACGCGGCGGTCTACCGCCGCATCCGCGAGTTCATCGTGCCCTACCTGGACATCCGGGACCGGACGAAGGGGTACGCCGTCTCGATCGTCAAGGCGGGCCTGGCCGCCGTCGGCCGCCCCGCCGGCCCGGTCCGGCCGCCGCTGCAGAACCTGACCGACGCCGAGCTGGCCGAGCTGACCCTGCTCATCGGCAAGGTCTCCCCGGGGATCGCCTAGCATCACGGCATGGCCGGGATGACGGTGATCGAGTGCGCTGGCAGCCCCCTGGAGATGGGCCGGGCGCACGGCGAGCAGGCGCGGCCCGTCGTGCGGCGCGCGCCGGCTCGGACGTTCACGGCCGAGAAGCTGACCGGTAGTAGCCCTCGACCGGGACGCGGGCCTCGTCGTGGAGCGCCGGGCCCTCCAACGGCACGTCAGGCCAGCCGGCGCCGCCCGGCTTGAGCTCGCCGAGCTGCCGCTCCGAGAGGGCGTAGACGACACGCCCGAGCCCGCTGCGCTGGATCGCCCCCGTGCACATGCCGCACGGCTGGCAGCTCGTGTACATCGTGGTGGCGGCGGCGGTCGCGGGGTCGAGCTCGCGGGCCGCCCAGACGGCCAGCTTCAGCTCCGGGTGGGCGCTGATGTCGCGGCCGGTCACGGTGGTGTTGCGCTCCTCGGCGAGCACCCGTCCCCCGGCGTCGGCCAGCAGCGAGCCGAACGGCGGGTCGCCCGCCGCGCGGGCCTCGGCGGCCAGCTCGATCGCCCGTCGCAGCAGCGTTTCCTCGTCCGGTTTCATGATCGCTCCTTCGCGTCGCGGAGGTCGGTGTGGGCGGCGACGTCGGCGAGCATCCGCCATTTGGCCGCCGGGTGGAGGGTCTCGGCCGGGTCGCCGTCGAACGGGTCGAGGACGACCGTGTCGGCGCCGAGCCGGTCGAGCTCGGCGAGGTCCGCGACGACCTGCTCGATCGTGCCCTCGCCGGCGCGCCGGTCCGGCGCGGTGACGGGCGCGGCGGTGATCCGCAGGTGGATGCGCGGGGCGAAGGCGGGCACCGGCCGGTCGCCGGCGATCGTCCGCATCCGCTCCACCGCCTCGCGCAGCCACGGCAGGGTGGCGCGCAGCGGGTGCCAGGCGTCACCGAGCCGGACGGCCCGGCGGATGCCGGCGTCGCTGTTGCCGCCGATCCACAGCGGCAGCGGCCCCGCGCGGAGGTCCTCGGTGTCCTCGCGGGCGGCCCGCAGGGCCCGCAGCACCTCGTCGGTCAGCTCGCCGCGCCGCTCGAACGGCACCCCGAGCGCGGCGAACTCCTGCCGCGCCCATCCGGAGGCCACGCCGAGGACCAGCCGGCCGCCGCTCAGCCGGTTGAGGTTGGCCGCCATGCGGGCGGTCAGCAGCGGGTGCCGGTAGGGCGCGATGAGCACGGTCGTGCCGAGCCGGAGCCGGTCGGTGACGCCGGCCAGCCAGGAAAGGGTGGTGAACGGCTCGTAGAACGGCGCGGGGTACTGCGCGGCGACGTCCGGTGTCACCACGACGTGGTCGGAGACCATCAGCAGGTCGAAGCCGAGGCCCTCCACGGTCTGCGCCCACGCGCGCAGGACGCCCGGGTCGGTGCCGGGGCCGAAGTTGGGAACGTTCACGCCTAGTCGCACCGGTTCAGGCTATCCAGGCGGCTTGGCCCGGAGTAAGGGATTCCTCCCGGCATGAACGGCCATTCGCCGGGATTATCCCGGTATTTTGGCCGAATGGCCGAGAACATCGACGCGACCGACTGGGCGATCCTGGCCGAGCTGCAACGGGACGGGCGGATGCCGTTCACCGAGCTGGGCCGGCGCGTAAGACTCAGCTCCTCGGCGACCACCGAACGGGTGCGCCGGCTGGAGTCGCTGGGCGTCATCACCGGCTACCGCGCCGAGGTGGACCTGGAGAAGGCCGGGTACGCGGTGCTGGCCGTGGTGCGGCTGAAGTATCCGGGCAACCGGCACGAGCCGCTGCACCGGCTGCTCGCCGAGCGTACGGAGATCCTGGAGTGCCTGCGCACCACCGGCGACGACTGCTACACGCTGAAGGTCGCGGCGTCCTCGATGCGGCACCTGGAGCGGCTGGTGGGCGAGCTCGCCGAGCTGGGCAGCACGACCACCAGCGTCGTCTACAGTCAGCCCCTGCCCTACCGGGGGCCGCGGCCCGCTTCCTAGCCGGTGCCCCAGATGGGCCGTCCGGGGTCGGCCGGGGGCAGCTCGGCCAGGATCTCCGCAATGGTCGCCCAGTCGGCCACCTGGACGACGTCCGCCATGAGCCGCAGCCGTTCGGCGATCTCGTGGTGGGCGTCGAGCCACTCCTCCACGCCCGCCATGACCTGGCCGGTGACCGCCTCGTAGCCGCCGGCGCCGCCCTGGCCCTTGGCGAAGGTGGTGCCGAGATTGTCGTCGCCCCAGAAGGCGCCGATGGCGTTCAGCTCGCCGGCCGCGGCGCGTACGAACTCCCCCAGGGCCTGCCGTTCCAGGTCGTAGGCGTCGGCGGCGGAGCGGAGATGCTTCTTGTGGATCTCCACGCCGCGCTCAGCCTCCCGCCGGTTTGTGCGCCATGGTGAAGTAGAGCAGCATGCGGCCCAGGGTCTCCTTCCAGGTGGGCACCAGCTCCTCCCCCGACTGCCCGTTCATGGCGTCGTAGGAGGGGCCGTAGCCGAGGGAACCGCCGGCGAGGCGGCTCAGGAAATACTGCACGTCGGCGTTGCCGCTCACCTTCCTGGCCAGCGGCGCGGCGGCGTCGAACACGCCGTAGAAGGCGACCGACGCGGCGAACTCCTTCAGCGCCTGCCTGGCGTTGTCCTGCAGCGAGCCGGGGTCGTCGCCGCGCGCCGCCTTCACGCCCGCGACCACGGTCACGTCGCCGACGGCGAAGAAGGCGCTGCCGATCGTGTACTCGGTCAGCTTGGCCGCCACGATCCGCGCGACGGAGTGCTCGAGCAGCCGGGCGAGCATGCCCGCCTGGGCGCGGCGCATGAGGAACTGGGTGATCTGGTAGGCCGCCCCCGCCTGCCAGGGGAAGGTGCTGATGAAGACGAAGCTGGCGAAGTTGGCCCACGCCAGCGTCCAGTAGGCGTGCCTGGCGGTCTCGAGCGCGTCGGCGTACTCGGCGCACGCCTCGCTGTTGTCCCTGCAGCGGCGGGCGAGCCTGGCGGCGTAGCCGTCCGCGGGATCGGGCGGGTAGAGACCGGGGGTGACGGCCTCGCGGAACTCCGGGACGCCGCCGCCCTCGTTCCTGCGCCACACCGAGGCCGCGGCGCCGGACGTACGGCCGGGGCTGCGCTCGACGCGCTCGGCCAGCCGCGCCCAGACGGCGGCGGCCTGGCGGGCCTTGTCCGGGTCGCCCTCGGGGTAGTCGACCGCCAGCATCTGGAAGACGAAGCCGGCGATGCCGAGGGTGCCGGCGCCGTAGACGCCCGCGCGGCCGAGGCTGATCATCGGGACCGCCTCCGTTCGCGGCCGGGCGGCCCGCTGCCGCTCTCCGGCAGCGCGTGCTCCAGGGGCGTGCCGGCGAGGAACGGCGTGACCAGGTCGGCGGCCCGCTCCCCCGCCGCGCGTGCGGCCCGATCGGACGCCCGCAGGATCGCCTCGGCGAGCCGGTCGGAGCCGAGGCGCATGGCGCGCGGGTCGATGGAGAGCCCGGTGAGCGCGCCGTCCTGCGTCGTCTCGGCGACGACCCGGCCGTCCGCGGCCTCGCCCCGTCCCCTGACCTCGGCGAGCCGGTCGCGTAATCCTTCCAGCGCCGCGACATCGCGCTGGTGGTCCCCCAGCAGCCTGCCTAGCTCGGTGTCGTCTGGCTCCTTGAACATGATCTCCACCCTATAGTCTGGTAAGCCTGTAGGAATTACATAATTCAGGATCCCGGTACCGTGGCCGCATGGTGATCGTCGTGACCGGCGCCACCCGCGGCATCGGCCGCGGCCTCGCCGAGCAGCTCGCCGTCCGCGGCCATCAGGTCGTGACCTGCGGCACCACCGGCGGCGACGTGATCGCCGACGTGACCGACCGCGACCAGGTGCGCCGGGTCTGGGACACCGCCGTGGACCGGCACGGCCGGGTCGACATGTGGATCAACAACGCCGGCGTCACCCAGTCCCGGCTCCCGCTCTGGGAGCTGCCCGCCGACGAGGCCCGGCACGTGCTCGACGTCAACCTCGACGGCGTCGTCAACGGCTGCGCGGTGGCCGTCCGGGGCATGGCCGCCCAGGGGCACGGCCACGTGTGGAACATGGAGGGCCTCGGCAGCGACGGCCGGGTCGTGCCGGGGCTGGCCGTCTACGGCGCGAGCAAGCGGGCGGTCACCTACCTCACCAAGGCGCTGGCCAAGGAGGTCCCCCCTGGGGTCTCCGCCGGGCTGCTGAGCCCCGGCATGGTGGTCACCGACCTGCTCATGCGCGACGCCGGGCCGGCGCCGGGCCGGGCGCTCCGGCTGCTCGCCGACCGCGTGGAGACCGTGACGCCGTGGCTGGCCGAGCAGGCGGTCACGCGGGCCCGCAACGGCGCCCACGTACGCTGGCTGACCAGGCGCAAGGTCCTCGCCCGGTTCGCCCTGGCCCCGTTCACCGGCCGGGACGCGCTGTCCTGAGCCCAGGAACGGCCGAGCTCCCGCCGGCCAGGCGGCCGGCGGGAGCTCTACAGGGAAGTGCTCAGCGCAGGTTGAAGGCGCGCAGCGCGGTCTGCTTGACGCGGTTGCCGGCCGCGTCCCACGCCTCCACCTTCAGGCTGACCGCGCCCTTCGTCGCCCGGTACGCCGGGTACGTCGCCGAGGCGGTGTAACGGCCGTCCCGTCCCTTCCTGAGGTCGGCGGGCCGCCACGTGGCGCCGTCGTCGGTGCTGGTCCACAGGCGCACGCCCGCGATGGCGGGCGTCCTGCCGCCCGACGGCCCGTGGTAGGCCTCCAGCTCGAACGAGTGCCGCCGGCCGGCCGCCACCGTGTTCCGCTCCGACAGGGTGCCGCCGAGGTCGTAGCTGACGTAGACCGCCGGCACGGTGCGGCACTGCTCCACCGCCCCGTCGATCCACCAGGCGTAGCAGTTGAGCCCTGGCTGCGTCTGGTCCTTGCCGGGCGGCGCGGTGAACGTCCACTCGATGTCCTGGAGGTCGTTCTTCGCCGTCAGCCGGTAGGCGCCCTTACCCTCCGGCAGCGGGTAGCGCGGCAGCTTCATGAACGGGTCGACGGGCGTGTTCGGGATCTCCTTCCCGTCGCGGTAGAGGTGCAGGTCGTAGCGCGGCTGGATGTCGCCGAAGACGACGCCGTCGTCGCGCTGCTCCCCGACCCCGTT
Source organism: Nonomuraea wenchangensis (assembly GCF_900111685.1). GTDB lineage: Bacteria > Actinomycetota > Actinomycetes > Streptosporangiales > Streptosporangiaceae > Nonomuraea > Nonomuraea wenchangensis. Next base: position 93,035 of record NZ_FOHX01000001.1, read on the forward strand.
GACCATGGACGGCGTCACCCACAGGTTGCCGTCGTGCACGCAGATCGCGCACGGCATCCCGATGAGGTCCGTCATCGGCGGGGCGTCCCGGTCGCCGAGCCGGTACAGGTTCTCGCCCGAGGTCGCGGCGCCCGGCACGCTCGGCATGGCGAACCACTGCTGGACCGTGCTCCCGGCCTTGTCGAAGACCTGGGTGCGGAAGCGGCTCTCCTCGACGTCCTGGACCGGGTCGGGGGTGATGAGCGCGGACATACCGGCCTGGTTCACGACCTTGGGGTCGAGCGGCCAGATCCACTGCGGCCTGCGGTCGGGCGCCGGGTAGGACCAGTGCAGCGTGTTCGAGGCGGTCGAGGTGTAGGAGACGTCGTCGGGCCGCCACGCGCTGCGCCAGTTCATGTAGTTCTTGTACGGCCCCGCGTGCACGTCGAGGTCGACCCGGTGCATCTGGCGCTCGGTGACCTTGAAGCGCATCGAGTCGGGGACGCGCCCCTCCGCGTACGGCTTGAACACGTACGAGTACGGCGTGTTCGGCGTGCCCACCACGTCGATCGTGACCTGGCCGCGCCGGACCGCCTCACGGATCTTCGTGCCCTCGGCGTTCGAGACGTAGGCCACGGGGATGTCGACCGGCTTCCCCGGCCCGGTGTTCGGCTTCTGGGCGATGCCCAGCGGGATCGGGCACCTGCCGCGCTCCTCGTTGAAGGCCAGGACGCCGGCCGCGCCCGCGTCCCTGACCGCGGACGTGCGCTCGACCTGCAGGCCGCACTCGGGGCCGAACACGCCCTCGGCCAGCTCGGCGTCGATCAGGACGAGCGCGCCGCGCACGTCCTTGCCGTCGAGGTCCTCGGGACGGCCCTTGCCCGCGTCCACGACCCGCAGGCTCCTGCTCGGGAACGGCATCCAGCCCGGGTGGAGCTCCCCCCGGTCGAGGATGTGGACCCGGGAGACCGGGTGCAGGGCGACCGGCTTCGGCGTGCGCATCGTCATGCTGACCTCGGGCACGCCGAGCTCCCACTGGCCCGTGAGACGGAAGCCGCCCTTGGTGACCCGCTTGGTCGGCAGCGCCCAAGCCTTCTCCCAGGAGCCGATCGGGCGGTTGACCGGCAGCGCGCCGCCATAGACGTCGCCGCTCGGCAGGGTCCGCTGGAAGAACAGGTCGTAGCTGTTGTTGAGCGGCTGCGCGGTCTTCGGCGCGTCGAACGAGATCTCGGTGGCCTTGCGGGCGTCGAGAGTGATCTCGGTGTCGGCGGTGACGGTGAGCTCCGGGTCGAACAGCCAGGCCCGGTTCGCGCGGTCGTCGCCGTCCACCCAGTCGAGCACCTGGACCACACTGACGGTGCCGACGGGCACCCGGGTGACGACTAGGCCGGTGTCGTGGATGCTGTACGGGCCGAGCTCGCCCTTGGTGCCGTCCACGTCGACGACGCTCATGGCGGTCGGGGTGCGCGGCTTGCCGTCCCGGTCGAGGGTGCGGATGGTGAGGCTCACCTTGGGGACGTCGCGTACCGCGCCGAGCGGCGTGGTCAGCCGTACGTCGCCGTCGGCCTCGGCGGTCACGGCGCCGCTGTAGGTGCCGAGAGCGAGCCCGGACGGGTCCAGGGTGACGGTGGTGCCGGCGGTGCCGCCCGCCGGGACGGTCAGCGTGGACTCGGCGAGGCTCGGCTTCGCACCGCCGCTCATCGCCGCCTTCAGGGTGAGCGTGACGGGCTCCTTGCCCAGGTTGGCGTAGGTGACCTGGCCGGTACGCGGCTCGCCGTCACCCTCCAGCAGGCCGAAGTCGACTCCGCCGCCGGTGGTGAAGACCTGCTGGCGGGTGGCCCGCTCCAGGTCCACGCGGCCCGCGCCCTGCTCGTAGACGGTGAAGCCGTCGTCCTTCGCGGTGGACATCAGCGCGGACTTGAGCTGCTGGGCCGTCCAGTCGGGGTGCTGCTGGGCCATGATCGCCACGGCGCCGGCCACGTGCGGCGTGGCCATGGAGGTGCCGGAGGCGGCGGTGTAGTGGTCGTCCACCGGCTCGCCCATGGAGGTGCCGGCGGCTCGGGCGGCCACGATGTCCACGCCCGGCGCGGCGATGTCCGGCTTGAGCGCGCCGTCGCCGACCCGCGGCCCGCGGCTGGAGAAGCCGGCGAGCTGGTCGCTCTTGTCCACGGCGGCCACGGTCAGCGCCGCGTCGGCCGCGCCCGGGGTGCCCACCGTCTCCTTCTCGTAGGCGTTGCCCGCGGCGATCACGAAGAGGGTGCCGGTCTCGGCGGTCAGGTCGTTCACGGCCTGGCTGAGCGGGTCGGTGCCGTCGGTGGGCGGGCCGCCGAGACTCATGCTGACGGCCTTGGCGCCGCTGCGCGCGGCCCACTCCATGCCCTCGATGATCCACGACTCCAGGCCGGAGCCGCTGTTGTCGAGCACCTTGCCGACGACCAGCTTCGCGCCGGGCGCGACGCCCTTGTTCCTGCCGCCGGAGGCCGCGCCGCTGCCGGCGATGGTCGAGGCGACGTGGGTGCCGTGACCCTGGCCGTCCTGCACTTCCTGGTCGGGGACGAACGACCTGCTGTCGGAGATCTTGCCGGCCAGGTCGGGGTGGGCGAGGTCCGCGCCGGTGTCGAGGACGGCGATGGTCACGCCGGTGCCGTCGTGGCCGCGTTCCCATGCCTTGGGCGCGCCGATCTGCGGGACGCTCTTGTCGAGGTCGGCCTTGACCTTGGCGTCCAGCCAGATCTTGGCGATGCCGCCGCGCAGGCTCTTCGCGGTGCTCTGCTGGGCGCGTACGGCCTCCCAGAACGTGCCCGCCTCGCCCTTGGTGACGTCGAGGGCGGCGGCGTGGATGCTCTCCAGCGTACGGGTGGGCTCACCGGCGGGGATGGCCGCGGCGGAGCGCTTGACCTCGGCCTCGGGCTGCCCGCCCGGATACTGGACGATGACCGGCAGGCGCTTGGTCACGTCGTCGGCGTAGCCGTTCTCGACCAGGTACTTCACGTCGAACAGCCGCTTGTCCAGCAGACCCGACTGGACGGCGGGGACGGCGTCGTCCGGCAGCACGTAGACGCCGTCCGGGGTGAACTGGGTGAACAGGTTGATCCGGCCGCCGCCCTGGCGGGTGCCGGGGGCGGGCTCCACGCGGTACTTCCCGGGGACGGTCTGGGTGAGCTGGACCTTGTCACCGGTGATCAGCGTGACGACCAGGCGGCGGGCGCGCACGCCGGTCAGGGGGACGGTCTGCGCCTCGTTCTGTGCGCCCTGGGCGGCGGTGGGGGTGGGGGCCGGGGTGGTCACAGCGGCGGGCGCGGGGGTCGCGGGCGACAGGACCGTCAGCACGGTGACGGCGGTCAGCAGCGCGCCTGCGCGGCGCGCTAACGGGGGGCGGGGCAGCGCCATGGGCGGCCTTTCTGAGGGGGGCTTTGCCTTGCGGGACGATCACCGGCGGACGTGGCCCGCCGGGTGGCGGTTCAGACGGGCTCGAAGCCTTCGGGCAGCGCCGGCGGCACGGGGTCCGCGGGGGCCGGGTCCGCTGGGGGTGGGTGCGCTGAGGGCGGGTGCGCTGGGGGTGGGTCGTCGGGGCCGGGTTCGCCGCCGGGGTCCGGCCGGCCGGGCTCCGGCTCTGGTGGGGTTTCGGACACGGGGAAAGTGTCGCGGCGGCGGCGCGGAATGGGGAATGGGGTGCCCCATGGGGAAAAATCCCCATTCGCGAAGCAAAGAGGGGCCGACCGGCCCCGCTGGGGATGCTCTCGCGGCCGGTCAGTCGGCCGGTCAGTCGGCCGGTCAGTCGGGCGGTCAGTCGGCGGGTCAGTCGGCGGGGAGGAGGCGGGCGAGCTCCGTACGTGACCGGGCGCCGACCTTGCGCATCGCCGCGCTCACATGCTTGTCCACCGTCTTCGGCGACAGGAACAGCTCCCTGGCGATCTCCTGATTGGTCAGCCCCTCCGCCGCCAGCCGGGCCACCTGCTCCTGGCGGGCCGACAGCACGTGGTCGTCCCCGCCGCGCGCGGGCGCGGCCGGCGACGGGCGGAGCCCCCACCGGCGGCCCAGCCCGGCCGCGCGGTCCAGGTCCCAGCGGGCGCCGAGCTCCCCGTAGAGGGTGACGGCCCGGCCGAGCCGGGTGGCGGCGGCGGGGTCGTCCAGGGTGAACAGGCAGGCGGCGGCCTGCTCGTGCGCCTGCGCGGCCTCGTACCTGGCGGGGACCGCCTCGAAGGCGTCCGCCGCCGCGGCGAACTCGGCGGCGGCCTCCGCCCACCGCTCGCCGGTGGCGGCGAGCAGGCCGCGGGCGTACGCGAGGGACGGCCCGGCCAGCGGGGCGTCGAGCCCGTCGAGGTGGGCGGCCCACCTGGCGACCGTGTCCGCGGCGTCCCCGGCCCGGCCCGCCGCGAGCAGCGCCTGGGTGAGCGCGGGCAGCGTGCGGACGGCCACGGGCCACAGGCGCGCCGCCTCCCAGCGGACGGCCACCTCGGCCGCCACGGCGAGCGCCGCCTCCTGCTCGCCCCGGAGCGCGGCCAGGCGCAGCAGCACGGCCAGGGGCAGGACGAGATCGTCGAACTGCCCCCGCGTCTGTGCCGTGGCGACCGCCTCGAACAGGAACGGCGGCGCCGCCTCCGGCCGCCCCTGAACCGCGGCCAGGCAGGCGCCCACCCCGTCCATGATGATCCGCTCGTGCGGCTCGTCGCCGAAGTACTCGCGCAGCTCCTCCAGCCGCGCCGCGAGGCCGTCCCACGAGCCTTCGAGGTAGTCGGCCACGGCGATGACCACCAGGGACCGCAGTTCGAGCCGTCCCCGCAGGTCGGGTTCCGCGCCGTCCTCGATCGCGGCCGTCACCAGGCGGCGGCCCGCGCGGTGGTGGCCGGCGAACAGGCCGGCCCCGCCGATGGAGCGGTAGGCGTTGACCTCGCGGCGCAGCAGCCTGCGTCCGCCGGTCTCGCGCAGCAGGTCCTCGGCCAGCCCGGCCCAGCGGGGGTCGCCGATCACCACGAAGATCATCGCGATCTTGCCGAGCACCAGCATCCGCATGGCGGGGTCGTCCACGGCGGGCAGCGTCGCGAGCGCCCGCTCCAGCCAGGACATGGCCTCGTCCTGCGGCACGGGGCTCGGCGGGCGGCCCACGCCGGCCATGGCCCAGGCGGCGAGGCCGGGCCGGCCGGGCTCCCCCGGGCGGCCGGTCAGGTCCTCGGCGGCGGCGGCGAAGGCCTCGCCGATGCGGGCCTCGTCGGTCCGCGTACGTTCCAGGTGCAGCGCGAGCAGCAGGCGGAGCGTGCCGCGGATCGGGCGGGGCACGTCCTGCTCCAGCGCGGCGGCGATGAGATCGGCGACGGGCGGCGGGCGCAGCAGCTCCAGTGCGGCCCAGCCGAGCCGGACCGTCAGCTCCGCCCGCCGCGCCGCCGGCGGGTCGGTCTCGCGCAGCACGTCCGCCAGCAACCGCGCGGCCTCGGCGTCGTCGCCCAGCCTGGAGGCCTGCTCGGCCGCCTCGACGGCGGTCTCGGCCCACTGCTCCGTACGTCCGGCGTGCCGCAGGTGGTGCGCCAGCCGTCCCAGGGGCACCGGCCGCAGCCCGCGTACGGCGTCGGCGGCCTCGGCGTGCAGCGCCCGGCGGCGGCCTGCCGGGATCGCCTCGTAGACCGCCTGCGCCGCCAGCACGTGCCGGAACCCGACCAGGCCGCCGGCGTCCGTGAGCAGCCCGGAGCCGAGCACCTCGTCGATCGCCCCGGCCTCGCCGGGGGCCAGCAGGCCGATGGGCACCGCCGTCTGCAGCACGGCGACCCGTTCGGCCACCTCCTTGGCCCCGGCGGACAGCTGGGCGACGCGCTCCTGCACCGAGGCGCGTACGCCGCTCGGCACGTCCAGCTCCTCCAGGGCGCGGCGCGCCCAGCCGCCCTCCCACCTGATGAGCGTGCCGCGGGTGCGCAGCAGGGCCAGCAGCTCCTGGACGGCGAGCGGCAGCCCGGACGCCCGCGCGCACAGGTGCTCGGCGAACTCGGCCGTCACCTCCTCCGCACCGAGGATGGCCGAGGCCATGACCCGGGTCTGGGCGGCGTCGAGCGGCGGCAGCACCAGGTGCTCGCGCCGGATCGCGTCGGGGAGGCGGGCGGTGATCCCGCGGACCGCGGCCGACGCCTCCTCCCGGTAGGTCAGGACCACCCGGAGCGTGCCGGGCGGTGTCCCCGGCAGCACGGACATCAGGTAGGTCAGGAACTCGACCGTCTGCCCGTCCGCCCAGTGCAGGTCCTCCACGACCAGGACGGCCGGGCCGAGCGCGGTCAGCACCTCGGCGAGCCCGCGGAAGACCCGGTGCCGTTCGGCCGCCCGGTCGTCCAGCGGGGGCGGCGCGGGCGGCAGGACCGTGGCGAGCTCGGGCAGCAGCTCGCGCAGAGCTCCGGCGACCGGCGACAGGGCGGACTCCCCGAGATCGGCGGCCCGGCCGCGGAGCGCCTCCACCAGCGCTCCCAGCGGGAACGGCTCCCTGATCTGCAGGCAGGCGCCGCGCAGCACCCGCAGGCCGGTCACGGCGGGGCCGGTCAGCAGCTCGGCGACGAGCCTGGACTTGCCGATCCCCGCCTCGCCCTCGACCACGGCCACGGCGGGGACGGGAGAGGTGACGGAGATCAGCTCGACGAGCCGGGCGAGCTCCTTCTCCCGCCCCACGAGTATCGGGGAGACCATCCGCCCAGCTTGCATCCGATCATTCAACTGCACCCCGAGTCATCGGGCAATGTCATCTCTTGTACTGGTCGTCCGGGTAAAGTCGCGCATGTGACGATCAGCAGCTCCTTGTGGTCATTCGCGCTCGTCGTCGGGTTGCTCACCCTCACTCCGGGGCTCGACACCGCCCTGATCCTGCGGACCGCGGCACTCGGGCGCCGCCAGGGCGCGTGGGGCGTGGTCCTGGGGATCCAGGCGGGCACGCTGGCGTGGGGCGCGCTCACCTCGCTCGGCGTGACGGCCGTGCTCACCGCCTCCCACCTCGCGTACGAGGTGCTGCGGTGGGCGGGGGCGGCGTACCTGGTGTGGATGGGCGCGCGGATGCTGATCGGAACCTTCCGGCGGGAGACCGCCCCCATGCCGGAGGACAGCGTGCTGGAGGACAGAGTGCTGGAGGACACCGTGGCGCGCGGCTTCCGGCAGGGCCTCACGACGAACCTGCTCAACCCGAAGGTCGGCGCGTTCTACGTCGCCGTGCTGCCGCAGTTCATCCCGGCGGGGGCCGCCCCTCTGGCGATGGGGGTGCTGCTCGCCTCGGTCCACGTCGCGCTCGGGCTGATCTGGTCGGCCGTGCTGGTCGCCTTCGCCCGCGTCCTGCGCGAACGGTTGAGGACGGCCCGCGCGAGACGGCTGCTGGACCGCGTCACCGGCACGGTGATCGCGGCCTTCGGCGTCCGGCTCGCGCTCGGCGACTGAGCCGCCCTGGTCACCCTGGGCGCCTACCAGCCGATCTCGTCGCAGCCGGTGTGGTCGTGCGGCTCCACCTGGAGGGTGGCGTGGGCGACGCCGTGACGCAGGCGGAGCAGGTCACGGGCCTGGTCGAGCACCGCGTGGTGGTCGTCCTGGTCGGCCGTGACGAGGTGGGCGGTGGCGACGTTCATGCCAGAGGTGAGCGTCCACAGGTGCAGGTCGTGGACGTCGCGTACGCCCTCGATGGCCGCGAGGTCGGCGGCGACGGCGGCGGCGTCGAGCCCTTCGGGCACGTGCTGCCCGAGCACGGCGAAGACCTCCCGGCCGAGCGAGACGGCCCGTACGGCGACGAACACCCCGATGGCCAGGGCGATCAGCGTGTCCCAGAACACCTGGCCGGTCGCGGCGATGAGCCAGCCCGCGACGATGACGCCGACCGAGCCGGCGGTGTCGGCGACGACCTCCAGGTAGGCGCCCTTGACGTTGAGGCTCTCGCGCGCGCCGGCGCGCAGCAGGACCAGCGCGACCAGGTTGACCGCCAGGCCGATCGCGCCGACGACGAGCATCGGCCCGGCGGAGACCTCGGCCGGACCGCCGATGCGGCCGATCGCCTCGGCGACCACGTAGACGGCGACGCCCAGCATGAGCACCACGGCCAGCAGGGAGGCGAACACCTCGGCCCGGTAGGAGCCGTAGCTGCGCCGGCCGGTGGTGTCGGGGCGGGTGGCGATTCGCGTGGCGAGCAGCGCCGCGCCGAGTGTGACCACGTCGGCGGCCATGTGCCCGGCGTCCGACATGAGGGCCAGCGAGCCGGAGAGCAGCCCGTAGATCAGCTCGACCACGAAGAAGCAGCCGATCAGGACGAACGCGAGCGCCAGCCGCCAGCGGTGCCGCCCGGCGGCATGCCCGTGCCCGTGTCCCGCGCCCATCACCGGTCTCCGGCGCGTTCCGGGTGGATGGCCTCGGTGTGCTCGGTGTGGGCGAGCGCGAGGTCGAGCAGCATCCGTACGTGGGGGTCGGCCAGCCGGTAGTAGGCCATCCGGCCCGCCCGGCGGGCGGCGACGATGCGGTGCGCGCGCAGCAGCCGCAGGGCGTGGGAGACGGCGGACTCGCTCTGGCCGGTGACGGCGGCGAGGTCGCACACGCACAGCTCGCCCTCCAGGAGCGCGACGAGCAGCTTCAGCCGGTTCGTGTCCGACAGCAGGCCGAAGACGTCGGCCGTGTCGGCGAGGTCGTCGCCGGGCGGCATCCGCTCGCGCACCGCGGCGACCCGGTCGGCGTCCACGACCTTGAGCGCGCAGCCGTCCACCGCGGTCACGCTCACATCTGAAGACTTGTTCATATGTCTATTGTGTCGCTGCGGCAGACGTTGTCAACAGACCCCAAAGGGGGTCAACTTTCGTTTGACGGAACGATGGTCTAATGTTCGGAACGTGTCGCGAGCAACCCCTGACGATCCCGCCGCCGAGACCCGGCTCGTCGGGGCCGACCGCGTTCTCGCGGTGCTCGCCGAGCTGGCCCGCCACCCCGACGGCATCGGGCTGGAGGAGATGGCGCGGGCCGTGGCGAGCCCGAAGCCGACCGTGCACCGCGCGCTGGCGGCGCTGCGCAGGGCCGGGTTCGCCGCGCAGCACGGCCACGGCCGCTACGTGCTGGGCGACGAGTTCCTGCGGATGGCCTTCGCGCACCACGAGGAGCGGCCCGACCACGTCCGCGTCACGCCGATGCTCAAGGCGCTCTGCGACCGGCACGGCGAGACCGTGCACTACGCGGTCCTGGACGGGGCCTCGGTGGTCTACCGGTCCAAGCTGGACCCCCCGATGGGGGCGGTGCGGCTGACGTCCGTCGTGGGCGGGCGCAACCCGGCGCACTGCACCGCAGTCGGCAAGGTGCTGCTGGCCCACGCCCTGCCCGACGAGGACGCGGTCCGCGCCTGGGTGGGCGGCCGGACGCTCGAACGCCGCACCGAGCGCTCGATCGGCACGGCCGGCGAGCTGCACGCCGAGCTGGCCCGCGTCCGCGAGCGGGGCTACGCCTGCGACGACCAGGAGAACGAGCCGGGCGTCAACTGCGTCGCGGTCCCCGCCTACCTGACCTCGCCCACCTCCCCCAGCGGCGCGATCAGCGTCAGCGGCCTGGCCTACCGCACCCCGCTGCGCGCCCTGATCGACGACCTGCCCGCCATCCGCGCCATCGTCTCCGGAGAGGACCCTTCGTGATCATCACCGCCGTCCCGGCCTCGCCCGAGGTCCACGCCCTCGGCGAGGGCCCGGTCTGGGACGCCGACCGCCGGCGCCTGCTGTGGGTGGACATCGTCGCCGGCGCCGTGCACGAGGGCACGCTCGACGGCGGCACGATCACCCCTGCCCGCCGGCACGACTTCGGCTCGACTGTGGGCGCGGTGGCCGTCGCCGCCGGCGGCGACCTCATCGTGGCCGAGCGGCACACCCTCACCCGCCTCGCCCCCGACGGCTCCCGCGCCGGGCTGGCCCGGGTGCTGCCCGAGGAGAGGCTCAGCCGGCTCAACGACGGCGCGGTGGACCCGGCCGGCCGGTTCCTGGTCGGCAGCCTGGCCCAGGACGGCCGCGAGGGCGAGGAGGTGCTGGCCCGCCTGGACGGCGCCGGCGTCACCTACCTCGACACCGACCTGGTGCTGCGACGGCCTGCCCGACGGCATGTGCGCCGACGCCGACGGCAACCTGTGGATCGCCATCTGGGGCCGCGGCCGGGTCGAGTGCCGCACCACGGACGGCGAGCTGCTGGCCGTCGTGGAGACCGGCGCCACGCACACCTCCTGCCCGGTCTTCGCCGGGCCGGAGCTCGACACCCTCGTCATCACCAGCGCCACCCAGGACCTGGCCGAGCCAGGCCCGCTCGACGGCCGCCTGTTCACCGCGAAGGTCGGCGTCCGCGGCCTGCCCACGCCCTACTGGAACCTCTCCTTCTGAAAGAGATATCCGTGCAGCTCATGCGCATCGGCGCTCCCGGCGCCGAGAAGCCCGTCGTCCGCATCGACGAGACGCACTACGTCGACGTCTCCGACCTCACCCCCGACTTCGACGAGAAGTTCTTCGCCGCGGGCGGCAACGCGCTGCTCGCCGACCGGGTCGCCACCGGCGAGCGGCGCGCGTTCGCCGGCGAGCGGATCGGCGCGCCGATCGCCCGCCCGCACCAGATCCTGTGCATCGGGCTCAACTACAGCGACCACGCCGCCGAGACCGGCCAGGCCGTGCCGGCCGAGCCGATCCTGTTCACCAAGTCGCCCAACACGCTGGTCGGCCCGAACGACGACGTACGCATCCCGCGCGGCTCCACCAAGACCGACTGGGAGGTGGAGCTGGGCATCGTCATCGGCAGGCGCACCTCCTACCTCGACTCGGCCGAGGAGGCGAAGGACGTGATCGCCGGCTACTGCGTGGTCAACGACGTCAGCGAGCGGGCGTTCCAGATGGAACGCGGCGGGCAGTGGAGCAAGGGCAAGTCCGCCGAGACCTTCAACCCGGCCGGCCCGTGGCTGGTCACCCCCGACGAGATCGCCGACGTCAGGAACCTCGGCATGTGGCTCGACGTCAACGGGGTGCGCCGGCAGACCGGCACCACCAAGACCATGATCTTCGACCCGTACGTCATCGTGCACCACCTGAGCCAGTTCATGGTGCTGGAGCCGGGCGACCTGATCAACACCGGCACCCCGCCGGGCGTCGGCATGGGCCACGACCCGCAGATCTGGCTCCAGCCCGGCGACGTGATGGAGCTCGGCATCGAAGGACTCGGCAGCCAGCGCCAGAACGTCGTCGGGCCGCGCTAGCGCGCCCGGCCCCGCACATCAGCACGTCCCCAGTGAAGAGAGCACGACCGTGATCCACGCCCGACCGTCCCGTCTGACCGCTCCCGACCCCGCCGTCCTGTCCCGCGTGGAGGCGGCGGTGCCGGGCATCGCCAGGACCAGAGCGAGCGACCGGCTCGGCATGGCCCACGACGCCTCGCACTACCTGCTCACCCCGGAGGCGGTGCTGGTGCCGGAGAGCGCCGGGCAGGTGGCGGCGCTGCTGCGGACGGGGCTGCCGCTGACGTTCCGCTCCGGCGGCACCAGCCTCAGCGGGCAGGGCGTGAGCGAGCACCTGCTGGTGGACACGCGCCGGCACTTCAGGGACATCGAGGTGCTGGACGGCGGGGCCCGGGTGCGGGTGCAGCCGGGCGCGGTGCTGCGCCAGGTCAACGCCCGCCTCGCGCCCTACGGCCGCAAGCTCGGCCCCGATCCGGCGAGCGAGTCGGCGTGCACGATCGGCGGCGTGGTCGCCAACAACTCCAGCGGCATGACCTGCGGCACCCACGCGAACACGTACCGGACGCTGGAGTCGATGACGCTCGTGCTGGCGAGCGGCACCGTCGTCAACACGGGCGCGCCGGACGCCGACGAGCGGCTGCGGGCACTTGAGCCCGAGCTGGCCGAGGGCCTGCTGCGGCTGCGCGACCGGGTGCGGGGCAACCCGGAGTCGGTGCGGCGGGTCCAGGCGCAGTTCTCGCTGAAGAACACCATGGGCTACGGCCTCAACAGCTTCCTCGACCACGACTCCCCCGCACAGATCCTCGCCCACCTGGTCATCGGCAGCGAGGGCACGCTCGGCTTCGTCGCCGAGGCGGTGCTGCGCACCGTCCCCGCGCATCCGCTGGCCGCCACGGGGCTGCTCGTCTTCCCCTCACTGGGGCGGGCGATGGCCGCCATGCCGGAGCTGGTGGCCGCCGAGCCGGCCGCGGTCGAGCTGCTGGACGCCGAGTCGCTGCGGGTCGCCCAGGCCGACCCCAAGGCCGACGACGTGCTGCGCTCGATGGAGGTCGCCGGGCACGCGGCGCTGCTGGTCGAGTGGCAGGAGTCCGACGCGGACGCGCTGGCCGGGCGCGAGCGGGCCGCCGAGAAGGTGTTCGGCGCGCTGGAGCTGGCCGCGCCGGCCAGGCTGAGCCGCGACGCCGCCGGCCGGGCCGCGCTCTGGCACATCCGCAAGGGCCTGTACGCCGCCGTCGCCGGCGCCCGCCCCTCCGGCACCACGGCCCTGCTGGAGGACGTCGCCGTGCCGGTGCCCGCCCTGGCGGACCTGTGCGAGGAGCTGAGCGCGCTGTTCGCCAAGCACCGCTACGAGCGCAGCGTCGTCTTCGGCCACGCCAAGGACGGCAACCTGCACTTCATGCTGAACGAGCGCTTCGCCACCGACCTGGAGCGCTACGCCGACTTCACGGAGGACCTGGTGACCGCCGTGCTGGAGCGGGGCGGCACGCTGAAGGCCGAGCACGGCACCGGCCGGGTCATGGCGCCGTTCGTCCGCCGCCAGTACGGCGACGAGCTGTACGAGGTGATGCGCGAGGTCAAGCGCCTGTGCGACCCGGCGGGCACGCTCAACCCGGGCGTCGTGCTCACCGACGACGCCGACGCTCACCTGCGCGACCTCAAGAGCGTGGTCACCGTCGAGCCCGAGGTCGACCGGTGCGTCGAGTGCGGCTACTGCGAGCCGGTCTGCCCCAGCCGCGACCTGACCACCACGCCCCGCCAGCGCATCGTGCTGCGCCGCGAGCTGGCCGCCGCCCGCGAGGCGGGCGACCGCGCGCTCGCCCGCGAGCTGGAGGCCAACTACGGCTACGACGCCGTGGACACCTGCGCCGTGGACGGCATGTGCGCGACCGCCTGCCCGGTCGGCATCAACACCGGCGACCTGACCAAGCGGCTGCGCGCCGAGCGCCACGGCCGCGCGGCCCGCGCCGGCTGGAACGGCGCCGCCAAGCACTGGGACGGCGTCACCCGGGCGATGAACCTGGCACTGGACACCGCGGCGGCGGTCCCGCCGGCGCTGGCCGAGGGCGCGAGCCGGGCGGCCCGCGCCGTCACGAGCGCCGAGGCAGTGCCCCAGTGGAGCCGTGACCTGCCCCGGGGCGGCCGGCCCCGCCGCCCGGTGCCTGCCGCCGCGCCCGATGCCGTCTACCTGCCGTCCTGCCTGAACACGATGTTCGCGCCCGCCGACGGCGGTCCCGGCGTGATGGCCGCGGTGCGGCGCCTGGCCGAGCGGGCCGGGGTCACGCTGCGGGTCCCCGAGGGGGTCGCGGGCCTGTGCTGCGGCACCCCCTGGTCGTCCAAGGGGTTCACCGACGGGCAGCGGACGATGGGCGAGCGCGTCCGCGAGGCGCTGCTGGAGGCCACGGACGGCGGGCGGCTGCCGGTGATCACCGACGCCGCCTCCTGCACCGAGGGTTTCCACCGCCTCGGCCTGGAGTCGGCGGGCGTGCGGGTGGTGGACGCGGTCGCGTACGCCGCCGAGCACCTGCTGCCCCGCCTGACCGTCACCCGCCGGCTGCCCTCGCTGGCGCTGCACCCCACCTGCTCCTCCACGCAGCTCGGCCTGGACGCCGCGATCACCCTCATCGCCGAGGCCGTGGCCGAGGAGGTCGTCGTCCCCCAGGGCTGGCAGTGCTGCGCCTTCGCCGGTGACCGCGGCCTGCTGCATCCGGAGCTGACCGCCTCCGCGACCCGGGCCGAGGCCGCCGCGGTGCGGGCCGGGGAGTACGCGGCCCACGCCTCGGTCAACCGTACGTGTGAGCTCGGCCTGACCCGCGCCACCGGGGAGTCCTATCACCACCTGCTCGAACTCCTCGACCAGTGCACGGGTTCCGCATGACGCGCTAGCATTCCATCAAGCGGAACAGAAGGAGACAGCAGTGGCTGAGGCCCGATCCCCGGTGGGCAGCGTCGACCGCGCCCTGGTGATCCTGCAGGAGATCGGCAGGCACAGCAGGGGCGTCACGCTGGACGAGCTGGCCACCCGGCTCGGCCTGCCCAAGAGCTCGCTGCACCGCCTGCTGGGGGCGCTGAAGCACCGGGGGTTCGCGGCGCAGCCCGAGCCCAACGGGCCCTACTTCCTCGGCACCGAGCTGCTGGCCACGGCCTTCCGCTTCTACGAGTCGATGGACCTGCGCACCCTCATCCGGCCCCTGCTGCTGAGCGTGAGCGAGGAGTTCGCCGAGACCGTGCACATGGCGACGCTGGACGGCGGCGAGGTCGTCTACGTCGACAAGGTCGAGGCGGTGCGCTCGATCACCATGACCTCGGTCATCGGGGGCCGCAACGCCGCCCACTGCACGGGCGTCGGCAAGGCGCTGCTGGCCTGGACCCATCCCACGGAAGAGGCGATCAAGGAGTGGGCGGAGCGCTACGGCCCCCTCGTCGCCAGGACCCGCAACACCATCACCAACCCGGCCAAGCTGGCCACGCACCTCGACCAGGTCCGCCGCCAGGGCTACGCGCTCGACCTGGAGGAGAACGAACCGGGCGTGCGCTGCGTGGCGGTGCCGGTCTTCATGGGCCGCACCACGCCGGTGGCCGCGGTGAGCGTGACCGCGCTCAAGGACCGCATGCCGCCGGCCCGCATGGAGGAGATCGGCCACGGCCTGCGCCGCGCGGTGGCCGAACGCCACTGATTCCGGCATACGGAACGATAGTGCGCATTGCGGAATAAGTGTTATCTTCGGGAGGAACTTCTCCCCGAGGAGCCGTGCATCATGTTCTCCGAGCTCGACGCCGGAGCGTGCGGCATCACCTGCGCCAAGCTCGGCGAGGCCGAGATCATGGCCGACGCCGGGATCGACGACATCCTGCTGGCCTTCCCGATCTGGGGCGAGCCGAAGCTGCGCCGCCTGGCCGCGCTGCGCGAGCGGGCCCGGGTCCGGGTGAGCCTCGACTCCCCCGAGGTCGCCGCCGTCCCCGGGGTCGAGGTGGTGGGGCTGCTCACCCTGGCCGGGCACGCCTACCACGCGCGCACCCCCGAGGAGCTGGCCGAGACCGCCCGCCGCGAGGGCGAGGACCTGGTCCGGACCGCCGAGCTGTGTGCCAAGGACGGGATCGAGCTGCGCGAGATCAGCGTCGGCTCGACCTCCACCGCCCGGCACGCGGCCGGGGTGGCCGGCGTTACCGAGATCCGGCCGGGCACCTACATCTTCAACGACACCTCCATGATCCGCCTGGGAGTGGCCACCGAGCGGACGGCCGCCGCCCGCGTGCTGAGCACCGTGATCGCCCGCTCGACCCCCGAACGGGTCGTCTTCGACGCGGGCACCAAGTGCCTCACCTCCGACGGCGCGGGCTCGCCCGGCTGGATCCGCGCCGCCGGGCTGCCGTACGTGCGCATGGACTTCCTCAACGAGGAGCACGGCGTCGAGAACGGCCGGGTCACCACCGAGCTCCGCGTCGCCGCCCGCGGCGCGGTGCGCTGAACGGAAGGACGACGTCATGCGGGGACTCGCGGGCAAGCGGGTGCTCATCAGCGGCGGGAGCAGCGGCATCGGCGCCGCCACGGCCCGCAGGTTCCTGGAGGAGGGCTCCAGGGTGGTCCTCGGCGGGCTCGACCCGGCCGAGGTGGACGCCACGGTGGCCGAGCTGTCCCCGCTCGGCGAGGTGAGCGGGATCGCCGGCGACATCAGCACCGAGGCGGACGTCACCTGGCTCGTCGAGGGGGCGGACGCCGCGCTCGGCGGCATCGACGTCCTGGTCAACAACGCCGGCACGGCCTGGCGGGAGCCGTTCCTGGAGATCACCCCGGCGCACTGGGACACGATCATGGCGGTCAACCTGCGCGGCATGTTCCTCGTCGCCCAGGCGGTCGCCCGGCGGCTCGTCGCGCAGGGCACCGGCGGGGTGATACTCAACATGTCCTCCACCAACGGCCTGGGCGGCGAGGCCGACTACGCCCACTACAACGCCTCCAAGGGCGGCGTGCTGCTGCTGACCAGGACGATGGCGGTCGAGCTGGGCAAGCACGGCATCCGGGTCAACGCGCTCTGCCCCGGCTACATCCGGACGCCGCTCAACGCCACCATCGCGGCCGGGCTGGACGGCGGCTTCGTCTCGGACTACGAGCGCGAGCACATCCCGCTCGGCCGGGCCGGCCTGGCCGAGGAGGTCGCCGCCGGGTATGCCTTCCTCGCCTCCGACGACGCCGCCTTCGTCCACGGCACCGAGCTGGTCATCGACGGCGGCCAGCTCGCGATCATGTAGAGCCCGTGGTGAGCGTGACGACGTCCGGGGCGTAGTCGTGCCGGACGCCGTCGGTCCCGTGGAAGACGATCCGCTGCGTGCTCCCCGTGCCGGCCAGCACCGGGAGCGGCACCGACCACCGGTGGACGCCGTCCGCGACCAGCGGGCCGACACCGGTCACCGCGCTCCACGACCAGTCGCCGCGCTCGCCGGTCTTCTGGTAGAGCGTGTCGTTCTCGATCATGTACTCGGCGCCGATGCTGTGCACCGGCCAGCCCGTCAGGGAGTCCTCGTCGGTGTCGATGAAGACGTGGCGCTGCGCGTACGGCAGGGTGAACCGCGCCTGGTAGATCGCCTCGCCCCCGCTCGCCGACGCCGTCGCGCCGGTGATCGGGCCCGCGCCGGCCGTCACCGACACCGCGCCCGACCGCGCCGAGACCCGGTCGGTCGTGTCACGGGCCCGGACCGTGAAGGCGTAGGTGGCGCCGAGGGTCAGGCCGCCCACGGTGACGCCGGTCAGCGTGCCGGGCACGGCCAGCTCGCGCACGCCGTCCCGGTAGACGTCGTAGTACTGGACGCGGTCGCCGGGGTCGGCGTCGGAGGACGCCGTCCAGGTCAGCCTGACGCTGGTCGGTCCGATGTCGGAGGCGACCGGGGTGCCGGGCGTCGTCGGGGCGCTCGCGCTGGCCGCGGCGGTGGTCACGGTCAGCGCCCGGCTCGCCGTGGAGGTCCTCCCCGCCTTGTCCCGCGCCCTGACTGTGAAGGTGTAGGAGGTGGCGGGCGACAACCCGGCCACGTCGTACGTTGTCGCCGCCGGCGCGAAGTCGGCCTGCGTGCCGATCCGCACGCCGTCCTGGTGGATGTCGTAGCCGACCGCGCCGGGGCAGAGGGCCGAGGTCCAGCTCAGGCGCAGGCCCGTGGCCGTCACCTGGCTCGCCACGGGCCTGGGAGGCGCCGCGGGGGTGGTGCCGCCGCTGCCCTTGGCCGCCGTAACCTGCGCCGTGTGGTACGGCGGCAGCCGGTCCCACGGGTTGGGCAGCACGTCGTCGGTCACGTACACGTAGCCCGCGTTGTTGGCCTTGGACAGGCTCATCACGGTGGCCAGCCCCGACGCCGGCACGTCGTAGACCAGGTGCCAGATGCGCCTGGGGTCGTGGCGGGCCTCCCAAGCCGCCGGGAGGTAGGAGCCCTGCCGGTCGAGGTAGGAGCCGTAGGGGCCCTCGAAGGTGACGAGGATGTCGGCGGCGTCGGCGTAGCACGGGTTCGGGGAGACGCCCGGGTTGATGACGGTGGTGGCGCCCGGGTGGTACTTCTTCACGTACGCGGTGGCCTCGCGGTAGAGGCTCACCCAGGCGTCGCCGACGCCCGCCGGGCCGCAGAGGCTCTGCGCCTGGTCGAAGAAGATGCCGTCGATCGAGGAGCCGTAGAAGCGATACCACTTGTTGACGTCGGACTGGACCTGCGCCCGCCAGTCGTCGGCCGAGGCCGAGCCGAGCCTGGTGGTGAAGCCGGTGGTGCCGAAGTAGCCCGTGTCGACATAGCCGATGACCTTGATGCCGGCGTCGTGCGCGGCCGCGAGCGCGCTGATGTAGGCGGGCTTGGCCTCGTCGTCCGGGCCGTTGGCGACGTTCGCGACCAGTAGGCCGGGCTTGCCGGCCGCGGTGTTCATGAGGCTCCAGTCGGCGGCGGTGTCGCCGCTCGGCAGGAAGTAGGCGGGCACCGCGACGCGCTGGCCGAGCACGGCTTCCGCCGCCTGGGCGGGCGCGGCGGTCGCCTGCGGAAAGGCCAGGAGCACGGTGGCGAGCACCGTGCGCAGGCGGACATCGTGCATGTGCGGCCTCTCTGGCTGGAAACAGGGCGTTCACGCCACCCCGACCCTGCCACGCCCCTCGCCGCGCCGCCACTATAAGAGACTATTTTATCACAGAAAGTGGCGACGGCCACCACGCGGGTGAGCGTGATGGCCGTCGTTTCCTCTCGGGCCGGCTCAGCGGGTGGTGAGCGTGACCGCGGGCAGGTAGTCGTTACGGGATCCGTCGGTGCCGTGGAAGACGACCTTCTGGACGTTGCCGGAGCCGGTCAGCACCGACAGCGGAACCGACCACTGGTAGCGGCCGTTGTCCGTGGACACCAGCGGCGAGACGCCGGGCACCTGGCTCCAGGACCAGTCGGTCGAGGCGCCGGTCTTCTGGAACAGGGTGTTGTTCTCGATCATGAACTCGGCGCCGATCTGGTTCACCGACCAGCCGGTCTGGTAGTTCGCGTCGGTGTCGATGAAGACGTGGCGCTGCGTGTACGGCAGGTTGAACGTGGCCGTGTAGACCGCGTTGCCGTTGCTGACCGCCGCCGTCGGGTTCGTGATAGGAGCCGGGTTGGTGGTGGTGGCCGAGACCGTGGCCGTCTGGGCCGAGGCCCGGTCGGTGGTGTGACGGGCCCGCACGGTGAAGCCGTAGGAGGTGTTGGGCGTCAGGCCGCCCAGGGTGACGCCGGTCAGGGTGCCGGGCAGGGACAGCTCGCGCACGCCGTTCCTGTACACGTCGTAGAAGGCCACGTAGTCGCCGGAGTCGGCGTCCGTGGCGGCGGCCCAGGTCAGCTTGACGCTGGTCGGGCCGACGTCCGAGACGACCGGCGTGCCGGGGACGGTGGGCGCGCTCGCGCTGGCCGCGGCGGTGGTCACGGTCAGCGCCTGGCCGGCCGCGGAGACCTTGCCGGCCTTGTCGCGCGCCTTGACGGTGAAGGTGTAGGCGGTGGCGGGCGACAGCCCGGCCACGTCGAAGACGGTCGCCGACGGCGTGAAGTTCGCCTCGGTGCCGATCTTCACGCTGCCCTGGTAGATGTCATAGCCGACCACGCCGGGGTAGGCGGCCGAGGTCCAGCTCAGGCGCAGGCCGGTGGCCTTCACCTGGCTCGCCGTGGGCTTGGCGGGCGTCGCGGGGGTGGCGCCGCCGCTGCCCTTGGCCGCCGTGACCTGCCCCGCCTGGTACGGCGGCAGCCGGTCCCACGGGTTGGGCAGCACGTCGTCGGTCACGTACACGTAGCCCGCGTTGTTGGCCTTGGACCTGGCGACGACCTTGGCCAGCGCGGTCGCGTCGGGCACGTCGTAGACCAGGTGCCAGATCCGCTGGGGGTCGTAGGCGGCCTCCCACGCCTGCGGCTGGTAGGGCGCCGGACGCGTGGCCACGTCGTAGGCGCTGTAGGGGCCCTCGAAGGTGACGAGGATGTCGGCCGTGTCCTGGTAGCACGCGGCGGGCGCGATGCCCGGGTTGGCGATGGTCGTGGCGCCCGGGTGGTACTTCTTCACGTACGCGGTGGCCTCGCGGTAGAGGGTTCGCGTACGCCTGGCTGCCGGCCGTCGGCCCGCAGGTGTTCTGCGCCTGGTCGAAGAAGATGCCGTCGATCGAGGAGCCGTAGAAGCGGTACCAGTTGTTGACGTCGGACTGGACCTGCACCCGCCAGTCGTCGGCCGAGGCCGAGCCGAGCCTGGTGCCGAGCCCCGTGGTGCCGAAGTAGCCGGTGTCCACATAGCCGATGACCTTGATGCCGGCGGCGTGCGCCGCCGACAGGGCACTGGTGTAGGCCGGCTTGACCAGGCAAGGACGCCGTGCAGCTCGCTGCCGCAGATGCCGGACGTGACGACGTGCACGAGGACCTCTCCGGAGCCGACCTCGGGCTCGGGCACGTCCTGCGGCTCCACGACGCCCGGGGCGGTGAAGACCAGGGCCTTCATCGGGTTCCTCCGGCGGTCGTCGCCTGCGCGCGTTCCATGGGGCTCCGTTCCTCGCACTGTGAACACGTCATTCCGTAATGCAGAACGACGTTCCGAACTTGCGACAGGAGATCACTGCGGCTGAAGGGCTGTCAAGAGGTACGGGTCCGCCGGGCCCGCGACGGCAACCGCAGGGCCATGACGGCGATGTCGTCCAGACCGGTCGTCGGAAGGTCGTCCAGCAGGGCGTCGCAGAAGGTGTCCACCGGCCGGGAGGCGAGCCGTTCGGCGGCCAGCCGGAGCCGTTCCAGACCTCGGTCCAGGTGCTCGCCCGGCCGCTCCACGAGACCGTCGGTGTAGAGCAGGAGCGTGCCGCCCGGCGGCAGCGGCTCCTCCCCCGACCGGCGCCGCCCGCCGGGGGTGAGACCGAGCAGCGGGCTCGCGGCCCCCTCCAGGAAGCGGCCCCGGCCACCGGGCTCGACCAGCAGCGGCGGCGGATGGCCGGCCACCGCGTAGTCCAGCCGGTAGCCGTCGCCGGCGGGCTCCACGCGGGCGCACACGCAGGTCGCGGTGATCTCGTCGGCCAGCGACTCCATCGCGGTGTCGAGCCGGGCCAGGACGTCCCCCGGCGGTTCGCGGCGGTCCATGGCGATCGCGCGCAGCATGTTGCGGAGCTGGCTCATGGCGACGGCGGCGTTGAGGTCGTGGCCGGCCACGTCGCCGATGACGAGCACCGGGACGCCGTCGGGCAGGACGAAGGAGTCGTACCAGTCGCCACCGATCTCCGCGGCGGCCGGGCTCGCCCGGTAGCGGGCCACGATGCGCAGGCCGGGCAGCCGCGGCGGCTCGGCGAGCAGGCTGTACTGCAGGGCCAGCGCGACCTGCTGGGTCCGCTGGAACCGGATGGCCCGGCTCAGCGCGTCGTGCGTGTGGTCGAACATCCGGTCCAGCAGCTCGGCGTCCTCCTCGTCAATGGGCGGGCGGTCCCCGCAGGTCACGGCCACGACCACGGCGGGAACGGTCCCGTCGACCACGACGGGCAGGATCAGCGCGCCGTTGCCGCCGCTGTCCCTCAGCCACGGCCGGCTCACGTCGGGGACGACGCCCGGCGGCGGCGAGCCGGCCGGGAACGTCCTGCGCAGGGGCCGGCGCCGCCGTACGGTCCTGACGAACGGGTGCCGCCCCGGCAGCCGCTCCTCGACGTACGGCGCCGGGGTCTCCAGGCCCGGCCGGGCGGCGGTGGCCAGCCGCCGGACGATGAGCGGCGCCTCGCCCTGGCTGCCGTCGGCGAGGTCGGTGACGAGGTAGACGCTGCAGCCGTCGGCCACCTCCGGCACGATCACCCCGGCCAGCGCGTTCAGCATCTCCTCCAGGCTGCGCAACCGCGTGGTCGCCCCGGCGGCCCGGTCGAGCAGGCGCTGTGCCCGCTGCTCCCGCCACTGGTCCTCGATGTCGGTGCTCGACCCCACCCACTCGACCACCCGGCCGCCCTCGCAGACGGGCACGGCGCAGAGCTGGAAGTGCCGGTAGCCGCCGTCCGTGGTGCGCAGCCGGTAGACGTGCTCCCACATCCCGCTGACGTCGTTGACGGCCCGCGCCCAGGATCTGATCGTGGCCCCGCGGTCGTCGGGATGGACCGCCCGCAGCCAGCCCTGCCCGCGGTACTCCTCCCACGTCTGGCCGGTCACCCGCTCCCAGTTGGGGCTCGGCTCGCTCACGTGGCCGTCGCGGCTGGTGACCCAGACGACCGGGGCGCTGAGCTCCATGAGGCTCGCCAGCCGGCGCAGGAGGCGGCGGCGCTCCTCGGCGATGGCGGCGATCCGGTGGGCGGCGCCGACCTGCTCGGTCACGTCGATCACCATGGCCAGCACGCCGTGGTCGCCGGGGCCGAAGGAGATCCGCGACAGGCTGGCGGTGAAGAACCGTTCGGGGGTGGGGCGCTCGCCGGAGGGCAGCTCGGGCTCGGCGAGGATCATGATCGGCTCGCCGGTGGCGTGGACGTGGTCCATGCGCGGGCGGTAGTAACGCCGGACGAACCTGGCGAACGACTCCTCCACCGTCACCTTGCCCCTGGGGTCACTGAACAGCGACCGGAACAGGGCGTTCGTGTAGACCAGCCGGTGCTCGGGGCCCCGCGTCACCACGACGCCGACCGGCGCGGGATCCAGCATCTCCAGCGACAGGCCGCTGTCCCCGCGGCCCTCATCCGCACCCATGGTGACCTCCCCCGATGGCCACGTGTACGGGTCCCCTACCCGGTGCGGGGCGCTCGATGCCGCCCGCCCGATGTGCACCATGCACACCTTGTGCAGCTGCGCGTCCGTGACCCGCTGGGGGACCTCCCAGTCGCTGGCCGTCATGCAGACCGACCACTCCCCAGGGGTTAGTTCGTGCCACGAATTTCCCATACGCTGAGCGCGTGACAGGAGAAGAAGTCGGGCGGATCGGCGTGGTGGCCGCGCTGGTGCGCGGCGCGTTCCTGGTGAACGCCGTCTACGCCGAGTCAGCCAGGGAGTTCGGCATCACCGCGCAGCAGGGGCAACTGTTGTGCGTGCTGATGCCGGGGCCGTACGGGATGGGCGAGCTGGGCACCACGCTGGGGCTGGCCAAGTCGAGCCTGACCGGCCTGGTGGACCGCACCGAGCGCAACGGCCTGGTCCGGCGCGGGCCGGACCCCCGAGACTCGCGGGCGGTGCGGATCGCGCTGACCAGGAAGGGCGCCGCGCTCGCCGAGCGGTTCTACGCCGAGACCTGCCGCCGGGTGGAGCGGCTGACAGCGGAGCTGACCGACGCCGATCGCGACACGCTCGCCGCGCTGCTCGGCTCCGTCGTGACGGCCAACAAGGTGCCCGTGGTGTTCCACGAACCGGATCCGGGAATTGAAGTTCGTGCCACGAACTAATATGGTTCGTAGCACGAACTGACTTTCTCGACGGAAGGCGTCATCATGTCCGCACCCGGCGTCGTCTTCGGCTTCGGCGCACCCGGCGGTGTCGGCGGGGCAGGCGAGCTGCTGCGCCTGGCCGAGCAGGCCGACCGCGACGGGCTCGACCTGTTCTCCCTGTCGGACCACCCCTACCTCGGCGGGCGCCTGGACGCCTACGCCGCGCTCGGCGTCGTCCTCGGCCGCACCCGGCGGCTCTCCGGCCTGGTCAACGTCACCAACCTGCCGACCAGGCCCGCCCCCATGCTGGCCAGGACCGTCACGTCGCTGTCGGCGCTGGCGGACGGCCGCGTCGTGCTCGGCATGGGCGCGGGCGGCCTGTGGGACCGGATCGCCGCCATGGGCGTGCCCCGGCTGTCGCCCGGCGCGGCCGTGGAGGCGTTCGAGGAGGCGATCGTCCTGGTCAGGCTGTTGTCGGGCGGCGGCCCTCCGGTCACCTTCGAGGGCCGCCACTACCAGGTGCACGGCATCGAGCCGGCCCCGGTGGCCGCTCCCCCGGTGTGGACCGGCTCCAACGGACCCAAGTCGCTGGCCGCGACCGGGCGGGTGGCCGACGGCTGGATCCCCGGCCACGCCGCCGACTGGCTCAGCGAGCGCTACCGCGCCTCACGGCCGCTCATCGACGAGGCCGCCGTGGCCGCCGGCCGCGACCCGGGCGAGATCCGTACCGTCTACAACCTGCCCGGCCGCGTCACCGACCGGCCGCTCGCCGCCACCCGCGACCGCGACGGCCGCTGGCTCGGCGGCTCGCCCGCCCAGTGGGCCGAGGAGCTGACCGGGGCCGTGCTCGACCACGGCGCGTCCGGCTTCATCCTCTTCTCCGCCGAGCAGGGCGTCGCCGACCAGGTCACGCTCGGCCGCTGGGCCGGGGAGATCGCCCCCGCCGTCCGCGAGGCGGTCGCCAAGGAGCGCGGCTGAGGGCCGCGGTCACGAGCAGAAGTCGATGATCGTGCCGTCGAGCACGGCGGCCAGGCCGTCCACCGAGGCGAGGTCCGCCCACTCGCGGGCCGCGTGGGCGCCCTCGCCGTCCACGCCGAAGAGCAGGCAGGGGATGCCGGCGCGGTCCAGCAGGGCGGCGTCGGTCCAGAACGGCTCGCCGCGCACCGCGGGCGGATGCCCGAGCACCGCCTCCGCGTTCTTCGTCAGGGTGCGGACGATCGCGGACTCCGGGTCGGCCGCGAACGGCTCGCGGTGCAGGCCCCGGGTCAGGCGGTAGCTGAAGTCGGGGACCGTGGCGGCGAGACGGCCGAGCACCCCGGTCAGCTCCGCCTCGACCGTGGCGGCGTCCTCGCCGGGGACGGTGCGGCGTTCGAGGGTGATCTCGCAGTGCTCCGGATAGGTGGAGGGCTCCCGGCCGCCGGAGATGACGGAGGCGTGCACGGTGCCGGTGCCGAGCAGCGGGTGGGCCGGGCCCCGCGCGAGCCGCGCCCCCAGCTCCTCCAGGGCGACCAGGAAGTGCCCGGCCTTGGCGATGGCGTCCACGCCGAGGTCGGGGCGCGAGCCGTGCGCCGCGCGGCCCTCCACGCGTACGTCGAACCAGGCGAAGCCCTTGTGGGCGAGGGTGACCTCCAGATGGCTCGGCTCGGTGACGATCGCCGCGTCGGCCGTGAACGACTCCAGCACCTCCTCGGTGCCCGAGCTGCCGTGCTCCTCGTCGGCGACGCAGGCGAGGAGCACGTCGCCGCGCAGCGGCCCGCGGGCGGCGGCGCGGGCGGCGGCGATCATCATGGCCGCGAGGCCGCCCTTCATGTCGAAGGCGCCGCGGCCGTGCATGCGGCCGTCCCGGACCCTCGGTTCGAGAGGGTCGCCGTCGTAGCCGGTCAGTCCGACGGTGTCGAGGTGGCCGTTGAGCATGAGCGAGCGTCCGCCGCCGGCGCCGCGGGCGATCGCGACGAGCGAGGGACGGCCGGGGCGCCGCTCCAGGGTGTGCACCTCGAAGCCGCGCGCGGCCAGCCAGGCGGCGCAGAAGGCGGCGATCGCGCTCTCGCCCGCGCCGCCGGCCACGAGGTCCGGGTTGACGGAGTCGATGGCGATCAGCCGGGCCAGCAGGCCGGCGGGGTCGTCGGTCGCGGTCTCGGGAAGCATGGCGTCCTCTCGGCTGGGGGCGGTCAGAGCTCGGCGTACGGGTTGGCGTCCGGGCCCTCGGTGCTGAGCAGCACGGCCACCGAGTCGGGGCCGAGGCCCAGCGCCGCCCGGTGCTCCGCGCCGTCCTCGCCGCCGAGCAGCGCGCGCAGCCCGGCGAGGGCGGCGGCTCCGCAGGGCCCGGAGCGTACGCCGAGCGCGGCGAGGTCGGCGGCGGCGCGGGCACTGTCGGCGTCGCGGACGGCGACCGCGGCGTCCAGCCCGCTCCGCAGGAAGGGCCAGGCGAGGCTGGAGGGGGTGCCGCAGTTGAGCCCGGCCATGGTGGTCTCGCCGGTGGCGACGCTGACGGGCGCGCCCCGGGTGAGGCTCGCGAGCACGCACGGCGCGGCCTCCGGCTCGACGGCCACGAGCGCCGGGGGGTTCCCTGAGCGGCGGCTGCGGTAGTGGGTGACGACGGACTGCGCCAGCGACCCCACGCCGACCGGTACGGCCACCAGGCCGGGCCCGTCGATGCCGGCGGCGGCGAGCTGCTCGTCGATCTCGGCGCTGAGGGTGGAGTAGCCCTCGACGATCCAGCCGGGGACCCGCTCGTAGCCGGGCCAGGCGGTGTCCTGGACGAGGACCGCGTCCGGCGCGGCGGCGGCCTCGGCGGCGAGGCGCACGGCCTCGTCGTAGGAGCCGGGGACCTCCGTCACCTCGGCCCCTTCTGCGGCGATGGCCGCGACGGCCAGCGGATGCACCCCGCGCGGGACGAGGACGCGGGCCCGCTGCCCGAGCAGGCGGGCCGTACGGGCCAGGGCCCTGCCGTGGTTGCCGTCGGTGGCGGTCACCAGGGTGACCGGGCCGCTGTCCTCGTCGCGTTCGGCGAGCAGCCGGTGCACGGCCCAGGACGCCCCGAGCGCCTTGAACGCGGGCAGCCCGAGCCGCCGCGACTCGTCCTTGACGAAGACCCGGCCGATCCCCAGCTCCGCCGCCGGCGGCGGCAGCTCGGTCAGCGGGGTGGGCGCGTAGCCGGGCAGCGAGGCGTGGAAGCGGCGCACCTCGGCGGGCGCGGGGGCGCATCTCCAGGCGCGGGCGGCGGGCGGCGCGAACCAGGGACTGCGGAGGGAGGCGTTCTGCGGCACCTCCCCAGGGTGGCACCGCGCGCGCCCGTCACGCACCGGGACACGCGCTAAGATCACCTCCAGAAAGCGCTTTCCACGCCCGTTCGACAGCAAGGTGCGCCTCGATGACCCACCCCGTCGTGCCCGCCATCGTCAACCTCGACGTTCCCGGACCGGTGATCAGCCGGCACCTGTACGGCCACTTCGCCGAACACCTGGGCCGCTGCGTCTACGGCGGCTTCTACGTCGGCGAGGACAGCGACCTGCCCAACGCCGGCGGCATCCGCCTCGACGTCGTGGCGGCGCTGCGCGCCCTCGACATCCCCAACCTGCGCTGGCCGGGCGGCTGCTTCGCCGACGAGTACCACTGGATGGACGGCATCGGCCCGAAGGAGCAGCGCCCCTCCATGGTCAACACCCATTGGGGCAACGTGGAGGAGAACAACCACTTCGGCACGCACGAGTTCATGGAGCTGTGCGAGCTGCTCGGCGCGGAGCCGTACATCAGCGGCAACGTCGGCTCCGGCACGGTCAGGGAGATGAGCGACTGGGTGGAGTACCTCACCCGCGACGGCGACTCCCCCATGGTCCGGCTGCGCCGGGCCAACGGCCGCGAGCGGCCCTGGCGCGTGCGCTTCTGGGGGCTCGGCAACGAGGCGTGGGGCTGCGGCGGCCACATGCGGGCCGAGCAGTACGCGGCCGAGGCCCGCCGCTACGGCACCTACTGCCGCGACCACGGCGGCAACACGCTCTACCGCATCGCCGCGGGCGCCAACGGCGCCGACTACGCCTGGACCGAGACGCTGATGAAGCAGCTCGGCGACCTGGGCTGCGCCTACCGGCCCGCGCCGTTCATGCAGGCGCTGTCGTTCCACTACTACACGATCCCCGGCACCTGGCAGGACAAGGGCGCGGCCACCGTCTTCGACACGGGCGACCACTACCGCACGATGGTCCAGGCCGCCCGCGTGGACGAGCTGATCACCGGCCACTCCAACGTCATGGACTGCTACGACCCGGGCAGGAACGTCGGCCTGGTGCTCGACGAATGGGGCACCTGGTGGAACGTCGAGCCGGGCACGAACCCGGGCTTCCTCCACCAGCAGAACACGATGCGCGACGCGCTCGTGGCGAGCGTGCACTTCGACGTCTTCCACCGGCACGCCGGCCGCCTGGTCATGGCCAACATCGCCCAGACCGTCAACGTGCTCCAGGCCATGATCCTCACCGATCCGGACACGGGGGCGCTCGTCCTGACGCCGACGTACCACGTCTTCGAGATGAACAAGGGCCACCAGGACGCCGCCTCGCTGCGTGTGGACCTGCCCGCGGGCACGCCCGAGCGCGCGGTCGGCGACGCGCGGCTCGCCACCGTCTCGATGTCGGCCAGCCGCAAGGACGGCAGGGCGCTGTTCTCCCTCTCCAACCTGGACGCCGACGAGCCCGCCGAGGTCGAGCTGGACCTGCGCGGCGGCGCGCTGACGGAGGTGAGCGCGAGGATCCTGACCGCGGGCAGGCTCCAGGACCACAACACCCCGGACGCGCCCGAGGCCGTCGCGCCCCGGCCGTACGAGGTGGCCGCCACGCGGGCCGGGCTGCGGGTGCACCTGCCCGCCCGCTCCTTCGTCACCGTGACGGGGCGCCTGGCGGGGTCCGACACTTAGGGGCCTTGACTCCCGGTGATGTTCGCGTTGACACTCGTGCACAACCCCTTTCGCTCGGCTGTTGTCGCGAGCCCAGCCCAGCAGTGTTAGCGCTAACACACGCCCACCCCCCGACAGGAAGGGCCGTACCGCGATGTACCGCAGAAGAGCACTCATCCTGCTCGCCGCCTTATGCGCGGCGCTCGGCGTCGGCGTCTCCCCCGCCTCCGCCGCCAACACCGCCTACGTCTTCGCCTACTTCACCGAGTCCCCGAACATGAACGGCGCCAACTACGGCCTGCACCTCGCCGTCAGCCAGGACGGGCTCAACTGGACCCCGCTCAACCAGAACAACCCCGTGGTCACCCCGACCGCCGGCACGCTCGGCTTGCGCGACCCGTTCATCCTGCGCAAGCAGGACGGCACGTTCGCCGTCCTCGCCACCGACCTCAACGGCACCGACTTCGGGCAGAACAACCAGTACCTGCATGTGTGGGACTCCACCGACCTGACCGCCTTCACCGGCTACCGCCGGATCAAGATGCACAACCTGAACACCCACACCTGGGCCCCGACCGCCTTCTGGGACGCCTCCCGCGGCCAGTACGGCATCGTCTACTCGGCCAGCAACGGCAGCACCGACGTCTTCATGGTCAACTACACGACCGACTTCCGCACGGTCACCGCCAACCAGGTGTACTTCAGCCCCGGCTTCCCCGTGCTGGACGGCGACATCGTCGTGGACGGCTCGACCTTCTACCTGTACTACAAGAACCTCTCCAACGGCCTGCTGTACGGCGCCCGCTCCAGCACCGGCGCCGCCAACAGCTACACCACCTACACCAGCGGCCTGCGGCAGGGCAACGCCATCGAGGCGCCGCTGCTCGTCAAGAACAACGACGGCAGCGGCTGGCGGCTGTGGGGCGACTCCTTCAGCCCGGTCAACAACGACTACTACGCCTGGTCCACCTCGAACGTCGGCGGCAACTCCTGGACCGCGCTGAACCAGCGCGCCTACACCCCGCCGCTGAACGCCAAGCACGGCTCCATCGCCGGGATCAGCGCCGCCGAGTACAACGCCCTCGTCTCCCGCTGGGGGCTGCCGAACTGGTCACGGCTGAAGTCGTCGAACTTCCCCGACCGCTACGTCCGGCACTACGACTACGCGGGACGGCTGGACGCCTATCCCTTCGACCCGTACCAGGACCAGCTCTGGCGGATGGTGCCCGGACTGTCCGACTCGGCCGGCGTGTCGTTCGAGTCGGTCAACTATCCCGGCCGCTACCTGCGGCACTACGACTACGTGATCCGGCTGGACGCGAACGACGGCACCGCCGCCTTCCGCTCCGACGCCACCTTCTACCGGGTCGCGGGGCTCGCGGACCCGGCCTGGTCGTCGTTCCGCTCCGCGAACTACCCCGACCGCTACCTGCGGCATTACAACTACCTGCTGCGCGTCGACCCGGTCAGCAGCGCGACCGACCGGGAGGACGCGACGTTTCGCGTCACCCCCTGATCCGGGGGCGCGCGGGTCAGGAGCCGGAGCGCAGCAGCTCGGCGGCCTCCTGGTAGGCGGCGGCGGCCCGGTCGAAGTAGTCGTACAGGACCTCCAGCTGCTCCGGCGAGTAGCCGGCCAGGATCTCGCCGACCTTCCGCCGGGCGGGGGCCAGGACCTGGTCGAGCCCGGCGGGCCGGCCGGCCGGCTCGACGATCACCTTGCGGCGGTCGTCGGGCGCGGGGACGCGGCGGACGTAGCCGGCCTGCTCCAGCCGGTCGATGAGCCGCGTGGTCGGCCCGGTGGTCAGGCCGGTGCGGGCCCCCAGCTCGCCCGGGGTCATCGCGCCGGCCAGTTCGAGGACGTTGAGCGCGTACAGGTCGGTGGCGCCGAGGTCGCACGCCTTGGCGCCGGCCTGGCCGTGCAGCATCACCGCGCTGAGATAGCGCCGGTAGCGCCGGCTCGCCTCCGCCTGTCCACCTGTCGTTGACACCCGGTCCTCCACTCCCTATTCTCTTCTTTAGAGAAGATAAATCTTCAGAGAAGAAACTTCCCCTCTGCAGGCACTACGATAGGGGCATCACCATGACCGGCACCACCACTTCCTCCACCTCCGACCTCGCCGCCATCACCGAAGTGCTGCGGCGCGGCCAGGACGCCTGGAACGCCGGCGACGGCGCGGCCTACGGCGCCTGCTTCACCGACGACGCCACCGACGTCACCTTCGTCGGCACCGTCTACCACGGCGCCGCCGAGATCGGCCGCGCCCACCAGGCCCTGTTCGACAGCTTCCTCAAGGACACCCTCCTGACCATCGAGATCGTCGAGATCCGCCGGTACGGCGACGCCGCCGTCGTGCTCACCCGCGGCGAGGTCGCCAAGGGCGCCCCGAAGAAGCTCGGCAAACTCGCCACCTACACCCTCGTCCGCCAGGCCGGCGGTCAGTGGCGCATCGCCGCCGTCCAGAAGACCAAGCACAAGCCCCTCATGGAGACCGTCTCCTTCACCTTCCAGCCCGCCACCCGGCCTTCCTCCTGAGCGCACGACCGTTCACCGGAAAACGGGGAAGGGGTAGCGCGACGGCGAAGGGACGGAGGAGCCCGACCGTGGCGGCGCACCAGGAGGTTCCGGACTACGGCCGGGGCTGGGCGGCGGTCGTGCTGAGCGAGCGCCTCGACGCGGCCACGGCGGCGGGGATCGAGCGGGAGCTGAAGCTCCTGCCCGGCGACGACCCCCGGCTGATCCTGGAGGTGAGCCGCCTGGAGGACCTCGACGACCACGAGTACGAGACGCTGGTGAGCCTGGCGGACGCGGTGCGCGAGCGGGGCGGGCGGATGGCGGTGGCCGGCGCGCGGGGCGGCACGCTGCGCGCGCTGACCAGGCCGGGGCTGCGCGGCCGGCTGGCGCTGTTCGCCACCGTGGCCGAGGCGGTGCTCGACCTGGACGACGGCTCCGCGCCCGGCGGATCACCGGCATAGCCTGGGGCGCATGGTGAAATACGCGGTCGGGCTGCCGAACGTCGGCGAGTTCGGCGACCCTCAGGTGCTGACGGAGCTGGGCGTGGCGGCGGAGGAGCACGGCTGGGACGGGGTGTTCCTGTGGGACCACCTGCTCTACCACGACCGGGACTGGCCGGTCGTGAGCCCGACGGTGGTGCTGTCGGCGATCGCCGCGCGCACCCGGCGGGTCCGGATCGGCGTGCTGATGACGGCCCTGCCCCGGCGGCGGGTGCAGACGGTGGCGAAGGAGACCGCGACGCTGGACCTGCTGTCCGGCGGGCGGCTGGTCGTCGGCGCCGGCCTCGGCTCGATGGACGCCGAGTACGCGGAGTTCGGCGAGGACCCCGACCTGAAGGCGCGCGCCGCCCGGCTGGACGAGGGGCTGGCGGACCTGACCCGGCTCTGGGCGGAGCTGCCGCCGGCGCCGGTGCAGCGGCCACGGATCCCCGTCTGGTGCCCGGGGCGGTGGCCGGTCCGGGCCGGGTTCCGGCGGGCCGCCCGGTGGGACGGGGCGATGCCGACCTTCCACGGGTACGGGCAGGAGCGGGGACCGGTGCCGGTCGCGGAGTTCGCCCGCGTGGTGGACTTCCTGGGCGAGCAGCGGGGCTCGCTGGACGGGTTCGACATCGCGCTGGAGGGCCGGGCCGCGGACGGGCTCGTGGAGGCGTACGCGGAGGCGGGCATGACCTGGTGGGTGGAGGCTATGGGCTGGTGGCGGGGCGGCGTCGCCGACGCCCGCGCCACCATCGCCGCCGGCCCGCCCCGCTGACCCCGCCCGCCCGGCAGGGCCGTCAGCCCCGATCGGCGGGGGCGGCCGCTCCGGCGGCCAGGCGGGCCTCGATCTCGGCGGCCGTCCACTGGCGATCCTGGGGTTCCTGGCGGAAGGCCCGCTGCACGGCTACGAGCTGCGCCGCCGGGTCGCGGCCCTGTCCGGCCACACCCGCCCGGTCAGCGACGGCAGCCTCTACCCGGCGATCAACCGGCTGGCACGAGCCGGCCTCCTGGAGCGGCGCGCCGAGCCGGGCGCCTCCGCCGCGCAGCGCCAGACGCTCAGCCTGACCGGGGAGGGCCACGCCGACCCAGCCGCGCCGAACGCGCCTGGCTGCACGAGATCCTGTCCGGCTGACGCCCTCGTGGACGCGAGTGTCGCCCTCCGGATCTTTGATCTTCATGGGTTGGGCGCTAATGTCGCGGTTGACAGAGATGTGTGAAGGGCGGTGGAGGCCGGGTGGCCGAGACGAGGGGCGTGTTACTGCCCGCCTATGTGGTGGCCGACGAGTCCGCCTCCATGGGGCCGCACCACCAGGCCCTCTCGGCAGGGCTCGCGTCCCTGTGCAACGGGCTGCGCGCGGAGCCGATGATCGCGGCCAAGGTGCGACTGGCCATCCTCGGCTTCTCCGACGACGTGCAGCTGCGCCAGGGCCTCAGCGACATGCGGATGGTCGAGCGGCTGCCCGTGCTCGCCGTACGCGGGGCGACCAACTACGGCGCGGCCTTCGCCGACCTCGGGCGGCGCATCCCGCAGGACATCCAGTGGCTCAAGAACGAGGGCTACAAGGTCCACCGCCCGGTCGCGTTCTTCCTGAGCGACGGCCAGCCCACCGACGGCCGGCACTGGCACGAGCCGCACCGCAGGCTCGTCGACCGCGAGGCCACGCCGTTCGCGCCCAACATCATCGCCTGCGGCATCGGCTCGGCGCGGGCCGACACGATGCTGCAGGTGGCCACCCGCCGGGAGTTCGCCTTCGTCGCGCTGCCCAGCGCCGACATCGGCACGGCGATCGCGGAGTTCTTCCACGCGCTGACGGCGAGCCTGGTCGCCTCCGGGCGGGCCCTGGCCGGCGGCGAGCCGCAGCTCGTGGTGACCCGGCCGGAGCAGTTCCGGCTGGCGATCGACGAGGTCTGACCGCGGCGCGAGTCACGGCACGAGTCAGGGAGGTCGGGGACGTGCACCGCCCACAGCGGCAGGCCGAGGGTACGCGGGCCTGGAACCGGGTCGTCATCGACGTCCCCGGCCCGCGGTTCGAGCCGACGCCCCCGCGCGTGTCGGGCGGCACCTGCCCCGACGCCGAGTGCGACGGCTGGTCCGCCCCCGGCCTGACGCTCAGGTCGGCCTCGGTGCGGGGCGAGCGGCACCGCTACTACCGCCAGCCCCGGCAGGACGCCACCTGCGCCGTGCTGCACGAGGAGAGCGGCGTCGTGGTGTTCGCCGTCGCCGACGGGCTGTCCAGCGCGAGCGCCGCGACGATCGGCGCGGCCGAGGCCTGCCGGGCGGCGGTCTGGTCGCTGCACGCGCGGCTCGACGAGGGCGGCTCTCACTCTCCAGCCGACTTCACCGCCACCGCCAGGTACGCCGCCGAGGCGCTGCACCGGCAGGCCGCCGCCATCCTGCGCCGCGAACCCGGCCCCGCGCAGGTCGAGGAGCTGGTCGCCACCACCCTCGTGGCGGGCGTGGCCCGGCCGGGCGCGCACGGCGTGGAGGTCTCCCTGTTCCGGATCGGCGACTCGGCCGCCTGGACGCTCGACCCGGCCCGTGCCCGCTACCGGCCCCTGTTCGCGGCGAAGACGGACGGGGACCTGGTCCCGACGTCGGTCGCCGCCCTGCCCAGGGTGCCCGAACCGCTGGAACGCTGGTCGGGCCTGCTCCCGCCCGGCCAGGTGCTGCTGGTCGGCACCGACGGGTTCGGCGACCCGCTCGGCGACGGCGACGGGCAGGTGGGCGCGCTGTTCGCCGAGCACCTGGCCGTGCCGCCGTCCCCGCTGTGGCTGGCCCATCTGCTGGACTTCTCCAGGGAGACGTTCGACGACGACCGGACGCTGCTGGCCCTCTGGCCGCGGAACGAGGCCCCCCGATGAGCCGTACCGACCGCGGCACGCTCACCCTCGGCCGCCGCCTCGGCCAGGGCGGCCAGGGCACCGTGCACGAGGTGCTCAACCGCCGCATCAACGGCCAGTGGGACGTCGCCTACAAGGAGTACGACCCCGGCGTCCTGGAGAGCCTCGACACCGCCGCGCTCACCGCCATGACCGGCCTCATCGGGCGGCTGCCGGGATGGGACGCCGCCTGGCTGTGCGACAAGACGGCCTGGCCCGCCGAGCTCGTGGAGACCGGCGGCGCGGTCAGCGGGTTCCTCATGCGGGCGGTGCCCCAGAGGTACTTCTTCGACCTGCGTACCCTGTCGGGCGCCGAGCGGCGGCCCGCGACGCTGGAGTTCCTGCTCAACGACGACGCGTACGTCGCCGGCATCGGCCTCAGGATCAGCGACCGGGACCGCATGCTGCTCATGGCCGACCTGGCCGGCACGCTGGCCCGCCTGCACGCGATGGACATCGTCGTCGGCGACCTGTCGCCCAAGAACCTGCTGTTCTCCACCGACGCGCCGCCGGAGTGCTTCCTCATCGACTGCGACGCCATGCGGCTGGCCGGGGCCGAGGCGATGCCGCAGGTGGAGACGCCCGACTGGCGGCTGCCCGAGGGTGAGGAGAAGGGCACGCCGGGCGGCGACGCGTACAAGCTCGCGCTGCTGGTGGTGCGGATGTTCGCCCGCGACCAGACCTCCGCCGACCCCGGCCGGCTGGCGGCGGTCAGCCCGGCGCTGGCCGACCTCGCCGCGGCCGGGCTCCAGGAGGACCCCGCGCTGCGGCCGGGCCCGGAGCAGTGGGCGGCGGCGTTACGGGAGGCGGCGGGGTCGGCCTCGGCCGTGCCGCCTCCTCCCCCGCCGCCCCGGCCGCCCGTGCCCCCTCCCGGTCCGCCGGGTCCCGTGCCGCTGCCGGTGCGGGGGCGTCCCGGGTTCGTCGTCACCATGCCGAAGATGATCGCCATCGGCGCGGGCGCGGCGGTGGTGGGGCTGGCGCTCGTCCTGGTCGCCGTACTGGCGGGAAGGTCCCTGCTCGTGGCGGTCGAGGGGCCGGGCGGCGCGGGCGTGGACGTGACGTCCTCCGGCAGCCCGTCCGTGCTCGCGGAGTCGCCCACCTCCCCCAGCCCTCCGCCCACGTTGGAGCCCACGCCCACCCAGGAGCCGACCGAGGAGCCCACGCCCACCGAGGAGCTGTTCCGCCTCTCCGACCTCGACCTCCAGAGCACCGACCCGACCCCCGTCACGGCGTCGGCGCTGCTGCCGAGGTCCTTCAAGTCCGCCAAGGGCGTGCGCTACACCCTCCGGGCGAGCGGGGTGGCCAAGTGCCCGGACTCCTACCACGACAGCAACGTCCGCTCGGCGCTGCGCAAGGCGAAGTGCACCAAGATGATCAAGGGCGCGTACGTCAACCCGGGCGCGCCGGCGAACCAGCGGATCATGGTGTCCGTGTGGGTGGTGCCGCTGAAGAGCGACGACCGGGCCGCCACCGCGTACGGGCGGCTGGAGAGCGCCTACGCCGACGACTGGGGCATCGTGTGCCCCAAGAAGGGCCCCGGCTCCGGCCTCTGCCACACCACCTACTGGAACAGCGCCCAGACGTGGGGCTGGGTCGGCTACACCCACCGCTATCTGCTGCACACCATGGCCATCTACACCAACCGCGCGAACTCCACCAAGGTGCGCCCCTGGCTCAAGGACGCCTCCAAGGCGGCGTTCAACGCGGCCGGCCCCATGGTCTACCACGACACGGACTGACCCCGGCCCGGATGACGGTTTCCCCAGCTCAGCGGGGTATGAGACCGGCCAGGACCTCGGCGTACGGACAGGAGCGTTCCCATGAAGATCGTGGTCATCGGCGGCACCGGCCTGATCGGCTCGAAGGTGGTGGCGAGGCTCACCCAGGAGGGACACGAGGCGGTGGCCGCGTCGCCGCGCACCGGCGTCAACGCCCTGACCGGCGAGGGGCTGGAGCAGGCTCTGACCGGCGCGCGGGTGGTGGTGGACGTCTCCAACTCGCCGTCGTTCGAGCGGGCGGAGGTCATGGAGTTCTTCGAGACCTCGACCCGCAACCTGCTCGCGGCCGAGGCGGCGGCGGGCGTGGGCCACCACGTCGCGCTGTCGGTGGTGGGCACCGAGCGGATGCCGGACAACGGCTACTTCGCGGCGAAGATCGCCCAGGAGCGGCTGATCGAGAAGTCCGGCATCCCGTACTCGCTGGTGCACGCCACGCAGTTCTTCGAGTTCGCGCGGGCCATCGCCGACGAGGCGACGGTGGACGGCGAGGTGCACATCGCGCCGGTGCGCTTCCAGCCGATCGCGGCCGACGACGTGGCCGACGCGGTCGCCGGCGTCGCGATGGGCGCGCCGCTGAACGGCCGGATCGAGGTGGGCGGGCCGGACCAGTACCGGATGGACGAGTTCTTCCGCGAGGCGCTGGCCGCGTGGGGGGACCCGCGCGAGGTGGTCGCCGACGAGGGGGCCCGCTACTTCGGCAGCGTGCCGGGCGAGCGGACGCTGGTGCCCGGCGACGGCGCGCGGCTCGGCCAGGTCAGCTACCGCGACTGGCTGGCCCGCGACCCCGCCCGGTGACCGTCTCCGTGACGACGACGAAAGGCCGTTCCCATGTACGACAGCGACCAGGACTCCGGAGGCGGGCCCGCGCCGCACTCGACCGCCTGGCAGAAGGCGCTCACGGTGGTGCAGGAGGTGCGGCCGCCGTTCATCCCTGCGGGAGCGCACGCGATGACGGTCGTCGTCGAGCACCCGCCAGGCAGCCCCGGCACGCCGCCGCACCGCCACTCCGGCCCCGCCTTCGGCTACGTCATCGAGGGCGAGATGCGGCTGGAGCTGGAGGGCGATCCGGAGCGCATCGTCCGGGCCGGCGAGGCGTTCTGGGAGCCGGGCGGCGACGTCATCCACTACCAGGACGGCAACGCCCGCGACGACGTCCCGCTCCGCTTCACCGTCACCATGCTGTGCGAGCCGGACCGGCCGATGCTCGTCCTGGTCGAGGAGGAGGAGCTGGCCCGGCGCCGGCACCTGCGCGCGCCTCGCCCGTCCTGAGCCCTTGCCATGATGGGAGGGTGACCGTACGGGACGAGACCGGTTCCCTGGTGGCGCGGCTGGAGTCGCTGCGCGGCCCGCTGACCGGCTACTGCTACCGCCTGCTGGGCGCGTCGGGCGAGGTCGACGACGCCGTGCAGGAGACCATGCTGCGGGCGTTCCGCGCGATCGGCGGCTACGACCCCAAGCGGGCCGCCCTGTCCACGTGGGTGCACAGGATCGCCACGAACGTCTGCCTCGACATGCTGCGCGGCGCCGAGCGGCGGGCGCTGCCGTGGGACATGGGGCCGGCCGCGACCGGCGGCGACCTCGGCGTTCCCCTGCCGCCCGACCGGTGGGTGGAGCCGCCGATCGGCCTCGGGCCGGCGGGCGCGGACGATCCGGCACACCTCGCGGTGCGGCACGAGACGCTGCGCCTGGCCTTCGTCGCCGCCCTGCAGTGGCTGCCGCCGCGCCAGCGGGCCGTGCTGGTGCTGCGGGACGTCCTCGGGTTCAGCGCCGCGGAGACGGCCGAGGTCGTGGAGACGTCGGTGGCGGCGGCCAACAGCGCGTTGCAGCGCGCGCGGGCGACGCTGGAGCGGCACCGGCCGCGCCCGGCGGACCCGCCGGAGCCGGCCGACCCGGCCCAGCGTGACCTGCTGCGCCGCTACGTACGGGCCTTCGAGACGCACGACGTGCGCGGGCTGCTGGACGTGCTGGCCGACGACGCCCGGTCCGGGATGCCGCCGTTCCCGTGGTGGCTGGACGGGCCGGCGAGCATCACGGCGGCGATGTCGGCGGCGATGTCGGCGGGCGACGCCTGCGCCGGCGACCGGCTCGTCCCGGCCGGGGTCGCCGGCGGGTGCTGGACGCTCGGCCAGTACCGGCCGGACACGGACGGGGCCATGCGGCCGTTCGCGCTGCTGGTGGTGGAGCTGCGCGGCGGGCGGATCGGCGACGTCGTCACCTACCTGGGGCACGGTGACCGCTTCGCCGCGTTCGGCCTGCCCGCGCTCCTCCCGGACCGATGAGTCCGGTGGCCGCCGGTCGTACAAGAGGCGAAACCTCTGACCCGAACGGAAGGCCATATCCATGTCATCGACCGACGCCGAGCTGACGCGGCACGTCCACGCCGAGCGCGAACGGCTGGCGGAGCTGCTCGCCGGGCTCCCGGAGGAGGGCTGGGCCGCTCCGTCGCTGTGCTCGGGCTGGCGGGTGCGCGAGGTCGTCGCGCACCTCACCGCCGCGTTCCGCACCAGCCTGCCCAGTCTCATGGCGGGGCTGGTCGCGGCCCGTTTCTCCTTCGACCGCTACGCCGACCGGGCGGCCCGCGCCGACACCGCCCGCCTGTCCGACGCCGATCTGCTGGCGTGCCTGCGCGCGAACATCACCCACCCGTGGCGGCCTCCGGGTGGCGGGACCGGCGGAGCGCTGGCCCACGACACCATCCACGGCCTCGACATCACCGAGCCGCTGGGCCTGCCCGCACCGCCCGTCGAGCGGATCGCCCTCGTGCTCGCCGGCACGAACCCCCGCAACATCGCCTACTTCGGCGTGGACCTCACGGGCGTGCAGTTGCGCGGCGCCGACGCCGACGTACGGGTGGGCACGGGCGAGCCGGTCGAGCTGCCGGCCAAGGACATCCTGCTGACCATCACCGGCCGCCGTCCCCTGCCGTCCGTCACAACATGACCGCCGCGGCCGTCCTGGCCTCGGCCAGGACGGTCCGCTCCGCCTCCACCAGCCGCAGGCACGCGGCCGTCTCCTCCTCCACCCGCCGCTCGTCCCAGCCGAGCAGGCCGGCCATCAGCCGGGCGATCCGCGGCGCCGCCCGCTCGGCCAGCTCGCTCGACTCGATGAGCATCCTGGTGCGCCGGGCGAGCACGTCCTCGGCGTGCAGCGCGCCCTCGTGGGTGACGGCGTAGCAGACCTCGGCCCGCAGCCACGGACCGGGCTCGATCAGCGGCTCGGCGAGCGAACGGTCACGGGCGACGAGGGCGAGCACCTCCAGGGCGAGCGTGCCGTAGCGGCGGATGAGATGGCGTACGGTCTCGGGTTCGAGGTCGTGGTCCTCGGCCAGCCGCCCGGCGGCCGGCTCCAGCGCGGGCAGCCCGTCCGCGCCGACCAGCGGCAGCCGGTCGGTGACCGAGGCGGGCACGTCGTAGCCTTCGAGCGCGGCGTCGATCACGTCCCTGGCCATGATCCGGTAGGTCGTGTACTTGCCGCCGGCGATCGCCGCCAGGCCGGGCACCGGCACGTCCACCACGTGCTCCCGCGACAGCTTCGCGGTGGAGGAGTGCTTGTCGGCGGCCACGAGCGGGCGCAGCCCGACGTAGAGGCCGACGACGTCCTCCCTGGTCAGCGGCCTGACCAGGACCTCGTTGGCGTGGTGGAGTATGTAGTCGACGTCCTCGCCGGTGGCGGTGGGCTCGGCGCGCTCGCCGTGCCAGTCGGTGTCGGTGGTGCCGACGATCCAGCGGCGCCCGGTCCACGGGATGATGAACAGCACGCTCTTCTCCGTGCGGATGATCAGGCCGGTCTGCGAGTCGATGGCCTCGCCCGGCACCATGATGTGCACGCCCTTCGACATCCTGACCTGGAAGGCGGGCTCGGCGCCGCCCGGCAGGCCGGTCACGGGGCCGGTCCACACGCCCGCGCACACCACCACGGCGTCGGCCGAGACGTCGATCTCGGCGCCGGTCTCCTCGTCGCGGACGCGCGCGCCGACCACGCGCTCGCCGAACTCGTCCCTGTTCAGCGCCACCACCGACGTACGGGTGGCGATGGTGGCGCCGTGCGCGGCGGCGGTGCGGGCCAGGGCGAGGGTGAAGCGGGCGTCGTCCACCTGCGCGTCGTAGTAGATGACGCCGCCGCTCAGCACGTCGGTCCGCAGGCCGGGCACCAGGCGGCGGGCCGCCTTCGGCGACAGGTTGCGGTGCCGGGGCATCGGATGGCGCACGCCCTCAAGGGCGTCGTACAAGGTCAGGCCGGCCGCCACGTACGGCTGCTCGATCATCCGGTTGCGCACCGGGTACAGGAACGTGACCGGCCGCACCAGGTGCGGGGCCAGCCGCGCGACCAGCAGGTCGCGCTCCTTCAGCGCCTCGCGCACCAGCTTGAAGTCGAACTGCTCCAGGTAGCGCAGCCCGCCGTGGATCAGCTTGCTGGACCGGCTCGACGTGCCGGCCGCGAGGTCACGGCTCTCCACGAGGGCGACCCGCAGCCCGCGCGAGGCCGCGTCCAGGGCCGCGCCCGCCCCCGTCACCCCGCCGCCCACCACCAGGACGTCGAAGGTCTGCGCCCGGAGCCGGTCGAGGCACTCCTGGCGGTCACGCGCGTCGAGCGCCCCGGTGATTCCCATCGCCTTGTTCTCACTTTTCGTAACTGATCACATTCGCACTGTATGCCTTCCCTGGAAGGGGGAAGGCTCACCTACCGGAGAAGGAGCCCGGGAAGGGGACGGGGTGACGATTAACAGGACGTTGGCCGGCGAGATGATCGCCGAGTTCGCCGGGACGATGGTGCTCATCGTGTTCGGCGTGGGCGTCGTCGCCCAGGTGATCGCGGCCGAGCTCGGCAACCACGACAGCATCGCCTGGTCCTGGGGCATCGGGGTCGCGCTCGGCGTCTACGTCGCAGGCCGCACCACGGGCGCGCACCTCAACCCGGCGGTGACGCTGGGGTTCGCCGTCTTCCGCGGGTTCGAGTGGCACAAGGTGATGCCGTACGTGGTGGCGCAGACCGCGGGCGCCTTCGTCGGCGCGCTGCTGATCCGCTGGAACTACACCGAGGTGCTCTCCGCCGTCGATCCCGGGCACACGCTCAAGACGCAACTGGTGTTCTCGACGCTGCCGGGCAACGGCACGCTCCCGGTCGGCCAATGGGGCGCGCTGCGCGACCAGATCATCGGCACGGCCGTGCTGCTCTTCGTCATCTTCGCGCTGTCCGACACCCGCAACATGGCCCCGGGCGCGAACATGGGCCCGTTCGTCATCGGCCTGCTCATCGTCGGCATCGGCATGGCGCTCGGCGCCGACGCCGGCTACGCGATCAACCCGGCCCGCGACTTCGGGCCGCGCCTGGCGAGCTTCCTCACCGGCTACCGCGGCGCCTGGCGCGACCAGTACGGCGACCTCTACTTCTGGGTGCCCATCGTGGGCCCGCTGATCGGCGGGGTGATCGGCGCGGGCCTCTACCAGGTGCTCATCGCCCGCCACCTCCCCCGTGACGAGGACCGCGACACCGTCAAGCCGTCCGACTAGGGAGTACGACATGCCTGACTTCGTGGGCGCCGTGGACCAGGGCACGACGAGTACCCGCTTCATGATCTTCGACCGGGAGGGCGCCGAGGTCGCGAAGTTCCAGTTCGAGCACGAGCAGATCATGCCGAGGGCGGGCTGGGTGGAGCACAACCCCATCGAGATCTGGACCCGGACCGCCGCCGTGATCCAGACGACGCTCCAGCGCTCCGGGCTGCACGACAGCGACCTCGCGGCGATCGGCCTCACCAACCAGCGCGAGACCACCGTCGTGTGGGACCGGCGCACCGGACGGCCCTACTACAACGCCATCGTCTGGCAGGACACCCGCACCGACGAGATCGCCGCCGCGCTGGATCGGGACGGCCGGGGCCAGGTCATCCGCGACCGTACGGGGCTGCGGCCTGAGGCGTACTTCTCGGGCGGCAAGATCCAGTGGATCCTGGAGAACGTCGAAGGCGTGCGCGAGGCGGCCGAGCGCGGCGAGGCCGCCTTCGGCACCACCGACACCTGGACGCTGTGGAACCTGACCGGCGGGCGCAACGGCGGCGTGCACATCACCGACGTGACCAACGCCAGCCGGACCATGCTGATGGACCTCGACACGCTCGACTGGGACGACGAGCTGCTGTCGTTCTTCGGCGTGCCGCGCGCGATGCTGCCGGAGATCCGCCCGTCGTCCGACCCCTCCGCCTACGGCACCACCTTCCGCTACGGCCCGCTCGGCGGCGAGGTGCCGATCACCGCGATCCTCGGCGACCAGCAGGCCGCCACCGTCGGCCAGGTCTGCTTCTCGCCCGGCGAGGCCAAGAACACCTACGGCACCGGCAACTTCCTGCTGCTCAACACCGGCACCGAGCGGGTGCGCTCGGAGAGCGGCCTGCTCACCACCGTCGCGTACAAGTTCGGCGACCAGCCGGCCGTCTTCGCGCTGGAGGGCTCCATCGCGGTCACCGGCTCGGCCGTGCAGTGGCTGCGCGACCAGTTGGGCGTCATCACCACGGCGGCGCAGAGCGAGACGCTGGCGCGGCAGGTGGCCGACAACGGCGGCCTGTACTTCGTCCCGGCCTTCTCGGGGTTGTTCGCGCCGTACTGGCGGGCCGACGCGCGCGGTGCGATCGTCGGGCTGTCGCGCTACAACACCTCCGCCCATCTCGCGCGGGCCACGCTGGAGGCCATCTGCTACCAGAGCCGCGACGTCGTCGAGGCCATGCAGCGCGACTCCGGGGTGGTGCTGGACGTGCTCCGGGTGGACGGCGGCGTGACCGCGAACGCCCTGTGCATGCAGCTCCAGTCCGACATCCTCGGCGTGCCGGTGAGCCGGCCGGTGGTGGCGGAGACGACCGCGCTCGGGGCGGCGTACGCGGCGGGGCTGGCGGTGGGCTACTGGCGCGACCAGGAGGAGCTGCGCTCCCACTGGGCCGAGGACCGCCGGTGGGAGCCCACGTGGAGCCCTGAGCAGCGCGAGCGCGGGTACGCCGGCTGGAAGAAGGCGGTCTCCAAGTCCTTCGACTGGCTCTGACGGCGAACCGCGGCGGGTGAGGGCGCGTATCTCAGGCCGTACGCATCTCAGGCCGTACGCATCCGCGAAGCCGGGAGGACCGCATTGCCGCACGCGCCGCGCATCATGATCGGTGAGGTGACACCGGACGTCTCCAGCGCCATGGACGCCCTGCACGAGGCCGCCTTCGCCGCGGCCGACGCGGCGGGCGTCGAGCCGGAGCTGCTGCAGCTCGTGAAGATCCGCGCGTCCCAGATCAACGGCTGCTCGCTCTCGCTCGGCCGGCACGTACGGGACGCCCGCGCGACCGGCCAGAGCGAGCAGCGCATCCGCGACACCCGGGCCTGGCGCAACAGCAAGGTGCTCACGCGGCGGGAGCAGGCGGCGCTGTCGCTGACGGAGGCGATCACCCTGGTCTTCGCCGGTCAGGTGCCCGACACGGTGTACGCCGAGGCGGCCCGCGTCTTCGACGAGACCCAGCTCGCCGCGCTGATCTGGGCCGCGACCGTGATCAACGCGCGCAACCGGATCGCGGTCGCCACCCGCCTGGAGGGCAGCGGCGCGCCCCCTGCCGCCGCCGCGAGCTGACGCTAGTGAGGCCGGCGGGCGAGCCAGTCGCGGTAGGTGGTGGCGGCGATGACGGCGCCGCGGCCGGCGACGAGGGCGTGGCCCTTGGCGGCGGCGTACAGTCCGGCGTCCTCGTCGGTGACGACGGCGCGGCGGTCGCCGCGGGCGTCGAGGGTGATCCGGCCCAGCTCGTCCAGCGGGAACACCTCGGGGCCCGCGAGGTCGATCGTGCCGTTCAGCGGCGCGCCCACGACGACGCCGGCGACCACCCGGGCGACCTCGTCCCCGGCCACCGGCTGCAGGAGGGTGGGGGGCAGGCGGACGGTGTGCTCGTCGGACGTCCAGGACAGCACCGTGTCGATGAACTCGAAGAACTGCGTGGAGCGCACGATCGAGTA
This sequence comes from Nonomuraea wenchangensis, assembly GCF_900111685.1. Taxonomy (GTDB): domain Bacteria; phylum Actinomycetota; class Actinomycetes; order Streptosporangiales; family Streptosporangiaceae; genus Nonomuraea; species Nonomuraea wenchangensis. Next base: position 136,513 of record NZ_FOHX01000001.1, read on the forward strand.
GGGCACCGGCCCGGCCTTGAGGAGGTCCTCCTGCAGCACCTTCGACCGGTAGTAGGCCAGGCCGGGCACCTGGTCGGCGCCCACGATGGACAGGATGACCGCGTGGCCGACACCGGCGGAGCCGGCGGCGGCCAGCAGGTGGCCCATGGTGGCGCGGAAGAAGGCGGGTGAGGTGTCGTCGAAGGCCGGCGGCTTGGTCAGGTCGACCACGACGTCCGCGCCCGCCAGCGCCTCCGGCAGGCCCCGCCCGCTCAGCAGGTCGACGCCGGTGGAGCGCGAGCGCGACACCGCCTCGTGGCCGGCCTCGGTCAGCAGCCCGACCACGCGGGATCCGATGAGGCCGGACCCGCCGATGACGACGATCCTCATGTGCGGCAGCCTCCCTGAATCCCCCGGCGGCACTGCGTCCACCTTAGACCTCCTTGACAAAAACCCTCGACAGGCGCTCACCATGATCTCGACAACGGCGACGTCTGGCCGGGCAGCGTCACCTCCCACGACGAAGGAGTCACCGTGACAGCAGTGAGACCCCCAGTCGCCATCCTCCTCGCGTTATGCCTGGCCCTCACGCCGGCCGCCCCCGCCGGGGCCGCGGTCAGCGGGCCGCCCGTCATCGACGCCCCGGTGTTCAACGACCCGACCTCGGACTCGGGCGTCGCCCACAGTCCGAGCGCCCGGCAGTCGGCCGTCATGGACCAGCTCATCAGGCTCATCAAGGCGGTGCCCGCGGGCGGCGAGATCCGCTTCGCCATGCACCAGTTCGTCCCCGGCGACCGGTCGAGCGAGGTCGCCGCGGAGCTGGCCGCCGCGCACGCCAGGGGCGCCGGGGTGCAGGTCATACTCGACAGCCAGGACGACGGCCGCAACGACGCCGTCTTCGCCCAGCTCAGCGCCGCCCTCGGCACCACCGAGACGGCCCGGTCGTGGGCCGTGCGCTGTGAGTACCCCGACGAGAGCGCCGACCGGGGCTGCATCGCCAGGGACTACCTGCACGCCAAGTTCGCGACGTTCTCCAGCGTGGTGGCAGGGGGTGTGACGTACCCGAAGGTCGTCTTCCAGACCTCGTCCAACCTGTCGGACTGGTACCTCTACAACTCCTACAACGACAGCTTCACGGTCAGCGACGCCGTGACCTACGACGGGTACGTCACCTACTTCAACGACCTGCGGGCCCGGCGCATGCGGCCCGTCGACCCGGACTACTTCTGGACGACCCCGACGGGAACGGCGTACAAGGCCCACTTCTTCCCGCGCAGTTCCTCCAGCGGCGACCCGATCGCCAACGTGCTGAAGCTGGTCAAGTGCAGTTACAAGGACGCCGGGGGCGTCACCCGCCAGACCGACATCCGCCTGGCGCTGACCGCCTTCAACTACAACCGCAAGGCGATCGTGGACGAGTTGCTGCGGCTGCGCGGCGAGAACTGCTGGATCGACGTCGTCTACTACGACGGCACCGGCGTCACCTCCTACATCAGGGACCGCCTCGCCGAACGGGCCTCTAACGGCAAGTATCTCCAGGTCACGCCGTGCCGCTTCACGGTGGGCGACCGTTCGGTGGTGACCCACACCAAGATCATGATGATCGACGGGTTCTACGACGACGACCTCACGCCGCGCGTCTACACCGGCAGCGCGAACTTCACGACGCTGGAGAACTCCGACGACTCCATGCTGCGGATCGCCGGCCGCGACGTGCACGACCAGTACCTGTCGTGGTTCTACGGCCTGCGCCGCGCCTGCGGCGGGCCCTGACCCGTCCACGCCCTGACATGTCCTGACCTGCCCTGACCGTCGTGTCAACCTGCCGGAGGGACCGGGGTGGTCGCGTGCGATGATGGCGGCGCCATGTCGCTCGCCGCATCAGCCGCCGCCGGGTCCACCGGCAGGCCTGCCGCCGGGCCGGCCTCGGGGCCGGCCGGCTTCGCGCTGCGCGCGCTTCGGGCCGCCGTCTTCGCGGCGGTCTCGCTGCTGCTCGGCCTGGTGGCCCACCTGCTGGCGGGCGGTCCGGTGGCGGCGGGCTGGCTGCTGCCGGCCTGGGGCGTCGCGTTCGGTCCCGCTTACCTGCTGGCGGGGCGCGAACGTACGCTGCCGGTCATCGTGGCGACGCTGGCGGTCGCGCAGGTCGCGCTGCACCTGCTGTTCTCCTCTGCGCACGCCGTGGAGGCGGCGGTCGCCGGGCACCCGCACGCGGGCCACGCGGGCCACGCCGCGCAGACCGGGCTCGTGCCGGACGCCGGCATGCTGGTCATGCACGCCTGGGCGGTCCTGCTGGCCGCGACCTGGCTGGCCCGCGGCGAGGCGGCACTCTGGGCGGTGCTGCGCCGGCTGGCCGTACGGCTGTTCGCCGTGGTCGTCGCCGTCATCGTCCCGGCCGTCCGCCCTCTGATCACCGCGCCGGTGCGGGAGCCGGTGGCCCCGCGGCCGGTTCTGCTCGGGCATGAGATGGGCCGGCGCGGCCCGCCCTTCGGCCGCGCCGTCACCGCGTCCGCCTGACCCGCTCCGCGGAGCGCGTCCGGCCGGTCCGTTCTCCTGTCACGCCCCTGGTCGAGGGGTGTCCCCGGCGTGCCCGCCCTGTTGTGGCGGGCGCTGGGGCGCAGCAGTCTGTCATCGTTCCGGCTTGAGCCGGATGAAGGGCTTTGTCATGTTCTCGCGTATCACCGTCGCCGGCCTCGCCGTCGTCGTGCTCACCGCCTGCGGCGGCGCGCCGCAGCAGGCCGCGCCGGCCGTTCCCGCCGCCGCCACCACTCCCCCGGCCGCGCAGGCCGGGCCCGCGCTCTCCATCACCGATCCCTGGGTCAAGACCGCGAAGAAGGGCATGAGCGCCGCCTTCGGCACCCTGGTCAACAACTCCGGCACGGACGTGGTCGTGATGTCGGCCGCCACGCCGCTGTCGCCGAAGGTCGAGCTGCACGAGGTGGCGGAGTCGGCGGGCAAGTCGGTCATGCGGCCCAAGGAAGGCGGTTTCGTGATCCCCGCGCACGGCAGCCACGAGCTCAAGCCGGGCGGCGACCACATCATGCTCATGGGCCTCGCCCAGGAGGTACGGCCCGGCGACGAGATCAGCTTCACCCTCACGCTGGAGGACGGCGGCACGTTCGACTTCACGGCGCTCGGCAAGGACTTCGCCGGGGCCAAGGAGGACTATCAGCCCGGCATGGACATGGACGCCCATGGCGAATCGGGCGCCGATCAAGGCGGCGAGCATGGGTGAGCGGCCGACCGCCGGCGGGAGCGGGCGCCGACTGACCCGGCGCGGCCTGCTGAGCGGCGGCGCCCTGGCCGCGGCCGCCACGGTGACCGGCGCGGTGGCGGTGACCGGTTCGGCGGCGACCGACGGCGCGGCGGCCGGCGCTTCACCCGCGGCCCCGTCGCCCGCGGCGCCCGCGGCCTCCCCGGACGCCGGCGCGGTCGTGCCCTTCCATGGGCCGCACCAGGCCGGGGTGGCCACGCCGCCGCAGGCCCATGCCGTCTTCGTGGGCTTCGACCTGCGCAAGGGCGTCGGCAGGGAGGCGCTGGCGCGGATGATGCGGCTGCTGACCGACGACGCCCGCCGCCTCACCCAGGGGCGGCCCGCGCTGGCCGACACCGAGCCTGAGCTGGCGGCGCTGCCCGCCCGGCTGAGCGTGACGTTCGGTTTCGGCCCCGGGCTCTTCGACGCCGCCGGCGTGGGCGAGCACCGGCCGGAGTCCGTGGCGGCGCTGCCCGCGTTCACGATCGACAGGTTGCGGCGGGAGTGGAGCGGCGGCGACCTGCTGGTGCAGATCTGCGCCGACGACCCGCTCACCGTGACCCACGCCCTGCGCATGATCGTCAAGGACGCCCGCGCGTTCGCCGAGGTCCGCTGGACCCAGCGCGGGTTCCGGCGCGCCGCGCACAGCCAGCCCGGCGGCACGACCCAGCGCAACGTGATGGGGCAACTCGACGGCACGGTCAACCTGGTCGCCGGCACGCCGGACTTCGACCGGGCGGTGTGGATCGAGGAGGGCCGCCTGCGCGGCGGCACCACCCTGGTCCTGCGGCGCATCCGGGCCGAGATGGAGACCTGGGACGCCACCGACACCACGGCCAAGGAGTTCACCGTGGGCCGCCGCCTGTCCGACGGCGCGCCGCTGACCGGGGGGCGCGAGCACGACGAGCCGGACTTCGACCGGCTCACCCCGGTCGGCTTCCCGGTCATCTCCGAGTACGCCCACATCCGCCGCGCCCACGTCCCCGACCCGGGGCTGCGCATGCTGCGCCGGGTCTACAACTACGACGAGGGCGTGGCGGCCGACGGGACCGCCGACTGCGGGCTGCTGTTCGCCGCTTTCCAGGCCGACATCGCCCGTCAGTTCATCCCGGTCCAGCGGCGGCTGGCCGAGGCGGACCTGCTCAACGAGTGGACCACGCCGATCGGCTCGGCCGTCTTCGCCATCCCGCCGGGCTGCGGCCCTGACGGCTGGATCGGCGAGACCCTGCTGGGCTGAGCCCCCGATGGTGACGGGGCCACGGGACTCCCCGTACCGGCCCCGGAGCGGCCCCTGAGCGGCCCGGCGGCGGCGGCGTGACGAGCATCACCGTCGCCGGAGCCCTCCGGGATGTCACAGGGCCTGGCCCGCCACCGTCTTGTGTGCAGGCAAGGTTAAGGGGGCCTCAGATGCGTTCCTCGGTGGCCGGGCGCCGCTCGTTCCGGTTCTCGCACTGGTCGTTCATGTTCGCGGAGATCGCCGTCTGGTCGTTCGCCGTCCTGCTGGTGACGGGGGCGGTGCTCATGTTGTTCTACGACCCGGGCATGACCCGGGTGACCTACGACGGATCGTACGGCCCGCTGCGCGGGCTCCTCGTCAGCCGGGCCTTCGACTCGGCCATGCACCTCAGTCTGGAGGTGCGCGGCGGCCTGCTCATCCGCCAGATGCACCACTGGGCGGCGCTCGTGTTCGTGGCCGCCGTCGCGCTGCAGTTGCTGCGCATGTTCCTCACGGGCGCGTTCCGCCGCCCGCGTACCCGGCAGTGGCTGATCTGGGTGGCGCTGCTGGGGTTGGCGATGGCGGCCGGTGAGACGGGCAACGCCCTGCCGGACGACAACCTGTCGGGCGGCAGCCTGTGGCTGATCCTGTCGGTGGTGCAGTCGATCCCCGTGGTGGGCTCCTGGGTGGGCGCGCTGCTGTTCGGGACGGAGTTCCCCGGCGATCAGGTCATTCCGGTCATGTACGGCCTGCACCTGGTGATCCCGCTCGTCATGGCCGCGCTGCTGATCGTCCGCGAGCTGCTGGTGCGCCGGCACGGCCACTCCCGGTTCGTCGCCTCGCTGCCGGAGCGTCGGGGCGCCCGTCCGCTGATGGCCGCCGCGACGACCGGCATGCTGATCATCCTCGGGTTCGGCTTCCAGATCGCGCCCATCTGGCTGTACGGCCCCGCCACGCCGTCGCAGATCTCGGCGGGCTCGGTCCCCGACTGGTACATGGGCTTCCTCGACGGCGCCCTGCGGATCATGCCCGGCTGGGAGCTCACCATCGGCGGCCACACGCTCAGCCTCGCGGTCCTCGTGCCGACGCTGGTGGTCCCCGGGCTGTTCTTCACCGCCCTCGCCGCCTACCCCACGGCCGAGCGCCTCCTCGCCGCCCGCCGCGGCAGGCCGGCCGCCGTCCGCGATGTGCTCGACCGGCCCAGGGAGACGCCGGTGAAGACGGGCCTCGCGGTCGCCGGCGTCACGTTCTACGGCCTGCTGTGGGCGGCCGCCGCCAACGACCAGCTCGCCCACCAGTTCCATCTCACCGTGAACGCCGTGACCGTCTTCTTCAGGTACGCCGTGATCATCGGGCCCGTCATCGCCTTCGCCGTCACCCGGTGGATCTGCCTCGCCCTCCGGCAGGCGGAGCGCGAGACCGCCGAGCACGGCGTGGAGACCGGCATCATCGTGCGCTCCCCCGACGGCGGGTTCCACGAGCGGCTCGCCCCGGCGGACCACGAAGCGGGTCACCTGGTGGCGGCGAAGACCCGGGTCCCGTAAGTCCCATCATCGGAGTCCTCAGCCGGCGGCGGCGGTCAGGAGGTCGAGCGTGTGGGTGAGGGCGGCGCGGCCTCTGCGCAGGGCGGCGGCCGGGTGCATCGTGGGGGGACCCTGCCAGCGCAGGTAGACCATGGTGGAGCCGTGCCGCACGGCCAGTGCCACATGCGTGACGGCGCCCCTGCGGGCGGCCAGGGTTTCGATCTCGCGCCCACCCAGGGGCCCCTGGCGAAGGGATCGAGGCGGCGGTCGGTGTTCTCGAGGGTCTTGTCGCGGAACTCGCAGCCTCGTCCCCCGCGTGCGTCCCATCCCGTCTGCAGAAGAGGCCGGACGCGCGCGAGCCCGGCGCTCTGCTCATCGGGCAGGAACAGCACGTCCTCCCGGACGGAGACCTCGCCGATCAAGCGGCGTGAGACGGCGGGGGCGCCGCCGTACATGGTCTCGTCGAAAGCCCACGAGCAGAGCCAGTCATGGGCGGCAGCAGAAGGGCCCGGCCAGACGGTCATGTCCTTGCCGTACGCGGAGTGGGCGGGCAGGGCGGCGGCCATCGCCGTCGAGACCGCCGGCGGGCCGTCGGGCGGCGCGGGACGGGCGGGGTCGCCGCCCACTGCGGCCAGCACGGACCGCGCCACCACGGCGCCTTGGTGCAACGGCTCCCGACCCGGCAGGCCGCCCGCCTCGAACTCCCAGTCCCATGACACCTCGGCCAGCAGGCTGCCACGCGCGGCCACGATCGTCGCCCTGGCGCCCGAGTCGCCCTGCTCCGTCCAGTTCTCCGTGGTGACCAGGGCCTGCACACCGCGCCATCCCCCACGGTCGAGCTCCGTCGCCTCCACGAGCGCGTAGTCGGGCTGATCGTCCCACTGCTCCGTCCCGCGCCGCGCCGCCTCGACCAGGCGGACCGCCTGAGCGGGTGAGGTGATCCAGAACCGTACCTCCAGCGGCCTGGGCACCTCCTCGGCGTGCAACTGCGCGGTGTAGCCAGGCACGCCTTCGGGCGGTTGCCGCGCCTCGACGCCCTGTTCCTGTTCGGGCCGGCACCAGTGCAGCAAGGGGGCGTCCAGCCCCAGCGCGAAGGGCGGGTAGATGACGCCGAAGTCCTCCCATCTGCGGTCGACGTCGTCGTTCACGCGCCCCCGCAGCCGCTCGGCGATCTCCTCGACGGAGCTCGCCGCGTTCTCGGGCATCGGCAGCGCGGGAACCTTCAGCTGCTCGAACCCGCCGAGGACGAACAACAAGGTGACGGCCGCGGCCGCGAACCGCAGCCCGGGAAGCCTGGCAAGATCCACAAGCATACGACGCGCCGCATCCGGCCGAAGTTCCCGCAAGCGGGTGAATAGCCGATCGCAAGGTGTCGGATAAGGGCAGGTAGTTACGCTTACCCGGAAATGCCATAAATGCCGAAAAGGGCATTTATGGCGACATGGCGGGTGTCATTCCTGTGGAGAGCACGATGACGAGCATCAAAAGAATGCTGCAGCTGGCGGCGATGGGCGGAGCGCTGGCAGCGGGCGTGACGGTTCTGCCGGCCACGGCCGCGCACGCCGCCAACAATTGCGACGGCACCTACACCACCTACACCTACGAGGTGTTCTGCTACACCTCCGACTGGGACGAGTTCCGGGCGAAGGTCCGGTGCTACAAGATCGGTTCCAGCTCCTACACGACCAGGTACGGAGCGTGGACCAGAGTCGGCACGGCGAGGTCCGTGGCCAAGTGCACGACCAGCGAGGAGCCGGCGTCCGGCAGCTGGCTGTTCCGTAACGTCTAGCGAGGACCCGATCCCGGCGAGCTCGGCAGCGGCACGGTGGCCGCCCGTCGTGGCGGGCGGCCACCGTCCTGTGCCACAGGTCGAGCGCCTGCGAACAGGTACGCCTCGCGACCGGCCTCGGGTTCCTCGTCGGCGAGGCGGCCTGCGGCGTAGCCGCGCAACAGCTCGTGCATGACGTAGCGGCCGGAGCGATGTCCGGCGACCAGATGGGCGGCGCACAGCTCCTCAAGAGGGCCGCGCGCCGCGCCCGGAGTCACGCCGAGCAGGGCGGCGGCCGTGACCGGCGTGAAGTCCTGACCTGGCACCAGGCTCAGCAGCCGGAACAGCCGCTGCGCGGCGGGCCCGAGTGCCCGGTACGACAGGGCGAACGCGGAGCTGAGCGCGCCGTCCAGATCGTCCGGTCCGTCGAGGACGGCGAGCGCGTCGCCGTCCGCCAGTTCCGCCGCGTAGCCGGCGACCGTCAGATGGCGGTCGCAGGACAGCCGGGCCGCCGCGATCCGCAGCGCCAGCGGCAGGTACGCGCACCGCCGGGCGAGCCGGGCCCCGCCGGCCTCGTCCATCCGCTCGCCGAGCGCGGCGCGGAGCAGTTCGCCGGCCTCGGCCTCGGTGAGCGGGGCGAGGTGGAGCGGCCGGGCGCCTTCGTGCGCCACGAGCCCGCGAAGCTGATTCCGGCTGGTGACGAGGACGGCGCAGGTCCCGGAGCCGGGCAGCAGGGGCCGCACCTGATCGACGCTACGGGCGTCGTCGAGCACGAGGAGGACGCGCCGCCGGGCAAGCCGCGACCGGAACAGCGCGGCGGCCTCCTCCACCTCCTGCGGCACGACGGCGTCGCCGACGTCCAGTGCTCGGAGGAGCCGGCGCAGGACGTCGAGCGGCTCCGCCGGCGTCCTGGCCGCGTCGAAGCCGTGCAGGTCGACGAAGAACTGCCCGTCGGGGAACCGGTCACGGTGGCGGTGGGCCCAGTGCACCGCCAGCGCGGTCTTGCCGACCCCGGCCGTGCCGGCGACCAGCACCATGGCCGCCCGATCAGCGGCATCGGTCAGCACGGCGAGCTGACCGAGCTCCCGGCGGCGACCGGCGAACCCCTGCACGTCGAACGGAAGCTGGGCCGGTGTGGTCGCGGCGGAGGACGCCGGGACTCCCCCGGCCGTGGGGCTGACGTCGAGCGCCAGGTCGCCGTTGAGCATGGCGGTCTCCAGCGTCGACAGTTCCTGGCCGGGATCGAGCCCCTGTTCCTCCGCGAGCAGAGCCCGCGTGCGCCTGGCCGTCTCCAGCGCGTCGAGGTGCAGCCCCGCCCGATACTGGGCGAGCATCAGCCGGCAGGCCACGCGTTCCCGTGTCGGATGCTCCTCCAGGAGCCTCCGTAGTCCTGGGATGAGCCTGTCGTGACGCCCGAGCGCGAGTTCCGCGTCGAACAGCAACTCCTGCGCGATCAGACGCTGTTCGAGCAGCCGTTGCCGCACCGGCTCCGCGAACGCCGCCGTGATGTCCGTCAACGCCTGGCCGCGCCACAGCCCGAGCGCCGCGCGCAGGTGACCGGCCGCCTCCTCGTGCCGGCCATGCCCCGCGGAGGCGCGCGCGGCCTCGACCTGCCGCTCGAACAGGTCGGCGTCCAGCTGATCGTTCGCCAGGACCAGGCGGTATCCGCCGGGCCTGGTGACGATGACGTCGTCCAGCCCGTGGTCTCGCAGTGCCCGCCGCAGCCGGGACACCGCCACGTGTATCTGGGACCTCGCGGTGGCGGGTTCGGCACCGCCCCAGATCGCCTCCGCCAGTTGCGCCGGGGTCACCACCAGGTTCGCCTGTAACAGCAGGTACGCCAGCAGGGCCCGATGCCTGGGCTGCGCGACCGAGACGGGCCCGTTGTCCGCCACCGCCTCCACCGGCCCGAGAATGCCGAACCTCAACCGCCGCACCCCTCCCCGGGGACACCAGGCGGTCCGGGGCCGGGCCGATCACCGCGGCCCCGAACCGTTTCCTGACGCCGCGGCCCGCGGCCCCGCGTCACCGGCTCCCGCGGAAGGAGCGCGAGGACGTCAAGGCATTCGGCGACACCCCTGCCGGAGCGCGACGACGCGGGCGTGGACAACGCCTACGAGCACTCCTCGATCTTGGCCGGGGCCATGTAGATTCTGCTCACCTTCTTGGCCCCGAGATAGATGTCCCGGTAATCGCAGAAGTAGTCACTTCCGCCGTTCGAGTAGTACACGTAGCCGGAATATCCGCCCGGCTTGATCCGGTATCCATAGGTGCTCTGGGAGTGGCTGCCCGTGCAGTTGTACCACTTCGACAGCACCGTGCCGCCGGAGCCGGAATTGTAGTAGTCGTACTGGAGCCTCGAATCAGGGCTGCAGACGGCCGCGGACTGCGAGGCCGAGGCCGCCGTGGAGGTCACGGCGACCCCGATCGACAAGGCCGCCCCCATGGCCGCCGCTCCTGCGATCAGTTTGTGGGAAAAGCGCATCAGAAATTCCTTTCGACAGTCAATCAGGAGGAGACTCGGACGCTGCGGAACTCGCCCGTCGTGCTCCGGCCCGGCTGGACGACCAGGGAAAGCCCGGTACAACCGCTCCCCGAGTACGCGGTGACAGCCGTGTCGGTGTCGTTCGTGACACCGGAGTACGGCGTCCCCGAGCCGTAACAGCCCGGACCGGGATTGATCACCACGCGGCCGGTCTCTCCGTGCAGGACAAGGCGGCCGGTCGCCGCCGTGGCGGGCGCGGCGGCCATCGCCAGCGCGCCGGCGGTCAGGAGCACCACCGCGGACAGCTTTCTGATCACCGTGCTCCTCCTTTCTCTTCGTGTCCGCCACGCCGTGGCAACGGGGAGGAGCGGACGGTGCGAGGGAGTCGCCGCGCGTTCGGGCCCACGCATCCAGAACGTGGGCAGGGCGGCGTGACCGTTCTAGACCGGCGGGACGTTGTCCAGCAACGCTCGTCGCGATGGACAAACATCGCGGCATGCTGGACAACCCGACGTCGCAGGTGAGGCGGTGCGCGAGCGCGTCAGTCCGCCGTGGCGGCGAGCCGGTCGTCCACCTGGGCGAGCAGCGCCGGGACCGGTGCGCAGACGTCGCAGCGCCGCACCCGTACGGTGCCGTCGCCGTGGGCCGTGGCCAGCAGCCGGCCGTCGCGGCTGAACTCGACGGCTTCGACGGTCGCGGCGAACCCGCCGACGACGATCGGAGGGGAGGCGGTGTCGCTCCGCCAGATCCGCACGGTGCCGTCCTTGCCCGCTCCGGCCACCCAGCGTCCGTCCGGGCTGAAGGCGACGTACCACACCATATTCGGGCTGCCGCGCTGCACCAGAGGCTCGCCCCCGCCCGTGGTGGACCAGATCCGCACGGTGCCGTCGGTGCCGGCGCCCGCCACCCGGCGGCCGTCGGGGCTGAAGGCGACGGCCCACACGAGACCTTCGTGGCCGCGCAGGATCAGCGGGGCCGTGGCGCCGGTGGCGTCCCAGATCCTGACGGTGCCGTCCTGCCCGCCGGTGGCCACGTGCCGCCCGTCGGGGCTGAACGCGGCGAACCTGATCTGCCGGGCGTCGGCCCTGAACAGGAGAGGCGGCCGTCCCGGGTCCGCCGTGTCCCAGATCCGGAGCGTGCCGTCCGCGCCCGCGCCGGCCACCCGCCGCCCGTCGGGACTGAACGAGGCGCTCCACACGACCCCGTCGTGCCCGCGCAGGACCATCGGGTCGCCCGCGCCGTCGACCTCCCAGATCCGGATCGTGCCGTCCCTGCTCGCGCCGGCGACCCGCCGCCCGTCGCGGCTCACCGCGAGCCCCACCACCTCGTCGGTGTGGCCGCGCAGCGCCCGGTGCGCGCCCGTCGTCGGCTCCCAGATCCGAACGGTCCTGTCCACGCCGCCGGTGACCACGCGCCCGTCGGGGGAGAAACCGACGGCCAGCGCCGCGCCGTCGTGCCCGCGCAGCACCGCCGGGTCGCCCGTCCCCCTCGGGTCCCAGACCCGTACGGTGCCGTCCTCGCCCGCCGTGGCCAGCCGGCGCCCGTCCGCGCTGAACGACGCCTCCCACACCACCCGCTGGTGGCCGCGCAGCACGAGAGGGTCTCCACCGCCGTCCGGGGACCAGACGCGAACCGTGGAATCGTCGCCGGTGGTCGCCAGCCGGTGTCCGTCGCGGCTGAACGCCATGCCCTCGGCCGTGCCCTCGTGCCGGAACACGAGAGGCGGGCTCTCCCGCTGGTCGAGCCGCCAGACACGGGCGGCGCCGTCCGTGCTGGTGCTCGCCAGGCGGCGCCCGTCGGGACTGAAGCCCACGTTCTTCACGACGCCCCCGTGCCCACGCAGCAGGAGCGGCGCGTCCGGGCCCGCCAGGTCCCAGATCCGTACGGTGCCGTCCTCGCCACCGGCGGCGAGGCGGCGTCCGTCGGGGCTGAACGCGACCCCGACGACCGCGCCCTCGGGCCCGCGCAGGACCCGTGGGCCGCCGCCGTCCCCGAGGCTCCAGATCCGTACGGTGCCGTCGTCACCGGCGCCGGCCACGGCGCGGCCGTCGGGGCTGAAGGCCACGTTCCACACCGCGCCCGCATGTCCGGTCAGCTTCACCGTCGCCTCGGGGCGTTCCAGGTCCCACACCCTGACCGTGCCGTCCAGGCCGGCGGTCGCCAGCCTGGACCCGTCGGGACTGAACACGGGGCTCCACACCTCGCCCTGGTGCCCGCGCAGCACGGCCGGGGCCTCGGGCGACACTCCCCCGCCGGACCAGGACCACACCCGGACCAGGCCGTCCGCGCTGGTGACGGCCAGGCGGGCGTCGCCGGGGCTGAAGGCCACGCCCAGCGCGCGCCCCAGACCAGGAAGCGTGGCGAGCAGGTGGTCATCGGCGATCCCCTGCCGGAGGACCCCCTCCGCCTCGGCGGTCGGCCACAGCGCGTACGCCTGCTTGGCGAGCCGCAGCGCCTGCTTCGGGTCCAGGTGCAGCTGGCCCCGCGCCTCGGCCGCGATCTGCCGGGAGAGCGCGATGTCCCTCTGCTCCGTGGCCTCGTGAGCCTGGCCGAGGGCGAGGCAGGCGAGCAGCGTCATCGCCACCACGGCCGCCGTGAGCCCGGTCAGCGCCAGCCGTACGCGCCGCCGTCCCGCCGTGCGCGCGGCTTCCTCGCGTCGCCCGCTCGCCTCCAGGAACTCCCGCTCCAGCGAGTTCAGCCGGTGCGTCCTGTCCCCTTCCCACACCGCCAGCCGGCTCCCGCGGAAGAGGAAGGCGTCGTCGCGGCCGTGCTCCTCCCACTCCGCGACGGCCTCGGTCAGCCGGCGGTGCGCCCGCAGCGCCTCACGGTCCTCCTCCAGCCAGGAACGCAGCCGCGGCCAGCCGCGGATGAGCGCCTCGTGCGCGATGGTCACGCAGCTCTCGTCGACGATCACCAGCCGTGCCGCGATGGCCTTGTCCAGCACCGCCGCCACGGCGTCACCGTCCGGCCCGCCCCACCGGCCGGGAAGCTCCCCGGCCCCGTCGAGCAGCTCGTCGCGAGGCGCGCGCCGCCGGGTGTCCTCCGTCCCGTCCCCGGGGACGGTCAGCCGCAGGAACATCTGCCGGACGATCTCGCGTCCCTGCGCGTCCAGCTCGCCGTACACGTGCTCGGCGGTCTGCGCGATCGCCCCCCGCACCCCGCCGGCGGCGAGGTAGGCGGCCACGGTCAGCGCCGGGCCGGTGCGCCGCCTCCACGTCTCCAGCAGCGCGTGGGAGACGAGGGAGAGCGCGCCCGGCTGCCCCTGCGCCTCGTTCACGACCAGCTCGACCAGTTCGGCCTCGACCGCCAGGCCCGCCCGTTCGGCGGGGCCCGTCACCACCCGCCGCAGGTCCTCCTCCTCCATCGGGCCGACGATGAGCTGGTTGTCCTGCAGCACCGACGCCAGGCCGGGCAGCTCGGCGCATCGCGCGTAGAAGTCGGCCCGCATGCCGGCGACGACGTGCGTGCGCGGCTCCCGCGCCAGCGCGAGCAGCGCCGAGACGAACGCCGTCCGCTCGCCCTCATCGCGGCAGAGGGTGAACACCTCCTCGAACTGGTCCACGATGACGACCAGCCGCGTCCCGGCCGGCCAGCCGGCCACGAACCGGGCGGCGGCGCGCGGCAGGTCGTCCTCCCCGAGATGGACGGCCAGTGCCCGCAGCGGGTGCTCGCCCGGGACCATGACGACGGCGGGCCACTCCGCGCCGTCGGCGGTGATCCCCTGGCGCAGCGCGGGCAGGAGGCCGGCGCGGAGCAGAGAGGACTTCCCGCTTCCTGACGTGCCCATGACGGCGAGGAAGGGCGTCCCCGGCAGCCTGTCGCACAGCTCACGCACCAGCCGCTCACGCCCGAAGTACCACCTCGCGTCCTCCGGCTGGAACGCCACCAGCCCGCGGTAGGGCGCGACCTCCTCGGCCGAGGGCGGGACGTCGCCCTCCAGTTCCCGCATCAGCAGGTGCCAGCGCGCCTCCCACTCCGACCGGTCGCCGCCGCACGCCACCGCGTACCCCAGGGTGACCGGCAGGGTCGGCGCCACCCGCCCGCCCGCCGCTTCGGAAAGCGCCGTTACCGAGAAACGCGCGCGTTTGGCCAGCTCCCGATAACTCGGCTTACCGGCCTTGTCCCTTAATCGCCGAAGCTCTGCGGCGAACCGGTGCAATGGATTGTTCTCCGGATCGAGCGCACGCTCTGGCCGCCCCAATGACTTTCACTTCCCCCGCAAAAGCTGATGACTTCATCCCCGAATCAGCTTGATCATACGAGCCGGTACGGCCCGCGGAACGGGAGAAAAGCCGGCGACCGTCAGGCCGACGCCGGCTCCCACACGAAGCCGTCCGGGTCGGTGAAGGGGCCGGCGTCGCCGCCGATCACCAGGCGGTGCGAGCCGCTGCCCTCCTGCGGGACGCCGGCGTCCTTGGCGAGGGCGCGGCGCGGGTAGAGCGCCAGCGTGACGGCCGACGACGGGGTGGCGAACTCGACGTACTTGCCGCCGAAGCTCTTCGCCACGGCCAGGCCGCGCCCGGTGTAGAAGCGCTTGCTCGCCTTGACGTCGGCCACGCCCAGCAGCAGCGCGACCTGGCCGATGCGGCGGGCGACGGGGGCGGTGTCCTTCTTGGCCGAACTCGCGATCTTGCAGATGGTGCCGTCCGGGGCGCGGACGACGGCGCCGTACCCCCAGAAGCTCTTCTCGGCCGGCTTGAGGGTCGTCGCGCCGGCGTCCAGGGCGGCGGCGACGAAGGCGTCCACGTCGCCCGGCTGGGACACCACGAGGGACAGCGCGAACCCGCGGAAGCCGTCCGTCGGCGACTGCGCGGCCCTCAGGCTCAGGTACGGGCTCAGGCCGAGGGCGTCGTAGAAAGCGCTCGCCGCGGCCGGGTCGGGTACTTCGAGGGTGACGGTGGTGAAGGCGGTCATGGTCGTTCTCCTTGGTAGAGGGCTCACTGGTCCTGGAGGAGGCCGAGGACGTTGCCGTCGGGGTCGGTGACGGTGGCCACCCGGCGACCGCCGCCGACCTCGTGCGCGGCCTCCCGCACCACGGCCCCGGCGGCGGTGAGCTCGGCCAGCTTGGCGTCGAGGTCCTCGACGTGCCAGTACGCCACCGGCGTCGTCATGGCCTGCGGCCCGCCGCCCGGCACCAGCCCGATGTGCTGGCCCTCGGCCTCGAAGCCGACGTAGTAGGGCGAGTCGGCCTGCGGCTGGACGCCGAGCAGGGCCTCGTACACCGCCTTGGCCCTCCCCAGGTCGGACACCGGGTGCAGCACGGTCCTGATGCCGGAAGTGCCGGTCATGGTCGCTCCTCGTGGTCGTGGGTCGCGTTCGACCCGCTTTCTGCGTGGTCACAGCTTCGCCGCCGGCCCGCCCGCGCCGCATCCGTGGTGACCACGGATTCTCGGTACGTACCGGGTACGGGAAACTAGGACAGTGGTGACGGAAGCGGCAGACGCCGAGATCTCCCCTCGGGAAGCCGAGGTGCTGGGGCTCGTCGGCGACCATCTCAGCAACGCCGAGATCGCGGCCCGGCTGTGCATCTCGATACGCACCGTGGAGAGCCACGTCTCCTCGCTGCTGCGCAAGCTGGAGGTGCCGGACCGCCGGGCCCTCGCCCGCCGCGCCCCCGTCCGGGGCGGCGCCGCCCCTGACCGTGCGGCGGCGGTCCTGCCGGCCCCGCTGACCTCGTTCATCGGTCGGGCCCGGGAGCGTTCCAAGCTGGCGGCGCTGCTCAAGGAGCACCGGCAGGTCACCGCGGTCGGCCCCGGCGGGGTGGGCAAGACCCGGCTGGCGCTGGCGGTGGCGGCGGAGGCCGCCGGCGCCTACCCCGACGGCGTGTGGTTCGCCGACCTGGTGCCGGTCACCGACCCCGGCATGATCGCCGCCGCCGTGGCCGGCGCGCTCGGCCTCGGCGAGCAGCCCGGCCGCGACCTGGCCGACTCCGTGGCCGCCGCGCTGGCCGACCGGGACGCGCTCGTCGTCCTCGACAACTGCGAGCACGTGCTTGACGGGGTGGCGCCGTTCCTCGAACGGCTGCTGGCCACGTGCCCGCGCCTCACGGTGCTGGCGACCAGCCGGGCGCGGTTGATGGTGCCGTTCGAGCGGGTGTATCCGGTCCCGCCGCTGTCGCTGGACGCCGGGGGCGACTCGGACGCGGTCGCGCTGTTCATGGAGCGGGCCGCGGCGGTCGGCCGGCCGCTCGACGCGGCGCTGCGCGGCCAGATCGCCGCCGTCTGCGCGCGGCTGGACGGGATGGCGCTGGCGATCGAGCTGGCCGCGGCCCGCTGCCCCACCCTCGGGCTGGACGGCATCACCGCGGCACTCTCCCACCCGTTGCGGATGCTCACCGGCGGCTCCCGCGCCGACGAACGGCACCGGTCGGTACGGGCGGCGCTCGACTGGAGCCATGCCCTGCTGGAGCCGGCCGACCGGGCGCTGCTGCGCCGGGTGTCGGTGTTCGCGGCGCCGTTCACCGTCGCCGCGGCGGCGGAGGTGGCGGGGGTCGAGGACGGCCTCGCCGCCGACGGGCTGGCCCGGCTCGCCGAGCAGAGCCTGCTGGTGGTGGCGGCGGCGCCGGACGGCACGGAGTACCGCGCGCTGGAGACCATCCGCCAGTACGCCGCCGAGCGGCTCGCCGAGGCCGGCGAGCCCGGCGAGGTCCGCTCCCGGCACCTGCGCTGGTGCCTGGCGCGGGCCGCCGGGCTGGAGGTGGCCCGGCCGGACTGGCGGGTCAGGTTCGACCAGGTCGCCGACGACCTGCGTGCGGCCCTGGCCTGGGCGGCCGAGCAGCCGGAGCGGCGCGCGGACGCCTTCGGGCTCGCCCGCCGGCTCGCGGAGCTGGCCTTCACCCGCAACCTGACCGGCGAGTCCCAGCGCCGCTTCGAGCAGGCGGCGGCGCTCGCGGCCGGTCCCGCCGAGAGCGCGGCGATGCTCCGGCAGGCCGCCGCCGTGGCCGGCTGCCGGGCGGCGGGCGACGACATGTACCGCCTGCGCCTCGCCGCCGCATCGGCCGCCCGCGACGCGGGCGACTCGGCCGGGGCCGCCGTGGACCTGGCGACCGCCGCGACGATGGCGTTCCGGTACTGGGCCACGTTCGTCCGGATACCGTCCCGAGAGGAGGCCCTCGCCCTGCTGACCGACGCACGAAAGGCCGCCGCCGGCGACCGGACCACGCGGTCCAGTGGCGCCCCGGCCACGCAGGCGCCGCAGGTCGGGGACGATCCGGCCGAGCAGGCCACGCCGGCCGGGGGCGATCCCGGCGCGTTGGCGGCGGTGGCGTTGGCGGAGGCGGCTGTGGTTGCCGATGCGTTCGGGGCCGTGCAGGGGCCCGCTGACAACGTCGCGGTGCCGGAGACGATCGCGCGCGCCGAGCGGGCGGTCGAGCTGGCCGCCAGGACCGGCGACCCGCTCGCCGAGTCGGCCGCGCTCGACGCGCTCACCTGCGCGCACATCTGGGCCGGCGACACCTTCGCCGCCGCCGCCAGATCCCGGCGGCGGGTCACGCTCCTGTCGTCCCTGCCGCCCTCGCCGGCCGTCACCCACGAACTGATCGACGCGCTCGGCATGGTCACCGAGGCCACGCTCGGCGCGGGGGACATGCCGGACGCCTGCCGGTGGGCGCGGCAGCTCGACGGGCACCCGTCGCTGGCGGAGGTCGGTCACCGGGCGCCGCTGATGGTGGACGCGCTGGCGGGCAACGTCGAGGAGGTGCTGGCCGGCAGCGTACGGCTGCTCGACGCCTGGCGTCGGGCGGGCAGCCCCGCGCGAGCCCACCTCGGGCCGGCGGTGGCCGCCGTGGCGATGGTCCACGGCCTGCGCGACGACCACGACGCCCAGCGCGGCTGGCGGGAGATCCTGGACCGGCTCGACGTCTCGGCGGAGCGCGCCCACGGCTATGCGGCGGTCTTCGACGGCATGCTGCTGCTGCACCGCGGGCAGGCCCGGGACGCCCTGGAACGGATGGCCCCCGAGGCGAGCGAGGTCTGGAAGTGGGTGAGCTGGATCTGGCACCACTGGTACGTCGCCCTGCGCACCGAGGCCGTCGTGCTCGCCGGCGACCCCGACGCCCGCCGCCACGTGACCGAGGCGAGAGTCGCCGTGGCCGGGAACCCGGTCGCCGAGGCGCTCGTGGCGCGGGCCGCGGCCGTGCTCGACGGTGACCGGGACGCGCTGCTCGCCACGGCGGACGCCTTCGACGCGGCCGGCTGCCCCTACCAGTCCGCGCGTACCCTGCTGCTCGCCGGAGGGGAGCACGCCGGGCGCGGGACGGCCGCGTTCGCCGCGCTCGGCCTGGCCCCGAAGGCCGTGAGCCTCTGGTGAGCCGCCGCGATCCCGTTCATCTCGGGCTGGGCCGGGAACAGTACGGTGTCCGCGTCCGCCCCCACGGACGCGTCGCGAACAACCCCCGACCGACCGAGGAGCAGACTTGACCGCCCCCGCCCCCACGTCCCAGCAGCAGGAGATCGCCAAGGAGCTCCAGGTGAGCGCGTCCTTCGAGGCCGCGGCGGAGGCCGAGCGCCGGGTCGCCTTCCTCGCCGCGCAGCTCGCCGCCTCCGACCGGCGCGCGCTGGTGCTGGGCATCAGCGGCGGCGTCGACTCCACCGTGGCGGGCCGGCTGTGCCAGCTCGCGGCCGAACGGGTCCGCGGGTTGGGGCGGGAGGCGACGTTCATCGCGATGCGGCTGCCGTACGGCGTGCAGGCCGACGAGCGGGACGCCCAGCTCGCGCTGGAGTTCATCCGGCCCGACCGGGTCATGACGGTGGACGTGAAGCCCGCGAGCGACGCCTCGCTGGAGGCGGTGCTGGCCGCCGGCCTGGCCTTCCGCGACGAACGGCACCAGGATTTCGTGCTCGGCAACGTCAAGGCCCGCCAGCGCATGATCGTCCAGTACACGGTGGCCAACGCGCACGACGGCCTGGTGGTGGGCACTGACCAGGCCGCCGAGGCGATTTCCGGCTTCTACACCAAATATGGTGACGGCGCCGCCGACGTGGTCCCGCTCGCCGGCCTCACCAAGCGCCGGGTGCGGGCGATCGGCGACACGCTGGGCGCGCCGGCCGCCCTCGTGCGCAAGGTCCCCACCGCCGACCTGGAGACGCTGAACCCCGGCGTGGCCGACGAGGACGTGCTCGGCGTCTCCTACGACACCATCGACGACTTCCTGGAGGGCGAGCCGGTCGACGACGCCGCGCTCACCGTGCTGATCGACCGCTACCGGCTCACGGAGCACAAGCGCCGCCCGCCGATCACGCCCTGAACCCCTTTAGTTGCCCACGCCGAGGTTCGCCATGAACGCCGCCGGGTACCGGTCGCCGCGCGCCGCGCCCGGCGGCACCGCCTTCTCGATCGCGGCGAGGTCGTCGGCGGTGAGGTGGAGCTCGGCGGCGGGCAGCGCCTCGGCCAGCCGCTCGCGGGTACGCGCGCCGACCAGCGGCAAGACGTCCTCGCCCTGCGCGGCCACCCAGGCGATGACGAGCTGGGCCACGGTGCAGCCCTTGGCCTCGGCGACCCGGCGCAGCTCGGCGACGAGGGCGAGGTTGTGCTCGACGTTCCCGCTCGCGAACCGGGGTCCGAAGCCGCGACTGTCCCCGGGGCCGGCGGTGCGGCCGGCGGTCCAGTGCCCGGAGATGAGACCGCGCCCGAGCACCCCGTACGCGGTCAGCCCGATCCCGAGCTCCCGCAACGTGGGCAGGACGTCCGCCTCGACCGCGCGGGAGATCACCGAGTACTCGATCTGCAGGTCGGAGATCGGGTGCACGGCGTGCGCCCGGCGGATCGTGGCCGCGTCGACCTCCGAGAGCCCGATGTGCCGGACGTACCCGGCCTCCACCAGCTCCTTGATCGCGCCCACCGTCTCCTCGATCGGCACCGCCGGGTCCAGGCGGGCCGGGCGGTAGATGTCGACGTGGTCGGTGCCGAGCCGGGTCAGCGAGTGCGTCAGGAAGTTCTTCACCGCCTCGGGGCGGGCGTCGTTCCCGCCGAATCCGCCGCCCGGCCGCAGCAGCATGCCGAACTTCACGCTCAGCGCGTAACTGTCGCGGGCCCGGCCGCGCAGCGCCTCGGCGAGCAGCAGCTCGTTGTGGCCCGCGCCGTAGAAGTCTCCGGTGTCGATCAGGGTGACGCCGGCCTCCAGCGCGGCGTGCACGGTGGCGATGCTCTCCGCGCGGTCGGCCTCGCCGTACGCGCCCGACATGCCCATAGCGCCCAGGCCCAGCATGGAGACGGCCGGTCCGGTGCTTCCCAAAGTTCGCGTCCGCATCACGTTTCTCCTTGTCGTCAGGTTGTCTGCGTTCCTCCTCACCCTGGGCCCGGTCCGGGACGGGCGGAAGCGGAGCGTTCATCATGGGAGCGCCCCTCCCTGGCTCGGCCCGGCAGCCGCGAGGCAGGATGACGTCATGGAACGTGAGCAGCTCGCCGACTTCCTGCGCCGCCGCCGGGAGGCGATCCGCCCGGCCGAGGTGGGCCTCACGGACGGCCCCCGCCGCCGCGCCGCCGGCCTGCGCCGGGAGGAGGTGGCGATGCTGGCCGGCATGTCGGTGGACTACGTCGTACGCCTGGAGCAGGGCCGCAGCAGCCAGCCGTCGGTCCAGTTGCTCGGCGCGCTGGCCCGGGCACTGCGGCTGTCCGACGACGAGCGCGACCACCTGTTCCACCTGGCCGGCCACCGGCCCCCGCCCGCCGACGGTCTCGCCGGTCTGGCCCGCGCCGGGCTGATCCGCATGCTGGACCTGCTGGGCGACACCCCGGCCGTGGTGCTGTCCGACCTCGGCGAGTTCCTCGCGCAGAACCGGATGGCCGTCCTGCTGATGGGCGACCACACCGGCCTCACCGGGGACCGCCGTTACCTCGTCTACCGCTGGTTCACCGAGGAGGCCGTGCGCGGCATCCATCCGCCCGAGGAGCAGGAGCATCACGCCCGCCAGCTCGTGGCGGACCTGCGCGCGGTCGCCGGCCGCCGCTCCGGCGACCCCGTGGTCGCCCGGCTCGTCGAACGCCTCCTGGCCGCGAGCGCCGACTTCCGCCGGCTCTGGGCGGAGCACGAGGTGGCGGTGCGGCGTACCGACCGCAAGAGCATGATGCATCAGCGGGTGGGCCGGCTGGTGATGGACTGCACCACCCTGGTCACCCCCGACCAGGGGCAGCAGCTGCTGGTGTTCACCCCGGTGGGCGACGAGGCCCGTGAGCGGCTCGAACTGCTGCGCGTGCTCGGCACCGAGGACTTCCCCACCGGGGACGTCAGGGACAGACGGCCGTGAAATGATCCACGAGTGGCGGATGTGATCTTCTTCGACCTGGACGGGACCCTGGTCGACCACCGAAGCGCGGTCATGGAGACGATCGCGGCGATCGTCCGGGCGGCGCCGGACGCGACGGCTCCGCCGGACGAGCTGGTGGCGTTGTGGTGGAGCCTGGAGGCGCGCCACATGCGGGAGTATCTGGCCGGTCAGTGCTCCTTCGCCGAGCACCACCGGCGCAGGCTCCGCTCCTTCCTGCCGATGCTGGGCGAGCCGGTCCCTGACGATCCCGCTCTTCTGGACGCCTGGATCGAGGAGCGCTACCTCAGCGCGTTCGAGGAGTCCTGGCAGACATATCCCGATGTCCGGCCCTGCCTGGAGGCACTGAAAGAGCTCCCCCGCGGACCGCGGCTGGCCGTGCTCACCAACGGCGACCCCGGGCAGCAGCGCGCCAAGCTCGCCCGCTTCGGCCTCCTCGGCTACTTCGAAGCCGTCCTCACCCCGACCGAGCTCGGCGCGGCCAAGCCCGCCGCCTACGCCGCCGCCTGCGCGTGGATGCGGACGGAGCCCGCGCGGGATCGAACGACTGACCGACCTCGCCGACCGGCTGACCCGCCTCCCCGACCCTTCGCCGCCCGGCCCGTAGGTGGGGATTCAGTCCAGCTCCGCCAGTCCGAAACCGAGCTGGCTGTAGAGCTCGAGTTGGTCGAAGTACTCACGGTGTGAGTCGATCTTGCCGTCGGAGATGTGGGCGGTGCAGCTCGCCCTGATGGCGATGCGGCGGCCCGTACCCGCGATCTCGCGCCCGCCCGGCAGCAGGAGCGGGCCGGTGTGAGTGCCGGTGTAGGTCCATTCGGTGCAGGTCGGGTTGTCGCAGCCGTCCAGCTCGAACCACGCCGCCATGTGGAAGTCCGGGAACGCCCTGAAGACGTCCTGGTAGACCCAGCCGATCTCGTCGTGTCCCTGCGCGACGCCCGTGGGCGAGACGAAGACGGCGTCGTCGCTGTAGCAGGCGAGCACGCCGGCCATGTCGTGCGCGTTGACGGCCTGGTTCAGCCGGTGTTTGAGATCCCACTGGATCGACATGGGCACCTCCTGGCAGTGGTGTGGCCGGGGTCGCGGTGACGGGACACGGCGTTCGTTCCTCCGCGGTGCAGGACGCCGCCCGCGCCGCCTCGTGTCCTTGCCGACGTTTTCATCGCTCCTTTCAGTGTCCGTGCGATGTCACGCACGACGGTGCCAAGCGCCTGCCAAAATCGGCCTCGTCGGCGGGGCCTGATGGAAGCATGGGGTAAATGCCCGGGAGGGCCGTGTCAGGCCGTACGGCGCTGCTTGCGAGCGGTGAGCCGGTCGGCTCTGCTGGTGATCAGCTCGTGGCCGCCGGGCGTGAGTGAGGTGAGGAACAGGCGGTTGACGCCGGGCAGGGCGGCGAGGCGCAGCAGCCAGTCGCGGGCGGCGATCCGGCGGCGGCTGGAGGGCGCCATCCACTCGATGAAGCGGCGGCCGAACGCCTGCACCTCGTCGATCGTCGGCCGCATGCGCTCCTCGTACCTGGTCAGCGCGGTGGGCAGGTCGCCGGCGGCCAGCTCGTCGGCGAGGACCCAGGCGGCGGCGACCGCCATGGACGCGCCGTGTCCGGCGAACAGCGAGACCGCCTGGCAGGAGTCCCCCAGCAGCACGACCCTGCCGCGGCTCCAGGAGCCGATCCGCACCTGGGTGACCTGGTCGTAGTAGAGGTCGGCGGGCAGCCGGGGCAGCGTCTCGGGCAGGATCCAGCCGAGGTCGCCGTAGTGGCGGCGCAGCGCAGCCGCGGGGTCGGCCGGCAGGGCAGGATCGGGCTCGCGGTGCAGGAACAGCAGCGCGAGCCGGTCCTCGGGCAGCGCGTACGCGCCGGCCATCAGGCCGGGGACGGTCAGCATCCGGTAGCGCGGCCCGATCTGCGCGCTCAGCTCAGGATCGGTGAGGACGCAGGCGGCGACGTGATGGCCGAGGTGGCGCAGGTAGCGTTCCTCGGGGCCGAAGACCAGCTCGCGGACGCGGGAGTGCACGCCGTCGGCCCCGACGAGCAGGTCCACGGTGCGGTGGGTGCCGTCGGTGAGGGTGACCTCGACCTGGTGGGCGTCCTGCCGGACCGTCTCGATCGTGACGCCGTGGCGGACCGGTGCGACGACGTCGTCGGCGAGGGTCCTGGCGAGGTCGCCGCGCGGCAGGCTGACCACGCGGGAGAAGCCGGGCGGCAGGACGAACCGGCTGGTGCGCCGGCCGTCGCGGTCGACGTAGTCCAGCTCGCGCACCGGGTGGCGCAGCTCGCGCAGGCGGGTGGCCAGGCCCATGCGCTCGGTCACCTCGTAGCCGGCGCCGTAGAAGTCGATCATGTAGCCGCCGGTGCGCAAGGCCGGTGCGCGTTCGACGAGCTCGACGTCCCAGCCGTCGCGTTCGAGGTGCCAGGCGAGCGCCAGGCCCGCGATGCCGGCTCCGCAGATGAGGGCCTTCATGGGTCACTCCTTTCGCAGCAGCCGCCGTACCGGCCCGGCCAGCGCGGCGACGTCCAGTTCCGGATCGAGGCGGTGGTGCAGGACCAGCCCGTCGATCGCGGCGGCGAGCAGGGCGGCGACCGTGTCGGCGTCCTCGACGCCGTGCCCGGCCAGCCAGCGGGCCAGGGTGCGGCGGAAGGCGAGGACGAGCTCGGCGAGCCGGTCGCGCAGCTCGGGGATGCGGGTCGAGGCCAGATATGTCTCCGCCACCAGCAGCGAGGCCGGATCGTCGCCGGCGTAGACGGCCACGGCGCCCATCAGCCAGTCGAGGCCGGCTTCCGGGTCGGGCAGCCGGGTCAGCTCCTCGCCGATCTGGCCGATCAGCTCGTGGACGAAACCGAGGGAGGCCGCCGTCAGCAGCTCGGTGACCGAGCCGAAGTGGTAGTGGACGACGCCGGGCGCGACGCCGGCCCGCTCGGCGACCAGGCGGGTGGTCACGCCGTTCCAGCCGGCCTCGCCGATGAGCGTCACGGCCGCGCGCAGCAGGCGTTCCCTGGTGGCTCGGCCGCGTTCGAGCGACGTCTCCGGCATTCCCGACCCTCTCTTGGACGACCGCCTTGGGCGTTTGCCCAAATTCACGATAGTTGCATGCTGCAAAGATCGCTAGAGGGTCGTACGAGAAGATCCGCTCAACGGTCGCCGGAGCCCGGCTCGGCCATCCGGCGGTGCGCCGCGGCCTTGACCTTCTCGGGCACGACCTTGGCCGCGCCGGCCATCACCTTGTTCATGAACGACCCGGCGACCACCTGGGCCTCGCCCTTCATCAGCGCCTCGTACCCCTGCTCGGCGACCTGCGCCGGATCGTCCTTCCTCCCGGAGCCGACCCGGGTGTCCTCCATGCCCGCCCGTTCGAAGAACTCGGTGTCGGTCGGGCCCGGCATCAGCGCGGTCACCGTCACGCCGGTGTCCTTGAGCTCGTCGCGCAGCGCCTCGGCGAAGGACAGCAGGAACGCCTTCGACGCGGCGTACGTGGCCTCGAACGGCCCCGGCTGCGTGGCGGCGACGGACGACGTGAACATCACCCGCCCCTCCCCCCGGGGGACCATGTCCCGCAGGCAGAGCTTGGCCAGGTGCACCGCGGAACGGACGTTGAGGTCCACGACCTCCAGGTCGCCGGCCAGGTCCGTCTCCGCGAACGGGCCGCCCGCGCCGATCCCCGCGTTGATCACCACCGCGCCCAGGGGACGGCCGCCGGCCGTGACCCGCTCGTAGAGGCGCTCGACGCCGTCGTGGGTGGCGAGGTCGGCCTGGACGGCCTCGACGGACGTGCCGAGCTCGCGCAGCTCACGGGCCGCGCCGGCGATGCCCGGGTCCTCGGCGTTGACGATCAGGTCGAAGCCGTGCCAGGCGAACTGCTTGGCCAGCTCGTAGCCGATGCCGCTGGACGCGCCGGTCACCAGGGCGAGCGGCCGGGCTTGTTCTTTCCTCATGATGGCGGTTCCTCTCGTCGGTCTCCGCCTGACCGGCTGCCCATGACGGCCGCGCCCAACCGCCCCGCCCAACCGCCCCGCCCCAGGTCAGGGCGGGCGCCGCGATGCGGTTCACTACGGGCATGACGATCCTCCGCTCCCTCGCCCTGTTCGCCCTGGCCGCCCTCGCCGAGATCGGCGGCGCGTGGCTCGTCTGGCAGGGGGTGCGCGAGCAGCGCGGCCTGCTGTGGGTCGGCGCCGGCTTCGTCGCGCTCGGCCTGTACGGGCTGGTGGCCACGTTGCAGCCGGACGCGAACTTCGGCCGCATCCTGGCCGCGTACGGCGGGGTGTTCGTCGCCGGGTCGCTGGCCTGGGGCATGGTCGTGGACGGGTTCCGTCCCGACCGGTGGGACATCGTCGGAGCGCTGGTCTGCCTGGCCGGAGTCCTGGTCATCATGTACGCGCCCCGCGCCTGACGGGCCGCCGGATCGGGGCAGGCCGCGCGGCCGTCAGGGGGCGTCCTCCCGCGCGGCACCGCGCGCGGTCGTGCGCCGGCGACCGGCTATACGCTGTCGCCCGTGATCACACCAGTCACCGCCCGGCTGGGCCCCCGCCGCTGGACGGCCTTGATCGTGCTCGGCTTCGTCGGCCAGCTCGCCTGGACCGTCGAGAACATGTATCTCAACGTCTTCCTCTACGACACGATCACCGACGACCCCACCGCCATCGCCACGATGGTGGCCGCCAGCGCGTTCACCGCCACGGTCGCGACGCTGCTGGTGGGCGCGCTGTCCGACCGCACGGGCCGGCGGCGGGCCTTCATCGCCGCCGGCTACGTCCTGTGGGGCCTCGCCACGGCGGCGTTCGGGCTGGTCACCGTGGACACCGTGGGGAGCCTCGCGCCGGCCGCGAACGCCGTGCTCATCGCCATGATCGCGGTCATCGTGCTGGACTGCGTCATGTCGTTCCTGGGCTCCGGCGCGAATGACGCCGCCTTCCAGGCGTGGGTGACCGACGTGACGTGGCCGGCCGTGCGCGGCCGGGTGGAGTCCGTGCTCGCGATCATGCCGCTGGTGTCGATGCTGGCCGTCTTCGGCGCCCTCGACCCGCTCACCCGGGCCGGGCAGTGGCGGGAGTTCTTCCTGCTGATCGGGTCGGTCATCACCGTGGTCGGCGTGGTGGCGTGGTTCCTCGTACGGGACCGCCCGGCCCTGCCCCGGGCGCGCGGCGGCGCGCTGGACGCGCTCTTCCACGGCCTGCGCCCCAGCGCGATGCGCGCCAACCCTGGCCTCTACCTGCTGCTGGCGGCGTGGGCGATCTGGGGCGTCTCCACGCAGATCTTCCTGCCCTACCTGATCATCTACGTGCAGCGCTACCTCCAGATCGAGGCGTACGCGGTCGTCCTCGGCGTGGTGCTGACCGGCGCGTCCGCGGTCACCGTCGGCTGCGGCCGGCTGATCGACCGGGTCGGCAAGAGGCGTTTCCTGCTGCCCGCCCTCGGGATCTACGCCGTCGGGCTGCTGGCGATGTGGCCGGCGCGCGGCCTGGTCCCGGTCATCGCGGCCGGTCTGGTGATGATGTCCGGGTTCATGCTGGTCGCCGCGACGATCGGCGCGCTGGTCCGCGACCACACGCCGCCCGAGCACGCGGGGCACGTGCAGGGGCTGCGGATGGTGTTCGCGATCCTGATCCCGATGCTGATCGGCCCGTACGTGGGAGCGCTGGTCATCCGCGGCGCGGACGCCTACTACGAGGATCTGGGCGTGCTCAGACAGGTGCCCACGCCCGCGATCTTCCTGGCGGCCGCCGCGGTGCTGCTGCTGATCGCCCTTCCCGTCCTGGCACTGCGCAAGAGAGAGGCCGCATGAGCATGCTCACCCGCTGGGGCAGGGAGCTCGACCCCGACGCCGTCCTGACCGAGTACCCGCGTCCGCAGCTCGTCCGCGACAGCTACCTCAACCTCAACGGCCGGTGGGACTACGCGATCACCGGCGACGGCGGCGCGGAGCCCGCGGCCTACGACGGGACGATCGTGGTGCCGTTCTCGCCCGAGGCCGAGCTGTCCGGCGTCGGCCGGCAGCTCATGCCCGGCCAGACCCTCTGGTACCGCCGCACCCTCGTGCTCCCCGACGGGTTCGGCACGGGCGGCCGGGTGCTGCTGCACTTCGGCGCGGTGGACCAGACCTGCCGGGTGCTGCTCAACGGCGTCGAGGTGGGCGCGCACACCGGCGGCTACCTCCCGTTCAGCTGCGACGTCACCGGCGCCCTGCGCGACGGCGAGAACGTGCTGACCGTCGCCGTACGCGACGACACCGACACCGTCCCGCACTCCCGCGGCAAGCAGAAGCTGGAGCGGGGCGGCATCTGGTACACCCCGCAGTCCGGCATCTGGCAGACCGTGTGGGCCGAGCGGGTGCCCGACGTGCACGTGGAGCGGCTCACCCTCACCCCGCACCTGGCCGATTCCTGCGTCGAGGTGA
Source organism: Nonomuraea wenchangensis (assembly GCF_900111685.1). Lineage (GTDB taxonomy): Bacteria > Actinomycetota > Actinomycetes > Streptosporangiales > Streptosporangiaceae > Nonomuraea > Nonomuraea wenchangensis. The sequence continues at coordinate 164,379 of NZ_FOHX01000001.1, forward strand.
CCGTGCACGCCGCCGAGGGGGAGGCGGACGTCGAGATCCTGGCCGCCGGGTCCGTCGTCGCCCGCGCCACCGTCCCGGCCGGGCGGCCGGTGCGCGTCCCGATCCCGGACGTCCGGCCGTGGAGCCCGGAGGACCCCTTCCTGTACGACGTCACCGTGGAGCTGGGCGCCGACCGGGTGCGCAGCTATGTGGGCATGCGCTCGTTCGGGGTGGTGACGGACGCGGACGGGGTGCCCCGGCTGCTGCTCAACGGCCGCCCCTACTTCCACGCGGGGGTGCTCGACCAGGGCTACTGGTCCGACGGGATGTACACGCCGCCGTCCGACGAGGCCATGATCCACGACATCGTCACCATGAAGCGGCTCGGCTTCACCATGCTGCGCAAGCACATCAAGATCGAGCCGCTGCGCTGGTACCACCACTGCGACCGGCTCGGCATGCTCGTCTGGCAGGACATGGTCAACGGCGGCGGCCGCTACCACCCGCTGGTCGTCACCGCTCCGGCGTTCGTCCCGTTCCACCTGCCCGACCGCTGGTTCGGCCGGCCGCACCGCGAACGGTTCATGGCCGAGCTGCGCGAGACCGTCGAGCACCTGCGCAACGTGGTGAGCATCGCCGTCTGGGTGCCGTTCAACGAGGGGTGGGGCCAGTTCGACGCGGCCCGCGTCGCCGGGGAGCTGGCCGCGCTCGACCCCACCAGGACCGTCGACCACGCCAGCGGCTGGCACGACCAGGGCGCCGGCGACCTGCGGAGCCTGCACGTCTACTTCCGCCGGTTCCGCGCGCCGCGCCGCCGCCGCGACCGGCGGGCGCTCGTGCTGTCGGAGTACGGCGGGTACGGCCTGCGGGTCGACGGCCACACCTTCAACGACCGCAACTTCGGCTACCGGCGCTACGACACCCCCGAACGCCTCGGCGCCGCGTTCGCCCGGCTGCACGCCGAGCAGATCGTCCCGGCCATCCGGCGCGGCCTGAGCGCCACCGTCTACACCCAGCTCTCCGACGTCGAGGACGAGCTGAACGGCCTGCTCACCTACGACAGGGAGGTGCTCAAGCTGCCGGAGGACCTGGTCCGCGCGGTCAACCGCCGGCTCACGCTCGGCCAGACCCCTGACGCCTCAGACGGGTCCGGCGCGGCGGCGGTAGTCGCGGGGTGAGACGCCGATGCGGCGCTTGAACGCGTTGCTCAGCGCGCTCACCGAGCCGTAGCCGACCTCGCGGGCGATCGCCTCCAGCGTCTCGTCGCCGCGGCGCAGCCGGGCGGCGGCCAGTTCGAGGCGCCAGCCCGTCAGGTATTCCAGCGGCCCCCGCCCCACGACCTGCTTGAACCGGGCGGCCAGCGTCGAGCGGGACACCGCCGCGACCCCGGCGAGCTGGGACACGGTCCAGGGGCGCGCGGGGTCGGCGTGCATGGCCCGCAGCGCGGGAGCCACGACCGGGTCGGTGAGCCCGGCCGGCCAACCCGACGTCCCGCCCGGTCCGGCGGTGACCAGGTGCAGACGCAGGAGGTGGATCAGCATGACCAGGGCGAGATGCTCGGTGACCAGGGCCGAGGCGGGCGGACGGGCGCGCAGCTCGGCGGCGATCTGCTCCAGCGCCCAGCGGACGGTGGCGGCCTCGGCGGTGTGGCCGGGCACGTGGATCACCGGCGGCAGCGCGTCGAGCAGCAGCTCCCTGGCCCGTTCGCCGAAGTCGAACCGGCCGCCGAGGAGGAGCACGTCCTCGCCGTCGCCGACGCGCGCCACGCCGTCCGTGGCCGCCGCGAAGATCGGCGCAGCCGGGACCGGGCGCACGTCCGCGCCGCCGGCCAGGGTGAAGGCACGCGGCTGGACGAGCAGGAAGCAGTCGCCCTCGGCCAGCTCGATCGGCTCCGGCACGCCCTCCACGGTGAGCAGGCAGCGCCCGCGGCGGATCGCGTTGAACTTGACCCCCTCCGGCGGGTCGAACGCCAGCGCCCACTCCCCTCCGGCGGCCAGCCCGACGGAGAGGCGGCTGGTCGTGCCGACGAGGGTGAGAACCTCTTCCAGAGGATCAGCATGCTGGACGTTCACGCAACTATTCTCGACTCTGTCTCATTCCGCGTCCACCCGGGCGTTCCTAGGCTGACCGTCATGACACGCATCAGCACCCCTTTCACCACCCCTTTCACCGCCAGGACCACGGCCACGGAGATTCTGGCCGGCGTCGACCTCACCGGGCGGCGCGTCATCGTCACCGGTGGCGCCTCCGGGATCGGCGCGCAGACCGTCCGGGCCCTGGAGGGAGCGGGGGCCGAGGTCACGGTGGCCACGCGCCGTCCCGCCCCCGGGCAGCGGGCGCTGGACCTGAGCGATCTCGGCTCGGTACGCCGGTTCGTGGCCGGCTGGAGCGGGCCGGTGCACGCGATCGTGGCGAACGCCGGAATCATGGCGCTGCCCGCCCGCAGGACCACCCCCGAGGGCTGGGAGCTCCAGCTCGCGACGAACTTTCTCGGGCACTTCGCCCTGATCGCCGGCCTGCACGCGCATCTCCGGCAGGCGGGCGGCGCGCGGGTGGTCATGGTCAGCTCGGGAGCCCAGTTGGGCGCGCCGTTCGACTTCGACGACCCGCACTTCGAGCGCCGCCCGTACGATCCGTGGACCGCGTACGCGCAGTCGAAGACGGCCGACGTGCTGCTCGCGGTCGCCGCCGCCCGGCGCTGGGCCGCCGACGGCATCACCGCGAACGCCCACGAACCCGGCTACGTCCACACCAACCTGCAGCGGCACGTCGACCAGGCCACCATGCGGGCGTGGGGCGCGATGGACGACGACGGGAGCCTGCTGACCCCCGGCTACTTCAAGACGCCCGAGCAGGGGGCCGCCACCTCGGTGCTGCTCGCCGCGTCCCCCCTGCTGGACGGCGTGACCGGCCGCTACTTCTCGAACGACAACCAGGAGGCCGAGGTGGTGCCGGGCGGCCCGGACGCGACCGGCGGCGTCGCGGCCTGGGCCGTGGACCCCGGCGCCGCCGACCGGCTCTGGGACCTCGCCACCGCCGCCTGCCGGCCGTAGCCCTACAGTCCGAGCCGCACCGGCCGGGCCGGCGGGCCGCCGGCGAGGAGCCCTGCCAGCGGCGTCGCCAGGTCGCGCGGCGAGAACAGCTCGGGCCCGCGGTAGCCGGCGATCTCTTGGAGCGTCCACCAGCGGAAACCGTCGATGTGCTCGGCGGCCAGTTCCTCGTCCGACCGCGCGCCCCGGGGCGGGAACGACGGGGCACGGACGAGGAAGTAGTCGTTGACCACGCCGTCGTAGCCCGGCGCGTACCCGGAGCCGACCACCCGCTGGTGCCACACGTGCGGCGGGCCGGCCTCGACCGCCAGCCCGACCTCCTCATCCAGCTCGCGCCGCAGCGCGGCGAGCGGCGTCTCCCCCGGCTCGACGCCGCCGCCGGGGGCCGCCCAGACGATCGTGGTGCCGGCCGGCTTCGGCAAGGCGTGCCGGCAGAGCAGGATGCGGTCGTGGTCGTCGAGGACGATCGCGCGGACGGCGTGGCGCAGGTTCGGCGAAGGCATCCGGCATCTTATGCCCGATCATGCGCCGGCGAGCCGATCGAGGGTGCGGGCCAGCCAGCCGGTACGGGTCCGCCGGGCGGCGGCGGACAGCGCTGCCCCGGGGAAGAGCGCGTCGAAGCCGTGGCAGCCGCCGGCCCACACGTGCAGCTCGGCCTGGCCGCCCGCCGCCCAGATGCGGGTGGCGTACTCCACGTCCTCGTCGCGGAAGACCTCGGCGGAGCCCGCGTCCACGTACGTGGGGGGCAGCCCGGACAGGTCGTCCGCCCTGGCGGGCGAGACGTAGGCGGGGACGTCGTCGCCGGCGAGGCCGCCGAGAACGGCGTTCCAGGCGAACGCGTTGGTCTCGCGGGTCCACACGCCGGGCTCGCCGGCGTACTGGCGGCTGGAGGTGGTGCTGTTGCGGTGGTCGAGCATGGGGCAGATCAGGACCTGGGCGGCGATGGCGGGGGCGCCGCGGTCGCGGGCCATGAGCGTGACGCCCGCGGCGAGGCCGCCGCCGGCGCTGGCGCCCGCGACGACGACGCGGCCGGGGTCGATGCCGAGCTCGGCGGCGTGCCCGGCGACCCACCGCAGGCCCTCGTAGCAGTCCTCGACGGGGGTGGCGCCGCCGGCCTCGGGGGCGAGCCGGTAGCCGACGGTGACCACGACCGCGCCGAGCCGGTCGAGCCATTCGAGGGGGATGTCGAGCTGCGAGAACCGGTCCCCCATGATCATGCCGCCGCCGTGCATCCAGTAGACGCACGGCGCTCCGGGCGCGGCGCCGGCCGGGGTGAGGACCGTCATCGGGATCGGCGCGCCGCCGGAGCCTGGGACGGTGACGTCGCGCCGATCGACGGTCCGGCCGCGCAGCAGGGGCTCGACCGGCGGCGCGGGGATCCCGCGCAGGTCCGCGAGGATCCGCGGGGTGATCTCCGACACGAGCGGCATGCCGGTGAGCAGGGCGTCGAGCTCGGGGTCGAGCGCGGGGCGAGGGAGGGAGGACATGACGGTGTTCCTTTCGAGGAGGTCAGAAATTCGAGGGGGTCAGAAGGCGGCCTTGCCGCCGACGGGCACGTAGTCGGTGTACGGGGCCTGCGCGGCGAGCAGTTCCTGGAGCCGGGAGACGAGGGACTGGGCGGCCGGACCGGCGAAGACCCGGTGGTGCTCCTCCTCGCCGGTCCAGCCCTCGGTGACGTGGACGACGTCGGGGTCCGAGCTCGACCGGCAGACGAGGTAGACCAGGCAGTGCTCGCTCGCGGCGGGGCCGCCCTCGTCCAGGGCGGTCAGCAGCAGATCGGCCAGCCGCTCCCCCATGCCGGGCCTGGCGGTCAGGGTGGCGTTGAACCCGTATCGGATCTTCACGGTGTGCTCCTCGGTCGCGGGAAGGCGATGCCTTTTCCTCCTGCCGGACGCGCGGGACCGCCGTCGGTCAGGTGCTCTCATTTCACCGTCTGAACTCGGAGAACGGTAGAACGAAGCTCCTCGCTTCTTGCCTGATCCTCCACGCTTCGTGGTGGAATGAGAGGCATGGGATTCGACGAGCTGCTTGCGTCGCTGGCCCGGCACGTGCGGCCGGACGAGAGCACGGCCATCGACGGCCTGCACATCGCGAAGGCCGAGTGGCCGGGCCCGCCGTCACCCGCGATGTCCGGCACGGTGCTGGCCGTCCTCGCCCAGGGCGCCAAACGGCTCGCGGTGGGCGACCGCGTCCACGAGTACCACCCCGGCAGCTACCTGGTGGCTTCCGTGGACCTGCCGGTCACCGGGCACTTCGTCGGGATCAGCCCGGAACGTCCGGCGCTGGGGCTGGCGCTCGTCCTGGAGCCGGCCGCCGTCGCCGACCTCCTCCTGCACGCCGCCCCCGGCGACCTGCCGCCCGCCCGCGCGGGAGCGCTGCCGGGCATCGCCGTCGCCGGCATGACGGCCGACCTCCTCGACGCCCTGGTCCGCCTGCTGCGCCTGCTCGACCGGCCCCGCGACCGGGCGGTGCTGGCCCCGCTGGTCAAGCGCGAGATCCTCTGGCGGCTGCTCACCGGGGAGCAGGGCGACGCCGTACGCCGGCTCGGCCTGGCCGACAGCAGCCTCGCTCACGTCGCCCGCGCCGTCCGCTGGATCCAGGACCACTACGCCGAGCCGTTCCGCGTGGAGGAGCTGGCGCGGCTGGCCGGCATGAGCCCGTCGGCGTTCTACCGCCACTTCCAGACGGTCACCGCGCTCAGCCCCATCCAGTTCCAGAAGCGCATCCGGCTCCAGCAGGCCCGGCTCCTGCTCGCCGGCCGCCCGCACGACATCACCGCCGTCGCCCACCGCGTCGGCTACGACAGCCCCTCCCAGTTCAGCCGCGAGTACCGCCGCCGGTACGGCGTCCCGCCCAGCCGCGACGCCACCCGCCTCCATGCGGGCGCGGGGTGACTCCCGTGGTCAGGCCGTCCGGGCGCGCGGGCGGACCACCGCGACGGGATGGGTGACGTGGTGCAGCACGCCGTGCCCGACCGAGCCCATGATCGCGGCGGCGAAGCCGCCCAGCCCGCGCGAGCCCACCACGACCAGGTCGGCCGAGGCCGCCGCCTCGGTCAGCACGCTCACCGGGTGCCCGACCCACGCCGCGTGGGTGATCTCGACGTCGGGGTTCTCCGCCCGCCACCGGTCCACGCCGTCCGCGACCGCGCGGGTGTCCTCCTGGTAGAGGTCCATGAGGACGCCGTCGCCGGCGAGCGCGTACGGGGAGACCGCCGGGGTGCGCCAGACGTGCACGGCGTGTAACCGCGCGCCGCGGGCCGGGACCAAGGTCACTGGGGCGGAGGGAGCCTTCACATCTATCGAATTGCGAAGTTTCGCAATTGCGAGCAGAATGGTGACGGCAGGCGAAGGAGAGGACGCGCAGAGAATGTCGGTGCCGTTGTACGAAGCCAAGGCCGAGCTGTTCAGGCTCCTCGGCCATCCGGTGCGCATCCGCGTCCTGGAGCTGCTGCAGGACGGACCGAAGCCGGTGCGCGACCTGCTGGCCGCGATCGAGGTCGAGCCGACCGGGCTGTCCCAGCATCTGGCCGTGCTGCGCCGCTCCGAGCTGGTGACCGCCCGCCGCGACGGCTCGACCGTCGTCTACGCGCTGTCCGGCGGCGACGTCGCCGAGCTGCTGCGGGCGGCCCGCGCCCTGCTCAGCGCCAAGCTGTCGGGCCGGCACGCGCTGCTCAACGAACTCCTCGAAGAAGAGACCGGCCAGCGGTGAACCCTGTGCTCGTGGCGGGCCTCGGCCGCCTGCGCTCCGTCCTGCCCGCCCGCGCCGACCTGGCCGCGATGGGCCGTCATCCGCGGCGCGACCTGCTCGCCGGGCTGACGGTGGCGATCGTGGCGCTGCCGCTGGCGCTCGGGTTCGGCATCTCCTCCGGGCTGGGCGCCGAGGCCGGGCTCGCCACGGCGGTGGTGGCCGGCGCCCTCGCAGCCGTCTTCGGCGGGTCCGCGCTGCAGGTGTCCGGGCCGACCGGCGCCATGACGGTGGTGCTGGTGCCGATCATGCACGCGCACGGCGCGTCCGGCGTGCTCACAGTGGGCGTGCTGGCCGGGCTGCTGCTGCTCGGGCTGGCCCTGGCCCGGGCGGGCCGTTACATGGCGCTCGTCCCCGCGCCGGTGGTGGAGGGCTTCACCCTGGGCATCGCCTGCGTCATCGGCCTGCAGCAGGTGCCGGCCGCGCTCGGCGTGCCCACCCCCGAGGGCGACAAGGTGCTGGCCGTGGCCTGGCAGGCGGTGCTCGCCTTCGCCGCCCACCCGCACTGGCTCGCCCTCACGATGGCCGTCGCCGTCGCGGCGGTGATGCTGGCCGGGGCGCGCCTGCGGCCCGGCGTGCCGTTCTCGCTGCTGGCCGTGGCCGCCGCCACCGTCGTGGCCGAGCTGGCCGACCTGCCGGTGACGCGCATCGACGCCCTGCCCGCCGGGCTGCCCGCCCCGTCGCTCGCCTTCCTCGACGTCGGCGCGCTGAGCTCGCTGATCGCCCCCGCCGTCGCGGTCGCCGCGCTCGCCGCGCTGGAGTCGCTGCTGTCGGCCGCCGTCGCCGACGGCATGGGCGTCGGCCACCGGCACGACCCCGACCGGGAGCTGTTCGGCCAGGGGCTGGCCAACCTGGTGGCGCCGCTGTTCGGCGGCGTGCCGGCCACCGGCGCGATCGCCCGCACCGCCGTCAACGTGCGCTCGGGCGCCTCCTCCCGGCTGGCCGCGCTCGCCCACGCGGCGATACTCGGGGTGATCGTGTTCACCGCCGCCGATCTCGTGGCCCGCATCCCGCTGGCGGCGCTGGCGGGGGTGCTGCTGGCCACCGCCGTGCGGATGGTCGAGGTCGGCTCGGTGGCGGCGATGCTCCGCTCCACCAGGTCCGACGCGCTCGTGCTCGCGCTGACCGCGATCGCCACCCTCGCACTCGACCTGGTCTCCGCCGTCATCCTCGGCCTGGTCGTGGCCGGCGCGCTGGCGCTGCGCGCCATCGCCAGGAACGTCCGGCTGGACGCGATGCCGCTGCACCCGGACCTGCCCGGCGACCACGACGCCGAGGAACACGCGCTGCTGGCCGAGCACATCGTCGCCTACCGGCTGGACGGGCCGCTGTTCTTCGCCGCCGCGCACCGTTTCCTGCTGGAGCTGTCCGAGGTCGCCGACGTCTCGGTGGTCATCCTGCGGATGTCCAGGGTCACCACCTTGGACGCCAGCGGCGCCCTGGTGCTCGGCGACGCCATCTCCCGCCTGGAACGCCGCGGCATCACCGTGTACGTCTCCGGCATCCGCGACGGTCACCACCGGCCGCTGCGCGCCCTCGGCGTCGTCTCGCGGCTCGACGAGGCCGGGCAGGTGTTCGCCACCACCCCCGAGGCGATCGCCGCCGCCCGCCACCGCCTCCGACTGGACGGCGTCCTTCCCGCCGTCCGGTGACGGGTACTCGCAGGTCAGGCGGGTATTGCCCTCTTCGGAGGACGAATGCTGGGGATGCCTGAGGGAATTCGCGGGTGCCTGTTCGACATGGACGGCGTGCTGACGCGCACCGCCACCGTGCACGCCGCGGCGTGGAAGACGATGTTCGACGAGTTCCTGCGCAAGTGGGGTGAGAAGTCGGGGACGCCCTTCGTGCCCTTCGACGCGAAGGCCGACTACGACCGCTACGTGGACGGCAAGAAGCGGGTGGACGGGGCGAGGAGTTTCCTTCAGTCGCGAGGGATCAGCCTGCCGGAGGGGACGCCGGACGACCCGCCCGGCGCGATGACCGTCAACGGGCTGAGCAACAGGAAGAACCAGCTCGTCCAGGCCATCATCGACCGGGACGGCGTGGAGGTGTTCCCCGGCTCCGTCCGCTACCTGGACGCGGTCCGGGACGCGGGACTGCGCAGCGCCGTGGTGTCGTCGAGCGCCAACACCGTGCACGTCCTGACCGCCGCGGGGCTCGCCTCGCGGTTCGAGGCCAGGATCGACGGCGTCGTGGCCCGGGAGCGGCGGCTGGCGGGGAAGCCCGCCCCGGACATGTATCTCGCGGCGGCCGAGGCGCTGTCGCTGGAGCCGTCGGAGGCGGCGGTGTTCGAGGACGCCCTGGCAGGGGTCGCGGCCGGCCGCGCGGGCGGGTTCGGCTTCGTCGTCGGCGTCGACCGGGCGGGGCAGGCGGAGGCGCTGCGGCAGCACGGGGCCGACGTCGTGGTCACCGACCTGGCCGAGCTCCTGGAGCCGAGTACGCACTCCGGGGACGCGGGATGATCCGGCACCCGGCGTTCGAGGTCGAGCCGTGGACGCTCAGGGAGCACCATCTGGATCTGGACGTGCTGGCGCAGACCGAGTCGGTGTTCGCGCTGTCCAACGGGCACATCGGCCTGCGCGGCAACCTGGACGAGGGCGAGCCGCACGGGGAGCCGGGCACCTACCTCAACGGGTTCTACGAGCTGAGGCCGCTGCCGTACGCGGAGGGCGGCTACGGATATCCGGAGTCGGGGCAGACGGTGGTGAACGTCACCAACGGCAAACTGATCCGGCTGCTGGTCGGCGACGAGCCCTTCGACCTGCGGTACGGCACGCTGCACCAGCACGAACGGGTGCTGGACCTGCGGGCCGGCACCCTCACGCGCACGGCGCACTGGAGCTCGCCGACCGGCATCTCGGTGCGGATCAGGTCCACGCGGCTGGTGTCGTTCACCCATCGCGCGGTCGCCGCGATCCAGTACGAGGTCGAGGCCGTGGACCGGCCGACCCACTTCGTCGTCCAGTCGGAGCTGGTCGCCAACGAGACCCAGACGTCGGCGGGCGGTGACCCGCGGGCCGCCGCGACGCTGCGGTCCCCCTTGGTCGCGGAGGAGACCGTCGTCGACGGGGACAACCTGACGATCATGGTGCACCGCACCCGGGCCAGCGGGCTGCGGGTCGCCGCGGGCATGTGGCACGAGATCGACGGGCCGGACGGCACCGTGACCGAGGCGCAGGGCAGCGAGGACGTGAGCCGGGTGACCGTGGCCACGCTGCTGTCGCCCGGGCAGAAGCTGCGGCTGGTCAAGTACTTCTCCTACGGGTGGTCGGCCAAGCGGTCGCGGCCCGCCCTGCACGACCAGGTGGCCGCGGCGCTGGCGGCCGCCCGCCTGGTCGGCTGGGACGGCCTGTGCGCGGACCAGCGGCGCTTCCTCGACGACTTCTGGGACGGCGCGGACGTGGAGGTGGAGGGCGACGCGGAGGTGCAGCAGGCCGTGCGGTTCGGGCTGTTCCATCTGCTGCAGTCGGCCGCGCGCCTGGAGGAGCGCGCCCTGCCGGCCAAGGGCCTGACCGGGTCCGGCTATGACGGGCACGCCTTCTGGGACACCGAGATCTTCGTGCTGCCCGTGCTCACCTACACCTATCCGAGAGCCGTCGCGGACGCCCTGTCGTGGCGGCGGTCCATCCTCCCCCTGGCCCGGGCCCGCGCCAGGCAACTGGGGCTGCGCGGCGCCGCCTTCCCCTGGCGGACCATCCACGGCGAGGAGTGCTCCGGCTACTGGCCGGCGGGAGCCGCGGCCTTCCACGTCAACGCCGACATCGCGCACGCCGTCGCCCAATACGTCGACGCCTGCCAGCACGTGGCGTTCGACCGTGACGCCGGCCTGCACGTGCTCGTCGAGACGGCCCGGCTGTGGTGCGCACTGGGCCACCACGACGCGGCCGGGCGGTACCGCATCGACGGCGTGACCGGACCGGACGAGTACACCGCCGTCGCCGACAACAACGTGTACACGAACCTGATGGCCCAGCGGAACCTGCGCGAGGCGGCCGAGGCCGCGGCCCGCCATCCGGCCCTCGCGGCCCGGCTGGAGGTCACGGAGGAGGAGATCCGCCGGTGGCGCGGGGCGGCGGAGGCGATGACCGTCCCCTGGGACGAGCGGCTGGGGGTGCATCCGCAGAGTGAGGGGTTCACGCAGCACGCGCTCTGGGACTTCGCCGCCACCGGTCCCGACCGTTATCCGCTGCTGCTGCACTTCCCCTACTTCGACCTCTACCGGCGGCAGGTGGTCAAGCAGGCGGACGTGGTGCTCGCGATGCATCTGCGCGGGGATGCCTTCACGCCGGAGCAGAAGGCCGACAACTTCGCCTATTACGAGGCTTTGACGGTGCGCGACTCGTCCCTGTCCGCCTGCACCCAGGCGGTCATCGCCGCCGAGGTGGGATATCTGGAGCTGGCCTACCGCTATCTCGGCGAGGCGGCGCTGATGGACCTCGCCGACCTGGAGAAGAACACCGTGGACGGCGTGCACATGGCGTCGCTGGCCGGAGCGTGGATCGCCCTCGTGGCGGGGTTCGGCGGGATGCGCGCGGGCGGCGGACGGGTGTGCTTCGCGCCCGCTCTGCCCTCCGGCATCACCCGGCTCGCCTTCCGGCTGAGTTACCGCGGCAGCCTGATGAGCGTCAGCGCCACCAAGGAGGCGACGGCCTACCGGCTCCTGGCAGGGCCGCCGATCACGCTGACCCACTACGGCGAGGAGTTCGACCTGGGCCAGGAGGAGGTCACCCGGCCCAATCCGCCCCGGCCCGCGCCGGAGCGGGAGGTTCACCAGCCGCCCGGCCGCGAGCCTCGTGCGCGCCGGCCCCGCGAGCACGGCGGGTGACGCTCAGCCCTGGACGCGGAACGGTACGAAGCACACCATCGCGCTCGTGTGGTCGCGCAGGGACGCGGCCAGGAGCAGGTCACGCTGGGTGTGCAGGAGCCGGTAGCGGGGACGGGGCGGCTCGATGCGCGGGATCACCACGGCGATCCATCGGCCGCTCGCCTCCTGGCGGCGCACGTACTCGACGACGGGGCGGACCACCGCGTGACGGGGGCTCTCCAGGATCTTCAGCCGGGCGTGCGGGCTCCACCGCTCCCACTCCGCGCGCAGGCCGCCGAGCTCGTCGGCGGCGTCGGAGACGACGACGGCGACGACCTCCCCGCCGAGGGCCAGCGCCGCGCCGAGCGCCCGTTCCGACAGGGCGCTGATCGCCGAGGTCGGGCTGAGGGGGACGATCACCAGCCGCCGGTCCGGCTCGGGGCGGTGCGGCTCCGCCGGGCGCCCGCCGAGCCCGAGCGCGGCCGCCACCCGGCCGTAGTAGCGCTCCACCCACCTGAAGAGCAGGATCAGCAGCGGGACGGCCACGAGCACCACCCAGGCGCCTTCCGTGAACTTCGTGGTCAGCAGCACCAGCGTGGCCACCGTCGTCGCGACGGCGCCGGCGCCGTTCAGCAGTGCCTTGCGCGTCCACCCCTGCGGGCGTTCCCGCGTCCAGTAGCGGACGAGCCCCGTCTGGCTGATCGTGAACCCGGTGAACACGCCGATCGCGAACAGCGGGATCAGCCGGTGGGTCTGCGCGTCCAGCGCGATCAGGAGCAGCGCGGCGAGGACGGCCACCGCGACGACGCCGTAGCGGTGGACGGGCCGCTCGGAGCGCAGGGCGAACAGGTGCGGCAGCCGGTTGTCCTTGGCCAGCAGGGCCATCAGCACCGGCAGGCCGCCGAAGCTGGTGTTGGCGGCCAGGGCGAGCGCGAGGGTGACGATGATGTTGACCGCGAGGTAGAGCCAGCCCGTGCCGTAGGCGCCGGCCGTGAGCTGCGCCAGGATGGTGACGCCCGAGCGCGGCACGACGTCGTCGCGCCGGATGAGCAGCGCGGTCCCGATGAGCATCGTCCCGAGCAGCAGGCCGAGCATCAGCTCGGTCCGCTGGGCCCGGCGCACCCGCGGCCGACGGAACATCGGCACCCCGTTGGCGATGGCCTCCACGCCGGTCAGCGCCGAGCAGCCCGAGGAGAACGCCTTGAGTATCAGCAGCACGCTGAGTGCCTCGTGCACGGGCAGGGGCGTGGCCGTGCCGACGACCGCCGCCGGATGGGAGCGGGCCAGGCCGACGACGACCATGCCGAGGATGCTCGCGATGAACAGCAGGGTCGGCACCGCCAGCACGCGGGCGCTGTCGGCTATGCCGTACAGGTTCAGCGCGGTGAGCACGGCCAGTCCGAGCAGGCAGGTCGCCAGGAGATGAGGACGGAGGACGGGGAAGGCGGAGGCGAGGCTCGCGGCGCCGGCCGCCAGGCTCACCGCGACGGTGAGCACGTAGTCCACGACGAGCGCGGCGGCGGCCAGCAGGCTCACCATCGGGCCGAAGCTCCGCTTGGCCACCGCGTAGGAGCCGCCGCCGTCGGGGAAGGCGGCGATCACCTGGCAGTAGGAGGTGACCAGCAGGATGAGCAGCGCGGCGATGGCCAGCGTGACCGGCAGCGTGTGACCGACCGCGGCGCTTCCCGCGGCGGCGAGGACGAGGGCGATGGCCTCCGGGCCGTAGGCGACGGAGCTCAGCGCGTCCAGGGACAGCGCCACCAGCCCCTGCAGGCTGGTCAGGTGGCCTTTCTCGCCCTCGCCATGCTGGACCTGGACCTTGGGCGCCCGGTTCGTGGACAGGAGGGCGCCCGTGGTGGCGACTGCGCGGCCCGCGGGCAGGCCCGCCTCCCCCTGGGGGCGGGCCGCCGGGGCGTCGTCGGCATCAGGTTCGTGATCGGCCACCGGTTTCCCCTCGTCGTTCCCCATCGGCTGTCCGGCGGCCCACCCGCGCGGAGACTTCGCTGTGTCCGGCTCCCCCGGAACCCCGGTTCAGGGTCTGCGCCGGTCGGGCGCGGGATGGCCGGTGATCAGCCGCCGGGCGAGATCCCACAGCCGGTCCAGCGTCGCGCGGACGGGCGGGGACTCAGGCCCCAGCAGCCGGACCCAGGCGCCCGCCCCGTTCGGCAGGGTGCTCGCCCCGCCCGCCAGCCCGCCGCCCGCCGCCCCGCTGTCCGCCACCACACTGTCCGCCACCACCTCGTGCAGGGCGTCGGCCAGGGCGTCCGCCTCGACGGCCTGGGTGATGACGTACAGGGTGGACAGCACCCCGTGCTCGCCGAACATGGCCGGGCCCGTCACGGGGGAACGCCCGGGGACGAGCCTGAGCGGATCGGCGAACAGCAGCGCGCCGCCGGGCCGATGCGCCGACAGGTCGGTGCAGCAGGCGGTGTAGGCGTGCCGCTCGCCCCTGGCCAGCCGGCCGGCCAGCATGCTCTCGGCGACGATCGCCGTGCCGCCGGGATCGCAGGTGAGGTGCGTCCGCTGGTAGAAGCGGGAACCGGCGAACGGGATCACCGGGTCCGGCAGATACTCCAGGTAGCCGCCGGGGCCGACCGTGAGGCGCACGAGCTGCGTGCCGTAGTCCTGCTCCATCCGGTAGACCTTGGTGGCGGTCTGGGTGGTGACGTGCACGGCGGCGCCCGCGCCGCAGGTCACGTCGAGGCGGTAGCGGTCGCCCTGCAGGACGCCGGCACCGGCCGACATGACGCACACGTACGGCAGGTCGGGACGGGCCGGGTCGTAGTAGAGCGGCCGCATGATCTGCAGCGGCGTCTTCTGGTAGTGGCCGGTCAGCTCGGTGCGCCCGCCGCGCCGCTCGAAGGTCAGGTCGAGCACGCCCACCTTGCCGGAGCTGCCGACCGGCAGCGTGTCCAGGGCCTGCGCGTGCCTCGCCACCTCCTCCGGCACGGAGGGGATCGTGTAGTGGCCGGGCGCGAGCCGGTCTAGGCGCTCGGCGAGCATGCGCGCCTGCGGCTGGTGATGAAGTCGGCGACCTCCGGCAGGCCCGTGCCCCGCAGCGCGTCGGTCAGGATCACCGGCCGGCCCTCGCGGACCCGGTCGGCGTCGCGGGCCATCACGTCGAGGTCGGCCCGCACGTACGGCGCGATGTCGATCTTGTTGATGACGAGCAGGTCGGAGTCGGTGATGCCCGGCCCGCGTTTGCGCGGCATCTTGTCGCCCTCGCCGGTGTCCAGCACGAACACGTAGACGTCGGCCAGCAGCGGGCTGAAGGTGAGGGTGAGGTTGTCGCCGCCGCTTTCGTACAGCAGCGTGTCGATGTCCCCGAAGCGCTCCAGGAGCTCGGCGCCGGCGGCCAGGTTCATGGACGGGTCGTCGCGTACGGCCGTGTGCGGGCAGGAACCGGTCTCCACGCCCATGATCCGCGCCGGGTCCAGCACGCCGTCCAGGGTGCGCCTGACGTGGTCGGCGTCCTCCTGCGTGTAGATGTCGTTGGTGATGACGCCGACGCTGTGCCCGCGCCGCAGCAGGATCGGCACGAGCGCCTCGATCAGCGCCGTCTTGCCCGAGCCGACCGGGCCGCCGACGCCGACCTTGAAGACGCGGTCCAGCGCCGTGGTCAGGTGGGTGGCCGGGGCCGGGTGCGCGTGTTGGTGCATGGGTGTGCGCAGCCTTTCATGTGGTGAAGAGCCGAGCCGTCGCCCGCTCGTGGGCGCAGCTCATCGTGTCGGCGATCGGCGTGGCGGCGTACAGGTCGAGCGGGTCGCGGGCGGCCAGCGCGGCGGCCGCCGCCCGTTCGATCGCGGGCCCGGCGCCGTACAGGGTGGCCTGGGCCTGGCGGAAGTCGAGCCGGCGCAGCCGGACGGCCGCGCTGACCCAGCTCGCCGCGAAGGCGTACAGGTCGCCCGTCACCGCGCCGTCCTCGGCCACGCCCAGCCCGGCGTAGGCCGTGCCCAGGACGACCGCGTGGTTGCCCGGCGTGGCTCCCGCCCCGGTCAGCTCCACCAGCCGGAGCAGCTCCGGGGTGGCGAAGACCGTGGCGGCCGTCCGCAGGACCTGGTTGCCGGTCCTGGTCGCCGCCGCCCGCAGCTCGCGGTTGAGCTTGATGGCGTGCAGCCGCTGGTCGACCGCCACCACCGTGTCCCAGTCGTCCCTCCGTACGGCCCGGTGGGCGAGCACCAGCGCGGTGGCGTCGCCCGGTCCCGCCGCGTGCAGCAGCACGTCCTCCAGCAGCGCGGCGACGTCCACGGGCCCCGCCTGGGCGTAGGACTCCAGCCCGTGCGAGAGCGTGTAGAGCCCGCCGGGGAAGGCGGAGTCGGCCAGCTGGAGCTGGGCGAGCAGGCTCATGCCAGGAAGAACAGGTGGTTCAGCGGCAGCTCCTCGGCCGGTGCGATGGTCGCGTGCTCGCCGTCGACGGTGACCTTGAACGTCTCCGGGTCCACGGTGATCTTGGGCAGCGCGGAGTTGCGCACCATGTGCCGCTTGTCGACCGTACGGGTGTGGCGCACCCTGGCGATCAGCCGCTGCAGGCCGAGCCGGTCCGGCACCCCGGCGGCGATGGCGGCGTCCGGCAGGAAGGTCACGTTGCTCTTGCGCTGCGCCATCCCCATCGCGCCGAACATCGGCCGGTAGTAGACGGGCTGCGGCGTCGGCAGCGAGGCGTTCGGGTCCCCCATCTGCGCCCAGTTGATCAGCCCGCCCTTGACCACGACGGCGGGCTTGGCGCCGAACGAGGTGAACGGCCAGAGCACGATGTCGGCCAGCTTGCCGTCCTCCAACGAGCCGACCGTCTCGGCGATGCCCACGGTCCTGGCCGGGTTGATGGTCAGCTTGGCGAGGTAGCGCAGCACCCGCTGGTTGTCGTTGCGCTCGGAGTCCTCCGGCAGCTTGCCCCGCTGGTCCTTGCAGTGGTGCGCGGTCTGGAAGGCCCGGGTGAAGGTCTCGCCGACCCGGCCCATGGCCTGCGAGTCGGAGGAGAACATGCTGATCACGCCCATGTCCTGCAGCACCGTCTCGGCCGCGATGGTCTCCGCGCGCACCCGGCTGTCGGCGAACGACACGTCCTCGGGGATGTCGTGGCTGAGGTGGTGGCAGACCATCACCATGTCGAGCAGCTCGTCCACCGAGTTGATCGTGTACGGCAGCGTCGGGTTCGTCGAGGACGGCAACGCGTTCGGCTCGCCGGCGATGCGGATCAGGTCGGGCGCGTGCCCGCCGCCCGCGCCCTCGGTGTGGAAGGTGTGGATGGCCCGGCCGTCGATGGCGCTGATGGTGTCCTCCAGGTAGCCGGCCTCGTTGAGGCTGTCGGAGTGCAGCGCCACCTGGACGTCGTAGTCGTCGGCCACCCGCAGCGCGCAGTCCACCACCGACGGGGTGGAGCCCCAGTCCTCGTGCACCTTGAGCACGCACGCCCCGGCCTCGATCTGCTCGGCCAGCGAGCCCGGCAGGCTGGAGTTGCCCTTCGCCATGACGCCGATGTTGACCGGCAGCGCCTCGACGGCCTGGAGTATCCGGCCGATGTTCCACGGGCCGGGCGTGCAGGTCGTGCCCCGGGTGCCGTCGGTGGGGCCGGTGCCGCCGCCGATCAGCGTCGTGATGCCGTTGGTGAGCGCGGCCTGGGCCTGCTGCGGCGCGATCAGGTGGACGTGCGGGTCGATGGCGCCCGGCGTGGCGATCATGTGCTCGCCCGCCAGCACCTCCGTGCCGACGCCGATGACCAGCCGGCGGTCCACGCCGTTCTGGGTGTGCGGGTTGCCCGCCTTGCCGATGCCGACGATCTTGCCGTCCTTGATGCCGATGTCGCCCTTGACGACGCCGAGGATCGGGTCGAGGACGACCGCGTTGGTGATCACCAGGTCGAGCGCGATCGTGGCGTTCTGGGAGAGCGGGTCGGCCGACATGCCGTCGCGTACGGTCTTGCCGCCGCCGTAGACGGCCTCGTCGCCGTAGTGGCCGGCGGTGTGGTCCTTCTCGACCTCGATCACCAGGTTGGTGTCGGCGAGGCGGATGCGGTCGCCCACCGTCGGGCCGAACATGCTCCCGTACTGCTTGCGGCTCATCGTGGCCATCGGGGTCAGCCCTTCTTCCTGGTGGGAGATTTCTTGGACACCGCGGGCTTCTCCGGTTTCTGCGGTTTCTGCGGTTTCTGCGGTTTCTGCGGTTTCTGCGGTTTTTCCTGCTTCGCGCCGCCGGCCGGCTGGATGGTGGCCGAGGGCTCCGGCTCGTCGGCGTAGCCGAGCTCGGCCAGCCGCCGCAGCGCGCGGATCCTGGCGTCCCTGGTCCGCAGGCCGCCGTCGACCAGGCCGGCGAAGCCGACGATCCGCATGCCGCCGCCGTACTCGACCAGGTTCACCTGGTGGGTGTCGCCCGGCTCGATGCGGACCGCGGTGCCCGCAGGGATGTCCAGGTGCATGCCGTACGCCTTCTCGCGGTCGAAGCGGAGCGCCCGGTTGGCCTCGAAGAAGTGGTAGTGGGAGCCGACCTGGACGGCCCGGTCCCCCGTGTTGCGCACGGTCAGCCTGACCGTGCGCCGCCCCGCGTTGATCTCGATCGGGCCGTCGGCGTAGACGACCCTGTCCGTGTCCGTCATGACGAACCGGTCCTTCCTGGTCTGGCGGCGGTGTCAGCCGCCGATGGGGTCGTGGCAGGAGACGAGCTTGGAGCCGTCCTTGAACGACGCCTCGACCTGCATCAGCTTGAGCATTTCGCGCACGCCCGGCATGACGTCGCCGGGGCCGAGCACGTTCTTGCCGAGCTCCATGCACTCGGCGACGGTCTTGCCTTCTCTGGCGCCCTCCAGCACCGCGACGCTGATCAACGCCACCGCCTCGCTGTAGTTCAGCTTCAGGCCGCGGTCGCGGCGCTTGGCCGCCACCTCGGCGACCACGTAGATCAGCAGTTTGTCGATCTCACGCGGAGCGAGATTCATGAGCTCTCCTTCAGGTGGGAACGCGCCGGATGCCGGACAACACCGGCACCGCCGCCAGGAAGATCCAGGTGACCACGACGAACGGCCAGGTCAGCGTGTGCCCGCCGACCGGCGCGAACAGGTCCGTGATGAACGCCGTCAGGACGGTCGCCGAGATCGCGCCCGCCAGGGCGTAGACCAGGCCGAGAACGCTCGGCATGACGAAGGTGCCGCACAGGGCGATCCCGGTGAGCACCGCGTTGTAGCCGTACAGTCCCGCCCCGATGTCGGCGGCGTGCGCGCCGAGCAGGATCGCCACCACGATGCCCACCGCGCTGGAGACCAGCGCGGCCGCGGCCACCATCCATCCGGCGAACGCCAGGCCGATCAGGAAGATCAGCCCGACGTACCACGTGCCCTGGAAGAACACCTGGCCGATGCCGTTGAACAGCCCCTGCCACAGATCGGAGAACGTCACGGACGCCCCCGGGTGCGTGGCCGACGGAGGCGTGGCGAAGGCGCGCCCGTGCCAGAGCCGCTCGTACGAGGGAGCCCCGACCACCATGGCCGTGGTCACCGCGCAGAACGGCGCCGTGAGCGTCGGCAGGTTGTGCGGCGTCAGCAGCGCGTTCAGTGCCGACGTCAGGACGCTGCCCATGATCGCTGCGACGATCACGAGCAGCACGGTGATCCAGCGGGTGTTGAAGTACAGCACCAGCGCGACGCCGATCAGCGTTCCGTTGAAGCCCTCCAGGCCGCCCATCACCCGGTCACCCGAGACGCCGAGAACCCAGGCGGTGAGCGTCGCCACGACCGTGCCGAGCAGTCCGAAGACCCCGAACTGCCAGCCCGCGGCGAACAGCGCGACGATGAAACAGGCCGCCGTCCGCCAGTCGGTCTGGAACTCGACCTGGCTGACGCCTCTGAGCGTGGCGAGGGGCATGTTCGAGACCTGTTCGCTCATGCCCGCTCACTCCTTCTGCCGTTCGTGGCTCGAACAACCGACGTAGTGCCCGGCGGATTGTCCGCCAAAGCGGTGATTACCATTTGCTGGACGACCATGGAGAAGGCTGTACGCCTTTCTCACCCGGCGATCGTCCGGCCCAGCAGATAGAACAGGAAGACGGCGGCGAGGCCGAGGACGAGGTTCATGGCGACGTTGACCAGCGCCTTGCCCGTGGAGCCCCCGGTGAGCAGCTTGTACGTGTCGGTGCTGAAGGTGCTGAACGTGGTCAGCGCGCCGCAGAATCCGGTGCCCACCAGGGACAGCACCACGCCCGGCAGGGCGTCGCGCGAGGCGATGCCCATCAGCAGGCCGAGGACGGCCGAGCCGATGATGTTGACGGCCAGCGTGCCCCACGGCAGTTCGGTGCCGGCGCGCTGCTTGACGAAGGCGTCCACGAGGTAGCGTGCGGGGGCGCCGATCAGGCCGCCGATGAAGACCGCCAGGACGAGCATCATCGCCTGCCTTTCCCCACGGTGATGCCGGCCCAGACGGCCAGCAGCCCGAGGACGACGCTGAGCACCAGGTAGACGGTGGCCCATCCGGGCGAGCCGCCCACCGTGAGCTCGCGCACGCCGTCCACGTAGTGGGAGAAGGTGGTGAAGCCGCCCAGGAACCCGGTGCCGAGCAGCAGCTTGACCGGCCGGCGGTGCAGCGGGAGCCTGGTCAGCTCGCTGGTCAGCAGCCCCATGAGCAGGCAGCCCAGGATGTTGACCACCAGCGTCGGCCACGGCAGCGGATGGTCGGAGCCCGGCAGGGTCTGGGTGAGCAGATGCCGGACGACCGCGCCGACGCCGCCGCCGACCGCGACGAAGGCCAGGGCCCGCGCGGGCGGCGCGGCGTCGGCCGTCATCCCTCCGTCCCGAGCTGGACGTCGGTGCCGGCGAGCTGCTCGGCCTCGGTCTCGCGCATGCGCAGCAGCTTGTCGACGGCCTTGCCGATCAGGTAGGTCACGACGAAGGAGTAGATCGCCACCGCGAAGATCGCGGCGATCTGCTTGAGCAGCAGCTCGATCGAGCCCCCGTACAGCAGGCCCTTGGTCGGGCTCGCCACGGCGCCGGTCGCGAGCAGGCCGATGAGGACCACGCCGACCACGCCGCCCGCGCCGTGCACGCCGACGACGTCGAGGGTGTCGTCGTAGCCGAGGACGAGCTTCCAGGTGACGGCGAAGGACACCACGACGGCCGCCACGACCCCCACGACGAACGCGCCCTCGGAGCTGACATAAGCGCAGGAAGGAGTGATGGCCACGAGCCCGGCCAGCGCGCCCGTGGCCGAGCCCAGCCGGGTGAAGTGCTTGAACCTGAACCACTCGATGACCAGCCACGTCAGCATGCCGGCCGCTCCGGCGATCATGGTGCTGAGGAACGCGGTCACCGCCACGCTGCCGTCGGTCATGGCCGAGCCGGCGTTGAAGCCGAACCAGCCGAACCACAGCAGGCCCAGGCCGAGCATGACCAGCGGGATGTTGCTGGGCTGGGGCGGCTCCCTCCTGCGGAACCTGACGCTGGGGCCCAGCGCGATCGCCAGGGCCAGGCCCGCCATGCCGGAGTTCAGCTCGACGACCAGGCCGCCGGCGAAGTCGAGCACCCCCCAGCGGCTGATCCACCCGGCCGGGTCGAACACCCAGTGCGCGATGGGGAAGTACACCAGCGTCACCCACAACACGGAGAAGATGATCCACGGCCCGAGCCTGGTCCGCCCGGCCACCGAGCCGCTGATCAGCGCCACCGTGATGATCGCGAACGTGAGCTGGAACAGCGCGAAGGCGTACGTCGGGACGCGGCCGTGCAGCATGACGGGAGAGATGTCGGCGAAGCGCAGGTCCCCGAACCCGATCAGACCGGCGCCGCCCACGTCGGGGCCGAAGACGAGGCCGTATCCGTAGCCGAACCACAGGATGGTGACCAGCGCGATCGACACGAAGCTCATGAAGATGATGCTCAGCACGTTCTGCGCGCGAACCATGCCGCCGTAGAAGAAGGCGAGCCCGGGGGTCATGAGCAGCACCATGGCGGCACTGACGAGAACCCACGCGGAGTCTCCGGTGTTCAGACCTGGTGGCATGAGCCGACCTCCTTTTCCTCTGAAAAGGTGATCGGCCGGGCAGGTGCCAAAACGGCGCTGGATTTCTTTTGCCGAAGATATGTCGCAATCAGCACGGCGATGAGGGGCTTCGCCGACCGGCGCCCCGGCGAACGCCGGGGAGGGTGATCGGCGGCCGATCTGGGCAGGTCAGTGCCAGACGAAGGGAGAAGACGTCATGGATCTTTCCGGGGTGGGCGTGTGGAGCCATCACCTGCGTTACGGCGATCCGGGTGAGGCCGCCGAGGCCGCCACCGAGCTGGAGGAGCTGGGCTACAGCGCGCTGTGGGTGCCGGACACGGGAGGACCGGTCTTCGAGGCCGTCGGCAACCTCCTGACGGCCACCCGCCGGATCGTCGTGGCCACCGGGATCCTGAACCTCTGGATGCACGATCCCGCCGGCGTCGCGGCCTCCTTCGCCGAGCTCTCCTCGAACCACCACCACCGCTTCCTCATGGGCATCGGCGTGAGCCACGCGGTGGCGGTGGACCGGCAGGAGCCGGGACGCTACCGCAAGCCGCTGGCGGCCATGACGGCGTTCCTCGACGCGCTGGACCAGGCGGATCCGCCCGTGCCGGAGAACAGCCGGGTGCTGGCCGCGCTCGGTCCCAAGATGCTGGACCTCGCCGCGAAGCGGGCGCGGGGCGCGCATCCGTACCTCGTCACGCCCGAGCACACCCGGCAGGCTCGGGAGGCGCTGGGGGACGGCCCGCTCCTGCTCCCCGAGCAGACGGTGATCCTCTGCAAGGGCAAGGACGAGGCGCGCGCGATCGGCGGCGAATGGCTGCGGCGCTACCTGTCGCTGCCGAACTACGCCAACAACGTGCTGCGCCTCGGCTACACCGAGGAGGACGTGGAGTCGGTGAGCGACCGCCTGTTCGACGGCCTGATCGCCTGGGGCGACGAGGACGCGATCAGGCGACGGCTGGACGAGCACCGCGACGCCGGCGCCGATCACGTCTGCCTGCAGGTCCTCACGGCCGACGCGGACGCCCTGCCGCGCCGCGAGTGGCGCGCCCTCGCCGTCGCGCTCCTGTAGGCCGGGCTCCGGGCTTCTGGCGGGCTCAGTGGATCCGGGCCAGCCAGCGGCCGTGCGCCGGCCAGCAGCGGGCCTCGGTGAACCCGGCGGCCAGCGCGACCCTGCCCAGGTCGCTCGCCGAGACGGTCGCCCAGGCGAACCACTCGCCGGTGACCCGGCCGCGGCGCAGCCGTACCCGGTCGACCCGGCTCCTCGTGCCGGGCGGCGCGACCTCGGCCAGGACCGTGCCGCCGGGCCGCAGGAGCTGCCCGACCCGCCGCAGCAGCGCCTCGGGATGGCCGCCGATGCCGATGTTGCCGTCCGCGAGCAGGGCCGTCGCCCAGCGACCGCTGAAGGGGACGTCGTCGTAGACGTCCCTGAGCAGGGCGAACCCTCCGGCGCGGCGGGTCAGGGCGACGGCGCGCGGCGTGATGTCGATGCCGAGCGAACGGACGCCGCGCCGGGTCAGCGCCGCCGTCAGCCGCCCGGGACCCGAGCCGATGTCGAGCGTGGGGCCGGCGCAGCGGCTCAGCAGCTCCTCGTCTCCGTCGATGGGCTCGAACCAGCGGGCGGCCTCCAGCGGGACCCGGGTGCCGTCCACGTACTCGAGTTCGGCGTTCTCCCCGGCGAGCGCGTCGGCGTACAACTCCCCGATCATCGGCCCAGCTCCCGCAGCGCGGCGGCGAAGCAGGACCCCGGCGCCTGGCCCGCCACCGTGGCGGCGTCGGCGGCGGTGTCGACGTCGGTCAGCTCGGGCAGCACGCGCACGCTCAGCCCGGCGCGTTCGAGCCGGTCGAGCTGGAGCTTGCCGGTGTCAGGACGCGACATCGGCACCCCCAGCAGCAGCGCGGGGTCCGGCCGGCGCAGGCCGAGCAGCCAGAAGCCGCCGTCGGCGGCCGGGCCGTACACCGCGTCGTGCTCCGTCAGCGCCGCGCCGGCCTCGTCCAGCAGGGCTGGGGTGATCTGCGGGGTGTCCATGCCGATGAGGACGACCGGGCCCGGCCGGAGCCGGTGGGCGTCGGAGAAGGCGGCGGCCAGCCGCTCGTCCAGCCCCGCGCCGCGCTGCGGGATCACCACCACGCCCGGCGGCAGCCAGCTTCCCGGCAGTCCGTCCAGCGCCAGCACCCGCTGACCGGCCGGCGTGGCGGCGACGGCCCGCAGGCTGTCGCGCAGCGCGGCCTCGGCCAGGACGGCGGCCTGCTCCGGGCTGAACGGCGGGGTCAGACGGGTCTTCACCCTGCCCGGCACCGGTTCCTTGGCGATGACCAGGATCTGCGGCAGGTGATCGGGATGACGATGGCTCAACGGAGACGATCCTCACGTGCTGCGGACGACGGGTGCTCCGTCATCGCCGGCGGGGCGACGACGGCGAGGCTCGGCGGAGCGCCGCGCGGCCCAGCCGGCCAGCGCGGCCACCGCGGCCACGGCGTAGAAGGGGGTGCCGAGGTTGTCGGGCGCGGCCGGGCCGTCGGTGTAGGCGACCGCGCCCGCCACGGCGACGCCCAGCCACTCCCACCAGCCGGTCATGGCGGCCAGGGCCACGACCAGCAGGGCGTACCAGGAGTATCCGGGGGTGAGCAGCAGCAGGAACGAGCCGCTGACCAGCAGCGCGCCCTGCCAGGGCCGCTCCGCGTCCCCGTGCCGCAGGACGGCCAGGACGATCAGGGCGAGCAGCACGATCGCGACGTACGGGGCCCAGGAGTCCGGCATCAGCAGGCGCAGGACGGCGTACCGGTTGCCGCCGCCGTCGTAGCGCTCCTCCCGGAGGTAGCCCGGCAGGTAGCCGGCCACCGAGCTCCCCGAGACCAGCGCGTACGGCAGGTACGACAGCGCCACCACGAGCACGGCGGGCACCCCGACCAGGAGCAGCCGCCGCCACGCCACCCGACCGTTCCCCGCCACCCCTCCGTTGCCCGCCAGCACTCCGGACAGGGCGCCCGGCAGCGCCGTCACCGGCAGCAGCTTGGCCGCCACCGCCGCCCCCAGCAGCGCGCCCGCCCCCGCGGGCCCGCCGCGCCCGCGCACCGCGCCGAAGGCCAGCACCACCAGCAGCACCCCGAGCATGTCGACGTGCGCGTTGTTCACCGCCTCGACCGGCACCGCCGGGCACCACGCCCAGTAAGCCGCCCGCCGCGCCCCCGCCAGCCGCCACAGCGCCGGCAGCGCGAGCACGGCGAGTGCCCAGCCGCCCAGCTGCAGCCCCTTGTGCCGGGAACCCTCCGGCGACAGCCACTCGACCAGCAGGAAGTACCCCTGCGCGAGCGGCGGGTAGATCGTGGACACGGTCGGGCGGTTGATCCGGGTGCAGCCGCCCTCCGGCAGCGGCCACAGCAGCGGGTCCGCGCAGGCGGCAGGGAAGAGCCAGTCGTCACGCAGACCGGCGAGCGCCGGGGCGGCCGGCGGACGCTCGTAGGGCGAGATGCCCGCCGCCTGCACCCGGCCGTCCCAGGCGTAACGGAAGGAGTCGGTGCTGCTGCTCGGCGGCGCCGCCAGCCCGACCGTGGCCAGCACGATCCCGCCGGCCACGACCAGCACGTCCAGCCGCTTCCCCGGCACCCGCCGGGCCAGCCACACGGCCGCCGCGAACAGCGCCCAGGCCAGCAGATACCAGCCCAGGCCCGGCGGCCCGAGCACCATCCTGAGCACGACGGCCCCCAGGGCGGCGAGCACCGCCCCGGTGAAGATCAGGTTTCGGCTCACAGCCCGCAGCCTGACATCCCCGGCCCCGTCCGGGGCCGCCGCGCGGCCCGCCGTCCGCGCTTCGTAAGAAGCCTTACGAACCGCGAACGTGTCATCCGGCCGCGCCTCCCGCCGGGCTAGCGTCGGCGGCGTGAGAGTCATGGTCACCGGCTCGGCCGGTTTCATCGGCGGGCACGTGGCGGAGGCGCTGCGGGCGGCCGGTCACGACGTCGTCGGCCTGGACCTGCGGACCGGCGCGGACGTCCGCGACCCGGCCGCGCTGGACGCGCTGCTCCCCGGCGTCGAGGTCGTCGTGCACCAGGCCGCCAGGGTGGGGCTCGGCGTGGACGTCGCCGACCTGCCCGGCTACGCCTCCGTCAACGTCTACGGCACCGCCGTCCTGCTCGCCGCGATGGCGCGGCACGAGATCGGCCGGCTGGTGCTGGCGTCCTCGATGGTGGTCTACGGCGAAGGCCACTACGAGTGCGCCGCGCACGGCCACGTCAGGCCGGGGCCGCGCGCCGTGCCGGACCTGGAGCGGGGCTCGTTCGAGCCGCTCTGCCCGCGCTGCGGCGCGGCGCTGGCCTGCGCGCCGATCGGCGAGGACGCCAGGCCCGATCCGCGCAACGCCTACGCCACCACCAAGCTCGCCCAGGAACACCTGGCCGCCAACTGGGCCAGGGAGACGGGCGGCAGCGCGGCGGCGCTGAGGTACCACAACGTCTACGGTCCCCGTATGCCCCGCGACACCCCGTACGCCGGGGTGGCCGCGATCTTCCGCTCGGAGCTGGAGGCGGGCCGGGCGCCGAAGGTGTTCGAGGACGGCCGCCAGCTGCGCGACTTCGTGCACGTACGCGACGTCGCCCGGGCCAACCTCGCGGCCATGTCCGCGCCCGTCCGCCCCGGCGAGCTGCGCGCCTGGAACATCGCCTCCGGCGCCCCGCACACCGTGGGCGAGATGGCGGACACGCTGGCCGCCGCGCGGGGCGGCCCCGCCCCGCAGGTCACCGGGGACTACCGGCTGGGCGACGTCCGCCACATCGTGGCCTCGCCCGAGCGGGCGCGGGCCGAGCTCGGGTTCCGCGCGGAGGTCGAGTTCGGCGCGGGTATGAAGGAGTTCGCCTGGTCATGACCGTCGACGTGATCCTGCCCTGCCTGAACGAGGAGGCCGCGCTCGCCTGGGTGCTCGGGCGCATGCCGGACGGCTACCGCCCGATCGTGGTGGACAACGGCTCCACCGACCGCTCGGCGGCGGTCGCGGAGAGCCTCGGCGCGCGGGTGGTCCACGAGCCCGTACGCGGCTTCGGTGCGGCCTGCCACGCCGGGCTGCTCGCCGCCACCGCCGAACTGGTCTGCTTCATGGACGCCGACGCCTCACTCAACCCCCGCCAGCTCCCCCGGGTGAGCGCCGCCGTGCTCGATGGGGACGGCGATCTCGTCCTGGGGCGGAGGGTGCCGCGGGCGGCCGGCGCCTGGCCTCTGCACGCGCGGCTGGGCAACACGGTGCTCGCCGGCGCCCTGCGCCGCCGTACGGGTGCGCCGCTCCGCGACCTCGGCCCGATGCGCGCGGCCAGGCGCGCGGCCCTCCTGGAGCTGGGGCTGACCGACCGCCGTTTCGGCTACCCGCTGGAGATGGTGCTGCGCGCCGCCACGGCCGGCTGGCGGATCGCCGAGGTGGAGGTGGACTACCTGCCGCGGACCGGGCGTTCCAAGGTCACCGGCACCCTGCGCGGCACGCTCCGCGCCGTCGCCGACATGCGGCGGGTCATGGCCGAGCTCCGGCCGCCGTCCTAGAGGCCGCCGTCCTAGAGATCGCGCGCCGGCTCGTCATACCCGCGGCGGCCTAGGGCAGAGGTGCGGGGACCGAGGAGGGCGCATGACCCACGACCGGCTCCGCCTGGAGGAGCTTCTCACGGAGGCGGAGAACGCCGCGCCGGTGGACTCCATCGACGTGATAGCCGCCGACCTGCGCAGAAGGTTCGGGGCCACGGCCGTGTCGTTCATGTTCCTCGACCTCGTCGGCCAGCAGATGGTGCGCATGATCCGCGGCGACGGGGGGCGGCAGAGCGAGCGGATCCACCTGCGCGGCAGCGTCTACGACCAGGCGTTGCGCACCCAGGAGCTGACCCTGGCGCCCGATGACCGCCTGGGACAGCGGGTGCTCGCCCCCGTGACCAACCGGGGCGACGCGATCGGCCTGCTGGAGCTGACCCTGCCGCGCTTCGACGAGGAGGTGCTGGAGCAGATCAGCCAGGCCGCGCACGCGCTGGCGTACATCGTGGTCACCGACCGCCGCTTCACCGACCTCTACCTCTGGGGGCAGCGCACCACCCCGGTGAGCCTGGCCGCCGAGATCCAGAACCAGCTCCTGCCGTCGTCCTCCTCCTGCGAGGCCGCCCAGTTCGTGCTGGCCGGAGCCCTGGTGCCGGCCGACACCATCGGCGGCGACGCCTCCCGCGGCGCCCGCCGCGCCTCCCGCAGCCTGGCCGAGCAGGCGGGTGCGACCCATCAGGCGCTCCTGGACCACGGCCGGCAATCCCTGGCCACCGGCCAGTTGCTGCGCGTCTCCCTCGACGGCACCGGCGCCCGGCTCGTCAACGCCGGTCACCCATGGCCGCTGCGCCTTCGCGACGGCAAGGTGCGGGAGGTGCCGCTGCGCATCGACCCGCCGTTCGGCTTCCCGTTCCCCGTCGACTTCCAGGTGCAGGACCTCGACCTGCGGGCCGGCGACCGTCTCGTGTTCTACACGGACGGCATGCGCGAACGCCAGGCGGCGAGCCTCGACCTGCCCGGCCTCATCCAGGACACGGCCGACCAGCATCCTCGCGAGCTCGTACGGACGCTGACCGGCGCCGTCATCGACGCCTGCCACGGCCATCTGCAGGACGACGCCAGCGTCCTCTGCCTGGACTGGCGCGGCCCCAGCCGCCAGGGCCGCCGCACCCACGCCGGGGCCGACACAGCGGGCCCTAGGGTCCGCCCGCTTCCTCGGCGCGCCGCCCGAGGAAGGCCCGGGCGGCCGGGTCGGTGGTGAGGGCGGCGGCCCGCGTGTAGGCGGCGGCCGCCTCCTCGCGCCGGCCGAGCCGGGCGAGCAGGTCGCCGCGCGCCGCGTGATAGGGCTGGAACCGCTCCCGTTCGACCGGCAGGGCCTCCAGCAGCTCCAGTCCCGCGCCGGGCGAGCGGGCTCGGCCGATGACGGCGGCGTGCGCGACCCGGCCGCCCAGGCTCGGCGCGATCGCGACCAGCGCGGTGTAGAGGGTGCACAGGGCGTCCCAGTCGGTGGCGCCGGCGCGGGCCCGGTCGCAGTGGACCGCCTGGATCGCCGCCTCAAGCTGGAAGCGTCCCGGCGCGCGGCCGGGCCGCCCGGCCCGGCGCAGGTACGCCTCGCCCTCGGCGATGAGGCCGCGGTCCCACGTGCCCGGGTCCTGGTCCTGCAACGGCAGATAGGGACCGCCGGGAGCCGCGGCGCGCGCGGAGGTCAGGGTGAGCAGCGCCGCCAGCGACCACGCCTCCGGCTCGTCGCCGAGCAGCCGCGCGGTGGTGACGGCCAGGTGGCGGGCCTCGCCCGCGAGCGAGTCCCCCTCCCCCCGGTCCTGGAACGACAGCGCGTAACAGCCGTACACCGCCTCGAGCACCCACGGCAGCCGCTCCGGCATCGCCTGCCGCCCGGGAACGGCGAAGGGGACCCGGGCGTCCCTGATCCGCCGCTTGGCCCGTACCAGCCGTTGCGACATCGCCGCGGCGGGCACGGCGAAGGCCCGCGCGATCGCCGCCGCGTCGAACCCGAGCACGACCTGCAACATCAGCGGAGTACGGACGTCGGCGGCGATCGCCGGGTGCGCGCAGACGAACAGCAGGGCGAGACGCCGGTCCGGGATCCGGTCCGGATCGAGGTCGTCCAGGGTCGCGACGACGCCCGCACCCAGGTCGGCGCCTGCGTCGACGGCCGCCTCCAGCGACCGGCTGCGGCGGTGGGCCGCGGACTTCCACAGGTCCCGCTGCCGGTTGCGGGCGACCGCCAGCAGCCAGCCCTCCGGGTTGTCCGGTACGCCGTCGCGCGGCCACGTGGTCAGCGCCCGCTCGAAGGCCTGCGCCAGGGTGTCCTCGGCGAGTTCGAGGTCCCCGGCCGGAGCGGCCAGCAGGGCCACCAGCCGGCCGTAGGACTCCCGCGCGGCCCGCTCGGCCACCTGCGCGGCCCGCTCACCCGGGTTCACCAGGACGGGACCCATTTCCCGTCCTCGATGTGCATCCCACCGGGCCGGATCTCGACGCTCCCCCAGGACAGCGGCGGCGCCTGCCGCGCCCAGTCCAGGGCCGCGTCCAGATCCGGCACGTCGATGACGACCACGCCGCCGAGCTGCTCCTTGGTGTCGGCGAACGGCCCGTCCTGGATGCGCGGCTCCCCGTCGACCAGCGTGAGCGTGGTCGAATCCGCCGACGGCCGCAGCACCTGGCCGCTCACCAGGATCCCGGCCTGCTCCAGCGTGGCGGCGTAACTGGCCATGGCCCGCATCCCTTCGGCCATCGCCTCGGCCCCGACCGACTCCTCGGTCGCCTCACGGTGATGGAACAACAGCATGTAACGCATGTCTCGATCCTCTCTCGTCATTTGGTCCGGTAGCGCGCGATCACGACACCGGTCGTCGCGGTGATCGCCTCCTGAAGCTCCAGGCCGGTACGTTCCCCTTCGCCGAACAGCCGCGTGCCCGAGCCGAGCACGATCGGATGGGTCAGCAGGACGTACTCCTCGACCAGGCCCGCCGCGTGCAGGGAACGCACCAGCTCGCCGCTGCCGAGCACCCTGATCACGCCGTCGACCCGCTCCTTCAGCCCGGCGACGGCGCCGGCCGCCTCCCCGGCCAGCAGCGTGGAGTTGGGGTGGGCGAGCACGGTGTCCGGTCGGCGGGAGGCGACGTACTTGGGCGTGTTCACCAGCGTCTCGGTGAACGGGTTGGGCTCGCCGACGGAGGTCCAGTAACCCAGCACGTCGTCGTACGTCCGCCGCCCGAACAGCATCGCCGCCGCGCCGGCCTCCTCGGCGACGTACTTCCCGATCACCTGGTCGGCGTACCCGGCGCCCCAGCCGCCGTGCCGGAACCCGCCCCTCGTGTCCTCGTCCGCCCGGCCCGGCCCCTGCATGACGCCGTCCAGGCTGACGCTCA
This sequence comes from Nonomuraea wenchangensis, assembly GCF_900111685.1. Lineage (GTDB taxonomy): Bacteria > Actinomycetota > Actinomycetes > Streptosporangiales > Streptosporangiaceae > Nonomuraea > Nonomuraea wenchangensis. The sequence goes on from NZ_FOHX01000001.1 coordinate 194,813, forward strand.
CGAAAACGCTGATCGTGCCCACCACGAACTCCTCATCTCACTGACCGCCGGGGCCACGTTCCGGCCCGGCACAGTGATGACGAGCTCGACCGGCCCGAACAGACACCGCGAGAACCAGACCTGCGAGCCCGTTACGCTGCGTCCCGTGAACGCCGACGAAGTCCTCGCGCTCTACCGCGGCCTCGCCGCCGAGAACGTCCCCGTCTGGATCGACGGCGGATGGTGCGTGGACGCGCTGCTCGGCAGGCAGACCCGTGAGCACGCCGACCTCGACCTCGCCGTCGCACGCGAGCACGCGCGGCGTCTCGGGGAGCTGCTGGCCCGGTGGGGGTACGCGCCGCGGCCACGGCAGGACTCGACCGACTGGAACCACGTCGTCGCGACCCCCAGCGGCGCCACGGTGGACGTCCACGTGTTCGAGTTCGACGACCAGGGCCGCAACGTCTACGGCGTCGCGTACCCCGAGGGCTCCCTGACGGGCACGGGTGTCATCGCCGGGCAGGAGGTGCGGTGCGTCGCCCCCGAGTGGATGTTCCGGTTCAAGACGGCGTACCCGCCCAAGGACAAGGATCTCGCCGACGTCCGCGCCCTCGGCGAGAAGTACGGGTTCGAGATCCCGGCCACACACCGCGGCCCACGCGGATGAGTCACCCGGGCGGGCAGACAGGGCAGGGCCCGCTCGGCGCGGCGGGGGCAGTGTGGTCCTCGGGCAGGAGGAAGGCCAGCAGGCGGTGGTGGTCCCCCATCCGCACCGGAGCGAGCGTGGTGATGGTCAGCCGGACGTGATGGTCCTCGTCGTCCGGCCGGTCCGGGTCGGTGTGGCCGGGCTCGCGGAAGAGCATCGGCCTGGACGGGCCCTGGACCAGCAGGTCGGTGCCGCTCGCCCAGATGCGCTCGGCGTCCGGGCTGCGCTCGCGCAGGTCGTCGACCACGGCCATGAGCTCGTGGCCGTGCCGTTCGCGCATCGCCCGGCCGCGGACCAGCGACATCAGCGCCGTCGCCTCGCGCTCCCACTCGACCATGACGTGCTTGGAGTGCTCCTGAAGGAAGAACCAGTGCAGGATGGTGCGCTCGCCTTCGGGCACGGCGGTGAAGTCGCAGATCCACCGGGCGAAGGCGGAGTTCTGGCTCAGGACGTTCCATAATCCGTCGGTCACGTAGGCGGGGTGCGGCTCCAGGGCGTCGACCAGCCGGCGCAGGGCCGGGTCGGGTTCGGCGGCGTGGTCGGGCTCGGGCGGGGTGCCGTTCGCGAGGTACCACAGGATGCTGCGCTCGTCCTGGCTGAGCTGGAGCGCCGAGGCGATGGACTCCAGCAGCTCGGCGGTGGGGCGGTGTTCGGCGCCCTGCTCCAGCGCGCTGATCGTGCGGATCGAGTAGCCCGTGACGTAGGCCAGGTCCTCCTGGGTGAGCGAACTGCCGCGGCGGGACCGTCGCGCGGGCAGCCCCGCCTGGTCGCGGGAGATCCTGGCACGGCGCTCGCGCAGGAACTGGCCGAGGAGCTCACGGCTGTCGTTCAGGGTCTCCCCCTTGCCGCTTCAAGCAGGAAATGACGTTGCCGGTAACGGTATCGCCGGTGACGGCCCGCCAGGAACTCAGTTTGCTCTGGCGCCGCGGCGACGCCGTTCCGATCATGGTCGGCATGACAACTCTTGAGGCAAGAACCCGGCGACGGCCGCCGCTGCTCACCGCCGGGCTGGCGGCGGCGCCGATCTGGATCCTGCTCGCCGTGGTCCAGGCGGCCACCCGGACGGGCTTCGACCTGACCCGGCATCCGGTCAGCATGCTCTCGCTGGGCGAGCTCGGCTGGATCCAGATCTCCAGCTTCGTCGTGACCGGCGTGCTGACCCTGTGCGGCGCGGCGGGCCTGTACGCCACCGGCGCGGGCGGTGTGTGGGGGCCCCGCCTGCTCGGCGTCCAGGGCGCCGGCCTGATCGTGGCCGGCCTCTTCCCCGCCGATCCTGGCTTCGCCTTCCCTCCCGGCACGCCGGACGTGCCCGGGACGATGAGCGCGGCCGGCGCGGTGCATCTGGCGGCGGCCAGTGCGTCGTTCCTCGCGATGATCGCGTTCTGCTTCGTCATGAGCCGGCGCTTCGGCGGCTCGTCCTGGGCCGTCGCCGGCCGCGCCGGCGGCGCGCTGCTGGCCGCCGGCCTCTGCTGGGCGATGAGCGGCGCGGCGGGCGGGCCGCTCGCCATGTTCGCCGGGGTCGTGGCGGCGTGGGCCTGGATCACGGTGACCATGGCCAAGCTGGAGCGGGCCGCTCAGGGCTGACGGGCCCGCTCCCCTGTTTCCCGGAAGGAGAAGACATGTCGTTTCAGGCGTACCTGGACAACATCGAGGACAGGACGGGGCTGACGCCCCGGCAGTTCGTCGAACTCGCGAAGGAACGCGGGTTGGACAGCCCTTCGGTCAAGGCGGGCACGATCGTCGAGTGGCTCAAGCAAGACTACGGTCTCGGCCGTGGGCACGCGATGGCCCTGGTGCACGTGATCAAGAAGGGCCCCGAGATCGGCACCAAGCATGTCGGCAGCGCGGGGACGCATCGGGACGAGTCACACCTGCTGTGGCTGGACGGAAAGGACAACCGCCCCGCGTCCTGACCCGGAAGCGGATCTTTGTGTCAAGTCTCACATCGCGCGCATTCTACGGGTGAAGCGTCGGGAGCCGGTGATATCCATGATCGAAATGTCGGCGACCGAAAGGATTTTCGTGCGCATCCGTAAGCTGGCGACCCTCCTGTCCGGTGCGGCCCTGGCCGCCTCGACCACGCTGGTGGCGGGCGCCGCCCCCGCCGCCGCGGCCGGGCCCTGCGGCAGCAGCTACACCCGCGTCGGCGTCTACCCGATCAAGAGGGGGGACGGGACCCGTACGGGCACGCTGGAGGTCCACTACAGCTCCAGCGCCGGCAAGAACTGCGCCCTGACCTACGGCTACGGCGCCTACGCCAACACCCCGAGCTGGAAGAGCGTCGTCATCTCCCGGGCCGACGGCAGCGGCCGGGATCCCGACTCCGGCACCTACACGTACTACGCCGGCCCCGTGTACGTCTCCGCGGCCGGCCAGTGCATCGACGTCCAGGGGACGGTGCCGGACTGGGTGACGCTCAAGCTCGACAACGTGCACTGCGGCTGAGCCCCGCGCCTGTCCCCCGGCTCAGGCGCTCAGCGGGCCGGGGGGCAGGTGGCTGGGCCGCAGGGCCTGCCGCTGCGCCCAGGAGGCCAGCCGGCGCAGGGCGAAGTGGCCGGGGCTGCCGGGCGGCGCGGTGACGAGGATGATGACCTGTTCCTGGTCGTCCACGGTGGTCAGGGCCTGCCAGTCGAGGTCGAAGGAGCCGGCGACGGGGTGGTGCACGCGGTTGTGCCCGAACGGGTGCATGGTGACCAGGTGCTGGTTCCACCAGACGCGGAAGTCGTCGTCGCGGCGCAGCAGCTCGCCCACGAGCTCCTGCAGCCGCGGCTGGCCGGGGTAGGTGCCGGCCGCCATGCGCAGGCTGGAGACCGCTTCGCGGGCCCGGGCGGGCCAGTCGTCCTGCATCGCCCGGACCTGCGGGTCCAGGAAGATCATGCGCACGTAGTTGCGGTGCGCGGGCGGCATCGCGGCCAGGTCGCCGAGCAGGGCGGCGGCGAGCCGGTTCCAGGCCAGGATGTCCTGGTAGCGGCCCAGCACCAGAGCGGGCGTGTCGACCAGGTTGGTCAGCAACCGCACGGTCTGCTGGCTGACCCGCTGCTCGCCTTCGTCGGTCTGCTCCCCCGTGTACGGGTCGGCGAGCTGGCACAGATGCCGCTGCTGGTCGTCGTCGAGCCGCAGGGCCCGGCCGATGGCGGCCAGCACCGAACGGGAGGCGGTGCGGACCCGGCCCTGTTCCAGCCGGGTGTAGTAGTCGGTGCTGATGCCGGCCAGCTGGGCCACTTCCTCCCGCCGCAACCCGGGGACCCGGCGCGGGTAGGCGGGCTCCGGCAGTCCGTGTTCGGCCGCGGTGACCGCGGCTCGCCGGGCGATCAGGAAATCGGCCAGCGCTCCTTTCGGTGAGGCGAGGTCGAAGGACGGGCTGTGCGCATCCATATCATCCGATGATGGCATCCGAGCGGCCGAACTTCCGGGGAAAAGAATTCCTAGGAACAATTGATCCTTCCGCTTTACCGAGTCCATCGGCCACGGTAGACGGGGAAAGGGCGGCAAGCGGGACCTGCGGAACACTGGAGGGGGGCCGTGGGATCGGTTTGCCCCTTTCCTGTGGTCGGAGGGATCAAAACCTCCAATGCCGCACGATTCCACCGTCCTCTCACATTGCGGGAGGACGGTGGAATCACAGCACAATTGTTCCGGTCATCTCCGCCGTCCCCACAGCAGGTACGCGACGGGCCCCACCGGCTGAACGAAGATCGCCGGCCACCACAGTGCCTTGCGGCCCCGCACATCCGCCGCGGGCCGCCGGCTGAGGTCGACCGCGGCGGCCGCGGTGAACGCGAGCTCCACGGACGCCAGCGCGATCACCGCGCCCCGCTGCCTGCCCGACATCTCGTCCCAGCGCATCACGGGCTCCCTTCACTCGTTCGTACCGGCACCATTGTGACGGTTCACCCCAAGGACGTTCGTCCCGGCCACCGGTGTCCTTGGCCCGCTGTGCCCGGCTCGCCGGCGCGGCACGGTGGGAGAGGACCCCAACCGGGACGAAGGAGTGACGATGAACGCGACGGCGGCGTGGCGTGGATTCCGCGGTGCGAACTGGCGGTCGGCCGTGGACGTGCGGGCCTTCATCCAGGCGAACTACACGCCTTACGAGGGTGACGACCGCTTCCTGACCGGGCCGACCGAACGCACCCGCGCGGTGTGGGAGAAGGTCTCGTCCCTGTTCCCCGAGGAGCGGCGGCGCGGGATCCTCGACGCCGACACCACCACCCCGTCCTCGATCACCTCCCACCCGCCCGGCTACATCGACCGCGACCGCGAGCTGATCGTGGGCCTGCAGACCGACGCGCCGCTGAAGCGGGCGATCATGCCCGCGGGCGGGCTGCGCATGGTGGAGACGGGCCTGGCCGCCTACGGCTACAAGCTCGACCCGGCGGTGAAGGAGATCTTCACCTCGTACCGCAAGACCCACAACGACGGCGTGTTCGACGCCTACACCCCCGAGATCCGGGCTGCGCGCCGGTCCGGCGTCATCACCGGGCTGCCGGACGCCTACGGCCGTGGCCGCATCATCGGCGACTACCGCCGCGTCCCGCTGTACGGCGTGGACCGGCTGATCGAGGCCAAGCAGGCCGAGCTGCGCTCCCTGGACGACGCGGACGCCACGGACGCCGTGATCCGCGACCGGGAGGAGCTGTCCGAGCAGATCCGCGCCCTCGGCGAGCTGAGGACGATGGCCGCCTCCTACGGCCACGACCTGTCCCGTCCCGCCGCGACCGCGCACGAGGCGGTCCAGTGGCTCTACCTCGCCTACCTGGCCGCGATCAAGGAGCAGAACGGCGCCGCCATGTCGCTGGGCCGCACCTCCACCTTCCTGGACGTCTATCTCGAACGCGACCTCGCCGAGGGCCGCATCACCGAGGAACGCGCGCAGGAGCTCGTCGACGACTTCGTGATCAAGCTGCGGATCGTCCGCTTCCTGCGCACCCCCGAGTACGACCAGCTCTTCTCCGGCGACCCCACCTGGGTGACCGAGTCGATCGGCGGCCTCGGCGAAGACGGCCGCCCGCTGGTCACCCGGACCAGCTACCGCTTCCTGCGGACGCTGCGCAACCTCGGCCCGGCCCCCGAGCCGAACCTGACCGTCCTGTGGTCCCCCCGGCTGCCCGAGCCGTTCAAGCGCTACTGCGCCGCGCTGTCGATCGAGACCAGCGCCATCCAGTACGAGAGCGACGAGCTGACCCGCCCGCGCACCGGCGACGACACCGCCATCGCCTGCTGCGTGTCGGCGGCCCCGGTCGGCAGGCAGATGCAGTTCTTCGGCGCCCGGGTCAACCTGGCCAAGACCCTGCTGTACGCGATCAACGGCGGCCGCGACGAGCTCACCGGCGCCCAGGTCGGCCCCGCCCACCCGCCGCTCACCGGCGACGTCCTCGACTACGAGGAGGTCACCGAGGCGCTGGACCGGATGATGGACTGGCTCGCCCGCACCTACGTGAACGCGCTCAACATCATCCACTACATGCACGACAAATACGCCTACGAGCGGCTGGAGATGGCGCTGCACGACTACCCGGTCAAGCGCACGCTGGCCTGCGGCATCGCCGGGCTGTCCGTCGCCGCCGACAGCCTGTCGGCCATCAGGCACGCCCGCGTCGAGGTGATCCGCGACGCCACCGGCCTGGCCGTGGACTACCGGGTCACAGGCGACTACCCGGCCTACGGCAACAACGACGACCGCGCCGACGCCATCGCCGTCGGCCTGGTGCGCTCGTTCATGGCCAAGATCCGCGAGCACCGGGCGTACCGGGACGCCGAGCACACCCAGTCCGTTCTGACGATCACCTCCAACGTGGTCTACGGCAGGCACACCGGCAACACGCCCGACGGCCGCCGGTCCGGCGAGCCGTTCGCCCCCGGCGCCAACCCGATGAACGGCCGCGACCGCCACGGCATGATCGCCTCCGCCCTGTCGGTCGCCAAGCTCCCCTACGACCAGGCACTCGACGGCATCTCCCTGACCAACACGGCCACGCCCGACGGGCTCGGCCGCACGCCGGACGAGCGGGTCGGCAACCTGGTCGGCGTGCTGGACGGCTACTTCGACGCCGGCGGCTTCCACATGAACGTCAACGTGCTCACCCGCGCCGTCCTGCTGGACGCCATGGAACACCCCGAGCGCCATCCGCAGCTCACCGTGCGCGTCTCCGGCTACGCGGTGAACTTCGTCCGGCTCACCCCGGACCAGCAGCGCGACGTCGTCAGCCGCACTTTCCACGGCTCGCTGTGAACGGCCCGAGATGAACGGTTCCGTCAGCTCCTGGGACCTGTCGGTCGGCGTGGACGGCCCCGGCACCCGGTTCGTCGTCTTCACCGCGGGCTGCCCGCTGCGCTGCCGCTACTGCCAGAACCCGGAGACCTGGCGGATGCGCGACGGCCGCCAGGTCCCCGCGGACGAGATCATGGCCGAGATCGGCAAGTACCGGCGCTTCATCTCCGTCGCGGGCGGCGGGGTGACTGTCAGCGGCGGCGAGCCGCTGCTGCAGCCGCGCTTCACCGCCGAGCTGCTGCGCCGCTGCCACGACGACGGCCTGCACACCGCGCTCGACACCTCCGGACTGCTCGGCGTACGCGCCACCGACGCGATGCTGGCCGACACCGACCTGGTGCTGCTCGACATCAAGTCCTTCGACCCGGCCACCTACCGGCGCGTGACGGGCGGGCCGGTAGAGCCGACGCTGCGCTTCGCCCGCCGCCTCGCCGACCTGGGACGGCCCACCTGGGTGCGGTTCGTCCTGGTCCCCGGCCTCACCGACGCGCCCGCGAACGTGGACGCGCTGGCCGCCTTCGTGGCGGGCCTGGGCAACGTCGAACGCGTCGACGTCCTGCCCTTCCACCGCATGGCCACCGGCAAGTACGACCGCCTCGGCCTGCGTTTCCCCCTCGCCGACGTCGAGCCGCCGGGCCAGGAGCAGCTCGACCGCGTGCACGCCCGGTTCCGCGCGCACGGCGTGGTCTCGGTCTGAGCAGGGGACCTTCGGCCCCGGGACAGGGGCCGCACGGCACTCACCGCCGCCGGCCGGATGCGGGAGCGTCGTCGTAGGAGGTGCGCCATGTCCGTCTCACTCGCTGCCGAACTCAACACCAGGCGACTGCTTGAGGCCGCCGGCCGGGCCCCGTCGGTGCTCAACACCCAGCCCTGGCGGTTCCGCGTGGTCCACGGGGAGTTCGTCGAGGTGCTCGCCGACCAGGACCGGCGGCTGCGCGTCAGCGATCCGCGTGGCCGCAGCCTGCACGTGAGCTGCGGCGCGGCCCTGTTCAACCTGCGGCTGGCGATGCGCACGGCCGGGCACCGGCCGATCGTGTGGCTGCTGCCGTCGCCGGAGGAGGAGCCCGACCTGCTCGCGGCGGTGCGCATGGGCGCGGAGCTGCCGGTCCCGGCGGAGCACCGCGAGCTGTACGACCTCATCCCGGTCCGCCGCACCAACCGCCTGCCGTTCTACGACCGGGCGCTGCCGCGTCCCGTCCTGGCCGAGCTCCGGCTCGCGGCCGCGCGGGAAGGCGCGGCCCTCCTGCCCCTCGACCGGCACGCCACGAGCGACACGCTCGGGTACGCCGCCGTCGCCGAGGACGAGCTGGCCGGCGACCACGACTACCGCGCCGAGCTGGCCGCGTGGACGATGCCGGGCGCGCGGTACGACGGCGTCCCCTCCTATGCGCACGGGCCGCACGCCCTGCGGGACCCGTCGCCCATCAGGGACTTCGGGCGGCAGGAGTACACGGCGCACTTCGAGGAGCGGCCCCAGCTCGCCGTCCTCGTCACCGCGGGCGACCGGCCCGCCGACTGGCTGCGCGCCGGTCAGGCCCTGCAGCGGGTCCTGCTCGTCGCCGCCCGGCACGACGTGTCGGCCTCGCTGCTGAACCAGTCGCTCGACCTGCGCGACATGCGTGGACGCAGGGACCCGCACCACCGGCGCGGGCACCCGCAGGCCGTCATCCGGTTCGGCTACGGGCCGTACGTGCCCGGCACACCCCGCCGCCCGGCGGCCGAGCTGGAGCTCAGGTAGTCCTCAGCCTCCCACCACCGCCACGGGGCAGGGCGCGTGCTGGAGGAGTGAGGCGGCGACGCCGGCGGGCGCGGCCCGCCGGCGGCCGGCGACCACGAGGGTCGCGGTCCCGAAGTCGGCGGCCTCCTGGACGGGCACGCCCGGATGGCGGGCCGCCCACGCGGTCACGTCCGCCGAGGTGGCGAGGGGCACCCGGCGCAGGGCGGCCTCCTCGAACGCGAAGTCCAGCACGGCGGCGTCCGGGTCGCGGTCGGCCACGACGACCGGTCCCGGCTGCGACGCCGCGGGCAGCGGCCCCGGCCCGCGCACCACGATCACGGGGCAGTGGGCGTGCGTGGCGACGTACCCGGCCACCGAGCCCACGACCGCTCGCGGCAGCGCGCTGAGCCCGCGCGAGCCGACCACGACGAGCGCGGCCTCGTGGGAGAGCTCGACGAGGCGCTCGGCGGCGGGACCCTCGTGCAGGTCCGTCTCCACGGTGAGGCCGGAGCTGGTGTGGCGGGCGCAGTCGGCGCCGTGCCACAGCACGTGCTCGGCCGCCTTGCGCAGGTGGGACCTGGCCTCCTCGGGGGCCTCGCCGTACGGCCACTGCCAGGCGTGGGCGACGGTCAGGGACAGCCCGCGGAGCTCGGCCTCGTCCAGCGCCCAGTCCAGCGCCTGCATCGAGAAGGCCGATCCGTCGTAGCCGAGAACGATGTGCTTCATGCCGCTGCCTCCTGTCCGTACGCCTGCCCACGTCAGAGTGGCCCTACCACCAGCCTCGTACGGGCGGGCGCGGCCCCGGCAGGGACTTTCGGCCCGCATGCCGGGGCCGTCCGGCTCTGACTGACCCCCGGCAGCACGACGCCCACCTCCGGCGTCCGGAGGTGGGCGGGTGACCGATCGTGCTACTTGAGCCAGGGGGTGCGCTGGACGATCGGCAGGTTGCCGAGCCCTAAGGTGCTCCCGGCGCCGGCGAGCGCGAGGCCGATGAGGACGAGCGAGTAGATGATGTGGTCGTCCATGAACGGGTTGGTGTCCAGCGGCAGCTCGGCGGCCCACATCAGGAGCAGCATCGCGGTGCCCGCCCCGGCCGCGACACGGGTGCCGATGCCGAGGACCAGGGCGAGGCCGACGCCGAGCAGGCCGGCCATGAACAGCCAGTCCACCCAGCCCTGACCGGCCAGGTTCGAGAAGAAGCCGCCGAGGGCGTTCTCTCCGGTGCCCTTGAGGAACCCGGTCGTGGGGCTTCCGCCCGCGGTCCAGGCGCGCTCGGCCGGCGTCGCGAAGCCCCAGCCGAAGGTCTTGTCCAGGAACGCCCACAGGAACACCCAGCCGATCGCGATCCGGGTGACCGCCCAGACGTAGTCGACGGGGCGGCGCGCTCCCGCGGTGCCGGTTTCCATGACGGGCCTGTTGCTCGTGGCGGCCATGACGGCCTCCCTTCCCAGGGTGATCGCTTTCCGTGTCGTACCAAGCACACCAGCCGCTCGACCACGGCAGCAGTGTCGTACGCCCTCCGGCGCCAGGACCTTGGTCCCCTGTATGGGCCGGTGGTGCATGGGTAGCGTCATCGCCATGGCCACTCTCGCTCCGGCCAACCCTTGGACACTTGTCTACGAGGGCTACGATCCCGCCGCCGAAGGGCTGCGGGAGGCGTTGTGCACGCTCGGCAACGGCCGCTTCGCCACCCGCGGCGCCACGCCCGACGGCCTCTGCCGCACTCCGGGCACCTACCGGGCCGGCTGTTACGACCGGCTCGCCTCGCGGGTGGCGGGCCGTACGGTCGTCAACGAGGACCTGGTCAACCTGCCCGACTGGCTGCCGCTGACCTTCGCCACGCCGGGCTCGGACTGGTTCCATCCGGACGGGGCCGAGCTGCTGGAGTACCGCCAGGAGCTCGACCTGCGGCGCGGGGTGCTGCTGCGGGAGCTGCGCCGGCGCGACGACGCCGGCCGGATCACCCGGGTACGTCAGCGCCGCCTGGTGTCCATGGCCGACCCGGCCCTGGCCGCGCTGGAGACCACCTTCACGGCCGAGAACTGGTCGGGGCCGCTCCGCGTCCGCGCCGCGCTGGACGGGACGGTGACCAACCACGGCGTCGCCCGGTACCGCGACCTGCGCGGCGACCACCTCACCGAGCACGCGACCGGGGACGAGGACGGGCTGACCTGGCTGACGGCGACGACCCGCTCCTCCCGGATCACGGCCGCGCTCGCCGCGCGGATGGACGCCCCCGTTCCCGGCAGGGCCGAGCGGGAGCCCGGCCGGATCGGCACCGAGCACGTGCTGCACGCGGAGGAGGGCGTGCCGGTGACGGTCACGAAGATCGTCGCGCTGGTGACGTCCCGCGACCCCGCCGTCCACGACCCGCTGTCGGCGGCGCTGCGCTGGGCCGGGCAGGCTCCCCCCTTCGAGGAGCTGCTGGCCGCGCACGAGGCGGCGTGGGAACGCCTGTGGGAGCGGGCCCGGCTGGAGGTGGGCGGCCCGGAGCTGGCGCAGCTCGTGCACCTGCACGTCTTCCACCTCCTGCAGACGCTCAGCCCGCACACCTTCGACCTGGACGTCGGCGTGCCCGCCCGGGGCCTGCACGGCGAGGCCTACCGCGGTCACGTGTTCTGGGACGAGCTGTTCGTGCTGCCGTGGCTGAACCTGCGCTTCCCCGACATCTCGCTCGGCCTGCTGCGCTACCGCTGGCGGCGGCTGCCGGAGGCGCGGGCGGCCGCGCGCGCGGCCGGGTACGACGGCGCGATGTTCCCCTGGCAGAGCGGCAGCGACGGCCGCGAGGAGACCCAGACCTTCCACCTCAACCCCGACTCGGGCCGCTGGCTGCCGGACGTCTCCCACCTGCAACGCCACGTCGGCCTGGCCATCGCGTACAACGTGTGGCAGCACCACCTGGTGACCGGCTCCATGAGGTCGTGGTGCGCCGACCTGCTGACGGACATCGCCCGCTTCTTCGCCTCGCTCGCCGTGCTCGACCCGGCCTCCGGCAGGTACGAGATCCGCGGCGTCATGGGACCGGACGAGTACCACACCGCCCGTCCAGGCGCCGCGGCCCCCGGCCTGGACAACAACGCCTACACCAACGTCATGACCGTGTGGCTGCTGGCCCGCGCCCTGGAGCTCGGCCTCGCCCGCCCCGGGGAGAGCGCCCGCTGGGCGGACATCACCCGGCGCATGCGGGTCGACTTCCACGACGGCGTCATCAGCCAGTTCACCGGCTACGCCGACCTGGCCGAGCTCGACTGGGGCCGCTACCGGGGGGTGCGGCGGCTGGACCGGGCGCTGGAGGCGGACGGCGACGACGTCAACCGCTACAAGGCGTCCAAGCAGGCAGACACGCTGATGCTGTGCTACCTGCTCACCACCGACGAGCTGCTGGACATCCTGCGCCGGCTCGGCTATCCCGCCGATCCCGAGCTGATCCCCCGCACGATCTCCTACTACCTGGACCGGACCAGCCACGGCTCCACGCTCAGCTCCGTCGTCCACGCCTGGGTCCTGGCCCACGCCGACCGGGCCCGCTCCTGGCAGTTCTTCGCCGAGGCGGCGCTCAGCGACATCAAGGACGTGCAGGGCGGCACCACGGCCGAGGGCATCCACCTGGGCGCCATGGGCGGCACCCTCGACATGCTGCAACGCTGCTACCTCGGACTGGAGCCGCGCCCCGACGGCCTGCGGCTCGACCCGTGCCTGCCGGAACGGCTCGGGTCGCTGTCGTTGCCGATCGAGTTCCGGGGGCGCCGGCTCCTCGTCGAGGCCGACCACGAGCGGACCCGCGTGGACGGCATCACCCTGCCGCGCGGCGCCGCCGCCACGATCCCCTTCCCGCCCCTGATCATCCGGCGTCCGGGTCGGGTTCGAGGTAGGTGACGGCGATGCTCGCCGCCGCCATGCCGAGCAGCGACCAGTCGGCGGCGGCGCTCGCGCCCGTGGGGTTGCCCGGCACCCGCCGGGTGAGCAGCTCCGGGTCGGCCGCCGCCATGATCACCAGCCCGCGTATCGTGGCGGCGGCCATGGTGCCGATGAGAGCGAAGCTGCCGCCCGAGTCCGGCCGTACCCGGTAGCCCAGGGCGGTGGCCACCGTCTCCCAGCCGCGCGCGATCCGGTCGGCGAACCGCCGCTCCGAGCGGGCCAGCGCGGCCTGGACGTCCGCGCGCACGTCGCCCTCCGGCAGGCTCAGGAACGTGGCCTGCAGGGCCAGGTAGGTGCGCCACTCCGGAGAGCCGGACACCGTTTCCAGGTCGCCGGCGGCGGTCACCCGCAGCAGCTCGGTGACCAGGTCGTGCCGGCCCTGGGGCGAGGCGAGCTCAGCGGCGCGCTCGGCCAGGACCGCGGCGACCAGCCGCCGGGCGGCCTCCCCGTCGGCGGCGGCCGCGGGTGCCGCGCCCGCGGCCAGCTCGCGCAGCAGGTCGGCGAAGAACAGGTCCTTGTACGGCCAGCGGCGGTAGACGGCGGCCCTGGCCACGCCGGCGTCGCGGATGACGTCCTCGAAGCCGAGGTGGTCGAGCCCGACGGTCAGGCCGTCGCGGTTGACCATCGCGAGAGCGGTGTCGAGCATCCGCCGCTCGGTCTCCTGGTCGCTCAGCCTGGGGCGGCGGCGTCCGGGGCCGTCGCCTGAGGAGTACATTCGAGCCATGAGACATGGTATCTCAAGTACCATTACCTACTTCCTGCTGGTGTTCCTGCTGTCGGTCCCCTTCGTGGCGGCGGGCTCGCTGACCGGCGCGCAGATCCTGCCGGGCGTTCCCCTGGCGGGGCTCGCCTTCGTCTGCCCGGCGGTGGCGGGCATCGTGCTCGCCCGCCGCGCGGCCGGGGGCGCCGGGGTGCGGGCGTTCCTGGGGCGGGCCTTCGACGCCTCCCGCGTACGGGACAAGAGGTGGTTCCTGCCGGTCGTGCTGCTGTACCCGGCCGTGGTGGCTCTCTCGTACGTCCTGCTGCGCCTGGCCGGCGTCCCCTTGCCGGACCCGGACGTGTCCCTGGTCCCGGCGGCGGCGCTGGCCGTCGCGCTGTTCGCGGGAGCGTTGTGCGAGGAGCTGGGCTGGTCGGGCCACGCCACCGAGCCCCTGCTGGCCCGCTGGGGCGTGGCGGGAGCGGGGCTGGCCGTCGGCCTGGTCTGGGCCGTCTGGCACTGGGTGCCGCTGCTCCAGGTCGGCCGTACGGTGCCGTGGATCGCCTGGTGGTCGCTCGGCACCGTGGCGGCGCGCGTGATCATGGTGTGGCTGTTCGCCGCGACGGGCGGCAGCGTCCTCGCCATGGCGCTCTTCCACACGACGCTCAACCTGGCGTGGCAGCTCTTCCCGGTGAACGGGTCACACTTCCCGTTCGCGCTGGTGGCCGTGCTCATGGCGGGCACGGCGGCGGCGGTCGTCATCGGGAACGCCGCCCGCCGACGGTCGCCGACGGCTCAGTAGGGCTCCACCCGTACCGTCCCCGCCGTGCCGTCCACCGTGATCACCTGCCCGGTCCTGATCTCGGAGGTGGCGTCGCGGACGCAGATGACGGCGGGGATGCCGTACTCGCGGGCGACGGTGGGGCCGTGGGCCACCGGCGAGCCGGTCTCGGTCACCAGCCCGGCCGCGGTCATGAACAGCGGCGTCCAGCCCGGGTCCGTGGTCGGCGCCACCAGGATCTCGCCCGGTTCGAGATGCGCGCCCATCGGGTCGCGGATCACCCGCGCCGGGCCGGTCGCCTGCCCGGCGGCCCCCGACATGCCGGTCAGCACGCCGTCCCGCGCCGGCGGCGCGGGGGCGAGCGCCTCCACGTCGGTCCCGTCGGACAGCAACGCTCCGGGAACGGTGCGGCGCCTCGCCTCCCGCTCGTGCTCGGCGCGCCGCGCCGCGACCGTCCCCCGGACGTCGCGCTCGCCGTCCACGGCCGCGCGGGCCTCCGGGAGTGTCAGGAACATGATGTCGCCGGCCTGCTCCAGCCGGCCCTCCCTGACCAGGTCGTCGCCGACGAGGAGGAGCTGGCGCCGGGCCGCCTGGAGCGCCGGCAGCCAGGCGAACTTGCCGATCTCCCGCAGCCCGGTGAGCTGGCGCGAGCGGCGCAGGAGGAACACCGCCAGCCGTCCGCGCACCGGCCGCCTGGCCCGCGCCCGCCGCGCCAGCGTCCCGATCATCCGCTCGGCCCTGGCCGCCGCCGCCTCGAACCGCACGTCGGGCGCCTGCCCGGGATCCTCCACGCGCAGGTAGTTGGCGATCGTGGCGAACAGCGGCGCCGGGTCCTCCTCCCAGCGGGGGACGCCGACGTCGATCTCGCCCGCCGCGCGCATGCCGTACTTCGCCAGGAAGCCCGCCAGGCCGATGTCCGGGAGCTCGTTCGCGACGTACGCGGCGGCCAGCGCCTCCGGCGGCGTGTCCAGGAACAGGTCGCGGTGCTCGCGCGCCCGTACGGCGAGGCCCCAGAGCGCGAGGTCCATCTCCGTGGTCACGTTGTGCGGCATGCCGCCGAGCACGGTGTCGAGCTCCTCGCGGGTGGCGACGCCGCCGAGCAGCCCGGCCGGGAGCGCTCCGGCGAGCATCCCGGCCACCAGGGGGCCGACGATGCCGTGCAGGTCCGGGCTCATGATCGACCGGTGCGAGTCCTCGATCACCCAGCGCAGCCGCTCGGCGGCGGTCGCCGACGGGCCGGGCGGCGTGATCAGCCGCCTGACCTCGGCGAGTCCCCGGTCGGCGCGGGCGCGGGCCCGGACCGGGTCGGCCAGGCTCGACACCACTCCGGCGAGCGTGCGCGGCAACAGCCGCGCCGTGCCCTTGAGCACGCTGCCGAGGCGGAACGGCAGGCCGGGCCGGGGCGCGAACCGCGGATCGTCCATCATGCTCAGCACGGCCGTCTGCACCCGCGGCCCGTAGACCTCCAGGGCGGGCCCGAGCCGCCGGCGCATGGCCTTGTTCCGCAGGTAGTCCGTCATGTCGTAGAAGATCCGGCCGCCGATGGGCACCAGCCGGGGCAGCGGGTCACGCCGGTCGACCTTGGCCCCCATGACCTCGAACCACAGGCTCGCGCCCGTCTTCAGCAACGAGACGCCCATCGGCGTGCACGGGCGCAGCATGCCCTGCATGTGGCCGAACTCCAGGTAGAGCCGCATGTCACCGGTGTCGGGCGGCAGCGGGAAGAGCGTGGTGACCGGGCGCGACTGCAGCAGCCACAACGTGTCGTCGGCGTCGATGGCCCACTCGACGTCCTGCGGCGAGCCGAAGTGCTCCTGGAGCCGCAGCCCGGCCGCGCGCAGCCGTTCGAGCTGGTCCGCGCGCAGGCAGCCGCCGGGGTTCGCCGCGGCCGGCGCCCCCTCGCGCAGCACGTAGTGGTCCGGCACGACGCTGCCGTCGACGATGGCGGTGCCCAGTCCGGGGGCGGCGTCGAGGACCATCTCCGCACGGCAGCCGGTGATCGGGTTGGCGGTGAAGAGCACGCCCGCCGCGACCGGATCGACCATGCGCTGCACCACCACGGCCATGGCCGCGTCGTCGATCCCGGCGGCGGCCCGGTTGGTGGCGCGGTAGGCGACGGCCCGCTCGGTGAACAGGGAGTCCCAGCAGCGGCGTACCGCGCCGACGAGCTCGCCGGCGCCCTCGACGTCGAGGTAGGTGTCCTGCTGGCCGGCGAAGCTGGCCTCCGGCAGGTCCTCGGCGGTGGCGCTGGAACGGACCGCCACCCGCCCGCCGCCCAGCCGCTCGTATGCCTCGACGAGCTCCCGCTCCGGGAGCTCCCCCGACCGGTAGGACTCGACGGTCAGGCAGAAGCCGTCGGGGACGCGCTCACCCGCCCTGATCATCTCTCCTAAACCGGCGCCCTTGCCTCCCACGACGTCGATCATCGAAGCGTCGACGTCGGACAGCCAGATCAGTTGCATCGCGCGTGCTCCTCGAAGCCGACATCACCACGACCGTGCCGACCGGGCCTCACCGCACCCGCCTCCGACGCTAACACCATGGAGCGCCGCGCGAGAGAGCCGGACGGTCACGGCAAGGCCGCCGTCCTCGCGTGGCACGGTGGCGACCGTGCCGCCGTGGGCCCGTACGATCGCCCGGACGATCGACAGCCCCAGCCCGGCGCCCGAGGCCGAACCGACGCGGTCGCGTTCGAGCCGGCTGAAAGGCTCGAACAGCAGGGCGACCTGCCCGGCCGGCACCACGGGCCCGGTGTTCTCGACGGTGATGGCGACCTGGTCGGCGGACGTGGCGGTGCGGACCTCGATCAGGCCGCGCTCGTCGTTGTACTTGGCCGCGTTGTCCAGCAGGTTGGCGACCATCCGCTCCAGCAGGACGGGGTCGCCGACCGTGGGGGCCGGCGGCAGATCGGGCCGGTCGGCGAGGTCGCGCAGGTCCACCGGCTCCCGGACGGTCACCTCCCGCTCGCTCTGGGCCAGCAGGAGCAGCCCTTCGATCAGGCGCTCCTGCCGGCCGTTCGCGGCGAGCAGTTCGTCCCTGACGGGGCGCAGCGGCCGTGGGAGTGCGTCGTCGGCGAGGGAGACCTGCAGCAGCGCCCGGTTGATCGCGAGGGGCGTCCTGAGCTCGTGGGAGACGTTGGCGACGAACCGGCGCTGGCCGTCGAAGGCGCGGTCCAGCCGTTCCAGCATCGAGTCGAAGGTGTCGGCGAGTTCCCTGACCTCGTCGTGCGGGCCGCCCAGCGAGATGCGGCGGTGCAGCGTCTCCTCCGACAGTTTCCTGGCCGTCTCGGTGACGGTCTGCAGCGGCCTCAGCGCCCTGCGGGCGATGAGCCATCCGGTCGCCACCCCGGCCAGCCCCACGATGGCGGTCGCCAGCAGGGACCAGCGCAGCAGCCAGCTCATCACCAGCTCCCGGTAGCGGCCGATCTGGTCGTTCACGGACGAGGCCAGGAGCGCGCGGCTCCCGCCCGGCGGCGGGCCCGGCTGCGGGACGACCTCCCCGACCTGGTGGATCATCGCCCCCTCGGCGAGGACCTGCTGGTTGACGATCTGGTCGACCACCACGTAGTTGATCGCCACCAGGATGCCGGCGGCGAGGAAGAACACGCTTCCGTAGGTGAGGGCCAGCCGCCGGCGGATCGGCACCCGCCCCGCGGTCAGAGCCGGTAACCCGCGCCGGGCACGGTCTCGATCACGGGCGGATGGCCGAGCTTCTTCCGCAGGGTCATCACGGTCATCCGCACGGAGTTCGTGAAGTAGTTGACGTTCTCGTCCCATGCCTTCTCCAGCAGGACCTCGGCGCTCACGACGGTGCCCTCGGCCCGCATGAGGACCTCCAGCACGGCGAACTCCTTCGGGCTGAGCGCGACGTACCGGGAGTCGCGGAACACCTGGCGGCGGCCCGCGTCCAGGGTGACCCCGGCCCGCTCCAGGACGGGCGGCACGGCCTGCGGGGTGCGGCGGGCGAGCGCGCGCAGGCGGGCCACGAGCTCCGGGAAGTCGAACGGTTTCGTCAGGTAGTCGTCGGCGCCCAGGCCCAGCCCTTCGACCTTGGAGCGCAGGTCGCTCGCCGCCGTCAGCATGATGATCCGGGCCGGGACCCGCCCGGCGGCGAGCGCGCGGCACACGTCGTCGCCGTGCACGGCCGGCAGGTCCCGGTCCAGGACGATCACGTCGTAGTCGTGCGTCATGGCCCGCTCGACGGCGGCGGAGCCGTCATGGACGACGTCCACCGCCATCGCCTCCTTCCGCAGCCCGCTCGCCACGACCTCGGCGAGGACGCGCTCGTCCTCTGCGATGAGCACCCGCATACCGGACATGATCTCCCTCGCCGCGTAAGAGGCTGCTAAGCGGTCGCGAGGGCCAGCGTGGGCGGAAGCCTGGCCGCCCGCATCGCGGGGAAGATCCCCGCCACGGCCCCCACGAGGAGCGTCGCCGCCAGGCCGCCGCCCAAGGCCCACAAGGGGATCACGGCGTGGAGGTCCCGCCAGACCGCGAAGCCGAGCGTGACCGCCGCACCGCAGCCGGCGCCGGCCGCGCCGCCCAGGCAGGACAGCAGCAGCGACTCGGTCAGGAACTGCGTGCGCACCTGGCCCCGGGTGGCTCCCAGCGCCCGCCTGAGTCCGATCTCCCGCCGCCGTTCGAGCACCGAGATGACCATGGTGTTGGCCACTCCGACGCCGCCGACCAGCAGCGCGACCGCCCCGACGCCGAGCAGGACGCCGGTGAAGGCGTCCGTGGCCGCGGCCCGCGCGGCCAGGGCGTCCGAGGGGCGGCTGACCTTGACCTCCTCCGGATGCTCCGGGCTCACCGTCCTGGCCAGCACGTCCCGGACGCCGACGACGTGCTCGTCCGCGGCCCGCGTGTAGATGGTGGTCGGGTGGCCGTCGAACGCCAGGTAACGCTCCGCCGCGGGGAAGCCGATCAGCACCGACCGGTCGATCTCCGGCGCCAGCGTGGAGTTGTCCAGGACGCCGACGACCGTCCACCACTGCCCGCCGATCCACACCTGGTCCCCGGGCCCCGCGCCGAGCCGCCCGGCGGCCAGCCCCCCGAGGACGACGGCCCGCTGCCGCTCGGTCGCCGCGTTCAGCCACAGCCCCCGCCGCAGCGGGGTCTTGAGCGTCCCGAGCAGGTCCGCCGTGGCGGCCTGGACCAGGAGCCCGGCGGTCCTGGCCTGGGGGATGTGGCCGGTGCGGTAGGCGGGCACGCCGGTCAGCCCGGTGGACGCCACCGACTCCACCGCTTCGACGGCCCTGACCATCCTGGTGGCGGTCTTCGGCAACCGGGCGGCCCCGCCGAACACGGTGTCGCCGGGCGCGACCCGCAGCAGGCCGGTGCCGAGCCGGTCGAGCTGGTCAAGCAGGTCCGCCCTGCTGCTGGCGGAGATGCCGACGACGGCCACCATGGTGGCGATGCCGATCGCGACCCCCAGGGCCGACAGCAGCGCGCGGGCGGGGCGCGAGCGCAGCCCTTCCACGCCCACCAGGATGACGTCGGACGCCGCGAGCCTCATACGATCCGCCCGTCCCGCAGCCGGATCCGCCGGGGGGCGGCGGCGGCGACCTCGTTGTCATGGGTGATGACGGCGACCGTGGTGCCGTCGCCGTGCAGTCGGCGCAGGATCGCCAGGACCTCGGCCCCCGCGGCGCTGTCCAGGTTGCCCGTGGGCTCGTCGGCCAGGAGCAGCGCGGGCTCCCCCACGATCGCCCTGGCCACGGCGACCCGCTGCTTCTCGCCGCCGGACAACTGGCCGGGCCGATGATCCAGGCGATGGCCGAGCCCCACGCGCCGCAGCGCCTCGGCCGCGCGCCGGGTGCGCTCGCCCCGTCGTACGCCCGCGTAGAGCAGGCCGTCGGCCACGTTGCCGAGCGCGCTCAGGTGCTCCGACAGGTGGAAGGACTGGAAGACGAAGCCGATGTGGCGGGCGCGCAGCTCGGCCAGGCCCGCGTCGTCGAGGCCCGCGACGTCGTGCCCGGCGATGCGCACGGTCCCCGCCGACGGGCGGTCCAGGGTGCCGATGAGGTGCAGCATGGTCGACTTGCCCGAGCCGGACGGGCCGACGATGGCGACCAGCTCGCCCGCCGCCACCCGCAGATCCACGCCGCGCAGCGCGCGGACCCCGCCCGGGTACGTCTTCTCCGCGCCGATCAGCTCAATCACCGGGCACCTCGACGTTCGTCCCGGCCCGCAGCCCGGTGCCGGTGATCTCCACCCGCCCGGCGGCGAACAGGCCCGTCGTCACCTTGACGAGGCGCCGGCCCGCGCCCTCGACGACGCGCACGGCGTAGCCTCCTTCGCGTACCGCGAGCAGCGCCTCGACCGGGACCGACAGCACGCCGGGCCGCGTCTCGCCGCGGATCGCCACGGCGACCGGCGCCTGGTCGTAGCCGCCGAGCTCGCCGTCCAGGGTCACCTCGACGTCGAGGGTCGGCCCGCCGCCCTGCTCCTTCGGCAGGCGGGCGACGCTGCCGATCGAGGTGATCCGGCCGGTGACGCGCTCGCCCGACGGGCTCTCCAGGCCGACCTGCGCCCGCGGCGTCACCAGCCGCCGGTTGGTGACCGGCAGGTCGATGTGCACGATCAGCGTCGTGTCGGTCACGGTGACGGCCGACGCGCCGGCCCGCGCGCCCTTGACCCCGGTCACCTCGGCGACGCGGACGGGGCCGGGCGCCACGATCACCTGCTCGCCGTCCACCCGGCCGGTCCTGGGCAGGCCGCTCGCGCGCTGCCAGGCTTCGACCGCCTTCTCCGTCTCGGCGGTGAAGACGTCGTCGATCGTGCCGGGGTCCTGGCCGAGGGCCTTGAGGTTACGTTCGAGCTGCTTGACGTCCTTGCCCCGGGACCCACGGGACAGCCGCCGGTAGACGGGCGTCTCGCCGTACATGAGCAGCACGGGCCTGCCGGCGACCTCGTAGAGCCATTCGCCCCTGCGGACGACGCCGCCCTCGGGCCGGGTGTCGCTGATCACGCCGCGGGCCTCGTTGGGCAGGGCGCGGCGGGCGGCGTAGCCCAGGGTGCCGGGCACGGTGAGCTCGTCCACGAGGTCGGACCGGGTGACGGGGGCCGTCCTCGTGGGCGCAGCGGTCTCGGGCGGCTCGCCGTCGCGGGCGGCGCCGGCGGCCACGACGGCGGCCACGACGGCGCCGCCCGCCACCACGGCGACCGGCAGGCGGGCGCGGCTTCTCACTGCTCGCCGCCCTGCGGCAGCAGCGGCCGGCACGCCTTGTCGGCGTTCTTCATCACCGGCGAGTCGGGGGTGACCCCCTTCTGCCCGGACAGGCCAAGCTGGGCCTGTCCGCCCTCGAATTTCGGGTCCGGCATGTCGACGCCGTGCTCGCGCATGCATTTCGCGTACGCGATGAATTTCGCCTGATCGGCCGCGGGGACTTCGCCCGCGGCCTTTCCTGTCGTGACGGGCGCGTACTTCTTGCACGCCTCCTGGGCCTTTTCCAGCGCCGCTTTGCCGCCCGAGGGGATTTTCAGGTGGATGCGCCCCTCGACGCCGGGGTCGTCCATCTCGACGCCGTGCTCACGCATGCATTGCGCGTACTTCACCCCGTCGCCCTGCGTCCCCGCCGGGCCCGGCGCGGCCGGTCCGCCGCCGCAGCCGGCCATGCCCGCCAGCAAAAGGGCGGCGCCGAGCCATTTCAATGTGGTCATGCCGGATTTATAGCGAGCCGCCGTTAAGCATGCGATAAGCGGATATGTTTATGCGATGTTTATTTCGCTGAATGTCCTGGCGATTTCGCGGTCAGTTCGGCCGGGCCGGTGGGACGGGCTCGCGGTGCAGGAACCGGTCCAGGCGAGCGGCGGCGTAGCCGAGGAACGACAGCACGGCCACGATCAGCAGGTCGGCGGCGGCCAGGGGCTCGGTGCTCAGAAGTTCGCGCAGCAGCGGCACGTACAGGCCCGCGAGCTGGAGCACGAGCGCCCCCGCCACGGCGAGCGGCAGCATGAGGTTGGCCGTCGAGCCGGGGCGGGCGCGCGAGCCGAGCGCCACGCCGAGCTGGGTGGCGCCGAGGGCGAAGAACGCCATGCTCTGCCACGGACGGCCGGTGTGCAGGGCCCAGACGGCGACGCCGAGCGTGACGGCGGTCAGCACGACGGCGATGCGGACGACACGCTGCCACAGGCCGGCGCGCAGGATGCTCTGGTCGGGCGGGCGGGGCGGGCGGTCCATCAGGGCGGGGTCGGCGGGCTCGCCACCGAGCGCGACGCCGGGCAGGCCGTGGGTGAGCAGGTTGATCCACAGGATCTGGGCGGGCAGCAGCGGCAGCGCCAGCCCGAAGAGCGGCCCCAGCAGCATGACGGCGATCTCGGCCGCGCCGCCGGACAGGCCGTAGACGAGGAAGCGGCGGATGTTGGCGTAGACCCGCCGGCCCTCCTCGACGGCGGCCACCACCGTGTCCAGGTCGTCGTCGGCCAGCACCAGGTCGGCGGCCTGCCGGGCGACCTCGGTGCCGCGCCTGCCCATGGCCACGCCGATGTCGGCGCGGCGCAGCGCGGGGCCGTCGTTGACGCCGTCGCCGGTCATCGCCACCACGTCGCCGTCCGCGCGCATGCCTTCGATGAGGTCGAGCTTCTGCTCGGGGGTGGCCCGCGCGTAGACGGCCGCGCCGGGCCGTACGGGCAGCTCACGGCAGTCGGCGACCGGGGCGTCCGGGGCGATGATGCCGAGCTCGGTGGCGATGGCGCGGGCCGTGCCCGGATGGTCGCCGGTGATGAGCACCGGCTTGATCCCGGCCCTGCGGCAGGCGGCGACGGCGCCGGCGGCGGCCTGGCGCGGCGGATCGACGATGGCGACCAGCCCCAGCAGGTCCAGCCCCTCCTCGGGCACCTCGCGGGGCACGGCCGCGAGGTCGGCGCGGGCCACGGCCAGCACCCGGTAGCCCGCGCGGGCGAACCGTTCGGCCTGCTCGGCGGCCCGGAGGTGAGCGGCGGGGTCGCCGGCGAGCACCGGCGGGCGCAGCAGGGACTCCGGGGCGCCCTTGCAGACCACCACGGCCCCGCCGCCGGGCCGCGCGTGCAGGGTGCTCATGCGTTTGCGCACGCTGTCGAAGGGGCGTTCGGCCAGGCGGTCGTAGCGCTCGTGCAGGTCGGCGGGGCCGAGGCCGGCCTTCGCGGCGGCGGCGAGCAGCGCCGCCTCGGTGGGGTCGCCGAGCGCCTGCCACCGGCCGTCCTCGTCCTCCAGGAGGCGGGCGTCGTTGCAGAGGGCGGCGGCGGTGAGCAGGTCCGTGAACGCGGCGGGCGGACCGCCCTCGATCCGCCCGGCGGGATCGTATCCGGTGCCGGTGAGCGTGGCCTCGGCCGTGGGGGTCCACAGGTGGCGGACGACCATCCGGCCCTCGGTGAGGGTGCCGGTCTTGTCGGTGGCGAGGACCGTGACGGAGCCGAGCGTCTCGACGGCGTGCAGGCGTCGTACGAGAGCCTGCCGCGCCGCCATCCGCCGCGCGCCCAGCGCCAGGCTCAGCGTGACCACGGCCGGCAGCGACTCGGGCACGGCCGCCACCACCAGGCTGATCGCGGTCACCACCATCAGCTCGACCGGCTGTCCCCGCACCAGGCCGAGCGCCCCGACCACCACGCACAGGAACACGGTGACCCCGGCCAGCAGCCGCCCCACCCCCATCAGGCGACGCTGCAACGGCGTCAGGCCGGAGCCCTTCTCCATCAGCGCGGCGATGCGCCCGGCCGCGCTCGCCGAGCCCGTCGCCGTGACCTCGGCCAGGCCCCGCCCGCGCGCCACGACCGTGCCCGCCGACACCTTCTCGCCCGGGTCCTTGTCCACGGGGACCGACTCGCCGGTGAGCGCCGACTCGTCCACCAGCAGCGCCGCGGCCTCCTCCACGCGGGCGTCGGCCGGCACGATGTCGCCTTCGGCCAGCACCAGCACATCGCCGGTCACGACGTCGGCCGCCGGGATCTGCCGCTGCGTCCCGTCACGTACGACGCGGGCCACGGGCGCGGTGAGCTCGGTCAGCGCGGTGATGGCGCGGTCCGCGCGGACCTCCTGCACCACGCCGACGCTGGTGTTGACCACGATCACCAGCATGATCACGGCCATGTCCGCCCAGTCGCCGGTGACCGCGGTCAGCGTCGCGGCCACCAGCAGCACGATGATCAGCGGGTCGCGGAGCTGTCCGGCCACCCGCCGCCACAGCGCCACCGGAGGGCGGGCGGGCAGGAGGTTCGGCCCGTCCCTGCGCAGCCGCTCGCCCGCCTCCCGCGAGGACAAGCCCGATCGGCGGCCGGTCTCCGAAGCGCCCATCTCTCCTGCTCCCCCTCGTAGGCGTCGTACCATTCTCACAGGTCACAGGCGTTTCACCGGGGTCTTCCGCACGGAGGAAGGCGGGCGCGAGCCGCCTGCCCTCGACCCACGTGATCAGCAAACCGCACGGACCAGGCGGCGCCGTAGAGGCCAAAGGCCCTTCGCCGCGGCCGTCCGGCCCTTCGGTTCAGTCCTGGGGGCGGACCACCGCGACCGGGCAGCGCGCGTAGTGGAGCACCCCTCTGCTGACCGATCCGAGGAACAGCGAGCCGAGCGCGCTGCGCCCGTGCGAACCGACCACGATCAGGTCACACGGGACGCCGGTGAGCGCGTCGATGGGGTGGGCGTTCTGGACGTCCTCGGCGACCTCCACGTCCGGGAACCTCTCCCGCCAGGGCGCGAGCCGCGTGCTGACGAGCCGCTGCCGGGCGGCGCGGACCTCGTCCAGGTCGTAGGTGATCTCGGGGGCGAAGGCGTGCACGGGCACCTGCCAGGCGTGGACCGGGCGCAGCGTGGCGCCGGACGACCTGGCCCGCTCGAAGGCGTAGCCGAGGGCCGGCTCGCAGGTGTCGGACTCGTCGACGCCGACCCCGATCACGCCGGTCTCCTCGCGCGGCTCGGCGCGTACCACGACCACGGGGCAGCGCGCCCGCGCGGCCACCTCCATGGTGACCGAGCCGAGCAGGGCGCCGGCGAAGCCGCCCACGCCGCGGTTGCCGACGACCAGCTCGCTCGCCTCCAGCTCCCGCAGCACGGCCCCGGGAACGCCCTCCACCACGCGGGAGCTCACCTCCACGCCCGGCTGCCGGGCGTGGGCGACCTCCTCCGCGACTGCCGCCACCCTGCCCGCCGCCCGCCGCAGGGGATCCTGCTGCCCCGTGAAGACCTCGTACGGCCGCAGGTCCAGCACGTGCACGATCCGCAGCTCCGCGCCGGTCCTGGCCGCGTCGTCGGCGGCCCACTCGACGGCCGCGAGGCTGGGCGCCGAACCGTCCACGCCTGCGATGATCAGACCGCTCATGGTCCCTCCCCGGTCAGCCGGCGCCCTGGCGTGGCCGTACCACGGCCACCGGGCACTGCGCGTGGTGCAGCACGCCATGGCTGACCGAGCCGAGCACCGCGGAGGAGAACCCGCCCAGGCCGCGCGAGCCGACGACGACGAGATCCGCCATGGCCGTGGCGTCGGAGAGCGCGGCCACGGGATGGTCGCGCAGTTGTTCGTCGTCGATCACGAGGTCGGGGTTCGCCTCCCGCCAGCGGTCCGCCCGCTCGTGGGCGGCCCGCGCGTCCTCCTCGAAGTAGGCCGCGAGCTGAGGGCCCTGAACCGGCCACGAGGACTCCACCACCGGCACCCGCCAGGCGTAGATCACCCGCAGGCGGGCCCGGCGGGCGCGGGCCTGTTCGATGGCGTACGCCACGGCCTCCCGGGCGCCCGGCGAGCCGTCGTCACCGGCCACGACCAGACCGTGCTCGCGGCCGGCGTCGCCGTGGACGATCACGACGGGGCAGGCGGCGTGCCCTGCCACGGCCAGCCCCACGGAACCGAGCACCATGCCGGCGAACCCGCCCGCGCCCCTGCTGCCGAGCACCAGGCTGTCGGCGGACGCCGACTCGGCCACCAGCGCCTCGATCACGTTGCCGGCCGGCATCGCCGTACTGACCTGGACCTCCGTGCTCAGCGCGCGGGCTCTGTCCGCGGCGGCCTCCAGCGCGCCCGCGCAGTACTTCGACATGTCCACGTCGTGCGTCCACTGCTCGCAGACGTGCACGATCCGCAGCGGCAGCCCCCGCCTGCGCGCGTCGGCGGCGGCCCATTCCACGGCCGGCGCCGATGACGGGGAGCCATCCGTACCGACCACTACAGCTCCACGCATCGCCCCTCGCCTTCGCCGGCCGGCTCCCCCATGTCCTCCACATTCCCAGAACGGACAAGAAGACACGATCAACCAGAAACCTCCGCTCGGTCAGGAGCGGTCCCGGCCCGCGCCGACCAACCAGCCCACCACCGCCACCAGGGTCAGCACCCCGATGGCGACCAGCGCGGGAAAGTGCCACGCGGGGACCAGTTGGTCGAGAGCGCTGTCGTCGTTGAGCTCCCACAGCGAGCTCGTGGGATCGGCCGCGACGGCGAGGGCGAGGCTCAGCAGGTAACCGACGCCCACGACCGCGCGCGGCACGACGCGGGCGACCTCGGGACGGCGGTTCAACCAGCCGTCCAGAGCGCCGAGGAAGGCCGCCTCGGCGGCGAGGATGAAAGCGATGCTGAACGTCCACATCCGCGCCGACGCGCGTTCCCTGTCCAGAGGCCCCAGCATCCAGTCGCCCGGGGGATCGGCGACGGCGGCCTGGATCGCGATCAGGTTGACCACCAGATAGAGCGCGGGGGCGGCCATGGCACACAGCAGCGCCGGCGAGCGTACCGCCGCCAGTTTTCCCATGATCGATGAGGCTGCCTACCCGGCCGCCGGGTTCGCCGCACACTCCTCAGGTGAGCGAGCGCACGTCCGCGATCTCGTACTCGGCCACCGAGGCGGCGAGCATCACAGCACGTTGCGCGTCGCTGGGGCCGCCGGTACGGAACGCCTCGACGGCCGACAACGACTCCCAGCGCTCCAAGATGTTGACGCGACCGGCATCCACCAGGTCCGCGCTGACGGCGAAGTCCAGGCAGCCAGGTGCGCGGCGGGCCAACTCGATGACACCCACGCAGTCCGCGAGATAGCGCTCGCGCTGTTGCGGGTCGACGACGACATGCCCCGCAATGATCATCATGTGTTGCTCCTCTGCCATGTTCGCGAACTGAACGTCCTGGACTGTGACCATCGACCGAGCCGGAACTCATCGGTGCTCGCGATCCCGAAACTCCGGCAGGGCTTGCCGACCTTCCAGAGCCGTCCGGCCTGGTTGTCGCTCGCTCAATCACCCCGAGACTGGCCCGCGGGCTGGGGCTCCTTCCACACGTCACGGCCGTTGCTCCACAGCTCATAAGCGTGGTAGGCGAACCGGTCGAACAACCCGTCGTCCTGGTAGCGCCGCAGGTGCAGCATCGGCGAGTCGTGGCCGACGAGCTTCGCCAGGTGTGGCGTGACGAGCATCTCCGAGTCGAACCGGAACACGCTCATGGCGATGTGCTCGTCACCGAACCGGGCGTCGGCGCCGGGGACGTCGCGCAGCTGCTCGACCTCCGACAACGTGATCCGGATGCGGGTGGAGACGGTCAGCGGGACGTTCTCCACGTCCTCACGGCGCCGCGTGACCTCGCTCTCCGGGTCGCCGATGAGGAACCGGATCCTGCAGCCCTGCTGGGCCTTTCGCTTGAGCGCCTTCGCGAGGTTGGGGTGTTCCAGCCACAGGAAGTAGTTGGTGTAACCGGCGAAGAGGATCTCCTCGCGCGCCGAGCTGATGAGATTGCGCCAGATCGATTTCGGACATGCGGAGCGATACGGATAAACGGTCAAGACTTCCTTATCTGGCCCAGTTTTTACCGTATTGCGCATTACATCCGGCCATAGCACGGCTGTCTCAACTCCTAGTGCCTCTGCGGCGGCCCATTGATGTCGCATGTGCGGAACGCGCGTTTCGTCTTGCAGCCAGCGTTCCACCGTCTTGACGTCCACTCCACATCGGTCGGCCAAGTTCTGGTTCGTGACCTGGGCGTTCAGCATGGCGCTGCGCAGGGAGACGTTTGCCACGGTGCACCTCGTGCTGGGGGACGCCAGGGACGTCTGGAGCGTAACGCCATAACGTCCTGGACGTCTTGATAACGCGGTGGGTTTGTCGCACGCGGGTAAGCACGCTGATCCCATGACCATCCCGGTAATTC
Source organism: Nonomuraea wenchangensis (assembly GCF_900111685.1). Classification (GTDB taxonomy): domain Bacteria; phylum Actinomycetota; class Actinomycetes; order Streptosporangiales; family Streptosporangiaceae; genus Nonomuraea; species Nonomuraea wenchangensis. Next base: position 222,974 of record NZ_FOHX01000001.1, read on the forward strand.
TCGAAGACCTCCAAGCGGCCTTTCCCGGTTGGTGCATTTGGCGTAGTTCCGCGGGTCGTCTCTGGGCCACCCGGAACGGTCGCCGCCTGTCCCGGCACGAGGTGGATCACGGCCTGTCCCAGACGATCGACGCGGACGACGTCGCCCAGCTCGCCGAGCAGCTGAAGGGGCAGCGAACAGCGGAGGAGGCACTGTCGAGCCCGCCACAGCGGGACGACGGTCACATGCGAAAGGGTGCCACCCTTGTGGGCGACACCCTGCTCGACCAGTAAAAACCTGGTCGGGACGACAGGATTTGAACCTGCGACCCCTTGACCCCCAGTCAAGTGCGCTACCAAGCTGCGCTACGTCCCGGTTTGTCGGCCGCCCCCTGCGGGGCGGGACGTCATAACCTTAGCGCACATCGGAGGTACACGCGCACACGTGAAGCGGTAGTGGAGGTGGCAGGTGGGGCGGAAGCCGACCATCGATCGGGGGGAGCTGGCACGGCTGGTCGCCCAGGGCATGAGCGTGCAGGAGCTGGCGGGGCACTTCGGGGTTAGCGAATCGGGGGTGCTGCAGGCCAAGCGGGCCGCGGGGCTGGCCAAGCCGATGATGGACCACAGCCGCGCCCTGCCGTGGAAGCTGGCGCGGGCCCATGCCCAGTCGGGGCCGGCCACCAATCTGCGCAATCTGTCGGCGGCGGCGCAGGGCAGGCCGCCGGCGGCCGAGCGGCTGAACACGGCGCTGCGGTGGGCGCAGCGGCTGGTGGACGCCGGGCTGGACGTCCGGTACGACGCCGCCGAGGGATTCAGCGAGGTCCCGGCTGCGGCGGGCGGGTCGCACGTGGCGGTCGTGCTGGAGGAGGCGCGCCGGGCACTGGGTGAGGGGCGGTAGCCGGTCGCGGCAAAAGGACCGATCCGGGCCTCCTAGTGGGGTTGCGCGAGTTTTACCTACCTTTTCGAGGGAAGTCGCTGGTCTCAAGTTGAGAGACCGGAGGCGAAGATCATGACCACCTTTGCGTGGGTGGCCGTCGTCGTGGTCGCGGTGGTGGCACTCGCCGCTGTGGCATATTTCGTCGGTCAGCGGCAGAAGCGCAGCAGTCATCTCCGCGAGCGTTTCGGCCCCGAGTACGAACGCGTGGTATCCGAGCGCGACAACCGGCGCGAGGCCGAGGAGGAGCTGCGGGCCCGCGAGGAGCGGCTCAAGGAGCTCGACATCCGCCCCCTCCCGCCGGAGACCCGCGACTCGTACGCGGCCCGGTGGACCGAGGTGCAGGAGCGCTTCGTGGACGCCCCGATGTTCGCGGTGACGGAGGCCGACCAGCTGGTCACGTCCGTCATGGCCGAGCGGGGCTACCCCACCGAGGACTTCGAGCAGCGCCTGTCCGACCTGTCGGTACGGCACGCGTCCACCCTGGACCACTACCGGACGGCTCACGAGATCAGCGGGCGCGCGGCCAGGAAGGAAGCCTCCACCGAGGAGCTCCGCCAGGCCATGGTGCACTACCGCGCGCTGTTCGAGGAGCTGCTCCAGGAAACCACCCGAGGACGGTGAGGGAAGACATGAGCAGCGACAGCGATGAGCTGAAGGTCCCGGCCAAGCGGGGCGACGACGACGTACGGGCCCGTGAGGCGTACGAGCGCGGGTACGAGGACGACGCCGAGGCCGGGGACGTCCGGGTGGCCGGGACCGGGACCGGGCGGGACGTCCTGGACGACCATCCCGACCGCACCGGCCCCGATCACCTCGATCCCGATCACACCGGCGGCTTCGACGACCCCGATCGGCGCGAGGTGGACGAGGACGAGCGGGTCCACCCGGTGAACACGCACGACCCCCTGCACGAGGACAAGGACCCCCTGGACGGGGACCACCGCACCGGGACCGTGATCGACGACGGCGACGACGAGTTCGCGCGCAGCGAGCAGACCACCGTTCCGTCGCCGCCACCGCACACCGACACCACCGACACCGGCGCCGTCCCTGCCGAGACGCCGGCGCACGCGGCCCCCGCCGACACGGCGCTGTTCGACCAGGACCCGGCCGAGGTGCAGTCCCGCTGGCGCGACCTGCAGGCCGCGTTCGTGGACGACCCCGGCGACGCCGTGCAGCGCGCCGACGGCCTGCTGGGCGAGGTCGTGGAGTCGCTGACCGCCGGGCTCAACAGCCGTACGTCCGCCCTGCGCGAGCGCTGGAAGGACGTCGGCACCCCGGACACCGAGCAGCTCCGGCAGGCGCTGCGCGAGTACAGGACCGTCCTGGAGCGTCTCCTGGCGATCTCCTCGACGCCGGACGCGAAGCCGGAGACGACGACGGCAGGGGCGGTCGGCGCGCACACGTCCACGTACGGCTCCCACAACCAGGCCACGATCAGGGATGAGGTGAGATGACATGCTCGCGATAGTCGCAGCGATCATCTTCGGGCTGGGCTTCCTGCTCGACCTGGTCGGCGCGAAGATCCCCGGCGGGTTCTCCGGCATGACCTTCGCGCTGCTGGGCCTGTGCCTGCTGGCCCTGCACCAGGCGGGCGTCGGCACCGCCGGCATCCGCAGCGGGTACAGCAACTGGCGGAGCCGCTCCCGGCGCTGACCCACCGGCCACTCCCCTAGACGGACGGCCCTCCGCGTGATCCAGGCGGGGGGCCGTTCGCATGCACCCCCGCGAGGGGGTCACTTGCCGGGGAAGCGCATGATCACGGTGCTGCCGCCGTCGCCGACGCGCAGCGTCAGGTCGGACGACAGCAGCCGGGCCACCCAAAGCCCCATGCCGCCGACGGCGCCGGGCATCGGCCCGGGCTTCCAGGTGCCCTCGTCGTGCACCTCCACGACCAGGTCACCGCTCGACACCCAGGTGCGCAGGACGGCCTGGTCGGCGCCGTGCGTGACGGCGTTGGTGGCGACCTCGTTGACGGCGATGACGAAGTCGCCGATCGACTCCTCGGGCATGCCGGCGTCGCGGGCTCCGTCCTCAGCGAACTGCCGGACCTGCGGCAGGTCCGGCAGCCGGAACCGGAGCCGTTTCACGGGCGCGCCGGGTGGCGGGCCCGCGTGGCCCGACTGAGGCTCGACGTCCTCGTTCACCCGGCGACCTTCTTCTCAACCCACCAGCTCGGTGCGTAGCTGGTCCAGTACTTTCCTGAGGATGCGCGAGACGTGCATCTGGGAGATCCCGAACTCAGCGGCTATCTCCGCCTGCGTCATGTTGCCGAAGAACCGTAGCAGCAGAATGTGTTTCTCGCGCGACGGGAGCGCGTCGATGAGTGGTTTGACCGCTTCCCTGTCGACCATCGTGCTCAGTGTGTCGTCGTCCTCCGGGATGACGTCGCCGAGCGAGGCGGCGTCGTCGTCGGTGCCGAGCGGCGCGTCGAGCGAGAGCGTGCTGTAGGCGGCGGAGGCGTCGAGCGTGAGCAGGACGTCCTCCTCGGTGATGTTCATCTTCGCGGCGAGCTCGGCGACGGTCGGCGACCGGCCGAGGTCCTGGCTGAGGTCGGCGACGAGCCTGTTGAGCTCGGAGCGGCGTTCCTGGTACAGGCGCGGCACCCGGATGGCCCAGGTGCGGTCGCGGAAATGACGCTTGACCTCCCCGGTCATCGTGACGACCGCGTAGCCCCTGAACGCGTGTCCGAGGCTCGCGTCGAAGCCGTTGACGGCCTTCATCAGGCCAACATACGCGGCTTGGAGGAGATCCTCCAACGGCTCGCCCCGGTAGCGGTAGCGGCGGGCGATCTCCATGGCGAGCGACCGGTGCATCTCGACGATGCGCTCACGCAGCCGCTCCCTGAGGCTTGCGGGGGTGTCCTCCCGGGCCATCTCGGCCAGGAGCTCTTCGGCGGTCATCTCCTCGAGGACGTATTCCTGCACAGCCATCGCTGCTCCTCATATGGATGCAGGGCGGCCTCCGCGGGAGCAATGTGAAAAAGCCCATGCAGAGGCACACCTCGCTCTACTCTCGAGACGAAAGCCCTCTGCTGGACTTCGGCTCCAGTGTCCCCCCTGGCGCCGGAAGTATTCCTCCCTCGCGTGGTGACAGTAGGGTTGCTGCGTGACAATGCCGGAGAACGGCGAAGGGACCGCGGCGGCCCTGAGCCTGACGTCGTCTACCGTCGACGGGATCAGCGTGATCCGCGTCGACGGCGTGCTCGACGCGACCACGCGCGAGCAGTTCGCCGATTACCTGTCGATGGCGGGTGCCGACGTGATCCTCGATCTCGCCGGTGTGACGTTCATGGACTCACGCGCGCTCGGCCTGATCGTGCACCACTGGCAGACGAGCCTGACCTCGGGGTCCAGGTTCGCGCTGGTCGGCGTGGAGTACTCCAAGTCGAAGGTGATGTGGATCACGGGCCTGGCGCAGCGCCTGCCGCTCTACGACACCCTCGACGACGCGCTGGCGGCCCTCGGCTGACCCGGAGGCGGCCAGGTCAGCCGGGTGAGCGGCGCGACTTGCGCTGGTGCTCCTCCACGAGGAGCCTGGCGAGGTCGGCCACCTTGACCTGGTGGTGCTGCGAGATCCTGCGCAGCTCCTCGAAGGCGTCCTCGGCGGTGCATCCGCTGGTCTGCATGATGATGCCCTTGGCCTGGTCGATGAGCGCGCGACCGGCGAGCGCCTCCTGGAGCTGGGCGGCGTCGGTGCGCACCTCCTCGAAGTCCCACATGTTGGCCATGGCGACGCCGAGCTGCTCGGTCAGCATGTCGGTGAGCGAGTGGGCGCCCTGCGGCGAGAATGCGCCGGGCCGCACGGAGTAGAGACCGACGACGAGCTGGGCCTGGGCCACGTCGATGGGCACGGCGAGCGCGGAGCGCACGCCCCAGCGGGTGGCGAGGGCGTCGTAGCGGGGCCAGCGGCCGTCGGTGAGCACGTCGGAGACCGACGCGCGGGCGCCGCTCTTCCTGGCCTCCACGGACGGGCCCTCGCCGACCTCGCGTTCGCCCTCGACGAGCATGATCAGCTCGCTGTGCGAGCCGGAGACGAGCACCCGCTGGTCGCGCCAGTGCTCGGCGGAGGCGCCCGCGCAGCCCGGCACCCCGGTCGCCAGCGCCGTGGTGAGACCCCTCAGCACGCTCTCCATGGAGGTGTCCTCGCCGAGACGGCCGAGAGCGGCGAGGTCACGGGCGAGTCCGGGGGTGATCAGGGCGGTCGATTCCATAGCGATAAGCCTCTACCCCATATGGCAACCAATATCCCGAGTAGCGTAGCGTCGGAGGATGACCATGCCGGACCTCGAACATGCGCTGGACGCGCTGGCTGGGCGCGTCACGTCGCTGCGTGAGGCGAGGACCGCCTATCCCAACGACCTGGCGCCCACGCTCGACGCGACCCTCGCCGAGCTCGACACTGCCGTCGAGCTGCTGGCCGAGGCGCGCGAGCAGCTGCGCAAGGCCCCCAAACGCACGACGGGCAGGAAGGACGGCGCGCAGCGCGAGCTGAAGCTGCTGCGGCAGGTGTTCCGGGCGTTCCCGGTGCCGGTGATCGTGCTCGACGGCGGTGGCGTGGTCAGGCGGATCAACCCCGAGACCTCGCAGATGCTGGGCAGCCCGGACGGCTATCTGGTCGGGCGCTCGTTCCCGCTGCTGGTGGACGTGTCGCGGCGGGCGGCGTTCCGCTCGCACCTGACGTCGGTGCTGCAGACCGGGCAACCGTCGGCGTTCGAGACCCGGCTGGCTCACCAGGGGCGCACCCACACCGTGCAGGTGGCGCTGACCAGGCTGACGATGCCGGGCGAGCCGCAGCAGATGGTGGCGGCCGTGGCGCTGCCGACGGAGGTGCAGCTTCCCGAGCCGGGCGCGCGGCGGCCCGAGCAGTCCGACGGCGCGCTGCTCATCGCCGCGGCCAAGCGGCAGGACCTGCTGGTCAAGATGGGCAAGCTGCTGCTGGACGAGCAGGCGCTGCTGCGCCCGGTCGCGGTGGCGCGGGCCACCCGCCTGCTGGCGGCCGAGTGGGCCGACTGGGTGATCGCCGATCTCGTACGTGACGGGCTGGCCCGCCGCTCGGCGGTGATGGGGCCGAAGAACCTGCCGGTCGCGGGGCTGGTCCGGCAGGTCGAGGCGAGCGACCCGATGGGCAGCCAGGTGGTGCTGCAGGTGCTGGAGCGGCGCACGGGCGTCGTCCAGGAGATGGTGGACGACGAGACGCTGTTTGGCTTCTCCGCCGAGGGGCCGCTGCTGACGGCGATGGGCGCGGGCTCGCTGGTGTGCGTGCCGATCGGCAACGGTGACGGCGCCCTGACGCTGGTGCGCGGGCACGACCGGCCGCCGTTCACGCTGGCGGACCTCGCGGTGCTGCAGGAGGTCGGGCTCCAGCTCGGCCTCGCGGTACGCGCCCAGAGCAGTTACCAGAGCCGTTCGCGGGCGGCGGACGCGCTGTCGGCGAGCGTCGCGCCGCGCAACCTGCCCGATGTGCCCGGCTACGAGGCCGCGGCCGTCTACCATCCCGGCTCGTCGGTGGGCGCGGAGTTCTACGACGTGTTCCCGGTCTCGAAGGGCTGGGGCTTCGCGCTGGGCGGCGCGGCGGGCAAGGGCGAGGAGGCCGCCTCGGTCAGCGCCATGGTGCGCGGCGGCCTGCGGGTGCTGAGCGCCTGGGAGTCCGATCCGGACCTGGTGATGCGCAAGGTCAACGAGGCGCTGGTGGCGCAGGGCACGGGCATGTTCGTGATGGCCGTGGCCGGGTTCGTCAAGGGCCGCACGCTGCGCATGTCGTCGGCGGGGCACCATCCGGCGGTGCTGCTGCAGCCCGACGGGGGCGTGCGCTACGCGGCCGGCGGCGGCGTGCCTCTGGGCATCGCGCCCGAGGCGGAGACGAGCGTGGAGACGCTGACGGTGGCTCCCGGGGAGACGCTGGTGCTCTATTCGGAGGGCCTGATCTCCTCCAGGAACGACCGGGGCGAGCCGTACGGCGAGGAGCGACTGGCCGATGTGCTGGCCAGATGCGCAGGTCAGGCGCCCAGCGCGGTGGTGAAGGCGGTCGAGGAGGACCGCAATCTGTTCTCCGGCGGCCAGGTTTGGGATGAGATCGTGGTGTTCGCGCTACGCGGTGTCTGAGTTGTGGGGGTTTGCGATCGCGGCAAACCTGGGTATTCTCTAGGGCACAGCCTTTCCGTGCCTAAGACGCAGGCACACCTTCTGACGCTTTTCACGTTGCTGAGGTGTGCCATGAACATCGCGATCGTCGCTTCCGCCGGAGGCAGCCAGCGCCACCGTCTGCTCGCCGTCGCCCGCGAGCTGGGCCGCGAGCACCACGTCACCATCTACTCCCGCCGTGACAACGCCGACGGCAAGCCCAAGACGAGGGTGGCCCCGGGTGTCACGCTGGAGCAGCTGGACGTGGGCCCGGCCAGGGACCTGCCCGCCGACGACGTGCTGCCCTACCTGAACGACCTCGGCGACCACCTCTCCAAGCGGTGGAACCACGACCGTCCCGACGTGATCCACGCGCACTCCTGGACCTGGGGCCTGGCCGCCGTGGCCGGCGCGCAGGGGTTGTCGGTGCCGGTGACGCAGACGTTCCACACCGTCGACACCGCGCATAAGGACGTCGAGCGGGCGCTCGGCCGCCGCGCCCGCGCCGTCATCGCCGGCTCGGGCGACGAGGAGTCCGCGCTGATCCGGCTCGGCGTGCCGCGCAACAACATCGCGATCGTGCCCCCGGGCGTCGACACCGAGCGTTTCCAGCGGCGCGGGCCCGTCGCCACCCGCGGCTCCCACAAGCGGCTGCTGCACGTCGGCCCGCTCACCCCCGACCGCGGCGCGCACACCATCGTGCGGGCGCTGCAGGGCCTGCAGGACGTCGAGCTGGTCATCGCCGGCGGCCCCGAGCCCGAGGACCTGGACGCCGACCGCGACGCCCGCCGCCTGCGCGTGCTGGCCGAGCAGCTCGGCGTCGCCGACCGCGTGACGCTGCTGGGCCAGGTCAAGCGCCCGGCCGTGCCGAAGCTCATGCGCAGCGCGGACGCCGTGGTGTCGGTGCCGCGCGAGGCCGCGAGCGGGATCGTCGCGCTGGAGGCCATGGCCTGCGGCGTGCCGGTCATCGCCTCGGCCGTCGGCGCGCACCTCGACTCCGTCATCGACGGCGTGACCGGCCTGCTGGTGCCGCCGGACCGCCCCGCCCGCACCGCGCGACTCGCCCGCGAGCTGCTCCAGGACCCGACGCTGCGCACCGCGCTCGGCTACGCGGGCGCCGACCGGGCGCGCTCGCGCTACTCCTGGGAGCGGGTCAGCCAGGAACTCGTACGGGTGTACGAGGCCGCCTGCGCCTGACGATCACGCGAACACCTCACCGGCTCCGGCAGGGCTTCCCTGCCGGAGCCGTTCGCGTTGCTCCGGCTACGGGCCCTCCTGGCGGCACAGGCGCGCGGCCTTGAGCCCCAGGTGGACGGCCAGGCGGTCGTCGCCGTCCGACAGGTCCCGGCCGGTCAGGCGCTCGGCCTTGCCCAGCCGGTAGTAGAGGGTCTGGCGGTGGACGCCCAGCTCGGCGGCGGCCTTCTGGGCGTGGCCGCCCTGGTCGAGGTAGACCTCCACGGTCTGGGCCAGCTCGTCGTCCAGCGCCGCGACCTCGGCCGCCAGCTCGCGCAGGTCCGGCAGGCCGAGCCGGGCCAGCAGGCGGTGCACGCCCAGGTCCTCCCAGCGGGCGACGGGGGCGTACCGGGGGAAGTGCTCGGCGATGCGCAGCGCCTGACGGGCCTCGCGCCAGCTCAGCCAGGCGTCGGCCAGGTCCGTACGGGGTGCGCCGACGCCGGCGGCGGTGCCGTACGCGCTCCGCACGGTCTGCGCCACCTCCCCCGCCAGGTACGCGGGGGCGAGCAGGGCGACCGGCGAGCCGGGGCGCGCCAGCACCCCGCGCGGCAGCGTCCACAGGGCGGCGACCCGCTCCTGCGACTCGCGTACCGCGATGGCCGTGACCGGGCCGGTGACCGGGCCGGCCGCCTCGACGGCGGCTCCCGCGCGCTCCTCCGGGTCGGCCGAGAACAGCGCGAGCAGCCCCCGCCCGAGGTCGCTGCGGCTCCTCGCCTCCTGGGCGAGCGCGGCGGCGGCCCTCGCCACGAGCGGCGCGGCGGCGGCCAGCCGTTCGTCGGTGAGGGCGCCGGAGTCGAGCAGCCACAGGTAGCCGTAGGTGACCTCGCCGTGCCGGAGCGGCCAGCACACCCGGGCGAGGACCCCGAGCGCGGCGTCGGCCGGGATCCGCACCGGGCCCGCCGCGCGGGCGATGCCGTAGCGTTCGAAGTAGTCGCGCACCTCGCCGCTGGCCCGCCTGCGCAGGATCGACTCCTGGCGGACCGTGTCGATGTCGCCGTGCTGCGCGCCATAAGCGAGCAGCCGGAACGAGCGGTCCTCCAGCGTGGCGGAGGCGCCCAGCCGGGCGGCGATCTCGTCCACGGTCTCTTGTAGAGCTGCCGGGTCATACATTTGTATGACAGCCTGCCACAAGAGGCGTTACGCCCGTCAATGGACCCCTCTGAGCTGGGATTTCTAGACTTGAGCACATGCTCGGTCAACTGCTGCTCGCCGCTTCCAGGAGTGGCCTCGTCCGCCGCTCCGTGTCAGGCTTCCCGCTCACCAACAAGGTGGTCCAGCGGTTCGTCGCGGGCGAGAGCGTCGAGGAGGCCCGCGTCGCCGTCGAACGCCTCCGTGACGCCAACCTGGCCGTGACCATCGACCACCTCGGCGAGGAGACGCTCGACGCGGACGCCGCCAAGGCCACCGCCGGCGCGTACATCACGCTGCTGGAGGCGCTGCGCCCGCTGGGGCTGGGCGCGCGCGGCGAGGTGTCGGTCAAGCTGTCGGCCGTCGGGCAGCGGCTCGACGACGCCATGGCGCTGGAGCACGCCCGCGAGATCTGCGCGGCCGCCGCGCTCAACGGCTCGACCGTGACCCTCGACATGGAGGACCACACCACCGTCGACTCCACCCTCGCCATCCTGCGCAAGCTGCGCGAGGACCACCCGGAGACGGGCGTGGCCGTCCAGGCGTACCTGTTCCGCAGCGAGGCGGACTGCCGCGACCTGTCCGCCGAGGGCTCCCGCGTACGGCTGGTCAAGGGCGCCTACCGCGAGCCCGCCTCCGTCGCCCACCAGAGCAAGGCCGAGGTCGACAAGGCGTACGTGCGATGCCTGCGGATCCTCATGGCGGGGAAGGGTTACCCCATGGTGGCGACGCACGACGACCGCCTGATCGCGATCACGGAGCTGCTCGCCGACCGTCACGGGCGGTCGATCGGCGACCACGAGTTCCAGATGCTCTACGGAATCCGGACCGACCGGCAGGAGTCCCTGGCGGGCGCCGGTCACACGGTCCGCGTCTACGTCCCGTACGGCGACGACTGGTACGGCTACTTCATGCGCCGCCTGGCGGAGCGCCCGGCCAACGTCGCCTTCTTCCTTCGCGCCCTTGGGGGTAAGTAAGTGGATGCCATCAGCAATGTCCCCACGCCCGTGAACGAGCCGATCCACGGCTACGCGCCGGGCAGCGCCGAGCGGGCCGCGCTGGAGGACCGTATCAAGGAGCTCTCCGGGGCCTCGCTCGACCTGACCATGACCATCGGCGGCGAGCAGCGGCTCGGCGGCGGCGCGCCCATCGACGTGGTGCAGCCGCACAACCATGCCTCCGTCCTGGGCCGTACCAACGACGCTACGGCCCAGGACGTGCGGGACGCCATCGACAACGCGCTCCAGGCGGCCCCCGCCTGGCGGGCGCTGTCGTTCGACGAGCGGGCGGCGATCTTCCTCAAGGCCGCCGACCTGCTCGCCGGACCGTGGCGGGCCACGCTCAACGCGGCCACGATGCTCGGCCAGTCGAAGTCGGTGCAGCAGGCGGAGATCGACGCGGCCTGCGAGCTGATCGACTTCCTGCGCTTCAACGTGTCCTACGCCCGGCAGCTCTACGCCGACCAGCCGATCTCGTCGCCCGGCGTGTGGAACCGGATGGAGTACCGGCCGCTTGAGGGGTTCGTGCTGGCGATCACGCCGTTCAACTTCACGGCCATCGCCGGCAACCTGCCCGCCTCGGCCGCGCTGATGGGCAACGTCGTGGTCTGGAAGCCGTCGCCGACGCAGCAGTTCGCCGCGCACTTCACGATGCGGCTGCTGGAGGAGGCCGGGCTGCCGCCGGGCGTCATCAACATGGTCACCGGCAACGGCCAGGGCGTCTCCGAGGCCGCGCTCACCCACCCGGCGCTCGCGGGCATCCACTTCACCGGGTCCACCGCGACGTTCCAGCACCTGTGGGCCACCGTGGGCCAGAACATCGCCTCCTACCACGCCTACCCGCGCCTGGTCGGCGAGACCGGCGGCAAGGACTTCGTGCTCGCCCACCCGTCCGCCGACCCGGCCGTGCTGTCCACGGCGCTGATCAGGGGCGCGTTCGAGTACCAGGGGCAGAAGTGCTCGGCGGCGTCGCGGGCGTACGTGCCGCGCTCCCTCTGGAACCGCGTGCGCGACGACTTCGTCGCCACGGCCGAGTCGCTGACCGTCGGGGACGTGACCGGCGACCTGTCGACGTTCATGGGGGCCGTCATCGACGGGCGGGCCTTCGCCAAGCACAAGGCGGCGATCGACCGGGCCCGCGAGTCCTCGGGCATCGACCTGCTCACCGGCTCCTACGACGACAGCACGGGCTGGTTCGTCCGGCCGACGGTCCTGGAGTGCGCCGACCCGACGGACGAGATCTTCGTCAAGGAGTACTTCGGGCCGATCCTCGGCGTGCACGTCTACGACGACGGCGACTTCGACCGGGTGCTCGACCAGATGGAGGGCGTGGCGCCGTACGCGCTGACCGGCTCGATCATCGCCCAGGACCGGTACGCCATCGCCTCGGCCTCGGAGCGGCTGCGCTTCGCGGCGGGCAACTTCTACGTCAACGACAAGCCGACGGGCGCGGTCGTGGGGCAGCAGCCGTTCGGCGGCGCGCGGGCCTCCGGCACCAACGACAAGGCCGGGTCGATCTTCAACCTGATCCGCTGGGTGAACGCCCGCACGATCAAGGAGCTGTTCGTCCCGCCCACGGACCACCGTTACCCGCACATGGGCTGAGTCCCTGATCGTGCCGCGTCACCGAGCCCCCGGGGTGTTCCCCGGGGGCTCGTGGCGTGATGTGCAACAGTTGTGTCGTTGACGCCACGCCGCCGCCGCGACCAGCATGAAAGGCATGCAGCGGAGGATCGTGGTCGTCGTCTTCCCCGGCTTCCAGCTCCTCGATCTGGCCGGGCCCGCCGACGTGTTCGGCACGGCGGAGCTGGTCGTGCCCGGCTCCTACCGGGTCGAGGTGGTCGCGCCGGGCGGCGGTCTCGTGCCCGCGGGCAACGGCGTCACGGTCGCGGCGAGCGCCCTCGACGAGGTCGAGGGGCCGATCGACACGCTGATGGTGGCTGGTGGCCTGTCGGTGCCCGGGCACCTGGCCGACGCCGGGCTGGTCGGCGGCATCGCGGCGCTGGCCGGGGCGGCGCGGCGTACCGCGTCGGTGTGCAACGGGGCGTTCCTGCTGGCCGAGGCCGGCCTCCTGGAACGCCGCCGGGCCACCACCCACTGGCTGAGCGCCGGCGAGCTGCGCGCGCGTTACCCGGACGTCGAGGTGGACGCCGACCCGCTCTACATCGAGGACGGCCACGTCTGGACCTCGGCCGGGGTGCTGTCCGGGGTCGATCTCGCGCTGGCGCTCGTGGCCAGGGACCTCGGGCACGAGACGGCCGGGCGGGTCGCCCGGGGGCTCGTCGTCTACCTGCACCGGCCCGGCGGGCAGAGCCAGTTCAGCCTGCCGATGGCGGCGCTGACGCCGCGCAGCGAGCCGCTGCGTGAGCTGCAGGCGTACATCGACGCCCATCCCCGCGCCGACCTCAGCGTGCCCGCGCTCGCCGCGCGGGCGGGCATGAGCGAGCGGCACTTCTCCCGCGTCTTCACCCGCCAGACCGGGCTCTCCCCCGGCCGGTACGTCGAGCGCAGCCGCGCCGACGCCGCCCGGCGGCTCCTGGAGACCACCGACCATCCGCTGGAGACGGTGGCCAGGCGGTCCGGGCTCGGGACGGCCGAGACGCTCTACCGCGTCTTCCGCCGCCACTGGCGGGTCTCACCCGGCGACCACCGCCGCCGGTTCTCATCACCTAAGGAGCATTGACGATGCACGTGGCCATCCCTCTCTATCCCCGTTTCACGGCACTGGACGCGGTCGGGCCCTATACGGTGCTCGCCTTCGCGCCCGGCTGGCGAGTGACGTTCGTCGCGGCCGAGCCGGGCCCGGTGACCGACGACCGGGGCGCGCTCAGCCTCGCCGCCACCGCCTCCTACGACGACGTGCCCGACCCCGACGTGATCGTGGTGCCCGGCGGCCCCGGCACCTTCGACGCGCTCGCCGACGAGGCCCTGCTCGGCTGGATCCGGCGGGCGCACGAGCGTACGAGCTGGACGACGTCCGTGTGCAGCGGCTCCCTGCTGCTCGGCGCGGCCGGCCTGCTCGACGGCCTGAGCGCCACCACCCACTGGGCGGCGCTGGAGCTGCTGCGGCAGTACGGGGCGGAGCCGGTGAGCGAGCGCACGGTCGTCCAGGGCAAGGTGGTGACGGCGGCCGGGGTGTCGGCGGGCATCGACATGGCGCTGACGCTGCTGGCGCGGGCCAGGGACGAGGAGACGGCGCAGGCGGTGCAGCTCGCCATCGAGTACGACCCGCGGCCGCCGTTCGACGCGGGCTCGCCGCGTACGGCGCCGGCGGGCCTCACCGACCGCGCCCTCCAGCTCATCGTCTGACCTCCACGCATCCGTGGGCCGAGGGGGCCTCCCTGACCGAGGGGAGGCCCCCTCGTCACGCCGGCTCACCCTCGTGTCACGCCGGACCAGCCTCCTGTCACGCCGGACCAGCCTCTTGGCCCGCCGGATCAGCCTCTTGGCCCGCCGCTTCATCCTCGGGAACGGCGCCCAGCGGCAGCACGTCGAAGTGGATCACCACGTGCCCGGTCGACGGATCACGGCCCTCCTCCGCCGCCTCGGCCTGCCTGCCGTCCGCGACCGTACGGTAGCGCTCCAGCACCTCCAGCACCTGATCGCGCAGCTCGGCGGTCTCCTCCACGGTGAGCCGCAGCGACCGGCGCCCGAACCCGCTCGCCTCCACCCACTCCGCCGGCGCCCGTGACGCCCCTTCCCGCCATCTCGCCAGCTCGCTCCCCCGCTGGCGTACGAGGTCGTCCAGCAGGACCTCCAGGGCGCTGGCCGCCTCGGCGTCGGGCGGCGCGTCGCCGTAGGTGAAGCCGCCGGGCACGACCCGCCAGTATTTCTCCTTGCCCCGCCCCATCCCGGCCGCGACCTCGATCATGCCGTGCCTGGCCAGCTCCCTGAGGTGGTAGCTCGTCGCTCCGGTGTTCTCCCCGAGCAGCGCGGCGAGGCCGGTCGCGGTCGCCGGGCCGCGCTCGTCGAGCAGCTCGTAGATGCGCAGTCGCAGCGGGTGCGCGAACGACTTCAGCGCGTTCGCGTCAAGCGTACGGGCGGAGAAGCTCTTGCTCTTTCTCACGTGCAAGCCTATCTTTGCAAAGAAATCTATGCACACTTTTCCTTGTAAGCCTTCACCCTACTGGAGTCATGTCATGTCCGGCCATGGCCTCGGGCGGCCTTTCGCCTTCCTGTGGTCCTCCACCGCGCTGTCCAACCTCGCCGACGGCGTGCTCAAGGTCGGCGCGCCCCTGCTGGCGGTGTCGATGACCCGCTCCCCCACCCTGGTCTCCCTCGTGGGCGCGGCGGCCACCCTGCCCTGGCTGCTGCTCGCGCTGCCCGCCGGCGCCGTCGCCGACCGCGCCGACCGCCGCCACATCATGGCGGGAGCGGGGGCTGTCAGGGCCGTCGCGCTGGCGGTCGCGGCGCTGCTGGCGGCGTCGGGGACGCTCGACCTGTGGGTGCTGCTCGCGGCCGTGCTGGCGGCCGGCGTGGCCGAGGTCTTCGCCGACACCTCGGCGCAGGCCGTCCTGCCGATGACCGTGCCCGCCTCCCAGCTCACGCGGGCCAACGGCCGGGTGTCCAGCGCCCAGCAGATCGGCAACGAGTTCGCCGGCGCACCCGTGGCCGGGCTCCTGGTCGGCCTCTTACCAGCCGCCGTCTTCGGCGCCCCGGCCCTGCTGTACGCCGCCGCAGCAGCACTCCTGCTCGGCATGCGCGGCACCTACCGTCCAACCAGAAACACCCCACCAGGCAGCGCCCCGGCCGAGGGCACCGCGCCGGACAGCAGCCCGGCCGGGGGCACCACGCCGCACGACAGCCCGGCCGGAGGCACCACGCCGCACGACAGCCCGGCCGGAGGCACCACGCCGGACAGCAGCCCTGCCGCGAACACCACGCCCGGCAGCGGCCCTGCCGCGAACACCACGCCGAACGGCAGCCCCGCCGCGAGCGGGCCGGGGCGAAGGGCGTCGGGGAGGGCGCCGTCAGGTCCGCTGCTGCGGGAGATCGGCGAGGCGCTGCGCTTCCTGCTGGCCCATCGAGTGCTGCGCAGCCTGGCGATCACCGCGGGCCTGCTCAACCTCGCCAACTCCGCCTACTTCGCCGTCTTCGTCCTGTGGGCGGTGGGCGACGGCTCGGCGATCGGCCTGCCGCCGGAAGGGTACGGCCTGATGATGACGGCCTTCGCCGCCGGCGCGGTGCTCGGCTCGCTGCTGGCCGAGCGCATCGCCGGGATCTTCGGGGAGTTCCGCGCGCTGACGAGCTGCTGGCTGGCCAGCAGCCTGCTGCTCCTGGTGCCGGTCGTCGCGCCGTCCCCGTGGGCGCTCTACCCGACCGCCGTGCTCTGGGGCGTCTGCGGAGCGGCCGCCAACGTGCTGGTGATCTCCACGAGGCAGCGGCTGATCCCGCCGGAGCTGCTCGGCCGGGTGAATTCGGCCTACCGGCTCGTCGGCATGGGCGGCATGCCGCTGGGGGCTGCGCTCGGGGGTGTCGTGGCGGAGTTCGCGGGGCTTCCAGCCGTCCTGCTGGGGTCGATCGGCGTGTGTCTGCTCGGGGTCGGACTGGTGCGGCACGCCTTGGCGGATCGAATTTCTAGGCCCTTGACCAGCAGCGCCGCACTTCCTGACATAACCAGATCACTTTAGGCACCCTATGGAGTGTGTTGAAGTGACATGATTATCCCCGAGTCTGAGGGGATGGTATGCGGAAGATCGGCGGACGGTACCTCCTGCACGAGGAGGCCGGTCGTGGGGGTATGGGAGTCGTCTGGCGTGCGTTCGATCAGCTCCTCCACCGAACGGTGGCGCTCAAGGAGCTGACCTTGGCCGGTGAGGTCGAGATGGTACGCCGCCGGGTGCTGCGTGAGGCCAGGATGGCTGCTGGGCTGACGCATCCCAACATCGTCACCGTCCACGACCTCATGGAGGAGGCCGGCAAGCTCTGGATCGTGATGGAGTACCTCGACGGGCTCTCACTGCACCAGTTGCTGTCGCAGGTCGGCACGCTCCCGGCGCAGTCGGTCGCGGCCATCGGGCAACACCTGCTCGCCGCGCTGCGCACCGCGCACCAGGCCGGGGTGCTGCACCGCGACGTGAAGCCCGCGAACGTCATGCTGACCGGCGACCGGGTGGTGCTGACCGACTTCGGCATAGCCACGGCCGAGGGCGACATCCGCATGACGACGTCGCGGCGGCTGCGCGGCACACCCGCCTTCATGGCGCCCGAGCGCCTGCACGGCGGCCCGGCCAGCAAGGAGGCCGACATGTGGTCCTTCGGCGCCACGCTCTACAGCGCGGTCGAGGGGCAGCCTCCCTACCCGGGGCAGGACGCGGCCACGGTCCTCGGCATGGCGCGCAGCGGGCCCTACCCGCCGCCGCGCCGGGCCGGCGTGATGCGTCCCCTGCTCGAAGGGCTGCTGCACCACGACCCTGTACGCCGGTTCACGCCGGAGCAGACGGCGGGGCTCCTGGCGGGCATGCGCGCCAGCGCCTACCAGGCAGCCATCTGACCACCAACGGCACTTGACGCGCCCGCCGACAGGCTGAAGAGTCGGCGGGCGCGCCCGCAGCCACCAACAGATTGGTGTCGCCGGGTGCGCTTCACCCACCGACAGGACGGTGTCGGTGGGTGCGCTTCGCTCCCCAGTGGTGTGGAGTCGGCGGGGGGCCGCAGCCGCCGACCCATCGATTCGCCGCCCGCGCGCTGGGGGCGGCGCGGGGCGGGGCGGGTCAGTCCTTCTCACGCGGGCGGCGGGGAACGGTGGCGATGTCCCACCTGCCGGTCGCGGTCAGTCCTTCTTGGCGCGGGCGGCGGCTTCGGCGGCGTCCAGGGCGGCGGCCTCTTCCGGGGTCGGGGCGGTGCCGCCCAGGTGGGCGGGCTGCCACCACACGCCCGGCGTGATCTCCGGGTACGTCCGCTGCGCCCGGTCCACCAGCGTCGAGATGCGCTCGTGCAGGTCGAGCGTGTGCTTGTTGACGTCCTCGCCGCGCTTGGGGTACATCGGCTCCCCCACGAGGATGGTCAGCGGGATGTGGCGCTGGAGCAGCTTGCGGGGGCGGCCCTTGGTCCAGAAGCGCTGGCTGCCCCAGAGGGCCACAGGGATGACCGGCACGTTCGTCGCCTGGGCCATGCGGATGGCGCCGTTCTTGATCTCTTTGACCGTGAACGAGCGGCTGATAGTAGCTTCGGCGAAGACGCCGACCACCTCGCCGGCCTTGAGCATGCGCAGCGCGGTGGCGTACGAGCCCGCGCCCGCCCCCCGGTCGACCGGGATGTGGTGCATGCCGCGCATGAGCGGCCCGGAGATCCGGTGTTCGAAGACGTCCTGTTTGGCCATGAAGCGCACCAGCCGCCGGGACGGGTGCGCGGCCCAGCCGGCGAAGATGAAGTCCAGGTAGCTGATGTGATTGCTCACCAGCACCGCTCCGCCGCTGCGCGGCACGTTCTCGGTCCCCTCCAGGTGGAAGCGGACGTCGAGCGCGCGAAAGAAGGTCCGCGCGGCGGCGATCACCGGCGGGTACACAATCTCAGCCATGTGCAGAAGGTAGCAGCCGGATCAGGCAGGTCGGGCGGTGGTGGGAAGGCTGATCATGCCCCGGACGTTGCCGTGCGCGGTCCGCCGGATGCCCTCCTGGTGGATGTGGTAGTCGGGCGCGACGGCCTTGGTCAGCTCCTCCAGCGTGATCCGGCCCTCCAGGCGGGCGAGGGCGGCCCCGAGACAGTAGTGGCGGCCGACGCCGAAGCTGATGGCGCGGGAGGTGTCGCGGCCGAGGTCGTACACGTCGGGGTCGGGGAAGACGTCCTCGTCGCGGTTGGCGGAGCCGATGAGCACCCACATCTTGGCGTCGCGCGGCACGAGCACGCCGTGCAGCTCGGTGGGTCCGGTGAGGCGGCGGGCGGTTCCGTGCGCCGGCGTGTCGTAGCGCAGCGACTCCTCCACCCACTGCGGCACGCCGCCGTCGAAGGCGATCTCGCGCTGCTCGGGGTTGCGCCAGGCCCAGTACCAGGCCGCGCAGAGCAGGTGGGTCGTGGTCTCCGAGCCCGCCCCGATCAGCAGGAACAGGAACGCGACGATCTCCTCGTCGGTGAGGTCTCCGTCGGCGACGAGCGCGGAGACGAGGTCGTCGCGCGGCTCGGCGCGGCGCTGGGCGACGACGGAGGCGTAGTAGTCGCCGAGGGACAGCAGGCCGCGGAGCCCGGACTCGGTGAGGGTGGTGGCGAGGTCGTGCCTCAGCAGGATGCTCTCGGTGCGCCGCACCTTGTGCCGCCGCGACGACGGCACGCCCATCAGCTCGGAGATCACGTCGAGCGGCAGCTTCGCGGCGAGGTCGGCGGCGAAGTCGAACGTGCCCTTCGCCAGCCTCTCCTCGATGTAAGCGCGGGCGATCTCGCGGATCATGGGTTCGAGCGCGGCGATCCGGCGCGGCGTGAACGCCCGGGACACGACGGCCCGCATCCGGGTGTGGTCGGGCGGGTCCATGGCCACGAACGACAGGTACGCCCGCGCCTGAGGCGTCCAGGCCCCGGCGTCGATCATGGGGCCGTGGTCGCTGGAGTACCGCGCGCTGTCCACGAGCGCGGCGGCGACGTCGGCGTGCCTCGACAGGGCCCAGAAGCCGAGCTCCGGGTTGTGGTAGAGCGGGGCATCGCGGCGTAAACGGGCGTAGACGGGGTACGGATCGTCGTTGATCGACGGGTCGTAGGGGTTGTAGTTGACGTCCACCCCGTCCACGCTACGACGCCCGCGTCTCGGTGAGAACGGGGCAGATCCGGCGATCCGCTCCTGGGCCGGGCGGAGGCGGCCCTTGTAGGCTCGCCTCACGTGCCGACAGGCTGGAGATCCGATGAAGAAGCTCATCAACTCGGCGAACTCCGTCGTCGCGGACGCGCTCAACGGCATGGCCGCGGCCCATCCGTCGCTGCGGGTGCGCGACCAGGTGGTCTACCGCGCCGAGGGGCCGCGCCAGGGAAAGGTCGGCCTGGTCTCGGGCGGCGGCTCGGGGCACGAGCCGCTGCACGCCGGGTTCGTCGGGTACGGCATGCTCGACGCGGCCTGCCCCGGCGAGGTCTTCACCTCACCGGTGCCCGACCAGATCATCGACGCCACGAAGGCCGTGGACGGCGGCGCGGGCGTGCTGCACATCGTCAAGAACTACACCGGCGACGTGCTGAACTTCGAGATGGCCGCCGAGCTGGTCGAGGACGTCGAGGTGGCGAGCGTCCTGGTGGACGACGACGTGGCCGTCCAGGACTCCCTCTACACGGCCGGCCGCCGGGGCACCGGCGCCACGCTGTTCGTGGAGAAGATCGCCGGGGCGCTGGCGGAGGAGGGCGCGCCGCTGGCCGAGGTCGCGGCGGTGGCGCGCGAGGTGGACGAGCGCAGCCGCTCGTTCGGCATCGCGCTCACCTCCTGTACGACGCCGCACGCCGGCAAGCCGACCTTCGACCTGCCGGACGACCAGGTGGAGCTGGGCATCGGCATCCACGGCGAGCCGGGGCGGGCCCGTGCGCCCATGGCGTCGGCGCGCGAGCTGGCCGGGGTGGCGATGGAGGCGCTTCACGGGGATCTGCCGCTGAGCGGCGACCTGCTGGTCATGGTCAACGGCATGGGCGGGACGCCGCTGATGGAGCTGTACGTGGTGTTCGCCGAGGTGGAGTCGTTCGTCAAGGGGAAGGGGGCGCGGGTGGCGCGGTCG
Organism: Nonomuraea wenchangensis; assembly: GCF_900111685.1. GTDB lineage: Bacteria > Actinomycetota > Actinomycetes > Streptosporangiales > Streptosporangiaceae > Nonomuraea > Nonomuraea wenchangensis. Next base: position 243,050 of record NZ_FOHX01000001.1, read on the forward strand.
CTGGTCGGCAATTACGTGACAAGTCTGGATATGCAGGGGTTTTCCGTTACGGTCTGCCGGCTCGACGACACGCTGACCCGCCTGTGGGACGCGCCGGTCGAGACGCCGGCGCTGCGCTGGGGGCGCTGATGTCCACCCCGGGCAACGACGACGGCAACCCGGGCGCCGAGGACACGGGCACCCGGGTCGGGGGGACGGGCACGGGCACGGGGACGGGCACCGGTGCCGGGGGCGGGGGCGGCAGGCCCATGGACGCGGGGTTCTTCGTGGCGTGGTTCGAGGAGGCGGCCGGGCTGGTCCGGCGCGACCGCGACCGGCTGACCGAGTTGGACGCCGCCATCGGCGACGCCGACCACGGCACGAACCTGGACCGCGGCCTCACCGAGGTCGTCCAGGCCCTCGCCGGCTCGCCGCCCGAGTCTCCGGGGCAGGTGCTCTCCGTGGTCGGAGCGACGCTGATCAGGAAGGTGGGCGGCGCGTCGGGCCCGCTCTACGGCTCGGTGTTCCGGCAGATGGGACGGAGCATCGCGGAGCCGGTGACGCTGGCGGGGTTCGCGGCGGCGTTCGAGGAGGGCGTGGTCGCGCTGGAGCGGCTCGGCAAGGCCGCGCTCGGCGACAAGACGATGGTGGACGCGCTGGTCCCCGCCTCGCGGGCGCTGGCACTGGCGCTGCGGGACGGCGTCGGGACACCGGAAGCGTTCGAGCTGGCGGCGCGGGCCGCCGCCGAGGGCGCGGCGGGCACGATCCCGCTGCAGGCGCGCAAGGGCCGGGCCAGCTACCTCGGCGAGCGCAGCATCGGGCACGAGGATCCGGGGGCGGCGTCGTCGGCGCTGTTCCTGGCGGCCCTGGCCTCAGTGGCCGCGGACGGCCCCGGCCCGGCGGCGGGAGCGGCGGGAGCTGCGTGATGGTGGGCGTGGTGGTGGTGTCGCACAGCGCCGGACTGGCGCGCGAGGTCGTGGCCCTGGTACGCGGGATCGCGGGCGAGGAGGTGCCCGTGGCGGCGGCCGGGGGCACCGAGGACGGCGGGCTCGGCACCAGCCTGGACCTCGTCGAGGCCGCCGTACGCGAGGTGGACCAGGGCGACGGCGTGCTGCTCGTGCCCGACCTCGGCAGTTCGGTGCTGACCGCCCGGCTGCTGGAGGAGCCGGGCCGGATCGTGGTGGCGGACGTGCCGTTCGTGGAGGGCGCGATCGCGGCGGCGGTGATGGCGGGCACGGGAATGCCGCTGCCCGACGTCCTGGCCGCCGCCGACGAGGCCCGCACCGTCCGCAAGATGTGACAGCAGGCTCTGGTGGCGGGCTGCGGTGGCTGGGTCAGTGGCCCTTGAACGCCTCCTCCAGCCACCACGACCCCCGGTCACGCGTCACCTTGGCGTGGACGAGCAGCGGCCGGTCGCGCGGCCCCTTGAGCCACTCCGCCACGCCGCCCAGATCGCCCTCCCGCGTGACGGTCACGGCGGCGAAGCCGTGCCCGCGCGCGATCGCGGCCAGGTCGGCCGGCGGGAAGGTGACGGTGTCCAGCGGGTGCCCGTGCGGCCCGAAGTGGTGCACCTCGGCGCCGTACGCCTCGTCGTCGTAGACCACGACCACCATCGGCAGGCCCAGCCGGACGACGGTCTCCAGCTCGGCGGCGCCCATGAGCGCGCCGCCGTCGCCGAGCGCGGCCACCGGCAGCCGGTCGGGCCGGGCCACGGCCGCGCCGATCGCGGTGGCCAGGCCGAGTCCGACCGACTGGAACGCCTGGGTGAAGCAGAACCCGTTCTCGTCGGGGACGTCGAGGAACATCGACGGGTACCCCATGAAGTTGCCGCTGTCGACGGCCACGACGCGCTCGGCCGGGAGGAGGTCGTCCAGGCCGATGGTGAGCGTCCGCGGGTCGATGCGGCCGCCGTCGCCCTGGTCCTCGTACGGGACCGCCCGCCAACGGCCTTCGGCCCGGATCCGGCTCTCGAGGGCGGCCGAGCGGTAGCCCGCCGCGGCCGGGACGAGGCCGGTCAGGGCCGAGGCGACGGCGGCCGTGTCGCCCGTGACGCCCAGGTCGACGGGCACGTGGACGCCGATCGCGGCGGGGTCGAGGTCCACCTGGACGACCTGGCCGGCGGCCGGGAGCAGGGAGCCGTGCCGGGTGGTCCACATGTTGAGCGCGCAGCCCCAGCCGACGACGAGGTCGGCTCCCGTGATCAGCTCGGCGGCCAGCGGGGTGGCGAAGCCGCCGGACACGTCCAGGTCCCACGGGCTGCCCCGGAACAGGCCGCGGGCGACGGCCGAGGTGGCGAGGAGGGCGCCCGTCCGCTCGGCGAGCGCCTCCAGCTCCCGCCGCGCGTGCCGGGCGCCCCGGCCGGCGATGAACACCGGCCGCGACGCCTCGGCCAGCAGGCGGGCGAGCGCGTCCACCTCGGCCGGGAGCGGCAGATCCGCCTCGTCCCCACCGGCGGCGGACCAGGCGGCCGGCCCGAATCCGCCGACGGCGGCCCTCGCCCCCGACCCGGATCCGGTCGCGGTCGCCCCAGGTCCGCCCGCGGTCGGCCCGGATCCGCCCGCGGTCGGCCCGGATCCGGAGACGGACCTCGCGGCCGGGCCGGAGCCGGCGGTGGGGGCGGCGGGGCAGGGCTGGGACTGGACGTCGAGGGGCAGGCTCAGCAGGACCGTGCGGCGTTCCTCGACCGCGACCCGGTACGCCTCCTCCGCCCGCTCCCACGCCTCCTCACCCGACGTGACCCGCATCGCCACCGCGCCGACGGCCGCCACGAGCGCGTCCTGGTCGATGTGGAAGTTGGAGCGGCGGTCGGTGGCCTCGCCGGCGAGGACGACGAGCGGCGTGCGGCTCTTGGCCGCCTCCGCGATGCCGGTCAGGGCGTTGGTGAGGCCGGGCCCCTGGTGCACGGACAGGACGCCGGCCCGCCCGCTCATCCGCGCGTAGGCGTCGGCCATGGTCGCCGCGCCGCCCTCGTGGCGGGCCGCGACGAACCGCGCCCCCGCCGCGACCAGGGCGTTGGTGACGTGGAAGTTGCCGCTGCCGACCACGCCGAAGACGGCCTCGACGCCCCGGGCGGCGAGGGCGCGGCCGACCGCCTCGGCGACGATCACCGTTCGACCAGGGCGAGTACGCGGACGGGGCTGCCGGAGCCGCCGAGGATGGGCAGCGGCGGGGCGACCACGACGGCGCCGGTCACCGGCAGGCGGTCGAGGTTGCGGAGCTGGGTGAGGCCGTACTTGCCGGCGCCGAGGAGGAAGGCGTGGCAGGGGAAGGGCGGGTCGAAGGAGTGGGCGGCGCCGGCGTCGGTGCCGACGGTCTCGACGCCGAGGCCGAGGATCGGGGTCTCGGTGGCCAGCCAGGCGGCGCACTCGGCGGAGATGCCGGGCGTGTGGGAGCCGGTCTCGTCGGCGTTGTGGAAGGCGGCGCTGTCGGCGGCGCGGGCGTCCCAGCCGGTGCGGTAGAGCAGCCAGCCGCCCTCGGGCAGCGGCCCGTTGGCGCGTTCCCACTCCTTGACGTGGTCGATCTGGAGGAGGAAGTCGGGGTCCTTGGACGCCTCGGCGGCCAGGTCGAGCACGACGGCGGGGGCGATCAGCTGGCCGGCGGGGACCTGGGAGACGTCCTCGCCGTCGCGTCCGGTGGCCCAGTGGATGGGCGCGTCGAAGTGCGTGCCGGTGTGCTCGCCGGTGTGGATGTCGTTCCAGTACCAGGCGGGGCCGCGGTCGTCGTAGCGGCTGATCTCCTCCAGCCGGAACGGGATCGTGTTGCCGAACGGTTCGGGGAGCTGGAGGATCGGCGTGTCGGCCGAGAGCGGTGCGGTGAGGTCGATCACCTCGATGGCGCCGCTGCGTACGCTGTCCACGAAGTTTCTCAAGACCGACATGTCATCCTCCTCGATGTGGCTGAGCGCATCCTCCTACGCCCCACCGCACCGCCGCAAACACCGCCGCGAACCCGACGCGGACACGGACGCGCCGGGGGCTCAGCCCTTCAGTCCGCTGAAGCTCATCGTGGCCACGAAGTGCCGCTGGGCCAGGACGAACGCGGCCACGAGCGGCAGCACCGCCACCACGTTCCCCGCCATGAGCGCCGACCACTCGGTGTGCCGGGCGCCGGCGAAGGTGGCCAGGCCGAGTTGCAGCGTGTAGTGCTCTTCGGAGGAGATGGCGATGAGCGGCCAGATGAGGTCGTTCCAGGAGCCGAGCAGCGTGAAGACGACGAGCGTGGCCAGCGCGGGCCGGGCGAGCGGCAGCACCACGCGGACGAACACGCCGACCCGGCCGCACCCGTCGATGGTGGCGGCCTCCTCCAGCTCGCGCGGCAGCGACAGGAAGAACTGCCGCATGAGGAACACGCCGAACGCCGAGGCCAGCCAGGGCACGATGGCCGCGCCGAGGGTGTCGATGAGGCCGAGGTTCTTGAACAGCAGGAACGTCGGGATCATCAGCACCTGCGTGGGCACCATGATGGTGGCCATGAGCGCGGCGAAGGCCACCCCGCGGCCGCGGAAGCGCAGCCGGGCGAAGCCGTACCCGGCTAGCGAGCACAGCACGACGTGCCCGAGCACGGCCGCGACGGCCACGACCACCGTGTTGGCCAGCCAGCGCGGATAGTCGTCCTCGGTGAGGATGCGCTCGAAGCCGGCCAGGGTGGGGTGCTCGGGCCACAGCTTGGGCGGGTAGCTGTTGATGTCGGCGTCCGGCATGAACGCGGTCAGCACCATCCACACCAGCGGCGCCACGAACAGCAGCGCGAGCGGCATGAGCACGAGGTGGGCCAGGTGCCGGGGCTTGAGGTGCTTCATCGCGCGCTCCTCCAGAGGACGGCGCCCGACACGGCGAGCGTGACGAGGAACAGGACGTAGGCGATGGCGGTGCCGTAGCCGGAGTGGAAGAGCTGGAACGCCTGCCGGTAGAGGTAGAACACGACGGTGGTGGTGGAGTCGAGCGGCTGGCCTTTGGTGGTCGTGTAGACGAGGTCGAACAGTTGCAGCGCGGTGATCGTCTGCCAGATGACCAGGAAGACGGTGGCGGGCCTGAGCTGCGGCAGCACGACGTGGCGCAGCACGTGCCGGCCGCTGCCGCCGTCCACGCGGGCGGCCTCGACCAGCTCGCGCGGGATGTCCTGGAGCGCGGCGAGGTAGACGACGGCCGGCATGCCGACGCCGCCCCAGACGGAGATGACGACCAGCGTGAGCATCGCCTGGTCGGGGTCCTGGAGGAAGCCCATCGGGGGCAGGCCGACGGCTTTGAGCGCGGCGTTGACGATGCCGAAGTCGGGGTCGAAGACGAAGTTGGCGAGGATGCCGGTGGCGGCGGCCGAGACGACGTACGGGACGAAGAAGCAGGTGCGGTAGAAGCCGATGAGGCGGATGCGCAGGTTGAGCGCCAGCGCCAGCAGCAGCCCGAGCGCGACCGAGCCGGGCACGAACAGCACGGTGTAGAGGAGGGTGTGCCCGGTCGCCGCGGCCAGCTCGGCGTCGCCCATCAGGTCGGCGTAGTTGCGCAGGCCGACGTAGGAGCCGCCGGTGAGCAGGTCGCCGTCCTGGAGCGACAGCAGCAGCGCCCACACGGCGGGGAAGACGCTGAGCCCGACGATCACGAGCGTGGCGGGCAGGACGAAGCCCCACCCGGTGAGGTGGGGCAGCCACCGGGCGCGCCGCGCCGCCCGATGGGCTGCCACCTTCGCCGTGACGGCGGTCGCCGCGGGGGTCATCGCGAGCGCTCCAGCACCCGGTCCCCTTCGGTGGCGGCCCTGGTGAGGGCCTCCTGCGCGGGCGTGCCGCCGACCAGGGCCTGCGCGATGGCGTTGCCGACCTTCTCGGAGAACTCCGGGTACGCCGGGAGCTGCGGACGCGCCTTCTTGGCGTTGTCGAGGTTGGCGGTGAAGACGTCGATGCCGGGGAAGTCCTCGGTGAACTTCCGGTACGCGGGCAGCTCGGTGGTGGCCTTGCGCACCGGCAGGTTGCCGAGGCCGAGCGTCCACCGGGCGTCCTGCTCGGGGCGGGTGAGCCAGGTGAGGAAGTCGGTGGCGGCCTTGGTCCGGCGCGCGCCGTTGTCGAAGACGACCCAGTTGTCCGGGCCGGCGATGGTCTGGTGGTCGCCGTTCGTGCCGGGGAGGATCTGGACGCCGTAGGAGATCTTGTGGTCGATGATGTCGAGCAGCGCCCACGGTCCCGCGATGACCATGCCGATCTTGCCGCTCTGGAACAGCGGCAGGAACTTCTCGCCGTTCTGGTCGAGGTAGACCGACTTGTCCTGGCGGGCCATGGCGCTCCACAGGTCGAGCGCGGCGACGGCCTGCGGGGTGTTGAAGGCGGACTTCTTGCCGTCGGGGCTGAGGATCTCGCCGCCCTGCTGCCACAGGTGCGGCCAGAAGCGCCAGACGGTGTCCTCGGTGCCGGTGACGGGGTAGGCGGTGCCGTAGACGCCGCCGCCGGTCAGCTTCTTCGCCGCGTCGCGGAAGTCGTCCCAGGTCCAGTCCTTCTCGGGGTACGCGAGACCGGCCGCGTCGAACAGCTTCTTGTTGTAGATGACGGCCAGGTTGTCCACGATGGCGGGGATGCCGACGACCTTGCCGTCCACCTCGGAGACGGCCCGCTCCGACGGCCAGAAGTCGTCCCAGCCGAAGCCGGGCGCGTTCACGGTGGCGGTCAGGTCGTGGACCTTGGGGGTCCTGGCGAGGACCGGCGACCACGTGCCGTACATGTAGGCGATGTCGGGCGCCTTGCCGCCGGCCAGGACCGCCTGCACCTTCTGCAGCATCTCGTCCACGTTGGTGGTGCCGACGGCCGGGACGACCTTGACGTCCGGGTGGGCCTTGCCGTACTCGGCGGCCAGCTCCTCGATGACCTTGGCCTGGCTCTCGACCTGGCCGTGCCACCAGGTGATCTCGATCGGGCCGTTCTCCTGCTCGGCGCCGCCCCCGCCGCAGGCCGTGAGCAGCCCGGCGGCGAGTACGAGGACGGCCGCGCCCGCGCGCGCCCTCATCGCAGGGACTCCGGCAGGAGGCCGGCGTGGGCGGCGAGCAGGTCGTCGCAGAGCGCGTCGATCTGGCCCCCGGTGAGGGAGGCGGCGGTGTTGGGGTCGGCCATCATGGCGTGCCGCACGTGGTCGCGGCGGCCCTCGACGGCGGCGCGCACGGTCAGCTCGTTGACGTTGACGTAGGCGCGGTTGAGCGCGGCGCACTGCGGCGGCAGGTCGCCGACGGCCATCGGGCGGACGCCGAGCGCGTCCACGGTGCACGGCACCTCGACCACGGCGCCGGTCGGCAGGTTGCCGATCAGGCCGGTGTTGGGGACGTTGCCGTAGACGACGCGGGGCGCGCCGGTGACGATGCTGTGGATGATCTGCGGGGCGTATTCCATCGTGCCCTCCACGGTGATCGGCCGGCCCGCGCGGAGCGCGTCGCGGGTGGCCTCGTACTGGCGGACGTTCTCCTCGCTGATGGCGAGGTAGGCGCCCACGGGGATGCGCAGGCGCTCGATCTCGTCCTCGTGGCACAGGTACCAGGGGACGTACTCGGAGGAGTGCTCGCTGGTCTCCGTCGGGTAGAAGCCGAGCCTGCGGTACATGTCCACACGCACCCGGCGGGCCAGCTCGGGGTCGCGCGCGACGGCCTCGTCCAGGCGGGGGTAGAGGCTCTCGCCGCGGTGCTCGAAGCGCAGCATCCACGACTGGTGGTTGACCCCCGCCGCCAGGTAGGACACCTCCTCGTACGGCACCCCGACGAGCTCGGACAGGTCGTGGGCGGTCCAGTAGATCGAATGACAGAGCCCGACCACGTTGCGGACGGGGGTGGCGGCGGCCAGGTACCAGACGTTCATGGCCATGGGGTTGGTGTAGTTGAGCAGCCAGGCGTCGGGGCAGACCTCCGCCATGGCCCTGCCGATGAGGTCCAGGGCGGGGAACGTCCGCAGCGCGCGGAAGATCCCGCCCACGCCGATGGTGTCGGCGATCGTCTGGCGCAGCCCGTAGCGGGCCGGCACCTCGAAGTCGACGCGGGTGGCGTCGATCATGCCGACCTGGATCATGTTGATCGCGAAGTCGGCGCCCTCCAGCGCGCGGCGCAGGCCGAGGCTGGAGGAGATCGTGACGGGGCGGCCGGCGGCGATGACCCGGGCGGCGGCCTCGGCGGTCTCCAGGCGTTCGGGGTGGATGTCGTGCAGCGCCACCTCGAACTCCCCGAGTCCGGGGAGGTCGACCAGGTCGGCCAAGAGGCCCTGGGTGAACTCGACGCTGCCCGCGCCGATGAAGGCGATTTTCACAGTTCCTTCCAGGTGGGCTGGGCGGCGGTGCCGCCGGCGGCCTGGGTCGAGAGGGATCCGCAGGTCACCGCCACGCGCAGGCATTCGCGCAGGTCCAGCCCGCGCAGCCGGGCGGCGATGAGGCCCGCGTTGAAGCTGTCACCGGCTCCCACGGTGTCCACCGGCTCCAGGGGGACGGCGGGGACGCGGACGATCCGGCCCGCGTCCCAGGCGAGCGCGCCCTCGGCGCCGTCCTTGACGGCGACGAGCGGGCCGAGCGCGCCCAGCCGAGCCGCGGCCTGCTCCACAGGCAGGGGCTGGTCGGCGAGGCGGGCGGCGATCGCGACGGCCTCGGCGGCGTTGGGGAGGAAGACGTCCACCTCCGGGAGCACGCCGGCCAGGCCGTCCCACGCGCCCGCCGGGTCGTCGTTGGTGTCGAGCGACGTGCTCGCGCCGCCCGCGCGCTCCTCCGCCAGGAGGCCGGGCAGACCGCCCGCCAGCGCCGGTTGCAGGAAATAGGAGGAGACGTGCACGTGGCGGGCCAGGCCGCGCGGCACGTCGTCGGCGGTCAGGTCGGGCAGGCAGCCGGGCGAGGTGAGGATCGCCCGGTCCTGGCCGTCGGCGAGCACCACGGTCATGGCCGTCGGCCGGGGGCCGACGACGCAGTGCGTGACGTCCACGCCGCGCGCGGACAGGGCGTCCAGGACGAACCGCCCGGCGGCGTCGTCCCCTACCCGTCCCGCGAACGCCACCCGCAGGCCCAGGCGGGCGGCCCCGCACGCGGTGATCGCCCCGGAGCCGCCGAGTACGAGATCGCCGCCGGAGACGAGTTGCTCGCGCTGGCCGTAGGCGAGCCGCCGGGGCGCGCCGGAGAGCACCACGTCGGGGTTGGCGTCGCCGATGACCAGCAGGTCGAACGCGCGCGTCGAGTCAGGGGGGTCGGATGGGGAGAGCCGCATGTCACTCCTCGCGAACGTGTGGTTCGGGACAAGTGGCGCTGCGCGCTGTTCCGCACTCTCCGATCCGCGCCCGTGCCGGGGGCGCCGGAGTGGCGTGGCCCATACCCGTAGGACGTCACGCCAGCACGCTGGACCGTGCCTCCCTCCTGGTTGCCGATAGAATTGCGCGTTCTTGTTCCTTTGTCCAGACTTTGGCGCACCAAATAATCATGCGCGGGTCCATTCCGCGCAGCCACCGGTCGAGAACGCCTTGTCGGTCGGCTGGATGGTGACGGTGGTGGGGCCGGTCGGCATGCCCGAGGTGATGACGTCGTCGAGGCCGGCGGTGGCGCTGCGCATCCGGGCCCAGAAGCACATGGAGAAGCCGGACGTCGGGCCGGTGGTGCGGTAGGTGCCGGGCTGGATGTCGGTGCCGACGACGAGGGTGCGGAGGGAGGCGGGGTTCACTCCGGTCCCGGCGGACGCGCCGCCGCTCGGCACGACCCCGGGCTGGGTCACAGGCGGCTCACCGGCGGGCGGCCCGGAGGTGGGGGGCTCAGAGGCAGGGGGTCCGGAGGTGGGGGGCTCAGAGGCGGGAGGATCGGTGGCGGGGGGATCGGTGTCCTCGACGGTCACCGTCACCGCCGGGTCGGGCTCGGCGTCCGCGCCGCCTCCCGTGCCGGCCGCGCCGAAGCCCACGAAGACGCCCAGCAGGAAGCCCAGCAGCGCGGCGAGCCCGGACACCAGCAGGATGATCGGCGGGCTGCTGGTCGCGCGGGGGTATTCGGGTAAGTATCCGGGGGGAGGCGGCGGCCCGTACGTCACGGGTCCCAGCGTCCCACCCCTGTCAACGGTGCAGGTAGTCGACGAGCGACGCCTTCTCCGTCTCCAGCTCCTCGATGGCGCTCTTGACCACGTCGCCGATGCTGACGATGCCGGCCAGGCGCCCGTTCTCGACGACCGGCATGTGACGGAAGCGCTGCTCGGTCATGATCTGCCGCAGCGCCTCGACGTTCTCGCCGGGCCCGACCGTGTGCACGTCGGTGGTCATGATGGCGGACACCGGCTCCTCCAGCACGCCCGCGCCGCGCTCGTTCAGGTGGCGGACCACGTCGCGCTCGGAGGCGATGCCCTCGATGGTGAAGCCGTCGGTGGAGACCACCACGGCTCCGATGTTGTGCGCGGCGAGCTGCGCGAGCATTGCCCTGACGGACGCCGACGGGGGCACGGTCGTCACCCGGCTGCCTTTGACGCGCAGGATCGTCCCGATGAGCATGTGGCATCACCTCTGCCTCGGTGTTCCTTCTCCTGCCCCAAGGCAAACAAGCCGGTGGGGAGCCCGTCAACCCGTCCCGTAGGCTGCTTGCCGGACCCGCTCCATTACCTGTACCGATTCATCACTTGACCAGGGACACAGTGAGATGACCGAGCCGCTGAACATCGGAAGCCATGACCTGCCCGTCACCGACGAACTGGCCGCCTTCATGCGGACGGGCTGGGCGGACACCCGGCGCACCGACGTGACCGCGCTGCCGATCGCGCCCTGGGCCGCCAAGCGCCGCGCCGCGCTCGCCTCCCGTTTCCCCGGCGAGCGGCTGGTGATCCCGGCGGGCACGCTCAAGGTGCGCAGCAACGACGCCGACTTCCGGTTCCGTCCGCACAGCGCGTACGCGTACCTGACCGGCGCCGGCGAGCCCGACGACGTGCTGGTGGTCGAGCCGTCCGGCGAGAGCGTGCTCTACCTGCGTCCGCGTTCGCCGCGCGGCGAGGGCCAGGAGTTCTACCGCGACCGCCGCTACGGCGAGTTCTGGGCCGGCCGCCGCCCCGACCTGGCCGAGGCCGCCGAGCTCTACCAGATCGAGTGCGCCCACATCCGCGACCTCGACCTCGACCGCCCGGCCCGGGTGCTGCGCGGCGTGGACCCGTCCGTGGACGCCCGGGTGCCGCGCGGCGGCGACGGCGGCGACGCCGAGCTGGAGACGTTCCTGTCGGAGCTGCGGCTGGTCAAGGACGAGTGGGAGCTCGGCGAGCTGCAGCACGCCGTGGACGCGACCGCGCGCGGCTTCGAGGACGTCGTGCGCGCCCTCCCCCAGGCGATGGCCCATCCGCGCGGCGAGCGTTACCTGGAGGGCGTGTTCGGGCTGCGGGCCCGCCTTGAGGGCAACGCGACCGGCTACGAGAGCATCGTCGCCTCCGGCGCGCACGCCTGCGTGCTGCACTGGATCCGCAACGACGGCCGGCTCGACGCGAACGACCTGCTGCTGCTTGACGCGGGCGTCGAGAGCGACACCCTCTACACCGCCGACGTGACCCGCACCTTCCCCCTGTCGGGGCGCTTCACTCCGGCGCAGCGGCAGGCGTACGAGCTGGTGTACGAGGCTCAGAGCGCGGCCATCGCCACGCTGCGCCCCGGCGCCCGGTTCCGTGACTTCCACCTCGCGGCCATGCGGGTGATCTGCGAAGGACTGCGCGACTGGGGCCTGCTCAAGGGCTCGACCGACGAGCTGATGGAGACCGGGCTCTACCGCCGCTACACGCTCTGCAGCAGCGGCCACATGCTCGGCCTGGACGTGCACGACTGCGCCCGTTCCCGCAGCGAGGTCTACCTGGACGGCGTCCTGGAGGAGGGCCACGTGCTGACCGTCGAGCCGGGCCTGTACTTCCAGCCGGACGACCTGACGCTGCCCGAGGAGCTGCGCGGCATGGGCATCCGCATCGAGGACGATCTCACCGTCACCGCCGACGGGGCCGTGCTCATGTCGGCCGCGCTCCCCCGCCGCGCCGACGAGATCGAGTCGTGGATGAGCGGCCTGGCGTAACGAAGCGGCCACGTTTCACCCCGGGCTGACAAGGCATGGCCGGCGCCTCATCGCTTTCCCGCAAATTCTGAACAAAGCGTCGACTACTGGACAACCCGTCAGTAGGGTGGCTGATCCGTAGGCGGCGGAGGTGGTCAGCGCATGGCCGTGCCCGGATCGGCGTCTGGATTCGCTTCTGGATTCTTGGGGCGCAAGGCCCGCTCGATGCTCGGGCAGGTCGGCGATCTGTTCGTCATCGCCCTGGAGGGCCTGCGGCGCAGCTGGGACGTCAAGAGCTGGTGGTGGGAGTTCGTCGACCAGTGCTGGTTCCTCGCCCGCGTCACCAGCGTCCCGGTGCTGCTGGTCTCCCTGCCGCTGGGCGCGACCGTGGCCCTCCAGGTGGGCGAGCTGGCCTGGCAGCTCGGCGCCGGCTCGGCCACCGGCAGCGCGGTGTTCGTCGGACTCATCCGCGAGGTGGCGCCGCTGGCCAGCGCGCTGCTGATCGCCGGGGCCGGCGGCAGCGCCATGACCTCCGACATCGGCGCCCGGCACATCCGTGACGAGCTGTCGGCCATGGAGGTCATGTCCGTCAACCCGATCCACCGCCTGGTCACGCCGCGCATGTGGGCGGCCAGCACGGTCGCGGTGTGCCTGTGCCCGCTGGTCATCCTGGCGGGCGCGAGCGGCGGCTACTTCTTCAACGTCGTGGTGCAGGGCGTCACGCCCGGCGCGTACTTCGACGGGGCGCTGTCCCTGGTGGTCTCCTCCGACCTGTACGTCACGCTGTTCAAGGCGTGGATCTTCGGCTTCATCGCCGCCGCCGTGGCCTGCTACAAGGGCATGACCTGCGCGACCAGCCCGGTCGGCGTGGGCCGGGCGGTCAACCAGGCGACCGTGGTCACGTTCATGCTGGTGTTCGCGTTCAACTACGTGATCTCCGCGGTGTACTTCCTCGCCTATCCCCCGAGGTCCCTGTGATGGTGTCGCGGACCGCGGGTCTGCGGCTCGCCCACCGGGGGCGGGATCTCGCCGAGCGGTTCGCCGGGCTGGCGGACTGGCCGCTGTTCGTGGGGAAGGTGCTCTTCTACTGCGTCCGCGACGTCGTCCTGCGGCTGCGTTACTTCAAGGTCGTCATCCGGCAGGTCAGCGACGTCGTGGTGGGGGTCGGGGCGACCGTCATCGGCGGCGGCATGGTGTTCGTGGTGTTCACCATGGCGTTCGTCGTGGGCGCGACCGTCGGGCTGCAGGGTTATCAGGGGCTGCAGGCCATCGGCGCGGAGTCGTTCATGGGGCTGGTCGGCAGCTTCGCCAACGTCCGCGAGATCACCCCGATCATCGCGGCGACGGCGCTCGCGGCGCAGGTCGGCTCGTCGTTCACGGCCGAGCTGGGCGCGATGCGGATCTCGGAGGAGATCGACGCGCTGGAGGTGATGGGCATCAACGCCTTCACCTATCTCATCTGCACCCGCGTGGTGGCGGCGCTGCTGGCGCTCATGCCGATCTATCTGATCGCGTTGTTCGCCAGCTTCTTCGCCACCCGGCTCATGTGCACGGCGTTGTTCGGGCTCGCGCCCGGCGTCTACGACTACTACTTCTATCTGTACCTGCCGGTCAGCGACATCCTGTTCAGCGTCGCCAAGGTCGGCGTGTTCGCCTTCGCGGTCATCGTGATCCACTGCTACCACGGCTACCACGCCACGGGCGGGCCGGTGGGCGTGGGGGTGGCGGCGGGCCGCGCCATCCGCCAGTCGATCGTCACGATCGTGCTGCTCAACCTGCTGCTGTCGTACCTGTTCTGGGGTGGCGGCGGCAACATACCGCTGACGGGGTGAGCCGGTGGCCCGATTACAACTTCCCCTCGCCGCCCGGGTGGGCATCGCCTTCGCCATGCTCGCCGTGCTGGCGGCGGCGGGGGTCGTCGTGGTGCGCACGGCCACCGAGGTGGCCGGGACGCGGATCGACGCGGTGTTCGCCCGCGCCGGGCAGGGCCTGGACACCAACTCGCCGGTCAAGATCCGCGGCATCACGGTGGGCGACGTGACCGGCGTCTCCCTCGACGCCAGGGGCCGCGCCGTGGTCACCATGCACGTGCGGCCGGGGGTGCGGGTGCCCGCCTCGGCGTCCGCCTCCGTCGAGCCCAGCTCGGTGTTCGGCCCCAAGTACGTCGCGCTCGTCCCCGGCCCGGACGAGGCCACCGGCCCCTTCCTCGCCTCCGGCGCGGTCATCACGAACACCACGGGACCGCTCGACCTGTCCGACACGCTCGGCGCCGCCTACCGCGGCCTGGACGCGATCGACCCGCGCGAGGTCACCGTCATCGTCCACACCCTGGCCCGCGGCCTGGACGGCGAGGGGGGCAACCTGCGCGAGCTGATCGGCGACGCCGGCACCCTCGTCGGCGTCGCCCACCGGCGGCGCGACCTCGCCCGGCGGTTCCTGCGCGACACCGCCGCGCTCGGCACGGCCCTGTCGGACAAGGGCGACGAGCTCGTCTCCATCTCCGCCGACGTCAACGTCATCACCCCCGACCTGCTGAGACGCGCCGACAAGGTACGCGCCCTGCTGGAGGAGACGACCTCGATCGCCGACCAGGGCGCGCACGGCCTGCGCGCGCACCGCCAGGACCTGCGGGCCGGGGTGCACTCCGCCGAGCGAGTGGCCGCGCTCATCTACGCCCAGCTCGGCCTGGCCGGGGACGGCGTGCGCGGACTCAACCGGCTGCTCGACCTGCTCAACGAGCTCGTCGAGGCCCCCGGGCCGGGCGGCAGGAACCAGCTCCAGGTGGAGGCGTTCGTGGAGACCGACGTCTGCGAGCTCATCGTCGGCGCCTGCGGCCCGACCGACGGGAGGCGCTGAGATGGGCGTCTCCGCCGAGCGGGCCCGCCGCCGCTGGACTTTCCTGCGCTTCGCGCTGTTCCTCGGGCTGACCGTGACGCTGATCGTGGTGATCGGCGTGCAGATCGCCCGGGTCGGCGGCGGGGGCGGCTATCGCGTCGTGGCCGCGTTCGACGACGTGTCCGGGCTGGCCGAGGGCGACCAGGTGAAGATCGCCGGCGCGCCGGTGGGCCGGGTCGAGGACATCAGGGTCGTGGACGGCCGCGCCGAGGTCACCATGGAGGTGCAGGACGCCGTGCGGGTGCCGGCCGACACCGAGGCGGCGATCCGCTGGCGCAACGCGATCGGGCAGCGCGTGGTCTACCTGCTGCCCGGCACCGCCGCCGGCCGGCTGCCGCCCGGCGGCCGGATCGCGCGCACCTCGTCCGTCGTGGACGTCGGGCAGCTCGTCAGCGACCTCGGCCCGCTGACCCGCAGCCTCGACGCCGACCAGATCAACCGGCTCCTGACCGCCGCCGCGGCCGCGCTCAAGGGCAACGAGCGCAACATCCCCCGGCTGCTGGACAACGTCGACGCCATCACCACCACGGTCAGCGAACGCCGCCGGACGATCGAGCAGCTGCTCAAGGACTACGCGACCGTCAGCGACGTGGTCGCCCGCCGGGACGTACAGATCGAACGGCTCGTCGACAACCTCGTCACGCTGACCGAGGCGTTCGCCGCCAACCGCCGGCTCGTGGACGACTCGCTGGTGGAGCTGTCGGCCACCGTGCACACCGCCGACCAGGTGCTCGGCAGGAACGCCGGGGAGCTGGGCGCGTTCGTGGACAACCTTCAAGGGCTGACCGGCGGCGTCCGGCGGCACGTCGGCGAGATCGACCGGACGGTGAACACCCTGCAGCCGGTGCTCGCGCGGGCGTACTCGACCGTGGACCGGGGCCGCTACTTCGTCACCGCCGTGCCCTGCGTGGCGCTGGGGCCGGCGCCGTGCCCGTACGGGATGCAGACGCCGCCGCCGCTCCGCAACACCCGCGTGCGGAGCACCGACGACCTTCGCAAGCTGATGGTGGGCCGCTGATGCCGCTCAAATCCTTTCGGGACAGGAACAAGTACGCCGTCGGCCTGGTGTCGATGGTGACGCTCGCCGCGATCCTCGTCGTCACGTTCCTGGTGGGCAACCTCGGGCTGCTGGAGGGCGGCTACACCGTCTCGGGCGTGTTCGCCGACTCCGGCGGGCTGCGGACCGGCAACGACGTACGGGTGGCCGGGGTACGGGTCGGCAAGGTGACCGAGGTGCGCGCCGACTACGCGCGGGGCCAGGTCGTCGTCACCTGGCGGGTGGACGACGGCGTACGGCTCGGCCGCGCCACCCGGGCCGACATCGCCCTGTCGAACCTGCTCGGCGGCCGCTACGTCAAGCTGTCCGGCGCCGTGGCGGCCCCCTACCTGGACCAGCTCCCCGAGGCGCAACGGCACATCCCGCTGGACCGCACGGGCGTGCCGACGCTGGTCAACGACGCCATCAACGACGCCACCCGGCTGGTGAAGCGGCTCGACACCGACGCCGTGGACGACCTGCTGAGCGAGCTGAACAAGGTGGACCTGTCCAAGAAGGGCCGGCTGACCCGGCTGCTGCGCAACATCGGCGACCTGTCGGACACGATCAGCAAGAGCGAGCCGCAGCTCCAGCGGCTCCTCGACAACGGCAACAAGATCATGGACGTCCTGGAGAAGAAGGACAGACAGCTCGTCCGGCTCATCGACGCCATCGAGGTCATGCTGCGCGAGCTGCGCAAACGGCGCAACGAGCTGCGCACCCTGCTCGGCGACGGCAGCGACCTCGTGCAGAGCACCACGCGGCTGATCAGCGAGCACGAGCGCGCCCTCGTCCAGGTGCTCGACGACAACGCGGCCATCACGACCCGGCTCAGCGGCAGCAACAAGGAGTTCAACGCGCTCCTCGCGTGGGCGGGCCCGACGTTCACGGGCCTCGCCACGATGGGCGGCCAGGGCCCATGGCTGGAGGCCATCGCCACCGGTCTCGGTCCCATCAACCCCGAGGTGCTGGCCGCGGTGGCGAAGGACAGGAAGGACGACCGGTGAGGCGGCTGGCGGCGGTCCTGACGGTGTGGGCGCTGCTGGCGTCCGGGTGCTCGGTGCTGGGGGCGCAGCCGTACCGGCTGACGGCGGTCTTCAGCGCCGCGCCCGCCCTGTACGAGCAGGCGCGGGTCAAGGTCATGGGCCTCGACGCCGGCTACGTCGAGAGCATCCGCGTCGACGGCGACCGGGTGCGCGTGAGCCTGCTGGTGGACCGGGAGGTGCCGCTGCCCGCGGACGTCCGCGCCGTGGTCGCGCCGCAGAACACCCTCGGCGAGCGGAACGTCGTGCTCTACCCGCCGTGGCGGCCCGGCGACCGGCGGATCGCGGCCGGCACCACGATCCCGCTGGAGCGCACCGAGCTGCCGGTGGAGATCGACGACGCGCTCGACGCGTTCACCAAGCTGACCGACGCGCTCGACTCCGACAAGCTGGGCGAGACGGCGGGCGACCTGGCCCGCAGCGTCCGGGGCCGCGGCAAGACGATCAACAACGCGATCGCCGACACCGCCGAGCTGACCGGCACCCTCGCCAAGCAGGACCAGCAGCTCGTCGACCTGGCCAAGGGCCTCAACAGGATCGCCACCACGCTCAACGAGCGCGAGAGCCAGGTGACCGGCGCCATCGACTCCTTCTCCGAGGCGAGCGCCATCCTCGCCGAGGAGCGGCGGCGGCTGCGCGGCTTCATCGCCGGGATGGCCGACTTCGTCCGGCGCGGCGACGTGCTCATCGAGCAGTACTCCACCCGGCTGCCGCAGGCCGCGGGGACGCTGGCCGAGCTGGTCCTGACGATGCGGGCCAACAGCGAGTCCGTCGCGCGGGCGGTCAAGGGCGCGGCCGACTTCGCCGACGTGCTCGTGGACTCCTGGGACAGGAAACACCACGTGCTGAAGATCAGGGTCGTGCTCAACGCGCTCACCAGGGCGTGGCTGCAGCCGCTGTTCGACGCGCTGAAGCTGGGACCGGTGCCGTGCCTGCCCGGCGGGCTCAGCAACTGCCCCTTCGAGAGGAGACGGCGATGAGGGCCCGCCTGCCGGCCGCGCTGCTCGCGCTGCTCATGACCGCGTCCTGCTCGCTGCCGACGCCGGGCGCCACGACCGGCGAGCTGACCCTGCACGCCGTCTTCGACGACGTGCAGAGCCTGGTCACCGGGCACAGCGTGCAGATCGCCGACGTACGGGTCGGCACCGTCACCGGCATCCGGCTCCAGGGCTACCGGGCCAGGGTCACCATGTCGGTCCAGGCCGCGCACCGGGTGCCGCAGGGCAGCACCGCCACCGTGGCGAAGACGTCCGTGCTGGGCGAGAACTACGTTCTGCTCACCCCGCCGCCGGGCAAGGACCTGAGCACGGGACCGTACCTCGCGGACGGCGCCACCATCGCCGAGACCTCCGTCGAACCGGACATCGAGCAGGTCACCGCCAGGGCCGGGCCGCTCATCGAGGCGCTCGGCGCGCAGGACGTCAACGCCATCCTCGACGCCGCCTCGACCGCGTTCGCCGGGCAGGGCGACCAGGTCAACCGGCTGATCAGGCAGACCGCCGAAGTCACCGACGCCTACGCCGCCGCCCGCGCCGACCTCGCCACCACCATCGACGCGCTGGCCCGGCTGGGCGACGACCTGGCCGAGGGCAGCGCCGAGCTGGACCGGCTGCCCGGCACGCTCGCCGCGGCCACCTCCCGGCTCGCGCACGGCCGCCGGCACATCAAGACGACCGTGATCGCCCTGACGAAGCTGGCCGAGGAGGCCAACCTCACCGTCTACCCGCGCCACGCCGCCCGGCTGCGTACGCTGCTGCGCGAGCTGGAGGCCGTCTCGTCGTCCATGCAGCGCGGCAAGGAGGACCTGAAGAGGCTGGTGAACGAGCTCCAGGAGTTCATCGACGCGCCGCCGATCGTGGTCAACGGGCAGATGCTCACCTACCTCTGGCTGAAGGGCCTGCTGCTGCCCGCCCCTGGCCCCTCCTCCTCCGCCGACCCGCCCGCGGCCGACCGGGGCGGGGACTTCCGCCTGCTGCTGGAGCCGCCGCGATGAGGAACCGCATCTACCTGAACCTCGGCTTCTTCGTGCTGCTCGGGATCGTCATGACGGTCTGGGCGTTCAGCACCATCATCCGGCTGGACGTCATCGAGCGGCCGTATCGGGTGTCGGCCGAGTTCGTCTCCTCCCCCGGGCTGGTGCGCGGGTTCGACGTGGCGTACCTGGGGGTGCGGGTCGGCAGGATCGGCGACGTGCGGCTCGCGCCCGGCCGGATCGTCGTCGGGCTCGACCTCGACCGGGACGTACGGCTGCCGAAGGGCGTGACGGCCGAGGTGCGGCGCAAGTCGGCGGTCGGGGAGCCGTACGTGGAGCTGTCACCACCCGCGAGCGGTGTGCGCGGGCCGGTCCTCGCGGCCGGGGACACGATCCCGCTGACGAGGACGGCGGTGCCGCTCGACTACAAGCGGCTGTTCGAGGGCGTCGGCAAGCTGCTGAACGCCGTGCCGCCCCGCGACGCCAGGACCATCACCCACGAGCTGGCCGTCGCGCTCGACGGGCGGGCGCCCGCGATCCGCAACCTCATCGAGGATGCCCACTCGCTCACCGGGACGCTGGCCGACAACGCCGACGCGCTCGACGAGCTGGCGGTGCAGCTCACCCGGCTCACCCACACCCTGGCCGGGCGGAAGGACGCGCTCGCCTCCGGGATCGGCGACCTCAGCGCGGTGACGGCCGCGCTGCGGGCCTCGCGCACCGACCTGAACGCCTTCCTCGACCAGGGGCCGGGCGTGTTCGCGCAGCTCGACGCGGCCGTCAAGCGGTCACGGCCGGGGTTCTCCTGCCTGCTGACGGGGCTCGGGCTGCCGCACCGCCCCGCGTTCTCGGCCGCGACCGAACGCAACACCCACCACCTGCTCTCCATCGTGCCGACGGCGCTCACCCTGGCCGGCGACATCAGCGAACGGCAGGGCGGCACCGTGTACGGGAAGGCGACGTTCATCTTCAGCGTGCCGGGCGGGCCGACCCCGGCCGAGGAGTACGCGGGGCCGCTCGGGCCGCCGTCCGTGCCCCGGGTGCGCGCCTGCCCGAAGCGCGCGGTGGCCGCCGACGTCCGCCACACCGGCGCCCCGCCCTCCCCAGCCCCTGACCCCGACCTCGCCACCACGTCGCCGCCTGATCCCCCTGCCGAACCGTCTCCCGAACCGTCGGACGAGGGCGAATTCGACACCGGGACGCCCTCCCCCAGCGGGGTGGCCGCCCCGTCGTCCCGTACCCCGACGAACATCGTCCCGCTGATCGCCGCGATATTCCTCGCCGTGGTGGCGAGCGGCGGCATCGTGGGCTGGACCGCGGCGGGCCGGGCGGCCCGCCGCCGTGAGGAGTCCGAATGACCCCCGAACAGGACCTCGCCCCCTCCCCGGAGGAGACTTCCCCTTCCCAGAAGAAGCCCTCCTCCCCCGAGCCCGAGGCGACGCCCGCTCCCCCCGAATCCGAAGAGACGCCCGCCGGTGACCGGGGGAAGCGGCACCGGATCGTCCGCGCCAAGCTGGCGGGCGCGATGGCCGCCATGCTGGTGGTGGCGCTCGCCGCCACCGCCGGGCTCCAGTGGTTCGCCGCGGCCCGCGCCGACGAGGCCCGCACCGCGCTGGAGGCCGAACGGGCGCTGCGCCTGGAGGTGTCCGGCGCGGCGAGCGCGTTCAGCACGTCCCTGCTGAGCTACGACTACCGCGACCTCCAGTCCACCCGCTCCACCCTGAGCGCCCAGGCGACGGGCGACTTCCTCACCACCTACGACACCGCGTTCGGCGGCGCGATGGCGCAGGTCATCGTCAAGCTGAAGGCCGTCGCCCAGGCCACGGTCCGCGAGGTCTACCTGGCCGACGTGGACGAGGCCACGGCCCACGCGATCGTCGTCGTCGATCAGCAGGTGAACACCTCGGAAGCGATCCGCTCGGTGAAGGATTCGCACCTTAAGATCGCTCTTGTGAAGGAAAAGGGCGTCTGGAAGGTCCGCGACGTCACCGTGCTCGGCGCCGCCTCGGACGACCAGTACGCCCTCGACGACGGCAAGAACGACGGCAAGAAGAAGGACTGACGATCAGCCCTCTGGCGATGGGCGGCCACCCCGGCGAGGTGCGCGCGCCCGAACACTGGCTCACCGACGTGGAGCGCGAGCGTGCCGCGCGGTTCCGGTTCGAGGCGGACCGTGAGACGTTCGTGGCCGCCCACCTGCTCGTCCGGCTCTGCGCGGCGGCCGCGCTCGGCGACGGCGCCGACCCGGCCGCGCTGACGCTGCTGCAGATCTGCGACGTGCACGGCCCCGGCCACGGCCGGCCGTACCTGGAGCAGGCCCCCGAACTGGGCGTGAGCCTCAGCCACACCCGCGGGTACGTGTGCGCCGCGGCCGGCCCCGGCAGGGTCGGCGTGGACGCCGAGCACGTGCCGCCAGGATCGTTGGACGAGGCACTGGCCGAGCGCGTGCTCACCCCGCGCGAGCGGGCCGAGGTCACCGGCAACGACGAGCTGATGCGGCGCTGGACCCGTAAGGAGGCGCTGATCAAGCGGGGCGAGCTGTCGCTGGACCGGCTCGACCGCGGCGGCGACGACCTGGACGGCCGCCACCTGCTGGAGTGGACCGCCGGTCCGGACATCAGGGTCGCGGTCGTCACGGACCTCCCGGCCCGACGCGTGCCGATCCCGCACCTGGGCTAGCCGGCGGCGCGGCGGGTCGGGGTGGGGTCGAGGAAGACCATCCTGACGACGGGGAAGTCCCTGCGCAGCCGCCGGTCCACCTCGTCGCAGGCGATCTCGACGCCGGCCGCGGTGGCCTCGTCCCTGAAGTCGATCTTGGCGGCGACCAGCACCTCGCCGGGGCCGATCATCATGGTGAGCAGTTCGACGACGTCCTCGACCTCCGGCTGGGCCAGGAGCACCGCGCGGATACCGGTCTGGATGCCGGGCGGCGCGGCCTGCCCGATGAGCAGCGACAGGTTGGCCCGGATCAGGGTGAGCGCGGCCAGCAGCAGGAGCAGGCCGATCGCGACGGAGGCCAGGCCGTCCCACAGGGCCGACCCGGAGAGCTGGGAGCCGAGCAGCCCGCCACCCGCAATCACCAGCCCGGCCAGCGCGGCCGTGTCCTCGAACACCACGGCCTTGAGCGCCGTGTCGGAGGTGATCCGCACCAGCCGCACCGGATGGAGCCGGTAGCGGGCCGCCTCGGCGCGCAGTTGCCCGTACGCCTTGGCGAACGACAGGGCCTCGATGACGAAGGAGACGGCCAGCACGATGTAGGACGGGACGAGGTCGCCGAGCTTCTCGCCGTGGCTGATCACGTGCACACCGTGCGTGACGGAGAAGCCGGCGCCGCCCACGAGCGTGGCCACCGCCGCCATCATCGCCCAGACGAACCCAGCCTTGCCGTACCCGAACGGGCGACGCCGGTCCGCCGGCCGGGCCGCGCGGCGGATCGCGACCAGCAGCAGGACCTCGGTGACGGTGTCGGCGGCCGAGTGCGCGGCCTCCGAGAGCATGGCCGCCGAGCCGCTGAACAGGCCGGCGATCAGCTTGGCCAGCGCGATGGCCAGGTTCGCCGCGCCGGCCACGAGCACGGTGCGGAGGCTCTCGCCGCCCTTCTCCGCCGGCCTCTCCCCCATACCGTTCACTCTACGTACGCTAATGTTGAGATCATGAGCGCCCCTCGCTGGCTTTCATCCGCCGAACAGCGTGCCTGGCGCACGCACCTGGCGCTGCACAAGCTGCTCATGCACCGGCTCGACCGCGAGCTGCAGGAGCACTCCCTGTCGCTCAACGACTACGAGATCCTCGTCAACCTGTCGGAGAGCCAGGGCCGCCGGATGCGCATGAGCGACCTGGCCGACGCCACCATCCAGTCCCGCAGCCGCCTGTCGCACCAGATCTCCCGCATGGAGGCCAAGGGCCTGGTCAAGCGGGAGGACTGCCGTGACGACCGGCGGGGCACGTTCGCCGTGCTGACGGACGAGGGCTGGGAGACCATCCAGCGGGTGGCGCCGTTCCATGTGGCGAGCGTGCGCGAGCACTTCGTGGACCGGCTCACCGACGAGCAGCTCGAATCGATCGAGGCGGCGTACGCGCCGCTCGTGGAGCAGCTGAAGAAGCTGCGCTGACCGCGCCACGGGCCCGACACTCAACCGATATCCGCGACGGCGCGCGGCCTCCGCCGCCGGTCGCTACGATCCGCTCATGTTCAGAAGACTTCTGATCGTGGCGGTTCTCGCGCTCGTGTCGGCCTGCTCGTCGGGCGGCGGCGGTGGCGAGCCCGAGCTGCCCGCCGGCCCCGACCTGATGAAGAAGGCCGCCCAGGCCATGACGACGGTCAAGTCGGCCGCCTTCTCCATCGCCACCGAAGGCAAGCCGGAGGTGCCGCTGCAGAAGGCCGACGGCAGGCTCACGGCCGGCGGCGACGCCGACGGCACGCTCACGATCTCCATCCTGGGCAACCTCCAGGAGGTCACCTTCGCCCTCGTCGGCGACACGGTGCACTTCAAGGGCCCGACGGGCGGCTTCCAGAAGATGACCCGGCAGCAGCTCGCGCAGTTCTACGACCCTTCGGTGATCCTGGAGCCGACGAAGGGCATCGCGAAGTTGTTGTCCTCGGCGACGAACCCGCAGGTCGAGGGCGTCGAAGGCGGCGCCTACCGGGTGGCGACGACGTTCCCGGCCCAGGTGGTCAAGGACATCGTGCCCGGGGTGACCCAGGACGTGAACGGCAAGGTCTGGATCGACCAGGCCACCAGCAGGCTCGACAAGGCGAGCCTGCCGTTGCCCGGCGGCACCGTGACGGTGTCGTTCAGCGACTACGACGCGCCGGTCACGATCACGCCGCCCGCCGGATGATGGCCGTCGCCCGCCGGGTCGCGCTCGGCGCGGGGGGCGCGGTGGTGCTGCTGGCCGCGCTCGACGCGTACGTGGTGGTGACCGTCCTCATCGAGATCGCCAGGGACGTCGGCGTGCCGCTCAACCATCTGGAGCGGGCCACGCCGATCGTCACGGGTTTCCTGCTCGGCTACATCGCGGCGATGCCGCTGCTCGGGCAGCTCTCCGACCGTTTCGGGCGGCGGCCGCTGATCCACGCCTGCCTGGCGGTGTTCGCGCTCGGGTCGGCGCTGACGGCGCTGGCGGCCGGCGAGACGATGGTGGTGGCCGGGCGCACCGTGCAGGGCATCGCCGGCGGGGCGCTGCTGCCGATCACGATGGCGCTCATCGGCGATCTGTGGGAGGAGCGGGAGCGGCCGGTCGCGCTCGGCGCGGTCGGCGCGGCGCAGGAGCTGGGCTCGGCGCTCGGCCCCCTCTACGGCGGGCTGCTGGCGCAGATCCCGGCGTTCGCGGTGGCGGGCGTGGAGCTGGGCGGCTGGCACGCCATCTTCTGGGTCAACGTGCCGCTGGCGGCGCTCGCGGCCGTGGCGGTCCACTTCACCGTCCCCGGCCGTCCCGCCCGCCCAGTGGAAGGCGGGGCGGAAGGCGCGGCCCGGCGCGTGGACGCGGTGGGTGGCGCCCTGCTGGCTCTCGCCCTGGCCCTGCTGGTCATCGGGCTCTACAACCCCGACCCGGCCGAGGCGTTCCTGCCGCCCTGGGGAGCGCCGCTCATCGCGGCGGGCGCGGTGGTGGCCGGGGTCTTCGTCTGGTGGGAGATCCGCTCCCCCGTACGCATCCTCGACCTGTCCGGCGTTCCCAAGGGGCCGCTGCTGGCGACGCTGGGCGTGAGCTTCCTCGCGGGGGCGGCGCTGCTGGTCACGATGGTGTTCGTGCCGTTCACCGCGCAGACGCTGCTCGACCGGGACGAGCTGGGCGCGGCGTTCGTCCTGGCCCGCTTCCTGATCGCGCTGACCGTCGGCGCGCTGCTGGGCGGGGTTCTCGCCCGCCGGCTGGGTGAGCGCGTGGTCGCGGTGGCGGGCATGGCGGTCGCCGCCGTCGGTTACGGGCTGATGAGCCGCTGGCCGCTGCGGCTGGCCGAGGCGGGCCTGGTCGTGGACGCCGACCTGGTGGTGGCCGGGCTGGGCCTCGGCGTGGTGATCGCCCCGGTGTCGTCCGCGGTGCTGCGGGCCAGCCGGGCCGACCAGCACGGGGTGGCCTCGGCGGCGGTCGTGGTGGCCAGGATGATGGGCATGCTGGTCGGCATCGCGGCGGTGTCGGCGTGGGGGTTCCACCGGTTCCAGTCGCTCACGGCCGACCTGGACACGCCGCTCCCGTTCGGCGTGGACGCCGCGACCTACCAGCGGCAGCTCGCCGAGTACACCGCGCAGGTGCAGGCGGCGCTGCACGTGGAGTACACCGAGATGTTCCTCGTCACGGCGTTCGTCTGCCTGGCGGGCGCGGCGGCCGCCTTCCTCATGCCGCGCACCCTTGCCGCGCGGGTGCCCGCCCCGGCCCCGGACCCGGCGGCGGAGACCCGCTGACCGGGACCGGGGCCGGGGCGCCGCCGGTCAGGGTGACAGGCGGTGGAGGTCGCGGGGGAAGGCGGTCGTCTCGCGGATGTTGGCCGCGCCGGTCAGCCGGGCCGTCCAGCGTTCCAGGCCCAGCGCGAACCCTCCGTGCGGCGGCATGCCGTACCTGAACGCCTGCAGATACCCCTCGTACGGCTCCACCGGCTCCCCGCGGGCGGCCAGCGCCGCCGTGTAGTCCTCGTACCGGTGCAGCCGCTGCCCGCCCGTCACCAGCTCCAGCCCGCGGAACAGCAGGTCGAAGCCGTTGGAGTAGGCGGGCCTGGCGGGGTCGGGGTGGGTGTAGAACGGCCGTTTGGCCATGGGGTAGCCGGTGACGAACAGGAACTCCGACCCGTGCTCCCGCAGCGCCCACTCCGACAGCCACCGCTCCTGCGCCGGGTCCAGGTCCGGCTCGCCTGAGGAGGTGAGCCGCTGCGCCTCGGTGAAGTGCACGGCCGGGATCTCGGCGGGCACGTCCGGCAGTGTCAGGCCGAGCAGTTCGACGGCCGGCGCGGCGCGGCGGCGCACCGACGCCAGCATGCCCGCGACGGCCTCGCGGAGCACGGCCATGACGTCCCGGTGGTCGGCGACGAAGCCCAGCTCGGCGTCCAGGCTGGTGTACTGGGCCAGGTGCCGCGCGGTGTCGTGCGGCTCGGCGCGGAAGACCGGCCCCACCTCGTAGACCCGCTCGAACACCCCCACCATCGCCTGCTTGTAGAACTGCGGCGACTGGGCCAGGTAGGCGGGCCGCCCGAAGTAGTCGATGCCGAAGACGTTCGCGCCGGACTCGGTGGCCGAGGCGACGATCTTCGGGGTGTGGATCTCGGTGAAGCCGAGCCGGTCGAGCGTCTCGCGGAACCCGGCCACGCTCGCGGCCGAGATCTCCAGCGGCGCCCGCAGCCGGGGATGGCGCAGCGCGACCGGCGCGTGGTCGAGCACGGTCGGCAGCGCGGCGGGCACCACCGGCCGGTAGAGGTCGAACGGGGGCGGCGCGCCCGGCTCGGCCAGCACCTCGATCTCCGGCTCGGTCAACTCGACGCCGCCGGGCGCCTGCGGCCGGGCGGTCACGGTGCCGGTGACCCGGACCACGCTCTCCTCCCCCGGCAGGCCGCTCCCGGTGACCACCTGGGCCAGGCCGGTGCGGTCGCGTACCACGAGGAAGGACACGGATTTCAGGTGCCGGCGGCGATGGACCCAGCCGGCGATCGTCACTCGTCGTCCGGTGTGCTCGGCGAGCTCAGCGGACAGGATACGAGAGATCATCACAGCTCCTTTTACGGAATGTGCGTGATCCCTTGGGAGTGCGGGGGAGAAGGGAACTCCCGGTGCCACCGCACTTTCGCCGCCCCGCCGGAGCGGCGCGGCCTCGAAGAGGACCCGATGACGGGGGTCAGGCCGGCGGGGCATTTCCTCCCCGCACTCAGGAGTGTCTTCGCCGCGGGGCCCGGGGCCGCCTTCTCAGCTTCCGGCGGCTCTCTGCACCCGAGCGGGACCGCGGCTACTCGGCTCCCTCAACGCGTTGCCGATCACTTTACGGCCGCGCGTGGCTCGCGGGCAAAGCGGGGGCGCTCCCGGACTCCAGGCGAGCGGCGAGCGGGCGCTCCCGGTCTCCGGAAGCGCCCGCGTCGATCACTTGTCCTTCTTGGAACGCTTTTCCCTGATCTTCATGGTGACCTCGATCGGCGAGCCCGCGAACCCGAACTCCTCGCGGATGCGCCGCTCGATGAAGCGCCGGTAGGTGTCCTCCAGCCAGCCGGAGGTGAACAGCACGAACTTCGGCGGCTCGGTCGACGCCTGCGTGGCGAAGAGGATCTTCGGCTGCTTGCCGCCCCGCACCGGCGGCGGCGTCTGCTGCACCAGCTCGGTCAGGAACGCGTTGAGCCGCGCCGTCGGCACCCGCGTGGACCACGAGTCGAGCGCCTTCTCCAGCGCAGGGACGAGCCGGTCGACGTGCCGCCCGGTCTTGGCGGAGATGTTGACCCGCAGCGCCCACGGGGTGCGGACGAGCTGCCGGTCGATCTCCTTCTCCAGGTAGTAGCGGCGGTCCTCGTCGACGAGGTCCCACTTGTTGAAGGCGACCACCATGGCCCGGCCCGACTCGATGACCAGGCCGATGATGCGCAGGTCCTGCTCGGTGAGCGGCTGGCTGGCGTCGACCAGCACGATCGCCACCTCCGAGCGCTCCAGGGCGGCGCGGGTGCGCATGGCGGCGTAGAAGTCGGCGCCCTGCAGCTCGCGGTCGCGCCTGCGGATGCCGGCGGTGTCGATGAAGCGCCAGGTGCGCCCGCCCAGCTCGACCAGCTCGTCCACCGGGTCGCGGGTGGTGCCCGCCATCGGGTCGACCAGCACCCGCTCCTCGTCGGCGAGCTTGTTGAGCAGCGAGGACTTGCCGACGTTGGGCTTGCCGAGCAGCGCGATCCTGGCCGGGCCGCGCTCGGTCTCGAAGGTGACGCGCGGCGTGTCGGGCAGCGCGTCGAGCACCACGTCGAGCAGGTCGCCGCTGGAGCGGCCGTGCAGGGCCGAGACGGGGTAGGGCTCGCCGAGGCCGAGCGCCCACAGCGCGGCGGCCTCGAGTTCGAGCTGCTGGTTGTCGACCTTGTTGGCGGCCAGCACGACCGGCTTGCCGGACTGGCGCAGCACGGCGCCCACGATCTCGTCGGCGTCGGTCGCGCCGACGGTGGCGTCCACCACGAACACGATCACGTCGGCCAGCTCGACGGCGACCTGTGCCTGCTCGGCGATGCGCAGGCCCATGCCGGTCGCGTCGGGGTCCCAGCCGCCGGTGTCGACGACGGTGAAGCGGCGGCCACGCCAGTTGGCCTCGTAGGTGACGCGGTCGCGGGTGACGCCCGGCACGTCCTCGACGACCGCCTCGCGGCGGCCGATGATGCGGTTGACCAGCGTGGACTTGCCGACGTTCGGGCGTCCTACGATGGCGACGACGGGCAGCGGCGTGCTGTCGCCGTGCTCGGTGATCTCAAGGTCGTCGAGCTCTGCCTCGACCCAGTCCCCCGTTGACACGATATTTCGTCCTTTGTGTGAGTACCGCGCCTGACATGGTCATCAGACGCGCTCCTTGACCAGCCTCAGCACCTCCGCGATCACCTCGTCGAGGCTGAACGCGGTGGTGTCGAGCTCGATGGCGCCATCCGCCATCGAGAGTGGGTCGGTCTTCCTCGTCGAGTCCAGGGTGTCACGCCTGGCCAACGCCTCCTGCTGCGCCTCGACCGTGGTGCCCGCCAGCTCGGCGGAACGCCTGCGGGCACGCGCCTCCGCGCTCGCCGTCAGGTAGATCTTGACGGGGGCGTCGGGGCAGACGACGGAGCCGATGTCGCGGCCCTCGACGACGATGCCGCCGGCGCCGACGACCTCACGCTGGAGTGCGACCAGCCGCGCCCGCACCTCGGGGACGGCGGCCACGGCGGAGACCGCGCCGGTCACCTCGGCCTCCCTGATCGGCCCGCCGACGTCGACGCCGTCGACGTGGATGGCGGGCGCGTCGGGGTCGGTGGCGGCGACGATGACCGGCTCGCCGCTGCGGGCCGCGATCGCGGCCGGATCGGCGAGGTCGACGCCCTCCCGGAGCATCCACCAGGTCATCGCGCGGTACATGGCCCCGGTGTCGAGGTAGCGCAGGCCCAGCGCGCGGGCGACCCCGCGCGACACGCTCGACTTGCCCGACCCCGAAGGTCCGTCCATGGCGACGACCAGACCGGTCACGGCCTCTCCCTCTTCACGTGTGTCTCGACCTGAAGAGGCTACCGCGTCCGGCTCAGTCGGCGATCCAGCTCCCATGGAAGCCGAGCGGGACGCGGGCGGGAAGGTGCACGGTGGCGACCGGCTCGCCGGTGAAGTCGCGGGCCGAGACGATCACGAGGTCGGCCGCTCCCCTGTCCGGGTTGTTGACCAGCGTCATCACGTAACCGTCGTCCTCGGCCTCGCCCTCGGGGACGAAGACCGGCTCGCCGACGTACGCGCCCCGCCCGAACTGCCGCGCCTCCTGCGTGCCGCGGACCAGGTCGTGCTTGATGAGCGTGTTGTCGAACGCCTCGTCGGGCAGGTCCTCCAGCTCCGTGTCGTGCGGGCTGACGATGTCGTTCAGCTCGCGGGCGGCGGCGGTGTAGCCGTAGCGGTGGGGCAGGCCGGTGCGCCGCTCGTCGATGCGCGGGAACTCCTGGGAGCGGTCGTCCAGCCGGGTCTGGGAGACCTTCCCGGAGACCGTGTCGATGCGCCAGCGGTCGAGCGTGGGCGCGCCGCCGGCGTCGAGCCGGGCGTCCACGAACCTCTTGGGATAGCGGATCACGTCCACCACCACCTCGTCGCCGTCGTCGTAGGCGTTGACGGTGTGGAAGACCCAGCACGGCTCCACGTCGAACCAGCGCGTCTCGCCGCCGGCGCGGGGCAGCAGGCCGAGCCGGGCGCCGTGGGCCTCGTTCCAGGCGTACGGCAGCGGCGCGCCCTTCTGGGCGTGCTCCATGCTGAAGGTGACCGGCAGGTCGTAGAGGACGACGTAGCGCTCGGTGAGCGCGAAGTCGTGCAGCATCGGCGCGTCGGCGATCGGGATGTCGCGCACCTGCCGCACCGTGCCGTCGGGGCCGAGGACGAGGTGCTGGTGGTGGTCCCAGCCGAAGAAGTACGCCATCGCGTGCAGCTCGCCGGTGACCGGGTCGGCGTGGGTGTGGGCGGCGAACCCGCCCGGCAGGCCGCCGCCGAAGTCGCAGCTGCCGATGGTCTCCAGCTCGTAGCTCAGCTCGTACGGCAGCGCGCCCGCCTCCACGGTCGCGAACGTGCGCCCGGCCAGCCCGATGACGTGCGTGTTGGGCGCGAAGTCCATGCCCCCGTGCACCGGTCCCGGCCGGACCGGCTCGCCCAGCCTGCGGGCGACCTCCGCGCTGCGTACCCACCGGTTGCGGTACCACTCGGCGCGGCCGTCGCGCAGCCGCACCCCGTGCACCATGCCCTCGCCGAGGAACAGGTGGGAGGCGTGCGGGTCGTCGAGGCTGAGCGGGTTGGGGCCGTTGCGCAGGAAACGGCCGTTGAACACGGCCGGGATGCGGCCGGTCACCTCCAGGTCGAAGGCGGTGATCTCCTCGGTCACGGGCGCGAAGCCGTCCCTGAACGGGGTGGTGGTCATGACGCGGTCCTCTCTACGGACTCCTCGTACGACAGTTCGCGAACTTCGCCGCCCGGCACACCGGCCGGATCGTCGTCGGGCAGGTCGGGCGGCAGCAGGAAGGGGGCGAGCACGGCGGCGTACAGGGCGCGGTAGCGCCGGGCGGACTCGGGCGGCGCGAAGAAGCCGGTGATCTCCAGGCTGACGGCTCCGTGGACGGCCATCCAGAGCAGGTCGGCGATCTCCCTGGCGGTGCCGCCGCGCAGCAGGCCCTGCTCCAGGCACGCTCGTACGGCGTGGACGAGCAGGTCGAACGAGCGCCCCGCGGCCTCCACGGCCTCGGGCCCCGGGTTGAACCCGGGCACCGCGCCCTGGAACATGACCCGGTAGTAGTCGGGCTCGGCGAGCGCGTAGTCCCGATAGGCGTCGAGCCCGGCCCGCAGTTCGGCCAAGGGGTCGGCCGGCGGATCGGTCAGGGAGCCGGCGCGAGTGCCGTACCCGAACCGCGCTCCGTCCGGCGTGGACGGCTCGGCCGGCGGGCCGGCGAGAGGGTCGGCCAGGGAACCGGCAAGGAGCCGCCGCTCCCCGTGCTCGCCCTCGGGCGTGACGTGCGGCGGCCGCTCTCCTCGCGCGCTCTTCGGCGCGGCGCGCAGGCGGCGCTCGAAGCGGGCGAACCCCTCCAGCCACAGGGCCTCGACCAGCCCGTCCTTGCCGCCGAACAGCGTGTAGATGACCTTCGTGGAGCAGCCGGCCTCGCCCGCGATGCGCCGGACAGTGAGCGCGCCCGGCCCTTCGGTGACGAGCAAGTGCGTGGCGGTGTCGAGGATCGCCGTCCGTACGACGTCCTGCCCTTCTCGCTGTGCCTGCTGGTACGCGGTCGCCATACTCGGTAACGCCGTTTCTTCTCGGTAACGTTGTTACCGTCCTTTGTACGCCCTCCTCCCCCGCTTCACAACCCTCTATTTCGGGACTAATGGTGTTTCGGGAGGTAAGTGCTCTGATGTGAGTGAACCCCGGGTCACGGTCGTGGTGGCCAGCAAGGACAGGCTGCGAGCGCTGGCCCGCTCGCTCCCCCGGCACCCGCGTCCGGTGATCCTCGTCGACAACGGCTCGACCGACGGGACGGCGGGCTTCGTCCGCAAACACTTCCCCGACGTACAGGTGGTCGAGGCGGGCGAGAACCTGGGAGCGCCCGCCCGCAACGTCGGCGTGCGCCTCGCGGAGACGCCCTACGTGGCCTTCGCCGACGACGACTCCTGGTGGGCGCCGGGAGCGCTGGGACGGGCGGCCGACGTGCTGGACGCCCACCCCCGGCTGGCCGTCCTGGGGGCGCGCGTGCTCGTAGGCCCCGAGGAGCGGCTGGACCCGGTGTCGGAGCTGATGGCGCACTCGCCGCTCGGCACCGAGCCGGACCTGCCGGGGCCGAGCGTGCTGGGGTTCCTGGCGTGCGGCGCCGTGGTGCGGCGGGAGGCGTTCCTGGAGGCGGGCGGGTTCGACGACGTGATCTTCTTCTTCGGCGAGGAGGAGCGGCTGGCGGTGGACCTGGCGGCGCGGGGATGGGGCCTGGCGTACGTGGACGACGTCGTGGCCCACCACCACCCGTCACCGTCCAGGGACCTCCGGGCACGGCAGGTGCTGGCCGCGCGCAACTCCGTGCTCACGGCGGTGCTGCGCCGTCCGTGGCCGGTGGTGGCCCGGCGGCTCCTCGCCGCGCTGCGCCGGGGACCGACGGGCTGGGAAGGGCTGCGTACGGCCGTGCCCCGGCTGCCACGGGCCCTGGCCGCCCGCCGCGCGCTCCCTCCGGCCGTCGAACGCGACCGCCGCCTCCTGGAACGCGCCGGAGACTGACTTCGGGGCACCCGCTGTTACCTCCCGCGTACGACGGGCAGCAGGCCGACATGAGTACAGCACCGAACCCGATCCAGCTCCAAAAGCACCTGAGCGGCGTGGACTACCCCGCCAGCAAGGACGACCTGGTCAGGGCCGCCCGTGACCACGGCGCGGACGATGACATCGTCAAGGCTCTGGAGAACATGCCGGACCGCGAGTACGACGGCCCCAACGCCGTCAGCCAGGCGGTCACCAAGAAGTGACCGCGCGGTGATCAGCGTGCGCGGCGGGCCGCCGACACCCGTCGCGCACCCCACCGGGGCCCCAGCGAGCAGTGGGTCAGGGGAGCTGCCAGCCCCGGTCGCGCAGCGCCTCGACGAGCGAGACCGCGGCGTCGGGCTGCACGGACAACTCGGCGATGCCCAGCGGCAGCCCGGGCGCGTGCTCCAGCCGGACGTCCTCGACGTTGACCCCCACCTCGTCGCACACCTGGAACAGCCGGGCGAGCTGGCCGGGACGGTCGCCGATGACCACCTGGACCACCGCGTACGCCGAGGCGGGCCCACCGTGCTTGCCCGGGATGCGGTCGTGCCCGACGACACCCCGCTTGAGCAGCTGGGTGATGTCCTGCATGGCGGCGCCGTCGCCGCCGGCCAGGGCCCGCAGCGCGCCGGCGGCCTCGTTGAGGTCCCGCGCGACCGCCTCCAGCACCTCGGCGACGGGGGCCGCGTTGCCGGACAGGATGCCGAGCCACAGGCCGGGGTCGCTGCCGGCGATCCTGGTGACGTCCCTGACGCCCTGACCGGCCAGGCCGAGCGCGACGTCCGTGGTGTCCGCGAGGCGCGCGGCCACGGCCGAGGCGGTGACGTGCGGCGCGTGGGAGACGACGGCCACCGCGCGGTCGTGCTCGGCCGCGTCGACCTCGACCGGGTTGGCCCCGCACAGCTCGACCAGCCGGAGCACGGCGGCCCTCGCCTCGGGACCGGCCTCCTCGGTGGGGCACAGCGCCCACGGACGGCCCAGGAACAGGTCCTCGCGGGCGGCGCCCGGGCCGCTCCGCTCCCGCCCCGCGAGCGGGTGCGAGGCGACGTAGGACGCCAGGTCACAACCGAGCTGCCGGGCCCGGTGAATGGGCTCGGCCTTGACGCTGGCCACGTCGGTGTAGCAGCGCGCGGCGTCGTGCCGCTGCAGCTCCAGCAACTCGCTCGCCACGAACGCCGGGGG
Organism: Nonomuraea wenchangensis; assembly: GCF_900111685.1. Classification (GTDB taxonomy): domain Bacteria; phylum Actinomycetota; class Actinomycetes; order Streptosporangiales; family Streptosporangiaceae; genus Nonomuraea; species Nonomuraea wenchangensis. The sequence continues at coordinate 276,545 of NZ_FOHX01000001.1, forward strand.
CACCGCGATCACCGCCAGGTCCACGCCCTCCTCGGGCGGGGCCTCCGGCGTCCACTCCTCGCCCGCGCCGAGCTCGCGCGCCAGCCGTACGGCGCCCGCGTCACGGTCGGCGAGCAGGACCCGCACGCCGTGCCTGCGCAGCGCCAGCGCGGTGCTGGTGCCGATGAGACCGGTGCCGACGACGAGCACGGTGCGTAGTTCCATCTGGATGTCCTGGTGTGTCGGGCCGCCCCTGGCCGGGGCTTACGTCGGGGCTTATTGGGCGATGTCCTGGCGGAGAGCCACGGCACCCCGCAGATAGACGTGGTGGATCTCCGAACGGGGGCGGTCGGTCTCGATGTGGGCCATGAGGCGTACGATGCGGGGCAGCGCCCCCGGCACGCCGATCTCGGTGCAGCAGATCAGCGGCACCTCGTGGAAGCCCAGCTTGCGCGCCGCGAGCGCGGGGAACTCCGCCGTCAGGTCGGGCGTGGCCGTGAACAGCACGCTGATCACGTCGTCCGTGGTCAGCCGGTTGCGCTCCATGAGCGTGCTGACCAGCTCGGTCGTACCCTCGATGATCGAGTCACGATCGTCGGCGTCCACCTGGATCGCCCCGCGGACCGCCCGCACCATGTCGTTCGTCCCCTTCTGACAAGCGGGAGAGCCCGTGCGGGACAAAGCACGCACGGGCTCCTGCGTTCGGACAGATTACAGCTTCACGGCCGCGTACAGCTCGCCGACTTCCTTCAGGCTCAGCGCGCGGATGGTGCCGGGCTTGGTACGGCCCAGCTTCACCGGGCCGAACTCGATCCTGGCCAGGTCGATGACCCGGTGCCCGGCCTCCTCCAGCATCCGCCTGACGACGTGCTTGCGTCCCTCGTGCAGGACGATCTCGACCAGCGCCTGCTGGGCGTGCTCCTGCACGATGGCGAAGCTGTCGGCCCGGGCGAGGCCGTCCTCCAGCTCGATGCCCTGCTTGAGCCTGCGACCGAGGTCCCTCGGGATCGGGCCCGGCACCTTCGCCCAGTACTTCTTCTGCACGCCGTAGCTGGGGTGGGTGAGCCGGTTGGCCAGCTCGCCGTCGTTGGTGAGCAGCAGCAGGCCCTCGGTCTCGGTGTCGAGCCGGCCCACGTGGAACAGCCGCGGCGCCAGCTCCTGGACGTAGTCGGCCAGGCACGGGCGGCCCTGCGGGTCCTCCATGGTGGACACGACGCCGATGGGCTTGTTGAGCGCGTAGTAGACCAGGTCGGGGGCCGTCGGGATGCGCTTGCCGTCCACGTGGATGACCTGCTTGGCGGGGTCGACCTTGGCGCCGAAGCGGCGTACGACCTGGCCGTTCACCGTGACGCGGCCCTCGCCGATCATCTCCTCGCACGCCCTGCGGCTGGCCACGCCCGCCTGCGCGAGCACCTTCTGCAGCCGGACGCCGTCCGGCACCTCGGTGGTGTCGCGCTCGTCGGTGTAGCCCTCGGGGAACAGGTCGCGGTCGCGGATGGGCTGGCGGGCCGCCTTGATCCGGGCCTCCTGGGGGCTGCCGGGTCCCTTGCGGTCACCGGACGCGCCACCCCCCGGCCCGCCGGTCCTGCCTGCCCTGCCGATGGTCTGGACGTCGTCACGCCTGCCGCCACGGGCGGTCGCCCGTGCGACGCCCCGGGGGGCGTCGGCGTCGCGGCCGTAGCGGGAACGGGTCGAACCCGCCTCGCGAGGCCCGCCCTGCTCGGAGCGGCCCCCGCTCCGGTCGGACCGGAACCCGCCGCGGTCATCCCGGCGCTCACCACGCTCAGAACGGTAACCACCCCGGTCGGAACGCCCCTCAGAACGCCCGCCGAACCCGCCGGAACGCCCCTCGGAACGGCCACCGAACCCGCCGGAACGCCCCTCGGAACGGCCACCGAACCCGCCGGAACGCCCCTCGGAACGGCCACCGAACCGGTCGGAACTGCGCTCGGGACGGTCCCCGAACCGGTCATTGCGACGCTCGGGACGGTCCCCGAAGCGGTCGGTGCGGCGCTCGGGACGGTCGAAGGAGCGCTCGGGACGGTCCCCGAAGCGGTCGGTGCGGCGCTCGGGGCGGTCGGCGCGGTAGCCGCCACGGTTCCCGTCGCGGTCGCGGTCCCAGCTCCGGCTGCCGCCCCGGTCACCGGTCCGGTCGCCGGTCCGGTCGCCGGACCTGCCGCCGCTCCGGTCGCGGTCCCAGCCGCGGTCACGATCGCCGCGGGGGCCGCCGAAGCCTTCGCCGCGTGGGCGCTCGGCGCGGGCGCTTCGCCCGTACCTGTCGGAACGGTCGTCACGGGAGTATCCGCCGTCCCGGTCGCCGCGGGCGGGCCGGTCGTCGCGGTCGCCTCGCGACCAGGAGCCACGGTCCCGGTCGCCGCCGCGGTCGCCACCGGCGTAACGGTCATCCCGGCGGTTTCGGTCGTCTCGGGGGTTTCGGTCGTCTCGGGGGTAGCGGCCCTCGCTCGCGCCGTCACGTCCGCCGTACCGGGCGCGGGAACCCCCGCGGTCGGCGCGGAGGGAGTCGCGCGAAGGGCGGCTGTCGCTCACGGAGTCGCGGTTGTCACGGTCACCGCCGGAGGAGCGGTCACGACCGTACGAGCGGTCACGGTCGCCGGAGGGCCGGCCGCCGTATCCGCGGTCGTCGCGCTCCGTGCGGAAGGCGGGACGCCCGCCACGGCCGGCACTACGGTCCGAGCCGCCGGTGCGTCCACGACCGCGTCCATCACCGGACGGGGTGCTTCGCCTGTTGATCACTTTGTTGTCTCCTCGAGGTTCTCCACGTCGTCGGGGAGGAAGGGCGCGAGCTCGGGGAGCTCGCTCAGGTCCCGCAGTCCCAGACGTTCAAGGAAGTATGAGCTTGTCCGGTAGAGCACTGCCTGGCTCTCCGGGTCGGTGCCGGCCTCTTCGACCAGCCCCCTGGCGACGAGCGTCCGCATGACGCCGTCGCTGTTGACGCCGCGTACGGCGGCGACACGGGCGCGGCTCACCGGTTGCCGGTAGGCCACGACCGCGAGGGTTTCCAGCGCGGCCTGGGTCAGCCGCGACTGCTGGCCGTCGCGGACGAACCGCTCGACCAGCGTGGCGCAGTCGGCGCGCGTGTAGAACCGCCAGCCGCCCGCGACCTCTCTCAGATCGAAACCCCGCCCGGAGGCGGTGTATTCCGCCGCGAGCCCGCGCAGCGCGGCGGCCACCTCGTGGGTGGGCCGCTCCAGCACCTGCGCCAGGGTCACCTCGGCGACGGGCTCATCGACCACCAGCAGGATAGCCTCCAGAGCCGCCCGCAACGTCGGCCCTTCCGCCCGCTTCCGCTCTTCCGCCTGGTCACCGGCGCCGAAATCCTCCGCGCCAGGCGCGGCCACGCCTCCAGAAAGGGAGGAAGACACCGGAGGAGGAAGGAACGGCTCCGGCTGCGGGGGCGCTTGCGCTTCTCCGGTCATGGGCAGCACGGCGCCGCCCAGCGTCCCTTGCGCTGCCGATGCCGGAACGGCATGGGGATCCGGCTCGGGAACGGACACCTCAGCGGGCTCAGCTTCAGCTACAGGCCCGGCGTCCTCAGCAGGCTGAGGTTCGTGGGCAAGCTCGGGGGCCTCAGCGGGCTGAGGTTCGTCGGTAGGAGGGTCCGCCTGGTGCGCCAGGGAGCCGGGGAGGGTCATCCAGGCGGGCAAAGGTTGGCGGGGGTCGGGCGGGTTGGGGCTGTCAGTCATTGCGTGGCTTCTCCGCGGATTCCTCGTAGTCGTCCCCCACCGCCACATCTCCCTCATCAGCCCCGGTCCAGGTGACGTGCAGGTCGCCCAGCGGCTCGACCTGCTCGAAGGTCACCGCCGCCTCCCGGAACAGCTCCAGCACGGCCAGGAACCGCGCGATGACCTCGAAGGTCCCCGCGCAGTCGGCGACGAGCGCGCGGAAGGTGGCCCGGCGCAGCCGCCGCAGGTGGGAGACGAGGATCGCGGCCTGCTCCTTGACGCTGGCCAGCGGCTCGTAGATGTGCCCGAGGCCGACGGTGGGCGGCGCCTTGGGCGTGAAGGCCCGCGCCGCGATCCTGGCGAGCTGCTCGGGCCCGATGCCGAGCACCAGCTCGGGCAGCAGGTTCGCGAACTGGGGCTCCATCTGCACGGTGCGTGGGAAGCGCAGCGCCTGCTCCGCCATGAGCCCGGAGAAGACCTTCGCCACCTCTTTGTACGCCTTGTACTGCAGCAACCGCGCGAACAGCAGGTCCCTGGCCTCCAGCAGCGCCAGGTCCTCCTCGTCCTCGACCTCCCCGGAGGGCAGCAGCCGGGCCGCTTTGAGGTCGAGCAGCGTGGCCGCGACCAGCAGGAAGTGGCTGGTCTGGTCGAGGTCCCACTCGGGGCCCCGGGAGCGGATGTAGGCGATGAACTCGTCGGTGACCTTGGAGAGCGAGACCTCGGTGATGTCCAGCTTGTGCTTGGCGATGAGGCCGAGGAGCAGATCGAAGGGCCCTTCGAAGACGTCCAGGTGGACCTGGAAGCCCTGGGGGTCGCTCTGCTCGGCGGTGGTCACCTGGACATTGTGGCAGGTGCCGGCCAGCGCGAGAGCACTTCGCGGGCCAGCTCGCGATAGGCGTTGGCGCCCAGCGAGGAGGGGTCGAACGTGGTGATCGGCTCGCCGGCCACGGTCGCGTCGGGGAAGCGCACGGTGCGGTTGATGACCGTGTGGAACACCTTGTCGCCGAACGCCTCGACCACGCGGGCCAGCACCTCGCGGCCGTGCAGGGTGCGGGCGTCGTACATGGTGGCGAGCAGGCCCTCGATCTCGAGGTCCTCGTTGAGGCGCTCCTGGACCTTGGAGATGGTGTCCATGAGCAGCGCGACGCCGCGCAGGGCGAAGAACTCGCACTCCAGCGGCACCATGACGCCGTGGGCGCAGGTCAGCGCGTTGATGGTGAGCAGGCCGAGCGACGGCTGGCAGTCGATGAGGCAGACGTCGTAGTGCGGCAGCAGCGGCTTGATGACGCGGCCGAGCACCTGCTCGCGAGCCACCTCGGTGACGAGCTGGACCTCGGCGGCGGACAGGTCGATGTTGCTGGGCAGCAGGTCGAGGCCCTCGACGCCGGTCTGCAGCAGCACCTCCTCGGCGGTGACGCCGCGCTCCATGAGGAGGTTGTAGACGGTCAGGTCGAGCTGGAGCGGGTTGATGCCCAGTCCGACGGAGAGCGCGCCCTGGGGGTCGAAGTCGACCAGCAGCACCTTGAGGCCGTATTCGACGAGGGCGGCGCCCAGGTTGATGGTGGTCGTGGTCTTGCCGACCCCGCCCTTCTGGTTGACCATCGCGACGACGCGCGCCGGGCCGTGCACGGCGGGTGGCACCGGCTCGGGGAACACCGGCCGTGGCCGCTGCGTGGGCCCCAGGTTGACGCCGTTGGAAGGCGCGTTGGTCTTCGTGTCGCCCCAGGGGTTGTCGGGGGTCCCCGGGGTCGAACCCTTGGTCGTCACAGTCACCAGCTCGAACCTCCCTGACGGTCCCGAACCGGACCGTCCGGACGGACACTATGGCGTCACCACTTAAGGCGGCAAGGCGGCACGCCGTCGCCGCCGCACGTCCCAAAAGACTATAGATCACTGCCGGGCGCGCGGGTGCGCCGCCGCGTAGACCTCTCGGAGCTTGTCGACGGTGACCAGGGTGTAGACCTGCGTGGTCGTGACCGAGGCGTGGCCGAGCAGTTCCTGGACCACTCTGACGTCGGCGCCGCCGTCGAGGAGATGGGTGGCGAAGGAGTGCCGTAGGACGTGGGGGCTTATCCCGTCGAGTCCGGCTCGTTCGGCGGCGGCCTGGAGCACCTCCCAGGCGCCCTGCCTGGTCAGGCGTCCGCCGCGGGCGTTGAGGAAGATGCCGGGCGTGCCGCGCCCGTGCGCGAGCAGGCCGGGCCGGGCGCGGACGAGGTAGGCGTCGAGCGCGGCGCGGGCGTAGCGGCCCAGGGGGACGACGCGGGTGCGTCCGCCCTTGCCGCGCAGGCGCACCTGGTCGTCCTCCAGGTCGTCGACGGCCAGGCCGACGGCCTCGGAGATGCGCGCGCCGGTGCCGTACAGGACCTCCAGCAGGGCGCGGTTGCGCAGGGTCAGGGGCGCGCCGTCGGGGCCGGAGGCGGCGATGAGCCGCTCGACCTCGTCCACCGTGATGGCCTTGGGCAGCCGGCGGAGCTGGCGCGGCGGGCGCACCTGGTGGGCGGGGTCGTGCGCGGTGACGCCTTCGCGCAGGGCGAAGCGGTGCAGGCCGCGTACGGCCGACACCGCGCGCGCGGCCGAGCTGGCGACGAGCGCGGGATGCTCGCCGTCGCCCTCGCGCAGCGCGGCGAGGAAGGCCTGTACGTCGGCCTCCCCCACCTCGCCGAGCTCGGCACGGCCGCGCGCCTGCAGGTGCTCCATGTAGCGGCGCAGGTCACGGCGGTAGGACGCAAGCGTGTTGGCGGCCAGGCCCCGCTCCACCGCCAGATGGGCGAGGTAGCTGGAGAGCACTGCCTCCACGAGCCGGTCCTTCCCGATACGTCACGCCTCCGGGGCGTCGGCCGGGCGCAACGTCGCGAAACCCTCGACCGAAGCCGCATATGCGGCGAGGATACCGGCCACGGCCGGGGAATTGTGGATCATACCCATGAGCGCCTTCTCGACCGCGTCGGGCAGGGGGACCCATTCGACCGGCATGTCGACCTCCTCGTGCCGGTGCACGAAGCCGTTCTCCTCGTCGGGGATCTTGGTGAGGTCGCGGGCGAGGAAGACGCGGATGCGCTCGTCGCTCATGCCGGGCGAGGTGCGCAGGTCGACGAGGGTGTGCCAGGTGGCCGCCCGGTAGCCGGCCTCCTCGGCCAGCTCGCGGGCCGCCCCGTCGACCAGCGATTCGCCCGCCACGTCGCGGATCCCGGCCGGCAGCTCCCACATGAGCCGCCGGGTCGGATGGCGGTACTGCCTGATCATGAGGACACGGTCGAGGTCGTCGAGGGCGAGCACCGCGACGGAGCCGGGATGCACCACGTAGTCGCGGTCGGCGACCTCGTCGCGGGGCATCCTGACGGTGTCGGTGACCACCCGGATGACGTAACCGGAGAAACGTTCCTTGCTCTCGACGACGTCCCACGACTCGGGCGTGTCGCTGATCACGGTTGGGCTCACGGGGCGACCCTAGCGCCCACCCGGCCCTCGGCGTAGTCGAGCGCCGCGCCGATAAGGCCCTTGAACATCGGGTTGGCGCGGGTCGGGCGGGAACGGAACTCGGGGTGCGCCTGCGTGCCGACGAAGAACGGGTGCGTCTCCACCGGCAGCTCGGTGTACTCGACCAGGCGGCCGTCGGGCGACAGGCCGGAGAAGACCAGGCCGACCCGCTCAAGCTGCTCGCGGTAGGCGTTGTTGACCTCGTACCTGTGGCGGTGGCGCTCGTCGGCCTTGGCCTTGCCGCCGTAGAGCCGGCGGGCGAGCGAGCCTTCGGCGAGCTTGGCGGTGTAGCTGCCGAGGCGCATGGTGCCGCCCATGTCGCGCTCGCCGGCGACGACGTCCTCCTGGTCGGCCATGGTGGAGATGACCGGGTGCTTGGTGTCGGGGTCGAACTCGGTGGAGTTGGCGTCGGTGATGCCGGCCATGTTGCGGGCGGCCTCGATGACCATGCCCTGCATGCCGAGGCAGATGCCGAGCAGCGGGATCTTCTGCTCCCTGGCGTGCCGGATCGCGCCGATCTTGCCCTCGATGCCGCGTACGCCGAACCCGCCGGGGATGAGCACGCCGTCCACGCCGTCGAGCTCGCGCTCGGCGCCCTCGGGCGTCTCGCAGTCGTCGCTCTTGACCCAGCGGATGTTGACCCGGGCGTCGTTGGCGAAGCCGCCCGCGCGCAGCGCCTCGGTGACCGACAGGTAGGCGTCGGGCAGGTCGATGTACTTGCCGACCAGCGCGATCGTGACCTCCTTCGCCGGCCGGTGCACCCGGCGCAGCAGCTCCTCCCACTCCTTCCAGTCGACGTCGCGGAAGGGCAGGCCGAGCCGGCGCACGACGTAGGCGTCGAGTCCTTCGGAGTGGAGCACCTTCGGGATGTCGTAGATGGAGGCGGCGTCGACGGCGGAGACCACGGCGTCCTCGTCGACGTCGCACATCAGGCTGATCTTGCGCTTGATCGCCGTCTGCACGGACCGGTCGGAGCGCAGCACGATGGCGTCGGGCTGGATGCCGATGCTGCGCAGCGCGGCCACGCTGTGCTGGGTGGGCTTGGTCTTGAGCTCGCCGGACGGCCCGATGTAGGGCAGCAGCGAGACGTGCAGGCAGAAGACGTTGTCGCGGCCCACCTCGTGCCGGATCTGCCGGACGGCCTCCAGGAACGGCAGCGACTCGATGTCGCCGACGGTGCCGCCGACCTCGGTGATGACCACGTCGACCTCGGGACCGGCCATGCCCCGGATGCGGTCCTTGATCTCGTTGGTGATGTGCGGGATGACCTGGACGGTGTCGCCGAGGTATTCGCCCCGCCGCTCCTTGGCGATGACGTTGGAGTAGACCTGGCCGGTGGTGACGTTGGCCGAGCCGTGCAGGTCGGTGTCGAGGAAACGCTCGTAGTGGCCGACGTCGAGGTCGGTCTCCGCGCCGTCGTCGGTGACGAACACCTCGCCGTGCTGGAACGGGTTCATCGTCCCGGGGTCCACGTTGAGGTAGGGGTCGAGCTTCTGCATGGTGACCCGGAGACCGCGTGCCTTGAGCAGGCGACCGAGGCTGGAGGCCGTGAGCCCCTTGCCGAGACTGGAGGCGACACCGCCGGTGACGAACAGATGCTTGGTTTGCGATGCGCTGCGCAAAGGGGCTCCCGTGGCTCGATGTGTGGTCGAAGTGTCCACGGGCTCTCAGGATATCAAACAACGCCCCTCACATGCCCGAACGGTATGACCTAGCGGTAACTTTGGTGGCTATGTCACTAGTTCGGCGGGTCGTGAACGTTGCGATCCATCGTGCCTACACGGCGATCCGCCGCGCCGGCGCGATCACTCCGGCCACTCCGGGCGGCCACCGGTTCCGCCGGATCGGCGACGGGGTCAGCATCGCGTTCCCTCCTGGGGCGATCTTCGGCGAGACGTACATCGAGATCGGCGACCACACGCTGATCGGCGAGCGCGTGTCGATGTCCTGCGGCATGAACCCCGGCCTTGACCTCGGCCCCTCCTCCATCCTGAGGATCGGCCGCGGCTGCTCGATCGGCCGGGGCAGCCACATCGTGGCCCACCAGTCGATCGACATCGGCGACGACGTCTTCACCGGCCCGTACGTCTACATCACCGACCAGAACCATGTCTACGACGACCCCGACGTGCCGATCGGCCGGCAGTGGCCGCGCAACAGCCCCGTCTCGATCGGCTCGGGCTCGTGGCTGGGCGCCGGGGCGATCATCCTGCCGGGCACCACGCTCGGCCGGCAGTGCGTGGTGGCGGGGGGCGCGGTGGTGCGCGGCACGTTCCCCGACCACAGCGTGGTGGCGGGGGTGCCGGCGCGGCGGGTCCGCGGCTACACGCCGGAGCTGGGCTGGCACGATCCCGTACGGCCGGACACGGCGCCCTGAGCCTGGACGCCGCCGCGGTCAGGGGATGGACCGAACTTCCTTCGGTCGGTTAGCGTCAGGCCATGAGGACCCCTGTGTGTGAACGTCTCGGCGTCGAGTTCCCGTTGTTCGCCTTCAGCCACTGCAGGGACGTCGTGGCCGCGGTCACGAACGCGGGCGGGTTCGGGGTGCTGGGCGCGGTCGCGTACTCGCCCGAGCAGCTCGACAACGAGCTGTCCTGGATCGACGAGCAGGTGGGCGGCAGGCCGTACGGGGTGGACGTGCTCGTGCCCGGCAAGGTGGACGCCGCCGCGCTGGAGGGCGGCCACCTGATGGACTTCGTGCCCGAGCGGCACCGCGACTTCGTCGCCCACCTGATGTCCAAGTACCGGGTGGGCGGGTCGGCGCAGCCGATGGCGGCGACGGCGGACTCCTTCGGCCGGCGGGTGACGGCGGCGGGCGCGTCGAGCCTGGTGGACGTGGCGCTCAAGCACCCGATCGGGCTGATCGCGAGCGCCCTGGGCCCGCCACCGCCGGAGATGGTGGCCAAGGCGCGGGAGGCCGGGGTGCCGGTCGCGGCGCTGGTCGGCACCGTGGAGCACGCGCGCAGGCAGGTGGCCGCGGGCGCGGACCTCATCGTGGCGCAGGGCACCGAGGCGGGCGGCCACACCGGGGAGATCTCCACGATGGTGCTGGTGCCGCAGGTCGTGGACGCGGTCGCGCCGGTGCCGGTGCTGGCCGCGGGCGGCATCGCCACCGGGCGGCAGATGGCGGCGGCCATGGCGCTCGGCGCGCAGGGCGTGTGGTGCGGCTCGGTCTGGCTGACCACGGAGGAGGCCGAGACGGCTCTGGCGGTCAAGCGCAAGATGCTGGCCGCCTCGTCACTCGACACGGTCCGCTCGCGTTCGCGCACCGGCAAGCCGGCCCGCCAGCTCAAGTCCGCCTGGACGCAGGAGTGGGACGCCGCCCAGGAGAGCCCCGGACCGCTCGGCATGCCGCTGCAGATGCTCATCGCCGAAGGGGCGATGGCCCGCATCACCTCGGCGGCGGAGAGGGGCGAGCCGGGCGCGGTGGAGCTGGCCAACTACTTCGTGGGGCAGGTCGTGGGGCAGCTCGACCAGATCAAGCCCGCCCGGCAGGTGGTCTACGAGATGGTCAGCGAGTTCGCGGAGGCGGTCGAGCGCCTGGCCCGCCTCTCGGAGTGAGCCCGCCCGCCTCTCGGGATGAGCCCGCCCGCCTCTCGGAGTGAGCGCTCCGCCGGGGTAGCCTGCGCCTGTGGTCGGCACTCCGCCTGAGCTGGAACGCGGCACCGGCGTCCCCGCGCACGTGCAGATCGAGCGGTGGCTGCTGGAGTCGATCGACCAGGGCGAGCTGGCGCCCGGCGACCGGCTGCCCGGCGAGCGGGAGCTGGCCGGGCGGCTCGGCGTGAGCCGGATGACGCTGCGCCAGGCCCTCGCCACGCTGGAGCGCGACGGCCTGCTGGTACGGGTGCCGGGCCGCGCGGGCGGGGCGTTCGTGTCCGAGCCGCGCGTCGAGTGCGACCTGACCGGGCTCGCCGGGTTCACCGAGCAGATGCGCCGGGCCCGCCTGCGGGCCGGGGCGCGCGTCCTGACCGCCGCGACCGTGCCCGCGCCCGGCCCGGCGGCGCGGGCGCTGGGCGTCGCGGCGGGCTCGCCGGTGCACGAGGTGGCCCGGGTGCGCTCGGCGGGCCGCTCGCCGGTGGCGCTGGAGCGCTCGTTCTTCCCGCCGCTGCCCGGCTTCCTCGGCGAGGACCTGACGGGCTCGCTCTACGCGCTGCTCGCCGCCCGCTACGACCTGGAGCCGCGGACGGCGGTCGAGCACCTGGACCCCGTGATCGCCGGCGCCGGGGAGGCCGCCGAGCTGGGCATCGAGCCGGGCGCGCCGCTCATGCTCATCGAGCGGACGGCGTACGCGGCCGGCGGCACGCCGGTGGAGTACGCCCGCGACCTGTTCCGCCCGGACCGGGTGCGGATCTCGGTGCGCAGCGGCATCACGTGAGCGGCGTCTTGACGACCGTGCCGGCCACGCGGGAGCCCTCGATCTCGACCTCCACCTCGGCGCCGACGCCCGCCTCCACGGGCAGGTACGCGTAGGCGATGGAGGCGCGGGCGGTGTGGCCGTAGCCGCCGGAGGTCACCCGTGACACCACCCGGCCGGCCAGGCCGACCGGCTCGTTGCCGAGCGCCACGGCCCGCGGGTCGGCGAGGACGAGGCAGCGCAGCCGCCGTTCCGGGTCGGGGTCGAGCGCGTCGCGGCCGATGAAGTCCTTGTCCGGTTTGACGCAGAAGCCGAGGCCCGCCTCGTACGGTGTGGTCTCCGGGCCGATGTCCGCGCCCCACACGCGGTAGCCCTTCTCCAGCCGGAGGCTGTCGATGGCCCGGTAGCCGCCCGCCACCAGGCCGTGCGGCTGCCCGGCACGCCACAGGGTCTCCCAGAGCGCGCGGCCGTACTCGCTGGAGCAGTAGAGCTCCCAGCCCGGCTCGCCGACGAACGTCACGGCCAGCGCCAGCACCGGCACGTCGCCGACGGTGGTCTCGCGGGCGGTCATGAACGGCAGGTCCATAGGGCCCGGGGTGAGCCCGGCGACGACGTCCGCGGCGCGCGGGCCCCACAGGGCGAAGCAGGCGTACTGGCCGGTCACGTCGGCGATCCTGGCCTTCGCGCCGGTGAGCGCGGCCTGCCGGCGCAGCCAGCCGAGGTCGTGCGTGCCGAAGGCGGTGCCGGTGACGACGAGGAACTCCTCCTCGCCCCGCCGGGTGACGGTGAAGTCGCACTCGATGCCGCCGCGCCGGTTGAGCGCCTGGGTGTAGACGACCGCGCCGACCTCGCGGGCGACCCGGTTGGCGCAGACCCGCTCCAGCAGCTCGGCCGCGTCCGGGCCGGTGACCTCGATCTTGGCGAACGAGCTCTCGTCGAACAGCCCGGCGGCCGTGCGCGTGGCGCGGTGCTCGGCGCCGATCGCGGGCGACCAGCCGCGCCCGGCCCACCCGTACGGCCGCTCCCCCACGTCGCCGGTGTCGTTGGCCGCGTAGTAGTGGACGCGTTCCCAGCCCGCCTTCTCGCCGAAGACGGCGCCGTGGGCGGCGTGCCAGGCGTAGGCGGGCGAGGTGCGGAGCGGCCGGCCCGCGCCGCGCTCCTCGCCGGGGTAGCGGATGTCGTAGTAGGTCTCGTAGTTCTCGACGGCCCGCTTCAGCGTGTACGACGGTGAGCGGTAGTGGCGGCCGAAGCGGCGTACGTCCATGTGCCAGAGATCCATCGGCGGCTCGCCACCGGCGATCCACTCGGCCATCACCTTGCCGACGCCGCCCGCGCCCGCGATGCCGTGGGCGCAGAACCCGGCGGCCACGAAGAAGCCGGCGACCTCGCTCTCGCCGAGGCAGAACTCGTTGTCGGGGGTGAACGCCTCCGGCCCGTTGACGAGCTTGCGGATGCCGACGTCGCCCATCGCGGGGACGCGGAGCCGGGAGTTGGCGGAGATCTCCTCGAAGCGCGGCCAGTCCTCGGGCAGGAGGCGGCCGTTGAAGTCGGCGGGCACGGCGTCGTAGGAGTCGGGGGCGGCGGTCCAGGGCGCGCAGGTGCGCTCGTAGCCGCCCATGACCAGGCCGCGCACCTCCTGCCGGTAGTAGACGAGCAGGTCGGGGTCGCGCAGGGTGGGCAGGCGGGGGTGGTCGTGGCAGGCGTCGGTGACGACGTACTGGTGCGACATCGGGATGATCGGGACGCGTACCCCGGCCATGCGGCCGATCTCGGCGGCGAACATGCCGCCGCAGTTGACCACGATCTCGCAGTCGATGTCCCCGTGGTCGGTGACGACGCCGGTGACCCGGCCGCGGGCCGTCCTGACGCCGAGGACGCGGACGCCGGTCCTGATCCGCGCACCGCCCTCGCGGGCCCCGGCGGCGAGCGCGTAGCAGAGCTGGGAGGGGTCGATCTGGCCGTCGGTCGGCAGGTACGCCGCCCCGACCACGCCTTCCGGGTCCATGAGCGGGAACAGCTCCACGGCCTCGGCCACCGAGATCTCCTCCAGCGGCAGCCCCGCCGCGCGCGCCCAGCCGATCTGGCGGCGGATCTCCTCCATGCGCTCGGGCGTGGAGGCCAGCTTGATGCCGCCGCACTCGGTCCAGCCGGCGTCGAGGGTGCGGTAGAGCTCGACCGAGTACTGGTTCATGCGGGTCAGCGTCGGGTCGGCGCGGAGCTGGCCGACCAGGCCCGCGGAGTGGAAGGTGGAGCCGCTGGTCAGCTCGTCCCGCTCCAGCACGACGACGTCGCGCTCGCCGAGCCGGGTCAGATGGTAGGCCACGGACGTGCCGCCGACGCCCCCGCCGATGATCACGATGCGGGCCGAGTCGCTCATGATCCGGAGGCTAACCGGCGGGGTCTGAAAGGTCTAGACCGTTCGGCGGCGGGCGGCCTAGCATCGACCATGGCCGTGCCCGAGGCTCCCCTGCCGTCCGAGCTGCTCGACCTGCTCGACCGCGTCCCCCTGCCGGGCGGCGGGCCGCGCTCGGTCGAGGAGCTGCCCGGCGGGCTCACCAACCGCAACTACAAGGTCGTCACGCCCGCCGGCGCGTACGTCGTGCGGGTGCAGGCCAGCGACGGCGCGTTGCTGGCCATCGACAGGGACGCCGAGCACGCCAGCTCGCTCGCGGCGGCGGACGCGGGGGTGGGGGCGCCGGTGCACGCGTACCTGCCGGAGCTGGGGGTGCTGGTGGTGGAGTATCTTCCCGCGCGCGCCTTCACCGAGGCGGACCTGCGGGACCCGGCGAACCTGCCGCGGGTGGCGGAGGCGTGCCGGCGGCTGCACGCGGGGCCGCGGTTCCCGCGTGACTTCGACATGTTCGAGGTGCAGCGGCGGTACTTGGGGATCGTGCGGGAGCGGGGCTTCCGGTTACCGGCGAGATATCTGGATTTCATGCCCGACGCCGAAAAAATCCGGAAATGTCTGGCGGTGCGCGCCGAGGGCACCGTCCCCTGCAACAACGACCTGCTGCCGGGCAACATCCTCGACGACGGCGAGCGCCTGTGGCTGATCGACTACGAGTACGCCGGCAACAACGACCCCTGCTTCGAGCTCGGCAACATCTGGAGCGAGTCCGACCTGCCGCCGGGCCACCTGGAGGAGCTGGTCACCGCGTACTACGGCCGCAGGCTGCGCCACAAGATCGCCCGCGCCCGGCTGCTCGGCCTCATGTCCAAGTACGGCTGGACGCTCTGGGCCGCCATCCAGGACGGCGCGAACGACACCATCGACTTCGACTTCTGGTCCTGGGGGATGGAGAAGTACGAGCGGGCCGTGGCGGAGTTCACCGGCGGCGGGCTCACGGATCTCATGAACGAGGCCGCGCGTACCGACTGAATCCGGGCAGACTGGAGCAATGCTCGCCGCACTGACCGGCCTGGGCCTGTCCACGGCCGCCGGCCTCAACGCCTACATCCCGCTCCTGGTCGTTGGCGTGCTGTCGAACTTCACCGACACCGTGCAGCTCCCCGACGGCTACGGCTGGTTGTCGAACTGGGGCGTGCTCGCCGTCATCGCGGTGCTGCTGGCCGCCGAGGTGGTCCTCGACAAGGTGCCCGCCGTCGACAGCGTCAACGACGCCATCCAGACCGTGGTGCGCCCCGCCTCGGGCGGCGTGGTCTTCTCCGCCACCAACGCCGCCGCCGAGCTGGAGCAGTCCTCCTGGATGACCGAGCATCCCTGGGTGGGCTGGCTGCTCGGCATCGGCGTCGCGCTGGCCGTACACGCCATGAAGGCTGCCGCCCGCCCCCTCGTCAACGTGGGCACGGCCGGGGCCGGCGCCCCCGTCGTGAGCACCGTCGAGGACGCGGGCTCGCTCGGCATGAGCCTGATCGCGATCTTCCTGCCGGTGCTGGTGATCGTCGCGCTGGTGCTGCTCGCCGTGCTGAGCTGGTGGCTGCTGCGGCGCGTACGCCGGTTCCGGGCACGCAGGCGAGCCGCCCGGAGCCGGCCGCCAGGGTGGAGTCAGCCTTCAGGATGATCCGCGGTCACCCTGCGGGCTGATCCGCGGCTCCCGCGCGGTTCCCTACAGTCCTTCCCGGTAGCGAACGCGACGTGTGGGCGTCACGTGGCCCCCGACCCTGCCGCGCCCACGCGGTGAGGGGTCCCGGCGCTCCGCCGGGGCCCCTCACGCTGCCACTCGACGCAGCCACCCCGTCACCAGATCGACGAACTCGGCGGGCCGCTCCTCGTGCAGCCGGTGGCTGGAGCCCTCCCAGCACACGACTCTCGACGCCGGGTCCTTCAGCAGCCCCGTCTCCCAGGCCGCCCGCCCCGCGTCGGACCAGATCGACAGCACCGGGCAGGTCCGCCGCGCCAGGTACTCCTCGCTCGCGGGCCGCGCCCCGATCGCGTCCGGCGCGACGAACATCGCCTCCATGGCCTCGGCCAGCACGTGCGGGGCCATGCCGTACAGGCGGCGCTTGTGCCAGCGGCGGACGACGGCGGGGGTGGCGGCGTTCGTGCACCACTCGTCGATGGCCTCGGCGGCCTCGTGCGGGCGCGGCCCGCGCAGGCTCGCGACCATCCGGGGGAAGCCGCGGGCGATGTCGTCGGACATGCCGTAGCCGGGATCGACGGCGACGAGCGCGCGGACCCGGTCCGGATGCTCGACGGCGAGGAAGGAGACCACCTGGGCGCCCATCGAGTGGCCGATCGCGACCACCTGACGGACGCCGAGGACGTCGAGGAGCGCCTTGAGGTCGGCGGCCATCGCGCGGGGCGTGTTGCCGGTCTCCGGGACCGACGAGTAACCGTGCCCGCGCAGGTCGGGGGCGATCACGCGGTGACCGGCGGCGGTCAGGGCGTCGATGTGCCAGGACCACTGGTGGGAGTCGGTGCCCCAGCCGTGCACGAGCAGCAACGGCGGCCGTTCACTGGTGCCGTCATCCGTGTAGAAGAGCCGGACGTCGCCGGCCACGTCTGCGTACGGCACGGCTCAGCCCACCCCGCCCGCACCGGGGGCCGGGGGTGGGGGCGGGCCCAGGAGGGCGGCCTCGCCCGCCGTCCAGCCGCCGTCCACGGCCAGCTCCGCGCCGGTCACGTACGACGCCGCGTCCGACAGCAGGAACGCGATCGCCTCCGCGACCTCCTCGGGCTCGCCCCACCGCCCGGCCGGGGCCAGAGGGAAGGTCCCCTCGCCGGAGACGGCGCCGAACGGCAGCGTCATCGGGGTGACGATCATCCCGGGATGCACCGAGTTGACGCGGATCCGGTCCCGCGCGAACTCCAGCGCCGCCATCTTCGTCAGTCCGCGCACGCCCCACTTGGAGGCGCCGTACCCGCCCGTTCCCGGCAGCGCGAAGAGCCCCGCGACGGACGACAGGTTCACGATCGCGCCGCCGCCCGACGCCCGCATGGCCCCGGCGGCGGCCTTGAGCCCGAGGAAGACCCCGACCAGGTTGATCCGCAGCACTCGCTCGAACTCCTGGAGGGACTGCTGCTCGATGGTCGCGGCGGTCGCGATGCCTGCGTTGTTGACCAGGCCGTCCAGCCGCCCGAACTCCTCGACCGTGCGCGCGACCACCGTCGCCCACCGCTCCTCGTCGGTCACGTCGTGCGGCAGGAACCGGCCGCCGACCTCCTTGGCGGTGGCGGCCCCCTCGTCCTCCAGCACGTCGGTGAGCACGACGTGCGCCCCGCCGGCGGCGCAGCGCCGCGCGGTGGCCGCGCCCATGCCGCGCGCTCCCCCCGTGATGATCACAACCTTGCCGTCCAGCACGCCCGCCGCCCTTCCGCCGCGATCCAGCCCCGACCTGTGCACTGAAACACGACTCCCTTGCCGGATCAAGTGCTTGCTTGGCACGCGCCCTGACGCGGGGCGCGGGGCGCGCCAGGACCGCCGGGGCCGACTATCCTCAAGACAGCGACACCGACAAGGGGGGTGACGGAGATCGGCGAATTCCTCGTCGTCGTCCTGGTGATTCTGGCGTTCCTCCTGCTGCTCGGAGGCGTCGGCATCTACCTGCTGGTCAAGCTGGGCCAAAAGGCCGCGGGCCGGGCCAAGCAGGCCGCCACCCGGCTGAGCACGCACGTCAACGCGATGGGCACGGGCGACGCCGCCGAGGTCGAACGCCTCCGCCTCGACCTGCGCCGGGAGGTCGCCCTCACCCGCCAGGCCTTCGAGCACGCCCAGCGTCAGGGCTGGGGCCTCGGCGACCTGCCCCGCCTCCTCGCCGACCTGGAGGCCCAGGCCGAGGTGCACGACGGCCAGCTCGGCATGTACGCCCAGCAGCGCCGCGTCTCCCCCTACGTGGACCACGCCACGCTCGGCCGGCTGCGCGAGCATCAGGCAACGCTGACGGCCATGTGCGCCCGCATCCGCGCCGACCTTCTCGGCGACCAGGTCCAGCACACCTCCGCCGGGATCGCCGACCTGTCGTCCCGTACGGACCTGGAGATCGAGGCCCGCCGCCGCCCGCCGGACCCCCTCGAGGAGATCGACGAGCTCTACCGCCGCTCCCTCGACGAACGCCGAGACCGCCCCTGACGGTCACTTTTCGTGGCATCATTGATGCGCAGGGTGAGGAGCACTGAGGAGGCATTTCGATGACCACAGCTCTTCCTGAGTGGTTCTATCCCGGCCCTCCCGGCGGCTGGACCGCCGACATGCTCGATCACCTTCCCCCCGGCGCGCCACGGCACGTCGAGCTGATCGATGGGTCACTCATCATGATGTCGCCCCAGACGGCGTTCCACCTTTATGCGATCCGCCTGTTCGAGAACCGTCTCAAGCCGCCGGAGCACCTGGCGGTGGTGCGCGAGATGACGGTCACCTTGGGCATGCGCCAGCGACCGGAGCCCGACATCCTTCTTGTGGAGAAGTCGGCGATCACCCCGCGCACCACCTCCTTCCGTCCCGAGGACGTGCACCTGGTGGTGGAGGTCGTCTCGGAGGAGTCGATGGACCGCGACCGCACCACCAAGCCGATCAAATACTCCAACGCCGGCATCCGGCACTTCTGGCGGGTCGAGCAGGAGGACGGCCTGCCGGTCGTCTTCACCTTCGAGCTGGAGCCGGCGGTCAGGGCTTATGTCCCTACCGGCATCCACCGCAAGAGGCTGCAGCTCGACATCGGCTTCGACGTCGACCTCGACCTGAGCCTGAGCTGGCCGCCGGACTAGCCGCCGCGCTGTCAGCGGTAGCGGGCCAGTTCCCACGGGTCGTGCGCGGAGAACAACTCGACCTCGCCCCCGTGGTCGCGTACCAGCTCGCGCAGCCGGGCCTGGGTGCCGAGCCGCAGGTCGCGATGCACCTCTGAACCGGTCTGGACGAGGTCCAGCAGCGGGTGCGGCTCCTTCACCGCCTCCAGCTCACGGTGGTAGTAGTAGGCGTCGCCGCAGTGCAGGAGCCACCGGTCGCCGTCCCGTACGGCGACCCCGGCGTGGCCGGCGGTGTGCCCGCCGAGCGGGATCAGCTTGATCTCCGGCGGCAGCCCTTCCGGCTGCACCGCCGTGAAGCCGAACCACTCCTCCCCTGGCGCGGGACGGTAGGTGACCCAGTCGGGGCCGTGAGCCCAGTGGGCGGGACGGTAGCGGCGGCTGGGCGCCTCGGCCAGTGCCGCCTCCAGTTCGGCGGCGAGCACATGAACCCGTGCGCCGGGGAAGTCGGGCAGGCCGCCGCAGTGGTCCACGTCCAGATGGGTGACGATGATGTGGCGGACGTCGGACGGCGCGTGGCCGAGCCGGGTGATCTGGCGGACGGCCGTTTCCTCCTCATCGAGGGCGGGTTGTGCCATCTCAACCCATTCAGCACCGAGCGTGCCGCCAGGATCACGGACATCGCCGAGGCCGAGCCCGGTCTCGATCAGCACCAGGCCGTCGGCGTCAGTCTCGACCAGCAGACAGTGGTTCACCGCGGGTGCGGGCTGCGGACCGTCGTAGGTGGCCTCGATCGTCCGTACGGACCCGCAGTTCAGATGATGGATCTTCATGGCGTCTAGACTGCGACTTGAAGCGCGGTTCAAGTCAAGGGGCAGCGATGAACGAGGGTTGGCTGGACATCGCCGAGGTGGCGCAGTGGGCCGGGTTGGCGCCTTCGGCGCTGCGGTTCTACGAGAAGAAGGGACTGATCGCCTCCGCCGGACGCAACGGGCTCCGCCGCACCTACCACCCGGACGTGCTGGAACGCCTGGAGCTGATCACGTGCGCGCGTGAAGCCGGATTCTCGGTCGCGGAGATCGACCGGTTCCTGGCGGCCCGGCCCGGTGACCCGGATCTGCGTGCCCGCATGGCCGACAGGGCCGCCGACCTCGACGAGCAGATCGGCCGGCTCACCCGGCTGCGCGACAGTCTCCGGCACGCCGCCGTCTGCGATCACGAGCCGATCGTCAAATGCCCCGACTTCAAGCAGGCCCTCGGCAACGGACGCGCCCGGCCCTAGCCGCGTCCCCATTCCCCGTAGACCAGGGCGGCCAGCTCGGCCTCCGTCGCGCCGGCGTTCGCCGCCGCCTTGGTGGCCTGGGCCTGGGCCGTCGTGGGCAGCAGGCCGTCCAGCAGGATCGGCAGGGACAGCCGGCGCAGCAGCACCTCAGCGGCCGAGACGCCGTACGGGCGACGGGTCACCGCCACGTTCACCCGCAGCGCGTGCTCGTTGCCCGGCGGCACGCCAGGGCGGTCGATCTCGACGGCGGCGTAACGGAAGCCGTTGGCCAGGTCGCAGGGGGCGCAGCCGGCCGGGCCCCGGCTGAGCCGGCCGCCGCACTCGGGGCAGGTCAGCCGGTCGTAGGCGGCGTCCACCACCCGCCAGGGGTGCCGGTCGGGCTCGTCCACGACCATCTCGGCGATCAGGCGTTCGCCGGGCGGGTCCGCCGTGCCGAACTCGCGCTCCACGAAGGCCCGCCAGCCCTCCTCGACGATCTCGTCCACCAGGGCCGCGCACCGCTCACAGGCGGGCGCCCCTGCGGGCTCCCAGTGACCGCACTCCCCGCATCGCCGCCTGCTCCGAACGGTACGCATGCCCCGAACCGTACGCATGCGCTCGGGCCCGGCGCATCCCGTTATCCGGCCGCCGGGGCTTTCTCCAGCTCCGCGATCGTGTTCCTGAGCCAGGTCAGCTCGGCGTGGCTGGTGGCCTGGGCGATGACGAGCAGGCCCTGCCGGAACGGGTCCGCGAACTCCTCGGCCGCCATCGGCCGCTCGCCGTCGTAGAAGAAGCTGGTCGGCTCCTCCAGGAACGCCAGCCGCCTCCGCAGCACGGCCGCCTGCGCGTCCGGCTCGTCCAGGTGGCGCAGGAACGCCAGCAGCGTGAACCAGCGGTTCTCGTCGCTGATGTCGAGGTCGGCGGGCTCGCGCAGGCGCCGCTCCAGCTCCTCGCGGCCCTCCCCGGTCAGGTAGAGGACGCGGCGGGGCGCGGCTGCGACGCCCGGCTCGTCCTTCCTCGTCACCCATCCGGCGGCGGCCAGTCGCTTGATGGCCGGGTAGAGCGTGCCGTCGGCCACCGGGCGTACGTGTCCCATCAGGGCCGCCACCCGTTTACGCAGCTCATAGCCGTGCAGGGGATGGTCACTGAGGAACCCGAGTATCGCCAGCTCCAACATGACGATGAGCATACCTCGGTGTCGATATATATTGAGCCCGAGGTATGAGGAGACCGCCATGCACGATGCCATCGTCCATCCCAGCGGCGCCCGCATGCGCTGGGTCGAGCTGCCGGGGCCGGACCCGGCCCGGGTCTACGTCCACGGGCTCGGCGCCACCTCCGCCCCCTACTACGCGGAGGTCGCCGCCCATCCGCTGCTGCCGCGCCGCCGTTCCCTCCTGATCGACCTGCTCGGGTTCGGCATCAGCGACCGGCCGCGGGAGTTCGCGTACACGCTGGAGGCCCACGCCGGCGCGCTGGCCGCCGCCCTGGAGAAGGCAGGGGTCGCCGACGCGGCGCTCATCGCCCACAGCATGGGCGGGGCCGTGGCCATCGTCCTCGCCGCCCGCCGTCCCGAGCTCGTCGCCCACCTGGTCCTCGTGGACGCCAACCTCGACCCCTACCCCCCGGTCCCGGTGCCGCCCGGCGGCAGCGGCATCGCGAGCTACGGGGAGGAGGAGTTCGTCGAAGGCGGCTGGAAGGAGGTGCGCGACCGCGTGGGGCCGCACTGGTGGTCCACGATGCGCCTGGCCGACCTGCGCGGGCTCCACCGCACGGCCGTCAGCCTGGCCAGGGGCACCGATCCCACGATGCGCGAGCTGCTCGTGTCGCTGCGGATGCCGCGTACGTACCTGCATCCGGAGGGCGGCGCCCCGGACGACGCCGATGGCCTGCGGGCGGCCGGGGTCCGGGTGCTGTCCGTCCCGGAGTCGGGCCACAACATCATGCTCGACAACCCGGACACCTTCGCCCGAACCCTCGCCACCCTCCTCCCTTGACCCCGCCCCCGCCCCCGACCACCGGCAGACAGGCCGAGGGCCAGCGGCCGTGGAGCCGAGGGAAGGCGAGCAGGCCCAGGCCCGGGTGCGAGTGCGAGCCCAGGTGCGGGCGTGGGCGCAGGTGCGGGCCCGGGCGCGCGGGTGCGGGCCCGGGCGCGCGGGTGCGGGTCAGCCTGTGGGTGTTTCGGTTCCGGTGGGTGTTTCGGTTCCGGTGGGTGTTTCGGTCATCGTGGGTGTGCCGGTCTCGGTGGGTGTGGCGGTGGCGGGGGTGGTTGCTTCGCCGGTGACGGCGTCGATTGCGACCTCCTGCTTGGTCCCGTTCGGGAGGACGACGTCAGCGTCCCAGACGGGTTTGCCGTGCTCGGAGTCGAGGCTGAGCTCCGTCACGCGTCCCTCGGGGACGGTGGCGGTGATCTTGTCCAGGGCCTGGGTGTAGTCGACCTTGGCCGCGCTCAGCAGCTTCTGGAGCTTGGCCTTTTCCTCGGGATCGTTGTCCTCCACGCTCGGGCCGGAGACGACCTTGCCGTCGGCGACGTCCAGCCGGCGCTCGGTGCCGTCGGGGTCGGCGACCTGTACCTCCCAGCGTTTGCCGTTCTCCTCGCTCTCGATCGCGACGAGTTTGGCGCCGGAGGCGGCGGCGAGCGCGGCCTGGGCGGCCCGTTTCAGGTCGTCCGCCCCGGCGGCGCCGGTCTGGCCGGCGGTGGGCGTGCCGGTCGCGGGAGTGGACATCATCGGACCGGTGGGCAGAGGGGTGGGCATGCCTCCCGTCGGGCTGGGCGGCTGGGCGGCCAGCCGCTCGATCCCCTGTGCTTCGTGCGCGGCTTGCCCGCCACACCCTCCTGCCAGCAGCGCTGCGCCGGCCAGGACCCCCGTGAGCGTCTTGTTCATGCAGCTCCGCTGCCCGAGGGCGCCGGGTCCATGCCCGCGGACGGCCTGGCGGGGGCTACTTCACGCCGGCCTCGCGCATGTCGCGGAGCTCGCGCTTGAGCTCCTTGATCTCGTCGCGCAGCCGCGCCGCCACCTCGAACTGGAGGTCGGCCGCCGCCTGGTGCATCTGCTCGGTCAGCGACTCGACGAGCGACTCCATCTGCGCCCGCGGCATCTCGCCGGCGATGGCCTTGGCGTGCTGCCCGACCTGCCCGGCGGCGCGGCCGGCGAAGCCGGGGACCGGGGCCTTGCCGCGCGACTGCTGGCGACCGCCTCCGCCGAGGAGCTTGTCGGTGTCGGCGTCCTCGCGCTGCAGCGAGTCGAGGATGTCGGCGATCTTCTTGCGCAGCGGCTGCGGGTCGATGCCGTTGGCCTCGTTGTAGGCGATCTGCTTGGCCCGGCGCCGGTTGGTCTCGTCGATCGCCCGCTCCATGGACGGGGTGACCTTGTCGGCGTACATGTGGACCTGGCCCGACACGTTACGGGCGGCGCGGCCGATGGTCTGGATCAGCGACGTCTCGGAGCGCAGGAAGCCCTCCTTGTCGGCGTCGAGGATGGCGACCAGCGACACCTCGGGCAGGTCGAGGCCCTCGCGCAGCAGGTTGATGCCGACGAGCACGTCGTATTCGCCGGTGCGCAGCTCGCGCAGCAGCTCGATGCGGCGCAGCGTGTCGACCTCGCTGTGGAGGTAGCGGACCCGGATGCCGAGCTCCAGGAGGTAGTCGGTGAGGTCTTCGGCCATCTTCTTGGTCAGCGTGGTGACGAGCACGCGCTCGTCGCGCTCGGCCCGCTCGCGGATCTCGTGCACCAGGTCGTCGATCTGCCCCTTGGTGGGCTTGACCACGATCTCGGGGTCGACCAGGCCGGTCGGGCGGATGACCTGCTCGACGACCTCGCCCTTGGCCCGCCCCAGCTCGTAGGGGCCGGGCGTCGCCGACAGGTAGACCGTCTGCCCGATGCGCTCCAGGAACTCCTCCCACTTGAGCGGCCGGTTGTCCAGCGCCGACGGCAGCCGGAATCCGTGGTCGACCAGCGTGCGCTTGCGCGAGGCGTCGCCTTCGTACATCGCCCCGATCTGCGGCACGGTCTGGTGCGACTCGTCGAGGACCAGCAGGAAGTCCTCGGGGAAGTAGTCGAGCAGGGTGTTGGGCGCGCTGCCGGGGGCCCGGCCGTCCATGTGGCGCGAGTAGTTCTCGATGCCGGAGCAGGTGCCGATCTGGCGCATCATCTCGATGTCGTACGTCGTGCGCATCCGCAGCCGCTGCGCCTCCAGCAGCTTGCCCTGCCGCTCCAGCTCCGACAGCCGCTCGGCCAGCTCCGCCTCGATGCCCGTGACCGCCGCGGCCATGCGCTCCTCGCCCGCGACGTAGTGGGAGGCGGGGAAGATGTAGAGCTCTTCGTCCTCGGTGATGACCTCGCCGGTGAGCGGGTGCATCGTGGACAGCTTCTCGATCTCGTCGCCGAACATCTCGATGCGGACGGCGAGCTCTTCGTACTTGGGGATGATCTCGATGGTGTCGCCGCGCACCCGGAACGTGCCGCGGGTGAAGGCGAGGTCGTTGCGGGTGTACTGCATGTCGACCAGGCGGCGCAGGAGCTGGTCGCGGTCGATGTCCATGCCGACGCGCAGGCGGGCCATGCGGTCGACGTATTCCTGCGGCGTGCCGAGGCCGTAGATGCACGACACCGAGGCGACCACGATGGTGTCGCGCCGGGTGAGCAGCGAGTTGGTGGCCGAGTGACGCAGCCGCTCGACCTCGTCGTTGATCGAGGAGTCCTTCTCGATGTAGGTGTCGCTCTGCGGGACGTAGGCCTCGGGCTGGTAGTAGTCGTAGTAGGAGACGAAGTATTCGACCGCGTTGTTGGGCAGCATCTCCCGCAGCTCGTTGGCGAACTGCGCGGCGAGCGTCTTGTTGGGCTGCATCACCAGGGCGGGCCGTTGCAGCCGCTCGATCAGCCAGGCGATCGTGGCGGTCTTGCCGGTGCCGGTGGCGCCGAGCAGGACGCTGTCCTTCTCGCCGGCCGTGACGCGGCGCTCCAGCTCGGCGATGGCCGTCGGCTGGTCGCCCGAGGGAGTCATCTCGGTGACGACCTCGAACGGCGCCACCTTCCGCTGCAAATCTGTGACCGGACGCATGTTGCCACTGTAGGTGCCGCTACCGACAGAATCCGACCTCAGGCGGAGCGCTCACCGATGCGCGGGAAGGGCGTGGTGGAGAAGACGACCTCGACGGGCACCTCGAAGTAGCCGGCGATCCTCAGGGCCAGGTAAAGACTGGGGCTGTACTCGCCGCGCTCCAGGTAGCCGACGGTCTGGTAGTGCACGCCCAGGGCGTCGGCCAGTTGTCTTCTGGTCACGTTCCGCTCGGCCCGGAGCAGCGCGATGCGGTTGTAGACGGTCTCGCTCATCACCGCGTATCTTCTCAGCCGATCCGCTGCATCGCCCGCCGGCGGCGCGCCTCCATCATGGAGCCGGACTCGCGCCTGGCCATCCTGCGCAGGATCGGCGGGGCGGCCACCAGCGCGGCCGCGGCCCACGCGGCCGGCACGAGCACGGTCTCCACCGGCCGCCACGAGCCGCCGACCTCGGCGACGGCGGCCGCGTCGGGCAGCATCGCGGCGCGCATGCCGAGCCCGAGCCAGTAGATCGGGAAGATCTGCGCGACGGTCTGCAGCCAGCCGGCGAGCGCGGTGATCGGGTAGAAGACGCCGGAGACGGCGACGAGCCCGCCGGTGGTGATCAGCGCCAGCCCGGCCGCGGTCTGCGGATTGCTCGCCATGGCGCCGACGATCGCGCCGAGCGGCAGCGAGAACAGCAGCCCGAGCACGGTCAGCCCGGCGACGGCGAGCCAGCCGCCTGGCCCCACCCCCGCCAGCGCGGGCAGCAGGAGTATCCCGGCCACGACGATGGTCAGCATGCTGCACACGGTGGTCAGGGACAGCGCCACCACCCGGCCGACGAGATAGCCGACCATGCCCGCGTCCAGGTCGTGCGTGGTGAGCAGGATCGTGGTGTCGTCGAGGTCGGACAGCCGGTGCGCCAGGTCGTGGAAGTCGCGCCGCGCCTGCGGGTCGAAGCCGGCGGTCGGCTCGTCGAGGAAGAGCACCTCGGGGCGGCCGACGATGCCGATGGCCACGTCGAGGCGGCGGCGCTGGCCGCCGGACAGGCGGCTGACGCGCTGGTCGGCGTGCTCGGTGAGGCCGACGGCGTCGATCAGCTCGGCGGCGCCGAAGGGTGGCCTGCCGGGGGCGGCGTACGGCTCGTAGTAGCGGGCGAGGTGGCCGAGGAGCCGGCGCACCGGCCAGCGGCCGTGGTCGCGCCACGACTGCAGCACCACGCCCAGCCTGGCCCGCCAGCGCTCGTCGCCGCGGACCGGCTCGGCGTCGAGCACTCGTACGTGCCCGCCGGAGGGCGCGCGGAAGCCCTCCAGGATCTCGATGGTCGTGGTCTTGCCCGCGCCGTTGGGACCGAGCAGGGCGATGACCTCGCCGGGCGCGACGGTGAAGCCGACGTCGCTCAGGACCTCCTTGGTCCCGTAGGTCATGCGTAAACCGCGGACCTCGATCGCGGCGGCCGCGCCGCTGGTTGTCTTCACCGACCCTCAGAAGTAGTAGACCTACTACATAGATAGCACACCTACTACAGGCCGCAATAGACCTGTGACGTCGCTTTGCAAGCGAATAGTAAGTGGCACCCGATACGGTCGGATTCGCGCCGGCAGTGGAAGAGAGAGGTTCGATGTCACGACCCAGAGAGGCACTGATCCAGGCAGGTCAGGGCATAGCCCAGGCGATGGCACAAGGGGGTGACGTACGCGGGGCGGTCAGCCAGGTCGCCGGCCAGTTCGCCGGCCAGGTGGGCTCCCCCGGCGGCCCGCGGGGGAACCAGGGCCAGGCCCCCGGCTTCGCGCTGAACCCGCACGACTTCGCCGCCGACAGGGACGGCGGCGTGTCCGTCGGCACGCTCATCGAGGCGCGCACCGCCTCGCTGAACGAGGCCGGCGAGATCGTCAACCGCAGCTTCGCCGAGAACGGCATGCACGTCATCTCGCCGGTGGTGATCCCCAAGAGCGGCACCGCCAAGGTGCTGGTGCCCCTGGGCATCCTCGTGGTGCTCGGCCTCATCGGCGCGCTCGGCAACGTCATCCCGAACACCGACCTGCTCTTCGGGCCGCACTACTGGGTGACGCTGGTCCTCGCGGCCGCGTTCCTGTGGTGGCGGCGCAGCGTGGTGATGGTGCCCGAGGGCTGCAAGGCGCTCATCACCAAGTTCGGCAAGCTGGTGCACATCGCCGACCCGGGCCGGGTGACGCTGTTCAACCCGTGGAAGCGGGTCAGCTACATCGTCAACACCACCCGTGAATACCCGTTCAACGCCCCCATCCGCGAGGCGCCGACGCAGCAGGGCGTCAAGGCGAGCGTGGACCTGTTCCTGCAGTTCAGGATCGAGAACCCGGCGGAGTTCATCTTCGTGCTCGGCTCGGTCAGCGGCTTCCAGTCCAAGCTGCAGAACGCCATCAGCGAGGTCACCCGCTCCCTCATCTACGCCCAGCGGGCCGAGGACATCTACGACCTGGTGGGCGAGAGCACGCTCGGCATGCTGGAGAACCTGAACCAGCAGTTCCTGCCGGCCGTCCGGCTCACGGACGTGAACATCACGCACGCCGAGCCGTCCAGCCAGGAGTACCGCATGGACCTGGCCGCCCCCGAGATGGTCCGGGTCGCCAAGGAGGCGTACACCTACGAGTACGAGCTCCAGCTCCGCAAGGAGCAGAACGAGGGCGACCTGGTCAAGGAGCTGGCCGGGCTCCAGGAGACGCTGAGCGCCATCCAGGCGGAGATCGCCGGCTACCAGGCCCGCATGGACACCGCGCTGGAGCGCGCGACCCACCAGGCCACGGCGCAGGCCAGGCAGCGCCTGGTCGAGGCCGAGTCCACGGCCAACGCCAACGCCGCCCTCCTGGAGGCGCAGGCGCTGGACATCAGGGCGCTGTCGGCCGCCGAGGCCCCCGAGATCCTCGACTACCGCTTCCAGCAGGACCTGCTCGCCAAGCTGGAGTCCGTGGCCACCCGGCTGCCCCAGGTGGTGCAGGTCGGCGAGCAGAGCGACATCGACTTCCTCGCCCTCGCGCAGCAGCTCGTGGGCGGCAAGGGGGCGCAGCTCTTCTCCGCCGAGGACATGGCCGCCATCCGGTCCCGCCTCGACGAGATTGGCGCCCGCGTCCGCGACCGCGAGGCCGAGATCGCGGCGCTGCTCAGGAAGGCCGCCGCGGACGTCGCGGGCCCCCAGGACCCGCCCGAGCCCGACCAGGACCTTGAGCGAACCGTCGAACGCCTGCTGCCCGGCAAGGGGGAGATCCGATGAGCCGCGAGTTCTCCAAGATCAAGGAGTCGGTCGCCTCCTGGGGTGACATCCGCCAGCTCCTGAGGGGCGGCGAGCAGGGCCAGCTCGTGCCCGTCGTCATTCCCAAGGACCGGCGCGGCTTCGCCTGGATGACGCTGGTCTTCCTGGCGCTCTACTTCGCCGGCATGGCCGTGCTGACCGACTTCACGGTCTCCGCCGCGCTGCTGGCGCTGCTGCTCCTGCTGCTCGCGCTGGTCACCATGTGGCGCAAGGCGATCATCGAGATCGAGGAGGGCACCACCGGCGTGCGCAGCCGCTGGGGCGCCATCACCGGCACGCTGCCGCCGGGCCGCCACTACCTGTGGCTGCCGTGGGACCGGGTGGACGCGGTCGTCGACACCTCCACCGAGATCCCGTACTCGGCGCCCATCGTGGCCTGCCCCACGGCCGAGAACGTGCCGCTGAAGTCGATCGAGTTCTTCCTGAAGTTCCGGATCGTCGACCCAGTGGCCTTCCACCGCACGATCGGGGCGGGCAACTTCGACCTGGTGCTGTCCAGCGCCGTGCAGGACGCGATCCGCCAGCGCAGCCGCAGGGTCAACACCGAGCGGGCCTACGACCTGCGCGGCTCCGACGTCGGCGACATGCAGGACGCGCTCAACCGGCAGCTCGGCCGCTACGGCGTGCGCATCACCGGCGCGAACATCCCCGACGTCCAGCTCCCCGACCAGTACCAGCAGCACCTGGCCACCCGGGAGAAGGTCGCCAAGGAGCTGTCGGCGTACGAGCGCGAGTGGGAGCTGACCCGCAAGCGCCGCATCGACACGCTGCTGATGGAGATCGAGCGCTCCAAGAAGACCCGCGACGCCCGCGTCGTCGAGGTCAAGGCCGCCTACAACACCGCGCGCAAGGACGTCGCGCGCATGCTGGAGGAGCAGGAGACCGAGGCCCAGCGGGTCACGTGGGAGATCGAGGCGCGCGGCAGGGCCGAGCTGACCGCCGCCGAGAACGAGGCCAAGGCGCTGCGCCGGCTGGCCGAGTCCTACCGCGACAACCGGGCCGTGCTGCAGTACGAGCTGGCCAGAAGGCGTCTCGACGTCGGCGCCCGCCTGGCGGAGAACGCCCCCCAGCCGCTGGTCGTACGGACCCAGCAGGGCCAGGGCGACTCCGCGCTGTCCACCCTCCTCCTGGCCCAGCTGCTCCCCCGGCTCTCGGGCCAGAACGGCCATTCCCCTTCCGCTCAGTAACCAGGAGAAGAACCCCATGGTGTTCCGCAAACTGATGGCCGCGTTCGGCGCGGGCGTCGAGGTCGACACGGTCCTGACGAACACCGGCGTGCGGCCGGGCGAGAGCCTGCACGGCGTGGTGAACTTCCGCGGCGGCAACAGCGACTACAAGGTCGAGGGCATCTACATCGACCTGACCGCCGTGGTCGAGGTGGAGTCCGGCGACAACGAGTACAAGACGAGCTACAGCTTCCTGCGCCAGCAGGTCGCGGGCACGTTCCAGCTCACCGCCGGAGCTCAGCACCAGCAGCCGTTCCAGATCGCCATCCCGTGGGAGACGCCGATCAGCGCGATCGGCGGCCACCCGCTGCACGGGATGAAGCTGGGCGTGCAGACGGAGCTGGCCCTCGCCGGCGCGCTCGACAAGGGCGACCTCGACCCGCTGTTCGTCAGCCCGCTGCCGGCCCAGGAGTACGTCATCGCCGCGCTCGACCGGATGGGCTTCCACTTCAAGAAGGCCGACCTGGAGCGCGGCACGCTGTACGGCTCAACGATGCCGTTCTTCCAGGAGATCGAGTACCACGCCGGCGGGCAGTGGCGGCGGCACTTCAACGAGCTGGAGCTGACGTTCATCGCCGGGCCGCGGCAGATGGACGTCATCCTGGAGGCCGACAAGCGCGGCGGCTTCCTGACCTCCAGCCACGACGCCTACAACCGCTTCACCGTCCACTACGACGGCCCGCCGCACGCGGCGGAGCAGGCGCTGCAGCAGGGCCTGGAGCAGATGGCCCGCCGCCGCGGCTGGTTCTGAGACGGGTCACGCTCCGGGCGGAGGGTGCCGCCCGGGGCGAAGTCACCGGCATCTTTCGCCACGTGATCGTTCTCTGGTGGTCTCCTGGCGTGGTCGTTACCATGACCTCGGGGACTGACTGATCGTCGGACGGCGGGGCGAAGATGGCACGGTTCGTGTGGGCGATGAAGCGGGCCGCGCCGTGGGCGGCGCGCAACGCCGACGGCGCCATCGCCCTGATCCTGGCCGTCGTCGTGGGCGTGCTCGGCATCATGCCGGACGAGATGTTCGGCAAGGAGGGCCAGGACATCCAGCGCCAGCTCGTCAACGCCGCGACGCTGGTCATCCTCGCGCTGGTGGCCACCGCGCTGCTGCGCGACCGGCTGCGCCAGGCCCCCGTCGAGCGGACGATCACCTCGGGCGCGCTGGCCGAGCTGCCGGTGCGCCTGGCGCGCATGGAGCAGATCGAGAGCCTCGCCCACAGCACCCGCCGGGCGCTCGACGCCCTGCAGCTCGTCCGGGTGCTGGGCAGCCGTCAGGAGATCGCGCAGTCGCACGCCGAGGCGCGCAAGGACACCGCCCGCTGGAGCTTCAAGGGCGGCACCGGCACCTATCTGCGGGCGGTCACGCTGCCGCTGTGCGTGGCGGCGGCGCGCAGGGACAAGCGGCACCTCACCGTACGCGTCGAGGTGCTCGACCCGGCCGACGCCGAGGTGTGCGAGACCTACGCCCACTACCGCCGCTCGCTGTCCGAGTCGCCCGACGCCACCGGCGAGACGTGGACGACCGACCGGGTCAGGAAGGAGTCGTACGCGACCGTCCTGGCCGCCTTCTGGCACCGCCAGCGCTACGGCCTGCTCGACATCGCCGTGGGCCTGTCGGCCACGATGACCACGTTCAGGTGGGACCTGTCGAGCACCCGCCTGATCATGACGGTCGAGGACCCCAACATGGCGATGACCGCGCTCGCCGGCACCTTCTACTACGAGAACTGCGACACCGAGCTGCGGCTCAGCTTCGAGCAGGCGCGGCGGGTGCCGCTGGAGATGTACAAGAAGGTGCCGCTGAGCGACGAGCCGACGATCGAGGAGGTGCAGGAGCTGTTCGAGCACATCGGCATGCCCCTGCCCAAGTCGTACGACGGCCGCGACGTGGTGGACATCGCGCGCAAGGCGCTGCGCGCCGTGGATCCCTACGGACCATGAGCTATCGGGACGTACGCCGCAGGCTGACGGCGGGGCAGGCGCGGGAATGGGCCCTGGAGGCGCTGCAACGGCCGCTGAGCGCCGTACGCCATCCGCTGGGCTTCGTGTGCCTGCCCCTGGAGCGCGACGGCGACGAGGGCGTCTGCGTCCATCTGTGGACCGGCTCGCTCGTCCACGCCGAGAGCACCACCTCGCAGATCCACTGCCACAGCTGGGACCTTTTCAGCCACGTGCTCTACGGGCAGATACGCAACGTGCACGTCATCGTCGCGGACGCCGGCGCGGAGGCCACGCACCGGGTGTTCGAGGTGGTCAGCGACGCCTCCGGCGACCGCATCTCGCCCACCGGCCGCACCGTGCGGCACACCACCGGCCTCGTGGAGGTCTTCGGCCCCGGCGACACCTACACGCTGCCGGCCGGCCGCTTCCACTCCAGCGTGGTGCCCGAGGGCGGCGAGGCCGCCACCATCGCGCTCGGCCGGGGCCGGCCGGGCAGCCACGACCTGTCGCTCGGGCCGCTCGACGCCGGCCCGCACCGCGTGTCCAGGCAGCACCTGGACCCCGGCGAGACCGCACTCGCCGTCCGCCTCGTCACCGCGCGCCTGACCTGAGGGGTAGCCGATGGACCTGGACCACGCTCGCACGGTCGCCGTCGAGGCCGCCGAGGCCGCGGGGGATCTGCTCAGGGAGGGCATGCGGGGCACGATCGGGGTCCGGGCCAAGGGCGTGGCCGGCGACGTCGTCACCGACCTCGACCTCGCCTCCGAGAAGCTGCTGCTGGAGCGCATCCTGACGGCGTTCCCGTCCCACTCGGTGATCGCCGAGGAGTCCGGGCTGGTGGGGGCGGCCGGCGGCGAGTGGACGTGGCTGGTCGACCCGCTCGACGGCACCAACAACGTGGCGATCGGGCTGCCCGCGTACGTGGTGGGCGTGGCGCTGTGCAGGGACGGGCGGCCGGTGCTGGGCGTGGTGCACGATCCGGTGTCCGGGCAGACGTGGTCGGCGCTGCGGGGGCGGGGGGCGACGGCCTCCTCGGGGGCGCGCCTCGCGCCGCCGTACGCGCCGAGCCCGCACGGCCCGCTGCTGGCCTGGACCCAGGGCTACGGCGTCGCCAGGGACGACGCCAGGGGCAGCGCGCTCAAGCAGGCGATGGAGCGGGCCTCGCGCCGGGTCCTGCAGCTGTGGGCGCCGCTGCTGTCGTGGGCGATGCTGGCGCGCGGCGACATCGACGGCATCGTCGGCTACCGTGCCGAGGCCGTCGACCTGCCGGCGGGCGCGCTGCTGGCCGTGGAGGCCGGGCTCGACATCAGGACGCTGGACGGCGGGCCGTTCGAGGCGTGCATGGACGCGCCCGCCGAGCGGCGCAGCTTCGTGGCCGCCCATCCGCGCGCCATCCCCGGGCTGCTCGCGCTGCTCCGCTGATCCGCTTTGTGCAGAAGTACGCGGAAGAAGTGTGTCGCAAGCCGATGAGTTCCGCTCCCGTCCGGGGTCTTATTGGACGACGGCACACGGAAGGGGAGCCCGACATGATGACCACGGCCGAACTCGCGCAGGTGCTCTTCACGACCGCTCTGCAGCCCTCCGACGCGCTCTCGCCGTACGCCATCCGCGCGGCCGTGGACGAGCGGCTGTGCGCGTGCGGCGGCGACCCGGCCCGGTGCGCGGGTCAGGTGGCGCAGGAGGCCGGCGACCACCCCGAGGCGTACGCGCGGCGCATGCGCTGGGCGCTCGGCGCGGTCGCCGGCGCCTACCAGCTCGCCGCGGCCTGACCCGCGCGGCTCTCAGAGCGCCCAGACGGTGGCGGCCAGTCCCACCACGGCCAGCCCGGCGCCGGTGAGCAGGAAGCGGCCCATCGGCACCCGCACCTCGTGCCGGCGGCACGACTCGAACCACAGCAGCGTCGCCAGCGACGCCCACGGCGTCACCACCGGGCCGACGTTGGTGCCCACCAGCAGCGACAGCAGCCGGTCCTGGTCGGCGGCCGGGATGACACCCTCGACGGCCTTGTAGGCGGGCAGGTTGTTGATCGCATTGGACAGGCCCGCGCCCACGGCGGCGGTGCGGTAGGGGTCGCCCTCGGCGCCGATCATCCACGTCATCAGGTCGGCGAGACCGTGCCGGCTCAGCGTCGGCACCACCAGGAACAGCCCGGTCACGAACACCACGAGCTGCCACGGGAACAACCGCCAGGACAGTCGCTCCCGGGCGCGCAGCAGGAACGCCGCCAGGACCAGCGCGGCGGCCCCACCCGCGGCCACGGCCACATGCGCCTTGAGCAGCAGCAGCACGATGAACAGCAGGCAACCGGCCGACGCCGCGCCGAACAGCACCCGGTCGCCGACCGGCTCCAGCACCGGCGGGCTGTAGCGCAGGTCGCCCCGCTCCCCCCGCCGCCAGAAGAACGCCCACAGGAACGCCATCGTCACCAGGATGGCCGCGATCTGCGGCGCCCACATGCGGGCGGCGAACTCCTGGGCGTCGAGGCCGAGCTTGTCCATGGCCAGGAGGTTGGTGAGGTTGGAGACCGGCAGCAGCAGGCTCGCGGTGTTGGCCAGCCAGATCGTCGTCATCGCCAGCGGCAGCGGGGCGATGCGGGCCTTCGGGGCGAGGGCCAGCATGACGGGGGTGAGCAGGACGGCGGTGGTGTCCAGGTTGAGGAAGATCGTGACGAACGACGCGAAGGCCGTGCAGAGGAGGAACAGGGCGGCGTAGTTGCCGCGGCCCACCACCGCCATCCGCGCCGCGACGGCGTCGAAGACCTGGGCCTCCTTGGTCAGCTCGGCCAGCACGATGACCGCCACCAGGAAGATCAGCAGCGGCCAGATCTCGTCCAGGCTCTCTGCGGCGGCCTCCCACGGCAGCAGCCCGGTCGCCACGAACACCAGGCCGAGCACCAGGAGGCCGATCCTGATCCAGTCGAGCAGACTGAGACGCCACACGCGAAGATGATCGCATAAGACCCCATGACCCGCGTTGCGCGCGGGGGATACTGACGGCATGGCACGTGACGGCAGGCCGACCGACATCTTCGTCAGCTACTCCCCGGCCGACACCGCGTGGGCGACGTGGATCGCCTGGGAACTCGAGGCGGCGGGCTACCGGACGATGATCCAGGCGTGGGACTTCGTCCCCGGCACCAACTTCATCGACTTCATGGACCGCGGGGTCAGCGAGGCCCAGCTCGTCGTCGCCGTGCTCTCGCGCAACTACCTGACCTCCCGCTACGGCCGCATGGAGTGGCAGGCGGCGCTGCGGGCCGATCCCGACAACCCCTCCAACAAGCTCGTGACGATCCGCCTGGAGGACGTCCAGCTCGAAGGGCTGCTGTCCACGATCACCTGGGTGGATCTGCTCGGCGTCACCGACCCCGGGCAGGCCAGGGCGCTGCTGCTGGGCCGGGTCGGCGAGGCGCTGGCGGGCCGGGCCAAGCCGGAGTACGCCCCCGCCTTCCCCGACGCCGGCCGGGGCGGCCGCGCGCCGGCGCCCGCGCCGACGCTGCCGCCCCCGGCCGAGCGGGCCCGGAACCGCCGCGCCCCGGTGACCGCGCCCGCCTTCCCGCCCGCGGCCGGCCCCGCCGGCGGGCGGAAGTCGGTCAGCGTGCTGCACATCGGCGGCCCTCGGTTCGGCCGGGCGCTGCCCGATCCGGGCGACCCGTTCACGCCCGAGGACATGCAGGCGCGCATCTGGGCGGACCTCACCGCGATGTACGACCGCGGCACCCCCCGTCCCGACCTCATGGTCGTCAGCGGCGACCTGACCGAGTCGGGCAGTCTGCGGCAGTTCGGGCAGGCCACCAGGTTCGTCACCGACCTGCGGCTGCTGCTCGGGCTGGAGCCGCACCGGCTGGTGCTGCTGCCCGGCCCGCGCGACGTGACCAAGGCGGCGGCCAGCGCCTACTTCATGACGTGCGAGGCCGACGACGTGAGCCCGCAGCCTCCTTACTGGCCGAAGTGGCGGCACTTCGCCGGGCTGTTCGGCGAGGTCTACCAGGGGCTGGACGACCGGGTGTTCGACGGCGGGCAGCCGTGGACGCTGTTCGAGGTGCCCGATCTCAAGGTGGTCGTGGCGGCGCTCAACTCGACGATGGCGATGAGCCACCTCGAACGGGACGCGTACGCGCTGCTGGGCGAGGCGCAGGCGGCCTGGTTCGCCGAGCGGCTGCGGCCGTACGAGGAGAGCGGCTGGCTGCGCCTCGGCGCGATGGGCCATCCGCCGCGGGAGCTGCGGGACGCGCCGACCTTCGAGCGGCTGCTGGGGCACCGCCTCCACCTGCTCTTCCACGGCGGCCCCGGGCACGGCGGCGAGGGCCGGGTGGCCGCGCCGCGCGCCGGGCGGCACCAGGTCGTCGAGATCACCCCCGACGGCATGCGCACGTGGCTGCCGGACGAGGGCGTGCCGGAGCGGGTGCCGGGGAGGTGGCGGGGCGCGCAGGCGACGTTCACCGGCCGCGCCCTGGACGTGCCGCCGCCGCGGCCCAAGCCGGACGAGCGCGCGCCGACCCCGGTCGAGCTGCTGCTCGACCGGATCGCCGAGGTGTGCGAGGCGCGCCACGAGCGGGCCAGGATCCGCCGCTTCCCCGCCCATCTCGTGGTCACCCACCCCGAGGACGGGTTCGTCCGGCAGCTGATGATCGGCGCGCACGTCGGCGAGGTGACCGAGGAGGCCGCCGACACCTTCGCCCGGCAGGCGCACGCCGCCGGGCTGGCCGCCGAGCTGGTCCACCAGGGCCCGCCTGCGCCCCGCTGGATCCGCGACGACCTGATGCGGCAGGGGGTGCGGCTGCGCAGCTTCACCGAGTTCCAGGGCCTGCTCGACCTCACGGGCTACGTCAGCGAGCAGACCGCGCGGCTGATCGGCGACCGCCGCTACCCGCCCGACCTGTACGTCCCGCAGCGCTTCCGCGAGCTCGACCGCCCCGGCGGCCAGGTCAGGCACGGCCTGACGGACGAGATGATGCGGCTGCTGGCCACCGACCACGGCCGCTTCCTGCTGCTGCTCGGAGACTTCGGGCACGGCAAGACGTTCGCGCTGCGCGAGCTGGCCCGGCGCATCCCGGCCGAGCTGCCGCACCTGACGCCGATCCTCATCGAGCTGCGCGCCCTGGACAAGGCGCACTCGGTGGACGCGCTGGTCGCGGCCCACCTGGCCTCCCACGGCGAGGAGTACATCGATCTCAAGGCGTTCCGCTACCTGCTGCGGCAGGGGCGCATCGTGCTGCTGTTCGACGGGTTCGACGAGCTGGTGACGCGGCTGACCTACGACCGGGCGGCCGACCACCTCGCGACCCTGCTGGCGGCGGCCGAGGACAAGGCGAAGGTCGTGGTGGCCAGCCGCACCCAGCACTTCAAGTCGCACAGCCAGGTGCTCACCTCGCTCGGCGAGATGGTCGGGGTGCTGCCGCAGCGGCGGGTGCTCAGCGTCGAAGACTTCACCCACGACCAGATCCGCTCCTACCTGGACAACCGGTTCGAGGACGGCGACGAGGCGCACGCCCGCATGTCGCTCATGGGCGAGCTCACGGACCTGCTGGCACTCGCCCAGAACCCGCGCATGCTCTCCTTCATCGCCGACCTCGACGCCGACCGGCTGCGCACCGTGGCGCGGGCCCGCCACACGATCAGCCCGGCCCTGCTGTACGAGGAGATCCTCGGCTCGTGGCTGGCCTTCGAGGAGCGGCGGGCCCGGGTGCCCGGCTCCGCGATGGCCCTGACCACCGGCGAGCTGTGGCAGGTGGTGACGGCGCTGGCGCTGCGGCTGTGGGAGACGGGCGAGTCGCTGCTCGGCGTGGACGAGCTGACCGAGATCGGCGAGACGCTCACCGACCTGGCGGGCGGCCAGCTCTCGGCCGCCCACGCGGCGCACGCGATGGGCTCGGGCAGCCTGCTCGTACGCACCGAGGAGGGCATGTTCGGCTTCATCCACGCCTCGGTCATGGAGTGGCTGATCGCCAGGCACCTCGCCACGGGCGACCTCGCCCTGCTGGCCCGCCACCCGCTGTCGGCGCTCACCGTGGAGTTCCTGTGCGACCTCGCGGACGTACGGGCGCTGCGGGCCTGGGTGGCCGATCCGCCCGCCGGCGACGTCCCGCGCGCCAACGCCGTCAAGATCGCCGCCCGGCTGCGCACCCCCGCCCGCGCCGACCTGCGCGGCGCCAACCTCAAGGGCGAGGACCTGTCGGCCCGCGACCTGCGCGAGGTCGATCTCACCGGCGCCGACCTGTCGGAGGCCACGCTGGCCGGCACCAACCTGTCGCGGGCGGTCCTGCACGGGGCCCGGCTGGCGGGCGCGCGGCTCGACGGCGCGACGCTCGCCGGGGCCGACCTCACCGACGCCGACCTGTCGGGGGCGCGGCTGGCGCAGACCGACCTCAGCGACGTGACCGTGACGGGCGCCCGCTGGCACCGGGCCGCGCTCATCAACGTCACCGGCACGCTGCCGCACCTGCCCGGCGCGGCCGTGGTGCCCGGGCAGCCGGTCGAGGTGGAGTTCGCCCCCGCCGGCATCGGCGTCCCCTACGGCTACCACTTCCAGACCAGCCGTCTGCCCGAGCCGATCGCCTACAGCCCCGACGGCGCCACGGTCGCGATCGGCGACGAGGACGGCGGCGTGCTGCTGTGCGCGGGCGGCGCGCCGGTGCGCACGCTCCAGGGTCACCGGGGCCGCGTCTACGCCGTCTCCTTCGCCGGCGACCTGCTGGCCACGGGCGCGAGCGACGGCCAGGTCATCCTGTGGGACGCGCTCACCGGCGAACGGCTGCGCACCCTGACCGGCCACCCCGACGGCGTCTGGCCGGTGCGTCTCAACCCCGGCGGCGACCTGGTGGCGGCCGGCGGCGGCGACGGCGTCGTCCGCGTGTGGGAGAGCGCGACCGGACGGGCCGTGCACGAGCTGGCCGGGCACCAGGCGCCGGTCTACACGACGGCCTTCAGCCGCTCGGAGCTGGTGACCGGCGACGCGGCGGGGGCCGTACGCGTCTGGGACCTGGAGAACGGGCAGATGCGGCACACCCTCGACGGCCACCGCGGCGGCGTCTACCGCACCGTGCTCAGCCCCGACGGCACGCTGCTGGCCACCGGCGACGAGGCGGGCACGGTCCGGCTCTGGGACACCGCCTCCTGGCGGCTGCTGCACACCCTCACCGGGCACGCGGGCAGCGTCTACTGCCTGACGTTCGCGCCGGACGGCTCGCTGCTGGCCAGCGGCGACACCGCGGGCGGCGTACGGCTCTGGGACCCGTCTGGGCGCACGCTCGGCGTGCACACGACGCACGCGTCATCGGTCTACCAGGTCACCTTCAGCCCCGACGGCGCCGTGCTCGCCTCCGGCGACTCCGCCGGGCTGGTCCGTCTCCAGCCCGTGGGCGGCGGGCCGCGGGTGGAGCTGACCGGGCATCGCAGCTCGGTGTGGCCGTTCGCGTACCGGCCGGACGGGCAGCAGCTCGCGACCAGCAGCAACGACGGCACCGTGCGGCTGTGGGACCCCCACACCGGCCAGTGCCAGCGGGTGCTGCGCGGCCACGGGCGGCGCATCTCGTCGGTACGCTTCAGCGCCGACGGCACGATGCTGGCCACCAGCGGCAACGACGGCGTCGTACGGCTGTGGGAGCCGCGCACCGGGCGGCGGCTGCGCGAGTTCAGCGGCACCTCCGACCGGCTGATCTCCGCGCTGTTCTCCCCCGCCGCGCCGGTGCTGGCCACCTCCAGCAACGACGGCGGAGTGCACCTGTGGAACGCCGTCACCGGCGACTACGAGCGCGAGCTGCACGCCGAGACCGACCACGTGTGGGCCGAGGCGTTCAGCCCCGACGGCGACCTGCTGGCCACGGCCAACGACGACGACAGCGTACGCATCTGGTACCGGCCTACCGGGCGGCTGGCGGCCAACCTGCTCGACCACCGGGGGCGGGTGCGCTCGATCGCGTTCAGCCCCGACGGCTCGTACGTGGCCACCGGCTGCGACGACAAGCTCGTCCGGATCTGGCACGTGGCCTCGGGCGGCCGGATCGCCACCCTCGAAGGGCACACCGACCGCGTCTACTCCGTGGCCTTCTCCCCCGACGGGCGGCTCCTGGCGAGCGCCGGCAACGACGGGCGCGCCCTGATGTGGGAGCTGCTGCCCGGCCAGCCCTGGCAGCCGCGGCTCAGGCGCACGCTCGGCGGCGACGGCGGGCGGTGGTGGGGCGTGGCCTTCGACGCCGCCGGCGCGCGGCTGGCGACCTGCGGCGACGACAAGCTCGTCCGGGTCTGGGACGTGGCGACCGGGCGGCAGCTCCACGCGCTGGCCGGGCACACCAGGCGGGTCTGGTCGGTCGCGTTCAGCCCGGCCGGTGACGACCTGCTGGCCAGCGCGGGCGACGACGGCGTGGTGATCCTCTGGTCGGGCGGCAAACGGCGGGCGACGCTGCTCGGGCTGCCCGAGGGGTGGGCGGCGCTGGCCCCCGACGGCCGCTACAAGCTGCACGGCGAGCCGGGCGGGCAGTTC
Source organism: Nonomuraea wenchangensis (assembly GCF_900111685.1). Lineage (GTDB taxonomy): Bacteria > Actinomycetota > Actinomycetes > Streptosporangiales > Streptosporangiaceae > Nonomuraea > Nonomuraea wenchangensis. Next base: position 316,410 of record NZ_FOHX01000001.1, read on the forward strand.
TGGCACGTGATCGGGATGTCGCGGTTCGAGCTGGGCGAGCTGGATCCGTACCTGCCCGGGGTGCGGCAGGTGCCGCTGGACTCACCCTTCTGACGTGCCGCGCATGGGGCGGCCGAGCAGGGCGGTCGCCACGCTCTCGATGTGCGGGGCGAGGTCGGCGGTGGCCGCCCCGGCGAGCGCCGGGGTGCCGACGACCGAGCGCAGGATGCCGATGCCGACCAGCCAGGCGCTGAGCAGCTCGGCGCGCAGCTCGGCGTCCTCGCCCTCGGCCAGGTCGGCGAGGGCCCGTACGTAGGTGCCGCAGACCTCCTCGCGTATCCGCAGGCGGGCGTCCTCGTGGGCCGAGGAGCGGAGCATGGCCACCAGCGGGTGCTCGCCGCCGTAGCCGGTCCAGTCCTGGAAGACGACCGCGCCGACCATGCGGGCGACCAGCTCCTCGGGCGGGCCGTCCGCGGCGAGGCCGGCCGGGAGGTCGGCGGTGACCTCGTCGAACAGGGCCTTCTTGGAGCCGAAGTAGCGGAAGATCAGGGTGGCGTCCACGCCGGCGTCGGCGGCGACGTCGCGGACGCTGGTGGCGTCGTAGCCGTCGCGGGCGAAGCGCAGGCGGGCGGCCTCCAGCAGCCGGGCCCTCGTGGCCTCCCGGTCCCTCTTCGCCATCGCCCCTCCTGGTCATCGACTGTTGACATCCTATCGGCCGGGCATGTTACGGTCCTTCAAGTCATCGAACGATGACTTGGCGACGGGAGCACGGCATGGGAACGTACGTGGTGGCGGGCGGCACGACCGGGATGGGGCGCGGCCTGGCGCTGCACCACCTCCGGGCCGGCGACCGGGTGACAGTGGTCGGCAGCGATCCGGGCAGGGGGCGGGCCCTCCTCGCCGAGGCGGAGCGGCTGGGGGCCGGGGAGCGGGCCGCGTTCGTACGGGCCGACCTGACCTCGGTCGCGGAGAACCGGCGGGTGATCGAGGAGGTCAGGGCCCGGCACGACGCCCTCGACGGGCTGATCCTCACCGCCATCCGGCACTTCGGGAGCCGCACCCTCACCCCTGACGGGTACGAGGCCACCTTCGCCCTCTACTACGTCAGCCGCCTCCTGCTCAGCCACGGCCTCACGGACCTGCTGGAGAAAGGGGACCAGCCGATGATCGTGAACGTGTGCGGCGTCGGCGTCACGAAGGGCCGCATCCACTGGGACGACCTGTCGCTCGGCCACGACTACGGCGGCATCAAGGCGATGCTGCAGGGCGGACGGGCCACGGACCTGCTGGGCGTCGCGTACCCGGACGTGCATCCCGGCGGGCGCACCCGCTTCCTGCTGCACCATCCGGGCTTCACCGACAGCGGCACCGGCAGCCTCTCCCAGCCCGCGCGGACGCTCGTCCGGCTCCTCGCCAAGGTCGCCGGGCAGCCCGTGGAGAAGGCCATCGAACCGATCATCGCGCTGATGGCGGACCCGCCCGCCGGGCGGCTGCTCGCCTACGACCGCCGTACGCCGGTGGACCCGTCGATCCCGACGCTCGACCCGGCCGCCGCCCGCCGCCTTTACGACCTGACCCGCCACCTCCTCGACTGAACGCCCCTTTTGCCGCGATTGCCGCGCTCGGCCGCCGGACTGTGGGAGGATCCAGGGCTAGATCGTTTCGGTGGCGCGGAGCATCGCGAAGGGAATGGACGATGGTTACCTGCCGGAGGCTGGGCTCGTGACCGACGGACGCGACCACGCCGGGCCGGGCGACGCGGAGTGTGTCCCGGCAGCGGGCGGGCGGGAGGTCATGCCCAAGCGGGCCCCCGTACCGTTGCCGTGGGCCCAGGACCCGGGCACCAGCCCTGCGCGCGAGGGCGAAGGTGAGGGCGAGGGCGAGGGCGAGGGCCGCTCGCAGGCCGCCAAGACGGCCGCCGTGGCGGTGGGCGTGGTGCTGCTGACCCTGGCCGGGGTGCTGATCGGCATCCCGGCGTTCCGCACGACGCTGGACCCCGTGCCCTACCCGGGGTCGGTGCCTCCGACGCCGCCCGCGGCGGCACTGCGTAGCAGCCCCGCCGCCACCGCACCCGCGTCGGTCACCACGCCACCGACCGTGGACGCCGCGCCCGTCACGGCGCCCTCAGCGCCCGTCACGACCCCCTCGGCGCCGCCTTCGTCGCGGCCGTCGTCACAACCGGTCACGACCTACCCGACCACGCCGGGCATCGTACGGCCGCAGGCCGCCCGCAACCCGCGCGACCGCACCACCCGCCCGCGCGCCATCCGCCCCCAGCCGGTACGCCGCAAAGGAAACTCCGTGGTCATGGGCACCGGCGGGGACTCAGGCACCCCCGCCCCCACGGCCACCACGACCTCCCCGGACACCACCGGCACCCGCACCCCGGCCCCGCAGGCCCCGGGCCGCCTCAAGGGCCAGGCAGCCCGCGAATCCTCCTGACCGGCCCGAAGCCCGGCCCACGGACCAGCGCAGGGACCGGTGGTCCATCGATCAGCCCAGGGACCGGTGGTCCACAGACCAGCCCAGGGACCGGTGGCCTGGACAGGCCGCCCGCCGGCGCACGGCCGGTCAGCCGCGCGCACCTCGCCGCAGCAGGTCGGTCCAGACCTCGGCCACCCGCGCGTCCAGCTCCTCCAACGACCCTTCGTTCGCGATGACGACGTCGGCGACCGCCAGCCGGTCCTCCCGGCTCGCCTGGGCGGCGATGCGCGCCTTGGCGTCGGTCTCCGCCATGCCGCGATGCTCGGCGAGCCGCCGGATGCGCACCTCGTCGGCCGCGTCCACGACGATCACGACGTCGTGCATGGGGGCGAGTTTGTTCTCGGCCAGCAGCGGCACGTCGTAGACCACGACGGCGTCGCCGGGCGCGTCCGCCTGCAACTGCGCCACCCGCTCCCCCACGAGCGGATGCACGATGCCGTTGAGCACGGCCAGCTTCTGGGAGTCGGCGAAGACGATCGAGCCCAGCTTCTCGCGGTCGAGCGCCCCGTCGGGGCGGAGCACCTCCTCGCCGAAGGCCGCGACCACCCGCGCCAGCCCGGCCGTGCCGGGTTCGACGACCTCGCGGGCGATCTTGTCGGCGTCGATCACGACCGCCCCGTGAGCGGCGAGCCGCCTGGACACCTCGCTCTTGCCTGATCCGATGCCGCCGGTGAGTCCAATCTTCAGCACCGCTGAAGCCTATCCACGATGGACGGACGGCGCACCGCCGGACGGCTCCGGCTCCCGGCGCAGGTGGACCATCATCAGGTGGTCGTCCATCCGCTCGCGGTGCGTCTCCCGGTAGCCCAGCCGCCGGTAGAGCTTGAGGTTGCCCGCCGACAGGTGCCCGGTGAACAGGTCGAACGCGGTCGCCTCCGGCACCTGCTCGTGCAGCGCCCGCAGCAGCGCCGTGCCGACGCCCTGCCCCTGCCGGTCGGGTACGACGACCAGCCGGCCGACCAGGCAGGTGGTGCCGGAGAGCTGCCCGCGTACGGCGCCGACGATGCGGCGGCCGCCGTCGAGCGCCTTGAGCACGAGGGCGCTCTCGATGGCCTTGCGCAGCTGCTCCAGCGACTCGACGAGCGGCGGGATGTAGGGGTCGCCGTAGAGCTGGGCCTCGCTCACGTAGGCCGCCCGTTGCACGGTGAGGATCTCCCCGGCGTCCGCCGGCGCCGCTCGTTCGATGATCACGCCGTCACCCTACCGGCCGGGCACTCACGGCCGGAGGAGGACCTGGAAGAACTCCCGGATCCCGGTCACGACCGTCGCGGGCGCGGCCATGGCCACCATGTGGCTGGGGCTCTCCCCGTCGCCCCAGTACACGACGTCGTTGCCGCGCTCGGCGATACGGCGCAGCAGGTCAGGTCCGCCGTGCGTGGCCCCGGTCGGCACCTCCCGCTGGTCGACGGGCATGCCGGCGGCGCCCTCGTAGTACGTCCAGGAGGACGAGCCGCCGGTGCCGGTGAACCAGTACAGGCTGGCGGTGGTCAGCAGCAGGTCACGGCCGATCGGCTCGGCGACGGGGCCGTTGCGCTCGGGCCAGCCGTCGAACTCCTTGAACCGCTCCACCAGGTACGCCAGCTGCGCCACCGGCGAGTCGGCGAACCCGTGGGCGAGCGTCTGGGGGCGGCTCGCCAGGTAGGGGCCGTACCCGCTGCCGCCGGCCATCCGCTCCCCCAGCGTCTTCAGCCAGCCCAGCTCCTCCGCGCTCGCCCCTTCCAGCTCGGCGGGGTCACCGGTCGGGATGCCGAGGCCGGAGGTGATGACCGCCCCGGTCACGTGCTCGGGGTCGAGGGCGGCGAGCCGCGCCGTGACCAGCGCACCGGCGTCGTTGCCGTGGGCTCCGTAGCGGTCGTGGCCGAGGCGGCGCATCAGCTCGGCCCACGTACGTGCGACCCGGTCGACGCTCCACGGCCGCTCGTCGGCGGGCTCGGGGAACGGCGAGAAGGCGAAGCCGGGCAGGGACGGCGCGACGACGTGGAAGGCGAGGGCGGGGTCGAGCCCGTGGGCACGCGGGTCGGTGAGCGGGCCGAGCACGTCGAGCAGCTCGGCGACCGTGCTCGGCCAGCTGTGCGTGACGATCAGCGGCAGCGCGTGCGGCTCCGGCGAGCGTACGTGCAGGAAGTGCACGCGCTGCCCGTCGATGTCGGTCGTGAACTGCGGGAAGGCGTTGAGCCTGGCCTCCTGGGCCCGCCAGTCGAAGGTCTCGGCCCAGTATTCGGCCAGCTCCCGCAGGTGGGCGACGGGCACCCCGCGGTCCCAACCGCCGGGAAGCTGTCGGGCCCAGCGGGTGCGCCGCAGCCGCTCGCGCAGGTCGTCGAGGTCGGCCTGGGGAATGTCGATACGGAACGGCGTGATCGTTTCGGTCATGGAACGAACAGTAGGAGGACATGCGGCAAGTACCGTTCCGCAATGTCCCGGGACGCCGAGAAGATCGGCGCCGTGGGGAAGATCGGTGTCCGAGCACGCGAAAAGCCCCGCACGAACCCGTGCGGGGCTTTCCGTTACCGCCTACTCCTGGCTACTCCTGGTGGCAGAGCCTCAGCTCTGGCCGCCCGCGAGCTTCTCGCGCAGGGCCGCGAGCGCCTCGTCCGAGGCGAGCGCGCCGGCAGCCGGAGCGGACGAGGAGCTCTGCTGAGCCTGGGTCTCGCCGCCGTAGGACGTCGGAGCGCCCTCGCCGGCCTCGGCCTCGGCCTTGCGGGCCTCCTCGATCTGCTTGCGGTGGGCCTCGAAGCGCTGCTGGGCCTCGGCGTACTGCCGCTCCCACTCCTCACGCTGCTTGTCGAAGCCTTCGAGCCACTCGCCCGTCTCCGGGTCGAAGCCCTCGGGGTAGATGTAGTTGCCCTGGTCGTCGTACGTCGCGGCCATGCCGTAGAGCGTCGGGTCGAACTCGACCTCGGCGCCCACGCCCTCGTTGGCCTGCTTCAGCGAGAGGCTGATGCGGCGACGGTCGAGGTCGATGTCGATGATCTTCACGAAGATCTCGTCGCCGACCTGGACGACCTGCTCCGGGATCTCCACGTGGCGCTCGGCCAGCTCGGAGATGTGGACCAGGCCCTCGATGCCCTCCTCGACCCGGACGAACGCGCCGAACGGCACCAGCTTGGTGACGCGGCCCGGCACGACCTGGCCGATCTGGTGGGTGCGGGCGAACTGCTGCCACGGGTCTTCCTGGGTGGCCTTGAGCGACAGGGAGACGCGCTCGCGCTCCATGTCGACGTCGAGGACCTCGACCGTGACCTCCTGGCCGACCTCGACGACCTCGGAGGGGTGGTCGATGTGCTTCCAGGACAGCTCGGACACGTGGACCAGGCCGTCGACGCCGCCGAGGTCCACGAACGCGCCGAAGTTGACGATCGAGGAGACGACGCCCTTGCGGACCTGACCCTTCTGCAGGGTGTTGAGGAAGGTCTGGCGGACCTCCGACTGCGTCTGCTCAAGCCAGGCGCGGCGCGACAGGACCACGTTGTTGCGGTTCTTGTCGAGCTCTATGATCTTGGCCTCGAGCTCGCGGCCGACGTACGGCTGCAGGTCGCGGACCCGTCGCATCTCGACCAGGGACGCCGGGAGGAAGCCACGGAGGCCGATGTCGAGGATGAGACCACCCTTGACGACCTCGATGACGGTGCCGGTGACGATGCCGTCCTCGTCCTTGATCTTCTCGATCGTGCCCCAGGCGCGCTCGTACTGGGCGCGCTTCTTGGACAGGATCAGGCGGCCCTCCTTGTCCTCCTTCTGGAGAACCAGGGCCTCGACGTGTTCGCCGACCTCCACGACGTCAGCAGGGTCGACATCGTGCTTGATCGAAAGCTCGCGCGAGGGGATGACACCCTCGGTCTTGTAGCCGATATCGAGAAGGACCTCGTCTCGATCGACCTTGACGACGGTGCCCTCGACGATGTCGCCGTCGTTGAAGTACTTGATGGTCTCGTCGATCGCGGCGAGGAAGGCTTCCTCGGACCCGATGTCGTTGACCGCTACCTGCGGGGTGCTCGAGGTGGCCTCAGTGCTGGACGTCATGTGTGGAATTGCTCCGAACGCGGACAGGATGTCGATGTGGCGGACGCGCGGCAGGCCCTCTTCCGCATCAAGCCGAGGAATTACGACATCGACGTGACCGAGCGCGAGCCCGCTCCGTCTGAGGCGCGCGCGAGCCCACAGCGCAGCGATCAGCATATGAGACCAAGGCCACGGGGTCAATCCAGGGCGAGGTCAGTACACGACGACCTGGAGCCCTCGCTTGGGGATGATATTACCCCTCGCCGCCCTGGGGATGGAGATCCGCTCCGGGTCCCCGTCGGAGACGTAGCGCTTGCCGGGATGCTTGCCCAGCCACTCCAGCCAGTACTGGGAGCACCATTTGCGGCACTCGCCCTTTTTGCCGTTGCTCTGGATCCGCTGGATCGCACCCCGGTCGAAATTTTTCGCGTAGGGCGAAACCGAAGGCTCGGCCCCGGCGAGGAACACGCCGGCGAAATCATAACGGTGCCCGTCCCATGATCCGGTCCTGGCGACCTTCTTGCCGTGCGGCATCGACCCGTACGGCAACGCCATGGTCCGGGACGGCGGCGCGCCGAGCTTCTTCAGCATCCGCTCGATCTTGCCGATCTGCTCGCGGACCTTGCGCTTGCGCAGCGCCCGCAGGTTGGGGTGGCTCCAGGTGTGGTTGGCCACCTCGTAGCCGCGCTCGGTCAGCCAGCGCAGGGCGTCCGCCTGCGCGGCCTGGTCGCGCAGGCCGAACGGCTCGTGGTTGACCCAGAACGTGGCGGTCGGCCGGAACGACGGGTAACGGGCGGCCACCTCCTGGATGATCGCCACCGCCGTGCCGGGAGCGGGGTTGCCGCTCGCGTCCAGCGCGAAGTGGCTCGAATGCCCGTCGTCGAAGGTGAGCACGACCGGGTAGTGGCCCGCGGGCACGTGGATGTCCCCGGTGGCGAACTCGGCCGCGGTGATCGGCACGTAGCCCTCGCGGGCCAGCCGTTCCAGCTCCTTCCTGAGCTGGTCGGGGGTGCGGTCGATGGAGGCGAGCCGCTTGCGCAGGATGCGGTGGTACATGAGGACCGGCACCAGCCCCGCCTCGTTGGCGCGCACCTGCCGGGCGAACTCGGGCGTGGACACCACACCGGGCGGCTGCCCGGGCGGGGTCGCCGGAGTCTCGGCCGGCGCCGTGGACGGCGGGCTCTCCTCGACCTTCCCGGCGGAGGCCGGGCCGGCGTGCGGGAGCCCCTGCGCCGGCATGAGACTGAGCCCGATGACCGCCACGGTGACCACGACGACGTTCGCGAGGCCGATGATCTTCGTGGAGGACGCTGGTAACCGCACAGAACTCCCGTGCCGCTAGGGGAAGCCGACACTCCACCCTAGTCCAGATCTGTACGGAAACCGGGGACCCCGGGCGACATGCCCCCCTCCCAGGCCCCCGACCAGCGCCCCGCCAGGGTCACTGCCGGACGTGGCGCCGCCGGGGGCCCGGGAGGGTCAGTGGCCGGCGTCCTCCCAGGTGCGGCCGACGCCCACCGAGACCTCCAGCGGCACCCGCAGGTGGTAGGCGGCGTTCATCTGGTCGCACACGAGCTGCCGGAGCGCCTCCAGCTCGCCCGGCGCCACCTCGAACACGAGCTCGTCGTGGACCTGCAGCAACATCCGCGAGGCCAGCCCCTCCTCCCGGATGGCCTGGTGCACGTGGAGCATGGCGACCTTGATGATGTCGGCCGCCGAGCCCTGGATCGGCGCGTTGAGCGCCATCCGCTCGGCCATCTCGCGCCGCTGCCGGTTGTCGCTGGTGAGGTCGGGGAGGTAGCGGCGGCGGCCCATGATCGTCTCGGTGTAGCCGTCGGCGCGCGCCTGGGCCACGATGGCCTGCAGGAAGTCGCGCACGCCGCCGAACTCCTGGAAGTATTCCTCCTTCAGCGCCCGCGCCTCGGCCACCGGGATGTTGAGCTGCCCGGACAGCCCGAAGTCGGACAATCCGTAGGCGAGGCCGTAGTTCATGGCCTTGATGCGCGCCCGCAGCTCGCCGTCGATCTGCTCGGGCGGCAGGTCGAAGACCCGGGCCGCGGTGGCCTTGTGGAAGTCGTGACCGGACTCGAACGCGGCGATCAGCGACTCGTCGCCCGACAGGTGGGCCATGATGCGCAGCTCGATCTGGCTGTAGTCGGCCGTGAGCAGCGTCTCGTAGCCCTCGCCGACGGTGAAGCCCTGCCGGATGCGCCGACCCTCGGCGGTGCGGATCGGGATGTTCTGGAGGTTGGGCTTCTCGGAGGAGAGCCGGCCGGTCGCGGCGATGATCTGGTTGAACGTCGTGTGGATGCGCCCGTCGTCGGCGATCTCCTTGATCAGCCCCTCGACCGTGGTGCGCAGCTTCTGCTGGTCGCGGTGGCGCAGCATGATCGTCGGCAGCTCGTGCTCGGTCTGCGTGGCGAGCCAGGCGAGCTGGTCGGCGTCGGTGCTGTAGCCGGTCTTGATCTTCTTCGTCTTGGGCAGGTTGAGCCGGACGAACAGGATCTCCTGGAGCTGCTTGGGCGAGCCCAGGTTGAACTGCTCGCCCACGGAGCGGTGCGCCTCCTCCACGGCGTGCTTGACGGCCGAGCCGAACTCGGCCTCCAGCCCGGTGAAGTAGGCGCTGTCGACCGCGATGCCTGCGCGCTCCATCTCGGCCAGCACGGTGAGCAGCGGCAGCTCGACGTCGTCGAGGAGCTGGGTGCCGCCGCGCCCGGTCAGGAAACGCTCCAGCGCCTCGGCGAGCTCGCGCACGACGTGGGCGCGCAGCGCGAGGTCCTTGGCGGGGGCGTCCTCGTCGTCACCGAAGAGCGCGGCCTGCCCGTCGGACTCCGCCTCGGCGCGCAGGTCGCGGTTGAGGTAGCGGCGGGCGAGGTCCTCCAGGGCGAAGGTGCGCTGGCCGGGCATCGCGAGGTAGGCGGCCAGCGCGGTGTCGCAGCTCAGGCCGCGCAGGTCCATGCCCTGCGCCCACAGGGCCAGCAGCGGGCCCTTGGCGTCGTGGACGGCCTTGGGCCGCCCCTCGTCGGCCAGCCAGGCCCGCAGGGCCGCCTCGTCGGCCTCGGTGAGCTTGACCGGGTCGATGTGGGCGGCCGTGCCGTCGGGCGAGGCCACGGCGATGGCGTCGATGCGGCCGGTGCCGCTGCCGTAGGCGCCCTTGAAGGCGAGCCCGGCCCGGCCCTCCGGCATGGCGGCCAGCCAGCCGGCCACCCGGTCGGGGCCGAGGATCACGGTCTCGACCTCGAAGCCCTGGTCGGGCTCCTGCTCGCCGGTGCCGAGCACCTTGAACACCCGCTCGCGCAGCTCGCCGCGGATCTGCAGGGTGTCGAAGAGCTTGTTGACCTCCTCGCGCTCCCACGCGCCCTGCTTGAGCTCGCCGAGCTCGGCCTCGACCGGGACGTCGCGCAGCAGCTGGGTGAGCCGGCGGTTCATCAGCACCTGGGCGACGTGGTCGCGCAGCTTGTCGCCGACCTTGCCCTTGACCTCGTCGACCCGGTCGACGAGCGCGGTCAGCGTGCCGAACTCGCGCACCCACTTGGCCGCGGTCTTCTCGCCCACGCCGGGGATGCTCAGGAGGTTGTCGCTGGGGTCGCCGCGCAGCGCCGCGAAGTCGGGGTATTGGGCCGGGGTGAGGCCGTATTTCTCCTCGACGGCCTCGGGCGTGAACCGGGTCATGTCGCTGATGCCGCGCCGGGTCATCAGGACGGTGACGTGCTCGTTGACGAGCTGCAGCGCGTCGCGGTCGCCGGTGACGATGAGGACGCTCAGCCCCTCCTCGGCCGCGCGGGTGGCGAGCGTGGCGATGATGTCGTCGGCCTCGAAGCCCGCCTTGGACAGGCGCGGGATGCGCAGCGTGTCGAGCAGCTCGAAGATGAGCTGCATCTGGCCGCGGAAGTCCTCCGGCGTCTCGCTCCTGTTGGCCTTGTAGTCGGCGTATTCCTCGTGCCGGAACGTGGGCTCGGACCGGTCGAAGGCCACGGCGACGTGGCTCGGCTGCTCGTCGCGCAGGACGTTGGTCAGCATCGAGGTGAACCCGTAGACCGCCTCGGTGTGCTGACCGTCGGAGGTCATGAGGTTGGCGTCCTTGAGCGCGTAGAAGGCGCGATAAGCCAGGGAATGCCCGTCAAGCAGCAGCAGGCACGGACGGCTGGGGGTCACTTCACTCTTCGGCACGTACGCAGCCTAGTCTGCCCCTGCGACAGAAAACCTGAGCTCGGAAGAGTGGAGGCGTCCCCTTGACGCAGACCAACCCGCTTGATCTCCCGCTGCTGAGCGGCATGCACGACGGGACGCTGGCGAGCCGCATGGGCATCGAGTTCCTTGAGGCGGGCCCGGACCGGGTGGTGGGCCGGATGCCGGTGGAGGGCAACACGCAGCCGTACGGGCTGCTGCACGGCGGCGCCTCCGTGGTGCTGGCCGAGACCCTCGGCTCCGTGGCCGCGGCGATCCACGCCGGGCCGGAGCGCATCGCGGTGGGCGTCGAGATCAACGCCACGCACCACCGTTCGGCCCGCTCGGGGCACGTCACGGGCGTGGCGACGCGGTTGCACGCGGGGCGGACGCTGGCGACGTACGACATCGAGATCACCGACGAGGAGGGCCGGCGGGTGTGCACCTCCCGCCTCACCTGCATGCTGCGCGACCGTTGAGGCTTTTGCCGTAAATTTGCGCAGCGGTCACTTCGCCCGATTCTTTGCGCATCGCCCCCGCGGGTCGCTACGGTGGTCCGAACGCGAGCCCGCGGGGAGGCCCGGTAGATAACGTGTACGGCCGGCGATGCCCTGCACGGCCCCAAAGGCCGCCCCCGCGGGCTCGTCCATACTTACCGCGATTTCGTTATCGTTCCGTTCCTTCCGGCCGCCAGGTGTCTTCCCCTATTTAGCCCCTGACCTGCCAACTTGATTCCTCACATGAGTGACACCGTGTTGTCACTAATTGGTGACGAACGATACTGAAACGGGCGTCACGGCAATAGGCTCCCGCCATTGCATCCCAGTTGTGCCTGCGATGCAGCGTGTCGAGATGGAGGGGCACCACCCCGCCTTGACCTACTTGAGGGAGCACCATTGCGCAGAGCCGTGATCGCGTTCACGGCCTTCCTGGGTGGACTCATCTTCCTGCTGGCCGGACCCGCGCACGCGGGCCCCGCCGACTGCCAGGGGCTGAAGGGAACACTCAAACTTCAAGGCCAGCCAGTGAACGGCGCCAAAATCTCGGTGACCACCGAGGGCGGTCAACCCGTCCAGGAGGTCACCTCGAACGCCCAAGGCATTTGGGACGTCCAGGTCGACAAACCGGGCAAGTACAAGGTCACCCTGGACCCCGGCTCGCTTCCTCAGAACTCCCAGGTCCGCGGCGGCAACAACGTCCGCACGCCGACCGTGTACGAGGGCAACTGCTCCACCGTGCTGTTCGCGCTGGAGGCCAAGGGCGCCGCCGCCGGCGCCGACCAGGAGGCCACCGGCGAGAGCTCCTTCTGGGCCCAGGCCGCGCAGCTCGCGTTCGAGGGACTCAACCTCGGTCTCATCATCGCCCTGGGCGCGCTCGGCCTCTCCCTCATCTACGGGACGACCGGCCTGACCAACTTCGCCCACGGTGAGCTGGTCACCCTAGGCGCGGTCCTGGCGTACGCGTTCAACGTCGGGTTCAGCATCCAGCTCATCCCGGCGGCGATCCTGGCCGTCGTGGTGGCGGGCGCCCTGGGCTACGGACAGGACCGCTTCTTCTGGGGACAGCTCCGCAAACGCGGCACCGGCACCATCGCCATGATGATCATCTCGATCGGTGTCGCGATCCTGCTGCGCAACCTCATCCAGTTCTTCTTCGGGCCGCAGACGGAGACCTTCACCGACTACAACACCCAGGCCGGTCTCCAGCTCGGCCCCATCAGCGCCGCCCCCAAGAACCTGTGGGCCATGGGCATCGAGCTCGCGGTGCTCGTCGTCGTGGGCCTGGCCCTGATGAAGACCCGCACCGGCAAGGCCGCCCGCGCCGTGTCCGACAACCCGGCGCTCGCCGCCTCCTCGGGCATCAACGTCGACCGCGTGATCCGCATCATCTGGACCGGCGGCGGCGCCATCGCCGCGCTGGCCGGCGTCATGCTCGGCCTGTCGCAGTCGCTGAAGTTCACCATGGGCCAGGACATCCTGCTCCTCATCTTCGCCGGCGTCACGCTCGGCGGGCTCGGCACCGCCTTCGGCGCGCTGGTCGGCTCGATCGTGGTCGGTGTGTTCATCCAGGTGTCCACGCTGTGGGTGCCGCCGGAGCTGAAGTCCGTCGGCGCGCTGGTGGTGCTCATCGTCGTGCTTCTCTTCCGGCCGCAGGGCATCCTCGGCCGACGCGAGCGGATCGGGTGACGGGGGTAAGACATGGACTGGCTCACGATTTTCACCACCACCGTCCACGCCGCCATCGGCTGGGAGACCGTCGTCTACGGTCTGGCCGCGATCGGCGTCAACATCCACTTCGGCTACACCGGCCTGCTCAACTTCGGCCAGGCGGCGTTCATGGCCGTGGCCGGCTACGGCCTGGCCGTCACCGTCACCGTGCTCAACCTGCCCTTCTGGGTCGGCATCTTCGTCGGCCTCGGAGCCGCGGTGCTCCTGGCGCTCCTCATGGGCATCCCGACCCTGCAGCTGCGCGCCGACTACCTGGCGATCGTCACCATCGCCGCGGCCGAGATCATCCGGCTGATCTTCAGGTCGGTGCAGTTCAAGGGGGTCTTCGGCGGCTCGGACGGCAGGCGCGGCTTCAACGGCGACTTCTACGCCATGAACCCCTACCCCGAGGGCCGCTACGGCATCGGCCCGATCGTCTTCGACGAGCGCACGCTGTGGCTGCTGACGGTCGGCTGGATCGTCGTGCTGCTCGCCTGCGGCCTGGTCTACCTGCTCATGAAGAGCCCGTGGGGCCGCGTGCTCAAGGCCATCCGCGAGGACGAGGACGCCGTGCGCGCGCTCGGCAAGAACGTCTTCGCGTACAAGATGCAGTCGCTGGTGCTCGGCGGCGTCGTCGGTTGCTTCGGCGGCTTCTTCTACGGCCTCTACAACGGCGCCGTTCAGCCCGACGTCTTCGGCACCGAGATGACGTTCTTCGCCTACACGATCGTCATCCTCGGCGGCGCCGCCCGCGTCTTCGGCCCGGTCGTCGGCGCGATGATCTTCTGGGTGCTGTTCGTCTTCATCGGCAACCTGCTCGCCGAGCTGGTCGCCAACGGCTACATCCCGTTCATGACCAGCATCCAGGTAGGCCCCATCCGCTATGCCCTGGTCGGTCTTGGATTCATCCTGTTGCTGATCGTCCGGCCGCAGGGCATCTTCGGTGACAAGAGGGAGATCGCCATCGATGCGCGATGACACGATGGATGAGACGACCGGCGAGTCGAGTGACGAGTCGAAGGACGCCGCGGTGACCGCCACCCGCAAGGCCGCGGCCCTGGAGGCGTTCAAGGACATGGCCCGCGAGCCGGGCGTGGCCAAGCCCGACCCCATCCTCGTCGTGGACAAGGTCGTGCGCCGCTTCGGCGGCCTCACCGCGGTCGACGTCGAGCACGTGGAGGTCCAGCGCGGCGCCATCACCGCGCTGATCGGCCCCAACGGCGCGGGCAAGACCACTTTCTTCAACCAGCTCACCGGGTTCGACACCGCCGACGCCGGCACCTGGACGTTCAACGGCCGCGCGATGAGCGGCGTGCCCGCCCACAAGGTGGCCCGCGCCGGCATGGTGCGCACCTTCCAGCTCACCAAGGCGCTCTCCCGGCTGACCGTCATGGAGAACATGCGCCTCGGCGCCCAGCAGCAGAAGGGCGAGAGCTTCTGGCGGGCCCTCGTGCCCGGCTTCTGGCGCTCCCAGGAGCAGGAGATCACCGAACGGGCCGAGGAGCTGCTGGTCCGGTTCAAGCTCGACGCCAAGCGCGACGACTTCGCCGGCTCGCTCTCCGGCGGCCAGCGCAAGCTGCTGGAGATGGCGAGGGCGCTCATGGTGGGCCCCGAGCTGGTCATGCTGGACGAGCCCATGGCGGGCGTGAACCCGGCGCTGACGCAGTCGCTGCTCGGCCACGTCAAGGACCTGCGCGAGCAGGGCATGACGGTGCTGTTCGTCGAGCACGACATGGACATGGTCCGCGACATCAGCGACTGGGTGATCGTCATGGCTCAGGGCGCGGTGATCGCCGAGGGCCCGCCCTCGACGATCATGTCGGACGAGCGCGTGATCGACGCCTACCTCGGCGCGCACCACGACGCCCCGCTGTCGGACACCGAGCTCCAGGCCCAGCTCCACGATGCCGAGGCCGAGCTGGAGGCCGAGATCGAAGAGGAGACGCAGAAGTGAACGCCGTCCCGGAGCCGGCCGAGTCCAAGGCGGCGATCACCGACCGCGCCGCGCACCTGGAGGGCGCCGAGAACGCCCTCCTGCGCTGCGACGAGCTGATCGCCGGCTACCTGCCGGGCGTCAACATCCTCAACGGCGCCGACCTCTACGTGGCCGAGGGCGAGCTCATCGGCATCATCGGCCCCAACGGCGCCGGCAAGTCGACGCTGCTCAAGGCCATGTTCGGGCTGGTCAACATCCGCAGCGGCACGGTGCTGCTGAAGGGCGAGAACATCACGAACATGAAGGCGCACGCGCTGGTCTCGCGCGGCGTCGGCTACGTCCCGCAGACCAACAACGTCTTCCCCAGCCTCACCATCGAGGAGAACCTGGAGATGGGCGCCTTCCAGGTGCCGGGGAAGTTCAAGGAGCGCTTCGAGTTCGTGGCCGAGCTGTTCCCCGCGCTGAAGGAGCGGCGCAAGCAGCGCGCCGGCTCGCTGTCCGGCGGTGAGCGGCAGATGGTGGCGATGGCGCGGGCCCTGATGACCGAGCCGTCGGTGCTGCTGCTGGACGAGCCGTCGGCCGGTCTGTCGCCCAAGCTGCAGGACCTGGTCTTCATCCAGGCCCAGCAGATCAACAAGGCCGGCGTCACCGTCATCATGGTCGAGCAGAACGCCCGCCGCTGCCTGCAGATCTGCCACCGCGGCTACGTCCTGGACCAGGGCCGCAACGCCTACAGCGGCACTGGCAGGGAGCTCGCGAACGACCCGAAGGTGATCGAGCTGTACCTCGGCACGCTCGCCAAGGCGTAATTCGTCCCGGAACGGCTGGGGGGCTCCCGCGGAGCCCCCCAGCCGTTTTTTAATGAGCGGTGTGAAACGCTTAGCGACAGTCGCGCTCATGCTGCCCGTCCTGCTCCTGGGCTGCCAGGACGACGCCTCCTCGGCGCCGAGATACAGCACCGGCGGCGACCCCACCGACAGCCCCTGTGCCCGGGTGGTCTCCGCCATCGGGTACGTCGACCTGCTGCTGGAGCCGAAGGGCCAGGAGGACCGGCAGCGCTTCGAGGACGCCGTGATCGGCCGCCTGGCCGAGGCCCGCGGCATCACCCTGCAGTTCGGCGCCCGGCTGCCCGCCTCGCTCAAGGGCGACGTGGCGGCCCTGGAGTCGGCCACCGCCGGGCTCGCCAGGAACGACGTGCCCCGGGAGCGGCAGGTGACGCTGCTGAGGCAGTACCGGACGGCGGCCGACCGGATCGTCGCCGGCTGCCGGTGACGCCCGCTGAGGGCGTCTCCGGGGACGCGGAAGGGCCCGGCCGTGGCGGCCGGGCCCTTCGTCTCAGCGCTGGTGATCAGCCGGCGATGTTGCCGGTGCGGTACTCGATCGCCTTGCTGCCGTACTTGTTGTCGTCGCCGTACTCGTAGATGCCGATCGTGGCGACGGCCGGGTCACCGGCGTCGTTGAACTCGACCGGGCCGCTGACGCCGTCGTAGTCGATGTCCTTGCCGGCCTTGAGCAGGTCGACGCACTCCTTGAAGCTCTTGCACTTCTCGCCGCCCTTGCTGACCTCGGCCAGCTTGGCGGCGATGTCCGCGCCCGCGTCGCTCTTGGCGGCCTCGGCGGCCAGCGCGATCAGGTTCGCCGCGTCGTAGGACTCGGGGGCGTAGCTGAAGTCCTCGAGCTCCTTGTCGACCTCGAGCAGCTTCTTCTGGAACTCCTCCGGAGCGGCCGCGCCGGGGATGGTGCCCTTGACACCCTTGAGGGTGCCCTTGGGCATCTTCAGGTAGTTGGTGTTCGAGGTGTTGCCGTCCACCATGTACCACTTGTGCTTGCTGGCCGGCAGGCCCTGCTTGACGAGCTCCTGGATGACCTTGGAGGTCTCCTCGAAGCCGATCAGGACGATCGCCTTGGGGCTCTTGGACTTGATCTTGGTGACCTCGGCCGAGAAGTCGGCGGCCTTGGGGTCGTAGTCCACCCGCTCGACCACTTCGGCGCCGCCGTCGGTGACGGTCTTCTGGACCTGGTCGGCCAGACCCGTGCCGTAGGAGTCCTGCATGGCGAAGATGGCGACCGTGTCGCTGCCGTCGGCCACGATCAGGTCACCGAGCACGCGGCCCTGGAGCTTGTCCGGGGGCGCGGTGCGGAAGTACAGGCCCTGGTCGTTGAGCGTGGTGAACTTGTCGGAGGTGTTGGCGGGCGAGAACTGCACCACGCCGGCACCCGTGATCTTGTCGACCACCGACTCCGACACCGAGGACGACGCGGCGCCGATGATGGCGTCGGCCTTCTGCGCCAGCAGCTTGTCCACCGACTGCGAGGCGATGTTGGTCGTCGTGTCGCCAGAGTCGGTGTCGATCTTGGCGACCGGCTTGCCCAGCACGCCGCCTGCCTCGTTGATCTCCTTGATGGCGAGATCGACGCCCGCGAACTCGGGCGGGCCGAGGAACGCGAGGTTCCCGGTCTGGGGCAGCAGGGTCCCGATCGTCAGCGTGCCGTCGCCCTTCGTCGCGGCGGGGGCCGATGACGAGGCTGCGGGAGCGGCCGAAGACGGTGAGGTCTCCGAGGCGGTGTCGCCGCCGCCACCGCCGCAGGCTGTCAGGGTCAGGCTGGTGGCAGCCAGGACAGCCAGCGCCCGCCCCACGGGAGCAATGCGGATCATGAAGTGTCTCCTTCATTTCCAGGCCGGGATTCGTCAGCAGGCCGAGCGTTCCCGATCGAATGTTGGAAACGTACAAAACCGCTGCATGCCGGAACCAGATGCGCTCAACAACTGTCGGCACTTGGATGCGGAGTCGTAATCAGTCCTCAACTTACGGAGCTGGTCAGGCGTGCTTAAGGTGCGGCAGGTGAAGCGCATTACGCTGTCCCTCGCTCTGGCGGCCTCCCTCACCGCCTGCGGCTCCCCGGCGCGACCAGACACCACGCCTCCTCCGGGGGTGTCGGTGTCGCTGGCCCAGTGGCGCTCCGACGAGCCCGCGCACCGGCTGCAGATCGCCGTCCGTAACACCACGGACACGCCCGTCCACTTCGCCGACGTGCAGCTCGTCACGCCGTCGTTCAGGACGCTGGCGCCGGCCAGGGCCGACACCACGCTCGGCCGTACGGACCGGACGGACCTGCCCGCCCCGTACGGCGCCGCCAACTGCTCGCCCCAGGGGCTCCCCCAGGTGCGGCCGGCGACCGTCGTGGCGCGGCTCAGCGCCGGCGGCGGCCCGCTGCGCACGGTCGTCTTCCCGCTGCCGCACCCGGACCCGCTGCTGGCCAGGCTGCTGCGCGACGAGTGCTCGGAGTTCCTGATCAAGCAGGTCGCGGAGCTCGCGTTCGGCCCGGAGTGGACGGAGTCGGACGGGACCATGCGCGGCAGCATCGTGGTCACGCGGCGCGGCGCGGGGAAGGTGACACTGACCGACATGGGCGGCACGACCCACTACATCGTCACACCGGAGCACCGGCCGCTGGGAACGCTGGAGCCTGGCGCGTCACGGCTGGAGGTGCGCGTGGCCCTCTCGCCGG
Organism: Nonomuraea wenchangensis; assembly: GCF_900111685.1. Taxonomy (GTDB): domain Bacteria; phylum Actinomycetota; class Actinomycetes; order Streptosporangiales; family Streptosporangiaceae; genus Nonomuraea; species Nonomuraea wenchangensis. Next base: position 334,692 of record NZ_FOHX01000001.1, read on the forward strand.
GCCGCTGCGACCCGCACGCCTTCGCCGAGGCCAAGAAGGCGTTCCTGTTCCCCGTGCGGGCCTCGCTGGACGGTGACGAGGCCCGCGTGATCATCGTGGTGCCGCCCGAGCCGCTGCAGGAGCGTCTCACGCGGTGGGCGCGCGAGACGTGCGGCCTGGGCGGCGGCTCGTAGCCGTCAGCCGGCGATGTTGCCGGTGCGGTACTCCTCGGCCTTGCCCGGGTACTTGTTGTCGTCGCCGTACTGGTAGACGCCGATGGTGGCCACGGCCGGGTCGCCGTTGTCGTCGAACTCGATCGGGCCGCTGAGGCCCTCGTAGTCGATGTCCTTGCCGGCCTTCAGCAGGTCGGCGCACTCCTTGAAGCTCTTGCACTTCTCGCCGCCCTTGCTGACCTCGGCCAGCTTGGCGGCGATGGAGCGGCCGCTGTCGTCCTGGGCGGCCTCGGCGGCCAGGGCGATGAGGACGGCGGCGTCGTACGACTCCGCGGCGTAGGTGTAGTCCTCAAGCTCCTTGTCGACCGTGAGGAGCCGCTCGCGGAACGCGTCGGGGGCCTCGGCGCCGGGGATGGTGCCCTTGACGCCCTTGAGGGTGCCCTTGGGCATCTTCAGGTAGTTGGTGTTCGACATGTTGCCGTCCACCATGTACCACTTCACCTTGTCCGCCGTCAGGCCCTGCTTGACGAGCTCCTGGATGACCTTGGAGGTCTCCTCGAAGCCGATCAGCACGACGGCCTTGGGGTTCTTGGCCTTGATCTTGGTCACGTCGGCCGAGAACTCGGCGGCCTTCGGGTCGTAGTCCACCCGCTCGACGACCGTCGCGCCGCCCTCCTCGGCGGTCTTCGCGATCTGGTCGGCGAGGCCCGAGCCGTAGGAGTCCTGCATGGCGAGGATGCCTACGGAGTCGTTGCCGTCGGCCACGACGAGGTCGCCGAGCACGCGGCCCTGGAGCTTGTCCGGGGGCGCGGTACGGAAGTAAAGGCCCTGGTCGTTGACCGTGGTGAACTTGTCGGAGGTGTTGGCGGGCGAGAACTGCACCACGCCCGCGCCGGTGATCTTGTCGATGATCGACTCCGACACCGAGGACGACGCGGCGCCGATGATGGCGTCGGCCTTCTGGCCCAGCAGCTTGTCCACCGACTGCGAGGCGATGTTCGTGGTGGTGTCGCCGGAGTCGGTGTGGATCGCCTTCACCGGCTTGCCGAGCACGCCACCGGCCTCGTTGATCTCCTTGACGGCCAGGTCCACCGCGGCGAACTCGGGCGGGCCGAGGAAGGCGAGCGAACCGGTCTGCGGCAGCACGGTGCCGAGCGTCAGCGTGCCGTCGCCCTGGGTGGCGGCCGGCGCCGAGGAGGCCGGCGCGGCCGAGGACGCGGTCTGCTGCGGCGCGGCGGTGTCGTCGCCACTGCCGCCGCAGGCCGTCAGGGCCAGGCTCGCCGCGGCGGCGACGGCGAGGACGCGACCTGCTGGAGCAATGCGGATCATGTAAAAGGTACTCCCTGTAGGCGCCCGGCGGGGATGCTCCCCCGTTGACGTTTTGCAAGCTCAGCATGCCCGGATTGGGCGCTTCGCGCAGTTTTCACGCGGCTTTTATGCAGAGTTGTGATGTCCGAAACGTCGGCGTAACGAGAATCGGCCGGCGCGGCCGCGCGTCAGGCGTCCGCGGCGCCGCCCTCCGCGCTCCATGCGGAAGGCAGGGACGGCCGGAAATGGGAAGTCCCTTTTCGACTGCTGTCAGGTGTGACTCGCGCGCTCCCGCGGCTCAGCGCTTGTCGGCGGCGTCGTCGATGACGATCTGGGCGACCTCGCGCATGCTCAGCCGCCGGTCCATGGACGCCTTCTGGATCCAGCGGAACGCCTGCGGCTCGGTCCAGCCGTGCTGCGCCATGAGCTGGCCCTTGGCCCGCTCCACCAGCTTCCTCGTCTCCAGGCGCTCGGACAGGCTGGAGACCTCGGCGCTCAGCGCCACCATCTCCTCGTGCCGGCTGACCGCCATCTCGATGGCCGGCACCAGGTCGGCCTTGGTGAAGGGCTTGACCAGATAGGCCATCGCGCCGGCGTCGCGGGCACGCTCGACCAGGTCGCGCTGGGAGAAGGCGGTCAGGATCAGGCACGGCGCGATGCGCTCGGAGACGATGCGCTCGGCCGCGGAGATGCCGTCGAGCACCGGCATCTTGACGTCGAGGATCACCAGATCGGGTTTCAGCTCGGCGGCCAGCCGGATCGCCTGCTCGCCGTCGCCGGCCTCGCCCACGACGATGTAGCCGTCCTCCTGGAGCATCTCCTTGAGGTCAAGGCGGATCAGGGCCTCGTCTTCCGCGATCACTACTCGCCGCTGCGTACTCACGAGCAGAAGAGTACCGACGTCCGGTAGATTAGATCCACGCTGGCACCCCTGCTGCTGATCAACTTGTGGCGGTAGGATGTACCGTCGATCCGGACAAGTCCGGATATTTCGGCCGGAATGATGGAATGGCAGACATGGACGCCTCAAAAGCGTCTGCTCGAAAGGGCGTGCGGGTTCGAATCCCGCTTCCGGCACCCTCCCCGGGCCAGCCCCTCACCAGGGCACCACGCCTGCCCCTGATTCCACGCCTGCCCCTGATTCGCGGCGGCGTACGGCGGGAATAGCCGTTGCACGAACGATCGGCACGGGGGTGGGCGACATGTCGTTGAGCGTGGCGGCACGGGAGGAGTTCCTGGCGGAGGCGCACATCGCGAGCCTGGCCGTCGAGGCGGGCGAGGGCCGGGGCCCGCTGACGGTGCCCGTCTGGTACGACTACGTCCCCGGCGGCGACGTCCGCTTCCTGACCGACGGCGAGTCGGTCAAGGCCAAGCTCATCGCGAAGGCGGGCCGCTTCTCCCTCCTGGTGCAGCGCGGCAGCCCCACCTACCGCTACGTCTCCGTCGAGGGCCCGATCGTGCTGTCCAGCCCGTCCACGCTGGAGGACCTGACCCGCATCTCGGCCCGCTACCTGCCGCCCGACGCCTTGACGGGCTACGTGCACGGCTCCGACCTGCACGCGCTGGTGACGTTCAGGATGCGGCCGGAGCGCTGGCTCTCGGCCGACCTGGGGGCGCTCGCCTGAGCCGGTTCCGTCCCGCGTCCTCCCCAACGGGTATTTTTGGCCCGTGACTGCTATCGATCCCACCTCGACCGGCGCCCACGGCGTCGGCCTCGCGACCATCGCCGACGACGGCACCGTACTCGACACCTGGTTCCCCTCCCCCGCGCTGGGCGAGGCGCCGTTCTCGGGCACCGAGCGGCTGTCCGACGACGAGGCCGGCGAACTTTCCTCGCTGACGGGCCCCGACCCGGCGCGCGGCGTGGAGGTGGTGGCGGTGCGCACCGGCATCCCCAAGCTCTCCGAGGCCCCGGTCGACGCCCACGACGTCTACCTGCGCCTGCACCTGCTGTCCTGCCGGCTGATCCAGCCGCACGGAGCCAACCTGGACGGCGTCTTCGGCCTGCTGGCCAACGTCGTGTGGACCAGTCACGGCCCGTGCCCGGTGCCGGACTTCGAGCAGACCAGGCTGCGGCTGCGGCTGCACGCCCGTGGCCCGGTCACGGTGTACGGGGTGGACAAGTTCCCGCGCATGGTCGACTACGTGCTGCCGTCCGGGGTGCGCGTCGCCGACGCCGACCGCGTCCGCCTCGGCGCCCATCTGGCGAGCGGCACCACGGTCATGCACGAGGGCTTCGTCAACTACAACGCCGGCACCCTGGGCTCGTCGATGGTCGAGGGCCGCATCTCGGCCGGCGTGGTCGTCGGCGACGGCTCCGACGTCGGCGGCGGCGCCTCGATCATGGGCACGCTGTCGGGCGGCGGCAAGCACGTCATCTCCGTCGGCGAGCGCTGCCTGCTGGGCGCCAACGCCGGCATCGGCATCTCGCTCGGCGACGACTGCGTGGTCGAGGCCGGCCTCTACGTCACGGCGGGCACCAAGGTCGCCCTCCCGGACGGGAAGGTCGTCAAGGCGGCCGAGCTGTCGGGCGCCGACGGCATCCTGCTGCGCCGCAACTCGCGTACGGGCGCGGTCGAGGCGGTGCCGCGCACGGGCACCGGCATCGAGCTCAACGCCGCCCTGCACGCCAACTGAGCGGCCCGGCGCCCCGGCTCCCGCTGTGAAGGGGCCGGGGCGGAGCCGTCAGGTGCGTCAGTTGGCGTGCGAGACGGCCGAGCCGATGGTGTGGACGCGCAGGGCGTTGGTGGAGCCGGGGGTGCCGGGAGGCGATCCGGCCACGATGACCACCTTGTCGCCCTTCTCCAGCCGCCCCAGCGACAGCAGCGACGCCTCGACCTGCCGCACCATGTCGTCGGTGTGGTGCACGAACGGCACCTGGAAGGTCTCCACCCCCCAGGTCAGCGAGAGCTGGCCGCGCACGTGCGGCGACGAGGTGAAGGCGAGCAGCGGGATCGGCGAGCGGTAGCGGGCCAGCCGCCGCGCCGTCTCACCGGACATGGTGAACGCCACCAGCGCCTTGGCGCCCACGATCGCGCCGACCTCGGCCGCGGCCCGCGCTATGGCACCGCCCGTGGTCTCGGGCATGCGCTCCAGTGTGTGGGTGGCGTGCAGGGACGACTTCTCGGCGGCGCAGGCGATGCGGTCCATCGTGGAGACCGACTCGATCGGGTAGTTGCCGACCGAGGTCTCGCCGGACAGCATGACCGCGTCGGCGCCGTCCATGACGGCGTAGGCGACGTCGGAGGCCTCGGCCCGGGTGGGGCGGGGCGCGTTCATCATGGAGTCGAGCATCTGCGTGGCGACGATGACCGGGCGGGCCTTCTCGCGGCACAGCTCGATGATGCGCCGCTGCACGATCGGCACCTGCTCCAGCGGCAGCTCCACGCCGAGGTCGCCGCGGGCGACCATGATGCCGTCGAACGCCTCGACGATCTCGGGCAGCCGGTCGACGGCCTGGGGCTTCTCGATCTTGGCGAGCAGCGGCAGGCGCACGGCCTCCTGCTCCATGATGTTGCGCACCACGTCGGCGTCGGACGGGCGGCGCACGAACGACAGGGCGATCATGTCGAAGCCGGTGCGCAGCGCCCAGCGCAGGTCGGATTCGTCCTTGTCGGTGAGCGCGGGCGCGCTGACGTTGACGCCGGGCAGGTTGAGGCCCTTGTTGTCGGAGATCATGCCGCCGATGACGACGCGGGTGATGATGCGGTCGCCGTCGACCCGGGTCGCCTCCAGCACGAGCCGGCCGTCGTCGACGAGGATCGTGTCACCGGGCCGCACGTCCTTCGGCAGCCCCTTGTAGCTGGTGGAGACCTGCTCGCGGTCGCCGGGGACGTCCTCGGTGGTGATGGCGAAGACGTCACCGAAGCCCAGCCGGACCGGGCCCTCCTCGAACGTGCCGACGCGGATCTTGGGACCCTGCAGGTCGGCGAGCACGCCTACGCCGCGGCCGAGGTCGGCCGCCACCCGCCTCACCCGGTCGTAGACCTCCCGGTGCAGATCGTGGTTTCCGTGGCTGAGGTTGAACCGGGCCACGTCCATCCCCGCGGTGATGAGCTCACGGAGACGCTCCTCGGAGGAGGTGGCCGGACCTAGGGTGCAGACGATTTTCGCGCGACGAGTCACGAGTCCTACCTTAATTGGTACAGACCACTTGGCAGTCACCGACGACGGAGAACGTAGCCCGCGCAGGGAAACAGCACGAGAACGGCGACCCCAGAACGCGTCAAGTTCGTGTGCCGCTCCGGTTGAACTGTGCCGCTCCGGTTGAACGACGCCTTCAACGTAGACGCCTTCAATCTAGTGGCCGAGGAGGCCCGGGGGCGACAGCCCACGCTCGCCGCGCGGCGGATCACGGCTCGAAGGTGACGGCCTTCCAGGCGTCCACCACACCGTGGCCGTAGAAGCCGTTGTCGGCCGTGTCGCCCTCGCAGACGTGCGTCTGGGTCTGGCCGAAGGTCTGGTAGACGTGCTGGCGGGGGGTCGGGCAAGGTTTGGGGTCGGCGCTCGCGTACAGCAGCTTCTCGACGGTGGCCGGGTCGAGCGTCAGGCCGCCGCCGGGCGCGGGCTTGCCGAAGCGGCTGACGAGCAGGGCGGCGACGCCGGTCGCGTGCGGGGCGGCCATCGAGGTGCCGTCGAGATACTGGTAGTAGGAGCAGGCGCCCCGGGTGCAGTCGCGTACGACGTCGGCGCCCTTGGGTGTGCCGTCGGCGGCGATGCGGCCGGCGGCGCGCAGCGCGCGCTCGGGGGCGGCGGCCAGGATGGAGCGGGTGGCCTTGGCGCCCTGCCCGTCCGTGGTGTCGCCGCCCGGCGCGGCCACGTCGGTCTGCTCGGCTCCGTAGTCGCTGTAGACGGCCTTGCGCCCGGACGGGCCGAGCGCGGAGACGGAGATGACCCCGTTGGACTCGGCGGGCACGTTGAGGCAGGTGTTGTCGACCTTGCGGGCCTTCGCGCTGCCCTCCGGGTAGCCGGGGCTCTTGTCGTCGGCCGTGGGACGTCCGAGGTCGGTGGAGCCGTTGCCGAGCGCGGAGATGATCGTGACGCCCTTCTTGCGGGCGTAGTCGATGGCGCGCTGCATGCCGGTGACGATGGCCTGCTGCTCCAGCTGCTCCTTGCGGGTGTCGGCGGGGTTGCGGGCGCAGTTGTACAGCCAGGGGTCGACGTAGTAGCTGAGGTTGGCCACGTCCACGCCGATGTCGCCGGCGTAGGCGAGCGCGTCGAGGCTCGGCTTGAGGAAGAAGAATCCGGAGTCCTGCCCGGCCCGTACGTTGACCAGCCGCACGCCGGGCGCGACGCCGGCGATGCCGATGCCGTTGATCGGGGAGGCGATGGTGCTGGCCACGTGGGTGCCGTGGCCGTCGTCGTCCTGGTCCACGGGGTCCTTGCAGCCGGCCACCTCGCAGGGGCCGTCGAGGGTCTCGCCGTTCTCGTCCTTGGGCTTGTCGGTGACGAAGTTGCGGCTGAGCTCGCGGTCGAAGTTGGGGGCGATGTCGGGGTGCTTGCCGTCGATGCCGGTGTCGATGACGGCGACGAGCACGTCCTTGCTGCCGGGGTTCTTGGCGTTGGCGCGGTCGGCGCCGATCATGCGCATGTCCCACTGGCGGCCGGCGAGCGGCTCGCCGGCCGCGCGCCCGCTCCTGAGCGCGCCCGCCTCGGGGAACGAGCGGCCGGGCGCGGCGGTGGCGTGGCCGATGCTGCGGTCCTGGGAGACGCCGACGACGGCGGCGTCGCCGCCCACGGCCTCGGCGAAGCCGTCACGGCCGCCCTTGGCCAGGATGTAGCCGAGCCGGGTGTCCTCGCTCACCTTGGTGCCGCCGGCGTGCGTGACGGCGTCCAGGGCCTGGCGCTGCCGACCTTCGGCGTAGAAGACCAGGTAGTCGGTCTGTGGGCCTCTGACCTGCGTCCGGGCGTTCTGGGAGGTCTGAGAGGTCCGGGAGCTCTGGGTGGGCTGCTGGGCCGGGGTGGCGGGGGTGCAGGCGGCGAGCCCGAGGAGGGCCAGCGCCGTCACCCCAGAGGCGACTCGCCGCGTCGTTCCCCTCATCCGCCACCGACCTCCCGAAAGGATTTGCATCTTCCCGACAGTCAACCGCCGATGCCACCAAGTAGCCAAATTTACGACTACATACGACGGAGCGGACTCCCCGGAAGGAGCCCGCTCCGCAAGACGGCGAAACCGCGGTCAGACCAGCGGACGCGCGGTCGGCAGGATCGGGTACGGCAGCGCCGTCTCCCCGCTCAGGTAGCGGTCCACGCCGGAGGCGGCGGCGCGGCCCTCGGCGATCGCCCACACGATGAGCGACTGCCCGCGGCCCATGTCACCGGCCACGAAGACGCCGTCCACCTTGGACATGTAGGTCTTGTCGCGAGCGACGTTGCCCCGCCGGTCGAAGAAGTCGTCACCGCCGGCGACCTCGGCGAGATCGGTCAGCAGCGCGCCCTTCTCCGGCCCGAGGAAGCCCATGGACAGCGTGACCAGCTCGGCCGGGATCTCCCGCTCGGTGCCGGGGATCGGCTTGAAACCGGCCTGCGGCCCCTCGACCTCGACCAGGCGCAGCGCCCGCACGTTGCCGTCGGCGTCGCCGACGAACTCCGTGGTGGAGACCGCGTACACGCGCTCCCCGCCGCGGTCGGCGAGCTCCTCGTGGGCGCTCTCCATCTTGAACAGGATCGGGAAGGTGGGCCACGGCTGGCCGGCCGGCCGCTCACGGGGCGGGACCGGCATGATCTCCAGCTGGGTGACCGACGCCGCGCCCTGCCTGATCGCGGTGCCGATGCAGTCGGCGCCGGTGTCGCCGCCGCCGATCACCACCACGTGCTTGCCCTCGGCCGAGACGGGCGAGACCGCGTAGTCGCCCTCCTGGACCTTGTTGGACAGCGGGAGGTACTCCATCGCCTGGTAGACGCCCTTGAGCTCGCGCCCGGGCACCGGCAGGTCGCGCCACTGGGTGGCGCCACCGGACAGCACGACGGCGTCGAACCGCTCGCGCAGCTCGGCCGCGGTGATGTCCACGCCGACCTCGACGCCGGTGCGGAACTCGGTGCCCTCGGCCCGCATCTGCGCCAGGCGGCGCTCGATGTGGCGCTTCTCCATCTTGAACTCGGGGATGCCGTAGCGCAGCAGGCCGCCGACACGGTCGGCGCGCTCGAACACCACCACGTCGTGCCCGGCCCGCGTGAGCTGCTGGGCGGCGGCGAGACCCGCGGGCCCGGAGCCGACGACCGCGACCCGCTTGCCGGTCCGCGCCGCCGGGGGCCGCGGGGTGACCCAGCCCTCGGCGAACGCCCGGTCGATGATCTCGACCTCGACCCGCTTGATCGCCACCGGGTCCGCGTTGATGCCGAGCACGCACGCCGCCTCGCACGGAGCCGGGCAGAGCCTGCCGGTGAACTCGGGGAAGTTGTTGGTGGCGTGCAGCCGCTCGATCGCCTCCCGCCAGTCGGTGCGGTGGACGAGGTCGTTCCACTCGGGGATGAGGTTGCCGAGCGGGCAGCCGTTGTGGCAGAACGGGATGCCGCAGTCCATGCAGCGGGACGCCTGCTTCGTCAGCTTCTCGGCGGAGAAGTCCTCGTAGACCTCGTGCCAGTCGCTGATGCGGACGTCCACCGGGCGGCGTGCCGGCAGCTCCCGGTCGTGCGTGAGGAAACCCTTCGGGTCAGCCATTCGGTACGCCTCCCTTAACCCTGAACCGCGGCGGCCATGACCGCCTCGTCGACGTTCCTGCCTTCGATGCGGGCGGCCTCGGCGGCGGCCAGCACCCGCTTGTAGTCGGTCGGCATGATCTTGCCGAACCTGCCGAGCGCCGCCTCCCAGTCGGCCAGCAGCTCCTTGGCCACCGGCGAGCCGGTCTCCGCGAAGTGCTTCTCGACGACCTCCTTGAGGAACTCGGCGTCGGCCGCGGACAGCTCCTCGACCGCGACCATCTCGCGGTTGACCCGCTCCTGCCTGAGGTCCAGCAGGTAGGCGATGCCACCGGACATGCCGGCCGCGAAGTTGCGCCCAGTGGGGCCGAGCACGACGGCCCGGCCGCCGGTCATGTACTCGCAGCCGTGGTCGCCCACGCCCTCGACGACGGCCGTCGCGCCGGAGTTGCGCACGCAGAACCGCTCGCCGACGACGCCCCGGATGAACACCTCGCCGGACGTGGCCCCGTACAGCGCCACGTTGCCGGCGATGATGTCGCCGTCCAGCGGCGCCTCCTCGTGCGGCCGGAGGGTGATCCGGCCGCCGGACAGGCCCTTGCCGAGGTAGTCGTTGGCGTCGCCGGTCAGCCGCAGCGTGATCCCGCGCGGCACGAAGGCGCCGAAGGAGTTGCCCGCCGAGCCGGTGAAGCCGATGTCGATCGTGTTGTCGGGCAGGCCCTGGCCGCCGTAGCGCTTGGTGACCTGGTAGCCGAGCATGGTGCCGACCGTGCGGTTGACGTTGCGGATCGGCAGCTCCAGCGTGACCGGGGTGCCGTGGTCCAGCGCGCCCTCCGCGAGCTGGATCAGGGTGTTGTCCAGCGCGTGCGCCAGCCCGTGGTCCTGGCCGGTGACCCGGCGCAGCGGCGTGCCCTCGGGCAGCTCCGGCCGGTGCAGGATCGGCGACAGGTCCAGGCCGCTCGCCTTCCAGTGCTCCTCGGCGGCCGTGGTGTCGAGCAGCTCGACGTGCCCGATCGCCTCGTCCAGCGAGCGGAAGCCCAGCTCGGCCAGGTATTCGCGGATCTCCTCGGCGATGAACTCGAAGAAGTTGACCACGAACTCCGGCTTGCCGGTGAAGCGCTTGCGCAGCTCCGGGTTCTGCGTGGCGACGCCCACGGGGCAGGTGTCGAGGTGGCAGACCCGCATCATGACGCAGCCGCTGACGACGAGGGGCGCGGTGGCGAAGCCGTACTCCTCGGCACCGAGCAGCGCGGCGATGACGACATCGCGGCCGGTCTTGAGCTGGCCGTCGACCTGGACCACGATGCGGTCGCGCAGGTCGTTGAGCAGCAGCGTCTGCTGGGTCTCGGCGAGGCCCAGCTCCCACGGCGCGCCGGCGTGCTTCAGCGACGTCAGCGGGGACGCGCCGGTGCCGCCGTCGTGGCCGGAGATGAGCACCACGTCGGCGTGCGCCTTGGACACGCCCGCGGCGACCGTGCCGACGCCGACCTCGGCCACCAGCTTCACGTGGACCCGCGACTCCGGGTTGGAGTTCTTCAGGTCGTGGATGAGCTGGGCGAGGTCCTCGATCGAGTAGATGTCGTGGTGCGGCGGCGGCGAGATGAGGCCGACGCCGGGCGTGGAGTGCCGGGTCTTGGCGATCCACGGGTAGACCTTGTGGCCGGGGAGCTGGCCGCCCTCGCCGGGCTTGGCGCCCTGGGCCATCTTGATCTGCAGGTCGTCGGCGTTGACCAGGTATTCGCTGGTGACGCCGAAGCGGCCGGAGGCCACCTGCTTGATCGCCGAGCGGCGGGCCGGGTCGTAGAGCCGCTCGGGGTCCTCGCCGCCCTCGCCGGTGTTGGACTTGCCGCCCAGCCGGTTCATGGCGATGGCGAGGGTCTCGTGCGCCTCCATGGAGATGGAGCCGTACGACATCGCGCCGGTGGAGAAGCGCTTGACGATCTCCGAGACCGGCTCGACCTCCTCGATCGGGATCGGCCGGCCCTCGCGCAGCTTGAACAGGCCGCGCAGCGTCATCAGCCGCTCGGCCTGGGAGTCCACGAGGTTCGTGTACTCCTTGAAGATCTCGTAGCGGCGCGTCCTGGTGGCGTGCTGCAGCTTGAAGACCGTCTCGGGGTTGAACAGGTGGGGCTCGCCCTCGCGCCGCCACTGGTATTCGCCGCCGACCTGGAGCCTGCGGTGGGCGTTCTCGGCCCGCGGGTAGGCGTGGCGGTGCCGCTGCGCGACCTCCTCGGCCAGCACGTCGAAGCCGACGCCGCCGAGGCGCGAGGTGGTGCCGGTGAAGCAGGAGTCGATGACCTCCTGGCTCAGGCCGAGCGCCTCGAAGATCTGCGCGCCGGTGTAGGAGGCCACCGTGGACACGCCCATCTTGGACATGACCTTGATGACGCCCTTGCCGTAGGCCTTGATGAGGTTGCGTACGGCCTTGTGCTTGTCGAGCGGCAGGGCGCCGGAGTCGACGAGGTCCTCGACGGTCTCGATCGCGAGGTAGGGGTTGATCGCGCCCGCGCCGTAGCCGATGAGCAGCGCCATGTGGTGGCACTCGCGGGCCTCGCCGGTCTCCACGACCAGGCCGATCTTGGTGCGGGTCTTCTCCTGGATCAGGTGGTGGTGCACCGCGCCGGTCAGCAGCAGCGACGGGATCGGGGCGAGGCTGTCGGACGAGCCGCGGTCGGTCAGCACGAGGATGCGCGCGCCGTCGGCAATCGCCCTGGACGCCTCGGCCCGGATCTCCTCCAGGCGGCGCAGCAGGGCCTGGCCGCCGCCGGCGACCTCGTACAGACCGCTGATGACGCGCGGCTGGAAGCCGGGCAGGTCGTGCTCGTCGTTGATGTGGATGATCTTGGCGAGCTCGTCGTTGTCGATCACCGGGTACGGCAGCACGAGCTGCCGGCACGAGGCCGGGCCCGGGTCGAGCAGGTTGCCCTCGGGGCCGATGGTGCTGGCCAGCGAGGTGACCAGCTCCTCGCGGATGGCGTCCAGCGGCGGGTTGGTGACCTGGGCGAACAACTGCGTGAAGTAGTCGAACAGCAGCCGCGGCTTCTCGCTCAGGACCGCCACCGGCGTGTCGGTGCCCATGGAGCCGATCGGCTCCTGGCCCGCCTTTGCCATCGGCGACAGGATGATCCGCAGCTCCTCCTCGGTGTAGCCGAAGGTCTGCTGCCGCTTGACCAGCGCCTCGTGGGTGAGGGTCTCGCGCTCGCGGGACGGCAGCTCCTCGAAGCGGACCAGGCCGGCGTGCAGCCAGTCGGCGTAGGGGAGCTCGGCGGCCAGCTCGGCCTTGATCTCGTCGTCCTCGATGATCTTGCCGCGGGCGGTGTCGATGAGGAACATCCGGCCGGGCTGCAGGCGGCCCTTGCGTACGACGTCCTCGGGCCTGATGTCGAGCACGCCGGCCTCGGAGGCCAGCACGACCAGGCCGTCCGCGGTCACCCAGAAGCGGCCGGGGCGCAGGCCGTTGCGGTCGAGCACGGCGCCGGCCAGGGTGCCGTCGGTGAAGGTGATCGAGGCGGGGCCGTCCCAGGCCTCCATCATCGAGGAGTGGAACTCGTAGAAGGCCCGGCGGGCCGGGTCCATCTCGGTGTGGTTCTCCCACGCCTCCGGGATCATCATGAGGACCGCGTGCGGCAGGGTGCGCCCGCCGAGGTGCAGCAGCTCCAGGGCCTCGTCGAAGCTGGCGGTGTCGCTGCCGTCAGGGTCGCAGATCGGGAAAAGGCGGGAGATGTCGCCCGGGATGTGCGGGGAGGCCAGCATCGCCTCGCGGGCGCGCATCCAGTTGCGGTTGCCCTTGACCGTGTTGATCTCGCCGTTGTGTGCGATGTAGCGGTAGGGGTGGGCGAGCGGCCAGCTCGGGAACGTGTTGGTGGAGAAACGCGAGTGCACCAGGGCGATCGCGCTCTCGTAGCGCTCGTCGGACAGGTCGGGGAAGAACGGCTCGACCTGGTCGGGGGTGAGCATCCCCTTGTAGACGATCGTGCGCGCCGACAGCGAGGGGAAGTAGACGTCCGCCTCGTGCTCGGCCCGCTTGCGCAGGCAGAACGCCAGCCGGTCCAGCTCCAGCCCCTCGCGGCCCTCGGGGCTCGCGACGAACAGCTGGGCGAAGTGCGGCATGACCGCGCGGGCGCTCGGGCCCGGGAGTGTGCGGTCGACCGGCGTCTCACGCCAGCCGAGGACGGTCAGGCCCTCTTCCCCCGCGATCTCCTCGATCAGCCGTACGGCGACGGCGCGGGCCTCCTCGTCGGCCGGGAGGAAGGCCATGCCGGCGGCGTACGCGCCGGCGGCGGGCAGGGTGAACGGCACCACGGCCCGGAAGAACGCATCGGGGATCTGCGTGAGGATGCCGGCGCCGTCGCCGGTGTCGGGCTCGCTACCCTTGGCCCCCCGATGGTCAAGATTGCACAGTGCCGTCAGCGCCTTGACCACGATCCCGTGCTCCCGGCGTCCCGCGACGTCGGCGACCATCGCGACACCGCAGGCGTCGTGCTCGTTGGCGGGGTGGTAGAGGCCCTGGGGCTCGGGGAACCCGAGGTGGGCAGCAGGCATGTAGTCCCTCCCGTCGTCATCGTCTGTCTGGAACTTCACTCACAGGCGGGGACGACGTTGGCCCTGCTGCATATCGTGCGTAGAGATTACCGCACCATGTCGGAATGGTGCCCGGCGCGTCCGCATTGCGAACATTCGGGCATTCCCCACATCCGAACGCAACATCCCAAAGTTCGGACATCTGCCGCAAAATTCCCGATCATGACGGGTTTTTGCGGACCAATAAGCGATATCCGCCCCCTCCGCCCCCTCACCGGGCCTCGCCCCTCTGGCCCCACCTGTGCCTTTGGTCTCGTTCCTGCACCAGACCGGACGGGGCCGGGCCCTCGATAGGGTTGTTCCATGCGGGAGGACGGGGCACGGGACGAGACTGCAGCGCACTCCGGCGGGGTCGAGGGGCGGCTCGGGGTGGAGCGGCTGCTCGACGCGGCGGGCGCCGACAGCCGGCGCCTCCGGCACGCCCTGGCGCTGCTCTGCGACGGCCAGTGGTGGACGCTCGCCGACCTGGTCAGGGCCACCGCCACGTCCCGCCGCACGGTCGAGGCCCTGCTCCGCGAGCTGCCACTCGAACGACGGCCGGACGCCGACGGCTTCCGCGTCCCGCTCACCCACACCCCCGCCTACCAGGACCTCGTCGCCGTCGCGCCGCCTCCCGAGGACCCTGTGGGCCACCTCGTCCCCCACTACGCCGACACTCTCGACCGGCTGACCCGCCTCGTCGCGGACGCCCCGCGCGCCCGCCACACGCTGGACCACGTCTCGGCCACGCCGGAGACGGCGCTGCGGCGCGCGCTCCTGCTAGGCGCCCGCTTCTGGCTGCCCGGCGCCCGCCTGCTGTGCGTCGGCGACCACGACCTCACCTCTCTGGCGGTCAAGCTGGTTCATCCCGGTACGGACGTCACGGTCGTGGACGTGGACGAGCGCATCCTGGCCTACATCGACGCCCAGGACCTCGGTGTCCGCACCCGCTGGGCGGACCTGCGGCTCGGCCTGCCCGCCTCCGCGCACGGGCACGACCTGGCCTTCACCGATCCGCCGTACACACCGGAGGGCATCGGCCTGTTCGCGGCGCGCGCCGTGGAGGGGCTGAAGGACGACGGCAGGGTGCTGCTGGCGTACGGGGCTAGCGAGCGCACGCCGATGCTGGCGTACAAGGTGCAGCAGGCGCTGGCGGAGCTCAACCTCGCCTACGAGGCGATCTATCCCGACTTCAACCGCTATTTCGGCGCGGAGGCCATCGGCTCGGCCGCCGATCTCTACCTCCTGCGCCCCACCACCAAGACCCGCCCGGCCGTGGCCTCCCGGCTGAGCCGCCTGACCACCGCCATCTACACCCAGGGCCCGCAGTCCGTCGAGTCCGCGCCCGGCGAGGGGGCTCCGGCCGCCGTCGCCACGGACTTCGAGCCCGACCTCCTCGTCGGCGACTGGCCCAAGGGCCTGCCGCAGCCGCGGGTCAAGCTGTCCACGTGGCTCGTCAAGCCGTACGCGGCGGCGGCCGAGCGGGTCGCGATCGCCGTGCCGCCCGGGCTGGAGGCCGCACTCCCCCGGCTGCTGCTGGCCACCCGCGCCCCGCGCGTCCGCGTCACCGGCGCCGGGCTGCCGCCCCTCCCCGACGTCCTGTCCACCGTCTACGCGGTGGAGCCCGGCTCCGGCGGCCTCGACGTCACCCGCCTGCCGCAGCCGGACGGCGACGTCCCCGCGGTGCTGCGCCGCATCCTCGACAACGGCCACGCCAAGCTGGCCAACACCTGGCGCGAGGCGCTCATCGCGCTCGCCCGCGCCCAGGGCTCGGCCCTCACCAAGAACGAGGCCCGCGCCCTGATCCGCGAGGCCGCCCCCTGGTCGGACGACCTCACCCCCCTGGACGCGCCGCTCCACCGCCTGGAGTCCCTGCCCGCCGCGATCGCCACCACGATCACGGCACTCACCACGACGACGACGCCCTGACGCGATCCTGCGGCGACTCGGATGGCGGCTCAGATGGCGGCGACGAGCCTGCCCTGCACCACACGCCCGAGCCCGTCCAGCGCGACCAGCGCCGCCACCAGCTCCTGCTCGTACGCGGTCCCGCCGGCCCAGCTCACCGTCACGTAGTGCCCCATCGCACGGGCCTGCGCCCGGCTGGTCGCCGGGTCGAACGGCACGCCCTGCCGTACGAACCCGTCCTTGCCCAGCGCCGCCACCAGCGCGTCGGCCGCCGCGCTGTCGCTCATGTTGAAGATGACGAACTGCCCGGCCATCGTGCCACCTCTGTAGGTGGCCCGCAGCGCCTGCGTGCACCCGGCGGCCGAGGCGCCCCAAAGGACCTCGTCGCAGTCGGCGAACTCCGCCGTGGTCTCGCGCCGCATCGCGCCGACCGTCTCGGTGCCGGCGGTGAAGACCTCCTGCGCGGTGAGCGGGGCGGCGTCCTTGCCGCGGGTGTCGATGGCGGCGTAGAAGGCCGAGGTGGACTCGCCGTGGAACGCGGCGGGCCGCGGGCCGTCACCACGCAGCCACCACCACGCGACGGCGGCGATGACCAGCACGTTGACGGCCACGACGGAGATCACCACACGACCTGACATCAGCCCCCCGCTCCCCCGCCCGCGACGACGGCGACGGCCTGCCGCGAGCGCGTCACGACTTCGGCCCCGTGATCGCGACGACCCTGCGGTAGACGGCCTTCTCCGCCCCGCGCAGGCCCAGCGTGAGCGAGACGTAGTCGTCCTTCACGCCGGGCTCGGCGCCGTCGAGCCGGCCCAGCCACACCAGGCCGACGTAATGACCGAGAGCATAAGCACCGGCCTCGGAATAACCACCCGCGGGGAAGGAGCCCTTGGACGAGGGCAGCGGACGCGCCCAGCCGCCCCGGTAGAGGGTGTCCAGCGCGTTGACCAGCTCGGTGGCGGCCTGGCCGTCCTTGAGGTTGAGCAGGGTGTACTGGCCGACGTAGCGCCCATCGGAGCTGAGGTAGAGCCCGCGGGCGGCCTGGGTGCAGCCGGCGTCGGAGAGCCGTTCGGTGAGCCCTTCGCCCCACACCGCCGCCGAGCAGTCGGAGTCGAGCCGCTTGGCCACGAGCTTCAGCCGCTGTTTCTTGTCGACCGAGAGCTCGCTCTGCCCGAACACCTCCTTCTCCGTCAGCGCCTTGGCGTCCTTGGCCCGGTCGGCCAGCGGGTCGAACAGTCTCGGCGAGTTCCAGCCCCGGAACACCTGCGGCAGCGTGGTGTTGGGGCCCAGCAGGGCCGCGCTGGCCTCACGGTCGGGCGCGTACTTGCCGAGCGAGGTGGCGAACAACGCCACCCCCGCCAGGGCGGCCACCGCGCCGACGACCGACGTGACGATGACGATCAGCTTCTGCTGCCCGGGGCGCAGGCCCATGGCGGTGAGCACGGGGAACTGCCAGTCGGACGGCGGGGTACGCCGCCGCTTCCGCGACCCACCGCCCTCCGTCTCCCGACCCTCGTCGCCGTCCTGGCCGGCCATCGCGTCGTCCCCACCACGACCGGCCTCCGCGTCCGCCCCAAAGCCCCCACGACCACCGGCCCCGGCATCCGCGCCGAAGCCCCCATGACCACCAGCCCCGGCATCCGCTGCGAAGCCGCTGCCTCCCGCGCCCCGCGCGAAGCCGCCGGCCGCCGCGTCTCGCTTCTGGCCCATGTCGCGACCATGTGCCGGGCCCTGCCCCGCATCCGGACCACGCCCCGCACCCTGGCCCGCGTCTGCACCACGCGCTGGGCCCTGGGCGCGTCTGGAGCGGCGTGACGGACCCTGGGCGGGGCCGGAGCCGCGCGGCATGCCGTCGTCCAGGCCGAAGCTCGCGGCTGCCGTGCCGTCCGAGCTGTAGCCCTCCGACACGACCCGGTCCTTCGCGAAGAAGTCGCGTCGGTCCCCGTCGTCTCCTCCGCCGAAGGCGTCCTCTTCGGGCTTGCCCTTGCCGAACAGGCCCTTACGACGCTTGCCACGGCCGGCTTCAGCCGCCGAGACCTCGGCTCCGGGGTCGATGCCCCGGCTCCCCGCACCGTGGCCGCCGCGCGCGCTGCCGGATGTGTCGGCCTCCGCCGCACCCGGGCCCGCGACCACCGCCCAGCCGCCGTCGTCGGCGCCGGCCAGCGCCCGATGTCCGCCACCGCCGAAGCCTGAGGCGGCGCGATTGCCGCCACCGTCCGCAGGAGCCGGCGTCCAGTTGCTCACGCCCTCCACAGGGGTGGGCGCCCAGGGGCTCCCGCCGTCCGCAGGGGCAGACGCCGTCCGGCTGCCCCCACCTGGTCCAGGGGCCGCTGTCCAAGCGCTCCCGCTGCCCGGCGAGGTGGACGTCCAGGCGTTCTCGCCGGTCGGTGGGGGGGACGGCCAGTTGCCCGTGCCGCCTGACCCGCCGGCATCCGGTGCGCCGGTGCCGCTCGTGGAACGGCCCGCGGCGCGGCGGCCGTGCCTGGATCGTCCGCCCCGGCCGCCCGCGTCTTCTCGCCGGCCGTCGTCGTACGACGCCGAGGTGGGCGGGTATCCGCCGACGGACGGGGAGCCACCGGCCGGGCCGTAACCGGGGACGGCGCGGTTGGCACCGCTCGCCGGGCCTTGCGTGTACGGGCCCTCACCGTATGCCGGGCTCGGGTAGCCGCCGGTCGACGGGCCCTGGTCCGGCCGTGAGGGGTCGGACCAGGCGGCGTCCTGGTCCTGGGCGGGCCGGTCGTTCTTCGCGCGGGAGCCCGCTCGTCTGCGGGCCATCACAGCCCCGCCGCCCCGACCAGGTTGCCCACCCCGAAGGTGACCGCGGCCGCCACCGCGCCCACCACGAGCTGCCTCAGTCCTGAGTACCACCAGCTTCGCGCCGTCACGGCCGACACGATAGCGCCCGCCGCGAACAGCGCCGCACACGAGAGCGCCGCCGAGATCATCAGCTCGTCGGCCCCCAGCAAGTACGGCAGCAGCGGCAGCAACGCCCCGGCCCCGAAGGACAGGAATGACGAGATCGCGGCGACCAGCGGAGACGGCAGTTTCCCCGGCGCGACCCCCAGTTCGTTGACCGCGTGCACTTCCAGGGCACGTTCGGGGTTGCGGGAGATCTGCCGGGCCACCTCGGAGGCGAGCTCGGGGTCCACGCCCTTGTCGACGAAGGTCTGGGCGAGCTCGACCTGTTCGTCCTCGGGGTGGTGGCGCAGCTCGCGGCGTTCGACGGCGATCTCGGCCTGGGCCAGCTCCCGCTGGCTGGCCACCGAGACGTACTCGCCGCCGGCCATCGACAGCGCCCCGGCGGCCAGGCCGGCGACGCCGCTGAGGGCGATGACGCGGGTGTCGGCGGTGCCGCCGGCGACACCCGCGATGAGCGCGAAGTTGGACACCAGCCCGTCCATCGTGCCGAACACCGAGGGCCGTAGCCAGCCGCCCGTGACGTCGCGATGCCGGTGGTGGAGCTCCGCGCCTTCGGTCATCGCGTGTTCGTCTCCTTCCCGGCGTGGCTGCCGGGCTCCTTCTCCGCCTCCTCGGCGCCCTCGCGCGAGTCGGCGACGACGACATCGGCGGCGTCCGCCGTGACGGCGGCGTCATCGGTGCCGGAGCCGGCGCCCCGGTCGCCGGCGGCGGCCTCCCGCGCGTCGGCGAGGCCGGCGGCGGAGTGGGCCGGGTCGGCGTCCGGTGCGGCACCGTCGCCGTCCGTCGCGGACCGGCCGTCACCGTCCGTCGCCGACCGACCGTCGGCGTCCGTCGCGGACCGGCCGTCGGCGTCCGTCGCCGACCGGCCCTCGCCGGACGCCCCCGCCCCACCGTCCGCGGCGGGCACGTCGGAGGCGAGGGCCTCCGATTCGGGCGTGTCGGAGGCGCGGGTGTCGTCGGTGGAGCCGGGGTCGCTCTGGCCGGTGCCGTGCGCCGGGTCCGCGTCGGCGGACGGTGGGGCGACGACCTCCACGCCCTCCTTGTTGCGGGTCGCCCAGAAGTAGACGAGCGCCCCGATGAACAGCACGATCGACGTCCACTGGTTGATGCGCAGCCCGAGGAACGTCACCGCGTGGTCGACCCCGCCGACCGGGTCGATGCGCAGCCCCTCGATCCAGAAGCGGGCGAAGGTGTAGCCGGCCACGTAGAGGGCGAACAGCCGCCCGTAACGCAGGTTCAGGCGGCGGCCCACGAACAGCAGGGCGAAGCCGAGCAGGATGTCCCAGATCGACTCGTACAGGAAGGTCGGGTGGTAGAGGACGCCGGGCTCGCCGCCGTGGTCGACGTCGATCTCCAGGCCCCATGGCAGCGTCGTCGGCGAGCCGTACAGCTCCTGGTTGAACCAGTTGCCCCAGCGGCCGATGCCCTGGGCGAACGCGATGCCGGGGGCGATCGTGTCGGCCAGGGCGGTCATGGACAGGCCGCGTCGGCGCGCCGCCAGCCAGACGCCGACGCCGCCGAGCGCGATCGCCCCCCAGATGCCGAGGCCGCCCTCCCAGATGAACAGCGCCTTGTAGGCGGGCTTGATCGCGCGGCTGCCGAAGTAGGTCTGCCAGTCCGTGATGACGTGGTAGAGCCGGCCGCCGATCAGCCCGAAGATGACCGCGGGGACCGCGATGTCGATGATCGTCCCCTTCTGGCCACCGCGGGCGCGCCAGCGCCGCTCGCTCAGCCAGACGGCGACGATGACACCGAGCACGATGCACAGCGCATAGGCCCGGATCGGGATGATTCCGAGATACCAGACCCCTTGGGAAGGGCTGGGAATCGAGGCAAGGGGCATGTCAGGTGAGGGTAGCGGACGTGAGGCTACTTGGCGGCCTTCGTCACTGCGTCCCGCAGCTCCGAAGGACTGAAGACGACCGCGTTGTCCACTTCTGTGCCGTTAAGTTTCAGCGTCGGCGTGTGGGTCAGCTTCTGCTCGTCCATGATCTTCTCGCTGTACGACTGCTGCGCCTGCACGTGCTTGCCCGAGTTGACGCACTGCTCGAAGTCCGGCGCGGTCACCCCGGCCTCCTTGCCCCACTCCACGAGCTGGCTGTTGGTGAAGCCCTCCGCGGTCTCGGACGGCTGGTTCTGGAAGAGCAGGTTGTGGAAGGCCATCCACTGCTTGCCGTCGGCGATGCACCTGGCGGCGTTGCCGGCGCGCAGGGAGTTGGACCGGGTGGGCTCCTGGGAGAAGATCGTGATGGGGTGGTAGACGACCTTGGCCTTGCCCTCGGCGGCGAGGTTCTTGATCGTCTGGCCGCTGACCCGCTCGGCCTCCTTGCAGGCCGGGCACTGGAAGTCCTCGTAGACGTCGAGCACGGGCTTCTCGACCCCGCTCTTGGCCATGACCACAGTGCCGTCGGGCTGCACGGTGACCGGCGCGAGGCCGGCGGCGGCCTGCTCGGGCTGGGACTTGCTGGCGCCGTACCAGATGCCGGCCCCGAGGGCGGCCACGGCGAGGACCCCGGCCGCGGTGTAGGTGATCACCCGCCTGCGCCGTTCCTGGGCGCGCGCGGCGGCCTGCTGCTGCTTGATCTTCTCTCGTGCGCCGGGTGTCGCCGTCGCCCGCTCGCCCTTGCCCATCACAGGTCCTCCAAGTCGTCGTCAGCACTGTCGCCCCCGAGTCCGAGGGCGCCGTCGAGCGCGAAGCGGCCCGGCGGGAAGCGGACCGTCCAGACCCCGAGCAGCGCCAGCCCGAAGTCGCGCAGGATGTCGATCAGGTAGGCAGGCTCCTGGCCCGCCCCGAGCTGCCCGCCGCCGCCGAAGCAGCCACAGTCGATCCGCAGGCCGTTCGCCCACGCCCAGCCGATGCCGAACACGAACGCGAGCATGAGCAGCGCCGCGATCACGGCGGCCACCCTGGTCAGCAGACCGACGACCAGCAGCACGCCGACGACGATCTCCACGATCGGCAGGGCGTAGCCCACCCCGATCGCGACCGACTCGGGCAGCAGCTGGTAAGCCTTGACCGCCAGGACCGAGTCGGACGGGTTGCCGATCTTGAGCGCACCCGCCGCGATCAGCACTCCGCCCAGCACCAGCCGGGCGACTGTCGTCACCCAGGGTATCGGCAATCTGGCCGAACGTGACGATAGTGACGCGTCCACAGGCCATCTCCTTCTTCTCCATGCCCGGACTGCGCACAGTACCGGGACTCCATCGGACCACGCCCCGGATAAGCACCAGCTAAGCGGCGTGTCCCGGCTCCGACCTGCGACGTTTGCCGGTTTTACCAGGAGAGAGTAAGAATTACTCATGCGAGTAAAAGCGCTGGCCGCCCTGGGGGTCGACATCGCGTTGCCCACGGGGGTCTACTACGTCCTGCGCTACGCCGCCGGCCTCGACGAGCACCTGGCCCTGGTGGTCAGTTCGCTCGTCCCGGCGCTGAGCGTCGCCGTCAGCCTGGCGCGGGGGCGCAGGCCCGACCGGCTGGCGCTCTTCATGACCGCGATGATCCTGGCCGGCGCCGCGGTCTCGGCGCTCGTGCACGACCCGCGCTTCCTGCTGGCCAAGGACGGCTGGTTCATGGGCGTGGCGGGGCTGTGGTTCCTGTCGAGCGCGCGCTGGGACCGGCCGCTCGCGTTCACGTTCACCCGGTTCCTGCTGGAGGGGCGGGTCGGGCCGGGACGCGAGTCCTGGGACGTGCTGTGGGAGCGGCTGCCCGCCTTCCGCCGGATCTGGCGGGTGGTGACCGTGATGTACGGGCTGGGCCTGCTGGCGGACGCCGCGGTGCGGGTGGTGATGGCCTACGCCCTGCCCATGGACGTGGTGCCCGCGCTGGGCACCGCGCAGTACGTGGTGTGGCTCCTGCTCATGCAGGTCGCCATCAACGTCTATCTGGTGCCCTCGGGGCTCTACAACCGGTATTCGCCGTTGTACGCGCCCCTGCGGGAGCCCGCCGCCGCGAACGGGTGAGGCGGGAACAACACGAC
This sequence comes from Nonomuraea wenchangensis, assembly GCF_900111685.1. GTDB lineage: Bacteria > Actinomycetota > Actinomycetes > Streptosporangiales > Streptosporangiaceae > Nonomuraea > Nonomuraea wenchangensis. The sequence goes on from NZ_FOHX01000001.1 coordinate 357,157, forward strand.
AGCGCGGCCCCCGTACGAGGGGACCGCGCCGCACGCGCACATCGTCAGCGGCGTACGCCGTGCGCCATGTCGCGGGCCAGGGCGGCGCAGGACTCGCGCCCCGCGGCCTCGTCGGGCGCGTCGAGCATCCGCCGGATGAACGCCGAGCCCACGATCACGCCGTCGGCGTAGGAGGCGACCTCGGCCGCCTGCGCGCCGGTGCCGACGCCGAGCCCGACGCACACCGGCAGCGAGGTGTGCTCCCGGGTCCGCTTGACCAGGCCCTCGGCGGCGACGTTGACGGTCTCGCGGGCGCCGGTGACGCCCATGAGCGAGGCGGCGTAGACGAAGCCGGTGCAGCAGTCGACGACCGCCTTGATGCGCGCCTCGGTCGAGCTGGGCGCGACCAGGAACACGGTGTCGATGCCGGCGGCGGCCGAGGCGGCCCGCCACGGCTCGGACTCCTCGGGCGTCAGGTCGGGCGTGATCGTGCCCACCCCGCCCGCGGCGGCGAGGTCACGGGCGAAGCGCTCGGCGCCGTAGCGGTCGATCGGGTTCCAGTAGGTCATGACGAGCGTGGCCGCGCCGGTCGCCGCCACCCCCTCGACGGTGCGCAGGACGTCGGCGATGCGGGTGCCGTTGGTCAGCGACCGGTGCACCGCGTCCTGGATGGTCGGTCCGTCCATGAGCGGGTCGGAGTAGGGCAGGCCGATCTCGATGACGTCGCAGCCGGCCTCCACCAGGGCCGCGGCTGCGGCGATGGCGCCGTCCTTGGACGGGAAGCCCGCGGGCAGGTAGCCGACGAGCGCGGCTCTGTTGTCCGCCTTCGCCTTGGCGAACACCGTCTGTAGAGTCGTCATGTCTGTCCGTTCCGAAGGTCGAGTCCCATCATGATGCCCCCGGCAGGGCCGCTGCCGGGGTGGCGACTCGTCAGAGGTTGAAGTATTTCATCGCCGTGCCCATGTCCTTGTCGCCGCGGCCGGAGAGGTTGACCAGGATGGTCGCCTCCGGGCCGAGCTCACGACCCAGCTCCAGCGCGCCCGCCAGGGCGTGGGAGGACTCGATGGCCGGGATGATGCCCTCGGTCCTCGCCAGCAGGGAGAACGCCTGCATGGCCTGGTCGTCGGTCACCCCGTGGTAGGTGGCCCGGCCGATGTCCTTGAGCCAGGCGTGCTCGGGGCCGACGCCCGGGTAGTCGAGTCCGGCCGAGATCGAGTGGGACTCGATCGTCTGGCCCTCGTCGTCCTGGAGCACGTAGGTGCGCGAGCCGTGCAGCACGCCGACCGTTCCGGCGGTGAGCGTGAGCGCGTGCTCACCGCTGTCGAGGCCGTGCCCGGCGGCCTCGTAGCCGTGCAGGCGCACGTCCTGGTCGCCGAGGAAGGCGTGGAAGATGCCGATGGCGTTGCTGCCGCCGCCGACGGCCGCGCACACGGCGTCGGGCAGCCGGCCGGTGAGCTCCTGGATCTGGCGGCGGGCCTCGACGCCGATGATGCGCGCGAAGTCGCGGACCATCTCGGGGAACGGGTGCGGCCCCGCGATGGTGCCGAACAGGTAGTGGGTGGTGTCGACGTTGGTGACCCAGTCGCGGAACGCCTCGTTGATGGCGTCCTTGAGCGTCTGCGAGCCGTTGGTGACCGGCACCACCTGGGCGCCGAGCAGCTTCATCCTGGCCACGTTGAGCGCCTGGCGCTCGCAGTCGACGGCGCCCATGTAGATGACGCACTCCAGGCCGAGCAGGGCCGCGGCGGTGGCGGTGGCGACGCCGTGCTGCCCCGCGCCGGTCTCGGCGATGACCCGCTTCTTGCCCAGCCGCTTGGTGAGCAGCGCCTGCCCCAGCACGTTGTTGATCTTGTGGGCGCCGGTGTGGGTGAGGTCCTCGCGCTTGAGCACGATCCTGGCGCCGCCGGCCTGCTCGCTGAAGCGCGGCACGTCGGTCAGCGTCGTGGGCCGGCCGGCGTAGGTGCGCAGCAGGTGGTCGAACTCGCGGATGAACTCCTGGTCGTTCTTGGCCTTCTCGTAGACCGAGGCGACCTCGTCGAGCGCCGGGATCAGCGCCTCGGGCACGAACCGGCCGCCGAAGATGCCGAACTTGCCGTGCACGTCGGGGTCGTTGCCCTGCGCGCCGTTGCCCGCCAGGTCCGCGGCGGTCAGGATGGTGCCTTCGTTTGCCACTGCTATCCCTCTGCTGAGTGGTCGGGGCGCGTCGACGGGTGCGCGCCGGCGGTGACCAGCGCCTCCACGGCCTTGCGCGGATCCTTGCCCGTGACCAGGCTCTCCCCCACCAGGACGGCGTCGGCGCCGTTACGGGCGTAGGCGAGCAGGTCGTGCGGGCCTCGCACGCCCGACTCGGCGATCTTGAGGACATTATCCGGGATCTTGGGCGCCAGTTTCGTGAAGACCTCGCGATCGACCTCAAGTGTCTTGAGGTTGCGCGCGTTGATCCCGATGACGCGGGCCCCGGCGGCGACCGCCCGGTCGAGCTCCTCCTCGGTGTGCACCTCGACCAGCGGGGTGAGCCCGATCGACTCGGCCCGCTCGATGAGGGACACCAGGGCCTCCTGCTCCAGGCAGACGACCATGAGCAGCGCCAGGTCGGCGCCGTGCGCCCGCGCCTCCCAGAGCTGGTAGGAGGTGAGGATGAAGTCCTTGCGCAGGATGGGGATGTCGACCCGGGCGCGCACCGCGGCCAGGTCGTCGAGGCTGCCGCCGAACTTGCGCTGCTCGGTCAGCACGCTGATGACGTGGGCGCCACCCGCTTCGTAGTCGGCCGCCAGTGCGGCGGGGTCGGCGATGGCGGCCAGCGCGCCCTTGGACGGGCTGGAGCGCTTGACCTCGGCGATCACCGAGACCTTGTCGCCTCCGAGGGCGGCCATCGCGTCCCTGGTCGGCCGGGCCCGCTCGGCCCGCCGCTTGAGCTCCTCGATGGACACAACCTGCTGTCGTGTCGCGAGGTCGGCGCGCACCCCGTCGAGGATGTCGTCGAGGACACTCGGCCCTTCCGTCCGCTCACTCACGCGCTTGGGGTCCCTCCGGATCGACTGTGGGGGTGGCTGAGAGTTCGCTTCGCGTCCGCTCTCCGCCTGTCCTGCGATGGTATCGGCCCCTGCGGGGTACCTCACCACAGGGCTCGCGTCTCGACGTGCCTAAGGGGCGAGGAACGCGCCGAAAGGCAGGTTCCGGACGATCCAGTAGACCACGACGATCGCGAGGAAGGCCCATAGCCACGCCGGGTGGGCGAGTGTCGTTCTGCGCGGGCGGCCCTGCCAGGCTCGCACCACCCATCGGCCCCACCAGAACAGCAGGAACGGGATCATCGCCACCATGAGCGGGTTGAGCCCGAGCGCCGCGACCGGATCGAGGTGCGCCAGCGCGTGGATGGACCTCAGCGTGCCGCAGCCCGGGCAGTAGAGGCCGGTCAGCCACAGGAAGGGGCAGGTCGGGTAGTGGCCGGGCTCGTTGGGGTCGACCGCGCCGACGAGCGCGAACACCGCCCCCGTCCCGGCCGCGACCCCGAGCGGCGCGAGCAGACCCTTGATCCGGTCCGTGCCGCGCCGCCCGGTCGTCGCGATGTTCATGCTCCCAGTATCCGCCTTCGCGTCCGGCCGTCAGTACGACGTCACGCTGGTGCTCGCCGCCGCGAGCAGGACGAACACCACGACGTAGAAGATGACGACGATCCCCCAGCCGATGGCGCCGAAGATGATCGAGCGCTTCCACCAGGTCTTGGCCTCCTCGCTCGCCTGCACCGCGCCCTGGTAGTCGCCGATCTGCCACTTCTGGTTGACCTGCGACGACTTCACGATGGACACGATGCCGAGGGGCAGGCAGCAGAACAGCGTGGTGAGGATGGCGGGGACGAGGTGGTTGTCCGGCGGCTGCTGGCCGCCGTAACCGCCGCCGGGGGGCTGCTGGCCGTAGCCGCCGTAGCCGCCGCCGCTCGGCGGCTGCTGACCGTAACCGCCGTAACCGCCGCCGCTGGGCGGCTGCTCGCCATAGCCGCCGCCGCTCGGGGGCTGCTGACCGTAACCGCCGTAGCCACCGCCGCTGGGCGGCTGCTGGCCGTAACCGCCGCCACCGCTCGGCGGCTGCTGGCCATAGCCGCCGCCACCGCTCGGGGGCTGCTGGCCGTAGCCCCCACCGGGCGGCTGCGAGCCGTAGCCGCCGTCGCCCTGGTTTCCGTACGTCATGGGTTTTACCTCTCAAGTCGTGCGAGTGCGCGGCAGCTTAGCGAGAAACCCCGTCCTACATGGACTTACACCTGCATTGCGGACAATTCGTGATCCGACCGCAAGCACGTGGTCATCGTGCGGCTACCGGCGATCGGCTAATAGCCGTAGGAGGTCGACGCCGCGGCGCCCAGCCCGATGATCGAGAGGATCATGCCGCCGAACCAGATCAGCAGCAGGACGTTGATCACGACCATGACGTACGACGTCACCAGGCCGGCCACCGCCATGCCCTGGCCCTCCTCGCCGGAGCGCTTGATGCGGGCGAGCGCGATGTGGCCCAGGATCACCCCGACGATGCTGGTCAGCCCGCAGCTGATCATGCCCACGATGCCGAGGACGAGCGAGGCGACCGCCATGCCGTTGGTGGGGCGCTGCGGGGGCGGGGCCGCGCCGTAGGGGTTGTAGCCGTAGGCGCCGCTCGGGGGCATCTGTCCGTAGGCGTACTGCTGCTGACCGTATCCCGCGCCGCTCTGCGGCTGCTCGCCGTAGCCGCCGCCGCTCTGGGGCTGCTGGCCGTAACCGCCCCCGCTCTGCGGCTGCTGGCCGTAGCCCCCGTAGCCTGGCTGGCCGTAACCCGGCTGGCCCTGGCCCGGCTGCCCGTATCCAGGCTGGCCCTGCTGGCCGTAACCCCCGCCGGGCTGTTGGGCGCCGTAGCCGCCGCCCTGGTCCCCGTAGCTCATCCCCTGACTCCTCGTGTCGTGGCCCGTTGCACCGGCAGCTTATTGAGGAAACGGCGGAGGGGCGGACAGAGGTTCAGAACAGTGCTGATTTCGTCATCCCCGGCGTCAGCGGGGATCGGTCGGGTCGTCGCCCCGGTCGAGGGCGTCCCACAGCGCCTTGTCGCCGTCGGCGGGGGCCGGGCCGCGCCGCTCGTAGCGGGCCGACATGCCGGCCCACCTGCCGCCGCGTACGACCGCCAGCACGCCCCCGGCGGCCAGCAGCAGCGCGCCGGCCCCTGCCACCGCCGGCCACAGCGCCACGAAATGCCACGTGAGGCCGGTCGCGCCGTGCAGGGTGTTGTGGGCGGCGAGCCAGTCGGTCACGCCGGAGCCGTCGAGCGCCGTCCACGTCCCGGCGCCCGCTCCGGCCCCGCACAGGGCGAGCAGACCGCCGACGACGCGGCGGCCCACGCCCTTGGTGGCCAGCACGGCCACCACGCCGGCCAGCCCGGCCAACGCGACGGGCGTCAGCACGGGGCTGAGGTCGCCGCCGGTCGGCGCGTCCGCCCCGGTCTGGGCGACGCTCACCCAGGTGCGGCCGGCGGCCAGCAGCACGAGCAGGCAGCCGAGAACGGTGACCGCCAGCCAGGCCCCCAGCTCCCGTCCGCGCGCGGTCGCCCGCGGCCGGATCTCGGGCTCCATCGACATCGACATCGACCTAGCCGAGCACGTCGACGTCGAAGCAGGTGCGGTCGCCGGTGTGGCAGGCCGCGCCCACCTGGTCGACCCGGACGAGCAGGGTGTCGCCGTCGCAATCGAGCGCCACCGACTTGACGTGCTGGACGTGGCCGGAGGTGTCGCCCTTCACCCAGAACTGCCCGCGGCTGCGCGACCAGTAGGTGGCCCGGCCGGTGGTCAGCGTGCGGTGCAGCGCCTCGTCGTTCATCCAGGCCAGCATCAGCACTTCGCCGGTGTCGTACTGCTGGGCGATGGCGGGGACGAGGCCCTCGGGGTTGCGCTTCAGCCGGGCGGCGATCTCCGGATCCAGGGACATGTGTTCCATTCAACCAGCCCTGGGGCCGGCCCCCGCCATCGCCGTCGCTCAGGCGAGGGCCTGGGAGAGCGTGTCGTAGATGGGGAACAGCGGCGCGAGGTTGGTCCTGCGCAGCCGCCGCAGCACCTGGCCGTCGGGCGCGACGAGCGCCATCGAGCCGTCGCGCTCGCGCAGCGCGGCGAGCTGGCGCACGAGGACGCCGAGCCCCGTCGTGTCGATGAACGTCAGCCCGCTCAGATCGACGACCAGGCGCGGTCCGGGGGCTCGCGCGGCCTCGGCCGCCGCCTCGCCCAGGCAGGCGCGCACCCGCGTGGCGTTGTCCACGTCGACCTCCCCGGACAGGCTCACCACCACGAGCTCGCCGCAGCGGCGCCGCGTCATCTCCAGCACGCCGGCGCTCACGTCGTTCATGACCCCTCCCCTGGGCGGTCCCCCGCCGAAAAGGTACACCGCACAGGGCGGCGTCACCGTGAGTTTTGCAGAGAATGCGCTACGTGATGGCGAGCCGCCGGGTATTTTCGTGCCCGGCGCGTGCTAGGGAGGGACGTCCCGGGGTGGGCGATGTGTAGGCAGGTGCTTGGCGTGGTCTTCGCGCGCGGGCACATCACGTCCCTGCGCAGGACGGTCGCCGAGCACGCCGCCCGCGAAGGGCTGGCCGGGCCGCGGCTGGAGGACTTCGTGCTGGCGGTCAACGAGATCACCACGAACGCCGTGGTGCACGGCGGCGGGCGCGGCACGCTGCGTCTCTGGTCGCAGGCCGGCCGGCTGTGGTGCGAGGTCTCCGACGAGGGCCCGGGGCTTCCGCCGGGCTGGACGGCCGCCGAGCGCCCGCCCGCCGGCCTGGAGAGCGGCGGGCGAGGGCTGTGGCTGACGCGGACGTTGTGCGACCAGGTGATGATCGTGTCCGGGCCCCGCGGCACGACCGTGACGTTCGCCTCGGGGCCCGGCTGATCAGGAACGGGCGGCCGAGACCCAGGAGGCGTGCAGGTCGGCGTACACCCCGGGCTGCCCCACGAGCTCGGCGTGCGGGCCGCGCTGCACCAGCCGCCCGGCGTCGAAGACCAGCACCTCGTCGGCGTTCTCGGCCGTGGACAGGCGGTGGGCGATCGAGACGGCGGTGCGCCCGCGGGTGACGCCCTCCAGGGCGCGGGCCAGGCGCACCTCGGTGGCCGGGTCCACGGCCGAGGTGGCCTCGTCGAGCAGCAGCAGGTCGGGGTCGGCGAGGTAGGCGCGGGCCAGGGCGACGAGCTGGCGCTCGCCCGCCGACAGCGACTCGCCGCGCTGGCCGACGGGCGTGTCGAGGCCCGCGGGCAGTCCCTCCAGCCAGTCGGCGAGGCCCAGCTCGGTCAGCGCCAGCGCGATCTCCTCGCGGGTCGCCGACGGCTTGCCGTAGCGGATGTTCTGCTCCAGCGTGCCGTCGAACAGGAAGCCGTCCTGCGGGACCATGACGATGCGCTCGCGCAGCGAGGAGAAACGTACGTCGCGCAGGTCGTGGCCGTCCACGGTGACGCGGCCCGCGACGGGGTCCATCAGCCGGGTCAGCAGCTTGGCGAACGTGGTCTTGCCCGAGCCGGTCTCCCCCACGATCGCGACCCGCGAGCGCGGCGGGATCCGCACCGAGACCTCGCGCAGCACGGGCGCGCCGCCCGGGTAGGCGAAGTCCACGTCCTCGAAGGCGACGGAGATCGGGCCGCGGGGCAGCTCGACGCCCTTGGGGCCGGGGTCGGCCACGTCGGGCGGGGTGTCGAGGACGCCGAGGATGCGCCGCCACCCGGCGACCGCGTTCTGGGCCTCGTTCAGCACCTCGGTGGCGGTCTGGAGCGGCGAGACGAAGAGCGTGACGAGGAAGAGGAAGGCCACGAGCCGGCCCTGCGAGATGTCGCCGGACAGGCCGAGCCGTACGCCGAGCAGGACGATCCCGGCGATGGCGACGGCGGCCACGATCTCGGTCAGCGGGAAGACGAAGCCGACGATGGTCTGCGCCCTGGTCTGGGCGGCCCGGTTGGCGTTGACGGCCTTGTCGACGCGCTCGGCGGTGCGGCGCTCGGCGGCGTAGGCGCGGATGACGGCGGCGCCGACGACGGACTCGCTGACCGCGGCCAGCATGTCGCCGGTGCGCTCGCGCACCACCGTGTACGCCCGCGACAGCAGCCGCTGGAAGCGCGGCAGGGCGATCATCAGCGGGATGAAGCAGATCCACACCAGCAGCGTGAGCTGCCAGGAGTAGACGAGCATGAGCACGGTGGCCACGAAGAGCTGCCCCAGCGACACGATGATCATCAGCCCGCCCCACTGCATGAACGAGCTGATCTGGTCGATGTCGTTGGTGACGCGCGAGACCAGGGCGCCGCGGCGCTCGGAGTTCTGGGTGAGCACCGACAGGTCGTGCACGTGCCGGAAGCCGCGTACGCGCAGGGTGGCCAGCGACGACTCGGTGGCCTTGTAGAGACGGACGTTCATGACGTACGCGGCCAGCGCCGTCAGCAGCACGGCGGCGGCGCACACGACCACGGCCCAGGTGATGTACGCGACGTCCGGCCTGCCGGACTTGAGCCCCTGGTCGATGGTCTGCTGGACGGCGATCGGCACGATGATCTTGCCGACCGTGGCGACGACGGCGAGGGCCAGCGTGACCCCGAGCCCCTTGCGGAACTCGGGCGTGAGCGACAGCCCCTGCCGGACGGTGGCCAGCGCGGAGCGTTCGGCGTTGCCGTGGATGCCCTGGACCGTCATGCGCTGACCTCTTCTTCCTCGCCGGCGATCTCTTTCTCGATCTCTTCCTCCAGCTCCTCCCCGGTGACGCCCGCGACCTCGATCGCGGCGCGCTCGGCCTCCTCGCGCTCGTAGGCCGTCACGAGGTTGCGGTAGCCCGCGCAGCGCTCGATGAGCTCCTCGTGCGGGCCGCGGTCCACGACCCGGCCGTGGTCGAGGTAGACGACCTCGTCGGCGAGCGCGATCGTGGCCATGCGGTAGGCGACCACCACGACGGTGGAGGCCTCGGCGGCGTCCCGCAGGCCGTAAAGGATCTTGGCCTCGACCTGGGGATCGACGCTGCTGGTCGCGTCGTCGAGCACGAGCAGGCGGGGGCGGCGCACGACCGCGCGGGCCAGCGCGACGCGCTGGCGCTGGCCGCCGGACAGGGACGCGCCCCGCTCGCCGACCCGCGTGTCCAGCCCCTCGGGCAGCCGGGCCACGAAGCCGTCGGCCTGGGCCAGCCGGAGCGCGGCCCACACGTCCTCGTCGGGGGTGTCGAGGTTGAGCGCGACGTTGCCGCGTACGGTGTCGTCGAACAGGAACGTCTGCTGGGGCACCAGGGCCGCCGAGGAGGCGACCGCGCCGTAGGCCAGCTCGCGCAGGTCGGCGCCGTCGAGCAGGACCGCGCCCCGGTCGGGGTCGACGAGCCTGACGAGCAGTTGCACCAGCGTGGACTTGCCCGCGCCGGTCGGCCCGACGATCGCGACGGTACGCCCGGCGGGCACCTCGAAGGCGACGTCGTGCAGCACCTCGGCCTCGCCGTAGGCGTAGGAGACGCCGCGCACCTCCAGGGCGGCGGGCCCGGCCTCCTGCGCGGCGGCCTCCCGCGTGCCGTAGTCCATGGAGCCGGTGGCGTCCAGCACGGCCTGCACCCGCTGCCAGCCGACGACGCTGCGCGGCAGCTCGGCCAGCACCCAGCCGAGCGCCCTGATCGGGAAGGCCAGCAGCGTGAACAGGTAGGCGACCTGCACCAGGTCGCCCGAGCCGATGGCGCCGCCGGACAGCCGCATCGCGCCGACGGCGAGGACCGCGAGCACGCCCAGCGTGGGCAGCGCCTCCAGCATCGGGTCGAACAGGCCGCGCACCCGCCCGACGGCGATGTTGGCGTCGCGCAGCTCGTGGGCGCGGCGCTGGAAGCGCTCGGTCTCCAGGTCCTCCCTGCCGAGGGTCTTGACGACGAGCGCGCCGTCGAAGCTCTCGTGCGCGATCTCGCTGACCTCGGCGCGCAACTGCTGGGCGCGGGTGGCCAGCGGGCTGAGCCGGCGCTGGTAGACGAGGTTGAGCACGGCGATGGCCGGGAAGATCAGGAAGCCCACCAGGGCCAGCACGAGATCGGTGAACACCATCGCCACGGCCGCGGTGACCAGCATGACGATCACGCCGACGGCCATGGGCAGCGGCGCGAGCGGGGCCCAGGCGGCCTCGGCGTCGGCGCTGGCGTTCGACAGGAGCTGGCCGGTGGGGTGCCGGTGGTGCCAGGACAGCGGCAGCCGGAGGTACTGCTTGGTGACGTCCCTGCGGGACCTGGCCTGCATGCGGTACTGCATGACGCCCGCCAGGATGCGCCGGCCGGCCACACCCAGCGCCTTGAGCAGCGCGGTGCCCAGGATGAAGCCCGCGCCGGCCCACAGCGCGCCGGCGCCGACCCGGCCCTCGGCGAAGGCGGGCAGCACCACGTTCTCGGTGGCCCAGCCGAGCGCCCACGCGGAGGCGACGGTCATGCCCCCGTAGACCGCGCTGGCCAGCACGGCGAGGGCGAAGACGGCCTTCTCGGTACGGACGGCCACCCCAAGGACCCGCAGTCCTTGACGCATGACGGCCGAGGTGACCTTGCTCGCCACCGGTTGGCCTCCCTCTATTCAACGGTATTTACACGCAAGTCACTACATCACCCCTGATCCTGCTGTTATTCCCGTGGGTAGGGTGGTCACGTGACGTATGCCCGCGACGAGCGCAACGCGCTGTGTGACCTGCTCGACCGGGTCGGCCCCGACGCGCCGACCCTGTGCACGGGCTGGACCACCTACGACCTGGCCGCCCACCTGGCGGTGCGCGAGCGCCGCCCGGACGCGATGCCCGGCATCGCGGTCAAGGCGCTGTCCGGCTACACCGCCTCCGTCATGGCTGCCATGAAGGCCAGACATCCCTATCCCGAGCTGGTCGGCATCGTCCGGCAGCCCGGCGGCGTCTACGGCCTGGCCCGCTTCCTCGACGAGACCGTCAACACGATCGAGCTGTTCGTCCACCACGAGGACGTACGCCGCGCCCAGCCCGCGTGGGAGCCCCGCGACCTGCCCGCCGGCCTCGACCGCCTCCTGTGGCAGCGGGTCTCGGCCGGCGCCCGGCTCATGCTGCGCCGCTCGCCGGTCGGCGTCGTGCTGCACCGCCTCGGCGGCGGCGTGACGCTCGGCGGCCCGCGCCAGGGACCTCGGGTCGAGGTCACCGGCACCGCCTCCGAGCTGTTGATGTTCTGCTTCGGCCGCCAGGAGCACGCCCGGGTGGAGCTCACGGGAGACCCCGAGGCGGTCGCCCGGGTGCGCTCGGCGACCCTGGGGATCTAGCCGCCGGTCAAGCAGAAGTCCCGGCCCAGTAGGGGCTCGCATGAGCATTCGAGCCCGTACCATGGCAGAGGAAAGAAGCCCCCCGGTTATGATCATGAACATCTTCGCCGTGGATGCCAGTGATCGCCCAGATCCGGGTATATACGGCTGGGAATGGACTGCAGGAGGCCCCCCATGCAGGTCAAGAAGGTGATCACCTACGTGGCTATCGCGTTCGTGGTCTTCTACCTGTTCACCCGGCCGGCCCAAGCCGCCGACGCGGTGAACGGTGTGATCAACGGAATCTTCCAAGGAGCCGATCAGTTGGCCGTGTTCTTCTCACAGGTTCTGACGTAACCCGCCCTTCTGTCTGCGCCGGGTGCTTCCCCGCAGTGCCCGATCGTGTTACGCAGGCAGGATGAGAGATCGCCCCAGCGGCATCAGGACCAGCCAGCTCGACCCCCACGCACGGCGCATTCTCGAACGGGCCGAGCTGGAGGGCATCGAGCTGATCCGCTTCTTGTACGCCGATCACGGTGGCGTGATCCGTGGCAAGGCGGCGTCCAGGTCGCGGCTGGCCGAACGCCTCGGCACGGGCATCGGGCACACGGTGGCCATGATGGCGATGAACATGCTCGACCAGCTCCAGGACGTCGAGCAGCTGGGCCCGGTGGGCGAGGTCCGCATCGTCCCCGACCCGGCCACCTACGTCCCGCTGCCCCATGCCCCAGGCGCGGCCGCCATGCTGTCGGACCTCCGCAGGCCCGACGGCTCGCCCTGGGAGGCGTGCGCGCGGACGTTCCTCAAGGACGCGATCGCCGAGCTCGCCACGGAGGGTTACACGCTGGTCGCGGCGTTCGAGCCGGAGTTCACGCTCGGACGCCGGCTGCCCGACCCCACGGGCGGCCCCGACCGGCTGGTCCCGCTCGACGACTCGCTGTGCTACGCCAACATCGGGTTCGACACGGCCCACGACTACGCCGTCAAGCTCGTCCGGGCGCTGGAGACGCAGGGCCTGCGCGTCGAGCACTACCACCCGGAGCTCGGGCCCGGCCAGCAGGAGCTGTCGATCCGGCACGCGCCCGCGCTGCGGGCCGCCGACAACCACGTGCTGTTCCGCGAGACCGCGCGCGGCGTGGCCATGCGGATGCAGATGTGGGCCACGCTGGCGCCCAAGCCGCTGGCCGACCAGGCGGGCAACGGCGCCCACCTGCACCTGTCCCTGTGGGACGACAAGGTCAACGTCTTCGGCGAGGACAACGACGTGCGCGCCGCCTTCATCGGCGGGCTCCTCGCCCACCTGCCCGGCCTCACCGCGCTCACCTGCGGCAGCGTCAACAGCTTCCGCCGGCTGGCGCCGCGCACCTGGGCCGGAGCGTACGCGGTCTACGGGCCGGACAACCGCGAGGCCGCGGTCCGCGTGTGCTCCGCGCTCGGCGAGAGCGGCGAGCCCAACCTGGAGCTGAAGACGTCGGACTCCTCGGCGAACCCCTATCTGTCGCTGGGCGCGGTCATCCACGCCGGCCTCGACGGCATCCGGCGCGGGCTCGACCCCGGCGAGCCGGTCGGCGTCGATCCCGACACGCTGCCGGGCCGCTACCCGCGCCTGCCGGCCTCGCTCGGCGAGGCGCTCGACGCGCTGGAGGCCGACGAGGTGCTGATGGAGGCGCTCGGGCCGCTGCGGCGCCGCGCGTACGTGGCGGTCAAGCGGTCGGAGGCGGCCGCGTTCGCCGCCCACGACACCGCCTACGAGCTGTACCACCACGTGCGCGCCTTCTGACCTGACACGTCACGTGGTGGCCCCCAGCGGGTCAGCGGACCGGGTGGCCCGCCATCCGCAGTGTGTCCTTCACCTCGGAGATCTTCAGCGTGCCGAAGTGGAAGACCGACGCCGCGAGGACGGCGTCGGCGCCCGCCGCCACCGCCGGCGGGAAGTCCTCCAGCCGGCCGGCCCCGCCGCTGGCGATCACCGGCACCCGGACGGCGGCGCGCACCGCCCGCAGCATCTCCAGGTCGTAGCCGTCGAGCGTGCCGTCGCCGTCCATCGAGTTGAGCAGGATCTCGCCCACGCCCAGCTCCTCGCCGCGCGCCGCCCACTCCACGGCGTCGATGCCGGTGCCGCGGCGCCCGCCGTGCGTGGTCACCTCGAACCCGCTCGGGGTGCCGGGCGCCCGCCGGGCGTCCACCGACAGCACGACGCACTGGGCGCCGAACCGTCGCGACGCCTCGGTCAGCAGCTCCGGCCGGGCGATGGCGGCGGTGTTGAGCGACACCTTGTCGGCGCCGGCCCGCAGCAGCCGGTCGATGTCGTCGACCGAGCGCACCCCGCCGCCGACGGTGAGCGGGATGAACACCTGCTCGGCGGTCCTGCGCACCACGTCGAGCATGGTCTCCCGCTCGCCGGACGAGGCGGTGATGTCGAGGAAGGTCAGCTCGTCGGCGCCCTCCTCGTCATAGCGCCGGGCCAGTTCGACGGGATCGCCCGCGTCGCGCAGGTTCTCGAAGTTGACGCCCTTGACCACACGCCCGGCGTCGACGTCGAGACAGGGGATCACTCGTACCGCTACGGTCATGCTCGCAGTGCCTCGATTTCGATCTCGACCAGCATTCTCGGGTCGACCAGTCCGGCGACCCGTACTCCTGTGCAGGCGGGCCGCACCTTGCCGAAGGCCTCGCCGATGGCCTCGCCGACGACGTCGAAGTGACGCTGCTCGACCACGTAGTAGCGGACCATGACGACGTCCTCGCGGGTGAGCCCGCCCATCAGGACGGCCTCCAGCGCGATGTCGATCGCGGTCAGCGCCTGTGCGTAGGCGTCGCCGACGTGCCGGACCTCTCCCTCGACCGTGGCCGTGCACCCGGACACGATCACCCGCTCCCCGGCGACCACGGCCCGGGCGTAGCCGTATCTCTCCTCCCAGATGCCTCCGGAGAAGATCCTCGGACCGGTGTTCTGCATGCCGTCGCTGCTGACGCTCATTCCGTCCCCTCCCGGCGGAGCTACACGCGTACCGCGGCCAGCGCGTTCTCCAGTGTGAACGCGTGAGCGTAGAGGGCCTTCCCGACTATGGCCCCCTCCACTCCGTCCGGAACGAGAGAAGCCAGTGCGAGCAGGTCATCGAGGCTGGAGACGCCGCCACTGGCGATGACCGGTTTGTCAGTGCGTGCGCAGATTTGCCGGTAAAGGTCAAGGTTGGGGCCTTGGAGCATGCCGTCCTTGGTGACGTCGGTGACGACGTAGCGGGGGCAGCCGTCGGCCTCCAGCCGGTCGAGCACCTCCCACAGGTCACCGGCGTCCTGGGTCCAGCCACGCGCGGCCAGCGTCGTGCCCCGCACGTCCAGGCCCACCGCGATGCGGTCGCCGTGCTCGGCGATGATCTTGCGGCACCACTCGGGCTTCTCCAGCGCGGCGGTGCCGATGTTGACCCGGCGGCAGCCGGTGGCCAGGGCGGCGGCCAGGGTGGCGTCGTCGCGGATGCCGCCGGACAGCTCCACGTTGACGTCCAGCCGGCCGATCAGCTCCGCGATCAGCTCGCGGTTGTCCCCCCGGCCGAACGCCGCGTCGAGGTCCACCAGGTGGATCCACTCGGCGCCGGCCTCCTGCCAGGCCAGCGCGGCGGCCAGCGGCGGGCCGTAGCCGGTCTCGGTGCCGGCCTCACCCTGGCTCAGGCGGACGGCCTGGCCGTCCACGATGTCCACGGCGGGCAGCAGTACGAGCGACATTTCTTCAGGTCCTCCGGTCGAAGGCGAGGGTCACGACAACGGGTATGAGCAGCAGGGACAGGACGAGCACCGCGAAACTGACCGCCGGCGAGCCCCACATCAGCCAGGCCAGCGCCTGGACCAGCAGGAAGGCCGCCCCCACCACGACGTTCTGGACGCGGTGGCGGCGGGCGATCAGCCCGCCCTGGCGGCGGACGCGCACCGGGCGCGGCACGAGCCGGGCGAGGAGGGCCCGCCGCCGGGCGCCACGGGCCTGGCGCTCCTCGTTGACGCGCATGGCGCGGGCCCGCTCGGCCTCACGTTCGGCCCGCCGGCGCGCCCGCTCCTTGCTCACCGCTCTCCCGCCCTGGTCGTGTCGTGCTCAGTCGAGGGTCTTGAGCCAGTTGCCCAGCAGCACGGCGCCGGCGTCGCCGGACTTCTCCGGGTGGAACTGGGTGGCCATGAGCGGGCCGTTCTCCACGGCGGCGACGAACGGCACGCCGTGCTCGGCCCAGGTGACGACCGGCTCGGCGAACCCCTCGCCGGCGTGCAGCTCCCACTCGCGCACGCCGTAGGAGTGCACGAAGTAGAAACGGGTCGCGGCGTCGAGCCCGGCGAACAGCACGCTCCCCGCGGGCGCCTTGACGGTGTTCCAGCCCATGTGGGGCAGCACGGGGGCATCCAGCCGCTCGACCGTGCCGGGCCACTCGCCGCAGCCCTGGGTCTCCACGCCGTGCTCGACGCCGCGGGCGAACAGGATCTGCATGCCGACGCAGATGCCCAGCACCGGCCGGCCGCCGGCCAGCCGCCGCCCGACGATCTGCTCGCCGCGCACCGAACGCAGCCCGGCCATGCACGCGGCGAACGCGCCCACGCCGGGCACGACCAGCCCCTCGGCCTCGACCGCCGTGTCGAAGTCGGCGGTCACGGTCACCTCGGCGCCGGCCCTGGCGAGGGCCCGCTCGGCCGAGCGCAGGTTGCCCGAGCCGTAGTCGAGGACGACGACGTTCTTCTTCACCACCACAACACCCCCGCCGTGACCGCCATGACCGCGCCCACGGCGCAGACCGCGGCACCGATCTTGAGACCTTGCTTGAACAGGGAGAATACGCCGCCGGCGAGGAACAGTCCGACGAAGACCAGCACGACGGCGATGGCGTTGCCCGTCACAGCACGCCCTTGGTGCTGGGCACCCCCGTCGCCCGCGGGTCGGGCTCGGACGCCTCGCGCAGCGCCCGCGCCAGCGCCTTGAACTGGGCCTCGACGATGTGGTGGGCGTTGCGCCCGTAGGGGACGTGCACGTGCAGGCAGATCGCGGCCTGGGCGACCAGCGACTCCAGGATGTGACGGGTCATCGTGGTGTCGTAGTCGTGGCCGATCATCGGCGCCATGCCCTCGGGCTCGGTGTGCACGAGGTAGGGGCGGCCGGACAGGTCGACGGTGACCTGGGCGAGGGACTCGTCCAGCGGGCACGACGCGCTGCCGAACCGCCTGATGCCCGACTTGTCGCCCAGCGCCTCGCGGAACGCGGCGCCCAGCGCGAGCGCGGTGTCCTCGATCGTGTGGTGGGAGTCGATGTGCAGGTCGCCCTCGGTCTTGACGGTCAGGTCGAACAGCCCGTGCTTGCCGATCTGGGCCAGCATGTGGTCGAAGAAGCCGACCCCGGTCGCGACCTCCACCTGGCCGGTGCCGTCGAGACCGACCTCCACCAGGACCGAGGTCTCCTTCGTGACGCGCTCCACGCGGCCTACGCGGCTCACAGGACTCCTTCCAGGGCGGCACGGAAGGCCGCCATCTCCTCGCCGGTGCCGATCGACACCCGCAGCCATTCGGGCGGGCCCACCTCACGGATGAGCACGCCCCGCTCCAGCAGCCCCTCCCAGACCGCGCGGCGGTCGGGGAAACGGCCGAACAACACGAAGTTCGCGTCGGAGTCGGCGACCCGCAGCCCCTTGGCGCGCAGCCAGGCCACCGTGTCGTCCCGCTCGCGGCGCAGCGCGTCGACCGTGCCGAGCAGCTCCGCGCGGTGGCGCAGCGCCACCCGCGCCGCCGTCTGGGTGAGCGTCGACAGATGATAAGGCAGCCGCACCAGCAGCAGCGCCTCGATCACCGCGGGGTGCGCGGCGAGGTAGCCGAGACGGGTGCCGGCCATGGCGAACGCCTTGGACATCGTCCGGGTGACGATCAGCCGCGGGTGCTCCGGCAGCAGCGTCAGCGCCGACGGCGTGCCCTCGCGGGCGAACTCGAAGTATGCCTCGTCCACCACGACCATGCCCGGCGCGGCCTTGAGCACGGCCTCGATGACGGGCAGCGGCTGCGCGGTGCCGGTCGGGTTGTTGGGCGAGGTCAGGAAGACGATGTCGGGGCGGTGCTCCTCGATCGCCGCGACCGCCTTGCCGGGGTCGATGGAGAAGTCGTCCTCGCGGCTGGCCCTGATCCACTCGGTGCTGGTGCCGCCGGTGATGATCGGGTGCATCGAGTAGGAGGGCTCGAACCCGATCGCCGTGCGGCCGTGGCCGCCGAACGCCTGCAGGATCTGCTGCAGCACCTCGTTGGAGCCGTTGGCCGCCCACACCTGCCCGGCGGAGAGCCCGTGGCCGAGGTAGCCGGCGAGGTCGGCGCGCAGGGCGAGGGCGTCGCGGTCGGGGTAGCGGTTGAGTTCGACCGCCTGGCGGCGCACCTCCTCGGCGAGGTCGGCGACCAGCTCGGGCGAGGGCGGGTAGGGGTTCTCGTTGGTGTTGAGCCGGACCGGGACGTCGATCTGGGGAGCGCCGTAGGGCGACTTGCCCCTGAGGTCGTCGCGGATGGGCAGGTCGGCGAGCGTCACGTCGCCGGGTTTCATGTCGGGGTTCACTCGGTCGTCTCCGTGGTGGGCACGCGCCAGTCGAAGCGGGCGCGGATGGCGGCGCCGTGGGCGGGCAGGTCCTCGGCGTCGGCCAGGACCGTGACGTGCGCGGCGGAGTGCGCCAGCGCGTCGCGGGTGTAGTCGACGACGTGGATGCCGCGCAGGAACGACTGCACCGACAGACCGCTGGAGTGGCAGGCGCAGCCGCCCGTGGGCAGCACGTGGTTGGAGCCGGCGAGGTAGTCGCCGAGCGAGACCGGCGCGTACGTGCCCACGAAGATCGCGCCGGCGTTGCGCACCCGCGCCGCCACGGCGGCGGCGTCGGCGGTGTGGATCTCCAGGTGCTCGGCGGCGTAGGCGTCGACGACCTTCAGGCCGTCGTCGAGGTCGCTCACCAGCACGATGCCGGACTGCCTGCCGCTCAGTGCCTCGGCGATGCGCGCCGAGTGGCGGGTGGCCGAGACCTGGCCGGGCAGCTCCTTCTCCACGGCGTCGGCCAGCTCGGGGCTGGTGGTGACCAGCACGGCGGCGGCGATCGTGTCGTGCTCGGCCTGGCTGATCAGGTCGGCGGCGACGTGCACCGCGTCGGCGGTGTCGTCGGCGAGGATCGCGATCTCGGTCGGCCCGGCCTCGGAGTCGATGCCGATGCGGCCCTTCAGCAGGCGCTTGGCGGCGGCGACGTAGATGTTGCCCGGCCCGGTGACCAGGGTGGCCGGCGCGCACTCCTCGGTGCCGTAGGCGAACATGGCCACGGCCTGGGCGCCGCCCACGTTGTAGACCTCCTCGACGCCGAGCAGGGCGCAGGCGGCGAGGATCGTGGGGTGCGGCAGCCCGCCGAACTCCTTCTGGGCCGGGCTGGTGACGGCCAGCGAGGGGACGCCCGCCTCTTGGGCGGGGACGACGTTCATGACCACGCTTGAGGGGTAGACCGCCCGGCCGCCGGGGACGTAGAGGCCCACCCGGTCGACAGGGACCCACCGCTCGGTGACCGTGCCGCCCGGCACCACCTGGGTGGTGACGTCGGCGCGCCGCTGGTCGCGGTGGACCAGCCGGGTCCGCCGGATCGACTCCTCCAGCGCCGCGCGCACCCGCGGGTCGAGCTCGGCAAGAGCGCGCTCGATGGCCTCGGCGGGGACGCGGGTGGTGGCGATCTCCACGCCGTCGAACCTGGCGGTCAGCTCCCGTACGGCGGCCACGCCGCGATGGCGCACGTCGTCGCAGATGGGCCGCACCTTCTCCAGGGCGGCCTCGACGTCGAGCTCGGCGCGGGGCAGCACGTCACGCAGGTTCGCCGGGAGGGAACCGCGCATGTCAATACGGGAAATCACCCCCACAGTCTACGGAGTCCGGGCCCCGAATCTCGTTCTGTCCACACTGCGGGACACGGCGGCGGGGCGGGGCGTACGACGGCCGCGGGGCGGCATTCGCCTATACCGCTCCGCGGCCGTCGCCGCCCCGGACCGGGCCTGCCGGGGCGTTCCGCCGTGGCCGCCACGGGGGCGCGGCCACGACTCCGGAGGAAGTTCGGGTTGTGCAGTGCCCCGGGCAACGCGCTTCTAACGCCCGGGCACCGAACTACTTTGTGCTGTTAAAGCTAGCCCTAAGTTATCTTTGCCGCTAGGGACACCCGTTCCGGGCGAGTCAGGAAACATGACGGTCGCTTTTCTATTACATGTCCATTATGTCCAGTCACATACCCTTGCCGCATGGGACAGTGGCGCGGGCCGGACGGCATCCTGGTGGAGGCGATCATCCTTGACGACCGCCCCCTCCTCCGCGTCACCCACAACATCGGCGGCCGGACGTACCTGCGCGGCTACTGCCACAACGTCACCGAGCTGCACCGCCACGGCGTCGACCTGGCCGAACTCGTCGAGGACCGGCCGCTTGACCATCCGGAGACCCCCGGCCGGCCTTGACGATCAAGCGAACGGGGTAATGCACGCACCATGGTGCGGCTGCCGGCCTACGCGCCGATGCTCGCCCAGCTCGGCACCCTGACCTCCGTCCAGGGCGAGGACTGGGCCGTGGAGATGAAATGGGACGGCGTGCGCGCCCTCGCCTACGTGGAGGGCGGCGCCGTCCGCCTGATGTCGCGCAACGGCAAGGACATCACCCCCGCCTACCCCGAGCTCCAGCTCATGGCCGGCGCCACGGACCGCCGCGCCGCCGTGATCGACGGCGAGATCGTCGCCTTCGACGAGGCAGGCCGCCCCAGCTTCGGCGCGCTCCAGCCGCGCATGCACCAGCGCAACCCGGTCGCCGTCGCCGAGCTGGCCAGGGCCGTGCCGGTGACGTTCATGGCCTTCGACATCCTGCACCTGGACGAGACGCCCACCGTCGGCCTGCCCTACAGCGAGCGGCGGCGGCTGCTCGAAAGCGTGCTCACGCCGGGGTTCCGGTGGCAGGTGCCCGTCTCGTTCCCCGACCACGCCGAGCGCGCGCTCGACTCCTCCCGCCGGCTCGGGCTCGAAGGGGTGGTGTGCAAGCGGCTGAACTCGCCGTACCGGCCGGGCCGGCGCAGCACGGAATGGACCAAGATCAAGAACGTCAGCGCCGTCGAGGTCGTCATCGGCGGCTGGCGGCCCGGCGGCGGCCGGCGCTCCGGCACGATCGGCTCGCTGCTGCTCGGCGCGTACGACGAACACGGCCTGCTGCGCTACGTCGGCCACGTCGGCACCGGCTTCACCCAGGCCATGCTCGCCGACCTGCACCAGCGGCTGGCCCCACTGGAGCGGCCCGACCCGCCGTTCGCCGAACCGGTGCCGCGCGAGCACGCCCGCGACGCCCGCTGGACCGAGCCCGTCCTGGTCGGCGAGGTCCAGTACGCCGAGGTCACCGGCGACGGGCTGCTGCGCCACCCGTCCTGGCGCGGCCTGCGCCCCGACCGCTCCCCCGCCGAAGCGGTCACCTCCGAGCTCCTGCCGCGCCCCGGCGACGCCGCCACCGGCTGACCCGGCCGGCCGGGGCCGGACCGATCACGACACGGCCCCCATGACTACGGTTCGTCCTATTCTCGTGACTTAAAGTGACCGAGAGGATCTGCTCCGCACCGACGCGCAGGGGGACACCGTGGCGAGAACGCTGGTCACCACACTGGTCACGGCACTGGCCGCGCTGGGCGGCCTCGCGATCCAGCCGTCGCCCGCCACCACCGGCTCCGCGGGAAGCGGCGCCGCCGTCGCGCAGGTGCGGGCCCGCGCGGAGGCGTCCCCCCTCATGCGCCCCGGCCAGGCCGTCCGCTACTGGACGCCCGCCAGGCAGGCCGAGGCCGGCGCCACCCCCCTGCCCGCCACCCGGCCGCCCCTCGTCCCCGCCTCCGCCAGCCGCCTGCTCAGCGTGCCCGACGGCAAGCGCATCACCCCCGGCGGCGACGCCAACGGCTACGCCCGCGTCCGCCGCCCGTACACCGGGGCCGCGCGCAGCCGCGTCACCGGCCGGCTGTTCTTCGTCAACTCCGGCGGGCAGGGCGACTCCTGCAGCGCGAGCGTCGTCCGCTCGGCGTCCGGGCTGCTCGTCGCGACCGCCGCCCACTGCGTCTACAGCGTCCCCGAAGGGGCCGAGCGCGGGAGGTGGCACAGCCACTTCGCCTTCGTCCCCGCCTACGACGGGCGCGCCACCGACGAGCGGCAGCGCGAACCGTACGGACGCTGGGGCGGGCGCCGCGCCTGGAAACCCGGCGCCTACACCGGCCTGGCCGGCGGCGACTGGAACTCCGTCTACGACTTCGCCCTCATCGAGGTAGGGCGGCGCGAGCGCACCCTCCAGGACGCCGTCGGCGGTGCCCTGACCCCCCTGCGCAGCCAGGGCGGGTGGCACACCGTCATCGCCACCGGCTACCCCGGCGTCCTCGGCAGGAAGCCCTACGACGGCAGGGACCAGCTCTGGTGCCTGGCCCGCACCCAGCCCGCCCGCGCCCTCACCGCCGTCAACGCCGCCACCGTCCCTGCCGCCGTCCCCGCCGCCGGCCCGGCCGGGAAGCTGGAGACGTACAACTGCCACCTGTCCAAGGGCCACAGCGGCGGCCCCTTCGTGGTCAAGGGCACCCGCGACCTCGTCGGCGTGCTGTCGGCCGGCACCGAGGACGGCGAGGCCGACGGCTACTCCGTCGCCAACGCGCTCAACGTCGAGAGCTACGGCGTCATCGTCGGGGAGGCCGACCCGCGCGGCGTGTACGACGCCCTGTCCATCACCGCCACCGGCCCCACCGGCCCCGTCCGCCGCGGCCGGACCGCCACCGTCACCGCCACCGTCACCATGCGCGGCCTCCTGGCCGCCGCCCAGGTGCCGGTCACCTTCCGCGTCCCCGACGGCGCCGCGTTCACCGCCCTCAGCGGCGCCGACTGCGCCCGCACCGCCCGGCAGGCCGCCTGCGCGATCGACACCGTACGGCCGGGCCACCCGGTCCGCCTCACCGCCCGCGTACGCCTCACCGCCGACGCGCCGCGGCAGGTGCCGGTCACCGCGCACGTCGCCGCCACCCGCCTCGACCCGTCGCGGCGCGACAACACCGCGGTGGCCCGCCTCCCGGTCCAGGGCTGAGGCGCCTCACGCGCCGGCCGGCTCCTCCAGCGTGCGCGCCAGCAGCCACGCCAGGACCGGGAAGACGACCAGGCAGGCCAGCGCCACCCGCAGCGAGGACGCCTCCGCGACCGCGCCCACCAGCGGGCTGGTCAGCCCGCCCACGCTCACCGCGAGCCCCAGCGTCACGCCGCCCGCCGTGCCCACCCGGTTCGGCAGGAGATCCTGGCCCAGCGTCACGTGCAGGGAGAACGGGACGTACAAGGCGATCGAGGAGGCGGCCACGAAGACGTACGCGGCCGGCCCCGGCGCGAGCACCACGCCCGCGACCGCCGGGACCGCCGCCGCGTACGCCAGCCGCATCGTCCGCACCCGCCCCCATCGGCCCGCCAGCCGCCCGCCCAGCACCGTCCCGGCCGCACCGCCCGCGAACAGCACGAACAGCGCCACGGCCCCCGCCGCCCCGCCGCCCACGTACAAGGCGACGAACGTGCTCAGGCCCACGTACACGACCGACCGGAACACGATCACCAGCGTCAGCCGCGTGAACGAGCGCCAGTCGTCCCGCCGCCGCACCAGCCCGGCCCCTTCCCGCCGCGTCCCGCCCCCGCCGTCGCCGCCGCCCGTCAGCGCCAGCACCGCGGGCAACGTCACCAGCGCCCCCGCCACCGCCGGCACCGCCAGCAGCGGCGACGCCCCCAGCCCCCACCCCGCCAGCAACGGGGTCACCAGCACCGGAGCCGCCGCGAACCCCAGCGTCCCGCCCAGCGAGAACCAGCTCATCCGCACGTGACTGCCCGCGCTCGCGATCCGCGCCAGCCGCGCCGACTCCGGATGGTAGGCCGCCACCCCCAGCCCGGACAGCGCCACCGCCAGGCAGGTCAGGGCGTACGAGCCGGCCACCCCGCCCACCGCCACCCCCGCCCCGGCCGCCACCATGCTCAACGGGATCAGCCACGGCATCCGCCACCGGTCCGTCAGCAGCCCGAACAGCGGCTGCACGACCGACGACAACAACGTCGCGGCCAGCACCACCCCCGAGACCGCGACGTAGCCGTACCCGCGCTCGGCCACCAGGAAGGGCACCAGGGCGGGCACCGCGCCCTGGTAGAGATCGACGGCCGCGTGCCCGGCGGCCAGCATGGGGACCCTGTTCACACCTCCGATCGTGGCCCCCGCCGCCGGTGGCCTGCTTCCGATAAAGTGCCAACTCATGTCGGAGATCCGCCACCTCGCCGAGGCGCCGACCGGTCGGCGCCCGCTCGCGCCCGGCGGCGGCATCGACGCCCACCGCCACGACACCCACCAGATCGTGTACGCCTGCCGCGGCGTCCTGTCCGTCACCACCGGCGCCGGGGTCTGGGTGGCGCCCGCCAGCCGCGCGATCTGGGTGCCCGCCGGCACCGTCCACGAGCACCGGGCGCACGGCCACACCGAGCTGCGCCTGATCGGCCTCACCGGCAACCCGCTCGCCCTCGACCGCCCCGCCGTCCTCGCCGTGGACCCCCTGCTCCGCGAGCTGATCATCGCCTACACCGGCGAGCCAGGCGACCTCGGGAGCGGCGAGCGCGGGCGGCTGCTGGGGGTGCTGCTCGACCGGTTGCGGCGGGCGCCCGAGCAGGCGTTCCATCTGCCCGCCCCCACCGACCCCCGTCTCGCCGCCGTCTGCGCCGCGCTGGAGCGGGACCCCGCCGACCGCAGGACGCTGGGCGAGCTGGCCGCCGGGGCGGGCGCGAGCGAGCGCACGCTGGCCCGGCTGTTCAGGAACGAGCTCGGCATGAGCTTCCCGCAGTGGCGCACCCAGCTCCGCCTGCACCACGCGCTCCTGCTCCTGGCCGACGGCCTGCCGGTGACCGCGGTGGCGCACCGCTGCGGGTGGGCGTCGGCGAGCGCGTTCATCGACGTGTTCCGGCGGGCCCTGGGGTACACCCCCGGCCGCGTCTTTACATTGTAGATTCGCTACAATCACTTTCTGTGAGCAAAGCGAAAGGCAAAGGCGGCACGCCGGCGACGATGGCCCTCACCAAGGCCAAGGCCGACTTCACGCTCCACCCGTACGACCACGACCCCTCCGCCCAGGCCTACGGCGAGGAGGCCGCCGACGCGCTCGGCATCCCGTACGAGCGCATCTTCAAGACCCTCGTCGCCGAGACCGAGAGCGGCCTCGCGGTGGCCGTGGTGCCGGTGGCCGGCAAGCTCGACCTCAAGGCGCTCGCCCACGCGCTGGGCGGCAAGCGGGCCGCCATGGCCGACGCGGCCAGGGTCGAGCGGGTGACCGGCTACGTCGTCGGCGGCATCAGCCCGCTCGGCCAGCGCAAGCAGCTCCCGACCGTGGTCGACTCCTCCGCGCTCGACTTCCCGACGATCTACTTCTCGGCGGGCAGACGCGGCCTCCAGATCGAGACCGCGCCCGACAACCTCATCACGCTCACCCGCGCCGTCACAGCTCCCATCGGTAAGGCCGGCTGATCAGTGGCGGTGGCGCCGGGGCCAGGGGCGCCGGCCCCAGCCGTCGAGCGGCTCGCGCGGCGGCCACTCCAGTGACGGCACGCCCGGCGTCTGTCCGAGCAGCCACTGGAAGAGCCTGCGGTGCCGGCGGAAGGCCCGGTCGCCGGGCCGCTTCTTCCGCTTCTCCTCCTCGGCCAGCGCCTCCTTGAGCCCGGGCGTGTTGCCGCCGCCGAAGCGGCTCATGTCCGGCGGATGGAACCGCCGGGGCTCGACCGCCCGCAGCGCCGGCCCCATCGACTCCACCCAGATCGGCCCGGGCAACGACGCGCCCTGCACCGCGCCGTAGTATTCGTCGCCGATCTGCACGTCCCGCAGCGGGTAGCGGTAGGAGCCCCGGATGTCGCCGACGCTGACCGCCGCCGCGAGCTGCGGGGTGTAACCGGCGAACCAGGCCGAGGTGTAACCGTTGTTCGTGCCGGTCTTGCCGGCGGCCGGGCGGCCGATGCCCTGCCCCTTCATGGTGCCCTTGTCGAAGACGCCTTCGAGCACGTGGTTGACCGCGTCCGCGACCGGCCGCTCGATGCCCTGCTCGCAGGAGGGCGGCACGTGGGTGCGCTGCCCGTCCCTGCCGACGATCTCGACGATGGCGAGCGGCCGGCAGTAGGTCCCGCGGGCGGCGAACGCCGCGAACGCCGCCGCCACCGTCACCGGGTCCATCTCGTTGATGCCCAGCGTGAACGTCGGCACCTCGCGCAGCGGCGTCCCGTCGGCCCTGGCGATGCCGAGCGCCTTGGCGGTCTTGACCACGTTGCACAGCCCGACCTTGCGCTCCAGCATCATGTAGAAGATGTTCACCGACTTCCAGGTGCCGGTCTCGATGCTGTGCGGGCCGCCCTCGCCCTCACCGCTGGCGTTGAGCACGCGGGTGCCGGGGTCGTTGACCGGCCGGCCCTCGCAGTTGCGGTAGCCCGCGGCGGGCACCAGCGCCCCGGGCGTCTGGAAGCCGTCACCGAACCTCCACCCCTGCCGCAGCGCCGTGGCCAGGGTGAACACCTTGAACGTCGAGCCCGCCTGGAAGCCCTGGCCGCCGCCGTGCGCGACGTCGGCGACCAGGTTGAAGGTGGTCCTGGAGCCGTTCTTGCGGTTGCCGGGGTTGCGGCCGAACCGTTTGCTGGCCGCCATGGCCCGGATCCGGCCGGTGCCCGGCTCGACCATGGCCTCGGCGGCCACCTCGGTGTCCTGGGGGTGGACGTGGCGGCGGATGGCGCGCTCGGCGGCGCGCTGCGCGGTCGGGTCGAGGCTGGTCCTGATCGTCAGGCCGCCCCGGGCCATCCTGGCCCGCCGGATCGACGGCGTGTTGCCGAAGACGGGGTTCGACAGCAGCTCGCGCTGGACGTACAGGCAGTAGAACGGGTAGTCGCTCTGCTCGCAGCCGCCGGGCTCGGGCCGCAGCATGATGCCGAGCGGCGCGCTCTTGGCCGCCGCCGCCTCCTGCTGGCTGATGATCTTCAGCCCGGCCATGCGGTCCAGCACGAGGTCGCGCCGGGCCCGCAGCCGGGTGCGGTGGGCCGAGCCGAGCGAGGGATCGGTCGAGTACGGCATCCGCACCGCCCCCGCCAGCGTGGCCGCCTGGGTCAGCGTCAGCTGGGCGGCCGAGGTGGAGAAGAAGCGGCGGGCCGCCGCCTCCACGCCGTACGCCCCGGCGCCGAAGTAGGCGATGTTGAGATAGCGCTCCAGGATCTCGTCCTTGCGGTACTTGCGCTCCAGCGCCATCGCGAGCCGCAGCTCGGTGATCTTGCGCGCCAGGTTCGGGGCGCGGGCGCGGTCGCGTTCCTCGTCGGTACGCGCGCTCTCCACCAGGATGTTCTTGACGAGCTGCTGCGTCAGCGACGAGCCGCCCTGGCGGATGCCGCCCGCCTGGGTGTTGGTCAGCAGCGCCCGCAGGGTGCCGCGCACGTCGAGGCCGCCGTGCTCGTAGAAGCGGGCGTCCTCGATGGCCACGATGGCCTTGCGCATGACGGGCGAGACCGACGCCAGCGGCACGGCCGTCCTGTTGGCCTCGTAGAACTGCGCGAACGGCCGGCCGTCCCGGTCCAGCAGCCTGGTCACCTGCGCCAGCGGCTCCTCGCGGGGCGCCGCCGGCAGCTGGACGAAGGTGTCGGCGACGTTCTTGGCCGCCAGGCCGCCCCCGCTCACCACGGGCGCGGCCAGCGCCGCCGCCAGCACGCCGCCGAGCGCGCCGGTCAGGGCGAGCGTTCCGGCGGTCCTGAGTACGGTCACTCAAACGATGTGCAACCGGACGATCATCGGCAAACGCCCGAATCCTGCCTCTTTACCGTTGCCTGCGAATGTTCAGACCGAGCGAGGCGAACTGCTCGAACGGCCGGTGGTACCCGCGCTCGATGTGGTGCACCCCGCGCAGCGTGGACGGCCCGTCGGCCACCGCCGCCGCCAGCACCGCCGAGAACCCGGCCCGGATGTCCGGCAGCGTCACGTCGGCGCCCTTGAGCTTGGACACGCCGCGCACGACCGCCGAGTGGCGGGCGTTGGTGTCGTGGTAGCGGCAGGCCGGGCCGCCGAGGCACTGGTCGAAGACCTCGATCTCGCAGCCCATCTTCTGCAGCGCGGGCACGTACACCAGGCGGTTCTCGAAGACCGTCTCGTGCAGCACCGACATGCCCTGGCTCTGCGTGAACAGCACCATGAGCGGCGTCTGCCAGTCGGTCATGAACCCCGGATGCGTGTCGGTCTGCACGGCCGCCGCGCGCAGCCCCTCGGGCGGGGCGGTCGCGCACAGGTACTGGTCGTTGATCTCGAAGTCGGCGCCCATCCTGGCCAGCGTGGTGATGGCGGTGACCAGGCGGTCCTGCGGGCAGCCGTGCACCCGCACCTCTCCCCCGGTCACCAGGCCGGCCGCCAGGTACGAGAACGCCTCGATGCGGTCACCGTTCAGCCAGGTGGAGGCGCCGCGCAGCCGTTCGACGCCCTCGATGACGATCCTGCGGTCGGGCGACAGCTCGATCCGCGCCCCCATCCGCTGCAGGAACAGCGCCAGCTCCACCACCTCGGGCTCCATGGCGGCGTTCTTCAGCACCGTCTTGCCCTCGGCCAGCACCGCCGACATCAGCACCGTCTCGGTCGCGCCCACGCTCGGGTACGGCAGCTCGATCCGGGTGCCGCGCAGCCGTCCCGCCTTGGCGTAGATGCCGCCGTCGCCCACCTCCACCTCGGCGCCCATCGAGCGCAGGGCCTCCACGTGGAAGTTCACCGGCCGCCGCCCGATGGGGTCGCCGCCGACCAGCGGCACGAACGCCTCCCCCGCCAAGTGCAGCAGCGGGCCGAGCATGAGGATCGGGATGCGGTTGAGCCCGGTGAACGCGTCGGGCACCCGCGGCTCGATGTGCGCCCCCGGCTCGATCCTGATCTCCGGCCCGTCGATCCGCACGTGGATGCCGAGCGCCTCCAGCATGGCGGCGGTGATGCCGACCTCGCCCACCTCGGGGGCGTTGTGGATGCTGCTCTCGCCGGTGCCCAGCATGGCGGCGACCATGTGCTTGGACACGCCGTTCTTGGAGCCGCGCACCTCGACGTCCCCCCGGAGCGGGCCGGAGGGCTCAATCAGCCAGACCTCTTCTGCAATCACGAAGCGAGCCTAGCCGGGGGATACCATCGAGTGATTCGGACGCAGATATCAGGGAGCGTGGAGTGACGAGGGAAGTACGCGCCTTCGCGGTAACTGTCCTCGCACTCGCCACACTCGGGATCGGCGCCGGGCTGCTCTGGTCCGCCGTGTCGCCGCGCGCCCCCTACCAGGTCACCGAGCGCGGGCTCGTGCTGGCCGACATCTCCACGCAGGCGCTCATCGCCGCCGACGGCTGGTACGCGGTGATCACCGGCGGGCTCGGGCTGCTCTGCGGCGCGGCCGGCTGGTTCGCCGGGCGGCGGTGGATGCTGGGCGTGCTGGCCGGGCTCGGCGTGGGCGGGAGCGCGGGGGCGGCGCTCACGTACTGGGTCGGCTCGACGTTCACGATCGGGGCCGCCACGGTGGAGGCGGCGGCCGCGCCGGGGGTGAAGATCGTTCCCGGGGCGCTGGCGCTGACCGCGAACGGCGTCGCGGTGTCCTGGCCGCTGCTCGCGGTGGGGCTGTTCGGGCTGCTGGAGGGCATGCACGGCTACCGCGAGTCGCCGCTGCGGCAGCCGTACGGCGAGGACCCGCTCACCGGCCCCGCGGGCGGGCCCCTCGACGGCCCCGGCCGCGGCTAGAGCAGCCGTCACCGGCCGGCCGAGCGGTCAGTCGCCCCGCCTCCACGCCCGCAGCTTCTCCGGATTGCGCACCGCCCAGATCCGGGTCACGCGACCGCCGACGATCTCGAACGACGCCACGGTCCCGACGACGCCGGCCTCCCGCGCCACCAGGCCGGGCGTTCCGTTGACCGGCCGCTCCAGGAGCTCGAGCCCCGGGGCGAGGGCGGCGATGGCGACCAGGTAGCGGGCGATCTCCGCGCCGCCCTCGACCGGATGAGGGGCGGTGCTGACCAGGCCGCCGCCGTCGGCGGTCAGCACGGCGGCCGGGTCGAGGAGGTCGACGAGGGCCGCGATGTCCCTGGCCTCCCATGCCTCCTTGACCCGCCGTACGGTGGCGGCCCGCTCGGCCGCCGGCCCCGGCGTCCCCGCGGCCCGCGCCCGCCGCCGGGCGGAGGAGGCGAGCTGCTTGCAGGCGGCCGGGGTGCGGCCCACGATGTCGGCGATCTCGGCGAACGGGTAGCGGAAGACGTCGTGCAGCACGAACGCCACCCGTTCGGCGGGCGTCATCGACTCCAGGACGACGAGGAAGGCCGTGGTCACCGACTCGTCCATCACCAGCAGGTCGGCGGGGTCGGCGCCGGACCCCTGGCCCTCCCCCGCGCCGCCCGGCAGCGGCTCGGGCAGCCACGCGCCGACGTACCGTTCGCGACGGGCCCGCGCCGAGCCGAGCACGTCCAGGCAGATGCGGCCGGTCACCGTCGTCAGCCAGGCGCCCGGAGACACGACCTCGTCGCGCCGGTCGCGCGGCAGCGCGTACCAGCGTGCGTAGGCCTCCTGCACGGCGTCCTCGGCCTCGGACAGCGAGCCGAGCAGCCGGTAGGCGACGTTGATCAGCGGGCCCCGCTCACCGGCGAGCTCGCCGGCGCCCGTCCCCGCCGTCCCAGACGTCCCCATGGTCTCCGGCAGCCTCCTCGCCTTACCTTTCGCGCGCCCGCGTCGTCGGGCTGGTGAGACCTTATCGACCCACCGCCCCGGGGCGGGAAAGGGGACCATGACATGGCCACCCAGGCGACGGCACAGGGCCGTCTTTCGTTGCTGCGGATCGCGATCGCCCTGCAGACCTTGACCATCCTCCTGCAGGCGATCTCCGCCGGACTGCTGCTGACCACGTCCTACGGGGAGACGTTGCACGGCATCGGAGCCCGCGTGATGTGGGGGGCGGCGCTGCTGTACGTGCTCGCGGCGGTGCCGGCGTGGAAGCCGGGCGGTGGCTCCCCCCGGCCCATCGGGCAGGCGGCCGTCTTCCTCGTCCTCGCCTCGGCGCAGGTCGCGCTCGGCATCGCGGGCATGACGGCGGTCCATGTGCCCCTGGGCGTCCTGATGTTCGGCCTGAGCGTGCTGGCGCTGGCCCGACGCTGACGCCCGTCCCGGGGCCGGAGGAGAAGGGGGTCAGAGGAGCGGGCGGCGCTGGCCGTGACCGGTCGCCTGCTCGAAGGCGCGCGCCACGCGCAGCACCCGCGCGTCGGCGAACGGCGCGCCCACGATCTGCACCCCCACCGGCAGCCCCTCCGGCGTGAACCCGGCCGGCACCGACGCGGCCGGCGCGTGCAGCACGCTGATCCAGTACGCCGACCGCATCCACGCCAGGTAGTCCGGCAGCTCCTGCCCGTTGATCTCGCTGACGTACGGGTGCTCGACCGGGAACGGCGGCACCTGGCTGACCGGCGCGATCAGCACGTCGTAGACGTCGAAGAAGGCCGCCATGCGCTGGTAGAGGCGGCTGCGCGCGCGCTCGGCCCGCGCCAGGTCCTCGCCTGTGACCTTGCGGCCCTGCTCGACGTTCCAGGCCGTGTTGGGGCCGAGGCGGTCGAGGTCGCCGAAGGACAGCGCGTAGTTCCAGGCCCGGTAGGTGCGGAAGGCGTCCTCGGCGTCCGACAGGTCGAGCTCGACCTGCTCCACGTGCGCCCCGAGCCGCTCGAACACGGCCGGCGCGGTGGCGGTGACCGCCGCCGTGCGCGGATCGACGGGCAGCCCGCCCAGGTCGGGGCTCCACGCCACGCGCATCCCCCGCACGCCCTCCTCCGGCTCGGGCGCGAAGAACTCCTTGATCGCGTACGGCGAGCGCCGGTCGAACCCGGCGACCGCGCCCAGCATCAGCGTGACGTCCTCGACCGTGCGGGCCATCGGCCCGAGAACCGACAGCGTGTACCAGGCGTTGACGTCGGAGACCACCGGGACGCGGCCTGGGGTGGGCCGCAGGCCCACCACGTTGCAGAACGAGGCCGGGTTGCGCAGCGAGCCGCCCATGTCGGAGCCGTCGGCCAGCGGCACCATGCCGGTGGCCAGCGCCACGGCCGCCCCGCCGCTGCTGCCGCCCGCCGACCTCGACAGGTCGTAGGGGTTCCTGGTCGCGCCGAACACCTCGTTGACCGTGTGGGAGCCGGTGCCGAACTCGGGCGTGTTGGTCTTGCCGATGCTGATCGCGCCGGCCGCGCGCAGCCGCTCGACGATCAGCTCGTCCCGGTCGGGGACGTGGTCGGCGTAGACCGGCGAGCCGTAGGTGGTGCGGATGCCGGCGGTGTCGACGAGGTCCTTGTGGGCGACGGGCACCCCGTGCAGCGGGCCGTCGGGCTCGCGGGCGTCGGCCGCCTTAGCCGCGTCGAGCGCCTGCTCGGCGGCCAGCGTGACGATGGCGTTGACGTGCGGGTTGACCTGGTCGATGCGGTCGAGGCAGGCGCGGACCGCCTCGACCGCGCTCACCTGCCTGGTCCTGATCAGTCCGGCCAGCTCGGTCGCGCTGAGGTAGTGCAGTTCGCTCACCCTGACGATCCTGCCCCACGGGGGGCGGGTGGACGACGGCGAGGGTTGCCGATCGCCGTCCCGCCGCCCTGTGAAGATCAGACGCCGCGACCGGAGGTCAGGCGCCGAGGCAGGCCGGGCCGAGGAGCTGCTTGAGGTCGCCCATCAGGGCCGGCGACGGGGTGACGCGCAACCGGTCGTCGACCCGCATCACCGTCGTCCGCGGCCCGTTGTGGACCTGGAGGTGCACCTCCGACGTGCCAGGATGCGTGGTGAGGATCTCCTTCAGCCGGGTCACCACGGGCGGCGTGCAGCGGGTCAGCGGCAGGCTCACCAGCAGCGGCCCGCCGGCCTCCTGGGTGAGGTCGGGCGCGGTCACCTCCATCGCGATGATCTTGCCGATGTCCTCGCGCTTGTCGATGCGCCCCTTGACGAACACGATCGCGTCCTCGGCCAGGATCGTCGAGCAGAGCTGGTAGGCCGACGGGAAGATCATCACCTCGATGGCGCCTTCGAGGTCCTCCAGCTGGGTCAGCACCCAGGTGTCGCCCTTCTTGGTGACCTTGCGCTGCACCCCGCTGAGGATGCCGCCCACCGTGACGATCTGCCCGTCGGGCCGGCTGTCGTCCTGGAGTGCCGCGATCGAGCAGTCGGCCCCGGCCGCCAGGATGTGCTCGACGCCGAACAGCGGATGGTCGGAGACGTAGAGGCCGAGCATCTCCCGCTCGAACTGCAGCAGCGTCGTCTTGTCCCACTCGCCCGGCGGGATCTGCACGTCGAACGTCTGGTCCTCGCCGCCGTCGATCGCGCCGAACAGGGAGTCCTGGCCGATGGCCTCGTTCTTCTTGATGTCGATGATCGCGTCGACGGCCTGCTCGTGCACCATGACCAGGCCCTTGCGGACGTGCCCGAGCGAGTCGAACGCGCCGGCCTTGATCAGCGACTCGATGACGCGCTTGTTGCACACCAGCGCGGGCACCTTGCGCAGGAAGTCCTTGAAGTCGGCGAAGCGGCCCTTCTCCTTGCGCGCGGCGATGATGCCGTCGACGACGTTGGCGCCGACGTTGCGGATGGCCGACAGGCCGAAGCGGATGTCGGTGCCGCGCGGGGTGAAGTCGAAGTCGGAGTCGTTGACGTCCGGCGGGAACACCTTGATGCCCATGCGGCGGCACTCGTTGAGGTAGAGCGCCGACTTGTCCTTGTCGTCCTTGACCGACGACAGCAGGGCGGCCATGTAGGCGGCCGGGTGGTTGGCCTTGAGGTAGGCGGTCCAGTAGGAGACCAGGCCGTAGCCGGCCGTGTGGGCCTTGTTGAAGGCGTAGTCGGAGAAGGGCAGCAGGATGTCCCACAGGGCCTTGACCGCGGCGTCGGAGAAGCCGTTGTCCTTCATGCCCGCCTCGAAGGTCACGAACTGTTTGTCCAGCTCGGACTTCTTCTTCTTGCCCATCGCGCGGCGCAGCAGGTCGGCGCCGCCCAGCGAGTAGTTGGCGACCTTCTGGGCGATGGCCATGACCTGCTCCTGATAGACGATCAGGCCGTAGGTCGTGGACAGGATCTCCGCGAGCGGCTCCTCCAGCTCGGGATGGATCGGAGTGATCTCCTGCGCGCCGTTCTTGCGCAGCGCGTAGTTGGTGTGGGAGTTGGCGCCCATCGGGCCGGGGCGGTAGAGCGCGAGGGCGGCGGAGATGTCCTCGAAGTTGTCGGGCTTCATCAGCCGCAGCAGGGTGCGCATGCCGCCGCCGTCGAGCTGGAAGATGCCGAGCGTGTCGCCCCGGGCCAGCAGCTCGTAGGACTTGCGGTCGTCGAGCGGCAGCTTGAGCAGGTCGATCTGCTCGCCGCTGGTGCCCTCGATCAGCTTGAGGCAGTCGTCGATGATCGTGAGGTTGCGCAGGCCCAGGAAGTCCATCTTCAGCAGGCCGAGCGTCTCGCAGGTCGGATAGTCGAACTGCGTGATGATCGCGCCGTCGGAGTCGCGGCGCATGATCGGGATGTGGTCGGTCAGCACCTCGGCGGACATGATCACGCCGGCCGCGTGCACGCCGGTCTGCCGGATCAGGCCCTCCAGGCCGCGCCCGAGGTCGATCGTCGACTTGACGTCGACGTCCTCCTCGTAGAGCTTGCGCAGCTCGCCGGCCTCGGCGAAGCGGGGGTGGTCCTTGTCGAAGATGCCCGACAGCGGGATGTCCTTGCCCATGACGGCGGGCGGGAACGCCTTGGAGACCTTGTCGCCCAGCGCGTAGGGGTAGCCGAGGACGCGGCCGGCGTCCTTGACGGCGGCCTTCGCCTTGATCGTGCCGAACGTGGCGATCATGGCGACCTTGTCGGCGCCCCACTTCTCGGTGACGTAGCGGATCACGTCGCCGCGCCGACGCTCGTCGAAGTCGATGTCGACGTCGGGCATGGACACGCGCTCGGGGTTGAGGAAGCGCTCGAAGATCAGGCCGTGCGGGATCGGGTCGAGGTCGGTGATGCCCAGCGCGTACGCCACCAGCGAGCCGGCCGCCGAGCCACGCCCGGGACCGACGCGGATGCCGTTGTTCTTGGCCCACATGATGAAGTCGGCGACCACGAGGAAGTAGCTGGGGAAGCCCATCTGGATGATGACCCGCAGCTCGTTCTCGGCCCACTCGCGGTGCTCGTCGTCGAGGCCCTCGGGGAAGCGGCGCTCCAGCCCCTTCCAGACCTCCTGCCGGAAGAACTCCTCCTCGGTCATCCCCTCGGGGACGGGGAAGGTCGGCATGAGGTTCTTGTAGGTGAAGAACCCCGTGGGATCGACCTTCTCGGCCACGAGCAGGGTGTTGCGGCAGCCCTCGGCCCACAGGTCGGAGGAGTCGACGGCGCGCATCTCGTCGGCGGTCTTGATGTAGTAGCCGGAGCCGTCGAAGCGGAAGCGGTCGGGGTCGGACAGCTGCTTGCCGGTCTGGATGCACAGGAGGGCGTCGTGCGAGGAGGCGTCGGACTCGTAGGTGTAGTGGGAGTCGTTGGTGACGAGGGGCGGGATGCCCAGCTCCTTGCTGATGCGGGTCAGCCCGTCGCGGACGCGGCGCTCGATGTCGAGGCCGTGGTCCATGATCTCCAGGAAGAAGTTGTCCTTGCCGAAGATGTCCTGGTATTTCGCGGCGGCCTTGAGCGCCTCGTCGTACTGGCCGAGACGCAGCCGGGTCTGCACCTCACCCGAGGGGCAGCCGGTGGTGGCCATGAGGCCCTCGGAGTGCTCGGCGAGGATCTCGGCGTCCATGCGGGCCCACTTGCGCACGAAACCCTCGGTGAAGGCGCGCGAGCTCAGCTTCATCAGGTTGTGCAGGCCCGTCTTGTCGCGGGCCCAGATCGTCATGTGGGTGTAGTAGCCGCCCGCCGAGACGTCGTCCCTCTTCTGGTGCGGCTCGCCCCACAGCACCGGGCGCTTGTTGTGGCGCAGCTCCGGCGCGACGTACGCCTCGATGCCGATGATCGGCTTGATGCCGGCGCCGGTGGCCTGCTTGTAGAAGTCGTAGGCGCCGTGCATGTTGCCGTGGTCGGTGATGGCGATCGCCGGCATGCCGAGGTCGCCGACCTGTTTGAACATCTGCTTCAGCCGGGCGGCGCCGTCCAGCATCGAGTATTCGGTGTGCACGTGCAGATGGACGAACGAGTCGCTGGACGACATGGAGCGGCGCCTCCCGGGTCTGCCTGACGGTGCCCGCCGGACGATGGCGGTGGTCCGACTCTAGTGGCCCGCGCCGACATCCTGGAGCCGCCCCGCGACGATCCCCGGGCGTCTTCCGGCCGGGCTCACGGACGGCGTGCCGGGGCTCGCGCGATCAGCGGCGCCGATATCGTCGTGGCTACGGAAAGTAGCGGAAGGGACGCGGAGTGCGCACGCAGACCGACGAGGGTTACTCGCACGCGCTGGGCAACCGGCAGGTCCAGATGATCGCGATCGGCGGGGCGATCGGGGTGGGGCTGTTCCTCGGCGCGGGCGGGCGGCTGCAGGCCACCGGGCCCGCGCTGGTGCTGTCCTACACCGCGGCCGGCCTCGCCGCCTTCTTCGTCATGCGGGCGCTCGGCGAGCTCGTGCTCTACCGGCCCACGTCGGGGTCGTTCGTCGAGTACGCCGGCGAGTTCATCGGCCCCTGGGCTGCCTTCGCCAGCGGCTGGATGTACTGGGTCAACTGGGCGTTCACCGGCATCGCCGAGCTGACCGCGATCGCCGCCTACATCCACTACTGGGCGCCCGCCTTCCCCCAGGCGCTGACGGCGCTGATCGCGCTCGGCTTCGTCCTGCTGGTCAACCTGCTGTCGGTGCGGCTGTTCGGCGAGCTGGAGTTCTGGTTCGCGCTGCTGAAGGTGCTGGCGATCACCGTCTTCCTCGTGGTGGGGCTGGTGCTGGTGGTCTTCTCGGTCGGCGGCGCCGGGCCGGGCAACCTGGTCGCGCACGGCGGGTTCACCCCGACCGGGCTGCCCATGGTGCTGATGAGCCTGCAGTCGGTGGTGTTCGCGTACGCCTCGATCGAGCTGGTCGGCATCGCGGCGGGAGAGACGGCGCGGCCCCGCGAGGTGATGCCCAAGGCCGTCAACGGCGTGGTGTGGCGCATTGCGGTCTTCTACGTGGGATCGGTGCTGCTGCTGGCGATGGTGCTGCCGTGGACGGTCTACCGGGCCGGGGAGTCGCCGTTCGTGACCGTCTTCTCCGGGCTCGGCGTGCCGTGGGCGGCCGACGCCATGAACCTCGTCGTCATCACGGCGGCCCTGTCGTCGTGCAACTCCGGCCTGTACGCGACCGGGCGCATCCTGCGGTCCATGGCCAGGAAGGGCGAGGCGCCGGGGTTCGCCGTCGCGCTGAGCAAACGGCACGTGCCCGTCGGGGGCATCGTGTTCACGGCGCTCACGTTCCTCGGCGGGGTCGTGCTGTTCTACTTCCTGCCGGAGCGGGCGTTCAACATCGCCACGGCGGGCGCCTCGCTCGGCGTGGTCACTACCTGGGGGGTGCTGGTCTACTGCCAGCTGCGGCTGCGGCGGGCGGGGCACCGCTCGGCGTTCCCCATGCCGGGCTCCCCCGTCACCAACTGGCTGACGCTGGCGTTCCTGGCGCTGGTGGTGCTGCTGATGCCGTTCGCCGACCGCGATCAGCGGGTGGCGTTCTTCCTCATCCCCGCGCTGGTCGCGGCCATCGCCGCGGGGTGGCTGCTGGTGCGCAGGCGGCGCAGGGCGCCCGCGCCGGCCCTCGCGACTCCCGAAGGGCGGCCGGAGACGGGTTAGTCTCGATGCGGCACGAAGTCCGCCGTCCGGGGGGAGGCCGCACTGGACACGTCCGAGCCCGACACCACTCGCCGGGCCGCCGAGCCCGCCTCACCCACCCTCACAGAGCCCGTCCCCACACCCGCACCCGTGCCGAGAGAGCCGGCACTGACGGAGTCGGGGCCGACGCAGCCCCTGCCGGCGGAGCCCTTGCCGGCGTCCTCGCCCCCGGCGTCCTCAGGCCAGCCGTCCTCACGCCCGCCGTCGTCTCGTCTGCCGGCGCTGGAGCGGGGCGCGGGGCGGTCGTGGTGGCGGGGGGCGCCGGGGCGGGTCGTCGTCGCGGTCGTCCTGGGCGTCGCCCTCGCGGTCGCCTGCCTGCCGCTCGGCGTGGTGCCGAAACTGGCCTGCGCCGTCCTCGGCCTCGGCTGCCCGGACATGACCGCGCCGACCGGCCGGCTCCCCGAACGGGTCCGCCTCACGCCGGTCCAGGCGGCGCAGAGCGGCGCGTACGTCGGCCTCGGCGACTCCTACTCCTCCGGCGAAGGCGTCTACGACCAGGACACCGAGCCGGTCAACGACGGCGCCGACCGCTGCCACCGGGCAAGCGGCTCGTACGTCCCCGTGATCGCCGAGACCTACCGCTTCGCCGGCGGCACCGCCTTCTACGCCTGCAGCGGCGCCACGACCGGCCAGCTCCTCACCGGCCAGTGGGGGCATCCCCCGCAGATCAGCCGGGTCGGCCCGGAGGCGAGCCTGATCACGCTGAGCATCGGCGGCAACGACGCGGGCTTCTCCAAGGTCCTGACCGCCTGCATCGCCAAACTGCCCTGGTCGTCGGCCTGCGTCGACCAGGACGCCGCCGTCGGCCACCGCATCGGGCAACTGCGCGCCGACATGCTCAAGGTCCTGCGCGAGCTGCGCGGCCGGGCGCCCGAGGCGCGGATCGTCGTCCTCGGCTACCCCCGGCCGTTCCCGCAGGATCCGGTGGCCTCCGTCGACAACCTGAGCGCCGACGACCAGCGGTGGATCAACGGCGTGGCCCGGCGGCTCAACGACACGGTCGGGGCCGTGGTGCGCGACTTCGACCGCGCCATCGCGGCGTTCGGCGGGCCGGGCAGCGCTGAGTACGTGGACGCCTACGAGGCTTTCACGGGGCACGAGGTGGGACGGCAGCAGCCTTACCTGAACGGGCTGGCGCTGGACATGGACCCGATCAACGTCAACGCCCGCAGCTACCACCCGACGGGCGAGGGTTACCGGCGCTTCGCCGAGCTGATCAACGAACAGATCGCCGCCGGCCCCGGCCGGCCGCTCAACAACTACCGCCTCACCGCCACCCCCTGACCCCGTCCGCCGCGCGAACCGGGGTGGAGGGGGTCAGCTGTGGTGGCCGCGTTCCTCGGCCAGGTGGAGGCCGGCCTCGATGACGGCGTTCATGACGGGGGCCAGCCGGGCCTCGCCGAGTGACGGGGCGCGCAGGGCCATACGGGCCACCAGGGCGCGTTCCCTGGCCAGGTCGCGGCCGGCGAAGCCGCCGACGGGCTTGAGGCGCTGGACGGTGCCCGCGAGGGCGGCACGCCGTTCGAGGAGGGTGGCCAGGGCGGCGTCCACGCGGTCGATGGCGGCCCGGCACTCGGGGATGGTCGCGGGCGACTCGGGCCGCAGCAACGCCCCCACGACCGTCACGGCCTCCTCGGCCACCCGCCACGCCGTCAACGCCTCCACCTCCGCGTCCGACGCGCCCTGGCCGGTCCCCCGCCGTACGGCGCCACCACGCGGGAGGGGCGGCGTCCCGTACGGGAAGGCCGGGGCGAGGCGGAGGCGGGCGGGGGCGTGCACGACGAGGCCGTCGGCGCCGGCGGCGACGGCGGCCGGGGACAGTCCGGGGTCGGCCGAGACGTCGGCCAGCACCGGCCGGCCCGACGCCGTACGTGCCGCCCGTAGCAGCCCGAGGTCGAGCGGGCCGCGCTCGCAGAGGATCACCCGCCCGTCGCCTTCGACGGCGCAGTAGTCCGCGAGCCCGAGCCACTCCTCCAGCGGCGCGCCCGCCCGCCGCTCGACGACGACCG
Source organism: Nonomuraea wenchangensis (assembly GCF_900111685.1). Taxonomy (GTDB): domain Bacteria; phylum Actinomycetota; class Actinomycetes; order Streptosporangiales; family Streptosporangiaceae; genus Nonomuraea; species Nonomuraea wenchangensis. Next base: position 396,218 of record NZ_FOHX01000001.1, read on the forward strand.
GCAGCCCGAGCTCCGCCGCCGCCCGTACGAGCGGGATGTCGCGCGTCCAGGCCGCCCCCACCACGACCGCGTCCGCGAGCGCGGCGATGGCCGGCAGGTCGGCGGCGGTGCGCGGCTCGGCGAGCACGACCGCGGCCCCCTCACGAGCCCCCGCGCCCGCCCGAGCGCCCTCCGGGACGCCTTCGGCAAGGCCGCCCGGCAACCCGCGGGCCTCCCACGCGCCCGGCAACCCGCGGGCCTCCCGCAGCACCTCGTACGCGTCCGTCTCCGCCGGATGGGCCCGCAGGCTCACCCGGTCACCGATCACCACGGCGGGCCCCTCGCCCACCAGCAGTTCGCCGACGGCCACCGCGTGCCGTTCCAAGGTCGACGACATGACCCAACCCTCTCTGCACAGGCCGGCCCACACGCCATGCGGACAGGAGCCGGCGGGAAAACAAAAAGGCAGAGACGGGTGCGTCTCTGCCTCGTGCCGGCTCCAGGTGGTCGCTAGCTGCCGACCGGCCCTCCCGGAGCCGGCTCGGTAAACACCTGGCGACAAGTCATGTGAGCAGCCTACACCCTGTTCTCACCTGCTGGACGGCCGTTCTCGTATGGCGGACTGTCCTTCGCGCGAGTCGCCGATGATCCCCCGCTATGGGAGTATTTCTTGGCCGAGAGGGAGGGTTTGAGGCCGTTGATGTCGGATCGTAAGCAGGCAGGACGTCGCATCGCCGGCCGCTACCAGCTGCAGGAGATCATCGGCCGGGGCGGGATGGGCATCGTCTGGCGAGCCCACGACGAGCTGCTCGACCGCACCGTCGCGGTCAAGGAGGTCCGCTACGCGGCCGCCCTGGGCGAGGAAGTGCAGCTCCTGAACCGGCGCACGATGCGCGAGGCTAGGGCGGCGGCGCGGTTCGAGCATCCCAACGTGATCGTCGTGCACGACGTGATCGAGGAGGACGACCGTCCCTGGATCGTCATGCAGCTCGTGCAGTCGCGATCGCTGGGGACGGTCATCAAGCAGGAGGGGCCGCTGCCGCCCAAGCGGGTGGCCGAGATCGGCCTCGCCGTGCTCGACGCGCTGCACCGGGCGCACGAGGCGGGGGTGCTGCACCGCGACGTCAAGCCCGAGAACGTGCTGCTGGCCGACGACGGCCGCGTGGTGCTCACCGACTTCGGCATCGCCACGCTGGAGACCGAGACGCAGCTCACGGTGACGGGTCTGGCGGGCACGCCGGCGTTCATCGCGCCCGAGCGGCTGAAAGGGCTGCCCGCGCGGCGCGAGTCCGACCTGTGGTCGCTGGGCGCCACCCTCTACACGGCGGTGGAGGGCCGCTCGCCGCACGAGCGCGGCATGGCGCTGGCGACCATGCACGCCGTGCTGACCGACGAGCCCGACCCGGCCCCGCACGCGGGCCCGCTGGCCGACGTGATCGCCGGGCTGCTGGCCAAGGAGCCGGTGCAGCGGCTGATGTACGAGGAGGCCGAGCGCATGCTGCGCCGGGCGATCGCGCAGGCGAGCCCGGAGGCCACCACGCAGTTCCCTGCCTCGGCGCCGCGGGAGACCAGGTCGTCCGCGAAGCCGGCCCGGCCGCGCAGGCAGCCTTACCAGCCCAAGCCGCCCGCCGAGGACGACACCCCCACAGATCCCGACCTGCTGCCCGCCGCCGCAGGCACACCGCCCGAGACGGGCGCCAGGCTCACCCCGGTGACCGGCGGCCCGAAGCCGCCCGCGGAGTCCACCATGGACGCGGGCGCCCCGTCACAGCAGCGGCGGCCCGGCCCGGTGATCGCGGCCGCGCTCGCGGTCCTGCTCGTCGCGGGCGTGGCCGGCTACCTCGGCCTGCGTCAAGGCCCCGGCGACGATCCCGGCGACGCCGGCGCCTCCACGGCGGGCGTGCGCACGTCGGCGTCCCCGCCGTCCTCGCCGTCGGCGAGCGAGGGCACGCCCTCGGACGACCCGTCGCCGAGCGCCTCCGCCACGCCGAGCGCCTCCGCCTCGCCGAGCGCGTCCCCGAGCGAGACGAAGAGCGCCGACGCCGCGCTGCCCAAGGGCTGGAAGTGGTACAAGGACAAGAAGATGGGCTTCACCATCGGACTGCCTCCCGGCTGGGACGTGTGGGACCGTAGCGGGCTGCAGGTCAAGTTCAAGGGTCCGGGGGCGGCGTCCAACGCGTACGTCATGGTCGAGGAGGCCGCCAAGCCCGGCAAGGACCCGTACAAGGACTGGAAGAAGCAGGAGCCGGTGCTGAAGCACAACTTCGGCGGCTACAAGAAGCTCGACATCAAGCGGGTCGACTACCAGAAGTCCGCCGCCGACTGGGACTTCACCTGGAACACCAACACCGGCAAGACGCGGGTGCGCAACCGGGGCTTCGTCACCGACAACGGGCGGGCGTACGCCATCTACTGGCACACGCTCAACAGTCACTGGAAGTCCGACTACCGCTTCTTCGAAGGGTTCTGCGCGTCGTTCAAACCGGCCAAGTAGGCTTCCCGCCGTGCGTGTCAGCAACCGCTACCGACTGCTCGAGCCCCTCGGCGAGGGCGGCATGGGCGTGGTCTGGCGGGCCTACGACGAGTTGCTCGACCGTACGGTCGCGATCAAGGAGGTCCGCTACGCCGGCGTCGGCGACGAGCGGCGGGCCGAGCTCAACCGGCGCACGATCAGGGAGGCGAGGGCGGCGGGCCGCCTGGACCACCCGTCGGTCGTGGTCGTCCACGACGTGGTCGAGGAGGACGGCCGGCCGTGGATCGTGATGCAGCTCGTACGCTCGCGCTCGCTCGGCCAGGTGGTGCGCGAGCAGGGGCCGCTGCCGGTCGGGCAGGTGGCGCTGATCGGCGGCCGGGTGCTGGACGCGCTGCGGACCGCGCACGCGACCGGTGTGCTGCACCGCGACGTCAAACCGGAGAACGTGCTGCTGGCCGACGACGGCCGGGTGGTGCTGACCGACTTCGGCATCGCCTCGCTGGAGGCCGAGGCGGGGCTGACGGCGACCGGCGGGCTGGTGGGCACGCCCGCGTACATGCCGCCGGAGCGGCTGAACGGCGAGCCCGCGCGGCCGGAGTCCGACCTGTGGTCGCTGGGCGCGACGCTGTACGCGGCGGTCGAGGGCGAGCCGCCGTTCAAGCGCGACTCGTGGGCGGCGACCGTGGCGGCGGTGCTGCGCGACCAGCCTGAGCCGCCGCGCCGGGCGGGGGCGCTGACGCCGGTCGTCATGGGGCTGCTGCACCGGGACCCGGCGGGCCGGCTGCCGGCGGGGGAGGCCGCGCGGCTGCTGCACGAGATCGCCACCACCCACACCACACCCCCCGCCCCCTTCCCCAGCCCTGCCGGGCAGGTGCCTCACTCCTCCGGGCCGGTGCCGCAGGCGACGCAGGAGCCGGGGCGGGCGCACGTCACAATGCCGGAGGGGCGGTCCCGGGGTGGCCGGGGGCCGCTGGCCGTGGTGACGGCGGTCGTGGCCGCGCTGGCGGTGCTCGGCGCGCTCGGCGTGGGGGGCTGGCTGCTGTACGACAACTCGGCGTCCCCCCTGACGTCCTCCCCGGCGGCCGACCAGACGGCGACCGGCCCGACAGACATCGGCCCGACGGCGACCAGCCCGACGGCGACCGGCCCGACAGGGGCCGATCCGACGGCCACCGATCCGGCGGAGCCGACGCCGTCCGGCACCTCCTCGCCCCGCCCGACGACCCGCCCCCTCCCCGCGGGCTGGCGTACGCTCACCAACACGGCGGGCGGCTTCACCATCGGCCTCCCCAAGGGCTGGCGGGCCACGAAGACCCCCGACAGGGACAGCATCCGCCTCACCGGCCCCGACACCCCCGGCGCCATGATCGTCGAGTGGACCGTCCCCGACCTCCCCTGGCAGGACCCCAAAGCCCACTGGCTGGGCCTCGAACGGGAGATCCGCGCCAAGGGCGAGTTCCGCGACTACACCCGCATCGGCATCACCGGCGTCAGGTACCTTGGACGGGAAGCCGCCGACTGGGAGTTCACCCGGGCCCGCTCCGGGAGCCTCATCCACGTCGTCAACCGCGGCTTCCACACCGCCGACGGCCGCCCGTTCGCCCTTTACTGGGAGACCCTCGACTCCCGCTGGGCCCGCGACCGTCACTATTTCGACGCCTTCGTGAGGACCTTCCGTCCCCGGTGAAGGCCCGGACCGATGAGCAGGGACCTGGCGTGAAAGAGCTGGCCCACTTCTGGCGGCACCCCGCGGTGCCGGAGACCGACCTGCTCAAGGCCCGCTACGTCACCCACCGCTTCTCCCGCCACGTCCACGACGGCTACGCCATCGGGGTGATCCTCAGCGGCGTGGAGGAGTTCGACTACCGGGGCACCACCCACCGGGCTGGCGCGGGCGAGCTGGTGCTGGTCAATCCCGAGTCGGTGCACACCGGCCAGGCGGGCACGCCGGAGGGCTGGTCGTACCGCATGTTGTACCCGTCGATCGAGGCGCTGGCCGGGATCGCGGCCGAGCTGCGTGCCCCCTACGCGACGCCGCACTTCCCGCGCCAGGTGGTGCAGGACCAGGCGGTGGCGGCGCTGCTGGCGCGGGCCCACCAGGCGGCCGAGCGGGGCGACGCGCTGGCCGCCTCGACGCTGAGCCGGACGATGTTCGCCCGGCTGCTGACCCGCCACGCCGCGCCCCGCCCGGTGCGGCCGTTGTCGCCCGCGGGCGGCCGGGCCGTGCGGGAGGCGCTGGAGCTGCTGCACGAGAGCCTGGTGGACCCGCCCGCGCTGGAGGAGCTGGCCGCGGCGGTGGGGGCGCGGCCGTTCGGGCTGCTGCGGGCGTTCAAGGAGGCGACGGGGCTGCCGCCGCACGCCTACCTGACCTCGCTCCGCGTACGCACCGCGCGCCGCCTGCTGGAGGACGGCGTACGGCCGGCGCAGGTGGCCGCCGAGGTGGGGTTCACCGACCAGGCGCATCTCACCCGGCACTTCCGCCGCATCGTGGGGGTTCCGCCGGCTGCCTATCAACGTGCCGCAGGAACGTACAAGACGGACGAAACGCCCATCGCCTAACCTCCAGGCCATGGATGGAACGACACATCGTCCCGCCGCCGTGCGGGACGGTCTGGGCGTGGGCCTGGCCGTGGGGCTGTCCGGGCTCGCTTTCGGGGCCGCGGCCGTCACCGCGGGGCTGAGCGTGCCGCAGGCGTGCGTGCTGAGCCTGCTGACGTTCACGGGGGCCTCCCAGTTCGCGCTGACCGGAGCCGTCGGCGCGGGCGGCGACCCGCTGGCCGCCGTCGCCGGCGCGCTGCTCCTCGGCGGCCGCAACACCCTGTACGGCCTGCGCCTCGCCGACCTGCTCCGCGTACGCGGCCCCCGGCGACTGCTGGCCGCGCACGGCGTGATCGACGAGACCGCGGCCGTCGCGCTCGCCCAGCCCGACCGGGACTCGGCGCGGACGGGCTTCACGGTCACCTTCGTCAGCCTCTACATCGCCTGGAACCTGACGACGCTCGCCGGCGCGTACGGCACCGCGTTCCTAGGCGACCCCGGCGCGTTCGGGCTGGACGTGGTGGGCCCGGCGGCGTTCCTCGCCATCCTCTGGCCCCGGCTGAGCACGAGCCGCGAGCTGCGCGTGCTCGCGGCGGGCGCGGCGGCGCTCGCGCTGTGCGCCACGCCGTTCCTGCCGCCGGGCGTACCGGTGCTGCTGTCGGCCGCGGCCGTCCTGCCGGCCCTGATGCGAAGGTGAGGCGGCGATGACGTTGTGGTGGGCGATCGCCGCCCTGTGCGCGGGCTGCTACGCGCTGAAGCTCTCGGGACTGGCCGCGCCGCGGTGGGTGCTGGACCATCCCGTGGTACGCAGGTTCGCCGAACTGGTGCCGGTGGCGCTGCTCGGCGCGCTGGTCGCGGTGCAGGTGTTCACCGAGGCGGGCGAGCTGCACATCGATCCGGCCCGTACGGCGGGGCTCGCCGCGGCGGTGGTCGCGCTGCTGCTGCGGGCGCCGTTCCTCGCCGTGCTGTTCGCCGCGGCGGCGGTGACCGCGCTTGCCCGGCTGCTTCTCGGGTAGTCGCGATGCATGTCCGATTCAGCGGCGGTGACGGTCGGCGGGAGATATCGGCTGCTCAAGGCGATCGGCAAGGGCGGCATGGGGAAGGTCTGGCAGGCGCATGACGAGGTGCTGGGCCGGGACGTGGCGGTCAAGGAGGTCCTGCCTCCGCCCGACCTGACCGGGCCGGAGCGCGAGGTGTTCTCCCGGCGCACCTTCCGCGAGGCCAGGGCGGCCGGCCGGGTGGCGCATCCGGGCGTGGCCACCGTGTACGACGTCCTGGAGGAGAACGGGCACCCCTGGATCGTCATGCAGCTCGTACGCTCCCGTACGCTCGGCGAGGCGATCAGGGAGGACGGGCCGCTGTCCCCGCACGACGTCGCGAAGATCGGCGTGCAGCTCCTCCAGGCGCTGCGCGCGGCGCACGCCGCCGGGGTGCTGCACCGCGACGTCAAACCGGACAACGTGCTGCTCGCCGAGGACGACCGTGCCGTGCTGACCGACTTCGGCATCGCCACGACCGAGGACGACAGCACCGTCACCCGTACGGGCGTCCTCATCGGGACGCCCGCCTTCATCGCGCCCGAGCGGGCGGCCGGCGGGCGCGCCTCGCCCGCGTCGGACCTGTGGTCGTTAGGCGTCACGCTCTACCAGGCCGTCGAGGGCCACTCCCCCTTCCAGCGGACCAACCCCCTCACCACGCTGGGCGCGGTCATGCACGCCGAGCCGGAGCCGGCGACCCGCGCGGGCGTGCTCGCCCCGGTGCTGGGCGGGCTGCTGCGCAAGAACCCGGCCGAACGCATGACGCTGGACGACGCCGAACGGCGGCTCGCCGCGATCGTCATGGGCGGCTCCCCCGGCCCGGCGTCGGCCACCCGGATCATGCCCACCCCCGTGGCAGGCGCCGCCGCAGCGGGCGCGACCGGGCTGGACGCGGGGACGGTCCCGGGCGGCCCGGCGGAGGCCGGCGCAGCCGGGGAAACGCGCGTGGCGGGCGCGGGCATGGCGGGCATGGACGCGTGGGGCACGGCGGGCACGGCAACGGCGGGCGCTGACGCCCGGGCCGCGTACGGCGGCGCCGAAACGGCGGACGAGGACTACGGGACGGCGAGTGCGGGCGCCGGGGTGGCCGGCGGTTCGGGGAGGCGGCGGCGCGGGGTCACACTGGCGGCGCTCGCCGGTGGCGTGGTCCTGGTGGCCGCGGTCACCGGCGGCGCGGCCTGGTGGTCCAGCCGGGCCACCGACTCGGAGCACACCCCGTCGTCCACCCAGCCGGCCGTCGTCACCGAGTCCTCCTCACGGCCCTCCTCCTCGGAGGAGGAGTCCCGCCCGGCGCAGACCGAGCCGCCCTCCAGCCGGAGCGGCGAGGCGCCCGCGCCCGAGCGGTCACCGGACGCCTCGCCCTCCCCCACCGGCGATCGCCCGACCCAGAAGAAGACCCCCGCCAGGACCTCGGCCCCCGCCGACGACGAAGACCAGAACGGCGGCGACGACAACGGCGGCGGCGAGAAGCGGGACACCGGCGAGGGGGAGGACAAGCCGTCCGACTCGGACACGTCCGGCGTGATCGAGGGCTCGCAATAACGCCGGCCGCCCCGCAGGACTCCTCGCCTCAGGACTCCTCGCGCACGATGTCGAGCGCCTTCTGCAGGTCGGCCGGATAGTCGGTGCTGAACGACATCCACTCACCCGTGGACGGGTGCTCGAACCCGAGCGCCACCGCGTGCAGCCACTGCCGGGTCACCCCGAGGCGGCCGGCGAGCGTGGGGTCGGCGCCGTAGAGCAGGTCGCCGACGCACGGGTGCCGCAGGGCGGACATGTGCACCCGGATCTGGTGGGTGCGTCCGGTCTCCAGCTTGATGTCCAGCAGCGAAGCCGCCCGGAACGCCTCTATCGTGTCGTAGTGGGTGATGGACGGCTTGCCGCCGGCCACCACCGCGAAGCGGCCGTCGCCCGACGGGTGGCGGTCGATCGGCGCGTCCACCGTGCCCCGGAACGGGTCGGGATGCCCCTGCACCAGCGCGTGGTAACGCTTGTCGACCGTACGCTCCTTGAAGGCGCGCTTGAGGTGGGAGTAGGCGTGCTCGCTCTTGGCGACGACCATGGCCCCCGTGGTGTTGGCGTCGAGGCGGTGCACGATGCCCTGGCGTTCGGCGGCGCCGCTGGTGGCGATGGTGTGCCCGGCGCCGAGCAGCCCGCCGATGACCGTGGGGCCGGTCCAGCCGACGGTCGGGTGGGCGGCCACGCCGATGGGCTTGTTGACCACGATGATGTCGTCGTCCTCGTACACGATGGTCATGCCCGGCACCGGCTCGGCCACGGGCATGGGGGTGGTGACCGGCGGCGGCAGCGTGACCTCCAGCCACGCGCCCGCCTGCACGCGGTCCGACTTGGCCGGCTGCCGGCCGTCCACCAGCACGTCGCCGCCCGCGATCAGGTCGGCGGCCCGGGTGCGGGAGAAGCCGAACAGCCGCGAGAGCGCGGCGTCGAGCCGCTCGCCCTCCAGACCGTCGGGCACCGGCAGGCTGCGCTGCTCACTCACTCGGGCCCGCCTCCTTGCCGCCGTCCGCCTTCGCCTCGCCGGCGATCTCCCTGGTCCCGTCGATCTGTACGTTCCGCCAGGCCAGCAGCACCGCCAGGATGCCGCCGCAGACGATGGCGGAGTCGGCGATGTTGAAGACGGGGAAGTAGTCGATGACGGGGAAGTGGCCGGGCAGCACCTCGATGAAGTCGACCACGTGCCCCTGGAGCTGCGTCAGCCGCCCGAACCCCGACGGGTAGCGCAGCAGCCGGTCGGTGAGGTTGCCGAGGGCACCGCCGAGCAGCAGGCCGAGCGTGACGGCCCACGCCCGGCTGCCCAGCTTGCGCGCGGTACGGATGATCGCCACCACCACACAGGCGGCGATCAGCGTGAAGACGAAGGTCATCCCGGTGCCGAGGCTGAACGCGGCTCCGGAGTTGAAGATCACCCGGAACTGCAGGACGTCCTGGATGACGACCAGCGGCGCCTGGCCCTCAAGCGTCCGCAGCGCCACCGTCTTGGTGATGAGGTCGGCCGCGTAGATCACGGCCGACAGCACGACGAGGAGCGCGACCAGGCGACGACGGCGAGGTCGGCCTAGCGGCGCTCCTCCTTCTGCTTGCAGGCCACGCACAGCGTCGCCCTCGGGAACGCCTGCAGGCGCTCCTTGCCGATCGGCTTGTGGCACGATTCGCACACTCCATAGGTCCCTGCGTCGATCCTGGCGATCGCACGTTCGTTCTGCGCGACCAGGTCGCGCGCATTCAGGGTAAGGGCGATCTCACGTTCGCGCTCGTACGTCTTCGCGCCGGCGTCCGCCTGGTCGTCGCCGGCTCCCTGGGTGATCTCCCCGGAGGCTATCTCGCTCTCGTGCCGGAGGATGTCCGCTTCGAGTTCGTCGATCTCCTGCTGGAGCCTGTCGCGTACCTCGGCCAGCTCCTTGTTCGACCACATCGACGGTGTAGCGGTCTGCGTGACTGCCGCCATGCTTGCCTCCATTGCTGATCAAGGCCATAAGGTGCGGGCAGCTTAGGATCCTGCTAACGGAACGACAAACGACCCGCCGCACGGTTTACCTGTCCCGTACTATCCCGGCTCGCGCGTCTAACTCCTCAACCGCGGCGTCCATTCCCACAACTTTGTCGGTGTTTACGGCTTGCGTACCCGGCTCGGCGGGCCGGCTTCCGCGCACGCCACCGGAAAACATGGAAGCTCCGGCCCCAGCTCTGCGTTATGGTTGAAGACCTGCAAGGCGTTGATGGGGCCCCGACTGTGAGGGATATCACCCCGGAGCCGCCGGAAGAACGGCTCGTTCCGAGCTCACTAGACCCGGCAGCAGACCCAAAGAAGAGGGCTCCGCCCGCGGGCGGAGTCAAGAAGGGTGGTACCGCGGAGTCTCACTGGCTTCGTCCCTTCACGCTTGCCCAACCGGACGATCAAGCGTGGAGGTCTCGCCCGAGATGTCTTCCCCAACCTTCCGCCCTCTCCCCGCGCAGGTCGACCTGCCCGCGCTCGAGCGCGAGGTCCTCGACCGCTGGCGGGACGGGAAGATCTTCGAGCGTTCCGTGGAGCAGAACGCGGGCAACCCGTCGTGGGTCTTCTACGAGGGCCCGCCCACCGCCAACGGCCTGCCCGGCGTGCACCACGTCGAGGCGCGCGTCTTCAAGGACCTCTTCCCCCGCTACAAGTCGATGCGCGGCTTCAGCGTCCCGCGCAAGGCCGGCTGGGACTGCCACGGCCTGCCCGTCGAGGTGGGCGTCGAGCGCGAGCTGGGCCTGTCCGGCAAGCGCGACATCGAGACGTACGGCATCGCCGAGTTCAACGCCAAGTGCCGCGAGTCGGTGCTGCGGAACGTGGACGCCTTCGAGCAGCTCACCGAGCGGATGGGCTACTGGATCGACCTGTCGCAGGCCTACCGCACCATGGACCCGTCCTACGTCGAGTCCGTGTGGTGGTCGCTGAAGGTCATCTTCGACAAGGGGCTGCTGTTCCGCGACTTCCGGATCACGCCCTACTGCCCGCGCTGCGGCACCGGCCTCTCCGACCACGAGATGGGCCAGCCCGGCGCGTACGAGACCGTCTCCAGCCCGTCCGTCTACGTCCGCATGCCGGTGCTGTCCGGCCCGCTGGCCGAGCTGAACGCCTCGCTGCTGATCTGGACCACCACGCCGTGGACGCTGGTCTCCAACACCGCCGTCGCCGTGCACCCCGACGTCACCTACGTCGCCGCGCGCACCGCCGACGGCGAGGTCCTGGTCGTGGCCGAGCCGCTGCTGTCGGTCCTCGGCGAGGACGCCACCGAGGTCGCCCGCTACACCGGCCGTGAGCTGGAGCGCACTCCGTACGCGCGGCCGTTCGAGCTGGTCGACATCCCTGACGCCCACTACGTCGTGCTGGGCGACTACGTCACCGTCGAGGACGGCACCGGCCTGGTCCACCAGGCCCCCGCCTTCGGCGCCGACGACATGGCCGTCATCAAGCGCTACGACATGCCCGTCGTCAACCCGATCGGCCCCGACGGCCGTTTCCTCGACGACGTGCCCATGGTGGGCGGCACGTTCTTCAAGGACGCCGACGAGCGGCTGACCGACGACCTGCGCGCCCGCGGCCTGCTCTACCGCGGCGGCCACTTCGACCACAGCTACCCGCACTGCTGGCGCTGCCACACGGCGCTGCTCTACTACGCGCTCCCGTCCTGGTACATCCGCACCACCGCGGTCAAGGACCAGATGCTGGCCGAGAACGCCGACACCAACTGGTTCCCCGAGACGATCAAGTGGGGCCGGTTCGGCGAGTGGCTGCGCAACAACGTCGACTGGTCGCTGTCGCGCTCGCGCTACTGGGGCACGCCGCTGCCGCTGTGGGTGTGCGGCGAGAACGACGGCCACGTCACCTGCGTCGGCTCGCTGGAGGAGCTGGGCACGCTGGCCGGGCGGGACGTCTCCGCGCTCGACCCGCACCGCCCCTTCGTGGACGACGTCAGCTTCCCCTGCCCGACCTGCGGCGCCGAGGCCCGCCGGGTGCCGGACGTCATCGACGCCTGGTACGACTCCGGCTCGATGCCGTTCGCGCAGTGGGGCGAGCGCGGCAAGCCCGAGGGCGTCTACCCGGCGCAGTTCATCTGCGAGGCCACCGACCAGACCCGCGGCTGGTTCTACTCGCTCATGGCCGTCGGCACGCTGGTCTTCGGCCAGTCCTCCTACGAGAACGTGCTCTGCCTCGGCCTGATCCTCGCCGAGGACGGCCGCAAGATGAGCAAGCACCTCGGCAACATCCTGGAGCCGATCCCGCTCATGGACGAGCACGGCGCCGACGCGCTGCGCTGGTTCATGGCCTGCTCCAGCTCGCCGTGGTCGGCCCGGCGCGTGGGACACAACGTCCTGGAGGAGATCGTCCGCAAGGTCCTCCTGACGTTGTGGAACACCTCGTCGTTCTTCACCCTCTACGCCAACGCCGAGTCCTGGACCCCGGCCCGGCTGGCCGAGGCCACCCCGGCCGCCGAGCGCTCGCTGCTCGACCGCTGGGCCCTCGCAGAGCTGCACCGCACGGTCGCCGAGGTCACGGCCGCGTTCGACGAGTACGACACCCAGCGGGCCGGCCGCCGCCTGGCCGAGTTCCTCGACGACCTGTCCAACTGGTACGTCCGCCGCTCGCGCCGCCGCTTCTGGCAGGGCTCCGAGGACGCCTTCGCGACCCTGTACGAGTGCCTGGAGACGGTGCTGCGGCTCATGGCGCCCGTCACGCCGTTCGTCACCGACCACCTCTGGGACGTCCTCCGCCCGGCCGACGCCCCCGTCTCCGTGCACCTGGCGTCCTGGCCGGAGGCGCGCCAGGACCTCATCGACCCGGTGCTGTCCGACCGGATGGCGCTGGTGCGGCGGCTGGTGGAGCTGGGCCGCTCGGCCCGCGCCACCTCCGGCGTCAAGACCCGGCAGCCGCTGCGGCGGGCCCTGGTGGGCGCGCACGGGTGGCAGTCGCTGCCCGGCGAGCTGCGAGGGCTGGTGGCCGAGGAGCTCAATGTCCAGACCCTGGAGGACATGTCGGGCTTCAGCGCCGACCTCGTGTCCTACACGGTCAAGCCCAACTTCCGGACGCTGGGCAAGCGGTTCGGGCCGCGTACCAAGCTGGTGGCCGCCGCCGTCACCGCCGCCGACCCGGCCCGGGTGGCCCGCGCGATCCGCGCCGGCGGCACGGTCATGGTCGAGGCGGACGAGCTCGGCGAGATCATGCTCGGCCCCGACGACGTGATCGTCAACGAGCAGCCCAAGTCCGGCTGGGCCGTGGAGACCGGCGCCATCGGCGCGGGCGCGGGCGAGACCGTCGCCCTGGACCTGGAGCTCACGGACGAGCTGCGCCGCGCCGGACTGCTGCGCGAGGTGATCCGCCTGGTCCAGGAGGCCCGCAAGGCCACCGGGCTGTCGATCACCGACCGCATCGAGCTGTGGTGGTCGACCGCGTCGCCGGAGCTCGCCGCCGCGCTGCGGGAGGAGCCGCGCGTGGTGACGGAGGAGGTGCTGGCGACGTCGATGACGGAGGGCGCCGCCGACGGCCTTCCGGTCCACACGGACGACGACCTGTCCCTGACCTTCCAGCTCCGCCGCGCCTGACCCCGTACGGTACGGCGAACGCCCCCGGTCGTGTGATGACCGGGGGCGTTCGTCTGTCTGTGCCGAGGGCGTGCGCTCGGGGTCAGGAGACCGATTCGCGGTCGTGCCGGCAGATCGGGCAGATCGTCAGCCCGGCGGCCTTCGCCTCGGTGACCGTCATCGTCTCGACGCCGCTGTCCCCAGCGCCCTTGATCAACGGGCAGTCGGCGCCGTGGTAGCGGCGCGTGCCGACGATGACCTTCACCGTGCTGGCGCCCTGGTCCGGCCGCTTCGGCCCCGACGGCTTCTCACCGCTCTCGGACCCTTCCTGCCCCGCGACGGGGAACACCGTGGTCCGGGAGGCGGCGGAAGACTCCTGCGCCCGCTCCTTCGGGGCGACCGTGATCCGCGGCTGCGGCGCCGTGGACGGCCCCGAATCGTCGTCCTCGTCGTCGGTGGACGCGGACTGACCCGGCTCGGCGGCGCCGGACCGGCCCGGGAGGCGCAGCGAGGGGTCGGTGCGTTCGGCGTCACCCTCGGGCGGCGCCACGCTCCCGCCTCCGGACGAGCCACCACGGCCCTCACCAGAAGCACCGCCTGACGTGGTGGCGGGCTTGGGCGGCGTGGTGGATTCACCGGACGTGGTCGCGGACTTGCCAGAGGCGACGGCGGACCCACCAGCGCCGGGCTCACCGGACTTGCCTGAAGTCGCGGACTTGCCAGACGTCGCGACGGGTTTGCCAGACGTCGCGGACTTACCGGACGTCTCAGCAGACTTCCCGGACGTGCTGATGGACTTCCCGGACGTCTCAGCAGACTTCCCGGACGTGCTGACGGGCTTGCCGGACGTCTCGGCGGACTTGCCGGACGTCGCGGACTTCCCGGGCGTCTCGGCGGACTTGCCGGGCTTGCCGGCGGCCTCGGATGCCGTCTCGGATGCCGCTCCCGTACCGGAAGCAGGCGCGGTGCCGGGCTTCTTGCCCTCGGCGGGGCGCGGGGTGGGCTCGTCCTCGGAGCGGGAGCCCTTGCCGGGCGGCGTGGGCTGGGGCCGGCTCGCATAGGGCGGCGGCCGGAAGATGGAGGTCTGGGTCTCCCCCTGCTCGTCCTCTGACCCGGCTCCTTGGTCGGACGGGCCGCCCTTGGTCGCGGTCTGGCCTGCCGATGCGGCGGCCGGCCTGCCGAACCATCCGGCGGCGCCTTCCTCGCGGGTGGCGGCCTGCTCCGGCCTGTCCCCGGGCTTCGGCCCCTCGGGCTCTGCTCCGGCGGCGGGCTCCTGGCGGGCGGCCGGTCCGGTGCCGGATTGCGGCGCGTCGCCGGGCCTGCCGCCTTCGGCGGGCCTCGGGCCGGTGACCGCGTGCGGGCCGCTGGGCGACTGCGAACGGGCGCCCGGCTTCGCGCCTGTGGGCGACTGCGAGCCTGTGGGCGACTGCGGGCCGGAAGACGGTTGCGCGCCGCTGGCCGACCGTGGACCTGTGGCCGACTGCGGGCCGGTGGCGGGCTGCGCATCAGCGGTCGGGCGTGCGCCCGTGACCGGTTGCGGGCCGCTGGCCGGTTGCGGGCCTGGGCGCGGGGTGGACGGCGGGCGCGGGATGCGGGGTTCCGTGGGCGACTCCACCCGGCTCTCCGCGGCGAGCGCGGAGCCGGGGGCGGCGGACTCGGGATCGGCGGCAGGCGGCAGCTGCCGTCCGCCGAGCGCTGCGTCGGGCAGGCACGCCGTGCAGGGCGTGAAGCCCTCCTCGCGTGCCTCCTCGTAGGTGAGCTCCTCGTGCTCCCGGCCGGCGAGCTGCCGACAGCCGGCCACGTGGTAGCGCTTGCGGCCGGGGATCACCAGCACGATCGCGTCCGGTGCGACACCGCCGGCCGGGGGGCGGCGCGGACCGGTGGCCGGAACGGTCACCGTCCGCTGCGGCGGCTGCGGCTGCGGGCGCGGGGGGGGCGAGGGCTGGTGAGCCACAGGACCGGTCTGGTTGTACGGCGAGCCAGGAGGCGGCATGAGCCCCGCGGGAGGGGGGGTGGCCGGTGCGGCGGCCCGCCCACCACCGGGGAACAGCTCGTGTCTCCGCAGGAACGCCCCGATCACCAGGAACAGCGCGGACAGCACGCTGACCACGATGGACCACATGATCAGGAACGGCTTCGCCAGTACGAAGCCCGCGATCAGCAACACGACCGCCGCGAGCACCAAACCAGCACTGATAAGGATCACAGAGGGCTCTTTCGAGTGACAGGTCCTAGTGACCCGTTACTTTACCGGCGGTCGTTGTGGGGACCGTCACCGCCGGGAAAAGCACCCTGAGGAGCCTCTCCGCCGAAGGGGTTGGGGTTGCCGGGAAGCGGCGGCTGGCCACCCTGCGGCACGGCGTGCATGGCCGGAGCCTGACCGCCGGGACCACCGGACATGACCGGGAACCCTCCGCTGCCCTCGGCCGAGACGTTGAGCTCGGCGAGCTGGTTCTCCAGGTAGAGCTTGAGCCTGCTGCGGTATTCGCGCTCGAAGCTGCGCAGCTCCTCGACCTTGCGCTCCAGCTCGTCGCGGGTCTGCACGAGCGAGCCCATGGCCTGGCGGTGGCGCTCCTGCGCGTCGCGCTCCAGGGTCTCGGCGCGGGCGCGGGCGTCGCCGATGACCTGCTCGGCCTGGCGGCGGGCCTTGGTGAGGATCTCGTCGGCCTCGCGGCGGGCGCGGGTGACGGTCTCGTCCGCCTCGCGGCGGGCGTCGGCGATCGCCTGGTCGGCGGTCTGCTGGGCGAGGGCGAGCACGCGGGCCGCGGTGTCCATGTTGTCCTCGGCGGGAGGCATGTTCATGGCAACGGGGACCGGCTGCTGCTGCACCGGCGGCGGCTCGGGGGCCCGCATGGGCTCCGGCTGCGGCGGCGCCATCATCTCGGGCTTGGGCTGCTCCTGGACCGGGGCGGAGGCCATGGGCATGCTCATGCCGCCCGGCACCTTCCCACGCAGGCACTCGGCCAGCTTGGCGCGGAGCTCCTCGTTCTCTTGGATCAGGCGGTCAAGCTCAGCCTCCACCTCGTCGAGGAAGGCGTCGACCTCTTCCTCGTCGTAGCCCGGCCGCAACCGGGTGGTACTGAACTGCTTGTTCCGCACATCAGCGGGCGTCAGCGGCATCTTTTTGGTCTCCTTGGCGCGCTTGGAGTCTGTCCGGAGGGACGGTAACCCGAATCACTTCAGCGCGGACACGAGTTGGAACACGACCTGCGCGGCACCGGTCCCGCTCACCGCAGCAGCCCCGCGAGCTGGATCAAGATCAGGACCACGATGAAGAGGACGGTGAAGCTTAGGTCAAAGGCCACCGTACCCAACCGGAGCGGGGGAATGAAACGGCGGAGGAACTTCAGAGGTGGATCCGTCGCGGTGTACGTGGCCTCTGCCAGCACCAGCACGAGCCCGGTCGGCCGCCAGTGTCTGGCGAAGGCCTGCACGGTCTCGAAGATCATTCTGCCGATGAGCAGCACCAAGTAGAGAGACAGGACTACGACCAAGATCTGACCTACGATCGCCACGGCCCGGCCGAGCCTCCACTTCTGATGAGCCCTCCCCGTCTCGCCGAGACCGGGTGGGGTGGGTTGGACATACAGAGACTCTAACTCTGATTGAAGAACCCGCGTTCCGCGATTCGAGCCTTGTCCTCGGCGGTCACCTCGACATTGGCAGGGGACAACAGGAACACCTTGTTGGTAACACGTTCAATGCTTCCGTGTAGGCCAAAGACCAGACCTGCCGCGAAATCGACCAGCCGTTTGGCGTCGCTGTCAACCATTTCGGTCAGGTTCATGATGACCGGGGTGCCGTCGCGAAAGTGCTCGCCGATGGTGCGCGCCTCGTTGTACGTGCGCGGATGGAGCGTGGTGATGCGGGCCAGATCGGTCGTGCGGCGCTCCAGGATCGCCGTGGAGGGCCTGGGCGCGGGCACCGGGGCGTCGGGCTCGTCGTCGCGGTCCTGGACCGCAACGGGCCGCTCCTCGCCGGTCCGCTGTGCCTCGTCCTCGTAGGCGTAATCGTCCTGGTAGGTCTCATACCTCTCGTAGCGGTCGTCCTCCACGAGACCGAGGTAGACCGCCATCTTGCGCATCGCGCCGGCCATCGCTACGTCGTCCTCCTGCTCATGGTCGCCCTCGCTCGGGCCCGGTGTCCCGGCGCCGAGGCGGTATCCGTGACCCGTCTCAGACCCTCCACCGGCTCGACCTCTACCTGATCATGGGCCTGAAGACCCACTTGAGGGGACATTACCTGACGAAGGGCTTGCGACGACCGAGCAACGCCGTACCGACGCGCACGTGTGTCGCCCCGTGGGCGACGGCCTCGGCGAGGTCGCCGCTCATCCCGGCGGAGACGATCGTGGCGCGGGGATGCTGCTCCTGCACCAGCGTGGCCACCTCGCGCAGCCGGGCGAACGCCTTGGCCGGCTCCTCCCCCAGCGGCGCCACCGCCATGACGCCGCCGAGCCACACGCCCTCGGCCAGCGCCACCTCGTCGGCGAGCTCCGGCACGTCCGCGGGGCGGGCGCCGCCCCTGGCCGGGTCGTCGTCGAGGGCGACCTGGATGAGACAGCCGACGTTGCGTCCCTGGCGGACCGCCTCGCGGCTGATCGCCTCCACCAGACGTACGCGGTCCACGGATTGGATCACGTCGGCGTAGGCGACGACGGAGCGGACCTTGTTGGTCTGCAGCTGCCCCACGAAGTGCCAGGTCAGCGGGAGCCCGGCCAGCTCGGCCGCCTTGGGGGCGGCCTCCTGGTCGCGGTTCTCGCCGACGTCGCGCACGCCCAGCTCGGCGAGGATCCTGACGTCCTCGGCCGGGCGGGTCTTGGTGACGGCGATCAGCGTGACCTCACCCCGGTCGCGGCCCACCGCGCGGCAGGCCGCCGCGATGCGCTCGTCGACCTGGGCGAGGCCGGCCGCGATCTCGTCCCTTCTCACCTGAGTCTCCCTGCGTGTCTTCGTACCGGGTCGTCGCGCCCGGACCTGTCGCGCACATGACGGCGCCGCTCCCGTCTCCCCGGGGAGCGGCGTGGGGCGCCCGTGCTACTTGAGGAAGTCGGGAACGTCGAGCTCCTCTTCCTGCTCCTCGAAGATCACCCGGGGACGTTTGGCCGGCTCCTGCATGCGGGAGGTGATGGGCGTGGGCGGGTTGGCGGGCTCGGGCGTGGGCCGCGGGATGGAGACGGGCCCGGACGGCTCGTCGGCGGGCGGCTCCCCGGCCGGCTCGGCGACGGCCTGCACCGGCTCCACCGGGCGCACCGGCTCGGGCCGCGGCTCCGGCCTGAACTCCTGCCGCGGCTCGGGGCGCGGCTCGGGACGCGGCTCGGGGCGGGTCTCCGTACGGAAGTCCGCGCGCGGCTCCGGACGCGGCTCGGGGCGCAGCGTGGGCGGCTCGGACTTGACGCTGGGCGACGACACGGTGGGCCGCACCGGCGAGGACACCGGGGGCGCGGGCGGCGGCGTGGCGGCGGCGCGGCCGGCCGGCCGCGGCACCTCCTTGACCGCCGGTCCCGGCACGTCGTCGAAGCCGGCCGCGATCACCGTCACGCGCACCTCGTCGCCGAGGGCGTCGTCGATGACCGTGCCGAAGATGATGTTGGCGTCGGGCGCCGCGGCCATCGACACGAGCTGGGCGGCCTCGTTGATCTCGAACAGGCCGAGGTCGGAGCCGCCCGCGATGGACAGCAGCACGCCGTGGGCGCCGTCGATGCTGGCCTCCAGCAGCGGGCTGGAGACGGCCATCTCGGCGGCGGCCACTGAGCGGTCGTCGCCGCGGGCGTGGCCGATGCCCATGAGGGCCGAGCCGGCGCCGGACATGACCGACTTGACGTCGGCGAAGTCCAGGTTGATCAGGCCGGGGGTGGTGATGAGGTCGGTGATGCCTTGGACACCGGACAGCAGCACCTGGTCGGCCGCCTTGAACGCGTCCAGGACGCTGACCTGCCGGTCGGAGATCGACAGGAGCCGGTCGTTGGGGATGACGATCAGCGTGTCGACCTCGTCGCGCAGCGTCTCGATGCCCGCCTCGGCCTGCATGGCCCTGCGGCGTCCCTCGAAGCTGAACGGCCTGGTGACGACGCCGATGGTGAGTGCGCCGAGCGACCTGGCGATGTTGGCCACCACGGGGGCGCCGCCGGTGCCGGTGCCGCCGCCCTCGCCCGCCGTGACGAAGACCATGTCGGCCCCCTTGAGGACCTCCTCGATCTCCTCGCGGTGGTCCTCGGCGGCCTTGCGCCCGACGTCGGGGTTGGCGCCCGCGCCCAGTCCGCGCGTGAGCTCGCGGCCCACGTCGAGTTTCACGTCGGCGTCACTCATCAGCAGCGCCTGGGCGTCGGTGTTGATGGCGATGAACTCGACGCCCTTGAGTCCCTCCTCGATCATCCGGTTGACGGCGTTGACTCCGCCGCCGCCGATGCCGACGACCTTGATGACCGCGAGGTAGTTCTGCGGTGCTGCCACGACGAGGGGCCTTTCCGCTCGTTGACTTGCCATTTCGGTGCGGATTGTCTCCGCTTTTTGTCAGTTCGGGTAACTCTCAACCTCAGGTTGAGATTTAGATTTATGTCAACCTGAGGATTGATACGGACAGTAGGAGTTACGCTCCGGGCGGGTCAACTAACCGCGCCGCAAGCACGTCCGGCGTGTCGCGGGCTGTCCGGTTCGCTCCGAAGTCGTGCCTGGTCCGGGCACTCCCGTGGCCGATCCAGACTTTAGGCTCTCACGCCGCGACCCCTGCCTCGCACAGGCTCGGCGATGCCGTTGCCGCGGGGTTGCCAGACCCTGACGTTCTTGATCACTTCAGGGTGACCACGTCGGGCGAGCTCACGTCGTAGACATTCGCCTTCTCGCGCCTGAGGAGCGAGGCCAGGATGCGGCCCTTCTCCTTGGAACGGTCGGGGCCGCCCCAGACGACCGTACGGCCGTCGGACAGCACCAGCGTGACGCCCTCGGCCGTGCCGGCGCGCACCTGCCTGACCTTCGGCGCGATCGCGCCGGGAACGGCCTGGATGACCTGGAGCGCGGCGACCGTCGCCGGGTCGGTGGCCGAGGGGTTGTCCACCCGCAGCACCGGCAGCAGGGGCGGCGCCTCCTGCCTGATCTCGATCACCACGCCCTGGCCGTCCACGATCGCGACCTTGTCGCCGGCGGGGACGGCCGCCACGGCCTCCCGCTCGACGACCTCGATCCGCAGCGTGCCCGGCCAGACCCGGTCCACCTTGGCGCTGGCGAGCTGTCTGATGCCGAGCACCCGCGTCTGGACGCCCGCCAGGTCGACAGTGGCCAGAGGATGGAGGTCGGCCACCGCGGCCTGCCGCTCGATGTGCTCGCGCGGGACTGTGATATTTCCCACGATCTCCACCGAACGCACGCCCAGCACGGGCGAGAAGAACACCAGCCACGCGGCCGTGCCCACCACCCCCGCCGTGAGCAGGACCAGGAATGCCGTCCGCGCCTTCATCGCCCTCCCAGATCACGCATATCGGCACCGAACCTACGCCCGCGCGCCGCCCGGAACCCGGCGCCACGCCCGGAGAGCGGTCAGGAAAGCCGGGCGACGATCTGGGGGCCCAGTTCGGTGACGTCGCCGGCGCCCATCGTGAGGACGATGTCGCCCGGCCGGGCCCGCTCGGCCACCAGCGCGGGCACGGCGGCCCGGTCCGGCGCGTACGAGACCTGCCCCTCCGGCAGCGGCACCCGCGAGGCCACCAGCGCCCCCGACACGCCCGGCTCCGGGTCCTCACGGGCTCCGTAGACATCGAGCACGATGGCCTCGTCGGCAAGCCCCAGCGCCGCGCCGAACTCGTCGGCGAAGAAGCGGGTCCGCGAGTAGAGGTGCGGCTGGAAGACCGCGATGACCCGCCCGTCGCCCGAGTAGGAGGCGACGACGTCGCGGGCGGCCCGGAGGTCGGC
Organism: Nonomuraea wenchangensis; assembly: GCF_900111685.1. Taxonomy (GTDB): domain Bacteria; phylum Actinomycetota; class Actinomycetes; order Streptosporangiales; family Streptosporangiaceae; genus Nonomuraea; species Nonomuraea wenchangensis. The sequence continues at coordinate 417,214 of NZ_FOHX01000001.1, forward strand.
GGCCAGCTCGGTCGGATGGTGGGCGTAGCTGTCGAACACCGCGACGCCCCCGGCCTCCCCTTTGGCCTCGAAGCGCCGCTTGGCCCCTGTGAAGGCCCCCAGGCCCCCTCTGATCTCCTCGAAGGACAATCCCAGCTCGTCGGCCACGGCGATCACCGCGGTGGCGTTGAGCGCGTTGTGCGCCCCGGGGACGGCCAGGCGTACGTCGCCGCGCCCCTCGATCTCGAAGACCGTGCCGAACCCGTCGGGCCGGACCCCGGAGAGGCGGTAGTCGGCGCCCTCGGCGAGGCCGTAGGTGCGCACCCGCAGCCCGCGCGAGCGCGCCCGCCCCGCCAGCTCGGCCGAGCCCGGGTCGTCGGCGCAGATCACCAGCAGCGAGCCGACCCGGTCGGCGAAGCGGGCGAAGCTGTCGTGCACGGCCCGCGGGTCGCCGTAGTTGTCGAGGTGGTCGGCCTCGACGTTGGTGACCACGGCGATGTCGGGGGCCAGCATGAGGAACGAGCCGTCGCTCTCGTCGGCCTCGGCCACGAACACCGTGCCGGCGCCCTCGTCGGCGCCGAGCCCGGTGGTGACGAGCTGGCCGCCCACGCAGTAGGACGGATCGGCCCCGCACTTCTGCAGCGCCACCGTCAGCATCGAGGTCGTGGTGGTCTTGCCGTGGGTGCCGGCGATGGCCACGGCGGTGCGCCCGGCCATCACGGAGGCGAGTGCGGCCGCCCGCGGGATGATGCGCAGCCCCTGCTTGAGCGCCTCGCCCAGCTCAGGGTTGGAGTCGCGGATGGCGGTCGAGACGACGACGGTGTCGACGTCCTTGATGTGCGAGGCGGCGTGGCCGATGTGCACGGACGCGCCGAGCTCGCGCAGCTCGGCCACCAGCTCGGAGCTGCGGGCGTCGCTGCCCGACACGCGCACGCCGCGCTTGAGCAGGATGCGCGCGATGCCGGACATGCCCGCTCCGCCGATGCCGATGAAGTGCACCCGCCCCAGATCTTCGACGCGGACCGGATCGACCAGCTTCACGAGACTCATCGGGCTATCTCCAACACTTTCCTGGCAAGGATGATATCTGCGTCCTTACGGCCGAGCCTGGCGGCGGCCTCCGACATGGCGGCGACGCGCTCGGGGTCGTGCAGCATCGGCAGCACGTTCCTGATGATCCAGTCGGGCGACAACTCGGAGTCGTCGGCCATGAGCCCGCCACCGCCGCGGACGATGCGCTCGGCGTTGAGCGCCTGCTCGCCGTTGCCGTGCGGCAGCGGGACGTACGCGGCCGGCAGCCCCACCGCGGTCAGCTCCGCGCAGGTGAGCGCGCCGCTGCGGCACAGGGCCACGTCGGCGGCGGCGTAGGCGAGGTCCATGCGGTCGACGTAGGGCAGCAGGACGTATTGAGGGTCTCCGGGCGGCGGCTCGTGCTCGACGAGGTTCTTCGGCCCGATCACGTGCAGCACCTGCACCCCGGCCCGGCGCAGCGCGGGTGCGGCGGCCAGCGCGGCCTCGTTGATCGAGCGGGCCCCCTGCGAGCCGCCGAAGACCAGCAGCGTGGGCCGGTCGGTCTCCAGACCGAACCACGAGCGCGCCTTGTCGCCCATGGACAGCCGGTCGAGCGAGACGATCTCGCGGCGCAGCGGCGTGCCGATGTAGTCGGCCTTGGGCAGCGCTGCCTCGGGGTGGCCGGTGAAGACGTGCTCGGTGAGCCGCGCGCCGAGCCGGTTGGCCAGCCCGGCGCGCGGGTTGGCCTCGTGGACGACGATCGGCAGGCCGCGCCGCTTGGCCGCCAGGTAGGCGGGCGTGGCGACGTAGCCGCCGAAGCCGACCAGGACGTCGGCCTGGACGCGTTCGAGCACGTTCACGACCGCGTTGATCGCCCCGGCCAGCCGGCCGGGGACGGTCAGCAGGCTCGGGGTGATCGCGCGCGGCAGCGGGACCGCGGGCACCAGCTCCAGCTCGTAGCCCCTGGCGGGCACCAGCCGGGTCTCCAGGCCGCGCTCGGTGCCCACGCAGGTGATGCCGATGCCGGGATCGAGATGGCGCAGCGCGTCCGCAAGGGCTAGCGCGGGCTCGATGTGCCCGGCCGTCCCCCCACCGGCGAGGACCACCCTCATCAAGGTCACTCCCTAACGTGTCGCTCGGCCTCTGGACGTACCCCCCAGGCCAAGCCAGCTTAGGGCCCGCGCGCCGGGTCCGGGGCCACGAGCGGCCAGAGCCTCACGCGCGCCCGGCTCATGTTTGGCGAACGACAGCAGCATGCCGAGCGCGGCGAGCGTGGGCAGCAGCGACGAGCCGCCGTACGAGACCAGCGGAAGGGGGATGCCGGTGATGGGCAGGACGCCGAGTACGGCGCCCATGTTGACGGTGGCCTGCCCGACGATCCAGGCGACCATGGCGGCCGCGGCCAGCCGGATGAAGGGGTCGTTGACGCGTACGGCGACGCGCAGCCCCGCGTAGCCGAGCAGCCCGAACAGCGCGACGACCAGGAGCGTGCCCATGAGCCCCAGCTCCTCGCCGACGATGGCGAAGATGAAGTCGCTCTCGCCGTGCGGCAGCCAGCTCCACTTCTGCCGGCTCTGGCCGAGCCCGACCCCGAACCAGCCGCCGGAGCCCATCGCGATCTGCCCCTGCACGGCCTGGTAGCCGGCGCCCTGGGCGTCGGCCCAGGGGTTGAGGAAGGCGCCGATGCGCCGCATCCGGTAGGGCTCCACCTTGATCATGATGAGCGCGGCCAGCACGGCCAGCGACATGATGCCGCCGAACAGCTTGATCGGCGCGCCCACCACCCACAGCAGGGACAGGAAGACCATGAAGAGCACCAGCGTGGTGCCGAGGTCGCTGCCCAGCAGGACCAGCACGACCAGGATGGCGGTGCCCGGCATCAGCGGGATCAGCAATTGCCGCCATTCGATGCGGCCCTGCCGCGCCCGCCGCGCCAGCAGGTCGGCGCCCCACAGCACGAGCGCGAGCTTGGCGGGCTCCGACGGCTGGATGGTCAGCGAGCCGACGTAGATCCAGCGCTGCGCGCCCAGCTCCGCGGAGCCGATGAACAGCACCATCACCAGCGAGATGATCGACAACGCCATCAGCGGGTAGCCGGCCCAGCGGAAGAACTTGACCGGCAGGCGCGAGCAGGCGTACATGACCGGCACGGAGACCAGGGCCGACAGCGACTGCTTGATGAACCACGAGAACGGGCTGCCGGTCTTGCGCAGCGCCTCGACGCTGGAGGCCGACAGCACCATCATCAAACCCAGCGCGAGCAGCAGCGCGCCGCACATGATGATCAGGTAGTAGGTGGTGAGCGGCCTGCCGAGCAGCTCGCGCAGCGTGGCGAGCTGCTCGCGGGCCCAGCCCTGCGGCCCCTCGGCGGAGGCAGAGGCGGGGGCGGGTTGCGCGCCCTTCTCGACGGTCGCGCTCACACCGCTCCCTCGGCCCGCTCCTTCAGCCCGCGCACGGCGCGCGCGAAGGCCTCGCCCCGCGCTGGGTAGCCGGGGTACATGTCGAGTGAGGCCGCCGACGGGGAGAGCAGCACGGTGTCGCCCGGCGAGGCCAGGCGGGCGGCTGCGATGACGACTTTCTCCATCGCACCAGTGTCCCGATCGGCGATGTCCACGACGGGGACATTCGGGGCGTGTCGCGCGAGGGCTTCGGCGATCTCGGCACGGTCGGCGCCGAGCAGCACGGCGCCGCGCAGCCGAGGTGCGGCCCGGCGGACGAGGTCGTCCACGTCGGCCCCCTTGAGCTGGCCGCCCGCCACCCACACGATCGACGGGTAGGAGGCCAGCGCCGCGGCGGCGGCGTGCGGGTTGGTGGCCTTGGAGTCGTCCACGTAGTCGACGCCGCCGACCTGGTCGACCAGCGCCAGCCGGTGCGGGTCGGGCACGAAGTCGCGAAGGCCCCGCGCGACCGCCTCGCCCGGCACGCCGAACGCGCGGGCCAGGGCCGCCGCGGCCAGGGCGTTGGCCACGTTGTGCGGGGCGAGCGGGCGGATGTCGCCCAGCGTGGCGAGCTCCTCGGCCGCCTCCACCGGGTCGGCCACGAACGCCCGGTCGACCAGCAGGTCCTCCACGACGCCGAGCTGCCCGCGCTTCGGCACCCGCAGCGTGAACCCGACGGCCCCCGGGTAGGGCGCGGCCAGCCGGGTCGCCTCGGGGTCGTCGGCGTTGTAGATCACGGTGCCTGCGCGCTCGTAGACGCGGCCCTTGGCGGCGGCGTACGCCTCCATGGAGCCGTGCCAGTCGAGGTGGTCGGGGGCGACGTTGAGTATGGCCGCGGCGTGCGGGGCCAGCGTGGCCGACCAGTGGAGCTGGAAGCTGGACAGCTCGACGGCCAGCACGTCGTACGGCTCCGCGACCGCCCGCACCACGGGCAGGCCCACGTTGCCCACGGCCAGGGCCTTGTGCCCGGCGGCGAGCAGGATCGAGGTGAGCATGCGCACGGCGGTGGTCTTGCCGTTGGTGCCGGTCAGGGCGAGCCACGGGGCGGCGTGGGCCGGGCGCAGCCGCCAGGCCAGCTCGACCTCCCCCACGACCTCCACGCCCGCCTCCAGCGCGGCGGCGACGAGCGGGTGGTGCGGCGCCCAGCCGGTGGTGACGAGCCGCGTGGCGCCCTCGGGCAGGGCCATCTCGCCGAAGCGGGTCTCGACGCCGAGCCCGGCCAGCTCGGCCGCGGCGGCGAGCTGGCGCTCCCCCTCGACGGCCTCCACGACGACGACGTGCTCGCCGCGCTCGGCGAGGGCCCGCGCCACGGCGGTGCCGGAGACGCCGAGCCCGGCGACGCAGGTGAAGGTCATGGCTTGGGCATCCACTCGACGTAGAACAGGCCGAGCCCGAGCGCGGCGCAGAGCATGGCGATGAGCCAGAAGCGGACCACGATCGTGGTCTCCGCCCAGCCCTTGAGCTCGAAGTGGTGCTGGAGCGGGGCCATGCGGAAGACCCGTTTGCCGGTCATCTTGAAGAACCCGACCTGGATGATCACGGACAGGGTGATGATCACGCACAGGCCGGCGAGGATGATGAGGAGGAGCTGGGTGCGGGTGGCGATGGCCAGGCCGGCCAGCACGCCGCCGAGGGCGAGTGAGCCGGTGTCGCCCATGAAGATGCGGGCGGGCGGGGCGTTCCACCACAAGAAGCCTATGAGCGCGCCTAGCACGGCCGCGGCGACCACGGCGAGGTCGAGGGGGTCGCGTACCCAGTAGCAGTTGGGTCCGAGCTGGTCGATGCAGTTGTTGCGGAGCTGCCAGTTGCCGATCAGCACGTACGCCGCCAGCACCACGCCGGAGGCGCCGCTCGCCAGGCCGTCGAGGCCGTCGGTGAGGTTCACCGCGTTGGAGAACCCGACGATCATGATGAGCACCCAGATGGTGAACCCGACGATGCCGATCGAGGGGCCGATGTCGCGCAGGAACGACACCCGGGTCTCGGCGGGGGTGATGCCGTAGACGTTGGGCTGGCGGACGACGAGGACGGCGAAGACCGCGCCGACGACGAGCTGGCCGAGCGCCTTGGCGCCGCTGCGCAGGCCGAGGCTGCGCTGCTTGTAGATCTTGATGAAGTCGTCGAGGAACCCGACCGCGCCGAGCCCCGTCATCAGGAACAGCACCAGCGTGCCCGAGACGGTCGGCGGCGTGAGGGTGGCCAGGTGGGAGGCCCCGTAGGCGAACAGGGCGGCCAGGACGAACACTATGCCGCCCATGGTGGGGGTGCCCCGCTTGCCGAGGTGGGCCTGCACGCCCTCCTCCCGGACCTGCTGGCCGATGCCGCGCCGCGTCAAGAGCCGGATCGCCAGCGGGGTGCCCAGCATCGAGAGGATGAGGCCCACCGCGCCGGCGATGATGATGTTGGTCACTGGGGGGCACCTCCGAGGACCAGTTCGGCCGTACGCTCCAGGCCCATGGCGCGCGGCCCCTTGATCAGCACCGCGTCGCCGGGCCGCAGCCACCCGCCGAGCTCGGCGGCGGCCGCGGCGGCGTCGGGGACGTGCACGATGCGCGTCGCGGTCTCGCCCGGCGGGCCGCCCGGCGGCGCCTGCGCGGCCCTCGCGGCCTCGTGGGCGCCCTCCAGGACGGGCTCGGCGTCGGGCCCGGCCACGACGAGGCCCGTCAGGCCCGCGCCGCCGGCCAGGACGCCCAGCTCGCGGTTGAGCGCGGTGGCCTCCTCGCCCAGCTCGCGCAGGGCCGCGATGACGGCGAAGCGCCGCCGCCCCTGACCGAGCACGGCGAACGTCTCGAACGCGGCCCGCATCGAGTCGGGGTTGGCGTTGTAGGCGTCGTTGATCACGGTGACGCCGTCGGCCCGCTCGCTGACCTCCATCCGCCAGCGGCTGGCCGGCGTGGCCTGCGACAGCTCGTCGGCGATGGTGGCGACGGGCAGCCCCAGCTCGTACGCCGCCGCCGCGGCGGCCAGCGCGTTGTCGACCGAGTGGCCGCCGTAGAGCTGGAGCGTGACGGGCGCGTCGCCGGACGGGGTGCGCAGGGTGAAGGAGGCCCGCCCGCGCTCGTCCATGGTGACGTCGTCGGCGCGGATCGCGGCGTCCTCGCCCCGGCCGTAGAAGGTGACCCTGGCCTCGGTGCGCGAGGCCATCTCGCGGACGAGGGGGTCGTCGGCGTTGAGCACCGCCACGCCCTCACCGGACAGCGCCTCGACCAGCTCGCCCTTGGCCTTGGCGATGGCCTCCTTGCCGCCGAACACGCCGAGGTGGGCGGTGCCGACGTTGAGCACGACGCCGATGCGCGGCGGCGCGATGCGGGTCAGCTCCTTGATGTGGCCGATGTTGCGGGCGGCCAGCTCCAGCACCATGAACCGGGTGTCCTGGTCGGCGCGCAGCACGGTCAGCGGGTGGCCGAGCTCGTTGTTGAAGCTCCCGACGGGCGCGACGGTCGGGCCCATCCTGGCCGTGAGCCGGGCCAGGAGGTCCTTGGTGGTGGTCTTGCCTGCCGAGCCGGTCACGCCGATCACGGTGGTGCGGGGCAGCGCGGCCACCTGCGCGGAGGCCAGCACGGCGAGGGCCGCGGCGGCGTCCTCGACGATCACCGCGGGCGCGTCGACGGGCCTGGTGGCCAGCACGGCGACGGCCCCGGCCCGGACGGCCTGGGCGGCGAAGTCGTGGCCGTCCACGCGCGCGCCCGCGAACGCGACGAACAACGATCCCGGTTCGACGGCCCGCGAGTCGATCACGACGGGCCCGCGCACCACGGCGCGGGGATCGGCCATGCCCGACAGGGTGCCGGAGGTGATCTCGGCGATCCTGGCCAGCGGCAACGGGATCATCAGTGCTTCCTGCTTTCCGTGCTTTCCTTGCGTGCGTGGATCGCCTCGGCGACGGCCTCGCGGTCGTCGAAGGGGATCACTTCGCCTGAGACGTACTGGCCCTGCTCGTGACCCTTGCCCGCTACGACGATCACGTCGCCGCGCCCGGCCCTGGCGATCGCCAGGCCGATGGCTGCGGCGCGGTCGGGCTCAATGATCACATGAGCGCGGCCGTGCTGCGGAACGCGGAGCGCTCCCTCCATCATCGCCGAGAGAATGGCGAGCGGATCCTCGGTACGAGGATTGTCGCTGGTGAAAATGGCCACATCCGCCAGCTCAGCGGAGATCTCGCCCATGATGGGCCTTTTGCCCGTGTCGCGGTCGCCGCCGCAGCCGAGGACGATGACCAGCCGGCCGGCGGTGACCGTACGCAGCGAGCGCAGCACCGACTCCACCGCGCCCGGTTTGTGCGAGTAGTCGACGATCGCCTGGAAGTCGTCCTCGGCGCTCGTGACGCGCTGCATGCGCCCGGGGACCCCGGCGAGCGTGCCGACGCCGTGCACCGCGGTCTGCAGCGGCACCCCGGCCTCGACCAGGGTGACGATGGCGCCGAGCGCGTTGGCGACGTTGAACGGCCCCGGCAGGGCGATCCGCGCGTCGGCCTCCACGCCGCCGGGACCGGTCACCCGGAAGGCGCTGCCGTCGGCGCCCAGGCGGACGTCCAGCGCCCGCCAGTCGGCCTCGGGGTCGCCCTCCGCCGAGAACGTGGTCATCGGCACCTTGGCCCGGTGCAGCAGCTCGCGGCCGTGACGGTCGTCGAGGTTGGTGACCCCCGCCCGGCTCAGCTCCGGCTGGAACAGCCGCGTCTTGGCGGCGAAGTAGTCCTCGAAGTCCTTGTGGAAGTCGAGGTGGTCCTGGGACAGGTTGGTGAACAGCGCCACGTCGTAGTAGACGCCGTCGATCCGGCCGAGGGCGAGCGCGTGACTGGAGACCTCCATGGCGGCCGCGGTGACGGACCGCTCGCGCATGAGGGCGAACAGTCCGTGCAGCGTCGTGGCCTCCGGCGTGGTCAGCGTCGGCTGGAAGCACAGCTCGCCCGCGCGGATCTCGACGCCGCCCACCAGGCCCGTCGTGTGCCCGGCCGCCCGCAGGCCCGCCTCCAGCATGAACGTGGTGGTGGACTTGCCGCTGGTGCCGGTCACGCCGAGGACCTGGATGTCGTGGGCCGGCTGGCCGTAGACCCAGGAGGAGATCTGCCCGAGCAGCGCGCGCGGGTCCGGCACGATCAGCACCGGCAGCCCGGTGGCCGCGGCGGCCTCGCGCCCGGCGGGATCGGTCAGGATCGCCACCGCGCCACCGGCCATCGCCTGCGCGGCGAACGTGGCGCCGTGCACCTGGCTGCCGGGCAGGGCGACGTAGAGATCACCTCGCCGGACGTCGCGGGAGTCGATGGTGACGCCGGTCAGCGCGGCGTGGGGCGACCTCGACGTGCCGGAGCCGGCGTCGAGCATGGTCGCGAGCCCGGTCAGCGGGCGGGGCGGATTGGTCGTGGGACGCATAGACGACGGGGGACGCACGGCGAGAGCGTACCTTCCCTGGTCACTCTCCGGCGCGCGTACGCACCGGCGGCGCGGAGGAGCCTGTGGGAGGAATCTTCTTGCTCTTGATGGCGAACGTCATCACATCCTTGAACACGGGGGCCGCGAGCTGCCCGCCGAAGTGCCCGTTCTTCGGGTTCTGCAGCACCGACAGCACCACCAGGCGCGGGTCGTCGGCCGGCGCGAACCCGACGAACGACGCAGTGTAGCCGTCGTAGCGGCCGAGGCCGGCGTCGTAGCGGTTGGCGGTGCCGGTCTTGCCCGCCACCCGGTAGCCGGGGATGGCGGCCAGATGGCCGGTGCCCTCCTCGCCGACGGCGCTCTCCAGCATGGTCGTGATCTCCTTGGCGGTGGTCTCGCTCACCACCCTGGTCTGCTTGCCCGGCGCGGCCGGGACGAAGTGGCCGGAGGCGTCCGTGGCGCCGGCCACGATCTGCGGCTCGATCTTGACCCCGCCGTTGGCGATGGTCTGGTAGACGCTGGCCATCTGCAGCGCGGTCACCGACACGCCCTGTCCATAGGCTACGGTGCAGCTCTGACTGCCCGACCACTTCCGGTAGTCGGGCAGCAGGCCCGCCTCGGCGCCCGGCACCCCGCCGCCCGGCGTGCTGCCGAAGCCGAACGCCTTCAGCATCGCGTACAGCCGGGCGCTGCCGACCTTGCGCGCGGCCATGACCGTGGCCACGTTGCTCGACTCGGCCATCGCCTGGCGGAACGTCATCGACTCGGCCGCGTGCGCGTGCGCGTCGCGCAGCACCTGGTCGTAGCACTTGATCCGGTCGGGCACCTCGAACACCGTGTCCGGGGTGACCATCCCGGCCTCCAGCGCGGCGGCGGCCGTGATGACCTTGTTGGTGCTGCCCGGCTCGAAGACGTCGGCGGCGGCCTTGTTGATCTGGCTGGAGGCCGGGGCCGAGCGCCAGTTGCCGAGATCGAGCTCGGGGGCGTTGGCCATGGCGACGATCTGCGCGGTGCGCACGTCCATGACGATGACCGTGCCGCTGTCCGCGCCCGACTTCTTGACCTGGTCGGCGACCGACTTCTGGGCGGCCCACTGGACGTCGCGGTCGATGGTCAGCCGGACGTCCTGGCCGTTGACCGGGGCCGTGCGCTGACTGCTGGTCATCGGGATGCGCTGGCCGTCGCGGCCGGTCTCCACGCGCTGCCGGCCGTCGCGGCCGGCGAGCACCTTGTTGCTGGTGCGCTCGATGCCGATCAGGCCCTTGCCCTCGTCGCCGACGAAGCCGATGAGGCTGCCCGCGAGGTCGCCCGCCGGATAGAGGCGGCGGTAGGTCTTCTTCGCGTTCAGCGCCGGGATGGACGCCTGCAGCAGCCTGCTCGCCACGAGCGGGTCGACGTCGCTCGCCAGGCGCTGATAGCGGGTGTCGGTACGGGCCAGCTTGGCGGCCATGTCCTGCTCGCTCTTGCCGAGCTGCTGGGCGAGGATCTTGGCGATCTTCGCGCGCACCCCGGCGTCGGTGATCTTGGACGGGTCGATGGACAGCTCGCGCGCCTCGACCGTCACCGCCAGGTCGTGGCCATTGGCGTCGGTGATCGAGCCGCGCTTGGCGGGGATCGTCTCGACGTGCTGGCGCTGGTCGACGGCGGCGGCCTCGTAGACCTTGGAGTCGAGGCCCTGCATCTGGATCAGGCGGCCCGCGAAGATCGACAGCACGAACGTCATGCCGATCAGGCCGATGTTGACGCGCCGGCGCGGGCTGCCGAGCCGCAGCACCAGCGGCGGCTTCGGCGGGCGCGGCGGGGCCGGCGGGCGGCGGCCGGGACCCCTCGGCGGCGGGACGTCCCCGCCGCGCGGGCCCCTGGGGCCGTCGGCGGGACGGCGCGGCGGGACGCGGTCACGTTCGCCCGGCCGGGCCCGGCGCGCCGGCCCGTCGTCCTGACGTCCTCGTGCCCGCCCGTCGTCGTCCCGTCCACCACGGGCCCGGCCGTCACCCGCCCGGTCGCCACGTGCCCGTGCGTCGTCGTCCTGGCGTCCTCGGCTTCGTGTTTCGCCCGGGCGCCCCTCCCGGAGCGTGCGCCGGTCGTCCTGGTCCTGGACGCGTCCCCGCAGACGCTCGTCGTCCCGCTCCCCGGGCGCACGGCGGGACCGGCCCGCGTCGTCGCGCTCGGCGGAGGTGCGGCGGGGGCGGTCGTCGTCCCGGCCGCCCGGGGTGCGCGGGCCGGTGTCGCGGCTCTGGGCGCCGGCGCGGCCACGGGGGCGGTCGTCGTCCCTGGACGGGCGGGCGCGGGGGTCGTCGTCGGGCCCGAACGGCAGGTCCAGCGGATCGGGTCGCTTGCGCGGCTGCCGGGGCGGGTTGTCCGGCGACGCCGGGCGGCCCGAACCCTCCGAACGGGCGGAGCCGCCCTGACGCCCCGTCCGTCCCGGTCCGCCCGGCGTACGACGAGCGGCGCCGGGCCCTCCTTGAGAGCCGGCGCCGCCGGCGCCGCGGCCGGGTCCCTGCCCCCTGCCGCCTGATTCCCTCACCGCTGCGTGTCCGCCTGGGGTGCCTGGTCGCCGTTCCAGCTGTTGACGTTGTCCCAGTCGGGGTGCTGCCCCTGCTGCTCGGCGAGCTCGGCGATGACGCCGGGCTGGGTCTTGCGCTGGTAGTCCTGCTCGATCTTCTCCTTCTCCTGACGCGCGACCGCGATCTGCTCGCGCAGCTTGGCGTCGGTGATGGCGTCCTGCGCGAGCATGGTGTTGAGCAGCAGCAGGCTGACCAGGCCGCCGGACATCAGCCCGACGACGAGCAGCACGAACGGCGTGCGCTGGCGCCGCGCGGGCCGCCGCGCCGCCGCGGGCCGCGCCGGCCTGCTCGCGGCCTCGGGACGCGCGCTGGTACGGGTGCCGGGACGCGCCTCGGTGCGGGTCCCGGTTCGTGCCTCGGTGCGGGGCTCCGGGCGTGCCTCGGTGCGGGCGCGGGCCTTCGGCTGCTGCGGCTCGGGCGGATGCGGCTTGGACTGGTGCGGGGCCGGGGACCGGCGCACGCCGGTCCGGGGAACCGTCTTGGCCCCCGTCTTGGAACCGCTCTTGGAACCCACCTTGGACGCTGCGGCGGGCGCCGCGCGGCGCACGGCCGCGACCCGGCCGGTCTCCTGCTCAGTCGTCAACACGGATCCTCTCTGCCGCCCGTAGCCGGGCCGAGGTCGCCCGCGGGTTGCGGGCGACTTCTTCTTCGCTCGGGAGCTCCGCTCCCCTCGTCAGCAGGCGGAACCTGGGCTGGTGAGCCTCCAGGGGGACGGGCAGCCCGGGGGGGCTGGTGTCCCTGGTTCGCGCCGTGAGGGCCTGCTTGGTGAGCCGGTCCTCAAGTGAGTGGTATGAGAGCACGACGACTCGACCACCCAGGGCGAGCGCGTCGAGTGCCGCGGGCAGCGCCGCCTCCAGGGCGGACAGTTCCGCGTTCACCTCGATGCGCAGCGCCTGAAAAGTCCTTTTGGCGGGGTTGCCCCCGGTGCGCCGGGTAGCGGCGGGGATCGCGTCGCGCACGATGTCCGCGAGCCGCTTGGTCGAGGTTATGGCCTCTTTGGCGCGTTCTTTGATGATCAGGGCCGCGACACGCGGAGCGAATCTCTCCTCGCCGTAGACGCGCAGAATGCGGGTCAGCTCGGCGGCGGAGTAGGTGTTGACCACCGTCTCGGCCGTCAGCTCCTGCTCGGTGTCCATGCGCATGTCGAGCGGCGCGTCGTAGGAGTAGGCGAACCCGCGTCCGGCCTCGTCGAGCTGCGGCGAGGACACCCCGAGGTCGAACAGCACCCCGTTGACGACGGGGCGGCCGACCTGCTCGAGCACCTCCCGCAGGTCGCCGGAGGAGGCGTGGACCAGCGTGATGCGGTCCGCGTACGGGCTCAGCCTCCGTGTGGAGTGCTCGATCGCGAACGGGTCGCGGTCGATGCCGATCAGGTGAAGCGACGGGTGGGCCGCGAGCAGGGCCGCGGAATGACCGCCGAGGCCGAGATTGGCGTCGACCACGACGGGGTCGGGGCCGGTGAGCGCTGGGCCCAGCAGTTCCAGTACGCGCCCGAGCATCACCGGAACGTGACCACCCGTGCCGACGTCGTCCTGCATCTCCAACCCCCCTTTCGCGTCCTTGCTCGCGGATGACGCGTACAGATCGATCCGTTTCTTTCTGGGTCCCCACCCGGCGCCGCCCGGCCAGGTCCCCATCCGCACCCTCTTCGTGGAAGCCCGTCCACTGACACCGGGGAAGGTGCATCAGTTGACCGGCAGTGGTTGCGGGTGGAGACCTCGCCGAACGACAGCTCCGACGGATCGACCGTGGCTACATCACAAGATCCCTGGCAGCACCTCCTCCGACAGATCGGCGAACGCCTGCTCCTGTGCGCTGAGATAGGTGTCCCAGGCCTGGGAGTCCCAGATCTCCAGCCGGGTGTTGGCTCCGATGACGACGCAGTCACGCTCCAGGCCGGCGTAGTGGCGCAGGCCCTGCGGGATGGTGACGCGTCCTTGTTTGTCCGGTGTCTCGTCGGACGCGCTGGCGAAGAAGACGCGGCTGTAGTCACGCACCGCCTTGGCGGTGACCGGGGCGGTCCGGAGAGCCTCGGTAATGCGCTGGAACTCCTCCACGGGAAAAACGTAGAGGCATCGCTCCTGGCCTTTGGTGATCACAAGACCCTCCGCCAGCTCCTCACGGTACTTAGCCGGCAGGAACAGCCGTCCCTTGTCGTCGAGGCGCGGGTGATGGGTGCCGAGGAACATCGGCGCCACCTCCCGTGCCTGGCGAAGCGCTCAGCGCTGGCGCACCGTGCCCTCCACTGCGCACCACCATACTCCACTTCTCCCCACCGTCAACTGATTCGAACCGTCTTCACCATCGGTTTCGTTTGCGTCGCCGCAGGTCAGAGGGGTGGGGCGGAGTGGAGGGGGGTGCGGGCGCGACCAACTCTCATGGGCGTGTCGAGACTTCGGCGGAGCCGGGGAACGCGGGCTCGGGCGGCTCGGGAAGGGCCCGGGGGACGGCCGGGGGACGGCCGCGTGGAGGAAGGTGGAGTGGCGCGCGGGCCAGTGTGTCACAGGACGCGTACCCCGGCGGCACGGAATCGGGAACATCGCCCAGGTTCCCTGGAATATCCACAAATGTCGCTCGAGAACCCACAGCGTCGTAGGGTCGTACACACAATGGAAAAGGAATGGCATGGCTCCCGCAAAGGCAACGCCGGGACAGCCGTCGCACTTCTCATGGAGGCCTGGTGGCAGTAACCCATGACGTCCCTCCCCAGCTCGACGAGCTGGTCACCGTGGCCCACCGGATCCGCGAGGCGATCGAGTCGGTGATCGAGGGCAAGGGCGACGCCGTCCGCCTCACCCTCACCGTCCTGCTCTCCGAGGGCCACCTGCTCATCGAGGACGTCCCCGGCGTCGGCAAGACCATGCTGGCCAAGGCGCTGGCGCGTTCCATCGACTGTCCCGTACGCCGCGTGCAGTTCACCCCCGACCTGTTGCCCAGCGACATCACCGGGGTGAGCGCCTACAACCAGCAGACCCGGGAGTTCGAGTTCAAGCCGGGGCCGGTCTTCGCCAACATCGTGGTGGGCGACGAGATCAACCGCGCCTCCCCCAAGACGCAGTCGGCGCTCCTCGAATGCATGGAGGAGCACCAGGTGACGGTGGACGGCGAGACGTACCGGCTCGACGCGCCCTTCATGGTGATCGCCACCCAGAACCCGATCGAGATGGAGGGCACCTATCCCCTCCCCGAGGCCCAGCGCGACCGCTTCACCGCGCGGGTCGCCATGGGCTACCCCGAGCCCACGGCCGAGCTGGAGATGCTCGACGTGCACGGCGGCGCCTCGCCGCTGGACAAGCTGGAGCCGGTGGCGACCACGTCGGAGGTGCGGGCGCTCATCGAGGCCGTGCGCGGCGTGTACGTCTCCCAGCCGGTCAAGAAGTACGCCATCGACCTGGTCGTGGCCACCCGCCACTCCCCCGACCTGCGGCTGGGCGCCTCGCCCCGGTCCACGCTGCAGCTCGTACGGGCCGCGAGGGCGCACGCCGCCCTGGCCGGCCGCGACTACGTCATCCCCGACGACCTTCAGGACCTCGCGATCCCCGTGCTCGCCCACCGGCTGCTGCCGAGCGTCGAGGCCCAGGGCCAGCGCCGGCTGCCCGAGCAGGTGGTGGCCGACCTGATCAGGCGCGTGCCGGTGCCGGAGACGCGGGGCCGTTGATGGACCGGCGGCGCGCGCACGCCTCCGGGCCGCACGGCACGGGCGGCACGTCATGAGGGCCGGGCTGCGGGCGCTGACCAGCAGGGGCCGCTCGTTCCTCGCCTCGGGGATCGCGGCCCTGCTGATGGCGTTCTTCCTCGGCGAGAGCGACCTGTTCAGGATCGGCGTGCTGATCACGGCGCTGCCGCTGCTGGCCGCCATGGTGGTGGCGCGGACCCGCTACCGGCTGAGCTGCGCCCGGCGGCTGGACCCGCCGAGGGCGGAGGTGGGCGGCGAGGCCACCGTGACCCTGCGGCTGGAGAACGTCACCCGGCTGCCCACCGGGCTGCTGCTCATCGAGGACACGGTCCCGTACGCGCTGGGCGTGCGGCCCCGGTTCGTGCTGGACCGGGTCGAGCCGCGCGGCGTGCGGGAGATCGACTACCGGGTGCGCTCCGACCTGCGGGGCCGCTACACGATCGGGCCCCTGTCCATCCGCATCGCCGACCCGTTCGGGCTGGTGGAGCTGACCCGCTCGTTCACCATCAGCGACACGCTCGTGGTGACCCCGCACGTGGCGGCGCTGCCGCACGTACGGCTGTCGGGCGAGTGGTCGGGCGGCGGCGAGAGCCGTACCCGCAGCGTGGCGGCGGCCGGCGACGACGACGTGGCGCCGCGCGAGTACCGCCAGGGCGACGACCTGCGCCGGGTGCACTGGCGCTCGACCGCCCGGCGCGGCGAGCTGATGGTACGGCGGGAGGAGCAGCAGTGGCAGAGCCGCGGCGCGCTCCTGCTCGACACCCGCCGGCACGCGCACCGCGGCGAGGGGCCGCGCTCGTCGTTCGAGGTGGCGGTCTCGGCCGCGGCCTCCATCGGCGTGCACCTCGCCCACGAGGGCCTGGGCCTGCGGCTGGTCACCGACCAGGGGCCCGAGCACCTGACCGACAGCGGGCTCAGCTACTCGCTGCTCGACACCCTCGCCGTGATCAGGCAGAGCCCGGCCCGCTCGCTGGAGATGGGCGTCTCCGCGCTGCGCCAGGGCGGCGGCGACGGCCTGATCGTGGCCGTGCTCGGCGCGCTGGAGCCGGAGGAGGCGAGGGAGCTGGCCCGGCTGCGGCACAGCAGCATCACCGGCGTGGCGGTGCTGCTCGACGTCGGCACCTGGGACGGCGGCGGGCCGGGCTCGGCCGACGACCACCAGGCCGTGCAGGCGGTGCTCGCAGGCTACGGCTGGCGCATCGTCAACCTGCCGGCGGGCGCCTCGATCGCGTCGGTCTGGCAGCACGCCGCCAACCGCGGCCGGTACGTGCTCAATCCCGCGGGAGGCCCGGCGTGAGGGGGAGGAAATGAGACTGACCATCGCCTCGGCAGCGGCCACGTTCACCGCGGCCATCCTGCTGTATCCCCTGTTCGAGGGCGGGACGTGGTTCTGGTCGTCGCTCGGCGCCGTGCTGGCCGTGATGCTGGCCGGCCTGGTGAGCAGCCGCCTGTCGCTGCCCGCGTGGGCGGCGCCGGCCCTGGCCCTGGCCGCCACGTGGGTCTACCTGACGATGTCCTTCGCCGCGGAGGAGGCGTGGGGGCTGGTGGTGCCGACGAAGGCGTCGGTGCTGGAGCTCGGCCGGCTGCTCGGGGTCGGCTGGGCCGACATCCAGCGCTTCGCCGCCCCGGTGCCCAACACCGAGGGCATCGTGCTGCTGGCCACCGGTGGGGTCGCGCTCATCGCGATCCTCGTGGACCTGTTCGCGGCGCGGCTGCGCCGGGCCGCCCTGGCGGGGCTGCCGCTGCTGGCGCTCGCGACGGTCCCGGCGACGATCCTGCCTGACCCGATCAGCTGGCCGGCGTTCATCATCGCCGCGTTCGGCTTCGTCGGGCTGCTCGTCGCGGACGGGCGGGAGCGGATCGGCCACTGGGGCCGGGCGGTGCTGGTGCGCAGGACCCGCATGGCGGCGACGCCGGCGCCGCGGGTCCCCGGACGGACCTCGGCTCCGGCGCGGCCGTCGGCGGCGGCCGACACGAGCGGGCTGCGGCTTTCGGGCAAGCGGATCGGGTTCGCCGCGATCGCGCTGGCCGTGCTGGTGCCCGCGTTGCTGCCGGCGATGGAGCCGGTGTCGTTCTTCCAGTTCGGCGTGGGCGGCAGCGGGACGGGCGGGCGTGGCAACTCCATCAGCATCCCCAACCCGATCGCCAACCTGAAGGGCCAGCTCGAACTGCCCGAGCGGCGCGTGGTCCTCACCTACGCCAGCAACGACAACCAGCCGCGCTACCTGCGGATCTACACGCTCGACACGTTCGACGGCCAGCAGTTCGGCATGACCAAGCCGAAGGGCGCCGTCGCCAACCGCACGGACAACGGCCCGCTGCCCGAGCCGCCAGGGCTGACCGGGAGGACCGACGTCACGAACGTGACCACCGACATCGAGATCAGCGACGAGATCGCGGAGCTGATGTTCCTGCCGCTGCCGTACCCGCCGAGGGAGATCCAGGTGGACGGCGACTGGCGGGCCGACGTGGACACGCTGATGGTCTTCTCCACCCGGGACGAGGCGGCGGGGCTGGACTACCAGGTGCTGACGTCGGAGCCGGAGCCGACGCGCGAGCTGCTGGAGTCGCTGCCGTTCGACCGGGACGCGGTGGACCCGCGCTTCCTCGCGCTGCCCGACGACCTGCCGGCCGAGATCCGGGCGCTGCCGCGGCGCATCGTCGGGGAGGTCTCCTCGCCGTACGAGGCGGCGGTGAAGCTGCAGAAGTGGTTCACCGAGGACGGCGGTTTCACCTACAACCTGCGTACGCAGGGGCACAGCAACTCGGCGCTCGCCGACTTCCTGCTGCACAGCCGGACGGGCTACTGCGAGCAGTTCGCCGCGTCAATGGCGGTGCTGGCCCGGCTGATGGGCATCCCGTCGCGGGTGGCCATCGGCTACACCGGCGGGAGCACCGTCGGCGGCCGGTGGCAGGTGGGGACCAACGACTCCCACTCGTGGCCCGAGCTGTACTTCGACGGGGTGGGCTGGCTGCCGTTCGAGCCGACGCCCTCGGGCTCGCTCGGGCAGGGCAGCGCGCGGGCGCCGGCGTACTCGGTGCCCGCGCCGGAGACCACCGGCGACTCCTCGACGCCGACGCCCGGCGCGACGAGCTCGGCGGGCGGCGACGAGATCGCCCCCGGCTCGCAGCAGA
This sequence comes from Nonomuraea wenchangensis, assembly GCF_900111685.1. Taxonomy (GTDB): domain Bacteria; phylum Actinomycetota; class Actinomycetes; order Streptosporangiales; family Streptosporangiaceae; genus Nonomuraea; species Nonomuraea wenchangensis. The sequence goes on from NZ_FOHX01000001.1 coordinate 435,386, forward strand.
ACCCGCGCGCGGTGGACCGGGAGAGCCAGCTCCTGGCGGGCGGCGTGCCGGCCACGGAGGAGTCCGCGCCGGTGATCGGCAAGGTCGGCCTCGGCCTCGCTGGGCTGCTGCTCGTCCTGCTGATCCCCGCCGCCGCGCGGCTGGTCACCAGGAGCCGGCGGGTACGCGCCCTGGACCGGCAGGCGACGAGATCGCAGGACGAGGCGACGGCGGTGACGTCGAGGACGGCCGCCACCGAACGTGTCCCCTCGGTCACGGCCGCCTGGGCCGAGCTGGACGACGTCCTGTACGACTACGGCCTGGCCCGCCACGCCAGCGAGACCCCACGGGCGCTGGCACGCCGGCTGGTCCAGCAGTACGAGTTCGGCGCGGACGCGGCGGCGGCCCTCACGGCCATCGCCTCGGCCGTCGAGCGGGTGCTGTTCGCCCGTGACCCGGGCCGCACCGGGCCGCTGCGCAAGGAGTTGCGCACGGTGCGCCAGGCCATCGCGGCCACGGTGCCGCGGCGGCGGCGGATCCTGGCGGTGCTGCTGCCACCGTCCACCCTGCGGCGGCTGCGCGGCTTCGGCGAGCGGCTGCTGGACGGGTTCGACCTGCTGGAGACCATCAGGCTGCGCCGTACGGCCGCCGAGAAGGGCTCCTGACCGGGCGGAACATGAGAGAGCGTGCGGCCCCTCCCCACGTCGGGGAGGGGCCGCACGCTCTCTTGCGTCATGGCGCGCCCCGTGGGGCGCGGGTCAGCGGGGCGGCGGGCTCAGCGCTCGTCGTGCCGGCGGCGCCAGCGCTCCTCCATGCGCTCCATGAAGGTGCCCCGGTTGGTCCGGCGGGCGGGCTTGCCCGGCGCGGCCTGCCCTGGGGCGGCCGGCGGGACGTCGCCGAACCCGTTCATGCGTTTCCAGCTCGACAGGCCCCACAGACACGCGGCGAGCATGACCACGAAACCGCCGACGCCGAGGGGGATCAGAGCGTTGCCGCTCACGACGACACCGACCATCATGACGACGACGCCGAGGGCAAAGCCGATGGTGGCCTTGATGAGGCGACGCTTGTAGTGGCGGCGCGGGTCACTGATCCTTACGGTGTTGGCCCACTTCGGGTCCTCGGCGTAGAGGGCCTGCTCGATCTGGTCGAGCAAGCGCTGCTCGTGCTCAGAGAGCGGCACGGCGCCTCCCAAGGACAGCCCCAGGACGGGGAAGACGGCAACGGACGACACGGGGTGTCCGAACCTCGCGGTCGGTTATCCCCAGAATACGAGGCTGTAGACGTAGGCGAAAGCAAACGTCCAACGCAGACCAAACCGGAGGTGACGTCATGGCTCCATTGTGGCCCATCTCGCCCCCCTCTCCCCAAAATAGCGACTCCGGCGCACCACGAAGTAGGGACATCGGCGTCATGTCTCTATTTCATCAAGCTTGCCACGTACGAGCGACGCTGGGACCACCGCATCGGGACCGAATCTTCGGATTGCCTTGTCCATCGCCTGTTCGGCCTCCCGCCACCCGGTCTCGCGCTCGCCGAGACTGAGCTGTCTGGTGGCCTCCTCCGCCGGGCGCAGGTTCTCCATCCGGACCCCCACGAGGCGCAGCCGCACCCGCTCCAGGCCCGCGGCCTGGTAGAGCTCGCAGGCGGTGGCGTAAATCACCTGGGCCACGTCGGTCGGCTCACGCAGCGTGCGCGAGCGCGTGATCGTCGTGAAATCGGCTCGGCGAAGCTTCACACTTACAGTTCTTCCCACGTGGCCGCCCTTACGCATCCTCGCGGCGACCCGCTCCGACAGCCGCAGCAGCTCGCGCCTGATGACGCCGGGGTCGTCGACGTCGGCGGCGAAGGTCTCCTCGTTGCCGATGCTCTTGTCGGGCACGTGCGCGGTCACCTGACGCTCGTCGCGCCCCCAGGCCAGCGCCGCCAGATGGCCGCCCACCGCCTGGCCCAGCTCGCGCTGGAGCGTGCCCGGCGGCACCCTCGCGAGGTCTCCGACGGTGCGGATGCCGAGGCGGACCAGGGACTGCTCGGTGCGCTCACCGACGCCCCAGAGGGCCGACACGGGCAGCGGGTGCAGGAAGGCGACCACCTCGTCGGCCGGGACCACCAGCAGGCCGTCCGGCTTGCACTGTTTGGAGGCCAGCTTGGCCACGAATTTGCTGGCGGCCACGCCCACCGAGCACGTGATGCCGTAGCGGTCGAGAACCTGCTCCTTGATCATCGCGGCGATGGCGGCGGGCGGGCCGAGCCGCCGCCGGGCGCCGCCGACGTCGAGGAACGCCTCGTCGGAGGCGATCGGCTCGACCAGCGGGGTGATCGCGTGGAAGATCTCCATGACGCCCTTGGAGACCTCGGAGTATTTGCCGTGTCCTGGCGGGATGATCACGGCCTGCGGGCAGAGCCTGCGGGCCCGGCTCATCGGCATCGCGGAGTGCACGCCGTGGGCGCGGGCCTCGTAGGTGGCGCTCAGCACGACGCCGCGCCCGGCGGGCGAGCCCACGATGACCGGCCGGCCGCGCAGCTCGGGGCGTTCGAGCAGCTCGACGCTGGCGAAGAAGGCGTCCATGTCGACGTGGAGTATCGGGCAGCCGCTGTCATCGGCCCCGGTGCGCGGAGCGGGGCCGATGCCGGTGATCTGCTTACGGGACACGCGTCGATTCTATCCGAACACGAATTCGATACCAGAGGACGCCCGGAGGGGCGTTCAGGCGCGCCGGCCCAGCACGTGGAGCTGGGTCGCGATGTCACGCAGCACGGGATGCGCGGAGGCGGCCTGCTCCAGCGCCGCCAGCGACTCGGCCGCGCCGGGCTCGCCGTCCACCAGCCGGCTCGGCACCAGGTCGGCGAAGACGCGTACGCCGTGGACCGGACCGGCCGAGAACCCGGCGGCCTCCAGCAGCCCGGCCAGCGCCTCCGCGGTGAAGCGGCGGGGCGTGGGGTCGCGCTCGCCCCAGCTTCCCCGGGGGTCGCCGAGCACCGCCCGCGCCTCGTCGAACTGCCCGGCGAGAGCGCGGTGGATCGCGGTGGCGACCGGGTTGGCGGCCAGCACGCTGACCGCGCCGCCCTGACGCAGCACGCCCGCGACGGCGGACAGCGCGCTGACGGGGTCCTCGACGTACTCCAGGACGCTGTGGCAGAGGACCAGATCGGCGCTGTCACGCTGGAGCAGCTCGCCCAGGGCGTCGGCGTCGCCCTGCAGCGAACGCACGCCCACGCCCTTCTCCTTGGCCCGGCGCTCCAGCGCGGCCAGCGAGTCGGGGCTCGGGTCGACGACGGTCACGGAGTGGCCCAGCGCGGCGAGCGGCACGGCGAAGCCGCCGGTGCCCCCGCCGGCGTCGACGATGTCGAGCGCCTCGCGGCCGGTGGCCTCGCTCCGCTCGGCCAGGACCGACCGCAGCGCGTCCCAGACGACGGCGGTGCGCACCGCCGGGGTCCTCGTGACGCTTTCAGCACGCACCGTTGGGCTCGCCTCCCTCTCGCCCCGCGAGCTGCTGCTTCGCGGCGGGCTCCTTCGCGGACGCGCCCCAGCCTACGCCGTGCGGGGCATCGCCCGCTGCCCCGCACGGGGACGGCGGCGCGAGGAAGGCGGCGCGAAGGCCGGAAAACAGGCCCGAGATGGGCGGAAAACGCAGAAGGGGCGCGTCGCGGCTGGTGACGCGCCACTTCTCCGTGGGCGATCACGCCGCCCGCGCCCCCACGGCCGAGCGGTCGCTGTGCTTGGAGGCTACCCCGAAACGACCGGTTTCGACGGGTCTCTAAAGGGTGAGGCTTGGCTTGAGTTGCTTGAATCTGGCCAGCAGCCCGTTGACGAACTGAGGGGACTCGTCGGTGGACAGCTCGCCCGCCAGGTGCACCCACTCGCTGATCACCACGCCCTCGGGGACGTCGGGCATCCACAGCAGCTCGTAGGTGCCGCCGCGCAGCAGGTTGCGGTCGACCGCGGGCATGCGGTCGAGGGTCCAGCCCTCGGCGTAGGTGGTGATGAGCTCGTCGATGCGCGGGCGGTGCCGCGCCACGCCCTCGACGATGGCCGAGGTGTATTCGTTGACCGGGGGCTCCTTGCGCTCCACGCGCTCGGCGAGGATCTTCAGTGGGTCCTCGTCGCGTAGTTCGGACTCGAAGAGGATGTCGAGCGCACGCCTGCGCGCCTTGCCGCGTGCGGACACCTCAGGCCCGGCCGAGGTACTCGCCGGTGCGGGTGTCGACCTTCACCTTCTCGCCCGTCGTGATGAACAGCGGGACCTTGATCTCCGCGCCGGTCTCCAGCGTGGCGGGCTTGGTGCCGCCGGTGGAGCGGTCGCCCTGCAGGCCCGGCTCGGTGCTGGCGATGGTGAGCTCGGCCGCGGCGGGCAGGTCGACGTAGAGGGCGGCGCCCTCGTTGAAGGCGACCGTGGCCGTGGTGTTCTCCAGCATGTAGTTGGCGGCGGTGCCGACCGTGCCGGCGGGCACGTTGACCATGTCGTAGGTCTCGGTGTCCATGAAGACGAAGTCGTCGCCGTCGCGGTAGGAATATTGCATCTCGCGCTTGTCGACGTTGGCCACGTCGACCTTCACGCCGGCGTTGAAGGTCTTGTCGACGACCTTGCCGGAGAGGACGTTCTTGAGCTTGGTGCGCACGAACGCGCCGCCCTTGCCCGGCTTGACGTGCTGGAACTCGACAACGCTCCAGAGCTCACCGCCCTCGAGCTTCAGCACGATGCCGTTCTTGAGGTCGTTGGTCGTCGCCACTCGTTCTACTCCCGCGTGCGGCCGCTCTAAAGGATGAGCAGCTCCTTGGATGTCTTGGTGAAAAGCTCCGGCCCGCCCGCACGGGTCACGAGGGTGTCCTCGATCCGGACGCCGCCTCGGCCGGGGAGGTAGACCCCGGGCTCGACAGTGATCGGAACTCGATCCTCTAGTCTACCGGTACGCGAGGGGCCCAGGAACGGCTCCTCGTGGATCTCCAGGCCGACGCCGTGCCCGAGTCCGTGCCTGAAGTGCTCGCCGTGGCCCGCCTCCGCCACGATCGAGCGGGCCGCGCGGTCCACGTCGCCGGCCGACGCGCCGGGCGCGAGCGCGTGCCGGCCCGCCCGCTGGGCGGCGGCCACCAGGTCGTAGATCTCGCGCTGCCAGCCGGCGGGCGGGCCGAGGCTGACCGTACGCGTCATGTCGGCGTGATAGCCCTGGTAGCGGGCGCCGAAGTCCATCGTCACCAGGTCGCCGGCGCGCAGCTCCCTGTCGGTGGGGGCGTGGTGCGGGATCGCGCCGTTCTCGCCCGCGGCCACGATCGAGTCGAACGCGGGCTTGTCGGCGCCCAGCTCCGTCATGCGGTTCTCCAGCAGCCGGGCGAGCTCGCGCTCGGTCATGCCGGGCACGACGCGGGCCGACACGTCGGCGAACGCCTGGTCGGTGATCGCGCAGGCGGTGCGCAGCAGCTCCAGCTCGTCGTCGTCCTTGACCGCGCGCAGCTCCTCCACCACCGGGCCGAGCGGCACCAGCCCCGCGCCCAGCCGGCGGTAGGTGGCCACGGTCATGCTCGCCGCCTCGATGCCCGCGCCCGGCTCGGCCAGCCGGGCCGCGACGTCGGACGCCTCGACGACCGGGACGCCGAGGGTGCGGGCCTTGCCGATGTAGCGGTTGTCGGTGGCGAGCAGCGCCGAGCCGTCGGCCCGGACCAGGACGGCCGCGTTCGAGCTGGCCAGGCCCGTCAGGTAGCGGACGTTGACCGCGGAGGTGACGAGGAGCGCGGGCACCTCGCGGGCGGGCAGCAGCGCGGCGAGCCGCGCCAGGCGCGCCGCGTGGTCGAAGGTCATCCCGTCAATCTACGGCCACTCCCGGGCCCTCGCGGCGCGCGGCGGGTCAGCGGTCCGGGACGGCCCATTCCCGGATGAACTCCGCGAGCGGGCCGGTCGGCTCCATGTCGCCCTTCTGCTGGGCGCGCTGGAGGTCGCGGTAGACCCGGGAGACCTCCTTGAGCGCGCCGTCGCGGTGGCCCGCGGCGTACTTGCCCGCCGCCTTGCGCAGTTTGTCGTGGGCCTTCTCCGCGACGTGCGGGTTGATGCCGTTGGTGCCGACCTGGTGCGTCACGGCCTGGTCGAACGCGGCCAGCCACCGGCCGAAGCCGCCGGGCGGCTCCTGGCCCGGGCGGAGGGTGCCGCGGACGGGGGGCGTCTCGCGCAGCGCGCTGGGCAGCTCGCTGTCCGGCCCGAAGGTGATCACGTTGCCCGGGGACGCCTGGGCCGGCGGACTGGAGGGCTCGCCGGTGGGCCAGTCGGACGTCGTGGTGGGCGTCTGTCCCGGCACGGCGGCCGTGGTGGGCGCCTCGCTGGGAGTGGCCACCGCGACGGGGTCACGATCCGCGGGGTCGTCGCCCGCGTTCGCCCAGAGGACCATGCCGACGGTCACCGCGACGATGGCGGCCACGGCGGCGCCGAGCTGGACGGCGAGCCTGCGCCCGCCGCGCGCCGGCTGCCGCGGGCCCTCCATCGCGAGGTCGCCGGCCTGGTAGACGGCGGTGTCCCCGGCGCGGGGCGCCGGTGAGGCGCCCCGGGAGGCGCCGGGTACGCCCTCGCGCAGCATGGCGCCGGTCACGGGCATGCCGGCCGGAGCCGCGGGGGCGTCGGGGTTGGCGCGGGGGTGGGCTATGTTCACCAGCGCGCGGCGGACGGTCTCGCCGCCGGCCGGGCGGCGCGCGGGATCCTCCGCGATCATGGCGAGCACCAGGCGGTCCAGCTCGGCGGGCACCCCGGGCCTGAGCGCGCCGGGCGGCACCGGCCCCCCGCCGGCGGCGCCGGTGGCGGAGACGTCCTCCGTCCCTGCGGCCTCGAAGGGGTGGCGTCCGCACAGCAGCTCGTAGCAGACGCAGCCGAGGGCGTACACGTCGCCGGCGGGCCGCGCCTCGGCCCCCGCGGCCCGCTCCGGGGCCAGGTAGCGAGGGTCGCCGCCGGGGGTGGCCGCGCCGCCGAGCCCGAACCCGACGACCTTGAGCACGCCGCTGCCGGCCCGCCGGAAGCTGTCCGGGTCGATCTCCCCGTGCACCACCCCGGCCCGGTGCGCGGCGTCCAGCCCGGCCGCCGCCTGCGCCACCAGGTCGCACGTCTCCACCACGCCCAGGGCGCCGCCCGCGGCCTGCCGCTCCTCGCCGAGGCTCGGCCCCGTGAGGTGCTCCATCACCAGGAACGGCGCCCCGTCGTGCTCGCCGACGTCCAGCACCATGGCCACGTTCGGATGGATGACCTTGGCCACGGCCTGGGCGTGCTGCCTGAGCAGTTCGGGGGTGCCGGCGCCCCGCAACAGCTTCACGGCCACGACCCAGTCGGCGCGGGTGTCGTACCCCCGCCACACCTCGCCCACCGGCCCGGCGCCGATGCGCTCCTCCAGCCGGTACCGGTCGGCTATCAACGCCGGCGTCGTCGCGTCGGACATATCCCCGCCAAACACTCGAACATCATCGATTTCGACCCACCATAGGGCCCTACGGCTCCGCGCGCCCCCGAACCCGGTACGGGGCACCGGCCGGAAAGGGCCCGTGATCAGGCGGCGGCGGGCTGCGGAACGCGGGTGCGCCCTGCGGTGTCGTCGAGCGGCTGCGGCGGGGCGTCGAAGACCGCCGTGTCGAGTCGGCCCTCCGAGCGGGCCACCAGCACCGGCACCACCATCTGGCCGGCGACGTTGGTGGCGGTGCGCATCATGTCGAGGATCGGGTCGATGGCCAGCAGCAGGCCGACGCCCTCCAGCGGCAGCCCCAGGGTGCTGAGCATGAGCGTCAGCATGACGGTCGCGCCGGTGAGCCCGGCGGTGGCGGCCGAGCCGACGACCGAGACGAACGCGATCAGCAGGTAGTCGCCGAGCCCGAGCGGCACGCCGAAGACCTGCGCCACGAAGATCGCGGCGAGCGCCGGGTAGACCGAGGCGCAGCCGTCCATCTTGGTGGTGGCGCCGAACGGCACCGCGAAGGAGGCGTAGTCGGGGTCCACGCCGTTGCGCTCGACCGTGACGCGCTGCGTCAGCGGCAGCGTGCCGACCGACGAGCGCGAGACGAACGCCAGCTCGATCGCGGGCCAGGCATTGCGGAAGAAGCGCACGGGGCTGACCTTGCCCCAGACCGCCAGCAGCACCGGGTAGACGGCCAGCAGCACCAGGAGGCAGCCGGCGTAGACCCCGGCGCTGAACTTGGCGAGCGGCGCGAGCAGGTCCCACCCGTACGTGGACACGGCCTTGCCGATGAGGCCGGCCGTGCCGATCGGCGCGAGCCTGATGACCCACCACAGCGCCTTCTGGACCAGCTCCAGCACCGACCGGGCGAGCGCGAGCGCCGGCTCGGCCTTCTCCCCGGCGGCCAGGGCGGCCGCGCCGAGCACGGCGCCGAGGAAGACGATCTGCAGGACGTTGACCTCGGTGAAGGCGGTGACGACGTTCGTGGGCAGGATGCCGGTGACGAAGTCGAGCCAGGTGCCGGCGTGCTCGGGGGCCCTGGCGGCGCCGGTGTCGAGGGTGACGCCGCGGCCGGGGTCGATGAGCAGGCCGAGCCCGATGGCGAGGGCCACCGACACCGCGGCGGTGATCAGGAACCACATCAGGGTCTTGACGGCGAGCCTGGCCGCGCCGTTGACGTTGCGCAGGTTGGCGACGCTGACCAGCACGGCGGTGAAGACCAGCGGCGGCACGGCGAGCTTGAGCAGCTGGACGAAGATCTGGCCGACCCTGTTCAGGGTCTCGGCCAGCCAGGTCACGTCCCAGATCCTGGCGGCGAAGCCCAGCGCGACGCCGGCGGCGAGGCCGGTGAGGAGCTGGAGCGAGAAGGAGAATCTCTTCACGGGAGGAAAGCTCCGGACTTGTGAGGTTGTGGATGGTCGCGACGTCGTACGGTCAGCGACACAGCGACGTGTGCAACCGGCACAGGTCGACGTGCAGCCGCCCGACGAGCAGCACGAGCACCAGGGAGAACCTCACGGAGGCTGGCAACACCGGAAAGATCCGGAGCATTCCTCGCGGGAAGGGTGATTCACCCCACTCGGCCGGTCAGCCGGCGATCTCCTTGATCTGCTCGATGAGCCGGACCCGCTCCTCGTGCGTACGCCCGAGCGGCGCCACGTTGAGCGTGGTGACCCCCGACTCCTTGAACGCCTGCACCCGGTCGCGCACGAACCCCTCGCTGCCGATCAGCGACTGCTTCTCCAGCAGCTCGGTGGGCACCTTGGCGGCGGCCTCGTCCTTCTTGCCCGCGAGGTAGAGGTCCTGGATCTCCTCGGCCTCCTTCTCGTAGCCGTAGCGCCTGGCGAGGTCGTTGTAGAAGTTCTTGCCCTTGGCGCCCATGCCGCCGATGTAGAGGGCCGCCATCGGCCGCCCGAACTCCAGCAGCCCCGACACGTCGTCGCCGATCGCGAGGGACGCCTGCGCGATCACGTCCAGCTCACCCAGCTCGGGGTCGCGCGCGGCCTTGCCCGCGGCCAGGGCCTCGCCCCACACGTCGCCGGCCTTCTCCGGCACGTAGAAGATCGGCTCCCAGCCCTCGGCCAGCTCGGCGGCCAGCTCGACGTTCTTGGGCCCGATGGCGGCGACCACGATCGGGATGCGGGGGCGCACCGGGTGGTTGATGATCTTCAGGGCCTTGCCGAGGCCGGTGCCCTGGCCGGGCGGGAGCGGCACCTGGTAGTGGCGGCCCTGGTGCTCCACGCGCTCGCGCCGCCACACCTGGCGGCAGATCTCGATGACCTCCCGCGTACGCGCCAGCGGCGCGGTGTACGGCACCCCGTGGAAGCCCTCGATCACCTGCGGCCCCGACGCGCCGATGCCGAGCGTGAAACGCCCGTCGGAGACGAAGTCGAGCCCGGCGGCGGTCATGGCCAGGAGCGTCGGCGTGCGCGAGTAGATCGGCAGGATGCCGGAGGCGATCTGCAGCCGCTCGGTCTTCGCCGCGATGTAGCCCATCTGGCTGACCGCGTCGAAGCTGTATGCCTCGGCCACGAACACGATGTCCAGTCCGGCCTTCTCGTAGTCCGCCAGCTCGGCGACGGTCTCCTTGAAGCCGCCCGAGTAGTTGATTGCCATACCGATGCGCATGCCGGGCTCCCCTAGAACCGAATGATGTTCCGTTTCGACGCGAACAGGCTATCGCGTCGGCTCTCGGACGGGGAGCGGCTAGCCTGGGACGGGTGCTGAGTCGCGTTGTCGTGGTGCTGTCGGCGGTCGTGGCGGCGGCTCTGGCAGGTCATCGGCTGATCCCCTCGCTCGGCGGGTTCACCCCTGTCCTGGAGAGCCTGCTGCCCTGGATCGGGCTGGCCGTGCCGGTGCTGCTGCTCGCCGCCGCGCTGGCGCGTTCCACCGTGGCCGCCGCGGCCGCGCTGGTGCCGGGGGTGGTGTGGGCGGCGATGTTCGGCTCGACGCTGCTGCGCACGCCGCCCGGCGGGGCCAGCGACCTATCCGTGGGCACGGTCAACGTCGGGGTGCGCAACGACGCCTCCGGCGAGGCCGTACGCGCCATCGCCAAGGACCTCGACCTGCTGGCCGCCCAGGAGCTGACGCCCGGCGGCCCGGCCGCCAAGCAGCTCAACAAGATGTTCAAGTACCACTACCCGGTCAGCACCGTCGGCCTGTGGAGCCGCTACCCGCTCACCCGCACCGAGCCGCTCGACGTCGGCCTGGGCTGGCCGCGCGCCCTGCGCGCCGTCGCCGACACCCCCAAGGGCAAGGTCACCGTCTACGTCATGCACCTCGCCTCGGCCCGCCCCGGCCACACCGCCTCGCGCGACGCCTCGCTGGCCCGCGCCCGCGCCCTGGTCGACGCCGACCCGAGCAGGCGCATCCTGCTGCTCGGCGACCTCAACACCGCCACCACCGACCGCAACCTGCGCGGCCTCACCCCGCCGCTCACCGACGCGCAGAGCGTGGCGGGCGACGGGTTCGGCTTCACCTGGCCGGCCGGGTTCCCGGTCACCCGGCCCGACCACATTCTGTTCAAGGGGATGGAGGCCACCAAGGCGGGGGTGGCCCCGGCGACCGGCAGCGACCACCGCGCGGCGATCGCCTCGTTCCGCTTCTAGCCCTGGCTTCGCAGGGCGGCGAGGTCCTGCGGCGTGTCGATGTCGGCGGGGTCGCCGTGACCGTCGCACGGCACCTCGGTCACCAGTTCGGGATGGGCCTGGATGAACGCGCGGGCCCCGACGTCCCCCACCGCGCGCTCGGCCACCCCGGCGAAGTGCTCGCGGGCGATGAGCACCGGGTTCCTGCGCCGGCCCCCGTACGTCGCGACGGCCAGCCCGGCGCGCGCCTCGATCAGCGCGCGCACCGCGCCCGGCCGGATCAGCGGCTGGTCCACCAGGGCGATCACCACGGCCTCCGCCTCCTCGGGCAGCGCGGCCAGGCCGGCCCGCAGCGACGAGCCCATGCCGGAGGCCCAGCCGGGGTTGCGCACCACGACCGCCCCGCGCACGTCCGCGTCGGCCGCGCCCAGCACCACCACGACCGGGCGGCAGCCGCCCTCCGCCAGCAGCCGCACGCCCCGGTCGAGCAGGCGTTCGCCGGCGTACTCGACGAGCGCCTTCGGGGTGCCGAGCCGTTCGCCGCGCCCGGCCGCGAGCAGCAGTCCCGCGATCACGGCGACTCGTGGTGGATGCGGCCGTGGGTGGTGGACAGCGGGCGGCCGGTGCCGCCCCAGCGGAGCTGGATCAGCTCGGCGGCGATCGACACGGCGGTCTCCTCGGGGGTGCGCGCGCCGAGGTCCAGGCCGATGGGCGAGCGCAGCCGGGACAGCTCCTCCTCGCCGAGCCCGGCCTCGCGCAGCCGGGCCAGGCGGTCCTCGTGGGTACGCCGCGAGCCCATGGCCCCGACGTACCCGGCGCCGGTGCGCAGCGCCACCTCCAGCAGCGGGACGTCGAACTTCGGGTCGTGGGTGAGCACGCAGATCACCGTGCGCTCGTCCACCTCCACCGTGGCGAGGTAGTCGTGCGGCCACTTGACCACGACCTCGTCGGCGTCGGGGAAACGCTTCGGTGTGGCGAAGACCGGCCGGGCGTCGCACACCGTGACGTGGTAGCCGAGGAACTTGCCGACCCGCGCCACCGCCGCCGCGAAGTCGATCGCCCCGAACACCAGCATGCGCGGCGGCGGCGCGAACGCGTGCACGAACACCGCGAGGTCGTCCAGCCGCCGCTCCCCCTCGCCGCCGTAGCGGCGGATGCCGGTCGCGCCCTGGGCGAGCATGCCGCGCGCGTCGTCGTCCACGGCCTCGTCGAGCCGGCGCACCCCGAGCGTGCCCGAGGCGCGGTCCGGCCAGACGATCCGGCGCGCCCCGATCCGGCCGGGGCCCGAGACGACGGTGGCGACGGCGACCGGCTCGCGCGCCTCGATCGACGCGGCCACCTCGCCGAGCTCGGGGAAGGTCTCGGGCGAGATGGGCTCGACGAGGATGTCGATGATGCCGCCGCAGGTCAGGCCGACGGCGAAGGCGTCGTCGTCGCTGACGCCGTAGCGCTGGAGCACCGGCGTGTCGACGGCGGCGGCCAGCTCGAACACCGCGCCCTCGACGCAGCCACCGGACACGCTGCCCACGACCTCGTCGCCGCGCACCGCCATCGCCGCGCCGGGCGGGCGCGGCGCGCTGCTGAACGTGCTGACCACGGTCGCGAGCCCGAACCTGAGCCCCGACCGGTACCAGCGCATGATCTCCGGCAGCACGTCACGCATGGGCGAGCCTTTCGCTGAGTTGCTCGTAGGCGGCCAGGCTGTGCCCGGCCACCAGGTCGTCGATGTACGGCAGTGCGGCCCGCATGCCCCCCGTGAGGGGCTGATAGTCCTCGTACCCCTTGTGCGGGTTGACCCATATGATGCGGTACGCCTGCCGCGAGAGCCTGGCCATCTGGGCGGCGAGCAGACCGGGATCGCCGCGCTCCCAGCCGTCGGAGGCGATCACCACGATCGCGCCCCGCGCGCTGAACCGGGAAAGGTACTCGCGCAGCTCCTCCCCCAGCCGGGTGCCGCCGCTCCAGTCGGGGATGGCCTTCGACGCCTCGTTCAGCGCGGTGCCGGGGTCGCGGTGGCGCAGCTCGGCGGTGAGCGGGGTGAGGCGGGTGCCGACGGAGTAGACCCTGGTGGCCCGCGGCTCGCTCCTGACCAGGGCGTGGGCGAAGCGCAGCAGCGTCTCGGCGTAGGGGGCCATGGAGCCGCTGACGTCCACGAACAGCACCACCGTACGGGGCCGGGTGGCGTGCGCGCGGTGGCGGAGCCCGGCCACCTCGCCCTTGCGCAGCGCCTCCCTGATCGTCCGGCGCCGGTCGAGCGCGCCGCGGTGGGCCCGCTCGAAGCGGCGCGAGCGCCGCCGGGCCCGCCGGTCGCGCAGCAGGGCCAGCAGGCGGTGCACCTCGGCCCGCTCGGCCTCGGTGAGCCTGGCCACGTCCCGGTGGCGCAGGATCTCGGCGCGGCTCGCGGTCGCGGGCGCGGCCGTCGCCTCGCCGTCGCCCTCCTCCTCGCCGCCCGGGTCCTCGCGCGCCGCCAGGTGCCGGGTGACGCTCGTCACGGCCGTACGGGCGAGCGTCGCGCGCCGCCCGGCGAAGTAGGCGGCGAAGCAGCGGTCGTAGCGGGGCAGGTCGTCCGGCGACGCGCACAGCGTGAGCCGCCCGGCCCAGTAGACGGCGGCGCGGTCGGTCACGTCGAGGTGGGCGAGCGCGGCCAGCAGGCTCTGGGTGCGGTCGTGGTCGGCGGCCACCCCGGCCGCCCGCAGCGTCCTGGCGAAGCCCGTCATGACGGCGACCAGCCCGCCGGCGTCCCCGGACGCGTCCCGGTCAGTCATGGGAGAGCAGCCCGTTGCCGAGGACGCTCACCACGTCCTCCCGGTACTTCAGCGCCGCCCCCAGCGTGGCGGCGGCGAGCCCCGGGTCCAGCTCCTTCGCGCCCAGCGTGAGCAGCGCCTCCGTCCAGTCCAGCGTCTCGGCCACGCCGGGCGGCTTGACCAGGTCGGCCTGGCGCAGCCGCTCGGCCGCCCGCGCCACCTGCAGCGCGAGGGTCTCGGTGCAGTGCGGCAGGCGGCGCAGCAGGATCGCCACCTCGCGGTCGTAGCCCGGGTGCTCCAGCCAGTGGTAGAGGCAGCGCCGCTTGAGCGCGTCGTGGACCTCACGGGTGCGGTTGGAGGTCACCACGACCACCGGCGGCGTCTTCGCCCTGATCGTGCCCAGCTCGGGGATCGAGATCGTGAAGTCCGACAGGACCTCCAGCAGGAACGCCTCGAACTCGTCGTCGGCCCGGTCGATCTCGTCCACCAGCAGCACGCTGGGCTGCGTCTCGACGGCCTTCAGCAGCGGGCGGGCGATGAGGAAGCGCCGGTCGTAGATCTCGCCCTCCAGGCGGCGCACGTCGGTGGCCCCGGCCGCCTCGGCGGCCTTGAGATGCAGGAGCTGGCGGGCGAAGTCCCAGTCGTAGAGCGCCTGGGCGGCGTCCAGGCCCTCGTAGCACTGGAGGCGGATGAGCGGCGCGCCGAGCAGCGCGGCCAGGGTCTTGGCCAGCTCGGTCTTGCCGACGCCCGCCTCCCCTTCCAGGAACAGCGGCCGTCCCATGCGCAGCGCGAGGAAGGCGGCCGTCGCGAGTCCTTCGTCGGCCAAATAAGCGTGCCGGTCGAGCAGCTCGATGAGCTTTTCCGGCGACTGGATGTCCATCGTCCTGATTGTCCGGCGCAGCACGCCTTCAGGCTACGTCCACACTCGCCCCGGCATAAGGTGCGGCGCCGGCCCGACCCACCGTCAGGGCCGCTCCGGCGCCTCCCCGCGCTCGTGGATCAGCGCCGTGAGCTCGGCGACGGCCCGCGCGGCGCGGTCCTTCTCCGAGCCCTGGATGCCCATCGCGCCGATCGTGCTGCCGTCGGAGAAGTCGACGCGCGGCCACGGCTCGCCCGGCGTCATCGACACCTCCAGGACCTCCGGCCAGGAGTAGCGGTGGGTGCGTACGGCGTTGACGAGGGTGACGCCGTGCTCGTCGGCGTCCACCCGGACCCGGCCCAGCAGGTGCAGCACGTACGCCACCGCCCCGCCGAACGCGACGATCGCGATGCGGTCGGGCAGCTTGAACGGCTCGGAGATGAAGATCGCCATGATCACCGCGCCCGCCACGACCAGCGCGGCGGAGCCGTAGGCGACCATGCGCGGGACGCGCGGGCGCCAGGTGACGGGCAGGGACGGCGGCGGGACGGCGGGCTCGGACACGAGGAGAACCTACCGCAGCTCAGGCCAGGTCCCGCAGGAGGAGTCGCCGGTTCGGCCCGATGTCGGACCGGCGACTCCCCCGGAGCGGGAGCCCGGCTCAGGCGAGCACGCTCAGGCGAGCTCGCGCAGGAGGAGCGCGGTCTCCAGGGCGGCGACGGCGGACTCGTACCCCTTGTCCTCCTTGCTGCCCGGCAGCCCCGACCGGTCGAGCGCCTGGTCCAGGCTCTCGCAGGTGAGCACGCCGTTGCCGACCGGGGTGCGCTCGTCCAGCGAGACCCGGGTCAGACCGGCGGTCACCGAGTCGCAGACGTAGTCGAAGTGGGCGGTCTCGCCGCGGATGACCGCGCCCAGCGCCACCACGGCGTCGCAGCGGCGGGCCAGCGCCTGGGCGACCACCGGGATCTCCAGGGATCCCGGCACCCGCACCACGGTGGCCCGCGCGCCGCTGTCGTCGCACGCCCGCACGGCCCGCGCCACGAGCTGGTCGGTGATCTGGGCGTGCCAGGTGGCGGCCACCACCCCCACCGTCAGCCCCGCCGCGTCCGGCACCGCGACCTGGGGGCGTCCTTCCCCGCTCATGAAGCCTCCGAGATGTCGTGGCCGAGGCGGTCGCGCTTGGCCTTCAGGTAACGCTCGTTGTAGGGGTTCACGGCCACCGGCATGGGCTCGCGGCCGAGGACCTTGATGCCGTAGCCGTCCATGCCCTTGAGCTTGGACGGGTTGTTGGTGAGCAGCCGCACCGACTTCACGCCGAGGTCGGCGAGGATCTGCCCGGCGTTGGAGAACTCCCGCGCGTCCACCGGCAGCCCGAGCTCCAGGTTGGCGTCCACGGTGTCGGAGCCGTTGTCCTGCAGGCTGTACGCCTTGAGCTTGGCCAGCAGCCCGATCCCCCTGCCCTCGTGCCCGCGCAGGTAGACGACCACGCCGCGGCCCTCCTGCGCGATGGCCGACATCGCGTTGTCGAGCTGCACGCCGCAGTCGCAGCGCAGCGAGCCGAACACGTCGCCGGTCAGGCACTCGGAGTGGGCGCGGACCAGGACGTTCTCGCCGTCGCCCAGCTCGCCGTAGACCAGCGCCATGTGCTCGCCGCCGTCGAGGGCGCTGGCGTAGCCGTAGCCGCGCCACATGCCGTAGACGTTCGGCAGGCGGGTCTCGGCGACCCGGGTGACCATGCTCTCGACCCGCCGCCGGTGGTCCACGAGCTGTTCGATGGAGACCAGCGCGAGGCCGTGCTGGTCGGCGAAGCGCCGCAGCTCGGGCAGGCGGGCCATGCTGCCGTCGTCGTTGACGATCTCGGCCAGCGCCCCGGCCCCGGACAGGCCGGCCAGCCTGGCCAGGTCCACGGCGGCCTCGGTGTGGCCGCGCCGGGCCAGCACGCCGCCCTCGTGGTAGCGCAGCGGGAAGACGTGCCCGGGGCGGACCAGCTCGTTGGGCTCGGTCGCGGAGTCGGCGAGCGTGCGGATGGTCCGCGCCCGGTCGGCCGCGGAGATGCCGGTGGTGACGCCGTCGCGGGCGTCCACGGTGATCGTGTACGCCGTGCGCATGCGCTCCTTGTTGTGGAACACCATGAGCGGCAGCCCGAGCCGGTCGAGCTCCCTGCCCTCCATGGCCACGCAGATCATGCCGCTGGTGTGCCGGATCATGAACGTGCACAGCTCGGGCGTCGCCTTGACCGCGGCGAAGATGAGGTCGCCCTCGTTCTCCCGGTTCTCGTCGTCCACGACCACGACCGGCCTGCCGTTGCGGATGTCCTCGATGGCGCGTTCGATCGGGTCGAGCTCGATCTTCTTCTCCTCGCTCACTGGGCCACCGCCACCTGCGGCGCGGCCGCCGTCCCCGCGCGGTACTCGCGCAGCCACTTGACGAACCCGACGACGACCAGCACGAAGAACACCCCGTACACCCATCCGGAGACGACCAGCCCGGAGCTGAAGGCCAGCGGCACCCCGACGAGGTCCACGGCCACCCACACCATCCAGAAGTCGACCAGCGCCCGCCCCTGCGCCCAGGTGGCGATCGCGCTGCCGACGAAGATGTAGGCGTCGGCGGCCACCAGGAACGCGCCCTTCGGCAGCGGCACCTGCGCGCCCCACGACAGCTTCGTCACCCAGAACAGCAGCCCGACCAGCAGGGTCCCCGCCACCAGCGCGGCGATCAGCAGCAGCCGCTCCCACCAGTCGGCCGGCCGGATCGCGAGCTGCTTGCCGCCCTGGGTGCCGCGCCGCCACGCCCACCAGCCGTACAGCGCCAGGATCCCGAACATGGCCTGCTTCAGCGCGTTGCCGGTGATGTGCGCGTTGATCGAGGCGATGAACAGCAGCACCGAGCCGGCGAACTGCACCGGCCACGTCCACATCGACTTGCGCATGGCCAGCAGCACCGTGGACAGCGCGGCGATGTTGCCGATCAGGTCCGTCCAGAGCACGTGTGTGCCGAATACCGTGAATCCGGCGTCCGCCCAGTTCACTGCCTGACCACCAGCCTTTCCACATACTTCGCGATCACGTCGACCTCGATGTTCACCAGGTCGCCCACCTGGCGTTCGCCCATGGTGGTGAGCCGCAGCGTGGTCGGGATGAGGCTCACGCCGAAGCCTTCGTCGTCAACCGTGGTGACCGTCAGGCTGATTCCGTCGATCGCGATGGAGCCCTTCTCGGCGACGTACCGGCTCAGGGACTCCGGGAGGGAGAAGCGCAGGTCGTCCCAGCTCTCGCCGGGGGCGCGGGAGAGCAGCACGGCGGTGCCGTCCACGTGGCCCTGCACGATGTGGCCGCCGAGGCGCTGGTCGGCGCGTACGGCCCGCTCCAGGTTGACCGCGGACCCCGGGGACAGCGCGCCGAGCGAGGTGCGGTCGAGGGACTCCCGCATCACGTCCACGGTGAAGACGCCGTCCGCGGCCTCGACCACCGTCAGGCACACGCCGTTGACGGCGATGGAGTCGCCGTGGCGGGCGTCGGAGGTGACCAGCGGGCCGCGTACGGACAGCCGGGCGCCGCCGCCGGCGTGCTCGATGGCGACGACCTCGCCCTTTTCCTCAATGATTCCGGTGAACATCGATCACTGCTCCCTGCTGGGTTGCGCGACGGGCCGGGCGATCAGGCGAACATCGGGCCCGATGGGGGAAATCTCGTCGAAGGTCAGGCGGTGGACGGCGCCGATCGTGCCCACCCCGGCCGGGCCGAGCGCGGCGCGGCCGGAGCCGAGCAGCGCCGGGGCGACGTACGCCACCACCCGGTCGGTCAGCCCCTCACGCAGGAACGATCCGGCGAGCGCCGGCCCGCCTTCAAGGAAGGCGCCGACGACCTCGCGGGCGGCCAGCTCGGTCAGCAGGGCGCGCAGGTCGAGGCCGCTCCCGTGGCGGGGCAGGCGCAGGATGTCGGCCTTGAGGCGGCCGGTGTCCGCGTCGTCGGCCACGGCGAGGAGCGTGGGAGCCAGGTCGTCGAACACGCGGGCGTCCGGGGGCGTACGGGCCTCGGTGTCGACCACGACCCGCAGCGGCGGCCTGCGCCCGGCGGACGGGCCGTCCGGGCGGGCGGTGAGCCGGGGGTCGTCGGCGAGCACGGTGCCGACGCCCGCGACGATCGCGTCGGCGGCGGCCCGCATCCGGTGCACGTCGGCCCGCGCCTCCGGCGAGGTGATCCACTGGCTGCTGCCGTCCGCGGCGGCCGAGCGGCCGTCGAGCGTGGCGGCGAACTTCCAGGTCACGTGGGACCGGCCGAGCCGCGCGTAGGTGAGCCACTCCTCGTTGACGCGCCCGGCCTCGGCCGCCAGCACGCCCGTGGTCACCTCGACCCCTGCGGCCCGCAGCCGCGCCGCGCCGCCCGCCGCCTTGGGGTTGGGGTCGGCCACCGCGACCACGACCCGCGCGATCCCGGCGTCGAGCAGCGCCCGGCTGCACGGCCCCGTCCGCCCGGTGTGGTCGCAGGGCTCCAGCGTCACGTACGCCGTGCCGCCCCGGGCCCGCTCCCCCGCCTCGGCCAGCGCGCCGATCTCGGCGTGCGGCCCGCCCGCGTACGCGTGGAAGCCCTCCCCGGCGACCGCGCCGCCCGCGTCCAGCACGACGCAGCCCACGACCGGGTTGGGGCTGGTGGCCCCGTGGCCGCGCGCGGCCAGCGCGACGGCGCGCGCCATGTGCGCGGCGTCCTGCTCGGGTAGCTCCACCCGGGGTCTCCTACTCGCCAGTAGCTTCAAGCCACGGCGGGCCCCGGGGGACTCGATGGTGCACGACATGCACCACAGCAGGCGTCCGGCGGTATGCCGGACACCTCGCGTGCTGCCTCCCATCCGGACTTTAACCGTCGGTCCCGGAATTTCACCGGGTCAACCGGCCGATGGCATCGGCCGGGTCGCGGACTGTAACCGCCGGTTCGGAGTTTCACCGACCCCGGAGCACGCTAGCTCTTTTCTCCCATCAGTGTGCCATGTCCGAAACGCCGAGCGCGACCGCCCCCGGCGGGGGGATTCAGGCGGCCGTCATCCGGCGCGCCCGCCGGGCCACCGGCGCGTACCTGACCTGCGGGGGCACCAGCCCGAGCCCGGTGTGCAGGGTACGCAGGGTCGCGGTCGCCCACAGGTCGCCGACGGGGGTGGCGGGCAGGCCGTACAGCCGCCGGGCCCAGCGCGGCAGCGTGGCGAACGCCAGCAGCGTGAGCGCCGGCAGGGCGGGCTTGAGCGGGGTCAGCAGGAGCGGCAGCGGCGCGTTGAGCGACAGGCGCAGCGGATGGGCCGCCTCCGGGACGAAACGCAGCCCCGGCCGCTCGGCCCGGATGTAGTCCTCCAGCTCGGCGACCGAGCCCGGCACGTCCTCGGCCTTGAGCCCGACGACCTCTGCGGCCCGCCGCCACTCGGCCACGAACGTGTCGGCCTCGGCGTCGCTCAGCCGTACGCCGGCCCGCCGGGCGACCGACAGGTAGGAGTCGACCTCGCCGACGTGCACCCAGCGCAGGGCGTCCGGGTCGTCGAGGCGGAAGGTCACCCCGGTGTCGGGGTCGTGGGCGGTGAGGCTCGCGTGGATCTTGCGTACCCGGCGGCCCGCCCGCTCGACCTCCTCCGTGGTGCCGTACGTGCGGACCCGGACGAACTCCGTCGTGCGCTGGAAGCGCGCCCAGGACTCGGCCGGATCCATGAGCGCGGAGTTCTGCAGCACGCCGCGCATCGCCCGCGGGTGCAGGCCCTGCATCAGCAGGGCGCGGAAGCCGCCGACGAGCAGGATGGGCTCGCCCATCACCCGCCAGGTGACCGAGCCGGGGCCGAAGATGCCATGGTCACTCATAAGTGGATAATTACCCAGGTTGGGTGGCATCCATGTGTCAATTGTGGGCCCGGCGGGGGTCAACCCCGGCCGGGCATGGAAACCCCCAATTCACCGGCCCACCCCTGGGCGCGGGTGCCCGTGGGCGCGGGCGCTTAGCGCTGGGGGCGGCTGCCCCGTGGGGGCGGGCGCTCAGCCCTGGGCGCGGGTGCTCAGGCTTGGGCGCGGGTGGCTGCCGCGCGCAGCTCGTCGATGGCCGCGCCCGGGTCGGAGGCGCCGTAGACGGCGCTGCCCGCCACGAACACGTCCGCCCCCGCCTCCGCGCAACGCCCGATCGTCTCGGCGTCCACGCCGCCGTCGACCTGCACCCAGATCCGGCCGCCGTGCCGCCGCACCAGCTCCCGCGTCCGCCGGACCTTCGGCAGCACCATGTCGAGGAACTTCTGCCCGCCGAACCCCGGCTCCACGGTCATCAGCAGCAGCATGTCGAGCTCGGGCAGCAGGTCCTCGTACGGTTCGACCGCCGTGGCCGGGTTGAGCGCGAGCCCCGCCCGCGCCCCCTGCGCGCGGATCTCGCGCAGCGTGCGGACGGGTGCCTTGGCGGCCTCGGCGTGGATGGTGACGCTGCCCGCGCCCGCCTCGGCGTATTGGGGCGCCCAGCGGTCGGGGTCGGCGATCATCAGGTGGCAGTCGAGCGGCGTCGCGGTCGCCTTGCGCAGCGCCTCGACGACGGGCAGCCCGAGGGTCAGGTTGGGGACGAAGTGGTAGTCCATGACGTCGACGTGCAGCCAGTCGGCGTTGGGCACGGCGGCGGCCTCGTCGGCGAGCCGAGCGAAGTCGGCGGCGAGGATGCTGGGCGAGATCTGTACGGCCATGATTTCGCCCAGTCTAGTGAACGCCGGGAGACGTGCCCGCGCCGCGTCAGGGACGGCGCTTGCGGATGAGGGCCAGGAACATCGCGTCGGTGCCGTGGCGGTGCGGCCAGAACTGCGCGTGCGGGCCGTCGCCGAGACCGTCGACCTCGGGCAGGTGCGCGCGGGCGTCGAGCTGCTCGGCGTCGCCGCGGCGGGCGAGCACGTCGCCCACCACGACCCTGGTCTCGGCCAGGTGCGGCGAGCAGGTGACGTACGCGACGACCCCGCCGGGCCGGACCGCGTCGAGTGCGGTGCCGAGCAGGCGGCGCTGCAGCCGGCCCAGCTCGGCGACGGCCGACGGGTCGCGACGCCACCGGGCCTCCGGCCGCCGCCGCAGCGCGCCGAGCCCGGTGCAGGGCGCGTCCAGCATGACCCGGTCGAACACCCCGGGACGCCACGCGGGCTCGGTGCCGTCGGCGGTGACCACGTCCGCGTGCCGGGTGGTCTGCCACACCAGCCGCGCCCGATGGAACTGGACGTCGGCCGCCAGCAACCGCGCCCCACCGGGAAACCCGTCCGGGCCGGCGGCGGTGTCGCCGTGGGTGGCTATGGCGTCGAGCAGCCCGGCCTTGCCTCCGGGCCCGGCGCACATGTCGAGCCACCGCTCCCCGCCGCCATGCGCTGCCGCGTCATCGTCGTCGAGCGGGACGCGGGTGAGGGCGAGCGCGACAAGCTGGCTCGCCTCGTCCTGGACAGCCGCGCGGGTGCCCGCCACGGCCTCGATCTGCCCGGGATCGCCCTCACGCAGATAGGCCGCGTACGGGGAGTAGCGTCCCGGCGTGGCCCCGGCCTCCTCCAGCTCCTTGACCGAGCTGCGCCCCGGCCGGGCGACCAGGGTCACCAGGGGGCGGGCGTTGTCGGCGGCGAGCAGGTCGGGCAGCTCGGCGTCGCCGCCGAGCGCGTCGCGGAAGGCGGAGACGATCCAGCGCGGATGCGCGTGGGCGACGGCGAGGTGGCCGACCGGGTCGGTGTCGGCGTCGGGCGCGACGATGGGCACCCATTCCTCGATCGTCCTCGACGCGATCTTGCGCAGTACGGCGTTGGCGAACTTGGCGGCGCCGGGGCCGACGCGCAGGCGTACGAGGTCGACCGTGGTGCCGACGGCGGCGTGCGGCGGGACCCGCATGCGCAGGAGCTGGTGGGCGCCGAGCCGCAGGGCGTCGCGCACGTCGGGGTCGGGCGCGCGGTCGCTGCACATCTCGATGATCGCGTCGTACGTGCCGAGCCCGCGCAGCGTCCCGTAGGCCAGCTCGGTGGCGAGGGCGGCGTCACGGCCCCTGATGCCGCGATCGCGCAGGATGCGCGGCAGGAGCAGGTTGGCGTAGGAGTCGCGCTCGTCCACGGCCCTGATGACGTCGAAGGCGGCGATCCTGGCCTCGTCCCGAGGCACCCGCCGCCCACCACGCCCTCCCCCCGGACTCCCCTGCCCACCACGGGCCTGCCCACCACGGGCCTGCCCACCACGGGCCTGCCCGCCACCGGACTGCCCACCACGGGACTCCCCGCCGCGAGCCTGCCCACCACCGGACTGCCCGCCACGGGCCTGGCCGCCCTGGGACTGGCCGTCGCGGGCCTTGCCGGCGCGGTTCTTCGCGCCGCCGCCGGGCCGGTCACGGCCCCCTTCGTTGTGCTGGCCGGTCACGCGAAGATCTCTTTGCCCTCCGGGCGGACTCCCCGAGCCCACTCCACGGCCCCCATGACCCGCTTGCCCTGGGGCTGCACCTCACTCAGCTCGACCGCGTCGGTGGCGGTGCCGACGAGCACGCGGGACTTGCCCGCGGCGACCTCGCCGGGAGCCAGCCGCTCCCCCGGGACCGGCCGCACCGGCCCGAGCTTGATCCGCGTGCCGCGGAACTCGGTCCACGCGCCGGGGCCCGGCGTGCAGGCCCTGATCAGGCGGTCGACGTGCATGGCCGGCTTGTCCCACGCGACCCGCGCGTCGGCGACGTTGAGCTTGGGGGCGATGGTGACGCCGTCGGCCGGCTGCGGCCGGGCCTCCAGCGTGCCGTCCTCTACCCCGTCGAGCGTGGCGGCCAGCAGCCCCGCCCCGGACACCGCGAGCCGCTCCAGCAGCGCCCCGCTGGTGTCGTCGCGGCGGACCTCCTCGGTGACGACGCCGTAGACGGGCCCCGCGTCGAGCTCCTTGACAATCTGGAACGTGGTCGCGCCGGTGATCTCGTCACCGTGCAGGACCGCGTGCTGGACGGGCGCGGCGCCGCGCCAGGCGGGCAGGATCGAGAAGTGCAGGTTGATCCAGCCGTGCCGGGGGACGTCGAGCGCCGACTGGGGCAGCAGCGCGCCGTAGGCCACCACGGGACAGCAGTCGGGCCCGATCTCCCGCAGCCGGTCGAGGAACGCGGGGTCGCCGGCCTTCTGCGGGCGCAGCACCTCGATGCCCGCCTCCTCGGCGAGCTCGGCCACCGGCGAGGGGTGGACCTTGCGCCCGCGCCCGGACTGGGCGTCGGGCCGGGTGACGACGGCCACCACCTCGTGCCGGGGCGAGTCGATCAGGGTGCGCAGCGACGGCAGAGCCGTCTCGGGCGTGCCCGCGAAGACCAGACGCATGCTTGTCAGAGTGCCTTTCCGCCGGTCGCGTGCGGCGAGAACTTGACGACGGGCGCGGCGAGCCCGCTCCACTCGGCCTCGCGGACCGCCTTCATGGCGAGCTTGCGCTGCTTGGGATCCATGCGGTCGATGAACAGGATGCCGTCGAGGTGGTCGGTCTCGTGCTGGAAGCATCGTGCCATGAGGTCGGTGCCCTCCAGCGTGACCGGCTCGCCGTGCATGCTGAAGCCCTTGGCCACGGCGCGCACGGCGCGCGGCGTCGGGAACGACAGGCCGGGGAAGGACAGGCAGCCCTCCTCGCCCTGCTCGTCCAGCTCGGACGACAGGTCGAGGTCGGGGTTGATCAGGTGGCCGAGCTGGTCGTCGACGTAGTAGGTGAACACCCGCAGGCCGACGCCGATCTGGGGGGCCGCGAGGCCCGCGCCCGGCGCGTCCATCATCGTGTCGGTGAGGTCTTTGACCAGCTTGCGGAGCTCCTTGTCGAAATCGACGACGGGGGCCGCCGGGGTGCGCAGCACCGGGTCTCCGAACAGCCGGATCGACTGGATCGCCAAAGGGTAACTCCGTTTCGTCGCGAGGGATCAGCCCAGTTTAGTGTGCTGGAGCGACCGGGCCTTCATCGCGGCTTTACGGGCGGCCTTGGCCACCGACTCGTCGTCATGGCGGCGGGCCAGCAGGTCGAGCACGGCGATGGTGTCGGGGTGGCCGACGGCGGGCATCTCGGCGACGAGCTTGACGAGGTCTTCCGGCGGGTCGAGCCGCGTCGCGGCGGGCCCGGACAGGTGCAGCAGGGCCGCCAGCGAGTCGACCGCGAGCCAGGTGTGGTCCTCGGAGCCGAGCGACGGGGCAGGCAGGTCGCGGATGTGCAGCCAGGAGGCGGCGTAGCGGCGCAGAAGGGGCTCGTCGAGCGCCTCGCGCACGGGCGCCTCGGCCTCGGGACCCAGCTCCTCCAGGATCGCGCCCACCGCGCCGCGCTGCCCGGCGGTGCCGGTGGCGGCGATCGCGACGAGGTCGCGCGCGGCCGACTCCGGCGGGCGGCGCTCCAGCCACCCGGCGACGGCGCTCTGCGTGGCCGTGCCCTTGACCAGCGCCTCGACCAGCTCGGCCGCCGACAGGTCGGCGAAGACCTCCACCTCCTCGGCGGTCGGCGCGTCGTGCCCCTCACGCAGCAGGTCGCGGCGGACGGCCCACACCCCGAGCGGGGTGAGCGCGGTGCGCCCCGCGGGGGTCTGCTCGACCAGCCCGCAGTACGTGAGCAGCGACAGCGCCTCCAGCAGCTCGGCCGGCAGCGCGGCGGCCAGCCGGCGCATCTCGGCGGCGCCGGGGGCGCAGGCGACCTCGTGGGACTGGAGGATGCCGCGGGCGAGGTTGGCGGTGGCGACGCCGGAGCGTACGGAGTAGATGGTGGCGAGCATCTCGGCCAGGTGGCCGTCCACCACGGCCGAACCGGTCAGGCCCTCGTCGGCGCGGTCGAGGACGTCCATGACCACGCCGTCCCAGAACTCCAGCGTGGCCTCGACCGTGAGCTGCATCGACAGCGGCCCCCGCGCGGCCCGTCCGGCCGTGATGCGCAGCAGGCCGGTGTTGACGGCGACGATCCAGACCAGGCGCAGCCGGGCGGCGCTCAGGCCGAACCGGGCCGCGGCGGCCGCCGCGTCGGACTCGCCGAGGTGCCCGTCGGGGCCGACGGCGCGCTCGCCCGTCCACGCGGTGAGCCTGATGGCGTCGGCCACGAGCGGCACCGCGGGGACCGCGCGGGCCAGCTCGGCGTCGGACGCCAGCAGGACCGGCGGGAAGGTCAGCGCTTCGTGCTCGTCGGCGGGAGCCGCCTCGGCCTGCCGTGGGGGCACGGCGGCCTGCTCATCGATCAGCTTGCGCAGCTCGGCGAGGTCGAAGACGTTGTTGGCCACTCAGGAAACTTACTGCACGGCAGTCACATGAGCGTACTCAACGGATCGTCCGGGAGCGGGCCTTGAAGGCCGCCTTGCGGGCGGCCTTGGCGACCGTGCCGTCGGGGATGGAGCGTCCCAGCAGCTCCAGGACCTCGACGACGTCAGGGTGGTCGACCCGCCACATCTCCTCGATCATATGCGCCGGCGGACCGGACGCCGCCATGTTCTCGGCGAAGATCTCCGGGTCCTCCTCGGCGGCCGGCATGGCGAGGGCGAGCATGTCCACGCTGACCCACAGCAACTCGTCCTGGGTGAGCTGCGGCGCGGGCAGGCGGCGGGCGGCCAGCCAGTGGATGACGTGGGGGCGCAGCTCGGCGTCGTCGAGGTGGTCGCGCACCTGGGGCTCGGCCTCGGCGCCGAGCCGGTCGACGATGGTGACGGCGATGCCCCGCGCCACGGCGGGCGCGCCGGAGGCGGCCTCCAGCAGCTCGCCGGCCGCCTCGCCGGGGGTGCGGCCGCTCAGCCAGCGGTCGATGTCGCCCTCGGCGAGCTCGGCCGGCACGCCTTCGAGCAGCCCCTGGATGAGGCCGAACGCGTCGGCCTCGGCCAGGTCGGGGGCGAGCGGGGCGTCGAGGCCGAGCGCCAGGTAGTGCTCGCGCAGGCCCCAGACGGCCAGCGGGGTGAGCTCGGCCTCGCCGTCCTCCACATCGAGCAGGCCGCACCAGGACAGCCGGTCGAGCACGGCGTCCAGGTCGCACTCGCCGTCGCAGGACAGGTCGTCGAGGTAGTCGCCGATGACGCCGACCGGCACCCGCACCTGGAGGCGGTAGAGCATGTCGAACAGGTCGTAGAGGCCCTCGTCCAGCTCGGCGGAGCCGGTGACGGAGCCGCGCGGGTCGCGTTCGAGAATGCCGGTGACGACGTCGGCCCACTCGCGCAGCGGCTCGCCGGCCCCCGGCAGTGGCCGCTCGCGCAGCATCGGGACGCCGCCCAGGGCGGCGGTCAGCTCCTCGGGCGGGGCGAGGCGGGCCGCGGGCAGCGGGGTGCAGCCGGGGCAGTCGCAGGGCGCCTCGCCGAGGTCGGGCACCTCGCCGGAGGGGATGGCGATCGACTGCTCCAGCGACTCGGGGCCGATGGAGCTGAACAGGCTCTTGGCCATGCCGAAGTTGGCGGTGTCGGCGAGCGCGTCGGACAGGCGGGGCTCGATGTCGGCGATGCGCTCGCGCATGCGGGCCGCCCGCTCCTCGGGAACGGCGCCCGTCTCGATGAGGTAGGCGACCAGGGTGCGGGCCGCGGCGATGGTCTCCGGGGCGCTCTCCGGAGGTGCGATGACCTTGCGCGGATAGATGGACAGGAGCAGCTCGTCGAAGGTCTCGGGAGTGAAATCACCTAGTTCGTTGACGTTGAGGTAGTCGCTGGCGTAGTCGCAGAGCAGGCGGACCTCGTCCGCGTCAACCTCGACTTCCCGCGCGCGCCCCCAGGCGCGCAGGTCGTCGATGGCCTGGTTCACCCATTCGATCGACACAGGGGCACGCTAACGGCTGGTCTCCGGATGAGCGAATCGGGGAAACGGTCTAAATCAGGTCGAGGGGGTCGACACTCACCCTCACGACATCCGGCGTCTTACGCGCCGCGCGTACCCCGCTGGCCCCCTTGAGCGCTGCCGACAGCGCCGCACCGCCGGTTCTGCGTACCCGGATCATGGCGCGTTCCTGACCCTCGTCGTCGACCGGGACGGGGCCGAGCACCTGCGCGTCCGCGGGCAGATGGGCCTCGTCGATCATCTGCCGGACGGCGCTCGCCGGGCCGGTGAGCGTGGCCATCCGTACGGCGGGCGGGAAGCCCAGCTCGGCCCGGTCGGCCAGCTCGCGCTCGGCGTGCGTGACCGGGTCCCAGCGCAGCAGAGCCTGTACGGCGGGCAGCGCGGCGTCGGCCAGCACCACCAGCTCCGCGCCGGGGCGCAGCAGGGCGGCGGCGTTCATCCAGCGGCGTACGGCCTCCTCGCCCGCCCGCAGGTCGGCCCGGCCGAGCAGCGCCCAGCCGTCAAGCAGGACCGCGGCGGCGTACCCGCCCTCGGCCACCGGCTCGGCCCCCGGCGTGGCGACGACCAGGGCACGGGCGCCGGGCACGGTCGCCAGCACACCGTCCCTGCCGGACGTGCGCACCGGGACCGACGGAAAGGCCCGGCCCAGCTCCTCGGCGGTACGGCGGGCACCGGTGACCACGGCCCGCAGGTGCGGGCTGCCGCACGACGGGCAGCGCCACGCGGCGTCCACCCGGCCGCACCAGCGGCAGTAGGGGGCGGCATGCCCGCCACGCAGGGCCAGGGGCCCGTGGCACGACGCGCCCGGCGCCCCCGCCAGTTCCAGCGGCAGAGCGGCACTGACGCCCTGACCCCCCTCACCAACGACTGCCCGACCCGGATCACCTGGCCCCGGACGACCCTGACGACCAGAATCACCGAACCCCGGACGCCCATGACGGTCTTGATCACCGGCCCCCGGACGACCATGGCGGTCCTGATCGTCGGACCCCGGATAGCCCTGACGACCCGGATCACCGGAGGCCGGACGGCCCGGATCGCCGGAGAAGCGGCGCTCGCCCTCCCCACCCCGCGCCGGATCCGCGGGCGAGCGGGCCGGGCCGCCTGCGAGGTGAAGCACTTCCTGCCCACCGCCGACCAGATCCGACGAAGCGCGGGACGAACCCCCCGGAAAGCCACGCACCTCCTGCCCATCACCGGGCAGATCCAATGACGCGCGGGACGAGCCGCCCGGGAAGCCACGCTCCTCCTGCCCACCACCGGCGATACCCGACGGCGCGACGGAGTGACCACCTGGGGCCTCCCCTCCCCCCATGGACCCCGGCCGCCCACGGGACGGACCGCCCACCTCTCCCCCGCCACCGGAGAAGCCCGACGGCGGGCCGGAGACGGGGGACGCGTCCGCCCCGGGCGGGGCGAGGAGAGTGCGGGTGGGCGGGAGGACGCACCGGGCAGGCGTACGGCAGTGCCGGCAGGCCAGGGCGGGCAGGTAACCGCGTCTCGGCACCTGGACCAGCACCGGGCCGCCGCCGTCCAGCCCGTGCCGCAGGGCGCGCCAGGCGAGGCTGGGCAGGCGGGCCTGCCGGGCGGCCTGGTCCTTGGCCAGCTCGGCGTCCTCGCCCGCGGGCCGCACCCGCGGCGCGAGGCCCCTGATCGTGGTGCGGGCCGCCACGATGGGACGGGCCCAGCGCCCGGCGATGAGCTGGGTGGCCTCGGCGGTACGGGCGTAGCCGCCGATCAGCATGGCCGCCCCGGTGCGGTGCGCGCGCAGGCCGAGCACCTCGCGCGCGTGCGGGTACGGGGCCAGCCGCTCGGCGTGCAGGTCGTCGCCGTCGTCCCAGATCGCCACCAGCCCCAGCTCGGCGACCGGGGCGAACATGGCGGCCCGGGTGCCGACCACGGCCCGCACCTGGCCGCGCAGCACCTTCAGCCAGCGGCGGTACCGTTCGGCGGGGCCGAGGTCGGCGGTGAGCGCCACGTGTCTGCCCGGCCCGAGCAGGCGGGCGAGCTCGGCGTCGGCCAGCGCCACGTCCTTGCCGTCGGGGACCACGACGACCGCTCCCCTGCCGCCGTCCAGCGTCGCCTGTACGGCCTCGGCCATGGGGCGGGCCCAGCCGAGGGCGCCGGGCAGCGCGGACCAGACGGCCCTGGGGGCTCTGCCGTGGCGGAGCGCGTCCAGAAAGGACGGCCCCATCGGATAGGCGTCCCAGGCGCTCTCCCCGCCCCGGACACCTCCCGCGTCCCCGGCGCCTTCCGCGCCTTCTCCGTCCGGGACACTTCCCGCCTCCTCGTCCTGGACGTCCGTCCCGCCGGAGGGCTCCGCCCCCGTGGAACGGTCCGGTTTCGGGGTCTCGGCCTCGGCCTTGGCGTGGCGGGGCGGGATGGCGAGGCGGAGCACGTCGGTGAGGGTGCCCGCGTAGCGGTCGGCGACAGCTCTGGCCAGCCCGGCGATCTCGGGCGTCAGCACCCGCTCGGGCGACACCACGCGTTCGAGCGGCATGAGCCGCCCCTCATGGTCGCTCTCGTCCACCCGTTCCAGCAGGAACCCGTCGACCAGCTTGCCGGCGAAGCGCACCCGCACCCGCACCCCGGGCTCGGCCGTCTCGTGCAGGGCGGCGGGCACCAGGTAGTCGAAGGGGCGGTCGAGGTGGGGCAGCGGGCTGTCCACGGCGATCCGGGCCACGGGCCGCTCGGGCGCGGGGACGACGGCGCCCTTGGTGTCCTTCGACGAGGCCGCGGGCCGCACGGCGTCGAGCGGCAGGAGGGCGTCGTCGGAGTCGGTCACGCATAACGTCTACCAGACCCGCCCACCCCGCCACGCCCGCCCGCGCTTCCCCCGACGAGGGAGCATCCGGCGAGGGGCAGGCGGACGCCCGGATCGCCCCGAGTGGTGCGATCCGGGTACACGCAGGCAATGGCTCAGGAGGGGCCGGCCATCAGAGCGGCCCTCCCAAGGTCACCGAAACGATCAGAGACCGGCGGCCGTGCGGAGCGCCTCGGCGCGGTCGGTGGACTCCCAGGAGAAGCCCTCACGCCCGAAGTGCCCGTAGGCGGCGGTCTCGGAGTAGATGGGCCGCAGCAGGTCGAGGTCGCGGATGATCGCCGCCGGGCGCAGGTCGAACACCTGGAGCACGGCGCCCTGGATCTGCTCCACCGGCAGCTTCTCGGTGCCGAAGCACTCGACGAACAGACCGACCGGCTGCGCCTTGCCGATCGCGTAGGCGACCTGCACCTCGCAGCGGTCGGCGAGCCCGGCCGCGACGACGTTCTTGGCGACCCAGCGCATGGCGTAGGCGGCCGAGCGGTCGACCTTGGACGGGTCCTTGCCGGAGAACGCGCCGCCGCCGTGCCGGGCCATGCCGCCGTAGGTGTCGATGATGATCTTGCGGCCGGTCAGGCCGGCGTCGCCCATGGGGCCGCCGATCTCGAAGCGCCCGGTCGGGTTGACCAGCAGCCGGTAGCCCTCGACCTCGATCTCGAGGTCGGCGAGCACCGGGTCGACCACGTGCTCTTTGATGTCGGGGGTCAGCATCTCCTTGAGGTCGATCTCGGCCGCGTGCTGCGTGGAGACGACCACGGTGTCGAGGCGGACGGGCGTGTCGCCGTCGTACTCGATGGTGACCTGGGTCTTGCCGTCGGGCCGCAGGTAGGGGACGGTGCCGTTCTTGCGGACCTGCGAGAGCCGCTGGGAGAGCCGGTGGGCCAGCGTGATCGGCAGCGGCATCAGCTCGGGGGTCTCGCGGCAGGCGTAGCCGAACATGAGGCCCTGGTCGCCCGCGCCCTGGCGGTCGAGCTCGTCGCCGTCACCGTCGACGCGGTGCTCGTAGGCGTCGTCGACGCCCTGCGCGATGTCCGGCGACTGGGCGCCGATGGACACCGACACGCCGCACGAAGCGCCGTCGAAGCCCTTGTGAGAGGCGTCGTAGCCGATCTCGAGGATCTTCTCGCGGATGACGCCGGGGATGTCGACGTAGGTCTCGGTCGTGACCTCGCCTGCGACGTGGACCTGGCCAGTGGTGATCAGTGTCTCGACGGCGACCCGGCTCTTGGGGTCGTCCTTGAGCATGGCGTCGAGAATCGCGTCACTGATCTGGTCGGCGATCTTGTCCGGGTGGCCCTCTGTGACCGACTCGGAGGTGAACAGGCGACGTGACAACTCAGTGGCTCCTCAATGCAGCGGCTGCTGACGTATCGTCGGCCCGGGACATCGGGACACGCGCCAGGGCCACGCCGAAGTCTAGCCCTACCGGGTGCCGGGTCGCGAAACCATGCCCCCGCTCCGCGCTCGCGCGTCGCGCGCGTCACAGGTGCGGCAGCGGGTCGTGGGGCAGCGTCTCGGGGGCGAACACCTCCGCGTCGGCCGCCGCCACGACCGCGGCGTACTCCTCATCAAAAGCGAACATCATCGAGCCCAGCTCGAGAACCGGTCCAGGCAGGACGGGACCGAGCCGGGTCCTGCGCGGGAACTCGGCGTACACGGCGACCGGGCGGTCGGTCCTGAGCGTGCGGGTGGCGAGCACCGCGATGGACGCGTCCGTGACGACGACGAGGAAGTGTCCCGTGCCCTCCGGTCCAACAGCGGACGCGGGGAACACGTATTGAATGTCCCCCTGACCCCCGAGCAACGTCCGGCACCGATCCCTGACAGCAGAACCCAGCGGCATTCCGTCCCCCTCCGCCCCAAGTATCCGCAGGCAGGGGGGAATGTCGCAACAGGTGATCGTGTAATCGGTCTAACACGCTTTGTACGTTTTCGCCGCTTTTGGATCACAGGTCACGGGAGTCGCGCGGCCACCAGGTCCCAGACGGCGTCGGCCACGTCTTCCTTGGGCCCGAGCGGCACCTCCACCGGCTCGCCCCCGGCCACCAGGACGGTGGCCGCGTTGTCGGGGGTGCCGAAGGCCCGGCCCTCCCCCACCTGGTTGACCACCAGCAGGTCGCAGCCCTTGCGGGCGAGTTTGGCCTGGCCGTTGGCGAGCACGTCGTGCGTCTCGGCGGCGAAGCCGACGATGACCGCGGGATCCACCGCCACGCGACCGGCCGGCGCGGGATCGCCGGCGGCCTCACGGGCCGCGCGGCGCAGCTCGCCCAGCTCGGCGAGGATGTCGGGGTTCTTGGTGAGGCGGATGGGCTCGGGCTCGCCGTCAGTCTTCTTTATCTTGACGTCGTGCCGGTCCGCGGGCCGGAAGTCGGCCACCGCGGCGGCCATGACGACGACGTCGGCCCCCGCCGACGCGGCCAGCACCGCCTCGCGCAGCTGGGCCGCGGACTCCGCCCGGACGACCGTGGCCCCGGCCGGGTCGGGCAGCGCGACGTTGGCGGCCACCAGCGTGACCTCCGCGCCGCGCGCCGCCGCCGTGCGGGCCAGGGCGTAGCCCTGCAGCCCGGTCGAGCGGTTGCCGAGGAACCTGACGGGGTCGATGGCCTCGCGGGTGCCGCCAGCGGACACCACGACCCGGCGCCCGGCCAGGTCGCGCGGCCTGCCGCGCAGCACGCGCAGGCAGACCTGGAAGATCTCGGCGGGATCGGGCAGCCGGCCGGGGCCGGTGTCGGCTCCGGTGAGCCGCCCGACGGCCGGATCGAGGACGATCGCGCCGCGCTCGCGCAGCGTGGCGACGTTGGCGCGGGTGGCGGGATGCTGCCACATCTCGGTGTGCATCGCGGGCGCGAGGACGACCGGGCACGTCGCGGTGAGCAACGTGTTGGTGAGCAGGTCGCCGGCCAGCCCGTGCGCCGCCTTGGCGAGCAGGTCGGCGGTCGCAGGCGCCACCACGACGAGATCGGCGCTCTTGCCGATCCGCACGTGGGGCACCTGGTGGACGTCGTCCCACACCTCGGCCGACACGGGGTTGCCCGACAGGGCGGCCCAGGTGGGCGCGCCCACGAAGTTGAGGGCCTCGCGGGTCGGGACGACCCGCACCTCGTGACCGGACTCGGTGAACAGCCGCAGCAGCTCGCACGCCTTGTAGGCGGCGATGCCGCCGCTGACGCCCAGGACGACCTTCATCGAGGGGTCAGGCCGCGCCTTCGATGGGCTCGGCGGTCAGCAGCCCCTCGGAGACCTCGCGCAGCGCGATGGACAGCGGCTTCTCCTGGGCGTGCGTCTCGACCAGCGGGCCGACGTATTCGAGCAGGCCCTCGCCGAGCTGCGAGTAGTAGGCGTTGATCTGGCGGGCGCGCTTGGCACCCATGATCACCAGGGAGTATTTGCTGTCGACGATGTCGAGCAGCGCGTCGATCGGCGGGTTGGTGATGCCCTCCGCGGTCGCAACGGTGCCTGCCACGATGTCAGACCTCTCGTTTGGTGGTAGTCGTGATCCCCTGAGGGTCAGTCATCAAGGCTATCAGCCGGTCGCACACGTCCTGGACGCTCGTGTTGACCAACGTCAGGTCGAACTCGGGCTCGGCGGCCATCTCGACGCGTCCGGCGGCCAGCCGGCGCGCGATGACGTCCTCCGGCTCGGTGCCGCGCCCGCGCAGCCGCTTCTCCAGCTCCTCCCACGTGGGCGGGGCCAGGAACACCAGCAGGGCCTCCGGCATGGTGCGGCGCACCTGCCTGGCGCCCTCCAGGTCGATCTCCAGCAGGGTGGGGACGCCGTCGGCGAGCTTCTTCAGCACCGGCTCGCGCGGCGTGCCGTAGCGGTTGCCCGCGAACTCCGCCCACTCCAGCAGCTCGCCCGACTCCACCAGCCGGTCGAACTCCTCGCCGTCGGCGAAGAAGTAGTGGACCCCGTTGACCTCGCCGGGCCGGGGCCTCCTGGTGGTCACCGAGACCGACAGCCACACCTCGGGGTGTGCCCGCCGGAGCTCGGCGACGACCGTGGACTTGCCGACGCCCGACGGCCCCGACAGGACCGTCAGGCGTCGTTCGTTCATGGGCAGGAATCCGACCTCCGCTCCCGGCCCGACCGCCTCGTGGGCACTAGCACCGCCGGACCAGGACCTGTCGGTCACTTTCCTACCCCCCGTTGAACCCGCGTTTCCGTGTGGAACCGAGATTAGCTCTCGTTGCCACCGAACTCGCGCTCGAGGGAGGCCCTCTGGTTCGCGCCGAGGCCCCGTACGCGACGGGACTCGGCGATGGCAAGCCGCTCCATGAGCTGCTTGGCGCGGACCTTGCCCACGCCGGGGAGTGATTCCAACAGAGCCGACACCTTCATCTTGCCGATGACGTCGTCGGTCTGCCCATCCTTGAGCACCTCAGCCAGAGAAACCGCGCCATGCTTGAGCCGGTTCTTGACCTCGGCACGCTCTTTACGGGCCTTGGCAGCCTTTTCCAGGGCTGCGGCGCGCTGCTCAGGGGTCAGGGGAGGAAGAGCCACGCCGGGTCACCTCGAATTTCTGTCGATGTACTCGGACGGGAAGGGAAACTAGCTGGTCATCGCCCCCTAAGCAACGCCAAGAGCGGTTTCTCTCCTCACAAAATCCACTTCATCACTGTCCGTGATGGTAAAATCACACAGCGCTGATCAAATCGCCTTCACTTCCGCGTTCAGGCGTCCGATCCCGCCGATGTCGCGAAACGCAACGGTGATCGTGTCCCCGTCCGGGACCGATGTCCGAAACCCCGTCCCCACCAGGCCCGAAACCTGCTTTGATCTTGGGATGGCGCCCCGCTATGATCTTGCCGGACAGGCCGCGCCGGCCCGTGCCCCGCTGTGTCCCGTGTCCCCCGTCAGGACGCGCGCCGCAGTGAGGCGGCGATCGCGGCGGCGGCCGCGCCCGGGTCCGGGGAGCCGGTGATGGGCCGGCCGATGACGAGCAGGTCCGCGCCGTCGGCGAGAGCCTGCTCCGGCGTCGCAACCCGCGCCTGGTCCTGCACGGCCGCGCCCGCGGGCCGCACGCCGGGCGTGATGAGGGTGATGCCGTCCCCCACCTCGCGCCGCACGGCCGACACCTCGTGCGGCGAGCACACCAGCGCGGTGGCCCCCGCCTCCACCGACAGCGCCGCGAGGCGGCGCACCGCGTCGTCGGCCGGGCCGCGGAGCCCGATGCGCTCCAGGTCGGCCTCGTCCAGCGAGGTCAGCACGGTGACCGCGGCGATCGCCGTGTGCGGCGCGGCCTCGACCGCGGCGCGGATCATCGCCGGGCCGCCGCCCGCGTGCACGGTCAGGATGGCCGGCCGCAGGCGGGCGACCGCGCGGGCGGCGCCGGAGACGGTGTTGGGGATGTCGTGCAGCTTCAGGTCGAGGAACACCCGCACGCCGCTGGCGCCGCGCACGGAGGCGATCACATCGGGGCCGTAGCGCAGGTAGAGCTCCAGCCCCACCTTGACGGTGCTGACGTGCGGAGTCACCAGCGACGCCCAGCGCGCGGCGGTCTCCAGGTCAGGGGCGTCGAGGGCGACGGCGATCGGTGCGGGGGTCAAGTCGTGCTCTCCTCGGTCGTTCGGTGGTGTCTCGCGGTTCGAAAGCGGTCTGGGGTTGGGGCGCGTCACGGCGCGCTCTCCTCGGTGTCGACGAGCAGGTGCCGGGGCGCGCTGCCCGGCGGGCGGTGGGCCAGCCCGACGGCGTCGGCGAGCCGCTGGAACCCGCGGGCCCGCAGCAGGTCCTCCAGCTCGCGCTCGATGCGCAGGCAGGCGTAGGGGTCGTGGAACAGCGCGGTGCCCACGCCGACCACGCAGGCGCCCGCCAGGACGAGCTGGAAGGCGTCCCTGCCGCTCATGACGCCCCCGATGCCGATGAGCGGCACCCCGGGCAGCGCGGCGTGCACCTGCCACACGCAGCGTACGGCGAGCGGCAGGATGGCCGGCCCGGACAGCCCGCCGGTGACGGCGGCGAGCGACGGGCGCAGGGCCTCGGTGTCGATGGCCATGCCGAGCGGGTTGTTGATCATGGACAGCGCGTCGGCGCCTGCGTCCACGCAGGCCCGCGCCACGGACACGATGTCGGCCACGTCGGGGGCGAGCTTGGCCACGACCGGCACGTCGTAGCGCATGATCGAGCGTACGGAGGCGATGACCTCGGCGGCGGCGCTGCCCTCGCGGGCGAAGATCCGGCCGCGGTCCTCGATGTTGGGGCAGGAGAGGTTTACCTCCAGCGCGGTGACGCCGGGCGCGTCGGCGAGCCTGCGGGCCAGCTCGGAGTACTCGGCGACGGTGCCGCCGCCGATGGAGACGATGGTCTTGATGCCGCGCTGGGCCAGCCAGGGCAGCTCGCGCTCCAGGAACGCCTCGATGCCCGGCCCCTGCAGCCCGACCGCGTTGAGCATGCCCGAGGGCGTCTCGGCCATGCGGGGCGTCGGCCGGCCGGCGCGCGGCGCCATGGTGATGGAGCGGGTGGTGAGGGCGCCGAGCCGGTGCAGGTCGAAGAACTGTGCCAGCTCCCGCCCCGAGGAGGCGCACCCGGCGGCCGTGGTGATCGGGTTGGCGAGCTCCACGTGCGCCAGGAACGTACGCATATCAACTGACATGTCGTGCACCGCCTCCGGGGGCGCCGAGCGCGTCGAACGGGATCGTTCCCACGTCCTCGAACCGCACCCGCTCCCCCCGGAACACCGGCCCCTCCGCGCACGCCCGGACCATCCTGGTCGCCCCGTCCTCCCCGATGACCGGGATGACGCACGTCATGCACACCCCGATGCCGCAGGCCATCCGTTCCTCGACGGCCACCTGCACCGGGATGTCGAACTCCATGCCCACCGCCGTCACCGCCCGCAGCGTCTCCATCGGCCCGCAGGCGTAGACCGCGTCGGCGCGGGTGTCGGCGATCACCGAGGGCAGCGCGTCGGTGACCCTGCCGCGCAGTCCGAGCGAGCCGTCCTCGGTGGTCAGCGTCGTCGTCTCGGCGATGCGGCGGGCCCGCATCGCGCCGAAGACCCGCTCGGCGCCCGCGCCGCCCAGCACGAAGTCGACCCGGCAGCCGCGCGCCAGCAGCGCGTCGGCCAGCGGGAACAGCACGGCCGAGCCGTACTCGGCGCCCACCAGCACGCAGTGCGCCGGGTCACGGGGCAGCGGGAAGGGCCGGCCGAGCGGCCCGACCAGGTCGAGCGTGTCGCGGGCGCGCCGCTCGGCCAGCCAGGCCGTGCCCCGGCCGCGTACGGTGAAGACCAGCTCGACCGTGCCGCCGTAGTCGGACTTGACGTCGTGGACGGAGAACGCGCGCCGCGTCACCATCGAGGTGTGCCCCCCGCCCACGGCCACGGAGACGAAGTGACCGGGGCGGAAGCGCTCGGCGATGCCGGGCGCGACCACCGTCAGCGCATGGTAGGCGTCGACCCGGCGCGTCGTCAGCACCGTGCCCGTCACCTGCACCGGTGTGCCGGCCAGTCGTCCTCACCTCCCCTGCGGGGCCGCTCAGCCCCGCAGCGCCTGCCCGTGCTCCTGGAGCGACCGTACGCCCACGTCGCCGCGTACGATCGCCTGGATGCCCGCCGCCGCGGCCGCGAGCCCCGCGACGGTCGTGATGCACGGGATGCCCCGCAGCACCGCGGCGGTGCGGATCTCGTAGCCGTCGAGCCGCGGCCCCGACTGGCCCGGGCTGCCGAAGGGCGTGTTGACGATGAGGTCGACCTCGCCGTCGAGGATGGCTCGCACGCTCGTCGGCTCACCTCCCGGGCCCGGGCCCTCGCTGTGCTTGCGCACGATCTTGGCATGGACGCCGTTGCGGCGCAGCACCTCGGCGGTGCCCTCGGTGGCGAGGATCTCGAAGCCGAGATCCGCCAGAGCCTTCACAGGGAAGATCATCGCACGCTTGTCGCGGTTGGCCACGGACACGAACGCGCGTCCTTTGGTCGGGAGCTCGCCGTACGCGGCGGCCTGCGACTTGGCGAAGGCGATGCCGAAGAACGCGTCGATGCCCATGACCTCGCCCGTGGAGCGCATCTCAGGACCGAGCACGATGTCGACGCCCCGGAAGCGGTTGAACGGCAGCACCGCCTCCTTGACCGCGATCGCGGCGTCGAGCGGCAGCGTGCCGCCGTCGCCCTCGGCCGGCAGCATGCCCTCGGCGCGCAGCGAGGCGATCGACGCGCCCAGCATGACCCTGGCCGCCGCCTTGGCGAGCGGCACGGCCGTGGCCTTGGACACGAACGGCACCGTGCGCGAGGCCCGCGGGTTGGCCTCCAGGACGTAGAGGACGCCGGCCGACATGGCGTACTGGACGTTGAGCAGCCCGCGCACGCCCACGCCCCGCGCGATGGCCTCGGTGGCCGTGCGGATGCGCTTGATGTCGAAGCCGCCGAGCGTGATGGGCGGCAGGGCGCACGCCGAGTCGCCGGAGTGGATGCCGGCCTCCTCGATGTGCTCCATGACGCCGCCGAGGTAGAGCTCCTCGCCGTCGTAGAGCGCGTCCACGTCGATCTCGATGGCCTCGTCGAGGAACTTGTCCACGAGCACCGGGTGGCCGCCCTCCTGGGCCGCCATGTAGGTGCTCAGCGTCTGCTCGTCGTAGACGATGGCCATGCCGGCCCCGCCCAGCACGTACGAGGGCCGCACCAGCACCGGATAGCCGATCTCGTCGGCGATCTCCTTGGCCTCGGCCACCGTGAGCGCGGTGCCGTGCTTCGGCGCCGGCAGCCCGGCCTCGGCCAGCACCCGCCCGAACGCGCCGCGCTCCTCGGCGAGGTGGATGGACTCCGGCGAGGTGCCGACGACGGGCACGCCGGCGTCCTTGAGCGCCTGCGCGAGCCCGAGCGGCGTCTGCCCGCCGAGCTGCACGATCACGCCCACAACGGGCCCGGTCTGCTGCTCGGCGTGGACCACCTCCAGGACGTCCTCCAGGGTGAGCGGCTCGAAGTAGAGCCGGTCGGAGGTGTCGTAGTCGGTGGAGACGGTCTCGGGGTTGCAGTTGACCATGACGGTCTCGAACCCGGCCCGCGACAGCTCGAACGAGGCGTGCACGCAGGCGTAGTCGAACTCGATGCCCTGGCCGATGCGGTTGGGCCCGGAGCCGAGGATGATGACCTTGCGCCGCTCGCCGTAGGGGACCTCGCTCTCCTCGTCGTACGTCGAGTAGAGGTAGGGGGTCTTGGCGGCGAACTCGGCGGCGCAGGTGTCGACGGTGTTGTAGACGGGCCGCAGCGCGAGGGCGTGCCGCAGGTCGCGCACCCGCGCCTCGTCGATGCCGCGGATCTCGCCGAGCTGCGCGTCGCTGAAGCCGTGACGCTTGGCGCGGCCGAGCACCTCGGCGGTCAGCTCGGGCGCCGCTGCGACGGCCGCGGCCTCCTCGTCGAGCAGGAAGAGCTGGTCGATGAACCAGGGATCGACGCTCGTGGCCGCGAACAGCTCCTCGGGCGTGGCGCCTGCCCTGATGGCCTGCTGCATGGTGCGCAGGCGGCCGTCGTGCGGGGTGCGGCAGGCGGCCAACAGGTCGTCCTTGTCGCCGGGCTCGCCCGCCCAGGTGAAGGAGGAGTCCTTCTTCTCCAGGGAGCGCAGCGCCTTCTGGAGCGCCTCGGGGAAGGAGCGGCCGATGGCCATCGCCTCGCCCACGGACTTCATGTGCGTGGTGAGCGTGGGGTCGGCGCCGCGGAACTTCTCGAAGGCGAAGCGCGGCACCTTGACCACGATGTAGTCGAGGGTCGGCTCGAAGGAGGCCGGGGTCTCCTTGGTGATGTCGTTGGGGATCTCGTCAAGGGTGTAGCCGATGGCCAGCTTGGCCGCGATCTTGGCGATCGGGAAGCCGGTGGCCTTGGAGGCGAGCGCGGACGAGCGCGACACGCGCGGGTTCATCTCGATGACGATCATGCGGCCGGTGCGCGGGTCCACCGCGAACTGGATGTTGCAGCCGCCGGTGTCGACGCCGACCTCGCGGATGACCGCGATGGCGACGTCGCGCATGTTCTGGTATTCGCGGTCGGTCAGGGTCAGCGCGGGCGCGACGGTGACGCTGTCGCCGGTGTGGACGCCCATCGGGTCGATGTTCTCGATGGAGCACACGATGACGACGTTGTCGGCCTTGTCGCGCATGACCTCCAGCTCGTACTCCTTCCAGCCGAGGATGGACTCCTCCAGGAGCACCTCGGTGGTCGGCGAGGCGTCGAGGCCGGCGCCGGCGATGCGGCGCAGGTCGCCCTCGGTGTAGGCGAAGCCGGAGCCGGCGCCGCCCATCGTGAACGAGGGCCGCACCACCAGCGGGTAGCCGAGCTGGGAGGCGCCGCTCAGCACCTCGTCCATGGTGTGGCAGATGACCGAGCGGGCGGACTCGGCGTTGAGCCCGTGCTCACGGGCGACCTTGGCGACGATCTCCTTGAACCGCTCGCGGTTCTCGCCCGCCTGGATGGCGTCGAAGTCGGCGCCGATGAGCTCGACGTCGTACGTGTCCAGCACGCCCGACTCGTGCAGCGCGACCGCCGTGTTGAGCGCGGTCTGGCCGCCGAGGGTGGGCAGCAGCGCGTCCGGCCGCTCCTTGGCGATGATCTTCTCGACGAACTCCGGGGTGATCGGCTCGACGTAGGTGGCGTCGGCGAACTCGGGGTCGGTCATGATCGTGGCCGGGTTGCTGTTGACCAGGATGACGCGGAAGCCCTCGGCCCGCAGCACCCGGCACGCCTGCGTGCCCGAGTAGTCGAACTCGCACGCCTGGCCGATCACGATCGGCCCCGAGCCGATCACCAGGACCGACCTGATGTCCTCACGCTTGGGCACGGCTCATGACCTCGCAAAACTCGTCGAAAAGGTAGGCGGCATCGTGCGGGCCCGCCGCGGCCTCCGGGTGGTACTGGACGCTGAAGGCGCTGCCGTCGAGCAGGCGCAGCCCCTCCACGCAGCGGTCGTTGAGGTTGACGTGACTGACCTCGGCCTGGCCGTACGGAGTGTCGAACGGCCCGTCGAGCGGCGCGTCCACCGCGAACCCGTGGTTGTGCGCGGAGATCTCGACCTTGCCGGTGCGTACGTCCTGTACCGGCTGGTTGACGCCGCGGTGGCCGTAGCGCAGCTTGTAGGTGGACAGCCCGAGCGCCCGGCCGAAGATTTGGTTGCCGAAGCAGATGCCGAAGAACGGCACCTTCGCCTCCAGCACCCGGCGCAGCGTCGTGACGTCCACGGTGGCGGGGTCGCCGGGGCCGTTGGACAGGAACACCCCGTCCGGCTCCACGGCCATGATCTGCTCGAAGGTGGCGTCGGCGGGCAGCACGTGCACCTCGCAGCCGCGCTCGGCCATGCGCTGCGCGGTCATGCCCTTGATGCCGAGGTCGACGGCGGCGACCGTGAACCGTTTGCCGCCGACCGCGGGCACGACGTACGGCTCGGTCGTGGCGACCTCGCCGGCGAGGGCGGCGCCCTCCATGCGCGGCGCCTGCCTGACCCGCTCGGCCAGCTCCTCGACCGGCGCGGCGGGGGCGGTGAAGATGCCCGCCCGCATGGCGCCGCGCTCGCGCAGGTGGCGGGTCAGTGCGCGGGTGCCGGGGATCGCGATGCCGACGACGCCCTGCTCCTTGAGGTAGTCGTCCAGCGAGCGGTTGGCCCGCCAGCTGGAGACGACCCGCGACGGCTCGCGTATGACGTAGCCGGCGACCCAGACGCGGCGGGACTCGGGGTCCTCGTCGTTGATGCCGGTGTTGCCGATGTGCGGCGCGGTCATGGCGACGATCTGCCGGTGGTAGGAGGGGTCGGTGAGGGTCTCCTGGTAGCCGGTCATGCCGGTGTTGAAGACCATCTCGCCGAACGTCTCGCCTTCGGCTCCGTAGGCGCTTCCGTGGAAGACGCGGCCGTCTTCCAGAACGAGCACGGCGGGCGTGTTCAAACCAGCTTCCCTTCGAGTACGGTCGGCCTGCCCCGCAGGAACGTGGCGACCACCCTGCCGGGCAGCGTCATGCCCTCGTAGGGGGTGTTCCTGCTCTTGGACGCGAAGGCGGAGGGATCCACCACGGTCCGCGCGGACGGGTCGTACAGCGTGATGTTGGCCGGAGCGCCTTCCTCCAGCGGCTGTCCCTGGCCGGTGAGCCGCCCGATGCGCGCGGGCACGACGCTCATGCGCTGGGCGACGCCCGCCCAGTCGAGCAGCCCGGTCTCCACCATGGACTCCTGGACGACGCTGAGCGCGGTCTCCAGGCCGACCATGCCCATGGCCGCCGCCGACCACTCGGTCTCCTTGTCCTCGACCGGGTGGGGCGCGTGGTCGGTGGCGACGATGTCGATCGTGCCGTCGGCCAGCGCGGCGCGCAGCGCCTCGACGTCGGCGCGGGTGCGGAGCGGCGGGTTGACCTTGTAGATGGGGTTGTAGGCGCCCACCGGGGAGTCCTCGACGAGGTCGTCGGTGAGCAGCAGGTGGTGGGGGGTCACCTCGGCGGTGACGTCCCAGCCCTTGGACTTGGCCCAGCGGAGGATCTCGACGGACCCGGCCGTGGAGACGTGGCAGACGTGCAGGCGGGAGCCGACGTGGGCGGCCAGCAGGCAGTCGCGGGCGATGATCGCCTCCTCGGCGACCGCGGGCCAGCCGGTCAGGCCGAGCCGGCCGGAGACGACGCCCTCGTTCATCTGGGCGCCCTGGGTCAGGCGCGGCTCCTGGGCGTGCTGGGCGACGACGCCGTCGAACGCCTTGACGTACTCCAGGGCGCGGCGCATGAGGACCGCGTCGTCCACGCAGCGGCCGTCGTCGGAGAAGACCCGCACCCGGGCCGCCGAGTCGGCCATCGCGCCGAGCTCGGCGAGCTGGCGGCCCTCCAGTCCGACGGTGACGGCCCCGACCGGGTGCACGTCGCAGTGGCCGAACTCGCGGCCGAGCCGCCACACCTGCTCGACCACGCCCGCCGTGTCGGCGACGGGCGAGGTGTTGGCCATGGCGTGCACGGCGGTGTAGCCGCCGCGGGCGGCGGAGCGGGTGCCGGTCTGCACGGTCTCGGCGTC
Source organism: Nonomuraea wenchangensis (assembly GCF_900111685.1). Lineage (GTDB taxonomy): Bacteria > Actinomycetota > Actinomycetes > Streptosporangiales > Streptosporangiaceae > Nonomuraea > Nonomuraea wenchangensis. The sequence continues at coordinate 478,481 of NZ_FOHX01000001.1, forward strand.
CTCGCGGCCGGGCTCGCGCAGGTGGGTGTGCAGGTCGACCAGGCCGGGCAGCGCGACGGCGCCCCCGCCGTCGATCTCCTCGCCGCCGCTCAGCCCCTGGCCGATCTCGGCGATGACGCCCTGGTCGATCCTGAGGTCGGCGGGCTCGCCGCCGAGGATCCTGACGTTCTTGACGACGATCATGCGGTCTCTCCCCCGAGCAGCAGATAAAGGACGGCCATCCGGATGGTCACGCCGTTGGCGACCTGCTCCACGATGGTGGACCGGGCCGAGTCGGCCACCTCGGCGGCGATCTCCATGCCGCGGTTCATCGGGCCGGGGTGCATGACGATGGCGTCGTCCGGCATCTTGGCGAAGCGGTCGCGGTCGAGCCCGTAGCGGCGGGAGTATTCGCGCTCGCTCGGGAAGTACGCGGCGTTCATCCGCTCCTTCTGCACCCGCAGCATCATGACCACGTCGGACTTGGGCAGCACCGCGTCGAGGTCGTAGGAGACCTCGCACGGCCAGTCGCCGACCGAGACCGGCAGCAGCGTGGGCGGCGCGACCAGGGTGACCTCGGCGCCGAGCGTGTGCAGCAGCAGCACGTTGGAGCGGGCGACCCGGCTGTGCAGGATGTCGCCCACGACCGTGATCCTGCGGCCCTCCAGGCCGCCGAGGCGGCGGCGCATGGAGAAGGCGTCGAGCAGCGCCTGCGTGGGGTGCTCGTGGGTGCCGTCGCCGGCGTTGACGACGCTGCCGTGCACCCAGTTGGCCAGGCGGTGCGGCGCGCCGGAGGAGCCGTGGCGGATGACGACCGCGTCGGCGCCCATGGCCTCCAGGGTGAGCGCGGTGTCCTTGAGCGACTCGCCCTTGGACACGCTCGACCCCTTGGCCGAGAAGTTGATGACGTCGGCGGACAGCCGCTTGGCCGCCGCCTCGAACGAGATGCGGGTGCGGGTGGAGTCCTCGAAGAACAGGTTGACCACGGTGCGGCCGCGCAGCGTCGGCAGCTTCTTGATGGAACGTTCCGAGACCCTCGCCAGCTCCTCGGCGGTGTCGAGGATGAGCAGGGCGTCGTCCTTGGTCAGGTCGCCCGCGGAGATGAGGTGGCGCTTCACCGGGACTCCTCCTTCGCGGGCAGGCCCTTCATCAGCAGCACCGCGTCGCGCCCGTCGGTCTCCTGCAGGTAGACCCTGACCTTCTCGCTCTTGGCGGTGGGGAGGTTCTTGCCGACGTAGTCGGCGCGGATGGGCAGCTCGCGGTGGCCGCGGTCGACCAGCGTGGCGAGCTGGACGGCGGTGGGGCGGCCGAGGTCGTTGAGCGCGTCGAGCGCGGCGCGTACGGTGCGGCCGGAGTAGAGGACGTCGTCGACCAGGACGACGATCTTGCCGTCGACGCCGTCGGGCGGCAGCTCGGTGCGGCCGAGCGGACGGGCGGGCCGCAGCCGCAGATCGTCGCGGTACATGGTGACGTCGACGGAGCCGACGGGGATCTTGACGCCCTCGAACTGCTCGATGCGGTCGCCGAGGCGGCGCGCCAGGGTGGCGCCGCGGGTGGGGATGCCGAGGAGGACGACGCCGTCGCCGCCCTTGGTGCGTTCGAGGATCTCGTGCGCGATGCGGGTCAGCGCCCGGTGGACATCGGGGGCCTCAAGGACCGCCCGCGCATCGGCCCGCGGCTCGGGCCGGGGGTCGGACATGACGAAACTCACCGCCTTTCCCGCCTCACGGGACGGGTCATTAAAGGGTGTTGGCCGTGACACACAGTACCAGGGGCGACCAGGTACGACGTGAGCGCCCCGTGGTGCGCGGGACGTGGCGCGGCGTGAGATCCGCCACCGCACGGGGATACCGCAAGGATGACATTTCACGTCGATTCGGAGGTCGGGCGACTGCGGCAGGTCCTCCTGCACAAACCCGATCTCGCGCTCAAACGGCTCACCCCCGCCAACAAGGACGCCTTCCTGTTCGACGACGTGCTGTGGGTGCAGCGCGCGATGGAGGAGCACGAGGAGTTCCAGCAGGTGCTGCGCTCGCGGGGCGTGGTCATCCACATGCTCGACGACCTGCTGCGGGAGACGGTCGAGATCCCGGAGGCCCGCAAGCACATCCTCGACGCCGTCGTGGACGAGCGCTGGCTCGGGCCGGTGGCGATCGACGACATCCGCAACACCCTGGACGGCATGGACTCCGCGACCCTCCAGGTCTACCTGACCGGCGGCATCACCAAGGGCGAGCTGGCCGAGCTGGGGTGCGCGCCGCAGTCGGTGACCTTCCACGCCATGGGCGAGCACGACTTCATCCTGCCGCCGCTGCCGAACCACCTGTTCACCCGCGACCCCTCCTGCTGGGTGTACGACGGCGTGGCGATCAACGCGATGCGCAGGAAGGCCCGCATGCGCGAGACGGTCAACATGGAGGCCGTCTACATGTTCCACCCGATGTTCGCCGCCGGCTTCGACCGGCCCGAGCAGGGCGGCTTCCACTGCTGGACGCCCGGGCACGCGGCCGCGCCCGCCACCATGGAGGGCGGCGACGTGCTGGTGCTCGGCCGCGGCGCGGTCCTGGTCGGGATGAGCGAGCGCACCCGGCCGCAGGCGGTGGAGATGCTGGCGCGGCGGCTGTTCCGCGCCGGGGCGGCGAACCGGATCGTGGCCGTGGACCTGCCGAAGGCGCGGGCGTTCATGCATCTCGACACCGTGATGACGATGCTCGACGAGGGGGTGTTCACCCAGTACGCGGGCCTCGGGATGCTGCCGGCGTACACGATCGAGCCCGGCCGCACCGCCAAGGAGCTCAGGTTCACCGATCACCCGCCCGAGGACATGCACAAGGCCATCGCGCACGCGCTGGACCTGCCGGAGATCACGGTGCTGAGCGCGGAGCAGGACGTACGGGCGGCGGCCCGCGAGCAGTGGGACGACGGCTGCAACGGACTGGCGCTGGAGCCCGGCGTGGTCGTCGCCTACGACCGCAACACCACGACGAACGCCTACCTGCGCGACCACGGCATCGAGGTGATCACCATCAGGGGCAGCGAGCTGGGACGGGGCCGCGGCGGGCCGCGCTGCATGAGCTGCCCGCTCGAACGCGACGGCATCTAGACGCCCGGCCGGGGGGGCGGCGGGGCCTCGCGCATACTCGGCCGGTCCCCGGGCACGATCCGGTCACGCCGGCGCGGACGACGCCGCCGACCGGCACGCTTTCGCGGGGGCAGGAGGTGGGGCGGATGACGCCGGTCGGGCGGCTCTTCCGCACCAAGCCCACCGAGCGGATCGTGGCCGAGGGCGGTCACGGCGAGGGCGGCGAGCTGCGGCGGACGATGTCGCTGTGGCAGCTCACGCTGTTCAGCGTGGGCGCGACGCTCGGCACCGGCATCTTCGTCATCCTCGGGCAGGCGGTGCCCAAGGCGGGCCCGGCCGTGGTGCTGTCGTTCGTGCTGGCGGCGTTCACGGCGCTGCTGTCGGCCCTGTCGTACGCGGAGCTGGCCGGGACGATCCCGGTGGCCGGCTCGTCTTACTCGTACGCGTACGCGACGATGGGCGAGCTGGTGGCCTGGGTGTGCGGCTGGTGCCTGATGCTGGAGTACGCCGTGTCCGTGGCGGCCGTGGCCGTCGGGTGGGGCGACTACCTCAACGCGTTCCTGCGCTCGCTGGCCGGCTTCGAGCTGCCGGCGGCGATCAGCCGCTCCCCCGGCCAGGACGGCGGCCTGGTCAACCTCCCCGCGATCCTCATCGTGGTGCTGGCGACCTGGCTGCTGCTGCACGGGGCGTCGGAGAGCGCGCGGGCGAACGCCGTCTTCGTGCTGATCAAGGTGGCGGTGCTGCTGTTCTTCTGCGCGGTGGCGTTCACGGCCTTCAACGTGGGCTACCTGACGCCGTTCGCGCCGCTGGGGGTGGCGGGGGTGACCGCGGCGGCCTCGCAGGTGTTCTTCTCCTACATCGGCTTCGACGCGGCCTCCACGGCCGGCGAGGAGGCGCGGAACCCGCGGCGCGACCTGCCGCTGGCGATCATCCTGTCGCTGGCCGTCGTGACCGCCGTGTACGTGCTGGTGGCGGTGGCCTCCGTGGGGGCCAGGCCGTGGACGGAGTTCCACCCGGAGAGCTCGGAGGCGAGCCTGTCGGCCATCGCGGACCTGGCCGCGGGAGCGACCTGGCCGGGGCTGATCGTCTCGTTCGGCGCGGTCGTGGCCATCGCCAGCGTCGTGCTGACCGTCCTCTACGGGCAGACCCGCATCCTGTTCGCGATGTCGCGCGACGGGCTCGTGCCGCGCGTGTTCCAGCGGGTGGACCCGCGCCGGCAGGTGCCGGTCGCCAACACCCTCATCGTGGCCGTGTTCGTGTCGGTGCTGGCCGGGCTGGTGCCTCTGGGGCAGCTCGCCGAGGCCACCAGCATCGGCACGCTGTTCGCGTTCGCGCTGGTCAACGTGGGCGTGGTGGTGCTGCGGCGGCGCCGGCCCGACCTGCCGCGCGGTTTCCGGGTGCCGTTCTTCCCGCTCACGCCGGTGCTGGGGGCCGTCATGTGCGTGCTGGTGATGGCAGGGCTGGCCGGGGTGACCTGGGCGGCGTTCGGGCTGTGGATGGCCGTCGGGCTGGCCTGCTACTTCCTGTACGGCTTCCGCCGCTCACGGCTGAACACCGAGGTGGAGCGATGAGGCTGGGGGAACTGCTCGCGGGGTACGTGCCGGGGCCGCGCGGCCGGGACGGGCTGGCGCTGGCGCTGCTGCTGCGGCGGCGGGCCGGCGCCCGCCTGACGGTCGCGTACGTGCGCCCGCCCGTCTGGTCGCCCCCGGGCCCGGCGCGGGCGGAGGACGGCGCCTGGCGGGCGTACCTGGCCGAGCAGGCCGACGCCGCGCTCGCCGAGGCCCGCGAGCTGGCGGGCGAGGAGGCCGGGTACGTCGTCCACCCCGGCAGGCACAGCGGGCGCGGGCTGGTGGAGCTGGCGCGCAGGCGCTCGGCCGACGTCGTGGTGATCGGCCCGGCCCCCGGCGGCGCCAGGGGGCGCATCTCCGTCGGCAGCACGGCCGACCAGCTCCTGCACGCCTCGTCCGTGCCCGTCCTGCTCGCCCCGCGCGGGTACGGCGACGAGCCGCCATCCGACTTCGACCGGCTCACCGTCGCCTACCGGCGCGGCCCCGGCTGCGACGCCGCGGTCAAGGACGCCGCCCGCACGGCGGTGGCGCTCGGCCTGCCGATGCGGCTGGTGACGCTGGTCGTCGGCCCCGCCCGGCGGGTGCGGGCCGAGGAGGACATGCTGGCACGGCTGCGCGAGCAGGCCGCGGCCGATCTGCGCGCGGCGGCCCGCGGTCAGGCCCGGCGGCTGCGCGTGGAGGTCGAGGTGCTGGAGGGCAGAACGGTCGCGCAGGCGCTCGGCGCGGCCTCGTGGCTGCCCGGCGAGATGATCATATGCGCTTCGAGCGACACCGGGCCACTTCGCCGGGTGTTCCTGGGTGACACCTCACTGAAGATCGTACGAGCCTCGACGCGCCCTGTCATGATTCTCACGCGGCAGCCCTAATCTGGGCACACTCATGGGCATTCTGTGACAAAGTAGTGTTACCTCTGGGACATGAGGGGCGTTTGCGGCGATCCATACCGGACCGGATTCGGCATCTTTTTTCCAATCAGCTTGACCTTCGGCGTCCACCCCTTTACCGTCACTGTGCGTAACCACACCTCGCGGCCTTCTGGGGTAAACCCAGAGCCATGGCTACCGATGGTGCCGAGCCTGGCACCAGACCCCCCGGTGGCTGGGGCATATGCCGCAAGGGAGCACAATCTACTGAGAGCGATACATACGAGAGCCGGGGGGCCACACGATGCCGTCTGAGTACGCAAAGTCGCTGGGTGCACGACTTCGCGCCATCCGTACCCAGCAGGGCCTGTCCCTGCATGGAGTCGAGGAGAAGTCGCGTGGCAGGTGGAAAGCCGTGGTCGTGGGCTCGTACGAGCGTGGCGACCGCGCGGTCACGGTGCAGAAGCTTGCCGAGCTTGCCGACTTCTACGGGGTGCCCGTCTCGGAGCTGCTGCCGGGTGGGGCCGCGCCCAGCCCGCTGGGGCCGACACCCAAGCTTGTGATCGACCTGGAGCGGCTGGCGACGCTGCCGAAGGAGAAGGCCGGGGCGCTGGCGCGTTACGCCGCCACCATCCAGAGCCAGCGTGGCGACTACAACGGCAAGGTGCTGTCCATCCGCCAGGAGGACCTGCGCTCCCTCGCCGTGATCTATGACAAGTCGCCGAGCGAACTGACCGAGGAGCTCATCAGCTGGGGCGTCCTGGACGCGGAGGCCCGCAGGGCCGTCGAGTCCTTCTGACCCCGCGCGGTCGCCCCGCCCCATCGGGGCCGGCCCCCGGCCGTTTGACCCTTCACCCTTGAGGAGCCCGCCACGCCCGGCGGGCTCCTTCGCATTTTCCGGCCTTTCTCCTTTTCCGGCCCATCTCCGGCCCATCTCCGGCTCCGGAGGTAAAGAGTCCTGGACGCGGAGCGTAATCGCATGGATACTCTTCGTGTCAGGCCCTTTCGCCCCCGGGACCGCACTCCGCAAGCACCGCATTCGCCGGCGTGTCTCGTGCTGCCAGGACCGCGTCCACCGGGGGTTCGCAAGAAGGAGAATGTATGCAGGTCAAGAAGCTCCTGACCCTCCCCGTCACCCTCCTCGCGGCGGGCGCGTGCGTGGCCACCGTCGCCGTGGCCAGCACCTCGACCGCCTCCGCCGCCACCGAGACCCGCAAGTCGGCGCTGCCCCCGGGCTACCAGCTCGTCACGCTGCCCAACGCCAACGTCCCCAACTTCCAGCGCCGCACGCTGTACTGCCCCGGCAGCAAGAGAGTCCTCGGCGGTGGCGCCGAGGCCCGGGGCAACGGGGCGATCCTGGTCGGCTCGTTCCCCACCGACGACGGGCGCGGCTGGATCGGCATCGGGCGCCAGATCGGCTACAACGACGTCGGCATCAGCGTCTTCGCGATCTGCGCCGACTAACGGGGGTCAGGTAGCCGAGCGCTTCCCGCCAGGGCCCGCACCCGACCGGCCCTCGGCCGGGAAGCGCTCACCATCTCGACCCGCCCCCCGCCTCCCGGCCCCGCACCATGAACCGCTCACCCCGCAAGCCCCGTTAGCGCCGCAGGCCGTGAGCCCTGTGAGCCCCGTGAGCGCCGGAGCGCCGCAGACCGCAAGCGCCGTGAGCCCGCGAGCCCCCTAGCCCCCTGAGCCCCGCGAACCGCGGAAGCCCGGCGAGCGTATGTGAGGGCGTGAATTGGCGTGTGAGGGCGCGTCAGTTGGCGTGCGCGAGGGCGTGAGTTGGTGGGGGGTGGATTGGCAGGGCGCGGCTGGGTGGCGCGCGGCCGGGCGGGCGTTCTGGGCGTGCGGGAAGAATCCGCCGGACCGCTGACGGGCCTGGCGATCAGGCCGTCCCACGCGTCCCCTCGTCACCGTCACCGTCGGCGGCGGGATCAGGTAGTCAGCCGGCGAGGGGGACGTTCAGTGGTAGTTGGGGCTGGACGGGAACCCCCAGCAGATCCTCGACGGTGGACACGAACGTGTCGGCCTCGGCCAGGATCTCGTCGGCGTCGGCCGCGCTGATCCGGCTGGTCATGCCGGCCTCCGCGGCGGCCCGCTTGGCCGCGGTCACCGAGAAGTAGGCGGCCCACTCGGTCAGGTGCGGCTCCGCCTCGGGCAGCAAATCCCACGCGCTGCGCAGCTTGCGCCTGCGGCTCTCGCCGGGACGGGGACGGGCGGCGAGCATCGCCGCGGCCGCTCTCAGGGCCGCCAGGTGCGCGGCCACGTATCGGGAAGCCGGGGTGCGAGCGGCGCTCGCCTCCGCCAGGCTGGAACGTGCGTCGGCCAGGTGTGCCCGGACCGCGGGCGACAACCGGGGCCCGGGCGTGTCTCTCGGCCTTGGTGCCATCTTGCGCGCCTCCTCGAAATCGTGGGCGGCTGCCGGCATCTCCACCGGTGATGTCAACGCTCTCAGACCCCACCGACATTTCCGCCGGGCCGGCCGGACGAGGAGCTTCCCCTCTCCCCGTCCGGCCAGGACACGCCCGTTCGTCTCCGCCGACGACGAGGACGTGGCCTTCGCCCGTGGAGCCTGGCCGCGGGTCGCGCTTGGGGAAGCGATCACCCGCGACCAGGTCCGCGTGACGCTGAGCCGCGAGCCCCACCGTCACTAGGTCGAACATAATTTCGATCACCCTCTGATGTCAACCGGTTCCACGAACACAGGTTCGATGACCTTGGAGCAATGCAGCTCGGAAGCAGGAAAGCCGCCGTCGCGACGGCGTGTCGCGGCGGCGGCTGCTTCTCGTGGCCCCCTCCCCGGCGGGAGGCGGGCGGGAGACGGGTGGCGTCAGGTGGCGGAGATGGCCCCCGAGGGACACAGGTTGACGGCCCGCCGCACGGCGTCCTCCTGCTCCGCGGGCACCTCGCGCCGCAGGACCAGCACCGTGCCCTCGTCCTCGCTCTGGTCGAACAGCTCCGGCGCCGTCAGCGCGCACATGCCGGCCCCGATGCACACGGTCGTGTCTGCCTTGATTTCCATGGTGATGACCTTTACCAGGTGACAGGGAGGCGGTGCACTCCATAGATGCTCATGTCCGAGCGCATCGGCACCTCCTCCGGAGTTACGGCCAAGCGTAGGCCAGGGAAACGGCGCAGCAGCGCAGGGTAGGCGATGCGCATCTCGGCCCGTGCGAGCTGCTGGCCGAGGCACTGGTGGATGCCGTGCCCGAAGGTGAGATGGCCGGTCGCGGGCCGGGTGACGTCGAGGGTGTCGCCGCCGGGGAAGCGCTCCGGGTCGCGGTTGGCGGCGGGCAGGCTGATCGCGACCGTCTCCCCCGCCCTGACGAGGACGCCCTCGATCTCGACGTCCTCGACGGCGCACCTGAGCGGCCCCAGGTGGATGATCGTGAGGTAGCGCAGCAGCTCCTCGACGGCGGTCTCGGCGATCGAGGGGTCGTCGCGGAGCGCGGCGAGCTGCGCGGGGTTGGTGAGCAGCGCGTACGTCCCGAGCCCGAGCATGTTGGCCGTGGTCTCGTGCCCGGCGATGAGCAGCAGGAACCCGACCCCGGTCAGCTCCTCGTCGGTCAGCTCGCCGCCCTCGATCAGACCGCTCAGCAGGTCGTCGTCCGGCTTCTCGCGCTTGCGCTGGATGAGGTCGTGCAGGTAGGCCATGGTGCTGCCCACGGCGGCCAGCGCGTCCTCGGCCTTGGTCTCCAGGTTGAACAGGACCCTGGCGTCCTCCTGGAAGCGGGTGCGGTCCTCGTACGGGACGCCGAGCAGCTCGCAGATCACCAGCGAGGGGATGGGCAGCGCGAACGCCTCCACCAGGTCGGCGGGCGGCCCCGCGGCCTCCATGGCGTCCAGGTGCTCCTCGGTGATCTCGGCGATGCGCGGCTCCAGCGTCTTCATCCTGCGTACCGTGAACTGCCCGGTCAGCAGCCGGCGGTAGCGGGTGTGCTCGGGCGGGTCGGTACGCAGGAACATGCCGGGCGGCACCCGGAAGCCCTCCCGCTTGGCCAGCTCCATCCTGCCGGGGAGCGGCGGGTGCATCCCCTCCGGCCGGTTGGAGAAGCGCGGGTCGGCCAGCACCGCGCGGGCGGCGGCGTAGCCCGTGACGAGCCAGCCCAGGTGGCCGTCGGCGAAGGTCAGGCGGTGCACGGGAGCCTGGCGCCGTAGCTCGCCGAGCTCGTCGGGTGGGTCCAGCGGGCGCCGCCGGACCATGGGAAGGGTCAGATCGGACATGCCTCGGCTCCTCTCCGGAACGTACTCCCAGAAAACCTCAATGATTGCAAAATTGCAATGAATGAAATAGAACTTCGCATGCAGTACAGTTCGGCCATGGCGGGACTGCGGGAGCGCAAGAAACAGCGCACGCGCCGGGCGCTGATCGACGCGGCGCTCCAGCTGTTCGCGCGCAAGGGCTACGCCGACACGACGCTCGCGGAGATCGCGGCCACGGCGGAGGTCTCCACCCGCACGTTCTTCAGCTACTTCAGCGGCAAGGACGACCTGCTCTTCCACGACGGCGAGGAGCGCATGGAGCGCGCGCTGGCGCTGCTGGCCGGCCGCCGGCCCGGCGAGACGGCCGGGGCACTGCTGCTGCGGCTCGTCGAGGCCGGGTTCGGGTGGGCGCTGGAGGACGAGGCGCTGACGTTCGAGGAGGCCGAGCTGCGGATGCGGCTCATCATGGCCGAGCCCGCCCTGCGGGCGCGGGCGCTGCTGCTGATGTACGACGGCCAGCTCAGGGTGGCCGCGGCCCTGCGCCAGGCGTGCCAGGACGAGCTGGACGAGGTCGAGGCGGCGGCCGCTGTGGGCGCGCTGTTCGGGGCGGTCAAGCTGGCCGTGATGGCGCATCTCGGGCATGACCGGTCGCTGAAGGACATCCAGACGACCGCCCGGCGCGCGGCCGAGCTGGCGCTGGACGGGCTGCGCGCCCTCGACACGCCCCCGGCGGAGGCCCGCCAGGGCGCCACTCGGGCCGCGGGCCGGGTCCCGGTGGAGCCGCCGGGGATGGCAAGCTGAGACCGGTCGGGCGGAAGGGGGGCGCATGGCGGGCGGCCTTGGGCGGCGGATCGGCGTGGCGCTGCTGGTGTCGGGGCCGGTGCTGGCGGTGGCGTACGCGCTGGCCGGGCGGACGGCCGTCGGGCGGGCCGCCGAGGCGCAGGCGCGCGGCCCCGGCTGGCGGGGCGGCCGGATCGACGCCGACGGCCTGACCTCGCTCGGCGTGGACGCCTGGCGGGTGGTGGCGGTGACCGCCCTGGTGGTCGGGGTGACCGCGCTGGCCTACCTGGTCATCGGGCCGCTGCTGGGGCGGGGCGGGCGGGGGCGGACGTTCCTGCTCGTGCTGTCGGGCTTCCTGATCGTGCCGTACGCGCTGGGCTGCGTGGTGGCGTTCGTCAACCCTCCGCGGCTCCTGGGCGGCCTCTACCAGGCAGCCGACTTCGTCGCCGGCCTGCCCGCCTGGCAGCCGGCCACGGCCTTCCTGCTGCCCGCGGCGGGGCTCGCGCAGGCCGTGGGGCTGGCGCTGACGGCCCGCCGCAGGCCCGCCGTGGCCCCGCGCACGCCGGTGCGGGCGGAGGAGCCCCGCCCCGCGTCGTGAGGCCCGCTCACAGCCCTCTGAAGCGGCCCCGTACGTGCACCGGCACGCCCTTGCCCAGCATGCCGGGCAGCGCCTCGGCCACGTTCATCGGCAGCCGGACGCAGCCGTGCGAGGCCGGGTAGAGCGGCACGGAGAGCGCGCCGTGGAAGGCGATGCCGCCGTTGAAGAAGATCGGGTTGTACAGCTCGCCGAGGTAGGACCTGTGCCAGCCGCTGGTGCGCCAGGTGGTCCGGTAGTCGCCGGTGGGGGTGGTGGCCGAGCCGCAGAAGCGCTGCTCCTTGCCCTGCCACACGGCGGTCTCGCAGTACGGGACGCCGCTGCCGGAGGAGATGTGCGTGATCAGCTCGGGCTTCCCGCCGACGTACAGCACCATGATCTGCTTGCTCAGGTTGACCTCGGCGCGGGTCGACCGTCCCCGGGGCACCAGGACCTTGGGGGCTCTGGGGCTCTCCAGCGCGTCCCAGGTGCGCTTGGCGATCGTGCTGGTCGGCTTGATGCCGTTGACCTTCTGGAACGCCCACACGGCGGCCAGCGTGGTGCCGCCGTAGCTGCCGTCGGCCTTGCCGGGACGGTAGCCCAGCTCCGCGAGCCGCCGCTGCACCCAGGTGACGGCCTTGCCCTTGGCGCCCAGTCTCAACGTCTTGCGCGGGGCGGCGACGGGGGCGGTGGTCGCGGGACCGGCCTGCGCGCCCGCGGGCGCGACCGCCGTCGCGGGGGCGGCGAGGTCCCGCGCGGGCAGGCTGGGCACCGCCGTGCCGCATCCCGCGAGCGCGACGGCTCCGGCTGTCAGCAGGGCCGCCATTCCCGGCAGTCGCGAAACTCCCACCCGTACCACCTCTCATGCCGAGGACAACGGATCACAGGACCCTACACCAGTCACCATGAACGGGTAATGAAGCGGTCAACCTGTTTAGAGTGTCCCCATGTCTCAGAAGTTGCCACCAAACGCCGTCGTGGTGCAGTCCGCCCTGCGCGAGCTGGGCGCGGACGGCGAGGTCATCGTGCTGCCGGAGAAGGCGCCCACGGCGGCCACGGCGGCGGCGCAGCTCGGCTGCGAGGTCGGCGCCATCGCCAACAGCCTGATCTTCGACGCCGACGGCGAGCCGCTGCTGGTGCTGACGAGCGGCGCGCACCGCGTCGACACCGCCCTGATCGCCCGTACGGCGGGCGCGGCGAAGGTACGGCGGGCCACCCCCGAGTTCGTCCGGGCGGCGACCGGCCAGCCCATCGGCGGGGTGGCCCCGGTCGGGCATCCCGCGCCGGTGCGCACGCTGGTGGACAACTGGCTGGGCAAGCACGAGGTGGTGTGGGCGGCGGGCGGGCATCCGCTGACGGTGTTCCCGACCACGTTCGAGGAGCTGGTGCGGATCACCGGCGGCGTGGCGGTGGACGTCGAGTAGGGTGCGACGGTGATCGAGTTTCGCGGGGCGGGACCGGCCGAGTTCACCGAACGGCTGGACACGGTGATCGGCATTTACACGGCCGCGATGCGCCCGCCCGCGGACCAGATCGCCGGCCGCAAGACCATCATGCGCAATCACACGACATATCCCTATTTTCAGTGTTATTTCGCAGAATTGCGCGATTCATCCCTTTCGTCGGGCAACCGCGAGAAACCGTACGTCGTCGGCTTCGCCTACGGTTTCCGCGGCGCGCCCGGCCAGTGGTGGCACGACGTCGTGCTGCGGGCGCTCACCGAGCAGTCCGGGCCCGAGGCCGCCCACGCCTGGCTGGGCCACGCCTTCGAGCTGGCCGAGGTCCACGTGCACCCCGACTACCAGGGCAAGGGCATCGGCCGCGCGATGATCAGGACGCTCTGCGCGGGCCGCCCCGAACGATCGGTCGTGCTGTCCACCCACGACCGGCCGACCGCCGCCCGCCACCTCTACGCGAGCCTCGGCTTCGTCGACCTGCTCTCCGGGTTCGTCTTCCCCGGCGGCTACGAGGAGTACGCCGTCGCGGGCCGCCCGCTCCCCCTGCGCTGAACCGTGGTTTGCCGCGTCATGACCTGGGGCATGAACCATCACGGAAAGTGACCGACCCTTTACCGACCGATCCGGTTACCCTGCCGTCATCCGCCCGATCCCCCTGCGGGCGGATGACGGCCCGCTCAACCGCGCAGGGTGGCCGGCTCCAGGCGCTGGAACACCTCGCGGGAGGCGCTGGAGCGGTTGAAGGTGATGAAGTGGATGCCCGGCGCGCCCTCGTCCAGCAGCCGCTGGCACAGCTCGGCGCCGTGGTCGATGCCGAGCCGCCGCACCGCCGCGGGATCGTCCTTGACCGCCTCGAAGCGCGCCGCCACGTCCGGCGGGAACGGCGCCCCCGACAACTGCTCCGAACGCGCGATCGTGCTCATCTGGGTGACCGGCATGATGCACGGGATGATCGGCGTGTCGCAGCCCTGGGCCGCCACCCTGTCGCGCAGGCGCAGGTAGTCGTCGGCCTGGAAGAACATCTGGGTGATCGCGTAGTCGGCCCCGGCCCGGCACTTGCGGACGAAGTGGTCGGTGTCGGACTCGATGGACTCCGAGCGCGGATGTTTGTACGGGAACGCCGCCACCCCCACGCAGAAGTCACCCGCCTGCCGGACCAGGCGTACGAGCTCCTCGGCGTAGAGCACGCCCTCGGGATGCCGCACCCACTCGCCCGTCGGGTCGCCGGGCGGGTCGCCGCGCACGGCCAGGATGTTGCGCACCCCGGCGTCGGCGAACCGCCCCACCAGGTGGCGCAGCTCGCGTACGGAGTGGTTGACCGCGGTGAAGTGGGCCACGGGGGTCAGCGTCGTGTCGTGCGCGATGCGCTCGACGATGTCGACCGTGCGGTCACGGGTGGAGCCACCGGCGCCGTAGGTCACCGACACGAACGTCGGCCGCAGCGACTCCAGCTCCCTGATCGCCTTCCACAGCTGCCGCTCGCCCTCGTCGGTCTTCGGCGGGAAGAACTCGAACGAGAACGTGTGTTTGCCGGAGGCGAGCATGTCGCGGACGGTGGGGACACGTCCCGGCAGGACGGAGGGTCGACCAAGCGCCATGCCCCACAGGTTACAGGCAGCGGGGTGGCCCGCCGAGGCGGCGGATCCGACGGCTCTCGCGCGCCCCGATCGGAAGCGCTCGCACCGGCCACTAGTCTCGGTGTCATGACCACTGACGCCGCGAGCATGGACGTCCTGCGCACGCGGGTTGAGCGTGCCCTGGGCGCCTTCGTCGAACGCCAGCTCCCCGCCTCCGGTGACCCCGACTTCCAGCCGCTCCGCACGGCCGCCGAGGACCTGCTGGCCGGCGGCAAGCGGCTGCGGCCCGCGTTCTGCTACTGGGGGTGGCGCGGCGCGGGCGGCGCGGACGGCCCCGGCATCTTCACCGCCGCCGCCTCCCTTGAGCTGCTGCAGGCCAGCGCGCTCGTGCACGACGACGTGATGGACAAGAGCGACCTGCGCCGGGGCATGCCGGCGGCGCACCGCCGCTTCGAGTCGCTGCACGAGAAGGAGAGCTGGCACGGCTCGGCCGCGCAGTTCGGCGAGGGCGCCGCGATCCTGCTGGGCAACCTGCTGCTGATCTGGTCGGGCGAGATGTGGCGCACCAGCGGGCTGCCCCCCGAGTCGCTGGAGGCGGCCCAGCCCGTGCACGACCACATGCGCACCGAGCTGATGTGCGGCCAATACCTCGACCTGCTGGAGCAGGCCCACGGCGAGAACACCTTCGACTCGGCGCTGCGGGTGGCGCTCTACAAGAGCGGCAAATACTCGGTCGAGCAGCCGCTGCGGCTCGGCCTCGCGCTGGCCGCCCGCGAGCTCGCGCCCTGGATGGACGAGCTGTGCACCGGCTACGGGCGGCGGGTCGGCATCGCCTTCCAGCTCCGCGACGACATCCTCGGCGTCTTCGGCGACCCGGCGCAGACCGGCAAGCCCGCGGGCGACGACCTGCGGGAGGGCAAGCGCACCATGCTCGTGGCCCGCACACTCTCGGCCGCCTCCCCCGGCGAGGCCGCGACCGTACGGCGCCTGCTCGGCGATCCCGGCCTCGACGAGGACGGCGTCGCCACGCTGCGCGGCGTCATCGAGGGCACCGGCGCGCTGAGCGCGTGCGAGGAGCTCATCGGCGACTACCTCGGCGAGGCGCTGGCCGCGCTCGACCGGGCCCCGGTCACCGAGGAGGCGCGGACGGCGCTGAAGGAGCTGGCGATCGCCGCCACGTCCCGCACCACCTGACCGGCCGCGCATGATGGCGCCGGACATGCGAGCGCCGCCCCGCCGGGAGGCGGGGCGGCGCGAGGGTCGGGTGGATGGGTCAGGCCGCCGCGGCCAGGCGCTTGGCGAACTCCGCCGCCGCCGCGCCCGGATCGTCGGCCTCGGTGATGGCGCGCACGACGACGACCCGGCGCACGCCGTACGACATGACCTCGTCAAGGTTGCCGAGGTCGATGCCGCCGATGCCGAACCACGGCCGCGCCTCGCCCAGCGACGCCGCGTGCCGCAGCAGCGACGGGCCGGGGGCCGGGCGGCCCGGCTTGGTCGGCGTGGGCCAGATCGGCCCGCAGCAGAAGTAGTCGACGCCCTCCTCCACGGCCGCGGCGGAGGCCTCGGCAGCGGAGTGGGTGGACCGTCCGATGACGATGTCGTCGCCGAGTATCTCTCGCGCGACCGTCGTGGGAAGGTCGTCCTGCCCCAGGTGGAGCACATCGGGGCGGGCGGCGTAGGCGATGTCGGCCCGGTCGTTGACCGCCAGCAGCTTGCCGTGCCGGTCGCAGGCGTCGCGGAAGACCTCGAGGAGGGCGAGTTCTTCGCGGGCCTCCAGTCCCTTCTCCCGCAGCTGGACGATGTCCACGCCGTTGGCCAGCACCGTGTCGAGGAACTGCGCGAGGTCGCCGCGGTCGCGGCGGCCGCCGGTGCAGAGATAGAGGCGGGCGTCAGAAAGCAAGGGCCTGGGCACGCCGCTTGACCTCGGTGTGACGGCCGGCCCTGATCGCCTCGATGGGCGAGCCTGGCAGCGAGTCGTCTGGGGTGAAGAGCCAGCGCAGGGACTCGGCGTCGTCGTAGCCGGCGTCCTGCAGCACGGTCAGGGTGCCCGGCAGGCCCTTCATCACGTCCTTCCCGTCGAGGAACACCGCAGGCACCTGCGGGGACCCGCTGCCCTCCCGGCGCACGCCGAGGAGCTTGTGATCCTTGAGGAGTTGCTTGGCCCGCCCGATCGGGAGATCCAGGCGCTTGGCCACTTCGGGGAGCGTGAGCCACTCGCTGACGAGCTGGTCGGTCTCCCGGTCGATCTGTGCAACAGAAAGCGTCACGGAACCACAACTACCACATGCCGTGCTTGCTCAAACAACACAATCCCGTAGGGGGACGTCTGGATCTACCAGGCGTTCCGCGTCCAGCCGGGAACCCGCGCCGATGATGCGGCGGCCCTGGACGAGGTCTCTGGGCCGGTCGACGGCGAACACCGCGGCGAGGGAGTCATCGCCTCTCAGCCAGACGGCCGACCACTTGCCCTCGGAGCCGCCGCGGTAGAGCAGGCGCTCGCCCGCGGGGTGGTGGCCGGCGTACTGGACCATGTGCCCGAACTGCTCCGACCAGAAGTACGGCACCGGGTCGTAGACGGCGTCCTCGCCGAGCAGGCTCGCGGCGGCGACCTCGGGGGCGTTGAGCGCGGTGTCCCAGTGCTCGACCCGCAGGCGGTCCTGGAAACGGCGCGACCACCAGGCGGCGCAGTCGCCCACCGCGACAGTGCCGGGCAGCGAGGCGCGCAGGTGCTCGTCCACGACGACGCCGTTGTGCAGGTCGAGGTCGGCGTCGGCCAGCCACTGGACCGCCGGGCGCACGCCGATGCCGGCGACGACCACGTGCGCGTCCAGGAACTCGCCGCCGACCAGCTCGACGCCGCCCTCCTCGACGGAGTGGACCATGGAGCCGAGACGCAGGTCGACGCCGTCGTACCAGCGTTCGGTGCGGGCGCCGATCTCCGGGCCGACCGCGGTGGCGAGCGGCGCGGGACCGGCCTCGACCACGGTGACCGCGCAGCCGGCGCGGCGGGCGGCCGTGGCCACCTCGGCCCCCACCCAGCCCGCGCCGGCGACCACGACACGGGCGCCGGGCACGAGCGCGGCGCGCAGCTCGTGCGCGTCGTCGAGGGTGCGCAGGACGTGCTGGGGGCCGTCGCCGGGCAGCCGGACCGGGTCGGCGCCGGTGGCGATGACCAGGCCGTCGTAGCGCAGCTCGCCCTCGGTGGTCTCGACGGCGCCCGGCCGCAGCGCGGTGGCGGACACGCCGGGACGGAAGGCGACCCGCAGCGCGGCGAGGTCGGTGTCGACGAACGTGGTGTCGGACTCGCCGAGCAGCACGCTCTTGGTCAGGGGCGGCCGGTCGTAGGGGCGGTGACGTTCCCGCCCGACGAGGGTGATCGTGCCGCCGAATCCGCGCCCGCGCAGCGCCTCGACCGTGCGTACGCCGGCCAGGCCCGCTCCCACCACCACGACATGGTCCACGACCAAGACCATAGACGGGTACGGGGCCCGGCGGCCAAGGGGGGCGTGCCTGGCGCCTCCTGCGAGGTCGTAGGCTTGGGGGCGTAGACGCGCGGGAGTCCGGCCGTGACCGGGCTGAGAGGAAGGCTGCCTCGGGCCTTCGACCGCAAGACACCTGATCCGGATCATGCCGGCGAAGGGAGCGCATGGTGGAGGTCATCGTCGGCGGCGGGGTCGTCGGGCTGTCCGTCGCGTGGCGGCTGGCGCGGGCGGGGCGACCGGTCACCGTGGTCGATCCCGACCCCGCGGGCGGGGCCTCGCACGCGGCGGCGGGCATGCTGGCGCCGGTCAGCGAGGTGACCTACACCGAGGAGCCGCTGCTGCGGCTGGGCCTGGCGTCGCTGCGCCGCTGGCCGGCCTTCGCCGCCGAGCTGGCCGCCGACGCGGGGCTGCCCGAGGGGGCGCACGGGGTGGACCTGCGCGCGGAGGGCACGCTCGACGTGGCGTTCGGGGCCGACGACCTCGCGGCGCTGGACGAGCTGGCCGCGTTCATGGACAAGCTGGGGCTCCCGGTGGAGCGGCTGACCGGGCGCGAGTGCCGCCGCCTGGAGCCGATGCTGGCGCCGTCGGTGCGCGGCGGACTGCTCGCCGCCGGTGACGCCTGGGTGGACCCGCGCCGGGTGACGGCGGCGCTGCTGACCGCGCTGGAACGGCGGCACGTGCCGCTCGTCCGCGCCCGGGTCACCGGGCTGCTGCGCGAGGACGATCCGGAGGGCCCGGCCGCCGGGCTGCTGCGCGAGGGCGGGCCGGCGGGCCGGGTCACGGGTGTGCGGCTGGAGGGGGGTGCCGAGCTGGCCGCGACGACGGTGGTGCTGGCGGCCGGGGCTTGGAGCGCCGCCCTGGCCGGGGTGCCGGTGCGGCCGGTCAAGGGGCAGATCCTGCGCCTGCGTTCGCCGCAACCGCTGCTGACCCGGTGCGTACGCGGCTCCGTGCACGGCTCCCCCGTCTACCTCGTCCCCCGGGGCGACGGCGAGCTGGTGGTCGGCGCGACCCAGGAGGAGCTGGGCTTCGACACCCGGGTGACCGCCGGCGGCCTGTACGAGCTGCTGCGCGACGCCAGGGAGCTGGTGCCCGGCGTGACCGAGCTGGAGCTGGCCGACGTGGTCGCGGGCCTGCGCCCCGGCACGCCGGACAACGTTCCGATCGTCGGGCCGGCCGGCGACGGGCTGGTGCTCGCCACCGGACACCACCGGGGCGGCGTGCTGCTCGCGCCTCTCACGGCCGCCCTGGTGGCCGGGGAGGCGGGCGGCGAGGAGGGCGGGCTGGCGGCGTTGTGCTCGCCGGCGAGATTTGGAGAGATCGCATGATGGTGCAGATCAACGGGGCCACGCACGAGGTCGCCGACGGCACGACCGTGGCGCAGGCCGTACGGGCCCTGACCGCGACGACCACCGGGGTCGCGGTGGCGGTCAACGACGAGGTGGTCACGCGCGGCGCCTGGGAGACCACGGCGCTGCGCGAGCGCGACCGCGTGGAGGTGCTGACGGCGGTGCAGGGTGGATGATCTGATCATCGCCGGGGAGAAGTTCTCCTCCCGGCTCATCATGGGCACCGGCGGCGCCCCCTCGCTGGAGGTGCTCGACCAGGCGCTGGCGGCCTCCGGCACCGAGCTGACCACGGTGGCCATGCGGCGGCTCGACCCGCGCTCCCGCGGTTCGGTGCTCGACGTGCTGCGCGAGCGCGACATCAAGGTGCTGCCCAACACGGCCGGCTGCTTCACCGCGGGCGACGCCGTGCTGACGGCCCGGCTGGCCAGGGAGGCCCTCGGCACGAACTGGGTCAAGCTGGAGGTCATCGCCGACGAGCGGACGCTGCTGCCGGACCCCATCGAGACCTTCGACGCGGCCGAGCGGCTGGTGGCCGACGGGTTCGTGGTGCTTCCGTACATCGGTGACGACCCGGCGCTGGCCCGGCGGCTGGAGCAGGCGGGCTGCGCGGCGGTGATGCCCCTGGGCGCGCCGATCGGGTCGGGCCTCGGCATCCGCAACCCGCACAACATCGAGCTGATCGTGGAGGCGGCGTCGGTGCCGGTGATCCTCGACGCGGGGATCGGCACGGCCAGCGACGCCGCGCTGGCGATGGAGCTCGGCTGCGACGCGGTGCTGCTGGCGACGGCGGTCACCCGCGCCCAGCGGCCCGACGTGATGGCTTCGGCCATGAAGGCGGCGGTGACGGCCGGGCGGCTGGCCCGGCAGGCCGGGCGCATCCCACGCCGCCGCTACGCCGAGGCGTCCTCACCCATGACGCCCTGACCGACCGACCGGACACGGGCGACGCGTGGCCGGACACGGGAGACGCGTGGGACGCGCCGGGGCTCGCGGGGCTCCGGCGCGTCGCAGGGGGCACGGCTCGGCATCGGTTTCGGGCGGTCGGGCCCTGCCGGTGCCAAAACGCCCGTAAACTCTGCGGGGTGGATACGACGACTGCGGACCCTCTGGTCGGGCGGCTCCTCGATGGGCGCTATCGCATCGAGAGCCGGATCGCCCGGGGCGGTATGGCGACCGTCTACCTGGCGCTCGACGTCCGGCTGGACCGGACCGTCGCGCTGAAGGTCATGCACCGCTCGCTGGCCGACGACCCGGCGTTCGTCCGGAGGTTCATCGGCGAGGCGAAGTCGGTGGCCAGTCTCTCCCATCCCAACGTCGTGCACGTCTTCGACCAGGGCACCGACAGCGACGTCGTCTACCTGTCGATGGAGTACGTGCCGGGCCGCACGCTCCGCGACGTCCTGCGCGAGCGCGGCAGGCTGCCCGCCCGCGAGGCGCTGGAGATCCTGATCCCGGTGCTGGCCGCCCTCGGCGCCGCCCATCAGGCCGGCATGGTGCACCGCGACGTCAAGCCCGAGAACGTCCTGATGACCGACGACGGGCGGGTCAAGGTCGTGGACTTCGGCCTGGCCAAGGCCATCGAGGCGACCAACCAGACGCGCACCGGCGTGATGATCGGCACCATCGGCTACATGGCCCCTGAGCAGGTGCTCACGGGCGCGGCCGACGTGCGCAGCGACGTCTACGCGGCCGGCATCATGCTGTTCGAGCTGGTGACCGGGCAGCAGCCCTACGACGGCGAGACGCCGATGTCGGTCGCCTACCGGCACGTCCACGACACGGTGCCGCCGCCTTCCGCGCTGGCGCCCGACGTGCCGCCGCTGATCGACACGCTGGTGGGCCAGGCGACCGCGCGCGAGCCGAACGACCGGCCCAAGGACGCCACGGCCCTGCTGGTGGCGGCGGTCGACGCGCACCGCATGCTGCCGCGCACCACGATCCCGCCGACGCCGCAGGCGCAGCCGTACGGACGGGCGCCGGGCTCCGGCCCGGTGCCGTTCCCCGGCTCGGGCGCGATGGCCGGTTCAGGCGCTCTGCCCGCGCCGGGGGCAGGGTCAGGGGCCATGTCGGGGGCGCTGTCCGGCCCGATGGGCGGGTCAGGGGCGCAGTTCCGCCCGCAGCCGCCGTCGCAGCCCAACGACCGCACCGCCGTGCACGCGGCCCCCTCGATGCCGCAGGACGCCCCCGCGCACACGCTCATCCAGCCGCGCGTCGAGGTGCCCGGGCCGGCGCGGCGGCGCGGGTTCCGGCCCAACTGGTTCCTGGTGGCGCTGGCCGGCGTCATGGTCGCGGCCATCGGGCTGACCGGGTGGTTCTTCGCCCAGCCCGACTACATCCAGGTGCCCAGCCTGGTCGGCAGGAACATGGTGCTGGCCGAGCAGAGCGCGGTCAACGGCGGATTCAAGGTCAAGACGGCTCCGGGCCAGTACTCGGAGAAGACCGCCGAGGGCCTGGTGCTGGCCACCGAGCCGGTCGCCGGCACCGAGGTCGAGCGGGGCAGCACGATCACGCTGACGCCCTCGCTCGGCCCCAAGCGCGTGGTCGTGCCCAACGTCACCGGCATGACCGGCAACGACGCCCGCGCCGCGCTCGCCAAGGAAGGGCTCACCCCGGGCTCGGTGAAGCGCCTGCCCAACACGCAGGTCGAACGCGACAAGGTGATCCGCTCCTCGCCACAGGTGGGCGAGAAGGTCAAGGAGGGCGCGCGGGTCGACATCTTCGTCAGCGCCGGCCTGCTGATGCCCGACGTCGCCGGCATGCCGAAGGACGAGGCCGCCGCCTACCTCGGCCAGCAGGGCTTCCAGGTGCAGGTCCAGGAGGTGGACGACGACGCCGAGCCGTGCACCGTCATCGCCCAGGTGCCGAAGGCCAAGTCCGAGGTCGACGGGGGCGCGCAGGTCATGGTCACGGTGGCGCGCTGCCAGACCGACTTCTGGCAGTGGTTCGGCCAGGGCGACACCCAGGCCCGCGACGACCAGCAGCTCGCCATCGTCCCGCAGGTGATCGGCAAGAACGTCAACGACGCCCGCCGCGATCTGGAGGCGCAGGGCTTCAAGGTGCAGGTCCACCGGCTCGGCAACCGCGGCGTGGTCCAGTTCCAGCGCCCGCTCCCCAACAGCGAGCGCCCGGCCGGCGCCACCGTCCACCTCTGGCAGTGACCCTCGGCCTCTGGCGGTGACCCTCGGCCTCTGGCGGTGACCCCCGGCCGGCGGGTCAGGGCGTCAGGTGTCCGTGGAGGCGGACCCTCGCCAGGCCGCCGTCCGGGTGGATGTCCACGCGCACGTGGGTGACCGGCGTGGCCGCCGCCAGGCGGAAGCGGTGCGGGGTGTCCGGCTGCAGGCGGGTACGCGGCAGCAGCTCCACGGGCGCGGCCGTGCCGGGCTCGCCGTCGAAACCGGTGAGGGCGACCGCGGCGGGGGCGTTGAAGAGCAGGTTCGTGGTGTCGATCTCGGCCAGCCTGGGCACGCCGCGCCCGGCCAGCCGGATGACCAGCCAGTCGTTGCCGTCGTCCCGCCGCCGCGCGGTCTCCCAGCCCTCCGCCTGATGGCGGGCCAGGCCGGGGGCGATGACGTTGTGGGGGGCGGAGTAGAAGTCGTCGGAGCAGCCGGTGACGATGCCGCCGTTGGCGAGGGCGGCCAGGTCGAGGCCGAGGCCGTCGTACACGGACAGGTCGGGGCGGGGCTCGCCGTGCACGCGGAGCCGGGCGACGCCGCCGTCGGGGAAGATGTTGAGCCGTACGTGGGTGGCGTGGAGCTCGCCCGTGACCTCGAAGTGGTGCTCGGCGTCGCCCTTCAGCGCGGCCCGGGGCACGATCTCCGTCCACGAGGCCGCCGCCAGCTCGCCGGGCGACGGGTGGCCCTCGACGCGGGCGGCCTCGACGGTCGCGTACGGCGGGTAGTTGCCCTTGAACCAGGCGGTGTCGATCGCCACGCCGCGGATCACGCCCGGCACGCCGAGCCGGACCAGCGCCCAGTCGTGGCCGGGCGCGCGCCGGCGGCGGGTCTCCCAGCCGTCGTACACCTGGCCCTTGTGCCCGAAGGTCCCGGGGCGGAAGCCGGGACGTCCCGGCCGGACGAGGCTCTCCTTCTCGGCGAACGACTCGTCGCTGGCGGCGACGACCGCCCCGCCGAGGGTGCGCAGGGCGAGGTCGGGCAGCGTGGTGAAGCGGGTCATCCGGTGCTCTCTCTCAGGAGGAATTTCCCGTGCGGCTCGCCGTCCACGGGCCGGCCGCGTAGCCAGGTGGTCAGCACCGCGCCCTTGAGCACCTGCCCGTGGTAGGGGGTGACGGGGTTCTTGTGGTGCAGGCGGGCGGCGTCCACGGCGTGGTCGGCGGCCGGGTCGAAGGCGACGAGGTCGGCGTCGTTGCCCGGCGCGATCGCGCCCTTGCCGGGGATCCCGGCCAGCGCGGCCGGGGCGGCGGCCATCCAGCGCGCCACGTCGGCGAGCCGGTGCCCCCGGCGGGCCGCCTCCGTCCACACGGCGGACAGGCCGAGCTGCAGCGAGGCGATCCCGCCCCAGGCGGCGGCGAAGTCGGGCACCTTGAGGTCGGCGGTGGACGGCGAGTGGTCCGACACCACGCAGCTCAGCGTCCCCTCGGCCAGCCCTTCCCACAGCAGGTCGCGGTTGGCCGCCGAGCGGATCGGCGGGCAGCACTTGAACGCGGTCGCGCCCTCGGGCACCCGTTCGGCCTCCAGCGTCAGGTAGTGCGGGCAGGTCTCCGCGGTGACCGGCAGGCCGTCGGCGCGGGCCGCCGCCAGCACGTCGAGGCAGGCGGCGCTGGAGACGTGCAGGACGTGCACCCGCGCGCCGGTCTCCCTGGCCAGCTCCACGAGCCGGCGGACGGCGCCGCGTTCGGCCGCCTCCGGCCGCGAGGCCAGGAACTCCGGGTACGTCGGCCCGCCCGGCTCCGCCAGCAGCGCCGGGTCCTCGGCGTGGACCACCATGAGCCCGCCGAACCCGGCCACCTCCTCCAGCGCCCGCCGCAGGTCGCCGCCCGCGAGCGGCGGGAACTCCGCCACCCCCGACGGCGACATGAAGCACTTGAAGCCGAGCACGCCGCGCTCGTGCAGCGGGCCCAGCTCCTTGACGTTGCCCGGCACCGCCCCGCCCCAGAACCCGACGTCCACGTGGCACTGCCCGCGCGCCGCGGCCAGCTTGGCCTCCAGCGCGGCCACGTCGGTCGTGGGCGGCAGCGAGTTGAGCGGCATGTCGACGATCGTCGTGACGCCGCCCGCGGCCGCCGCCCTGGTCGCCGAGGCGAACCCCTCCCAGTGCGTACGGCCTGGCTCGTTCACGTGGACGTGTGTGTCCACCAGGCCGGGCAGCAGCGCGAGGTCGCGCAGGTCGACGTCCTCGGCGGCGGCGAGCGGCGCGTCGTAGGGATGCAGGGCCTCGATCCGCTCCCCCCGTACGGCCACCGCGGCGGGCCGCTCCCCCTCCGGCGTGACGGTCCTGCGGGAGCGGACCACGAGGTCGAGCGGCGGCGTCATGGCGTCCCCTCCGCGAGGCGGCGGTCGGCGGCGATCCTGGCGGCCAGACGTTCCAGCAGGGGGCCGGCCTCCGCCATGCAGCGCGCCGGGTCGGGCTCCAGGTCGGTGAGGGCGTAGGCGGCCTCGATGCCGGCCGCCTTGAGCTCGGCGTCGGAGAGCGTGCGCCGCCCGCAGACGGCGACGACGGGCACGCCGGCCCTGGCCGCGGCCTGCGCGACCCCGATGGGGGCCTTGCCGCGCAGCGACTGCTCGTCGAGCGAGCCCTCGCCGGTGATCACCAGCCGGGCGTCCGCGGCGTGCGCGCCGAAGCCGAGCAGCCCGAGCAGGTGGTCGATGCCGGGGCGGATCTCGGCGTGCAGGAACGCCAGCGCCGCGAAGCCGACGCCGCCGGCCGCGCCCGCCCCCGGCGCGCCGGCCACTCCCATGGCCCGGACGATGTCGTCGTGCTCGACCGCGCCCATCAGCCCGTGCGTACGGGTCGCCACGGCGGCCAGCCGGGTCAGCCCCGACTCCAGGACCTTCACGTCGTCGGGCGTGGCGCCCTTCTGGGGGCCGTACACGGCGGCGGCGCCGTGCGGGCCGAGCAGCGGGTTGTCCACGTCGCTCGCGACCACGAACGAGACCCCCGTGAGGTCGGGGAAGCCGGACAGGTCGATGCGGTCCAGCGCGCGCAGCGCCGCCCCGCCCCTGGGCAGCTCGCGGCCCTCGGCGTCCAGCAGGCGGGCGCCGAGGGCCTGCGCCATCCCCGCGCCGCCGTCGGTGCACGCGCTGCCGCCGAGCCCGAGCACGACGCGCCTGGCGCCGTGGCGTACCGCGTGCGCGACCAGCTCGCCGGTGCCGTGGCTGGTGGCGGTCAGGGGCTCGGGCCCGTCCGGCAGCCGGCGCAGCCCGGACGCCTCGGCCAGCTCGACCACGGCCGTGGCGTCGCCGGGGTGCCAGGCGTACGAGGCCGTGACGCGCTCACCCGTCGGGCCGGTGACCTCGATCGTGACGCGGTCGAACCCGCAGGCCACAGCGGCGTCCACGGTGCCGTCGCCGCCGTCGGCCACCGGCAGCTCGACCGTGGGCACGCCGAGCCCCGCCGTCACCCGCGCCGCCACCTCTGCCGCCGTCAGCGACCCCTTGAACTTGTCCGGAGCCACCAGAACATGCTGAACCACTACCAACTCCCACATGATGATGAACAATGGCCGGACACGCCTTCCTGCCCGGTGCGAGCGGGCAGGAAGGCGTGCCTCATCATCCTGACACCAAGGCGTCGTGTCCCCCACGACGGCCTTGCGACGAGAGGGGCGTTGTGCACGGTTCCCGGGTGCGGATCTCGGCCGGGCAGCGGCGGGCGCGGCTCGGCCTGCGGCATCGGCTCGCGGTCAAGGCGGCCACGCCGGAGGAGGTGGCGGCGTCCGTGGTGGCGCTGCACGGCAGCGACCCGTCGAGCGTGTTCCTGTCGGCGGGGGCACGGCTCGCCGCGCCCGGTCCCGAGCCGGTGGAGCGGGCCATCTACGACGACCGCACGCTGGTGCGCATGACCGGCATGCGGCGGACGGTGTTCGCGGTGCCGGCCGAGCTGGTGCCGGTGGTGCACTGGTCCACGATGGCGCCGGTCGCCCGCAGGGAGCGGCGCGCGCTGATGAAGGTCTTCGGCGCGGACGGCTGGGACGAGGCCCGCGTCGCGGCGGCCGAGGCCGCGGTGCTGCGGGCGCTGGCCGAGCACGGGGAGGCGGACGCGGCCAGGCTGGGGACGCTGGTGCCGGAGCTGCGCGAGCAGGCGGTGCTGGCGGCGGGCAAGCCGTACGAGGCGCTGGTCAGCCTGGGCTCGCGGCTGGTGCCGCTGATGGCGATGGACGGCCTGCTGGTACGCGGCCGCCGCGCGGGCGGCACGTGGGTGAACGGCCGGCACCTGTGGGGCCTCGCCCCCGAGCTGCCCAGCATGGCGGCGCCGGAGGCGCGGGCGGAGCTGGCGCGCCGGTGGCTGGCGGCGTTCGGCCCGGCCACGGAGGCCGATCTGAAGTGGTGGACCGGCTGGACGCTGACCGAGACGCGCGCGGCCCTGTCGGCGGCCGGCGCGGTCGAGGTGGAGCTGGACGAAGGGCCCGGTCTGGTGCTGCCGGACGACCTGGAGGAGGTGCCGGAGCCGGAGCCGTGGGCGGCGCTGCTGCCGGCGTTGGATCCGACGCCGATGGGATGGCAGGCGCGCGACTGGTACCTCACCGACGGGCACCGGGCCGAGCTGTTCGACCGCAACGGCAACATCGGCCCGACAGTGTGGTGGGACGGGCGCGTGGCGGGCGGCTGGGCGCAGTGGCCGGACGGCGAGATCGTGTGGCGGCTGCTCGCGGACGTGGGCGCGGAAGGGCGGGCGGCGGTCGAGGCCCAGGCGGCCGCGCTGGCCGCCTGGCTCGGCGAGGTCCGCGTCACCCCGCGCTTCCGCACTCCGCTGGAGCGCGAGCTCTCGGCCCCGTAGCCTCCCGTGAGCGGTCAGGAGACCGTGCGGATGAACTCCTCCAGGGAGTAGCGGCCGTCCTGGTCGGAGTCCGCGCTCTGGCTCAGCGCCGCCAGCGCCTCGGCCGGCAGGTCGGGGAAGTGCTGCTTCAGCTCGCTCTCGCTGATGTAGCCGTCGCCGTCGGTGTCGATCGCGGCGAAGGTGCTCTTGAGCCGCGCCAGCCGCTGTTCGGGGAGTTCCGCCGTCACGGGGCCGCCTTCCGGGGGGAGGTGCGATCAGGACATCCCCACCTTAACGGTCACCCCGCGCTGTTCGGCGCGTTCGAGCAGCCTGCGCCCCGCCTCGGCCCCGGCCCGCCCGAGCGCGTCCTGCGAGGCGGTCCTGAGCTCGCCGTCGGCGACCACCGTACGCCCGCCGACCAGCAGCCGGACGAGCGGCAGCGCGGGCCCGAACACCAGCGCGCAGACCGGGTCGGCGACCGCTGCCGTGTACGGCCCGTCCACCCGCCACAGGGCGACGTCGGCGAGCTTGCCGGGCTCCAGCGTGCCCAGCTCGCCCTCGCGGCCGAGGTTGCGCGCTCCGCCCAGGGTGGCCAGCTCCAGCGCCTGGCGGGCGGTCAGCGCCCGCGGGCCGTAGCGGGCACGCTGGAACAGCAGGGCCTGGCGCATCTCGCCGGCCAGCGGCGTCAGCTCGGAGGAGGCGGAGCCGTCCACGCCGAGGCCGACGTTCACGCCGCGCCGCAGCATCTCCGAGACGCGGGCGACGCCCGCCCCGAGCCGCCCGTTGGAGGACGGGCAGTGGGCGGCGCCGGTGCCGGTGACGGCGAGTTTGGCGATGTCGGCGTCGCTGAGGTGCACCGCGTGCGCGAGCCACACGTCCGGCCCGAGCCAGCCCAGCTTGTCCATGTAGTCCACGGGCCGCAGGCCGAACTGCTCCAGGCAGTGCTCGTCCTCGTCCACGGTCTCGGCGAGATGCGTGTGCAGGCGTACGCCCTTGTCCCGCGCCAGGGCGGCCGACTGCGTCATCAGCTCGCCGCTGGCCGAGAACGGCGAGCACGGCGCGACCGCCACCCGCAGCATCGAGGAGGGCGACGGGTCGTGGTAGGCGTCCACGGCCTCGGCGGTGGCGTCGAGGATCTCGTCCAGGTCCTCGACCACCTCGTCCGGCGGCAGGCCGCCGCGCGACTCGCCCCTGTCCATGGAGCCCCGTGCGGGATGGAAGCGGAGCCCGACCTCGCGCGCCGCCTCGATCCCGGCCGCGAACAGGTCGCCCCGCCCCTTCGGGAACAGGTAGTGGTGGTCGCTGGAGGTGGTGCAGCCGGACAGCGCCAGCCAGCCGAGCCCGGCCGCCGAGGCACCTCTGACGATCTCGGCGTCCATGGCGGCCCACACCCGGTAGAGCGCCACCAGCCACTCGAACAGGGTGGCGTCCTGCGCGAGCCCCTGGGAGGCCCACTGGTACAGGTGGTGGTGGGTGTTGACCAGCCCGGGGGTGGCCAGGCAGCCCGTGCCGTCGAGGCGTTCCGCGCCAGGCGCGTCGGGGGCGGGGCCGGGGCCCAGCCCGGCGATCCTGTCGCCCTCGATCCTCAGCCAGCCCCCGGCGATCTCGGGCCCGGCGACCGGCGCGAGGTGCACGTTCTCGATGATCAGGCTCATCCGGCGGCCCCTTTCTTGGTGGCGGCCAGGCGCACCGCGTCGAGGATCTTCTCGTAGCCGGTGCACCGGCACAGGTTGCCCGCCAGCGCCTCGCGGATCTCCGCGTCGGACGGGTCCGGCAGGCGTTCCAGCAGGTCGTGCGCCTGCACGAGCAGGCCCGGCGTGCAGAAGCCGCACTGCACGGCCCCGCACTCGACGAACGCCTCCTGCACCGGGTCGAGCCTGTCCCCCTCGGCCAGGCCCTCCACGGTGCGCACCCGCCGGCCCTCGGCCTGCCCGGCGGCGACCAGGCAGGAGCAGACCGGCTCGCCGTCCAGGTAGACGGTGCACGAGCCGCACTCGCCCTGCTCGCAGGCGTTCTTGGAGCCGGGGAGGCCGAGCCGCTCGCGCAGCACGTACAGCAGGCTCTCGCCCTCCCACACGCCGTCGGCGCTCTCCTCGCGGCCGTTCACGGTGAACGTGACGCGCATCAGGCCGCCCTCCTTCCGCGGTGGTCGTTCCAGGCCCAGGTCAGCGTGCGGCGGGCCATGACGTCGAGGGCGCGCAGGCGGTAGGCGGCGGTGCCGCGCACGTCGTCGATCGGCGCGGCGGCCCGCGCGCACAGCCGCCCGAACCGCTCGACCAGCGCCGGATCGAGCGTGGGGCCGTCCCAGTCGAGCTCGCGGGCCATCAGGTCCTCGGCCTCCTCGGCCCGGCGCGGGGTGGGTGCGGCCGAGCCGATGCCGGTGCCCACCCGCCGCCGCGCGGGGTCGAGCGCGACCGCGAACGAGCACACCGCGATCACCATGGCGTTGCGGGTGCCGACCTTGGAGAAGTATTGAGGGCCCGGCGCGCTCGGCACGCGCACGGCCCTGATCAGCTCGTCCGGCCGCAGGGCGCTGCGCTTGACGCCGAGGTAGAACTCCGCGGCGGGGATCGTCCGCACGCCCCCGTCCCGCGACTCCACCTCGATCACCGCCCCGGCGGCCAGCAGCGGCGGATGGCTGTCGCCGGCGGGCGAGGCCGCGCCGAGGTTGCCGCCCACCGTGCCGCGGTTGCGGATCTGCGGCGAGCCGACCGTACGGGCCGCCTGCGCCAGCCCCGGCACGACGCCGCCCAGCTCCTCGACGACCACCCGGTACGGCACCCCGGCCCCGATCCGGCACTCGCCCCCGCCCACGGACCACTCCCGCAGCTCGGCCACCCGCGTCAGGTCGAGCAGCGCGGGCGGCCTGCGCACCGCGAAGTTGATCTCCACCATGACGTCGGTGCCGCCCTGGAGCGGCACCGCCTCCGGCTGGTCCGCCTTGGCTGCCAGCGCCTCCGCCCACGTCGTGGGCCGCAAGAAGTCCATCGTCGCTACTCCCAGGCGAATCCGGCGTCGGGCGCGTCCTCGCGCAGCACGCCGCCCTCGATGAGCCCGTACGGCCGGTCGGCGGCGTGGTAGACCTCGTTGTCGTTGTCCAGGCCGAACGGCGACAGGTCCACCAGGAAGTGGTGCCTGTTGGGCAGGGCGAGCCGCACCTCGCACAGCTCGGGACAGGAGGTCAGGACGCGCTCGCCCATCGCGTACAGGGTCTGCTGGAGCGACAGGCTGTGGGTGCCGGCGAACGCCTCCAGCAGGCAGCTGCGGGCCCGCTCGTACGAGGCCGCGTGGTCGCCGCTCTCGCCGAGGTGCCGCCAGCGGGCGGTCACGGCCGTGGCCAGGATGCGGTCGGTGGTGGGCTGGAGGGTGGTGTACTCGTCCACGGCGAACCCGTGGAACTCCGAGCCGGTGGTGTTGAGCAGCACCAGGTCCTTGAGCCCTGACACCACCGTGGTGCGGCCGTCGCGGTCGTGGTGGACGACGCAGGTGCGCACCTCGCCGCCGTCCCGTACGAACGAGTGCGGGCCGCCGCGCCGCCAGCCGTACTCCTCGATCTCCACCCGCGCGTGGTGCACCGCCCGCCCCGCGCCGACGAAGTGCCGGGCCAGCAGCAGCGCGAACTCCTCGATCTCGCCGACACCGTGCTTGCGCGCGAAGGCTTGAACGGTGTTCTTCTGGCTGTCGGTCGGCAGCACGGCGGCGTTGTCGCCGGTCAGGTGCACGGCCTCCATGTCGCCGGAGAGCGCGGTGGCGACGTTGAGATCCTTGAGGTGGTGGACGGGCCCTTCACGGACGACCCGGACGAGCCTGACGCCCGCCTTGCCGTAGCGGTTGTGGCCGAGCTTGACGGTCATCAGCTTCCTCGGTAGGTGGAGTAGGCGTAGGGGCTGAGCAGCAGCGGCACGTGGTGGTGCTGCGCGGGGTCGGTGACGGTGAAGGCGATGACGACCTCGGGGTAGAAGGTCTCGGCGAGGTAGCCGGCAGTGTCGAAGACGACCCGGTGCACGCCCGCGCCCGCGGTGTCCCATCCCTTGATCCGGCCGTCGCCGTCGGTGCGGCCCTCGGCCAGGACCCGCCCGCCGGCGTCCTCCAGGCGCACCCGCACCCCGGCGGCCGGCCGCCCGGCGACCGCGTCGAGCACGTGCGTCGAGAAGCTCACTCCCCTCCTCCCATCAGCTTGACCAGCCGCAACCGGGTGATCTTCGCCAGCTCGCCGCGTACGGCCGCGCGCTCGCGCTCCTCGTCGTTGCCCAGCCGCTCGCGCAGCCTCGCCAGCAGCTCGGCCCCGCCGAGGCCGGTGGCGCACACCAGGTAGACGTGCCCGAAGCGGGCCTCGTAGGCCCGGTTGCCCTCGGCGAGCGCCGCACGCAGGTCGTCCCCGACGCCGGACTGCTCCTGCCGCGACCAGGCCGCCTCCCGCCCCGCGCCGGCGGGCCGCTCCCCGATCCTGGGGTGGGCGGCCAGCGCCTCCAGCACGTCCGGCCAGGCCAGCGCGCCGGCCGCCGCCTCGGCCGCGGCCAGCAGGCCGGCGAGGTCGCCGTACGGCCGGCCCGCCGCCACGCGCGCGGCGAAGGCCGTCGAGGCGCAGCAGGCGCGCAGCTCCTCCTCGGCCTGTCCCGCCGGGGCGGCGTTGAACGCGGCGAGCGCGCTGAGCGTTGCGGGCATGTGAGAAGTACACACAGGCCCTTCGTGCCCGGTCCATCCGCGAGAACTCCCAACTCCCGCCCCCGGTGCGGCCCGCTTTTCGTGTCATGCTCCAACCCGCTCACCGGGCGACACGGACTCTGCGCAGGTCGCGGCGGATCTGGGCGGCGCGCGGTGCGCCTAAACTGAGGGCATCATGAGCCCAACATCCCTGATCGGCGGACACGTGTCCGTGACCGGCGGCCTGGCGACCGGCGGCCTTAAGTACATGGCCGAGATCGGCGCCGAGATGATCCAGGTGTTCGTCACCAACCCGCGCGGATGGGCGCTCAACGACGGCAAGCCCGACCAGGACGCCAAGCTGGCCGAGTCGGGGGTCACGGCCTTCATCCACGTGCCCTACCTCGTCAACTTCGGCTCGCCTAACGCCGACACGCTCGCCAACTCGGTCGACGTGGTCCGCCACGGGCTGCGGCGCGGCGTCGAGACCGGCGCGAAGGGCGTCGTGGTGCACACCGGCTCGGCGGTGACGCAGCCGCGCGAGGACGCCATGCGCCAGCTCCGCGAGCATCTGCTGCCGCTGCTGGACGAGATCCCCGACGGCGGGCCCGACCTGCTGCTCGAACCGATGGCCGGGCAGGGCGCCATGCTGTGCGCGACCGTCCAGGACCTGGAGCCCTACCTGGCGGCCCTGGAGTGGCATCCGCGCGCCTGCGTCTGCCTCGACACCTGCCACGCCTTCGCCGCCGGCCACGACCTGGCCGCGCCGGGCGGGGTGGCCGAGACGTTCGACGCGCTGCACCGCATCGCGCCGGGCCGGCTCAAGCTGATCCACGCCAACGACTCCAAGGACGTGTGCGGGGCGAAGAAGGACCGGCACGAGAACATCGGCGCGGGACACATCGGCGCGGAGCCGTTCGCGGAGATCATGCGGCATCCGGCGGTGGCGGGCGTGCCCCTCTGCATCGAGACGCCCGGCAAGGCGCCCAAGCACGCCGAGGACATCGCCCTGCTGAAGAAGCTGCGCGACTCCCTCTGAGCCGCCCGCGACGGGTGCGGCAACGGCGGGCTCTTGTGACGCTGGGGCGCCCGCGCGCGCGATCCGACCGCCCCCGTGGCCGGATCGCGGGGCCGGCGAACCGGCCGCGGCGGGCGCCCCTTCACGAGCCGGCGTGGCGGGCCCCACCCCCCGGTCAAGGGCCCGGCCGCCGCGGCGGCCGGCGATGGCCGCCGGTGAATCCGGCGCATCAGACCTGCGGTGAGCCCCCCGGCTCGTCCCCCCGATGCGCCGGAGTGGCTTCCGATGCCTTGACACTACGGATGCGATCTTGGGAGCGAAACCCTGTTGATGACCAGCGCGTCGAACGGTCAGTAGTCAGCGCTGTACGGAGAGTGCGTTGACGACGAGCGGTCACTCCGGGACGACGAGCGGCCGATTCCGGGGCGCGCCCGGCGGCCGGGCACCCGCGTCCGCGCCCTCGTCCGGCCCGCCGCCCTGCCGTCCGAGGGCATGTGACCAGGGAAATCATTACCACCGGCGCGGGCGGTCCGCTCCCGTGAGCGGCGCCGGGGCGGGACGTGCCCGCACCCCGTTTCACGCCCTTACGAGATCACGGCCCGGTGCTGGCGGACGAGCTGCTCACGCACCTGGCGGCTGTGCCGGCGGCTCACCGGGAGCTGCTCGCCGCCGACGGTGAGCGTCACCCGCCCGCCCTCGAACCGCAGCTCGCTGACGTGCCGCGCCGACACCAGCGTGCTGCGGTGGATGCGCAGGAACCCGGCCTGCGACCAGCGCCGCTCCAGCGCGGCCAGCGACATGCGGACGAGATAGCTGCCGTCCACCGTGTGCAGCCGCACGTAGTCGCCCTTGGCCTCGGCGTAGCGTACGGCCTGCTGCGGCACGAACCGGGTGCGCCCGCCCAGCTCGACCGGGATGACGTCGTCCTGCGCCGGCTCGGCCGCGGGCGCGGCGGCGGCCTCCAGCCGGCGCACGGCCTCCGACAGCCGCTCGGCCCGGACCGGCTTGAGCAGGTAGTCGACCGCCTCCAGCTCGAACGCCTGCACCGCGCACTCCTCGTGCGCGGTGACGAAGACCAGCTTCGGCGGGCTGGGGAAGCCGCCGACCAGCCGGGCCAGGTCGAGCCCGTCGAGCCCCGGCATGCGGATGTCGAGGAAGACGCCGTCGAGCCGTTCGCCGCCGCCGATCATCTGGACCATGTCCTGCAGCGCCGTGACGCCGTCGGCCGCGGTCGAGACGTGCTCGATCCGGTCGTCCTGGCGCAGCAGGTAGGCCAGCTCCTCCAGGGCGGGGACCTCGTCGTCCACGGCCAGCACTCTCAGCATGGCCGCCACGCTGCCGCATGAACGCGAAGGTCACAAGCGACACGCCAACGGAGCGTGCTGATTCGGCTACACCTCGGCGGCGTGCGTCCTGGGGGCGTGCGTCTTGGGCACGCGCAGCCGCACCTTCGTCCCGGCGCCGAGCGCGGTCTCCACGACCAGGCCGTAGGAGTCCCCGTAGATCTGGCGCATCCGCAGGTCCACGTTGGCCAGGCCGATGCCGGCGCCCTCGCGCGCCGGGTCCTCGTCCAGCATGCGGCGGGCGCACTCCGGGTCCATGCCGGCGCCGTCGTCCTCGACCGTGATGTGCGCCTCGGGCCCCGCGTCGCGCACCACCACCCGCACCTCGCCGCCGCGGGCGGCCCGCATGCCGTGCTTGATGGCGTTCTCGACCAGGGGTTGCAGGCACAGGAACGGCACCGGCACGGGCAGCACCTCGGGGGCCACCTGCATGCTGAAGCGCAGCCGGTCGCCGAAGCGGGCCCGTTCCAGCAGCAGGTAGTGGTCGACGCAGGTGAGCTCGTCGGCCAGGGTGGTGAAGTCGTGGGCGCGGCGCAGCGCGTACCGGGAGAAGTCGGCGAAGTCGAGCAGCAGCTCGCGGGCGCGTTTGGGGTCGGTGCGCACGAACGAGGCGATCGTGGTGAGCGCGTTGTAGACGAAGTGCGGCGAGATCTGGGCGCGCAGCGCGCGCGTCTCGGCCTCCAGCGCCCGCCGCCTGGAGGCGTCGAGCTCGGCCAGTTCGAGCTGTCCCGACACCCACCCGGCGACCTCGGTGACGGTGCGCACGAGCGCGGCGCTCAGCTCGTCGTCGATGGCCGCGAGCGCGCCCACGACGGTGCCCTCCACGGTGAGCGGCACCACGACGGCCCCGTGCGGCTCGCCCGCGAACACCTGCGCCCGGCCGGCGGCCAGCGCGGCGCGGGCGTGCGTGAGCACGTCGTCGGTGCACGGGCCGTCCCAGGCCAGCGCGGCCTCGGTCGAGGTGATGGCGACGGCCCGGGTGCCGAGCAGGGCGCGCAGATGGCGTACGGCCTTGCGGGCGGAGTCGCGGTCGAGCCCGGCGCGCAGGGCGGGGGCGGCCATCGCGGCGAGGTGCAGGGTGGCGTAGGTGGCCTCGTCCGCCCGCCGACCCGTGAGCCCGCCCTCAGGCGGGCCTTCGTCGCCGCGGCTGCGTGGGCCACGGGCGAGACGGGAGCCGGCGGCGAGCCCCGCGGCGACGGCCAGGCAGCACAGCGCCAGGCACGCGATGATCAGCATGCGGCAAACCGTAGTTCACTACGGTGCGTGTTCGCTCGCGAACGCAGAGTGAAGTCAGGGTGGTCCTTCGCCGGGTTCTTCCTGGTAGGAGTAGCGCTGCTCGCGCCAGGGGTCGGCGACGTTGTGGTAACCGCGCTCCTCCCAGAAGCCGCGCCGGTCCTCCAGGAGGTATTCGATGGCGCGCACCCACTTGACGCTCTTCCACGCGTACAGGTGCGGCACCACGATGCGGACCGGGTGGCCGCGCTCGGCGCTGAGCGGCTTCTCGTCCAGCTCCATCGCGAACAGCGTCTCGGGGGCGGCGAAGTCGGACATGCGCAGGTTGGCGCTGTAGCCGTACTCGGCCCAGATCATGACGTGGCTGACGCCCGGGTCAGGCGGGGCGGCCGCCATGAGGGTCGCCGGGGCGACGCCGCGCCACTCGTTGGCCATGAGCGAGAACTTGGTCACGCAGTGGAAGTCGGCCACCCGCGTCACGCGGGGCAGGGACTCGAACTCGCTCCAGGTGAAACAGTGCTCCTCCCCGGAGGCGGTGGCGCCGAACACCTTGAAGTCCCAGGTCTCCGGTTTGAACCGCGGCACTCTGCCGTAGTGGATGACGGGTCGGCCGCGCGGGACGTACTGGCCTGGCGGCAGCCGCGACTCCTCCACGATCTCTCCCCTCACCTGACTCGCGTCTGACGCACATCCTGCCACCGGTCCGCGGGCGGCTCGCGGCCGGGTCTGATGCGATAGGATGCGGGCCTATGCGCAACGCGTTCCTCTTTTGGTATGGCGACGGACCCGAGTCCGTTCGCCATCTGACGCTGCGCTAGCAGACAGGCGAACGAAGGCCCCGGGTCCGACAGGACCCGGGGCCTTCTGTGTTTTCCGGGAAAAGGGAGAGTGTTCAGATGGTGATCGTCATGGGGCCCGAGGCCACGTCCGGCGACGTCGAGGCGATCGTCGCCCTGGTGGAGGCGGCCGGCGTGGAGGCGTTCGTCAGCAAGGGCGTACGACGCACGATCGTCGGCCTGGTCGGCGACGTGGCCCAGCTCGACGGGGCGAGCCTGCGCGGCATGACCGGGGTGCGCGACGTCATGCGGATCTCCGCGCCCTACAAGCTGGTGAGCCGGGAGAACCATCCCGAACGCTCGACGGTCCACGTGGGCGGCGTGCCGATCGGCCCCGGCACCGTGACGCTCATCGCGGGGCCGTGCGCGGTGGAGACCCACCAGCAGACCCTGGACGCGGCCCGGATGGCGCAGGCGGCCGGGGCGCGGCTGCTGCGCGGCGGGGCGTTCAAGCCGCGCACCTCGCCGTACGCCTTCCAGGGGCTGGGCGAGGCGGGCCTGCGCATCCTGGCGGACGTGCGCGAGGAGACCGGGCTGCCCATCGTGACCGAGGTGGTGGACGCCCAGGACGTGGAGCTGGTGGCCAAGTACGCGGACATGCTGCAGGTCGGCACCCGCAACATGCAGAACTTCGCGCTGCTGCAGGCGGTCGGCGCGGCCGGCCGGCCGGTGATGCTGAAGCGCGGCATGAGCTCCACCATCGAGGAGTGGCTGATGGCCGCCGAGTACGTCGCCCAGCGCGGCAACCTCGACATCGTGCTGTGCGAGCGCGGCATCCGCACCTTCGAGAAGGCGACCCGCAACACGCTCGACGTCGCGGCGGTGCCGGTGGCGCAGCGGCTGTCGCACCTGCCGGTGATCGTGGACCCGTCGCACTCGGGCGGCCGGCGTGACCTGGTGCTGCCGCTGACCCGGGCCGCGCTGGCGGTGGGCGCCGACGGCGTGATCATCGACGTGCACCCGCAGCCCGAGCAGGCGCTCTGCGACGGCCCGCAGGCGCTGGTGGAGGACGACCTGGGCGAGCTGGCCCAGGTCATGACGGACCTGCCGCCGCTGCTCGGCAAGTCGGCGGCGGCGGCGCTGGCGCTCTGAGCCCACGCTCTGAGCCCGCGCCGCCCCCGGTCTCAGAGGGTGTATTCCTGAATCGAGTCGGCGAGCTGCACGCACAGCTCCTCAGCGTCCAGCCGCCGCTCGATCTGCTTGAGGTCCTCGATCTTGGCGCGGGTCTCGGCCCGCTTGGGTGCCAGCAGGGAGCAGCAGTCCTCGTCGGGCAGCTCCGAGATCTCCAGTGTGCCGATGCGCCGGGCCTCGGCCATGATCTCGGTCTTGTCCCAGCCGACGAGCGGGCGCAGGATCGGCAGGTCGACCGCGTTGTCCTGGGCGGTGATGTTGGTCAGGGTCTGCGAGGAGACCTGCCCGAGCGCGTCGCCGGTGACCAGCGCGGCCGCCTTGATGCGGTGGGCGACCTCCTCGGCGGTCTTGAGCATGAGCCGCCGCTGCGCGATGACCGCCAGCCGGTCCTGGCCGGAGGTGCGGATCGACTGCTGCGCCTTGCCGAACGGCACCACCCAGAGCCGCGAGCGGCCCTGGAAGCGGTCGAGCTTGCGCACCAGCGCGTACGCCTTGTAGATCGACTCGGAGGTGGTGAACGGGATGCCGGAGAAGTGCAGGAAGTCGACGTGGAGGCCGCGCCGCATCATGCGGTAGGCGGCCACCGGGGAGTCGATGCCGCCCGACATGAGCACCAGTGCCCGGCCGCTGCTGCCGACGGGCAGGCCGCCCTGGCCGGGGATGCCGCCGGTGAAGACGAAGACCTCGTCCCTGTCGACCTCGATGTGCAGGGTCAGCTCGGGGTTGCGCAGGTCGACGGGGAGGCCGTACTCGTCGTTGATGGCGCCGCCGACCATGCGGTCGAGCTCGTTGGAGCGCAGGGGGAAACGCTTGTCGCGGCGGCGCGAGCGGACCGCGAAGCGGGCGCCGCGCTTGGCTTCCTCGCTCTCGCCGACCAGCTCCAGGCCGGCCTTGAGCACGGCCTCGGGGTCCTTGGCGACCCGCCAGGCCCGGTGGATCCAGACGAGTCCCGGGACCTCGGCGACGCGCTGCGCGACGGCCTCGGCCTGCTCGACGGTCGTGCCCTCGGGCAGGAAGATCGCGATCACGCCGTGCCGCTTGCGCACGTCGGTCTTGAGGTCGACGGTGCCCTCCAGCGCGTGCCGGATGTTGGCGATCAGGCGGCGCTCGAACAGCTCGCGGTTCTTGCCCTTGAGGACGATCTCGCCCAGCTTGAGCAGTACGCACGGCTCGCCCAGGGCGGACATCGTCATGGTGGAACCTCCGGGGAACAGGGACAGGACGGCCTTCATGGCAACGCCGTGACCCATCGAGTTTAGTCCGCGTCGAGCCCGGACCGTTTCCGACAGGACTATTGACAGATAGTTCAGATATCCATGCGTATGGGACATCCGGGATGGCAGACTTCGGTGACCCCTGACTCCCGAGGATCTCCGCTCCATGACCTCTGCTGTGAACTCTGTCGTGAACTCCGCCGTGGACCACTTCACCTACGGCCCGCTCACTCCGGCGCTCGCGTACGTGATGTCCTGCCTCGGGTCGATGCTGGGGCTGCGGCTCACCGCCCAGGCGCACGTCTCGCGCGGCGGCGCACGGGCCCGCTGGCTGCTCGGCGCGGCCGTGTCCATCGGCGGCACCGGCATCTGGGTGATGCACTTCATCGCGATGATGGGCTTCGCCGTCGACGGCACCAGGATCACCTACGACGTCCCGCTCACCGTGGCGTCGGCGGTCGTCGCGATCGTGGTCGTCGGCACCGGCCTGTTCCTCGTCACCTACGGCCGGGGCCGGCTCCCCTCGCTGCTCGGCGGCGGCCTGCTCACGGGCCTCGGCGTGGCCTCCATGCACTACCTCGGCATGTACGCCATGAACATGTCCGCCCACGTCTCCTACGACCGTCTCACCGTGGCGATCTCGGTGACCATCGCCGTGGTCGCGGCGACGGCGGCGCTGTGGTTCACGCTGCGGGTCAGGAAGCCGGTCTGGATCACCGGCGCCGCCCTCGTCATGGGCCTCGCGGTGGCCGGGATGCACTACACCGGCATGGCCGCCATGCGCGTCACCGTGCACGCGCCCGCGGACGGGCCGCCCGCCCCGGCGGCGGGGGCCGACGCCCTCGACTTCCTCGTCCCGCTCATGACCGTGATCAGCCTCATCACGCTCACCATGCTGCTCATGGTGCTGCTGTCGCCGTCCGAGGAGGAGCTGCACGAGGACGCCGAGCTGGTGGCCAAGCTGGAGCTGCGCCGGCGTACGGCCCGGCAGGAGCGCCTCGCCCGCCCGCGCCCGCCGGCCGCGCCGCTGCCGCAGGAGCAGGAGATGCCTCACGTCTCATAGGCACAGTTTCGCAACAGGTGGTTGCGCCGTCGCGACGCGCTGTGGATACTCCCTTATCTCTGCGTAAGGGACTGGTGGGCCATGTCGCCGATCGACCATTTCTCCTCGGGGCCGCTGACGCCCGTCGTGGCGTACGTCATCTCGACGGCCGGCAGCATGCTCGGCCTCATGCTCACCTCCCGGGCGCGGCTCACGGGCGGGCGCGAGGCGACCTACTGGCTGCTCGGCGCCGCGCTCGCGATCGGCGGCACCGGCATCTGGACCATGCACTTCATCGCCATGCTGGGCTTCTCCGTGAGCGGCACGGTCATCCGCTACGACGTGCCGCGCACGGCCGCCTCGGCGGTGCTCGCGGTCGTCGTCGTGGGGCTCGGGCTGTTCCTCGCGTCCCAGCACGGCGAGCGGTGGCCTTACCTGCTGGGCGGCGGCCTGCTGACCGGGCTCGGCGTCGCCGGCATGCACTACCTCGGCATGTCCGCCATGAACCTGTCGGCCCACCTGTCCTACGACCCCGTCGTCGTGACGCTGTCGGTGCTCATCGCGATCGGGGCGGCCACGGCGGCCCTGTGGTTCACGCTGCGGGTGAGCGGCGCGCTGAAGGTCGGCGCGGCGGCGCTGGTGATGGGGGTGGCGGTCTCCGGCATGCACTACACGGGCATGTTCGCCGTGTCGGTGCGGGAGCACACGGAGCCGGCGACGCCGCCGGGCGCGCGCGGCATCGACTTCCTGCTGCCGCTGATCGTCGGCCTCAGCCTGCTGACCGTGGGGCTGCTGCTCGCGCTCATCCTGTCGCCGTCGGAGAAGGAGCTGCGCGG
Source organism: Nonomuraea wenchangensis (assembly GCF_900111685.1). Lineage (GTDB taxonomy): Bacteria > Actinomycetota > Actinomycetes > Streptosporangiales > Streptosporangiaceae > Nonomuraea > Nonomuraea wenchangensis. The sequence continues at coordinate 518,624 of NZ_FOHX01000001.1, forward strand.
CGAGGCGGAGTTCCGGGAGCGGCTGCGCGGGCACGGGGAGGAGGGCGTGCCGGAGATCGACCTGTTCGGCACGCCCCGGAGGTGACGTCGTGTCCCCCGTATATATGGACGGGGGTACGGCCTGCGACACGTGGTGGGCCGCCGACTCTCCGCGGCGCAAGCCGTACCCTTGAGCGGGTTGTAGCGGAAACCCCGCTGGCCCAAAGGTACGGCCGGCGCTTGCAGGCGGCTTGCAGCCCGCCGGGAGGCGGCGTCTAGCCGAAGAAGACCTCGGCCTCGGCGTAACGCTCCACCGGCACCGTCTTCAGCTCGGACGTCGCCTCGTCGAGGCCCACCCTGACGATGTCGGTGCCGCGCAGCGCGACCATCTTGCCGTAGTCGCCCTCGTGGACCGCGTCGATCGCCTGCAGCCCGAACCTGGTCGCGAGCACCCGGTCGTAGGCGGTCGGCGTGCCGCCGCGCTGGATGTGGCCGAGCACCGTGGTGCGGGCCTCCTTGCCGGTGCGCTTCTCGATCTCCTTGGCCAGCGTCTCGCCGATGCCACCGAGGCGTACGTGCCCGAACGCGTCCAGCTCGCTCGCCTGCAGCGCCATCTGCCCCTCCAGCGGATGGGCGCCCTCGGCGACGACGAGGATCGGCGAGTAGCGGGTGCGGAAGCGGGACTCGACGTATTCGCAGACCCGGTCGATGTCGAACGGCTTCTCCGGGATGAGGATGACGTTGGCCCCGCCCGCCATGCCCGCGTGCAGCGCTATCCAGCCGGCGTGGCGGCCCATCACCTCGCAGATGAGCGCCCGGTGGTGGGACTCGGCGGTGGTGTGGAGGCGGTCGATGGCCTCGGTCGCGATGTTGACGGCCGTGTCGAAACCGAAGGTGTAGTCGGTGCCGGACAGGTCGTTGTCGATGGTCTTGGGCACGCCCACGACGTTGACCTGGCGCTCGTAGAGCTGCCTGGCGACGCCCAGGGTGTCCTCGCCGCCGATGGCGATCAGCGCGTCCACGCCGCCGGCGGCCAGGTTGGCCTTGATCCGGTCGACACCGCCCTCGATCTTGATGGGGTTGGTCCGGGAGGAGCCCAGGATGGTGCCGCCACGCGGGAGGATGCCGCGGACGGCCTGGATGTCGAGCGGCATGGTGTCGCCCTCCAGGGGTCCGCGCCAGCCGTCGCGGAAGCCCACGAACTCATGGCCGTAGACGCTCACCCCCTTACGCACGACAGCCCTGATCACCGCGTTGAGCCCGGGGCAGTCGCCGCCCCCTGTGAGCACTCCGATACGCATGGCGGGTTCCTCCCGAAGGGTTCACGAACCTGACCTCAGTATTCAGACTCGCATTCTGCCCGTACCCAAGGCCAGTGGTCTAGACCAAACGCCGAACCCTTGCGAGGAGAGGGTCACTCGCCGCGCCGGCCCACCAGCACGCAGGCGGGGCTCTCCACCGCGTACGACTCCTCCGTGAGCGCGGGCACGCCGTCGCTCAGCGCGAGGACGGTCACCGTGCCCGAGTGCTGGTTGGCGACGTAGAGCCGGTCGCCGTCGATGGCGAAGTGGCGCGGCCACGCGCCGCCGCAGGGCACCTCGGCCACCGGCGCCAGGTCCGCGGCGCTCAGCACGGTGACGGTGTCGGGGCCGCGGTTGGCGACGTAGACGTGGTCGCCGTCGAGCTGGAGGTGGGAGGGGGCGTTGGCGACGCCCGGGACGCGGGAGGCGGGCGCGATCGTACGCCGGCCGTCCTCCTCGATCATGGTGACGGTGCCGTCGAGCTCGCCCGCGACGTAGAGCCGGCCTCCGGCGAAGGCGAAATGGCGCGGGCCGGTGCCGGGCTGCAGCGTGCAGGGCTCCAGCGGCGTGCCGTCGGGCAGGTAGCGCCGGATCTCGTCGGTGCCGAGGTCGGAGACGTGCAGGACGCGGTCATGGAAGACCGCCTGGTGGGCGTGCGGGCCCTCCTGGCGCTCCGGGTCGGGGCCGGAGCCCTCGTGGCGCAGCACGATCGGCTCGCCCTCGAACGCCCCCCGCGCGTCGAGCCGGTAGAGCACCACCGTGCCGTCGCCGTAGTTGGCCGCGGCCAGCAGCGTGCCGGACGGGTCGACGGCCACGTGGCACGGGCTGGAGCCCTCGCTGGGCCGTTCGTCGAGAGGCGCGAGGCCGTCGTCGCGGACGGCGAAGGCGGTGAGCCAGCCGCGTTCGAGCTCGCCGACGGCGTAGAGCACCGGCAGCGTGGGGTGGGCGGCGAGGAACGACGGCGCCGCGACCCGGGTGAGCTCACCCTCGCCGCCGAAGCGCCCGTCGCTGCCGCCGCCGAAGGTGAGGATGCCGGGGCCGTAGCCGCCGATGCGCAGGAGCTTCACAGCTCCCATCCAATCATGGTTGACTATGGCAATGAGTTCGTTGATAGAAGCAAGGGTTTCTGAGGTCAGAGCCTTCAACCGCTTCTACACGCAGCTGATCGGCGTGCTGCGGGCGGGCATGCTGGACTCGCCGTACTCGCTGACCGAGGGCAGGGTGCTGTTCGAGCTGGCCCACGCCGAGCCGATGGAGACCGGCGAGCTGCGCTCGCTGCTCGACCTCGACGCCGGCTACCTCAGCAGGATCCTCACCCGCTTCGACGCCGAAGGGCTGATCCGGCGCGAGCGCTCGGCCGCCGACGCACGCAAGCAGGTCGTCCGCCTCACCAGCAAGGGCTCGGCCACGTACGCCGACCTCGACCGGCGCTCGGCCGAGCAGATCGAGCGGCTGCTGTCCGGGCTGCCGGAGGCCGACCAAGGGCGGCTCGTCGGCGGCATGGCCACGATCAGGTCGCTGCTGTCCGCCGGTGAGCCCCGGCCGGAGCCGTACGTGATCAGGCCGCCGCGCACCGGCGACCTCGGCTGGGTCGTCCAGCGGCACGCCGACCTCTACAGCGGCGAGTACGGCTGGGGCACCGGCTTCGAGCAGACCGTCGCCGACATCGTCGCGGGCCTCGACTTCACCAAGGACGCCGGCTGGATCGCCGAGGCCGGCGGCGAGCGCGTGGGCTGCGTCTTCTACGTGCGCGAGGACGACGGCCAGGCGAAGCTGCGGATGCTGCTGGTCGAGCCGTCCGCGCGCGGCATGGGCATCGGGCGGCGGCTGGTCGAGGAGTGCCTGCGGCACGCCAGGGCCGACGGCCGCGAGCGGATCACACTGTGGACGCGCGACTGCCTGGTGAGCGCGCGGCGCATCTACCAGGCGGCCGGCTTCCGGCTGGCCGGGGAGGAGAGAGGCGCGGAGAACGGGGTCGAGGTCAACGAGCAGTGGTGGACACTCGACCTGTGACCGCGCCGGCGATGCCCGGCCCCGTAGTGGGCGGCTTTCAGGCGCGGAAGGGGCCGGTGACCTCGAACGTGCGGCCCTCCGCCCGGCCGCGCCTGGCCGAGAAGTAGAGCCGGTCGCCGCGCGGCGAGAACGCGAGGCCGGTCAGCTCCGCCCCCGTCTGCCCCTCCAGCCGCAGGAACGGCGTGACCTCCCGGTCGGGCGCGATCACGTCGATCTGGGTGGTGCGCCGGGCCGCGTAGAGGTCGCCGGAGGGCGCGGCCGTGAGGGTGCGCACCCCCTCGCACAGCCGGTCGAGCGCGCCGGTCTGCCCGTCGTAGGCCCACAGGCCCGCGTCGCCCTTGGTGGTGAAGTAGCAGACCCCGCCCGCGTAGTGGCAGGCGTCGCCGCCGTCGAAGCGGCGCGCGTCGGCCACCTGGTGGCGGGTCTCGCGCAGCAGCCCGGCCGGCGACGGCACCACCCGCCAGTGCCCGGAGCCGGACAGCACCTCCAGCGTGCCCTCGGTGAGGTCTCCCCAGTCGGAGGGGCTGAAGCGGTAGAAGCAGCCGTCGGGCTCGTCCTCGGTGAGGTAGACCACGCGCCGCTCGGGGTCGCAGGCGGCGGCCTCGTGCCGGAAGCGGCCCATGGCGAGGCGGGGCCGGGCGGCCCGCGCGCCGTACGGGTCGCACTCGAAGACCCGGCCGCGGTGGCCGAGCTCGCACGACAGCCAGCTGTGCCACGGCGTGGCGCCGCCCGCGCAGTTGAGATCGGTGCCGGACAGGATGCGGTAGGCGTCGCCCACCGTGCCGTCGGCGCGGAAGCGCAGCGCCGACGCGCCGCCGAGCAGCGGCAGCTCGGAGTTGGAGACGTAGATCCAGCCGTCGCCGTCGGGGAAGCAGGCGCCGCCGTCGGGCGCGGCGTGCCAGGTCAGCCCGGCGACCTTGTGGCCGCTGCGGGCCACCACCCGGCCGGTGAACCCCGAGGGCAGCGCGAGACCTTCGGGGTCCGGCAGGCCGAGCGGTCCGTACGGGCTGGTGCCGCCCTGCATGAGCGGGCCCGTGCGGAGGAGAGTCTTGTGGGACATCGTGGGGCCTCCCTCTAGGTGCCACGCTAGTGGACCGCACGGACATGAATGGCAGGGATTCGCGAGTTCAAACTCTGCGCAAACCTCGCCGGGGGCGCGGGCACGCGGGGGAGCCCGGGGCCGCTTCCTCGGTCCCCGGGCTCCGGGCGTGTCGGGCTCCGTCCGCTCAGGTCATGGCCTGGAACATCCAGTGCTGCTTGTCGATCTCCTGGACCGCGGCGATGAGCAGGTCCTGGGTCGCCGGGTCGGCCTCTTCGGTCTGCCGGATGCGCTCGTACATGCGCTTGCTGATCCCGCCCAGGCAGTCCGTGATGGTCGCGACGACCTTGCCGTCCTCCAGCCAGCCGCTCTCCAGCTGGGCCAGCTTGGTCGCCTTCGCGACGGTGGCGGCCCGGCCGTCGGGGTTGATCCCGAGGGCGACGGCGCGCTCGGCGAGGGTGTCCATGTGCGTCCTGGCGAGCGCGACGACCTGGTCGAGCTGGAGGTGGACCGAGCGGAAGTGGCTGCCCACGAGGTTCCAGTGCGCCTGCTTGCCGACCAGTGACAGGTCGATCAGGTCGACCAGGGCGCCTTGCAGGCACTCGGCGACGGTGTTCCTGGCGTCGTCCGAGAGCGGACCTTTGATCGTGGCCATTATCGAGATTCCTCCCCGTCCGTCGGTTTTGTTGCTACTTGCCATCAATCGGCAACGTCTGTCCCCCTGCCCAGCTCGGCGGCGCCCTAACATTGACACTGCAATAGTGACAGTGTCACTGTGGAGGTATGAGCGAGACCTGGACCATCGGCGAGCTGGCCGAGCACGCGGCGCGCGCACTGCGCGACGGCGCCGCGCCGCTCAGCGGGCGGGTCCGCGACGTGCCCGGGGAACGGCTGATCCGGTGGTACACCACCATCGGGCTGCTCGACCCGCCGCTCACCCGGCGTGGCCGCGTCGCCCGTTACGGGCGGCGGCACCTGCTGCAGCTCGTCGCCGTCAAGCGCCTGCAGGCGGCGGGGCGGTCGATCGCCGACATCCAGGCGGCGCTCGCGGGGGCGACGGACCGCACCCTGGAGGAGACGGCGTCCCTCCCCGCCCCTCCCCCGGCCGCGCCCGTGGTTCCTGCCCCGGTCCCTCCCCCGGTCGCGACCGCCGCCGAGCGGCCCGCGTCCGGCAACGGGGCGACGGGCGGGCGCGGGCGGTTCTGGGCGGAACGGCCGGCGGCCGACTCGGGGGACGCGGCCGGCTCCGGGAACGGCCCCGCGACGGCCGGGGATCCGGTGATCGTGATGGGGATCAGCTTGGGGGGCGGGGTCCGGCTCGTATGGGACGGCGGCCGGGTCCCGTCGGAAGAGGACGTCCAGGCGGTGCTGGCGGCGGCGGGCCCGCTGCTCGCGGTGCTTACGGAGAGGGAGCTGACATGAAGATCACTTCGCTGGAGCCCGCCCGGTGCCTGCCGGTGCCGGAGGCCGGGTTCGGCGCCCTGCTGACCGAGCGCGGCAACCTGCCGCTGGAGAGCGTGGACGTCGCGGCGGACATCTCGGGCCTGATCGCCGGGGTCGAGGTCACGCAGGGCTTCCGCAACCCGTACGACGTCACGCTGGAGGCCACCTACGTCTTCCCGCTGCCCGACCGGGCCGCCGTGACCGGCTTCCGCATGGAGGCCGACGACCACGTCATCGAGGGCGTGCTCAAGGAACGGGCCCAGGCCAGGGCCGACTACGACCGGGCACTGCGCGAGGGCAGGCGGGCGGCGATCGCCGAGGAGGACCGTCCCGACGTCTTCACCATCCGCGTGGGCAACATCCTGCCGGGCGAGCGCGTCTCGGTACGGCTGACGATGAGCCAGCCGCTGCCGTACGAGGACGGCGCGGCCACCTTCCGCTTCCCGCTCGTCGTCGCGCCGCGCTACATCCCTGGCGACCCGATCGACGGCCCGCCCGCGGGCGGCGGCGTCGCGCCCGACACCGGCGCCGTGCCGGACGCCTCCCGGATCACGCCGCCGGTGCTGCTGCCCGGCTTCCCCCACCCGGTGCGCCTGTCGCTCGCCGCGACCGTGGACGCCGCCGGGCTGGAGCTGCGCGAGCTGGCCTCCAGCCTCCACGTCGTGGAGGAGGAGGGCAACACCGTACGACTCAAGCCCGGCGAGCGGCTCGACCGCGACTTCGTGCTGCGCCTGTCGTTCGAGGCGTCCACGTCGCTCCAGCTCGACGGGGGCGACGGCGGGGAGGCGCGGACGTTCGCGCTCACCGTCGTGCCGCCGCCGCTGCAGGCCACCCGCACGCCGCGCGACCTGGTGCTGCTGCTCGACCGGTCGGGCAGCATGGGCGGCTGGAAGATGGTGGCCGCGCGCCGGGCCGCCGCCCGCATCGTGGACACGCTGACGCCGCAGGACCGCTTCGCGGTGCTGACGTTCGACTCGGTGGTGGAGCGGGCCTTCGAGGGGCTGGTGGAGGCGTCCGACCGCAACCGCTACCGCGCCGTCGAGCACCTGGCCCGCGTGGACGCCCGCGGCGGCACCGAGCTGCTGGAGCCGCTGCGCCAGGCCGTCGCGCTGCTGGGCGGCGGCGCGGCCGGGCGCGAGCGGGTCGTGGTGCTGGTCACCGACGGCCAGGTGGGCAACGAGGACCAGATCCTGGAGCAGGCGGGCGGCGCGCTCTCGGCCATGCGGGTGCACGCGGTCGGCATCGACCGGGCCGTGAACGCCGGCTTCCTCGGCCGCCTGGCCGGGCTCGGCGCCGGCCGGTGCGAGCTGGTCGAGTCGGAGGACCGCCTCGACGCCGCCATGGAGCACATCCACCGCCGCATCGGCGCCCCCCTGGTCACGGACCTCACGCTCGACGGCCTGGACGTCGTGCCCGACGCCGTCACTCACCTCGGCTCGATCTTCCCTGGCGTGCCGCTGCGCGTGTACGGGCGGTGCCGCGAGGGCTCGGCGGTGACCGTGCGCGGCGTGGCCGCGGGCGGGCCGTGGGAGGAGCGGGTCGAGGGCGTGCCGGTCGACTCCCCGGCCCTGCGCGCCGTCTGGGCCCGCGCGCACCTGCGCGAGCTTGAGGACCGGTACGCCATGGGCGAGCACGACCTCGAGTCCCGCATCGTGCGCGTCTCGCTGGACAACGGCGTGTTGTGCCGCTTCACGGCGTACGTGGCCGTGGACACCCGCCAGGTCGCCGGCGGCGAGCCCGAGCACCACGTCATCCAGCCGGTCGAGCCGCCGAGCGGGTGGGAGTCGCCGGTGCCGCCGGCGGGCGGCACCTTCGCGGCGGCGGCCCTGATGGCCATGCCGCCCGCCGCTCCCCGGATGCGGGCCCCGGAGCCGAGGCTGGATGCGGCCGGGGGCTTCGACGACATGGACGTCCCCGACTTCCTCACCTCCGGCCCCGGCGCTCCGGAGAGCGGCCGGCCGGGCGGCCTGCCGGGTGGTCCTGCGGGTGGTCCTCCTGGTGGTGGCGGGTCCGGCTTCCCCGGGCAGCCCGCGATGCCGCCGCCGAGGTCCCCCTTCCCCGCCGGTCCGCCCTCGGGCGGCCTGCGCGGGCGGGGCAAGTCGCGGCCCGCACCGCGCCGTACGCAGGGGCTGGAGGCGGTACGTCCGCAGCTCGCCGCCGAGCTGGACCGGCTCAGGGCCCTGCCGGCGCCCGACCTGACGTATCTGGCCGACCTCGGCACCCGGCTGGCGGCGCTGGCGGCTTACCTGGGCGGCGAGGAGCGGCTGGAGGCGCTGGCCCGCGACCTGGAGGCGGCCGAGCGGCCGGGCGCCGACGCCCGCGCGCTCCACGACCACGCCGTCGCGTCCCTGACCGCCCTGCTGGGCTCTCCGCCCACCCCTCCGGACGCACCGGACCGCCCGCGCCGCGGCCCCTTCTGGAAGCGCTCCTGACCGGAACGCCTCCCGCCCGGGAGCCCGCCAGGCTCCCGGGCAGCCGGGCAGCCGGAGCAGGCGATGCTGGGTTTGCGCCGGAGGTGCCCGCGGCGCAAATACCCTGTACGGGTGACCACACTTGTCCTGGACGGCGGCCTGTCCACCCACCTCGAACGCCTCGGCGCCGACCTCAGCGACGAGCTCTGGTCGGCCCGCCTGCTGATCGAACGCCCCGAGCTGATCCGCCAGGCGCACGCCGACTACTTCGCGGCGGGCGCCGACGTGGCCACGACGGCCAGCTATCAGGCGACCTTCGAGGGCTTCGCGCGCCACGGCCTCGGCGCCTCCCGCGCGGAGGAGCTGATCAGGCTGTCGGTGGAGCTGGCCAGGCAGGCCCGCGACGCGGCCGGGCAGGGCCTGGTGGCGGCGTCCGTCGGCCCGTACGGCGCCTACTTGGCCAACGGCGCCGAGTACACCGGCGACTACGACCTCGACGAGGACGACCTGTACACCTGGCACCGCCGCCGGTGGGACGTCCTCGCCTCCTCCGGCGCCGACCTGCTGGCCTGCGAGACCATCCCCTCCTATCCGGAGGCGCGCGCCCTGGCCCGGCTGCTGGAGGGCACGCCCGGCGTCAGGGCGTGGGTCAGCTTCTCCTGCCGGGACGGCGAGCGGCTCAACGACGGCACCCCGATCCGTGAGGCCGCGGCCCTGTTCGCGGGCAACGCGCGGGTGGTGGCCGTCGGCGTCAACTGCACCGCGCCCCGCCACATGCCCGCGCTGATCGGGGCCCTGCAGGGCGGGCTGCCGGTCGTGGTCTATCCCAACTCGGGCGAGAGCTGGGACGCCGGCCACCGGCGCTGGCTGGGGCTCGCCGACCCGGTGGAGTTCGGGCAGGCGGCCGCCGAGTGGCAGCGGGCGGGCGCGTCGCTCATCGGCGGCTGCTGCCGTACGACGCCGCAGCACATCGAGCAGATCCGCGCCCACCTCACCTGAACGCCGAACGCCCGCCCGCCGCAGGACGCGTGGGCGGGCGGGCCGGGGCAGGGCTCAGCTGATGGCGGGCTGGGCGGGGCGGCGGCGGGTCAGGGCGCTGTCGAGGGCGAAGGCGCCGCCCCCGGTGAAGCCGACCGCCAGGCTCGCGGCGGCCAGCGCCAGCACGAACTCGTAGCCGCCGTCGCCGGTCAGCCCGTGCGGGCCGTGGACGAAGACGATCGCGCCGATCATGTCGAGGGCGAGCAGCGTGCCCGCGAACGGCAGCGCCGCGCCGATCATGAGCGCGAGGCCGCCCGCCACCTCCAGCCCGGCCACGGCGGGCGCGGCCAGCCCGGGCAGCGGGATGCCGGCGGCGGCGAAGAACTCGGCCGTGCCCGCGATCCCCATGGTCGCGAACTTCTGGTAGCCGTGCACCAGGAAGATCACCCCGAGGGCGATCCTGGCCAGCAGCAGGACGACGGGACGGGCTTGGTCGAGCATGCGGTCTCCTCGGCTCCGGACAGCGCTCATCACTCTACGCCACCGGACCGCTACCGTCAGTTCACTGCTTCGCCGCGCCGGTCGCGCGGGCGGCCCGCTCCATCTCGATGCGGGCGCTGACGGCGTACTTGTCGACGTATTCCTGGCCGGACAGCTCCATCAGGGCGTACATGATCTCGTCGGTGACCGCGCGCAGCACGAGCCGGTCGTCCTCCATGCCGTAGTAGCGGGAGAAGTCGAGCGGCTTGCCGAACCTGACGCCGGGCCGGATGCCGAGCTTGGGCAGCGGCCGTCCCGGCGGCATCATCTCGTAGGTGTTGACCATGGCCCAGGGGATGACGGGGGCCCGCGACTCCAGCGCCAGCCGGGCGACGCCGGTCTTGCCCTTGTAGAGCCGGCCGTCGGGCGAACGGGTGCCCTCGGGATAGATGCCGAGGATGTGCCCCTCGCGCAGGATGCGCAGGCCGGTGCGGAGCGCCGCCTCGCTGGCCTTGCCGCCCGAGCGGTCGATGGGCACGGTGCCGACGCCGCTGAAGAACAGCCGGGTGAAGAAGCCCTTGATGCCGCGCCCGGTGAAGTAGTCGGACTTGCCGAGCGAGATGACCTTGCGCTTGAGCTGGAGCGGTCCGAAGAAGTGGTCGGCGAACGACAGGTGGTTGCCGGCCAGGATCACCCCGCCCTCCCTGGGGACGTGCTCGACCCCCTCGGCCCACGGCCTGAACACGAGGCGGAGGAACGGCCCCAAGATGGCCTTGACCACCCAGTAGAACACTCCGGCACCTCTTTCCAGCAAGTTTGTCCACGGGCAGAGTCATCTTCCCATCCCAAGCGCCCTGCAACTACACCAGCTCTCGCACAAACACCCTTGAACGTGCGACGATCGGGCCGTTCCAGGATGAACAGCTGGAATGAAACTGCATGGAGGAGCTGTTATGCCGCTCATGCCAGGCGCGGAGCCCTACCACCACGACGGAGGCCAGATCGGCGTGCTGCTCTGTCACGGGTTCACCGGCACGCCGCAGTCGCTGCGGCCGTGGGCGGAGTTCCTCACGGCGCACGGGCTCAGCGTCTCGCTGCCCCGCCTGCCCGGCCACGGCACGCGCTGGCAGGAGATGAACCGCACCCATTGGGAAGACTGGTACGCCGAGGTGGAGAAGGCGTTCGAGGACCTCCAGGGGCGCTGCGCCGAGGTGTTCGTGGCGGGGCTGTCGCTCGGCGGCTGCCTGGCGCTGCGGCTCGCCGAGGTGCACGGCCCGGCCGTCAAGGGTGTGGTCGTGGTCAATCCGTCCATCGCCAACGACGTCCCGCTGCTGCGGCTGGCGCCGCTGCTGAAGTGGTTCGTGCCGTCGGTGCCCGGCGTCGCGAACGACGTCAAGAAGGCCGGCGCGCGCGAGCTGGGCTACGCCCGCACCCCGGTCAAGGCGGCGGCCTCGCTGCCCGGCCTGTGGGCTCTGGTGCAGGCCGACCTGGCGAAGGTGACGCAGCCGCTGCTGGTCTACCGCAGCGTGGACGACCACGTGGTGAAGCCGACGAGTGTGGCGATCATCCGCCGGAGGGTCCCGCACGCCACGATCGAGGAGCTTACCGATAGCTATCATGTTGCGACGCTCGACAACGACGCCGACACGATCTTTGCCGGCAGCCTCGACTTCATCCGGACACATGCCTCGGTACCCTTGCAGAGGGACTGATCGCACCCAGGGGGAAGTCGCGATCACTGTGGAGAGGCCCATCTAGGTGACGCCCCAGAGTGACGAGGACGAGGTCTGGCGGCAGATCGTCGCGTCCTTCAACGACACCGCCGAGCGCGACTCGGCCGACCAGCCATGGCCGGACAGCGAGAACGTCCCAGCGGAGCCCACCCGGCGGGTGGTGAAACCCTCGGAGGAGCTCGAAGAGGACCTCGACGAGCCCGAGGACAAGAACGACGAGGGCGAGGACGGCGAGGAGGAGGGGCACTACGTGCCGCCGCCGCCCCCGCCGCTGCCCAAGCTCGACCTGGCGACGAAGCTGGCGTGGGTGGCGCTGTTCGGCGGCCCCGCCTACCTCCTGATCGCCGCCATGGCCAACTGGCACATGGAGGGGTGGGCGCTGTTCACGGCGGTGGCGGCGTTCATCGGCGGGTTCGTGGCGCTGGTGGTGCGCATGGGTGACGGCCCGCCGTCCAACGACTCCGGCTGGGACGACGGCGCGGTGCTCTGACCGCCCCGACCGCCCCGACCGCCCCGACCGCTTCGACTCAGGGCCGCCGGCTCAGGAACTCGTCCGGGCGGTGGAGGCGGCGGTGGTCTTGGGCGCGAACGACTCCACGACGTCGGTGTAGCGGTCGGAGGTGTCGACCGCGTGCCCGACCGCCCACACCGCGCCCTTGCCCGCGAGATAGGTGACGGCCTGGAGGCGCACCATGCTGCGGCCCTTGTCGGCGCCGCCCCGGATGATCGAGCACGTGCCCTTCTCGCAGCGCGCCACGAACGGCTCGGCCGCCCGGTCGGGGTCGTAGCCGGTCATCCAGTAGCGGCCCTTGCCGTCGCCGGTCACGCCGTAGAGCCGGGCTCCGGTGACGGGCAGGGTCTGCCGCTTCCAGCGCTTGCCGTTCCAGACGAGCACGAGCGGCGAGATGTCGCCGGGGCCGCGGTAGACGCCGCCGACCGCGACCGCCCGCTTGGCGTTGTCGGTCTGGATGTCGCGGAGGTAGCCGCCGGGGATCGAGGGCAGCGGCATTGCCTTCCACGTGCCGCCCGAGTTGTGCGCGATGAGCGGCTCCGTGCCGGTGTCGCCGACGGCGAAGCCGCCCGCCACCGCGTAGAGCGCGCCCTTGTCCTTGAGCTGCTGCACCGTCCAGGCGCCGCTCTGGCCGGTGAGTACGAGGCCGCGCTTCTCCCGGCTGCCGACCGCCACGACCTTGGTGCCCTTGGCGTCCACGCCGCCGAGCCAGTCGCCCGAGCGCAGGCCCTGCGGGCGGATCCGGTCGAAACCGGTCACGTCGCCGTGCGCCAGGTAGGGCAGCCCGTCGTGGCTGTCGCCCACCGCCCACACGTCGGACGGGCCGGCCGCGGCGAGGCTGCGCAGGTTGCCGGCCGCCGTGGCGTCGCGGATGGCCACCTCGCTCCACCGGGAGCCGTCCCAGTGGCGGATGGTGCCGCGGTTCTTCCACACGTCCCAGATCTCCTGCTGGCCGACCGCCCACACGTCGCCGGACGCGACGGCCAGCACGTCGGACAGCGAGCCGTCGGCCTGCAGGCGCACGCTGGTCGACTGCTGCCACGCCTCGATCGCGGCGGGGCTGCGGGGATCGGCATGCGCGGCGGGCGTGACCTGCGGCAAGGCCACGGACGTCGCCAAGATCAGAAAGAGCGCACGCCGCCGAGAGCGACGGGTCATGAACAAATGCTACGGGCTGGCCACCGCTCCCCGCCCGCCCGGTGCCCGACTCGGGCGGGCGGATGCCCCCAAATGTCCCGGTATGCCCCGGACCGTCCCCCCGGCGTCTCCCGTAAGCGTCCCCCGGCGTCCTCCGTTGCGGCAGAGTCCTCAGCCGACGGGGAGGCGCAGTTCCGCCACCACCGGCAGGTGATCGCTGGCGGCCGCGAGGTCGGCCGCGGCGGCGTCCGCTCCCCCGCAGGACACGACCCGCGCCTCGGGTGCGGCGAACACCCCGTCGATGCGCGCCGAGGGCCGCGCGGCCGGGAACGTCAGCCCCCCTGCCCGCCCCACGGGCCGCTCCACGGGCCGTACCTCGGGCCGCCCCCCGGGCAGTTCCTCGTACGCGAGCCGGGACGCCGCCTCCTCATGACAGTCGGACAGCCGTCCCGCCAGGTAACGCCAGGCCGGCTGGTGCGGCCGTTCGTTGACGTCGCCGCCGAGCACGATCGCCGCCCCGTACGGCGCCGCCGCCCGCTCCATCAGCGCCACCGCCTCGGCCGCGTGGTGCACCCGCGCCGGGTCGTGCAGGTCGAGGTGGAGCGAGCCGACCGCGAGCCGCGCCCCGCCCGCCTCCACCACGGCGATCGCGAGCCCGCGCAGCTCCAGCCCGAGAAAGACGCGCAGCGCGTGGCTGCGCGCCTCCAGCACCCGTACCCGTGGCCCGGTCAGCACGGCGACGCCGCCGAGCCTGCCCGGGGTGGCCAGGCGCATGCCCGCCGCGGCGGCGAGCGCCCGCCGCCTGGCCCGCCACCGGCCGAACCTGGGCGCCTCCTGCACGCACAGCACGTCGGCCCGCAGGCCGGCGATCACGCGGGTGAGCGCTGGCAGGCTGTCGCGCAGCCCGTGCAGGTTGTACGTGCCGACCCGGACCGTCACGCCCGGGGCCGCTAGCGCTGCCTGGCCAGGTCGGCGGCGCCGACGACGCCGGCCGCGGCGCCCAGCTCGGCCAGCCGGATGTCGGCGAGCGGCCGGTGGCCGCGCCCGGTGAGCCGTTCGGCGAAGGACTCGCGGGCCCGGTCGATGAACAGGTCGGCGGCCCTGGACACGCCGCCGCCGACGATGAAGCAGCCGGGGTCGAGCACCGCGGCGAGGTCGGCCATGCCCTGGCCGAGCCAGTCGGCGAAGGACGCGAACGCCTGCAGCGCGACCTCGTCGCCCCGGCGGGCGGCCTCGGTGATCTCCTCGCCCTCGATCTTGCCGCCGGCCAGCCCGAGCAGGATGCCGGCCCGCTCAGGCGCGGCCTCGGCCAGCTCTCTGGCCTCCTTGACCAGGGCCTGGCCGCTGGCGTACTGCTCCCAGCAGCCGATGTTGCCGCAGCCGCACGGCCGGCCGCCCGGCTGGACCTGCATGTGGCCCAGCTCGGCGCCCATGCCCCACCGGCCGCGGTAGAGCGCGCCGTCGAACACCAGGCCGCCGCCGATGCCGGTGCCGAGCGTCACGCAGACCACGTGGGACTGGCCGCGCCCGGCGCCGAACCTGGTCTCGCCCCAGGCCATGGCGTTGGCGTCGTTCTCGATCACGACGGGCAGCCCGACCAGGTCGCTGATCTTCTTCTGCAGCGGCTCCTCGCGCCAGGCGAGGTTGGGGGCGAAGCGCACGACCGAGCGGGTCTCGTCCACGAAACCGGCCGCGCCCACCCCCACCGCCTCGACGGGCCGGCCCGCGGACAGCTCGCGAACGACGTCGGCCACCGTCTCGGCCACCAGGTCGGGGCGGTCGGCGGCGGTGGGCCGCAGCGTGTGTTCGACGATCTTCCCTTGGTCGTCGACCACACCCGCGGCCACCTTGGTCCCGCCGATGTCGACACCGATCGTGAGCATGCCCGTCGTTCTCCCTATCCCAGATCTATGTGTTCCACGTCGTCGCGGCCGCCCCGGTCGTCCCGTCGCGGCTCCGCCGGGGGGTCGGTACGGGGGTCTGTGCGGGGGTCCGTCCGGGTGTCGTCGCGGGGGGCCGGGCGGCTCAGCGCGTCGAACGCGCCCCGGACGGCGGCGAACAGCTCACCGCCCGCGGCCATCAGGTGACCGGTCACGTCGGCGGCGGAGGCGGCGGAGCCGGACTCGCGCTGGTCGGCGATCGCCCGGCAGATCGGGCAGGCGCGGCAGACGTACTCGTCGTGGGGGTCGGACACGGCCTCCTCCCACACGTCGCGCTCCTTCCGGCCGCCGCCGCCGGTGAACGAGTTGAACACCTGCTTGCCGACCTGGCGCGTGGCGCGTCCCTGGATCGAGTCGAACAGCTTGCGCGCCTCGTCGGCGACGGTGCCGATCGGATCCCTGTCGTTGCTCTCGGTCATCTGGCCCCTCCCTGAACCGGCGGCCCTGCCTGCGGGGTCGCTCATCCTCCTCAACTCCTCAGGAGCCGGATTCGCTCCCCGGGCTGAACGCTACCCGCAGCACACCGTCGCGGAGCACCGCCCCGCTGATCTTCCTGCGGGCCAGCGCGACGGGCAGGGCGAGGATCCTGCGGTAGGGGCCCGCCGTGACGATGAGCTCGTCGCCCTTGCGGGCCAGGTCGACCTCGGCGCGGTCGGCGCCGGGCAGGTCGAGTGCCAGCTCGTCGGCGCTCATGCGCAGCGGCGGAGGGCTGGCGGGCGGCGCGAACGGGTCGCTCTCGCCGTAGAGCCGCTCACCGACCTCGGTCAGCGCCTGCGTGCCGACAGGCTCGGCCGGCAGGTAGGGGACGACGTGGACGGGCAGCGGCGCGAACGACTGCTCCGCCTCGGCCAGCAGCCGCGTCTGCGCCGCCACCCACTGGGCGCGCCACTCGTCGGCGCCGCCCGGCGGGAAGACGCGGTTGGCGATCACGCCGTCGACGCGGTAGCCGTACAGGTTGAGCGAGGTGAGGGTGCGCCGGGCCTCGGCCAGCACCACCGACTCGGGGGTGAGCACGAGCCGGACGGAAGCCTGATCTCCGGTGAGCAGCTCGCGCACCTCCATGAGGCCGCGGTGGAAACGTTCGCCGGCGCTCATGACCTCCTCGCCGGGCGCGCTGACCCGGGCCACGCCCCGGACGAACGGCGCGACCAGCCGCACCAGCCGGCGGCCGACCGGCAGGAGCCGGTTGACATGCCAGTCGAGCGCCTCGGGCAGGGCGAGCAGGCGCAGCGTCTCGGCGGTGGGCGCGCAGTCGACGACGATGACGTCCCAGCGTCCTGAGCGGGCGTGCTCGCGCAGCTCCAGCAGGGCGATGATCTCCTCGGCGCCGGGCAGCACCGTGATCTCCTCGGAGGTGACCTCGTCCAGGCCCAGCTCCGACAGCACGCCCCGCGCGTAGTCCTGCAGCTCGCCCCAGTGCCGCTCCAGCGTCCGCTGCGTGTCGACCTGGTGCAGGTGCAGGCCGGGCGCGACCTCGCCGGGCTCGACGGCGAGCGCGTCGGCCAGCGAGTGTGCGGTGTCGGTGGAGACGACGAGCGTCTTCATGCCCTTGCTCGCGGCGAGGGTCGCGGTGGCCGCGGCGGCGGTGGTCTTGCCCACGCCGCCCTTGCCCGTGAACAGCAGGACCCGGGGATCCACCTCAGCGGCCTTCGACGCGCTTCTTGAGGCCCTTGAGCGCGGTGTCCACGATCACCTTCTCCGCCTTGCGCTTGATCATGCCGATCATCGGCACGCTGAGATCGACGGCCAGCTCGTACGTCACGGCGGTGCCACTGCCCGAGGCGGCGAGGCGGTAACTTCCGCGCAGCTGCGAGACCATCCTGCCGGGCTCGACGACCTCCCAGGCGACGCCCTCGTCGCCGTCGAAGGTGTAGCCGAGGGCGTAGGTGTCGCTGATCATGCCGGCGTCCAGGACGAAGCGGACCTTGCTCGCCCGGCCGTCGTCACCCTCGCCGAGGACCTCGGCGCTCTTGATCGACCCGGCCCACTCCGGGTAGCTGGGGAAGTCGGCGATGACCGCCATGACGTCGGCGGGAGCGGCGTCGATGGTGATGCTCGAAGTGGTGCGATCAGCCATGAGGACACCGTACCGGTCGGGTCACCATTCGAGGATGAAGGGAACGCCCTTCCCGCGGAAATGGCCCACGTTGACGCATTCGGTGCGGCCCACCCGGGCGCGGGCGTGCAGCGGGTTGTGGACGTGGCCGAAGAGCGCGTAGCGGGGCTGGGTGCGCCTGATGGCCTCCAGCGTGGCCTCGCTGCCGCGCTCGAAGCGCCGGGCCACGACGTCGTAGAGCAGCTCGGGCAGGGCGGGCGGGATGTGGCAGCACAGCACGTCAACCTCGCCGACCGCCTCGACCTTGGCGGCGTACTCCTCGTCGCTGATCTCGTTGGGGGTGCGGTAGGGCGTCTTCAGCCCGCCGCCCACGAACCCGAAGCGCAGCCCGCCGATCTCCACGCTCTGGCCGTCGAGCACCTGGTGGCCGGGGCGCAGGTAGTCGGACCACAGGCGGGGCAGGTCCACGTTGCCGTAGGTGAGGTAGGCGGGGGTGGGCATGGCGGCGAACAGGCTCGCGTACTGGGCGCGGACGTTGCGCTCGATGTGCTCGCGCGGGTCGCCGTCGAGCGTCGCCCACAGGGCCGCCGACATGGCCCTCGCCTCGTCGAACCGCTTGGCGGTGCGCAGCCCGATGAACTCGGCGGCCTTCTCACGGCCGAACAGGTCGGCGAAGATGCCCTGCGCGTGGTCGTCGTAGTCGATGAACAGGATCAGGTCGCCGAGACAGATCAGCGCGTCGGCGCCCTGCCCGGCGGCGGCGAGGGCATCGGCCCTGCCGTGGACGTCGCTCACCACATGGACCCGCATGGGGCAAATCTTACGAGCGGTGGCTGCTAGCGTGATGAACGCCCTTCATAACGCCTCAATGACGACGTGACCTGCGAGGCTACCGGCGCGTAACTTAACGCGATAACGTCCAGGCGTCCTTCGAAGAGGAGTTGATCCGTGCGCGAGTACAGCGTCCCGATCCTGGTCGACGTGCCTTCCTCGGCCGGCCTGGCCGACACGGTCTTCCGGCGGGCCGAACAGGACCCCGGCGTCGTCGTCATGCGCCGCAAGACCGACGCGGGGTGGCCGGCGGTCACCGCGTCGGAGTTCCGCGACCAGGTCGTGGCGGTGGCCCGCGGGCTGATCGCGGCCGGCGTGGAGCACGGCGACCGGGTGGCGCTGATGTCCCGCACCCGCTACGAGTGGACGCTCGTCGACTACGCGATCTGGTCGATCGGCGCGGTCACCGTGCCGATCTACGAGACCTCCTCGGCCGACCAGGTGCGCTGGATCCTCTCCGACAGCGAGGCCAAGGCCGCGTTCGTGGAGCTGGACGCGCACGAGGAGACGGTGCGCGAGGCCGCGCCCGAGCTGAAGGCCGTCTGGCGCGTCGACGCGCCGCCGCTCGGCGACGAGGTGCCCGCCGCCGAGGTGGACGAGCGGCGCGGCCGGGTCTGCGCCGCCGACCTCGCCACGATCGTCTACACCTCCGGCACCACGGGCCGGCCCAAAGGCTGCCGGATCACGCACGACAACCTGCTGTTCACCGCGCTCAACGTGCTGCGCGGGCCGCTGGAGCCGCTGTTCTCCCGCAAGGAGCCGGCCGCGCTGCTGTTCCTGCCGCTGGCGCACATCTTCGCGCGGATGATCCAGGTCGTGCTCGTCGAGGCGGGCGCGATCATGGCGCACACCCCCAACATGAAGAACGTCGCCCCCGACCTGCAGGACTTCCAGCCGACGTTCCTGCTGGGCGTGCCGCGCGTGTTCGAGAAGGTCTACAACGGCGCCGAGCAGAAGGCCATCGCGGGCGGCAAGGGCAAGATCTTCGCCAGCGCCGTCGAGGTGGCCGTGGCCTGGAGCCGGGCCGAGAGCGCCGGGGGCGCGCCGCTCGGGCTGCGGCTGCGCAAGGCCGTCTTCGACCGGCTCGTCTACTCCAAGCTGCGCGCCGCGACCGGCGGCCGGCTGACCGCCGCCGTGTCGGGCGGGTCGGCGCTGGGCGAGCGGCTCGGCCACTTCTTCAAGGGCGTCGGCATCGAGGTCTTCGAGGGCTACGGCCTCACCGAGACCTCCGCGCCGTGCTCGGTCAACATCCCCGGCGCCAACAAGATCGGCACCGTGGGCAAGCCGCTGCCCGGCGTCACGCTGCGCATCGGCGACGACGGCGAGGTGCTGGCCAAGGGGCGCAACGTCTTCGCCGGCTACTGGAAGAACGAGGCGGCGACCGCCGACGCCATCGACGCCGACGGCTTCTACCGCACCGGCGACGTGGGCGAGCTGGACGACGACGGCTACCTGCGGATCACCGGGCGCAAGAAGGAGATCCTGGTGACGGCCGCCGGCAAGAACGTCGCGCCGGGGCCGCTGGAGGACCTGCTGCGGGCCCACCCGCTGATCTCGCAGGCGATGGTCGTCGGCGACGGCCGCCCCTTCGTTGCCGCCCTCGTGACCCTGGACCCGGAGGCGGTCCCCGCCGGGCGGACGGTCGCCGAGCTGCGTACGGACCCCGAGGTGCTGGCCGAGGTCCAGGCCGCGGTGGACCGGGCGAACCAGTCGGTGTCGAAGGCCGAGCAGATCAAGAAGTTCGCGATCCTGGAGCAGGACATCACCGAGGAGAGCGGGCACCTGACGCCGACGCTCAAGGTCAAGCGCAACCTCGTGCTGCGCGATTTCGCCGGGCAGATCGAGGAGCTGTACAGCGCGGGGAAATGACCTTTCAATAAGGGCGAATTAATTCCGATTTAATCGCCTATATGCCGTCTGACCAGGGGAATCTTCTTTCGATTCCAGCTTTCTCGCCGTCACTTCCAGGGTATTCTTGCGGCAAAGAAAACAGGACCGGGAATCTCTACCATCCCCGGTCCCTTACCTCACGGTAAGGGAGAACAGCATGGACATCAAGGAAGCGGGCCCCGCGTTCACCACGGCTCTGGAGAACGAGCTCATTCAGATTCGGGCGGACCAGCGCGAGCTGGCACAGGACCTCACCGAGCGCATCAACGGCGTCGGGAGGCGGCTCAAGAGCCTCGACGCCAAGGTCGAGCTCGGGTTCTCCTCGGTCGACGCCCAGCTCCAGATCCTCGACTCGCGCGTCAAGATCGTGGAGAGCAGGCTCGGGGTGGTGCAGGAGACGCAGCAGCAGATGCTGGGCGTGTTGGTCGGCATTCAGCGGAGGCTGGAAGCCGCCTGAGCCACTAGGGCGCTTCGGAGGGCGGGTCCGCGTTGAGCGGGCTCGCCCTTCCGTGTACGCCCGGACGACGGCGAGAGGGCGGTCGAACAGGTTCCGACAGAGGTGGGCGGGGGCGGGGCGGGGGTCCCGAGCTGCGATGTGGGGGCTTTGTCATGAAACCGTGCTTTGACAAGTGGGAAATGTTGGCTTTTCGTGTATGAAAGTGCGCGAAGTCGGGGGAATCTGAAGGTTCGGGTAGGAGGACCTCACATGGACCATCGGCCGCCGTTGACCCGCCATGTCTCGATACCGTCGTCGATTTCGTCATCCTCCAGCGGTTCGATGCCGCTGTCCCGCCGATCCCTGTTCCTCGGCGCCGCCGCGTTCGGCGTGCCGGCCATTCTCGCCGGATGCGGATCCGACGCCCCCTCCACCGCTCCCGGCGGCTCGTCCTCCGGCGGCCTCGGCACCGTCACCCTGGGCTCCAACGCCTCCGACGAGGTGCCGAAGAAGTCGCTGGAGGCCCAGATCAAGGCGTTCACGCAGGGCGCGGTCAAGGTCAACACCGTCGACCACAACACGTTCCAGGAGAACATCAACCGCTATCTGCGCGGCACGCCGGACGACGTGTTCACCTGGTTCGCCGGTTACCGCATGCAGTTCTTCGCCGAGCAGGGCCTCGCCCTCGACATCTCCGACGTGTGGCGCGACATCGGCGGCGACTTCTCGCAGGCGTTCAAGGACCAGTCGACCGGCGTGGACGGCAAGCAGTACTTCGTGCCGTCCACCTACTACCCGTGGGCCGTCTTCTACCGCAAGAGCGTCTGGGAGGAGAAGGGCTACCAGCCGCCCAAGACGCTGGACGAGCTCACGGCGCTGGCGAAGAAGATGAAGGCCGACGGGCTGATCCCGATCGCGTTCGCCGACAAGGACGGCTGGCCGGCCATGGGCACGTTCGACATCCTCAACATGCGGACGAACGGCTACGACTTCCACGTCCAGCTCATGCAGGGCAAGCAGTCGTGGACCGACCCGAAGGTCCGGCAGGTGTTCGACACCTGGCGGGGACTGATGGAGTACCACCAGCCGGCGGCGCTGGGCCGCACCTGGCAGGAGGCCGCGCAGTCGCTGGCGCAGAAGAAGACCGGGATGTACCTGCTCGGGATGTTCGTCGCCCAGCAGTTCCCCGAGGCCGACCGCGACGACCTCGACTTCTTCACCTTCCCCGAGATCAACCCGGCCTACGGCACCGACTCCATCGACGCGCCCATCGACGGCTACATGGTCTCGGCCAAGGCCAAGAACGTGGACGGCGCCAAGGCGCTGATCAAGCTGCTCGCCCAGGCCTCGTCCCAGAACATCGCCACGGGCCTCGACCCGGGCACGCTCGCCTCCAACTCCAAGGCCGACACCTCCGGCTACAGCGCGCTGCAGAAGCGCGGCGCGGAGCTGGTGTCGCAGGCCAAGCACATCGCCCAGTTCCTCGACCGCGACACGCGGCCCGACTTCGCCTCCACGGTCATGATCCCCTCGCTGCAGTCGTTCGTCGGAAAACCGGACGAGATCGATCCACTGCTGGCGAGCATCGAGAAGCAGAAGGCCACCATCTTCCGCTGATGACCGCGAAGACCCGTCGCTACTCCGCCCGTGACGTGACCGTCCTGGTCGCCGGGCTGGGGGTGGCCATCGTCGTCAACGTGGGCCTCGTCTGGGGGCCCACGCTGGCCAGCGTCGGCCTGTCGGCCACCGACTGGAACGGCATCGGCCCGATCGAGTGGATCGGCGGCCGGAACTACGAGGATCTGGCCGGGACGTACCCGCCGTTCTGGTCGGCCGTCCGCAACAACGTGTTATGGCTGGCCTTCCTCGGGGTGGTCGCCACCCCGTTCGGGCTGTTCTGCGCGGTGCTGCTGGACCGACGGCTGCGGATGTCGCGCGTCTACCAGAGCGCGCTCTACATGCCGGTCGTGCTGTCGCTGGCCGTCGTGGGCTTCATCGCCCAGCTCGTCTTCTCCTCCGACTACGGCGTGCTGAACGCGGTCAGCGGCCTGCACGTGGACTGGCTCGGCGACCGCGCGGTCAACATCTGGGTCGTCATGGTCGCGGCGGGCTGGCGGCACGTCGGCTACGTCATGATCATCTACCTGGCGGGGCTGAAGGCGGTCGATCCGGCGCTGAAGGAGGCGGCGGCCATCGACGGGGCGAACGAGCGCCAGGCGTTCTTCCGCGTGGTGTTCCCGACGTTGCGGCCGGTCAACGTGATCGTGCTGGTGATCACGGTGATCGAGGCGCTGCGGGCCTTCGACATCGTCTACGCCATCAACAAGGGCAGGAACGGATTGGAGCTGCTGTCGGTGCTGGTCACCGAGAACATCGTGGGCGAGGCCAGCCGGATCGGGTTCGGCTCGGCGATCGCGGTGATCCTGCTGGTCATCTCGCTGGGGTTCATCGTGACGTACCTGTCGCAGCTGTTCCGGGGGGAGGAGCGATGACGGCCGCGCCGCCCGCCCCCGGGGGTCGGGTGCGGCCGCTGCGCGTCCTCCTGCACGTCTTCCTCGCGCTGGTGGCGCTGGGCTGGCTGCTGCCGCTGGCGCTGGCGGTGTACGCGTCGCTTCGCCCGTACGACGAGACGGCCCGCCTGGGCTACTTCTCGCTGCCGGAGCGGCTGACGCTCGGCTACTACGGTGAGGCGTGGAGCCAGGCGGAGTTGCCCCGCTACTACCTCAACACGTTGATCATCGTGATTCCGGCCCTGGTGGTCACGCTGCTGCTGGCGTCGTTCACGGCGTTCGCGATCGCGCGGCTGCGCATCCCTGGGCGCCGGACGCTGCTGATCGTGTTCACGGCGGGCAACCTGCTGCCGCCGCAGGTGCTCATCACGCCGCTCTACACGCTCTACACGATGGTCCCGCTGCCTGCGTGGCTGTCGGACTCGCAGTCGCTCTACGACTCCTACCTCGGGCTGATCCTCGTCCACGTGGCGTTCCAGTTCGGCTTCTGCGTGTTCGTCATGGCGAACTTCATGCGTACGATCCCGGAGGAGATCAGCGAGGCGGCGCTGGTGGACGGGGCGAGCGTGTGGAAACGGTACTGGCGGCTGACCATGCCGTTGTGCCGGCCGGTGCTGGCGGCGCTGGCCACGTTGCAGTTCACCTGGATGTACAACGACTTCCTGTGGGCGCTGGTGCTGATGTCGTCGGGCGACAAGCTGCCCGTCACCTCGGCGCTGAACAACCTGCGCGGCCAGTTCTTCACCGACTACAACCTGCTCGCCGCCGGCTCGGTGCTGGTGGCGCTGCCGACGCTGATCGTCTTCCAGCTCCTGCACAAGCACTTCGTGGCCGGGCTGACGCTGGGCTCGACCAAGGGGTGATCCCCGGCCGGCCTCAGAGGAGGGTGTGGAAGCGGGCCGCCACCCGCTCCCACGTCCACTCCCGCGTGATCCAGTCGCGGCCGTTGACGCCCATCTTGCGTGCCTTGTCGGGATCGGTGAGCAGTTCGACGACCGCTTGGGCGATCTCGGCGGGGTTCTCGCCGTCCACGACCAGGCCGGTCTCGCCGGGGCGTACGGCGTCCGGCGCGCCGCCCGACGCCCCGGCCACCACGGGCAGCCCCGTCGCGGACGCCTCCAGGAACACGATGCCGAGCCCTTCCACGTCCACGCCGTTCCAGCGGGTGCGGCACGGCATCGCGAACACGTCGGCCGCCGCGTAGTAGCCCGGCAGGTCCGCGGCGGGGACGGTGCCGGTGAAGCGGATCGAGGGGTGCCCGCCGGCCAGCCGCTCCAGCCTCCCGCGGTACGGCCCGCCGCCCACCACCAGCAGGACGGCGTCCGGCACCGCCCGCAGCACCCGGGGCCAGGCCGCTATGAGCCGGTCCTGGCCCTTGCGCGGCACCAGCCGCGACACGCAGACCACCACGGGACGGCCCGCGAGCCCCGGCACGGCGGCCCCCGGCAGTCCGGGGCGGAACTGCTCGACGTCCACGCCGGGGGCCAGCCGGACGAGCTTGCCCGGCGCGATCGCGGCCTCCAGCCGGCGGCGGGTGTAGTCGCCGAGGTAGGTCACCACGTCCGCGTGCGCGCCGATCCTGCGCAGCACGGCGCGGAAGCCGGGCGCGCTCGCCCACGACGCCTCGTGGCCGTGGGTGAGCATCACCACGCGCCGCGCGCCGGCCCGGCGCAGGTGCGGCGCGAGCAGGCCGAGGGGCGCCGCCGCGCCGAAGACGACGGTCTCGGCGCCGTGCTCGGCCACCAGCCGGGCGGCCCGGCGCGCCACGCCGGGGGTCGGCAGCATGAGCCGCGTCGGGTGCCGTACGACCGGGTACGGCTGACGCCGGTCGAACTCCTCGCAGCCCGGCCAGGCGGGGGCGTACACCGCGACGCCCGGCGTGCGGAGCGCGAGCCCGTGCACGAACGACTGGATCCCGCCCGGCCGCGGCGGGAAGTCGTTCGTGACGACGACCACCCTGGTGTCCGGATCTGCGGCGGAGTGGGTCACGGCGTGGGGACGCCGTTCAGTCTCGCCCACGCGCGCGCCATGGCGATGCGTTCGGGACCGGAGGGATGGGAGGCATAGAGGACATATTCCACCGCATCAGGCGACAAGTCGGAAATGTTGGAAATGGCGAGGCGTTTCTGCATGGCCACGAATGTCGCCGGGTCTCTCGTCAGCTCCAGCGCGTGCAGGTCGGCCCGCGCCTCGACGTGCCGGCTGACCACGTTCTGGGCCGGGCCGAGGAGGAGGGTGCCGAGGCTCATCAGGCCCATCAGCGCCCCGGCCGCGCGCGGGTCGGCGATCGAGGGGACGGCGGCGCGGCGGCGTACCAGGTCGAAGATCAGGAACAGCAGGACGGCGCCCAGTGCCGCGCCCAGGCCGCCGAGCAGCGTGCCGTGCAGGACGTCGTCGTGCTTCGCGTGGCCCAGCTCGTGCGCGACCACCAGCTCCACCTCCGCGTCCGGGGCGCGCAGCAGCGTGTCGTAGACGACGACGCGGCGGGTGGCGCCGAAGCCGGAGACGTAGGCGTTGAGCGCCGTCGTACGGCGTGAGGCGTCGGCGACCAGCACGTCCTCCACCGGTACGCCGTCCCGCGCGGCCATCGCCAGCAGGCTCGTGCGCAGCGGGCCCTCGCGCATGGGGGTGAAGTCGTTGAACATCGGCTCGAACACCACGGGGTAGACGAACGAGGCCGCCACCGTGAGGGCGAACGCGCCCGTGGCCGCCGGGATCCACCAGCGACGGAACCGGCGCGCCAGCGCCACCAGCACCGTTATGGTCAGGGCGAGCAGGAACGTCTCCACGGCCGCGTTCTTCAGCCGGTCGCCGCTCCAGGACGGCCAGGTCTGGGTGGACAGGCCGTACTCGCGCAGGACGGTCTCGAACCACATGCCGAGGGGCCAGCGGAGCGCCAGCGTGGCCGCGGCGATCACCACCACGGCCAGGATCGTCCGCAGCCACCACGGGCCGCGCAGCCGGCGGGTCGCCCGCGCGCCGAGCGGGGTGGCGACCAGGAGGCCCGCGACGAGGACGGTCAGGGCCAGGGAGAGGTAGCCCGGCAGGCTCGTCGCGGCGTCGAACGCCTGGGAACGGGCGAGCTGGGCGGCGGTGAAGTCGCGGGCCGGGTCGGGCGGGTCCCCGGCGGTCAGCAGCGTCTGCCAGGGGGTGGCGAGGGCGGCCACGGCCAGGACGAGGGCGGCGAGGACGGCGAGGGCGAGCGCGGCCTGGCGGCGCAGGCGGACCTCGTCGTCTTGGTCGGGGCGGTCGTAGTCGGGCTTGCCGACGTAGGCGGGCCCGCCGCTCACGGCCCGATCACCGCCGTCGTCCCTCCGGCCGCCGTCTGCGGCGCGACGGCCGTTCGCGGGCGTGTCCGTCGCGGGTGTGGCGCCGTCGGTCTGCCGGCGTTCGCTCATCTGCCTCCCCCTCTTACGCGAGTTGTTCGCGCACGTACGCGCGCCACCGGTCCGTCAGCGTGGCCGTGGAGAGGCCGAGCCCGGCGAGTGCCCGGTCGGCGCCGGCCACCCGGGCTTCACGGTAGAGCCGTACCAGGGTCTCCTCACCGAACCGGTCGGCGAGGAAGCGACACGCCAGCCAGGACTCCTGGTATGCCCGCGCGAGCCGCGCCGGGTCGCTCCCGTCCGCGGCGAAGGCGGCGGGACCGGGCAGTTCGCCGGGCAGGCGTCCCGCGCGCACCTCGTCCGCCAGTTCGGCGGCGGCCGTACGTACGGGCAGTCCGGAGTCGCGGTAGCCGACGTAGTCGGCGAAACCCTCGTACAGCCAGACAGGGAGGCGGTCGGTGCCGGCGGCGACGTGGGTCAGCTCGTGGGCCAGGACGACGTCCCTGCCGGTGGCATTGAGCCGGGCGAAGACCTCGGGGACGACGAGCACCCGGTCGCCGTCGGCGAGCGCGGCCAGGCCGTCGATCGGGCCGGTCCCTGCCAGGCGGGCCGCCTCGGCGGCCGAGGCGGGGACGATGACGAGGGGGCGTACGGGCTCCCCGAGGACCGCTCCGACGCGGAGCGCCGCCGTGTCGGCCAGCCGCGCCAACTCGACGAGCGAGACGGACGAAGCGGGCTCGGCGGATGAGGTGGTTGGGGCGGGCCGGCCGACGACCACGGAGCGCGTCCCACGGACGGTGACGGACTCCCCCGGCCACAGCCCAAGCGCGCCCGCGGGCAGCGCGGGAGCGTCCGCGATCGGCGCGCTCGCGGCCGGGACGAGGGCGAGAGCGACGAGAAGCGGCGCCAGGAGGAGGAGAGCCGCCGGTGCGGCTCCTCGGTGTGGGCCCACCTGCTCGGACACGATCCCCGATGGTAGCCGGGCCGGGCGGGTGCCCGGGTGGGGAAAGGCGACAGCCCCGCCCGATCCCGTACGGGGATCGGGGCGGGGCTGTGGTCACATGCCGGGACGGACCGCGCCGACGAAGGACGATTTACGCCATCCGCTCAGCTTGTCGATGCGTACCCGTTCGCCTGTCCTGGGCGAGTGGATCATCTTGCCCTTGCCGACGTACATGCCCACGTGGCCGAGCCCGTTGAAGAACATCAGGTCGCCTGGCTTGAGCTTCTTCCAGGAGACCTTCGTCCGGGTGCGGGCGTACTGGCTGCTCGCCACGCGCGGGAGCCTGATTCCGGCCTTCTTCCAGGCGTACTGGACGAGTCCGGAGCAGTCGAACGAGCCGGGGCCGGTGCCGCCGTAGCGGTACGGGTCCCCGATCTGGTTCTTGGCCACGGCGACGGCCCGGTGAGCCTTCGCCTGCTGCCGAGCGACTTTGCGCGCCTTGGCCGACCTGGCGGTCTTGACGGCCTTGGCGGACTTCGATGACTTCGTGGTGCTCTGCACCGTGGTCGTCGAGGTCGTGGCCGCGTCGCTCGTCGTCGCCGCCTGAGCCGTCGGGGCATGGAGGATGACACCTCCGGCCGTCACGGTCATGGTGAGCGCCGCGCCACTCAGGGCAAGGCGGGACAGACGGGGGTTAAGCGGGGAGGTAGACAGGATTTCTCCTTGAGACTTCCACGAACGCCTACCGGGTTAGCTGACGGATTCGGGCCTGGAAGTAGCCCTACGGCGCGTTCGAGCAGCGCCGATTCACCCCTGATCCCCTAGGGAGAGGGATCGGTGGTTCCCCGGCTCCGTGCCTCCTGGCTGCACGGATTCGGCAGGTCGCCGCCCCGTCGAGGTGTTTCTCATGGGGATGTACGGGAGGCGACCGGCGGATCGAGATCGGCGGCGACATGGGGTGTCACCGCGACGCCAGAAGCTACGCCGACAGGTCAGGAATCGGCAAAGCGGACGGCGGCTTGTCAAGATCAGACAAGGGGTCGAGTCAGGATCGAAATCCCTGCTGAAACGCCGGGCCCCGTTACCGAAATGTGACCATACTCACACTTCTCGGAGCATGGTCCAGTAAGGGGTGATTTGTCACTTTCGTCACAGTTTTCACTGCGGCAACAGGGCGGCGCCGCGCGCCGACGCGGAGGACGTACGTACGGGTGTCAGGGACGGATGGCGCCGACGAGCCGCCGCCCGTAGGCCGACAGCTTGACGACCTTCACGACGTCGCCCGTCTGCGGCGCGTGAACGATCTGCCCGTTGCCCGCGTAGATACTGACGTGCCCCAGTCCTTCGCTGAAGATGAGGTCCCCGGGCTGCAGCGCGTCGAGGCTCACCCGGCGGTTCGCCCCCCAGGCCCACTGCTGCCACGTCGTACGCGGCAGCGAGACGCCCGCGGCCCGCCAGGCCGCCTGCGTCAGGCCGGAGCAGTCGTAGCCGCCGGGCCCCGTCCCGCCGAACACGTACGGCTTGCCGATCTGCGCGTAGGCGAAGCGCAGCACCGAGGCCGCGTTGCCCGACGCGGAGCCGGTGTACTTCATGCCGGTGCTGTTGGGGTTGCCCGGGTTGTAGGCGTTCAGCTTCTCCAGCAGTTTCTTCTGCTCGGCGATCAGCTTGAGGATCTCCGCGCGTTCCTTCTGGACCCCGTCGCGTTCCTTGTCGGCCGTTTCCAGAGCCTTCTCCGCCTTGTCCCGCTCGGTCTTGAGTCCGCGGTTCTCCCGGTCGAAGGCGTTCAGCTTCTCGGCGCGTTCCTTGGAGACCTGGCCGGCCAGCGCGAGGCGGGCGAGGAAGTCGTCGGGGTCGTCGGAGCCGAGGAAGCCCGGCAGGGACGTGACGTCGCCGCCGAGCTGATAGCTGTCGACGGCCATGGTGATGATCTGGGCGCGCAGGTCGGCGACGGTGGCCAGCTTGCGCTTGTAGCTGTCGTTGAGGCCCGTGTAGGTGGACTTGGCCTTCTTGTACCGCTCGGTGGCCGTGTTGTAGCGGTCGACGACCTTGTCCGCCTTGTCGTTGAGCTTCTCCAGCTTGGCCTTGGCCTGAGCGAGCGTGGGCTTGGGATCGGCGATCGCGGCCCCGGCGGGGGCGAGCACCAGCCCGAACGCGATCCCTGCGGCCACCGGTACCCGGCCAAACCTCACTGCGTCGCCTCCCAGGGTAAACATCTGGGGCGAATAGTACAGAAGTGGCGGGTGAGGTCTCACCTCAACGGGTAAAACCTTTAATTCGTAATCTAGGCGCGACCAAGGCGGCGCAAAAGCAGAGCGGACGGAACCGGTCTGGCTCCCATCCGCCTCACCGATTCGGCCACCTCACGGTCGGAGGACACGACCGCGATGGCCCGTCCCGGCGGCTCGACCCGGACGAGCTGCCGGATGAGATCGTCGGCGATCTCCCCGGGGTCGCTGAAGAGCACCCGCACCCCGCGCGGCGCCACGACCTGGACGGGGGCGTTGAGCTCGGCCCCGTCGAAGACGACGGTCATCTCGACCCGGGTCTGCGCGGCCAGCCCGCCGAGGTTGGTCATCAGCCGGTTGCGCTGGTCGGCCAGGGTGAGCGTGCCGTAGCCGGTCTTGGTGACGTTGTAGCCGTCGATGATGAGGTGGATCTGCGGGATCGCGAGGAGCTGGTCGAGCAGTTGCGGGTCGTCGTCGGCCAGCGCCCGCGCGGGCACGCCGCGCACGCCCGGCCGCTCGCCGGGGTGAGCCGCGACCGAGTCGGCGGGCCGGCTGATGGTCGCCGGCAGGCCGAGCTCCCTGCGCAGCCCGGCCGAGGCGTCCTGCAGGGCGTCGAGCAGCACCCGGATGCGGGCGTCCTCCAGGCTGCGGCCCTCGCGGGCGGCCCGGCGCGAGGCTTCCAGCTGCTTCTCGACGTCGGCCAGCCGCTCGCGCAGCCGCCGCAGCTCCGACTCGCCGGCGTTGCCCGCGGCCACGGCGGCCGTACGGGCCTCTTCGGCCACGCGCTCCATCTCCTCGGTCCGCGCGAGCGCGGCCTTGGCCCGCTCGCGGGCGTCGTGGAGCTTGCGCCGCAGGTCGGAGTTCTCGGAGCGGGCAAGCTTGAGCTGCTCGCGCAGCCGGTCGGACTCCTCCTTGGCGGCGCTCTTCTGCGCGGCGAGCTGCTCGCGCAGCCGGGAGACCACCTCCTCGCGCTCGGAGCCCTCGGCCGCCGCGGCGGACTGCTGGAGGTCGCTCCTGGCGAGCTCGATCATCTCCTCCCAGCCGGGCGGCCGGGTGAGGTAGGCGGCCGCGGCCACCAGCACGGGGTCGGCCGCGGGCGGGACGTGGCCGTCGGCCAGCGAGGCGACCAGCTCGGGCCAGCCGGCGGCCACCGACTCGGCGACCAGTTCGCGGAACTTCTTGTCGTTCTCCAGTTGCGCGGCGATGGGCGCACTGCCCAGCTTGGCTCTTTTGCGCGCCTCGAACTTGGCGATGCCACGCAACGGCGGCGGGACGGAGACAGCGGGCAGCGTCCCGAGAACCGTGGCCGCCAGGTCCACGACGTTGAGGCGCACCTGCTCGGGGAGCGGGCGAGACAAGCCTTCACCCGCTGAACTCATCCCACTTGTCCCTTCGTGACATGCCCTTTCAGACAAGGGTACGGCTGCCGCGTACCTGACCGTAACGGCCGCCTGTGTATGGACGAGCGCTTGGTCGGGGGTGTACGACAGGTGAACGGCAGGTGTTCACCCGGGAGGCCGACCGTGACGGAGCAGATGCGTACCTCCACCCGTGACCTGGAGGAACTTCGCGAGCAGGTGACCGCGTGGCTGCGCGGCAAGGTCGGCGGGGACGCCTCAGTGTCGGAGCTGGACCGTCCCACCGACAACGGCATGTCGAGCGAGACCCTGTTCTTCACCGCGACCTGGGACGGACGCCCGACCCGCTGCGTGGCACGGCTGGCACCTGCGGGAGAAGCGGTTCCGGTCTTTCCCGAGTACGATCTGCGGTCGCAGTTCGAGATCATGCGTTTGGCCAGGGAAAAAGCTGGGATCCCAGCGCCCAGGACTCTCTGGTTCGAGCCGGACCCGGCGCCGCTCGGCACCCCGTTCTTCGTCATGGAGCGCGCCGAGGGGCTGGTGCCGCCGGACGTGCTGCCGTACACGCTCGGCGGCTGGCTGTGCGAGGCGGCCCCCGAGGACCAGCGCAGGCTGCAGGAGGCCAGCGTGGGCGTCGTGGCCGCGCTGCACCGGACCCCGTTCACCCCGGACGAACTTGCCGCTTTCGGACCGCCGGGCCTGCGCGCGCACGTGGACGCGCAATACGCCTACTACCGGTGGGCACACGGCAAGCGTCCCATCCCGCTGCTGGAGCGGGCCTTCGACTGGCTGGAGGCGCACTGGCCGGAGCGGCCCGGCCCGGACGTGCTGCTCTGGGGCGACGCCCGCATCGGCAACCTGATGTTCCGGGACTTCGAGCCGGTCGCGGTGCTCGACTGGGAGATGGCCGCGGTGGGGCCGCGCGAGCTGGACCTCTCCTGGATGATCTTCCTGCACCGCTTCTTCCAGGACCTCACCGTCGCCTTGGGACTGCCCGGCATGCCGGGCTTCATGCGCGCCGAGGACGTCTGCCGCACCTACCGCGAGCTGACCGGCCACGAGCCGCGCGACATGGGCTTCTACGAGATGTACGCGGCCCTGCGCCACGGCATCATCATGGCCAGGGTCTGGCAGCGCAGGATCCACTTCGGCGAGCAGCCCGACCCGGAGGACCCCGACGACCTCGTCCTGCACCGGGCGACGATCGAGCAACTCCTCACCACCTGACCCACCCGCCGCTCGGGTCAGCCCGCGGCGTCGTAGACCAGCAGGGCCACCTGGACCCGGTTGTTGAGTGCCAGCTTGGTGAGGATGCGCGAGACGTGCGCCTTGACCGTGGGCACGCTCATGTAGAGCTCGCGCGCGATCTCGGCGTTGGAGCGGCCCCGCCCGACGGCCACCGCGACCTCCCGTTCGCGCTCGCTCAGCCGGGCGAGCAGCTGGCGGGCCCGTGCGGTGCGCTCCCCCGCGCCGCCGTCGGAGACGTGCGTGATGAGCTGCCGCGTCACGGCGGGCGACAGGATCGGCTCGCCCGCCGCGACCTTCCTGATCGCCTGCACCAGGTCGGCGGGGGCGATGTCCTTGAGCAGGAACCCGGCCGCCCCGGCCCGCAACGCCCGCAGCACCTGCGCGTCGGCGTGGAACGTGGTCAGCACCACCACCTCGGGCGGCGCCGCCGTCGCCCGCAGCGCCTCGGTGGCGGTGAGACCGTCCACCGCAGGCATGCGGATGTCCATGAGGACCACGTCCGGCCGGTGCTCGGCGACCAGCGGCGGCACCTCCGCCCCGTCGGCGGCCTCGCCCACGATGGCGATGTCGCCGGCGCCGCCCAGGATCATCGACAGGCCGGCGCGTACCATCGCGTCGTCGTCGACCACGAGCACCTTGATCACGGCCTCTCCCCCACTTGCGCTTCCATCTCCCCTGTCACTTGCGCCCCTGTCAATTGCGCCGCCTCTTCCGGCCATGGCAGCCGGGCGCGCACCACGAACTCCCCCTCCGGCGTCGGGCCGTGCTCCAGCCGTCCGCCGGCCAGTTCCGCCCGTTCGGCCAGCCCGATGAGCCCCGCGCCCGCGCCCGGGATGCGGGGAAGATGGCGAGGGCCGAGCGGGTTGCGGACCTCCGCCGACAGCTCCGCGCCCGGGGCGCCGGCCACGGTCACGGTGACCGGCTGGCCGGCGGCGTGCTTGCGCGCGTTGGTGAGCGCTTCCTGCACGATGCGGTAGACGTTGCGGCCAAGCCCGTCAGGCGCGTTGCCCGCCCGCTGCTCCAGCCGGACGTCCATGCCGGCCTGGCGGCACTCCTCGACCAGCGACGGCAGGTCGGCGAGCGTGGGCTGCGGCCGGTCGGGCACCTGGTCGTCGCCACCTTCTGAGCCGGTGTGGCGCAGCACGCCGATCACCTGGCGCAGGTCCTGGAGGGCGAGGTGGGCGTTGGCCCGGATCGCCCCGGCCGCGCGGGCGATGTCGGCGGCGGGCGCGTCCGGCCGGAACTCCAGCGCGCCGGCGTGCAGGCTGAGCATGGAGATGCGGTGGGCGAGCACGTCGTGCATCTCCCTGGCGATGCGCTCGCGTTCGAGCCGTTTGGCCTCCTCGGCGGCGCTCGCCGCGCGCTCGCGCAGCGACCAGATGAGCTGGCGCCTGGCCCGCACCACGATGCCCCAGGCGTAGACGGTCAGCAGCAGGGCCGCCACCACGATGCCCCACTCCAGCGGCGTCATGTCGTCCTGCGGCCTGATCAGCAGGTAGGGCGGGATCGTCACGAGATGGAGCAGCGCGACCGGCCCAGAGATCTTGAACGGCCGGTGCACCGCCACGGTGAACAGCGCCACCAGCCCCGCACCGCCGGCCATCTCCAGGAAGGTCGAGGCCACCACCATGACCAGCGCGAGCGCCACCGGCCAGCGGCGGCGCAGCCACACCGACACGCACGACAGCGCGCCCACGACCTGCTCGGTCAGCAGGAGCGGCTCCGGCTCGTCCTGCACCTCGGACAGGGTGAGCAGCGTGATGCCGCAGGCGACCAGGAAGACCGTGACGTCCACGATCCAGTCGCGGGTGGAGCGGCGCACCGGCCGGCCCTCGCCGCCGTCGCCGAGCAGCACCGAGGGCAGCACCCATCGGTATTCGGGCACCGGCCCGTCGTCCGCCCGCACGTCGCTCACGTTCTCCGAGGCTAAGCCCTGCCGGGGTCGCGCCGATAGCGACCAAAGTCGATGCCGGGCGAGACCTGCGGACGATGCGGGCCGGGCGACCGGCGGGCGAGCCTTGGTCCCGTGAGAACGGTGCTGACGGTGCTCGGCTGGCTGCTGCTCCTGCAGGGCGTGGCCGGCCTGGGCAACTCGCTGCTCGGCCTGTGGCCGTGGACCGAGCGGCTGCTCGTGGCCAACCATCTGGGGTTCCTGCGGGGGCACGAGGTGTTCGCGGCCATCGTGATCGGCGTGCTCGGCTTCGTGCTGCTCGCCGTCGCGGACACGGTGTCACGTACGCGGAGGGAGGAGGACGGGTGACAGGAACGTCGATGCGGCCGCCGCGCAACCGGGCCGATCCACGCGCGGTCAGGTGGTGGACGGCGCAGTGGCTGATCCTCATGGTGCCGGTGGCCGCGGCGGCGGTCTGGGCTTACTGGACGTTCACCGACCGGCCGATGTGGCTGGGGGTGGTGGTGGCGGCGTTCGGGGCGGGCTGCCTGGCGCTGGCGGTCGGCGCACCACGGGCCTACTACCAGGTCGAGCGGTGGGAGGTCACCGACGACGCGGTCTACACGCGCAAGGGATGGCTGACGCACACCTGGCAGGTGGCGCCCATGTCACGCATCCAGCGGATCGACACCGCACGGGGGCCGGTGCAGCGATTGTTCGGGCTGGCGGACGTGACGGTGACCACGGCCTCGTCGGCGGGCGCGATCACCATCGCGGCTCTCGACCACCAGCTCGCCGCCGACCTGGCCGAACGCCTGACGGCCCGCACCCAGGCCACTCCAGGGGACGCGACATGACCGCCCCGGACAAACCCGGTGGACAGCCGCCCCCTGGACACTCCGTGCAGGCGACTGCCGGGCGCTCAGCGGAGGAAGGCGGCTGGCGGGCGCCGGCCGGGCGGTCGGT
The DNA here is from genome assembly GCF_900111685.1 of Nonomuraea wenchangensis. Lineage (GTDB taxonomy): Bacteria > Actinomycetota > Actinomycetes > Streptosporangiales > Streptosporangiaceae > Nonomuraea > Nonomuraea wenchangensis. The sequence continues at coordinate 553,266 of NZ_FOHX01000001.1, forward strand.
CGTGGCGTCGGCGGTCAAGTCGCTGGCGCTTGTGGCGGCCGCCGTGATCGGGCTGGTGCGCCTGTTCACCGGCGCCGGCTGGCCGACCTGGGGACTGGTGACGGCGTGCGCGGCGGCGGCGGTGCTCATCGTGGGGGGCGTGGCGGCGTACGACGTGGCCAGGCTCAGGTCCACGCGCTGGCGGCTGACCGGCGAGCGGCTGGAGCTGCGGTCCGGCATCACGGTGCGCCGGGCCCGCGCGGTTCCGCGCGACCGGGTGCGGAGCGTGGACCTGCGGGCCGACCCGGTGCTGCGGCTGCTCGGGCTGACCGTGGTCAAGGTCGGCACCGGCGAGCGCGCGGCCGACGGCGACGAGCTGACGCTGGACCCGCTGACCAGGCACGACGCCGAGACGCTGCGCCGCACGCTGCTGCGCGGCGCGGCGGCGGACGAGCAGTCCGGCGAGCGGGTGGACCGCGACGCGCCGCTGGCCGAGTTGCGGTGGTCGTGGGTCCGGTACGCGCCGCTGACGGTGTGGACCTTCGCCGGGGCGGCGGTGGTGCTGGGCGTGGCCTACAAGGCGGCGGAGCGGCTGGGGCTGGAGGACCTGGCCGAACAGGCGGCCGGGCCGGTGTGGGACTGGGTGACCGGTCATCCGCTGCCCGCCGTCGTGCTGCTGCTCACCGTCAACGTCGCCGTGGGGGCGCTCGGGGCCGTGGCGCAGTTCGCCGAGTCGTGGGGGCGCTACCGGCTCGACCGCGAGCCGGGACGGCTCCGGCTGCGGCGCGGCCTGCTCACCGCCCGCTCGCTGACGCTGGAGGAGCGGCGGCTGCGCGGCGTGGAGGTCAGGGAACCGCTGCTGCTCCGGCTGGGCGGCGGGGCGCGCGTCAAGGCGATCGCCACCGGCCTCGGCAAGGCCGGCGACGGCGAGACCGAGGACGTCGGCGCGCTCGCCCCGCCGCTTCCCCGCCCTCTGGCCTGGCGCCTCGCCGACGCCATCGCGACAGGCGACGCCAGGACCGACCTAGGAGCCGGGCTGGTACGTCACCCGCCCGCGGCACGGCGGCGGCGGGTCGTGCGCGCGGTCGTGCTCGTGGCGGTGCTCACGGCCATGACAGGGGTGGTGTCCTGGTCGGTGCCGTGGCCATGGCCCTGGATGGGGCCCTGGATGGGGGCCTGGGTGTGGGCGGTGCCGGCGGTGGCGGCGCCGGTGGCTTGGTGGGGCGCCGTGACGGGGGCACGGAGCCTCGGGCACGCCCTCGCCGGACGGCATCTGGTGACCCGCCAAGGAGCGATGATCCGCCGTACGGTCGCGCTGGAGCGGGCGGGCATCTCGGGCTGGACGATCACCGAGTCGTTCTTCCAGCGGCGGGCCGGCCTGGTGACGGTGTCGGCCACCACCGCGGCGGGTGACGGTCACTACGAGGTCCTGGACGTGGGCCGTGGCGACGGGCTGGAGCTGGCCGCGCGGGCGGCCCCGGGCCTGCTGGAGCCGTTCCTGGTCAGGCCGGCGAACGGACCTGACGTGAGCCTGCACTGAGGCTTCCGGGCAGACCCTCCCCACGGGCGGCACACGGGGAAAAGGGAGAGCCGCGTGACCTCGTTGTCTTGTCCATGCCCCTGTGTTGGACAAATCAGGTCCCGCGGCTCAAGTGCTTGCAGACATAACGGTATTTGGCCCACTTGCAACCGAGTTGCAGCCGTATTAACCGTTGACGGAGATCACTGGTCAAGAGATGATCCGCGGGTGGCGCCAGGACCCGCGCTCGCCTGCCGCGCACTGAGCTGCCAGGCCGGCGGGCGCACGATCATCGAGGATCTGACCCTGGAGTTCGAGCCCGGCGAGCGCGTGGCGCTCATGGGTCCGTCAGGCTCCGGGAAGACGACGCTGCTCACCACCCTGGCCGGGCTGCTGCCGCCCGCCGCGGGCCGGGTGCTGGCCGGCGGCGTGCCCCTGGACGAGCAGCCGGAGCTGCGGGCCGGGCTGGCGCTGGTCTTCCAGTCGTACGGGCTGCTGAGCCTGCTCACGGCGGCCGAGAACGTCGAGGTCGCGCTGCGGGCGGCGGGCCGGTCCCCGCGCGAGGCGATGCGGCTGGCGGCGGAGGCGCTGGACCGGCTGGGGGTCGCGCGGTTCGCCGACCACCTGGTCGAGGAGCTGTCCGGAGGCCAGCAGCAGCGGGTGGCGGTGGCGCGGGCGCTGGCGCTGCGGCCCCGGGTGCTGCTGGCCGACGAGCCCACGGCCGAGCAGGACGCCACGCACCGCGCCCTCGTCCTGGACGAGCTGCTCGCGGTCGCGGCGCGGGGCACCACGCTGGTGCTGGCCACCCACGACCCGGAGGTGGCCGAGCGCTGCGACCGGGTGGTCGAGCTGCGGGCGCCGGCCGCCTCCCGGCGGGCGAGGAGGGGCGGGTGAGCCTCGTCAGGTGCGACGGCGTCGTACAGATCTTCCGGGCGCAGGACGTCGAGGTCGTCGCGCTCCGGGACGTGGACCTGACCATCGGCGCGGGCGAGACGGTCGCGCTGCTCGGGCCGTCCGGCGCGGGCAAGTCGACCCTGCTGTGGCTGCTGGCCGGGCTGCTGCGGCCGAGCGCGGGCCGCCTGTGGCTGGACGGCGCGGACCTCGGCCGGCTCGACCAGCGCAGGCTTGACCGGCTGCGGGCCACGCACATCGGCATGGTGCTGCAGAACCCGGCGCGCAACCTCATCGGCCACCTGTCCGCCGCCCAGAACATCGCCTTCGCCCAGCGCGCCGTCCGCAGGGACCGGCGGCGGGCGCGCGAGCTGCTGGCCCGGGTCGGCTTGGCGGACGCGGCCGACCGCCCGGCGGGCCGGATGTCGGGCGGCGAGCAGCAGCGCCTCGCCCTCGCCGTGGCGCTGGCCAACGCCCCCAAACTGCTGCTCGCCGACGAGCCCACCAGCCAGCTCGACGAGGAGTCCGGGCGGAGGGTGATCGAGCTCGTCAGGGACGCCGCCGGTGACGGCACGACCGCCGTCGTGGTCACCCATGATCCGGCCGTGGGCGAGGCGCTGGACCGTACGGTGACGATCAGGGACGGCCGGGTCGGGGCGGAGGGCCGGCGCGGCGAGGACTTCGTGGTCGTCGGCAGGGAGGGCGCCGTGCAGGTGCCGCCCGAGTACCACCATCTGCTGCCGCCCGGCTCCATGGCCAGGATCGAGGAGCTGGAGGACGGCATCGCGCTGCGGAGGGCCGAACCGTGATCCTGCGCGGCCTCTGGGAACGCCGTACGCTCTCGCTGGTCGTGCTGCTCATCGCGATCGTGCCGATCGCCTCGGCGGCCGTCGGGCCGATCTACGCCGCCGCCGCCCGCACCACCATCGCCAGGGAGGCCCTCGCGGCGGCCCCGGTCGAGGGCCGCGGCTGGCGCTACACCACCACCGAGGGCGACATCGAGGCCAAGGTGGCGGCGTTCACGGCGGGCGCGGACTTCACCACCGCGCCGAGCTACGGCATGGAGCTGAGCAGCGGCCGGCGTGACGACGAGCGGGCGTTCTCGCTGGTGTGGCAGGACGGGCAGTGCGCGCACCTGACGCTCGCCGAGGGCCGCTGCCCGCGCGCCGGCGGCGAGGTGATGGCGAGCCAGACGACCGGGTTCGCGGTGGGCGAGACCGTCGAGCTGACGACGGTCATGAAGAGCGGCCCCGGCTCCACGGGGCGCGAGTCCGCGCCGCTCACCGTGGTCGGGCTCTACCGGCCCGGCTCGGCGGCCGACCCGTTCTGGTTCGGCCGGACGCTGTTCTCCCCCACCGGCGAGCCGAGCGCGAACAAGGCGGACGCCCTGTTCACGGTGCCGCAGACCCGGCTCGACACGTACATCGTCAGCTCCGGCGTCTCCATCGGCTCCGCCGACACCTCGGGCGGCTGGACCGACTACGCGGTCATCGGCATCGATCCCGCCCGCCTCGACGGCGCCGACCTGGACCGGCTGAGCGCCATGCAGGCCGCGGCCGAGGCGGCGGGCCGCGACAGCCAGGTCATCGTCTTCTCCCGGCTGGCCGACACGCTCAAGGTCATGACCGCCAACGCCGACGCGCTCGGCGTCCCGACGCTCCTGGTGATCGCCCAGCTCGTCGGGCTCGGGTGGATGCTGCTCTTCCAGACCGTCGGCGATCTCGTACGCGCCCGCGGACCGGAGATCGCGCTGGCCCGGCTGCGCGGCCTGCGCCGGACGCGGGTGTGGCTGTTCGCGCTGGCCGAGCCGCTGCTGCTGCTGGCCGCTGCGGTGCCGCTCGGGCTGCTCGCCGGGCACGTCGCCGCGGGCGCGATGATCGGCGCGCTGCTGCCGCCCGGCATCCCCGTGGCCTTCCCGCCCACGGCCGCGCTGGCCGGGGTGGCGGCCATGCTGGGCGGGCTGCTGGCCGCCGGGCCGGTCGCCTGGCGGGTGGCCACCCGGCCGGTCACCGAGGAGTGGCGGCGCACTCCGCGCCGCTCGGCGCGCGGCTGGGTACTGGACGCCGTCGTCCTGGCGATCACCGCGCTGGGGCTGGTCGAGCTGCTGGCCGCCGGCGTGCTCACCGACGTGTCGGGACGCGGTTCGAGCGCGATGGCGGTGCCGGGGCTGATCGCGCTCGGCGTGGCGCTGCTGGCCGGGCGGGCGCTGCCGGTGCTCACCCGGCGGCTGTTCGCGGTGACCCGCAGGCGGGGCGGGCTCGGGCCGTTCCTGGCGCTGCGGCAGGTGGCGCGGGGGCCGGTCACGGCGGGCAGCGTGGTGGTGCTGGGGGCGGCGTTCGGGCTGGCCACGTTCGCGGTGTCGGCGTGGAGCGCCACGTCGGGCGACTACGCGGAGACGGCCAGGTTCCACAACGGGGCGGCCACCGCGATCACCGTGCGGCCGGTCGAGCCGCGCAAGCTGATCGCCGCCGTGGCCGCCGCCGACCCCGGCGGCCGGACCGCCGCGCCCGTGATCATGGTGCCGGGGCCGCCGCAGCTGGTCGCCGCCGACCCGGCGCGGCTGGCCGCGATCGGCGCGGCCTGGCGTCCCGCGCTGGCCGGGGGCACGTCGCTGGAGCAGGCCGCCGCCGCGGTGCAGGGGCCGCGGTCGCCGCGCGTGTGGGTGCGCGGCGACCGGTTCCGCGTACGGCTCCAGCACGACCTGCCGCCGGAGGGCTGGCGGATCCGGATGTCGGCGGTGTTCCGCGTGCCGGGCACGCTGCGGGCCGCCCGGCTCCCGCTCGGCGAGCTGTCCGGCACGTCCGGGACGCACATGTGGAACCTGCCTCCCGCCTGCGCGCGTGAGGCGTGCGAGCTGCGCGCCCTGCGCGGGGAGCCGGTGCCGCCGCCCGAGTACAGGGAGCCCGCGTTCGTCCAGGTGACCGTCGCCGGGCTGGCCGTGCGCGAGCAGGGCCGCTGGCGGTCGCTGGAGCTGCCGTCGTGGCGGGTGGACGAGGACCCGGACGCGCGCGACGGCACGTTCGCCGTCACCTACGCCGGCAATCAGACGCTGCGCCCGGACACGTACGCGCCGGAGCCGGCCGCCGTCGTCGTCGGACCCGTCGGCAGGAAGGCGGTGCCGGGCCTGGACAACAGCTACGCCATGCCGGTGCGCGCCGCCGTCGCCTCGGCCGCCGGGCCCGGTCTGACCGACGCGGGCGTCCTCATGGATCTGGAGCAGGCCGACCGGATCGCGTACGGGGTGCACGAGAAGGCCGTCCACCAGGTGTGGACCCGGCTGTCCGACACCGCCGGGCTGGAACGCGAGCTGGAACGCCAGGGGCTGTCGGTGGTGTCGCGGCGGACCGTGACGGAGCTGACCGCGTCCTTCACCGGGCAGGGGCCGGGGCTGGCGCTGTTGCTGCTGCTGGCCTCCGCGCTCGCCGCCGCCGCGCTCGCGCTCGGGCGGACCGTGCTCGCCCTGCACACGGCGGCCAGGAGACGCGGCTACGAGCTGGCCGCGCTGGAGGCGGCGGGCGCCCGGGTGGCCGCGCTGCGGATCGCGCTGCTGCTGGAACAGGTGATCACGGTGGCCGCGGGCACGCTCGCCGGGCTGGCGGCCGGGCTGCTCGCGGCCTGGGCGGCGCTCGGCCGGATCCCGCAGTTCGCCGCGGCGCCGGTGACGCCGCCGCTGCCGCACCAGGTGGCGGTGGCGCCCGTCGCGCTCGTCGTGGGCGCCGCCCTGCTGCTCAGCCTGGTGGCCGCGGCGGTGGTGGCGGAGCTGCTGCTGCGCGGCGTGAAGGTCGAACGCCTGCGCGACGCCCCCGCCTGACCGCCGCCTCAGCTCCCGACCGGCCGCCTGGTCATCTCCTCCATGAACGCCCTGGCCATCGGCAGCGCCCCGCCCATGGCCTCCTTCTCGGACATGAACCGGACCTTCGGCGAGTTCGTCGCCGCGTCCTTCGGCCGCTGGTGGCCCGAGTAGTCGACGCGCACGACCACCGCGCCCTTGCGCATGAGCACCGAGCCGCTGGAGGCCGCCACGTCGCTGTGCCTGGTCTGCACGAACTGCTGGTACGCCTGGTCGCCCAGGTCGTCACGGTCGACCAGTTTGCCCCAGGTGATGCCGCCCAGCGACGAGCCCGCCATGTTCTTGTCGCCGCCGCGCTGGGTGGCGTAGTAGGACTTGGCGCCGCTCACGTCGGCCTGGCCGGTACGGTCGCTGAACCGGTGAACGGTGATCAGCACGCTGCGGATCTTCTTCGTGTCCGCGCCGTCGCCCGGCAGGTCGAGGTTGAGCCAGCGGCACTCGGTCTGGCTGTCGCCGCCCTCCTCCAGGCCGCGCGCCCGCGTCGTGGGGCTCGGCACCAGCTCGGTCGCCTTCGCGCCGACGGCCGTGCAGAACGCGGGGAACGCGGCCAGCACGGTCGGCGAGGCCGACGCCTTCGGGCTGGGCGAGGAGGTGACGGCGGGCTGGTCGGCCTTGGCCAGCACGTTCGGGTTCTTCGCCTGCCAGGCCGCCACGCCCTTGGCGAAGTACGCGACCAGGCCGCTCACCTCGCGCAGCGCGTTCGCCTCGGTGATCGACTGCCGGGTCTCGCTCGACAGGATCTGGGCGTCCTTCTTCTGCTGGTCGGCCTGGAACTTGACCTTGATCGTGAAGTCGCCGACGCGGGCGTTCGCGGTGCCGAACGAGTACCACAGCAGCTTGTCGCGCCGCCATGTGTACTGGGCGAACGCGCCTTCGCCCACGCCCGGGATGTCCTTGAGCGGGGAGATGTACTCCTTCTCGTCGGGGTCCAGGGACGGCTTGGCGGTGGCGGCGTACTTGCCGCCGCGGTACTCCACCTCGTAGGCGTTCTGGGCCAGGGCGCGGCCGGTCTTGGCGCCCTCGCCGCGATACTGGGCGATCTTGACGTCGATCTCCCTGCTGCGCCAGTACTCGCCGAACGAGATGCGGCGGTTGACCCAGTTGCAGCCGAAGTCGACGGTGAACTCGCCGTCCCGGGAGGACTTGGCGACGGTCGCGCCGGGCACCAGGCGTTCGGCCTCCTCCTTGGGGAGCATGCCGCACACGTCCGGGCCCTTCGCACCCGAGGCGGGGGCGGCCGAGGAGGACGCCGCCGGCCGGCCATCGGCCTCCCGCGAGCCCGCGGGGTCGTCGCGGGAGGTGAGCACGAACACGCCCACGCCCCCTGCCGCCACCAGCACCACCACGCCGGCGGCCAACGCAGGCATCAGCCACCCGCGGCGCCCTGGCGGACCGGGCGCCGACGGGGCCTGCGGCAACGTGGGCGCCGTGGGCGGCATCTGAGGAGGGGGCGGCCCGTAGTACGGCGGGCCCTGCGGCGGCGGCCCCTGGGGAGGCGCGCCCTGAGCGGGCCCCTGAAACGGGACCTGAGGAGGGCCATAGGAGGACGGGCCCTGAGGAGACGGGTCCGTGGGCGAGGCGTAGGGCGGACCATGAGGCGGGCCGTAGGACGGGCCCGGGGAAGGGGCGTAAGGGCCTTGAGGTGAGCTGTAAGGGGCTTGCGGCGGCATGCCGGGCGGAGGTGGGCCCGGATGGCCGCTCCCGCCGGCCGGGTGCGGCGGCATGCCTGGTGCTCCGGCCCCTGGGCTCATCGGCGGCCCGCCCTGCCAACCGTACGGCCCGCCCTGAGGAACATAGGGCACGTCCCCACCGCCGTGCGACCCGTAGCCGGGCGGCGGGCTGTAGCCGTCCCTGGGCCCGGGCTGGTCGCCGGGGTCGCCGCCGTCCTGCCCCTGCCCCGGGTACGGGGTCGTCGGCGGCTCGTACGCGCTTCCGGGGTTCACTGGGACTCCTGGGGTCGCCCTGACTTGCGGGAGAACATGCTAGTCACACCCCTTGCACGATGCTGCGACGTTTGTCACGGCGCGGGTCATCTGTTCAGGGCCGCGGCCACCAGTCGCGCCGCGGCGACAGCCGTCTCCTTGTCCGCCGCTCTCGACGCCGGGACGTCGTCACGGTGCCACACCACTTCGCCGAGCAGGTTACTCGTCCGGAAGAGCAGCACGCTGTCGGATCGGCCGCTTTTGTTGGTGTTGATGTAGAAGGTGAAGCTGTTCTGGAGGATGGCGGACTCCGCGATCCCCGGCACCTCGGACACCCCGCCGCGCACGTCGCGCCCCTCCTGGCCCTTGCCCGCTGCCCGGGTGGCCTTCTCGCTGGCGAAGCGCCGCTGCGCCACCTGCGGCCCGCCGAGGTCGCCGTCCGGCTTCTCCGCCCAGGCGCGGACGGTGAGCGTGCGCCCCGGCCCCTCGCGCACGATCCACTGGCACTCCCCCGGCCGGCTCGCGTTGCGCACCGGCGTGACCTTCATGAGCTCCTCGGCCTGGGCGTCGCTGAGCAGCGTGCACGGGTCGGGCGCGGCGGCGTACCGGCCGGTGTCGGGCTGAGGGCGGAGGGCGGAGACGGCGTACCAGCCGCCGGCGCCCAGCAGCACGACGGCGGCGGCGAGCGCGGCGGGCAGCAGCCACCGGGGGCGGCCACGCGGCTCGGGGGCGGCCCCGGCCAGGGCGGTGAGCTCCTGCCTGATCTGCGGCGCGGTGGGCCGGGCCGCGGGGTTCTTGGCGAGCATGGCCATGAGCAGGCCGCCGAGCCGCCGCCCCGCCCTGGCCGGGAACGGCGGCTCGTGCAGCAGCACCGCCGCCGCCACCGCGGCGGGCAGGTCGCGCTCGAACGGCGCCCGCCCCTCCACCGCCGTGTAGAGGCTCGCGCCGAGCGACCACAGGTCGGAGGCGGGGCCGGAGGGCTGCTCGTTGAGTCGTTCGGGCGCCATGTAGCCGGGCGAGCCCGCGCTGCCCGCCAGGCCGCCCGGGCCGCCCATGGGGGCCGCGATGCCGAAGTCGGTGAGCATGGCCGAGCCGTCCGCGTCGAGCAGGATGTTGCCCGGCTTGACGTCCTGGTGCAGCAGGCCGTGGGCGTGCGCGACCTCCAGCGCCGACAGCACCCGCAGCCCGATCCCGGCCACGGCGCCGGGCGGCAGCGGGCCCCGCTCCTTGACGAGCTGGTCGAGCGAGCGGCCGGTGACCAGGTCCATGATGATCCACGGCTGGTGGCCCTCCAGCACGACGTCGTGCACGACCACGATCGCCGGGTCGCGCAGCCGGCCGGCGGAGCGGGCCTCGTGGATGGCTCGTCCGGTGAACTGCGCCCGCTCGTGCGGGGTGAGGCCCTCGGGGACGCGCACCTGCTTGACGGCGACCTGGCGGTCGAGCATCTCGTCGATGGCCCGCCACACGGTGCCCGCGCCGCCCTGGCCGAGCCGCTCGATCAGCCGGTAGCGGCCGGCCAGCAGATAGAGGTCATGCGGCATGGCGCAACGCCTGCTCGCTCGCCCGCGCGGCCTTCAGCGCCGCCTGCCGGACGTCCTCGTCCGTGGGCCGGTCGGACAGGGTGGAGTACTCGACGCTGACGACGAGGTTGGCCAGCCGGTAGTAGACGTGCGCGGAGTGCACCCGGCCGGTGGGCCCCTTCAGCTCGAAGCCGAACGCCTCCTCGCCGACGCCGCCGATCTGCCGCACCGGCGTCAGCGTGGCCTTCCTGGAGGTCTTGACGCCGATCTCCGGCCAGGTCCAGTCGACGCTGGTGTACTTGCCCCAGTAACGCTTCTGGTTCTGGAACAGCGTGCGGGCCGTGGCCGGGGTCATCGACCACGGGTCGACGGTGTCGGAGTCCTTCTGCACCTGCAGGCCCACGCCGGTGCCGGAGATCGGCCAGCCGCACTTGGGGCCGACCTCGTCGGAGCCGGGCTGCGGCTTGGGCGGGGCGGAGGTGAGCAGCAGCCGGCCCACCTCCTCCGAGGCGAGCAGCGTGCACACGTCCATGGGGGCGGTGAACGCCGCCGGCACGCCGTCGCCGCCGCTCAGGCCGCGTACGGCGAGGAAGCCGCCGGCGGCCAGCACGGCCGCGAGCGCCACCCCCGCCGCCACCCACACCACGGTACGGCCGCGCCTGGCGACCCGGCCGGGCACAGTGATGTCGGAGGCGGCGGACAGCTCGGGGAGGGGGCGGCCGGCGGCGACCTGGCGCAGCGCGGGCCCGGCCGCCCGCGGATCGGGGCGGGCGGCCGGGTGGTGCGCCATCATGGCGGCGATCAGCGGCCCGAGCGGGCCCGGCGCGACCGGCGGCGGCGCCAGCAGCGTGGCCTGCACCCGCTGGGCGGCCGATCCCTCGTAGGCGGGCACGCCGGTGACCGCGACGTAGAGGGTGGCGCCGAGTGACCACAGGTCGCTGGCCGGGCCGCCGGGCTGGCCCTCCAGCCGTTCGGGGGCGATGAAGCCGGGCGAGCCGATCATCAGGCCCTGCTCGGTGAGGGTGGCCTGGCCCTCCTGGCGGGCGATGCCGAAGTCGGTGAGCACGACCCGGCCGCTCTCGGTCAGGAACACGTTGCCCGGCTTGACGTCGCGGTGCTGCATGCCCTGGGCGTGCGCGGCCGTCAGCGCCTCCAGCACGTCGGCGCCGACACGGGCGGCGTGATCGGCGGGCATGGGCCCGAACTGGCGGACGGTGTCGCCGAGCGTGCGGCCCCGCAGCAGCTCCATGACCAGCCACGGCCGGTCGTTCTCGACCACCACGTCGTGCAGGGCGACGATGCCGGGGTGCCGGAGCCGCGCGGTGGCCTGCGCCTCGCGCACCGCGCGCTTGACCGAGTCGGCCCGCTCCTTGGGAGCCATGCCCTCGGGCAGTGTGAGCTCCTTGACCGCGACCTCGCGGTCGAGCATCTCGTCCCTGGCCAGCCACACCTTCCCCATGCCGCCCGCGCCCAGCGGGCGCAGCAGGAGGTAGCGGCCGGCGAGTCTTCCCGCCGACATAAAGGGAAGGGTAACGAACGACCAAGAGGGATGGTTATTCCATCCTGTCGGTCGGTCTCTCTATGGTCTTGGTTCGTGGAAGCGGTTCAAGGCACCCTCGACGAGCTCGGCACCCAACTCAGCGAGGTCACGTTCGTCGTGTTCGACCTGGAGACGACCGGCGGCTCGCCCGCCGAGGACGCGATCACCGAGATCGGCGCGGTCAAGGTGCGGGCGGGCGAGGTGCTGGGCGAGTTCTCCACGCTGGTCGATCCCGGGGGGCCGATCCCGCCGTTCATCTCGGTGCTGACCGGCATCACCGACGCCATGGTGGTGGCCGCGCCGCGCATCGAGGCGGTGCTGCCGAGTTTCCTGGAGTTCATCCGGGGGTCGGTGCTGGTGGCGCACAACGCGAGCTTCGACACGCGGTTCGTCAAGGCCGCCTGCGCCGCCCACGGCTACCCTCCGCCCGCCAACCCGGTGCTCGACACCGTCGATCTGGCCCGCCGGGTGCTCACCCGCGACGAGACGCCCAACGCCAAGCTGGCGACGCTGGCCCGCTTCTTCCGCAGCCCGGTCGAGCCGTGCCACCGGGCGCTGCAGGACGCGCGGGCCACGGTCGACGTGCTGCACGGGCTCATCGAGCGGGCGGGATCGTTCCAGGTGCACACGCTGGAGGAGCTCAAGTCGTTCGTCCGCGCGCCCACGCCCGAGCAGCAGCGCAAGCGCCACCTGGCCGACTCCGTGCCGCACGCGCCGGGCGTCTACCTCTTCGAGGACGAGCGGGGCGAGGTGCTCTACATCGGCAAGAGCACCAACCTGCGCAACCGCGTGCGCTCCTACTTCACCGCGAGCGAGACCCGGCCGCGCATCAGGGAGATGATCGGCATCGCCGATCGCGTCAGGCACATCGTCTGCGCGACCGCGCTGGAGGCCGAGGTCAGGGAGTTGCGCCTGATCGGCGGCGCCAAGCCCCGCTACAACCGGCGCTCCCGCTTCCCCGAGAAGATGGTGTGGCTCAAGCTCACGGACGAGCCGTTCCCCCGGCTGTCGATCGTGCGCGAGCTCAAGGACGACGCGGCCACCTACCTCGGGCCGTTCACCAGCGCCCGGCAGGCCGACGACGCGCGCATCGCGCTGCACGAGGCGGTGCCGCTGCGCCAGTGCACGCAGGCGCTCGGGCCGCGCACCCGCCGCGCGGCCTGCGTGCTGCACGAGATGGGCCGCTGCGGAGCGCCGTGCGAGGGCAGGGAGAGTCCGGAGGACTACGCCGCGCACGCCGAGGCCGCCCGCCGCGCCATGACCCTCGACGCGACGCCGGTCTTCGCGGCCGTCGCGGCGCGCATGGAGCGGCTGTCGGTCGAGCAGCGCTACGAGGAGGCGTCGGTCGACCGCGACCGGCTGGCCTCGTTCGTCCGCACGGCGGCCCGCATGCAGCGGCTCAGCGCCCTCACCCGCATCCCGCAGCTCGTGGCCGCCAGCCCGGCCTTCGGCGGCGGCTGGGACGTCCACGTCGTCCGCTACGGGCGGCTGGCCGGGGCGGGGGTGCTGGCCAAGGGGGCGCATCCCACGCCGTTCGTGGCCTCGCTCACGGCCTCGGCGGAGGTCGTCCTGCCGGGGCCCGGCCCCGTGCACGCGGCGAGCGCCGAGGAGACCGAGTGCATCCTGCGCTGGCTGGAGTCGCCGGGGGTGCGGCTGGTGGAGGTGGACGGCGAGTGGAGCCTGCCCGCGCGGGGGGCCGCCCGGCACAAGGCCCGCATCGACCTCGCCTACCGGCACCTCGATCAGGGCCGCGGGCGGGAGGGGCGGCCTTTGCGGTGAACCGATAGAGTTGATGCATGGTCACGGCTATCGTCCACATCAATGCCGAGGTAGACCGGATCACGGAGGTCGCCGAGACGATCGCCGAGATCGACGGGGTCAGCGAGGTCTACTCCATCACCGGCGAATACGACCTGCTCGCCATGGTCCGGGTCCCGGTCTACGAGCAGATCGCCGAGGTCGTCCCCGGGCACATCAACAAGGTCGAGGGCGTGCTGAACACCGAGACGCACATCGCCTTCCGCGCCTACTCCAAGCACGACCTCGACGCCGCGTTCTCCATCGGCTTCCCCGAGGCCGACTAGTCCCTTTCTCCTGACGCGCCGCCCGGACCAGGACCACCGTCCCCGGGCGGCTTGTCGCATGCCCGCGTTCAGGCTTCGCACCTGTCGAAAACCGGCGGGCCCGGACGACCAGTGGTCGTCCGGGCCCGCGCGGTGTGGCGATGCGTCCGTGGAGCGGTCAGTGCGTGAGGCTGCGGTCGTCGTCCCCACCGGAGCCGATGGCGGCGTGCTCGTCCTCGCCGTGGCCGTGGCCCTCGTCCAGCGGGATCTTCTCCCCGCCGTACGCACGGGACATCCGCGCCCGCAGCTTGCCGAGCGGTCCGCGCATGCCCTTCGGCGGGATGCCGGCGGCGTCCTCCCGCACCGGGTGCATCAGCACCGGCTGCTTGCCACGCATGTGGGCCTCGATGTCGTCCGCCGGCGGCGTGTGGACCTCGATGAACTCACCGTGCGGCAGGCGCTTGATGACACCCGACTCCACGCCGTGCGAGATGACCGCGGCGTCGGAACGCTGCAGGCCCAGGCAGACGCGGTAGGTGATCAGGTAGGCCAGCGCCGGGCCCACGAAGATCAGCACCCGGCCGATGTAGGTCGTCCAGTTGAGGCTGATGTGGAAGTTCGCCGCGATCTCGTCGTTCGCGCCGAGCAGCCACAGCAGGCCGTAGAACGTGATCCCCGACATGCCGATCGAGGTGCGGTGCGGGTTGTTGCGCGGGCGGTCGGCGACGTGGTGCTCGCGCCTGTCGCCGGTCACCCACTGTTCGAGGAACGGGTAGAGCGCGAGGCCCGTCATGACGATGCCGAGCGGTACCAGCGCCGGGATGATGACGCTCAGCGGCAGCGTGCCGGCGTGGGCGGTGCCGAAGAGGTTCCACTCCCATGGCGGCATGATGCGCAGGGAGCCCTCCAGGAAGCCCATGTACCAGTCGGGCTGCGATCCCGCCGAGATGTCGGCCGGTGTGTAGGGGCCGAACAGCCAGATCGGGTTGATCTGCGCGACCGTCGCCAGACCCGCGATCACACCCAGCGTGAACAGGAAGTACGCGCCTGCCTTGGCCATGAAGGCCGGGTAGAACGGCGCGCCGACCACGTTGGTGTTGGTGCGGCTCTTGCCCGGCATCTGCGTGTGCTTCTGCACCCACATGAGCACCATGTGGGCCGAGATCAGCGCCAGCAGGATGCCCGGGATGAGCAGGATGTGCAGCGAGTAGAAGCGCGGGATGATGTCCGTGCCCGGATATTCGCCGCCGAACAGGAAGAACGTGATGTACGTGCCGACCAGCGGCAGCGAGATCGCCACGCCCTCCGTGATGCGCAGACCGGCGCCGGACAGCAGGTCGTCGGGCAGCGAGTAGCCGGTCAGGCCCTCGACCAGGGCCAGCGACAGCAGCAGCACGCCGATCAGCCAGTTGATCTCACGCGGCTTGCGGTAGGCGCCCGTGAAGAACACCCGCAGCATGTGGACCGTCATGCCGGCCACGAAGAGCAGGGCCGCCCAGTGGTGCATCTGCCGCATGAGCAGTCCACCACGGACCTCGAAGCTGATCTCCAGCGCCGAGGCGTAGGCCTCCGACATCATGACGCCCTTGAGCGGCGCGTAGGGGCCGTTGTAGACGACCTCCGTCATGCTGGGGTTGAACCACAGCGTCAGGAACGTGCCGGTCAGCAGCAGGATGACGAAGGAGTAGAGCGCGATCTCGCCCAGCAGGAACGACCAGTGGTCAGGGAAGATCTTGCGAAGGTTGCGCTTGAGGAAGTTGGCGCCGCCCAGCCGGTCGTCCAGCCAGGTCGACGGTCCCGCGACACCCTTCGGCACCGTGTTCAGTTCGCCGCTCACGCCTGGCCTCCCTTCATTCTGGCCTCGGCCTCGGCGTCGCCGCGTTCCCAGTAGCTCGGGCCGACCGGCACGTCGAAGTCACCCTTGGCGATCAGGTAGCCCTGGTCGTCCACGGTGATCGGCAGCTGCGGCAGCGGCCGCGCGGCCGGGCCGAAGATGACCTTGGCGCCGTCGGCGGCGTCGAACGTCGACTGGTGGCACGGGCAGAGGATGTGATGCGTGTTCTGCTCGTAGAGCGCTGCCGGGCAGCCCACGTGCGTGCAGATCTTGGAGTAGGCCACGATGCCGTCGTGGATCCAGTTCTGGTTGACCCCGCCCTTGATCTCCTCGGGACGGAACTTGATCAGGATCAGCGTGGCCTTGGCCAGGGCGTTGAGGTCGTGCTCGTAGCCCTCGGGGACGACCGACAGGATGCCGCCGGGCGAGTTGAAGTCGGCGGCCCTGATGGGCTGGCCGGTGCCCTCGACGACGAGCCTGAGCGGCTTGCCCTCCTTGGTCTTCTCGCCCCAGACCGTGTGGCGCAGCAGCTTGTTGAACTTCGCGCCCGGCATGTTGCTGTTGTCCAGGTCGCGCAGCAGCACCAGCGGCACCAGGCCCAGCGGGGCCGCGGCCAGCAGCAGGGTGCGGCGCAGCAGCTTGCGCTTGACGAAGCCGCTCTCGTTGGCGCCCTGCACGAAGGTGTCGGCGACGACCTCGCGGTCGGGCTCGTCGGAGGCCATCTCGTGGCGCTCCTGGATGAGCGAGTACTTGGGCATGATCATCCGGACCCAGACGACGATGCCGATGGCCAGGCCCAGGACGGCGACGGTGAGCGAGCCGCCCAGCGCCAGGTTGGAGACCCCCGTCGAATCGGGCGTGCCCACCTGGAACACCACGTAGGAGATGATGAACGCGATGGCCGCGAGGAAGGTGATCGTGAAGCAGAGCGCCACGATCTTCTCCGCCTTGCGGGCCTTCGCCTCGTCCTGCAGCGTCACGCCGGGGACGTCCTGGCCGGCGGCCTCGGCCGCCTCCGCCTGGCCGAGCATCGGGGTGCCCGGTGCGGGAGTGCCGATCACGCGCTTGGGGACGCGCTCGTCCGGCTGCTCGATCTCGTGCTCGTTGTCAGTCATGACTTCTGTCGCTTCTTCGCGGTGATCCAGATGGCGGCGAGTACGAGGGCGACCATGCCCACGACCCACGCGACGATGCCTTCGGTCACGGGGCCGATGCGCCCGAGACCGAAGCCTCCCGGGTCCTTCTGCTCACGGACCTGGACGATGTAGGCGATCATGTCACGCTTTTCCTGCGGCGTGATCGTCGTGTCGTTGAAGACGGGCATCGCCTGGGGGCCGGTGACCATCGCCTCGTAGATCTGCGTCGGGGACGACGCGTTGAGGTTGGGGGCGTACTTGCCCTGCGTCAGCGCGCCGCCCGAACCCGCCCAGTTGTGGCACTGGATGCAGTTGGCGCGGAACAGCTCGCCACCGCGGCCGGCGTCACCGAGCTTGGGGTCGACCTGCTCGGCGCCGGGCACCTGCGGGCCACCGCCGAGCGACTGCACGTACGCCGAGACCTGACGGATGGCGTTCTCGTCGACCCAGCGCGCCAGGGGCTTGCGCGGGGCCTGGGGGCCGGGGTTGGCCGCGGGCATGCGGCCGGTGCTCATCTGGAAGTCGACCGCCGCGGCGCCGACGCCGACGATCGAGGGGGCGGTGTTGGTGCCCTCCGCGTTGAGCCCGTGGCAGCTCGCGCAATGCGCGACGAACAGGCTCTTGCCCTCTGCCACGTCGTCGACCTTGCCTGCCGCCATCGCCGCGTCGGCAGGCTTACCCGCCTGGACAAAGGCGGCGTATACCATCCCGACCAGCGCCAACGCCAAAATCAGGACGGCGTATCTCGCGAGGGGATGCCGCCGCCAAGCGGTGATCCTAATCACTGAGATCCCGTTCCTTACCGAATGATGTAGATGGTCGCGAAAAGACCAATCCAGACGACGTCGACGAAGTGCCAGTAGTAGGACACGACGATCGCGCTGGTGGCCTGCTCATGCGTGAAGCGCTTCGCGGCGTACGTGCGTCCCAGCATGAACAGGAACGCGATCAGGCCACCGGTCACGTGCAGGCCGTGGAAGCCCGTCGTCAGGTAGAACACCGAGGTGTAGGCGTTAGCGGACAGGGTCGCGCCGTCTGACGCCAGCTCCATGTACTCGTACAGCTGCCCGGCGATGAAGACCGAGCCCATCAGGAAGCTGACGAAGTACCAGAAACGGAGCTTGCCGACCTGCCCCTTCTCCGCGGCCCACACGCCGAGCTGGCACGTCACACTCGACAGCACCAGGATCGTCGTGTTGACCGTCGCGAACGGGATGTTCAGGTGAGCACCTTCGGCGGCGATCGCGCCTGCGGGCAGGAGCGAAGGACCCCATTCGAGGTGCTTGCCGATGCTCACGGACCGGATGGTGAAGTACATCGCGAACAGCGCCGCGAAGAACATGAGCTCAGAGGACAGCCAGACGATCGTCCCGACGCTGACCAGGTTGGGTCTGCGGAACGGTTGTGCTGTCGTCGTCGAAGTTATTGCGGATGCTGTCGCCACGGGCAGCATTATTGCGGCTCCATCAGTCGGTCCGGCGCACGACCCCCCGTTAGCAGGTACAAACCGGCCATCAACCTGGGATAATTGCCGCAAAACGCCCCTCTGGGGCGGCGGCCTGGGTCTGCACGCCGGAGCACCGGTACGATCCAGGGTGACCATACCGCTACGACCGATAGTGAGCGCGACAGTGACGTCATCAGGCAGCACCGACGACACGATGAGGGTCCTCGTCTACAGCGACGACGCCGCCACGAGGGCTGAGGTGATCCAGGCCATCGGCAGGCGGCCCGCGGCGGACGTCCCCCTGGTCGAGATCGTGGAGTGCGCCACCGAGCCGAAGGTCCACCAGTGGCTGGGGTCCGGGCAGATCGACGTGGCCGTCCTCGACGGCGAGACCCAGCCCGCCGGCGGCATGGGCGTCTCCCGCCAGGCCAAGGACGAGGTCTACGACTGCCCGCCGATCTGCCTGCTCATCGCCCGCCGCGACGACCGCTGGCTGGCCGAGTGGTCCAAGGCCGACGCCGTCGTCCCCCAGCCCCTGGAGCCCATGGTGCTGGCCGACGCGGTGGCCGACCTCATGCGCCGTCGCAATTCCACCCGACTCAACGCTAAGTAGGTGCCCATGGACTCCCGGACGACCTGGCCCGCCCTGCTGTCGGCTCTCCTCGCCGGAGAGCACCTCACCTCGGACGAGACGGCCTGGGCGATGCGGGAGATCATGTCCGGCACCGCGACGCCCTCGCAGATCGCGGGGTTCGTGACCGCCCTGCGCGCCAAGGGCGAGTCGGTGTCGGAGGTGGTGGGCCTGGCCCGCACCATGCTGGAGTTCGCCACGCCGCTGCGGGTCGAGGGGCCCGTGGTCGACATCGTCGGCACCGGCGGCGACCGCGCCCACACCGTCAACGTCTCGACGATGGCCGCCATCGTGACCGCGGCGGCCGGCGCCCGCGTGGTCAAGCACGGCAACCGGGCCGCCTCCTCCTCGTGCGGGGCCGCCGACGTCCTGGAGCATCTGGGCATCCGCCTGGACCTCACGCCCGAGCAGACGGCGCGGGTGGCCCGCGAGGCGGGCATCGCGTTCTGCTTCGCCCCGGTCTACCACCCCGCGCTGCGCTTCGCCGGTCCCACCCGCAAGGAGATCGGCATCCCGACGATCTTCAACTTCCTCGGCCCGCTCACCAACCCGGCCCGGCCCACCGCCCAGGCCATCGGCGTCTACGACGCCCGCATGGTGCCCGTGCTGGCCGGGGTGTTCGCCGAGCGCGGCGTCAGCGCCCTGGTCTTCCGCGGCGACGACGGCCTCGACGAGCTGACCATCGCCGGCACCTCCACCGTCTGGGTGGTCAAGGACGGCGCGGCCACGCAGACCATGTTCGACCCGCGGGTCCTCGGCATCCCCCGCGCCGACGTGGGCGCGCTGCGCGGCGGCGACGTGGCCTTCAACGCCCAGGCCGTGCACGACGTGCTGAGCGGCGAGAGCGGCCCGGTGCGCGACGCGGTGCTGCTCAACGCCGCCGCGGCCCTGGTGGCCCACGAGGGGCCCGGGGACGACCTGGACACGTCCATGAGGGCCGGCTACGACCGCGCGGCCCAGGCGGTGGACTCAGGGGCCGCCAAGGCCGTCCTGGAGCGCTGGGTGGAGGTCAGCGGCTCCTGCTGAGCCCTCCCCACGGCGAAGGCGCGCCCCCACGAGGGAGGACGCGCCTTTTTCGTGCGCTTTCTCGTGCCCTTTCGTACCCCTTCGTGCCTTTTTTCGTGCTCAGAACGTTATGGTGGGGCCCGCCTTGAGCGTGCTCCACTTCAGCCACTCGTGCCACTTCTCCTGCCAGTGGCCCCAGCCGTTCGTCGGCTCCAGCTTGCGCGGGCTGCCGGTGATGATGATGGGATCGCCGATCAGGGTGTTCTTGATGAACCAGGCGGCGTTCTCCGGGCTGACGTTCACGCAGCCGTGGCTGACGTTGGAGTTGCCCTGGGAGCCGACCGACCAGGGGGCGCTGTGGACGTACTCGCCGCTGTTGGAGATGCGTACGGTGTTGTAGACGGTGAGCTGGTAGTAGCCGGACTGGCCGGGGCCGATGCCCGGCGAGGTCATGACGGTGACCGGCTCGCGGGACATCGCGAGGTGGATGCCCGAGGTGGTGTAGTACTTCCAGCTTCCGCCCTGGCCGGCGCTCATCGGCATGGCGCGGATGCGCTTGCCGTCGCGGCGCACGTAGAGCACGTGCTCGTCGGTGCTGCCCTTGGTGATCTGCGAGCGGCCGATCTTGAAGTCGAGCTTCACGTCGCGCTTGCCGTACAGGCCGGGGGCGCCCTGGACGCCGGCCAGCTTGGCCTCCAGTCGCACCTTCGTGTGGGCCGGCCAGTACTCCTGGGGCCGGAAGTCCACGTGCGAGGAGTCGAACCAGTGCCAGGCGCCCTCGACCGGCTTGCTGCTGCGTACGACGAGGTTGCGCTCGATCGCGACGCGGTCGGTGACCGGCTTGTCGAAGGTGATCATGATGGGCATGCCGACGCCGACCGTCAGGCCCGTGTCGTCCTTGTTCGGGGTGATGGTGGCGATGTCGAACGTGCCCTTGCCCTTCACGGTCGTGAACGTGCTGGTGGCCTCGCTCCGCTTGCCCGACGGGTCCACCGAGACGGCGGTGACCGTGTAGGCGGTGCCTGGACGGGCGGTGGCGGTGCTGCGCCAGCGGGTGCCGTCCGAGCTGAGCACGCCCGGCAGTTTGCCCGCCTTGCCGCCGTCCACGCGGACGCCGGTCAGCTTCCCGCCGGTGGCCGAGACGACGACGGTCTGGTCGGTCGGCACGTTCGCGCTCTTGTCGCGCGGCGAGAACGCCACCGAGGCCGTACGAGCCCCGCCGGCCATGGCGGTCGTGTCCTTCTCGCCGCCGCCCGCCGAACACGCCGAGCAGGCCGCCAGCAGGGCCACGGCCAGCAGGCCGGCCGTTCCATACGCTCCTCGCTCCACGAGTGACTCCCTCGCTGCAGGTCGGTCCGCTTCTGCCTCCTTTATTACCCTGAGTGACTGAATAGGCGCATCCGGACACTGGTAAAGAACGCCGAAAAAGCGGACGCCATCCCCTAAGTGGGGAAGGCGCCCGCTCCGTGGCCGGGCACCGCTCAGTGCGAGAAGTTGCCCCGGTAGTACTGGAAGACGAACCCGATCATGGCCATGATGACCAGGAAGAGCCCGATCAGGAACATCCAGAAGCCGATCACGAACCCGGCGAAGGCGAAGGCCGCCGCCAGGCACAGGAACAGCGGCCACCAGCTGCTCGGGCTGAAGAAGCCGATCTCGCCCGCGCCGTCGCTGATGTCGGCCTGCTTGTTGTCCTCCGGCTGCGGACCGATGCGCCGCGAGGTGAACATCAGGTAGTAGCCGACCATGAACGCGAAGCCGACCGAGATGGCCATGGCGGTGGTGCCGACCGGCTCACCCACGCCCGTCGCCGCCTTGGTCCAGAACCAGTAGGCGACGTCGACGCCGGCGAAGAACAGCCCGCACAGCAGGAACAGCCAACCCTGGACCTTCATCAGGCCTCGACCTCCCCGGCCGGCTTGTCAGCCTTGGCGCTCTTGTGCGACGAGTCTGCGGACGTGTGCGGGAAACGCAGGTCGAACGCGGGACGCTCGGACCGGATGGGCGGCAGCGAGGTGAAGTTGTGCCGCGGCGGCGGGCAGGACGTGGCCCACTCCAGCGAGCCGCCGTAGCCCCACGGGTCGTCCACGGTGACCTTGGGCGCGCTGCGCCAGGTCTTCCACACGTTGTACAGGAACGGCAGCGTGGACAGGCCGAGGACGAACGCGCCCACCGACGAGATCATGTTGAGGTCGGTGAACTTGTCGGCCGCGCTGTAGTCGGCGTAGCGGCGCGGGAAGCCCACCACGCCGAGCCAGTGCTGCACCAGGAACGTGGTGTGGAAGCCGATGAACAGCAGCCAGAAGTGCAGCTTGCCCAGCTTGTCGTTGAGCATCCTGCCGGTGAACTTGGGCCACCAGAAGTAGAAGCCCGCGAACATGGCGAACACGACGGTGCCGAAGACCACGTAGTGGAAGTGGGCGACGACGAAGTAGGTGTCGCTGATGTGGAAGTCGAGCGGCGGCGAGGCCAGGATGACGCCCGTCAGGCCGCCCAGGAGGAACGTGATCAGGAAGCCGACCGAGAACAGCATCGGCGACTCGAAGCTCAGGTGCCCCCGCCACATCGTGCCGATCCAGTTGAAGAACTTCACGCCCGTCGGCACCGCGATGAGGAACGTCATGAACGAGAAGAACGGCAACAGGACCTGACCGGTCGGGAACATGTGGTGCGCCCAGACCGTGATGGACAGACCCGCGATCGCGATGGTCGCGGCCACGAGGCTGATGTAACCGAAGATCGGCTTACGGCTGAAGACCGGCAGGATCTCGGTGACGATGCCGAAGAACGGCAGCGCGATGATGTAGACCTCGGGATGCCCGAAGAACCAGAACAGGTGCTGCCACAGCAACGCTCCGCCGTTGTCGGAGTCGAAGATGTGCGTGCCGAGCTTGCGGTCGGCCTCCAGCGCGAGCAGCGCGGCGGCCAGCACCGGGAAGGCCATCAGCACGAGCATGCTGGTGAGCAGGATGTTCCAGGTGAAGATCGGCATCCGGAACATCGTCATGCCGGGAGCGCGCATGCAGATGATCGTGGTGATGAAGTTGACCGCGCCGAGGATCGTGCCGAGACCGGACAGCGCGAGGCCCATGAGCCACAGGTCGCCGCCGATGCCGGGCGAGTTGATCGCGTTGGACAGCGGGGTGTAGGCGAACCAGCCGAAGGAGGCCGCGCCGCCCGGGGTGAAGAAGCCGGAGACCGCGATGATGCTGCCGAACAGGTAGAGCCAGTAGCTCACCATGTTGAGCCGCGGGAAGGCCACGTCGGGGGCGCCGATCTGCAGCGGCATGAGCTCGTTGGCGAAGCCCGCGAACAGCGGCGTCGCGAACATGAGCAGCATGATCGTGCCGTGCATGGTGAACAGCTGGTTGAACTGCTCGTTGCTGGTGAACTGCAGCCCCGGCTGGGCCAGCTCCGCCCGCATGATCAGCGCCATCACGCCGCCGATCAGGAAGAACACGAACGACGTGATGAGGTACATGTGTCCAATGATCTTGTGATCAGTGGACGACATCCACTTCGCGATGATCTGACCCTTGGTGACGGGCCGGATGACCGGTGTGCGGACCGGTGGATCTTGAATGGCGGTCACTGGGCGCTCCCAGCCTGGTGTGTCGCGATGTACTGGTCGAACTCTTGCTGCGGGACGAGCTTGACGGAGAACAGCATGCGGCTGTGGTCGACACCGCACAGCTCGGCGCAGCGCCCGGCGAAGACGCCCGTCTTGTCCAGGGTCTTGACCTGGAACTTACGGCCCGGGTTGCCGTCGGGGATGCCGGGGATGATGTCACGCTTGAACAGGAACTCCGGCACCCAGAAGGAGTGGATGACGTCGTCCGTCGACAGGTCGAACTCGATCTCCTGGTTGACCGGGAGGACGAGCTGCGGGCCCTGGTGGTAGTCGTGCACCGGAGTGCCGGCGACCGGCTGCGTGGTCTTGCCGTTGTAGGTCGTCGTGAAGCGCCAGCTCCACTGATATGCCTCCACCTTGACCTTGACGGGCGCGTTGCCGCTCACCTTCGCCAGGGCCTCGCTGTCGCGGGCGGTGAAGAAGAAGAACACCGAGACCATGACCAGCGGGATCAAGGTGTAGAGCATCTCGATCGGCAGGTTGTAGCGCACCTGCGGAGGCAGGTCGGCCTTGGCCCGGCGCTTCCGGTGGAAGAAGGAGGCCCACAGAATCAGGACGATGACGACGGCACCCGTGGCGAGCGCGGCGATCCAGGCCCCGTTCCACAGGGTCTGAACTATGCCGCCCTGCTCGGTGACGTGGTCGGGAAGCAAGCCACGAGACCAGTTGGCCTCGGGCACGTCATTAGCACACGCCGTAGCAGTGGCCAGCAGCAACGCCAGAGCGGCGGCGCGTGGCACCCTGCGCCGGGCCAACGAACGCCGCGTACGGCGAGTCGGACTCACGGATCGCCTACCCCACAGATGAAGCCCAAGGGTCTTTCCCTCGGGTGCTCGTATTTCCCATGCACAACTGAATGCAGAACACATTAGCGTGCAGGTGGCCCGCCCCACCGCGCGACCCCTCAGTGGACCGCAAGTGGGACGATTGGTCTCGTGGCGTATTTCGACGCGGCCTCGAGCGAGCCGCTCCACCCGCAGGCGCGCGAGGCGCTGCTGGCGGCGATCGACGTCGGCTGGGCCGACCCCGCGAGACTGTACGGCCAGGCCCGCCGCGCGCACCTGCTGCTGGAGCAGGCCCGCACGGAGGTCGCCGAGGCGCTCGGCGCGCGCGCGGACGAGGTGTCGTTCACCGCGTCCGGCACGCAGGCCGTGCATCTCGGCGTCCTCGGCACCCTACACGGAAGGCGCAGGGCCGGACGCCACCTGGTGGTCTCGGCGGTCGAGCACTCCAGCGTGCTGCACGCGGCCCAGCTGCACGAACGCGACGGCGGCACGGTCGAGACCGTGGGCGTCGGCCTGACCGGCCGGGTCGATCCCGCCACGTTCGCCGCGGCGGTGGCCCGGCCGGACACCGCCCTGGCCTGCCTGCAGACGGCCAACCACGAGGTGGGCACGCTGCAGCCGGTCGCCGAGGCCGCCGCGGCCTGCCGCGAGCACGGCGTGCCCCTGCTGGTGGACGCCGCCCAGACGGCCGGTCGCGTGCCGGTCCCCGCGGGCTGGTCGGTGCTGACCGCCAGCGCGCACAAGTGGGGCGGCCCGGCCGGGGTGGGCGTCCTGGTGGTGCGCAAGGGCACCAGGTTCCGCTCGTTCCTGCCGGAGGACGAGCGGGAGCGGCGGCGGGTGCCGGGCTTCGAGAACGTCCCGGCGATCGTGGCCGCCGCGGCGGCGCTGCGCGCGACGGCCGCCGAGGCGGCCGAGGAGCAGGCGCGGCTGTCGGCGCTGGTGGACAGGATCAGGCGGACGGTGCCGGGGATCGTCCCGGACGTGGAGGTGATCGGCGACCCGGTGGACCGGGCGCCGCACATCGTCACCTTCTCCTGCCTCTACGTCGACGGCGAGGCCCTGCTCACCGAGCTCGACCGGGCGGGCTTCGCCGTGTCGTCCGGGAGCTCGTGCACCGCTAGTACGCTTCGTCCATCGCACGTCCTCGAAGCGATGGGCGTGCTCACGCACGGCAATGTCCGGGTGTCACTGCCCAGGGGCGCTTCGGCGGCCGAGGTCGACAGGTTCCTCGGCGTGCTGCCCGAGCTGGTGCGCCGCATCCGCCAGGACGCAGGAGTCACATGACCGAGGTCACGCAGCCGGCTTTGACGATCGACGCGCTCGGCAAGAAGTGCCCGATCCCGATCATCATGCTCGCCGAGCAGATCAACGCCGTGCCGCTGAACGCGGTGGTCGCGGTGCTGGCCGACGATCCGGCGGCCTACAACGACGTGCCGGCCTGGTGCCGGCTGAAGTCGCACCGCCATGTCGGCTCGTACGAGCTGCCGGGGGGCGGCTGGGCGATACACGTGAGGCGTAATTACTGATTCATCCAGTTTGTCTGGGTAGGGGCTCCTCGTACGCGAAACGACCAGACCGGGGGTGAGCCATGACCAGCGGACACGAGACCGCCCGCGACGTGATGAGCACCGGAGCCGAGTGCATCGGCGCGCACGAGACGCTCGACCGGGCCGCGCAGATGATGCGCTCCCACGGCGTGGGTGCGCTGCCGGTGTGCGGGCCCGACGAGCGGGTGACGGGCATCATCACCGACCGCGACATCGTGGTGAAGTGCGTGGCGGCGGGCCACGACCCGTCGCAGGTGACGGCCGGCGAGCTGGCGACGGGCCTGGTGTGGGTGAGCGCGGACACCAGCGTCGAGGAGGCGCTGGCGCGCATGGAGGAGCACCGCATCAAGCGCCTGCCGGTGATGGACGGCGACCGGATCGTCGGCATGATCAGCGAGGCCGACCTGGCCAAGCACCTGCCGGACGACCAGCTCGCCGAGTTCGTGCACCGGGTGTACGGCGGCGGCTGAGAAGGCGCGCGTGACGCCCCCGCCTCAGGGCGGGGGCGTTTCTCGTTCTCTGATCAGGCGCGGCTACGGGTGGTGGCAGCGGACGTGCGCGCCGACCTCGGCCGCGGCGTCCGCGCCGTAGGCGGCGGCGAAGCGCTCCAGGAAGACCGTCTGGCCGAGCTCGTACTCCTGGCCGCCCACCCGCTCCAGCACGTGCGTGGCTGTGAGGTTGCCCACCTGGCCGCAGCGCTCCAGCGACAGCCCCCAGGCCAGCGCGGACAGGAAGCCGGCGCGGAAGGCGTCGCCGACGCCCGTGGGGTCGGCCTTGCCGCGCTCGGGCGAGGGCGCGACCTGGATGGAGGGCTCGCCGGCGCGGTCGATGACGGCGCCCTTGGGGCCGAGCGTGGTGATCCGCACGCCGACCCTGGCCAGGATCTCCTCGTCGGACCAGCCGGTCTTCTGCTCGATCAGGCCCTTCTCGTAGTCGTTGGAGAACAGGTAGGCCGCGCCGTCGACGAGCTTGCGGATCTGGTCGTCCTCCATGCGGGCGAGCTGCTGGGAGATGTCGGCCGCGAACGGGATGCCGCGCTGGCGGCACTCCTCGGTGTGCCGCAGCATCGCGTCGGGGTCGTTGGGGCTGATGAGCACGAGGTCGAGCCCCCCGAGGCGGTCGGCTACCGGCTTGAGCTCGATGAGCCGCGCCTCGGCCATCGCCCCGGTGTAGAAGGAGGCGATCTGGTTGTGGTGCTCGTCGGTGGTGCACAGGAAGCGCGCCGTGTGCTGGGTCTCGGAGACGTGCACCGAGTCGCAGTCGACCCCGTGGCGCTCCAGCCAGGACCGGTAGTCGGCGAAGTCGTTGCCGACGGCTCCCACCAGGACGGGCCGCAGGCCGAGGCAGCCCATGCCGAAGGCGATGTTCGCGGCGCAGCCGCCGCGCCGGATCTGCAGATCGTCGACCAGGAACGACAATGACACCCGGTCGAGCTGTTCGGCGATGAGCTGCTCGCCGAAACTGCCGGGGAACGTCATCAGATGGTCGGTCGCGATGGAGCCGGTTACGGCGATGCGCACGGGATTCTTCTTCCTCGTTGTCAGCAGGCCAATGAGCCCCACGAGAATACGCCAGGGTCCCGCACGCACAAAGGCGAGCGGGACCCTGGCGGCGCCGGCTAGTTGAACGAGTCGCCGCAGGCGCAGGAGCCGGTGGCGTTGGGGTTGTCGATGGTGAACCCCTGCTTCTCGATCGTGTCGACGAAGTCGATGGAGGCGCCCATGAGGTAAGGAGCGCTCATCCGGTCGGTGACCACGTTGACGCCGCCGAACTCCGTCACGACGTCGCCGTCCATGGACCGATCGTCGAAGAAGAGCTGGTAGCGCAGGCCGGAGCAACCACCCGGCTGCACCGCGACCCGAAGCTGCAGCCCCTCCTCGCCCTGCTGCTCAAGCAGGCTCTTGACCTTCGCGGCGGCCGCGTCGGTCAGGATCAGGCCCTGCGTCGTGGTCTCGCTGCTCTCAACCGTCATCTCGCTGACTCCCTAACTGGGGCTGTCTGTTCTCGACGTCCTACTAATGACGCTACCAACACCGGGGCCATGCCACACATTCCCGGGCCCCTGCCTCGGGGAACAACCGGCTTCCCCCGTGTGTCATAGTGAGTATCGTCTTTCTGACGATAAGCCTCATGAGGGGAGTGTGGCCATGGCCACCGAGACTGGGCTTCCGCTCTTCGTGCTCGGCCGGGGCGCCGATCCGCACAGCGAGCAGGGCGTCGACTGCCCCGGCGAGCTGCCCCCCGCCTCGGACCCGGGGCTGGTGGAGCGCGCCCGCAAGGCCAAGGAGACGCTGGGCGACCGGCTGTTCGTGCTCGGCCACCATTACCAGCGTGACGAGGTCATCCAGTTCGCCGACGTGACGGGCGACTCCTTCAAGCTCGCCCGGCAGGCGGCGGCGCGGCCGGAGGCGGAGTACATCGTCTTCTGCGGCGTGCACTTCATGGCCGAGTCGGCCGACATCCTCACCGGCGACGCCCAGAAGGTCGTCCTGCCCGACCTGGCGGCCGGCTGCTCGATGGCCGACATGGCCACCTTCGACCAGGTCGAGGAGTGCTGGGAGGCGCTGGAGGACGCCGGTCTGTCCGAGCGGGTGGTGCCGGTCACGTACATGAACTCCAGCGCCGACATCAAGGCCTTCTGCGGCCGCAACGGCGGCGTCGTCTGCACCTCCTCGAACGCCCGCCGGGCCCTCGACTGGGCCTTCGAGCGGGGCGAGAAGGTGCTGTTCCTGCCCGACCAGCACCTCGGGCGCAACACGGCGGTGCTGGAGATGGGCATGACGCTCGACGACTGCGTGGTGTGGAACCCGCACCGGCCGAACGGCGGTCTCACCCAGGAGCAGCTCGACCGGGCCAGGATGATCCTCTGGCGCGGCCACTGCTCCGTGCACGGCCGCTTCACGGCCGAGTCGGTGGACGACGTACGGGCCCGCATCCCCGGCGTGAACGTCCTGGTGCACCCCGAGTGCCGGCACGAGGTCGTGCTCAAGGCCGACCAGGTCGGCTCGACCGAGTACATCATCAAGGCGCTGGAGGCCGCCCCCGCCGGGTCGAGCTGGGCCGTCGGCACCGAGCTCAACCTGGTCAAGCGGCTGGCGGGGATGTTCCCCGACAAGAACGTCTCGTTCCTGGACCGTACGGTCTGCTACTGCTCGACCATGAACCGGATCGACCTGCCCCACCTGGTGTGGGCGCTGGAGTCGCTGACGCTGGGCGAGGTCGTCAACCAGATCACGGTCGACCCGGACACCGCCCACTGGGCGCGGGTCGCCCTGGACCGGATGCTCGCCCTGCCGTAGGCCGCGCGTCCCTGCCGATAACCGGGCGGGTCACTGGGCGAAGTCGTAGCCGACCCTGATCGTCACCGCGAGGCTCTGGCGGCCGGGGCCGAGCGAGGACCGGTCCTCGGCGGCGCCCGCGGCGGCGAGCGCCAGCGGCTGCGGGCCGCCCCTGACCTCCTCGGCGACCGACACCACCCGGCCGAGCGGGCGGCCGGCCAGCTCGGCGTACCTGGCGGCCTTGGCGGCGGCGTCGCGGAAGGCCCGCGTCCGCGCCTCGGCGAGGGCGGCGGCCGGGTCCGACAGCTCGAACGACACCCCGTTCAGCCGGGCCTCCTCGCCGATCCCGGCCACCGTGTCGATCACCCGGTCGGCCCGCGCCAGGTCGCGCACCACGACCTCGACGCCCTGCGCCGCGCGGTAGGCCGACACCTTGGGGTAGGACTCGTACTCGGGGCCGAGCGACAGCTCGACGGTGCGTACGTCCTCGTCCGCGACGCCCTCCTCGCGCAGCGCCCCGGCCAGGCGGGCGGCGGCGGCGCGGGCCGCGGTGAACGCCTCCGCCGCCGACTGCCTGCGGGCCTCCACGCCCGCGTACAGGCGCAGGACGTCCGGCGCGGCCAGGACCGCGCCCTCCCCGACGACGGTGATGTCCACGATGGTGTCCTCCCGGGACTCCGGCACGGCCACGACGGGCTCGGCGCGGCACCCGGCTCGGGTGCCCCTCCGGGCGGCCGGCCAAACCCCGCCGTCATCATCGCGCGCCGCCTCACCCCGTGGCCAGGACCGCGTCCACGATCATCCAGGGGTCGCGGAGCTGGAGGCGGCGGCGGGCGTGCGGCGCGCGGACCAGCCGGCCGCCCAGCTCGGCGGCCAGCCGCCCGGCGCACCCGTCGTCGCGGCCCGCGGCGAGCACGGTCACCGGCACCTCGGGCAGCGGCTTGTCCTCGCGCAGGCGGCGCAGGTCGGCGGCCATGCCGCGGCGGGCCAGCCACTCCCCCACCACCGCGACGGGCACCTTGCCCATGCGGTAGACGTCGTACGGGTCCGGCATCCCGGCCAGCCGCCGGTGCGCGGCCGGGCCGGTCAGGCGGGCCAGCGCCGCCGCGCCCCACGTCACGCCGAGCGCGGGCAGGCATCGGCCGAGCGCGCGCGCGGCCGCGGGCGGCTGCCGCCGGTCCGGGCAGGCCGGCTCGACGAGCACGAGCGCGGCCACGCACAGCGGATGCAGCCGCGCGAACGCCTCCGCGTGCCAGCACGCCACCCCCTGGGCGACGACGGTGACCCGTTCGGGATGCGCGGGCGCGAGCGCGGCCAGGCGGGCGGCCTCGGCGTACAGGCTGGGCGGGGCCGGCGAGCGCGGGCTCAGCCCGAGCCCCGGCCGGTCGAAGCGGATGACCCGGCGGGCGCCGGCCAGCCCGCGCGCCACCGCGTCCCAGTGGAACCAGGCACCTCCCTGGCCTCCGGTGAGGAGCACCGCGGGCCCGTCGCCCTCCTCGACGACGTGCGGGGGTCCGTGCGCGGTGACCGGCCAGTCGGCGACGAGCAGGCGCAGTGCCACGTACACCAGCCAGACGGCGACGAGCGTGAGCAGGGCGCGGTCGGCGAGGCCCGCGCCGCGCCCCGCGGCCAGCGCGGCGCCGACCAGCGCCGTGGCGGTGACCGCCAGGGCGGTCATCACCCAGGCCGTACGGGCCCGCCACCGCGCCGCGAGCAACGCCATGGCGGCCAGCGCCGACGCCGTGCACAGCGCACCGGCGGCCAGGTGCGCGAGCCGGCTCGGCGGCGGCCAGGTGGCGCCGCAGCCGGGGTTGCTGAGCACCGCGCAGTCCAGCGGCAGCGCCGCCCCCACCGCCACGAGCAGCCCGTACGCGGCCAGCGCCGCCCACCCGGGCCCCTCCCCCGCCACGCGCGGCACCAGCGCCACGCCGAGCAGGCAGGCCAGCCCGGCGAGCGCGTCGCTCACCCGGAACAGGTGCGTCCACGGCTGGTCACGGGCGGCGAGCTCGCTGACGTAGCCGTTGGCACGGTCCACCGCCGGCGTCGTGAACTGGCCGGTGATCCAGGCGCTGCCCAGCACGGCCGCCACGATGAACGCCGTGGCCGCGAGCACGTACAATCGTCGCTCCACGTGACGATTAGACCACTAAGGGTCATTACACCCCTGGAGCACCCCATACCGGGAACCATCTACCGAGATCGGACTCAAGGGGCAACTCGCCGTCCAGCACCCCTCTCACCTGGAGTTCGAGCGCGTTGTCGCGCTTCTGGCCGGGCAGCGGCGCGAACGGATAGAACGTTCCGCGCTTGTAGAGGTAGACCACGGCGAGCCGGCGCCCCTCGGGATCGGCGAAGGA
Organism: Nonomuraea wenchangensis; assembly: GCF_900111685.1. Lineage (GTDB taxonomy): Bacteria > Actinomycetota > Actinomycetes > Streptosporangiales > Streptosporangiaceae > Nonomuraea > Nonomuraea wenchangensis. The sequence goes on from NZ_FOHX01000001.1 coordinate 584,204, forward strand.
CACCAGCGAGCACAGCAGCGACGAGCCGAACCCGGCGTCCTCCAGCGAGGAGTTGACCGCGTGCAACTCGGTGACCAGGTCGGCGACCGCCTCCGGCGGCCGGTTGACCAGCAGCCACGTGTAGCCGTAACCGTCGTCGCTCTGCACCACGCGCTCGCCGAGCAGCGCCTTGACGTCACGTTCGAGCGTGGCGAAGGCGCCGCCCTCGGCGGCACGGAACGCCACCGAGCCGAGGCCCGTGGGCGCGAGGCCCGTCGCCGCCTGGAGCGTCACCGCCGCGGACGGCAGCGCGAACAACGCGTCGAGGTCGGGTTTGGCCGGCTTCGACCGGCCGAGCAGCGCATCGAGCCAGCCCATGTGGCTCAACCCCTTCCGAGCTGCGCCGAGATGCCGGCGAGCTGCTGCAGCCGGCGCTCCAGCGACGGGTGGGTGGAGAACAGGGCCGCGATCGACTGGCCGCCGGACAGCGCCGGGACGAAGTAGAAGGCGTTGAACGCCGACGCCTCGCGCAGGTCGCGCGTCGGGATCCTGGCCATGTCACCACTGATCTTCGTCAGCGCGCTGGCCAGCTCGGACGGACGCTGCGTGAGCAGCGCGCCCGCGCGGTCGGCGGCCAGCTCACGGTAGCGCGACAGGGCGCGGGTGAGCAGGAAGCTGACGGCGTACACGAGGACCGAGACGAGCAGGATGATCGCGCCGATCGGGACGCCGCCCTGGCCGTTGCCGCGCCGGCCGCCGAGCCCGCTGTAGAGCGCGAAGCGGGTCATGAGGCCGGCCACGAGGCCCAGGAACGACGCGATCGTCATCACCGCCACGTCGCGGTGCGCGACGTGCGACAACTCGTGCGCGAGCACCCCTTCGAGCTCCCGCGGCTCCAGGCGCCGCAGGATGCCGGTCGTCACGCAGACGACGGCGTTCTTCTGGTTGCGGCCGGTGGCGAACGCGTTGGGGACGTCGGAATCCGCGATCGCCACCCTCGGCTTGGGCATGTCGGCCAGCGCGCAGAGCCGGTCGATCATGCCGTGCAGCTCGGGGGCCTCCTCCGGCGAGACCTCCCGTCCGTGCATCGCGAACAGGGCGATGCGGTCGGACAGGAAGTACTGCACCAGCAGCAGGAGGCCGGCCACCACCAGTACGGTCAGCGCCCGGACGCCCAAGGCGATCAGGACGCCGACGAACACCACGTAGAGCAGCCCGAGCAGGAACATCGTCACGACCATCCGGTTGGTGAGGCCGCGATCGGGCGCGAAACGCGTGCGCATGGCGCTCAGCCCGGAATGAGGCCTTGGTCGCCCAGCATCTCCCGGACCTCCTCGATCGAGGCGTCCGCGGGGGGAAGGATCAGCTCTGACGGCTCAAGGCTGTCGTCCGGCAGGGACTTGCCCACATGGCGCACCTTGTCGAGCAGCGCGTGCAGCTTGACGCGGAACACCTTCTCGTCGCCGGTCTCGATGGCGGCTTCGAGCTCGCTGTCGAGCTCGTTGAGCACGGCGATGTCGTCGGGCGAGATCTCGATCTGACCCTCGCCCATGATTCTGACGATCATGCGTTCTCCCCGGGCTGACGCAGGTGCTGGGTCTGACCCTGGCCCTGCTGGTGCGGCTGGGCCTGCTGCTGCGGCTGGCCCTGCTCGATCGCGGACTGCGGAGCCGGGCCCTGGCCGAGCTCGGCCTTCATCCGGGCCAGCTCCAGCTCGACGTCCATGCCGCCGCCCATGCGGTCGAGCTCGGCCTGGATGTCGTCGCCGCGGGTGCCGGTGACGTCGTCGAGCGCGCCGCTGGCCAGCAGCTCGTCGATCGCGCCCGCGCGAGCCTGCATCTGCGCCGTCTTGTCCTCGGCGCGCTGGATCGCCAGGCCGACGTCGCCCATCTCCTCGGAGATGCCGGAGAACGCCTCGTTGATGCGAGTCTGCGCCTCGGCGGCGGTGTAGGTGGCCTTGATGGTCTCCTTCTTCGTGCGGAAGGCGTCCACCTTGGCCTGCAGGCGCTGGGAAGCCGTGGTCAGCTTCTCCTCCTCGGCCTGCAGGTTGTCGTGCTGGACCTTGAGGTCGGCCATCTGGCTCTGGATGCCGGAACGCCGCTGCAGCGCCTCGCGCGCGAGGTCCTCGCGCCCGACCGACAGCGCCTTGCGCCCCTGCTCCTCAAGCTTCCTGGAAGACTGCTCAAGACCGTTGAGCTGCAGCTCCACCCGCTTACGCGACGTGGCCACGTCGGCCACACCCCTGCGCACCTTCTGCAGCAGCTCCAGCTGCCGCTGGTAGGAGTAGTCAAGGGTCTCGCGCGGATCCTCCATCTTGTCCAAGGCCTTGTTGGCCTTGGACTTGAAGATCATCGAAAGTCTCTTCATCACGCTCATGCGCGTCGGCCGTCCCCTTCTAGGTCGTGCTGGTGTTCACCCAATGCAGCGCAGCCGCCTTGGGATTACCCTACGCATAACGCACGGGGGCGTCACTAAGTTGCAGTCCAGGTAGGGTTGACGTCGTGTTGCGACGCCGTTCCCAGACTTCAGTGGACGACACCCCCGTCCCCGTTGACGATCCTAAGCCCCAGGGTAAAGGACGTCCCACACCCAAGCGCCGCGATCAGGAGAGCCGCCGGCGCCAGCCCGTGCACGCGCCGAAGGATCGCAAAGAGGCCTACCGGCAGATGCGGGCCAAGCAGGCCGCCGAGCGCGACCGCGCCCGCAAGGGCATGCTCGCAGGTGAAGAACGCTACCTCCCGGCCAGGGACAAGGGCCCGGCGCGCAAGTTCGCGCGTGACTGGGTCGACTCCCGGCGGCTGCCGAGCCAGTACTTCCTGCCGTTCTCGCTACTGATCCTGCTGGCCACCTGGGTGCCGTGGCCGCCCGAGATCCGCGCGACGGTGCTCAACATCGTGATCGCCGTCGGCTGGCCGATCATGATGATCGGCGTGGTGGTCACCGGCGTCTACGTCGCCTGGAAGGTGAAGCGGGAGGTGGCGAGCAAGCTCCCGGACGAGAGCGTCAAGGGCGTGGGCTTCTACGCGGCCATGCGGGCGCTGCAGATCCGCAAGCTGCGTTTCCCGCCGCCCACGGTGGCGCCCGGCGGCAAGCCGGTCACCCCGAAGCGCTAACCGCGCGGCGGGCTCTCCGCCTGCCAGCGCAGGACGCCGCGGACCACGACCGGCCGCCGGCCGTCGAGCGGCGTGCCGTGCTCCAGGGCGTCGGCGACGGCTCGCACCAGCGTGTAGTAGGACGGCATGCGCGGGGACATGCCGCCCTCCTCGCCCTCCCAGAGCAGGCCGCCGCCCGCGGCGTCGGCCACGGCGTACGACGGCGCGGCGGCGGCGGGGTCCGTCGTGGCGAGGAACGGGATCCACGTGCCCTCCCAGCCGCCCGCGGCGGACCGGCCGCACAGGAGCCGCCACGCGTCCCTGATCTGCCGGATCCCGAGGTTGGCCGACCCGTCCGCCCAGAACCCGAGCCCGAACGCCCACCTGCCCCGCGAGCCGTTGTGGCGCAGGAGGGAGGCGCGCAGATCGTCGGGGAGGTCCACGCCCATCTGGGCCTCGGCGACGGCGATCGTACCGGCGCGGCCAGGGCCGGCCAGCGTCCGGTAGGTGCGAGGGGCGTTCGCCCTGAGCCAGCGCTCGACGCGCCGCCACTGCCGGTTCACGGCCCGCCGCACGACGGGGTCGATCGGCCGCACCGCCACCGGGCGGGAGACGGCCGGGCAGGCGCTCCCGCCTGCCTCCGGCGTCGGCGTGCCCGCCGGAGGCGTCACGGCGGGTTGCGACGGGGTGAGTGAGCTCTGCGGGGACGGCGTGACGCCCACAGGGGTCCGCTGGGCCGACGCGGCGCCCAGGGTCTGCCCGGGGATCAGGGCGACGGTCAGGACCAGCGCCACGAGCGCCGCGATGCCCGCCCAGACCAGGCCCATCCGCGCGTGACCGACGGACCCGCCCCGGGGCGTACGCGAAGGCTCCGTACGCCGATCGGGCAGGCGGGCCCGGCGGCGCAGCCGGATCGCGATCGCGGTCAGGACGGCCGCCGTCAGCGCCAGCCGTACGAGCTTCAGCACGTCGCGCACCCTATCCCGAAACCGATCACCCCATGTTCCGGGATTAAGGTCGGACCCATGGAATTCCGACACCTCGGTCGCAGCGGTCTCAAGGTCAGCGAGATCAGCTACGGCAACTGGCTCACGCACGGCTCCCAGGTCGAGGAGGACGCCGCCAAGCAGTGCGTGCAGGCGGCTCTCGACGAGGGCATCACCACGTTCGACACCGCGGACGTCTACGCCGGCACCAAGGCGGAGGAAGTGCTCGGCCGGGCGTTGAAGGGCGTGCGCAGGGAGTCGCTGGAGATCTTCACCAAGGTCTACTGGCCGACCGGCCCCGGCCAGAACGACCGCGGCCTGTCCCGCAAGCACATCACCGAGTCCGTCAACGCCTCCCTGCGCCGCCTGCAGACGGACTACGTCGACCTCTACCAGGCGCACCGCTTCGACCACGAGACGCCGCTCGAGGAGACGCTCAAGACGTTCGACGACCTCGTCCGCCAGGGCAAGGTGCTCTACGTCGGCGTCAGCGAGTGGACCGCCGACCAGATCGCCCAGGCGCTGAAGATCGCCGACGAGATGGGCCTCGACCGCATCGTCTCCAACCAGCCCCAGTACTCGATGCTCTGGCGGGTCATCGAGGGCGAGATCGTGCCGCTGAGCGAGAAGGAGGGCGTGGGCCAGATCGTCTGGTCGCCGATCGCTCAGGGCGTGCTGACCGGGAAGTACCTGCCCGGCCAGCAGCCGCCGGAGGGCTCCCGGGCCACCGACGCCGCGGGCGGCAGCGCGATGATCGCCCGGTTCATGGACGACGACGTGCTGACCCGCGTACAGGATCTCAAGCCGATCGCCGCCGACCTGGGCCTCAGCATGGCGCAGCTGGCGATCGCCTGGGTGCTGCAGAACCCCAACGTCTCCAGCGCGATCGTCGGCGCCACGCGTCCGGAGCAGGTGCGCGACAACGTCAAGGCGGCGGGCGTCAAGCTGGACCAGGACGTGCTGCGGCGCATCGACGACGCGCTCGGCCCGATCGTCGAGCGCGACCCGGCCAAGACCACGAGCCCCCGCCCCCGGGCGTGACCCTCGTCACGCGCTGAGAGCGACAAAGAACCCCTTGGGCCGCGGCCGGGCCCAAGGGGTTCTTCCTCAGTTCGGGGGCTCACTCCTGGCGCAACGACAGTCCTGTGTACTCGACACGGTCCTCGTCGAGCAGGGCCACCTGTTCGACACCCGACTCGAGCAGGTCACGCCAGTTCTCGCCGAGCCAGGACTCCGCGTCCGCCTGGCTGGGGAAGACCTCTCGCGGCAAAGGGCGGTCCGTCACCTCACCACCACTTGCGTTCTCGTAACGCCACCGCCATGTCATGCCACACGCTCCTTCTCCGCGGGTTCGCCGGCGCGCCTTCCGACGGCAATCGAACCCTACCCGTGAACGACCGCCCGCAGCGGGCGGCGCTGAGCGGGCTCTCTGTACGCTCGGCGCGGTGGAAGTGCTTCTTTCCGGCACGGCGGGCGCGGCGGGCCGGCCCGAGCCCGGCTGCCGCTGCGTCTCCTGCCTCTCCTGCGACGGGCCGCCCGCCGGCCCCCGCCGTCCGTTCGAGGTCCTGGTGGACGGGCGCGTCCCTTTCCCCTTCGCCGACGTGCCGCCTGGCTATCGCGCCTGGGGCGGCGGGCTCGGGCTGACCGGCCCGGACGGCGGGGGGCTGCTGTGCGTGCCGCCCGGGCGGGAGCCGCCCGCGGACCTGCCCGACCGGCTCGACCTGGTGCTCATCGACCTGCTCGACCGGCCTGAACGCCTCGGCCTGCTGCGGCGTACGCATCCGGACGCGGCGGCGGTGGCCGTCGGGCTCGACCACCGGATCCGCTCGGAGTCGGAGCTGGACCGGCGGCTGCGCCTGTGGGGCGCCCTGGCCGTGCCGGACGGGACCGTGCTGCGGACGACCGTGCCGCGGACCTCGATGAGAAAAGCGGGGCCGAGGGTGTTGCTGCTGGGCGGGTCGCGTTCGGGCAAGTCGGCCGAGGCCGAGCTGAGGCTGGCGGCCGAGCCGTACGTGACCTACGTCGCCACCGGCCCCGGCGGCGCGGGGGACGGCGAGTGGGCGGCCCGCGTACGGGCGCACCGGGAGCGCCGGCCCGCGCACTGGGACACCGTCGAGACCACGGACCTGGTCGCGGCCCTCACGGAGGCCACCACGCCGCTGCTCGTCGACGGTCTCGGCACGTGGCTGGCGGCGGTGTTCGACGAGCACGGGGCGTGGGAGGGCGACCGGGCGCCGGTCCGGCGGCGGTGCGACGAGCTGGTGGCCGCCTGGCGGCAGGCGCCGCAGGCGGTGGTGGCGGTGTCGGACGAGGTGGGGATGGGCGTGGTGCCTGCCACGGCCAGCGGGCGCGCCTTCCGTGACGCCCTCGGGCGGCTGAACGAACGGCTCGCCGCCGAGTCGGAGCACGTCGCCCTCGTCGTCGCGGGCCGCGTCCTGGAGCTGTGAGAGGGCCTGTCAGGGCCGGAGGGCGCGGGCGTACCAGCGGCCGTCGAGCCGGTCCACGTGGAGGGGCCGGCCGAAGCACTCGGAGAGGTTCGCCGGCGTGAGCACGCCGCCCACGGGCCCGGCGGCCAGCACCCTGGCGTCGCGCATGAGCATGGCGTGGGTGGTCGTCGCCGGCACCTCCTCCAGGTGGTGGGTGACGGTGATGGTGGTGAGGACGGGCCGGGTGGCGGCGAGGTCCTCGACGGCGGTGATGAGGTCCTCGCGGGCCGGCAGGTCGAGCCCCGCGAACGGCTCGTCGAGCAGCAGCACCGCCGGATCGGCCATGAGCGCCCTCGCCACCCGGATCCGCGCCCGCTCGCCCTGGGAGCACACCCGGAACGGCCGGTCGGCGAGGTCCTTGCAGCCCAGGTCGGCGAGCAGCCGGTGGGCCCGCTCACGCTCGGAGTCGCCGTACTTGTCCCACAAGGGCGCGCTCGTCCCCGTGTGGCCGGTGAGCACCACGGTGAGGGCGGTCGCCCCCTCCTCCTCCAACAGCCCCTCGTCGACGAGCCGCTGGCTGGCCGCGACCAGGCCGAGGTGGCGGCGCAGCTCGCGCAGATCGACCCGGCCGAGCCGGTGGCCGAGCACCTTCACCACGCCCGCGCTGGGATGCCGTACGGCGGCGGCCAGCGAGAGCAGCGTCGTCTTGCCCGCGCCGTTGGGGCCGAGCACCACCCAGTGGTCGCCGTAGCCCACCTGCCAGTCCACGCCGTCCAGCAGCGTCTTGCCGGTGACCCGGACCGCCACGTCTTCGAGTTCAACCACGTGCATCCCGCCACCCTAGTGGCCCTAGGATCGTCCGCTATGCGGCGCCTCTTGGACGGACTGCGGTTCGCGACCGGGACGCTCAGCGTCTTCCCCGTCCGCGTCGAGCGGGTGGACCGGCAGGTCGCGGGGCAGGCGATGACGATGGCGCCGGTCATCGGGCTGGTGCTCGGCGCGGTCGCCGGGCTGCCGCTGCTCCTGCCCGTTCACCCGCTGCTGGGCGCGGCCCTTGCGGTCGGCCTGCTCGCGCTGCTGACCCGTGGCCTGCACCTTGACGGGCTGGCCGACCTGGCCGACGGCCTGGGCAGCGGCAAGCCCGCCGATCAGGCGCTCGGCATCATGAAGAAGTCGGACATCGGGCCGTTCGGCGTGATGACGCTGCTGCTCGTCCTGCTCGTGCAGGTGGCGGCGCTGGCGGGCACGGTCACGGGGTACGCGGCGCTGGTGACCGCCTGCGTGACGGGACGGCTGGCGCTGACCTGGGCCTGCCGGCCGGGCGTGCCCGCCGCCCGGCCGGACGGGCTGGGGGCGGCGGTCGCCGGATCGGTACGCCCCTCCGCCCCCTGGCTCGTCACCCTGGCCGCGCTGCTCGCCTTCGCGGGCCTCGGGCTGAGCATCCATGCCGGGACCTGGGACGGAGGGCCCCGTACGTGGGCGTCGGCCGTCACCGGGTGGCTGACCGGCGCGGACGAGCGGGCCCCCGAGCCCGGCGAGTCCTACGGAGGGCTCGCCAACTTCCTCGACTCCATGAAGGAGAGCGACCCCGGCTGGGAGCGCGGGTGGATGTCGGCCGGCGAGGTCGTCGTCGCCGACGGGACCGTGGGATGCGGACTGGGCCTGCCGGCGTTCCTCACCCTGCCGCTCGCCCTGCTCATCGGCCTGCTGGCCGCTCTGGCGCTGCTCCGGCGGGCCCGCCGCCGCCTCGGCGGGATCACCGGCGACGTCCTCGGCGCGCTGGTGGAGACCGCCACGGCGGCGACGCTGGTGGCGTACGCCGTCATGGGGTGAGACCGCAGGCTCGGACAGCGGGCTCGGACAGCGGGCTCGACGGCGGACTCAGACGGCGGACTCAGACGGCGGGCTCGGCCGTGGGCGCGGGCTCCTGGGGCGCCGGCGGGACGGGCGGGCGGGGCGGGGCGAACCGGAGCAGCACCGCGCCGACCACCGCGAGCAGCGCCCATCCCACCAGCCCGGTGATCCCGACCAGCACCTCGTTCGGCGGCGCGGCGGGGTCGCCGAGCAGGAGGACGTTGGCGGCGACGGCGTTCAGCGAGCCGTGGGCCACCACGGCGGGCCACACGCTCCCGGTGCGCAGCCGCAGCCAGCCGAACAGCACCCCGGCCAGCACGCAGAACCCGACGAAGAACAGCGCCGCCCACGACCCGAGCCGCGGGTAGTTGTAGCCGAGCAGGGTGAGCGGCGCGTGCCAGAGCCCCCAGATCGCGCCCGACAGCAGCAGCCCGGGCAGGACGCCGCCCGCCTTGACGAGCCGGGGCAGCAGCCAGCCGCGCCAGCCCCACTCCTCGCCGAGCGCCGGGATGGCGTTCAGCAGGGGGCCGGCGACCACGCCGAGCACGAACTGCAGCGCGAACACCTGCCCGAGGTCGTCGGGGACGGGCACGCCGCGCGACTCGTACACCTGGCGCAGCAGGCCCAGCCCGTCGAGGTCCAGGGTCAGTAGCCCGGCCGCGACGCTGACCGCCGCCGCCGCGAAGATCAGCAGGGGCACCCCGATCCAGGTGCCGAGGACGTACAGGCCGGTGCGGCCCTTGCGGTCGCCGAGCGTGAGCCCGGTCTCCCTGGCCCACTGACGGAACGGCGCGCGGGTGAGCGCCCATGCCCCGAGCACGCCCACGGTGGGCGTGAACATCATCAGCGTGGCCGCCACGGTGGTCAGGGGCGAGCCGAGCCCGCCGTCGAGCCAGACGGGCAGCGCCACCGCCCAGGAGAGCCCGAAGGCGAGGACGAGGAAGGCGATGAGAGGCTTTTTCATGATTCCACCCGCTCCGCGATGAGGGCATTGATGAGGGAGGCGCCGCGCGCCGCGTCGTCCACGCTGACGGCCAGCCGGCCCCCGGTCCGGTAGCCGATGACCAGGCACTCGCCGCCGCGCAGCATGATGGTGGCCCCGCCGGGCAGGCCGCGGAAGCCCCATCCGCCGACCTGGCTGGGGTAGCGCTCCTCCGACCAGGCCGACTCGATCTTCGACAGCGGGATGCGGCGGGCCGGCACCCGCAGCAGCCCGATGCCGATGACGACGCGGTCGCCGCTGACGCGGACCGACGCCTGGGTGGTCAGCAGCCCGACCACCAGGACGATGAGCAGGCCGGGCAGGATCGGGCCCACCACGTTCCCGTCGGTCACGCCGAGCAGCCCGAGCGCGGCGAGCACGAGGAGCACGGCGGCGTCGGCCACGGTGATCAGGGCCAGCCAGGGGTTGAAGACGTGGCCGACCCAGACGGCCCGCTGGCCCGGCCGCAGGCGCAGGCTCGGCGGCTCCCTGCGCTCGTCGGAGAGCGCGTCCGGCCCTCCCCTGCCGAGGTAGCCCGCGAGCACCGCGGCGGCGAGCGCGGCGGCGATGACCAGCAGCGGGTGCACGACCTCGAGCTCGGCCCGCGTCCAGTCGGTGACGTCGAGGTTGGCGAGGACGCTGGAGAGGTTGATGCCCAGGGCGAGCACGCTCAGCCCGAACAACGCGCCCCACCACGCCATGCGGCCCTGCCGGCGGGCCAGCGTCCGCCCTTCGACGGCCGTGACCAGCGCCACGATCCAGGGCACCACCCAGAACAGGGTCACCGTGAGCACGTAGGCGGTGAAGGACTGTGAGCCGTCGGGCCGGTCGCCGGGGCCCCAGTGCGTGGCCATGGGGTCGGGCAGCCGGTCACGCACGGCGAGGGGCAGCCCTATCTGCGCGGCGGTCACGAGCAGGCCCCAGGCCGTCGCCGTCACTCGGGGGTTCATGGGAGCTCCTCCAGGATCGTGATGAGGTCGTCACGGCCGTAGCCGTATCTCCGGGCCTCCTCCAGCAGCTCTCTGGCGCGCTGGACGAGCAGGGCGCGGCCGGCGACCTGCTCGGTGGCCGGTCCCGCGACGCTGACGCCCCGGCCGCGCCGGAACTCCAGCAGGCCCTCGTCGCGCAGGTCGCGCAGCGCGCGCAGCACGGTGTTGGGGTTGATGCCGAGCGCCTGGGCGAGGTCCCTGGCGGGAGGCAGGCGGTCTCCCGGGAGGTAGGAGCCGTCCCCGATGGCGCGCCGGATGGCGCCGGCGACCTGCTCGTGCAGGGGCCGTGCGTCATTGAGATCGAGCGTCAGCAGCATGATGCTAATGACACTAGCACCATGTCTCAGAAAACGGCAGCCGACATTGATTTGTAGGATGAACCCCTGTTTGTGAGTAGCCAGAAGACGTGGATAGCATCGGTTTACGTGACCACTGTGCGGCTGAACTCAGCAGATCCCGTCTCTTTCGACACCGACGCGTTGATCGTCGGCTTCACGGCGGGCCAGGACGGACCCACCCCCGCGGGCGTCGAGTCCCTCGACGCGGCCTTCGGCGGCAAGCTGGCCGCCTCGCTCGGCGCGGTCGCCTTCTCCGGCAAGAGCGGCGAGCTGGCCAAGCTGCCCACCTTCGGCGCCGTCACCGCCCCGCTGCTGGTCGCGGTCGGCCTCGGCGACTCCTACGACGCCGAGGCCCTGCGCAGGGCCGCGGGCGCCGCCGTCCGCTCGCTGGCCGGCACCGCCCGCGCCGCGCTCGCGCTGCCCGCGGGCACGCCCGAGGAGGCCGAGGCCGTCGCGCTCGGCGCCCTGCTGGGCGCCTACTCCTTCAGCCGCTACCGCACCACCGGCGACCAGAAGGAGCCCGTGGCCGAGCTGACCGTGCTCTCCGGGCAGCCCGAGTCCGCTACTGAGCGCGCGCAGGTGCTGGCCGCGTCCGTCACGCTCGTCCGCGACCTGGTCAACACGCCGCCCTCCGACCTGTGGCCGGCGAAGTTCGCCGAGATCGCCGAGCAGGTGGGCGGCGAGGCCGGGCTGAGCGTCGAGGTGCTCGACGACAAGCAGCTGCGCGACGGCGGCTACGGCGGCCTCATCGGCGTCGGCCAGGGCTCGGTCAACCCGCCCCGGCTGGTCCGCCTGTCCTACACCCACCCCGAGGCCACCAAGACCCTCGCGTACGTCGGCAAGGGCATCACCTTCGACTCGGGCGGCCTGTCGCTCAAGCCGTCCGCGGCCATGGACTGGATGAAGTCCGACATGGGCGGCGCGGGCGCGGTGTTCGGCGCGCTGGTCGGCATCGCCCGCCTCGGCCTGCCGGTCAACGCCGTCGGCTACCTCTGCCTGGCCGAGAACCTCCCGAGCGGCACCGCGCAGCGCCCCTCCGACGTCCTCCACAGCTACAGCGGCAAGACCGTCGAGGTGCTCGACACCGACGCCGAGGGCCGCCTGGTGCTGATGGACGGCATCGCCCGCGCCGCCGAGGACGGCCCCGACCTCATCGTCGACGTCGCCACCCTCACCGGCGCGCAGATCGTCGCGCTCGGCTGGCGCACGGCCGGCGTCATGGCCAACGACGACGCGATCAGGGAGCTGGTCGTCGAGGCCGCCGGCGCCGCCGGCGAGAACGCCTGGGGCATGCCGCTGCCCGAGGAGCTGCGCAAGGGCCTCGACTCCCCGATCGCCGACATCGCCAACCTCCACCCCGAGCGCTTCGGCGGCATGCTGACCGCCGGCATCTTCCTCAAGGAGTTCGTGCCGGACGGCGTGCGCTGGGCCCACATCGACATGGCCGGGCCCGCGTTCAACAAGGGCGAGCCGTACGGATACGTCCCCAAGGGCGGCACCGGCGCGATCACCCGCACCCTGATCGGACTCGCCGAGCGGCACGCGAGCATCTGAAACAGATGAAAAGATGAGCCATCACGAACACCCCGACCAAGGAGCCTTCCTGTGGCCTACGACATCGTCGTCCTAGGTGGCGGCAGCGGCGGTTACGCCTGCGCGCTGAGGGCCGCCGAGCTGGGCAAGTCGGTCGTCCTGATCGAGAAGGACAAGATCGGCGGCACCTGCCTCCACCGGGGGTGCATCCCCACGAAGGCGCTGCTGCACTCGGCCGAGGTCGCCGACGAGACCCGCGAGAGCGCCTCCTACGGCGTCAGGGCCCGCTTCGAGGGCATCGACGTCCAAGGCGTGCACGCCTTCAAGGACAAGATCGTCACGCGGGCCTGGAAGGGCGTGCAGGGCCTGCTCAAGGGCGCGGGCGTGACGGTCGTCGAGGGCGAGGGCCGGCTCATCGGCCCTGACCGGGTGCAGGTGGGCGAGGAGGTCTACGAGGGCCGCAACCTCGTCCTCGCCACCGGCTCGGCCCCGCGGTCGCTGCCCGGTCTGGAGATCGACGGCGAACGCGTCATCACCAGCGAGCACACGCTGCGCATGGACCACGTGCCGAGCTCGGTGATCGTTCTCGGCGGCGGCGTGATCGGCGTCGAGCTGGCCAGCGTCTACCGCTCCTTCGGCGCCGAGGTGACCATCGTCGAGGCGCTGCCGCATCTGCTGCCCGCCGAGGAGGAGTCGAGCTCCAAGCTGCTGGAGCGGGCCTTCCGCCGCCGCGGCATCAAGTACGAGCTGGGCGTCTTCTTCGACGGCGTCAAGACCACCGAGACGGGCGTCGTGGTCACCCTGGCCAACGGCAAGACGCTCGACGCCGAGCTGCTGCTCGTCGCCGTCGGGCGCGGCCCGGTCTCGGCCGGCATGGGATTCGAGGAGCAGGGCGTCACCGTCGAGCGCGGCGCGGTCGTGGTCGACGAGCACTGCCGCACCTCGGTCCCGGGCGTCTACGCCATTGGCGACCTGATCCCGACGCCGCAGCTCGCCCACGCCGGCTTCGCCGAGGGGATCATGGTGGCCGAGCACATCGCCGGCCTCAACCCGCCGCCCATCAACTACGACGGCGTGCCGCGCATCACCTACTCCGACCCCGAGGTGGCCTCGGTCGGCATCACCTCGGCCCAGGCCGCCGAGCGCGGCATCGAGATCGTCGAGCAGGTCTACGACCTCGCGGGCAACCCCAAGAGCCAGATCCTCGGCACCTCCGGCGCGGTGAAGGTCATCGCCCAGAAGGACGGCCCGGTCGTCGGTGTCCACATGGTGGGCCGGCGCATCGGCGAGCTCGTCACGGAGGGCCAGCTGATCTACAACTGGGAGGCGCTGCCCTCAGAGGTCGCCCAGCTCATCCACGCACACCCGACCCAGTCCGAGGCGATGGGTGAGGCGATGCTGGCCCTGGCCGGCAAGCCGCTGCACGTACACAACTAGTCCAGCCCTCGAGATCAGAACGCGAGAGAAGAATAACGATGCCGGTCTCCGTACAGATGCCCCAGCTCGGCGAGAGCGTGACCGAGGGCACCGTAACCCGTTGGCTGAAGAAGGAGGGCGAGCGCGTCGAGGCCGACGAGCCGCTCCTCGAAGTGTCCACCGACAAGGTCGACACCGAGATCCCGTCGCCGTCCGCGGGTGTCCTCACGAAGATCGTCGTCGCCGAGGACGAGACGGTCGAGGTCGGCGCGGAGCTGGCCGTCATCGACGAGAACGCCCAGGAGGGCGCGGCCGCCCCGGCCGCCGAGGCCCCGGCGCCGCAGGCCCAGCCCGAGCCGGAGCCCGAGCCCGAGCCGGCCCCTGCTCCGCAGGCCTCCTCCATCCCGCAGCCGGCGCCCGCGCAGCCGACGCCGCCGCCCGCCCCGGCCCCGCAGCCGGCCCCGCAGGCCCAGGCGCCGGCCCAGGCTCCGGCTCAGCCGGCCGCCGAGCCCACGCCGATCCCGTCGTCCGGCGAGAGCCCCTACGTCACGCCGCTGGTGCGCAAGCTCGCCAACGAGCACGGCGTGGACCTCGAGGCGATCAGCGGCACCGGTGTGGGCGGCCGCATCCGCAAGCAGGACGTGCTGGAGGCCGCCAAGGCGCAGCGCGAGAAGGCGGCGGCCCCGGCCGCCCCGGCTCCCGCCGCCGCCCAGGCCGCTCCCGCCGCCCAGGCTCCGGCCGCGCAGGCCCCGGCCGCCGCGGCGCCCGAGGCGGTCGAGGTCGACACCACGCTGCGCGGACGCACCGAGAAGATGACGCGGCTGCGTCAGACCATCGCCAAGCGCATGGTCGAGTCGCTGCAGACCGCCGCGCAGCTCACCTCGGTCGTCGAGGTCGACGTCACCAAGATCGCGCAGCTGCGGGCGCGGGCGAAGGACGACTTCTTCCGCCGCGAGGGCGCGAAGCTGACCTTCACCCCGTTCTTCGCGATGGCCACGATCGAGGCGCTCAAGCAGCACCCCAAGCTCAACGCCACGATCAACAACGAGACCAACGAGGTCACCTACTTCGACGTCGAGAACCTCGGCATGGCGGTCGACACCGAGCGCGGCCTGCTCGCCGCGGTCATCAAGAACGCCGGCGACCTCAACCTGGCCGGCCTGGCCCGTAAGATCACCGACCTCGCCGAGCGCACCCGCAACAACCAGGTGACGCCCGACGAGATCACCGGCGGCACGTTCACGCTGACCAACACCGGCAGCCGCGGCGCGCTGTTCGACACCCCGATCCTCAACCAGCCGCAGGTCGGCATGCTCGGCACGGGCGCGGTCGTCAAGCGTCCCGTCGTGCTCGACACGCAGGAGGGCGAGGTCATCGCGGTGCGCTCGATGGTCTACCTCGCGCTGACCTACGACCACCGCCTGGTCGACGGCGCCGACGCCGCCCGCTTCCTCACGACGATCAAGCGTCGTCTGGAGGAGGGCCGCTTCGAGGCGCAGCTCGGCCTCGCGTAAGGCTCCACCCGGACGGCCGGGCGTTCCCCTCGGGGGCGCCCGGCCGTTCGTGTCCCAGCGGCGGGAAGCGGCGCCTGCGGGCGTACTGTGAGGTCATGGGGATCATCGTGACGGGGGCGTCGGGGCTGCTGGGGACGGCGCTGACCGAGGCGCTGCGGGCCGAGGGGCGTGAGGTCGTGCGCCTGGTGCGCAGGCCGGCCCGCGGTCCGGGAGAGGTGTCCTGGCGGCCGGGCGAGCGGCTCTCCGGCCTGGACGCGCTGGAGGGCGCCGAGGCGGCCGTGCACCTCGCGGGCGCGTCCATCGGCGACCGGCGCTGGAGCGAGGCTTACAAGCGGGAGCTGGTCACCAGCCGGGTGGACAGCACCCGCACGCTGGTCGGCGCGCTGCGCGAGCTGTCCAGCCCGCCCGAGGTGCTGCTGTCGGCCTCCGGGGTCGACTTCTACGGCGACACCGGCGACAGGGAGATCGACGAGAGCGCCGGCAAAGGCGCCGGTTTCCTGGCCGACCTGTGCGGGCGGTGGGAGGGCGAGGCGGTGCGGGCCGAGGAGGCCGGCGTCCGCACCGTGCTGCTGCGCAGCGGGCTCGTGCTGAGCAAGCGGGGCGGGGCGCTCAGCCGCGTCCTGCCGCTGTTCAGGATGGGCCTCGGGGCGCCGCTGGGCACCGGCCGCCAGTACTGGTCGTGGATCACCGTGGCCGACTGGGTGGGGGCGGTGCTGCACCTGATCAGGGAGCGGGAGGTGCGCGGGCCGGTCAACCTCACCTCGCCCTCCCCCGTCACCAACACCGAGTTCACCCGTACGCTGGCGAAGGCGGTCGGCAGGAGCGCCATGCCGATCCCGGTGCCGGCGTTCGCGCTCTCGCTCGGCCTCGGCGAGTTCGCCCGCGCGGGGCTGCTGCCCAGTCACCGCGTCCTGCCGGGCAGGCTGGCGGACAGCGGCTACCGCTTCGCTCATACCCGACTCGACGCGGCGCTGAGCGCCGTACTCTAGTGGCCGTTCGTTTCTCTGCAGGTGGGGAGTCCCAGATGACACGGTCAGGCCAGTCGCACATCCTCGCGATCGGGGGCGGCTCGTTCCGCCCGAGCCCGCGCTACTCGTTCGTGGAGGCGAGCGGGCTGCTGCGCTACGGCCTGGACCTGACCGGCCAGGACCGCCCCAAGCTGGGACTGCTGGCGACCGCCGTGGGCGACGACGCCGACTGGATCTTGAAGATGTACGGCGCGTTCGCCGGCTGGGACGTCGAGGTGAGCCATCTGACGGTGTTCCCGATGCCCAATGTGCCCGATCCCAGAGCCTGGTTGCTGGAACAGGACATGATCTATGTGAGCGGCGGCAGCGTGGCCAACCTGATGGCGCTGTGGCGGCTGCACGGCCTGGACGAGGCGCTGACCGAGGCGTGGCGGGCCGGGGTGGTCCTGTCGGGGCAGAGCGCGGGCGCGCTGTGCTGGCACGTGGGCGGCAACACCGACTCCTTCGGCCCCGAGCTGCGCGTGTGGGCCGACGGCCTGGGTCTGCTCCCCTACTCCTGCGGCGTCCACTACGACTCCGACCCGCAGCGCCGCCCGCTGCTGCAGCAGTCGGTGGCGAGCGGCGAGCTGCCCGGCGGCTACGCCGCCGACGAGGGCGTCGCCCTGCACTACGTGGGCACCGAGTTCATCCAGGCGGTGAGCGTCGCGCCCGGCGGCTACGCCTACAAGCTGGAGCACGACGGGGCCGGCGGGGTCAAGGAGTTGCGGATCGAACCGCGCATGCTGACCCCCTGAATTTCCTTCAAGGGTGAGGGAACGGCACAATAGGCTCATGCGCCCCATCCCCGGGGACGATCCCCACGCACTGGCCATCGTCCGACTCGGCGTCGACGTCCCCTACGAGCAGGCCTGGTCGCTCCAGCGCTGGGCGCACGGCAAACGGGTGGCGGGCGAGCTGCCCGACACCGTCCTGTTCCTGGAGCACGCGCCCGTCTACACGGCGGGCAAGCGCACCGCGCCCGCCGAGCGTCCCTCCGACGGCACCCCGGTCGTCGACGTCGACCGGGGCGGCCGGCTCACCTGGCACGGCCCGGGGCAGCTCGTGGCCTACCCGATCGTCGGCGTCACCGACGTGGTGGCCTACATCTGCCGCCTGGAGGAGACGATGATCCAGGTGTGCGCCGACTTCGGCGTCTCGGCCCGCCGGGTGACCGGCCGGGCCGGGGTGTGGGCGATCGGCGACCCCGCGCTGGGGCTGCCCGACCGGCAGCTCGGCGCGGTCGGCATCCGGGTCGCCCGCGGCGTCAGCATGCACGGCTTCGCGCTCAACTGCGCCAACGACCCCCGCTGGTTCAACCGCATCGCGCCGTGCGGGCTGCCCGACGTGGGCGTCTCCTCGCTGTCGGCCGAGACCGGCCGCCGCATCGTGGCCGAGGAGGTCATGCCGATCGCGGAGAAGCGGCTGGCCGAGGCGCTCGGCAAGGAGGGCTTCGAGCTGCACGAGGAGGACCTGCTCCGACGGTGACCGAATCGCAGCCGAGCACCGGCCGAACGATGACGTTTCCAGATTTACCATCACCCGTGTGAAGCGCCTCATCGCTCTCGTCCTCGCGCTGCTGGTGCACCTGATGACGCTGAGCTTCGCCGCGC
Source organism: Nonomuraea wenchangensis (assembly GCF_900111685.1). Taxonomy (GTDB): domain Bacteria; phylum Actinomycetota; class Actinomycetes; order Streptosporangiales; family Streptosporangiaceae; genus Nonomuraea; species Nonomuraea wenchangensis. The sequence goes on from NZ_FOHX01000001.1 coordinate 601,930, forward strand.
TCGGCGGGTGGGCCATCGCCGCCCACGTCACCTCGCCGCTCGCCTGGCTGCTCGGCGGGCTGAGCCTGGCCGTGGCCTGGGTACTGCGTCCACGTCTGCGGGCCATGGCGGGCGACGCCGAGGTGCTGGAGCGCGCGGCGGCGCCCGAGCTGTACGCGCTGGCCGACCGGGTCGCCGACCGGATCCGCGTGCCCCGGCCGCGCGAGGTGGCGGTGCGCGACCTCGCGACCGACACCTGGTACGGCCGCGTGGGCCCGCTCCGCCGCCCGGTGCTGGTGATCGGGCTGCCGCTGTGGCTGGCTCTGCCCGCCCGGCAGCGGGTGACGCTGCTGGCGCTCGCGTACGCGCGGGTGCCGACCCGCGAGGAGCTGGTGGTCGGCGGGGCGATGGAGACGCTGGACGCCTGGCGTGACGCGCTCATGGAGGCCGCCCCGCTGCGCGTGCGGGAGGAGGCCCAGACGAAGATCACCGCCTCGTCGCTGGGGATCGCCGACCAGCCGGGCACCGCGTACGAGGTGGCGGGCTTCTTCGGCCGCCTGCTCGGCCGGGTGCTCGGCGGCCCGGTGCTGCTCGCCAGGTACGCGCTGGCGCGGCTGGCCCCCGCGAGCGAGGCGGCGGCCCGGCGGAGGCAGCGGGAGCTGGCCCTGCGCGCGGCCTCGCCCGAGGAGCTGGCCGAGCTGGAGGAGCTGGCCGCCGGCCACGGCTACCTGGCGCCGATCCAGGCGGCGGCGCTGCGCGGCGAGAGCGTGGCCGCGATCAGGGAGGGCGCGCTGACCCGATTCCTGCTCACCGAGGACGGCGTGCTCACCTCCGCGCCCGACGGCGAACTGCTCGGCGGCGCCGCCTCCGGCCGGATCGACGAGGAGCTGCGCGCCCATTACGCGCGGGCGATCCGCGGCTTCGGCCTCATCTCCTGACCCGCGGCCGGGTGAGCCCGGACACGGACGTAAGCTGGGGACGTGACCGTTGCTCCTGAAGGCCGAAAGCTCCTCCGCCTGGAGGTGCGCAACGCCGAGACCCCTATCGAGCGCAAGCCCCCGTGGATCAAGACCAAGCTGAAGACGGGCCCCGAATACACCGAGCTGAAATCGCTCGTGCGCCGCGAGGGCCTGCACACGGTCTGTGAAGAGGCGGGCTGTCCCAATATCTACGAGTGCTGGGAAGACCGCGAGGCGACGTTCCTCATCGGCGGCGACCAGTGCACGCGCCGGTGCGACTTCTGCCAGATCGACACGGGCAAGCCGAAGGAGTACGACCGCGACGAGCCGCGCAGGGTCGCCGAGTCCGTCCAGCAGATGGGCCTGAAGTACGCGACCGTGACCGGCGTCGCCCGCGACGACCTGCCCGACGGCGGCGCCTGGCTCTACGCCGAGACCGCCCGTCAGATCCACGCGCTGCTGCCCGGCTGCGGCGTCGAGCTGCTGGTCCCCGACTTCAACGGCGACCGCGACCAGCTGGAGGAGGTCTTCTCCAGCAAGCCCGAGGTGTTCGCCCACAACGTCGAGACGGTGCCGCGCATCTTCAAGCGCATCCGTCCCGCCTTCCGCTACGAGCGCTCGCTCAAGGTGATCACGATGGCCCGCGAGGCCGGGCTGGTCACCAAGTCCAACCTCATCCTCGGCATGGGCGAGACCCGCGAGGAGATCGTCGAGGCCATGCGCGACCTGCACGCGGCCGGCACCGACCTGCTGACGATCACCCAATACCTCCGGCCGACGCCGCGTCACCACCCGGTGGAGCGCTGGGTCAAGCCGGAGGAGTTCGTCGAGCTGCAGGCCGAGGCCGAGGCGATCGGCTTCGCCGGGGTGCTGTCCGGGCCGCTGGTCCGCTCGTCCTACCGGGCGGGCAGGCTCTACCAGCAGGCCATCGCGGCGCGTCAGAGCGCCTGAGACGGCCGGGGCGGGGCTCGGAGCGCGGCTCCGGGCCCCGCCCTCGTCTGCCGTCTCGTCTACCATGGCGGCACCACCGACGACGGGGTGATCATTCATGGGGGTGCTGGTCCGCACCAGCGAGTTACCTGCCGCGCGCCGCCACGAGGTGTGGCGGAGCGTCGTGTGCGACACGCTCGGCCCGCTCGACCTGCGCATCGATCCCGACGCCCCGCTGCGGGGCGAGATCGAGCTCGGCCGGCTCGGCCCGGTGGGGGTGGGCACCGTACGCACCTCGACGCCGCACAGCGTGCACCGCACGGCCGGCCAGATCGGCCAGGGCAACCCGGAGATCTACCGGGTGGTGCTGGCGCTGTCCGGCAGCCCGCGGCTGGCGCAGGCCGACCGGGCCACCCAGCTCAGCCGCGGCGAGTTCGCCATCTACGACTTCACCCGGCCCTACGAGCTGGCCTACGACAGCGCGGTGCGCCTCGCGGTGTTCAGCTTGCCGCGCGAGCTGCTCGCCCTGCCCGTCGACGCCGTCGCCGAGCTGGCCGCGGCCCCGATCGGCACGGAGTCGGGCGCGGGCGCGCTGGCCGTGCCGCTGCTGCGGCGGGTGGCCGCCGACCACGCCACCTACACGCCGGCCAGCGCCGCGCGGCTGTCGGCCGTGGTGATGGACCTGGTCGGCGCCGCGGTCGCCGAGCGGCTGGAGCTGACCCGGGCGCTGCCCGAGGACTCCCGGCAGCGCACTCTCCTGCTGCGCGTGCACGCCTTCATCGAGGAGCATCTCGGCGACGCCGAGCTCGACCCGGCCACGATCGCCGCCGCCTGCCACATCTCGCTCCGCTACCTGCACCGGCTGTTCGAGCCCGAGCAGACGACGGTCGCCGCCTGGATCCGGCAGCGGCGGCTGGAGCGCTGCCGCGCGGAGCTGGCCAGGGGCGGCACGGAGCCGGTGAGCGCGATCGCCGCCCGCTACGGGCTGCCGGACGCGGCGCACTTCAGCCGGCTGTTCCGGCGCGCGTACGGGATGTCGCCGGCGGAGTACCGCCGCGCCTCGGAAGTGCGCTGAACGTCAACCGGCCGGGCACGCGAACACAAGACCGGCGCTCAGGGTCCCGGCAGAATCGGTCGTGTCAAGCAGACACGGCAGAAGATAAGGATCCGGAAATGCAGCTCTTCGTGAACCTGCCCGTCAAGGACCTGGACCGGTCGAAGGAGTTCTTCACCGGCCTCGGTTTCACCCTCTTCGGCATGGCCGAGGGCATGGCGTCGGTGATCATCAACCAGGAGACGCAGGTGATGCTGCTGACCGAGCCGGTGTTCTCCTCGTACGTCGCCAAGGAGATCTCCGACGCGGACAAGGCCACCGAGGCGATCCTCGTGCTCGGCATGGAGAACCCCGAGCAGGTGGACGCCCTGGTGGACGGGGCGCTGGCCGCGGGCGCGACCCCGGCGGGCGTCAAGCAGGAGGACGGCGTGCGCTACCAGCGCGGTTTCGCCGACCTCGACGGCCACCACTGGGAGGCGCTGTGCTTGGTGCAGCCGGCGTCCTGAGCGGCACGGCCGTCTCCGCGGACGGCACGCCCATCGCCTACGACCGCTACGGCTCGGGTCCGGCGGTGGTGCTGGTGGCCGGGGCCATGATGGAGCGCGCGCACCCGACCATGGCGGGCCTGGCCGAGGCCCTGGCGCCGTGGTTCACGGTGTTCAGCTACGACCGGAGGGGGCGGGGCGGCAGCGGGGACATCGCCCCGTACGCGGTCGAACGGGAGGTCGAGGACCTCGCCGCGGTGATCGCGGCGGCCGGTGGGAGCGCCAAGGTGTTCGGCGGGTCGTCGGGGGCGGCGCTGGCCCTGGAGGCGGCCACGCGGCTGCCCGGCGTGACCGAGCTCGCGCTGTGGGAGCCGCCCTACCACGTGGACGACTCCGCGCCGCCGCTGCCTGACGACTTCGCCGAGCAGCTCGCCGCGCTGGTCGCGGCCGGGCGGCGGGACACGGTCGTTGAGCGGTTCATGGTGGAGGCGGCCGAGGTGCCCGCCGAGGCCGTGGCCGGGATGCGGGCGGAGCCGTTCTGGGCGGCGGCCGAGGCCACGGCGCACACGCTGGCGTACGAGGCGGCCGTCATGGGGCCTGGCAACGCGCTGCCGGCCGCGCGGCTGGCCGGGATCGACCGGCCGGCGCTCGTGCTCAACGGCGAGGACAGCCCGGCCTGGATGCGCCGGGCGGGCGCGGCCGTGGCCGCGGCGCTGCCGGGGGCCGTTCACCGGGTGCTGGAGGAGCAGACGCACGCGGTGACGGTGGAGGCGCTGGCGCCGGAGCTGCTGGAGTTCTTCGTCCGCGGATGAGCGGTTCTGTAACAGCGAGGTAGCAAACCTAGTAAGTGGTCGGTTTTCTGGTGGACACTGGCGGCGTGGACTTCGACGCGCTCATCGCCCGGCTCGACCTCGCCGCCAAGGTACGCCTGCTCACCGGAGCCGACATGTGGTCGCTCCCCCCGATCCCCGAGATCGGCCTCGACCGGCTCGTCATGAGCGACGGCCCCATCGGCGTCCGCGGCGAGCGCTGGAGCCCGGGCGACCCGTCGATCGCGCTGCCCAGCCCCACCGCGCTCGCCGCCACCTGGGACCTCGACCTGGTGCGGCGGGCCGGGCGGCTGCTCGCCCAGGAGGCCCGGCGCAAGGGCGTGCACGTGCTGCTCGCGCCCACGCTCAACCTGCACCGTTCGCCGCTCGGTGGCCGGCACTTCGAGTGCTACTCCGAGGACCCGTACCTGACGGGCGAGATCGGGGCGGCGTACGTCGAGGGTGTGCAGGAGGGCGGGGTGGCGACCACGCCCAAGCACTTCGTGGCCAACGACTTCGAGACCGACCGGTTCACGGCCGACGTGCGGGTCGGGGAGAAGGCGCTGCGCGAGGTGTACCTGCGGCCGTTCGAGCGGGTGGTGCGGGCCGGGGCGTGGGGGCTCATGACCGCGTACAACGGGGTCAACGGCACCACCATGACCGAGCACGCCGAGCTGGTGCTGGGGGTGCTGAAGGGCGAGTGGGGGTTCGACGGGTTCGTGGTGTCGGACTGGACGGCGGTGCGCTCCACCGAGGCCGCCGCGCTGGGCGGCACCGACGTGGCCATGCCGGGGCCGTACGGGCCGTGGGGCGAGACGCTGGAGGAGGCGGTACGCGCGGGGCGGGTGCCGGAGGCGGCGATCGACGACCGGGTGCGGCGCGTCCTCCGCCTCGCCCACCGCGTCGGCGCCCTCCGTCCTTCCGAGCCCCCGGCCGCCGCCACGGACTCCGCGGACATCGACGGGGTGGCGCTGGCCAGGGAGGTGGCGGCGCGCGGGTTCACGTTGCTGACCAACGACGGCCTGCTGCCGCTGCGCGGCACGCCGACGCTCGCCGTCATCGGCGCCGCCGCCGGCGAGGCGCGGATCATGGGCGGCGGCAGCGCCCAGGTCTACCCCGACCGGGTGGTCTCCCCGCTGGCGGGCCTGCGCGCCCGCGCCGAGGTGCGCCACGCCGTCGGCGCCGACCCGCGCCTCCGGCTGGCGCCGATCCCCTCCCCCGCGCGGGCGCTGTTCCTGGACGGCGACGGGGCCGTGCTGGCCGAGCACCCGCTGCCCACGGCCGAGGCCCGCTGGATCGGGCAGCTCCCGCCCGACGTGGACGGCGGACGGCTGCGCGCGGTCCGGCTGGTGACGACGTACACGCCGGACATTTCCGGTGAGCACCGGCTCTCGGTCGCGGGCGTGGGCGCGTTCACGATGACCGTGGACGGTGAGACCGTGCTCGACGAGACCGTCGAGGTCGTCGGCGATCCCGCGACGGCGTTCCTGTCGCCGCCCGAGCGGCGGGTGGGCGTGCCGATGACGGCGGGGCGGCCCTACGAGGTGACCCTGACCTCCCCGGCCGGGACGATCGGCGGCCTCGTGTTCGTGGCGTTCACGCTGGGCCACGCCGCCCCCGGTCCCGGCGCGGACGAGCTGCTGGCCGAGGCCGTGCGCGTGGCCGCCGCCTGCGACGTGGCCGTGGTGGTGGCGGGGACCACGCCGGAGGTGGAGAGCGAGGGCTTCGACCGTACGGGGCTCGCGCTGCCCGGCCGCCAGGACGAGCTGATCCGCGCGGTGATCGCCGCCAACCCGCGCACGGTGGTCGTGGTCAACGCGGGCTCGCCGGTCGAGATGCCGTGGGCGGAGGAGGCGGCTGCGGTGCTGCTCACCTGGTTCCCCGGCCAGGAGGCGGGCACGGCGCTCGCCGAGGTGCTGTTCGGGGACGCCGAGCCGGGCGGGCGGCTGCCGACGACCTGGCCGCGCCGCCTCGCCGACGCGCCGGTGTCCGCCGTGACGCCGGTGGACGGGGTCGTGGCCTACGACGAGGGGCCGCGCATCGGCTACCGCGCCTGGCGGGAGGCCGGGGCCGAGCCGGCGTTCTGGTTCGGGCACGGGCTGGGGTACACCACGTGGTCGTACGACCAGATCGCCGCCGAGGGCGCGCCCGGGGCGATGACGGTGACCGTGGCGGTCACCAACACCGGCGACCGGCCGGGCCGCGAGGTCGTGCAGCTCTACGCCCACCTGTCCGAGGAGCCCGGGGACGTCCGGCTGGCCGGTTTCGACGTGGTCGAGGCCGGGCCGGGCCAGACCGTGCTGTCCACCGTGTTCCTCGACGAGCGGGCCTTCCAGGTGTGGGACGGCGGCTGGCGCACGGCCGGGGGCGAGCACGTCGTCACGGCGGGACGCAGTGTCGCCGATCCGCGCCTGTCGATCACGGTGCGGATGTAGCTCAGCGCGAAATCGGCGGGCGCGTTTTCCATAGTCCACCAGTTGGTTTGTATCCTTCAGAGCATGGCAAAGTCCGAGGACCAAGAGAAGCCGGGGCGCATCAAGCAGCTCCGCATGATCGCGCAGATCATCAAGCAGGCCAACCCCAAGGGGATGCCGATTGTCTTCCTCTCCGCGGTGGGCACGCTTGCCGTGATCGTCGTGATCGGCCTGGTCACGGACTATCTGTGGTATTCGCTGTTCATCGGCGTGCTGGCCGCGGTCACGGTCGGCCTGGTGGTGTTCGGGCAGCTCGCCCAGAAGGCCCAATACTCGATCCTGCACGGCCAGACCGGCGCCGCCGCGGCCGTGCTGCAGGGCATGCGGGGCAACTGGCAGGTCACCCCCGCCATCGCGGTCAACCGCGACCAGGACCTCGTGCACCTCGTGGTCGGCTATCCCGGCGTGGTGCTGGTGTCGGAGGGCCCCGGCAACCGGGTGGCGAAGATGCTCGCGGCCGAGAAGAAGCGGGTCGCGCGGGTGGTGCTCGGCATCGAGATCTACGACGTGCAGTGCGGTGACGGCGAGGGTCAGGTGCCGCTCGGCAAGCTGCAGCGCCACCTGATGAAGCTGCCGCGCAACCTGAAGAAGCCGGCCGTCAACGAGGTGAAGGACCGCCTGCGCTCGCTGCCGCGCAACATGCCCCTGCCGAAGGGTCCGATGCCCAAGGGCGCCCGCATGCCGCGCGGCCCCAAGATGCGCTAGTGCTGTCCCCCTCTTCGCGGGCCAACCGCTGGTGGTGGGACGGCAACGCCGACGACTACCAGGTCGAGCACGGCGAGTTCCTGCGCGACTCCGGGTTCGTGTGGTGTCCTGAGGGGCTCGACGAGGCCGAGGCAGGGCTGCTGGGCGAGGTGCGCGGGCGGCGCGTCCTGGAGATCGGCTGCGGCGCCGCCCAGTGCGCGCGCTGGCTGGCCGCCCAGGGCGCCGAGGTGGCCGCGTTCGACGTCTCGCACCGGCAGCTCCAGCACGCCCGGCGCATCGACCTCGACACGGGGCTGCGGGTCCCGGCGGTGCAGGCCGACGCCGAGGCGATGCCGTTCGCCGGCGCGTCCTTCGACGTGGCGTGCTCGGCGTTCGGGGCGCTGCCGTTCGTGGCCGACGCGGGCGCCGTCCTGCGCGAGGTGCGCAGGGTGCTGCGGCCGGGCGGGCGGTTCGTGTTCTCGGTGAGCCATCCGGTGCGGTGGGCGTTCCCCGACGATCCGGGGCCGCGCGGGCTGACGTCCGACCGCTCCTACTTCGACCGCTCCCCCTACGTCGAGCGGGACGAGCACGGCACGCCCACCTACGTCGAGCACCACCGCACGCTGGGCGACTGGGTGGGCCTGCTGGTGGCCTCGGGACTGACGATCACCGGGCTGCTGGAGCCGGAGTGGCCCGAGGGCCACGATCGTGTGTGGGGCGGCTGGAGCCCGCTGCGCGGCCGGCACCTGCCGGGCACGGCCATCTTCAGCTGCGCCCGCCCCTGACCCACTGCGCGGGCGTCACATGCGCACGACCATGGTGTTGGACACGCGGTCGTGCAGGCCGCGGTGGTCGCGGTCCCAGATCAGCGCGGGCACGGCCAGGCAGAGCAGCACGGTCCGCACCAGCACGGGCAGCAGGCGGGGGCTGCCGCCGTCCATGGCGGCGACCCTGATGCCCATGAGCCGGTGCCCGAACGTCTGCCCCATGAACGCGACGAGCAGCAGATACTGGACGGCGAACACCGCCACCGGCGCCCACGGCGACTCCGCCGGGTTCGTCCGCAGCAGCAGTTGCACGACCACCCACGTGCAGATCATCCAGTCGATGACCAGCGCCACGATGCGGCGGCCCCAGCCGGTGACCGAGCCGCTGCCCTCCTGGGGCAGCCCCAGGCGCTCCCCCGGATATCCGAGGTCGATGCCGGCGGACCTGACCCCGCCGAGCCACGTCTGCGTCCACCGGGGCTGCTTGCTGCTCATGCCATCAAAGGTATCCGCCCCCGTGGCCGGTCGGCGTCGTGACCCAACCGCGTCGTGGACCCGCCACGATGTAGCTCATGCCACACGGGGATGATCTCGACCAGCGCTTCAACGAGCTGGTCGGGCAGATCGACGACGACGAGCGGCGCCGCATGCGCGCCGAGGCGACCAGGGCCGCCAAGGAGGCCAGGAGCCGCCGCCCACCGCGCCAGGAGCGGGGCCGCCGTGCCCGCTTATCCGGCTCTGAGAGCTTCGGTCCCCCCTCGCGGCCACGGCGGTGGGGGCGGGCGCTGCTGGTCCTGTCGGCGGTGGTCGCGGCCGCGGGGCTGATCGTGACGTACCGGCCCAACCTGCTGATGCTCGGCGACACCGCGTACGAGGGGACCGCCACCAGCCCGCCCACCGCGAGCGGAGAGGCCACCGGAGAGATCGAGGAGACGGCCGCCACCCCGGACCCCTCGCGTGACCCGTTCGCGGGCTCGCCCGCCGAGCACTACGCCGAGGGCGTCAAAGGCTTCGTGCTGCCCGAGGCCAAGGCCATGGGCGGGCTCTCCGAGAAGGACGTGGCCAAGGGGCTGAAGCGGACGCGCGAGCTGCTGGCGGCGGCGTACCTCGACGAGAAGACGCTGCTGGGAGGCGCGCCTGACGCCTTCGCCAAGCTGCTGGAGCCGCGGCAGCGCCGCCGGTTCGAGGACGGCCTGGACGACCGCCGCACGACCCGGGTGTACGTGACCAGCCTCGCCAAGGGCACCTCCGAGCTCGCCACCGAGGTGATCAAGGTGAAGGGGCGGATCACGCTCGGCGCGTTCCGGCGGGACGGCAGGCGCGGCGTGGAGGCGAAGCTCAACCACCTGATCATCTACGCGGTGCGCCGCCCCGGCCGGCCCGACACGACGATCAGGCTCGCCACCCACCCGACCGGGAGCGTGCTCATGTACCGCGACGGCGGGCGGCTGGTCGTCGCGCCCAGGAGCTGGAGCGCCAGTGCCACGCCCGCCCGCTGCGGCTTCGACGACGGCTACATCCATCCGGTCTACGACGACACGCCCGGCACGGACAGCAAGGGCACCAGCCCGATCCTCGACCCCTACGACCTCGACGAGCCCCGCAAGCACGGGACTTGCCGGAGGAGCAAGCGCACCTGACGCTGCGTAACATGTGCGAAACAATCGGGACACCATGCGGAAACGCCTTAGCCCTAGCGTCGCAATGATGGTCAGTCCCCAGGGAGGTTCGAGAGTGTTCAACTCCGCCGACGACGTCCTGAAGTTCATCAGTGACGAAGGGGTGCAGTTCGTCGATGTCAGGTTCACCGACCTGCCGGGGACGACGCACCACTTCACCTTCCCGGTAGAGAACTTCGGTGCGAGCGTCTTCACTGACGGGCTCATGTTCGACGGTTCGTCGATCCGTGGTTTCCAGCAGATCCACGAGTCGGACATGCTCCTGCTGCCCGACCCGACCAGCGCCGTCGTGGATCCGTTCCGGCAGCACAAGACGCTCAACATCAACTTCTTCGTGCACGACCCGCTGACCGGCGAGGCCTACAGCCGCGACCCGCGCAACGTCGCCCGCAAGGCGGAGGAATACCTCAAGGGCACCGGCATCGCCGACACGGTCTACTTCGGCCCGGAGGCCGAGTTCTACATCTTCGACGACGTCCGGTTCGAGACCCGGCAGAACGCCGGCTACTACTACATCGACTCCATCGAGGGCGCCTGGAACACCGGCAAGGCCACCGAGGGCGGCAACCTCGGCTACAAGCCGCGCTACAAGGGCGGCTACTTCCCGGTGCCGCCGATGGACCACTTCACCGACCTGCGTTCGGAGATGGTCCGCAACCTCATCGAGTGCGGCATCGACGTCGAGATGCAGCACCACGAGGTGGGCACCGCCGGCCAGGCGGAGATCGACTTCAAGTTCGGGACGCTGCTCAAGACCGCCGACAACCTGATGCTCTACAAGTACATCATCAAGAGCACGGCGATGGAGTTCGGCCACACGGTCACGTTCATGCCCAAGCCGATCTTCGGGGACAACGGCTCCGGCATGCACTGCCACCAGTCGCTGTGGAAGGACGGCTCGCCGCTCTTCTACGACGAGGTCGGCTACGCGGGCCTGTCCGACACGGCCCGCTACTACATCGGCGGCCTGCTCAAGCACGCCGCGTCGCTGCTGGCTTTCACCAACCCGACGGTCAACTCCTACCACCGTCTGGTGCCGGGCTACGAGGCGCCGGTCAACCTGGTCTACTCGCAGCGCAACCGGTCGGCCTGCGTCCGCATCCCGATCACGGGCTCCAACCCGAAGGCCAAGCGCATCGAGTTCCGGGTGCCCGACCCGTCGTGCAACCCCTACTTCGCCTTCGCGGCGATGCTCATGGCCGGCATCGACGGCATCCGCAACAAGATCGAGCCGCCGGAGCCGGTCGACAAGGACCTCTACGAGCTCCCGCCCGAGGAGGCCCGCAACATCCCGCAGGTGCCCGGCTCGCTCAGCGAGGTGCTCAACGCGCTGGAGGAGGACCACGACTACCTGCTCGAAGGCGGCGTCTTCACGCCGGACCTGATCGAGACGTGGCTGTCCTACAAGCGGGAGAACGAGGTCGACCCGATCCGCCTCCGCCCGCACCCGCACGAGTTCGAGCTCTACTACGACGTATAGCCGCATAGCGGTCACCGCGCGGTAAGTCGAAAGCTCGCAGGAAGATCATGTATCTTGCTGCGAGCTTTTCGCATGGCACGACGGCGCACCCCCTCGACCGAGAGACCCGCATGTACGAGCTGATCGGGATGCTCTACCAGACCGTGCCCCTGACGGTGGGCGTGGTCGTCCTTCTCGCCTTGTCCTGGGTTCTGTGGCGTCGGCGGCGGAGGGGGGAGCTTCTCCTGTTGCCGGCGGCAGCCTGGTTCCTGGCGGCGCTGGACGAGTGGTACATGAGCACCTTCCAGCCGCAGATGAACATCCGGATCGACGCCTTGCCCTTCTTCGCGCTGATGGTCTTCACCACCTTGCCCTGCGTCCCGATGGCGTTCCTCCGCCGGCCACCGACCGCCTAGGGAACCGCCCGGCCGGTCCAACCAAAGGCGCTCGTTCGTCGTCCAAAGGATCATGACCATCTGGACGGACGGAGCATCAATGGGCGAGCGCGTCCGGCGGGGGTACGCCCTCTGCCTCGGGTTGGTGGCGGTGACGGTGGCGGGGTGCATGGTGCCCGTCCTCGGCGATCCTTTACCTCGGCCGGTCGCCATGGGGCGTACGGACGGCGGGCATCTCAAGATCGTGGTGCCTCTGTGCGACGGCGAGGTGGTCTCCGCCGTCGAGGTGCAGGAGCACCAGACCTGGCGCCTGGTGTGGCGGGCCTCCCTGCCCGTACGGACGGCGGAGCGGTACGGGACGATCATTCTCGGGGACGCGAGCGGGTTCGGCCGTCAGGAGACGCCGCTGCGGGAGGCGGTGCCGCCGCACGTCAGCGTCAGCGTGAAGCTGTCGAGTGGCTCCACGGCCGGGCGCGGGTTCCTTGTGGGCGAGGTCGTCGGCGACGGCCGGGTGAGCGATCTCGACGGGGAGGTGCTGACGGAGGAGGAGTTCCGGCGGCGGGTGACCGATGAGTACTGCTGATCCCGTCAGACGGCGGTGTCGAAGCGGGGGGCGGACGGGGTGAGGATCGCCGGGTGCGGGGAGGTGGCGGGCCAGAGGGTGGTCAGCTCGGTCGCGAGCGTGCCCATCAGGGACTCGACGTCGGCGCGGGCCGTCTCGTGCAGGGCCTCGGCGACGATGAGGACGTCGGCGGTGTCCGGGCGTACGGCGGACAGCCCGCTCTGCCGGTTCGTCCATCGGCGCGCGTGGGCGCGGCCCTCGGCGTCGGCGAAGACGACCTCGCCGGGCGCCGGGTGCTCGTCGTCGCCGGAGAAGGTGAGGTAGGTCTCCTCGCCGGTCGCGTACCTGACCTCCAGGTCGCCCGCGACGCGGGAGAGGTCGAAGACGGCGACCGGGATCGCGTAGGCGATGGACACCGCGTTGCACAGGTCGATGAGGGGATGCAGGCGGGGCAGGGCGCCTTCCTTGCGGAAGCGGCGCAGCAGCGACTCCGAGGCGCATCTGTACTGGGTGGGCTTGAGCCCCATCCGGGTGAACGCCCGCCGCCACGCCTGGATCTCCGGGAGCTCGCTCTCGGTGGCGGTGGCCAGGCGCTTGGCGGCGGTCTCGGCGTACGGGACCAGCCGGTCGTCCACGGAGACGCCGGCGTGCAGGCCGCGCGCGGCGAGGACGCCGGGCACCAGCTCGGGAAAGTCGCGCCACAGGGCCGCGGAATGCTGGAAACGCACAACCGCTAACGATACTCCGGTCCGGCGGGCGTGGGCCGTAGCCGGGCCGCAGTCTGGTCCGCGTGACGTGCGCTAGACGGTGGCCTCCTGCCCGAGGGCGGCCAGGAGGTGCGGGAGGTGGCCGGTGGCGGCGGCGACCCGGAGCGTGTCCTGGTATTCCCTCCAGTGCGCGACCTGCCCGTCCCGCGCCCTGAGCACGCCGACGAAGGGGGCCGAGCGCCGCTCACCGGTCCCGGGGAGGGTGGCGCCGAGCTCGTACTCGACGATGACGACGTCGGGGTCGGCGGTGTCGTGCACGGTGACCTCGCTCATCTCCAGCCGGAAGGGCAGCGCGGCGCGTTCCTGGCGGGCCCGGTCGAGGAACGCGGCCCGCCCTTCGAACCTGCGGGCCCGTCCGGGGGCGGCGAACGGGGTCTCCACGACGACGTCCTCGGCCCAGACCTCCTCGTCGTCGTGCTCGCCGCTCAGGTAGCCCCGCAGCCGGTCGAACACCTCTCGTGCGCTCATGACGCCCTCCTCGGGATTTAAGATGAGTACGCACTCACGTTCAGCGAACATAATGAGTGCCCACTCAGCTTGTCAACGGAAGAGAGGGAGGACGCCGGTGGCCCAGTTGCGTGCCGACGCCCGGCGCAACCGCGAGCGCATCCTGGCCGCCGCCGAGGAGGTCTTCGCCGAGCGCGGCGCGTCGGCGTCCACCGAGGAGGTGGCGGCCCGCGCCGGGGTGGCGATCGGCACCGTGTTCCGGCACTTCCCGACCAAGGACGACCTGCTCGCCGCCATCTTCAAGGCGCTGCTCGCCCGGCTGGTGTCCGAGGCCGGCGAGCTGGCCGGGAGCGGCGATCCGAAGACGGCGCTGTTCGCGTTCTTCACGCGTGTCGTGGAGGCGGCGGCGGCCCGCAGGACGGTGGCAGAGCTGCTCACCGGCGGCGGGGCGGACCTGCGGCTCGGCGGCGCGCTGCGGGCGCTGGACGAGCCCCTGGGGACGCTGCTGCGCCGCGCTCAGGAGGCCGGCGCGGTCCGCGAGGACGTACGGCTGGAGGAGGTGAGAGCCCTGCTGGCCGCCGCCTCGCAGGCGGCCCTGCTGGCCGGCTGGACGCCGGAGCTGCAGGACCGCACGCTGGAGATCATCTTCAGGGGTTGCCGGCCCTGAGCCGGTAGAGGACGCTCCGGCGCAGGGGGCTGCCCTCCGGCACGGACGGGAAGTCGAAGTCCTCGGCCGGGTCCCTGGTCATGCCGAGGCGCCGCATGACGGCCTGCGAACGCAGGTTGGTGGCGGCCGTCATGGAGATGATGTCCCGCAGGCCGGCCTCCTCGAACGCGTACGTGACCACCCGCCTGGCGGCCTCGATGGCGTAGCCGTGGCCCCAGGCCGGGCGGGCCAGCCGCCAGCCGATCTCGGCGGCGGGCAGGAAGGGCGCGTCGAACGTCTGCCAGGCCAGCCCGGTGAAGCCGATGAACTCGCCCGTGCCGATGACCTCCAGCGCCCACAGGCCGTAGCCGCGCTCGTCGAAGTGCCGCTCGATGCGGTCCACCATGGCGTCGCTCTGCTCGCGCGTGAGCGGCGCGGGGAAGTGCTCCATGACCTCGGGGTCGGCGTTCATGGCCGCGAAGGGCTCGCGGTCCTCTTCGCGCCATCTGCGCATGATCAGCCGTTCTGTCTCCATCCGATCAACACTAAGGCGTCAGCGCCGCGACCGGATCCCCGTCAGGCGGCGCAGGACGTCCCACCAGAACGGCGCCCCGAACAGCAGCGCCACGTACGTCAGCAGGAAACCGGGCCAGTGGCTGGGCGTGAGCAGGCGGTCCCACCAGGTGGAGCCGTTCCAGTCGACGCTCGGGTCGCCCTCCTCCGGGATCGACACGCTCACCAGGGCCTGGCCGAGCATCCGCACCAGTGCGGGCTGGCTCATCGTCTCGGTGACGCAGTGCACGGGGTCCGCGCCGGTGCAGCGGGCCTTCAGCTCGTTGTACGCGTCGGGCCCTGCCTCGGACACGGCCGTCACCGAGGCGCGGAAGGCGTTGTCGCGCAGCAGCGTCTTGGCGTACTCCAGCCCGTCCATGGTGAACCCCAGCGTCACCAGCAGGCTCAGCGCGGCGAGCACCCACTTGACGTAGCGCTTGTAGAGCAGCGACAGCCGCTGCATCTCGCCGTCGAACCAGGTCTCGACGCCCTGGCGGAAGCGGTCGAGGTCGCGCTGGGCGGTCTCCCAGACGCCCTTCAGGTGGCCGTACAGGGGGCTGCCGGCGGCCTTGAGCTTGGCGAGGAAGCGCTCCACGTCGCCGTCCTCGCTCGTCGCCAGCTCCATGAGCGCGACCGAGAAGCGGCCGGGCGGGATGTCGGCGATGCTGGTGCGCCCGCGCTTGGCGTGGTCGATCTCGCGTACCCGCTCGTAGAGCAGCTTGATCATGGAGTCGTCGGTCTTGGCCCGGGGGTCGGGCACCGCGCCGGCCTCGGTCGGGGCGGGCAGGTCGCTGTAGCGGGGCCGTGGGTCGTGCAGGAACGGCAGCCGGGTGAAGACGTCCCTGACCCGGGCGGGCAGCCAGGACCCGGCCGCGCCGGCCCCGTCCATCGTGTCCCTGAGGTAGGCCCACAGGAACTTGCTGCGGATGGAAAGAAGCCGCACGACCGCCTCGTTGAGGCCGCTCACCAGCAGCGACAGCAGCAGGAACGTCACGGCCAGGCCGAGGGCGAGGTCCACGTAGACGGATAACATCGCGCCTTGATACACCCGTGGAGCGGCGGCCATCAACCCCCGTAGAAGACCCGTTCCACCACCTGCCGGGCGCGGCGGGTGACCCGCCGGTAGTCGTCGAGGAAGTCCTCCGAGCCGTCGGGCGGATAGCCGAGGGTCTGGGCGATGAGCCGGCGCTCGCCCGCGTCGCGCGGCACGCTGTCGCCGGGGCGGCCCTTCACCAGCATGAGCGCGTCGCGTACGCGGGAGACGAACCGCCACGCCTCGGCCAGCACGGCCTCGTCGGCGGGGGCGAGCAGCTCCTCGGCGACGGCGGCGCGCAGCGCGTCGAGGGTGCGGGTGGTGCGCAGCGACGGGAGCGTTCCTGCGTGCCGGAGCTGCAGGAGCTGGGCCACCCACTCCACGTCGGACAGCCCGCCGGGCCCGAGCTTGGTGTGCAGGGCCGGGTCGGCGCCGCGCGGCAGCCGCTCGGCCTCCATGCGGGCCTTGAGCCGCCGGATCTCGCGTACGGCGTCGTCGGGCAGCCCGTCCTGCGGGTAGCGCAGCTCGTCCGCCATGGCCGTGAACTCCGCGCCCAGCTCCGCGTCGCCGGCCGAGAACCTGGCCCGCAGCAGCGCCTGCGACTCCCACGGCGACGACCAGCGCGCGTAGTAGGCCCGGTAGGAGGCGAGCGTGCGCACCAGCGGCCCCTGACGGCCCTCGGGACGCAGGTCGGGGTCGATGAGCAGGGGCGGGTCGGGCGCGGGCAGCGACAGCAGCCTGCGCAGCTCGTTGGCGACGGCGAAGGCGGCGTCGGTGGCCTCGCGCTCGGCCACCCCGGGACGCGGCCGGTGGGCGAACATGACGTCGGCGTCGCTGGCGTAGGAGCACTCCATGCCGCCGAGCCGGCCCATGGCGATGATCGCGAACGAGGTGACGTCGCCGGCCTTGCGGAGCGCGGCGTCGAGCGCGGCCTGGAGGGTGACGTCGTTGAGCGCCGACAGCGCGCAGCCCACGGTCTCGATGTCGATCAGGCCGGAGAGGTCGGCCACGGCGGTGCGGAACAGCTCCCTGCGGCGCAGCGCCCGCACGGCGGCCACCGCGCTCTCCGGGTCGCCGTCGGCGACGTAGCGGGAGCCGGCCGCCGCGGCCTCGCCGGCCAGCGACTCCGGGGAGCGTACGGCGAGCTCCTCGTCCGAGCCGAGCATGGCGACCGCCTCGGGGGCGTGCATGAGCAGGCCGGTGGCGTAGCGGCTGGTGCCGAGCACCCGGGCCATCCGCGCGGCCACGGCGGTCTCGTCGCGCAGCAGCCGGAGGTACCACGGGGTGGCGCCGAGCTTGTCGCTGACCTGGCGGAAGCCGAGCAGGGCCGCGTCGGGGTCGGGCGTGTCGGCGAACCAGCCGAGCATGACCGGCAGCAGCGTGCGCTGGATCGCGGCCCGGCGCGACACGCCCGAGGTGAGTGCGGCGATGTGGCGCAGCGCCCCGTTGGGGTCGAGGTAGCCGAGCGCTTCCAGCCGGTCGGCGGCGGCGGCCGTGGACAGCCGCGCCTCCGACTCCCGCAGCCGCGAGACGGCCTGCAGCAGCGGCCGGTAGAACAGCTTCTCGTGCAGCCGCCGCGCCTCCATGGCGTGCCGCCGCCACCGGGCGGTGAACTCCCCCACCGGGTCGGCGTGCATGCCGAGCGCGCGGCCGAGCCTGCGCAGGTCGGCCTCCGCGGTGGGGACGATGTGGGTGCGGCGCAGCCGGTGGAGCTGCAGCAGGTGCTCGACCCGGCGCAGGAACGCGTACGCCTCGGCCAGGCCGCGGGCGTCGTCGCGGCCGACGTAGCCGCCGCGGGCCAGGGCGGCCAGCGCGGGCAGCGTGGCCCGGCGGCGCAGCAGCGGGTCGAGCCGCCCGTGCACGAGCTGGAGGAGCTGCACCGCGAACTCGATGTCGCGCAGCCCGCCGGGGCCCAGCTTGAGCTGGCGCTCGCCCTCGGCGCTGACGTGCGCCTCGACCCGGCGGCGCATGGCCTGCACGTCCTCGACGAAGTGCTCGCGAGTGGCGGCCGTCCACACCAGGTCGTTGACGGCCTGGACGTAGGATTCCCCCAGCGCGAGGTCGCCCGCCACCGGACGGGCCTTGAGCAGCGCCTGGAACTCCCACGTCTTGGCCCACCGGCGGTAGTAGGCGAGGTGGCTGGCGAGCGTACGCACCAGCGGCCCCGAACGGCCCTCGGGGCGCAGGCCCGCGTCCACCTCCCACAGCGCGCCCTCGGAGGTGGTCGCGGTGCAGGCCCGCATCATGGCCTGGGCCAGGCGGGTGGCGGTGCGCAGGGCCTTGGTCTCGTCGGCGCCCTCGCGCGGCTCGGCGACGAAGATCACGTCCACGTCGCTGATGTAGTTGAGCTCGCGGGCGCCGCACTTGCCCATGCCGATGACCGCGAGGCTCACGTCCGAGGCGTCGACCTCGGTGCGGGCGACCGCGAGCGCGGCCTCCAGGGCGGCCCCGGCCAGGTCGGACAGCTCGGCCATGACCTCCTGCGGCGTGGCCTCCCCGGTGAGGTCGCGGGCGGCCAGGTGCATGAGCCGGCCCCGGTAGGCGACGCGGAGCGCCGTCAGGACGTCCTTGCCGGCCGCCGCAGGCTCGGGCGCGGCGGGGTCGGCGCCGACCGCGCGCAGCAGCTCGTCCCTGGGGTCGTCCTGGTCCGGCCGGGCCAGGCGGGCGAGGTCGCCGGGGTGGCGTACGAGGTGCTCGCCCAGGGCGTCGCTCACCCCGAGCACGGCGAGCAGCCTGGTCCTGAGTCCGTCGTCGGCGCGGAGGGCGTCGAGCACGGCGGGGTCGCGTTCGGCCAGCCGGGTCAGGGAGACGAGGGCGAGGTCGGGGTCGGCGGCGTCGACCAGCGACTCCAGCAGGTCGTCGAGACGGGGGTCGGCCTGGCGGACGAGCTGGGCGGCCCGGGCGCCGTCGGCGAAACCGAGCTTGGCGAGTCGCGCGGCGGTGGATTCGATCCTGGGCACCTTTCCATTTTGCAGGAGCCGCGCTGATCGCCCTAGTATGACAACGCAACGTTGCGTTGCGTTTCGGTCGATTCGGATCGGTTCGGAGGGAGGCGGGATGGCGGAGAACGGCGGGAACCCGGCGGTGCCGGCGGCCGTGACGTGGGGACTGCTCGCGGCGTGGGCCGTCCACGACGCCGAGGAGCTGGCCACCATGGCGGGCTGGCTGCGCTCGGCCCGGCCCGGGCTGGAGGAGCGGTTTCCCGGCGTGCCGTGGGAGCGGCTGGAGATGTCGCAGGCGCACGTCACCGTGGCCATCGGCCTCATGGGCGGGATCGTGGCGGGGGCGGCGGCCCGCGGGGCGGCGACGGGCGGGCGGAGCCCGCTCTTCCAGACGGTGCTGATCGGGTTCGGGGCGCACGGGGCGGTGCACCTGGCCCAGTCGGCGCTCGCCCGCGGCTACACGCCGGGGGTGGTGACCGCGCCCGTGGTGGTGATCCCGTACGCGGTGTGGGCGTGGCGGCGGCTCAGGGCCGCCGGGGTGCCCACGGGCGGGACCGGCCGGGTGGGCGCGGCGGGCCTCGCGGCGCTTCCCCTGGCGCTGGGGGCGGTGCACGGCCTGGCACACCTGCTCACCCGCACCCGGCGCCCGGACGCGGGGGTCCACACGGGCGGCCGCCGCCCGGAGGCGGGCGAACACACCAGCGACCGCGCACCGGAGGCGGGCGCTCACGGCCCGGTGGAGGGCGGGCCGGTGGAGGGTGGGCCGTTCAGGCGCCGCCCGGTCCGGTGGCGGCCGCTGCGGTGGCGGCTTCTCTGACCACGGCCGCGAAGGCGTGCGCCACCGGCCGCCAGGCGGTGACGAGGTCCGGCTCCGCCGCCTTGACCTCGCGGTTCAGGTCCTCGGCGACGTCCAGGCCGGACTCGTACGTCCACGAGGCGAAGATCTCGGGCGTCGCCTCAGGATGAAACTGCACGGCCCAGGCCGCCTCGCCCAGCCGGTAGCCCTGGTTCGGGTACTGCGAGCCGGTCAGCAGCGGCACCGCGCCCTCAGGCAGCCGGGTCATCGCGTCCTGGTGGTACTGCACGGCGGGGGCCGTGCCGATGCCGGCGAACAGCCGGTCCTCGCGCGTGGCGGGCAGGGCGGCGACCTCGCGCAGCCCCACCTCCAGGCCGTTCCCGCCCCGCTCCACCGCGCCGCCGCAGGCCAGGGTGAGGAGCTGGGCGCCGAGGCAGATGCCGAGCGTGGGCGTGCCCTCGTCCACGGCGCGGCGCAGCAGGTCGCGGGTGGCGGGCAGCCAGGGGCTGCGCTCGTCCTCCCAGGCCGCCGCCGCGCCGCCGAGCACGACGAGCCCGTCCGCGGCCCGCGCCGGCACCTCCTCCCCCAGGTACGGCCGGACGACGTCGCAGGCGATGCCGAGCCACCCGGCGAGGTAGCCGAGCCCGGCTTCCCGCTCGTGCTCGATGACCGTGATTCGCATAACGGTAATTATGGGAGAAACTTCCCCATTGGCCAGCCTCGACGGCGGTACCTAAGATCCGGGCATGACCTTCGCATTCGACGACGTGGACGGCCTGCGCATCGCCCGCGCCGGGACCGGTCCCCGCCTGATCATCGCCGTCCACGGCATCACCGCCTCCCTCATGTCCTGGGGAGCGGTGGCCCGCCGCCTGCCCGGCGAATGGACGCTGGTCGCCATGGACCTGCGCGGCCGTGGCCACAGCGCCGGCCTGCCCGGCCCGTACGGCCTGCCCCGCCACGCCGAGGACGTCCTGCGCGTCGCCGAGCACGTGGGCGCGGACGGCGGCACGGTGCTGACCGGCCACTCCATGGGCGCGTACGTGGCCGTCCTCGCCGCCGCGCGGCGCGACTTCGCCCGCGTGGTGCTGGTGGACGGCGGCCTGCCGTTCCCGCCGCTGCCCGAGGGCGTGGACCCGGACGCGGCCCTGGCGGCGGCCCTGGGGCCCGCGCTCGACCGGCTGCGGCAGACGTACCCGTCGGCGGAGGCGTACGTCGAGTTCTTCAGGAACCATCCGGCCTTCGCCGGCCACTGGAGCGACGACGTCGAGGAGTACGTGCGCTACGACCTGACCGGCCCCGAGGGCGCGCTGCGCTCGCGCGCGGTGCCCGAGGCGGTGCGCGCGGACGGCCGCTGGCTGCACACCGAGCAGGCCGCGCTCACGACCGCGCTGGAGGCGGTCAAGGCGCCGATGACCCTGCTGCGGGCGCCGCGCGGGCTGCTGAACCAGGACGTGCCGATGCTCCCCGACGACCTGGCCGCCCCCTGGGCCGCCCGGCTGCCGGGCCTGCGCGACGAGGTCGTCCCCGACTGCAACCACTACACGATCGTGTTCGACGACCGCTGCGTGGCGACCCTCCTGGACCGGCTCACGGCCCCGTGACCGGCGGGAACGACAACGCCCATCCCGTACGGAACGGGATGGGCGGGACGATCTCGCGGCGGGGTCAGCGTGGAGCGATCCAGGTGGCCCGGGCGGCGGCCACCAGCGTGCCGTCCGCTTCGTAGATGGCGCTCTCGCCGAACATCTTGCGGCCGTCGCGGCCGGTCGGGCGGGCGACCACGGAGTAGCGCCCGCCGGGGTGCACCCGGCGGTGGATCTGCACGGCGAGGCGGCCGAGCAGCGCGCTCTCGCCTGGGCCGAAGTGGGCCCAGCCGGTGATGCAGTCGAGCACCGCGCCGATGATCGAGGCCGGCACGCCGTCCTCGCCGGCGACCGTGAACGGCACCCGCCAGCCGGCCGCCACCAGGTCCGAGCCGGCCACCGGGCCGGGGAAGATGCGCAGGCCGTCGCCCGGCTCACGCAGGCCGCAGGCGAAGCACTCGGCGAAGGGGTGCGCCTTGAGCCCGGCGAAGCCGGCCTCGGCGCGGGCGGCGTCGTTGAACGGCACGAAGCCCGGCCCCTTCAGGTCCTCGGCGACCGGGATGGCCTCGACGAGCAGGTCGTCGCCGCGGGAGAGGGAGACGGTGTTGGCGACGTGCTCCAGCCGCAGCTCGGTCTCCAGCGGGGTGGGGGCATGGAGGGTGACCTCGACGGCTGATCGGCCACCGTTGAGCGCCTCCGCCATCGTGCCCGCGATCCAGCCGCCGTTGGCGACTCCTTCGGGGCCGCGGAAGCGCTGGGGAACGGTCAACACGGTCTGCAGGGCAGCCGTCGTCATGCCACACCCTCCTATGTCGCCACAAGGGCGCGAAGTCCTGAAATATCAAAAAGAACGGGCCGATTTTACTGGACTCCCGCTTTACCCGAGGGCAGGGGGGTCGTAACGTCCCGATCCACACACGCGTAACACCTCGAAGGGGCCCGAAACTTCCCACCCTGAGTCGGACGCTAGGCACCGCACATGCCGCGGAGATGACTCGAGGGTCAGCAGTAACGAAAATCGGCCTCACTCCGCGAGCGCTTCCGGAGTGAGACCGATCAAGGCGTTGGACAGCACTTTAGCTCGGGTTTCCGGCGTCCCGCACACGATTCGGCCGATACGAGCGGCCTTCGGATACCGTACGGGTGCGCGCCGGGCCGCTTCCTCGGCCAGGCTGTAGGCACGCGCCCCCCGCGACGAGACGCAGGGGCGCACGGGGAAGAGGAGACGGTGGAGCGTGCTGGACGATCCGGCCTGCGCCGGCGCGGTGCGTTATCCGCCCGGGTCCCTGGTCATCCTGACCGGGCTGCCCGGGGCGGGCAAGACGACCCTGCTGCGCCGCCTGTACGGGCTGGACGGCGCGGAGAGCGCCCCCGTCGCCCGGGGAACGGTCGTGGTGATCGACTCCTACCAGTCGAAACAGCACTGGGCGGGCCGGCTCGGATGGGCGCCGCAACCGGTGCGCCGCGCCGTCGTGTTCGCCACGCACCTGGCCCGCATCAGCCGGGCCCTGTCCTCGGGGCACGCGGTCGTGGCGCACAACCGGGGCTGCGCGCCCTCCGTGCTGCGGGGCTTCGACCGGCTGGCCCGATGGCACGGGTCGCGGCTGCACCTGCTGCTGCTGGACACGCCGCCGGGGACGGCGCTGGCGGGCCAGCACGAGCGGGGCAGGGTGGTCGCCGCGCGCACGTTCGCCCGGCATCGGCGCAGGTGGGAGGGGCTGATGGCGCGCGTCATGAGCGGCGACCCGTCGCCCGCGGCCGTCGCCCGCGTCATCGACAGGAACGCGGCCGCCCTGCTGGAGGCCATCGTGTTCGAGCCCGGCCATGATCCGGTAAGAGAAGGTTTCCCCATAACGGAATAACCTCATTCCCACCGATTCCTCCGGTAACTCCTTACGCTGGCCCCTCAACGTCAACGGGGAACGTTCCGACGTCGGCCACGGGGAGCCGCGGAGTCGCTGAGCGCTGCTCGCACTCCGCCATGGGCGCCGGCGGATGGACCCCCTCTACCCCCCGGAGGTCCAGTGAGACTACGGTCTCTGCTGGCGAGCGCGTCCGTGCTCGCCTTCACCACCACGGGCGCGCTGATCGCCGCCCCCGCCCACGCCGCGGCGGGCGATCCCGAGATCGCCAAGAACGTCACGGCCGAGGTGCGCGGCGGGCACAAGGTACGCGCCGTCATCGAGCTGAAGAAGGGCCAGAGCGTCGAGGCCGTGGCCGCCGACGCCGAGAAGGCGTCCAAGGGCACCCAGGTCGTCGACAAGAAGCTCTCCGACGACTTCCTGGTCGCCACGCTGGACAAGGCGACGCTGGAGGAGGTCAGGACCGACGACCGCGTCGCCGCCGTCTACGAGGACCGCCTGAGCGTCGCGACGCTCGACGTCAGCACCAAGCTCATCGGCGCCGACAAGGCCAACGCGGCCGGCTGGACCGGCAAGGGCTCGACCATCGCCGTCCTCGACACCGGCATCGACCGCGACCACCCGTTCTTCGCCGGCCGCATCGTCGGCGAGGCGTGCTTCTCCGCCACGTCCACGGACCCGTACTACGGAGCCAAGCCGCTGTGCCCGAACGGCCAGTCGGTCCAGACCGGCGCGGGCGCGGCGGACGCCGAGACCGCCGCGTGCGTCGTGAACGGCGCCAACCAGTGCTACCACGGCACCCACGTGGCGGGCATCGCGGCCGGCAAGAAGGCGGCGGGCGCCCCGTCGAACGGCGTCGCCCCTGAGGCGGGCATCCTGCCGATCCAGGTGTTCACCCGGCTCGATGGCCCGGTCTGCCAGGAGGAGCTGGGCAGGGCCGCGCCGTGCTTCGCCACCTTCGTCTCCGCGCAGAAGGCCGCGCTCCAGTACGTGGACAGCGTGCACGCCGGCAAGAACGTCATCGCGGTCAACATGAGCCTCGGCGGCGGCGCCAAGCAGACGAAGCACTGCGACGCCGACCCGTCGGCCGGCGCGCTGAAGGACGAGATCGTCTGGCTCAAGCAGTTCGGCGTGAGCGTCGTGGTCGCCGCGGGCAACGAGGGCTTCACCGACGGTGTGTCCAGCCCCGCCTGCGTCTCGGCCGCGGTCGCCGTCGGCGCCACCGACGACCAGGACGCCGTGGCGGCCTTCAGCAACCGGGGGGCGCTGCTCGACCTGTTCGCGCCCGGCGTGCAGATCAACAGCGCGGTGCCGGGCGGCGGCTACCGGGTGCTCAACGGCACCTCGATGGCCGCCCCGCACGTGGCCGGCGCGCTGGCGCTGGTGCGGCAGGCGTACCCGCAGCTGTCCGGAGAGGGCCGCATCGCCAAGCTGCAGGACACCGGCAAGGCCATCACGTACGGCGGCGTGACCACCAAGCGGATCGACCTGACCGCGGCCCTGCCGCCGAAGACGTCCCCGTCCCCCACCCCGACGCCCACCGGCAGCCCGACCCCGGCGCCGACCGGCACCCACACCCCGGGCCCGTCGCCCACGCCCACGCCGACCCCGACGCCCACGACCTCGCCCGAGGACGGGCACAGCAACGTCGACCCCGGCATCTACGGCGACCCGCAGCCGGTGCCCGACACCTGCTCGCGCGGCAGGGGCGGCAAGCCGCTGAGCGCCAAGGCGTGGGCCACGGAGATGCTGCGCGGCAAGGGCTCGCTGAGCGACGACACGCTGCGCTGCTACCTCACGCTGGCCCAGAACGGCAGCAAGGTCTTCCCCGAGCTGACCGGCGCGGGCACGCTGGGCAAGGCGTACAAGGTGCTGGCCACCAAGAGCAAGGCCGCGAAGGCGCTGCTCGACCGTGAGCTGCTGGCCGCCTGGCTCAACTACGCGCACGGCGTGTACAACTCCTCCGCCAAGGTGCACGGCAGGACGACGCTGAAGCAGGCCGTGGCCGCCGCCGAGCGGCACCGCGCGGGCAAGAGCGCGGCCGCCATGAAGAAGGCGGCGCTCTACCTGTACAGGCACGTCAACAAGTGATGAGCGGCCCGTCCGGTCCCGTCCCCACGCGGCCGGGACCGGACGGCCCTCAGCGGATGAGCCTCAGAGAATGGGCCTCAGAGGATGGGCAGGTAGCGGCCGATCTCGAACTCCGTCACGTGGCGGCGGTATTCGCGCCACTCGGCCCGCTTGTTGCGCAGGAAGAAGTCGAAGACGTGCTCGCCGAGCGTCTCGGCCACCAGCTCGCTGCGCTCCATGACCTCTATCGCGTCGTTGAGCGAGCCCGGCAGCGGCTGGATGCCGAGGGCGCGCCGCTCGGCGCTGGTGAGGGTCCAGACGTTGTCCTCGGCCGCGGGCGGCAGCTCGTAGCCCTCCTCGATGCCCTTGAGCCCGGCCGCCAGGATGAGCGCGAAGGCCAGGTAGGGGTTGCAGGCGGAGTCGAGCGAGCGGAACTCGATGCGGGTGGAGCCGCCCTTGTGCGGTTTGTACATCGGCACCCGGACCAGGGCCGAGCGGTTGTTGTGGCCCCAGCACACGTAGGAGGGGGCTTCGCCGCCCTGGCCCGCGATGGCCTCGGCGCCGCCCCACAGCCGCTTGTAGGAGTTGACCCACTGGTTGGTGATGGCGGTGATCTCGGCGGCGTGCCGCAGCAGCCCGGCGATGAACGACCGGCCGACCTTGGACAGGCGGTATTCGGAGCCGGCCTCGTAGAAGGCGTTGCGGTCGCCCTCGAACAGCGACATGTGGGTGTGCATGCCGGAGCCGGGGTGCTCGGTGAACGGCTTGGGCATGAACGAGGCCCAGATGCCCTGCTCCAGCGCGACCTCCTTCATGACCAGGCGGAAGGTCATGATGTTGTCGGCCGTGGTGAGCGCGTCGGCGTAGCGCAGGTCGATCTCCTGCTGGCCGGGCGCGCCCTCGTGGTGGCTGTACTCCACGGAGATGCCCATCGACTCCAGCATCATGATCGCCTGGCGGCGGAAGTCGTGGCCGGAGCTGTGCGGCGTGTGGTCGAAGTAGCCGCCGGAGTCGATCGGCTCGGGCCGCACGCCGGCCTCGGGACGGTTCTTCAGCAGGAAGAACTCGATCTCGGGGTGGGTGTAGAAGGTGAAGCCCATGTCGGCGCACTTGGCGAGGGCACGCTTGAGCACCCAGCGCGGGTCGGCGTGCGAGGGCGAGCCGTCGGGCATCAGGATGTCGCAGAAGATGCGCGCGGCGCCCGGCGTCTCGCTGCGCCAGGGCAGGATCTGGAACGTCGCCGGGTCGGGCTTGGCGAGCATGTCGGACTCGTAGACGCGGGCGAAGCCCTCGATGGCCGAGCCGTCGAAGCCCATGCCCTCCGTGAACGCGCCCTCCAGCTCGGCCGGGGCGATGGCGACGGACTTGAGGAAGCCGAGAACGTCGGTGAACCAGAGCCGGATGAACCGGATGTCGCGTTCCTCGAGCGTGCGGAGCACGAACTCCTGCTGGCGGTCCAAGGCATCCCCTCATGCAGACAGTACAGGTCTCCTATCAGGATGCCGTGTCCGTGTTTCGCACAGGTTACGGGACGTGGCGGTGAGGACGCCCGCGGACGACCCCGCCGACAATGCCGGTGCGAGCCTCGCTGACAAAGCCCCCGCCCCGTCTTACTGTGATCAACGCAGTCAGTCTCGGGGGAGGCAAGGTGGCTATCGACCTGCTCAATCACAAGCTTGATCGGGCTTTCGACCACATCGACGCGAACCGCAACGGGGTCGTCGAGCGTGAGGACCTGCTGGGCCTGGGGGCACGCATCCTGGTGGGCTTCGGGGAGTCCCCCACCTCGGTCACCGGGGCGAGTCTCGTCGGGAGCTTCGACGGCATCTGGGCCACGCTGGCGCGGGCGCTGGAGCGCGACGGCGACTCGGGCATCGGCCGCCCGGACTTCCGTGAGGCCATGACGGCCTCGTTCGTCACCGGCGAGCTCTACGAGCCGGTGTTCCGCCCGGCCACGCTCGCCGTGGCCGAGCTGTGCGACGGCGACAGGGACGGCGAGGTCACCATCGGGGAGTTCCGTACGATGCTGAGCGCGTTCGGCGTCGCCTACGACGACGTGGACGCGGCCTTCGACCGGCTGGACAGGGAGGGCCGGGGCACGCTGACCGTGACGGGCCTGGTCACGGCCGCCGCCGACTACTACCGCAGCGCGGACCCGAACGCCGCGGGCAACTGGCTGTTCGGCCCGCTGTGAACGCCACTGTGAACAGCGCCGGGAATCCGGCGGAGAGCACCACAGAGCACACCGGCACGAACACCGGCACCAACGTGTTCGCCACGGTGCGCACCGCGCTGCGCTCGGTCCTGACCTCGATGATGCCGCTCCCGCGCCGGGGCGGCTCGGCGGCGCTGGCGCTGCTGCCGCTGACCGAGCGGGTGCCCGCGATGGCCGAGCCGTGCCGGATGCACCCCTCGGTGTACGCGATCGAGGCCGCGGTCATCGACTGGGCGCGGCGCACGGGCCTGCGGGCCGATCCCGGCGTCGGCTTCCACCGGATGGCGGCGCGGGCGTTCGCCGAGTTCGACGCGGCCGCCGCGGCGCTGTTCGCGCAGTGGCTGACCTGGCTGTTCCATCTCGACGACGAGCTGGACGAGGGCGAGTGCCCGGTCGAGGTCTTCCAGGCCCTGCTCAGCGGCTCGGCGCGGCATCCGCTGGAGGCGGCCTTCGCCGACCTGTGGCGGGTGACCAGCGCGCGGATGAGCGACCGTTGGCGGGCCAGGTTCGCGGTGGGCCTGCAGCGCCAGCACGACGCCTGCCGCACCGAGGCCGACAACCGGGCGGCGCGCCGCATGCCGACCCTGGAGGAGTACCCGGCGCTGCGCAGGGGCACGGTCGGCCCCTACCTGTACGACCTGGTCGAGCCGTGCCTGCGCGTGGAGGTGCCGGACTGGATGCACGCCTCGGAGCCGTGGCGGCAGCTCGTGGACGCCTGCAGCGACGTCACCGCCTGGTGCAACGACGTCGCCTCGCGGCCGAAGGAGCGCGGTGACGTGCACAACTTCGTGGTGCTCGCGATGCGTCAGCTCGGGCTGGGCGAGCGGGAGGCGACCGCCTGGGTGCTCGACCGGATCGTACGGCGCTGCGAGGACATGCACACGGCCGCCCGGCGGCTGCCGCTGCAGGACCTCGCGCCGAAGGAGGCGAGGGACATCAGCCTGGTGGCCTGCGCCTATCTGGCCGCGCCGCGCGCCCACCTGGACTGGCTGCTGGAGTCCGCCCGCTACGCCTGACCGGCCAGCATGTCGCCGGCGAGGGTGCGGCGGTAGACGACCTGTTTGCCGACCCGCATCCCGACGGCGAGCCCGCCGCCGCTGAGCACGCCGAGGTGCTGGCTGACCGCGCCCGGCGTGAGCGACATGCGGCCGGCCAGCGCCGAGGTGGTGGCGGGCTCGGCCAGCGCGAGCAGGATCCGCGCCCGGCTGCGCCCGATGAGCGCGGCCAGGGCGCCGGGCGCGGGCGGCGGCCCCTGCTCCCACAGGGTGCCCACGCCCAGCACGGGGTAGACGAGCATCGACTGGTACGGAGCCGACATGACGGCCACCGACGGCCAGTGGAACGCGGTGGGCACGAGCACCAGCCCGTCACCGTGCAGCCCTCCCGTGACGCACCAGGGCCGGTCCACCAGCAGCCGCTCCCCCGTCCAGGTGACGGCCGGGTCGAGCCCGGCGAACAGCTCGCGGGCCCCTCCCTGGGCGAGCTGCCGGGAGCGGCGCAGCACGTCGCGTTCGAGCAGGGAGTAGACGCGGGGCCAGAACTCGGCGAAGCACGTCTCCCAGTACGCCTCCAGCGCGTCGGCCGCCCGCGCCACGGCGGCCTCGGGGTCGGCGGCGAGGCGGTCGAGCACGGCGGGGTCCGCCCTGCCGGCCTCGCGCAGGTGCGCCAGCTCGTCGAGGACCCGTTCGGGCGCGGTGCGCCTGACCCGCTCCAGCTCGGCGGCGAAGTCGGGCAGCGGCGTGTCGGGCGGCGGCGTGATGAAGTCGGCCAGGTAGCCGGTCGGCGGCACGAGCGCCAGCAGCTCGGTGAGGTCCAGCCCGGCCAGCCGGGGACGCACGGCCTTGATCCACGGCAGGTGCAGCGACTGGCGGGCCGGCTGCCGCAGGGTGCGCAGACTGGCCACGAGCTCCCAGAGCGGGGAGAACGCGAACCGGATGCGGGCCACGTCCTCGGGCCGCATCTCCCACGTGATGGACATCGTTTAAGTGTGGGCTAAATCGTTCGCCCCGCCAACCCCGGAGCCGCAGGCTCGGGAGCATGTCGAGCACGTCCGTCGAGAAGCCGCCGTCGTTCCTGCGCGCCCAGGTGGGCGGGCTGCCCCGCCCGTTCTGGGCCCTGTGGGGCGG
The DNA here is from genome assembly GCF_900111685.1 of Nonomuraea wenchangensis. Taxonomy (GTDB): domain Bacteria; phylum Actinomycetota; class Actinomycetes; order Streptosporangiales; family Streptosporangiaceae; genus Nonomuraea; species Nonomuraea wenchangensis. The sequence goes on from NZ_FOHX01000001.1 coordinate 631,208, forward strand.
CACCCTGGTCAACCGCCTGGGCACCATGGTCATGCCCTTCACCGGCGTCTACCTCACCCAGTCCCGCGGCCTGTCGGTGACCGCCGCGGGCCTGGTGATGGGCGTCTTCGGGGTGGGCTCGCTGCTGTCGCAGCCGCTCGCGGGGATGCTGACGGACCGGATCGGGCGGCGGGCGACGCTGTCGGGCGGCATGCTGGCCACCGGCGCCGCCATGCTCGCGCTCGGCTACAGCGTCTCGCTGCCGGCCGTGCTCGCCTCGATGCTGGTGCTCGGGGTGGTCGTGGACCTCTACAGGCCGGCGTCGAACGCGCTGGTCGCCGACCTGGTGGGGCCCGCGGAGCGGCCGCGGGCGTACGGGCTGCTGTTCTGGGGGATCAACCTCGGCTACTCCGTCGGCATGACGGCGGGCGGGTGGCTCGCCGGGCTCGGGTTCCTCTGGCTGTTCTGGATCGACGCGGTCTCCTGCGTGGTCTTCGCGGTGCTGGTGTGGCGGGCCGTCCCTGAGACGCGGCCCGAGGGGGCGAGGCAGGCGACCGGCGGGTTCGGCGCGGTGCTGCGGGACCGGGTGATGGTCGCGTTCACGCTGGTCGTGCTGGGCAACGCGCTGGTGTACGCGCAGACGATGACGATGCTGCCGGTGGCCATGACCAAGGCGGCGGGGCTGTCCACGGCCCAGTACGGCACGGCCATGGCGCTCAACGGCGTGCTGATCGTGGTCGTGCAGCCGCTGGTGTCCGGCTGGCTCGGCCGGCGGGACCCGGCCCGTACGTTCGCGCTCGGCCTGGCCGTCATGGGCGCCGGGTTCGCGCTGACCGCGTTCGTCTCCAGCACCCTGGGGCTGACGGCGACCATCGCGGTGTGGACGGCGGGCGAGATCGTCACGGCGGGCATCGCCGGCACCATCGTGGCCGCGCTGGCGCCGCCGGAGCTGCGCGGCCGGTACGCGGGGCTGTTCGGGCTCGCCTGGTCGGCGGCGGCGGTGCTGGCCCCGCTGCTCGGCGGGCCGCTGCTGGAGATGGGGCCGCGGGCGTTGTGGTTCACGATCGGCGCGGTCGGCCTGGTCTCGGCCGCCGGCATGCTGGCCCTCGGCCCGGCCATCCGCCGCCGCACCTGAGGCCCCCGGCGACCTCTGTTCGAGCCCGTTTCCGGGACTCGTTGAGAAAATTTTGATCTTTTGTTGGCAGCTCGCCGATAATTTTCACCACACCGAAAGGCACCCCCGTGACGAACCCGACCAGAACTGTGACAATTCGCCATATGCCGGAACACGTTCTCCCTCTACAGTTACGCCTGACATGTTGACCTTCACCGCGCTGGGACCGTTCCAAGCCTGGACGGACGGTTCTCCTCTCGACCTCGGCGGCCAGAGACAGCGGGCAGTGCTCGCGCGCCTGCTCGTGGCCGGCGGCCGCGCCGTGCCCGTGAACACCCTCATCGACGAGCTCTGGCCGGGCAACCCGCCCGCGCAGGCCCTGTCCACCATCCAGGGCTACGTCTCCCGCCTGCGCCGCGCACTGGAGCCCGGCCGCGCGCCGCGCGAGGAGGCGGAGGTGCTGGTCTCGGCCCCGCCGGGGTACGCCCTGAGGGCCGCCGCCGGGCAGGTGGACGCCTGGCGCTTCGAGAGCCTGGTGAAGTCCGACGGCCCGCCCGCCCAGGTGTGGGCGGACATGGAGACCGCGCTCGGGTTGTGGCGGGGGCCGGCGCTGGCCGAGTTCGCCGACCTGAGCTGGGCCGTGACGGAGGCCGGCAGGCTGGAGGAGCTGCGCCTGATCGCCGTGGAGCGGCGGGCCGACGCCGGGCTGGCGCTCGGCCGGGCCACGTCCCTGGTGGCCGACCTGGAGGCGCACGCGGCCGAGCACCCGCTGCGCGAGGAGGCCTGGCGGCTGCTGGCCGTGGCGCTCTACCGGATGGGCCGCCAGGGCGACGCGCTGGCCGCGCTGCGCCGGGCCCGCGCGGTGTGGCGGGACGAGCTGGGCCTGGACCTGACGGCCGGGCTCAAGCGGCTGGAGGCGGACATGCTGGCGCAGCGGCTGGAGGAGCCGCCCCCCGCCGCCCCGCCCTCCACTCCCCCGTCCGCCCCCTCCGGCGCCCCGGCCGACGCCCCCGCCGCCGCGTCCGGCGGCGTGCTGCGCGTGCTCGTCGCCGACGACCAGGCACTGGTACGGGCCGGGGTGAAGGCCATGATCGCCAGCGATCCCGGCGTACGCCTGGCCGGCGAGGCGGCCAACGGCGAGGAGGCCATCGCGGGCGTACGCGCCACCCGGCCGGACGTGGTGCTGCTCGACATCCAGATGCCGCACCTGGACGGCCTGGCCGCGGCGCGCCGGATCCTGGCCGGGGACGACCCGCCCAAGGTCGTCATGATGACCACGTTCGGCAGCGACGAGAACCTGTACGCGGCGCTGCGGGCGGGCGTGAGCGGCTTCCTGCTGAAAACGGCGGCCCCCGAGCAGTTCCTGGCGGCGATCAGGGCGGCGGCGGCCGGGGACGCGCTCATCGACCCGGCGATGACCACCCGGTTGATCTCGGCGTTCGCCGGGCGCACCGACCCGTCCTCTCCCCCGGCGCTGGCCGGGCTCTCCGATGCCCGGCTCGACGTGCTGAAACTCGTCGCGCGCGGGCTGACGAACCGGCAGATCGGCCAGACGCTGTCGCTGCCGGAGGAGGAGGTCGGGACGATGGTCAAGTCGCTGCTCGAACATCTGGGACTGTTCGACCGGGCGCAGCTCGTCATGACGGCGTACGAGTCCGGTTTGGTGACTCCTGGCGAAAAGGCGCACTTTTCGTCGCTTTGACGATAAAAATCGGGGCGTATTAGGCTGGGGCGCGTGGCACAACTGCGCATCGCCCTGGCACAGACGAACCCGACCGTAGGCGACCTGAGCGCCAACGCGGACCGGCTGGTCGAGCAGACCCGTGAGGCCGCCGAGCGCGGCGCTCACCTCGTCGTCTTCACCGAGATGTTCCTCACCGGCTACCCCGTCGAGGACCTGGTGCTGCGGACGTCCTTCGTGGACGCGAGCATCCGCACCCTGGAGCAGGTGGCGCGCAGGCTGCGGGAGGAGGGCCTCGGCGAGCTGCCCGTGGTGGCTGGCTACGTCGACCGCGCCGGCCTCGCCCCCCGCGTCGGCCAGCCGAAGGGCGCCCCACTGGACGCCGCCGCGATCCTCTTCCGCGGCGAGGTGGTCGCCCGCACGGCCAAGCACCACCTGCCGAACTACGGGGTGTTCGACGAATACCGCTACTTCGTGCGCGGCGACCGGCTGCCGATCTTCCGGCTGCACGGCGTGGACGTCGCGGTCGCCGTCTGCGAGGACCTCTGGCAGGACGGCGGCCCGGTGTCCGTCGTCGGGCAGGCGGGGGCGGGGCTGCTGGTGGTGCCGAACGCCTCGCCGTACGAGAAGGAGAAGGACGACGTCCGCCTGGAGCTGTGCGCGCGGCGGGCCCGCGAGGCCGGCTGCGCGCTGGCCTACGCGAACCAGGTCGGCGGGCAGGACGAGCTGGTCTTCGACGGCGACTCCCTGGTGGTGGACCGCTCGGGCGAGCTGCTCGCGCGGGCCGGGCAGTTCCGCGAGGAGCTGCTGGTGGTGGACCTGGACGACCTGCCGGTCTCGGACGCGGCGACGGGCTCGTTCCCGTACGACGCGGGCGACGGCACGACGATCACCGTCGACCGCCTGGTGCTGTCGGCCGAGCCCGTCGCGCCCCGCCCGGCCGAGCCCGCGCCCATAGCCGAGCGGCTGGACCCGCACGCCGAGGTCTACTCGGCGCTGGTGCTCGCGGTGCGCGACTACGTCGCCAAGAACGGCTTCCGCTCGGTCATCCTCGGCCTGTCGGGCGGCATCGACTCGGCGCTGACCGCCACGATCGCCGCCGACGCCATCGGCCCCGACCGGGTCGACGTGGTGCTCATGCCCTCCCGCTACTCCTCCGACCACTCGGTGGGGGACGCCGAGGAGCTGGTGCGGCGGCAGGGCCTGCACGCGCGGATCGCGCCGATCGCCGACATCGTGACCGCGTTCGAGAAGGAGATCGAGCTGTCCGGCCTGGCCGCCGAGAACCTCCAGGCCCGGGTGCGCGGCATGATCCTCATGGGGCTGTCCAACCAGCACGGCCACCTGGTGCTCACCACCGGCAACAAGAGCGAGCTCGCGACCGGCTACTCCACCCTCTACGGCGACTCGGCGGGCGGCTTCGCGCCGATCAAGGACGTGCCGAAGACGATGGTGTGGGAGCTGGCCCGCTGGCGCAACGCCCACACCCGCCCCGGCTTCCTGCTGGAGGCCGAGCGGCCGATCCCGGAGAACTCGATCGTCAAGGAGCCGAGCGCGGAGCTGCGGCCGGACCAGCGTGACACCGACTCGCTGCCGCCGTACGAGGTGCTGGACCGGCTGCTCGACGACTACGTCGAGAAGGACATGGGCTCGCAGGAGCTCATCGCCGCCGGGCACGACCCGGAGCTGGTGACGCGGGTGATCCGGCTGGTGGACCTCGCCGAGTACAAGCGCCGCCAGTACCCGCCCGGGCCGAAGATCACGCCGAAGAACTTCGGCAGGGACCGCCGCCTGCCGATCACCAACCGGTGGAGGGAGACCACCGCCTGAGTCTTGTTCAGCATGCTGAACGATTCGCATAATGTTCAGCATGCTGAAGGATGTGCGGGCCGGGCGTGTGCTGATCATCGGCGTGGCCGCCAGTGCCGCCCTCACCGGGCTGGTCTGGCTGCTCGGGCAGCGGCTGCAGGGCATCGCCCTGCTCCCCGACCAGGGCGCCTCCTGGTACTACTGGAAGCTGCCCGAGCCCACCGTCTGGACCCGCGTCTCGGCCTGGCTGTGCTACGCCGCGCACCAGATCGCGTTCTGGTGGCTCATCCACCGCGCCCAGACCCGCGTCCGCCGCTACACCTCCGGCCTGCACCGGCTCAACGTCACCGCGCTGGCCGTGAACACCGGCTTCGTCGTCCTCCACCTGCTCCAGACCCAGCTCTTCTACGACGGCCTCGCGCAGGACGTGTCGATCTTCAGCTCGCAGGGGTCGGTGATCCTGCTGCTCGTGGCGGTGCTGCTCATGGAGAACCGGCGGCGCGGCCTGTTCCTCGGCCGGCCGGCGCCCATCAAGCAGGAGATCGTCGCCTTCGCCCGCCGCTACCACGGCTACCTCTTCAGCTGGGCGGCCGTCTACACGTTCTGGTACCACCCGATGGAGAGCACCACCGGCCACCTCATCGGGTTCATGTACATGTTCCTGCTGCTCCTCCAGGGCAGCCTCTTCCTCACCCGGGCGCACACCAACCGCTGGTGGACCCTCGCGCTGGAGCTGGCCGTGGCGGCGCACGGCACGCTCGTGGCCGTCATGAACAGCGGCCCGGACGGGATGTGGCCGATGTTCCTGTTCGGCTTCCTCGGCGTGTTCATAGTCACCCAGATGCACGGGCTCGGGCTCGGGCGGGGGACACGGTGGGCGCTCGCGGTCGCGTACGCGGCCGGCGCCCTCGTCGTGTACGGCCTGCGCGGTGACCTCGCCGGGGCGTCGGCCGTGGTGCGCATCCCGGCGATCGAATACCTGCTCGTGGGGGTGCTGGCGGTGCTGCTGTGGCTCGGCCTGCGCGCGGCCCGCCTGGGGCGGCCCCGGGAGGCGACCCGTCTGGAACAATGAACGGGTGGCGGAGGAACGACTCGCCCCTGGCGACCCGCACGAAACGCTCACGGACGCCCCCGGTGACATGCTCGCGGACGTCAGCTCCTGGCCCGTTGGCCGGCTGCTGTCGGTGGCGGCGCGGCTGGTCGAGCGGCGCTTCCACGACTTCCTCGCCGCCCACCAGCTCTCCCACGCCGGGCTGATCGCCCTGCACCACCTCACCCCCGGGCCGCGGACGCAGCGCGAGCTCGCGGCAGCCTGCCGCGTCACCGACCAGACCATGAGCCGCACCATCGAGCACCTGCGCCGCTCCGGCCACGTCGTCAAGCGCGCCGATCCGCGCGACCGCCGCCGCATGCTCGTGGAGCTCACCTCCGCCGGGGACGCCGTCCTCGCCATGGCCCGCGAGAAGGAGCGCGACTCCGGCGACCTGCTCGGCGCCGTCGAGGACTACGACCGCTTCCGCGAGGAGCTCATCCGCCTCATCACCGTCACCTGACGCGTTTCTGCCGCGTCTCTGTCGCGTTTCTGTCGGTGGCGACCGGCAGAGTGTCCGCGTGGCACAACCTCTCAAGGACATGATCAACCTCCGGTCCGTCTCGACGCTGGCCGACGGGCTGGCCGCCGCGTGGCCGCCGTTCCCCCGCGAGCGGTTCGTGGCGCGCGCCCTCGGCGGGCTCGCCGGGCTGCGGTCCACGGGCTCGACCACCTGCATCCGGCGATGGAGACGCTGGCCAGCGGGCCAGCCGCTCCACAGGTCGAGCGTCGCGTGCGCGGCGCTCTCGCGCACGACGCCTGGGCCACCCGCGTGGGCTGGCTCATGGCCCCCGGCCCCACGCTGCCCCTGCTCGACCGCCTGCGCGACGACCCGAGCGCATACGTACGCCGCTCGGTCGCCAACCACGTCAACGACCTCGCCAAGGACCATCCGGAGGCGGCGCTGGCCCTGCTGGCGCGCTGGCGGGCCGGCGGCGGCTCCCACGTGGAGAAGGTGCTGCGGCACGCGGTGCGCGGCCTCCTGCGGTCCGGCCATCCCGAGGCGCTCGCCCTGGTGGGAGCCGTGCCCGGCAGCGGCGAGGTGGAGCAGTTGTCCCTGGAGGCCGACACGGTGGCCGTGGGCGGCAGCCTGGCCTTCACCGTCACGGTCACCTCCGGCGCGGCCGGGCCGCTGCTGCTCAAATACGCCGTCCGCCGTCCGGGCTCGCGGCGGGTGTTCCACCTGGGTCAGCGGGAGGCCGCCGCCCCGGGAGCCACGTTCGTGGTGCGCAAGTCCCATTCCTTCCGCCCGGTGACCACCCGCGACGAGCCGCCCGGCCCGCGCGAGCTCGACGTCATACTCAACGGCCGCACCGCCGCGACCACCACCTTCACCCTCACCCCCTGACGCCCTCCCGTCCTCCTGCGGGCGGGGTCCGGGAGTCAGGCGGCGGGCCGGCCCGCGTGGAGCACTTCGTGCTGCCACCGGTCGCGGGGCTGGGTGTGCAGGCGCCAGTAGTGCCCGGCGATGTCGTCGGGGTCGAAGGGCGTGCCGGGGGCGACCGGTCCCGCCACGGTGACCGAGGCGACGTGCACGCCCGACGGGCCGTACTCCTGGTCGAGCAGCGTCACCAGCGTCCGCACGCCGCTCTTGCCGAGCGACAGGCTCACGTACTGCCTCTTGGGCTCCGGCATGCCGCCGGTGACGATGAACGTCCCGCCGCCGCGCCCGGCCATCGCGGGCGCCAGGTGGGCGGCGGCGACGAGCGCGCCGACCACGTTGACCGCCCAGGCGTCCAGGTGGGCGCGCATCGTGGCCTCACCCGTCGTGTCCGGCCGGATGATCGCCGCGTTGTAGACCACGACGTCAGGAACCCCCAGCTCGGCGCGGGCCGCGTCCAGGGCGGCCCGCAGCGCGTCCTCGTCCGCGCAGTCGGCGGTGTAGCCGCGCGCCCCGGCCACGTCCAAGGTCTTCCCAGTACGCGAGACCAGCGCCACAGGCATGCCCTCGGCCGCGAACCGCCGCGCCACCGACCTCCCGATCCCCGGCCCCGCTCCGATGATCATCGCTCCTGACATCATCCGCTCCCGTCCGTGCGTTACGACTGAACAGTCGCGACGGTAAGGCGTCACATCCGTGTGAAGGTCAAGGAGGATCATGAGGATCGGCGAGCTCGCCCGCGCGACCGGGGTGAGCAGACGGCTGCTCCGCTACTACGAGGAGCAGGGGCTGCTCCGGCCGGTGCGGCTGCCCAACGGCTACCGGGAGTACGCCGAGGGGGACGTCGCCGCGGTCCGGCACATCCGGGCCCTGCTCGCCGCCGGACTGCCCACGGCGGTCATCGCCCGGCTGCTGAGCTGCGTCCACGACGACGAGGGCGGGCGGATGACGGCCGCGGCCTGTCCCGGCGTGCTCGGTCACCTGCGGCGGGAACGACGGCGCATCGCCGACACCATCGAACGCCTGCAGACCTCCCAGCAGGCACTCGACACCCTCCTCATGACAGCCGTCCGGGCGAAGCTCGCGCCCCCGACCTCCGTCGATGGGACGCCCGCGACCTGACGGGAGCGGGGCGGTCTAGGAGGCGGCGCCTGAGCGGCGGTGAATGAGGGCTTCGACGCCGTCCAGCAGCAGGTTCAGCCCGAAGACGAAGTCGGCGTCGTCCACCCAGCCCTCGCCGCCGCCCATCGCGCCCGAGCGCACCGCGGCCGTCAGGGCCGGGTAGGCGTCCGGGTCGAGGACCTCGGCCAGCATCTCGCCGTAGTCGGCCGCGCCCACGATCCCGGCCTCCTCGAGCTGCGGGTCGCCGCCGCCCATGCCGTGGACGAGCGCCGCCTCGGTGAGCGCGTAGCCGGTGAGGGCGGTGGCCACGTTCACCTTCTCGCCGTCGCGGAGGCCGGTGCCGGCGAGCGCGGCCAGGGCGCGGTCCAGCCACAGCAGCCGGCGCGGCCCGAGCGGTGGAGCGAGACGGGCCACCGTCAGCAGCCACGAGTGGTCGAGCAGGATGTCGCGCTGGGCCCGGGTCCACACCTCCAGGTATGCCCGCCAGTGCTGCCCGTCCGGCTCCGGCGGCGGTGGCGCGGCGCCGTCGGCCATGGCGGTGAGCAGCTCTTCCTTGCTGCCGACGTACCGGTAGAGCGCCGTCGCCGCCACCCCCACCCGTGAGGCGACGCTCGCCATCGACACCCCGGCGAGCCCTTCTGCGTCGGCGAGCTCGACGGCGGCGGCCGTGATGGTCGCGAGGTCCAGGCGGGGCCGTGGCCCCCGCCTGGTCACCGGCTCGCGCCCCCACATGCGCGCCACGACCGGCGGCAACGGCCGCTCCTCCCCCATGGGCTTCCCTCCTTGACTCGCTCCTAGGATTCTGCATTATGGTTGAAACTATGAACGCCATACACAGTACGCCATTAACAGATGCGATCCATGCCCGAGGACTGACGAAGTCGTTCGGGGAGACCCGGGTCCTCGCCGGGATCGACCTGACCGTGCCGGCGGGCACGCTGCTGGCCCTGCTCGGCCCCAACGGGTCGGGCAAGACGACCACCGTCCGCATCCTGGCCACCCTGCTCGCCCCCGACGGCGGCACCGCGACCGTCGGCGGCCACGACGTCATGCGCGAGGGCCGGGCCGTGCGCCGGGTGATCGGGCTGACGGCGCAGCAGGCCACGGTGGACGACCTGCTGACCGGCCGGGAGAACCTGGAGCTGTTCGCCGGGCTGCACCACCTGGGACGCCGTACGGCGCGGCGGCGGGCCGCCGAGCTGCTGGAGCGCTTCGACCTGGCAGGGGCGGCGGACCGGCGGGTGGGGACGTACTCGGGCGGCATGCGGAGGCGGCTGGACCTGGCGGCGGGGATGGTGGCCGAGCCACGGATCCTGTTCCTCGACGAGCCCACGACCGGGCTCGATCCGCGCAGCCGCGCCGAACTCTGGGCGGTGATCCGCGAGCTGCTCGCCTCGGGCACGACGATCCTGCTGACCACTCAGTACCTGGAGGAGGCCGACCAGCTCGCCGACCGGGTCGCGGTGATCCACGGCGGGCGGCTCGTGGCCGACGGCTCCCCCGCCGAGCTGAAGCGCCAGGTGGGGACGGAGCGGCTGGTGCTGAGCCTGGCCCGCCCCGAGGACGTGCCACGGGCCCACACGGCACTCGCCGCTCTCACGCCCACCGCCCGACCGGCAGCACAGCGGCCGGCAGCGCGGCAGGACGACAGGCCGGCAGCGCAGGAGCCCGAGCAGCGGGACGGGTGGTCGGAGATCACGCTGGCCGTGCACGGTCCCGGCGACCTGCGCCGCGCGCTGGACGCCCTCCACCGCGCCGCCGTCGAGGTGGAGCGCGTGGAGCTGCGCACCCCCACCCTCGACGACGTCTTCTTCGAGCTGACGGAGGCCGCGGCATGAGCGCCGTGGCCCCGGTCAGGGGAGCCGCGGCGGGCGACCTCTACCGCCTGGTCGTCCGCGACCTGCGCCGCGAGCTGCGCGTCGTCGACGGCCTGATCGTGAACATCGCCCTGCCCGTGATCATCATGGTGGTCTTCGTCTACGTCTTCGGCGGCGCGATCAGCACCGGCTCCAGCGGCCTGGCCTACATCGACTTCGTGGTCCCCTCGGTGCTGCTGATGTCCGGCGGGTACGGCGCCGCCACGACCGCCATCACCATCGCCGACGACATGACCGGCGGCATGATGGACCGCTTCCGCACGCTGCCCATCGGCGGCTGGCTGGTGCCCGCCGGGCACGTGCTCGCCTCGGTGCTCCGCAACGTGGTGGCCTGCGGCCTGGCCCTGGCGGCGGCGGTGCTCCTCGGGTTCCGGCCGCACGCCACGCTCACGGAGTGGCTGCTGGTGGCGGCCCTGCTCACCGGGTACGTGCTGGCGATGTCGTCGCTGGCGGCCGTCTGGGGCCTGCTGGTGCGCTCGACGCAGGCGGCGGGGGCGTTCAGCTTCGTGGTGCTGTTCCTGCCGTACGTGTCGGACGGGGTCGTCCCCGCGGAGACCATGCCGGACGTGCTGCGCGACTTCGCCGCCAACCAGCCGCTGACGCCGGCCGTCGCGGCCCTGCGCTCGCTGCTCCTGGACGGGGTGCCGATGGGCTCGTCGGGGGTCGTGGCGGCGGCTTGGCTGGCGGGCCTGGTGGCGCTCAGCCTGCCCGTAGCCGCCGTGCTGTTCCGCCGCCGCACCTCGTCATGACCCGCCCGCCCCGCCGGGACCCCCTCACCCGGCGGGCGGGGCCATGCCGGCCAGGACCACGTCGACGACCCGCTCGGCCAGGTCCTCCGGCAGGCCGTCGGCCGGTCCCCACTTCGACTGCCACATCATGGTGCCGGACAGGATGGCCATGGCCAGGGTGACGTCGAGGTCGGGCCGCAGCTCGCCCGAGGCGACGCCGCGTTCGAGGACCTCCCGGAGTGCCCGCCGCCGCGGTTCGACGGCGCGCTGGACGAAGCGCTCCGTCAGCCGCGGGTGCCGGTCGGCCTCGCTCATCGCGATGTTCATCACGCACCGGCCGCGCCGGTTGCCGGACTCGGCGCGCATGGCGTCGAGCAGGGTGATGAGGTCGTCGCGTACGGAGACGCCGGCGAGCGGCGGCAGCGGCGCCTTGAGCGTGGCGAGGGCGTCGACGACCAGGTCCTCCTTGCTTGACCAGCGCCGGTAGATCGTGGTCTTGCCGACGCCCGCCCTCGACGCGATCGCCTCGATGGACAGCTCGGAGACGCCCATGCCCTCGGCGATCAGGTCGAGGGTCGCCTCGATGATCGCTTTCTCGGCCTTCTCGCTGCGCGGACGCCCGGCCGGACGGGCGGTCCCTGTTCCCTGGATGGTCATCGCGGCCTCACACTACCGCTGGTTCCTTCTGTTCAACCTGCTGGACCGGCTTCGGCTTGCCCGGCATCCACCGCGCCACCACGACGACGCCGAGCAGCGCGATCGCGGCCGAGACCAGCGCCGTGACGTGCATGCCTTCGATGAACGCCGCGAACGCCGGCTTGACCAGGGCCTGGCCGCGCTCGCCAAGCGTCTCGGCCACGCCCATGGTGGCCATGATGGACTCGCCTGCGGCGTGCTGGACGCCGGCCGGCAGACCGGCGAGCACCGGCTCCATGTGTCCACGGTAGCTCGACGACAACACCGAGCCGAGCACGGCCACGCCGAGCGCGCCGGCCACCTGGCGGACGGTGTTGCTCATGGCCGAGCCGACGCCGGCCTTCTCGCGGGGCAGCGACTCCATGATCGCGGTCGTCGCGGGCGGCATGATGTTGGCCATCGCGGCGCCCTGGACGAAGAAGACGACCTCGATGAGCAGGATCGGGGTGTTCTCGGTCATGAACGCGTAGCTGGTCAGCACCAGCGCGATCACGATCATGCTGACCGTGGCGGCCAGCTTGGCGCCGACGCGCTCGTTCACCCGCTGGCTGAGCGGCGCGAAGATGAGCTGCGCGGCGGCGAACGGGATCATCAGCGCCCCCGCCTGCAGTGCCGTGTAACCCAGCACGATCTGCAGGTAGAAGGTCAGGAAGAACATCCCGCCCATCATCGCGAAGAACACGATGCCCATCATGCCGATGGCCGAGCCGAACTTGGGATTGGCGAAGCTGCGCACGTCGAAGACCGGGTGGTCGATGCGCCGCTCCCACCAGACGAACACGCCCAGCACCGCCACGCCGACGAGGGTGGGCACCAGCACCTCGGCGCTGGCCACGGTGCCGAGGTAGCCGCCGCGGATGATGCCGTAGACGAGGGAGACCAGGCCGATGATGGACAGGATCACGCCGACCGGGTCGAGCTTGGACGGCTTCGGGTCCTTCGACTCGGGCACGATCGTGGCGATGAGGATCACCCCGATGACGACGATCGGCACGTTGACGAGGAAGACCGAGCCCCACCAGAAGTGCTGGATCAGCAGGCCGCCCGTGATGGGGCCGATCGCCACGGCGAGGCCCACGCCGGCCGCCCACACGCCGATCGCGCGGCCCCGCTCGGCGGGCGGGAAGACGTTGGAGATGATCGCCAAGGTGGCCGGCATGATCGCCGCGCCGCCGATGCCCATCGCCGCCCTGGCCAGGATGAGCTGCATCGGGTCCTGGGCGTAGGCGCTGGCGAGCGAGGCCAGGCCGAACAGCACCATGCCGACGACCAGCATGCGCTTACGGCCCGTGCGGTCACCGATCACGCCGAAGGTGAACAACAACCCGGCGAACACCAGGGTGTAGGAATTGATCGCCCATTCCAGCTCGCTCTGTGTCGCGCCCAAGCCGGCCGTGGGATCGGCGATGGTCTTCATCGCCACGTTGAGGATCGTGTTGTCGAGCACGACCGCCAGCAGGCTGAACACCAGCACGCCGAGGATGGCCCATCGGCGTGGATGCCCCGAATTCGGGTCCATGGAACGTCCTTAATTTCGATACGGCTGAGTTTCGCTACGCAAACGTATCGCAAGGCATTCCGATACGCAACGGTCCCGTTTCGTAAATTTCATGTGAACGGCCGGCCCCCTCTCGTCACCGGCGCGTCACGTTTGATCGCGCGGCACCGGCGCCCCCGTGGCCCGGCGCCGCGCGATCAACCTGTCCCCCCGGCTCAGGGAGCCGGGGCCGCCGGAACGCTCGGAGCCTCCGGAACGGCCGGAACGGCCGGAACGGCCGGAACGGTCGGAGCCGCCAGACCCTCCGAAGCCGCCGCCAAGTCGTCCGGGACCAAGAGGCCGTCCTGGACCAAGAGGTCGTTCGGAACCACCAGGCCCTCCGGGACCGCCAGGCCCTCCGGAGCCGCCAGAACGCTCGGAGCCGCCAGGCCCTCCGGGACCGCCAGGCCGTCCGAGACCGCCAGGCCGTCCGGGAGGGCCAGGCCGTCCGAGACCCCCAGGCCGTCGGGGACGGCCAGGCTGTCCAGAGCCGGAGGGACCGCCGAAGCCCTCAAGACCCCCGGAGCATCCGAGACCGCCGGGGCATCCGAGGCCGCCGAAGCCCCCGCGTCCGCCGAAGCCGTCTCCGGCGACATCGGGACGGCGTCTCCGAGGGCGGGACGTCGGCGGCGCCACAGTGGCAGCGCGGCCAGCACGATGGCCACGCCGGCCAGACCCGCCACCGTGAACGCCCACGACGACCCCACGCCGTCGATGACCGCCCCGGCGATCGGCGCGGAGGCCGCGCCGCCGATGAGCAGCGCCGTGCCGTGGAGGCCCATCGCCTCGCCCCTGGCCGCGGCCGGCACCCGGCCGCTGACGACGTCGACCGTGGACGACAGCGCCGGCGCGCACAGCAGGCCGGCCGGCAGGAGCGCCAGGACGAGCCAGCGCCAGTCGCCGGCCACCAGCCCGACGGGCACGGTCAGCAGGCCCATGCCCGCGATCAGCGCGAACGGCGAGAAGCCGCGCGACAGCCCGCCGTACACGAAGCCGCCGACCAGGGAGTAGACGCACCAGATGCCGACGGCGAGGCCCACCCACTCGGTGTCGCCCGCGTCGGTCATGGTGGCGACCAGGGACAGCTCGGTCGCGGTGAGCACGAACGTGGCCGCCGCCACCGTGGCCATCAGTCCGCCGAACGCCGGCGTGAGCCACTCGCGCCGCGCCACCTTGCCGCTCTGCGCCTCGTGCTCGCGCTCGGCCGGCGAGCGGGTGGGCGGGTTGAGCGTGAGCAGGCCGATGCCCGCGAGCGTCATGCCGGCCCCGATGATCGTCATCGTCACGTGGCTGCCCAGCGCGGTCAGGCCCGCCACGGCCAGCGCGGGGCCGGTCATGTAGGACAGCTCGACCAGCATCGAGTCGAGTGTGAACCCGGTGCGCCGCTGCGCCACGGGCACCATGGCGGCCAGGCACTGCCGGGTCACGCTGAACACCGGCAGCGCCAGCAGCCCCGCCAGCGCCGCCGCCGCGGCGAGCGCGGGGAACGGCAGCGCCCACGCGCACGACCAGAACGCCGCCTGCGCCGCGGTGGTGACGGCGAGCACGGGACGCAGCCCGTGCCGGTCGACGAGCCTTCCCGACAGCGGCGAGCCGATGGCCATGCCGATCGTGCTCGCCATCGTGACCAGCCCGGCCTTGGCGTAGCCGAGGTCCAGCACCTCGGCCACGTGCAGGGTCAGGGCCATGCCCGTGGCGGTGGCCGGCATCCGGGCCAGCAGCCCCACCAGCAACAGGGTGGGGACGCCCGGGATTTTGAGCAGCCGTCGGTAAGGGTCGAGAGCCATGGTGTTCGTTACCTCCGCATAGATTCTGGCAACAGGCACCGACACTTTCGCCACTGGGTTTTCCGCGCGGCGCTCCCCTCACGGCCTTTTTGTCTCCTTGACCTCGCATGCCATCATCGGAGGAGGTCCGGGGACGCCACTGGGGCGCCTCGAGACGGCTCAGGAGGGTTGATCCATGTCCTCTTCCACCACCCCCACCCCCACGACGCCCCCTACGACGACGCTGTACGGCGGCGCCGCCGGCCGCCGCGTCACCGTCCGCGACCTCGCCGCCGCCAAGGAGCGCGGAGAGCGGTGGCCCATGGTCACCGCCTACGACGCCATGACGGCGCGGGTGTTCGACGCGGCGGGCATCCCCGTGCTGCTCGTGGGCGACTCGGCCGCAATGGTGGTCTACGGCTACGACTCCACGCTGCCGGTCACGGTCGACGACCTGCTGCCGCTCACCGCGGCCGTCGTACGCGGCTCGTCGCGGGCGCTGGTCGTCGCCGACCTGCCGTTCGGCTCCTATCAGGGCTCGCCGGCGCAGGCTCTGGAGTCGGCCGCCCGCTTCATGAAGGAGGCGGGCGCGCACGCGGTCAAGCTGGAGGGCGGCCGGCGCATCCTGCCGCAGGTCGAGGCGCTGGTCTCGGCCGGAGTGCCGGTGATGGCGCACCTCGGGCTGACCCCGCAGTCGGTCAACGTGCTCGGCGGCTACCGCGTGCAGGGGCGGGGCCAGTCGGGCGACGAGCTCATGGCCGACGCCAAGGACCTGGAGCGGGCCGGCGCGTTCTCCGTCGTGCTGGAGTGCGTGCCGGCCGAGCTGGCGCACCGGGTGACGACGTCGCTCGCGATCCCGACGATCGGGATCGGGGCGGGGGCGCAGACGGACGCGCAGGTGCTCGTGTGGCAGGACCTGATGGGTCTGACACCGCGGCCGGCCAAGTTCGTCAAGCGGTACGCCGACCTCGCCGGCGACATGGACCGCGCGGTGCGCGCCTTCGCCGCCGACGTCACCTCCGGCGCGTTCCCCGCCCCGGAGCACACCTACAGCTGACCTCACGGGCGCGCCGCCCCATGGCGGGGCGGCGCGTCCCCGCGCGGGTCAGAGGCCGGCCGGATCGGTGTTGGAGCCGCAGACGACGACCGCCACCCGCTCCCCGTCCTCCGGCCGGTAGGCCCCGGAGAGCAGCGCCGCGTACGCCGCCGCCCCCGCGTGCTCGGCCACCACCCGGTGCCGCTCCCACAGGGTGCGCCGCGCCGCCACGATCGCCTCGTCCGGCACCAGCACGCTGCGCACGCGCGGCCCGGACAGGACGCCGAAGGCCAGCCCGCCGATCCTGCTGGCGCCCAGGGCGTCCGCGCCCACCCCGCTCACCCCGACGGGCACCGGCTCGCCCGCCCGCAGCGCCGCGTTCAGCGTGGGGATCAGCTCGGGCTCGACGGCCACGATCCGCGGCCCGCCGCCACCGCCGGCGTCGCCCGTCCCGAGGGTGATGCCGGCCGCGAAGCCGCCCCCGCCGACGGCCACCAGCACGCTGTCCACGCCGCCGGTCTGCTCCATGATCTCCAGCCCGGTCGTGCCCTGACCGGCGATCACCTCGGGCTGGTCGTAGGCGTGGACGGAGAGCGCGCCCGTCTCGGCGGCGCGCTTGGCCGCCGCCTCCGCCGCCTCGGCGTAGATCGCCCCGGTCTGGGTGACGTGCGCGCCCAGCGCCGCCAGCCCCGCCACCTTGACGGGGCTGGTCACCTCGGGCACGAAGATCTCGGCCCGCACGCCGAGCGTCCGCGCCGCGTACGCCACCGCGAGCCCGTGGTTGCCGCCGCTGGCCGCGATCACGCCGCTGTCCGGCAGCGTGCCCGCCGACAGGATCCGGTTGAACGCCCCGCGCACCTTGAACGACCCGGAGTGCTGCAGCAGCTCCAGCTTCATGAACAGCCCCGGCGAGACCTCCAGCACAGGCGTGCGCAGCACGAACCCGGCGATCCGCCGGGCGGCGGCGGCGACGTCCTCACGGGTGACGGCGGTCCCATCGGTGATCATGGCATTCTCCCGGGTGAGCGCGGACTGTACGTCTCGCAGGCTACGCGAGCGCCTGCGAGACATCGGCCCAGAGGTCCTCGGGATGCTCGATGCCGACCGCGATCCGCACGGTGCCCTCGCCGATGCCGTTCGCCGCCAGCTCCTCGGCGTTCAGCGAGCGGTGCGAGGTGGTCGCGGGGTGCATGACCAGCGTCTCGACCCCGCCGAGCGAGGGGGCGAGCATCGCCAGCCGCACCGCCTTCATGAACCTCTCCCCCGCAGCGCGTCCGCCCGCCAGTTCGAACGAGAACACCCCGCCGAACCCGGGCAGCAGCTTGCGCGCCAGCTCGTACGACGGATGCGAGGCGAGCCCCGGCCAGTGCACCGCCGACACCGCCGGGTGCTCGGCGAGCCGCGTGGCCAGGTGGTCGGCGTTGGCGCAGTGCCGCTCCATCCGGAGGGCGAGCGTCTGCAGCCCGCGCACCACCAGCCAGGCCGCGAACGGGTCGGCCGCGGCCCCCAGCTCGATCGAGAAACGCCAGATCCGCTCGTACAGCCCGGCGTCGGCGAAGACGGCGAGGCCGCCGATGACGTCGCTGTGCCCGGACATGTACTTGGTGGTGGAGTGCACGACGACGTCGGCCCCGTGCTCGATGGGCCGGCACAGCATCGGCGTGGCGAAGGTGTTGTCGACCATGGACAGCAGGCCGAGCTCGCGGGCCGTCGCGCACATGCCGGGCAGGTCGGCGACCAGCGTCGTCGGGTTGCTGATCGTCTCCAGGTAGACGAGCTTCGTCTCCGGCCGACGGGCGGCGCGCAGGGCGGCGGGGTCGTTCTCCGGCACGTACGTGACGCCGATGCCGAACCTGTCCGCGAGGTCGCCCAGCATCGCCGAGGTGCCGCCGTACAACGCCTGCTGGGCGATGAGGTGGTCGCCGGGCCTGAGCAGGCCGAGCAGGACGGTGTTGATCGCGCCCATGCCGGAGCCGGTGGCGATCGCGCCCGCGCCGCCCTCCAGCCCGGAGACGGCCAGTTCCAGGGAGCGGACGGTCGGGTTGGTGTAGCGCGAGTAGACGAACGGCCCGGACGGGTTCCCCATCGCGTCGGCCATGACCTCCGGGTCGGAGAAGGAGAACCCGGAGGTCTGGTAGATCGGCACGGTCATCGGACGGCTGCCGTCCACCGGCGCCTGAGGGATGCGCACGGTTCTGGTCTCTGGGCGGTAATCGGTCATGTCGCCAGGATCTCTCGTGGGGCCGCGCCGGTTGAGAGCCAATCGGGCAGAATTGGCTCATGAATGGGGCCAATCTCGACGACCTCATCGATCTGCTGGGCCGCTGGGCGTCCGGGCGCGGCCCGCTCTACCTGCTGCTGGCCGCCCGCCTCCGGGCGCTGATCGACGACGGCGTGCTGCCGCCCGGAGACCCGCTGCCGCCGGACCGGGTGCTGGCCCGGCGCCTCGCGGTGGGCCGGGGCACCGTGGTCGCCGCGTACGACCTGCTCCAGCAGGAGGGCCGGGTGACGCGCCGCCAGGGCAGCGGCACCCGGGTGGCCGCGCTCGACCTGCCCGCCAGCAGGACCGCGGCCGGCGTGCCCGCCAACCCGCTGCTGCTGCACCTCCTGCATCCGCCGGACGGGGTCGCGCTGCTCACTTGCGCCGCGCCCGACGACCCCCCGGAGGCGCTGCGCGAGGCGTACGAGGAGGCCGCCCGCTCCCTGTCCGGCCTGCGCGACCTGGGCTACCAGCCGGCGGGCAGCCCGGTGCTCCGCGCCGCGCTGGCCGCGTACTACACCGGGCGCGGGCTGCCCACCGAACCCGGGGAGATCATGGTGACGACGGGCGCCCAGCAGGCGCTCACGCTGCTCGCGGGCCTCCTCGTGGCGCCCGGCGACACCGTGCTGACCGAGTCGCCGACGTACCCGGGGGCGCTGGAGGTGTTCCGGCACGCGGCGGCCGTGGTCCGGCCGGTGACGCCGGAGGGGCTGGGCGCGGCGCTGCGGGAGCGGCCCGCCCTCGCCTACTTCGTCCCGACCGCCCGCAACCCGGACGGCGCGATCATGCCGGTCGCCGGGCGCCGGCGGCTGGCCGCGCTCGCCGCCGAGCACGACGTGCCGCTGGTCGACGACGAGGTCTGCGCCGAGCTGTGCTTCTCAGGGCCGGCGCCGCCGCCGCTCGCCGCGTTCGGGCGGGGCGAGCAGGTGATCACCGTCGGCTCGATGAGCAAGCTGGTCTGGGGCGGGCTGCGGGTCGGCTGGATCCGGGCCGCCGCCCCGCTGGTGTCGCGGCTGTCGCGGCTGCGGGCGGTGCACGACCTCGGGGGCGAGGTGGTCAGCCAGCTCGCCGCCGCCGCGCTGCTGCGCCGCCTGGACGAGGTACGCGGGCCACGGGTGCGCGCCCTGGCCGCCCGCCACGACCACCTGTGCGCCGAGCTGCGCGCACGGCTGCCGTCGTGGACGTTCGAGCCGGCCGGGGGCGGCCAGACGATCTGGGTCCGCGTCCCGCGCGGCGAGGTGGACGCCTTCGCCCAGGTGGCGCTGCGGCACGGGGTGGCGGTGCCGCCCGGCCGCTCGTTCGACCCGCTCGGGGGGCACGCCGACCACATGCGGCTGCATTTTCTGCTGCCCGCGGACGAGCTTTCGCGAGCGGTGAACAACCTGGCCCTGGCCTGGGCGGCCTTCGACGGCACGGGCCGCGCGGCGGCACGGCACACCCTGATCGTCTGAGAGTGTGGAGGGCGTGGAGACGACCTTCGTACTTGTGCACAGCCCCTCGGTCGGGCCCTCTACCTGGGCGCCGGTGGCGGAGTCGCTGGAGCGGCGCGGCCACGCCGTCGTGGTCCCCGACCTGACCGGCATCTCGGTGGGCGGCCCGCCCTACTGGCCGCGCGTCGTGGCCGCCGTGAGGGACGCCGTGACAGACAGTTCAGTGGGGGACGCCGGGCCCGGCTCGCCGCTCGTGCTCGTGGTGCACAGCAACGCCGGGTTCTTCCTGCCGGTGATCAAGGAAGGGCTGGGCGAGCGCGTGGTGGCGTGCGTGTTCACCGACGCCCACATCCCGCCGCCGGCCGGCCTCGTACGGGTCGCGGAGGAGGAGTTCCTGCCGTTCCTGCGCGGCCTGGCCGGCCCCGACGGCGTGCTGCCGCGCTGGACCGACTGGTGGGACGAGGAGGACGTGGCGGCGATGCTGCCCGACCCGGCCGTGCGGGCGCGGATGACTGCCGGGCAGCCGCGGCTGCCGCTCGACTACTACACGCAGTCCGTGCCGGTGCCCGCCGGGTGGGACGAGGTCCGGTGCTCCTTCCTGTGGTTCGGGCCGCCGTACGACGGGATCGCCGAGGAGGCCGGCCGGCGCGGCTGGCCGGTGACCCGGCTGACCGGCCTGCACCTGCACCAGCTCGTCGATCCCGAGGCCGTCGCCGACGCGCTGCGCAAGTTGTCCCGCAAGTCGTGAATTCCTCACTGCCGCCCGGAGCACCCGCCCGGCGATAGTCGGAGCCATGACGACGACGATCGCGGTGAACGGGCTCAGGAAGAGCCATCAAGGGTTCGAGGCGGTGCGGGACATCTCGTTCGAGGTGGCGGAGGGGGAGGTCTTCGCGCTGCTCGGCAGGAACGGCGCGGGCAAGACGACGACGGTCGAGGTGCTGGCCGGGTTCCAGCGGGCCGACGCGGGCGAGGTGCGGGTGCTCGGCCTCGACCCGCACACCGGCCGCGCGGCCCTGCGCCGCAGCACCGGGATCATGCTCCAGGAGGCCGGGTTCTTCCCCGACCTGACCGTGGCCGCCACCGTCGACATCTGGCGGGGCTTCATCGCCGCGCCCCGCCCGCGCGCCGAGGTCCTGGAGCTGGCCGGGCTGACCGGCCGCGCGGACGTACGCGTGCGGCAGCTCTCCGGCGGCGAGCGGCGGCGGCTCGATCTGGCGCTGGCGCTGCTGGGCCGGCCCCGGGTGCTGTTCCTCGACGAGCCGACCACCGGCATGGACCCGGAGGCGCGGGCGGCCACCTGGGACGTCGTCCGCGGCCTGGCCGCGGAGGGCGTGACGATCCTGCTGACCACCCACTACCTGGAGGAGGCGCAGCGCCTGGCCGACAGCATGGCGATCATGGACGCGGGCCGCATCGTGGCCGCCGGCGGCATGGCCGAGACGCTGGCCGGGCGGGCCGGGCGGGTGTCGTTCCTGCTGCCCGCGCACGTGGACCCCGGCGAGCTGCCGCTGCCGGTCGCGGTCGAGGACGGGCGGGCGGTGTGCCGCGCCGACGATCCCGACCTGGCCGCGCAGACGCTGCTGACCTGGGCCGCCGGGCGGGGGCTGCGGCTGGCGGGCCTGGAGGTGCGCCAGGCCACGCTGGAGGACCTCTTCCTCGACCTCGGCGGCGACGCCGAGCTCTCGCCGGCGGGAGGCGACCGATGAGCCTCGCCGCCACCTACCGCCTCGGCGCCCGCCTGTTCTGGCGGGACAAGCCCATGCTGTTCGCCTCCGTGGTCACGCCCGTGGGGCTGTCGATCGGGATGCCGCTGCTCATGCGGCACGTACGGGCCGACGGTCCGGCCGCCGCGGCCGAGATGTTCCCCGCCACGCTGGCCATCGTGCTGGCGATCACCGCGTTCATGAACATCACGGTCGCGCTGACCGGCCGCCGCGACCAGCTCGTGCTCAAGCGGCTGCGGGCGACCGAGCTGACCGACGGGCAGATCCTGGCCGGGCAGATCAGCTCCAACGCCACCCAGACGTTCCTGGTGATCGTGGCGTGCGCGGTGGCCGTGTTCCTGGCCGCCGGGGTCGCGCCGCCGCCGAACGTCCTCGTGGTCGCGCTGGTCGTGGCGGCGGGGTCGGCCGTGATGGCGCTGCTCGGCGCGGCGTACACGGCGGCGGTGCCACGGGCGGAGCTCGCGGCGGCGTACACGATGCCGGTCTTCCTCGTCGCCGGGGTGTCGGCGGGCGCGATGGGGCCGATCCCGCTGCCGTCGTGGCTGCGGCCCGCGCTGGACCTGCTGCCGACCTCGGTCGTCGTGGACGCGGTGCGCACCGGCGAGCCGCTCCGGGCGGCGCTGGTGCTGGCGGGATGGGCGGTGGCCGGGCTCGTGGCGCTGCGACTGTGGTTCCGCTGGGAACCCCGCCGATCCTGACACCACCGGTCCTGGACACCCTCACAAAAGGGACATAATCGGCTGTGCTCTCCACCCCGGCGCCCTCCGTTCCCGCCAGGCGGCTCGCGATCGTGCTCATCACGGCCGTGTCCGTCGCCTACACCGTCATCGCGCTGATGTACTTCCGGTGGGGCCCTGGCTGGGGCACGGTGTCCGCCCTTGTCATGCTCGCCGTCGTCGGCACCCACCACCTCAACATGCGGGCGGCGCTGCGCGGTGAGCGCTCCGCCCGCTTCCCGCTGCTGGTCGTGCTGCAGGCGGTGGCCACGTACCTGCCGGACTTCCTGCTGCCGAGCGGCGCCTCGGCCGTCGCCGCGCCGATGCTGGCGGGGACGCTGCTGGTGTTCCTGCCGCTCAGGTGGGCGTGCGCGCTGGTGGGGGTCGCGATGGCGTACGAGGGGTTCATCCTGTGGGGCGGCCTCGACTTCGCCGTCGTCACCGCCTTCTACGTGGTGAGCGTGCCGACGACGGGGGCGATGACGTACGCGCTGGTCCGCCTCGCCCGGACCGCCGAGGAGCTGGCGCGGGCGCGGGAGGAGCTGGCCGACGCCGCCGTGCTCAAGGAGCGGCTGCGCATCTCCCGCGACCTGCACGACGGCCTCGGACGCAGCCTCACCGCGATCGCGCTCAAGGGCGACCTCGCCACCCGCCTGCTGGACCGCGAGCCCGGCTCGGCCCGTACCGAGATGGGCGAGCTGGTACGGGTCGCCAGGGAGGCCGCCCAGGACGTGCGCCGGGTCGCCCGCGGCTACCGGGCGATGTCGCTGTCCGGAGAGGTGGACCGGGCGGCGGCGCTGCTGGAGTCGTCCGGCGTGAGCTGCCAGGCGCACCTGGCCGCCGTGACGCTGCCGCGCCCCTCCGAGGAGGCGCTGGCCTGGGGCGTGCGGGAGGCGGTCACCAACGTCCTGCGGCACAGCCGGGCCACCGTCTGCACGATCACCACCTCGACCGGCGACGGCAGGGCACGGCTGGAGATCGCCAACGACGGCGTCCCGCCCGGACCCGGACAGGCCGGCGGCGGCCTCACCGGCCTGGCCGAGCGCGCCGCCCAGGCGGGCGGCTCCTGCGCCGCCGCCCCGACGGGCGACGGCGGCTTCCTGCTGGCCATGGAGGTGCCCGCGTGATCAGGATCCTGCTGGCCGAGGACATGCACATGATCAGGGCCGCGCTCACCGCCCTGCTGCGACTGGAGCCCGACCTCGAGGTCACGGCCGAGGTGACGCGCGGCGACGAGATCGTGCCCACCGCGCTGCGGATCCTCCCCGACGTCGCCGTCGTGGACATCGACCTGCCCGTGCTCGACGGCATCACCGCCGCCGCCGAGCTGCGCGAGCGGCTGCCGTCCTGCCGGATCCTCATCCTCACCGCGCTCGGCCGGCCCGGCCAGATGCGGCGCGCGCTGGCCGCCGGGATCGAGGCGTTCCTCGTCAAGGACGCCCCCGCCGAGCGGCTGGCCGACGCCGTACGCCGGACCGCGGCGGGCCTCCGGGTGCTGGACGCCGAGCTGGTGTCGGCCGCGATGGAGTACGGCGAGAGCCCGCTCACCCCGCGCGAGGCCACCGTGCTCAGGGAGGCGGCGCGCGGCGCGTCCGCCGAGGACATCGCCGCCCGCCTGCACCTGTCCTCCGGCACCGTACGCAACTACCTGACGGCCGCGATCACCAAGACCGGCGCCCGCAACAAGATCGACGCGATCCGCGTCGCCGAGGACGCCGGCTGGCTGTGACACTCAGATGTCGGTGATCCGCAGCCCGGCGTGCGCCTTGTAGCGGCGGTTGACCGAGATGAGGTTGGCGGTGAACGCCTCGATCTGGTGGGCGTTGCGCAGCCGCCCGCCGTACACACCGCGCACCCCCGGGATCACCGCGGCCAGCGCCTGCACCGTGTCGGTCGCCTCGCGGTCGTCGCCCAGCACCAGCACGTCCAGGTCCACCTTGTCCACCGCCGGGTCCAGCAGCACGACCGCCGAGACGTGGTGGAACGCCGCCACCACCCGGCTGTCCGGCAGCACCGCCGAGGCCTGCTGCGCGGCGCTGCCCTCCTCGACGGGCAGCGCGTAGGCGCCCTGCTTGTCGAAGCCGAGCGGGTTCACGCAGTCCACCACGATCTTGCCGGCCAGCTCGGCGCGCAGCGACTCCAGCAACGCCTTGTGTCCCTCGTACGGGACGGCCACGATCACCAGGTCGGCCTCCTTGGCGACGTCGGCGTTCGCCGCGCCGCGCGCGCCCGCCCCGATGGTCCCGGCCGCCTCCTGGGCGCGCTCCGCGCTGCGGGAGCCGATGAGGACCGGGTGCCCGGCCAGCGCGAACCGCCGCGCCAGCCCCTTCCCCTGGTCGCCGGTGCCGCCGAGGATGCCGATGGAGAGCCCGTTCACGTTCACGTCAGTCATGCCTCGCATCATGCCAGCCGCCTTGCGCGTGACGAGCGCGAGGGCTCGCTGACCGCCGGAGCGCACAGGCTGTCAAACCGTCACTTCCGAAACAGCTCCCTCGTACGGGACCGTCCGGCACCATGGACGCATGGACTCGGGATCGGTGGCACTCCTGCGCGAACTGCTGGCCCGTACGAGCTGGCTCGACCGCGCCCGTGACCTCGGCCAGGCGCTGCGCGCCACCCGCTCCCCCGGCGGGCTGCTGCTGGTCGGCACCCCCGACGAGGAGCCCTGGCACCTGACCGCCCACCTCGCCGACGAGGCGCGCTTCTCCGGGCTGCCGCAGCTCACCCCCACGCTGGTGCGCTGGGCGCCGCCCGCCGACGCCCCCGCCCACCTGCGGGTCGGCCTCGACCGGCTGGAGCGGACGGCGCGCGGGGAGACGTTGTTCGTGCTGGCCGAGCAGCGGGCGCCGGTGCCGCTGCTGGAGCGGGTGGACGACGCCCGCCGCACCGGCGCCACCGTCCTCGCCCTCGGTGGCGGCGACCGGGAGCTGGCGGGGCTGGCGCACGACGCGCTGGAGGTGCCGCGCGAGGGGCTGGTCACCTTCGACGGCGCCCAGCACCTGGTGAGCGCGGCGGCCGGCGAGGTGGAGCAGCGCCTCGGCCTCCGCGGCCGCCTCGCCCGCCTCCTGGACAGGGTCAGCGGCCCCCACCTCCCCGACTGACCGCCGGCCCCGGCACTCCCCCGAGACCGATGGTTCAGGCGGGGTCGGGCTGGGGGCGGAGGCGGCCGCTCAAGGGGGCCTGGAGTGCCGCCGTGGCCTCCTCGATCGCGGCGATCACCACCGCCTGCACCGGGTCGGGCTCGCCCGACCGGGTCCTGCTCACCCGGGTGACCGCGTCCAGCCGCCGCGCCCCCACGTCCCGCAGCTCGCTCACCCGCACCTCCCCCTCGGGTACGTCCAGCAGCGCCAGCGCCGGCACGATCGCCACCCCGTGCCCCGCCGCCACGAGCGCCAGCGTCGGCCCGAACTCGGTGATGACGTGCACCTTCCGCGGCTCGAACCCGTGCAGCCCCGCCAGCCGTTCCAGCGCCTGCCCGCACGCCTGGTTCGGCTCGCCGGCCACCCACGGCAGCCGGGCCAGGTCGGCGACCGTGCGCGGCGGGTCCGGCAGGCCGGGCGGCAGCACGATGCGGTACTCGTCCACGTACAGTAGGCGCGTGCTGAGCGACGGCTGGGTCAGCGCGGGCAGCCCCATGTCCTGCTCGGTGATGAGCAGGTCCACCGCGCCGAGCCGCAGCTCCTGCAGCGCGGGCCGGCCGTAGATCTCGTGGATGGTGGGGACGATCTTCGGGTGGCGTTCGGCCAGGGCGCGCAGGGCGGGCACCAGGATGTGCTTGATGAAGGTGGGGAACGCCGCGATGCGCACCGGCCCGGCCAGCCGCTCGGTGAAGCGGGTGAGCTCGCGCCGGGCCTCCAGCAGCTCCTCCTCCACCCGCTCGGCGTAGCCGGCCAGCACCCGTCCGGCGGGGGTGAGCGACACGCTGCGCTGGGAGCGGTCGATGAGGGCCAGCCCGACCTCGCGTTCGAGCTGGGCGAGCTGCTGGGAGACCGCGGAGGGGGTCAGGTGGAGGGCCTCGGCGGCCCGCATGACGCCGCCGCGGCGGGCGACCTCGTGCAGGACCCGCAGCCGCCGGGGGTCGATGTCCATACAGCCCAGCTTACGGGGATCTTAAGGTTTCTTTATTTGTGCTTTACCGCGAACGGCCAGGACAATTGTGGCATGGATCTCCTTCTCGCGTTCGTCGGCTGGGCGGGCGCGGCCGTCCTGCTCGCGGCCTACGCCCTCGTCTCATCCGGGCGCATTCAGGGCGACGGGCTGACATATCAGCTCATGAACCTCTTCGGCGCGGTCGGGCTCATGGTCAACAGCGCCTGGAGCGCCGCCTGGCCGTCGGCCGGGCTCAACCTCGTCTGGGCCGCCATCGGCGTGGTCGCCCTCGTCAAGCTCGCCAAGGTCGGGGCGGCGAGATGATCGTCGAGCTCAGCCACCGCGTCCACGACGGCCTGGTGACCTATCCCGGCATCCCGGCTCCGCGCCTCGGCGTCCATCTGAGCAGGGAGGACTCACGCGCCCTCTACGCCCCGGGCACCGAGTTCCACATCGCCACGATCACCCTGGCCGCCAACACGGGCACATATGTGGACACGCCCTTCCACCGCTACCCCGACGGCCAGGACCTCGCCGGGATGCCGTTGGATCGGCTCGCCGACCTGCCCGGCCTGGTGGTGCGGGCCGAGGGGCCGGGCCGCGCGGTGACCGTCGACCGGAGCCTCGACGTACGCGGCAAGGCCGTGCTCCTGCACACCGGCTGGGACCGCCACTTCGGCACCGACGCCTACTTCGACGGCCACCCCTACCTGGCGCCGGAGTCGGCCGCGTGGCTGGCCGAGCAGGGCGCGGCGCTGGTCGGGATCGACTCGCTCAACCTCGACGACACCCCGCCGCACGGCGAACGCCCCGCCCACACCGTCCTGCTGGGGGCGGGGATCCCGCTGGTGGAGCACCTGACGAACCTGGCGGCCCTGCCCGAGGAGGGTTTCCGCCTGCACGCCGCGCCCCCCATGATCGCGGGCATGGGGACCTTCACCGTACGGGCCTACGCGGTGCTGTGACCGCCGGCGGGCAGCGCGGCGGCGAGCCGGGTGATCCGCCCGCCGCCTTGCCGCCCGTCGTCAGAAGCGCTGCCAGGTGTTCTTCGTGCGCTGCTGGGACACTCCCGGCTTGGAGTAGTCGCACACGCCCTGAGGGAAGATCGTCCGCAGCCGCTCCCACTGCTGGTCCGTCCACCGCACCGCGTAACCGTCACGCTTCAGCTTGGTCAGCCGGCACGTGATGATGTCGGCGGTGACGTCCTCCCCCGCCACCTCCCGGGGGAAGGACGCGGTCGGGTAGAGCCGCTCGCACGCGCTCGCCGGATCGCGCTCAAGTGTCTCGGCCACGAACCGCGGCTTCTCGTCACGGGTGTTGCAGCCCTCCACCAGGGTGTTCGGCCGCGCGGTGGTGATCCGCTGGATCGACTTGCCCCCGGGGCGGAGGCCCGCGAGGTTCGTCAGCCAGTGGTCCATCTGGGTCACGGCGTGCCGCACCAGCGCGCTCTCGGTGCTGAACAGCCCGTATCGGGCGTCCTCCAGCAGGCTGACGTGGTTGGCCGCCGTCCCGTTGGCCTCCTTCAGCCGCTCCCGCATGGAGAAGGTGTGGTAGCGGACGTGGATGTCGCCCCAGGACACGTCGTCCCAGTACGAGCGGTAGTCGATGATCGGCGTCGTGGCCAGCCCGCGACCGCCGCTGATCACCCGCCCGGTGCGGTACGCGATCTTGGTGGCCGCCGGGTCGGCCTCGGTCCGCCGCGGCACGACGTTCGCGTCGGCGTCGAGGCCGCCGATGCGCTCGTTGAGGTCGAGGAACTGCTCCGGCGTGATGGCGCCGTCCTTCAGCGCGCCGAGCCCGTACTGGATGCCGACGTTGTCCAGCGGCCTGCGGGCGAAGCCGGTGGCCGGGTCGGCGCCGTAGATGTTGATCATGTGGTCGTAGACGCCGCAGCGCACGCCGCCACGATTGGTGTCCGGGTTGTAGCGCTGCTGCTCGGGGACCATGTCGCAGTCCAGCCGCGGGTCGATCCTGTTGGCGCCCCGCGACATGGCGGACACCATGGCCGCCGTCGCGAAGCCGGAGGCCTTGCGCTTCTGCTCGTCCGTCCACGCGACCGTCGTGCCGGAGGCGAAGTAGGTGTCGAGCAGCCGCGCGTCGGTGAGGAAGTTGACCGTGCTGATGCCGACCTCGGGGAACGAGCAGCCGACGACGATGCCGTCGAAGATGCCCGGGTAGTTGTCGGCGATCTGGTGAGCCTGGTAGGACCCGCCCGAGCAGCCGTAGCCGATCGTGTGCTCGACCGGCCCGTGCCTCTCGACGAACAGTTCCTTCGTCATCATCGCCGTCTCGGCCGCCGTGACGTCGTTGCAGTTGTTGCCGAAGACGTTCAGCGAGGACGACATCAGCGCGAACCCGCGGCCGAGCATGAACGCGTCGGTGACGGTGCCGGTGCCGCTGCCCGACCGGTACCACCCGCCGGCGCAGCCGCCGCCGAGGGTGAACACGGCCCGGCCGTTCCAGCCCGCGGGACGCACCGCGGGCGAGCGCGCGGGCTCGGCCAGCAGGTCGTGCAGCATGCTCATCTGGACCACCGCGCGGTTGGCGGTGGACGTCTCCATCCGGACGATGAACTTGACCGTGACGCCGAGCGAGTTCGTCGTGGTGGCCAGGTCGGAGGGGTAGGCGGTGGCGCCGGCCGGCCACGCCTTATAGGCGTTGCCGGTGGTCCGGTAGAAGTAGTCGACCCGGGGGGCGATCGTGCAGTCCGCGTCGAGCGGCTCACCGAGCCTGCCGCCGATCACCGGGATCGCGAACGCCGCGGTCTCGCAGGCGAACGGCCGCTCGTGCGGGCCGGAGAACACCGGGCCCTGAGCGGGGTGGTTGACCAGCGTGATCGAGGCGCGCGGCCCGCCGGGCGTCCGCGTGGTGACCTCGACGGTGTTCTTGCCCTCCCGCAGCCCGGTCACCAGCCCGAGGAGCTCGCCGGCGCCCGACCCGGCCTGGAAGGCCGGTGTGACGTCGGTCTGGCCGTTCACCGTCACCTGGAGGTTCTCGCGCGTGACGGCGCGGGGCAGCGCGATGCGGAGCAGCGAGTCGCCGCCGGTCACCATGTCGGGCCTGCCGGAGATCGCGGAGATCCCGAGCTCGTCCGGCCTCGACTCGTCCGGCCCGGCGGTCACGGTGATGGTGACGGTCGCGGTCGAGCGCTCGGAGTCGTCGCCGACCCCGTAGGTGAACGTGTCGACGCCGACGTACCCGCGGTCGGGCCGGTAGCGGAACGACCCGTCCGCGGACGTCGTCAGGGTGCCGTGGGCCGGCTCGGACCACGCCGTCACCGCGGGCGTGACGCCGTCGGGGAAGCTGTCGTTGCCGAGCACGCCGGGCGCGTCGGCCACCAGCTCGGTCCCCTGCGTGACGGTGCGGAAGTCGTCGGCGGCGGTGGGGCGCGGCGTGGGCGGTCCCTCGCCGGGCGCTCTGACGACCAGCTCGTACAGGCGGGCCGCGTTCGTGCTGTGCCGCGACTTCTTGGTGATCACCAGGCGGAGCGTGTCGGTCGTGAGGTCGGTGCTGAACGTGACCACCGGCTTGGTGTTGTCGACCGCGGTCCCGACGGTCACCCAGCCGTCATCGGTCTGGGCCTCGACGGTGAAGTCCACCAGGACCGTGTCGGCGTACGGGTTGGGCCAGCCGGAACCGCTGTAGATCCCGACCGTGCCGACCCGGGTCCGGGCCGGGAACTTGATCGTCAGTGTGGGGGTGGCGTCGGCCGCCGACGACATCCAGCGGGAGGACTCCGCGCACAGGCCGTCGATGGCGTTCTTCGCGCCGTAACTGGAGCTGAAGGTCGAGGACGCCGTGACGGTCGCCCCCATCGCCCGATGACCGGTGCATTCGATGTCCGATGCCAGGGCGGAGTTCTGAGTGGTGGTCTCGGCCGACAGCGATGGGGCGGTCAGACTGCCCGATGCCAGCAGGGCGGTGGTCAGCAGCGCGATGACCGAGGACCTCAGGTGCATCCTCGCGGACACGACGTCTCCTCGTCTACGTGGTGGGGGGTGAGGGCCCGCCGGCCGCGTGGCCGGCGGGCCTGGCGATCACTCAGGGGCCGTCGGGGTAGGTGAGGTGGACCCGGATGTTGGTCCAGTTCTGCGGGCAGTTGGCCGCCTGGCAGGTGCTGGGGTCGTGCACGCCGGTGAACTCCGGGCTCAGCTGCCAGGTCTTGCCGTAGTCGTAGGAGACCTCGAAGTAGGTGGACTGGCCGAGGTCGGCCGGGTCGAACGTGGTGCGGGCGTACATGCCGAACACCGGCGCGATCGCCTCCCAGCCCGGGGAGAACGAGGGCTTGCCGTCGATGATGTACCGCTTGTCGAACAGCCGCTTCGGGTCCGCGCCGACCGGGCCGACGATGAGCCACTGGGGCCGGCCCATGAAGGAGTTCTGGCCGAGGTCGTTGCTGAGGAACTTCACGTGGTTCGCCGGGACGATCTGGAAGCCGCCGCGGACGTTCTCGTCCCAGCTGAAGCCGACGTACGGCGAGGTCGAGAAGGTCATCGCGCCGGGGTGGTTGGTGTCCATCTGGCCGACGTGGGCGAACTCCGTGCCGCCGAAGCGCCCGGTGCCCTCGACCCGCTGGACGACGTCGGCGACCTGGCGCTTCGCGCCCTTGGCGTAGCCGACGTAGATGCCGCCGTTCTTCGTGTGCGTCTTGCCCGCGACCGTGTCACCCGCGGCCCAGTTCTCGAACTCGATGTAGGTCGGCGAGGCGTTGCGCACCAGGGGCTGGTAGGCGGTGAAGCGCAGCTTGCGCGGGGGCGCCGCGTCCGGGTTCGCGCGGAAGTGCTCGGCGATGGGGCTCCAGTCCTGCTTCGCCTCGTCGAAGTAGGACAGCGGCGCGCCGGTGGGCAGCGAGCTCTTCCCGCCGAAGATGCCGGAGCCGCCCGGGATGTCGGTGTAGATGGTGTCGGCCAGCCAGTTGCCCCAGTCGGCGCCGATGTACCGGTCGGGCCGGATGTTGAGCAGGCTGGTGGTCCAGTCGCGCTCGCCGGTGGCCGGGTCGAAGTTCTCGTAGCGCAGCGGGTCGTAGCTCTCCTCCGGCCAGACCTTGGAGCGCAGCACGTAGACCGACGTGGCGAGCAGGTGGCCCGCGGTGCCGTTGATGGCGCGGGAGTACTTCGACGCCCAGAAACCGTCGTTGGCCTTGACGGTGGCGGTCGCCGGCCGCTGCACGTGCCCGAGCACGGTACGCGTGCCGTCCAGCGCGACGTGCTCGATGGCGCCGCCCGTGGAGTTGTCGATCTCGACGTGGAACTGCGCGACGAAGCGCGGCTTGTTCTCCGGCGTGGCGTGCGGGGGGATCGGCGTTCCCACCATGTTGCTGATGCCCGCGGGGGGACCGCCGCGGTTGTCCCCGGTGGGCGCAGCGCCGTCCGCGGTGGCCGCGGTGGCGGGGGCGAGCAGCGCCACCGTCGCGAGGCTCACGCACCACAGGCGGGCGGCGCGACGTCGGCGGGTGGTCGTGGTGTGGGGGGTGGCTTGCATGGTGTCCGAGCGGGCTGCTCGGCGATCGGGAACCACGGGATGGTCCCTCCTTCTGGTGTTGCGCATTATCGCGGCTGCAAGTGTCGGCCAGTGTTCCGACCCGATCAGTGCCTGTCAAGATCTGGTATTGACTGATAATGCGCAACACCACCATGATGTTGCGCATTATCGAACCGGGGGGCAGCCCTCAGGAGGTACAGATGATCACAAAATCCCGTGGCGCTTCGCGTCTGGCGGCCGGGCTCATCGCGGTGATGATGCTGAGCGCCTGCGGTGGCGGCGGCGACACCGCCGGCAGCGGCGGCAGCGGCGGCTCCGGCGACGGCGCGAGCACCCTACGGGTCTGGTTCCCCGGCAATCTCGCCGAGGAGATCTCCTGGGTGAACGAGAAGCTGGTCCCCGCGTTCGAGGCCGAGCACAAGGTCGACGTCCAGGTCGAGTTCGTCGACTGGGCCAACCTGGCCACGCGGCTGTCGACCGCCTTCGCCGGCGGCACCGCGCCCGACATCTTCGGGCACGGCAACGCCGCGGCGGCCGGATACGCCGCCAACAACCGGGTGATCGCGCTGGACGACTACCTCGCCAAGATGCCCGACTCCGACGTGAAGGACCTGACCTTCCTCGACCAGGGCAAGGTCGGCGGCAAGCAGGTCATCATGCCGCTGCGGGGCTTCGGCCACCTGCTCGCCTACCGCACCGACCTGTTCCAGGAGGCCGGACTCGACCCGGCCTCCCCGCCCGCGACGTGGCAGGACCTGCGCGCCGCGGCGGACAAGCTCGTCGTCCGCGACGGCGACCGGATCACCCGCTCCGGCGTGATCTTCCCCGCCGACGACCCGACGAGCATGTCGCAGGCGTTCGGCAGCTTCCTGTTCCAGGCCGGCGGGAGCTTCGCCGACGAGAGCGGCACGACCGTCACCTGGAACTCCGACGCGGGCAAGCGCGCACTCGACTTCCTCGCCTCGTTCTACACCGGGCCGAAGGCCGTCTCCACCGGCCTGGGCGAGGCGACGAGCGGGGCGGGGGCGCAGCACCCGCTGGTCACCGGGCGCGCGGCCATGGCCGTGATCGACGAGGCGACGCTCAAGAGCATCCACGAGCAGGCTCCCGACGCCGCCGCGAAGATCAAGCTGGCCCCGCCGCTGAAGGACACCACCGCGGCGTCGTTCGGCGGAGCCGGCAACGGGCTGTTCATCAGCGCCGACTCCGGCCACAAGGACCAGGCGTGGCAGTTCATCGAGTTCCTGCTCAAGCCGGCGAACGCCAAGGCGTACGTCCAGGCCGTCGGCGGCATCCCGGCGCGCGCCTCCCTGGCCACCGACCCCGAGCTCGCCGCCCAGCAGTACATCAAGCCCTACATGGACGCCGCCGCCCAGTTCCGCGGCAACCCCAACATCGCGACCTGGACGCAGCAGCGCGAGGCGCTGGCCAAGGAGATCGAGGCCGTGCTGCGCGGCAAGACGCCCGCCGCCGAGGCGCTCGACCGCGCGGCGACGGAGGCCGCGGCCCTGGCGAAGCAGAACTGATCGGCCGACTCGAACGGATCTCCGAACGGATGAAGCTCCATCATGGTGACTGAGACCCGGCCACCGGGAACGTCCTCGGGGCCCGAGCCCGTGACGGCACGCCGGCCGAGCCGGAGCCCGCTCCGCTCGGCCCAGCGCCGGGCGGGCTGGATCCTGGTCCTGCCCGCCGCCCTCGCGCTGTCGCTGGTCACGATCGTGCCGATCGGGTACGGCTTCTACCTGAGCCTGACCTCGTACAACCCGGTCGAACGCGGCGGGCCCAGGTTCCACGGCCTGGACGGCTACCTCGCCGTTCTCCAGTCCGGCGAGTTCTGGCACGCGATCTGGATCACCGTCCAGTACGCGTCCGGCACGCTGATCCTGGCCGTGCCGGCCGCCCTCGCCCTGGCGCTCCTGGTCAACGGCCGCTTTCCCGGCGTGGCCCTGTTCCGCGCGGTGCTCTACCTGCCGCGGGTGGTGCCGTTGGTCGCGGTGAGCATGATCTGGCTGTGGCTGTACTCCCACGACGGGCTGTTCAACTACCTGCTGGATCTGGTCGGGCTGCCACCGGTGGACTTCCTCACCGACGAGGACACCGCCCTGCCGTCGCTGATCGCGATGCGGGCCTGGAAGGCGCTCGGCGGCAGCATGATCATCTTCCTGGCGGGGCTCCAGGCGGTCCCGGCCTCGCTGCTGGAGGCCGCGGCCGTGGACGGCTGCGGGCGCTGGCGGACGCTGCGGCACGTGATCCTGCCGCTGCTCGTGCCGATCACGACGTACGTGGTCGTGGTCGACCTCATCTACCTCGCCCAGTCCTTCTCCGAGATCTACGTCCTGACCTCAGGAGGTCCGCTGTCCTCCACGACCGTCCTGAACATGCTGATCTACAACGAGGCGTTCGAGCACTACAGGCTGGGCAACGCGAGCGCCATGGCGTTCCTGCTGTTCTGCCTGATCTTCGGCCTCGCCTACCTCAGCATCCGCTCGATGGCGAGAGGAGGCCGGCGATGAGCGCGCGGACGGCCCGAGCGGGCACAGGCCGGCGCAGGGCGCTGCTCACCGGGGTGGTCACGCTGCTGGTGGCGATGCCGTTCGTGTGGATGGTGTCGCTGGCCTTCAAACCGAAGACCGAGGTGTTCAGCTATCCGCCGAAGCTGCTGCCCGACCAGCCGACGCTGGACAACTTCGCCTACGTCTGGAACTCCACGAACATCCCAGGGGCGATGGCCAACAGCCTCGTCGTGGCCACGCTCACGGTCGCGGGGAACTGCATCGCGGCGACGGCGGCAGGGTACGCCCTGGCACGGATCGACTTCCGCGGCTCGCGCCTGCTGTTCACCACGGTGCTGGGCAGCGCCATGGTGCCGTCCATCGTGCAGCTGATCCCGCTGTTCCTCATCGTCAAGGGCTTCCCGCTGGCCGGCGGCAACGACCTGTTCGGCCAGGGCGGCAGCGGGCTGCTGGACTCGCACGCCGGGCTCGTGCTGCCGATGCTGGTGCAGCCGCTCAACATCTACCTCGCCCGCCAGTACTTCCTCGACATGCCGGGCGAGCTGGCCGAGGCCGGCCGGCTGGACGGCGCCGGAGAGCTGCGCATCTTCTGGCAGATCTACCTGCCGCTGGCCCGGCCGATCGTCGCCACCATCGCCATCCTCTCCTTCACCGGCGCCTGGGAGGACTTCCTGTGGCCGCTGGTGGCGGTGTCGTCGCCGGAGATGCAGACGCTGCCGCTGGCGCTCAGCTCGTTCGCGGGCAGCGGCGTGACCCAGTACGGCCCGCTGATGGCCGGGACGTTCATCGCGATCGTGCCCGTACTGGTGATCTTCGTGGCCGGCCAGCGGCACTTCGTGCAGGGGCTGGGCGCGGGAGGGGTGAAGGGATGACTCACCTCAGACCGGTCGTGACGCTGCTGCCGCTCGACGACCGGCCCGTGAACACCGGACACGTCGCCGGGCTGGCCGGCGCCGCCGGGACCCTGCTGCGGCTCCCGCCGGCCGGGCTCCTGCCGGCACGCGGCGTCCCCGGGGACATGGACGGCACGTCCCGGTGGCTGGAGGACGCCGCCGCCGGCAGCGACGCCGTCGTGGTGAGCGTCAACCAGCTCGCCCACGGCGGATTCGTCGCCTCGCGGCGCACCACCGAGCCGCTGGCCCGGACGCTGGCCCGCCTGGACGTGCTGCGGCGCATCCGGGCGAGCCGGCCGGACCTTCCCGTCCACGCCTTCGTCACGCTGATGCGGACCAAGAAGACCGACGGCGCCGGAGCCGAGCCGGACTACTGGGAGCGGCACGGCCGGCGGTTCTTCGCCCTGTCCGAGGAGATCTACCGGGCCGAACACGGACGACCCGGCGCGGTGGCGCCCGCCAGGGCGGAGATCCCCGAGCCGTTCGTCGCGGACTTCTTCACCCGGCGGCTGCGCCTGCACGCCATGCACCTGGCCTGCGTCGAGCTGGTGGCGGAGGGAGTCGTCGACACGCTGTCGATCCTGGTGGAGGACAGCACGGTCGAGAGCGTGTCCACGAGCGAGCGGGAGTGGCTGGAGTCCTGGATCGGCCGCCTCGGCCTCGGCGACCGGATCGGCTGCTACCCGGGCGCCGACGAGGCCGGCGCCGTGCTGACCGTCCGGGCCGCGCTGCAGCACGCCGGCCTGCGCCCGAAGGTGGCGCTCGCCTGCCTCGACCCGGACGCGCTCGGACGGATCGCGGCCTACGAGGACGTGCCCGTCCGCGACACGATCGCCGACCAGGTCGCCGCCATCGGCGCGGTCCTCGTCGAGGACGCCGACCGGGCCGACCTGGTGCTCGCGGTGCACCCTCCCGGCCTGCCCCCGCGCGACTGGTGCTCCGGGCCGGACCAGCCGGAGCGGCCGTCCGGCGACGCGGTGCGCCTCGCCGGACGGGTGCGGGACCTGCTGGAGGCCGGGCGCCCGGTCGCGGTGGCGGACGTCGCCGACGCCAACGGCGCCGACCCCGCCCTGGTCATGGCGTTGCGCGAGGCCGGCCTGCTCCCGCGCCTCGCCGGGTACGCGGCGTGGAACACCGCGGGCAACACGATCGGCAGCGCGCTGGCCCAGGGATGCAGCCGCCTGCTGGCCGCCAGCGACCGGCAACTGGCCGAGCACGCCCGCACCCTCGTCCATCGGCTGCTCGACGACTGGGGCTACCAGACCTCCGCGCGGCGCCGGTTCCTCACCGCCGGGACGGCCCTCCGGCCGGACCAGGTGGAGCGGGAGCTCGGCGAGCTGCTCGCCGACCTCGGCCCGCCGGCCGACAAGTTGAGAATTGCGCCCGGCAGCGTCAGCTTCCCGTGGGATCGTCCGTTTGAGATCTCCTTTGAGTTGGAGCACCTCGAGGAAGGGAACGATCGCCGGTGAAAGACGCGCCCCGCCGCAGGCCGCGCCAGTCCGACATCGCCAAGCTGGCCGGTGTCTCGCAGACCACGGTCTCCATCGTCATCAACGGCAGGCATTCGGACAGCATCCGGATCCCCCCGGAGACCAGGAGGCACGTCTTCGAGGTGGCCCGGTCGC
The DNA here is from genome assembly GCF_900111685.1 of Nonomuraea wenchangensis. Lineage (GTDB taxonomy): Bacteria > Actinomycetota > Actinomycetes > Streptosporangiales > Streptosporangiaceae > Nonomuraea > Nonomuraea wenchangensis. The sequence goes on from NZ_FOHX01000001.1 coordinate 667,761, forward strand.
TGGGCTACACCATCGATCCGGTGGCGCGCAGCCTCGCCGGTGGGATGAACCATCTGATCGGCGTCTACACGTTCGAGTCGCTGTTCCCGATGGATCATCACGACTTCTACTACCCGTTCCTGGTGGGGATCGAGGCCGCGGCCGAGGCGCTCGGCTACGACCTGCTGATGTTCACCAGCGCCACCGGCTCGGACGGCGGCAGGTCGATCTACCGCGAAGGCGTCAACCGGCTCGGGCTCGCCGACGGGTGCGTGATGCTCGGCAAGGAGACCAACCGGGACGACCTCGTCCGGCTGCGGGACGAGGGGTTCAGGTTCGTGCTGATCGGCCGTCGTGACGTGCCCGGCCCCGTCACGTACGTCACCGCGGACTACGCGAACGCGACCGGCAAGGTCGTCGACCACCTGGTGGGCCTCGGGCACGAGCGCATCGCCTACCTGACGGCCGCGGATCCGGGCGAACCGTCCGCCGACCGTGACGCCGGATTCCTCGCCGCGCAGACCCGGCACGGGCTCGACACCGACGGGCTCGTCCTGTCGGTCCGCAAGGAGGAGGGGCCGTCGGCCGAGGAGGTACGCCGGCTGCTGGCGGCCGGGGCCACCGCGTTCATCGCCCACGAGTCGGTGGTCGCGCTCAGGCTGCTCGACCTCCTCGCCGGGATGGGCGTGGACGTGCCGGGCGAGTGCTCGGTGGCCGCGCTCAGCGACGCGCCCGACGCCGTGCCGGGCCCGGAGCTCACCTGCTTCCGGATCCCGCGGCGGGAGATGGGGATGCGCGCGGTCGAGCTGCTGGTCCAGCAGCTCGAGTCGGAGGAAGAGGTCGAGCCGCGGGCCGTCGAGCTGCCATGCACCTTCGTCGCTGGGCAGACCAGCGGCTCCAACCGAAAGGAATCCTGAGTGACCGAGTTCCGCGCAGACGTACTGGTGGTCGGGGGAGGTTTGGGCGGCGTCGCGGCCGCCCTGGCCGCGGCCGGGAACGGTGCGCAGGTGGTGCTCACCGAGGAGACGGCCTGGCTGGGAGGGCAGCTCACCACGCAGCTCGTCCCGCCCGACGAACATCCCTGGATCGAGTCCTTCGGAAGCACGGCGAGTTACCGGCGGCTGCGCGACGGCATCCGTGAGTACTACCGGAGGGAATACCCGCTGCGGTCCGCGTCGAGGTCGCTGGCCCACCTCAACCCCGGCGCCGGCCGGGTCGGGCCGCTGTGCCACGAGCCGCGGGTGGCCCTGGCGGTGATCGAGGCCATGCTCGCCCCGTGGCAGGCGGCCGGGAAGATCACCGTGCTGCGCCGGCACGTCCCCACGACCGCCCAGGTCGACGGCGACCACGTGACGGCGATGGGCTTCCACGACCTGGAGACGGGCGGCGACGTCACCGTCACGGCCAGGTTCGTCCTGGACGCCACGGAGGCCGGGGACGTGCTGCCGATCACCGGCACCGAGTTCGCGACCGGCGCCGAGTCGCAGGCCGACACGGGCGAGCCGCACGCCGCGGCGGTCGCGCGGCCGGACAACATGCAGGCGGTGTCGGTGTGCTTCGCGCTCTCGCACCACGCGGGGGAGGACCACACGATCGACAAGCCGGACGACTACGCCGTCTGGCGGGCGGTGGCTCCCGAGTGGTGGCACGGGCCCCAGCTCGGCTGGGTCGCCCCGCACCCGCACACGCTGGAGCCCCGCCGCCACGTCTTCACCCCGAACCCGGACGACGACCCGACGGCCATCATCGCCGACCAGAGCAAGGACCCTGGGTCGGACGAGCTGTGGACGTTCCGGCGGATCCTGGCCCGCAACCACTTCCGGCCCGGCGCGTTCGACAGCGACATCACCATCGTGAACTGGCCGATGATCGACTACCTGGGCGGCCCCGTCATCGGCGGCACCGCCGAGCAGAACGCGGCCCACACCGCCGCGGCGCGGGCCCAGAGCCTGAGCTTCCTCTACTGGCTGCAGTCCGAGGCGCCCCGGCCCGACGGCGGCACCGGCTGGCCCGGCCTCAAGCCGCGTCCCGACGTCACCGGCACCGCCGACGGCCTCGCGATGCGCCCGTACATCAGGGAGTCGCGGCGCATCCTCGGCCAGTACCGGATCGTGGAGCAGGACCTCGCGGTGGCCGTACGCCCCGAAGGAGCGGTCTCCTACCACGACAGCGTCGGGGTCGGCTCGTACCGGATCGACCTGCACCCCTCGACCGGCGGGGACAACTACATCGACGTGCCGGCGTGGCCGTTCCAGATCCCGATGCGGGCGCTGGTTCCCGAGCGCGTCCGGAACGTCATCGCCGCGGGCAAGAACATCAGCACCACGCACATCACCAACGGGTGCTACCGGGTCCACCCGGTCGAGTGGACCGTGGGCGAGGCGGCCGGTCACCTGGCGTCGTTCTGCGTGGCCAGGGACACCGAGCCGCAGCAGGTCACCGCGACGCCGGGCCTGCTGGCCGAGGTCCAGGAATCGATGGCCGCCCAGGGCATGGAGCTGGGCTGGCCGAATGTCACCTACTACTGAGGAGGGTGCTCGCATGCGTCTGCCCGAATCGCGGCCGGCCCTCCTGGTCAGTCTGCCGCGCAACGAGACCGCGCTCGCACAGGCCGCGGCGCGGGCCGGAGCCGACGGCCTGAAGGTGCACACGAACGTGCGGCACCGGGCCTCGGGGACGGCCTTCGGGTCGCTGGAAGCCGAGCGCGAGGCGCTGCGCGGCATCCTCGCGCTCGGCGTCCCGACGGGCCTCGTCGTGGGCGCGGCCGGATCGGTGTCGCTCGCGGAGATGGCCGCCGCGCGGGACATGGGGTTCGACTACTTCGACGTCTACGCCGCCGACGCGCCCGCGGGCTACGTCGAGGCGTGCGGGCCGGTGACGCCCATGGTCGCCCTGGGGCCGGGCGACGGCCCGTCCCATGCGCGGGCCCTGGTGCGGCGGGGGTGCGGGGCGCTCGAACTGTCCACGCTCGAACCCGACAGGTATGGCACGCCGCTGACGCTGGCGACCCTGGCGAGGCTGGAGGCGGTGGCGTCGGCGGTCGACGTCCCCGTCGTCGTGCCGAGCCAGCACGCGCTGGTCCCGGACGATCTCGCGTCCCTGCGGGACGCCGGGGCGGCCGCGGTGCTGCTGGGGGCCGTGGTCACGGGGGCCGACACGGCGGAGTTCGGCGCCCGGATCGCGCCGTACGCCGCCGCCCTCTGACCTCCGTCCGGCGAACCTGTGGGCCCTGCCGTCCGGAGGTCGGCGGGGCCCTGACCGGGGAGGCCCGCCCGTGGATCAGTCGTCGTCCTCCTCCGCCTCGTCCCACGCCTTGTTGCGGTCGGCGGCGCGTTGCAGCGCCCCGGCCGCCTCCTCCTCGGAGGCGTAGGGACCCATCCGGTCCTTGTTGGGGCAGCCCTGATCGGGCTCGACCCGCATGTGCTTCAGACAGAACCACCACTGGCCTTCGCTCACGCGGTCAATTCTGCCCCGTAGACTCATAGTTCATGACGACACTGCTCCAGCCCGGGCGAGTTTCGCCCATGCGAAAGGTCCCCGCCCACATCGAGCGGCCGGAGTACGTCGGTAAGAAGCGCCCCAAGACCGGCGAGTCCGACGTGAAGAGCCCCGAGATGATCGAGCGCATGCGGGTGGCAGGCCGGATCGCCGCGCAGGCTCTCGAAGAGGTCGGCAAGCACGTCAGGCCGGGCGTCACCACCGACGAGCTCGACGTCGTCGGGCACGAGTTCCTCCTCGACCACGGCGCCTACCCCAGCACGCTCGGCTACAAGGGCTACCCCAAGTCGCTGTGCACCTCGATCAACGAGGTCATCTGCCACGGCATCCCCGACGACACGGTGCTGCGCGACGGCGACATCGTCAACGTCGACATCACCGCCTACATCGGCGGCGTCCACGGCGACACAGACGCGACGTTCCTGGTGGGCGAGGTGGACGAGGAGTCGAGGCTGCTGGTCGAGCGCACCCGCGAGGCCACGATGCGGGCCATCAGGGCCGTCGCCCCCGGCCGCCAGCTCAACGTCGTGGGCCGCGTCATCGAGGCGTACGCCAAACGGTTCGGCTATGGCGTGGTGCGCGACTTCACCGGCCACGGCATCGGCGCGACCTTCCACTCCGGCCTCATGGTGCCGCACTACGACGACCCGTCGCTGCGGGTGGAGCTGGTGCCCGGCATGACGTTCACGATCGAGCCGATGCTCACGCTCGGCACCATCGAGTACGAGATCTGGCCCGACAAGTGGACGGCGGTCACCGCCGACCGCAGGCGCACGGCGCAGTTCGAGCACACGATCGTGGTCACCGACACGGGCAGCGAGATCCTCACCCTGCCCTGAAACCCCTGCCTAGGGGCGCTTCGGCACCACTCCGGTGACCGTGGTGCCCTCGCCCAGGACGCTGTTGACCGACAGGCTGCCGCCGACCTCGGCGAACGCCGCCCGCATGCGGGCGATGCCCTGCCCGGCGGCCTGCCCCTTGGCGGGCCGCCTGGTGTGCCCGGCCGGGCGTCCCGTGGCGGCGCCGGAGGCGTCGAAGCCTCGGCCGTCGTCGCTCACCGTCACCCGCAGGCCACCGCTCCCCGCCGTGACGGCGATCGAGACGGTCCTCGCCCCGCTGTGCCGCTCGACGTTGTCCAGGGCCTCGCGCATGGCGGTCATGACCCCGTCGCACACGCCCGCCGGAACGTCGTTGGCCGGCAGGGCCCAGATCTCCACCGCGATCCCTGATCGCTCCCCCCACTCGGCGAGGTAACTCTCAAGCGCCTCGGCCAGGCTTTGCCCCCCACGCATCCGCGTCTCTTCCACTGGTTTCGCCTTCCTCGGCACCCCACGCCGGTCCCCACTCCGGCGATCCGCCCGGTCGCGCGTCCCCCCTCAAGGCTGCGCGCCGCTTGCTGACGGGGTTATGCCCCTCTCCCCTAAGAGCAACGCTACCTGGCGGTCGAGAGACGGGTAACGGAAGATAGGGGGCCGTGGCCGATCGGCTACTCGCCCTGGTCGGCCTTGTTGAGCCGGGCGAGGTAGGCGTTGTAGGAGTCGAGCTCGGGGTCGCTCGCGCCCCGGTCCGCGCGGCGGTCGCTCCGGCGGGCCTGCCGGTCGTCGTCGCGGTACCACTGGAAGGCTATGGCCAGCAGCACGATGAGCGTCGGGATCTCGCCGAAGCCCCAGGCGATGGCGCCGCCGTCCTGCTGGGTCTGCAGCAGGGTGTCGCCCCAGGTGCGGCCGAGCTGGTCGTACCAGCCGGAGGCGATGACGGAGCCGGTCATCATCAGCGCGATGCCGAAGAAGGCGTGGAACGGCATCGTGACGAAGAGCATGAGCAGCCGGCCGACGTGCGGGAGCCGGTTGGGGCCAGGATCGACGCCGATGATCACCCAGAAGAACAGGCATCCGCTGAGGAGGAAGTGCACGGTCATCCAGATGTGGCCGAGGTGCTCGGTCATGGCCGACTCGAACAGCGGCGTGAAGTACAGCGCGTACGTCGAGGCGACGAAGATGACCGTGGCGACGACCGGATGCGTGACGACCTTGGTGTAGCGGCTGTGCAGGATCGTGGTGATCCACTCGCGCGGCCCCCGGTCGCCCTTCCTGACGGCGGGCTTGAGCGCGCGCAGCGCGAGCGTGACCGGCCCGCCGAGGACGAGGAAGATGGGCACGACCATGGACAGCGTCATGTGCTCGATCATGTGGATGTCGAACATGACCTTGGCGTAGCGGGCCAGCCCGCTCTGCGTGACGAACACCAGCAGCGCCACCCCGGCGAACCAGGAGATGGTGCGCCCCCAGGGCCAGGCGTCGCCGCGGCGGCGCAGGCGTACGACGCCGGCCGCGTAGAGCCCGGCGAGCAGGCCGGCGACCAGGGCGAAGAACAGGTCGAGCCACCACAGGGTGAAGATGTTGCCGAGCGTGAGCTCCGGCGGCAGCGGGAAGCCGAGCAGTTCGTAGGCGCGGTCGGCGGGGATCCTGTAGTCGGGCGGCGGGGTGCGCGACAGCGCCACGGCCAGGCCGACCGTCGCGAGCATGAGCAGCGTCTCGCCGCCGGCCAGCCGGGCGAAGGCGCCGGGCTCACCGGCCTGGAGGCGGGCGAGCGTGCGCTGGCGGTGCCAGTAGCCGACGTAGCCGAGCAGCACGAACGCGACGATCTTGGCGACGGCGAGCAGGCCGTACTCGTCGGTCCACAGGTCGGAGAGCGCGCCCAGCCGGGCGACCAGCGCGAACACGCCGGACAGCCCCACCCCGGCGTAGCACCAGAGCGCCATCCGGGAGAAGCGGGCGGCGGCCACGTCGAGCTGCGGCTCGCGGCGCACGGCATGGCCGGCCAGCACGACCAGGCCGCCCACCCACAGGGCGAGCGCCAGCATGTGCAGCGCGACCGACGAGGTGGCGAGGTCGTGGTTGGGCGAGGAGGAGGTGTGGCCGGTCAGCGGCGGCGGCAGCGTCGTGACGAGGGCGAGCACCAGCAGGCCCGCCGAGGCGCCCGCGGTGATCGCGCCGCGCGAGAACAGCGCGATGGCCACGGCGAACAGCACGACGAGGGTGAGCGCGACACCCTGCGTGGTCTGGGTGGCATAGCTGCTGAGCAGGACGCCGTCGAGCACCTGCGGCAGGGTGCGGCCGATGAACTCGGCGGCGCCGAAGACGATGGCGAGGAACGCCGCGGCGGCCCAGGCCAGCGCCGCCCAGGAGGCGGCCTTGACGTAGTCGAGCGCGGGGGCGCCGAGCATGCCCTTGTCGCTGGGCAGCAGCGCGGTGGCCATGAGCAGCAGGCCCACGGTGAGCAGACCGGCGACGTCCATGAGCATCTTGGAGACCGGCAGGCCCCACCGGACCACCGGGCCGGCGTCGGGCAGGCCCGGGATGATCCTGGGGAAAGCGGTGCCCCCGAAGATCATGCCGAGGACGAGGGCGGCGGCCGCGACCGCCACGCCCACGAGGCCGAGCCGCGCCGCCCTGCTCATTGCTTGCTCTTCCGCGCGCTGAGCAGGAAGCCGATGCCGATGCCGACGAGGGCGCCGATCACGATGATCAGCCAGACGGGGAACGACGTGCCGCCGTCCTCGGCCGCCGCGGGCGTGGCGGCCGGATCCTGGGCGGCGGAGGACGCCGGCGCGGACGCGACCGGGGCCGCCGCCTCGGTGGAGGCGGGCGCGGCCGGCTGGCCGGCCGGCGACGAGGGCTCGGCGCTCGCCGCCGGGGTCTCCTCGGCGGCCGGGGTCTTGAGCGTGAACGGGATCTCGCCCTCGATCGGATGCCCGTCGGAGGACACGACGCGGAAGGCGATGGTGTACTTGCCGCCCGGCAGCGTCGGCTTGACCGCCTGCCGGACCACCGCGCCGTCCTGCTGCGGCTCGCCGGCCTGGTATTGGGCGCCGCCGGGCCCGTTGAGCACGACGAACGGCAGACGGACCCGGGCGCTGAACTCCAGCCGGACCTCGTCGAGGGACTCGACCTCGGCTCCCTTGGCGGGGGAGCTGCTCTTCAGCGAGTCGTGCGCCAGGGCCGGGCCGGCGGTGCCGGCCACGAGCAGTCCGGACGCGAGCAGGGCGGCGAGTATCGCGGTGAGGGCCGCGAACGGGGAAGTCTTCATGGCACCTCCCAGGCTACCGACGCCACCACCCGGTCCGGACCCCGCTACAGCCCCACGCAGGCGAGCGCCCGCTGGTATGCCTCGACCGCGCCCTCCGCGTCGCCCAGCTCCTCCATGGTGGCGCCGGTGGCGTACCAGGTGGAGGCGGAGCGGCGGGAGTCGGGCAGCGGCGTCAGCCAGTCGCGGACGGACGCCACGTGCCCGGCGGCCTCCTCCGAGCGGCCGACCGCGCCGTAGGCCCGGCCGAGCAGCAGGCCCGCCTCGGCGCCGAGCGCGTGCCCGAACTCCGGCAGCAGGTCCCTGCCGACCTTGGCGTGCGCGGCGGCCTCGTCGTAGTCGCCGCACAGGTATTCGGCCATGGCCAGGTCGAGGTTGAGGCGGCAGCGGTCGAAGGTGCTCGTCGAGGTCTGCTCGAACTCCTCCAGCGTCGCGCGCAGCGCCTCGCGCACGGCCGCGGCCTCCGCGGGCCTGGCCGTGATCCGCTTGAGCAGGAACGAGGCCCGCATGCGGGCGACGTTGCGCGGGTTGCCGTGCTCCAGCTGGACCGCCAGGGCCCGCTCGGCGAGGGACAGGGCCTCCTCCAGGTGGCCGGTGAGGTAGGCGACGCTGGAGGCGTTCCAGTTGGCGGCGACGATCGCGCGCGGCGTGCCGAGCGCGTCGGCGGCGTTGAGCAGCTCGGCCGCGAACTGGCGGGCGCGCAGCAGGTCGCCGCGCTCGATGTAGGCGGACAGCAGCGTGGCGCCCAGCTCGACCAGCCCGTCGGCCCAGGGCTGACGGGCGCTGCCGAGCAGCATCCGCTCGCCCACCTCGACGGCCTTGGTGAGCTGCTCGCTCTCCCGGTAGACCCGGCAGAGCACCATCGCGACCTCGACGCGCCGGTCGGCGGGGAGCTCGCTCTCCTGCAGCCGGAGCAGGATGGAGGTGGCCTCGGTGAGGTCGCCGCAGGCCTCCGTGGCGAGCGCCAGGCCGAACTCCGCCTCTTGACGCAGTGTGGTGAGCCCTGTCAGGTTGTTGTTGGCCAGCAGCTCCGCGAAACGGTTGCGGGCCTCGGTGACTTCGCCGTTCTCGAGCGCGAGCCGCGCATAACCGAGGGCGAGCTCGATGTCCTCCATCTGCTCGGCGGTCACGCCGTTGATCAGATAGGACAGCGAGCAGTCGAGTTTCTGGGCCAGCAGCTCCAGGACGGCGGGCGTCGGGGTACGCTTTCCACTCTCGATCAACGAGACGTAACTGTCCGACAGCTCGGGATGCGCCAACTGTGCCTGTGACAGGCCGCGTTGTCGCCTAACCGTCTTAATGCGGAGTCCGACTAGGTCAGATGTGGTCACAGTCGTCGCTCCCTGAGAAGATATGTCCAAGCAACTACATAGGCGAGGGAGAACCCCCATGCGTATGCGCATTGCCCTGTCCGCCCTGGTTACCGCGATCGCTGTCGTGGTGACCATTGGAAGCAATGTTACGGCCGCAAGTGCCGACACGTCTTCCATCAGTTCTGCCCAGGAGTACTACTGCTGCTGAACTGAACCGGCATGAGGGGGCGCGCGGGCCTTTCCGAGCACGAAAACCGCACCGTGCTCGAGGACCGGGTCCTCCGCGGGAGCCGGCGTCGTCCCGTCGCGTCCCCTCTGCCGTCACGCTCCTCCCCCGCGCTCCCGCACAGCGCCCCGCCCCGCTACCGGGGCGGGGCGCTGTCACGCAGTGCCAGATAGAAGTCGACCCGGTCGGCCATCGTGGCCAGGTTCCTGCCGGTCAGCTCCTCGATCCTGCGCACCCTGTAGCGGACCGTGTTGACGTGCACGTGCAGCCGCTCGGCGCAGGCGTTCCACGAGCCGGCGCAGTCGAGGAAGATCCCGAGCGTGCGCACCAGCTCGGACTGGTGGCGGCGGTCGTAGTCGAGCAGCGGCGTCAGCAGCCGCGCGGCGAAGGAGCGGCGCACGTCGGCCGGCACGGTGGCCAGCAGCAGCGCATGGGTGTAGATCTCGTCGCTGGTCACCACGCCGCCGCCGCGCGCCTCGGCCAGCCGGCGGGCGTGCCCGGCTTCCTCTACGCCGCCCTTGAGCGCCGCCGCCCCTGTGAGCGACCCGCTGAGCCCGGCGCACACCCGGGTGCCGGGCAGCGCCGACAGCACCTCGGCCGCTGCGCGCAGCCGGGCGGCCAGCTCGCCGGCGGTGCTTCCGCGCAGCGGCACCACGGCCACCGCGCCGTCGGCCCCGGCCGCCGCGACGACCTCGCGCCCGAGCAGCTCCTCCACGACCTGCCCGCCGAGGGTGGCGGGGTCGGGGCCCCGGGTGGCGCCGGGGCGGGGCGCGCTGACGTCGACCACCGCGTACGGCTCCGCCGCGCCGAGCCCGCAGGTGCGCAGCCGGGCGTTGAGCTCGGCCGCGTCGGCGTCGGCGAGCGCGGCCACGACGAGCTGCTCGGCGAGCCGCCGCTCGACCCGGCGGCCCTCCTCCCTGCGCATGCGTTCGAGCCCGACGCAGGCGGCCAGCTCGTAGCCGAGGTCGGCGCGGTCGAGCAGGTCGCCGTCGAGGGCCAGCGCCCAGCCGGCGGCGCGGTGGCCGCGTCCGACGGCGAAGATCGTGCGGCCGTGGGCACGGGCGGGCAGCCGCGGCGCGGTCAGGTAGGCCCGCGCGACCTCCTCGGGCTCGGCCACCGTCCCCACGACGACGTGCCCTGACGCGGTCACGACGGCGCCGGTGACGCCCAGCTCGGCGGCGGCCAGCTCGAACAGCTCCCGCAGGTCCGCGCCCTCGGCGACGGCCGCGACGAGCCTGCGGTGCCGGCCGAGCGCGGCCCGTACGTCGCCGGACGCGCGGGGCGCGGCGAGCTCGGTGAGGGTGCGGAAGGAGACCTCGGTCGGCACCTCCAGCAGCGGCAGCCCGGCGGCCGCGCAGGCGGCCACGAGGTCGTCGGGCACGTGCCCGAGCAGGGCGGCGCCCGCGCCGACGGCGGCGACCCCGGCCTCGGCGAGGGTGGTCACGAACCGCGCGGAGTCCTCCGGCGCCTGCCGCCACATGAGCCCGGTCAGCACCAGCTCGCCGCCCGACAGGTAGCGCCCCGGCTCGGGCAGGTCGGTGATGTGCACCGTGCCGAACTCGCGGTCGGGGTCGCCGGTCAGCAGCCTCAGCCGCAGGCCGGGAATGTCCAGCAGGTCACGGATCCGCACTTGGAGGAATATACAAGCCGGTTGTTACAGGCTTTGACCGGGATTTCCGCGGCGTGCATAGGACCCGCCACGGGGACGGTGCTCTACTCGGAGGATGACGGACACGGCGGACACGGCGTACACGACACTGAGCGGTGTGGGCGAGAGCGCCAGGCGGCCGGACGCCACGCTGAAGGTGACGGGCGAGTTCGCCTACGCCTCCGACCTGTGGATCGACGGCATGGCGTGGGGCGCGACGCTGCGCAGCCCGCACCCGTCGGCGTGGATCCGCTCGATCGACGCCGGCCCCGCGCTGAAGATCGCCGGTGTGCACGCGGTGCTCACCCACGACGACGTCCCCGGCGAGAAGTTCTACGGCCTGGACCTCAAGGACCAGCCGGTGCTGGCCGTCGACCAGGTGCGCTACCAGGGTGAGCCGGTGGCGCTGGTGGCCGCCGACCATCCCGAGACGGCCCGCAGGGCGGCCGCGGCGATCGTGGTCGAGTACGAGGTGCGCGAGCCGGTGACCGACCCGCGCCGGGCCACCGAGATCGTACGCCGCCAGCCGGTACGCGTCGGCGACACCTTCGAGGCGGAGGTCGTGGTCACCGGCGAGTACGAGGTCGGCATGCAGGACCAGGCCTTCCTCGGCCCGGAGGCGGGCCTGGCGATCCCGGCCGAGGACGGCGGCGTGGACCTGTTCGTCGCCACGCAGTGGCTGCACGTGGACCGCGACCAGCTCGCCCCCTGCCTGGGCCTGCCGCCGGAGAAGGTGCGGCTGACGCTGTCGGGCGTGGGCGGCGCGTTCGGCGCCCGCGAGGACCTGTCCATGCAGGTGCACGCCTGCATGCTGGCGCTGCGCCTCGGCCGCCCGGTCAAGATGAGCTACGGCCGCGAGGAGTCGTTCTTCGGGCACGTGCACCGCCATCCGGCCCGGATGCGCTACGAGCACGGCGCGACCCGCGACGGCAGGCTCGTCTACGTCAAGGCGGACATCCTGCTCGACGGCGGCGCGTACTGCTCCTCCTCCCCCGCCGTGGTGGGCAACGCGGCCTCGCTGGGGGTGGGCCCGTACGAGGTGCCGAACGTGGACGTCGTCGCGACCGGCGTCTACACCAACAACCCGCCGTGCGGCGCGATGCGCGGATTCGGCGCGGTGCAGGCGTGCTACGCCTACGAGTCGCAGATGGACCGGCTGGCCGAGGCGTGCGGGCTGTCGCCGGTCGAGATCCGGGTGCGCAACGCGGTCACACAGGGCTCGCGGCTCATCACCGGCCAGCTCATCGACTCCCCGGCGCCGCTGGCCGACATGCTGCGCGACCTGGAGGCCATGCCGCTGCCCGGCGGGCGGCAGGAAGGGGATCTGCGGGCGCTGCCGGGCGGGGTGTCCCAGACCACGCACGGCGAGTCGGTGCGGCGCGGCGTCGGCTACGGCGTCGGGATCAAGAACATCTGCTTCTCCGAGGGCTTCGACGACTATTCCACGGCGCGGGTGCGCGCCGAGCTGGTGAACGGCGAGCCGCACGTGACCGTGCACACCGCGGCCGCCGAGGTGGGCCAGGGGCTGGTGACGGTGCAGGCCCAGATCGCCCGGACGGAGCTCGGCATCCCGGACGTCACGGTGGCGACGGCGGACACCTCGGTGGGCTCGGCGGGGTCGTCGTCGGCGTCGCGGCAGTCGTACGTGACCGGCGGCGCGGTCCGGGCGGCCTGCGAGGCCGTGCGGGCGCGGTTCGGCGGGCTGCCGGCGCGGGAGGCGCTGGAGCGGTACGGGCCGATCGAGGAGACGCGGGAGTACCGGCACCGGCCGACGTACCCGATGGACCCGGTGACCGGGCAGGGCGACTCGCACACGCAGCTCGCGCTGTGCGTGCACCGGGCCGTGGTGGACGTGGACGTCGAGCTGGGCCTGGTCAAGGTGGTGGAGCTGGCGGCGGTGCAGGACGTCGGCCGGGTGCTCAACCCGCAGGCGCTGGAGGGCCAGATCCACGGCGGCTCGGCGCAGGGGCTCGGGCTGGCGCTGATGGAGGAGATCCAGGTACGGGACGGCGCGGTGGCCAATCCGTCGTTCACCGACTACCTCATCCCCACGATCCTCGACATGCCGCCCATGCAGCTGAAAATCCTGGAAAATCCGGACCCGGCGGCGCCGTACGGGCTGCGCGGCGCGGGCGAGCCCCCCACCCTGTCCTCGACCCCGGCCGTCGCCGCGGCGGTGCGGGCGGCGACCGGGCTCCGGTTGACGCGCGTTCCGATCAGGCCGGAAGATATCGCCTTGTCTGATGAGAAGGGGCCTGACGCGAAGAATCGGGCCTGACGGGGAGGTACATCATGGCGAGCGCGCGCGAGGCCGCCGAGGCCGAGTTCCGCCGGTTCGACACCGACGGCGACGGTCTGCTGACCGCCGAGGAGATCCGCAGCGCCAACGAGGCGCTGGGCGGGCAGGGCGCCACCGAGAGCGAGATCGAGGCGTTCATCAGCTCCGCCGACCGCGACGGCGACGGCACGATCGGCCTGGAGGAGTTCGTCGGGCTGGTCGGCCACGGCAGGCACGAGAAAGCGTGATCTAGCCCGGCGCCGGGTAGGCAACGGGCACTCCCCCTGATCACAAAGGGGGGAAGGCGTGCTCGACCGGCTCTTCGAGCTGACCCGGCGCGAGAGCACCGTCGGCCGCGAGGTGCGTGGCGGCATCACCACCTTCATGGCCATGGCGTACATCATCCTGCTCAACCCGATCATCCTGGCCGGGGCGAAGGACGTCACGGGCGCCCAGCTCTCCATCGTGCAGCTGACGACCAGCACCGCGCTGGCGGCGGCGATCTCGACGCTGCTCATGGCGTTCGTCGGCAACGCGCCCTTCGGCATGGCCGCCGGGCTGGGGCTCAACGCGGTCGTCGCCTACCAGGCCGCCCCCCACATGACGTGGCGCGAGGCGATGGGCCTGGTGGTGCTCGGCGGCTTCGTGATCATCCTGCTGGCCGTGACCGGCCTGCGCACCCTGATCATGAACGCCATCCCGCTCGCGCTCAAGCACGCCATCAGCGTCGGCATCGGGCTGTTCGTCGCGCTCATCGGCCTGGTGGACGCCGGGTTCGTGGCCACGGGCTCGGGCACGCCCGTGCAGCTCGGCGCCACCGGCCATCTGACGGGCTGGCCGGTCGTGATGTTCTGCTTCGGCCTGCTGCTGATGATCGCCCTGTACACCCGCCGCACCCCCGCCGCCATCCTCATCAGCATCGTGGTGACCGCCGCCCTGTCGGTGCTGGTGAACTCCGTGGCCACCGTCGATCCCCGGTCGTGGGGCGTGGTGACCCCGCGGGTGCCCGAGTCGCTGATCGCCGCGCCGGACTTCGGGCTGGTGGGGCAGTTCGACCTGTTCGGCGGGTTCGCCAGGGCGGGCGCGCTGACCGCGGCCGTCGTGCTGTTCACGCTCGTCCTGTCGGGCTTCTTCGACGCGATGGGCACCATCATCGGCGTCAGCGACGAGGCCGGGCTCGTGGACCGGGCCGGCCAGGTGCCGCGCCTCGGCCGCATCCTGACCGTGGACGGCGTCGCCGGCATGGTGGGCGGCTCGGTCAGCGCCTCGGCGAACACCGTGTTCGTGGAGTCGGCGGCGGGCGTCGGCGAGGGCGCGCGCACCGGCCTGGCCAGCGTGGCGACCGGCGCGCTGCTCGGGCTGACGCTGCTGTTCACGCCGCTCGCCGGCGTGGTGCCCGCCGCGGCAGCCGCTCCCGCGCTGGTGCTGGTCGGGGCGCTGATGATGATGCAGAGCAGGAACGTGCCCTGGCAGGACGTGGACGTCGCCATCCCGGCGTTCCTCACCATCGCGCTGATGCCGTTCACGTACTCGATCACCAACGGGGTCGGCGCGGGCGTCATCTCCTACACCCTGATCAAGGCGGCCAGGGGCAGGTTCGGCGAGATCCCGTGGCTGCTGTGGGTGGTGTCGCTGGTGTTCCTCGCCTACTTCGCGATCGACTGGCTGGAGCGGCTGTTCGCCTGATCACTCCATGTCGCCGCTGTTGCAGGCGACGCCGTTGCCGTCCTTGTCGGGATACCAGGAGTATTCCGCGTGGGAGTCCTTGGAGTAGGGGCCGTAGCCGTGCGCCACGGCCTCCTTGCAGGAGGCGTAGCGCGGGTCGTTGCCGCCGCTGCCGGTGTCGGAGGCGGGGCTCGTCGCGGCGCCCGGATCCGTCCCCGACGAGGCGGGCGGGGTGACGGGCGGCGAGGCGCCCGGGTCGGTGCCTGGGTTCGTGGGGGTGCCGGGGTCGGTGGCCGGCTGGGAGGCCGGGGGCGACGCCCCCGCGGACGGGCCGAGCAGCCGCGCGCTCAGCGCGTCGGCCTCCTCCTTGGTGAACCCCGCGATGCGCAGGCTGTCGCCGCTCATCGGCTCGGTGACGACGGGCGCGGCCACCACCGTCTTGGGCTGCTCGGGCTCGGCGGGAGCGAGCACGACGGCGAGCTGCCGCTGGTCGGGCTCCAGCTCGTCGACGAGCTCGACCAGCTTGTCCTTGAACCCGGCGGCCACGGCGATGCGGACGGAGTATTGGCCGTCCTTCTCCCGGATCGGCTCGATGCGCTGCACCGACAGGACGGTGACGCCGTCCTCCAGGAGGTAGCAGGTGCGCTGCTCCTCGTCGAGCACGGCCTGCTCGCCGGGGCACGGCGCGGGCTTGGACTCCTTGACCGGGGCGAAGTGCAGCGGCACCGCCAGCCTGACCGGCGGGGCGCCGCCGAGCAGCGGCTGGTCGGGGTTTCTGGTCATCAGGACCGCGACGGTGCCGAGCACGCCGGCGACGAGCACCACCAGGACGAGCGAGACGATCAGCACGATGGTGGTGAGTCTGCTGGCCTGCGGCTCCTCCGGATCCGCTGGGGGCTGCGCTTCCGGCTTGTCCATCGATGAAGATCCCATCCTGACGTTCGGGCCGCGGAGAGCCTATCGAGGACCGGCCGGGGCAAGGTAATCATGACGGATCGCGGATTGACCGCAAAATCGGCGCGGACGAGAGTTGATCGATGAAGATCGGTGTTCCCGTAGAGGTCAAGAACAGCGAGTACCGCGTGGCGCTGACGCCGGCGGGTGTGCACGAGTTCGTCCGCCACGGACACCAGGTCCACGTCGAGCGCGGCGCCGGCGAGGGGTCGGCGATCCCGGACGCGGACTTCGCCGCGGCGGGCGCGGTCATCGTCCCGGACGCCGACGAGGTGTGGGGCGCGGCCGACCTGGTGCTGAAGGTCAAGGAGCCGGTCGCCGAGGAGTACCACCGGCTGCGCAAGGGCCAGGTGCTGTTCACCTACCTCCACCTGGCGGCCTCCCTGTCGTGCACGCGGGCGCTCCTGGACTCGGGGTGCACGGCGGTCGCGTACGAGACCGTCCAGACCGCGAACGGCGCGCTGCCGCTGCTGGCGCCCATGTCGGAGGTCGCGGGCCGGCTGGCCCCGCAGGTCGGCGCCTACCATCTGATGCGCTCGGCGGGCGGCCGGGGCGTGCTCATGGGCGGCGTGTCCGGCGTGCACGCGGCGCACGTCGTCGTCATCGGGGCGGGCGTGTCCGGCATGAACGCCGCCGCCATCGCCCTCGGCATGCAGGCCGAGGTGCTGCTCCTGGACAGCAACATCGACAAGCTGCGCCAGGCCGACCTCATCTACCAGGGCCACTGCCAGACGGTCGCGTCGAACACGCTGGAGATCGAGCGGGCGGCGCTGGAGGCCGACCTGGTGATCGGCGCGGTGCTGGTGCCCGGCGCGAAGGCGCCCAAGCTGGTGACCAACGACCTGGTCGCGCGGATGAAGCCGGGCTCGGTGCTGGTGGACATCTCGATCGACCAGGGAGGCTGCTTCGAGGACTCCCGGCCGACCACGCACGAGGAGCCGACCTACCGGGTGCACCGGTCGCTGTTCTACTGCGTGGCCAACATGCCGGGGGCGGTGCCGCACACCTCGACGTTCGCGCTGACCAACGTCACGTTGCCGTACGCGCTGGCCATCGCGGACCTCGGCTGGCGGCGGGCCATGCGCGAGGACCAGGCGCTGGCCCGCGGGCTGAGCACGCACGAGGGGCAGCTCACCAGCGAGCCCGTGGCCGAGGCGCACGGGCTGGAATGGACACCGGCGCGGGACGTGCTCGGCTGAGCACGTCCCGCGCCGGTCGTCCCCGCTCGCGGGGTACTGCTTGCTCGCGGACTACCGCTTGCCGCGGGCTACTGCTGCGACGGGCTGGCCGACGGCTTGAGCGACTCCATCGGGGCGTTCTGCTGGCCCGTGGGCTCGGGCGGCAGCGGGGCCTCGTCGGCCGTGGTGGTGATGGCGTCGGGGCCGCCGCAGGTCGCGCCCGGCTCCGGCGTGTCGGCGCCGTTCTGGTAGCGCTTGATGAAGGCGGGCAGCTTGGGGTCGGCCGGGTCGGTCAGCTTGAGCTGGTGGCCCCAGGAGGACACGACGATCGGCGAGGGCAGGTTGGGGAACGGGCTCATCAGCATGTAGTCCTGCTGGCCCGTGGAGGTGGCGATCTCCTTCAGCTTGTCGATCTGGGCCTTCGGCAGGTCGGGCCGGTAGGTGATCCAGGCCGCGCCGTGCTCCAGCGAGTGGACTGCGTGCTCGGGGTGGATCGGCTTGTCGTAGATCGCGCACTGCTGCCAGTAGTTGTTGTGCTGGCCGCCGACCGGCGGGGTCTCCTTGTAGCTGACCGCGTTCCAGACGTGCTCGCCGGCTTCGTACTTGGCGCTCGTCACGGCGTCCAGCGACGTCTCACGGGCCTGCTTCACCAGGTAGAAGCCCACTACGCCGACCAGGACGACGATGATCAGCCCGCCCGTGCCCCACATGAGCAGCGCGGCGCGGCGTTGTTTGCGCTTCTGGTCGGCCCGCATCTTCTGCAGATGCTCGCGCCGCGCCTGCGCCTTCTCCTTCGTCATCGTTCCTCCATCGGCGTACCAACAGGGGTCACCTTATGCCCTTCCGGCGTATGCGGAGAATAAGGCGGACGTAAGGGAGGGATCTCAGGTTCGCCCCCAGGTGGGTACGCTGGACGCGTCATGGACAAGCCCCTGAGAAACCCCGTGCTCATCGTCTGCGGCGTGCTGGTGCTCGCCGCGGCGGCCTATCTGCTGTTCGCGCGTTCGGGCACGCCCGGCGACTCCTCGCCGGAGGCCGGCTTCGCCCGCGACATGGCCGCGCACCACGCGCAGGCCGTCGACATGTCCTTCGTCGTCAGGGACAAGCAGCCCGCCAAGGAGATCTCCAGCCTGGCCTTCGACATCATCAACACGCAGGCCAACCAGCGGGGCATGTTCCTCGGGTGGCTGCAGCAGTGGGGGCTCGACCAGGCCGGCCACGACAGGCCGATGGCGTGGATGCGCGGCCACGCGCACGGCGCCGCGGCGTCCGCCGCCGGCCCCTCGGGCGTCGCGAACACGGGCCTGATGCCCGGCATGGCCTCCCCCGAGGAGCTGGCCAAGCTCAGGGCGGCCGACGGCACGCAGGCCGAGGTGCTGTTCCTGCAGCTCATGATCCGCCATCATGAGGGCGGGGTGGAGATGGCCGAGGGCCTGCTCGCCCTGTCGACCCGGTCCGAGGTGGTGAGCATGGCGCAGAAGATCGTCCAGGGGCAGAACAGCGAGATCAAGCTGATGACCGGCCTGCTGCACCAGCGCGGCGCGCAGCCACTTCCCTCGATCCTCCAGCCGAAGTAGGCGGGCGCCCCGGGGATGGACGCTGACGCCGTGGTGGTCGGCTCCGGGCCCAACGGGCTCGTCGCCGCCGTCACGCTGGCCCGCGCCGGACGCCGGGTGCTGCTGCTGGAGGCGGCCGACCGGTTCGGCGGCGGGCTCCGCTCCGGCGAGCTGACCCTGCCCGGCCGGGTGCACGACTTCGGCGCGACCGTCATGGCGATGGCCCTCGCCTCGCCCGCCTTCCGCGGGCTGGAGCTGAAGGGCGTGGAGTTCGTCCATCCGCCGGTGCCCGCCGCCCATCCGCTGGACGGGCGTCCGGCGGTGCTGGTGCACCGCGACCCCGTACGCACCGCCGCCGGGCTCGGCCGCGACGCGCGCGCCTGGCTGGCGACCGTCGGCGCGACCGCGCGGGCCGGGCTGCCGCTGGTGGAGCTGCTGCTCAAGCCGCTCGGGCCGTGGGGCGGGGTGCCGCCGGCGGCGTTCGCGGCGGCGGCCGGGTTCGGGGCGGCGGCGCTGCTGCCCGCCACCACGTTCGCGCGGCGGGCCTTCCGTACGACGGAGGCGCGGGCGGTGATCGCCGGCATGGCCGCGCACTCCGTCCTCGACCTGCGCTCCCCCGTCAGCGCCGGCTACGGCCTGCTGCTGGCGTCCCTGGCCCACCTGGTGGGCTGGCCGCTGGTGCGTGGCGGGTCGCAGGTGCTGGCCGACGCGCTGGTGGCCGAGTTGCGCGCGCTGGGCGGCGAGGCCGTCACCGGGCACCGGGTGCGGCGGCTGGCCGAGGTGCGGGCCCCCGTCGTGGTGCTCGACGTGACGCCGAGGCAGCTGCTGGCCATGGCGGACCTGCCTTCCGCGTACCGGCGGCGGCTGGAGCGCTACCGCTACGGGCCGGGAGTGTTCAAGCTCGACTGGGCGCTGGACGGGCCGGTCCCGTGGCGGGATCCGGCGGTCGCCGGGGCGGGCACGGTCCACCTCGGCGGGACGCTGGAGGAGATCGCGCTCAGCGAGGCGGAGACGTCCAGGGGGCGGGTGTCGCCGCGGCCTTACGTGCTGGTGGTGCAGCCGTACGCGGCCGACCCGACGCGGGGCGGGCACACCCTGTGGGCCTACTGCCACGTCCCGAACGGCTCGCGCGCCGACCTCACCGGCGCGGTCGAGGCCCAGATCGAGAGGTACGCCCCCGGCTTCCGCGAGCGGGTGCTGGCCCGGCACGCCATGGGCCCGGCCGAGCTGGAGGCGTTCGACCCCAACCTGGTGGGCGGCGACATCTCCGGCGGGCTGTCCAGCCTCGCGCAGTTCCTGCGCCGCCCGGTGTGGTCCCCGGCGCCGTGGCGCACCCCGCTGCCGGGGGTGTTCCTGTGCTCGGCGGCGACGCCGCCGGGCGGCGGGGCGCACGGCATGGGCGGCTGGCAGGCCGCCCGGCTGGCCCTGCGCCCCTGACCGCCAGGGGCGATGGCTCAGGTTGCCGAGGCGGCCATCTCCTCGGCGACCGCCGCGGCGAAGGCGTCCACGTCGGCCTCGGTGGTGTCGAAGGCGCACATCCAGCGGACCTCGCCGGTGGCCTCGTTCCAGGTGTAGAAGCGGAAGCGCTTCTGCAGGCGCTCGGTGACATCGGGCGGCAGGACGACGAAGACCGCGTTGGCCTCGACCGGCCGGGGCAGGACGACGCCGGGGATGTCGCGGACCGCGTCGGCCAGCCGCCGCCCCATGGCGTTGGCCTGGCGGGCGTTGCGCAGCCACAGGTCGCCGCCGAGCAGCGCCTCGAACTGCGCCGAGACGAAGCGCATCTTCGACGACAGCTGCATGAACGTCTTGCGGATGTAGTCGACGCCGCTCGCCGCCTCCGGGTTGAGCACGACGACGGCCTCGCCGTACAGCAGCCCGATCTTGGTGCCGCCGAAGGAGAGCACGTCCACGCCAGCGTCGGTGGTGAGCGCCCGCATGGGCACGTCGAGCGCGGCGGCGGCGTTGGTGAGGCGGGAGCCGTCGAGGTGGACGAGCAGCCCCCGCTCGTGGGCGTGCGCGCAGAGGGCGGTGATCTCTTCGGGCGTGTAGAGGGTGCCGAGCTCGGTGGTGTTGGACAGCGACACCACGCGCGGCTGCGCGCGGTGCACGTCGCCGAAGCCCCACGCCTGCCGGTCGACCAGCTCGGGGGTGAGCTTGCCGTCCGGCGTGGGCACGGGCAGGAGCTTGATCCCGGCCGTGACCTCGGGCGCGCCGCCCTCGTCGGTGTTGATGTGGGCGCTCTCGGCGCAGATGACCGCCTCCCACGTGCGGGTCATGGCCCGCAGGGAGACGACGTTCGCGGCCGTGCCGTTGAAGACGGGCCACGCCTGCGCCTGCTCGCCGAAGTGGCGGCGGAAGACGTCCTGCAGCGCCTCGGTGTAGGCGTCCTCGCCGTAGGCGATCTGGTGTCCGCCGTTGGCCGTGACAATGGCCTGCAGGATCTCCGGGTGGACGCCGGCGTAGTTGTCGCTGGCGAACGCCTTGAGATGGGGGTCGTGCCGAGGGATCAAGAGGTGAGGTCCAATCGGGTGCCGTTGAGCTCGGCGGCGGGGCGGTCGTAGAGGCCGCCGATCGCCGCGGCGAGGTCGTTGACGTCGGTGAAGCCGGCGAAGCGGGCCTGCGGCTTGGCGGCCCGCATGGCGTCGTTGACGAGGGCCTTGACGACGAGGACGACGGCCGCCGACGAGGTGCCGGACAGCGCGTCGGCCAGGGAGAGCGTCCACGCCTCCGCCGCCGCCTTGGCCGCGGAGTAGGCCGCGCCCCCGGCGGACGGCTGCTCGGCCGCCTTGGCCGAGACGATCACGAAGCGGCCGTTGTCGCTGCGGCGCAGCAGCGGCTCGAAGGCCAGCGAGACGTGCTGGAGGGTGCGGATCAGCAGGTCGTGCAGCAGGTCCCAGTCGTCGAGCGAGGTCTCGGCGAAGGACGCGGACCCGCGCCAGCCGCCGACCAGGTGGACCACGCCGTCCACGTGGCCGTGCTCGCGCTCGACGCGCTCGGCGAGCCGCTGCACGGCGGCGCGGTCGAGCAGGTCGACGTCGTCCTTGTCGACGCCGATGACGGTGTGGCCGTCCTTGCGGAAGTGCGCCGTCACGGCCTCGCCGGTGGGGCCGCCGGCCCCCGTCACCAAGATGATCATGCGCGGAGCCCCTTAGTCGATTCGACCACGTCCGTCAGCTTACGACGCAGCGCCTCGTAGAACATGCTCAGGGGGAACTCGTCCGGCAGGACGGCGTCCACCTTGGCCTTCTGCTCCTCCGGCAGCGCCTCGACGCCCTTGGCCCAGACGGACGCCGGGTGCGGGGCCACGTAGGCGCTGACCAGCTCGTGGGCGGCCAGCCAGTGGGCGAGCTTGGAGCGGTCGATGCTGTCGCGGTAGAGCTTCTCCACCTCGCCGCGCAGGTCGGCCACGCCGTCGGCGACGCGCGCCCAGTCGATCGACAGCCGGTTGTCGGTCCAGCGGATGACGTCGTTGCGGTGCAGGTAGGCGAACAGGAGCTGGCCGCCGAGCCCGTCGTAGTTGCGCACCCGGTCACCGCTGATGGGGAAGCGGAACAGCCGGTCGAACAGGACGGCGTGCTGGACGTAGCGGGCGTGCGGCACGCCCTCCCGCTCCAGCTTGACCGCCTCGCCGAACGCGGTCAGGTCGCAGCGCAGCTCCTCCAGCGAGTACAGCCAGTACGGCATCCGCTGCTTGATCATGAACGGGTCGAACGGCAGGTCGCCGTGGCTGTGCGTACGGTCGTGGACGAGGTCCCACAGCACGAAGGTGTCCTCGGCGAGCGGCTGAGAGGCCAGCAGCCGGGCCGCGTCCGGCGGCAGGTCCAGCTTGAGCGTCTCGGCCGCCGCCGCCGAGACCCGGCGGAAGCGCGCGGCCTCGCGGTCGGCGAAGATGCCGCCCCAGGTGAAGCGGGCCGGCGTCTGCCGCACCGCGACGGTCTCGGGGAAGAGCACGGCCGAGTGGGTGTCGTAGCCGGAGGTGAAGTCCTGGAAGGCGATCGGCACGAACATCGGGTTGTCGTAGCCGCCGGCCTCCAGCCGGGCCAGCCAGTCCGGCCAGATCGTCCGGATCCAGACGGCCTCCAGGTTGCGGTTGGGGTTGCCGTTCTGGGTGTACATCGGGAAGACGACCAGGTGCTCCAGGCCGTCCACGCGCTGGGTGTCGGGGTGGAACAGGTCGAGCGAGTCGAGGAAGTCGGGGACGCCGAGCCCGGACGCGGCCCACTTGGCGAGGTCCGCGCGGACCGCCTCCAGGTAGGCGGCGTCGTGCGGGAAGTGCGGCGCCAGCTCGCCGACGGCGGCGGCGACGCGCTCGACCAGGGCGGCGGCCCGCTCCTTGGCCTCGTCCGGCACCGAGCCGTCCTTGACCTGCAGCGGGCGCAGCTCCTCGACGAGGTCCTTGAGCCGGGCGAACAGCTCGGCCTTCACCGCGTCGCGGGCGCCGGCCGCCGCGCCGTCCTCGGGGACGCGGGCGGCCCAGGTGACGACGTTGCCCCAGAGGGCGCGGTGGTCGTAGTCGTCGATCGAGTCGTCGCCGAACAGGTCGGAGTCGGCGAACGCGACGACCCTGCCCTGCCCGTGCCGCACGGCCACCGCGAGCGGCGCGCCCGCCGGGTCGGCCGTGGCGGAGGTCGTGAACAGCACCGTGGCGTCGCGGCCCGGCTCCACCGTCAGCACGCCGCTGCGGTAGAAGCAGGCGTCCCGCACGCCGGCGAGCAGGCCGCCGGCGGTGGCGCGCTCGGCGCGCACCCAGGTGGCGACGCCCTGGTGGGCGTGGCCGGGGTCGCGGACCGTGGTGTGGCCGACGCCGAGGCCGAAGCGGGCGAGCAGGTCGCGCAGGTTGTTGCCGTACTTGTCCTGCTCCTCCTCGGCCAGCACGACGAGCCCGCCGCCGGCTGCCACGTACGCCTCGACGGCGTCGAGCTCCTCGCCGGACAGGATGGGGCTGCCCTGTCCGGTGGTGCGCTCCCAGCGCTCGCCCGAGGGGTGCGCGATGACCAGCACGTCCTGCTCGGCGAGGACGTCCGGCTGGAGCGTTCCCGACGTGCGGGCGGTCACCGTGTGCCCGAGATGGCGCAGCAGCTCGGCCGCCCGCGCGTAGCTGTTGTCATCGGGGTGGGCGGGGTTGATGGCCTCGGCCACCTCGCGCCGCACGGTCCACGACTCGCTGTGGGCCTCGTCGAACAGCACCCGGGGGAACGCACGCATGAAATATCTCCTGTATCGACCGCCTTATGCCGAAAAATATACACAAAGAGGGTGATGGTTGGATACAACCTCAGGCCGCTCCCGGCCGGACGACCCCCGACTCGTACGCGAACACCACCGCCTGCGCCCGGTCCCGCAGGGACAGCTTCATGAGCACCCGCGCCACGTGCGTCTTCACCGTCGCCTCCCCCACGAACAGCTCGCCGGCGATCTCGGCGTTGGTCAGGCCGCGGGCCAGCAGCCGCAGCACCTCCAGCTCGCGCGGCGTCAGCTCGCCCAGCATCGGCGACGGCTTCGGCTCGGCCCGTCCGGCGAACGTGGCGATCACCCGGCTGGTCACCGCCGGGTCGAGCAGCGCGTCGCCCGCGTGCACCACTCTTATGGCCTCCAGGAGCTGCTCCGGCGGCGAGACCTTCAGCAGGAAGCCGCTGGTGCCGGCGCGCAGCGCCGCGTAGAGGTTCTCGTCGGTGTCGAACGTCGTCAGCGTGATGACCTTCGGCGGCGACGGCGTGTCGAGCAGCTCCCTGGCCGCCGACAGCCCGTCCAGCCGGGGCATCGAGATGTCCATGAGGACGATGTCCGGGCGCGTGCGCCGCGCCACGGAGATCGCCTCCCGCCCGTCGGCCGCCTCGCCGACGACTTCCATGCCGGGGTCGCTGTCGACGACCATGCGCAGCCCGGCTCTCACCATCGCCTGGTCGTCCGCGATGACTATGCGTATGCCCACAGCCGGAGGGTAGACTCCGGGCATATGCCTTGAACACCCAGGTCAAGCCGGGTGCAAGTCAGTTCCAAGTCACGAGACCTGGATGCTCTGCCTGAAGCGGGCCTGGGTCGCGTCGTCGCAGTTCGACTTGGCGCAGAAGTACATCACGAGCATGTTCTTGGGCTGCCTGGCGATGACGTAGCTGACGAAGCCGAGCCGGGCGCCGCTCGACTGGTCGATGATGGAGCCGTCGAAGCGGGTGGCCGGTTTGTTGCCCGCCTGGTCCTGCACCGGCTTGCCCACGTCGACCGTGCCGGGCAGCAGGGAGTCCATCTTGGCCTTCATCGAGTCGGAGTCGCCGGCCGGGTCCAGGGTGTCGGAGATCTGCACGTACACACCGGAGGCGCCCTCCGGGTCGTCGGCGATCACCTGCGAGATCGCCGACCAGTCGGCGCCGGGACCGGCCACGAACAGCGACTCGAACTCCGTCGCGTGCGGCGAGGCCACGGCGAACAGGTCCCGGTGGGTGCGCGCCGTCCAGTCGCCGGGGTAGTCGAAGGCGACCGGCGCGGCCGGGCTGGGCTGGTAGCGGGTCCAGGTGTCGCCGCGATGGCTGAAGACGATGAACGCCACCAGCGCCAGCGCGGTGACGGCGGCGACCAGCGTGACCGCCACGATCGGCACCCTGCCGGGCCGCTTGCCGCGTGCGGCGGGCGTGGTCGCCGGCGCGGGCGCGTAGGTGCCGGGGCTGGGGTGCGGGCCGGAGGGCGGGCCTCCGTACGGATAGGAGTGCGGCCCCGAGGAGCCCGGCACGGAGTGCGGGCCGGAGCCGGGCCCCGAGCCCGGGAACGAGCCCGGAATCGAGCCAGGGATCGAGCCCGGAATTGAGCGGGGCCCGGAGGAACCCGGCACGGAGCCCGGGCCGGAGTGCGGGCTCGTCCCGGGGCGCGGCACCAGGCCGCCGCCCAGCAGCGCGTCCGGGTCGGCCTGGGGGCCGCTGATCGCGTCACGGAGCGCGGTGACGAACTCGGTGCAGGTGGCGTAGCGCTGCTCGGGCGCCTTGGCCAGCGCCCGCGCCATCACGGCGTCCACCTGCGGCGGCAGCTCGGGCCTGATGTGCGACAGCGGCACGGGCTGCTCGGCGAGGTGCGCCCAGAGCAGCGCGATGTCGTTCTCCCGCTGGAACGGCAGCCGCCCCGACAGCGCCTCGTAGACCACGCAGGCCAGCGCGTACTGGTCGCAGCGCCCGTCGATGTGCTCCTTGTTGATCTGCTCGGGCGACATGTACCGGGGCGTGCCGATGAACTGGTCGGTCTGGGTCAGCCCGGAGATGGACGAGCGGTGCTTGGTGATGCCGAAGTCGGTGAGGTAGACGTGGTCGCCGGCCAGCAGGATGTTGGCCGGCTTGACGTCGCGGTGGATGAGGTCGTGGGCGTGGGCGGCGTCGAGCGCGGCGGCCACCTGCGCGAAGATGCGGTTGGCCGGGCCGAGCGGCAGCGGCCCCCGGTCGTGGATGAAGCGGCGCAGGTCGAGGCCGTCCACGTAACGCATGGCGATGTAGAGCACGCCGTCGGCGTCGGCGTTGGCCTCGTAGATCGGGATGATGTTGGGGTGCTCGATGCTGGCGACGGTCCTGGACTCCAGGATGAACCGCTGCCTGAACCGGTCGTCGACGCTGAGCACCGGGTTGAGGATCTTCAGCGCGACGCGGCGGCTCAACCGGGGGTCGAGCGCCAGGTAGACGACGGCCATGCCGCCCTTGCCGACGATGTCCTCGATGTAGTACCCGGCCACCTCCTGGCCGATGAGCGATCTGTCGTTCAAGTGCATCACGTCTCGATGGGGTGTCCGCAGTAGCCGCAGAAGCGGTGACCGGCGCCCAGTCTCATGCCACAGGAAACGCAGTACTTCATCGGGCCCTCCTGCGCCGTCAGGACCTGCTGCTGCTGCGGGACCACCTGGAACGGCTGGGAGCGCCGGACGACGACGGTCTGGCTGGCGCCTTCGTCGAACGCGGGGCCGGTCGCAAGCGGTGGCGGCAGTTCTTCCGTACGTCTGTCAGGAGTGCGGCGGCGCCACAGCAGATACGCCCCGCCGCCCGCGGCGAGGAAGAGGACGCCGGCCGCCACCAGGAACGGCCACAGCGGCCGGGAGGAGGAGGCCGGGGGCGCGGCGAGCTGCTTGGTGCCCTGGTCCTCGGGGCCGCCGCGCTTGGCCAGCGTGGTCTTGAGCAGGTTGGCGGCCACCACGTCGCCGGGGTAGAGCTCCAGCACGCGCTGGAAGCCCGGCGCGGCCTCGGTGTAGTACTTGGTGTGGTAGCGGGCGAGCGCCGCCTCGAACGCGGTGTCGATGGCTCCGCGGCGCGGCGTCACCTTGGCCTGGGTGAGGACGTTCAGGACCTCGCGGATCCCGAGCATCTTGCCTTCCTTGCCGCCGCCGATGAGCAGGCCGATGACGTGGCCGTCCTTGTCGCCGATGACCGGCGCGCCCACCATGCCCTTGTCGGCCATGGCGCCCAGCTCGGCCGGCTCGTCCACCTTCTTCTCCGGGTCGCCGAACGGCCGGCCCGTCTGGCCCTTGCCGCCGCCCTGCCCGAGGTGGGCGATCGTGACGGTGTGCTGCACGTCCGGGCCGGGGCGGCCGAGGAAGCCCGCGACGTTGGTGGGCGAGCCCACCTGGTCGGGCACCTTGTCGGCCAGCGGCGCGGTCGGCATGCCGACGCCGGTCGCGGGGGTCAGCGGCACCAGCACCGCGGGGTCGTCGGGGTCGGGGCCGGCCTTGATGCACTTGACCTTGTAGCCGTCGGTGCTGGCCGGGGTGACGTTGGGGTACGCGGTGATCTCGGTCGTGACGTCGATGATGCAGGTGGCGGTGTCGGTCTTGGGCGGGTAGCACTCCTGCAGGTGGTGGTTGAGCCGGTCGTCGGAGAGCTTGTGCTTCTTGTAGTCGGCCGGGATCTTCACCTTGTGGTGCTCGGCGAAGATCCTGTTGGCGGCGTAGACGGCGACGTCGTCGGAGTTGACCGCCAGGCGGCGCAGACCGACGACGGTGCCGTCGGGGTTGACGACCGTGCCGGTGCCCGACGCGAAGGGGATGTCGTAGGACCGCTCCACGTGTTTCAGCTCGCCGATGTGGTCGAGCAGGGTGATCTCCACGTGGGAGACCGCTTCCAGGCGTACCACGGCGGGGGTGACCAGGTCCGTGATGCCGCTGGGGTGGTCGTGGGCCGCGGCCGGCGCCGCGGTCAGGAACACCGCCGCCGACATGACCGCCGACATCGCCGCGACGGCACCGAGAAGAGCTGTGAGGCGCGCCATCTCTCCGCTCCCAACACAAGGACTAGGACCAGCGTCCCAATCACCCGTCGTAAGTCAATAGACCACTACGTAGACAAGCGCTTGCTAGGGGGCGTAGCGTACCCGGGTGGCCTACTCGATCGGCGTCGATGTCGGCGGCACCTTCACCGATGTGGTCCTTCGAGATACGTCCGGCGCGATTTCCGTGGCCAAGTGCTTGAGTACCCACTACGACCCCATCGCGGGAATCGTGGCGGGCGTTACGCGCGCGCTCGGCGGCCGGGATCCCGCGCAGGTCACGCGGGTGGTGCACGCCACGACGCTGGCCACCAACGCGGTGCTGGAGCGGACCGGCGTACGTGTCGCCTATGTCACGACTCAGGGTTTTCGTAGCGTCGTGCCGCTCGGCCGCTACGCCCGCGTCGAGGAGGACCGCTACGACCTCCGCTTCACCCCGCCCCCTCCCCCGGTCGCGCCCGAGGACTGCTTCGAGGTGACCGAGCGCGTCTCGGCGCGCGGCGAGGTCCTGACACCCCTCGACGACGCCTCCGTACGCCGGGTCGCCGCCGAGATCGCCCGGCGCGGCATCGGCTCGGCCGCCGTGTGCCTGCTGCACGCCTACGCCAACCCCGCCCACGAGCGGCGGGTCGCGGAGATCCTGCGCGCGTCGGTGCCGTCGGTCGTGACCAGCACGGAGGTGTGGCCGGAGATCCGCGAGTACGAGCGCGCCACCACCACCATCATGTCCGCCTACGTCGGCCCGCTCATGGCCTCCTACCTGTCCCGGCTGCGCGAGCGGCTGGCCGCGCTCGGGATCCGCGCCCCCGTCCACGTCATGGAGTCCGGGGGCGGCGTCGTCT
The DNA here is from genome assembly GCF_900111685.1 of Nonomuraea wenchangensis. Classification (GTDB taxonomy): domain Bacteria; phylum Actinomycetota; class Actinomycetes; order Streptosporangiales; family Streptosporangiaceae; genus Nonomuraea; species Nonomuraea wenchangensis. Next base: position 696,212 of record NZ_FOHX01000001.1, read on the forward strand.
CCGCCGAGCTGGCCGCGCGGCGGGCCGTGGCCACCATCGAGTCGGGGCCGGCGGCCGGGGTGCTGGCGGCGGCCGGGGCCGGGTTCGCCGACGCGATCTCGTTCGACATGGGCGGGACCACCGCCAAGGCGTGCGTGGTGCGCGGCGGGCGGCCGGAGATCACGCACGAGTTCCACGTCGGCGGCAAGGGCAGCTTCGGCGGGCGGCGGGCGGGCACCGGCGTGCCCATCAGGACCCCGGCCATCGACCTGGCGGAGGTGGGCGCGGGCGGCGGCAGCGTGGCCTGGCTGGACCCGGCGGGCACGCTGCGCGTCGGGCCGCGCTCGGCCGGGTCGTCCCCCGGCCCCGCCTGCTACGGGCTGGGCGGCGCGGAGCCCACGGTCACGGACGCCAACCTGGTGCTCGGCTACCTCGCCTCCGCCTCGATCCCGCTCACGCCGGCCCTCGCGGAGCAGGCGCTCGACCGGCTCGCCGGGCCGCTCGGCGTGGCCCGGGAGGAGGCGGCACGGGCGGTGCACGAGATCGTCAGCGCCGCGATGGCCTCCGCCGTGCACGTCGTGACCGTGCAGCGGGGCATCGACCCGCGCGGCTTCGCCCTGGTGGCCTTCGGCGGGGCGGGGCCCATGCACGCGGCGCGGGTGGCCGAGCGGTTCGGGATCGCGACGGTCGTGGTGCCCGCCCACTGCGGGGTGGCCTCGGCGGCGGGGCTGCTGGCCGGCGACCTCGCCACCGAGCGGGTCCGGTCCCGGCTCGACGCGGGCGACCCCGAGCCGGTCTTCGCCGGGCTCGTGGCGGAGGCGGCGGCCGACCTGGGGGTGTCGCCGGCCGATCCGGAGGTGCGGGTGGAGCGGTCGGTGGACGTGCGTTTCGTCGGCCAGTCGCACGACCTCACGGTGGCGTGGTCGCCGTCCCGCGACGAGCTCGCCGCCCGTTTCGCCGGGCGGTACCGGCAGGTGTACGGGATCGCGCAGCGCGGCGAGATCGAGCTGGTCGGCTACCGCGTCCGTGTCACCGCCCCCGCGCAGGCCCGCGAGCGCCCGATATCCGCCGTCGTCGGGACCCCCGAGCACCCGCCGCCCGCTCCTGCGGCGCGCCCCGGCCCGGCCGGCGCGGCCGGCGCGGGCGGGAGGCGTAGGGCGTACTTCGGCGAGTGCGGCGGCTTCGTCGAGGTGCCCGTGCACACCCGGGTGAGCCTGCCGGAGCGGTTGCCCGGCCCTGCGATCGTCGAGGACGCGGAGTCCACGATCGTGGTCCCGCCCTCCTGGACCGCCGCCCCCGCCCCCGCCGGCGCGGTCCACCTCACCCGGGGAGGCCGCCCGTGACGGACGCCCTGACCGCCGAGGTGCTGCGCAACGCGCTGGTCGTGGCCGCCGAGGAGGCCAGCATCGTCGTGGTGCGCTCGGCGTACTCGACGTTCATCGTGGAGGGGTCCGACGCCTCGGCGGCCGTACTGGACGCCCGCGGCCGGCTGGTCGCGCAGTCCATGGCCACCACGCTCATGAACAGCATGGCGCTGCGCACCGCGCTGCCCGAGCTGCTCGCCGACCACCCGCCGGAGACGATGCGGCCCGGCGACGTGTACGCGCTCAACGACGCCTATCGGGGCGGCGTGCACACCAACGACCTGCTGGTCTACCGGCCGGTGTTCGTCGGGGGCGCGCCGGCGTACTTCACCGCCACCATGATCCACGTCTCCGACCTGGGCGGGCTGTCGGCGGGCGGCATGGCCCCGCTGGCCACGGACATCTTCCTGGAGGGCCTGCAGCTCCCGCCGGTCCGCCTGGCCACCGAGGCCGGACTGGACCCGGCCATCGAGGCCGTGCTGCGGGCCAACAGCCGCACGCCGGACAAGGTCATGGGGGACGTCCGCGCGCTCGTCGCCGGGACGGCGGTGGCCGCCGCCCGCATAGAGTCCCTGCTGGCCGAGCACGGCGAGAAAGGGCTGGCGGCGGGCGTCGACGACTACCTCGACCACACCGAGGCCCGCACCCGCGCCTCGCTCGCGGCGCTGCCGGAGGGGCGCTACGCGGCGGCGTACCCGATCGACGACGACGGGATCGACCTGGGCAGGACGCACGACGTGCGGGTCACGGTCACGCTCGGGGAGGGCCGCGCCGTGCTCGACTTCGCCGGCACCGGCCCGCAGGTGCCGGCCGCGGTCAACGCCTCGGCCTCGCAGTCCCTGGCCGCCGCCGTCTTCGCGATCCGCTGCTTCCTGGACCCGGCGATCCCCATGAACGACGGCTGCCTGCGCGCGATCGAGGTGCGCCTGCCGGAGGGGTCGCTGCTGAACGCCCGCTCGCCGTATCCGTGCGGCGGCCGGTACGTCCCGATCTACGCCGCCATGGAGGCCGTCTTCCAGGCGATGTCGGACGCGGTGCCCGAGCGCGCGATCGCGGCCAGCGGGATCCTGCAGCCGTTCTCGATCGCGGCGGTGGGGGCGCCGTACTGGATCCACCTGGCCTACGACTTCGGCGGGGTGGGCGCGCGGCGCGGGCTGGACGGCCCGGACGCGACCGGCGTGCACTTCGGCGTCGGCCGCAACTCGGTGCCGCAGGCCGAGCCCGTGGAGAGCCGCTGCCCGCTCGTCGTGGAGTCGATCGAGACGATCCCGGACTCGGGCGGGCCTGGCCGGTGGCGGGGCGGGCTGGGCTCGCGCACGGTCTACCGCTTCCTCGCCGACTGCCATGTCACCACCAGGGGCGACCGGCTGCGCCTGCCTCCCCCGGGCCGCGACGGCGGGCTGCCCGGCCGTCTCGGCGGCTTCTACCGGCGTCACCTCGACGGCCGCATGGAACGGCTCGCCTCGAAGGTGAACAATGTCCGCTTCGCCGCCGGGGAGGCGTTCGTGGTGGAGACCACGGGCGGCGGCGGCCTCGGCCCGCCCGCCGAGCGGGACCGGGAGGCGGTCCGCGCCGATCTCGCGGCGGGCCGGGTGACGGCGAGGGGCGCGGCCGAGGACTACGGTCTCGGCCCGTCCTCCGGGGTGAGGTGACGCTCCGGGGTGAGGTGACGCTGCCGCCACGCCTCGGCGCCGCGCCGGATGGCGGTGTGGACGGCGCGGGCGGCCCGCGCGCCCCACTCAGAGCGCGGCCCACCGAACAGCTCCTGGGGCCCGTCGGAGGGCACGGCCACGCAGACCGCGTCGGAGGCCGTGCCCGTGCCCGCGTAGCCGGTCTCGGCCAGCGCCTGGGCCTTGGCCTCGGTCACCGTCATCACCAGGTTGACCAGGGCGGCGTCGGTCATGGCGACCGGCAGCGCGACCACGATGTTGACGGTGCCCACCCTGACCGGGGCCAGCTCGGGGTCGGGGGCGTCCTCGGGCGCGGCGGCCCAGGTGGGGACGCGCAGCCCCACGGTCGCCCAGGCGTCCACGCCGCCGTCGGACGCCTGGACGTAGCGGTCCACGGAGGCGGCGGTCATCATCCCGACGCCGGTGCCGCCCGGACCTAACGACGTCAGGTGCTCGATCGGGTCCATGCGCGCGTACCCGGCGACGACCTGGGCGTTCAGCACCCACTCGCGTTCGCCGATGCCGCCGCCGAGCACGGCCGAGGAGATCATCCGCCAGCCGGGCCCGAACTCCCACAGCAGCGCCCCGAGCCGCGTCCCCTCCTCCGTGCGGTACGTCAGCCTCACGACCCACTCCTCACCAGGTGCACGACCGGCCGGCCGTCCGGCCCCGGCTCGATCTTCACATGGGCGCCGAAGTGCCGTCCCACGAGCTCCTCGGTCAGCACCTCGGCGGGCAGGCCGGAGGCGGCCGCGCGGCCGGCGGCGAGCAGGAGCAGCGCGTCGGCGTACAGGCCGGCCACGGTCAGGTCGTGCAGGGTCGTGACGACGGTGAGCCCGTCGGCCCGGCGCAGCCGGTCCACCAGCTCCAGCACCTGCTGCTGGTGGCCGAGGTCGAGGGCGGTGGTCGGCTCGTCGAGCAGCAGCACGGGGGCCTGCTGGGCGAGCGCCCTGGCCAGCACGACGCGCTGGCGCTCCCCGCCGGACAGCTCGCCGACCCGCCGCCCGGCCAGCTCCGTCAGGTCGAGCCTGGCCAGCACGGACGCGGTCACCTCCCGGTCGTGGCCGCTCTCGCGCCCCAGGTAGGGGATGTACGGCGTCCGCCCCAGCAACGCGTAGTCGAAGACCGACATGTCGGGTGGCAGGGAGGGCGTCTGCGGCGCGTACGCGACCAGCCTGGCCCGTGCCCGCGGCTTCAGCCCGGCCGCCGGCCGCCCGTCCAGCAGCACCTCGCCCTTGTGCTCGACCAGCCCCATCACGGCCTTGAGCAGGGTGGACTTGCCGGCCCCGTTCGGCCCGATGACGGCCACCCATTCGCCCTGGCGCACCCGCATGCCGACGTCGCGGACGACGTCCCGCTCGCCGAGCCGGACGGTCACCCCCCGGGTCTCGATCATGTCTCCGCCCGCCGCGTCATCCTGAGCACGCCGACGAAGAACGGCGCCCCCACGAACATCGTCACCACGCCGATCGGCAGCTCGGCCGGGGCGAGCACGGTGCGCGCCACGAGGTCGGCGAGCACCAGGAAGGCCGCCCCGCCGAGCAGCGACAGCGGCAGCACGATCCGGTACGAGCCGCCCGCCAGCCGCCGCACCACGTGCGGCACGACGATGCCCACGAACCCGATCAGCCCGCTCACCGCCACGGCCGCCGCCGTGGCCAGCGAGGCCGCGAGCAGCACGACCAGGCGTACCCGGGCTGCGGCCACGCCCAGGCTGACGGCCTCCTCGTCGCCGACGGACAGCACGTCCAGCATCCGCCCGTGCAGCAGGAGCAGCACGGCGGCGACCACCGCGTACGGCAGCACCAGCCAGAACTGGTCCCAGCCGCCGCCGACGTCGCCGAGGATCCACGAGTAGATCCGCTGCAGCTCCTCCACCTTGAACTGCTGCACGAACGTCTGGATCGCGGTCAGGAACGACGTCACCGCCACCCCGGCCAGCACCAGCGTGGCGGTGCCGCCGGAGCGCCCGGCGGTGTTCCCCAGCGTGTACGCCAGCAGCACCCCGCACACGGCCCCGGCGAAGGCCGCGGCGGGGACGCCGCCCGCCAGCGCCGGCAGCGCGACGATGGCGAGCGTGGCCGCGAGCCCCGCCCCGGCCGCCGCGCCCAGCAGGTAGGGATCGGCGAGCGGGTTGCGGAACACCCCCTGGTAGCCGGCCCCCGCCAGGGCGAGCAGCCCGCCCACCACGGCGGCGACCAGCACGCGGGGCAGCCGCAGCTCGAACAGCAGCCCCTGCTCGACCGGCGCGAGCCCCGAGTCGACCTGCACGAACGGCAGCCAGTCCACGGCCTGGAGCACCACCTGCCAGGGCGACATGTCGGCCGCCCCGCCGAGCAGCCCGGCGACCATCGAGACGGCCAGCACGCCGAGGGCGCCCGCCAGCCACAGAGGTCTGGCCCGCGACGGGCCGGCCTGTCCCGTCACGGTCAGCTCGTGCCGGCCTTGGCGACGGCGGCGCCGATGCTCTCGGCGAACTCGACGATGCGCGGCCCCCAGCGGGAGGCGATGTCGTCGTCGAGCTCGACGACCTGGTCGTTCTTCACCGCCGACAGCTTCCCCCAGCCGGGCCGCTCGGCCAGCGCCGCCTTGTTCTGGGCGCAGCACTTGACGTCGGCCAGGAAGATCAGGTCGGGGTCGGCCTGGGCGACGAACTCGGCCGACAGCTTCGGATAGCCGCCCGCCGCCTCGGGAGCCTTGTCGGCGATGTTGGTGAGGCCGAAGATCGAGTACACCTGGCCGATGAACGTCTGGGACGTGACCGCGTACGGCGTCTGGTCGAGCTCGTGGTAGTAGGTGAGCTTCTTGTCCTTGGGCGCCTCGGCGGCCAGCTTGTCCATGGCCGCCCGCATGCCGGTGACGACCTCGTCGGCCTTGGCCTTGTTGCCGGTGGCCGCGCCGATCTCGGCGATCTCCTCGTACGCCTCGTCGAGCGTCTTGGCGGCCGGCTCCAGGAGCACGGGCACGCCGACCTTGCCCAGCTCGGCCACGACGTTGTCGAGGTCGTCGGAGACGACGACGAGGTCGGGCTTCTTGGCGACGATGGCCTCGACGTTGGGCTTGAAGCCGGACAGGTCCGTCTTCGGGGCCTCGGGCGGGAAGTTCGAGCGGTCGTCCACGGCGATGACCTGGGGGCCGGCGCCGACGGCGAACAGGGTCTCGGTGTGGCTCGCCGAGAGGGAGACGATGCGCTCCGGCTTCTTGTCGATGGTGACCTGACCGTTGCCCGCCTCGATCGTGACGGGGAACCCCTCACCGGCGGCGGGGGCGGAGGAAGTGGTGGGGGCGGGGGCGGGGGTGGCGGTGGTTCCGCTGCTCTGGCCGCATCCGGCCAGCACCAGCGTTCCCAGCAGCGCGCCCGCGAAGACCGTGCGTACGGGCCTCACGAGATGTCCTTTCACACTGTCGGAACCGAGAGACCCGCGATGAGCGACGGATCACCCTTTTCCACGAGGGTTGATGGCGTCAGCGCAGCGGCAGGCGACCTGGCTATGACAGTTGCGGGACAGCGCCGGACTCACACCGGACTTCGCTGCGCACTGCGCGTCGGACAAACGCTATCAATCCCCCAAAGGACCGTAACGTCAAGGGTCAGCCACGCAGCTGGGAAACGGCGTCGGCCACGATCTGCTGGAGGCGGAGGCCGTGAGCGGCGTCGAGGGGGTGGCCGCCGCCCGCGCGCACCGTCCGCGCGAACTCCTCCGCGACCGCGTCCAGGGGATCGTCGTCGAACGGCAGCAGGACCGCGTTCCCCGTCCGGCCGTACACGGCGAACGTCGCGGGCGGCAGGTCACCGACGGCCGCCATGGACAGCGACGCCTCCGACACCGCCCCGCCCTCGTGCTCCAGCAGCAGCCCGATCCACCCGAACGGGTCGCCGTGGGCGCGTACCCCGGCCACCGGGCCGAGCGCGGCGTCCAGCAGGTCGACGACGTGCGGCCCGACGTCGAGCAGCGCGCCGTGCTCCAGCCGCCACGGCGTGGCGAAGGGATGGTCGCCGAGCAGGACGCCGGAGATGTTCGCCGCGTGCCCGCCGAACGGCTGGATCTCGCCGCACCGGGCGAGGAACGTCCGGGTCTGTACGGCATAGCGAAGGGTCAGCACCATCTGGCTGGCCACGCCCGACTCCGCCACGGCGTCGGCCAGCCGCCGCGCCCCGTCGAGCGAGTCGGCGAGCGGCTTCTCCAGCAGCAGCGCCTTGCCCGCGCGGGCGGCCCGCACGCCCAGCTCGGCCTGCACGCCGGGCGGGACGCAGAACGCCACCGCCTCGCAGTGGTCGAACAGCTCCTCGATCCGCTCGTACACCGGGGCGCCCAGCTCGGCCGCCGCCTCGGGACGCCGCGCCCAGACGCCCGCCAGCCGCGTGTGCGGGCCCTTGGCCAGCATCGGCGCGTGCGCCATCCTCGCCCACGGTCCCGCGCCCACCAGCCCGACCGCCACCGGCTCCATGAAGACCCCTTTCACCGCCAGATCACGGACATCCCACTGCCCCTGTCCGCCCCATCCTGACGTACGCGCTCCTCATCGGGGGCGCTGTTCGCGCCGGCGCTGGATGGCGTGCTGGGGGCGGTGGGCGAGCGTGCCGGAGTCGAGGATCAGCGTCTGGCCGGTGAGGCAGCGGCTCTCGTCGCAGGCCAGGAAGGCGACCAGGTTCGCGACGTCGTCCACGTCGCAGGGCCAGGGCAGCAGGCGTTCGGCGGCCTTGTCGGCGAGCTGCGCAGGGGACAGGGCGCGTTCGGCGGCCGGGGTGAGGACGAGCGCGGGGGCGACGGCGTTGCAGCGCACGCCGCGGGCGCCGTACATGGTGGCGACGTGCCGGGCGAAGCCGACCAGGGCCGCCTTCGAGGCCCCGTACGCGGCGTGCGCCCCGTCCCCCACGAACGCCGACACCGACGAGGTCAGGACGATCGAGCCGCCGTCCGGCATGACCGGGACCGCGTGCTTGACCAGCAGCATGGCGCCCCGCAGGTTGACCTCCATGGTGCGGTCCCACACGGCGACGTCGAGGTCCTCGATGCCGTGGTCGCGCCCGTACACGGCGGGGCCGAGCGCGGCGGCGTTGGAGTGCAGCACGTCCACCCGCCCGTACGCCGCCACCAGCGCCCCGACGGCCGCCGCGACCTGCTTCTCGGCGGAGACGTCGCACTCCAGCGCGAGCGCGCCGCCGCCCCGCTCCCGTACGGCGGCGGCGGTCTCCTCGGCGGCCTCGCCGCGTACGTCGAGCACGCCCACGCGCGCCCCCTCGGCGGCCAGCCGCAGCGCGCAGGCCGCCCCGATCCCCGACCCGGCCCCGGTCACCAGCGCGACCCGCCCGGAAAGCCGCCCGCCCGTCACCACTCCACCGGCAGCGCCGCCGGCCCTCGCCCGACCAGCGACCTGCGGTACGTCACCCGCTCCCCCGGCGCGAGCCGGAGCCCCGGCAGGCGGCGGCCCAGCACCTCCAGCGCGGTCCGCAGTTGCAGGCGGCCGAGCGCCGCGCCCACGCAGAAGTGGATGCCGTAGCCGAAGACCAGATGGTCGGCGGCGTTCGGCCGGTCGATGAGGAAGCGCTCAGGCTCGGGGAAGACGCTCTCGTCGTGCCCGGCGGAGTCGGTGGACAGCAGCACGAGGGCGCCAGCCGGGATGGTCACACCGTGCAGGACGACGTCCTCGGTGGTGTGGCGGAAGGAGCCGAGCGAGGCGCCGTCGATGCGCATGCACTCCTCGGCGGCGTTGCCGATCAGCTGCGGCGGCACCGGCCAGGCGCCCTCCCGCAGCAGCCGCAGGACGGTGTTGCCGAGCTGGTTGGGCACGGTGTCGTTGCCGCCGAGCAGGATCGTGGAGATCAGCTCGACGACCTCCCGGTGGGTCAGCTCGTCGCCGATGAGCGCGGTCATGAGCGAGGTGAAGTCGTCGCGGGGGTCCTTGGCGCGGGCGGCGACCAGCCGGTCCACGTAGTCGAGGTAGGTGAGGAAGCCACCGGCGAGTTCGAGCTGCCGCTCGGGCGGCTGCGGCGACAGGAAGAGCTGGAACCACTCCTTGACGCGCGCCTGCACGAACGCCTCGTCCGCCTCCGGCACCCCGATGAAGCGGGCGGTCAGCTTCACGGACGGCTCGTGCCCGAGCTCGGCCACGAAGTCGGCCGCGCCGCGCGGGACGACCCGGTCGAGCAGGTCCTCGTTGAGCCGGCGGAAGGCGTCCTCCATGGCGGCGACCGCGCGCGGCGTGAACGCCCGCGACACCGACCGGCGCAGCCGGGTGTGGACGGGCGGATCCACGTTGGCGACGAAGCTCGACAGGAACGAGCCGTGCTCGCCCAGCTTCTCCCTGGTCGCGTCGGTCAGGCTGCGGGAGATGGTGAGCGAGCCCAGGGAGGAGAAGCGCCGGGGGTCGCCGTAGGCGGCGCGCACGTCGGCGTAGCGGGTCAGCACCCAGGCCCGCAGGTGCTCGCTCCAGAACACCGGCGACTCGCGCCGCAACCGGGCGAGGAACGGGTACGGGTCCGCGACGTGCCAGTCCGCGCTGACGTCGAAGTCCCGGGCCTCCGGCAGGGTGGTCATCGCAGGATCCTCCGCGGGTTGCCGACGAGCATCTGGTGGATCTGGTCGTCCGTGACGCCCCGCTTGCGCAGCTCGGGCAGGACGTCACGGGAGATGTGCAGCAGGTGGTAGTCCGGATGGCGGCGGCGGACGACCTCGGCGTCGAAGCGGTCGTTGAAGCAGTACGAGTCGTGCCCCAGCACCAGCCGGTCCGCGTGGCCGCGCGCGCACAGCTCCGCCACCACGGCCACCCGCTGCTCGAACGGCGCGATGGTGTCGATGCCGAAGCGGTCCATGCCCAGGTAGGAGCCGCCCGCCAGCAGCTCCTCCAGGTAGGCGAGGTCCGCCGAGTCGCCGGCGTGCCCGATCACCACCCGTTCCGGGTCCACTCCGAGCGAGACGAGCAGCCGCTGCTGCTCCAGCCCGCCCTTGGAGGCGCTGTGCGAGTGCGTGGTGATGGGCGCGCCGGTCTCCAGGTGCGCCTCGGCGACCGCCCGGAACACCCGCTCGCAGCCCTTGGTCATGCCGAGGTGGTCGGAGGCGCACTTGAGCATGGCGGCCCGTACGCCGGTCCTGCCGATGCCCTCGGTGAGGTCGCGGACGAAGAACTCGGCCAGCCGGTCCGGCCCGCCGAACAGTGACCCAGGCCCCCGGTTGGCGAAGTACGGCGGCAGCGCGTCGTAGGTGTAGAGCCCGGTCGCGGCCACGATGTTGACCGAGGTCAGCTCGGCGACCAGGCGTACCGAGGGGATGTGCCGGCCGAGCCCGAGCACGGTGAGGTCCACGACGGTGTCGATGCCCTCGGCCTTCAGCGCGTCGAGCTTGGCCGCGGCCTCCCGCGCCCGCGCCGCGGGGTCCCAGCCCTCGGGGATGTCCGGCCAGTTCCACAGGATCTCCGGGCTGAGCCCGAAGACGTGCTCGTGCATGAGCGTCGCCCCGAGGTCGGCGACCGGTCCTCTCAGGGTCTCGGGCACGGGAACCTCTCGTGCTCGAAGGGCCGGTTGACCTCCAGGCCGAGCCCGTCGGTCTGCGCGTACGGCAGGCCCGTGTAGAGCGCGTCGGCGTCGAAGTAGGTGACCGTGAACGACAGCCGCGGCCGGTCGTGCCGGTTCGCGGGCGCGCCGTGCACGGTCAGGGCGTGGTGCGCGGTGGCGTCGCCGGCCGCGAGGTCGAGCGGCGGCGACAGCTCCAGCTCCTTGAGCCACGGGTGCTGGCTGAGCTGGTCGTCGCCGGGCCGGGTGAAGCTGCGTCCGAGCAGGCCGTGGCGGTGTGATCCGCTGTAGAAGCGCAGCGCTCCCATGTCGGCGGGCACGTCGGCGAGTGCGAGCCAGACGGTGAGCATGGCCGAGCGGTCCATGGGCATCCAGGGGAAGTCCTGGTGGAACTCGGTGGCGCCGTGCTCGCCCGCCTCCTTGACCAGCAGGTTGGTGACCTGCACGCGTACCGCCCGGACGCCGTGCAGCAGCCGGACGGCGGTGCGTCCCATCCGGGGGTCGAGGGCGAGCGCGCCGAACGCCTCGTCGGCGGCGGCGACGTCCCTGGACTGCCCGAACGCCCGGTCGACGGCCGTCCGCCCGCCGCGCTCCCGGGCGCGCAGGTGGGCGAGGGCGCGTTCGCGCAGCTCGGCGGCGGCGTCCGGGTCGATGAGCCGGCCGAGCCGTACCCAGCCGTGCTCGTGGAAGAAGGCCGCCTCGTCGTCGGTGGCCTCGCGCACGGGGATCTCCATGGCCCACAGTCTCGCACCTGTAGCAAGCGCTTGCTAGAGTGCCGGGCACAGGCGCTGGATCGGACAAGGAGGGGCCGTGCGGCCGTTCAGGTTCGGGGCGGTGCTCCGCGAGGCGGAGTCCGGCAAGGCGTGGGCCGACAAGGCCCGCCGGCTGGAGGACTCCGGCTTCGGCCTGCTGCTCGTGCCCGACCACCTGACCGGGGACCGCCTCGCGCCGATCCCCGCGCTCACCGCCGCGGCCTGCGCCACGGAACGGCTGCGCGTCGGCACGCTGGTCCTCGCCAACGACTTCCGCCACCCCGCCGTGCTGGCCAAGGAGGCGGCCACCCTCGACCTGCTGTCCGGCGGCCGGCTGGAGGTCGGGCTCGGCACCGGCTGGATGGCGGCCGACTACGCGGGCGCCGGCCTGCCGCTGGACCCGCCCGGGGTCCGCGTCGAACGGCTGGCCGAGGCGATCGCCGTCCTCAAGGGCCTCTGGGCGGACGGGCCGTGCCACTTCACCGGCCGTCACTACCGGGTCGACGGCCTCGATCAGCGGCCGAAGCCCGTGCAGCGGCCCCACCCGCCGCTCCTCGTCGGGGGCGGCGGGCCGCGCGTGCTGCGCCTGGCCGCCGAACAGGCCGACCACGTCAACCTGACCATGCGGGTACGCCCCGACGGCACCGGCCCCGACCCCGGCGACGGCGGGGTGGAGGCGTTCCTCGCCCGGCTGCGGCGCGTACGGGCGGCGGCCGGCGACCGCTACGACCGGCTGGAGCTGGGCACGAGCGTCATGCAGGTGGGCGAGAGCAAGGCGGACGAGCCCTGGAGCGCGGCCAGGTCCGCCGCGCTGGACGGGACCCCTCAAGTCCTTCTCGGCACCCGCCACGACATCGCCGACACGCTGCGGCATTGGCGCGACGAGCACGACGTCTCCTGCTTCGTGCTCCACCACGAACGCGACCTGCCGGCCTTCACCCCCATCGCCGAGGAACTGGCCGGAAGGTAAGGACGACCAGCCCGCCTTCGCGGGACTGGCCCGAGGGCGAGGGCGACCCGCCTGCCTTCGCGGGACTGGCCGGAGGGCGAGGGCCGTCCCCTTCGCCCTCTGCCCCCGTGGCCGCTAGACGGTGAGGACGACCTTGCCCATCGTGTCCCTGCTCTCCAGGGCCGCGTGCGCCGCCGCGGCCTCGGCCAGCGGGAACTCCTGCACCGCCGGCGTCAGCACCCCCTCGGCCGCCGCCTCCAGCGCCCGCGCCCGCAGCTCGGCCATGCCCCCGTCGCGCCCGAGCAGATGGCCGATGCCGTCGAGCACGGCGATGTCCCGCGCCTCCGCCTCGGCGGCGTCCGGCCGGAACCACTCCCCCGACGCCGACCCGTACACCACGTGCCGCCCGCCCCGGCCGAGCAGCCCGTGCGCGGCCCGCCCGAGCTCGCCGCCCACCCCGTCGAAGACGACGGTGACCTCGCCGGACACCTCGCGTACCGACTTGTCCCAGCCCGCCTCCAGGTAGTCGACCGCGAGGTCCGCCCCCAGCTCCGCGACCCGCGCGGCCTTGGCGGGCCCGCCGGCCGCCCCGGCCACGGTCGCGCCGGCGCGGCGGGCGTACTGCACGAGCAGCGTCCCGACGCCCCCGGCCGCCGCCAGCACCAGCACCACGTCCTCCGGCCCGATCGGGGCCAGCTCCAGCAGCCCGTACGTGGTCGCCCCCGTCGTGTTCATGGCGACGGCCGCGCCGAACCCCACCTGATCGGGCAGCTCGGTCAGCGTGGCGGCGGGCGCCACGGCGTGCGAGGCGTAGCCGCCCGTGCTCACCTCGGCCGTCACCACCCGGCGGCCCACCAGCCCGGCGGGCACGCCCTCGCCCACGGCCTCCACCACGCCGGCCACCTCCGAGCCGAGCACGACGGGCAGCTCGGGCGCGGGATGCGGCCCGACGCCCTGCCCCTGGCGGAGCAGGGTCTCGATGAAGTGCAGCCCGGCCGCGCGCGCGGCGACGCGCGCCTCGCCGGGTCCTGGCACGGGGTCGGGAAGGGTCTCCAGCCGGAGGTTGGCGGCGGGTCCGTACGTGTGCAGTCTTATCGCGTCCATGACCCCACCCTGCTACCTCAAGCTCACTTGAGGTCAAGCGTCCGGAATGATGGTCACCATGGACGAGATGCTGCTGCTCCGGCACGGTGAGACCGAGTGGAGCAAGGCGGGCAGGCACACCGGGCGCACCGACCTGCCCCTGACGGAGCGCGGCGAGGAGCAGGCCAGGGCGCTCGCGCCCCTGGTCGAGAAGGGGGACTTCGGCCTGGTGCTGGTCTCCCCCGCGGAGCGGGCGCGCCGCACCGCCGACCTGGCCGGGCTGACCGGCTACGAGGTGGACCCCGACCTGTGGGAGTGGGACTACGGCGGCTACGAGGGCATCACCACGCCGCGCATCCGCGAGGACCGCCCCGGCTGGTACCTGTGGCGCGACGGCGTGATCCCCGGCGACGCCGAGCACCCCGGCGAGAGCGCCGCCCATGTGGCCGCCCGCGCCGACCGGGTGATCGAGCGGGCCCGCGCGGCGGAGGGGCGGGTGGTGCTGGTGGCGCACGGGCACTTCCTGCGCGTCCTGGCCGCCCGCTGGCTCGGGCTGGACCCGTCCGAGGGCCGGCTGTTCAGACTGGACACCGGCACCTACTCGCGCCTCGGCCACGAGCACGCCGAGCCGGTGCTGCTGGCCTGGAACGCGCCGGTCCACTAGCGCGTCAGCCGCCGACCCGCACCCTCATGGCGGCGGCGTGCAGGGCCCGGCCGACCTAAGACACCGGCCATTGCGAGTGTCCTGCGGCCCCAGCCGGCCCTGCGCGTGGTCATCGAGCCTGTCCTCGCTTACTTGCGTTTCATGACGTCGCCACCGTATGACTCGCGCAATGTGGTGATGTCGGCGAACGTCACACACCATGCCGGTTACCCGAGATGCGGGCTAGCCAGCGCCGCCCTCACCCAGCTGCGCACCGAGCACCCGGGCCTGTCCTGGCACATCGCTCGGCGGGCTCCCGGGCGCCAGGCGGCAGCCGGGGAACGGTGCCAGCAGCGTCTCACGCCAGGGGCCGTCGAGATAGTCGCGCGCCCGTTTCGCCCAGTCCAGCAGCCGGGGATCGGGCGCGGCCTCGTCGTCGAGGCCCAGGGCGGCGTCGCGGGCCCGCTGGGTGGCGAGGTGGTCGTCCAGCGAGACGGCCCAGACGGTGACCGCCTCGGTGTCGCAGAACAGCACCTCGTACAGGCCGACCAGGGTGTGCCCGTGCTCGGCGAGCAGGGGGGCGCGTTCGGCGCGTACGGCGGCGAGGTAGTCGAGCGCGGCGCCGGGCCGGACGCGGGCGCTCTCGAACAGGAACAGCTCGGCGGCGGGCGCCTCGGCCAGCGGCGGGCAGCCGGGCACGGCGCCGAGCGGGCGGGAGAAGGCGGAGAAGCGCAGGTCGTCGATGTCGGACAGGAACAGCCGCTGGTCCACCCCGCGGTAGATCTCCATCATCTGCCGCCAGCCGCCGTCCCAGCCGCCGTGGCAGTCCCACAGGGTGACGGCCTTGAACTGCGGGTGGCCGGTGATGCCGACGGCGTAGAAGGCGCCGACGAGGTCGATGTCGCGGGACCTGATGGATGTCCCGGCGGTGAGGGCGGGAGCCTCGCGGGTCTCGTCCTCGCGTTTGTACGCGGTCAGCCAGGTGAGGTAGTCCAGCGGCCGCCTGGAGTTCATGGGACGGAAGTCGACCTCTTCGAGCAGGTGGATCGCGCGCCGTACCACGCCGCCTCCTCTACCAAGCGGTTGCTTGGCCCGAGCCTAGCGATCAGGCCGGCGATTGGGAAGGCTGCGGCCCCCGCCCTGTCAGCCACTCCAGCACCCGGCGATGCCCGGAGGTGGCGTCCTCGAAGTGGCCCCAGTGCCAGTAACGGGGCTGGTCGCGGAGGCCGGTCACCCACGTCCGGTAGGAGACGGAGGCGCCCGTGGTGGCGGGCGCGACACCGTAGGTGCGGATCACGACCTTGCCGCCCGGCGCGAACAGCACGTCGTCGGCGATCGGGTACAACGTCATCTGGTCGAGCATGACGTGAATCCTGGCCGAACGACGAGGCCGGGCGGTTACGCCGTCGGCGCGCCCCCGTTAAGCGGGCGCGCCGGATGTGAACAGCGTGTTAAACGAGCAGGCCGTCGAACTCTCCGTCCTTCACCCCGAGCACCAGGGCCCGGATCTCGTCACGGGTATAGATGAGCGCGGGGCCGTCGGGGAAGCGTGAGTTGCGGACCGCGATCCCGCCGTCGGGAAGCTCCGCGAGCTCGACGCAGTTGCCCTGCGAGTTGCTGTAGCGGCTCTTGCGCCACGCGACCTGGGTCAGGTCGGTCGCGGGCATGCCGTTGTAGGTCTGGTTCATCTACATCTTTCTGAGAAGACCGCCGATGAGCTCGACGGTGCCTCCTGGCGTGGTGCTCTCCACGCACAACTGCTCCATGGCCGTGAGGTACGGATCGATGTCCTCACGCTTGTCCAGGTACAGGGCACCCCAGAGCTGCTCGACGTAGACAACGTCCGACAAGTCGGACTCGGGAAACCGCAAGATGCTGAACGCACCCCCTTCGGCGGCGTGCTTGCCGTACCTGAAGGGCATCACCTGAATGGTGATGTTGGGCAGAGCGGCGACTTCCAGCAGGTGCTGGAGCTGCTCGCGCATGACCTCCCGCCCGCCGATGGTCCGCATGAGCGCCGCCTCGTCGATGACCGCCCACAACTTGGGGCCGTCCTTCTGGGTGAAGCGCTCCTGGCGCTGCATGCGCACGTGCACGCGGCGCTCGATGCCGCCCGGACTCGCATCGGGGTTGCCCAGCTCGTAGACCGATCGCGCGTACGCGGCCGTCTGCAGCAGGCCGGGCACGAACTGCACCTCATAGGTACGGATCACGCTCGCGGCCTCCTCCAGGCCGACGTACGTCGTGAACCACGAGGGCAGCTCGGCGGAGTACTTGTGCCACCACCCGGGGGTGTTGGCCTCGCGAACCATCTCCAGCAGGGCTCGGCGTTCGGCATCGTCGACGACGCCGTACAGGGTGAGCAGGTCCTCCACGTCACGTGTCTTGAATCCGACGCGCCCGAGCTCCATCCGGCTGATCTTGGACTCGGAGGCGCGGATGTGGAATCCGGCCTGTGCACGGTCGAGGCCGCTGGCCTCACGCAGGCGCCTGAGACTCGCCCCCAGCATGATGCGCCGAACGGTCGAACCGGATCCGGGCGGATCAATGGACACGTGCTGCTCCTTGGTCGTTTCCTTGCGCCACAGTCTGTCACTTCACGGCCGAAAGATCATGGGCCGCGGACAAGATCCCCTTTCCCCCTCATTGACCATTTGAGGGCAACCGTAGCGTGTGCACGGTGTGTCTGCACGTGCATTCGCTCTTGCACCTGCACGAGAGTTTGGCCCAGAATGATCTCTGTGCAATCCACCACGGCGCTGAGCCAGTGGACCACGTTCGATTGGTGGCCCCCGGTCGGCTGGTGGCCGGAGGCGGCTCGCGATCTGCTGGGCGCAGGCCCGTCCGCGAGCGCCACGTTCGTGCTCCCTCCCACCCCCGCCTCGGTCCACTCCGCCCGCAGCTACACCACCGGCGTCCTCGCCGGCTGGGGGCTCTCCGAGCTCGCCGAGAACATGGAGCTGGTGGTCTCGGAGCTGGCGACCAACGCCCTGCGTCACGGCCTGCGCCTGGACGAGCAGCGCCGCCCCTGCCCCGTCCACATGTCACTGGTCCGCCAGGGATCCCTGGTGACCAGCGCTTTCACCGATCCAGGCTCCTCGGTGCCGGTGCTGCGATACCCTGGCCCCCTTGACACCGGCGGCCTCGGACTCCACATCGTCGAATCGCTCAGTCTCCGCTGGGGCTGGTCGGCCCTCGCCCCTCACGGAAAGATCGTCTGGGCAGTCCTCTCCTGACCGGGGGTGATCTGCATTACCGTGGATGCTCATGGCTCACGGTGAGTCCCGCGCGCGACCCCATGAGAGTGCTGACAGATGGAAGATCACCTGCTCGGCTGGCTGCGAACACTAGACGAAGACAGGCTTGCCCGCATCCTCGCGAACAGGCCCGACGCCATCGCGCCGCCGTGGCCGCGCCGGCTCGACACCCTCGCCCAGCGCCTGGGCGACGGTCTCGCCGTGATGCAGACACTCCAGCGGCTCCCCCTGCCCTGTCTCCAGCTCGCCGAGGCGGCGCTGGCCCTCCCCCTGCCCACCGCCGGCCGCCTGGCCGCCTTCGTCGACGCCCCGCCCGCCGAGGTGGACCCCTGGCTCGGCCACCTCTACGACCACGCACTCGCCTGGCCGGGCGACGGCGGCGTGATCCGCCTGGCCGAGGGCGTCACCCGCTGGTGGTCCGCCCCGCTCGGCCTCGGCGAGCCGCTCGACCACTACCTCAACTCCTGGACCATCAGCAACGACGCCCTGCGCGCCCTCGCCCGCAACCTCGGCCTGCCCGCCCAGGGCCACAAACGCCGCACGATCACCCGCGTGGCCGAGACGCTCGGCGACGCGACCCGCGTCCACGGCCTGCTGCGCGACGCCCCCGAGGGCACCGCCGCCCTGCTCGACCGCTTCGCCTGGGACGGCCCCGCGCTGCCCGTCGACGGCGGCCGTTTCGTGGCGCCCGGCACGCCCGAGAAGTGGTGCGCCGACCACGGCCTGCTGTTCCGGCCGAGCTGGCACGTCGCCGAGATCCCCCGCGAGGTCGCGCTCTGCCTGCGCGGCGCCGACTACCACCCGCCCTTCGCGCCCGAGCCGCCCGAGGTCCCCACCATCCCGGTCGACCCCGAGGAGGTCGACCACCTCATGACGCTGGCCGCCCCGCACGTCGTCGAGCGGGCCGCCGCCCTGCTCGACAACACCTCCAAGAGCCCGCTGCCGCTGCTCAAGACCGGCGGCGTGGGCGTACGCGAGGTGCGCAGGATGGCCAAGGAGACCGGCTGCGACGAGGACGAGACCCGCCTGCTGCTGGAGATCTGCACGGTCGCCCGGCTGCTGGCCTGGGACGAGCAGTCCGGCGGCCTGGTCCCCACCGAGCGGTTCGACCGCTGGCGGCTCGACGAGGGCGCGGCCCGCCTGCGTGTGCTGCTGTCGGCCTGGTGGCGCATGGAGCGCTCGTCGCTGCGCAAGTCCGACGGCCGCTACGGCACCGTGCTCGGCGACGACCCCGCGGGCGCCGCCGTCGCCCGCGTCCGCCGCGCGGTGCTGCCCGTGCTCGCCTGCCTGCCCGCCGGCACCGCGTACGCCGACCGCGACGGCCTGCTCGCCGCCGTCCACTGGCACGCCCCGCTCATCGAGCGCCGGCTCCTGCTCGACTGCGGCCCCGCCGCGCTCGACGAGGCCAGCCTGCTCGGCCTGCTGGTCAACGGCGCGCTCACCGACCTCGGCCGCGCCCTCGCCGAGCTGACCGCCCACCCCGGCGACGAGAGCGACGACTCCGTCCCCATGGTCGAGCACGACCCGGCGCTCGTCGAGGTCTCCACCCGGGCCCTCGCGAGCGTGCGCCGCAGCGCCCTGTTCGGCCCCGACCTGACCGCCGTGGTGACTGGGCCGCCCTCGGCGGAGCTGGCCACGCTGCTCGACCGGGTCGCCGAACGCGAGTCACGCGGCGCGGCCTCGGTGTGGCGTTTCACCGCCGAGAGCGTGCGCCGCGCCCTCGACCGCGGCCACGACCCCGACGAGCTGCTCGACGAGCTGGCCGCCGTCGGCGCCATCCCGCAGCCGCTCGAATACCTCATCCGCGACACCGCCCGCCGGCACGGCGAGGTCACCGTCACCACCGTCGGCTGCGTCATCCAGGCCGCCGACCCCGCCCTGCTCGCCGAGATCACCGCCCACCGCCGGCTGACCCGGCTGGGCCTGCGCCTGCTCGCCCCCACCGTGCTGGTCAGCGCGGCCGGGGCCGAACGCACGCTGGCGGCGCTGCGCGAGGCCGGCTACGCGCCGGTGCCCGTCTCCGACACCGGCGAGATCACCATCCGCCGCACCCGTCCCGCGGAGCTGGCCGGCGGCGCCGAGCCCGGCGCGGGCAAGCTCATCCTGCTGCCCGGCGGGCAGGTGGCCGAGCTGTCCGACCCCGGGCTGGAGACCCCGCCCCACCTGCTGGCCGAGCCGCCGCCCGACCCGCGTGAGCACGCCCGCAGGCTGATGGCGGCCGGGCGGGCCGGGACCGAGCGGGGCGGCCGGACCTGGGCGGTGATCGGCCGCATGGCCACCCGGCTGCCGACGGCGCAGCAGTCGCTGCTCGGGTTCGTCGTCGACCGCGGGGTGCGGGCCGGGATCACCCTCGCCGACGGCCTGACCGCCACGATCAGCCATGGCGAGCTCAAGGGCGGCGCCCTCGACGCCTGGTGCGAGGAGGCGGGCGACTACCTGGAGTTCCCGCTCGCCGAGATCGTCGAGGTGCGCGGCGCGTTCTAGCCGGGCGGCTCGGTTCTCTAGCCGAGCGGCTTGGCCTTCTTCAGGTTGGCGACCAGCTCCTCCAGGAAGGTCGCGTAGCCCTGGTAGCTGAAGGGGGTCTCGGCGCTCCACGGGTAGAGCTGACCGGCCTTCACGGCGGGGAGCTTGGCGAAGGTGGGCTTCTTCATCATCTCCTCCGGCTTCAGCGCCTGCGTGCGGGTGTCGTAGAGGATGACGTCGGCCTCGTACTCGTCGGCGTTCTCCCAGCTCAGGGTCTGGAAGAAGCCGCCCTCGTCCACCTTCTCCGGGGTGACGACGTTGAGCCCGGCGTCCGTGAGGTGCTTGATGTCCGGGTACTCCGGCGGGTTCACGATCCAGAACGCGTCCGCGCCGCCCGAGACCATGAGGACCTTGAGGTCCTTGAACTGGGCGAGCTCCTTGGTCGCGGCCTCCATGCGGGCCTTCGCCTCGGGCACGCCGGCCAGGTCGGCGCCGAGCGATCTGGCCAGCTCCTCATAGCGGGAGATGACCTCAGTGGCGCTCTTGCCGGTGAGCATGATGCCGGCCGTGGGGGCTACCTGCTCGATGGTGTCCTTGGACTTCTCGGGCACGTACCAGAGGGTGCCCTTGACGTACATGTTGCTGACCAGCAGGTCGGGCTGGAGCGCGATGTACTGCTCCACGTTGAACTCGTCCCAGACGTTGCCGAGGCCCTGGACCTGGGTGATGTCGACGTTGCCGACCTGCGGGTCCTTGCTGCCGTCCTTGAGCTTGTGCGGGCCGAAGACGCCGACGGGGCGCACGCCGAAGTCCCACAGGGCGGCGGCGGAGCCGACCTGGGCGACGACCCTGGCGGGGACCTTGGGCAGGTCGAGCTTCTTGTCCCGGTCGTCGGTGAAGCTCCAGCCCTGCGCGGACGCCGCGGAGCCCGAGGGCGCGGCCGAGCCGGCCGGGGCCGCCGTCGTGCCGCCGCCGCACGCCGCCAGTGTCAGGGCCGCCGCGAGTCCTGCCGTGGCCGACAGGAAACCCCTGCGCGCCAGTACCGGTCCCGACATGTACGTCTCCTCTAAGGTTAGGCTTGCCTAGTTATCGAGCCATTAGATTAGCCTTGCCTAAGTTTGACCGTGACGGAAGGGGGTCGGGTGCGCCCGGCTGAGAACACGACGGCGAGGCGCGCGGCGCCGGACCCCGGCACCGACGCGGATCCGGGCACTGACGCGGGCACTGACCCCGGTGCGGCGACGGACGGGTCCGTCGCGAGGCCCAAGTGGGCGCGGCCCCCGGTGCTGGTCGCCGGGCTCGTGGTCGTCGTGGCCGCGCTGGCCCTCATGGTGCTGGCGAGCATCGCGCTCGGGGCGCGGTCGGTGCCGTTCTCCACGGTGATCGACGCCTTCCTGGCCCCCGACGGCTCCAACGACCACACGGTCATCCGCGAGCTGCGCGTGCCGCGCACCCTGCTCGGCCTCGGCGTGGGCGCCACGCTCGGCCTGGCGGGCGCGCTCATGCAGAGCCTGACCCGCAACCCGCTCGCCGACCCCGGCCTGCTGGGCGTCAACGAGGGCGCGGCGCTCGGCGTCACGCTGGCGCTCGGGCTGTTCGGGCTCACCGACCCGGCCGTCTACGTGTGGTTCGCCTTCGGCGGTGCCGCGCTGGCCGCGGTCATGGTCTACGGCCTGGCCGCCTCCGGGCGGTCCGGCTCCGGGCCGGTCCGGCTCACGCTGGCCGGCGTCGCGCTCGGTATGGTCGCCACCGCGCTGTCCTCGGCGATCCTGCGCATGGACCAGCAGACCTTCGACCGGATGCGGTTCTGGCTGACCGGGTCGCTGGCCGGGCAGACCTCCGACGTGCTGGTCCGGCTGGCGCCGTTCATGGTCGCGGGGCTGGTGCTCGGCCTGTCGCTGGCCCGGCCGCTCAACGCGCTCGCGCTGGGCGACGACGCGGGCCGCGCGCTCGGCGTCTCCATCGGCCGCACCCGCGCGCTGACCGGCGTGGCCGTCACGCTGCTGTGCGGGGCGGCGACCGCGGCGGCCGGGCCGCTGTGGTTCGTGGGGCTCATCGTGCCGCACGCGGTGCGCGCCCTGGTGGGGCCGGACCAGCGGTGGGTGCTGCCGTACTCGGCGCTGGCCGCTCCGGTGCTGCTGCTCGGGGCGGACGTGGTGGGCCGGCTCATCGCCCGCCCCGGAGAGGTGCAGGTGGGAATCGTGTGGGCGGTGATCGGCGCGCCGATCTTCATCCTGCTGGCCCGGCGCAGGCGGGTGGCGGCGCTGTGAACGTCCGCGTCGGCCCCTGTTCGATACGGCTCGCGCCCCGCGCCCTGATCGTGGGCGTCTGCCTGATCCTGGTGGCTTTCGCGGTCACCGTGGCCGCGCTGTCCACGGGCGAGCTCGCGGTGCCCGCGGCCGACATCGTCAGGGCGCTGTTCGGCGAGGGCACGCCGGTCGCCGAGCTCATCGTGAGCAAGCTGCGCGCGCCGCGCGTGGTGACCGGGCTGATGGTGGGGGCGGCGTTCGGGCTGAGCGGCGCGATCTTCCAGTCGCTCACCAGGAACCCCCTCGGCAGCCCCGACTTCATCGGCTTCACGGCCGGGGCCTCGACCGGCGGCATCCTCGTGGTGATCGCGGGCGGCTCGGCCATGGCGATCGCGGGCGGCGCGCTGGCCGGGTGCGTGCTGACCGCCGCCCTCGTGTACGGGCTGGCCTTCCGCGGCGGCGTGCAGGGCTACCGGCTGGTCCTCGTCGGCATCGGGGCCAACGCGCTGCTGCTCGCGGTCAACTCGTACCTGCTGACCCGGGCCAACATCAACGACGCCGCCACCGCCGGGGCCTGGCTGACCGGCAGCCTCGGCGGGCGCGGCTGGGAGCACGCGATCCCGGTGGGGCTGGCGCTGGCCGTGCTGGTGCCGGTGTGCGCGGCCCTGTCCCGCCCGATGCGCATGCTGGAGATGGGCGACGACGCGGCCAAGGCCATGGGCATCAGGGTCGAGCCGGTGCGCGCGGTGGCGATCGCGGCCGGCGTGCTGCTGTCCGGCGTGGCGACCGCCGCCGCCGGCCCGGTCATCTTCGTCGCGCTCGCCGCCCCGCAGCTCGCCCGGCGCCTCACCCGCTCCCCCGGCGTCACCATGGGCGCCTCCGCGCTGATGGGCGCCGTGCTGCTGACCGGCGCCGACCTCGCCGCCCAGCGGCTGCTCGCGCCCACCCAGCTACCCGTCGGGGTGCTGACCGCCGCCATCGGCGGCACGTACCTCGCCCTGCTTCTGCGAAAGGACCGTCACTGATGCCCGATGTACGCCTGTCCGGCACCGGCCTCACCCTCGCCTACGACCAGCGGGTCGTGGCCACGGACCTCAGCGTGGCGATCCCCGACGAGTCCTTCACCGTCATCATCGGCCCGAACGCGTGCGGCAAGTCCACCCTGCTGCGCGCGCTGGCCCGGATGCTCAAGCCCAAGGCGGGCGCCGTCCACCTCGACGGCGGCGTGATCACCTCGCTGCCGTCGAAGGAGGTCGCGCGCCGGCTCGGGCTGCTGCCGCAGACCTCGATCGTGCCGGACGGCATCACCGTGGCCGACCTGGTGGCGCGGGGCCGCTACCCGCACCAGAAGCTCATGCGGCAGTGGTCGAAGGCCGACGAGGTGGCCGTCACCGAGGCGATGCGCGCCACGGACGTGGCCGAGCTGGCCGACCGCATCGTGGACGAGCTGTCCGGCGGGCAGCGGCAGCGGGTGTGGCTGGCCATGGCGCTGGCGCAGGAGACGCCGATCCTGCTGCTGGACGAGCCGACCACGTTCCTGGACATCTCCCACCAGATCGAGGTGCTCGACCTCTGCGCCGACCTGCACGAGGAGGGCCGCACGATGGTGGCGGTGCTGCACGACCTGAACCAGGCGTGCCGGTACGCGACCCACCTCATCGTCATGCGCGCCGGCCGGATCGTGGCACAGGGCGACCCCGGCGAGATCGTCACCCCCGAGCTGGTCCACGAGGTCTTCGACCTGCGCTGCGAGATCATCGTCGATCCGCAGTCGGGCACCCCGCTCATCGTGCCGGAGGCGCGCCGCCGCGTGTCCGCCACCGCCGGCTGACCGGAGAGCCGAGCTTCCCTTCTGGATGGAACGTCGCGGAACGCACCAAAAGACGTGGAACGGTGCCGCCGCACGGGCGACCCTTCTGCCGACGTCACTCGACACCAGGGGGAAGACCAATGGACCACGCCGTCGTCATCGGCGCCAGCATGGCGGGACTGCTCTCCGCCGCCGCGCTGCACCGCCTGTTCGCCAAGGTCACGGTGCTCGACCGGGACACACTGCCCACGGCGGACGACCATCGCAGGGGCACCGCGCAGAGCCGCCACGCCCACGGCCTGCTCTCCAGGGGCTGCGCGACCATCAACGAGCTGCTGCCCGGCATCTCGGCCGAGCTGATCGCACGGGGAGCGCTGCCGGGCGACGCCATGAGCCGGGGCCGCAACATCCACGGCGGGCACCGGCTGGCCCGCGGCGCCGGCCGCGGCCTGGACGGCCTGCTGGTGAGCCGGCCGCTGCTCGAAGGCCAGGTGAGACGCCGGGTCGCGGCCATGCCCGGGGTCCGGGTGACGGCCGGCCGCACGGTCACCGGCCTGCTCGCCCGGGAGGGCCGGGTCACCGGCGTACGGCTGGCCGACGGGGAGCCGCTGCCCGCCGACCTCGTCGTGGACGCCTCAGGCCGGGGCTCGCGCACCCCGCTCTGGCTCGGCGAGCTGGGCCACCGGCCGCCCCACGAGGAGCGCATCGCGCTCGACCTGCGCTACAGCACCCGCGAGTTCCGCCGCCGCCCCGGCGACCTGGACGGCGACCTGCTCGTCATCATCGGTCCCACCCCGGAGCGCCCGCGGTTCGGGGTGGCGCTGGCGCTGGAGGGCGAGCGCTGGATCGTCACGATGGGCGGCTACGGCGACGCCCCCGGCCCCGCCCTGCCGGAGTTCGCCGCGTTCGCCGACACGCTGCCCGCCCCCGACCTGCGGCACCTGCTCGCGACCGCCGAGCCGGTCGGGGAGCCGCGGGCGTACCACACCCCGGCCGGGATCCGGCGGCGCTACGAGCGGCTGACCAGCTTCCCCGAAGGGCTGCTGGTGACCGGCGACGCCGTGTGCGCGTTCAACCCGCTCTACGGGCAGGGCATGACGGTCGCCGCACTGGAGGCGAAGGTCCTGCTGGAGGCGGAGCTGACGCCGCGGGCGTTCTTCCGGCGGATCGCGCGGATCGTGGACGCCCCCTGGGACATCACCGTCGGCGGCGACCTGAAGCTGCCCGTGGTCGCGGGCGAGCCGTCGCCGCGGCTGCGGATGGTCAACGCCTATCTGGGGCGCTTCCTCGCCGCCGCGGCGCACGATCCCGAGCTGGCCGGGCGGTTCCTGCGGGTGGCGCACCTGTACGACCCGCCGCCGGCGCTGATGAGCCCGCCCGCGCTGCTCAAAGTGCTCCGCAGCGGCGCACCACGAGCAGTGCCAGTGCCCGCGTGACCGCGCGCAGCTCGCCGAGGTCCACCTGCTCCCTGGGGGCGTGCGCGTACCGCACGTCCCCGGGGCCGTAGTGCAGGGTCGGGATGCCGCCGGCGGCGTACAGGCGCAGGTCGCTGCCGTAGGGGGCGGCCGACTCCGCGGGGCGCGCGCCGGTCACGTCGGCGACCGCCCCCGCGACCTGGCCGAGCAGCTCGTGCCCCGCCGGCAGCCGCCCGCTGGCGAACTGGCCGCCCGGCCAGGTCACCGCCGGCGGGTTGTCGCGCAGCCACGGGTGCGCGACCCCGGCGACCGCCTCCTCGAACGCCGCCCGCGCCGCCGCCGGGTCCTCGTCCAGCCGCACGCCCAGCCGGCCCTCGGCGACCAGCAGGTCGGGCACGGTGCTGGCCCAGTCGCCGGCGCGGACGACGCCGATCTCGATCGGGTAGGGCATCGGGTTGCCGCCGAAC
Organism: Nonomuraea wenchangensis; assembly: GCF_900111685.1. Classification (GTDB taxonomy): domain Bacteria; phylum Actinomycetota; class Actinomycetes; order Streptosporangiales; family Streptosporangiaceae; genus Nonomuraea; species Nonomuraea wenchangensis. Next base: position 721,823 of record NZ_FOHX01000001.1, read on the forward strand.
AGCTCGTGCGCGTCCCGGTTGCGCTCGGCCTCAAGCCGCCTGATCGCCTCGAACACCGGCCAGAACGCCTCGACCGCGTTGACCCCCTCGTAGCGGGTGGCGCCGTGCGCGGCCCGACCGGCGATCTCCAGCCGGAAGGTCAGCGCGCCCGCGTTCGCCGTGATGACCGCGCCGCTGGTCGGCTCGGTGATGACCGCCGCCTCTGCGGTGTGGCCGCGCGCCAGGGTGGCGAACGCGCCGAGCCCGCCGTCCTCCTCGCTGATCACGCAGTGCACCGCGAGCGGCCTGGCCAGCCGCACCCCGGCCCGGCGTACGGCCCGCGCCACGGCCAGGTTGGCGACCAGGCCGGCCTTCATGTCGCAGGCGCCCCGGCCGTAGAGCACGTCGCCCTCGATCCGGGCCGAGAACGGGTCGCTGCCCGCCCACTTGGCCAGGTCGCCGGTGGGCACGACGTCCACGTGGCCCTGGAGCGCCAGCGCCGGCGGGCCCTCGCCCGGCGTCACGGCGGCGACGCCGTAGCCCTCGGAGCGCGGGGCCTCCGTGCCGGGGAAGCCTGGCCGGGCGGTCAGGCCGGGCAGGTCGAGCTTCCACACGTCCACGTCCATGCCGGCCTCGTCGAGCAGGCGGGCGAACCGGTGCTGCAGCTCGGACTCGGCGTCGGTGCCCGTGACGCTCGGGACGCGTACGGTCTCGGCGAGCAGGCTGACGGTCTCGGCCTCGTCGATGGCGTCGAGGACCTTGGCTTCCACGTCGTGCATGGAGCACACCCTAGGGCAGTGAACCCCTCGCGGGCCTCAAGGCGATACAGGCTGTGCGGACGTGGATGAGCTGGATCGCGGTGACGCCCTTCGTCCTGTGGGCGGCGGTGCGGGCGAGCGGGTTCGAGCCGGACTGGCCGTGGGTGCCGGTGGTGGCGTACACGCCGTACGCGGCCGGGGCGGCGGCGCTGGGCGGGCTGCTCGCGCTGGCGCTGCGCCGGCCGGTCGCGGGCGGGGCGGCGTTCTGGGCGCTGGTGGTGCTGGGGGCGGCTGTGCTGCCGCGCGCCCTGTCCGACGGGAACCCGGCGGCCGGCGGGCCCGCGCTGCGCGTGCTGGCCGCCAACCTGCTGGTGGGGCGCGCCGACACGGCGGAGCTGATGGGCCTGGTCCGGCGGCTGCGGCCGGACGTGCTGGCCCTCCAGGAGTTCACGCCCGACGCGATGCGGCGGCTGGAGGAGGCGGGGGTGCGGGCGGCGCTGCCGTACGCGGTGAAGCGGGCCCGCGAGGGCGTCGGCGGGTCCGCCGTGTACGCCCGGCACCCCCTCACCGCCGGGCGGGCCATCGCGCTGGGCGGGTTCGGGCAGGTCAGGGCGTGGCTGCGGCATCCCGGCGGCGCCCGGGTGGAGATCGTCTCGGTGCACCCGTGCGCGCCCAAGCGGTACGCCCGCCAGCCCTGCTGGCAGGGCGGGCTGGACGCGCTGCCGCGCGGGGACGGCGCCCTGCGGGTGCTGGCCGGGGACTTCAACGCCACGCTCGACCATCTGCCGATGCGCGAGCTGCTGGCGGCCGGGTACCGGGACGCGGCCGACGTCATGGGCCGGGGCCTCACCGCCACCTGGCCGCAGGAGGGGTCGCGACAGCGGCTGCCCGGGGTGGCGATCGACCACGTGCTGGCCGACGGGCGGATGGCGGTGCGCGACTTCGCGGTGCTCTCGCTCGGCCGCACCGACCACCGCCCGGTCTTCGCCGAGCTCGCCCTGCCCTGACCGGGCGTCATCCCTGGCTGATCGCGACCTCGTGGAAGCGGGCGGCGAAGCCCTTGCCGGTGGGGGCGGCGGCCATCGCGCCGGCCAGCGCGGGCTCGCCCGGCGGGAAGTAGGCCAGCCGCAGCAGGGTCTCCGGCGGGTCGCCGTCCAGCCCGTAGCGGACGGTGACGGCGTCGCCCTCCCGCTCCAGGCCGATGCTCACCCGGTCGGCCGCCCGGCCCAGCGGCAGCACCGACCAGTCGGAGAACGTCCTGGTCACGACGGTGCTGAGGTGGAAGGCGCCGTCCACGTACTCGACGCCGGCCTTGATCCAGTCGTCGCCGCCGATCCTGAGGATCGCGCCTGCCTGGTCGTACTGCTCGGCGTACGCGGCGGCGACGGTCACCGTCAGGCGCAGGTTGCCCGGGACGGTGCGGCCGAACAGGTGTGCGGTGTCGTAGGTGTAGCCGTAATGGGTGGCGTTCCACAGGTCGGTGCCCGGTTCGCAGACGAGGGTGAGCCCGTCGCCGGCGCTCCATTCGCGGGGGGCGTTGAGCCATTGCCAGCCGGATGCGCCGAAGGCCGTGATCATGGCCTCATCCTCTCCGCGGGCGTACCGGAAGTCCAGGGGTGTGGCTGCTCGTAGACTTGATCCGTGGAACAGCCCAAGTTCGAGATTCAGATGCTGCACGACCGGGTCATGATCAAGCTGGAGGCGGAGGCGGAGGAGCGGCGCAGCGGCTCCGGCATCGTCATCCCGGCCACGGTCAAGCTGGCCAACCGGCTGGCCTGGGGCGAGGTGTGCGGCGTCGGGACGAACGTGCGCACGGTCAAGGTGGGCGACAAGGTGCTGTTCAACCCCGAGGACCAGTTCGAGGTCGAGGTGCACGCCCAGGTCTATCTGGTGATGCGCGAGCGCGATCTGCACGCGGTGGCCACGCAGGAGACCGACCACGGCACCGGCCTCTACCTCTGACGGCCCGATCCGGCGCGCGGGGGCTCAGACGAAGCGCTGGGCCACCTCGATCGCGTCGACCCCGACCGTGAGCAGCCCGAAGTAGACGATCACGCCTGCCGCGGCCACGGTGACGACCAGCACGACGACGCGGACGGTCCAGCCCTGCCGCTTGTACCACTGCGTCCAGGCGTGCAGCGTGCGCTTGCCGAACTCCAGCAGCTTGTGCGCCCAGTGGAACTCCGTGGCCAGCACGGCGAGCCCGGCGAAGACCACGAGCCAGCCGGGGCCCGGGAAGGGCACCATGATGAGCCCGCCCACGACCATGATCGTCCCGATGACGCCGATCACGATCTTCAGCGTCACGGCGCCGGTGCGGGTGGCGCGGATGCCGTCGAGCCAGCCGTGGATGCCGCCGCGCCGTCCTGGCATGTCGGAACGGCCGGCGGCCGCGTCCTTGATCACGTCGGCTTCGCCGGTGTCGGAGTTCTGAATCGGCACATTTCCCCCCGGCAGTCGGTATGTCCCCCAGGATACGGGCCCGGCTGCCTGTTCACTTGCAAGCGGCTGGCAGCACTGGGTCACCGTGGCCGCCGACGACTCCTGCCGGTCTGGTCAAGAGGGCTCCTCCCGGTACGGGATGCGGTCACCGCGGGTCGTCGGAGCGCTGACGACCAGGAATCGGAGGTCCCGCCCTGAGTCGTTGGCCATCTGGTGAGGGACGCCGGGGGCGATGCCGATGCCGGAGCCGGCAGGGACGATCGTCTCGCCCTGGCGGGTGCGCATGGTGGCCTGTCCGTCGAGGACGTAGAAGAACTGCCGGGCGCCGGCGTGCAGGTGCCACTCCTCGGCGGCACCCGGCGGCATGCGCTCCTCGATCACCGACAGCCCGGGGGTGTCGACGAGACGCCATCCGTCACATCCGCCGCCCCAGGTGTAGTGCGGCGCGCCGGCGACGGAGACGGGCGTCGGCGGCGTCTCGCCGGCGGAGGCGGCGGAGGCGGCGGTCATCGTCCGCCTCCGGTGCGGGGGCGTCCCTCCCGCGGCAGAGGCCGGCGGGCCAAGCGCGTCGCGTACGGCGAACCCGAGGCCGGACGACATCGCGAACGACCGGCGTGGGCACGGCCTTCAGGCGGGGTGACCGAGGTGTGCATGTCCGTGGCCCCGTTCAACGGTCCTGGTCGAGGTGGTCGAGGATCTCGGTCAGGCGGGTGATCAGAGAAGTGGCTCCCGCGAGCCTGCGCGCAGGGGTGACGGCGGCGTAGCCGACGACGGGCATGCCGGCGGCTTTCGCGGCGCGGACGCCGTTGGGGCTGTCCTCGACGACCAGACAGTCGCGCGGGTCGGCGCCGAACGCGGCGGCGGCATGGAGGAAGAGGTCTGGGGCGGGTTTGCCGACGCCGCCGACGTCCTGTGCGCTGAAGACCACCCCGGACGGGAGCAGAGGGCGTAGGCCCGTCCGGTCAAGGGTGAGGTCGATCCAGGCGTGGTCGGAGGATGACGCCAGACAGTAGGGGAAGCCACGACGCCGCAGCTCGGTCAGGACGGTGGAAGCGCCCTGGACGGCGTCCAGTCCTTGTTTGAAGGCGGTGAACACGCGCTCGTGACAGCGTGCGGTGAAGTCGGCGGGGAGCGTGCCGCCGTATCGGTCGGCGACGACCGTGTGGACGGTGCGGGCGGCGTTGCCGAGGAAGTACCGGTAGGACTCTTCCAGGGTGAAGGGAAAGCCGAGTTCGGTCAGGTATTCGGACAGCACGCGGTGTGCGGTGGGTTCGCTGTCGACGAGGACGCCGTCGTTGTCGAAGATGACCAGCTGGGGTCTCACGGGTTCTCCGTTCGGGTGAACGTCAGGACGAGGGCGATCGCGGGGTACGCGGCGCCGAGGGCCGGTGCCGCCCTGGTGAGGCGGCCCGCGGCGGTCGTACCGTGGTCACCCGGACGACCCTAAGGACACCATTGGGCCGTCGGTAAGATCCAATTCTGTGGCGGATGAGTGGCCCAACTCCGGGATAGATCTGCATCTGGAACTGGACGTCGCAGAAGGGCTGCGGACAGGGCTGGAACGGGCGCTGCGTGAGGCGGTACGGTCGGGGCGCCTGGCGACCGGGACACGGCTGCCGGCGACCCGCAGGCTCGCGGAGGATCTGGGGCTGGCGCGGGGCACGGTGCGGGCGGCCTACGACCAGCTGATCGCCGAGGGATACCTGGCCGCGCGGCAGGGGTCGGGCACCGTGGTGGCGCTGCCCCCGCAGGCCGCGTCGATGCCCTCAGCCGCGCCGGCCGCTGTGGAGCAGCCGCGGCACGACCTGCGTCCGGGAGGCGCGGACGCGTCGGCGTTCCCGGTGGCGGCGTGGCTCGAGTCGTCGCGGCGCGCCCTGAGGTCGGCTCCGGCCGACGCCTTCGGCTACGGCGATCCGCGGGGTCGCCCGGAGTTGCGGGCCGCGCTGGCCGGATACCTGGGACGGGCGCGGGGCGTGTCGGCCCACCCGGACTCGATCGTGATCACCAACGGATACCTGCACGGGCTGACGCTGCTCGCCACGGTCATCGGCGGGACGTTCGCGATGGAGGACCCGGGTGTCCCGACGCACCGCGAGGCGGTCCGCCGCATCGGCGCACGGGTGATCCCGCTGCCGGTCGACGATCTCGGCGCCCGCACCGACCTTCTCACCGGCCTGGATGCGGACGCGGTGGAGGTCACCCCGGCCCACCAGTACCCGACCGGCCCACCCCTGCACCCCGACCGGCGGCGCGCCCTGCTGGACTGGGCGGGCCTGTCCGGCGGCCTGATCGTCGAGAACGACTACGACGCCGAGTTCCGCTATGACCGCAAGCCCGTCGGCGCCCTGCAGGGCGTCGCCCCCGACCACGTGGCCTACCTGGGCACGACGTCCAAGACGCTCGGCGCGGCGCTGCGGATCGGCTGGATGGTCCTGCCGCCCCGGCTGGTCGCCCCGGTCGCCGACGCCAGGCTGCACGCCGACCACCACACCGAGCACCTCGGCCAGTTGGCCCTGGCCGACCTGATCAACCGCCACGGCTACGACCGCCACATCCGCACGTCCCGCCAGCGGTACCTCCGCCGCCGGGACCAGCTCCGCCGCCGCCTCGCAGGCTTTCCGATAGCGTTGACCGGCATCGCCGCCGGCCTGCACGCCCTGGCCCTCCTCCCTCCGGGCGGCCCCTCCGAGTCCGACGTCCGGACCGCCGCGCAGGCCCACGGACTCGCCCTCGGCTACCTGTCGGAGCGCACCGAACTTCCCTGCACCCGCCAGGGCGTCATCATCGGCTACGGCCGTCCCCCCGACCACGCCTATGCCTCGGCCTTGGACGCCCTGACCGCGACCTTCGCCGGCGCCCAGCAGCTCGCCAAACATGTGAAACGGTAAAATTTGCCGCTGGACCGGCCCCTGATCAGCTCATTCCAGCAAAAATCGGTTAATGTCTGCTATGCCCGAAGTCCTGCTGCGAACCGTCACCGGTCCCGTCCGAGCCGCGGCCGTCACCGGCGCCGTCCTCCCCCACGAGCACCTGCGCACCGACCTGCGCTGGGGCGTGGGCGTCGACTCCGACCCGTACCGCTGGCTCGACGAGGAGCAGGCCGTCACCGCCGAACTGCGCGAGCTGCGCCAGTCCGACGAGCTCGGCCTCGTGGTGGACCTGACCTGCATGGGCATGGGCCGCGACGCCGCGTCCCTGGCCCGCGTCGCGGCGGGCGCCCGGGTGCCGGTGATCGCCTCGACCGGGCTGTTCGCCGAACCGTTCGCGGGTGTGCGCGAGGAAGGCGTCGAGGAGCTCACCCGGCGGCTCATGAACGAGATCTCCAGCGGCCTCGACGGCACCGGCGTCTTCCCCGGCGTCATCGGCGAGGTCGGCTCCTGGGGCCCCGAGCCCACGCCGCGCGAGGAGCGGTGCCTGATCGCCGCCGCCCACGCCGCCCTCCAGTCCCGGCTGCCCGTCGCCACGCACGGGCGCAACGCCCCGGCCCTGCTGGAGATCCTGATCGGCCGCGGCCTGCCGGCCGCGCGGGTGGCCGTCGGCTACGCCGGCACCGACCTGGGCGCCGCCCGCAAGATCGCCGAGGCGGGCGCGTACGTGAGCCTCGGCGCCCTCGGCCTCGGCGCCGACCAGGCGGCCAGGATCGCGCTCGCCCTCATCGAGGACGGCCACGCCGAACGCCTGCTCCTCAGCACGGGCCTCAGCCGGGTCGCCCAGCTGAGCAAGTACGACGGCCACGGGTACGCCCACCTGTTCCACTCCCTGCTGCCGCGCCTGCGCGAGGCGGGCACCGCCGAGGACACGATCCGCCTCGTCACCCGCGACAACCCCCTCCGCTGGCTGACCTCCGGCTCCGCCTGACCGCCGCGCTCCCAGCGTCCTTGTGCGCGTACGCGGCGGTCTCGGTCGCGTCGCGGGCCACTAGGATCTGGGCTACGCGAGCCTCGGGCCGGGTGGGGGATGGAGACTGAGCACACGCACGGGAACGTGCACGAGCACGGGAGCACACCCCTGCCCGCCTTCCTGCCCTCCGCCGACACCCGCCCCGGCGAAAGCGCCTACTTCCGCGGCGACCTCCGCCCCTGCGAAGAAGGCCACCTCCCAGGAGACGGCAGCCTCTTAGAAGACAGTCACCCTCCGAGGGATGGCCATCTGCCAGGAGACGGCAACCTCTCAGAGGACAGCCGTCCCTCAAGAGACGGCCACCTCCCAGAGGACAGCCGCTCTCCGAGAGACGGCCACCTTCTTAGGGGCGGCCACCTGGCAGTGGACGGTGGCGAAGCGGGCGAGGGGCGGGCCATGGCGGCCGGTGGTGGTGAGCGCGGCGGCGGGCGGGCTGGTGGGCGGTTGCGGGGGCCGTTGTCCGCGTTGGCGCGGTTGCGGCGGGCGGGTGACATCCCGGTCGTCGTGATGCTGGCGTGGGCGGGCTGGCTGGCCGTTCCTTGGTCCTTCTCCGGCCTCGCGCAGGCCAGGGCGGCGGCCGCTGCCGCCGCCGACGCCGAGCCGCCTCGCCTGGAAGCCCTCGCCGCCAGCGCCGCGCCCCCGTCCGCCGGTGTCGCGCGGGCCGCGTGGGGGCTCCCGGCCGTCTCCTTCCCGCACGTCCCGACCGTGCGCCCCGTGGCCCCCGCCCCGACGGAGGCCGCGGTCCTGCCGGACCGGGCGATCACCGCCGAGCGGGCGCGGATCGCCGGGGAGGTGCATGACGCCGCCGGCCACGGCCTGGCGGCGATCACCATGCAGGCGGGGCTCGCGCTCGTGACCCTCGACGACGACCCCGAGCAGGCACGGGCGTCCCTGCGGGCGATCAAGGAGACGAGCACGACGGCGCTGGCCCAGCTCCGCGCCGCGCTCGACGGCATCGACCCGCCCGCGGGCGACCTGGCGGCCCTGATCGACGGCGTACGCGCCGCGGGCCTGCCGGTGGACGTCGAGCCCGCCCACCTTCCCCTCCCCCCGCAGCTCCGGGACACCGTCTACCGGGTGGTCCGCGAATCCCTCACGAACGTGCTGCGCCACGCGGGCCCCACCCGCGCCCTGGTCCGGGTGAGCGACGCCCCCGCCGCGTACGTCCTGGAGGTGGCCGACCGCGGCCCCGGCGCCGGGCACGCCGTCGAGGGGCGCGGCCTGCGGGGCATGCGGGCCCGCGTCACCGAGGCGGGCGGCCACTTCACCGCCGGCGCCCGCGAGGGCGGCGGCTTCCAGGTGACGGCCCGCTTCCCCCACCCGCCGCCGGATCAGGGGCAGGCATGACCGGGCACGGGCCGGTCCCGGACATCCGGGTCGCGATCGCCGACGATCAGGCCGTGGTCCGGATGGGCCTGCGGGCGCTCCTGGAGCGGGAGCCGGGCATGGAGTGCGTCGGCGAGGCCGTGGACGGCGCGGCGGCCCTGGCCCTGGTCCGCAGGACGCGCCCCGATGTGCTGCTGCTCGACATCCGCATGCCCGGCATGGACGGCCTGGCGGCGCTGCGGGCGATGGCGGAGGACCCGGAGCTGCGCGGCACCAGGATCGTGGTCGTCACGACGTTCGCCGTCGACGAGTACGTCTTCGCCGCCCTCCAGGCCGGCGCCAGCGGCTTCGTGCTGAAGGACAGCGCCCCCGACGAGCTGGTCAACGCCGTACGGGTGGTCGCCGCCGGGGAGGCGCTGCTGTCCCCGGCGATCACCAGGAAGGTCATCGGCCTGTTCGCCCGGCACGGCACGGAGCCGGTCGAGGGCATCGCCACGCTCACCCCGCGCGAGCGGGAGCTGGCGGCCTGGGTGGCCACCGGCCGCTCGAACGAGGAGATCGCGAAGGAGCTGGTGATCAGCCCCGACACGGTCCGCACCCACGTCAGCCGGGCCATGGTGAAGCTGCGTGCCCGTGACCGGGCGCAGCTCGTCGTGTTCGCGATGCGCGCCGGGCTCACGCTGCCGCCGGCGTGACCGGCTTGCGCAGGAACCCCTCGTAGTCGCGCTGCTGGAGCTGGGCCTCGATCTGCTTGACGGTGTCCAGCCCGACCCCGACCATGATCAGCACGCTGGTCCCGCCGAACGGGAAGTTCTGCTGCGTGCCGGGGTCGCGCAGGATCGCGAACGCCACCAGCGGCAGCAGCGCGAGCACCGCCAGGTAGGCGGCTCCGGGCGCGGTCAGCCGGGACAGCACGTACGCCAGGTGCCGCGCCGTGGGCTTCCCCGGCCGCAGCCCCGGCACGAACCCGCCGTGCCGCCGGATCCCGTCGGCCACCTCGTCCGGGTTGAAGGTGATCGACACGTAGAAGTAGGCGAAGGCGGCGATGAGCAGCGCGTACGCGCTCATGTAGAGCGGGTGCGCCCCGGCGGCGAGGTTGCGCTCCACCCACGCCTGCGCCTGTCCGCCGAGCAGCGGCGCCGCCAGCGCGGGCAGGTAGAGCAGCGACGAGGTGAAGATGACCGGGACGATCCCCGCCTGGTTGACCTTGAGCGGGATGTACGAGCCGCCCCCGCCGTACGCCCGCCGCCCCACCGGCCGCGCGTACCGGATCGGGACCCGGCGCTGCGCCTGCTCGACGAAGATCACGGCCGCCACCAGGAACAGCCCGGCCACCACCATCACCACGGCCCCGGCCGGCGTCATCACGAAGATCTTCGACATGTACCCGGGGAAGACGGCCACGACCTGCGTGAACATCAGCAGCGACATGCCGTTCCCGACCCCCCGGCCGGTGATCAGCTCGCCCAGCCACATGACCACGCACGCCCCGGCCACCATAGTCACGACGAGGACGGCCGACGGCAGCAGCCCGTCGTCCCGCAGCAGCGGCCGGGGGCAGCCGGGCAGGAGTCCGCCGCCGCGGGCGAGCGCGACGACGGTGCCGGCGTTCAGCACGGCGAGGGCGACGGTCAGGTAGCGGGTGTACTGGGTCATCCGCGCCTGCCCGTTCTGTCCCTCCTTCCTGAGCGCCTCCAGGCGCGGCACGACCACGGCGAGCAGTTGCAGGACGATGCTGGCGGTGATGTACGGCATGACGCCGAGCGCGAACACCGACAGCTGCAGCATCGCGCCCCCGCTGAGCATCTGCGCCAGGTCGAACAGCCCTCCGGAGGCCGACCCGGCGCACGAGCGCACCACGACCACGTCCACCCCGGGCGCGGGCACCACCTGCCCCAGCCGGAACAGCACGATGATCGCGAGCGTGAACAGCAGCTTCCTGCGCAGCTCCGGAATCCGGAACGCCCTGGCGAAGACGGTCAGCATGGGCACCGAGTCTGTCCGCCGCGCCGGGGCCGGGTCGTCCGCCGGGACGAGGCTCCGGCGTACGCGAATCCGCGTATCCCGTAGGTTGATCCCCATGACCGCGGTGTGGGTGATCAGCGGGCCGCCGGGCGCGGGCAAGTCCACGGTGGCCGCCGAGCTGCTGGCCCGCCTGTCCCCCGTGCCCGCCCTGCTCGACAAGGACACCGTCTACGGCGACTTCGTGGCCGAGGTCCTGCGCGCGCACGGCCGTCCCGGCGGCGAGCGCGAGGGCCCCTGGTACGACGAGCACGTCAAGCGCTTCGAGTACGCGGGCCTGACCCGGCTGGCCCGCCAGATCCGCGGCCACGGCTGCCCGGTGCTGCTCGACGGCCCGTTCACCACGCAGGTGCACGACGCGGAGCGGTGGGCGGAGTGGGTGGCGGAGCTGGGCGGCGCGCCGGTGCGCCTGCTGTGGGTGCGTTCCGACGGCCGGACGCTGCGGGCCCGCCTCACGGCCCGCGGCCACGCCAGGGACGCGGGCAAGCTGGCGGACTTCGCCCGCTACCTGCGCGACATCCGCGTGGACGAGCCGCCGGTGGTGCCGCACCTGGAGATCGACAACCGGCGCGGCGCGCGGCCGATCGCCGACCAGCTCACCGCCGCGGGCATCCGTCAGCCGTCCGGTGATCGTCAGCCCACGCGGTAGTCGTCGTCCCGCGCGTCCAGGATCGCCATGTGGCCCGGCAGGTGGCCGATCGCGTACTCGACGCCGCTCGCCATGACCGCCGCCTGCGGCGTCACCCCGCACGCCCAGAACAGCGGCACCTCCCCCTCGCGCACCTCGGCCGCGTCGCCGAAGTCCGGCCGGGCGAGGTCGCCGATGCCGAGCCCGGCGGGGTCGCCCACGTGCACGGGCGCGCCGTGCACGCGCGGGTAGCGGCCGCTCACCTCGACGGCGGTCGCGACCAGGTCCTCGGGCACCGGCCGCATCGACACCACCAGCGGCCCCGACAGCCTGCCGGCCGACCGGCACGGGACGTTCGTGACGTACATCGGCACGTTCGTCCCCAGCTCCAGGTGCCGTACGGGCACCCCCGCCGCGAGCAGCGCCCGCTCGAAGGTGAAGCTGCAGCCGATGAGGAAGGGCACGAGGTCGTCACGCCACTCCGCCGTCACCTCGCCGAGGTCGGCGACCGCCCGGCCGTCCCGGTAGAGCCGGTAGCCCGGCAGGTCGGTACGCAGGTCGCCGCCGAACAGCGCGGTCGACCACGCGCCCGGCTCCCCCACGTCGAGCACCGGGCAGGCCCGCGGGTTGTGGTGGGCGAACAGCAGCAGGTCGTAACGGAGCGCCGCGGGCACGGCGATGAGGTTGGCCTGCGTCCAGCCCCGGCACCAGCCGGCGGTGGGCAGCCGCTCGCCGGCGCGGAAGCGCTCCCGCGCCCGAGCGGGGCTCAGATCGGCGACGTCCACCCTTCGACAGTAGGTCCGCCCTGGTCATGCGGTCCACCGCGCGGACGGGCGTGAGGCCCGTGTTTTCCGGGGTAGCGGGTCTCGCCGTGCGGCTCGATGTGAACCTCCTCGACTATGTGCTCATCGCCCTCTACTTCGTGACCGTGCTCGCCATCGGCATCGCGGCCCGCAAACGGATCAGCTCCAGCCTGGACTTCTTCCTGGCCGGGCGCGGCTTACCTGCGTGGATCACCGGCCTCGCCTTCGTCTCGGCCAACCTGGGCGCGATCGAGATCCTGGGCATGGCGGCCAACGGCGCGCAGTACGGCGCGATGACCGTGCACTACTACTGGATCGGCGCGGTCCCCGCGATGGTCTTCCTCGGCATCGTGATGATGCCCTTCTACTACCGCTCCAAGGTGCGCAGCGTCCCCGAGTTCCTGCGCAGGCGGTTCAACGGCGCGACGCAGCTGCTGAACGCGATCACGTTCGCGGTGGCGCAGATCCTCATCGCCGGGGTGAACCTGTACGCGCTGGCGCTGGTGATGGAGCTGCTGCTGGGCTGGCCGCTGCCGGTGTCGGTGGTGGTGTCGGCGGTGATCGTGCTGTCGTACATCACCCTGGGCGGCCTCTCCTCGGCCATCTACAACGAGGTGCTGCAGTTCTTCGTCATCCTCGCCGGGCTGATCCCCCTCACCGTGCTCGGCCTGATCAAGGTGGGCGGGATCAGCGGGCTGGCCGACAAGATCCGCCAGGGCCCGCTCGGCGAGCCCGGCCTGCACACCTGGGCCGACACCGCCGGCCAGAACCCGATGCAGGCGCACTGGATCGGCATCGTGTTCGGGCTCGGCTTCGTGCTGTCGTTCGGCTACTGGACCACGAACTTCGCCGAGATCCAGCGAGCCCTGTCGGCCAGGAACACGAACGCGGCCCGGCTTACGCCGATCGTGGCCGCGTTCCCGAAGATCTTCATCCCGCTGGTGACGGTGCTGCCCGGCATGATCGCGCTGGTGCTCTTCAGCGACCTCGGCAAGGGGCAGGCGTACAACTACTCGATCCCGCTGCTCATGCGCGACCTGCTGCCGAACGGCGTGCTCGGGATCGCGGTGACCGGGCTGCTGGCCTCGTTCATGGCGGGCATGGCGGCCAACATCAGCGGCTTCAACACCGTCTTCGCCAACGACATCTGGGCGGCGCACGTACGTCCCGGCCGCGACGACCGGCACTACCTCAAGGTGGGCAGGATCGCGACCGTGGCCGGCGTCGCGCTCGGCGTCGGGACGGCGTTCATCGCGGCCGGCTACTCCAACATCATGAACTACCTGCAGGCGCTGTTCTCGTTCTTCAACGCGCCGCTGTTCGCCACGTTCCTCGTCGGCCTGTTCTGGCGGCGGATGACGCCGTGGGCCGGTTTCTGGGGGCTGCTGGCAGGGACGCTGGCGGCGTTCGCGTCGTACGTGCTCTACAAGGCCGGGGTGATCGACTTCGGCACCGAGCTGAACGCCAGCTTCTGGGGCGCGGGCATCGCCTTCGTCGTGGACGTGCTGGTGTCCGTGGTGGTCACGCTGGTCACCACGCAGAAACCGGAGGAGGAGCTGCGCGGGCTGGTGTGGGGGCTCAGCGCGGTGGACCTGGAGGACGACGCGCTGGCCGGTGACCGCAAGTGGTACCGGTCGCCGGTCGTGCTGGGCGTGGGCGCGGTCGTGCTGGCCGCCGTGATGTACGGGGTGATTCTGTGAGCGACATCCGCATGGTGATCGGCGGGCTGTTCCTGGTCTACGGCGTGATCCTGATCGTCGCCGGCGTGGTGGGCGAGGCGGTGAACCTCTGGACCGGGCTGGCCATGGCCGTCTTCGGCGGGCTGTTCGTGGCCTGGGCCCGCGCCCGCCGCATCTGAACGGGCCCGGGCCTCTCGCGGCTGGTCGACGTCAGTACTCGACCTCGAACGTGTGGGGCCCCAACCCGTAGCCGTCGCCCCTCGGGACGACGTACCCCTGCTCGATGAGCGTCGCCAGGCTCTCCCGCAGCTCGTCCTCCTCCAGGCCGGAGGTGTGCACCAGCGTGTCGAGCCGGGCTCCGCCGGTCTCGACCGCTTGGGAGGCGACGGCCTCGTACACGTGGATGTCGACGTCGGACAGCTCCTGGACGTCGTGGCCCTCGGTCATGACCGCTGCCTCGCTCCCTCGCGCAGCCGCTCCGGATCCACCTCCCGGTCCGGATACCTGCGCAGGTACTCGGACTCCAGCTCGTTCGTACGGGAGGTGTGGCGGGACAGGGCGTCGTCGGAGCCGTGGAAGAACGTGTCGCTCCGGGTGAGGTGGAGCTGGCGCAGCTCGCGGATCAGGTCGTCGTCTCCGAGCTGGGCCGGATCTATTCCCATGGTCGTCATGGGGTCCCCTCTACCCCGGAGTCCTCCGACAATATCTGTCACAATTCCTGACATTTAGGCATTGTCTGTAAGATGCCGCCGCTTTACCTTCCCGTTATGGACCTCGAGCTCCGGCACCTCAGGATCGTCCGCGCGGTCGCGGACGCGGGAAGCGTGAGCAAGGCCGCGTTGACGCTCGGGCTGGCACAACCGGCCCTGACCGCCCAGCTCAAGCGCATCGAGAGGGTGCTCGGCGGCGCCCTGTTCGAGCGCGACCGCCACGGCGCCCGGCCCACGAGGCTCGGCGAACTCGTACTCGCCCGCGCGCGAGTGCTCCTCCCGGCGGCCAAGGAACTGCAGGACGAGGCCGTACGCTTCGCCCACGCCCCCACCCCCGGCTACCGCATCGGCGCCACGAACGGCCCCATCCTCGGCGGGCTGGTGGACCGGCTGGCGGCGGAGCGGCCCGTCTCGACGTACACGTCCTGGTCGAGCCACGAGCTGACCAGCATGGTCGAGCTCGGCCGCCTCGACTACGTACTGACCGGCGCCTGCGGCGACTCCGGCACCCCCACCGGCTCGCTCGTCTGGGACACCATCAGCCTCGACCCCGTCTTCTGCCTCGTCTCCGAGAACCACCCCGCCGCCAAAGAGAAGGAGGTGGAGCTGTCCGACCTCGCCGACGAGCACTGGGCGGGGACGCCGGGGGACGGCTGCTTCGCCGACTGCTTCGCGATGGCCTGCGCCCGCGCCGGCTTCACCCCAGGAACGATCTACGAGACGGACGTGCCGACCTGCACCCACCTGGCGCAGGTGGGCCGCGCCGTCGTCCTCTGCCAGGCCACCCACCAGCCCGCGCAGGGCCTGGTCATGGTGCCGCTGGCCGGCGCCCCGCTGCGCTGGCGGCAACTCCTCGGCCGCCACCCGACGGCGGCGGACGCCGCATGGGTCCTCACCCAGGCCAAGGAGGCCCACCGGGACGCCATAGGCCGCAGCCCTACGTACAACGACTGGCTCACCCGCAACCCCGCCTACGGCACCACCCCCTGACCCCGTAGCACCCGACCTGCACTTCAGCCCTCCCCGATGATCGCCACCGCCCCCGGAACATGGAAAGATGTCCGCGGAGACCCCTCTCCCACCGGCTCAGGGCACCCACAACCGGTCCTGATGCTCTAGCCTTAGCCATGCACCAGGCTCAGCATGATCCACTCAGGACCACGCAACAGCCACACAACTGAATCCAGGGGCGGTAGCTCAGCCGGTCAGAGCATCGGACTCATAATCCGTGGGTCGTGGGTTCAAGTCCCACCCGCCCTACTCTTCTCATCACCGCGTCCCTGGCTTGAGCAGGGGTTTCGCGGGAATCTGGGTTACGCAGACAGGCAGCAGGAAGCAGCCGGGGTCCTTTGCCTTCCTCGCGCTCACTGCGACAGGGCCTCCAAGATCCGGCCGTTGGCGACCTCCCGCTGTCCGTCGATGCACTTGGCGTACACCTTGAGCAGCACATCCACCCCGTGCCCGGCGCGCTCGGCGGCTTCCGGGGCATGGACGCCGGCGTTGAGCCAGAGCGACACGGCGGCGTGCCGCAGGTCGTACGGCCGGGCAGCCAGCGGGGACACGACCTGATCGGGAGTGAGGGCGAAGGCCCGCGCCGCCTTCCACACCTTGGAGATGGTCGAGCCTGAGAAGACCTCACCGGTTCGAGTGCGGAACAGCCGGCCATCGTCCGCCACGCCGTGCTGTTCGATGGCTGAGCGGGCCGGGGGCGTCACGGTCGTCCCCACGGAGCCGGGCTCGTACGGGGTGTTCTACCAGCGGTTGCGTACGGCGCTGTGGGAGGGCGGGCCGCTGACGGTCGATCCGCACTCGACCGTCCCGGCCCTGGAGGTGATCGACGCCGCCGTGCGGTCGGCCCGGTCCCGCGTGGTGATCGCACTTTCGTGAGCGTTCACTGAGGCGGGCCGAACAGTTCGTCGTGGGCGTGGTCCAGAGCCGTCAGGACCGCCCCCGCGAGCACGGCGTTGTCGACGACCTCGCTGACCCGGATGCTCAGCGGGATCGGGCTCAGCCGGCCGACGGCGGCGGCGACCCTGGCGGCGAGCGCGGGACCGCCCGCCCTGCCGATCTCGCCGCCGAGCACCACGCAGCCGGGGTCCAGGACCACGCACAACGCCAGTACGCCGTCCGCGATCGTGGCGGCCAGCTCGTCGAGGAAGGGCTGACCGTCCCCCGCCGCCCGCGCCACCACCTCGGCGGCGGCCTGGACCGCGTCGCCGGAGGGCACGTCGAGCCCGTGCCGGCGGGCCAGCTCGCGAACGGGTTCCGCCCCCGCCAGCCCGTGCAGGCCGGGCAGCCGCTCCTGGAGGGCAGGCCGCTCCTCCAGAGACAGCCGCTCCCTGGCGGAGGCGCCGCCGGAACGGTCGGGCACGGCCAGGAAGCCGACCTCCCCGGCCCCGCCCGACTCCCCCCGGCGCAGCCGCCCGTCCAGCAGCAGGCCCGCGCCGACGCCGTGCCCCAGCCAGAGCAGGGCGAAGGTCTCCCGGTCTCGCGCGACCCCGAGCCGGTGCTCGGCGATGGCCGCCAGGTTCACCTCGTTCTCCACCAGCACGGTGGCGCGGAAGGCGGACCTCAGCGCGGCCACCATCTCCGCGTGCCACTCGGGCGGCCAGCCGGTGGAGCGCAGCGCGCCCGTGCCGGGGTCCACCACGCCGGGCGCGCCGACGGCGATGGTGTGCGGGTCCTGGTCGAAGGACTCCAGGGAGGTCCGCCGCACGACCTGTACGACGTCGGCGATGAACCCGCCCAGGTCACCGGTGCCGGCCAAGGGGAGCCTGCGGTCGGGCAGCCGGTTGCCCGCCAGGTCGGCGGCGCCTATGGAGACCGAGTCCGTCCTGGCGTCCACCCCGATGACGTGCGCGCGCCCGGCCTGTAGCTGGTAGAGGCGGGCGTTGGGGCCGGGCTGCACCGCGTCGGAGGCGCCGCGTACCTCGATCAGGCCGTCGTCCTGGAGGCGGGCGAGCAGGTCGGAGATGGTCGCCCGCGACAGGCCGGTGAGTTTCCTGACCTGGGCGGCCGTCATCGAGCCCTGCCGGTGCAGCAGGTCGAGGACGAGCCGGTTGTTGATGGTCCTGGCGGTGCGGGGGCTCGCACTCGCCTTCTCCGTTTTCATGGGGTCTGCCGCCTCTTCCCGGATGGCTCTATTTGTTCGGCTAGTAGCCTGATAAATTCCAGTCTGTCATGAATGAGATCTCCCGGGGCCGCGCGGCCGTCACCATGATCTTCGCCGTCCACGGCGCCGCGCTGGGCGCGTTCGCCACGCGGATCCCGTGGATCCGGGACCAGCTCGAACTCGACCCGGTCGCCCTGGGCGCCGCCCTGGTGGCGCCGGCGATCTCCGCCTGCTTCACGATGCCCATGTCCGGGCGGGTCACCCGATGGCTGGGCAGCCGCCGGGCCATCACGCTCATGTCCGTCCTCTTCAGCCTCGCCCTGATACCGCCCGTCCTGGCCACCTCCCTGCCGCTGCTGTGGCTGGCGCTGCTCGCGTACGGCGCCGCGACCGGCATCGCCGACGTGGCCATGAACGCGGGCGGCGTCGATGTCGAGCGGCGCCACGGACGCTCCATCATGTCCGGCCTGCACGGTTCGTGGAGCGTCGGCGGGCTGTTCGGGTCCGGTCTCGGCGCGCTGGCCACCTGGGCGGGGATGGACGCGCGGCTGCACCTGACGCTGATGGCGGCGCTGCTGGTGGCGGTGTCGATCGCCAGTGGCCGCCACCTCCTGGACGTACGGCCGCCCGCCAGGGAGGCGACCGCCACCGGCGGGTTCGTCTGGCCGGCCCGCGCAGCCATGGCGATCGGCCTGGTCGGCTTCTGCGCCCAGTTCGCCCAGGGGGCGGCGGGCAACTGGAGCGCGATCTACCTGGAGGACATCGCCGGGGCGTCGGCGGGCATCGCGGCGGCCAGCTTCACGGCCTTCAGCTGCACGATGGGGATCGTCCGGTTCTGCGGTGACAGGCTGGTCGGGCGCTGGGGCACCGAACGGGTGATCCGCTACTCGGGCGCGGTCTCCGTCGCCGGCGGGCTGCTGATCGTCATGGGGCGCGACCCCGCGCCGGCCATCGCCGGATTCGCGCTGCTGGGCATCGGCATCGCCGTCGTCGTCCCGCTCGCGTTCGCCTCGGCCGGTCACCACGGCGACGAGCCGAACCGCTCCATCGCCGGCGTCGCGACCGTCACCTATCTGTCCAATCTCGTCGCACCCGCGGCCGTGGGCGCGATCGCCGGGGCGACCTCGCTGGAGACGGCCTTCCTGCTGGTCACTCTCCTCCTGGGCTGCGTCGTCGCGGGCGCCAGGGCCTTCCGCGCTCCGGCGTCCGCCACGCACGGCGAGGCCCACACCACGGCGGAGCGGAGAAGCGCGTGAAGGGCCGGGCGACGGCGGCGGAGGCGGAGGACCGCGTGCAGGGCACGGGCTCGCCGCAGGAGCGCATCCGCGAGGAGTCCCCGCACGGCCGCACCCCGCGCCCCGGACGCCCGTCCTTCGTGGTACGTCCCGGCTCCGACGTCTACGTGCCGGCCTTCGACGTGCGCGCGGACGCCTGCACCGCGGCCCAGGTACGGCTGGGCGGCGACGTGCTCGACGGCCGCACCGTGCCCCTCTCCCCCTCCGACCCGGACACCGCGGCGGCGCAGATCGCACACGCCGGCCGGCTGCTCGGGCAGGCGGCGGAGCTGACCCGATGAGAGCGGGCCCCGCGAAAGCCGGCCCCGCGGAGGACGATCCCGCGGCGTCCGATCCCGCGGCGTACGATCCGATGGCGGGCGACCGGCCCCGGCTGGTCGCCACCGACCTCGACGGCACGCTGGTCAGGAGCGACGGCACGATCTCGGCCCGCACCGTCGCCGCCGTCAGGCGCGTGCTGAGCCAGGGCGCGGAGGTCGTCTTCGTGACCGGCCGCCCGCCCCGCAAGATGACCGACATCAGCCGGGTCTTCGGCGCGCGGGGACTGGCCATCTGCTCCAACGGCGCGCTGGTCCACGATCTGGCCACGCGCCGCCCGGTCATCGAACGGCTCATCGATCCCGCCACCCTCACCGAGGCCGCCGCCCGGCTGCGCGCGGCCGTACCCGGCATCGGCCTGGCCGTCGAGTACGCCACGGAGCTGGCCTCCGACGAGCGGTACGAGCCGTGGGAGTGGGACGCCGACGTGACGCTCCAGCGCCTGCCGGACGCCGAACTGCTGGCCAGGCCCGCCCCGAAACTGCTCGGCCGCCACGACCGGCTGCCGGCGGACCGCCTGGTCGAGCTGGCCGCGCCACACCTCGGCGACCTCGTCACCGTCTACCACTCCAACGGCCTGCGCCTCGTCGAGGCCATCGCCAAGGAGACGAGCAAGGCCACCGCGCTCGCGCACCTGGCCGCCGGGCTGGGCATCCACGCCGCCGACGTGGTGGCCTTCGGCGACATGCCCAACGACCTGCCCATGCTGCGCTGGGCCGGGCGCTCGTACGGGATGGCGAACGCCCACCCCAGTGTCCTGGCCGGCGTCACCAGCGTGATCGGCCGCAACGACGACGACGGGGTCGCGAAGGTGCTGGAACAGCTCTTCCCTCTCACAGCCACCCCCACCCCATGAAGGAGTGCGCGTTGAGCGAGCTCGACCACCTGGTACGCACCCGCATGCTTCCTGGCGCCTGCCGTTTCGGGATGACCAGGGTGTGGCGGGGACGGGTGTTCGGGCTGCTGTCCTTCGGCGCCATCGCCCGGCTCATCGCCGAACGAGCCAGAGCGTTCGGCGTCGAGGTCTGGGCGCACGACCCGTTCCTCGACGAGTCCGAGATCCGGGCGCACCAGGTGCGGCCAGTGTCCTTCGACCGCCTGGTGGAAGGCGCCGACTTCCTCGTGATCCAGGCGCCGCTCACCCCCGAGACCCACCACGCCTTCGACCGTACGACGCTCCGCAGGATGAAGCCGACCGCCGTCCTCATCAACACCGGTCGTGGCCCGATCGTGGAGGACGCGGCGCTCTACCAGGCGCTCGCCGAGGGATGGATCGCCGGCGCGGCGCTGGACGACCTGGAGGACGAGCCCGCGAAGCAGCGCGACTGGCGCCCCCGCAACCCCCTGTTCACCCTGCCCAACGTGATCATCACCCCCCATGCCGCCTACTACTCCGAGCAGTCCGTCACCACCGTGCGGCGCATCGCCGCAGAAGAGGCCGTACGGGTCCTGACCGGGCAACGTGCCCATAGCCCGGTCAACGACGTGACGGCCGGGGGCTCCGGGTGAGCCCGGACTCAACGTCCCTGAAGGCGCCGCTGCTTGCGGCGTTCCCAGCTGTTGGGGTGCCGGATGACCACCCCTCCCGCGCCGCCGGTGCCGGACAGGCGGATCAGCGGCGTCCTGGGGAGGCGCTGCGGCGTGGTCTTGTCCTTGAAACCCCCGAGGCCCCCCTCCATGCGGGACGTCTCCGCGGCCCAGCCGTCGGGGATGATGATCGTGACGCCGGCCATCTGACCTTCCGCCTCGATCTGGATCTCGGGCAGCCGGCATTCGGTCTCGGTGAAGTCGAGTTTGACGGCGCCCATGCCGCCGTACACGAGGATGCGCCCCGGCACGTCCCAGCGTCCCGAACGGGTCACGCCGTGCATGCCGCCCTTGAGGACCAGCGGCTCCTGGTTCACCGGGACGTCCGGCGGCAGATCGGCGGTGAGAGGCGCCAGGTCGGCGTACGTCTTGGCGTTCAACGCCAGCTCCAGCCGCGCGTCCAGCTCGCTGAGGTCGAGCCGGCCCTCGGCCGCCGCCGTGTTCAGCCGTTCCACCACCGCTTCGCGCTCGTCGTGCGAGACGCGCCACGCATCGCGGCGGACTGGTTCCGGAAGCCCTTCGTTCATGGGCCCAATGATAGGGAGACTTGGCGGGAGCAGAGCCGTCCGCCTGGGAGTCAGGGCTGCGAGCAGGTGCGGAAAGCGGGCGCATGAATTCATTCCGCTAATTCATGAATTATTTCCGGCGTGCTAGATTCAGGACGCTGGAAATATTCAAAGAGCATGAATTCCTGCCGCTTGGAGAAACATGGAATCGCTGGTCGTCGAGCGGATTGATGTATTCGTCGTGGAACTGCCGTCCATCCGGTCGTTCAGCATCTCCGGTGGAAAAGTCACCACTGAGGGAAAGCCCGCCGAACGGGTTCTCGTCAAGGTGACGGCCGGCGGGGTGACCGGCTGGGGAGAGGCGACGCCGACCCCCGCCTGGACCTACGAGACCGTGGAGTCGATCTCGACGACGATCGCCCGCTATCTCGCTCCCGCCCTGGTCGGACGCCCCGCGTGGGACCTGGACGGCGCCTGCGCGGTCTACGAGAAGGTGATCAACAGGGGGTTGACGATCGGGTCGCCCATCGCCAAGTCCGCGCTCGACATCGCGCTGCACGACCTGCTCGGCCGGGCGCTCGGCGTCTCCGTCGGCTTGCTGTGGGGGCAGCGCCGCCTCGACCGGATCACGCTCGGCTGGATCGTGGCCGGCCAGACGGCCGACGAGGTACGGCGGGCGGTCGAGGAAGGGCAGGCGAACGGCTACGGCGCGTACAAGGTCAAGGTGGGCCTGCACGACGAGGCGACGGACCTGTCCGTCGTCGCGGCGGTCAGGGAGGCCGCCCCGGACGCGCCCCTCTGGGTGGACGCGAACCAGGCCTACACGGTGGACGGCGCGCTGCGCATGGCGCGGCGGCTCGCGGACCTGAACGTGTCGGCGTTCGAGCAGCCGCTGCCCGCCAACGACGTCACAGGGCTGCGCCGGCTGCGCGACCACAGCCCGCTGCCGGTGGCGCTGGACGAGAGCCTGCGTCATCCGTCCGACCTGGCCACGTTCGTGAAGCTCGACGCCGTGGACATCGCCATCGCCAAGGTGCAGCGGTCGGGCGGCCTCACGCTCTCCCGCCGGTTGTGCCAGCTCGCCGAGGACGCCGGGCTGCGCATCATGGGGTCGGGGCTGACGGACACCGACCTGGGGTTCGCCGCCTCGCTGCACCTGTTCGCCGCCTTCGGCGTGGACACCCCGGTCGATCTCAACGGCCGCCAGTTCGTGCACTCGGCGTACGTCGGCGGCGAGACGGTGAAGGTCACCGCCGGGACGGCCCTGGTGCCCACCGGGCCCGGCCTCGGCGTCGAGGTGGACGAGGACGCCGTCCGCGCCCTGTCCACGGCCCACTGGACCATTTGACCACGAGCCCGGGCGGGGAATGTTCCCCGCCCGGGCTCGCCGGCCGAAGAGTCAGCGGAGCCAGTCGTCCAGGTGCGCGGCGACGAAGTCGTCGTCCACCAGCCACGGGTACGCCGCGCGCACCCGCGCGATCTCCGCGGCCTGCCCCGGCGACAGCCCCTCGTCCGGGTCGAGGCACCACGTGCCGGCCAGGAGCCCTTGGCCGCGCAGCACCTCGTGCACCCCGGCGATGCAGCCGTGGAAGCCGCCCGCCACGTCGAACACCGCGCCGTTGGCGTCGGTGAGGTCGGCGGCGCGGGCCAGCAGGGACCGCAGGACGTCGTCGTCCCCGGCCCAGGCCCGGCGCACCTCCTCGAACATGAGCACCGCCGCCCGCGTCCACACCGCCCACTGGCCGAGGAGCCCGCCGACGACGCGGCGGCCCGCTATGGGGGTGAGCAGGTCGGCCAGGATGTTGTCGTCGTTGCCGGTGTAGAGCGCGATGTCGTCGCCCCGCCCCGACGCCGCCACCGCGTTGACCACGTCGACGGTGCGGTACCGGTCGAAGGGCGCCATCTTGATCGCCACCACCGGCTCCTGCTCGCTCAGCGACCTCCAGAACGACGGGCTGAGCCGCTGCCCGCCCACCGCCTCCTGGAGGTAGAAGCCGACCACCGGCAGCACTTCGCCCACCGCCCTGGCGCGTGCCAGCAGCTCCGGCTCGCCCGCGCCCGGCACGTTCGGCGACAGCAGCACCGCGTGGTAGCCCAGCGAGGCCGCGAGCTCGGCCTCCGCCACGGCCTGCGCGGTGTCGCCGCACGCCCCCGCGACCAGGACGAAGGGCCGCCCGGCCTCCTTGGCCACGACCTCGGCGGCGATCTCCAGCACCGGCCGCAGCAGCCCCGCCTCGCGGATGGCGAACTGCGTCGTGTGCACCGCCACGGCCACGCCGCCCGCTCCCGAGGCGAGGTAGTAGCGGGTGAGCGCGCGCTGGCGGCGCTCGTCGAGCGTGCGTCCGCCGGTCAGCGCCAGGGGGTGGGCGGGGATGACCGTGCCCTCCCGCAGCAGGTCGAGCGACATCTCAGAACCTCCCGTCGCGTACCGCGAACTTGGTCGGCTTGCCCGACAGGGGCAGCCCGCGCGACAACCAGTCGGCCTGCCAGCTGATCAGCGTGTCCAGCGGCACGTCCGGGTAGCCGAACAGGCCGTGGCAGGCCGAGGCGTCGCTGAGCAGCGCGGTGCCGCTCTCGCTGCCGGCGAAGGACGCCTCGGTCCCCATGGCGGCCGCCAGCCGGCTCGCCGTGCGGCGGACCGACGCGGTCTCCGGCCCGGTCAGGTTGATCGTGAACGGCTCCGGGGCACGCGCGTGCCGCAACGAGCGCAGCGCGACCTCGTTGGCGTATCCCTGCCACACGACGTTGACGTGCCCGGTGGTGACGTCGACCGGCTCGCCGGCCGCCACCGTGACCGCGAGGTCGGCGAGCACGCCGTAGCGCAGGTCCACCGCGTAGTTGAGGCGCAGGATCGAGACCCGGGTGCCGTACGCGGCGGCGGCGTGCTCGAAGACGCGTTCCCTGCCGAGGCAGCTCATCGCGTACTCGCCGACCGGTTCCGGCCGGTCGTCCTCGGCGCTGCCGCCGGAGACCACGTCCACCAGCGGGTACACGTTGCCGGTGGAGAACACCGCGACCGACGAGTCCCGGTAGCGCCGGGCCACGGCGGCCGGCAGCGCCGCGTTGACCGCCCACGCCTGGTACGGCGCGGCCGACGTGCCGAACTTGGCCCCCACCATGAACACGACGTTCGCCGCGTCGGGCAGCCCGTCGAGGTCGTCGCCGGCGCTCAGGTCGTGGGCGACCACGTCCACGCCCTCCTCCGCCAGCGCCCGGGCCGCGCGGCCGTCGGACCAGCGGGACACGGCGTACACCCGGGCCGAGCCCCGGCCCGCCGCGTCCAGCGCGCGCCTGGCCAGCCGGACCAGGCTCGGCCCCATCTTGCCGCCCGCGCCGAGCACGACGAGGTCGCCGTCCAGCGCGCCGGCGTCGGCGACCAGCGCGGCCGAGGGGGTGGCCAGCCGGTCGTCGAGCTCCCGTTCAGAGGTGAACACGTGCCGCTCCTTGGTCGTACGGCCGCCGGTACGCCACACCCAGCCGGTCGAGGAGCGGCAGGTGGGCGGTCAGCCGCCGGGTGAAGTCTCCGAGGTCCCGGCCGGAGGACCAGGCCGCCTCGGCGACGGCGCACAGCCGGGGGAAGGCGTTGTAGTCGAGGCGCTCCTTCGTGGGCAGGTACTCGCCCCAGAGCTGCGCCTGCATGCCGAGGACGGCGTCGCCCGCGTCGAACCCGTACACGGTCTCCAGCGGCAGCGGGCCCGAGATGCTGACCGGCTCGCCGGGGGCGTCGGACTCGGCGTAGTCGAGGTAGGTGTGCGTGTGCGGGGCGGCGATGACGTCGTGGCCCGCCCGCGCCGCCGCCTCGATCCGGTCCACGCCCCGCCACGCCATGATCACCATGTCCTCCGGCGGGTCGTGGTCGAGCATGTCGTCCCAGGCCACGGCGCGGCGGCCGAGCCCGCGCAGGTGATCGGCGAGCAGCCGGCCCCACCAGCCGAGCAGCGCCTGCGGCCCGTCGAGCCCGGCGCTCGCCACCCGCCGCGCCGCCTCCGGGCTGGTCGCCCACGCGTCGCCGCGGACCTCGTCCCCGCCGATGTGCACGTACGTGGAGGGGAAGACGTCGCTCAGCTCGTCGAGCACGTCGCGGGCGAAATCGGCGGCGCGGTCGCTCACGTTGAGCACCTGCGAGGAGATGCCCCACGAGGTCCGCACCGTGACGGGCTCCGCGGACGGGTGTCCGAGCCACGGATAAGCCGCGATGGCGGCCTGCGAGTGCCCGGGGAACTCGATCTCGGGGACCACGGTCACCCCGCGCGCCGCGGCGTACTCCACCAGGTCGCGCAGCTCCCGCTGGGTGTAGAAGCCGCCGTGCGGGGTGCCGTCGGACCTGCCCTCCCGCGCGTGCCCGGCCGGGGACTCGGCGCGCCGGGCCCCGATCTCGGTCAGGCTCGGGTGCGCGCGCACCTCGAACCGCCAGCCCTGGTCGTCGGTGAGATGCAGGTGCAGGACGTTGAACTTGTGCAGCGCCAGCAGGTCGACGTACGAGCGCAGGAACGACACCGGCCGCCACCAGCGGGCCACGTCGATCATCACGCCGCGCCAGGCGTACCTGGGCACGTCGCGGACGGTGCCGCAGGGCACGCCGCCGGGCGCGTCGAGCTGGCGCAGCGTCTGCACGCCCCAGCCGAGCCCGGCGGCGCCCGCCGCGGCGATCACCGCCCGGTCCGGGGTGACGGTGAGGGTGTACCCTTCCGGGCCGAGCGACGGATCGGCCACGAGGCCGAGCACGACCTCGCCGGGGCCCTCGCCGCGCGCGTCCAGGCCGAGCAGCTCCCGTGCGAGGCCGGCGTGCGGGCCGCTCACCCGGGTGCCCGGGCCCAGCGGGAACCGCCCCTGGTCCGTACGCGCCGATGCGACCAGCGGGATCATCGCCCGAGCACCTTGCGGAAGGAGGTCAGGGCCTCGCCGATCGGCGGCGCGTCGGGATACCAGGCGCGCTCCCACTCCAGCGCCAGGTAGCCGGCGTACCCGAGGCGGCCGAGCTCGGCGAGCACGCCGGGCACCCCCACCGCGCCCTCGCCGGGCAGCACCGGCGCCAGGTCGGTCGGCGAGGCCGCGTCCTTGATCTGCACGTGCCGCAGGTACGGCGCCAGCGCGTCCGCGGTCGCGGCGGCGCTCTCGCCCGCCCGCCACGGGTTGACCACGTCCCACAGCGCGCCCACGCGCGGTGAGCCGACCCCGGCCAGCACGCCGGCGATCGCCTCGCCCGTCAGGAACACGTCGTGCGTCTCCAGCAGCACGTCCACGCCGTTGTCGGGCAGCCGCCCGGCCACGTCCGCGAGCCTCCGAGTCGCGGCGGCGGCCGGGTCGTCCTGCCCTTCGACACCGCCGAAGACCCGCACGTACGGCGAGCCGAGCGCTTCGGCGATCTCGACGTGGCGCAGCACCTCGGCCACCGGGTCACCGTCCGGCCTGGCCACGCGGGTGTAGGAGCACACGGCGACGATCTCGATCCCGGCGCCCGCGAACGTCCGGGCGATCGAGCGCAGCTCGCCTGCGGGGGTGTCCGGCGCGACGATCTCGCCTTCTGCGCAGCGCAGCTCGACGGCGGCGCAGCCGTACCGGGAGGCGGTGGCGATGACCTCCTCGGCCGGGGCGCCCGGCATGCCGAGCGTGCTGAACGCGAGCGGGTTCATGACTGTCCCTTCACGGTGACGGTGGAGCCCAGGCGGGCGGAGTCGTAGACGGCCAGGGCGACGTCGAGGACCGACAGGGCGTACTCGGCGGTGACCTCGGGGGCGGTACGGGCGGCGCAGGCGCGCGCGAAGTCGGCGAGCTGCGCGGCGAACGCCGTGGCCATCTCCCCGCTGCCGGGCGCGGCGACCTGGGTGGCCACGCCGCCGCGGAAGGACCAGACGCCCTCGCCGCGGCTGATGCGCAGCGCGCCCTCGCCGCACACGATCTCGGCCTCGTCGGTGAACGGCAGGCCGGTCCCGGTGACGGAGATCGTCGAACGGGTGCCGTCGGCGTGCCGGGCCAGGGCGACCGCCTCGGTCTCCACCGACCCACCGGCGGGCCCGGCGACGTGCGCGGTGACCTCGACGATCGGCGAGCCGACGAGCATCTGCAGCTTGTCGATGCTGTGGGTGCCGACGTTGAGCACGATGCCGCCGCCCGCCATGCCGGGGTCGAGGAACCAGCGGGGGCGCGAGGGGTCGCCGTAGTCGGCGGTGCGACGTTCGGAGGCCACCACGACCTGGCCCAGCTCGCCCGAGGCGAGGAACCCGGCCGCGGCGCGCAGCATCGGCACGAAGCGCAGGACGTGCCCGACGGCGAACACGACGCCGGCCGCGCGGCACGCCTCGATCATGCGGAGGGCGTCCTCACGCGTGGTGGCGATCGGTTTCTCCACGAGCACGTGCAGCCCGGCCGCGGCGGCGTCGAGGGTGATCGGGGCGTGCAGCGCGTGCGGGACGGTGATCACGACCGCGTCGAGGCCGCCGGCGTCGATCATCGACCGGTGGTCGGTGAAGACGCGGGCGCCGGCTTCGGCGGCCAGCTTCTCGGCCGCCTCGGCCCGTACGTCGCACACCGCGGTGACCTTCACCTGCCCGGCGCTCTGGCGGGCGGCGGCCACGTGGAACTCCGCGATGGTTCCCGCGCCGATGACGCCCAGGCGCAGCCCGGATGTTGTGGTCACGATTTCCTTTCTGACGGGAGGGGGCTGTCAGCCCTTGAGACCCGCGGACATGGTTCCGCGGACGAAGTAACGCTGGGCCAGCACGAACACGATCAGCATCGGCAGCAGGCTCATCATCGCCGCGGCCGTCACGAGCTGGTCGTTCCCGACGAACTGCCCCTTGAGGCTGAGGACGCCGACCGGCAGCGTGTAGTTCTCGGGTGAGGTGAGGTAGATCGTGGGCTCCAGCACGGCCTTCCACGACGTGGTGAAGGTGAAGACCGCGAGCGTGGCCAGGGCGGGCTTGGCCAGCGGAAGGTGGATGCGCCAGAACACCTGCCAGGGGTTGGCCCCGTCGAGGCCGGCCGCCTCCTCGAAGTCCTTGGGGATGCCGAGGAACGTCTGCCGCATCAGGAAGATCCCGATGGGCGTGGCCAGCCAGTACGGCACGATGAGCGGCAGCAGCGAGTCCAGCCAGCCCAGCGAGCGGAACAGCAGGAAGTTCGGGACGATCGTGATGACGGTCGGCAACATCATGGTGCCGAGCGCCATGGTGAGCAGCGCCTGCTTGCCCGGCAGCCGCATCCTGGCCAGCGCGTGCCCGACCATGGCGCTGGTGAGCACGTTCCCGACGACCGCGAGTACGGCGATCACGACGCTGTTGACCAGGTAGAGCCCGAACGGGGCGCGCCGCCACACCTCCGCGTAGTTGTCCCACTGGACGGGGTCGGGGATCCACGCGGGCGGGACCTGGATGTACTGGGCGAAGCTCTTGAGCGAGTTCCCGAGCGCGGCGACGAAGGGCAGCAGCATGACCGCGGCACCCGCGAGGACCAGGACGTACGAGACGGTCTTACGCATAGTGCACCCACCTGCGCTGGAGCCGGAACTGCACCAGGGTGAGCGCGAGCACCAGCACGAACAGCACCCACGCGATGGCCGAGGCGTAGCCCATCTGGAAGAACTGGAAACCCTGGCGGTAGAGGTAGAGCACGGTCAGCTCGCTCGCGCCGTGCGGCCCGCCCTCCGTCATCACGAAGACCTGCTCGAACGACTGCAGCGTCTCGATGGAGGTGAGCACCAGCACCAGGAACGTGGTGCCGGAAATGCCCGGCAGCGTGATGTACCGGAACCGGTTCCAGGCCGACGCGCCGTCGATCTTCGCCGCCTCGTAGCGCTCCTCGGGGATGGCCTGCAGGCCCGCCAGGAAGAGCACCATCATGTAGCCGACGCCCTTCCACACCGCGACCGCCGCGAGCGTGGGGATCACCAGCGCGGGATCCTGCAACCAGTTCTCGGCGGGCAGCCCGAACAGGCCGAGCACCTGGTTGGCGATGCCCGTCTGCGGGTTGAAGACGGCGTCGGCGACGTAGGCGACGACGACCCACGAGGAGACGACCGGGACGAAGTAGGCCGCGCGGAACAGGGCCATGCCGCGCAGCCGCTGGTTGAGCGCGATGGCCAGCGCCAGCGCCAGGGCCGTCTGGACGGGCACGAACAGCACCGCGAAGTACGCCGTGTTGCCGAGCGTGCGCCAGAAGACCGGGTCCTCGAAGAGCCGGGTGAAGTTGCCGAAACCGACGAACCTCGGCGAGGACATCAGGTCGTACTCGGTCATGCTGAAGAACAGCGAGGCCAGCAGCGGCCAGGCGGCCAGCGCGACCAGGTGGAGAAGGTAGGGCGAGGCGAACGCGAAGGCCCAGAGCCGCTCCCCCGCGTGCCGCTTCCCGGCGGGCGGCCGCTGCTCGGCGGCCACCTGCCCGGTACGCCTGGCGAGCAGCGTCACTGCGTCTTCCCGGCATAGAAGCGGTCGATGACCTCCTGGGCCTCCTTCTGCCCGGACTGAAGGGCGGCGGCGACGGGCGTCGCGCCCGACAGCGCCTCGTTCATGCGCTTGGCCAGCGCCTCGGTGTACTCCGACCACACGGCGTTGGTGCCGAGGTCGGTGGCCGCGTCGAGCGACTCCAGGAAGACCGGGCCGCGGTCGGGGGCGAGGGCCGTCGTGGCGACCTTCTTGTTGATCGGGATCGCCTCGCCGAGCTCGGCCCACTTGCGCTGCGGGCCCTCGCCGGAGAAGAAGGTGATCCACTTCCACGCCGCGTCGTTCTGCGCCGGGGAGGCGGCCTTGCTGACCACCCACGAGTTCACGATCGCGACGTTGCCGCGGCCGGACGGGCCCTTCGGCAGGGGCGCCACGCCGAAGTCGACGCCCGCGCTCTGCGCGGGCAGCGTGCGGGCGTAGATGCCGTACGACATGGCGACCCGGCCGGTGGCGAACAGCGTGTGCACGACGCCCTTGCCCATGGCCTCGGTGGTGACGTAGTCGGGGGCGAAGCCGTCCTTGCCCATGGCGCCCAGCATCCAGTCGAGCCCGGCCGTGGACTGCGGGCTGTCGATGACGACCTTGCGTCCCCCGTCGGTGACGATGTCGCCGCCGAACGCCTTGACGATGGGCCACCAGCTCTCGGTGAAGCCCGGCGAGTACGCGCGGAAGCCGTAGACGTCGGGCTTGCCGTCGCCGTTGGTGTCCTTGGTGAGCTTCTTGGCCGCCGCGGCGAGGTCGTCGTAGGTCCACTCGGCCGTCGGCTCGGCGACCTTGGCCTCGGCGAACATCTTCTTGTTGTAGAACAGCACCGGGGTCTGGGCGCCCTGTGGGAAGCCGAAGACCCGGCCCTGGGCGTCGCGGTTCAGCTCGATGCCGGAGTAGTCGGCGGCGTTGACGCTCTTCACCCGGTCGCTCAGGTCGGCGAGCGCGCCCCGGGCGGCGAACTCCTGCACGAGCACGCCGTCCGACAGCCACACCTGCGGCGCCTGGTTGCCGGCGATCTGCGTGCGGAGCCGTTCGAAGAACTTGACGTACGGCGCGACCTCGAGCTGCACCTTGATCGACGGGTTGGCGGCCTCGAACTCCTTGACGAGCTGCCGCATGGTCGTGTCGGCCGGGTCGCCGGCGGCGGCGTAGAAGCCGAGTTTCAGGGTGACGGCGCCGGAGTCGTCGGCCGAGCCGCCGCACGACGTCGTAGCGGCCATGGTGAGGACGGCCACCGCGGCAGCGGCGAGCACGCGCACTCTCATTGGGTCCTCCAACAGGAACGGAGAGGGGGGAGGGGTGAGGGGGGACGCCCGCGTCAGGAAGGGACGCGGACCTCGACCAGGCTGCCGGAGGCGGCTCCGCAGGAGGCGCGCACGGCCAGGCGGGGCTGCATGACGACCCGGCAGACCGGCGCGGCCGGGCCGAGCTCGATCCGGCGCAGCAGCAGCTCGGTCGCCATGCGGCCCACTTCGGCCTTCGGCGGCGAGACCGCGGTCAGCGGCACCTCCGACAGGTCGGCGACCTCGTCGTCGTAGGCCACCACGGCGATGTCGTCGGGCACCGTCAGGCCGACCCTGCGCAGGTAGGGCAGGAGCGCGGTGGCCTCGCGGTCGCCGAGGCACACCACCGCGCGCACCTTCTCGGCGACCAGCGAGTTGGCGTAGGCCAGCATGTCGGGGCCGGTCCAGACGGGCTGCCGGGCCACGGCCTCCGGGATCTCCGGAAGCCCGAGGTCGGCGACGGCCTGCCGGTATCCGGCGAAGACCTGTTCGGAGCTGGCGGTGCCGATCCGGCCGAGATAGCCGATCCGGACCCGGCCGAGCCCGCTGAGGTGCTGCACGGCCGCGTAGCCGCCGCCGTGCACGTCGGTGCAGACGTAGGAGGTCGGGTCGGCCGGGCGGGGGTCGGCCGGGCGGCGCTCCACCAGGACGTACGGCACGGGCAGCTCGCGCAGGCGGGCCAGGTGGGCGTCGGGGTCGGCGGTGAGGTGCAGGTTGGGCACCAGCAGCAGGCCGGCCACGCCGACGTCGACGAGCTGCTGGATCTGCCCGGCCTCGACGTCGGGGTCGTAGTTGGAGCAGGCCAGCACGAGCTGCACGCCGGCGGCGGACGCCGCCCGCTCGATGCCCTGCACGACCTGCGGGAAGTAGTAGGTGTTGGACGGAACCAGCGCGCCGATGAGACGCGGCCTGGCCCCCGGGGTGACGGAGCTGGTCACGAAGGTGCCCGACCCCTGCCGGCGTCGGACGAGCCCCTCCTCGACCAGGAGGTCGACCGCGCGGCGGACGGTGTTGACCCCGACCGAGTAGGTCTGCGCCAGCTCGGACTCGGTCGGCAGCCGGGCTCCGACCGGCCAGCGGCCCTGCACGATCTCCTGCCGCAGGCGGGCCGCAAGGGTGCGGAATCGCCTTCCCCTTGGGAGGGAATTCATTCCTTCAGGTGGCTCCATAACGGGATTCTTCTTGTCATGGAGAAGTGATGTCAACCCTTGATTCATTCCGTTATTCACCTCATATCAGGAATGAATTCACGCTTACCAGCGGGTGGTGGCGGCCTTGTCGCGGTCGTAGGCGGCGGCCCAGTAGTGGCCGGGAGCGGTGAGGCGGTGACCGGCGAAGCCGACCTCGCCGGTCGGCAGCTTCAGCGCCTCCGAGGTCGCTGTGGCCCAGCCGTCGGCGTCCGCGGTCACCGTCACGTACCGGCCGGCGGAGAACGTGAAACGCCCGCGTACGGTGGCGGCCACCGGCTGCCCGCTCTCCTTGTCCACGACGCGCAGCCGCACCCGCGCCGCGCCGCCCTCCAGCGTCACCGACATCGACTCCACGACCATGGGACGCAGGTCGGTGGCCCCGGTCGTCACGGTCACCGGATCGGAGGCGGGCCCGCGGTGCCCGGCCACGTCCACCGGCACGATCCGGTACCTGTAGGTGGTGCCGGGCAGCAGGCCGGTGTCGGTGTGGCTGAGCCCGCGCGCCTTCCCCGCGAGCGTGCCGGGGCCGGGGGTGAAGCCGGGTTCGGTCGAACGGTGCACCTCGTAGAAGTCGACCTCGGTGTCGTCGTACGCCCGCCCGTACGTCAGATCGACCGTGGCGTGGTCGAACGCCACCGCCTCCGGCGGCGAGGCCACGCCGGTGGGCGGCCCGGAGTCGGCGGGCGGCTCGGGCCACCGCGCCGCGGGGCCCCATACCGTGGGCAGCTCACGGTAGGAGTCGTAGTGGTGCAGCGCGATCCCGGCGAAGGCCGGGCTGCCCGAGAACGCCTGGCCGACCTTCGCCAGCTCCGCCTCCATCGCGTCCCTGCCCTCCTCGCGGAAGGTGATGGTGGCCGGGTCGCCGCTCGTCGCGATGTCGAGGGTCTCCACCCCGACGACCACGGAGAGCGGCTTGCCGATCCGCTCGGCGTAGGCGAGCTCGCCGGCCGCCTGCGCGATGATGCCGGCGCTGCCGTCCGCCTGGTCGCGGTAGTCCATGATCGCGATGTAGTCGCTGAGGTCCTGCACGTGCTCGGCCAGGGTGCGGGTGGTCCCGCCGTACGGGATGTCCGTGCAGCAGGCGGAGGTGTCCAGCCAGCGCGGCACGGCGGGACCGAACAGCAGGGGCTCCCCCGACGCGTCGCGCCGGGCGATCATCGCGCGGAGCGTGTCCAGCCACTGGATCTGCAGGTCGGGCTTGGAGCTGGTGAACCAGGGGAGGATGTACGGCTCGATGTCGACGTTGATCCCGTCGAACCGCTCGGCCGGCTTCGACGACAGGTTGTAGTCGATCACGCGCTCCATCTCCCCGACGGCGCGGTCGCGGTAGCGGGAGAGCGCCCCCAGGTAGGGCGGGCGCGTCCCGCCGGCCACGGTGGCGTGCACCTTCATGCCCCGGCCGTGCGCCCAGGCCACGAGGTCGCGCAGCTCCGGACGCGCGTCCTCGATGATGTCCCGGCCCATGTACGTGTCCACGCCCAGATACATGGTCGAACCGGGCGGCAGGACCGTCTCCAGCAGGCGGCGCGACCCCGGGTTGAGCACCAGGTTGTAGCTGGCCTTCTCCCAGATCCACATGGCCCGGTCCTGCCGGTGCGGCACGGGACGGCGCTTCTTCGCCGCGCCGAGGGCTACGTACCGGGTGGTCGACCTGGTGACGTGGCCGCGCGCGTCGACGGCCTCCGCCTCCAGGCTCGCCATGACGTCGCCGTGCTTGGCGGGGTTGACCAGCGTGACGTACCGGCCCGCGGCCCCGCTGGCGCGCTGCCAGGGGCCGCCGTTGACGCGGACCCGCACGGAGCGCACGTCCTTACCGGCGACGCGCACCCGGACGGGCGTGGGCCGGGTGAGCCGCACCCCGTCGGCCGGCTCGGTGATCTCCACCTCCGGCTTCCTGGCACTGGGGTTGTCCACGCGCAGGGTGAGCGGCGGCGACCAGGTGCCGTACCGCGTCTGCGCGACCGTCGCCTTCGTGTAGACCTCGATCTCGCCGTCCATCTCGCCGACGTCGAGGTCGTAGGCCCAGGTCCCGGCGTCGTCGGCGTCAGGGTCGCTGACCCTTGTTCGCTCGATCCGCTCCCCGTTCACCACGAGGGACACGTCGTACGCGCCGGCGAAGCGCCCGGCCAGCCGTACGACGCCGGGTCCGGACTCCGAGGAGTCGATCGTCACCGACGGCGGGTCGTCCGCCCGGGCGGCGCCCGGGACGGCCCCGACGAGCGGCACGGCGAGCACGAGCGCGCCGACGGTTCTCCACAGCCCTGCGGGCACGGAAGCCACCTCCATAGGAATGAATTGGTGCCGGAAACAGCCCGTTTCCGGCGCCCGATTCACGAGATGGCCGCAACGATAGCCCCGAAGTTGTCGGGGAAAAATGGCATGTATTCCATCCATACAGAGACGAGCCCGGCCCGGCCGGTCCCCGCGACGCGCCCCGGCTCCGGACAGCCGGACAGCCGGACAGCCGGACGCGAAGCCGAGGAGACGTCAGGAGACGGTGAGCGTGCCGTTCGCGTTACGTACGCACGTGACGATCGCGCGCGGCGCCGCGGCGTTGGGGTGCCACGACTCCTGGCAGGTCTGGAAGTAGGTGACGCAGGTGTTCGCCGCCCGCTGGATACCGATCTTGTCCCAGCCGGACAGTCTGGTGATGAACGTGCCGGAGGGCCCGTCCTGTCGGGCGGCAGCGGCCGGAGTGGATCAACGCTTGACCCTTGTATCCATTTCGCAAGGTTCTGAAATATTGCGAAGCCGGTTCCACCGGAGATCATCAGGACGAAGCGGCATGAAATCAGCGCTTTGTGCTGGCTGCTGCGCCTTCCATCCACGACAACAGGCGACGCCGGAAGACGAAAAACCAGGGAAAGGGTCCGCAAGGACCGCAGCGCTACACCGTGATAGATCAACGCATTATACGCATACCCGACATTTCTCTTCGCAAAAGCCTGCAAAGTATTGCATGACTCTTGGTCGCCGAGTAACTTCCAGGCAACACCGAGGAAACCCGCAAGCGGAGGTCCTGATGGTGCCTCCGGCAAGCAGGCCCGAAAGTAGAACGGGCCGGGTGTTGGCCCACCCAGCCCGTTGATGGGACCCCATCCTCACGTTTCTGGAGATCCCCGTATGAAACCCTACAAAGCAATCCTCGCCACCGCATTAGCGGCGGCGAGCGGCATCACCGTGCCCGTACTGGGCCAAGCCCCCGCCCAGGCCGCCTCCGACGTCGGCGTGATCGCCAACCTGTGGAACTGGAACTGGAACTCGGTGGCAAGGGAGTGCACCGAAGTGCTCGGCCCGGCCGGGTACGGCGCAGTGCAGGTGTCACCGCCCCAGGACTCGATGGCCAAGGGCGGCTCGGTCTGGTGGGACATCTACCAGCCCGCCCGCTACGAGCTGACCAGCAAGTTCGGTGACGAGGCCGCGTTCAGGCGCATGGTCGACACCTGCAGGGACGCCGGCGTGAAGGTCCAGGTGGACACGGTCATCAACCACATGACCGGCCAGGGCGCCACCAGCTACGGCGGCTACGGCTTCAGCAAGTACGATTACCCGGGGCTCTATTCCTCCCAGGACTTCCACCAGCCCACCTGCCAGATCAACCAGGGCGACTACCGCAATGACGCCTGGCGGATCCAGAACTGCGAACTGGTGGGCCTGTCGGATCTGAACACCGGGTCCGAGTACGTCCGAGGCAGGATCGCCGACTACATGAACAAGCTGACCTCGTTCGGCGTGTCCGGCTTCCGCATCGACGCCGCCAAGCACATCCACCCCGGCGACCTGTCCGCGATCAAGTCCAAGCTCATCGGGTCGCCTTACATCCACCAGGAGGTCATCCAAGGCGATCAGGAGGCCGTCCAGCCGAGCCAGTACACCGGCGTCGGCGACGTCGACGAGTTCGTGTACGGCCGTAAGCTGCGGGAACAGTTCACCGGCCAGATCAAGAACCTCCGCACCTTCGGGGAGAGTTGGGGCCTGTCGGTGTCCGGCGACAAGGCCGTGGCCTTCGTCGACAACCACGACACCGAGCGGGGCGGCTCCACGCTCACCTACAAGAGCGGCGACACGTACAAGCTGGCCAACCTCTTCATGCTCGCCTGGCCGTTCGGCACCCCCCAGGTGTACGCCTCCTACATCTGGAACAACAGCGAGGCGGGCCCGCCCTCGGCCAACAGCGGCCACGTCACCGACGTCAACTGCTCCAACGGCCAGTGGACCTGCTTCGACCGGCAGGTTTCCGGCATGGTGGGCTTCTACAACGCCGTCAAGGGCACCAGCGTCGCCAACTGGACCGACAACGGAAACAACCTGATCGCCTTCAGCCGGGGCGACAAGGGCTGGGTCGCCATCAACAACGAGAGCGGCACCGTCACCCAGACCTTCACCACCAACCTGCCTGCCGGTACGTACCCAAACGTAGCGGGCAACGGCACGGTGACGGTCGACTCCAGCGGCAGGGCGACGGTCACCGTGCCCGGCAAGAGCGCGGTCGCCATCCACACCGGCTCAACCCCCCAGCCGAATGACAAGGAAGCCACCGTCTACTACAGGACGGGTTGGACCACGGCCAACATCCACTACGGCATCAACGGCACCTGGACCACCGTCCCCGGCGTGCCCATGGAAACGGCCTGCACCGACTGGAAGAAGAAGACCATCACCCTCGGCAGCGCCAACAGCTTCAAGACCGTCTTCAACAACGGCTCAGGAACCTGGGACAACAACAACGGCAACGACTACACCCTCGGCACCGGCATCTCCACCGTCAAGGACGGCGTCGTCACCGCCAACGCGACCAACCCCTGCGGGAACTGATCCCCCGCCCTGTCCCTGTCCCGCCTGTCTCACAACGGGCGGGACGATCGCTGCCAACGCACCGGTCGCCTTGTGCGGAGGGCCACGCGACCGCAGACCGGCTTGCTTGCCTCCACGAAGTGGAGCGGCATCAAGGCTTGCGTTCCTTTCCGAAGCTCCTGGCGAATGCGACAAGCCCGATCACCAGGGTGGGGACTCCAAGTAACGCTGCACCACTCACCGTGAAAATGGTCACCCCATCGGCTCCCAGCGCATTGAGTATCAGCCAGGACACCAGTGCCGCAATGGCCCCGAAAGCTACCGACAAGGCGGCAATCAGCGCACCCATCCCCCAAACCTCCGCTGTGTAAGATCCGACTTCGTGGAGCCGGACCACAATGGAGCGTAAGACCCGGAGCAAAGAACCGGACCACGGCCGCTCTCCTGTCGTCCGGGACGCCTTCCGGGTACCCCCCACTGAACCGCCGCCATCGCCGGGAGTACGAACGCAAGGATTCGCGAGCTCGCATTGGTCCCGGTCCCACCCGAGCCCCAAGATCGTGAACGCGCGCACGTAATTCTGGTCCACTTTGGGCCGTATTGCAACACGGTTCAGCTAGAGAAGATGGCGTCAACCACGGTAATAGCCAATTTTTCTGAACATCGCTTCAAATCAGGCACAGAGCCCATCTCTCTTACGTCGCGGACCTGCCGGACGTCCTCGTGCAGGGAACGGCACACCTCGACAGCGAGCTGCCTACCAGGAAAGACGTTGTTTCCGCGCGGTGCTCAGCCCGACACGTGAGCGCAGTCAAGAGGAGGTCGGGGATCAGGAGGCAGGCCCAGGTCCGCCAGCACCGCGAGTGCCTCGGGAAACGGCCCACGCAGCGGGCCGTGCGACACCGTCGGGGCGCCGTCGAAGCTGCGCTGGGCGGCCAGGCTGCGGGGATCGCGAAGACCGGTGAGCCGGTAGTGGCGCCACAGGATGCGTGGCCCGGACTCGACGGTGAACAGATCCGGCCGACGCCAGACGACGA
Organism: Nonomuraea wenchangensis; assembly: GCF_900111685.1. Taxonomy (GTDB): domain Bacteria; phylum Actinomycetota; class Actinomycetes; order Streptosporangiales; family Streptosporangiaceae; genus Nonomuraea; species Nonomuraea wenchangensis. The sequence goes on from NZ_FOHX01000001.1 coordinate 759,618, forward strand.
GTGCCCAACTGCCGTCGGACGAGGTGGCCCAGGCGCCGACGAGGCCGGCTGCCTGGGCGGCCGCGACAGCTTGGAGAGCGACGAGCCGTGCGTTGCCGAAGGTGCCGGTGACGTGCAGCAGGCGTCCGCCATGCCGATGCACGTCGCGACCCTGCTCCGCCAGCGTGCGCACAGCCTCCTCGTGGGGGTCGGCTTGGACGATCTCGGCGGCGAGCTTCAGCACTGCCTCCGGGCTCAACGCCGGGCCGAACGCCTCCCGCAGCAACTCGCAGTACTGCTCGACGTACTCAAGTTCGGCGGCGGGAAGAAGGTGATCCACGACGGCGGCGGATCTGTTGAAGGCGACTGTGGTGGCGGTGCTGACGTGGCGGGGCGCGTGGGCGCGGAGCACCGCGAGACCGACCGCTGCCAGGCTGCCTACCTGCGGTTCCACCTCGGCGGGCGGTGTGTCAGCATCCAGTTCGCGTACGGCGTCCGCCAGAAGGCCGAGCCATGCCTGGTCGTCGCGGTCCCAGGCACCCGCCGCGGCGGTCCAGAGCAGGAGCCTGGTGACGAGCATCTTCTCCGGCAGTCCCAGCGTCGGCGCGATCCGGGTGAGGCGATCAGCCCACCGCTGGTAGCGACGCCGTACCGCGGCGCCGGCAGCGCGCAGGTCGGGAGGTGGCGTGACGGCAGCCGGTGGGTCGGCCACCGTCTCGAGGTCGTCGTCGAGGCCGTCGTCGTCGAGGCCCGGCTCGGCGTCGTCCGCGAACTGCTCGTCCCAAGAAACCGGCAGCAACTCCTCGTAGGCAGCTTCTTGCTCGGCCGGAAGCGCGGACAGTCCAAGAGCGAAACGCAGCAGAGGCGTCCCAAGACGTCCGGCACATTCGTCGAGATAGGCGGCCCATCCGCCGGATCGATCGGCGACAACTCCGGCACGCGCGGTCTCGGCCGGCACCGTAGCCGAGAGCGCGCCGGCCGAAGCAGGAGGCCGGGTCAGCGTGGCGGCGAGTGCGCTGAGATCGGCGAGGAACTTATTGGCCAGTTGCTCATCGGCGAACAGCTCGCCAGGCCTGGTCGTCGGTGCTGGGGTACCGCTGAGACCGTACCGTTTCTGTGAGTGAAGGGGGTCGACGACGAAGACGATGTTGCTGAGACTTGCCTGGCCGTCCACGGTGGTGACAAGGCGAAGTCGGCTGCCGCCGTCGGCGGCCTGCGTCAGCAGGACGTCGGCGACGTCGGCAGGCACCTCGCCGACGCGCTCCCACGTCTCGGGCGGGGCCGCCGCGGCGGACAGCTCCAGGTAGCCGCCGGTGCGCAGCTTGCGCGCGAACATGACGTGCAGACCCTGCTGGACCCGGGTGGCACCGAGCAGGAGCGGGCCTTTCCGCTCTGCGCGCGGGCGGATCGAGAACTTCAGCGGCCGTAGATCGACGGTGGGCACGGTCGCGCCTTCGGGAATGAGGGAGGCGCGGATCGGCGCGATGAGGCCGAGTTCGCAGTTGCCCCCGTTCTCCAGGGACGTGGACAGCGCAGCGGCCGAAAGGTTGGGACTGCCGGTGAGCGCGTACCGGCGGCCCTCGACCACCCATTCGATGAGCTTGCCGTGCCGGTAGCGGGGTTCATCGTCGAGGCGGACGTCGGCGTCGAGTTCGGTGACGAGATCGGCGAGTGCCTGGCCGTCGAGCTCCGTGAAGCCGGGTTGGAAGCTGACGATCAGCCGCCGCGGCCGCATGTGCTCGACCAGGCGGCGCAGGGTCACGGCACCGGGATCGTGGAACGGCGCGCACACCGCGAGTTCGTCGACCGGGCCTGTGGGGAGCTGGTCCATGATGGGCCGTTCGCTCGATGACACCAGCCGGAGACGGGGATGCACGGCCTCAGCCCGCTCGTGCAGCGCCGCGAGACCGGCGGCGACCCTGCGCAGCGCCTCCGGCACGCCCTTGGAGAACCGGACGCGGTCCGGCAGCCCGGACAGCCACAACGCGAGCTCACCGAACAGGTCAGGGACGTGGTGCTGGTCTGCCCGCAGCACGGTCCACAACTCCGCGTTGGCCTGCCAGCCGGCGAGCGTGGCGTTGCCGGAGCCTATGGCGACAGTGGCCCGCTGGGGGCCCACCAGCGCCATCAGTTTGGGGTGGAAGGCTCCGCCGCATACGGCCTGGCCGGGCAGGTAGGCGCGTCCGGCACGGCGTACGGCTCTCGGGTCGATCGTGCTCATCGCAGCGTCGCCGACCAGGCTCACCCGTGCCCCGGTCATCTGTGCGACGCCCAGCGCGACCGTCTCGAAGAAACCGAGGTCGGTGGTGAAGCTGAGGAACAAAGCCTCCTCAGCTTGTCGGTCTCCGTACCGTTCCTCCTCCATCAGGAGCGTCAGCGGGGAGGCGAGTTCCAGGTCCACCAGCGGCTCAATCAAGGAGCACCTGTCCGGCATCGGTCACGCGCCAGGTTTTGCCGGCCATTTCGAGCACCCCGGCACCGGCCAGCACGGTGGTGAGCTGCGCCAGCCTCAGGCCCACGTCGCCACGCCCTTCCTGGCTGGTCCGAAAGAGCAACCCCTCGCGTTCGTGGAGACGGGTCGGCAGCCACAACGTCCCGTCCGACCGCCGGCGGGCCTTCGAGAGCGCCACACGTCTGCTGCGGGTCAGCAGGTCGTGGGTGAGCCGCCGAACGAAGTCACGTGAGGAGCCGGACCTCGACTCGGCCAGCCGCCACGCCATCCACTCGGGGCCGAGCTCGACGCCGCGTTGCCCGAGGAAGGCATCGCGTACCCGGCCGGACAGTTCCCGCACCCGCCGAGCGTTGACGATCAGAATCGCCAGCTCGCTCACTGGGTCGACCGGGCCGCTCGGCCTCAGTTGCTCCTCGGCCGGGGCGGGAGCTCCGGTCGGGGTGGTAGTGGCCGGCAGCCCATCCATGAACGCGGCCAGAGCTCCGTCCGGCATCTTGTCGGCGAACCGCTCGGCCAGGTCGTCGGCGGGCATCAGGCCGTCGACCTCGGACACGAGCCATGACCAGAGGCGTCGCCAGGCGCTGACCGCGTAGTTGCGTAACATCACCCCGCGCCAGACCGGAGCCGTCTCCAAGGTAGCGGCGACGGGGTCACTCCTCAGGAAGTCGCCGTACGCGATCAACGGTCTGACGTCGTCGGTGACGTCGCCGATCTCGTGGGTCCGCATCAGCCGCGTAAGCAGGCGGATCGTGTTCCGTCTGCCGCGCCCGGCGGATTCGGCGGGCTGCTCACCGGGCAGGCACAGCAATTTCGCCAGCCATGTCCCGTCGGCCGCGCCGCCACCGGCGCACACGCACAGATGGGGATGGCCGCGCAGTTCGTCCACGCCCAGACTCCGGCGGGCCGCCAGCTCCAGGATGCCGTCGAGCCCCGCCGTTACTTGCCCGGCCGCGCAGGCTGGGCCCGGAGTCGGCATGCTTGCGGGCACGAGGATGCCGAGGGAGACCTCCGAGGCCGCGTACGGACTCCAAAAGCCCCACACGTTACGTACGTAGCCGCCCTTCACCGGCTGCGCCGCCTCGGCCATGACGACCTCGCCGCCCTGCAACCGACCCGCGAGGGCATCGAGGCCATGGGCACGCGGCAGCCCGGTCTCGCCGTGGTCATGTGCGTACGACACCGCTGCCATGACGACTTCACAACGACGCAGTAGATCTTGCGCTGCCGGCAGAGACAGGCCGCGACGTTCGGCCTCAATGGCGACCAGGGCGTGCAGGCTGTAGTAGCGGGCGTGCGGTGTCACCGTCGTCACACCCGGCACCAGCAGGTCGGCCATCCGCATCACGTGCCGCTCGATCGACAGCGGATACCTGCCCGCGGCGACGTCGAGCCCGCTGGTGCTCCATGCAGGACCCTGCGCCGTATGCATCGAGTCTCCCTGGATCTTCACGCCGTGAGACGCCGACACTATCGAGCATGTCCGCGCGATGACAGCAGATGGTGACAAGAATGTCACTCTGAGAAGATGATGCGGATGCGCGCCTGGCCACCGGCGGTTGTTCGTTCGCCTTTCGACGCGCCGGGGCGCAGCGTCCTGCCACGCTCAACACGGTCACCGGTCAGTACGTGGCCCGGCCGCCGCTGATGTCGTAGACGGCGCCGGTGGAGAAGCTGACCTTGTCGGAGGCCAGCCAGGCGATCAGCTCGGCGACCTCCTCCGGGCGGCCGACGCGGCGCATCGGGATGAGGCCGGTGATGTGGGCCAGCGCTTCGGGCTCGGTGTCGGCGTTCATCGGCGTCTCGATCACGGCCGGGGCGATGGCGTTGGCCAGGACGCCGCTGGTGGCCAGCTCCTTGCCGAGCGACTTGGTCATCGCGATGACGGCGGCCTTGGTGGCGGAGTACGGCGACATGTTCGGGTTGCCGTCCTTACCGGCCATGCTGGCGATGTTGACGATGCGTCCCCAGCCGCGCGCACGCATCCCCGGGGCGAAGGCGCGGCAGGTGTGGAAGGTGCCGTCGACGTTGACCGCGAAGGTGCGCCGCCAGCCGTCGAGCGGAATCTCCCACAGCGGTGCGTTGGGCCCCACGACGCCGGCGGAGTTGACCAGGATGTCGATCGGGCCGATCTCGTCGGCGGCGGCCCGGACGGCGGCGGCGTCGGTGACGTCCACGATCACGTCCGCGCCGTCGGCGATGTCGAGGGTGACGACGCTGACGCCGTCGGCTTCCAGGCGCAGGGCGGCGGCCCTGCCCAGGCCGCTCACGCCGCCGGTGATGACGGCGGTACGTGTACGGGAGGAGGTCACAGGAGTCCTTTCAGTGAGATTCGCGCGCCTCGTGGTCACCGCTGGAGCCGACGAGGAAGTCCAGGTCGGCGCCGGTGTTGGCCTGCTGCACGGTGTCGACGTAGAGCCGCTGCCAGCCTCGGGACGGGCGGGCGAACGCCTTCACGGCGGCCTGCGCGGGCTCACGAGCGGCGAGGTCGATGTCGGCGAGGTCGATGTCGAGACGGCGGCCGGGAACGTCAAGGACGATGATGTCGCCGGTGCGCACCTTGGCCAAGGGTCCCCCGGCGGCGGCCTCGGGGGCGACGTGCAGCACGACCGTGCCGTAAGCGGTGCCGCTCATCCGTCCGTCACAGATGCGGACCATGTCGCGTACGCCCTGGGCGAGCAGCTTGGGCGGCAGCGGCAGGTTGGACACCTCCGGCATGCCCGGGTAGCCCTTGGGGCCGCAGCCGCGCAGGATCAGCACCGAGTCGGCGGTGACGTCCAGGTCAGGATCGTCGAGGCGGGCGCGCAGATCCTCGACGGAGTCGAAGACGACGGCCGGGCCCCGGTGCCGGAGCAGGTGGGGCGAGGCGGCGGCCGGCTTGATGACCGCTCCGTCCGGCGCGAGGTTGCCGTACAGCACCGCGATCCCCGCCTCCTCCCGCAACGGCTGCCGGCGGGGACGGATGACCTCGGCGTCGTGGATGCTCGTGTTGCCCAAGGTGTCGACCAGCGGGCGGCCGGTGACCGTGATCGCCTCGGGGTCGAGCAGGTCACGTACCTGCTCCAGCACCGCGTGCAGGCCGCCCGCCCGGTACAGGTCGTCCATGAGGAAGCGGCCGGCGGGCTGCAGGTTGACCAGCAGGGGCACGCCGGAGCCTGTACGGTCGAAATCGTCCTGCGTCAGCTCCACCCCGACCCGCCCGGCGATGGCCAGCAGGTGCACCACGGCGTTGGTGGAGCCGCCGAGCGCGGCCAGGGCGACGATGGCGTTGAGGAACGAGCCGCGAGTGAGCACCGTGCTCGGACGACGCTCCGCGGCGACCAGTTCGACGACGAGGCGGCCGGTCTCGTGTGCGCCTTCCAGCAGGCGGCTGTCAGGAGCCGGGGTGCCGGCGAGGCCGGGCAGCGTCATGCCCAGGACCTCGGCGAGCAGGCCCATGGTGGAAGCGGTGCCCATGGTGTTGCAATGGCCCTTGCTCCGGATCATCGACGACTCCGAACGCAGGAACTCCGCCTCGCTGAGCGTCCCGGCCCGGACCTCCTCGCTCAGGGCCCACACGTCGGTGCCGCAGCCGAGCGCCGTACCGCGGAAGTGACCGGTGAGCATCGGCCCGCCCGGCACGACGACGGCGGGGAGGTCCACCGAGGCGGCGGCCATGAGCAGCGCGGGGATGGTCTTGTCGCAGCCGCCGAGCAGCACCACGCCGTCGATCGGGTTGGCGCGCAGCATCTCCTCCGTCGCCATCGCCGCCAGGTTGCGCCACAACATGGCGGTCGGCCGGATCTGCGTCTCCCCGGGCGAGACCACCGGGAGGTTCAGCGGGATCCCGCCCGCCTCCCACACGCCCCGTTTCACGTGCTCGGCGACCTCGTTCAGGTGCGTGTTGCAGGGGGTGAGGTCGGAGGCGGTGTTGGCGATGGCGATGTGCGGGCGGCCGTCGAAGGCGTGGGGCGGCAGGCCGCGTCGCATCCAGGCACGGTGGATGTAGGCGTTGCGATCAGTGCCGCCGTACCAACTGGCGCTCCTGTTCAACGCCATCACGATCGCGCCTCCTCAATATTCCAATAATTGGAATTTATTCCTTCTATACGGAATTCAATGCGAGAATAACGGACATTTCTCCTCGGAGGAAGTCGCCAACGAACAACAACTTCCTACTTTCGGAACAAGGGTCTATCTTCCGGAAGCTCAGTGGACGCGCGCCCGCTCGTCGCCGCCACCGTCGGCCTGACCGAGGCCGTATGGCGTCGCGCGGGCGAAGACCGCCACGAAACAACACCTGGTACGTCTATCGGCCCGGGCCGGGGTGACCGGAGGAGGTCGGACGGCGGTCGCGCCAGTGGGACGCGGTCAGGCGGTACAGCACATGGCGGCGGAGCCGGTGGCCCGGCGGCAGGACCGGATGGTCGAAGTCGCCGACCGAGTCGTGGATCATGCCGAGGCGTTCCATGACGGCGCTCGAGCGGGTGTTGACCGTCGCGGTGAAGGAGACCACCTCCTCCAGGCCGAGGCGGTCGAAGGCGAAATCAAGCGCGGCGGTGGCGGCTTCGGTGGCGTACCCGTGGCCCCAGGACCGGCGGCTCAGCCGCCAGGCGATCTCGACGGCCGGCAGGAACGGCGCCTCGAACGCGGGCCGGTGCAGGCCGGTGAAGCCGATGAACTCGCCGGTCTCCTGGAGCTCCAGCGCCCAGCGTCCCCAGCCCTGGCGCGCGATCGCGTCGTCACTGGCGGCCGCGAGACGGTCGCTCTCGGCGCGGCTGAGGATGGCGGGGAAGTGTTCCATGACGGACGGGTCGGCGTTGAGCGCGGCGAAAGGCTCCAGGTCCGAGGGGCGCCAGGGGCGCAGCAGCAGCCGCGCGGTGCGCAGCTCGGCCGGCGGCAGGAGGATGGGAAGGTTCACCGGGACAGATCCTCCGTCTCAGGGGAGAAGGGGCCGTGCAGCGCGGCCCACTGCAGCAGCATGATGGTCTTGGCGTCGGCGATGCCGCCGTCGCGGACGAGGCGGAGGGCGTGGTCGAAGCCGAGCTCGACGACCTCGATGTCCTCGCCCTCCTCGGCGATCCCGCCGCCGCGCGAGGTGCGGGTGGTGGGGCCGTAGGGGGCGGCGTAGAAGTGCAGGCGTTCGGTGACCGAGCCGGGGCTCATGTAGACGGTGAAGACGTGCTCGACCTCGCCGATCGCGTGGCCGGTCTCCTCCGCGGCCTCGCGGCGGATGGCCGCCTCCGGGGTCTCGTCGTCGAGCAGTCCGGCGGCGGTCTCCAGCAGCATGCCGTCGGCGTGCCCGTTGACGTAGGCGGGGTAGCGGAACTGGCGGGTCAGCAGCACGGTACGGCGGGCGACGTCGTACAGCAGGACCGTCGCGCCGTTGCCGCGGTCGTAGGTCTCCCGTTCCTGCGTGCTCCAGCGGCCGTCGGCGTGGCGGTAGTCGAAGGTGGTGGTGCGCAGGACGTACCAGTTGCAGGACAGGAGCCGCACGTCGCGCACCCGGACCCGGGCGTTGCCGGTGAGGCCGCGTCCCGCCTGGTCCAGGCCGGTGCGACCGCGGCGGTCCGGCTCGTCGAGTCCGGCGGTCATGATGCTCTGCCGGGAGGACTGGCGGCCATGCCGCCTCCCGACCGGTGGGGACTTGCGATGAGAATCGACACGTGGCAGAACTATAATCAGAAAAAGTCGGCACAAGCAAGGAGAAACGTGCATGCTGGCCGCGCAACGCAAGGACCTGCTGCTGGCACGCCTCCAGAGGGACGGCCGGATCATCGCCAAGGACCTCGCCGCCGAGCTCGGCCTGTCAGAGGACAGCATCCGTCGTGACCTGCGCGACCTGGCCGCGGCCGGCCTGTGCCAGCGCGTGTACGGCGGCGCGCTGCCCGCCTCTCCCGCGATCGCCGACTACGCCACCCGCCAGGGCGTCGAGGTCTCCGGCAAGCAGCGCGTCGCCGCCGCCGCTGCCACGCTCATCGAGCCCGGCAGCACCGCGATACTCGACGGCGGCACCACGGCCCTCGCGGTCGCCCGCGCCCTCCCGCCCGACCTGCGCGCCACCGTCGTCACCCACAGCCCGACCGTGGCCTGCGCCCTGGCCGGCCACCACGACGTGGAGGTCTACCTGATCGGCGGGCGGCTGTTCAAGCACTCGATGGTGTCCTGCGGCGCGGCGGCGGTGGAGGCGGCCCGCGGGGTGCACGCCGACCTCTTCCTGCTCGGCGTGACGGGCGTGCATCCCGAGACCGGGCTGACCACGGACGACGCCGACGAGGCCGCGATGAAGCGCGCCCTGGCGCGGCAGGCCGCCGACACCTACGTGCTGGCCAGTTCGGAGAAGATCGGCGCGGCGTCCCGGTTCGCCGTCATGCCGCTGACGCAGGTGGCCGGCGTCGTCACCGACGCCGACGCGGGCAACGCCACGGTGCGGGCGCTCGGCGTGCCGGTCATCCAGGCCACCTGACCGGCCGCGCCAGAGCCGTCCTGCATGATTCTGCACGTTTCGGTGCGTACGGGCGGGCACTGAAGGATCGGACCCCACCAGGACAGCAGATATCACCCAGCGTGTTGACAAGGTACGAATCTGCAACCTTCATGGCCATATCGAGAAGCCGCGATGGAGGCTGTCATGTCTTCGTAGCTCCAGTGGTTCCCTTCATCCCCCGACAGGGAGAGCCCCGGTGACCTTTCGTTCCTCTCGGCCGAGCCGAAGCATCCGCGTCCTGACGACCCTTCTGGCCGTCACCGCCCTCGTCATGGTCGACCCGGCCGCGCGTCCGGCCCACGCGGCCGTGCCCACGCAGTGCCAGGGGACCGAGACCGTCACCTACAGCCCGGGGGTCACCTTCACACCGCAGAACATCCAGATCACGGTGAGCGGGCGGTTCGGCTCCTGCCTCGGCGGCACGGGCCAGGTGACAAGCGGTACGTACGGGGAGCAGTTCACCATCTTCGTCGGCTGCAACGACCTCTTCGACGGGTTCGAGAGCCAGCGGGTCGTCGAGTGGAACACCGGTGACAGCAGCGTCATCGAAGGCACCGGCAGCAGCACCGCCGCGGCCGGCCAGGTCGTCACCACGTTCACCGGCACGGTCGTCCAAGGCCGCTTCCAGGGCGCGTCCGCGGTGCAGACGGTCACGCTCGTGCAGCCGGGGTTGCTGCAGTGCCTCACCACCGGGTTCACCAAGGCGACCGGGCTGACGACGCTCACCGTCGTCTGAGCCTCAGTCTGGCGACCGGCGTGCCCGCGACCTAACGGTCTGTACGCGAGCACCACTTCGTTACGGCCGTCGTTCGATCAGCCGGAATCGCGTCCGGCGCGGAGGGTCGTCAGGCGGTCGGGGCTCGGCCAGCGCACGCCGTGGGCCCAGCCCGCCCGCTCGAACCAGCGGATCAGCCGCGCGCTGGGGTCGAGCTGGCCCTTGAGCACGCCGTGCCGGGCGCAGGTCGGCTCCACGTGGTGCCAGTTGTGCCAGCCCTCGCCGAGCGTCAGCATCGCCACCCACCACACGTTGGACGAACGGTCCCTGGTGCGGAACGGGCGGTCGCCGAAGGTGTGGGCGATCGAGTTCACCGACCAGGTGACGTGGTGCACCACGGCGTAGCGGACCAGGCCGCCCCACAGCAGCGCGCTCCACGCGCCCGCCCACGACATCGACCACAGCCCGCCGGCGGCGGCCGGGAGCGCGAACGACAGGAGGACGACCGCCGGGTAGGCGGCGTCGAAACGGCGTACGTCCGGGTCGTTGAGCAGGTCCGGCACCCAGTGCCGGCGGCTGGAGCGGCGGTGGGCGGTGTAGAACCAGCCGATGTGGGCGTGCAGCATGCCGCGCAGCAGCGCCAGGCCGCTGTCGCCGTAGCGCCACGGCGAGTGCGGGTCGCCTTCGCGGTCGGCGTACTTGTGGTGACGGCGGTGCTCGGCGGCCCACAGCGTGAGTGGGCCCTCGACGGCCATGCCGCCGGCCAGCATGAGCGCGATCCTGAGCGCCCGGTTGGCCTTGAAGGCGCGGTGGGTGAAGAGGCGGTGGTAGCCGATGGCGATCCCGAAGATGCTCACCAGGTACATCACGACCGCGATGACCAGGTCGCGCAGGCCGACGCCCCAGCCCCAGGCGGCCGGCACCGCGAGGCCCAGCAGGACCACGGGCAGGAGGACCAGGACGATCAGGTAGGCGAGGCGGCGGCCGGTGGTGACCGTCACCGTCTCCGCCGTGGCCGGCCGCGGCATGGGTGAGGTCACGTTTTCCTCCCGAGCGGTTCGAGGACGATCCGGCTCCTTATTCAACGACCAGGCCCATGGAGTGCGACAATGACCCGACAGTAACGGAACGATTACTCTCGGGAAGCAAAACAGTGGTCTCGGCTGCCACGAGGAAGAGCTGTGATCTAGATTGTGATTGCACATTGCGATCATCCATGCACGCTCCGATATCAGGCGGAAGGTCCACGGAATGGGTGCTGTCGATCAGGCGACCACGGGCGGCCATCTGGAGAGATACGAGGAGGCGCTGGCCAGGGACCCGATGTCCGCGTTCGGCCTCGTCCGGGAGTGGATGCGCACCGACTGGCGGAGCCTGTTCGCCGAGTTGCGCGAGCACCGCCCCATCTTCGTCACGCCCGCCTTCACTGTGGTGACCCGCTTCGCCGACGTCACCGAGGTGCTCGCCCACGAGCAGGTCTTCTCGGTACGCGCCTTCGGCCCGCGCCTCGACGCCGCGCTGGGCGCCCCGTTCATGCTGGCCAGGGACGCCACGCCGATGAACTGGCGGGAGAAGGGCCTGATGCGGCTCATGCTCGACCCGCGGGACGCGGCCGGCGTGCGCGAGCTGGCCGGCCGTCTCGCCGACGAGCTGCTCGACGCCGCCTGGCCGGACGGGCGCGTCGAGGCGGTGGGCGGGCTGTTCCGCCCCGTCGCCCTCGGCGTGTGCGCGCGATACTTCGGCGTTCCCGGCCCCGATCCGCAGACCCTGGGCCGGTGGACGCGGGCCGTCGTCTCCGACGGCTTCGCCAACTTCCTCGGCGATCCGGAGCTCCAGGCCGCGTCCGTCAGCGCGGGCGCCGAGCTGGTCGCCTACCTGAAAGACCGCCTCGCCGAGCTGCGGGCCACGCTGCGGGCCGGGCGAGACCTCCCCGACGACGTCTTCGCCCGCCTCGTCCGCTCCACCCTGCCCGCCGGGGCCGGCGTGACCGACGACCGCATCGTGACCAACATGGCCGGGCTGCCGCTGGGGTTCGTGGAGAGCGCGCCGGGGGCCATGGTCGAGGCGGTCGAGCAGCTCCTGCTGCGCCCGGCGGTGCTCGCGGAGGCCAGGGCCGCCGCCGGGGACCCCGAGCGCTTCGACCCGTACGTCTGGGAGGCGCTGCGGTTCAGCCCGTTCTTCAAGCTGCTCCCCCGGCTGTGCGAACGCGAGCACGTCCTGGCCGCCGGCACCCCACGCAGCACGGTGATCCCCGCGGGCACGTTCGTGCTCGCGGCACCGGCCTCCGCCATGTTCGACGCGGACGTGGTGCCGGAGCCCGGCGAGTTCCGCCTCGACCGTCCTCGCCACCACCAGCTGTTCTTCGGCTCCGGGCATCACGCCTGCCTCGGCGTGCACGTGGCAGGACCGGTGATCGCCGAGACCGTACGCCGCCTGCTGCTGCGTCCCGGTGTCCGCCTGCTCCCGCCACCGGAGGGCCGGGTCGAGCGGGCACTCGGGATCTTCCCCGACACCTTCCGGCTCGGGCTCGGCGACGACGGGCGGGAAGGCTGACGATGGCGCGGAGCCGAGCACGCAGCATCGCCACGGACGGTCTGAACAACCGGCTCAGGTTCCTGGCCCTGACCAACGGCCGCCCGTTGTGGGACCTCGTGCAGACGAGCCGGCCGCTCCGGAGCCGGGTCAACGCCTCGCTGATCGACCACGCGATCCGCGAGATGCCGCCGCGCCCCGAGCCGCTGAGCACCATGGCCGGCTACACCTCGTGGGCCTCCCTGACCGATCGCACCTACAGCGGCAGGCACCTGCCCCCGGTCCCCGCCGGCGAGGGGAACCGGCCCACTCCCGAGGTCGCCGGCGGCCTGTTCGCGCGCGGCGAGTCCATGATCCCGTGCCCGCGTTCCACGGTGCTCTTCGCGTACTTCGCGCAATGGTTCACCGACGGTTTCCTGCGCGGCGACACCAACATCCCGCGCGACCCGCGCAAGAACAGCTCCAACCATCACATCGACCTCAACCAGGTGTACGGGCTCAACGAGGCGGCGACGGCCGCACTGCGCACGTTCGACGGCGGGCTGCTCAAGAGCCGGCTGATCAACGGCGGCGAGTTCCCGCCCTACTTGTGCGAGAACGGCACGATCAAGCCGGAGTTCGCCCCGCTCAGCGTCATCCGCTTCGACCGGCTCTCCGCCGCGCAACGCGACACGCTGTTCGCCACCGGCAGCGACCGGGGCAACGGCCAGATCGGCTTCACCATGCTCACGGTGCTGTTCCTGCGCGAGCACAACCGGGTAGCACGGCTGCTCGCCCTCGAACATCCGCGCTGGGACGACGAGCGGCTGTTCCAGACGGCCCGCAACATCCTCATCGTGCTGCTGATCAAACTGGTCGTCGAGGAGTACATCAACCACATCACCCCCTACCACTTCCGGTTCACGCTGGACCCGGGGCTGCCGGCGCGGCTGGACCGCGCGCCCTGGCACCGCCAGAACTGGGCCTCGGTGGAGTTCAATCTCGTCTACCGCTGGCACAGCCTGATCCCGTCCCATCTGGCGGTCGGCGGGCGCGAGCTGCCGATGGCCGAGACCTTCTTCGGCAGCGCGCTGATCCCCGGCCCAGGGCTCGGGCGGCTGTTCGAGGACGCCTCCTGCCAGCGGGCGGGCCGCATCGGCCTGTTCAACACCGACCCCGTCCTGCGCGAGATCGACGTGGCCAGCATCGCCGACTCCCGGGCGCTCGACCTGGCCCCGTACAACAGCTACCGCGAGCACTGCCGCTTCCCCCGGGTCCGGGCCTTCGAGCAGATCTCCGGCGACCGGCGGGTCAGCGGCGCGCTGCGCGAGCTCTACCGCGACGTGGACGACCTCGACCTGTACGTCGGGCTGTTCGCCGAGGAGCCCGGGTCCCCCGCCGCGATCCTGCCTCCGCTGCTGACCAAGATCATCGCTATCGACGCCTTCTCCCAGGCGCTCACCAACCCGCTGCTGGCCCCCCGGATCTTCAACGCGGCCACGTTCTCCCCTGCGGGCATGCGGGTCATCGCGGCCACGCGCACGCTGTCGGACGTGGTGCAGCGCAACACGCCGGAGGACCCGAGCCCCCGCCTGGTCAGCATGTCCCGGCGGATCCGGCGATGACCGGGCGGGACGATCCGGACCCTGAGCGCTTGCGCGCCGCGGCCCGCGAGCTGGTCGACGTCGCGCTCACGATCCAGGACGCGGCGGCGCACGCGACCGCCGCCCTCACCGACGGCGCGCTGCTGCGCGCCCTGCCGCGCGCTCCCTCGGCGGCCCGGCCCGCCTACCGCGCGCTGCTGCGGGCCACGACGAACGGCCAGGGCCTCGGGTGCGCGTTCACCGGCGGCGGCCGGCTGTCCACGGCGGCCGGCAAGGCCGGCGCCATGCTGGGGGCCGAGAGCCTGGCCGTACGCGTGCTGGCCACGTCGCTGCGGTTGCGCGTGGCGGCCGTGGCGGTCGCCCACCCCGAGCTGACCGGCGACCCCATGCTCGCCAGGCTCATCGACGCGGCCGCCGCCGACCGCGATCTGGAGGCCGTACGGGCCCTGCGCGCCCTGCTCAAGGACCGTGGCGCGGTGCGCGCGCTCAGCCAGCTCGCCCCGGTCTTCGGCGAGGTCCTCGCGCTGCGCGCGCTGCTCGACGAGAACCCGCTCAACGACGCCGCCGCCTGGCTCATCGCGACCGGCAAGGGCTTCGCCACCGCCGATCCGATCACCGGGATGAGCAACAGGGCCATCGCCGTCCTCGACACCGGCGAAGGGGCCGCGCGCCGGGTCGAGCTGACCGCGGCCGAGTCGGCCCGGCTGTGCACGCGGGGGTCGCTGCTCGGCTTCCTGGGCAACATCAGCACGCTCGGCACCACCGGGCGGGCCCTCATCCAGAGCGTCGAAGGTCCCGACGGGGTGATCCGCCACGTCCTCCAGGCGCCCGGCATGCGCGCGGGACGTCCCGACGGCGAGTCGCCCCAGGACCTGCTCGGCGCGTTCAGCAGCGCCGTCCTGGCCAGCAGCCCCTACAGCCGCGCCCTGGCCGAGGCCGTCGCCGACTACGGGCTGCCTCCGGGCGCCGAGCTGGCGCTCGTCGGGCACAGCGCGGGCGGGGCAGCGATCATGAACCTGGCGCAGGACGCCGACTTCTGCGCCAGGCACACGGTCACCCACGCCGTCGCCGTCGGCTCGCCCGTCGACTTCAAACGCCCCGCCGACCCGCGCACCTGGGTGGCCAGCGTCACCAACCAGCACGACATCATCCCCACCCTCGACGGGCAGGGCGCCGGCACCTGCTTCGACCTGCACCCCGACTGGTACGTCGTCGACTACGGCGACGCCACCCACCTGTTCCCGCTCTGCCACGGCATCGAGCACTACCTCGCCAACCTCGCCGACGACCTGCCCGAGGCCCGCGAGCACATCGACGGGCGGCTCACGCCGTTCCGGGGACGGGTCGTGCGGTCCCAGGCGTACCTGCTGTTCGACCGCCCGCCCGACCCGGAGGGGTTCCCCTTCCTGACCGTGCCCACCCGCGCCGTGGACGGTCCCGAGGGAAGCGTCGAGCTGCCGATCAGGTGCCGCGACGGCGACGCGCTCACGGCGTACTTCGCCGCGCATCCGGCAGTGGCGGCCGGCCTGCTGGAGGGCACCGGGCTCGGTCCGGCCGTACGGGTGGCGGGCCGCGCGCTGGTCGCCGTGCACGCCGCCAGGAACCGGCACACCACGGCGGGCGGCTACGGCGAGCTGCAGGTCGGCGTCGTCGTGCCCGGCCCGTCCCGCCGGCGCTCGCGTTCTCCCGTCTGGCCCGACCTGCTGCGGGCGGCGGACCTGCGCCGCTCCGGCAGCTTCCTCGTCGGCTCCGCCGTCGACGCCACGACCGTTCGTGCCCTCGGCCCGCGGTTGTGGGGCGGCGAGACGTACCTGACGTCCCTGGACGTCCGGCTCGGCGCCCGGTCCGCCCACGTCAGCGCCGACCTGATCCTCACCCTGCGGGGGCGGCTCGGGCCTGGACTGCCCCTGAACGATCCCGGTCTGGTCGGCTATGCCCGCGAGGCCGGCGCCGTGCTGCGGTCCTGCGTACGGACCCGCGGGCGGGCCCGGCTGCACGCGGCGCCGTCGCTGCGGCTGGCCGTCGCGCCTCGGTCGGCCCATCCGCTGGCCGACCGGCTCCGCGAGCTGGGGCTCGACGGCGCCCGCCCGCTGCTGTGCCTGTCCGCCACCACCCGCCAGGCGCTCCGGGACGCCGCCGTCCCGGTGCCGCCGGGCTGACGGAGGAGCCATGTCCGCCGAGATCGCGGCCCACGCCGAAGTCCTGCGTACGGACGCCCGCGCGCTCGCCGCCTGCGCCGAGCGCCTGCGCGCGATCGAGGCGGAGCTGAAGGCCGGGGGCGGGGCGCCGGACTGGCTGCACGCGTCGGTGACCGCCCACCTCGCGGCCTGCGCGGTGGCCGCCGCCGACCTGGAGACCGCCGCGCGGCGCCTGAGCCGCTACGCGGACACGGCGACCCCCTGACTCCGCGCTCGCTATTCGGTGTTGCTAGGTACTAGTAGTCAGTGTTACTTTGTACCGGTAGTCAGCAATACCGAGTAGCCGGAAGGAGGTGTTCCATGGGCAAGCTCGTCACGGAGATGCTCAAGGGAACGCTGGAGGGCATCGTCCTCGCGGTCCTGGGCGGCCGGCCCGCCTACGGCTACGAGATCACGGCCTGGCTGCGCGACCAGGGCTTCTCCGACATCGCCGAGGGCACCGTCTACGCCCTGCTGGTCCGCATCGAGCAGCGCGGCCTGGTCGACGTACGGAAGGTCCCGTCGGAGAAGGGGCCGCCGCGCAAGGTCTACTCGCTCAACGCCCAGGGACAGGCGTATCTGGAGGAGTTCTGGAGAACCTGGAGCTTCCTCGCCGAACGACTCGAACAACTCCGAGAGGAAGGCCCGCAGACATGACCGCGGAATCCGGCGAACCCAAGAGCCGCTACCTGCACTACCTGGAGATCCTCACCGGATCCCTGGACGAGAAGAAACGCTGGCGCCAGTACAAGGCGCGCGTCAAGCAGCTGCCCGACAACTACCGCGTCGCGGTCGAGGCCATGGAGCGCTACCTGATGCACTTCGGGCCGGCCGACGGGGCCGGCGCGATGACCATGTACGAGGACCTGGCCGACCTGTTCGAGCAGGGCGCGGCCGACGGCACCCCGATCCGCGACCTCTTCGGGGACGACCCCATCGAGTTCGCCGAGGCGTTCATGGCCAACTACCCCCTCGGCCAGTACCGCGCCCGCGAGCGTGCCCGCTTCACCAGCGCCGTCGCCCGCGCCGCCGGCGACGACACCCCGCGACGAGACAGGACGGACAGATGACGAACCAGCAGGGCCCGGCGATCCAGGTCAACGGTCTGGAGAAGTCGTACAAGGAGCTGCGCGTGTTGCGCGGCGTGAGCTTCGAGGTGGCGCGGGGCAGCATCTTCGCCCTGCTCGGCTCCAACGGGGCGGGCAAGACCACCGCCGTGAAGATCCTGTCCACGCTGCTCAAGGCCGACGCCGGCACCGCCCGCGTCAACGGCTTCGACGTGGCCGCGCAGGCCGCGGACGTACGCGAGTCCATCAGCCTCACCGGGCAGTTCGCCGCCGTGGACGAGATCCTCAGCGGGCGGGAGAACCTCGTGCTGGTCGCCCGCCTGCGGCATCTCAAGGATCCGGGCGGGATCGCCGACGACCTGCTCCGCCGGTTCTCGCTGACGGAGGCGGGCGGGCGGAGGGTGGCCACGTACTCCGGTGGCATGCGCCGCCGCCTCGACATCGCGATGAGCCTGATCGGCGAGCCGCCGGTCATCTTCCTCGACGAGCCCACCACCGGGCTCGACCCGCAGGCCCGCATCGAGGTCTGGCAGGCCGTCAAGGACCTCGCGGCGGGCGGCGCCACGGTGCTGCTGACCACGCAGTACCTGGACGAGGCCGAACAGCTCGCCGACCGGATCGCGATCCTCCACGAGGGCCGCATCATCGTCAACGGCACCCTCGCCGAGCTCAAGCGGCTGCTCCCGCCCGCCAAGGTCGAGTACGTCGAAAAGCAGCCGTCCCTCGAGGACGTCTTCCTCTCCCTCGTCGGCACGAAGGCATAAGGAACCACCATGGCCAAGCACTTCTTCGGCGACACCACCGTCCTGCTGGGACGGTCCCTGCGCCACATCACGCGCAGCCCCGACACCATCATCACCACCGCGATCATGCCGGTGGCCCTGATGCTGATGTTCGTCTACGTGTTCGGCGGCGCGATCAGCACGGGGTCGGGCACGCCGTACGTGAACTACATGCTGCCCGGCATCCTGCTCATCACGGTCGCCTCGGGCATCGCCTACACCGCCTACCGGCTGTTCATGGACCTGCAGGGCGGCATCTTCGAGCGTTTCCAGTCCATGCCGACCGCGCGCTCGTCGGTGCTGTGGGCGCACGTGCTGACCTCGCTGGTCGCCAATCTGGTCTCGCTCGTGGTCGTGATGCTGGTGGCCCTGCTCATGGGCTTCCGCTCGGCGGCGGGAGTGCCGGCGTGGCTGGCGGTGGCGGGCATCCTGACGCTGTTCACCCTGGCGTTGACCTGGATCGCCGTCATCCCCGGCCTCACCGCCAAGACCATGGAGGGCGCGAGCGCGTTCTCCTACCCGCTCATCTTCCTGCCCTTCCTCAGCTCGGCCTTCGTGCCCACCGGCACCATGCCCGGCCCGCTGCGCGTCTTCGCCGAGAACCAGCCGGTGACCTCCATCGTCAACGCCGTCCGCGCCCTGTTCGCCGGGCAGCCGGTCGGCGACGACATCTGGGTGGCGCTGGCCTGGTGCGCCGGCATCCTCGTGGTCGCCTACGGCTTCGCCATGAGGGTCTACCGCCGCAGGATCACCTGAGCCCCTGGCTCCGGTCCACGCGGGATCCGAATGCCCCAAGACGCGATACATCTCGAACGAGGAGAGAGAGCATGCCTGAACCCCTGCACACCATCACCGCGATGCCCACCGCCCGCCGGCCGGGCTGCCCCTTCGACCCGCCGGAGGAGCTGATCGAGGCCCGCGCCCGGAGCCCGATCAGCCGCTTCCCCTTCCCCGACGGGCACCAGGGCTGGCTGGTCACCGGCTACGACCTGACCCGCGCGATCCTCGCCGACCCTCGGTTCAGCTCCCGCAAGGAGCTCATGAAACACCACCCGACCGTCGACTACGGCGACATCGAGGTCCCCCCGGCGCCGCCCGGCGAGTTTCTCCTCATGGACGAGCCCCGGCACAGCCGCTACCGCAAGCCGCTGGTCGGCAAGTTCACCGTCCGACGCATGCGGCTGCTCACCGAGCGCGTCGAGCAGATCACCGCCGAGCACCTGGACGCCATGGAGCAGGCCGGCCCGGCGGCCGACCTGGTCACCGCCTTCGCCAAGCCCATCCCCGCCGTCGTCATCTGCGAGCTGCTCGGCGTGCCGTACGAGGACCGGGACCGTTTCCAGGACAACATCGACACGTTCCTCGCCGGGGAGGCCGGCGACGAGGAGCTGATCGCCGCCTACCTCGCCACCCAGCGGTACCTCGCCGAGCTGGTGGCCGCCAAGCGCGCGAACCCCACCGACGACGTGCTCAGCGACCTGCTCGACAGCGACCTGACCGACGAGGAGCTGCAGGGCATGGCTCTGATCCTGCTGTCGGCCGGCTTCGACACCACCGCGAACATGCTGGCGCTGGGCACCTTCGCGCTGCTGCGGAACCCGGAGCAGCTGGCCGCGCTGCGCGCCGATCCCGGCCTCGTCGACCAGGCCGTGGAAGAGCTGCTGCGCTACCTGAGCGTCGCCAAGCAGTTCCACCGGGTCGCGCTGGAGGACGTCGAGTTGGCCGGCCACACCATCGAGGCCGGCGCGACCGTCATCCTGTCCCTGAGCACCGCCAACCGCGACCCCGAGCGCTTCCCCGACCCCCACACCCTCGACCTGCGCCGGCAGGACGGCGCCCACCTGGCCTTCAGCCACGGCATCCACCAGTGCCTGGGCCAGCAGCTGGCCCGCGTCGAGCTGCGGGTCGCCCTCCCCGCCCTGCTCGACCGTTTCCCCACGCTCCGCCTGGCCGTGCCGGCCGAGGAGGTGGCCCTGCGCCCGGAGTCCGCCGACATCTACGGGGTCAAGAGCCTCCCGGTCACCTGGGACGCGACCAGGGTACCCCCTGGGGTATAGTGGGCGCATGGAGCTGAACGAGAGCATGGTGGGCGATGCGCTGACCCGCCTCAAGCGGGCGCACGGCCAGCTCGCCGGGGTCATCGCGATGATCGAGGCAGGCGAGGACTGCACGAAGGTCCTCACCCAGCTCGCGGCCGTCTCCAAGGCGCTCGACCGGGCCGGCTTCAAGATCGTCGCCACCGGCCTGAGGCACTGCCAGGACAGCGAGAGACGCGGTGACGAGCCACCCATGAGCGTCGCGGAGCTGGAGAAGCTCTTCCTGGCGCTCGCCTGACACCCTGCGGCCACGGGACCCGCCGTGGCCGCATCCTTTTGACCGTCATATACCCCGGGGGGTATTAAGACCATGGATGTCCTGTCGTTCCGTACGCCCGGCCTGGGCGACCAGACCTACCTGCTGATCCACGAGGGCCGCGGGGTGCTCGTCGATCCGCAGCGCGACATCGGCCGCTTTCTCGACGCCGCCGCCGAGCGGGGCGTCGAGCTGCGGTTCGTGCTGGAGACCCACCTGCACAACGACTACGTCTCCGGCGCCGGACAGGCCGCCCTGCGCACCGGCGCCGAGCTGGTGATGCCCGCCGCCGCGGCCCCCGCCTACCGGCACACTCCCGCCTTCCACCTGGAGGACCTCGACGGCGGCGGCGGCCTGACCCTGCGGCCCGTCCACACGCCGGGCCACACCCCCGAGCACACCAGCTACCTGGTGCTCATCGACGGCGCGCCGGTCGCGCTGTTCTCCGGCGGCAGCCTGCTGGTCGCCTCGGCCGGACGGCCCGACCTGCTCGGGCCCGAACGCGCCCGTTCCCTGGCCCGCCTGCAGCACCTCTCGCTGCGCCGGCTGGCCGCGCTGCCGCCCGGCACCGCCCTCTACCCCACCCACGGCGAAGGCTCCTTCTGCACGGCGACCGGCGCGGGCCGCCTGACCTCCACCATCGGCACGGAGCTGACGGACAACCCGCTGCTGGCCATCGACGATCCGGACGAGTTCGCCGACACCCTGCTGGCCGCTCCGATGCCCATCCCGGCCTTCTACCGGCACATGGGCCCGGCGAACACGCTCGGCGTCCCGCCCATGCCGCCCACCGGCGTGCCCGAGCTCAGCGAGCCCGCCGGTCAGGTCGTGGACCTGCGCCCGCGCCGCGTCCAGGCCGGGGGCATGCTGCCCGGCTCGTACGGCATCGAGATGGACGACGACTTCGGCAGCTGGACCGGCTGGCTGCTCCCCCGCGGCGAGCCGATCACGCTGGTCGCCGAGCCCGGCCAGGAGATCGACGAGGCCGTCACCCAGCTCGCCCAGATCGGTCTCGACACCGTCCAGGGCGTCGTACGGGATCTCGGCGAGCACGCCACTCAGACCTACCGGCTCACGGACCTCGACGGGTTCGTCCGGCTCCTGCGCGAGCCGGACGCCCAGTTCCTGGACGTGCGGATGCCGGCCGAGTGGGAGCAGGTCCGGCTCCCCGGCGCGGTCGAGCGTTTCCTGCCCGACCTGTTCGCCCAGGGCCTCCCCGCCACCCTCGACCCGGAGCGGCCGGTGCTGGTCGCGTGCGCCTCCGGGCGACGCGCGGCCATCGCCGCCGCGTACCTCGCCCGCGAGGGCTACCGGCCGATCGCGCTCGACGGGGCGGGCGTTCCCGACGTCGCCGCCACCCTTGACAAGCTCAACTAGAAGGAGAGAACAGAGTTGTCCCACATCGACACCGCCGCGGCCCGCTCGCTGATCGCGGCCAACCCCGACGTCCTCGTCGTGGACGTGCGCACCCCGGCCGAGTACGGCACGGCGCACATCGACGGCGCCGTCAACCTGCCGCTCGACCAGGTCGACGCGCATCTGCGGCGGATCGTCGCGGACGCGGGCGGCCGGCTGCTGCTCGTCTGCCAGTCAGGCAGCCGCGCCGAACGCGCCCGCACGGCGCTGAGCGACGCCGGGCTGCCGGACGTCGTGGTCCTGGACGGCGGCATGAACGCCTGGATCGCCTCCGGCGCGCCCGTCAACCGGGGCCGGGCCCGCTGGCCCCTGGAGCGCCAGGTCCGGCTCGCTGCCGGGAGCATCGTGCTCACCTCGGTCGTGGCGAGCCTCTGGGTCCCGGCCACGGTGCTGGTGGCGGGGTTCGTCGGGGCGGGCCTCACGTTCGCGGCGCTCACCGACACCTGCGCCATGGGGATGCTGCTGTCCAAGCTGCCCTACAACCGGGCCGGCGGCGTGGACGTCGAGGCCGCGCTGACCCGCCTCTCCCGGGCGAGCGGTTGAGCGGGGCTTCCCCATGACCTGTCGATACCCCCGGGGGTACTGATGATCGTCCTGACCCTGTCCGCCGCCGCGCTGATCGGCGTCACGCTCGGCCTGTTCGGCGGCGGCGGGTCGATCCTCGCCGTGCCGGTGCTGGTCTACCTCGCCGGCGTCCCCGCCAGGCAGGCCATCGCCATGTCCCTGCTCGTCGTGGCCGTCACCAGCGCGGTCAGCGCGATCGGGCACGCCCGCGCGGGGCGGATCCGGTGGCGTACCGGGCTCGTCTTCGGCGCGGCCGGCATGGCGGGCGCGTACGTGGGCGGGCTGATCGGCCCGCACCTGCCCGAGGCGCTGCTCATGGCCGCCTTCGCGGCCATGATGCTCGCCACGGCCATCGCCATGATCCGCGGCCGGCGCACCCCACGCGTCGCGCCGGCCCGCGACGAGCTGCCGGTCCTCCACGTGGTCGCCGAGGGTGTCGCCGTCGGCGCGGTCACCGGGCTCGTCGGCGCGGGCGGCGGCTTCCTGGTGGTGCCCGCGCTGGTCCTGCTCGGCGGCCTGCCCATGGGCGTGGCGGTGGGCACCTCGCTGCTCGTCATCGCCATGAAGTCCCTGGCCGGACTGGCCGGTTATCTGCACAGCGTGCCCATCGACTGGTCGCTGGCGCTCCCGGTGACCGCGGCGGCCGTCGTCGGCGGGCTCGCCGGCGGCTCACTCGCCGGCCGGATCGACGGTCAACGGGCGCGGGCGGCGTTCGGCTGGTTCGTGCTGGCCATGGGCGTCTTCGTACTCGTCCAGCAGGTGCGGGCCTAGCGGGGCCGCACCACCGCGACCGGGCACGTCACGTGGTGCAGCACGCCCCGGCTGACGGAGCCGAGCACCGCGGCGGCCAGGTCCCCCCGCCCGCGCGAGCCCACCACCACCAGGTCGGCCGCGGCACCCGCCCTGGCCAGGACGCTCACCGGATGCCCGGTGAGCACCTCGTCGGTGATCTCCACGTCGGGGTTCTTCTCCCGCCACAGAGCCACGCTCTCGGACACCGCGCCCGTCTCCTCCTGGTAGACGCTCACCAGGACGGCGTTGTAGGCCGCCATGTACGGGGAGAAGACCGGCGTCTGCCAGGCGTGCACGACGTGCAGCGCGACGCCGCGCGCCCGCGCCTGCTCGACGGCGTACTGCAGGGCCGCCTCCGAGTGGGGCGAGCCGTCGTAGCCGGCGACCACCCGGCCGTACGTCTGCGCGGCGGGACCGCGCACGACCACGACCGGCCCCGCGGCGTGCCCGGCCACGGCCATGCCGACCGAGCCGACCAGCAGCCCGGCGAACCCGTCGAGTCCCCGGCTGCCCAGGACCAGGCTGTCGGCGTAGCCGGACTCGCCGATCAGGACCTCGGCCGGGGTTCCCAGCATCAGCTCGGTGCCGACCTCGACGCCGCCGGCCAGCTCGCGGGCCCGGTCGCCCGCGGTGGCGAGCGCCTCCGCGCAGAACTCCGTGGCGTACTCGTCCCTCGGGCACTGTCCGCACACGTGCACCAGCCGCAGCGCCAGGCCGCGCCGGGCGGCGTCGGCCGCGGCCCACTCCACGGCCGCCGTCGCCGGGGCGGAGCCGTCCACGGCCACGAGGATGTGTCTGTTCATCGCACACCTCCGCTCCTTCGGATCTGTCACGCTCAGCGTCGCGCGGGAGTCCGGATCACGCCGGAGTACGAGGTCCCCGGCAGGAGTGTCTTTGGTCCTCCGGGGTCGGCGATCTCGCCGTGCACCACCGCGACCGGGCACGGGGCGTGGTGCACCATGGCCTGGCTGATCGAGCCGAGCAGCAGGCCGCGCACCTCGCCGAGCCCACGCGCGCCCACGACCAGGAGGCGCGCCTCGCCGGCCCTGCCGAGCAGAACGGGACGCGCCGGCTCCTCGGCGTACTCGACGTCGCCCCGGAGCTCCGGATACCGGCGCTGCCAGAAGTCGAGCTCCTCCCAGGCAAGCCCCACCGTCTGCAGGCCCGGCTCGCCCGCGCCCTCGTCACGGCCTCTGCCGCCGGTGGCGATCAGCGCCGTGAGCGGCGCGGCCAGCCTGTGGGCCTCCTGCGCGGCGAAGCCGAGAGCGGCGGCGGACGCCCGCGAACCGTCGAAGCCGACCAGCACCTCACCGGCTCCGCCCGCCTCCGGCCGGCCACGCGTGACGATCACCGGGCAGGCGGCGCGTACCGCGACGGCGGTGCTCGTGGAGCCCGCGACCAGCCTTTCGAGACCGCCGTGGCCGCGGGTCCCCACCACGATGAGCGCCGCCTCCGGCGACAGCTCCGCGAGGACCGCGGCCGGCGATCCCCGATCGGTCAGGGTGTTCACGGGCACGCCCGGGTAGTGCCGCCTGATCCAGGCGGCGGTGGCCTTGACCAGCCGCTGCGCCGGTCGGCGTACCAGTTCGAGCGGCACCAGTTCGCCCGGCCACTCGTGGTAGGGCCATTCCCAGGCGTGGCACACGGTCAGCGGGAGCCCTCTGGCGGCCGCTTCGGCCGCGCCCCAGCGCAGGGCCCTGCCCGCCGACCGGGACTGGTCATATCCGACGACGACGCCGAGCTCGTTGTCCATCACTGCCTCCCGTGGGCTCCCCTTCACCTTCGCCCGGGGGGACGCGAGCGGTCAGGGCCGTCCCTCTCTGTTTCGTGAGGCTTTGGTCCCGTCGCGACGAAAGGCCCGGCAAACAGCGACATTTGCCGCTATCTTCCTGCGGCGTCGTGGTGCACGCTGAGATCACAGGAGCACTCACGGGGAAAGAGATGATCGCCATGCTCCCGGTCCGCCCCCTCATCGCCACCGCGATGGTCGCCGCTTCCACGGGTCTGCTCGCCGTACCCGCGCAGGCCGTCCAGCGGCCGGCCGCCACGCCCGTCCTGGTGGGCGTCCGCGCCGCGCATCACGACGGCCTGGATCGGCTGGTCTTCGAGTTCCGGGGCCGCGTCCCCGCGCAACGGGACATCCGGTACGTGTCCGAGCTGATCGCCGACGGCTCCGGCCGGCCCGTTCACGCCACTGGAAACGCGCTGCTGCAGATCCGCTTCGGCCAGGCCGTCGGCCACGACCGGCGCGGTGACGTCACGTACGGGCCGGCGCGCCGGACGTACGCGCTGCCCGGCGTCATCCAGGTGGTCAACACCGGCGACTTCGAGGCGACGCTCACCTTCGGGGCCGGACTGGCCAGGCGCGTGCCCTTCCGGGTCCGCGCGCTGACCGGGCCGAGCCGCGTCGTCATCGACCTCGCGACCCCCTACCGTACGGTGCCGGTCCGCGCCTACTTCGCCGGCCGCCGTCCGCACGCCACGGCGGTGACACGTCCGGTCGCCGCGCCCGCCACCGCGTACGGCGCGCTGCAGCGGCTGTTCGCCGGCCCGACGCAGGCGGAGAAGGCGCAAGGGCTGCGTTTCGTCAGCTCCGGCGCCACCGGCTTCAGCAAGCTCACCATCAAGGACGGCGTCGCCCGGGTCCACCTGACGGGCCGGGTCGCCGGCGGCGGAGCGGCGTTCACCGTGGCCGACGAGATCAGGCCGACGCTCAAGCAGTTCCCGTCCGTCAAGTGGGTGAAGATCTACGACGCGGCGGGCACGACGCAGCAGCCGAACGGCCCCACGGACTCCGTCCCTCCGTCCCTGGAGCCGTGACCGCGCAAACCTCAGCCTGGGACAGGGCCTGGCGGCCCTGGCGTCATGCCGGGCATGGGCATGCCGGGTCCTCGCGGCAAGCAGGGCAGGTTCTGCTCACCGAACCACTGCGTCAGGTAGCGCCACATCGTCCGGACCTCCGCCCGCTGGTCGTCGCGCACCTTGCGGGCGAAGCCGGCGACCTCGGCATGCTGCGCCTCACCGTGCATCAGGAGCTGCTGCGACATCATGACCGCCATCATGTGGTGCGGGATCATGGAGCGCAGGAACGTCTGGTCGAGCTGATCCCCGGAGAGCCCCGACAGGTCGGGCATCGTGGTCCCGCGCGGGCTCGGCGCCGGGCTCCCCGGATACCACCGCTCCAGCCAGCCCTTCATCTCGCCGACCTCGGCGGTCTGCGTCGTGACGATGGACTGCCCGAGCTGCCGCATCTCTGGCCGCCCGGAACGCCGCAACTCGCGCGCCGCCGTGATGGCGTCCTCGTGGTGCGGCACCATCCGTGACAGGTAGTCGTACTCGCTGGTGACCGGATACATCTGCCCGGCTCCCGGGCAGGTCGGCTGGTACGGCAAAGGAGTCTCCCAGGCCGCCGCCGCGGCCCCGGGACCTGCGGCGACGGCGGCCAGGAGTGCTCCGGCGGCCATCGCGGTCCTCGTACGGCGTCGCTTCATGCGTCCCCCTAACGCCGATCCGACACTCGCCCAGACCCGCATCCTTCCCTCGGTTTTGCCATATCGACCGTTATCGACTACCCGGTCCCGGCAAGCCCTCTCCTTACGGCCATAGGTATCCACACCCGGCCGGGGAGGTCGAGATGATCACCTTGTCCGCACGCGCACTCATCACCGGCGCTTTCACCACCCTCGCACTGAGCACGCCCATGGGCGCCGCGTCCGCCTCGCCGGTGGACCCGCCCAGCCCGCAGACCCAGAAGGACCTCGATCAGTCGATGCGCGGTGAGGCGTTCGCCAACGCCTCCTACCGTCTGTACGCGGCCCAGGCCGAGCGGGAGAACCTGCCGTCGGTGGCCCGGCTGTTCGAGCGCACCGCCGACGTCGAGCACGGCGAGCACTTCAGGGAATCGGCCGAGCTGAGCGGCCTCGTCCGGAGCGACGCCGAGAACCTGCGTGCCGCGGAGGCCGGGGAGATCTACGAGTCCCGCACCATGTATCCCGGCTTCGCACGGGACGCCAAGGCCGGGGGCGACACCCGGGCGGCCAAACGCTTCTCCGAGATCGCCCGTGACGAGGGCAAACACGCGCGGGCGTTCGGGGCCGCGCTGCGCGCCGTCGAGTCCGGTGCCGCCGAGTCCGGCGGAGGCGCGATGCCGAAGCCGCCGGAGGCCGAGCCGGAGCAGGTCCCGCAGGGTCCGCCCGAGGTGCGCGCGCAGCGCACCAAGACCGATCTGGACAAGGCGCTGCACGGCGAGGCGCTCGCGTACGCCAAGTACCACGAGTTCGCCGAGCACGCCGAGAACCCTGCCGTGGGGAAGCTCTTCCGCGGCGCCGCCGACGTGGAGCTGCACGAGCACTTCGCCGGCGAGGCCAAGCTGGCCGGGCTGGTCGGCGACACGCGCGCCAACCTCACCAAGGCCGTCGCCGGCGAACGGTACGAGTCCCAGACCATGTATCCGACCTTCGCCAAGCGCGCCGAGGAGGCGGGCGACAGCCAGGCGGCCGCACGCTTCTCGAACGACGCTCAGGACGAGGCCGGACACGCCCGCGCCTTCCAGCAGGCGCTGGACGAGCTGTCCTGACCATTCCACAGGAAACGGAACATGTTCTTCGGACTGCCCTTGCACCCGCTGGTCGTGCACGCCGCCGTCGTCTGCCTGCCGCTCGCGGCGCTCGGCACCATCTTGATGGCGTTCTGGCCGGCGGCGGCCCGCCGGCTGTGGCCGGCGGTGCTGTTCGTCGCCACCATCGCGCTGGTCGCCGTACCGCTGGCGATCAGCAGCGGCGAGACGCTGGCGGCCACGGTCGGGGAGAACGAGCTCATCGAGGTCCACGAGGAGCAGGGCGAGCTGGTGCTGCCGTTCGTCATCGTGCTCTGGCTGGCCGCGCTGGGCCTCTCCCTGGCGACCCGGTTCATCGGGCACCGCGGGCGCTCGGCGGCCTCGGAAGAGGTCGTCGCGCGCCCGCGGTGGCACGCCGGCGCGATCGTCGTCCTGGCGCTCCTGGCCCTGGTCGGCGGGGTGGGAGGCACCGTCGCCATCGTGCTGGCCGGCCACAGCGGCGCCCAGGCCGTCTGGACCAAGTGAGTTCAGGACTCCTGGTAGACGTCGGGTACGCCGTCGGCGTCGGAGTCGGCGTTCTCCGCCTCGTGGACGCGCCGGTGGGCGCGGGCCCGCAGCCGCAGGATCACCGTCGCGAGGAGCGCAGCGGCGAGCGATCCGGCCAGCACGGCCACCTTGACCTGTTCCGCGCCGGCCGCGCCGAACGCCAGCTCCCCGATCAGCAGGGACACGGTGAATCCGATGCCGGACAGGACGGCCAGGCCCACCAGGTCGATCCAGGCCAGGCCCTCGGCCAGGGTGGCGCGGGTGAAGCGGGCCACCAGCCAGGTCGCGGCCAGGATGCCGAGCGGTTTGCCGAGGAGCAGCCCGGCCGCGATCCCGGCCGCGACCGGCTCGGTCAGCGTCCCGGCCAGGCCGCTCAGCCCGCCGAGCGCGACCCCGGCGGAGAAGAACGCGAAGACGGGGACGGCGATCCCCGCCGAGATCGGCCGGAGCCGGTGCTCGAATCGCTCGGCCGGCCCGGCCTCGTGCCCGGGTGCGGCCGATGATGCGTTCCCGTTCTTCCGCCGCAGGACGGGGACGGTCAGGGCCAGCAGCACCCCGGCCACGGTGGCGTGCACGCCCGAGGCGTGCACCAGCCCCCAGGTGGCGAGCGCCGGCGGCAGCAGCAGCCACCAGGACCGCACTCCGCGCTGGACCAGCACGCCGAACACCGTGAGCGGGACCAGCGCGCCCAGCAGCGGCAGCACCGCCAGGTGCGAGGTGTAGAAGACGGCGATGACGACGATGGCGATGAGGTCGTCCACCACGGCCAGGGTCAGCAGGAAGGTACGCAGCGCGTCCGGCAGGGAGCGGCCGATCACCGCCAGCACCGCCAGCGCGAACGCGATGTCGGTGGCCGTGGGGATCGCCCACCCCTGTCCCGCCCCGGCCGGACCGGCGACCGCCAGGTACGCCAGCGCGGGCACGACGACCCCGCCGAAGGCCGCCGCCACCGGCACCGCGGCCCGCCACGGGTCGCGCAGGTCCCCGGCGACGAACTCGCGTTTCAGCTCCAGCCCCGCCACGAAGAAGAAGATCGCCAGCAGGCCGTCCGCGGCCCAGGTGGCGAGGTCGAGGTGCAGGTGCAGCGCGGCCGGCCCGATCTCGACCGCGCGCAGCTCCTGGTAGGTCTGCGCCCACGGCGAGTTGGCCCAGATGAGCGCGGCCAGCGCGGCGGCCAGCAACAGCGCGCCGCCGATGGTCTCCTTGCGCAGGATGTCGGCGATGCGGCGCGCCTCGGGCCAGCTGCTCCGGCGGAGCAGGCGTGGTGCGTGACGGGTCGGGGTGCCGGGCATGGGTCTCCGCTCGTGGCAGGGTATGGGTCGATCACCTGCCGACCAGACTTCCCGGCGCTCCAACTTCACCGTACCAGCGCGTGAGCCGAGCCTTTGCCTGCCCATGGGGCTCGTGCCGCCGGCCCCGGGGAAGGCTGAACGGGCAGGACCGGATGGTTCCTCTCCCTGGAGGCGGCAGTGAACGACGGCCAGGCCGGCCGGCCCATCCTGGTCGGCTACGACGAATCGGCCGCGAGCCGGCACGCGCTGAACTGGGCGGTCGAGGAGGCGCGGCTGCGGAGGGCGCCCGTGCTGGTCTGTCATGCCCTGCACTGGCCGTACACCACCAAGCCCGTCTCCGCCGAGATGATGGCGCAGATCGAGCAGGTGGCCCAGGGGGTCGTGGACGATGGCGTGCGGCGCGCCCGCGAGCTCGCCCCCGAGGTGGACGCACGGGGGCTCCTCGCACGGGGCACCCCCGCGGCCGTCCTCCTGGAGGCGGGGCGTGAGGCGGAGCTGACGGTGCTGGGATCGCGCGGGCAGGGCGGATTCGACGAGCTGCGGGTGGGGTCGGCGGCCGTCCAGGTGCCCGCACACTGCGTCACCCCGGTCGTCGTCGTACGCCCGGAACTCCGGCCGTCCGCCGCCGATGCCGATGCCGGAGCCGATGCCGGAACCGGAGCCGATGCCGGAACCGGAGCCGGAACCGGAGCCGGTGCCGGAGCCGGAGCCGTCCGGATCGTGGTCGGCCTGGACGGCTCGCCCGCCGGCCTCACGGCCCTGGAGTTCGCCCTGGACGAGGCCGCGCTGCGCCTCGGCGCCGTGACGGCGCTGTGCTGCTGGACGGACTGCGGATCGTCGTCCTGGCCGGATCCGCTGCCCTTCGTGGACTCGAACGCGCTGCGCAGAGGAGCCGAGGACCGCTTCCGCGAGGTCGTGACCCGCCTGGCCGACCGGCGCCCGGACGTGCCGGTGATCACCGAGTTCGTGCCGGAACGCCCGCAGCGCGCGCTGCTCGCCGCGGCCGAGGACGCCGCGCTGCTCGTACTCGGCAACCGGGGGAACGAGTCACGTCCGCGCCTGCTCCTGGGGCCGGTCACGCAGAGCGCGCTGGCCGAAGCCGGATGCCCGGTCGCGGTGACCCCCGCGACCGTCCTGAGACCGCGCACCCCGCCGGATCGGGCTTGATGCAAGGCCCGTGGCCGAAGACAAGCGGAATACGACCACCCCGCGCTGTGCGGCCTTAGTCCGCGAGTGTGTCGAATTCGCCCATCTTCACGCCGCCGATGAATGCCTTCCACTCGTTGCGGGTGAAGAGCAGTTTGGGGCCATGCGGGTCCTTACTGTCACGGACGGCAATCAGCTCAGGAAAGTTCATCGCGACCTCAACGCACTGGCCGCCGTTGTCAGAAGAGCGCGACGACTTCCGCCACTCTGCGTTACTCAGGTCCACCCGCGCCTCGCTTCCTCGATCTTCTGGAGGGACGTTCGCTCAGGATATGCCCACATCCTGAGCGCCTCATAGCGATGCCAAATCGAGGCCACGATATCACGCTCCGTAGTGATGAACGCTTGCGCAGGCGAGTCCGAACTGACCACGTCAGGTTGGCTGTCAGGAAGCTCGGCGATCATGAAGGCGCCCGCCAGCCCGGCCACGCATTCCGGGTCGACGACCTGCAAGAAGACATCGGGCCCCTGGGCCATCTCCAGCAGATGACCCAACTGCTCCTGCATCACCGCGGCACCGCCGATCCTGCGGTGCAGCACACCCTCGTCGACGAGCATCAGCAACAGGGGCGGCTCCTCCCGTTCGAGGATGCGTTGCCGCCGCATGCGAGCTTCGACCCGTTCATCTACTTCTTCGGGCTTGATGCCGGGCGCGTGGCTGAAGATATGGCGGGCGTAGGCCTCGGTCTGGAGAAGTCCGGGGATGAGCAGCGGATCCCACGAGCGCAGGACGCGAAGGGTGGGCTCGATCTCCTCGGCCCAGCTCTTGAACCAGGGCGGATTGCCCGGCTGCGTGACGATGCGTTCATGGAGTTGAGTGAACGAGACACCGCCGGAGGTGTCGAAGAGAAGGTCCAGCCGTTCGGCGTCGGATCGTGACGGCGTGCGGTTCGCCTTCTCCAGTCTGCTCACCTGCGTCTGCGTACAGCCGAGCCGAGCCGCCACCGCGGCCTGGGAGAGCTCTGCTGCCTCGCGCAGCCGCCGCATCTCCGCACCGAAGCGTACGCGCGGAGAATCCGGGTTGAGTGACGGCACAACGTCCATGACATTTCCTCTTTTATTGGAGAAAACGGAAATCCTCTCGGAGTTGATGCCTCCTTTAAACCACACCTGACCGGCTGCTGTCATCAGCCATACTGTCTTGGCCTGCGGAATCAGTGCCCGCCATGACATCAAGAAGGCACGCTGAACACACACCTTCTTGAGCCGGACGTACGCGAATAGCCCGGCACCGCTATTCGCCGGAAGGCGGGAGCATGAGAGAACGCGAAGAACACGAGAGGTTCGGTCACCTGGCCCGGCTGGGATGGGACCTGCGCGGCCTGGGGTACGACATCTCGCTGGTCCTGCCCGCGGCCGGCTCGCCGACCCTGCAGATGTGCACCAAGAACGGCGCCAAGTTCCATATCACCGCCAACCGCCGATACTGCGACTGGGTGTTCACCTGGCGGCCATGGTGGGCACGACTGTGGCGGCGCGACAGGTGGGTGATGGCCCACGCCGACAATGCCGCCGCCGTCATCGCCGCAGAGGTGAACGCATGAGAAGGCACCTTCGCCATGAAGACACCGAAATGGCATTCCCGGAAGCACCGCATATGACGGCACTCAAGCAATTCCCGGCGACGGAGATATC
Organism: Nonomuraea wenchangensis; assembly: GCF_900111685.1. Taxonomy (GTDB): domain Bacteria; phylum Actinomycetota; class Actinomycetes; order Streptosporangiales; family Streptosporangiaceae; genus Nonomuraea; species Nonomuraea wenchangensis. The sequence goes on from NZ_FOHX01000001.1 coordinate 791,726, forward strand.
CGTTTTCAGAGCTCGCGAATGGGCACGCTCCCTGCTGTCTCCCGGCGCCCCGCGCCCCGTGCTCGACGACGCGCTCCTCCTGCTCAGCGAAGTCGTCACCAACGCCATCACCCACTCCGACTCCGGCCGAGCCCCCGCAGGCGTGGTGACGGTCCGGATCGCCCGCATCGGTACGGCCGTCCAGGTCGAGGTGACCGACGCCGGCTCGTCCACCAGCGCACCTGCAGTACAGGCTCCAACCCTCGACGACGACACAGGTCGCGGCCTGTGGATGGTGGTCATGCTCGCCGACTCTTGGGGATCGGAACACGACGAGAACCACGGAAAGGTGTGGTTCCTGCTGACCGGACGCGAGCTCCGAGGAGATGGCAAAATGTGATCGTGCCACTACCCTCCGCGAAGTACTTCAACACCACCGGCCCATGCGACCCGCGGATCCACTACATGCTGCCCCCCACACCACGGCTTCCCGAGGCACGGACGCTCATCGAGATGGATCGCTACTTCGTGCTGCACGCGCCCCGGCAGACCGGCAAGACGACCGTCCTGGACGCCCTGGCCTCCGAGCTGACCGCCGAGGGCGACATCGCCGCCCTGTCGTTCTCCTGCGAGCGTGCCAAGTCGGCCGGCGACGACGTCGCCTGGGCGGAGTCGCTTCTGCTTGACTCCCTCCGCGAGGCCGCCACGCTGTCAGGATGGCCGGAGGAACTGCTGCCACCGGATTCCCCGCCGCAGGTCACGCCGGGCAGCCGGTTCGGTGCGGCGCTGCGTGAGTGGTGCCGCCGCTGCCCGCGCCGGGTGGTGCTGTTCCTCGACGAGATCGACGCCCTGCAGGGCAACAGCATGGTCAGCATCCTCAGCCAGCTCCGCGACGGGCACAACAAGCGATCGAAGGGCTATCCGTTCCCCGCGTCGATGGTCCTGTGCGGGCTGCGCGACCTGCGCGACCACAAGGTCGCCTCCGGCGGCGCTCCCGACCGGTTCAACGCGGCAAGCCCGTTCAACATCCTCGCCGACTCACTGCGCCTGGGCGACTTCACCGCTGAGCAGATCGCCGGGCTGTACGACCAGCACACCCGGGCGACCGGCCAGGAGTTCACCAAGGACGCGGTGGACCGTGCCTTCGAGCTGACCCAGGGACAACCCTGGCTGGTCAACGCCCTCGCCCATGAGATCACCTTCAAGATGGGGGTGACAGGGACGATCGGCGACGGGCAGGTGGAGGACGCGAAAGAGCGACTGATCCGGGCGCGCGCCACCCACCTGGACTCCCTGGCAGCCCGGCTCTACGAGCCCCGGGTCAAGCGGGTGATGGAACCGATCGTGGCCGGCGGCTCCTACACCGAGCGCACCAACTCCGACGACCTGTCCTACGCCCGCGACCTCGGGCTGATCACGCAGAAACCTCCACCGCAGGTCGCCAACCCGATCTACCGGGAGGTCATCCTGCGCGTGCTGGGCGATCTGACCGAGCAGAACGTCCATGCCGACCCCCGCAGCTTCGTGCTCCCCGACGGCCGGTTCGACCTGCCGCGCCTGCTGCAGGAGTTCGTCGTCTTCTGGCGCGAACACGGCGAAGTCCTCATCCAGCAGGAGGGCTACCACGAAGCCGCCTGCCAGATCATCCTCATGGCCTTCCTGCACCGCCTGGTCAACGGCGGCGGCTACCTCGACCGCGAGTACGCCGCCGGCACCAAACGCCTGGACGTGTTCGTTCGCTGGCCGTACAGCGGCCCCGATGGCCAACGGCTGATGCAACGCGAAGCCATGGAACTGATGGTGTGGCGACCGGGCGCGGACGACCCGAAGCCCGAGGGTCTGGCTCAGCTCGACCGCTACCTCGACCGGCTGACCCTGCCCACCGGCGTCCTGGTCATCTTCGACCGCCGCCCCGAAGCCGCCCCCTGGCAGGAACGCGGCCGCTTCGAGCAGGCGACCACCCCTTCCGGCCGCCAGGTCACCGTCCTGCGCGTGTGAGGGGTGTCCGAGTCTCGATCAGCCGGTCACCCCTCCTGCTCGTCCGACGCGGTCACCGTCGCCATGAACCAGTCGAGCGCCGCGACGACGACGTCGAACACGGCGATGTTCGCCAACTGGGTGTTCTTGATGGAGGGATACAACTCCAGTTTGGCGACGGGGATGTCCACGCCGGGTGCGTCGTTGAGCCGCTGCCGGAGCTCCTCGCGCAGCGCCGGGTCGTCGAACGGCTTGCGTTTGCGCAGCACACTGAAGGGGATCTCGGCGGTCTTGGCGTAGAAGCGGATGACGTACATGGTCTGCCTGCCGACCTTGATGATCGGCGCGCAGGAGGCGTTCGCGGACGTGCCGTACTGGAGTTCGCCGCCTCGTGAGCGCCAGTGCTCCAGCAGCCGCTGTACCGCGCCGGCCGCCTGCGGGCCGCTGGCCTCGTTGAGCTGGTGCAGGAAGCGCTCTTCCAGCGTCGTCAGCGCTTGCGGCGACAGGGATCCATCTCCCGCGGCCTCTGTTTCGGCCAGATCCGCGGCGATGGGCAGGCCGAGGAGTTCGGCGATTTCGCGGGCGGTGATGTGCTGGTCCGCGGAGGCGCGTCCCGCGTCGTCGAAAACGATGCCTTCCGCGCGCAGCACCTCGTGGACGTCCCGGTCGTCGTCAGGGTCGGTCCAGCGGAAACTCTCGGAGACCTGCCCGGACCTGCTGAGGACCCGGTGCGCGTTGAGCACGGGGACAGTCGCCAGATGGACGCCGACGGGCACCGGATGCGAGCCGATCAGCTCGGCGACATCCGAGTACGAGGTCCAGGTGGCGGCGGGCAGGGCCGCCACGGCGCTGTGCAACAGCGTCCAGTCGCGGGAGGCCGCGCTCCCGCGGCCGGATTCCTCGGGCCCCGGCCAGATGGCGATCGCGCGGTCGGCGATCCGGTCGGCGCGGGCCAGGATCTCGGCCTTGCCCCAGCGCTCGCAGGCGGCGATCTCCCGGTTCATGACCAGTCCGCTCTGACCCAACTGATGGCGCTTGGCGGCGAAGGAGTTGTTGCTCAGCTCCGAGTTGTAGCCGCTGAGCGTGAGATTGCCCAGCGTGTGCACGAGCTGCCGATGCAGGAGATCGGCGTCGTCTCCCCCGTGGGAGAGCTCGCTCAGCCAGTCGGCGGTCATGGACTGCGGCAGGACGTTGCTCGATGGTGATGCGCTTGTCGGCCAGGTCCACCCGCTCCTTGCTGCCCAGCGACTCCTCGATGCGCCGCAGGATGAGCTTCTGCTGCACCGTACGGCCTTGCCAGTAGAAGGCGCGGCTGCGGATCTCCTCCCGCAGCTGCGCGTCCGAAGGCCAGTAGAGCCTGGCCGGCGACAGCGCGGTGCGTACCGCCTGCGGCACGTCCTCCTCGGCGACCAGCTGGACGGCGAGCCGTTGGAAGATCCGGTTGAGGTTGCCCGTCGTCACCCCCGCGATCAGGCGGCGTACGAGGAAGCTCTCGACGTACGTCAGCGCCTCGCTCACCTCCTCGTCGCCGATGTGGTCGTCCTCCCGCAGTTCGAGCAGGCGCATGATCAGCGGGTAGGCCGTGGACGCCTGCCATTCCTTGAGGAAGCGCAGCCGTCCGGCGAACGGCAGATCCTCGGAGGGGAACAGGATCTGGCTGAGGTGCCGCGCGCGACGGTGCAGGTCCTGGACGTACGCCTCGACCTGGCTCTCGTCGCCGGACAGTGTCAAAAGCAGCTGCTGATGCCCCCGGTAGACGGCGTTGTACTGGGCCTCGCCGCCCTCCCGCAGGACCAGCACCAGGTACATCAGTTGTTCCATGGCCTTGGCGTCCAGCTGGTCCTGGATCGGCTTCCAGTACTCGTCATAGACGTGCTGACCACGGGTGGGCAGGCACATGAAGACGTAGTTGCGGATGAGGTCCACCTGGCTGAGCCGCATGCCCGTGTTGTTGATCGACTCGAAGATGCGGAACGCGTTGTCGTCCTTCTCCACCAGGATCTGCACGAGATTGAGCCGGTCCAGCAGCACCGACTCCACCCGCGCGATGTCATGCGGGTCGGCCGGATCGTCGAACTCCTTCAGCATGCTGCGGAAGAACTGGTAGGCGTTGCCGACCAGGCTGTCGGACCTGCCGTCCGACGTGCCGTCCACGCACGCCTTGAATGCCGCTCGGTCGCTCTGTGTTGGGAGGAGCCGGTAGCGCAACTCGCCTTGCTGAAACTTGTTGATCAGGTGGAGTTCGTTGATCCGCTCGCGTGCGCTGGGCTCCTCGGCGACCAGGTGATCTCTGATGGCGCAGAGGGCGAGCATCAGGGTGGTGAGACGCTGCTGGCCGTCCACGATGATCCACTGGGAGCGGCTCGGCGCCAGCTCCGGGCCGGGTGCGAGGACGACCGATCCCATGAAGTGGCTGGGGGCGTCTTGCCGCTGCTCGGCCAGCACGTCGACCTGGGCGGTGATGTCCGTCCACAGCTGAGTGAGCTGGGGGCGTTCCCAGGTGTATTGGCGCTGGTAGAGAGGGACCAGTAACTGCTGGTCGCCCTGGATGAGCTTGCGAAGGGTGGTTTCGTTGGCCTTCATGCCGTCCCGTTCACGATGTAAGCAAGCAGTGCCTTTGCAGGCACATTAAGTTACGACGACTGAGGGGCGGCCACAAGGTTCGTTTAACATCTAAATCATATGCAGGTAAAGGCGAAAATCCGGTACGATCTGCCTTGACGGCGATCCCACTCCAGCGAGGAGAAACCGGACAAAGATGACGGACTGGCAGCTTCTAGCCCCGGACGAGGACAGCCTCGCCCTCGCCGACACCGCCCGCGCCCAGTTCCGATCGCTGCGCGGCCCGGCGGTCATGCGGGCCGCACTCGACGGCGGTGTGGCGGGCGGGTGGGAGACGGTCGCGGAGGGCGGTTACGTCGACATCGGGATACCCGAGGAGCTCGGCGGGATCGGCCGGATGATCGACCTGGTGGTCATGCTTGAAGAAGCCGGGCGCGCCCTGCTGACCGCTCCCCTGCTGGCATCGGCGCTCGCGTTCCGTACGCAGGTCGCGGCCGGGGTGCATCGGGAGGAGTTCCGGCGGGCGCCCGCGGGCTTCGGGATCGCCGAAGGGGTGGTCGACGAGGGCGGCCGGTGCCGGGTCGAGCGGGTGCACGTTCTGGGCGGTCATGGTGCCGCCGCGTTCACCCTGGTCGTGCAAGGCCCGGAGCAGGTGTGGGTCGTCGTGGTGGATCCGGAGGGTGAGGGGGTTGAGGCGGTCGAGCAGGACACTCTGGTCGATCCCTCACGGCCGCTTCCGGCGTTCCGGCTCGGGCACAAGACGGGCGTGGCCGCCGCCGAATGGCGGGAGTTGGCGTTCGGTGATCTGGAGCGGGTGCTGGCGGGGGCTCGGGTCTGTGTCGCGGCCGACCTCGTCGGGACCGCCGCGGGCGCCCTGGACGGGGCCGTCGAGCATGTGCTCCAGCGCAGGCAGTTCGGGCGGGCCATCGGTGCCTTCCAGGGGGTCAAGCACCAGCTCGCGGACGCCTACACGGCGGTCGAGCGGGCCCGGAGCCTCGTCTACGGCGCGGCCCTGAGCCTGGACCCCCGGGACTGTCTGCTGGCCAACGCGGTCGCGGCCGAGACGGCCGTGCGGGTCACGTCGCTGTTCACCCAGCTCATGGGCGCCATGGGGGTCACGTTCGAGGCGGACTGTCACCTGTTCCTGCGGCGCGCCCACCAGACGGCCTGCCTGCTCGGGGAGCCGGACGCCCTTTACCTGGCGGCGGCGCGGATCGAAAGGCGGATCTCCCGATGACGGATGTGACCTCCGAGTTCGAGGCGTTCCTCGACGGCTTCCTGCCCGCGGACTACGCCGAGAACTACCGGCACTATCGCCGCGACGTGAAGCTGCGCACCGAGTACCAGGCCGCCGCGTTCGACGCGGGCTGGCTGGTCCCCGAGTGGGGGCCGGGCGAGGGCGGGCGCGGTCTGAGCGTTCCCGACGCGCTGGCCGTCAAGCTCGCGGGCGCGCGCCGCCGGGTGCCGCGGCTGATGAACATCCAGGGCGCCGGGGTCGCGGCGCCGGCCATCAGATCGTACGGCACCGCCGCCCAGCGGGCGCGGCTGCTGCGGCCGGCCACGCGCGGGGACGAGTGGTGGGCGCTCGGCATGTCGGAGCCCGGCGCCGGGTCCGACCTGGCCGCGCTGCGGACGACGGCGACGCTCGCCGACGGGGTGTTCACCGTGAGCGGTCAGAAGGTGTGGACGACGCAGGCGGACGAGGCCCGGTGGTGCGCGCTGTACGTCCGCACCGACCCGGAGGCGAGGCCGCACCGCGGCATCTCCTGCCTGATCCTCGACCTGCGCAGTCCCGGGGTGGAGGTGCGGCCGATCCGCACCGCCGGGCCGGCGGTCGAGTCCTTCTGCGAGGTCTTCCTCGACGAGGTGAAGGTGCCGGAGGAGGCGCTGCTGGGCCCGCTGCACGGCGGCTGGGGCGTGGCCATGTCCAGCCTCGAACACGAGCGGGACATGATCTGGATCAACACCTGGCTGGAGACCACCCGCGCGCTGGAGCCGACGCTGACGGCGCCGGAGCTGTCGGAGCACCAGCTCGTCCGGCTGGGCCGGTCGCTGGCGGACGCGGAGGGGGTGCGGCTGACCGGGCTGCGGACCGCCGCCCAGCGGTGGGCGGGCCTGCCGTCCCCCGCGTCGTCGATTCTCAAGCTGCTCGGCTCGGAGTCGGTGCAGCGCGCGGCCCTGCTGTCGCTGGAGAGCGCCGGGGCGCGGGCGTTCGACGATCCCGCGCTCTTCGACGAGCGGCTCGAATCGCTGGCGGCCACCATCTACGGCGGCACGTCGGAAATCCAACGCAACATCATCGCGGAGCGTACGCTCGGACTACCGAAAGGCACGCCATGACAGAGACCCACCCCCTGCTGGGCCGGACAGCCGTCGTGTCCGGAGCCGGACGCGGACTCGGCCGGGCGATCTCCACCGCGCTCGCCGGGGCGGGCGCCGTGGTGTGCGGCGTCTCCCGCAACGCGGAGGAGCTGGAGAGCCTCGCGGCGGAGATCAAGGCCGCGGGCGGCCAGGCGTACGCCTTCCCCGCCGACATCCGCAGTCCCGCCGACCTCGACCGGCTGCGCGACGCCGTGCTGGCCGAGGTGGGCGGCGTCGACATCCTGGTCAACAACGCCGGCAACCTGGTGAAGCGGCCGGTCGTCCCGCTGCCCGTGGACGAGGCGGCCGGGGAGAAGGTGGGGCAGCCGGGCTCGGGGCCGGCCGGTGTCGCCATGACCGACGAGGAGTGGGACTCGGTGCTGGACACGCACGTCCGCGGATCGCTCCACCTCGTGAGATCATTTGTGCCGGGGATGCTGGAGCGGAGGCGCGGCCGGGTGATCAACATCGCGTCGAGCAGCGTCGCCCGGTCGGCCAACCTGACGGTGAGCTACCAGGTCGCCAAGGGTGCCATCGCCCAGCTCACCCGGGCGCTGGCCAAGGAGTGGGCGGCCTTCGGCGTCACCGTCAACACCATCGCTCCGGGGCATTTCCGCACCAGCATGACGCAGGCTCTTCACGACAGTCCAGAAGGTCAGGCCTGGCTGAAGGAGCGCATCCCGATGCGGCGCACCGGCGATCCCAGGGAGCTGGGGGCGCTGGCCGTCCATCTGTCGGGGGACCTCGCTTCGTTCATCACCGGCCAGACCATCTTCATCGACGGCGGTGAAACACTCTGATGACCGAGTCCGAGATCCCACCACGCCCCCGCCGCATGCCTTTGCGGACACCGCGGGTGGCCGAGGCCCTGGCGGCGCAGCTCAGGCTGCGCATCCTGGAAGGTGATCTCGCCGACGGGGCGGAGCTGCCCACGGAGCCGGTGCTGCTCCAGGAGTACCCGGTCAGCCGGCCGAGCCTGCGCGAGGCGTTCCGCATCCTGGAGACGGAAGGGCTGGTGGTGGTCCGGCGCGGCAAGCGCGGCGGCACCGTCATCAAGGCCCCGGCCCCCGGGTCGGCCGCCTACCACATGGGGCTGCTGCTGCACGCGCGCGCCACCCCCATGCGGGACCTGGCGGCGGCCCGCAACCTGCTGGAGCCGCTGTGCGCTGAGCACGCGGCGGGCCGCGACGACCACGAGGCGGTCGCCGTACGGCTGCGGCAGCTCAACGAGGAGGCCGCGCAGGTCGTGGAGGACGGGCCGGCGTTCACCGGGGCGTCGGTCAGGTTCCACGAAGGGCTGGTGGACGCGGCCGGCAACGAGACGCTGCGGGTGGTCGTCGGGATGCTGGAGAGCGTCTGGAGCGTACAGGAGCGGGGATGGGCCCGCCGGGCGTCCGACGAGGCGAGCTACCCACCGGTGGACCGGCGGCACGCGGTGCTGCGCGCGCACGGCGCCATCGAGAAGGCCATCGGGGCGGGGGACGTGGCGCTGGCCGGCAAGCTCATGCGGGCGCACCTGGAGGCGTCGCAACTGTACGTCGCCTCCGACGACGCCCCGCCCGTCCAGGTGCTGGACGAGTACGGCAACCCGCGCATGGACGCCCGCGACTGAGACCGAGGAGCACAAAAAAGGCCGGTCAGGTCCTGGACCTGACCGGCCTTCGCGCTACCGCCAGGCGGCCACCGGGTAGACGCCGTCGAACCCCTCCGCCGCGACGGCCCGCGCCAGCAGCCCGGTCGAGGCGATCCGCCCGGCCGGCCGGTGCAGCACGCTCTGCAGGTGGCGGTCGATCACGGTGAGGTCGTGCTCCTCGCACAGGCCCATGGCGCCCATCACCTGGTGCCCGTTGGCCAGCACCGTGTTCGCCGCCTCGATCATCTGCACCCGCAGCGCCAGCAGGTCGGCCGAGCGCGCCTCGCCCCTGCGGACGAGCCACCACGCGTGCAGCGCCAGCTCCTCCAGCCCGTCGAGCGCGAGGGACAGGTCCGCGACGCGCCACCGGATCTCGCCGAACTTGCCGATCGGCTTGCCGAACTGCTGCCGGTCCCGCGCGTGCGTCACCGCCAGGTCGGCGGCGGTGGCGAGCGCGCCGGTGACCCAGAAGGCGTCGAGCAGCATGCGCATCGCCGTGACCCGGGCCGCGTCCACGCCCGGCACCTCGGGGCCGAGGACGACGCCGGACGCGAACGGGTCCAGCGGCGCCGGGCGCGGCGCTCCGGCCGTGACCCGGCGGGCGACGCCCCGGTCCAGGTCGACGGCGACGGCGTCGCGCAGCAGGTCGGCGTGGTCGAGCCGTTCGACGTCCCCCGAGGTCAGGTGGACGCCGCCGACGTCGCCGCGCAGGTCGGCGGGCACGGCCAGCTCGTGTGCGAGCGGCCAGGGCAGCACGACGGCGCCGGCCGCCCGGACCGCCAGCATGACGGCGGCCGACTCGTCCTCCTCGCCCCACGGGTCGAGGCCGCGCAGGTCGAGCCGGTCCAGGGCGGGCGCGGCGAGCGCCTCGCGCCGGGTCCGGTCCGCCTCGGCGGCGCGCGCGAGGTCCACCCCGCCGAGCGCGTCGAAGGCCCTGGTCACGCTCTCCTCGTAGGCGACGGCCGCCTGCGGCCAGTCACGACGCACGCCGGTCCCCCTCGATCGAGGAGCGGGCGACGAGCATGCGCTGCACCTCGATGGTGCCGGAGGCGATGGTCGCGGAGCGGGCGTACCGGAAGACGTCCTCGACGTGGCCGAGCAGGCCGGCCGACGGGTCGGGGACGAGGGCGTCGGCGCCGGAGAGGTCGAGAGCCAGCGCGGCCACCTCCTGGTCGAGTTGGATGGAGGCCAGCCGCGCGATGGAGGCCTCCCTGTCGGTGAGCCGGCCGGCGTCGTTCAGGGCGACGGCGCGGTAGTTGAGCAGCCTGGCCACCCGGGCGTGCACCAGGGCGCGGGCGTACTCGTGCAGGGCGGCGGGTTCGGCCAGGGACGGGTGGCCGGCCAGCGCGGCGAGCACCCGCTCGTCGCGGGCGTAGCGGGAGATGCCGATCCGCTCGTGCTTCATGACCCGCCGGATGACGTCCCAGCCTCGGCCGACCTCGCCGAGCACCGCTTCGGGGCCGATGCGTACGTCGTCGAAGAACACCTCGTTGAGGTGCTGTTCCCCCATGATCGACTCGATCGGTACGACCCGGATGCCGGGCGAGTCCATCGGCACCAGGAAGATGGTGATGCCGTCGTGCTTGGCCGCTCCTCTGCCGGTACGGGCGGCGAGGAAGCACCACTGCGCGAGTCCCGCGTACGAGGTCCAGATCTTCTGGCCGTTCAGCACCCATTCGCCGTCGTGGAGCTCGGCGCCGAGCTGCAGCGAGGCGAGGTCGGAGCCGGCGCCGGGTTCGCTGAACCCCTGGCACCACACGGCCTGGCCGGAGGAGATGGCGGGCAGGTGCAGCGCCTTCTGCTCCGGCGTGCCGACCTCCATGATCACCGGTCCGACCCAGTTCAGGCCCATGTACTGCGGTCCGCGGGGCTCGAAGTGCGCCCACATCTCCTCCCGCAGGACGGCCTGCTGCCAGATGTCGGTGCCGGCGCCCCCGTACTCCTCGGGCCAGCTGAGCGTGAGGAGCTGCTCCTCGGCGAGACGCTCGACGACCCTGGTCACCACCGACTGGACCGCCGGGTCCGGCGAGAACGACGTCGTCCAGTCGTCGGGGAGGAGCTCCGCCAGCAGGGCCCGCAGGCGGACGCGCAACGCGTCCGCCCGCGTTCCCAGCCGGAGATCCACTGAGGTCTCCTCGGGCATTACTCCCCCGCACTCACGGCGGCTTCGACACACTTGCCGTCCGGGCACGGCTGAGCGGGTACGAAGACGCCGAGCTGGTCGGCATCGATTCCGATGCGCTTGTCGGGGCCGAAGGTGTACGTGCCGTTGGCGCCCTTGAAGGTCCCCCCGGAGACGAGCGCCTTCTTGATCGCGTCGGGCTCGGTGGACTTGGCCTGCTGCGACGCCTGGGTCACCAGCAGCGCCCAGTCGAAGGAGACCGCGCCCACCGAGTCGAGGGCGTTGAACTCGGTCTTGCCCTTGGCCTTGAGGTAGAGCTTGACGAAGTCGGCCGTGATCGAGGCGTCGCCGGTCGAGGACGACAGGAACGTCTTGGCGATGGGCCCGGCGGCGAGGGTCTTCTTCATGCCCTCAGGGATGAGCTCGGTGGTGGCCGGGTCGCCGATGCCGAGCACGGCGGACATCTGCGGGTTCCAGCCGATCTTGTTCAGGCTGGACATGGTGGCGACCAGCGGGGCGCCGTACGACCAGACGATGAGCGACTCGGCGCCCGCGGCCTTCAGCTTGTTGAGCTGCGCGGTGACGTCGGAGGCGGTGTTCGGGAAGCTCTCGTGCACGATCTTGACGTCGGGGAACTGGCTCTGCGCGATGGCGAGCGTGTCCTTGGTCTGCGAGGTGCCGAAGGCCGAGGAGTCGTCGAGCACGGCGACCGTCTTGCCGGCCGAGGCCGCGTACGCCAGCAGCGGCGTGATCGAGGTCTCGCCCGAGGTGCCGGCGCCGGTGCTGAAGGCGTACTTGTACCGCTTGGAGTCGCCGACGTCAGCGGCGATCGAGCCGATGCCGCCGGCGGTGTCGCCGGGTACCTTGACCTGGTTGAGCACGTCCTGGACGGGCGGGAACGCCTCGGTGGTGAAGTAGAGCGCGGACACGCCGTCCTGGGCGAGCGCCCGGGTGGCGGCGACGGCCGCGGTCGGCTCGCCCTTGGTGTCGCGCTGCTCGATCACGATCTTCGTGCCGGGGTTGTGCTGCTCGACGTACTCGGCGCCGGCCTTGAGCCCGGCCAGCGAGTTCTGGCCGCTCGGGGAGAGCGGGCCGGTGAGCGCCCCGACGAAACCGATCTTGATGGTGGTGCCTTCGGCGGTGTCGCCGGAGGATCCGCCGTCGCCGCACGCGGCGAGCGCGAGCAGCGCCGCGCACACCACGGCTGTGCCCGTTGTGGCACGTTTCCTCATGGGGGTGTCCTTCCTGGGGGGATTTCGTGGGGTGGGTCAGGAGAGGTAGGCGGCCTGCAGCAGGTCGGGCAGGTCCGGGTCGGTGCCGCGCACCCGGTGCGCGACGTGCCCGTGCCGCAGCACCACGACGTCGGCCTCCAGCTTCTGCGCGACCTCGACCCGCTGCTCGACCAGCAGGACGGCGAACCCGGCGTCCCGCAGGCCGGCGAGGATCTCGATGGTCCGGCCGACCAGCTTGGGCGACAGGCCGTTCGTGGGCTCGTCCAGCATGATCACGCGGGGCGCGCCGGCCACCGCGCGGGCGATGGCGAGCATCTGCTGCTGGCCGCCGGACAGGCCGCCCGCGAGGCGCCGCTCCATCGGGCGCAGCTCGGGCAGCAGGTCGAGCGGGTCCAGCTCGGGCCTGCGGGCGGCGCGGGCGGCGGCGACCCGGAGGTTCTCGGCGACGGACAGGCTCTTGAACACGTGCCGGCCCTCCAGCACGTGGCCGAGCCCGGCCCTGGCCCGCCTGCTCGCCGGGAGGTTGTCGAGGCGCAGGTCGTCCAGCCAGACCCCGCCGGCGGCGGACTCCAGCCCGCCGATGCCGCGCAGCGTGGAGGTCTTCCCCGCGCCGTTGGCGCCCAGCAGGGCCAGGCAGGTGCCGGGCTCGACGGTGAGTGACAGGTCCTCGACGGCGGTGACGCCGCCGTACCGGACGCTGAGCGCGTCCACCTTGAGCCGGCCGCCGTTCACGCGACCCCCATGTACGCCGCGCGGACGCTGTCCACGTCGTGCAGGTCCCCGGGGTCGCCCTCCCACAGCACCTTGCCGAGGTCGAGGACGACGACCCGGTCGACCAGGCGGCTGATCATGTCCAGATGGTGTTCGACGATCACGACGGCCACTCCCGCTGCGGCGACGTCACTGACGACGCGCTCGAATCCTTCGATCTCCGTGGCCGACAGCCCGGCCGCGGGCTCGTCCAGGAGGAGGACCTCCGGACAGGTGCCGAGTGCCATGGCGGCCTCCAGGAAGCGGAGCCGGCCGTGGCTCATCTCCCTGCTCTCCCGCATGCCGGCGGCCGGGTCGTGCGGGTCGAGGCCGCCGAGCTCCAGCAGGGTGAGCGCGCCGCGCCGGCAGGCGTCCCGCATGGCCTGGTCACGTTCCCCGTGGACGGCCGGGAGCGCGAGGTGCTCCTCGATGCTCATGCCGGGGAACGTCTTCGGGGTCTGGAACGTACGGGACACGCCGCGCCTGGCGACGGCGGCGGCACCGAGGCCGCCGAGGTCGGTCCCGTGCAGGGTGATGCGGCCGGCGGTCGGCGGGTAGTGGCCGGACACGACGTTGAGCAGCGTCGTCTTGCCCGACCCGTTCGGCCCGATGAGGCCGACGATCTCGCCGCGCCGCAGCTCCATCGACACCCCGCCGAGCGCGTCCACGCCGCCGAAGCTGCGCCGCAGGTCGGTGACCCGCAGGATCGGCTCGCCCGGCGCGCGTTCGGGCACCTCCACCTCCGGGGTGGCGGCCAGGTCGCGCAGCGCCTGGGGGGCCGGCGCCGCGGTACGGCTGAACAGGCCGCGCGGACGCAGCCGCATGAGCACGATGAGCAGCGCGCCGTACAGCAGGTTGTTGAGGTGCGGGTACTCGTCGAGGCGCAGCGGGATCAGCACGAGCAGCACCGCGCCGACGACCGGGCCGAGCCGGGAGCCGCTGCCGCCGAGCACCACCATGACCAGGAACAGGATGGACAGGTTGGAGGAGAAGGCGTCCGGCGAGATGTAGGCGGACAGGTAGGAGAACAGTCCTCCGCTGAGCGCGCCGAGCGCGGAGCCGGCGGCGAAGGCGACGACCTTGGTGAGGTAGCCGGAGACGCCGAGCGCGGACGCGCCGATCGGCTCGTCGCGGACCGCGACGGTGGCCCGGCCGAGACGGGACGTCCGGTAGCGGGCGTGCAGCCAGTAGCTGACGCTCGCCACGACGACGATCACGATCGCCACGACCCACGGGGTCGAGACCGGCTCGCCGCCGAACCAGAGCCGGGCGTCGATGCCGGACAGGCCGTTGTTGCCGCCGGTCACCGACTGGAACTGGATGAGCATGTCGTTGACGACGAGCATCAGGCCGAGCGACATCATGGCCAGGCCGATCGCGCCGAGGCGGCCGGCCGGGAACCCGGCCAGCGCCCCGGCGGCGAGCCCGGCGAGCGCGGCGACCGGCAGCGCCGCCCAGATCGGCCAGCCGTGCGAGACCACCAGGACGGCGGTGACGTAGGCGCCGATGGCGAACGACGCGCCCTGCCCGAGCGACAGCGCGCCGGCGTAGCCGGTGGTGATGTTGAGTCCCAGCGTGGCGACCGCGTACAGGCACACCAGTTGCAGGACGTAGCCGTTGTAGGAGAGCGGGCCCCAAAGGGCGAGCAGCGCCGTCGCGACGACCAGCATCGCCGCGCCGTGCGCGACGGGCCTGGCGAGCACCCGGCGGACGGGCGCGGGGGTGGCGTCACGGCCGCGGGCCGCGGCGGCGCGCAGGGACCGGGACAGGTCGGAGAGCAGGTACGACATCACACCGCCCGCACCGGCGCCGCGCCGAACAGGCCGTGCGGGCGCACCACGTAGACCAGGGCCAGCAGCAGGAACACCGTCAGGTTCACCGTGAGGCTGCCGACGTGGACCCCGGCGAACTGGCTGACCACGCCGATGACCAGGCCGCCGACGACGGCGCCGCCGATGCTGCCCATGCCGCCGATGGCGGTGGCGACGAACCCGTAGAAGGTGTACGACATCCCGAGCGACGGGGTGACGAGCTGGGTGGAGGCCACCAGCACCCCGGTCACCGCGGCGACCAGCGCGGACAGCACCGTGGCGATCTGCGAGGCGCGGGCGCGGGAGATGCCGATCGCCTCCGCGCCGTCGAGGTCGTCGGCGATCGCGCGCAGCTCCAGCCCGACGCGGGTGCGCCGGTAGAACAGGAGGAGCAGCCCGGCGACGCCGAACAGCGCTGCGACCGCGGTCAGCTCGGCGGGCGAGACCGCCAGTCCGGCCAGGTCGAAGCGGTGCTTGCTGACGCCGTACGTGAAGTTGCGGGACTCCCCGCTGTAGGGGACGGCCAGCAGCTCGGCCAGGACCACGCTGACCGCGAGGGTGGACAGCAGCCAGGAGGCGGACTGGCCCGACTGCACGAACGGCCGCACCGCGGTCCACTCGACGGTCAGCGCCACCACCACCATCACGGCGAGCGCGGCCACGTACGCGAGCCAGACCGGCAGGCCGGCGCCCACCGCCACCAGCACCGACATGGACATGAGCATCACCATCTGCCCGTGGGCGAAGTTGATGACGCCGGTCGTCGTGAACAGCGTGGCGAAGCCGACCGCGACCAACCCGTAGATCGCGCCGTCCGCCAGACCCGGCACGAGCACCGTCTGGAGAAACTCATGCATGGGGGGACCCGGTTCCGGAGCGGGATGTGTCGTCTCTCTTCACCATGGCGCGAAACGTATATATGATTTGGATGACAGTCAAGGAGGGGCGTCCCGGCGCCCGTGGGGAGGCGCCCGTGTCGAGCAAGAGCGGCGGAGCAGACCTGGAACGTGCCGACGGGGTGCTGCTCAGCACCGTCGTCGGCGGGACACTGGTCGTGACACTCAACCGCCCGGAGTCCGCCAACGCCCTCGACGACGAGCTCATGGACGCGCTGGCCGGCCTGTGGCGGGCCGCCGCCGGGGCGCCTGAGCTGCGCGCGGTGCTGCTCACCGGCGCGGGCAAGGCGTTCTGCGCCGGGGCCGACGTGTCCATGCTCTCGGTGCCGAGGGTGCAGGTGGGCGACACCGCGGCCGAGGAGCTCGACTTCCTGCCCGGACCGCGCCTCGGGATCCCCGTCATCGTCGCGGTGAACGGGGTGTGCGCGGGAGGCGGCCTGCACTTCGTGGCCGACGCCGACATCTGCATCGCCTCGACATCGGCCCGCTTCCTGGACCCGCACGTCAGCGTCGGCCAGGTGTCCGCGCTGGAGCCGCTGCAGCTCCGGCTGCGGATGCGGCCGGACCTGCTGACCCGCCTCGTCCTGCTCGGCCGGCACGAGTCGCTGTCCGCCGAACGGGCCGAGCGCGCCGGTCTCGTCTCCGAGGTCGTCGAGCCCGACGCGCTGGCCGGCCGCGGGATGGAGCTGGCCGAGCTGGTCGGTCGGAACTCGCCGGAGGCCGTACGGCTCAGCCGCCGGGTGCTGCGCGCGTTCGAGGAACGGCTCGTCGCCACCCACATGGACCTCGGCTGGGAGCTGATCCGGCGGCACCGGGACCATCCGGACGCCGTCGAGGGCCCCGCCGCCTTCCTGGACAAGCGCGAGCCGAAGTGGACGACGTCATGAGGGCCGCCGACTGGAGGCGCAGGCCGCGGGTGGTCGCCCCCGAGCTCACGGACGCCTGGCGGCGCCGGGGCTTCCGCACCGAGGAACGCATCGGCGACCTGCTGGACCACGGGGCGACGCGCTGGCCGGACCGGCCGGCGATCATCACCGCGAGCGGCGAGACGAGCTTCGCCGAGCTGGCCGCCACGTCCGCCGCGGTCGCGCGCACCCTGCTCGCCGGCGGGGTCCGGCCGGGTGACGCGGTCTGCTGGCTGCTGCCGACCGGCCCGCACGCCGTCGCCGTCGCGGCGGCGATCTGGCGGATCGGGGCGATCAGCAGCCCGATCGTGCCGCTGTACGGCCCGCGCGAGCTGCGCGCCGTACTGGACCAGATCCGGCCGGCGGCCGTCGTCACGTACGGCGACGACCGGCGGCGGGCCTACCCGGACGAGTTCGACGAGGCGCTGCGCGACCTCGGGCACGAACCCGCCGCGCGGCTGCTCACCACCGGCCGGTCGGCGGGCTGGCGGGCGGCGGACGGCGAGGGCCCCGGGGCGCTGCCGTCCGGGATCGAGCCCGCCGCCCCCGAGGACCCCTGCCTGGTGCTGTTCACCTCGGGCACCGAGTCCGAGCCCAAGGGCGTGGTGCACTCCGTGGCGGGGCTGCGGCACGAGCTGCGCACGACCGTCGTCGAGTGGGGCCTGACCTTCCGCGACCGCATGGTGATGGCCTCCCCCATCACGCACATCACCGGCCTCCTCCAGGGCTTCATGATCCCCTGCCGGGTCGGGGCGACCGCCGTGCTGATGGAACGGTGGGACCCGGCCGCGTGCGCCGAGCTGGCCGACCGGACCGGCGCCACGTACATGGCCGGCGCCACGCCGTTCCTGCGTGAGCTGCTCGGCGTGTACGCCGCCGAAGGGCGGGACCGGTCGCCGCTGCGCCAGTACTGCTGCGGCGGCGCGGCGGTGCCGCCCGACCTCATCCGGCAGGCCGGCGAGCTGGGCATCGCGGCGTACCGGGCGTGGGGCATGACTGAACTGCCCACCGCGACGCTGCCCAACGAGCTGGACCCGATGGAGTTCCGGGCGGAGACCGACGGCCGGCTCGCGCCGGGCGTGGAGCTGCGCGCCGTGGACTCCTCGGGCCGGGACGTCGCGCCGGGCGAGGTGGGCGAGCTGCTGCTGCGCGGCCCCGAGATGATGCTCGGGTACGTGCGGGAGGAGCTGAACGCGCACGCGTTCACCCCTGACGGGTGGTTCCGTACCGGGGACCTCGGCTCGCTGGCCGCCGACGGGCAGGTGCGGATCACCGGGCGGCTCAAGGACGTCATCAACCGGGGCGGCGAGAAGTTCTCGGCCAGGGAGATCGAGGAGGCCATCGTGCGGCATCCCGACGTGGCGGCCGTGGCGATCGTCCCGGTGCCCGGTGGGCGGCTCGGGGAGCGGATCGGGGCGGCCGTGGTCTCCGATCGGGTGGATCTGACTCTGGAGGAGGTCGGGCGCGCGGTGACCGGGCAGGGGCTGGCCCGGCACAAGCAGCCGGAGCTGCTGCGGGTGGTCCGTTCGCTGCCGACCAACCCGACCGGCAAGATCAACAAGGCCGCGGTGGTCAAGCTGTTCGACGCGGAGACCGGCTGATGGCCGGGCTCGATGGACGGGACGGGCTGACGGGCGGGGCGGGCTGATGGGCGGTGGCCTGCTGGACGGGCGTTGTGTCGTCGTGACGGGTGCCGGGCGGGGCCTGGGACGCGCGTACGCGCTCGCCTGCGCCGCCCACGGCGCCGCCGTCGTGGTCAACGACGTGGACGGGGCCGCCGCGCACGCCGTGGCCGAGGAGATCGCCGCCGCCGGCGGGCACGCGGTGGCCGAACCGGGTTCCGCCGGGTCGTGGGAGGTGGCGGCCCGGCTGGCCGGGACGGCGGAGCTGGAGTTCGGCCGGCTCGACGGCCTTGTCGCCAACGCCGGGATCACCCACCACGGCCCGCCGTGGGAGGAGGACGAGGCACGGCTGCGGCGCATCACCGAGGTGAACGTGCTCGGCGTGCAGTTCGCGGCGGTGCACGCCATGCGGGCGATGGTCCGGCGGGGCGGCGGCGGGTCGATCGTCACGGTCGTGTCCGGCGCCCGGTTCGGCCTCCCCGGCATGAGCGCCTACGGCGCCACGAAGGGGGCGGTGGCCGCGATGACCGCCGGCTGGGCGCGGGACTGCGCGTCCGCCGGCATCCGGGTCAACGCCGTGTCGCCGCTGGCCGAGACCGGCATGGCGGCGCTGGACACCCGGCCCGACCGGCCCGCGCTGGGCGCGCCCGGGGACGTGGCGCCGGTGGTGGTCGCGCTGCTCAGCGACGCCACGCGCGGCGTGACCGGCCGGATCGTCCGGTTCGACGGCGCGGAGCTCGGCGTGTACGCGCCGGAGGTCCTTGCTCCGGTCACCGGCTGGGCGGCAGGGGATCCGGCCGCGTCGATCGCGGCGGCCCTGGCCCGGCTCGGCGGTGCCGCCGCAGCCGGGCCGGACTGATCAGGCGCCTTCCTGTTCCTGGCGCGGCGGTCAGCTCGCCGGCCGGTCCCACTCGCGCAGCACGTCCGCCGCGTCGGCCGCCGTCCGCGGCACCGGGGCCACCGGGGCGGCCGGGGTGCGGGAGAACCTGGGCGCCGGGGCCGCCTGGACCACGCCGTCCGCCTCGGCGTACGTGCCACGCGCCGCCAGATGCGGATGGCCCGGGGCCTCGGCGTAGCTGAGCACCGGAGTGACGCAGGCGTCGGTGCCGGCGAAGTGCGCGGCCCACTCGTCGCGGGTCCTGGAGGCGAACGCGGCGGCGAACCGCTTACGCATCGCCGGCCAGTTGGCCGGGTCGTTCTGCTCGCCCAGCTCGTCCGGGTCGAGGTCCAGCCCGGCCAGCAGCGCCGCGTAGAAGTGCGGCTCCAGCGCGCCCACCGCGACGTACTCCCCGTCGGCGCAGGTGTAGGTGTCGTAGAAGGGCGCGGCACCGTCGAGCAGGTTGCCCTCCCGTTCGTCGCGCCAGGCCCCCATGCCGCGCAGGGCGAGGGTCATCTGGCTGAGCAGCGCGGTGCCGTCGACCATGGCGGCGTCGATCACCTGGCCGCGGCCGGAGCGGGAGCGTTCGAACAGCGCGGCCAGCACGCCGACGAGCAGCAGCATGGAGCCGCCGCCGAAGTCGCCGACCAGGTTGAGCGGCGGCGCCGGGGCCTGGTCGGCACGGCCCATGGCGTGCAGCGCGCCGGTCAGGCCGATGTAGTTGATGTCGTGGCCGACCTGGCCGGCCCACGGCCCGTCCTGGCCCCATCCGGTCATCCGGGCGTAGACCAGGCCAGGGTTTCGGGCCAGGCAGACGTCGGGGCCCACGCCGAGCCGTTCCACGACGCCGGGGCGCAGGCCTTCGATCAGCACGTCCGCGCGTTCGGCGAGGCCGAGGACGACGGCCCGCCCCTCGGCGGACTTCAGGTCGGCGTGGACCGGCCGCCGGCCGCGCAGCACGGCGTCGGTCGCGCCCGGGGCGCCGAACCGGAGCCCGCGGCCCGCCGGCCGTTCGATCCTGACCACGTCGGCGCCGAGGTCGGCGAGCACCATCGCCGCGTGCGGGGCCGGGCCGAGCCCGGCCAGCTCCACCACGCGCAGTCCCGCCAGGGGGCCGTCCTTCATCGGGGGGTTCCGCCTTTCTCCTTGCGCTTGCCGTTCACGAACTACTTGCGCTTGCCGTTCACGAACCACTTGCGCTTGCCGTTCACTTCACGAACGCGTCGAGCCGGGCTCCGGCGGCGGCGGACGCGGCGGTCTCGGCGATCGTCGCGGCCTCGATGCTGAGCTGGTCGGCCAGCGACCGGGCCGGCGCGTCCCGGAGCAGGCGCCGAGTCCGGCCGAGCGCGGGGAACGGCCCTGCCGCGATCCGCGCCGCCGCCTGCCTGGCCGCCTCGGCCAGCTCCTCGTCGGGGTGGACGTCGGTGACCAGCCCCCAGTCGGCGGCCTCCGCCGCCGTCAGCCGGCGGTCGGTCAAGGTCAGGGTGAGCGCGCGGCGCAGCCCCACCACCTGCGGCAGCAGCCAGGACGTGCCGCAGTCCGGGGTCAGCCCCGCCTGCGCGTACGCGGTCAGGAACGTCGCCGACTCGCCGGCCAGCACCACGTCGGCCACCAGGGTGAGCGCCAGTCCGGCGCCCGCCGCCGCGCCCTGGACGGCGGCCACCACGGGCACCTCCAGCCCGGCGAGGGCCAGCACCGCGCGGTGCGCCGTCCTGGCCAGCTCCAGCACGTGGCCGGCGCGGTCGGCGGCCCCGTGCATGGCGGTGACGTCGCCGCCGGCGCAGAAGTTGCGACCCCGGCCGAGCAGCAGCACGCAGCGCACCCCGGGGTCGGCCGCCGCGGCCTCGGCGGCGTCGCCGAGCGCCCGCGCCGTGGGCAGGTCGAGCGCGTTCGAGGACTCCGGCCGGTCGAGCTCGATGGTCGCCACCCCGTCGGCGACCTCGTAGCGCAGCGAGCCGCCGGTGACCGCCCGCTCGTCGGCCGGCGCGGTGGCCAGGCCGGCGAGGACCAGGTCGGCGAGGTGCCGGTAGGACTGCGCGGCGTCGAACCCGGTGGCCGACTGGACGGCGCCGCGCTGGATGGAGTTCATGACCTCGGCCACCGCGGTCCCCACGAACGGGGCGTGGACCGAACGCAGCACCCCGGCCCTGACCCCCTCCGTGACCAGGCTCCGCACCCGTTCCGCCGCGTAACGGGTGTTCTCCTGGTAGACCTCGTTGGCCGGGCCGAAGGCGGCCACGTCCGCGAGGAACGCGGCCGAGACGGGCTGCAGCTCGGCGGCGACGGCCTCCAGGTAGACGGCGAGCTGCCGGGCCGGGTCACCGGAGGCGGCGACCCTGGCCTCGATGCGCTCGGTCACCGTCTTGAAGAACGAGCGGACGACCGCCACCACGATCTGCTCCTTGCTGGGCGCCACCGCGTACAGCGTGGTGCGGGAGCAGCGCAGCCGTTCGGCGAGATCGCCGATGTTGAACGACGCGAACCCCTCGGCCAGGAACAGCTCGCGGAGCTGCGCCAATGTCTCCTCGGGCCGGGTGCGGCTCCTGTCGGGCGATGGCATGGCACCGACTCTACGGCACCCTCTGGCGGACAGTACAGTTTCTGATACTTTGGTACTCGATTCCGTACTTCGCGCCGAAGGAAGCTTGGATGCCCGCGTCGCACGTCATGCCCAGCGAAGAGAGCGCCGACCTGATCGAGGTCGTCCGGGACCTCGCCGACGGGGAGCTGGCCCCCCGCGTGGCGAAGGCCGAGGCGGACGAGGAGTTCCCGCGCGAGGTGTTCCGCACGCTCGGCGCGATGGGCGTGCTCGGCCTGCCGTACCCCGAGGAGCACGGCGGCGGCGGCCAGCCCTACGACGTGTACCTGCGGGTGCTGGAGGAGATCGCCCGGGTCTGGTCCGGCGTCGCCGTCGGCACCAGCGTGCACGTACTGTCCTGCTTCGGGCTGGCCGGCTTCGGCACCGACGAGCAGCGGCGGGCCTGGCTGCCCGGCATGCTCGGCGGCGACCTGCTCGGCGCGTACTGCCTGAGCGAGCCGCACGCCGGCTCCGACCCCGCCGCCATGACCACCCGCGCCGTCCGCGACGGCGACGACTACGTGCTCACCGGCGCGAAGGCGTGGACCACGCACGGCGGGCACGCCGACTTCTACACGGTGATGGCGCGGACCTCCGACGACCGCAGGGGCATCTCCTGCTTCCTCGTCCCGGCCGGCACCGAGGGGCTGAGCGCCGACCCGCCCGAGCGCAAGATGGGGCTGACCGCCTCGCCGACCGCGACGATGCGGTTCGACGGCGTACGGGTGCCGGTCGAGCGCAGGATCGGCGCGGAGGGCGACGGTCTCCGCATCGCGCTGGCCGCGCTCGACTCCGGCAGGCTGGGCATCGCCGCCGTCGCGACCGGCCTGGCCCAGGGCGCGCTCGACCATGCGGTGGCGTACGCGAAGGAGCGCTCGACGTTCGGCCGGCCGATCATCGAGCACCAGGGCCTGGCGTTCCTGCTGGCCGACATGGAGGCGGCCGTGCAGAGCGCCCGCGCGATGACGCTGCACGCCGCCCGGCTGAAGGACCTCGGCCTGCCGTTCGGGCGGGAGGCGTCCATCGCCAAGATGGTCGCCACCGACAACGCCATGAAGGTCACCACCGACGCCGTACAGGTGCTCGGCGGCTACGGCTACACCCGCGACTTCCCGGTCGAGCGCTACATGCGCGAGGCGAAGGTCATGCAGATCTTCGAGGGCCCCAACCAGATCCAGCGCATGGTCATCGGCCGCTCGCTCGCCGGGAACACCTCGTCCGCGATTACCGCGCTCGGCAGGGAGAAGCACTGATGCAGGTCGCCCACACCGCCGTCATCGTCACCGGCGGGGCCTCCGGCATCGGCGCCGCGACCGCCGAGCTGCTGGCCAAGGAGGACGCGGAGGTCTTCGTCCTCGACCTCAAGCAGAGCATCGACGCCGCGGACCGGGTGCGGGGGGTGGAGTACCTCCCCACCGACGTCACCAGCCCCGAGGAGGTACGGGCCGCCGTCGCCACGGCCGCCGCCGGCCTGCCGCTGCGCGCGGTCGTCAACTGCGCGGGCATCGGCCCGTCGGCGCGGATCCTGGACGGGAACGGCGTGCACGACCTCGACCTGTACGCGCGGGTCGTGCAGGTCAACCTCGTCGGTACGTTCAACGTGCTCGCCCTGGCCGCCGAGGCGATCGCCCGCACCGAGCCGGACGAGCACGGCCAGCGCGGCGTGATCGTCAACACCGCCTCGGTCGCCGCCTACGAGGGGCAGATCGGGCAGGCCGCGTACTCCTCGGCGGCGGGAGGCATCGTCGGGCTGACCCTGCCGGCGGCGCGCGACCTCGCCCGGTACGGCATCCGGGTCAACGCCATCGCCCCTGGCGTCGTCGAGCCATCAGCAGGGCTGCGTGAGGGGCCGGTGGCCGGCGTCCCGTTCCCGCGCCGGCCGGCCCGCCCGGACGAGTACGCCCACCTGGCACTGACGATCATTCACCACGACTACCTCAACGGCGAGGTCATCCGGATGGACGGCGCGCTCCGGGCGGCGCACGCTCACGCGTGTGAGCCCGAGTGAAATCGGTGGCAGAATGTGACCATGCGGCCACCAAGAGCGAGATACTTCAACACCACCGGCCCCTGCGACCCCCTTCGCCACTACATGCTGCCGCCCACGCAGCGGCTCCCCCAGGCGCGCGTGCTCATCGAGATGGATCGCTACTTCGTGCTGCACGCGCCCCGGCAGACCGGCAAGACGACCACCCTGGACACCCTGGCCTCCGAGCTGAACGCCCAGGGCGACATCGCCGCACTGATGCTCTCCTGCGAGAGCGCCAAGGCGGCCGGCGACGACTACGCCGCCGCGGAGTCGCTTCTGCTGGACTCCCTCCGCGAGGCCGCCGAAGAGTCGGGATGGCCAGAGAAACTGCTGCCGCCGAACCCCTGGCCGCAGTCCTCCCCGGGCAGCCGGCTCCGTGCGGCGCTGCGTGAGTGGTGCCGCCGCAGCCCGCGCCGGGTGGTGCTGTTCCTCGACGAGATCGACGCCCTGCAGGGCAACAGCATGGTCAGCATCCTCAGCCAGCTCCGCGACGGCCACAACGCGCGGCCGAAAGGACGTCCGTTCCCCTCGTCGGTGGTGCTGTGCGGGCTACGCGACGTGCGCGACTACAAGGTCGCCTCGGGCGGCGTCTCTGACAGGTCGAACCCGGCCAGCCCGTTCAACATCGTCGCCGAGTCGCTGCGCCTGGGCGACTTCACCGCCGACGACATCGCCGAGCTCTACGGCAAGCACACCCAGGCCACCGGGCAGGAGTTCACCAAGGACGCGGTGGACCGGGTCCACGAACTCACCCAAGGACAGCCATGGCTGGTCAACGCCCTCGCCCATGAGATCACCTTCCAGATGAAAGTGACCGGCGCCGTCACCTGTGAGCGGGTGGAGGAGGCCAAGGAGCGGCTCATCCGGGCGCGCGCCACCCACCTGGACTCCCTGGTGGCCCGGCTGCACGAACCACGGGTCAAGCGGGTGCTCGAACCCGTGGTCGCCGCCACCCTCCCCCAGGCCGACCCCACCTTCTCCGGCGACCTGTCCTACGTCCGCGACCTGGGCCTGATCAAGCTCAAACCCCCGCTGGAAGTGGCCAACCCGATCTACCGCGAGGTCATCCTGCGCGTGCTCGGAGACCCGTTCGAACAGTACGTCATGGCCGAGCCGCGCAGCTTCGTGCTCCCCGACGGCCGGTTCGACCTGCCACGCCTGCTGCAGGAGTTCGTCATCTTCTGGCGCGAACACGGCGAAGTCCTCATCCAGCAGGAGGGCTACCACGAAGCCGCCTGCCACATCATCCTCATGGCCTTCCTGCACCGCCTCGTCAACGGCGGCGGCCACCTCGACCGCGAGTACGCCGCCGGCACCAAACGCCTCGACGTCCTCATCCGCTGGCCCTACACCAGCCCCGACGGCGAACGCCTGATCCAGCGCGAGGTCATGGAGCTCAAGGTCTGGCGGCCAGGCGAGACCGACCCCACCCACGACGGCCTCGCCCAGCTCGACCGCTACCTCGACCGCCTCACCCTCACCACCGGCTCCCTGGTCATCTTCAACCGCCGCCCCGAAGCCCCACCCTGGCACGAACGCGGCGTCTTCGAGCACACCACCACACCCGCCGGCCGCCAGGTCACCATTCTGCGCGTGTGACGGTCCCGGCCCTCACCTGGGGCGCCTCGTGTCCTCATGATTCGGGCGGGGCGGGCGAAGCACGCAGGGCGTCGAGGAGGCGCGACAGCGCCGCCTGGGTGTCGGCCAGGTCGGCCGGGGCTGACTGCGCCAGCCACAGCGCGGCCTCGTTCATCGCCCCCGACAGCAGCCGGGCCAGCGGCGCTACCGGCTGGGCGGGCAGGGTGCCGTCCGCGACGAGGACGGTCAGGGCATCGGTCAGGTGCCGGACGCTGGTGGCCTCGTCGATCGCGCGCCAGTCGTTCCAGCCGAGCACCGCGGGGCCGTCGATCAGCATGATCCGCTGCACCTCCGCGTCGGCGCCCGCCGCGACGAACGCCGCGCACCCCGCCTTGAGCTGCGTCCACGGGTCGTCCTCCGCCTCGGCGGCCTCGGCCACCCGGTCGGCCACCTCGCGTTGCACCTCTTCCAGTACGGCACGGAAGAGGTCGGTCTTGCCGGAGAAGTGGTGGTAGAGGGCGCCTTTGGTGACGCCGGACTCCCGCACGAGCTCCGCCAGCCCCACCCCCGCGTAGCCCCGGGCCGCGAACAGGCGCCTCGCCGTGGCGAGCAGCACGCGGCGGGTGCGCTCCTTCTGTTCGGTCCTGGTCATTCCGCCCCTCTTTGACATACCGACGGTATCTCAACTAGCGTACGCCGACATACCGACGGTATGTGAAGCTGACAAGGAGGAGCGCATGGAGCTGAGCAGCGTGTATCCGGTGGTGTGCACCGCGGACCTGGCCGCGTCGAAGGACTTCTACGTCCGGTTGTTCGGTTATGAGGTGACCTTCGAGGCCGACTGGTACGTGAGCCTGCGCCGCGGGCCGTACGAGCTCGCCCTGCTCGACCACGAGCACCCGACGCTGCCCGCGGCCTACCGCCGGCCGGTCGCTGGGCTGCTGCTCAACTTCGAGGTGGCTGACGTCGACGCCGAATGGGAGCGGCTGGTAGTCCGCGAAGGGCTCGCGCCGGAGCTGACGCTGCGCGACGAGGACTTCGGCCAGCGCCACTTCATCGTCGCCGATCCGAACGGCGTGCTCGTGGACGTGATCACGCCGATCGCACCGACGGAGGAGTACGCGACCCAGTACGCCCCCTCCTGATGAGGCGGCGCGACCGAGGACCTTCGTCCCTTTTCCCGCCCCTCCATCAGGGGTGATGGTGGAGGGAAAGGACAAGGAGGTCCTGATGAAGGCGCTGATCTATCACGGGCCAGGCCGGCGCGCCTGGGAGGAGACTCCGGATCCGCGGCTCGTCGAGCCGACGGACGCGATCGTGCGCGTGGACACCGTCACGATCTGCGGCACCGACCTGCACATTCTCAAGGGCGACGTCCCCGCCGTCGAGCCCGGCCGGATCCTCGGCCACGAGGCGGTCGGCACCGTCATGGCGACCGGCGACGCGGTCACCACCGTCAAGCAGGGCGACCGGGTGCTGGTCTCCTGCATCAACGCGTGCGGCCGCTGCCGCTACTGCCGGACCGGGATGTACGGGCAGTGCCTGGGCGGCGGCGGCTGGATCCTCGGCCACCGCATCGACGGCACCCAGGCCGAGTACGTCCGCGTCCCGTTCGCCGACACCTCCACCCACGCGCTGCCCGAGGCAGTGAGCAGCGAGGCGGCGCTCATGCTCGCCGACATCCTGCCCACCTCGTACGAGGTCGGCGTGCTCAACGGCCGGGTGCGACCGGGCGACACCGTCGTCGTGGTCGGCGCCGGGCCCATCGGCCTGGCGGCCATCACGACCGCGCGACTGTTCACGCCGAGCCACATCGTCGCCGTCGACCTGGCCGCCTCACGGCTGGAAGCCGCGAAACGGCTGGGCGCGGACATCGTGGTCGGCGCCGCCGACGACCCGATCGCCGCGGTGGCCGAGCTCACCCACGGGCTCGGCGCGGACGTCGCCATCGAGGCGGTCGGCGTTCCCGACACCTTCGAACTGTGCACCCGCCTGGTCCGGCCCGGCGGGCACGTCGCCAACGTCGGCGTGCACGGCGCTCCGGTGACCCTGCACCTCCAAGACCTGTGGATCCGCAACCTGACCATCACCACCGGTCTCGTTGACACGTATTCCACTCCGGCCCTGCTCGACATGGTCGCTGCGGGCCGGCTCGACCCGACCACGTTCATCACGCACCGGTTCGGGCTGAACGACATGGAGGCGGCCTACCAGACGTTCTCCGACGCCGCGGACACCGGGGCGCTGAAGGTCGTCCTGTCCAGGGAGGCGGAAGGCTGAGGGTCGCGTCCCGTCGGCGGCCACGGCAGGTGGACAGCCGCCGGAGGCCGCCGGTCGGGGCCCGACCATGAATATCAGTGCGAGCTACGCGGAACCGCGGAATGGCGGCGGCCACCGCCCGCATCGCCGGCCGCCCTCAGGACATGGCCCCCTGCGGCATGACGGCGAGCATGATCGCGAGTACGGCGAGGAGGGACCCCATGACCAGGCGTTGCGCCCGGAGCCAGGTGGGGCGGACGGCCAGGAAACCGGCGATGCCGCCGGCGGCCAGCACGATCGCGAGGTTGACCAGGAGGGCGACGGCGATCTGCACACAGCCGAGCACGGTGCCCTGGAGCAGGACGTTCCCCTGGTCGAGCACGATGAACTGCGGGATGACGGCGACGTAGAGCAGCGCGATCTTCGGGTTGAGCAGGTTGGTCATCAGGCCCATGAGGAACAGCCGGCGCGGCGGCTCCGGCGGCACGTCCTTCGATGCGAAGACGGACATCCCGCCGGGCTTGAGCGTCTGCCAGGCCAGCCACAGCAGGTAGAGCGCGCCCGCGACCCGGATCACGGTGAGGAGTCCGGGGAGGGCGGCGAACAGCACGGCCAGGCCGAGGTTCGCCCCCACGAGGTAGACGAGGAACCCGGCGGCGACCCCGGCCAGGGAGATGATGCCGGCCCGGCGACCCTGGCTGGTGCTCCTGGAGATCAGGTACATCATGTTGGGCCCCGGTGACAGCACCATCCCGAGACCTACGGAAGCCACCCCGAGCACCGCGGTTTGTTCGACCATGGAACGAAGCTATCGACCTGGCGATCTCGGTACAATACGATGAATTGAAGTCGGAGCAATGAGGGGATTGGGTGGGTCGAAGGTGGAGGACTTCAGAGCGATCGCCGACCTGATCGCCGGGGAGATCGCGGCGGGGCGGCTGCGGCCGGGCGACCGGCTGCCGCCGCAGCGGGCGTTCGCGCGCAAGCACCGCATCGCCGGCTCCACCGCCGCTCGCGTCTACCAGGAGCTGACCCGCCGGGGCCTGACCGTGGGAGAGGTGGGCCGCGGCACGTTCGTCCGGGCCGCCGACCCGCGGCCGGGGCCGGCCCTGGCCGAGCCCGCCGGCAGCCGGATCGACCTGGAGCTCAACTATCCCGTCGTCCCCGGTCAGGCGAAGCTCCTCGCCGACGGCATCAACCCGCTGCTCCGCCCCGACGTGCTGGAGTCGGTCATGCGGCCGGTCGGCGCGGCGGGCACCCCGTCGGCCCGTGGCGTGGTCGCCGACCTGCTCGCGCGCGGGCGGTGGCGCCCGGACCCCGAGCGGCTGCTGTTCGCGGGCAACGGCCGTCAGGCGATCGCGGCGGCGCTCTCCGCGTTCGTCCCTCCCGGCGGGCGTCTCGGGGTGGAGGAGCTCACCTACCCGGTGCTCAAGGGCATCGCGGCCCGAGCCGGCGTCACGCTCGTCCCGCTGCGGGCCGACGCGGCGGGCCTCGATCCCGCGGACCTCGCGAACGCCGCGCGCAAAGCCCCGCTGAAGGCCGTCTACGTCCAGCCGACCATGCACAACCCGCTGTCGATCAGCATGCCCGAGCAGCGAAGGGCCGAGCTCGCGAGCGTCCTCGCCCGCCTGGACCTGGTCGCGATCGAGGACGCGATCTGGTCATTCCTCCGCGACGACCTGCCGCCGCTGGCCGCGTACGCCCCCGAGCACACGGTCCTCGTCGACAGCCTGTCCAAGCGGCTCGCGCCTGGCCTGTCGCTCGGCTTCGCGGTCCCGCCGCACGCCGCCGTCGCGTCCGTCGCGACGGCGCTGCGCTCGGGCGGGTGGACGCCGATGCGGTTCGCGCTGGAGGCGGCCACCCGGTGGCTGAGCGACGACACCGCGCGGTCGGTGGCCGACGCCAAGCAGCAGGACGCGGCCATGCGCCAGGAGATCGCCGCGACCCACCTCGCCGGTTTCGCCGTGCGCAGCGACCCGCGCTCCTATTACTGCTGGTGGGAGCTGCCGGCACCGTGGCGGGCCGACACGTTCGTGGCCGCCGCCGCCCGGCACGGCATCGCGGTCACTCCCGGGGCCGCGTTCGCGGTCGGACGGAACAGCGCCCCCAACGCCGTCCGCCTCGGCCTCGCCTCACCCTCGCCGGAGACCCTCTCCCGGGCCTTGGCCGTCCTCGCCGGCCTCGCCAGGTCCACCCCGGACGACCTCCTCGCCGAGTGACCCTTCCGGCGACCTCGGGCGACTTCTGGCGGCTTCTGGCGATCTTGGGCGGGAGATCCGCCTCTACTGCCGGCGCATCAGCAGACGGCCCTGGCGGAACCGCTCCCCCTCGTGCGGCTCGCGCAGCACCCGGCCGACCTCGGCGAAGCCGGCCTCGCGTGCCAGCGCGGCCAGCTCGTCGATCGGCCACCGGTACGCCGTCGTCACCTTGTGATCGAACGGCGTCACCGGCTCCCCTTCGGACTCGAAGAAGCCGAGCAGGAGATGGCCGCCAGAGGCCAGGACCCGCCCGAACTCCCTCAAGTACGCCGGCAGCTCCGGCGGCGGCACGTGGATGACCGAATACCAGGACACGATGCCCCGCAACTCGTCGTCGGCCAGATCCAGGGCGTCCATCGAGCCGACCTCGAAGCGCAGCTCCGGATACGCCTCACGGGCGAGATCGATCATCACCGGCGACAGGTCGAGGCCGAAGACGTCCAGCCCCAGCTTCCGCAGGTACGCCGTCACATAGCCGGGGCCGCAGCCGAGCTCGGCGACCGGTCCGCCCCCGCCGGTCCGTACGACCTCGGCGAACACCTCCAGCGCCGCGCGATCCAGCGGCTGGTCGTCGAGCGCGTTCTGGAAGAGGCGGGCGTACAGGGCGGCGACGGCGTCGTAGGCGTTCGCCGTGGTGGTGAGGTAGGAGGGGCGTTCGATCATGACGGGCCACCCTACCCGAGGACCACCCCCCGCACCCGCCCGTCGCCCCACGGTCCCGCGGCCGGCCATCGCCTCGCGACTTCGTGCCTGCCCGGCCCCCTGCCCCGCGCCCGGCAGCCTGCACCCTCTGGCTCCATGTCCGCCCGGCGCCCCACAGCCCCGCGTACGTCCGGCGCCTCGCGGCCCGCGCCCGCCCGACACCCCAGGCCCCGTAGCCGCCCGGCACCTCGCGGCTTCGTGCCTGGCGGGCACTCCGCGAGGGCGTGGGGGCGGATTCGGGTTCTGGGTGGGGTGCGATGCTCCATGCTGGGCGTGTCCCAGCATCGTCCACGCTCACCTGCGAGGAGCCCTCTTGACCCGGTACGCCGTCGATCGCAGCCGCAACGCCCTCATCGCCTCCTGGAACACGGGGCTGGGGGACACCGCGGCGGTGGTAGCCGATCTTCCCGCCGGGATGTCCACCCACGACGCCCTCGCCCTGGCCAGGGCGCTGACCAGGCTCTCCGAGGTCTGCTGGCGGTGCTACACGCATCCGGCCAGCGCCGCCGGCAGCCAGGAGCCCGGCTCGGAAGGCGAGCGCCGGCAGGCGGAGCGCGACGCATTCGCCGTCGTCCTCACCGCGCTGACCCGCCCGAACCTGCCCTCGGACGGATACCTGGCCCGGTCCTTCGTACGGGTCGAAGAGGCCGCGCACCGGGTGGGCCGGGCCCTGCACGCGCTCGGCTCCGCCGAACTGACCACCCGCGTCACCATCGACGTCGCCGCGGAGCTGGCCGCCATCGAGCAGGCCGAGCTGGGCAACCTGGCCGAACGCGCCCGCCAGGCGGTCGCCCTCACCCGCGAGGACGCCTCCCCCGTCCAGGTTGCCCAGGCGAACAACCTGCTGCACGACGACCCGTTCGGCCCCGAGACGCTCTTCACCGAGATCGACCCGGCCGCCGCCGCCGTCGCCGCCGCGCACTGGCTGGACGCGGCGGCCACTGTCACCGCCGAGTACGCCGGGCTGCCGGCCGCGCAGATCGTGGTCGAGGCCGACACCATCGAGGCGCTCCCCCACGAGACGCCCACCCTCGTCCTGGAGCTGATGGCCGACGGCGCCTCCCCTCGCCAGGCGGTGATGTCACTGATCCGCGAGGCCCTGCGGGTCGCCGAAGGTGAGATCCCCGACCTCGCGCAGCTCCGGCAGCGGATCGACGCTGCCGAACGGCTGCTCGCCCAGTGGCGCGAGGATCAGCGTGAGCCGCGCCTCGACGCCCTCGGCCTGCGGCTCACCCCTCTGGATCCCGCCCGTCCGGCCCTCGACCTTCTGGAGGACCTGCTCAGCGGGATCCGCGGCTGCTGGCTGCTGTACGCCGAATACGCCACAGAACGCGACGAGACGGGCGTACCCCAGGAGGAGGGCCCCGGAGAGGAGGGTCCCAACGAGGAGGGCCTCGACGAGGAGGAGTGGCGGGAGCGCCGCACCGCGTCGTTCTTCGCCGAAGTCCGGCAGGCGGCGGCTGCCCGGCGCGACCGTCTGCTGTGATCGCCTGGCCTGCTGCCCCCCGGCCGCCGTCCACTGCTGCGGCCCCCTGCCGTACGCCCTCTGCCGTATGCCCTCTGCCGTACGCCCCCTGCCGTACGCCCTCTGTCGTGACCCCTGCGGCGACAGCGTGTGCCACCGCCCCACCTTTGATCGCTGGTGAACTTATTGCGAGTTGCTTGCAATTGCGATTTATGAGCAGAATGTGGTGTTTTCTCAGCACGACCGACCGCTCGTCTCCGGAGACCACCATGAGAAGGCTGCTCGTCCTCGCGACGGCTCTGACACTGACCGCCTGTGGGCAGACCCCGGCCGTCCAGGAGGCCGCCCGCGAGGCCGTCCAGGAGAACGGGCAGGCGGCGCCGGCCGGGTTCCCGGTGACGGTCGAGAACTGTGGGCGCGAGCTCACCTTCGACCGGCCGCCGTCCAAGGTGGTCACCGGCTACCACCCCGCCCTGGAGACCCTGCTCGCCCTCGGCCTGGGCGACCGGATCACCGGGCGCACGTTCTTCGGTGAGAGCGCGTTCCTGCCGGGGCAGAAGGAGCAGTACGACAAGATCCCGCAGATCAGCGAGACGATCATGCTGCCGCAGAAGGAGGTCATGCTCTCCCAGGGCGCTGACTTCGTCCTGGACAACGCGATGGCGAGCTTCGACGCCGCCGGCGGCTACGCGACCGTGGAGGAGCTGGACGCGGCCGGCTCACCGGTCTACATCCTGGGCGGCTGGTGCAGCCCCGAGGAGGTGCTGCGGTTCACCCTCGACGACACCTTCACCGACCTGCGCAACCTCGGCCGGATCTTCGGCGTCCCCGACCGGGCCGAGAAGCTGGTCACCGAGTTGCAGGGACGGCTCGCGGACGTCAAGAAGCGCGTCGAGGGCCGTACGCCGGTCAAGGTGCTGGCCACGGACGGCGGCAAGGGCCCGGTCAACGCGTACGGCGGCGCCGGCGTCACGAACCAGATGATCACCATGGCGGGCGGCGTGAACGTGCTGGCCGGGGTCAAGGCCGACTACACCGAGGTGAGCGCCGAGGAGGTCAGCGCGTCCCAGCCGGAGGCGCTGCTGGTCAGCGACTACGCCACGCTGCGCGGCGAGGACACGCCGAGCTCGCCGGCCAAGGCCGAGGAGGCGTTCGCCATCGCCAGGAACAGCCCGGCGGCCAAGGACAAGCGCTATCTCGCCCTGCCCGTGGCGGCCCAGCATCCCGGCTACCGCAACCTTCTGGCCGTCACCGACCTCGCCCGGTTCCTGCACCCGGACGCCTTCGCGCAGTGACCGGCACCACCACGCGGAGCCCGGCTCCGGCCGGGCACGTCCTCCGTGGCCGGCGGGTGAGCCGGTTCGTCCTGCTCGTCATCGCGCTCGCCGGCGCCGCCGTCGCCTCGACCTGGCTCGCGGTGAGCATCGGCGCGGTGCCCGTCGCCCTGCCCCAGGCGTGGGGCATCGTGGCCGACCGGCTGGTGCCCGGCGCGGTGCCGCGTACGTGGACGCCGGTCCAGGAGCAGATCATCTGGGAGTTCCGGCTGCCGCGCGCGCTGCTGGCGCTGCTGGTCGGGGCCGGGCTGGCGGTGGTCGGGGCGGTGCTGCAGGCACTGGTCCGCAACCCCCTCGCCGACCCGTTCCTGCTCGGCGTCTCCTCGGGTGCGTCGTTCGGGGCGGTGCTCGTGCTGATCCTGGGGGCCTCGGCGCTGGGCGGGCTGTCGCTGTCGGCCGCCGCCTTCGCGGGGTCGCTGCTGGCCCTCGGGCTCGTGTACGTGCTGGCGCAGCGGGCCGGGCGGCTCACGCCGTCGCGGCTGGTGCTGGCCGGGGTGGCGCTGGCGTACCTGTTCCAGGCCGCCTACAGCTTCGTGCTGCAGCTGGCGCAGAGCGGGCGGGCCGCGCAGCAGGTGCTCTTCTGGCTGATGGGGAGCCTCGGCGGGGCCCGCTGGCACCTGCTGCCGCTGCCCGCCGTCGTGCTCGCCGTCGGGGTGGCGTACCTGCTGACTCAGCACCGTCCGCTGAACGCGCTGGCCGCCGGGGAGGAGACGGCCGTCTCTCTCGGCGTGAACGTCAGCCGTTTCCGCCTGACCCTGTTCGTGCTGACCTCGCTGCTGGTCGGGGTGATGGTGGCGACCAGCGGCGCGATCGCGTTCGTCGGCCTGATCGTGCCGCACGCCGCGCGCCTGCTCGTCGGCGCCGACCACCGCCGGGTGCTGCCGGTGACGGCCCTGCTCGGCGCCGTGTTCCTGCAGCTCGTGGACATCGCGGCGCGGACCGTCAACGCGCCGCAGGAGCTGGCGCTGAGCATCGTCACCGCGCTGTTCGGCGTGCCGTTCTTCCTGTGGCTGCTGCGCCGCCGCTCCGTGGACCGGGCGGTGACCGTCGGATGAGGCTCGACCTGCGGGGGGTGGCCGTCACGCTGGACGGTCACCCGATCGTGCGCGAGGCGGGGCTGCGGGTGGCCGACGGCGAGCTCGTCGGCCTGGTCGGGCCGAACGGCTGCGGCAAGTCCACCCTGCTCCGCGCCGTCTACCGGGCCCTGCGCCCGTCCGCCGGGCTCATCGCCGTGGACGGCGACGACGTGCACCGGCTGCCGGCCCGCGAGGCGGCGCGGCGTACGGCCGTCCTCGCCCAGGAGATCCCGGCCGACCTGGACTTCACCGTGGCGGAGATCGTCGCGATGGGCCGTACCCCCTACAAGGCGGACGCCGCCACCGACGAGGCGGTGTGCGCCGGCGCGCTGGACCGGGTCGGCCTGAGCGCCGCCGCCGGACGGATCTTCGCCACCCTGTCCGGCGGCGAGAAGCAGCGGGTCCTGCTCGCCCGCGCCCTCGCCCAGCGGACGCGCCTGCTCCTGCTCGACGAGCCCACCAGTCATCTCGACATCCGCCACCAGCTCGAACTCCTGCACCTGATCCGCGATCTGGGGATCGCCACCCTGGCGGTGCTGCACGACCTCAACCAGGCCGCCGCCTTCTGCGACCGCCTCTACGTCATGAACGCCGGCCGCGTCGTCGCCGGCGGCCCGCCCCACGAGGTCCTCACTCCCGATCTGATCTCCGAGGTGTACGGGGTGCGGGCGGTGCGCCGGCCCCAGCTCGTCTTCGAACGGCTCCCGGAGGAACCGTGACCGGAGGCCGGGTCGAGCGATACTCAAGCGTGACGGAGCAGGCTGCGCGTATGAGGAATGACCCCGCCGAAGCGTTCGTGCCGGGAGCATCTGTCGTGCCTGGTCACGAACGGGTCGAAGCACTGCGTCCGTGTGTCGAGCGGATGGCCGAGGAACTGGCCTCCCAGGAGGGGGGCGTCTCCCCTGCCGAGGTGGCGCGGCTGCTGGCGGCGATGGCGGCCGGCAAGCTCCTGGGGGTGCCGGAACGCGACCGGGACGCGCTCGCCGACTGGCTCGACGACGCGACGGCTCACCTGGACACGCACCCGGACGCCGAGGCGGGCGCGGACGCGGGTGAGCTGATCGAGGGTTATCTCGCCGAGCTGGTCGAGGTCAGGAGCTGCCGGCCCGGGGACGATCTCATCAGCGATCTGCTGCGGGCGGAGTTGCCCGAGACGCAGGTGCTCCGGCTCGGGCAGGCCGCCCTCACGGCGGCGTACGTCCTGGCGCGCGCGGAGATCGCCGCCGCGCTGCAGGCCGGCCCCCGGACGACTTCCGAGCCGGGTGAGCCGGCCCAGCCGGGCGGGCTGGGGGGCGCGTTCGAACGGATGGTGGCGGCCGCCGCGGTGCGCGCCTGGGCCGGTACCGGGATGGGACGCTGAGGTCAAAGGTGTCCCAGTTGGCGCCACAGGTGTTCCTCCGCGCCGGTCGGCGGAACGTCGGGCAGCACCCGTTCGGGATGTCCGGGTGGCGTGGCGGGTTCGGGCGCGAGGTCGCCGGAGGGGTGTCCGGCTCCGGGGGCGGGCTCCTTGAGCAGCGGCGCGGGGCCCATCGCGGCGAAGAGACCGTAGTGGATCATCCCTTGCCACAGGCCGCCGGCGAGGCGGCGCAGCACCCGGCGGGCCCGGCGCAGCGGGTCTTCCGGCACGGACATCACCTCCATCCGCGCGCAGTATCCTCCGGCCCGTTCAAGCGCCGGTCGAGCGGGAGTACGGCCGACCTCACCGGCCGGGCGGTTCGCGCCCCGTCCAGGTCGTTCCCCGCCCGGTCCACCCGGTTCATGCCCAGTGCGGGCCGGCTCGCGGGCGGTCTCGGAGAGGGGCGCCTCGACCGCGGGGCGGGGGTGAGGGCTGGTCAGGCGGGGCCTCTCCTCAGGCTCGAGTGCCGCTGGAGCGGCACGTGGTGGGATGCCCCCATGCGGGTGATCTTCACGACCTGGGCCTGGCCGTCACACTTGTACGCGATGGTTCCCCTCGCGTGGGCGCTGCGCGCGGCCGGGCACGAGGTGCTCGTCGCGACCCAGCCGGAGCTGCTGGAGACCGTCCGGCACACGGGGCTGCCGGCCGCGGCCGTCGGGCGAGACGTGGACGCGCCGGCCGCCTTTCATGACATCGCCTTCCCCTCGTCCGCTCCTCCCGGAGAGGGCGCGCGGGGCGGGCCGCGGGTGGTGGGGCTGTTCGCAGCGATCGCCGAGGCGATGGCGCCCGAGCTGGTCGCCCTGGGGCGCGGCTGGCGAGCCGATCTGATCGTCTCGGAGTCGACGTGCCTGGCGGGGCCGGTGGCCGCCGCGGCGCTGGGCGTCCCGCACGTACGGCACCTGTTCGGCACCGACCTGCTGGGGAACGCGGCTCCCTTCCTGCACCAGGCGCTGGGGCCGCTGTGCGACCGGCTGGGTCTGCCCGGGGTCGACCTGGCGGGGGTGGCGACCGTGGATCCCTGGCCGTCCGGTCTGCAGGTGCCGGCTCCCTCCCGCCGGATCCCGCTGCGTTACGTGCCCTTCAACGGCCCCGGGCGGCTCCCGCGCCCGCTGCCCGGTGGCGGGGGCTCCGGTCTACCGCGGGTGTGCGTCACGTGGGGCACCACCCCGGCGCGGGTGGACAAGCGGCTCTTCCTGGCCGGGCGGGTGGCCCGCGCGCTCGCCGGCCGGGCCCGGGTGGTCCTGGCGGTCACGGCCGAGCAGCGGTCGCTCCTCGGCGAGCTGCCCCCGGACGCGCACGTCGTCGAGTCGGTCCCGCTGCATCTGCTGCTTCCCCGCTGCGAGGCGGTCGTCTGCCACGGGGGCGCGGGGACCGTCCTGACCGCGCTGGCCCAGGGGCTTCCCTTGCTGCTCATCCCGTGCCTGCCCGACCACGTACGGCATTCCGCCGCCGTGGCGGGGGCGGGGGCGGGTGTCGCGCTCCCCGCCGGGACCGGCGACCCCGAGCTGATCGCGGCAGCGCTGCCCGACGTGCTGGCGTGCGGGGCGGCGGCGGACGGGCTGCGCGCCGAGCTGGCCGCGCGGCCCTCGCCCGCCGCCGTGGCCCGCGAGCTGGAGACGCTCGTCCAGCTCGCGGACCGGTGAGATCAGTCCTTGCGGCAGACGACCAGGGTGTCGAAGTCGCCGAGCGGGGTCACGGTCACCGAGGTGAAGCCGGCGGACTCGGCGTGCCCGCGTAGCTCCTCCGAGGTGTACTCGGACCCGCCCGTGGACACCAGCAGCATGTCCAGGCTGATCACCAGGTTCTCCACCCGGCTGCGCGCGTCGTCGAGCATGCGGTCGTACACCAGCAGCGTGCCGCCGGGGTTCACCGCGTCGTACGCCTTGTGCACCAGGCCCCGGCGCTGCGACTCGTCCCAGTCGTGCAGGACGTGGCCCATCAGCACCACGTCGGCCGCGGGCAGCGGGTCCTTGAAGAAGTCCCCGCCGTGGAAGGAGACCCGCCCGGTCAGGCCCATCTCGGCCATGTGCTCGTCGAAGAACGGCTCCATCTGCGGCAGGTCGAACACGAGCCCGCTCAGTTCGGGGTGGGCCTTGACGATCTGGCCGGCCAGGTTGCCCCGGCAGCCGCCGACGTCGAGCACGGACCGTTGCCCGGACCAGTCGTAGGCGTCGATGAGCTCCGGCCCGATGATCTGGGTCAGCGCGTCCATCATCCGGACGAACTGGCCCAGCAGGCCGGGATCGGCGATGACGTCGTCGAAGCTCCCCGCGGCCTGCGGCGCGCCGGTGCGCAGGGCCTCGGTCAGCTTGCCCCAGGCCGGGTAGAGGTTGCGGTTGGAGCGCAGCAGGAAGCCGCCGACGTACGACGGCAGCTCGCGCACCAGGAACCGGTCCGCGCCCGGGGCGTTGCGGTAGCGTCCGCCGTCCTCGGTCAGCAGGTCGAGCGCGACGAGCAGCTGGAGGAAGTCGCTGAGGCCGCGGCCGTTCAGGCCGAGCCGCTCCCTCAGCTCGTCCGCGGTGGCCGGCCCGGTGTGCAGCGCGTCGAACACGCCGAGCTCGACCGCGGTGAGCAATGCCTTGGCGTCGCAGAAAGCGTTGCCGAGGCGGAGGATTCCCGCCGCCGTGTCCCGGCCGGCCGTGGCAGTCGTCATATCACGGCGCTCCCTTCTCCTGTGGTAGCGGCCCTTCTCCTTGTGGTCCGGGCCGTGCCCACTGTTCGGCGTGAGCGTGGAGATTCGCTCGAACGGCGTTGGAGCCGCGAGGGCAGCGGCCTGCCTGCTTCAGATGACAGAGATCTTCGAGTACCCGCCGGTACGACATCAGGGACAGTTCGGTCGAGCAAGAAGGAATCGACCATGAGTGACGTGCGTGTTCCGGTACTGGTCGTGGGCGGTGGACCCGTCGGCCTGTCAACCGCCCTCTTCCTCGGGTGCCACGGGGTGCCGACGCTGCTGGTCGAGAAGCGCGACAGCACCTCCCAACTGCCGCGCGCGCCCGGTCTCCAGGCGCGGACCATGGAGCTGTTCCGCGCGGCCGGGGTGAACCGGGAGATCCGCGCGCTGGAGGTCGGCGACTCCCACGCCTACTTCGAGGGCGGGATCCTCCAGGTCAACACGTTCGCCGAGATCGACGACGCGGTCGTGCTGGAGGCGCCGTCGCTGGACGGCCCGGAGATCAGCCCGGAGCGGGTCATGGGCTGCGGGCAGGACCGTTACGAGCGGGTCCTCGTCGACCTGGTACGCCGGCAGGGCGGCGAGGTGCGCTTTCGCCACCGGCTGCTGTCCTTCACCCAGGACGCCGACGGGGTGACCGCGCTCGTCGAGGACAAGGACACCGGCGAGCAGATCACGGTCAGGGCCGACTATTTGGTGGGCGCGGACGGCGCGAACAGCCGCACCCGGCACCTGCTGGGGCTGCGCCGCGAGGGCCGGGGGACGGTGTTCAACGCGCTGAGCGTCTACTTCCGGGCCCCCGAGCTGGAGGAGCTGCTCAAGGGCCGCAAGTTCATCCTGTGCTACGCCATGGCGGCGCCGGGCACGCTCATGGGTCTGTCCCGGCTGCACGGCGTGGACCCGTGGCTGGCCGCGCCGCTGTACTACCCGGAGAAGGGCGAGACGCCCGAGGACTACCCGGACGAGCGATGTGTCGACATCGTCCGCACCGCCGCCGGGAAGCCGGACATGAAGGTGGAGATCGTCGCGAAGGTGCCGTGGCAGGGCGCCCAGCTCGTGGCCGAGACGTTCCGGCGCGAGCGCGTGTTCCTCGTCGGGGACGCCGCGCACGTGCATCCTCCCGCCGGCGGCTTCGGCGCCAACACCGGTATCCACGACGCGCACAATCTCGCGTGGAAGCTCAGCGCGGCGCTGACCGGGTGGGGCGGGGACGCCCTGCTGGACAGCTACGACGCCGAGCGGCGCGGGGTCGGGCGGGCCATGGCCGAGCAGGCGATGGTGCGCAACCGCATCAGGCACGGCTACGCGGACGAGGAGACGGTGGCGTCCATGGTGGACGACATCATCATCACCCTCGGCTACCGCTACCGGTCGGACGTGCTCACGGGGGTACCTGACAGCCCAGTGCTCACGCCCAATCTGCGGCTGACCGCGGAGCCGGGGACGCGGGCGCCCCACGTCTGGCTGGAGCGGGACGGTGCCCGCCTGTCCACGATCGACCTGTTCTGGGATGGTTTCGTGCTCCTGACCGGGAGCGAGGGTGACGCCTGGAAGCGGGCCGCGGAACGGGTCGGGGTGCGCGATGTGGCGCCGTTGCGCGCGTACCGGGTGGGCGCGGACGGCGACCTGAGGTCTGTCGAGCGTGACTGGGCCGGCGCGTACGGGATCTCGGAAGGGGGCGCGGTCCTCGTCCGGCCGGACGCCTTCGTCGCCTGGCGCTCCGCCGGGCCGGCCGCGGACGCGGAGTCCGAGCTCACCGGCGCCCTCGCGCGCGCCTGCGGCCACGACGCAGAGACGGGCGAGCCCCGGTGAGCGCGGGCGGGGCCGAGTTCGCCGGTGACGGCAGGCTCGTGCTGCGGCGCATGCCGAACTGGTATCTCACGCTCTTCTTCAGCGACGCGCTCGAACGCTTCGGCTTCTACGGCCTCCAGGCCATCCTCGTGCTGTACGCGGCGGCCCCGCGCGCCCGGGGCGGCCTGGGCCTGGACATCGCGGACGCGGCGTCGTTGTTCGGCGCCTGGATCGGGTTCATGTTCATGCTGTCGCTGGTCGGCGGCTGGGTGGGCGACCGGCTGCTCGGCAACCGGCGCGCCCTGCTGGCCGGCTGCCTGACCAGCGTCGCGGGCTACCTGTGCCTGGCCGTCCCGGCCGACTGGGCCACCGCGGCCGGGCTGCCGCTGCTGGGGATCGGCGGGGCCGTCTACAAGCCGAACCACCAGGCGATGATCAACATCATGTTCGGCGACCGGAGCCGGGCGCGGGAGGCCGGGATCTCGCTGATGTACGTGGCGACCCAGGTCTCGGCGCTGCTCGCCCCGCTGGTCACCGGCTACCTGGGCGAGCGGGTGAGCTGGCACCTCGCCTTCCTGGTGCCCGCGGTCGTCCTGCTGGCCACCTCC
Organism: Nonomuraea wenchangensis; assembly: GCF_900111685.1. Lineage (GTDB taxonomy): Bacteria > Actinomycetota > Actinomycetes > Streptosporangiales > Streptosporangiaceae > Nonomuraea > Nonomuraea wenchangensis. The sequence continues at coordinate 832,201 of NZ_FOHX01000001.1, forward strand.
GTGCAGCTCGCCGTGACCGCGCCGCAGTTCGGCGGGGTGGGCGACCGGCCGGTCAACCCGCTGACCCCGGCCGAGCGCGCCGCCGCGGCGCGCCGCACGGTCTACTGCGTCGCGGTGCCGGCCGCCGTGCTGGTCGCGGCGGGCCTGCTCGGCGTGCTGAGCGCGACGCTGGCGATCGGGCTGACCGGCGTGCTCAGCGTCGTCGTGCCCATCGCCGGGTACGCGCTGCTGTACCGCAATCCTGAGCTCGGCCCGGACGACCGCCGCCGGCTGCGGACGTTCCTGGCGGTCTACCTCGGCGCCACGCTCTTCTGGATGATCATCGCGCACGCAGCGTCCCTGCTGAACCTGTTCGCCCGCGACCACGTGGACCTGGACGTGGCCGGCTTCGTCATCCCGGCGAGCTGGCTGCAGGTCGCCACCCCGGTCTTCATCCTGGCGCTCGCGCCCGTGATCGCCCTCGTGGTCCCGCGCATCGGCGGCAGGGACAACGTGGGGGTGAAGTTCGCCCTCAGCCTGGGGCTGGTCGGCGGCGGGTTCCTCATCATGTCGCTCGCCACCGTCGTGGCGGCGGGGGGCGGCCGGATCTCGCCGGTGTGGCTGATCGTCGTGTATCTCACGCACGCCTGCGGCGAGGTGATCATCGCCGCGGTGACCATCTCGGCCGCGGCCGACGTGCTGCCCAGCGGTTTCCTCGGGCGCACGCTCGGCATGCTGTGGCTGTTCGCCGGGCTCGGCGGCGGGCTCGGCAGCGGCGTCGTCCGGCTCAGCCAGATCATGCCGGAGCCGCTGTACTACCTGACGCTCGGCTCGGTGGCGGCGCTCTGCGGCCTGGGCTTCGGGCTGTGCCGCCGCATGATCAGCCGGGGCCTCGCGCCGTCGCCGCCGCGCCCGGACCGCGTTGAGCAGGGGCGTGCCGCCCGCTGACCGCGCTTCGAGCGCGCCCCCATCGGCGCTGCCGAGGGTGGTGGGGTGCCGCCTCGGCGGATCGGCTCTCGTCATCGGAGGGAGGACCACATGGAGCAAGGACTTGCCGGCAAGCGGGTGCTCGTGACCGGCGGGACCAGGGGGATCGGCCGCGCCACGGCGCTGGCCTTCGCCCGCGCGGGTGCGCGGGTCGTCACCTGCCACCGCAGCGACGGCGAGGCCGCGGAGGAGCTCGCCCGCGCGCTGAAGGAGCACGGCGAAGGACACCGCGTCGTACGCGCCGACGTCACCACCGGCCAGGGGGCGGCGCAGCTCGTCGAGGCCGCCGGGCAGACGCTGGGCGGCCTGGACGTGCTGGTGAACAACGTCGGCGTGGACGGCGGCGTGCCGTTCCAGCAGCTCGGCGAGGAGGAGTGGCGGCGGGTCATGGAGCACAACGTCACGGCCGCCTACCTGGTGACGCACGCGGCGGTGAACCTGCTCGCCGACGGGGCCTCGGTGGTGAACATCGGATCGTCGGTGGCGCTGCGCGGCCGCTCGAACGGCGTGCACTACACCGCGTCCAAGGCCGCGCTCATCGGGTTCACCCGCGGCCTGTCGAAGGACCTCGGCCCGCGCGGGATCCGGGTCAACCTCGTCGCGCCCGGGCTGACGGAGACGGAGCCGGGCGCGGGGCTGCCGCCGCAGGTGGTCGAGCGGATCGTGGGGATGACCGCGCTCGGCCGGATCTGTCGGCCGGAGGACGTCGCGGGAGCGGTGCTCTTCCTGGCCGGCGACACGTCCCGGTACATCTCCGGGGCCACCCTGAACGTGGATGGAGGAGTCTGATGCCGTACGCCGCGATCACCTATCCGGTGAAGCCCGGCCATGAGGAGGAGATCGCCGCGATCTTCGCCGATTTCCAGCGCGTCGACACGCCCGTGATCTCGGACGAGTCGGGCGCGGAGGTCGGCAAGCTGCTCGGCACGGCGGTGTTCATCAAGGACGACGTGATGATCAGGGTCATCCACTACGAGGGCGACTTCTCCGCGATCGGCCGGCACATGTCCCGGCAGCGGGGCGTCCACCTGATCGAGGAGAAGCTCGCGCCGTACCTGCTGAGGCAGCGCGACACCAGCACCGCGCAGGGGTTCGGGGCGTACTTCGCCGCCGCGACCATGCGCTGCATCAGCCAGCTCAGCGTCGACACGCACCCGGCGGGGAGCTGAGCGCCGTGGCCGCGCAGCGGGTCGCGGTGATCGGCCTCGGCGGCATGGGCGCCGGGATCGCGCGGGCCGTCCTGCGCGCGGGCTTTCCCGTCACGGTCTTCAACCGCACCCCGGAGAAGGCCGGTCCGCTCGCCGCGCAGGGCGCGGACGTCGCCGCGTCGGCGGCGGAGGCTGCCGAGGGCACCGACGTCGTCGTGCTCAGCCTCGCCGACGAGGCGGCGGTGGAGGCCGTGCTGTTCGGGGAGCTGCTCCCCCGCCTGCGCGCGGGGACCTCGGTCGTGGACACCACGACCGTCTCCCCCGCCTACGCCAGGCGGGCGGCAGAACGGCTGGAGCCGGCCGGGGTGCGGCGCGTGGAGGCGTGCGTGATCGGCAACCCCGAGATGGCGGCGGCCGGGAGGCTGCGCGTCTTCACCGCGGGCCCCACGTCCCATCTGGACGAGGTGGCCGGCGTGCTGGAGGCGATGGCGCAGGAGGTCCGCCACCTGGGCGCGGCCGGCAATGCCGGCGTGCTCAAGCTCGCGCTCAACCTGGTTCTCGGGGTGCAGACGGTCGGGCTCGCCGAGGCCGTCGCGTTCGCCGAGGCGATGGGCATGGACAGGGAGCTCCTGCTCGACGTGATCGGCAACAGCGGCTGGCACTCCCCCGTGCTCGGCTTCCGCGCCGACTTCATGCGCAAGCGGGTCTACCGCCCCGCCGGGTTCCGCTCGGCGCTGATGCACAAGGACCTGGACCTCGTCCTGAGGGAGGCGAAGGCGCGAGGGATCGGGCTGCCGGCGGTCGAGTGCGCCGCCCGGCGCTACGAGCCGCTGCTCGCCGCGGGAGGCGACGACGACGCGGCCGCCCTGGTGGAGATGGCCGCGGTCGACCTGGGCGAGGTCCAGGCCGGCCAAGGAACAGGAGAAGCATGATGGACATCGGAGTCGGTCTGCCGACGACCGTTCCCGGCGCGGACGGCCGTCAGCTCGTGGAGTTCGCGCGCCGCGCCGAGCAGTGCGGGTTCAGCACCCTCGCGACCATCGACCGCATGGTCTACGACAGCTACGACAACCTCGTGGCGCTCGCCGCCGCGGCGGCGGTCACGCAGCGGATCAGGCTGGCGACCACGATCCTGCTCGCCGCCTACCGGCCGAGCGTCGCGGAGCTGGCCAAGCAGCTCGCCAGCGTGGACCGCCTGTCGGGCGGGCGGCTGGTGGTCGGGCTGGCCGCCGGCGGCAGGGAGGACGACTTCGTCGCCAACGGCGTCCCGTACCGCGACCGCGGCCGCCGCCTGGACGCCATGATCGACGGTCTCAGAGAGGTGTGGTCGGGAGGTGGCGAGCCGGCCGGCATCGGCCCGCGCCCGGTCAACGGCGACATCCCCCTGTGGGTCGGCGGTCATTCGCCCGCCGCGATGCGCAGGGCGGCCAGGCACGGCATCGGCTGGATCTCGCCGGGCGGGTCGACGGCCAAGTACCCGGAGCTGGTGGGCCGGCTGAGCGAGCTGTGGCGGGCGCAGGGCAGGGAGGGCAAGCCCAGGATGGCGGCCCTCGGCTACGTCAGCCTCGGCCCCGGCGGCGCCGAGCGGGCACGCGCGTACCTGCTCGACTACTACGCCTACATGGGGCCGAAGGCCGAGTTCCTGGCCGCGGGCGTCATCGCCGACGAGGCCGGGCTGCGGCGCACGATCGAGGGGTACGCGGCGGGCGGCTGTGACGAGCTGCTGCTGTTCCCCTGCACCGACGAGCCCGAGCAGCTGGATCTGATCGCCAAGGTGGCGCTCGCCTGATGGTCGAGGTGCTGTCCGTCGCGGTCGTGGTCGGCAGCGGCGTCGTCGCGGGCGTGCTGTTCGCGGTGGCGCTGAGCGTCTTCCCCGCGCTGCAGGCGATGCCGGCCGACCGGTACGTGTACACGCACAAGCTGGTCGGCCGCCACTGGGACCCGACGATGCCGGTGCTCGTGCTCTCCTCGACCGCGGCCGACGTCGCCCTCGCGGCGGTGTCGGCGGCGGGGCGGCCGTGGTTCGGCGCGGCCGCGGTCCTGCTGGCCGCGGTCTCCGTGGTCTCGCACTTCTGCAACGTGCCGATCAACCGCAGGGTCAAGTCCCTGCCCGACTGGACGATCCCGGCCGGCTGGCGCGATCCGCGGCCGCTGTGGCGGCGCTGGCATCTCCTCAGGACGGCGCTGGCCGCGCTGGCCGCGCTGGCCAACGCGGTCGGGGCGATCACGGGCTGATCATGGGGCCTCCAGCGCGCTTCGAGAGGCGTTCCAGGCCGCCGGGCGAGCCTGTCGCCGACGACAGAAAGGGACATCGATGAGCACGTCTCGCGCCGCCGTCGAGGCCGTGGTGACCGGGATCGGCGTCGTGGCGCCGACCGGGATCGGCACCGAGGCGCACTGGCAGTCGGTCGTGGCGGGCAAGAGCGGCATCGGGCGGATCAGCCGCTTCGACCCGACGCCGTACCCGGTCCGGCTGGCCGGGCAGGTGCCGGGCTTCCTGGCGAGGGAGCAGGTGCCGAGCAGGCTGATCCCGCAGACGGACCACTGGACGCACATGGCGCTGGCGGCGGCGGCCGCCGCGCTGGAGGACGCGCGCGTGGACCCGGCCGGCTTCGACGACTACGACATGGCCGTGGTCACGGCGAGCTCGTCGGGCGGCACGGAGTTCGGCCAGCACGAGATGGAACGGCTGTACCTGAACGGCCCCTCGTGGGTCAGCGCCTACCAGTCGATCGCCTGGTTCTACGCGGCGACGACCGGCCAGGTGTCCATCAGGCACGGGATGCGCGGGCCGTGCGGCGTGATCTGCTGCGAGCAGGCCGGCGGGATCGACGCCTTCGGGCAGGCGCGCCGGCTGATCAGGCTCGGCTCGCGGCTGGTGGTCAGCGGGGGCACGGACGCGCCGCTGTGTCCGTACGGGCTGGTCGCCCAGCTCAGCAACGGGAAGTTGTCCCAGGTGGACGACCAGGCGCGGGCCTATCTGCCGTTCGACGTGCACGCCTCGGGCCACGTCCCCGGCGAGGGCGGGGCCATGCTGATCGTGGAGAGCGCGGAGAGCGCGAGCGCGCGGGGCGCCGGGGGCGGTTACGGGACGATCGCCGGGTACGCGGCCGGCTTCGACCCCCCTCCGGGATCGTCCCGGCCGCCGGTCCTGCGGCGCACGATGGAGCGCGCCCTGGAGGACGCCGGCTGCCCGCCGTCCGAGGTGGACGTCGTGTTCGCCGACGCGGCCGGCGTGGCCGAGGAGGATCTGGCCGAGGCGCGGGCGCTCACGGAGGTGTTCGGCCCGCGCGGCGTGCCGGTGACCGCGCCGAAGACACTGACGGGCCGGCTCTACGGGGGCGGCGCGTCGCTCGACATCGCCACCGCGCTGCTCGCCCTGCGGGACGGCCTGATCCCGTACACGGCGGGGCCGGGCACCCTGGCCCCCGGCTGCGACATCGACCTGGTGACGGGCCAGCCCCGCGAGCTGCCCCTGCGCACGGCGCTGGTCCTGGCCCGCGGGTACGGCGGGTTCACCGCGGCGCTCGTGCTGCGGGCCCCGGACCCGGCGTCCCCGCCCCAGGCGAACCCCGGAGAAGACAAGGGAGGAACAGGATGAGCAGGATCACCCTCGCCGAGCTCACGGAGATCATGCGGACCAGTGTGGGAGTGGAGGAGGGGGTGGACCTCGACGGTGACATCGCCGAGATCGCCTTCGCCGAGCTGGGCTACGACTCCCTGGCGGTCCTGGAGCTGGTGTCGCAGGTGGAGCGCCGCTACGGCGTGTCGATACCGGACGAGGCGGTGCCCGAGATGCCGACCCCGGCGCGGGCCGTCGCCTTCATCAACGAGCGTCTCACGCTGGAGGGAGTCTAGGGATGGCGGCGCACACCGACAACGAGATCGTCATCAACGCGCCCATGGACCTGGTCTGGGACATGACCAACGACATCGAGTCCTGGCCGCGGCTGTTCAGCGAGTACTCCGCCGCGGAGATCATCGAGCGGCGCGGCGAGACGGTGGTGTTCCGTCTCGCGCTGCACCCCGACGCGGACGGCAAGGTGTGGAGCTGGGTCTCCGCGCGCACCCCCGACGCGACGACCAGGACGGTCCGCTCGCAGCGGATCGAGACGGGGCCGTTCAAGTATATGTGGATCTACTGGGAGTACTTGCCGGTGGACGGCGGGGTCCGCATGCGCTGGGTGCAGGACTTCGAGATGAAGCCGCAGGCGCCTGTGGACGACGAGGCGATGCGGCGGCGCCTCGATCACAACACGCCGATCCAGATGCGACTCATCAAGGAGAAGGTCGAGGCCGCGGCGCTGGTCGGCTGAGGCACTGACGGGAGGTGCGAGGTGCTGGAGATCTTGGTGCCGGGGGTTCTGCTCGTCAACGGGCTCGCGGCGGGGGTGCTGATGGGCACGCAACTGGGTGGCTGGCCGCTGCTGCAGAGCCTGCCTCCGGGGCGGTATGTCCACGCCCATGCGTTCTTCTCCACCCGCTTTGACCCCTTCATGCCGATCTGCCTGATCGGTACGCTCGCCGGCGACGCGGCACTCGCCCTGCTCACCGGACCGCCCGCCGCCACCGTCCTGTTCGCCGTGGCCGGCGCGCTCGCCCTCGGCACCGTGACGGTGTCCCTCGTCAAGAACGTCCCCGTCAACAGGTGGATCAGGGGACTCGACCCGGACCACCTGCCGGAGGACTTCGCCGAACGCGACCCCCGCCGCCACTGGGGCGGCTGGAACCGGGCGCGAAGTGCGATGTCGGTCGCCGCCCTCGCGGTCAACTGTGTTGCTGTCGGCCTTCTGCTGTGACCCGAGCATCAGAAGGAGAACGTGGAGGAAGAGGATGGATCTCGGCCTGAACGGCAAGAAGGCGCTCGTCACCGGAGGAACCAGGGGAATCGGCAAGGGCATCGTGCTCGCCCTCGCCCGGCAGGGCGTGGACGTCATCACCTGCTACCGCCAGGACGGCGAGCAGGTCGCCGCGCTCGAACGCGAACTCAAGGAGATCGGCGGGCAGCACCACGTGCTCCGGGCGGACCTGAGCGACGCCGAGCAGACCGTCGCCCTGCTCGGCGAGTGCGCGAAGCGGTACGGCCGGCTCGACCTGGTCGTCAACAACGCCGCCGCGGTCAGCCACGTCCCCTACGGCGAGCTGGAGCTGGAGGAGTGGCAGCGGGTCGTCAATACGAACCTGACGGCCGCGTACCTGGTGATCCGGCACGCGCTGCCGCTGCTCGACGCCGGCGGCTCGGTGATCAGCATCAGCTCCAAGACCGTGGAGATCGGCATCCCGCTGCTGGCCCACTACACAACCACCAAGGCCGCGCTGCACGGCCTGAACAGGACGCTCGCCCGCGAGCTGGGCGGCAGGGACATCCGGTGCAACGTGCTGTCCCTCGGCATGATCCACACCGAAGCCGTGGACGCCATGCCCGAGGAGCAGCGCGCCGCGATGCTCAAGCGCTACGAGGAGAAGACCGCGCTCGGCCGCTGGGGCCGCCCGGCCGACGTGGCGGGCGCGGTGCTGTGGCTCGCCAGTGACCTGGCCAGGTACGTCACGGGCGCGGTCATCGCGGTGGACGGAGGGATCGCCTGATGTTCCGCGTCATGCTCCGCATGGAGATCAAGCCGGGCATGGAGCACGACTTCGAGCAGGTCTGGCTGAAGATCGGTGACGCGGTCACCTCCCACCCCGCGTGCCTCGGGCAGTGGCTGAGCCGCTCCCTCGAGGACGGGGGCTACTACATCGTCAGCGACTGGGTGGACGAGCCGAGGTTCCGCGAGTTCGAGACCAGCGCGCGCCACCTGGAGCACCGCAGGCAGCTGCACCCCTACCGCAGCGGCGGCACGATGACCACGATGGAGGTCGTCGCCTACCTGCCCGGCGAGGCCGGGAGTGCCGGCGCGGTCAGCCACGACGCGTGGGAGGCGGCTCGATGACCGGCAGCCTGCGCGTCCTGCTCTACCACAGGACCGACGACGTCGCCGCGATCGAGCAGGGCTACCACGTGGTGAGCCGCAGGCTGGCCGAGGTGCCGGGCATGGTGGGCAACGAGCTGCTGGGCTCGGTCCACCGGCCCGGCGAGTTCGTGGTGGTGAGCTCCTGGCGGAGCCTCGCGGACTTCACCGAGTGGGAGCACGGCCCCGACCACCGGCGGCAGACCTCGCCGCTGCGGCCGTTCCGCGACACCACCATGAGCCGCCCCTTCGGCGTCTACCACGTGATGGGCACGTACTGACCCCAGGTCCGGCCGCGAGGACGGGAGGTGTGACCGATGAACGGCGCCGAGTACTTCGGCAAGGCCGCTGTAGGGACGCGCGCGGAGGCGGAGTGGATCGTCTGCCGGAGCTGCAAGCTGCTGCTGTACGGCAAGCGGTTCACCCGCCACGCCAAGGTGTGCCCCGAGTGCGGCTGGCACAGCTCCCTGACCGCGTCCGAACGGCTCGCCCTCCTGCTCGACCCCGGCTCGACCACCACCGTCCAGCCGGGGGCGTCGGTGCGCGACCCTCTCGGGTTCACGGACCTGAAGCCCTACGCGGGCAGGCTGGTGGCGGCGCGGCAGGCGACCGGGCTGGACGACGCCGTGCTGGTGGCGCACGGGACGGTCCACGACCGGCCGGTCGTGGCGGCGGTGATGGACTTCCGCTTCCTCGGGGGCAGCCTCGGCTCCGCGGCGGGCGAGGCCGTGGCGACCGCGGCGGAGACCGCGCTCGGCTGCGGCTCGCCGCTGCTGCTCGTCACCGCCTCCGGCGGCGCGCGCATGCAGGAGGGCGTGATCTCCCTCATGCAAATGGCGCGGACCAGCAACGCCATGGCCGCGATGGACGAGGCCGGCCTGCTCACCCTCACGCTGATCACCGATCCCACCTTCGGCGGGGTGTCCGCCTCGTTCGTCACGCTGGCCGACGTGCTCATCGCCGAGCCCGGCGCCCGGATGGGCTTCGCCGGGCCGCGGGTCATCGAGCAGACCGTCAGGCAGCGGCTGCCCGAGAGGTTCCAGACCGCGGAGTTCCTGCTGGAGCACGGCCTCGTCGACACCGTCCTGCCCCGCTCCGAGGTGCCGAGGATGGTGGCGAACCTGCTCGGCGTCGCCGACGCGCCCGACGAGCGGTGGGGCGCGGACGTCAGGGACCCGATGGTGCGCGACCCCGCGCGGCTGGCGGCGCCGCCGGTCGAGGAGACCGTGCGCCGGGCCCGCGAGCTCGGCCGCCCGACCACCATGGACCACATCGCCGGCTGGCTGGACGACTTCGTCGAGCTGCGCGGGGACCGCACCGGCGAGGACTGCCGGGCCCTGGTCGGCGGGCTCGCCCGGCTCGACGGCCTCCCCGTCATGGTGATCGGCCACCAGAAGGGGCACGACCTCGACGCGCTCGTGCGCAACAACTTCGGCATGCCGTCACCGGCCGGCTACCGCAAGGCGGCCCGGCTGATGCGGCTGGCGGCCAAACTGCACGTCCCGGTGATCACGCTGATCGACACGCCGGGCGCGCACCCGGGCGTGGACGCCGAACGCGGCGGCCAGGCCCACGCGATCGCCGAATGCCTGCGCGTCATGGGCTCGCTGCCGGTGCCGATCGTGGCCGTGGTCAACGGCGAGGGCGGCAGCGGCGGCGCGCTGGCGCTGGCCGTCGCCGACCGGGTCCTGATGTGCGAGAACGCGATCTACTCCGTGATCAGCCCGGAGGGTTGCGCGGCCATCCTGTGGCGCGACGCGGAACGGCGCGCCGAGGCGGCGGCGGCGCTGCGGCTCAACGCCCGGTCGATGCTGGAGCTGGGCGTGATCGACGGCGTCGTCCCCGAACCGGCCGGTGGGGCGCACAACCGGCCGGACCGGGCCGGCCGCCTGGTACATGACGCGGTGGTGTGCGCGCTGCGGGACCTGCGCCGGTTGCCCGGCGTGCAGCTGGTCTCCGCTCGCCGGGCCCGGTTCCGCCGGTTCGGCTCACCAGCGGCGTGAAGACAGATCGAGGAGGCGTGGACGACGTGACCGAGACACGTGTCGAGAGTGCGGACGAGCAGCGGGCGGTGGAGCTCGGTTCGCTGGAGGCGGAGATGACCAGGCTCGGCGCGGAAGGGGCGATGGAGATCCTCTGCCGCAGCCTCAGCGGGGTGGTCGGCCTGGCGCCGTTCCCGCCGGCGCGGGCGAGCGCGCGGTTCGGGTGCGCCAGCATCGAGGTCGAATGGGCCTCCCCCGAGCCCGCGCCGGCCGCGCCGGCGGCCGGCGCGGCGGCGGCGGTGGAGGAGGAGGAGCCCGAGGCGGAGGAGCGGCACGAGGTGCGCGCCCCGCTGGTCGGCACGTTCTACCGGGCGCAGGAGCCGGGGGCCAAGCCGTTCGTCGAAGTGGGCGATGCCGTCGTCGCCGGCCAGCAGGTGGGCATCGTCGAGGCGATGAAGCTGATGAACCCGGTCGTCGCCGAGGTGTCCGGCTGGGTGACCGACGTCGTCGCCGGCGACGGCGAGCGGGTCGAGTTCGGGCAGCCGCTGGTGTTCCTGCGGCCAGGCGGGCAGGAATGACCCAGGCGGGCGGCGCCGGCCCGCCCTTCGAGACGGTGCTGGTCGCCAACCGCGGCGAGATCGCGCTGCGCGTGGTGCGTACGTGCAGGGAGATGGGGATCCGCACCGTCGTCGTGTACTCCACCGCCGACCGCGACTCCGCGGCCGTGCGCCTGGCCGACGAGGCGGTGCAGATCGGGCCGCCGGCCCCGAGACAGAGCTACCTGTATCCGCCGGCCATCATCGAGGCCGCGGTGAGCACGGGCGCGCAAGCCGTGCACCCCGGCTACGGGTTCCTGTCCGAGAGCCCGGACTTCGCGGAGATCTGCGCGCGCCACGGACTGACGTTCATCGGCCCGCCGCCCGAGGTGATGGCCCGGCTGGGCGACAAGGCGCTGGCCCGCCGGCTGATGGCGGACGCCGGGCTGCCGGTGCTGCCCGGCACCCGCGACCCGGTGAGCACCGTCGCCGAGCTGGTCCCCGCGGCCAGGCGGATCGGGCTGCCGCTGATCGTCAAGGCGTCGGCGGGCGGCGGCGGGCGCGGGATGGCCGTGGTCAGGACGTGGGAGGAGCTGGTCCCGGTGTTCCGCGCGATGCGGGCCACCGCCCGTTCGGTGTTCGGCGACCCCGGGGTCTACCTGGAGCGGTTCTGGGAGCGGGCCAAGCACGTCGAGGTCCAGGTGCTCGCCGACGAGCACGGCGCCGTCCTGCACCTCGGCGAGCGGGACTGCTCGGTGCAGCGCCGCCACCAGAAGCTGGTCGAGGAGACCCCGGCGCCGCGGCTGGCCGAGGGGATGGCCCGGCGGCTGGCTGAGTACGCCGTGGCCGGGGCGAAGTCCGTCGGCTACACCGGGGCGGGCACGTTCGAGTTCCTGGTCGACGAGGAGGAGGCCGCGTTCATCGAGGTGAACTCGCGGCTGCAGGTCGAGCACCCGGTGACGGAGATGGTGACCGGCATCGACCTGGTGCGGGAGCAGATCAGGGTCGCGTCCGGCCTGCCGCTCCCGGTCGGGCAGGAGGAGGTGCGCCCGCGCGGCGTGGCGCTGGAGTGCCGGGTCAACGCGGAGGATCCGGAGCGGCGGTTCGCGCCGTGTCCTGGCGAGCTGGCCGAGTTCGTGCCGCCGGGCGGTCCCTTCGTCCGGGTGGACACGCACGGTTACCCCGGCTGGCGGATCTCGCCCGACTACGACTCGCTGCTGGCGAAGGTCGTGGTGTGGGCCCCGGAACGGGAGCAGGCGCTCGCCCGGATGGAGCGCGCACTGGCCGAGTTCCGCATCGGCGGCGAGGGCGTGCGCACGACGCGGGACCTGCTCCGGGGCGTCATGGGGCACCCGGTGTTCCGCGCAGGCACGCACACCACGTCGTTGCTGGACGGGACGGACGAGCCGGCCGGCGGCACGGCGCCGGCCGGTTGACGACGATCGCCAAGGAGGCGGACATGGACGGGCGGGAGACACCGCGGGACCTCCGGGTCCTCGTGATCGGCGGCGGCATCGGCGGGCTCTGCCTCGCCCAGGGACTGCGCCGGGCGGGGGTGGACGTGCGGGTGTACGAGAGGGACGCCGCGGTCCACCGCCGCACCCAGGGCTACCGCCTGCACATCAGCCCGGAGGGCGAGCAGGCCCTGCGCGAGTGCCTGCCGCCCGAGGCCGCCGCGCTGCTGACGGCGACGGCGAACTCCCGGTACGGGTACGGCATGGCCGTCTACGACGAGCACCTCACCGAGCAGTGGTCGCCGCGGTTCACCGATCCGAGGGCGGCCGACCCGGACAAGGTGGACGCGGTGGACCGGGTGACCCTGCGCTACGTGCTGCTCGCCGGGCTCGACGGCGTCGTCTCCTTCGGCAAGCAGTTCACCGGGTACGAGCTGACGCCGGACGGCGAGGTCACCGCCCACTTCGCCGACGGGACGAGCGCCACCGGCTCCGTGCTGGTCGCCGCCGATGGCGTCAACTCGACCGTACGGGCCCAGTGCCGCCCCGCGGACCGGCCGCGCGACCTCGGCATCCGTACGTTATTCGGCCGGATCCCGATGGCGGACGCCGTCCGCGACGGCCTCCCCGAGACGCTGCAGGACCGGTTCACCTGGATCATGGGCACCGACGGCCACAAGCTGGGGCTGATGCCGATGGTCTTCCGCACCCCGCCGGAGGAGGCGGTGGCGCGGCTGTGGCCCGGCCTGGTCATCGAGGAGTCCGAGGACTACTTCATGTCGGTGTTCTCCATGCACCGCTCGCTGCTGGGCATGGCGGACGAGGAGCTGTTCGCGATGGACGGCGCCCGGCTCTGGGAGCTGGTGCGCGAGCGCACCGCCCGCTGGGATCCGCACCTCCGCAGGATCCTGGCCGCCGCGAGCACCGACGCGACCTTCGCGGTGGCCGTGCGCGCGACGCGGCCGATCGAGCCGTGGGAGCCGGGGCCGGTCATCCCGCTGGGCGACGCCGTGCACGCGATGCCGCCGTCCGGTGGGGTGGGGGCGAACACGGCCGTCCGCGACGCCGCCGTCCTGTGCCGCGCGCTGGTCGCGGTGGAGCGCGGCGCGGTGTCGCTGGAGGCGGCGGCGGCCTCCTACCAGGGGGAGATGCTGAAGTACGCGACGGAGGCGCTGAACACGTCGCTGGAGGTCGCCAGGTGGTCGCTCGGCCGCAACGACCTCGACGACCTCGACGGGTGAACGGGCCGGCGGGCCGGCGTCGCCGGCCCGCCGGGAGGTCGCCACGGTCGCTCACCAGGTCAGCGGCAGCTCCGCCGGCCGGGAGAACGCCGTGCCCCGGTTCCACCGCAGGCCGGACTCGGGTACGGCGAGCCGGAGCCCGGGCAGGTCCCGCAGCAGGGAGCCGAGGGCGATCTCCAGTTCGAGCCGGCCGAGCTGCGCGCCGAGGCAGTGGTGGATGCCGTGCCCGAAGGACAGGTGGGGGTTGGGCCTGCGGTCCAGCCGGAGCCCGTCGGCGTCGGCGAAGACCGTCTCGTCCCGGTTCGCCGAGTTGATCATGGGGAGGACGGCCTCCCCCGCGCGGATCAGCACGCCGTCGAGCCGCACGTCCTCCGTCGCGATGCGCAGCGCGCCGATGCCGCCGCCGGCCTGCGACCTGCGCAGCAGCTCGTCCACCGCGGCGAGGGGCGGCCGGTCGCCGCTGCGCAGCAGCCGCAGCTCGTCCTCCTCGCGCAGCAGGGTGAGCACCGCGTGCGCGATGCTCGCGGTGGTCGCGTGGTAGCCGGCCCCGAGGAGGGTGTAGCCGAAGGCGAGCAGCTCCTCCTGGGACAGCCGGTCGCCCTCGTCGCGCGCCTCGATCAGCACGGTCAGCACGTCGTCGGCCGGCTCGCTGCGCTTGGCCTCGATGAGCGCGGTGAGGTAGTCGTTCAGCCGTTCCCGCGCCTGCCTGACCTGGTCCTGCATGGCGCGGTCGAAGCTCAGCATGAGGTCCGTCCACTGCCGGAAGCGGCCGACGTCGGCGTAGGGGACGCCGAGCAGCTCGCAGATGACGGTGATCGGCAGCGGCTGGGCCAGGCCGCTCATCAGGTCGGCCGGCGGCCCGCTCTTCACCATCGCGCCGAGCAGGTCGTCGGTGATCTGCTGGATGCGGGGGCGCAGCGCCTCGACGCGCCGGGCGGTGAACGCCTTGGACACGAGCCGGCGCAGCCGGGTGTGCTCGGGCGGGTCCATCACGAAGATCGACTTGGAGCCCTCCGCGATGGGCAGCACGCGGGGCGCCCCCGGCGCGGTGATCGCCTCCCTGCTGAAGCGGGCGTCGTCGGCGAGCACCTGGCGTACGCTCTCGTACCGGCTGACCAGCCAGGCCAGGTCACCCGAGGGCAGGCGCACCCGCGCCACGGGCTCGTCGCGTCTCAGCTCGGCGTACTCCTGGGGCGGCTCCAGCGGGTCCGCCGGGGTGAACGGGAACGAACGCGCGGCATCGTCCATCGCCGGGGCCCTCCGTGTCGTGGGTCGGTGAGCGGGGGTGTGACGTCTCCAGCGTGACCGGGGCCGGTCGAGGGCGCGTCGAATCCGCCTGGAGCGTGGTCCTGCCCTCCGCGCCCCCAGCGGGGCTCCAGCGCTCCACCAGATCCAGAGGGGATCCTGCGGCTGACCGCGCACGCGACCGTGAAGGAGTGCCGCCCATGAACGCCGTACCCCCTGAGCTCGAACTGGTCCAGAGGATGGGCGAGCTGCGGCCGCACGAGTGGAGCACCGGGCTGATCCTGCGCGGTGCCGCGCTGCTGGGCCTGGCCGACCATCTGGCCGCCGGCCCCCGCACCGCCGCCGAGCTCGCCGAGGCGACCCGGACCCACCCGCCGAGTCTGGCCCGGTTCCTGCGGGCCTGCGCCGTGACCGGGATCGTGACGCCCGCCGGGCCTGACGAGTACGCGCTCACGGAGCTCGGCCGGGTGCTGCGCTCCGACGTGCCCTCGCTGCGCGGCTTCGTCATCGCGGTCAACGGCCCGGGGTTGATGCGGCCGTGGGAACGGATCGAGCACACGCTGCGCACCGGGCGGCCCTCCGCCACGGACACGCTGGGCTCGGACCTGTGGGGGTATTACGCGCGGCATCCGGACGAGGCCCGGCACTACGCGGAAAGCCTGATCCCGGTGTGCGGGCTCGCGGGGGCGGTGCTCACCTCCGTCTGCGACCTGAGCGGCGCCAGGACGGTCGTGGACGTCGGTGGCTGCCCGGGGACGCTGCTCGCCGCGGTCCTCGCCGCCGCCCCTCGGGCGCGGGGGGTGCTGCTCGACCTGCCCGCGATGCTCCCGCACGTCAAGGAGATCGTCGCCGAGCACCCCGCGGCGGACCGGATGACCCTCGCCGGCGGCGACTTCCTGGAGTCGGTGCCCGCCGGCGGGGACCTCTACCTGCTCAAGCACGTCCTCAGCGACTTGGACGAGACCGGCGCGAGAACCGTCGCCGGCAACTGCCTCACCGCCGCCGCGCCCGGCTCGCGGCTGCTCGTGATCGACTGGGTGACGACTGAGAAGCCGTCGTTCGCGCACGTCACCGACATCGACGCGATGGTCACCTTCGGGGGCCGGATCCGGTCCGAGTACGAGCTGACCGGCCTGCTGCGCGAGGCCGGCTTCCGGGACGTCCGGCGGCTCGCCGTGCCCGGCCAGGAGGACGATCCCCTCGCCTTCGTCGAGGCGATCCGCCCCTGACCGGGCCCGGCCGCGCTCACAGCTCCAGGCTCACGCCGTAGTGCTTGAGCCAGGAGTTGAACTGCAGCGCCATCTCCACGTTCATCCGGCTCGGCCAGTCCTGCGCCACGTCCTTCGGGTGTCTGAGCACCTCGTCGGCGGCGGACCGGTCGAGCAGCGGCAGGACGGGCGCGTTCGGGTCGGCCAGCAGGTCGGCCAGCTCCTGGTGCAGCGCCCGCGTGTAGGCGGGGTCCTGCGTCACCGGGTAGGGGCTCTTACGGCGGTCCAGGACGGAGGGCGGCAGGAGGTCCTTCACCGCGGCCCGCAGCAGGCTCTTCTCCCGCCCGTCGAAGGTCTTGAACGCCCAGGGCGTGTTGTAGACGTACTCGACGAGCCGGTGGTCGCAGAACGGGACCCGGGTCTCCAGCCCGGACGTCATCGCCAGCCGGTCGCTCCGGTCCAGCAGCATGGGCAGCCAGCGCGCCAGCTTGACGTAGCAGACCGAGCGCATCAGGTGCTCCCGCTCGTCCTCGCCCTCCTGGTGCGGGGCCTCCGCGAGCGCCTGGTGGTAGTTGTCGGCGTAATACCGGTCCATGTCCAGCTTCTGCAGGAAGCTCCGGTCGAACAGGCCGCGGCCCTGCCCGTTGGCGCAGCCCGGCTGCCGCTTCTCGTTCGCCACCCAGGGGAAGGTGCCGGAGCGGACGAGCTCGTCGTCGTGCACCCAGCGGAAGCCGCCGAAGATCTCGTCGGCGGTCTCCCCCGTCAGCGCCACGGTCGAGTGCTGCCGGATGGCGCGCAGCATCAGGTAGAACGAGGTGTCCATGTCCCCGACCGTGGTGGGCATGTCCTGCGCCGTCATGGCGGCCTTGCGGGCCTCCGGGTCGGTCAGGGCGGCGGTGTCCAGCACGATGTCGGTGTGGTCGGCGTCGACGTGCCGGGCGAGCTCGGCCGCGTACGGCGCGTCCGCGGTGTCCCTGGTGTCGTCGGGGCGGAAGTTCTCGCTGTACCCGACGTACGTGGTCGTGACGCTGCGCACCCGCTCCCCGTTGACCTTGCGCTGCCAGCGGGCGGCGAGCGCGGTGACCGCGCTGGAGTCGAGGCCGCCGGACAGCGTCGTGCACAGGGGCACGTCGGACACCAGCTCGCGCAGGACGATGTCCTCCAGCAGGGACCGGACGTGGTCGACGGTGCCGTCCAGGTCCTCGGTGTGGGGCCGCGCGCTCAGCGCCCAGTAGCGCCGCTCGACGACCTTGCCGGGCCGTACGGTCAGCGTGTGGCCGGGCCGCACCTCCCGCTGGTCGCGGAAGACCGCCTGCCCCGGCTGCTTGGCGGTGGAGAAGACCTCGCGCAGGCCGTCGAGGTCGACGGCGGTCCCGGTCTCCGGGTGCGCCAGCAGCGCCTTCGGCTCGGAGGCGAACAGCACGCCGTCGGGGCGCAGGCTGTAGAACAGGGGCTTGATGCCGAACCGGTCGCGGACGAGCAGCAGGCTCTGGTCGCGCACGTCCCAGACGCCGAAGGAGAACATGCCCTCCAGGCGCGTGGCGCAGTCGGCGCCCCACTCCAGGTAGGAGCGCAGGACGACCTCCGTGTCGCTCCTGGTGCGGAAGCGGTGGCCGCGCTGCTCCAGCTCGTTGCGCAGCTCGCGGAAGTTGTAGACCTCGCCGCTGTAGGTGATCACCGCGATCGTGCGGCCGTCCTCCTCGGCCGTCATGGGCTGGACGCCGCCCGTGAGGTCGATGACCGATGTCCTGGTGTGCCCCAGCGCCGCGTGCCCGGCGCACCAGACGCCTCTGGCATCGGGACCACGTGGTGTCAGGGTGTCGGTCATCGCGTCGATCGTCCGGTGCTCTCCGGACAGATCGCGTGCGAAGTCCACCCAACCGGCGATGCCGCACATACGGGCCTCCATCTGGTTGTCCGACTACCGTCGAGCCTGCTGGGACCGGCTCGAACCCGCCTCAACGGCGGATCGAGCCCCCTTGGCCCGGCCCGCGCAGGCCGAACAGGAAGGCGGTCAGGCGGGTGCGGCGCACCAGCACGTCGTACGCGGCCACGGTGAGCGCGAGCGACAGCGCGACGATGACCAGGTACTCCGCCAGGGCCGGCGTGTCCCTGCCGACGACGAAGAAGGCCACGGCCACGACGATCGGCTGGTGCAGGACGTACACGGGTAGGGCGGCGGGGGCCAGGTAGCCGTACAGGCGGCCGAGCGGCCGGTCCGGGGCGACGGCGCGGCCGAGGGCGGACGGCGTACGGTCGAGCAGGCGCAGGATCACGACCAGCAGGCACCACCCCGCCAGGCCGTGGAGCGCGCGTACCCCGGCCGCCAGGGGCGTCATGCCGGTGAACGCGTCCGCGCCCGGCTCCGTCAGGAGGGCGAACCCCGGCACGCTCGCCGCCAGCAGCACGATCCCCGCCACGGCCGCGGGCACCGTGTCACGGCGGATCGCGGCGGGGAACGTCTGGTGGGTGACGAGCACGAACCCGTACAGGAAGAACACCGCGTAGGCCCAGCGGTTCCAGCCGCCCATGGTCTCCTCCAGCCCGGCCGCGGCGGAGATCGCCGCGATCGGGAGGCCGAACAGCAGCGTCCCGCCCGGCAGGGCGGCCACCCGCGCGGGACCGGCGCGCAGCCGGCGGGCGAGCGCCCGCGGCAGCCAGCGCACCAGGGGCGCGAGCAGCAGGGAGAAGCACAGCAGCAGCACGAGGAACCACAGGTGCCCGGTCTCGAAGTACGTGCCCTTCAGGACGAACGGGAAGTCCGCCGGCGCCGGCCGCACAGCGAAGAACCTCGGCAGGAACGCCAGGTACGACTCGTGGTAACCGGGATCGGTCCGTAACCGTAACCACTGCGGGATCGGGGCGACGGTCACCATCGCCACCACGAACGGCACGCCCAGCCGCCGCAGCCGCTCGGCCGCGAACCCACCGGGCCCCCGGCGGCGCATCGAGTGCCACGCCCCGAACCCCGCGATGAGGAAGAGGAGGGGCATCGCCCAGACGACGCAGAGGGCGGCGACGAGGCCGGTGACGAGGAAGGGGGCGTCGCCGGTCCCGGCGTTGGTGACGTAGAAGCCGTCACGCGAGCCGAAGACCAGCGACGCGTGGAAGAACACCAGGCCCACGACCACGACCAGGCGCATGACGTCGAACTCGGGGCGCCGTTCCCGCGCCAGGTCCCGGGGCGCCCCGATGCCGGTCGTCATGCCTGCGCCTCCCCTGTGGGCCGTGGCCGGTCCGAGGGGGACGGCCGTCAGGCGGCCGCCGGCTACTCCCCTCTCTCCTTCACTCTGCCCCCTGCGACGCGATTATCTTCTTCATCACCTCGGCGAGGTCGTCGGCGACGGCGCGGACGTGGGGCGGCCGGAGCACGGACAGGTGGCCGCCGGCGCAGGCGCGCGCGTCGAGCCGGGCCGCGAACGGCCGCCAGCACTCGGCGAGCGGCACGGACCAGGCCGACTCCCGCGCCTGGTACAGCAGCACGGGAGCGGCGACCGGCCGCGGCCGGTACGTCAGCAGGGCGTGGGTGTGCGCGGCCAGGATGCGCACCCGCGCCTCGAACTCCTCCCGCGCCAGCGACAGCATGACCTCGGGCAGGTTGAGCTCCCGCATGAGCGCGCGGGCGCGGGACGAGCCCGCCAGGTCCGGCAGCGCCCCGGCGGCGGCGACCAGCGACGACAGCTCGTCGATCCGGTCCCGGTCGCGCTCCACCATGTCCTTGACGGGGCCGACGGGCAGGGCCGCGTCCACGGCGGTCAGCAGCGCGACCTCCGCGCCCTGCCGCTCGGCGAGCTCGGCGACCGCCAGGGCGACCGCCCCGCCGAGCGAGTAGCCCGTCAGGAAGTACGGCCCGGACGGCTGCATGCCGCGGATCGCGCCCCAGTACGTCTCGGCCAGCTCCACCAGGTCGCGCCCGGGGGCCAGCCCGAGCCTGATGCCGCCCGACTCGATCCCGACCAGACGGGCCACCGGCGAGAGGATCTCCGCCAGGTCTGTGTAGGCGCTGACGTTGCCGCCGATCTCGTGGAGGCAGAACATCATCGGGCCGGCCGGGCTGTCCCCGTTGAGTATCGCCATGGACACCCGCCCCCGGTCCCCGCCCTGCCACACCTGGAAGCGCCAGCCTGAGCCGCCGGCCGCGGTCCTCGCCCGCCCGCCGCCGGACACCCGCGCGGCCATCTCGGCCAGGGTCTCCGACTCGAACACCACCCGCGAGCTGAGCCGGATGCCGTGCTCCCTCGCCCTGGTGATGAGGGCGATGCTGAGGACGGAGTCGCCGCCGAGGTCGAAGAAGCCGTCGTGGACGCCGACCCGGTCGAGCCCGAGCACCTCCGCCCAGACCCGGGCGAGGGTCTCCTCGACGGGCGTGCGCGGCGGCACGAACTCCGTCTCCAGCCGGGGCCGCTCGCCGCCGGGGGCCGGCAGCGCCGCCCGGTCGATCTTCCCGTTGCCCGTCAGGGGCAGCTCGTCCATCCGGACGAAGCCGCTCGGCACCATGTAGCCGGGCAACGTCCGCCCGCACCACTCCCGCAGGTCGGCCGCGGCCGGTTCCGCGCCGTCGCCGGGGGCCCAGTAGGCGAACAGCCGCGTGTCGCCCGGCGTGACCTCGCGGGCCACCACCGCGCACGAGGCCACCGCCGGGTGCCCGGCGAGCGCCGACTCGACCTCGCCCGGCTCGATGCGGTGGCCGCGGATCTTCACCTGGTGGTCGATCCGGCCGGCGAACTCCAGCGACCCGTCGGGCAGCCACCGGACCAGGTCGCCCGTCCGGTACAGCCGCCGTTCCACCCCGCCGACGGTCCGGACGACGAACCTCCCGGCGGTCAGCTCGGGCCGGTTCACGTAGCCGCGGGCGACGCCGGCGCCGCCGATCCACAGCTCGCCGACCACGCCCACGGGGACCGGCCGCTCCCGCGCGTCCACCACGAACACCTCCGTGTTCGCGATCGGCCGGCCGATCGGGATCCTCTCGGCGGGCCGGCGGATGGTCGCGGTGGTGGCCGTCACGGTGGTCTCGCTGGGGCCGTAGACGTTGAACAGCGGCACGTCCGACACCTCGAACCAGCGCCGGACCTGCGCGGGCAGCACCTGCTCGCCGCCGAGGGAGACCAGCCTCAGGCTGGGGCCGAGCCGCCCGTCGATGCCGAGCTTGTCCACCAGCAGGCCCCACACCGAGGGCGGCAGCTCGCACACGCTCACCTCGTGCTCGACGATCGCGTCGAGCAGCCACTGCAGGTCCCACTGCCCCTGCCGGACGACCAGCCGCGCGCCGGCCACGAGCGGGGGGAAGATCTGGCCGATCGAGCCGTCGAAGGCGATCGAGGCGAACTGCAGGAAGGTGTCGCCGGGGGTGAGCGCGTACCGGTCGCGCAGCTCCACGACCCGGGCGGTCAGCGACCGGTGCTCGACCTGGACGCCCTTCGGCCGCCCGGTGGAGCCGGAGGTGTAGATGACGTACGCCAGGTCGTCCGGCCCCGCGCCGCCGTCGGGCGCGGTGACGGGGTGCCGGGCGATCGCGTCCCGGTCGGCGTCCAGGCGCACCACGGCGGCGGCGCCGGCGGCCCTGAGCCGGTCGTCCAGGTCCCGCTCCGACACGACCACGGACATGCCCACGTCGCGGATCAGGAACGCCAGCCGCTCCGGCGGATGGTCCGGGTCCAGCGGCACGTACGCGCCGCCCGCCTTCATGACGCCGAGCAGCGCGACGATCATCGGCGCGCCGCGCCCGACGCAGACCCCGACCGGAACCTCCGGGCCCACGCCGTGCCCGCGCAGGTGGTGCGCGAGCTGGTTCGCCCGCTCGTCGAGCTCCCGGTACGTCACCCGCTCCGGCCCCGCGACCACCGCGACCGCGTCCGGGCACTCCCGCGCCCGCTCGGCCACCAGCTCGTGCACGCCCCGTCCGGCCGGGTACGGCGCCGCCGTCCTGTTCCAGTCGACGACGATCCGGCGCCGTTCCGCCTCGGTCAGCAGCTCCAGCTCGCTCACGCGGGCGTCAGGATCGGCGGCCATCCCGGCCAGCACCTGCCGGAGATGGCCGGCCAGCCGGTCGATCGTCTCCGCCTCGAACAGGTCGGCCGAGTACTCGAGGCGCGCGGTGAGCGAGCCCGCCGCGTCCTGGGCGAACAGCCCCAGCTCGGCCGGGGTGACGGTGGTCCACGCCGACGCCGACGCGACCTCGATCCCGGCCGCCCGCCAGGCGAGGGCCGGCTCCTCCTCGAACGCGTACCGCACCGGCGGCGGCCCGGCGACGGTCGAGGCGTCCAGGAGGCCGCGCCCGGTGCGCGCCAGCGCCTCCCGCACGGTCGGGTCGCCGGACAGGTCGCCGCGGAACAGCCGGGTGTCGGCGGGGGAACCGTCGGCGACCGGCAGGCCCACCGGAACGTCGTCCCTGCCGGTGTACCGGCTGAGCACGATCTGGAAGGCCGCCAGCAGGATCGCGGCCACCGGCACGTCGAGGCGCGCGCCCAACGCCCGCGCCGCCTCCGCGTCCAGCGCGAACTCCCGCGCCGCGCCCCGGCCGGAGAGCTCCGGAGGGCGGACGTGATCGACCGGCAGCGGCAGCGCGGGCGGCTCGCCCGCCGGTCCGCCCCGTGGGGCCGCCTCCGCGCGGCGCGGCGCGGGAACGGCGGGCCGGCCGCGCGCCGCGGCCGCGTACAGCCGCGGGAGCTGCCGGCTGAGGCAGGTGAGCAGCCACGCGCCGGTCGCCAGCGGGTTCGTCGCCACCACCAGGACATCGGCCGCCGGCCGCCGGATCAGCGTGGCCCGCACCGCGGAGCGGGTGGCGAACCCCGCCCGCCGCTCCTGGCCGAGCACCTCGTCCACGGCTCCGGCGCCGTCCGTCTCCAGCACGCGCAGCTCGCAGTCGTCCATCGCCGCTTCGTGGACCCACAGCCGGGCCGCCGCGGCCCGCAGCGCCGCCCGCAGCGCCTCCACGTCGAGCCGTCCACGGAACCGGAGGACGACTCCCGCACCGCCTTCCATGTCAGACCTCTCCTCCCCCGCACAGGTTCGCCAGCGCGGCGCCCCGCTGGATGCGCGTGGCGCACCGGTCGAGGCTCGCGCCCTTTCCGCACACCACCGTGAACCCCGTAGGCCGGAGCGCCAGCTCCAGGCAGCGGAGCTGGGAACGGGGATCCAGGCCGAGGAACGCCGTCCTGGCCGCCGGCTCGGCGAAGAGCGTCGCGGCGGTGATGGCGCCGTACTTCGGGTCCGCCCAGTCCGCGACGTTGATCACGCCTGAACCGTCCTGCCAGTTGACGCCGGTGGCGACCGCCCACGGGAACTCGTGGGCGAACAGGCCGGCGACGGAGTCGAAGTCGTAGGCGTTCACGATCGGATGGAGGTAGGCGTCCGCGGCGGCGGCGACGTGCGCCTCGTCGCTCACGTCGGAGTGCGAGGTGCCCGAGCCGTAGCGCGCCATCGACAGGGACAGGCTCAGGTCCCGCAGCAGCTGGTCGGCGTCGGCGTTCCCGCCGGCCAGCAGGCGGACCAGGCGCCGCTCCAGCAGCCGGTCGTACTCGCCGTAGAGGTGGTAGAACCACGTGTACATGGCGCCGTCCGGCTCCAGATGGCCGGCCAGCCATGTGACGCCGGCCGGGGGGTCGGGCAGGTGATGGATGACGCCGGTGCTCGTGATGACGTCGAACCGCCGGCCGAGTGCCGCGCCGCCGATCTCGCCCTGCTCGAACGCGACGTTCCCGCAGCCGTGTCTTCTCGCCAGCTCCCGCGCCACCGCGAGGGAGCTGCCGCTGAAGTCGAGCCCCAGGAACGAGGTGTCGGGGAACTGCAGGGCCATCCCGACCAGCCGGTGGCCGGTGCCGCAGCCGGCGTCGAGCACCCGCCTGCCGTCGAGGTCCGTGAACGTCAGGTCCACGCCGATGGCCGTGTCGAAGATGGGCTCCGCGGCCGAGGTGGGCAACGGGTACGGGAAACGCTCGTACAGGTCGCGTACATCCCTGGGGTATGCGTGCTCAGTGGTCATTGATCGCCGCTCTTCTGCGTGACGTTGCTACCACGTGACGGGAATCTCGTGCGCCCCGTAGATCTGCATGTCGGAGCACATGGGCACCTGCTCGACCGGGACGGCCAGCCGCAGGCCGGGAAGACGCCGGGTCAGCCTGCCGAACGCGATCCGCATCTCCATCCGGGCGAGCTCCTGGCCGAGGCACTGGTGGGCGCCGTACGCGAAGCCGACGTGGCGCTTGGGCTCCCGCGTCACGTCCATGACGTCGGGCGCGTCGAACTGCGCCGGGTCGCGGTTGGCCGACTCGGTCGACAGCAGGATCGGGTCACCCGCGCTGATCCGCTGCCCGCCGATCTCCAGGTCGGCCTTGGCGGAGCGCGGCAGGCAGTACGGGCCGACCGTCAGGAAGCGCAGCATCTCCTCGACGCCGCGCTCGACGTTCTCGGGGTGCTCGCACAGGTTCACCCACTGCGTCCGGTGCGTCAGCAGCGCGAGCGCGCCGAGGCCGAGCATGTTGGCGGTGGTCGCGTACCCGGCGATGACCATCAGGTTGCCGATGGCCACCAGCTCGTCGTCGGTCAGCGGCACGCCGTCCGACGGCACGGCCTCGATGAGGCCGCTCAGCAGTCCCTCGTCCGGGCTCCGCCGCTTCTCCTGGACGAAGGCGCGCATGTCGGACGCCATCCCCGTCATCGCGTCGAGGAGCTCGTCCTTCGTCCGCTCCAGCCGCATGATCGTGTTGGTGCGCTGCTGGAACTGCTTGCTCTCCGAGTACGGCATGCCGAGCAGCTCGCAGATCACCATCGACGGGACCGGCAGCGCGAAGTCCCGCACCAGGTCGGCAGGCGGCCCGGCGGCGACCATCGCGTCCAGGTGCTGATCGACGATCTCCTCGATGCGCGGCGCCAGCGCCTTCAGCCGCCGGACGGTGAACTGCCCGGTCAGCAGCCGCCGGTACCGGGTGTGCTCGGGCGGGTCCATCCCGATGAAGGAGGTCCCGAAGCCGGAGGCCAGGTACTCCTCCGGGGTGAGCGTCACCGACGTGACCGAGGTCTGGAACCCGCGCCGGGCGCTGACGTCGGGGTGGATCAGCGCCGACGTCACGTCCTCGAAGCGCGTGAGCAGCCAGCCGGTCTTCCCGTCCGGCAGCGCCACCGGGCAGACGCGGCTCTCCTCCCGCAGGCGGGCGTACTCCGGCGGTGGGGCCAGCGGGTGCTCGCGCGCCAGCGGCAGAGGTCGGGGGGTCTGGGTCATCACAGTTCTCCCTTGGGAATCACAGGGGGCGGCGCCGCCGTGCGGGATCCGCCTGCCGTGCTGCTCCTCCACCTCAGCGAGGGTTCCTGGAGGATCGATCCAGCCTGGCTAGGAGAGGTCCTCGTCCAGCGGCGCCTGCAGGTACCTGCCGATCGCGCGCACGGTGGGCAGCAGCCAGTAGCGCTCCGGTGTCGTCGGCACCATCCCGAAGTCGATCCGCAGGAGCTGCCGGTTCGCCAGCTCCTGCAGCAGGAACTCGGCGAACTCCTCCGGCACGCCGAGCACCGCCGCCACCAGCACGGGCGGCAGGAACGGCGACGGGATCGCGCACAGCCTGCGGAACACCGTCCGCAGGGCCTCCGGCATCACCTCGTAGTTCCGCCGCACGCTGGTCACCAGCGGCGACCACGCGCCCACCAGGAACGCGCCGGTCGAGCGGGTGCGGCGGACCTGCTCGACCAGGTGGTCGATGGTCCAGTGCGGGCGGCTCGCCAGCCGGGACGCGGCGGCGTGCAGGATCGAGGGCAGGCCGTCGCACAGCTGGACCAGGTCGGCGGCGGCGTGCGGGTTCTCCGCGATCCGCTCGGGGCCGAGCACCTCGGTCAGCAGCCGCAGGCCGTCCTCCGTGCCGAGCGGCGGCAGGTCGACCACGGTGACGCCGCCCGGCAGGAACATCCGCCGCCGGCCGGAGATCAGCACCCCGCAGGGCCCCTCGACGGGCAGCACCTGCATGAGCTGCTTCACACTCATGGCGTCGTCGAGGACGATGAGCGCCTGGTGCTCGGCCGCCCAGGCGCAGAACATGCGGCGGCGGTCCTCGAACGCGGCGGGGATCCTCCTGTCGGGCACGCCCAGCGCGCGAAGGAAGCTGGCGAGCACCTCGCCGGGGTTGGCCGGGTCGCTGTCCTTGAGCATGCCGGCGTACAGCTGCGCGTCCGGGTAGCGGTCGCGTACCTCGTGCCCGGCCCTGATGCACAGCGACGTCGTGCCGGAGCCCGGCGGGCCGCTGACGACGACCACGTTCGGCCCTTCTCGCGAGCACGCGGAGAGCGCGTGCAGCATCATGGCGAGCTCGTCGTCCCTGCCCACCAGGATCCGCCCGTTCGGCGGGAGCTGGCACGGGTGCTCCGAGGCGCTGGTCAGGCGGGTCTTCGCGGTCGTGCTCACCGGGCGCGGGTCGAGGTCGCGCGAGGAGGTCAGCATGTCCTGGTGCAGCCGCCACAGCCGGTTGGACGGCTCGACGCCGAGCTCTCTCGCCAGCATCATGCGGGTCCGCTGGTAGACGCGCAGCGCGTCGGAACGCCGGCCCGCGCGGTAGAGCGCGAGCATAAGCATCGCCTGGAACCCCTCGTGAGTGGGCTCGCGCAGGGCGAGGCCGGTCAGCTCGCCCAGCAGCTCATGATGGCGGCCGAGCTGGAGATCGGCCTCGATGCGATGCTCCAGGATGCTCTTGCGCACCTCCTCCAGCCGCAGCGCCTCGGTCTGCAGCACGGCGCCGGGCGTGACGTCCACCAGCGCCGGTCCGCGCCAGAGGCGCAGCGCGTCCCGCAGCGTGTCGGCGGCCTTCTCCACCTCGCCGGCCTTCAGGTGGCACTGGCCGAGCGCCGCGAGTTGCTCGAAGCGGTAGGCGTCCAGCGCATCCGGGGCCAGGGACAGGGTGTAGCCGTTCGGCGTGGTGAGAAGGGCGGGCGCGCCGGCGTCGTGGTCCGGCCCCGGGGACGAGCCGTTGGAGGCGCGCAGGCCCAGAAGCTTCCTGAGCTGGTACACGTACGTCTGGAGCGTGGTGGTGACGCTGGCGGGCGGATCCTCCTCCCACAGCTCCTTGATGAGCTTCTCCGTGCTCACCACGTTGTTCGCGTGTATCCCGAGCAGACAGAGCACCCGGCGCAGTTTCGGCGCCGACGGTGTTACCAGCCCGTGATGCCGGACCTCCAACGGGCCCAAGAGGTGGATCTCCATTAGCCACACGTTCCTCACGGTTCACCGGTGCGAGCGGGTCTTGCCTGAACGCGTTCTGTTGGGGCGATGGCGGTGGCTCCCGGCGGGGGCACCGCGCGGGAGGAGGGCGCTGGGCGGCGCTCCTGTGACGCCAGGACACGACTTCCCCGACCGTGGCCACGGTCAGACCTCCTGAGGCACCTGGACCAGGGGCGGCCTCGCCGCCGGCTGCCGCGGCGCCTCGGGCGCGAGGCCGTCGCCCGCCTCCTCGGCGAACCGCCGGCCCACCTGCCGGACGCTGGGCAGGACCCGGTAGTGCGGCCACCCGTCCCGCGCTCCCGGGACGACCTCGACCAGCCACAGGTCCACCAGCTCCTCCAGCCGGTACTCCGCCTGGTACTCGGGCACCCCCAGCAGCCGCGCCACCGCCGGCACCGGGAACACGGCGGTGCCCGCCGTGCTCATCAGCCGGAACGTCCGGCGTGCGTCGGGGGAGGCGAGCCGGTAGCTCCGCTCGACGCTCTCGCGCGGCCCGATCCCCCCGCAGGCGGGCGGCACCGGACCACTCAGCTCGCCGCGGACCCGGCCCAGCGCCCGCTCCAGCGACTCGTGCGGCTCGCACAGCAGCCGCTCCGCCACGTCGCTCAGCGTCGAGGGCAGGCCGCCGCAGAGCTGGACGAGCTGTCCGGCCGCCGCCCGCTCCGCGGCCACCCTGCGGCAGCCGAGCAGGCCGGCCAGCAGCTCCACCCCTTCGTCGACGCCGAGCGGGCCCAGGCTCACGGTGCTGGTGATCTCCGGGGAGTAGAGCAGCCGGCGGCTCACCACGAGCACGCCGCAGGCCGAGTTGGACGGCAGCAGCGGCAGCAGCTGGCCGACGTCGGCCACGTCGTCGAGCGTGACGAGTATCCGGCGCTCCGCCGTCCAGGCGCGGAACAGCCTGGCCCGCTCCTCGTCGGCGGCGGGGATGAGGTCCTCGGGCAGGCCGATCGCCCGCAGGAGCGTCAGGAGCAGCCCGCCGGCGTCGAGCGGCCGGCCGGCCGCGTCCAGGGCGTCGGCGTGGACCTGCCCGTCGGGGTACCGCTCGGCGGCGCGGGCGCCCACCTCGGTGCAGAGCGCGGACTTGCCGGAACCGGGCGGGCCGGAGATGACGACCACCGCCGGGACGTGCTCGCGGCCCGCCGCCAGCCCGCGCAGCGCCAGCTCCACGTGCCGCTGCCGGCCGACCAGCGTCCCCTCCGCCGGGTGGACCGGCCCGGGGTGCACCGAGACGCGGTCCGCCACGCTCGGCACGTCGAGGCTGCGGTCGGCGGACATGATGGCGTGCTGGATCCGCTGGAGCCGGCGCGAGGGGTCGAGACCCAGCTCGCTCGCGAGGGCGGAGCAGGTCCTGCGGTAGACGTGCAGCGCCTCCTGCGGGCGTTCCGCCCGGTACAGCGCCACCATCAGCTTCGCCTGGAACCCCTCGTGGGTGGGCTGCTCCTCGGCGAGGCGGACCAGCTCGTCGAGCACCTCCCGGTGCCGGCCGAGCTGGAGGTCGGCCTCGATGCGCTGCTCCAGGGTGTTCCTGCGCAGCTCCTCCAGCCGCAGGACCTCGGCGCGGAGCACGGGCCCCTGGCTGACGTCGGCCAACATGGGCCCGTGCCACAGGCCGAGCCCCTGGGACAGGTTCGCGGCCGCCTGCTCGAACTCGCCCGCCTCGAGCGCGGCTCGACCGGCCTGCGCCAGCCGCTCGAACCGCATCAGGTCGACCACGTCGGGCGGCAGCGACATCAGGTAGCCGCCGAGCGAGGTGTGCAGGCCCGCGGCGTCCGGCCCCCGCTCCCCGCCGTGGTGCCGCAACGTCTTGCGGAGCTGGTAGACGTAGGTCTGAAGCGTGGTGGTGACCGTGGTGGGAGGGTTGGCGTCCCACAGTTCTTCGATGATCTGCTCGTTGGGCACCACGCTGTTGGCGTGGACGACGAGGAGGCTGAGCATCCGCCGTAGCTTCGGTGCCGACGGGGTGACGACGTCTCCCTCGCACCGAACCTCCAGCGGGCCCAGTAAGTTCACCTTCATGCCAAGCTGCTCCTCCGGAACGACGCGTCCCACTACGTGGATCTTCACGCCGTCGGACGCGGCCGAGCTGAAACCGTACGTTTTGTGCCCCCGGCTGAACGCACGCAGGAGGTATCCCGTGGAAGGTGATGGATCACCCGACCCCAGCTAATCTACCGCCGTTTGATTGCTGGAAATCAAGCCTCGCTATAGCGCCGCTGAAGCCGGTTCGGTCCCGGCCCTCCCGCTCCCCCTCGGGCGGACGGGGAGCGGACGGGACTCGTGCCAGCTCACGGCCGGTCAGGTTCCAGGGCGTGCCAGCACGGTCGCGCTCTGGAATCCCCCGAACCCGCTGCCCACGCTCAATACCACGTCCATCCGGTGCGGCCGCGCCTCCAGCGGCACGTAGTCGAGATCGCACTCCGGGTCGGCGTTGTGCAGGTTCGCCGTCGGCGGGACGACGCCGCGGTCGAGCGCGAGCGCGCACGCGGCGACCTCGATCGAGCCGATGGCGCCCAGCGAGTGGCCGATCATCGACTTGATGGAGCTGACCGGCACCCGGTAGGCCCGGTCGCCGAGGCTCCGCTTGAACGCCGCCGTCTCGTGCCGGTCGTTCTGCTTGGTCGCCGAGCCGTGCGCGTTGATGTAGTCGATGTCGTCGGCGCCGACCCTCGCCTGCGCCATGGCGACCCTGATCGCCTCCGCCATCTCCTTGCCGTCCGGTTTGAGGCCGGTCATGTGGAAGGCGTTGCTGCGGCCGGCGAACCCCCTGACCTCGGCGTAGACGCGGGCGCCGCGGGCGCGGGCCGCCGCCGCGTCCTCCAGCACCATCACCGCCGCGCCCTCGCCCAGCACGAACCCGTTCCGCTCGGCGTCGAACGGCCGCGAGGCGTGCTCGGGGTCGTCGTTGCTGGGCGAGGTGGCCTTGATCGCGTCGAAGCAGGCCGAGGTGATCGGCGACAGCGGCGCGTCCGTGGCGCCGGCGAACACCACGTCCGCCGAGCCCTCCTCGATCAGGGCGGCGCCGTGGCCGACCGCGTCGAGGCCGGAGGTGCACCCGGTGGAGATGAGCGCGGTCGGCCCTTCGGCCGCGACCTCCCACGCCACCTCGACGGCCAGCGTGCTCGGCACCATGAAGCCGTAGAGGTGGGGCACGCCGTAGGTGTGGTCGACGAGCCAGCGGCGGCCCTCGTCGGCGAGCACGGTGTACTCCTCCTCCAGGCTCATGGTGCACCCGACGGCGCTGCCGACGCTGACGCCCACGCGCCCCGGGTCGACGCGGCCGAGCTCGACGCCGCTGTCCGCGAGCGCCTCCCTGGCGCACACCACCGCGAACTGGGCGGCCCGGTCCATCCTGCGGACCTGCTGCGCGGACAGGCCCGACGCCCTCGGGTCGAAGTCCACCTCGGCGGCGATCCTGGACCGGAACCGACCGGCGTCGAAGAGGGTGATCGTGCGCGTGGCGGTGCTGCCGGCGGTCAGGAGCTCCCAGAACGGCTCGCGCCCGACCGCGCCCGGCGCGACCACGCCGATCCCGGTGATGGCGGCGGTCCTGCTCATCCCGCCTGCCCCACCTGGGGAGCGGGCGCCTCGGGGGCGACCACCTGCTCGGTGTCGACGTGCCCGAGCTCCGGCCGCGGGGCGAGCGGCGAGAGGTGGAACACCACCCGCGCCCGCTCGGCGCCGGTGTTGACCAGGCGGTGGCGCACCCCGATGGGCACGATCAGCGAGTCGCCCGGCGCCAGCGGCATCGGCTCGCCGTCGAGCGACATCTCCAGCGTTCCCGACACGACGTGCAGGAACTCCTCGGAGTACGGGTGGTAGTGCTCGGTGACGTACTCCCCCGCCTCCAGGAACAGCACGCCGCCGAAGCCCGAGGTGGTGCCGGCCGTCTTGGGGCTGAGGGTCACCCGGATGTCCCCGCCCCGCCTGCGGTTGGGGATCGCCTCGTCGACGTTGACCTTCACGGGCCGCCTGGTGCTCACATCGTCCTCCCGTCCCGGCTGGTCCAGACGTAGAACGGCGAGGCCATCGCGTCCTTGGGCTCCTTCCAGGCGGGGTCGTACGGCGCGACGAACTCGGTCAGCCTGGTGTTGACGTCCTGGTAGAGCGGGTGGCTGCGGACCCGGTAGAGGTTCGGGGAGATGTCCTGGTCGGCCTCCACCAGGTGGAAGTAGAGGTCGTGGAACCGGAAGAGGGTCCGCCGGGACACGCCCACCATGTGCGGCAGGTCCGAGGCGTCCGACGCGGCGAACACGTCGGCGATCTGATCGGTGTCCTTCGTCCTCAGCTTCGCGACGATCAGGGTGCGGTGCACGTCTGCCTCCAGCGAAAGGGGGTCGCCACTGACCCGCTCACGCTCGCCCGCGGCACTGGAAGCAGGCTCGAATCGCGCTGGGCGTCACCACGGCACGGGCCGCGTGCCGCGCAGCAGCGTCCCCGTCGGCCCGTCGTCGGGGAGCGTCGCGGCGTGGGCGACGTCGAGCGCGGCCTCGGCCGCGGTGCGCGGCGCCGTCGGCATCATCCTGGTGCGGGTCTGGCCGGGGTTGACGGCGTTCACCAGCACCCCGTCGGCGGCGGTGCGCGCGGCGAGCATGGTGGTCAGCCCGTTGAGCGCCACCTTGGACACCGAGTAGGCGGGCGTGCCGGCGGCCAGGCCGATGCTGAAGGTGCCGATGCCGCTGGAGACGAACACGACCCTGCCCCAGCCGCGGCTCACCATGCCGGGCACGAACGCCTGCGCCACCCGCCACGCCCCCAGCAGGTTGACCGCCAGCGTGCGCTCGACCACGTCCAGCGGCACGGTAAGCGGATCGGTGCCCGCGTCGAGCAGCACACCCGCGTTGGAGACCAGCACGTCGACGGCCCCGATCCGCCGGGCGGCGTCCCGCACCCCGCCGGCGTCGGTCACGTCCAGCGCCTCCCCGACGACCTCGCCGCCCATCCCCTCGCTGATCTCGCGGGCGGCGGCGGCCGCGTCGCGCGCGGACCTCGCGGTGACGATCACCCGCAGGCCGCGGCGGTGCAACTCCTCCGCGACGGCGCGGCCGATGCCCCGGTTGGCCCCGGTGATCAGTGCGGTGCGCTTGTCTCCCACGGTGCCTCTCCCGCCGTCGTCGTGTCGAGACCGCCGCGAGCCTCCCAGAACGGGCTCGACCCGCGCTGGTGCCCGGCTCGCGCGGGGCGGCGGGGACGCGGTTGAGGTGTCGTCGAGCCGGGTTCGAGATCGAGCGATCAGGCTGGCGGCTGGTCACGGAGGAACCGCCCCGCGCACCGGATCGGCAGGAAGGACGCGTACACGATGACGACGACGAAGGACATGGCCGACGCCGGGACCCGGATGAGCCCCCGGCCCCTGATCGAGCTGGGCGTCTCGTTCTGGTCGGCGAAGGCCCTGCTCACCGCGGTCGAGATCGGGCTGTTCACCGAGCTGGCCCGCGGACCGGCGAGCGAGCGGGAGCTCAGCGAGCGGCTGGACCTGCACCCGCGCGCCGCGCGGGACTTCCTCGACGCCCTGGTCGCGCTGGACGTCCTGGAGCGCACGGACGACGTCTACCGCAACACCCCGGCCGCCGCCGCCTACCTGGACGAGGGCAAGGACACCTATCTCGGCGGGTGGATGCGGCAGGCGAGCAGGCACCTGTTCCGGGCGTGGGGCGGTCTCACCGAGAGCCTGCGCAGCGGGAAGCCGTTCATCGGCTGGGACAGCGCGGACTACTTCCAGCGGCTCTACGAGGACGAGGAGGAGCGGCAGCGCTTCATCGCGGCCATGGACGCCATGACGAACCACATCGCGGGCGAGCTGGCCGTCGGCCTGGACTGGAGCGGCTACGGCACGGTGGTGGACGTCGGCGGCGCCCGCGGCAACCTCATCGGGCACCTCGCCCAGGCGCATCCGCATCTCCGCGGCACGGTGTTCGACCTGCCGGAGCTCGACCGGCTGTTCGCCGAGCACATGGCCAAGCTGGGCACCGGCGACCGGATCGCCTTCGTGAGCGGCGACTTCTTCGCCGACCCGCTGCCGGAGGCCGACGTGCTGATCTTCGGCCACATCCTGCACGACTGGGACGACGAGCAGCGCAGGCGGCTGATCGCGCACGCCTACCCCTTCGTACGGCCGGGAGGATGCGTCGTCATCTACGACCGCATGATCGACGACGAGCGCCGGGAGAAGGCCGTCAGCCTGCTCGGCTGCCTCAACCTGCTGCTGGTCACGCCGGGCGGCTCGGAGTACACGGTCGGGGAGTGCCGGGCGTACGCGCGTGACGCGGGCTTCGCCCGCACCTCCACCATGCCGCTGTTCGACGGGCTGGAGACGGCGGTCATCGGGTGGAAGGAGTAGGCCGGGCCGCCCCCGCGCAGCACGAAGGGCCGCGAGAGGGTCGCGGCCCTTCGTCGTCGGGCGGTGCGCGGACGGCGGGATCAGGTGGTGGGCTGGGCCTGCTCCTGCGTCACGGGGTCGCGCTGCTGGGGCGGCAGCAGGAACCCCAGCGCCGCCGAGACGAGCAGCAGCGCGGCCACGCAGACCAGGGCGATGATCGCCGCGTCGGCGGGCGGGCCGGAGTCCAGCAGCGAGAAGAAGACGGTGCCGATGACCGCGATCCCCAGCGCGGTGCCGATCTGGATCGTGGTGTTGATGACGCCCGACGCGGCTCCGGCATCGGTCCAGTGGACGTGCGCCAGCACGACGGTGATCAGCGTCGTGGCGACGGCGGCCATGCCGAGGCCCGCGACGAAGAGCCCCGGGATGAGCTGCCACTGCCCCACCTCGGTGCCGCCGAGCCGGACCGCCCCGGCCACCATCCCGATGCCGACCGCCATGACCAGGGGGCCGACGATGACGACGCGGCGGCCGAGCTTGGGCGCGAGCTGGGTCGCGGCGCCGGAGCCGAAGACGACGCCGACGGCGAAGACCAGCAGGGTCAGCGCGGTGCGCAGCGGGGTCCAGCGGGCGAAGTCCTGGAGGAAGATGGTCATGACGAACCCGTAGGCCGGGCCGCAGAAGAAGAACACCGCGACGGCGAGGCCGCCGCTGACCGCGCGGCTGCGGAACAGCGCGGGGTTGATCAGCGGGTCGGCGCCGCGCCCGACCGCCGCGCGCTCCCTCCAGAGGAACACCGCGAAGACCAGGATCGCGGCGACCGGCAGGGCGAGGATCCACACGGGCCAGCCCAGCGCCTGCCCCTCGATCAGCGGGTAGAACAGCGCGGCGAGGGCGACGGTGGCGATGAGCAGGCCGAGGACGTCGAACTTCCGCGCGGCCTCGGTCTGGGACTCGCGCGCCAGCGCGGCCACGCCGGCCAGGCAGACGAGCCCGAACGGCACGTTGATGAAGAAGATCGTCCGCCAGCCCCAGCCGAAGAGGTCGGCGTTGAGCAGCAGTCCGCCGAGCAGCGGCCCGCTGACGCCGCCGACGGCGAAGGTCATGCCGAACACGCCGATGGCCTTGGGCCGTTCCTCGTCGGAGAACTCCGTCTGGATGAAGGGCAGGACCTGCGGGATCATCAGCGCCGCCGCGGCGCCCTGCACGAGGCGGGAGACGACCAGCATGGCCGGGGACACCGAGGCGCCCGCCGCGACCGACGCGAGGATGAAGACGACGAGGCCGGTCAGGAGGACGCGCTTGCGGCCGTACCGGTCGCCGAGCCGGCCGCCGGTGATCAGCAGCGTGGCGAAGGCGAGGGTGTAGCCGGCCGCGGTCCATTCCAGGACGGTCTCGCTCGCGCCGAGGTCGTGCTGGAGGGAGGGCAGCGCGATGAGGACGACCGTCGCGTCGAGCAGGTCCATGAAGACCGCGATGAGGATCATGACGAGGGCGGGCCACCGTTGGGGGTGGAGGCTCACCGCTCCGGTGCTTTCGTGCATCTGAACGCTCCAGAGGGGAATCGTGGCTCCCTCCGAGGGAATCACCGATGGGATGAATCTGTCAACCAAAAGATAATTCCCGTGTTTCCGGCCGGTCGCTAGGCTGGATCCATGTCGACCGCACCCGGTTCCTCTGACACACCTCGACGGACTCGGCGTTCGCCTCAGCCGCAGGAGCGGCAGCGGGACGCGGAACGCACCAAAGCCCGGATCCTGGAGGCGGCGATCGTCGAGGTGTCCGCGGTGGGACCGGCGCAGGTGCGGGTCGCCGCCATCGCCGCGCGGGCCGGCGTCAACAAGCAGCTCATCTCCTACTACTTCGGCGGCCGGGACGGGCTGCTGCGGGCGATCGGCGAGCGCTGGCGGGAGCAGAAGGTCGCCTTCCAGAGCGAGACCCGGTCACTGCCGGACGTCATCGCCGACTACGTCGGGCAAGGCGCCGGCGACGCGGTCGCCACCCGCATCCTCGCCTGGGAGGGCCTGCACTACGACGGCCCCGAGCACGACCCCGACCGGGAGGGCCGGCGCGAGCAGGCCGCGCGCGACGTCGCCGAGCTGCGGCAGCGGCAGGAGCGCGGCGAACTGGCCGACGACCTCGACCCGGCCGTCGTGCTGCTCGCCATGATCGGCGCCGGCGTCGCGCCCGTCCTGCTGCCCCACATGGCCAACGCCATCTGCGGCGCCGACGCGCAGTCACCCGAGTTCGTGGCCCACTACACCGAGCAGATGCGGCGGATCGCCCGCCGCCTCTCCGTGCTGGTGGCGGGCGCCGACGAGGAGGAGGGCGAGGGCCGCCGGGCGGCGTCGGGTTAAGATCAACTGGTGACGGTTCACGGCCGAAGCGCCTTCATCATCGGCGGCACGGGCCAGATCGGCCGGGCCACCGCCGCCCGCCTCGCCGCGGCCGGCTACGCGGTCACCCTCGGTCAGCGCCGGCTCCGCCCGGACGCCGCCGCGCCGCCTGGAGCGCGGTCCGTCCAGATCGACCGGGCCGACACCGAGGCGCTGCTCGCCGCCCTCGACGGTCACGACCTGGTCGTGGACACGGTCGCGTTCACCCCCTACCACGGCGCGCAGCTCGCCCGGCTGGCGGGCCGGATCGGCTCCCTGGTCGTCATCTCGTCGGGCGCGGTCTACCGGGCTCCCGGCCTGCCGGTGCCGATCCCCGAGACGTGGCCGACGGTCGAGCGCGAGGCCCACGACTACCCGGCAGGGAAGGCGGCGCTGGAACGCCTGCTGCTGGCCACGCCCGACCTGCCGGTCAGCGTCCTGCGGACGGGCGTGCTGCACGGCCCCTACGGCACATCGCTGGATCACTGGTCGTTCATCAAGCGGGCGCTGGACGGGCGGCCGCACGTCGTCATCGCCCAGGACGGCCGGAGCCGGTTCCCCACGACGGCGGTCGCGAACGTCGCCGAGCTGATCCGCCTGTGCGGCGAGCGGCCGGCGGCCCGGGTGCTCAACATCGCCGACGACCCGCTGACCGTCGCCGAGATCGCCGCCAGGACCTTCGCCGTCATGGGCCACGAGGCGGAGATCGTCACCTTCGCCGGCCCGTCGCGCCCCGACGGCCTGGGCTTCCATCCGTGGAACGTCCCGGAGCCCATCGTGTTCGACACCGCGCGGGCCCGCGCCGAGCTAGGCTACTCCCCCGCCGTCTCCTACGACGACGCGCTGCGCCAGGACGTCGAATGGGCCGTGCCCGCCGTACGCGCCGCCGAGGCCGCCGGGGGCGGCTGGCAGGACGTCTTCCCCGACCTGGTCGAGCGGCACGGCCCCGACGTCTGGTTCCCGTACGCGGCCGAGGACGCCTACCTCGCCGGCCCTACCAGATGACCGGCACCGCGTGCGGCCCGAAGAACGGGGCGTCGTGGGCGAACGGCACCTCCTCGAACGCGACCGCGAGGCGCAGCTCCGGCAGCCTGGCCACCAGCGTGCCGAGGGCGACCCGCAGCTCGGCGCGGGCCAGGTTCGCGCCGACGCACTGGTGCACCCCATGGCCGAACGCCAGATGGTGGTGGGCGGAGCGGCGGATGTCGAACGTGTCGGGGTGCTCGAACGCCCGCTCGTCCCGGTTCGCGGAGGCCGCCAGCACCGTCAGGCGGTCGCCGGCCCGGATCCGCGTCGCACCGACCTCCAGGTCCGCGGTCGCGACCCGGTCGAAGCTGACCCAGTCCTGCACCGAGTGGAAGCGCAGCAGCTCCTCGACGGCGCCCGGCAGCAGGCCGGGGTCGGCGCGCAGCGCGGCGAGCTGCTCCGGGTGCCGCAGCAGCGTGAGCACGCCCAGGGAGATCGTGTTCGCCGGCGAGTCGTAGCCGGCGAGCAGCATGAGGAAACCCATGTTGACCAGCTCGTCGGCGGTCAGCTCGCCGGTGGGCAGGTGCCGGGCGGCCAGCCGCCGGATGACGCCGTGGCGCGGCTCCCGTTCCGCGTCGCGGATCAGCTCGCGCAGGTAGCCGCGGACGTCCCTTGACGCCTCGGCCGCCACGCTCGGGTCCATGCTCGTCACCGACAACATCCGCAGCCGTGACTCGAAGAATCCGTGGTCGGCGGGCGGGACGCCGAACACCTCACAAAGGACGCGGGCCGGGACCCGGCGCGCGTACCCGGCGACGAGGTCGGCGGGCGGCCCGGCGGCCACCAGCTCGTCGATCGCCGCGCCGGCGATCCGCTGGATGGCCGGCCGCAGGGCGTTCATCGGGCGGACGCCGAGCTCCGGGATCAGCACCCGCCGGAACCGGGTGTGCTCCGGCGGGTCCAGGTCCACGAAGAAGCCGTCGTCGGGACGGTCGTCGTCGGGGCCGCGCGGCCGTTCCGGGCGGCCGGTGGCCGAGCTGATCCGCGGATCGCTGAGGAGCTGCCGCGCCTCGGCGTGGCGGGTGACCGCCCAGACCGGGGCGCCGTTGGGCAGGGCGGCCCGGACGACGGGGGCGGCGGCCCGCATCCGCGCGTACGCGTCGGGCGGCGCGAGCGGACAGCTCCGCGCCATCGGGAACGCCGGCGTGTCGGCCGGGCCGCTCCGCGCGGTCGGGGACCCCGGCCTGTCGGCCGGGCCGGGGTCGGTGGCGCTCACCGGGCCTCCCCGTCGGACAGCACCCCGGCGATGTAGTCGGCGACGGCGGCGACGGTCGGCTGCGCCCACAGCAGCGTCGCCGGCAGGGAGCACCGGAACCGCTGCTCCAGCCGCCGCCGGACGACCACGGTCATCACCGAGTCGAGCCCCTGCTCGATGAGCGGGCGGTGTGGTTCGAGGTCGGTGGGGGCGAGCCGCATCTCCTTGGCGATCTGCGCGCCGACCTCCTCGACGAGGAAGGTGCGCAGCTCCTCCGGCTCCAAGTGGGCGAACGAGTCGGCGGGCCGCTCGCCCTGCGCGCCGCTCCCGCCGGGGGCGGGCGTGTCGATCACCGGGTAGCGCAGGCCCGCCAACCGGCCGATGAGGGTGCCGGTGTCGTCGGTGATCCGTACCTGTGCCGTGTCGGGCTGCTCGTGGTCGAGCAGCACCTCGATGGTGACCGGGCCGTCCGGCGCGCCCGAGGTGACCAGCCGGTCGATCCGGGTCACCATGCGCAGTAGCGGGTCGCCGGGGAACACGCTCGGCGCGACCGACATGGCCGCGTCCAGGACGGGCGTCCACGGCGAGGCCCCGGACGGGACCGGGCCGCAGCGGACGCGGGCGCGCACCGCGCCGTCCCCGAGCCGCAGTTCCTCGACCTTCCAGTCGAACCCGGTGTCGGGTACGCCGACCGCGGCCAGCCGGGAGGTGACCAGGCCGGGATCGGCCGGGGCGAGCGGCCGCGGCCGGGGCTCGGGCGCCGCCACCGGACCGGCGGGGAGCGCAGCAGTGGCGATGAGTTGCCAGGCGGCGTCCGGGTCGCCCGCGAGCCGGGCGGCCAGGCGCAGCTCGGCGCCCTGGCGGACGACCTGGATCTCGCGGCGGTCGGCGGTCAGCAGCGGAGCGGACATCGTCACGTCCGAGAGCTCGTCGCCGCCGGCGGCGGCGAGGAACGTCGCCGTCAGGACCGCGGCCGGCACGATCTCCACGCCCTCGATCGCGTGGCTGCCGGGATAGGGCCGGGTGTGGTCGTCGAGGACGCTCCGCCACAGCCGGACGTCCGTCCCGGCGAGATCGACGTGGTCGCCGAGCAGCGTGTGCGTGTCCGGGTCGTGGCCCCTGCCGCCGGTGTCGGGCGGCGACGGCGGACGCCAGTGGGTGCGCCGCTGCCACGGGTACGCCGGGAGCGTCACCGGCCCGCCGGAGGGCTGCAGCCGGCGCCAGTCCACGTCGAGCCCGGCGCAGTGCGCGGCGGCCACGGCGGTGAGCAGGGCGGTGCGGCCGGGCCGGTTGCGGCGCAGCGACGCGCCCACGAAGACGTCCTCGTACCCGCTGTCGCCCAGCGTCTCCAGCACCGAGTGCGTGACGACCGGGTGCGCGGAGATCTCGATGAACGCGCGGTAGCCGTCGGCCGCGGCGGCGGCGACCGCGTCCGCGAGGCGTACCGGCCGGCGCAGGTTGGCCGCCCAGTATGCGCCGTCGAAGCCGGGCCTGCCCCGCGGGTCGTCCAGCGCCGTCGAGTAGACGGCGATGCCGGGGGCACTGGGCGTCAGGTCGGCCGCGGCGGCGGCCAGGTCCGGCATGAGCGGGTCCATCTGGGGTCCGTGGAAGGCGACGTCGGAGGCGACCCTGCGGGCCGGGATCCCCTCCTCCAGCCAGGCGGTCAGCACCTCGGCGACGGCGTCGGGCTCGCCGGAGACGACCGTGGAGCCCGGCGACGACGTGATGGCCGCGACCACGCCCGGATGGCCTTCGAGCCGCCGCTCCGCCTCGGCGAACGGAAGCTGCACCATGGCCATCGCGCCCCGCCCCGCGACCTGGCGCAGCAGGCGGGAGCGGCGGCAGATCAGCCGGGCGCCGTCGAGGCGGCTCAGCGCTCCGGCCGTCACCGCGGCGGCGATCTCGCCGACGGAATGGCCGATCACCGCGTGCGGGCGTACGCCGTACTCGCGCCAGACCTCGACGAGGCCGACCTGCATCGCGAAGATCATGGTCTGGACCAGGTCGACCTCGGTGAGCTCGCCCTCGCTCAGCGCCTCGCGCGGCGAGAACCCGATCTCCTCGGCGAACACCGGCTCCAGCTCGTCGATCACGGCGGCGAACGCCGGCTCGGTCGCCAGCAGGTCGCGGCCCATCGCGGCCCACTGCGAGCCGTGCCCGGAGAAGACGAACACCGGGCCGGGGCCGGGGTCGGCGAGGGGGCGGCCCGTGGCCACGGCGTCGTGCGGGGTGCCGGCCGCGAGGTTGCGCAGTCCGGCGGCCAGCGCGGTCTCGTTCTCGGCGACGACCACCGCCCGGTGCGACAGGTGGGTCCGGCGCAGCGCGAGCGTGTGCCCGAGGTCCGCCATCGACACCGGGTCAGTGACGCCGGCCAGGTCGGCCCCGCCGGCCGCGGCCGGATCGGCCGGGCCGGTGACGGTGACGCCGGCCAGGTCGGCTGCGGCCTGGCGGACTGCCGGGCGTGACGCGGCGGACACCGGGAACAGGCGGCCGGCGGCTCCCTCGGCGGGCGCGGGCGCCGGCGGTCCCTGTTCGAGCACCACGTGGGCGACGGTCCCGCCGTAGCCGAAGGCGGAGACCGCGGCCCGGCGCGGGTGCGCGGCCTCGGGCCAGGGCGTCGGCCGGTCCACGACGCGCAGCCCGGCGGCGGCCCAGTCCACGGCCGGGGTGGGGGTGTCCAGCCGGCTCGGCGGGATCTCGCCGCGCCGTACCGCGAGGATGGCCTTGACCAGGCCGGCGACGCCGGCGGCGCCCTCCAGGTGGCCGATGTTGGACTTGGCCGAGCCGATCAGGCACGGCCGTTCCAGCTCCCGGCCGGTGCCGTACACGGCGGCCAGCGCGGCGGCCTCCAGGGGGTCGCCGACCGCGGTGCCGGTGCCGTGCGCCTCGACGTAGCCGACCGTGCCGGGCTCGACGCCGGCCTGCCGCAGCGCGCGGCGCATGACGTGCTCCTGCGCCTGGCCGCACGGCGCCATGATGCCGGCGGTGTGGCCGTCCTGGTTGACGGCGCTGCCGAGGATGGTCGCCAGCACGACGTCGCCGTCCCGTACGGCGTCGCTCAACCGCTTGAGCACGACGACCGCGGCGCCCTCGCCGCGCCCGTAGCCGTCGGCGGCGGCGTCGAACGACTTGCTCCGCCCGTCGGGCGCGAGGGTGCCCGCGGCGTCCAGGGTCAGCGTCTCGCCGGGCGACAGGATGAGGTTGACCCCGCCCGCCAGCGCCAGGTCGGTCTCCCCCGACCGCAGCGCCTGCACGGCCAGGTGCACGGCGACGAGGGACGCCGAGCACGCCGTGTCCACGGCCATGCTGGGGCCGCGCAGGTCCAGCGCGTACGACACGCGGTTGGCGACCGCGCAAGTGGCGGCGCCGATCCCGGTCCACGCCTCGATGTCGGGCAGGTCTTCAAGCAGCCGGTGACCGTAGTCGCCGGTGCACACGCCGACGTACACGCCCGCGTCGGTGCCGGCCAGCGCGCCGGCCGGGGTGCCCGCGTGCTCCAGCGCCTCCCACGCGGTCTCCATCACCAGGCGCTGCTGCGGGTCCATCAGCTCCGCCTCGCGCGGGGAGAGCCCGAAGAACTCCGCGTCGAAGTCCGCCACCCCGTCGAGGAAGTGGCCGTACGGCACCGCGCGGCGGGCCGCCGCCGCGTAGGACGGGCCGCGGTCGGCGTAGGAGCGCCAACGGTCGGCGGGCGCGGGCCCGCTCGTGTCCCGTCCTTCGCACAGCAGGTTCCAGTACCGCTCAGGCGAGTCGGCGCCGCCGGGCAGCCGGCAGCCGATCCCGATCACCGCGATGGCCTCGAACTGTCGATCCGTCACGCGTCCCCTCCCCGAGCCCGCGACCACGCGGGCGAC
The DNA here is from genome assembly GCF_900111685.1 of Nonomuraea wenchangensis. GTDB lineage: Bacteria > Actinomycetota > Actinomycetes > Streptosporangiales > Streptosporangiaceae > Nonomuraea > Nonomuraea wenchangensis. The sequence goes on from NZ_FOHX01000001.1 coordinate 873,892, forward strand.
TCCAGAATCTCCACGACGGCGGCCGAGATGGTCACGCCGGGGCCGTAGGCGAACATCAGCAGGTGGTCACCGGGGCCGAGGTCGCCGCGGCGGACCAGGTGTTCCAGGGCGAGGACCTGGTCGCTCGCCCCGCAGTGTCCGATGGTGCGGCCGAAGTCCCAGGTCGAGCGGGACGCCGGGATGCCGAGCCGGTGCTCGCAGATCTGGTCGGCGATCTCCTGCGAGGTGTTCATGCAGGTCAGCCGGGTCACGTCGGCCGCCTTGACGCCCGCCTGCGCCAGGGCGCGATCGATGACCTCGACCATGCGCTCGTCCAGGGTCACCAGCACCATGGTCCCTTCGCCGCCGGCGACCGCGCGGCGGCGGAAGGTGTCGTTGTGCGCCGCGAAGTCCAGCGGGCGGCCCTCGGTGACGCCGGGCGGGAACAGCGGCTCGGCGCACCGGTGCATCTCCTCGGCCTGCGACACCGACACCGAGCACACCGAGGCCAGCCGGGCGAACCCCGGCTCGGTGTCGAGCACGAGGGCGCTGCCCGCGTCGCCGGCGATCGCGCCGGGCAGCATCCGCCAGCGGTCGGCCAGCGGCGTGCCGTAGTTGTCGGCGGCGACCAGCAGGGCCGCCTGGCGTCCAGGCTCGGCCCGCAGGTAGCTCGCGGCCAGCTCCAGTGCCGCGAACATGCCGTTGCAGCCCTGTTTGAGCTGGGTCGACAGGACGCCGTCGCCGACCAGGTGGCGCTGCACGTACGCCTGCGGCGGCCAGCCCTCCGGGCCCTGGTGCCAGGTGGAGGTGTAGAGGAGCAGGTCCAGGTCGGTGGGCGAGCGGCCGCTGCGCGCCACCGCCGTACGGGCCGCCCGGAGCGCCATCTCCGGCGCGGGGACGTCGCCGGCCACCGCGACCGAGGCGATCCCGTGCAGCTCGGCCTCCTCCGCCGGGTACCAGCCGGCCGCCACCGCGTGATCCACGTCCACGGTGCCGGGCAGGTAGGACCCGACGCCGCTGATGTACATGTCCGCCGTCTCCATGTCGCCTCCTGGCTCGTTCGGAACAGGTCGGTCCTTGTCAGGAGGCGTACTCGGGAGGGATGTCCAGGATCCGCAGCACGGCGCAGGCCAGGGTGGTGCCGGCGCCGAACCCGAGGAGCAGCATGTGGTCGCGGGGGGCCAGCGCGCCGGTGGCGAGCAGGTGGTCGAGGGCCACGAACTGGTCGGCGACCCCGAGGTGGCCGACGCCGGCGCCGTACTCCCAGGTGGTGTCGGCGAGGGTCAGCCCGAACCAGTTGACGCCGCGGTGCTCCACGTCGTCGCGGCGTACGTGGGGGAAGGCGACCCGCGCCACGTCGTCGAGCGTGAGCCCGGCCTCCTTGAGCGTGCGGTCGGCCAGCTCCAGCATCGTCGTCTGGATCGCCAGCATCACCTGGGCGCCGTCGCCGTGCAGCAGCCGCCCGCGGAACTCCCGGTTGCGGGCGGCGAAGTCCAGCGGCCGGCCCACGGTCGCGTCCGGCGGGAACATCGGCACGCCGCCGTCGTTGACGGCCTCGGCCTCCGGCACCACGCGTACGTTGACCGCCAGCAGCTCGGCGAACCCGGTGTCGGTGGTGAGCAGCAGCGCGCAGCCGGCGTCGCCCATCACGGTGCCCTCGATCATCCGCCACCGGTCCACCAGCGGCGTGCCGTGGTTGTCGGCGCCGACGAGCAGCGCGCTGCCGCCGGGCCGCAGGTATCCGGCGGCGAGCTGGAGCGCGTTGAACAGGCCGCAGCAGCCCTGCCGCAGCTCGGCGGCCGGGACGTGCCCGCCGGTCAGGTGCTGCTGGAGGTAGTACTGCGGCGCCCAGCCCTCGGGGCCCTGGTGCCAGACGTCGCAGTACAGCAGGAGGTCGAGGTCGTGCGGCGACAGCCCGCCGGAGCGCTCGAACGCCTGCCGGGCGGCCCGCAGGCCGAGCTCCGGCGCGGGCACGTCGCCCGCCACGGCGGCGCCTCTGAGCTGGAAGTGCTCCACCTCGTCGGCCGGATAGCGGCCCTCGGCGACCGCCGTCTCGATGCCGACCACGGGGGGCAGGTGGACGCCGATACTGCGCAGGTACGTGCCGGAAGTACGCATCAAGCCTTTCCTCGGAGCAGCAGCATCGGGTCGTCCAGCTCGTACAGGCCGCACATCGGCGGGCAAGGCTCGTAGCCGAGGAGCCGCTGGACGTCCTCGGGGTAGCCGCGGACCACGTCCAGCGGTATGGACAGGTACTGGTTCTCCTCCTGGCGGAGGTTGCCCAGGTCTAGGGCATACGACAGGCCGGTACGCGGCCCCTCCGAGTTGTTGGCGCCGGCCCCGTGGTAGGTGCTCCCGAGCCAGAGCAGCGCCGACCCGGGGCGCATCTCGGCGGGGACGGCCTCGTCCTCGCGTGGCCCGCGTTCGTCGTCCCAGCGGTGGCTGCCGGGGATCACGCGGGTGGCGCCGTTGCGCGCGGTGAACTCGCTCGCCGCGATCATGACCTGGACCCGGCTCTCGGGGCCGGGATGGGTGCGCAGGTGGGCGGTGTCGTCCCGGTGCAGGCCCTGGACGGGGACGCCGGGCTGGATCTGGATGGCCCGGGAGATGCCGAGCTGGATCGTCGGGACGAACTCGATGCGCTGCTCGCCGAGCCAGGCGCGGACCGGGCGTTGCAGGTAGTGCCGGGCCGCGCCGAGGAAGTGCGGCTGGCGCAGGACCGTGACCGAGTGCGCGCTGCGGCGGACCAGGCCGGGCAGGATGCGGGTCTTCTCGCCGACCAGCCGTCCGTCGCCGTCCGCCGTGCGTTCCAGGTCGGCGCGCAGGTCCTCCCAGAGGCCCGCGAGCGTCCCGGGGTCGATGAAGTCCTCGATGATCACTGCTCCGGCGGCTTCGACCGCTTCGATCGCCTCGTCGATCGCGGCCGAGGCGGGCAGGGTGGTCAGGGTCGTCACGGTTGAATCGCTCATCCCGGCCTCCGCAGGGGGCTGAGTGGTCGGATGGTCCGTACGAGGGGGTCAGGCGGGCGGGCCGAACCACCGTTCGAGCGCGGCGGTCAGCGACGCCCCTCCGGCGGGCGTGCTCCAGGCGACGAAGCCGTCCGGGCGGATCAGCAGGGCGTCCGCCGGGGCCTCGGCGCATTCGGCGGTGACCACGTCCACCCGGTCGGCCCAGGGCCCGGCGAGCGCGCGCAGGCCGGGGTCCGCGCCGAGGTCGAGCAGCAGGGGCCGCCCGCCGCGCTGCAGCTCGGCGAGCCGCGCCGGGCCGTCGGCGGTCTTCAGCCGCAGATCGGGGCAGAAGCCGCCGGTCAGCGGGCCGGTCAGCGACGGGTCGCCCATGTCGTACGTGATGTGCAGGTCGTCGATCAGGGCGGTCAGGTTCCGGTTGGTGTGCTCGTCGAGCAGCAGCTGGGTGACCAGCCGGCGCAGCGCGTCCACGTGCGGGCCGGGCCGCATCAGCGCGATGGAGGCGCGCTGGACCTCCAGGGTCTGCGCGCCGACCGGGTGGCGTTCGGCGGTGTAGGTGTCGAGCAGGTCCTCGGGGCACCGGCCGCGGGCGACGGCGGCGAGCTTCCAGCCGAGGTTGATCGCGTCGCCGAGGCCGAGCCGCAGGCCGGGCCCGCTCCACTGCGACTGTACGTGGGCGGCGTCGCCGGCCAGCAGGACCCGCCCCTGCCGGTAGGTGGCGGCCTGCCGCTCGTTGTCCGTGAACCGGTTGATCTTGTGGACCTTGGTGACGGTCACGTCGGTGCCACTGAGCCGGCGCAGCGACTCCTGGAACTCCTCCCGCGTGATGGGCGCGTCCCTGTCCGCCGGGCGGCCGATGAACTCCAGGGTGATGAACCGGGGCGGTCCCTCCTCGTACACCAGGAGCCCGTTGTCCTTGCGGAACCAGCCGGGCAGGTGGAAGCCAGGGTCGTCGATCTCGGCGAAGGCGCGGTAGCCGGTCGTGACGCCGTCCGTGCCGGGGAAGGGGATGCCGGCCAGCTTCCTGACCGTGCTCCGGCCGCCGTCGCAGCCGACCAGCCAGCCGGCCCGCAGCGAGTACGGCCCGTCGGGGCCCTCGACGTCGAGCCGTACGCCGTCGCCGTCCTCGGTGAAGCCGGTGAGCGTGTGGCCGCGACGTACCTCGACGCCGAGCTCGGCGGCCCGCCGGGCCAGCTCCCGCTCCAGCACCTGCTGGGGCACCAGCAGGTCGGGAGATTCCGGGCGGAGCACGAACATGGTGGCGAAGTGCCGCGCGCCGGGGAACGCCTTGGGCTGCAGGCTGTCGGGCCGCCGCTCGCCCAGGGCGATGCGTTCCCGTTCCTCGGGCGTCGGCTGTGCCGGGGTCCCGTCGACCCCGAGCATGAGACCACGGCGGTCCAGGATGTCGATGGCCCGCCCGGTGATGCCCTCGGCCTTCGGATGTTCCTCCAGTTCCGGGAGTCGTTCGAGCACCACCACCGGCACACCGTGCAGCGCCACCTCGCAGGCGAGGAAGAGCCCGATCGGTCCACCACCGACTATCGCGACCTGTGCCATACACACCTCTGCTGAGGGCATGAGACTGCTGGGGAAATCGTCGGGTCAACGGCCGCTGACCGGCGGCGACGGCCGGTGCGCGGTCCTGTTGCTGATGTGTTGACAGGTGACTGTTCTGTCAGCCGATGCCGATGTTAAGTCGATGATCAAAGAATTCCTAGTGGTGGAATTTTCCGTGTTTGTCATGCATAATCCCCTTCGGCCTTGATCAACAGCTCGCAGGGGAGGCCAACCCATGAGCGACGGCCAGACCGCCCAGTCCCTGGAAACCGACCGGCCCACCCCCTTCGACCCGCCCGTCGCGCTGCGGCGCCGCCCCCCGCTCAGCAGGCTGGCCTACCCCGACGGCCACCTCGGCTGGGTCTCCACCGGGTACGCGGAGACCCGCGCCATCCTGGCCGACCCGCGCTTCAGCACCCGGCGTGAGCTGCTGCACCAGCCGGTCGGCGGCGAGCGCGCGACCGAGCGGCCGACGCCCGCGGAGCCGGGCATCTTCCCGCACATGGACCCGCCCGAGCACACGCGCTTCCGCCGCCTGCTCGCCCACCACTTCGGGCCCCGGCGGGTGGCCGGGCTGATGCCCGCGATCCGGCGGCACACCGAAGAGGCGCTTGACGGCATGGCGGGCAACGGAGGCCCCGCCGACCTCCTCACCGCGTTCGCCATGCCGATCCCGGCGCTCGTGATCTGCGAGCTGCTGGGCGTGCCGGTGGAGGACCGGCAGCGCGTGCAGGCCGCCACGGCGGTGATGAACAACCTCGACTCACGCCCGGAGCAGGTCGGCGCGGCCGTCGCGACGATCACGGGGACGGTGCGCGACGTCCTCGCCCGACAGGGTGCGAGCACCGCTGAGGGCGGGCTGCTGGCGCACGTGGCGGCGAGCGGCGAGCTGAGCGACGAGGAGCTCACCAACCTCGGGATGGTGCTCCTCGCGACGGGCCACCTGCCGACGTCGAGCATGCTCGCGCTCGGGGCGTTCGCGCTGCTGACCGACCCGGATCAGCGGGCTCTGCTGGCCGCCGACCCGGAGCGGGCGGTCGAGGAGCTGCTGCGGTACCTGTCGGTGCTCCAGTTCGACGTACGGCGTACCGCGCTGGTCGACGTCGAGATCGGCGGCCAGGTCATCGCGGCCGGGGAGACCGTGGTGCTGGCGCTGCCGGTGGCCAACCGCGATCCCGGGCGCTTCCCCTGCCCGGACGCGCTGGACCTGTCCCGCTCCGCGACCGGGCACCTGGCGTTCGGGCACGGCGTCCACCAGTGTTTGGGGCAGCATCTCGCGCGGGCCGAGCTCCGGGTGGCGCTGACCGCGCTCTTCGAGCGCTTCCCCGACCTGCGCCTGGCGGTGCCGGCCGCCGAGGTGCCGACCCGCGACCGCTCGGCGGTGTACGGCGTGGACCGGCTGCCCGTCACGTGGGGCGCCCTTCCAGCGGACCGGCGGAGAAAGGGTGCGGATCATGCGCTACAGGACCTTGGGTGACTCGGGCCTCCGGGCGTCGGTGGTCGGGCTGGGCTGCAACAGCATCGGCGCGGGCCTCGACCTGGCCCGCACCAGGGCGGTGGTGGACGCGGCCATCGAGGAGGGCATCACGCTCTTCGACACCGCCGAGGCGTACGGCGAGCCCGCCGGCGCGAGCGAGGAACTGCTCGGTCACCGCGCCGGCGCCCCCGCCTGACGCCTCAGGCGGGGGGGCGCCGTCCCGTGGCTCCCCGCTCCCGGGCGGGCGGGAGCGGGGAGCCGCCGGCGGTTACCTCAGCGTGTACGCGCTCAGGCTGGTCTGGGTGACGCGGTTGCCCGCGGCGTCCCAGGCCTCGGCCCGCAGGGCGACCGCGCCCTTGGCGTGACGGGGATGGCTGACCGAGGCCGTCCAGGTGCCGTCACGGCCACGGCGGACGTCGGCCGCGGTCCAGCGCTCGCCGCCGTCGGTGCTGGCCCACACCTTCAGGCCGGCGACCGCGGGTGTGCTGCCGGTCGCCGGCGAGTGGTAGACGCGGACGTCGAAGGTGTGCCGCCGGCCCGCCGGCACGCTGTTGTCGAGCCCGAGGCCGCCGGTCAGGTCGTACGCGACGAACACGACCGGCTCGGGCCGGCACGGGCCGGTGACGCCGGCCAGGAACCCCACGCAGACGTGGGTGGGCGGCGTCGCGTCCGTGGTGACCGTCGCGGAGCGGAAGGTCCACTCCGCCGACGTCCCGGTGCCGGGGTTGTCGAAGGTCAGCCGGTAGTCGCCGGCCTCCTTCGGCATCGGGTACGCGGGCAGGCCGCCCATGAGGACGGCCGGGATCTCCGTGCCGTTCCTGTAGAGGCGCGTGCCGCCGATCAGGGTGTCGCCGGACTGGCCCTGCGCGCCGATCTCGGTGTGGTTGGTCCAGAGGACGTCGCCCTGCCGGCAGATCGAGCAGGGCGCGAACAGCGGCGTGAACTGCGGGTCGAGCAGCCGCCTGACCGCGTCGGACACGGTGGCCGAGCCTGGCGTGAGCGGCCCGGCGTTCCAGTGCTGGGTGTGGGGGCCCGCCCGGTCGAAGACGTGGGAGCTGCTGAGCGGGCTCCGCGCGCCCTCCACCTGCCGGTAGACGATCGCCTCGGGATCGACGGGGCCTGCGTACTCGGTGCGCGTGCCGGGTCCCTCGATCACCGGCAGCCGGGTGTGGAAGCTCGTCGCCTGTCCCTTCCGCGCGATCGCCGCCGTGGCGAAGAAGTCGGTCGGGGCTGCGGCGTGGTAGCGGGTGTCGATGGTGGTGAGCCGCCGGTCGGTGATCCTGAACGGGATCGTGGCGGGCACGCGGTCCTTCTCGGCGGGATAGAGCTGGTAGCCGTAGGACGACCGGGGCGTGCCGTGGACGGCGACGGAGACCGGGCCCTTGGCGAGCCGCCTCTTCAGCTCGCGGGCCTCGGCGGGCGACACCGTCACGTAGGGGATGTCGATCGAGGCGCGGGTGTCCCACGACTCGGGCGCCACCATCTGCGGGATGTGCGGCCCGAACCCGCACGAGTAGAGCGGCGCCGACGGCCACATCAGGAAGCCGGCCGCCCCCGCGTCGCGGAGGTTGCGTACGCGGTCGAGCCCCGCGGCGCAGCCGCCGTCGTCGTCGAGCAGCGCCAGCTTGCCGCGCAGGTCGAGCCCCGCCAGGGCCTCCTTCGTGCCGACCCCGGCGTCGACCAGGTTCGCCGTCAGGTCGCCGGTGAACGGCACGTAGTCCAGCGGGATGTTCCTGAGGGAGCCGCCGTCGTGCGGATAGACCTCCGGGTGCAGCTTGAGCGGGTCGCGTCCGCGTACCTCCATGGTCACCTCGGGGGCGGCCAGCCCCCAGTAGGTGGAGAAGAGGAGCGAACCCTTGGTGACCTTCCTCGTCGGGGTGATCCAGTGCCGGACGTACGGGGCCGACGCCGTGTAGGAGGTCCACCGGCTGCCGTCCTCGACGGTCCGCTGGAAGGACGTGAACGCCTCGGAGCCCGGCGAGGCGACCGCCGGTCGCGGCGTGTCGAAGCCGATCTCCTTGAGCTCGCGCCCGTCCAGGGTGACCTCGGTGTCCCCGGTGACCTCGACCTGCGGTCGCAGCAGCCAGCCGGCGTTCGCCAGGTACGACACCGGGTCTATCCATTGGAGGAACCCGCTGACGTCGTAGGAGCCGCGCGGCACCTGGACGGTGAAGACGCCGGGCGACTCCCACCGCGCGCGGCGGGTGAGGTCGCCGCGCCCGCCCGTGATGTCGAGGACGTTGAGCAGGCTCGGATTCACCGCCGTGCCCTCCCCGTCGAGGACGCGGACGGTGAGCGTGACCTTCGGCGGCTCGCGGGTCAGTCCGACGGGAACGGTCAGCCGCGTGCCCTGCCCGTCGGTCGCGGTCACCGCGCCCGTGTACGTGCCGAGGCCCAGGGCGGCCGGGGTCAGCGTGACGGTGGCCGTGGCCGTCCCGCCCGCGGGGACCGTCAGCGTCCCGTCCACCGTCAGGACGCCCTCCGGGACGGCGGCGCCCGCGACGGTGGTCAGCTTCGGGGTCAGGGTGAGGGTCACCGGCCGGTCGGAGGTGTTGGCGTACACGACCTGCTTGCCGACCGGCGCGCTGCCCTCGGCGACCGCGCCGTAGTCGAGGTTCGCGGTGGTGGCGTGCACCCGCTGGGTGAGCGCGTTCGCCAGGTCGAGCCGCCCGGCGCCGCGCTCGTAGACGGTGCCGCCGACCTCCTTGACGGTGCTCATCAGGGCGGCCTTCAGCTCGGCGGCCCGCCAGTCCGGGTGCCGCTGGGCGAGGATCGCCGCGGCTCCGGAGACGTGCGGCGCGGCCATCGAGGTGCCGGACGCGGCCGTGTAGGAGTCGCCGGCCGGGTCGCCCATGCTCGTGCCCGCGGCGCGGGCGGCGACGATGTTCACGCCGGGCGCCGCGATGTCCGGCTTGAGCGCGCCGTCGATCCGGGGGCCGCGGCTGGAGAAGGGGGCCAGCTTGTCGTCGAGGTCGGTGGCCGCGACGGTGAGCGCGGACAGGGCCGCGCCCGGCGTGCCGACGGACTCGGGCGCGCCCACGTTGCCCGCGGCCACGACGAACAGCGCGCCGGTCTCGGCCGTCAGGCTGTCGAGCGCCTGGCTCACCGGGTCGGTGCCGTCGGTGGCCTCGCCGCCCAGGCTCATGCTGACGATCCTGGCGCCGCTGCCGGCCGCCCACTGCATGCCCTCGACGACGTCGCTCCAGCTACCGCTGCCCGAGTCGTCGAGCACCTTGCCGACGACGAGTTTCACCCCGGGCGCGACGCCCTTGTACGTGCCGCCGGAGGCCGCGCCGCTGCCGGTGATGATGGAGGCGACGTGCGTGCCGTGCCCGTGGCCGTCCTTGGCCGTCTCGGCCCCGTCCACGAACGACCGGGAGTCGGCGATCCGGCCGGCGAGGTCGGGATGGGTGTCGTCGATCCCGCTGTCCAGGACGGCGACCTTGACGCCGGCGCCGTCGAGCCCGGCGGCCCACGCCTGCGGCGCGCCGATCAGCGGCACGCTGCGGTCGAGGCGGGCCGCCACCTTCCTGTCCAGCCACACCTTGGCGAGCCCGGCGCCGAGCGTGCCCGCCGCACGGCCGCCCGCGTTCCTGTCCACCGTCCGGCCCTGGACGGCGGACCAGAACGTCGCGGTCGAGTCGTGCGGCACGGCCAGGGCGACGCCGCCGATGCTGTCGAGCGTGGCCGTGGGGGTGCTGGCGGGCAGCGCCTCGGCCGCGGACCTGAGCCCCTTCGTGCTCTTGTCGTACTGCACGATGACCGGCGTGGACCGGCCCTCGGCATAGCCGTGCTCGGCCAGGTACTTCACGTCGAACAGCTCGCGGTCCACGCGGCCCGCCTCGATCGCGGGCAGCACGTCGCCGGGGAAGACGTAGAAGCCGTCGGGCCCCGACCGGCCGTGGAAGACGGGCTCCGGCCTGCCGGGGCCGGCCGCCGCGCGGACGCGGAAGCCGTAGTGGCCGCCGCCCATGTCGGTCAGCGTCACCTTGTCGCCGGTGATGAGGGTGATCTCGTGCGTGCCGGGCCGTACGCCGTCGAGGGTGACCGGCGCGGCCGGCTGCGGGGCCGTCTTGTCGTCGGCCGCGGCGGGGCTCAGCGGTAAAGCCGTCGCGGTCATCGCGAGCACGGCGACGACCGCGGCCGGCCATCGTCGGCGCACGCCTGGGAACAGCGTCATGAAGGTCTCCTCGGGGGGTGGGCCTCACGGGGAGGCGGGGTCCTGGGGAGAGTTTCAGTCAGCCGGAAACCCTTGTCATGAGTCGGATGACCTAATAAATGACGATCACCGCAGGCGGCTGTCAGGACACGAGGCCGGACTCCACTGCGCTGACCGCGAGCGCCGTGCGGGACCTGACGCCGAGCTTGCGCATGGCCGAGTTGACCTGGGCGGCGACGGTCTTCGGCGAGCGGGACAGGACGACGGCGATCTCCCTGTTGGTCATGCCGGTCGCGAGCAGGCGGACGACCTTCAGCTCGCGCGGCGACAGCTCGTCGCCGTAGCCGCGCCGGCCGCGCCCGCGCACCTCCACCCGGTGATCGCGCAGCAGGCCGGCCACCCGCTCCGCCGCCGTCCGCGCGCCCAGGTCGCCCAGCTCCTGCGCTACCTTCCGCGCCAGGGGAAGGGCCTCCTCGGCGGCGCCGGCCGCGAGCAGGCAGGCGACCCGCCGCTCCTGGGCGAGCAGCACGTCGTACGGCCGGGGCAGCCGCTGCCAGGCGTCCGCCGCGCGGGCGAACGCGGCCGCCGCCGGTCCCGGGCCGGTGCGGGCCTCGGCCAGGACGGCCCTGCTCAGCGCCAGCCCGGCGCGGGGCGCGGGGGCGGGCCGGCCGCGCACCCAGCCCGCGAACGCGGCGACCAGCCCGGCGGCCTCGTCCACCCGGCCGGCCGTGACGAGCGCCTGCGTACGGGCGGGCACCAGGTCTGCGGCCCACAGCCAGACGCCCTTGTCGGCCACCTGGCGCACGGGCTCGTCGGTGACCAGCAGCGCCTCCCCGACCGCGCCGCGCGCGAGCAGCAGCCGGCACAGGGCCGCCGCAGGCTCGGCCACCAGCTCGGCGGCGCCGCGCCGGCGGGTCTCGGCGAGCACGTGCTCGAACCGCCCGGCCGCGGCGGGGTCGCCCGCCGCCGCGTCCAGCAGGCCGGCGACCAGCACCGCCTCCAGCCTCGTCACGGGCTGGATCTCGTCGTCGTCCGCGAGCGCCGCGACCCGCCCGGCCAGCCCCCGCCACCGGCCCGTGAACCAGTCCAGGTGGGTCCGGGTCGCCTGGATGATGCCCGGGTAGCGGCGGAACCCGTGGCGTTCGGCGATCGCCTCGGCCGCCGCCAGGTGACCGGCGGCCTCGGCGTAGCGGCCCCAGCGCACCGCGGCGTCGCCCAGGTTGAGCCGGCCCTTGCCGAGGTGCCGGGCCTCGTCCGGGCCGGCCGGGTCGCCGCACAGCCGGGACGCCTCCGCCCAGCCCTCCTCCTCGCCCAGCATCAGCAGCGCGGTGACGCGCTCGACCAGCAGGCCCATGCGGTCGAGCGGCGGCAGCGACTCGGCGACCCCGGCCGCCCGCCGTAACCAGCGCAGGTGCGTGGCGACCGGGGTCGAGGACTCGCGCGGCCAGCCGAGGTAGGCCATCATGCGGGCGGCGCTGTGCGAGCCGGGAGACAGGTGGGCGACCGCCTTGATCATCTCGTGCCTGGCGGCCTCGAACTCCTCCATGACGAGCAGGACGCGGGCGAGCTGGCAGCGGGTCTCGGCCGCCTGCTCGGGCGACATCGTGCCCGCGTCCAGGGCCGAGCGCAGGGCCCTGACCATCTCCCTGAAACGGCGGTCGCCGGTGAACGACGAGAACGGCATCTTGGCGACCAGCCGGGCGGCGTCGTACGCGGCCAGCCGGGGGTGCGTGAGCAGGTCGTACAGCAGGGACGCGGCCCCGGACTCGTCGGCCGCGGCCAGGGCCAGGTCGGCGGCCCGCTCGGCGTACCGCATCCAGGTGGTCACGTCCCCGGCCTCGCGGAAGTGGCGGGCGAGCTGGGAGACCGAGAGCGGCGTCCGCACGGCGAGGGCCCGTCCTGCGCGCAGGTGCGCCGCGCGGCGGTCGGGGGCGGGGATGGCCTCGTACACGGCTCTGCAGGCCAGCACGTGCCGGAACGAGAGCCGGCCGCCGTCCTCGCGCAGCAGCCCGCAGGCCAGCGCCTCCGCGAGCCCTTCCGCCGGCCGGTCCGCGGGTCCTCCCGCCGGGCCGCCTGGCCGGGGCGGAGGGACGGCGGCGACGGCGCCGAGCGTGGCCTCGTCCGCCGGCACGGACAGCACCGCCGCCGCCCTGAGCACGGCCCGCGCGGGGCCGCTCAGCCGCGCGACCCGTTCCAGCACGGCGTCGCGCACGGTCGGCGGCACGTCGAGCTCGGTGCGCCTGCGGCGGACCCACGCGCCGTCGCGGCGAGTCAGGTCCGCGCGGTCGTGCAGCAGGCGCACGGACTCCTCGACGGCCAGCGGGATCCCATCGGTGTGCTGCTGGAGCAGCGTCGCGAGGGCCGGGGAGACCGGCTCGTCGTCCAGCATCGACGACACGAGCGCGCCGGTGCGCGCCACGTCCAGGGGCCCGACGGCCAGCCGCAGCCCCTTCGCGCCCGTCGGCAACCGCGCGGACAGCCGCAGCAGCAGCGAACCTGGCGGGACGTCGTTCGCGCGGTAGGTCACGACCAGGCTGGCGGGCGGCGGGTGCCGGGCGGCCAGGAACAGCAGGAACTCCAGCGTCGCCTCGTCGGCCCAGTGGACGTCCTCCACGGCCAGCACCGACACCCTGAGGCGGTCCAGCACCTCGGCGAGGGCGCGGAAGAGCAGGTGGCGGGCGGCGCGGGCGTCCTCAGGCGGATCCGGAGCGGGCGGCAGCTCGTCCGCCCACTCGGGGAACAGCGGGCGCAGCGCCCCGGCGAGCCCGCTCAGCCGCAGGCCGCGGATCCGCCTGGTGGCCTGGCGTACCGCGTCGACGATCGGGCCCAGGGTGTACGGCTCGCGGAAGGGCGGGCACCAGGCCACCAGGCTCCGGTGCTCCCGCCCGGCCGGCGAGCCCAGGAACTCCCGCAGCAGGCGGCTCTTGCCGACCCCGGCCTCCCCCTCGACGAGGACGATCGCCGGGCCCTGCGCGAGCGCCCGCTGGAGGGCGGCCAGCTCGGCCGCGCGGCCGACGAACGCGGGCGCCGCCATGAGCCGTGAGGCACCGGCGGCCCCAGGAGTCGCCGTAGCAGCCACAGGCACCGGGCTCCCTACCGTGAGACTGCGGCCCGCGGGACCCTGCGCGGGCTTTCCGGACCGCGAGTGCACCGTCCGGCCGGGCACGGGCGTGACGGCCCGTGCCCGGCCGAGGCGAGATCATCTTAGGCCGGGCCGGCGGCCCGGCGCCAGGCTCGCCCGCGTCAGCACCAGGTCAGGGTGGAGTTGTTGCGGGTGACATTGCTGATCGTGTTGTTGCTCCCGGTGCAGGGGCTCCAGCGGATGTTGGTGTTGCTGACCGTCAGGTTCTGGAACCTGATGCCCGACGAAGGCGGGAACTCCGTACGGGCCGCGATCCGCACCTCGCCGCCGCCGCTGATCGTGCCCGACACGCCGGCGATGACGACGTTGTAGCAGTTCTCCACCAGGACCGAGTTGTTGCCGGTGTTCGCGATGTCCACCCGGTCGATGGTGGCGCCGCCGCTCTCGGAGACGCAGAAGATCCCTCGGCCGCCGCCGCGCGCCTTGACCGTGCCCACGCGGATGTTGTTCGGGTAGGAGCTGCCGATCCGGCCGTTGCGGTTGGCCATGCGGAAGGCGGCGTAGCCGGTGCCGGCGCCGGCGTTGTCGGCGTCAACGGTGCCGACCGTGGCGTTGACGGTCTGGTTGAGCAGCAGCCCGGACTCGCCGACGTTGCGGGCCGTCACGGTGCCGACGGTCAGGCCGTCCACGCCGTACGTCTCCATGGCGTGCGAGCTCGCGCCCTGGACGTACACGTTGTCGACCCGGACGTTGCGGGTCCACTGGCTGGTGTCGCCGCGGTTGTCGATGCGTACGCCGAGTCCCGCGCCGAGCCGCATGTCGAGCTGGCCGAGCCAGACGTTGGTGACGTTGCGCAGGAAGATGCCGTAGACCGGGGTGCCGGTGACGTTGAGGTAGGGGACCTCGATGTTCGTGGTGCCGCGGGAGTAGACGGGCGCGTAGTCGCCGGAGCCGGAGCCGGTGACGTTGATGGTGCCGCACACCGACAGGGACGTGTAGCTGGGCAGGGAGATCCGGCTGCCGGCGCTCATCGTGCCGTTGCCGCGCACCACGACCCGCTGGATGGAGGTGCGCCCGGCCGTGAGGCTGCCGATGCCGGCCTGGACGGCGGCCCGGAAGTCGGTGCCGCTGTAGACGGTGCCGCCGCCGCTGTCGCGGGCGGTCCAGGTGCTGCCGCTGACCGTCACCTGCGACTGGAAGGACCCGTCGCCGCACGCGGCGGCGGACGCCGGGGTGATGCCGGGCACGACCGCGGCTCCGGCGGCGCCCAGCAGCACGGCTAGGGCGGCGGCGATCCGGTGCCGGCGCTTGGGCGAGGGTGACGAGGGGGTGACCGCTGTCATGGCATCCTCCGGTGGGGTGTTCCACGGCAAGTGAGCCGCGCATCACCGCCGAGGCGCGCCTCCGTTCCCAAAAACGTTTAAATAGCGGTGACGCGGGTGTCAAGCGGCCTGTCAGGTTGTTGCAGTGAGCGTGCAGCCCGGCATCAGCGCCGGGGAGCGGGCGCGAAGAGCGCGGCGAGGTCGTCGGCGAACACGGCCGGGAGGGCGAGCAGCGCGCCGCCCGCGACCGCCAGCGCCACGCCCGCCGGGTGCGGCTGCCCAGGGGCTCCGGCCAGGACGGCCGCCGCGCCGGCCACGGCCAGCGCGGCCAGGGCGAGGTTGCGTACGAGGTGCAGGCGGCCGAGCGGCGACGGCGTCATGCCGAAGCAGCGGCAGGAGGCGCGCACCCCGGCGCGCAGCGCACGTCCGATCCCGGCGGTGAAGGCCAGCAGGACGGCGGCGGCCAGGGCGAGTCCGGCCGCCGCCGTACGCTCCACGGTCAGCAGGACGACGACGGCGCACTCGGCGGCGACCACGAGCGCGGGGAGCACGGCCGAGGCCGCTCCCCGCGGCAGCGGGACGAGCTCCGGCACCGACCGCCGGAACGCCTCGTACGCCGCCCGCCCGCGCACCTTGCCGATCACCGCCACCAGGAACACGAGCCCCAGGGCGCAGCGCGCGGTCAGTGCGAGATAGTCCACGGAGGTCCCCCTTGCGGGTGCGGTCAGGCGGCCGGCCGCCGGCCGCGCCGGCGGAAGAGGCTGCGCGGCAGGAACAGCACGAGCAGCGCCGCCACGACGTGCACGGCGATGAACGCGTACGCCTCGGCCTTGGTCGCCGGATGGCCGATCCGCACGGTGATGTGGTCCGCCCACGCCCACACCTCGGGGATCCCGTCGAGCCGGCGGTTCATCGAGACCGCCACCAGGTCCTCCAGCCCGGACACGTGCAGGATCGACATGGCCGCCCCCGTCCGGAGCACGCCCTCCCGCGACCCGCCGCCGATCCGGTACGCCAACAGCAGCGCCACGATCAGGAACGGCACGAACACCACGACGTGCAGGTAGAGATCCTCGAAGGTGCCCGATCCGTCCTCGATGTCCATCGCCCTGATGAAGGTCGCGGGCACGAAGTACAGCAGGAAGCCCAGGAAGAGCGCGGGAAGGACGAGCAAGTGCAGGCGCAGCCGGCGGGCCGTCTCCACGTCCAGCCAGGCGACCGCCACGATGGCGGCCAGTTGCGGGGTGAGCTTCACGAGGAAGCCCCACAGGGTGGTGATGTCCTGCTCGTACGGCAGGACGAAACGGACCAGCCCGGCCAGTGCGACGGCCACGACGCCCATCACGAGCGTCACCCGGTTGGCTCTGATCACGGTAGGACTCCAAGGGTCGGGGCGCCGTGGACGGGGCAGCGTCCGAGCGTGGCGGCGCCGTCGGGCACCACGTCGACCAGGACGGGCCTGCGCCTGCGCAGCGCGGTGACGGCCGGTGTGCCGTCCGCCGTCGTCCGCGCGTGGAAGCGCCGCCACAGCAGGTGAAGGTGGCCGCACCCCGCGCGTGCGGCGTAGTAGCCGAGATGCGGGTCGTGGACCAGCTCCCCGTCGGCATCCAGGTTGCCGCGGATCAGGACGCGGGTCTCGATCCCGGCGAGCGCGGGCAGGAACTCGGCCACGGCGGCGCGCTCGCCGACCAGGACCGCCCGCCCGGCGCCGGCGGCGAGGCGGAGCGCGGGCTCGTTGAGCTCGCGCCGCCGTCGCTCGTTCCTGACCTTGGCGCCCGCGGCCAGCAGCACGCCGTAGCGCCGGAACGGGCCGAGCGCGCGCCGGTCGAGCACCGCGGGGCCCACCTCCAGCACGGGCGCCCGCCCGCGTACGCCGGCCGTGCGGAGCGCGGCCCGCAGGTCGGCGGCGGGGCCGATCCACAGGCTGGGCTCCGCGCCCGCGTCGTACGGCGCCCCGAACGGGCACAGCCGGTGCAGTTGCCCCGCGAGGTCCGCGCTCGGCGTGGGCTCGGGCTCGCCGAGCTCCCGCCCGGCCCGTACCCACTGGTCGCGGTAGAAGGGCACGCGGGCGAAGGCCGCCCGCACGGCCCGCCGGTACGCCAGCCGCCACAGGACGCCGGAGAACCCGCCCGGCGACCGGGAAGCGGACGCGCTAGCGGACATCTACCCTGATCAGCGCGTCGAGGTCGGCCGGTTCGCGGTCCACGACGTAGCCCAGCTTGGCCCGGCACTCGGTGTAGGGCACGACGTGGTCGCCCGGCCGGGCCACCACGACGACCTCGGCACCGTCCGGCAGCGACTCCAGCCCGTCGATGGAGACGAGCGTCCCCTCCGAGGGCGCGCGCAGCACCCGGACGTGGGCGGGGCCGCGCCGGGCCGGGGTCAGGTCGGGACGTTCGCCGACCGCGAGCCGCACGGTGGCCTCGACCGTGTCCACGCCGTGCATGAGCCCGAGGGCCTCGCCCAGGCCGTTGCCGCCGATCCGCGCGCCCATCTCGACGAGGGTGACCTGCCCGCCGTCCACGAACAGATCGACGTTCAGCGGGCCGTCGCGGTAGCCGAGGTCGCCGCAGACGAGTTCGAGCTGCCGGACGACCTCCTTCTCCAGGACGTCGTCGGCGGGCGCCATGTCGTGCCCGACCGCCACCACCGCGGGCGGCGCGGTGACGCGCCTGCTCAGGCCGAGCAGGGCGATCCTGCCGTCCTGGAGCATGGCCTCGGCGCAGAGGTCCTCGCCGGTCAGCAGCTCCTCGATGACGGCCCGCCCGCTCGGGGAGACCTCCTTCGCGTGCGCGATCGCCGCCGGCAGCTCGCCGGGCTCGCGGCAGATCGTGATGCCGCGCGAGCTGCCGGAGTCCACGGGCTTGACGATGACCGGCAGCGGCGGCCGGAGCGCCGGGTCGGCGTCGTCGGCCCAGTGATCGTCGGCCCAGTGATCGTCAGCGCAGTAGCGGGGTCCGGGCAGGCCGAGCCGTTCGCACACCTCGCGGAAGTGGAGCTTGTCCGTCGAGGCGCGCAGCGTCGCGTCCGTCAGGCCGCACGGCAGGCCGAGCAGGCGGGCCAGCTCGACCAGCGACGGGAGGTTGATGTCGCTGCCGGGGGCGAGCAGCCCGGCGAGACCGTCGCGGCCCCGCAGGGCGTCCGCGACGGCGGGGACGTCGCGGGTGCTGAGGTGCAGGAACTCGTCGGCCTCGGCGACGCCGGGCGCGTCCGGCCGCATGTCCACGCAGATCGTGGCGAGGCCCAGCCGCCGGGCGGCCCGGAAGGCACTGACCGTGCCGTCCGAGCCGCCCAGGATGACCAGGTGCCTCATCGCGGCGGGCTCCAGTGCGTGCCGCGGTTCTCGATGAACCAGTCGACGGTCTTGGCCATGCCCTCCGGCAGCGAGACGAGCGTGGCGGGGTCGATGCCGACCGACCGCAGCGTCTGCGGGTCGGCGGTGACGGCGGTCTCCGGGGTCTCGCCCGGCCGCATGGGCAGGTCGACGATCGGGACGCGGTCGTAGCCGCGCTCCACGCACATGTCGATGATCATCTCGGCGACGGCGCGGATGCTGGTGGACTCGGCGGGGCCGACCTCCACGACGTGCTTGAGCGGGCCCTGCTCGGCGGCGGTCTCCAGGGCGGAGACGAGGCCCCTCGCGACGTCGCCGACCCAGACCATGTCGGAGATCTGGGCGCCGCCGCCGTAGAGCTCGACCGGCATGCCGGACAGCGCGCGGCAGACGACGGCGGGGGTGATCTTGCGGACCTTGCCGGGCGCGAACGGCGGCGCGGCCATCTGCCGCGGGCCGTAGGCGTTGACGACCCTGACCTGGTTGACGCGGGTGCCGCGGTGGGCGTTGAACATGCGCACGAAGCGCTCGACGGCGGTCTTGGAGATGGAGTAGCTGTTGTCCATCCAGTGGTTGCCGACGCAGATGTAGACGCCGGGCAGGTCGTACTGGGCGACGGCTTCGAGGAAGTTGAGGCCGCCGACGAGGTTGGTCTCGGCCGCGGGACGCGGGTTGTCGATGGTCTCCTGGGTCCCGAGCACGGCCGCCAGGTGGATGATCGCGTCCGCGTGGGCAGCCAGCTCGACCATGGCCGTGGCGTCCCTGATGTCGCCGAGCATGAACTCGTACGTGCCCGTGCCACGCTGGCGGTGGTCGAAGACGATCGGGGTGTGGCCGCGGGCGGCTAACTCCTCGCAGACGT
The DNA here is from genome assembly GCF_900111685.1 of Nonomuraea wenchangensis. GTDB lineage: Bacteria > Actinomycetota > Actinomycetes > Streptosporangiales > Streptosporangiaceae > Nonomuraea > Nonomuraea wenchangensis. The sequence goes on from NZ_FOHX01000001.1 coordinate 892,630, forward strand.
AACGTCCGATGAAGCCGTTGCCCCCTGTGACGCCTACTTTCATGCTTTCCCCTGGTCAGTGCCGTGCGCTGCGGTGTTGCGCGGGCGGATGTTGCGGAGCGCCCGATCATGGACGCGGCGATGATCAAATCAGACATATACTGCGATCGTTTGACTCAAATGACTATGTTGCAGATTCGTTGTATTACGTGTCAGTCAAGGACGTACGGTGAGGTTCGACTTCTTCCAGCCCGGCCGTGACCCCGAACCCGAAGGCTGGGAGGACTTCCGCCGCGCCAGGGAGCTCACGGCGATCTGGTCGTACGACGTGATCCGCGCCTCCTTCGACGGCTCCTGGGCCAGGCCGCTGCTGTGCGTGGCCCGCGACGGGGAGCGCGTCGTCGGCGCCGTCGGAGCGCTCAGGTCGGGCCGCGGGCCGTTCCTGCTCGACGTACGCCTGCCCGCCCACTCCAACGGCCCCACCTGGGTCCTGCCGGACGGCGCGGAGGGCCGCGCGGTCATCAGGGGATTCGAACGGGCCGCCCGCAAGGAGTTCGGCCCGTGGCTGGCCGGGGTCGTCTACCGCATGGTCACCGAGCCCGCCCTGCCGCTGGTGGCCAGGCGCGGCGCGGTCGTCCGCCACTCCCCCGGCACGACCCTGTTACCCGTGCGCTGGACCTCCGCCGACGGCTGGCTCGCCACGCTGAGCGGCAGCCGCCGCGCCTCGCTGCGCCGCCAGGCCCGGCGCGTCGAGCAGGACGGCACGCTGCGCGTCGAGACCGGCGCCGGGCGCACCGACCTCGACCCCGCCGAGCTGGCCGACCTCCACGAGCGTCAGGCCGTCCGGATCACCTCGCGCCCCGCCCCGGCCGGAAGGGGCCCGGCCGCCCTTGCCGGCCGGCTCCTCGCCCGGCCGGCCGCCGCGTTCGACCGCCGCCTGCCGCTGCCCGCCGCCTATTTCGCCGAGCTGATCCGGCGCGACGACGTCTGGACCGTCTCCTACCACGACGGCGACCGGCTGATCGGCGTCGCCGTCGTCTACGACCACCCGGTCACCCCGATGTACGGGCCGTTCGCCGCGCTGACCCCCGCCGAGGGCGGGCGCAAGGACCTGTTCTTCTACAGCTACACCCGGATCGTCGAGCACGCCGTGGCCGGCAAGGCCGAGAGCCTGTACGCCGGACGCGGCTTCGTTGACGAGAAACGTTCGCTGGGGTTCGAATACCTCCCCATGAGACTCGTGGCGGTGCCCCGGTGGGCGCTCGGATGAAGGTGGAGCTGCTGGATCCGCGGCACGACCCGGAGCCCGGCGACTGGGAGGAGTTACGCCGGGCCGCCGGACAGCGGGTGACCTGGCGCTACGACCTGCTGCGCGCCTACGCCTGGGCCGCCCAGGCCCCCGTCATGCTGGCCGTGCTGCGGCGCGAAGGCCGCGCGGCGGGCGCGGTGGCGGCCTCGCTGCGCGCCCCGAGGCTGCGGCGCGCCAGATACGCCGGCCCCCCGGGCGGCTCGCGCGCCCCGGCGGGCGTCGTGGACGTGCACGCGCCGGGCAACCGCTCCCAGAAGGGCTGGTGGTGGCGGGACGAGCACGACCCCGAGCTCCTGGCCGCCTACCTCCGCGCGGTGCGCCGCGCGCTCGGCCCCGGCTGGCGGAGCACCGTCTGGCGCGAGGTGTCGGCGGGCGAGGAGGCGCTGCTGCCCGGCCCGCTCCGGCTGCGCCTCCCCACCGCGCCGCTGGCCAGGCTGGCCCTGCCCTGGTCGCGCCTGGACGACTGGTACGCCGTGCTCGACCCACGCCGCCGCGACTCCCTGCGCCGGCGCGCGAAGACGTTCGCCGCCGAGCTGTCGGTGCGCGTCGGCCCGGCCCATGACCTGGTCGGCGCGGACGAGGCCGCCCGCCTGCGCGCGGAGAACGACCTCAAGCACCGCAGCAGGCTCTCACCCGCGCCGCCGCTCCCCCTGCCCTACCTGGAGACGCTGATCGGCAGCGGCGAGAGCGTCGCGCTGACATACCGGGACGGCCGACGGCTGCTCGGCCTGTCCCTCATCCTCGACCACCCCGGCTGGCCCGTCTGCCTGAGCTGGGGGGCCGTCCCGCCCGAGCAGGGCGGGCGCAAGCACCTCTACTTCGACGGGTACGTCCGCATGATCGAATGGGCCATCGGCTCGGGCCGGCGCGGGCTGGTGCTCGGCAAGGGCCAGGCCGAGGTCAAACGCGACCTGGGCGCCGAGCTGCGGCCCTCCTCCGCCCTGGCGGTCCCACTGTGAAGGCGGACCTCGCGGTGCGCTGCGTCCAGTGCGGGGACCCGCACCCCGTACGGCTGCGCGGGCGGCGCCGGTCGTGCCGCTCCTGCGGGGCCGTCTTCAGGGCGGCGCCGGTCGTGCCCCGGTCCGTGGCCGGGGATCCGCTGGAGCCGTACCTGCCGGCCCGGATGGTCCGGTGGATCCGCGACAACGACGACGACGCCGCGCCGGACCGGGCCGCCATGACCCGCTGGTACCGCGAGTTCGACGCGCTGGTGGCGCGGGCCAGGACCGACGAGAGCGCCGCCGGGCTGCTGGCGGAGGTCAGCGAGGTCCCGGCCGGCGAGCTGCCCGCCAAACCCGTCGCCTTCCCCCAGGTGTGCGCGGCCCTGCACGCCACCTGCTACGACCTGCGGCTGGCCCGGGAACGGCTCGCGCCGGACGACCCGTGGGCGGCCGAGCGGCTGGGGCACGTACGCGCCTGGTTCGCCGGGCCTGGCCGCGCGGACACGTGGGCGGCCGGGCCGCCGGTCGCCGCGCCGGACCCGGAGGCGGTGCGGAAGCTGCTCCCCCTGCCGGAGCGCTTCGAGTCCGGCCCGCTGCGGACGTTCTTCGCTGCGCTGTTCCAGGTGGAGAGGGGGCCCTCGCCCACCGGTGTACTGGAGCGCTTCGGCGCCGAGGCGGTCGAGGACGCCCTGCGGGCCTGGCTGCGGGACGGCTCGTACCCGCTGCGCGAGCGCGTGATCGCCGACCTGGACGCCGGATGACCGCCGTCTCCCACCGCGTCGGCCTGTCCCGGCTGACGACGCTGCTGGCCGGCCGGGCCGTCTTCCGTCTCATGCTGTACGGCTCGGCGGCCCTGCTCGCCCTCGCCTGGAGCCGCCCCGACTTCAACGCCTACGCGGCCGTGATGGGCGCGGTCGGCTGGCTGTGCATGGTCGTGCAGTCCGGCGGCGAGAAGGCGGCGCTGAAGCTCGTCCCGCGGGCCCGCCGCACCCGCGACGACCTCGTGGGGATGCTCCGCGCGCTGGTCGCCTACGTCCCGCTGCCGCCCGCGCTCGCGGCCGTGACCGCGCTGGCGCTCGCCCCGCACGCGCGGGTCACGCTCTACCTGCTGGGCGTCGCCTACTACGTGGGGCTGGGCTGCGGCATGCTGGGCGTGGCCCTGCACCGCGCGCTCGGCAACTACACGCGCGACACCGTGCACTTCGCCGTGCTGGGCGTCGGGATGGGCACGATGGCGGCGCTGGCGTTCCTCGCGGGGATCGGGCCGGCCGGCTACCTGACCGGGCTGCTGGCGCTGGTCACCGCGCTCAACGTCGCGCTGCTGCCGGGGCTGCCGCGCCGCACGCGGCCCCGGCCGGGGGCGCGCCGCGTGCTGGCCGGGACCGTGCTGCTGATGGGCGCGGCCGACGTCATGAACAACGCGATGATCGGCGCGCTGTTCGTGGAGCTGGCGCTCAGCCCGTACGCGGCCCACAGCGGCGACCTCTACCTGGTCACGCTCGGCTGGGGGTTCGCGCTGTCGATCCTCTACACCGTGCAGCGCATCTACCAGCCGCAGCTCTCGCTGCGCGTGGCGGGAGGCGGCGTGGCCGGGGCGCGGGTGCTCGCCCGGCGCATGGCCGGGCTCGCCGCGGCAGGCGCGGCCCTGTGGCTGCTGATCGCCGGGATCGTGCTGGCCGTGTGGGGGGTGGACGGGCCGGTCGCGCTCGCCGTGCTCGCCCTCACCCTGCTGCCGATGCAGGCGCTGGCGAGCGGCGCCACGTTCGTGGTCGAGCACACGAACCTGCGGGCCAACGCCCGGGCGGTCGTCGTCGCCCTGGCCGCCGTCGCCGGGCTGGGCGTGGTGGCGATCTCCCTGGCCGGGGCGGCCGGGGCCGTGTACGCGCTGGGGGCGAACCCGCTCGTCCTCGGCCTGGCATTGTGGAGGGCGCGATGACGGGCGCATCTACTGGCGCACCGACCGGACTGACCGTGCTCGTTCCCTGCTTCAACGAGGGCGCGCAGGTCGAGGTGGCCTACCGGGAGCTGACGGCGGAGCTGGCCGCGATCGAGGACCTGGAGATCCTCTTCGTGGACGACGGCAGCACCGACGACTCCCTCGCCCGCATCCGCGCGCTCGCCGACGCGGACCCCCGGGTGCGTTATCTGTCCTTCACCCGCAATTTCGGCATCGAGGCCGTCATGGCGGCCGGGTTCCGGCACGCCGGGCAGCCCTGGACCGTCCAGTGCGACGCCGACCTACAGGTCCCGCCGTCGCAGATCTGGCGGCTGCTCGACGGCGCCGCCGGCGGCCACTACGACGTCGTCTTCGGCCGCCGGGTCCGGCGGCGCGACCCCCTCGTGCGCAGGCTCGGCTCGGCCGGGATGCACTGGGCGGCGCGGGCGGTGTTCCGCATCGAGATGCCCCGGGGGGCGTCCACCTTCCGGCTCGTCCGAACCCCCGTCGCCCGCACGATCATGGAGCTGCGGCTGCCGTGGTTCATGGCCGCGGTGCCGCTGGTGGGGGCGCGGCACACCCTGGTCGAGGTCAGCCATCGCGAACGCGACGCCGGACGTTCCAAGCTGCGCCTGGCCCGGCTGGCGGGGCACTCCTTCGAGCTGTTCTTCGGGTTCTCCTGGCGGCCGTTGAACGCGGTCTACCTGCTGGCCGCGCTGGGCCTGGTCGCGGCGGCGCTGGGGCTGCCGGGCGCGCACCTGCTGGTGCCGGCGGTGACGCTGGCCGCCGTGGCCGTGGTCGGCCGCTACGTCCACCGCCTCGCGCCGCCCCGGCCCGCGTACTACGTCCGTGAGGCGAACGTGCCGCTGCGGCCCGAGGACACCCTCTTCCAGGGCGCGCCCACCCCGCCGCCGCCGCTCAGTGCCGGGCGCCCAAGTAGCGCGCGAGGTGGTCGATGACCTCGCGGGCGTCGTCCTCGATGCCGTTGATGAACGTGGACCTGCGCCGCCGCAGCATGGGCAGGCCCAGCGCGTACAGGCCGGGACTGTCGGCCACGCCGCCGTCGTGACGCAGCCGGCCCTTCCCGTCGAGCACCGGCACGTCGAGCCAGTGGTAGTCAGGGCGGAAGCCCGTGGCCCACACGATCGTACGGATCTCGCCGCTGCCCAGGTCGAGCTGCCAGCGCGCCGACTCGGGCACCCTGGTCGGCGCGAACCGCTCGGGCGGCCCGACCTCGCCGTCCCGCCCGTGCTCGCGGGCCCACACGTCGAACGTGTCCAGCAGCCGCTCCATCTTGAGATCGGCCAGCGAGAACACGTTGCGCAGCCCGCCGGAGAACAGCGCCCGGCCGTCCCGCACGCCCGCCCAGCGGCCGACGAGCTCGACGCCCATCGCGGTGAGCGCGTTGAGGTCGAGCGTCGTGCGCCCGGGCGTGCCCACGAGCTGGGGCGAGGGCAGCCGCCTGGCCCGCTCCAGGTCCTCGATCTCGTCGTGGCGCTGGTCCCACACGCCGGAGGCGTCCATCCACCAGAGCACGTCGCGCCCCCGGTAGGTGCGCGGCATGCGGACGTGCTCCCCCACCGACAGCGTCACCGGCCGGCCGGAGGCGCGCAGCTCGGCCGCCAGTTGCACGCCGGTGGCCGACGCACCGACGACGAGCACGCCGCCCTCGGGGAGCCGGCCGGGCTCGCGGTAGTCGAACGGCGTCAGTTGCCGCACCGACGGCGGCACCGCCTCGCTGAAGGCCGGCACCGAAGGCACGTTGCACGCCCCGCTCGCGACGACCACCGTCCGGCAGGCGATCTCGCCGTCGCCGGTCGTCACCAGGTATCCGTCGCCGTCGCGCCGGACGGACGTGACGGCCGTACCGGTCCGTACGGGAGAGCCGGAGAGCGCGGCGAAGCGCTCGATGAGCTGCGTCACCTCCTTCGTGGTCATGTAGCCGTCGGGGTCCGGACCCTCGTAGGCGAGGCCCGGCAGGCGGCTCTGCCAGTTGGGGGTGAGCAGCCGGAAGGAGTCCCATCGTTCGCGGCGCCAGGAGTTGGCCACCTCGCCGCGCTCGATCACCACATGGTCGATCGAGCGCGCGGTGAGGAAGTGGCCGGCGGCGAGGCCCGCGTGCCCCGCCCCGATGACGACCGTCGTGACCTGCTCGGTGATGGCTCGGCCCTCAGGCGACTTCGACGGTGACGTTCGTCGGGTTCGTCAGGGCGTCGAACACCGCCGAACGCTTCTGCGACTGGGCCACCAGGGCCTCGATGTCCTGCCGCGAGGCGTCCGCGTCGATCTCGAACGTCACCTTGATGTCGTCGAAGCCGTTGCGTACGTCGCTGTCGGCGCCCAGGATGCCGCGGATGTCGTGGGTGCCTTCGAGCCGCGCCTCGACCGAGCGGAGCTGGATGCCGCGGTTCTGGGCGACGGAGGCGACGCCGGCCGTCAGGCAGCTCGCCAGGCCGACGAGCAGGTACTCGATCGGCGTGATGCCGTTGTCCTCGGCCGCGAAGACCTCGGGGTGGTCGGCGTCGAACACCGCCTCGCTGCGGTGGGAGCGCTCCTCGCCGAGCCCGAAGAACTCCTTGACCGTCGTCGTGCTGTGCACGCCGTTGCGCCAGGTGGAGGAGGCCCGCCAGACGAACCGTGCGGCCTCGGGAGCGTCCTTCAGCGCCTCGCGCGCGTCCAGCAGCGCCTGCACGTTCACGCCGTTGGAGACCGTGGTCATAGCTTCCGCCCTTCCCTAACTACCCGAAATTCCGGTAGGTATTTGACCATACACCGGGCGTGGCGGCTACCATAGCCGCATGTCGCAGCCAGCCAAAACGCTCGCGGCCGGCCGCCCCGGCGCCGCCGGTTCGGTGGGCGCCGTCGAGACCCGCTACCTCGACCTCCCCCGGCCCCTGCGGCTCGACTGCGGCCGCGAGCTGCATCCGGTCCGTGTGGCGTACGAGACCTACGGCACCCTGTCGCCCCGGCGCGACAACGTGATCCTGGTCTGCCACGCCCTCAGCGGCGACGCCCACGCGGCGGGCGTGTCCGCGGCGCCGGCCGAGGCGGGCACCCGCGACGGGTTCGGCGCCGAGGAGCGCGACGGCGCGGGCGGCAAGGCGCTCGGCTGGTGGGACGGCATGATCGGCCCCGGCAAGGCGTTCGACACCGACCGGTTCTTCGTCGTCTCCACGAACCTGCTCGGCGGCTGCCGCGGCACGACGGGGCCGTCCTCCGTGGACCCCGCGACGGGCCGGCCGTACGGGCCGGACTTCCCGGTCATCACGGTCGCGGACATGGTGCGGGCCCAGCGCGCGTTCCTGGACGCCCTCGGCATCGAACGGCTCGCCGCGGTCGCCGGCGGCTCGCTCGGCGGGATGCAGGCGCTCGAATGGGCGGTGAGCCACCCCGACCAGGTGGACGCCATCGTCGCCATCGCCAGCACCCACGCCCTCCACCCGCAGGGCGTGGCCTGGAACGCGATCGCCCGCGAGTCGATCCTGCGCGACCCGGCCTGGCAGGGCGGCCGCTACTACGGCACCGGCCGCGCCCCCGACGCCGGCATGGGCGTCGGGCGCATGGTCGGCCACATCACCTACCTGTCCGCGCCCGCGCTCGGCGAGAAGTTCGGCCGGCGGCTGCAGCACGCCGACGACCTCCGCTACACCATCACCGAGCCCGAGTTCGAGGTGGAGAGCTATCTGCGCCACCAGGCCGACACCTTCGTCAAGCGCTTCGACGCCAACACCTACCTCTACCTCTCCCGCGCCCTGACCTACTTCGACCTCGCCCGGCGGCACGGCGGCGGCTCGCTCGCGCGGGCGCTGGCCGACGTCGAGGCGCGGACGCTGCTGATCGCCTTCAGCTCCGACTGGCTCTACCCGCCGTCGGCTTCCGAGGAGATCGAGCGGGCGCTGCGGGCCGCCGGCAAGCCGGTGTCGTACGAGCTGATCGAGGCGCCGTACGGACACGACTGCTTCCTGCTCGAAGAGGCGCGCCAGACCCCCATCATCCGCCGGTTCCTCGGCGGAGCCGGATGACAGCGACGAAGAGGTTCACGTGACCGACCAGTCCCCTCACGACCTTCCCCGCGACCTTCCCAGCGCCGAACAGGCCCGCGAGTTCGGCTTCGAGACCCGGCAGCTGCACGCCGGGCAGCGGCCCGACCCCAACACGGGCGCGCGGGCGGTGCCGATCTTCCAGACCACCAGCTACGTCTTCGAGGACCCCGAGTCCGCGGCGGCGTACTTCAACCTCCAGGAGTACGGGAACACGTACTCGCGGATCATGAACCCGACCGTCGCGGTGTTCGAGGAGCGGGTGGCCAACCTGGAGGGCGGCAGCGGCGCGGTGGCCTTCGCCAGCGGCATCGCCGCGCAGGCCGCCGCGCTCTTCACGCTGCTGCAGCCCGGCGACCACGTCGTGTCGTCCTCCGCGCTCTACGGCGGGACCGTCAACCAGCTCAAGCACCTGCTGCGCAAGATGAGCGTGGAGCTGACGTGGGTGGATCCTGACGACCCGGACGCCTGGCGGCAGGCGGTGCGGCCCACCACCAAGGCGTTCTTCGCCGAGACGATCGGCAACCCGGCCGGCAACGTGCTCGACATCGAGACCGTGGCGGCCGTCGCGCACGAGCACGACCTGCCGCTCATCGTGGACAACACGTTCGCGACCCCCTACCTGTGCCGGCCGATCGAGTGGGGCGCCGACATCGTGGTCCACTCGGCGACCAAGTTCATCGGCGGCCACGGCACCAGCATCGGCGGGGTGGTCGTCGAGGCGGGCACGTTCGACTGGTCCAACGGGCGCTTCCCGGTCATCGCCGATCCGTCGCCGGCCTACCACGGGCTGCGCTTCCACGAGACGTTCGGCGAGTACGGCTACCTGATGAAGCTGCGCGCCGAGACCCTGCGCGACCTCGGCGCGGCGCTGTCGCCGTTCAACGCCTTCCTGTTCCTGCAGGGCCTGGAGACGCTGTCGCTGCGGATGGACCGCCACGTCGAGAACGCGCGGGCGGTCGCCGCCTACCTCGACGGGCACGAGCTGGCCTCCAACGTGACCTATGCCGGCCTGCCCGGCGCCAAGTACGCGCCCCTGGTGGAGAAGTACCTCCCGCGCGGCGCGGGCGCGGTGTTCTCCTTCGACTGCGCGGGCGGCCGGGCCGGCGGGCAGGGCCTCATCGGCGGCCTGACGCTCTGGTCGCACCTGGCGAACGTCGGCGACGCCAAGAGCCTGGTCATCCACCCGGCCAGCACGACGCACCGCCAGCTCGGCGACGACGAGCTGCGGGCGGCCGGCGTCGGGCCGGGCACGGTGCGGCTGTCGGTCGGCACCGAGTCCGTCGCGGACCTCATCTGGGACCTGGAACAGGGCTTCGCCCGCGTCGGCGCGGCGATCGGCAAGAAGGCGGGGACGGCATGACCGAGCTCGGACGCTACCAGGACCCGCTGACGATCCAGCGGGTGCTCCACTCGACCAGGACGATCGCGATCGTCGGCCTGTCGGGCAACGAGCTGCGGGCCAGCCACTTCGTCGGCTACTACCTCAAGCGGCACGGCTACCGGGTGATCCCGGTCAACCCGCGCGAGAAGGAGATCCTCGGCGAGCCCAGCTACCCCAGCCTGCTCGACGTGCCCGTGCCGGTCGATCTGGTCAACGTCTTCCGCGCCCCCGACGCGCTGCCGGACCTCGCGCGGGAGACCGTGTCGATCGGCGCCGCCGCCCTCTGGTGCCAGTTCGGCGTCATCAACGAGGAGGGTGCGCGGATCGCCGAGGAAGGCGGCGTGACCGTGGTCATGGACCGCTGCCTCAAGGTGGAGCACGCGCGGTATGTGGGGCGGATGCACTGGCTCGGCTTCAACACCCGCCGCATCACCTCGGTCCGCTCCGGCCTCCAATAGCCGGAAGTTTCAAGAATCACACCCCGCAGATCATGATTATCAGTCTCGGCGGATGATTATCACGCTTGAACAATTCTCACATTGTTGCATGTCAGGGCGCCGGTACGGGACTGTCTCGTCATGACAAATGGCGACAAGGAAGAGGATGACCCTCCGAGCGTGGCGTACGAATTCGGACGGACGGTCCGGGACGCCCTGGAAAGCAAGGCCCGGACCGTCCGCTTGTGCCTCATACTCGCCGTTCTCGGAACGAGTATGACCATCCCGCTGTTCATCCTCCTGATCGCCCTCAGGACGGTTGCGGGCGGGAACTGAAAGCAGCCTCCCAAGAGGCAGGAGCGTCCTTTTGTCACCGGACGGAGGATCCTCCTCCTTTTGGGAGGCTTTTTCCACTCGGGATGGCGGCGGTCCGCCGGAGGCGGATAATCCTCTACCTGACCAGTCGAACACCGTATCGGGCGTCCACCGGTCTTTCGAGGAGCCGGTCATGGGGCCGGACGAGCCGGACGAGTACGGGCCCTGGAGGACGCCCTGGGCGGGGCGAAGGTGCGCGGCCGGCTTGAGCCGACGTCCGCGTTCCTGCCGGCGCAGCGGAGCCGTACGGTGCGGGGCGCGTCCTCGCGGTCAACCCCGAGGACGGCTCGCCTCGCCCAGGATTGCCGACCTCGTCGAGGGCTCGTCCCGTCCTCCCTACGCCAAGTCGGAGGGAGGACGGGGTGCACCGGGCGCGGCGGGACAACCGTCCCCCCGTGCCGTCGACCACCCGAGCGGCGACTGCAGCAGGGGGCGGCGTGACGGCCGTCCCCGCGTGCCGTCGATCATCCGAGCGGCGACTGCAGCAGAGGGGCGACGAGGGCGGCGAACTCCTCCGGGGTGGTGATCGGCACGCCGAGCTGCTGGGCCTTGGTGTGTTTGGAGCCTGCCTTCTCCCCCGCCACCAGCAGGGACGTCCTGGCGGACACGCTGGAGGAGGCCTTGCCGCCGGCCCGCTCGATCAGCTCGTTGACCTCGTTGCGCGACAGTGCCGCGAGCGGCCCGGTCATCGTGCCGGTGACCACCACCGACATCGAGGCCAGCGGCAGCTCCGCCGTCGTCCCCGGGTCCGCTGCCTGCGCGTCCCCCGGCTGCTCGCCCGCCGCTGCCTTCCCGGCTTCCCCGGTGGGCGGGGTGGCGCCGGGCTCGGTCATGTTGACGCCCGCGCGGATGAGCTTGTCGATGAGCGGGGCGAGCTCGGCCAGCTCGTCCACCACCACCGGCGCCTTCTCCGGACCGATGCCGTCCACCTGCTGGATGGCGTCGGGGTCGGCGGCGCGGATCGCGTCCATGGTGGCGAAGTGGCGGGCGATGCGGCGGCTCATGGACCGGCCCGTGCCGCGTACGCCCAGCGCGCAGAACACCCGGCTGAGTGGCCGGCCCTTGGCCCGGTCGAGGGCGGCCAGGAGGTTGTCGGTGCTGGTGGCGCCCATGCGTTCGAGGCCGAGCAGTTGCTCGCGGGTCAGGAAGAACAGGTCGGCGAAGTCGGCGATGAGACCGGCGTCGAGCAGCTGCCTGATCCGGTTTTCCGCCAGGCCCTCGATGTCGAGCTGGTCGCGGCCGGCGGCGTAGACGATGGAGGCGATCGCGCGGCACCCGCGCCCGCGCACGCACCGCCACCGTTCCTGGGAGGTGTCGATCGCGTCGCCGCACGACGGGCAGACCTGGGGGATGTCGATGGGCCGCTCGTCGCCGGTGCGCAGGTGCACGACCGGCGCCTCGACCCGCGGGATGACGTCGCCCGCCTTGTAGACGGTGACGCTGTCGCCGATCATGAGGCCACGGCGGGCGATGTCGGCGGGGTTGTGCAGGGTCGCGTACGTGACGATGCTGCCGTCGAGCTCGACCGGCTCCAGCACGGCGCGCGGGGCGATGATGCCGGTGCGGCCGGTGTTCCACTCCACGGCGAGCAGCTTGGTGATCTTTTCTGTGGCGGGCAGCTTGTAGGCGACCGCCCAGCGCGGCGCGCGCGAGCTGAAGCCGGCCTGCGCCTGGTCGGCGGCCAGATCGCACTTGATCACGATGCCGTCGATGCCGAACGGCAGCTCGGCCCGGACCGCCGCGATCTCGCCCACCCGCTCCTGGACGCGCTCCAGCGTGCCGGCGACGATGCCCGCGACCGGCGTGGTGGCCGTCGTCTGCACCCCCTGCGCGGCCGCCCACTCCATGACCTGGCTGTGCGGCAGCTCGCGCAGCCGCGCGGCCTGCTCGGAGTCGTCGTCGGGTCGCGGCAGCGCGCCATAGCCGAAGAAGGTCAGCTCGCACACGTAGGGGCGGTCCTGCGCCCGCAGGGTGCCCGCCGCCGCGCTGCGCGGATTGGCGAACGTGGTGCCGTCGTGCGCCCGCCGTTTGGCGCAAGCCTCCTCGAACTGGCTGGTGGTCATCATGACCTCGCCGCGCAGCTCCACCGTGACCGGCTCGGCCAGCCGGTCGGGCAGGCCGACGATGGTGCCGATGGCGTGCGAGACGTCCTCCCCCGCGACCCCGTCGCCGCGCGTGACGAGCTGCGCCAGCCGGCCGCGCCGGTAGCGGGCCGAGATCGCGAGGCCGTCGAGCTTGGGCTCCACGCTCCACGCCGGCACCGGGCGGCCGAGCCGCCGCTCCAGCGAGGCCGCCCAGTCGGCGAGCTGCTCGGGACCGAACACGTTGTCCAGGCTCAGCATGGGCACCGTGTGCGGCACGTCGCCCACGACGGCCCCGCCCGCCACCTTGCCGGTCGGCGAGGCGGGCAGCACCTCGCCCGGGTGCTCCTCCTCGTAGGCGGCGATGCCGCGGACCAGCCGGTCGTAGGCGTCGTCGTCGAGCGTCGAGGTGCCGTCGGCGTAGTAGGCCGCGGCGGAGTCGACGGCGAGCTGCACGGCCTCGGCGTATGCCGTGGCGTCGGCCGGCACGGTGAAGGGGGGCGTCTCGGTCATGGGTCCATCATGGCGAGCGCCACTGACACTTCCGGGTAGGCCGGCGGGCGACGGGCCGGGCCGCCTTAGCCCTGGCACAGAGGGCACGGAAGGCATTAAGGGCATGAAGGCATGAGGAGAGGGTCGCACCGGCGGCCGGTGCGGCCCTCTCGTTCTCTGTGGCGCTGATCAGACGTGGTGAGCGAGATGGCCGTGGCGGGGCCTGACTCGGCTCAGTCGATCAGTCCGGTCGGTCGGCTTGGTCGATCGGTCGAGCGGCGTGGGCGGCTCGGTCGGCCGATCGGGTCGGTCTGGTCGGTTTGGTCTGCTTGGTCGGCTTGGTCGGTTGGTTCGGAGTTCGGTCGGGTCGGTTGGTTCGGTCGGGTCGGCTTGGTCGGTCGGCTTGGTCGGCCGGTCGGTCGGCTTGGCTTGGTCGGTCGGTCGGTCGGCTTGGCTTGGTCGGTCGGCGCTGATCGGGCGATCAGCGGGCACCGCCGCCGCCACCGCCGCCGCCACCGCCGCCACCGCCGCCGCCACCGCCGCCGCCACCGCCGCCGCCGCCACCGCCACCGCCGCCACCGCCGCCGCCGCCGCCGCCGGCACGGTTGATGTTCTGGTTGTTGATGTCGACGTTGGCGCCACCGCCACCGCCTCCACCACCACCTCCGCCGCCACCGCCACCGCCGCCACCGCCACCGCCGCTGCGGATGGCGCGGCAACGGGCCGGGTTCCGGTGGTACCTGCAGGGAGTCTGGGTGGTGAGGCTTTCCGTCGTCGTCGCGCTCTGAGCGGTGGGCTCAGAGGCTGCGGCCGGGGCCGAGGCCGCCACCGGGACGGCAAGGGCCGAGGCCGTCATCGCTGCGGCCGCGAGGAGGTTCTTGACGCTGGTCATGTCAGATCACCTTCCGCTGGTGCTTGGACGGAGGGCCATTCCGGGTCCTGACTGAACACCGGGTCTCGGCCCGAATTCGAATCCACGCTAGGACGACCCCCCGGCCTGCTTGATCCCATGGCGGCAAAGGCTGGGCTGCCCTTATTTTGAGCGCAGTAGGAGTACGGTGAGGACCGTAAGACCCGGCATGACCGGGACAAAAGAGCAGGCCAACGACGGCCGGCGTTCGTCGAGTGATGCCGATGTCCTCCGCGCGATGCATCGCGACAGAAGGAGAAGCCGGTAAAGGGGCCGGGGCCCGCGACGACGGGCCGGGAGGCCGCCGAGTTTTACGACCTGAAGGCAGCGGTAGAGCAGGCGGCCCGCTCCGGTTGCGGTTACGTGACCGGAACGGGCCGTCCGAGGCGCCCTTTCCGACGCCGCTGAGTAGCGTCAGATGAGCTGGACGTAGTCCAGCTCGGCGTAACCGGTGCCGCCCGCGAAGTGCGGCGACCCCTTGGCCAGGCGGATCACGTTGTAGCCCGCCCGCAGGGTCACCGTGGTGCTGACGGTGGCGCCGAACTGGCCCCACGCGGCGGTGGGCGGGTAGCTGACCGTGGTCCAGGCGCCGCCGTTGTAGGCCAGGCCCTGGGTGGCGGTGGCGCCGGTGGCGTTCGCGTAGCCGATGGTCATCGTGTACGAGCGAGCCGCCGGCACGTTGACGACGAAGTCCACGTAACTGTCGGTGCGCGAGGTGCCGGAGTTGTCGATGCGGCCCACGTAACCGCCGCCCGACGCGCTGGAGGAGGTCAGCCGCTGGGCGCGGAACACCGAGGCGTTCTCGGCCTCGTACCGCTGCTGGTAGGCCGGGACGCCGGAGACCGGCTCGACGAGGAGCTGGTAGGCGCTGGTGGCGACCATGTTCGGCACGGACACGCTGAGCTGCCCGTTGCTGACCGTACGCGTCGTGGTGGAGACCGTGGTGGGGGCGGTCACGGCGGTGAAGCGTCCGCTGGACGGGGTGGACAGCAGCGTGACGCGGACGCTGGAGCCGAGCGCGCCGAGGCCGGTGAGGTTGACGGTGTTGGTGCCCGCCTCGTTGCCGAAGACGACGTTGACGGTCCTGCGGGTGGAGTCGTAGGCGGCGAAGCCGTCCAGGGAGGTCGAGCTGGTGGTCGTGGTGACCATGGAGCCGGCCATGTCGCCGTACCACTTGTACAGCCACCACGTGCCGGTCGGCTGGGAGTTGTTGACGACGAGGCCGTTCATGGTGCCGTACTCGTACCAGAAGGCGCGGTGCGCGGACTCTACGCCGCCGCGTTCGAGTTTGGCCACGTAGCTGGCGATCCGGCCGGGGACGTCCACTTCGGCGGGGGCGGCGTACTCGTTGATGGAGATGCGGCGCGGGCTGATGCCGAGCGAGGACTCCAGGTTGCGGTAGTCGGCGATGTCGGCGGCGATCCTGTCGGGGTTGCTCAGTTCGTGCCAGCAGATGATGTCGGGCAGCGTGCCGGTGTCCCGGGCGCGGGTCAGGAACGCCTGCATCCACGAGCGGTTGTACGTCGCCGTGCTGGGTCCGACGATCGGCGTGAGCGGGTCGAGCGCCCGGACCGCCTGGTGCGTACGGACCCAGCCGTCGTTGAAGGAGCCGGCGGCGGCGGTGTTCCAGGTGTAGTCGGGCTCGTTCCAGAGCTCCCATCCGAGGACGTTCGTGACGGTGGTGGCCGCGAGCCGGGCTCTGACCATGGTGTCGACCTTGGCCAGCCAGTCGTTCCAGCTCACCCACCGGTAGGGGAAGTTGGGGTAGATGTCGGGCATGCGGATGTACTGGCCGGCGCCGACGCGGTCGGCCTGCGGGGCGATCAGCAGGGAGTCGCCGCCGGGCGGCTGGCCGTTGGGACGCTGGCCGACACCGGGGGCGGGCTGGGTGAGGGAGTTCACCTTGATCGGCAGGAGGGTGGAGTCGGCCGGGCGGGAGTTCTCCGCGAGGCCGTAGAGGCCGCCGGAGGCGGCGTGGGTGACCGGGCGGAACGGGCGGGCGACGTCGACGGTGAGCGTCGAGCCGGCCGCGGCGGCCGGGGCGGCGCCGGTCATCGCCATGGTCGTGGCCACCAAGGGCACGACCAGGGCTGACGCGAGCACTCGGATGCGGGACATGAGCGTCACTCTCCTTTGGGGGCTTGGCTGGAGTGTTAGCGCTAACATCAAGGGACGGCGGCGATCAGGGGTTCTGTAGGGGGCTTCAGGGGGAGCGCGGGGGCGCGGTGCTGCCTCTGGAGACGAGCTCGGGCGAGATGAAGCGCACCACGAACGGCTCCTTCCTGGCCGACGCCGACTCCACGCGGCGCACGAGCTGCCGCACCGCCATGGAGCCGAGGCGGTCGGGTGCGCTCTCGACGAACGAATACGGCAGGGAGAAGGTCGCGGCGAAGTCGGCGGAGTAGCGGCCGATGACCGACAGGTCCTCGGGCACCCGCTGCCCCCGCTCGTAGGTGACCGAGGGCAGCGCCGCGGCGGCCGCCTCGTTGTTGATCAGCAGGCCGGTCGCCGCCGGGTAGGCGTCGAGCAGCCTGTGGAGCTGGCGGCCCACGGCGGGTTGCCGGGACTCGCCGTACACGGCGTGCAGGGTGAGGCCGAGCCGGCGGGCGCGGTCGAGCGCGGCGTCGCGCAGCCGCCACACGTACGCGCCGCCCCGCTCGACCACGTGCTCCGGATGCGAGATCAGGATCAGCTC
>NZ_FOHX01000007.1:0-49830 GCF_900111685.1 Nonomuraea wenchangensis
AGGCGGCCTTCCACCGCAGATCACAACGCAGCGCCAGCGCCGCCTCCGGGTCGGAGTGGTGCAGCAAGGCCTGCAACACCAGCACACACGCCAGTTCCTGCGGCGGGATGCTCGGCCGGCCATCGGTCGCGGCGTACAGGTCGGCGAACATCTCCTCGGGAAACAGCTCATCGCGATGCTCGGCCAAGAACGCGTACACGCTGCCTGCCGGGATCAGCTCCCGGCAGGTGCTCCACACATCCGGCCCTACCGGCCGTGCGGGACGATGCCCCATCATGCTGCCCAGCCTGAACCTCGGCCTACATGATCGGAAGTCTGACCAGCAACATCATCAGAAGGCTCCTAGGGCCGGACCTTGGGGCCGCCCGACCCGTTAACGTTTCTGCCGTGAGGACCATCGACTGGGTGGACGGCGCGATCGAGCTGATCGACCAGACGCTGCTGCCCGACAAGTGCGTGACGCTGCGCGTCCACACCGTGGACGAGCTCGTCGACGCGATCCGCCGGCTCGCCGTGCGCGGCGCGCCCGCCCTCGGCGTGGCCGGCGCGCTCGGCGTCGTGCTCGCCGACGGCGACCAGGAGCTGATCGCCCGGCTGCGCGCCGCCCGCCCCACCGCCGTCAACCTCGCCTGGGGCGTCGACCGCGCCGCCGCCCGCCTCGGCGAGGGCAGGGAGGCCGTGCTCGCCGCCGCGCTGCGGCTGCGCGACGACGACATCGCCGCCTGCCGGGCCATGGGGGAGCGCGGCGCCGACCTGCTGGAGGGCGACCGGCTGCGGATCATGACCGTGTGCAACACGGGCGCGCTCGCCGCCGTCGAGCACGCACCGCGCTCGGCGTCGTCCGTACGCTGCACGAGCGCGGCCGGCTGGCCGAGGTCCTCGCGCTGGAGACCCGGCCGCTGCTCCAGGGGGCCAGGCTCACCACCTGGGAGCTGGCCAGGATGGGCGCGCCGCACCGCCTCGTCGCCGACTCGGCGGGGCCCTACCTGCTGGCCAGGGGCGGGGTGGACGCGGTGCTGATCGGCGCCGACCGCATCGCCGCCAACGGCGACACCGCCAACAAGATCGGCTCGTACGCCCTCGCGCTCGGCGCCGAACGCGCCGGAGTCCCGTTCGTCGTCGTCGCCCCCGAGTCCACCATCGACCCCGGCACCCCGACCGGCGGGCACATCGAGATCGAGGACCGCGGCGCCGGCGAGATCGTCTCGATCAGGGGCGTACGGGTCGCCCCGGAGGGCACCGACGCGATCAACCCGGCCTTCGACGTCACTCCCCGCGACCTCATCACCGCCATCGTGACGGAGAGCCGGGTGATCCGGCCCTAGGCAAATCAGCCAACTCCGGGACCTGTCCGCGTATCCCTTGTTACGCTCAGTATTCCCCGCACTAGTCTCGGAGTTCGTCTTGGCCATCGACCTGGTGTCACGGCGCGACTGGAACGCCCGCGCCCCCCGCGGCGACTACTCACAGCTCGACTCCACCAAAGGCGTGAAGGTGCACTACACCGGCGGCAGAGTCGAGCCCGGCATCGTCGGCGACCACGGCGCGTGCGCGGCTCTGGTGCGCTCCATCCAGGCCTTCCACATGGAGGGCAACGGCTGGGTCGACATCGGCTACTCCTTCGTGGCCTGCCCCCACCGCAAGGTGTTCGAGGGGCGCGGCCTGCACCACCTGCCCGCCGCCAACGGCCCCGGGCTCAACTCCGGCCACTACGCGGTGCTCGGCCTGGTCGGCAACACCGGGCTCGTGCAGCCCACCGACCAGATCCTGCACGCCATCCTCGACGCCGTCGAGCACGTACGCGCCCGCGGCGGCGCCGGCAAGGAGATCAAGGGGCACCGCGACGGCTACTCCACCGACTGCCCCGGCGAGCCCTTGTACTCCTGGGTGCGGCGGGGCGCGCCCCGGCCGTCGGGCGGAGGGGAGCCGCCTCCGTCCGGGCCGGTCGCGCCGCCGTTCCCCGGGCGGCTGCTGTCCTACCCGCCGGTCATGCGGGGCGAGGACGTACGCACCTGGCAGAGCCGCATCCGGCAGCGTGGCTTCGACCTCGACGCCGACGGCGCGTACGGTCCCGACTCGCGCGCCGCCTGCATCGCCTTCCAGCGGCGGCAGGGCATCGCCGACGACGGCGTGGTGGGCCCGCTCACCTGGCGGCTCACCTGGGAGGCCCCGCAAAGCTGATCAGGGTGTCGGGGGCCCCTGGGGTGCTGGTTCCGACCGGTTCCGCCTACTATCCGAGACATGGAACTCGCAGCGGGGTTCACGCCCAAGACCCGGGACGACTGGCGGGAGCTGGCGGCGGCCGTCCTGCGCAGGTCCGGGATCGAGGCGGGCTCGCCCGAGGAGGCGCTGTCCACCTCCACCTACGACGGGCTGACGATCGCGCCCCTCTACGACCTGGACGACCTGCCCGGTGACCCCGGGCTGCCCGGCGCGCCGCCGTACGTGCGGGGCACCCGCACCGTCCCCGGCTGGGACGTCCGGCAGCGGCACGCCGCGCCCGACCCCGAGGCGGTGCTGGCCGACCTGGAGCACGGCGTCACCTCGTTGTGGCTGGTCGTCGGCGACGGCGCGATCCCGCCGGAGTCGCTGGCCGTCGTGCTCAAGGACGTGCTGCTCGACCTGGCCCCCGTTGTGCTGGAGGCGGGCGGGCGCACCCGCGAGGCCGCGGACGCGCTGCTCGCGCTGGCCGCCGAGCGCGGCGTCGCGGTCTCGGGCAACCTGGGGGGCTCCGGCGCGGCCGGGGCGGAGCTGGCGGTGCGCTGCGCCGCCGACTTCCCGGGGCTGCGGGCCGTCACCGTGGACGCCACCCGCTGGCACGACGCGGGCGGTGGCGACGCCGACGAGCTGGGCTGCTCGATCGCGCGGGGCGTGGCCGAGCTGCGCGAGCTCACCGGGGCCGGGCTCTCGGTCGAGCAGGCGCTGGGGCAGATCGAGTTCCGGTACGCCGCCACCGACGACCAGTTCGCCACCATCGCCAAGCTGCGCGCCGCCCGGCGGTTGTGGGCCAGGGTCGCCGAGGTGTGCGGCGCGCCCGAGCACGGCGGCCAGCGGCAGCACGCGGTCACCAGCTCGGCCATGATGACCGTCCGCGACCCGTACGTGAACCTGCTGCGCACCACCGTCGCCTGCTTCGCCGCCGGGGTCGGCGGGGCCGAGGCCGTCACCGTGCAGCCGTTCGACGCCGCGCTCGGCCTGCCGGACTCCTTCTCCCGCCGCATCGCCCGCAACACCCAGGCCCTGCTGCTGGAGGAGGCGGGCCTGGCCCGCGTGCTCGACCCCGCGGGCGGCTCCTGGTACGTCGAGCGCCGCACCGCCGACCTCGCCGAGCGGGCGTGGGCGTGGTTCCAGGAGATCGAGGCCGCCGGCGGCGCCGACGCGGCCGAGGAGCTGACCGCCGCCCGGGTGGCCGCCACCCGCGAGCGGCGCGCCGCCGACCTCGCCCACCGCCGCTTCCCGATCACCGGCGTCAGCGAATACCCCGACCTCGCGGAACCGCCCGTACGGCGCGGCGGGAACGGCATCGCCACACCGCGCTACGCCGAGGAGTTCGAGGCGCTGCGCGACCTCGCCGAGTCGCGGCCGGAGCGGCCCAAGGTGTTCCTCGCCACGATCGGGCCCGTCGCCGCCCACACGGCGCGGGCCGCGTTCGCCGCCAACCTGTTCCAGGCCGGTGGCTTCGCGACCGAGACCGCCGGGCCGGGCACCGACCCCGAACAGATCGCCACCGCCTTCGCCGTCAGCGGCGCCCGCGTCGCCTGCCTGTGCTCCAGCGACCGGCTGTACGCCGAGCACGCCGCCCCCGTGGCCGCCGCGCTCCGACGGGCGGGGGCGAGGCGGGTGTGGCTCGCGGGCCAGGGCGGGCACGAGGACGTGGACGGCGTGGACGGCACCGTGCACGCCGGCTGCGACGCCCTCCATGTGCTGCGCACCACCTATGACGACGTGCTCGGCGACGACCTGGGGGTGACCCGATGATCCCGGACTTCTCCTGCGTACCGCTCAACGGCCTGGCCAAGGAGCCGGGACGGCGGCCCGAGCCGGACGGCGAGATCTGGGAGACGCCGGAGGGCATCGCCGTCAAACCCCTCTACACCGAGGGCGACCTCGACGGGCTCGACTTCCTGCGCACATATCCCGGGGCGGCGCCGTACGTGCGCGGGCCGTACCCGACCATGTACGTCAACCAGCCGTGGACCGTCCGCCAGTACGCGGGTTTCTCCACCGCCGAGGACTCCAACGCCTTCTACCGGCGCAACCTCGCGGCCGGTCAGAAGGGCCTGTCGGTCGCGTTCGACCTGGCCACGCACCGCGGCTACGACTCCGACCACCCGCGCGTGGCGGGCGACGTCGGCATGGCCGGGGTCGCCATCGACTCCATCTACGACATGCGTCAGCTCTTCGACGGGATCCCGCTCGACCGTATGTCGGTGTCGATGACCATGAACGGTGCCGTCCTGCCCATCCTGGCCCTCTACATCGTGGCCGCGGAGGAGCAGGGGGTGAAGCCGGAGCAGCTCACGGGGACCATCCAGAACGACATCCTCAAGGAGTTCATGGTCCGCAACACCTACATCTATCCGCCGGCCCCCTCGATGCGCATCATCTCCGACATCTTCGCCTACACCAGCGAGAAGATGCCGAAGTTCAACTCCATCAGCATCTCCGGCTACCACATCCAGGAGGCCGGGGCCACCTGCGACCTGGAGCTGGCCTACACCCTGGCCGACGGCATGGAGTACCTGCGGGCCGGGGTCGCGGCCGGGCTCGACATCGACGCGTTCGCGCCGCGGCTGTCGTTCTTCTGGTGCATCGGCATGAACTTCTTCATGGAGGTCGCCAAGCTCCGCGCCGCGCGGCTGTTGTGGAGCCGCATCGTCAGGGACATGGGCGCCGAGAACCCCAAGTCGCTGGCGCTGCGTACGCACAGCCAGACCTCCGGCTGGTCGCTCACCGCGCAGGACGTGTTCAACAACGTGGCCCGCACCTGCGTCGAGGCGATGGCGGCCACGCAGGGCCACACCCAGTCGCTGCACACCAACGCCCTGGACGAGGCCCTCGCGCTGCCCAGCGACTTCTCCGCGCGCATCGCCCGCAACACCCAGCTCCTGCTCCAGCAGGAGTCCGGCACCACCCGCGTCATCGATCCGTGGGGCGGCTCCTACTACGTCGAACGGCTCACCCACGACCTCGCCGAGCGGGCCTGGCAGCACATCGAGGAGGTCGAGGCGGCCGGCGGCATGGCCAAGGCCATCGAGGCCGGGCTGCCGAAGCTGCGGATCGAGGAGGCCGCCGCCCGCGCGCAGGCCCGCATCGACTCCGGGCGGCAGCCGGTGATCGGCGTCAACAAGTACCGGACCGGCGACGACCAGGTCATCGACGTGCTCAAGGTCGACAACAGCGCGGTCCGCGGCCGGCAACTGGAGAAGCTGGCCCGGCTGCGGGCCGAGCGGGACGCCGACGCGGTACGGCGCGCTCTGGACGCGCTCACCGCGGCCGCCGCCGATCCGCGGCCGGGGCTGGAGCACAACCTGCTCAAACTGTCGGTGGACGCCGCCCGCGCCAAGGCGACGGTGGGGGAGATCTCCGAGGCGCTGGAGCGGGTGTTCGGGCGGCACGCCGAGCGGGTCCGTACCATTTCAGGGGTGTACCGCGACGAGTCCGGCCCCGCCGAGAACATCGAGCGCGCGCGCCGCGCCTGCGCCGAATTCGAGCGGGCCGAGGGGCGTCGTCCGCGCATCCTGGTCGCCAAGATGGGCCAGGACGGGCACGACCGCGGCCAGAAGGTGATCGCGACGGCCTTCGCCGACCTCGGCTTCGACGTGGACGTCGGCCCGCTGTTCCAGACGCCGGAGGAGGTCGCGCGTCAGGCCGTGGAGGCCGACGTGCACGTGGTCGGCGTGTCCTCGCTGGCCGCCGGGCACCTGACGCTGGTGCCCGCACTGCGCGAGGCGCTGGCCGGACTCGACGCCGGCGACATCATGATCGTGGTCGGCGGCGTCATCCCGCCCGGCGACCACGACGAGCTGCGTGCCGCGGGCGCGTCCGCGATCTTCCCGCCGGGCACGGTGATCGCCGACGCCGCGCTCGGCCTGCTGGAGCAGCTCAGCCGGCGGCGCACAGCGTGAGCGTGACCGACCGCTGGACGACGACCGGGGACGTGATGCGTAGCGTGACGCGGCGCGTGGCGCCCTCGGGCGGCGGGTCCGCCGTCAGGGCCCGCGGTGAGGTCAGGTAGCGCTGGCCGTTCCCGGGGATGAGCGTGGAGGCGGTCGCGCCCGCGGGCGCGCCGTCGACCAGCCATGCGTAGCGGATGGTCAGCGGGCCGCCGGTGCGGGCCGCCAGAGCCCGTACGGTGACCTCGCCGGGAGCCCAGCAGCCGGCGTCGCCGTCGTTCCTGGTGCCGTACGGGCGCAGGCGGGTGACCTGGAGGCGGGCGGGGCCCGGGTCGGTGGCGCGGCTGCTCTCCGGCGGGGCGGCGGCGGGCGCGGAGGGCGGAGGCTCGGCGGGGGTGAGCCAGACGATCGCGGCGGCCAGGACCGGCACGAGGATGCCCGAGACGGTCGTGATGAGCGCCATCTTGACACGCCTTCCCCTGCTCCTGGGAGCAGCCGGGGCGTCGCCGGTGACGAGGACGTCCACGAACGCCGACCGCTGCCCGTCCTCGACCCGCGGCTGCCCGGCGCGGTGGAACGCCATCCAGTCGGCGGGGGGAGCGGTCGCCCGCGCCTGACCGGGATGCGCGGAGGCCGCGAAGGGCCGCACCAGGAGCGTCCCGGTATCCGTCGCCCGGAGCGGGCTCTCCGCCATCGGCGAGGGATCACCCGGCGCCGCGAGCGGGCCGGGTGGATCTCGATGCGGGAGGTGGGGATCCAGGGGCAAGGTGTGTGGGTCCGGGGGTGGGGTGTGTGGTGCTCGGAGGGGGATGCTCGGGGGGCGGAAGTCCTGGGTGGCGGCTGGGGTGGCGAAGTCGTCGTCAGGGGCGGGGGTGGCGCCGGTGAGGCGCAGGAGCACTTCACGCATGGTCGGCCGGGCCGCCGGATCCTTGGCCAGGCAGGCGGTCACCACCTCGCGCAAGGGAACGGGCAGCCCGTCCAGCCGCGGCTCGCCGCGCAGCACCCGCTCGGCGACCTCGGCCGGGGAGCCGTCCCCGAAGGGCGGCACTCCGGTGGCCGCGAACCCGACCACCGCGCCCCAGGCGAACACGTCGGCCGGCGCGCCGCCCGGCAGCCCGGCCACCTGCTCGGGCGCCAGATACGCGGGCGCACCCCCGCCGCCCGCCACCGGCCCGTACGACCCCGCGATCCCGTAGTCGGCCACCCGCGCACCGCCGGGCACCAGCAGCACGTTGGCCGGCTTGAGCGCCAGATGCGCGACGCCAGCCTGGTGCAGGGCGTTCAGCCCGGTCGCGACGGTGGCGGCGAGCCGGGGCAGCTCCGCCGCCGGGGCGGGCGCGGCCTGCTCCAAGGTGGGCCCGTCCACGTACTCGCGCACCACGTACGGCCGCTCGCCGGTCGCCACGTCGAGCACCCGCGCCAGGCACGACGGCGGCGCCATCCACCGCGCCACGGCCAGCGCCCTGACCAGCCGCTCCCGGTCGGCCGGCCCCTCGGGCAGCAGCTTGACGACGACCGGCCTGCCGTCGTGCGCCCGGCCGAGGTAGCCGCCGCCGTGGCCCCCCGCGCCGAGCCGCCCGACGAGCCGATAGGGTCCGGCGGCAGCCGGGTCGCCCGCACGCAGCGGTTCGACATCAGGCATGAGGGGAGTGACTCCTGTGACGGCTGAGACGGGAACCCCAGCACCATACTGGCAAAGTCAACGTTTGTCAGAAGACATGATGATCAAAAGGAAGAAAGAGGTGCGGGGCGTGCACTCGCTGGAGGATTACGCCGACGGCGTCCGGGCGGGCTCACGTACGTGGATCGCCCGCGCGATCACGCTGGTCGAGTCCACCAGGCCCGACCACATGGCCCTGGCCCAGCGGCTGCTCGTCGAGCTCACCCCGCTCACCGGCCGCGCCCGCCGGATCGGCGTGTCCGGCGTGCCGGGCGTGGGCAAGTCCACGTTCATCGACGCGTTCGGCACGATGCTGACCGGCGAGGGGCACAAGGTCGCCGTCCTGGCCGTGGACCCGTCCTCAACCCGCACCGGCGGCAGCATCCTCGGCGACAAGACGCGCATGTCCCGGCTGGCCGTCGATCCCGCGGCCTTCATCCGGCCCTCGCCCACGTCGGGGACGCTGGGCGGGGTGGCCAAGGCCACCCGGGAGGCGATGGTCGTGGTGGAGGCGGCCGGGTTCGACGTGGTGCTGGTGGAGACCGTCGGCGTCGGCCAGTCGGAGACCGCCGTGGCCGACATGGTGGACACGTTCCTGCTGCTCACGCTGGCCCGTACCGGTGACCAGCTCCAGGGCATCAAGAAGGGCGTGCTGGAGCTGGCCGACGTGATCGCGGTCAACAAGGCCGACGGCGAGTACCAGCTCCCGGCCAAGAAGGCGGCCAGGGAGCTGGCCGGCGCGCTGCGCATGCTGCGCTCCGACAGCACCCCGCCGCCCGTGCTGACCTGCAGCGGACTGACCGGCGACGGCCTGGAGAAGCTGTGGCGGCACGTCGTGGCGCACCAGGAGTCGATCGACCTGCCCACCAAGCGCCGGGCCCAGCAGGTCGGCTGGACGTGGACGATGGTCCGCGAGCGGCTGCTGGCCGAGCTGCGCGACGACCCCGAGGTGGCCGCCATCAAGGACGAGGTGGAGCGGCAGATCCTGGACGGCACGCTGACCCCGGCGCTCGCCGCCGACCGGCTCCTCTCGGTCTTCAAGCGCCCCTGCTGAGGCGAAGGCGGCCCTGCTGAGGCGAAGGCGGCCCTGCTGAGGCGAAGGCGGCCCTGCTGAGGCGAAGGCGGCCCTGCCACCTCCTGAGACCCTGCCACCTCCTGAGACAAGGACGCCGCCGTCCCGCGTGAGCTCACCGGCGCGCGCTTCCTGGCCGCGCGTGCTAGATTTTGGCCATGCGATCAGAAAATGAGCCAACTGGTCAGAAGACGCGGTCGTTCATCGAGGACGCCCGGAGGGCTCAGATCGTGGCCGCGGCCATCGACGTGATCGCCGACGTCGGGTTCGCCCAGGCGTCCCTGGCGCGCATCGCCAGGCACGCCGGCATCAGCAAGGGGCTGATCTCCTACCACTTCGCCGGCAAGGAGGAGCTGATGACCGAGGTCGTCGTGGTCACCTACGGCGCCATCGCCGAGCACGTCCTGGCCGCGATGAAGGGCGTCGAGTCGCCGAGGGAGCTGCTGCGCACGCACGTGCTGTCCGTCGCCGCCTACATGCGGGGCCAGCGCAAGGGGCTCAAGGCGCTGGGCGAGATCTTCGGCAACCTGCGCGACGCCGACGGCAGGGCCCGCTTCGGCATCAGGACCAACGAGGAGATCTACCGGAGCCTGGAGGACATCTACCGCGCCGGCCAGGCCGCCGGGGAGTTCCGCGACTTCGACGTCCGGGTGATGGCCGTCACCCACTCCGCCGCCGTGGACGCGATGTTCGGCTACTGGGTCGTGCACCCCGAGCACGACCTGGACGAGCACGCCCGCCAGCTCGCCGACCTTCTCGAAAGGGCATGTGTGACATGAAGACCGAGGCCACCGGCACCACGGCCACCACCACCAGGATCCTCGCCCTCGACAACTTACGCGTCGTGCTCACCGTGCTGGTGGTCGTGCACCACGCCGCCATCACCTACTCCCACATCCCGCTCTGGTACTACAGCGAGCCCGCCCAGGACCCCTCGGGCTTCCTGCTGGACGTCCTGCTGGTCATGAACCAGGCGTTCTTCATGGGGTTCTTCTTCCTCATCTCCGGCTTCTTCACCCCGGGCTCCTACGACCGCAAGGGCGCGGGCCGGTTCGTCGTCGACCGGCTGCTCCGGCTCGGCATCCCGCTGCTCGCCTACGTCGCGCTGCTGCGACCGCTGGTCGGGCTCGGGGGCTACCTGACAGAGGACAGGCAGGTCCCCTACTGGCAGCACTACCTCGACACCTGGGACGCGGGCCCGATGTGGTTCGCCGAGGTGCTGATCGTCTTCGCGCTCGCCTACGCCGGCTGGCGGGCGCTGCGCGCGCCGCTCCCCGCCCGCCCGGCCCCGCTGCGCACGCGGTGGATCGTGCTGTTCACGCTGGGGCTGGCGGCGGCCACGATCCTGTGGCGGATCCCGGTGCCCACCGGCACCTACGTGCTGGGGCTGCCGACGCCGGACTTCATGCCGCAGTACGCGGCCATGTTCGTGCTGGGCTGCGTCGCCCACCGGCGCGGCTGGTTCGAGACGCTGCCGGTGCGGGCGTCGCGGCTGGGCTTCGGCGCGGCCGGGGCCGCCACGGTGGCGCTCATGCCGGTGGCGCTCGGCACGGGGCCGCTGGCCTCGGCCGCGATGAGCGTGTGGCAGTCGGTCTTCGCGGTCGGCATGATCATCGGGCTGACCGTGTGGTTCCGCGAGCGGTGGAACCGGCAGGGGCCCCGCGGCCGGTTCCTGTCCCGGCACGCCTACGCCGTCTACGTCGTCCACCCGCTCGTGCTGGTCGGACTCGGCTGGGCGCTGCGCTGGCTGTCCGCGCCCGCCGCGGTCAAGTTCCTGATCATGCTGGTGCCGGCGCTGCCCCTGTGCTGGGGGCTGGCCTTCCTGGTCCGGCGGCTGCCGGGGGCCGATCGTGTGTTGTGACCGGCCCCCGGTACGTGCTCAGCCGTCGTAGAAGCCGTCCAGGGTCTTGCCGTGGCGCTCCTCGACGATCTTGCGGCGGATCTTGAGGCTCGCGGTCAGCTCGCCGGTCTCCACGGTGAAGTCCTCGGCGAGGATCGCGAACTTCTTGACCGTCGCGTAGCTGGCCTGGTCGGCGTTGACCTGGTCGACCGCCTTCTGGATCTCCTCGCGCATGCGCGGGTGCTCGCGCAGCGCCTCGGCGTCGGCCGGCAGCGACTCGGCCGCCGCCCACGGCGCGACCACGTCCATGTCGAGCGTGACCAGGGCGGTGACGTAGTTGCGCCGGTCGCCGTGGACGAACACGTGCGACACGTACGGGCAGGCCGCCTTGATCGAGCCCTCCAGATGGGTCGGCGCGACGTACTTGCCGCCGGAGGTCTTGATCAGCTCCTTCTTCCTGTCGGTGATGCGCAGCCGGCCGGCCTCGTCCAGCTCGCCGATGTCGCCCGTGCGCAGCCAGCCGTCCTCCAGCGCCGCCGCCGTCTCCTCGGGCAGCCCGTGGTAGCCGCGCATGACCCCGCGCCCGCCGATGAGGATCTCGCCGTCGTCGGCGATGCGCACCTCGGTGCCGGGCAGCGGCGGGCCCACCGTGCCGAAGCGCGGCGCGTCGGGCCGGTTGAGGAAGCTGCCCGCCGACGACTCGGTCAGCCCGTATCCTTCGAGGATCGTCAGGCCGGCGGCGTCGAAGAACTCGGCGATGTCGGTGTTGAGCGGGGCGGCGCCGGAGATGAAGTAGCGGACCCGGCCGCCGAACCGCTCCCTCAGCTTGGCGAAGACGAGCCGGTCGGCCAGCGCGTACTCGGCGCGGGTGGTGAGCGGCAGGCTGGCGCCGCGCTGGCGGGCCCGGCTGACCCGGATGCCGGTCCTGCGCGCCCATTCGAAGATGCGCAGCTTCGCGCCGCCCTCGCGCCGCATGGACGCGACCACGGTGTTGTGGATCTTCTCGAAGATGCGCGGCGCGGCGGCCATGATGGTCGGCCGCACCACCCCGAGGTTGTCGGCGATCTTGTCGAGCCGGCCGTCGATCGCGGTCGGCACGCCGATGCCGATCATCACGACCTCCAGCAGCTTGCCGAACGAGTGCGACAGCGGCAGCCAGAGGAAGTGCAGGTCGGCGGGGGAGATGAGGCCGAGCTGCCGGACCGCGTCGGCGGCGTACAGCCAGTTGTCGTGGGTGAGCTCCACGCCCTTGGGCCGGCCGGTGGTGCCGGAGGTGTAGATGAGGGTGGCCAGGTCGTCCTCGGTGATGGCGTCCACCATGGCGTCGTAGTCGCCCTCGCCGGTCACCGAGTCGAGCGGCACCACCCACTCGTCGTCGCCGGCGGAGCCGTCGACGACGATCACCCGCGTGACGCCGGGCAGCTCCTCCCGGACCGAGCGCAGCTTGGCCACCTGCTCGTCGTTCTCGGCCACGACGATGGTGCTGCCGGAGTCGGTGATGACGAAGGCCGCCTCGGCGGCCGTGTTGGACGGGTAGATCGTCGTCGTGGCGGCGCCGGTCGCCAGCACGGCGAGGTCGGTGAGGATCCACTCAAGCCGGGTCGAGCACAGGATGGACACCCGTCTGCCGGGGCCGGCTCCCAGTGCCGCCAGGCCGAGGGCCAGCCCGCGCACGCGCTCGCCCACCTCGCGCCACGACAACGACTCCCAGCCGTCGTCGGTGGGCACGCGGTACGCCTCGGCGTCGGGGGTGGCCGCGATCCGGTCGCGTAACAGG
The DNA here is from genome assembly GCF_900111685.1 of Nonomuraea wenchangensis. Taxonomy (GTDB): domain Bacteria; phylum Actinomycetota; class Actinomycetes; order Streptosporangiales; family Streptosporangiaceae; genus Nonomuraea; species Nonomuraea wenchangensis. The sequence continues at coordinate 12,466 of NZ_FOHX01000007.1, forward strand.
GCGGGGATGCTCGACATGCCTGGCCTCCAGAGGTGCGGTTGTGCAGACTCTAGGCCGGGAGGCCGCGATCAGTCGACGGTCCGGCGCCGCGGCTGGACCGCGGCGACCGTGCCCGGGGTGCGGACCTCCCACGCGCCGCAGGCGCAGCGGAGATAGCACACCAGGCCGTCGGAGGTGCGGTGGGAGGAGACGACGGTCAGGGCGAGGGGGTCGTGCCGGTGTCCGGGGTGCATGATTCCAACCTGAGGTAAGGACCTTGTTCAGTTCAACACTTACAGCCTGCTTCGCCGGCGCCGGCCGCACGTGGGCCATCATGGTGTTCGCTCTCCTGGCCTCCCCGCCCCTTCCCCCGCACCCGAGAGGAAATCCCCGATGCGCGTGCTGCTCACCGGATTCGAGCCGTTCGGCGGCTCCGCCGTCAATCCGTCGTGGCAGGCGGTGCGGCTGGCCGAGGCCGCGCCGCCGGACGGGGTGTCGCTGAGCACGGCGCTGCTGCCGGTGGTCTTCCACGACGCCCTCGTACGGCTGCGCGCCGCCGTCGAGGAGTCCGGCGCGGAGGTCGTCATCTGTGTGGGGCAGGCGGGCGGGAGGGCCGGCATGACGATCGAGCGCGTCGCCGTCAATCTCGACGACGCCAGGATCCCGGACAATAAGGGCGTCCAGCCCGTGGACGAGCCCATCGTCGCGGACGGCCCTGCGGCGTACTTCTCCACCCTCCCGGTGAAGGCGTGCGTGGCCGCCGTCCGCGACGCCGGGCTGCCGGCGTCCGTCTCGCACACGGCGGGCACCTACCTCTGCAACCACGTCTTCTACGGGCTGATGCACCACCTGGAGTCCGGCAGGCCGGGACGGCGCGGCGGCTTCGTGCACGTGCCCTACCTGCCCGAGCAGGTCCCGGACGGCGACAAGCCGTCGATGCCGGCCCGGTCCATCGCCGAGGCGCTGACGGCGATCGTGTCCGCGGCGGTCACCACCACCGAGGACCTGAAGGAGACCGGCGGCTCGCTCCACTGATCCACGGTTGCCTCCGCTCCAGGTGATCCCCTAACCTGGAACGGTCTTATCGCCGACCCACGGGGGCAGTTGACGTGAGGATCTGAGGTCGCGGGCACCGCGCCGTTCCGCCCTGTCACGGGCCTGACGCGCGCTCACCTGGACCTCTCGGCGATCTCTTCGCCCCTCCGTCGCGGGCTCGGCCCCGGCTTCCATGTGTCGCGCGTCTGCGGTGTTCCCCGCCTGTCACGAAGTTCGTCGCAAGATTTCGACTTTTGTGCTGGGAGCCGCTCCATGCCTTTTTCCATCGTCGTCGACCGTGTCAGCTTCGCCTGGCCGGACGGCACCCGGGTGCTCGACGGGCTCGACGCCGCCTTCCCCGCGGGCCGTACCGGCCTGATCGGGGTCAACGGGTCGGGCAAGTCCACCCTTTTGAAGATCATCGCCCGCGAGCTGGCCCCGCGGTCCGGCTCGGTCACCGTCTCGGGGGAGGTGGGATACCTGCCGCAGAACGTGCCGCTCATCGCCGCCCGTACCGTCTCCGACCTGCTGGAGATCAGCGGGAAGCGGGCCGCGCTGCACGCCGTCGAGAGCGGCGACGTCGCCGAGGAGCACTTCACCACGATCGGTGACGACTGGGACGTCGAGGAGCGCGCTCGGGCCGAGCTCGACCGGCTCGGCCTGGCCCATCTCGGGCTGGACCGCACGGTCGGCACGCTGTCCGGCGGCGAGACCGTCATGGTCGCGCTCGCCGCCCAGCTGCTCAAGCGGCCCGACGTGCTGCTGCTCGACGAGCCCACCAACAACCTCGACCTGGACGCCCGCGAGCGGCTGTACGCCGCCGTGACCGCCTGGCCCGGGGTCCTCGTCGTGGTCAGCCACGACCGGGCGCTGCTGGAGCTCGTCGACCAGGTCGCCGAGCTGCGCGACGGCGGCGTGCGCTTCTACGGCGGCAACCTCACGGACTACGAGGAGCAGGCCGCCGCCGAGCAGGAGGCCGCGCTGCGGACCGTACGCGTCGCCGAGGGCGAGGTGCGGCGGCAGCAGCGCGAGCTCGTCGAGGCGCGGATCAGGATCGACAGGAACATCCGGGCCGGCAAGAAGGCCGCCGCGAACAACAGGGCGCCGAAGATCGTCGCCAACGGGCTCAAGCGCAAGGCGCAGGCCACCGCGGGCAAGCAGCGGACCCTGCACGAGGAGAAGCTGGAGGAGGCGCGCGAGCGGCTGGGCGAGGCCGAGCAGGCGGTGCGGGACGACGCGGAGATCAGGATCGAGCTGCCGGGCACCGAGGTCCCGTCCGGCCGCACGGTCCTGAGCCTCGCGCTCGCCCGCCCCCTCCCGGAGTCCCGGCAGGAGACGGACGAAGACGAGGAGTTCGTGCCGCTGGAGACGCTGGTCGTCCGCGGCCCCGAACGGATCGCGCTGCTCGGGCGGAACGGCTCGGGCAAGACGACCCTGCTCAAGCGCATCGCCGCCGGCGAGGGCGCGGCCGTGCCGGTCCGCTACCTGCCGCAGCGGCTCGACCTGCTCGACGACGCGCTCAGCATCATCGACAACGTCCGGGCCGTCGCGCCCTCGGCGTCGGTCAACGAGGTACGCTCCCGGCTCGCGCGTTTCCTGTTCCGCGGCGAGCGGGCCGCGCAGGCCGTCGGCACGCTGTCGGGCGGCGAGCGTTTCCGCGCCACGCTGGCCGCGCTGCTGTCGGCCGAGCCGCCGCCGCAGCTCCTCCTGCTGGACGAGCCGACCAACAATCTCGATCTGGCGAGTGTCCGCCGGCTCGCCGAGGCTCTGGGCGCCTACCGGGGCGCGCTGATCGTGGCGAGCCACGACCTGCCGTTCCTGGAGACGATCGGCATCACCCGGCGGCTGGTCCAGGACCGGGAGAGAGGGCTGACGGAGGTGTGACCGGAGAGGGCTCCGATTGACGGGCAGGGAGCAACCGGGCGATAGTGTGGCAGGTGGCTTCACCCCGTTTGATCTCGTGTGTTCTCGCACTCGCGACCCTCACACTCGGCGCCTGCTCCTCCGCCGCGCCGACCCCCGAAGGCGGCTCGTCCACGGTCTCCGGCGTCGCCGGCGGCACCGGCGGGACCGGTGGCGACAACGGCTCGGCCTCGGCCGCGCCGAGCGCGAGCGCGCTCACTCCCGAGGCTTACAAGGCCGAGCTCGACGGCAGGCACAAGCCGATGGCCGACGCGATCAGCTCGCTCGCGGGGGCACGCGGGGTCAAGGCGCTCGACCAGCGGGTCACCAAGGCCGAGGAGACGCTGGCCGGCGCGGCCGAGTCGCTGGCCGCGCTGGTCCCCCCGGCCGAGGTCCGCCCGCAGCACGACGCGTACGTCACCAGGCTGCAGGACTTCGTCACCGCGCTCGGCACCACGAGCGGCAAGGTCGGCGCGCGCGCCCTGTGCACCCCCTCGGCCGTGCTCGCCGACCTCGGCGCCAAGCTCAAGGCGCTGGACGAGGCGGGGGAGGCGCTGCAGAAGGCCGGCGGCTACCCGGCCGACGTGGTGGAGGTGAAGGCGGCACGCAAGCAGACCCGGCGGCTCGGCAACGGCTCGTTCGTCCGCAGGGGATCGTTCGGCGGGCGCAGCTCGCTGGAGATCGACAACGGCGCCACCAGGGACGCGGTGGTGACCGTGATGCGCGGCAAGAGCAAGGCGTTCAGTGTGTACGTACGCCGCAAGGCCAAGTTCAAGGTGAAGGGCGTGCGGGACGGCTCGTACAAGATCTACTTCACGCACGGCGTGGACTGGGACGGCCGGAACAAGGCGTTCACCCGGCAGTGCAGCTTCGAGAGGTTCCAGAAGTCGGTGACGTTCAGGACGACGGTCACGGCCACGCAGATCCGCTGGCACGACTGGCGCGTCACGCTGCACGCCATCACGGGCGGCAACGCCCGCACCGCCCCGGTCGACCCGGAGTCCTTCCCCGGCTGACCGGCCGGGGGGCCGCGCCTCCGCAGGAGGACGCGGCCCGCACCCGATCAGGTGGAGAACAGCATGCCCACCCAGCTGCGCTGGCGGTGGTGGCCGTGGTGGTAGCCGCCGTGCGGCGCGCCCCAGGCCGGCCCGGGGGCCGGCGGCGGCGGGGGAGCCGCGTGGTACTGCGACTCCATCCTGGTCAGGGTCTCCAGCTCGCCGTAGTCGAGGAAGATCCCGCGGCAGTTGTCGCACTGCTCGATGTGGACGCCGTTGCGCTCATAGGTCCGCATGTTCCCGCGGCACTTGGGGCACTGCATCGAAGTCGCTCTCCTTGGCTTTCAGGTCTCGGATGAAACCTACCGCGCGCAACCCGCCTACGCTCTGACGATTCGGCTGCACGCCTCGATCAACGAATGTTCGACATCGTCGAGTTCCCGGGCCTCGCGCCCGGCGTTGACCACGGCCACGGCGGCGAGCTGCACGGTCAGCGCCCGCGCCGGGACGTCGAGCCGCGCCCACGGGTCGCCGCCGCCCAGCGCGGGACCGCCCGCCGCCAGGTAGGCGCCCAGGAACCGCTGCCACACGGCCGGGTCCAGGAGGCCGGCGGCATACCAGGCGGCCGGCCGGGCCAGGTCCCACGCCTGGTCGCCGACGCCCAGGTCGTCGACGTCGATGAGCAGCCAGCGGTCGCGCCGGACGAGCTGCCCGAGATGCCAGTCGCCGTGCGTGAGCAGCCCGGTGACGGGCCCAAGGGTGGGCGCGGGCGCGGGCAGCTCCTTGAACGCCCGCCGCACCAGCGCCTCCACCGGCCCGTCGCCGCTCATCCTGCCGACGGCGCGGGCGGCCCGCGCCGGCCCTCCCGCGGCGGGCAGCGCGGGCATCAGCGTGAGCGGCACGGCGTGCAGCGCGGCCAGCAGCCTGGCCCCCTCCTCCCAGGGCGCGTGGTCGAGGTCGTCCTGACGGACGGGCTGCCCGGCGGGCCACACGGTGACCGCGCGCCCGGCGACCGTCAGCACCTCGGGGTCGAGCGGGGCCAGCATGACCGCGCTCACGGCGGGGGAGGCGGCGGCCCGTAACCGTACGCGCAGCTCCTCCGCGTCGTCGCGGGCCGAGTGGGCCTTGACCACCACCTCGCCCCTGCGCAGCACGACCACGTCCGTACGCGTCGGATGTAACACGGGCGCGCCCGTGCCGCCGTAGCCGGCGGCGATTTCGGCCAGCTCCTCCTTGAGACCCACGGGGTAAAGACTATTGGCGGCAAAGCGGTCGGTCAGACTGGGAGCATGAGAACAGGTTTCGCCGTACCGCAGTCAGGCGCCTGGGCCACACCGGACAACCTGCGCCGGGTCGCCGTCCGCGCCGAGGAGCTCGGCTACCACGACCTCTGGACGTTCCAGCGCCTGCTCTACCCCGTGGGGCACGAGATGGGGCCGACCTACCGGAGCGTGCAGGATCCCGTGGTGACGCTGGCGCACCTGTCGGGGGTGACCGGGCGGATCGGGCTCGCGGTGGCCGTGCTCAACGCGTACGCGCAACCCGTGGTGCTGGCCAAGCAGCTCGCCACGCTGCAGACGCTCTCCGGCGGGCGGCTCACCGCGGGGATCGGGCTCGGGTGGCTGCCGGAGGAGTTCACGGCGGCCGGCGTGGCGTTCGAGGGGCGCGGGCGGCGGGGCGAGGAGTTCGTCGAGGTGCTGCGCAAGGTGTGGAACGACGACCCGGTCGAGCACGAGGGCGCCTTCTACCGGGTGCCTGCGTCGCACGTCGACCCCAAGCCGGCGCCGGGGCCGCCGCCGATCCTGCTCGGCGGCACCGCCGAGGTGGCGCTGCGCCGGGCCGCCCGGCTGGCCGACGGGTGGGTGAGCTCCAGCAGGGAGGACCTGTCGGCCATCGCCGAGCGGATCGAGCTGATCAAGGCGGAGCTGGCCGCGTCGGGGCGGGACGCGGCCGGGTTCCGGTTCGTCTGCCGCGGCGTCACGCGGGTCAGGCCCAAGCCCGGCGAGCGGCCGCTCACCGGCCCGTACGACAAGATCCGCGCCGACGTGGACGCGCTCGCCGCGGCCGGCGTGACCGACGTCTTCCACGACCTCAACTTCGATCCGGAGTTCGTCGGCCTCGACGCCGGGGAGGCCGCGCGCCGCGCGGAGGAGGCGCTGGAGGCGCTGGCTCCCTAGCCCCCGCCGTACGGGACGGTGATGATCTCCAGATTGTGGCCGTCGGGATCGGACCAGTAGAGGCCGCGCCCGCCGTCGTTGGTGTTGATCTCGCCGGGCCGCCGGTGGTGCGGATCGGCCCAGTACGTCAGCCCCCGCTCCTTGATGCGCTCCCAGATCCGGTCGAACTCCTCCTCGCTCACCAGGAACGCGTAGTGCTGGGCGGTCACCGGCCCGTCGGTCTGGGCCACGTCCAGCGAGACGCCGTTGCCTAGCGAGACGACCCGGAAGGGGCCGTAGACGGGCGCGGGCTCCAGCCCGAGGACCTCGGTGAGGAAGGCGGCGGTCGCGTCACGGTCGCGGGCCGCGACGATGGTGTGGTTCAGCTGCACTGCCATATTTCCACGCTATGCGCCGAAGCGCCGGGTTGCTCAGGTGGCCAGGCGCAGGGCCTCGGCGGCGACGGCGTGGCGCAGCTCGCGGATGCCGTCGCGGCCCCGTACGGGGTGGACGGCGTTGGTGAGCAGCACCACGGTGAGGCGGCGGGCCGGGTCCACGACGAGGGACGTGCCGGTGAAGCCCGAGTGGCCGTAGGCGCCGCTCAGCGGCCCGACGATGGCCGGGTCGTCGAGGCGCACGCCGAGCCCGTGGCGGAAGGGCGCGCCCGTCGCGCCCTGGTCGCGGGTCAGCTCGGCCACGCTCTCCGGCCGCAGCATCGGGCCGCCGCCGCGGCGCAGCGTCTCGCCGAAGGCCAGCAGGTCGGCGGCGGTGGCGAACACCCCCGCGTGGCCCGTGACGCCGCCGAGGGCCCAGGAGGTCTCGTCGTGCACCTCGCCGCGTACGCAGCCGGCCCCGGGACGCCCTGCCTTGCACTCGGTGGCGGCGACGCGGGCGGGGTCGCGGGGCCCGTAGCCGGTGTCGGCCAGGCCGAGCACCTCGGTGACGCGCTCGCGGACGAGCACGTCGAGCGGCGCGCCCCCGGCCAGCTCGGCGAGCCCGCCCGCCATGATCATGCCGATGTCGCTGTAGAGGTAGGGGCCGCCGACCGGGTGGGCCGGCGGCGTGCGCCAGATCGCCGCCATGCGCTCGGCGGCGGAGGCGTCCGGCAGTTCCCGGTCGACGCGGCGGCCGGGCGGCAGGCCCGCGGTGTGCGTGAGCAGCCGGCGCGGGGTGATCCGGGGGTCGAGGCCGGGGACCAGCGCGGCGGCCGGCTCGTCCAGCGCCAGCCGGCCCTCCTCGGCGAGGGAGAGCAGCACGACCGTGGTGAACAGCTTGCTGACCGAGGCCAGGTCGAAGATCGAGTCGTGCCGTACCGGCGGGCGCTCGGCGGCCAGTGCGCCGTCCGCGCCGGTGTAGCGGACCAGCTCGCCCGTGGCGGCCGTGGCGGCGACGTCGCCGTCCACGGCGATCATCGCCACCGCCGCGGGGCAGACCTGCGGCACCGCCCCCGCGAGGATCGCCGCAAGCCCCTCCGGCATGTCCGCCCCCTTCACCCGTCGATCAGCCGCTCAGCGCGTCGCTCAGCCGCTCGCCGTGCGTGGCGAGCAGGGCGCGGGCCGCGTCGGCGTCGATGCCGTGCTGGATCATGAGCACCGCGACCTTGGTCCGTCCGCCCGCCGCGTCGAGTGCCGCCCCGGCCGTCTCCCGGTCGGCGCCGGTGATGTCGCGGACCATGCGCAGCGCCCGGTCCGCCAGCTTGGAGTTCATCGCCGACATCTCGACCATCTTGTTGCCGTACGTCCGGCCGAGCTTCACCATGCTGATCGTCGAGATCATGTTGAGCACGAGCTTCTGAGCCGTGCCCGCCTTGAGTCGGGTCGAGCCGGTCACCACCTCAGGTCCCACGACCACCTCGATGCCGTGCTGGGCGGCGGCCGACAGCGGCGCGCCCTCGTTGCACGACAGCCCCACCGTCAGCGCGCCGCGGCCGGCCGCCTCCGCCAGCGCGCCCAGCACGAAAGGGGCCCGCCCGCTCGCGGACACGCCGACCACCGAGTCCAGCGCGCCCACGTCGAGGTCCTTCATGGCGGCTGCGCCCGCCTCGGTGTCGTCCTCCGCCCCCTCGACGGACCGGGTCAGCGCGTCGGGCCCGCCCGCGATGACGCCCTGGACCAGCGACGGGTCGGTGCCGAACGTGGGCGGGCACTCGCTGGCGTCCAGCACGGCCAGGCGTCCCGACGTGCCGGCGCCGACGTAGATGAGCCGGCCGCCCTGCGACATGCGGGCGGAGATCGCGTCGATGGCTCCCGAGATCGCCGGGATGGCCACCGCGACGGCCACGGGCACGGCGGCGTCGGCCTGGTTCATCAGTCGGGCGATCTGCTCCGTCGGCAGCCGGTCGATCTGGCTGTAGCGGGGGTCGCTCTGCTCGGTGGACAGCTCGGGTAGCGGATCAATCATGACGCTAATTTCCACCCTTATCTTCCCTCTTGTAAATATCTTTCAGCACAATGGCTCCATGACTCTTGTGCGTACCGGCGCCGAACGGCTTTCCGAAGATCCCGCGCTCGCGGGAGGTACCCGCCTCGGCCTCGTCACGAACCCCACCGGCGTGCTGCCCGACCTGACCCCCACGGCGGAGGCGCTGCTGGCCGCCGGGGCCCCCGTGACCGCCCTGTTCGGCCCCGAGCACGGGCTGCACGGCACCGCCCAGGCCGACGGGGCCGAGGCCGACGGCGTGGACGAGCGGACCGGGCTGCCGGTGCACAACACGTACAAGCTGGCCGGTGCGGAGCTGGACGCGGCGGTCGCCGCCGCCGGCGTGGACACGCTCGTCTTCGACATCGCCGACGTGGGCAGCCGCTTCTACACCTACGTCTGGACGATGTACGACCTGCTCGCCTCGGCGTCCCGGCTGGGCCTGCGGTTCGTGGTGCTGGACCGGCCCAACCCGCTCGGCGGCACGGTCGCCGAGGGCCCCCTGCTCGACCCCGCGTACGCCAGCTTCGTCGGCCGCCACCCCATCCCCGTGCGGCACGCGCTGACGGCGGGCGAGCTGGCCGGGCGGTTCGGCTTCGACGTGGACCTGACCGTCGTGGAGATGACCGGCTGGCGGCGCGACACGCCGTGGGAGGCGACCGGGCTGCCCTGGGTGATGCCCTCGGTCAACATGCCGACCCCCGACACCGCCCTCGTCTACCCCGGCACCTGCCTGTTCGAGGGCACGAACTTCTCCGAGGGGCGCGGCACGACCCGGCCCTTCGAGCTGATCGGCGCGCCGTACGTGGACGGCCGGTTCGCCCCGGCGCTCGACGCGCTCGGCCTGCCCGGCGTGCGCTTCCGCGAGGTGCGCTTCACCCCGACCTTCCACAAGCACGCCGGGACCCCCGTCCGCGGCGTACAGCTCCACGTGCACGACCGCGAGGCGTTCCGTCCGGTGCTGACCGGTGTGTCGATGCTGCACGTGGCCCGCACCCTCTACCCGGACGACCTGCGCCTGCTGCCGGGCCTGGACCACCTGTGGGGGTCCGGCGAGCTGACCCGGCGGCTGGAGGCCGGCGAGGACCCGCGCGAGCTGTGCCCGCCGCCGGGAACCCCTTCGGGACCGCTGCTCTACGGCTGACATCACGCCAGGGCGCGCCGGTAGAGCCAGAAGACCCGCTCCGCCCGCGCGCCCACGGCCCGCGAGTAGAACCGCAACGGCCCGACCCACCCGATCTGGGCGTCCGCCTGCCCGGCGGCCCGCTGCTCGGCCAGGCACCTGCGCAGCAGCACCCGGCCCAGCCCGAGCCCTCGCGCGGCCGGCGCGGTGCCCATCGGGCCGAACCAGGACGGCCGAGCCCCCCACGCGGCGAACGCCAGGATCTCCCCGTCGCGCTCGGCGAAGTGCAGCCCGGTGGCGTTGGCCGCCTCCCAGGCCCACCGCTCGTTCCAGTGGCCGGCGACGAACGCCGCCACCCGCTCCCGCTCGTCACCGGCGGCCGCGCGCACGGCGACCCCCGCCTGCTCCAGCCGGACCAGGTCGGCCTCGACCGACAGGTCGCCGGCGCCCAGGTCGGCCGTCATGTTCCAGGCCACGTGGTAGCGCTCGTAGCCGAGGCTCTCCGCCAGGCAGGCGGCGGCGGTGTAGCGCACGTCGATGCCGGGCCAGGCGTAGCAGGGCGGGTTGCCGGCCCAGCGGGCCTCCCGCGCGCCCCGCTCGCGCAGCCAGTCCTCGGCCGCGCCCACCAGCGCACGGCCGCGTCCCTCGCCGCGCGCCGACGGGTGCACGGCGAGCAGGTCGAGATGCCCGGCCCCCGGATCCTTCTCCGACAGGGACGCCATCACCACGCCGCCGTCCACCGCGAGCGCGGTCCACGTACGGCCTGGTGGCGGCGCGGCCAGCCGCCGGACCAGCGCGGCCCCCTCCCCGGGGTCGCAGGTCAGCGCGTCCCCGGCGATCCTGGCCGCCTCCGCCAGGTCCGCCGCGTCCGCGATCGGCCGCGCCTCGAAGGCCATCACACCTCACTCATCGGGCGCGCGATCACGCTGCGCCGCTCGGGGTAGAAGCACGCGTGCTCCTGCGGGACGCCCTCGGTGAGCTGCAGCAGCGGCCGCTCGTCGGCGCACCGCTCGCCCTGGAACGGGCACCGGCGGGCGAACAGGCAGCCCTCGTCGGACTGGCTCTCGTCCAGCGAGGACAGCGGCGTCACCGGCTCCTCGCCCGGCCGCTCCAGCCCGTGCAGCACCGGGATGGCCGACAGCAGCGACTGCGTGTACGGATGCACCGGATCGGCGATGACCGTGTCCACGGGGCCGCGCTCGACGACCTGACCGCGGTAGATGACGTACAGCTCGCCGTCGTCGCCGATGTAGCGGGCGGTGGCCACGTCGTGCGTGATGAACAGCACGCTGACGCCGAGCCGCTCGCGCAGGTCCTTCAGCAGCGCCAGGATGCCGAGCCGGAGCGAGACGTCGATCATCGACACCGCCTCGTCGGCCACCAGCATCTCCGGGTCCACCGTGAGGGCCCGCGCGATGACCACCCGCTGCCGCATGCCGCCCGAGAGCTGGTGCGGGTAGCGCCCCAGCACCGTGCCCGGGTCCAGGCCGACCAGCGAGAGCACCTCGGCCGCCCGCTCCTCGATCCACGCCGCCGACCGGCCGGTCTGCTTGGCGCGCAGGCTCAGCGGCGCGTACAGCGTCTGGTGGATGGTCCGGGTCGGGTTGAGCGCCGAGTACGGGTCCTGGTGGATCATCTGGATCTTGCGGAAGTGCGGCTGGCGCTGCTTGGGCCGCAGCGGCGTCATCGGCACGTCGTCGATGACGATCTCGCCCTCGTCGTAGCTCTCCAGCCCCGCGATGATGCGCCCCAGCGTGGTCTTGCCGCAGCCGGACTCCCCGATGAACGAGGCCGCCCCGCCCTTCGGGATCGAGAAGTCCACGCCGCGCAGCGCCCGCACCTCGCGGGCGCCGAGCACCTTGCCGCGCTGCTTGAACGTCTTGACGACGCCGGTCCCGGTGATCACGCGTGCTCCTTCGTCGCGACGGTCGTGGACGCCGACGCGCTGTTCACGGCGTGGCAGGCCACCAGGCGCGGGCCGTCGGCGACGGGCTCCGGGTCCACGGTGTCGCACACGTCCATGCGCAGCTCGCAGCGCTCCCTGAACACGCACCCTTCCTTCGGCACGGTCACCAGCGTCGGCGGCCGGCCGGGCAGCGCCCGCGCCTCGTCGATGTCGCCGGTCAGCCGGGGGATGGCCTGGATCAGGCCCCGCGTGTACGGATGCCGCGGCGCCCCCAGCACCTCCCGCGTCGGCCCCTGCTCGACCAGGCGGCCGCCGTACATGACGGCCAGCCGGTCGGCCACCTCGGCCACCACGCCGATGTCGTGCGTGATGACCAGCGTGGTCAGCCCGCGCTCGGCGTGCACCTCGCGCACGATGCGCAGGATGTTGGCCTGCGTGATCATGTCGAGGGCGGTCGTCGGCTCGTCCAGCACGACCAGGTGGGCGTTGAGCACCAGCGCCAGCATGATGCCGACGCGCTGGCGCATGCCGCCCGACAGCTCGTGCTGGTGCGAGTCGAGCACCCTGGCGCCGTCCAGCCCCATGCGGCCGAGCAGCTCCTTGGCCTCTCGCACCAGGCCGCGGAGGTCGTCCACGCCGTGCGAGCGGCCCAGGTCGAGCAGTTGCTTGCCGACCGTCTTGAGCGGGTTGAGGGAGTTCTGGGCGGCCTGGAAGACGTAGCCGATGTGCTTGCCGCGGGCCTTGCGCAGCTCCTCGCCGCGCAGCCCGACGACGTCGCCGAGCCCGTCGATCTCGACGCTGCCGCCCGCGATCCTGCCGGGCGGCTGCACCGCGTTCAGCAGCGACAGCGCCAGCGTGGACTTGCCGGAGCCGGACTCGCCGACGATGCCGGTGATCGAGCCGGGCTCCAGCGTCAGCGTCACGCCACGGACGGCGGGCAGCTCTCCCGCGGGGGTCTTGTAGACGACGGTCAGTCCGTCGATGCGCACTCCCGGCGCTTGGTTGCTCACCCTCACTACTCCTCGCGCAGCCGGGGGTTGAAGATCTCGTCCATCGCGTCCACGACGAGCACGATGGCCAGCGTCAGCAGCAGGATCGCCATCAGCGGCCCGAGCAGGTAGCCGAGCGCGTTCGGGGTGATCAGCGCGCCCGCCTGGAACACGGCCAGGTTGAGCATCACGCCCCAGTTGTCCGACTCGTACGGCAGCACGCCCAGGAAGAACAGGCCCACCTGCGAGTAGACCGCGCCGGTCACCGAGATGAGCATGTTCATCGCGATGTACGGCGCCATGCTCGGCAGCAGCTCCTTGCCGATGATGTGCGTCGTGGACAGCCCGAGCCCGCGCGCCGCCTCGATGAAGCCGCGCTCGCGCAGCGACAGCGTCTGCGAGCGCACCGCCCGCGCCACGCCGCCCCAGCCCAGCAGGCCGAGCACCAGGCCCATCTGCCACGGGCTGCCGAAGCGCCACACGGTGGCCAGCACCAGCAGCAGCGGCAGGCCGGGGATGGTGAGCTTCATGTCGGTCAGCCGCATGAGCACGGTGTCCCAGCGGCCCCGCTTGAAGCCGGAGAACAGGCCGATCGAGGTGCCGACGACGACCGTGATGACCGCGGTGATCGCGGCGGTCAGCAGCACGTACCGGGAGCCGGTGATGACCAGCGCGAGCACGTCGCGGCCCTGCGGGTCGGTGCCGAGCCAGTGCTCCCAGCTCGGCGGCCGCGTGATCGCGGCCGGGTCGTTGGGCAGCGGGTCGGGCAGCAGCATCGGCCCGACGACCGCCATGACGACGAACCCGGCCAGGATGACCACGCCGACCAGGCGGCTCGGCTTGCGCCGCATCACCCGCCACACGCCCCGCCAGAAGTTGCGGCGCAGGGTCGAGGCGGCCGATCCGGTCTCGGGGATGAGCGTCGCGCTCACGAAACCTCCTCCCCGCTGCGCACCCGCGGGTCGATGACCGTGTAGAAGAGGTCGGCGACGATGTTGGCGAGGATGGTGCCGACGGTGATGAGCAGGAACGCGCCGCCCATCAGAGCGTAGTCCCGTTCGGTGACGGCGCCGATGAGCAGCCAGCCGAGCCCGGGATAGTTGAAGATCTTCTCGATGAAGACCGCGCCGCCGAGCAGCAGGCCCAGCGACAGGGCCAGCATGGTGAACAGCGGCAGGATCGCGTTGCGCGCGATGTAGCGGAAGACGATCGAGCGCTTCATCCCGCGCAGCTCGGCGGCCAGGATGAAGTCGTCGCCGAGCACGGTGACCACCGACGACTTCATCGCCAGGATCCAGCCGCCGTACGCCGACAGGGCATAGGTGAGCACCGGCAACAGGGCGTGCTCGACGAGCGAGCCGAGGTAGCCGGCGTTCCAGCCGGGCTCGTACAGGATGTCCACCGAGCCGTCCGCGGGCAGGACCCCGAGGAGCGTCGAGAAGATCATCACGACGAGCAGCGCCAGCACGTACTGCGGGACGCCGTGCAGCAGCGAGCCCGAGATGGACAGGGCGTCGCCGAGCTTGCCGCTGCGCTTGACGGCGGCGTACACGCCGAGGATGATCCCGACGAGGAAGCTCAGCAGCGTGCCGGCCAGCACCGGTAGAACGGTCCACTTGGCCGCGTCGGTCAGCACGTCGAGCACCGGGGTGCCGGGCCTGGTGACCGAGACGCCGAGGTCGAGCCGGAACAGCCCGGCCATGAAGTCGGTGTACTGCTGCCACAGGCTGCCGTCGGGCTGGAAGCCGTAGAGCACCTTGACGGCCTGCCGGGCCGCCTCCGGGGCCATGCCGCCCTCGACCAGCTTCTCGTAGCGGGCGGCCATCGGGTCGCCCGGGATGTTGTTGACGATGAAGAAGCTGATCGTCGCGACTACGAGGATCATGACGAACCCGCGGGCCAGGTGGCCCGCGAGTCGCCGTGCGATGAGCGTCATAGGCTACTGCTTCGCCTTGATCAGACCTTGCTGGATCCACACGCCCGAGGGCAGGACACCGGTGCCCATCCGCAGGATGGAGTCGTCGTGCGGCCAGCCGGTGAAGCGGCTGTTGTTGACGAACTGGGTGTTGACGTAGTCCCAGAGCTGGATGACCGGGAGGTCCTGGTTGGCGGCCTGGGCGAGCTGGGCCATGATCGGCTTGGCGGCCTCCTCGTCGGAGGAGTTCAGCTTGGCGGTCAGCTCACCGGGGTTGATCTTCTCGCCGCCGACCTCGATCTCCTCGGGGCCGCCCATCCAGTTGCCGTTCTTGCCGGGCGCGGAGTGCTGCACCTTGCCGGCCACGTTGGCCCAGCCGTTGGAGGCGCCGTAGAGGCGCTGGAAGATGTCGTACGGCGCGGGGCCGAGCGCCATCAGCCAGAAGCCGACGTCGTACTTGCCGGCGTTCAGCTCCTCCAGGTAGAGCGGGTAGTCGGCGGTCGTCACGACCTCGGCGTCCACGCCGGCCTTGACGAGCTGGCTCTTGATGTTCTCCTGCGCCGACAGCCAGTCGGAGAAGCCGGCGGGCGCGTGCATGGAGACCTTCCACGCCGAGCCGTCGGCCAGCGCCCACTTGCCGTCCTTCTTGGTCAGGCCGGCCTTCTTGAACTCCTCCTCGGCCTTGGCCGCGTCCACCTTGTACGGCTCCAGCGACGGCAGCGTGTCCGGGATCCAGGCCTGGGCTGCCTTCTGGTGGATGCCGCTCGTGGTGGCGGCGGCGGTGCCGCCCTCGGGCGAGGCGACCTGCGTGACCTGCTCGCGGTCGATGAGGTAGGCCAGGCCGCGGCGCACGTGCACGTTGTCGTACGGCTTCTTGGACTGGTTGAAGGCCATGCCCACCGCGACCGGCGAGTAGCCCTTGATGACCTCGTTGCCGTTGGCCTGCTTGATCCGGTTCATCACGTCGGTCGGCGCCGCGGTGAAGCCCGCGTGGTCGAGCTTGCCGGCGATGAGGTAGTTCCAGATCTGCTCGTTGCCGGTGTAGTTGAGGAACTTCACCTGCGACGGGGCCACGTTCGCGGCGTTGAAGAAGTACTTGTTCTTGACCAGCAGCGCCTCGGAGGGGTTCACCCGCTCCAGCACGAACGGGCCGGCGGAGACGTCCTTCTCCGGCGCGAAGGCGATGACCTTCTCGCCCAGGCCGGTGACCTCCTCGCGGGCCTTCTCGGCGTCGGCGCCCTCACCGCGGGCGGCCTTCAGCTTGTCCCAGAAGTCGGCCGGCAGCACACTGCTCCACACGTGGGAGGGCAGTACGGTGGTGTCGAGGACACCGCGCGCGAACTTCGGACTGGGGTTGGCCATGTCCTGCGTGATCTTGACCGTCTGCGGGTCCACCACGGTCACCTCGGCGGCCGCGCCCGCGGCGCCGGGGGTGACGGAGAAGGCCGTGCTGCCCTGCGTGTAGGCGATGCCGATGGACATCTTCACGTCCTCGGCGGTGACGGGCTTGCCGTCGGACCACTTGGCGTTCGGCTGCAGCTTCAGCGTGATCGCCGAGTTGTCGGGGGCGATCTCCCAGCTGGCCGCGATGCCGGGGAGTGCCTGGTTGGGGTCGGTGAGGTGGTTCTTGACCCAGCCGAGCTTCATGGAGCTGTAGCCCGGGAAGGAGTTGCCTTTGGGGTTGTACGGGTTGGCCGGGGCGGATGCCTCCAGGCCCGGCCGGTTGACGTCGATGGTGGTGAACAGGCCACCACCGCCACCGCCCGCCGCGTCGCCGGACTTGTTGGTCGAACCACCGCTGCACGCCGCTGTCGCGGCGGCAAGGCCCAGCAACGTCACTACCGCTGCCAGTCGCTTCATTTGCCGCTCCGGGGGATGTCTCAAGGGATTGACCGGACCCTACGGTCGCCTCCGGAAGGCGTCAATAATCTCCAGAGACTGTGAGGTTAATGTAACTTTCCTTCATCACTGTACAGAGTGACGCTAAGCGCCATCAAGTAAAGCTTTAAGCGACGACCAGCACCGCCGCGCCGTTGACCTGGTCGTTCGCCAGATCCGCCAGCGCTCGGGCGGCGGCCTCCAAGGGGTAGGGCACCGTCGCGACGCGCGGCGGATGCGCCGTCGCCAGCTCCAGATAAGCCCGCCCGTCGGCCCGCGTGTTGGCCGTCACGCTGCGCACCGTGCGCTCCTGGAACAGGTGCCGCTCGTAGTTCAGCGACGGGATGTCGGTCAGATGGATCCCCGCGATCGCCAGCGTGCCGCCCCGGTCCAGCGCCTCCAGCGCCGGTGGCACGAGCTCGCCCACCGGCGCGAACAGGATGGCCGCGTCCAGCGGCTCCGGCGGCCGGTCGCCCGCCGAGGCCGCGCCCAGCTCCAGCGCCAGCCGGCGCGAGGCCGCCGACCTGGTCACCGCGTGCACCGTCGCGCCCCGCGCGATCGCCGCCTGCGCCGTCAGGTGCGCCGAGGCGCCGAAGCCGTAGATGCCGAGCCGCCCGCCCGGCGGCAGGTCGCAGCGGGCCAGCGCCCGGTAGCCGATGATCCCCGCGCACAGCAGCGGCGCCAGCCGCTCGGCGGGCACGTCGTCCGGCAGGTCGTAGACGTAGTCCTCGGGCGCCGTCACGTACTCGGCGAAGCCGCCGTCGGCGTCCCAGCCCGTGTAGGTGGAGGAGGGGCACAGGTTCTCCATGCCCCGGCGGCAGTAGCGGCACGTGCCGCAGGTCGAGCGGAGCCAGGCCACGCCTACCCGGCGCCCGGTGCCCTCGACCCGGCCGACCACCTGGTGGCCAGGAGTGGTGCGCGGGCGGCGGGGCGGCAGGTCGCCCTCGGCCAGGTGCAGGTCGGTCCGGCATACGCCGCACGCCTCCACCCGCACCAGCACCTCGCCGGGGCCCGGCTCGGGGACGTCCCGCTCGACCAGCTCCAGCGGGCCGGACGCGATCGGTCCCGGCTCGCGCACCACCCACGCTCTCATGCCACGCCACCTCCTCCTGCGGTGTTACCTCCTCAGGCGGCGTTCACTCCCGCTTTCGGGCGGCGTTCGCTCGCGCTCTCAGACGGCGGCGAGGCGCGTGGCCGCGAGTGAGGCGTAGAGCGCGGCGCCGTCCGTGAGCACCGCGTCGTCGAAGCGCGCCTCGGGGGAATGGTTGTAGGGGGCGGTGGCCGGGTCCAGCTCGGGCGGGCACGCGCCCAGGAACACGAACGCCCCCGGCACCCGCTCCAGCACGTACGAGAAGTCCTCCGACCCCATCACCGGCTGCGGGGCGACGAAGTAGCGCCCCGCGCCGAACAGCTCGTCGGCCGTCCTGCCCACGAACCCGGCCTCGTCCTGGTCGTTGACCGTCACCGGATAGCCCATACCGAACGACGTCTCGGCCGTCATGCCGTGCGCCGCCGCGATGCCCTCGACCAGCTCCACCAGCCGCCGCTTGACCAGCTTCCTGTTCTCCTTGCTGAACGTGCGCACCGTCGCCTCGAACCGGGCCTCGTCGGGGATCACGTTGTCGGCCGAGCCGCCGTGGAAGCTGCCCACCGTCACCACCACCGGGTCGAACACGTCGAACGTCCGCGTCACCATCGTCTGCAGCGCGGTCACCATCGCGCAGCCCGCCTGGATCGGGTCCAGCGCCCGGTGCGGGCTCGACCCGTGCCCGCCCCGGCCCTTGACCGTCACGCAGAACACGTCCGCCGCCGCCATGATCGGCCCCGGCCGGGAGGCGAACAGCGCGTTCGGCAACATCGACGACACCACGTGCATCCCGTACGCGGCCACGGGCCGCTCGCCCGCCGCCTCCAGCACGCCCTCCTCGATCATGTACTTGGCGCCCTCGTGGCCCTCCTCGCCCGGCTGGAACATGAAGATCACGTCACCGGCCAGCTCCTCGCGCCGCGCGCTCAGCAGGTGCGCCGCGCCCGCCAGCATCGTGGTGTGCAGGTCGTGGCCGCAGGCGTGCATCTGGCCGGGCAACTGGGAGACGTAGGGCAGATCGTTCTTCTCCGTCACCGGCAGCGCGTCCATGTCGCCCCGCAGCAGCACCGCGGGGCCCGGCCTGCCGCCGCGCAGCACGGCCGTCACCGAGCTGAGCGCCGCGCCGGTCCTGATCTCCAGTGGCAGCCCGTCCAGCGCCGCCAGCACCTTTTCCTGGGTGCGGGGGAGGTGGAGGCCGAGCTCCGGCGTGGTGTGCAGGGAGTGCCTGAGCTGTACGAGTTCGTCCCGCATGTCCTGTGCGGATTCCAAGAACGACATGACGACATTGTTCACGTACCGGCACGGAAGTCGACAAGATACGTCGGTACGATGGCCGGGTGACTCAGCGTAAGCGGATCGACTCCTGGCTGTCCGACATGGACGGCGTCCTCGTCCACGAGGGGCGGCCGGTGCCCGGGGCCGCCGAATTCATCAAGCGGCTCAGCGAATCCGGCAAGAAGTTCCGGGTGCTCACCAACAACTCGATCTACACGCAGCGCGACCTGTCCGTACGCCTGGCCGGGGCCGGGCTGACCGTGCCCGCCGAGTCCATCTGGACCTCCGCCCTCGCCACCGCGCAGTTCCTCGACGACCAGCGGCCGGGCGGGTCGGCGTACGTCATCGGCGAGGCCGGGCTCACCACCGCCCTGCACGAGGTCGGCTACATCCTCACCGACCTCGACCCCGACTACGTCGTGCTCGGCGAGACCCGCACCTACAGCTTCACCCAGATCACCCGCGCCATCCGGCTCATCGAGAACGGCGCCCGCTTCATCGCCACCAACCCCGACCCCATCGGGCCGTCCACCGAGGGCTCCCTCCCGGCCTGCGGCGCCGTCGCCGCCCTCATCACCAAGGCCACCGGCGTCGCCCCCTACTTCGTCGGCAAGCCCAACCCCCGCATGATGCGCAGCGCGCTCAACGACATCGAGGCGCACAGCGAGACCACCGCGATGATCGGCGACCGCATGGACACCGACATCGTCTCCGGCATGGAGGCGGGCCTCTACACGATCCTCGTGCTCACCGGCGTCATGCAGCGCGACCAGATCGACCGCTACCCCTACCGGCCATCCCTCATCGTCGACTCGGTCGCCGACCTCATCGACCTCGTCTGAACCTGACCGATCCCGACAGGTACGCCTGGCAGGCTATGACGCCATGAACCGCGTTCACCTGGAGATCGGGCGGAAGAAGATGTTCGCCTGCTCGCTCGACTGGCCCGGCTGGGCCCGCGTCGACAAGAGCGAGGAGGCGGCCCTGGAACGCCTGATGGACTACGAAGCCCGCTACCGCGTCGTCGCCGACCGGGCCGGCGTGCCGTTCCAGCCGGGGGAGCCGGAGGTGGTGGTCAGCGTGCCTGGCGACACCTCCACCGACTTCGGCGTCCCCGCGGTCGTCGTACCCGGCCTGGACCTGGAGCCGCTGCCCGCCGCCGACGCCGCGCGCCAGGTCGCGCTGATGCGCGCCGCCTGGGACCTGTTCGACGAGGTCGCGGGGAACGCCCCCGAGGAACTGCGCAAGGGCCCGCGTGGCGGCGGGCGCGACCGCGACCGGATCGTGAGCCACGTGGTGGACGCCGAACGTGCCTTCGCCCGCAAGGTTGATGTCCGGCACAAGCCGTACAAGTCGGTCGCCGACCGCGACGCCCTGCGCCAGGAACTCGCCGCCACCCTGTCATCCGCCTGGCAGCCACCCTCCACCACCGCCTGGCCACCCCGCTACGCGCTGCGGCGCATCATTTGGCACGTCCTCGACCACGTATGGGAGATCGAGGACCGGAGGTAGATCAGAATCTACTACTCAACGTCGCGACCCGCCCACTCTGTGCAATCATCGCCTGGCGCAGAAAGGGACCTGGCTAAACTACGTAACCAGGTCCCGCCAGTCACTGTAGGCAATTGGAGGGGCTCGTGTACGTGGAATTCGAGATCGACGGCCTGAAGCGGCGGGTCGGTGACATCGAGCAGTTCCTGAAGACCGGGGGCATCGTGACGGACCACACCAAGGAGCTCGACCGGCACCTCAAGCTCTTCGAACGCGTCGACACCCGCACCGAGAAGATGCAGAAGGACATCACGCACCTCCGCCAGGACGTGACGACGATGCAGGGCGACATCACCCACCTCCAGGCCGACGTCACGCACCTCCGCCAGGACGTGACGACCATGCAGGGCGACATCACCCGCCTCCAGGGCGATGTGACGACGATGCAGGGCGACATCACCCGCCTGCAAGGGGACGTTGCTGAGATCAAGGGCGAGGTGTCCGAGCTTCGAGCCACTGTCACGAGCCTGGACGCGAGGGTCACCAACCTGGATGCGAAGGTCACTCACCTCGATTCGAAGGTCACTCACCTGGATGCGAAGGTGACCCACCTGGATGAGAAGGTGACTCACCTCGATTCGAAGGTGACCCACCTGGATGAGAAGGTGACGAAGCTGGACTCCAAGGTGGATCTGATCCTGGAGAAGTTGAGCGCGTAAGTGCGGTGGGCCCCCGGCCAATGGGCCGGGGGCTCCAGCATGTTCGGCGCGACACGCCTGATGTGGGCAAAGCCGGTCTCGCAGGGGGGTCGCACTGGCTACGATCGTCACGGAAAGCGACCGACCGGACACGAGATCGCGAAGGAGAAGGCGGGCGTGTGTGGATGTGCAGACGGAGATTCTCGGCTTGAAGCTCCGTGTTGAGGACCTGGAGGCGGACCGCGACATGTCAGGTGGCCAGGCGGCGGCCCGGCAGGCGGAGCTGCTGCGCGAGATCAACGAACGGACTCGGCACCTCCAGAAGGAGATAGCCGCCCTCCGCGGCCGCATCGGCGAGGTCTGCCTGGAGATGGGCCAGGACCTCGCGGCCCTGCAGACCGAGGTCGAGGGCGTCCGCCGCGCGATGGGCCCGTCGTTCGCCCGGGTGACCAGGGGCTGTGGCGGCGACGCCGAGCTGCGGGCCGGCCTGGCCGAGGGGCTCGCCGGGGTGCGGGCAGAGATGGCCCAGGAGTTCGAGTCCGTACGTTCGGAGATGGTCGACCTCGGCATCAAGCTCGACAGGTTACTGGCCCGGGAGGACGACTGAACCGGACCGGGCCGGGCAAGGCAGGCATGGACACAATGGACATCGTGCACAAAAAGTCGCACCGAGTCATAGACGCCCACACTCTTTGACCGGTAGGTCCTTCAGGTAGCCTAACCTACGGTACCGTAACCTGAAGGAGAAGATCATATATGGCGATGACTCAGACGGAGCTGCTGCACGAGCTCGAGCCCGTCGTGGCCGGCGAGCTGGACCGCCACGACAAGATGGCCAAAGAGTGGTTCCCGCACGAGTACATCCCGTGGAGCGAAGGCCGTGACTTCGACGGCGTCTACGGGGGCGAGGCGTGGCAGGAGAGCGACTCGAAGATCCCCGAGGCCGCACGTGTCTCCCTCATCGTCAACCTCCTCACCGAGGACAACCTGCCCAGCTACCACCACGAGATCGCCACCACGTTCGGCCGCGACGGCGCGTGGGGCACCTGGGTGCACCGCTGGACGGCCGAGGAGGACCGGCACGGCACCGCCATCCGCGACTACCTCACCGTGACCCGCGCGGTCGATCCCGTCGCGCTGGAGCGGGCCCGCATGCAGCACATGGAGCAGGGCTTCGCCACCGAATACGGCACCATGCTCCAGCAGCTCGCCTACGTCTCCTTCCAGGAGCTCGCGACCCGCATCTCCCACCGCAACACCGGCAGGGCCTCCGGCGACGAGGGCTGCGAGCGCCTGCTCGCCCGCATCGCCGCCGACGAGAACCTCCACATGCTCTTCTACCGCAACCTGCTCAAGGCGGCCTTCGAGCTCGACCCGGGCCAGACCATGCGCGCGGTGACCGACGTCGTCACGACGTTCCAGATGCCCGGCCAGGGCATGGAGGGCTTCACCCGCAAGGCCCTCATCATCGCCAACGAGGGCATCTACGACCTGCGCCTGCACCTCGACGACGTGCTGATGCCGGTGCTGCGCCAGTGGTCGGTGTTCGACAAGACCGGGCTCGGCCCCGAGGGGGAGGCCGCCCGCGAGGAGCTGGCCGCGTTCCTGGCCAGGACCGAGGCGACGGCCGCCAGGTTCGTCGAGCGCCGGGAGGAGCGCCGCGCCCGCGCCGCTGCCCGCCTCGGCTGACGGACGTTCCGGGGACGGCCGTTCCGGGAACGGCCAGCCCGTGATGAGGAGCGCGGGCCGGACGTGCCATGATCCTGCCCCATGGACGTCCTCGCCCAGTTGTTCATCGGCCTGTTCGCGTTACTGACGATCATCCTGCTCGCCCTGGCGGCGCAGCGGTTGCTGGGCGTCAGGTTCGGCGCGGTCCGTACGCTCGTGGCCGCGCTGGCCGCCTTCCTACTGGCGCAGCCGGTGCTCGGGCCGCTGTTCACGGCGCTGAACCTCCCGGCGGACGGGCAGTTGCCGGACGCGGGCGCGCTGGGCGTCCTGCTGCTCGCCACGATGGCCATGGTGCTCATCCCCATGGTGCTGCTGGTGCTGGCCGAGGCGCTGGTCCCGCCGGGCTCGGTGCCGGGGCCGCTGGAGCTGCTGCGCTCGGTACGAGGACGGGTCTCGCGGGCCCGCCGCTACTCGCAGATCACCCGCATCGCGATCAAGCACGGCCTCGGCCCCTACCTGCGCGGCCGGGGCGAGCGGCTGGAGGACCGTCCCGGCAAGGTACGCCTGGCCAGGTCGCTGAGGCAGGCGCTGGACGAGGGCGGCGTCACGTTCGTCAAGCTCGGCCAGGTGCTGTCCACGCGGCGTGACCTGTTGCCCGCCGAGTTCGTCGAGGAGCTGGGGCGGCTGCAGGACCAGGTGGTCCCGGCGCCGTGGGCGCAGATCGAGCCGGTGCTGGTGGCGGAGCTGGGCGCGCCGGTGGATGAGGTGTTCGCCGCCTTCGACCGTACGCCGCTGGCCGCCGCCTCCATCGGGCAGGTCCACGCCGCCCGGCTGCCCGGCGGCGAGGACGTCGTCGTCAAGGTACGCAGGCCGGGCATCGGGAGGGTGGTGGCCAAGGACCTCGACATCGTCCGGCGGCTGGCGGCCACGCTGGAGTCCCGTACCCGGTGGGGGCGTTCGCTGGGGCTGCGCGACCTCGCGGAGGGGTTCGCGGCGGCCATCCGCGAGGAGCTGGACTTCCGCGTGGAGGCCGCCAACATGGCCGCCGTCACCGCGCCGCAGCCGCCCGGCGGCGCGGAGAGCGGTACGGAGAGCGTTACGGAGGGCGGTCCGCGCGTCCGCTACCCGGCGCCGATGACCGCGCTCTGCACCGAGCAGGTGCTGGTCATGCGGCGACTGTCCGGGCGGCCGGTCACCGACGCCGCCCCCGAGGACGGCCCGCGCCTGGCCCGCGACCTCCTCGACTGCCTGCTCCGCCAGATCCTCGTGGACGGCGTCTTCCACGCCGACCCGCACCCCGGCAACCTCATGCTGCTCGACGACGGCGCCCTGGGCCTGCTCGACTTCGGCTCGGTCGGCCGCCTGGACGCCGCGGTCCGCTCCGCCCTGCAGCGCTTCCTGCTCGCCATGGACCGCCAGGACCCGCTCGGCGTCACCGACGCCCTGCTGGAGGTGGTGCCCCGCCCCGAGGACATCGACGAGGCCGCGCTGGAACGCGCGCTCGGCCAGTTCATGGCCCGCCACCTGGGGCCGGGCATGGACAGCGTCCAGATGTTCACGGACCTGTTCAGGATCGTCACGGCGTACGGGCTGTCCGTGCCGCCGGAGGTGGCGGCCGTCTTCCGGGCGCTGGCCACGCTGGAGGGCACGCTGGTGCGCCTGTCGCCGGGCTTCGACCTCATCGGCGAGGCCCGCGCGTTCGCCGGCCGCCACATCGCCGAGCGGTCGGAGCCGGCCGCGGTGCGGGAGGCGCTCACGCAGGAGCTGGCCGCGCTGCTGCCGATGTTGCGCCGCCTGCCGCGCCGGGTCGAGCGCATCGCCAGCGCCGCCGAGCACGGCCGGCTGGCGTTCAACGTGCGGCTGCTCGCCGACGAGCGCGACCGCCGCTACGTGACCGGGCTGCTGCACCAGGTGCTGCTGACGGTGCTCGGCGCCACGTCGGGCGTCATGGCGGTGATGCTGCTCGGCAACGACGGCGGGCCGCAGCTCATGCCGGGGGCGACGCTGTATCACCTCATCGGTTACAACCTGCTGGGGATCTCGGCGATCCTCACGTTGCGGGTGCTCGCGCCGATCTTCAGAAGACGGCCGGAATCCGAGGAATAACTCCAGCACCAGGGGTAGAGCTGCGGCGCGGAAACCACTCTTGACCGGGGCATGGTCTTGGACAACCTACGCATCGGGCAGGTTTCCGGTAACACCGGAACCCCTTGGGAGCAGAGGGTGAAAATCATCGGAATCGCCGCCGGCCTGCACGCCGGTTCGTTCGTCAACAGGTTGCTGGGCGCGGCCGGCGGTGAGCTGCCCGAGGACGTCGGATTCGAGGTGTGGTCCGGGCTGCCGGAGATCCCGCCGTACGAGCCGGGGCCGGTGCCCGCGCCCGTACGGGAGCTCACCCGGCTGATCCTGGCGGCGGACGCGGTGGTCGTGACGGCGCCCGAGCACAGCCTGCTGCCCGACGAGCTGATCGACACCCTCGACTGGCTGACGGCACGCGGGGTGCTGGCGGGCAGGCTGGTCGCGGTGATGAGCGCGAGCGCGCGGGCGTGCGGGGCGATGTGGGCGCAGGCGGAGCTCTACAAGAGGCTGCAGAGCGCCGGGGCCGTGGTGACGGGCGCCGAGCTGGTGATCCTGCCCGGCCGCCGGCACTTCGACGAGGACGGTCGCCTCTCCGATCCGGTTCTGCGCGCGCAGGTGCGTGACGTGATCGGCCGGTTGTGCCCGGCCGAGCTGGTCGAGCCCGACCTTGACATCGAGTCCGGCCTTACCGAGGTCCCCGGTCTTGACGAGGTCGTGGAGCCCGCGCTCGGCCTGCGCGGAGAGCCTGCCCTCGAACTGCCCGAGGTGGCGCTGGACGCGCTCAAGGCCGGGGTGCGCGAGCCCGTACTCTCCCGCTGAGCCCCTTCTCCCGCTGGATTCTTCTCCCCGGTGAGCGCCGGTTCAGAGGTCGCGGCGCAGCCGTTTGAGGTCCGAGCGCTGCTTCTTGGCGGCGATGCGGCGTTCGACGGAGCCCCGGCTGGGCTTGGTCGGGCGCCGCCGCTTCGGCGGCGGGGCGATGGCCTCGCGCAGCCGCTGGGCCAGCCGCTGCGTGGCGGCCTCGCGGTTCCTGAGCTGCGAACGGTACTCGGATGCGGCGATCGTCACGGTGGCCGACCCCAGCCGGTCGAGCGCCCGCTGCTTGAGCGCGGGCGGCAGCGCCGTGCTCGCCGCCACGTCGAAGGTCAGCTCCACCCGGCTGTCGGTGGTGTTGACGCCCTGGCCGCCAGGCCCCGACGAACGCGAGAAGCGCCAGACGAGCTCGGCGTCGGGGATGACGACGGCGTCGTTGACGACCAGCGGGCCGGGCATGAGCGGAACTCCTGTCGGGATGGGACCATGCGTCCTTGAGAACGAGTGTCACCGTATCTGGATGACATATGCCGATAGCAACGGTATTTCCTTGGACACGGCATGAGGGAGGCAGGAGTGGCGGTCATCGTCGGGGTGCACGGCATCGGCAAGTACGACTACTTCCAGGAGGCGGGCTCGGCCGCCGGAGCGGCGGAGGCCATGCGGGTCAAATGGGACCGCTACCTGCACGCGGCTCTCGGCGGCGAGGGGACCGGGCACTACTTCAGCGAGATCGCGTACTTCTCCCACCTGCTGCGCGACGGCGGGGCGCGGAGACGTTCCCTGGCCGCCATGGACGACTCCGCCCAGCAGGTCCTGCTGGAATGGGCGCGCAACCGGGGGCTGGGCGAGCAGGTGACGGGCGCGCTCAGGACGTTCACCGGATGGCTGCTCACCAGGCTCGACGCCCGGTCCACGGCCTTCGCCGAGCTCTTTGCGCCGGAGATGGCGGCGTACCTCACTGACGCGGCCAGGCGCGAGCGGTGCCGCCAGGCCGTGGCCGAGACGGTCCGCCGCAACCATCCCAAGGTGGTCATCGCACACTCGCTCGGGAGCGTCGTCACGTACGAGACCTTATGGGCCAACCCCGACCTGCGGATCGAGCTGCTGATCACCCTCGGCAGCCCGCTCGGCATGCGCAACGTCGTCTTCGAGCGCCTGCTGCCCGCCCCCATCAACGGCAGGGGCGAGCGGCCGCCCGGCGTGGCCCGCTGGGTGAACATCGCCGACAAGGACGACATCGCCGCCATCCCGGCCGGCCTGGGCGGCTGCTTCACCGGCGTGGACGCCGAGGAACTGGTCAACCTCGACTGGATCGACTTCCACACGGCCGAGAAATACCTGGGCTGCCCCGCGCTCGACCCGCATCTGCGACCATTCCTGGCATGACCTGGATCGTGTTCGACTACGGCGGCGTGCTGTCGCTGCCCCAGCCCGAGGCCGACACCCTGGAGATGGCCCGCGCGATGAACGCCGAGCCCGAGGCGTTCCTGCGCGGCTACTGGCAGCACCGGCTGGACTTCGACCGGGCCGACCTGACCCCGCACGCCTACTGGGCGGCGGTGCTCGGCCGGTCCGTCACCCACTCCGAGGTCGCCCGCCTGGTCGCCATGGACGTGGCTGGCTGGGCCCACCCCGACCGGGGCACCGTCGCGCTGCTCGGCGAGCTGCTGGCCGACGACCGCGACGTGGCGCTGCTGTCCAACGCGCCGGTCTGCCTCGGCGACGGCCTGGACGAGCTGCCGTGGATCGCCGCCATCGAGCGCCGCTTCTACAGCGGCAGGATGGGCCTGGTGAAACCGGACCGCGAGATCTACGACGAGGTCGCCCGCGCGCTCGGCACCGAGCCGGCCGAGTGCGTCTTCATCGACGACCGCCCCGAGAACGTCGAGGGCGCCGAACGCGCCGGCATGACCGGCCTGCTCTACACCGGCTCCGCCGACCTGCGCGCCGACCTCCGGGCCGTCCTGGCCGCCTGAGGACGACCGTTGCTGTTCACCAGGCCTTGACTCCCCGGCCACGGGCGAGTCAGAACGGCCGGACATACCTGATATGTGGACCGCAGAGCCTTCCTGACCGCGGCGGCGGCCGGCCTCGTCACCTCACCGGCGTGGGCCGCCCCCGCCTCGGCCACCCCGTCCAGAGCCTCCCGAACCCTCCGCTCCGACCCGTTCACGCTCGGCGTGGCCTCCGGCGACCCCTCGGCCGACGGCTTCGTGCTGTGGACCCGGCTCGCCGCCGACCCCCTCGGCGGCGACGGCCGTGGCGGCATGCCCTCCCGCGACGTCGAGGTGGACTGGCAGGTCGCGGCCGACGAACGTTTCTCCACGATCGTCCGGTCAGGCACCGCCACGGCCCGCGCCCGCGACGCCCACAGCGTGCACGTCGAGCTGTCCGGCCTGGAGCCGGGCCGCGAGTACTTCTACCGCTTCCGGAGCGAGGGCCGGCTGTCCCCGGCCGGGCGCACCCGTACCACGCCCGCCGGCGCGACGACGCCGCTCACGTTCGCCGTCGCCGCCTGCGCGCACTACGAGCACGGCTACTACACCGCCTACCGCCGCCTCGCCGAGCAGGAGCCCGACCTCGTGGTGTTCCTCGGCGACTACATGTACGAGTACGGCCCCAGCGGCTACAACGCCCTGGCCGGTCGCGTCCGTACGCACACGCCGGGCAAGTGCCGCACCCTGGCCGACTACCGCCTCCGCCACGCCCAGTACAAGAGCGACCCCGACCTGCAGCGGGCGCACGCGGGCGCGCCGTGGCTGGTGGCCTTCGACGACCACGAGGTGGAGAACAACTGGGCCGGCGAGATCTCCAGCACCGGCGCGACCGGCTTCGCCGCGCGGCGGGCGCACGCGTTCCGCGCCTACTACGAGAACATGCCGCTGCGCCGCGCCAGCCTCCGGGGCACCTCCCTGCGGGTGAACCGGCGCGTCTCCTGGGGCACGCTGGCCCGCTTCCACCTGCTCGACACCCGGCAGTTCCGCGACGACCAGGCCTGCCTGGACGGCGTACGGGCGGGCTGCGACGAGCGGCTGTCCGGCGGGCGCACCCTGCTCGGCGGCGACCAGTGGCGCTGGCTGGAGGACGGCCTGCACGGCTCCACCGCCCGCTGGAACCTGCTCGGCCAGCAGATCATGGTGGCCCAGCGCGACTTCAAGACCGGCCCGGGCCGCGAGGTCAACCTGGACTCCTGGGACGGGTACGCCGCCGAGCGCACCCGCCTCCTCGGCGCGCTGTCCCGTACCTCGAACCCGGTGGTGCTGACCGGCGACGCCCACATGCACCACCTGGCCGAGCTCAAGCCCGACTTCGACGACCCGGACTCGCCGGTCGTCGCCAAGGAACTGATCACCTCGTCCATCGCCAGCGACGGCGACGGCTACCGCGACCGGGAGTGGATCGACGCCGCGCTGCGCGAGAACCCGCACTTCTCCTACATCGACCAGCGCCGCGGCTACCTCATGGCCCGGCTCACCAAGGACGAGCTGTCGGTCGACTTCCGTACGCTCGACCGCGTCTCCCGGCGCGGCGCCCCGGCCAGGACCTCGCACCGGCTCACCCTGACGGCCGACTCCCTGAACGCCCGCTGAGAGCAAACTGAGGATCCGCTCAATCCGCGGCCCGGAGATCATGGGACGCAGGACGCGTCAGGCGTCGGGCCAGGCGCCGTCGGGGAACTCGCCCGTCGTGCCGTCCGAGATCACCACCTGGTCGCGCTCCGTCAGGCCCGAGGTGACCTCGACGTACTGGTCGCCGCGCACGCCCGTCTCCACCACCTTGGCCAGGTCGCGGCCATCGGACCGGACGGTGATCACCTGGGTGCCGTCCGGCCTGCTGCGGACCGCCGCCGCCGGGACGTAGATCGCGTCCGCGGCCTCGTCCGTGGTGACCGTCACCGAGGCCGTCTGCCCCAGCATCAGGCCGGTCGGCGGCTCGTCGAAGGCGAGGGTGACCGAGTAGCGGACGAGCTGGCCGTCCCTCGTCGCGGTCGGCGCGATCGCCGTCACCGTGCCCGTGTAGCGCTCGCCCGGACGGGTCGCCAGGGTGATCCCGGCCTGCTGGCCGAGCTGCAGCCGGTTCACGTCGGACTCGGTCACCATGGCCTGGACCTGCAGCTCGTCCAGGTCGCCCAGGCTGATGAAGGTGCCGGTGCCGGACTGGTCGCCGGGCGCGCCCGCCACCGAGAGGATCGTGCCCGCCGCAGGGGCGACGATGCGGGTGGCGCGTACGGCGTCGGCGGCCTCCTCCAGGGCGGCCTCGGCGCGGTCCACGTTCGCGGCGGCCTGCTCCTTGCCGGCGCCCTGGCCGCCGCTGGTGCCGGTCCTCGGTACGCCGCCGGTGGACGGGGCTGTCGACGGGGCGGTGGACGGGGTGCAGGAGCCGGTGCTCGGGCGGGCCGAGGGTTTGCCGGTGGTGGGCTGCTTCTTGGTGGTGGACGGCTTGGCCGTGGGGGAGCCGGAGGCCGCCGGGCGGTCGGTCTGTCGCGTCTCGTCGTCCTGGGGTGAGGCGATGACCGTGACCGTGACCGTGGTCGTCACGGTGGCGGTGACGGTCACCGTGGGCTGAGGCTCGGGCTCGGTCGGTCCGTCGGTCGGCCTGGTGGTCGGGGTGACGGTCGGCGTGGCCGTGGGATGCGGGGTACGGGTCGGCTCGGGCGTCGGCGAAGTCGTGCCGCCGTGGTCGGTGCCGGGGGAGTGGACGGGACCGAGCAGCGCGCCCCCCGCGGGGCCGTCGGCGACCGGGGCGACGCCGGGATCCGCAGCCCTCGTCGCGGTGCCGCCGCTGGTCGGGCCGGTGGTCGGGGTGGCCGAGGGGGTGCCGGCGGGACGGCCGGACGTGGTGGCGCTGGGCGTGGCGGAGCGCTTGCCGCCGGCGGGGGTGCAGTCCGTGCCGCCGGTGCCGCGGTCGCCGGTCGTGCCGCCGTTCCTCGTGCCGCCGCGCGCCGCGGAGGTGCCCGTGCCCGGGGCGGCGGACGTGGACGTCGTGGCGGCGGTGGACACCTTGTCCAGTGCCTCCTCGGCCGCCGCCAGGTCGGCCTTGGCCGCCTCGTACGCCTCCCGCGCCTCCCGCCCGTCGATCCGGGCCAGGACCTGGCCCTTCTTCACCTTGGCCCCCGTCCTGACGTACACCTTGGTGACGGTGCCGGAGGAGCCGAAGGCCAGGTCGCGGCGGGAGCCGTCCACGGTGTTGCCCGCGGCGCTCACCACCGCCGTGACCTGCCCGCGCTGCGCCGCGGCGAGCCGTACCTGGACGGCGGCGGGGGAGTCGTCGCGCAACGCGAGCACGGCCACGCCCGACCCGGCGGCGAGCACGACCAGGGCGAGCCCGCCCAGCGCGAAAGTCCGTCTCATGACGGATCATCCTGGCGAAGCAGGTTCGTGGCAGCCTGCGAACAGCCTGCAAGTTTTCTGTGCGCCCCATGTAGAGGGCCCGCTGTCAGCGAACGTTCAGCTTGCTCGCGGCTGCGGCGCAGCCTGGTGTGCAAGGGTCACGGCTCGTGAAGGTGTCGAACAGGCGCAGATCGCGCAAGAGCCGCGGAGCGCTGATGACCAACGGAGCGCTGGCGGTGCTCCTGCTGGGCGGGGCCGCGTTCGCCTACTCCCAGCTCGGTACGGAGGAGGCGGCGAGCGAGAGCGCCGTCCGGACGGTGACGGCGAGCCGCGGAACGGTCGTGGCCGCCGTGTCCGCCACGGGCGCGGTCGAGAGCTCCAGGTTCCGCGCCCTGTCCTTCGGCACGTCGGGCACGGTCGAGAAGATCTACGTCAAGGCCGGGGACAAGGTGAGCAAGGGCCAGATCCTGGCCCGGCTGGACGACGCCGCCGCCCGGGAGAACCTGTCGGCGGCCAAGGCCTCCTACGACAGCGCCCTCGCCGACGGCACGGACACGGCGCAGCTCTACGCCGCCTACGTCAAGGCCCGCAACTCGTACCGCGAGGCGCAACGGACGGTCGCCGCCACCGTGCTGAAGGCCCCCTTCGGCGGCACCGTCACGGCCGTCAACGGCTCGGTCGGCCAGAGCAACGGAGGACAGAGCAGTGGAGGACAGGGCACCAGCGGCTCCACCTCCACGTCAGGCTCCACGTCCGGCTCCGGTTTCGTGGAGCTCGCCGACACCGCCAAGCTGCAGCTCGTCGGCACCTTCACCGAGTCCGACGTCGGCAAGCTGAAGAAGGGCCAGAGCGCCACGGTCACGTTCGACGCGCTGCCCGGCGTGAGCGCCACCGGCAAGGTCAGCCAGATCGAGCCGGTCGCCACCACCAGCAACAACGTCGTCCAGTACCCGGTCACGGTGACGTTCACGGAGGTGCCCGACGCGGTCCGGCTGGGGCAGACCGCCACCGTCGAGGTCGTCACCGGCCGCGCGGAGAACGTCGTCGCCGTCCCGTCCACGGCGATCTCCACCAGCGGCGGCCAGACCACCGTCACCGTGCTCCAGCAGGGCCGCCAGACCCGGACCCCGGTGGAGGTCGGCGTGCGGGGCACGACCTTGACCGAGATCAGGTCCGGCGTCTCGGAGGGCGACCAGATCGTGCCCCCGGCCGTCTCGACCGGCACCACGCAGGGCGGCAACGGCCGCTTCGGCGGCGGCTTCCCCGGCGGTGGCGGCATGCCGGGAGGCGGGCGATGACCGCCGGGCTGCGCGTCGTGGAGCCGACGCCGGTCCTCCGGGTACGGGACCTGGTCAAGGAGTACGGCGAGGGCGACGCCAGGGTCCGCGCCCTGCGCGGCGTCAGCCTGGACGTCCAGCAGGGCGACTACGTGGCGATCATGGGCGCCTCGGGCTCCGGCAAGTCCACGCTCATGAACATCCTCGGCTGCCTGGACGTGCCGACCTCGGGGACGTACCTGATCGACGGCGCCGACGTGGGCCGCCTGGACGAGCGGCAGCTCGCGATCCTGCGCAACCGGCGGGTCGGGTTCGTCTTCCAGTCCTTCAACCTGATCCCGCGCATGAGCGCGCTGGCCAATGTCGAGCTGCCGCTCGTGTACGGCGGCGTCCCCCAGGCCGAGCGGCGCGCCCGCGCGCTGGCCGCGCTGGAGCAGGTCGGCCTTAGCGACCGCGTGCACCACGAGCCGAACCAGCTCTCCGGCGGCCAGCAGCAGCGTGTCGCCGTGGCGCGGGCGCTGGTCACCGCGCCGGCCCTGCTGCTGGCCGACGAGCCGACCGGCAACCTGGACACCGCCTCCACGCACGACGTGCTCCAGATCCTGGACCGGCTCAGCGAGTCCGGCCGCACGATCGTCTGCATCACGCACGAGGACGACGTCGCCGCGCACGCCAAACGGGTGGTCCGCCTGGTGGACGGCGAGATCGTCGAGGACCGCAGGCAGGCGCCGGTGGACGGCCCGCCCCCGAGGACGGCCGCCGGATGAACCAGCTCGAGATCCTCCGCTTCGCGCTGCGCGGCCTGCTGGCCAACAAGATGCGCAGCTCGCTGACCACGCTCGGCATCCTCATCGGCGTGGCGGCGGTCATCCTGCTGGTCGCGGTCGGCGAGGGCTCCTCCCGCTCGATCCAGCAGAACATCCAGCGCCTCGGCGCGAACACCCTCACGATCTCCCCGTCGTTCTCGGGCGGGGGTGGCGGCGGCGGCGGGGGTGGCGGTTTCCGTGGCGCGACGGGCGGGGGCGGCAACACCGGGCCGCGTACCCAGGCCAGGCAGCTCAGCCTGGCCGACGCTAAGGCGCTGACCGACCGGACGCTCGCGCCGTCGGTCAAGAGCGTCTCGCCCGTCGTGAACGCCTCCTCGGCCACGGCCTCGTACGGGCCGGCCAGCCACGCGATCGCCCAGTTCGTCGGCACCTACCCCAGCTACTTCGAGGCGATGAACAAGCCCGTCGCCCAGGGCACGTACTTCTTCAACGACGACGTGCTGGCCGCGCGGAAGGTCGTGGTGCTCGGCCGGACCGTGGTCGAGGAGCTGTTCGGCACGGTGGACCCGATCGGCAGGCAGGTCAGTGTGTCCGGGGTGCCGTTCACGGTGGTGGGGGTGCTCAAGGAGGCCGGGTCCGCCGGCATGCAGGACGCCGACGACGTCGCGATCGCGCCGCTGCCGGCCGTGCAGCAGAGCCTGAGCGGGTTCGGCTCGCTCGGCCAGATCGTCGTCCAGGCGACCGGCGCCGGCACCACCACGGCGGCGCAGTCGGAGGTCACCGCTATCCTCAACCAACGACATGGCATCACCGGCAACAACCCCGACTACCGCATACTCAACCAGGCCACGTTGCAGGAGACCGTCAGTGAGGCGACCGGCACCTTCACCGTGCTGCTCGGCGCGGTCGCCGCGATCTCGCTGCTGGTGGGCGGCATCGGCATCACCAACATCATGCTGGTGACGGTCACCGAGCGCACCCGCGAGATCGGCATCCGCAAGGCGATCGGCGCGCCGCGCGGCGCGATCCTGGGCCAGTTCCTGGTGGAGGCCACGCTGCTGAGCCTGGTGGGCGGGTTGTCGGGCGTGCTGGTGGCCTTCGTCGGCACCAGGTTCACGATCGCCGGCATCGAGCCGGTCCTCGTGCCGTCGTCGGTGGCGCTGGCCCTGGGCGTGTCGGTGGGCATCGGGCTGTTCTTCGGCAGTTATCCGGCAAACCGGGCGGCCAAGCTCCGGCCGATCCAGGCCCTGCGCCACGAATAAGGAGAGTCACATGTCGAAGCTCGACTCCTCGCCGTTCCCCGACGACCTGGGGGAGGAGCTCGCCGCCGAGCCGCGTCAGGGCAGGTCGAAGGTCACGCTGGCACTGGCCGCCGGCGTGGTGCTGGTGGCCGGGATCCTCATCGGCATCCAGGCGGGCAAGCTCTTCGGCGGCGGCGGCGACGCGTCCGCCGCGGCCGGCGGGCAGCGCCAGGCGGGCGGCACCGGCCAGCAGCAGGGCGGCGGCCCTCCCGGCTACGGCCAGCAGCGGAACGGCGGCTTCCCCGGTGGCGGCCAGCGCATGGGCGGCGGCACGTTCGGCACCGTCGAGAAGGTCGAGGACGGCAAGGTCTACATCAAGACCGCGGACGGCAAGACGGTCACCGTCACCACCACCGACCAGACCACGGTCCAGATCTCCAAGCCCGGCAAGGTCACCGACCTGGAGCAGGGGAGCGACGTCACCGTACGCGGCGAGCAGGGCGCCGACGGCTCGGTCACGGCCTCCGCCATCACCCAGGGCGGCCGGCAGTTCCCGGGAGGCGGCCCGCGATGAGCCCCGAGCCCGAGGCCAGGCTGCTGGTGGTCGACGACGAGCCCAACATCAGGGAGCTGTTCTCGGCGAGCCTGCGCATGGCCGGGTTCGAGGTGCTGACCGCGGCCGACGGCCGGGAGGCGCTGCGGGTGGCCGAGGAGAGCAGCCCCGACCTGGTGATGCTCGACATCATGCTGCCCGACCTCGACGGCATGACGGTCGCGAGTCGGCTGCGCTCGCGCGGCCGGCGGGTCCCCGTCCTGTTCGTGACCGCCAAGGACACCTCGGAGGACCGCATCGCGGGGCTCGGCCTCGGCGAGGACTACGTGACCAAGCCGTTCAGCCTGGAGGAGACCATCGCGCGCATCCGGGCCGTGCTGCGGCGCACCCGGCGTGGCACCCCGCCGCCCAACCGGCTGCGCGTCGCCGACCTGGAGCTGGACGAGGAGACGCACGAGGTGTGGCGCGACGGCCTGCCGGTGAAGCTGTCGCCGACGGAGTTCCGGCTGCTGCGGTACTTCATGCTCAACGTGGGCCGGGTGCTGTCGAAGACGCAGATCCTCGACCACGTCTGGAACGGCGACTGGCGCACCGACGTCGGCCTCGTCGAGTCGTACGTCTCCTACCTGCGCCGCAAGGTCGACACCGGCGAGCACAAGTACCTGCACACCCTGCGCGGCGTCGGCTACATCCTGCGCCCGCCGCGCGGTCTGTGAACGCGATGCCGGGCAGGCTCCGCAAACACCTGGCCAGGACGCCGCTGTGGCTCCGGCTGGTGTCGGCGACCCTGCTGCTGGTCACCCTGGCGATCACGCTGACCGGCCTGTTCGCCGTGCGGCTGCTGCGCGGCTACCTCGTGGAGCGGGTGGACCAGCAGTTGCACGCCGCGGCCGCCCCGCGTGACGTGCTCCCGTCGCCCGAGCCGCGGCCCGTGGGCACCCGGCCGCAACGTTTCCTCGGCCTGTTCCACGTGGTGGTGCTGGACGCGCGCGGCGCGCCGCTCCGTACGCTCAGCGAGTCCACCGCCGCCCACACGCCGAGCCTGCCCCGCCTGGCCGCCGCCGACGTGGCCGAGCTGGGGGGCCGGCCCTTCACCGTCGAGTCCGCCGATCCCGCCGGGCCCACCTGGCGGGTCGTCGCCGTGCCGGGCCGCGACGACGAGAGCCGGGTGATCGCCATCAACCTGGGCGACGTTGACGACACCGTCTCCCAGCTCGGCCTCATCGTCGCGGTGGGCGGCGGCTGCACGGTGGCCGTGCTCGGCTTCGCCTGCCACTGGCTGGTACGCCGCAGCCTGCGCCCCCTCCAGGAGATCTCCCGCACCGCCAACGACATCGCGGGCGGCGACCTGTCGCGCCGCGTCCCCCTCTGGTCCGGCACGACCGAGGTCGGCAAGCTCGGCCGCTCGCTCAACACCATGCTCGCCCGCATCGAGGACGCCGTGCGCGAGCGCGAGGAGGCCGCCGACTCGGCCCGCCGCTCCGCCACCGCGGCCCGCCGCTCCGAGGAGCTGATGCGCCGCTTCATGGCCGACGCCTCGCACGAGCTGCGCACGCCGCTCACCTCGATCAGGGGGTTCGCCGAGCTGTACCGGCTGGGGGAGGAGAAGGACCTGGACGAGGCCGTCCGGCTCCTCGGCCGCATCGAGGGGCAGGCGGCCCGCATGGGCCTGCTGGTGGAGGACATGCTGCTGCTGGCCCGGCTGGACCAGCGGCGCGCCCTGTCCACCCGGCCGGTGGACCTGCTCAGCCTGGCCGCCACGGCGGTGATCGACGCGCAGACGCTGGCCCCCGACCGGCGCATCGAGCTCGTACGCCTCTTCGACGGCGACGGCGAGGTGCTGGTGACCGGCGACGAGCCGCGCTTGTCGCAGGTGCTGGGCAACCTGGTCGGCAACGCGCTCGCCCACACGCCCGCCGGCACGCCGTTCCAGGTGCGGGTGGGCGTGGACGGCGACCGGGCCGTGGTCGAGGTGGCCGACGAAGGGCCGGGGTTCGGGCCGGAGGTGGCCGAGCGGGTGTTCGAGCGGTTCTACCGGGCCGACCCGGCGCGCAGCACGGGCGGGTCGGGGCTCGGGCTGTCGATCGCGGCGACGCTGGTGGAGGCGCACGGCGGGGTGATCGTGGCGGAGAGCGAGCCGGGCAAGGGGGCGCTGTTCCGGGTGATCCTGCCACTGCACCGGCCGGGGGAACGCCCGGCTCAGCCGAGGGCGTAGCCGTACAGGCCGGTGCCTTTGGCGATCTCGCGGACCCGGCCCAGCCGCAGGCCCGGCGCGCGCGAGCCGGGCACGTACAGGACCAGGCCCTGGCCGGGGGCGGCCACCACGAGCCCTTGCGGCGACCCGCCCCGCTGCTCCCACGCCTCGCCGCGTTCCAACGTCCGGAACCGCCCGCCCCTGGGCAGGGCCGCCAGCGCGGCGCCGAAGTCGCTTCCCTCGCCCTTGATCAGCAGGTTGCCCTTGCGGGTCAGCCCGCCGCCGGCGCTGCCGGCCAGCACCTGCACCGCGCGCTCGCCGGGCACGCCGATGGCGAGGTCGTCGCGGCCGTCGCCGTTGAAGTCGCCGGCGGCCAGCGCCGAGCCGAACCGGTCGTAGTAGCGGGGCCGGCCCTCCAGGGTGTTCTGCGACCAGGCTTCGGCGCGGGCGGTGCTGAGGCCGCCGCGCGAGCCGTAGAGGACGTCCACCGTGCCGTCGCCGTAGTCCATGGCCCGCTGGTTCGCGCTCAGTCCCTCGCCGGGCACGCCGATGGCGAGGTCGTCGCGGCCGTCGCCGTCGAAGTCGCCGGTGGCGAG
>NZ_FOHX01000007.1:49985-529928 GCF_900111685.1 Nonomuraea wenchangensis
GCCGTCGCCGTCGAAGTCGCCGGTGGCGAGGGCGGCGCCCCACTGGTCGGTGACCTGCGCGGCCTGCCGTACCCACTTCGTCCGCTGAGTGATCACGTACGGCTCGCGGCCCTTCAGCCCGTACACGGCCACCGCGCCGCCCGAGCGGTGGCTGGGCGCGCCGACGACCAGCTCGTCCTTGCCGTCCCCGTCGAGGTCCCCGGCGGCGAGCGCGGCCCCGAACCGGTCGCTGGACGGCTCGGGCAGGGCCAGCTCCTCGCCCTTGACCAGGCCGTCGGGGGAGCCGCGGAAGAGCTGTACGACCCCGTTGCCGTCGCCGCCGGGCACCCGTTCGCCCACGAACTCCTCCGACACGCCGACGGCCAGGTCCGCGCATCCGTCGCCGTCGAAGTCGCCGACGGCCAGCGCCGAGCCGAACGAGTCGCCCGGCTCGGCCCCGTCGCCCTGGGTGAGGGTGACCTTGGTGCCGGAGCCGTACAGCACGGCCACCGAGCCGGCCCGGTCGCGGTCGTAGGGGGCGGCGACGGCGAGGTCGGGACGGCCGTCGCCGTCGAAGTCGAGCGGGTGGCCGCCGCACGAGCGGGCGGCGGGAGCCGTGCCGGAGGCGAGCGGAAGCGCCAGGAGGACGGCGAGCAGCGCGTTCATACGACCAGTCATGTCCTCCCGGCACGAACTCGGTCTTAACGCGGTGGGAACGTGCCAGGATAGTCGCGTGGACATCGACCTCGCGGACTTGGACTTCTGGCGCAGACCGCTGAAAGAGCGGCACGAGGCTTTCGCCCGGCTCCGTCAGCTGGAGCATCCGGTGTTCTTCCCGGAGAAGAAAGTGCCCCTCCTGCGCTCGGGCAAAGGCTTCTACGCCCTCGTCCGGCACGCGGACGTGGTCGAGGCCAGCCGCAACGCCAAGATCTTCTCCAGCGAGCCCGCGGTCACCAACCCCGAGCCGCCCGGCTGGATCAAGCAGGTGTTCGGCGAGTCGATGGTCAACATGGACGACCCCCGCCACGCCCGGCTGCGCCGCATCGTGACGCGTTCGTTCAGCCCCAAGATGCTGGTCGGCCTGCAGAGCGACATCGAGGCCGCCTGCGCCCGCATCGTGGACGACGTCGTCAGCGAGGGGCCCCGCGACTTCGTGTCGCAGGTCGCCGCCCGCCTGCCGATCCACGTCATCTGCGACATGCTGGACATCCCGCAGGAGCTGCGGGACAAGGTGCACCAGCACGTCGACATCTCCACCGCCTACACCGGCGTGCGGCCCAGCCTGGCCCGCAGCGTCCAGATGGCCGGCCAGAACATGCTGGCCCTGCTCGCGCTCCAGCGCATGGTCATCAAGCTCGGCCACGAGCGCGCCGCCGACCCCAAGGGCGACCTCGTCTCGCTGCTGGTCACCGCCAACGTCGACGGCGAGAAGCTGACCGACAAGGAGCTCGGCTCGTTCTTCTCGCTGCTGCTGGTGGCGGGCAACGAGACCGCGCGCAACACCATGGCCCACGGCCTGAAGATCCTCACCGACAACCCGGCGCAGCGCGAGCTGCTGATGAGCGACTTCGACAAGCACATCGGCAACACCATCGAGGAGATGGTCCGCTACGTCTCGCCGATCATGCAGTTCCGCCGCACGGTCACCGAGGACTACTCCCTGCGCGGGCTGGAGCTGAAGAAGGGCGACAAGGTCGTGCTCTTCTACGGCTCCGCCAACCGCGACGAGAGCGTCTTCCCCAACCCGGACACCTTCGACATCACCCGCGAGACCAAGCCGCACGTCGGCTTCGGCGGGCCCGGGCCGCACTTCTGCCTCGGCGCCAACCTCGCCCGTCAGGAGATCCGCACGATGTACCGCGAGCTGCTGACCCGCCTGCCCGACCTGCGCGCGACCGGCGAGCCGGAGCTGCTGCTGTCCAACTTCGACAACAGCGTCCGCAGCCAGCCCTTCACGTTCTGATCATTCGGGGGCGAGCACGTTCGTCCGGATGGTCACGAACGTGACCAGCGCCGCCACCGCCATCATCGCGGCGCTGACCAGCATCGCGGCCCTGAACCCGGCGTCGAACACCGGCGGGTTCTGGAACGCCTCGCCCACCAGCCCCACCAGGGGCGGCACGGCGGCCACCGCCAGCAGGCCCCCGGTGCGGGCCACCGCGTTGTTGACGCCGCTGGCGGTGCCCGCGTAGCGCTCGTCCACCGTGGCCAGCACGGTCGCGGTCAGCGGCGCGACCGCCGCCGACAGCCCGAGCCCGAACAACGTCACCGCCGGCAGCACCCGCAGCGGGTACGACGCCCCGAACCCGATCGTGCTCATCGCCACGAACCCGGCCCCCGCCAGCAGGATGCCGATCGTCATCGGCCAGCGGGGGCCGTAACGCTTGGCGACGTCCCCGGCCTTGGCCGACAGCAGCAGCATGAGGATCGTCGTCGGCAGCATCGCCAGGCCCGCCGCGATCGGCGAGAACCCCGACACCACCTGCAACTGCACGACCAGCAGGAAGAACGCCACGCCCATGGCGGCGTACATGACGAGCGTCACGACGTTGACCGCCGTGAACACGTGGTTCCTGAACAGCCCCACCGGCACCAGCGCCTCCGGCGACCGGCGCACCTCGACCACCACGAACGCCGCCGCCAGCAGCAGCCCCACGGTCAGCGGCAGCGGCGCGCCCCCCTGGATCAGCCCGTACGTGATCCCGGCCAGCGCCAGCGCCGCCAGCGCCGCGCCCAGCACGTCGAACCGCCCGGCCGCCTGCTCGTCCCTGGACTCCGGCACGTGCCGCACCGCCACCACGACGACCAGCAGCGCGAACGGCAGATTGACCAGGAACGCCCACCGCCATCCGGCGCTCTGCACCAGCCAGCCGCCGAGCAGCGGCCCGGCCGCGCTGGCCACGCCGCCGAGCCCCGACCACGCCCCGACCGCCCGCGGCCGGTCCGCGCGGGCGAACGACGCCTGGATGATCGCCAGCGCGCCCGGCGTCAGCAGCGCCCCGCCGATGCCCTGGAGCGCGCGGGCGGCGACCAGGAACTCGATGTTCGGCGACAGCCCGCACAGCGCCGACGCGATCGCGAACCAGATCGTGCCGATGACGAAGACCCTGCGCCGGCCGTAGCGGTCGCCGAGCGAGCCGCCCAGCAGGATCAGCCCGGCCAGCGTCAGCGTGTAGGCGTTGACCGTCCACTGCAGCCCGGCCATGCCCGCGTTCAGCTCGCGCCCCAGGAACGGCAGCGCGACGTTGACGATCGTGCTGTCCAGCAGGGCCAGCCCGGAGCCGAGCACGGTCGCGAGCAGCACCCACCGGCCGCGCGCGGACTTCAGCTCCAGATGCTCCCCGACCTGAGACGGACCGCTCACCGCTCCACCGGACTGTCAGGGATGCCAGGGTCCGCCGGACTGCCCAGCGCCCGCAGGACGAACTCGGACACCAGTGCCGCCGCCGCCTCGACGGTGACGCTCCCGCTGATCAGCGGCACCCGCTCGGCACCGATCACCGCCAGGATCATCCGCGCCGTCGCCGCGACGTCCACCACCCGGAAGTCGCCCGCGGCGGCCCCGCTCTCCAGGATGCCGGCCAGCACCCGCTGCATGGGCGCGACGTGCTCGGCGAGCTGCTGGTAGGCGTCCGGCCCGAGCGCCGCGCCGAGATCGGCCGCCCCCGGGTGCGGATGCGCCAGCAGGCCCTCCAACTGCAGCCGTACGAACGCCCGCAGTCGCTCGGCCGGCGAGGCGTCGCCGGGCAGCTCACGCTCGTAGCTGTCGATGAAGTAGCGCGTCACCCGCTCGGTGAACGCCAGCAGCAGCGCCGCCTTGTCCGGGAAGTAGTTGTAGAGCACGGTGCGGGTGATGCCGGCCTCGCTCGCCACGTCGGTCATGGAGATCGCGTCGATGCCCTGCGTCCTCGACAGGCGCGAGACGGCCTGGAGGATGCGGTCGCGCGTCTGAGCACGATGCTCACCGATGGTGGCGGCCGAGATCCTGGGCATAGGCCCATGGTAGGCCCGCACCACCCTTGTCGCGGATGCTCTTGCCCGACGCCCCGGTGACAAAATGCGCAAATCATCCATGCGTTTGAGCAGATGATTAGTTCATGTTTTCATTGCTCCATGCTGTACGGCACACCCGTCCTTGAAGCGGCGGACGTGGAGGTACTCGACGAGATCGAGGACATGCGGCAGGACCTGAGGTACCGTCTCGCCGAGACGCACCGATGGGACGGCCAGTTGCGGCGCCACCTCCAGGCCCGCGCCATCCAGGGTTCGAACTCCATAGAGGGCTACCAGGCGAGCGTGGAGGACATCCAGTCGATCATGGCCGGCGAGGAGCCGCTGGACGCCTCCGACGCCGTGGCCAAGGAGATCGGCGGCTACCAGCAGGCGCTCACCTACATCGCGCTCCTGTCGAAGGCCCCGTTCTTCCGCTACGACCTCGGCGTGCTCAACGCGCTCAACTTCATGATGATCGGCCATCACCGCCACAAGACCCCCGGACTGGTACGCCCCGGTCCCATCTACATCCGGGACTCCCTTTCCCGCGAGGTCGTGTACGAGGGCCCTGAAGCCGCCCTCGTTCCCGACCTCCTCGACGAGCTGATCGGCTGGCTCAACGACGGCGGCCTGGACCTGCCGAGCTACGTCCGGGCCGCGATGGCCCACCTCAACCTCGTCAAGATCCACCCCTGGCGTGACGGGAACGGCCGCATGTCGCGCGCCCTGCAGACCCTCGTCCTGGGCCGCGAGCAGATCACGACGCCGGAGTTCTCCTCGATCGAGGAGTGGCTGGGGCAGCATCGGGTCACCGTCGACTATTACGACGTGCTGGCTGCGGTCGGCGGCCGGCGCTGGCAGCCGCACGGCGACACGCTGGCGTGGGTGCGCTTCTGCCTGCGCGCCCACCATCTGCAGGCCCAGCGCGTACGCCAGCGCCTCGCCGAGGCGGGCGAGGTGTGGACGCTGCTCGAAGGCGAGGTGGACCGCGACGGTCTCAACACGCGCTGCGTGTCCGCCCTGTACGAGGCGTTCGTCAGCCGCCGGGTGCGCCGCAGCCGCTACCAGGCCGACGAGGACCTCAGCCAGGGCCAGGCCGCCCGCGACCTGCGCGACCTCACCGCGAAGCGCTGGCTCCAGCCGTACGGCGAGACGAAGGGCCGCCACTACACGGCGGGCCCCAGGCTGGCGCGGCTCAAGGAGGAGTTCGCCGAGCGCGTCACGCCGCTGCGGGACCCGTACCGACGGGAGGTCAGGCGGCGGTCCTGACGACGTCGAGCAGCTCGGTGAGGACGTCCGCGTTCAGCCGGTACGCCAGCCGCACCTCGCGGATCATCCGCTGACGCTCGCGCTCGTCCAGGTCGAGGGCGTCCAGGCGGGAGCGGTAGTCGTTCTTGAAGCGGGGCAGGCTGCCCAGCTCGTCGAAGAAGTAGAAGTCGACGCCGCCGCCCCGGTCGTAGCCGTAGATCTTCTGCAGCTCCATCCGGATGAACTGGCCGCCGGACAGGTCGCCGAGGTAGCGGGTGTAGTGGTGGGCGATGTAGCCGCACGGCCAGTCGGCCACCTTGCGGATCCGGTCGACCAGCGCGGTCGTGGACCTGGAAGGGGTGACGCGGTCGCGCCACGACGGGCCGTAGATGGTCGCCAGGTCGCGTTCGAGCGCCGGCTCGCGGTACAGCTCGGGGAAGACGAAGGCGCCGGCGACGGGATGGTCGGCCAGGTCGCGGGAGACGCCGTCGAGGGCCACGTACGCGAAGTAGTGCTGGGCCACCATCTCGCCGTACTCGTGCTCGGTCAGGCGCCCTGCCATGAGCTCGGTCAGGTAGCCTTCGGCCTCGGCGGACTGGTGGTCGCCCCAGGTGGCGTTCCTCAAGGTCTCGGAGAACGACGTCGTCACGGCCCACCTCAATCGCACGGTACTTTCATGACGAAGTGTCACAAACACTGGGAGGGCACGTCAACCCTTTGATGACACCGTGTCATCAAAGCCCTGGTTCTCTCCTCCTGTACCCACTGACGTGCGTGCGAGTCGTCGCGACCTCCGCTGTACGCCGGCTGCACACTCTCCACCGCCAGTTCGGTGACCGCATGAACGCCGTCCGCCCGCTCCCCACGACGGACTTGTTGATCGCGGCGACGGCCAGGGTGCACGGGTGGACCGGTCAGCCGCGGGTGTAGCGGTGCTTGGCGCCGGGCGGGAAATAGTCGGGGTCGCCGGTCTCGCGGAGCTGGATGTCCGGCCGCCGGCGGTGCGGCGGGACGTAGGCCGCGAACTCGCTGTTGAGGCGGAGCAGGTGCGCCTGACCGTCCAGGGCGGCACTCTGCGCCCGGTTCAGGGCCAGCCGCGCCACGTGCGCCCGGGCCCGCTTCTCCCCCTCCACGCCGGCGATCGTATCGTTCGGTGTCACGGACCAACCCTTGATTTACGCAGGGGACGGCATTGCGTTCACGAACTCAGTGTCCACCTCGTGTTCGTGACCGGATACCGGCGGGGCCTGTTCACCGCGCCGATGCTGACCCGCTGCGAGGAGATCATGCGGGACGTCTGCGCGAGCTTCGAGGTCGTCCTGGCCGAGTTCAACGGCGAGGACGACCACGTCCACCTGCTGGCGAACTCCACCCAAGGTTGCCCTGAGCGTCCTGGTCAACTCCCTCAAAAGCGTCTCGGCCCGTTATCTGCGCAAGGAGCACGACACTCACGTCCGCAAGTATCTGCGGGGGTACGATCTCCGGCCTCCCGGCGCACCCTCCGCCTGCATCCCCGGTCGCCCTGCCGGGGCGGTCATTCCCCGGGGCGGACCAGGCCGTTCTCGTAGGCCCAGACGATGGCCTGGGCCCGGTCGCGCAGCCCGAGCTTCATCAGCACCCGCCCGACGTGCGTCTTGACCGTCTGCTCGGCCACGAACAGCTTGTCGGCGATCTCCTGGTTGGACAGCGCCTGCGCGACGAGCGTCAGCACCTCGGTCTCGCGCTCGGTCAGCTCGGCCAGCCGCCGGCCCGCCGCCGCCGGCCGGGGCACGCCCAGCCGGGCGAACTCGTGGATCAGCCGACGGGTGACCTGCGGAGCCAGCAGCGCGTCCCCGGCCGCCACCACCCGCACCGCCTCGGCGAGCTGCGCCGCCGAGGCGTCCTTCAGCAGGAA
The DNA here is from genome assembly GCF_900111685.1 of Nonomuraea wenchangensis. Classification (GTDB taxonomy): domain Bacteria; phylum Actinomycetota; class Actinomycetes; order Streptosporangiales; family Streptosporangiaceae; genus Nonomuraea; species Nonomuraea wenchangensis. The sequence continues at coordinate 57,100 of NZ_FOHX01000007.1, forward strand.
GCCGCTGGCTCCGGCGCGCAATGCCTCGTAGACGTAGTCATCGAGGTCGAACGTCGTCAGGATCAGCACCTTCGGCGACCTGCCGCCGCCGGCCAGCAGCTCCCTGGTGGCCTCCAGGCCGTTCATGACCGGCATGCGGACGTCCATGAGCACCACGTCGGGGGCCAGCTCCGCCGCCCGCCGGACCGCCTCCCGGCCGTCGGCCGCCTCGCCCACGACCTGGATGTCCGGCTGCGCGCTCAGGAACACCGTGAACCCGGTGCGCACCATCCCCTGGTCGTCAGCGATCAAAACCCGGATCACCCGTCACCCCTCTCCCGCCCACTCACCGGTCATTCCTTCCCCGCCTGCCCGCCGGTCTTTCTTGCCCGCCCGTCGGCCTTCCCTGCCGGCCCGTCGGCCTTCCCTGCCCGCCCGCTGACTGCCCTTGCCCGCCGGCCCGCCGGCCTTTCCGCCTGCCCGCTGACCGTTCTTGTCCGCCTGAGACCGTCCTTGCCCGTCTGCCCGCTGGCCGTCTTCTCCTGGCACCGGCTTCGTTCCCCGGCTCCGGACACCATTCTCCCGGTCGCCAGGTCCGTCGCTGGGCCCCGATCGCCGGGCTTCGCTTCTGCTCACCTGTCGTCCGCCTCGTTCGTGCCGGTCCTCGCGGCGGTGATCGGCAGGGTCGCCGCCACCTCGAAGCCGCCACTCGGCGTCGGGCCCGCCGCCAGCGTGCCGTTCAGCAGCGACGCTCGCTCCCGCATGCCCACCAGCCCTTGACCGGCCCCTGGCGGCCCGCCGTCGCCAGTGCCCCGGCTGTTGGCCACGCGGAGCCGTAGCTCGTCACCCTCGCGAACCAGCTCCACGCCCACGGCCGCTCCGGGCGCGTGCCGCATGGCGTTGCTCAGCGACTCCTGCACGATCCGGTACGCCGACAGCTCCACGGCCGGCCCCAGTCCGTCCAGCGACCCGGACCGCTTGACCAGCACCGCCAGCCCTGCGGAGCGGGCGTTGGCCACCAGCTCGTCCACCCGGTCGAGGCCCGGCTGCGGCGTCGTCTCGGTGCGGCCGTCCTGGTCGCGCAGCACCCCCAGCACCTGCCGCAGCTCCGCGATGGCCTCGAGCGACAGGTTGCGGATCTCCGCCAGGCCCGCCTCCAGCTGCACCGGGTCACCGGCCGCCCTGATCGGCACCGCCTCGGCCTGGATCGCGATCACCGACATGTGGTGGGCGACCACGTCGTGCAGCTCGCGGGCGATGCGGGCGCGCTCCTCCAGCACCGCCTGCGCGTCCTCCGCGAGCCGGCTGCGCCGCTCCTCCTCGGCCAGCCGGGACGTCGCGGTGCGCCGCACCCGTACGTTGTAGCCGAACAGCACGATCACGGCCGCCACGACCGTGACGATGGCCATCGAGTTGGGGTGCACGATCCACGCGGTCAGGACGGTGAGGACCCACACGGCCAGGGTGATCCGGCGGTCGCAGCGCACGGCGACGGAGTAGAGCACCAGCAGATACGACAGCACGGTGGTCGCCGGGTAGGGCGGTTCGCTGCCATGCAGGCTCGTCCACAGGGAGATCGGCAGCAGCACGAAGGCCGTACGCCAGGCCGCGAGCGGCCACCGGTCGCGCAGCGCCACCGGCAGCGAGGCCGCGACGCCGCAGAGCAACGCGAACGTCTCCGGGAGCGGCACCCACATCCGGCCGCTCGCGGCGGCCTGCATCGTCCAGTCCCTCGCCATGTTCTGGGTCGTGAGGAAGAGGATGACGGCCATCAGGAGCTCGGCCGTCCGGACCAGGCTGAGCCGTTCGGCCGGGATCAGCACCCGGAGCCCGCGTGGCACGGGGATCGACAGGCGGCGCGATCGGGGCGGGGGGTCGGCGTCGCCACGGAACAGGGCGAGCGCGAACGGCTGCAGGGCCACCGCCCCCAGCTCACGCCACCGCCACGGCCCCGCCCGCCGCCCCGCCCGAGCTCCGCCGCCCGCCGTCTGGGGGTGGTGGGCGGCAGCCTGAGGGGTGTGGGTGGCGTGGGCGGCAGCCTGGGGGTCGCCGGTGGCGTGGGTCGCCGCCCGAGGGTCGTGGTTGGCGGCGGACGCAGGTCCGGGTGCAGGGGCTCCGTCGGCGGGCTCGTGGTGGTCAGGTTCCTCGGGCGGGGGCTCGTGGTCGCCACGGTCCCCAGGCGTGGGTGTGCGGCTGCTGAAGTTCTCTCCTGTCGGCGTGGGGTCACCGGCTTCGTCCATCCCGCGCGTGTCCGCCGCCCCCTGGTCGCCGTCGTGGGCCTCGTAGGTCCGTGCTGGTGGCGGCGGGGAGGAGGTGTGGGGGCGGCGGGAGCGGTGGATCACGTGGTCAAGGCTACGGACACCGCCGCCCGGCCCGCGTCCCCCCGAGGTCTGATCCTTCCTCAAACCCAGGTACCGCTTACATAATTACGATCGCCCTGAGCGAACATCACCAACTAAGGGAACAACAGTCGGCTCCGATTGATTGAGTCGGTATAACTCAACCCTTTGGAGTTCGCATGAGTGAGAGCTTGACCCTCCCGGTCCTGCCGCTGGACGACGAGGTGGTCCTGCCGGGCATGGTGGTCCCGCTGGACCTGTCCGACTCCGAGGTGCGCGCGGCGATCGACGCGGCCCGTGCATCCGGTGGCAACAAGCCGCGGGTGCTCCTCGTTCCCCGCATCGACGGCCGTTACGGCGCCACCGGCGTCCGCGCCGTGGTGGAGCAGGTCGGGCGGCTCCCCGGCGGCGAGCCCGCGGCGGTCGTCCGCGGCGTCGACCGCGTCCGGGTGGGCACGGGCACGACCGGTCCCGGCGCCGCCCTTTGGGTGGAGGCGCACACGATCGACGCCGTCCCGGCGAGCGAGCGCGCGCACGAGCTGGCCAAGGAGTACAAGGCCCTGGCCACCACGATCTTGCAGAAGCGCGGCGCCTGGCAGGTGGTCGACCAGGTCAACCAGATCGACGACCCGTCGGTGCTCGCCGACAGCTCCGGCTACACCCCTTGGCTGTCCACGGCGCAGAAGGTCGAGCTGCTGGAGGCGGCCGACCCCGCCGACCGGCTGACCAGGCTGATCGAGTGGTCCCGCGACCACCTCGCCGAGCTGGACGTCGCCGAGACGATCCGCAAGGACGTCCAGGAGGGCATGGAGAAGCAGCAGCGGGAGTTCCTGCTGCGCCAGCAGCTCGCCGCCGTACGCAAGGAGCTCAAGGAGCTCAACGGCGACGCCGAGACCGAGGAGGAGGACTACCGCTCCCGCGTCGAGGCCGCCGACCTGCCCGACAAGGTACGCGAGGCCGCGCTCAAGGAGGTCGACAAGCTTGAGCGCACGCCCGACCAGTCGCCCGAGACCGGCTGGATCCGCACCTGGCTCGACACCGTCCTCGACATGCCGTGGAACGTCCACACCGAGGACAACTACGACATCACCGGCGCGCGGGCCGTGCTCGACGCCGACCACACGGGGCTGAAGGAGGTCAAGGACCGCATCATCGAGCACCTGGCCGTGCGCAAGCGCCGCCAGGAGCGCGGCCTCGGCGTCGTCGGCGGTCGCCGCAGCGGCGCCGTTCTCGCTCTCGCGGGCCCTCCCGGGGTCGGCAAGACCTCGCTGGGCGAGTCCGTGGCCCGCGCGATGGGCCGTAAGTTCGTCCGGGTGGCGCTCGGCGGCGTACGCGACGAGGCGGAGATCCGCGGCCACCGCCGCACGTACGTCGGCGCGCTTCCCGGCCGCGTGGTCCGGGCCATCCGCGAGGCCGGCTCGATGAACCCGGTCGTCCTGCTCGACGAGGTCGACAAGGTCGGCGCCGACTACCGCGGCGACCCGACGGCCGCGCTGCTGGAGGTGCTCGACCCGGCGCAGAACCACACCTTCCGCGACCACTACCTGGAGGTCGAGCTCGACCTGTCCGACGTGCTCTTCCTGGCGACGGCGAACGTCCTGGAGGCCATCCCCGGCCCGCTGCTCGACCGCATGGAGGTCGTCACCCTCGACGGCTACACCGAGGACGAGAAGGTCGCCATCGCCCGCGACCACCTGCTGCCCAGGCAGCGGGAGCTGGCCGGGCTGACCGCCGAGGAGGTCGTCGTCGAGGAGGCCGCGCTGCGCAGGCTGGCCGCCGAGTACACCCGTGAGGCGGGCGTACGCTCGCTGGAGCGGGCGGTCGGCCGGGTGCTGCGCAAGGTGGCCGCCAAGGACGAGCTGCCGGTCACGGTCGGCGAGTCCGACCTGGTCGAATACCTCGGCCGGCCGCGGTTCGTGCCGGAGTCTTCGCTGCCGGAGGCCGCCCAGCGCACCTCGGTGCCGGGCGTCGCCACGGGCCTGGCCGTCACGGGGGCCGGGGGAGACGTGCTCTACGTGGAGGCGTCGCTGGCCGACCCGGAGACCGGCGAGACCGGGCTCACGCTCACCGGCCAGCTCGGCGACGTGATGAAGGAGTCGGCCAGGATCGCGCTGTCCTACCTGCGCTCGCACGGCGCGGAGCTGGAGCTGCCGGTCACCGCGCTGAAGGACCGGTCGGTGCACGTGCACTTCCCGGCGGGCGCCGTTCCGAAGGACGGTCCCTCGGCGGGTGTGACGCTGACGACCGCGCTGGCCTCGCTCCTGTCCGGCCGGCAGGTCCGCGGCGACGTGGCCATGACCGGTGAGATCTCGCTGACCGGGCGGGTCCTGCCGATCGGCGGCGTCAAGCAGAAGCTGCTGGCCGCGCACCGGGCGGGCATCACCACCGTCCTGATCCCGGCCCGCAACGAGCCGGACCTGGACGACGTGCCCGAGGAGGTCCGCGGTGAGCTGACCATCCACGCGGTCAGCGACGTGCGCGAGGTGCTGGACATCGCGCTGACGCCGGCCCAGGTGGGCACCACCGTCGCGGCCTGACCCCGCCCCAGGCCACGCCCGCCGTCCCTCGACGAGGGACGGCGGGCGTTCCGGTTTCAGCCGGCGCCGTGGGACTCGTCGGTGATCAGCAACGACTCCAGCTCGGCCAGCAGCGCGACGGCCCGCGCGGTGTCGGCGGGGTCGCGAAGGGCGGCCCCGACCACCTCGTCCACCGGGCTGGTCGCCCGACGGAACAGCGCGTGCACGGTCCGGTCGGCCACCCGCACCTGCGTACGCCGGCCGTCGGCCGGGTCCGGCCTGGTCTCCAGGACGCCGCGCTCGCGCATGCGCGCCACGGACGCCGACACATGGCTCTGCGCGAAGCCGGTGCGGGCCTGGATCTCGCGCACGGCGCTGTCCGGATGGCGGAGCACGTCCACGAAGACGGCCTCCTCGCCGGGGGTGAGCACCGGCCCGTCCGCCTCGTTCTCCGTGGCCTTGGCGAGCTCGACCAGCCGCCGTCCGAGTCTGCGCATCCTCGCGATGTTCATGGTCGGATATTACATCGCCACCGATGCATCTCTACCGATATGATCGGCGTGACGTGAATCACGTGAGCGGTCCGGAATACGCGCTCCTCACCGGCCGTTCTCACGGGCGTGAACGAGGCATGCGCGAAGAACCAGGGCGCCCACGGCGCGGCCCTGTGTTGTCGCATGCGCATGGGACGAATGCCGGCCCGCTGACCCCGACCGACCGCCCGCCCGTTCTCCTTCCGAAGGTCCTCATGATCGCCCCCGTGTTCGTGCTGCGCAGGCTGACGCATCTGCCGTTCCCTCCGGGCACCCGCTGACGCCGGCCGGTTCCTCCGCCCGTCGTCGTCCATCTCCGCGGCCCCGGCCGCCCTCAGTCGTGGGGTAGTTCTTCCGTGATCCAGGCTTCCGGCCTGCGCAAGCAGTACGGCGACGTCGTCGCGCTCGACGGCGTCGACCTCGACGTGCGCGAAGGCGAGATCTTCGGCGTGCTCGGCCAGAGCGGCGCGGGCAAGAGCACGCTGCTGCGCTGCGTCAACCTGCTCGAACGCCCCGACGCGGGCACCGTCACCGTCGCCGGCCAGAACCTGACCGCGCTGCGCGAGGCCGAGCTCAACCAGGCCCGCCGCCGCATCGGCATGATCCATCAGCACTTCGCGCTGCTGTCCTCGCGCACCGTCGCCGGCAACGTGGCGTTCCCGCTGGAGATCATGGGCGTGCCCAGGGCCGAGCGCGAGCGCCGCGTCGGCGAGCTGCTGGAGCTGGTCGGGCTGGAGGGCCGCGGCGGGCACCGCCCGTACCAGCTCTCCGGCGGGCAGAAGCAGCGCGTCGGCATCGCCCGCGCGCTCGCCGGCAACCCGGCGGTGCTGCTGTCGGACGAGGCCACCTCCGCGCTCGACCCGGCCACCACGCAGCAGATCCTCGCCCTGCTGAAGCGGCTCAACGCCGAGCTGGGCCTGACGATCCTGCTCATCACCCACGAGATGAACGTGGTCAAGAGCGTCTGCGACTCCGTCGCCATCATGACCGGCGGGCGCGTCGAGGAGTCCGGGACCATCGCCGACCTCGTCCGCACCCCCGGATCCCGCCTGACCAGGGAGATCTTCCCGCTGCCCGAGCCGGCGCCGGCCGGCTCCGTGACGCTGACGTTCGCCGGGCAGGCGGGCCGGCCGGTGGTGTCGGAGGTCGTGCGCAAGTTCGACGTGGACCTCAGCATCCTGGGCGGCTCGATCGAGGAGCTGGCCGGCGACTCGGTCGGGCGGCTGCGCGTCGCGCTGGAGGGCGCGGACGCCGGGGCGGCGCTCGCGTACCTGCGCGCGTCCGGGCTGATCGTGGAGGAGGCCGCGTGACCTGGGAAGAGATGCTGCCGCTGCTGTGGCCGGCGACGGTGGAGACGGCCCAGATGGTGGGCTGGTCCACGCTGTTCACCGTGCTGTTCGGGCTGCCGATCGGCGTGGCGCTCGTCGTGCTCGACCGGGGCGGGCTGCGGCCGGCGCCCGCGCTCAGGGCGGTGCTCGGGTTCGTGGTCAACATCGGGCGGTCGCTGCCGTTCATCGTGCTGATGATCGCGATCATCCCGTTCACCCGGCTGGTCGTCGGCACCACCATCGGGACCGCCGCGTTCGTCGTGCCACTCACCGTCGGGGCGGTGCCGTTCTTCGCCCGGCTGGTGGAGACCGCGCTGCGCGAGGTCGGTACGGACGTCGTCCAGGCCGCCCAGGCCATGGGCGCGAGCCGGGCCACCGTCGTGCGCAAGGTCCTGCTGCCCGAGGCGCTGCCCGGCCTGGTCGCCGGGCTGACGGTGACCGTCGTCGCGCTCATCGGCTACTCCGCCATGGCCGGCACGCTCGGCGGCGGCGGGCTCGGCGACCTCGCCGTCCGCTACGGCTACCAGCGCTTCGAGACGCTGCTGATGATCGTCACCGTCGTGCTGCTCATCGTCATCGTGCAACTCCTGCAGAGCCTGGGCGACTGGGTCGCCCGGCGCCTATCGCACAAGTAAGGAAGAGATCATGAATATCCGCCGTGTCCTGGGCGTCGTCGCCCTGTCGTTGTCGCTCGCCGCATGCGGTACGTCGCAGTCCGCGACGGACGCCGCGCCGGAGGCCGGCGGCAAGACCGCCGAGTCCGCCGACACCGTGCTCAAGGTGGGCGCGACCCCCGTGCCGCACGCCGAGATCCTGAACTTCGTCAAGGACAACCTGGCCCCCGCCGCCGGGCTGAAGCTGGAGATCGTCGAGTTCACCGACTACGTGCAGCCGAACGTGCAGCTCGACGAGGGGCAGCTCGCCGCGAACTTCTTCCAGCACAAGCCGTACCTGGACGACTTCAACGCCTCCAAGGGCACCAAGCTCGCCTTCGCCACCCCCGTGCACCTGGAGCCGCTGGGCCTCTACTCCAAGAAGGTGACCGAGCTGTCCGCGCTGCCGAGCGGCGCCACCGTGGCCCTGCCCAACGACGCCACCAACCTCGGCCGCGCGCTCAAGCTGCTCGCCGACAACGGCGTGGTCACGCTCAAGGACGGCGTCGGCACCGCGGCCACCGAGCGCGACGTCGCCGACAACCCCAAGAACCTGACGTTCAAGGCGCTGGAGGCGGCGCAGCTCCCGCGTTCGCTGGACGACGTGGACGCCGCCGTGATCAACGGCAACTACGCACTCGAGGCCGGGCTCAAGCCCGCCTCGCAGGCGCTCGCGCTGGAGAAGACCGAGGGCAACCCGTACGTCAACGGCCTGGTCGTGCAGGCCGGCCACGAGAAGGACGCCGGCCTCGTCACCCTCGGCAAGCTGCTGCAGGACCCGAAGACCAAGGAGTTCATCCAGCAGAAGTACGAGGGCTCGGTCATCCCGGCCGAGTAGGTCCCCCCGGGGTTGACCGGGAAGGATGACGGGCGGGCGGCGTCCGCGTGCTGGCGCGCCCGCCCGCCCACCGAATATCGTTCTGGTCATGCATCCGGGAGCCATCGCAGCAGTCACCCCCGACAAGCCCGCTGTGGTCATGGCGGGCTCCGGGCGGATCGTCACCTACCGCGAACTGGACGAGGAGTCGAACCGGCTGGCGCACCTGTTCCGCGCCGCCGGGCTACGGCCCGGCGACCACATCGCGTTCATGCTCACCAACCACCCGCTCTTCCTGTCCGTCGCCTGGGCGGCGCACCGGTCGGGCCTGTACTACACGCCCATCAGCTCCCGGCTGCAGACCGACGAGCTGGCGTACATCGTGGACAACTGCGGCGCGCGGGTCTTCATCTCCAGCGCGGACCTGGCCGACGTGGCCGCCTCGATCACCGACGCGACGCCCAAGGTCGAGCTGCGCCTGATGATCGACGGCGTCGCCGAGGGCTTCGGCTCGTACGAGGAGGCCGTCGCCGCGCAGCCGGTGACGCCGGTCGAGGACGAGTGCACCGGCGCCGACATGCTCTACTCCTCCGGCACCACCGGCCGCCCGAAGGGCGTCAAGGTGCCCGCCTCGCACGGCCCCCTGGAAGAGCCCGGGATGCTGCTCCAGCTCATCTCGGCGCTGTTCGCGCCCTCCGCCGACAGCGTCTACCTCTCGCCGGCGCCCCTCTACCACGCCGCCCCGCTGCGCTACTGCATGACGTTCCAGCGTCTCGGCGCGACGGTCGTGGTCATGGAACGCTTCGACCCCGAGCAGTACCTCGCGCTGGTGGAGCGCCACAAGGTCACGCACTCGCAGCTCGTGCCGACCATGTTCATCAAGATGCTGAAGCTGCCCGAGGAGACCTGGACCCGGTACGACCTGTCCTCGCTCAAGTACGCCATCCACGCCGCCGCGCCCTGCCCCGTGCCCGTCAAGGAGCAGATGATGGACTGGTGGGGGCCGGTCATCCACGAGTACTACGCGGGCACCGAGGGCAACGGCTTCCTCTACGTCGGCCCCGAGGACTGGCTCAAGCACAAGGGCACCGTCGGCCGCTCCCTGCTCGGCGTCGTGCATATCTGCGACGAGGAGGGCGAGGACGTGCCCGCGGGCACGCACGGCACCATCTTCTTCGAGAACGGCGGCCGTTTCGAGTATCACGGCGACCCGGACAAGACCCGCGCCGCGCAGGACCCGAAGGGCCGCGGCTGGACCACCCTGGGCGACATCGGCTACCTCGACGAGGACGGCTTCCTCTACCTCACCGACCGCCGCTCGTACATGATCATCTCCGGCGGTGTGAACATCTACCCGCAGGAGGCCGAGAACGTGCTGTCGGTGCACCCCAAGGTCGCCGACGTGGCCGTCTTCGGCGTGCCGGACGAGGAGATGGGCGAGCAGGTCAAGGCCGTGGTCGAGCCGGTCTCCATGGACGAGGCGGGGCCTGAGCTGGAGGCGGAGCTGATCGCGTACTGCCGCGAGCGCCTGGCCCACTACAAGTGCCCGAAGTCGATCGACTTCCGCCAGGAACTGCCCCGCCACCCCACGGGCAAGCTCTACAAGCGCCTGCTGCGCGACGAGTACTGGCCCGCCCGCTCCTGAACCCCGTGCGGGGCGGCCCGTTCCCAGGGCCGCCCCGCCCTGCCATGATGGGATCATGCCGGGACCACAGATCGACCGCAGCAGGCTGAAGGTCACGAGCCGCGCCCAGATCGCCCGCTTACGCGACAAGCGCGCCCACGATCGCGAAGGGCGTGAGGTGCGGCGGTTGAGCCGCCTCTACCGGCAGTTGTGGATCTGGACGCTCTTCACCGGCTTCGCCCTCATCCTGCTGGTGGGCGTTCTGCGCGGGATCGGCGTCCTGCCACCGCTTACGCCCTAGCCTTCAGCGTTCACACCCGTCCCAGGATCTGCGGGCGAACGTCGACGCTCGGAAGGTGTCCCGCTCGCAGAGCGCGGGTAACAGCGTGATAGCCCTTGAGTAAGTTCATGATCAGGGCGGGCGGGGGAGACATCTCATCGTCGATGTCTGTGCATTTTCCAGCCCCTGGCTTCCGTCTCAACAAGAGACCGCAGCTGGGGAGCTGGTTGGTGCATAGGCGCCGTTCTCACCTCTGGGAGAACTGCGCCTATGTCCATGCTCACGACCGCCCTCACGACACTCCCGGTCTCTCTTGTCGTCCTGGTGCTGACACTCCGCTATGGGCCGGATGTGATCCTTCGCCTGCTCGCCGGCGTGGTCGCCGTGTTGGCGAAGGACAAGGAGCGCGGGAACCGGGCGTTGACGGTGCTGAAGTTGCTGCAGTCCCGTAAGCCTCGGTGAGCCAAGTCCTCACCTGTTCGGCCCAGGTTGTCGCGGATCAGCGCCTTGCGCCCTGCGTGCGCCTCCAGCCGCGACCGGTCTTCTCATGGAGTTCTGATCACCGGCTTAACCAGGTCTTACGCGCGCCTTGGCACCCTTGAGTCAGAGAACCCTCGAGGAGATGACAGATGGACGCGAACGAGCCTCGCGAGCAGGGCACCGGCTGGAGCCAGTTCGGCGCCACCCCGCCGGCCGCCGGGGGCTTTCCCCGGCGGGACACGATCGTCATGGAGCAGCCGCCCCCGCCGCCCCCCGCGCCCCCGAAGAAGCCCTTCTACGGCGGCAAGGCCGTCGCCGGGCTCGCGCTGGCGGCAGCGGCCATCGGCGGCGGGATCGTCGGTGGTGCCGTCGTCAACGCGTTCCAGCCCGACCCCGTCTCCGTCACCACCACCTCCAACCCCGGCGCGCCGAGCCCGGTCTTCAAGACCGCCTCCAGTGACCTGACCGTCGCCGAGGTGGCGGCCAAGGTGCAGCCCAGCGTGGTGATGATCCAGGGCCAGAGCGGTGAGGGCTCCGGGGTGGTGCTGTCGGAGGACGGCCTCATCCTGACCAACAACCACGTCGTCGTCGGGGCCGGCCAGGGCGGCGGGCAGATGACGGTCAAGTTCAGCGACGGCAAGACGGCCAAGGCCAGTGTGGTCGGCACCGACCCGGCCACCGACCTCGCCGTCATCCGCGCCGAGGGGGCCTCCGGGCTGACCAAGGCCACGCTCGGCGACAGCGACCAGCTCAAGGTCGGCGACGACGTGCTCGCCATCGGCAGCCCGCTCGGTCTCGACGGCTCCGTCACCAGGGGCATCGTCAGCGCCCTGGACCGCACTCTGACGGTCGGCGGCGAGCAGCGCCGGCAGCTCCCGCCCGGCTGGGGCCAGGAGCAGCAGGGCCAGAGCGAGGAGCCGACCACGATCGGCGGCGCCATCCAGACCGACGCCTCGATCAACCCGGGCAACTCGGGCGGCGCGCTGGTCAACGCGGCCGGTGAGCTGATCGGCATCAACACCGCGATCGCCTCCGAGGCGGCCGGCGGCGGCGTCGGCTTCGCCATCCCGGTCAACACCGCCAAGCAGGTGGCCGACCAGCTCATCAGTTCCGGCAAGGTCACCCACGCCTTCCTCGGCGTCAGTGTGACGGACGCGACAGGCGACGTTCCCGGCGCCCTGATCAGGGAGATCACCGCCGGAAGCCCCGCGGAGAAGGCCGGTCTGCGGCAGGGCGACCTCATCACCAAAATCAACGACAAGGCGGTTGACGGGGGCGATACGGTTGTTGGACAGGTCAGAGGTTTCAAACCCGGTCAAGCGGTCAAGATCACATATATGAGGGACGGGCAGGCCCACGACGCCACCGTCACCCTCGTCGAGAAGAAATAACAAGGACCCCCTCTTGGACGGGTGTGCCGTCGAGATCGCTGCGGACTCGGCGGCACACCCCCCCAATTCATGCGGGGATCAGGAGAAACGCCGGCCTTCGTCCCGCCGGTACGCCCAGGCGGCGGCCACCGCCGTCGCGGCCGTCCAGACCGCCAGCATCACCAGCGGCACGGTGCCGGGAGCGGTCCCGGCGACCGCCCACCAGATCAGCTCGGCCGCGCCCCTGGTCGGCACGTACGGCGAGACGACCTGCACGAACCCCGGCAGGATCTGCGGCGGCAGCAGCAGCCCGCCCACGATCGCCATCGGGAAGAACAGCACCTGCGCCACCGCCATCGCGGCCTTCGACGACAGCAGCAGCCCGATGAGCAGCCCCATCAGCATGAACGGCACGCTCCCCGCGATCAGCGCGCCCAGCCCGAGCAGCAGCCGCCCCGGCGTGATCGTCGCCTCGGTGAACAGCGCGGCCACCACGATCACGGGGACCACCGACACCAGCATCACGGCGAGCGTCGACAGCATCCGCCCGGCGAAGCGCGGGAACGGCCCGGCAGGCAGGGTACGCAGATAGGGGTTCCATGGCAGCTCGCGGTCCTGCGACACCGAGACGGCGAGCCCGATCAGCGCCGCCGACATCGCGCCGAAGAACATCAGCGAGCCGGTCGCGGTGGTCGCCGCCACCGGGTCCTGGCCGGCGAACGGCACCACGAACGCCACCATCGACACGGCCGGGAACAACGAGCTGGCCAGCAGCCCGATCGGGACCCTGATCTGCTCCAGCAGGAGATAGCGGGTGTGTGCGGCGACGAGGCTAGGCATGGGCGGTCTCCTTCTGGCCGGACGTGGCGGTGAGGGCCAGGAAGGCCTCCTCCAGGGTGGTGGGCCGGATCTCCAGCCCCGAGAACGGAGCCCCGCTGCGCACCAGCTCGACCACCAGCCGGTCGGGATCGGTGGTGAGCAGCTCGATCCGGCCGTCGCGGTGCTCGGAGCCGAGGACGCCGGGCAGCTCGGGCAGGTCCGCGGCGGTGAGCGAGACCTTGCGTACGCCCACGAAGTCGCGTACCGCGGCCACCGTGTCGTCGGCCAGCACCCGTCCATGGCCGATGACCACGACCCGCTCGGCCAGGGCCTCGATCTCCTCCAGGTAGTGGCTGGTCACCAGCACGGTGCCGCCCTCCTGCTGGAAGGACCTGATGCCGTCCCACAGCGTCCGCCTGGCCTCGACGTCGAGGCCGGTGGTGGGCTCGTCCAGGAAGACCAGGCGCGGGCGGCCGGCGAAGGCGAGCGCCACGGCCAGCCGCCGCCGCTGCCCGCCCGACAGGCCGCCGACCTGCCGCCGCGCCAGGTCCTCCAGGCCGAACCTGGCGAGCAGCTCGCCCCGCTCCACCGGGTCGGGGAAGTGCGCCGAGACGAAGTCGACGATCTCGCCCACCCTCAACGACTCGGGCAGGCCGGTCTCCTGCGGGGTCATGCCGATGGCGCGCCGCCGCGCCGGGTCCGTCGGCGAGCCGCCGAGCAGCTCGACCGTGCCGGAGGACGGGCGGCGCAGGCCGACGAACAGGTTGATCAGGGTGGACTTGCCCGCGCCGTTCGGGCCGAGCAGTCCGACCAGCTCACCGGCCCGGATGTCCAGCGAGACGCGGTCGAGCGCCAGCACGTCGCCGTAGCGGCGGCCGGCCTCGACGGCCCTGGCGAGGATCGTCATGAAGTCCCTCCAGCGGGGTCGAGCAGGGCGCGGATCGCCCTGGTGTAATCCTCGAAGGCCAGCCGTCCGCGCCTCGTCAGCGCGATGTACGTGACCGGGGTGCGGCCTTTGTGTGTCTTGGTGATGCGGACGTACTCCGCCTCCTCCAGCTTCGTCAGGTGGACCGAGAGGTTGCCGGCCGTCATGCCGAGCAGGTCCTTGAGCGAGCCGAAGGTCATCTCGTCCCCGTCGCCGAGGACGTTGAGCGCGGCGACCACCCGCAGCCTCGCCTGCGCGTGGATGACCGGGTCCAGCTCGGGCGGCCCCTTGTCCGCCGTCATGAGCGGCGCCTCCACCACAGGCCCGCAACGATGAACCCGCCGCCCAGCAGCACCGCCGTCAGCAGCGCGTGCCAGCCGGGGCCGAGCAGGATCCCCAGCAGGTTGACGGCGGCGGTCCAGACGCCGACGGAGAACATCTGGCGGCTGGACCACACGGCGCCGCCCACCATGTAGAGCACCGTCACGATCGTCAGCATCGAGCCGCCCCAGAGCAGCTGGCTCTCCGCCGGCGGCAACAGGGGCCCGAGCCGGACGTCGAGCACGGCCGTCAGCGCGATCCCGGCGAACCACGACCAGCCGTACATCGAGCCCCGGTCCCTGGTCGCGCCGCGGACCTGCCGGTTGGCGCGGGTGATGCCGTAGGCGGCCACCCCGCCGGCCACGAGCTGGGCGGCGGTCAGCAGGGACACCGCCGCGCCCTGGCTGATCGGCGCGTAGGAGCGCCCGTCGAGCCCGATGTGCAAGAACAGGGCGGTGAAGCCGATCAGCCAGGCGACGCCCCACGGCAGGTAGAGCAGCAGCGGGTCGATGTAGATGTGCCGGGCCGCGGCGGCCTGCTGCGCCTCGATGACACGCAGCGTCTCCTCCGGGCTGGGGGGCCGCTCGTCGTCCTCAAGCATGCAAACTCCTCGGTCGGCCAAACTGGTTTGAATCATAAACCAGATTGCGCCGCCAACACAACGTCCGGCCGTACGGGACCGGCTATCTCCGGGTGAGGACCTCGGACTCCCACAGGTCGCGGTAGTAGCCGGGGACGGCCACCAGCTCGTCGTGCCGGCCGCGCTGGGTGACCCGGCCCTCCTCCAGCACCACGACCTCGTCCACCGACTCCAGGCCCTTGAGCCGGTGGGTGACGAGCAACGTCGTACGGTCCCTGGTGACGTCGAGCAGGTCGGCCATCAGCCGGTCGGCGGTCTCCTCGTCCAGGGCCTCGGCCGGCTCGTCCAGCAGGAGCACCGGCGGGTCGTACAGCAGGGCCCGCGCCAGGGCCAGGCGCTGGAGCTGGCCGCCCGAGACGGTCCTGCCGTCCTCGCCCAGCTCGGCGTCCCAGCCGGTGCGCTCCACCCAGTCGCCGAGCCGGGCGTCGTCCACGGCCCGGCGCAGCCGCTCGTCGCCCGCGTCGGGTCCGGCCAGGCGGAGGTTGTCGCGCAGCGTCGTACGGAAGATGTACGGGTCCTGGGTGAGCCCGGTCATGAGCGTCCGCACGTCGTCGCCGGCCAGGTCGCGGACGTCCGCGCCGTTGACCGTGACACGCCCGGACTCCGGCTCCACCAGCCGCATCAGCGCCGCCAGCAGGGTGCTCTTGCCCGCGCCGCTCGGCCCGACGATCGCGACCCGCCTGCCGGGCGTGAGCCGCAGCGACACGCCGTCCAGCGCGGGCCGGGTCTCCCGCCCGGCGGGGGCGGGGGAGTGGCGGACGACCAGGTCCTCGACCTCGACGGTCAGCGGGGACTCCGGGCGCGGCGCGGGGGCGGCCGGCTCGGCGACGGCCGGGGCCGCGGCGCGTACCTCGCGCAGCCGGCGCAACGCCGCCGTGATGCCGGCCATCCGCTCGCCCGCCGCCGCGAGCGGCAGCACCGGCTCGAACGACACCAGCGCGGTCAGCGCGAGCACCGCCGTGCCGACCGAGCCCACCTGCGCGCCCTGGGCGAGCAGCACGACGGCGGCGACGGTCAGGCCCTGCAGCAGCGTGCCCCCGGCGAGCGCGGCGGCGTGCACGCGGGCCTGGCGGCGTTCGAGCGCGGCCAGCGCCTCGTCGGCGGCCTCCGCCCGGCGCAGGGCCGCCTCGTCGGCGCCGTACGCGGCCAGGTCCGCCGAGCCGTGCACCAGGTCCGCCACCCGGCCCGCCAGCTCGGCGCGGGCCGGCGCGATCCTGGCCGCCCAGCGGCGGGCGGCCGCCGCCGTGCCCGCGGGCAGCGCGAGCCCGGCCAGCGCCAGCCCGGCCACCAGCACCAGCGCCGCCAGAGGCAGGATGGTCAGCCCGACCACCACGGCCGCCAGCCCGGCCACCGCCGCCGCGGCGGCCGGCAGCAGGCAGCGCACCAGCAGGTCCTGCACCGCCTCGGTGTCGTCCACCATGCGGCTCAGCAGGTCGGCGCCGCCGTGGCGGGGCCGCTGCGGCGGGATCAGCGCGCCGTAGAGGTCCTCGCGGGTGCCGGCCTGGGCGCGCAGGGCCACGTCGTGGCCGGTGAGGCGCTCGACGTACCGGAAGACGCCCTTGCCCGTCGCGAACGCCCTGGTCGCCACGATCGCCACGCTCAGCGCGGCCAGTGGCGGCTGCTGGGCGGCCCTGGTGATCAGCCAGGCCGCCGCCGCGATCAGCCCGAGCCCGGCCAGATCCGCCGCCGCCCCGGCCAGCACGGCCCACACCAGCCGCTTGCCCATGACCCGCCTCATGCCTCGCCCCCGCTCTCGCCATGACCGGCCGCCACGCGCTCACCCTGCCGCCCGCCGGGTTCGACGGGTGCGCCGGTGTCGGCGACGACGCGGCCGGCGTGCAGGCGGATGATGCGGTCGGCCAGGTCGATCATCGCCGGCCGGTGGGCGACGATGACGGCCGTGCGGCCCCGTGCCAGCTCGGCCGTGCCCGCCACCACCGCGGCCTCGCTGCGCCCGTCCAGGCGGGCCGTGGGCTCGTCCAGGAGCAGCACGGACGCCTCCGGCCGGCAGAAGGCGCGGGCCAGCGCGACCCGCTGGCGCTGCCCGGCCGAAAGGTTCGCGCCCCGCTCGCCGACCACGGTCGCGAAGCCCTGGGGGAGCGCGGCCACGAAGTCGGCGTGCGCGGCCTCGGCGGCGCGGCGTACGTCCTCGTCGGAGGCCCCGGGCGCGCCGAGGCGGATGTTGTCGGCGACCGACGTCGCGAACAGGTGGGGCCGCTGCGCCACGAACGCCAGCCGCGCCCGCCACGCCGCCGGGTCCAGCTCCCGCAGGTCGGCACCGTCCACGAGCACCCGGCCCGTCGCCGGCTGCACGAACCCGAGCAGCAGGTGCAGCAGCGTGCTCTTGCCGCCGCCGCTCTCGCCCACCAGCGCCACCCGCTCCCCGGGCCGGATGGTGAGCGTGACGTCCTCCAGCGCGGCGGCCTCACGCCCTGGGTAGCGTACGGTGACGTTCTCCAGCCGGATCTCCGGCGGGCCCGCCGACGGCGGCGCGGCCCGGCCTGCGCCTTCCCGCCGCGCGTCCCCTTCCGTGTCCAGCACGGCGAAGGCCGCGTCGGCCGCCGCCACGCCCTCCATGGAGGCGTGGAAGCGCGTCCCCATGGCCCGCAGCGGCAGGTACGCCTCCGGCGCCAGCAGCAGCACCAGCAGCGCCGTCGTGAGGTCCAGCGAGCCGCCGAGCAGCCGCAGCCCGATCGGCACCGCCACCAGCGCCAGCGACAGCGACGCGCACAGCTCCAGCACCAGCGACGACAGGAACGCCACCCGCAGCGTCCGCATGGTCGCGCTCCGGTGGGCCTCGGCCACCTCCCGGATGACGCCGGCCTGGTAGCGGGCCCGGCCGAAGGCGCGCAGCGTGGGCAGGCCGCGTACGACGTCGAGGAAGTGCCCGCCGAGCCGCGACAGCGCGAGGTACTGACGTTCGGTGACCGCCTTGGTCGTCATGCCGACGAGCGCACCGAAGATCGGGATGAGCGGCAGCGTGACGAGCACGATGACCGCGCTGGCGAGGTCGGCGGCGAACAGCCGGACCAGCACGGCGATCGGCACCACCGCGGCCACCGCGATCGACGGCAGGTAGCCGGTGAGGTAGGCGTCCAGGCCGTCGAGGCCGCGCCCGGTCAGCGTGACCAGCTCGCCCGAGCGGTGCGCGGCCAGCCCGCCCGGCCCCAGCTCGCGCAGCCGGGCCAGCAGCCGGTGGCGCAGCGCCGACTTCACGCCGGTCGCGGTGCGCCCGGCGAAGATGCCCTGGGCCCAGGCGAGCAGCGCCCGCACGCCGACGACGGCGGCCAGCGCGCCGAGCGCGGCGGCGGTGAAGCGGCCGGACAGCACGCCGGCCAGCAGCTCGGCCTGCACCAGCACGAGCAGCCCGGCCAGTACGGCCGCCACCAGCGTGACGGCCAGATGGAGGCGTACCGCCCGCTCGGCCCGCATGAGCCGCAGAAGATCCTTGTGCACGTGCCCTCAGAAGAACGACGGGAGCCGGAAGGCGTCCTTCCCTGGACGGAAAGTGCGCCATACCCATAGTTGCGCGCCCAGCATGATGGGTGCGAACGGCAGGACCATGAGACTGAGCACATTCAAACTAGCCGCGGACACGGTGTGCTCGACCAGGTAAGGCATCGCCCCGGCCAGCACCCCCGCCACGGGCAGCGCCGCCACGGCCCCCGACACCACCAGCGCCCGCCCGCTCCGGACCGCGCCGAAGTCGCCCGGCGTCCGCCAGGCCAGGAACGTCCACCCGTGCCAGGCGAACAGCAGCGTCACCACCATGCCCAGCATCAGCCCCATGGGGTGCATCGGCGAGGCGGTGAACCCGGTGGCGGCGGCGTACAGCGCCATGCCCCATCCGAACGACAGCCCCAGCGACCCGAAGGCGATCATCGCGTCCCAGAAGCCGCGCCACCCGGGCCCGTCCGCGCGGCGGCGGAACCACAGCCCGGCGTCGCGCAGCACCCAGCTCAGCAGCATCGCCACCACGACCGGGTAGAGCGCGAACAGCACCTCGCCCTCCAGCGCCGGATAGACCCCGAACAGCGTCCCCGCCACGGCCACCAGCCACACCTCGTTGGCCAGCACGTACGGCGCCATCGCCGCCACCATGCGGTCGCGCCCGTCGCGGGTGCGCCCGAGCACCGGCAGCAGCACCCCGACCCCGAGGTCGAAGCCCTCCAGCGCGAAGTAGCCGACCAGCAGCACCGCGAAGAAGGCGAACCAGATCACGTCCATGTCAGTCCTCCCTAAAGGCTCAGCGCGGGGGTGCGCGTCTCGCCGGGCACGCCGGCGCCCAGGTCGGGCTCGCGCGGCCCGCGCCTGATCGCCCGCGCGATGAGCACGTAGTCGACGACCGCGAGCAGCCCCAGCACGCCCGCGAACCCGGCCAGCGAGGCGGTGACCATGCCCGCCGTGAGTCCGGGCGTCATGGCGTCGGCCACGGTCAGCTTGCCCCAGACCATCCACGGCTGCCGCCCGACCTCCCTCGCCACCCACCCGGCGATGGACAGCACGAACGGCAGCGGCGTCATCGCGACGAGCAGCGGGTGCGCCCACCGCCAGCGCGGCAGGAAACGGATCAGCGGCAGCATGACGAGCAGCACGACCAGCCCGAGCAGCTGCCCGACCTCCATCATGAGGGCCAGCGCGAGCGCCGCGCCGGTGTTGTCCCACTTGCCGTCCTGCACCCCGGCGAACTGCGCGTAGCCGAAGCCCATCGTGAACGTGACGCCGATCGCGGCCGTCACCACGCCGAGGCGCATCGAGCGGGTGAAGAACTCGACCTGCTCGGTACGCCGCCGCAGCATGTAGGCGCTCGCCCCGACCAGCACCATGCCGCCGGTGAACAGCCCGGCCGCCACGACGTGCGGGAAGGAGAACACCAGCGCCTTGTTGGTCAGCAGCGCGCCGAAGTCGACCAGCTCCAGCCGGCCGTCGCGGGCGACGGACCCGGCCGGGTTCTGCAGGAACGAGTTGGCCAGCATGATGAAGAACGCGCTCGCGTACGCGGTGAGCGTCACGAGCCAGATGCACGCCAGGTGCAGCCACCGGGGCAGCCGGCCCCAGCCGAAGATCCACAGCCCGAGGAACGTGGACTCCAGGAAGAAGGCCAGCAGCGTCTCCATGGCGAGCGGCGCGCCGAAGACGTCACCGGCGTAGTGGGACAGCCCGCTCCACGCCAGGCCGAACTGGAACTCCATCACCAGCCCGGTGACGATGCCGAGCGCGTAGTTGATGACGTAGATCTGCCCCCAGAAGCGGGTCATCGCCTCGTGGTGCGGCCGGCCCGTCATCGCCCAGCGGGTGTGCATGAGCGCCACCAGCGGCGCCATCCCCAGCGTGAGCACGACGAACAGGAAGTGCAGCCCGCCGGTCACGGCGAACTGCGTGCGTGCAAGGTCGAGTAAGTCCATTCCGGCTCCGGTCCGATCGCAGTTGTGTCTGCCTACATGTAGACAGTCTACATGTAGACTGCCTACATGTAGGCTGGCTACGTGACGATCGGTTGCCTAAGATCTGAGACATGAATCCGGACGCGCTGCGCGGGCACCTGGACGCGCTGCTGCTCGCGGTGCTGGAGCGCGAGCCGCTGCACGGCTACGCCATCATCGAGGCGCTGCAGGAACGCAGCGGCGGCGCGCTGACCGTGCCGACGGGCACGGTCTATCCCGCGCTGCGCCGGCTGGAGCGCATCGGCCACCTGTCCAGCGAATGGGCGACCGTGGGCGGGCGCAAGCGGCGCACCTACCGGCTGACGGACTCGGGCAGGAAGCAGCTCGAAGGGGAGCGCTCGGCCTGGCGCGAGTTCGCCGGCGTCATCGGCGGCGTGCTGCGTCCCGAGTCCCCGGCCTCAGGCTGACGGGCTGTTCACAACGGGCAGCGGGCCAGGACGGGCGGCGGGCCAGGACGGGCAGGGCGTCAGGAGGGGCGGGGCGTCACGACGGGCAGGGCGCCACGACGGGGCGGGTGACGCGCAGGCAGCGGGACGCCCCATAGATCTGCAGCCCCCACAGCGCGGCGGTCACCAGGTTGGCCAGCAGCGCGGGCAGCGCCGCGAGCGTGGCGGGCTGGCCCGAGCCGTACGTCAGCAGCAGGCCCAGCCCGCCCGTGACCGGCAGCGAGACCCACACCGCCACCGCCAGCGACCTGGTGAGCAGGCGGGGCCGGCGGATCCACCGAGCGCCCCGGCCCAGCGCGAGCAGCACCAGCCCGCCGTACAGGCCGACGGCGAGCTGCGCGACGTCGAGCAGCCGCGAGACCGGCGCATACCAGGAGGGCTTGCTCAGCCAGGCGGTCTCGGCCCCCGGGTAGAGCCGCCACAGCACCGACCACATGAGCACGGTGATCGGCACGCTGACGAACAGCAGCGTGCCGAGCCGCCGCCCGGAGGCGCAGGTCAGCTCCGCCTGGTAGCCCGGGGCGATCTCCTCGACCGGCCCGAACCCGGCCACCGCCACCCGCTCCGCCTCCGCCCGGTCGAGGCCCTCGGCCTCCAGCGCGTCGGCGGCGTCGGTGAGGCTGTCGCGCGCCTCGACGATCAGGTCCCGCCTGGGACCGGGCGGGCCGGCGAGCGCGCGGTTCAGCTCGGCCACGTACTCGTCGATGCCCATGATCCCGATTGTACGAAGAGCCCCCGCCGCCGGTCACTCCGGGAGTTCCCTGAGATGCCGGGCCGGGGAGACTTGTCATGTAGGAAAAATCCTACATATAGTGGCGGACATGCTGATCTCCGCGATCCAGACCGTCACCGTGCCCGTCGCCGACCAGGAGCGGGCACTGGAGTTCTACGCCGGCGTCCTCGGCCTCGAGGTGCGCACCGACAACCCGTTCCCCATGGGCCGCTGGCTCACCGTCGCCCCAAAGGGCGGCGAGACCACGCTCCTGCTCGCCTCCTGGTTCCCCGACATGGCCCCGATCGGCGGCCTCGTCGTGGCCGCGCCCGACCTCGACGAGCTGGCCGCGCGGCTGCGCGAGCACGGCGTCGAGGCCGAGGGCCCGAGCGAGCAGCCTTGGGGGCGGCAACTGCTGTTCCACGACCCCTTCGGGAACGGCTTCGTCGTCAGTCAGGCATGAGCGCCGACCACGTGTTCGCCGCCCTCGCCAGCCCCGCCCGGCGCGAGCTGCTGCGCCTGCTGCTGGAGGAGGGCGGCCAGCCCGCCGGGCGGCTGGCCGAACGGTTCGACATGAGCCGGCCCAGCGTCTCGGAGCACCTGAAGGTGCTCAGGGACGCCGGGCTGGTCGCCGAGACGCGGAAGGGCAGGGAACGGCTCTACCGGCTGGAGCCCGCGCCGCTCATGGAGATCCGTGACTGGCTCGGCCCGTACGAACGCTTCTGGCGCGAGAAGCTCGCCGCCCTGAGCACCCTGCTCGACGAGATGGAGGACGACGATGACGGCTCCCGATGAGGAGCGCACCGCGATCAGGCTCGACCAGTTCATCGCGCATCCGCCCGCGAAGGTGTGGCGCGCGCTGACCGAGCCCGACCTGATCGCCAAATGGCTCATGCCCGGCGACTTCCGGCCGGAGGTCGGGCACCGCTTCACCTTCCGCACCGCACCGAAGAAGTCCGTCGGCTTCGACGGGGTGGTTCACTGCGAGGTGCTGGAGCTGGAGCCGGAGCGGCTGCTGAAGCTGAGCTGGAGCGACGGCAAGAACGCCGACTGGACCGTCACCTGGCGGCTGGAGCCCGAAGGGCGCGGCACCCGGATGTTCCTCGACCACGAGGGCTTCGACCCCGATGACGAGCTGCAGCAGCGGTCGCGCCGGATCATGGGCGGCGGCTGGCGCTCGATGCGCATCGCCGAGGTCGTCGCCGCGCTCTGAGACGCGCTCCTGAGACGCGCTCTGAGATGGGGGCGGGACGGGCCGGGCGGTCAGGGGTGTACGGCGGAGGCGTGCCCGGCCGACGCCCACAGCACGGCGACCACGGCGACCGTGGCCAGGGCGGTTAACCAGCCCGCGGTCCTGCCGACCCGCAGACCGTAGCCGAGCAGCAGCCACGACGCCGGCGGCCACCAGTGCCGGCCGGCCCGGCGGCGCATCTCCATGGCGGCGAAGGCGAAGTCGGCGGCCGTGGCGCGGTCGCTGGGCCGCAGCCCGGCGTAGAGCGCGGCCAGGGTCTCGGGGGAGACGCCCGGCTCGCCGGACACCGGTTCGCCGGCCGCGCCGCGCTCGTCGGCGAGGACGCTGCGCCGGGAGAACCAGCGCAGCACGGGCCAGCGCAGGCTCACCTGCACCCCGCGCGGCGTGAGCGCGAAGACGCAGTCCTTGACCCGCACCCCCGCCGGATGGGCGAGCCCGGCGAACCGGCAGGCCGACAGGTCCAGCCCGTGCAGCGTCAGGTCGGCCGCCTGGACCTCGCGCAGCGAGCTCACCCCCGACCGGCCCCGGCCGCTCACCACGGCCGGGCCGCGCAGCACCGCGCCCTCCAGGTCCGCGGAGGAGTCGGTCAGCTTGACCGCCGTCGCGCCGGCCACCTCCACGCCGCGCAGGTCCACGCCGCAGCGGGCCACGGTGACGTCCAGGGTCGCGTCGGCGCGGGCGCGGGCCAGCGACAGCCGCCCGGTGGCCGACAGGTAGGCGTCCGCCGCGAAGTGCGCCGCCTCGAACGCGGCGTTGCCGCTGACCTTGCGGAAGGACAGGGTGCGGCCGAAGCGCGCGCCGCGGAAGGCGGCCCCCGCGCCGAGACGGGCGCCGTCGAAGGTGGCGTAGCCGTCGAACCTGGCCCGCTCGCACGACAGCCCGTGTCCGAAGTCGGCCTGGCTGAACAGCGCGTCGCGCGACATCACGGCCCGGTCGAGCGAGACGTGGCCGCGTACCGCGACGCCGTGGAAGGACAGCTCCCGCGCGAAACGGGCGCCGGCCAGCGACACGTTCCCCTCGAAACGGGCGCCGAAGAACGAGGCCAGCCGGTCGAAACGGGCGTCGTCGAGCGAGACGTCGCCGCCGAAGGTGACGCCCGACAGGCGTACGTCGCCGGTGAACCTGGCCCGCTCCATCCGCGCCCGCCCGAGCCGGCCGCCGGTCGCCTCCAGCACCCTGCCGAGCAGGTCGCCGGTGAGCGTCGTGCCGCGCAGGTCGAGCAGGCGGCCGGGGGACACGCCGGCGAGCGTTTCCGAGAGCTGCTCAGGTGACAGGTGGGCGAGGCAGAGGCCGGACGGCCGGGTGGCGACTCCGGTGCAGGCAGCCGAATACGCGCAGGTGACCCAGTCCATGCACTGCTCATACCCGCGTACGCCGACCGTCAAGGATCGGTGTTTAAATGTTCTATCCGCATTTACGCGGATATACGCAGTCGAAAACCCTCTTCCCTGGGCGCGCCCGCACCCGGCCGGCCCCGGCCGGAGCTGGAATGCCACGGACGGGGTATGGGTTCTACCTCACGACAATGACGACGACCAGCGAGGAGCCACTTGTGGCGACCATCGAAGTAACCGAGAAGAACTTCAACGACATCGCCGACAAGGGCATCGTGTTGCTGGACTTCTGGGCGACCTGGTGCCCGCCGTGCAGGCAGTTCGGGCCGATCTTCGAGAAGGCTTCGGAGCAGCACGCCGACATCACCTTCGGCAAGATCGACACCGACGCGGAGCAGGCGCTCGCGCAGGGCTTCGACATCACCTCGATCCCGACGCTCATGGCCATCCGCGACGGGATCGTGGTCTTCGCGCAGGCCGGCGCCATCCCGGCCCCCGCGCTCGACGACCTCATCCGTCAGGTCAGGGCGCTCGACATGGACGCGATCAGGCAGGAGCTCAGCGAGGAGCTGAAGCAGGCCGAGCAGAACTGACCGGCCGAAGAAAAAGCCCCGCCGCAGGCGGGGCTTTTCTCGTACGGTGTCACGCCTTGCGGCCGACGCCCACGTAGCCGAAGTCGACGCTGTTGCCCGGCGCCAGCGGATCGTCGGGACGCCACCCCGCCGGGAACGTCAGCCCCGGCTCGGCCAGCTCGTAGCCCTCGAAGAAGCGCAGGACGCCCTCGCGGTCGCGCAGGTTGAGCGCGGCGGTGGCCTTGCGGTAGATCTCCAGCGCCTGCGGGGTGGTGTCCGGCGTGGGGTCCACGGCGTGGCTGATCACCAGGTAGCTGCCGGGGATGCTCACCTCGCGCAGCTTGGCCACCACGTCGTACGCGGTCTCGTCCGGGATGAAGTGCAGCAGCGCCAGCGCCAGGAACGCCACCGGCTGCTTGAAGTCGACCAGCCCGGCCAGCTTGTCCAGCAGCACGTCGGCCTCGCGCACGTCGGCCTGGAGGAAGTCGACGTTCTCCTTCCTGGCCAGCAGCGCCCGCCCGTGCACGCACACCACGGAGTCGTAGTCGACGTAGACGACGCGGGCCTCCGGGGCGATCTCGTGGGTGTTGCCCTGGGTCGGCAGGCCGGCGCCCAGGTCCACGATCTGCCGCACACCCTGGTCCACGAGGTAGCGCACCGCGCGCCGCAGGAACTCGCGGTTGGCGCGGGCCCCCTCCTTGGTGTGGGGGAAGTTCTTCAGGATCTGCTCCGCCGCCGCCCGGTCGGCCGCGAAATTGTCCTTGCCGTCGAGGTAGTAGTCATACATCCGCGCGACGTTGGGGACGTTGGGGTCGACCCCTTCCGGGGCACCACTGTCCACGATTGGCTCCAAGCTTTCGCCCTCTTTCGGGTGATCATAGCGGCGGAACCTCACATATAACGTGAATTCCGTTCGGCCTCATCGGCCACTGAGACGCAGATCACTCTGATCGAGGAGCGCGTACGACACCGCCGGGCGGCGGACCGGGAGCGGCCCGCCGCCGGGGGAGTGAGCGCGCGTCAGCCGCGGTAGAGCTCGGCGACGCGGAAGGCCAGGTCAAGGGACTGGCTGCGGTTGAGACGGGGGTCGCAGGCCGTCTCGTAGCGGGTGGCGAGGTCGGTCTCGACGATGCCGTGGCCGCCGCCCACGCACTCGGTCACGTCGTCGCCCGTGAACTCGATGTGGATGCCGCCCGGATGCGTGCCGAGCGAGCGGTGCACCTCGAAGAAGCCGGCCACCTCGTCGAGGACGTCGTCCAGGCGGCGCGTCTTGTGCCCGCTGGGCGCCTCGAAGGTGTTGCCGTGCATCGGGTCGCAGATCCACGCCACCTGCGCACCGGCCGCCGTGACCTCCTTGACCAGCGCGGGCAGGTGCTCGCGGATCTTGGTGGCGCCCATGCGGGTGATGAACGTGAGCCGCCCCGCCTCGTTGGCCGGGTTGAGCCGCTCGACCAGGTCGAGAGCCTCCTGCGGCGTGGTCGTCGGGCCGAGCTTCACGCCGATCGGGTTGCGGATGCGGGCGAAGAAGTCGACGTGCGCCCCGTCGAGCTGGCGCGTGCGCTCGCCGATCCAGACCATGTGCGCCGACACGTCGTACGGCAGGCCGGTCCGCGAGTCGATGCGGGTGAGCGCCCGGTCGTAGTCGAGGATCAGCGCCTCGTGCGAGGAGTAGAACTCGACGGTGTGGAACTCCTCGGGGTCGGCGCCGCAGGCCCGCATGAACGCGAGCGCCTGGTCGATCTCCCTGGCCAGCTGCTCGTAGCGGCGGCCGGCCGGCGAGCCGGACACGAAGTCCTGGTTCCAGGCGTGCACCTGCCGCAGGTCGGCGTAGCCGCCCTTGGTGAAGGCGCGCGCCAGGTTGAGCGTCACGGCCGAGGAGTGGTAGGCCTTGAGCAGCCGCCACGGATCCGGCGTGCGCGACTCGGCGGTGAACTCGAACCCGTTGACCATGTCGCCCCGGTAGGCGGGCAGCTCGACGCCGTCGCGCACCTCGGTGGGCTTGGAGCGCGGCTTGGCGAACTGCCCGGCCACCCGGCCGATCTTGACGACCGGCACCTTGCCCGCGTAGGTCAGCACGATCGCCATCTGCAGCAACGTCTTGAGCTTGTTGCGGACGTTGTCGGCGGTCGCGCCGGAGAAGGTCTCGGCGCAGTCGCCGCCCTGCAGGACGAACGCCTCACCGCGGGCCACGGCGGCCAGCTGGTCCTTCAGCTGGTCGCACTCACCCGCGAACACCAAGGGGGGCAGGCCGCCGAGTTCGGCGACGACCTTGTCGAGCTCGCTGCGATCGGGCCAGTCGGGTTGCTGGGCCGCGGGGAGGGCTCGCCAGGAATCGAGATCCAGTAGATTGCTGCTCACGAGATACGAGGGTATGCCAAGGAGCCCCTACCTACCGACCCCGTTGTCCACGTTTTGGCCATTACCGATGCGTAGCCTCCCCACAGACCTCCTCCGTCGCCACGTGTTCGGGCCGGACACCCATGCCGACCAGGCGCGGAAGCATTCTGTTGAGCAGCGGCACCCGCGTCAGATCGCGTGGCAGCGCACCCGGGTCGAAGCTCCCGCGCAGGGCCCGGCGGACGAGCAGGTTCTGGGCCACGCGCTGGGCCGTCTGCGTGATCACGGTGGGCGGCGTGCGCCGCCGCTGGATCCGGCGCAGCAGCGACTCGGGGACCGGCCCGCCCGACCGCAGCGGGGCGGCGAGCACGTTGGCGGCGGCCACCGCGTCCTGCACGGCCAGGTTGATGCCCACCCCGAACACCGGCGACATGGCATGCGCGGCGTCGCCGACGCACAGGAAGCCGGGCCGGTGCCAGCGGCGCAGCCGGTTGACCGCCACGGTGAGCACGCTGACGTCGTCGTAGCCCTCGATCTCCGTGACCCGGTCGGCGAGGAACGGCAGCAGCCGCGCGACAGGCCGGCGTAGCGCCTCGATGCCCTGGCCGACCAGCCGGTCGTGGCCGCCCTTCGGGATGAGGTAGGCGAGCTGCCAGTAGCTCACCCGGTTGATGCCCACCATCATGTGGCCGCTCGAGACGCGCAGGAACGTGTCCTCCGGGTCGCCGTCGTGCCAGGGCAGCCGGAACCACAGCACGTCCATCGGCGCGCCCAGCTCGCGCGGCACCAGGCCCGCCCGCTCGCGCAGCGCCGAGCGCCGGCCGTCGGCCGCGACGGTCAGGTCCGCCCGCAGCTCGTGATCGCCGGACTCGTCGCGATAACGCAGCCCGCGCACCGCGCCGCCCTCGCGGATCAGGTCGTACGCCTCCGCCCGCATCAGCAGCCGGAACCCGGGGTAGCGGCGGGCGGCCGAGGTGAGGATCGTGAGGAAGTCCCACTGGGGGACGAACGCGATGTAGTCGTACGGGCGGGGCAGCCGGCGCAGCGACGCCAGCCGGACCTCGCCGGCGTCGGTGACCAGGCCGACCTCGCGCACCTCCTGGTGGGGCAGCTTCAGCAGCTCGCCCGCCAGGCCCAGCTCGTCGAGCACCTGAAGGGTCGAGGGGTGGATGGTGTCCCCACGGAAGTCACGCAGGAAGTCGGCGTGCTTCTCCAGGAGCGTGACCTCCACGCCCGCTCTGGCCAGCAGCAGGGCGAGCATCGCGCCCGCCGGGCCGCCGCCCGCGATCACACATGTCATAATTCATCACCTGGTGAGATTGTCTCACGTCCGCGGAAAGAAGCAAGGGCCTGAGCCATCCGGCGTGCCCGAGCGGCCGAAGTACATGCGTGAGCCGCCTCTCGCCCCGGAAGTGATCAATGGACGACGACCTCCACGCCCTCTCCGGCGCCTACGCCGTGGACGCGCTGCCGTACGCGGAGTGGGTGCTGTTCGAGGAGCACCTGCGCCGGTGCGCCGGGTGCGGGACGGAGGTGCGGCGGCTGCGCGAGACGGCCGCCCGGCTGGCCGGGGCCGTGGCGGTGGAACCGCCGGCCGGGCTGCGCACGCGCCTGCTCGCCGCCGCGCACGACCGCCGCTCCTCCCCGCGCGTCGCACCCCCACCGCTCGGCGACACCCCCGCCGCCCGGTCCCCGGGCCGTCCTGCCCTCAACGGGCGGCGGCGGAAGTGGGGACAGGGATGGGGGAGGGGGCGGCAGCAGCAGGGGCGGGGGTGGCCGGTCAGGGTGCTGGCGGGGCTGGCCGCCGTGTGTGCGGCAGTCGCCGTCGGGGTCGGCGCGGTGGCGGTGGACGTGCGCCGCGACTCCGGTGGCCTGGTCGCAGAGAACCGCCGGCTCGCCGAGTCCAACCAGCAACTGGCGGAGGCCAATCAGCGGCTCAGCGGCCTCAATCGGCAGGTCGCCGCGCTGCTGGCCGCGCCCGATGCTCGCACCCTGCGCCGCCCCGTCGCCTCCGGCGGGACCGCCACCCTCGTGGTGTCCCGGTCGGCGGGCCGCCTGTTGTTCACCTCGTCCGGGCTGCCGGCGCTGCCGGAGTCGCGGGGGTACGAGCTGTGGCTGATGGGCCGGGACGGCCCGCGCCCCGCCGGGCTGCTGGGCCGCGCCGAGGACGGCGTCACCGCTCCCGTCGTGGTGGAGCCGCTGCGCGGCGACGAGCGGGTGGCCCTCACGATCGAGCCGGCGCGCGGCTCACCACGCCCGACCACCGACCCCATCCTCCTCGCCGACCTCCCCACGACCTGAGAAATCCGAAAAAGGAGGATCTGGGCAAAAGATGGTCTTGTGGGAGATAGTGCAGGACATGCGTAAATTAGCGGCCCTGATCACGGCCGCCGCCCTGCTGCACGTCCCCGTCGCCGCGACCCCCGCCGTGGCCGCAGCCGCCGCCCCCGGCGCGGCCACCGTCGTTCCCGTGCAGGTCACCGGCCCGCCGGCCAAACGGTTCAACCTCGTCGTCATGGGCGACGGCTACACCGAGGCCGAGCAGGCGAAGTTCCGTGCCGACGTGGACCGGCACCTCAACGTCATGTGGTCGATCGAGCCGTTCAAGTCCTACCGGAACTACGTCAACGTCTACCGCATCGACATCGTCTCCGGCGAGTCCGGCGTGAGCTGCGACCCCGGCCTGGATGCCCCCCGCCGCACCACGCCGCTGAGCATGGGCTTCTGGGGCCGCTGCAACCCGGGCAGCGTGCAGCGCCTCATCACCATGGACAACGCCGCCGCCACCCGCTACGCCGACATGGTGACCGGCACGACGTCCGGCAACCGGCAGATCCTCGCCCTGGCCAACAGCGGCACGTACGGCGGCGCCGGCGGCTCCTACGCCACCGCCTCCGGCAGCAACAGCATGTCGGCCCTGATCAGCCCGCACGAGCTGGGCCACTCGCTGGGCGGCCTGCAGGACGAGTACGACTACTACCAGCGCGGCGTCCCCGGCGGCGCCTACACCGGCGGCGAGCCGGGCAGCGCCCACCACACCCTGCTCACCGAGCAGCAGATGCGCGAGCAGCGCAGGAAGTGGTGGCGCTGGCTGGGCGAGCCGAGCGAGTCCGGAGGCCTGATCGGCCGTCACGAGGGCGGCCTCTACTACACCAGCGGCGTGTGGCGGCCGAGCGAGCACTCGATGATGAAGACCCTCGGTTACTACTACGACCAGGTCGGCCGCGAGGTCATGACGCAGCGCATCACCGCCAAGACCGCCGTGATCCAGGACGCGACGCCCACGGCCGCGCCCGTCGGCGCGGACCGCGTCCTCTGGGTGGAGCCCATGCGCCCGGTCAGCCACTCGCTGACCACGACGTGGAGCGTGGACGGCCGCGCGCTGCCCGGCGACCGCGACACCCTCGACCTGCGTACCCTCGGCCTCGCGCCGGGCACGCACACGGTCACCGCCACCGTCGCCGACCCGACTGGCTTCGTCCGCGACCCGGCGATCAGGGCGGCGCTCACCGGCACCCGCACCTGGACGGTGGACACCGCGCTCACCACCCCGCCCGACGGGGTCGCGGTCGAGATCGTCTCCTCGACGCCCACGGACCGGCCGGTCGGCCGCACCGACGTCGTGCACGTCGAGACCACCCACCCGGCCGCCGAGGTCCCGCGGATCGTGTGGCGGCTCGACGGCGAGCAGGTCGAGCAGGCCGAGGGCGGCAGCGCCATCGACCTCGGCACGCTCGGCCTGACGGCCGGCGCGCACACGCTCACCGCCACGGCGGGCGGCCGGACGCTGACCTGGGAGGTCGACGCCGAGCTCCCGGCCACCGCGTACGAGCTGTCGCGCCCCCTGGCCCGCGCCGGCGACACCTACGTCTACAACGGCCCGTTCACCATGCGCCTGACCGGCGACGACGACCGCGACGGCTACGTGGTCTCGGAGTCGCGGGTGGACGGCGACGGCTGGTTCAACTACTTCGGCTGGCCCACCTCCTCCGAGCTGCCGTGGACCTTCTCCGAGCAGGGCACCGTCATCGACTCCCTGGTGTACGGCAAGCTGCCTCGCGGCCGGCACACCGTCGAGTACCGCTCGATCGACGCGGCCGGCAACATCGGCAAGGCGGGGAGTTTCACCGTCACCACGATCGCCCCGCCGCCCGCCTGCACCCGTACGGTCACCGGCGAGCACCGGGGCCCGCTCGTCGTCGCCGACGGCGTCACCTGCCTCGACGAGGCCCGGGTCACCGGACCCGTCACGGTACGGGCGGGCGCCGCGCTGGTCGCCACCGGCGGCCGGATCACCGGCGCGCTGTCCGCCGCGAACCCGGCCGCCGTCCACCTGCTCGGCACCGGCGTCCAGGGCGCGGTGACCGTCTCCGGCGCGAAGGAGCTGGTGATCGTCGGGGCAGACCTGCGAGGGGCCGCGCTGCTCACCGGCAGCACGGCGCCGATCCTGTCCGGGACCACGGTGAAGGGCGCGCTCGCCTGCTCGGGCA
This sequence comes from Nonomuraea wenchangensis, assembly GCF_900111685.1. Classification (GTDB taxonomy): domain Bacteria; phylum Actinomycetota; class Actinomycetes; order Streptosporangiales; family Streptosporangiaceae; genus Nonomuraea; species Nonomuraea wenchangensis. The sequence continues at coordinate 88,311 of NZ_FOHX01000007.1, forward strand.
ACACCGCCGTCCCCGCCGACCTCGGAGTGCCGAACGAGCTGTCCGGCGCCGGCGCCGGGCAGTGCGCGAAGCTAGCCCACGGTGTCAAGGGAGGCGCGTACGAGGCGGTCCAGCACCTCGGTGAGTGAGGAGTAGGCCGCGTCGCGGAGCCCGGCGTACTCCTCCTCGGGGTACTGCCGGGGTCCGTTCTCCACCAGCAGGATCAGCGACAGGTAGGCACGGTAGAGGTCGAGCCTGGTCAGCGCGGCGGGCGTGAGCTCCAGCGGCGTCACCTCGCGGTAGCCGGCCAGCAGCGGATCGTCCTCGCGCAGCTCGCCGAAGATCGTCGGCGTGACGAACTCGGCGAGCGGATCGCCCCAGAACGCCCGCTCGTGGTCGATGAGCGCCTGGATCCGCGGCGTGCCCCGCAGGTCCAGGAAGACGTTGCCCACCCAGATGTCGAAGTGCACCAGGCGGGGGGTCGTCACCTCGTCGAGCGCGGGCGCGGCGGCCTCGAACGCCGCCAGGATCTCCCCGGCCGGACGCGGCAGCGGCGTCGGGTAGCGCTCGGTGTCGCCCACCAGCGCCCGCGCCATCGCGAGGAACGCCTCCCGCCAGGTCGCGCCGGTGATGCCGGCGTGCGGATAGCCGAACACCTCGCCGGTCACCCCGTTGAGCCTGGCGAGGTGGCGGCCCAGCTCGCGGCGCAGGTCGTCGCCGCAGCCCGGCGGCAGCGCGTCCTTGCAGGCGTTCCAGGAGACCCCGTCGAGCGCGGCCAGCATGAGGTAGTCGCCGCCCAGCACCGGATCGTCGAACCCGGCGTGCAGCAGCCCGGCCACCGGCACGCCCGCCGCGGCGGCCAGCCCGATGGCGGCGGCCTCCATGCGCAGCAGGTCGCGCTCGTAGCTGAGCTGCTCCAGCTCGGGCGGCGGCGCCAGCTTCAGCACCACCTCGCGGCCGTCGTCGAGCGACAGCCGCCACACGGCGTTGGCGAACCCGTCGGTCAGCTCGGCGGACGCCGTGACCCCCGCGCCGAGGGCCCGCCGGGCCAGCGCGTCGAGCTCGGCCGCCGATAAGCGGCGTTTGGTCCTGCTGTCCACGGGGGCTCCTCTCAGGCCGACTCCCGCCGGACGAGGTGGGTGTCGAGGATGACGACGGGTTGCCGCAGCTCCTCGCCGTTGATGCGGGCGACCAGGAGCCGCGCCATCTGCCGGCCCATGGCCTCCGTCGGCTGGTGGACGGTGGTCAGCGGCGGGTCGGCGTGCAGCGCGGCCTTGGAGTCGTCGAAGCCGATCACCGCGACGTCGCGCGGGATGCGGCGGCCCTCCGCCTTGAGCACCCGCATGGCGCCGAGCGCCATCGGGTCGGAGGCGGCGAAGACCGCGTCGAGCTCGGGATGGCGCTCCAGCAGCTCGATCATCGCGGCCGAGCCGCTCTGCTCGGAGAAGTCGCCGAAGGCCACGATCTCCGGCAGGCCGGAGGGCAGCAGCGCGTCGCGGTAGCCGGCCAGACGGTCGACGCCCACGCCCATGTCCTGGGGGCCGGCGATGGCCGCGATCGCGCCGCGGCCGAGGCTCAGCAGGTGTTTGACCGCCTGCCGGGCCCCGGCCCTGTTGTCCATGTCGACGTAGCTGTAGGGGTCGAGGCCGACGGGGCGGCCGCCGAGAACGGTCGGCACGCCCATCGCCTCCAGCCGCCCCGGCAGCGGGTCGGCGCCGTGCAGCGACAGGAGCAGCACGCCGTCGACGTGCTGCCCCGTCAGGTAGTGCTCCAGCCGCGCGTGCTCCTCAGGGGTGCGCGCCATCGCGAGGATGAGCTGCAGCCCGGTCTCCGCCAGCGCCGAGCCGATGCCGCGGATGGTGCCGGCGAAGTAGGGCTCGTCGAAGACCCGGAGCTGCGACTCCGACACCACCAGCGCCACCGTGTCCGTGCGGCGCGTCACCAGGGCGCGCGCCGCACGGTTGGGCACGTAGCCCAGCTCGCGTATGGCCAGCTCGACGGCCTCGCGGGCCTTGGCGCTGACATTGGGCGAGCCGTTGATGACTCTCGACACCGTGCCCCGGCCCACACCCGCGCGGGCCGCGACGGCCTCAAGAGTCGGTCGGTTCATGGGTCCTATTCTGCCGGATGATCTCCGCGTACCAGAGCGCGCTGTCCTTCAGCAGCCGCTCCTGGGTCTCGAAGTCCACATGCACCAGGCCGAACCGCTTGCCGTAGCCCCACGCCCACTCGAAGTTGTCCATCAGCGACCAGGCGAAATACCCCTCCAGGGGCACGCCGGCCTCGATGGCCGCCTTGCACGCGCCGAGGTGCGCCTCCACGTACGCCTGCCGCTGCCCGTCGTGCACGCGGCCGTCCTGGATGACGTCGTCGAACGCGGCGCCGTTCTCGGAGACCACCATCGGGATCGGCGGGTAGTCGCGGGCGACGCGGGTGAGGACCTCCACGAGGCCGCCCTCGTCGATCTCCCAGCCCATCGCCGTCACGGGGCGGCCCCCGTTGGCGAACGACACGTGCTCGCTGCCGACCCACGGGGAACCCGCGTCCGTGGGGGCCGCCGCCGCCGACTGCCGGCCGCCTGGTGCTCCCGAGACCGTGAAGCGGCTGTAGTAGTTGACGAGCAGCACGTCGATGGGCGCGTTGATGACCTTCAGGTCGCCGTCCTGGATGAAGTCCGCGTCGCCGGGCAGGTCGGCGAGTACGTCCTCCGGGTAGCGGCCGAGCAGCAGCGCGTCCAGGAAGAAGCGGTTCTGCAGGCCGTCGATGCGCCGGGCCGCGTCCAGGTCCTCGGCGCTGTCGGTCTCCGGGGTGATCGCGTACAGGTTGACGCAGCCGCCGACCCGGCGCGCGCCCATGGCCTGGACGGCCAGCCCGTGCGCGAGGTTGAGGTGGTGCGCGCCCCTGATCGCGTTCTCCGGCTCGCGCCTGCCGGGGGCGTGCTCCCCGGAGGCGTAGCCGAGGAACGCGGCGCACCATGGCTCGTTGACCGTGCTGAACGTGTGGACGTGATCCTTCATCGCCTCGTGGACGGTCGCCGCGTACTCGGCGAAGCAGTAGGCGATGTCCCGGTTGGGCCAGCCGCCCTTGTCCTCGAGTTCCTGCGGCAGATCCCAGTGGTAGAGGGTCAGCCACGGGTCGATGCCGTGCGTGCGCAGCTCGTCCGTCAGGCGCTTGTAGAAGTCCAGGCCCTTTTGGTTGATCTTGCCGGAGCCGGTCGGCTGGATCCGCGGCCAGGAGACCGAGAACCGGTACGCGGTCAGGCCCAGGTCCGCCATGATCGCGACGTCGTCGCGGAAGCGGTGGTAGTGGTCGATGGCCACGTCCGCGTTGTGCCCGTTCAGGATCCTGCCGGGCGTCCTGGCGAAGGTGTCCCAGATCGAGGTGCCCCGCCCGTCCTCGGCGACGGCCCCTTCGATCTGGTACGCCGAGGTCGCCGCGCCGAAGGTGAAACCCGTGGGGAAGCGGAGCCCGGAACGCGTCTGTTCCTCTTGTGTCGTCACGCCTTGACCGCACCTTCCATGAGTCCGCCCACGATCTGACGGCCGAATGCGATGAATACAGCGACTAGCGGGATGATGGACAACGCCGTGCCCGCGAAGATCAACGTGTAGTTCGTGGAGAACCTCGCGTTGAGCGACGTGATCGCGATCTGCACGGTCGGGTTGTCCGGGGTGAGCACGATCAGCGGCCACATGAAGTCGTTCCACATGAGCATGAACGTGTTGATGCCGAGCACCGCCATGCCCGGCCGCACGGCCGGCAGCACGACGTTCCACCAGATGCGCAGCGTCGCCGCGCCGTCCACGCGGGCCGCCTCGACGAGCTCCATCGGCACGGCCTGGCGGGTGTACTGCGTCATCAGGAACACACCGAACCCGTTCAGCAGGTACGGCAGGATGACCGCCTTGAGGGTGCCCGTCCACTCCAGGCTCACCATGAGCCGGTAGAGCGGCACGACGCCCATCTGCTGCAGCGGCACCGCCATCGTGAGCAGCACCAGCACCAGCAGCACGTTGCGGCCCTTGAACTGCAGGTTCGCGAACGAGAAGCCGGCCAGCGTGGAGATGATGACGACCGAGACCGTCACCGTGGCGGCGACGATGAACGAGTTCGTCAGGCCCAGCAGGAACTTCGCGTCCTCGTTGTTGAGCACCGCGACGATGTTCTCGCCGAGGTTGCCGCCCGGCAGGAGCGGCGGCGGCATGGACACCGCGTCGGAGTTCGTGCGCGAGGCGATGACCACCATCCAGTACAGCGGGAACGCCGACAGGAACACCGCCAGCCCCAGCATGACCCGGGTGAAGACGGTCGGAGACCAGTTGGTCATTTCGTGCCTCCGATCCTGCGCACGAACAGGAAGTTGATCGCGGCACCGATGAGGATGAGCAGGAACAGCAGCCAGGCGGCCGCGGCGGCGTAGCCGTAGTCGAACTCGCGGAAGCCCTCCTTCACGATGAACATCGCCACCGTCTGGAACTGACCCTGTGAGCCGCCGTCGACGTTGCCGCCGTAGAAGGTGGTCGGCTCGGAGAACAGCGTCAGGCCGCCGATCGTGGAGTTCAGCACCACGAAGATCATGGTCGGGCGCAGCATCGGCAGCGTGATCTGCCAGAACTGGCGGCGGCGGGAGGCGCCGTCGATCGCGGCGGCCTCGTACAGGTCGCGCGGGATCGTCTGCATGCCGGCCAGGAAGATGATCGCGTTGTAGCCGGTCCAGCGCCAGTCGACCATGGTCGCGATGGCGATCCAGGACGGGATGCGCTCGGCCCGCCAGTTGAAGGGGTCCACGCCGACCGAGCCGAGGATCCAGTTGATCAGGCCCCAGTCGCGGGCGAAGAGCTGGGTGAACACGACCGCGACCGCGACCACCGAGGTGACCAGCGGCAGCAGCACGCTCATCCGGATCGCCAGGCGGAAGCGGAAGCGCTTGTTGAGCGCGTTGGCCAGGAACAGCGCGAGCAGCATCTGCGGCACGGTGGCGAGGAGGAACATGCCGACCGTGTTGATCACCGCGCGCCAGAAGGCGTCGTCGCCGAGGAGCGCGGTGTAGTTGCCCAGGCCGATCCACTCCGTGGTGCCGGCCAGGTCGTAGTCGTAGAGCGAGTAGTAGAGCGTGAAGGCCAACGGGAAGAGCCCGAAGGCGGCGAACAGGAGGAAGTACGGAGACACCAGGGCGTACGGCATGCCCTTGACGTCGAATCGCGACGCCCAGCGGCGGCCGGGCGGGCGGACACGGCGGTGGTTGCTCCGTGTCGCCCGCGGGAGGGTGTCAAGGCTCATAACAGACCTTTCGGCGGCAGAGTGCCCGGCCCGCTCGTGGCGGGCCGGGCGGAAGGATCAGCCCGCGGCCTTGACCGCGTCGTCGACCAGCTGCTGCCAGGCCTTGTCGTAGGCCACCGACCCGTCGTCCATGCCCTGGACGACCGACTCGATGGCGTTCTTCACCTGCGCGTGCTTCACGCCGAGGAAGACCGGCTGGAGGGAGGAGGCGGACTTGGCGAAGATCTCACCGATGGGGGCGTCGTTGAAGAACTCGTTCTTCGCGCCCTGGACGGCCGGGTCCTGCTGAGCCTTGGTGTTGCTCGGCATGTTGCCGAAGTCGGTGAAGATGCTCGCCTCGGTCTGCGCCTGGGTCAGGTAGTCGGCCACCATGGCCGCTTCCTTCGGGTGCTTGGACTGCTTGGGCACGGCCAGCCAGGAGCCGCCCCAGTTGCCGCCGCCGCCGGGCACCGAGGCCACGTCCCACTTGCCCTTGCCGCCGTCGCCGGCGTTGTCGCTGACCACGCCGAGCATCCAGGACGGGCAGCCGACCGTGGCGAAGGCGCCCTTCTGGGTGCCCGCGGCCCATTCCTCGGTGAAGTTGCGCAGCTTGGCGGTCAGGCCCTGCTGGCTCATCTTCGAGGCGAAGTCGAAGGCGTTCTTGACCGCCGGGTTCTTGTCGACGATCAGGTTGTTCTGCTGGTCGAAGTAGGTGACGTTGCCGTTCTTGGCGGCCTCCTGGTACAGGTACACCTGGTACAGGGTGTTGGTGCCGTCAGCCCACTTGGTGTCCTTGACCTTGCCCTGGAACTGCTGGCCGACCTTCATGAAGTCGTCCCACGTCGGCCACAGGGCGCTCACCTTGTCGCGCTCGCTCGGCAGGCCGGCCTGCTTGAACAGGTCCGCGCGGTAGCAGAGGCTCATGCCGCCGATGTCGGTGCCGAGGCCGAAGAGCTTGCCGTCGGCGCTGACACCGTTCTCCCACTTCCAGGCGGGGAAGTCGGCCTTGCGGGACTCCAGGCCGAACTCCTTCAGATCGGCCCACCACTCGGGGTGCGCCTTGGCAAGGCCCATGCCGCCCTCGTCGATGCCGACCACGTCGCCCGCGCCCGTGCCGGAGGTGAGCCACTGGATCATCTGCGGCCAGTACTGCTGCTCGAACTGGTCCGTCAGGTGCTCTTCCTTGATCTGGATGTCCTTGTGCTCGGCGTTCCACTTCTCGATGGCGTTCTTGTAGCCGAAGTTGGTGCCGCCGCCGAAGGTCTGAACCCGGATCGTGACCGGCTCGGCCGCTCCGGACGAGGCGGGAGCGCTGGACTGCGAAGTGCCGCCGCCGGAGCTACAGGACGCGACGGTCAGCGCCGCCGCGGCCAGCACCGAGGCCGCGACCAGACCGCCGCGACGCTTGCTGATCATCATGGTGGACCCCTTCTCGGGTGAATGTTGGGGGAGTGCACCGCGGCACACGCTCCGCCGCGGTGGGAGTCTTTGGGAGCGCTCCCACAAAGGGTGCACTTGCCCGCTGTTCACGTCAATCCACCGAAACGCAAACGTTACCGATGGGGTGATTTGTAACCGTGAAAGAGGATTTAAGGGGATGAAGCGCGCAAAGGGAGGATTGGGAGCGCTCCCATCACATCAGACACGTTATGTGTCGGATGAAGGGCATGTCGCCCGTACCCAGGGGGCTTGCCGCTGGTCATCGCTCCCAGTCAGCGGCGGCGCGAGGCTTCCAACTGGGTCTCAAAGAAGATCCAAGTGAGCTGCAGCCACATGATGGTGGACTCGGACACCCGACCCCCGGAGGAGGTGATCGATACCGTTGCGCCCGGATGAGCGGGTGCGGTGACGCCGCTCGGGGTCCTGAGAGCGGGCCGTGACCGCGGCCGCTTGAAACCGCTCACACGGGAACGCCCGGCCGGCCGGATCGGAAAGCCGGGCGTTCCGCGCGGGCGCCCACGGGGACCGGCTATGGGTGGCGGCCACGGGCAGCGTTCACGGGGAACGGTCCGGGCGGGAGGCGCGGTGCAGCCGCAGGCCGAGGACCGACGACGCCACCAGCACCAGTCCCGCGATCATCAACGCGATCGAGCCGCCGACCGCGCCGTCCGTCCAGTCCCACACCGCCTCGGGCACGGCCAGGGTGAGCCCGGCGACGCCCGCCACGAGCAGCACCCAGGCCCGTTCCCACCGGTACAGCACGAGGCAGGCCACCGCGACCGCGGTCGTCGTCACGTACGACCAGGCCAGGTCGGCGCCGGTCCCGAGGCCGTGCTGCGCGCCGAACAACGCCACCGCCGCGCCGAGACCCAGCCCGAGCCGCCGCTGCCTGATCACCCCGGTCCTCACCAGGGCCGTCCAGGCGACGCCCGTGCCGACCAGCGTCAGGCCCACGGCCATGGAGTCGTAGCCGGTCAGCTCGCCGGCGACGGCCTCGGCGGTCAGCGCCGCGAACCCCGCGGCCGCCACCGCGCAGGGACCGCCCGGCAGCGCCGCGTACCCGGCGGCGGCCAGGACCAGCCCCGTCACGGCGGCGGCCAGGAGCCGCGTCCCGGTGACGGCGGCGGAGAGCTCGGCGGCGGCGAGTGCCCCGGTCGCGGACGCCAGCGCCAGCGCCACGCCCCCGGTGCGCCGCCGCACCGGACCGGCCCGTTCGACCCCCTCCCGCCAGGCCCGCCAGGCCCGCCGGCGCTCCCCGGCGCGGAGGCGGACGCCGAGACCGGCGAGGAGGAGACCGGCGGCGAGGAGCGCGACGGTGGCGGACAGGAGGATCAGGACGTGGGCCGCCGCGGACAGGACCGGCCACGACGTCCCCGCCAGCGACACCGCGCCCACCAGCAGCAGCGCGCCGCCGACGTACCCGGCCACCTCCGCCCATCGTGCCCGCGCGGGCCGCTCCGCCTCGTCGAGCGCCTGGTGCACGGCCAACGCCTGCGCGGCCGTCAGCACGCCCTCGCGTACGAGCCGCCGCAGCACCTCGTCCCGGCTCTGAGTCACCTCGCGGCCCTCCTTCCCCCGTCCCATCGCCGGGCAGGCGCCTCCCGAAACCCGTCCGCGCCGGGTCGGGCCGGCCCGGATCGCCGAGTCCGCCGGGGCCCTGGACGTTCCGCAGAACGGAGCCGGTCTTTCCCGTGACTAGGGGCTCGTACGGGGCATCTGACCTGGGAGAACGAGGGCCGTTGCGGGACGAGGAGGTCTGCGATGAGGGCGAGTGTGGGAGATCGGCTGGTGGTCGAGGGCACGTACGGGGGCGAGCTCCGCAAGGAAGGCATCATCGTGCGGGTCGAGCACGACGACGGGTCGCCGCCGTACATCGTGCGGTGGCTGGAGGACGGGCACGAGACCCTGGTGTTCCCCGGCCCCGACGCGCGGGTCGTGGCCGGAGCCCGGTGACCGCGGTGCCGCCGGCTCCGGGGCGTGGCGCGCCGGACGGATGATCCGGGTGCCCGGCCCGCGGCGGCGGCCCGGCGGCGGCGGAGGAGGAGGCGTGCGATGACCGGGCCCGTCATGGTCGCGGTGGACGGCTCCGCGCCGGCCGCCGCCGCCGTGGAATGGGCCGCGGCCGACGCCCAGCAGAGAGGGCTCGCGCTGCGCATCGTGCACGTGTGCGAGCGGCGGCCCCCTGGTCAGGACGGCCTGGAGCCCTGCGAGGAGACGCTGGCCGTGGCGCGGGACCGGGCGCTCGCCCTGACCCGCGACGTCGAGGTCGAGGCCGCCCTGCTGACCGGCGACGTCGTCGAGGCCCTGCTCGCGGAGTCGGCGTCGGTGTCGGCGGACAGCGTGGTGCTGGGCAGCCGGGGGCTCGGCGGGTTCGCCGGGATGCTCCTCGGCTCGGTCGGCATGGGGGTGGCCGGGCACGCCGCCGGGCCCGTCGTGATCGTACGCGAGACGTCCGTGGTGCGGCACGGCCGGGTGGTCGTGGGCGACGACGGCTCGGAGCAGGCGGCGGCGGCCGTCGCGTACGCGATCGAGCAGGCGCGGGCCCGCCGCGTCACCCTGCACCTGGTCTGCGCCTGGCAGTCGCCGGTGTACTCGCCGTACGCGGCGGCGTTCGACACGCTGACGCAGGAGGGCTACGAATACCTGACGCGGGCCGCGGCCGAGCGGGCGGCGGCGTGGCGGGAGAGCGACCCCGACGTCCGGATCACCGACGCGCAGGTGCACGGGCACCCGGTGAACGCGCTCATCGAGGCGGGCCGCGCGGCGGACCTCGTGGTCGTGGGCTCGCGCGGGCGGGGCGGGTTCGCCTCGGCCCTGCTCGGGTCCGTCGGCCACGCGGTCCTGCACCGCCTGACCTGCCCGGTCGCGGTGGTCAGGCCACGTCCCGGTGACGGGTGACGGGTGACGGAGACGCTCGGCGGAGCGGCACGCCGGGTCAGCTCTCCGCCATGACGAGGTCGCCCACGGGCCGTCGCGGCGCGCGGGCCACCACCGGCCCGTACCCCAGCCGGAGGATCATCTGCGGATGCCCGTGCCGGGTGCGCGGGTCGGCGCGACGCCGCATGTCCCGCAGGTCCAGCGGCTGGTTGAGGAACGACGCCGACACCCCGCGACCGGCCGCGACGAGCAGCACCCGCTGCAGCGCCTGCCCGGCGCGCAGCCAGTCGAGCGGCCCGTCCCCGGCCGTGGTCAGCACCGCGAGCCCCGGGTACGGCTCGAAGCCCGCCTCGCCGCGGCGGCGGCCGAAGTCGCGGACCGGGTCCACCCGGCCGCCCGCCATCGGGCCCTGCACGTACGGGGGCACGCCCCGCCCACCCGTCCACGCCCGCAGCTCCGCCAGGTACTCCTCGTCGCGGGCCAGCTCGTCCCCGGCGATCGCGGCGTGGTCGAGCACGTCCATGGCCGCGCGCCGGTCCAGCGTGATCAGCCTGGCCCGCTCCAGTGCCGCCGCCGCGCGCAGCTCCGCCAGCACCGGCGCGGGGACCGGCCGGTCGAGGAAGGGCATCCGGTTGGTTCGCCGCACCGGGATGAGGTCGTACAGCTCCCGCGACTCCGCCGAGGGCCGGCCCCGCAGCCCGATCTGCGTCACGGCCAGCAGGTCCGGCCGCCGGTCCGGGTCGGGCAGCAGCCGAACGCCCGGCGTCCGCCCGGCCGCCCGCGCGGCCACGCGCAGGTTCAGCAGCGCGGCCCCGCAGCTCACGTGGAGCGAGCGGCCGCGCGGGTCGCTCACCCGCAGCCAGCGGTCCCAGTCGGCCAGCAGCTCGACCAGCTCGCCGTGCAGCACCCTGAACCGCCACGGCTGCGTGTTGTTCACCGAGGCCGCCTGCCCGGCCGCCACGATCAGCCGCCTGACGGCGAGGTCGGTGGGGTGGGCGGTGGGATATGACGTGATCATGACGTACCTCCTGAGCCCACGCTGGCCCACCCACCGGGCGCGGCGTAGGGCCGGAGGTCCTGCCGAAGGTCCCCGCCCCCGCGCCGGGCCAGGTCATGCGTCGTCGGTGAGCTCGATGACCACCTCAGGCGGCCGGCGTAGCGAGTTGTGCACGGTGCAGCGCGAGATCACGGCCAGGAACGCGGGCCGCCGCTCGGCGGGCAGGCCCGGCGCGGCCACGCGCAGCCGTACGGCGGCGACCCGGGCGGGCCGGTCGGCGGCGAGCCCGAACTCGGCGCTCACCCGCAGCCCCTCCCGCGAGGCGCCGTGGCGGGACAGGAAGCGGCCGGCGTAGTAGGCCACGCAGGAGGCGAGGGAGGCGACGAACAGCTCGGTCGGGGTCGCGCCGGCGTCGTCGCCGCCCCCTTGCTCCGGCTGCCCGGTCACCAGCGTGTGGCCCCGTACGGTGATGAGGTAGGACTCGCCTCCGGCATGCGCGACCTCCACCCGTTCGGGCAGGTCGGCAGCGGACGGCGGCGCGGGGGCCTGGAGCGGGATCGTCGCGTGGCGGGTGTCCATGGTGATCTCCTTCGTTCGCCAGGGAGCACGGTGGCCACCCTCCACCTTGACCCCCGGGAGGAAGAAGGGGGAGGGCCCAAACCCCTCACCCGCCGCCGTCCCGGATCAGGGCGTGCCGGGCGGGTCGAGAGCGGCGAGACCGGCCTCGATCGTGGGCAGCAGGTCCAGGCCGGCGGTGTCGGCCGCGTCGAGCAGCGGCAGGCCGCCCGTGACCACCAGGCGCCCGCCCGCCGCCCTGGCGTCGCGGGTGGCCGAGCGCAGGACCTCAAGCCCGGCCGCGTCCAGGCCGGTCAGCCCGGAGAGGTCCACGACGAGCGCCGGGACCGCCAGCGTGGCGAGCGTCCTCACGAGGTACATCCGCAGGATCTCCACCGGCGCGCCCGACAACGGCCCGCCGAGCTCGATCAGCAGGACCTCGCCGCGGTCGCGGATCCGCAGGGAGAAGTCGCGGGCGGCGGAGGAACCGGCCGGGTCGGCGGGCGCGGTCGGGGTCATCGGTCGCTGGCTCTCCAGAACGCTACGGAAGCATCACCGGCCGGTCTTCCCGGCACCTCGCCGACGACACTACCGGCTGCCGATGACGAACATCACAGCAGGTAGCGCAGCCAAAGGTAGGGGGCGACCAGGCCGACGGTGACCACCGTGACGACGAGGCCGTACTTCGTGAACTGCCAGAAGCTGATCGGGGTGCCGTTGCGGGCGGCGATGCCGAGCACGACCACGTTGGCCGCCGCGCCGACGGCGGTGGCGTTGCCGCCCAGGTCGGCGCCGAAGGCCAGCGCCCACCACAGCGTCTGGTCGCCGCCGTTCGCGTGGACGAGCTGCTCGACGATGGGGCTCATGGTGGCGACGTACGGGATGTTGTCCACGATCGCCGACAGCACGCCGGACACGCCGAGCAGCCCCAGGGTGGTCAGCTCCGGCCGCCCCGCGGTCGCCTCCACGGCGGCCTTCGACAGCGCGCCGATGACCCCGGTCTCCACCAGGGAGCCCACCATGACGAACAGCCCGGCGAAGAACACCAGCGTGGGCCACTCCACCTCGGCGATGGCCCGCTCGGTGGTCACCTTCGTGACCGCGACCAGCACCCCGGCGCCGAGCAGCGCGACCACCGACGGCTCGTAGTGCAGCACCGGATGCAGCACGAACGCCGCCATGACCAGCACCAGCACGCTCAGCGACTGCCACAGCAGGGTCCGGTCGCCGAGCGCCTCCCGCTCGTCCAGCGCCATGATCTCCGCGGCCCGTTCGGGGTCGTGCCGGAAGTGCCGCCCGAACATCAGCCGGCACAACCCGACGAACACCGCCATCAGCACGACGACCATCGGCGCCATGTGCACGAGGAAATCGTTGAAGGTCAGGCCGGCCCGGCTGGCGATGATGATGTTCGGTGGATCGCCGATCAGGGTGGCCGCGCCGCCGATGTTGGAGGCCATGGCCTCGGCGATGAGGAACGGCGCGGCGGGCAGCGCCAGTCGCTCGCACACCAGGAACGTCACCGGCGCGATGAGCAGCACCGTGGTCACGTTGTCGAGCAGCGCCGAGGCCGACGCGGTGATGATCACCAGCAGCGCCATGAGCCGGAACGGCCGCCCGCGGGCCCGCTTGGCCGCCCAGATCGCCAGGAACTCGAAGACGCCGGTCTCCTTCAGCACCCCGACGATGATCATCATGCCGAGGAGCAGGAAGATGACGTTCCAGTCGACGCCGGTGCGCTCGGAGAAGAACGCCGCCTCGGCGCCCGTGGCGTGGATCAGCAGCATGATCCCCGCCCCGCCGAGCGCGGCCGCGACCCGGTGGACCTTCTCGGTGGCGATCAGCGCGTACGCGGCCAGGAAGACCGCCACGCTCGCCCAGGAGAGCGCGGTCACGCGGGAGACCGGTCAGTGAGGCGCACAGACACATCCTTCGCTCAAAACGGATGAACGACTCGCCGACCAGACTTCCCGGCACACCACTCCACAACGTATCAAGAACCGCCACGGGCGCGTGGTGCCGAGCCCCGATCAGGAGGGCAGCGGAGCCCGCGCCGCCGTGGACGTACGCTCCACCAGCGCCGGCTGGAAGATCACCCGCCGGTGCTGGTGACCCGGCACCCGGCCGGACTCCTCCAGCAGCATCTGCGCGGCGGTGTCGCCGATCTGCTCGCGTGGCTGCCGGACCGACGACAGCGGCACGGCGGCCGCCGCCGCGAAGTCGATGTCGTCGTAGCCGAGGATCGCCACGTCGTCGGGCACCCGCAGCCCGCGCTGCGTCAGCTCCTGCAGCACCCCCAGCGCGACCAGGTCGTTGCCGCAGAACACCGCCGTCGGCCGCGCCTCCGGCGACAGCTCGGCGATCTCCCTGCCCGCCGTGCGGCCGGTCGCGACGTTGAGGTCGGGCAGCCGGATGACGGTCAGCCGCTCCCGCTCGCCGAGCACGGCGGCCAGCCCGTCGTGCCGGTCCTCCACCTGCCGGACCGTGAACGGGCCGCCGGCGTAGGCGATGTGCCGGTGCCCGCGCTCCAGCAGGTGCCGCCCGGCCAGCCGGCCGCCGAGCACGTCGTCCACCGCCACCGTGCACCCGTGGCTGAACCGGGAGGAGTTGTCGAACACGACGACCGGGATGCCCCGCGACTCCAGTCGTTCCAGCCGCTCCCGCTGCCCCTGGTCGTTGACCGGCGTGATGAGCACGCCCAGCGGCCGCTGCTCCGCCAGCTCCTCGATCAGCCGCTCCTCCCGCCCGGCGTCCTTGCTGCTGTTGAACACCATCACGGTCAGCCGGTCGCGCTGCGCGGCGCTCTCGACGCCGCTGAGCACGTCGATGAAGAACGGGTTGGCCAGGTCGAGCGCCACGACGGCGATCGTCCTGCTGCGCCCGGCCCGCAGTTGCCGGGCCGAGCCGTTGCGGACGTAGCCGAGCCGCGTGATCGCGGCCTGCACGCGCTCGCGGGTCTCGGGCGCGACCAGGTCGGGACGGTTGAGCACGTTGCTCACGGTGCCGACGGAGACCCCGGCGAGGCGGGCGACCTCTTTGATGCTCGACATCGTTCCTCAGTGTCAGTCGCCACCGCGTCCAGCGGCGTCGCCCTAGCTTATGCGATCAACGGACACGCTGAAACGATTCATCCGGCTGCTCGCCGTACCGTGACCTCCCGCCGCAGCCGCAGGTCCCGGGACGACGAGCCGACCTGCACCGCCCGCCTCCCGGCGGCGAGCACCCACCCCTGGCCGCCCCAGTGCCGCAGCGCCCGGCCGGGCACCGTCACCGTGACCCGCCGCCGCTCGCCGGGGGCGAGCCGGACCCGGGAGAAGGCCGCGAGCACGCGCGGCGGCATCGGCACGGGCGGGTCCGCGGGCGGCGTCACGTACACCTGCGCCACCTCCACGCCCTCCCGCCGCCCCACGTTGGCCAGGGTGAACGTCACGCTCAGCCCGTCACCGGACGGCCGCACCGACAGCCCCTCGTACGCGAACCGCGTGTACGACAGCCCGTGCCCGAACGGGAACAGCGGCTCGACCCCGTACGCGTCGTAGTGCCGGTAGCCGACGAAGACGCCCTCGTCGTAGACCGCCGTGCCGGCCACGCCGGGGTAACGCTCCGGTGTGGCGGCCGGCGCGTCCTCGGCCCGCGCCGGGAACGTCACCGGCAGCTTCCCGCCGGGGCAGGCCGCGCCGAGCAGCAGTGCGGCGGTCGCGTCCGCGCCCTCCTGCCCCGGGTACCACATCTGCAGCACCGCCGACACGTCCGCCAGCCACGGCATGAGCACCGGGTGCCCGGTGTTCAGCACGACGGCGGTCCGCGGGTTGGCCGCCGCCACCGCCGCGATCAGCGCGTCCTGCTCCTTCGGCAGCGCCAGGCTCGTCCGGTCGGCTCCCTCCGTGCCCTCGTCGAAGGCGAACACCACGGCCGCTTGTGCGCCGCGGGCCAGCGCCGCCGCCGCCTCGCGCGCCTCCTGCCGCCGGGCCGGCGTGACCCAGGCCAGCCGGACCTCCAGCGGCGTCCCCGCGACCCCGGTGGCGGAGATCCGCAACGGCGTGGGTCGCCCGCCCTCCAGTCGGACGACCGCCCCGGCGTTGATGAGGCCGTCCGCGGTCGCGATGAGGCTGCTGTTGCCGCCGAGCAGCGCCTCGACCGCGCCGATCTTGGTCCCGTCCACGGTGAGCGTGATCGAGCCGCCGGACGACGGCGGGGCGCCGGCGCCCTGGACGCGCAGGTCGTAGTCGCCGGTCGCGGGGGCGGTGATGGTGCCCGTCCAGGTCCAGGACGATCCCGCGGGCAGGGCTCCTGCGCCGGTGTGGTCCACCCGCGTCACGGCCTCCGGGCCGCCGCCGCCCCGGCGGGTGCGGGTCAGGGACAGGGCGCTCGCCGGGACCGGGACGCCGTCCAGGTCCACGCCGGTGGCGAAACGCACCCGCGCGGTCGCGCCCGCCCGGCGGTGCAGGGCGGCGTACGGGCTCTCCGTCCCGGAGCGCAGCACCCGGGCGCTGCCGCCCCCGCCGGCCAGCGGCGCGGCGGCGGTGGGGCCGATGACGGCCAGGTCCGCCAGGTCGGCGCGGCGGAGCGGGAGGAGGTCGCCCTCGTTGCGCAGCAGGACCGCCCCGGCCAGCGCGACCTCCCGCGCCGCCACCGCCCCGGCCACCCCGTCGAACACCGGCCGCGCCCGCCCTCCGCCCGCCGGCCCGCCGGACAGTCCGCCCGTCAGCCCGCCGGGCAGCCCGTCCGTCGGGCCGTTCAACGGCTCGCTGAGCAGGCCGAAGCGGTCGAGCTGGAGCAGGATCCTGCGCACCGACCCGTCCACGACGGACCCGGCGAGCCGCCCCGAGGCCACCGCCTGGGCCAGGCCGGAGAAGCGGGCCCCCGAGGGCATCTCCATGTCCAGCCCGGCCTCGATCGACGGCAGGTCGCTGCGCGTGCCGCCCCAGTCGGACATCACCCAGCCCGTGAAGCGCCACTCGTCCCGCAGGATCTCGGTGAGCAGGTGCCGGTTCTCGGCGCAGTACCGGCCGTTGACCCGCGGGTACGCCGCCATGACTGCGCCCGCGCCGGCCGCCACCGCCGCCTCGAACGCCGGCAGGTAGATCTCGCGCAGCGTCCGCTCGTCCACGCGTACGTCGACGTGCTGGCGCTCGTTCTCGAAGTTGTTGGCCGCGTAGTGCTTGACCGTGGCGATCGCGCCCTCGCCCTGGATGCCGCGCACCTCGGCGGCGGCCAGGGCGGCGGCGAGCAGCGGGTCCTCGCCCAGGGTCTCGAAGTTCCGGCCCGCCTGCGGGACGCGGACGAGGTTCACCATCGGCGCCAGGATCACGTCCATGCCGAGGGCCCGGCATTCGCGGCCGAGTACGGCGCCGTACCGGCGGGCCAGGTCGGGGTCGAACGTGGCGGCGAGCGCGACCGGCGCGGGCAGCGCCGTGGCCCGCCCAGCGGTCCGCCCGCCGGCCTGCGTGGTGCCGCGGACGCCGGCCGGGCCGTCGGCCAGGCGCAGCTCGGGGATGCCGAGGCGGGGCACGCCGGGGACGTACCCGGCCGCGCCCTTGGCCGCCGGGTCGGTGGCACCGTGCAGCAGCGCGATCTTCTCCTGGAGCGTCAGCTCACGCAGCAAAGCGCTCACCCGGGCCTGTACGGGCGCGGCCTCGGCCCGTACGGGCCCGGCGAACGCGACGACGGCCCCCGCCGCGGCGAGCAGACGGGCCGCCTCCCGGCGCGTCATGGACAGGGACGAGCCGGGCGCGTACGGTCCGTACGCGGGCGTCGCGGGCGTTTCGGGCATGGGGCAGCTCCTTCGCGGGTGCGCTGAGTCCCGAAACCTAGAGCCGCGGCGGGGGCCGGGTCCCCGCGCTCGCCGTTGAACGGAGGACTTCCCGGCCCGACTTTTACCCTCCGCGCCCCTGCCAGGCCCGCTGCTATCCCGTGACCCCGGCCTCCTTGGCGGCCCGGTCGATGGCGGCCAGTTCGTCGTCCGTGAAGGCGAGGTTGTCCACGGCGGCCACGTTGGCCTCCAACTGCTCGGGGCTCGACGCCCCGACCAGGACCGAGGTGACGCGCGGGTCGCGCAGCGCCCACGCCAGCGCGAGCTGCGCGACCGTCTGCCCCCGCCCGGCGGCGATGCCGGCCAGGGCCCGTACGAACGCCAAGACCTCGGGCGTCACCCGGTCGGCCGTGAGGAACCGGCCCTCGGCCGCCCGCGAGTCGGCCGGGATGCCGTCGAGGTAGCGGTCGGTGAGCAGCCCCTGCGCCAGCGGCGAGTACACCACGCAGCCCGCCCCCTCGGCCTCCAGCACCCCGAGCAGCCGGTCCTCGATGCCCCGGTTGAGCAGGGAGTAGGGCGGCTGGTGCACCAGCAGCGGGGTGCCGAGCCCGCGCAGCAGCCGGGCGATCTCGGCGGTGCGCTCCGGCGAGAAGTTGGACACCCCGGCGTAGAGCACGCGGCCGGTGCGCACCATGTGGTCGAGCGTGGCGGCCTGCTCCTCCAGGGGCGTGTCCTCGTCGTCGCGGTGCAGGTAGAAGATGTCGACGTGATCGAGCCCGAGCCGGGTGAGGGAGCGGTCCAGGGTGGCGAGCAGGTGCTTGCGGGAGTTGCCCTTGCCGTACGGGCCGTCCCACATGGGGTTGCTGCCCTTGGTGGTGACGACCACCTCGTCCCGCAGGGAGGCGGGGAAGATGCGGCCGAACGCGGCCTCGGCGGCGCCGATCGGCGGGCCGTAGCGGTCGGCGAGGTCGAAGTGGGTGATGCCCAGGTCGAGGGCCTTGTGCAGGATCGCTCGCTGGCTCTCGACGGGCTTGCCCTCGCCGAAGTTGTGCCACAGGCCCAGCGAGACGGCGGGGAGCAGGAGTCCGCTGCGGCCGCACCTGCGGTACGGCTGGCGTTCGTAGTCCAAGGTGACCTTCCGCGTGATCGCGATGAATCGTTTCACCGGCCACGTTACCGCGCCGCCATTTGAAGGTGGCGGGCACCGCCCGTACACCCGTCAGGCCCGTAGGTGCAGGGTCGCCGGGTCCACCGCGTGCCGCAGCGGCCGGCCCGCCGCCGCGGCGGCCACCTCCGCGACCGCCCCCGCCGCCAGCCGGTGCAGCTCGGTGCCCACCGACCCGGCCACGTGCGGCGTGAGCAGCACCCCCGGCAGGTCGAACAGCACGTCGTCCGGCTCGATCACGTCCAGCACCGCGTAGATCCGGCCCCGGGCGACCGCCTTCGCGAGCGCGTCCTGGTCCACCAGCGACGGCCTGGCGGTGTTGATCAGCGTCGCCCCGGGCCGCATCAGCGCCAGCTCGGCCGCCCCCACCAGGTGCCGGGTCTCGGGAAGCGCGGGCGCGTGGACGGTGACGACGTCGCTGCGCGCCATCAGCTCCGGCAGCCCGACCAGCTCGGCGTCCAGCCCCTCGGCGCCGGCCAGAGTCGGGTCGTACAGCAGGGCGCGCAGGTCGAAGGGGCGCAGCAGCTCCAGCACGCGCCGCCCGACCGCCGAGGCGCCGATCACGCCCACCGTACGGCCCGCGTTGCCGCCCGCCGACCAGATCGCCTCCAGGCCGGGCGGGCGGCGGCTCTCGGTGTAGGCGCGGGAGAGCTGCCAGACCTGCTTGTTCGCCAGCAGGATCATGGCGAGGGTGTACTCCGCGACCGGCACGGCGTTGGCCGCCGCCTGCGAGCTGACCTGGATCCCGCGGGCGAACACCGCCGGCCCGGCCAGCCCCTTCACCGTCCCGGCGGTGTGCACCACGTACCGCAGGCGCGGCGCGTTCTCCAGGGCGCGGGCGTCCAGCGGGGGAGCGCCCCAGCCCGTGATCAGCATCTCGGCCCGCGCCAGCGCCGGGCCCTCGTACCGGGTGAGCACGAGCGTGGGATCGAGCTCGACGTGCCGCCGCAGCTCGGCCAGCAGCTCAGGGGTGAAGAAACGGCCGACCTGCGAGGGCGGGTCGAAGACGAGGATCGCGCGCATGGGGGTCACGCTCTTGATCGTCTCAGGTGAGCTGGACGCCGATGAGGCAGGTGTCGTCGTCGGTGTCGGAGCCGCAGCGGATGAGCAGGTCGTCCAGGAGACGGTCCAGGGTGGCGGCGCCGCGGGTGGCGATGGCGAGCAGGCGGTCCTGCGCGTGGCGGAGGTTGCGGTCGCGCCGCTCGATGAGGCCGTCGGTGTAGAGCAGCAGCGTGTCGTCGACGTGCAACTGCACCCGCCCCTCCTCGTACGCGGCGTCGGTGAACGCCCCCAGCAGCGGACCCTTGATCATCGGCAGCTCGCTGCCGTCCCGCTCGCGCAGCAGGATCGGCGGCAGGTGACCGGCCCTGGCCCAGGACAGGACCCGGCTGGCGGGGTCGTACACGCCGCACACCGCCGTCGCGGTCATGGGACCGGCTAGGTGGCAGGTGACCAGGTTGAGCCACGACATGAGCTGGGCGGGCCCGGCGCCCGTGGCGGCCAGGCCGCGCAGCGCGTTGCGCAGCACCACCATGCCGGTGGCCGCCTCCATCCCGTGCCCGGCCACGTCCCCGACCGACAGCAGGATCCGCCCGGACGGCAGCGTGACCACGTCGTACCAGTCGCCCCCGACCAGGTGGTCCTTCTGCGCGGGCCGGTAGCGCACGGCGATGCGCAGCCCGTCGGAGCGCGTCGTGCCGTGCGAAGGCGGCATGATCGCGTGCTGGAGCTGCAGCGCCAGCCGGTTGCGTTCGGCGGACTCCCGCTCGCTGTGGGCGAGCTGGTCCCGGGTGACGGCGAGCGCCACCTCCGTCCAGTGCTGCGAGGAGATGTCCTGGTACGCCCCCCGCGTCGCCATGAGCCGCCCGTCCGGCCCGAAGACCGGCTCGGCGACCACCCGCAGGTGCCGGGCCCCGCCGTCCGGCCGCCGCAGCCGGAACGCGGCGGCGGCGAAACGGCGGTGGTGCAGCACGGTACGCAGGAACCGGCCGACGGTGACCCCGTCGTCGGGGTGGGCGTGCTCGCGCAGCCGCTCCAGCGGCACCGGCGGCTCGCCCGGCGGCAGGCCGTACAGCGCGTAGAGCTGGGCGGTCCAGGTGACCTCGCCAGTGACGGCGTTCTCCTCGAACCCGCCGATGCGGCCGAGCCGCTGGGCGTGCTCCAGCAGCCCGGACAGGCGGGCGTCCTCGTCGTGGTCGCGCCACACCAGCAGCACGTTCTCGCCGTGCCGGGTGAGGCTGACGTCGGCCACACCCGTCATGCTCAGCGCCAGCGGCATACGTTCGGACCGGAACGGCTCGCCGGTCGCGTGCACCCGCTCGACCCGCCCGAACAGCCCGCCCGCCGCCTGCGGGAACGCCTCCAGCAGCAGCCCGCCGGCCTTGAACGGGTGCGCCTCCAGCGCCGGCGTCCCGTGCAGCCGCCGGCTGACGTGCCGTACCTCGAAGTCGGCCAGGCCGCCGCGCGCGTCCAGGCGCGCCCGCAGCACCAGCGCGGGATCGGGCAGCGCGTCGGCCAGGCCGATCAGCTCCAGCAGGCCGGAGTCCGGCCCTCCGGGCGGCGCGCCAGGCTCGTCCGGCCCGGTCGATGTGCCCGGCCCGGTGCGCGCGCCCGGCGCGGGTGGCGCGGGTGGCGCGGTCAGCGTGTGGGCGCACAGCTCGGCCAGCGCCTCGATCTGCCGCTCGACCCGGGCCGACCCCGCCCCCGGCGCGTCCGGCCAGCAGATCTCCAGCACGCCGAGCACCCGCCCGCCCGTGGTCATCGGCATGGTCACCCGGCCGCCGGGGTCGGCGGGGCGGCGCCCGATCGACGGCAGGTCGCCGGAGTGCCAGATGGTCCGCCGCCCGGCCAGCGACCGCCGGGCCATGGTGTCGACGCCGGGCGGCACGTGCCGCCAGCTCCTGGCCTCCTCCGGGCCGAAACCCGCGTACCCCGCCAGCGTCAGCGACCCGTCCGTCCCGGCCGCCCACACCGCCACGGCCGTCGCGCCGAGCGCCGGCAGCGCGTGCTCCAGCAGGGAGCGGGCCACGGCCTGGGTGTCACCGGCGTCGAGGGCGGCGCTCTCGGCGGCGCGCAGCGGCACGGCGGCCTCCGGCTCGGCCCGCGCGGCCACGCTGACGCGGTCGTGCGCGGCCGCGTTGACCACGTCGGCGGCCACCTCGACCGGCGACAGGCCGCTCCGGCCCGCGAGCGTGGTGAGCTGCTCGGCCGCCTGCGCCGGGCCGCAGCCCAGCCGCCCGACCAGCACGCCCTTGGCCAGCTCGACCAGGGCGCGGTCGTCGGCGGCGCGGCGCGAGCCGGCCAGCTCGCGCCGCAGCCGCTCGACGGTCGCGGCGAGCCTGGCGAGGTCGCCGGTGGCCTCGCCAGCGGGGGCCGTTGTGTCGTCCACGCGCTCCGCCCTCCTCACGGGTCCGCCCGATCGACACTTCCGGGGCCGGTGGTTCAGGTGACGCAGAGACTAGCCCTCCGCGGGCGTCCCGTACGTCAGCCGCGCGGGGGTCAGACGGAGCGTTGCGCGCGGCCGAGCGCCGCCGTCACGGCCTCCTCGACCGTGGGGTGCACCGGCACGTTGGCCAGCACGCCCGTGATCTCGAACAGGCGGGCCGGCAGCGGCTGCACGGCGGCCAGGTGCACGGACCCGCCGGCGCGCCGGCAGCGGACCTCGCACATCAGCAGCACGTGCAGGCCGGAGCTGTCCATGAACGGCACCCGGGACAGGTCGAACACGAGCCGGGCATCCGTCAGGTCCTGGACGTAGTCGTCGAGCTGCTCGCGGTTGGTGGCGTCCAGCTCGCCGCGCACCGTGATCACGGTGACCCCCGGCAGGCGCTCGTGGGCCAGCGTCAAAGTGGGCATCCAGCTCCTCACCGGTTTCGCCGGCGGTTCGGGACCATCAATGAAGGATAGTGGGCGGGAGGCGTCCCTGACATCCCGCATCGAGCAGGAAGCTCCGGGGGAGAGGAAGCCCACGACGCCGCTGCGCGCGGTCAGAGCTGGAGGGCGTGGTCGAGCAGGCCCTGCAAGGTGACCGCGCCCACCAGCCGCCCGTCGCCGTCCACGACCGCGACGAGCGGGCTGTGCGTACGGGCCATCAGCGCGGCCAGCTCCAGCACCGTCGCCTTCCGGTCGGCGACCGGCAGCTCGCGGGGCTGCTCGGGCAGGCACTCGCGGACCGTACGCTCGCCCAGCCGGCGCAGGAACTGGTCGGCGTGGGCCTCGTCCACCACCCGCGCCAGCGCCGGGTCGTCCCGGCAGTAGGGCGGCACCGCCAGGCGCAGCACCTGGGTGCCGGGCAGGATGCTGATCGGCCGGCCGTCGCCGTCGGCCAGGATGAGGCCCGGCAGGTCGCGGTCGGCCAGCAGCCTGGCCGCTTCCAGCGCCGGGGTGTCCGGGGTGACCGTCGGGAAGTCGACGGCGAGCTCGTGTGCGCGCATCGGTGTCCTCCCTGCCAAAGCCTAGCCAATGAGGGCGCCGCCGGACGCGCCGGTCACGGCAGCTCGGCGAAGCGCTCGACCTCCTCCGTCCGCCCCGACACGAGGATGACGTCGCCGTAGGACAGCTCGGTCTCGGCGGTCGCGTACGTGAACGCCTCGCCCGGCGGCTTGACCGCGACGATCGTGACGCCGCGCTTGCGCCGCAGGTTGGACTCGCCGAGCGGCACGCCCACGTACTCCTTCGGCGGTTTGATCTTGGCGAGCGCGAAGTCCCCGTCGACCTGCATGAAGTCCAGCATCCGGCCGCTGACCAGGTGAGCGACCCGCTCGCCCATGTCGTGCTCGGGGAAGACGACGTGGTGGGCGCCGATCCGGTCGAGGATGCGGCCGTGCTGGGAGCTGACGGCCTTGGCCCAGATGTCGTTGATCTCCAGCTCGACCAGCAGCGACGTGGTGAGGATGCTGGCCTCTATGTCGCTGCCGACCGCCACCACCGCCCGGTAGAAGTCGGGGACGCCGAGCTGGCGCAGCGCCTCCATGTCGGTGGCGTCGGCGGTGGCGATCTGGGTGAGCTGCCCGGCCAGCGCCTGCGTGATCTTGGGCCGGTGGTCGATGGCCAGGACCTCGGTGCCGCGCCGGGTCAGCCCCAGCGCCAGCGCGGTGCCGAACCTGCCCAGCCCGATGACCACGACGGGGTTGCTCTTGTAGTCAGCCAACGATGACTCGCTCCTCGGGTAGCTCGTAACGGCGGGCCCGCCGGTTGAGCGCCAGCGCGGACCCCAGGGTGAGCGGCCCTATCCGGCCGATGAACATCAGTACGGCGAGCAGCACATGGCCGGGGGTGCCGAGATCAGCGGTGATGCCGGTGGACAGCCCGGTCGTGCCGAAGGCCGAGATGACCTCGAACAGCACCTGGTCGAGCTTGTAGGGGGTGAGTGCGAGCAGCACGTACGTCGAGACCGCCACCAGGGTAACCCCCAGCACCGTGATGGTGACGACCTGGCGCTGGGTGGTCTCCGGCAGCCGCCGCCTGCCGATGTTGACCCGGCTCTCGCCCCGCATCTCGGTCCAGACGATGAAGGCCAGCATGCCGAACGTGGTGACCTTGATGCCGCCCGCGGTGCCGGCGCTGCCGCCGCCGATGAACATCAGCAGGTCGGTCGCCAGCCAGCTCGACGGGTACATCTGCGCGACGTCCAGCACGTTGAACCCGGCCGAACGCGGCATGACGGCGGTGACGAAGGCGGCCATCAGCTTGTGCCCGTCGTCGAGCCCGCCGAGCGTGGCCGGGTTGCGCCACTCGGTCGCCAGGAAGACGAGGGTGCCGGACACCAGCAGGATCACGCTGGTGCCGACGGTGATCCTGGTCAGCACCGTCCACTTGCGCGGCTGCCGCCAGAGGCGGGCCAGCTCGAACACCACGGGGAACCCCAGCCCGCCGATGATGGCCGCGATCGCGATCGTCAGGCAGATCCACGGGTCGGTGACGAAGCGCATGAGGCTGTCCGGCCACAGCGCGAACCCGGCGCTGTTGAACGCCGTGACCGCGTGGAAGACCCCCAGGTAGAGGGCGCGGCCGAACGACTCGCCGTAGCCGAGCACGAACCGGCCGGTGAGCACGGCGGCGGTCACCGCCTCGCAGACGAGGCTGAAGGCCACCACCTTGAGCACGAGGCGGCGTACGTCGCTCATGCTGAGCGACTTGGTCTCCGTCTGGGCGGCGATCCGGGCGCGCAGCCCCAGGCGGCCCGACACGAGCAGGGTGAAGACCGTGGCCATCGTCATGATGCCGAGGCCGCCCACCTGGGCCAGCCCGGCGATGACCACCTCGCCGAAGACCGACCAGTGCGCCTCGGTGTCGACCAGCACCAGCCCGGTCACGCAGACCGCGGAGGCGGCCGTGAACAGCGCGTTCAACCATCCCGCCGACACGTCACCGGCGGTGGCGGCGGGCATCGACAGCAGCAGCGCCCCGAGCCCGATCGCGACGGCGAACCCGGCGGCCACGACCTGGGCCGGATGCTGGAATCTCGCTAAGAGCGTCGAGGTCGCGCGCATCATCGATCGCCGCCATCACTCCAGCGCATCGCGCAACACCCTCCGGGACACTTCGGTCGCCGATCCAAAGCCGACCAGACTTCCCGGCTCACCGCGCCCCACCATACCTCCCGTCTGCGGGGGCTCGTCGCCGATGCGCGCCAACAGCCGGGAGAGCCCGATCACTTGAGCGGGTCGTGGCCCCAGTTCATCAGGGAGTAGCGCCACCGCGTCTCCCTGACGTCGCCGGAAGGGCGCTGGGCGAGGTGCCGGTGCACGTACCCGATGACCTTCCTCATGTGGGCGTAGTCGTCGTCGCCCCAGTCGGATTTTCCGCGGTGCAGCAGCGCGACGATGCGGCGGCCGGACTCGTGGCCGGTCGACTCGCTCGCACCGTCCGCCTTCTGCCCGGCCGACTTCGACTCCTCGGTGGTCAGCCAGTGCTCCAGTTCCCTGACCGTCATGTTCACGGCCCGGTGGAACTCGGCGGCGATCTCGTCGCGGTCGTCGCTCACCTCTTCTTCCGCTTCTTGAGCGCCGACGCCTTGTGCACGGCCTCGCCGCCGCTCTTGTCGCTGCGGACCACGTACTGGGGCTCCTCGGGGGAGGCGGCGACGGTGCGGCCGGCGGCCTTCGTCCGCTTGGTGATCTTCTTCTCCACCTCGCCCTCGGCGGTGCCGCCGTGGCTGCGCCAGCTCACCCGGTCGCCCTTGGCGAGCGCGTCCTTCTTCGGCTGGTCCTTCTTCTTCGGCATGCACCTGCGGCTACCCTCACCATGGGGGGATAACCGCAGGTCAGAGCCGCCCCCGCTACCGCAGCCCGGCGAAGAAGGCGCGCAGCTCGGCCACGAGCAGGTCCGGCGCCTCCAGCGCGGCGAAGTGGCCGCCGCGGTCGAACTCCGACCAGCGCACGACGTTGTGCACCGGCTCGGCGAGCGGCCGTACCGAGAAGTCGGTCGGGAAGACCGCCACGCCCGTCGGCACCGTCCCGCGCGGCTTCGGCGCCCACGCGGCGGCGTCGTTGAAGCGCTCGTAGTAGGTGTGGGCGGCCGGGCCCGCCGTCCCGGTGAACCAGTAGACGCTCACGTCGGTCAGGATGCGGTCGCGGTCCACGGCGTCCTCGGGCAGCTTCGCCGCCGGGTCCGTCCAGTCCTTGAACTTCTCCACGATCCAGGCGAGCTGCCCGGCGGGGGAGTCGTGCAGCGCGGCCGCGATCGTCTGCGGGCGGGTGCCCTGCAGGTTCATGTACGCGCCCAGCTCGCGCTGCCACTCCTCCATCCCGGCCAGCCGCGCCCGCTCGGCCTCCGTGAGTGCGCCCATGATCGCGGGGTCGCCGTTCGGGAACGTCAGCAGCGCGTTGACGTGCACGCCGATGACGTGCTCCGGCGCGGCCCGGCCGATCAGCGGCGCGATGAAGGCGCCGACGTCGCCGCCCTGCACGCCGTAACGGTCGTAGCCGAGCCGGTCCATGAGCGTGGCCAGCGCGGCGGCGGTGCGGCCGTCGGTCCAGCCGGTGTCCGGCAGCGGGCCGGAGAAGCCGTAGCCGGGCAGCGACGGGATCACCAGGTGGAAGGCGCCGGACGCTGTGCCCCCGTACGCGACCGGGTCGGTGAGCGGCCCGATGACGTCGAGGAACTCCGCCACCGATCCCGGCCAGCCGTGCAGGAGCAGCAGCGGCGTGGCCCCGGGCACGGCCGAGCGCACGTGCAGGAAGTGCACGTTCGCGCCGTCGATCGTGGTGGTGAACTGCGGGAAGGCGTTGAGCGCCGCCTCCTGGGCGCGCCAGTCGAAGCCGTCGGCCCAGTACGCGGCCAGCTCCCGCAGATAGCCGGTCGGCACGCCGCGCTCCCATCCGGTGCCGGGCAGCTCCGGGGCCCAGCGGGTGCGGTGCAGGCGGTCGCGCAGGTCGTCAAGGTCGGCCTGGGGGATGTCGATGCGGTACGGCGCGATGCGCGGGGTTTCCATGCGGAGCACGTTAGGAGGAATCGGTGACAGGTCCGGGCACCGATGCGCGGCAGAATGGCGGCCATGCTGGAGACCTCGGCGCGGCTGCTCCGCCTGCTGTCCCTCCTCCAATCCCGGGCCGACTGGACCGGCGCCGAGCTGGCCGCCCGGCTCGGCGTGGGCCTGCGCACGGTGCGGCGCGACGTCGGGCGCCTGCGCGAGCTCGGCTACCCGGTGGACGCCACCCCCGGCGTGGCCGGCGGCTACCGGCTGGGCGTCGGCGCCGCGCTGCCGCCGCTGCTGCTCGACGACGAGGAGGCGGTGGCCGTCGCGATCAGCCTGCGCACCGCCGCCACCGGCAGCGTCGCCGGGCTGGAGGAGGCCGCGCTGCGCGCCCTCGCCAAGCTGCGGCAGGTGCTGCCGTCGCGGCTGCGGCACCGGGTGTCGGCGTTCGAGGCCGCGACCGTCCCGCTGGCCGGCGCCGCCATCCCCGGCGTCGGCGCGGACCTGCTCGCCGCCGTCGCCGCCGCCTGCCGCGACCACCGGCGGCTGCGGCTGCGCTACCGGGGCCGCGACGGGGCCGGCGAACGCGAGGTGGAGCCGCACCGGCTCGTCCACACGCCGCGCCGCTGGTATCTGCTGGCGTGGGACGTCGGCAGGCGCGACTGGCGGACGTTCAGGATGGACCGCGTCGAGGAGCTGCTGGGCCTGCCCGGCGCCCGGTTCACGCCGCGCACGCCGCCCGAGGACGACGCGGCGTCGTACGTCTCGCGCGGCATCACCACCGCCCCCTACCGGCACCAGGCCCGGATCCTCTTCCACGCCCCGCTCGCCGCCGTCGCCCCGCGTACCTCGCCGGGGGCGGGCCGGCTGGAGCCGGTGGACGGCGAGCGCTGCCTGTTCACGGCCGGCGCCGACTCCCTTGACGAGCTGGCCGCGTACGTCGCCGCCAAGGGCTTCGACTTCGAGGTGCTCGACCCGCCCGAACTGGCGGCCACCCTCCGCGCCCTCGCCACCCGCCTGCACCGCGCCGCCGACCGCTCAGCGGAACAACCGTGATCTGTGGCACAGTCACCCTCATGTCCGACGAACCCGCCCTGCCCATGACCGTCGAGGAGGCCGTCGCCGCAGAGCGGGCCGGTCTCCGGTTGAAGTACCTCTACTTCTGGGGCCACCGGCCGCCGCGCGGCGGCGGCGTCGGGCCGGGCTGCCTCAGCCAGTGGTGGCCGGTCACGTTCACCGAGGACGGCCACGTCTACGCCTCGGCCGAGCACTACATGATGGCGCACAAGGCGTGGCTGTTCGGCGACGGCGAGACCGCCGAAAGGATCCTCGCCGCCGGGCACCCGGCCGAGGCCAAGGACCTCGGCCGTGGTGTGCGCGGCTTCGACGAGGACACCTGGGCCGAGGAGCGTTTCGCCGTCGTG
The DNA here is from genome assembly GCF_900111685.1 of Nonomuraea wenchangensis. Lineage (GTDB taxonomy): Bacteria > Actinomycetota > Actinomycetes > Streptosporangiales > Streptosporangiaceae > Nonomuraea > Nonomuraea wenchangensis. The sequence continues at coordinate 116,175 of NZ_FOHX01000007.1, forward strand.
GCCCGGGGCAACGCCGCCAAGTTCGGCCAGCACGCCGACCTGGGCGCCTATCTGCTCGGTACCTCCGGGCGGGTGCTGGTCGAGGCCAGCCCCCGCGACCGGGTGTGGGGCATCGGCCTGGCCGCCGCCGACGAGCGCGCCGCCTCCCCGGCCGCCTGGCAGGGACTCAACCTGCTCGGCTTCGCGCTCATGGCCGTCCGCGCCACGCTCCAGGGGTAGGTCAGGTCTCCGCCGCCGGGGCCTCCAGGGTCAGGGACAGGCGGCGGGCCAGGCCCGTGTTGCGGCGGGAGCCGATGCGGTGGACGGCCAGCTCCAGCGCCTCGCGCTGCCCCACCAGCACCACCCACGCCCTGGCCCGGGTGACCAGGGTGTAGAGGAGCTTGCGGCGCAGCATGATGCCGCCGGACTCGGCGACGATCGGCGCCACCACGAACGGGTATTCGCTGCCCTGCGAGCGGTGCACGCTGATCGCGTAGGCGTGGGTGAGGTCGTCGAGCTCGTCGAAGCCGTAGGCGACGCTCTCGCCGTCGTCGGTGCGGATGGTGATCGTGCGCTCGGCCGGGGTCACGGCCGTCACCGTGCCCGTCTCGCCGTTGAAGACGCCCTTGTCGTAGTTGTTGCGGATCGGCATGACACGGTCGCCGACCCGGAACACGGTGGCTCCCGACCAGTGCTCGGGCTTGTCGTCGGCGGCCGGGTTGAGCCGGTCCTGGATGAGCCGCCCGAGCGCGGTGGCGCCGGTCTCGCCCTTGCGCATCGGGCACAGCACCTGGACCTGGCTGGGCTCGACGCCCTGCTTGCGCGGGATCGCGACCATGGCGAGGTGGGCGACCCGCTGGGCGACCTGGTCGGGGTCGTCGAGCTCCTCGAACCAGAAGCCGCCCCGGCCCGGCGTGACCGGCATGCGCCCGGCCCGGATGCGGTGGGCCGCCTCGACGATGCCGCTGCCGCCCGCCTGCCGGAAGACGTGGGTGAGCTGGATGCGCGGGACGCCGGGCACCCGCAGCAGGTCGGCCAGGACGTCGCCGGGGCCGATGCTCGGGAGCTGGTCGCTGTCGCCGATGAGCAGCAGGTGGCTGCCGGACGGGACGGCCGCCACCAGCCGGGTGGCCAGGTGCAGGTCGAGCATGGACGCCTCGTCCACCACGATGAGGTCGGCCCGCGAGGGCCGCTCGTCGAACAGCGTGCCGGGCTCGGGGTCGGACTGCTGGGCCAGCATGCGGTGGACGGTCATCGCGGGCAGCCCGGTCAGCTCCGACAGCCGTTTGGCGGCCTTGCCGGTCGGCGCGGCGAGCGTGACCGTGCCGCCCGCCTGCCGCACCGCGGTCGCGATGGCCCGGACGGTGTGGCTCTTGCCCACTCCGGGCCCGCCGGTGATCACCGCGACCGTGCTGGTCAGCGCCATGGTGACGGCCGCCCGCTGGTCGTCGTGGAGCGAGTCGTCCTCGCGGAAGGCGCGCAGCGGCAGCGTCGAGCGGGCCCGGAGCAGCCGGGCGAGGTGCGTGGCCAGCGCCTGCTCGCGGGCGTGCACGTGCTTGGCGTAGGCCACGAGCTGACCCGGCTGCGCCGGCGAGGTCTCCACCGCCAGGCGGCGCTCGGCGACCAGCGCGTCGAGCTGCGGGTGCACCAGGTCCTGGTCCTGCTCGATCAGCTCGGCCGTCTCACGCACCAGGGCGGCGACCGGGAGGTAGCAGTGGCCGTCGCGGCTCCCGGCCGCCTCCAGCCGGTCGAGCAGCGCCGCCCTGACGCGTTGCGGGCTGCGTTCGGGCACTCCCGACTGCAGCGCGATGCGGTCGGCCACCCGGAACGCGATGCCCCGCACCCGCCCGATCAGCCGGTAGGGGTCGGTCGCCAGCACCTCGTCGGCGTCCTGCCCGAACGCCTGGTAGATCTTGGCCGCCAGCAGCGGGCTCACCCCGAGCCCCTGCAGCGTCACCATCAGCGCGGCGATGGCCTTCTGCTCCCGCCACGCCTCCACGATCTGCGCCTGACGCAGCGGCCCGATGTTGACCACCTCGGTCAGCCGGCCGGGCTCGGCGTCGATGACCTTGAGCGTGGCCTCGCCGAAGTGCTCGACGATCGCGTGCGCCAGCCGCGGCCCGATGCCCCTGACCAGGCCCGAGCCGAGGTAGATGCGGATGGCCCGGACCGACGACGGCGTGACGCGCTCGCACCCGGAGACCGCGAAGCGCCGCCCGTGGCGGGCGTGCCGGCCCCACTCGCCGTGCAGGCGCAGCGTCTCGCCCGGCTGCACCCCGGCCAGCGCCCGGCCGGTCGCCACGAAGCCGGGCTCGCCGTCGGCGCTCATGCGCGCGACGGTGTAAGAGTCCTCGCGGACGTAGACGAGCTGCTCGACCGACGCCTCCACAGGGACGATCCAACCATCCCGCACCGACAAACCCCCAGGGCCGGTGTCCGGGTCAGGGGTCCTCCTCGCCGAGCACGCGCAGGCATTCGCGGGCGAGCTGCAGCTCCTCGCGCACCTGCACCACCAGGACGGGGACGGCGGCCCCCTCGGCGCTGACCGGTCCGTCGTCGCGGCGGTTGCCGAGCGCGGGCGGCTCGATCCCGAGCGGCCCGAGCCGCAGGCAGACCGCCTCGCGCACCTCGGGCTGGTCCCAGCCGATCTCGCCGGTGAACACCAGTGCGTCCACGCGCGGCAGCGACGTGGCCGCGGCGGCGATCTCCCGCGCCACCCCGTGGGCGAACACGCGCAGCGCCAGCCCGGCGTCCCGGTCGCCGTCGCGCTCGGCGGCGACCAGCTCGCGGGTGTCGCCGGAGCGTCCGGACAGGCCGAGCAGCCCGGAGCGCCGTTCCAGCCCTTCCCTCAGCTCGTCCAGGGTCAGCCGGCCCTCGGCCAGCAGCCAGGTCAGCATCCCGGGATCCACGCTGCCCGAGCGCTTGCTCATGGGCATGCCCTCCAGCGGCGTGAACCCCATCGAGGTGTCCACGCTGCGCCCGCCCGACAGCGCGCACGCCGAGCACCCGCCGCCCAGGTGTGCCATCAGCAGCTCCAGCTCGGCGAGCGGCCGGCCCAGCAGCTCCGCCGTACGGTCGGCGGCCCAGGCGTAGGACAGGCCGTGGAAGCCGTAGCGGCGCAGGCCGTGCCGCTCGCGCCACTCGCGCGGCAGCGCGTACGTCGCCGCCTCCTCCGGCAGCTCCGCGTGGAAGGCGGTGTCCGGGCAGAGCACGTGCGGCACCGCGGGAAGCTGCTCGCGGGCGGCCTCCAGCAGCGCCAGCGCGGGCGGCAGGTGCAGCGGCGCGAGGCTCGTCACGCCGCGCAGCGCCGCCACCGTCTCGTCGTCGGCGACCGCCGGGGCGCGCACCGCCTCACCGCCGTGCACCAGGCGGTGCGCCACCGCCCGGATGTCCCGGTCGAAGTGCCCGCCGAGGAACCGGGCCAGCTCCTCCCGCGCCGCGGCCGGGTCGGCGGCCCGCTCGGCGTGCACGCTGTCCAGGACGCAGCCGCCCTGCACCAGGTCGAGACGCAGGCTGGAGGAGCCCGCGTTGACGGTCAGCACCGCCGCCGATTCGCTCATCAGCTCGTCGAACGCCAGGCCCATGCGCCCCCGGCTACCCGGCACCGCCCGCGCAAAACGGACGGCTAGGGACGAAGGCGCTTTACCGCCCCCGGAGGTTGCCCGGCGATCAGGTCGGGTAGCGAGCGCTCATGGACATCCGCCTTACGGTGAACGGCAGGCCGCACACGCTCGACGTCGATCCCCGCATGTCGCTGCTCGACCTGCTGCGCGAGCGGCTGGGGCTGATCGGCTCGAAGAAGGGGTGCGACCACGGGCAGTGCGGCGCCTGCACCGTCCTCGTCGAGGGGCGGCGGGCCAACTCCTGCCTGGCGCTGGCGGTCGCCATGGACGGTCTCTCCGTCACCACCGTCGAGGGCCTCGCCGACGGCGAGCACCTGCATCCGCTGCAGGCCGCCTTCATCGAGCACGACGCCTTCCAGTGCGGCTACTGCACGCCGGGCCAGCTCTGCTCGGCGGCCGGCATGCTCGGCGAGCCCGGCCCGAGCGCCGTCACCGAGAACCTCCTGGACGACCCCGAGCTCACCCCGCACGAGATCAGGGAGCGGATGAGCGGCAACCTGTGCCGCTGCGGCGCGTACGTCAACATCGTCAGCGCCATCTCCGAGGTCGCCCGATGAGGCCGTTCGACTACGCCCGAGCCGCCAGCGCCGCCGACGCCGTGCGCCGCTACCGCCCCGGCACCATGTACCTGGGCGGCGGCACCAACCTCGTCGACCTCATGCGCCTCGGCGTGGCCCGACCCGAGCACCTGCTGGACGTCAGCCGGCTGCCGCTCGACGCCGTCGAGGAGGTCCGCGGCCGGCTGCGCGTCGGCGCGGCGGTGCGCAACACCGACCTCGCCGTCCACCCCCTGGTGCGCGCCCGCTACCCGATGCTGGCCCGCGCGGTGCTGACCGGCGCCTCCGGCCAGATCCGCAACATGGCCACCGTGGCGGGGAACCTGCTGCAGCGCACCCGGTGCGCGTACTTCCAGGACGTGAGCAGGCCGTGCAACAAACGCCGGCCGGGCTCCGGCTGCCCCGCCATCGAGGGCGACCACTCCAACCTGGCCGTGCTCGGCCACTCCGGCGCGTGCGTGGCCACCCACCCGTCCGACATGGCGGTCGCGCTGGCCGCGCTGGAGGCGGAGGTGCACGTCACCGGCCCGGGAGGTGACCGCATCATCCCCATGCCCGGCCTGCACCGCCTGCCCGGCGACGCCCCCGAACGGGACACCGTGCTGGAACCGGGCGACCTCGTCACCGCCGTCGAGCTGCCCCCGCCGCCGCCCGGCGCGTCCCTCTACCGCAAGGTGCGCGAGCGGGCCTCGTTCGCCTTCGCCCTCGTGTCCATCGCGGCCGTCCTCGACGTCGCCGCCGACGGGACCGTCGCCGGGTGCCGCATCGCGCTCGGCGGCCTCGCGCACGCGCCCTGGCGGGCCGAACGCGCCGAGCGGGAGCTGATCGGCCGCCCGGCGACCGGCGGGGCGTTCCTGGCCGCCGCCGAGTCCGAGCTGGAGCAGGCCAGGCCGCTGCCGCGCAACGCCTACAAGGTGCCGATGGCCCGCGACCTGATCGTCAACACGCTGGAGGAGCTGGCACCGTGAATCGCGTCGAGGGCCGCGTCAAGGTCACCGGGCTGGCCACGTACGCGGCCGAGTACCCGGTCGAGGGCGTCGCGTACGCCTACCCCGTCCAGTCGCTCATCGCCAAGGGCCGGGTCGCCCGGGTGGACGCCGCCGCCGCGCTCGACCTGCCCGGCGTGCTCGCCGTGCTGTCCGTCGCCGACCCGCCCGAGCTGGCCGAGGACGCCGACGCCGAGCTGGCGCTGTTCCAGCGGCGCGAGGTCGCCTACCGCGGCCAGATCATCGCCGCCGTCGTGGCCGAGACCTACGACCAGGCGCGCGCCGCCGCCGACGCCGTCCGCGTCGAGTACGAGCCCGCCGACCACGACGTCAGCCTGCGCGCCGACCACCCGGGCCTGTACCGTCCCGAGGTCGTCAACCCGAACTTCCCCTCCGACACCGAGCAGGGCGACCTGGAGGCCGGGCTGGCGCAGGCGGCGGCCGTCGTGGACGTCACGTACACGACGCCCGTCCTGCACAACAACGCGATGGAGCCGCACGCCGCGCTCGCCGTGTGGGACGCCGAGGGCACCCTGCTGGTCTACGACTCCACGCAGGGCGCCACCACGGACCGCGACATGATCGCGAAGACGCTGGGCCTGCCGCGCGGCCGGGTCCGGGTGGTCGCCCGGCACGTCGGCGGCGGCTTCGGCTCCAAGGGCACCACCCGGCCGCACGCCGTGCTGGCCGCCCTCGCCGCGCGTGTCACGGACCGGCCGGTCAAGGTGGCGCTGACCCGGCAGCAGATGTACGACGTGACCGGCTACCGCACGCCCACCATCCAGCGGCTGCGCCTCGGCGCGGACGGCGAGGGCCGGCTCACCGCGCTGGAGCACGTCGCCTACGAGCAGAGCTCGACGCTGAAGGAGTTCGCCGAGCAGACGGCCGTCCCGGCCCGCGTCATGTACGCCACCCCGGCCCTGCGCACCGCGCACCGCCTGGTCCGGCTGGACGTCGCCACGCCGTCCTGGATGCGCGCCCCGGGCGAGTGCCCCGGCATGTACGCCCTGGAGTCGGCCATGGACGAGCTGGCCTGCGCCACCGGCATCGACCCGGTCGAGCTGCGGCTGCGCAACGAGCCCGAGACCGAGCCGGGCAGCGGCCTGCCGTTCAGCTCCCGCGACCTGGCCGGCTGCCTGCGCGAGGGCGCTCGCCGCTTCGGCTGGGAGCGGCGCGACCCGGAGCCCGGCGTCCGGCGCGACGGGGAGTGGCTGATCGGCACCGGCGTGGCCGCCTCCACCTACCCGTCGAAGCGGAGCCCGTGCCAGGCCGTGGCGTGCGTCCGCGACGGCGGCTTCCTCGTCCAGGTGGCCGCGGCCGACATCGGCACCGGGGCGCGCACCGCGCTCACCAGGATCGCCGCCGAGACGCTGGGCGTCGCCCCCGACCGGGTGCACGTCGAGCTCGGCGACAGCGACCTGCCGGCCGCGCCGGTCGCCGGCGGATCGATGGGCACCGCCTCCTGGGGGTCGGCCGTCGTACGTGCCTGCGAGGAGCTGAAGAAGGACGGCAGGGAGGGCCGCGCGGACACCGCCGAGGAGGTCGGGCAGGACTCCGAGCTGGCCAGGCACGCCTTCGGCGCGCAGTTCGCCGAGGTACGGGTCAGCGCCGTCACCGGCGAGATCCGGGTGTCGCGGCTGCTCGGCGTGTTCGCCGCGGGCCGCATCGTGGACGCCCGGCTCGCCCGCTCGCAGTTCATCGGCGGCATGACGATGGGCCTCGGCATGGCGCTCATGGAGGAGACGCTGACCGACGAGGAGTTCGGCGGCTTCCTGCGCCGCGACCTCGCGCAGTACCACATCCCGGCCTGCGCCGACGTCCCGGACGTCGAGGCGGTCTGGCTGGAGGAGGAGGACGAGCGGCTCAACCCGATGGGCAGCAAGGGCATCGGCGAGATCGGCATCGTGGGCACCGCGGCCGCCATCGGCAACGCCGTGCACCACGCCACGGGCCACCGCGTCAGGGAGCTGCCGATCACCCCGGCCAAGATCGTCATGGCCAGGTTTTGACGCTTCTTTACGTGGAAGTAGAGCGCTCTTCACGCCGCGTACCGCGGCGACGGCACGGGAGGGCGTGTGAGCCGAGAATCGGACAAGGAGCGGGCGGACCGCAATTTCGTGGAGCTCCTCCAGGGTGCCCGCGTCGCGGTCACGGGCGTGCAGGTGCTGTTCGCGTTCCTGCTGACGGTGCCGTTCTCGCAGCAGTTCGACAGGCTGGCCCCGGCCGACCGGTGGCTGTTCTTCGCGGCGCTGGTCGGCGCGGCGGTGGCCTCGATCTGCTACATCGCGCCCACGGCCCAGCACCGGGTGCTGTTCCGGCAGGGCCGCAAGGAGCTGCTGGTACGACGCTCCAACTTCTACGGGATCCTGGGCGCGCTGGCGCTGATCGTGTCGATGACGGCGGCCACCGGGCTGGTGATCGACTACCTGTTCGGGCCCCGGCTGGCCTGGCCCGTCGCCGGCGCGATCGCCGTCCTGGCCCTCTGGACCTGGTTCGGCCAGGCGGCCGTCGACCGGGCCAACGGCGAGGATCAGGACTTGGGCGAGGAGCCGGGCGGCTCCTCCGGCGGCAGCGACGTCCCGTCGTCCTCGTCCTCCCGTGAGGAGTCCCGGGCGTAGGCGGCCCGCGCCACCGTGTACGCCGCCACCGCCACGGTGATCACCTGCGAGAGCCCGACCAGCGCGAGCGGCCCGGCGGTCGCCCAGGTGGGCCGGTGCAGCCACATGGCGAGCAGCACCAGCAGCACCCCTGCCACCTGGGGCTTGGTCCCGGCGTGCATACGTTCCAGCGTGTGACGGAACTTCACCAGGCCGGCCCCCGCCGACAGCGCCAGCACCGCGCCCAGCAGGAGACAGGCCCCGGCGAGCGGATCAAGAGCGCTCATCGGGGCCTCCTGCCGGACCGGCCGGTGAAGAACCGGGCCAGCGACACCGACCCGACGAACCCCAGCAGCGACAGCACCAGCAGGATCGGCAGGTCGGAGTAGTCGTCCCTGGCCACCGCGAACGCGCCCGCGCCGCACATCGACACCGCTGTCATCGCGTCCAGCGACACCGCCCGGTCCAGCATCGACGGGCCGCGCGCCGCCCGGTAGAGGATCAGCGCGGCGGCCACGCCGAGCAGCGCCAGCGTCAGCGCGTACACCACAGTCATGGCGTCCTCAGCTCCTCCTGGTCCGCGCGGGTGCCGAACGCGGCCACCACCCGCGACTCCAGCGCGGTCACGTCGCCGCGCACCTTCTCCGTCGCGTCGCCGGGGATGCCGAGGACGTGCAGCATCAGGCACCGCTCGGCGAGGTAGGCGTCCACCACGATGCTGCCCGGCACGTTCGACAGCGCCGTCATGATGAGCACCGTCATGGGCTCCGACGACGTGCGCAGCTGCACCCTGATGAGCTGCGCGGGCGGCGGCCCCGGCCGGAACACGTAGAACACCACCCGCGCCGTCGAGATCAACAGGTCCCATCCGAAGTACAGCAGGAAGCGCGCCAGCGCGACGGGCCTGGCCCTGATGCCGGGGTCGAGGGCGGGCAGCGGCAGCAGCCACGACACGACCGTGCCCGCCGCGATCCCGCCCAGCACGTTGGCCGGCGAGATGTCGCCCCACAGCGTCACCCACACCAGCGTCAGCCAGGCCACCAGCGGCAGCGGCACCCTGCGGCCCAGGACGCGCGGGGCCAGCGGCCGCCCGTTCACCGCCGGTCTCCCAGCACCGCCGAGACGTACGGCTCGCGCTCCAGCAGCTCGCCGGCCGTCCGCCAGGTCAGCGCCGACAGCGGCCCGGCCAGCACTGTGAACGCCAGCCCGAGCGCCACCAGCGCGGCCACCGGCCCCGCCAGCGCCGCCGGCAGCGTGGTCGTCGTGACCGTCGGCTCCTCTCCGGTGTCCTCCTCGCTCTCCACCACCGTGCCCGCCCGCTCCTCCCGGGACGTCCGCCAGAACGCCTTGCCCCATGTCTTGGCGACGGCGTAGAGGGTGAGCAGGCTCGTCACCAGCCCGGCCGCCACGAGCGCCACCGGCAGCGGCCCGCCGTGCGCCAGCCCCGCCTGCACCAGCATCAGCTTGCCCAGGAAGCCCGACATCGGCGGGATGCCGGACAGGTTCATCGCGGGCACGAAGAACAGCACGGCGATCAGCGGCGCCGTCCTCATCAGCCCGCCCAGCCGGTTCACCGACGTCGTCCCGGTTCGCCGCTCGATGAGCCCCGTCACCAGGAACAGGCTGGTCTGCACGGTGATGTGGTGCACCACGTAGAAGATCGCGCCGGCCATGCCCGCGACCGTGGACAGCGCCACCCCGAACACCATGTATCCGATGTGGCTGACCAGCGTGAAGGAGAGCATCCGTTTGATGTCGGTCTGCGCCACCGCGCCGAGCACGCCGGTGAGCATCGTGGTCAGCGCCACCCACATGAGCAGCGTCGAGACCGGGCCGCCGGGGAACAGCAGCGCCTCCAGGCGGATGATCGCGTACACGCCGACCTTGGTGAGCAGGCCGGCGAAGACCGCCGTCGCCGGGGCCGGCGCGGTCGGGTAGGAGTCGGGCAGCCAGGCCGACAACGGGAACAGCGCCGCCTTGATCGCGAACACCAGCAGCAGCGTCAGCTCCACCAGCAGCTTCACCTGGTCCGGCAGCGTGGTGAAGCGCGTGGCGAGCTGGGCCAGCGACAGGGTGCCGGTGGCCGCGTACGTGATCGCCAGCGCGATCAGGAACAACATCGACGAGGCCAGCGCCATCAGCGTGTACGTCGCCCCGGCCCGGATCCGCGCCTCGGTCCCGCCGAAGGTCAGCAGCACGTACGAGCCGCTGAGCAGCAGCTCGAAGCCCACGAACAGGTTGAACAGGTCGCCCGTCAGGAACGCGTCGGCCACCCCCGCCACCATCACCAGGAACGCCGGATGGAAGATCGCCATCGGCGCGTCGTGCTCCTGCTCGTCGTAGGCGTTGGCGATGGAGTACACCATGACGCACAGCGTCACCGCCGACGACACGACCAGCACCAGCGTGGAGAGCCGGTCGGCCACCAGGCAGATCCCGACGGGCGCGGGCCAGCCGCCGAGGTCGGTCACCAGCGGCCCGCCGGAGTCGGCCGCGATCAGCAGCAGCGCCGACACCGCGAGCGTCACGCTCATCGTGCCGATGCTGAGCAGCGACTGCAGCCGCCGCAGCCGCCCGCCGATGGCCAGCTTCACCCCGGCGGCCAGCAGGGGCAGCAGCACCGGCACGCACACCAGCCCCTCCAGCACGGCCCTGCTGACGGGGATCACGATGCCCGCCGGGAGGAGGAGGGTCGCCGGGATCATCAGTCCTCGCCCTCCAGCTCCGGGTCCTGGGCCAGCGCCTGCCGTTCCAGCTCGCGCCGGATGGCGGCGCGCAGCTCCCTGCGCGCTTCCCGCTGCCGCGCCTTGAGCTGCCTGCGCAGCTCGCGCTCCCTGGCCGCCTGCGTGACGCGGCGCCGCTCGTGCTCCTCCCGCAGCTCCTCGATGCGCAGCGCGTTGTCCACGGCGGGCTCGCGCAGCGCCGCCTCCTCCAGCCGGCGCTGCAGCTCCTCCTCCGTGGCGCCCCGCTCGCGCAGCCGCCGCGCCCACTCCTCCAGCTCGACGTGGACGCGGTCGATGCGCCGCTCCAGGTCCACCTCCTCCAGCCGCTCCCGCTCGGCCTGCTCGGCCTCCAGCCGGGCCAGCTCGGCCCGCTGCTCGGCGATCAGCCGCCGGTAGGCGACGTTGCGACGGTGCAGGGCCTGGACCAGCGCGCCGCGCCGGGCGCGCAGCCGCACCCGCCGGTCCTCGGTGTCGTCCTGGACCTCGTCGCTGCCGGTGACCTGCCACGAGCGGTGCACCATGGCCAGCACGAACGCGGTCACGCCCAGCGTGATGACGATCGCGGTGAGCACCATGGCCTGCGGCAGCGGATCGGCCTTGCCGGCCGCCCCGACGAACGGAGGCACGCCCGCGTCGCCGCCGGAGGTGACGATGAGCAGGTTCACCCCGTTGCCCAGCATGATCACCCCGGCCAGCACCCGGACCAGGCTCCGCTCCAGCAGCAGCGTCACCCCGGCCGCGACCAGCGCGCCGGAGGCGGCGAAGGGCAGCAGCGGCGCGGTCACCCCTCCTCCCCGGCGCCCGCGCGGGCGTCGGTCTCCGCGCCCTCCCCGGCGTCGATCTGCCGGTCCAGCTCCGCGCCGAGGCCGCGCAGCACGTCCTGCGCCATCCCGATGACCGACAGGTAGACGCCGATGTCGAACAGCAGCCCCGTGGACAGGTGCACGTGCCCGAGCACCGGCAGCGTCACGTCGGTGGACAGCATGTCGAGCGCCGCCTGCCCGGCCAGCAGCCCGATCAGCGCCGTCCCCGCGGAGAGGGTCAGCCCGACGCCCATCAGCACGCCCGCGTGCACCGGCAGCGCCACGGCCAGCTCGTTGCGGCCGCCCGCCAGATAGCGCACGGTGATCGCGAGCCCGGCCACGATGCCGCCTGCGAACCCGCCGCCCACCCCGCTGTGCCCGATGAACAGCAGGAACACCGACAGCAGCAGCACCGTGTGGAAGGTCAGCCTGGCCGCGATCTCGAACGGCACCTGCCGCTTGCCGGCCGGCCGCGCCGAGGCCAGCCAGTGCGTACGCTCGGCGGGCGGCGGCTCGCCCCGCTCGATCGCGTACGACCGCCGCCGCAGGAACACGAGGCTCGTCACGCCCAGCGTGAGCACGATCAGCACCGAGCTCTCGCCCAGGGTGTCCCAGGCGCGGATGTCCAGGATGACGGCGCTGACGATGTTGGCGATGCCCGCCTCCCGCGAAGCGGCCTCCATGAGCCCGCCCACCGGCGCGGCGCTGCGCGCGTTCTTCGCCTCCATGCCCGCGCCGATCGCGACCACGGCCACGGCCAGGCCGAGCGCCGCGCGCAGCGGCAGGGCCAGCCGCCCGCTGGCCGGGTCGATCGGCAGCCGGCGCAGCACCAGCGCGAAGATCACCAGGCTGAGCGTCTCGGCCAGGAACTGGGTGAGCGCCAGGTCGGGCGCGCCGTGCACGAGGAACAGCAGCGCCGTGCCGTACCCGGTGAAGCCCACGATGACGGCCAGGAAGATGGACGCGCGGGCGAACAGCGCCACCACCGCCGCCGAGATCGTCAGCAGCGCGACGACGAGCTGCTCCGGCCGCTCCCACCACACGACCGGCGACACCAGGCTGGGCGTGCCGCCGTAGGTGACGGAGAACACGCCGACGCCGATCGTGGCCAGCAGCGCGAGCACCAGGTAGTCCGGCACCGAGCCGCGCTGGATCACGCCGGTGACCTGGATGGCGAGCCGGTCGAGCCGGCGGATCAGCGCCCAGTACGCCTGCCCGGAGTCCACCAGGTGCAGCCGCGCGCCCATCCTCGCGACCGGCTCCCTGACCAGGAACAGCGCCACCCCACCCGCCAGCGCTACCGCCGACAGCAGCAGCGGCAGGCCGACCCCGCTCCACACCGCCAGATGGGCGGCGTGCCCCGGGTCGCGGAAGAAGGCCGCGTAGCCGGTCTCCATCGCGTGGCCGTACCAGGACGAGAACGGCACCAGCACCAGCCCCAGCGCCGCCAGCAGCGCCGCGGGCACGAACGTCGCCGCGGCCGGCCGCTCCACCGGCCGCCCCTCCACCCCCGGCTTGGCGGCGAAGGCCCCCCACAGGAAGCGCAGCGTGTACGCCGCCGTCAGCGCCGACCCCGCCACCACGCCCGCCAGCGGCCACGGGGCGCCGCTCAGCGCCTCGAACGCCGCCTCCTTGCCGACGAACCCCGCCAGCGGCGGCACCCCCGCCATCGACGCCCCCGCCAGCACCGCCGCCGCGCACACCCACGGCATCGACCGCCCGAGCCCGCTCAGCTCACGCAGGTCCCGGGTGCCGGCCGCGTGGTCGATCACGCCCACCAGCAGGAACAGCGCCGCCTTGAACAGCGCGTGCGCGAGCAGCATGCCCACGCCCGCGAGCGCCGCCCCCCGCGTGCCGTACCCGAACAGCGCGGTCAGGAAGCCGAGCTGGCTGACCGTGCCGTAGGCCAGCAGCCGTTTGAGGTCGCTCTCGCGCAGCGCCCGCCAGCCGCCCAGCACCATCGTCAGCAGCCCGAGCGCCACCGCCGGCGCCCGCCACTCCGTCAGGTCCCCGGCCGCCGGCCCGAGCCGCGCCACCAGGTACACGCCCGCCTTCACCATCGCCGCCGCGTGCAGGTACGCCGAGACCGGCGTCGGCGCGGCCATGGCCGCCGGCAGCCACGAGCTGAACGGGAACACCGCCGACTTCGCCAGGGCGCCGGTCAGGATCAGCGCGACCGCGGCCGGCCCGACGTCCCCGGGACCGACCTCGGAGATCCGGTACGTGCCCGCCGCCGCCCCCACCAGCACGAACCCGGCCAGCATCGCCAGGCCGCCGAACGTGGTGACCGTCAGCGCCTTCATCGCCGCCTGCCGGCTCATCCGGCTCTCCGGGTCGTGGCCGATCAGCAGGTACGAGAAGACCGTGGTCAGCTCCCAGAAGACGTACAGCAGGAGCAGGTCGTCGGCCGTCACCAGGCCCAGCATCGACCCGGCGAAGGCCACCATCACGCCGCCGTAGCGGCCGAGCCCTTCGTCGTCCGCGGAGAAGTAGCGGGCGCTGTAGACCAGCACCAGCACGCCGACGCCGGTGACCAGCGCCATCATGAGCATCGCCAGCGCGTCGGCGCGGAAGGCCAGCGCCAGCCCCATCGACGGCGCCCACCGGGTGACCTCCTCGGCCGGCACCCGCCCGCTCAGCCCCAGCCACACCGTGTACCCGAACCCCGCCGCCGGAGCCAGCGCCAGCACCGGCAGCGCGCGGCGCCCGCCGATCCGGCGGGCCAGCCAGGGAGCGCACACCGCCGCCACCGCGTGCAGGATCAGCAGCGACTCCATGGGCTCCTCAGGCGGGGGCGGGCATACCGGTCTCGTCCGCCCAATCTCGCCCACGCCGCAACCCCGGCCGCGCAGGCACGGCCGGGGTTGACCAGTCCCTCACCAGGGGGAGGGGCTGACGGCATCAGACCTTGGCGGAAGCGTGGCAGGCCCCGCGGGCCGGCGCACGGCCCGTGATCAGATAGCGGTCGACCTGGCGCTCCACGCAGGACGAACCGCCGTGGTAGGCCGTGTGGCCGTCGCCGTCGTTGGTCAGCAGCACGCCGTTGTCGAGCTGCCCGGTCAGCGACCTGGCCAGCGCGTACGGCGTCGCCGGGTCCCGGGTGGTGCCCACCACCACGATCGGCGGCGAGCCGGGGGCCGTCACCTTCTTCGTGAACTTCCGTCCCTTGACCGGCCAGTACGGGCACGGCGTCTCGGGGTGGTCGACGCAGGAGATGGCCAGGCGGGCCATGGACTCGTTCTTGTAGGTGCCGTCCTGGCGGCGGCCGTTGTAGAAGTCGGCGAGGATCAGCAGGGCCGTGCCGTCACCCTTGAACGCCATGGCCAGCGAGCCGCGCAGGTACTTCCAGGAGTCGGCCGAGTAGAGGGCGGCCATGATGCCGGTGCGCACGATCGACTCGGTGACCTGCCGCCCGTCCATGGTGTTGCGCAGCGGGGCGCGGTCGGCCCGCTTCAGCAGCGTGTCCAGGCGTCTGCCGGCCGCCGTCAGCGTGTGCTTCTTGAACGGGCAGTCCGCGCGCTTGAAGCAGTCGCGCAGGAACGCGTTCATCGCCACCTGGAACCCCTGCGCCTGCGAGCGCTGGAACTCGGCCCCCGTCTGCTGCGGGTCCTCGGCGCCGTCCAGCACCATCGCCCGGATCCGCCTCGGGTACAGGTCGGCGTACCTGGCGCCCAGGTAGGTGCCATAGGACCAGCCCAGGTACGTCAGGCGGGCGTCGCCGAGCGCGGAGCGCATCACGTCCAGGTCGCGGGCGGCCTCGTAGGTGCCGACATGCCGCAGCAGCTCCTTGCCGGAGCCGGCGGCGCAGGACGTGGCCAGCGCCTTGCCCCACTCCTTCAGCGCGGCGCGCTCACGCCGGTCGTCGGGGGTCTCGTCGGCGGCGTGGTAGGCGTCCATGCCGAGCGTGCCGAGGCAGCGCACCGGGGCCGACCGGCCCACGCCGCGCGGGTCGAACGACACCACGTCGAAACGCTGCCGCAGCGCGGCCGACAGGACCGTTCTGTCGGCCCGCAGCAGGTCCACGCCGGACGCTCCCGGGCCGCCGAAGTTCAGGACCACGGAGCCGAGCTTCTTCCCGGTGGCGGGCAGCCGGATCAGACTGATCTTGATCTGCCGGCCGCCCGGCTTCGCATAGTCGAGCGGGACCCGCAACGTGGCGCACTGGAAGCCACCGCCGCACGACGTCCACGCCGGCCGCTGGCCGTAGTAGGTGGGGGCGCTGGTGGCGCCGGCGAGACCGGTCATGGCGAGCAAAGCGGTGAGGGCCGCTGAAATGACAAGGATTGAGCGTCGCATGCTCAAACGCTGAACGTGAAAGCTTGCGATGCCCTTTAATGATGCTGTATTAGATCATTTGCAAGAATAAGAGCAGTGATCGGAAAAATCCGGCGGGGCGGCTAAAAAGGGGATTTCAGAGCTCGGCCGGAGCTGAGTCGAAGCTCAGCCCGAGCCTTCGACGCGCCGGTTCACCTCGTCGGCCAGCCGGTCGAGCGAGCGGTCGAGCAGCTCGCGGACCTCCGCCGACCGCGCCCCGCCCTCGGGCTCGTCCAGCAGTGAGATGTGCACCGTGACCTCGCTCGTCCCGCTCGCCGAGTCGGACACCTGCAGCCAGCCGGCGTAGTCGGGGTGGTCACGGCCGCCCCACTCGACGCGGAGCTGGTCCTCCTGGGCGCGGAACAGCCCCTCGTGGGTCCCCTCGCCCGGCACCAGATCGCCCTCGGCCTCCACCCGGTCGGGGCCCGCGTCGGAGACGTGCAGGCCGCGCGGCAACCAGCGGTCCATCACGGCGACGTCGGAGGCCACACCGAACACGATCGTGCTCTCGGCAGGCATGCCCCGAGATGCCTCGAATTCCGCCATTTCGACCCTCCGATATGCGTTCCTGGGTTGTTTCCAATCTGCCGCCGTACCCGGGTGATCCGCTCGCAAACCGCGACCTTCCGGCGGCGGTTCACCGCTACCGTGGCGTCGTCCGGAAATCGCGCGAGGGGAGCGGGGCGATGGCTGAGCCGCCGAGGATGCCGCCGGAGCTTTTCCGGTTCGCCACGACGGAACGGGCGGACCTGCACACCGCGGTCCTCCACGCCTTCGCCGAGGCCGCCGGCCGCCTCGAGACCGCGCTCACGCCGGCCGGGCTGCGCACCCTCCTCCCCGCCGGTGCGTGCGGGGAACGGGACCTCGCCGCCGCGCTCCGCAAGCTCACCGCCTGGGGGCTGCTCGACGCCGTCTTCGACCACGCGAGCGGCTTCGGCAGCGCCGAGGCGTACCAGCGCGAGAGCGTCCAGTACGCCCTGACCGAGCGCGGCGAGGCCGCGCTCGCCGGGCTCCGGCACGCCACGGCGGCCCTGTCGTCGTCAGGGTCGTCCTCCGGTCCCTCGTCATTGCCGTCCTCCGGCGCCCTGCACACCGCCGTACTCGACGCCGTCGCCGAACGCCTGCGCGAGCTCGACGACCTGCTCCGCGACCCCGACCCCGACCCCGGACGCGACCGGCGGGTCTTCACCGCCCTGCGCGAGCTGGAGTGCCACCTCGACGGCCTCCGGGCCGACGCCGCCCGCTTCACCGCCGGGCTGCGGCGCCTCCTGCGCCCCGGCGGGCCCGAGCCGGACGCGAATGTCGTGTACCTGCGGGAGACGGTGGCGTACCTGCAGGAGTACGTCACCGGCCTGGACCGGCGGCGGGACGCCGTCGCACAGGCACTGGAGGCCGTCGCCCGGCACGGCGTGGACCTCCTGCGCACCCGCGCCCTCGCCGGCGCCGACCTCCCCCCGCCCCGGGCCGGACAGGACCCGGTGGCCGCGTGGCTGGAGGAGCGGGCGGCGCGGTGGGAGGCGCTGCGGGCGTGGTTCGCGGCCGAGGACGGCGGAGCGCGCAGGCTGCACGACGTGGCGCGGCAGGCCGTCGTCGCGCTGCTGGAGTCGCTCGACCGGATCGCCGCCGCGCGCCGCCGCCCGTCCGGCGCCGCCGCCGACTTCCGCGCGCTGGCCCGCTGGTTCGCCGCCGCCCCCACCGAGGACGACGCCCACCGGCTGTGGGACGCCGCGTTCGGGCTCGGCCCCGCCCGGCACGCGCACCTCGGGCACGCCGACCCCGAGCTGGTGCCCGCAGGGGTGCCGTGGGCGCGGGCGGAGCCGGTCGAGGTGTCGGCGCTGCTGCGGTCGCGGGGGCGTACCGAGCGGATGGGGCGCACCGGCAGGGTCCGCGACGTGACGGCCCTGCGCGCCGAGCGCCGCGCCCGCGCCGCCAGGGAACGCGCCGCCCTGGAGGCCGCCTGGTCCTCCCTGACCACCACCGGCAGCGCCGGCCCACCCTCCGCCGTCGCACCCGCGTCACCGCCCTCGGACGGGCCGCCGTCGTCCGGGGCCGGTGGGCCGGGTTTGTCCGGGGGCAGCGCGCTGGGGGCGGCGGGAGCCGGTGGCGCGGGGCCCTCCGGGATCGGGGCGATGCGGCTGTCGCGGCTGGGCGAGCTCGACCACGACGGCCTCGGCCGCCTGCTCGACCTCCTCGGCCGCGCCCTCGCCGAGCCCCCCGACTCCACCGGGTTCCGCCGCGCCGTCACCGCCGACGGCCGGATCGAGATCGTGCTGCGCGACCCGGAGGACGGCGCGGTGGCGGAGCTGCGTACCCCGGAGGGTCGCTTCCGCGGCCCCGACTACCTCATCGACCTGCGCGCCCCCGGCCAAGGCCGCGAGGCGACCCCCGCCGCCCACGGCCGGGCGGTAGGGGCGTGACCGGCCGCGCCAACCAGCTCGTCCGGGCCGAGAAGGAGGAGATCGCGCGGGCCGTCAGGACGCTGCTCGGCCGCCCCCTGGTGTCCCGGCACGCCGACCCGGCCGCGTTCGACCTGATCAGGAAGCGCCGCCGGCCGCTCGTCCAGTGGTTCGACTACTTCTGCGGCTGGCGGCTGGTCGTCGAGCCCGGCCATGGGTACGCCCGGCTCGCCAAGGTCTCCCCGCGCGCCGACGCCACCCGGCCGGCCCGGCGTACGCGCGGCTCCGGGGCCCCGTTCGACCGCCGCCGCTACACGCTGCTGTGCCTGTG
The DNA here is from genome assembly GCF_900111685.1 of Nonomuraea wenchangensis. Taxonomy (GTDB): domain Bacteria; phylum Actinomycetota; class Actinomycetes; order Streptosporangiales; family Streptosporangiaceae; genus Nonomuraea; species Nonomuraea wenchangensis. Next base: position 134,484 of record NZ_FOHX01000007.1, read on the forward strand.
CGCGGCCGAACTGCTAGCCGCGCCCGTCACCACGGTCGGCCTGCTGGCCCGGCGCGTCGCGCGGGCCGCCGCCACCGAGCCCGGCGTGCCGCCGTTCGACCCGGTACGGGGGGAGGAGCGGGCCGCGTTCGCCGACGCCCTCGCCCTCCTGCAGCAGTACGGCGCCCTCACCGCACTCCACGAATCCCCCGCCCCCGACGCCGGCTCCGTCGGCGAGGAGACCGGGCAGGACGCCGACGTGCTCTACCGAGCCGACACCACCCTGGTGATCCGGCTGCTCACCACCCCCGTCCCGCCCTCCGCCCTCCAGGCAGCCGACCTCGCCGCGCTCACCGCCGAGCCCCGTTACGGCGGGGACGAGCCGAACGGGACCCAGCGCGTCCTGTGGGCCCGCCACTCCCTCGTCCGCCGCCTCCTCGACGAGCCGGTCGTCTACCACGACGATCTCACCCCCGACCAGTACGCCTACGCCGCCTCACCCACCGGCCGCCGCACCATCCGGCGCGCCGCCGAGGAGGCCGGTTTCGTCCTGGAGGAACGCGCCGAGGGCTTCCTCCTCGTGGACCCCGACGCCATCGCCACCGACAGCCGCTTCCCCGACGACGGCAGCCCTGCCAAGGTCGCCGCCCTGCTCCTGCTCGACCCGCTGATCACCGGCGGCGCCCTGACCACCGCGCGACTGGCGGACGAGGCCGCCGGCCTGCTGCGCCGTTTCCCCCGGTGGGCCAGGTCCTACCAGTCGCAGGACGGCGCCGCCCGCCTGGCCGCCGACGCGCTGGAGGTGCTCGCCCGCTTCGGACTGGCCCGCCGTACGGGGGACCGGGTCACCGCCCTGCCCGCCGCCGCCCGCTACCGCGTCGCCCCTGACCACGCCGACTTGGTGGAGCACGCATGACCGTCACCGAGCTGACCAAGGCGCGGGCCGCGCGCGGCGGCGAGGCCCGCTGGACGCCCGAGCGCGCCGGGATACTCAACGTCTGGCGCTACTACGACGAGGTGTTCGAGTTCCACCGTGGCCGGCTGCTGCTGCGCGGCCCCAACGGCAGCGGCAAGTCCAAGGTGCTGGAGCTGCTGCTGCCGTACGTGCTGGACGCGAGCCTCAAGCCGAGCCGGCTGTCCACGTTCGGCGGCACCGAGCGCACCATGCACTGGAACCTCATGGGCGACGGCGCGGGCGGCGTCACCAGGGCGGGCTTCGTGTGGCTGGAGTTCCGCCACGCCGACGGCCGCTGGTTCACCTGCGGCGCCCGGCTCCAGGCCACCGTCCACACCACGAACGTCACCGCCTCCTACTTCACCCTCACCGGGGCCAGGATCGGCGTGCCCGGCGGGATCCGGCTGACCGGCGACGAGGGACACCCGCTCACCCGGCTCCAGCTCGCCGAGGAGCTGGGCGAGGCGGGCACGGTGCACGAGTCCGCCGGGACGTACCGGACCGTGGTGCGCCGGGCCCTCTACCCCGGACTGAACGAGCAGCGCTACGACGCGCTCCTGACCGCGCTGCGCCAGCTCCGTACCCCCAAGCTGTCCGAACGCCTCGACCCCGGCCTGCTGTCCGACCTGCTGTCCAGCGCGCTGCCGCCGCTCGGCGACCACGAGCTGCGCGACCTCGCCGAGGGGTTCGAGCGGCTGGAACGGCAACGCGAGGAGCTGCGGCTGCTCGACCGGGACGTGGCGGAGACCGACCGGCTCGCCGGCCGGCAGCGCGACTACGCCCGCCGCGTCCTGCGGTCGGCCGCCGCCGGCGTCCTGGAGACCCGCGCCGAGCTGGACGCGCGGGCCGAGGAGGCCGCCGCCCGGCGCGCGGCGCTGCGGGAGGCCGAGGAGGAGCTGCGGGCGGCGACGCTGCGGCTGGGGGAGGAGGAGGCGCGGGAGCTGGCGCTGGCGGCGCGGATCGACGGGCTGAAGGAGAGCGAGGCGTACCGCGGCGGGAACGGCCTGCACCGGCTGCGCGAGGAGGCGCGGCGCGCCCACGAGACGGCGGCGGCGCTGCGCGACCAGGCGGGCGCGGCGGCCCGGGCGGCGGCGGCCAGGGAACGCCTCTCGCTCCGCGCCGGCACGGCCGCCCGCGCCGCGGCGGCGCTGGCCGACCGGGCCCGCGCCGAGGCCCGCGACGCCGCGCGGCGAGCCGGCCTGCTCAGCGCCGACGACCTCTTCACCGAAGGCACCTCCGAACGGGAAGGGGCGCAGGCGGCACGCGAGCTGGTACGCGTCGCGGTGGGCAGCCGGGCCGCGCAGATCCGCGAGGTCAGGGCCGCCGCGCTCGCGCACGAGGAGGCGGTCGGCCGGCGCACCGCCGCCGAACGGGACCGCGACCAGGCCAGGGACGCGCTCGACGCCGCCCGCGAGACCGGCGAACGCACCGGCCGCCTGTGCGACGAACGCCTCAAGGACCTGGCCGCCGCCCTCGCCGAGTGGGCCGCCGGCTGCCTCCACCTCCGCCTCGACCCCGGCCGTCTCGCCGCCCTCGCCGGCGACCCCGGCGCCGCCGACGAGGCGGTGACCGAGGCCAGGATCGGCGCCGCCGTACGGATGGCGGCGCGCGAGCACCAGCTCACGACCGTACGCGACAACCTGGTGAAGGAGCAGGCCGAGCTGACCGCGGAACGCCGCGCCCTCGACGAGCGGGCCGTCCTGGAGCCGCCCGCCCCCCGCAGCCGCCCCAGGTCCGCCCGCGAGGGACGTCCGGGAACGCCGCTGTGGCGGGCGGTCGGCTTCCGGCCCGGCGTCGACCCCGGCGTCCAGGCCGCGGTCGAGGCCGCGCTGGAGGCGTCGGGACTGCTCGACCTGTGGCTGCTGCCGGACGGCGGGTTCGCCGCGGACGAGCACGACGCGTTCGCCGTGACCGCGCTGTCGCGCCCCGCGCCCGGCCCCAGCCTCGCCGACGTGCTGCTCGCCGAGCCCGGCTCCCCGGCCCCGGCGGAGGCGGTGCTGGCCGCGGTCGCGTACGCGCCCACCGCGCCGGGCGCCGACCATCCGGCCGTCATCGGCGCGGACGGCACCTGGCGGCTCGGCCCCGCCGCCGGCCGGTGGGCCAAGCCGGAGCCCTCGTACGTCGGCGCCGCCGCCCGCGAACGGGCCCGCCGCCGCCGCATCGCCGAGCTGGACGAGCGGCTGGGCGACGTGGCGGGGCTGATCGCCGAGTGCGGGCACCTGCTCGCCGTCCTCGCCGGCGACCGCGACGCCCTGGCCGCCGAGCTGCGGCGCAGACCCGATCGCGGGCCGTACGACGCCGCCGCCCGCGCCCTGGACGCGGCGGTCGCGAAGGCCGCGCTCCTGGAGGACCGGCTTCAGGCCGGCGAGGAACGGCTGCGCGGACGCGAGGCGGAGGTCGTCAGCGCGCTGCGGCGGGTCACCGAACAGGCCGCCGCGCACGCCCTCCCGACGGCCCTGCCTGACCTGGACGGCCTGGAGGAGGCGCTGCGCGCCGCCGAGACCGCCGCCGCCGTACGGCACGAGCGCCGCGCCGACGCCCGCGCCGCCCACGAGCTGGCCGCGTACGCCGCCGAGACCGCCCGCGAGTACGAGGACCTGGCGATACGCGCCGTCGAACGGGCGGAGGAGGCGGCGGCCTCGGCCGTCACCCTGGCCGAACGCCTCTCCGCCATCGAGTCCACCACAAGACCCGTCGCAGACTCCACCGCCAGTACCAGTACCAGGGGCGAGTCCGCCCCCGGCCGCGGGGACGACGCCGGCCGCCTACGGGTGCTGGAAGAGCTCCACGACGTCCAAGCCGCGCACCGCTCCTCCCGCCGCCTGGTCAAGTCGCTCAACGAGGGCCTGGCCCGCCTCAACGCCCGCCTCGGCCGCCTCCAGGGCGAGCTGGCCGTGGCCGAGGAGAAGCACGCCGAGGCGGAACGCGCGTACGACACCGCCGGCGCGCACCTCCACCGCCTCACCTCCGGCCACCTCCCGCACGACGCCGCACTGCCGCCCGAAGCGGCCCCGGCCCCCGCCATGGGGCCGGTAGAGGCGGCCCGGCGCCTGGCCGGGCACCTCGACGCGGTGCCGTACGAGCCGCGCCACCTCCGGGAGGCCGAGGCCCGCCTGCGGGACGCCGTCCACCACGCCAGGGAGGCACTCGCCCACCGCGCGACCCTGGAGCTGGCCCGCGACGACGACGACGTCCAGGTGCTCACCGCGAGCACCGGCGGCGCGCGGACCGGCGTGGCGGCGCTCGCCGACGCGCTGCGCGCGGAGCTGGAGGCGCGCCGGTCGGGCAGCGGGCAGGCGGAGCGGGACCTGTTCGACCGCATGCTCAGCGGCGCCGCCCGCCGCCACCTGGCCGACCGCATCAGGCAGGCGACCGCCCTGGTCGAGGACATGAACCGGCGCCTGGAACGCGTCCGGACCGCCTCCCGGCTCGCGGTCCGGCTGGCCTGGCAGGTGGACCCGGCCCAGCCTGCGGGCACCCGGAACGCCCGCGACCTGCTGCTGCGCGACCCGGCCGACCTGGACGAGACGGCCCGCGAGACCCTGTACGCCTTCTTCCGCGACCGCGTGGAGGAGGCTCGGGCCGACGGCTCCCCGGCGAGCTGGGAGGACCAGCTCGCGACGGTGCTCGACTACACCTCCTGGCACCGGTTCACGGTCCGGCTCGACCGCGGCGACGGCGAGGGCTGGCAGGACCTCACCAGGAAGCTGCACGGCGCGCTGTCGGGCGGGGAGAAGGCGATCGCGCTGCACCTGCCGCTGTTCGCCGCCGTGGCCGCGCACTACCAGACCGATCCGGGATGCCCCCGGTTCATCCTGCTGGACGAGGTGTTCGTGGGCGTGGACCGGACGAACCGCGGCCAGGTCTTCGAGCTGCTGGTGGACCTGGGGCTGGACCTCGTGCTGACCTCCGACCACGAATGGTGCGAATATCGCGAGCTCGACGGGATCGCCATCCACCAGCTCATCACCGGCGACGGTGACGACGCCGTGACGACGGCCCGGTTCGTCTGGAACGGCCGCCGCACCGCCCCCACCGATCTCAGCCGGCCATGAGTCGGCGGTGCAGGCGGCGGGCCTCGTACCCGAGAAGGCTGGAACCCTTGCGGGCCGCCACCTCCGCCAGCCCGGGCACGTCCCCTCGCCCGCCCGCCCGCTCGGTCCGCGGCGACCTTGAGCAGCTCCCCCAGCCGGTCAGTTGTGCGGCGCAGGGGGAGCGGTCAGTTGCGCGGGCCAGGGTGGGTTGGCGCCGGGGACCGAGCAGGTCAGGGCTGCCACGTGGGCCGCGAACGCCGCCGCCTCCACCGCCGTCTCCAGGTCCAGGCCGTCCAGTCGCCCGCCGAGGTGGCCGCCGGCGTGCAGGTGGTGCAGGAGGCCGGCTGTGAAGGAGTCGCCCGCGCCGACCGTGTCCACGACCTCGACCTTCGGGGCGGGTACGGTGGCGCGCTCGCCGTTCAGCGAGACCAGCGCCCCGGCGGCCCCTCGCGTGACGACCACCAGGCGGGCTCCCGCCTCGTGCCAGGTGTCGCAGGCGTGTTCCGGGGACACCCCCGGCAGCAGGAACTCCAGGTCGTCGTCGCTGAGCCTGAGGATGTCGGCCCACGAGCACCAGCGCGCCACCTGGTAGTCGCCCTTGGCGGCGAGGCTGGGGCGGACGTTCGGGTCGACCGAGATCGTGGCGTGCCTGGACGCGGCCCGCGCGAACTCCTCGACCGCCGCCCGCCCTGGAGCCCTGACCAGGGCGAGCGAGCCGGTGTGCAGGCAGGTGGCGGCGCCGAGTCTGGCCGGGGCCAGCTCGTCCCGGCTCCACTGCCAGTCGGCGGCGCCCTCGGCGTAGAAGGTGTAGTCGGCCCCTCCGCCAGCGTCGAGGGCCGCGACGGCGAGCGTGCTCGGCTCAGCGGCCTCGACGCAGCCCGACAGGTCCACGCCGGAAGCCGCCAGATGCTCGCGGAACAGGCCGCCGAAGACGTCCCCGGAGAGGCGGCCGAGGAAGCGCGCCGGGGTGCCGAGCCGGGCCAGCGCCACGGCGGTGTTGGCGGGGCCGCCCCCTGGCAGCACCCGCAACCCCAGCCCGCCTCTGCCACCGTCGTAGCCGCCGCCCCCGCTGCGGTCGCCACCCCCGCCCCTGCCGTCAGTGGAGGTGGAGGGGTGGGTGGTGGTGAAGGCGTCCGCGACGCACTCACCCAGGACAGCGATCATCGGGCCGCCTTTCTCAGCTGGGACCGGGCGCCGCGCCCCGCCTTCCCTTACCGGGCACCTGGCCAGGTTAGTGGCGCAGGCCCGTGAACAGGTCTTCCTCGTGGGTGGGCGTCCGGACCTTGGACAGCACCCGCTCGAACGCCTCGTGCGAGAACGCCCGCTGCTGGGTCTCCTCCGGCATGCGCAGCAGGAAGATGTTCTCGCCCTGGCTCTCGTGGGCCCGCAGCGCCTTGAGCTTGCGCTCGGTGTAGGGGGCCACGTCGATGACCGTGGTGACCCGCTCGTCGGGGGTGCCGAAGTCGTCGGGGAGCTCGAAGTCGCCCACGTCCATGCCGCTGTCGCGCATCAGCTCGAACATCTGCTTCATCGCCGAGCGCGGCATCGCGGTGTAGTAGAACTTGTCGGGGATGCCGGTCGACTCGACGGCCGCCGCGGTGATCCGGTGCGTCTGGACGTGGTCGGGGTGGCCGTAGCCGCCGCCGCCCGTCTCGTCGTAGGTCACGACGACCTGCGGCCGGTAGCGCTCGATCAGGGCGGCCAGCCTGCCCGCCGCCTCCTCCACCGGGACGTTGGCGAACGCGTCGGGATGACCGTTGCCCGCCCATCCGTCCATGCCGGAGTCGCGGTAGCCGAGCAGCTCCAGGTGGTCGATGCCCAGGTGGGCGACCGATTCGCGCAGCTCGGCCAGGCGACGGGCGGCCACCGCCGCGTCGTCGTGGCCGTCGTCGCCCGGTTTGACGCCGCCCTCGCCGTCGCCCTGCTCACCGTTGGTGCAGGTGACCAGGACGGTGCGGACGCCCTCCTCGGTGTAGCGGGCCAGGATGCCGCCGGTGCTGAGGCATTCGTCGTCGGGGTGGGCGTGGACGACCATGAGCGTGAGTTCCCGATCCATGGGGCGAAACCCTACCCGGCCCCACCGACATTCCCGGCCCGGCTCCCGGCCCGGGCGCCCCGCCTCAACTCAGGCTGGGGCGGGGCGGGGCCGGGAGCAAGGGGACGGGGAAGGGGGTTAGCGGGTGTTCAGCAGGTCGGTGACGTTCGTGGCGCGGAGCATCGCCGGGGTGAGCAGGCGGGCGCGGTGCTCGGGGACGCCCCCGGCGCGGGCGGCGGCCGTGAGCGCCGTGCCCAGCCAGGCGGTGTCGAGGGCGCGGCCGTCCGGGCGGCGGATCAGCGGCTCGCCCGCCGGCCTGCTGGCGCACAGGACGCGCAGCAGCGGGCGGGCCAGCGGCGTGACCAGGAAGGCGGCGACGTCGTCCCGGCCGTGGTTGACGGTGACGACCGCCGGCTGCCCGGCGGTGCCGTCGGGCACGGTGCGTACGTCCTGCCGGGTCAGCCCGGCCAGGGCCTCCACGGCGGCGCCGGTCAGCTCCAGCAGCGCGACGGCCGCCGCCTCCGTGGTGCGGCCGTCCGCGGCGAGGCGGGCGACGCCCTCCCGGAGCAGCCGCCGTTCCTCCGGGGTGACCGCGTGGCCGTTGCCCGAGCGGGCCTGCGTGGCCGGTGTGGCGCCGGCGACCTGGTTGTGCCGGACGACGCCGCACCGCCAGGCGTAGGAGTAGAACGACATCAGGGCGGCCCGCTTGCGGCTCACCGTCTTGCTGGTGAGCGGCCTGCCGGGGCTTCGGGGGACGCCGCCGGTGCGGGCGGCCTCGCAGAACGCCTCCAGATGGGCGCCGGTGACGGCCAGGAGCTCGACGCCCGGCTCGGCCACCTGCAGCCAGCGCAGGAACGACGCGACCACCTGCAGGGCCACCTGGCGGGCGGCGGCGGACGGCTTGTCGCACAGCCAGGCGGAGACCGTACGGCGGGCGAGCGGGTCGAGGGCGTCCACCAGGTCCACGTCGGCGCCGGGCACCTCGCCCCCGTCCTTGGGGCGGCGGCGCGGCCGGAGCCCGGGGATCTCCCCGACGCTCCCCGGCGCGGCGTCCTCCGCCCGGCCGCTGTCAGGGGTCGCGGCCGGTAAGCGCTGGTCGTGCGGCGCGGGGCCGGCGTCCGGCGACGGCGTGACCGGCGCCGCGGGCGAGGCCGGCGTGACGCGGGGGACGCCGCGTACGGTCTCCCGCCGGGGCAGGCCGGTCTCCCGGCGGATCGGGGCGCCCTGCTCGTCGGCGGAGGTGGAGGCGGGGGCGGGCGCGGGGGAGGTGCCGGTGAGGGGGTCGCCTTCGCGCATGGTCAGCATGTGATCGGCAGGGGCCGGGTGCGCGAGCGCATGGCGCGACCGGGTGGGGCGTCGGTGACGGCGGGCGTCCTTGGGCAGGGCACGAGGATCACGGGGGTGGCCGTCGCGGCGGCACGGCGAGCGCGACGACCCGAGCCTGGCAGACCGATCATGATCTCGATCTTCTCACGAACGCCGCCTCCTGAAGACCTCGACGGCCACGGCAGTCCCTTGCGAATCGGCGGTCACACCCCTTGCCCCTGAGTCATGACTCAGTCGAGCCGCCCGGTCAGAGGGCGCGGGTGAGCTCGCCGGCCCGCGTCCGCGCGGCCGCCGCCGCGGCCCGGTCGCCGAACGCCTCCGCCACGGCCGCCTGCTTCAGCCAGTTGTACGGGCTGCACGGCCGCACCCCGATCCGCTCGCTCACCAGCGTCCGCGCGACGTCCCGCGCCCCGGCCCGCAGCGCCGCCTCCAGCAGGGTCCGCTGCACCGCGTCGCGCTGGGCGTGGCTGCCGCCCGCCTCGTTGACCCGGTGTCTGATCGGGTACAGCAGGTCGAGCGCCGCCCGGTGGTCGCCCCGCCCGAACGCGACGAGCGCCCGGCACACCGGCAGCCCCACCCGCAGCGTCATGTCCACGTTGGTGACACCGGGCGGCGCCCCGGCCACGTACGCCTCCCGCGAGGCGATCAGCTTCTCCGCCTCGCCCAGCCGCCCCGCGCCCACGTACGCCATGACCGCGTGCATGTCGTTGAAGGCGTAGAACGGCTCGGCCACCCGCGTCCGCCAGGCGTCGGCCAGCGCCCGCCACCGCGCGGGCTGCTCCGACCCCTCCAGGTGGAGCCGCCACAGCAGGGCGGCGGCGTCCAGCAGCTCCATGCACGACTGCCCGTCGGCAAGCGCCGCGTCGTAGATCGCCAGCACCCGCGGCACGTCCCCGGCCTCCAGCGCGAACAGGCAGTAGTGCCACCAGGCGTGCACGTTGAGGAACGTACCGGCGGACCAGTCGGGCACCCGCGCGTCGAGATAGCGCAGCCCGTCGCCGAAGCGGCCGCGCATCTCGTACGTGTGCGTCACCGCGTGGATCGCCCACACGTCGCGCCGGTCGAGCTCGACCGCGCGCAGCCCGACCTCCTCCGCCCGGTCGTAGTGCCCGGCCTCCTCCAACCCGAAGGCGTACATGCCGAGCACCTGCCCGTAGTGCGGGTCGCCGGGACCCCAGGCGGTGAGCGCGCCGCCGACGCGGTCGCGCAGCGAGCGGGCGTCGCCGGTGAAGAAGTCGACGTGGTGCCCGGCGATCAGCGCCAGCGCGTCGCGCGGATGCTCGGCGGTGATCTCGGCGAGCAGCGCCCCGCAGGTCAGGAAGTCGCCGGCGAGCAGCGCCCGTACGGCCGCGACGTGGGCCCGCTCGCGCGGCGGCAGGGACGTCACGTCCACGCGCCGGAGGAAGGCGCCGAAGCGCACCCGCGCCGTCCGCGCGTCCTCGGCCTCGGTGGTCAGCAGCCCGAGATAGGCGGCGAGCACGTGACCCATGGGGAAGCCGGGCGACTCCTCCAGCGCCGCGTTCGCCTCGGCGTCGACCTCGGCCCGGAAGTGCAGCAGCTCGTCGATCGCGCGGTCGTAGTGGCGGGCCGCGGCGGCGCTCGCGCCGCTGATGGGGAGTCCGTGCTGGTCGGTCCTCACCTGATCAGCGTAACGACGGCGCCGCCCGGTACGGAGGTCTGCAACGCCGTTTTCCGGGCACTTCGTAAGTCCTCCGAACCCCCTGGAGGAACGATGAGCACGGCGGGACACGAGGTACGCGGCGCGGCGCGAAGAGCGGCCCGCCACCCCGTCATGGACGTGGCGACGCGCATCGGCCTGGCCTGCCGCGGCGTGCTGTACGCGCTGGTCGGCGCGGTGGCGGTGCAGATCGGCCTGGGCGAGCGGTCGAAGGAGGCCGACAAGGCGGGCGCCATCGAGACGGTCGCCGAGCTGCCCTTCGGCGCGGGACTGCTGTGGATCATGATGGTCGGGTTCGTGGCGCTGGCGTTGTGGCAGGTCTCGGAGGCGCTGTTCGGGGGCGGGGAGACGATCGAGCGGGCCGAGGCGGTCGCCAGGGTCGCGGTGTACGCGCTGGTCGTGGCCAGCCTGATCAGCGTGCTGACGAAGGGGAAGGCGTCGTCCGACGACGAGAAGTCCCGAGACCTCACGGCGACGCTGCTCGAGCTGCCCGGCGGGCCGGTGATCGTGGGCGCGATCGGGCTCGGGCTGGTCGTGCTCGGCGGGTACTGGGTGCGCCAGGGCCTCACCAAGGGGTTCAGGAAGGAGCTCGACCGGGCGGACATGCCCGCGCCCGCCCGCGCCGTCATGGACCACCTCGGCCTCGGCGGGTTCGTCGCCCGGGGTGCGGTCGCCGCGCTGGCCGGGATCCTCGTCTGCCGGGCGGCGGTCACGTTCGACCCGGACGAGGCGGGCGGCATCGACGCGGCGCTGCGCGAGTTCGCCGGCACGCCCGCTGGGCCGTGGCTGCTCGTGGTGGTGGCGCTGGGGCTGCTGCTGTTCGCCGCTTACTGCTTCGGCGAGGCGCGCTGGCGTCGCACGTGAGCCGGTCAGCGCCGGTGGCGGGCCCGCTCGGCGAGCACCGCGCGGGCCGTGCCGGGGTCGTCGCAGAACGCGCCGGTCGATCCCCGCGTCCAGCAGCTTGGCCAGCCAGCCCGTGACGTCGCCGGTCGCGCGGGTAGGCCGGGCTCGCCGGGTCGCCCGCCCGAGCGTACGGTCGTCGGCGTCGCGCGGCACCACGAGCCGGGTGTCGACGCCGATGCCGTCGGCGTACCCGGCGATCTCGCGCAGGCCGTCCGGCGTCACCAGGTCCTTGTAGGAGCGGGGGGCGCCGGCGGCGACCCAGTCGTAGGGCGCGCCGTCAGCGTCTTCAGCTCGGCCAGCGTGAAGTCCTCGGTGAACCAGCCGGTGACCGGCCTGCCGTCGATGGTCCTGGTGACGCGCCGGGCGGCGAACTCGGGCCGCCCGGCCACGTCCGTCGTGCCGGAGATCTCGTTCTCGTGCCTGGCCACCAGCACGTGGTCCTTGGTGCCCGATCACGACGGGCTCGTGGCGGCGGCGCTCGGCCGCGGCGGGCGGTGTCTGGATCACGAGGGCGACCGTACCGCCGCCCGGCGCGCACGGCGTCAGACGGGCAAGGGGATCTCGTCGGTGACGCCGTCCGGCCAGGTGATCACGTTCTCCTTCACCACCGGGGGTTCGTCGCCCGCCCCGAGCAGGAGCGCGGCGGTGTACCAACGGCCGGGCTCGGCCGGGCCCGGGGTGGCGCACCAGGGGACCAGCGTGCGCCCGGCGAGCGGCGTGGCCTCGACCGCGACGCCATGCTCCGTCAGCCCGGGGCCGCCCACCACCCGGGTCGCGGGCCCGCCCTCGGGCGCGGGCCACCCACCGAGACACAGCCGGCCACCCGGTGCGGCGGGGAGGCGGGCGAAGCGGACCTCCCAGGGGCCGCGCACCGCCGAGACGACCTCCACCTCCGGCCCGTCGCGCAGCTCGCCGCCCGGCCGGCTGTACCCGTGGTCCGGGCCGGGGCCCTGGTCCCCCCAGCGGGCCCGCCACCGCGACGAGCCGACCAGCGTCCCCGACGGCAGCGCGGACATCGGCCCCGACGCGAACCCCGTCCGGTGGGAGGCCCGCCCGTTCTCGTCCAGCACCGCCACCGACTGGTCGAGCGGATCGCCGGACAGCAGCGGGAAGGTGGCCGTGGAGTAGCCGAGGCGGGCGTACAGCGGCGCGTCGGGCAGCCGCGCGCCCGGCCGCGCGTGGTCGGTGCCGTGGTTGACGACCCGGACGATCCCGTCCGCCCGCGTCCCGCTGACCAGCCAGCCGGGGGCCCGCACCACCCGCGTGAAGTCCCCGGTCTCGACCGGCAGCGGCTCCTCGACGGCCGTCCACACGGGATGACCGGCCGGCAGCGACAGCCCCAGCAGGCCCTTCGCCGCCCAGTACGGCGAGCCGGGCCCCGAGTAGTTCTGCGCGATCCCGCGCCACGGCCCGTGCCAGCCGAGGGTGAGCACCCCGTCGTGGTCCGGCGCGCCGCGCTCGGCGAAGTGCCGCACGATGCCCGAGGCGGCCCGGCGCAGCAGCCCGGGGGAGCCGACCCCGGCCCGTGCCCCCGCCCAGAACGGCGCCGCCGCGGCGAACCGGTAGGTCAGGCTGCGCCCCTGGACGAGCGGCGAGCCGTCGGCGCCCACCAGGTGCACGGCGTCGTCGAGGAAGCGCTCCAGCCGGGCCAGGTAAGCGGGGTCGGGCGCCCGGCCGGCCATCTCGCTCCACAGCAGCGGGTACAGGTGCAGCGCCCAGCCGTTGTAGTGGTCGTAGGCGCGCTCGGGGCCGTCGGCGTACCAGCCGTCGGCGCGCTCGAACGTACGGGCCAGGGCGAGCCCCGCCTCGATGTCCTCCTCCGCGTACGGGCCGCCCACGGAGGCCAGGAACTGCTCGGTGACGATCTGGAACCAGACCCAGTTGATCGGCGGGTAGGCGGCGCCGACCGCGGGCGCCAGCCAGTCCACCACCTGCTCGCGGACCCGCGGCGGCAGCCGGTCCCACAGCCACGGCCGGGTCAGGTGCAGCACGAGCGCGACGGAGGCGGCCTCGACCTTGGCCTGGTCGTGCTCGTCCAGCCGGGGCCACCGCTCGGGCGAGGCCGGGTCCACGCCGGCGGCCAGGCCCTCTGCGTACCACTCCATGAGGCCGAGCGGGTCGCGCCCGTCCTCGCCGGCGACGCGGAACCCGCCGGCGAGGAACGTACGGGCGAAGCCCTCCAGGGCGTCGACGTCAGGGCCGTACCCGCCAGGTGGCCCGGGGAAGGCGATGCGGGCGTGCGCGGGGGAGGCGTGGGCGCGGGCGGCGAGGAGCAGGCGGTCGGCGAGGGCGGCCCAGTGCTCCCTGGTCCAGCCGGTGTAGGGGGAGATCACCAGTCCAGCAAACACGGGGATGCCGTTCGCCGACAAGAATTGACCGCTCGCCGTAAAGTTTCGCCGCATCCGCAATACCGCATACAGTATGTTGCGCGTGGCAGGTTTCCTCAGCCGATCCCGGACCGTCGCCGATCCCTCCTGGAGCCGCTGGCTCGTGCCGCCCGCGGCGCTCTCGGTGCACCTCGCCATCGGGCAGGCGTACGCATGGAGCGTGTTCAAACCCCCGCTGGAGTCCGCGCTCGGGCTCTCCGGCACGCAGAGCGCGCTGCCGTTCCAGCTCGGCATCGTCATGCTCGGCCTCTCTGCCGCCTTCGGCGGGACGCTGGTGGAGCGCAACGGGCCGCGCTGGGCCATGTTCGTCTCGATGACCTGCTTCTCCTCCGGCTTCCTGCTCGCCGCGCTGGGCGTGGCCACCCGGCAGTACTGGCTGGTCGTGCTCGGCTACGGCGTCGTCGGCGGGATCGGGCTCGGCATCGGCTACATCTCGCCGGTCTCCACGCTGATCAAGTGGTTCCCCGACCGGCCCGGCATGGCCACCGGCATCGCGATCATGGGCTTCGGCGGGGGAGCGCTCATCGCCTCGCCGTGGTCGGCGCAGATGCTCGGCGCGTTCGGCACGGACACCGGCGGGATCGCGCTGACGTTCCTCGTCCACGGCGTGGCCTACGCGGCGTTCATGACCATGGGCGTGCTGCTGGTCCGCGTGCCGCCCGACGGCTGGCACCCGCGCGGCTGGACCCCGCCCGCCGCGGGCCGCCGCCTGCTGGTCACCGACGCCGACGTCTCGGCCCGCAACGCCATCCGCACCCCGCAGTTCTTCTGCCTGTGGGTGGTGCTGTGCTGCAACGTCACCGCGGGCATCGGCATCCTGGAGAAGGCCGCGCCGATGATCACCGACTTCTTCGCCGGCACGCCCGCCGCCGTCGCGACCGGGGCGGCGGCCGGGTTCGTCGCGCTGCTGTCGCTGGCGAACATGACCGGCCGCTTCGTCTGGTCCTCCACCTCCGACCTCATCGGGCGCAAGAACGTCTACCGCGTCTACCTGGGCGCCGGGGCGCTGCTGTACCTCGTCATCGCGCTGGCCGGCGCCTCCTCCAAGCCGGTGTTCATCGTGTGCGCGCTCGGCATCCTGTCCTTCTACGGCGGCGGCTTCGCGACCGTCCCCGCGTACCTGAAGGACCTGTTCGGCACCTACCAGGTGGGCGCCATCCACGGCCGGCTGCTCACGGCCTGGTCCACCGCGGGCGTGCTGGGGCCGCTCATCGTCAACGCGGTCGCCGACGCAGGCAAGGCCGCCGGCCGCTCGGGCCCCGCCCTCTACACCACCTCGCTGTACGTCATGATCGGCCTGCTCGCGGTCGGCTTCCTCGCCAACGAGCTGATCCGGCCCGTGGCGGACAAGTATCACGAGCACCCGTCCCGGGGGACGGTCACGGAGGAGAAGGGACAGACCGTATGAGCAGGCGCACCGCACTCATGGCGCTGGCGTGGGCCTGGGTCGGCCTGCCCTTCGCCTACGGCGTGTACAACCTGCTGCTCAAGCTCGCCCAGCTCTTCGCCTGAGTAGTCAGTTTCTCACTTTTCGTGGCGGATGCGCCCGGGGTACGGCAAGCTGAGGCAGGTGGGCAACCTGCCGCCGGAGCTGACCAGCCTTGTCGGGCGCCGTGCCGAGCTGACGCTCGTCCGGCAGGCGTGCGCGCGCTCCCCGCTCGTCACCCTGACCGGCGTCGGCGGGGTCGGCAAGACCAGGCTCGCCCTGCGGGCCGCCGCCGACCTGGAGTCCGGCCACGCCGACGGCGCGTGGTTCGTCGAGCTGTCCGCGCTCGACCAGGGCATCCTGCTGCCGCACACCATCGCCGAGGCGCTGCCGGTCGCCGACCGCAGCACGCGGGCCATGACCGAGGTGCTGGCCGAGTACCTCGCCGGGCGGCGGCTCCTGCTCGTGCTCGACACCTGCGAGCACCTGGCCGACTCCGTCGCCGCCATCGTCAGGACCCTGCTGGACGCCGCCCCCGGGCTGACCGTGCTCGCCACCAGCCGCCGGCCGCTCGGCCTGCCCGAGGAGCAGGTGCTGGTCATCGAGCCGCTGCCGGTGCCCGAGCCCGGCGGCGGCGGGCCGCAGGACGCGGTGCTGCTGCTGGCCGAGCGGACCGCCGCCGCCGTGCCGGGGTTCGCCGTCACCGACGCCAACCGGGCCGACGTCGTCCGCCTGTGCCGCAGGCTGGAGGGCCTGCCGCTGGCCATCGAACTGGCCGCCGCCCGGCTGCGCGAGCTGCCGGTGTCCGAGCTGTGCGATCTCTTGGAGGACCGCTTCGCGGCCCTGGAGTACAGCGAGCCGGCGGGCGGCGAGCAGGCCGGGGCGGGAGGTGGCGCGGCGGCCGGACCGGGAGGCGGCGGGGCGCCGCCGTGGCACCGTGCGCTGCGTACCGCGATCGGCTGGAGCCACCAGCTCTGCGCGCCAGGCGAGCGGCTCCTGTGGGCGCGCGCCTCCGTCTTCTCCGGCAGCTTCGACGACGAGGCCGTCACCCGGATCTGCGCCGACGACCTGCTGTCGGCCGGGGACGTCCCCGCCCTGCTGGACGCCCTGGTCGCCAAGTCCGTCCTCACCTGGGCCCCCACCGGCGGCGGCGAGCGCTACCGCATGCTCGACACCATCCGCGAGTACGGCGCCCTCTGGCTGCGAGACCTCGGCGAGCAGGAACACCTGCGCGCCCGCCACCGCGACTTCTACCTCTCCCTGGCCCGCCGCGGCGACGCCGCCTGGTTCGGCCCCGACCAGATCTCCTGGAACGACCGCACCACCGCCGAGCACGACAACCTCCGCGCCGCCCTGGAGCACAGCCTCGCCGAGCCCGGCGACCACGCCGCGGTCGAGCTGGCCGCCGCGCTCTGGTTCTTCTGGTACCCCTGCGGCCTGCTCAAGGAGGGCCAGCACTACCTGGAGCGCGCCCTCCGCCTGGACGTCACGCCGAGCCGGATGCGCAACCGCGCCCTGTGGGTGTGCGCCCTGACCCGCGTCGTCCAGGGCGACGCGGCCGGCGGCCTGGCCTGGGCCACCGAGTGCGACGAGGCCGCCGGCCTGCTCGGCGACGGCGAGGCGGCCGTCGCCGCCCGCGCCATGATCATGGCCGCCGCGGTCCTGCGCGGCGACCTGGGGCTGGCCACCGCCCTGGCCGAGGCCATGCTGGCGGTCCACCGGCCCGAGGAGGGCCTGACGCTGCCCGCCCTGCTGGCCTGGCTGACCCTGAGCCACGTCCACGTCTCCGCCGGCCGGCCCGAGGACGCGCTCAGGACGCTGGAGGAGATGTCCGCCGCGTGCGACCGGCACGGCGAGCGCTGGATGCGCGCCTACGCCGACCTGTTCCGCGGCATGGCGGAGCTGGAGCTCGGCCACGCCGACCGCGCCCAGGAGCACGCGCGGGTCGCGCTCGGCGTCAAGCACCGGCTGCACGACAATCTCGGCGTCGCGCTCGCCCTCGACGTGCTGTCCCGGGCCGCCGCCGCCTCCGGGCAGGGCGAGCACGCCGCCCGCCTGCTCGGCATGGGACGGCGGCTCTGGCGCGAGATCGGGCAGGCGCAGCTCGGCATCTCCCCGTGGGTGGCCGCGCGGGACGTCGCCGAGCGGCAGGCGCGGGCGGCCGTCGGCGAGGACGCCTTCCGCGCCGCCTACCTGGCCGGCTCAGGGACGAGCCTCGACGCCGGCGTCGTCTACGCCCTCAGCCCCGCTCCCCGGTCCTGACCGCTCTCCACCTGCCGGGCCGCGGCGAACAGCCGGGCCTCGCCGCCGGGGCGGGCGATGAGCTGCAGACCGACCGGCAGTCCGTCCACGAGCCCGGCGGGAACGGTGAGCGCCGGGCGGCCGAGCACGTTCCACGGGCTGGTCATGCCCAGCAGCGCCGCGCGCACCTGGATCCGCTCGCCGCCGGCCTCGCTCTCCCGCGCGCCGATCGGCGGGGCGAGGATCGGGACGGTCGGCGTCGCCAGCACGTCGTACGGGCCGAACAGCGCCTCGGCGTGCTCCTCCAGCGCCTGCCGCGCCTCCATGGCCCGCAGGTAGCGCCAGGCGGGCAGCTCGGCGGCCTGGCGCAGGCGGTCGAGCGCCTCCGGGTCGAACAGGCCGGGCGCCGCCGCCAGCCGGTCGGCGTGCACGGCCGCCGTCTCGCCGCTCTGGACGGCCAGGTACGTCTCGCGGAACAGCTCCAGGACCTCCGGCGCCATCCGCACCTCGCCCGCGACCGGCCCGGCCGCGGAGCGCGCGGTCCCGGCGACCCGCGGATCGGTGGGGAAGAGGCTGTCCGGCTCCAGCCACCCCACCCGGACCTCGCCCACCGAGTCCACCGAGTCCACCGAGTCCACCGAGTCCACCGGGACGGGGGAGTCGGCCAGGGCGTCGTAGGCGAGCAGGCAGCAGGACGCGGTCGCGGCGAGGACGCCGACGTGGTCGAGTGTGCGGGAGAGCGGGAAGACGCCGTCCGCCGGGATCGCGCCGTAGGCGGGCTTGAACCCGGCCACCCCGCACAGGGCGGCGGGGATGCGGACCGAGCCGCCGGTGTCGGTGCCGAGCGCCAGCGGGACCAGCCCCGCCGCCACGGCCGCGCCGCTGCCCGCGCTGGAGCCGCCCGTCATGCGGGAGGGATCCCACGGGTTGCGGGCGGCCCCGCCGGCGGAGCGGTCGCCGGTCGGCCCGTACGCGAACTCGTGGGTGGTGGTCGTGCCCACGACGACCGCCCCGGCCCGCCGCAGCCGGGCCACGCAGGCCGCGTCGGCGTCCGCCACGTGGGAGGCGAAGTGCCGCGACCCCATCGTCACCCGCATCCCGGCGATCATGATGAGGTCCTTCACGCCTGCCGGGATGCCGTGCAGCGGCCCCCGGTCGATCCCGGCCGCCAGCTCCTCGTCGGCCCGCCTGGCCGCCTCCGCCGCCCCGGCGGCGTCCACGGTGACGAAGGCGTTGAGCTCGGCGCCGCCGGTGGCGATCGCGTCGAGCGCGAGCGCGGTCAGCTCGGCCGCGGTCGTACGCCCGGCGCGCAGGTCGCGCCCCAGGTCGTCGAGGGTGCGCCCAGTGAAAGGGCCGGTGAAAGGGCCGGCAGAGGGGGTCGTCATGGGGCCATTGTGGTACCACCGCCGGAGCCGCCCGCACACGACCCCTGTGTGCGGGCTCCCGGCGGATGGGCAGGTCAGGCCGCGCCCAGCCGGTGGGCGAGGCGGTCCAGCGAGGTGTTGATGGCGATGAAGATCGCCGCGATGAGGATCGCGGCCGGGATGACGTTGGAGAAGTTCGCGGCGATGCCGTTCAGTCCCCGGTCCACCAGCTCGTCGTAGCCGACGATGAGCCCGAGCGCCGAGTCCTTCAGCAGCACGATGAACTGGCTGACCAGCGCGGGCAGCATCACCCGCACGCCCTGCGGCAGCAGCACCAGCCGCATGACCTGGCTCTTGCGCATGCCGACCGCGTACGCCGCCTCGCGCTGCCCCTTCGGCAGGCTCAGCACCCCGGCCCGGACGATCTCCGCGATCACCGACCCGTTGTAGAGCGTGAGCCCGAAGACCACCGCGGCGAAGGCCGAGATGTTCACCCCGATGACCATGTACGAGCCGAAGAACGCGAAGAAGATCAGCAGCAGCAGCGGCACCGAACGGAAGAACTCCACCACGGCGGCCGCCGGCACCCGGATCCAGGCGTGCTCCGACATCCTCGCCACCGCGAAGACCAGCCCGAACAGCCCGGCCAGCAGCACCCCGGCCACGGCCGCGCCGAGCGTCCCGGCCAGGCCGGGCAGGATGAACGTGGCCCACACGTCGCCGCGCAGCAGCGGCAGCCACTTGTCGGCGGCCCACTGGTCCTTCTCGTCGAAGCGCACGTACACGACGTAGGCGATGGCGAGCAGGACGAGCGTGACCGCCCCGGCCAGCACGCGGTTGCGGCGCACGCCGCGCGGGCCGGGAGGTTCGTAGAGGTTGGCGTAACTCATCGGGCCACCGCCATCCGCCGCGACAGCCAGCCGAACAGCAGGCCCATCGGCAGGCAGAGCAGCACGAACCCGGCGGCGAAGCCGAGGAAGATCTGGATCACCTGGTCCCCGTACGTCTCGATCATCTCCCGCATCCGGACCGACGCCTCGCTCACGCCCACCACCAGGGCGATCGTGGTGTTCTTGGTCAGCGCGATGAGGATGCTGCCGAGCGGCGCCACCACCGCGCGGAACGCCTGCGGCAGCGTGATCAGCCGGAGCGTCTTGACGAAGCCGAGCCCGAGCGAGCGGGCCGCCTCGGCCTGCCCGACGGGCACCGTGTTCAGCCCGGAGCGCAGCGCCTCGCACACGAACGCCGAGGTGTAGGCGGTCAGCCCGATGCAGGCGAGCCAGAAGTTGTTGGTCGCGATGTCGTCGGACAGCTCCACGCCCAGGTTCGCGCCGACGCCGAGGCCGGTGAACAGCAGCACCAGCGTGAGCGGGGTGTTACGGGCCACCGACACGTACGTGCCCGCCGCCGCCCGCAGCGCGGCGAGCGGCGCGACCCGCATGGCGGTCAGCAGCGTCCCCAGCACCAGGGAGCCGAGCGCGCTGACCGCCGTGAGCCTGATCGTCATCCAGAACGCGGCGAGGATCGTGTCGCCTTCGATCAGCAGGGCTTCCATACCGATCAGTACCGCTCCAGCTGCGGAGCCTGCGGGACGGCGAAGCCGGAGGCGCCGACGCTGGCCTGCAGCGCCTTGGTCCAGCTCCCGTCGGCGAACATCTTCTCCAGCGCGTCGTTGACCGCCTTGCGGCCGGCCGTGTCGTCCTTCTTCAGGCCGATGCCGTACTTCTCGGTGCTGAACGGCTTGCCGACGACCTTGAGCTTGCCGTTGTGCTGCGCGGCGTAGCCCGCCAGGATGACGTTGTCGGTGGTGATCGCGTCGAGCTGGCCGCCGAGGACCCGGTCCACGCACGCCGAGTACGTCCGCTCCTCCTGGAGCTGCACCTCCTTGGCGTACTCCGACTTGACCTTCTGCGCGGGGGTGGAGCCGGCGACCGAGCACAGCTTCTTGCCGTTCAGCGTCTCCGGCCCGGTCAGCGAGGAGTCGTCGGCCCGGACCAGCAGGTCCTGCCCGGCCACGAAGTACGGCCCGGCGAAGGACACCTTCTGCTTGCGGGCGTCGGTGATCGAGTACGTGGCCACGACCAGGTCCACCTGGCCCTGCTCGATGAACGCCTCCCGGTTGGCCGACACCGTCTCCTTGAAGGTGATGCCGTCGGGCTCGACGCCGAGCTGCTTGGCGACGTACTTGGCGACCTCGACGTCGAAGCCGGTGAACGCGCCGTCGGGAGTGCGCAGCCCCAGCCCGGGCTGGTCCGCCTTGACCCCGATGACCAGCTTCTTCTCGTTCTTCGCCTTGTCCACCACGGAGTCGTAGCTGTCCTGACCGCCGCCGCAGGCGGTGGCGAGGACCATGACGGCGAACACCGCGTAGAGGGACCTTCCGAACATGACGTGCGCTCCTTTAGTGCGTGAGGATCTTTGCGAGGAAGGACTGGGCGCGCTCGCTGCCGGGCGCCGTGAAGAATCCGTCAGGGGTGTCCTGCTCGACGATCTCGCCGTCGGCCATGAAGACCACCCGGTCGGCGGCCCGCCGGGCGAAGCCCATCTCGTGGGTGACGACGACCATGGTCATGCCGTCACGGGCCAGCGCGGTCATGACCTCCAGGACCTCGTTGACCATCTCGGGGTCGAGCGCCGAGGTGGGCTCGTCGAAGAGGATCACCTTCGGGTCCATGGCCAGGGCTCGGGCGATCGCCACCCGCTGCTGCTGGCCGCCGGAGAGCTGGGCGGGGTACTTGGCGGCCTGGCCGCCGATCCCCACCCGGTCGAGCAGTTCGCGGGCCTTGCGCTCGGCGGCGTCCTTCGGCCTCTTCAGCACGTGCACCTGGCCCAGGACGACGTTGTCCAGGACGGTCTTGTGCGCGAAGAGGTTGAAGGACTGGAAGACCATGCCGACCTCGGCCCGCAGCCGGGCCAGCGCCTTGCCCTCGGCGGGCAGCGGCGTGCCGTCCACGGTGATCGTGCCCGCGTCGATGGTCTCCAGCCGGTTGATGGCACGGCACAGGGTCGACTTGCCCGCCCCGGACGGGCCGATGATCACCACGACCTCGCCCTTGGAGACGGTCAGATCGACGTCCCTCAGCACGTGGTGGTCGCCGAAGCGTTTGTTGACCCGGTCCAGGACGATCAGGGCCTCCTGTGTCATGCGTCACGCTCCTTGTCTCGGTCCGCGATGGCGTAACCGTAGGAGCCGCGTGGCGCGCGGAAGGGCTTGTGATCCTTCTGCTCAGGAATCGGGCCGGATCGTGCTCAGCGGGACGACGGCTTGGAGCTCTCCGAGGTGGCCCCGGACACGCCGATCGTGTCCCGGTAGGCGCGCTCCCACTCGCCGCCGGCCAGCCAGCGGTCGATCAGGCCGTTGAGGTAGTCGCGGAAGGCCAGGTCGTCCTTGCGGATGCCGATCCCGTACGGCTCGCGCCCGAACGGCTTGCCGACCACCCGCAGCGCGTCGGGATGCTGCGCCTGGAGGCCGAGCAGGATCGTGTCGTCGGTGCTGAGCGCGTCCACGCGGCCGGACAGCAGGGCCGGCACGCACACGCTGTAGGTGTCGGTGATCTCCAGGCGGGCCCCGGACACCTCGGTGCGCAGCCGGTCCACGGAGGTGGAGCCGATGGCCGTGCAGACGGTCCTGCCGTCGAGGTCGGCCACGCCGTGGATGCGGGTGTCGGCCGCCCGGATGAGCAGGTCCTGGCCCGCGTAGTAGTACGGGTCGGTGAAGGTCACCAGGCGGGCGCGGGCCGGGGTGATCGAGTAGGTGGCGATGACCAGGTCCACGATGCGCTGGGAGATGAAGTTCTCCCGCTCGCGCGAGACGGTCTCGACGAAGCGGATGTTGCGTTCGCTGCCGGTGAGGTCGCGGGCGACCAGGCGGGCGATCTCGGCGTCGAAGCCGGTGATCCGCCCGGTGGCGGGGTCCTTGTAGCCGAACATGGGCTGGTCGAACTTGATGCCGACGACCAGGACGCCGCGATCCCTGATGCGGGCCATGGTCGAGCCCTCGGGGAACGGGTCGGCCTGCCCGCAGCCGGCCGGCACCAGGCACAGTACGAGGCACAGCAGCGCGGCGAGCGGGCGGGTGATCGGGTTCATCGTGCTGGTCATCCGGCTGGTCGTCGTGCTGGTCATGCGGCCTGTCATCTGGCGCGGTAACGGTGCTGGGGCCGGCCGGTGGGACCGTACCTCGGCCGGGTCTCCACCAGGCCCCGGTCGACCAGGTGCTCCAGGTAGCGGCGGGCGGTGGCGCGGCTGACGCCGATGCTGGCGGCCAGCTCGTGCGCCGAGACGTCCTCGGCGACCTCGGCCAGCGCGTCCAGCACGGTCTGCTCGGTGGCCGCGGAGATGCTCTTCGGCCGGAACGGCTGGTCGGTGTGGAGCGAGCGGAAGATGCGGTCGATCTCCTGCTGCTCGGCGAAGCGGCCGCTCGCCTCCAGTTGCTCGGCGGTGGCGGCGTAGCGCAGCAGCGTCTGCTCCAGGGTGCCGGTGCGGGTGGGCTTGACCAGGTAGTAGAGGGCGCCGCGCTGGATGGCGGCGCGTACGGTCGCCGACTCCTTGCGGCCGGAGATGACGATGACGTCCGCGGGCGGCTGCTCGGGGCGTCTCAGCCGGTGCGCCACCTCCAGCCCCGGCAGGTCGGGCAGGTGCAGGTCGAGCAGGATCAGGCGCGGCGCGAAACGGGTGGCGGCGGCGAGCGCCGCGTGGCCGCTGTGGGCGATGCCCACCACTCTGAACCCGAGCACCCGGTTGACCTGCGCCTGCAAGGCGGCCGTCACGACCGGGTCGTCGTCCACGATGAGTACGGTGATGTCCCTGGACTGAGGCACCGCACGCTCCTCGCTCCATCTGACAGAGGTTCAGTGCAGCTTAGGTGGCTTTTGCTAATAAAGATCGACTTTAGCGCATTTTGCTCAAGCTGATCCTCCCACCGGCGGCTGATCCCTCCTAGTCTGGAGCCGGGTGATCGGGAGGAGACGGACGCCGGTGAGATGGCTGCTCGCGGTGACGGCCCTGTGGACACTGCTCGGCCTGCTGCCCTTGGCGCTGCTGACCTCCTCCAGCATCAGCCTGTCCGAGCAGGCGATGAGCAACGAGGTCAGCGACCGGGTCAAGACCACCGCCTCGGTGAGCCGGGTCGTCGTGGAGCAGCAGATGGGCTCGCTCAAGCAGCTCGTCGTCGCCTTCGCCGAGCAGCCCCGCGTCCGCGAGGCCGTCAAGGACGCCGACGCCGAGACCCTGCGCGGCTACCTCGCCGAGCTCAAGCGCAGCCGCGACGACGGCGTCAGCGGCCTCATCCTCACCTCGTCCGAGGGCGAGATGCTGGGCGCCGAGCCGCCGAGCGCCCTGCCCCAGGACATCGGCAACTCCGACTGGTACCGCGCGGTGCGCGACCGCCGGCAGGCGCACGTCTCGCAGGCGTACACGCCCACCATGCGGGACGTCTCCCGCGCCGTCGCCGTCGCCGCGCCCATCCCCAGCGCCGACGGCGAGCGCATGCTCGGCATCCTCACCGTCGTCTACAGCCTGGACGCCATCCAGCGCTTCGCCGAGGAGGCCGCCAAGGCGCAGAACATCCGGCTGCTCATCACCGACCGGGCCGGCGTGCTCGTGGCCGACCCCGGCAGGAAGCTGTACGCCCTCACCTCGCTGCGCGAGGACCCGCGCGTGGACGCGGCGCTGGCCGGCCGCACCTGGAACGGCAGCTTCCGCGGCATCGACGGCACCGTCCTGTCGGCCTCCGAGCCCATCCCCAGCATCGGCTGGACGGTGACCGCCGAGGTGTCGGCGTCCGAGGCGCTCGCCTCCGCCGAGCAGCTGCGCGGCACCGTCGTCACCGTCGCCGGCCTGCTCGCCCTGCTCATCCTCATCGGCCTCGGCATCCAGATCCACTCCACCCGCGGCCGCCGCCGCGCCCAGGCCACGCTCGCCCGCTACGCCGCCGAACTGGCCGCCGCCAGGGACGAGGCGGTCAGCGCCTCCAGCGCCAAGTCGGAGTTCCTGGCCAAGATCAGCCACGAGATCCGCACCCCGATCAACGGCGTGCTCGGCATGAACTCCCTGCTCATGGGCACTCGCCTGGACGAGGAGCAGCGCCACTACGCCAGCACCGCCCAGGAGTCCGCCCAGAACGTCCTGCGCCTGCTCGACGACTTCCTCGACCTGTCCAGGATCGAGGCCGGCCACCTCCAGGTGGAGGACGACCCGTTCGACCTGCCCCGCCTGTGCGACGAGGTGGTGGCGCCGCTCGCGCCGCTCGCCTACGAGCAGGGACTCTGGCTGACGCTCCGCCTCGACGAGAACGTGCCCCGCCAGGTCGCCGGCGACCCAGCGCGGCTGCGGCAGATCCTGGTGAACCTGGTCGGCAACGCGCTGAAGTTCACCGTCCAGGGCGGCGTGGACCTGCACGTCTCCCTGGAGGAGGGCGAGCCGGGCGAGCCGCGGGTGACGCTGCGCTTCGCCGTCTCCGACACCGGCGTCGGCGTCCCGCCGGACGACCGCGAGCGGGTCTTCGGCGTCTTCCGCCAGGTCGACTCGCCCATCACCCGCCGCACCGGCGGCAGCGGCCTCGGCCTCGCCATCGCCCGGCAGCTCACCGAGCTGATGGGCGGCGAGATCGGGCTCGACAGCGTGGAGGGCGTCGGCAGCCGGTTCTGGGTGCGGCTGCCGATGGACGTGCTCACCTGGTCGGAACCGGGAGCCGGGGCGCTGCAGGGGCGGCGGGCCCTCGTCGCCGACGCCCGCCCCGAGGACCGGGCGCTCACCGGGCGCTACCTGTCCGAGGCCGGGCTCGCCGTCGAGGAGACCAGGGACGCCCGCTCGGCGCTGGTGCTGCTGCGCACGGCGGCGGCCGGCGGCGGCCCGTACGAGCTGGCCGTCGTCGCCCTCGACCTCGGCGCCGAGGGAAGCGGCTCGCTCGCGCACGCCATCCTCAGCGACCCGCTGCTCCAGAGCACCAGCGTGGTCGTGGTCGTCACGCCCGGCCGGGCCCGTTTCGCCTGGCCGGCCGCCGCCGGCGAGCGGGCCGTGCAGTCGATCACCCGGCCGCTCAGCCGCCGCCGCCTGCTCGCCGCCGTCGAGAACGCCCTCGGCGTCGCGGAAGGCTGCCCCGGGGAGCCGCGCGAGCTCGTCCAGGACCCGGCGGCGGAGCCCGGCGGCGTACGCATCCTGGTCGCCGAGGACGACGAGGTCAGCCGCCAGGTCGCCATGCTCGTCCTGCGCCAGGCCGGGCACGAGGTGGACACCGTGGACGACGGCGCGCAGGCGGTGCGGGCCGTCCTGACCGGCGGGTACGACCTGGTGTTCATGGACTGCCAGCTCCCCGTGCTCGACGGCCTCGCCGCCACCGCCGAGATCCGGCGGCGCGAGGAGACGCGCACCCCCATCATCGCCATGACCGCCGCCGCCATGCCGGACGACCGCGTCCGCTGCCTGGAGGCCGGCATGGACGACCACCTGGCCAAACCGGTGGACTGGCCCCGGGTGCTGGCCAGGATCCCCGAGTGGGCCTCCTACGGCAGCCTGCCGCCGGAGCTGGCCGGGCTGTCGCCGGAGGCGGTCGCGGACGTGGCGCAGGCGTACCTGGCGACCGCGCGGCGCACCTTCGAGGACCTGCGCGCCGCCGCGGACGCCGGCGACCACGCGCGGCTGGAGGCACTGGCGCACCGGCTCATGGGGAGCTGCGCGACCGTGGGCGCGACCCGGGAGGCCGAGCTGTGCCGCCGGGTCGAGGACCTGGCGCGGGCCGGCGCCGTCGAGCGGGAGGCCGTCGAGGAGCTGGACGAGCTGCTCAAGGAGACGCCCCAGTGGATGCTCGGCTGAGCGGCGTCAGTTGCCGCAGCCGTCGCAGCTGCTGCAGCACGTGCAGCAGTTGCAGCAGTTGCACACCTCGAAGCAGCTCCCGTCGCCGAAGTAGCAGCGCTGCTCGCACGGGCGGCCGGCGCGCTTGCTCCAGCGCGGACGCCAGATCCCGCAGGTGAAGAACGTCGCGACGCCCGCCGCCGACTTCCTGATCCAGCCCGGCCGCTTGTAGGAGGCGGTCTCGGCGAAGGCGCGGTCCACGGCCCGCCCTACCTCGGTGATCAGCAGCGCGTCCACCAGGTGCCGGTCCTCGAACGCGGCCTCACGCAGCGCCAGCTCCAGCCCGTGGGCCGCGTCCTCGCACAGCCGCCGCGCCTCCCGCGCCGGGGTGGCGGTGACGGTCAGCGGGTTGAACGCGCCGCGCGCCTCGTCGGCGGCGCGGTCCTCGACCGCGTCCAACAGGTGCGCGAGGCGGCCGAAGAACCGGCCCGCCTCGGCCAGCGCGGCCGCGTTGCCCGGCCGTCCGGCCAGCTCGGCGGTGTGCGCGAACGCCGCCGCCACCGCCTCCTCCGTGGGCGCGGTCAGCGTGAGCACGCCCGTCGCCGGCCCGGCGGAGCGTTCCACGTCGAGCTGGCGGTCCACCGTGGCGGCCAGCGCGACGGCGTCGAAGCCCACCCCGGCCGCGAGCCTGGCCCCGCCCTCCTGCCAGCGGGCCGCCAGCCTCCGCCGGGCCGCCACCGTGCCGAAGGCGGCCTCCCCGTCGGCCACGTGGTCGCGCAGCTTGCCCGCGGCCAGCACCAGCGAGACCGCCGCCGCCAGCCGGGCCCCGCCCGCCCGCGCGTCCACCACCTCGGCCGGGCGGAACCCGCGCAGCGCGCACGGCCCCGCCGTCCGGCGCGGCCCCGTGCCGGACGGGAGCTGGGCCTCGGTCAGGACGGACACGACCAGCGTGTCGTAGTTGGTGGCCAGCCGCGCCCCGTGACCCTGCCCGTCGCGTAACGTCAGGCACAATCCGCACAGATGCGCCCGCCACGCCTGCATCAAGGACGGGCAGCCGTGCGCCGCGCACGGGCGGAGAATTCCGAACACAAGACCTCACTCAGGGATGAACATTCCGGCTGGCGCGCATCGTAGGGCCTGCCGCCGCTCCCCGGCATCCCCACCATGGGGGTTTACCGCCATCGAAGTCTGCGGTCCGCCCCCATGGCCGGGGCCCGCCCGCCCGCCTACCGTGAGGCGGCGTGATCAGACTGACGGGACTGAGCAAACGGTACGGCGACCGCCTCGCCCTCGACGACCTGACCCTCGACGTCCGGCCCGGCGCGGTGACCGGCTTCCTCGGGCCGAACGGCGCCGGCAAGTCGACCACCATGCGGCTGATCCTGGGCCTCGACCGGCCCACGGCGGGCGCCGCGCTCGTGGGCGGCGTCCCGTACCGGCGGATCAGGAACCCCCTCCGCACGGTCGGCGCGCTGCTGGACGCGCGGGCGCTGCACCCGGCCCGCACCGGCCACGCCCACCTGGTGGCGCTGGCGCGGAGCAACGGCATCCCGCGCAAGCGGGTCGGCGAGGTGCTGGAGACGGTCGGCCTCGCGGGCGCGGCCCACCGCAGGGCGGGGGCGCTGTCGCTGGGCATGAGCCAGCGGCTCGGCATCGCGGCGGCGCTGCTCGGCGACCCCGAGGTGCTGCTGTTCGACGAGCCCGTCAACGGGCTCGACCCGGACGGGGTGCGGTGGGTGCGCGGGCTCATGCGCTCCCTCGCCGGCGAGGGCCGGACGGTGTTCGTCTCCAGCCACCTCATGAGCGAGATGCAGCTCACCGCCGACCACCTGGTGGTGATCGGCAAGGGCCGGCTCATCGCCGACGCGCCGCTCGCCGAGGTCATCGCGGGCAGCTCGCTGACGGCCGTGGTCGTCCGCACCCCGCACGCCAGGGAACTGGCCGCCCTGCTGCGCGCCGCCGGGGTCGAGGTGACCAGGTCGGGCGAGAACGAGCTGGTCACGACCGGCGCGCCCGTCGAACGCGTCGGCGACCTGGCGTACGAGGCCGGCGTCAGGCTGCACGGGCTGCGGGTCAGGGAGGCGTCGCTGGAGCAGGCCTACCACGAGCTGACCGAGGGCGACGTCGAGTACGGCGCGGGAAGGAGAGGCGCGTGAGCGCGACGACGGGACAGGACGTCGGGGGCGTACGCGTCCTGTGGCAGGCGGCCGGGGCCGAATGGGCGAAGCTGTGGTCGGTGCGGTCCACGTGGTGGTGCCTCGCCGGGGCGTTCGCGCTCATGGTGCTCGCCGCCGTGACCCTCGGCGGCGCGTCCGCCACCGAGGCCCTGCGCCCGGCCGGGCCGTCGTCCGCCGCGCCCGTGCCGGCCAGCGAGGCGGCCGTGTCGGCGACGTCGTTCGCCCAGTTCGCCCTGGTGGCGCTGGCCATGCTGACCATCACCGCCGAGTACGCCTCGGGCTCGATCCGGGTCACCCTCCAGGCCGTCCCCGTACGCGGGGTGATGCTGGCCGCCAAGGCGCTGGTGCTCGCGCCCGTGATGGCCGCCACGGGCGTGCTGTCGGGCGCGGCGGCGACCGCTGCCGTGTACGCGCTGCTGTCGCTCGACGTGTTCGGCGGCCTGGTCGTCCTGCCGATGGGCGAGGTCGTGCGGGACCTCGCCGGCGTCGGGGTGTACTTCGCGCTGATCGCGGTGCTCACCCTCGGCGCCGGGGCGGCCCTGCGCAGCGCGGCCGGGACGCTGACCGTCGTGTTCATGCTGCTGATGGGGTTGCCGCTGCTGCTGATGATGACCGGCAGCGGGCCGGCGGTGGCGATGTCGCTGCGGATGCCGCTGTTCGCGGGGCTGGCGTTCATGGGCAGCGCGGACAACATGACCGGGGGGCCGATCCCGTACTCGGCGGGGGAGGGCCTGGCCTGGCTCCTCGCCTGGACGGCGGCGTCCCTCGCCACCGGCCACGCGGTCCTGCGCCGCCGTGACGCCTAGACTGCGCCGGGGCCGTCCCCTTCATGGAGCAAGGGAGTGAGCAGGTGACGCGGGGTGCGAGCACGGCAGCCGGTCGGCCTTCCCCGGCGCGGGCGCCCGTCGGCGTGCTGCTCGGCACGGTCACGGGGGCCGCCGGGCTGGCGCTGATCTGCCTGGGCTGGCCCGCGCTCCTCGTCCCCGCCGCCCGTCCCGCCGCCGGGCGGGTCGTCGCGCGGCTGGCGGCGCTCGAACGGCGCAGGCTCGCCCGCTGGTACGGCCACGAGAGCGCGGGGGAGGGCGGGCTCGCATTCGTCGCCGCGCGGGCCTTGGTGGGCACGTTCGCCGGGTACGCCTGCTTCAACGCGCTGTTCCTCGCCGTCCTGCTGCTGCTCGGCGGGCTGTGGGACCTCGTGCGGGGCGGCTCGGAGCCGGTGCCGGTCACCCTGCCCGGCGTACGCGTCGTGACCAGCAGCGGCGCGCTCGGCCTGACCGCCGGGCTGGCCGCGCTCACCCTGACCGCCCTGCTGACCCTGGCCGCCGCCGCGCTCGACCGGGCCGTCGCCGCCCGCTTCCTCGGCCCCGACCGCCAGGAACGGCTGCGCCGCCGCGTCGTCGAGCTGACCGCGTCCCGCACCGGCATCGTCAGGGCCGTGGACGACGAGCGCCGCCGCATCGAGCGGGACCTGCACGACGGCGTCCAGCAGCGCGGCGTCGCCCTCGCCATGCTCCTCGGCCGCGCCCGCCACCAGATCGCCTCGGACGGGGCCGCCTCCGGCGAGGCCGGCCGGGCCCGCGCCGCCGAGCTGATCGACCAGGCCTACACCGAGTCCCGCCGCCTCCTCGACGAGCTGCGCGGCGTGGCCTGGCGCATCTACCCGACCGCCCTGGACGAGCTGGGGCTGCGGGCCGCGCTCGACGGCGCCGCCGAACGGGCCGGGGTGCCGGTCACCGTGCACTACGGGCTGGCCGGGCGGCCGGTCGCCGAGGTCGAGACCGCCCTGTACTTCGTGGCCCGCGAGGCGATCACCAACGCGGTCAAGCACGCCGCCGCCCGTGACATCCTGGTGGTGCTGAGCGAGGACGAGCGGACGGTGAGCGTGGCCATCTCGGACGACGGCAGGGGCGGCGCCGACCCGGCGGGCGGCGGGCTGTCCGGCCTGGCCAGGCGGGTGCGGGCCCTCGACGGCGAGCTGAGCGTGCACAGCCCGCCCGGCGGCCCCACGAAGGTCACCGCCACCCTGCCCAAGGCGCCCGCGTGCGGCTGATCCTCGCCGACGACTCCGTGCTGCTGCGCGAAGGGCTGACGCGGCTGCTCGACGAGGCCGGCCACGAGGTGGTCGCCGCCGTCGCCGACGCGCCCGCGCTGCTCGACGCCGTCGAACAGCACCGTCCCGACGTGGCCGTGATCGACGTGCGCATGCCGCCCACCCACCGCGACGAGGGGCTGCGGGCCGCACTGGAGATCCGCGAGCGCCACCCGGAGATCGGCGTGCTGGTCCTGTCCCAGTACGTCGAGCAGCACTACGCCGCCCGGCTCCTCGCCGGCTCCACCGAAGGGCTGGGCTACCTGCTGAAGGACAGGGTCTCCGAGGTGGCCGAGTTCCTCGGCGCGCTGGAGCGGGTCCGGACGGGCGGCACGGCACTCGACCCGGAGGTCGTCCGCAGCCTCCTGGCCCGCGCCACCCGCGCCGACCCGCTGAGCCGGCTCAGCCCGCGCGAGGCCGAGGTGCTGCGCCACCTCGCCGAGGGCCTGACCAACGCCGCCGTCGCCGAGCGCCTGCACGTCTCGCTCAGCACCGTCGAGAAGCACGTCAACGCCGTCATGGACAAGCTCGACCTGCCCCGCGACCCCGGATACAGCCGCCGGGTGCTCGCCGTCCTGCGCTACCTCGGCGGCTGAGGACCGCTCGTAACATCCGGTGCCGCCCGGCGAAACATGCCTCTCCTACCCTCCGCCGCAAGGCGGGCAACAGAGAGGCGATGGCATGGGCTGGCGCTTGAAGGTCTCGCACGTGACGCACGTGGAGTACGACGGCGAGGCGCACTCCTCCTACAACGAGGTCAGGATGACCCCGGCGCACAACGTGCTCTCCAGCCGGGTCACCGTGACCCCGTACGTTCCCGTCTTCACCTACGAGGACTACTGGGGGACGAAGGTGACCTCGTTCGACGTGATGGAGCCGCACACGTCGCTGACGGTCGAGGCCGTGAGCAGGGTCGAGACGGGCGGGCCGCCCCGGCGCGTGGCGGCCGGTTACGACCCGTCGCTGAAGGAGCTGCTGCGTACGACCCCGATGACCGCCGTCGGCCCCGAGCTGGAGGAGCTGGCCAGGGTCCAGGCGCTCGGACGCGACCCCCAAGGGACGGCCGGGGCGATCGGCGAGATGGTGGCGGCAAGGGTGACGTGCCTGCCGGGCCCGGCGGGCGTGCGGACCTCCGCGCGGGAGGCGTGGGACCTCGGCGAGGGCGCCTGCCAGGACCTGGCCCACCTGACGGCGGGCCTGCTGCGCGCCGCCGGGCTGCCCGCCCGCTACGTCTCCGGCTACCTGCACCCCCGGCCCGACGCGGACGTCGGCGAGCCGGTGGAGGGGCAGAGCCACGCCTGGGTGGAGTACTGGGCCGGGGAGTGGCTGCCGCTCGACCCGGCAGGTCGCGGCCACGTCGGCGAGGCGCACGTCGTGGTCGCCCGAGGACGTGACCACTCCGACGTGCCGCCGCTCAAGGGCGTGCACCGGGGCCCGGCCGGCAGCCGCCAGGAGGTCACGGTGACCCTCACCCGGCTTGCGCCGGCTTAGCTGCACACCGGCTCAACACTTTCTCAACGCCGTGCCGCGCATGCTGTCCGCAGCACCTCCGGGAGCGGGGGAACGGCGTAGAGGAGGCCACCATGATCGGCAAGATCGCGAACGGACCGGCGAGCACATGCGGGGGCGGGCTCGCCACCGGTTCGACCGGCGGAGCCGCGGACGGCGGTTTCGCGGTCGCGTTGCGGCGTTGCCTGGACGAGTGGTCGCGGCGGACGGGGATCGCCGTCGAGACGTGGGCGCTGCCGGCGGGCGAGGTCCCCCTGCGGGCCGCCCGCGCCGTGCCGGCCGCGATCCGTGAGGCCCTGACGCTGGCCGGACGCGAGACGGCGGCGGTCTCGCTGGTGTCGGTCGCGGTGACCGGCGGCGCCGGCGGCCTGCGCATGACGGTCAGCGACAACGGCGCGGGCCTGCCCGTGGACGAGAGCGGGCCGGAGGTCATGGCCATGCGGGCCGCCTTCGCCGCGGTGGGCGGCACGATCTCGGTGCGCGCGGTGCCCGGCGAGGGCACGACCGTCACCGGCGTGCTGCCTCCGCGGCGACCCGGCCGCCGCCGTCCGTGAGCGCCGTGGCGCGGGCCCGGCCGCTGGTGAGGAGGACGGCGAGGGCGGCGAGCAGGAGCCAGGCCGTGGTCAGCGCGATGAGCCACGGCCAGCCCGCGCCGCCGTACACCACGCTGCCCACGGTGCCGCCCGCGCCGCTGCCCAGGTAGTAGCAGAGCGTGTAGAGCCCGGCGGCCCGCCCCCTGGTGCGGGGCGACGCCTGCGCGGTCACCCAGGCGTTGGCGATGGCGTGCGCCGCGAAGAACCCGGCCGTCAGCACGGCGAACCCCAGGGCGATCACCGGCAGCGCCGGGTGCAGGGTCAGCGCCGACCCCGCGACGGTGACGAGCAGCGCGGTCACCAGCGCCGCCGTCCGCCCGAAGCGCCCCGCCAGCCGCCCGGCCGCCGCCGACGACATGGTGCCCATCGCGTACGACAGGAACACGAGGGACGCCGCGGCCGGGGCGAGCGACAGCGGCGGCGCCGCCAGCCGGAACCCGGCCGCGTTGTAGAGCGCCACGAACGCCCCCATGGCCAGCGCCCCCACCGCGCAGGGCACCCACACCCCGGCCCCGATCGGCCCCCGCCGCTCGCCCGAGACGCGCTCCTGCGGGACGGCGGGCGTGCCCGTACCCGTCCCCCCGCCCGTCCCTCCGCCCGTCCCCGCGCCCGTCCTCGGGAGGGTCAGGGCCGCGAACAGGGCGCACGCCAGCGCGACCGCGGCCACCACGGCCAGGGATCCGTGCCAGCCCAGGGGAGCGGCGGCGAAGCCGGTGCCGAGCCGGCCGAGCATGCCGCCCACCGAGTTCCCGGCGATCATCGCGCCGACCGCCGCCGCGAGCCGCTTCGTCCCCAGCGCGTCCGCCAGGTACGCCGCCGCCACCCCCGCGAACCCGGCGATCGCCACCCCCTGCACGGCCCGCATGCCGAGCAGCACCGGGAAGGTCGGCGCGAGCGGCAGCAGCAGCCCGAGCACCGCCGACACGAGCACCGACCACACGATCACCCGTCGCCGCCCTATCCGCTCGGCCAGCGCCGCGACCGGCAGCACCGCGACGGCGAGCGCCCCCGTGGCCACGCCGACGGCCAGCGACGCGCTCCCCGGGTCCAGCCGGAACCCCTCGGCGAGCTGCGGCAGCACCGGCTGCGGCGCGTAGAGCAGCGCGAACGACGACAGCCCGCCCGCCGCGACGGCCGCGCTGACCCGCCGCGTCCCGCGGGTGCCCGGCGTGGTGCCGATGGGCACGGCGTCGTTCCGTACCTGCTGCCGCTCGTGAAGGACCATGCCGCCAACGCTAAGCAAAGCTAATAAATGCGTCCAATACCGAGATGAGCGATAATTCATACCGTGACGTATGAATCGCCGGAGGCCGCCGACGACCGGCTGGCCGCCCGCCTGGCGCCCGCACTCGCCCTGCTCGCCGCCGTCGGCGAGACCGGCCACGTGACCCGCGCCGCCGAGCAGCTCGGCATCCCGCAGCCCACCGCCAGCCGCCGCCTCGCCGCCCTTTCCGACCTGGTCGGCGCGCCGCTGGTGCTCCCGTCCGGCCGCGGCATCCGGCTGACCAGGACGGGCCGTACGCTGGCCGCCGCCTCCGGCCGGGCGCTCGGCGCGCTCGCCACGGCGGCCCGCGAGGTGCGGGAGGAGATCGACCCGGCCAGCGGGCGCGTCGTCCTCGGCTTCCTGCACCTGCTCGGCCGCACGCTGGTCCCGTCGCTCATCCGGCGCTTCCGCGAGCGCAACCCCGGCGTGCGCTTCAGCCTGGCGCAGGGCTCGCGCCAGGACATGCTGCGCGCCCTCCGCGAGGGGGACATCGACCTGGTCTTCGTCGCCCCCATGCCGCTCGGCGACCCGGACCTCGCCGGGCGGCCGCTCGCCGACCAGGAGCTGGTCCTGGCCGTGCCCCCGGGGCACCGCCTCGCCGGGCGGGCGCGGGTGCGGGCGGCGGAGCTGGAGGGGGAGGAGCTGGTGACGCTGGAGCACGGGTACGGGCTCCGTCAGATCACCGACGACCTGTGCGCGGCGGCCGGGTTCGAGCCGCGCATCGCCTTCGAGGGCCAGGAGTCGGAGACCGTACGCGGCCTGGTGGCGGCGGGCCTCGGCGTGGCCGTCCTGCCCAGCACCGACCCCGGCCTGGGCGCGCCGGCCCGCACCGACCCCGGCCTGGGCGCGCCGGCCCGCACCGACTCCACCTCGGCCGTCGCCGGGGTCGTGGAGGTTCCGATGTCGCCGCCGCTGTTCCGGACGATCGGGGTGTGCTGGGTGGCCGGCGAGCGCCTGACCCCCGCCGCCCGCGCCTTCCGCGACCACGCCTGCGCCGCGCCCCTGGACCTCGGCCCGGGCTTCCGCCCGCCCACCGTCCCGGGCACGCCAGACTGATCACATGACGCACGACACCTCGGCCATCACCCATGACGCGCAGGACGGGGACGCGGGCATCCCCGGCTCGCTGGCGCGGGCGCTCGGCGACGTGGCCGCCGAGCGGGCCGCGCAGGACGCCAGGTTCGGCATGCAGGAGCTGCCCGACGGCACCGGCGGCGCCGACGCGGCGGACCGCTCGGCCGAGGCCCGCGACGAGACGGATGCGGCGGACCGGGCCGGCACGCTCACCTGGCGGCACATCCTGGCCGAGGAGGTGCTGGAGGCGTTCGCCGAGACCGACCCCGGCCGGCTGCGCGCCGAGCTGGTCCAGGTCGCCGCCGTCGCCGTCAAGTGGGTGCAGGCCCTCGACCGCCGCCCGTGACCCGCCGCCCGTGACGGGGGCGGGCCTCAGAACGCCTCGCGCAGCTCCCGCTTGAGCACCTTGCCCGAGGCGTTCTTCGGCAGCGCCGCCACGAACGTCACCCGCTTCGGCGTCTTGAACGGCGCCAGCCGCTCCCGCAGGAACGCCACCAGCTCCTCCTCGGTGAGCGAGGCCCCGTCGCGCACCACCACGGCGGCGGTCACCGCCTCGATCCACCGCTCGTCCGGCACCCCGAACACGGCCGCCTCCGCCACCGCAGGATGCTGGTAGATGGCCTCCTCGACCTCCCGGCTCGCCACGTTCTCGCCGCCGGTCTTGATCATGTCCTTCTTGCGGTCCACCACGGACAGGTAGCCGTCGGCGTCCATGACGCCCAGGTCGCCGCTGTGGAACCAGCCGCCGCGGAACGCCTCGGCGGTCTTGTCCGGGTCGTTCCAGTAGCCGAGCATGGCGTGCGGGCTGCGGTGCACGATCTCGCCCACCACGCCGGGCGGCACCGGCCGGTCCTCGTCGTCGACGATCCTCGTCTCGACGTTCAGCGCGGGCCGGCCCGCCGAGCCGAGCCGGGTCAGCTGCTCGTCGGGGCCGAGGATCGTGGCGACCGGCGCCATCTCGGTCTGGCCGTAGAAGTTGAACAGCCGCACCTGGGGCAGCCGGGCCGCGATCTCCTTCAGCACCTCCACGGGCATGATGGAGGCGCCGTAGTAGCCCTTGCGCAGCGACGACAGGTCGCGCCGGTCGAAGTCGGGGTGGCGCAGCAGGCCGATCCAGACGGTCGGCGGGCAGAACAGCTTGGTCGCCCGCTCGGCTTCCACGGCGGCCAGGATCGCGCCGGGGTCGGCGCCGGGCAGCACGATGTTGGTGGCCCCGAGGTAGATGCCGGGCGTCAGGAAGCAGTGGAGCTGGGCGCAGTGGTAGAGCGGCAGGGCGTGCACCTCGATGTCGTCGTGGCGCATCTCGCCGTCCACGGCGCAGGTGACGTACTGGGCGATGAGGCCGCGGCTGGACAGCGTCGCGCCCTTGGGCCGCGACTCGGTGCCGCTGGTGTACATCAGCTGGATCGGGTCGTCGTCGGCGATCTCGGTGGACGGCTCGCCGTCGTCGTCGTGCGCCGCCCACTCGGCGAAGGGCTCCCACCCCGCGTACGAGCCGATGACCCCGCGCACCCGTACCCCTTCGCCCGCCGCCGCGGCGGCCACCGGGGCCAGCGCCTCCTCCACGAGCAGCCCGATCGCGCCGGAGTGCTCCAGGATGTAGCCGACCTCGTCGGACTTCAGCATGAAGTTGATCGGCACGGAGACGGCCCCCAGCCGGGCCAGCGCGAAGTACGCCATCACGAACGCGTCGTTGTTGTGGCTGAGCACGGCGAACCTGTCGCCCTTCCCGACGCCGCGCGCGGCGAGGGCGTTGGCCACCCGGTTGACGGCCCGGTCGAGGTCGGCGTAGCTGTGCCGCCGGTCGCCGTGCACGAGGGCGGTCTTGGCGGGGTGACGGGCGGCCGAGCGCCGCAGCAGGTCACCGATGGCATGCTGGCGAGTGGTCAAGGGGCACCCCTCAATGGGCAGAACGATGTTCGGTGATCCTAACCCCGCGTCACCGTGAACGGCGCGAGCTCACCCAGTCCCCGCACCGACAGCCGGTTGACCTCCCGCAACTGGAAGGCCCGGTCGCCCTCCAGCTCCTCGGCCATCTCCGGCCCGGCCAGGATCGTTCCAGGGAGCGCCAGCGCGGTCAGCCGGCTGGCCAGGTTGACCGTGGTGCCGAACACGTCGCCCATCCGCCAGACCACCGGCCCGGTGGCGAGTCCCACCCGCAGCTCCGGCATGCCCTTGGCGCGCGGGTGCTCCACCAGCCGCAGCGCGATCTCGGCCACCACGTGCGCCTTGTCGGAGACGAACAGCACCGAGTCGCCGAGCGTCTTGACCACCCGCCCGCCGCCGGAGGTGACGATGTCGGCCGAGGTGCCCTCGAACCTGTCGATCAGCCGGGCCAGCTCGCTGCCGGTGATCTGCCGGCTCAGCCGGGTGAAGGCCACCAGGTCGGCGAAGCCCACCGACAGCCGTACCGCGCTCATGTCCTGCTCGGCGATGCGGCCGGCGGCGGCGGCGAGCTGCCGCTGCCAGGCGTAGACCAGCAGCCGCGCCAGCTCCGGCACCACCTTCTCGGCCCGCCGCCGCCAGGCCCGCGGCCGGTCGGCGAGCGGCACCCCGGCCTGGTCCAGCTCCTCCACGCCCAGCTCGGCCTGCGACTCGGCGAGGCGCGCCGTGGCCCGGCCGAGCGAGCGGGCCAGCAGCAGCACGTGCTCCTCGTCGTAGAGGCCGGAGCTGACCATGCCGATCATGGTCTTCAGCGCCTCGACGTCGGAGTCGGTGAACTCGACGGCGTCGTCGGCCACGTTGGCGAAGCCGAGGGCGCGCCAGAACCGCCGCGCGCGATAGACCGGAACCCCCGCCATCTCGGCGACCTGATGGCTGGTGTATCGGCGCGGCTCGCGCAGAAACGCCTCTATCAGCCCGTCCCCATCCACGCGCCCCACGGGGGAAACATAACACCCTGTGGGGCAAATCACTCCAGAAGGGCTCGCAGGGCGGCGCGTTCGTCGGCGGGGAGATGGCCTGCGTAGGAGTCGTACGTCCACTGCCGGGTCAGCCGGGCGGCCAGCGGGCCGTCGCCGGCGCGCAGGGCGGCGATGACGTCCTCGTGGTGCGCGACGCCGCGGCGCATCAGCGCCTCCCGGTCCGGCGCCCGCGCGAGCCGGTCCTCGACGAGGCCGGCCATGACGGCACGGACCACGTCCGTGCAGACCTGGATGAGCTTGTTGCCGCCGGCCCGCGCCACCGCGTCGTGGAAGGCAGTGTCAGCCGCGCCGAAACCGGCGACGTCAGCCGCGCCGAAACCGGTGGCGCCGGCCGCCTTCATGTCCTCCACCGCCGCCGCCATCTCCGCCAGGTGCTCCTCGGTGCGCAGGCGCGCGGCGAGCAGCACCGCCGTCGCGTCCAGCACCATCCTGAACTGCGCCAGCTCGCCCAGCGACAGCTCCGACACCCGGGCCAGCGTGGTCATCGACTTCTTCAGCACGACGGGGGAGAACGGCAGCACCTCCGCGCCGTTGGGGTCGCCGGGCCGCGAACGGACCAGGCCGCGCGCCTGCAGCACCCGCAGCGCCTCGCGCACCGTGGAGCGGCCGACCGAGAACTGCACCATCAGCTCCCGCTCGCTCGGCAGCCGCTCGCCCGGGGTCAGCGCCCCGCTCTCCACGGCCTCCTCGATCTGCTCCACCACCCGCTCGTACGCCCGCACGGCGCGCACCGGCTCGAACCGCGGACCACCCATGGACGCCCCCTTGACCCGAACCGCCGCACACTGGCAGTGTGCGTAGCCTACTGGTCAGACCAGTGGACTAGCCAGGAGGCGGCAAGAGCATGAGGCGCATCGGGATCTGGATCGCCGTGGGCGGTCTCCTGCTGGGCACCGCCGCGTGCGGCGGCGGCTCCGGGGGCGGTCCGGGCACCGGGGGCACCCCCAAGGCCGCGTCGTTGTCGGTCGGCGCCGTCGCCGAGCCCGCCAACCTCGACTTCACCTCCACCGAGGGCGCCGCGATCCCGCAGGCGCTGCTCGTCAACGTCTACGAGGGCCTGGTCAAGCTCGACCAGAACGGCAGGATCGTCCCTCTGCTGGCCGAGAAGTGGGACGTCTCCGGCGACCGCAGGACCTACACCTTCACCCTGCGCCCCGGCGTGAAGTTCAGCAGCGGCGCCCCGTTCACCGCCGACGACGTGGTCTTCTCCCTCGACCGGGTCAGGAGCGACTGGAAGCTCAAGATCAAGGCCCAGCTCGACGTCGTCGACAAGGTCGAGAAGAAGGACGACACGACCGCCGTCGTCACGCTCAAGCGCCCCAGCAACGGCTTCCTGTACGCGATGGCGACCAGGCTCGGCGCGATGTTCAGCCGCACCGGCGTCGCCGACCTGCCCAACAAGCCCGTCGGCACCGGCCCGTACGTGCTCGGCGAATGGCGGCGCGGCGACTCGCTCCGGCTCGACGCCAACCCCTCCTACTGGGGGACGAAGCCGGCCCTGTCGTCGGTCACGCTGAAGTACTTCAAGGACGCCACGGC
The DNA here is from genome assembly GCF_900111685.1 of Nonomuraea wenchangensis. Classification (GTDB taxonomy): domain Bacteria; phylum Actinomycetota; class Actinomycetes; order Streptosporangiales; family Streptosporangiaceae; genus Nonomuraea; species Nonomuraea wenchangensis. Next base: position 173,772 of record NZ_FOHX01000007.1, read on the forward strand.
GATGAACAACGCCCTGCTCACCGGCGGCATCGACGTCATCTCCAGCGTCCAGGCCCCCGAGTCGCTGCAGCAGTTCGCCGACCCCGGCCGCTTCCAGGTCATCGAGGGCACTACCAACGGCGAGGTCGTGCTGTCGATGAACAACGGCCGCCCGCCGTTCGACGACAAGAGCGTGCGCCAGGCTGTCCGGCACGCCATCGACCACAAGGCGCTGCTCGACACCGCCTGGGCCGGGCGCGGCCAGCTCATCGGCTCGATGACGCCGCCCACCGACCCCTGGTACGAGGACCGCACCGGCGACTACCCCTACGACCCGGCCAAGGCCAAGGAACTGCTCGGCGGGAAGACCTACACCGTCAAGATGCGCATCCCCAACCTGCCGTACGCGGTGGCGAGCGCCCAGGTCGTCAAGTCGCAGCTCGCGCAGGTGGGCATCACGGCCGACATCGAGCCGCTGGAGTTCCCCGCCCGCTGGCTCGACCAGGTGTTCAGCAAGGGCGACTACGACCTGTCCATCATCAACCACGTCGAGCCTCGCGACATGGGCATCTTCGCCGACAAGTCCTACTACTTCCGCTACGACAACCCCGAGTTCGGCAAGCTCCTCGCCGCCGCCGACGAGGGCACCGAGCAGGAGCAGACCGACGCGCTCAAGCAGGCCGCCAAGCTGCTGTCCGACGACGCCGCCGCCGACTGGCTCTTCCTGTTCCCCAACCTGATCGTGGCCAAGAAGGGCGTCACCGGCCTGCCCCAGAACGCCATCGCGGAGTCCTTCGACTTCACCGCGCTCGCCAAGCAGTGACCCCCGCATGACCCTCTACCTGGTCAGACGCCTGGCGGTGCTGGTGGCGAGCACCGCCGTGGCGGGGGTCGTCGTCTTCGCGTTCATGGCGCTGCTGCCCGGCGACCCGGCCGAGATCGCCCTCGGCGTCAACGCCACCCCGGAGGCCGTCGCCGAGCTGCGCGCGCAGTTCGGCACCGACCGGCCGCCGGTGACGCAGTTCCTCGACTGGTTCGGCGGCCTCGCCCAGGGCGACTTCGGCACCTCCTACGTCACCAGCGCCCCCATCGGCCCGCAGATCTCCGACCGGCTCGGCGTCACCGCCGTGCTCGTGCTCGGCGGCATGGCCGTCGCGCTGGCCGTCGCGGTGCCGCTCGGCACGTACGCCGCCGTCCACCACCGCGACCCGCTCGGCGCGGCCCTCAGCGCGCTCAGCCAGGTCGGCATCGCCGTCCCCGCGTTCCTCGCCGGCATCCTGCTGGTGTTCGTCTTCGCCGTACGGGCCCAGGTGCTGCCCTCCGGCGGCTACGTCCCGCTCGCCGAGGACCCGGGGGAGTGGCTGCGGAGCCTGCTGCTGCCGTGGCTGTCGCTCGGCCTGGTGCAGGGCGCCGTACTGACCCGGTACGTGCGCAGCGCCGTCCTCGACGTCCTGCGCGAGGACTACCTGCGCACCGCCCGCGCCAAGGGCCGTGGCCGCACCGGCGCGCTGTGGCGGCACGGCCTGCGCAACGCCTCCGTGCCCGTCGTCACCGTGCTCGGGCTGCAACTGGCCACGCTGCTGATCGGCGCGGTCGTGGTCGAGCGCGTCTTCGTCATCCCCGGCCTCGGCGACCTGCTGCTCAACGGCGTCGCCGGGCGTGACCTGCTGCTCGTCCAGGGCGTGGTGATGGTGCTGGTGGCGGCCGTGCTGCTGATCAACTTCGTGGTGGACGTGGCCTACCACCTGCTCGACCCGAGGCTGCGATGAGAGGGCTCGCGATGAGAGGCCGGCTCAACGCGGGGCTCGTCGCCGGCGGCGCGCTCGTCGCCGTCGTGGTGCTGGCCGCGCTGGTGTCGTTCGTGTGGACGCCGTACGACCCCACTCTCGTCGACGCCGCCGCCAAGCTCCACGAGCCCGGCGGCGGCCACCTCCTCGGAGCCGACAAGTTCGGCCGCGACACGCTCAGCCAGCTCATGGTCGGCGCCCGCACCACCCTCTACGTCGGCATCGTCGCCGTCGGCATCGCCGCGCTGCTCGGCACGCCGCTCGGCGTGCTCGCCGGGATGACGCCGCGCGGCTGGCTGTCGGAGCTGGTCATGCGGGTCAACGACCTCGTCTTCGCCTTCCCCGCGCTGCTGCTGGCCGTCATGCTCGGCGCGGTCTACGGGGCCGGTACGCTCACCGCAATGATCGCCATCGGGGTGGCCACGGTGCCCGCCTTCGCCCGGGTGGCCCGCGCCGCCACGCTCCAGGTTATGGTCACCGACTACGTACTCGCCGCCCGCGCCGCCGGCCGCCGCGGCGGCGCCGTCGCGCTGCGGCACGTGCTGCCCAACATCTCCTCCGTGCTCATCGTCCAGGCGTCGGTGTCGTTCGCCATCGCCATCCTGGCCGAGGCGGCGCTGTCGTTCCTCGGCTTCGGCACCCGCCCGCCCACCCCCTCCTGGGGGCGGATGCTCCAGGAGTCGCAGGAGCTGCTGTTCTCCACCCCGCGCCTCGCGCTGTGGCCCGGCCTGGCCGTCGCGCTCGCCGTGCTCGGCTTCAACCTGCTCGGCGACGGCCTGCGCGACTTCCTCGACCCGAAGCTGAGGAGGATCCGTGCTGACGGTTGACGGGCTCACGGTTGACGGGCTCGGCGTGCGGGCAGGCGACACCGAGCTGGTGCGCGAGGTGTCGTTCTCGATCGGGCCGGGCGAGCGGGTCGGGCTGATCGGCGAGTCCGGCTCCGGCAAGTCGCTGACCGCGCTGTCGCTCATGGGCCTGCTGCCCGAGGGCGTCACCGCCACCGGCCGCGCCACGCTCGCCGGCCGCGACCTGATCGGCGTCCCCGAGAGCCGGCTCAAGCGGCTGCGCGGCCGTGACCTGTCGATGGTCTTCCAGGAGCCCATGACCGCGCTCAACCCGCTCATGCGGGTCGGCGCCCAGGTCGCCGAGGTCATGACCCTGCACGGCCGGGGCCGCCGCGAGGCCCGCGCCCGCGCCGTCGAGCTGCTGGAACGGGTGCGGCTGCCCGAGCCCGAGCAGCTCGCCCGCGCCTACCCTCACCAGCTCTCCGGCGGGCAGCGCCAGCGCGTCATGCTCGCCATCGCCCTCGCCAACGAGCCCGCGCTGCTCATCTGCGACGAGCCCACCACCGCGCTCGACGTCACCGTGCAGAAGCGGATGCTCGACCTCATCGCCGAGGTCGCGCCCGCGCTGCTGTTCATCACCCACGACCTCGCCGTGGTCGCCGCCGTCTGCGAGCGGGTCCTCGTCATGTACGGCGGCCGCGTCGTCGAGTCCGGCCCCATCCGCGAGGTGTTCACCCGGCCCCGCCACCGCTACACCGAAGGGCTGCTGGCCGCCTCCCGGCTCACCCCGCGCGGCACCCGCCTGCCCACCATCAGCGGCAGCGTCCCCGCGGCCGGGCACTTCCCCGGCGGCTGCGTGTTCGGCAACCGCTGCCCGCACGCCGACGCGCTCTGCGAGACGGTCCCCGCGCTGACAGGAGAAGGCCATGCCCACGCATGCCGGCACCCCGCGGGCTGAAAACCCCGGCGAGCCGCTGATCGAGGCCCGCGGGCTGAGCCGCGTCTACCGCCGCCCCCGCACCTCGCTGCTGCGGCCGGGCGCCGCCGTCCACGCGCTGCGCGACGTCTCGCTGACCGTCGGCAGGGGCGAACGGTACGGCATCGTCGGCGAGTCCGGCTCCGGCAAGTCCACGCTGCTGCGCCTGCTGTGCGCACTCGACCGGCCCACCGCAGGCACCATCGCCTTCGACGGCCGGCCGGTCACCGGCCGGCCCGAGCGCGACCTGCGCTTCCTGCGGGAGAACCTGCAGATCGTCTTCCAGGACCCGATGAGCTCGCTCGACCCCCGCATGCGGGTGCGCGACCTCGTCGCCGAGCCGCTCGTCGCCCTCGGCCTGCCCGTCGGCGGGCGGGTCGCCGAGCTGCTGGACGCGGTCGGCCTGCCCGCCGGGGCCGCCGACCGCTACCCCCACCAGTTCTCCGGCGGGCAGCGCCAGCGCATCGCCATCGCCCGCGCCCTCGCGCCCCGCCCGAAGGCGCTGGTCGCCGACGAGCCCGTCAGCGCATTGGACGTCTCCGTACGCGGGCAGATACTCAACCTGCTGGCCGACCTCGTCGACGAGCTCGGGCTGACGCTCGTGTTCGTCTCGCACGACCTGTCCGTGGTGCGCCACGTGTGCGAGACGGTCGCGGTCATGCACCACGGCGAGATCGTCGAGAGCGGGCCGGTGGACGAGGTGTGGGCCGCGCCGGCGCACCCCTACACGCGGGCGCTGCTGGAGGCCGTACCGACGCTGGAGGATCTGACGTGATCGAGGTCGACGCCGCCGGAGTGGTGGAGTTCACGCGGGAGCTGGTGCGCGTCCCCAGCACCAACGACCCGGGGCGGCGCGAGCGGGCCGCCGCCGAGCTGGTCGCCGCGCGGATGCGCTCGTGGGGCTGGGAGCCCACCTGGTACGAGGTCGAGCCCGACCGGCCCAACGTGGTTGCCGTGGTCGAGGGCGGCGGCGGCGACGGCCCGACGCTGATGTTCGAGGGCCACACCGACGTCGTCACCGAGGGCGACCTGTCGGAGTGGACCGTGGACCCGTTCGGCGGCGAGCTCCGCGACGGCCGGCTGTGGGGGAGGGGCAGCGCCGACATGAAGTCCGGCCTGGCCGCCACCCTGTACGCCACCCGCGCCCTGCAGCTCGCCGGCCCGTTCCCCGGCCGGATCAAGGTGTGCGCGCTGGCCGACGAGGAAGGGCTCATGATCGGCGCCCACCACTTCGTCGCCGAAGGGCTCGCCGCCGACGTGGACGGCGCCATCGTCGCCGAGCCCGAGGCCGGCGAGATCTGCGCCGTCGCCAAGGGCGCGCTCCGGCTGCGCGTGGACCTCACCGGCAAGATGGCGCACGGCGCGATGCCGCAGCACGGCCGCAACCCGATCGCCGCCGCCGGGCCGCTGCTCGTGGGGCTCGCCGGGCTGCAGGAGGAGCTGCAGCGCCGGCATCCGGCCCACGAGCACCTCGGCGAGGTGTACGTCACGCCGACCGTGCTGCGGGCCGGCTCGCACGAGCAGGTCAACGTCATCCCCGCCACCGCCTCCGTCTTCGTGGACGTGCGGACGGTGCCCGGCGTCGAGCACAAGGACGTCGCCGACCAGGTGGCCGCGCTCGCCGCCCGCGCCGCCCGCGACGGGATCGCCGCCGAGGTGTCGGTGCTGGTGGACCGGCCGCCCGTGGACGTGCCCGTGACCGACCCGGTGGTGGCCGCGCTGGCCGCCGCCCACCGGGCGGTCACCGGGGAGGAGCCCGTGTACGGCGGGGTGCCCGGCTCGACCGACGGCACCGTGCTCACGCACTGGGGCGGCATCCCGTCGGTCGTGTACGGGCCGGGCGGCAAGTGGATCGCCCACCAGGCCGACGAGTTCGTCGAGATCGAGGAGATCGTCCGCTGCACCCGCGTCTTCGCCGAGGCCGCCCGCCGCTTCCTCACGGGCGACCACTGACCCGCCGGTCCCCGGGCCGGGGGCGGGTCAGGTGGGCGGGTCGAAGCGGCCGTCCACGGCGGTCCAGCCGCCGTCCACGTACAGCACCGAGCCGGTGACGAAGCTGGCCGCGTCACCGGCCAGGTAGACCACGGCCCCGGCCATCTCCTCCGCCGACGCCCAGCGGCCGAGGGCGGACTTGGCGGCGTAGGCGGCGTACCAGTCGGGATGGTCCTTGATCTGGCGGGTCAGCGGCGTCTCGACGACGCCGGGCGCGATGGCGTTGACGCGCACGCCGTACGGGCCGAACTCGGCGGCGGCCGTCCGCAGCAGCTGCACCAGGCCCGCCTTCGTGGCCGCGTACGCGCTCTGCCCCGGCTCGGTCACCGACGCGCGGATGGACGCGAACCCGATGATCGAGCCGCGCCGCCGCTCCACCATGCCCGCGCCGAAGGCCCGTACGACGTCGAACGACCCCCGCAGGTTGAGCCCCACCACCCGGTCGAACTCCTCGCCGGTGTAGTCGAGCAGCCGTTTGCGCACGTTCGTGGCGGCGGTGAACACCAGCACGTCGGCCGGCAGCTCGGCGGCGGCCGACCGTACGGCGTCGGGGTCGAGCACGTCCAGCAGCCGCGCGGCGCCCCCGCAGGCGGCGGCGCTCTCCTGGGCGGCGTCCAGGTCGCGGTCGGCGCAGACGACGGACGCGCCGTGCGCGGCCAGCGCCAGCGCCGCCTCCCTGCCGATGCCGCTGCCCGCCCCGATCACCACGGCACGCCGCCCGTCCAGGCGGAACAGCCCGTCATATCCCATGAGGGCACCCTAGCGACCGGTCTGACCAGTGCACCAGGTTGTCCGGCGGGCGCGTGCGGAGAACTGTCGGTGCCGTCCGGCAGGATGACCCGCATGCAGCACTCCGACACTCACCCCGATGCGCACCCCGGCACCGCGGCGTTCTGGGACGCCGCCGCCGACACGTTCGACGAGGAGGCGGACCACGGCCTGCGCGACCCGCGCGTCCGCGCCGCCTGGGCCGCTCGCCTGGCCGCCTGGCTGCCGCCGGGCGACGGGCGGCTCGACGCGCTCGACCTCGGGTGCGGCACGGGGTCGCTGTCGCTGCTGCTGGCCGAGGCGGGTCACCGCGTCACGGGCGTCGATCTCGCGCCGCGCATGGTGGAGCGGGCGCGGGCCAAGCTCGCGGGCACCGGCGCCGTCGTGACGGTGGGCGACGCCGCCGCGCCCCCGGTGGGGGAGCGGCGCTTCGACGTGGTGCTCTCCCGCCACCTCGTCTGGGCCCTGCCCCGGCCGGAGGAGGCGCTGGCCCGCTGGGCGGGGCTGCTGCGCCCCGGCGGCCGGCTCGTCCTCGTCGAGGGCCGCTGGGGCACGGTCCCCCGCCGCGAGGGCACGCCCTGGGACGGCGGGGTCCCCGCGGCCGAGCTGATGGCCGCGCTGCGACGCCTTCCGGTCCCGCTGACGGACGTCCGCGTCGAGCCGCTCACCGACCCGCTGCTGTGGGGCAAGGAGATCACCGACGAGCGCTACACGGTGACGGCGACCCGACCGGACGCGTAGGTCAGGGGGAGGCGGGGTGCCGGTCTTCGGGACGGAGCTCGTACTCGACCTCGCCCTGCTCCGCCCCCTCGATCGGGTCCGGCCAGTCCTCGAAGAACGTCCGCACGAACCGCATCCCGCACTTCTCCATGACCCGCCGCGACCCTAGGTTGACCGCCATCGTCTGCGCGAACACCCGCCGCGCCCCCAGCTCCCCGAACGCGTGGTCGATGAGCGCCAGCGACCCCTCGGTCGCGTACCCCTTGCCCCAGGCCGCGCGGTGCAGCCGGTAGCCCAGCTCAAGCTCGTCCGCCGGCCCGCCCTCGGGCGGGCGCAGGTGGAACCAGCCGACGAAGCCGCCCGACGCCTTCTCGACGGCCGCGAGGAAGTCGCCGCGGACGAACCGCGGCAGGGTCTCCCCGAGGATCCGCTCGCGCGGGACCGGCTTGCCGCCGTTGAGGTACCGCATGACCTCGGCGTCGTTGTGCAGGGCGATCAGCTGCTCGGCGTCGGCGGCCGTGAAGGGGCGCAGGACCAGCCGCGAAGTCTCCAAAGGGGTGTCCACCGGGCACACGGTAGCCAGCAACATGTCCGGTCATCGACCGGTTTTCCCGGACGGCCGCGCTGGTGCACTGCGGGAGCAGGCCGCCCTACGTCGTACGCTTCGGCGACGGCCACACGCAGTTCGTCTACCCGGGCCCCGACGCGGTGGTCCTGCCGGGAGAGCCGTCCGGCTGACCCGGCGGCGGCCCGGCGAGGGAGCGCAGCGCCTGCGCGGCGTCGTGCCCCGACCCGGCCGCGACCTGCGTGCCGCCGGCGTCGCGGGCGATGGCGACGACCAGCCCGCCCACCGGGTCGCGGGCCAGCGTGACCGTGTGGCCGTCGGCGAGCAGCGCGTCGGCGTCCGGCCGGCGCGGCGCGGCGGGCGGCTCCAGCAGCAGGCGGGCCGCGATCAGCGCCGCGACGGGGGTGCGGTGGCGGGTGAGGAGCACGGGCTCGTCGTCGTACGGGCCGGCCACCTGGCGGACGAGGTCGCCGAGCTTCGAGCGGGCCGTGGACAGCGACACGACCGGCAGCCCGGTCAGCACTCCGGCCACCCGTGACAGGGGCACCAGCGCCGCCCACTCCCAGCGCTCGCGGGTGATCAGGCTGACCCGGCCGTTCCTGGCGGCGTCCACGAGCGAGCCCCAGCGGGCGCGCGCGTCCTCGACGGCGACCGGCGTGCCGAGACGGGCCACGAGCTCCTCGTACGAGGGCCGCTCCATGTTGATCACCGGTGAATCGTAAGGCTCCTTACAGAAGTTCGCCAACCCGCCAGGGCGTTGACGGTGCCGGAGCCTGCCGCCTAAACTCATCAAACAGTGAATTCTGGGTGAGGAGCACCCCATGCGCAGGAATCCCGCCGCGGTCGTCAGCGCACTCTTCTTCGCCGCCGCACCCGGCACCGTCGCCGCCCTCGGGCCTTACCTCGTCGGCGGCTGGCGGACGCACGAGCCGTTCCCCGTACAGATCATGGTCCCGCTCCGGGTGGCGGGGGCGATCCTGGTCGCGGCCGGGCTGGTGGTGCTGGTGCACGCCTTCGTCCGCTTCGTCGTGGAGGGGCTCGGCACGCCGATGCCGGTCGCGCCGCCCGAGCGGCTGGTCGTCGGCGGGCTGTACCGGTATGTCCGCAACCCGATGTACGTCGCGATCCTGACCGCGATCATCGGCCAGGCCATGGTCTTCGGCGATCGCGGCCTGCTGTTCTACGCTGTCGCCGTGGCCCTGGTCGTGTGGTCCTTCGTGCACTGGTACGAGGAGCCGGACCTGCGCAGGCGATTCGGGGCGGCGTACGACGACTATCGCGCGCACGTGCCAGGCTGGTGGCCGCGGCTGCGCCCGTTCCGTCCCTGAGGCCGGCTCAGGGGAGGGAGTGGCCGAGGCGGAGGCGGAGCCGGTCACCGTGGCGGGCGGCCTCGCGCACGCTCCACAGCCGCTCGTCGACCACCGTCCCCCGGGCCGTCATGTAGCCGCCCACCCGCAGCACCGGGCGCCCGGCATCGTCGTGCAGGAGTTGCGCCCGCGACTCGGTGTCGTCGCCGAAGACGACGAGGAAGTCGTCGGCGCCTGCGGGGGCGTCCAGGATGAGGCCCGGAGACAGGTGGGAGTGGGGGACGGCGATGACGTACTGGCTGGCGTGTTCGCTCACGAGGAGAGCCACTACCCACACCGGCGCGGACAAGGCACGTCACCATCCCGGGGGCGGGATATCGCTTTCCTGGCTTATGGGGTGAAATATCACCATCGTTCCGTCAGCTATGGGAGCATCCGTGCCACTGTTCGATCTGCCGCTCGACGAGCTTCGCGACTACCGTCCCGACCGCGACGAGCCCGCCGACTTCGACGACTTCTGGGCCCGCACGCTGGCCGAGGCCAGGCAGCACGACCTGGCGGCCACCTACACGCCCTACGAACTGCCCCTCGCCACCGTCGAGGTGTACGAGGTGTCGTTCGCGGGCTGGGGCGGCCACCGCATCAACGGCTGGTTCCTGCTGCCGCGCGGGGCCGAGGGCCCGGTGCCGTGCGTCATGCACTACATCGGCTACAGCGGCGGGCGCGGCTTCCCCAAGGACCACCTGCTGTGGCCCACGGCCGGGTACGCGGTGTTCGTCATGGAGACCCGCGGCCACGGCGGCGCCAACGTCGGCAGCCCCGGCACCACGCCCGACCCGCACGGCGGCGCGAACCCGCAGGCCCCCGGCATGATGACCCGGGGCATCCTGGACCCCGAGGACTACTACTACCGGCGGGTGTTCACCGACGCCGTCCGGGCCGTGGACGCCGCGCTGGAGCACCCGGCGGTGGACGGGAGCGGCATCGTCGTCTCAGGCGGCAGCCAGGGCGGCGGCATCGCGCAGGCCACGGCCGCGCTGCACCCGGCGGTCAAGGCTGCGCTGGTGGACGTGCCGTTCCTGACCCATTTCCGGCGGGCGGTCGAGATCACCGGGAAGGATCCTTACCAGGAGCTGGTCCGCTTCATGGCGACCCGCAGGGACAGCGCCGAGCAGGTCTTCCGCACCCTGGCGTACTTCGACGGGATGAACTTCGCGGCGCGGGGCCAGGTGCCCGCGCTCTACTCGGTGGCGCTCATGGACGACGTGTGCCCGCCGTCCACGGTCTTCGCCGCCTACAACCACTGGCAGGGCCCGAAGGAGATCGTCGTGTGGCCCTGGAACAACCACGAAGGCGGCGGCGGGTACCAGAGCGAGGAGCAGGTGCGCTACCTGCACAAGCTGCTCGCCGCCGGCTGAGCCGGCCGGACAGCGCGCCCGGCTGAGCCGGCAAGACGCGCCCGGCTGAGCGAGCCGGATGGCGCGCCCGGTTGACCGGGCGCGTGGGGTCGCCCCCCGCCGGGCCGCGGCTCAAGGAGCCCGGCGGGGGCGCGCCTCACATCGCCTGTTCGGTGACCAGGAACGACACACTGCCCTGGTCGTCTGCTCCGGCGTCGAGAGATTTGTCGTCCAGGACGGTCGCGGCCACAGGGTCGAGGTAGACCCGGGCGCCCTCGGACTCCACGACCGCGTCCGCCGGTTCCGGCGCGGTGGCCAGTGACAGGGTGAGCGCGCTGGCGCCCTCACCCTCCGACGAGATCCGGATCCCGCTCTGTGTGGGCTCCGGCGCGGTCGCGGTGAGATCGCGGATCGCCTGGGCTGCGTTGGCTGTCAGGGTGAGCACTACGGCTCCTCCTCACGGTCGACGTTCAGGAGTCAGCCACCCTTCCCCCTCTGTCCGGGCTCAACCATCGCCACCCGCTTCTTTACCCGGAACCCGCGGCGGCGGCGCGGACGGCGTGCCGCGGACCGCGCGGGTCAAGCGGCGCTCCCGCCCTGTCCCCTCCTGGTTGAAGGCGGGACGCCGGAGAAGCACCAAAATCGCGTCAAAGTTTCAACCGGAGGTTCAACGATACCGTTGAAGTCATGACAACTGGCATCAAGGACGTCACCCGCCCCCTCGACGCGGCCTCCGTCATGGCCCTGCTCCCGGGCCGCCCCCGCGTGCTCGCCCTCGGCGAGCCCACCCATCTGGAGGAGACCCTCCTCGACGTACGCAACGAGCTGTTCCGGCAGCTCGTCGAGCGGGAGGGCTACCGCGCGATCGCGCTGGAGAGCGACTGCCTGCGGGGCCTGGTCGTGGACGACCACGTCACCTCGGGCGCCGGCGCCCTCGACGAGGTCATGGAGCGCGGCTTCAGCCACGAGTGGGGCGCCCTGGAGGGCAACCGCGAGCTGGTCCGCTGGATGCGCGACCACAACGCCGGCCGGCCGGCGGACGAGCAGGTGCGCTTCACCGCCTTCGACAGCCCGACGGAGATCACCCACGCGGAGAGCCCCCGGCAGGCGCTCATGGCGCTGCACGGCTACCTCGCGGCCCATGTGGACGCCGCCCTGCTCCCGTGCACCGCCGACACGCTCGACCGGCTGATCGGCGCCGACGAACGCTGGAGCGACCAGGGCGCCATGCGGGACCCGTCGCGGTCCGTGGGCCGCTCGGCCGAGGCGGCGGAGCTGCGGCTGCTCGCCGACGACCTGGTGGTGCTGCTCGACGCGCAGACGCCGCACCTGCTCGCCGCGACCGCGCAGGACGACTGGGACCGGGCCCGCCTGTACGGCCGGGCCGCCGTCGGCCTGCTGCGCTACCACGCGCACCTGGCCGACACGGGACCGGCGAGGATGCTGCGGCTGCTGGCGACACGGTCCGCCGTGATGGCCGCCAACCTCCTCGCCTTCGCCGAACGCCGCCCCACCTTCGTCTTCTCCCACAACCTGCACCTCACGCCGGCGGCGGGCACCATGCGGATGGAGCAGGGCCCGGTGCGGTGGTGGAGCGCGGGCGCGCTCGTCCGCGCCCGCCTCGGCGCCGACTACGCCGTCCTCGCCACCGCCGTCGGCACCATCCGCCACCACGGCGTGGACACCCCGCCGGCCGGCACGGTCGAAGGGCTGCTGCACGCCATGCCGGAGGACCGGTTCCTGGTGGACGCGCGCGGCCTGGCCGCCGCTCTCGCCGGTGCTCCGCCCGCGGCCAGGGAGTCCCCGTACTTCGGCTACTTCCCCCTGGACCCGGCCCATCTGGACCTGATCGACGGGCTGGTGTTCGTCAGGGACCTGCCGCGGGCGTAGCGCCGGGGGACGCGCCGGACGGCGCAATACGGGGACGTGAGGGCGTCGGCGGTTACTGTGCGTAGTGGATCAGTGTCGCCATCGACATAGGAAATGCTCATGCGTACTCGCCGCCTTACCCTTTTGCTGGCCGCCGCCGCCCTCGTGGGGTGCGGGACCGCACCGACGAACACCGCGGGGGTGGCGCCGCAGACCAGCGCCCCGCCGTCCGAAATGGACAAGACCTGGTTGCGTACCATCCACCAGGGCAACATGGCCGAGATCCAGGCCGGCCACCTGGCGGAGGCCAAGGGCACCGCCAAACAGGTGAAGACGATCGGCAAGGTGCTGGTCGACGACCACACCGCGCTGGACGAGAAGGTCACCCAGCTCGCCGGTCGGCTCGGCGTCGACCTGCCGAGCTCGCCCACCGCCGCCCAGAAGGAGCTGTCGAACAAGCTGCGCTCGGACACCGGCTCCGACTTCGACCAGGACTTCGTGGCCGGGATGACGAAGGCTCACGTCGCCGCGATCAGGATCACCAAGCAGGAGATCGACAAGGGCACCTCGCCGGAGGTGGTTGCGCTGGCGAAGGAGGCCGATCCCCAGCTCAAGGAGCATCTGGAGGCGCTGCGCAAGGCGCACGGCGGCTGATCCGCCGGCGCTCCCTGGAACGGCCGTGGGCCGGGCGCGCCGCGCCCGGCCCACGCGGCGTGAAGCGGGGCGGAAACTCATCTCCACGAGGTGTGGTTTTGTGGAGATATGGGGTATCTGTCCAGTTCGATGCAAGGGTCGCCACATCAGGGGGTAGGTCGTGGCCACGCAGGCGGAGATCCGCACGCTGCTGGAGTGCCACGTCGTCGGCTGCGACGGCGAGCAGCTCGGCAGGGTCGGACAGGTCTATCTCAACGACCGCACCGGCCGCGCGGAGTGGGTGACCGTGTGCGGCGGATTCCTCGGCATGCGGCAGACTTTCGTGCCGCTCGCCGGCAGCAGCCGTACGGGCGACGAAATCACCATCGCCTTCGACAGCGCGAAAGTCAGGGCGGCGCCGCACGTCGCCGTGGACGGTTTGCTGACCGCCCGCGAGGAAATCCTGCTGCACCGCCATTACGGAATGGGGCACACCGTCCCGGCACCGCGAACGGGCGACCACGACCGGCTCGACCTGGACATCTGACACCACATCCGACGGCTGGAAAACAAATAAGTCAGGTCGCGGCGTACAGCTCGATCTCGTTGAGCATCGCGCACGACGGCCCTATTTCTCTGTCGCAATCGTCGGAACGCTCGACCACGATTTTCACGTGCCGGCCCCGTGCCGAGATCGGCTCATAACGCAGCGCGTAATCCGTACGGTCGTCGATGGTGAGCACCGGCTCGCCCCACGAGCGCCCGTCGCGCGAGACGTACACGCGGGCTCCGGCCCGATGCCCCGGGCGCAGGCTCAGCCCGGCCATGGTGAAGCGGTACTGCCGGTCCAGGTGCAGCACGTACTCGCCGGAGCGGCCCGCGGCGACCGCGCTCGACCAGTAGCCGGTGCTGCCGTCCAGGGCGGCCTCCGGGCGGGTGAGCGGCCGGTCGCGGCTGGTCCAGCGCATGGTGGTGGAGATCCTCAGGTCGCCCTTCCTGAGCAGCGCGGCGAGGTCGAGGCGGCCGGGCGCGGGCGGGGCGAGGTCGTACAGGCCGCGCTTGATCGCGTACCAGCCGCCCTGCTCGAAGCGGCCGTGCGCGGGGCAGGCGGTCTCGTCGAGCGAGTGGTCCGGCCGCACCCCGGCGATCTTGCAGTTGTCGAAGACCTGGATCAGCCGGTGCGGCCCGACCGCCGCGATGCCGGTGTAGCCGGAGGAGCCGTGGGCGTCCCACACGCCGTCCCGGTTGTGGTAGGTCACGCGCGGCTCCAGCCACTCGTGCCCGAGGCCGTCGCGGGAGACGGCCAGCCAGTTGTCCGGCCGGCCCGCGCTCAGCACGAGCTTCCCGTCCGGCATGAGCAGCAGCCGGGGCGCGACGCCACGCACCACGCAGTCCATCCCGGCGAAGCGCAGCCCGGCCGGGCTCGTCCAGGTCCGGCCGCCGTCGGCCGAACGGGCCTGGCTCAGCGTCGCGTACGTGCCGCCGTCGCGGCGGATCACCGCCACCAGCGTGCCGTCCATGACCTGCGCCAGCGCGGCCTCGGTGTAGCCGTACCCGGCCTCGTCCGGGCGGGCGATCACGCCGCGCCGCTCGAAGGTGCGTCCGCCGTCGGTGCTGGCGTACACCTCGGCCTGGAAGCCGTCGCTCCCCTGGTAGCGGGCGTAGACGGTGATCAGGATCGTGCCGTCGGCGAGCTGCACAGGCGTGCCGTGCGCGGCCCCGCCGGACCGCAGCTCGTCCGGGGTGCGCAGGGTCGCCACCGAGCGCAGCCAGTCCTCGCCGTCGTCGGCGACGGCCGAGGTCAGCACCCCCAGCCGCGCCGTGTGCGGCCCGGTGCGCTTCGGGTAGTACTCGGTGGCGAAGTAGCGCCCGTCGAGCAGCTCGACCGGCGACTCGCGCAGCGGCGTCGCCTCCGACGGGCCGAACGTGACGCCGCCGTCGGTGGACAGGGCGGCCTCGCTGGTGAGGGTGACGACCTTGTCGACGTTCGTGGTGAACGTGGTGATCACCTTCTGCGCGGGCCGGCCGTCCGTCCCGATGACGTCGAGGACGGACACGTTCGGGAAGCCCGCGAAGTCCAGCCGCTCCAGGTCGGTCGGCTCCCGCCCGGCGGGCGGCGGGTTGGGATGGATCCAGCCGAGTGAGGAAGCAGTGGCGATCAGGTTAGGGGGAGACAGCTGGGAGTGGTCGGGCAGCGCGCAGTAGCCGCCTCCCGCCTGCGGCGAGCCCGTCGTGGCGGGCAACGCCGAGGTGGCGACCACGGCCGCGACCACGGCTCTGGGCACCGGCATGATTGCGCTCCTCGTCCTGTTGTCCTCGCTTACGCACTGGTTCGGACTCTAGATCACTGATCACCCGCAACTCGGGATTCACCTGCGGGAACTCGCCGTCGCGTCGCGCTTTCCGCGTCTGCGGCGCCGCAAACATACTGGATGCGTAAAGTACCAGTTGACAGAAAAGCTCGTCATGCCCACGATCAGAGCGGCACTATTAAGTGTGAATTTACAGAGCTCCGATTCGGCCCGCGGGTCAGGAGGTGGCCTCAGATGAGCGTCGAGCCAAGGGCGGAAGTGGCCCCACAGCGAATGCCGCCTCTCTGGGACGGCACGGCGCCCCTGGCGCCCGAGACGGCGGCGCAGCAACGCGTCGTTCACCGGATCTGCGCCAGGGTCGCCCCCGAGGGCGTGGAGATCGGCGTCGGCGAGCTGCCGCCCGGCGGCCTGCAGGTGTGGATCGACACCCCGGTGCCGCCCGCCGAGCAGGAGGCGTGGGTGCTGCACCACCGCATGGCCCGCGAGGTGTCGCTGGTCGGCTGGCACTGCGACGCCGACCAGGACCGGCTGCTGGTGCTCGGCTGGAGCGCCGCCTGCCTGCACAACCGCGTACGCCTGCTGCAGAGCGGCCTGCGCCGCCTGACCGGCTTCGAGCAGACCGCCCAGCGCGCCGTCCAGCTCGAAGGCCAGGACCCCGCCGACGCGCCGGCCGCCGAGATCGTCGCCGCCACCTGCGCCTCGATCGAGCGCCGGCTGCGCTGGCCCGAGCGGCTGGCCGAGCTCCACGGCTACGAGCGCAGCTCCGGCCTGGCCCACCTGCAGCTCCTGCTGGCCCAGGTCATCGGCCTGGAGGCCAAGGTCGCCGCCGCCTGCGAGGAGCACCTCGTCATGGCGCGCGTGCTCGCCGGCGCGGTGTGCGAGCACTACTCCCGCCACGGCGACCTGCGCCGCGCCCAGCGCGACGTGCTGGCCGAGACCCGCCGCTGGGTGCACGCCAGCTCCATGATCCGCGGCTCGGCCGCCCGTCCGAGCACCCCTGGCGCCGGCCGCCCCCACATGGGGCTGGCGGAGCGCCGGATCGCCGCGAGCGTCATCAACCACGGCGTCATCGAGAACGTCATCGACCACGGCGTCCCGCGGGCCACCCCCGCGGCCGTCGCCGCCGCTCCCCTGGCCGGATACGCCGGCCACGAGGAGGGCGCAGGCTGACCGCAGACCGCCGCTCGACGGCGAGCGGCCACCCCGGAAGAAACCCCGCCCACATCCGGTAGGAAAGGCCCCGTCATGCGAACCCCCCCGCACCTGCCCGGACCCGCCAGGCCCGACACGCACGACCCCCGCGAGACCCACGACCTCCGTGACAGCCACGACTTCCGTGACTCCCACGACTTCCGTGACGACTCCGGTCACGGCGTCCCGCGCCCCCGGCGTCACCCCTACGCCCTGCGCGAGTTCCCCGTCCAGGCCCCGCAGCCCGCGATGATCCCCGCGCCCGACCCGTTCGCCGAGCAGCGCCTGCTCGAGATCAGGGACATGTCCCACCAGGCCATCGGCTCCATCGACGACCTGCTCCAGCACACCGCCTGAGAGGAACGGAAGGACGACCATGCAGGAGCTAACGCGAGTCGAGCTGATGCCGCGTGACGTCGGAGGTCACCAGCCACGCTCCATCACCGGCACCGAGTCCCCGCGCACCCTCGACCAGGTCCGGGCCCTCGTCCGCGCCGCCGGCGCCACCCGGCACCGCCTCTACCCGATCAGCACCGGCCGCAACTGGGGCATGGGCTCGGGGATGCCGGTCACCGACGACAACGTGGTCGTCGACCTCAGCGGCATGAACCGCATCCGCGGCATCGACCTGGAGACCGGCTTCGCGGTCATCGAGCCCGGCGTGACGCAGCGGCAGCTCGCCGAGGCGCTGCGCGACACCCCGTGGATGCTGAACGTCACCAACTCCTGTGCCGACACCTCCGTGGTGGGCAACGCCCTCGACCGCGGCGACGGCACCTTCCGCTCCCGCGTCCACGACGTGGCCGGCCTCGAGGCCGTGCTCGCCGACGGCAGCGTGGTCACCACCGGCGGGCTCGACCCGGCCGGCCGCTACCACGGCAGGGTCGCCGGGCCCGACCTCACCGCCGCGTTCGTCCAGCACAACCTCGGCATCGTCACCGCCATGGCGATCGCCCTGGTGCCCCGCCCCGAGTCCATCGGCATGGTGTACGGCCGGCTGCCGCGCCACCAGGCCGCGGTCGCGCTGGAGGCGGTGGCCGGGTTCGTCCGCCGCGGCAACCCCGCCGACGGCATGCTCCGCGTACGCGAGCTGGCGCTCACCCCGTCCCACGGCGACTGGACGCTGCCCGCCGGCGTCGACCTGGACCGCTTCGCCGTCATGGGGCCGCTGCTCGGCACCGCCGCGGCGGTCGAGCTGGCCGAGGAGCTGCTGCGCAAGGCGCTCGCGGAGGTCGAGGGCTCCGAGGAACTGCTCGTGGTGGACCCCACCGAGGTCAAGCCGGACGACCCGCTCTACGCCCGGGCCCTCATGTCGCAGGGCATCCCCACGTGCGCGGGCGTGCGTAAGGCGCTCGGCGTCGCCTCCTGTGAGCAGGTCGACGCGACCGGGCTCGGCTTCCTCGCCCTCATGCCGCTCATGCCGACCGACGCCCGCAGGATCGGGCACATCGTGGACGCCCTGCAGAGCGCCGTGGACGCCCACTCCACCGCCCTCATGGCCGAGTGGAACGTCGTCGGCCGGCACATGGCCAACGGCGTCATCCAGATCTTCTTCGACCGCTCCCGCCCGGACGGCGCCTACCGCGCCCACCAGCTCCGCAACGACGGCAACTGCGTGCTGCGCGGCAACGGCTGCGCCATCTACCGCTCCGACATCGACCACGCCGCCGCCGACGTCTGGTCCGAGACCAGCACCGCCAGCCTCGGCATGCTCCACCGGCTCAAGACGGCGCTCGACCCCGACGGCCTGCTCTCGCCCGGCCGCTACGGCGCCTGAGTCACGCGAACCCGCACATACCCGTACCACGAACCCGCCCATCCCGCCGGCCCGCGCGGCCGGCGAGGACCACTGATAGTAAGTTGGAGGTGACCACGTGCGTTCGTCACCGGCACGGGGGACGAGCACGGCCGTCCTGAGCCGCCGCCAGGGAGTCATGCTGCGCCTGGTAGGCGCGGGCGTCATGCTGACCGTGATGGCCGACACCACGGCCACCACCCTGGCCGTCGGCGTGCTGCGCTACACACCGGCAGGGGCCGGCATGCCCCTCGGCGACCTCGTCTGGCTGACCAGCGCGGCGTTCATCCCGATCGCGGCGCTGCTGGCCACGGCCGGCCGCTGGGCCGACCTGTTCGGCCGCCGCCGGGTGCTGGCCGTCGGGCTGGTGGTGTTCGTGCTGGGCGGCATCGCCACGGTGACCGCCGACTCCTGGTCGTTCGTCCTCGCGGCGCGGGCCGTCCAGGGCGCGGGCGCCGCCGCGATGATCCCCGCCAGCCTCGGGCTGCTGCTCGGCGAGCTGCCGGAGAGCGAGCGGCGCGGCGCGATCGCGCTGTGGAGCTCGGCCTCCGGGCTGGGCTGCCTGCTCATGCAGGCGGGCGGCGGCTGGCTGGCCGCCGCCGTGGACTGGCGGATGCTGTTCGTGCCCGACGTCGTCATCGGCGTCGTGCTCCTCGTCGCCTGCCTCGCGCTGCCCCCCGGCAAGCGGGCCGGCGCGCGCGGCCTGCCGGACGTGCTCGGCGCGTGGCTGCTGGCGGCCGGCATCGCGGTCGTCGTCCTCGCCATCTCCAAGGCCATGGCCTGGGGCACGGACGTGGCGTGGCTGGGGCTGGCCGCGCTCCTGCTGATCGGCGGGGCGCTCGCCCAGGCCCGCCACCACCGGCTGCCCGCCATCGACCTCGCGCTGTGGCGCCGGCCCAGGTTCGTCTGGGGCTGGCTGGCCACCTGGGGGTTCGGCGCGCTGTCGTACGGGCTGCTGACCGTGCAGCCGCTCTACCTGCTCCACCTCGGCTACCCCATGCTGGAGGTGGCCATGTGGCTGACGCCCACGTCCGTCGCGGTCGTCGTGACGAGCTATCTGGCCGGAAAGCTCGTCAAGCACATCGGCCCGTACGGGCTCATCTACGCGGGGTCGCTGCTCTGCGGCGGCGCGTGCGTGCTCGTCCTGACCCAGGTCGGCCCCACCGTCTGGGGCCTGATCGCCAGCGTGGTCGTGGGCATGGGCGTGGGCGCGCTCGCGCCCGGCACCTCGGTGGCCACCACCCTGGCCGCCCGCCCCCACCAGTACGCCTCCGCCGTCGGCGCGGCCACCATGGCCCGCATGGTCGGCGGGGCCGTCGGCGTCGCCGTGGTCTCGCTCGTCATCGACCACCCGGCGCTGATCGGCGGCTTCGGCGGCCTGGCCGGCGCGATCGCGATCTGCGTCGCCATCTCGGTGCTCACCGGCGCCCTCGCCCTCACCAAGATCACCCGGGTCCGGACCGACCCCGGCGACGTCATGGTGAAGGTGCCCCGCCGGATGCTGCTGGAGCTGCGCATGACCCTCGCCACCGTGGCGGCGGAGGCCGACGCGCTGCTGCCCGCCGAGACCCGCGCCCTGCCCATGGACCCGCACGCCGGCCAGAACGCCGGCGCGCCCGTCCACTCACCCGCCAACCCGCCCGTCCACGCCGTCCCGCGGCCTCGCGCGGCCGACTCCGGCCCGCTCGCGAGCACCCGCGGGAATCCGAACTAGATCCAGAACCACCGAAAGGGCTCCTCGTCATGGCAACCACATCGTGCGACGTAGCCATCGTCGGCGCCGGGCTCGGCGGCTGTTTCCTCGCCATGCTCCTCCGCCGCCGCGGGCAGAACGTCGTCGTCATCGAACAGGGACCGTCGATCCCCAGCGCGGGCGCGGACTTCCTCAAGCCCCCAGGACTGCGGGTGCTGGCCCGGCACGGGCTGGCGGACCTCGTCGGGCGCCATGGCCTCAGGCGCGACCACATCCGCTACTACCACGACGGCGACCCGATCCAGGACTGCCGCTTCCCCGACGGCGGCTTCGTCATCCGGCCCTACCGCGAGCTGGTCGAGCTCATCTACACCTGCTGCGCGATGGAGGGCGTGGAGTTCTGGTTCGGCGCCGAGATCGGCGACATCGCCGTCGGCGGGGGAGGCGTGGAGGAGCTGACGCTCGCCGACGGCCGCCGGCTGCGGGCCGGGGTCGTCGTGGGCGCGGACGGCACCAGGTCGCTGGTGCGCCAGGCGCTCGGCATCGAGCAGGTCACGCTGCCGTACGAGCGGCTCATCATGCGCGTGGCCACGGTGCCGCTGACCGAGAGCGTCGCCAGGCTCAACCGGCTCTACTTCAGCTCCGACGGCTGGCTCGCCTACTTCTACCCGCTCGGCGCCGAGCAGGCCAGGGTGTTCGTCGGCCTGCCGCCCGAGAGCGACGAGGAGGTCTTCCAGGACGGCATCCCGACCCTCGTGGACGAGCTGAAGAAGTTCGTCTCCGAGAGCTCCGACGTCTTCGACAGCCTCCAGTCCGCCGCGTGGCAGCGGATCAAGGTCTCGGCCATGCGGGTCGCCGCCTACCATCGCGGCAACGCCGCCCTGCTGGGCTCGGCCGCGTTCGCCTGCCACCCCATGACCGGGATGGGCATGAGCTACACCCTGCGCGACGCGGAGATCCTGGCCGACGTCATCTGCTCGGCCGGCGGCGACCCCGCCCTGCTGGACCAGCTCATGCACGAACGCTACGAGCCTCGCGGGAACGAACACCGCATGCTCATCGACTACGGCGACGCCCTCGCCGCCACCTTCCACGACCGCGACGCCTACCTCGCCGCCTTCCGCGAGGACCTGCACACCCGGGGTGAGGCCGCCGAGCCCGCGCTCCAGCTCATCTGACGTCCAGAGCCACGCCCTCGCCGCCCGCCATTCCCACAACCGATGAAGGCCGCCCAGTGGTGGGCAGCCCGATCACCCAGGCGGCGGGGGCGTCGTCATGCCCGCCGTGCTCCTGACGTCAGGAGGTGATGACCAGCTCGGTGCCGTCGTGGTCCTCGCGCACCTCGTGCCCGGCACGGACCAGGACGGTGCGCAGCGCGAGCCGGACCGCCGTGCGGACCGTGGCGTACTTCACCAGGCGGTCGGCGGCGGTGCCCCACGTCACGATCACCCCGCGCGCCGGATCGTGCCAGACGCCGAGCCCGCCGTCCGCCGACAGCAGGGACGGCTCGACGGTGAAACCAGCCTCCGTCAGCTCCCGGCGTACCAGGAGCTCAAGGTCCGGGCCCGCGTTCGAGGCGTCGTTCATGAGCAAGCGTTGCCCCCCTCCGCCCGGCCGCGAACGCGCGAAAGGGCCACTGTTCCGCCGGAGAATGCGGGTTGTGTCTCCCGCGTCATCATCAGGGGAGACCGGCGGGGACGGAGAGAGGGGATGGGGATGCGGGTCGAGGAGGCCAGGCGGCTGGCGCGCAGGTGGGTGCGTGAGGAGGGAGCCGCGCTGCCGGGGTTCGGGGGCGCGTTCCTGACCGGCTCCACGTTGTGGGCGGACCCGTCCGACGAGCTCCCCGCGACCTCCGACGTGGACGTCATGGTGATCGCCGACCCGCCCGTCAGGATCGGCAAGTTCCGCTACGAGGGCGTCCTGCTGGAGGTCTCCGCCATCCCCGGGATCGGCGGCGTACGCGAGGTGCTCGGCGACTACCACCTGGCCGGCAACCTGCACCTGCCCGGCGTCCTGGCCGACCCCACCGGCCGCCTGGAACGGCTGCACCGGCTGGTCGCCCGCGGCTTCGCCGAGCGCCGATGGGTCCTCGCCCGCTGCGAGGACGCCCTGGCCAGGATCCGCGACCGGCTCGGCGGCCTCGACGCCGCCGCGCCGCTGCCCGCGCAGGTCGTGGCGTGGCTGTTCGGCACCGGCGTGACCGCGCACGTGCCGCTGGTGGCCGCGCTGCGCAACCCCACCGTGCGCAGGCGGTACGCCGCCGTGCGCGACCTGCTCGCCGCGCACGGCCGCCTCGACCTGCACGAGGAGCTGCTGGAGCTGCTGGGCTGCGCCGGGATGAGCCCCGCGAGGGTGTCGCGGCACCTGACCACGCTGGAGGTCGTCTTCGACGCGGCCGCGCAGGTGGACGCCCCTGACTACCCGTTCGCGTCCGACCTCACGCCCGCCGCCCGGCCGGTGGCCATCGACGGCGGCCGGGAGCTCGTCGCCCGCGGCCTGCACCGCGAGGCGGTCTTCTGGCTGGCCGCCACCTACGCCCGCTGCCTGGCCAAGCGCGCCGCGGCCGGGCTGAGTGGATATGAGGACGGGCTGCTGGAGCTGCTGGACGACCTGGGGGCGGGCACGCCCGCCGACCGCCGCCGCCGCGCCGACCGCGTCCTCGCCGCCCTGCCCGCCCTGCGGCGGACGGCCGTCTCCCTGATCCCGCCGGGCGCCCCGGCCTGACGGCCTGGGGCGTGGCGCTCAGGGGCGGACGACCAGGCCGAGCGCCGTGGCGACGGCCGTCGCCTGCACCGGGTCGATGATCGCGCCCTTGAGCGTGACGTCGGCCGGGTCGAGCCCGCCGAGGTCGCTGCCGCGCAGGTCGCACTTGGTGAGGTCGGCCCCGCGCAGCCACGCGCCCGACAGGTCGCAGCGCCGCAGCGCCGCGCCCTCCAGCCGGGCGCCGCCGAGGTCGGCCTCGCGCAGGCGTACGTCCTCGATGGTGCTGCGGCGCAGGTCCGCGCCCTGGAGCTGCACGTACGACCAGTCGCCGCCGCTGATCTTCAGCAGCCCGTAGGTGCAGCCGTCGAAGACGCTGCCGGTCATCTTGCAGCCGGTGAACGTCGCGTCGAAGAACGAGCAGCTAGCGAACAGGCAGGAGAGGAAGCGCGCGTCGGTGTGCTCGGAGACGTTGAAGCGCACGTTGCCGAACGTGCACTCCTCGAAGGAGGAGCCGCGGTCGACGAGCTCCGTCAGATCCACGTCCTGGAACAGGACGCGCCGGAAATCAGCTCCCGTGATTTCCGGCGCGTCCCAGTCGTCCGCGCCGATCGTCCGCTCGATGGGGAACGCCGCTCGTCTGGTGCCCATGCCGACAAAGCTAGCGGATCAGGCCCGTTCCGCGATCGCCGTGATGAACGGCTGCACGAGCTTGGCCGCCAGCGGGCCGAACGCCGCCAGGATGAGCACGTACGCCGCCGCCAGCGCCCCCAGGTCGGGATGCGCGCCCGCGCCGACCGCGAGACCGGCGATGACGATGTTGAACTCACCGCGCGGGATGAGCGCGATGCCCGCCCGCGCCTGGCCGGCCTTGCCGATGCCCGCCCGGCGGGCCGCGTAGATGCCGGTGAGCAGCTTGGTGATCATGCTGACCAGCGCCAGCAGCGCGGCCAGCCCGGCCACCGGAAGGATCTTCGCCGGGTCGGTCTGGAGCCCGAAGAAGACGAAGAACACCGCGGCGAACAGGTCGCGCAGCGGCGCCAGCAGCGCCTGCGCGTCCTCGGCCAGCTCGCCCGACAGCGCGATCCCGACGAGGAACGCTCCCACCGCCGCCGACACCTGGAGCTGCTGGGCCAGACCGGCCACCAGCAGCGCCAGCCCGACCACCTTCAGCAGCAGCACCTCGGAGTTCGGGCTGGAGACGAACGCCTCGATGAGCCGCCCGAACTTCAGCGCCACGATCAGCACGATGCTGACCGTGATGAGCGCGATGCCCACCGCGATGGCGCCGTTGAGCAGGCTGAGGCCGGCCAGCATGGTGGTCAGCACCGGCAGGTAGATCGCCATCGTCAGGTCCTCGAAGACCAGCAGCGACAGCACCGTCGGTGTCTCGCGGTTACCGATCCAGCCGAGGTCCGACAGCACTTTCGCGGTGATGCCCGAGGAGGTGGCGTAGGTGACGCCGGCCATCGCCACCGCGGCGACCGGCCCCCAGCCGAGCAGCAGCGCGCAGATCGCGCCCGGCGCAGCGTTGAGCACCAGGTCCACGATGCCGGCGCGGGCGTTGCCGGTGAGGCTGGTCATCAACTCGTCGGCGTTGTACTCCAGGCCCAGGGTGAGCAGCAGGAGCACCACGCCGAGCTCGGCGCCGACGGAGATGAACTCCTCGCTGGTCGCGAGGGGCAGCACCCCGCCGGTGCCGAACGCCACACCGGCGATCAGATAGAGGGGGATGGGGGAGATGCCGACGCGCAACGCCAGTGCGCCGAGAACGCCGAGACCAAGAAGGACCGCTCCGAATTCGAGGAAGAGGATCGCGGTTTCGTGCAACCCGCGCCCCTACCCTCGGGCCAGGATGTCGGCCACCTCGGCGGTGCTGTCCTCGCTGCCCACTACCACCACGACGTCACCCGTGCCGAACACGAAGTCCGGTCCGGGACTCGCGAACACCTGTCCGCTGCGGACCACGGCCACGATGGAGGCGCTGGTCCGGGTGCGCACCCGGGCGTCTCCCATGGGCCGGCCCGCGAACGGGGAGCCGTCCGGGATCGGGAGCTGGACGCTGACCAGGCCCTCGACCTGCTGGTGCAGGGCGTTGAGCCGTTGCACGATGCGCGGGGCGCCGAGCAGCTCGGCCAGGGCGTCGGCCTCCTCGTCGTTCAGCTTCACCGTCTGACAGGCGCGGTCGGGGTCGTCCTTGTCGTAGATCACCAGGTCCCGGCGTCCGGTGCGGTGGGAGACGACTCCCACGCGCTGTCCGGTCCGGGTGGTGAAGTCGTGTCTGAGTCCGATTCCCGGCAGCGCTGTTTGCTCGACCTCCACCTGTCCCACCCGTTCGAAAGCGTAAAATTTCCGGACAACCTTACCAGTGGCACGTTACCTGTCCTTCACCCCCTTTTGGGACCGTCCACCTGCGACAGCCCCGCGTACACCGGCCGAATCGCCCCGAACCGGACCGCGCCGGCACGACCGAGAAAGCCAACGCCCATGCCGACCGCCTCACCCCTGATCCGGCTGGTGCTGGTCGAGGATCACGCCATGGTCGCGGAGGCCATCGCCCTGGCCCTGGCCCGCGCCCCCGGCATCGCCGTGGTCGCCCACGCCGCCACGATCGCCGCCGCCCTGACCGAGACGGCCAGGACGCAGCCCGACGTGGTGGTGCTCGACCGCCGGCTGCCCGACGGCGACGGCATCCCGGTCATCGGCCGCCTCGCCGCCGCCGCGCCGCGGGCCCGGGTGCTGGTGCTGACCGGCGAGGCCACCGCCGCCGTGGCCGTCCGCGTGGTGCAGTCCGGCGGCGCGGGACTGCTGGTGAAGTCCTCGCGGCTGGACGAGCTGGAGTCGGCGGTACGCGAGGTCGCCGCGGGCGGGATGGTGTTCCCGCCGGGACTGCTGCCCGGCGTGTTCGACCGGCTCACCGGGCGGTCCGGCCACCCGGGGTCCCGGCTCACCCCTCGCGAACGCGAGACGCTGCTGCTCCTGGCCGAGGGCGCCGGCACCGTCGAGATCAGCGAGCGCCTCGGCGTGGCCAGGACCACCGCGCGCAACCACGTCCAGCACGTGCTGGAGAAGCTGGGCGCCCGCTCCAAGCTGGAGGCGGTCGCCGTCGCCCGCCGCGAAGGGCTGCTGGACTGAGGCGGCGGCGCCGTCGCCCCAGGAGGCCCGGGGAGGATGACGGCCGCGCTGGCGGGGGCGATAAGGTCGGGTGGCTCCTGGTTCCCGACCGGCCGTGGGAGGCTGCCTCCTCATGCCCGAGCGCGACCGCCCCGCCGAGGACATGCGGCTGCTCGTCCAGAGCATCCGCGACTGCGCCATCTTCATGCTCGACCCGCTGGGCCGCGTCGTCAGCTGGAACGCCGGCGCCCAGCGCATCAAGGGCTACGCCGCCGAGGAGATCATCGGCAGGCACTTCTCGGTCTTCTACCCCGCGAACGACGTCGCGGCGGGCCGCCCGGCCACCGAGCTGGCGGTCGCCGCCGCCGACGACCAGTGGGAGGAGGAGGGTTGGCGGGTCCGCAAGGACGGCACCCGCTTCTGGGCCGGCGTCGTCATCACCGCCCTGCGCGACGAGCACGGCGGCCTGCGCGGCTTCGGCAAGGTCACCCGCGACCTCACCGAGCGGCGCAGCATGGCCCGCGCCCTGGACGAGCGCGGCATGCTGCTGGCCCGCCTCATCGAGGCCCAGGAACGGGAGCGCCGCCGCATCGCCAACGACGTGCACGGCGACACCATCCAGTCCATGGTCGCCGTCGGCATGCGGCTGCGCCTGCTGGAGTCCCGGCTGCGGGACTCGCCGCTGCCCGGCGAGTACGCCGACGCCGTGCACGGCATCGACGAGGCGGTGGACGCCGCCGCGGACCGGCTGCGCGAGCTCGCCTTCCGGCTGCGTCCGCCGGAGGAGGGCCTGGTGGCGAGCCTGGCCGCGTACATGGAGACGGTCATGGCGGGCACCGGCGTGCGGTGCGAGCTGGCGGCCGACCTCGACGCCGAGCCGCCGGCCGAGGCCGCCATCACCGTCTTCCGCATCTGCCAGGAGGCGCTGACCAACGTGGCCAGGCACGCCGGCGCGGCCTCCGTCACGGTGTCGCTGGTCTCGCTCGACCGGGGCGTGCACGTACGGGTGCGCGACGACGGCGTAGGCCTGGCCAGGCCCGGCGGCCAGGCCGGGCACTTCGGGCTGGTCGAGATGCGCGAGCGCGCCGAGACCGCCGGCGGCTGGTGGGACGTCAAGGGCGAGCGGGGCGCGGGCACCACGGTCGAGTTCTGGGTGCCGGCCGTGCCCCGCCGGCTGCCCTGAGCCGCCGGAGGCTCAGCCGGCGTTCGCGGCGCACCAGGAGGCCCACGTGGTGGCGCCCTTGTGGAGCTGCTTGGTGTGGAAGGAGCTCCAGGAGTTCTCGCTGGCGCCCGGCGCGCTGGGGGCGCTCCGGTAGAGCGGGTGGTTCTTGTCGACCTCCGCGCGGATCCACGGCTCGACGTCGGCGTAGGAGTTCAGGGACCAGCTCCGGGCGTGGTAGGTGAGCTGGCCGCGCACCTCGCTCTCGGCCAGGCACATGAACGGCGCCCACGGGCTCGTCCGGCTCCAGGCGATCTTCGTCTTCATCGCGCCCGAGGGCACCTTGCCCGGCACGGTGCGGGCGGCCACCTCGCGGTCGTCCACGAAGAAGTCGAACATCTCCTGGGCCGCGTACACGCCGCCCACCAGGCCGAACCGCTCGCCCAGCGTGCTGCCGAAGTCGGTGCGCACCGGGATGTCGCTGGTCCAGACGGTCTCGTCGTGCAGCCGGCGGGTGGGCGGGCCGGCGTAGGACGGGGTGACGTCGAACGGGCCGAAGTTCACCGTGTCGTTGTTGATGGGGACGACCGGATAGGTCTTGAGATCGACCGGGTTCTTCCACTCCCGCAGGATCTTCGTCGGATCGGCGGGGTCGGTGTAGAAGACGATCTCGCGGGAGAGCTGGTAGAGCTTGGTGGTGCCGGGCTCCCGGTAGAGGCGGCGGATGTTGTAGCCCTCGATGCCGAACAACTTCTGACCGTGCCGCAGCCCCGGCTCCAGGGCGTTGCCCTCGACGTTGGCGTAGACGCTGCCGGAGATCCGGAAGACCATGTCCTTGCCGTCCGGACGGCCGAACGTCTGGAGTGACAGCAGCGCGTTCTTGTCGGTGACCGTCTTGAAGACCGGGCCCGGCAGCGTGGCGTCGGTCGTCCTGCCGTCCGCTGCCGCCGACGCGGGGGCGGTGAGGGCGAGGAACAGCGCGGCCAGGGCGACCGGCGCGGTCAGACGGCGTTTCGGCATGGGTGTGCTCCGTCGATATGGGGGGTTCGGACCGCCAATTGTGATCACGAACGCGCCGGTGATGTCCACTCGGAGATCAGCCCTGGGAGCCGCCGGAGATCAGGGTGAGCGCCTGGCTGGCGATCTCCCACTCCTCGTCCGTCGGCACGACCAGCACCGGCACCTCCGCGCCCGCGGCGGAGACGGCCCGCTCGCCGTCGCCGGCCGCGTTGAGCGCGGGGTCCACGGCGATGCCGAGCCGGTCGAGCCCGGCCAGCGCCTCCGCGCGGGTGGCGGCGTCGTGCTCGCCCACGCCGCCGGTGAACACGAGGGCGTCCACCCGGCCGAGCAGCGCGTAGTAGGCGCCGACGTACTTGCGGATGCGCCGGGTGTAGATCCGCAGCGCCAGGCGGGCCTCGTCGTCGTCGCGGGCGCGCACTTCCCGCATGTCGAGGGTGCCGGCCAGCGCGAGCAGGCCGCCGCGGCGGCTGAGGTCCTGCTCGACCTGCTGCGGGTCGGCGCCGGAGGTGCGGGCGAGGTAGCCGGCGAGCCCCGGGTCCACGTCGCCGGAACGGGTGCCCATGACCAGGCCCTCCAGCGGGGTCAGGCCCATGGAGGTGTCGACGCTGCGCCCGCCGGAGATCGCCGTGACGCTGGCGCCGTTGCCCAGGTGGAGCACGATCAGGTTGAGCTCGGCGAGGTCGCGGCCGAGCACGGCGGCGGCGCGGCGCGAGACGTAGGCGCAGGAGGTGCCGTGGAAGCCGAAGCGCCGCACGCCCAGCTCCTCGCGCCAGTCGCGCGGCACCGCGTACGTGTACGCCTCCGGCGGCAGCGTCCGGTGGAAGGCCGTGTCGAACACCGCCACCTGCGGCACCCCGGGGAACGCCTTGCGCGCCAGCCGGATGCCGGCCAGGTTGACCGGGTTGTGCAGCGGCGCGAGCGGGGCCAGCTCCTCGATCACGGCCACCACCTCGTCGTCCACGAGCACGGGCCCGTCGAAGCGTACGCCGCCGTGCACGACGCGGTGCCCGACCGCGACCGGGTCCAGCGCGGGACCGGCCGCGGCGAACGCCTCCATCATCGCGTCCAGGCCGTCGCCGTGGTCGGGGAAGGGCCGCTCCCGCACGTACGGCGGCCCGTCCCCGGCGTGGTGGGTGAGCCGTCCCGACCGCTCGCCGATGCGCTCGATCAGCCCTCTGGCCGGGCGCTCGTGGGTCAGGACGTCCACCAGCTCGTACTTGATCGATGAGGATCCCGTGTTCAGGACGAGAATGTGGCCGGCCATGTCCAGGAGCTTATTTCGCCGGGGTCCTCCCCGTGCTCCCGGGTGTAGGCGCGGGCCCGCAGCCGGGCGTCGCTCATCCGCTGGCGCAGGTGGGCGGCCTTGGAGCCGAGTCCCGGGACGCGGTCGATGACGTCCATGACGAGGTGGTAACGGTCGATGTCGTTGAGCATCGCCATGTCGAACGGTGTGGTGGTGGTGCCCTCCTCCTTGTAGCCGCGTACGTGCAGGTTGGCGTGGCCGTTGCGGCGGTAGGCGAGCTGGTGGATCAGCGACGGGTAGCCGTGGAAGTCGAAAATGATCGGTTTGTCCACGGTGAACAGGGTGTCGAACTCGGCGTCGGGCATGCCGTGGGGGTGCTCCGACGGCGGCTGGAGCCGCATGAGGTCCACGACGTTGATGACGCGGACCTTGAGCTGGGGCAGGTGCTCGCGCAGCAGCGCGGCGGCGGCCAGCGTTTCCTGGGTGGGGACGTCGCCGGCGCAGGCGAGCACCACGTCGGGGTCGGAGCCGTCGTCGGTGGAGGCCCAGGGCAGGATGCCGAGGCCGCGGGTGTTGTGCGCGATGGCCTCGTCCATCGTGAACAGGTCGAGCACGGGCTGCTTGCCGGCCACGATGACATTGACGTAATCGCGGGAGCGCAGGCAGTGGTCGGCGACGGAGAGCAGCGTGTTGGCGTCCGGCGGCAGGTAGACGCGCACCACCGACGCCTTCTTGTTGACCACCACGTCGAGGAAGCCGGGGTCCTGGTGGCTGAAGCCGTTGTGGTCCTGCCGCCACACGTGCGACGACAGCAGATACGTCAGCGACGCCACAGGACGCCGCCACGGGATCTTCTGGGCAGTCTCCAGCCATTTGGCGTGCTGGTTGAACATCGCATCCACGATGTGGATGAACGCCTCGTAGCAGTTGAACAGCCCGTGCCGGCCGGTCAGCAGATAGCCCTCCAGCCAGCCCTGGCACAGGTGCTCCGACAGCACCTCCATCACCCGGCCGCCCGCGCCCAGGTTCTCGTCGGTGGGCAGCAGCTCGGCGTCCCAGGCCCGGTCGGTGACCTCGAAGACGGCCTGCAGCCGGTTGGAGGCGGTCTCGTCCGGGCCCATCAGCCGGAACGTGCTCGGGTTCGCGGCGATCACGTCGCGCAGGAACGTCCCGAGGACGCGGGTCGGCTCGGTCAGCTGGGCGGCGGGCGCCTTGACCTCGACCGCGTACTTGCGGAAGTCGGGCAGGCGCAGCGGCTCCAGCAGCTCGCCGCCGTTGGCGTGCGGGTTGGCGCTCATCCGCAGGGGCCCTTCGGGAACGGTCCCGGTCAGCGCGGGCACCGGGCGGCCGTCCGAACCGAACAGCTCCTCCGGCCGGTAGGAGCGCATCCACTCCTCCAGCATGGCGAGGTGCGCCGGGTTGTCCCGTACGGCGGCGAGCGGCACCTGGTGGGCCCGCCAGGTGCCCTCGACGGGCTTGCCGTCCACTTCCTTCGGCCCGGTCCAGCCCTTCGGCGTGCGCAGGATGATCATCGGCAGCCGCGGCGCGTCGCCGGCCTTGTAGGCGGCCATCTCGTCCCAGCAGACGTCCAGGGTGGCGGCCATCTCCTCGTGGTCGGGGCCGACCAGGTGGGGGCGGTAGCCGTAGCCCTCCATGAGCTTGGTCAGCTCGTCGTGGGGGATGCGGGCGAGGATCGTCGGGTTGGCGATCTTGTAGCCGTTGAGGTGCAGGATGGGCAGGACGACGCCGTCGCGGCGGCGGTCCAGGAACTTGTTGGAGTGCCAGCTCGCGGCGAGCGGGCCGGTCTCGGCCTCGCCGTCGCCGATCACGCACGCCACCACGAGGTCGGGGTTGTCGAAGGCGGCGCCGTAGGCGTGGGCCAGCGCGTAGCCCAGCTCGCCGCCCTCGTGGATCGAGCCCGGCGTCTCGGGCGCGACATGGCTGGGGATGCCTCCGGGGAAGGAGAACTGCCGGAACAGCGCCCGCATGCCCTGTACGTCCTGGGTGATGTCGGGGTAGCGCTCGGTGTACGTCCCCTCCAGCCAGGCGTGGGCCACCGCCGCGGGGCCGCCGTGCCCCGGACCGGCGATGTAGATCATGTCCTGGTCCCGCTCCTTGATCACCCGGTTCAGGTGGGCGAAGCAGAAGTTCAGGCCCGGCGTGGTGCCCCAGTGGCCGAGCAGGCGGGGCTTGATGTGCTCCGGCCGCAGGGGTTCGGCGAGCAGGGGGTTGTCCAGCAGGTAGATCTGCCCGACCGACAGGTAGTTGGCCGCGCGCCAGTACGCGTCGATATGCTCCATGCCCCTCCCCATTCCTCCACGGACGGCGCTGAACCACGGCGGGGGGAGCGAATTGGACTTTCCCACTGAGGGCGCAAAGACACGGCTCCGCCGTGCGCGGAATCATTCTCGATGGGTACGGGGTTGCGGGACGATGGACCAGACGCTGATCGTTTCGCCGCGCTTTCGCGGTGCGAGGAGGAGACACGTGGACGGCGACATCACCCAGAGCCAGGAGTGGGCGGCGCTGGGCAAGCACCAGGAGGAGCTGGCCGGCAGGCACCTGCGCGAGCTGTTCGCGGAGGATCCCGGCCGGGCCGAGCGCATGACGGTGACCGCCGGCGACCTCTATCTCGACTACGCCAAGCACCGCGCCACCGGCCGGACCGTCGAGCTGCTGGCGGCCCTGGCCGAGCGGGCGGGTCTGCGCGACCGCGTCGAGGCCATGTTCGGCGGCGAGCACATCAACGTCAGCGAGGACCGCGCCGTGCTGCACGTCGCGCTGCGGATGCCGCGCGAGGCCGAGCTGGTGGTCGACGGCCAGGACGTCCCGGCCGACGTGCACGCCGTGCTCGACAGGATGAGCGCCTTCGCCCGCCGGGTGCGGGGCAAGGAGTGGAAGGGCGCCACGGGCAAGCCCATCGAGACCGTCGTCAACATCGGCATCGGCGGCTCCGACCTCGGCCCCGCGATGGCCTACGAGGCGCTGCGCGACTACGCCGACGCCGGCGTCGCCGCCCGCTTCGTCTCCAACATCGACCCCGCCGACATCGTCGGCAACCTGCGCGACCTCGACCCCGAGACCACGCTGTTCGTGGTCAGCTCCAAGACCTTCACCACCCTGGAGACCCTCACCAACGCCCGCGTGGCGCGCAGCTGGCTGGTCGGCGCGCTCGGCGACGACGCGGTGGCCAAGCACTTCGTCGCCGTCTCCACCAACGCCGCCAAGGTGGCCGAGTTCGGCATCGACACCGACAACATGTTCGGCTTCTGGGACTGGGTGGGCGGCCGCTACTCCTACGACGGGGCCATCGGCCTGTCGCTCATGATCGCGATCGGGCCGGAGCGCTTCCGCGAGATGCTCGCCGGGTTCCGCACCATGGACGAGCACTTCCGCACCGCGCCCTTCGACCGGAACATGCCGGTGATCATGGGCATGCTCGGCATCTGGTACACCGACTTCTTCGGCGCCGAGACCCGCGCCGTCCTGCCCTACAGCCAGCGCCTGCACCGTTTCCCCGCCTACCTCCAGCAGCTCACCATGGAGTCCAACGGCAAGTCGGTGCGGGCCGACGGCACCCCGGTCACCGCGCAGACCGGCGAGATCTTCTGGGGCGAGCCGGGCACCAACGGCCAGCACGCCTTCTACCAGCTCCTCCACCAGGGCACCCGGCTCGTGCCCGCCGACTTCATCGGCTTCGCCGAGCCCTACGAAGACCGCGAGGGCATGCACGACCAGCTCACCGCCAACCTGCTGGCGCAGACCTCGGCGCTGGCGTTCGGCAAGACGGCCGAGGAGATCGCGGCCGAGGGCACCGCGGCCGAGATCGTCCCGCACAAGGTCATGCCGGGCAACCGGCCGACCTCCACGATCCTCGCGCCGAAGCTCACCCCGTCCACGCTGGGGCAGCTCGTCGCACTCTACGAGCACATCGTGTTCGTCGAGGGCACCGTCTGGGGCATCGACTCCTTCGACCAGTGGGGTGTCGAGCTGGGCAAGAAGATGGCCTCCGACCTCGCCCCCGCCCTCACCTCCGAAGAGCCGCCCACCAGCTTCCCCGACCCCTCGACCGAGCTGCTGGTCCGCCGCTACCGCGAGCTGCGCGGCCGGCGCCCGTAGCCGCCCGGCGTAGTCGCCCCGCGGCTTCTGGGCGAGGATGGCCCCATGGACATCATGGAGTTGGTCGAACGGTCCAAGGACGCCGCCACCGTCCGGCGCGTCTTCGGCGAGCCGATCCAGCACGGCGACGTCGTCGTCATCCCCGTGGCCCGGGTCGTCCAGGGCGGCGGGGCCGGCCAGGGGCAGGGCAGGAAGGACAAGGAGGAGGGCGGCGGGAGCGGCCTCGGCTTCGGTCACGGCGCCACGCCCGCCGGGGTCTACGTCGTCAAGAACGGCGAGGTGAAGTGGCACCCCGCCGTGGACGTCAACCGGATCGTCCTCGGCGGCCAGGTCGTCGCCGTCGTGCTGTTGCTGACAGTGCGCGCCATACTCAAACCCCTCCTCCGCCACCGACGCCGCCGCTGATCCCCACCCCACACCGGCCACCCCTCGTCCGGCAGTGGGGGAGAGGTCACGGGCGTCAGGTCAGGGTTACGCCGAGGAGGTGGCCGAGGCCGAAGGTGACGGTGGCCGCGCCGACGCCGAGCGCGAGCTGCCGCAGGCCGCCCACCCACCAGGGCCGCGCCGTCATCGCCGCCACCGCCGAGCCGAACCCGAACAGCCCGAGCACGCTCAGGACGACGGCCATCGTCAGCCCGGAGGCCCCGAACAGGAACGGCGCCAGCGGCACCAGCGCCCCCACGGAGAAGGCGAGGAACGACGAGGCCGCCGCCAGGTACGGCGAGGGCAGGTCGTCGGGGTCCACCCCCAGCTCCTCGCGCACGTGCACGCGCAGGGCCTGCTCGGGGTCGGCCGACAGGCCGTCGGCGACGCGGCGGGCGAGGTCCGGGTCGAGGCCGCGCGACTCGTACAGCGCGGCCAGCTCGGCGCGCTCGCCCTCGGGGTTGCGGGCCAGCTCGCGCCGCTCCACGGCGATCTCCGCCCGCATCAGCTCGGTCTGCGACTTCACGGAGGTGTACTCCCCGGCCGCCATGGAGAACGCCCCGGCGGCCAGCCCGGCGAACCCGGCCAGCACCGCGGCCTTACCGCCGGTGCCCGCCGCGCCCACCACGCCGGCGATCAGCGCGAAGTTGGACACGAGCCCGTCCATCGCCCCGAACACCGCCGGACGCAGCCAGCCACCGGTCACGTCGCGGTGCGTGTGGTGCTGCTCGGGGGAGCGCGGTTCGGCGAGCTCGATGGTCATGGAAATCCTCCACTTACGGATGCTCTTGTCCAAGAATCTACGGTTCTGCGACAAGATCCGCAACGAAGGAAAGGCTAGCCTGACCTGCGGAAAACCCGCTCTGCCAGGTGTTCGTCACGTCGCGTGACCGGCCGGATGCGTGAAGATCCCCGCGGTACGGGACCGCGGGGATGGCGTTCCTAAGGACCCGCCGGTGGATCAGACGCGGACCGCCGCCTCCGAAGCGGCCCCGACCCGCGCGGGCCCATCGGCGGTGACGCCGACGGATGCGCCGACAGGTGCCGAGTCGCGGGCGGTCGTCGGGCCGTAGGTGGTTGTCGCGTCGTTGGGTGGCGTGGTGCCGTGCATCATGGCCGCGCAGTCCGCGATCGTCTCCTCCAGCAACCGCCGCAGCAGCGCGTCCGGGTCGTTGACGCACGCCTGCACGATGCCCACGACCGCGAGCTGGACCGCGTTCGGGGCGGCGTACCTGCGGAAGCCCTTCTCGGTGATCTTGGCGGCCCGGCTGAAGCGCCTGGCCTGCGCGCTCGCGTGCGGGACCTCGTCCAGGGCCCGCCTGCTCGCCTCGCTCAGCCGGCCGGGTGGCGCGCCGTCCAGCCTGGCGAGCATCTCCTCGGCCGCGAGCACCGACACCGCCAGCGCGAGCTGGCGCTCGGCCGCGGCCACCGGCAGCGCCGTCGTGGCGCAGCGCAGCGCGATCCGCGCGTCCACGCGCAGGTCGTCGCCGGTCAGCCCGATGATCGACGGGACGAGAGGGACCAGCGCGGCCCGGTTCTCGTCGTTGACGTTGTCGTTGACCAGGCGGGCGAGTGCGGCCAGCAGCGGGTGCGTGCAGGCCGGATGGTCGCTCCAGCGTTCCCCGGCAAGGTAGGAGGCCAGTTCCATGAAGCAGGCACCGCGTTTCGGGTTGCGATGTCTGCCGCGGGACAGGACCGGCATGTGCTCAAGGTGTTTGTCCACGGGTGCTCCACTGCTCCACGCGATCGCCGTCTTTCCAGTCTGCGCCGTGAGTTCCGGCATTTCCAGCGATCTGTATAGGACCGTGTACCTTTCGTCCGTTCATGCGCCCGCTGCCCGGAGCCGGAACGGCAAAACGTCCTCAGGGCGTGACGAAGACGGCCACCGTACGCCCCGGTACGGTGAGCGTGCCGCTCGCCCGGTCGAACGCCGACCTGCGGACCACCGGATCCGCCGAGGCCGCCAGCACCGGATGCAGCGCGGGCTCCTGCCCGGCCGGCGCCGTCACCGGCAGCGCCAGCTCGTACGGAGTCGCGTTCAGCACGGCCGTCACCGCGCTCCAGCGCGGATCGATCCCGGCCGTGTCCACGTGCATGACGATGACGCCGTCCGGCGCGGCGGGGAACGACAGCCGCCGCCGCACCTTCTCGCCCGACCCGAGCGCGAACGCCGGCGTCGAGGAGCGGATCCGCAGCAGCTCCCCGACCCGGGCGCGGGCCGCGCCGATCGCCTCGCAGCCCGGCCGCAGCGCCGGATCGGCCAGCAGCGGGCGGGCGTACGGCCAGCGCACCTCGTTGTCGGCCCGCGGCGGCAGGCCGCCGCCGAACCCGTTGCCCAGCGAGCAGTCCCACAGCAGCCGGTTGAACCAGTCGCCGGAGTCGTAGGAGTTGCGGTCGAAGGACTTCGAGCGCAGCCGCTCGCTGCCCGCGTGCACGAACGCCGCCCCCTGCGACAGCAGCGGCACGGCCAGCGACAGCACCTGCATGCGCACCCGGTCCGCCATGGACGTCCCCGGGGCCAGCTTGTACGCCAGCGCGTCGAACAACGTCTCGTTGTCGTGCGCGTCCACGTACACCACGCTCTCGCCGGGGTCGCGGGCGTACCCGGCGGGGGCGCCGTTGTGGCAGATCTCCCCGCCGGTGAGGCCGGACGGCAGCACGTAGTCGCGCAGGCTGCCCGTCAGGCCGATCCTGATGAGGTCGGTGCAGCGGGCCAGCCACGCCCGCTGGTGCTCGGGGTCGCCGTTGGCGGGGCTGCCGTTGGGCGCGCCGGCCAGCCCTGAGCCGAAGCCCTGCGCCCGAGGATCGGCGTCGAACGGCCCGCCGCCCCGCACCGCGTCCCGCGGGGCGTCGGCGAACGTGGCGACGCCGGTGCCGGCCATGCCCTCCTTCGTGGCCTGCGGGAAGCGGGCGCCGTCGGCGACCTCGCCGAAGTTCCAGCCCTCGCCGTACAGGATGATCGAACGGCCGTCCACGCCGTCGGCCTCGGGGGTGAGCGCGTCGAGCGCGCGGCGTACGGCCAGGATGTTGTCCTTCGGATGGTGACCCATGAGGTCGAACCGGAACCCGTCGATCTTGTACTGCCTGGCCCAGGTGACGACGGAGTCCACCACGAGCCGGCCCATCATCCGGTGCTCGGGTGCGGTGTTGGCGCAGCAGGTGGAGGTCGCCACCGAACCGTCGGCGAGCAGGCGGTGGTAGTAGCCGGGCACGATCGGGCCGAGCACCGACTCCGTGTGCGTGTGGTTGTAGACCACGTCCATGACCACGCGCAGCCCGGCCCGGTTGAGCGCGGCGACCATGGCGCGGAACTGCCGGATCCGGTCGTCGGGGTCGGTCGCGTACGAGCCCTCCGGCACCGTGTAGTGCAGCGGGTCGTAGCCCCAGTTGAAGGAGTCGGTGGCCGCGGTGCGGGCCACGCACTCCTGCTGCCGCTCGGAGTCGGGCGGCATGGCGGCCAGGTCGCAGTCCGGCTCGACGCGGTCCTCGCGGCGCTCGGGCACCGTGGCCAGGTCGAAGACCGGCAGCAGGTGCACGTGGGTGACGCCGTCGGCGGCGAGGGCCCGCAGCTCCCGCGTCCCGTCGGAGTCGCGGGTGAAGGCCGCGTACGTGCCGCGCAGCTCCTCCGGGACGGTGGCGTCGGAGGCGGAGAAGTCGCGTACGTGCAGCTCGTAGATGACGGCCCGGTGCGGCGGCACGGGGGCGGGCTTGGCCAGGGCGTCCCAGCCGGGCGGCTTGCAGGCTGCGGCGCCGAGCCTGACGAGGCGGCTCCGCACCCCGTCCGGGGCCGTGGCCAGGCTGTACGGGTCCGTGACCTCGCTGGTCACCATCCGGCCGGCGGCGGGGGAGTAGACGGTGACGAGGAAGGTGTAGTCGCGGCCCATCCACGACGGCCGGCCGTGCGCCGACCACACGCCGGTCGTGTCGTCGCGGCGCATGCGGTGGACGGTGCGCCCGCCTCTGCCGTACAGGACCAGCTCGACCTTCCTGGCGGTGGGCGCCCACAGGGCGAGGCGCGGGCGCAGGCGGCCGGACGGGCCGAGCGGGGCGGTGGCGGCCGCGGCGTACAGGTCGTCGAGGACGCCGGGGAGCTGCACGCCCGTCGCCGCGACCAGCCTGCCCTCCTCGTCCCTGGCCACCGCCGCCACCTGGCCGCGCAGGGCCTCGGGGGCCAGGGCGGCGTCGCGCGGGTCCACCTTGAGCGCGGTGTACCCGGCCAGATGCGGCCAGGCACGGCGCTGCTCGTCGGTCAGCTCGCCGGGCGAGAGCCGCAGGACCCCCGCCGCGCCGCCGTGACCGTCGGGGTCGCCGGGGCCTCCGGGGTCGTCGAAGGCGAGGGTGGCGCCGGGGCTGAAGACCAGGGCGTGGCGGAGCGAGCCGGGCGTCTGCCAGAGGACGGTCTCGCGGTCGATCCAGTGCGCCAGGCAGTGCCGCAGGTCGGCGTCCGGGGCAGGGGGCCGCGGCAGGATGTGCCCCGCCGTCCCCGCCACCCGCCACACCTCATGCCCGATGAGCCCCGTCTCCACCGTCCACCACTCGCCGGGGGTGGCGGCGGCGGGGTCCGGGTGGAGGGTGTAGCGGAGGGTCCGGGTGGCGGGCGGCAGCGGCACGCGGAAGATCGCACCGAAGGAGTCCCACCCGGAGGGGCGTACGGGCGCGCCGTCCGCGGGGTGAAGCGTCGGCCCGTCGAGGTCATTGCGGTCGTCGTCGTGTGGCCCGCGGTAGTGGAGCACGAGCACGCCGTCCGCGGCGGCCCGGGTCGGGTGGAGGTGGGGCGAGCCGGCGTCCACGTACGCCTCCGGCTGCTCCGCCGGAACGATCCGCTGATCGGGCCCGGGATCCTTGACCGGCCCCGCGTGCACCACGAAGTGCAGGGCGGCGGCCGGGTCGCGCAGCGGCACCCGCCACCACGCCCCGAAGGAGTCCACGCCGTCCGGCGGCCGGGGCCGCGCCCAGTCGGTGAGCGCGGGTTCGGCGACCGCCTCGCCCCACAGGTGCAGGCCCCATCCGTCGTACGAGCCGTCCGGCCGCCGATAGTGGATGACGGCGTGCCCGTCGGCGGCGGCCCGCGAGCCGAACACCTCGTCCCGGCCCTCGTCCAGCCAGATCTCGGGATTCCACGCGGGGTCCACGAGGTGCCCGCCGCCGTCGGCGGTGTCGCCGCGGTGGGGGAGCACACCGACGCGGCGGGCGCCCGGCCGCAGCGGGATCCAGGCGAAGCGCCCGTAGGCGTCCTCGCCCGCCAGCGGGACCGGCGCGTCCCACGCGACCGGCTCCGCCACGTCGCCCCACACGTGCAGCCCCCAGCCGCCGGGGTCGGCGCGTCGGTAGTGCACCACCAGCAGGTCCTTCATCTCTGCCTTGCTTACGCGATTCCCGTCCCGCCGTACAGCCGCCCCACCTCACACCTCCTGCAAATCTTTCGGGAAATTTCAGAAATGTGGGGCCCAGCGGATGTAACAACTTGCAGAATCCTGACGGACGCCCCTACCCGAGCGCCGCGCGTCGGCGTAACCTCCGGCTGACTCCCCCTCCGATCCACCTGTGAGGAGAAGGACATGCGACGACTCTTACCTGCCGCGACCGTCCTTGCGAGCCTGACGCTGGCGGTCGCCGCCTGCGGCGGGAGCGGAGGCGGAGGCGAGCCGGCCGCCCCCGCGACCTCCGCCGCCGACCCCGCGAAGATCACCGGTGAGGTGACCTGGTGGGACACGACCCGGCCCGACAGCGAGGGCCCCACGTTCCAGGCCCTCATCAAGGAGTTCGAGGCCGCCTATCCCGGCATCAAGGTCAAATATGTGAACGTGCCTTCGGACCAGGCGCAGAACCAGTTCCAGACCGCCGCCCAGGCGGGCAGCGGGGCGCCCGACGTGATCCGCTCCGAGGTGGCCTGGACCTCGCAGTTCGCCTCGCTCGGCTACCTGCAGCCGCTGGACGGCAGCCGGGCGGTGGACCAGCCGGACGACTTCCTGCCGGGCCCGTTGAGCAGCACCAAGTACAACGGCAAGACCTACGCCGTCCCCCAGGTGACCGACACCCTCGCGCTCATCTACAACAAGCGGCTGCTCAAGGAGGCCGGCCACGAGGAGCCGCCGAAGACCGTCGCCGAGCTGAAGCAGACCGCGCTCGACGTCAAGGCCAAGACCGGCGCTCAGGGGCTCGCGCTCAACGTCGACTCCTACTTCCTGCTCCCCTTCATGTACGGCGAGGGCGGCGACCTCCTCGACGTCCAGAACAAGAAGATCGTCGTCGACTCCCCGGCGAACGTGCAGGCCATGCAGACCGTCGCCGACCTCATCAGCTCCGGCGCCGCCGCCAAGCCCGCGACCACGGAGAGCTACGCCAACGCCATGACCGCCCTGAAAGAGGGCAAGGCCGCGATGATCTACAACGGCCCGTGGGCGCTGTCGGAGATCTACCAGGGCAAGGAGTTCCAGGACAAGGCGAACCTCGGCATCGCCCCCGTGCCGGCCGGCTCGGTCAAGGCCGCGGCCCCCACCGGCGGCTGGAACCTGGCGATCTACGCGGGCTCGAAGAACATCCCGGCGGCGTACGAGTTCGTCCGCTTCATGACGACGGCGAAGGCCCAGGCGAAGATCGCCAAGGAGATCAGCCTGCTGCCGACCCGTACCTCCGCCTACGCCGACCCCGACGTCCAGGGCAACCAGGACGTCGCCGTGTTCAAGCCGATCATGGACACCGCGGTGCCGCGGCCGTGGATCCCGGAGGGCGGCCAGCTCTTCCAGCCGCTGCTGGAGGGCTACCAGGACCTCGTCGGCGGCAAGTCGGCCCCCGCGGACATGCTCAAGAAGGTGAGCGAGCAGTACCACGGGATCATGAAGGACTGGAGCTGACCCGTGGCGGTCTCCACCAGGAACGCGCCGGCCGCGGACGCCCGCGGCCGGCGCCGTGCCGTGCCCGGCCGGCTGCGGCGCTCCTTCGGCACCCACTGGTACGCGTGGGCGATGGTCGCGCCGGTGCTGGCCGTGATGCTGGTGCTGATCGGCTGGCCGCTCGCGCGCGGGGTGTACCTGTCGCTGACCGACGCCACCGAGGCCAACATCGGCCGCACCATCGGCGTCAACGTCATCCCCTCCACGTACGAGTTCGTCGGCCTGGACAACTACCTGCGCATCCTCACCAGCGACCTGTTCTGGGACAAGCTCCTCTGGACGGTGATCTGGACCGTCGCCTGCGTCGCCCTGCACTACGGCGTCGGCCTGGCCCTCGCCGTCATGCTCAACAGGAAGCTGCGCTTCCGGTCCGTCTACCGGGTGCTGCTCATCCTGCCGTGGGCGGTGCCGGCGTTCGTGGCCGCCTTCGTCTGGCGCTACCTCTACAACAGCGACTACGGCGTGATCAACGGCATGCTGAAGCTGGCCGGGCTCGGCCCGGTCGGCTGGCTCGACGACCCGGTCACGGCGAAGGTCGCGGTGATCGCCGTCAACGTGTGGATCGGCGTGCCGTTCATGATGGTGGCCCTGCTCGGCGGCCTGCAGTCGATCCCGGCGGAGCTGTACGAGGCCGCCGAGGTGGACGGCGCCGGGCCCTGGCAGCGCTTCCGCGCGATCACGCTGCCCGGCCTGCGTCAGGTGTCGTCCACGGTGATCCTGCTCGGGACCATCTGGACGTTCAACATGTTCCCCATCATCTTCCTCGTCACCCGGGGCGGCCCCGGCAGCGAGACGGAGATCCTCGTCACCTACGCCTTCCGTGAGGCGTTCACCGGGATCCGCGACTACTCCGGCTCGGCCGCCTGGGGCGTGATCATCCTGCTCATGCTGGTCGTGCTCGCCCTCGGCTACAGAAGGACGCTGCGTTCGCAAGGAGATCCCTGGTGACCACGTACCGATCCGGGGGCCGGCCGCGCGGCGAGCGCGGCGCCCTCGCCTCGATCGGCCTGCACGCGGGCCTGCTGATCGCGGTGGCGATCAGCCTGTTCCCCGTCGTGTGGCTGGTGCTGACCTCGCTGAAGCCGCGCGACGGCTGGCTGTCGAGCGAGCTGCGCCTGTTCGACGACTCCTCGCTGGACAACTACGCCCGCGTGCTGACCGCGACCGAGTTCCCGCGCTGGCTGCTCAACAGCGTGCTGACCGCCGGCCTCACCATGGTGGCCGGCGTCCTCCTGGCCGCCACCACCGGCTACGCCGTCAGCCGCTTCCGCTTCCCCGGCCACCGGGGCGTGATGTGGCTGCTGCTGGTCACCCAGATGTTCCCCGTCGCCATCCTCATCGTCCCGCTGTACAACCTGATGGCCGGGCTCGGGCTGCTCAACCAGATCCCGGGGCTGGTCATCGCGTACATGACGATCGCGGTGCCGTTCTGCGCCTGGATGATGAAGAGCTACTTCGACACCGTCCCGATCGAGATCGACCAGGCGGGGCTGGTGGACGGGCTGACGCCGTTCGGGGTGTTCCGCCGGGTGGTGCTGCCGCTCGCCAGGCCCGGCATCGCGGTGACCGCGTTCTACTGCTTCATGACCGCCTGGGGCGAGGTCGGCTACGCCACGGTGTTCATGTCGCAGGAGGACAAGCGCACGCTCGGCGTGGGCCTGCAGCAGTTCGTCGGCCAGCACTGGTCGGACTGGGGGCTGATGACCGCCTCGGCGGTGCTCATCGCCATCCCGGCCGGCGCGGTCTTCCTGCTGGTGCAGCGGCACCTCGTCACCGGTCTCACGGCCGGCGCCACGAAGTCGTAAAGCCTCCTTGCATAACGTCATGGAATAGTCACTGTACGTGAAAGCGCCAGTACAGGATGCTGGTGCCATGGACGGCTTCCTCGACGACACCTGCGGCGGTCTCACCGAGCTGCGCGTGCACGGCGTGCACGGCACGCCGCCGCAGACCACCCTGCACCACCCGCACCCCTGGCGGGTGGCCGGCGACGGCGTCACGGGCTTCTACCGCCGCTGGTGGCCCGAGGGCCGCCCGGCCGGCGGCGACGCCGACGTGCCCGGCGTGCGCCGCCGGGAGGCCTACGCCTGGGGCGGGCTCACCTCCGGCGGCCGGGCGCTCGCCCTGTGGCTGCCGCTGCTGCCGTTCTCGCTGGTCAACCTGGCCTACTTCATGCTGCCCAGGCCGCCGCGCGGCAGGTGGCTGCGCCACCTGGCCGAGGCCGTGCTGCGGCTGTTCGCGCTGCTGCTGACCGGCACGCTGGTCGGCGCGGTCACCCGGGCGAGCGTCGACCTGTTCGGCTGGCAGTGCACCGCGCCCGGCCGCGCCTGCACCCTCGACGGCGCGCCCGCCTTCGCGCGCTGGCTGGCCGAGACGCAGGCGGGGGAGCCGTCGCGGCGGCTGGCCGTCGCCGCGCTCGCGCCGCTGCTGGTCGTCGGGCTGCTGTGGTGGCTCGGGCGGCGCACCTGGCGGCGCGACGAGCAGACCGTCGTCCCGCCCGGCGGGCCGCACTCCCCGGTCCTCCTGGCCCGGCCGCGCCTCTGGCACGGCGGCGCGCCCGTGTGGCGGCTGCGCGTGGTGCACGTCTCCTTCGCGGCCGCCTCGGTCGGGCTCGCGGTGGCCGGGCCGTTCGCCGCCACCCGGGCCGGGCTCGCGCTGACCGTCGCCAACGCCGCCGTCCAGGTCGCCGCCGCGGTGCTGGCCGTGCTGCCGTCGATCGCCCGCCGTCTCGACCCGCACACCGGCGCCGCCGCGCCGGCCTGGCTCACCTGGTCGTGCCAGGGGCTGCGGGCGGCCGCCGCGCTGACGCTGGCCGCCACCGGCTGCGCGGCCCTGGCAGGGCTGGGGCCGGGCGCGGCCGGGCGGCAGCTCCCCGGCGTCGGCGCCGGCGCGTTCCAGCAGGCGCTCGTCCTCGGGCTCGGCCTGGTCCTGCTGGTCGCCGTCGGCGCGCTCGCCGTCATGGACCGGCCGCGCGGCCACGACCCCGTCGAGCGGCGCGCGCTCGGCGGGCTGGGCGCCTGGGTCGCCCTCATGCTCGCCGCGGGCAGCGCGAACGTCCTCGCGCTCGGCCTGCTGTTCTCGACCGCCGACTACCTCGGCGAGCCCGCCGCGCTCGCCGCGCCCGACCCGCTGCCGGGCACGCTCTTCCTCGACGACACGATCTGGTGGCGGGCCGCCCTGGTGCCGCTGTTCGCGCTCGGCGCGCTCGCCGTCGCCGCCGTCCTGTGGCGGGCCGGCCGCACCGGGAGCGCCCGGCTGGCGCCGCGGCTGGCCCACTACTACGGCGAGCGCAACGCGCCGGCCGTGGCCGCCGTCTGGAGCTGCGCCGCGCTCACCGACCGCGCCGGGCTCGTGCTGGGCGTGCTGACCGGCGTCGGGGTGGCCGGGGTCGCGGCGGCGACCGCGGCCGGCCGGCTCGGGCTGATCACGCCGGTGGGCGGCCTCGCCGGGGCCCTGTCGTCGGCCGGGAGCTGGGCGCTGGTCGCCGTCGCGGCGGGGCTGGTGATGGTCGGGCGGCGCGCCTACCGCGACGGCCGGCTGCGCAGGACGGTCGGCATCCTGTGGGACGTCGCGACCTTCTGGCCGCGTGCCGTTCACCCGCTGGCCCCGCCCTGCTATGCCGAGCGGGTCGTCCCCGAGCTGGCGGCGCGGGTGGGCCGGCTGGCCCGCACCGACCAGGACCAGGTGATCATCTCCGGCCACAGTCAGGGCAGCGTCATCGCCGCCGCGCTGGTGCTGCAGCTCAGGCCCGAGCTGCGGCGGCGGGTCGCGCTGCTCACCCACGGTTCGCCGCTGCGCCGC
This sequence comes from Nonomuraea wenchangensis, assembly GCF_900111685.1. GTDB lineage: Bacteria > Actinomycetota > Actinomycetes > Streptosporangiales > Streptosporangiaceae > Nonomuraea > Nonomuraea wenchangensis. Next base: position 218,013 of record NZ_FOHX01000007.1, read on the forward strand.
CTGTACTCGGCCTTCTTCCCCGCCTGGTTCGGCGGCGAGGGGCTGGCGGCGGTCCGGGCCGCGGTGCCCTGGCACAACCTCTTCCGGCTGAGCGACCCCATCGGCGGCCCGGTCTTTCGGCGGCTCGACCCGATCGCCGTCGTCTCCCACGGCCCGGTCAGCGACGATCCGGTGGACCGCCACTGCTGGGACCCGCGCCGGCCCGCGCTCGGCGAGCCGCTGCCGGAGGCCCGCCGGCACTCCGACTACTGGCTCGAACCCTCCTACGACGCGGCCTTCGACCGGCTGGTCCGGATCAAGGCGCCCGCCTGAGCGGACCTCCCAAGATCTGAAATTTTCTTTTAGTTCACCCTTCGGTCTTGAAAGTTATAACCGCGAGCGATTGAGTTCGGTCGTGCAGACCCTCCGAATGCTGGCCGCCGCCGCGCTCGTGTTAGGCCCCCTGGCCCTGACCTCCGCGCCCGCGCAGGCCGAACCCGCACCCCCCGCAGAGGACGCCCTCCAGGCGTCGTCCTACCCGCCGCCGTCCACGCTGCTGTCCCGCGCCGCCGCGGGGCAGCGGCGGCTCGAGACCGCCAAGCGCACCCGGCCGGTCGCGCCCGGCATCTCGCTCACCTCGTTCGACACCTACGACGAGCTCGGCTGGCTGCGCGCCGACGCCCTCACCGCCGAGCTCGGCGGCGGCAGCGGCGGCAACCGGGCCGACTACGTCTTCTCCGGCGAGGTGACCAAGACCGAGCCGCTGTCCGGCCCCGCCGGCCGCAGCCGCGCCGTCGCCGCCGTCAACGGCGACTTCTTCGACATCAACAACTCCGGCGCAGCCCAGGGCATCGGCGTCCAGAACGGCACGCTCGTCCAGTCGCCCGTCGCCGGGCACGAGAACGCCGTCGCCGTCACCGGCGAGGGCGTCGGCCGCGTGCTGAAGATGTACTTCGAGGGCACCGCGACCCCCGCCGGCGGCACGCCGATCAAGCTCACCCAGTTCAACCAGATCGTGCAGCGCGACGGGACCGGGCTGTTCACGCCGCTGTGGGGCTCCTACACGCGGGCCCGCGCCGTCGAGGGCGCCACCGCCGTCGCCGAGGCCGTCCTGGTGGACGGCGTCGTCACCGAGGTAAGGAACGCCGCCGGCGCCGGGCCGATCCCCGCCGGCACCACCGTCCTGCTCGGCCGCGACGCGGGGGCCGCCGCCGTGGCCGCGCTCAAGGCGGGCGACCGCGTGGACGTCACGTACCGGCCCAAGCCGGACGACGGCGGCGCCGTCCAGGCCGCCGTCGGCGGCAACTGGGTGCTGCTCAAGGACGGCGTCGTGCAGAACAGCACCGACCCGGCCGCCCACCCGCGCACCGCCGTCGGCTTCTCCGCCGACGGCCGCACGATGCACCTGCTCACCGTGGACGGCCGGCAGGCCGACAGCCGCGGCGTCACGCTCAACGAGCTGGCCGCCATGATGGCCGACCTCGGCGCCGCGAACGCGCTCAACCTCGACGGCGGCGGCTCCTCCACCCTGCTCGCCCGCGAGCCGGGCTCGGCCGCGGTGCAGGTCGAGAACAGCCCGTCCGACGGCGGCGAGCGGCACGTGCCGAACGGCCTGGCCCTGTACGCGCCCGAGGGCAGCGGCAAGCTCAAGGGCTTCTGGCTGGAGACCGCGAGCGACCCGGCCAAGGCGCCCGGCGTCGGCCCCGTCGCGGGCGGCCGCCCCGACCGGGTCTTCCCCGGTCTCACCAGGAAGCTCACCGCCGCCGGCTACGACGAGACCTACGGCCCCGCCGCCGGCGCCCCGTCCTGGCGGGCCCAGCCCGCCGTGCACGGCGTCGTACGCGACGGCACGTTCCACGCCCTCGTGCCCGGCCAGACCACCGTCACCGCCTCGCGCGGCGCCGCCAAGGGCACCATCGAGCTGACCGTGCTCCAGCCGCTGGAACGGCTCGGCGCCACCGCCGACCGGCTCGGCATCTCCGGCGCCGACGGCAGCGCCACGTTCGGCGTCGTCGGCTACGACCGCAACGGCAACTCCGCCCCCGTCGAGCCCGCCGACCTCACCCTCGACTACGACCGCGCCCTGCTGGAGGTCACCCCGGCCGAGCACGGCTTCTTCACCGTCAAGGCGAAGAAGACCACCGGCTCCGGCCTGATCACCGCCAAGGTCGGCAAGATCACCACCGCCGTGCCGGTGACCGTCGGGTTCGAGGAGAAGCCGGTCGCCGACTTCGAGGACGCGGCCTCGTGGACGTTCGCCGCGGCTCGCGCCACCGGCTCGCTGTCGGCCGCCCCCGGGCGGAGCGGGAACGCGCTGAAGCTGTCCTACGACTTCACCACCTCCACCGCCACCCGCGCCGCCTACGCCAGCCCGCCGCAGCAGCTCGTGGTGGACGGGCAGCCCCAGGCGTTCGGCCTGTGGATCCACTCCACCGGCAAGGGCGAGTGGCCGAGCCTGGAGTTCTACGACGCGCTCGGGCAGTCGCAGATCCTGCGCGGGCCTTACATGACGTGGACCGGCTGGCAGTACGTCGAGTTCGCCGTGCCCGCGGGCGTCAACTACCCGCTCAAGCTGAGGCGCTTCTACGTCGCCGAGACCAAGGCGGACGCCAAGTACAACAACGAGATCCTCATCGACGGGCTCGTCGCCAAGGTGCCGCCGACCGTGACCGCCCCGCCCGCGCCCAGGATCGCCGACCCCGTGGTCAAGGCGTCGGTGGCGGAGATGCCGTGGCGCTTCGCGGTCATGTCCGACGCGCAGTTCGTCGCCAGGGACCCCGACAGCGACATCGTCAGGAACGCCCGCCGCACGCTGCGCGAGATCAAGGCCGCCCGGCCGGACTTCCTCGTCATCAACGGCGACCTGGTGGACGAGGCCTCGCCGGACGACTTCGCGCTGGCCAAGCGGGTGCTGGACGAGGAGCTGGGCGGCGAGCTGCCCTACTACTACGTCCCCGGCAACCACGAGGTCATGGGCGGCGACATCGCCAACTTCAGGAACGCGTTCGGGGTGACGTACCGGACGTTCGACCACAAGGGCACCCGGTTCATCACGCTGGACACCTCCAGGCTCACCCTGCGGGGCGGCGGCTACGACCAGGTCGCGGCGCTCCGCGCCGAGCTGGACAAGGCCGCGAAGGACGGCTCCGTCGGCTCGGTCGCGGTGCTGTTCCACGTGCCGCCGCGCGACCCCACGCCCGGCAAGGGCAGCCAGCTCGGCGACCGCAAGGAGGCCGCGCTGGTCGAGGGCTGGCTCGCCGACTTCCAGCGCGAGACCGGCAAGGGCGCCGCCTACATCGGGGCGCACGTGGGCACCTTCCACGCCTCGCACGTGGACGCGGTCCCGTACTTCATCAACGGCAACTCCGGCAAGAACCCCGCCACCGCCGCCGACGACGGCGGGTTCACCGGCTGGTCGCTGTGGGGCGTCGACCCGGTCACCCGGGCCGAGGCCGAGCACGTGCGGCGCAACTGGTTCGTGGACGCGCCCGGCTGGATCGGCACGCAGGTCCGGCCGCACGTGGACGAGCTCATCCTCACCGCGCCCGGCAGCGTCGCGGTCGGCACGCCCGCGCAGGTGAGCGCCGTGGTCAAGCAGGGGACGCGGACCGTGCCCGCCGCCTACCCGGCGTCGGCGTCGTGGTCCGGCTCGCCGAACCTGCACGTCGGGGCGCGCGGCGCGGCCAAGCCGTGGCACGTCGCCGTCCTCGACCCGGCCACCGGGACGCTGACCGCGCTGCGCAAGGGGCAGGTGACGGTCGCCGTCACGGTCAACGGCGTCACCCGCCAGGCCACGGTGTCCCTGACCGCCAGGGCCGCCGCCTGACGCGACGGTCCCCGTTCCACCGAGCCCCCGCCTCCGGGCGGGGGCTCACCCCATGAAATCGGCGACTGCCCGAAACGTCCGTGACGTTCTAGGCTCGCGTCGATGGAACTCGTGACTTTCGCCCCCGGTTCCGGGCTGCTCGCGCCCCGCGCGGCCCTCCGCTCCGACGCCCCCTCCCTCGACCTCAACGGCATGTGGCGCTTCCGCCTGTCGCCCGCGGCCGACGTGCCCGAGGACTTCGCCGACCCCGGCTACGACGACTCCGGCTGGGCCGAGCTGCCCGTGCCGTCGCACTGGCCGCTGCACGGCCACGGCGCCCCGGCGTACACCAACGTCGTCTACCCGTTCCCCGTCGATCCGCCGTACGTGCCGGACGAGAACCCCACCGGCGACCACCGCCGCGTCTTCGACCTGCCCGAGGGCTGGAGCGGCGGCCGGCTGCGGTTCGAGGGGGCCGACTCCTTCGCCCGGGTCTGGCTCAACGGGCACGAGCTGGGCTTCTGGACCGGCAGCCGGCTGCCCGCCGAGTTCGACGCGGGCCCGTGGCTGCGTCCCGGCCGCAACGTGCTGGCCGTGCGGGTGCACCAGTGGTCGGCCGCCAGCTACCTGGAGGACCAGGACATGTGGTGGCTGCCCGGCATCTTCCGCGAGGTCACGCTCACCTGCTCGGCGGCCGACGTGTTCGTGCACGCCACGCACGACGGCCGGCTCAGCTTCGAGGGGCCCGGCGGCCGGCTCGACCTGCCCGAGCTCGGCGTCTCCGGGCTGGAGCCGGGCGTCGAGGTCCAGGTCGAGGCCGAGCCGTGGACGGCCGAGACCCCGCGCCTGTACGACGCGACCGTCACCTTCCCCGAGGAGACCGTACGGCTGCGCGTCGGCTTCCGCACCGTCTCCATCGAGGACGGCGTGCTCCTCGCCAACGGCCGCCCGCTGCTGCTCAAGGGCGTCAACCGGCACGAGTTCGACCCCCGGCGGGGCCGCGCCGTCACCCGCGAGACCATGCGCGAGGACGTGCTGCTGATGAAACGGCACAACGTCAACGCCGTCCGCACCAGCCACTACCCGCCCCACCCCGCCTTCCTCGACCTGTGCGACGAGCTGGGCCTGTGGGTGATCGACGAGTGCGACCTCGAGACGCACGGCTTCGAACGCATCGGCTGGCGCGGCAACCCCACCGACGACCCCCGCTACGAGGCCGCCCTGCTCGACCGCATGCGCCGCATGGTCGAGCGGGACAAGAACCACCCGAGCGTCGTCATGTGGTCGCTCGGCAACGAGGCCGGCGTCGGCCGCAACCTCGGCGTCATGGCCGGCTGGACGCGCGAGCGCGACCCGTCCAGGCCCCTCCACTACGAGGGCGACCGCTCGTGCGCCCACACCGACGTGTACTCCCGCATGTACGCCTCCCACGCCGAGGTCGAGGCCATCGGCCGGGGCGAGGAGGACCCGCTCGACGATCCGGAGCTGGACGCGCGGCGGCGCGCGATGCCGTTCCTGCAGTGCGAGTACGCCCACGCCATGGGCAACGGGCCCGGCGGGCTGGCCGAGTACCAGGAGCTGTTCGAGCGCTACCCGCGGCTCGCGGGCGGGTTCGTCTGGGAGTGGATCGACCACGGGCTCGAGCATCCCGCCCACGGCTACGCCTACGGAGGCGACTTCGGCGAGCCGCTGCACGACGGCAACTTCGTCATCGACGGGCTGGTCTTCCCCGACCGTACGCCCTCGCCGGGGCTGCTCGACCTGAAGAAGGCGTTCGAGCCGGTCAGGATCACTTTCGAGGGCGGGGTTGCGCGGGTCGTCAACGGCCACGGCTTCCGCGACCTGTCCCACCTGCGGTTCACCGCCACCGTTGAAGTGGAGGGGGAGGCCGTCGCCGAGCACCCGCTGGAGGTGCCGCCGGACGGCGGCGAGGTGCGGCTGCCCGGCGCGCCGGCGGGACCGGGGGAGCGGTGGCTGACCGTCCGCGCCCTGCTCGCCACCGACCAGCCCTGGGCCCCCGCGGGCCACGAGGTCGCCTGGTCCCAGACCCGCCTCCCCTCGGAGACGCCCGCGCCGGCGGACGCGGCCTCCGACCTCCCGGGGACCGTGTTCGCGGGCGGGCGGCTGACGCGGCTGTTCGGGGTGGAGGTGGAGGGGCCGCGGCTCGACCTGTGGCGGGCGCCCACCGACAACGACCGCTACAGCGGCCTCGAAGCCCGCTGGCGGGCCCTGGGCCTGCACCGCCTCACCCACCGTACGGACGCCGTCGAGCGGGACGGCGACACGCTGACCGTACGCACCCGCGTCGCCCCCGCCGCCGGCGACCTCGGGATGCGGGCGACCTACCGGTGGACCGCCGCCGGCGGCGCGCTGCTGCTGCGCGTGGACGTCGAGCCCGAGGGCGACTGGAGCGACCCGATCCCGCGCCTAGGGCTCAGCATGACCCTGCCCGGCGCGGCCGTGGACCGGATCACCTGGTTCGGCCGCGGCCCCGGCGAGGCGTACCCCGACACCGGTCTCGCCGCCCGCGTCGGCCGCTGGAGCGCCACGGTCGAGGAGCTGCAGACCCCGTACGTCCGCCCGCAGGAGAACGGCCACCGCGCCGAGGTCCGCTGGGCCGACCTCGGCCCGTTCCGCGTCTCCGGCGAGCCGGTCCTCGGGCTGACCGCCCGCCGCTGGAGCACCGCCGAGCTGGCCGCCGCCCGGCACCGCCCCGACTTGACGCCAGGCGACCGCGTCCACCTGCACCTGGACCTCGCCCACCAGGGCATCGGCACGGCCACCTGCGGCCCCGGCCCGCTGCCGCGCTACGACCTGTACGCCCGCCCCGCGACGTTCACGCTCCGCTTCACCCCGGCCTGAACCGGCGAAGGGGCCGGGCCCCGCCTTGAACGGCGGGACCCGGCCCCCGGGACCCGGCGGGAGTCAGACGGCGAGGATCGTGCCCGCGCCGACAGTCAGCCCGCCCTCGCGGACGGCGAACCCGAGCCCCGGCTCCAGCGCGACCGGCCGGCCCAGCTCGACCGCGACCTCGACGGTCTCGCCCGGCTCGGCCGGCCCGTCCAGGAGCAGCTCGCAAGGCACGTCCGTGGTCCGCAGGTAGAACTGCGGCCGGTAGCCGGAGGCGATCGGCCGCCGCCGCCCGCCCTCCTCCGGCGTCAGGAGGTAGACGCGGGCACGGAACGACGTGCGCTCGCGCTGGCTGCCCGGCTCGGCCAGCACCATGCCGCGCCGCACCTGCTCGCGGCGGACGCCGCGCAGCAGCACGGCCGCGTTGTCGCCGGCCTCGCCCCGCTCCATCGTCTTGCCGAACGTCTCGACGCCCGTCACGACCGCCGTGAACCCGTCACCGAACCCGACGGCCTCGACCTGGTCGCCGACCCGCACCGAGCCGCGCTCGACGGCGCCGGTGACGACCGTGCCGCGGCCGGTGACCGTCAGCACGTTCTCGACCGGCATGAGGAACGGCGCGTCGACGTACCGGACCGGCACGGGGATGTGCTCGTCCACGGCCCGGAGCAGCGCCTCCACGGACGCGGTCCAGACCGGGTCGCCCTCCAGCGCCCGCAGCCCGGACACCCGGACCATCGGCACGTCACGGTAGCCGTGCGCGGCCAGCAGGTCCTGCAGCTCCAGCTCGACCAGGTCGATGAGCTCCGGGTCGGCGCCGTCGGCCTTGTTGACGGCCACGACCAGGTGCTCGACGCCGACCCGGCGGGCCAGCAGCACGTGCTCGCGGGTCTGCGGCATGATGCCGTCGTGCGCGGACACGACGAGGATCGCGCCGTCGAGCTGCGCCGCCCCCGTGATCATGTTCTTCACGTAGTCGGCGTGGCCCGGCATGTCCACGTGGGCGTAGTGGCGGGTGCCGGTCTCGTACTCGACGTGCGAGATGTTGATCGTGATGCCCCTGGAGGCCTCCTCCGGGGTGCGGTCGATCCGCTCGAACGGCGTGTAGGTCGCCTGCCCGCGCTCGGCCAGCACCTTCGTGATGGCCGCAGTCAGCGTGGTCTTGCCGTGGTCGACGTGCCCCATCGTGCCGATGTTGAGATGCGGCTTGTTGCGTACGTAGGCCTGCTTGGCCATGGTTCCTTCCTCGACTGCCCGGTGTGGTGTGTGACCCGTCCAAGGGGCTGACGACCTCCCCCCGCCGGGTCACCTCGGACTCACGGGAAGAGGTCAGCGCTCCAGGCCGCCGCGGGCACGCTCGCGCGCGCCCGGCAGTGCGGGCGTCGCGGGGCGAACGTGCGGGAACATGAGGTCCATGGTGCGATCATCAGCACGCGACCGCAACGCATTATTCCCCCGAGGAGAGGACCCCCGCGTGGCCGACGTCATGGACCACGGACGGCTCGCCGAGCTGATCGCCGCGTACGAGGTGCCCGGCTCCGCGCTGGCCTACCTGCACCGCGGCGAGCTGACCGAGCTGGCGGCCGGCACACTCAACGCCGCCACCGGCGTCGAGGCGACCCCGGACTCGCTCTTCCAGATCGGCTCGATCACCAAGGTGTGGACCGCGACCCTGCTCATGCTGCAGGCCGAGCGCGGCCGGCTCACCCTGGACACCCCGGTGCGCGAGGTGCTGCCGGACTTCCGGGTGGCCGACGAGGAGGTCAGCAGGGCGGTCACCGTCCGCCACCTGCTCACCCACACCAGCGGCATCGACGGCGACCTGTTCCTCGACACCGGCCGCGGCGACGACTGCGTGGCGAGATACGTCGAAGCCTGCGCCGGCCTGGCCCAGAACCATCCGCTCGGCGTCACCCAGTCCTACTGCAACTCCGGGTTCGTGATCGCCGGCCGGATGCTGGAGCGGCTGACCGGCAAGCTCTGGGACGACCTGGTGAGGGAGGAGCTCGCCGGACCGCTCGGCCTCACCCACACCTGGACGCTGCCCGAGGACGTGCTCCGCTTCCGCGCCGCGACCGGCCATCTCGACGGCGGCGCGCCCGCCCCGCGCTGGGGCCTGATGCGGGCGATGGGACCGGCCGGGCTCATCTGCGCCCGCCCCGCCGACGTCGTCGCCTTCGCCCGCGCCCACCTGGAGGGCGGCCTGCTCGCCGACCCGGCCGCGATGTGGGAGCCGCAGGTGGACGTCCCGAACCCCCACACGCTGGGCCCGCAGTGGGGGATCGGCTGGATCCTCGACGAGTGGGACGGCCACCGGGTGATCTCCCACGGCGGCAACACGATCGGCCAGCACGCCATGCTCTGGGCCGTCCCCGGCACCGGCACGGTCGTGTGCGTCACCGCCAACGGCGGCCACTCCGGCGCCTTCACCCGGGCCGTGGCGACGGAGCTGTTCGAGCGGCTCGACGGGCTGACGGTGCCGCCCGAGCTCGAACCACCCGCCACGCCGGTCGAGGTCGACGCGGCCCGCCACGCCGGCGTGTACGAGCGGACCGGCGCCCGCCTGACGGTGACCGCCCGCGACGGCGGCCTGCGGCTGCGCGGCGAGAACACCGGCCCGCTGGCCGACCTGTCGGAGCCCGTCGAGTACGACCTGGTGGCGGTGGACGAGGTCACCTTCGTCGGCCGGCCGGGCGGTGGCCCCGCCTGGGCCTCCGCCGTCTTCTACGAGCTGCCGGACGGCTCCCCGTACGTGCATCTCGGCGCCCGCGCCACCCCCAGGACGGCGTGAGCGATCAGAGGGCGATCCACTCGGTGGAGGTGGTGACCTCCTTCAGCACCTCCGGCAGCGGCTCGACGCCGAGCCCCGGCCCGGCCGGCACCTCCAGGTGCCCGTCCACCAGCTCGAACGGCTCGGTCACGTCGGTCGCGAAGTAGCGCCGCGACCCGGAGGTGTCGCCCGGCAGCGTGAAGCCCGGCAGCGCGGCGAGCGCCACGTTCGCCGCCCGGCCGAGGCCGGTCTCCAGCATGCCGCCGCACCACACCGCGACCCCGTGCGCCCGGCACAGGTCGTGCACCCGCCGCGCCTCCAGGTAGCCGCCGAGCCGGCCGGGCTTGATGTTGACGATCGAGCACGAGCCGAGCTCGATCGCGGCGGCGGCGTGCTCGGCCGACTCGATCGACTCGTCCAGGCAGATCGGCGTACGCAGCCGGCGGGCCAGCCTGGCGTGCTGCACCAGGTCGTCGTTGGCGAGGGGCTGCTCGATGAGCAGCAGGTCGAAGGCGTCCAGCTTGGCCAGGCGGGGCGCGTCGGCCAGGGTGTAGGCGGCGTTGGCGTCGACCTGGAGCAGCACGTCGTCGCCGAAGCGCTCGCGCACCGCTCGCACCGGCTCGACGTCCCAGCCGGGCTCGATCTTCAGCTTGATCCGGACGTATCCCTCGTCCAGGTAGCCCGCGACGGCGTCGAGGAGCCGCGGGACCGTGTCCATGATGCCGACCGACACCCCGCACGGCACCCGCGTGCGCGCGGCGCCGAGGAACCCGGCGAACGACTCGCCCGACGCCCTGAGCTGCGCGTCGAGGACGGCGGTCTCCAGGGCCGCCTTGGCCATGCGGTGCCCCTTGACCGGGTGGAGGGCGCGGCCGACGGCGCCTGCGTCCACGTTCGCCGGCAGGGCGGGCAGCAGGAAGCGGCGGATCACGTCGGCGGCGCCGTCGACGTACTCGGGGGAGTAGAGCGGCTCGGACATGGCCACGCACTCGCCCCAGCCCTCGGCCTCCGGCGTCACGACCCGCACCAGCAGGACGTCGCGGGAGGTCTCGGTGCCGAACGAGGTACGGAACGGCGCCACCAGCGGCATCGCGATGCGCCGCAGCTCGACTCCAGTGATCTTCACGCTCTCTCCACAACGTAGTAGGTCCTGCCGCGGAACCCGGTCACGGCGCGGCCCTCGGCCATGAGCCCGCCGAGCACGTCGCGCACCGCGTGCCGCCAGGACTTGGCCGCGCCCGGGTCGGCGCCGCGCAGCCGCTCGATGTCGGCCGGCACCGCCACCAGCACCGTATCGGCGTCCGCGGACCCGGTGACGGGCCGCCCGCCCTCGTCGGCCAGCGCCACCACGGCGTCCGCCCGGTCGCGGGCCGGGGGAGCGGACTCCGCGACCGGCCACTCGGTCAGCAGCCGGTCAGACTCGTCGCCGCGGTTGATCGCGTCGGCCATGACGCCGTAGAAGTCCGGCAGGTAAGCGATCGGCCGCGCTCCCAGCTTGGCCAGGTTGAAGTGGGCGTTGCGGCGTACGAGGGGGTCGTAGGTCCAGGTGACCCGCTCCAGCCCGTGCTCCCCGGCCCAGCGCCGCTGGTGCAGCTTGAGCGCGTGCCCCGCGCCGGGCACGACGGTGCCGGTGACGTGCGAGTGCAGCGCGGCTCCTGACGCGAGGAACCCGACCGACGCCCCCACCAGTCGCTCGCCGTCGAACGCGCCGGCGGCGTACCCGCCGGCGTGCGTCAGCGCCCGCATCAGCTCGACCGTGACGGGCGGAGCCGCGGGCCCGAACCGCCAGATGGCCTCGAACAGCGCGTCCACCTGCTCGAACTCCGCGATCTCCCGCAGCTCCCTGACCTCGAACACCCGCAGCCGCCCCTTCCCGCGCGGATCAGCCCACCTGGGCTTTCATGGCGACGTTACGCCATGGGCGCGATGCGGACCCGGCGCGGGGCCTCCTGGCTGAGACGGACCGCGTCGAGCGGCACCGTCACCTGCGGCGTGCGGTAACGGCCGCCGGCGAAACGGTCGGCGAGCGACGCCCGCACCGCCGCGGCCGTCACGTGCCCGTCGAGCGAGCTGCGGCCGTCGCGGCCGATCTCGACCGCGCACGGGCCCGGCTGCGCGGCCAGCGCCAGCCCCGCCACCGCCGCCCCGGCGAGGGCGCCGAGGTCGTCGCCGGTCCAGCCGTAGTGCCACATCCCGGCCGCCATCACCGGCGCGGCCGGGCAGGAGCCCGGCTCGATGAGCACGACGTCCATGCCGCGGAAGAGCTGCCCGGCGATCTCCTCGGCGCCCCGGGCGACCCGGGTGCCGGCGCGCAGCCCCGGGAAGTGCGGCACCTGGCCGCCGACCGAGAAGATGAGCTTGATGCCCGGCTCCGACGGGCCGGGGCCGCTGTCGCGCCACCCGCAGGCGACGAGGTCGGCGGTGCCGGCCGACCTCCAGGTGCCGATGCGCAACATGAAGATTGACTACCCTTCGGAACGGCCGGTGACACTCGGTCACGCCTAACGCAGGCTCCAGACGTCGAGCCGGCGCAGCACCCGCGACACCACGGCCGGGTCGGCGCGCGGGTCGCGGCGGGCCTCCAGCACCTCCTGGCGGGCGGCCGACAACATCTCGCCCTGCACCCGCCGGACGAGCCGGACGCGCCGGGCCCGCGCCTCGTACGCCTCCCGCCGCTCCTCCTCGCCCGCCTCCGGGCTGATCCGCGGCCCGAACCCCAGCATGCGCCGGTTGAGCAGCTCCAGCACGTCCTCGGGAAGGTCCTCGGCCTCGTCGATCTCCCGCAGCCGCCGCTTGGCCGCCTTGGCCGCGGCGAGCGCCAGCCGTTTCTCCAGCTCCCGCTCGGCCGCGGTGTCGGACTGGACGCCGAGCCGCGACACCAGCCACGGCAGCGTCAGCCCCTGCACGACGAGCGTCACCAGGATGACCGCGAACGCGATGAACACCAGCGCCGACCGCTCCGGGAACGGCGAGCCGTCGGCCAGCGTGAGCGGGATGGCCAGCGCGAGCGCCACCGACGCCACCCCGCGCATGCCCGCCCACCACATCACCAGGGTCTCGCGCCAGCTCAGCGGGATCTCGCTGTCCTCGTGCCGCCGCCCTTCCGTCTTCTTGGCCACCCAGGCCGCCGGCAGCAGCCACAGCAGCCGGACCAGCACCACGGCCGCCACGACGGCCGCGCTCCAGCCCAGCAGCGGGCCGAGCCGGTCCGCCTCGATGCCGAGCACGGCGTGCAGCTCCAGCCCGATCAGCCCGAACGCCACGCCCGTCACCAGCGTCTCCACGACCTGCCAGAACGTACGGGCGGCGAACCTGCCCATCACGTCGTCGGCGTCGAGGGTGCGGTCGGCGAGGTAGAAGGCGCTGGTCAGCACGGCCAGGACGCCGGACCCGTGCAGCTCGTCGGCCAGGGCGTAGCTGACGAACGGCACCAGCAGCGACAACCCCACCTGCAGCGTGGCGTCGCCGAGCAGGTCCATCAGCTTCGAGCTCAGCCAGCCGAGCCCGAGCCCCACCAGCACGGCCACCACCGCCGACAGCGCGAACTCCGCCAGCGCCCCCGGCCAGGAGAAGGTGCCGGTCACCGCGGCCGCGATCGCCACGTGGTAGAGCACGATCGCGGTCACGTCGTTGAACAGGCCCTCGCCCTCCAGCAGCGCCACCATGCGCCGGGGCAGCCCGAGCCGGCCGGCCACCGCCGTCGCGGCCACCGGATCGGGCGGCGCGACCAGCGCCCCGAGCGCCACGGCGGCGGCCAGCGGCAGGCCCGGCACGAGCGCGTGCGCCACCGCCGCCACCGCCGCCGTCGTCACGAACACCAGCGCCACGGCCAGCAGGAAGATCGGCCGCCACTGGGCCGCGAACTGCCGCCACGACGTGCCCCGCGAGGCCGCGTACAGCAGCGGCGGCAGCAGCAGGGGCAGGACGATGCCGGGCGGCACGTTCACGTTGGGCACGAAGGGCAGGATCGCCATGAGGATGCCGAGCAGGGTCATCAGCACGGGGGCGGGCAGGCCCAGCCGGTCGCCGAGCGGGACGGTGACCAGCGCGCCCAGCAACACCAGCATGAGCAGCACGAACTGGTCCACCGCCACCCCCATGTGATCGACCGCGAACCAGCGTAGCCGAGCCCGATCAGGCGAACAGGGCGGGCCCGTACCTCAGCACGATCAGCAGCGCGAGCGCGAGCAGCCAGATCGTCACGGCCAGCGCGTCGAGGTCGGCGGCGACGGCCCGGCGCAGCGCCCCCTGCGCCCTGCGGGGCAGGAACAGGTTGCCGTCGCGGATGTTCACGTGCGTCAGCGTGGACCACACCAGCGTCGTCGAGACGGTCACCAGCAGGCACCACGGGCAAAGCGCGCCGATGACGTACATCGACTGCGACAGCAGCCAGTACGCGAAGACCAGCCCGAGCGTGTAGACCACCTGCGCCGCGAACATGAACCAGCGCGGGAAGCGCGCCCCGCCGAGCGCCGCCGCCGCGATCGTGATGACGACCGGCTCGCACATCAGCCCGAGGAAGGCGTTGGGGAAGCCGAACAGGTGGGCCTGCCATGAGCTGCCGACCGTGCCGCAGCTCACCACGCTGTTGATGTCGCAGGACAGGTCGGCGGCCGGGTCGGCGGCCAGTCGCAGCGCGTCCACCGACAGCACGAACGACGCGGTCAGGCTGAGGCACGCCGACAGGAGCATGGTGCCGTAGAGCCAGCCGTTCGAGTGCCGTAAGGCGTGCAGCCGGGGGAGCACCCCGGCCACAGGCGAGGTCACTTGGCTCCCTTCGCGCCGGCCGCCGCCGTCAGGGCCTCGGTCAGCGGGCCGGCGGTGTAAAGGTCGCCCTGGAACGCCTTCCCGTCGATGCGCACGGTCGGGGTGCCGGTGACGCCCGACGCGAACGCCGCCTGCGTCGCGGAGGCCGCCCACGCCTCGAAGGTCCGCTGCCCGAAGGCGCTCACCACGTCCGCCGGAACCCCGGCCCCGCGCGCCAGCTCGGAGATCCGCTCGTCGGTCAGCCCCTTGCCGCCCTCCTCGGGCTGGTACGCGAACAGGGCCGCGCTGAACGCCAGGACCTTCTCCGGCGCGCGGTCGGCGACCGTGGCGACGGCGTTCGCGGCCCGGGTGGAGTAGCGGGTGCCGCTGCTCGCCCGGTCGAGGAACGCCAGCGGGTGCAGCTCCAGCCGTACGGTGCCGGCCTCGACCAGCCGCGCCACCTCGGCCCCGTTGGCCGTCTCGAAGCGCCCGCAGAACGGGCACATGTAGTCGAGGTAGACCTCCAGCTTCACCGGCGCGTCCGCGCGGCCGAGGGCGATCGCGCCGCCCTCCGTCGCGATCGCCGGGGCCGGACCGGGCCCCGCGGCGGGGGAGGGCTCGCTCCCCGCCGCGTTCACGAGGGCGATCACGATCGCCACCACCAGTCCCGCGATGATCAGACCGCCGCCGGTCGCGACCAGGTGGATCCGTCTCCTCCTGCGCCGCCCGGCGGCGGCGCGGGCCTCGCGCAGCTCGCGCGACCTGCTCCGTACCTCGGTGCTCATGGCTGCCAGCCTGGAGGATCGGGGCCGTCGCGCACCTGGGCCGAAGGGTCCCGATCTTGAGGCCGTTGGTCCCGGATCGGGCGCGCTACCCCGTCACCGGTCGAGCACCTGGAGCGGCGGCGGCCCGCCGCTCAGCACCAGCGGCCCGGAGTCCGTACAGGCCACGACGTCCGCCACGCGGGCGCCGAACAGGTCGGGCACGTAGATCGCCGGCTCCAGGCAGAGCGTCATGCCGGCGGCGAGAGGGACGTCCTCGCCCAGCCACGGCCCCTCCTCGGGGCCGAGGCCGACGCCGCGCCCGGCGTGCCCGGCGGCGAAGTGGCCGTAGCCGCTGGCGTCGATGACCTCGCTGACGGCGCGGGCGACGGCGCGGGCCGGCGCGGGCGGCCGGGCCGCCGCCAGGCCGGCGCGGTGGGCGGCCACCACGACCGTGTACATGGCCTCGAAGTCCTCCGGCGGCTCGGCGACCGCGAACACCCGCGCGACCTCCGCGCAGTAGCCGCCCCACCGGCCGCACACCGACACCGCCAGCGCGTCCCCGGGGTTGATGACCCGGCCGCCGGGCAGGTGCCCGGGCCTGGCCGTGTGCTCGCCGGCCGCCACGCGCAGCGCCAGCAGCTCCTCGCAGCCCGACTCCAGCGCGAGCAGCCGCAGCCGGGCGGCCATCGCCCGCTCGGTCGCGCCGAACCAGGCCAGCTCGCGCGCCTGCCGCAGCACCTCCTCGGCGCGCAGCGCCGCCCGCTCGACGGCGGCCACCTCGTGCGGCTCCTTGCGCAGCCGCAGCGGCGCGAGCACCGCCGAGGCGGGCACCAGCTCGGCCTCGATCGTCATGCCGAACAGCTCGCGCACCCGCATCTCCGGGTCCACCCCGACCCGCCGCGCGCCCGAGGGCACCAGCGCGGCCGGGTCGCCGGTCTCGACGGCCGCGTCCCCCGTCACGACGAGGAAGCCGGCCCCGTCCCGGCCGCCGAGGAAGCGGAAGTCCGGCGAGGGCCGCAGCACCAGGGCGTCCACCCCGGCCGCGGCCATGGCGGCGCGGGCGGCGGCCAGCCTGGCCGCCCGCCCGGCCTCCGGCAGCGGCGTCACTTCGGCTCGTGCAGCCAGCAGGCGACCGGCCCGAACGCCGGATCCTCCTCCCTGCACCGGTCCATGACCAGTGGGCAGCGTGGATGGAAGCGGCATCCGGCGGGCGGCGCGGCCGGGTCCGGCACGTCGCCCGGCAGCTCCGCGGGCAGCACGCCCATCCCGTCGGGATGCGGGATGGCCGCCAGCAGCGCCTTCGTGTACGGGTGCCGCGGCTCGGCCCACACCTCCTCGGTGCGTCCCACCTCGACGATCCGCCCCAGGTACATGACGGCCACCCGGTCGGCGATCAGCCGCACCACGGACAGGTCGTGGCTGATGAACAGCAGCCCCGCGCCCGACTCCACGGCGAGGTCGCGCATGAGCCTGGCCACCTGCGCCTGGGCGGAGGCGTCCAGCGCCGAGATGGGCTCGTCGCCGATCAGCAGCCGCGGCCGGGCGGCCAGCGCCCGCGCGATCGCGACCCGCTGCCGCTGCCCGCCGGAGAACTCGTGCGGGTGCCGCCCGGCGAACTCGCGCGGCAGCCCCACCCGTTCCAGCAGGTCGGCGGGGGAGGTGGCGGTGTCGCCCGCGGTCCGCAGCCCGTCGGCGATCTGGTCGCCGACCCGGCGTCGCGGGTTCAGCGACGTGTACGGATCCTGGAACACCATCTGGACACCGGTGTGCCGCCGCTTGCGCAGCCCGAGCGGCATGACCGGCTCCCCCTCGAAGGTGATCGACCCGGCGCTGACCGGGCCGAGCCCGCACACCGCCCGCGCCAGCGTGGACTTGCCGCACCCGGACTCGCCGACCAGCCCCACGACCTCGCCGGGGCCGACCCGCAGGCTCGCGCCCGCCACGGCCCGCACCGAGGGCCGGCCTGGAGTGCGGTGCTCGACGACCAGGTCGTCCACCGCCAGCAAGGGAGCTGTCGTCGTGGGCAGGGGGGTCATCGCACCTCCGCGTCGGGCAGGGACTCCAGCAGGGACCGGGTGTACGGGTGCTCCGGCGTGCGCAGCACCTGAACGCGCGGCCCGGACTCCACGACCAGGCCGTCCTTCATCACGCTCACCTCGTCGGCGACCGCCGACATCACGCCGAGGTCGTGGGTGACCAGCAGCACCGCGAGGCCCAGCTCGTCGCACAGGCCGCGCAGCAGGCGCAGCACGCCGGCCTGCACGGTCACGTCGAGCGCGGTCGTCGGCTCGTCGGCGATGAGCACCTTCGGCGAGCAGGCCAGCGCCACGGCGATGGCGATGCGCTGCCGCATGCCGCCGGAGAACTGGTGGGGATAGCGCCGGTACGCCTCCTCGGCGCCCGGGATGCGTACCTTGCCGAGCAGCTCCACGGCCCGCGCCCGCGCCTCGGCCTTGCCGAGCCCGAGGTGGTGGCGCATGTGCTCGGTGAGCTGCCGGCCGACGGTCAGCATGGGGTGCAGGCTGGTGGCCGGGTCCTGGAAGACCATGGCCACCTCGCCGCCGCGCACCTTGTTGAGCTCCTTGGGCGGCAGCGTCAGCAGGTCGCGCCCGCCGAGCCGGATCGCCCCGGTGGCGCGCGAGCCGTGCGGCAGCAGCCCCAGCACCGCGAGGCCCGTCATCGTCTTGCCCGACCCGCTCTCGCCGGCCAGGCCGTGCACCTTGCCGGGCTCCAGCCGCAGGTCCACGCCGCGCAGCACGTCCCGTCCCGCGATCGTCACCTTGAGCCCGGCGATGTCGAGTGCCGTCACAGCGCACGCTCCTTGATCGCACGGGCGGTACGCGGGTCGAGCGCGTCACGCAGGGTGTCGCCGAGGAAGTTGAACGCCAGCACCACCGTCAGGATCGCCAGGCCGGGGAAGGTCGCCACCCACCAGCTGTCGAACACCTCGACGCCGGAGGCCACCATCGCCCCCCACTCCGGGGACGGCGGCTTGGCGCCGAGCCCCAGGAACGACAGGCCCGACAGCAGCAGCAGCGCGGTGCCGATGTCCAGGGTGGCCAGCACCAGCACGGGGCCGGTGATGTTGGGCAGCACGTCCACCCGCAGCGAGCGCCACACCGAGAAGCCCAGCAGCCGCCCGCTCAGCACGAACTCCCGCTCGCGGATCCCCAGCACCAGCCCGCGGGTGACGCGGGCGTAGGAGGGCCAGGCGACGACGAGCACCGCCAGCACCGCGTTGGCGAGGCTCGCGCCGAGCGCCGCGGCCACCACCATGGCGAGGATCACCGTCGGGAACGCGAACACCAGGTCCGCCACCCGCATGATCGTCTCGTCGGCCCAGCGGCCGAAGTACCCCGCGCAGGCGCCCAGCAGGCCGCCGATCGCCACCGACAGCACCACCAGCAGCAGCGTCAGCGGGATCGACACCCGCGCGCCGTAGAGGACACGGCTGAGGACGTCGCGGCCGAGCTGGTCGGTGCCGAACCAGTGCCCGGGTCCCGGCGGGGCCAGCCTGGGCAGGTCCTGGGCGAGCGGGTCGTGCGGGGCCAGCAGCGGCGCGGCCAGCACGACGACCAGCCAGACCGCCGCCAGCACCGCGCCGCTGACGGCCAGCGGCTGCCGCCACGCCTCGGGCAGCCTCGCGAGGAGGCTCGCGCGTCTCATTGCAACCTCACTCGGGGGTCGATGACGCCGTACAGGACGTCCACGACCAGGTTGATGGCCAGGTAGACGACGCCCACGACCAGGCCGACGCCCATGACGGCGGGCAGGTCGAGGGTGGTCGCGCTCTTGTACGCGTACTGGCCGATGCCGGGCCAGGCGAAGATCGCCTCCACCAGCACCGTGCCGGACAGCAGGGAGCCGAAGGCGAGGCCCGCCACCGTGATGATCGGCACCAGGGCCGAGCGCAGCACGTAACGGAAGAGGATCACCCGGCCGGGCAGGCCCTTCGCGCGGGCGGCCCGCACGTAGTCCTGTCCCAGCACCTCCAGCACCGCCGAGCGGGTGAAGCGGGTGAGCAGGCCGATCGTGTAGAGCGCCAGCACCAGGGCGGGGGTGACCAGGTGCCCGGCGGCCGAGGCGAAGATGTCCCACCGGCCGGCGAGCAGCGCGTCCACCGTCTGCAGCCCGGTCACCGGCGGGGCCATGCCGAGCGCCACGTCCACCCGGCCGCTGCCGGGGGTGATCTGCAGGCGGTAGAAGAACACGTAGAAGGCCATCAGCGCCAGCCAGAACGTCGGCACCGAGATGCCGATGAGGCTCACCACGCGCAGCGTGTGGTCGGCCAGGC
Source organism: Nonomuraea wenchangensis (assembly GCF_900111685.1). Lineage (GTDB taxonomy): Bacteria > Actinomycetota > Actinomycetes > Streptosporangiales > Streptosporangiaceae > Nonomuraea > Nonomuraea wenchangensis. The sequence goes on from NZ_FOHX01000007.1 coordinate 237,221, forward strand.
GGTCCCTGCGCAGCGCGGCGACCACGCCGAAGGCCACGCCCAGCACCAGCGACACCAGGATCGCCGCGCCGGCCAGCTCCAGCGTCGCCGGCACGAACTCGGCGAGGTCGTCGGCGACCGGCCGGTGGCTCTGCTGGCTGGTGCCGAAGTCGCCGTGCAGCAGGCCCTGCAGGTGCAGGACGTACTGCTGCCAGAGCGGCTTGTCCAGGCCGTGCTCGGCCCGCCACTGCGCCACGATGGCCGGGTCGCCGAGCGCCCGCTGGCCCAGGTTGGCCGCCACCGGGTCGCCGGGCACCAGGTTCGTCAGCACGAACGTGACGAGCGTGATGCCCCAGGCCATGAGCACGGCGAGCAGCACCCGCCGCACGAGGAACCGGGCCAGCGGGGGAACCCGCGGCCCGGTCCGCTCGCGCGTCGCGTCCGGCTTCATCTACTTCGCGCCGAGGTCGGCGACGTCGACCGTCCACACCGGGTGGTACTCCAGCCCGGTCACCGAGGCGGCGCTGACGATGTTCTGGCTCGCCTGGATGAGCGGGACGAACGGGCCGGCGGCGTTGAGCTGGTTCTGCATCTCGGCGTAGGCGCTCTTGCGGGCGTCGTCGCCGACGGCCTCGGCGGCCTTCACGCCGGCGGCCTCGATCTCCTTGGCCGCGCCCTCCTTCCAGCCGGCCCGCAGGCCGACCGTCTTGCCGGGCAGGAAGGCCAGGTAGTCGCTCGGGTCCGGGTAGTCAGGGCCCCAGTACCACAGGCCCATCTCCTCCTTGCCGTTGCGGTAGTTGTCGAGCGCGGTCGTCACCGGCGCGGGCTGCAGGTCCACCGTGATGCCGACCTCCTTGAGGTTGGCCTGGACACGCTCGGCGAGCGGCTGGAACGACAGGCCGTTCACGGTCAGCTCGCTCGGGTACTCCAGCTTCACCGTGGGGTTCGACAGGCCGCTCTCGGCCAGCGCCGCCTTGGCGCCCTCGACGTCCCGCTTGGGGGCCTGCTCCGGCGGCAGCGCGCCGAGCAGCTGCGACGGGATGATGCCGGGCGCCTGCGTGGCGCCCTCGCCGGCCAGCTCCAGCAGGCCCGCGTAGTCGACGCCCTTGCGCACGGCCTCGACGAACTTCGGGTTCGGCGTGATCTTGCTGATCGAGGAGTCCTGGTTGGCCAGCAGGAACAGCACGTTCGCCGAGGCGGTCTTCTTCACCTGCAGCGTCGAGGGCATGCCGTTGACCTGGTCGCCGGACAGGTTGAGCGCGATCTGGCTGTCGCCGCGCTGGACGTTCAGCTTCTGCGTGGAGGCCTCGACGTTGCGCAGCACCACCTTGTCGTAGGCGGGCTTGGTCCCGTAGTACTTCGGGTTCGCCTTGAGCGTGACCTGGCTGCTGACGTTGAACGACTCGATCGTGTACGGGCCCGACCCGGCGGAGCTGGAGTTCAGCCACTGCTCGGCCTTGTCCTGCGCGTCCGTGGTCGCGCCGTGCTCCTTGGCGAGCTTGCTGTTGAGGATGCCGAGCGCCGGGTTCGGCAGGATGTACGGCAGCGCCGGGTTGGCCGTCTTCGACGTCAGCGTGACCGTGGTTTCGTCGGTCTTGGCCACCTCGACGCCGTCCAGCAGGAACGACGGGGTGCCCTTCATGTCCCGCACCCGGGTCAGCGAGAACACCACGTCGTCGGCGGTGATCGGCGAGCCGTCCGCGAAGGTCGAGCCCTGCTTGAGCTTCAGGGTGAGGGTCTTGCCGTCCTCGCTCAGCTCGTACGACTCGGCGAGCGCGGGCACCGGCTTGGTCACGTCGGCGCCGTCGAAGGTGAGCAGCGTCTCGTAGACGGCCTTGCCGACGATGAGGCCGGTCGGCTCGTACGTGCGGCCGGGGTCGGCGGTCTTCAGGTCGAAGGACGTGTCGATGACGAGCGTCTTGCCGCCGCCACCGCCGCCGTCCGCGGGGGCCTGCGACGACGTGCCGCCGCTACCGCAGGCGGCGAGGGTCAGCGCACCGGCGAGCAGCACGGCCGCCTTCTGCGAGCGGGTCGCCATGGAGGTCCTCCAAGATCTGGACGTTCAGTGGGGAGATCCCGAGGATTGTGCGGCAGATCGTCCAGGTACTGTGCGGTCGCTGAGACGTATATAAAGGTCAGTGAGGTAATGATGAGTGATATTTCTAGAAATGGGCATAGCGGGAGCGGTCAACCTGGACGGATCGGCATCGGTCTCGAACTGGACGACATCCATCTGAAGATCCTTGAGATCCTGCGCGAGAACGGCAGGATCTCGGTCGCCGCGCTGGCCGAACGGGTCGGCATCTCCCGGGCCAACGCCTACACGCGCTTCGAGGCGCTGCGCGCGGACGGCGCGATCAAGCGCTTCACCGCCGAGATCGACCACGGGCGGGCCGGGCTCGGCATCACCGCCCTGATCTTCGTGACCGTACGCCAGCAGATGTGGAAGCAGTTCCGGGCCGAGCTGGCCCGGATGCCCGAGGTGGAGTACTGCGCCATCACCACCGGCCAGCACGACGCCATGATCCAGGTGCGGGTGGCGGACGTCGCGGCCGTGCACAGCATGGTCACCGACCGGCTGGCCAACATCCCGGCGGTGAAGGCCACCGAGACGGTGTTCATCCTGGACGAGGTGCTGCGGCGGCCGTACGTGCTGCCCGGCGACGCCCGTCAGGCCGCCAGGCAGGCACGCCGCCCGGCCCCGTCGGAGGAGCGGGACGACGTGCCGCTCGGCAAGATGCGCTTCGTCGGCGCCGCCGAGGGCCGGGCCGCCCTGCGCAAGGACGACTGACGCCTACCCGGCCACTTCTGTGCACACGCTGACGTGCTGCGTGTCGTCGCCCTCGAAGCTGAACTCCTCCACCAGGCGCAGCAACCCGTCCTCGCCGGTCTCCAGACGGCTGCTGCTCCGGCCGCCCGCCGTGCCGCCCGCCTTCAACGCGTGCACGTACGAGATCCGCACGTCCTCACCCTCGCGGGTGCCCACGAAGCGCCCCTGGATGACGGTGTCGCCCGTGTAGCTGCCCCACACCAGCCCGTCGGACTCCCAGTAGTGGAACTCCGTCGGGCTGTCCGGGTCCACCGCGCTCGCGGTCGAGCTCACCATCACGAATTTACGGTCGTTGAGATTCACGGACCCATGGTCCACACATTTCCGGGACATCACCGCGCGGCTGGACGAATGGTCAGCGCCTCCGGTCATGCCGGCAAATCCGTCCAGCGGCCGGGCCGCGGCGGCTCCGCACCGACTCACGTTCGCACGCATTGCCACGGCTTTACCTTTCCGGGCCTCACGCCATCATTGCACGGTGTGATAGTAATGTGACACTGCGTATCCGGAGTTTTTCGGGAGATCCTATGGTGGCGTACGCGCTCTCGATCCTCGCGGCCGGCGGTGTGGTGGTGCTCGCCGCGCTGCTGTTCCGCAAGGTCCGCCGGGCGGAGGACGACCGAGATCCCGGCGGCCCCTCCGCCGGTCACGCCGGAGCGATGCTGTCGGCCCTGTTCCTGCTGGTGTTCGCCATCGCGATCATCGTGCCGTGGACCACCGCCGACGCCGCCCGCCAGAACACCCACGCCGAGAGCCAGGCCGCGGTCAACGCCTACTGGGCCGCCGCCGCCCTGCCTCCTGACGACGCCCGCCAGGTCCGCTCCGCCCTGCGCGACTACATCACCTTCGTGGTCCGCGACGAGTGGCCCCTCATGGCCCAGGGCCACATGGACCCGGTCGGCGCCGCCCGCATGGACGCCCTGCGCGGCCGGGTCAGCGCCCTGACGGTCAGCGGCACCGACCAGGAGGACGCCAAGACCGACCTGCTCTCACACCTCGGCGCCCTCTCCAGCGCGCGGGCCCAGCGCGCGGCCGACGCCGCCGCCACGCCGCCCGACGGCCTGCTGTTCCTGACCGTCCTCACGGGGCTCGTGGTGCTCGTCTTCCCCTTCATGGCCGGGGCCCGGCCGCGCGGGCTCACCCTGCTGCCGATGCTCGCCATGGGCGCCCTGCTCGGCTTCGGCGTCTACCTGACCTGGGACATCTCCCACGCCTTCGCCGGCCCCCTGGCGGTGGGGCCGGCGCCGTTCCAGGCGGCGCTGCAGGAGTTCTCCCGGATCGGCGGGAGCATGTGAGTACCGACGATGCGCAAGCCGCACCCCAGGACGAGGGGGGTGCGGTGGGGGGCGGATACCGCGTCGCGTCGTTGACGCTGCTCGCCGTCGCACTGCTCGCCGCCGCGGTCGCGGGCCCCGTGGTCGCCGACGAGGCCCGCTCCGGGGCGTCGCTCGCTGCGTACCCCCAGGTCGCGGCGCAGCCGCCCGAGCGTCTGGAAGACGGCGCGCTGCACGCCGCCAGGCCGGCGGACGCCGGCATCGGGGCGAGGAAGGTCTACGTCCGGGCGTCGGCACCGGGCAACCGGGACGGCAAGGTCCCGGTCGGCGCTTCCGTGCCAGGTGTCCGGGGTGGCAAGGTCCCGGTCGGTGGCTCCGTGCCGGGTGGGCGCGCGGGCAAGGTCCCGGTCGGCGGCTCGGTGCCGGGGACGCGGGGCCACAAGATGCCTCGCGCCGGGACGATGCCACAGATCAAGACGAGCAAGGTGCCCGACGGAAGGTCCGTGCCCGGGGCGCGGGCGGGGAAGGTGTCGCGGAACGGCTCGGTGGCGGGGGTGCGGGTGGGCCAGGCGCCGGTTCCGCACGTGTCGATCGCCGTCCGGCCGCCGGGTGGGCACCTCGTCCCCAAGGTCACCGTGCCGGGGATGACGATCTACCCCAGAGCCGTGTGCGAGGGCAACGTCCAGGTGGGGCAGTGCTCCCGGCGCGGCACGCCCCCTTCCGCGCCCCGCCCGCCGGGCGCGCCGCCCGTCGTACCGGTCCGCGCGGCGGTCACGCCCACGCCGACCCCGGCCGCGACCCCGGCGCCGAGCCTCACCCCGCCGGCTCGCGTCAGACAGGCCGCCGCTCCGCCGGCCCGCCGCAAGAACCCGCTGGGATCCGTCCTGGTCATGGTGGTCCTGGTGACCACGATCGCCTCCACCACCGCCGTCGCCTTCGGCGCCCGCCGCTGACCCCGCCGCCCTCGCCGTTCACGGCCGGCGCGTGGCACACTGGCCGCCGGCCGTCGTCGGTACGCGCCGGGCGGGGAGAGAGGCCGTGGAGGAGCTGCTCGGGGGGAGCGTCAACCGGGTCGTCAGGGTCGGCGACACCGTACGCCGGCTGACCGGCCCCTGGACGCCGGCCGTGCACGCGCTGCTCTCCCACCTGGCCGAGCGCGGGTTCACGGGCGCGCCCCGCGCCCATGGCGTCGACGCGCGGGGGCGGGAGATCCTCGACCACGTGCCCGGCGACGTCCCCGGCTACCCGCTGCCCGCGTGGGCACTGGCGGACGACGTGCCGGCAGGCGTCGCCAGGCTGCTGCGCGACTTCCACGACGCGACCGCCGGCTTCCCGGTGGATCCGGGGCTGACGTGGTACTTCCCGGCAGTGAGCCCGGCGGAGGTCGTCTGTCACGGCGACGTGGCCCCGTACAACTGCGTGTTCAGGGACGGGCGGCCGGTGGCGTTCATCGACTTCGACACCGCGCATCCCGGTCCGCGGGTCTGGGACGTGGCCTACGCCGCCTACCGTTTCGTCCCGCTCACCGATCCCCGCCGTCCGGACGGCCAGCCGGTGGACGCCCAGGCGCGCAGGCTGCGGCTGTTCGCGGACGCGTACGGGCTGGACCCGGCCGGACGTGACGCGCTGGTCGACACCGCGCGGGCCCGGCTCGCGCACCTGGTCAGGCACATGCGCGAGCAGGCGGCGGCCGGGCATCCCGGGTTCGCGAGCCACCTCGAACGCGGCGACGACCGCATCTACCTGGCCGACGACGAGCACCTCGCCCGGCACCGCGACACCTTCCGCCGGGCGTTGCGCGTCCACCCGCAGGACGCCCCGTAGGGGTACCCGTAATCGTCATAAAGTGCATACTGCCGCGTGTGATCCTCTACCATCACACCTCGGACAGAGGGCCCGGCCCTGTGGCTCGGGAGAAGGAGAAGTGTGGCGGCTGAGTCCCCCGCTCCGCGGTCATGCGTCCCGCGACGATCGGTGCGGTGGCGTCCGGTCCTCGCCGCCGTCTGCGCCGGACTGCTCGCCGGGGCGCCCGCGGCCCAGGCGGCGCCGAAGCCGACGGTCAAGCAGCTCAAGAAGGAACTGGCCGCCCTGCAGAAGGACTCCGACCGGCTCATCACCGACTACTACAGCAGCCGCATCGCCCACCAGAAGGCGGACAAGGCCGAGAAAGCGGCCCGCGAGAAGCTGACCGCCGCTCAGGAGGTCTTCGACCGCCACTCCACCGACCTGCGCGCGCTGGCCGTCGCCCACTACACCGGCGCCGAGCCGAACCAGACCGCCATGCTCGTCGCAAATCAGGACCCCGAGGCGCTGCTCAGCCGCCTGGCCCTCGTCCAGCACCTCGTCTCACTCCAGGACGCCAAGCTGCGCGGCTACGCCAAGGTCCGCGACGACCGGCAGCGGGCGCAGGAGGAGGCCACGGCCCGTGCGGAGGAGCTCGACCAGACGCTCGGCGAGCTGGAGGGCCGCAAGAAGAAGGCCGAGAAGCAGATCGAGCGCATCAAGGACAAGATCGACCAGCTCTACCGGGCGCCCGGCATGCGGCCGGACGGCACGTTCGTCCCGCAGCTCCCGCAGGGGGCGGACAACATCACGCCGCGCATGGCGCTGGTCAGGCAGCTCGTGAAGGAACGGTTCGAGGTGCCGTTCGGGATCGGCTGCTACCGCGCCATCCAGGACGGCGGCGAGCACCCGCTCGGCCGGGCCTGCGACTTCATGCTGAGCCACGGCGGCGCGCTGCCGTCGGCGGCCGAGCGCGCCCGCGGCGACCAGATCGCCGCCTGGGCCATCAAGAACGCCCGCCGCCTCGGCATCATGTACGTGATCTACCGCCAGCGCATCTGGCACACGCGCACGGGAGTCTGGCGCGCCATGTCCGACCGCGGCGGCACGACCGCCAACCACTACGACCACCCGCACATCTCGGTCTACTGAGGCCGCGGGCGTCCGTGGCCCGGGTGGCGGGGGGCCGGGCTTCCGTACGGGGCGTCCGCACGGAAGCCCGGCGCCGGCGTGTCACGGCCAGTAGGGGGCGAGGAGGTCGAACTTGTTCGGCAGGCGGAGCTGGTAGCGGACGTCGTCCAGGTCGTAGAGCGACTGGAACTCGCGCGGCAGGTACAGGTCGTACAGCTTGGCCTTGGTCGCGGAGGAGCCGGCGGCGTCGAGGATGGCGTTGGCCGTCGTGCGGCCGGCCTCGTTGCCGCCCTCCATGGTGGCCAGGTTGATGTTGTTGCGGACGTAGTCGGCGGCCAGGTAGAAGTTCGGGATCCGGGTGGTGGACTCGGGGCGGTTCGCCCACGAGCTCGGCGAGTTGATCAGCAGGGGCTCGTCGTTGGCCGCCGCCGGGGTGCCCTCGCCGGTGATGGCGGGGTCGACGAACCAGCTGTGGACGAGCGAGTCCGGCAGCAGCTGGTCTCCGTTGGGGGTGACGGCGCGGACCTGGGCCAGCACCTCCTGGACGATCTGCTGCCTGGTGCACTGCTTGGCGGTCTTGCCGAACAGGATGCCCGGTGAGTTCCAGTCGGACAGGTCGAGCGACAGGCAGTCCTTCGCGACGCCGTCGCCGTACGTGGCGGGGAAGTCGGTGGCCCAGAACTGGGCCTGGCTGATCGAGGTGAGCGCCCACGGGGTGCCGGCGTAGACGAGATGGCCCTCGGCGATCGGCCTGGGCTCCTTCAGGTAGATCATGACGCCGTTCATCCAGTCTGTCTCCAGGTGGCTCAACCTGGCCAGCTGGGGGTCGGCGGACTTCATCGCGCTCGACAGGATGGGCGTGAGACGCTCGACGGGCATCGCGGCGACGTAGTGGTCGGCGGTGACGGTGCCGGCGGCGCCGGTGGGGTCGGTCACCCGGGCGCCGGTGATCCGGCCGCCGCTGTAGTCGAAGCCGGTGGCGGTCCAGCCGACCTTGAACTGGACGCCGAGCCCGGTCAGGTAGTTGATCCAGGGGTCGAGCCACACGTCGTTGGACGGGCCGTTGAGCACCTGGTCGGGCGGACCGTACGGGCCGAGCCCGAGGGCGCTGTAGAGGAGCGCCTCGAACATCATGGCGATCGTGCGGGTGTTGGCCCGATCGGGCTGGGCTGCCACGAGGGAGGCGGTGAACATCCTCGACAGCAGTTCGCGGTACTCGGCGGACATGATGTCGGCCTTGGTGAAGTCGGAGAAGCTCATGTTCTCCCACTGGCCGAGCTTCCTGCGGGGACCGCTGGTGATGAACGTGATCATCTTCGACAGGAAGAAGTTCACCTGGGTGAGCGGGATGGAGGTGCCCGCGATGAGCGCGCTGCGTAAGTAGTCCTGGATGGCTTCCGGGGTGAGCCCGCCGCCGAGCTGGCTGGGGATGGGGACGCGCAGGAACTTCTTCCGGTAGGCGATGGCCGTGAGGCTGGCGGCGACCAGGTTGTCGCGCACGGTGCCGGAGCCGAACGGGATGCGGCTCATCGTGTCCGGCAGGTTCTGGTAGAAGCCGGGGAAGAACCGGAAGCCGTGCTCGCCGGGCAGGTCCTTGCGCCCGCCGGCGGCGGTGCCGGGCACGGGGATGCTCCTGGACTTGCCGCCGAGGACCTTGCGCTCGTACACGGTGACCTCGAAGCCGCGCTCGGCCAGCTCGTGGGCGGTGCTCAGACCTCCCATGCCGGCTCCGAAGACCGCCACCTTGCGGCCGGTGACGCTGGCCTTGAGGAGGGTGGGGGCGGCCGCTCTGGCGCCTTCCGCGGCCCATAGCGGCCCGGTCGCCGCTCCCGCGGCGGTGGCCAGCGCGCCGGTGACGAACCTTCGCCGGTTGATCCCGCTCTGACCGTTGTCGTGGATCTCCTGCTCTGCCATGGGGCGGCCTCCGCTCACCGTTAGCTAACCGACACGGCTGTTGGTTCAGCTAGGCGAGACGATGAACCCGTGGATCACTTCTGTCAAGCGGTGAATGTGCGCCCAGGCGTTTGGGACAGGCCGTTCCACAGCACGAGCATGGCGGCGTCGACGAGGCGCTCGCGCGGCATCGACGGGTTTCTCGCCCACCACTGGGCGAGGCCGTCGGTGCCGGAGAGGAGCAGCTCGACCACGGCGTGCGCGGTGTCGCTGTCGGGGTCGAGGCCGAGGTTGCGCAGGTCGCGCGCGAGCATCACGGCGACCGAGCGGGTGCGGGTCTCGCAGATGCCCCAGCGCACCGCCTTGATCTCGGGGTCGTTCTCGTCGGTGTGGTCGAACAGCAGGCGGCGCGCGTCGGGCCGGTCCTCTGAGAAGCTGAAATAGGCGTCGAGCGTGGCGCGCAGCCGCCGGCCCGGCGAGCCGGTGCCGGTGATGCGGGCGCCGATGTGCTCGACCAGCCGCGCGTTCTGCTCCTGCAGGACCGTGATCAGCAGGACCCGCTTGGACGGGAAGTGGTCGTAGAGCACCGAGCGGGTGACCCCGGCCGCGGCCGCGATCTCCTCCATGGCGGTCGCGTGGTAGCCGCGGGAGGCGAAGACCTCCAGGGCCGCCTCGGTGATGCGGGCCCGGCGGGCCGAGCCGCGCATGCGTTTCTTCGGCTCCTGGATCGCCATGCCCGGCAGCCTACCCCCGACCCGTTGACGCCGCGCCTCTCCGAGGCATAGAACCGACGCTAGAGTCGGTTAGCGCGCCGGGAGGCCCGATGCCAGAGCACGCAGACGTCGTCATCGCCGGAGCGCGCTGCGCGGGTTCCGCCACCGCGGCCGCCCTGGCGCGGCGCGGGGTCAGGGTGATCGCGGTGGATCCGGCGCGATTCCCGTCCACCACGGTCTCCACCCACCTGCTCTTCGCCTCGGGCGTCGCCGAGCTGGCCAGGACGGGCGCGCTGGAACGCGTCGAGAAGATCGGCGCGCCGAAGCTCTCCCGTGCCTTCGTCGGCGGCCCCGGCCACGCCGCCGCCGGCGGCTACACGCCCATCGACGGCATCGACTACGGCATGTGCGTGCGCAGGACCGCGCTGGACGCGGCTCTCGTCGACACGGCCCGCGCGGCCGGCGCCGAGGTCAGGGAGGGCCACCGGGTCGTCGACCTCCTGTGGGAGGGAGGCCGGGCGGTGGGCGTGAAGGTCAGCGAGCGCGGCGGCCGCGAGTACGAGATCCGCGCCAACCTGGTCGTCGGCGCGGACGGCCGTCGCTCGACCGTCGCCCGCCTGGTCGGCGCCGAGCAGCCCCGGCTGTCCCACGCCAACGGCCGGGCCTGTTACTACGCCTACTACGAGGACCCGCGTGAGGAGTGGCGCACCACGGCGGCGATGTGGCTGACGGGACGGGAGCTGGGCAACGCCTTCCCCTGCGACGGCGGGCTGTCGATGGTGCTGCTGATGCCGCCGGCCGAGCGGGCCGCGGACTTCCGGGGAGACCTGGAGGCGGAGTTCACTCGGACCGTCGGGCTCGTTCCGGGGCTGGCCCAGCGCCTGGAGGGGTGCACCAGGGCGACGAAGATCGTCAGCTCCGCGACGCACCCGTCGTACTTCCGCACCTCGGCGGGCCCCGGCTGGGCGCTGGTCGGCGATGCGGGGCACTTCAAGGACCCGGTCACGGCGCAGGGCATCCGCGACGCCGTGAAGTTCGGGCGGCTGCTGGGCGAGCGGGTCGCCGGCGTGGTGGACGATCCCGCGGCCCTCGACGAGGCGACGGCCGACTGGGAACGGTCGCGCGACCGGCAGTGCCTGATCATGTATCACTGGACGAACCTGCTCGGGCGCGGCGACGGGCTCGCGTACGTGCAGATCGAGCTGCTGCGCGGGCTGACCGAGGGGCCGCAGGGGGTGCGCCGGATCCTTGAGGTCTACTCCAGGATCCGGGACCCGCGCGAGACGCTGGCGATGGGCGGCATGGTCAAGGCCGTCGCGCGCGCCCTGCGCGGCAACCCGGGCGCCCGCCTGTCGGTGCTGAAGGCGACGGGCGAGGCGCTGCGCGAGATGGCCGGCCACCACGACGAGGCCAAGCGGCTGCTCCACCCGGCCTTATGAGGCCGGTCACGCGCGCCGGGCGCCGGCACCCGCGCGGCCCGGCAGCGGGCGCCGGGAGTTCGCGCGTCCGGCCTGATCAGGCCGCCGGGACGGCCCTGGACCACCAGGCGGTCCAGCGTGCATCCAGGGCCGCGAACTCCTCGTCCGTCTGCCCGTACGTGGTCAGCACCATCATGGCGACCCCCTCGGGGTGGACCGCGGCGGGCGGGGTGTGGGCGACCACGAGCAGGCCGTCGCCCCAGCCGTCGACGGTGAGGCCGAGCTGGCGATCCGTGCGGTACCAGACCGTGCCCGCGAGCGGCTCGCCGGTGGGAGCGGCGTGCTCGTACGGGGCGCCGGGGGCGAGGCCGGTGAGCGCGGCCAGGCCGGCGGCCGCCAGGGGCGGGGCGGCGCCGGAGCCCGAGAGGAAGACGGTGCGCCGGTCGGCGCCTGGATGGCGCTCCAGGGCGAACCTGAGCTGGTGGATGAAGGTGACCCAGCCCTCGTTGACGTCGTCGTAGTAGGAGTCCCACTCGGCGTCGCCGCTGAGCGGGGCGCGGGTCATGCGCAGGTGGGTGCGGCCCTCGCCGGCGTCGGTCAGCTCGAACCTGTCGCCGCCCTGGACCTCCACCCGGTGTTCCTCGGGCGACTCGGTGGCCTGCTGGGCGTAGATGAGCTCGATCTCCTTGTCGAGGCCGTCGAAGTGCCAGCCGTGCCAGCGCCGGATGAGCTCCGGGTCGCGCAGCGCCCGCCACACCTCCTCGACCGGTGCGGAGATGGTGACCTCCACGGTGAACCGCTCGTCTGTCATCGAAACTCCTGCGGGATGGGGGGACCTCCGCCGTCGGGCGCGGGGAGGGAGTCAGCCGGCCGGCTCCGCGCGCGGGGCGGGATGGCCGCCGGCGGTGAGGCGGTAGGGCCTGCCGCCGGGGGTGTCGTAGCGCGCCGCGAGGCGTGAGACGGCCTCGGCGAGCTCGTCGGTGAAGCGGTGCACGTCGCCCGGCTCGGCGAAGCGCACGTCGGCCTCCAGCGTGAAGGTCAGCAGGCGGACGCCCTGCCGGTCGGCCTCCGCCGCCATCCGGGTCACCTCGCGGACGGTGCCCGCGGCGACCTCGACCAGGTGCTCGGCGGCGTGCCGGTCGGCGATGCGGGTGAAGCCGGCGTCGACCCCGGCGGGGGTGAGCGCGGCGGGGGTGGGCGCGGCGGGGGTGGGCGCGGTGGGGGTGAGCACGGCGGGGTCGACGAGGAAGGCTTTGGCGGTGGCGCGCATCACCCGCTCGACGCAGCCGCGGCGGCGGCGCTCCTCGACGAGCTCGATCAGCTCCTCCTGCTCCAGCACTTTCAGGTGGTAGCCGACCCGCTGGCGGGGCTGGCCGAGCTCGGCCGCGAGCTGGACCGCCGACGCCGGCTCGCGGAGGCGGGCGAGGAGCTGTCTGCGGATGGGCGTCAGGGCGACGCGCAGGCGCTCGGGCTCGTCCATGAGCGACATCTCGGTGGCGGCCATGAGGTGATCGAACCATTGGACAGTATTTTTTGTCAATTGCGCGCCAGCGGTGGGAGCCTGGCGGCTGCTCGGCGAGGCTCAGCGGCTCACCTGACGCGTCCCCTCGGCTTGAGGCGGATGCCGGGCAGGACGGGCGCGGGGAGCGGGGCGCCGTCGAACCCCTCGACGACGCCGAACCCCTCGCCCTCCGCCCATTCCTTCCTGAAGGCCGCGATCTCGTCGTGCGAGCGGCCCACGAAGTTCCACCACATGACGATCTCCTCGCCGAACGGGGCGCCGCCGACGAGCAGCACCCGCCCGCGCCCGGCCAGCCTCAACCCGGCCCGCCCCGGCGGCAGGTAGGCCAGCGGACCCCGTTCCAGGCCCTCGACCTCGCCGTCGAGCAGCAGCAGCCCGTGCTCGAACCCGGGATCGAGCGGCACCTCGCCCGTGCCGTCCACCGCGATCTCCGCGCCGGTCAGCGGGGTGCGGGCGGTGGCGGGGGAGACCGCACCGCCCAGGGAACCCATGATCACCGTGGCGGCGAACCCGGGGCCCTCCAGCACCGGCAGCTTCGCGTGGTGCTCGAAGGAGGGCGCGTCGGCGCGGTGCTCCTCGGGCAACGCCACCCAGAGCTGCACCCCGTGCAGGGTCGTCTCGGCCGACTCCTCGGAGTGGGAGATGCCGCGGCCGGCGGTCATGAGGTTGAGCTGACCGGGGCGTACGCGCTGGAGGCTGCCCAGGCTGTCGCGATGCAGCACCTCGCCGGCGAGCAGCCAGGTGACGGTCTGCAGGCCGGTGTGCGGGTGGGGCGGCACGCGCATGGCGGTCACCTCGGGGCCGTAGGCGTCGAGGAAGCACCAGGCGCCGATCATGCGCCGCCGGGCGCCGGGAAGGGTCCTGCTCACGGACATCGCGCGCGGCCCGCCCAGCGGCACCGCCCGCCCCTCCAGCAGCTCGCCGCCCGCGCCGGGCTCACCGGCGCAGCGGATCTCCCGCGGTTCACGCTCCAGGTTGCTCACCCTCGCACTGTACGTCCGGCCGCCGCGTCGCCGGGTCGTACGGTCAGCCCAGGGTCTCCCACCAGCCGTCCACCGCCGGAGCCGCGGCGGCGTCCACGAGCTCGCCGGGACGCGGCACGACGATGGAGACCTCGCGCGCCTTCGCCTCCCGCCACAGCCGGTCCACCGGCTCCGCCCATGGGTGCAGCGCCAGCGTGAACGACGCCCAGTGCACCGGCAGCAGCAGCTTCCCGCCCAGGTCGAGGTGGGCGTTGACGGCCTCCTCCGGGTTCATGTGGATGTCCGGCCAGGCGGGGCTGTAGGCGCCGATGGGCATGAGCGTCAGGTCGAACGGCCCGTGCGCCGCCCCGATGCCCCGGTAGCCCTCGAAGTAGCCGGAGTCGCCCGCGTAGAACACCCGCTTGTTCGCGCCCGCCACCACCCACGACCCCCACAGGGTGTCGTTGCGGCGCAGGGACCGCCCCGAGAAGTGCCGGGCCGCCGTGGCGACGAAGCGCAGCCCCGCCACCTGGGCCTCCTCGTCCCAGTCCAGCTCGATGATCCGGTAGGCCGGCACGCCCCACCGCTCCAGGTGCGCCCCGATGCCCAGGGGCACCAGGAACGGCGCCTTCTGCGTCCGGACGAGCGACCGGACGGTCGCCAGGTCCAGATGGTCGTAGTGGTCATGGGAGATCGCGATGGCGTCGACCTGCGGCAGGTCGCCGATCGCGACCGGCAGGGGGTGGAGCCGCTTGGGGCCGACGAGCTGGGACGGCGAGACGCGCCGGCTCCACACCGGGTCGAACAGCACCCGCCTGCCCTCGATCTCCACCAGCGTCGAGGCGTGGCCGTACCAGACGACGCGCAGCCCGTCGGCGGGCGCCGGCCCGGTCGGCGGCACGCGCAGCGGCAGCGGGCCGGCCGGACGGCGCTGCTCCTTGTTCTTCGCCATCTCGCCCAGCAGGCCGACCGGCGGGGTGTTCATGACGTGGGTCGGCTCGGGCATCGAGTTGTAGAAGGAGCCGTCCCTGAACTGCTTCGAGCGCTGGATGCGCCCCGCCCGCTCCGGGCCGGACTCCAGCGGGCGTACCCCCAGCTCCGCCGGCACGTTGCGCACCACCCATCCGGCCGCCGCCAGGACGGCGCCGCCCGCCAGGATCCTCCGTGCCGTCCGCATTCCCGCCATCGCCCACACTCCCCTGGAAATCGGTCATCACATACCGGGACGGGGTCCCGGTGTTCCCCTCCGTACGATATATCGCGACGCTTCTTCGCGCGTCGGACACCCCGTCGGCTCAGGGCTTCCCGTCGCCGCGTGGCCTCTCCGTCGCGGGCGCGCGGCCGGGGAACGGCCACGGGTTGGGGCGGCAGCGGCCCAGCGACTTCGACTGCTGCGTCATCACCGGGGCCGGCCGCCCGGGGCCGGGACAGGGCCGGTGGTCGTGGCCGAGTGCGTGCCCGACCTCGTGGCTGATGAGATAGCTGCGGTACGCGGCCAGATCGCCCTTGTACTGCGGGACGCCGACCGCCCAGCGCAGGGCGTTGATGATCGAGCGGCGGCCGTTCCAGCACGACAGCTCGCCGCCGGTGCGGAGGGGCCGGCACTCACGGGTCGTCTTCTCGGGGCTCGACAGGGCCACCCGGACCCGTACCGGGCCGCGGTCCACCCGCTGGAAGCGGGCCCAGCCGCGGACGTCGTTCAGGATGCGGTGCACCTGGGCGGCGAACTCGCGCGGCCCGAACGGCAGGCCACGCTCGACCTCCACCAGGTAGCGCACCGGCCGGCCGCGGCCGGGTCGCGGGGGCGCGCCGCCGGGGACGACGGCGTACGAGCCGGAGGCCGCGTACGGCACCTGGACCGCGGGCGGCGGCTCCGCCCGGCGCGGGCGCGGGGGCGGGCGGGAGGGAAGGCGTGCGGGCGGCGGCACGGGCCGGATCGAGGGCCGGGCCGGTGGGTCCGCGCCGCATCCGGCGGCGAGCAGCAGCCCGGCCAGCACGAACGGCGTCATCAGCGGTGCGATGCGCGGCATCTCGGTCCCCCACGAAACGCGACGGTGGGGAGGAAACCGATCATACGCTGGGCAAACGGACAGCTCAGGGGGAGGGGTGGCCCCGGCCGTCAGAGGCAGGTGGGGGCGTAGGGCGTGAGGTCGATGGGCGGGGTCTCGCCGAGCGCGAGCGCCGCCGCGAGCCGGCCCGCGTACGGGCCCGCCGTCAGGCCGTACGCGCTGAGGCCCGTCGCCACCACCACCCGCGAGTTCAGCGGGCCGATCAGCGCCCGCCCCGGCGCGTACACCGGCCGCAGCCCCACCCGCGTCTCCGTCACCGTCGCCCCGGCCAGCCCCGGCGCGATCCGCAACCCCGCCTGGAGCACCTCCTCCAGCCCGCCCATCGTCACCCGCGGCGCGAACCCGACGTCCTCCACCGTCGCCCCGATCACCACCCGCGACCCGGGGAACCCCAGCAGGTACGGCCCGTCGCTGGGCAGCACGATCGGCCACCACGCGGTGTCGACGCCTTCGAGGGTGGCGTGCAGGATCTGGCCCCGCCTCGGGAAGACCGGCAGCTCGGCGCCGAGCGGCCGGCACACCTCGCCGGTCCACGCACCGCCCGCCACGATCACCGCGTCCGCCTCCACCGGGACACCCTCATCGGCGAACACCCTGCCCGCCCCAGCGGCAACAGGCCGCACCACCTCCGACCCGCGCGCGGCCTGCAGCCTCGGCCCGGCCTGCCGACCCGGCCCGGCCTGCCGACCCGGCCCGGTCTGCGAGCCCTGCGTCGCGTCCGGGCCCTGCGCTGCTGCCGGGCCTCGGGGGGCGGCCTGGCGCCATGAACCGGTCTCCTCATTCCGGGCCTGGCCCGTCCCGCCGCCCGGCGTCCACGTCCCTCCTTCCCCTGAGGGGGCGCCCGCCGCCGCGTGGACGCGGACCTCGCCGTCGGGTGTGAGGGTCGCGGCCCCCGCGTGGATCCGCGCACCCCGGGCGACGGCGGCGTTCAGCAGCGCGTCGCGGACCGACCGCCCGTCCACGCGGGCCGCGCCCGGCACCAGGAGTGCGCTCAGGGTGTCCGACAGCGGCGGGAACAGCTCGGCCGGAGCCGGCACGTCCACGACCTCGCCCATCTCCGGGGCGTCGGCGTACCGGCGGTGCAGCAGCGAGCGCACCGGCTCCAGCTCCGCCGGATCCTCGGCCACCAGCAGCGCGCCCACCTTGGCGTACCCGAAGTCCTCGCCCAGCGCCTCCACCAGTCCCGGATAGGCGCGGGCGCCCTCGCGGTTGAGGCGGTACCAGTCGTCGTCCTCCGGATGGTCCACCCACGGGCACACGATGCCCGCGCCCGCCTGCGTCGCCTCACCCTGGTAGCCGCCGTCCACCACCGTCACGGACGCCCCCCGGCCCGTCAGATAGTAGGCCGCCGCGGCTCCGACGATGCCGCCCCCGATCACCACAACACGCATACGGCCATGGTCGCAGCCCGCCGGACCTGGGGTGACGGCCGGGTCGCCGATCGCCGCGCCGCCCCCTGATGGGCCGGGCCGCGTACGGGGACTATCGTCGGCGCATGAACGCCGCCTTCACCAGGATCGACCTGCCCGCGCCCGTGTCGGCGGCCGCCTCCGACGGCGTCACCGTGTGGTGCGCCGACGCCCGCGGCGTACGCGCCTACACGGCCGCCGGCACCCCCATCCCACCTGGCGGCAGCGGCGTTCTGCCGCGATTACGGTCGCTGGCCGCGGTGCCCGGGACCGTGGCGGGGACGGCGGGCGTCCCCGGCACGCTGCCGGAGACCGTCGTGGTGCCCCGTACGCTGGCGACCGCGCCGATCCCGGTGCCGCTGGCGCTCTCCGGCACGCTCGCGGCCACCGCGAAGGGCCGCGTCCACTGGCTCGCGCCGGACGGCGCGCCGGTCGCCACCGCCCGCTGCCCCGGCCGGGTCGTCGCCGGCGGCGGCGAGATCTGGGCGGTCTCGGGCGCGCGGGCGCGCAGACTCACCGGCCCCGGCACGCTCGGCCCGCCGGTCGAACTGCCCGGCCTCGCCGCGTGCGCGGTGGAGGGCGAGCGCCTGTGGTGGACGTCCCGGCACGACGACGTCCTGCGCGGCGGGCCCAGGGACATCGACCTCGGCGATCTGGGACGGTACGGCGAGCGCGGCGGCATGACCGTCTGCGCGGGCTCGCTCTGGATCAGCGTGCCGGGCGGCCTGCTGCGGATCTCGACCTGGTCGGGGGAGCCGGGGCGGTTCGTGGCCGCGCCCGCCGGGCCGGTGCCCTTCCTGGTCTGCGCGAACGGCACTCTCGTCGGCGGCGGGCGCGAGCTGTTCGCGCTGGCCCCCGCCGCCGGCGCCCCGCTCCGCGTGATCCCGGTGGGGCTGGACGCGCCGATCGCGCGGCTGGTGGCGGCGGGCAAGCACGTATGGGCGTTCCCGGCGGGGACCGCACACGCACTGATCATCACCCTCTGAGCCCCAACCGGCCCGCTCGCCGAGCTTCTCGAACAGGGCCAGGTCGAACAGGTACGGCAGCTCCGCCATGTGCTGGGCGGCGGCCGGGAAGCCCGGCTTCGGGTAACCGGCCCCGCGCAGACCGAGCCGCGCGCTGTCACGCTGGACGTGAGACCCAAACGGCGGGTCCCTGAGCAGCGGGGCTTGGAAGCGCGCCGACTTCGCCGGCGACCACGACTACCGCTTCTGGAGCACCGGCGAGAACTGAGGCGCCGTGGCGCCCCGGCGGACGGCCACAATGGACCGTGCCCTTCACACTGAGCCATGTCGTGGCCGTCCTGCCGGTGCGACGGTGGCTGCCGCCGTCGGCGCTGGCCGTCGGGGCGATGGTGCCTGACGCGCCCTACTATCTGCCGCTGCCGTTCTCGTCGGCGAGCACGCACACGTGGTGGGGGCCGCTGCTGCTGGGCCTGCCGGCGGGCATGGTGCTGCTGGTGGTGTTCCACTGGGTGCTGCGGGCGCCGCTGACCGCGCTGGCCCCCGCCGGGCTGCGGGCCCGGCTGCCGGACGCGCCCCGCGCCGGAGCGGCGTGGCCGGCGGTGGCGGCGGTGGTGGCCGCGCTGCTCGCCGGGATGGCCACGCATCTGGTCTGGGACGCCTTCACCCAGGCCGGCGGGTTCGCGGTGGCGCACTGGCAGGCGTTGCGGCAGTCGGTCGTCGGCGCGCACCGGGTGTTCAACGTTCTGATGTACGTCAGCTCGGCGGGCGGCCTGGCGATCCTGGCCGGCTGGCTCGTGTTGTGGTACCGGCGGGCCCCGGTCCGTCCCGGGCGGTGGCCGGGGCTGACGGGCCGGGCACGCGCCGTGGTGGTAGCGGGGGCGTTGCTCGCCACGGCCGCCGGGGGCGCGGCCGGGGCGGCGTCGGACCGTGCCGCGGTGAGCGACTACGACCTGGTACGCAGCACGATCCTGGGCGGCGTGGACGCGGCGGCGCTGGTCCTCGCCTGCTACGTGCTCGCCTGGCACGGCTGGACGGCGTTCGGAGCCCTGCGCGGCAGGACCTCGGCGGCGGGCACCGGCGAGCAGGCGGGCACGGGGGAGCAGGCGGGCACGGGGGAGCAGGCGGGCACGGGGGAGCAGGCGGGCTGGACCGGCGGCCCAGACCCCCGCGCCGGACGCCGGCGTGACGGCCTCGACGTCCTGGACGTCTAGCGGCCCGCGTCCCAGCCGTGGAGCTTCATGAGGCGGGCCGCCACGCGGGTGAAGCGGTCGGCGTCGAGGACCGCGCCCTCGCGGCGGAGGTCGTCCTCATCCAGCACGAAGACCCGGTCGAGCCGCAGGTAGGAGGCCCGCCCGTCGCTTCCCCACGCGCCGATCGGCAGCCATTCCGGGCCGTCGTCGCCCTTGCTGGAGAGCATCATGCCGAGCAGCCGGCGGCCGGTGCGGCCCACGACGAGAAGGGGGCGGTCCTTGCCGCGGGACGGGTCCTCCTCGTACGGCACCCACGCCCAGACGATCTCCCCCGGATCGGCCAGGCCGTCCAGGTCGGGAGCGTAGGCCAGGGTCACCCGGCCGTCGAGGACGTGGATCTCGCGTACGGCGCCACGGGCGGGCCGGGGGTCCTCACCTAGATCACGCATTGGGTGAGCTTATGGCCCGTGACGGGCGGAAATCCAGTTGATCATGGCGTTTGGGTGTCGGGGGAGAGCAGGCGGCGCAGGGCCGCCGGGGTGTGGCCGCAGTGCCGCCGGACCGTGCGCGTCATGTGCGCCTGGTCGGCGAAGCCCAGCTCGGCGGCCAGCTCCGCCAGGCGGGTCTCGCCGCACTCCAGCCGGTCGAGCGCCCGCCCGACCCGGACCCGGTTGCGGTAGTGGGTCAGCGACACGCCGAGCTCCCGGGTGAAGGCCCTGCTCAGCGTGTAGGGCGACACCTCCAGCAGGGCGGCCAGGGACAGCAGCCCGGCGGCGGCGGGATGGCCGGCGGCGATGACCTCCCGCGCGGCCCCGACCACACCCACCGCCCCGCCCCCGGTCGTGGCGTCGGTGGCGCCGCCGGTGACCTGGGAGAGCGTGGCGGAGACGAGCGGCAGCAGGGACTCCGTCAGCGCGAAGGCCGCGTCGCCGGTGCGGGCCGCGGCGAGCACCCGGCGGTGCGCCAGGTCGAGGCGGGCGTCCACGTAGATCGTGCGGCGGACGGGCCGCGGGCCGTCGCCCGCGAGCGTGCGCCACAGGCCGGGCGACAGCGTCAGCGAGGTGCACACGTCGCCGCCGGAGGGGTGGGCGAAGCGCTCCTCCTCGTCCGGCAGCCCGAGGTAGGCGAGGGTCGGATCGACCACCGCGGAGCGTCCGCCCGCGCGGCGCAGGAACGTGCCCCGCCGCGCCAGCACCATCCGGTGCCGGTCGCCGAGCTCGGCGGCCGACCACCCCCGGTGGTCGTCGACACAGGTGACGGCGTCGAGGACGAATCCGGGCCCGGCGGCGATACGGACGGACGAACGCACGCCCCGCACCCTACGCCCCGCCCCCGACAGTTCCGCCGGACGCGCCCCTCCGGTGTGAGAGGAGACGCATCGGGGCCCGCCCTGGGCCAGGTGGTGATCCTGCTCTAGAATCTCATTCTGTGCCGCCGACGACAGCGTTCTTCACCCGGAAGCAGGGCGAGCTGGTGCCCGCGCCCCACGCCCGCAGCCCCTGGTCCCCCGACATGCTCCACGGCCGCCTCCTCGGCGGGCTCGCCGCCCGCGCCCTGGAGGAGCGGTACGCCGAGCCGGGCATGCACTTCGCCCGGCTGACGGTGGACCTGTTCCGCAACAGCCCGCTGCTGCCCGTCACCGTCGAGACCGCCCTGGTCAGGGACGGGCGCCGGATCCGCGTCGCCGACGCCGTCCTGTCCACCGACCAGGGCCCGATCGGCCGGGTCACCGCCGTGCTGCTGCGGCAGGGCGAGCAGCCCGAGGGCGAGCAGAGCATCGTCACCCCCGCCTGGGACGAGCGCCCGCCCGAGCACGAGCCGGTCACCGCCGATGGCTGGCAGCCGCCGTTCGACCTGTGGCGGGTCACCGAATGGGGCGAGCCGGGCCCGGGGCGGGTGTGGATGCGCGAGACGTACCCGCTGGTGGACGACGAGCCGGTGACGCCGGTCGTGCGCGCCGCGCTGGCCGCCGACTTCGCCAGCCCGCTCGCCAACGTCGGCACGAGCGGGCTCGGCTTCATCAACGCCGACTACACGCTGACCCTGGCCCGCCTGCCCGAGGGCGAGCTGATCGGCGTCGAGGCGACTGGCCACCTCAGCGCGAGCGGCGTCGCGACCGGGCAGGTCACCATGCACGACACGGCGGGGCCGTTCGGCTTCTGCCTGGTGACGGCGGTGGCCAACCCGGTCACCCGCATCAGCAGATAGCGGCGCTCAGGCGATCAGGCGGGCCGCTCGGCGCGGTCGCCCGACCAGTCGACGTGGAAGGCGCCCTCCTTGTCGACCCGGCGGTAGGTGTGCGCGCCGAAGTAGTCGCGCAGCCCCTGCACCAGCGAGGCCGGGAGCCGGTCGCGGCGCAGCCCGTCGTAGTAGGCGAGCGCCGAGGAGAAGCCCGGCGTCGGCACGCCGATCCGTACGGCCGTGGTCACGACCCGCCGCCACGACTCCTGCGCCGCCGCCAGCGCGCCCGCGAACGTCGGGTCGGCCAGCAGCGTCGGCAGGTGCGGATCGGCGTCGTAGGCGGCGCGGATACGGTCGAGGAACTTCGCCCTGATGATGCAGCCGCCCCGCCAGATGGTCGCCATCGCGCCGAGGTCGAGGTCCCAGCCGTACTCCCGCGAGGCGGCGGCCATCTGGTCGAAGCCCTGCGCGTACGCCACGATCTTGGAGGCGTACAGCGCCTGCCGTACGTCCTCGACCAGCTCGCGCCCGTCCACGCCGGACAGGTCGGGCCCGGCGAGCGAGGCGGCGGCGGCCCGCTGCTCCGGGTGGCCGGACAGCGCCCGCGCGAACGTCGCCTCGGCGATGCCGGTCACCGGCACGCCGAGGTCGAGGGCGCTCTGCACGGTCCAGCGGCCGGTGCCCTTCTGCTCGGCCTGGTCGACCACGATGTCCACGAACGGCCGGCCCGTCTCGGCGTCCACCTGCTCCAGCACCTCGGCGGTGATCTCGATCAGGTAGGAGTCGAGGTCGCCCTTGTTCCACTCGCGGAACACCCCGGCCAGCTCGGACGGGGTCACGCCGAGCGCCTGCCGCAGCAGGTCGTAGGACTCGGCGATGAGCTGCATGTCGGAGTACTCGATGCCGTTGTGCACCATCTTGACGAAGTGTCCCGCGCCGTCCGGGCCGACGTGCACGCAGCACGGCACGCCGTCCACCTTGGCCGAGATGTCCTGCAGGATCGGCCCGAGCGCCTCCCACGACTCCGCCGAGCCGCCCGGCATGATGCTCGGCCCGAGCAGCGCCCCCTCCTCGCCGCCGGAGATGCCGGTGCCGACGAAGTGCAGCCCCCGCTCGCGCAGCGCGGCCTCGCGCCGCCGGGTGTCGGCGTAGTGGGCGTTGCCGCCGTCCACGATCATGTCGCCGGGCTCCATGAGCGCGGCGAGCTGGTCGATGACGGCGTCGGTGCCGGCGCCCGCCTTGACCATGATGATCGCCCGCCGGGGCCGCTTGAGCGAGGCCACGAAGCCGGCGAGGTCCTCCGACGGCACGAACGTGCCCTCGCCGCCGAACTCCTTGACGAGCTGCTGCGTGCGGCTGTGCGTGCGGTTGTGCACGGCGACGGCGTAGCCGTGCCTGGCGAGGTTGCGGGCCAGGTTGCGCCCCATGGTGGCCAGGCCGGTGACGCCGATGTCTGCCAAGTCCATAATCAAGCTCCTCTTACGGGGAATACGCATGATCCAGCCCGGGAGTTCGGCCTTTTGTTCCGCCGCGTCTCGTCCGGGTGTCAGTCGTCGAGCCGCACGCCCAGCTCGTCCAGCCGCTCCAGCATGTCCGCCGGGTCGGCGTAGACCCTGAACGCGCCCGTGCGTTCCAGCTCGTCCCTGCCGTACCCGCCGGACAGCAGGCCGATGCCGAGCGCGCCGGCCCGGCGGGCGGCGAGCAGGTCCCATACGCTGTCGCCCACCACCATGGCATGGGCCGGGTCCACGTCGACCAGCGCCGCTCCGGCGAGGAACAGGTCGGGGTCCGGCTTGGCCCTGCGCACCAGGTCGCGGGTCACCATCGGCGTGTCCTCCGGCAGGCCGAGCAGACCGAGCGCGAGCCGCGCGGTACGGGCGTAACCGCTGGTCGCGATGGCCCACGGCACGCCGCGCGAGGTCAGCTCGGCCAGCAGCTCCGGCGCGCCGGGCAGCGGCCGGACCGAGTCGGCCTGCCGCTCGTACGCCTCCATGTGGGCGACCTGCAGCAGATCGATCTGCTCGCGCGACAGCTTGAGCCCGGTCTCGCGCAGCAGCGCGCTGACGAACAACCCGCCGCTCATCCCGATGCGACGGTGGATCCGCCACACCGACAGGTCGATCCCCATTCCCGACAGCGCCTGCCGCCAGGCGATCACGTGCTGATAGACGCTGTCGATCAAAGTGCCGTCGAGGTCGAACAGAAACGCCGGGGTCGGCGCGTGCGGGAACTCCGTCATGGCTCCATGACACCATGGCCGGATGCGGATCATCATCGCGGGCGGCCACGGCAAGATCGCGCTGCGCCTGGCCGCGCGGCTCAGGGAGGGCGCGGTCGGCCTGGTGCGCAACCCGGCGCACGTCGCCGACGTCGAGGCCACCGGCGCGCAGGCCGTGGTGTGCGACCTGGAGACGGCCTCGACCGAGCAGGTGGCCGGCATCCTGCGCGGCGCCGACGCCGTGGTGTTCGCGGCCGGCGCGGGGCCCGGCAGCGGCGCGGCCCGCAAGGACACCGTCGACCGGGGCGCGTCCGTGCTCATGGCCGACGCCGCCGAGCGGGCCGGGGTGCGGCGCTTCATCCAGATCTCCTCCATGGGCGCGGGCAAGCCGCCCGCGCCCGGCCGCGACGAGGTGTGGACCGCCTACATCGCGGCCAAGACCGCGGCCGAGGACGACCTGCGCCGCCGCGACCTGGCCTGGACCATCCTGCGCCCCGGCCGCCTCACCGACGAGCCGGGCACCGGTCTGGTCCGGCTGGCCCCCGAGGTGCCGCCGGGCGCGGTGCCGCGCGACGACGTGGCCGCCGTCATCGTGGCGCTGCTGGACAACCCGGGCACCGCGCACCGCACGTACGAGCTCGTCTCCGGCGACACCCCGATCGTCGATCTCGTCGCGCCGAGCGAGTGACCGTCCCCGCCGCCGCAGCTTTTTGCCGAACGCTGGCATTGAGGCGCGGCGCGGGTGGCTAGGTCCCCTTTCGGAACGTGAAAGGGGACATCCATGGCGGACATGCCGTTCAGGTCATTTTTCGGCGGAGACCCGTTCAGAGGGTTCGAGGAGCTGACGGGCCGCGTGTTCGGCGGCATGGAGGGCTGGCCGCCGTCCCGGCCCGGCGTCCAGCGGGTGGACGTCGGGCGGCTGCTCAGCGCCTCGGCCAGGGACGCCCTGCGGCAGGCGGTCGAGGGGGCGGGGCAGCGCGGCGCCCCCGACCTGGACGTGCTCGACCTCCTCGACGCCCTCATGGACGTGGACGCCACCCGGTCGCTGCTGCTTGCCGCCGGCGTGGACGTGGACCGGCTGCGCGGCCGGGTCGGCGAGCTCGCCGCGCAAGGCCAGGCCACCGAGCCGCCCACCACGCTCTCGCCGGCCGCCAAACGCGCCATCCTGGACGCGCAGCGGATCTCGCGGGCGCTGGAGTCGTCGTACATCGGGCCCGAGCACCTGCTGCTAGCGCTGGCCGCCAACCCCGACTCCACCGCCGCCCGCCTGCTGCGCGAGCAGGGCGTCTCGGCCAACGAGCTGCAGCAGGCCCTCGCTACAGCGGCGGCCCGCCCCGGCGAGGGCGCCCGCCGCGACGGCGACACTCCGGCCCTCGACGAGTACGGCCGCGACCTCACCGAGGAGGCCAGGCAGGGCCGCGTCGACCCGGTCGTCGGCCGCGAGGACGAGATCGAGCAGGCCATCGAGGTGCTCTCGCGGCGCACCAAGAACAACCCGTGCCTGATCGGCGAGCCCGGCGTCGGCAAGACCGCGATCGTCGAGGGCATCGCCCAGCGCATCGTGAACGGCGGCGTCCCGGACACGCTGAAGGACCGGCGGGTGATCGCCCTCGACCTGACCGGCATGGTCGCCGGGTCGAAGTACCGGGGCGAGTTCGAGGAGCGCGTCAAGAAGGTCGTCGACGAGGTACGCGCGCACGCCGACGAGATGATCGTCTTCATCGACGAGGTGCACACGCTCGTCGGCGCCGGCTCGGCCGAGGGCGGCATGGACGCCGCCAACATACTCAAGCCCGCCCTGGCCCGCGGCGAGCTGCACGTCATCGCCGCCACCACGATCGACGAGTACCGCAAGAACATCGAGAAGGACGCCGCGCTCGAACGCCGCTTCCAGCCGATCCTGGTCGCCGAGCCGACCGTGGAGCAGACGGTCGAGATCCTGGCCGGGCTGCGCGACGCGTACGAGGCCCACCACCAGGTCCGCATCACCGACGAGGCCCTCGACGCCGCCGCCACCCTCTCGGCCCGCTACATCACCGACCGTTTCCTGCCCGACAAGGCCATCGACCTCATGGACCAGGCCGCCGCCCGGGTGCGGCTGCGCTCCCGAACGCCCGGCAGCGACGTACGCGAGCTGGAGGGACGCCTGGACGCGCTGCGCCGCGACAAGGACCAGGCCGTCTCCTCCGACGAATTCGACCGGGCCAAGGAGATCACCGCCCAGATCGACAAGCTCCGCCCCGAGCTGGAGCGCGCCCGGCGCGGCCACGACGACGTGCCGCAGGTCATGGTGGAGGACATCGCCGAGGTCGTCTCCCGCCGCACCGGCATCCCCGTCACCCAGCTCACCGAGCAGGAGCGTGACCGCCTCATGCGGCTGGAGGAGCACCTGCACGAGCGGGTCGTCGGCCAGGACGAGGCGGTCACCGCCATCGCCGAGGCGGTCCGCCGGGCCCGCGCCGGGCTGTCGGACCCGAACCGGCCCATCGGCAGCTTCCTGTTCCTCGGCCCGACCGGCGTCGGCAAGACGGAGCTGGCGCGGGCGCTGGCCGCGGCCCTGTTCGGCGGCGAGGACCACATGGTGCGCGTCGACATGAGCGAGTTCCAGGAGCGTCACACGGTCTCGCGGCTCATCGGGGCGCCGCCCGGCTACGTCGGCTACGAGGAGGCCGGGCAACTCACCGAGGCCGTACGGCGCCGCCCGCACTGCGTGATCCTGCTCGACGAGATCGAGAAGGCGCACCCCGACGTCATGAACATCCTGCTGCAGCTGCTCGACGACGGCCGCCTCACCGACGGCCAGGGCCGTACCGTCGACTTCAGCAACGCCGTCGTCATCATGACCAGCAACATCGGCGCGCAGCTCATCCTGGAGGCGGCCGGCGACCCCGGCACGCTGGAGGGCCGGCTCATGGAGCTGCTGCGCCGCTCCATCCGCCCCGAGCTGCTCAACCGCATCGACGAGACGATCATCTTCAAGCGCCTCGAACCCGAGCAGCTCCGTCAGATCGTGGACCTGCTGCTGGAGCGCACCCGGCAGCGGCTGCGCGGCCAGAACGTCACGCTGGAGGTCACCGACGCCGCCAAGGACTGGCTGGCGCGGCGCGGCCACCAGCCCGAGTTCGGCGCCCGGCCGCTGCGCCGCACCGTGCAGCGCGAGCTGGACAACCGGCTGTCCACCATGCTGCTCACCGGCGAGGTCACGGAGGGAGGCAAGGTCACGGTGGACGTCACCGGCGACACCCTCCAGCTCCGCGCCCACGAACCCGCGCCCGCCGGCTAGCCGGGCCCGGCGGGGCGGCGGGCCTGGTCAGGCGAGCGCTTCGCGGGCCAGCTCCCTGCACTCCTCCAGCGTCAGCCCCGCCAGCGCCTCGCGGACCAGCGGGACGCAGGACGGCGCCATGGACAGGCTCGTCACCCCCAGGCCCACCAGCAGCGGGGCGACGGCCGGATCGCCCGCCGCCTCGCCGCACACGCCGACCGGCTTGCCCGCCTCCCGGCCCGCGGCGGCGCACGCCTCGATCAGCCCCAGCAGGGCGGGCTGGCGCGGGTCGAGCAGGTCGGCCAGGGCCGGATGCTGGCGGTCGGCGGCGAAGGTGTACTGGGCCAGGTCGTTGGTGCCGATGCTGAGGAAGTCCACCTCGCGCAGCAGCTCGGCGGCCCGCAGCGCGGCGGCCGGCACCTCCACCATCACGCCCACCTGCGCGATGCCCGCCGCGCGGGCCCGGCGGGCGAAGCCGGCCGCCTCCGCGGGCGTCGTCACCATCGGCGCCATCACCCGCACGTCCGCGCCCGTCGCGCGGGCCGCCTCGGCGATCGCGGCGAGCTGCGCGTCGAGCACGCCGGGCAGCAGGCGGTCCACCCGCAGCCCGCGCACGCCCAGGGCCGGGTTGGGCTCCTCGGGCAGGCCGAGGAAGGGCAGGGGCTTGTCGGTGCCGGCGTCCAGGGTCCGGACGATCACCGGGCCCTCGGCCCGCTCGAACACCTCGGCGTACGCGGCCGTCTGCTCCTCCGGCGAGGGCGGCTGCTTGCGGTCGAGGAACAGGAACTCGGTGCGGAACAGGCCCACGCCCTCCGCCCCCGGCCGCAGGTCGGCGGCCGAGCCGATGTTGGCCAGCAGCCTGACCGGATGGCCGTCGGCGGTCCTGCCCGGGCCGGTGGCGGCGGCCAGCCTGGCCCGCTCGGCGCGGTCGCGCTCCATGACCTCGGCCGCCTGCTCCGGGGTGAGGCCGAGGGCGATCTCGCCGCTCGCGCCGTCCACGCCGACGATCGTGCCGTCGGGGACGTCCGCGACCGCCGGGCAGGCGACCACGGCGGGCAGGCCGCGCGCGCGGGCCAGGATCGCCGTGTGACTCGTCGGGCCGCCCCGCTCGGTGATCAGCGCCAGCACGTCCGGGCCCAGCCCGGCGGTGTCGGCGGGGGAGAGGTCCCCGGCGACCAGCACGTACGGATGGCCGGGATCGGGCAGGCCCGGCATGGGCAGGCCGAGGGCGGCGGCCACCGCCCGGTGCTTGAGGTCGTCGAGGTCGGCGGCCCGTTCGGCGAGGTAGCCGCCCAGGGCGGCCAGGGCGTCCCGGTGGCCGTCGAAGGCGGCTTCCAGGGCGTGGGCCGCGTCGGCGCCGCCTCTGGCGCGGGTCTCGGCCTCCTCGCGCAGCATGGGATCGTCGGCGATCATGGCAAGCGCCTCCAGGATCTCCGCCGCCTCCCCGCCAGCGCCCGCGCCACCACCTCCGCCAGCGCCAGCGCTCGCGCCGGTGCGGGCGGCGGCGGCGCGCCGGTTGAGGTCGGCGGTCACCGCCTCCAGCGCCTTGACGGCGGTGGCGGCCTCGGCCTCAGGGTCGGCGACCGGCCGCGGCGCGGGCAGGCTCGGCGGGCCGGCCATCCGCACCAGCGGGCCGGCCGCCCGCCCCTGGCTGACCCCGAGCCCGCTCAGCCGCCCCCCGGGCCCGGCCCAACCCGTCTCAGGCATCGAGAGCCTCTTCCGCGCCCGATTTCGCGCCCGAGTTCCCGCCCGGTTCCGCGTCCGCGTCCAGGTCGCGCGACAGCAGCGCCGCCAGTGCGTCCAGCGCCTCCTCGGCCCCCGGCCCGTCCGCCTCCAGCGTCACCTCCGTCCCCTGGACGGCCCCCAGGGACAGCACGCCCAGCATGCTCCGCGCGGGCACCGCCTTGTCGCCGAGCCGCACCGTCACCGGCACGCCCAGGCGCGCCGCCTCCTGCACGAACAGCTTGGCGGGGCGGGCGTGCAGCCCGCTCGCCGAGGCCACGGCCACGGTTCGCTGTGCCATACGAAAGCCTCCCGTTGTCAGGGTTCGATGGTGACCTTGATGGCCGCGCCCCGGCTGACGAGATCGATCCCGTCCAGCACCTGCGGCAGCGGCAGCCGGTGGGTGATCAGGTCGGCCACCGGCACCGCGCCCTCCGACACCAGCCGCAGCGCGGCGGCGTTGTGTGCGGGGCTGGAGCCGTTCGCGCCGACGATGGTGAGCTCGCGGTAGTGCACCAGGTTGGCGTCCAGCGCGATGACCGGGTCGTCCTTCGGCAGCCCGCCGAAGAAGCTGATCCGTCCCTGGCGGGCGGTCATCCGCACCGCCTGCTCCTGGGCCGCCCCGGACGCCGCCGCCGTGATCACGACGTCCGCGCCCCGGCCGCCGGTCAGCTTGAGCACCTGGTCGACCGGGTCGGCGTCGATCGCGGCGTCCGGCCGCACCAGCTCCTCGGCCATCGCCAGCCGCTGCGCGTTGACGTCCACGAGGAACACCCGGGCCGCGCCGCGGGCCCGCGCCAGCCGTACGTGCAGGCAGCCGATCGGGCCGGCGCCCATCACGACCACGTCGTCGCCCGGCCCGACGCGGGCCAGCTCCTGGCCGTTGAGCACGCAGGCCAGCGGCTCGGCGACGGACGCCTCGGCGAAGCCGACGTTCTCGGGGATGGCGTTGACGCCGTCAACGGCGAGCACCTTCGCCGGGACGATCATGTACTCGGCGAAGCCGCCGTCGTAGTGGTAGCCCATCGACTCCTGGTTGGGGCAGACCGTACGGCGGCCGCGCAGGCACTCGGGGCACGACCCGCACGGGATCGCCGCGATCACCTGCACCCGGGCGCCGCTGTCCACGACCTCCCCGGCGATCTCGTGGCCCATGACCCGGGGCGGCACGATGTGGTGGTGCCCGAACTTGTAGATCTTGGCGTCGGTGCCGCAGGTCGAGCAGTTGCGGACCCGGATCTTCAGCTCGCCGGGCCCGGCGACGGGCTCGGGCGCGTCCTCGATCCTGATGTCGCCCGGGGCGTGGAACCTGGCGACCTTCATAGCGTGAGCTCCTTCATCACCTGCGCCACCTCGGTGGCCTCGCGCAGTGTCCTGGCGCGGTCGGGGTCCATCAGGATCTCGGCCAGCGCCGCCAGCAGGGGTACGTGCCCGCCCTCGCGGGCGGCTATGCCGACGCAGACCGTGACCCGTTCGCCGTCCCAGTCGACTCCGTCCGGGAAGCGGATGAAACACAGTGCGTCGCGCAGGATGTCGTCCTTGGAGGCGTTCGTCCCGTGTGGGATGGCCACCCCCTCGCCGACGTAGGTCGAGATGGACCGCTCGCGTTCGAGCATCGCCGCGACGTACGGCTCGGCGACCGCCCCCACCTCGACCAGGGCCCGCCCGCACCGGCGGATCGCCGCCTCGCGGTCGGGCGCGCGCTCGTGCAGCAGCACCGCGCGCGGGTCGAGCAGGTCCTCACGCATCGACGACGCCGCCGTTCTTGATGGTGTTCACCAGCTTGGTCACGGCCGGGTCGCCGAGGAAGATCTGGAACGACACCAGCACCTTCCCTGGGGCGGCGGCGCGGGCGCGGGCGGCCAGGCCGGTGTGGCAGACCACCACGTCGGCGTCGTCCGGGATGGAGTTGACGGGCGTGTGCTCCACGGTGACGCCGCTGTCCTTGAGCTGCTTGCGGAGCTGGGAGGCGAGCATCACGCTGCTGCCCATCCCGGCGTCGCAGGCGACGATGATCTTGTGGATGTCCTGGCTGTCGATGCCGGCCATGGTTCAGGCCTCCTTGCTGGTGGTGAGAGGTTCGGCGCCGGTCTCGGCGCCGGCGGTGCCGGGGTCGTCCTCGCCGTCCTTCTTCTCGCCCCTGCCGAAGCCCAGCAGGACGGCGGCGACGGCGAACGACACGGCGGCGGCCACGAGGATGCCGAGGCTGGAGGCCAGCCAGCCGCCCTTGGGCGTGACCGCGATGTAGGCGAAGATGCTGCCCGGCGACGGGGTGGCGACCAGGCCCGCCCCGGTGACCATGAAGGTGAACACGCCGGCCGCGCCGCCCAGGATGACGGCCGCGATGAGGCGCGGCTTCATGAGCACGTACGGGAAGTAGATCTCGTGGATGCCGCCGAAGAAGTGGATGATCATCGCGGCCGGCGTGCTCGGGCGCAGGGCGCGCGGCCCGAACAGCAGGTAGGCCAGCAGCAGCCCGAGCCCGGGGCCGGGGTTCGACTCCAGCATGAACAGGATCGACTTGCCGGTCTCGGCCGCCTCGGCCACGCCCAGCGGGCTGAGCACGCCGTGGTTGATGGCGTTGTTGAGGAACAGCACCTTGGCCGGCTCGATGAGCAGCGACGCGACCGGCAGCAGGTTGTTGGTGATCAGCCACTCGACGGCCTGACCGGCGGCGGTGGTGATGGTCTGGACGACGGGACCGATGGCGAGGAAGCCGACCACCGCCATCGCGGCGCCCACGATGCCGGCGGAGAAGTTGTCCACCAGCATCTCGAAGCCGGCTCGGGTACGGGCCTCGGTGAACTTGTCCACATATTTGAGGATCAAGGCGGTGAGCGGGCCGATGATCATCGCGCCCAGGAACATCGGCGCGTCGGTGCCCACCACGACGCCCATCACCGCCACCGCGCCGACGACCGCCCCGCGCTGACCGTGCACCATCCGGCCGCCGGTATAGGCGATGAGGACCGGCAGCAGGGTCGAGATGATCGGGCCGACCATCTTGCCGAGGGTCTCGTTGGGCAGCCAGCCGGTCGGGATGAACAACGCGGTGATCAGGCCCCAGGCGATGAACGCCCCGATGTTCGGCATGATCATCCCGGCCAGATGGCCGCCGATGCGCTGGATGGTGGCCTTGACGCCGGTGCCGGCGACCGGGGGTGTGTAAGTGTCGGCCATGGACTTGCTCCTTCGGGGGGTTGAGCAGATGTTCGGCAGCCGGTGCCCGGCCGGGGCGGCCGGGCTACGGCAGAGGAGCGGGTGCGTTCGTGGTGGAGGGGCCGGCGGAAGGCCCGGGGGAGAGGACCGCGGGTGGATCGGCGGGCGGATCGGCGGGCGGGACGAAGGGGACGGCGAGCGGGCACGCCGGATCGGGCGGGCCGGCCGTCGTGACCGCCGCATCGATGTCGGCGGGCCCCGGCATGCGGCTGCCGGGCAGCCCGGCCGCCGCCGCGCCCCAGGCCAGCGCGCGGGCCAGCGCCTCCGGCCCGTGCCCGCCCGCGGCGAGGAACCCGGCCAGCATGGCGTCGCCCGCGCCGACGGAGCTGCGCGGCTCGATGGCCGGCGCCCGGCCGTACCAGACGCCGCCGTCCTCGACGAGCACGGCCCCGTCGGCGCCCAGGCTGGCGAGGACCGCCCGCGCGCCCGCGGCCCGCAGTGCCCGCGCGGCCTCCACCACGTCGCCGAGGCACGCGATGGGCCGGCCGGTGGCCTGGCCGAGCTCCTCCAGGTTCGGCTTGACCAGGGCGGGCCCGGCGCCGAGCGCGTACGACAGCGCCGGCCCGCTGGTGTCCACCGCGACCTCGATGCCCGCCTCGGCGAACCGGCGGCACAGCCGCGCGTAGACGTCGGCGGGCACCTCGGGCGGCAGGCTGCCGGAGGCGACCACCCAGTCCGCGCCCTGCCCGCCGGTGTGCGCGGCGGCGAGCACCGCCTCGGCGATGGTGTCGAGCTCGGCGGGGGACAGGGCGGTGCCCGGCTCGTTGATCTTGGTGACGGTGCCGTCGGGCTCGGCCAGCGTGACGTTGGAGCGGGTGCGGCCGGTCACCGGCACGGTCACCATGTCCAGGCCCTCGGCGGCGAGCAGGCCGACGAGCTGGCGGCCCTCGTCCCCGCCGAATGGCACCACCGCCCGCGCCGCCACGCCGTTGGCGAGCAGCGCGCGCGAGACGTTCACGCCCTTGCCGCCGGGGTCGAGGCGGGCCGCGGCGGCGCGGATCACCTCGCCCCGCCGCAGCGCGGCGACCTCGATGGTGCGGTCCAGGCTCGGGTTGAGCGTCAGCGTCAGGATCACGCCCGGATCACCTCCGGCCCGGCGGCGGCCAGGTCGGCGGCCAGCGCGGCGTCGAGCCCGGTGTCGCTGACCACGACGTCGATCTCGGCCAGCTCGGCGAACGTGGCCAGGTAGGTGTTGGAGAACTTCGTGTGGTCGGCGAGCAGGACGCTGCGCTGCGCCGCCCGGACCATCGCCCGCTTGATCGCCGCCTCGGCCGGGTCGGGCGTGGTGAGGCCCCGGTCCAGCGAGCAGCCGTTGGTGCCCATGAAGGCGACGTCCACGTTGAGGTGCTCCAGCGGGCGCAGCGCCCAGTCGTCCACGGTGGCGAGCGTGTTGCCGCGCAGCCGCCCGCCCAGCACGATCACGTGCAGGTTGGGCCGGGCGGCGAGCGCCGTCGCCAGCGGCGGCGAGTTGACCACGACGGTCAGCTCGCGGTCGGCGGGCAGCACCTGCACCAGGCGGCCCGTGGTGGTGCCGGCGTCGATGATGACCGAGCCGTCCTCGGGCAGCTCGGCGATCGCCGCCTTGGCGATGCGCTCCTTCTCGGTCGTCATCACCTCGTCGCGGGTGGACAGCGCCGGCTCGAAGCCGAGCCGCTCGACGGGGATCGCGCCCCCGTGCACCCGGCGCAGCACCCCCGCCCGCTCCAGCGCGGTGAGGTCGCGGCGGATCGTCTCGGTGGTCACGTCGAGCTCGGCGGCCAGCGTCACCACGTCGACGCGGCCGGCGGCGCGCGCTCTCCGCAGGATCTCCTGCTGCCGCTCCTCGGCGTACATGATGTTGATTCACCGCCGTTTCGGGTTGGTTTCTTCTGTGTTTATACCCGCTTCGGTGGGAAGGTCAAGGGTGCCGGTGCCAGATCTGGTAGTTATAGGCGAATGCGCATCACCTCCCTCGCCGCCGCGGTGGCGGCCGTCCCCCTCCTCGCCGCCCTCGCACCGCCCGCCGCCGCGGTGACCGCCCGGCCGCCGCGTGTGCCGGTGGGGACGACGGCGGCGTGGGTCGTCTTCGACCGGCAGGCGGGCAGGTTCGTCGCGGCGCGCAACGCCCACCGCAAGTACCGTTCGGCGTCGGTGGTGAAGATCCTCATCGCGATCGACTACCTGGAACGGCGCAGGAGCGTGCCCAAGGCCGACGCCGACCTGCTCAAGGTCATGCTGCGGGCCAGCGACGACGACGCCGCCTCCACCCTCTGGGACCGGGGCGGCAAGGGGCAGATCATCGTGCGCACCGCGCGCAGGCTCGGCCTCGCCGACACCACCCCGCCGCCCGCGTCCAAGCCCGGCTTCTGGGGTTACACCTCGCTCAGCGCGTACGACGTCGTCCGCACCTACCGCTACCTGCTCGACAGGGCCGACGCCCGGGTCCGCGACCTCATTCTCGGCCACCTGCGCCGGGCCACCCCGTGCGGCGCCGACGGCTTCGACCAGACCTTCGGCATCCCCGACGCGGTGCCCCGCCCGTACGCCGTCAAGCAGGGCTGGTCCGGCTTCGGCACCACGCCGCCCACCCGCTGCCGTGACGCCAGGGCCCTCGGCGCGCCCGTCTCGTGGATCGCCCAGCGCGCCGCGGGCTCCGGCGTGCCCGACTACGGCCGCCCCGTGCTGCACACGACCGGCCTGGTCGGCCCGGGCGAGCGGTACGTCATGGCGGTGCTGACCGCGCACCCGGCGGGCGGCACGTGGAGCGCCTCCGTCAAGCGCATCACCGACATCACCAGGGGCCTCTACCGCGACGTGACGTCCTGACCCGGCCCCCGCGCGCGGAAAAGCGTTCGCGGGCCCCGGCGAAGATCAGATAGGCATGGAGGATGGCTGAGCGAACGACCGCACTCGACCGCGTCCTGAGACAGGCGGGCGGGCCCGAGATCCTCGACGTCCTGGCCGGGCGGCTGTCCGGGGCGGACCTCACCACACTGCTGCTGGAGGTCATGCGGCGCAGGGCCGGCGCGTTCTCACCCGCCGACGTGCTGCGCCGCTACGGCCACGACCGCTTCGCCGCGCCCGGCGCGGTCGGGTTCCGCGACCTGCGGCGGGCCGAGGACGCCGCGCTGTCGGCGCTGCCGCCCGGCTTCGAGCCCGTCGTGCTCTCCCCGGTCGCGCCGCTCGGCGCGTGCTCGGCCCTCGCCACCGTCGACCAGAACAAGGTGATCTCCACCGTCAGGAACGGCGAGGTCGCCGCCGACCCCACCAACGCCCTCGCCCTGGAGGCGGCGGTCCGCCGCCGCGCGGCGGGAGGGGCCGAGCCGGTGCGGCTGGCCGCCGTGCAGCGGGTCGTCCGCGCCCAGCACGTCGAAGGGGCCGCGCGCTTCGCGCACTTCACCCTGTTCGCGCTGGTGACCGCCGGTCGCGACACCGGCGACCATGCCTTCGAACGTCGCCACGCCGCCGAGCATCTGGCCATCCTGGGCGACGCGGTGCGCGCGTGCGGCGCGGGGGAGCCCGAGGCCCGGATCACGGTCCTCGACGAACGGTTCGAGCGCGTCGCCGCGACCCTCGGCGGCACCCCGGACCCGGGGCGGGAGAGCGGCCGGGGCTACTACAGCGGGCTGTGCTTCAAGGTGTACGCGGGCGGGCTGGAGGTGGGCGACGGCGGCTTCACCGACTGGACGGCCCGTCTGCTCGGCAACCGCAAGGAACGCCTCCTCATCAGCGCCCTCGGCCTCGACCGCCTCACCCTGACCCCCTGACCCTCCGCCGCCGGCTGTGGGTGGTCAGGGGATTGGGCGGGTGGCGGTGAGGAGCTCCTGTTCGGCGCGGACCTTCTTGGGCACGCACATGCGCCACGCGTCCAGCACCAGCTCGCGCATCTCCGCCACGTCGAGCGCGGCGGTGCGGGCCACCACCCAGTGGAAGCGCAGGTCGGACTCGCGCGGCAGCAGGAACTTGGCCGGCTCCGCCGCCACCAGGGCCTCGCGCTCCTCCTTGGGGAACCCGAAGCCCATGAGCGTCTCGTCCCGCGAGAACGCCACGTAGACGATCTTGCCTACCCGGAACTTCACGCGGTCCCTGATCAGGTGCTCCGACGAGCGCGGCAGGGTGCTCGCGAACCGTCGTACATCCTCGACTGTGATCACGGGGCCACGCTAACCGCCGCGACCGACAGTTTCTCAGCGGTTGCCCTCGGCGGCGGAGATGTCGGCGAGCGCGGAGTTCTGGTCGCGCTCCATGGCGAGGTCGCCGAGGCTGACGATGCCGATCGCGCGGCCGTCCTCGACCACCGGCAGGCGGCGGACCGCGTGCGTACGCATGAGCTGGACCGCCTGGTCGATCTCCGTGTCGGGGCCGACGGCCTCGACAGAGGCGCTGCACGCCTCGCGGACCGGCGTCTCAGGCCCCTTGTCGTCGGCCACCACCCGCACCGCGATGTCGCGGTCGGTGACGATGCCCTGGATGCGCCCGTTCTCGTTGACGATCACCGCCCCCGCGTCGATGTCGCGCATCAGCGCCGCCGCGACGGCCACCGGCTGCTCGGCCTCGACTGACGCCGGGTCCCTTGTCATCACGTCTGCCACGGTCCTCGCCATGGGGACCTCCTTCTGCGGATCGGATGTCAGAGCCCCCTACCCGGTGCGGGCGGGGCCTCACCCCGGCCGCTCAGAGGCCCTTGGCCGCCACGCGGATCTCGTCCAGGAGGATCTCGAGGTCACGCTCGGTGGTGTCCGGGTGCAGGAAGCAGGCCCGCAGCGCGTCCCGGCCGCCGAGCCGGGTGCCGGTCAGGAACGCGTTCCCGCGCGCCTGCACCGCGAACGGGATCGCCCGGTTGAGCCCGTCCAGGTCGCCGCTGCGCGCCGGCGTGTGCCGGAAGGCGGTGATCGAGGTGACCACCGGCGCCAGCAGCTCGAAGTCGGGCGCCCGCTCCACCATCTCCGCCAGCGTGCGGGCCAGGCCCGTCGTGTGCTCGACCAGGCGGACCACGCCGGAACGGCCGAGGGACGACAGCGTCGCCCACGTCTTCAGCGCGCGGAAGGGGCGGGTCTGCTCCGGTCCGTACTCGGCGAGCCAGCCCAGGTCGCCCGCGTTCTCGTCCACCAGGTAGGACGGCACCAGGCTGAACGCGGCCCGCGCCGCCCCCGGGTCGCGCAGCAGCGCGCAGCCGCAGCCGACCGGCACGCCGAGCCACTTGTGCGGGTCGAGCGCGAGCGAGTCGGCCCGGTCCAGGCCCGCGTAGTGCGGCGCCGCGTCCTCGCCCAGCACGCCGAGCGCCCCGTAGGCGCCGTCCACGTGGAACCACAGCCCGTGCTCGGCCGCCACGTCCGCGATCGCGTCGAGCGGGTCCACCGCGCCGGAGTTGACGGTGCCCGCGCTGCCCGCCACGCAGAACGGCCGCCGCCCCGCCGCCAGGTCCTCGGCCACCATGGCGCGCAGCGCGGCCACGTCCATCCGGTACGCGGCGTCCACCGGCACGGTCCGTACGTTCCGCGCGCCGAGCCCGAGGAGCTGGGCCGCCTTGTGCAGGCAGCTGTGCCCCTCCTCGGTGACGTACAGGACGAACGGCGGCCGTCCGGCCAGGCCCTCCTCGCGGGCGTCCCACCCGTCGGCGCGGGCGGCCCGCTGCCGGGCGGCGGCCAGGCACACGATCGTGGCCATGGACGCCCCGCTGGTCAGCAGCCCGCCGCCGGGCGGATGCGGGAACCCGGTCAGCTCGGCCAGCCAGCGCACCACGGCCCGCTCCAGGTGCGGCCCTGCGTGGTCGCCGCCCGCGCAGCTCGGGTTGAGCGCGGCGGCCAGCGGCTCGACGAGCACGCCCGCCGGGTTGGGCGGGGAGTTGACCCAGCCGAAGAAGCGCGGGTGGCCGTTGCCCATCGGGTGCGGCAGCACGTGCGCGCGGACGTCGGCGAGCAGGTCGGCGAGCGGCCGGCCGTCGGCGGGCAGCTCCTGGCCGCTCAGCCAGGCGCGCTCGCCGTCGGGGACCGGCTGCCACACCGGGCCGTCCGGCACGCCCGCGAGATGCGCGGCCACGAGGGCGGCCGCCCGCTCACCGGCGGCGCGCAGGTCAGTCATCGAGCTGTCCCTTCCCTGAGGGTTCGTGGTGGTTCGTGTGGCCGGGGGTGCCCAGCTCCATGGCGAGGTAGTAGACGCAGTCGGTGGCGTCGTCGTTGGCGAAGGCGTGGCGGCGGTCGCCGGGGTAGTACGCCGAGTCGCCGGCCTCCAGCGTGTGCGCCCGCCCGTCGATGGTCAGCCGCAGGCTGCCGCGCTCGACCGCGAGGTACTCCCGCGACCCGGGCGCGTGCGGCGCGAACTCGCCGGCGTCCACGCCCGGACCGATGGTGGTGCGCATGAACTCGAACTCCACGTCGCCGAGCACCGGCGACAGCACCCGCCGCTCCCAGCCGGAGGGGTCGCGCAGCACCCGCTGCTCGGCGTGGCGCAGCACCCGCATCGCGCCGTGCGCGGGCTCGTCCAGCAGCCGGGCGATGGACGTGCCGAGCGCCGTGGCCAGCCGGTCGAGCACGAGCACGGTCGGCGTCTTGGCGCCGCGTTCGATGTCGGAGACCATGCTGCGGCTGACGCCGGCCAGGTCGGCCAGGCGCTCGATCGACAGCCCGCGCGCCCGCCGCTCGGCGCGGACCCGCTGCCCCAGCTCGGCCATGGACAGCCCGCTGGACAGCACACTTTCGCCCGTCATTCCTCCACTATAGCGATGAATTGTCCGCTATCGCGGACTGTGCCGCCTGGTAGGCGGCCAGCACCTGCTTGCGGCGCTTGGCGGGCAGGCGGTCGAGGTAGAGCCGCCCGTCGAGGTGGTCGCTCTCGTGCTGCAGGCAGCGCGCCAGCAGGCCGGTGCCCGTCACCGTGACCGGCTCGCCCGCCGCGTCGAAGCCGTGGACGGTGGCCGTGTCGGGGCGGGGGAGCGGGGCGTACTGGCCGGGGACCGACAGGCAGCCCTCGTCGCCGGTGTCGAGCCGCCGCTCGCCGAGGCCGGGCGGCTCCAGCACCGGGTTGGCGACGACGCCCTTGTGGCGCACGCCGTCGGCGTCGGGGCAGTCGTAGACGAAGACCCGCAGCGGCACGCCGATCTGGTTGGCGGCCAGGCCGACGCCCTCCGCCGCGTACATGCTCGCGAACATGTCCTCGACCAGCGCCGCCAGCTCCTCGCCGAACCGGGTGACCGGCTCGCACGGACGATGCAGCACGGGGTCGCCGACGTGCACGATCGGCCGGACCTCTCCCACGGTTCCTCCTGTGACGATTCCCTGCGCCCAGTGTAGGGCCGCGAGAGTCGTGTCTCGGATAGTAAGACGTTCTCTCTTGAATGGTGAGATGCGCGCTAGGGTGACGGCATCCGAGGCGAACGAAGGAGTTTGGCGATGGACCGTCCGGCGACCGCCGTCTACACGCACGGCCACCACGAGTCGGTGCTGCGCTCGCACCGCTGGCGCACCGTGGAGAACTCGGCGGCGTACCTGCTGCCCCACCTCAAGCCGCACCTGAAGGTGCTGGACGTCGGCAGCGGCCCTGGCACGATCACCGCCGACCTGGCCCGCCTGACGGGCCACGTCACGGCCTCGGAGGTCAGCGCGGACGCGCTGGAGCTGTCCAGGGCCGAGATCGCCGCCCGCGGCCTGACCAACGTGGACTTCGCCGTCGCCGACGCGCACGACCTGCCCTTCGAGGACGGCACCTTCTGCGTAGTCCACGCCCACCAGGTGCTGCAGCACGTCGGCGACCCCGTACGCGCGCTGCGCGAGATGCGCCGGGTGACCAAGCCCGGCGGTTACGTCGCCGTCCGCGACAGCGACTACGCGGCCTTCGCCTGGTGGCCCCTGCTGCCCGAGCTGGACGAGTGGCTGGCCCTCTACCAGCGGGTCGCGCGGGGCAACGGCGGCGAGCCCGACGCCGGCCGGCGGCTGCTGTCGTGGGCCCGCGCCGCGGGCTTCTCCGACGTCACCGCCACCTCCTCCACCTGGTGCTTCGCCACCCCCGACGACCGCGCCTGGTGGGGCGGCATGTGGGCGGAGCGCGTCCTCGGCTCCGCCATGGCGGACCAGGCCCGCGCCACCGGAGCCGCCACGGAGGCGGACCTGCGGCGGATCTCCGCGGGCTGGCGCGCCTGGGCGGCGGCCGAGGACGGCTGGCTGTCCGTCCCGCACGGCGAGCTCATCTGCCGCCCGTAACGGAGTGCGGCGTCACAGACCGAGGGTGCGGGCGCGCTGCCACTGCGGGTCGCGGTAGAGGACCATGTCGGTGCCCAGCATCTCGTCGGGGGCCGACAGCATGGCGATCTCGCCCGCGGCCTGCAGCTGCAGCAGCAGGTCACGCACCCGCGGGCCCACGGGCAGCCGCCCGGCGGGCAGGCCGAGGCCGGTCCGCACCGTGTCGGCGATCTCCGACAGCCGGAACGGCCCGTCGAAGCGGGCCACGATCCCGCGCACGACGCTCATGGTGATGAGGTTCTCCGCCTCGGCGTGGGCGAGCTGCCAGGTGATCTGCTCCTTGCGCCGCCCGCTGCCCGCGCACGACGTGCAGCCGCGCGACAGGCCCGGGGCCACCTCCTCCTCGGCCGAGCCGAGGCAGGCCGAGCACAGGTTGTTCTCGGCCGCGTGGAGCTCGGCCGTCATCCGGCCGCCGAGGATGACGCCGCACGCGCAGGCGAACGCCTCACCGAGGATGCTGTTCTGCGGGGAGATCGTATGCTTCGTCACCGAGCCGACTCTACCGCCACCGGAGGCCCGCCGATCACGGCCGGATCACGGGCTCACCCGCGGAAGTCCGACAGGCCGCGCAGCCGCCGCAGCGCCTTCCTGGCGGCGGCCGCGATCCGCTCGTCCGGATGGTGGTCGATGAAGACCTGGAGCACCCGCCCGGTCCACGGATGGTCGCCGAAGGCCAGGATCGCGATCGTCGCGGCCTGCTCCTCGGAGTTCATCCCCATGGCGATCGACTTGACCACCTCGTCCGGCGCGTCGCCGAACTCCAGCAGCGCCGCCGCCATGTCCACCAGCACCCACGCGATCTCCTCCGGCACCGGCTGCCGCTGCGGGTTCGCCGTCCTGGCCGCGATCACCGCGCCCAGCTTCGGCTCCTCCAGCAGCCGCAGCAGCGCGTGCCGGCCCTCGTCACCGAGGTCGTGGGAGAGCACCTCGACGCCGACCGCCCGGCTGAGCGGGCTCACCGTGGCGAGCGCGGCGGCCAGGGAGGCGACGGCGTCGTCCCGGTCGCGGCCCTTCAGCCAGCCGGCCAGCTCCTCGTCGCGCTCGGCCTCCGGGTAGGAGCGCAGCGCGTGCAGCAGCGTCTCCGCGTCCGCGTCGGCGAGCGAGCCCATGACGGGGATCTCCTGCCCGGTGGTGTCGGCGATGATCAGCCGGGCCGCCCAGAGGCCGAGCCAGCTCAGCGTGTACGGCTCCGCCGTCCGCACCAGCCCGAGCCCCGCCAGCGTCTTCGGCGCCTCCCCCTTGACCGGCTCGCGGGACAGGAACAGCCGGATGAGCTCCACCAGCAGCCCCTCGTCGGCGGCCAGCCGTTCCCTGCAGTGGTCCGCCCAGGCGGCCAGCACCTCGGCGTCGCCGCCCGCCGCCTCCAGCGCCCCCAGCTCATCGGCCAGCGGGGCGGCGCGGACGGCCGCGGCCAGCGTGGCCTCGTCGGGCAGCCGGATGGGCGGCTGCAGGGGCAGCGTCTCGTCGTCGTAGGACCTCACGAGCCCATCCTTTCGCGTTCTTTGCGATAGAGTGCCCGCTGACGCCGAAAAGTCGGAAGAAAGGAGGCGCTGAGATGTTCGGCACTGCCCCGGGCGCTTCGCGCGCCCTCTTCCCCTTCTCGGAGGAATCGTGCTTTTCCGTACCGCGGTCGGCGACGACCTAGACCGCCTGCTCGGCTGCGTCGTCGACGAGTCCGTCAGCTGGGCCCACCCTGACCGCCTCCTGTCGTTCCTGGAGAGCGGACACTACCGCTACGACCGCATCTGGCTGGCCCTCGACGAGGACACCGGCGACATCCTGGCCCGCGCCGTCTGGTGGGGCTTCCCCGACGGGCGGCCGCTCGCCCTCGACTGCGTCCACGTCCACCCGTCCGTCCGGGACCGGGTCGCGCTGGCCGCCGAGCTGCTGGAGCGCGGCCACGCCGCGTTCGGCGACCGCCCGGCGTACCACGTGTTCCTGTCCGAGGGCTGGCGCGAGGACCCGAAGGCCGCTTCCGCGCTCGCCTGGCGCAAGGAGGCCGTGGGCCGCGCCGGGCTCACCGACGAGCTGGAGCGCCTGCGGCTCGCGTGGACGGCCGACGAGCCCGTGCCCGAGCCGTCGGACCGGCTGGTCTTCCGCGGCGATGACGACGACGAGGCGTTCGTGGCGGCGTTCCGCCGGGTGGCGGAGGGCACGCTCGACCACGCCACCAGGCTCTCCCTGCGCACCATGGACCCCGAGGAGCAGGCGCGCCAGGACGTCGCCGACTACCGGCAGATGCCGGGGGACCGGTCGTTGTGGCGGCTGGCGTACTCGGCCGCCGACGGCTCCCTGGTGGGCGTCGCGCTGCCGTCGGCCAACAACGCCGGGCCCGTCGTCGGCTACCTCGGCGTCGTGCCCGAGCACCGCGGCCACGGCTACGTGGACGACCTGCTCGGCGAGATCACCCGCTGTCACGCCGAGCGGGGCGTGGAGCGCGTCGCCGCCGACACCGACCGCGGCAACACGCCGATGGTGAAGGCGTTCGAGCGGGCCGGCTACCGCACCTTCGCCATCCGGCTGGTGCTGTCGGCCGGCTGACCGCCGAAACGATCGGGCCGCCGCCGGGCCGGGCACTTGCGCCATGGGCCCGGCGGCTGGTCTGATCGATAAGTGGCTGGTTATGACGAGGCTTACCGGCGAAGCATCCGGCATCCCGAGGAGTTCTGGGCCGAGGCGGCCCGTGGCATCGACTGGGACACGGCTCCGGCCACGGTCCTCGGTCCCGACGGCCGCTGGTTCCCCGACGGGCGGCTCAACACCTGTCACAACGCGCTCGACCGGCACGTGGCGGCCGGCCGCGGCGGGCAGCCGGCGCTGATCCACGACAGCCCGGTCACCGGCGCCGTGCGCGTGCTCAGCTACGCCGAACTGCTCGACGAGGTGGCGCGCACCGCGGGCATGCTGCGCGACCTCGGCGTGGGCGCCGGCGACACCGTCGTGATCTACATGCCGATGGTGCCCGAGGCCGTGGTCGCCATGCTGGCCTGCGCGCGTCTCGGGGCGGTGCACTCGGTGGTGTTCGGCGGGTTCGCCGCCCGCGAGCTGGCGGTGCGCGTCGACCACGCCCGGCCCAAGGTCGTGCTCTCCGCCTCCTGCGGCATCGAGCCGAGCCGGGTGGTGGCGTACAAACCGCTGCTGGACGCGGCGCTGGAGCAGGCCGCCCACCGGCCGGAGCGGTGCGTGATCCTGCAACGCCCGCAGTGCCCCGCCGAGCTCACCGAGGGCCGCGACCTCGACTGGGCCGCGACCGTGCGCGACGCCGAGCCCGCCCCCTGTGTGAGCGTGGCCGCCACCGACCCGCTCTACGTCCTCTACACCTCCGGCACCACCGGCTCGCCGAAGGGCGTGCTGCGCGACAACGGCGGCCACGCCGTCGCGCTGCACTGGAGCATGGCCAATGTGTACGGCGCCGCCCCCGGCGAGGTCTTCTGGGCGGCCTCCGACGTCGGCTGGGTCGTCGGCCACTCCTACATCGTCTACGCCCCGCTGCTGGCCGGCTGCACGACCGTGCTGTACGAGGGCAAGCCCGTCGGCACCCCCGACCCCGGCGCGTACTGGCGGGTGGTGGCCACGCACGGCGTGCGGACGCTGTTCACCGCGCCGACCGCGATCCGCGCCATCAAGAAGGAGGACCCCTCCGGAGAATTCGCGAAAAAGTGGGA
The DNA here is from genome assembly GCF_900111685.1 of Nonomuraea wenchangensis. Taxonomy (GTDB): domain Bacteria; phylum Actinomycetota; class Actinomycetes; order Streptosporangiales; family Streptosporangiaceae; genus Nonomuraea; species Nonomuraea wenchangensis. The sequence goes on from NZ_FOHX01000007.1 coordinate 280,838, forward strand.
CCTGTCCGGGCTGCGGCACCTCTTCCTCGCCGGCGAACGCCTCGACCCCGACACCTACCACTGGGCCGCCGACCTGCTCGGCGTCCCCGTCGTCGACCACTGGTGGCAGACCGAGACCGGCTGGCCCATCGCCGCCAACTGCGTCGGCATCGAGACCCTGCCGGCCAGACCCGGCTCCCCGACCAAGCCCGTGCCCGGCTGGGACGTGCACGTCCTGGACGCCGCCGGCAACGACTGCCCGCCCGGCGTCGAGGGCTCGGTCACGGTCAAGCTGCCGCTGCCGCCCGGCGCCCTGCCCACCCTCTACCGCGACGAGGCCCGCTTCCGCTCCTCCTACCTCGAACGCCATCCCGGCCACTACCTGACCGGCGACGGCGGCCACTTCGACGCCGACGGCTACCTCTACGTCATGGGCCGCATCGACGACGTCATCAACGTCGCCGGGCACCGGCTGTCCACCGGCTCCATGGAGGAGGTCCTGGCCGGCCACCCCGACGTCGCGGAGTGCGCCGTCATCGGCGTGGCCGACGAGGTCAAGGGACAGGTCCCGGTCGGCTTCGCGGTGCTCAAGTCCGGCTCCGAGCGCGACCCCGAGGAGCTGGAGCGCGAGCTGGTCGCCCTGGTGCGCGAGCGCATCGGGCCGGTCGCCGCCTTCCGCCGCGCCGTCGTGGTCGCCCGGCTGCCGAAGACCCGCTCCGGCAAGATCCTGCGCGGCACGATGCGCGACATCGCCGACGACCGCCCGTACACCACCCCGTCCACGATCGAGGACCCCGCCGCCCTGCCGGAGATCGCCGAGGCGATGAAACGGGCATGAAAGGAATGTGACCGCGGCACCCAGCGCTGACGGGACAACCCCAGTCCCCGGGAGAAGGCCATGATCGAGACCCCGAGCTACGCCGACGCCCTGCGGATCCTCGGCTGCAAGGACGGCAGGCTGGCCAAGGTGATCGGGTTCGCCGCGGCGGCCGAGCGCAGCGGGTGGCCGCTGGCCGGCGCCGGGCAGCTCGTCATGGGCGTGGCCGACATGCGCGCCTCCGTCGTCCGCTACGGCGAGGACGTCCTCGGCCGCCTGCCGGAGCTGCGCGGCGGCGTCGACCGGCACACCCGCACCCAGCGCCTGGCCGCCGCGCACGCCGTCATCGTCGTCTCCGCGTACTTCGAGGCGCTCGGCGAGGCCAAGCTGCCGTTCACGCTGGAGCAGCTCGACCGCACCGAGAAGATCGCGCGGGGTGTGCCGACGCCCGAGCGCTTCGCCCGCCTGATGGCCGCCCTCATGCTGGAGCGCCTGCCCACCCCCGAGCCGCACATCCCCTTCGGCGAGACCCGCCAGGCGGTGGAACGTGCCTACGCGCGCATGTCGGAGGCCCTGGCCGGCTACGCCGCCGGCCTGCCCGTCTGGGACGAGCTGAGCCACGACGACCAGATCCTGCTGCCCCGGATGCTCGCCGAGGGCCCGCCCGCCCACGCCCTGCGCCTCTACGACGAGAACTACCGTTCGCTGGCCCTCGACAGCCACGAGTTCGGGGTGCGCAGCCTGGTCACCGAGCGCCCCCAGCCCTCCACCGCGCTGTCCAGGGTGGCGTGGCTGCTGGCCGAGCTGGCGCCGCCCCGCGTCGGCGACCGCCCCATGGTCCACCTGGCCCGGATGGCCGCCAACCTGCTCGACCAGCCGCTCCTGCTGGCCGGCAAGCTGCCCGAGGACGTCTACCTGCCGCTGCTCGGCGAGGGCTACCTCACCCCGCGCTGCCGGGTGGCCGAGCTGACCCGCGACGCCTCGCCCGCGCTCGACGGCTGGTGGGAGGACCAGCGGCTGCTGCCCGACACCGAGGCGTTCCTCGTCGGGCACCTCACCTCGCTGCGCGCCACGCTGGCGCCGCTGCTCGTGCTCGGCGACCCGGGCTCGGGCAAGACCAAGCTGACCGAGGTGCTGGCCGCCCGCCTGGCCCGCTCGGAGTTCCTGCCGATCCGGGTGGACCTGCAGGGGGTCGCGCCGCGCGCGGACGTCACCGAGCAGATCGAGCAGGCCATCGCCGCCGTGCTCGGCGAGGAGGTCTCCTACGGCGACCTCGTGGAGGCCGCCGGCGGGGCGCAGCCGGTGATCCTCCTCGACGGCCTGGACGAGCTGCTGCTCGGCGGCGCCGGCCGCTACGACTACCTCGCCCGCGTGGAGGAGTTCCAGCGCCGCGAGGCCGGGCTCGGCCGTCCCGCCGCGGTCATCGTGACCAGCCGCACGGTCGTGGCCGAGCGCATCCGCTTCCCCGACGGGCTGCTGGCGCTGCGGCTCCTGCCGTTCGAGGACGACCAGGTGCGCCAGTGGCTGGAGATCTGGGACCAGGCCAACCGCGCCCTGCTGGCCCGCCGCGACCTCACGCCACTGCCCGCCGAGGCCGCGCTCGCCCACGGCGAGATGGCCCGCCAGCCGCTGCTGCTGCTCCTGCTCGCCCTCTACGACGCCGGCGGCAACGCCGCGCAGCAGGACGACCCCCGGCGGCGCCCGCTCAAGCGCTCCCGCCTGTACGAGGTGCTGCTGCGCGACTTCACCGAACGCGAGACCGGCGGCGCCGGCCGGGTGGTCATCGACCAGGAGCTGGTGCTGCTCGGCGCGGCGGCGCTGTCCATGCTGGCCCGAGGCCGCCAGGTCATCACCGACGAGGCGCTCGAACGCGACCTGCCCGCCCTGTGCCACGGCGGCGAGGACGACCCGGCGGACGCCGACCCCGACCGGGCGGCCCCCGCCGGCTGGGCGCGCAGGGCCACCGAGCGGTTCTTCTTCGTCCGCCGGGGCGGCCACGCCTTCCTGCACTCCACCTTCGGCGACTTCCTGGTCGCCTGGCTGGCCGTCTACGCGCTGCGCGACCTCGACCGCAGGCGCAGCCTCGCCGGCGACGAGCCCCTGGCGCTGGTGCAGAGCGTGGACGACGACCTGCTCTACGCCGTCATCTCCCACTCCTGCCTGGCCGAGCGCGGGCCGATCGTCGGGTTCGTCATCGACCTGCTCGACGACGTGCCGCCCGAGATCAGGGCCCGCTGCGTCGAGCAGCTGTCCGGGCTGCTGCGCCGCTCCCTGCACGAGTGCGGGCGCCGCCATTTCACCGGCTTCCGCCCGGTGCGGCACAGCCTGGCGCGGCGGCTGGCGGCGTACTCGGCGAACCTCGCGCTGCTCGTCGTGGCCGCCGCCGACGGGCCGGTCCGCGTCTCGGAGCTGCTGCCGGGGCCCGACGCGCCCGAGCGCTGGTCCTCCTTCACGCACCTGTGGAAGGGCCAGCTCGGGGAGGAGGGATGGAACGGCCTGGTCACCGCCCTGTCGGCGCGGCGGGTCGTCGAGAACGGCGAGGAGGACGTCGTGCTCGGCGCCGACGACCCCACGGGGATGGGGGACGCGGTCGTCGCCGTCGCCACCGGGTACGGCCCCCGCCACCGCCGCCTGCTCGACCTGCTGCTGCGCGCGCTGGGGGAGGGGCGGCCCCTGCCGTACCGCGACCGGGTGGGCATCCTGGAGGAGCTGCTGCGCACGGCCGCGGTCCGCTCGCCGGCCGTGCACCAGGCGCTCGGCGCGCTGTGGGCGGAGGGCGGCGCCGACCACGCGCGGCTGCGGCCCCTCCTGCGCGCCGTGCTCGCCGATCCGCGCGAGCGGCGGGCCGCCTGGGAGCTGCTGGTCAAGGCGGGCATCCCCGAGACCGCGCTGTGGGAGATCCAGCAGGACGATGTTTGAAATCCGTACCTCCGGCGACATTCGAGGCTGACACACGAGCGGATTGTTACGTAATATCCACATACCGAGCTTGGGGGGCGCCAGGGTGCCAGGACAGAGCGTGGGTGTGGTGGTCGATCCGGCGGTTCCGCCGGAAGTCGCCGGGATGTTACGCGTCAACGCCTCGCTGCTGTCCAGGATCCGCGCCGGATGGACGCCCCACGGACCCTCCTGCGGATCCCGCCGGCCGCGCCGCGGCCCCTCCAGCACTCTGCTGCTGGCCGCCACCCCGGTGGTGATCGCCCTCATGGCCGTCCTGCTCGACTCGCCGTTCGCGCCGGCCGGGTTCGTGCTGCTCGGCACCTTCGTCTTCGTCGTCCTGGTAAAGATCGCCTCCATGAGCGAGCCGCCCGAGGACGAGCGCCCCCACGAGCGCCAGGTCTACGAGCAGGCCCGCTTGTACGACGGCCGCTACTTCCTCGGCGAGGACTTCGACCAGGAGGCGCGGCTCGTGCTGGGCCGCGCGCAGCGCGCGGTCGGCGCGGTGCTGCGCTCCCACGTCAACGCCGAGGGCCTGCTCGACGACGCGGGCAACGCCGTCATGCTGCCCGCCCAGGAATGGGAGATCGCCCGCCTGCTGGCCAAGCTCTCCGCCTTCCGCCGCGAGCACCGCGAGCTGCGCGAACGCGGCCTCGCGCCCGAGGTCGCCCCGGTGCTCCAGCCGCTCGAACGCGCCCTGTCCGCCAGCGAGGCGGCGGTGGTCGCCCGGGTCGAGGCTCTGGAACGTTACGCCGGCCACGTACGCGAGGCCGAGCGCGCCTACCACGCGCACGCCCAGATCGAGGAGCTGCGGACCCGGCTGCCGCGCTACGAGGAGCTGCTGGCCGAGTCGGGCGCCGACGGGCTCGCGCTCGCGGAGCTGGAGAAGCTGGCCGGCGACGCCGACACGCTGGAGCGCACGCTCCGGCACAGCGTGGAGTCCGCGCACGTGGCCTTCCGTCACCTGGAAAGCTGACGGCCGCCCCCATGACCGACATCCTGCCCGGCCGCCACGGGAAGGTCGTGGTCGATCCCGCGCTCTCCCGCGAGGTCGCCGACCTGCTGCGCGCCAACCACGCCCTGCTGGCCCGCGTCCACGGGGGCTGGCGGCCCCCGCCCAAGGGCGCCGACCCCACGCTCGGCCTGGCCGTGAGCGTCGGCGCCGGCGTGGTCGCGGCGGTGCTCGCCCTGTACGGCCTGGCCCTGTTCGCCGCCGGGCGCTACACGTCCTTCGCGATGACCATGACGGGCGCTGCCGTGCTGACCGTCGCCGTGCTGCTTCGGCCGCGTACCGACGCCGCGACCGAGCGCCGCCGCGCCCTCGAACGCGAGGTCCACCAGCACGCCCGCGGCCACGAGGGCCGCTACGTCCTGGACGAGCAGCTCGACGAGCCCGCCCGCGCCCTGCTGGCCCGCGCGGGAACGGCCGTCGAGCAGGTCATGGCCTCCCGGATCAACGCCGAGGGCCTGCTGGACGACGTGCGCAACGCCGTCATGCTGCCCGCGCAGGAGTGGGAGATCGCCCGCCTGCTGGCCAAACTGTCGGCGCTGCGCGCCGAGCACCAGGAGGTGATCGCCGAGGGGGTGACGCCGGAGGTGGCCGCCGTGGCCGGGCCGCTCGCCGAGGCCCTCGACAGCAGCGAGGCCGCGGTGCTCGCCCGCGTCGAGGCGCTGGAACGTTACGCGGGGCACGTCGCCGACGCCGAGCGCGCCTACCGCGCCCGGCGGCAGATCGAGCGGCTCAGCGCCCGCCTGCCCCGTTACGAGGAGCTGCTCGTGGAGTCGGGCGCCGACGGCGCGGCCGTCCCGGAGCTCGACGGATTGTCCGAGGAGGCCGGCCGCCTTGAGCAGGCGTTACGCGACAGCGTCAGCTCGGCTCACGAGGCTTTTCGCCATCTTGGGGGGTGATTTGGCTTAGGATCCGAATTTGTGGCGGATATGGTGGTCGATCCCCAGATACCACCGGACGACGCGCAGGTGCTGAGGCAGTCCCGGCGCGTGCTGGTCAAGATGCGCCAGGGCTGGGCGCCGCAGTCGCGCCGCGCCTCGCCGGGCGCGAGCCGCGGCATGGTGGGGATCCTTGCCGGAGTGGTCTTCTTCGGGCTGGTGCTCGGCCTCGGGGCGGGGGTCAGAGGGGTCGTGTTCATGCTCCTGCTGTTCGGCCTCCCCCTGGTGATCGGGCTGTTCGCCCGCCAGGACCTGTCCGGGGAGGACGAGGACGACACCGAGCGCGCGACGTACGAGCTGCTCCGCTGGCACGAGGGCCGCTACGTGCTCCTCGACGACCTCGACGAGTCCGCCCGGCGGCTGCTGGCCCGCGCGCAGCGGGCCGTCGCCACCGTCACCGGCTCCCGCGTCAACGCCGAGGGCCTGCTGGACGACGCCCGCAACGCGGTGATGCTGCCCGCCGAGGAGTGGGAGATCGCCCGCCTGCTGGCCAAGCTGTCGGCGCTGCGCACCAAGCACCGCGAGACCGTCTCGCGCGGCCTCACGCCCGAGGTCGAGGCCGTCGCCGAGCCGCTGGCCCGCGCGCTCGACGGCAGCGAGGACGCCGTGCTCGCCCGCGTCGAGGCGCTGGAACGCTACGCCGCCAACGTCACCGAGGCCGAGCGCGCCTACCACGCCCACGAGCAGATCGAGGAGCTGCGCGGGCGGCTGCACCAGTACGAGGAGCTCGTGGCCGAGACCGGCGCGGACGGCTTCGCGGTGCCCGAGCTGGACCGGCTGGCGGCCGACGCCGACCGGCTGGAGCAGGCGCTCAGGCGGAGCGTGAGCTCCGCCCGCGAGGCATTCCGCTACCTGGACCCGGGAGCGCCGAAAGAGGTGCCGGGAGCCCCGGGCGAGCCCTGACCCACACCGGGGGCTCCCGTGTGGGCCACCTGCAGCAGCAGGTCGCACAGGGCGTCCGCGGCGTCCACGCGGCCCAGCTTGGCCGCCGCCTGCCCCATCGCGGCGCGCAGCCCGGGATCGGCCAGCAGCGGCATCAGCTCCGCCAGGAGCTGGTCGGCCGACGGCCGCGGCTCCAGCAGCGCCCGCGCCGCCCCCGCCGAGGCCAGGTAGCCGGCGTTCTTGCGCTGCTCGTCGCCGCCCGTCGGGATGAGCGGGATCAGCACGGCGGGCTTGCCGATCGCGGTCAGCTCCGACACCGTCCCCGCGCCGCTGCGCGCGATCACCACGTCGGCCGCGGCGAACAGGTCGGCCAGCTCGGCCCCCACGTACGGCACGGGGTGGTAGCGGTCGGCCAGCTCGGCGGGCACCGGCACCGCGCGCATCTGCTCGATCCAGTTGGGCCCGCACTGGTGCACGACCTGCGCGTGCGGCAGCAGCCGCGGCAGGATCTCGGCGATGAGCGTGTTGATCTGCTTGCTGCCCTGCGCGCCGCCGGTCACGTAGATGAGCGGCACCTCGAACGTCAGCCCGAACAGGTCGTAGGCCGCCGCCCGGTTGCCTGCCAGCAGCTCCGGCCGCACCGGGTTGCCGGTCACCACGGCCTTGGCGCGGGCGGAGGCGGGCAGGTGCTCCAGCGACGACTCGTGCGACAGCGCGATCCGGGTGGCGAGGCGCGACAGGATCCGGTTGGCCAGCCCCACGACGGTCGTCTGCTCGTGCATGACGAGCGGGCGGCGGATCAGCTTGGCCGCCACGCCGATGGGCACCGCCACGTAACCCCCGGTCGACAGCACCACGTCGGGAAGGTAGCGGGCCGCGTGCCCGATCGCCTGGAACACCCCGACCGGGATGCGGAACACGTCCGCGATGTTGGTGCCCAGCTCCCGGAGGTTGGGACGGCGGCGCAGCTTGCCGGTCGTGATCGCCTTGAACGGGATGCCGTGCTCGGCCGTGATCCTGGCCTCCAGGCCGCTCGCGGTGCCGACCCAGAGCACGTCGTGCGGCACCCCACGGCGCTGGAAGGCGGACAGCGTCGTCAGGGCCGGGTAGGTGTGACCTCCGGTGCCGCCGCCGGTGATCAACAGTCGCAGGGTTCGAGACATGCGATCAGAGTATGGCCGCACAGCGGAAACCGGTGTGCCCGGTCGCCGAGTCGGGGGTGTTGGAGGTCCGCGCGGCCACCCGGTAGCGGTTGCAGTAGGAGTCGTGGCACATGTAAGACCCGCCGCGGATCACCTTGGCCGTGCCCTCGTCCGGCCCGGCCGGGTTCTCCGCGTACGGCTCCCACGCCGTGCCCCACCAGTCGGCGGTCCACTCCCACACGTTCCCGGCGACGTTGTAGAGCCCGTAGCCGTTCGGCTGGAACGACTTGACCGGCATCGTCCCCTTGCTCGGCGCGGTGGGGAAGTGGCCCTGCCAGATGTTGCACCGCTGCCGCCCGTTCGGCGCCAGCTCGTCGCCCCACGGGAATCGCTTGCGCTCCAGCCCGCCGCGGGCGGCCATCTCCCACTCGGCCTCGGTGGGCAGCCGCTTGCCCGCCCACTCGGCGTAGGCGTTCGCGTCGTTCCACGAGACGTGCACGACGGGATGGTTCTGCCGGGCGCCGATCGACGAGCCCGGCCCCTCAGGGGTGCGCCAGGCGGCCCCCTCGACGCCCGCCCACCAGGACGCGCCGGGCACGGTCGCATCGATGACGCCCGCGCGGGCGAACTGGCGGAACACGAACGACCAGCCGATCCGCTCGGCCTCGGTGACGTAGCCCGTCTCCTTGACGAAGGTGGCGAACTGGGCGTTCGTCACACACGTCGGATCGATCATGAACGGGTCCAGCCGCACCTCGCGGACCGGTCCCTCCCCGTCCTCGGGGCGGGCGTCCCAGTCGTCGCCGCCCATGAGGAACGTGCCGCCCGGGACGCGTACCATGCCGCGCGGCGGCGCCGACCGCCGCGCGGTCAGGACGGCCGGCCGCGGCTGCGGCGTGGCGGCGCCCTCCCTGCTCGGGCCACAGCAAGCGCTCAAAGTCCCCCCAAACGTGTCATACCAGTAAGGAAGGGTAGCCCTTACGCCATGCCCCCGATCACGCGGCCGCCGCTGGTCACCCCTTGCGTTATGCCGTGAATCCCGCAGAACGGTAGCGTTTTCCCATGCGACTCGGCGTGCTGGACATCGGCTCGAACACGGTGCATCTCCTCGTCGTGGACGCCCACCGCGGCGCCCGGCCCATCCCCGCGTACTCGCACAAGGAGGAGCTGCGCCTGACGGAGTACCTCGGCGAGGACAACCGGCTCGCCGAGCGGGGCGTCGAGCGGCTGTGCGCGTTCGTCACGGAGGCCGTCGAGCTGGCGGAGGACAAGGGCGTGGAGGACCTGCTCGCCTTCGCCACCTCCGCCGTGCGCGAGGCGGCCAACGGCGAGGAGGTGCTGTCGCGCGTCGAGAACGGCTGCGGCGTGCACATCGAGGTGCTGGCCGGGCGGGACGAGGCCCGGCTGACCTTCCTCGCCGTGCGCCGGTGGTTCGGCTGGTCGTCGGGGCGGCTGCTCGCCTTCGACATCGGCGGCGGCTCGCTGGAGATCGCGGCCGGCGTGGACGAGGAGCCCGACGTGGCCGCCTCGCTGCCGCTGGGGGCCGGGCGGCTGACCCGCGACTGGTTCACCGCCGACCCGCCGTCCGCCGACGAGGTGCGCAGGCTGCGGCGGCACGTACGCACCGAGATCGCCCGCACCGTCGGCTCCGTCGCCCGCTACGGCCGGCCCGACCGCGCCGTCGCCACCTCCAAGACCTTCAAGCAGCTCGCCAGGATCGCCGGGGCCGCGCCCACCAGCGACGGCCTGTACGTGCTCCGCCGGCTCACCCGGCAGGACACGGCCGACTGGGTGACCAAGCTCGCCGGCATGACCACGGCCGAGCGGGCGCGGCTCTCCGGCGTGTCCGAGGGGCGGGCGGCGCAGCTCGCGGCGGGGGCGCTGGTCGCGGACGCGGCCATGGACCTGTTCGAGGTGGACAGCCTGGAGGTGTGCCCGTGGGCGCTGCGCGAGGGCGTCATCCTGCGCCGGCTCGACCTGCTGCCGGGCCGGCTCGACCATTCTGGGCTGGTCGCGGACTGAGCGCGCCCTGCTCTCGCGTCGAGTAAGTGCGTTGTATCCGCATGATGTGGCATAACCGGCTGATGATCGGGAACTTTCCGCCAGATGTTGGACGTGCTCGGCGCCATCGGGTCCCTGCTGGTCGTGCTGCTGCTCCTCGCCGGCGCGATCGCCGTCATCGCCGTGATCGCCCTGGCGGCGTTCGTGTTCATGGCCGGCTCCATGCTCCCCTGGCCGCGGCTGTGGCGGCGCCTGACGGGGCGGGAGCGCCGGCTGACGGTGAAGCTGAGCGGCGAGAGCGTCCCCGAGCGGCGGCGCGGCGAGCTGAGCGGCCGCACCCCGCGCCTGCGCCGCCACTACCCCCTGGAGGTCAGGCGACGTCGCGGCGCAGGGGTCTGAGCAGCGCGGCCGTACTCGCCAGCGCCGTGTAGCCGAGCAGGACCAGCGCTCCGGCCAGGGGGGACAGCAGGCGGACGGGCTCGCTGGACAACTGCTGGGCCAGGGCGTCGGCCACGGCGGTGAAGTCGGTGAGCGCCGCGGTCGCGCCGCCCGGCAGCAGGGGATAGAGGTGGCGGACGCCCGGGATCATGACGAGGAGCAGCTCCGCCCCGTACAAGTAGCCGACCACCACGCACAACGCCGCGACCTGGTGGCGGATCAGCGCGCCCATGCCGACGCCGAGCACCATGTAGGCGGCCATCGCGACCCCCAGGCGGGCCAGGAGCTCGACGACGGTCCCCGCGGGCAGGCCCAGGGTGACGCCGCGCGCCGCGGCGGCACCGAACAGCGACACGGCGGCGGTGCCCGACAGGACGAGCCCGTAGACCACGCCGGCCAGCCCGTACGTGACGAGCTTGGCGGCCAGCACCCGCCAGCGGTCCGGCGCGTACAGGAACGTGACCGTGATCGTGCGGTGCCGGTACTCCGAGGTCAGGGCCAGGGTGCCGACGGCGGCCGGGACGAAGGCGGTGAACCCGAGAAAGCCGAGGACGGCCCGTACGCCTGCCTCGGTGTGCAGCCCCGGCATCGGAGGGTCGAAGTTCTCCGGCCCGACGAGCGCCAGCAGCCCGATGAGGCCGCCGCCGAGGAGGGCGGCGACGAGCAGGGTGCCGAGCCACATCCGGGTGGCGAGCAGCCTGCGGAGCTCCGCGTGGATCAGGGGTCTCATGCGTCCGTCCGTTCGCCGGTCAGGTCCAGGAAGAGCTCTTCCAGGCTGGGCCGGTCGGCGGCCAAGCCGTGGACGCGCAGCTCGTGCGCCGCGGCCAGGTCGGCGATCCGGGCCGGCTCCAGCCCGTGCACCCGCAGGTCGTGGGGCCCGTCGAGGTCGATCGCTCGGGCGGCGGGCGCGAGGACGCGGGCGAGCCGGTCCGCGTCGGGGCTGCTCACCCGTACGACGTGCGCCGCACCGGCGAGCTCGCCCAGGGCTCCGGCGGCCACCAGCCGCCCCCGCCGGATGACCACGACGTCGTCGGCGACCTGCTGGACCTCGCCCAGCGCGTGGCTGGAGACCAGCACGGCGCGGCCCTCCCCGGCCAGCTCCCGCAGGAACGCGCGCAGCCAGGCCGTGCCCTCGGGGTCCAGGCCGTTGCCCGGCTCGTCCAGGAGCAGGACGCCGGGGTCGCCCAGCAGGGCGGTGGCCAGGCTGAGCCGCTGCCGCATGCCGGTGGAGTAGGTGCCCGTCGCGCGGTCGCCCGCCGCCGCCAGGCCGAGCAGGCCGAGCAGCTCCTCGACCCGGCGGCCCGGATGCCCGCCCATCGCCGCGTAGATCCTCAGATGGTTCCTGGCCGAGTGCCGCGGATGGAAGGCGGCGCCGTCGAAGGCCGCCCCCACGACGGTGGTCGGGCGCGGCAGGTCGCGGTAGCGCCGCCCGCCGATCGTCACGCCGCCCGAGGTGGGCGCGACGTGGCCGACCATCATGCGCATGGTCGTGGTCTTGCCGGCGCCGTTGGGGCCGAGGAAGGCGGTGACCGCTCCCGGCCTGACGGTGAAGCTGAGATCGTCGACGGCGGTGAGCGTGCCGTACCTCTTGGTCAGGCCCCGGACCTCGACGCCGCTCATGCGGCCGTCGCTCTGATGGTCTCGGCGAGCCGGTCGGCGCCGGGGACCGAGATCACGACCTCGTCGAACTCGCCGCCCGAGCCCGCGCGGTCCAGCATCAGCCGCAGGCCGGGCAGGTGGCGGTTGACCGAGACCAGTTGCCTGGGGCCGCCGTAGAGGCCCCAGACGCCGATCTTGGTGTGGCCGGACACGGCCAGCCCGCTGCGCGCGCCGCGCGGGACGCGCAGCGGCTGTCCGGTGGCGACCGCCTCCCGCACGGCCGCCAGGGGGATGACGTGCCGGGCGCGGCCGGCGAAGAACCGCTCCCATGGACCGAACTCCACGATGATCGAACCGCCGTCGATGATGACCGTCGCCATGCCTCAACCTTCTTCCGTCAGGGGGAGCAACATCGTCGCCAGCAGCCGGGGTGTGCGCCCCGGCCCCGGCTGGTTGGCGAGCAGGGGCTGGACGAGGCCGGCGAAACCCTGCGCGAAACGTACGAACTCCTCGTCGTCCAGGTGCAGCACGACCTGCTGGTAGCCGACGCCGTCGGCCGCCAGGTCGATGTGCTCCCTGGCGAGGTAGCGCGAGAACTCCGACAGCAGGCTGGCCACGAACGCGGTGAAGTAGCGCTCGTGCTCCTCGGGGGAGGCCGAGGCCAGCGCTTCGGGGGAGGGGGCGACCCCGCCTTCCGGCACCGCGTACACCCGCTCCGTCGCGCCGCCGACCTTGCGCTCCTCCACCACCTGCAGCAGACCGGCCTGCGCCAGCGTGGCGATGTGCCGGTACAGCGTCGCCTGCGGCACGTCGGGCAGCAGGCCCGCCAGGTCGGACGACGTGCGGCGGGCGCCGGCCGCGGCGCGCAGGATGCGGATGCGCACGGGGTGCAGCGCCAGCTGCGCCCAGCGCTCTGGGGATGTCCTCACATCCCACACGTTATCACTATCGAGAATGAGAATGTACGGCCGCCCATAAAGCCCCCGTGTCAGGGGGCAGGGGTCAGTGGGAGGCGGAGGAGGAGCGGTGGTTGGCGGACATCAGGTGGGGCCCGGCGGCCCCGGGCGCGTACCGGAGGCGCTTCTCCAGGCACACCATCGCCCCGTTCTCGCGTTTGCTGGTGAAGCGGATGTCGTCGGCGAGCGCCCGCATGATCATCAGCCCGCGCCCGTGCTCGGCCCCCGGCTTGGGCTCCTCCAGCTTGTCGGGGTCGAAGCCGTGCCCGTTGTCGACGACCCGGATGAAGCACCGGTCGTCGTGGACGGTGGCGCTGACGGTGTAGTCGTCGCTCGGCTCGGCGTGCCGGATCACGTTGGAGCAGGCCTCGGTGAGCATGAGCTCGATGTCGTCGCGGATCCCGCCCTCGACGCCGAGCGAGCGCAAAGTGCCGTCCAGCATCTGCCTGATCAGCGGGACGCTCGCGGCATCCCTTGGCAGCCGGAGCGCTATCGAGGCCTCCACGACTTCTCCCTCCCTGCGGAACGCGTGGCGACCTTCTGCCCGAGATCGCGGAGCCCAATCGTCGGCGGCAGAACCGGCCTTCCCGGTGGTCACATGTCCGCGAGCCGCCGCGCCACCTCCATGGACGCCTCGGCGATCTCGTCGTCGGTCAGGCCGTCCTGCGCCGTCATCCACTTGCCCGCGTGCAGCGCGAACAGCGCCAGCGACCGGCTGATCCGCTCCACCGGCGTCGCGCCAGGCTCGCTCAGCTCGGCCCTGAGCGCCAGCATCGCCTCACGCATCTTGATGAGCTTCGGATGCTCGCGCAGCGCCGTCTGGTTGCGCTCCAGGAACCGGGTGACCTCCAGGTGGCTGGGCCTGGTCAGGTTCGCGGCGTAGCGCTCCAGCAGCTCGTGGCGGGTCGCGGACGTCTTCGGGCGCGCCCGCGCCCACTCCACCAGCTCCTCGATCTCGGCCACCCGCAGGTCGACCAGGCTCGCGACGATGTCGTCCTTGGTCTTGAAGTGGTAGTAGAGCGCGGCCTTGGTGACGCCCAGCTCCTCGGCGATCTCCCGCAGTGAGGTCGCCTCGTACCCCTGCTCGGTGAAGAGCCGCAGCGCGACCTCCTGGATACGGGTCCGTGTGTCTGCCCGCACTGTGCACCATTTTCGACTTGACGGCCGGTAAGGAGATGTCCAGTTTATTCGGCGAAAAAAGAAGAGGTGCCCACTGGGGGTTTTGACGACAATTGTCCCCATGCACACTTTCCGACGACCGCGCCCGGACGACGCGGCCGCCCTCTACGACCTCGTCTCGGCGTACGAGACCGCCGTGCTCGGCGGGCCCGACATGACCCTCCAGGACGTCGAGGACGAGCTCGTCGAACCCGGCTTCGACCTCGAGCGCGACGGCTGGGTCGCCGAGGGGCCCGGCGGACGCCTGCTCGCCAACGCCTGGGCCTACGCCAACGGCGACAGCGACCTGGTCGACGTGGACGTCATCGTCCGGCCCGGCTCCGAGGAGCTGATCGCACCCCTCTGGGAGAAGGTCCTCGGCCGCGCCCGCGAGCTGGCCGCCGAGCGCGGCCACGACGGCGTCACCGTCCACATCGGCGTCTACCGCGCCGACCGGGGCAAGCAGGCCCTCGCCAAGGAGCACGGCTTCGAACCGGGCACCAGCTTCCACCGCATGCGGATCGACTTCGACGGCCCCGTCGAGCCGCCCGCCCCGCCCGCCGGGCTCACGCTGCACTCCGGGGAGAGCGAGGAGGTGCGGCGCGAGGCGCACCGCGTCCACCAGGAGGGCTTCGCCGAGCACTTCGGGTTCGTCCCCGCCACCTACGAGCACTGGTACGAGCGCCGCCAGGCCCAGAACGCCACCGACTGGAGCCAGCTCGCCCTCGCCAGGATCGACGGCCGCCCGGCCGGGGTGATGATCGGCAGCGACCAGTTCCTGCCCGACCAGGGCTGCGGCTACGTCGCCACGCTCGCCGTACTGCCCGACTTCCGCGGGCGGGGCCTCGGCCGCTTCCTGCTCCAGCACGCCTTCGCCGCCGACGCCGCCCGCGGCAGGAAGGGCACGATCCTGCACGTGGACAGCAACAACACCACCCCGGCGCTCGACCTGTACGAGTCGGCCGGCATGCGCCCCGTGATGGCCATCGACGTCTGGCGCCGCAGGCTCTAGCCCCGGTCCGCCCGGACCCGGTGCCGGGACAGGTGCTCCAGCACCGCCTGGTTCGCCTCCCACCCGTCGGGGAACTTCACCGGCACGCCGAGCTGCACCGGCTCGGCCGACGGGTGGGCGTCCAGCAGCTCGGCGATCCCGGCCCTGGCGACCACCACGCAGGCGTGCCGGTGCCGGGAGGCGAGCACGCACAGCCGCCCCGACTCCAGGTGGAAGGCCGTCGCGTCGCGCCGCCCCGACAGCGGGTGCAGCACGATCGTCACGTCGTACTCGCGGCCCTGGAGCCGGTTGGCGGTGTCCACGGTGATCTCCGGCGGCAGGCCGGCCGCGCGGATCGCCGCCACCTGGTCGCGGTGCGCGGCCCCGACCGCGATCCGGTCGGCGGTGACCGGCCGCTCGCCCTGCTCCGAGCCCGCCACCGCGCCGCGCTGCAGCAGCCGCTCCGCCAGCAGCGCCACCGCCCGCACCGCCTCGCCGTCGGTGCGCACGGTGTGCCGTTCCGGCAGCTCCAGCAGCGCCCACCCGGAGCGGGCCGCCTCCTCCAGCGCCCGGTCGTGCGGGGTGCCGAGGCCGCCGGTGACCAGCTCCATGCGCCGCTCGTCCGGCCCGGTGCCGGACCGGAACCCGGTGAACGGGTAGAACGCCCGCGACACCACCGGCGCGGCCGTCGCCGGCAGCCGCCACGACACCGGCAGCCGGTGCACCGGCAGGTCCGGGTTGTGCCGCAGCAGCACCGACACCGCGCTCTGCAGCGGATCCCACGACAGCCCCGACCAGCGGTCCCCGTCGACGATCGAGAACGGGTCGAGCTGCCCGGGATCGCCCACGAACAGCGCCCGCTCGAACAGCCCCGCGATGCGCAGCAGCTTGTCCGAGCGCATCTGGTAGGCCTCGTCCACGATCGCCCACGGCCACTTCCTGTCGCCGATCCACGCCCACTTGTCGGCCGTGGCGATGACGATGTCCGGATCGCCGAGGTCCTGCACCCGCGTGCCGACCCGGACCCCGGCCAGCTCAAGCAGGCGCGGCGGGGGCGCGTACGCGCCGGCCGACAGCCGCCCCACCGTCAGGTGCGGGTGCTTGTCGCAGATGCGCACCACCAGGTCGTCGACCTGCTCGTTGGTCTGGGCGACGATCATCAGCGGCTCGCCGGTGGCCGCCAGGTGCGCCGCCGCGCGCACCACCAGCGTGGACTTGCCCGCGCCAGGCGGGGAGTCCACGACCACGCCCCGATGCCGGGGCAGGTCGGCCAGCACGTCGGCGATGACCTGCTCCGGGCTGTGCTCCGGGCCGGGCTCCGGGCTGCCGGTCCCTGGGTCGGCGGTCACGACCACTCCTCCTGGGCGTCCTCGTCGTCGGGCACGTACTGCTGGGGCGGCCCGCCGTGCGTCCACGGCGTGGCCTCGGCGTCGGGCAGTCCTGGCGAGCCCTGGAAGTCGCCGGTGAGCGAGGTGTAGCAGACCCGCTCGCCGACGTCGGGCACCGTCCCCGGAGCCGCCGTCTTCCCCCTCCCCATGCCCTTGGTGATCTTCACGGTGACCAGGCCCTCGTGCGCCTCGACCAGCTCGCCGCCCTGGGCGCGGCGCTCCGGGGTGCCGAGCGCCGTGCCGGGCGGCAGCAGCACCGGGTCGTCGGTCTTGATCACGACCAGCGGACGCAGCTTGCGCGAGCGGCCCTCGCCCTCGGCGTTGTCGGGGACGGTCTCCACCACCTCGCCGGCGAACGCCTCGCCGGTCAGGCGGTACTCGGCCATCACCAGCGGGTCGTCGTAGGCGCGCTGCACCTCGTAGGCGGCCTGGGCGCGTTCCATGCGGGCCAGCCGGGCCGCGGCGGCCACCGCGCCGTCCCTGCGGGGCTGCGGCGGGCCGCCCTCCGCGACGCTCTCGGCCATGGCGCTGAACGAGGCCCGGTCCTGCTCCCACCGCTGCGCCACGCTCGCCCCCGGCTCCAGCCCCGCCAGCAGGTCGAGCGCCTGCCACATCAGCCGCCAGGTCGGCGCGAGCTGGGTGCGCAGCGCCTCCGTGACCCGCTCGGCCGAGCCGCTGTCGATGGCGGGGGCCAGCACCTCCGCGTCGAACCCCGGGTCCGTCGCCGGACCGGCGGGCGGCCAGACCAGCGGGTCCTCGGCCTCCTCGCGCGGCCCCTCGGTGATCCACGCGACCAGGGAGGCGAGGTTGCCGTCCTCCAGCCCGCTCTGCCCGCTCGCCCAGTGCCGGCCCAGCTCCTCGGTCGCGGCCAGTGTGAGCGACGACCCCGGGTACGCGGCCCGTTCGGCGAAGTACGTCAGCCACCGCCCGAGCAGCGGCACCGACTCCGGCACCGGGTAGGGCCCGTCGGCGCGGCGGAAGCGGGTGGAGCGGCCGAGCAGCCGGGTGAAGGCCACGCCGCCGGTGTTGGGCACGACGAGCTGCGGCGCGTCGAGCGCCCGCTCGTACGGGTCACCGCCACGCCGCTCGACCGTCTCGGTGTCGGCCGTGAAGCTCTCCACGTACGGCAGCAGCACCCCGGCCAGCTCGGCCGCCCACGCGAAGCGCAGGTCACGGTTGCGCGGCTGGGGCACCACGAGCAGGCGCGGCCGGTCGCGGTCGTCGCCGAGCATCGCGGCGAGCGGCGCGGCGGCCTCGCCGGACAGCCGCAGCGGCACGAACACCATCGGCCGCGCCGACAGATGGCAGTGCCGCACGGTCGCGACCGGCTGGGCGATGCCCTCGTCCAGGGCCCGCAGCCGGGCCAGCGAGGTCAGCAGGCTCACTTGTCACACACTCCCGAGGCACTCCCTGCGCAGGCGTTCGGCGTTGCGCAGCAGCCGGGCGATCTCCTCCTGGCCCTCGGCCGGGTCGCGGCTGCCGTCGGCCAGGCCCAGGGCCTCGGCCACGGACGCCACCCCGCCGAGCTCGTCGCGCACCTGACGGCCGAGCAGGTCGGAGGCGCCCTCCTGGCGGGCCTCGTCCCGGCAGAAGAAGCACAGGTCGCAGGTGGACAGGCAGTCCGGCGCGTAGCGGGCGGTGGTCCTGCGCACCGCGTCGGCCAGCTCGGCGACCGGCCGGGTGGGCCGGCCGTCCTCGCCGGGGCGCAGGTCGAAGGTGAGGTCCTCGGGCAGGCCGGCCATCAGCCTGTCGAGGGTCGTCATGCGGGCGAGCTGGCGGCGCAGCACGGCGAGCTGGCGGCGTACGTCCACCAGGGTGGCGACCGGGCGGTTGGCGAAGTTCTCGGGGCAGACCAGCACCACGTCGTGGGAGACCCGCAGCGGGTCGTGGCCCAGCTCCTCCAGCAGGGTGCGCAGCGCCAGGACGTACACCGCGGCCTGCCTGGCCGCCGCGGCCGCCGCCGACGGCTCGGCCTGCCCGTCGATCACCGCGAACGACTTGATCTCCACGATGTGGAAGCGTCCGCCGAGCTGGAAGGCCACCACGTCGGGCTCCAGGAACGCGGTGTGCCCGGCGATGGTGAGGGCGAGCAGCGGATGGTCGTAGAGCGTGCCCGCGTCGTCCTCGCCGCGCGCCGCCCGGTCGATCAGGGAGCGGGTGTGGGCGTGGCGCAGGTGCGCGCCGCTCCGGGCGTCGGCGTTCTCGCCGACGTTCTCGACGTCGTGGTAGGCGACCTCGGCGACCGGCAGGCGCAGCAGCTCGCGCAGCATCCGCAGCAGCTCCGCGCAGCCGTCGGCCTTGACCAGCGCCTCGAACGCGTTGCCGCGGGTGATCGCGAACGGCGACTGCCCGAACGGCGCGGGGAAGCCGAGATGGCGGGCGGCGGCGTCCTTGTCGAGCCCGGCGCCGTCCATGAGGGCGCGGCGGGCGCAGCCGGGGTTGGCGGCGAGCGCCGCGATGGCGCGGGCGTCGTGGGGGCGCGGCGGCGTGGTGCCGCGCAGCGCGTCGAGCCGGTGCGCGGGGTCGCCCTCGCGCTTCAAGCCGCTCACGTGGCGTACTCCTTCTTGATCGTGCTCAGCGTAGCGGCGCCGAACAGGCGGGCGACGTCATCAAGCTGCCGCGCGGCGCGTCGCGCCAGCTCCGCGCGGTCGCGCGTGTCGCGCGGGGCGTGCACGGCCAGCTCGGCGCGGGCCGCCGCGATCACCCGGTCCGGGTCGGGCGGGCCGAGCGAGCCGTCGGTGGCGCCGGGGATGTTCCTGGCCATGCGCAGGAGTAACCGGGCCGCCCGCGGGTCGCCCTGCTCGCGCCCGGCCACGGCGATCGCGCAGGTCAGGAAGTCGACGCGGGGGCTGAGCGGCCCGACCACGCGCCGCTCCAGCGGCCAGGCGCTCAGCGTGAGCAGGCCGCGGGCGGGGGAGAGGCGGTCGGTCAGCGCGGCGCACAGATAGTACGGGCGCCCGTACGGCGCGGACCGGAACGAACGCTCCTCGTCCCTGCGCAGGCTGGTGAGCTGGGCGCTGCGGATCGTGCCGCCGAGGAACGCCTCGCTGACCGCCACCACCAGCCGCGGCTGGGCGGTCGCGCCGAGCAGCCGCAGCCCCTGGTGCACCTGCTCGCGCACGGTGACCAGCGGGGCCGTCCGCGCGGGGGGCTCCTCGGGCTGCTCGCCGCCCACCAGGGCGTCCCAGGCCCGCTCGGCGGCGCGCAGCTCGGCCCGCAGGCCGCGGGCGGCGCCGCCGTCCCGTGCGCGCATGGCCCTGCGCACGCCGGCCCGCAGCTCGTCGATGCGCCGTTCGAGCTCGTCCAGCCGGTCACTCATGTGCGCGAGCGTACCAACAGTCCCAGCATTTTCCAGTAAATTGGCGGCGTTTCCGAAATCTACTTCGTAAAGGGGACCGGCCCTCCTCTTCCGATCAACGCCGAGTAAAGGACGGGCCAACAGGGGACACTGGACCCTGTGAGCCGTGGGTTGCGTCATCTGCTGGGCGCCGTCGCCGGGCTGGCGGCCCTCGCCCCCGTCTACTACCTCACCGAGGCGGGCGCGCGGGCGCTGCGCGCGGGCACGGTGGCGGCCGGGCCGTCACCCGTCGGCCTCGGCTGCCTCCTGGCCGTCGCGGCGATCGTCGCGATGCTCACCGCCTGGCCCCCGGCGGCCCTCGCCTGCGGCCTGCCGCTCGCGGCGGCGGGCACGCTGTTCGCGCTCGACTCCACCGGCGCCATCGCGGCCGCGGCCACCCTCCCGTACGCCGGCGGCCTGCCCTGGACCCGGCCCGGCGCCGCCCCCTGGGCGGAGCCCGCCGAGCCGCCCGGCACCATCGCCGGACTCACCGGCCTCTACGCGCTCATCGGCGTCGTCCTCGTGCTCTCGGCGCTCCTCCCGCGCGGCCGGCGATCTATCCTGGGCCCGTGAGCGGACGCGACCCCGACCGGCGCAGGGCGCTGCTCGACGCCGCCGACCGCGCCATCGCCGCCGAGGGCCCCGACGTGTCGATGGCCGCCATCGCCGCCGCCGCGGGCGTCACCAAGCCCATCCTCTACCGCCACTTCGGCGACCGGAGCGGCCTGTACGAGGCGCTCGCCGACCGGCACGTGCGCACCGTGATCGCCCGGCTCCGGCCGCGCTTCGCCGAGGCAGGCGGAGACCTGCGCGCCCGCGCGAGCGCCACCATCACCGCCTACCTCGACCTCGTCTCCGCCAACCTCAACCTCTACCGCTTCCTGTTCCACCGCGCCGGGGCCGAGGACGTCCGCGCCCGCTCCCGCGTCACCTCCCTCGTCCGCAGCCTCGGCGAGGAGCTGGGCGGCGTGCTCGCCGCCGAGGGGGTGGTGCCCGACCCGGCGCGGGCGCAGGTCCTCGGGCACGCCTTCGTCGGCATGGTGCAGACCACCGGCGACTGGTGGCTGGACCAGCCCGACCTCGACCGCGACCAGGTGGTGGAAAGCCTGGTCGACGTCATCACGGCCGCCGTCACCGGGCCGGAGCTCACTCGCCGAAGCGGGACAGCTTCCCGTGCCGCCGGGCGTACGTGAGCGCCCACGCGAACAACCCCACCGTGGCCGCCAGATAGACCACGTCGAGCCCGGCCGCCCAGGCCAGCCGGTCCCACGGCACCGGGCCGCCGGACAGGACCGTGCGCATGCCCTCGAACACGTGCGAGGCGGGCAGGAACTCCGACACCGCCCGCAGCGGCGCGGGCAGCACGGACACCGGGTAGAAGATCCCGGCCAGCGGCTGCACCATGAACACGAGGGACCAGGCGATGACCTGCGCGTTCTCGCCGAAGCGGAGCACCGCCGCGATGCCGACCAGCCCGAGCGACCAGCCGAGCACGAGCAGCACCCCCATGAACGGCACCAGCCCCACGCCGATCGTGGTCACGCCGAAGCCGTACAGGCCGAGGGCGAGCGCCGCCATCACGGCCAGCGCGAAGACCACCTTGCCCAGCGAGAACAGCACGAGACCGGCCAGGTACTCGGCGCTGGACAGCGGGCTGACCTGCACGTTCAGCAGGTTTCGCGACCAGATGTCCTCCAGGAAGGCGATCGAGATCTCGTTGCTGGCCTTCTGCAGCACCTGCCACAGCAGCACCGCCCCCAGCAGGAACGTCACCGCGAACGGCACCCGCTGCGCCCGCAGGAACAGCGTCATGAACCCCCACAGCACCAGCTCCACGCTGGGCCAGAAGAAGATCTCGAAGACGCGGACCGGGCTGCGCCGCAGCGCCGCGAAGTCGCGCCGGACCACGCCCATGACCCGGGTGCGCCGGGCGGCGAGGCCGAGCGGCGGCAGCGTCAGCGTGGAAGCCTGTGACATGCTCATCCTCTGGCCACCTTCAGGAACACCTCTTCCAGGTCCTCGGCCCCGTAGTGCCCGGCCAGCTCCGCCGCGCTGCCCGCGGCCACGATCACCCCGCCCGACAGGAAGTGCACCCGGTCGCACATGCGCTCCACCTCGCGCATGTTGTGCGAGGTGATGAGCATGGCGCTGCCGTTCTCGGCGGCCACCCGGGTCAGCAGGCCGCGTATGCGGTCACCGGCGTCGGGGTCGAGGTTGGCCGTCGGCTCGTCCAGCACCAGCAGCCGGGGCGCGTTCAGCAGCGCCTTGGCGAGCTGCACGCGGGTGCGCTGCCCGGACGACAGCGCCATGACCCGCCGCTTGACGAACGGGCCCAGCTCGAACAGCTCGACCAGCTCGGCGACCCGCTCGCGCGGGCGGCGCAGGGCGTACAGGCGGGCGAAGGCGTCCAGCACCTCGCCCACCCGCAGCACCCCGGGCAGGTCCACGTAGCTGGCGGCGAAGTTGAGCCGGCTGAGCGCCTCGGTGCGGTGGCGGGCCAGCTCCATGCCGAACAGCTCGACGCTGCCCGCGTCAGGAGTGATGAGGCCCAGCAGCATGTGGAGGGTGGTCGACTTGCCGGCGCCGTTGGGGCCGAGCAGACCCACGATCTCGCCCTCGCCGACGGTGAGGCTCACGTCGCGGACGGCCGTGACCGGCCCGAACCGCTTGACCAGATGGGACGCCCGCAGGATGGCCACCGCTCAAGGGTGCGGCCCACGACCGCGCGGCGGCAACGCATTTTCTCAGGTGTGCTCGCGCAGCATCCGCAGCAGGTCCCACTCGGTCTCGCACACCCGCCGCCCGATCGCCGCCAGCTCCACCGACCTGGCGCCGCCGCGCAGGTGCCGCATGGTCTGCATGACGCAGATGACGCCCCACTTGAGCACGCCGAACGTCTCCCACCAGCGCAGCGCGTCGCGGTCCACCTTCGCGCCGCCCGCCTCCTCATAGGCGGCGATCAGCTCGTCGTAGCCGCCGAACCCGCCGACGGGCAGCGGCGAGCCGAACCGCCATGCCTTCACGCACAGCCACCCCAGATCCTCCAGGGGGTCGCCGGCGTGGGCCAGCTCCCAGTCGAGCACGGCCCGTACGCCCTCAGGCCCGACGATGAGGTTGCCGTTGCGGAAGTCGCCGTGCACCACGGCGGCCGGCCCGGCGGGCGGACGGGACGCGGCCAGCCGCCGCAACGCCAGCTCGAACACCGGGTGCGGCTCGCCGAGCAGGTCGAGCACGTCCCGCCAGCGCGCCAGCGGGTCGGCGCCGGCGCCGGGGTCGGGCGGCAGGCTGGACAGCGGCATCCGGTGCACGGCGGCCAGCGCCCGCCCGCACTGGGCGGCCAGCAGCGGCCGGGCGGCGGCGTAGGCGTCGTCGCGCAGGATCCGGCGCGGGATCGTCTCCCCGTCCACCCGTTCCATCAGCACGTACGGCACCCCGCCCACCGACCCGGCGGCGACGATCCGCGGCACCGGCACGCCGGACCCGGCCGCCGCCCGCATGAGCCGCGCCTCCGCCTCCAGCGTGGTGCCCGCCTCCCCGGCCCCGCCGGGCGAGTCGAGCCGCAGCACCAGCTCGTGCCGTTCGCCGCCGGGCGCGGCGATGTCCAGGGCCCAGGTCTCCCGTGACGCCCCGCCGGGGAGCCGTACCCGGTGGGGGAGCGCGGCCTGCGGGCCGAACACCTCCGCCACCACGGCGGCGACGGTGTCGCCGCTCACCGGAGACCGAACTCCCAGTTGCCGCCGGCCGCGTACGAGCCGAGGATGCGCCGGCCGACCGAGTCGATGTGCACCTCGTCGGGCCCGTCGTAGATGCGTCCGGCCCGCGCGTGCCGGTACATCCGGTCGAGCGGCGTGTCGCCGGTCAGCCCGGCCGCGCCGTGCACCTGGATGGCCCGGTCGATGACGTTGTGCAGCATCCGCGCGCCGACGACCTTGATCGCGCCGATCTCCACGCGGGCGTCGGAGCCTGCGTCGATCGCCTCGGCGGCGTTGAGCGTGAGCAGCCGGGCCGACTGGATCTCGGCGTAGGAGTCGAACACGTGCTGGCGCATGAGCTGCTTCTTCGCCAGCGGCTCGCCGAACGCGGTGCGCTCGTGCAGCCGCCGGCACATCAGGTCGAAGGCCCGCTGCGCCTGCCCGAGCCAGCGCATGCAGTGGAAGATGCGCCCCGGCCCGAGGCGTTTCTGCGCGATGACGAAGCCGCGGCCCCGCTCGCCCAGCAGGTTGGAGGCGGGCACCCGGACGTTGTCGTAGCGCACCTCGCAGTGCGCGCCGTCCAGCCCGAGCACGGGCGTGTCGCGCACGATCGTGTAGCCGGGCGTGTCGGTCGGCACCAGGATCATGGAGAAGGCCAGGTGCGGCGGCGCGTCGGGCTCGGTGCGGCACATCACGGTCGTGTACGCCGCCCGCGAGGCCCCGGTGGTGAACCACTTGTGCCCGTTGATCACCCACTCGTCCCCGTCGAGCACGGCGTTCGTGCGGATCTGGGTGGGGTCGGAGCTGGAGACGCCCGGCTCGGTCATGGCGAAGCTGGGCGAGATGTCGCCGCGCACCAGCGGCTGCAGGTAGCGCTCGCGCTGCTCGGGCGAGGCGTGCTCGTGCAGCATGAGCGAGTCCTGGAGGGTGTACGTGCCGAGCGCGAGCTGGCCGAACTCGCTGCGTCCCTGCACCTCGTTGACGTAGACGTAGTCGAGGAACGGCAGCCCGCCGCCGCCCAGCTCACGCGGGTGGCCGAGCGCCCACAGGCCCTCCTTCTTCGCCGCGGCCCGCAGGTCCGCGAGCGCCGCCTCGGCGGCGGGCCCGCCCTCGTGCAGCACCGGCTCTGCGGGCTCGACCCGCTCGGTCATGAACGTGTGGACGGCGTCGCGGACGGGCCGGACGCTCGCGGGCACGGCGAAGCTCATGCATGGATCTCAGCCGAATATCGTTGCCCAGTCAACGGCAGGGGCAACGGTAGGGGCAACGGTCTAGGGCAGCCAGCTCACCTTGCCGCGCAGGAAGGCGTACCCGACGAAGGCCACCGCGTCGATGAGCGTGTGCGCCACGATCAGCGGCATCGTCCGCCCCCACCGCTGGTAGGCCCGGCCGAACACCACGCCCATCACCACGTTCCCGACGAACCCGCCGAACCCCTGATACAGGTGGTACGACCCGCGCAGCAGCGACGACACCACGACCGCCCGCCACGGCGACCAGCCGGCCTGCCCCAGCCGGTGCAGCAGGTAGCCGGCGACCAGCACCTCCTCCAGCACGCCGTTCTGCGCCGCGGCCAGCAGCAGCACCGGCACCTGCCACCACACCTCCGGCAGCGCGCCGGGCACGACGGTGAGGTTGACCCCGACGGCCTGCACCACCAGGTAGAACGCCAGCCCGCTGCCGCCGATCAGGGCCGCGAGCAGCGCGCCGCGCAGCAGGTCGCGGCGCGGCTCGCGCAGGTCCGCGCCGATCGTACGCAGCGACTCGCCGGAGCGCACCAGCAGGTAAGCCACCAGCCCCACCGGCGCCACCGCGATGGCGATCTGGGCGAGCTGCAGCGACAGGTCCAACCACGGCCGTCCGGGGGCCATCGAGCCGACGAGCACGGCCTGCTGGCTCTTCAGCTCCTTCGGCGCGGTGAGCGCCCCGATCAGCCGGATGAGCGCGATCAGCCCGCTCGCGCCGAGCGAGACCGACATCACGACGAAGATCTCGGCCCCGATGAGCCGGGGCGTGAGTGCCGGAAGGGCCGCGGGCGGCGACTGCGTGCTCATGAGCGCAGATTAGCCGTAACCGCCATCGGACCCGGATAAAGGGCACAGGCGTGTGCTAGAAGGAAGCCATGACGCGAACCGGATCGTCCCCGGGTCTCCACGACGTCCCCACGGCCGCGCAGCTCGTGGCCGCGGTGCGCGACTTCCTCGAGAGCGACGTGCTGCCGGCCGTGGAGGGTCGCACGCGCTTCCACACCCGCGTCGCGATCAACGTGCTCGGCATGGTGGAGCGGGAGATCGAGCTGGGCCCGGCCCAGGCGGAGGAGCACGCCGCCCGCCTGGCCGCGCTCGGCGTGGCCGACGACGCCGAGCTGGCCGCCGCCGTCCGCGACGGCCGCCTGCCCGACGACCACGCGCTGGTGAGCGCCCTGGAGCAGGCGGTGCGGGCGAAGCTGGAGGTCGCCAACCCCGCCCACCTCCATGGTTGACCAGCCCAGTGTGAGGCAGCTCAGTGCGAGCCGGTGAGGTCGAGGTCCTTGACCCGCGGGTCGCCCTCGTCCACGAAGTAGTGCTCGCGCCGGGTGGCGTCCGGCCCGTCGGCCACCTTGAACGCCCGGAAGGCCAGCGTGCCGAGCACCGCCACCACCAGGTTGACGATCAGCGCCAGGAACCCGGCGTAGACCGTCATCGTGGTGTCGAAGCCCAGGCTGGCGAGGCCGAACGCCGACCCGCCGAAGTGCGCCTTGCCGTTGGCCGGGTTGGGGATGAGGTAGAGCATCCACATGCCCACCGCGAGGCCGAGCGCCCAGCCCGCGAGCAGGCCGCCCCGGTGGAACCAGCGGGTGTAGAGGCCGAGCGCCACCGACGGCAGCGTCTGCAGGATGATGACGCCGCCGATGAGCTGCAGGTCGATCGAGAACTGCGGGTCGAGCAGCAGGATGCACAGCACCGCGCCCACCTTCACCACCAGCGAGACGATCTTGGAGACCTTGGCCTCCTGGGCGTCGGTGGCGTCCTTATTGAGGTACTCCCGGTAGATGTTGCGGGTGAACAGGTTGGCCGCCGCGATCGACATGATGGCGGCCGGCACGAGCGCGCCGATGCCGATGGCCGCGTACGCCACGCCGGTGAACCAGTCGGGGAAGACCTGGTCGAACAGCCGCGGCACGATCGTGTTGGCGTCCGGCCGGCCGTTGGCGCCCACGACCGGCTTGGTGCCGGCCGCGATGGCCATGTAGCCGAGCAGCGCGATCAGGCCGAGCACGAGGCTGTAGGCGGGCAGGGCGGACATGTTCCGCTTGATGACGTTGCGGTTCTTCGACGCCAGCACGCCGGTCAGGCTGTGCGGGTAGAGGAACAGCGCCAGCGCCGAGCCGAAGGCCAGCGTCACGTACTGGAGCTGGTTGGTGGCGTTCAGCGTGATGCCGTCGCCCTTCGCGGGGGTGGCGGCGAACTTCTGCGCGGCCGCGTCGAAGATCGAGCCCCAGCCGCCCAGCTTGGCCGGGATGTAGATGACCGCGACCAGGATCACGATGTAGATGAGCGCGTCCTTGACGAACGCGATCAGCGCGGGCGCGCGCAGCCCCGACTGGTAGGTGTAGGCCGCGAGGATCGCGAAGGCGATGACGATCGGCAGGTGGCCGGTGATGCCCATCGACTTCAGCACGGCCTCGATGCCGACGAGCTGCAGCGCGATGTACGGCATCGTCGCCACCAGCCCGGTGATCGCGACCGCGAGGGCGAGGGTCGGCGAGCCGAACCTGGCCCGGACGAAGTCGGCCGGCGTGACGAAGCCGTGCACGTGCGAGACCGACCACATCCGGGTCAGCACCAGGAACACCAGCGGGTAGACGACCACGGTGTACGGCAGCGCGTAGAAGCCCAGAGCGCCCGCCCCGAACACCAGCGCGGGCACCGCGACGAAGGTGTAGGCGGTGTAGAGGTCGCCGCCGACCAGGAACCAGGTGATCCAGGAGCCGAAGCTGCGCCCGCCGAGACCCCACTCGTGCAGGCTGTCGATGCTCTCGGGCCGCCGCCAGCGGGCCGCGACGAAGCCCATGACGGTCACGGCCAGGAACAGGACGACGAAGACGACCAGCTCGGTCGTGTGCCCGCTCACTTGGTCATCCTGTAGACGATCGTCGTGCAGGTGACGCCGACGGCGATGAAGGCGATCTGCAGCCAGTAGAACAGCGGGAAGCCGAACAGGCGGGGCTCGTCGGCGTTGAACAGGAACGTGAGCAGGGGCAGCACGACCGGCAGGACCAGCAGCCAGTTCCAGGGGCTGCGGTCGGTGCGTGGCTGTCCGGGTTCCCCGGTGGTCATCGACCCTCCGATGCGCGAAGGCCAGGGACCGGTGGTGACCGGTCCTGACAGGTGGCGTCAACGGAGGGACACTAACTTTTGCGGTGGTATTAAACCCAGTGCCGTTAATATTACGGTTCGGCCTAAATGGCAGGCAGTTGTCTCAACATGTGGGACGTCCGCGCGCGTCACCGCAGCTCCCGGCTTCGCACCTTAGTTACTCGCCGGTAGTTCACCGGGTGATGATCGATGAGTGGTCGGTTAATCGCGCCGAACGGTCAAGCCGCCGGTCAGGTCGTCGGCGATGTCCCGGGAGCCGTAGCCGTCGGGCGCCGGCACCTCCGTCACCGGGTCCGGCCGGTCGTCGAACTCCAGCCGCAGCGCCCGCGCCATCGTGGCGTGCATCTCGTACATGCAGGTGATGTACGTCAGCTCCAGGATCTGCTCGTCCGGCAGATGCCGCTGCAGCACGGCGAACACCTCGTCCGGCACCCGGCCGCCGTCCAGCACCAGCGCGTCGGCGTAGGCCAGCACGGCCCGCTCCAGCTCCCCGAAGCAGTCGCTGACCTGCCAGGCGGGGATGGCGCGCACCTTCTCCTCGGGCACGCCGAGCGCCCTGAGCTGTTTGCAGTGCTGGGAGTAGACGAACTGACTCTGCCGCGCCCAGCCGGCCCGGGTCTGGCCCAGCTCGCGCAGCACCGGGTCCAGAGTGGCCTCCCGGTAGACCTGGAAGCCCTTCACGCAGTGCCGGAAGATCTTCGGGTCCAGCGCGAAGACCTCCCACCAGTCGCCGGGCGACCCGGTCGCCGTGCCCTCCCTTTCGGGGGAGAACAGCCGGTCGTGGAAGTGCGTCACGAGCGGGTCGGTCATCTCCGCGCGCGGCACGCGGCGCAGGCGCGGCATCAGCCGGCCCCGCCCGGGACGGTCCTGTCGGCGGCCGTCCTCGGCTCGTGGCGCACGTCGCCGGGCTGCCCGACCTGCCGCGTCCAGGCGGCGAACTCGACGAGGACGCCGTCGGGGTCCTTGAAGTAGATCGAGCGTACGAACACGCCGTCGTGCATCTCCGGGGCCACGCCGAACTCGCTGTCGTCGTGGTTGAGCAGCACGCCCACGTCGATGCCCTTGGCGACGAGCCGCTCGCGGTACTCCTCGATCCGCTCCGGCGGCACGTCGAAGGCGATGTGGTTCATGGACCCGACGGCCGAGACCAGCTCGCCCCGGTCGGGCAGGTTGCGCGGCGCGGAGACCCCCGGCACGCCGTCGGGCGCGTCGGGGAACCAGAAGAAGGCGAGGGCGTTGCCGCCGCCGCAGTCGAAGAAGAAGTGCTGGCCCCAGCCCATCGGCAGCTCGATGGTCTTGATCAGCGGCATGCCCAGCACGCCGGAGTAGAAGTCGACGGTCTGCTTCATGTCCGAGCAGACCAGCGCGATGTGGTTGACCCCGCGAAGCTCGAATTCGCTGTTCATAATAATTCCGGCTTATCACAGGGGCATGCCGGAAAACATGACATGAGATGTCCTCTTTCCGGGGCACGCTCGACGTCATGATCGCTGTAGTAGCGGGGGCCACCCGCGGAACGGGACGAGGAATCGCGGTCGCGCTCGGGGAGATCGGCGCGACCGTCTACTGCACGGGACGCAGCACCCGCGCGGCACGCTCGGAGATGGACCGGCCGGAGACCGTCGAGGAGACCGCCGAGCTGGTCACCGCGGCCGGCGGCACCGGGATCGCGGTGCCCGCCGACCACCTGGACCCCGGGCGGGTGGCGGCGCTGGCCGACCAAGTCGAACGCGAGCAGGGACGGCTCGACGTGCTGGTCAACGACATCTGGGGCGGCGACCACCTGTGGAAGTGGGACACCCCCGTGTGGGAGCACGACCTGGACGACGGGCTGCGGCTGCTGCGGCTGGCCGTCGAGACCCACCTCGTCACCGCCAGGTTCCTGCTGCCGCTGATCGTCAGGCACGAGGGCGGGCTGGTCGTCGAGGTCACCGACGGCACCTGGGAGTTCAACCAGACCCGCTACCGGGGCAACGTCTACTACGACCTGGCCAAGGTGGCGGTGAACCGGCTGGCGTACGCCTGGTCGAAGGAGCTGCGCCCGCACGGCGGCACCGGCGTGGCGATCACGCCGGGCTTCCTGCGCTCGGAGGCCATGCTCGACAACTTCGGCGTCACGGAGGAGACCTGGCGGGAGGCCAAGGCCGACCCGGCCTGGCAGGTGTCCGAGACGCCCGCCTACGCCGGCCGCGCCGTCGCCGCGCTCGCCGCCGACCCCGGCCGGAGCCGCTGGTCGGGCCGCTCGGTGACCAGCGGCGAGCTGGCCGACGCGTACGGCTTCACCGACGTGGACGGCAGCCGCCCGCAGGTGTGGAGCTTCATCACCGAGGTCCTGGAGCAGGGGAAGGAGGCGGACCCGGCGGACTACCGCTGATAGAGCGCGGCGGTGCGGGCGGCGGCCTCGGCGGCCATCGCCCGCAGCTCCGGCGGCTCCAGCACCTCCGCCTCCGGCCCGAACCGCAGCACCTGCGAGAAGGCCACCTCCAGCGACTCCACCGCCAGCCGCACGGTGCCGTCGGGCCCGAGCGAGGCGAGCGCGTCCGCCAGCGCGGCCGGATCGGCGACGTGCCGGAGCATCCGCCGGCCCCGCTCGCTGAGCCGCAGCGTGATCTCCGCGCGCAGCAGCGAGCGGCTGAACTCGGCCGACCGCTCCGCCCAGAACGCGGCCAGGTCGAAGCCGGGCTCGCGGTCGAAGGTCTCGGACAGCACGTCCACCTCGCCGAACCGGTGCACGCGGAAGATGAGGAAGCGGCTGCCGAGCCGCGCCGCGAGATACCAGGCCCCGCCCTTCAGCACCAGCCCGTACGGCTCCAGCGTGCGCAGACGGTCCTTGTAGCGGGCCCGCACCCGCCGGTCGTTCCACACCGCCCTGGCCAGCGCGGACAGGGCGGCCGGCGGCGGCGCGTCCCCGGCGAACCAGCCGGGCGCGTCCAGGTGGAAGCGCTGCGCGGCGGTCGCGGGGGCGTCGCGCAGCCCGGGGGAGAGCGCCGCGGCGGCCTTCAGCCGGGCGGTGGCCGCGACGTCCTGCAGCCCCATCTCGCGCAGCGCGGCCGGCACCCCCGACAGGAACAGCGCCTCGGCCTCGGCCCGGTCGAGCCCGGTCAGCCGGGTGCGGTAGCCGTCCAGCAGCCGGTAGCCGCCGCCCCGCCCCCGGTCGGCGTAGACCGGCACGCCCGCCTCGGCGAGCGCGAGCACGTCGCGGTGCACGGTCCGCTCCGAGACCTCCAGCTCCTTCGCCAGCTCCGCCGCCGTCATCCCGCCCCGGCCCTGCAGCAGCAGGACCAGCGACATCAGCCTTGCGGCGCGCACAGCGGCAGCACCACGGCGGAGGGCAGCCCGGGGGAGTGGAAGACCTCGACGTCGGCGGGCACCATCGGCCCGCCCGCGGCGAGCGGATCGCCGGTGCCCGGGTTGCGGGCGATCGTCGGGTAGGCCCCGGCCGCCACGTGCACGCGTACGCGGTGGCCGCGCCGGAACCGGTGCGCGATCGGCCACAGGTCGATCTCGGCCCGCCGCACGCCCTCCGGCCCCGGCCCTGCCGGCCCTGCCGGCCCGAGGCGGCGCACCCCCTCGCACACGTTGAGCGAGCGCCCGTCCGGCGCCACGTCGCACACCCGTACCACGACGTCAACGTACGGGGTGCTGGAGCGGACGAACAACTCGGCGCGTACCGGGCCGATCATCTCCATGTCCGCGCGCAGCGCGGGCGAGCTGTAGACCAGCACGTCGCGGCGCTGCTCCAGCCTGCGCTGGTCGCGCGGACGGGAGTCGCCGAGCAGCACGGGCCCGCCGATGACCGGCGTCGGGCGGGCCGGGTCGTAGCGGAAGCGGTCGGGATCGGCCTCCTGGGGGCCGTCCTCGCCGAGGCCGAAGCCGTGCTGCAGGTGCCAGCGCCGCTCGCGCACGCCCGGCACCGGCCAGTCGGGGTAGTCGCGCCACTCCTCCGCGCCCGTCACGTAGAGGCGCACCGGGTCGGGCCGCAGCCGGGAAGGGTCGCCCAGCAGGTGCGCGCGGAACCACGCCGACGCCTCGGCCATGGTGGGGCGGGCGTGCCGGGCGTCGATGTGGTACCAGGGGCCGATCGTCAGGTACGGGCGGCGGCCCGCCCGGCGCAGCGCCGCGTAGTCCTGGAGCTGCCAGGGCAGGAAGACGTCGTACCAGCCGCCCAGCATGGTCACGGCCGCGTCCACCTCGCCCACCTTCGGGGAGAAGTCACGCTTGTCCCAGTACGGCACGGCCGGATCGGCGTGATGGGCCACCAGGTCCTGGAAGAACGGCAGCGGGTGACCCGCCGACAGCAGGTCCAGCTCGGCCACCGGCCGCCCCGACAGCACCGCGCGGCGGGTCGAGCGCGGCGCCGTCAGCGCCGCGGCCCCGCCGAGCCGGCGCGACATGCCGTCGGTGAGCGTGGTCCAGCTCAGCGCCGACTCCAGCGCGAACGCGCCGCCCACGTAGGCGGCGTCGCGGAACTGGGAGGCGGTGATCTGGGTCGCCAGCGCCTTCAGCTCCGGCCCGGCGTAGGGGGCGACGGCCCACTGGGTGTAACCGAGGTAGGAAGGGCCGAACATGGCGAACGAGCCGCCGTACCAGGGCTGCTCGCGCAGCCAGGCGATGGTGGCCAGGCCGTCCTCGTGCTCGTCGCCGAGCGGGTCCAGGATGCCGCCGGAGCCGAAGCCGCCCCGGCAGCTCTGGATGACGACGTGCAGGCCCTGGCGGGCGAACCCGCGGCCGTACATGAACCCGAACAGGCCGCGCCGCCCGTACGGCGAGCGCACGAGGACGACGGGCGCCCGCCCCGCCCCGGCCGGGGCGTAGTGGTCGGCCAGCAGCCGCACACCGTCGGGCATCGGGACCGGGAGGTCGCGCTGGAGCCGGACGCGTCTCATGTACTACTCAGTAACATACGCCGGTCCTGGCACGGTAGCCCGGGCCCGCCCCTGGAGGGGGACCGGGCCCGGGAGCCCCGTCAGGGAGCCGTGCGGTCGGGCCGCTCGGAGATCCGGATCGCGTTCACGACCGGCGACCCCACCCGCGTGGCGAAGCGCACGTTGAGCTGCCCGTCGTCCACGCGGACCGTGTACTGCCTGGCCACGGCCGTGTAGGTGCCCGCCTCCAGCGCCAGGTCCAGCGCCGGGATCGCGAGCTGCCCCTCGACCAGCACGTCGAACACGCGCTTGCCCATCTGCGTGCTCTTGACCTCGGCGAAGTCCAGCTCCACCGTGTACGTCCCGGCCGGCACCCCGTCGAAGCGGTACTCCAGCATGCCCTCGCGGGCGGACCTGAACAGCGCCTGGTCCGTCGTCCCCGCGATGGTCTTCGTCGTGCTCAGCGTCTTGCTGGAGGTGGCGACATAGCCGTGGGAGCCCTGGGCGTACTTGCGGTCGGGCGTCCAGGCGTCCCCGGCGGCGTCGGTCGCCGCCTTCGACCCGCCGACGTCGACCGCCACCTGGAGCTTCGGCACCACGACCTTGACCGCGATCTCGATCGTGGGCTGCCGCCCGCTCGCCGACTTCACCAGGATCTTGCCGGCGCGCACCGTGCCCGCCGCGACCCCGTCGCTGGAGACCGTCACCTTGAGCGTCACCTGCTGCCCGGTGGCCAGCTCACCGGCCGCGGGCGTCACGGCCGCCCACGTCTCGCCCGTCACCGTGTACGGCGTCGCCGAGCCGAGGTTGGTGAGCGTCAGCGTCCGCGTACGGGTGGCCCCGGCCGGCATGACCACGGTCAGCTCCGCCGCCGACGCGCTCACCCGCCCGGTCACCAGCTTCGTGTCGATCCTGGTCACCGAGGCGGGCGCGATCGAGACCTGCTTGGTGAAGGTGCCGTAGTGCTCCCTGGACACCGTCACGTCGTAGTCGCCGGCCAGCACCTGACCGTAGAAGGAGCCGTCCGCGCCGGTCGTGAACGTCGCCACGTCGCCCACCTTGACCGTCGCCCCGGCGATCGGCTCGCCGTCGTTGGCGTCGGTGACCGCGCCGGTCACCAGGCCGTGCCGGCTCGCGGTGAACGTCACGCCCTGCCCGGAGGCCAGCGCCGCCTCCTCGTAGGAGTAGCGCATCGCGTCCGTGCCGGTCGCGTTCTCGATGCCGACCGTGGCGCTGGTGCCCCGGGCGCGCTCGCTGCCGAGGTCCTTGTAGCGGAAGGAGATCGAGCCGTCCTCGCCCAGCAGCGCCGAGAACGAGATCCGCTGCGCGCTGTCGTTGTAGAAGGTGACGTCGCGCCACTCCACCACGAACGCCCGGTGCGGGGCCGTGCCGGTCACCGCCGTGTAGACCCCGGCCCGCGCGTCCACGATGAGGTCGTCCCAGTACGGGTAGACCGCGTGGTTCGGCGTCGAGGTGGTGGGCAGGTTGCCGTTGCTCGCGGTGGTCACCCGGCTGTCGGCGAAGGTGAGGAACCCGTTCGTGGCGATCCACGCCCGGCTCTGTCCCGCCCCGTAGAACGGCACCGGGAACGGCAGCGTCACCTGCGCGGCGTCGTCGTCGCCGGTCAGCGCCAGCTTCTCGGTCCCCGCCACGTACGGCTGCGCCCCGCCCTTGCAGGTGTAGCCGAACCCGTCGCCGCGCAGCGGCAGCTCGATGTCCTTGGTGACGTTCCCGGACACGGTGACCTCGGCGGTCGCCGGGGTGGAGCAGCGGGAGGCCGGGGTGACGGTCAGCTCGTAGGCGCCCTCGGGCAGCGTCAGGCTGTAGCGGCCGGCCGCGTCGGTGACGGCGCTCACCGGCGTGCCGCGCGCGGCGACGGTCGCGCCCGCCTCGGGCGTGCCCGCCGTGCTGACCGTGCCGGACACCGTGCCGCCCGCCTTCTGGGTCATCGGCAGGTCCGCGGTGGCGCTCTGCCCGGCGGCGATCGTCACCCGGGCGGTCGCCGTGTCGTAGCCGAACTTCGCCGCGGTCAGCTCGTAGTCGCCCTCCAGCAGGCGCGGGATCGTGTACGCGCCGTCCGCGCCGGTGGTGACCGTACGGGTCACCGCCCCGGTCACGGTGACCGTGGCGCCGGCGAGCGGCGCGCCGCCGGAGGTGACCGTGCCGCTCAGGTCGCCGGTCTCGCCCCTCGGCGCGGCGTTGACGGCCGCGTACGCGTCGAGCCGGCCCTCGCCCCAGACGTTGTTGTCGGCCGCGGTGCCGCCGCAGCTCGTGTCGTTGACGTCCACGGCGGTCGAGTCGAGCAGCGGCCGGGTGTTCGCCACGTCGCCCTGCAGCGCGGGCGAGGCCGACCAGATCAGCGCCACCGTGGCCGCCACGTGCGGCGAGGCCATCGAGGTGCCGGTGTAGCTGTCGTAGGTGCCGCCGGGGGTGGAGGAGCGCACGTTGACGGCGGGCGCGGCGATGTTCGGCTTGATCTCGCCGCCCTCGCCCTCGCCCTTGCTGGAACGGGCGTACACGGCGTTGTTGACGTCGAAGCCGCCGGCGCTGTAGCTGATGACGTACTGGCCGGGGGAGCCGGAGGTGTCGCAGGCCGGGCCCTCGTTGCCGTTGGCGAAGGCCGGGAAGATGCCGGCCGCCACCCACGCCTCGACGGTCTCCTTGTACCAGGGGTCGTAGCCGTCGCCGCCCCAGGAGTTGTTGACGATGTCCGGCGCGAGGTCAGGGCGCGGGTTCTGGCCCGCGGCGTCGGTGGGCGCGAGGATCCACTGCCCGGCGGCGAGCAGGGACGCGTCGGTGCAGGTGCTGAGCTCGCAGCCCTTGGCGGCGATCCAGCGGGCGCCGGGTGCGACGCCGATGCCGTTCGCGCCGACCATGGTGCCCATGACGTGGGTGCCGTGGCCGTTGTTGTCGCAGGGCGCGGACGTCGGGCAGACCCGGGCCGGGTCGAACCAGTTGTAGTCGTGCGTGACCGTGCCGTCGGGGTTCTTGCCCCGGTAGCTCGCGGCCAGCTCGGGGTGGTCGAACTGGGCGCCGGAGTCGATCGTGGCGACCACGATGCCCTCGCCCCGGTTGCCCGTCTCGCTCCACACGCGCGGGGCGCCGATCCGGTCGATGTTCCACTCGACGGCGTTCACCCGCGCCTCGGCCGTGGCCTTGTCCGGCTTGGGCAGGCTGAGCGTGCGGACCGGGGCGATGGTCTCGACCTCGGGCAGCTTGGCGATCTCCGTGGCCAGCTTCTCGTCGGCGGTGACCCGTACGGCGTTGACGATCCAGTACGAGGTGTAGTCGGCCGAGCGGGCGTCCAGCAGCTTGCGCAGGCTCCGCTGGGCCGACTCGGCACGCTCGGTCTTGGACTCGACCACCAGCTCGGCCTTGGCCTGCTTGGTGGCGGCCCGGCGGGCGCCGCTCAGGTCGGCGGCCCCCTTCATCCGGACCCAGAAGGTGGCCTTGCCGTCCTGCTCCAGCTCCGCCTGGACGGCGGCGTCGATCTTGCCCGGCTCGGCCGCGGCCGCGGCTTGCGGGAACAACGTCTGCGGGGATAACAGGGCGGCGGCGACGAGCCCGGCCAGGGCCGCCCGCCTTCGGGGGGTGATGAGCACGCGCTCTCCTTCGGAGTGATCTTTCCGCCTCTGTCGGAAAGAGTGAAGCGCGCATGTCGGGAAAGCAAGACTTGTCGTAAACCGTGACATGACAGAGAGATAGGAGATTCGGTCAGCCACAAAAGCGGGGACGGGTCAGCTGAAGTGCCGCCAGCGCGACCAGGTGACCGACCAGGGGGTGCGCAGGTCCCGGCAGAGCCACACCACGAGGCCCCGCTCCTCGTTGTCCACGCCGGCCTCGTTGTCGACCGTCGCCCGCCGCTCGCACGTCCCGAACTGCTCGCGGATCCGCGGCCCCACGTTGACCAGTACCGCCGTGGTGGCGGTGTCCGGCGGCGGGCCGTACAGCCAGAGGTGGTTGTGCGCCGAGTACACGCGGGGCACCCCGGCCCGCACCAGCGCGCCGTGCTCGCCGTAGCTGCCGGTGAACACCATCGCGCTCGCCTGCTCGGCCGGCGGGATCGCGGCGCGCGCGCTCTGCACGGCCGCCACGAACTCGGGCCAGCCGACCGACTCGCGCGCCACCTCGTTGATCAGCGGCACCGGTGTCCTCGCCAGCTCCGCCACCGGCACCAGCGGCAGCGCCAGGAGCGCCGAGCCCAGCGCGCTGAGCGCGAGGCCCACGCCCGCCGCCAGCCGGACTCTGCGGGCCGCCGCGGCGGCCGACACGCAGCCGGCCGCGAACAGCAGCAGGATCAGCCCGCCGGTGTAGTCGAAGCGCCCGCCGGCGATCAGCGTCAGCGCCGCGGCCACCGGATAGGCCACCGCCAGCGCCCGCACCCGCCGGTCCCGCCACAGCCGGACGAACCCGAACGCCGCGATCACCGACACCGCCGGCCCGAACAGCGTGAGCTGCATCGGCACGAACATCATCCGTAGCTCCGCGCCCTTGTCCGCGCTGAGCGCCGCCGCCATCTTGAGCTGCGGCCAGTCGTTGGTCACCTGGTAGAGGAGGTTCGGCACGGCCAGCGCGAGCGCCAGCAGGCCACCCGCCCACAGCCAGGGGCTCGCGAGCACCCGGCGCGGCCCCACGGCGAGCAGCCCGGCCGCCAGGCCCAGCACCAGCAGCGCGATGAGGTGCTTGTTGTAGGTGGCCAGCCCGATCACCGCGCCGGCGGCGAGCCACCAGCGCGGCTCCCGCAGCAGCGCCTTGAGCAGGAACAGGATGGCCGCCATCCACAGCGGCAGGTCGAAGCTCAACGTCAGCAGCGAGTGCCCCGCGATGAGGGTGAACGCACCCGTCGCCGTGCCCGCCGCCGCCAGCGTCTGGGCCGCCCGTGAGCCGTCCAGCTCGCGCGCGACGAGCGCCACCAGCCACACGAGGATCGCCATGGCCAGCGCGGGGAACACCCGGATGCCGGTGATCGTGTCGCCGAAGAGGTGGATGCCCGCCCCGGCCAGCAGCGGCGTCAGCGGCGGCTGGTCGACGTACCCCCAGCCGGGGTGCTCGGACAGCACCCGGAAGTACAGCTCGTCGCGGTGGTAGCCGTAGGAGGGGCTCAGCGCGAGCAGCACCCCGAACAGCAGGACCGAGATCACCGTCACCGACCGCCACGCCAAGGGCCGCTCCATGAACGCCCAAGCTAGATCCTTAGCGCACGGTTTGTCACGACGATGGCGTGGCCGCGTTGCGCGATCTTGGTCGCGGGGTTAACCTGTCGGCATGCGAAACAGCGCTCAGCTCCAGTGGTGGCGCCGCTCCTAGGCGGCGCGAGTTTCGCATTCCTCATGGACGGCCGCCCCGGAAGGCGGCCTTTCTCGTGTCCGCCCCCGGGGCTCGATCATTTCACGTGGTAAGGGGCAGCAAGTGGAGACGAGCGGATATACCACCGCCGGGGGGATCGGCGTCGAGCGCGAGGCTCGCGAGGTCGACGAGGCGGCGCTCGAAGAGATCGTGACCGCCCTCGGAGAGCGCCGCGGCGGCGCCTTCTCCTCGGGCATGGACTACCCGGGCCGCTACAGCCGATGGGCCTTCGGCTACGTCGACCCGTGCCTCGAACTGGTCGCCCGCGGCCGCACCATCGCGGCCACCGCGCTCAACGAGCGCGGACGCGTCGTGCTCCCCGCCGTCGCCTCCTGCCTGCTGGCCGCCGGCAAGCCGGTCAGCGAGCCGACCGCCGACCGGGTCGAGGTGCACGTCCCCGAGTCGGAGGACCTGCTCCCCGAG
Organism: Nonomuraea wenchangensis; assembly: GCF_900111685.1. GTDB lineage: Bacteria > Actinomycetota > Actinomycetes > Streptosporangiales > Streptosporangiaceae > Nonomuraea > Nonomuraea wenchangensis. Next base: position 319,094 of record NZ_FOHX01000007.1, read on the forward strand.
GAGCAGCGCAGCCGCCGGCCCACCGTCTTCACCGCCATCCGCGAGGTCATCGCCGCCTTCCGCGGCGACGACCCGCACCTCGGCCTGTACGGCTCCTTCGGCTACGACCTGGCCTTCCAGTTCGAGCCCATCCGGCAGGAGCTCGTCCGCCCCGACGACCAGCGCGACCTGGTCCTCCACCTGCCGGACCGGCTCGTCGTCGTCGACCGCCAGCGCGAGACCTGCGTCGAATACCGCTACGAGTTCACCGTCGACGGCGCCACCACCCGCGGGCTGGAGCGCGCCGGGTCATCCACGCCGCTCCGCGAGCCCGGCGAGCTGCCTCCCGACCCGGTCAGGGGCGACTACGCCAAGGTCGTCGCCGCCGCCAAGGAGAAGTTCAAGCGCGGCGACCTGTTCGAGGTGGTGCCCGGCCAGGTCTTCCACGCCGCCTGCACCGACCCGGCCGCCTTCTACCGCGGGCTGCGCCGCAGCAACCCCGCCCCGTACGAGTTCCTCATCAGCCTCGGCGAGGGCGAGCACCTGGTCGGCGCCTCGCCCGAGATGTACGTCCGGGTCAGCGGCGACCGCGTCGAGACCTGCCCCATCTCCGGCACGATCGCCCGCGGCAGCAACCCGGTCGAGGACGCCGAGGCCATCCGCACCCTCCTGTCCAGCGTGAAGGAGGAGTCGGAGCTGACCATGTGCACCGACGTGGACCGCAACGACAAGTCGCGCATCTGCGTCCCCGGCACCGTCAAGGTCATCGGCCGCCGCCAGATCGAGCTCTACTCGCGCCTCATCCACACCGTCGACCACATCGAGGGCCGCCTGCGCCCCGAGTTCGACGCCCTCGACGCCTTCCTCACCCACATGTGGGCCGTCACCGTCACCGGCGCCCCCAAGACCTGGGCCATGCAGTTCATCGAGGACCACGAGGCCACCACCCGCCGCTGGTACGGCGGCGCCATCGGCTTCATCGGCTTCGACGGCTCCATGAACACCGGGCTCACCCTGCGCACCGCCCAGATCAAGCACGGCGTGGCCACCGTCCGCGCCGGGGCCACGCTGCTGTTCGACTCCGACCCCGAGGCCGAGGAGCGCGAGACCGAGCTGAAGGCCAGCGCCCTGCTCGGCGCCCTCGCCGCGGTCAACGAGCCCGGCGCCGTCCCGGTCGCCGAGTCCCGCCCGCAGCCAGGGCTCGGCATGAAGGTGCTGCTCGTGGACCACGAGGACTCCTTCGTCAACACCCTGGCCGACTACTTCCGCCAGGAGGGCGCCGACGTCGTGACCCTGCGCCACGGCTTCCCGCCCCACATGATCGACGACATCGCGCCGGACCTCGTCGTGCTCTCGCCGGGCCCCGGCTGGCCGTCCGACTTCGGGATGTCCGCCCTGCTCGACCAGGTCTACGCCCGCGACCTGCCGGTCTTCGGCGTCTGCCTGGGCCTGCAGGCCATGGTCGAGCACGCCGGCGGCACGCTGGAGCTGCTCGGCTACCCCGAGCACGGCAAGCGCGGCCAGGTCGGCCGCCTCGGCGACAGCGCCCTGCTCGACGGCCTGCCCGAGCGGTTCACCGCCGCCCGCTACCACTCGCTGCACGCCAAGCAGCCGGGGGTGGTCGGCTTCACGGCCACCGCGCTCACGCCCGACGGCAACGTCATGGCCATCGAGGACACCGAGCGCCGCCGCTTCGCCGTGCAGTTCCACCCCGAGTCGATCCTCACCCAGGAGGGCGGCGCGGGTGCCAAGGTCATCGCGAACGTGCTGCGCCTGTGCCGCCGGTGACGCCGGCTCTGTGAAATCGGCTCTGTGAAAACAGCCGCGGGGGCGTGCGGGGCTCCCTTAGAGTCTCCGCATGCTCCCCGTAGAACTGCCCGTCACGGTGCGTGACGCGCTGCAGGCCCCGCTGGTGGACCACCACTGCCACGGGGTGCACCGCGACGACCTGAGCCGGGCCCGGTTCGAGCTGCTCGTCAGCGAGGGCGGGGCCCCGGCGCCGCCCGGCACCACGCACTTCGACACGCCGTACGGGATGGCGGTGCGGCGCTGGTGCGCCCCCGTGCTCGACCTGGAGCCGCACGCCCCGCCCGCCGTCTACCTCTCCCGCCGGGCCGACCTCGGGGCCGTCGAGGTCAACCGGCGGCTGCTGGCCGCCGCCGGGGTGGTCGCGTTCCTGGTCGACACCGGGACCGAGGACCTCGACCTGCTGTCGGCCGCCGAGATGGGCCGCCACGGCGGCGCCGCCGCCGACGAGCTGGTCCGCGTCGAGCAGATCGAGCAGGACGTCGCCGAGAGCGCCGCGCTCGCCGTCGACTACCTCGACACGCTGGGCGAGGAGCTGTCCGCCCGCGCCGCCCGCGCCGTCGGGCTGAAGACCGTCGTCGCCACCCGGTGCGGGCTCGACTTCGACCCGGCCCGGCCGAGCCGCGGCTCGGTGATCGCCGCCGCCAACCGCCGGCTCGCCGCGCCCAGGGAGCCGCTGACCGACCCGGTGCTGCTGCGGCACCTGCTGTGGAGCGCCGTGGACGTGGCCAGGGAGCGCGGCCTGCCCCTCCAGCTCCACACCGGCCTGCCCACCTCCGCCGCCCCCGTCCCGGCCCGCCCCGACCCCAACCGGCCCGATCACGCCGACCCCGCACGTGCGGGTGGCGGCGGGCGCCCTCTGAGCGCGTCCGAGCTGCTTCTCGGCGGCCTCGTCACGCCCCCGGAGCCCCCCGGCCCGCACCGGGCCGACCCGGTCCGGCTGAGCGCCTTCATCGCCGCCCTGCAGCCCCTGAGCGTGCCGGTGATCCTGCTCGGCTGCTACCCGTTCCACCGCCAGGCCGCCTACCTCGCGGGCCTCCACCCCCACGTCTACGTGGACGTCGGCCTCGCCCTGCCGCACACCGCCGCCGCGGCGGCCCGCGTCATGGAGGACCTGCTGGAGCTGGCCCCCTTCCACAAGCTGCTGTTCAGCTCCGGCTCCCGCGGCCTGGCCGAGAGCTGCCTGCTCGGCGCGCTCTACTACCGCCGCGCCCTCGGCACGGCCCTGGCCGGTCGCGTCCGCGACGGCGAGTGGAGCGCCGCCGACGCGGCCCGCATCGCCCACATGATCGGCTCAGGCAATGCCCGCCGCGTCTACCGCCTCTGACCGGCGCGTTTCCCAAACGGCCTCTCACCTGGTTGGATGCATGACTGCGGTCACCGAATACCCGAACGAGCGGGGGGCTCAAGAAAACATGCGCAGTGTCGAACCCGAGGTCTTCATCGTCGCCCGTCCGGCGCTCGACTACGACGAGCTGGCCCGCTATCTCGCCGAGGTCGGCGGCGGGAGCTGGCTGGAGCGGCTCGACCGCGGCGACCTCGACGCGCAGAACCTCGCCGAGTTCGCCGGCCGGCTCTGCTACCGCTCCTTCGAGCCGGGCCTCAACCCCAACGTCGTCCGCATCCGCGAGGACCAGGACGCCTACCTGCGCAACATCCTGGCCAGCGCGCACGGCTCGGTCCTGGAGCACGTCAGCTTCAGCTTCGTGCTGCACAACGTGAGCCGGGTGCTCACCCACGAGCTGGTCCGGCACCGTCCCGGGGTGGCCATCTCCCAGGAGTCGCTGCGGTTCGTGCGCCTCGACGAGCTGCCGTTCTGGTTCCCCGAGTGGGCGCAGGCCGACGGGGAGCTGATGAAGCGGGCCACGGCGGTGCTGGAGCAGCTCGAGCAGTTCCAGCTCTGGATGGCCGGTCACTTCGGGCTCGACGAGGAGGGCGTGCCGTTCTCGGAGAAGAAGCACCGCACCTCGTTCATGCGCAGGTTCGCCCCCGAGGGCGTGGCCACCGGGCTGGTGTGGACGGCCAACGTGCGCACGCTGCGGCACACCATCGAGGCCCGCACCGCCGTGGGGGCGGAGGAGGAGATCCGCCTGCTGTTCCAGCGCATCGGCGAGCTGATGCGCGAGGAGGCCCCCGCCCTCTTCGGCGACTACGTCGTCGAGGACGGCGCCTGGGTCCCCGGCTGGCGCAAGGTCTGACCGTTGCTGATTCCGTAGTCGAATATCAGCAATCCCGACCTTTCAGGCGGGAAGGTCCGTAACGGTGTCACCGGAGCGCGCAACTCGCGCTCCGGTGTCCTGATGACGGTCTCGCGTTTCCTCCTGCCGACGGTGCGGCAGGATTGCGTCACCTGCCCGCCCGGGACCGGCCTTGCGGCTGGCCCGGTTGACGCGGGTCTTCTGGTCGGCTCCACGCGGTTTCGGCACTCGTGCGCCCAGGTCTCCGGCCACTCCGGGCGCCACAGAACGAGCAGGCCCTGGAGGACGGGTACCAGCGGTTTGCAACGATTACGGTTCCACTGTCCCATCCGGCCTTGTAGGTGATCTGACGGCGGATCTCCCCGAACCCGGCGTCGGCGATTTTGCGGGCTAGGCCGGTGGTGAGCTTGTGCAGGGCGTCGGCCCGCAGGTTGGCCACGCGATGGTGGACGCGGTTGCGTTCGGCGTCGGCGGCCAGCCACCGCTTGGACGGCTGCTGACCGGTTCGCTGGTCCGGTCCCCGGCGGCGCGACACGCGACGCGACAGCCGCCTGAGCGCCTTCAAAGCAGTGTCGTAATGGGCCGGGTTCGGCACGTAGCGGATCTCCCCGGCGCTGTCGGCCATTACCGCCAGCACCTTCACTCCGAGGTCCACGCCCACGGCCACGCCTGGCCGGGAAACGCGAATGATCTCCCGCTTGACCTCCACCTGGAAGGAAACCAACCAGCGTCCCCGCTCCTGCCGGACAGTGGCGGACAGGATGCGGGCGGTCCCGTTGCCGATGCGGCGCTGAAGTTTGCGGGTGTTCTCGTGAGTGCGGATGGTCCCGAGCCGGGGCAGCGTCACGTGTCGCCGGTCAGGCCCGACGCGGATGGCGCCGGTGGTGAACCGGCAGGCGAGCCGCCGGGGCATGCCGACGCGCCTGCCCTGCCGCTTTCCCTGCTGACAGCCCAGTTGTAGGCGGCCCTGGCGGCACCGCAGTGCGAACGTAGCGCGGCCTCCTGGGTCACGTTCGGGTCCAGGGCGAAACGGTACGCCTGCACCACGAAACCGGGCTGCGGCTGGAACTTTTTCATGCCGGGCAATCCCCCCGGTGCACAATCCACGTCAAATGGCTGGACGGGTCAACGCCAGCCCACCGCAGCGCGGCCGTGTCGAGATCAGTCATAGACTCTTGGGTCGTATCGCCGCACACATCTGTACAGCCCCTGACGAGTTCCTTGCCGGCCCGAAATGCGATGTCGAGCGCGATCAGCTCCGCGTCAGGGCTGCGGAAGCGTCTTGCCCCGGCAAGAAGCTGCTTTTCGACCTTGTCCCGCAAGACCATCATGCGGTGCTCGTGCTCAATGGTGGCCTGACGCTCCCGGTGCGCCCGCTGAGACGCCCGTGCAGCCTGCTCGGCGAGCAGGGCGATGAACCACTCTGGCGCGCTGGACGGGTCGGCCTTCCACGCTCTCGCGTTCTGCACGGTCAATGGATCGGTCACACCGGCGGAACACATCCACCGCGCGATCACGTGGACCTTCATCTGCATCACGTTCGCCGCAGGCGCCGGGCACAGACCGCGATCCGCCCTCTTCTGCGAATCAGGTTTCGTCTTCGGCACTATCGCTCATCCCCCTTCGCTGTCGCTATGGACACAGCCTGTTCGGCCCGGCGCTTAGCCGACCTGCGCCCGCGCGCGGATTCCAGGTGGTCGACGCCGAACCGGGCCAGCCGGTCGCGGTGCTCAACCACGATCACGGCAGCACTCGGATCGGCGAGGACGCGGTGCAGCTTGCGCCGCTTGCCATTCAGGCCAGAGCCGATCTCCTTGACCACCTCGCTGACCGCGAGACCGGCAGCGTTCGCTCCTTCCACGACGCGGATGGCCTGCCGGTCCAGGCCACCCCTCTGATCGCCCGAGGACACGCGGCAGTACGCGATTGCCCGCCCGGATGTAGCCCTAGCCTCTTCCACGATCCAGGTGCCGGAGGGTGCCTGACGGTCAGGTCAGGGCGGGCAGCACGTAGACCTCCGCGCCCGGGGGGAGGGCGCAGTCGAGCCCGCCGAGCCCCCGGGCGTTCTCGCCGCAGACGAACATGCTGATGTGCCGGCGGATGCGTCCGTACTCGTCGCGCAGCCGCTCCTCCAGCAGCGGATGGGCGCGGCGCAGCGACTCCAGAGCCGAGCCCAGGGTGGGCGGGGAGTCGCGGTCGGCCCCCACGGCGAAGACCTTGACCTCGGTCCGGCCGCTCACCCACCGCCGCAACGTGCTGGGCAGCACGAAGACCACCATCGTCACCGATCCGGCCATGGGTCAGAGCACCGCCGCGCGCACGGTGAGGACGTCGGGCAGGTGCCGGGCGACCAGGGTCCAGCTCTCGCCGTCGTCGCGGGAGCAGTGGACCTCGCCGTCGCGGGTGCCGAAGAACAGGCCCGCCTCCGACATGGTCATCGCGTCGCGCAGCACGGCGGCGTGCACCGGCCCCTCGGGCAGGCCGCGGTCCAGCGCCCGCCAGGTGCCGCCGGCGTCGTCGCTGCGGTGGACGCGGTAGCGGTGGCCGACCGGCGTGCGGTCCATGTCGGCGTGCAGCGGCAGCACGTAGAGCGTGTCCGGCCGGGTGGGGTGGGCGACGACGGGGAAGCCGAAGTCGGACGGCAGCGAGGAGCCGATGTCGTGCCAGGCGCCGCCGAAGTCGTCGCTGCGGTAGACGCCGAAGTGGTGCTGGAGGTAGAGCCGCTCGGGGTCGACCGGGTCGGGCGCGACCTTGTGCACGCAGTGCCCGAACTCGGGGTATTGCTGCCCTTCCGGCAGGAACGGCGCCCTGATGCCCTGGTTGGCCGCCTCCCAGGACAGCCCGCCGTCGGAGGTGCGGTAGAAGCCGCCCGTGGAGATCGCCACGCCCATGGTGCGTGGATCGGTGGGGTGGCAGACGATCGTGTGCAGGCACAGCCCGCCGCCGCCCGGCACCCAGCGCGGGCGGTGCGGGTGCTCCCACAGCGCCTCGACCAGCTGGTAGGTCACGCCGCGGTCCTCGGAGCGGAACAGCGCGCCCGGCTCGACCCCGGCCCACACCACGTCGGGCTCGCTGGGGGAGGGCACGAGCTGCCACACCCGGGTCAGGGTGGTCTCGGTCTTCTCGGGGAAGGCGATCGGTGGACGCTCGGCCTCGCTCCAGGTGCGGCCCAGGTCGTCGCTGTACATGACGGACGGGCCGAAGTGGCCGTACTCGATGCCGGCCAGCAGCCGTGGGGCGGGGGCGCGGGTGTCGACGGCCACCGAGGGGACCGCCACCGTGGAGAACTGGATCGGCTCGATCTCGAACGGGCCGCCGTCGCGGGAGCGGGCGAGGAACAGGCCCTTGCGGGTGCCGATCGCGAGCAGTGCGTCAGTCATCGGATCTCCTTCAGCGTGCGAGCTGGTCTCGGAGCGGGAGCGGGAGCGGAGGATGCGGGCGCGGAGGGGAACGGCGTGGCTCTGGCGGGGTGACTTGGACGGGGTGGCTCTGACGGGAGTGGCTCTGACGGGTCGGCTCTGGGCGGGCTTGGCGCCCATCGTGCCACGCGGGACCGACAACTTCCGGCCACTGGAGGATTCGCCCCGTGACGTCCCCGGTCCCTGGCCGGCCGGGCCGCTCATTACCTGACGGGTAATCGTGGCGCTTCCCTCGGAACGATAGGTTTTCCGGCATGGGAGCAGTAGCCGTACGAAATGAGACTTTTGGTGAGTTGTTGCGGTCGTGGCGGCAGCGGCGGCGGGTGAGCCAGCTCGACCTGGCCATCGAGGCCGAGGTGTCGGCCCGCCACATCAGCTTCCTGGAGACCGGCCGGGCCCGGCCGAGCCGTGAGATGGTGCGGCGGCTGGCCGAGGAGCTGGAGGTGCCGCTGCGGCAGCGCAACGCGCTGCTGACCGCCGCCGGGTTCGCGCCGATGTACCCCGAGCGGGAGGTACGCGCGCCGGAGCTGGGGGTCGTGCGCCAGGCGCTGGACCGGATCCTCGCCGGGCACGAGCCGTACCCGGCGGTCGTGGTGGACGCCGCGTGGAACCTGGTGGCGGCCAACGCGGCGGCCGCGATGTTCATGGACGGCGTGCCGGCCGAGCTGCTGCGGGAGCCCGTCAACGTGATGCGGCTGTCGCTGCACCCGCAGGGCATGGGCGGGCGGCTGCTCAACCTGGCGGAGGTGCGCGCCCACCTGCTGCCCCCGATCCGGCGGCAGGCCGAGACCTCGGGCGACCCGCGGCTGGCGGAGCTGTACGAGGAACTGGCCTCCTACACCTACCCCGGCGTGGACCTCAACGTGGCCCACGTGCCCGGCCCGGCCGACATCCTCGTGCCGCTGCGCATCGCGGACGGCGACCGGGTGCTGTCGATGTTCACGACGATCGCGACGTTCGGCACCCCGCTGGACGTGACGGTGTCGGAGCTGGCCATCGAGACGTTCTGGCCGAGCGACGAGGAGACCGCCGCCGCCTTCCGCCGCGCCTGACCGGCACCCGCGCTCCCGCCCGGCGGGTCAGCTCCGGGCGGGGGCGACGTCCCGGTGGACGACGTCCCGGTGGATCTGGGACAGGGGGACGCCGTCGGACTGCAGGCGGCGTACGGTCTCGCCGACCATGCCGGGCGGGCCGCACACGTACACGTCGTGCTCGGTCCAGGAGTGGAAGCGCTGTGTCACCTCGGGCAGGCCGCCGCTCATCCCCACCCAGGACGGGTCGCCGGAGACCACCGGCACCACCCGCAGCCACGGGAACGCGGCGGCCATCCTGAGCAGGTCGGGCAGGTCGTAGAGCTCGGCGGCGGTACGGGCGCCGTACAGCAGGTGGATGTTGGGCCGCCGGCCGGAGGCGATGACGTGCTCGACGATCGACTTCAGCGGCGCGAGGCCGGTGCCGCCCGCCACGCACAGGATGTCGCGCCCGCTCTCGTCGTCGGGTGTCATCGTGCCCATGGCCGGGCCCAGCAGGACGGTGTCTCCCACGCCTGTGTGCCGGGTCAGCGCCGTGGACACCCAGCCGCCGGGGACCGAGCGCACGTGCAGGCGGATGGTGTTGTCGGGGCGCGGCGCGTTGGCGATGGAGAACGTCCGCCACACGCGCGGCCAGCGGGAGGTCTGCACGCTGACGTACTGGCCGGGCAGGTACGGCAGCCGCTGCGCCGGCCGCAGCGTGATGACCGCGATGTCGCGGTGGCGCAGCTCGTGGTCGACGACGTCGGCCGGCCACCAGGGCGGGGAGACGCCGGCGTCGGCCTCGGCCGCGCGGATCATGGAGTTGGCCGCGGCGGTGTACGCCGACACCCAGGCCGCCTCGATCTCGTGGTCCCAGATGTCGGCGGCGAAGCGGCGGATCGTGGCCAGCAGCGCGTTGCCGATGGCGGTGTAGTGCTCGGCGAGGACACCGTACTTGCGGTGGTCCCTGCCGAGCTGGCCGAGGTAGGAGTCGAGGCCGTCGGGGCTGTCGAGGCTCCAGACGATCCGGGTCAGCGCGCCGAACAGGCGGTCGCGCTGGACGTCCATGGCGGGCGGGAACATGGCGCGCAGCTGCGGGTTCTCGGCGAACAAGCGGCCGTAGAAATAGGCGGTGGCCCGATCTGCGTGCGGCTCGACGACGGAGAAACTCTCTTTCACCAGGCGCGGATTCAACGACATTTGTACGCAACCCCACTTTGCTGACCGGAGAAACGCTCCGGTCCTCGTCGTTCCACCTCCCTGACGGCTCCGGGTGACGAGCGGCGTGGCCGGCGCCCCGGCTGCCACGCGCTCGCAAAGGAGTCTTACACCCCGCCTGACGCGTCACAACCGTTTCGCCGCAATACGGTGCGAATTTCTCTGGGATCGCTTTTTTCTTTTTCCGGGAAGACAATTAACGCGAACAAAAGTCGTGTTCGCCTTTTGTGGCGCGCGTGACCCGGGCGGGTCAGCTCAGGAACGCCGGGCGGAGCATGGCGAAGACACGGTCCGTCAGCTCCAGCCGATCGGCGTCGCCGCCGGCGCCCTCGCCGGCGCTCTCGTCGGTGCGCAGCCACTCGCGCGCCACCGTGTCGAGCGCGGCCCCGGCGGCGGCCGCCGCGAGGTCGGCCTCCAGCGCCGCCACCCCCCGCCCGATCAGCGCCTCGACGATCCGGGCGCGGGCCTCGTCGCGTTTCTGCAGGAGCCTCGCGCGCAGCGCGGGGGTGCGCTCGACCAGCCGCATCACCTCGGTCTGCGTGTTGATCCGGGCCTCCCAGCCGCGCAGCACCGCGTGCAGGCACTCCCAGGGGCCCTCCTGCGGAGGGCGGGCGGCGACCTCCCCGGCGACCTGCTCGCCCATCGCCTCCAGCTGCCCGAAGAGCACGTCCTCCTTGCTCGGGAAGTAGCGGAAGAAGCTGCGCCTGGACATCCCGGCCGCGCGGGCGATGTCGTCGACGGTCGTCTCGTCGAAGCCGCACGTCGTGAACAGCTCCAGCGCCCGTCCGGCCAGCTCGGCGCGGACGGCGCGCCGGGTGCGATCCCGCAGACCCTCCATGGCAGGAGAGCCTACACCAGTTGCCAGGTGTGGCACTGAGTGTCATATTGAGGGCATTGCTCCAGGAACTGTGGGACCGGAGGTTCTCATGCGAGGAAAAACCGTGCTGGTGACCGGCAGCACCGGCGGGATCGGCAAGGAGACCGCGCGCGGGCTGGCCGCCCTCGGCGCCCGGGTGATCCTGGTCGGGCGCGACCCCGTACGCGCCCGGCAGGCCGCCGAGGAGCTCGGCGCGGGCGGCGCCCGGGTGGAGGCCGTCGCCGCGGACCTCACGCGGCAGCGCGAGGTGGCCAGGCTCGCCGCCGAGGTGGCCGGCCGGTGCGACCGGCTGGACGTGCTGGTCAACAACGTCGGCGTCAACCCGCCGCGCCGCACCCTCACCGAGGACGGCGTGGAGCTCAACTTCGCCGCCCACGTGCTGACGCCGTACACGCTCACCCGCCTGCTGCTGCCCCTGCTCGGCGGCCGGGTCGTCAACATCACCGGAGGCATCCCCGGCGGGCCGATCGACCTGGGCAACCTCCAGGCGGAGCGCCGCTTCATGGGGTGGACGTTCAGCCAGTACAACCACACGAAGACGATGCTGATGGCGATGAGCCTGCGCTTCGCCGAGGAGGTGGCCGGCACCGGCGTCACGGTCAACGTCGCCTATCCGGGGCACGGGCACACGCCGATGAACCGGTCGATGACCATGGGCTCGTTCCCGTACGCCTACCGCCCGGTCGTCCCGCTGCTGCGGCTGGCCACGCCGTACGTGTTCGGCGACCTCACCAAGCCCGCCCGCTCCAGCATCCACCTGGCCTCGAGCCCCGAGGTCGAGGGGGTCAGCGGGGCCTACTTCAGCATGAGGAGCCGCCGGGTGGACTGGCCCGCGAGCGCTCTCGACCGGCGCAACCAGGACGCGGTCTGGGCCCTCTGCGAGAGCCTGGCCCGGGAGGTTGTCGCCTGACAGGCGGCAGTGAAGCGGACGAAAGCCCGAAGTCCGATGAGGTGGGATCTTCCGGAGAAGTGACATACCGGAAAGCGCGTACGCCATGATGGGCGTCAAGCCGTCGGCGCTGACGGGCCGGCGGCGGCACCAACTCCATCCTGCCCCCCGGGAGAGCGCATGTCCCGACCGCTGATCGGCATCACCGCCTACTACGAGGCCGCCCGCTGGGGCGACTGGGTCAGGGAGGCCGTCCTGTCGCCTCCCTCCTACGCCAAGGCGGTGCTGCGGGCGGGCGGAGCGCCGGTGGTCCTGCCGCCGGTCAGCTCGTACGCCGTGGAGGACTACGTACGCGGGCTGAGCGGCCTCGTCCTCGCCGGCGGCGTCGAGGTGGGGGCGGACGCCTACAACGGCGAGCAGGACGCCCGCGTCCCCGAGCCGCAGCCCAACCGCGACCGCTTCGAGCTGGCGCTGGCCCGCGCCGCCGTACGCGCCGACGTGCCCATCCTCGCCATCGACCGCGGCATGCACGTGCTCAACGTCGCCCAGGGCGGCAGCCTGATCCCGTGGCTGCCCGACTCCCTCGACAGCGACCGGCACGCCGGGCCGGGCGCCCACACGATCCAGGTGAGCGTGACCAGCACGCTCGGCAAGGCCGTCGGCGACCGCGTCGAGGTGGTCGCGCCGCACCACCAGTCCGTACGCCGCCTCGGCACCGGCCTGCTGGCCGTGGCCTGGGCCGAGGACCAGATCGTCGAGGGCGTGGAGCTGCAGGGACACCGCTTCGGCGTGGGCGTGCAGTGGCATCCCGAGCGGGGCGGGGACACCAGGATCTTCGATGCGTTCATGGAGGCGGCCCGCTAGGCTGCGATCATGCCGCTGCACCCCCAGGCGCGGGCCTTCCTCGCCACCGCCGGGTCTGACGAGGGCGCCGACCCCGACGCGCGCACGCTGGAGGACATCCAGCTCGCCCGCGCGGCCCCCGACCCGTACGTGCTGCACCGCGGCCCGCTGACCACGCTGCCCTTCGTCCGCGACGAGCTGGCCGAAGCCGTCCCGATCCGCGTCTACCGCGCCGACCCCGGCGACGCCCCGCTGCCGGTCGTCGTCTACTTCCACGGCGGCGGCTTCGTCCACGCCGGCGGCTTCGTCATCGGCGACGTCCGGCGCTCCGACGCGATGGGCCGCTTCCTCGCCGTCCGCACCGGCGCGGTGGTGGTGTCGGCCGACTACCGGCTCGCCCCCGAGCACCCGTTCCCGGCCGCGGCCGACGACGCCTGGACGGTCGTGCGCGACATCTTCGCCCGGCCCGCCTTCTACCAGAGCAACGGCGTCGTGGCCGTCGCCGGCGAGAGCGCGGGCGGCAACCTCGCGGCCGTGGCCGCCTGGCAGGCCCGCGACGCCGGACTGCGCCTGGCCCACCAGGCGCTGGCCTGCCCCCTCCTCGACGCCGCCATGGAGCTGCCCAGCCACCGCGACCACGCCAAGGGCTACCTCCTGTCCGCCGCCGAGCTGGCCTGGTCCGTGCGCCTCTACGCCGGCGACGCCGACCCCGCCGACCCGCGGCTGTCGCCGCTGCGGCTGCCCGACCTGGCCGGCCTGCCGCCCGCGACCGTGGTCACCGCCGAGTACGACGTGCTGCGCGACGAGGGCGAGGCGTACGCCCGCCGCCTGGCCGAGGCCGGCGTGCCGGTCGAGTGCCGCCGCTGGGACGGCGCCCTGCACGGCTTCACCGCCCTGCCCGGCCTGTTCGACCAGGGCGCCGAGGCCCGCGACTACCTGGCCACCCGGCTCAGGCAGGCCCTGTGAGCGAGGAGGACCGGTGAAGCACGACGCCTACGCCCGCTACGAGAAGCTGCGCCTCGACACCCCGGCCGACGGCGTGCTGCGCATCACGATCAGCGAGCCCGCCCGGCTCAACGCCGTCGACGCCGCCGCCCACCGCGAGCTGGCCGAGATCTGGCGCGACGCCGACCGCGACGACAGCGTGCGGGCCGTCCTCATCAGGGGCGAGGGCCGGGCGTTCTCCTCCGGCGGCGACCTGTCGATGATCGAGGAGATGATGGCCGACCACGCGACCAGGCTGCGCGTGTTCGCCGAGGCCCGCGACATCGTCTACAACGTGCTCAACTGCGGCAAGCCCGTCGTCTCCGCCATCCAGGGCCCGGCCGTCGGCGCGGGGCTGGCCGTGGCGCTGCTCGCCGACATCTCCGTCGCCGGGCGCACCGCCCGCATCATCGACGGCCACACCCGGCTCGGCGTCGCCGCCGGCGACCACGCCGCCATCGTCTGGCCGCTGCTGTGCGGCCTGGCCAAGGCGAAATACCACCTGCTGCTGTGCGAGCCGGTCACCGGCGAGGAGGCCGAGCGCATGGGGCTGGTCAGCGTCTGCGTCGACGACGACCAGGTGCACGAGCGGGCCATGGAGCTCGCCGTGCGGCTCGCGTCCGGCGCGCAGGAGGCGATCAGGCTGACCAAATACGCGCTCAACAACTGGCTGCGCCTCGCCGGGCCGTCCTTCGACGCCTCGCTGGCCATGGAGTTCCTCGGATTCACCGGTCCCGACATCGCCGAGGGCGTCCGCGCCCTGCGCGAGAAGCGCCCACCGGCGTTCGGCTGACGAGGCCGGTTGAAGGAGGGCGGCTCAATGAGGGCGTGTGCTTCCCCGCGCTCCGGGTAGTCGCAGGTCAATGACGGACCGTCCGGCGAGGTCGAGAACGCCGCCCCGGCGGACGGGCCGCCCGCGGCGATCACGCCAGGGCCCGTGCGTGATCGGCGAGGCGAGGGCAGGCGGGGTCGATCGGCACCCGGGCGCACCGCGCGGGTGAGCACCTGTGGCGTGAGGTGGTTGAGCCAGAGCTTCCTCCGCCCCGGGTGCACCCGCCCTCTCACCGGGCGCGGCTCGGGCGGGATCACGCCCGGGGCCGCCGGGCGTGGAAGACGAACGCCGGCGGGGCGTTGCGCCACACCGTCCGGCCCGGCACGACCTCCTCGAACCGTTCCGCCAGCAGCGCGCGGAACCGCCGCGCCGAGCTGAGCGGGATCGCGTGGATGTAGGAGAAGGTGGTGAACGCGGCGCCCTGACCCATCGCCGCCGCCACCGCCCCCAGCAGGTCCCGCTGGGCCCGCTCGGGGAAGGCCGCCCACGGCAGCCCGCTGACCACCACGTCCGCCTGCCGCAGCCCCCGCTCCCGCAGCAGCTCGCCCAGCCGGGCCGCGTCCGCGTGCGCCACGTCAACCAAGGGGAAACGCGCGGCGAGCAGCCGCGCCATCGGCGCGTTCAGCTCCACCGCCAGATGGTGGCCGCGCCCGCCCAGCCGCTGCTGGATCTCCTCCGTGAAGGGCCCGGTGCCCGGCCCGAGCTCGACGACCGTGGGCTCGCCGCGCTCCGGCACCGGCGCGCAGACGGCCGCGGCCAGCCGCCGCGAGCTGGGGGCGACCGCGCCGATCACGGCGGGGGAGCGCAGGAACTGCCCGAGAAAAAGTGCGGTGTCGTTGGACATGCGTCGAAAGTACGGCCAAGATCCCCCTACACCGCTCCACCCACCGGGCGTACCTGCGGCCAGTAGGAGGAGGCGGCATCCTTCGACCGGAGGATCAGCGGTTCACGGTGTGCGGATAGCGTGAGTGCATGCGTTGGCGCGGTGTGCCGCTGGATGTCCTCCTGGCGGTTTCGGGAGTGGCACTGGACCTGTTGACCACCGCCCACGCGGGCGACACGACCTACCTGCCGGCCGAGGCGAACCTGCCGATGGGGGTGCTGGCCGGCCTGCCCATGGGGTTCGTCCGCAGCCGGCCGGTGCCGGTCACCCTCTACCTCGCCGCGCTGCTCGTCGTCACCGACCAGCTCGGCTCGTACACCTCCAACACCGCGCAGATCCTGCTCTGCGTCGCGGTCGGCGTGGCCGGGTTCCGCTCCGGGCGGCGCGGCACGGTGCTGGCGACGGCCGCCGCCATCGCCGCGACCGCGGTCAACATCGCCGACCCGGGCATCGCGCTCACGGTCAACAGCTGGATGTACTCGGTCCTGCTGCCGGTCGTCCCCGCCGTGCTCGGCGCGTACCTGCGCGGCTCGGCCGACCCGCTGGAGGAGCGCGACGTCACCCCCGACGCCCTGCTGGCCGCCGGCGGCGTGGCCATCACCGTGCTGAGCACCTGGACCACCTGGCACTCCGGCAGCCAGCCCGTCTGGGTGGTCGGCCTGCTGGCCGTGGTGGGCGGCCTGTCGCTGGGCGTGGCGAGGCGGCTGCCCGGCCTCGTCCTCCTCGGCCAGGGCGTGCTGCTGGTGTGCGCCGACACCTATCTCAACGAGGCCGTCAACACCTGCGTGATCCTCACGCTCGTCTCCGTCGGCGTGTTCGCCATGCGGGTGGCGTCGTGGTGGTGGCTGGTGGCGGCCTACGTCGCCGGCTGCATGCTGACCGCCATCGCCGTCGTCGGCGAGGGCACCGAGGTCACGCCGTTCCGCGTCGGCGTGCTCACGATGCTGGTCGCCACGCCCATCGCCATCGGCCGCTACCTCGGCATGCGGCAGGCCGCCGCGGCCGCCGAGCGGCTGCGCGCCGAGGAGGCGGCCCGCGCCGCCGTCGCCCAGGTGCGGGCCGACCAGCTCGCCGAGCGCGAGCGCATCGCCCGCGACGTCCACGACATCGTCGCCCACCACGTCGGCGCCATCGTGCTGCGGGCCAGCGCCGCCCGCTACACCGCGCCGGACGGCCCGGTCGCCGACGCGCTCACCGACATCCGCGAGACCGGCCACCAGGTGCTGCAGGACCTGCGCGACCTGCTCGACCTGCTGCGCGAGCCCGAGCGCCAGCCGCACCTGCTGGCCGACCCCACCGACGTGGTACGCGAGTCGGCCGAGCGCATGGCCGCCGCCGGCCTCGTCGTGGACCTCCACCTCGACCCCGCCACCGACCAGGCCCCGCTCACCGCTCGCGCCTCGGCGGCGCGCATCGTCCAGGAAGGACTCACGAACGTGCTCAAACACGCCGGCCCCGGCACCCGGGTCAGCGTCACCGTCGCCCCCGAAGGGGAGGGGCTGGCGGTGGAGATCCGCAACGGCCGCCCGCCCACCCTCATCGAACGCCTGCCGTCCTCCGGGCGCGGCCTGGCCGGCATGCGCGAACGGGTGCGCGCACTCGGCGGCACCCTCAGCGCCGGCCCCGACGGCGAGGGCGGCTGGCTGCTGGCCGCGAGCCTGCCCGCGAGGAGCGCCACGTGATCCGCGTCCTGGTGGCCGACGACCAGGCGCTGGTCCGCGCGGGCGTGCGCATGCTGCTGCAGGCCGCGGGCGACATGGAGGTCATCGGGGAGGCCGAGGACGGCGCCGAGGCGGTCCGGCTGGCCGAGCGGCACCTGCCCGACGTGATCCTCATGGACCTGCGCATGCCCCGGGTGGACGGGCTGGAGGCGATCAAGCGGGTGCTGGCCGCGCGGCCGGGCATCAGGATCGTCGTGCTGACCACGTTCGCCGAGGACGCCAACGTGCACGCCGCCCTCCGCGCCGGAGCGGTCGGCTTCCTGGTCAAGGACGACGAGCCGGAGCGGATGGTGGACGCCGTGCGCCGGGCCGCCACGGGGGAGCAGCTCCTCGCGCCGTCCGTGCTGCGCCGCGTCGTCGAACGGTTCCTCGCCGCCGAGGAGCAGGCCGCCGCCCCGGTGCCCGCCGGGCTGACCGAGCGCGAGCTGGAGGTGCTCGCCCTGGTCGGCACCGGCCTGTCCAACGCCGAGATCGCCGAGGAGCTGCACGTCGGGGTGACGACGGTCAAGACCCACATCGCCGCCGCGATGGACAAGCTGGGGCTGCGCAACCGCATCCAGGCCGCCGTGGTCGCCCACCGCGCGGGCCTGGTGGACGCCGCCTTCCGCCCTGTCCGCCGCGATTCCTGACCGGCGCTCCCACGTGCTCCGCCGCGGGGCGGACCGGCTCTCATCCCGCAGGCTGACGACGCTCCGAGGCCCGCGTCGCGACCATGAGGTCCCGCACCGAACCCTGCTGCGAAAGGACCTCCGAGATGGAGAGCACCACCGTCATGAACCGGCCGGCGGCCGGCCAGGTCTCCGCCGGCCTGCTGTACGCGCTCCGCGTCGCGATCATCGCCCAGGCCGCCGCGCTGCTGGTGGCGGCCTCGTTCGCCGGGCAGGCGGTCGAGACCGAGTCCCTGGCCGAGACGCACGTGATGGCCGGGATGGTGGTCCACCTCATCGCCCTGGTGCAGATCGTGCTGGCCGTGCTCGTCTGGCGGCCGGGCCGCGGCGCGGGCTGGCCCGCCCTGGCCAGCCTCGGGCTGTTCGTCCTCGGCATGGCCCAGCACTTCACCTGGGCGGTCCTGGGGGCGCACCTGCCCAACGGGGTGACGCTGTTCGGGCTGATCCTCGCGCTGCTGATCTGGTCGTGGTCGCCGGCAGCCGCCAGGCGCCGCTAAGGTCGTGAGGGTGTACGTCAAGATCTGCGGCCTGAGCGAGCCCGCCCACGTGGCCGCCGCCGTCGAGGCGGGCGCCGACGCCATCGGGTTCGTCATGACCCGCAGCCCGCGCCGCGTCACGCCCGAGCGCGCCGCCGAGCTGGCCGCGCTGGTGCCCGCGCACGTCCTGACCGTCGGCGTCTTCCGCGGCGAGGACCCGGAGACGGTCCGGGCGGCGGCGCTGACCTCCGGCGTGCGGGCGATCCAGCTCCACGGCCGTCACCCGCACGCCGACTTCCTCGCGCTGCGCGACCTCGGCGTCACCCTGGTCCGCGCCGTCGACTCCGGGGCCGACCTGCGCTGCGGCGCCTACGACGAGGACCTTCTCCTGGTCGACGCCCCGCACGCCGGCTCCGGGCAGCCGTGGGACTGGGCGGCCGTGCGCGGCCGGCCGTCGGGCCGCTGGCTGCTGGCCGGCGGCCTGTCCCCGCACAACGTCGCCGAGGCGACCGCCGCCGCCGACCCGTGGGGGGTCGACGTGTCGAGCGGCGTCGAGGTCGCGCCCGGGGTGAAGGACCCGGCTCTCATCGAGGCGTTCCTCAAGGCGGTGCGCGGTGCCCGCTGAGCGGGGCCGGTCCTGGTCGGGGAGAGCGTGATGGACGACGTCGCCCACCTGTCCGCCTTACGGCGCGCGAGCGACGCGGCCGACCTGGCCCGCGCGCTCGCGTTCCTGCGCGGCTTCGCCCGCCGCCGGGCGCCGCGCGAGGTGCCCGTGCCCGGCGGGGTGGCCGTGCTCGACGAGCGTTACCCCGGCTCCCACGACGACAACCGCCTCCTCGTGTGGGAGCCCGCCGAGCCGGACGAGGTGCTGCGGGCCGCCGACGAGGTCCTCGCCGGCCGTGCCCACCGGCTGGTGACGGTCGGCGACGACCGCCTCGGCGAGGCGTTCGCGCCAGCCTTCGCCCGCGCCGGCTACGCCCACGAGGTCGACCTCGTGATGGCCTTCCGCGGCGCCGTCCCCGAGGACCCGCCCCCGGCCGAGCCCCTGGAGATGGCCGAGCTGGTGGAGGTGCTGCGCCGCGAGTGGCGCAGCAGCCTGCCCGAGGCGGGCGAGGAGGTGATCGAGGCGCTGGCCCGGCGCGTGGAGAACCGCGTGGCGGGCGCCGACCGGGTGCTCTTCCGCGGCGTGCGCGCCCCCGGCGGCGAGCTCGCCGCCCGCGCCGACCTCTACCTGCACGGCGGCGTCGCCCAGATCGAGGACGTCTGGACGAGCGAGCAGCACCGCGGCAGGGGTCACGCCCGCGCGCTGCTGACCGCGCTGCTCGCCGAGGCGGCCGGCGTCGAGCTGATCTTCCTGGTCGCCGACACGGCGGACTGGCCGAAGGACTTCTACGCCCGGCTCGGTTTCGCCGGGGTCGGTCGCACGCATTCCTTCCTGCGCTCCTGACGGCGGGGCCGGGCCCGACCGGCTGCGCGGGAGTTCGGCGCACTCAGTAGGGTCTGCTGCGTGAGCGAAACTTCCGCCGAGGACCGGATCTGGACGGTTCCCAACCTGCTGAGCTTCCTGCGCCTCCTCGGCGTGCCCGTGTTCCTGTGGCTCGTCCTCGGGCCGCGGGCGGACGGGTGGGCCATCGGGATCCTCGCCGTCGCGGGCTTCACCGACTGGCTCGACGGAAAGATCGCCCGGGCGTTCAACCAGACCAGCAAGCTCGGCCGGCTCATCGACCCGGCCGCCGACAAGCTCTACGTCTTCGCCACGATCCTGGCGCTGCTGCTGCGCGAGGTGATCCCGTGGTGGCTGGTGCTGGTCATCCTCGCGCGCGAACTCTTCGTCGCGGCTTCCTTCCCCGTCCTCCGCAAGCACGGCTACCGGGCACTTCAGGTGCATTTCCTGGGCAAGGCCGCGATGTTCAACCTCATGTACGCCTTCCCCCTCCTCTTCCTTGCCTCCCACTCCGGGTGGTATGCCGATATAGCCCGGATAGTCGGCTGGGCCTTCGCCCTCTGGGGCACGGGCCTGTACTGGTGGTCCGGATTGCTGTACGTGGTGCAGGTGCGCCGGCTCGTGGTCTCGGCCAAGAAGGAGTGAGCGGGTGAAGGCGGTCGTCATGGCGGGCGGGGAGGGCACGCGGCTGCGGCCGATGACCGCCAACCAGCCCAAACCCCTCCTGCCGGTGGTCAACCGCCCGATCATGGAGCACGTCCTGCGCCTGCTCAAACGGCACGGCATCACCGAGACCGTGGTGACCGTGCAGTTCCTGGCGGCGCTGGTGCGCAACTACTTCGGCGACGGCGACGAGCTGGGCATGCACCTCGAGTACGCCACCGAGGACGTCCCCCTCGGCACCGCCGGCAGCGTCAAGAACGCCGCCGACCGCCTGCGCGACGACCGGTTCCTGGTGATCTCCGGAGACGCCCTCACGGACATCGATTTATCGGAAATGATCCGTTTCCATCGGGAAAATTCGGCACTTGTCACCATCGGACTCAAGCGCGTGCCCAACCCCCTCGAATTCGGGATCATCATCGTCGACGAGGGCGGGCGCGTGCAGCGCTTCCTGGAGAAGCCCACCTGGGGCCAGGTCTTCTCCGACACGGTCAACACCGGCATCTATGTCATGGAGCCCGAGATCCTCGACGCCGTCGCCACCGGCGAGCCCGTCGACTGGTCCGGCGACGTCTTCCCCGCCCTGCTGGAGCGCGGCGCCGCCATCTACGGCCACGTCGCCGGCGGCTACTGGGAGGACGTCGGCACCCACGACAGCTATCTCAAGGCCCAGGCCGACGCCCTGTCCGGCAGGGTCGAGCTGGACCTCGGCGGCTTCGAGCTCTCGCCCGGCGTCTGGGTCGCCGAGTCGGCCTCGGTGGATCCCGACGCCGTGCTCAAGGGCCCGCTGCTCATCGGCGACTACGCCAAGGTCGAGGCGGGCGCCGAGCTGCGCGAGTACACCGTGCTCGGCAGCAACGTCGTGGTGCGCGAAGGCGCCTTCCTGCACCGCGCGATCGTGCACGACAACGTCTACCTGGGCCCCGGCGCCCACTTACGCGGCTGCGTCGTCGGCAAGAGCACCGACGTCATGACCGGCGCCCGCATCGAGGAGAACGCGGTCATCGGTGACGAGTGCGTCATCGAGTCCGAGGCGTACGTCTCCAGCGGCGTCAAGGTCTACCCGTTCAAGACCATCGAGGCCGGCGCGGTCGTCAACACCAGCGTCATCTGGGAGTCGCGGGGCCAGCGCAGCCTGTTCGGCCCCCGGGGCGTGAGCGGCCTGGTCAACGTCGAGATCACCGCCGAGCTGTGCGTCCGCCTGGCCAGCGCCTACGCCACCACACTGAAGAAGGGCGAGTACGTCGTCACCTCCCGCGACTGCTCACTCGCCGCCCGCGCGCTCAAGCGGGCGGTCAACGGCGCGCTCACCGCCGGGGCGATCAACGTTCTCGACCTGGAGGCGGCCCCGCTGCCGGTGGCCCGTTTCCACACCGGCAGGGAGGGCGCCGCCGGCGGCATCGCGCTGCGCACCACCCCCGGCGACCCGCAGAGCGTGGACATCGTCCTCATGGACGCCCGCGGCGCCGACCTCGCCCCCGGCGCGCAGCGCAAGCTGGAGCGGGTCTTCTCCCGCCAGGAGTTCCGCCGCGCCTTCCCCGGCGAGATCGCCGAGCTGACCCATCCGTCCCGCGCGATCGAGGACTACACCCACGAGCTGCTGCGCCACGTCGGCGTCGGCGACGTACGCGACATGAAGGTCGTCGTGGACTGCGCGGGCGGCACCTCCTCGCTGGTGCTGCCCACCCTGCTCGGCCGGGTCGGCGTGGACGTGCTCACTGTCAACGCCCGCCTCGACGACGTCTCGCCCACCGAGACGCTGGCCGAGCGCCGCCGCGACCTGCAACGGCTGTCGGAGCTGGTCAGCTCCTCGCGGGCGGCCTTCGGCGTGCGCTTCGACCCGGTCGGTGAGCGCATCGCCCTGGTGGACGAGATGGGCCAGCTCATCGACGAGGAACGCGCCCTGCTCGTCGTGCTCGACCTGGTCGCCGCCGAGCGCAGGGGCGGCCGGGTGGCGCTGCCGGTCACCACCACCCGGGTCGCCGAGCAGGTGTGCCGCTTCCACGGCGTGCAGGTGCAGTGGACCTCCACCGCGCTGGACGCGCTCACCGCGGCCGTCGCGGGCCCCGACATGATCTTCGCGGCGGACGGGCGCGGCGGGTTCGTGGTGCCGGAGTTCAGCCCGGCCATCGACGGGCTGGCCGCGTTCATGCGCCTGCTCGGGCTGGTCGCCCGCACCCGGCTCTCGCTCAGCCAGATCGACGCGAGGATCCCCGAGGTCAAGCTGCTGCGCCGGACGGTGCCGACGCCGTGGGCGGCCAAGGGCGCGGTCATGCGCTCGGTCATCGAGGCCGCCGAGGCCGAGCCCGCGGGCTACCGCGTGGACACCACCGACGGGGTGCGGGTGGCCCGCGACGACGGGAGCTGGGTGCTGGTGCTGCCCGCCGCCACCGAGCCCGTCACCGACCTGTGGGCCGAGGCGGCCGACATGGACGGCGCCCAGGCGCTCCTGGAGCGCTGGGCGCGGGTGGTCGAGCAGGCCGCCGGCTGACCCGGCGTCCGGAGATGTCACGGAGAGTGAACGGCGCGAAAGTGGCAGAAACCACGCTTGCCAGATGCGCGCCGGCCGCCGCAAGATCGTAATGTAGAAACGCGCGGCGGCATGGACCACGGGGCGGAAGCGGCGGTAACTTTGTCTGCGTCCAAACCACCGTCCAGCGCCCCGAGTTGACCTTTGCCGCTGATCAGCGTATGTTGCGGCATTCGCAAACTTGAAGAAAGCGAAGCGAGGCGCGTCCTGAGCACCGTCGCCGCGTCTTCGCGGTAGGAGGCCGAGCCGATCGATGCCGAGCGTCTACTGCACGCAGTGCGGGCACGCCAACCCCGAGGATGCCCGTTTCTGTTCCCGCTGCGGGTCACCGCTGACCAGACACGAGGTCGCCGGGGACACCACTTCGACGATCTCCGTGGCGGGAATCGAGGCGTACGAGGCTGAGACAGGCGACATGCTCCTGCAGGAGCGGGCGCTGGTGGAGCAGCTCCCGCCCGGCACGGCGTTGCTCACGGTGACCAGGGGCCCCAACCAGGGCAGCCGCTTCCGGCTGGACAAGGACCTCACCACGACCGGGCGCCACCCGGAGAGCGACATCTTCCTCGACGACATCACCGTCTCGCGCCGCCACGTGGAGTTCTACCGCCACCGTGGCGGCCAGTTCTCCGTCCGCGACGTGGGCAGCCTCAACGGCACCTACGTCAACCGCGAGCGGATCGAGGAGGTTCCGCTGCACTCCGGCGACGAGGTGCAGATCGGCAAGTTCCGCCTGGTCTTCCTCATGCGAGGCAACCACAGCGCATGACTTCCCAGGCGGCCCGCTCGCACATGAGCATCGGGGAGGTTCTCGCCCTGCTGCAGGGCGAGTTTCCCGATGTGACGATCTCCAAGATCAGGTTCTTGGAGGGCGAAGGGCTCATCGAGCCCGAGCGCAGCCCCTCCGGCTATCGCAAGTTCACGCACCTGCACGTCGAGCAGCTCCGCTTCATCCTCACCGAGCAGCGCGACCACTATCTGCCGCTGCGGGTCATCAAGGACCGCATGGCCGAGAGCTTCGGCCGCCCCCGGGCCCTGCCCGACAAGCAGGAGGTCAGGCTCGACCGCGCGGAGCT
Organism: Nonomuraea wenchangensis; assembly: GCF_900111685.1. Lineage (GTDB taxonomy): Bacteria > Actinomycetota > Actinomycetes > Streptosporangiales > Streptosporangiaceae > Nonomuraea > Nonomuraea wenchangensis. Next base: position 342,610 of record NZ_FOHX01000007.1, read on the forward strand.
GCTGGAGGCCGCCGGCATCGACGAGGAGACCCTCGCCGAGTGCGAGGACTACGGCCTGCTGGCCCCGGTGGCCCGCCGCTACGACGAGGAGGCGCTCAAGATCGCCCGCACCGTCGGCGCGCTGGCCCGTTTCGGCCTCGGCGCCCGGCACCTGCGCGCGGTCAAGGCCGCCGCCGAGCGCGAGTGCGGCCTGGTCGAGCAGAGCGTCGCGCCGGTGCTGAAACGCCGCGCCCCGGGCGCCATCGGCGAGGCCGAGGAGACCGCTCGGGAGCTGTCCAGCCTCCTGCTCGACCTGCACGCGTCGTTGGTCCGCACAGGGGTACGTTCGGTCCTGGGGCGCTGAGGAGACCCCGGCTGGTGCCCGGGGAGCAATCGGGGCCTTCCGGGTGTTACGTTGAAATGAAGTAGCCAGTCAGCAGAAGCGACGAACCAAGAGCTGTGCCGGGTCACCGGTCAGGAATACGGAGCAGCCCGTGTTGCAGATGGAGGTCGTGGGCGTAAGAGTTGAAATGCCCACAAATCAACCGATCGTCTTGCTCAAGGAGGCACACGGGGAGCGGTTCCTTCCTATCTGGATCGGGATGACCGAGGCGACGGCCATCGCCCTCGCCCAGGCGGAGGAGCCTCCGCCGCGGCCGCTCACCCATGACCTGTTCCGCGACGTGCTGAGCGCGCTGGGCGTCGGCCTGCGCGCGGTCAACATCGTCGCGCTGCGCGACGGCATCTTCTTCGCCGACCTGGTGTTCTCCAACGGCGTCGAGGTGAGCGCGCGGCCCTCCGACTCCATCGCGCTCGCCCTGCGCACCGGAGCGCGCATCTTCGCCAGCGAGGAGGTGGTCCAGGAGGCCGGCGTGGTCATCCCGGACGACCAGGAGGACGAGGTGGAGAAGTTCAGGGAGTTCCTTGACACGATCACTCCCGAGGACTTCGGCAGGGCGGGGTAGGTATTTCGGTGCATTTACGCTTCACGACGCGCCGAGCCGGATCGTTGACTGAGCATGGTGACGGTCCTACGGTGCAAGTGAAACCCGCGGTCGCCTTATATGAACCCCCAGATCAGGCCGTGGGATGAGAGAAAGCCGGAGGTCCGCGTGGCGGTCAGCAGCGGCGAGGGAAAGACGGCCGGCCAGGAAGATCCGGTGCGGCGCGAGGACGCGCGGCAGCGTGCCGGGGAGCAGGGTCTGCTCTTCGACGAGCGTCCGGCGGCGCTGCCGGACGACATCGGCTACCGCGGGCCCACCGCCTGCGCGGCGGCCGGCATCACCTACAGGCAGCTCGACTACTGGGCACGCACGGGCCTGGTGGAGCCGACCATCCGGGCCGCGCACGGCTCGGGCTCCCAGCGGCTCTACAGCTTCCGCGACATCCTGGTGCTCAAGGTCGTCAAGCGGCTCCTCGACACCGGGGTGTCGCTGCAGCAGATCCGCACGGCCGTGCAGCACCTGCGCAACCGCGGGGTCGCCGACCTCGCGCAGATCACGCTCATGAGCGACGGCGTCAGCGTCTACGAGTGCACCTCGGCCGACGAGGTGATCGACCTGCTCCAGGGCGGCCAGGGCGTGTTCGGCATCGCGCTCGGCCGGGTCTGGCGAGAGGTCGAGGGAAGCCTCGCGGAGCTGCCGGGGGAACGCGCGGCGGTCGAGGACAACGTCCCGGCCGACCACCCCGCTGACGAGCTCGCCCAGCGCCGCCGTGCCCGGCGCCTGGGGTAGTAATTCGCCCGTAACGTCCAGAGTAGTAACCTAGGACAGGCAAGGCTGACGACCCCGTGCGGGAGAGTCCCCGGCACCATCTGGTCCCGGGGCGCCGAAGGAGCAACCCTCCCCGGAATCTCTCAGGCAACCTGTACCGCTCGGGCGAGGCAACTCTGGAAAGCAGGCACGCCCGCCAGGCGCGCCTCACCGACGGTGCAAGCCTCCGTAGCGAGGCGAAGCTCTCAGGTCGCGGTGACGCCCGCGCTGACAGAGGGGGAGATCCGGCATCCGCCCGCGCCCCGGCGCCGGTCTCCATAAGCCTCGGGAGGCACCTTCCATGACCGCCCTGTCAGAGTCCCTGCCGGCATCCCCGCCGCCGTCCGCGCCCACGTCCCTGTCCGAGCCGCCGTTCGCAGGCCGCCACATCGGCCCGTCCGAGGCCGACCAGCAGCGCATGCTGGAGACCGTCGGCTTCGAGTCCGTCGCCGACCTGGTGGCCGTGGCGGTCCCCGAGGCCATCCGGGCCAAGGACAGGCTCACGCTCCCCGCCGCCGCCCGCGAGAGCGAGGCGATCGCCGAGCTGCGCGCCCTGGCCGGCCGCAACCGGGTGCTCACCTCCATGATCGGCCTCGGCTACCACGACACGATCACGCCCGCGGTCATCCGCCGCAACCTGCTGGAGAACCCGGGCTGGTACACCGCGTACACGCCGTACCAGCCGGAGATCTCGCAGGGGCGGCTGGAGGCGCTGCTCAACTTCCAGACGGTCGTCTCCGACCTGACCGGCCTGCCCGTCGCGGGTGCGTCCCTGCTGGACGAGGCCACCGCCGCCGCCGAGGCCATGACCCTCGCCCGGCGCGCCGGCCGCTCCAAGAGCAACGTGTTCGTGGTCGACGCCGACGCCCTGCCGCAGACCAAGCGGGTGCTCGCCACCCGCGCCGAGCCGCTCGGCATCGAGCTCGCCGAGCACCCGCTCGACGGCAGCGCGCTGCCCGAGTGCTTCGGCGTGCTCGTCCAGTACCCCGGCGCCTCCGGGCGGCTGCGCGACTTCCGCGCCGTGGCCGCCGCCGCGCACGAGGCCGGGGCGCTCGTCGTGGCCGCCGCCGACCTGCTCGCGCTCACCCTCGTGGCCGCGCCCGGCGAGCTGGGCGCCGACATCGCGATCGGCTCCTCCCAGCGCTTCGGCGTGCCGTTCGGGTTCGGCGGACCGCACGCCGCCTACATGTCCGTACGCGAGGGCCTGCAGCGCCAGCTCCCCGGCCGCCTGGTCGGCGTGTCCGTGGACGCCGACGGCGACCCCGCCTACCGGCTCGCCCTGCAGACCCGCGAGCAGCACATCCGCCGCGAGAAGGCCACCAGCAACATCTGCACCGCGCAGGTGCTGCTCGCCGTCATCGCCGGCATGTACGCCGTCTACCACGGCCCCGAAGGGCTGCGCCGCATCGCGCTGCGCGCCCACCGGCACGCCGCCGCCCTCGCCGGGAGCCTGCGCGCGGGCGGGCTGGAGGTCGTGCACGAGGCGTTCTTCGACACCGTCCTCGTCCGGGTGCCCGGCCGGGCCGCCGAGGTGGTCGCCGCCGCCGCCGAGCGCGGCGTCAACCTGTGGCGGGCCGACGACGACCACGTCTCGGTCGCCTGCGACGAGAAGACGGGCACGGCCGAGCTGCGCGCCGTGCAGGCCGCGTTCGGCGTGCCCGAGCGGGACGTCGACGTCGAGTCCACCGCCGACGCGCTGCCCGCCGAGCTGCTGCGCGAGTCCGGCTACCTCACCCACCCGGTCTTCCACGACCACCGCTCCGAGACCGCGATGCTGCGCTACCTGCGCCGGCTCCAGGACAAGGACATCGCGCTCGACCGGTCGATGATCCCGCTCGGCTCCTGCACGATGAAGCTCAACGCCAGCACCGAGATGGAGCCCATCACCTGGCCGGAGTTCGCGGGCGTGCACCCGTACGCGCCGGTCGAGCAGGCCGAGGGCTACCTGGAGCTGATCGGCACGCTGGAGCGCTGGCTCGCCGAGGTCACCGGCTACGACGCGGTCTCCTTGCAGCCCAACGCCGGCTCGCAGGGCGAGTTCGCCGGCCTGCTGGCCATCCGCGCCTACCACCGGGCGAGCGGTCAGGACGGCCGCGACGTCTGCCTCATCCCGTCCTCGGCGCACGGCACCAACGCCGCCAGCGCCGTCATGGCCGGCATGCGGGTCGTGGTCGTCGCCTGCGACGCCGACGGCAACGTGGACCTCGCCGACCTCGACGCCAAGATCGCCAAGCACCGCGACGCGCTCGCCGCGATCATGGTCACCTACCCGTCCACCCACGGCGTGTACGAGGAGAGCATCACCGAGGTCTGCGCCAAGGTGCACGAGGCCGGCGGCCAGGTCTACGTGGACGGCGCCAACCTTAACGCCCTGGTCGGGCTGGCCAAGCCGGGCGAGTTCGGGGCCGACGTGTCCCACCTCAACCTGCACAAGACGTTCTGCATCCCGCACGGCGGCGGCGGCCCCGGCGTCGGCCCCGTCGCGGTCCGCGGCCACCTGGCCGCCTACCTGCCCGGCCACCCGCTGAAGGACGGCTCCCTGGTCGGGCCGGTCTCGGCCGCCCCGCACGGCTCGGCCGGCATCCTGCCGATCTCGTGGGCGTACATCAGGATGATGGGCGCCGACGGCCTCACCGCCGCCACCGAGCAGGCCATCCTGTCGGCCAACTACCTGGCCAGGCGGCTGGCCCCGCACTACCCGGTGCTCTACACCGGGCGCGGCGGGCTGGTCGCGCACGAGTGCATCGTCGACCTGCGGCAGATCACCAAGGAGACCGGCGTCACCGTGGACGACGTGGCCAAGCGCCTCATCGACTACGGCTTCCACGCGCCGACCATGTCGTTCCCGGTGTCCGGGACGCTCATGATCGAGCCCACCGAGAGCGAGGACCTCGGCGAGCTCGACCGGTTCGCCGACGCCATGATCGCCATCCGCGAGGAGATCGCCAAGGTGGCGTCGGGGGCGTACGACCCGGTCGACAACCCGCTGCGCAACGCCCCGCACACGGCCGAGTCGGTCACCGCCGACGAGTGGCCGCACCCCTACACCCGGAGCGAGGCCGCCTACCCGGTCGCGTCGCTGCGCGAGAGCAAGTACTGGGTGCCGGTGCGCCGCATCGACCAGGCCTACGGCGACCGCAACCTGGTCTGCTCGTGCCCTCCGCTGGAGGCGTACGAGGACTGAGCGGATCGCGGGGCGGGGAACCAGTCCGGCATCGTCAAGTGGGCAGACATGATCGCCGGAAGTGGTTAGGCTTCGGTGCGACCCAGGCCAAGCGGCGCCGTAAGGAGCTCTCTTGACGTCATCGGAGCTGGAGACCCCGCCCCTCGACACCGCCCGCAGGCTCGCCGAGAGCGGTGACCTCGACGGCGCCGCGGCGATCCTGCGGCGGCTCGTCGCCGACCCCGACGGGCCCGACCGCGCGCAGGCCGCCGTCGGGCTCGCCGTGGTGCTGGAGGAGCGCGGCGAGGTCGAGGCGGCCCGCGCGGCCGCCCGCACCGCCCTGGCCACCAACCACCCCGAGTACGCCGCCCAGGCCGCCTGCCACCTGGCGCAGGGCTTCGAGCGCGAGGGGCGCACCGAGCAGGCCAGAGCCGCCTGGCAGGCCGTGCTGGGCGTCGGCACCCCCGCCTACCTCTCGCACGCCCACCTGGCGCTGGCCCGGCTGGCCGAGACCCTGGGTGAGGCCGAGAAGGAGCTGCGCGAGGCCACGTCGTCGGGCGTGGCGGCCGGCGACGAGCAGGTGGCGGCGCTGGCGGCGCGGGAGCTCGCCGACCTGCTGCTGGAGCACGGCGAGCCGGGCTCGGCCGCCGACGTGCTCATCGAGGCCCTGGGCATCGCCCCCGAGTCCGAGGTGCCGGGGCTGCGGGTGCGGCTCGGCATCGCGCACTTGGAGCTGGCCTGCGCCGAGTTCGCCGAGACCGTGGAGGGCGGGGCCGACGTCCCGACCAGCGCCCTGGCCATCGAGCTGCTGGCCCGTACGCTGCCGCTGCGCGGCCGGCCGGAGGACGCCGACCAGGTGTGGTCCTACGGGCTGGGGCACGCCGACGAGGCGCTGGCCGCCGAGGTGCGCCTGCGCTACGAGCGCGGGTTTTGACCCACGCCTGCCCGGCCGGGGGTCAGCCCCGGCGCATGACGGCCGACGCGGCGGCCACGTTGATGACGACGATGGCGATCCAGGTGATGGCGAGCCCCAGCAGGCCCGCCTGGCCGGCCGCGATCGCGGTCAGCGGGACGCCGATGCCGAGCGAGCCCAGCACGATCGGGGTCATCGTGGAGGCCGGGCTCTTGGCCTTGGGGCGGGGGCCGGCTCCGTACGCGGCCGTTTCGGCTCCCTGCGCGGCCAGCTCGGCCCGCACCCGCCCGGCGATCGTCTCGTCGAGGCGGTCCGCGAAGGACTCCACGAGCGCCTTCTCGTAGTCGGGGCCGAGGTCGCGACGGGCGTCGAGCGTGGCCTTGAGGTCCTCACGGAGTGGACGTTCGAGGTGCATGAAGACATCATGCTCTACTCGCGGCACGCCCGTCATCAGCCCTGAGAGCCACCGCCGGATCGTCCGAAGGTACGGTTCTGCCATGGAGATCACGACCCCGCGCGGGCCGGCGCGGGTGGACCTGGAGGAGCCGGCCGACCCTCGGCTGCTGCTCGTCCTCACCCACGGCTCCGCCGGGGGAGTGGACGCCCCCGACCTGCTGGCCGTGCGCGACGCCGCGCTCGCGGCGGGGTTCGGGGTGGCCAGGGTGACGCAGGCGTTCCGGCTGGCGGGGGCGCGGGCCCCCGGCTCGCCGGCCCGTCAGGACGAGGCGTGGGAGACCGTCCTCGCGGAGCTGCGGGCGCACCGGCCCGGCCTGCCCCTCGTGCAGGGCGGGCGGAGCAACGGGGCACGGGTGGCCTGCCGTACGGCGGCGGCGGTGGGCGCGGCGGCGGTCGTGGCGCTGGCCTTCCCCCTGCACCCGCCGGGCCGGCCCGACAGGTCCAGGGCCGGCGAGCTGCGCGGTGCGGGGGTGGACGTGCTGGTCGTCAACGGCGACCGCGACCCGTTCGGCGTCCCGGACGCCGCGGACGCGGCGCGGCTGGTGGTGCTGCCCGGTGAGGGGCACGATCTCAAACGGGATCCCGCCCGGGTCGGCGGGATCGTGGCGGAGTGGCTGGGCCACTACGCGCTGGCTGATCGGCGGAGCGGGGAGCCCTCCTAGCCCGCGGGCTCAGACGCCCACCGGCCGGTGCGGCTCGATGGAGGCGCCGCTCGGCAGGAGCTCCCCGGTGTCCTCGAACAGGACCACGCCGTTGCAGAGCAGGCTCCACCCCTGCTCGGGATGGCAGGCGAGGGTACGTGCCGCCTCGCGGTCGGGCGCCTCTGCATCCGGACAGGCCGGGACGTGCGGGCACATCGGCGTGCCTCCGATATCTCGTGGAATGCTCCCGTTGTGAGGGGCGGGAGCGGCTCGGGTTGTTCTCTTGGCAAGGGTGCGATGCCGTCACCGTGACGTGTGACCTTCGACACAGGGTGCCTTATGCAGGATAACGGGCCAAGCACGACACGCGCATCACGTTTGCAAACCCTTGAGAAGAGCGTCGAGTCCGCGCTCGAAGTCCGCATCGGCCCGTTCGTCCCGCCGTATCCATTCGTCGACCTCTGGGTCGGCCCAGCCGGACCGCTGGACCTCGACGGCCACGCTGCCGTACACGAACGCGCGTAGCGTCCGCACCGCGTCGGGGGCGTCGTCGAGGCCGCCGTCGGCCAACTGCTCGGTCTGCTCGCCCAGGGCGATGAGCGTGGTGCCCTTGGGCGGCTTGGTGAGCGCCAGCGCCAGCACGCCGGGATGCTCGCGCAGCAGCTCCCGCTCCGCCCGGCACCACGCCTTGGCCGTCTCCTGCCAGGTGGGGCGCTGCTCGACGTGGACGGTGGTCACGTGCTCGGCCAGGGCGTCCATCAGCGCCTCCTTGCCCCGGGGCAGGTGGTGGTAGATGGCCATGGCCTCGACCTGCAGCGCGTCGCCGAGCCGGCGCATGGTGAGCCGGCGCAGCCCCTGGCTGTCGGCGATGTGCAGCGCGGCCTCGATGATCCGCTCGCGGGAGAGGGGGATCGGTGGTCTCTTGGCGGGCATGAAGATCATCTTACTTCGTAAAGGGCGCGGCGGCGGGGTGATTCCCGCATGTGTCGCGAGGAGGCGTACTCTTGGGCCTGGCATGACTTATCGGCTGGTGAAGGGGCAGGGTCCATGGCGTTTTTCCGTCCTCGGGTGAGCCGGGAGGCCGAGGTCCGCTACCACGCGGACCGCGAGATCTCCAGGAGCTATCCCGAGCTGCTGGAGCGGGCCAGGCAGGCCGAGAGCACGTTGCGGGAGCTGCGGGCCGCGGCGGCCGACGAGGTCGAGCTGCTGGCCGCGGGCCGGGCGTTCGACCAGGCGCTGACCGAGGCGCTGCGGGCCGCCGAGGCGGGCCAGCGGGCCACCTTCGGGGTCAAGTCCTACGACGACCGCATCGCGCGCCGCAAGGCCAAGGCGACGCCGCGCGGGCGCGAGTGGACGGCCGAGGTCGACCGGCTGCGCACCCTGCGCGAGGAAAACCGCATGTGGGGCATCCCGCGCGTCCCGCGCCCGGTCCCCGCGACCGCCTAGCGGCCCCGCCGCGTCGGTGCACGACATGCGGAAGCCCCGGCGCGTCTCCTGGTGAGGCGCGCCGGGGCTTCCGGCATGTTCAGGCGGTCCGGGCGGGGGTTCAGCTCGCCCAGTCGAGCAGCGGGCGGGTGTTGCTCGGGTGCCGCAGCTTGGACAGCGACTCCTTCTCCAGCTGGCGGATCCGCTCCCGGGTCAGGCCCAGGTGCTTGCCGATCTCGTCCAGGGTGTGCGGCTTGCCGTCCACCAGGCCGAAGCGCAGCGCCATGATCTTCGACTCGCGCGGCGAGAGGTTGTCGAGCACGCCGCGCAGCTGGTCGCCCAGCAGCTGGCGGTCGACGATCTCCGACGCCTCGGGCGAGTCGACGTCCTCGATGAGGTCGCCGATCGTGGTCTCGCCGTCCTCGCCGATCGTCGCGTTGAGCGAGATCGGCTGGCGGCTGGTGCGCAGCAGCTCCTCGATCTGGTCGGGGGTCTTGTCCAGCTCGACGGCCAGCTCCTCCGGCGTGGGCTCGCGGCCGAGGCGCTGGTGCATGTCCCGCTCCACCCGCGACAGCTTGGAGAGCATCTCCAGCACGTGCACGGGCAGCCGGATCGTACGCGCCGAGTCGGCGAAGCCGCGCTGGATGGCCTGCCGGATCCACCACATCGCGTACGTCGAGAACTTGAAGCCCTTGGTGTAGTCGAACTTCTCCACGGCCCGGATGAGGCCGAGGTTGCCCTCCTGCACCACGTCGAGCAGCGACATGCCGCGGTCGGTGTACTTCTTGGCGACGGACACGACCAGCCGGAGGTTGGCCTCCAGCATGTGGTCCTTGGCGCGCCGGCCGTCCTGCACCACCAGGTGCAGGTCGTCACGGACGTCCGCCGGCAGGTCGGGGTGGGTCTCCAGCTTGTACTCGGCGTACAGGCCGGCCTCGATCCGCCTGGCCAGCTCGACCTCCTGGGCGGCGGTCAGCAGGGTGCGGCGGCCGATCGACTTCAGATAGGTGTGCACCGAGTCGCCCATGACCGACTGGGTGTCGTCCAGGTCGGCCTGCTCGTGCTCGATCTCGGCCTCGTCCAGCACGATGTCGTCGGGGACGTCTTCCTCATGCTCCGGCTTGCCGTCGACGGGCCCCCCGGTGCTCGTGCCGGTGTTCTTGGCGGCGCCGTTGCGTACAGCGGTTTTTGCCTTGGCGGGCTTGCGGCCGGTAGCCTTTGTGCGCGAGGGCGAGGGCTTCTTGGGAGCGTCTTCCTCGGCCGACGCGGGCTCGGTGGTCTTGCGGGTGTTGCTGGGGGCGGTCTTGCTGAGAGACGGCTCGTTCTCGGCGGCCAGGCTGACGCCGGCCTCGGAGAGCTCGCGCAGGATCGTACGGCCCTCGGAAGGGCTGACGCCGGCTTGGGCGAACGCGTCACGCAGCTCCGCCAGAGAAAGGTGACCCTGGTAACGTCCTCGTTCGATCAGTTGGTCGAGAGTCGCGTGCGGGGTCGCCTCGGCGGTTCTGGGCATGAGGACACCTCCTCCGTACGGAGTAAGAAGCGATCAGGCAGGTTGTGGCGGGGCGGCTTCGCTGTCCGCACGGCGCACCAGTATCAATAACGCCAATTTCCGCCATTTGTTCCCGAGGGGGCGAACTGCCGGAAAAGGCACAGATTGCGCCGAGGCCGCGGGAACCCCTCGCCGTCACTCCGTGATGTGGAAGACGCCACCCTCGGTGACCGCCGGCATGGGCATGGGCTCGGCGCCCTCCATGCGGTCGTCGCTCCAGTACTCGAAGACCTTGGCGGGATCGGGGTTGACCTCCTCGGAGACCACGACGCCGTCGCCGGCGCCGTCGGAGGACACGGGTGAGGGCCGGCCCTCCACCACCGCGCCCGTCTCCTCGGCCGCCTGGTCGAGCCTGCCCGCCGAGGCGGCCGCCGCGATGGAGATCCCCCCGGCGACGATGACGCCGACGACGGCCGCGGATGCCCACATCTTGCGGGTCTGGTCCATGAAGGCTCCCTCCTTCTCCCCACTATGACGCAGCGGCACTCCGTCAGGTTCCTGCCTTCAGCCTGACCAGGTCGGTCTTGCCGTTCGGCAGCAGGGGCAGGGCGGCGACGAGGCGCAGCTCGCGGGGGGCGGCGTAAGGGGGCAGCCTATCGTGGGAGTACGCCCGCAATTGATCAAGCGTGAGGGGTGTGTCGGGGTCGGCGGGTACGACGATGGCGGTGACCCGTTCGCCCCATTCGGGATCGGGTACGCCGATCACGGCCACGTCGGCGATCCCGGGATGCTCGCCGAGGACGGCCGCCACCGCGCCGGCCACCACCTTCTCGCCGCCGGTGTTGACGACGTCGTCGGCCCGGCCCAGCACCCGCAGCCGCCCGCCGGACAGCTCGCCGAGGTCGGAGGTGACGAACCAGCCGCCGTCGAAAGGCTCCTCGGGGGCGCCGAAGCGGTAGCCGGAGAACAGCACGGGACCGGCGATCCTGATCAGCCCGTCCGCGCCGATCTTGAGATCTACATTGTAAAGGGGCAGGCCGTCGTACACGCAGCCGCCGCTGGTCTCGCTGCTGCCGTACGACGTCACGACCCTGGCGCCGAGGTCCCGGGCCTGGTCCAGCAGGCCGGGGCGGGGCGCGGCGCCGCCGAGCAGGATCGTACGGAACACCGACAGATCGGCCCCCAGCTCGACCAGCCGGTGAAGCTGCGTCGGCACCAGCGAGACGTGCTCGGCCCCCGACTCCAGCACCGCGCGCGGGTCGAAGCGCGGGTGGACGATCGGCTCCGTGCCCGACAGCAGCGCGCGGACCAGCACCTGCAGCCCTGAGACGTGCGCGACCGGCAGGCAGCACAGCCAGCGCTCGCCCTTGGACGCCTCTAGGCGGCGCAGCGAGGCCGCCGCCGAGGCGCGCAGCGCGGTGGCCGACAGCATGACGCCCTTGGGCGCGCCTGTGCTGCCGCTGGTGGCGATCACGACGGCGACGTCCTCGGGGACGCCCTCGCCGCCGTCGAGCCGCTCGCCGCCCGCGTGGGTGGGACGCAGCGAGGCGATCGCGGCGGCGGAGGAGCCGCCGGGCGCCAGCGGCAGGACGGCGGGGCCGCTGCCGTCGAGCGCGTCGAGGATCGCGGCGAAGAGCGCGGGCCCGGGAGGCTGCACAATGGCATGCAGCGGGCGGTCCGGATGCGACGGGTTCCTCCACATGCTCGTAAGGTTAATGGCGACAGGTCGGACAAAGGCGCAGCGGAAGCGGGGGAGGGTCGTGGCGCGTTCTCCCGAGGCTCCGGTGGTCTTCAGGATCCCGATGCGGACACGGTTCCGGGGGCAGACCGTCAGGGAAGGCGTGCTGCTGCGCGGCCCCGCCGGATGGGGTGAGTTCTCCCCGTTCCCCGAGTACGGCCCGCGCGAGTGCGCCCGCTGGCTCGCCTGCGCCCGCGAGGCCGCCTTCGAGGGCTGGCCGGCGCCGGTGCGCGAGCGCGTCCCCGTCAACGCCACGGTCCCGGCCGTGGACCCCGAGGAGGCGCACGCGATCGTACGGCGCTCCGGATGCGGCACGGCCAAGGTCAAGGTGGCCGAGCGCGGTCAAAGCTTCGACGACGACGTGGCCAGGGTGGAGGCCGTGCGCGACGCGCTCGGGCCGTCGGGCAGGCTGCGGGTGGACGTCAACGGCGCGTGGAGCGTCGACGAGGCCGTCACCCGGCTGAGGCGCCTGGACAAGTACGACCTGGAGTACGCCGAGCAGCCGTGCGCCACCCTGGAGGAGCTGGCCGCCGTCCGGCGGGCCTGCGACGTGCCGATCGCCGCCGACGAGTCGATCCGCCGCGCCGAGGACCCGCTGCGGGTGCGCGCGGCCGAGGCGGCCGACGTGGCGGTGGTCAAGGTGCAGCCGCTCGGCGGGGTGCGCGAGGCGCTGCGCGTGGTGGAGGCGTGCGGGCTGCCCGCCGTGGTCTCCAGCGCGGTGGAGACGTCCGTGGGGCTCGCGGCGGGGCTGGCGCTGGCGGCCGCGCTGCCGTCGCTGCCGTACGCGTGCGGGCTCGGCACGATGGCGCTGCTCGACGGCGACGTCGTGGACGACTCGCTGGTGCCCGTGGACGGCGAGCTGACCGTCCGCCGTCCCGAGGTGAATTTTCAGCTTTTGTCGGCATTTGAGATTGATTCTCCCCAGTGGCTTCGCCGGATGCAGGAGGCGTCACGTTGAACCCCGCTACCGCACTGGCCACGGTGCTCGTCGACGAGCTGGTGCGCTGCGGCCTGACCGACGTGGTGCTCGCCCCCGGCTCGCGCTCGGCCCCGCTGGCGCTGGCGCTGCACGCCGAGTCGCGGGTGCGGCTGCACGTGCGCATCGACGAGCGCTCGGCGTCGTACCTGGCGCTGGGGCTGGCCAAGCGGAGCGAGCGGCCGGTGGCGCTCATCTGCTCCTCCGGCACCGCCACCGCCAACTTCCACCCGGCCGTGATCGAGGCGGCCGAGTCCGGCGTACCGCTGCTGGTGCTCACCGCCGACCGGCCGCCCGAGCTGCGCGGCACCGGCGCCAACCAGACCATCGACCAGCTCAAGATGTACGGCTCGGCGACACGCTGGTTCGCCGAGGTCGGCGCCCCCGAGGACCGCCCCGGCCAGGTCGCCTACTGGCGCTCGCTCGCCTGCCGCGCCTACCAGCGCGCCACCGGCCCGTCCGACCCCGGCCCCGTCCACCTCAACCTGGCCTTCCGCGAGCCGCTGATCCCCGACGGCGACACCACCTGGTGCGAGCCGCTGGACGGCGGCGCGAACGGCCCCTGGGTGCGCGCCCGCGTCGCGCCCCCGCCGATCGCCCTGCACATCCCGCCCACCCGGCGCGGCGTGCTCGTCGTCGGCGACGGCGCCGCCAACGTGCGCCGCTACGTCGCCGCCGCCGGCATGGCGGGCTGGCCAGTGCTGTCGGAGCCCAACGGCGGCGCCCGCTACGGCGACCACGCCGTCTCCACCTACCACCACCTGCTGAGCACGCCCGAGTTCGCCGACAACCACCTGCCCGACGTGGTCGTCACGCTCGGCCGCCCCGGGCTGTCCCGGCCGCTGCTGTCCTGGCTGGGCCGGGCCGGCGAGCACATCGTGGTCGCCCCCGACCTCGGCCGCTGGCCCGACCCGACCCGCTCGGCCACGCAGGTCGCCCAGGCCGTGGAGATCCCGGTCGCGGCCGGCGACGACAGCTGGCTGCACGACTGGAGGCACGCCGACCGGGCCGCCAGGGCGGCCGTCGACGACGTGCTCGACGCCTCGGGCCTCAGCGAGCCGCGCCTGGCCAGGGACCTCGTGGACGCGCTGCCCAACGGGGCGCTGCTGTTCTGCGGCTCCTCGATGCCGATCCGCGACCTCGACCAGGCGATGCGGCCGCGGCGCGGCATCCGGCTCATGGCCAGCCGGGGAGCGTCCGGCATCGACGGGCTGGTGTCCACGGCGATGGGGGCGGCGCTGGCGCACAACGGGCCGTCGTACGCGCTGCTCGGCGACCTGACGTTCCTGCACGACCAGAACGGGCTGATCCTCGGGCCCCGCGAGCCGCGGCCCGACGTGTGCTTCGTGGTGGTCAACAACGACGGCGGCGGGATCTTCTCGCTGCTGCCGCAGGCCGCGGTGCGCGACCCGTTCGAGCGGGTCTTCGGCACGCCGCACGGCGTCGACCTCGGATACGTCGCGGCTGCCACCGGGACGCCGTACACGCTGCTGCCGGACCTGTCCGACCTGCCCAAGGCCATGCGCGGCGAGGGGCCGCGGATCGTCGAGGTGCGCACCGACCGCGAGGAGAACGTACGCGTGCACGCCCGCCTGCGCGAAGCCGCGCAGGCGGCGATCCGGGCCGCACTGGCCGCCTGACCCGCCACGCGGGCCCGGCGGGCGGGCCGATCAGCGGTCGAGCACGGCGAGGAGCCGGTTGAGCGGGCCGTCCAGGCCCCAGCGGTCGGCCAGTGCCACCAGCGCCTCCGGGTCGCGCGGCTTGGCCGGCACGGCGAGGTCGGCGTCCGGCAGGGGCGCGTCGTGCGCGACCTTGACGACCGCGGGCGCGGCGCGCAGGTAGTCGCGGGCGGCGGCCAGCTTGGCCCGGCTGCCTGCCGGGAAGCCCTCGGCACCGCCCGCGTCCAGAGCCTCCAGCAGCGCGGGCAGCGAGCCGAAGCGGGTGATGAGGGCGGCGGCGGTCTTGTCGCCGACGCCCGGCACCCCGGGCAGGCCGTCGCTGGGGTCGCCGCGCAGGGTCGCGAAGTCGGCGTAGGACCGGCCGGGGACGCCGTATTTGGCGGTGACGAACGCCTCGTCCACGATCTGCAGGTTGCGGATGCCGCGCGCGGTGTAGAGCACGCGGACCGGGCGGGCGTCGTCCACGAGCTGGAACAGGTCGCGGTCGCCGGTGACGATGTCCACCGCGCCGCGTCCCGCCCGGTGGGTGAGCGTGCCGATGACGTCGTCGGCCTCGTACCCGGACGACTCCAGGCGGGCGATGCCGACCGCGTCCAGCACGTCGTTGATCACGGCGATCTGCGGCACCAGCGTCTCCGGCACCTCCTCGGCGTCGCCCTCGGCGACCCGGTGCGCCTTGTACGTTGGGATCGCCGCCACCCGGAACGCCGGCCGCCAGTCCGCGTCCATCGTGGCCACCAGCTCGGCGGGGGAGTGGTCGCGTACGAGCGTGGCGATCATGTCGATCAGGCCGCGGACCGCGTTGACCGGCGTGCCGTCGGGAGCCTTGATCGTCTCCGGCACGCCGAAGAAGGCGCGGAAGTAGAGGGACGGGGTGTCCAGGAGCATCAGCACTACCCCAGTATGCCCACCCCCAGCAGGCACGCGTCGTCCTCGGGATTGGGGCCGCCGATGTCGGCCAGCAGTTTGTCGAGCCCGGACTCCAGGTCGTGTTCCAGGTCACGGCCCGGCACCTCGCGGGCGGCGGCCATGACGAGGTCGAGGCCGACGTCGAGGTCGCGGGTGCGCCGCTCCACCAGCCCGTCGGTGAACATCAGCAGCACGTCGCCCGGCTTCAGCCGGGTCGTGGCCAGCTCGTACGGCCGCCCCTCCGCCGCCCCCAGCAGCACCCCCCGGGGCGGTTCCAGCGGCGTCGCGGTCCCGTCACGGACCAGGACGGGCGCCAGGTGCCCAGCCTGGCTCCAGGCGAACACCCGCGTCTCCGGGTCGAGATGCCCGATGACCGCCGTGGCGGTGGTGTCCCTGATCTGGTGCAGCACCAGCTCGTTGAGCCAGTCGAGCAGCCGGTGCGCGGGCCGGCCGGTCATGGCCAGGCCGACCAGGGCGTGCCGGAGCTGGGCCATGTGCGCGATGGCGGGCAGGCCGTGGCCGGAGACGTCGCCGACCGCCAGCAGCAGCCGGCCGTCGGGGGCCGGGGACGCCTCGAACCAGTCGCCGCCGAGGTTCGCGGTCTTCTCCGCGGGGACGTAACGGACCGCGACCCGGATGTGCGGCAGACCTGGCGGGCAGGCCGGGTCGGGCAGGATCGCCTCGCGCAGCGCCAGCATCACGTGGCGCTCCTCCGCGGCCCGCTCGCGCGCCTCCAGGAGCTGGCGGCGCGACTCCGACATCATGCGCTCGGCCCGCCGGCGGCCCGTGATGTCCTGGATGACGCCGTGCAGGCCGACCGCCCCGCCGTCGCCCATCAGGGGCTCCAGCACCAGGCGTACGTCGCGCAGGTCGCTCCAGTTGCCGCCCCGGCGGATGCGCAGCTCGGCCTGGACCGGCTCCACGCAGCGCAGCGCGGCCCACAGCAGCCGGTCCAGCGCGGCGACGTCGGCCGGCACGACGTGCTCGGCCAGCCGGGGCAGCGCGATCGGACCCTTGCCCGGGTCGCGGCCGAAGATCGTGTACACCTGGTCGGACCAGGTCGTCTCGCCGGTGCGGAAGTGCCACTCGGCCCAGCCCAGGTTGCCGAGCCGCTGCGCGTGAGCCAGCCTGGCGGCCAGCATCTCCGCGTCGGTGTCCGGCCCTAGCAGCCCGGCCGAGCTCATGACGTCGACCATAATCTCGCTTCCAAAGCGCAGTGGATCTGGACAATTGTTCCCACACTACGTGATCGATTAGGCACGGTCTGTAGCGATCCGAGATGCCGGGAAGAGCTTTCCGCGGATTTTAGGAGGGGCGGCCGAGAGTAGATTGGCCTGGTGACGTCCTCAGACTTGTATCCCGTGTCCCGGTTGGCCGCCGTCCAGGAGGCCACCGCCAAGGGCGGGCTCGACGCCCTGCTGCTCACGCCCGGCCCCGATCTGCGCTACGTCAGCGGCTACGACGCCAAGCCGCTGGAGCGGCTGACGTGCCTCGTGGTGCCCGCGTCCGGCGAGCCCTTCATGATGGTGCCCCGCCTGGAGCTGCCCGCCGCCGAGGCCTCGCCCGCCTCGCGGCTCGGGCTGGAGTTCGTGGCCTGGGACGAGACCGACGACCCCTACGCGCTCGCCGCGGCCCGCCTCGGCGAGGTGGCGAAGGTGGGGCTGGCCGACCGCATGTGGGCCATGTCGTCGCTGCGCTTCCGCGAGGTGCTGCCCGGCGCCGAGCAGGTGCTGGCCGGCAGCGTGCTGCGGGAGCTGCGGATGCGCAAGTCCCCGGCCGAGGTGGCGGCGTTGCGCGAGGCGGGGGAGGCGATCGACGCCGTCCACCGGAGGGTGCCCGAGCTGCTGCGCGCCGGGCGCACCGAACGCGAGGTGGCCCGCGACATCGCCGAGGCCATCCTGGCCTCCGGGCACGCCACCGTCGACTTCGTGATCGTCGCCTCCGGGCCCAACGGCGCGAGCCCCCACCACGACGTGTCCGACCGGGTCATCCGGCCGGGCGAGCCCGTCGTGGTCGACATCGGCGGCCAGCTCCACAACGGCTACTGCTCCGACTCCACCCGCACCTACAGCGTCGGCGAGCCGCCGGCCGAGTTCGCCGCCTACTACGAGGTGCTGCGCGAGGCGCAGGAGGCCGCGTGCGCGGCGGTCCGGCCCGGCGTGTCCTGCGAGTCGGTCGACGCCGCCGCGCGCGAGCTGATCGCCGCCGCCGGCTACGGCGACTACTTCGTCCACCGCACCGGGCACGGCATCGGCATCGAGACGCACGAGGAGCCGTACATCGTGGCGGGCAACGGCGAGCCGCTGGAGCCCGGGCACGCCTTCTCGGTCGAGCCCGGCATCTACCTGCCGGAGCGGCACGGCGCGCGCATCGAGGACATCGTCGTGTGCACGGAGAGCGGCGGGGAGCGGCTCAACAACACGCCGCGCGAGCTGGTGATCGTCTGAACGGCGTACCGCGGCTCGCGCCGTCCCTCCTGGCGTAGATGTTCACCGAGATCGCCTCTGCCTGCGCTCCCGGCGACGCCGCGCGGCCGAACGAGGACCTGGCCATCGCCGGGCCGTCGTGGGCCGTCGTCATCGACGGGGCGACGGCGCCGGCCGGGGTGGACAGCGGGTGCGCGCACGACGTCGCATGGCTGGTGGCGCGGCTCGGCGGGGCGCTCGCGGCCCGGCTGTCCGCCGATGCGCCCACCCCGGCGCCCGCGCCGCTGCGCGCGCTGCTGGCGGACGCCATCGCCATCACCGCCGAGGCGCACGGGGGTGGCTGCGACCTGGGCAACCCCGACTCGCCGTCGGCGACCGTCGCCCTGGTCCGGGTCGCGGGCGGCCGGCTGGACTATCTCGTGCTGGGGGACTCCCCGGTGCTGCTCGGCCTGGCGGGCGGCGGGGTGCGGGTGGTGGCCGACGACCGGCTGGAGCGGCTGCCGGGCGGGCGTCCGTACTCGCTGGAGCTCGTACGGCGGCTGCGCAACGCCCCCGGCGGATTCTGGGTGGCCGCCGCCCGCCCCGAGGCCGCCGCCGAGGCCGTACACGGCAGCGTCGACCTGCGCGAGCTGCGCGCGGCCGGACTGTGCACCGACGGCGTCACCCGGCTTGTCGACTGGTACGGCTGGACCTGGGACGACCTGGCCGCTGAGCTGGAGACCCGAGGCCCGCGAGCGGCCGTCGAGGCGGTGCGCGCCTTGGAGACCGCCCGAGGGCCGATGCGCGGCAAGCTCCACGACGACGCCACCGCCATGTGGGCCCGGCTCCCCAGGGCTTGACCCCAGGTATCTGGCCCGGCCGCCCCACCTCTTCCCAGTCGTAGGGGGCTTGGGGCGGAGGGAGAACGGCGATGTTCGTCGAGCGTACGGCGTTCGTCGGGCGTACGGCGGAGCTCGCCCTGCTGCACGCCGAGCTGCGCGCGGCCATCGCGGGCCACGCCAGGACGGTCGTCATCGACGGACCCGAGGGGATCGGCAAGACCGCGCTCGTCCGGCGCTGGCCGAGGCGGCGGCGCTGGGGCAGCGATGGCTCCTGCCTCTCCTGCTGGCCGCCTGCGCGGCGCCCCTCGCCGCCCTGGGCAGGGACAAGGAGGCCCTGGTGCACGCGCGTGCCGCCATGAGCGTGGCACGCCGTTGGCGTCACGTGTTCGGCCTGGCCCAGGCCGGTGTGGCGCTGGCCCTGCTTGGCGCCGAGGATGCGCCGCCGGCCTGTGACGGCGCCGGCCTCTTCGTTCCCGATCCCCGTCCGCGCCGCATCGAGGCGTTGATCGCGGCCGGGCACCTGTCCGAGGCGGAACGGCTCCTGGCCGCTCTCTTCGAGGCCGGTACGGGTGATCGCCCGGGGCGGACCGCCACGGGGGAGGACAAGGCTGGGAGCACCGGGGCGCGAGGGCGGGCGGAGCGGTCAGGCTCGGCGGGTTGCTGCTGGCCGCCAGGAACGAGCCCGGCCCGGCCGAGCAGAGCTTCGTACGGGCGCTGGCGCTGGTGGAGCACGGCGTGTGCCCGCTGGAGGAGGCGCGGGTGCTGCTGGACCTCGGGCGGCTGCTGCGCAGGACGGGGCGGCGGCGGGCCGCGGCCGGGCGGCTGGCCGCCGCGCGGGCGGTCTTCGTCCGGCTCGGCGCCCGGTCGCAGGCCGAACACTGTCTGCGCGAGCTGGAGGCGTGCGGGCTGGAGACGCACGCCACGGCCAGACTCGGGCTCACCCCGCAGGAGCTCAGCACCGCCACACTGGTGGCCCACGGGCTGACCAACCGGCAGATCGCCGCCGAACTGCTCATCAGCGTCAAGACGGTCGAGTACCACCTCGGCAAGATCTACACCAAGCTCGGCATCGGGTCCCGCGTGGCCCTCGCCGCCAAGGTCTCGGCGGATGGGGGAGGAAGGCCACGCTCCGGATTTCGCCCTCCTGGCCGCGCCGGCCGTCCCTGACCGAATCCGCGGGTGCGGCGTCCCGGAGTGGGAAGTGCTTGCGTGCAATCGGGCTGCCGGGGACGGCAACCCACGTCCGTTATCGCGCGCGTACGGGCGTCCGTTGGACGTAGTACGGCCTGCTCGTGGCGCACGGACCCCCGCCGGCATCGGCTCGCGGGTGGGCGGCGGGGCCGTGCTTGGGGGATGAGGACGCTCAGGGCGTACGCACCCGGAAGTCGGAGCGGTCCCCCGATACGCCCGGTGCCGGAAGTCGTTCGAGCGCCTGCCGCACGACCGGGGCGTCCGGACGCCCCGTCCGCCCCCGGCGTCCCCGTCCGGCGACCGCCCCAGCAGACCCCTCAAGGGCCGCCCGCGGTGCGGGGGCGAAAGAGCGCCGCACCGGTTCTCACCTGCGGTGGCGGCTCGCTTGCCTGGTCAGGGCCCGACGGCTTTTCGGACTGTGAGGAGCGGCGTAAAGGGTCTGTCGGATCACCTGACAGCGTTTCTTGACTGATCGAGTGGTAAGGCGGCGTATAAGAGTGCTCAGCGCTACAAACCGTGACATTTGGTTTCTTGTAAAAACTTGCGGCTTGAGTGGAAAATGTGGCGTTGCTAGGGTGTCTCGATGCCAGGCATGTGGATCGACCCTCTCAACACACCTTGACAGGTACCACTGACCACGGCACCTCAAGGCGGGGTCGCGCATGCGCGGGAGATGTACGGGCGGTGCTGGATGGAATTCGGTCGCTCTGACCATTGGCGACTGCCGACGGCGATCAAGATCTTGATCGCCGGAGGATTCGGCGCGGGCAAGACCACCATGGTGGGCGCCGTGTCCGAGACCCGGCCACTGCGGACGGAGGAAACGCTGACGCAGGTCGGCACGCACGTCGACGACCTGTCCGGCGTCGAGCGCAAGCTCACCACCACCGTCGCCATGGACTTCGGCCGCATCACGATCGCCAACGACTACATGCTCTACCTGTTCGGCACACCCGGGCAGGAACGCTTCTTCTTCGTGTGGGACGAGCTCGCCATGGGCGCGCTCGGCGCCGTCGTGCTCGCCGACACCCGGCGGCTCGACGACTGCTTCCCGTCCGTCGACTACTTCGAGAAGCGCGACCAGCCGTTCGTCGTGGCGCTCAACTGCTTCGAGGGCACGCAGCACTTCACCGTCGGGGAGGTGCGCGACGCCATCGGCCTGGAGCCCGACATCCCCATCGTGCGCTGCGACGCCCGCCGCCGCGACTCCGGCAGGGAGGTCCTCATCACGCTCGTCGAGCACGCGATGCGCCGGGGAGCGTCCCCTGTCGGGACCATGTCGTGACCATGACCGGCTACCTTTGATCCGATGGAGGAGATCGACCGCCGGATCGTCACGCTGCTGGCCCGCGACGGCCGCATGAGCTTCACCGACCTGGCCAGGGAGACCGGGCTCTCGGTCTCGGCGGTGCACCAGCGGGTGCGCCGCCTGGAGAAGCGCGGCGTCGTGCGCGGCTACGCCGCGATCGTCGACCACGACGCGATCGGGCTGCCGCTGACCGCGTTCGTGTCGATCAAGCCGATCGACCCCGCCGCTCCCGACGACGCCCCCGAACGCCTCGCCCACCTGACGGCCATCGAGGCCTGCCACAGCGTCGCGGGCGACGAGAGCTACATTCTCAAGGTGCGGGTGGCCTCGCCGGTGGCGCTGGAGGACCTGCTGCAGCAGATCCGCGCCGCCGCCCACGTCTCGACGCGTACGACGGTGGTGCTCAGCACGCCGTACGAGCACCGCACCCCCGAGGTCGCCCCCGAACCGGCGCCCGACGTCCCCTGACCGCCGGCGACAGGCGCGAGGGAACCCCCGCATCGCTGAAGTCATCATGACGACCTAGCATGTCGTCATGATGACTTCAGCGGACCGCGTCGCCCGCGTCCGGCTCTCGTCCGTCTACCTGCCCCTCGACACCCCCGTCAGCGACGCCAAGGTCCTCACCGGCCGGCAGCGCCCGATGACCGAGATCGCGTTCCTGTTCGCCGAGATCACCAGCGAGCAGGGGCACGAGGGCATCGGCTTCGCCTACTCCAAGCGCGCCGGCGGCCCCGGCCAGTACGCCCACGCCAAGGAGATCGCGAACGACCTCGTCGGCGAGGACCCCAACGACATCGCCCGCCTCTGGGACAAACTGTGCTGGGCGGGCGCGTCCGTGGGCCGCAGCGGCCTGGCGACGCAGGCCATCGCCGCGCTCGACATCGCCCTGTGGGACATGAAGGCCAGGCGCGCCGCCCTGCCGCTGGCCAAGCTGCTCGGCGCCCACCGCGACTCCGTGCGCTGCTACAACACCTCGGGCGGATTCCTGCACGCCCCCCTCGATCAGGTGCTGGAGAACGCCACCGCGGCGCTGGAGCGCGGCATCGGCGGCGTCAAGATCAAGGTCGGCCAGCCCGACACCCGCGCCGACCTCGCCCGGGTACGGGCGGTGCGCGAGCACCTCGGCGACCACGTCCCGCTCATGGTGGACGCCAACCAGCAGTGGGACCGCCCCACCGCCGCCCGCATGGGCCGGGCGCTGGAAGAGCTCGGCCTGGTCTGGATCGAGGAGCCCCTGGACGCCTACGACCACGACGGGCACGCCGCCCTGGCCGCCGCGCTCGACACCCCGATCGCCACCGGCGAGATGCTCACCAGCGTCGACGAGCACGCCGGGCTGATCCGGGCCCGCGGCGCGGACGTCCTGCAGCCGGACGCGCCCCGCATCGGCGGCATCACCCCGTTCCTGCGCCTGGCCGCCCTGGCCGGGCACGAACGCCTCCAGCTCGCCCCCCACTTCGCCATGGAGATCCACCTCCACCTGGCCGCCGCGTACCCGCTGGAGCCGTGGGTGGAGCACTTCGAATGGCTGGAGCCGCTGTTCGAGGAGCGGCTGGAGATCCGCGACGGGCGCATGCTCGTCCCCGAGCGGCCCGGCATCGGCGTCACGCTGAGCGAGCGGGCCGCCGCGTGGACCGCCGAACGCTTCGAGACGCCGTGACCAGCCGCACCCAGCAGCTCGTCGACACCCTGACGGCGCGCATCCGGGAGGGCGTGATCCGGCCGGGGGAGCGGCTGCCGACCGAGAGCGAGCTGATCAGCGCCCACGGGGTGAGCCGGACCGTCGTCCGGGAGGCCGTCGCCAGGCTCAAGGCCGCCGGGCTGGTCGAGACCCAGCACGGGCGCGGCAGCTTCGTGCTGGCCCTGCCGAGCGCGACCGGCTTCGACCCGGCGCCCGCCCGTACCCGGCAGGAGGTGCTCGACCTGCTGGACTTCCGGATGGGGCTCGAGACGGAGTCGGCCGCGCTCGCCGCCGCCCGGCGTACGGAGGCGGCGCTGGCGGGGCTGCGCGAGGCGCTGGACGCCTTCGCGGCGGCGGCGGGCAACCCCGGCGCGGCGGTCCACGCCGATCACCTGTTCCACCTGCGGATCGCCCTCGCCACCGGCAACCGGTACTACGCCGGCCTGCTCGGCTCGCTCGGCCCCGCGATGATCGTCGTGCCGCGCGACCGGCTCGATCCCGGCCCGGCCGCCTTCGCCAGGATCGTCGCCGAGCACGACGACATCCACGCCGCGATCGAGCGGGGGGACGCCGAGGCCGCGCGGGCGGCCGTCCGCGTCCATCTGGCCAACAGCCGCGCCCGCCTCCTCCGCGACTCCCCGTGATCCCGTCCCTGATCCTCAGAAGACCGCCTTGGCGGCGCCAGGGGGGTCAGGGAGGGCCGAGTGCCGGTAGTGGCTCCTGAGGCGGTCACCGGCCGCCTCAGGGGCGCCCAGCCGGTCCAGGCCGAGCAGCGCCGCGCCCAGCACCGGAGGCTCCTCCGCCACCACCGGGACCGCGAGCGGCATCCGCAGCGCGAACTCGCCCTCCAGCAGGGACGTCAGCAGCGGGTCGCGCGCCGTCAGCAGGCCGCCGCCGAGCACCACCTCGGCCGGCGTCCCCAGCAGGCC
Source organism: Nonomuraea wenchangensis (assembly GCF_900111685.1). Lineage (GTDB taxonomy): Bacteria > Actinomycetota > Actinomycetes > Streptosporangiales > Streptosporangiaceae > Nonomuraea > Nonomuraea wenchangensis. The sequence continues at coordinate 366,089 of NZ_FOHX01000007.1, forward strand.
GAGCCGGCGCAGGCACACCTCGGCCATCAGCGCCACCTCCTCGGCCTGCCGTCGCACCAGCGCCGCGGCCACCGCGTCCCCGGTCGCCGCGGCGGCGAACACGCCGGGCGCCAGCTCGTGCAGCCGCCCGTCGTCCAGCCGGCCGGTGTGCAGCGCGAGCACCACTTCCGTCACGCTCGCCGTGCCGAAGTGCGCGGTGACCAGCCCGGCGAGCACGGTCGGGACGCCGCGGCCGTCCTCGGCGCGTACGGCGTGCCACAGGACCTCCTCGCCGAGGTCGAGCCCGCCGCCCCAGTCCCCGCTGATCCGGCCGAGCGCCGGGAACCGGGCCACCGCGCCGCCGGGCGAGACGCCGACGGCGTTGATGCCCGCCCCGCACACCACGGCCACGCCCCACGGCGCGGACGCCCCCGCCCGCAGCAGCGCGAACGTGTCGTTCCGCACCATCACGTCCGCGCCCAGCCCCCGTGCGGCGAACTCGCGCGCCAGCGCCTCCTCCTCCTCGGGCAGGTCCGCCCCGGCCAGGCAGGCCGACACCTGGTCGAACCGCCCACCGCCCCCGGCGAGGGCGGCGACGGCCGCCGAGACGACGTCCACGGCGGCGGCGACGCCGTCCCGCTGCGGCGCGAACGCCCCCGCCCGCGCCTCGGCCAGCACCCGGCCGTCCTCCGACACGACGGCGACGTCCGTCTTGCTGTTGCCGCCGTCGACGGCCAGGACCAGCCGCCCGCTCACGCGCCCACCGGCCCGCGCGCCCACGGCAGGTGCGCGCGGCCCGCCTCCAGCAGCAGCGCCGTCAGCTCCTCCGCGAGCTCGTCCTGCCCGACCAGCGGGTGGGCGAGCAGCGCGTCCCGCACCCGGTCCGCGCCGCCGTGCCTGGCCGCCTCCAGCGCCAGCGTCTCGTACGCCGAGACGTGCCCGATCAGCCCCGCGTACAGGGGCTCTACCGGCGGCACCGGCAGCGGCCGGGCGCCCGACGCCCCGATGACCGCGGGCACCTCGACGACCGCCTCCTCCGGCAGGAACGGCAGCGTGCCGCCGTTGCGCACGTTCACCACCTGCACGTCCCGCCGGTCGCCGAGCAGGGACGCGATGAGCGCCACCGCCGCCTCCGAGTAGAACGCCCCGCCCCGCCAGGCCAGCAGCTCGGGCTTGGTCACCACGGACGGGTCGGCGTACAGCTCCAGCAGCCGCTCCTCCAGCGCCGCCACCTCCGACGCCCGCGACGGCGCGGTCCGCTGCTCGCGCACCACCTCGTCGTGGGCGTAGAAGTAACGCAGGTAGTAGGACGGCACCGCGCCGAGCCGGGCCAGCAGCTCCGGCCGCAGCCCCACCATGGCGGCGAGCTCCGCGCCGTGCCGCTCCAGCAGCGCGGGCAGCACGTCGGCCCCGTCCAGGAACACCGCGCGCTCCCACGACAGGTGGTTGAGCCCGACGTGCCCGAGCGACACCCGCGAAGGATCGGCACCCAGCCACGCGGCGAAGCGGCGCTGGAACCCGATCGCGACGTTGCACAGCCCGATCGCCCGGTGCCCGGCGTCCAGCAGCGCCCGGGTGACGATGCCGACCGGGTTCGTGAAGTCCACGATCCAGGCGTCCGGCGCGTGCTTCCGTACTGTCTCGGCGATCGACAGCACCACCGGGACCGTGCGCAGCGCCTTGGCCAGCCCGCCCGCGCCCGTCGTCTCCTGCCCGACGCAGCCGCACCGCCCCGGCACCGTCTCGTCCAGCTCGCGGGCCGCCTGCCCGCCCACCCTGAGCTGGAACAGCACCACCGCGGCCCCCGCCACGCCCTCGGCGGCCGAGGAGGTGGCCAGCACCCGCGCGGGATGCCCGGCGTGCGCGAGCATCCGCCGCGCCGTCCCCGCCACCAGCTCCAGCCGGCGCGGGTCCGGATCGATCAGCGCGAGCTCCGACACCGGCAGCTCCTCGCGCAGCCGGGCGAACCCGTCCACCAGCTCCGGTGTGTACGTCGAGCCGCCCCCGACCACGGCCACCTTCATCCCTTCACCCCCGTCAAGGTCACGCCCTCGATGAACACCCGCTGGGCGAGGAAGAACAGCACGATCACCGGCGCGGTCACCAGCAGGGTGGCCGCCATGGTGAGGTTCCACTGCACGCTGTGGAACGCCTTGAAGGTCGCGAGGCCGAGCGACAGCGTCAGGTGGTCCTGCTGCACGCCGGCGTAGAGCAGCGGCCCGTAGTAGTCGTTCCAGCAGTAGAAGAACTGGAACAGCGCGACCGCCGCGACCGCCGGGCGCGCCATCGGCAGCACCACCCGCACCAGCGTGCGCAGGTCCGAGCAGCCGTCCACCTTCGCCGCGTCGGTGTAGTCGCGCGGGATCGTGACCAGGAACTGGCGCAGCAGGAAGATGGAGAACGCGTCGCCGAGCAGCATCGGCAGGATCAGCGGCCACAGGCTGTCGGTCAGCCCCAGCCGCGCCCACACGAGGTAGATCGGCACCGCGACGACCTGCGGCGGCAGCATCATCGCGGCGATCACCACGAGGAACGCCGTCCGCCGCCCACGGAAGCGGAACCTTGCCAGCGCGTAGGCCACCGGCACCGACGACACCACCGTGAACAGCGTGCCGAGCGCCGCGTACAGCAGCGTGTTGCCCGCCCACCGCAGCAGCAGCGACCGGTCGAAGACCTCGGCGAAGTTCGCCCAGTTCCAGCTCCGCGGCCACAGGTCGCTGGTCAGCGCCTGCTCGTCGGTCATCAGCGCGGTCAGCGCCATGAACGCCACCGGCGCGAGGAACATCAGCGCCAGCGCGACCGCGAAGGCGTGCGTGGCGACCCACAGCAGCACCCGCCGCCTCCGGGCGCTCACGACGCCTCCTCGGCCCGGCGGAACTGCCGCAGCAGCACCAGCGTGAAGATCATCGAGACGGCGAACAGCAGCAGCGCCAGCACGCAGGCGTACCCCATCGAATAGTCGCGGAAGCCCACCTGGAACAGCCACTGCGGCAGCGTGAGCAGAGACTCCTCCGGATAGCCGGGCGAGAACGAGCTGCCTGGCGAGTCGGTCGAGCCCGAGGCGACCCGGGAGGCGACCATCGCCTGGGAGAAGTACTGCAGGGCGTAGATGACGTTCGTGACCAGGGCGAACATCAGCACCGGCGCGATCGTCGGCAGCGTCACGCTGCGGAACTGCCGCCAGGCTCCCGCGCCGTCGATGGCCGCGGCCTCGTACAGGTGTCTGGGCACGTCCAGCAGCGCCGCCAGGAAGATCACCATGAGCTGGCCGCAGCCCCACAGCGACAGCAGCGTCAGGCTCGGCTTCGACCAGTCAGGGTCGCCGAACCAGTCAGGACCCCGCACCCCTGCCAGCGACAGCAGGTGGTCGACCGGGCCGGTGCCGGGGTTGAGCAGGAAGACGAACGTGATCGTGCCCGCCGTCATCGGCACCAGCGACGGCAGGTAGAACACCGTGCGCAGCAGCCCCGCCCCGGCCTTGAGCCGGACCACGAGCTGGGCGAGCGCCAGCGAGAACAGCACCGTCGCCGGCACCATCACGGCCACCAGCCACAGCGTGTTGCGCGCCGAGACGCCCACCCGGGGATCGCGCAGCAGATAACGGTAGTTGTCGAGCCCGGCGAACTCGAGGGTGTACATGTCGTAGCGGTGGAAGGAGAAGTACACCGTGGACAGCAGCGGGTAGACGAAGAAGACCGACACCCCGGCGATCCACGGCGACAGCCACAGGAGGGCACGCGCGCCCTCGCCGTGCCACCACCGGGGACGCGGCGCGGCGGGCGGGGAGGTCACGATCAGCCTCCGGACAGCTTCAGCTTGTCGTTGATCTGCCGGTCCACGTCCTTCAGCCCGGCCTCCAGGTCCTTCACCGAGCCCCGCTCCCACTTGGCGACGAACGCGGCGAACGCCTCCTGGTTGAAGACGCTGTTCACGCTGGCAGGCAGGGTCGCGGTCCTCGGATGGGCGAAGATGTCGAGGAAGGTCTGGAAGTTGGCGTCCTTGACCAGGTCGGGCGAGTCCATGGCGGCCTTGGTCGTGGGGACGTTGCGCAGCGCGTTCGACAGCGTCACCAGCGAGCCGGTGTCGGTCGTCAGGTACTTCACCAGCTCCCACGCCTGCTGCGGATGCTTCGCGCCCTTCGGCACGCCGATCACGGTCCCGGCGGTGAAGCCGCTGCCGTAGAGCTCGGGCCGGTCGTCGGCGACCGGCAGGGGAGCGGTGCCGTAGTCCAGGCCCTTGGCGTCGAGGGCGATCATCGCGTTGCGCCACTCGCCGTCCAGGACCATCGCGACCTTGCCCTTGTGGAACGGGTGCTCGGCGCTCCACTCGTCGCCCAGGCTCTTCCTGAACTTCTCCAGCTTGTCGTGGCCGTACCAGTCGACCAGCTCCTTCTGCCAGGTCAGCAGCTCGCGCCAGGCCGGGTCGGAGCCGATCGCCGAGGTGCCGTCGGCGTTGTACCACTTCGCGCCCACCATCGGGCCGAGGTGGCTCGGGCTGTTCTCGTAGTACTGGACGCTCGGGATGAACCCGGCGACCTTGATGGTGCCGTCGGCGTCGCGGACGGTCAGCTTCTTGGCCAGCTCCGCCAGCTCGGTCAGCGTCCGCGGCGGCTCGTGGCCCTTCATCAGCGCCTTGTTGTAGTAGAGGCCGTAGGCGTCGGCCAGCAGCGGCAGCGTGCACTGGCGGCCCTCGAAGGCGGTGTAGGAGCGGGCCGCGGCCGGCAGCACCGACAGGTCGATCCCGTCCTGCGCGATCACCGGCGTCAGGTCCTGGAACGCTCCCGACCTGCACCACTGGGCGACGTTGTCCGTCGTGAACGAGGCGGCCACGTCGGGGGCGTTGCCGCCGCGGATCGCCTGGGTGATCTGGTCGTCCTGGACGCCCTTGGTGGCCTTGACGGTGATCTGCGGATACTTCTGGTTGAACGTCGCGATGGCCTCCTCGAACGCCTTCACCTCGGCGTCGGTGGAGAAGCCGTGCCAGAGCTCGATGGTGGCGGCGGGCAGGGCCTGCGAGGCGGATCCTGAGGGCCGGGGAGCGCCGAGCGAGGGCCCGGCCTCCTTACCTGCGGTGCAGGCGGTCAGCGCGGCCGAGCACAGCAGTGCCGCGGCGGCCGCCAGAGGGACGAAGCGCACGGGGGGTGCCTCCTGCGGTGGGGGGGTGACGGGGGTCACGAGCGGACGGTGGAGCCGAACACCTCCTCACGCACGGTGTCGAGGGCCAGGTCGAGCGCGCCGGCGAGCACGGGGTTGCCCTCGACGCTCGACAGCCGCACGCGGGGCCGGGGGATGGTCAGGGCGTGCAGCTCGTGCTCGACGAGCTCGCGCAGCGTCTCGCCGCCCGGCAGCACGACGCCGCCGGTCAGCACGATGAGCCCGGGATCGATGACGGAGGTGATGGCGGCCAGGCCGACCGCCAGCCTGGCGGCGATGTCGCGCAGCCCGGCCCGCGCGTCGTCGGCCCGCTGCCCGGTGCCGGCCGCGAGACGCACGGCGTTCGCGACGGCCTGGCGGAAGTCGGCGCCGCGCACGCCGTACGAGCGCAGCAGCTTCAGCACCGCGGGCCCGCCGGTGAGCGCCTGGTAGCCGTGGTTGGCGTAGCGGCCGGCCTCGCGGGCGGTCGGCGCGCCCGGCGTGGGCATGTAGCCCACCTCGCCCGCGCCGCCGGTCGCGCCCCGGTGCATGCGCCCGCCGAGCACGACGGCCGAGCCGATGCCCTCGTCGGCCCACAGCAGCACGAAGTCCCGGCTGTCGCGGGCCGCGCCGTGCGCCTGCTCGGCGAGCGCGACGAGGTTGACGTTGTTCTCGACGTCCACCGGCACGCCGAGGCCGGCGGACAGGGTGGGCACCAGGTCGGGGATCTGCCAGCCGGGGACGTCCTTGGCTGCGGCGTACCCCAGCCGGCCGGTCGCCGGGTCGATCGCGGCCTGCACGCCGATGACGACGCGGCGCAGCTTGTCCGGCGGGTTCGCGCCCGCCAGCGCCGCGCCGAGCCGCTCCACCAGCTCGCCGGCCGGGCGGCGGCGGGTCGTGGGCAGCGTGTGCTCGCCGACGACGGCGCCGGTGAGGTCGGCGATCCGCGCCTCGATGCGGTCGGGGGTGACGTCGAGCGCGCCCGCGTACGCCGCCGCCGGGTTGATCCGGTAGACCTCCGCCGTCCGCCCCGGCAGGCCCTCGCGCACGCCGTCCAGGACCACCAGCCCGGCCTCCTGGAGCCGGGCGAGGAGCTGCGAGGCCGTGGGCTTGGACAGGCCGGTGAGCGCGCCGATCTCGGGGCGGGTGAGCGGGCCTCGGTCGAGAAGTGCCCGCAGGGCCGCCCGGTCGTTGATGGCGCGTAGCAGACTGGGGGTCCCCGGCACCGGGCCGTCCACGGCGTCTCCTTCACTCGAAGTTAGGAAACTTTCCTAACTCACGAGGAACATAAGGATCCCTGGCGCGAACGGTCAAGAGGCGATACGAAGCCGTAACGGAGAGAGGAGAGGGAAGGAAAACCGAGCGGAGTGCCGCGACCGGCATGCTAATGTCATCGTTTGTCGTAACAACATGCAGAATGGCCCGGAGTGTCCCATTAACCACATTAATGGTCAGGCGGCAACGCGTCAAACGGAGCTCGCCAAGGAGCAGGAGTACGTCACCGCGCTCTACGACCGGCTAGACGCCCTGCGCGAGCGCACCCAGCGGCAGCTCAAGGAGGTGCTGGCCTCGGGAGCCGTCGGCACGATGCAGAACAGGTCGGAGCGCGACACGTTCGCCGAGATGTACGCCACCAGGCTGGCCCGGCTGTGGGCGGTCGAGCGCGGCCTCGTCTTCGGCCGGCTGGACCACCAGGAGGAGGGCCGGCTCTACATCGGCAAGCTCGGCCTCACCGACGACGACCAGCGGCGCCTGCTCATCGACTGGCGCGCCCCGGTGGCGCAGCCCTTCTACCGCGCCACCCCGGCCGCCCCCATGGGCGTCACCCGGCGCCGCCACCTGCAGACCAAGGGCCGCGCGGTGATCGGCGTCGACGACGACCTGCTCGACCTCGCCGCGCTCAGCGACGACGACCGCGCCACGCTCAACGGCGAGGCCGCGCTGCTGGCCGCGCTCGACGAGCGCCGCACCGGCCGCATGCGCGACATCGTCGCGACCATCCAGGCCGAGCAGGACCGGGTCATCCGCGGCGACCTCAACGGCGTCCTCGTCGTCCAGGGCGGCCCCGGCACCGGCAAGACCGTCGTGGCCCTGCACCGGGCCGCCTACCTGCTCTACACCCACCGCCAGCGGCTGGAGCGCCGCGGCGTGCTCATCCTCGGCCCCAACCTGACGTTCCTGCGCTACATCGAGCAGGTGCTGCCCTCGCTCGGCGAGACCGACGTGCTGCTGTCCACCGTCGGCGAGCTCTACCCCGGCGTGACCGCCACCGCCAGGGAACGGCCCGAGGTGGCCGCGCTCAAGGGCGACCCGCGCATGGTCGAGGTCATCGCGCGGGCCGTGCGCGACCGGCAGAAGGTGCCGCGCAAGCCGATCGAGATCACCATCGGCCGGATCACGCTCACCGTCGACCGGTCCATGCTGGACGCCGCCAGGAACAAGGCCGCCCGCTCGCGCCGGCCGCACAACCAGGCGCGGGCGGTGTTCGTCCGCTCGCTGCTGAACGCGCTCGCCCGCCAGCAGGCCCGCAAGATCGGCAAGGGGCTCATCGACGAGGACGAGCTGGCCGACCTGCGCGAGGAGCTGCGCACCGAGCCCGCCGTCAAGTCGGCGCTCAACCGGCTGTGGCCGTACCTGACGCCCCAGCGGCTGCTGCTCGGCCTCTACGGCTCGCCCGAGCGCCTCGGCCACGCCGCCGCGCACCTCACGCCCGACGAGCGGGCGCTGCTGCGCCGCGAGGGCCCACGGGCCGGCGAGTGGACCGAGTCGGACGTGCCGCTCCTCGACGAGGCCGCCGAGCTGCTCGGCGACATCGACGAGCAGGTGCTGCGCGCCACCGCGATGCAGGCCGAGGAGGAGCTGGCCGCCGCCCGCCGGGCCGAGGAGCACGAGCGCGAGGCGGAGCTCGCCTACGCCCGCGAGGTGCTGGAGCTGACTGGCCTGTCCGACGTCATGGAAGCCGAGCGGCTGGCCGAGCGCCAGCGCGGCGACGGCCCCTACCTCACCACCGCCGAACGCGCCGCCGCCGACCGCACCTGGGCCTACGGCCACGTCATCGTGGACGAGGCGCAGGAGCTGTCGCCGATGGCCTGGCGGGCCCTCATGCGCCGCTGCCCCACCCGGTCGATGACGATCGTCGGCGACATCGCGCAGACCGGCTCGGCGGCCGGGGCGCGGTCGTGGGCCGAGGTGCTCGACCCGTACGTGGCCGGGCGCTGGCGGCAGGAGCGGCTCACCGTCAACTACCGCACGCCGGTCGAGCTGATGGCGGTCGCCGCCGGCGTGCTCGCCGCGATCGACCCCGCGCTGGAGGCACCCATGTCGGTGCGCGAGAGCGGCGCCGAGCCGTGGGCCGCCCCGCTGGCGGCGCTGCCCGAGCTGGTCAAGGCCGAGGTCGGGGAGGGCGGCAAGGTCGCGGTCGTGGCGCCGGACGCGCTGCTCGACCGGCTCGGGTCGCGGGTCGCCGAGGTCGTGCCCGGCGCGGTCGTCGTCACGCCGGGAGCCGGCCGGGCCGGGGGAGCGGAGGCGCTGGACGCCCCCGTCGCGGTCATGGGGGTGGCGGACGCCAAGGGCCTGGAGTTCGACTCCGTCGTGGTGGCCGAGCCCGAGCTCATCGCCGCCCAGTCGCCACGCGGGCTCAGCGACCTGTATGTTGCTCTCACGCGAGCGACGCAACGGCTCGGCGTCGTCCACGAACGCCCGCTTCCCGCGCCCCTGCGCGGGCTGCCGAGCAGGCCGGGAGCACCCTCCGTCGGGCTTTGATCGGCTTTGCGGTGGCCGTCCCCGCATGTCCCACCTGCGGAAACTTGATGTTCCCGCTGATCGGGACACGGTTGACATCTGAGGTGGAGTCGGTAGTTTGCTGCGCAGTCCAGCACGGGACTTGGCCGGTTGGCCGTCTCTGACATCGCCGGATCCTGCGTCCGTGACGGAGCGTGACTTCGTCCACACAGCCAGGTGCAGGGCCGTCGGTCCGTCGAGTCGGGGCACCCCAACCGGGCGGGGGGTTGGACCCGGGACGGGTCCGGGAGCCCAGTAGACAACGGAATTCCGCGCTCGCCGCCGACGAGACGGGTCCGGTCCGAAGGGTTTCCCGGGCCCTCTTCCCGCTCCCGTGCGCCGGACCTGCGAGTGCGCCGGGTGGTCCCGTCGGCCGCGGGATCACCCTGCCGCCACCCGTTCCGCATCCTGAAATCCCCCTCGCGCGGGCGCGCGCTGGCATGAGCGCGGCCACGGGGCGGTAGCGTTTTCGCGAGCAATCAGGTGTTCGACGGTGGCTGAGGAGACCCGGAGTGGTTCAGGAACGCACGAGCCCGCCGCCCTCGACGGGCCCCGGCCTCGCCTCCTCGTCGCCGGTCCCCGAGCCGGAGGGCGCCAGAACCCCCGGCGAGGGCGAGCCGTCCGCGGCCGAGGCGCAGGCCGGCGAAGGAAACGGGGCTTCCGGTCCCCTCGCCCGCGAGCCGGCGGACTCCGGCCGCCGTGACGGTCCGGACCGCGAGCCGCGGAGCCTGGAGCCGCAGAGCGGGGAGCCGCGGAGCCGGGAGCCGCGGAGTCGGGTGCTGGGCCGCGCGGGGGCGGCCGTGGCCGGCGGGCTGGCGCTGTTCGCCGCGTTCCCGCCGCTCGGCTGGTGGCTGCTCGCGCCCCTCGGCCTCGCGCTCGTCGCCGCCTCCCTGTACGGCGCCCGCCCGAGACGCGCGGCCTGGGTGGGCGCGCTCGCCGCGGCGGTGTTCCTGTTCCCGGCCCTCGCCTGGGTGCGGACCATCGGCGACGACGTCTGGGTCATGCTGGTCGTCACCGAGACCGTCTTCTACGCCGTCATGTCCGCCCTGGCCGCTCCGGTGTTCCGGCTGCGCGCCTGGCCCCTGTGGTTCGCCGGCCTTTGGGTGGCGATGGAGTGGGCGCGCGGCCTGGTGCCGATCGGCGGCTTCCCGTGGGCGCGGGTGGCCTTCAGCCAGGGCGAGTCGCTGTTCACCCAGTACGCCGCGCTCGGCGGCGCGCCCCTGGTGTCGTTCGCCGTGGCCCTGTGCGGGGCCCTGCTGGCCCACGCCGTCCTGGTCCGGCCTCCGGCGGCCCGCCCGTGGCTGCGGGCGGCTCCGGCGCTCCTGGCGCTGGCGGTGCCCCTGCTGACGCTGGCCGTGCCGCGCCCCGGCGACGAGGGCCGCTCGATCAACGTCGGCATCGTGCAGGGCAACGTCCCCGGCCGCGGCATGTACGTCCTGGGCGACGAGCCCGCCGTCGTGCTGCGCAACCACGCCGGCGAGACCAAGCGCCTGGCCCAGGCCGTCCGCGAGGGCAAGCTGCCCAAGCCCGACATCGTCGTCCTGCCGGAGAACTCCACCGACATCGACCCCTACCGTGACGAGACCGCCCGCCAGATCATCCAGGACTCGGTGAGCGACGTCGGCGTGCCCACGCTCGTCGGGGCCGTCGTGGCCATCGGCGACGACAGCCGCGCCACCCGCAGCCTCACCTGGGACCCGGTCACCGGCCCCGGCGCCTACTACGACAAGCAGAACCTGGTGCCGTTCGGCGAGTACACCCCGTTCAAGGACCTCGTGCTGGCCCTGTGGGAGCGGGCGAGCCTGGTGGGCCGCCAGTCGGTCCCCGGCGACCGGCCCGGCGACCTCAAGCTCGGCCCGGTCACCATCGGCGCGGTCAACTGCTACGAGGTGGCCTACGACGCCACCGTGCGCGGCACGGTCCGGGCCGGCGGCACGCCGATCGTCGTGCAGACCAACAACGCCAGCTACGCCCTGTCCAACCTGCCGCCGCAGCAGCTCGCCATGTCGCAGCTGCGCGCGGTCGAGCACAACCGGGCCGTCGTGACCGCCGCGACGACCGGGATCTCCGCGTTCGTCACGCCTGACGGTAAGGTCTCCTGGCAGACCCGCGAGCTGGTCGCGGACATGAACGTGGTGAAGGTGCCCGTACGCACCAGCGAGACGCTCGCCACCAAGGTGGGCGCCTGGCCGGAATGGGCATTGATGACGATGGGAGCGGCGGCGGCCGGAGTCGCCGCATGGCGTGGCAGGCGGCGAGCCGATGGGTGAGGGACGACCGGACATGGAGACGCTCGGCAGGGTGCTCGTCGTCGTCCCGACCTACAACGAGCGCGACAACCTGCCCTCCATCGTCGAGCGCGTCCGGGCGGCCGTGCCGGAGGCGCACGTGCTCGTGGCCGACGACGACAGCCCCGACGGCACCGGCGAGGTCGCCGACGGGCTGGCCGACGGCGACGAGCAGGTGCACGTCCTGCACCGGCCCGGCAAGCAGGGCCTCGGCGCGGCCTACATCGCCGGCTTCCGCTGGGGCCTGGAGCGGGGCTACGACGTGCTGGTGGAGATGGACGCCGACGGCTCGCACCAGCCGGAGGAGCTGCCGAAGCTGCTGGCCGCGCTGGGGGAGGGGGCGGACCTGGCGATCGGGTCGCGCTACGTCCCCGGCGGCCGCGTCGTCAACTGGCCGCAGCGGCGCGAGCTGCTGTCCAAGGGCGCCAACGTCTACACCCGGGTCATGCTGGGCCTACCGGTGCGCGACGCGACCGCCGGCTTCCGCGCCTACCGCGCGGCCACCCTGGAGAAGGTGGGGCTGTCGGGCGTCGAGTCGCAGGGCTACTGCTTCCAGGTGGACCTCACCCTGCGCACCGCCCGCCACGGGCTGCGGGTGGTGGAGGTGCCGATCACGTTCGTGGAGCGCACCACCGGCAAGAGCAAGATGAGCGGGAAGATCATGTCCGAGGCGCTGTGGCGGATCGGCCTGTGGGGCGTGACGGGCCTGCCGGGACGCCTGCGCCGGCGCGGCCGGTGACGTCCCCCGGTCAGGAACGTCCTGGGCCCGCCGGACGTTGTTCCTGACGTACGCGGTCCTGGCGTGCGCGTGCGGAATCGGAGATACGAACGATGCGGCTGCTGCTCCTCCTGAGCTTCCTGATCGTCCCCGTGCTGGAGATCTGGCTGCTCTTCCAGGTCGGGTCCGCGATCGGCGGGCCGGCGACCGTGGCCCTGCTCATCGCCGGCGCCCTGCTCGGCTCCTGGATCATCCGACGCGAGGGGCGGCGGGCCTGGCGGGCGCTGCAGGAGTCGCTGCGGTCGGGCCGGATGCCCGAGCGTGAGCTGGCCGACAGCGGTCTCGTGCTGACGGGCGGCGCGCTGCTGGTGGCGCCGGGCTTCCTCACCGACCTCGCCGGCCTCGCCTTCGTGCTGCCGGTGACGCGGCCGCTGATGCGCCGCCTCGGGGTGTGGTTCTTCGAGCGGCGGATCAAGCGCCTGGCCGCGGCCTCCCCGTACGCCGACATGTTCCCGCCGGCGCCGGGCGGGCAGGCGCCGCAGGGCGGCCGGGTGGTCACCGGCGAGGTGATCAAGGAGGACCACGACGATCGGGGCCACAGCGGCCAGGAAGAGCCACGCGGCGAAGAGCCACGCGGCGCGCTAGGACGCCCGCCGAGGGCCTGAACGCACGAAGGAACCCCCGGGCCGGAAGGGCCCGGGGGTTTCACCGTGAGAGGATGTCAGGCGCTCTTGCGGCGCTGGGCCCGCAGGACCGCCAGCCGCTCGTTGAGCACCTCCTCAAGGTCCTCGATGGATCGCCGTTCCAGAAGCATGTCCCAGTGTGTCCTCGGGGGCTTCGTCTTCTTCGACTCCGGCTGCTCGCCGTCCACTCGTACCGCGGTCACGCCGCACATGCGGCACTCCCACGTCGAGGGGATCTCGGCCTCGGCGGCAAGCGGAACATCGAAGCGATGGCCCTTAGGACAGGTGTAGGACACCTCCTGGCGCGGTGCCAGATCCGTGTTACGGTCGTTCTCGTAGCTGGTTGCCCCGAGCCGGGTGCCACGAAGCGCGCGCTCGCCCATGTCTCAATGCCTCCTACAGGGCCCCCATGCGTGGGGGGTCTGTCTCCCACGGTGTCTAACGCTTGGTACCGTGATGGGATTCCCACCCTCGGGGAGATCCAATCGCGCTGAAGGGCTCGGGTTCTTCACACGGGTTCTTCACACGCTCGCAGGGACGGTGCGGCGCCGCCCCATGACGGCCAGCGCGAGCGCCGGCCACAGGGCCCCGGCCAGGATGAGCGCGCCGTGCGCGATCCGCAGCGAGTACGGCCCGAAGAACTGCGGGATGAACAGCGCGAACCCGACCGCCAGCGGGACCGCGCTCCACCTGGGCAGCGCGGCCGAGCGCCACACCGCGACCGCGGCCAGCGCCGTGCCCACGCCGAGCAGCACCAGCCCCACGGCGAACATGGTCACCGCGACCGGCCCGTAACGAAACTCCTCGGCCAGTTCCATCAGCGCGGGCGTCCCGTCGCGCAGGGAGCGCTGGGCGATCACGTTGAGCCCGAAGTCCTCGGCCCCGTAGTAGGGCAGCGTCAGTCCCGCGCCGAGCCACGTCACCACCGCCGCGCGCAGCGCCAGCCGGTCGCCGAGCACCTGGTGCAGGCCGAGCAGGGCGAGCGCGAGCAGAATGAAGCCGCCCATGGCCGCCGCGTGCCCGGCGACCCAGCCGGCGGAGGCCATCGCGGCGGCGTCGTCCGTGGCGGGGCGCAGCAGCGGATAGAGCAGGAACAGCACGCCGGACCCGGCGAAGGCGGCGGAGGTGAGACGGACGGGCATGCGGCGCTCCTTGGTTGATGCAACGCTCTCTGACGAGAGCAATGCTCTCGCAGAGCGATGTCATACGTCAAGAGCACTGCTCTCGATTATGGGCGCCGCACCGACACCCGCCCGTCAGATCCTGGCCGGCACCTCGTTCCCCGCGGCGCGGATCGCCTTGGGCAGGTTCGTCAGCGCCAGCAGCACGAAACCGACCACGAAGAAGATCACCATCGACACGATGGCGATGCGGTAGCTGTTGGTGAGCTGCAGCGCGATGGTGACCGTCAGCGAGCCGATGAACGCCGACCCCTTGTCGCTGATCTGCAGCAGGCTGAAGTACTCGGCCTCCCGGCCCTTCGGGATGACCTGCGAGAACAGCGAGCGCGACAGCGCCTGCGTGCCGCCCAGCACGATCGCGATCGCGAACGCCATCAGGTAGAACTGCAGCGCCTCGCCCTCACGGACGAACACCGCCGTCGCCACGATCGCCGTCCACAGCACCAGGCTCGCCAGCACCGTCCGCTTGGTGCCGAACCGCCGCGCCAGCCCGCCCAGCGCCAGCGCCCCGAAGAACGCCACGAACTGCACCATCAGGATCGCGGTGATCTGCACGGTCTTGTCCAGCTTCAGCGCCTCGGAGGCGAAGGCCGCGCTGTTGCCGATCACGGTCTGCACCCCGTCGTTGTAGACCAGGTAGGCCACCAGGAACAGCAGCGTCAGGGGGTAGCGGCGCAGCTCCGACAGAGTGCGGCCGAGCTGGCGGAAGCTGCCGCCGACCGAGCGCAGCGCCGTCGTCTCGTGCGCGGGCACCGGCCGGTTGCGCAGCCGCAGCAGCGGCACGATGGTGAACGTCGCCCACCACAGCCCAGCGGAGGCCATGCAGATCCGCACCGCCTCGCCCTCGGCCAGCCCCAGGCTCTCGTGCTGCAGGTACAGCACCAGGTTGAGCGCCAGCAGCAGCCCGCCGCCCAGATAGCCGATGGCCCACCCGCGCGAGGACACCCCGTCGCGCTCCTCCGGCGTGGAGATCTGCGGCAGGAACGAGTCGTAGACCACGATCGAGCAGCCGTAGGCCAGGTTGGCCAGCACGAACAGCACGCCGCCCAGCATGTAGCGGTCGCCCTCGACGAAGAACAGGCCCATGGCGGCCAGCGCGCCGACGTAGGCGAACCCGCCGAGCAGCTCCCGCTTGCGGCCGGTGTGGTCGGCCAGCGCGCCCGCGATCGGCAGCAGCACGATCTGCAGGAACACCGCGACCGTCGTGATCAGGCCGAAGAAGGCGGCCGGCCGGATGTCGGCGCCGAGGACGTCCACGTAGCCGAGGCCGGGGTTGGCCGCGATCAGGTTGTCGAAGTCGGCCGAGCACCGCTCGGCCGGCACGCCGGGGAAGTCCTGGGCGCAGGCCGCGCTCCGCGCCACCGGGATCAGGTAGGGGCCGAGGAAGACCGAGATGACCGTGGTGTAGAAGGCGGAGTTCGCCCAGTCGTAGAAGTACCAGCCGCGCTGCTCGCGCCGGCGCGCTGCGGGGGATTCGTCCAGAGCCGCGGGGGGTGCGGGTACGGGCATGATGTCGGGTCGCTCCTAGATGGCCGGACCACTGGCCGGGGGTCGTGATGGCTGAGTGCTCGGGGCGGGGGAGCGGCTAGGCCGCCAGGCTGCCCGGGTGCCACTGGTCGCGCCGCGTGAGCACCTCGCGCAGGCCGGTGACGTTGTCGGTCATGATGCCGTCCACTCCGAGGTCGAGCAGCCGCTCCATGCGGGCGGGGTCGTTGACGGTCCACACGTGCACCTGCATGCCGATGGCGTGCGCGGTGCGGATCAGGCGGTCCGTGGTGACGCGCAGCCCGCGGAAGCCCACGGGCACCTGGGCGCAGGGGACGCCCGCGCGCGACAGACGGGTCAGCAGCCGGCCGTAGCCCGAGGTCGTGGCGGCGGCGCGCAGGGCGGCCACGCCCCGCGGCCCGAGCGCGGAGCACACGTCGCGGCCCATCGCCGCCTTGGCCAGCACCAGCCGCTCGTCGGAGAAGGAGGTCAGGCAGACGCGGTCGTAGGCGTTGGTGCGCCGCACCGCCTGGGCCAGCGGGGCGATCGCGGCCGCCTCCTTGACGTCGATGTTGAAGCGCGCCTCCGGCCAGGTGCCGAGCAGGTCCTCCATCAGGGGGATCTCGTGGACGCCGGCGATGCGGGCCCGCCGGACCGCCCGGTAGGGCAGCTCGGAGATGCGCCCCCGCTGGTCGGTGACCCGGTCCAGGGTGTGGTCGTGGAAGGCCAGCAGCACGCCGTCGGCCGTGGCGTGCGCGTCGGTCTCCAGATAGGTGTAGCCGAGCCCGACCGCCCGCTCGAAGGCGGCCGCGGAGTTCTCGGCGCCCTCCGCCGCGCCGCCTCGGTGGGCGAAGGCGAGCGGGCCTGGATGGTCGAGGAAGGGGTATCGACGGCTCAGCACGTCCAGAAGTATGCCCTTTCGGGATGAACGCTGAGGTTACGAATCGGCGAGATTCTGCCACTCCTGGCGGCGGGCCTCGGCCAGCGCGATGGCGGCGGCCACCGCCACGTTGAACGAGCCCACCCGCCCCACCTGCGGGATGTAGCAGGCGCCCTCGACGGCGTCGAGCAGGGCGGGGGAGCAGCCGTGGTCCTCGCTGCCGACCACGAGGCACACGTCACGGTTGAGATCGGCCCGGTGCAGCGGCCTCGCCTCGGCGGTCAGCTCGATGGCCAGCACGGTGTAGCCGGCCTCCCTGGCGGCCTTGACCGCCTCGGTGGCGGGCACCGGCTCGTGCCAGGTGACCAGGCGCTCGGTGCCCAGCGCGGTCTTGCCCGCCTTGGGGTTGGTGGGCGGGGTGGCGTTGCCGGCCAGCCAGATCTCGTCGACGCCGAACGCGGCCGCGCTGCGGAAGATGGAGCCGACGTTGAACGGGCCGGTGACCGACTCCAGGATCATCCCCAGCCGGTTGCCGGTGTTCCTGCGCCAGGTGCGGTTGAGCCGCTTGACGTCGGTGGGGCGCAGCTGCCTTCTCATCGGGTCACCTTCAGTATGCGGTAGGCGGCCCGGCTGGCCTCGCGGGAGGCGTGCCAGCCCTGCTCGCCGAGCCAGCGCTGCAGGGAGTCCGAGCCGAGGTGTTTCTGGACGACCAGGTAGGCCACGCCGTCGGGCGTCAGCCGGGTGAGCCACCTGGTGAGCATGTCGTGCAGGGCCTGCTTGCCGATGCGGATGGCGGGGTTGGACCAGATCGCCCGGAAGCGGACGTCGTCCGGCACCTCGTCCACATGCACAGACCTTACTTTGTCAAGGCCCGCGGCTTGAGCGTTGCGGCCGGTCAGCTCCACGCTGCGGCGGTTGACGTCGACGGCCCACACGGTGGCCCGCGGCGCGCGGGAGGCCATGGTCAGCGCGATCGGGCCGTAGCCGCAGCCCAGGTCGAGCAGGTCGCCCTCCTGGGGCGGCGGCGGGACGCTCTCCAGCAGCACCCGCGTGCCCACGTCGACCCGCTCGGGGGAGAACACCCCGCTGTCGGTCTCCAGCCGCAGGTGCAGGTCGGGCAGGACGAGATCGACCGTGCCCGGCCGGCTGGCGGCGCCCGGCCGCTCGGAGAAGTAGTGGGCCACGTGGTGAAACGTTACGGGATACGGGTACCGAACATGACCGCCGCGCCCGCCACCAGCAGTCCGGCCAGGATCGCGGCCACGATGAACCACTGGGTGATCTCCTGGTTGACCAGCTTGTAGCCGAGCGAGGTGCCGATCTGCTCGTAGACGTCGCGCAGCTCGGCGCCGGACTCGGCGGTGTAGGCGCGGCCGGAGGTGCCGTCGGACAGCGACTGCAGGGTCTGCTTGTTGACGGGGACGTTCACCGGGCGGCCGTCGATGTCGACGGTGCCCTCCTGGGTGCCGTACGCGATGGTGGAGACCGGCACGTGGGCCTGCTGGGCGGCCTCGATGGCCTCGTTGACCGAGCGGCCCGAGGTGTTGTCGCCGTCGGAGAGCAGGACGATGGCGGCGGGTGGCGGGTCGGTGGCGGCCTGCTGGTCGAAGGAGCGCAGCGAGTCGAGTGCGTTGAAGACGGCCTCGCCGATGGCGGTGCCGGGGCGGGTGGTGAGGGTGCCGATGGCGGTGATGACGGCCTGGTGGTCGGTGGTTGGGGAGATGACGACGTTGGCCGAGCGGGCGAAGGAGACGACGCCGACGTTGAAGCGGTCGGGCAGCTCGCGGGCGAAGTTCTGGGCGGCGGCCTTGGCGGCGGCGATGCGGTTGGGCTGGACGTCGTCGGCGTCCATGGACAGCGACACGTCGAGGGCGATCATGATGGTGGCGCGGTCGCGGGGGACGCGGACCTGGTCGGCGGGTTTGGCGGCGCCGACGACCAGCAGGGACATCATGACGAGGAAGAGCGCGGGGGCGACGTGGCGGCGCCAGCCGGGGCCGGCGGGGGCGACCAGGTCGAGCAGGGCGAGGTTGGTGAAGCGCACGGTGTAGCGGCGGCGGGCGAACATGGCCACGACGTAGCCGGCCACCAGCAGCGCCACGAGGACGAACAGCCACAGCCAGGCGGGGGCGAGGAACGTCATGTCACCTTCCCGTGGGCCTTGCGAGCCACGTGGCTCATGCGCCGCTGGCGCAGGACGAACTGCGCGACGTCGAAGACCCAGTCGCGGTCGGTGCGCAGCACGAGGTGGGCGATGCCGGCCCGGCGCAGTGCCCGGCGGGTGCCCTCGCGCTGCAACTCCGCGGCTTCCGCGTAGGCTTGCCGGACTTTGGGCGTCAGGTGCACCTCGCGTACTTTCCCGGTCTCGGGGTCGGCGAACGCGACCCGGCCGACGTCGGGCAGTTCGAGCTCGCGGGGGTCGATGACCTCGACGGCGAGGACCTGGTGGCGGGCGGCGAGCCTCCTGACGGGGCGCTCCCAGGGGCGTTCGGCGTCGGGGTCGAGCTCGGGGCGGGCGTCGAGGAAGTCGGAGACGATCAGCCGCATCCCGCGCCGGCGGCGCGTCGCGGCCAGCACCTCGATGCCCTCGGCCAGGTCGGGCGGGTCGGGCACGGGCTCACCGCGCGGGGCGTCCATGAGGGAGTGCAGGAGGCCGTAGAGCGCGGGCCTGCCGGTACGGGCGGGCATGCGGTGGATGAACTCGTCGTGCATGACGAGCGCGCCGAACCGGTCGCCGAGGCGGCTGGACAGGAACCCGATCGCGCCGACGGCGGAGATCACCAGGTCGCGTTTGTCGGTGCCGGCGGTGCCGAAGTCCATGCTGGCGGACAGGTCGGCGAGCGCCCAGGTCTCCAGCTCGCGGTCGGCGATGAGGTCGCGGACGTGGGGGACGGTGGTGCGGGCGGTGACGTTCCAGTCCATGCGGCGTACGTCGTCCTCGCCGGGGACGTAGACGCGGCTGTCGCCGGCCTCGCTGCCGGCGCCGGGCAGCAGGCCCTGGTGGGCGCCGTGGAGCAGCCCGTCGAGCCGCCGGGTGACGGTGAGCTCCAGCTTGCGCAGCGCCTGCTCGGCGGTCGAGGCGCTCAACGGCTCTGGTTCCAGACGACGAGGGGCGGGGGGACGGCGTGCAGGATCTGCTTGACGACCTGTTCGGGGTCGACGCCGTCGGCCAGGGCGTCGAAGGTGAGCATGAGGCGGTGGGCCATGACGTCCACGGCGACGTCGCGCACGTCGTCGGGCAGCAGGTAGTCGCGCCCGCGGAGCAGGGCCATGGCGCGGCCGGCGGCGACCAGGCCGAGGGTGGCGCGGGGGCTGACGCCGATCTCGATGGTGTCGGCGAGGTCGGCCAGGCCGTACTCGGCGGGGGCGCGGGTGGACATGACCAGGCGTACCACGTAGTCGGCGACGAGCTGGTGGACCGAGACCTCCTCGGCGGCCTGCTGGAGGGCGAGCAGCCGGTCGGGTTCGAGCACCCGCTCGGGGAGGGGCGGGGTGACGCTCATCCGCTGCAGGATCTCCAGCTCCTCGTGGGCGCTGGGGTGGGGGACGCGGACCCGGAAGAGGAACCGGTCGCGCTGCACCTCGGGCAGCGGGTAGACGCCCTCGGACTCGATGGGGTTCTGGGTGGCGAGCACGATGAACGGCCTGGGCAGCGGGTGGGTGACGCCGGCCAGCGTGACCTGCCGTTCGGCCATGACCTCCAGCAGGGCGGACTGGACCTTGGCGGGGGCGCGGTTGATCTCGTCGGCGAGCAGGAAGTTGACGAACACGGGGCCGAGCTCGACGTCGAACTTCTCGTTCGACGGGTGGAAGACGCGGGTGCCGATGATGTCGCTCGGCACGAGGTCGGGGGTGAACTGGATCCGGGCGAACGTGCCGCCCACGACGGTGGCGAGGGTGGAGGCGGCGAGGGTCTTGGCGACGCCGGGCACTCCCTCCAGGAGGCAGTGACCGCGCGCGAGCAGGGCCACGATGAGTCTCTCGACCATGTGCTCCTGTCCGACGATGACCCGCCGGACCTCGTCGAGACTCTGACGCAGCAGGGCCGCGTCGGATCCGCCTGGCAACTCTTCGGCGACGCTCATGACGCCATTCCACCAAACGCGCCGCAAACGTGCACGACGCCACGTCTGTGCTTTCATGGCAAACGTGGCAAGTCCGCTGCAGTACGGCGATCCGCCCCGCCTGGGGCCCTTCGTGGTGCAGGCGCGCCTGCACCAGGCGCCGGCCGGTTTCGTGTACCTCGGCCAGGCGTCCGACGGGCGTGCGGTGTCGCTGGCCGTGCTGACGAGAGGCGCCGCGTTCGACGCCGCGGCGCGCGAGCGGTTCATCACCGCGATCAGGGGCGCGGGTGGCGAGCGGTCGGGCCGACGCCCCTGGTTCGGGCGGGCGGGCCGGCAGCGGACGGCCGTGCTGGACGGGGCGCCCGAGGTGCTGGACAGCGATCTGGGCAGCGCGCCGTGGGTGGCGGCGCCGTACGTGCCGGGGGAGCCGGGCGCGGAGTGGTTCCTGAACCCGGTGATGGTGGGCGGGACGCTCATCGGGCAGGCGCACGGGCCGGACTTCGTGCCGTACTGGCTGACCGACCGCGCGCCCGCGCTGCCGGGGCCGGTGACGCGGCGCCGGCCGCTGACCGAGACGCGGCGGCGGGTGCTGATGGCGGCGCTGGCGCTGGCGCTGCTGCTGGCCCTGGTGACGGCGATGCTGCTGCTCCTGGTGCTCGGGCGCAGCGACAGCGAGCCGCAGCCGCGGCAGTTGCCGCCGACGGTGTTCGTGCCGACGCCGCCGCCCGTGCCGGAGACGACCGAGCCGCGGCCCTCGCCGTCGCTGTCGCCGTCGCCGACGCGCAGCGGGCCGCTCACGCCGGGCAGGTCACCCGGGGACGACAACGGCGAGGAGTCGCCGCTCTAAGGCGTTTGACCCTCACGTGACGTGAGGTTCTAGCGTCGCCGTCATGGAGTTCATCGTGCACGACACCCTGACGACGATGGCCGCCCTGCTGCGGCGGCCCCTGGACGAGCGGCCGGCGGCGGTGGCCGGGATGCTCGCGCCGATGCGTTCGGCGATCCCGATGCCGGGCGACATCGTGGACATCCACCATCAGGCGGGCGGCTTCCGCGTCGACGCCGAGGACCCGCGCTACCTGCCCGCCGTCGAGCGGATGATCGAGGCCGACGTGCTCGGCCAGGTGCGGCGGGAGCTGGAGCGCGCCTCCGAGCGGCTGAGCGGGGCCGCGCAGCCCGAGTCGCTGCAGGTCATGTTCGTGCTCGGCAACCCCGACGACGAGAACCTGATGGGGCGCTCGGGCGGCTACTACGGCATGGGCGGCTCGCCCGGCTGGCTGTTCCTGCTGGCCTGGCCGGGCGAGGAGGTGATCGGGCGGATCGCGCACTGCGCGGTGCACGAGTTCCACCACAACGTGCGCTTCACGAACGTGGAGTGGAACCCGGTGACGGTGACCGTGGGGGAGCACGTGGTGGCGGAGGGGCTGGCCGAGGCGTTCGTGCGGGAGCTGTCCGGGCCGGAGGCGATGGGGCCGTGGTCGGCGATGGTGACCGGGGAGGAGTTCGACCGGGCGTACGAGCTGATCATGAAGGACTTCGACCTGCAGGGGATGCGGCACACGCCGGCGTACGTGCTGGGCGACGGCGCGATGCGGGCCTTCGGTCAGGAGCCGCGCGGCGTTCCCGACATGGCCGGCTACGCGGTGGGGCTGCGGCTGGTGGACCGCGCGCTGGAGGCCGCGGGGCTGACGGCGGCGGAGGCGACCCTGCTCCCGGCCGCCGAGCTGATGCGGCGCGGCGGCGTGCGCTGACCGGCGTTTCCCGGGGGCCTCGCACATTGGCGAAAGAATGTCGAGCTGAATTCGCCGAGGGTGGAATGCGCTTTTAGAGAAATGCGCCCCCAGCGAAAAATCTCCGTTATTCGGTAAGGCCGGGACTAGCGTTTTCCGCAGCGATCAACCGCACCAGGAAGGCGACCCCCATGACGGAGACCAAGCACGCGGCCTGGCCCGACCAGCTCGGCCAGCGGCTGCTCAAGGAGCGCATCGTCGTTCTCGGTCAGGAGGTCGACGATGAGATCTGCAACCGGCTTTGCGGGGAGCTCCTTCTGCTGGCCGCCGAGGACCCCAAACGCGACATCACCCTCTACATCAATTCCCCGGGCGGCTCCGTGCAGGCCGGGCTGGCGCTCTACGACATGATGCAGTTCATTCCGTGCGACGTGGCGACGGTCGCTATGGGATTCGCCGCGTCGATGGGACAGGTGCTCCTGTGCGCGGGCGCCAAGGGCAAGCGTTACGCGATGCCCAACTCCCGCGTGGTCATGCACCAGCCGCTCGGGGGCATCGGCGGCTCGGCCAGCGACATCCAGATCCAGGCCGAGAACATGCGCTTCACCAAGCGGCGGATGGCCGAGATCATCGCCCGGCACACCGGCCAGCCGCTGGAGCGCATCCAGGCCGATTCGGACCGCGACCGGTGGTTCACCGCCCAGGAGGCCCTGGAGTACGGCTTCGTCGACCACATCGCCGAAGGGATGAACTGAAGATGAGCGGGCGTTACGTGCTGCCGTCGTTCACCGAGCGCACCTCCTACGGCATCAAGGAGCTCAACCCGTACAACAAGCTGTTCGAGGACCGGGTGGTCTTCCTGGGGGCGCCGATCGACGACACCTTGGCCAACGACGTGATGGCGCAGCTGCTGACGCTGGAGTCGATCGATCCCGACCAGGACATCAGCATCTACATCAACTCGCCCGGCGGGTCGTTCACGGCGATGAGCGCCATCTACGACACGATGCAGTTCGTCCGGCCGGAGATCCACACCGTCTGCATCGGCGAGGCGGCCTCGGCGGCGGCCGTGCTGCTGGCGGCCGGCGCGCCGGGCAAACGGGCCGCGCTGCCGCACGCGCGGGTGCTGCTGCACGAGCCGCACACCGAGGGCGGGCGCGGGCAGGGCAGCGACCTGGAGATCCACGCCAGGGAGATCCTGCGGATGCGCGACCAGCAGGAGGAGATCCTGGCCAGGCACACGGGCCGGTCGCCGCTGGAGATCCGCAAGGACATCGAGCGCGACCGGATCTTCACGGCCGAGCAGGCGCGGACCTACCGGCTGGTGGACGACATCTACGCCTCCAGGAAGCGGGTCCTCGCCCCCACCCGCTGATCCCCGACCATCCGCTCAAGGCGGCGCGCCCCCACGGCGCGCCGCCTTCGCCATGTCCGGGCCTCCGTGAGGGGGATAGCGTCATTTCTTTACTTGCGCTCGGGGGATTCCGTCAGTGAGCATGGTCTCCATGCAAGATGACGTCGAAGTCGACGAGCTGGACCGGGCCATAGCCGCCGCACTCCAGCTCAACGGCCGGGCCCCCTGGAGCCTGGTCGCGCGGCTCGTGGGCGCGAGCGAGTCCACCGTCGTGCGCCGCGCCGCCGCCCTCGGCGAGCGCGGCCTCCTGCGCGTCATCGGCGTCGTCGACGTGCTGCGCTGCGGCCTCGGCGTCCCGGTGCTCAGCCGCATCCGCTGCCGCCCCGGCACCACGTACGACGTGGCGGCGGCGATCGCGGCCCGCCCCGAGGCCAGGTTCGTGGCGGTCGTGTCGGGCAGCGCCGACTGCGTGGCCGAGTTCGTGGTGCCCACGCACGCCGCCATCGGCAGGGTGATGATCGCCGACGTGCCCGGGGGCGGCGACCGGGTCAGCGAGAGCGAGACGCACGCCGTCATGCGCACGTTCGTCTCCAACCACGACTGGAACCCCGGCGTCCTGGACGAGGCGGCCACCGCCGAGCTGCGCGACGCGGCCGAGCCGCCGTTCGAGGACTTCTTCGGCGAGGGCCCGCCGGACCGCCTGGACGAGCTGGAGCAGGTCATCGTCCAGGCGCTCGGCGAGGACGGCCGCCTGCCTTACAAGGCGCTGGCCAAGGTCGCCGGCAGCAGCGAGTCCACCGTCAAGCGGCGCGTGGAGTCGCTGGTGCGCCGCGGCTGCCTGCGCTTCCGCACCCTCACCGAGCCCGAGGTGCTCGGCTACGCGCTGGAGTTCATGCTCTGGCTGGAGGTCGAGCCCGGCCTGCTGGAACGCGCCGGCCGGCAGCTCGCCGCCCACCCCGGCACCCGCTACCTGTCGGCCACCACCGGCCGCTTCAACCTGGCCGCCCAGGTCGCGCTGCGCCACTACGGCGCCCTGTTCCGCTACCTCACCGACGACGTCGGCTCCCTGCCCGGCCTGCGCGCCGCCGACGTCACCCTCCAGCTCACCACGCTCAAACGCGCCTGGGCCCCCACGCCCGCCGCACGATCAACGGAGAACCCCGCATGACCGCAACCCCCGACGCCCCGGCCCCCGACACCCCGCAGCCCTGGCAGTGGGACGAGCAGACCTGGCGCGGCCACGTCGCGCGGGTGCGCGCCGGACGCAGCCTGCGCCCCGGGTCGTGGCCCGGCGGCGCCCGCGCCGCCGTCGCCCTGTCCTTCGACTCCGACCACGAGACGATCCCGCTGCGCGACGGCGAGACCCGGCCGGGCAAGCTCTCCCAGGGCGAGTACGGCGCCCGCGTCGGCGCCCCGCGCGTGCTGCGCCTGCTGGAGCGGCACGGCATCCCGGCCTCGTTCTTCATGCCGGCCGTCTCCGCGCTGCTGCACCCCGGCGAGGTGCGCGACTACGTCGCCGCCGGCCACGAGGTCGCCATGCACGGCTGGATCCACGAGCGCAACATGCTGCTCAGCGCCGCCGACGAGCGTGAGCTGGCGCTGCGCGCCGCCGACACTTTGGAGAAGCTGTCGGGCACCCGCCCGGTCGGCATCCGCACCCCGTCCTGGGACTTCTCCGACCACACCCTGGCCATCACCCGCGAGCTGGGCCTGCGCTACGACTCCTCGCTCATGGCCGACGACGAGCCGTACGAGCTGCTGGCCGACGGCGAGCCCACCGGCGTCGTCGAGATCCCGGTGGAGTGGATCAGGGACGACGCCCCCTACCTGATGATGGACCGCTACGCGGCGCTGCGGCCGTACACGCCGCCGCGCCAGGTGGCCGGCATCTGGCGTGACGAGTTCGACGCCGCCTACGCCGAGGGCGGGCTGTTCCAGCTCACCCTGCACCCCCACATCATCGGCCACCGCTCGCGCATGGCGGCGCTGGCCGAGCTGCTCGACCACATCGCCGCCCACCAGGGCATCTGGTACGCCACCCACGCCCAGGTCGCCGAGCACGTCTGGAAGCACGCCCGATGAGCACCACCACCCCCACCAGCGCCGCCCCGTCCACCCGGCTGAGCCCCGCGCAGCGCAAGGCGATCGTGGCCGGCGCCATCGGCAACACCGTCGAATGGGTGGACTGGGCGATCTACACCACGTTCGCGTCGGTGTTCTCCGCGAAGTTCTTCCCCACCGGCGACGAGACCGCCGCGCTGCTGTCCACGCTGGCCGTCTTCGCCGTCGGCTTCCTCATGCGGCCGATCGGCGGGGCCGTGCTCGGCGCGTACGGCGACCGGCACGGCCGCAAGAAGGGCCTGACGCTGACGATCTCGCTCATGGCGGGCGCCTCGTTCGTCATCGCGATCTGCCCCGGCTACGAGACCATCGGCATCGCCGCCCCGATCGTGCTGGTCCTCGCCCGCCTGGTGCAGGGCTTCTCGGCGGGCGGCGAGTTCGGCACCTCCTCGGCGTTCCTGATCGAGTCGGCCGCGTCCGGCCGGCGCGCCTTCGCCGGGTCCTGGCAGCAGGTGTCCGTCGGCGGCGGCGTGCTCATCGCCTCCGCGCTCGGCTTCGTGCTCACCTCCACCCTCGACGAGGCGGCGCTGCACAGCTGGGGCTGGCGGGTCGCCTTCGGCCTCGGCGGGCTGCTCGGCCTGGTCGGGCTCTGGCTGCGGGTCTCGGTCCCGGAGACGGAGGCGTTCGCCAAGGCCGCCTCCTCCGGCCGCACCCGGGCCAACCCGCTGCTCGCGATGCTCCGCGACCACCCGCGCGCCGCGCTGCGCGTGGCCGGGGTGACCGTGGCGGGGACGCTGATCTACTACATCTGGGTCAGCTACATGCCCACCTACGCCCACGTCGCCACCGGCATCCCGCTCAGCCGGGCGCTGCTCGCCAACACCATCGCGGTGGTGGTCTTCCTGGTGCTGCTGCCGTTCGGCGGGCTGCTGTCGGACCGGATCGGGCGCAAGCCCACGATGCTCGCCTTCGCGATCGGGTTCCTGGTGCTGGCCTGGCCGGCGTTCCAGTTCCTCGACGGCGGGTTCGGCTCGCTGCTCGCCATCGAGATCGTCGGCATGGTGCTCATCGTCGGCTACTCCGCCAACTGCGCGGTGATCATGGCCGAGCAGTTCCCCGCCGAGGTGCGCACCACCGGGATCGGGCTGCCGTACGCGCTGTCGGTGGCGATCTTCGGCGGCACCGCCCCCTACGTCACGACCTGGATGGCCTCCAACGGCCACCGCGACCAGGTCTGGCTGTACGTGGCCGCCGCCGCGCTGGTCGGCGTCGCCGTCTACGCCACGATGCCGGAGACCAAGGGCAAGGAGCTGACATGAGCCGGCACATCCTGGTGACCGGGGCGGCCGGCGGCATCGGGGCCGCGATCTGCGAGCTGTACGCCGGGCAGGCCCGCGTGACCGCCGCCGACCTGCGCCCCGAACCGCTGGCGGAGCTGGCCCGGCGCACCGGCGCCGCGGTGCTCGCCGCCGACCTTGCCGACGCGGGCGCCGCCGAGGCGCTGGTCGGGCGGGCCTGGGAGGCGTACGGGCCGGTCGACGTCGTGGTCAACGCGGCCGGCATCTACCCGGCGACGCCGTTCCTTGAGATGACCGCCGCGCAGTGGGACCGCGTGCAGCACGTCAACGTGCGCGCCCCCATGCTGATCACGGCGGCGTTCGGGCGGGCCTGCGCGGCGAGCGGCCGTACCGGGTCGGTGGTCAACATCGCCTCCGGGGCCGCGCTGCGCGCCCGCCCAGGCGCGGCGCACTACTGCACCTCCAAGGCGGCGCTGGAGATGCTGACCAAGGCCGCCGCCGTCGAGCTCGGCCCGCTCGGCGTGCGCGTCAACGCGGTCAGCCCCGGCTTCGTCACGGTGGACAGCGCCGCCAACCCGGTCACCGAGGAGTACGCCGCGGCCGTCTCGGCCAACCCCCTCGGCCGCCGCGGCCTGCCGCCCGACGTGGCGCGGGCGGTGCGCTGGCTGGCCGGGCCGGAGGCGGAATGGGTGACCGGCGCGGTGCTGCGCGTCGACGGAGGGGCCGCGGCCGGCACGACCGCCCTGCCCCTGCACTGGACGGGAACGAGCGAGGTACAACAAGCATGAGCTACACAGTCGTGGGCGGCGGCGCCATCGGCGGCACCATCGCCTTCCACCTGGCGAGGGGCGGGCACCGGGTGCGGCTCGTGGACGCCGACGCCGCGCACGTGGCCGCCGTCCGCGAGCGCGGCCTGGTGCTGCGCCGGGCCGGCGGCGACGAGCGGGCCGAGGTGGACGCGGCCACCCTCGAGGAGGTGTCAGGGCCGCTGACGAAAGTCTTGCTGTGCGTCAAGGCCCAGGCCACGGCGACCGCCGCCGCCTGGATCGCGCCCCGCCTGGCCCCCGGCGGCTACGTCGTCTCGGTCCAGAACGGGCTCAACGAGCCGCTCATCGCCGAGCACGTCGGTCGGGAACGGGTGATCGGCGCGTTCGTCAACCTGTTCGCCGACGTGGTCGAGCCGGGCGTGATCCGCGACGGCGGCCCGGGGGCGTTCGTCATCGGCGAGCTGGACGGCTCGGCGAGCCCCCGCGTCGACCACCTGGTGGCCGACCTGGCGCCGCTCGGCGCCAAGGCGACCGGCAACGTCCTCGGCCACCTGTGGTCCAAGCTCGGCTTCGGCGCCATGCTGACCGCGACCGCGCTGGCCGACGCCCCCATGGCCGACCTCATCGACCGGCACCGGCCGCTGATGCACGCGTTGGTGGCCGAGGTGTTCGCCGTGGCCGGGCGGCTGGGGCTGCGGCTGGAGCCGTTCGACGCGTTCGAGCCCGCCGCCTATCTTCCGGAGGCCCCCGAGCGGGTACGTGAAGAGGCGACGGACCGTCTGACGGCATGGCTGCGCACGCAGCCGAAGGACCGCAGCGGCATCTGGCGCGACATCGCCGTCCGCCACCGTCCCGTCGAGGTTCACGACCACTACCGTGCCGTCCTGGCCGAGGCAGAGGCCGGGCAGGTGGACACGCCGCTGCTGCGCGGCGTGCTCGCCCGCCTGGCCGACGTCGAGGCCGGACGCGCGCCGATGGGCGAGGAGCACCTCGCCGCGCTGGAGGACGCCTGATGACCACGCAGAACGAGGCGGCGAACGAGGAGAGCGACCAGGAGGGCGTCGCGGTGGAGCTGCGCGACTGGATCGGCGCTCATCGCGAGGAACTGATCGCCGACCTGGCCGCGTACGTGTCGCTGGAGACGCCCAGCAACGACAAGGCGCTGCTCGACGCGGGCCTGCGCTGGCTCGACGGCTGGCTGGAGGAGCGGCTCGGGCCGCCGTCGGCCACCCAGAAGCTGGACGGCGGCGCGTACGGCGGGGCCGGGGGACGCGGCGAGCCGGCCGTGTACGGCGACGCCCGCGTCAACGACTACCTGGGCCACGGCGAGGCGCCGGTGCTGTTGCTGGCCCACTACGACACGGTCTGGCCCGCGGGGACGCTGGCCGGCTGGCCGTTCACCGTGGACGGCGACCTCGCGACCGGCCCAGGCGCGTTCGACATGAAGGCCGGCCTGGTCCAGCTCGTGTGGGCGCTGCGCGCGCTGGACGCCGCCGGGCTGCCGCGCCCGCCGGTGCGGCTGCTGCTCAACGGTGACGAGGAGATCGGCAGCCCCCTGTCGCGCCCGCTCATCGAGGAGTCCGCCAAGAACGCCGGCGCGGTGCTCGTCTTCGAGGCGAGCGCGGACGGGGCGCTCAAGACCGCGCGCAAGGGCGTCGGCATCTTTCACCTCTCCATCACCGGCGTCGAGGCGCACGCCGGGCTCGAACCGGCCAAGGGCGCGAGCGCCATCGACGAGCTGGCCAGGGTCGTGCGCCACCTGCACGACCTCGCCGACCCCGACGCCGGCACCACGCTCAACGTCGGTGTCGTGTCGGGCGGCACCGGCTCCAACGTGGTCGCCGGCGCGGCCCACGCGGAGGTGGACGTACGGGTGGCCAGCCAGGCCGAGGCGGACCGGATCGGGGCGGCGCTCGCCGCGCTGCGGCCTCACGACGAGCGGGCCTCGTTCGAGCTGCGGGGCGGCTGGAACCGGCCGGTGATGGAGCGCGGCCCCGGCACCGCCCGGCTGTTCGGCCTGGCCCGCGAGGTGGCCGCCGGGATGGGGATCGAGCTGCGGGAGTGCGCGGTGGGCG
Source organism: Nonomuraea wenchangensis (assembly GCF_900111685.1). GTDB lineage: Bacteria > Actinomycetota > Actinomycetes > Streptosporangiales > Streptosporangiaceae > Nonomuraea > Nonomuraea wenchangensis. The sequence continues at coordinate 395,564 of NZ_FOHX01000007.1, forward strand.
GGGCCAGCGACGGCAACTTCGCCGCCGCGCTCGGCGTGCCCGTCCTGGACGGGCTCGGCGCGGTGGGCGACGGGGCCCACGCCCGTCACGAGCACGTGAGCGTCGCCGGAATGCTGGAACGGTCCGCGCTGACCGCGGGCCTGCTCCACGCCCTGGCCGCCGGCTGATCCCCGGAGGGGCCCGTCCGGGCCCCTCCGCCATCACCTGAAGTGGCGCTTGTACACTCTTGGGGTTTCTCGGGGGAAATCGGGGGAGTGGCGCGTGCCGCTGGAGCAGGTCCTGGTGCTGCTGGCCGCGGCGGCGGCCGCCGGCTGGATCGACGCCGTCGTGGGCGGGGGCGGGCTGGTGCAACTGCCCGCCATCATGATCACGGGGCTGCCGCCCGTGGAGGCGATGGCGACCAACAAGCTGTCGTCGGTGTTCGGCACCGCCTCGGCGGCCGTGGCCTACTCCCGCTCGACCAAGGTGGACCGGCAGGTGGCGCTGCCCGGAGCCGGGCTGGCGGTGCTGAGCGCGGGACTCGGCGCCTGGGCCGCCGCCGCGATCTCCACCGAGGTGCTGCGCCCGGCCGTGATGGTGGTGCTGCTCGGCGTGGCCGCGTTCGTGACGCTGCGGCCCTCGCTCGGCGCCCTGCCGCAGCCGCGGTTACGGACCGACCGGCGGGTCGTGGCCGCCGTCGCGGTGGCCGGCGTGGGGATCGCCTTCTACGACGGGATCATGGGGCCGGGCACCGGAACGTTCCTCATCATCGCCTTCACCACCATCCTCGGGCTGGACTTCGTCTCCGCGTCGGCCTCCGCGAAGATCATCAACGTGGGGACGAACGTCGGCGCGCTCCTCGTCTTCGGCGTGCAGGGGCACGTGCAGTGGGCGCTGGGGCTCGGCATGGCGGTGTGCAACGTCGCCGGCGCCCAGCTCGGCGCGCGGATGGCGATCAGGCGCGGCGCGGCCTTCGTCCGGGTGGTGCTGCTGTGCGTGGTGGTCGCCATGGTGGTCAGGCTCGCCTGGCAGCAGTTCGCCGGCTGACCTTTTCCCTCTGAACGCGGCAAGGGCGCGGCAATACAATGGAAAGGTGCGTGCCAGCCGGTTGCTCTCGCTGCTCCTGCTCCTGCAGACGCGGGGCCGGATGACCGCGCCCGAGCTCGCCGCCGAGCTGGAGGTCTCGGTCCGCACCGTCTACCGCGACGTCGAGGCGCTGTCGGCGGCCGGCGTGCCGGTCTACGCCGACCGCGGCCCGGCGGGCGGCTACCAGCTCCTCGACGGCTACCGCACCCGGCTCAACGGGCTGACCGCCGAGGAGGCGTCCTCGCTGTTCCTGGCCGGGCTGCCGGGACCGGCCGCCGAGCTCGGGCTGGCCGACGTGGTCGCCACCGCCGAGCTGAAACTCCTCGCCGCGCTGCCGCCCGAGCCGCGCTCGCACGCCTCACGGATGCGCGAGCGGTTCCTGCTGGACGTGCCGAGCTGGTACCGCTCCGGCGACGACGTGCCGCACCTCGGCGAGGTCGCCGAGGCGGTGTGGGACCAGCGGCCGATCCACATCACCTACCGGCGGTGGGGGCAGAAGGAGGTCGACCGGGTGGTCCACCCCTACGGGCTGGTGCTCAAGGGCGGCTCCTGGTATCTCGTGGCCGCGCCGCCGGGCGGCTCGCCCCGCACCTACCGGGTGGCACGGGTGCTGACCCTGGAGACGCTGCCCGGGCACTTCCAGCGGCCCGAGGGCTTCGAGCTGGCCGCGTTCTGGACCGGTTACGCCAAGGAGTTCCGCGAGCGGATGTACACCGCCGAGTGCGTGGTCAAGCTCGCGCCCGGGCGGGGGGAGCTGCTGGCGTTCACCCTGGGCCGGGACGTCGTCGAGGCCGCGCTGGCCGCCGCCGGCGAGCCCGACCCGGAGGGCTGGCTCACGCTCACCCTGCCGGTCGAGTCGATCACGCACGCGCGCTGGCTGCTGCTGCGCATGGGCGCCGACGTCGAGGTGCTGGAGCCGCCCGAGCTGCGGGCCCTCATGCGCGAGGCCGTGGCCGAGCTGCACAAGCTCTACGGCTGACGGGACCGCGTAAAAAGGGGCGGCGTGCGGCCTCCCTGGTCTGTCACGATGCCCGCCATGTATCTTCTCGCGTTCGCCGGCGCGTGCGTCCTGGTCGCCATGGTCCCCGGCGTCAGCACCGCCATCATCCTGCGCCAGACCATCCGCTCCGGCCGCGGCGGCGGCCTGGCGGCCACCCTCGGCAACGAGACCGGCATCCTGCTGTGGGGCCTCGCCGCCGCGTTCGGGCTGTCGGCGCTGCTCGTCGCCTCCCAGCTCGCGTACGACGTCATGCGCGTCGCCGGCGCGGTCGTCCTGGTCGTGATGGGCGTGCAGGCCCTCCGCCAGGCGCGCAAGGGCGCCCCGGCCCCCGAGGTCGCCACCGCCCCAGGACGGCGGGCCGCCTACCTCGCCGGGCTCGGCACCTGCCTGGCCAACCCCAAGGCGGCGGTGTTCGCGCTGTCGTTCCTGCCGCAGTTCGTCCCCGCCGGGCAGGCCGGGCCCGCCACCCTCGTCACCCTCGCCGTCGTGTGGGTGCTCATCGACCTGCTCTGGTACGGCCTGCTCATCTGGGCCGTCGCCAGGGCCGCCGACTGGCTCGGCCGGCCGGCGGTGCGCCGCCGCCTGGAGCAGATCTCCGGCATTGTGCTCATCGGCCTCGGCGTACGGCTGGTCGCCGAGTCCCGGTGACGACCGGCCTGGACTACCGTTAGGACATGACCGACGACCTGGCGACCCTGATGCGGCAGACGCAGGACGACGACCCCCTGCTGGCCCTGCGGGCCACCACCGCGCTGCGCCGCGAGCTCGAACGCCTGGAGGCCGGCCAGGTCCGCCGGGCCCGCGTCGCCGGGCTCGCCTGGTCGCAGATCGCCGACGCGATCGGGGTCAGCAAGCAGGCCGTCCACAAGAAGTACGGCCGCCGCTGACCGCTCACCGGCCGCTCACTGGCCTCCGTGGACCTGGCGGTAGCGGGACGGCGCGATGCCATACCTGGTGGTGAACGCCTGCCGGAGGGTCTCGGCGGAGCCGAAGCCGCAGCGGGCCGCGACGGCCGGCATCGGCAGGGACGTGCCGGCCAGCAGGTGGGCGGCGGCCTCCAGGCGGGCGTGCCTGACGTACTGCCCGGGCGTGCGGCCGAGGTGGGCGAGGAACAGCCGGGTCAGGTGCCGGACGCTGATCCCCGCGCGGGCGGCGAGCGCGGCGGCGGACAGGTCGCCGTCCAGCCCGGCGAGCACGTGCTCGACCACGCCGCGCACCACGTCGTTGCCGGGCGGCGGGGCGGCGGTGAAGATGCTCATCTGCGCCTGGTTGCCGGGCCGCTGCAGGTAGATCACCAGGTGGCGGGCGATCAGCCGGGCCATCTCGGCGCCGTGGTCCTCCTCGATCAGCGCGATCGACAGGTCCAGCGCGCTGGTCACCCCGGCGGAGGTGATGACGTTGCCGTCCCGGATGTAGATGGGGTCGGCGTCCACGGTCACCTCGGGGTGCCGGGCGGCCAGCTCGGTGGCGTAGCGCCAGTGGGTGGTGACGCGCCGCCCCTCCAGCAGGCCGGCGGCGGCCAGGATGCCCGCGCCGGTGCAGATGGAGGCGATGCGGCGGCTCTCGCGGGCCAGCCGGCGTACGTGGGCGACGATCAGCGGGTTGCCCGCGGCCTTCTCGTGCCCGAGCCCGCCGGAGACGAGCACGGTGTCGAACGGGCCGGTGACGCGCTCCAGCGGTTGGCCGCCCTGCAGGCTCAGCCCGGTGGGCAGGCTGATCGGGCGCCCACCCGGCGTCAGCAGCACGGTGCGGTACGGGACGCGGGCGCGCCCGTACTCGCTGACCATGCCGAGGCTCGTGGTGACGCAGGCGATGTCGATCAGCTCGGCGCCGTCGTAGCCGACGACCGCGATCCGGCGCACGTCCATGAGACGAATCTAGTTCGCTTTCCCGGCGGAAGCGGCGTACCGGCTCATGACCGGGTCAACGGCGAACCGGACCGGCCGGCACACCGTCTGCCCGTGCTCCAGGAACAGCGCGTCCCGTGAGACGTACCGGCCGAGGTCGGCCTGTACGTGCCCGGACAGGTCGCAGGCCGCGCAGCCGCCGCCGTCCCAGTCCACGGCGGTGCGCGCCACGGCGTCGAACAACGTCTCCGCGCCCGTGTTGGTGAACGGCGCGGCCTCCCGCAGCGTGTCGAGGTCGCCGTAGAGCTCCGAGACCGGCAGCCAGCCGTCCGCCGGCCGGAACTCCGGCCAGGCCAGCACCACCAGGTCGGGGACCACCGGGCGCAGCAGCGGGAAGCGGGCGTGCCAGAAGCGGCCGTCCACCAGCAGGCCCCTGACCCGGGTGGGGATGCCGCAGGCCCGGGAGACGGCCTCCAGCACCGCCAGGCGCTGGCTGCACGACCCCCGGGCGCGGCGCAGGGTGCGGGACGCCGGCTGCTCGTCGTCCAGGGCGTACACGGGCCGTACCCGGGCGGCGATGAGCCGGTGCGCGGCGACCAGCAGGCCCCGTCCCGCCGCCCCGCCCGCGCGGGCCTCGGCGGCGAGCGCGAGCACCCGCGGATGGTCGTGGTCGAGGATCGGCGTGGCGGCGAGGTACGGCGCGCTCTCCGCGCCCGAGATGCTCATGGAACGGGAGCATAGGGACGCCCCCGCCCCTGAAGAGACACCATTGGCGAAATCAGAGGCTCCGCCGCGTCAGTCGCAGCGCCTGTCCGCCCAGCCGTCGTCGTCGTACATGCCGTCCAGATGGATGATCACTGAGCTGGTGCCGGAGGTGCCGTCCACAGAGGCCCCGGGCTCGTCGAACAGCGTGAAGGCCGCCACCTCGTAGTCGCCGAGGTCTCCGTCGGGGTCTTCGATCCTCGCCTGGCGGTAGTGGTCCAGCACTTCCTGGACGCGCCGCTCGGTGAAGAGCTCGAAGCGGATGGTGTACAGGCAGTCGCCGGAGTCGCCGCTCACCTCGACCTGCGGGTCGAAGTACCCGAAGCCTGTCCCGGGTGGCAGCGGATACTCCCGGATGCGGTCCACCATCCGCGCCAGCCGTTGGTCATTGATCCACACCGGCACCATGACGCGCGCCGCGAGCAGCAGGAGCGGCACCAGGAGCAAGGCCAGGCAGCCGCTCCGGCGAGCCATGCGTGAACGTCCGGACTTCTGCGGCGGTGCCGGTGTGGACGGGGCCCGGGGGATGGACTCAGGGATCAGAGGCACCCTGCTGAGTCTGCTTCTGTTCGGCCTGCTTCGGCAACGGGAGGGCGGGGCGGTCAGGCGTCTCCGGGTTGGTGCTGGTCGTCGGAGCGGGCCAGGGCGGGCACCTTCGCCGCATCGCCGGCCCCGGCGTCCGCCAGGCGGCCGAGGCGGCTCGGCCACCAGGCCCGGCCGCCGAGCTCCCGCACCAGCGCGGGGACCAGCAGCGACCGCACCACCAGGGTGTCGAGCAGCACGCCGAACGCGACGATGAACGCGATCTGCACCAGGAAGGACAGCGGGATCACCACCAGCGCGGCGAAGGTGGCGGCCAGCACCACGCCCGCCGAGGTGATCACCCCGCCGGTGGTGACCAGCCCGCGCAGCACGCCCTCCCGCGGCCCGTGCAGCCCGGTCTCCTCGCGTACGCGGGACATGAGGAAGATGTTGTAGTCCACGCCCAGCGCGACCAGGAAGACGAACCCGTACAGCGGGACGGAGGCGTCGCTGCCGGTGAAGCCGAACAGGTGCGTGAAGACCAGCGCCGAGACGCCGAGCGTGGCCAGGAAGTTCAGCGCCACCGTGGCCACCAGGAGCAGCGGCATCACCAGCGAGCGCAGCAGGAGGACCAGGATGAGCAGGATGATCACCAGCACCACCGGGACGATGACCAGCGTGTCCTCCCGCGCGGTGTCGGTGGTGTCCAGGCGCTGAGCGCTGTAGCCGCCGACGAGGGTGCCCTGCTCGCGGTCGAGGGCGGCGCGCAGGCGGGCGACGGTGTCCAGGGCGGCGTCGCTGTCCGGCGCGTCGCGCAGCGTGGCCTCCACGAGCACCTTGCCGTCCACGACCGTGGGGGCGCCGCCCGGCCGGCGGTCCGCGCTGACCGGCGCCGCCTCCGAGACGCCCCTGACGGCCTCGGCCGCGGCCACCACGTCCTTCACCCGCTCGGCCGGGGCGACGATGACGGCCGGCTGGCCCGAGCCGCCGGGGAAGTGCTCGCTGAGCGTCGCCTGGGCGGCCACCGAGGGGGTCTCGCCGACGAAGGTCTCGTCGAGGGGCACGCCCCGCGCCTCCAGCTGCGGCGCGAGCAGGGCGAGCGCGGCCAGAGGCAGGACGGTGGCGACCCAGAGCCGGCGCGGGCGGCGGTCCACCCAGCCGGCGACGCGGCTCCAGATCCCGCTCGCCCCTGCCTCCGCCGAGCGCGGCCTGGCCGGCCACAGTGCGGCCCGGCCGAGCAGGACGAGGGCGGCGGGCAGGAACGTGAGGGCGCTGAGCGCGGCGCAGGCGATGCCGATCGCGCCGACCGGGCCGAGGGCCTTGTTGTTGGTCAGGTTGCTGAGCAGCAGGGCCAGCAGGCCCAGGGCCACGGTGGCGGCGCTGGCGAGGATCGGCTCGACCGAGCGCCGCAGCGCCACCCGGCCGGCGGCGTACCGGTCGCGGCCGGCGGCCAGCTCCTCGCGGAAGCGGGCGGTCAGCAGCAGCGCGTAGTCGGTGGCCGCGCCGATCACCAGGATGGACAGGATGCCCTGGACCTGGCCGTCGACGCGGACGATGTCGCGGTCGGCCAGGACGTACACGACGGCGCAGGCCAGGCCGAGCGCGAAGACCGCGCCGACGATGATGACCAGCGGCAGCAGCACGCTCCGGTACACCGCGAGCAGGATGACCAGCACGGTCACCAGCGCCACCAGGAGCAGCAGACCGTCGATGCCGGCGAAGGCGCCGGCCAGGTCGGCGCGGGAGGCTGCGGGCCCGGCGAGCTGCGCCTTCAGCCCGTCCACGGCCACGGCGTCGCCGATCCGGTCGAGGGCGTCGCGGAGCTCGGAGCTCGCGAGCTCGGGGTTGAGCTGGACGACGCCCTGCAGGGCGCGCCTGTCGTCGGAGGGGAAGGCGGGGGAGGGCGTGCCGACGACGTCGCGCGCGCCGTTCAGCGCGGTGATCGCCTTGGTGGCGGCGGCCTGCTGCGCCTCGGTGAGGGTGGCGTCGCCGCCGTCGGCCGTCCAGACCACGATGACCGGCTGCGCCTCGCCCTGCCGGAACTTCTCCTGCTCCTCCAGCACCCGCGTGGACTCCGCGCTCTGGGGCAGGAACGCGGCCTGGTCGTTCGTGGACACCTCGCCCAGCTTGCCGGCGAACGGCCCGAGGCCGCCGCCCACCGCCAGCCACACCAGCACCAGCAGCGCCGGGACGAGCCAGCGGACATGTCGCCGCGCCATGGCGATCACCTCTCCGTCACGAGCGATAACTCAATAACTAAGTCTCTCAATTATCGAGTTAATGTAGCATGGGGACATGAACGGCGACACCGAGGGGGGCGACGGCGAGGAGCTCGGGCTCCAGGCGTTCGCGGCGCGGCTGCGCCGCATGACGGCCGAGTTCAACCGCATCGCCCACGAGTTCGCCAACGAGCACGGGCTGCACACGACCGACGTCCAGGCGCTCATCATGATCTACGACGCGCCGACGCCGATCACCCCGAGCCGGCTGCGCGACGAGCTCAACATCACCTCCGGCGCCGTCACGGCCTGCCTCGACCGGCTGGAGCGGGCCGGGCACATCCGCCGCGTGCGCGACGCGCACGACCGCCGCGTGGTCCACCTGCACTACCTCGCCACCGCGCAGGAGTTCGCCGCCGCGTTCTTCCGGCCGCTCGGGCGCAGCACCGGCAACGCGCTGGCCCGCTTCAACCCCGACGAGCTCCGCACCGTGGCCGCCTTCCTCGACGCCATGAACGAGGAGCTCGCCGTGCTGCGCTCGGCGCCCCGCTCTCGCTGACCGTGTCCTGCTGCTCTTCTCTTCGAGCGCGGGGCGGGAACGGTTGCGTTCTCTGACGTTTCGGTCAGCGCGGGACGAGTGGGCGGGCCGTGGGGCGGATGCGGCGGGCGCGGTGGGCGGCCAGCTCCCTGACGATGTTCGTACGCGGCAGCCCGCGCGGCGGGGCGTCCTTCCCCGCGGCCATGAGATCGGCGTACAGCCGGCGGCCCTTGACCCGCACGGCGTCGGCGTAGCCGGGGTCCACGAGGTCGAGCAGGGCGGCGCCGAGCATCCACCGCGAACGCCACCGCGCGACGGCGAGTCCGCGTTCGGCGCTCGTGCCGGCCGCCTTGAGATCGGCGCGCAGGTCGCCGACGGCGGCGATGAGGTCCTGGGTCGCCCGGCGGGCGTGCTCCTGGCGCACCGCGCGCGCCCTGGTCCGCCAGCCGACCGCGAGCGTCGCCACCGCGCACACGGCCAGCGTCACGATGGCCGTCACCGGAATGCCCGCCGCTGGAATCCCGGCGGCGCCCCATACGGCGGCCGTGTCCGTCCAGGTGATGTCTGCACGCATGTTCGGAACCTACGGCCTGCGGCCTCAACAGTGGATCAAGCGCACGTGAGAAAACGATCAACTTAGCGGCGCGGCCGGTCCCGGACAGCCCGATGTCCCGCGGGGGCGCTCCGCCCGCGGGACATCGTATTCCGGCGTTCCGGTCAGGTACGGCGCCAGCGGGCCTCGCCCAGGCAGTACACGCCGAACAGCAGCAGGCCCAGCGCCACCACCGCCAGCAGCCAAGGACCGGCCGGGGTGTCGGCGAACGCCCTGAGCGTGGCGTCGATGCCGCCCGCCTTGTCGGGGTCGAAGGTGACGGCCGCCTGGATCACGAACACGCCGGCACCCGCCGCGATCAGCCCACGGGCCAGGTAGCCGGCCAGGCCGAGCCGGTCCATCATGGCGCTCGCCTTCGCCGGCATCGGCTTCAGGTTCTCGCGGAACTTCTTCTTGAAGCCGTAGTGCATCCAGTAGACGCCCAGCGCGATGATGCCGAGCCCGACCGCGCCGACCAGGAGCTGGCCGCCGGGAAGGTCGAGCAGCTTGCCCGTGATGTCCCGGGACCGCTCGTCGTCGGAGTTCGTCTCGCCGGTCAGCAGCATGGTCAGCAGCGCGGTGCAGATGAACGCGTACACCACGACCCGGCTGATCGACTCGACCCGGTCCTTGAGCTTGTGGGCCTTGATGGCCTCACCGACCTGCCAGACGATCAGGGCGGCGAACCCCACCACCATGATCCACAGAATGACCGAGCCGAACGGCAGCGACGCCACCTCGCTGATCGCGCCGTTCTTGTCGGCCTCGCGGCCACCGTTGCCGCCGAAGGCGATCTGGATCGCCAGCACGCCGATCAGCGCGTACAGCACCGCACGGCAAACCAGGCCGACGCGCGCAAGCCTGTCCACGGCCGGGCTGTCGGTCGCCCGTCGCGCCAGGGTCTCCGTCTCGCTCATACAATCCTCCGGTCATGCGTTGGAAGACCATCGAAGTTCCCCGGAACGGGGCGCCTAGGCGTTTTCCAGGTCAGGCCGCCCGGCGGGGGCGCGGAGGAGGCATGATCGTGAACGGCGCACGGGGACGGGCCCGCGGACGTAGGATCTGCCTCCGGAGAGCCGTTCCGTCGTCGGGAGGGGAGCCCGCATGACCGTGACCCCCGCGCAGCTGCGCGCCCTCGCGAGCCGCGCCGACGCGCTCGCCGCCGAGGTGCGCGAGCTCTGCCTGAGCGCTCCCGCAGGGACGCCCGAGCACGACCACCTCGGGGCGGCCTGGCAGGCCCGCGAGCGGCTGTCCGCCGGCGCCGAGGACCTGCGGCGCGCGGCCGGCGACCTCGCCGCCCTCCAGGCGCGGCCGTGCGGCATGCCGTGGGGCGTCTGCCCGGAGCACGGCAACACCCTCTCCACCCGCGCGGGGATCTCCACCTGCCGGGTCTGCCGGCGCGAGTGGCGCCACGACCGGTTCGGCCGCCCGTGCGAGGAGCCGGTGACGTGGAAGGTCATCGACCGGGCCGGCGCGGAGACACGCATGTGCGACGGCCACGTCCTCGGCGCGCGCGCCGCCGCGGCGGGCGCCACATTCGTCCGCCTGGAACAGGCCGACGCCCACCCCTGACCCACGCCCGCCTTCGTTCGGTTTCAGCCGCTGATGGCGTGGGCGAGCTCCTCCGGATGGGTGAGCTGTGGGTGGTGGCCCGCGCCCCTGATGACGGTGACGGTGGCATGGGGGAGGGCGTTCAGGAGCGTCCGGCCCTCCGGGGTGAGGGGGTCGCGGTCGCCGACGATCACGTGCAGCCGGCCCTCGTACGCGCGCAGCCGCTCCCGCAGGTCAGCGCGCCATCGGCGGCTGCCGGCCGCCGCAAGGGCGTGGGCGACGCGGGCCGCGACGCCGGGCCGCCGCAGGTCGGCGGCGCTCGTCCGGAGGGCGTCCGCGTGCGCGGGGTCCCCGGTGAGCCGCCGGGCCAGCGTCTCGGCGCCGGCCCGCCGCAGGTACAGGCGGGTGGCGGGGGCCCACGACGCCGTACGCGGCTGCAGGAAGAACGGCGAGACCAGCGTGAGCCGGCCCGGCGTCCCCGAGGCCCCCGCCTCCAGCGCCGCCGCCGCGCCGATCGAGTGGGCCACCACGTGGTCCACGCCCCCGGACACCAGCGCCGCCATCCAGGCACCCCAGTCGCCGGGCCCGCCGCCGCTCAGCCCGAGCCCTGGCAGGTCGGCGACCCGTACGTCCCCCAGAGCCGCCGCCACGCCCGCCCACGTGTCGGCGTTGACCGGCAGCCCGGGCAGCACCACGGCGGGCGCGCCCGCCGGGCCGAGCTCGAACGTCCGCACCCCGCCCACCGTCGTGAACCGCCGCCGCCCGTCCTCCGGCGCCTCCCCGAACCGGTGCGCCGCCAGCTCGTCGGCCCATCGGCGGATCGCGCCGGCGGTGTCCGGCCGGTCGAGCCCGTGCCGGGCGACGAACTCCGCCGCCGGCCCGGTGGGATAGCGCTCCTCCGACAGGAACGTCAGCGTCTCGGGATCGGTCCTGGTGAGGCGCGAGGGCAGCCGCCTGACCAGCGCCACCGGCACCCGCAGCCGGGGCGCGGGCACCTCGTAGTGCCGGGCGACGAGCGTGAGCAGGTCGGGCAGGGCGGGCGTGCGCTCGTCCAGCACCCAGTACGCCCGCCGCACCGCCCCCGGGTCCTCCGGCAGCAGGGCCATGAACCGGGCGAGGTGACCGGCCTCGACCACGGGCACGAACGTCCGCCCGCTCCCGGGCAGCGCGGCCAGGCGCCCCCGCCAGATCTCGGCGACGCTCGCCGCGAGCCCGAGGTACTGGCCGGCCTCGCCGATCACGCTGGACGGGTTGACGATCGACCAGGGCACGCCCAGTTCGTCCGCCTCCGCCTGGAGCACGGCGTCCGCCTCGGCCTTCGACGCCTCGTACGCGCCGAGCGCCGCGTACGCCGCCCGCCGCCGCTCCTCGCTCCACGCCCCCGGGTCCTGCCCGCCCACCCGGTAGCCGGACACGTGGACCAGCCGCCGCAGCCGGGGCAGCCGCGCCGCGAAGGCGACGATGGCCCGCACGCTGTCGACGTTGGCCCGGCGGGCCTGCTCGGCCGTCATCCCGAACCGGTAGGCCCCGGCGCAGTTGTAGATCTCCGTGACGTCGTCCCAGCTCCCGTCCGCCAGCAGCGACGGGGCCGCGAAGTCGGCGCGCACGCCGGCCGGGGCCGGGTCGTGCCCGCGCGCGGCCAGCCAGCGGGCCAGCCTCTCGTACGACTCCTGACCGCGGGTGGCCACGCTCACCCGCGCGCCGGCCCGGCCCAGCTCCAGGACCAGGGAGCGTCCGACGTACCCCGCCGCCCCGAACACCAGGGCATGCCGCTCGCCCATGCTCAGGCCGCCAGCAGCACGGCGAGGGCGTGCGCGGCGCAGCGCATCGGCTCCACCGACCTCTGGGCCCTGGAGACGATCATCGCGCCCTCGACCGTGCTCACCACGGCGGTGGCCAGCGTCCTGGCCTCGGCGGGGGAGCGGCCGTGCGCGGCGAGGTGGGCGGCGACCGGCTCGATCCAGGAGTCGAAGGCCCGCGCGCACGCCTCCCGCAGCCGCTCGCTCTGCCCGCCCATCTCCAGCGCGACCACCGACACGGGGCAGCCGAGCTGGAAGTCGCTGTCGGCGAGCATCCCGGCCAGCACCTCGACGACCTGTGCGACGACCTCGCCGGGCGGCCCGTCGGGCGCGTCCGCCAGCAGGGCGCGGAACCGTTCGGCGGCCAGCTCGATCGCCTTCTCGCCCAGGGCCTCCTTGCCCTCGGGGAAGTGGAAGTACAGCGACCCCTTGGGTGCGCGGGCGTGCTCGGTCACGGTGGCGAGGCCGGTGCCGCTGTAGCCGCGTGCCTGGATGAGCTCCAGCATCGACTCCACCAGCCGGGCGCTCGTCCGGCCGCCCTTGGTCTGTTCGGTCATGGTGACATAATAGACCGGTCTATATATTTTGCGCGAAACGGAAAGAGGGCAGAATGCGGACGTGCGCGACAACGGCCTGCTCATCCACCGGTTCCAAATCGGCGACCTCGCCTGCGCGGTGATCAGCGACGGCCAGCCGGGACCGCCCCTGGAGCCCGAGCTGTCGTCGTTCTTCACCCCGGGAAGCGGCGTGCCCGAGCCCGAGCTGGCCGCCGCCGTCGCCGCGGAGGGCCTCGGCAGGCGGACGCTCACCTGCGGCTACAACTGCCTCTGCGTCGAGACCCCGGACGGCCTCGCCGTGATCGACACCGGCCTCGGCAAGGACTTCCTGGGCTACGGCCCCCACATCCGGCCCCTCGTCGGCCGGCTCCCCGACGGGCTGCGCGCGGCCGGGCTGCCGGAGCCGGCCGCCGTCGTCCTCACCCACCTGCACGAGGACCACGTACGCGGCGCCGTCTGGCCCGGCGAGCCCGCCTACCCCGGCGCCGTCGGGCACGCGCACGCCGCCGAGATCGCCTTCTGGTCGTCGGCCGCCGAGAGCGCGCTCCCCGAGCAGCGGGGACCGGCGCGCGAGGCCATCCGGATCCTCGGGGAGCGGCTGCGGCCGTTCACGTACGACGCCGAGATCCTGCCCGGCCTCCACACCGTCGAGGCCGCCGGGCACACGCCCGGGCACACCGCCTACCTGGTGCGCTCGCGCGGCGAGCGGCTGCTCTGCCTCGGCGACACCTTCTACGACCCGCTCCAGCTCCGCCACCCGTCCTGGCGCACCCCGTGGGACGGCGACGCCGCCCGATCCGTACGCAGCCGCCGCCGCCTCCTCGCCCTCGCCGCCGCGGAGAACCTGCTCGTGCACGCCTACCACCTGCCCTTCCCCGGCCTCGGCCGGATCGAGCGGCACCGGGACGCGTTCCGCTGGACCCCGGAGCCCTCGGCCTGATCCGTAGGCTCGCGGGTAGGCGGAGCCCATGAGCGAACGACAAGCGCCCGTCATCGTCGTCGGCGCCGGCCTGGCCGGCCTGGCCTGCGCCGTCCACCTGCACGAGGCCGGCATCCCGGTACGGGTGCTGGAGGCGTCCGACGGCGTCGGCGGCCGGGTACGGACCGACGTCGTGAACGGGTTCCGGCTCGACCGCGGCTTCCAGGTGCTGCTCACCGGCTACCCCGAGGCGCGCCGCGTCCTCGATTTCGCCGCCCTGGACGTACGGCCGTTCGCCTCGGGACTGCTCGTCTGCGGCGCGGGCGGCGTCCGCTCCCGGGTGATGCTGCCGTGGCGGCATCCCCGACACGCGCTCAGCGGGCTGCTGTCCGGGATCGGCACCCCGCGCGACAAGGCCGTGCTGGCCGCGATCACCGCCCGCGACGTGGCCTTCCCCGCCTCCCGGCTGCGCCGCGGCCACGACCGTACGACCCTGGAGGAGCTGCTCGCCTGGGGCATGTCGGATGCGATGATCGACGGCCTGCTGCGCCCGTTCCTCGCCGGCGTGCTGCTCGAACGCGGCCTGGAGACCTCCAGCCGGGTCTTCCACCTGCTGTGGCGCTCCTTCGCGCGCGGCAGGACCGGCGTGCCCGCGTTCGGCATGGGCGAGATCCCGCGCCAGCTCGCCGACCGGCTGCCGCCGGGGACCGTCACCCTCGGCACCCGCGTCACCCGCGTCGCGTCCGGGGCGGTCGAGGTCGAGGGCGGCGGCACGTACGACGGCGCGGCGGTGGTGGTGGCGGCCGACCCCGGCACGGCGGGCCGGCTGCTGCCGGGGATCGAGGTGCCGGAGATGCGCGCGGTCACCACCTTCTACCACGTCGCGCCGCGCTCGCCGCTGGGCGAGCCCGTCCAGGTCATCGACGCCACCGGCGCGATCACCGACACCATCGTGCTCACCGACGCGGCGCGCACGTACGCGGCCGACGGGCGGGCGCTGATCTCCACGTCCGTCCTCGGCGTGACCGGCGAGGAACGCCCGGTGCGCGAGCGGCTGAGCGAGATCTACGGCGACACCTCGTCCTGGGAGCACCTGGCGACGTACCAGGTGCCGGAGGCGCTGCCCGCGATGCCGCCGCCGCATCCGCTGCGCAGCCCCGTCCGGCTGCCCAATGGCGTGTACGTCTGCGGCGACCACCGCGACACCGGCTCCCAGCAGGGCGCCCTCGTCTCGGGACGGCGCACGGCCCACGCCGTGCTGACCGCCCTCCACGCACCGGCACCCCAGCGCGCTCCCGCCGCGGGCCACCGCTGAACGCGCGGCCCGCGCCGTCAGCGGAGGACGGCGACCTCCTGGCCCGGCCCGCCGGTCGCCGACAGAGCCGGCCCGCCGGTCGCCGACAGGGCGGGCGCGCGGGTGCGTGTCGCCGCGTACCGGCCCGGCGTCGCCCGCCGGTCCAGCGTGATCCGCGTGACCCCCCGGCTCCCGGCCGCGACGTAGTAGTGCCGCCCTGAGGGCGCCCGCCACCACGCCCCGGCCACCACGTCGCGCCTGAGCCTGCTGCAGTCCCAGGTGCCGGTCCGGTCGCCGGTGCGCCAGGCGGACGTGCGCCCGCCATGCGTGGTGAACAGCACGCCCCGCACCAGGCTCCCGCCCCGAACGTCGGCCAGCCGCAGGCAGATCCAGCGCCCGTGCGCCCCCTCGGGCAGCGCGCCGCGCCAGAATTCCCACGCCGTCGCCACCTCGGCCCCGCCGGCCGGCCACTCGACCGCGCAGCCGAGCCCCTTCCAGACGCCGAACCCGTCCAGCGCGCCCGCCTCCGCCGGGCCCGGCGGCCGGTAGCGGGCCTCGGCGGGGGAGATCCCGCCGAGATCGAGCATCGTGTACGGCAGGCCGGGCGCGATCTCCGGCGCCCGCAGCCGCAGCATCGGCCCCCGGTGGCACCGCCCGCCCGCCGCCGGCACCGGCGCGGTCACCCCGTCCTCGATCCCGACCACCCGCCACACCGGGGAGCGCCCGGACAGCGGCGCGGCCGACATCTCGCGCACCCACGGCGGCACCAGGTAACGGCTGCCCGCCGCCGTGGCGCGCAGCGTGAGCGGGGGAGCCCCGCCGGGCCTGGCGCGCGGCGCGGGGAACACCTCCAGCCTGCCCGGCCCGCCCGCCTCGGTGTAGCGGGCGACCTGCTCGCCGTCACGTGTGAGCACCACGGTCGCGCCGTCCACCCGCCCGGCGTACAGGAGCTGCCCGGTCGGCCGTCCCCAGGCGCGCAGGGCGCGGGCGACGAGGGCGGCGTCGCCGGTGAGCGCGCCGCGCGGCCCCCACGTGGACAGGTCCAGCTCGGTGCTGCGCCGCCAGGCGTCCGGCGCGGCCGACACGGCGGCGGGGCCGGGCCGGTCGCCGGCCACGCCGACGGCGACGACCTCGGGCGTGCCGGGCAGCAGCGGCACCGCGACCGCCGCCGCCAGCGCAGCCGCGACCGCGCCGGCGACCAGCCCGGCCCGCGGCCGGCCGCCGGGAAGCCGGCCGTAGCAGCGGGCGAGCGTCGGGTCGGAGGAGGGACGGAACATCGCCGCCGCGCCGTCGCCGAACCGCCCCTCCAGCGCCGCGACCTCCGCCAGCGCGCCCTCGGGATCGCTCACCCGCGCGCCGGCCAGGATCGCGGCCACCTCGCCCGCGGGCCGCCCCTCCAGCCGCAGCAGCGCGTACGCCGCCCGCGCCGCCGGCCGTAACGCCATCAGCTCCCCGGTGAAGGCCGCGTCGGTGCCCCGGGTGACGGCGGGCACCACCTCCAGCCGCGTGAACCGGCCGGACCAGGGCGGGATCCGGGCCCGCAGCGCCCGCCGCAGCACCGTACGGCGCAGCCGCGCCTGGTCGCGCCCGCGATGGCGGGCCAGCCCGGCGGCGGCGAGCCGGTGCGCGAGCACCAGCCTGCGCTCCTCCCCGGCGGACGGCGGGAGGACCAGGTAGGCGAGCCACACCAGCCGCGGTACGGCCGCGCCAGGCTCCCGCTGTCTCGGACGGACCGTCGCACAGGCTGCTCCTCACCAACGGTGACGGGGAGATTGCGTACCGCGACAGCAGGGTAGTAGCCGTTCTTTCCTGGCATGGGCAGGATGCCGAAAAAACGCCCGTACGCCCGCCGATCTGGCGCGGCCTTCTGGACAGGGGGCGGCGGCACCGCCAAGCTGGGAACCTCTTCCCGCCGAGCCGAGGTGAGCGGTGCCCGAGACCCTCCTGCGCAACACCTTCCACGTTCCCGCCCCACCCGACGCGGTACGGGCCCATCTGAGCGAACCGGCCAGCTACATCGGCCTGTCGCCGCTGGTGGTGGAGGTGCGCGACGTTCGGCGCGAGGCCGATCTGGTCCGCTACGTCAGCGTGGAGCGCTTCCGCTTCCTCGGCTTCCTGCGCTACGACAACCTGCTCAGGGTCACGCTGCGCTCCACCGAGGACGCCGTCGAGGGCGAGGTGGACAGCCCCGGCGGGGTCAAGCTGGCCTACCGGTTCGGCCTGACCGCCCGCGACGGCGGCACCGAGGTGGCCGACGAGCTGCGGCTGCGGGCCGCCTTCGGCCCCCTGCTCGGCTACGCCGCCCGCCAGGCCCGCGCGGTGCAGCTCGCCCGCGCCGGCATCCTGGCCGACCGCGCTCCAGCCCTCTGAACCCTTGACCGGCGCACCGCCGCGGGACGCGGCGGTGCGGTGACGGCCACCCGACCGAGCCGCGACGGCGATCAACTCGTGATGTGCACCTGCCACGATCCGGCCTCATGACCCCCCGTCACCTGACCGTGGCCGCCTTCCTGGCGGGTGCGCTCGCGGGCTGCTCCGCCGCGCCCGCGCCCGCGTCCTCGGCCGTCCCCGCGCCCGCGGGGGCGGCGCAACCCGGCGTGGAGCAGTTGCACGCCTCCGAACTGCGGCCCGGCGACTGCCTCGCGCCGATGCCCCAGAGCTTCGTCGTGACGCTCATGTCCTGCTCGGAGCCGCACGCGGCGGAGTACGCCACCACGTACGTGGTGCCCGACCAGCCGTGGCCGGGAGAGGAGGCGCTGGGCGCCCTCGCCCGCGAGGGATGCGCGCCCAGGATGCGGTACGTGCCCGAGCGCAGGTCGGGGCTCACCGTGGCCGCGCTGGTGCCGGAGGAGGCGGACTGGCCCCGTCACCGGACCGCGTACTGCCTGGCGGTCCGGGCCGACGGCGGCCAGCTCGTCGGCCGCGTCATCCTGTGACGGGGACCGGCCGGGAGGCGGGCGCCGCCAGGTCGTGGCCGGAACGGGCCAGCCAGATCACCTGCAGCGCCCCGGCGAGCGCCCCGAGGCCGCCGACGGGGGCCGAGACGGGCTCGACCGGCGTGCCCGACATCACGAGAACGGCCGCCACCAGCACCGACACGTACGGCGTCACCAGGGCGGCGATGCCGTACGCGACCGTGACGGGACGCCAGCGCTCGTGGTCGCGCTGCGCCAGCAGCACCAGCACCGTCCAGATCAGGGTCGCCACCCCGACCACCAGGTAGAGCGGGTCGATCTCGGGCAGGCCGACCAGGCCCAGCAGCGCGAGGACCGTCATGCCCCCGAACGCCACCGCGCCCGCGCTCCTGATCGTCTCCGCCCGCGCCAGGCGGGGCCGCAGCGCCGGGCGCACCAGCACCGGGTGGATCAGCACGGCGACCGCCCACATCGACAGCGCGCTGACGGTGTCCGCCCACCACGGCCAGGGCGCCGGGAGCGGGTGGAGCAGCAGCGTGGTGGCCGCGGCGGCGTACAGGGCGAACCGCGCCCGCCGGACCCTCGGCTCCTCCTCCTCGCGGGACGCCGTCTCCAGGGGACCGCGCAGGCACTGCCACAGGGCCCAGGCCCAGGGGACGGAGGCCAGGACGGCGATCAGCACGTCCTGGCCCGTCGCGCCGGCGTCCGGCTCCTGCATGATCGTCAGCCGCCACAGCAGGGCCAGGTCGCCGGTGGCCGCCGCGACGACGCCGGCCACGGCCACCGCGGCGACATAGACACCCGTCACGATCAGGGCGAGCAGGGTGGAGCGGCGGCGAGGCGGCACGGGACACTTCCGAGGGGGGTGAGCGGAGGTCGGGCGCTCACCCTATCGGCGCTCCGGCGCGAAGTCGATCAAGCGCTGAGCCGGGCCAGCTCCTCCGCCGTGAGCTCCAGCTCCGCCGCCGCGACCGAGTCGAGGATGGTCTCCGGGCGGCTCGCCCCCGGGATCGGGATGACGACCGGGCTGCGGGCCAGCTCCCAGGCGAGGCAGACCTGCTGCGGCGAGACGCCGCGATCGCCGGCGATCGCGTGGAAGGCGGGGTGGCCGCTCAGCTCCCCGGTACGCCCGATCCCGCCCAGCGGCGACCAGGGCAGGAAGGCGATGCCGAGCTCGGCGCACACGTCGATCTCGGGCTCGCTGGAGCGGAAGCGCGGCGAGAACTCGTTCTGCACGCTCACCAGCCGGTCGCCGAGGATGGCGTGGGCGAGCCTGATCTGCTCGGGATCGGCGTTCGAGATCCCGGCGAAGCGGATCTTGCCCGCGTCGTGCAGATCCTTCAGCGCGCCGATCGTCTCCTCGTACGGCACCTTCGGGTCGGGCCGGTGGTGCTGGTAGAGGCCGATGACGTCCACGCCGAGGGCCTTCAGCGAGCGGTCGCAGGCCCGCTTGAGATAGGAGGGGCTGCCGTCCACGTCCCATCCGCCGGGTGTCCGGGTGTGGCCGCCCTTGGTCGCGACGAGCACGGCGGCGGAGTCGCCCGGCCACAGGGACAGGGCGCGGGCGACCAGCCGCTCGTTGTGGCCCACGTCGGTGTGGGAGGGCGTATACGCGTCCGCCGTGTCGACCAGGGTCACACCGGCGTCCAGGGCCGCGTGGATCGTCCGGATCGACTGGTTCTCGTCCGGCATGTGGCCGGCCACCGACATCGGCATGGCGCCGAGCCCGATGGCTCCGACCTGCAAGTTTCCGAGGGTACGCGTCCTCATGGCGTTGTGCATGGGACCACCCTGTCCGCTGGAGCGCGCTCCAGGTCAAATCCGGCGCTCACGTGGCGGCCCACTGGCCGGCCCGCAGCTCGTCGAGGAGCCGGGCGGGCTCCTCGACGGTGACCGTCAGCGCGGGATGGCGCAGCACGCCGAGGGGTTCGCCGCCCGACACCGACCGGCGGAAGCGGATGCACACCCCCTGCCGGGTGTTGCTGCCGAAGGTGAGGCCCCCGTCGGCGAGCGACAGGTGCGGCCCGATCGCCTTGACCGCCGAGTACGGCCCCGACAACTCGGCGCCGGCCACGTTCGCGCGCGGCGACAGCACCAGCCACGGCCCGAACCGGACCCGCAGCACATCGTCGCCGAGCGTCAGCTCGCAGGTGTCCGGCCTGATGCCCAGCAGGCGCAGCAGCGGCCGGTACCGGTCCTCGAAGGCGAAGCCGAAGCGCCGCGTCTTTCCGTCGTGATGCACGTTGCTGCGGCTACCCGGCCACGGCCGTCCCACGCCTCACTTGGACAGGTAGAGGGTCTTCCAGGTGCCGGCGTACAGGCAGTTCAGCGACGGCTTGGCGGCCTTGGCCTCCGAGCAGACCTTGAGCTCGACCTGGTAGACGTCGTGGTGCTTGACGGAGAAGCGCTTCGGCGTGCGGTAGGAGCAGTCGCGCACCCAGTGGTTCCTGCTCGGCAGCTCGTTGCCGGAGCGGTACGTGACGCGGAAGACGGCCCAGCCGCAGGACGCGGACCTGGTGGAGTCCTCGACCGTGCCCGAGATCGTGACGACGGCGGCGGTGGGCAGGTCGGCGTGGTCCTCGCCGGTGGCGGTCAGCTTGCCGGCGGTCTTGGCCGCCTTGCCGGGCGCGTAGTACGGGCCCCAGGCGACGGGCGCCGACTGAGCGGCAGCGGTGGTGGTGTCGGTGGCGGCCTGGGCGGCGGCCGGGGTCATCAGGATCGCGGCGGAGGTGGCGGTGACGGCGAGGGCGGCGAGGGCGCGGGTGGCGGTCATGGGGAGCGTCCTTCCTGGGGAGGCGGTGACCCCAGAATGCGCGGGACCGATTTCAACCTGCTTACCGATCGCATCATTCACCTGCGAACGCCTTGATTCCGGCTAAAAGGGCATGTGACGCCATCTGCGCGCGCCCCTGGCAGGGGCGGGCGGCGACGGTCCGCGCGAGAATGCTCGCTGTGATTGTGGACATGGCGATCTACCGCGACGGCACGCGCGAGACCATCACCGGCGACATCAGCGACGCCTGGAGCGCCGCCCGCACCAGGGGCGGCGGCTTCCTGTGGATCGGTCTGCACGAGCCCACGCAGGAGGAGTTCGACCTGATCAGCAGCGAGGTGAGCCTGCACCCGCTGGCGGTGGAGGACGCCATCAAGGCCCATCAGCGGCCCAAGCTCGAACGCTACGACGACACCCTGTTCGTGGTGCTCAAGACGCTGCTGTACGTCGAGGAGACCTCCGACATCGAGATCGGCGAGATCAACCTGTTCCTCGGCCACGACTTCGTCATCTCCGTCCGGCACGGCGGCGCCAACCCGCTGAAGGAGGTGCGCCGGCGCGTGGAGTCGGACCCCGAGCTGCTGGCCGCGGGGCCGTCGGGCGTCATGTACGCGATCTGCGACGCGGTCGTCGACACCTACTCCCTGGTCTCGTACGAGGTCGAGCACGACCTGATCGCGCTGGAGCGGCGGGTGTTCAGCGGCGAGCAGTCCGACGTGACCGCGGACATCTACTCGCTCAAGCGGGAGGTCCTGGAGTTCCGGACCGCGCAGGACCCGCTGATCCCGGTCCTGGAGGAGATCGTCAAGGGCCGGGTGGAGCTGTGCGCGAGCAACCGGGAGCTGTTCCGCGACGTCCTGGACCACCTGCTGCGGGTGGACGGCAAGGTGGACGAGCACAACGAGCTGCTGTCCAGCGCGCTCAGCGCCCATCTGGCGCTGGTCGGCAGCGAGCAGAACAAGGTCGCCATGCAGCAGAACGCCGACATGCGCAAGATCTCCTCCTGGGCGGCCATCATCGCCGTCCCGACGCTGATCGCCGGTGTGTACGGGATGAACTTCGACCACATGCCCGAGCTGCACTGGGCGTACGGCTACCCGCTGTGTCTGGGGACGATGGCGGTGGCGGTGCTCGTGGTGTACCGGCTGCTGCGCGGGAGCGGCTGGCTGTGAAGCCGGCCGGAGGCCGTCAGGCGAGGGCGGCCAGGGCCTCCTCCAGGCTGTCGTGGAGGGGCAGGCGCTCGGCGAGGCCGGTGATCCAGATCACCCGGGCGCGGGCGTAGTCGACGCCGATGAGCGCGAACCTGCCGCCGGAGGAGAGCGTCGTCTGCCAGCGGTGCACGATCAGCCCCAGGGCGCGCGAGTCCATGAACGTCACCCCGGCGAGGTCGAGGATCAGCGCCGGGCCGGCCTGGGACAGGAACTCCGCGAACTCCTCGCGCGTGGTGGCGTCGAGCAGCCCGTCGACGGCGATCACGGTGATGCCGTCGACGACCCTGGAGGTCAGGGTGAGGCTCCTGGGCCGCTCGCTCTCACCGTCCTGCGCGATCATGGTTGTCATCGTAGTGGTCGCGCTCCCGCCCGGCATCCGGGGACGGGCCGATCGTTACCGAACAGGCAGGTCATCGGTGACGGAACGGCGACGGGTGTCGACGGCGGGAGCCAGGAAGACGGCGGAGACGACGAAGCCGAGCACCACGAGCATGGCCGCGCGCAGCCCCCAGTGCTCGCCGAGGAACCCGAGGCCGGGCGGCCCGACGAGGAAGGCGACATAGCCGATGACGGCCACCAGGCTGACGCGGGCGGTCTCGTCGGGCCCGCTCTCCCCGGCGGCCGACAGCGCGACGGGGAAGCCCAGCGCCGCGCCGAGCCCCCAGAGCAGCACGGCCGCCCCGGCCAGCAGGGCGCTGTCGGAGAAGATCACCAGGAGCAGCCCGAGCGCCCCCGAGACGGCGCTGGCGCGGATGACCGCCGTGCGGCCGAACCGGTCGAGGAAGTACGTGCCGGCGAAGCGGCCCGCGGTCATGGCGGCGGCGAACCCGGCGTAGACGAGGGACCCGGCCGCGGTGTCGAGTCCGTGCCCGTCCACCATGAGCAGCGGCAGCCAGTCGTTGGCGGCGCCCTCGGCGAGCGCCATGGCCAGCACGATGGCGCCGATCAGCAGCAGCCTGCCGTCCTTCCACACCGCCGGCCGCGGACCGGACGCTTCGGACTCCCCGGGCGTCCCGAGGCCGGTGCCCGCGGGGACGGAGCGGGCGGCGTACAGGAAGATCGCGACCGAGACCAGGGTGACGGCGGCCAGGTGCCAGTGGACATCGAGGCGGGCGGCGGTGGCCCCGATGCCCGCGCAGGCGCCGACGACGGTGCCGAGGCTGAAGCAGCCGTGCAGGGTGGGCAGCGTGGTGACGCCGGTGACGCGCTCGACGTCGGCGGCGTCGACGTTCGCGGCGACGTCACCGGCCCCGATGCCCGCGCCGAACACGGCCAGGCCGGCCGTGACCAGCGGCACGGACGCCAGCAGGACGCCGGCGCTGATGACGGCCAGGCTCGCGATGATCATCAGGGCGCCGGTGATGATGACGGGCCTGGTGCCGTACCGGGAGGTGAGGCGCCCGGAGAGGAGGATGCCGATCATGGAGCCCAGCGACAGGCCGAACAGGATCCAGCCCATCTGCGAGGTGGAGGCCCCCAGTCGGTCGCGGATGTCGGGGGTGCGGGTCACCCACGAGGAGGTCGCGACGCCCGGCAGGAAGAACAGCAGGAACAGCGCGTGCCTGCGCCGGCGCATGGCAAGGTCCATCAAGGAGGGCTCTCCGGGGGGCAGGCGGGGCATCGACGTACGAATGAATATTAACGGGGACAAATTGACCGCGTCCCGCCTGCCCTGCCTCCGGTTCAGTACACGTACGGCCAGCCGGCCGCGTCGTAGCCGATCTTGTTGATGCCGAGCAGCGCCGTCCCGTTGTCGGCGTAGTAGTGGTAGACGAGGATGTCGCCGTCGACGTCGCCGAAGACCGCCTGGTGGCCGGGCCCGTGCACCGAGTCGTGGCCGGCCAGCACCTGGGTGCCGCCGCCCGAGGTCATCGCCACGCCGTTGCGGTCGAGGTAGGGCCCGGTGACACTGGCCGAGCGGCCCACCATGATCCGGTACGTGCTGGCCGCGCCGCGGCAGCAGGCGTCGAAGGACACCCACAGGTAGTAGTAGCCGCCGTGCTTGTAGATGTACGGCGCCTCGACCGCGGTGCTGCCCGGCCGCTGGGCGATGCCACGGACGGTGCCGTCGAGCCGCTTGCCGGTGGCCGGGTCGAGCTGGATCAGCTTGATCCCGGTCCAGAACGAGCCGAAGCTCAGCCACCAGCGGCCCTGGTCGTCCACGAACAGGTTGGGGTCGATCGCGTTGTAGGTGCTGGAGGAGCTGGTGGAGATGATCAGTCCGTTGTTCGTCCACGAGCCGGACGCGCCGGTGGTGCTGGTGGCCAGGAAGATCGCCGAGTTGTTCGAGCCGAAGGTGGACGCCGAGTAGTACAGGTAGTACTTCCCGTTGTGGTAGGAGATGTCCGGCGCCCACAGGTTCCGGCCGCCGCCGGTGTAGGAGGTCGTCCAGGGCGCTCCGCCCGGGAACACGACCCCGGCGTTGCGCCAGGCGGTGCGGTCGGCGGAGGTCTTCAGCGCGAGGTTGTCGCCGGTGTGGGCGAGCAGGTAGCCGCCGCCGGGCCGGCGGACCACCGAGGGGTCGTGCACCCCGATGTCGCCGGTCACCACCCCGGGGCCGGGGTAGGCGGCGGCCGTGTACCCGTCGGCGTACCCCGCCGGGGCGAGCCCGAGCGTGAGCGCCACCAGTGATGTTAGCGCTAACATTCTGCGTCGGATTGACTGCAGGGTTTTCATGACTCCACCCATCTGTGTGAGGTCCGGGGGCAGGAGCAGACGCTAGGAGCCGTCGCCGGGCACGGTCAATCCCGGCCGGGCCGGCCGCCCCGCCGGATCGGCGCCCCGCCCGAGGTCGCGCGGGGTGCGGCCCGCCCCGCGCGGGCCGAAAGTTTCATGACGGGGCCGTCAGTCCCCGTCCGGCGGCGGCTGCAGCATCGGGACGAGGAAGCGTCTGGCCACGGAGGCGAGCTGCGCGTCGTCGTCGAGGTCGACGATCTCGCTGGGGATCGCCAGGAACGAGGCCGACACCCGGACCATGAGCTCGGCCACGAGCTCGATGTCAAGGTCGGCGGGCACGTGCCCCGCCCGCTGCTCGCGGCGGAGCTGGCCGGCGACGAACTGCCGGACGACGGCGAGCGTCCGCCCCCCGTCGCTGACCATGGAGGGGACCAGCAGGTCGGGCTCCACGTCGATCAGCCCGCCGATCAGCGGATTACCGCGGATCGCGCGCATGGAGCTCACGAAGCCCAGGACCACCCGCTCGGCGGGGGTGTCCGCGCGTTCGATGTCGATGAGGAACTGGTCGAAGTAGCGGCGGAACTCGCGTCGCACGACGTCCTCCACCAGCGCGTCCTTGGTGGTGAAACGGCGGTAGACGGTGATCCGCGAGACCTTCGCCCGCCGGGCGACGTCCTCCATCGTGGAGCGGCGGATACCCATGCGGCTGAACTGCTCGTAGGCCGCGTCGAGGATGCGGCCGCGCAGCTCGTCGGTGTCGCCGACCTGCTCGACCGCATCAAGATAGGCGCGCTCCAGCAACGACTCCGACTCGGACGGCGTCGAGAGGCCGGACAGCACAGATTCCACGATCACCTCCTGTCCTGATTCTGCCTCAAGCGCCAACAGCCGCGGTCGCGGTCTTGTGATGTCGCTCACGGTGTGCTCTGATGATACGCAGAATCGTACGTTGTTTCACCGTATCAGAAGGCACTCCCCCCGGCCTCGGGAGAAGGAGGAACAGCGGCAATGGACGGATTCAGCCGGCGCAACATTCTGAAAGCGGGTGGCGCGCTCGGCGCGGTGGGCGCGCTCAGCATCGCGAGCCCGGCACACGCGTGGACCTGGTCGCCCACCGGATCGGTGGCCGGCACCGGAGCGGGCCTCGACCCGCGCTGGGTCTGGGACGAGGAGGCCGACCCGCTCGTCGCCTCACTGCTCGACCGCGGCGACGTCACCCAGGTCAACACCCTGCTGCGCACCTGGACCAAGAACGGCCAGCCGCTCCCGGCCGGCCTCCCCGCGGACCTGCGCGACTTCATGGAGCGCGCCCGGCAACTGCCCTCATGGGCCGACCAGGGCAAACTCGACCTCGCCGTCGAGTTCAACAAGAAACGCGGGCTCTACCTGGGCGTCCTGTACGGCCTGGCCAGCGGCATGATGAGCACGGTCATCCCCAAGGAGGCGCGCGCGGTCTACTACTCGCAGGGCGGCGCCGACATGAAGGACCGCATCTCGAAGACCGCCAAGCTCGGCTACGACATCGGCTCGAACAACGCCTACTGCCCCGACGGCGAGATGATCGTGACGGCGGTCAAGACCCGGCTGGTGCACGCGGCGGTGCGGCACCTGCTGCCGCAGTCGCCCTACTGGTCGCAGGTCGCCGACGAGGAGATCCCCATCAGCCAGCGCGACATGATGGTCACCTGGCACAGCCTGCCCACGACCGTCATGCAGAAGCTGGTCGCCTGGAAGGTGCCCATCCCCTCCAACGAGTCCGCGGCCTTCCTGCACTCCTGGCAGGTGGGCGCGCACATGCTCGGCATCAAGGACGAGTACATCCCCGCCTCCTGGGCCGAGGCCAACAGCCAGGCCGCGCAGGTGCTCACCCCGATCCTGGCGCCGACGCCCGAGGGCATCAAGCTGGCCGACATCCTGCTCAACCTCGGCTCGTCGGTCGACGCCGGCATCCTCAGCAAGCCCATTCTCGGCGCGTTCACCCGCTTCATGCTGGGCGACCAGATCGCGAACTGGCTGAAGATCGGCAGGGAGCCGATCTGGGACCCGTTGCTCAAGGTCGCCTGGGGGCCCTTCATCGCCGTCCGCGAGGGCCTGCTGCCGTTCCCGCTGGCGCCCGAGGCGTACTGGCTCTTCGACGAGTTCCTTCGCAAGGCGGCCCTGCTCTTCCTGTCCGAGGCGCGGCCGATCAGCATCGAGATCCCGGACAGCAACCGCCCCTCCTGACGCGAGGACACCGAGAAAGGAGCTCCCGCCCATGGCGGATCTGAGCAGGCGCAAGATGCTGATCACGGGTGGCGCCCTCGGGGCGATGGGCGCCCTGAGCATCGCGAGCCCGGCACAGGCGTGGACCTGGTCGCCCACGGGCTCGGTCGCGGGCGCCGGAGCGGGCCTCGACCCGCGCTGGGTCTGGGACGAGGAGGCCGACCCGCTCGCCGCCTCGCTGCTCGACCGCGGCGCCGTCCCCGAGGTCAACCGGCTCCTCTGGGACTGGAACCGCAACGACCAGCCCCTGCCCGCCGGCCTGCCGGGCGACCTCGTCGCCTTCATCGACAAGGCCAGGCAGCTGCCGCCGTGGGCGGACCGCGCCAAGCTGGAGACCGCGGCCACCTTCAACAAGTCGCGCGGCCTCTACCTCAACCTGCTCAACGGCGTCGGCGGCGGCATGCTGAGCACCGCGATCCCCAAGGAGGCCCGCGCCGTCTACTACTCCAAGGGCGGGGCCGACATGGAGGACCGCGTCGCCAAGACGAGCCTCCTCGGCTTCGCCGTCGGAGCGCTCGACGCCTACCGGCCCGAGGGCACGTGCATCGTCCAGTCCGTCAAGACGCGGCTGGTGCACGCGGCGGTGCGGCACCTGCTCCAGCAGTCGCCCCACTGGGGCGGCGACATCCCCATCAGCCAGGAGGACATGCTGGTCACCTGGCACACCCTGCCGACCTACGCCATGCGCAAGATGCTCGAATGGCAGGTGCCGATCAAGCCCGCCGAGTCGGCGGCCTACCTGCACGTGTGGCAGGTGACCGCGCACATGCTCGGCATCAGGGACGAGTACATCCCGATGACCTGGGACGCCGCCAACGCCCAGTCCGACCAGATCCTGCCCCGCAACATGGGCCCGACGCCCGAGGGCGTGGAGCTGACCGACATCCTGCTGGGCCAGCTCGCCGAGCAGACCAGCCCCGGCAGCGTCAGCCGGCCCCTGTGCAACGCGCTCGCCCGCTACCTCGTCGGCGACCAGGTGGCCGACTGGGACGGCATCCGGCGCGAGCCGGTGTGGGACCCGCTGATCAGCTCCGCCTGGCCGAAGCTGGTCAAGTTCCGCGAAGGGCTCATCCCGCTGCCGCTGGTGCCCTCGATCGCCTGGGTCATCGACGAGGCCGTCCGGCAGTACATCCTGTTCTTCCTCACCAAGGGCAAGGAGACCAAGATCGAGATCCCGACGACCAACCGCCCCGGCACATGACCGGACCGACCGACGAGACCATCGGACGCCGCCGGTTCCTCGGCTACGTCGTGGCGGCCCCGACCCTGGTGGCCGCCGCCGAGCTCGTCCCCTCGGCACCCGCCGCCACACCCGCCGCCGCCGTCTCCCCGGAGGCCGCGGCGGCAGCCGGGCTGCCCTCGCCCGACCTCACCGAGCTCCTCGACCTCAACGACGTCATGACCGCGGCCGCCCTGCCGACCTCGAACCTGATCTCGGTCGAGGTCGGCACGGACGGCATGGTCTCCTTCGCGCTGCCGCGCGCCGAGGTCGGGCAGGGCATCACCACCTCCACGGCCATGCTGATCGCCGAGGAGCTGGCCGTGCCCCTGGAGCGGGTCCGCGTCACGCTCGCCGACGCCCGGCCCGAGCTGCTGTTCAACCAGCTCACCGGCGGCTCGAACACGACCGTCTCGACGTACACGCCGATCCGGGTCGCCGCCTCCGTCGCCCGGCTGCGGCTGACGCAGGCGGCGGCGGCCGAGCTCGGCGTGCCCGCCGCCGAGCTGCGACTGGAGGGCGGCGCGGTCGTCGCCCCGTCCGGCCGCCGGCTCGACATCGGCGCGCTCGCCGTCAAGGCCGCGAGCGCCAGCACCCGGCAGGTGAGCGTGGAGCTCGCGCCGCGCGCCGGCTTCAGCGTCATCGGCCGGCCCCACAACCGGATCGACGCGCTCGCCGCGGTGACCGGGCGCAAGAAGTTCACCATGGACCTCGACGTGCCGGACGCCAAGCCGACCATGGTCTGCCGCCCGCCGACCATCAACGGCAAGGTCGACTCCGTGAGCAACCTCGCCGAGGTCCGCGCCATGCCGGGCGTCACCGACGCCGTCGTCATCGCCACCGGCGTGGCGGTGCGCGCCGAGACGTTCGGGCAGTGCATCGACGCCGTACGCGCCCTGCGGGTCACCTGGAAACCCGGGACCGCGGCCGGCAAGTCCGACGAGAGCGTGCTGCGCGAGCTGGCCGCCGCGGAGCTGCCGCTCGGGCTCAGACCGCCGACGCCCACCGTCGAGGCCACGTTCACCTTCCACTTCCGCGGCAACAGCGCGCTGGAGCCCAACTGCGCGATCGCCGACGTACGGGCCGGCCGCGCCGAGATCTGGTCCGCGCTGAAGTCGCCGATCGTCGCCCAGCAGGCCATCGCCGCCAAGCTCGGACTGCCCGTCGGCAAGGTCACCGTGCACGTCACCGAGGGCGGCGGCTCCTTCGGCCGCAAGCTCTTCTTCGACGCCGCGCTGGAGGCCGCCGAGGTGTCACAGAAGATCGGCAAGCCGGTCAAGCTCATGTGGCACCGCGCCGACGACGCCCGCCAGGGCCGCGTGCACCCGATGGCCACCTCGCGGGTCAGGGCCGCCTACCTCGGCCAGACGGTGCTCAGCTACAAGCAGCGGCACACCAGCGTCTCCACCGACCTCGGCCACGGGCTCGGCGAGATCTTCACCGCGCTGGCCGCCCGGCTCCCGGTCGGCGACGTCGGCTTCTCCCAGACGTTCTTCCACCTCAGCCAGGCCATGTCGTACGACTTCGGCGCCAGCAGCCACCTGCTCGCCGAGACCGACAAGGACTTCAACACCGGCAGCATGCGCAACGTCTACTCGCCCGACGTCACCTGCGCCCGCGAGCTCGTCGTGGACCAGCTCGCGGCGCGGATGGGCAAGGACCCGTACCGGTTCCGGCACTCCTTCCTGCGCGACGACCGCTCGCGGGCGGTGCTGGCGCGGGCGGCCGAGGCGGGCGGCTGGGGCCGCGCGATGGCGCCGGGCACCGCGCAGGGCATCGCCTTCCACGCCGAGTACAAATCGGTCAGCGCCTGCCTGGTGGAGATCGACTGCCGGCCCGAGACCGTCAACAGGACCGTCCGCGACGCCGTGACAGGACCCCGCGTCACCAAGGTCGTCTTCGCCGTGGACGTCGGGCTCGCCGTCAACCCGCGCGGGCTGGAGGCGCAGATGATGGGCGGCATCTCCGACGGCATCGCGCTGGCCCTCACCTCCAGCCTGCACCTGCGCGACGGCTACTTCCTGGAGGCGAGCTGGGACAACTACTTCTACACCCGGCAGTGGAACACCCCGCTCGACCTCCAGGTCATCGTCATGCCGAGCACGTCCGAGCAGCCGGGCGGCGCGGGGGAGCTGGCCGTGGCCGGGTCGATGGCCGCCGTCGCCTGCGCCTACGGCCGCGCGACCGGCACGATGCCCACCACCTTCCCGATCAACCACGGCACGCTCTCCTTCACCCCCAAGCCCACCGTCCCGCCGGTCCCGCCGTCCCCGACCGACGGCCTCGACCACGCCCGCTGAACCGAGGAGCCCCAGGAGTGCCCGAACACACCTTCCGCGTCAACGGCGAGCAGGTCACCGTGGACGTCGCCGACGACGTACGCCTGCTGTGGGTGCTGCGCGACATCCTCGGCATCACCGGCCCGAAGTACGGCTGCGGCATCAACGTCTGCAAGGCGTGCACCAGCCACCTCAACGGCAAGGCGGTCAACCCCTGCGCCATCCCCGTCAAGGACCTGCGGCCGTCCGACGAGGTCACCACCATCGAGGGCCTGCCGGCCACGGTCGGCCAGGAGCTGCACCCCATGCAGCGGGCCTGGCTGGAGCAGGACGTCGCGCAGTGCGGCTACTGCCAGCCCGGCCAGATCATGGCGGCCGTCGCCCTGGTCAACCGGGTGGCCGCGGAAGGCCGTACGATCACCGACGCCGACCTCGACGGCATCCGCAACATCTGCCGCTGCGGCACCTACGTCCGCATCCGCCAAGCCATCAGGAAAGGCGCCGAGAGCATGTGACGGCAGGACCCCGGCCGGGCGACTCCTGCCGCCGAGTTGGGCTTATTCGCGCGCCCGTCACTCTCCGTGCGTATACGTTTCCGGAATGGAGTTGTTCACCCCGACGCTCGACTGGAGCTCCGAGCTCTGGATCTCGCTGCTGTGGATCGCCAGGGCCTGGGCGATCGCCGCGGCGTGCACCCTCGCCGCCCTCGTCCTCATCGGCCTGACCACCACCTGGGGGCGGCAGTTCTGGCGCATCACCGGCGGGTACTTCACCGGCCGCGACAGCGTCAAGGTCTGGCTCGGGCTCAGCGCCCTGCTGCTGTCGGTGGTCACCGGCGTGCGATTGGACGTGCTGTTCAGCTACCAGGGCAACGACATGCTCTCCAGCCTCCAGGTCGCGGTCCAGGGCATCGCCACCGGCAAGGTCCCGGTGCGCGACTCCGGCGAGCAGGGCTTCTGGACGTCGCTCTGGATCTTCTGCGTGCTCGCGGCCGTCCACATCGGCCGGCTGCTGCTGGACCTGTTCCTGCTCCAGCGGTTCGTGCTGGCCTGGCGGGCCTGGCTCACCGACCGGCTCACCGGCGACTGGCTCGACGGGAAGGCCTACTACCGGTCGCGGTTCATCGACGACACCATCGACAACCCCGACCAGCGCATCCAGTCCGACATCGACGTGCTCACCGCCGGCTACGGCCCGCTGCCCAACCTGCCCAGCAACGGCGGGACGGCCGGCACGCTGCTGTTCGGCGCGATCTCGGCGGTCATCTCGATCGTGTCGTTCACCGCGATCCTGTGGCACCTGTCGGGCAGGCTCTTCCTGTTCGGGGCGGAGATCCCCCGGGCGATGTTCTGGATCGGGCTGGTCTACGTCATGTTCGCCTCCGTCATCGCGTTCTGGATCGGCCGGCCGATCATCTGGCTGGCCTTCAGGAACGAGAAGTACAACGCCGCCTTCCGCTACGCACTGGTCCGCCTGCGCGACGCCGCCGAGGCGGTCGCGTTCTACCGCGGCGAGGTCGCCGAGCGCACGGGGCTGCGGCGGCTGTTCGCCCCCGTCGTCGCCAACTACAAGCGCTACCTCAATCGGACCATCGGCTTCAACGGCTGGAACCTCGCGATCAGCCAGAGCATCGTGCCCCTGCCCTACGTCCTGCAGGCGCCGCGGCTGTTCGCCGCCGAGATCCGCCTCGGCGACCTCACGCAGTCGGCGTCGGCGTTCAACGAGATCCAGAGCGGCCTGTCGTTCTTCCGCAACGCCTACGACGCCTTCGCCGGCTACCGGGCGGCGATCATCCGGCTGCACGGCCTGGTCGTCGCCAACGAGGAGGCGAGGGCGCTGCCGGAGGTGACCACCCGGCCGAGCGCCGACACCGAGGTCGAGCTGACGGCCGTCGAGGTCCGCACGCCGGACGGGCGGCAGCTCATCGACCCGCTCGACCTGCGGCTGGAGGAGGGCGACACGCTGGTCGTCACGGGGGCGTCCGGCACCGGCAAGACCACGCTGCTGCGCAGCCTCGCCGAGCTGTGGCCGTTCACCAGCGGCACGCTGACCCGGCCGGGCGGGGCGAACGAGACGATGTTCCTGTCGCAGCTGCCGTACGTGCCGCTCGGCGACCTGCGCGCCGTCGTCACCTATCCGGGCAAGGAGGGCAGCACCGACGACGAGAGCCTGCGCGCCGCCCTGCGCGACGTCGCGCTGCCGCACCTCGCCGACCGGCTCGACGAGGTGCAGGACTGGGCCAAGATCCTCTCGCCGGGTGAGCAGCAGCGGGTCGCGTTCGCCCGGATCCTGCTGACCAGGCCGAAGGTGGTCTTCCTCGACGAGGCGACCTCGGCGCTGGACGAGGGCCTGGAGCTCGTCCTCTACCGGCTGGTGCGGACCCGGCTGCCCGGCACCATCGTGGTCAGCGTCAGCCACCGCTCGACCGTCGACCGGCACCACGCCCAGGAGCTCCGGCTGCTCGGCGACGGCGAGTGGCACGTCGCCCCGCTGAACGCCGACGACGGCGACTCCCTCGGCCGGCCGTCCAGCCCGGCCCACCCATGATCATTTGTGGAGGAATGTCCGAAATCTGCAAGTGGTGAGGTCTGCTTCGGGAAAGACGGCATCGGCCCCTCCGGGATTCACTTCCGGGAAACACGCCACGAAAGGGGCCGTTCACATGCCCGACATGCCCACCGGTGAGTTCTGGAAGGACCTCCGGCCGATCGAGAACTCCTTCCGGCCCGACGCCCTCCCCGAGGTCTACCTCTCCAAGGTCGCCACCGACGACGACCGTTACTACGTGCCGTTCACCGACACCGTCGGCTCCCGCCCGCTGTGGATCAACGTCAAGGACAACAGCTGGGCCGACATCCTGCGGGCCAAGGAGGCGGGGCTGGTCAACCGGCACTACCACCCGCACGAGGTGTTCGCGTACACGATCTCCGGCAAGTGGGGCTACCTGGAGCGGCCCTGGACGGCGACCGCGGGCGACTTCGTCTACGAGGCCCCGGGCGAGGGCCACACGCTGGTCTCCTACGACAGCGGCGAGCCGATGAAGACGTTCTTCATCGTCAAGGGCCCGCTCATCTGGCTCGACGAGAACGGCGAGCCCGACGGCTTCTTCGACGTCCACGACTACATCAAGATGTGCCGCGAGCACTACGAGAAGGTCGGGATCGGCGCCGACTACGTCAACTCCCTGTTCCGCTGAGCCCCCGGCGCACACCCCCTAAGTGAGATCGTCATGACTGCCACCACCGCCGCGGCCGGCTCCCGGACGGCCGACCGGTACGAGAACCGCCTCCTCGTCATCCTCTTCCTGTCGTTCGGGTTCGTCTTCTTCGACCGTCAGGCGCTGTCGTTCCTTGCGCCGTACATGGACGCGGAGTTCGGCCTGTCCAACGCCCAGCTCGGCACCCTGTCCGGCGTGCTCGCGCTCACCTGGGCGCTGGCCGGCATGTTCGCCGGCCGCCTGTCGGACGCGCTCGGCCGGCGCAAGCCGATCCTGGTCGCGGCCGTGGTGCTGTTCTCGCTGTTCTCCGCCTCGTCCGGGCTGATGGGCGGGTTCGCCGGCCTGCTCGCGGCACGGGCGCTGATGGGCACGGCCGAGGGCGCGGTGCTGCCGATGGCGCAGTCGCTGATGGTCGAGGCGTCGCGGGAGAGCCGCCGGGGCTTCAACATGGGCCTGCTGCAGGGCTCGTCGGCGGGGCTGCTCGGCGGCATCGTGGCGCCGCTCGCCGTGGTGTGGATCGCGGAGACCTGGAACTGGCGGGTCGCGTTCTACGTCACGATCATCCCCGGGCTGATCGTCGCCGCGCTCATCTGGCGGTTCGTCCGCGAGAAGTCGCCGCGCACGCTCGCCGAGGCGCCACGGGAGCCGCGGGAGCAGCGGGCGGCGGCGGTCAAGGTGCCGCTGCGCGAGGTGCTCAAGCTGCGCAACATCGTCGTCTGCATGCTCATCGCCTGCTGCTACCTCACCTGGTTCGTCACCATCATCACCTTCACCCCGACGTACCTGACCGAGGTCAAGGGCTTCGACCCCGGCACGATGAGCGGCGTCATGACCTGCCTGGGCGTGGCGTGGGTGCTGTGGGGGTTCGCGACCCCGGCCATCTCCGACCGGATCGGGCGCAAGCCGGCGCTGATCGGGTTCACGGTGCTCGCGGTGTGCTGCCCGCTCGCCGTCGTCTACGTCGAGAGCCCCGTGCTGCTCGGCGCGATCATGGTGGTCACCTATACCGGGCTCGGCTGCTTCACGCTGTTCATGGCCACGATTCCGGCCGAGACGGTGCCCCGCGCGGCGCTGGCCACGGCGCTCGGCGTGATCATGGGCGTGGGCGAGCTGGCCGGCGGGTTCCTCGGGCCGATGGTCGCGGGCTGGGCCTCCGACCAGTGGGGGCTGCAGTCCGCGATGTTCATCGCCGCGGGCGGGGCCGTGGCCGTGGTGGCGCTCTGCTTCGCGCTCAAGGAGACGGCTCCCGCCGTGCTGCGCCGCCGCGCCGCCGCCGTACCGGCTGAGAGCGCGGCATGAGGGCGGCCGTCTGGCACGGGGCCGGGGACGTCCGCGTCGAGGACGTCCAGGTCCGGCCGCCCGGCCCCGGCGAGGTGACGATCGAGGTGGCCTACTGCGGGATCTGCGGCAGCGACCTGCACGAGTACGCCGACGGCCCGCACGCCGTCCCTGTCGGCGACCCGCACCCGGAGTCCGGCGTGGCCGCGCCGCTCGTCCTCGGCCACGAGTTCTGCGGGACCGTCAGCGAGACCGGCGACGGCGTCACCGGCCTCGCCCCGGGGGACCGGGTGGCGGTCGAGCCGCACTACCGGTGCGGACGCTGCCCGCGCTGCCTGGCGGGGGAGTACAACATCTGCCGGCACTTCGGGTTCGCCGGGCTCATGGGGCACGGCGGGCTGGCCGAGCGGGCCACCGTGCCGGCTTACATGCTGCACCGGCTGCCCGAGGAGGTCTCCCTTGAGCAGGCGGCGGTGTTCGAGCCGGCCGCCGTCGCCCTGCACGCGGTGCGCCGGGCCGCGCTCCGGCCCGGCGAGAGCGTCGCCGTCCTCGGGCTCGGCCCGATCGGGCTGCTCGTCACCCGGTTCGCCGCCCGGCACGCGGCCAGGCACGGGGGCCGCGTCGTCGCCGCCGACCGGTCCGCGGCCCGCCGCGAGCTGGCCCTCCGCCTGGGCGCCGCCGCCACCGGCGCTGACCTCGCCGACCTGGTGGGCGACGAGGGCGCGGACGTGACGTTCGAGGCGGTCGGCTCGCAGGACACCCTGCGGGCGTCCCTGGCCGCCACCCGGCGCGGCGGGCGGGTGATGTTCCTCGGGCTGACCGGCGCGGTCACGCTGGACGCCTTCGCCCTGGTGAACGACGAGCAGACGATCATGACCAGCGTGGGCTACCGCGACGTCTATCCGGAGCTGATCCGGATGGTCGCCGAGGAGGGCGAGGACCTGAGCGCCGTCGTCACCTCCGTCATCCCCCTGGAACACGTCGTCAAGGACGGATTCGAGGCGCTGCTGCGCGGACCGGAGCAGGAGGTCAAAGTGCTGGTACGACCGGGGGATCGGCCATGAGCGGGGAGTTCGCGGGCCGGCGGGCGTTCGTCACCGGCGGCACGTCCGGCATCGGCGCGGCCACGGCCGTGCTCCTCGCCGAGCTGGGCGCCGAGGTGACCGCGCTCGGCCTGCCGCCCGCCGACCTGCCGGACCACCCCCGCGTCCGCGTCGTCGAGCACGACGTCCTGGACCGCGCGGGGCTGGCCGGCCTGCTGTCGGCGGGCGAGCCGCTAGCCGCCCTGGTCAACTGCGCGGGCGTCAGCCACGACCGCGAGGAGTACGACCTCGCCCGCTGGCAGCGGGTCATCGAGATCAACCTGACCGCCACCATGGTCGCCTGCCAGGCCGCCCGCCCGGCCCTGGCCGAGAACGGCGGCGCCGTCGTCAACGTCTCGTCCATGTTCGCCTTCTCCGGCAGCAGGGACCGGCCCGCCTACAGCGCAAGCAAGGGCGGCGTCTCCCAGCTCACGAAGTCGCTGGCGGCCGAGTACGCCGCCGACGGCATCAGGGTCAACGCCGTCGCGCCCGGTTTCGTGGTGACCCCGCTCGCGCGCGGCGTGCTCGACGACCCCGAGGCCAAGGCCCAGGTGCTGGCCCGCATCCCGGCCGGGCGGCTCGGCCGGCCGCGCGAGGTCGCCACGGTGGTCGCGTTCCTGTGCTCGGCGGCGGCCTCGTACGTCACGGGCGCGGTCGTCCCCGTCGACGGAGGCTACCTGGCCGGATGACCGTCCCCTAAGCTGAAGTCCCCCTGACATGCACGAACATCAGGAGGTCGCATGTCCGCCCTCTCCGTGATCTCCCAGGCCACCACCGAGCACCTCGAACCCGGCGAGCGCATCGGCTACTGGGAGGAATACAACCGCAAGGCGCTGGTCGGCCTGTCCTGCACCTCGTACTCGGAGCAGGGCCTGCTCGCCAGGCAGACCAACCTCGGGCTGGGCGGGCTGCGGCTCGCCGACATCACCGGCAACGCCCACGCGATCGAGCGCAGCCCGCAGACCGTCAGGTCGGCGCCCAAGGACTCGGTGTTCGCGACCCTGCTGCTCAAGGGCGAGGCCGTGTTCCTGCACGAGAACGGCTGCCTCGCGGCCACGGCGGGGGAGCTCGTCGTCTACGACACGCGCAGGCCCTACCTGTTCGGGTTCTCCTCCTCGATGCGGCAGATCCTCGTGGACGTGCCGCGCGGGCTGTTCGCGCGGGCGTGCGTCGGCGGCGAGCTGCCGGGGCCGATGCTCTTCGGGCGCGGCACGGCGCGGGAGGGCGCGCTCGTGGCCGCGCTCGGCTCCCTGCTCGGCGGGCTGACCGCGCTGCGCGGCGACCATGACCCCGCCGGCGCCGAGCGGACCGTGCTCGACCTGCTCAGGCAGCTCGCCGAGGAGCGCACGGGCGGCCGGCCCCGGCCCGACTCCTACCGCTCGCAGCTCATCGTGGCCGAGGACTACATCGAACGCCACCTGCACGACCCCTGTCTCGGGGCCGCGCAGGTGGCCGGGGTCATGGGCATCTCCGTACGCCATCTGGCGCGCATCTTCGAGCCGACCGGGCGCACCCCGGCCCGGCACATCACGGAGCGGCGCCTGGCCAGGGCGCATCAGGAGCTCACCGGCCCCGGGGCGCGGGAGACGACGATCGCCGACGTCGCGCACCGGTGGGGGTTCTCCAGCCAGGCGCACTTCGCCCGGCTCTTCCGCTCCCGCTTCGGCCTCACCCCGAGCGAGGCCCGCGCGGAGGCGGCGTGAGCGCCCCCGAGAGCGGGCCGTCGCCCTCGTAGAGGGGCATCCGGGCCCAGCGCGGCGTGTCCAGCTCGGCCACCAGCAGCGCGACCCCGACCTCGCCCTTGTGGAGGCTGTCGGGCCGCTGCGCGGCCTCGCGCACCCGCGTCGCCGCGTGCGCCGCGAGCAGCCTGGCCCTGGCCTGCCAGGTCGGGTCCCCGGTCCTGGCATGGTGGGCGAGCAGCGCGTACGCGCGCCCGGCGAGGCCGCAGCACAGGTCGGCGGGGCCGGGCAGCGGCGCCTCGTACGCGCTCCACGCCGCCCCCCGCGCCCATTCCTCGTACCGGTGCTCGCCGGTCAGCTCGTGGGCCAGCCACCACAGGGGCACGAGCCCGGCCGTGCCGTTGCACCAGCTCGCGCCCAGCAGCGGATCCGGCCGCGGGCCGCCCGCCTTGACCGGCCAGAGCAGGCCCCGGCCCGCGGGGTGGGCGAGCGCCCCCAACTGGTCGAGGAAGCCGATCACCCCTTCGGGCGGCGGCGAGGACGACGCCCGCGCCCAGCGCAGGAGGGCGAACAGGCAGCCCGCCCAGCCGTGGGCGGCGCCGAGGGTCCCGAGCCGGTGCCCGTCCGCGACGGGGGCGGCGCGGGTCAGGTCGGCGCGTACGGACTCGCTGAGCCTCGCACCCGACGCCCGCAGCCTCCCCTCCAGGGCCGGACCCACGCACCCTTCCAGCAGGGTCGCGCAGCCGAGCAGCAGCCCCGAGCGGCCGAAGGCGAGGTCGAGCTCGGGGCAGGGCGCCTCCGCCGCCCCCAGGAACGCCTCCACCGCCGCGTCCCGCGAGCGCGCGTCGCCCCGCGCCGTTGCGACGCGGGCCTGGACGAGGTGGACGCCGCTGACCTGGTGGTAGAGCGAGCCGCGACCCGTGAGCTCGGGCACGATGCCGAGGCTCTCGTTGACGAACGCCGCCGCACCCGCCTCCCCGCCGGCCGCGGCGGCCGCCGCGGCGCGCACCGCCCAGGCGTCGGCGAGCGCGAGCAGGTGCCCGTCCGCCCGCGCCTCGGCGATCCGCAGCAGCGCGTAGGCGAAGCCGGCGGCGCCGTTCATGAGGGACGCGGTCGGCGGCACGAGCCCGCCGTCGAACAGCGGGCCTGGCACGTCGAGCCGGGAGAGCACCCGATCGAGCAGCGCCCGCTCAGGCCCGCCCGCCGCCCGGCCCGCCATCGGGCCCGTCGCCGTCTGGTCCGCGCGCGCGGCGGTCCGCAGGGCCCGCGACAGGGCGGCGAGCGACGGGTAGCGGTCGCCGGGGCTCTTCGCCAGCGCCCGGCGCAGGACCCGTTCGGTCGCCGGCAGCTCCGCCGCGCCGTGGCCCGCGAACGGCAGCGGCGGCTCGTCGCGAAGCTGGCGCAGCATGTGCTCGGGATGGAGGGAGAAGGCGTGGGTGTGGGCGCCGGTCAGCAGCAGGTAGGCGAGCGCGGCGACGGCGTACTGCTCGCCGGCCGCCGTCAGAGGCTCGCCGGACCGCCCCGCCAGGCGGGCGCGGGCGGACTCCGGTTCGAGGAAGAAGTCGACGCCGCCGCCCCGCGGCCGCGCAGGACCGGCCCCATGATGGGCGCTGAGGCCGAAGTCCAGCAGCACGACCTCCTGATCAGGGCCTACCAGGACGTTGCGGGGATGCACGTCCCCGTGCAGCACCCCGAGCGCGTGCAGGGCGGCGAAGGCGGCCACGACCCGCTCCACCAGGCCGAGCAGGGCGCCGACGCCCTCGGGCCCGCCGAGCCTGCGGGCCTCGTCCGCCGCGTCGTGCGCGTCCACGCCCGCGACCCAGGACAGCAGCAGGTACGGACGGCCCGCGTGCTCACCGGAGCCGAGCAGCCGGGGCCCGGCGCGGCCGTCGAGGAGACGGAGAACGGCCGCCTCGCGGCGCAGCAGGGGAACGAGGTCGCCCTCCGAGCCCTCCCTGGCGATCTTCAACGCTGCGGGCGAGCCGCCGGGCAGGCGGGCCAGGTGGACCTCCGTGTCGAGCAGGACCTGCACCGTCTCGACGATCTCCGCGTCCCCGACGACGTCGCCGGGCCCGAGCGCCGCCTCGATGGGCTCCGTCAGCGCGGACCCGGCCGGCAGGAGCAGGCCGTCCCTGACGAAGCCGGCGAGGACGGGGAAGACCTCGTCCAGCGTTCGCCGGGGTTCGAGCCCGGTGGCCGAGCTGAAGGTGATGACGGCGTCCACGATCGTGGTCGGCTCGCGGAAGCGTTCGAGGAGCGAGGCGGTGCCCTCGTCGATGACACTCGTGGTGGCGCGCGAGCGCGGCCGGGTGACGCAGTAGTCGCCCGGCCGGTGCTCGATCCGCTCCCGCAGCTCGGGCGGCAGCCCGGCCACCGGCGCCACGACCACGTCTCCCGGCAGCACGAAGGGCCCGAGCACCGTCATCCGTGTCCCTCCCTCGCGGCTTCGCTCCACATGCCGTCCGTCGGCACCCACGTGTCGGTGTCGACGCCGGACAGGCGCAGCCGCTCCAGGGCGAACCGCCAGGGCGGCATGCCCGAGTGCGCCGTACGCGCCGTGACCAGATGTTCGGCCAGCCGGCCGGCCACCCACATCCGCCAGCTCGTGGCCTGGGCGCCCGCGCGCGGCGGGTCCGCGCCCCAGGACACCAGCCCGTCGAGGGTGACCGCCGCGCTGAACGCGACGCCGTGCGCGGCCATCCCGCCCACCCGCCCGGCCAGCAGGGACGCGCCCTCGCGCAGGTCGTCGAGCCGGTCGAAATAGATGACGATCTTGTCGGGGCGGCAGATCCCCGCGGCCTCGCGAGCGGTCTTGAAACCCGTCACGCCCGGCGTCCTGGCGAGGCCGCCGGTGATCTCGGCCAGCGCCGCCGGCATCGCCTCGGCCGAAGGGCTGACGTACAGCTTGTACGTCACCCCGGACCGCCCCCACCCGCGCCGCCCCGCCTCCACGGACCAGTGCCGCCAGGGCGACGGGCCGGCCAGGTCGCCGGTCGTCTCCGTCCAGCCGCCGGTGCGGGCCCGCTCGCCCAGCCCGCCGGGCGCCCCTCCGAGATAGGCGTCCACGGCCGCCTCGTCGGGCAGGCGGTGCAGCAGCTCGGCCGAGACGGGCTGGTGACCGTAGCCGTAGAGCCGGCCGGCCAGCGCCTCCGCCGGCAGGTCCGCCAGCGCCTGGCCGTAGCGCAGCGCCGCGACGGACAACGCGGCGATCCGGCCCTGACCGCCGCGCGAACGCCCCGGCAGCACCGCGTCCGCGGCGGCGTACCCGTATCGGAAGCCCTCGTCGGTCAGGACCTCCAGCACGCCGTCGGCGACGAGCCTGGCGAGGGCCCGCCCGCCGTCCTCGGCGAGCGCCCTGCGGGCGAACACGGGAACGCGGCCCGGCTCGGCGAGCGTGAGGAACAGCAGCGCCGTCTCCGGCGAGCACGAGCGCACCGCGAGCCCGCAGTCACCCCGAGGCCGCAGGACGCCGTAGAAGTCGCCGTCGTCCTCCTCGGGCGGCTGCTCGGCAGGTACGAGCTCGTAGCGGGGGTTGGCGCGGAACGTGCGTTCCCCCACGGGGCCGGCGCTCACAACGCTCTCACGACGACGACCCCGCCAGGCGCTGTTCAAGTGCGCCGGAGTGCATCAGGGCCGCCGGCGGCTCGTCCCCGCCGTCGGCCGGAAGCTGCACGCGCAGTTTGCTCGCCTGGAAAGACATGGGAACCCCTCCGATGCACGAACGGCGGCTCGTCGCGGTCACTCGCCGTGGGTCTGGTCCTCCGCCTGGCGCTCACGCAGCGCCTGCTCGGCGCGGGAGATGTCGTCGAGGTGCGCCTGGAGCTGTCTCTTGGCCGCCTCCGCCAGGAGATCCACCTCCGCGAGGCGGTGTTCGAGCTGCTTCTTCAGCAGCGGCAGGGCCTCGGGGCTCACCAGTCGCGCCCGCTCCTGCGTGATGACGATCGAGCAGTGGCAGTAGTCGAGGTTCGTGAGGTAGCACGTGCAGATGTAGGTGCCCTCGCGGGCGAGCGCCGGCTGGGCGGCCTCGTCTCCGGCGGCGTCCACGAGGCTGCCCTCCGCGCCGCACGGAAGCTGAACACGTAGTCTGTCCGCCCGGAAGGACATGCGATCACTCTCCATGCTCGGCCGGTCACTCGTGACGCTATCCCGCCTCTCCTGCCGCTGCCAGGGCGCCGCCCGCTTCTTTTGCCGTTCGGGACGGAAGCGCCGGCTCACCTGCCCGAGTCTTTCCCGAGACCATTCCGGCGGCGCGTTTCCGGCCGATCCCGGTCGGCAAGATAGCCGGTCAGGGCCGGTCCGGCCCTTCTAGAGAGTGGAACGACATGCGTGTTCGCCGGAACGATCAGGAGCTCTCGCTGCGGTTCGAGAGCGGCGCGGAGCTCTCCGTGGACCTCGGCCGCCTCGACCTCACCGAGGAGCAGGACCAGGCCCTGTCCAAGCTCGTCGGCAAGGCCGGCGAGCTGGACATGGAGTGCCGGGACGACGACGAGCACTGCCCGGCGCAGGCGGTGCTGAGCCGCGACGAGTTCGAGGCGGTACGCGGGCTCAAGGTGGGACTGCAGTCCGCCGGAGTCGAGGTGCGCGGGCCGATCATCGACTTCTGCCTGCACGTCCACATCGTCGGCCGGTCGGTGAAGGAATAGGGCGCGTGGTGCCGCACGCGCCCGAGGAGGGCGCCCCGCTCGCCCGGCTCGTCGACCTGCTGCTGCGCTGGCGCGTCGAGGGCCTGGACCGGCCGGCCGGGCAAGCGCTGGAACGCGTGATCCGGGAGCTGGCGGCCCCGGCCCGCGCCCACGTCGTGGAGTGGCGGACCTTGCGGACGCTGCTCCACCAGGTCCTCGGCGTGACCTTGAGCATCCCCGACGACGCCGGCGAGGGCCACGACGAGGGGCACGGCGACCGGTACCGTCTGCTCAGCCGGGCGCGCGCGGCCGGCCTCCCGCTGGACGGCGCCCTGCGGCAGGACCCGTGCGAGGTCGCCAGGGACGCCTGCGTGCTCCTGCACCGTGGGCAGTACCTGCCGGCCGCGCGAGCCCTCACCGTGCTGGCGGGCAGCGCGCCGGCGGGCGGCGGGGACGGCGGGGACGGCCGGGCGGAGCGGGCCGTGCGGAGGTTCGCCGACCAGGCCGCCGCCCACCTGGGCGCGCTGGCGGGCGCGTTCTCCTCGTCCGGGCTGAGGTGGGAGCTGCGCCTGCTCGCGTACGTACGCGACCCCGGACGTGACCCTGCCGGGCGCGAGGCGACGGTGGTCGTGTCATGACGGCCCTGAGCGGTCCGGCCGAGGCCGCGCTCTCCTGGGTGGAAGGGCATCTCGGCCAGTTCGGGGTGCGTGCGCACGCGCGTGACGAGCACGAGCTCGTCCTGCTGCTCAAACCGCTCTCCGAGCTGGCGTTGACGGCCTCGCTGCTCGGACGCGACCCGGCGCTGCGCGAGCGCTGCCACCGCCTCGTCACGTGGGCGTGGGACGAGGCCGAGCGCGGCGACTGCCTGCTGCGCGTCACCGCCGCCCGCCCCGAGCTGGTGGAGAGCGTCGGATTGTACGCGAGCGCGTACGAGTGCGGCCACCACGACGAGCGCCTGCACGCCTGGTTCGCCCATCTGGCCGGCACCGCGCTGGCCGGCGGGCTGGAGATCCCGGCCTGGCGCGAGAGCGCGCTGCGCCACAACCTGGCGAGGCTGGGCCTCGCGGAACCGCCTCGGGCGTCGGCGCGGGGGAGCTGGCTGGGCGCGCTGCCCGAGCCCTGGACGATCTCCGACGGCACCGGCTACCCGATGACCCACGAGGTGTTCTACCTCACGGACTTCGGGGCGCGGCCGGCCGCGCTGCCCCCGGACACCGTCGCCTACCTGGCCCAGTGGCTGCCCGGGTGGTGGCGGTGCGTGCGCGGGTCGGGCAACCACGACCTGGCCGCGGAGCTGGTCATGACCGCCGCCTGCGCGGGGCTCGCGCCCATGGAACGGGAGCTTACGGAGCTGCTGGCCCACGCACGGCCCGACGGCGGGTTCGCCGGCCCGGCGGGCGCCGGCGGCGACCTGCCGAGGCCCGACGGCGACGACCCGCGGCGGCGGTTCCTGCGCGACTACCACACCACCCTGGTCACGCTGCTCGCCCTCACCACCGGCCTGTGGGCCACGCGCGGCGCGCCCGTACCGGAGCTCATCGGAGGCGAGCGGACATGAGCGAGAGACCTTCCAGGACCATCGCCAGGGCGGGCCGGGTCAGGCGGCTCGACGCGCTGTTCCGGGCCATGGAGAGCGACTTCCTGCTGCGCGAGCAGTTCGTCACCGGGCCTTCTGAGATCCTGGCCGAGTATCTGACGGGCGAGGCGCTCGCGCCCGACCAGACGGCCGTCACCGACCGGCTGATCTACGCGGTGTTCGCGAACAAGAAGCTGCTGCACTGGTTCCAGGAGTACGCGCACGACCACATCGACGACGTGCCGACCACGCAGGTGTTCCTCGCGGACTTCCTCGACGCGGTCGTCGAGCACCGCGGCCGGGCCGTCGTGGCCGCGCTCGCCGCCGGCTGCGCGGCCGGGACCGGCGTGCGCGGGCTGAGCGAGGACCTGCTGCACTATCTCGTCAACCTGCACGCGGCCCAGTTCCTCAAGCACGAGGAGGTGGCCGACGGGACGAGCGCCGAGGAGGCGGAGCACGACAGCATCGCCGTGGAGCGGGACGAGGTGGCGGGCACGCTGACCGCCGTCACCTGGACCACGTACACCACGGGGACGGGCACCG
Organism: Nonomuraea wenchangensis; assembly: GCF_900111685.1. Lineage (GTDB taxonomy): Bacteria > Actinomycetota > Actinomycetes > Streptosporangiales > Streptosporangiaceae > Nonomuraea > Nonomuraea wenchangensis. The sequence continues at coordinate 439,561 of NZ_FOHX01000007.1, forward strand.
GGACCGGCACCGGCGTCGCGACCCGCAGCCCGTTCACCGCTCTGCGGATGCGCGAGCGGGAGGAGACGGTGATCGGCCCCTTCATCCCGCTGTACGCCGCGGTGACACTCAACGAGCTCGCCCGCTACGCCGCGCAGTTGCAGGACAACGGCGCCCTCGGGTACGGCTGACCGCCCATGGGCACCCGGACCGAGGACCACGCGGGCGGCCCGTCCTCCCGCAGGGAGCGGGCGCTGCGCCTGGTGGAGGAGGGGCGGCGGGACGAGGCGCTGCCCCTGTGGCGGGCCGAGCTGAGCACCGGCGAGAGCGGTCTGGCCTGGATGCAGGACCAGCTCCACTCCTTGCTGGAGCGGCGCGACCTCACGGCGGCCGGTGAGTGCGCGGCGATCGCCGCCGAGCTGCGCTGGGGCGCCGGCTCCGGCCCGGCCCCGCGCGCGGCCGTCCCCATGAGCGTGCCCAAGCTCCGGCACGACCTGCAGCAGCTCGGCCACCTGCGCCGCCAGGGCGTACTGGGCGAGGAGCACGCGCCCGTCATCGATGCCTACCGGCGGGCGCACGACCGGCTCGCGGCCCGGGGCGCGGACGCGCGCGAGCCGCTGGACGCCGCCGCCGACCCGGTGCTCGCCGACGCCTACAACCGCCTGCTCCACGTACGGGACACGCCGCGGGTGGCGCGCGCACTGTCCTCCCGCTGGGATCCCGCCGCGGTCGAGGAACAGTACCTGGCGAACCCGCCGGGGGTCGTGTTCGTGGACGGTTTCCTCACCGACGAGGCCCTCGACGGGCTGTACCGCTTCTGCCTGGACTCGACGATCTGGTCCGGCAACCGGTACGCGCACGGCCGGCTGGGCGCGTTCTTCCAGGACGGCTTCGCCTGCCCGCTGCTGATGCAGATCGCCGAGGAGCTGCGCGAGGCGTTGCCGAGGCTCATCGGCGAGCGTTATCCGCTGCGCCAGATGTGGGGTTTCAAATCGGGCCCCGAACTGCCCGCGGACGCGACCACGCACGCCGATTTCGCGGCCGTCAACGTGAATTTCTGGATCACCCCGGACAGCGCCAATCTCGACCCGGGATCGGGCGGGCTGGTGGTGCACGACCTCGACGCGCCTCTTTCGTGGGACTTCGACACCTACAACGGCCGTTCGGACCTCATCCGGCCTTTCCTGCGGGAGCGGCGGGCGCGCAGCATGACGATTCCGTACCGGCGGAACCGCGCGGTCGTCTTCAATTCCGACCTGTTCCACGCGACCGACGCGGTGCGGTTCCGCCCGGGGTACGAGAATCTCCGCATAAACGTCACGATGTTGTACGGGGACCGCGAGGCCGAGGTCCATCACCGCGAACTGTCGGGCCCCGTCACGACGCTTTCCCGGCCCGCGTGGCGGTCGGCGGCGTTCGCGAGAAGAAAAGCCGGCGCGAGACCCCGGAAAGGATGATCCATGAACATCCCCGCTGTTCAGGAGCTGAAGGAATACCACCGCCGCGGCGGCGCGCGATCCGCGGTCACGATCGACGACGAGGAGATGCGGCGAGTCACGGACGTGCTGGCCCGCCAGGCGATCGTCGTCGAGACGCCGCCCGCCGAGCTCCGCTACATCGAGGGCCTGCTGCGCCTGCCGCTCTTCTCGATCGAGGAGTTCTTCGTCATTCCCGCCTCGGGGCACCCGGAATGCGCCTGCGGGCGTACGCCGACCGCGCTCGATCTCGTCGTGCACGCGGTCGAGAGCCGGCTGCACGACGAGCAACTGCTGCGCGACACCCTCAGCGGTGAACACAATCTCTTCGAGTTCGCCGACGAAGGACGCGCGGCGCCCTGCCTCAACTGCGGCCGGGAATTCCTCAGCGGCTCCTACTGGACCCACAACTACCTGTACGCCTGACTCCGGAACGACAATCAAGTCGTCATGCCCATTCGAGCTGATGAAGGCGGAATACCGGTCAGGCGCACCCGCTAGCCCAGCCCGCCCATGTCGATGATTTTCCACGGGTCGCCGTCCGACCGTCTGCCGAGGAGGAAGCTGTACGGGTAGTGCGGGTCGTCGTTCGGCGGCTCCTCGTTGCAGTGGCGGACGTCGACGGTCACGAAGACCCCCTGCACCTGCCGATAGCCGCCGGGCCCGTACTCGTCGGGAGCCGGCGCGCCGGCCGGGGCGGGACGGTGTCGCGCCCCGGCCGGTCGGGTCACGAGGCGTAGGTCTCGAACTCGGCGACCTTCGGGGTGCCGGACGCGCCGGTGATCCTGAAGGTGATCTTGGTGAGCGAGGTGGCGGTGAAGGTGATGGTGCCCGCGCCGCTGCCCGACTTCAGCACCGCGCCGGTGCCGCCGTTGAGGAGCTGCCAGGAGCCGATGGCGCCCGAGGAGCCGGCCGCCTCACGGATGACGACCCTGGAGACCGTCGTGGCCGAGCCCCACTTGATCGAGATGTCGCCGGTCGAGCCGGACGGCGACCAGTAGGTGCTGAGGTCGCCGTCGCGCACGTTGCCGTAGCTCGTGCCGCTCGCCTTGCTGGAGCCGTCGGAGCCGGCCCCGATGCTGAGGTTGGTCCCGCCGGGCGACGAGGTCGGGGTCGTCGTGGGAGTGGACGTCGGGGACGACGTGGGCGAAGCGGTGGGGGACTGGGGCGTGCAGCTGCCGTTCGACACCTGCAGGCCCTTGTTGGCCCCGGCCGTCCGCCGCACCACGTCCGGCACGCAGCTCGCCGTGTCCAGGCTGTAGGAGTAGGGGACGCTGACGGAGGTGTTGGACTGCACGTTCGGCCCGGCCGGGTTGTTCTCGCTGCCGGGGCTCGACCAGGTCACGTTGTCGAAGATGTTGCCCGCGACCTGCCAGTAGCCGGCCTCGCTGGTGTAGAAGGTGCCGAGGACGTCCTTGGAGTCCTCGAAGTAGTTGTTCTCCACCTTGGCGCGGCCGCCGGCGCGAGAGTTGATGCCGGACTCGTGCAGGTTCACGTAGTGGTTGTCGTAGATGTGGGCGATGCCGCCGCGCAGCAGCGGGGTGCGGGAGTCGATGTTCTCGTACAGGTTGTGGTGGAAGGTGACGTAGCCGTTGGAGCGGTCGCTCTCGCTGGAGCCGATGAGCCCGCCGCGGCCGGAGTTGCGCAGGATGCTGTACGACAGCGTCACGTACTGGACGTTGTCCTTCATGTCGAACAGGCCGTCGAAGCCCTCCGACTCGCCGCCCGACGCCTCCAGCGTGACGTGGTCGACCCACACGTTGCGCACGTCGCTCTCCATGCCGATGGCGTCGCCGCCGTTGGAGGTGGGGGAGCCGGACTTCTTGACGTTCCTGACGGTCACGTTCTGGATGATGATGTTGCCGGCCTCGCGGATGTGGATGCCCAGCTGGTCGAAGACGGCCCCGCCGCCGACCCCGACGATCGTGACGTTGCTGATCTGCTTGAGCTCGATCACGCCGGCGGCGGTGTTGCAGCTTCCGCCCGACACCTTGGCGGTGTTGCCGTGGTTGATGGTCCCCTCGACCTGGATGGTGATCGGGGTGCTGCTGCTGGCCCGGTTGCACAGGGCCTGGTGGATCGCGGTGCCCGTGGTGGCCCTCACAGTCTGCCCGCCCGCGCCGCCGGTGGTGCCGCCGTTGGCGCTGGCGTAGCCGGTGACGGTGCCGGTCGCCGCCGACGCCTGGAGGCCGGGCAGGGCCGTGCCGACGGCGGCCGCGGCGGTCACCGCGGCCAGTGCGGCGGCGAGCCGTGCCACGACCGCCCGTCTCGTCCTCGTCCCGCGGGCGGCCACGGCTCTCCTGTCGAACTTGCTCATCACAGCCGAACTCCTTGCTGGTCCGGCAGGCCCGGTGGGCCTGCGTCCGGGTCCCCCCAGCGCGTGCGCATCGCTCCCACACCGTAGGAAAGCGCTTTCCTCAGTGTCAACGCGCCATGAAACTTTCATGCCGCGCCTCGCCTGTGACCGGCGATACGGCTGTGACCTGCGAAAACGGCTGTGACCATCAACAGATGAACAGGGCAAGGGCCCCAACTCTGCTCATATGAGCAATCTTTGGCTCAAGTGTTGCATCGAGGTTAATTCACGACTTACGGTGCGTTACCTACGTCACATACGGAGGCCCCTATGAGTAAGTTTCGGCTGCTCACAATCCCCGCTCTCCTCCTGGTCGCCGCGCTGACCTCCTGCTCGGTGTCCTCGAACCCCGGCGGGTCCGCCGATGCGGGCGACCAGAAGTCCGCCGGCCCCGTCGCCATCGGCTTCAGCCAGGCGACCCAGCAGTCCCCCTTCTACGTGCAACTGCGCGAGGGCGCGGAGGCCGCCGCCAAGGAGGCGGGCGCCACGCTCTACTTCGCCGACGCGGGCGGCGACGTGACCAAGCAGAACAACGACATCCAGGACCTGATCACCCGCCAGGTCGACGTCCTGCTCGTCAACCCGGTCGACCCCCAGGGCGTGCAGCCGGGCATCGCCGCGGCCAAGGCGGCCGGCGTGTCGGTCGTGACCGTGGACCGGCCGGTCCCCGACGGCGCGGTCGCGCACGTCGGCCGGGACAACAAGGCGATGGGCGCGCTCGTCGGCAAGCGGCTGAGCGAGGCGCTCGGCGACAAGGGCGGCAAGGTCATCGAGATCCGCGGCGACGCGGGCGGCGCCGTCGCGCGCGACCGCAGCGCCGGGTTCCACGAGGCCGTCGCGGGCAACGACAAGATCAAGATCGTGGAGGGCCCGTACTCGGACTACGTCCGCTCCAAGGCGGTCACCGCGATGCAGGACCTGCTCCAGGTGCACCCCGACGTCGCCGCCGTGTACGCGCACAACGACGACATGGCGCTCGGCGCGATGCAGGTGCTGAAGGAGAACGGCAAGGACAAGGTCCTGGTCTCCGGCGTCGACGGCCTCATGGAGGCGGTCAAGCAGATCCCGGACGGCCAGTACGTGGCCACCGCGCTCAACGACCCCATCTCCCTGGGCTCGAAGGCGATCGAGACCGTGCTCAAGGTCCAGAAGGGCGAGCAGGTCGAGTCCTCCATCGACGCGGGCACCGAGCTGATCGACAAGGCCAACGCGGCCGGGTACGTCGGCGACGGCGAGTTCGCCCAGGCATCCACGAAGTAGGGGTCCGAGGCGCCCGCGACCCGGGCGCCCCGGAGCCCAGGCATCCGAAAGTAGGAAGGCGAGACGGTTGTACCAGACGGCGGAAACCATGCAGGCGGCGGTGCTCCACGCCCCGGGCGACATCAGGGTCGAGCAGGTCCCCGTCCCCGAGCCCGGCCCGGACGAGGCGCTCGTGCGGGTGGCGGCCTGCGGAGTGTGCGGATCGGACATCGCGCGCATGCTGCACCCGGGAGTGGCCTACCACTTCCCGATCATCTGCGGCCACGAGTTCTCGGGCCACGTCGTCCGGCTCGGCGACCGTCTGGCCGCCAAGGGCCGGGTACGCGAGGGCGACCTCGTCACGGTCCCCCCGCTGATCCCCTGCCACGCCTGCGAGCCGTGCAGCCAGGGCCACTTCAGCCTGTGCAAGAACTACGGCTACTTCGGCAGCCGCCGCGACGGCGCGTACGCCCAGTACGTCACCGTCCCCGACGAGAACCTCATGGTGCTGCCGGCCGACCTCGACCCCCGGGCCGCGGCCATGCTGGACCCGGCGGCCATCGCCCTGCACGCGCTGTGGCGGACGAGGATGCGCGGCGGACGCCGGGTGGCGGTGGTGGGCGCGGGCCCGATCGGGCTGTTCGCCGTCCAGTGGGCGAAGCTCGCCGGCGCCTCCGACGTGCTGGTCGTCGAGCTGAACGAGCAGAAGGCCGCGATGGCGGTCGAGGCGGGCGCCACCCGCACCGCGACCGCCGCGGAGGCCGCCGCCGAGGTGGCCGGCGACGGCTACGACATCGTGATCGAGTCCGCCGGCGTGCCCGCCACGGTTGATCAGGCGGTGGCGCTGACGGCCCGGCACGGCGAGGCGGTGTTCATCGGCATCCCGCACGACCCCGTGGTGCTGCCGAAGGCCACGTTCAGCTCGTTCCTGCGCCGCGAGGTGACCCTGCACGGCGCCTGGAACTCCTTCTCCGCGCCGTTCCCCGGCGAGGAGTGGCGGGTCGCGGCCCGCGCGCTGGCCTCGGGCGAGCTGGCGTGGAAGTTCATGATCACGCACGAGCTGGGGCTGGACGCCCTGCCGGAGACCATGGCGGCTCTCGGGGAACGTTCCATCTTCAGCTCCAAGGTTCTCTTCCTGCCGAACGAGGAGTGAGCATGGCTGCCTTCCTCGCCCTCGATCTGGGGACCGAAGGCGCCCGCGCGGCGGTCTACGGCGCAGAGGGGGCGCTGCTGGGGTCGGGTGCCGAGCGGTACCCGACCCGCTTCCCCCGGCCGGGCTGGGCCGAACAGGACCCGGACGACTGGTGGCGGGCGAGCGTGTCGGCCGCCAGGCAGGCGCTCGCCGAGGCCGGCGGCCCGCAGGTCGAAGGGGTCGCGGTGGCGACCACCGCCTCGACGGTGGCCGTACTCGACGGGCGGGGCCGCCCGCTGCGCCCGGCGCTGCTGTGGATGGACGGCCGGGCCGGCGAGGAGTCGGAGCTGACCGCGCGGACCGGTCACCCGGTCCTCCGCTACGCGGGCGGCAGCGACGCCGTCGAGTGGCTGGTGCCCAAGGCGATGTGGCTGGCCAGGCACGAGCCGGAGACCTACCGGGCCGCCGCGCGGATCGTCGAGGCCGTCGACTACATGGTGTGGCGGCTCACCGGCCGCTGGGCCGGCTCGCGCATGAACGCGGTCTGCAAGAGCAACTACGACCCGCGCGGCGCCGGCTTCCCGCACGACCTGTACGAGCAGCTCGGCGTCGCCGACCTGGCCGCCAAGCTCCCCGACGAGATCGTGCCCGTCGGCGACCCCGTCGGGCCGCTCGCCGCGGCGGCCCGCGAGGAGCTGGGCGTGACCGGCCCGGCCACGGTGGTGTCCGGCGGGATCGACGCCCACCTGTCGCTGCTGGCGATCGGCGGCGGCCACGAGGGCCAGGTGTCGATCGTCTGCGGCACCTCCAACGCCTTCGTCACCGAGATCGCCGAGCCGGTCTTCCCGCCCACGGTGTGGGGGCCGTACCCGGACGCGCTGCGCACCGGGCGCTGGCTGGTCGAGGGCGGGCAGGTGAGCGCCGGCTCGGTCCTCGCCTGGACCGGTGAGGGCCTGATCGGCCGCCCGCGCGCCGAGATCGGCGGGCTCATCGAGGCGGCGGGGCAGCTGCCGCCGGTCGAGCACGGACTGATCGTGCTCGACTACTTCATGGGCAACCGGACCCCGCTGCGCGACCCGCGGCTGAGGGGCGCGGTGCTGGGCCTCACCCTGGCCAGCACCCCCGAGCAGGTCTACCGGGCGGCCGTGGAAGGCGTCGCGTACGGCACCCGCCAGGTCATCGACTCCTTCACCGCCGGTGGCGTCCCCGTGGAGGAGATCTTCGTCTCGGGCGGCATCCAGCACAACGAGCTGTGGCTGCGGACCACCGCCGACGTGCTCGGCCGCCCGGTCCACCTGGTCACCGGCGACAACCTGACGCTGCGGGCCTGCTCGGTGCTGGCCGCGACCGGCACCGGGCGGCACGCCTCGCTGGCGGAGGCGGCGGCCGCGTACGCGCCCAAGGTCCGCACCGTCGAGCCGGCCGCCGCGCACACGCAGGCGTACCGGGCCGGCTACGCCGACTACCTGGAGGCCACGGCCGCCACGACGGAGATCTCCCACAAGCTCAGCGGAGCCCGCCATGAGCGATGACGACCAGCTCTACCAGGTGGCCGTGCGCTACTACGAGGACGGCGAGACCCAGGAGCAGATCGCGCACGCCCTGCACCTGACCCGCTGGAAGGTGGGCCGGATGCTGGCCGAGGCGCGAGAGGCCGGCATCGTGCGCATCGAGGTGCTGCACCCGCGCTCCCGGGTACGCGCGCTGGAGCAGGCGATCAAGGAGCGGTACGCGCTCCGCGACGCCGTCGTGGTCTCGGTCGACGGCGACCCCGAGCAGGTCCGCGACCGGGTGGGCGCGGCCGGCGCCGACCACCTCATGGAGATGCGGCCCGCGCCCCGCCTGATCGGCGTGTCGTGGGGCCGCACCCTGGACCGGCTGGCCGGCGGGCTGACCCCCGGCTGGGCCACCGGCGTCCACGTGGTGCAGATCAACGGCGCGCTCAGCCGCTCACGGCAGCCGACCAGCGCGCACAGCATGGCCAGCATGATCGCCCACCATGGCGGCGGCACCGCCACACTGCTGGCCGCGCCGGCGATCCTCCAGCAGCAGAGCACCCGCGCGGTGCTGGAGAGCGACCGGGCCGTCGCCGACGTGCTGGCCCTCGCCACCCGGGCCGACCTGTTCCTCTACAGCCCCGGCGGCATGGGCAGCGACTCGGTGCTGGTGGACTCCGGCCAGATCGACGCGGACGACCTGGCCCGCCTCGCCCGCGCCGGGGCGGTGGGTGACGTGCTCGGCCGCTTCATCGACGCGCGCGGCCAGATCGTCGACCCCGACCTCGACGGCCGCACCCTCGGCCTGTCCCTGGACGTGCTGCGCTCGGCCACCACCTCGGTGGCACTGGTCAGCGGCACGGCCAAGCGGGCGGTGTGCCGGGCGGTGGTGTCGAGCGGGCTGTGCGACGTGCTCATCACCGACGACCAGAACGCCCGACACCTGCTGGAGGCGGCATGACGGCCACCACGGAACGCCTGCGCATGACCGGGATCGTCAAACGCTTCCCCGGCACCGTCGCCCTCGACGGCGTCGAGCTGAGCGTGCGGCCCGGCGAGGTGCACTGCCTGCTCGGCGAGAACGGCGCGGGCAAGAGCACGCTGATGAAGATCCTCGCGGGGTCGTACCGGCCGGACGAGGGCACGATCCTGCTGGACGGGCAGCCGTACGCGCCGGCCACCCCGCACGCCGGGCTGGCGGCCGGCATCGCGGTGATCTACCAGGAGCTCGACCTGCTGCCCGACCTCACCGTGGCGCAGAACCTGCTGCTGGGCCGGGCCCCCAGGCTCGGCCCCTTCGTCCGGCGGGGGCAGCGCGCCAAGCTGGCCCGCGCGGCACTGGACCGGGTGGGCGCGACCTTCCCGGTGACCGCCCGCGTCGGCGACCTGCCGATCGCGGCGCAGCAGCTCACCGCCATCGCCAAGGCGCTGACGGCCGACGCCCGCGTGATCGTCATGGACGAGCCGTCGGCGACGCTCGGCGAGAGCGAGCTGCTGGCCGTGTTCGAGGTCATCAGGTCGCTCACCGCCGAGGGCCGGTCGGTGATCTTCATCTCGCACCGCATGGACGAGGTCATGGAGATCGGCGACCGGGCCACGGTGCTGCGGGACGGCCGCGCGGTCGGCGTGCACGACCTGGCCTCGACCGGCCCGGACGAGCTCGTCGCCGCCATGATCGGCGAGGCCGGGGAGCTCGTGGGCGCGACCGACCGGCCCGCCCCCAAGGGCGAGCCGCTGCTCCGCGTCGAACGGGCGCACGTGCCGGGGCTGCTCGACGTACGCGACCTCGACGTACGGCCCGGCGAGGTCGTCGGGCTGGCCGGGCTCGGCGGCGCGGGCCGCACCACCCTGCTGCGCGCCCTGTTCGGCGACCTCAAGGCCCAGGTGGACGCCCGGCTGGACGGCCGCCCGCTCAAGGTCACCAGCCCGGCCGCCGCCGTCCGCGCCGGCCTCGCCCTGGTGCCGGAGAGCCGCAAGGAACAGGGCCTCATGCTGGGCCTGTCCGTGAGCCGCAACGCCGCCGTCGGCGCGCTCGGCCGGCCGCCGTGGCTGCTGCCCGGCCGGACCGGCCGCCGGCTGACCGCGCCGGCGCTCGCCGACCTCGGCGTCAAGGCGTCCGGCCCCGGCCAGCTCGTCGGCCAGCTCTCCGGCGGCAACCAGCAGAAGGTCGTGCTGGCCAAGTGGATCACCCGCGGCGGGATCAGGGTCCTGCTGCTGGACGAGCCCACCCGCGGCCTCGACGTCGGCGCCAAGGCCGACCTCTACCGCCAGGTGCGCCACCTGGCCGACCAGGGCGTGGCCGTCCTGCTCGCCAGCAGCGAGCTGAACGAGCTGACCGCCAACGCCGACCGGATCGAGGTCCTGTACGAGGGCCGCAACGTCGCGCACTTCGACCCCCGGGTCAGCCCCGAGAACGTCATCGCGCACACCGTCATCACAGGAGCCGCACCATGACAGCTTCCACCGTGGCCGACACCGCCGCCCAGGAAGGCCGCCCCCGCGCCCGCCGTGGCGCGGACCTGATCGTCAAGTCCAACCTGCTGCTGGTCTTCCTCGGCCTGTGCGTGGTCGCCTCGCTGCTCGCGCCGCAGTTCCTGACCGGCCGCAACATCGCCAACCTGCTCCAGCAGTCCTCGCTCACCGGGATCGTGGCCATCGGCATGACCATGGTCGTGCTGACGGCCGGCATCGACCTGTCCGTGGGCAGCGTGGCCGCCTTCGGCGGGATGACGATCGCGCTGCTCATGGGGTCAGGCGTGCCGGTGCTGCCGGCCATCCTCGTCAGCGTGGCGGCCGGCGCGGTGTTCGGCGCGTTCATGGGCGGGCTGTCGGCGTACCTGACGCTGCCGTCGTTCATGACCACGCTGGCGGGGCTGACGGCGGTGCGCGGGCTCACGTACCTGCTGACCGACGGCAAGCCCGCCGAGGCGGGCGGCTCGGAGGGGTTCCAGCTCCTCGGCGGCGGGTTCATCGGCTACGTGCCGATCGTCGGCATCATCTTCGTGGCGATCACCGTGCTCGCCGCCGTGGTGCTGCGCGGCACCACCTTCGGCGAGTACGTCTACGCCGTCGGCAGCAACAAGGAGGCCGCCCGGCTCTCCGGCCTGCCGGTGCGCGGGGTGATCACGACCGTGTTCGCCGTGTCGGGCGCGCTGGCCGCGCTGGCCGGGGTGCTGCTCACCTCCCGGCTGACCGTGGGCCAGCCCACCGCGTTCAACGGGCTGGAGCTGGACGCGATCGCGGCCGTCGTGCTCGGCGGAACGAACCTGTTCGGCGGCCGGGGCGGGGTGTTCGGCACGTTCGTCGCGGTGCTGCTGCTGTCGGTGCTGCGCAACCTGTGCAACCTGCTCGGCCTCGGCTCCTTCTTCCAGATGGTGGTGACCGGCCTCATCCTGCTGGTCGCCCTCGTACTCAACCTGCTCATCGAGAGGCGTGGCGCTCGTGCCTGACACCATCCCCGGCTCGTTGCGGGCCTACCTGCACGGACTGCCGGGCGTCGACGAGGTCGGCGTCCAGCGGCGGGCCGCCGGCCTCGCCACCCGGTCGATCAAGACCACGGCCAAGCGGCAGGCCATCGACCTCGCCATCCGCATGGTCGACCTCACCACGCTCGAAGGGGCCGACACCCCCGGCAAGGTACGCGCGCTGGCCGCCAAGGCCGTGCGCCCCGACCCGGCCGACCCCAGCGTGCCCTCGGTCGCCGCGCTCTGCGTCTACCCCGACATGATCTCCACCGCGGCGCGGGCGCTGGCCGGCACCGGGGTCGGGCTCGCCTCGGTCGCCACCGGCTTCCCCGCGGGCCGCACGTCGCTGGAGGTCAAGCTGAGCGACACGGCCACCGCGGTCGAGGCGGGGGCGAGCGAGATCGACATGGTCATCGACCGTGGAGCGTTCCTGGCGGGCGACTACGCCAAGGTGTTCGACGAGATCGTCGCCGTCAAGGAGCAGTGCGGCGAGGCGCACCTGAAGGTCATCCTGGAGACCGGCGAGCTGGTCACCTACGACAACGTACGCCGCGCGTCATGGCTGGCGCTGCACGCCGGGGCCGACTTCATCAAGACCTCGACCGGCAAGGTCACGCCCGCCGCCACCCTGCCGGTCACGCTGGTGATGCTGGAGGCCGTCCGCGACTACCAGGCCGCCACCGGGCGGCAGGCCGGCGTGAAACCGGCCGGCGGCATCCGCACCACCAAGGACGCCATCCGCTACCTCGTGCTGGTCAAGGAGATCGCCGGGGACGACTGGCTGGACCCCGCGTGGTTCCGGCTGGGCGCCTCGACGCTGCTGAACGACCTGCTCATGCAGCGGACCAAGCTCGGCACCGGCCAGTACTCCGGGCCCGACTACTACACCATCGACTAGGGAGAGGCGTGGAGATCTTCGAGTACGCGCCCGCGCCGGAGTCACGAGCCATCGTGTCCATCCGGCCGTCGTACGACCTGTTCATCGACGGCGAGTTCGTCGCGGCCGAGAGCGACCGGCGCATCGTCTCCGTCAACCCGGCCGACGAGGAGCCGCTGTCGGAGGTGGCCGCCGCCGGCGACGCCGACGTGGACCGCGCCTTCGCCGCCGCCCGCCGCGCCTTCGAGCGGGTGTGGTCGCCGCTGCCGGGCGCCGAGCGCGGAAAGTACCTGTTCCGCATCGCGCGCATCATCCAGGAGCGCGCCCGCGAGCTGGCCGTGCTGGAGTCGCTCGACAACGGCAAACCCATCAAGGAGACCCGCGACGTCGACCTGCCGCTGGTCGCGCAGCACTTCTTCTACTACGCCGGCTGGGCCGACAAGCTCGCGCACACCGGCCTCGGCACCAGGCCGCTCGGCGTGGCCGCGCAGGTCATCCCGTGGAACTTCCCGCTGCTCATGCTCGCGTGGAAGGTCGCGCCCGCCCTCGCCGCCGGCAACACGGTCGTGCTCAAACCGGCCGAGACCACGCCGCTGACGGCGCTGGCGTTCGCCGAGATCTGCCAGGAGGCCGGCCTGCCGCCCGGCGTCGTCAACATCGTGACCGGCGCCGGCGACACCGGCCGGGCCGTCGTCTCCCACCCCGAGGCCGACAAGGTGGCCTTCACCGGCTCGACCGAGGTGGGCCGGCAGATCGCCCGCGCCGTCGCGGGCACCCGCAAGCGGCTCACGCTGGAGCTCGGCGGCAAGGGCGCCAACATCGTCTACGACGACGCGGCCGTCGACCAGGCCGTCGAGGGCATCGTGTCCGGCATCTTCTTCAACCAGGGCCACGTCTGCTGCGCCGGCTCGCGCCTGCTGGTCCAGGAGTCGATCGCCGAGGAGCTGCTGCCGCGGCTGCGCGCCCGCATCGAGCTGCTGCGCCTGGGCGACCCGCTGGACAAGAACACCGACATCGGGGCGATCAACTCGGCCGCGCAGCTCGCCAGGATCCGCGAGCTGGCCGCCGCCGGCGAGGCCGAGGGCGCCACGGGCTGGTCGCCGGCCTGCCCGCTGCCCGAGCGCGGCTACTGGTTCCGGCCGACCGTGTTCACCGGCGTCACGCAGGCGCACCGGATCGCCCGGGAGGAGATCTTCGGGCCGGTCCTGTCGGTGCTCACCTTCCGCACGCCGGAGGAGGCCGTCGCCAAGGCGAACAACACGCCGTACGGGCTGTCGGCCGGCGTCTGGACGGAGAAGGGCTCCCTCATGCTCTGGACCGCGAGCCGGCTGCGCGCCGGTGTCGTGTGGTCCAACACCTTCAACGTGTTCGATCCCGCCAGCCCCTTCGGCGGTTACAAGGAGTCCGGGTACGGCCGCGAGGGCGGACTGCTCGGATTGGAGGCCTACCTTGGCTGAGACCCCGCCGCGCATCGCGGTGCGCAGGACGTACAAGCTCTATGTCGGCGGCGCGTTCCCGCGCTCGGAATCAGGGAGGTCCTACCCCGTGACGTCGGCGGACGGATCCCACCTCGCCAACGCCGCGCTGGCCTCGCGCAAGGACGTGCGCGACGCCGTGGTGGCGGCGCGCAAGGCGTTCCCCGGCTGGTCGGGCCGCACCGCCTACAACCGGGGCCAGATCCTCTACCGGGTCGCCGAGATGATGGAGGGGCGGCGCGAGCAGTTCGCCGCCGAGGTGGCCGCGGCCGACGGCGTGAGCGCGGCGCGGGCCCAGGAGCTGGTGTCGGCCGCCGTGGACCGGTGGGTCTACTACGCCGGCTGGGCCGACAAGATCAGCCAGGTGGTGGGCGGCGCGAACCCGGTGGCGGGCCCGTTCTTCAACCTGTCCGAGCCGGAGCCGACCGGCGTCGTGGGCGTGCTCGCGCCCGGCGGCTCCTCGCTGCTCGGGCTGGTCTCCGTGCTCGCCCCGGTGATCACGTCGGGGAACACGGCGGTGCTGGTCGCCGACGAGCGCGCCCCGCTGCCCGCGGTCACGCTCGCCGAGGCCCTCGCCACCTCCGACCTGCCGGGCGGCGTGGCCAACATCCTGACCGGCCGCCTCGCCGAGCTGGCCCCGCCGCTCGCCGGGCACGCCGACGTGAACGCGCTGGACCTGGCGGGCGCGGGCGGCCTCGCGGCCGAGCTGGAGGAGCTGGCGGCGACCACGCTCAAGCGCGTCCTGCGGCCCGGGCCCGAGGACGACTGGGCCGACGCCGACCCCGGGCTCGCCCGCGTCCGCCCCTTCCTGGAGATCAAGACGGTCTGGCACCCCATCGGCCGCTGACCGCCCTCCGTTCACCGCCTCCCGGAAGCCGGGCCGGGAGGCGGCACAGCGCTCGGCGGCGGGTGTCATGACCGGCGGAGGCCGCCTTCCAGGACCTGCTTGCGGCCGCACTCGACCCAGCGGCCCCATCCGCTGGAGGCGTCCGCGGCGCCGGCGGTGTCGGTGGTCCCCTTGAAGGCGACGCACCTGCCGTTCGCCTTTACCTTCACCGGTCCCGCGTAGTACCTGAAGGCGTCCTCGTCCGTCTCGTCGTGCTGGGCGACGAAGTGATCGCGGTGCACGCGAAGGGTCACCGAGGTCTTGGTAGGGGTGCCGACGGAGTATCTCTTCATGGTGACGGCGCAGTGCTCCCCGGTCAGGCCGTTGTAGAGCAGGAACACCTGACCGTAGAGAGTGTTCGTGTGGTCGGTCACCGGCCTGGTGTGCTCGTTCAGGACCTGAAAACCGCTGCCGCACGCCCGTTCCGGGGTGTATCCGGCCGCGGCGGCGGGTGAGGCGGCGAGTGCGGTGGTGAGTACGGCCGCCGTGGCGAGCCGCGCGATGACGGTCATGAAGATCCTCCCGTGGACGCTGATCATCTGGCGACTCCGATGGTGACCGGCGCCGTTGTTGTACGGGAGAGCCCCTGATCGATCGCGGACAACGTGTTGTCCGCGGACAACTCCTTCTGTTGACTTGATCATCGATGGAGGGAACGGGGGAGGAGGCGGCTGGGATGAACCGGAGGGCGGGCAGGCCCCAGGGCGGCCCTCGCGGCAGCACGGAGCAGGCGAACGCGCTGGCGGAGTTCCTGCTGGCCCTCACGGCCGGGTCGACCGTGCGCGGGCTCGCCGCGCGCTATCACGTGGGCAAGACGCTCTGGGGCGAGTACCGCGCGGGCCTGAAGATCATCCCGCTGGAGCTGCTGAACCGGCTGGTACGGGACCACACCCCGGACGAGGACACCCGCCGGGCGCGACTGGCGACCGCAGCCCGGCTCCACGCGGCGGCCACCGCCGCCCAGCGGCCGGCGCCCGCACCGGCGGCGGTCGCCGAGGCGGCCGGTGACCCGCCCGTGGCGGCGGTCGGCGGCCCGCCCGTGGCGGTGGGGGCGGGGCGGCGGCGGTCGCGTCCGCTGCTTCTGGCGGCCGGTGGCACCGCGCTCACGCTCCTCGCCGCGCTCGTCCTGGTGCTCACATGGGGCCCGCCCCGCGAGGACGCCGTGTTCGCCGTCGGCCCGGCCGGCGTCGGCGTCTTCAGCTGGGACGGCACGGACGCGGCCGGGTGGACCAGGATCGGCGACGAGGCCGAGCGCCTCTACCTCGGGCCCGCGGGCGTGTTCGCGACCCGCTCCGACGGCCGCCTCTACCGCTACGAGGGGGAGCCCGGCCGCTGGTCGCTGATCAGCGAGCCGGGCCGCGACTTCGCGATCAGCGGCGAGCACGTCTTCCGGCTGGCCGCCGACGGCGGATCGGTCGCCGCGTGGGACGGCGAGGGCACGTCGTGGACCACGATCGGCGGCCCGGCGACGCGGCTGTACGGCGGCGACCCCGGCCTGTTCGCGACCGAGCCGGGAACGGACTTCATCTACCGCTACACCGGCGACCCCTTCACCTGGCAGCGGATCGGCACGGCGGGCGCGTCGTTCGCGCTCACCGGCGACGACCTGTACGGTCTCACCCCCGACCAGGCGCGGGTCAACCGCTGGCAGCCGGACGACCGGACCGAGCCCTGGCCGACCTGGGCCTACGCGGCCGGTGGGGCGGCGGAGCTGTGGGGCGGCCGGGCGGGCCTGTTCTCCGCCGACCCGTCGCGCTCCCGGCTGCGCGTCCTCGCCGACGCCGGCAACGGCGTCGCCGACCAGACGTGGCGGGACATCGGCCCGGCCGGGGCGGAGGTGGCGGTCGGCCGGCGAGCGGTGTACGTCCTGAGCGGGAACCGCTCGCGGATCCTGCGCTGGTCCGGCGGCGCCTGGCAGGACATCGGCGGCCCGGCCCAGACCCTGGCGGCGGGCTGAGGCACGCCCTACGCGTCGTGCCGCCGGCGCACCATCTCGTCGATCCAGACGGGCGCGTACGGGGACGTGCACCCCGGCGAGACGGGGTAGTCCTTGAGCACCTCCAGGCGCTCGCCGATCTCGACGGCGCGGGCGCGGTGCCCCGGGTGCTCGATGCCGATCTGCGCCAGGCAGTGGTTCATCGCCCACTGCAGGCGGTCGGGGGCGCCCTTCATCTCGGCCTCGATGACGTCGAGCAGCCCCGCGAGGTCGAGCCCGGCGGGCTTCTTCGCCACGCGCTCGGTGGTGAGCGCCCACCCGGCGCTCGCGACCGCGGGGTCGGGGTCGGCGAGCCAGGCCGGCCGCAGCTCCTCGGCGTGCGGGCTCTTCTTCACCACGTAGTTGACCAGCCAGTCGTGCACCTTCGGCGAGCCCGCCTCGCGCACCATGGCGTCCAGCTCGTCGCGTTCGAACGCCTTCGGGCGGCAGATCAGGAGCGCCAGCAGCCGGGCCGCGGCGTCACCCGTCTCCCAGAGCCGGCGCGCGAGCTCCTGCTGCGTCTTGAGCCGCTTGGCGAGGGCGCGCAGCGCGCTGAGATTGACGCCGTGATCGTCGCCGTGCCTCGCGTTGACCGCGCGGATCTTCGGATCCTCCAGAGCGGTCAGTTCGGCCATCACCTCGGCCACCGTCACTTCGGCCACCATCAGGCCGGCCTCCCGTCGTTTCGGCGTCAAATCCCGGGTTCTTCGCAGAAAATGCGCGGCGGTTCTCGATGATGCCCCTCGCCGGGACCGGGGTGTCGCGGCGAGGGCGCGGAAGCTGATACAGGAGTAGCCGGCAAATGCGGTTACTTCTTAATGCTCGGCCTCGTACTGCTTGATCAGAGTCGCGGCAATCCGGCCCCGCTCGCTCACGGGCAGGCCCTGCGCCTTGGCCCACTTGCGGATCTCGGTGGCCTTCTCCCTGCCCATCTCACGGGCCGAACCGGCGCTCCCGCGACGGCCCCGCTCCTTGCCCGCGCGGACGGCACGCGCCTTGGTGATGAAGGGCGCCAGAGCCTTCTCCAATTTCTCTCTGTTCTCGCCGGACAGGTCGATCTCGTAGGCGGTGCCGTCGAGAGCGAACCGCGTGGTGCCCTCCGCTTCACTGCCGTCGAGGTCGTCGAGAAAAGATTCAACGATGCGCTTCGCCATAAGGTGCTCCAAACCCCGATGTTGCTTGCGGATACTGTAGTCCCCTTCAGAGACGCACGCATCCTCACAAATGCCATGTCGCGAATAGTGGACCGGGTCCGCACGGCCCACCGGCCCGCGCTTTGACGCGGTCCGCCCTTGACCGGCGATCTTCGGCGTTGCGCGCGTCGCGGTCCGTCCGCCGCGCCGATTCGCCTTTCCCCGGCCTTCACGGGCGGCCGGAGCCGCGGCCCACGCAGGTTCGGCAGGATCGCTATGACCAGGGGAAACGCGCGGGCGGCCGGCGGGCGGGCAGGCGCCTCCGTCCGCGCGGGCGCGGCGCGTGGCCCACACCCGTGCGGGGTACGCGGGAAAACGGGCCTGTCGCGGGCCGCCCGCCCGTACGGATCCGGGAAGGCGCGCCAGTTTCGGGCGTCGCGGCCCGCGAGCGGCAATCCCGTCCCGTTTCCGCCGAATCCGAAATTGAATCGGACTTCAAGACCCTCATGTCTCCCGTCATCCGCGTTCTGGTCCCTTCCTGTTCTCCCGGATCAGGAAGACCGCGGACGACACCAGCGCCCACGCGCCCAGCACGAGGAACGGCATCAGCCGCTGATGCCCGCCGAAGTAGACGGCGGTGTGCTGGGCGTTGACCGAGGCTCCGGGCGGCAGCCAGCGTCCGATCACGCCCAGCGGCGACGGCAGCAGCGGCCAGGACACCGCGCCGCCCGACGAGGGGTTGCCGAGCAGCACCATCAGCCCCCACGTGGGCACCATCGCCCAGCGCCCCACGAGCGTGCGGAACATGGAGAACACCATCCCCGACGCGAACATGGTCAGCGCCAGGATGAACCAGGACTCCGGCAGCGGCAGACGGAGCGCGCCGAGCACCCAGTCGACGGCGGCCACGATGGCCAGCGCTCCCATCCCCGCGTACGCCCCCGTGAACGCGACGCGCTCCCACGGGGCGAGCCCGCCCGCGTTCGCGTTGAGCTGGACGGCCCCGACGAACCCGATGACCACGGCCGCGAGCGTGATGTAGAACAGCGCCAGCCCGCGCGGGTCGCCCCGCTGCAGCGGTTTCAGGTCCCGCACCGTCAGCCGCATGCCGACCTGCCGGGCGACCGTGGGCGCGGCCTCGGTGAGCAGTTGCGCCACCGACGCGCCGGAGGCGCTCGACACGTAGAAGGTGGCGTCGTTCCCGCGCACCACGACGATGCCGAAGACGCGCTGCTCCTCGACCGCCCGCAGGGCCCGCTCGAAGTCGGGCTCGAAGGACAGGGCGAGCGAGGCGTTCAGCCGCTGCTCCAGGCCGGCGGCGAAGGCCTTGCCGCGCACGGTCTGGTGAGTGGTGCCCACCACCGCCACCGGCACGCGGTGCGGGGTCGGGGCGGCCATGGCGTAGGTGTAGGACCCGGCGAACAGTCCCGCCGCGGCGGCGACGATCACCACGAGCACGGTCGCGGGGAGGAACGGTGATTCCTTGAAGTCCGCCCACCGCCGGCCCGTCCGGTCACGCATGCGCTCACGCTAAGCGCGCGACGGCCGCCGCCCGCCCGTTGACACGCCGCCCTGCTCGCCTTTCAGATTTCCGGCAATACCAGTAGGAAATATTGACTTATCGCGGGTGTCGGCCTAGCGTCTGATCCATGAGGCAGGGTCTTCTCCTGACCAGGCGCTCCCACGTGGACTTCTGCCACGTCGCCAGCGCCCAGTGTCGCTGATCACGATCGTCGGCGGGCCGTACGAGCCCGCCCCGTCTTCATGTTCCCGGCGTGGCCGCCGCAGCCCACGCCGCCGATCCAGGTCAACGCCGCGCGTCCCGGACGACCCCGGGCGGCGCGCGAGCATGCCGTTCGTCGTGAGGATCTCTCGTGATCATCTCTTCAGTCAGCGTCCCCAAGCCCCGCGTACGGACGGGGGTGGCGGCATGACCGCGGCCCCGTCCGGCCTCGCCGTCACCTCCGACCTGTTCCGCCGCGCCCTCGCCGTGCACGCCAGCGGCGTCGTCGTCATCACCGCCCAGCACGGAGGCCGGCCCGCCGGGCTGACCGCCACCTCCTTCTCCTCCGTCAGCCTCGACCCGCCTCTCGTCTCCTTCTACGTGGACCGTTCCTCCACCACGTGGCCGTCGCTGCGCGCCGCCGACCACTTCGCCGTCAACGTGCTCGCCCACGACCAGGCCGAGGTGGCCGCCCGCTTCGCCAGCAGGGGCGTGGACCGCTTCGCCGAGCCCACCCGCTGGCGGCCGGGACCCCTGGGCGCGCCGCTGCTCCAGGACGTCTCCGCGCACCTGGTGTGCCTGCCGTACGAGACCGCCGAGGTCGGCGACCACATCCTGGTCGTCGGGCTGGTCGTCGAGGCGGAGCTGCGAGGCCCCGGCCGCCCGCTGCTCTACCACCAGGGCCGCTTCGGCCGTTTCCTGGCCCACCCCGAATCCTGACCTGGAGCCTCTCCGTGACCACCATCCGCACCAGGCAGCCGGTGTACGCGAGCCCCGTCGACCACGTCGCCTACGGCCACTACGGCTCCGGCCGCCTGCACCACTCCCCGGACTGGAACCGCCCCCTCTACCCCTTCCAGGGCCGCGTCACCGCCGACGGCTCCAGCGGCTTGCGCGCCGAGCCCGGCCGCTACCACCTCTACGCCGCCTGGGTCTGCCCGTACGCCCACCGCGCCGCGATCGTCCGCAAGCTCAAGGGCCTGGAGGACGTCGTCTCCCTGTCGTACGTGGACGACGAGCGCGACGGCCGCGGCTGGGCCTTCCGCGAGCGCCGCGGCCCCGACCCGGTCAACGGCTTCACCCTGCTGGAGCAGGCGTACGACGCCACCGAGAAGGGGTACGGCGGCCACATCTCCGTCCCCGTCCTGTGGGACCGCGAGACCGGCCGCATCGTCAGCAACCACTTCCCGGACATCACCCTCGACCTGGCCACCCAGTTCGGGCAGTGGGCCGGCGACTCGATCGACCTCTACCCGGAGGCCCTGCGCCCCGAGATCAACACGCTGAACGCCTGGATCTACCACGACGTCAACGCCGGCGTGACCCGCGTGGCCCGCGCCGCCACCGAGCGCGAACGCGAGCGGGAGCGGCACCGCGTCGTCGCCGCGCTGGAACGCCTCGACGAGCGCCTGGCCGAGCGCCGCTACCTCACCGGCGACACGATCACCGAGGCCGACGTGCGGCTGTGGGTGACGCTGGCCAGGTTCGACGCCGAGCACAACCGCGGCCACCTGATCAGCGAGCGCGAACTGCCCGACTTCGAGCACCTGTGGCCGTACGCCCGCGACCTCCACCGGCTGCCCGCCTTCCGCGAGACGACCGAGGGCCTGCCCGCGTCCTGGGACACGCCGCCGGGGTGGCGGCGATGAGCCGCAGGCGCGTGCACCTGGCCGCGCACTTCCCCGGCGTCAACAACACCACCGTCTGGGCCGACCCCCGCTCCGGCAGCCAGATCGACTTCGCCTCCTTCGTCCACCTGGCGCGGACCGCCGAGCGCGGCACGTTCGACTTCTTCTTCCTCGCCGAAGGGCTGCGGCTGCGCGAGCTCAAGGGCCGCGTCCACGACCTCGACGTGGCCGGGCGGCCGGAGTCGCTCACCGTGCTGAGCGCGCTGGCCGCGGTGACCGAGCGGCTGGGCCTCGCCGGCACGGTCAACGCCACCTTCAACGAGCCGTACGAGCTGGCCCGCCGCCTGGCCACGCTCGACCACCTCAGCGACGGCCGGGCCGCCTGGAACGTGGTCACCACCTCCGACGCCTTCACCGGCGAGAACTTCCGCCGCGGCGGCTACCTCGACCGGGCCGACCGCTACCGGCGGGCCGCCGAGTTCGTCCGGCTCGCCGGCGAGCTGTGGGAGTCGTGGGCGCCGGACGCGGTCGCGGCGGACCGCGCGTCGGGCAGGTTCCTGCGCGACGCGGACGCCGTGGGCGAGGTGCGCTTCCACGGCGAGCACTTCGACGTCGAGGGCCGCTCCACCGTGCCGCGCTCCCCGCAGGGCCGGCCGGTGATCATCCAGGCGGGCGACTCGGACGAGGGCAGGGAGTTCGCCGCCGCCCACGCCGACGTCATCTTCACCCCGCACGGCTCGCTGGAGGACGGCCGCCGCTTCTACGCCGACGTCAAACGCCGGCTGTCCCGTCACGGCCGCCGGCCCGACCAGCTCAAGATCATGCCGGGTGCTACGTTCGCGCTCGGCGACACCGAGGAGGAGGCCGCCGCGAACGCCGCCGCCATCCGCCGCGCCCAGGTCGGGCCGCAGACCGCGATCGCGTTCCTGGAGCAGGTGTGGGGGCGGGACATGTCGGCGTACGACCCGGAGGGCCCGCTGCCGGACGTCGAGCCCGACCTGTCCGGAGGCGTCTCCCAGGGCCGGGTGGCCATCAAGGACCGCGCCGCCGTGGCCGCCAAGTGGCGGGCGCTCGCCGAGGAGAAGCACCTGTCGATCCGCGAGCTGGTCATCGAGGTCACCGGGCGGCAGACGTTCGTCGGCACGCCGGAGACGGTGGCCCGGCAGATCGACGAGCACGTCCAGGCCGAGGCGGCCGACGGATTCATCCTCGTGCCGCACCTGACGCCCAGCGGCCTGGACGACTTCGTGGACCGGGTGGTGCCGATCCTGCGCGAACGCGGCGCGTTCCGTACCCACTACACCGGCTCCACCCTGCGCGAACACCTGGAGCTCACGTGACACTGCACCTCGCCGCACTGCACCTCGCCGTGGCCCTGGACGGCGCCGGCTGGCACCCCGCCGCCTGGCGCGAGTCCGCGGCCGACGTCTTCTCCGCGCGGTACTGGGCGGGCCTGGTCGCCGAGGCCGAGCGCGGCCTGCTCGACTTCGTCACCATCGAGGACGCCCTCGGCCTCCAGTCCACCCTGACCGACGGCGCCGACGACCGTGCCAACCAGGTGCGCGGCCGGTTCGACGCCGTGCTGCTCGCCGCCCGGCTGGCCCCGCTCACCAGCCACGTCGGGCTGGTCCCCACCGCCACCACCACCCACACCGAGCCGTTCCACGTCGCCGTCGGCATCGCCACGCTCGACCACGTCAGCGGGGGACGGGCCGGCTGGCGGCCGCAGGTCTCCGCCCGGTCCTTCGAGGCGCGGCACTTCGGCCGCCGCGCGTTCCCGCCGCTGGAGGAGGTGCTGAACCGGCCGGGCGGCGCGGACCTGTCCGCCCACCCGCACGTACGCGAGCTGTTCGCCGAGGCCGCCGACGCCGTGGAGGTGGCGCGGCGGCTCTGGGACAGCTGGGAGGACGACGCCGAGATCCGCGACGTCGCCACCGGCCGCTTCCTCGACCGTGACAAGCTCCACTACGCCGACTTCGCCGGGCCGTTCTTCTCGGTCAAGGGCCCGTCGATCACGCCGCGCCCGCCGCAGGGGCAGCCCGTGGTGACCGCGCTCGCGCACTCCCGGCTGCCCTACGAGTTCGCCGCCGCCTCCGCGGACGTGGTCTACGTGACCCCGCACTCGGCCGAGCACGCCCGCGCCGTCGTCGAGGAGGTCAGGGGGCTGTCGGCGGACCTGAGGATCTTCGCCGACCTGGTCGTCTTCCTGGGGACGGACGCGGCCCGGCGCAAGGCGCGCCTCGACGAGCTGGACGGGGCCGAGCTCGTCTCCGACGCCGCGATCTTCACCGGCACCCCGGCCGAGCTGGCGGACGTGCTCCTGGAGTGGCGGCGCGCGGGCGTCGAGGGGTTCCGGCTGCGGCCGGGCGCGCTGCCGTACGACCTGGAGCAGATCGCCCGTGGGCTCACGGCCGAGCTGCGCGGGCGCGGGGCCTTCCGGCACGCCTACGAGGCCGCGACGCTGCGCGGGCTGCTCGGCCTGCCGCGCCCCTCCAACCGCTACGCGGAGGTGTCATGAAATTTCTGCTCATCACGCTGATCGTGCACAACGACGACCGCTCACCCACCGAACGTTTCCGCGAGGTCGTCGGCAACGCGGTGCTCGCCGAGGAGCTGGGCTTCGACGGGTTCGGGGTGGGGGAGCGGCACGAGCGGCCGTTCATCTCCTCCTCGCCGCCCGTCGTGCTCAGCCACATCGCGGCCCTCACCTCCAGGATCCGGCTGTTCACCGCCGTCACCACGCTGAGCCTGCTCGACCCGGTGCGCGCCTACGAGGACTACGCCACGCTCGACCACCTGTCCGGCGGCCGGCTTGAGCTGATCATCGGCAAGGGCAACGGCGCCGCCCAGGCCGAGCTGTTCCACGTCACCGCCGAGGACCAGTGGGAGCGCAACCGGGAGGGCTACGAGCTGTTCCGCCGCCTGTGGCGGGAGGACAAGGTCACCTGGCAGGGCCGCTTCCGCCCCTCGCTCACCGACGCCGAGACCTGGCCCCGCCCCCTGCAGCGGCCCATCAGGGTCTGGCACGGCAGCGCCACCAGCAAGGAGTCGGTCGACCTGGCCGCCAGGTATGGCGACCCGCTGTTCTCGGCCAACGTCACCCACCCCGTCGAACCGTACGCCGAGCTGATCGACCACTACCGCGAACGCTGGGCCTATTACGGCCACGACCCCGCCGACGCCCTGGTGGGTGCCGGCAGCGCCGGCTACTACGCGGCCCCCACCTCCCAGGAGGCGATCGCCACCTACCGGCCGGTCTTCGACGCCCGCGTCGAGTTCCAGCGGAAGCTGGGCCTGCCGGTGGTCTTCCCCACCCTGGAGGACGCCATCGAACGCGGCTCCATCCTGGTCGGCAGCCCGCAGCAGATCGTCGACAAGGTGCTGCGCTACCACAAGCGCTTCGGCCACGAGGTGATGCACCTGCACGCCGACGCCGACGGGCTCACCCAGGCGCAGCACCGGCGGGCGTTGGAGCTGTTCCAGGCCGAGATCGCGCCCGTGCTGCGCGCGGAGATCCCCAGCCGGCCGTTCCCCGCCGCCGTTCCCGTGGCTCCGGTCGCCGTCTCCTCCGGGGGTGCCGCGTGACGCTGTCCATCCTCGACCTCGCCCCCGTCGTGTCGGGCGGCACCGTCGCGCGGGCGCTGCGCGACACCATCGACCTGGCCAGGCGCGCCGAGGGCTTCGGCTACCGCCGCTACTGGCTGGCCGAGCACCACTTCGCGCCCGGCGTGGCCAGCTCGGCCCCGGCCGTGCTCATCGCCCTCGTGGCCGCGGCCACGAACACGATCCGCGTCGGGTCGGGGGCCGTGCAGCTCGGGCACCAGACGCCGCTGTCGGTGGTCGAGCAGTTCGGCCTCATCGACGCGCTGCACCCCGGCCGCATCGACCTCGGCATCGGCCGCTCCGGCCGGCGCCGCGCCGAACTCACCGCCGAGCCGCGCGCCGCCGAGGTCGTGGACGGGCTGCTCATCCCGCCGCCGTTCGACTACTCCCGCCTGGCGCAGCACCCCCACCTCGCCCACGCCGCCACCCTGCTGCAGCAGCCCGGCGCGCGGACGCCGGACTTCGCCGACCAGATCGACGACGTGCTCGCCTTCCTGGCCGGCACCCACGAGGTACGGGCCGTGCCCGGCGAGGGCGCCGACCTGGAGGTCTGGATCCTCGGCAGCAGCGGCGGGCAGAGCGCCCGGGTCGCCGGGGAGCGGGGGCTGCCGTTCGCGGCCAACTACCACGTCAGCCCCTCCAGCGTGCTGGAGGCCGTCATGGCCTACCGGGAGGCGTTCAAGCCCTCCGCCACGCTGGCCGAGCCGTACGTCATGGTCTCCGCGGACGCGGTCGTCGCCCCGGACGAGGGCAGGGCGCGCGAGCTGGCCAAGGGCTACGACCTGTGGGTGCGCAGCATCAGGACCGGCTCGGGCGCGATCCCGTACCCGAGCGCGGCCGAGGCCGACGCCCACGTCTGGACCCACGACGACCGCGCGCTCGTCCAGGACCGCCTCGACACCCGGTTCGTCGGCTCGCCCGGCCAGGTGGCCGACGGGCTGCGCGTGCTGCGCCGGGTGACCGGGGCCGACGAGCTGCTGGTCACCACCATCACCCACGACCATGAGGACCGCGTGCGCTCGTACGAGCTGCTCGCCGACGCCTGGGACCGCCCGTGAGACGCCTCGCCCCCGCCGCCGCTTCCGCCGTCCTGCTGGCGGTCCTGGCCGGCTGTGGCGCGCCGGCCGCCGAGCAGGCCGCCCCCGCCACGCTCACCTGGGCCGTCGAGACGCAGCCCATCACGCTCAACCCCCAGCAGTGGTCGCAGAACAAGGCGAGGCTGCTGGTGTTCAACCAGTTCGACGCGCTCCTCGCCAAGGACGAGGACGGCTCCTACCGCCCCTGGCTGGCCAAGTCGTGGACGGTGTCGGACGACGGGCTGACGTACACGCTCGACCTGCGCGAGGACGTCACCTTCCACGACGGCGCGACGTTCGACGCCGCCTCCGTCAAGGCCAACCTCGACCAGTTCCTCGTGCCCGGCTACAACGCGGCCGTGGCCGCCATCCAGCTCAGGTCCTTCAAGAAGGCCGAGGTCGTCGCGCCGCACCGGCTCAGGATCACCCTCAAGGAGCCGGACGCGCTGTTCCTGGACTTCCTCGCCTCGCCGTACGCGGGGCAGATCTCGCCGAAGTCGCTCAAGAGCGCCAAGGACCTCAAGTTCGGCGGTCCCGACCTGGTCGGGACCGGGCCGTTCATCCTCGACCGGTACGTCCAGGGCCAGGAGATCCACTACCGCCGCAACCCCGCCTACCGCTGGCCGCCCGCCGGAGCCGCCCACCGGGGCCCCGCCCACCTGGCCGAGATCACCTACCGGTTCCTGCCCGAGGCCGCCGTACGGGTCGGCGCGCTCACCTCCGGCCAGGTCCAGGTCATCGAGGGAGTGCCCGCCACCGAGGTCGCCCTGATCGAGAAGGACCCCTCCCTGGCGCTGCACACGTCGCTCAACTCCGGCACCTCCTACTCCTACTACTTCAACACCTCGCACCCGCCCTTCGACGACGAACGGGTGCGCCAGGCGTTCCGCGAGGCCGTGGACGTGGACGCCGTGCTGCGCTCGGTCTACCGGGGCACCGCCACCAGGGCGTGGAGCGTCGTCGGCCGGCGCAGCCCCTTCTACGACGCCTCGCTGGAGGGCTCCTTCGGCGGCGACGTCGCCAAGGCCAACGCCCTGCTCGACGCCGCCGGCTGGACCGGGCGCGACGCCGAGGGCTACCGCGTCAAGGACGGCGAGCGGCTCACCGTGCGCGAGGTCGCCTCCGCCCCGTTCGTACGCGACCGCAGGGACGTCCTCGCCCAGGCCATCCAGGCCCAGGTCAAGCAGAACGCGGGCATCGACTTCCAGGTGCGGATCGTCGACCAGGGCAGCGCGCAGAAGGCCCTGGAGGAGGACGCGTACGAGCTGTTCGGCAACTCCCGCGGCGACGCCGACGCCGGGGCCGCGCTCAACCTCATCCTGCCGGCGAAGGCCGCCATCAACCGCACCCACTTCGCCGACCCGCGGGTGGACAAGTGGCTGGCCGCCGCCTCGGCCACGTCCGACCAGGCCGCGCGGAAGAAGCTCTACGCCCAGGTGCAGCGGGCCGCCGTGGCGGAGCACGCGGTGGTGTTCCCGATCTACGTGCCGGCCGACCAGATCGCGGCGAGCGGGAACGTGCAGGGGCTCGGCTTCGAGCCCGCCTCCGGCACGCCCGCGAGCGCGTACGACGTGCGGATCGGCACATGATCAGACGGCTGGGCACGGGCCTCGCGGTGCTCTGGGCCGCCGCCACCGCCTCGTACGTCGCCCTGCTGCTGGCGCCGGGCGACACCGTGGACATCCTGGTCGGCGACGGCCCCGACACCCCGGAGATCCGGGCGCGGATCGTCGCCGAGTGGGGGCTCGACCGGCCCGAGATCGTCCAGTACGTGTCCTACCTGTGGCGGCTGCTGCACGGCGACCTCGGCCGCTCCTACCAGGCGCAGCGCGGCGTCGGCGAGATCCTGGCCGGCCAGGTGGGGCCCACCGCGCAGCTCACCCTCGCCGCGGCGGGCACCGGGGTGGTGCTGGCCGGGGTCATCGCGCTCGCCACCGCCGGGCGGGGCAGGTGGGCGCGCGGCGCGGCCTCGGCCGCCGAGCTGGTGGCGGTGTCGGTGCCGCCGTTCCTCATCGGGATCGTGCTGTTGTCGGTGTTCTCGTTCACGCTCGGCTGGTTCCCGGTCTCGGGGGCGCAGGGGCCGCGGGCGCTGGTGCTGCCGGCGCTCGCGCTCGGCCTGCCCATCGCCGGCGTGCTCGGCCAGGTGCTGCGCGGCGGGCTGGAGCAGGCGCTGGAGCAGCCCTTCGCGGTCACGGCCAGGGCGCGCGGCCTCACCGAGCGCGCCCTGGTCGCCCGGCACGCCCTGCGGCACGCGCTCATCCCGGCCGTGACGCTGGCCGGCTGGTTCACCGGCACGCTGCTGGGCGGCGCGGTGATCACCGAGATCCTGTTCGGGCGGCCGGGGCTCGGCCAGGTGGCCATGCAGGCGGTGACCGGCCGCGACATGCCCGTCGTGATGGCCGTGGTGCTGCTGTCGGCCGTCGTGTACGTGACCATCAGCACGCTGCTCGACCTGGCCTACCGCGCCATCGACCCGAGGATCCGGACATGAGGGCGTACCCGGAGGTCCGGCCATGAGCGCGCTCACCCGGAACGCGCCGCCCCTGAGGATCCCGCCCGTCGCGGTGCTCCTGCCGGTGGCGTTCCTCGCCCTGCTCGGCGTGGCCGTGGCCGCGCCCGGCCTGCTCACCGCCGCCGACCCGCTGGCCGCCGACCCGCTGGCCGCGCTCGCCCCGCCCGGCGGCGCCCACTGGCTCGGCACCGACCACCTCGGCCGCGACGTGCTGGCCAGGGTCGTCCACGGCGCCCGGCACTCCATCAGCATCGGCGTGGCCGCCACCGCGCTCGCCGTCACCGGCGGCGTGCTGCTCGGCCTGGCCGCCGGGCTGTCGCCGCGATGGCTGGAGGAGACGCTGACCCGCGCGTTCGACGTGCTGTCCACGCTGCCGGAGCTGCTGCTCGCGCTGCTCGTCGTGGCGATCATCGGCCCCGGCACGGGCAACGTCATCCTGGCCATCGCCGTCGCCCAGATCCCCAACTACGCCCGCGTGATCCGCGCCCAGACCTTCGTCGTCCGCCGTTCCGGCTACGTCGAGCAGGCCGTCACCTTCGGCCGCCCCCGTGCGGCGATCATCGCCGGGCACGTGCTGCCCAACGTGCTCGGCCCGATCCCCGTGCTGGCCACGATCGGCCTCGGCACGGCGATCATCGCCGGCTCCGGGCTCAGCTTCCTCGGCATGGGGCCGCAGCCGCCCGCCGCCGAGTGGGGCGCGATGCTCTCCGAAGCCCGCAACTACCTGCGGGTCGCCTGGTGGGAGGCGGTCTTCCCTGGCCTGGCGATCACGCTCACCGTCGTCTGCCTGACCGTCGCCGGGCGCCGCCTGCAGCGCCGTTTCGAAGGGAGGACCCCATGACGTCACCGCTGCTGGACGTACGGGAGCTGCGGGTGGGCTTCGGCCCGGCCGAGGTCGTGCGCGGCGTCTCCCTGTCCGTGGAGCCGGGCGAGTGCGTGGCGATCGTCGGGGAGTCCGGCTCCGGCAAGAGCGTCACCGCCCGCGCCCTGCTCGGCCTGGCCGGGCCGGGCTCCGCCGTGCGCGCCGCGTCGTTCCACGTCGCCGGGCGCGACGCGCTCGCCTTCACCCCGGCCGACTGGCGGCGGCTGCGCGGCGGGTTCGCCGGCCTCGTCCTGCAGGACGCGCTGGTCTCCCTCGACCCGCTGCGCACCGCGGCGGCCGAGATCGCCGAGGTGCTCGCCGTCCACGACGTCGTACCGCGCGCCCGCCGCGCCGGGCGGGTGCTGGAGCTGCTGGACGCCGTGGGCGTGCCCGAGCCCGCGCTGCGCGCCGGGCAGCGCCCCCACCAGCTCTCCGGCGGGCTGCGGCAGCGGGTGCTCATCGCCTCCGCCATCGCCGCCGACCCCGCCCTGATCATCGCCGACGAGCCCACCACCGCGCTCGACGTCACCGTGCAGGCCCAGATCCTGCGCCTGCTCGCCGAGCGCAAGGCGGCCGGCACGGCGCTGCTGCTGATCAGCCACGACCTGGCCGTGGTCGCCGCCGTCGCCGACCGCGTCCTCGTCATGAAGGACGGCCGCGTCGTGGAGGAGGGCCCGGTCCGGCAGGTGCTGGCCGCGCCCGCGCACGACTACACCAGGACGCTGCTGGCCGCCGTGCCCTCGGCCGCCTCCCGAGGCACCCGGCTCACCACCGGGACGCCGCGCACCCGCCCGGCCCCGAACCTGTCCGGGCAGGTGCTCGCCGCGACCGCGCTCAGCCACTCCTACGACCGGCGTCCCGCCGTCGCCGAGGTCTCCTTCACCCTCCACGAGGGGGAGACGCTCGGCGTCGTCGGCGAGTCGGGCTCGGGCAAGAGCACGCTGGCCCGCCTCGCCCTCGCCCTGCTCGAACCCGCGCACGGCCGCGTCGCCCTGCACCAGCGGCAGTGGAGCAACCAGCCGGAACGCGCCCGCCGCCCCCTCCGGCACCGTGTCCAGCTCATCTCCCAGAACCCGCTCGACTCCTTCGACCCCCGCCACACCGTCGGCCGGCTCGTCGCCGAGCCGCTGCGCCTGCCCGCCGGGGAACGCCGCGAGCGGGTGCTCGACCTCCTGGAGCGCGTCGGGCTGCCGCCGGGGACGGCCGGCCGCCATCCGCGCGAGCTGTCCGGCGGCCAGCGCCAGCGCGTCGCCATCGCCCGCGCCCTCGGGCCGCGCCCCGACGTGCTGGTGTGCGACGAGCCGGTCTCCGCGCTGGACGTCTCCGTCCAGGCCCAGGTGCTCGACCTGCTCGCCGACGTCCAGGCCGAGTACGGCACCGCGATGGTGTTCATCTCGCACGACCTGGGCGTGGTGCACCACGTCGCGGACCGGGTGCTGGTCATGAAGGACGGCCGGGTGGTGGAGGAGGGGGACGTGGAGGACGTCTTCATCCGGCCGCGTCATCCGTACACGCGGGCCCTGGTCGCGGCGGTGCCGCGGCTGGGCGTGCCGGCGGCGTGAGCGGCCGGTTCAGGCCGGGGTGCGGGCGAGGCGGGCGCGGAGGGCGGCGGCGCCGGACTCGGCGAGCCAGTCGGCGAGGGTGCGCAACCCCGGATGGATGACGCGCAGCGCCTCGATGTCGGCGTGCCAGCGGTGGCCGGCCTGCCAGCGCCTGCTGGTGTCGGCGATGTCCGGACCGAGCCGGGCGATCTCGTCGTCGGTGAGCCGCTCGTACCGGACCGGGATGCCGGTGGCCTCGCTGATCGTGGCGGCGGCGGCCACCGGCGTGGGATCGTCGCCCGCCAGTTCGAGGGTCCGTCCGGCGAACCGGGCGGGGTCGGCGAACGCGAGCGCCGCGAACTCGGCGACGTCCTCCAGCGCGATGACCTGCATGGGCTCGTCCGGCGGGAAGAGGTGCCGGTGGACGCCCCCGAAGATGCCGTCGATCCCGGCGATCCCGGAGGCGAGATAGTTCGTCATGAACCGGACCGGGCGCAGCACGGTGGGCAGCGCGACGCGCTCGCGCAGGTACTCCTCGATCAGCGCCTTGCCCGCCGACCCCCGCGACGCGGCCGACGCCGAGGCGAGGGTGCTGAACACGACCTGCTCGACCCCCGCGCCGGCCGCCGCGTCGATCAGCGCCCGGCCGCGGGCCACCTCGAGATCCGTGTCCAGCCCGTCCGGCCCGAAGGCCACCGGCGGTATGCCGAACACGGCGGCCACGCCGTCGAACGCGGGCGGCAGGCTCGCCGGATCGTCGAGGTCGCCGCGTACGAGCTCGGCGCCCGCGGCGGCCAGCCCGGCGGCGGCGGGCGTGGTCAGGTCGCGCACCAGCGCGCGTACGCGCCGGCCGCCGGCGAGCAGGCGGCGAGCGGTGACGCCGCCCTGCTTGCCGGTGGCTCCGGTGACGAGGACGGGGGCGTCGGAAATGTTCGGTGTCGCGGTGGTCATGGTCCCTCTCCGTAGGACGGGGATACTGGCGTGGTCCGGGATGCTCCACCCGCTTCGCCGCCGCAGACAAGGATTTCGTGACGTGACAGCAGCACCCGCCGGGCGCGCCGACGCCCGCCGCAACCGGGAACTCGTGCTCCGTACGGCGGCGCGGGTCTTCACCGAGGAGGGGACCGGGGCGTCACTCGGCCGCATCGCGCGACGCGCCGGGGTGGGGGCAGGGACCGTCTACCGGCACTTCCCGAGCAAGGAGATCCTGATCGAGGCCGTGCTCGCCGAACACGTCGAGGAGATGGTGGCCGCCGCAGGCCGCTGGCGGGCCCGGGCCGCGCCGGGTGACGCGCTGTTCGGGTTCCTGCTGGAGGCGATCGACCGGTCGGCGGGCCGCCGGCCCGTCTGCGACGCGCTCAGCGAGGACCACGGCTGGCCGCGCGCCGTGCTGGCGGCCGGCGCCCGGCGCTTCCACGAGGCACTGGAGCGCCTGCTGCGCGAGGCGAGACAGGCCGGCGCGATACGCGCCGACCTGCGGGCCGACGACCTGGCGGCGCTCGCCGTCGGCGGTGTCGCCCTGCGCTCGGCGCGCCGGGACCCGGTGCGGGGCGCACAGCTGGTGCGGCTGCTGCTGGACGGCCTGCGCACCCGTGCCGTCACGGAACCTGAGCCGTTCCGTGACGGCACGGGTGCCCCCGCGCGTCACGGAACGACCGGGCCACTGCACTGCGCGGAGTGCGGCGCGGTGCTGCGGGTGCACACCACCGGCCGGCCGCCCCGCTACTGCGGTCCCACCTGCCGCCAGCGCGCCCACCGTCGCCGCCTCGCCGGGCGAGGCTGAACGGTGCCCCCTCCCGCTCAGACGTGGGGGAAGAGGAACCTCGCCGCCTCGTCGAGAGCCTGCCCCGCCTCCTCGACGAGCGCCGTGTGGTGCTGGAAGACGTGCGGCAGCCCGCCCCAGACCCGCAACGTCACGTCCACGTCGGCCGCGGCCGCGCGGGCGGCGAGGAGGACCGCGTCGTCCAGCAGGAGCTCGTTCGAGCCCGCCTGGATGAGCAGGGGCGGCAGCCCGGCGAGGTCGGCCAGCGCGGGGCTGGCCGTCGGCGCGGACGGGTCCTGCTGTCCCAGGTAATGCGTGCGATATCCCTCCAGGTCGGACCGGACGAAGATGGGGTCGATCCCGAGCTTGGTCTCGATGCTCGCCCCGCTGAACGTGAGGTCCGTCCAGGGGGAGAACGTCGCGACCGCCGCCGGCATGGGCAGCCCCTCCTCGCGCGCCGCCAGCAGCGTCGCGATCGCCAGCCCGCCGCCCGCGGAGTCGCCCGCCAGGGCGATGCGTGACGGGCTGTCGGCCTGCCCGAGCAACTCGCGGTAGGCCGCCAGCCCGTCCTCGACCGCCGCGGGGAACGGATGCTCGGGGGCGAGCCGGTAGTCGGGCGAGACCAGCCTGGTGCGGGCGCGGCGCGCAAGGTCACCCGCCAGGGCGAGATGGGTGCGCGGGGAGCCGACGACGTACCCGCCGCCGTGCAGGTAGAGCACCACGGTCCCGGCGGCCCGATCAGCGGGCTCCAGCTCCAGCGCGGGACGCCCGCCGAGGGTGGTGTCGCGGACGGTGACGCCGTCCGGCGCCGGCGCCTGGAACATCTGGTCGAAACCCGCCCGCGCCTCCGCGACCGTGGCGTCCGGGCTCTTGGGCGCGTTGCGGAGCAGGGCGTCCAGGGCTTCACGCTGTTGACGGCTCATGAGTGACCCTCCAGGTCAGGTCGGATAGATTCCTTGGAATGCACCTGGCAACAAGATTCCAAGGAATCTTGTTCCCGCGATCGGAAGGGAAGTCGTCATGGCCGGCAGCGGAGAGCTGTTCGTGGACCTTGTCCGCGTCGAGACCCGGCTCTGGAACGCCGTGGACGTCCGGCTGCGGGCCGAGCACGGCCTCCGGCTGGGCCAGTACGACCTGCTGACGGTGATCGCCGGGCGTCACGAGTGCCGGGTGCTCGACCTCGTGCACGAGGTCGCCATCACCGTCGGCGCGGCGAGCAAGGCGGTGGACCGGCTGGTGGAGGCCGGCTGGTGCCGCCGCGTCGCGAACCCCGCCGACGGCCGCTCGTCCTTCCTCGAACTCACACCCTCCGGCGTGTCGGCCCTGAGCGGGGCGCGGCGGACGTACGAGGAGGAGATCGCCCGCTGGACCTCCCGCCTGCTGTCGCCCGGCGCCCTGGAGGAGCTGGCGAACGCCCTGCGCACGATCCGGGCCGCGCTCGAAGCCGAACAACGGCCCTGACCCCGGCCTCGGGGGTGGGCGTCGCCCGGCCCGTACGGCAGGATCGAGCGAAAACGCGTGAGGAGCGTTCACATGGTCAAGGCATGGATCTTCCTCGTTCCCGGTGTCCTGCTGGCCCTGACCGGGCTCGTGTGGACGCTGCAAGGGCTGGGCGTCATTGGCGGCAGCGTCATGAGCGGCGTCACGACCTGGGCGGTCATCGGCCCGATCGTCCTCGTGGTGGGCCTGGTGCTCGGCTTCCTCGGCCTGCGCCGGCTGACCGGCCGCGACCGCTGAGCCCGCGCCCGTCAGTTGGCGCAGGAGGCGGAGACCGTCACGTCGTAGACGTGCCAGCTGCTGTCGGGCGCCGCCCACACCAGGGCCGACGTGGTGGTCCAGCCCGTGCAGGACCCGCCCGCCGCGAGGATCGCCGCGCGGGCGGCCTGGGAGCCGGCCTGGGCGGCGGCCGACGGGGTGGATCCGCCGGCCTGCCGGGTCTCGCTGCGCGGCACCGGGTAGCTCGGCGCCGGCGTCTGTGTGACGCAGGTGCCGGACGCGGTGGCCTGGTAGACGTACGCCGACCCGTCCGGCGCCGTGTACACGAGGCTGGACGAGACGGACACGCTCGGACACACCTCGCCCGCCTGCGCGGCCTGCCGGTTCAGCTCGGCCTCGGGGCTGAAACGTTCACCGCGCCCTCGCCCGGTCCGCGCGGTCAGGCCGGGCCGGTGGCGAAGTGTGCCAGGACCATCTCGGTCAGGGCGGCGACGTCGGCGTCGACCATCGGCTCGCCGGTCATGCCCATCCGGTGCAGCAGGGCTCCGACGACGACGTCGATGAAGAACAGGACCCGGCTCTCGGGCTCGCCGAGCGCGTCCTGGAGCGCGCGCCGGTAGGGGTCCTGCAGCCGCGTGGCCAGGACCTCGCGCAGGCCCGGGTCGCTG
This sequence comes from Nonomuraea wenchangensis, assembly GCF_900111685.1. Classification (GTDB taxonomy): domain Bacteria; phylum Actinomycetota; class Actinomycetes; order Streptosporangiales; family Streptosporangiaceae; genus Nonomuraea; species Nonomuraea wenchangensis. Next base: position 474,139 of record NZ_FOHX01000007.1, read on the forward strand.
ACGGCGTCGCTGAACACGCCCGCGAACGCGTCGCCCACCCCCGGTTCGCCGATCTTCGCCGCGATCCAGCGGACGGCGGAGGACATCAGCTCGGTCCGGTCGGCGCCCTCCAGCGGCACCGGGCCGAAGGCGTCCAGAAGGCAGTCCACGATCAGCTCGCCCTTGGACGGCCAGCGGCGGTAGATCGTCGTCTTGGCCACGCCGGCCGCGGCGGCGATGCGCTCGACGGTGGCGCGGGCGTAGCCGAGTTCGTGGACAGTGCGCAGCGTCGCGGCGAAGACCACGTCGTGGAGGCCGGCGCGGGGCCGGCCGGGCGGCCGGCCGGAGATAGTGGAGGCCATGCCCCATACGTTACCGGTTTGCGCTACCTTGGGTATCGAAACCTTAGGTAGCGAAACTAGGGCAAGGGGAGAGTCATGAGTGAGGTCACCGCGCAGCGTCCGCCGGAGCCGGACTGGGACACCGTCACGGACGCGGAGCTGATCGCCTACCGCGAGGCGGAGAACCGGCTGCGGGCGTCCCCCGCGGCCCGCGTGATCACCGGGGACCCGGAACCGGGCGCCTCGATCGGCTGGCGGCAGGTGTCCCTGCCCGGCCGCGAGCTCCCGGTACGGATCCACCGTCCCGACGGCGGCCGCGCGGACCTGCCGTTCGTGCTGCACGTGCACGGGGGCGGCTTCGTCGGCACGGCGGTGCAGAGCGACTGGGTGAACAGCCACCTCGCCGTACGGTTGCCCGCGGTCGTCGTCTCGGTCGAGCACCGCCTCCTCGCTCCCGGGACCACACTGGCGGCGGCGGCCGACGACGGCTGGGACGTCCTGCGGCACGTGGTGGAGCACGCCGCTGAATGGGGTGTGGACCCGGCGCGGGGCGCCGTCTTCGGGGAGAGCTGCGGCGGGCTGATCAGCGCCCTGGCGGCCATTCGGGCCAGGGAGGCCGGCCTCGGCCTGCGGGCGCAGGTGCTGGTCAACCCCGCGGCCGACGTGACGGGGACGATGTTCGACCATCCCTCGATCGAGCGGCACGCGGGCAGCCCGGCGCTCTCCCTGCCCCAGTTGCGGCTCGTCCAGCGGCTCGCCGTGCCGCCGGGGACCGACGCCCGCGCGCTCTCGCCGCTGCACGCGGACGAGCTGGGCGGGCTGGCCCCGGCGCTCGTGGTGGTGCCGACCGAGGACCCGGTGGCCGATCACGGCCGCCGCTACGCCGAACGGCTGCGCGCGGCGGGGACGCCCGCGCGGCTCACCGAGTACGCCGGCGCGGGGCACGCCTTCCTCAGCATGCCGGGCCTCGCGCCCCAGGCCGGGGCGGCGCGAGCGGAGATCCTCGACTTCCTCGCCGCCCACCTCTGATCGAGGGGCGGTGGGCGGGGGACGGTCAGAACCGTACGGCGCGCACTTCCGTCACGGTGAAGTCGTCGACGACGCTCCGGTTCGCGACGAGGAACCCGATCAGCCCCGCCACCGCCTCCACCGCCCGAGCCGCGCGGGCCTGCCCGCTCAGCAGGAACACCAGAGGCGTCGAGGGCTGGTCGAGCAGGAAATGGCGGTCGTGGCGGTGCACGTCGTGCAGCACCTTGATCGGGATCGGCTTCGGCGAGGTGAACCACGCCACGGCATCCCACAGCGGCAGCGACGGGTCGGCCTCGGCCGCGGCGTGGTAGCAGGTCACACAGCCCTGGCCGACGTGCTGCCCGTGCGGGCAGGTCCAGTGGGCGGCCTCGGGGCCGGACCGGTCGCGGGCGCCGAAGACGGCGCTTTCGACTACGCGACGGCGTACAGGGTGACCTGGTGGCTCGGTGATGGTGCGTCCTCCGGAGCGTAGGACGGCCTGCCGACGATCGTCACAGCTTCACGAGCTTGGCGTTGGGCGCGGGAACGCGGTAGGTCGCGGTGCCGAAATCGATGAGAACGGCGACGTCCTGCTCGACCGCGAGCACCCGGCCGAGGCCGTACTTGTCGTGGCTGACCCGGTCGCCGACCGTGTATTCCTCGACCGGCTGAGCCGGGATTTCCGGGGTGTTGAAGGGGCTGCCGGGCGGGCGTCGCCGGACTGTGGGCGCAGTGCGTCTCATTTGAACAAGTATGCGCCTATCCAGGGCATAAAGCGAGCCAGCTGGGAAAATGCGCCGGACGCCGCACTGGCGATCCGGCGGCCATCCGGGCGTGGCGAGCCGCCGGCGCCCGCACGTCACATGCGGGCGTCGGCGGCGATGCGCGCCGGGGTCAGGCGGTGACGATGTTCTCCGCCTGCAGGCCCTTCTGGCCCTGGACGACGTCGAAGGACACCTTCTGGCCCTCGACCAGCTCGCGGTAGCCGCCGTTGGAGACGATGCTGGAGTAGTGGGCGAAGACGTCGGCGCCGCCGCCGTCCTGCGCGATGAAGCCGAAGCCCTTTTCCGAGTTGAACCACTTGACGGTACCGGTGGCCATGTCGATCTCCTTCAGACAGTGCCGTTTAACTGAGAATTCACACCTCGTGAATCTCGTGCCGCCGCAATGAACCCCCCGGAGAACCGGCCAAACAAAAAACGCGCCCGAAGATCACTCTGTCAGGCGCGCATAAGTCCTATGGGTACCATAACTGCAACCCGCTCAGGCTAACACACCCTCCCCACGTGCTCACGCACCGGCACGCCGGTACGCGTCGAGGACCAGGCCGTGGAAGTGGTGCAGGGCGTGCTCCGACAGGCCGGACCCGTCCGGGTCGTACACGATCTTCCCCTGGGTGAAGGCGGGGGTGCGCATGCCACGCTGCACGCTCTCCACCAGGGCGATGTCCTCCACCTGGAGGACCTCGTCGATGTAGCGGATGCTGTCCAGCTCCGCCGCGTCGGGCTCGGCGGTCTCCAGGTAGAAGTCCCAGGTCTCACGGGTGCGCTCGGGCCCGTCGGGGATGATCTGCAGCACCATGAAGTTCCCGCGGCCGGGGTAGCGCAGCAGGCAGGTGTTGGGCCACAGCCACCAGACCGCGTGCTCGGTGACCGTCGCGCCCGACACGTCGTAGGCGGAGTTCGCGGCCGTGCCGGCGCTGGCCATGTGGCTGGAGTAGATCCCGTACGTGGTGACCTTGTAGGTGCTCATGTCCACCAGGGACACGAAGTCCTTGTGCGCCACGTGGCAGTGGTAGCACTCCAGGAAGTTGTCGACGACGTTCTTCCAGTTGGAGGCGATGTCGTAGGTGAGCCGGCGGGCGAGGGTCAGCCCGGCCACGTCCGGGGCGCGGGCCAGGATCTCCGCCTCCAGGCCGGGCGCCTGCTCCGCCAGCGGGGCCGCCGCCGGGTCGAGGTTGACGTAGACCATGCCGGCGAACTCGGTCACCTGGATCCGGTCCAGGCACACGGCGGAGGCGTCGAAGCCCGGCATGGCGCCGGTGTGACGCGCCCGCCGCAGCCGGCCGGTCAGGTCGAAGGTCCAGGCGTGGTACGGGCACACGATGCTGCGCCGCACCCCCGAGCCCGACAGCAGCTCGTGCGCCCGGTGCTTGCACACGTTGTAGAACGCCCGCAGCTCGCCGGCCTCGTCGCGGACCGCCACGATCGGCATGCCGGCCACCGTGGCCGTCACGTAGCCGCCCGGCTCGCGCAGCTTCTCCCCGTGGCACAGCCACTGCCAGGTGCGCGCGAAGATCTCCCGCTGGTCGACGGCGAACCAGGCGGGATCGGTGTAGGCGTCGGCGTGCAGGGACATCGACAGCGCGGGATCCGGGTCGTAACCGGCGGCGACGCGCGCGAAGTCGGGGGGCGTATCCGGGCTCACCGGACCTCCAATGCGGGCACGTGCGCAGAGCCCTCGTCGGAGACTAATGATCAGGACGGCGGCGCATCAAGACCCGCCTTCCGCCTGACCCTCCTGCACCCCGTTGACCTGGGGTTTTGGGGGAATTTCGATCGGGTGGCCGGGGTTCGGGGTAGGACGGCGTTGTCCCCATGGTACGTAGATCGAGATGAGAACCGAGCGGATGGAGATGCGCGATTCGGCCACTCGGCGGGCCGGTCCGGCGCCGGTCCCCGACGTGGGGATGGAGCGGTTCGCCCGGCTCGCGGCGAGCGTCATGGACGTGCCCGTGGCGCTGGTGGTGCTGGCGGAGGCGGACCGGCTGGCGCTGCCCGGCCTGGTCGGGCTCAAGGAGGGGCGGAACGCCCTGCACGGGCTGCCGCTGTCACGTTCGCTGTGCGGCCGGGTGACGGCGACCGGCCAGCCGCTGATCGTGACCGACGTGCGGGACGACGCCCGCTTCGCCGCGCAGCCGCCGGTCGCAGAACGGCGATGGGGCCTGGTCTCCTACGCGGGCATGCCGCTGACCGTCTCCGGCCGGGTGCTGGGCGTGTTGTGCGCGGCCGGTCCCAGCGCGCGGGCGTGGACCGACGCGCAACTGGCGGATCTGGCGGACCTGGCCGCCGCCTGCTCGGCGGAGCTGCGGTCGCGGGCCGCCGCGAGGAGCGCGCTGATGGCGCAGCAGCACGCCGAGCGGGACCACCGCGTCGCGGAGCGGGCCAGGGCGGCGGCCGAACAGGCGGGCGTACGCGCCCAGGCCGGCTGGGACGCCGCCGAGCTGCTGCTGCGCGCCTCGCAGGAGCTGGCGGGCGCGGCCACGCTGGACGACGTGCAGCACCTGCTGCGCAACCTGGTCGGCGATCCGCTCAAGCCCGTGCGCACGAGCCTCAGCCTGATCCAGGACGGCCGGCTGCGCCCGATGCCGGACACCGAGACGGAGCCGGTGCCGCCCGGCGGAGGCCCCGCGCTCTCCTGCGCCTTGGACGAGAACCACCCGCTGGCCCACGCGGCGCGCGAGCGGCGGCTGGTCTCCGCCGCCGACCCCGGCGAGCTGGCCCACGCGTACGGCGAGGACGTCGCGGGCGCGTTCGCCCTGCTGGACGTCCGCGCGCTGGTGTGCGTGCCGCTGACGCACGCCGGCGAGGTGCACGGGGTGCTGCTGATCGGCTGGGGCGAGCCGCACCACGCGGGCCCGTCGGAGCGGGCGGTGCTCACCGCGATCGCCGGCTACGTCAGCCAGGCGGTGCAGCGGGCCAGCGTGCTGGACGAGCGGGTCAGCGTCGCCCGCCAGCTGCAGAGCGCGATGCTGACCGACCTGCCGGCCGCCCCCGGCCTGGACCTCGCCGCGCTCTACCTGGCCGCGGCGGCCGACGACCTCGTGGGCGGCGACTGGTACGACGCCTTCCCGCTGCCCGGCCAGACCCCGGCGCCCTCGGCCCTGACCGTCGCGGTCGGGGACATCACCGGCCACGACATGCAGGCCGCCGCCGTCATGGGGCAGACCCGCGCCATGCTGCGCCAGGCCGTGCTCGACCATCCGGGGCTGGGGCCCGCGGCGGCCGTCACCGCGCTCCAGCGGGCCTGCGGGGTGCTGAGCCTGAACATGAGCGGCACGCTCCTCCTCGGTCACCTGGCCCCGGCCGCCAGGTCCGGGAACTGGAGTTTCACCTGGACCAACGCGGGACATCCGCCGCCGCTGCTGGCGCGTCCGGGCGCGCCCGCCGAGTGCCTGGAGGAGCACGGCGTCCTGCTGTTCCCCGGCCTGGACCCCGGCCCGCGCCACGACCACCAGCGGTTCCTGGAGCCGGGCTCGGTCCTGCTGCTCTACACCGACGGGCTCGTGGACCGGCCCGGCACCACCATCGACGAGGCGACGGCCGAGGTCGCCGCCGTGCTGGCCGCCTCCAGGGACCGGCCGCTGCCCGACCTGCTGAACGCCGTGGCCGCGGTGGCCGGGGACCACCCGGACGACGACATCGCGCTGCTCGCCATCCGGGTGCCGCACGGGTAGGCGCGTCAGGCGGTCCGCAGCCAGTCGAGCGTGAAGCGGGCGAAGACGATGCCGCCGGTGTCGCCGATCTCGTAGAGCACGCCGACCTGGCCCGCGGCCATGGTGGAGTAGCCGGCCGTGCCGGTCCTGATCAGCGCGCGGGTGGGCCAGGTGGCGCCGTCGTCGGTGGACAGGCGTACGGTCAGGTCGCTGCGGGCGCTCGCGTGGGCGTTGCCGCTGTAGAGGGCCGTCGCGGTGCGCACGGGCGCGCCGTTCGAGCCGCGCTGCGCGGGCGTGAGGTAGGACAGCTCGTCGGCGTTGCACAGCGGGTCGTTGAGCACCGCGCCGGCCGTGGCCGCCCCGAACGTCGCGCCGCCGTCGGTGGAGGTGGCGAGGTGGCGGGAGCGGACGGAGTTGTGCCGCATGTTCTGGGTGACGGCGCCGGTGGCGCGCTCGACGGCCTTGCTGCGACCGGGCCCACCCCCGCCGCCGAGGGCCGCGAGGCGATCCTCGCCACCGCCGCCGGCCTCGTCCGCTCCCTCCTCCGGGACGACGTCGCCGCCGTCGGCGTCGGCAGCGCGGGCGTCATCGACCCCGTACGCGGGATGGTCGTCTCCGCCACCAGCGCACTCGCCGGATGGGCCGGCACCGACCTGCGCGGCGAGCTGTCGCGCAGGCTCGGCCTGCCGGTGGCCGTCGACAACGACGTGCACGCGCACGCGCTCGGTGAGCAGTGGCGCGGCGCCGCCGCCGGTCACGCCGACGTCCTGCTCGTCGCCGTCGGCACCGGCGTCGGGGCCTCGCTCGTCCTCGGCGGGCGGGTCCGGCACGGCGCGCACGCGGTGGCCGGGCACGCGGGGCACGTGCCCGTGGCCGCGGCGGCCGGGCTGCCGTGCCCGTGCGGCGGCCACGGGCACGTGGAGGCGGTCGCGTCCGGGCCCGCGCTGCTGCGCGAGTACCACCGCCGGGCCGGGACGGCGACCACCGGCGGCCTCGCCGAGGTCGCCCGGCTGGCCGCGGCCGGCGAACCGGTGGCCGCCGAGGTCCTGGCCGCCGGCGCGAGCGCGCTCGGCCAGGCGATCGGCGGGCTGATGAACGTCCTCGACCCCGAGATCGTGATCGTCGGCGGCGGCGTCGCCGGATGCGGCGAGCCCTGGTGGGGGCCGCTGCGCGCGGCCGTCGCCGCCGAGACGCTGCCCGCCCTGCGGGACGTCCCGGTCCGGGCCGCCGCCCTCTCCTCCACCGCCGCCCTCCTCGGCGCCGCCCGCCTGGCCCTGACCCCGGACGACGACGAACGACCCCTCAGGAAGGACCCATGACTCCCACCGCCGCTCATCCCGTGCTGGAGGCGATCCGGGGCCGGCTCGTGGTCTCGTGCCAGGCATACCCCGGTGAGTCGATGCGCGACCCCGACACCATGCGCCGCGTCGCCGAGGCCGCCGCGGCGGGCGGCGCCGCCGGGATCCGCGCCCAGGGCGTCGAGGACCTCCGCCGCATCCGGGCCGCCCTGGACCTGCCGCTCATCGGCCTGTGGAAGGACGGCGACGCCGACGTCCACATCACGCCGACCCTGGAGCACGCCCTCGCCGTCGCGGAGGCGGGCGCCGACATCGTGGCCGTGGACGGCACCGGCCGCCCGCGGCCCGACGGCCGCGATCTCGCCGGGACCGTGACGGCCGTGCACGAGCGGACCGGCCGGCTCGTGATGGCCGACGTCTCCACGTACGAGGAGGGCGTCGCCGCCGCCGAGGCCGGCGCGGACGTCGTCGGCACCACCCTGGCCGGGTACACGCCCTACTCCCGCAGGACGGACGGACCCGACCTCGACCTGCTCGCCAGGCTGGCCGCCGACCTGCCCGTCCCGGTGGTCGCCGAGGGCCGCATCCACACGACGGAGCAGGCGGGGGCGGCCGTCGAGGCGGGCGCGTACGCCGTCGTCGTCGGCACCGCCATCACCCACCCCACGACGATCACCCGCTGGTTCGCCGAGCGCGTCACGAGCACCACGCCCCGCTCCTGACCGGCTGGGCGTGGCTCAAGACGTGAGCCGGCCGGGAAAGGCCGTCAGCGGCGGCTCACCGACAGCACGGCCTCCTGGCTCTTCGGCGGTCAGCCACCGGCCGGTGAAGACGGCGCAGGCCGGCGTCACGGCACCCGCCGCGAGCAAGGCGCTGTCGAGGGCCGACTCGAAAGAGGCGCCGCCGGACTCCCGCGTGTGACGATCGCCCCGAGCACCGCCACGCCGAGCACCGCGCCGAGCGTCCGCGCGACGCGCTGGAGGTGCTGGACCATCTCCTGGCGCCGATCTACATCCGTCTCCTGTTCGGCGCGGGCCCGCTCACCCCTGACTACCTCGACGGGTTGGTGGACCGGTTGCTCGCCTGATCCGGCCCGTCGCACCGCCCCCGGTTTCCGCAGCCCGGGCGGCCCTCCGCGCGGGGAGTGCTCCGGCGGGTGGAGGATGGATCGGCGGACGCTGCGGCGGCGGATCTCGTACGGCTCGTGGATGCCAGGGTGGGCAGGAGGATCGGGCCGCTGTTGCGGTGGCAGGTGGCTCTTCAGGCTTGTATGTGCGGAAGGTAGGGTGAGGGCTTGTGACGACGTTCCGGATCAGCGAGGCCGCGGCGCTGCTCGGGGTCAGCTCCGACACCGTCCGGCGGTGGGTGGACGCGGGCCGGCTGACCGCCGAGCGGGACGAGCACGGTCACCGGCAGGTCAACGGCGCCGACCTGGCGGCGTTCGCCCGCGCCCAGGTCGAGACGGTCGAGGGCGGCCGTTCGTCGGCGCGCAACCGCTTTCGCGGGATCGTCACCGAGGTGATCCGCGACGCGGTGATGGCGCAGGTGGAGATCGCCGCGGGGCCGTTCCGCGTGGTGTCGCTGATGAGCCGTCAGGCCGCCGACGAGCTGGGTCTGGAGCCGGGGGTGGTGGCGGTCGCCGTGATCAAGTCCACCAACGTCGTCGTGGAGATCCCCGGTCACGAGCGCGTGGCCAGTACCTTGTGAGGAGCCCCCCTTGGTGTCAAGGCGTCTTCCCCGATGGGCGATCGCCCTGCCCGTCGCGCTCGCGCTGGCGGGCCTGTCCGGCTGCGGCTCCGGCGAGCCGGCCGCGACCCCCGATGCGGGCTCGTCCTCGGCCGCCGGTGGCGGGGCCGGGGAGGTGACGGTGTTCGCGGCGGCGTCGCTGACCGGGACGTTCACCGAGCTCGGCAAGACCTTCGAGGCCGCGCATCCGGGCACGACCGTCAGGTTCAACTTCGGCTCCAGCGCGACGCTGGCCCAGCAGATCGTCCAGGGGGCGCCGGCGGACGTGTTCGCGGCGGCGAGCCCGGCCACGATGAAGACCGTCACCGACGCGTCCCTGGCGGCCTCGCCGGTCACGTTCGTCCGCAACAAGCTGCAGATCGCCGTGCCGAAGGACAACCCGGCCGAGGTGGACGAGCTGAAGGACCTCACCGACGCCAAGGTGAAGGTGGCGCTCTGCGCCGAGCAGGTGCCGTGCGGCGCGGCGGCGGTCAAGGCGCTGGACGCGGCCGGGCTGAAGGTCACCCCGGTCACCCTGGAGCAGGACGTCAAGGCCACCCTCACCAAGGTCGAGCTGGGCGAGGTGGACGCGGCGCTGGTCTACAGGACGGACGTGATCGCCTCGGCGGGCAAGGTGACCGGCATCGAGTTCCCCGAGGCGGACCAGGCGATCAACGACTACCCGATCGCCACGCTGGCCAAGGCCCCCGCCGGTGACCTGGCCGGGCAGTTCGTGGACCTCGTGCTGTCGCAGCAGGGCAAGGACGTGCTGACCAAGGCCGGCTTCGAGGCCCCCTGACCGCCATGGACTTCTCCACACCTGAGCACGCCGGCCCGCCGGGCCCGTCGGCCGGGTCCGGCGGCCGGCGGGCCGCGGGCCGTGGCGTCGCCGGGCGGCTGCCGTGGATGCTGGTGCTGCCCGCCGTCGCCGGCCTGGTCTTCCTGGTGCTGCCGCTCGCCGGGCTGCTGATCCGGGCCCCCTGGCCGACGCTGCTGGAGCGACTGGCCGAGCCGCACGTGCTGGAGGCGCTGCGGCTGTCGCTGGCGTGCGCCACCGTCGCCACCGCCTGCTGCCTGCTGCTCGGGGTGCCGCTCGCCTGGCTGCTGGCCCGGGTGGAGTTCCCCGGGCGCCGTCTGGTGCGCGCGCTGGTCACCGTGCCGCTGGTGCTGCCGCCGGTCGTGGGCGGCGTGGCGCTGCTGCTGGTGCTCGGCCGGCGCGGACTCGTCGGGCAGTGGCTGGAGTCGAGCTTCGGCGTCACGCTGCCGTTCACCACGGCCGGGGTGATCGTGGCCGAGGCGTTCGTGGCGATGCCGTTCCTGGTGATCAGCGTGGAGGGCGCGCTGCGCGGCGCCGACCAGCGCTTCGAGGAGGCCGCCGCGACGCTCGGCGCCTCCCGCTGGACCGTCTTCCGCCGGGTGACGCTGCCGATGGTCATGCCCGGCGTGGTCGCCGGGGCGGTCCTGTGCTGGGCGCGGGCGCTCGGCGAGTTCGGCGCGACCATCACCTTCGCCGGCAACTTCCCCGGCACCACCCGCACCATGCCGCTGGCCGTCTATCTCGCCCTGGAGACCGAGCCGGAGGCCGCCATCGTGCTCAGCCTCGTGCTGCTGGCCGTGTCGGTGATCATCCTGGCCAGCCTGCGCGACCGGTGGGTGAGCGCCGCGTGAGCCTCGATGCCCGCCTGGTGGTCACCCGGGCCGCGTTCACCCTCGATCTCGACCTGCACGTCGCCGCCGGCGAGGTGGTCGCGCTGCTCGGCCCCAACGGCGCGGGCAAGACCACCGCGCTGCGCGCCCTGGCCGGGCTGACCGGGCTGTCGGAGGGCGAGATCGTCCTCGACGGCCGGCCGCTGCACACCCTGGCCGCGGAGCAGCGCCCGATCGGCATGGTGTTCCAGGACTACCTGCTCTTCCCGCACCTGTCGGCCCTGGACAACGTCGCCTTCGGGCCGCGCTGCCAGGGCGTGCCGAAGGCCGAGGCCCGCCGCGCCGCCGCCGCCCTGCTGGAGCGGGTCGGGCTGGCCGACCGCGCCGCCGCGAGGCCCCGGGAACTGTCCGGCGGGCAGGCCCAGCGGGTCGCGCTCGCCCGCGCGCTGGCCGTACGGCCGGAGCTGCTGCTGCTGGACGAACCCCTCGCCGCGCTCGACGCCCACACCCGGCTGGAGATCCGCTCCCAGCTCCGCCGTCACCTGGCCGACTTCGACGGCGCCACCGTGCTGGTCACCCACGACCCCCTCGACGCGATGGTGCTGGCCGACCGGCTGATCGTCATCGAGGGCGGCACGATCGTCCAGCAGGGGACGCCGGCCGAGGTCGCCCGCCGCCCGCGCACCGACTACGTGGCCCGCCTGGTCGGGCTCAACCTCTACCGGGGCGTGGCCGACGGGGCCCTGGTCAAGGTGGGCGAGTGGCCGCTGCACACCTCCGAGAACCTGGAGGGGCCGGCGTTCGTCGCCTTCCCGCCGGCCGCCGTCGCGCTCTACCGCAGCCGCCCCGACGGCAGCCCGCGCAACCTGTGGCAGGCCAGGATCGGCGGCATCGAACGGCACGGCGACAACGTACGGGTGCACCTCGACGGCCCCGTCACCGCTTTCGCCGACATCACCCCCGCCGCCGTCGCCGACCTCGACCTGACCCCGGGCCAGCGCATCTGGGCGTCGGTCAAGGCCACCGAGACCCACGCCTACCCGGCATGAGCGCCGGGTCCGGCGGGGGACTCAGCCCCATAACCGCTCGTCGGCGCAGACCCTGAGGTCGGTGACCTGGCTGATGTGGCGGGCGCCGCAGCGGTCGCCCGGCATCACCAGGTGCGGGCCCTGCTCGTCCAGATCGCGGCAGTCCATGCTGACGGCCAGCAGCGCCGCGGTGTTGCCGAACTCGGGGTCGAGCTCGCCCCACGACAGGACGGCGCGATGGCCGTCCCTGCCCAGGACCGCGACCAGGAAGCGGAGCCGGTCCTTGCGCTCGCCGGGGTCGAACAGCGGCCCGGCCGCGCCGATCACGTCGATGAGCAGGGGACCGGTGAAGAAGTGCCGCCGCGACCCGGACCTACGGCATTCGAAACTCACCGTCATCTCCCGCTGCGGCATCGACCGCAGCCCGGCCATGCTCAGCCAGGCGGGCTCGCGCACCTCACCGGTCAGGCGGACCGGACCGTTCGTCCCCTGCTCGATCGACGTGGGCTCCACGGGACGCCTCCTCGCCTGGGCAACCGTCTGACCCTGCCCATGCCCGGCGGCCATCGAGCTCACACTTACATGCGAGGCTTGAAGCTTGTCCTCCTGGCAGGTGCCAGAGGGATCAGCGGAATACGTGCTCAGATGCGTACGACAGCGGCGTGGGTGCGGCCGCGGGTGCCGCCGACCTCCACCCTGATCGACTTCTTGGACCTGCGCACGCCACGGCCGCCCTTCACGACCGAGCGCACCGCCCACGGCAGCCTGATCCGCACCTCGTCGGCGGTCCTGGACGGGTCGGAGACGGCGACCCGCACCCGCCCGCGGTCGCGGCGCAGCACCAGCGCGCACGGACCGTCGGCGGAGAGCTTCCCGTGCGGGGTCTCGACGCTGCCCGCCCGCCAGAACACCGCGGCGATCAGGTCGCCGCGGGAGACGGCCTGCGCCGTGCCGTTGTTGGCGAGGACCTCGACCTGCCGCCGGTAGGCGGCGGTCCGCTCGGGGCAGGCCCCGGGCAGCACGGCGTAGGCGTAGCGCGCCTTACGCGGATCGGCGCCGTGGTCGATGACGATCGTCGTGTAGTGCCTGGTGACGGGGGTCGTGTCGCCGCCGGTGGTGGCGCCCTTGTCGATGTCGCGCCAGCGGCCGGTGCGCTGCTCGCGAGTGACCTTGATCTCAGCGCCGTCCAGCAGCGCGTACCCGGCCACGCCGGACAGGTGGAGCCACCGCTCGCCCCTGGTCAGCGGCGGGTGCTCGGCGTGGGTGTTGCGGTTCTCCACGACCGTCTCGATCCGGCGGCCGTCGGAGGCGGTGATGCCGGCGCCGAGCGCGACCACCGCGTCGTCGAGGAGGAACCACGCCTTCTTGGCGCGCAGCGACGAGCCGCCCGCGACCAGCTTCATGGCGGCGACGCCGTACTCGCCGTCCAGCGCCACCCCGCCCGCCCAAGGAGTGGGGGGCAGGCGGCGGGTGCCGTGCGTGAGGTCGGCGCGCCTGCGGGTGTCGACCGTCGTGCCCGGCAGCCGGTACGGGTCGATCGTCGGCCAGAGGTCGTCGTTCCAGTGGGTGAGGTCGTCGGTGTAGAGGTACGTCATGCCGTCGCCGGTGTACCAGCCGTGCAGGTTCTCCTGGTTCATGGCCTCGGCCGCGCCGATGCGCTCCGAGCTCATCGCGATCGCGAAGGCCCAGCCCGGGCGGCGGTGCACGACGCGGTCCATGTCGGCGAAGACGTACGTGCCCGTCGTACGCGGCCCGACCGGCACCGAGTCGTCGGCCAGCAGCGCCTCGGCCCGCGCGAGGCTCGCCAGCGGTGCGTGCGTGCCGTACGGGATCGCCTGATTGCGGGTCAGCCAGCCCTTCACCAGCGGACGCCAGCGCCGGGCGTGCCGCTCGGGCGCGCTGTCCAGCAGGGTGAGAACGGCCTCGACGGTCTTCTGCCCCGAATGGTGGTCGCGGTGGCCCTGCACCGAGATCTGCCGGCCGCGGACGCAGTCCATCATCAGCCCGTCGAAGACGAACGGCACGAACGAGCGGTCCACGATCTCGTACACGTTGCCGATGCGGGGGATCTCCCACGGCGAGCGCGCGAGCATGGCGATCAGCTTGGCCACGCTCTCCAGGTAGTCCACGCCGTAGCTGCCCGTGTAGGGGTAGACGTCGTGCTGGATGAACGACCCGTCGTGGTAGAAGCCGTCGCCGGGCCCCTTCGTGCGGCGTAACAGGTCGGAGACCGCGTCGCTGGCCCGCCTGACCAGGCGCGCGTCGTGGGTGAGCAGCCCGCGCATCGCGACGGCCATGGCCTTGCCCGCCCGGTTCGCGCCGGTCTCGGTCACGCCGGGGTGGCTGATCCGCCGCTCCGGGTCGGGGCACCAGCGGCGCAGCGGGCGCAGCCAGCGTGCGAGGTGGTCCTTCGGCAGGCCGTCGTAGAGCAGGGCGCAGGTGTCGGTCAGCGCGCGCGGCACGCCGATCTCCCACCAGTACCAGTTGCTGCCCCGGCGGTCGAGGCGCTCGTGGTAGGCGTGCTCGTACAGGAAGTCCAGCGCCCTGACCGCGGTCTCGGCCACCCGGGGGTCGCCGTGCATGGCGGTGCCCGGGGTGGCCCAGCCGAGCGCGAGCGTGCGCATGCGGTTGTAGGAGCGGTTGAAGTCGCCCGTACGTGGGTTGGACAGCGGCAGGTCGGGCCACAGGCTCGGGCGGCGCGGGTCCGGCTTCAGCTTGCGCAGCACCGCGTTCGCCGAGCCCTCGACGGCCTGGATCTTGTCGGTGTGGGCGGGGTCGTACGCGCCGCCGGCCAGCAGGCTCACCCAGCGCTCCCGCGCGGCGTCGAACGCGGCGGTGCTCACCGCCTCAGCCGGCCTTTCCCACAGGGCGGCACCGGCCACGGCCGAGGCGCCCAGCAGGGCGGACCGCCGGCTGAGGGGGTGAATCATGGCGGCCTTTCGGGCATGAGGGCTGATCACAGATGAGAAGATCCTATGTCGGCAGAGGACCACTCATCGCGCCCTCGCCGTCACCACTCGGCCGGCAGCTTCACGTCCTGCGAGTCTGCGAGGGACACCTTGTGCACCAGCCGGGCCTTCCCGGTGTCGACGTTCACCGCGTAGCTGCGCAGCTCCGTTCTCACCTGGTAGTCGAGCATCACCTCGGACGCGCTCGCCCAGATCCGCACGGAGTCCGGTCCGCCCTTGACCGGGGCGCCCTTGACCGTCACCTTCCGCACCACCCGCCCGGTCTTGGTGTCGAGCAGCGTCAGCCTCCTCTTCTCGAACTCCACGGCGGCCACCGTGCGCCCGTCCGGGGCGGGCTCGCTGAACATGATGTACGTGCCGTGGAAGCGCACCGGCTTGCCGCCGCCGGTGACCGGCATCAGCCACAGGTCGGTCTTGCGGTAGCGGATCAGCTCGACCAGCCCGTCCTTGATGCCGATCGCCTCGTACTTGCCGTTCAGCGTGGTCGTCCTGCCGGTGCGCACGTCGATCAGCAGCCCCGGGTACTTGCTCCCCTCGCGCGGGTCGAAGCCGAGGTGGCGCCCGTCGTCGGAGACGACCAGCATCGAGCCGCGGCCGATCTGCGACTCCTTCACCTTAACCCGCGAGACGACCTGGGTGCCGGCCACCAGGTCGTGGACCACGTGCGCCCCCTCCTGCCTGCTGTAGTAGGCGAACATCCGCCCGTCCCTGCTGATCGCGACCGGCGGCTGCGTGTGGTCGGGGGTGTTGGCGAGCGCCTGCGGCACCCGGTAGGTCCTGCCCGTGCGGGTGACGACTCGCCACTCGACCGCGGAACAGTCGAAAGACGGCGTCTGTGGCAAGTCGATCTCACACTTCGTGCGGTACGCGTAGCTGAGCTCGCCCACCTTGCCCGAGGGCAGGTCGGGCACCGACGACGTGGCCGGGGCGGCCTGGCCGGACCCGGTCAGCGTCACACCCGCCGTCACCGCGCCCACCAGCGCCACCGTCGCGAAAAAGGCCGTTGCCATGGTGATGTTTCTCCTGTGTCGTTGATGGTTCGCCACCGCGAGCGCTGCCAGGTCCGTCGTCGGCGCCACGTCGGGCGCCTCCTGGGCCAGCTCGCCGAGTGCCGCGCGCAGCCTGCTCATCTGGACACCTCCTGGGCCTCGAAGTCCTCGCTCAGCTCCGGCGCCAGCGCGCGCAGCCGCGCCAGCGCGTGATGGGTCTGGCTCTTGACGGTGCCGAGCGAGCAGCCGAGCGCCTCCGCGGTCTGGGCCTCCGTCAGGTCCTCCCAGAACCGCAGCACGATCACCGCGCGCTGCTTGCGCGTCAGCTTGGCCAGCGCCCGGCGCAGCACGACGCGGTCGAGCGTCGCCTCGTCGTAGGAGACGCCCTGTTCGGGCGGCTCCGCGCTCGGCACCTCGAAGCGGGGTCTGCGCCGCCACGAGATGTACTGGTTCACCAGCGCCCTGCGGGTGTACGCCTCCGGGTTGCCGCCCGCCGCCAGCTTGTGCCAGTGCCTGGCGACGTTCGTCAACGTGCTCTGCAACAGGTCCTCGGCGAGGTGACGGTCGCCCACGAGCAGGTACGCGGTCCGCATCAACGCCTGTTGCCGGGCGAGCACGAACTCGCGGAAGCCCTCGTGACGATCCAATGTGATCTCCTCTCGCCCCATGCCAACGCGACCGCGCGAGCGAAAGGTTGCACCCGAGGGGCGGGCGGTGCGAGAAAAGCCATCACCGCGTCAATCGTGTTGCCCGGCCGTCCTTCCTGGCCGTTGAATGGGGAGCTGTGATCTCCTGCAGCCCCCGGGTCCGCCGCGTGCCCTCCATCGAGCTCAGCATCGGGGTGGGGTTCTTCGCGGCGGTGGCCGCCTGCGCGATCACCGCCCTGGTGGTGCCCATCGGCCAGCTCGAGGTGCGCTTCGCCGTCATGGGGCTGGCGGGGTGCTGCTACGCGGCGTTCGCGGCCGACCTGCGGGCCGCCGCCGTCATGGGCCTCGTCGTGTGGACCCTCGCCACCGGCTTCCTCATCCAGCCCGCCGGTGAGCTCATCGTGACCGGCGTCCCCGACGTGCTCAGGTTCGTCGCGGTCGTCGCCATGTGCCTGTCCGGCGGCTTCTACGGCATCGTGCGCCGCCACGCCCGCACCGGCGGGCAGCGCCAGGACCGGCGCCGGGTCACCCCGCAGCCGCCGCCGGCCCGGCCGGCGCTGCGGCGCGTCCCTCCTCGCCGCTACGCGCCGGTGGGCTCGTGCCCAGGCGGGCCGGCGGCGCGCCCGCCCGGCGGGCGCTCCGGCCGGGCCCTGGCCGGATGCCGGTGCCGGGGCCCGGCCGGCCCGCCGCGCTGAGCCGGTCGTCATCGCGGCACTGGAACGGGAGCGAGACGCGGCCCGCCCCCCGACCGCCGTACAGTGACCCGCTCCGGTCGAGCTCGGTCCCGTACACGCGGTCGAGCTCGGCGGCCCAGGCGCGCAGGACGGCCACGTCGGCGAGCCGGCTGCGCACTCAAGGCCGCCCGTGAAGGAGCTTGCGAAGGCGACGTCCTCATGAGCGGGCTGAGTGCGATCTTGCGAGGGTGAGCAGGCCCTGGTCAGGGGCGCGGGAACCAGGCGGTGTGCGGCGCCTCCGCTCCGGCGGCCAGCCAGGCGGCCGCGGCGGCGGTGTCGCCGGCGACGGAGATCGGCGCGGGCCAGCGGGCCGCGCACCGCCGCAGGACGTGCTCGCGGACCGGACCGGGCGCCGTCAGGACGCCGCCGGCGAGGACGATCGGCGTCGTCTCGTCCGGCGCGCGCACCTCGGCCAGCGTGCCGAGCAGCCGGTCGGCGGCGGCTTCCGCGATCCCGGCGGCGGCCGGGTCGCCGGCGAGGGCGGCCCGCGCGACGAGCGGGGCGAGCGGGGCCAGCGTGGGCACGGGCGCGGCCTGCGCCCGGATGATGACGGTGTCCGCGGTTCGCGGGGTCAGGGCCGCTCCCGGCCCGGCGACCGCCTCGGCGACCAGCCGGGCCAGCTCGCCCGGGGTTCCCGCCGTGAGCTGGCGGACCGCGGCCCGCGCCGCCGCCCGGCCGAGCCAGAACCCGGAGCCCGCGTCGCCGAGCAGCCAGCCGAGGGCGTCGCCGACGCGGGTGACCCGCCGGTCCTCGACGCGCAGCGCGCCCGCGCCCGTCCCGGAGAGCAGGACGTGCCCGGACGGCTCCGGGGTGCCCGCGACGAAGGCGAGCAGGGGGTCCTCGACCGCGCGCACCGGGAAGCGTAAGCCGCACGCGGCCCACGCACGCCCGAACGCGGCGTGGACGGCCGGGTCCTCCAGCGCCCCGAGCCCGGCCAGCCCGATGACGCCGTCCGCGACCCGGCGCGGGTCCACGTCGCCGAGCGCCTGCCGTACGGCGGCGGTGATCTCGGCGAGCGCCGCCTCGACGCCGTGCGCGGCCGGGTTCCCGCCGCCCGCGAGGCCCTGACCGGCGCGTTCGCCGGTGCGCGTGGCGAGCAGGGCGCGGGTGGAGGTGCCGCCGGCGTCGATGCCGAGGAACAGTTCCATGGATCACTTCCTCCGAGGGGGTGGGAAGGCGGGGGCCGGATCCGCTGTGATACAAGTTTCGCCGTATCTGGCGAATCATAAAAAAACTTACGATCCGGGGGAAGCGCTCATGCCGCTGACAGGTGCGGACTACGTGGCCGTGGTCACGGAGCTGCTCGCGAAACTGCCCGCCCAGCAGGAGAAGGAGATTGCCGGGGCGGCCGACCTGCTCGCCGCCTCGCTCGGCGCCGGCGGCGTGGTCAACGCCTTCGGCTCCGGGCATTCCGAGGCGATCGCGATGGAGATCGCCGGCCGCGCGGGCGGCCTGGTCCCCACGAACCGCCTCACCCTCCGCGACCTGGTGATCTTCGGCGGCGAGCCGCCCAGCGTGCTCCAGGACCCCGAGCTGGAGCGTGACCCGCGCATCGCGCGGCGCATCTACGAGCTGGCCCCGGTCGCGCCCCAGGACGTCTTCGTGATCATCTCCAGCTCCGGCGTGAACGGCTGCGTGGTCGAGCTGGCCGCCCTGGTCAAGGAGCGCGGCCACGGCCTGATCGCGCTGACCTCGCTGCGGCACAGCCGGGCGGTGCCGGCCCGGCATCCGTCGGGCCGCAAGCTGTTCGAGCTGGCCGACGTCGTGCTCGACAACGGCGCGCCGCGCGGCGACTCGGTGCTGGAGCTGCCCGGCGGCGGCTCGTTCGGCGCGGTCTCGACGATCACCTCGGCGCTGCTCGCGCAGCTCATGGTGGCCGAGACGGTGTCCCGGCTGCTGGCGGCCGGCCAGGCCCCGCCGGTCTACCTGTCGGCCAACATCCCCGAGGGCGACGCGCACAACCAGGCGCTGGAGGCCCGCTACGCCGGCCGCCTCCGGCGCGGCGCCTGACGCCCGCCATGCCTCTGCACCGCGGAGCATCGTGGAAGGATGACGTACGTGGCGCAGCTGTCTGACGTGACCCCGGTGCTCAACCGCATCCACACCCTGCTTCCGACGCTGCCCAACGCCCTCGTACGGGTCGCCGAGCAGGTGCTCGCGGACCCCGCCGAGATGACCACGCTCGCCCTGGTCGAGCTGGCCGACCGGGCCCGCGTGGCCCCGGCCACCGTCACCAGGTTCTGCCGGACCATCGGCTACGACCACTACCGGGCGCTGCGCATCGCGATCGCCGCCGAGACCGGGCGGGCCGAGCAGGCCCGCTGGGAGATCGACCTCGGCCGCGAGATCGGCCCGCAGGACCCGCCCGAGCGGGTGCTCGAAGTGATCGCCGGCGCCGACGCGCGCACCATCCAGGAGACCGCCGCCCAGATCGACCCGCGCGTCGCCGAGCGGGTGGCCGACCTCGTCGCGGGCGCCCGCCGGGTGGACCTGTTCGGCGTGGGCGGGAGCTGGCTGTCGGCGCTGGAGATGCAGTACCGCCTGGAGCGCATCGGCATCGCCTCCTGGGCCCGGTGCGAGGTGCACAGCGGGCTGACCAGCGCCGCCCTGCTCACCGGCGACGACGTGGCGATCGGCGTCTCCCACTCGGGCACCACCCGGCAGACGGTCGAGGTGCTGAGCCGGGCGCGGGCGGCCGGCGCGGTGGCGGTCGCGCTCACCAGCTTCCCCCGCTCGCCGCTGGCCGACGCCGCCGACCTGGTGCTGACCACCTCGGCCCGCGAGACCACGTTCCGGCCGGAGTCGCTGGCGGCCAAGCACTCCCAGCTCGTGGTGCTCGACCTGGTGTACGTGATGATCGCGCAGCGCACCTTCGACCGCACCACCGAGGCGTTCGACCTCACGTCGCAGGCCGTGGAGTCGCACAAACTCTGACCCCGCGCAGACTTCCGAAAAAATCTCGCGAAGTCGCGTAATCAAGGCGAGCAGCCGGACTCCTCCCTTGTGAAAGGAAAGGAGCTCTGCTTGAGCACGATGAGATCGATCTTCATGACGCTGCTGCTGTCGATGGCGGCGGCGGTTCTGGTGGTTCCCTCGCCCGCCGTCGCCGTGACGGCGCCGGCGGCCCGCTCGCCGTTCGCCTGCGACGGCGCGGACGCCGGCGACAAGGGCTGGGTGCTGCCGATCTACGTCCACCAGCCGGGGCAGGACGCCTGGGAGGCCGACAGCGCCGCGCTGCTCAACACCCTCTGGGAGACCGACCAGACGGTGGACTCCAGCGCCGAGCGGTTCGGGATCTCCCGGCGGCTGCGGGTCGTGCAGGACGCCGGCTGCCGCCCGGTGGTGGCAAGGCTGCCGTTCACGAAGGGCCGCAACCGGGCCGAGATGGGCAAGGCGATGGAGGAGAACCTCGACTCCCAGCCGGCACAGGTGCGCACCCTCTGGAAGGCCAACCGGGTCAAGCCGCTGTACTTCGTCCGGGACAACGAGATCACCGACTCCTGCACGGGCGGCGGCGCGAACGCCGGGATGAGCGGCGGCAACGTCATCCTGCCGCGCTGGTGCTGGAGCGAGGCCGGCCTCACCCACGAGCTGATCCACAGCTTCGGGCTCTCCCACTGCGACGGCGGCGGGGTGAACGGCAACGACCCGGTCTGCCGCGACATGGGCACCCGCAAGGAGTGCACGAGCGACCTCGCGGCCAACTACCACCTCGACTCGTGCCGGATCGACGACTTCCGCTACTTCGAGCCGACCCCGGTCAAGCAGCCGGCCCTGGAGAAGATCAGGAACGTGGCCTTCAGCCCGTACCTCGTCCAGGACCAGCCGAGCCCGGTGTGGCAGTTCCGCGTCAAGGCCGTGGACGGCGGCAGGTGCCTCGACGGGAGCGCGACCCAGGTCGTACAGCGCACCTGCGCGAACGGCGCCGCGCAGACCTGGCAGCGCGCCATCGACGGCGACGGTTACCTCACCATCCGCAACGCCGCCACCGGCCGCTGCCTCGCCATGGCGGACACCGTCGTGACGGCCGCGTGCGTGAAGAAGGACAAGTCCCAGCAGTGGCTGCCGGAGGCCGGCCAGGACAAGACCAACTTCGCCAACCGGGCGGGGGGCAAGAAGCTCTCCATCAAGGACAACCGGGACGGTGGCGCCGTGGTGGCCGACGGCAAGGGCGAGTTCGTGACCGAACTGCTCGACGGCCTCGACCCCGCGCCCACCCGGCCGGGCACCCAGGCCCCCACCCCCAAGCCCACGGCCACGTCCAGCTCGACGACCCGCCCGACCGCCGCCCCGACCACCGGGCCTTCGTCGGAGCCGGACGTCGTCGCGCCGAGCAAGGTCCGGTTCAGGAGCTCGTACGGCACCTGCCTGACCGTGTCCGGCACCAGGGCGCGCCTCGGCTCCTGCGGCACCACGTGGGACGTCGTCAACGTCGGCAAGCACGTGCAGCTGCGCCAGAAGAACCGCTGCCTGGCGCTCGGCCGGATCAGCGGCGGCAAGCGCGCCGTCGTCATGGCCGCGTGCAGCGGCGCCGCCAAGGGGCAGCGCTGGCTGCTGGAGAGGACCGGCGGCTCGGTCACGGTAAAGAGCGCGACCACCAGGGCCACCCGGATCGTCGCCGTCCGCGCCGGCAGGACCGCCGCCGTCTACGCCAAGGCCGCATACCCGAAGAACTCGGTCAAATTCCTGCTCAAGTGACGGACGATCCGAGAGACGCGGACCCGGCCCTGACCCGCCTGGTCAGGGCCGGGGACGAGCGTGCCGTCACCGAGCTGTACGAGCGGCACCATCCCGCCGTCCTCGCCTTCGCCCGCCGCCTGTGCCAGGACCCGCACACCGCCGAAGACCTCGCCAGCGAGTCCTTCGCGCGGACCCTGCGCACCGTGCGCAACGGCTCGGGCGGCCCGAGCGAGGCGTGGCGGCCCTACCTGTACGCGGTCGCCCGCAACACGGCGATCGAGTGGGCCCGCTCCCAGCAGCGGATCGTGCTCACGGAGGAGTTCCGCGAGGACGAGCTCACCACGCCGCCGCCCGAGCCGCCTGACGATCTCGTGACGCGGGCCTACCGGTCGCTGCCGCCGCGCTGGCAGACCGTGCTGTGGCACACGCTCATCGAGGAGGAGGAGCCGGAGCGGGTCGCGCGGATCCTCGGCGTCACGCCGGGCAACGTGGGGGTGCTCGCCTTCCGGGCTCGGGAAGGGCTGCGCAAGGCGTACCTGGCGGCGCACGTGGCGGGCGCGTCGCCGCGCTGCCTGCAGTACGCCGAGCCGCTGGCGGCGATCGTACGCAAGCGCAGCGACCGGCTGCCGCGCGGGCTGCGTACGCACCTGAGCACCTGCGCGAGCTGCGCGAGAGCGCACGCGGAACTGCGCGACCTCAACGCCACGCTCCGCGCGGCGGTCCCCGTCGCGCTGCTCCCCCTCGCCCTGAAGGCGGCCGAGTGGACCACCACGACAGCGACGACCCTGACCCCGGCCGCCTCCGCTTCCAAGGGCGTGGTGGCTGGGAAGGGGGGTGCTCTTTCCCTTGGGGGTGGGGTGCCGGGGTGGGTGGTTCCGGTGGTGGGGGCGGCGGTGGTCGTCGCGGCGGCTGTGGGCGGCGTGATCCTGGAGGCCGCCCCGGCGCCGCCGGTTGCCGTTCCCACGGCGGGCCCGCCGTCCGCCGCGAGCTCGCCGGCCGACGGAACGACGCCGACATCGATGCGCAGGCCGACGCGGACCCCGTCGTCGGTGGTCACGTCCACGGCCGGGCCGACGGCAACCGCCGGGCCCAGAGCGACGGTCTCGCCGACGACCGGCCGGGCGCGGACACCGGCGCAAGCCCGCAGGAGCGCCGGCACCCCCACCCGGACCGCGACCCCGACCGCCGCCGCGCAGGCGGGCGCCCGGCTCGTGCACGCGAGCCGGTGTGTCGGCGCGGCGGGCGCGGAGGTGGCGGCGCTGCCGTGCGCCGACCCCCGCACGGCCTGGCGCACCAGGGGCCCCGCCCAGCGGTTCCAGCTCGTCAACGTGGTCACCGGCCGCTGCCTGGCCGCCGGCGAGCAGTACGACACCACCGCCTTCAACGGCGGCGGCATGCTCGCCGTCCGCCTCCGCCCCTGCGCCTCCGTCCCGGTCCAGCGTTGGCACCGCCCGACGTTCAGCGACGGCGTGCGCCGCCTGGTGAGCGTCCCTTCCGGCAAGGCCCTGTCCATCGGCAAGGAGTTCGTCGGGAAACGTCCGCCGACGGCGTTCATCCTGTACGGCCCCTACACGGGCTCGGCCGACCAGAGCATCACTTTCGCGGACGGCTGACGCGCCCGGCGAGCCGTCATGGCAGGTCTTTTGCCGATCGTTGTCATGCCGAATGAAACAGTCGGATCATGATGTGGGGCCGGTCCATCAGGGCACGGATGACGGTCGCGACGGTGACGCTGTTCGGGGTGATCCTGTTCGCGGGGGTCTTCGTGATCTCGTCGCTCTTCCTGGCGCGGGCGCGTGACGACCTTCGGGAGCAGGCGGCGGCCGCGGCCCGCCGCCTGACCGTGCTCATCGACCGGTCCCGCTTCACGGGCCCGATCCCGAAGCTGGACGACGTGAGATTCCTGCAGGTCGTGGACGGCGCGGGCCGGGTGGTGGCGGCCGACGCCGAGCTCGCCGGCTCGCCGCCGCTCACCCGCGCCCGGCCCAGACCGGGGGAGTCGCTGGTGAACGACCGGGTGTGCGGGGAGAAGACGGCGGCGGACGCCGTACCGCCCGGGACCTGCCTGGTCGTGGTGGGGCTGTTCGACGATGCCAGCGCGTACGGCCCGGTCATGGCCTACGCCGCCGTCAGGGAGCCGGCCGCGCTGCGCTCGCCGTCCCTGTACGTCCTGCTGTACGGGGCGGCGACGCTGCTGCTGGGCCTGATGGCCTGGGGCACCTGGTACGGCGTCGGCCGCGTCCTCGCCCCCGTCGAGCGCATCCGCCGCGGCCTGGAGCGGATCAGCGCAGAGGACCTGAGCCGGCGCATTGAGGTGCCCGCCACCAGGGACGAGGTCGCCGAGCTGGCCGTCACCGTCAACGACACGCTGGAGCGGCTGCAGAACGCGGTGGACCGGCACCGCAGGTTCGTCTCCGACGCCTCGCACGAGCTGCGCAGCCCGATCACGGCCATGACGGTGCGGCTGGAGGCGGGGATGGCCGAGCGGCGGGACGAGGACTGGGCGGCGGCGCTGGCGGACGCGTACCGGCTGTCCGCCATCGTGCAGGACCTGCTGATGCTGGCCCGCCTGGACGCCGCGCCCCCGGTGCGCAACGAGCGCATCGACCTCGGGGAGCTGGTCAGCGAGGAGATCCGCCGCCGGGGCAAGACCCGGCTGCCGGTGACCACCTCCATCCAGCCCGGCGTGATCGTCCGGGGGCACCGGCTGCGGCTGGCCAGGGTGCTGACCAACCTGCTGTCGAACGCCGACCGGTACGGTGACACCCGCGTGCACGTCACCGTGCGCGCGACCGGGGAGCTGGCCGAGGTCGAGGTGCTGGACGACGGGCCCGGCATCCCGCCGGAGAAGCGCGAGCAGGTCTTCGAGCGGTTCACCCGCCTGGACGCGACCCGCTCGCGCGACACCGGAGGCAGCGGTCTGGGCCTGCCGATCGCCCGCGACATCGCGCACGCGCACGGGGGGACACTGCTGGTGGGCGAGGGGCCGGGTGGCCGCCTGATCCTGCGCCTGCTGCGCGACCAGAGCGACCCGGCGGTGGGGGATCCGGCCGTGGGGGACCCGGCCGGGGGAGAGCCGGATCTGGGGGACCCGGACCCTTAGGGATCGCCCGTTAGAGAGCGTCCCGATAGGGATTGTCTCATTAAGATCTCCCCGATAGGGATCGAACTGGTAGGAATCGGACCCGTACGAACCGGATGCTGGGGCCGGGGCCCGGGTCGAGCGTCGACGTGATGTGAGGATTCAGGATGAGTTTGCACCAGTTGTACGCAGTCCTGCTGGCCGGCGGCCTGGTGTTACTCGCCAGCATCGCCGCCGCCCGCACCGCCACCAAGCTCGGCCTGCCCGGCCTGCTGCTGTTCCTGGCGCTCGGCGTGCTGCTCGGCGAGGACGTGCTCGGCATCGACTTCGACGACGCCCAGCTGGCCCAGCTCCTCGGGACGACGGCGCTGGCGATCATCCTGGTGGAGGGCGGCCTGAGCACCCGCTGGAGCGACATCCGGCGGCTGATGCTGCCCTCGGCGCTGCTGTCGGTGCTCGGCGTCGCGGTCAGCGTGGCGATCACGGCGTCAGGGGCGCACCTGCTGCTCGGCCTGGACTGGCAGCTCTCCCTGTTGCTGGGCGCGATCGTCTCCTCCACCGACGCCGCGGCCGTCTTCTCCGTCCTGCGCGCGCTGCCCCTCCCGCGCCGCGTGGCGGGGCTGGTGGAGGCCGAGTCCGGCTTCAACGACGCGCCCACCGTCATCCTGGTGATCGTGTTCTCCACCGGCGTCACCGACCTGCCGGACCCGCTCTCCATCGCCGGCCAGATCGGCTTCGAGCTGGTGGCCGGAGCCGCGATCGGGCTGGCGATCGGCTGGGCGGGGACGGCGGCGCTGCGGTTCGTGGCGCTGCCGGCCAGCGGCCTGTACCCGCTGGCCACCGTCGGCCTGGGCGTCATCGCCTTCGCCGCCGCCGGGGCCGTGCACGCCTCCGGGTTCCTGGCCGCCTACCTGACCGGGCTCCTGCTGGGCAACGCCGTGCTGCCGCACCGCGCCGCGACCCGGTCGTTCGCCGAGGGGATCGGCTGGCTGGCGCAGATCGGCCTGTTCGTCATGCTCGGCCTGCTGGTCACGCCGAGCGAGCTGCCCACCGCGCTGCTGCCCGCCGTCCTCATCGGCCTGGTGCTGCTGCTCGTGGCCCGGCCCGTCTCGGTGGCGGCCTGCCTCACCCCGTTCCGTATGGGGTGGCGGCACCAGGCCTTCATCTCGTGGGCGGGGCTGCGCGGCGCGGTCCCCATCGTGCTGGCGACCTATCCCATCGTCGCCGCGGTGCCCGGCAGTCATCAGCTGCTGAACATCGTCTTCGTCCTGGTCGTCATCTTCACCCTGATCCAGGGGCCGACCCTGCCGCTGATCGCCCGGCTGCTGCGCATCACCCAGCCGCACCAGGCCCGTGAGGTGGAGATCGAGGCGGCGCCGCTGAACGTGCTGGCCGCCGACCTGCTCACGCTCACCATCCCGGCCGGCTCGCGGATGAACGGCGTGGAGATCTTCGAGCTGCGGCTGCCGAAGCCGTCCATCGTCACTCTGATCATCCGCGACGGCGACACCCTCGTCCCCGAGCCCGACACCCCGCTCCGCGAGGGCGACGAGGTGCTCATCGTCACCACGCCCGCCACCCGCGCCGCGGTCGAGAACCGGCTGCGCGCCGTGGGCCGCGGCGGGAGGCTGGCCCAGTGGCACGACGGGCGCGGCGAGTCCCGCCCGGCGCCCAAGCGGGCGGCGCTGCCGCTGTCCGGCGCGGGCCGGGCCGCCGTCCCGGCCCTCGTCCGCGCGCGCGAGTCCGTCGCCTCCTGGTGGGCCGGGATCACCCCCAAGGGCCTGCAGCGCGACGAGCCGTAGCCGCGTGTCAGGCGGGCCGGTTCGCGCCGCCGCGGTAGCCGATGGAGGAGAGGACGAAGTCCACGACGGTCTCGGCGTAGCGCGGGGCGTCCTCCACCAGCGCGGGCATCTTGTCCAGCGGCGTGGACAGGACGTGGTTGACGAGGATGCCGTTGACCGCGTCGAGGACCAGGGCGGGGGAGGTGCCCTTGGGGATCTCGCCGCGCTCGATGGCGAGCAGGACGAGGTTGCGGAAGATGGTCCGCCACTGCCTGCCCAGGTCCTCCATGGCCTGCCCGAACAGCTCGGGATAGAACTTGGCCTCGATCTGCGCCCGGATGCCGACCAGCCCGTCGCGGCTCTGCTGCGCCTTGAGCGTCCGGATGGCCATGGCCAGCAGGTCCTCGCGCAGCGAGCCGGTGGACTCGGCCATCACCGGGGTGGTGAGCGAGGCGAGCGCCGCCACGATGAGCTTCTCCTTGCTCTTCCAGCGGCGGTAGAGCGCGGCCTTGCCCACGCGGGCCCGGCGCGCCACGGCGTCCATGGTGAAGCCGGCCCAGCCCACCTCGGCGTAGATGTGCAGCGTCGCGTCGAGCACGCGCGGCTCGATGTCGGGGTCCGGCGGCCGTCCCGGCCGTGGCGCGGCAGCGCTCGTCATGAAAACCAGTTTGCCAGGAGAGGGCATCAGCGTCAGCGATCTTCGTCAAGGTTGCGGACAATGATCGTCTTTTTTGGTGCCGGTGGTCGGGAGCGGTTTCCTCGTGCGGGCGGACGCCTCCCGCCGGTCGGGGTCCGGCGGGAGGCGCGCACGGTCGTCCTCCGGCTCAGGAGGTACGGGCCGCGCGGGCGGCGCGGGCCGCCTCCACCTTGAGCGCGTCGCGTTCGGGGTTGGCCAGCAGGGCGAACAGCGCGCCGCCGATCAGCACGATGACGCCGGCCAGCAGGAACGCGCTGGTGTAGCCGTCGGCCGGGGAGCCGCTGGAAGCCTTGGCGGAGTCGAGGACCATGCCCGCGAGCACCGGGCCGGGGACGCCGATCAGGCCGCTCAGTGCCAGGCCGAGCGACAGGACGCCGGTGCGCTGCGCGGGCGGGGTGATCTGGGCGAGCGTCGGGTTGGCGATCGCGTAGATGCTGGTGCTCAGGCCGTAGCCGAGCATCAGCAGCGCCATGGGCAGCGCCACGCCGTCCGCGAGGGGGAGCGTCATCAGGGACAGGCCGCCGGCCATCGCCAGCCCGCCGCCGATGAGGGTACGGACCACGCGGGCCGGGACGCCCCGCTTGAGCGCCCGGTCGCCCCACGCGCCGTAGGCGAACAGGAAGATCACCGAGGTGATGCTCGGCACCCCGAACAGCGACCCCGCGGTCACGGCCGAGAAGCCGAGCCCCGCCTCGAAGTACGAGGGCAGCCAGGTCAGGACGATCATCACGAGCATGCCGACCGAGGAGAACAGCGCCAGGTAGCCGATGAAGGTGCCGGTCAGCAGGATCGAGCGGAGTGGGGCCTTGGTGCCCGCCGTCGGGTCCTCGGGCGAGCCGTCCGCGGCCGTCGCGGCGGCCTCCTCGGCCGTCTTCTTCGCCGGGCGCGGCGTCACCGGCTCGGCGTAGGGGCCGGTCTTGCCGACGAACGCCCAGCCGATGCACCAGACGAAGCCCATGATCGCGACGCTGAGGAAGCCGTACTGCCAGCCGAGCGCCGCGATGATCACGACCAGGACCGGCGCGAAGATCAGCTTGCCGAACGAGGCCCCGGTGGTGAGCAGCGCGGCCGGCAGGCCGCGCCGTTCGTTCGGCCACCAGGAGTAGGCCATCGAGTGCATTACCGAGTTGGAGGGCGCGTCCGCCGCGCCGAGCAGCAGCCGGGTCACGACGAGCATGCCGGCCGAGGCGGCGAAGAAGATCGGTAGCTGGATCAGCGACCAGAGCAGGACGAGGGTGAACAGCGTGCCCTTGAGCGGCAGCCGGTCGGCCACGGTGGCGAACAGCAGCGTCACGACGGGGCCGAGCAGGCTGGCGGCGGTGCTGATGGTGCCGAACTGGGTGGCGGTCAGGCCGAGGTCGGCCATCACGGGCTGGGCGACCAGGCCGAGGATCGCCTTGTCCAGGTAGGCGATCAGCGTGCTGGCGAGCAGCATGAGGGTGATCACCCAGGCTTTGACCATGCTGGGCTTCGACGGCGGGGCGGCCGTCGTGGAGATCGCTGGTTCGCTGTGCGGGGGAACGCGCTCGCTGACCATGGTGGGGGGCTCCTTGATGAGGACGTGGTCGGCCAGGGGTTCGGGGCAGGGTTCATCGCTCCGCGACGTCGGCGTGGAGCGAGCGGAGGTGCGGAGGTGCGGATGCGCGGGGGCGAGGAAGGGTGCGGGGGTGCGGGAAGGCGCGCCGGCGCGGGAAGGCGGGGGCGGGGGCGGGTCAGCAGGCGTCCGAGAGGGCTGCTTCGCCCCTGGAAAAGGGAGGTTGAGCTGCGCGTTTAATATGGACGAAACATGTCTGCAAAACAGAAGCTAGGTCAGCGTTCTCGGGGATGTCAAGAGTGCCCGCCTATTTACAGACAAAGCGCGTCCGGATTAAGGTGCGGGCATCATCCCCAGCAGAAGGAGTACGGTGGCGGCACCCGTGACCCGTCGTGCGTCGCACCTCGTGACCGCCGCGCTGGCCTTCAGCGGCATGGTCGTGGCGATGATGCTCACCCTGGTCGTGCCGATCATCCCCAACCTGCCGCGACTGGTGTCCGCCTCGGTGGACGACGCGTCCTGGGTCATCACCGCCACGCTGCTGTCCTCGGCCGTGTTCACCCCGGTCAGCGGACGCCTGGGCGACATGTACGGCAAACGGCGCATGATGCTCATCAGCCTCGCGCTCATGTGCGCCGGATCGCTGATCTGCGCGGCGTCGAGCTGGCTGCCCGTCGTCGTGGCCGGCCGCGCGCTGCAGGGCTGCGCGGTCGGCGCGATCCCGCTCGGCATCAGCCTCATGCGCGACCTGCTGCCGCCCGGACGGCTCGGCTCGGCCATGGCGCTGATGAGCGCGACCATGGGCGCCGGAGGCGCGATCGGGCTGCCCCTGGGCGCCCTGGTCGCGCAGTTCGCCGACTGGCACATGCTCTTCCTGGTGGCCGCCGCCATGGGCGCGATCGGCCTGGTGCTGACCCGCTTCCTCGTGCCGGACTCGCCGCTGCGGACCGGGGGCCGGTTCGACTTCCTGGGAGCGGCCGGTCTGTCGGCCGGGCTGGTGTGCTTCCTGCTGCCCATCACCAAGGGCGCCGCCTGGGGCTGGACGAGCCCGCTGACCCTGGGGCTGTTCGCCGCCGCGGTGGTGATCTTCCTGGTCTGGGGGTTCGTGGAGCTGCGGACCCGCGACGCGCTGGTCGACCTGCGCATGACCGTCCGGCGCGAGGTGCTGATCACGAACGCGGCGTCCGTCGCGTTCGGGTTCGGCATGTTCGGTTCGAGCCTCGTGTTCCCCCAGCTCCTGCAGGCGCCCGCCGCCACGGGCTACGGCCTGGGGCTGTCCATGCTGGAGGCCGGGCTGTGGATGGCGGTGGGCGGCGTGATGATGATCGTGCTGTCGCCGGTCTCGGCCCGCCTCACGGGCACGTACGGGCCCAAGGTGACGCTCGTGATCGGCGGCCTGCTCAGCGCCGCCGGGTACGGCGGCGCGCTGTTCCTGATGGACGAGGTGTGGCAGGTCGTGGTCGCCTCGACCGTGGTCTCGGCCGGCGCCGGGCTCGGCTACGCCGCCATGCCGGCCTCGATCATGAACGCGGTCCCGCTGTCGGAGACCGCCGCCGCCAACGGCATCAACTCGCTCATGCGCTCCATCGGCACGTCCCTGGCCAGCGCGGTCATCAGCGCCGTGCTGGCCGTACAGACCATCCAGCTGGGCTCCGCCGTGCTGCCCTCCCGCACCGGCCTCCAGCAGGCGCTGGCCGTGGCCACCGCCGCGGTGGGCGCCGCCGTACTCCTGAGCGTGCTGCTGCCCCGCCGGCGGGGCACGGGCGCGGGGCCCGCGCCGCTGCCGGGCGGCGTCCAGGCGGAGCCCGCCGCCAGCTCGGGCTGACCGGCGGCTCCGCGCCCCGCCTTGCGATCCTTGTCTTGATGCTCCACGGAAAGGTGACACATGACGGCATACTCCCTTGACCATGTCGCCCTCGCGGTGCGGCGCTGGGCCCAGGCCGGGCCCGTGCTCGCGGAGCGGTTCGGCGGGCGCTGGACCGGCGGCCACTCCCAGCCCACCTTCAAACCGGCCCAGCTCCGGTACGCCGATGGCATGGGCGTCGAGCTCCTGGAGCCCGGCAGCGAGCCGGGAGCGTTCGTCCAGCGCTTCCTCGACGGCGCGCAGGCGCCGGCCCGGTCGCACCACCTCACCTTCAAGGTGCGCGACATCCGGGCCGTACTCGCCGCGGCCCGGTCGCTGGGCTTCGAGCCGATCCTCGTCAACCTGGGCAACCCGATCTGGCAGGAGGCGTTCCTGCACCCCAAGGCCACCGGGCTCGGCTTCCTCGTCCAGGTGGCCCAGTCCGAGGGGCTGCCCGCCGAGCTGCCCGCGAACATGCCGGGCGCGCAGCCGGCCCCCTGGCCGGAGCCGGCGGCCGAGGCCGCCGCGCTGCCGGTGGTCGTCGGACGGGTCGCGAACGAGGACAAGGCGCGCCTGGTGCTCCGCGACCTGCTCGGCGGCGCCGAGACCACGTGGGGGCCGGGGCTCTCCTCCTACCGCTGGGACGGCGGGTCGGACCTGCTGCTCGCCGCCGACCCCGACGAACGGCCCGGGCTCCGGCTCCTCGGCTTCCGGCAGGACGGGGCGGCGGCGTGGGAGCCGTCCGGCGCGCTCCGGGCGGCCGAGGACGAGCCCGTCGTGCCGGAGCTCGGCATCCGGGTCGCCGATCTGGCGGGCGAGAGCCACGACCGCCTCCCGGACTCCGTCCCCGCGACCCGGTGATTCGCCCGGTGGGCGAGGAGACAAACTCCTCGCCCACCGGCACCGGGACGCGCGATCCCCGCCCCCGCCGGACTGGTGCCGGTGGGGGCGGGGATCGGGGGTTTCCTGTCCTCGCGGGGCCTTACTGGCCGTCGACGATGAAGTAGCCGCCCACGTCCGCCAGCGGCGTCAGCGGCGCCAGCTTCTTGGCGGTGGCGTCGTACTTCACCACGCCCGCGCAGGCCGGGGTGAGCACCCGGCCGGCCGGCCAGGACTGCGAGCAGGTGACACCGGGGATGGCCTCGTAGGTGAACGAGCCGCCGTTCAGCACCGTGGCCAGCTTCTCCGCGGTGGGCTCACCCTCGATCTTGGCGAACGCCTGCAGGAAGAGGTCGGCCGCCCAGTACGTCGTAACGGTGCCGATGCCGTCCGGCGGCGCGTCCGACCCGATGGCCTTGAGGTCCTCCCTGACCTGGGCGAACTTGTCCTCGCCGAACGCCAGGGCGCCCTGGGACGTGGTGCCGTACATGCCGTCCACCGTCTGCGCGGTGCCGGCGTTGTCGAGCAGCGCCTGCGCGGCCTGGCCGTAGAGCATGTCGCCGGTCCAGCCGAGCGACTTCAGCGCGCCGAGCACGCCCAGCAGGGCGGGCGCGGTGACGCTGGCCGACACGACGTCGGCGCCGGACGACATGATGCGCGAGGCGATGGGGGTGTAGTCGGACAGCGGGGGTTCGGTGGCGCTCGGCAGGTCCGCCTCCGCGTACACGACGTCGATGCCGAGGTTGGCGGCGATGGCCTTGGCCGAGATGACGCCGGCCTTGCCGTACGGGTCGGACGAGGCGAAGACGCCGAACTTGATCGACGCGGGGTCCTTGCCCGACGCCTTCAGGTACTGCTCCAGAGACGACGACGAGCCGACGACCTTGCCGGGCAGCGCCTCCGCGCACGACGCCTGGCCCGAGGTGCTGAACATCCACGGGTTCTTGTCCCAGGCGCAGAAGTCCTGCCCCAGCCAGCCGAACGTCGGGACCTTGTTCTTGACGATGTAGTCGCCGTTCACGCCGGACGCCGGCACGTACGGCACCAGGGCGAAGACCTTCTCGGACTCGACCAGGCTCTGCGTGGCGTGCTGGGAGGCGGCCGGTTGCCCGTTGTCGTCCTGGAAGCCCGCGTACTCGAAGGTGTAGCCGTTGACGCCGCCCTCGCGGTTGGCACGCTCCAGCCGGGCCTTGGCGCCGACGTCGAGACCCGGCAGCGTGTGCTGGCCTGCCTTGGTGTTGGTCCCGGTCCCGCCGACGGTGATGACCTTGCCGTTGACGCCGCGTACGGTGTCGCCGGTGAGCTCGGGCAGCTCGCCGAGGATCTTGACGATCTCCTCGCCGGCCTGCTGCGCGGTCAGCGGTTTGGCCGCGACGGCCGGGCGGGAGGCCGGTTCGGGGGAGCCGGAGGAGCCGCCGCCGCACGCCGTGAGCGACAGGGCGGCCGTCACGGCGACCAGGGTGTTGAACCGCCGGAGCCGGCGGGTGCGCGCAGAGGTCATGCTGTTTGCCTTTCGAAAGGTTCGTTGGCCGGGGGGTCAGTGCACGACGGCGGACATGCCGAGGTAGGCGGCGGCGACGCGCTGCTCGTCGACGTCGGCCCGCTCGCTCACCCAGCGGAGGTGGCCGGTCTGCAGCGCGCCGACCTGGTCGGCGACGGTCAGGACGTCGCGGGCCTTCTCCTCGACGAGCACCACGGTGGTGCCCTCCTGCTGGAGACGCTGGAACGCGGCCATGATCTCGGCGGTGACGAGCTGGGCCAGGCCGAGCGACGGCTCGTCGCTGATGAGCAGGCGCGGGCGGCGGACGAGGAAGGGGGCCAGGCTGAGCATCTGCTGCTCGCCGCCGGACAGGTTGCCCGCCGGCTGCCCGGCCCGCCGGGCCAGGGACTCGAACTGCTCGTAGACCTTGGCGCGGTCGGCCTTCGACGGGAGCCAGATGCTGAGGTTCTCGTCGACGGTGATGGACGGGAAGACGCCCCGGGACTCGGGTACGAGGACGAGGCCGCGTTCGACGCGCCGCAGCGTGTCCAGTGCGGTGATGTCCTCGCCGTCGAACACGATGCGGCCGCTCGTCACCGGCACCAGGCCGGCGATGGTGGCGCAGAGCGTCGTCTTGCCGGAGCCGTTGGCGCCCAGCAGGGCCAGGATGGCGCCCTCCCGCACGGTCAGGTCGATGCCGTGGAGCACCTCGACCTCCCCGTACGCGGCGTGCACGCCGTGCAGCTCCAGCAGGCCGGGCGAGCGGTCGGCCACCGGGACGGATCCGACGGGCGCCGCCGGCTCGCTCACCTCGATCGCGGGCTCAGGAGAGGCCGGGGACGAGACCTGAGCAGGGGCCTGGGCGGCGGCCTGCGCCTCGGCCTGCGCGGCGAGCTTGGCGCGCCTGCGGTCGCGCCGGTGCCTGGCGGCCATGGACTGCGTGGCGAGCAGGCCGTTCGGCTGGGCGGCGAGCTGGATGGCGCCGAGCCCGAACAGCACCTGCGGGATGAGGTCGTTGCTGGTGCCGCCCCAGCTGATCGGCCCGAGGTCGAAGCCGTGCGCCATGATCCACGGCAGGACGGCGCTGATGATGCCGGCCTCGATGGCGCCGCCGGGGCTGCGTACGCCGACGATGACGACGATCGCCAGCCACAGGAACGTGGCCTGCGGCGGGTTCGCCGTGTTGAGGATCGTGCCGTAGACCGTGACGGCGAGGACGCCGCCCAGCCCGGCGACGGCGGCCGAGATGACGAAGATGAGCAGCTTGGTGACCGGCGGCGAGACGGCCGACGCGGACGCGGCCGGCTCGGCCGTGCGCACCGCGATCATCGCGCGGCCCGCCGCCGAGTTGGTGAGGTTGTTCGCCATCCAGACCAGCAGCAGCACGACGAGGAAGACGGCGATCAGCAGCACCCGGTCGTCGCCGAGGTCGATCGGCCCGAACCGGGGCCGCGGGATCGACCAGCCGGCCGTGCCGTTGGAGAACCACTCCATCTTGAACAGCACGTTCGTCGCCAGCAGCGCCAGTGCCAGGGTGGCGAAGGTGAGACTGAGCCCGGACAATCGCAGGGCCGGCAGCGCGGTCAGCGCCCCGAGCGCGGCGGCGACCAGCACGCCGACCACCGTGGCGGGCACGTAGTGCCAGCCGTTGGCGAGCAGCAGGCCGACGGTGAGGCCGGCGGCGGTGGCGAACGCGCCCTGCGCGAGGCTCACCATGCCGCCGAGCCCGGTCACGATGGTGAAGGACAGCAGGATGATGCCGAGCGCGAACCCGTAGATGAACAACTGCCGCCAGATGCCGTTGGCGAGGAACAGGGCGGGCAGCAGGATGACGGCCGACTTGATGATCCAGGGCAGGGCCTTCTTGAACGGGCTGAGGTCGTCCCGGTAGTCGGGGGTGGGCTTGGCCGCCGTCGCGGCGGTGCCCGCCTTGCGCCGCTTGCGGTCGTGGCCGAGCAGGATCAGCGCGATGAACAGCACGGCGTACGGGACCGACGCGGTCAGGCCGTAGACCTTGGCCGCCCAGGCGCCGAACGCGCCCAGGTAGTCGGCGTTGACGTACGCCACGACGATGTTGCGCACGGCGCCGATGAGCAGCCCGGCGAGGAAGGCGAGCGGGACCGAGCGCAGCCCCGCCACGACGGCGGCCGTGGTGGCGACGAACAGCGCCAGCGTGTAGTTGTCGTTGACCAGCCCGAACGGGCCGGGGAACGGGGCTGCCAGCACGCCCGCGACGGCGGCGAGGAAGAAGCTGATCACCCACGAGAGGGTCGAGACCCGGCCCGTGTTGATGCCCCGCAGCCGGGCGAGCACCGGGCTGTCCACCGCGGTCCGCATGTGTAGGCCGAGGGGCGTGAAGCGGAGGAAGGCCCACATCGTGACGAAGAGCAGGACGCTGGCGCCCAGGGCGACGAGCTGGTTGTTGCTGAGGACCAGGCCCTGGGCGATCTGGTGCTGCTGGGCCGGCAGCACGCCGGGCACCTGGTAGACCTCGGCCACGTCCTGGAAGGGGATCCCCAGGGTGTCCCGCAGGATCGCGCACACCAGCAGCACGAACGCCGGCACGACGATGAGCACCCCGACCCCGGCGACGATCTTCGTCGACTCCTCGGCGTCGGCCAGGCGGCGGAACACCAGGCGGTCCCACGCCCAGCCCATGAGCGGGGCGAACAGGGCGACGATCACCAGGAGCGTCAGCCACTTGTTCCAGCCGAGCGCGACGTGGAACTGGTGGTAGAGGTAGGCCGAGGCGAAGGCGGTCGCCGCGTGGCCGAAGTTGAAGATGCGCGAGGTCGAGTGCGAAAGGACGAGCCCGATCGCGAGCAGCGCGTAGATGGCGCCCGACACCGCCCCGCTGATCGTGATGCTGAAGAACTGCAACGAAGACTCCTAAGAGGGGGTCGGTCGGCTGTCAGCTGCCGAGATAGGCGGCGATGACCTCGGGGTTCTTGCGGATCTCGGCGGGCGGCCCGTCGGCGAGCACGCCGCCCTGGACGAGGCAGACGATGCGGTCGGCGAGGCCCATCACGAAGTCGATGTCGTGCTCCACGAGGACGACCGTCAGCTCGTGCCGCTGGACCAGCCCGAGCAGGACCTCGCGCAGCAGCTCGGTCTCCCGAGGCCCGAGCCCCGACGTCGGCTCGTCGAGCAGGAGCAGCCGGGGCTCGTCCACGATGGCGCGGGCGAACTCCAGCAGCCGCAGCCGGCCGATCGGCAGGGTCGCCGCGCTCACGTCCCGCACCGCCGACAGCCCGCACAGCTCGATGACCTCGTCGGCCCGCTCCAGCAGGGCCGCGGTCTCGCGCCGGCGATGCGGCAGGCCCAGCACGTCCCCGAGCAGCCCGCGCCCGCGGGTCCGCCACTCCAGCGGCACGAGCACGTTCTGCCGCACGCTCAGCCAGCCGAACGCCTGGTGCCGCTGAAAAGTGCGGCGGACGCCGTGACGGGAGAGCCAGGAGGCCGACCGGGAGGTGACGTCCGCGCCGTCGAGGGCGACGCGCCCCTCGGTGGGGGTGCGCAGCCCCGAGATCGCGTCCAGAAGGGTGGTCTTGCCGGCGCCGTTGGGCCCGATGAGGCCCACCACCTGCCCGCGCGGGACGTCGAGCGTGACGGCGTCGACCGCGGTGATCCCCCCGAAGCGCACCGTCACGTCCGCCAGCCCGAGCACGGTTCCGGTGTCCGTTCCTCCAGGGGTGGCGGGGGTGGTTTGTGCAACGTCCATGGTGTGCTCACTTCCTGAGGAGGGGGCGTCCTCGACGGCGGCGCCGGACGTCCTCCGACACAAAAGGAACCCGTTTCCGTTGTAGGGAGCGTGACCAGACGCGTCGCCGTTGTCAATATCCAAGCTGTAGACAAGGTGTCTGCATGCTCTTGACATCCGCTCCCGAACAGACGAGCCTTCGCTAAACAGAACGTGTTTTCAAAGGGGGGGGGCGGACGTGGGTCTACTCGCGGGCCCGCGCCCGCCCCCGCTTCTCCCGTAACCCGCCCCGGCGGCCTGACAGCACTCACGAGAGGAACGCCTATGACCTCCACCGACGAGTTCCGCGCCAGGGCCCGCGCCTGGCTGGAGCAGAACGCCAAACCGTTCGACGAGGCGGCCGACTACGATCTTGAGGGCACCGCCGTGCCGCTGGAGGAGTCCAAGCGGTTCCAGAAGGCGCTGTGGGAGGCGGGCTTCGCCGGCATCACCTGGCCCGAGGAGTACGGCGGCCAGGGCCTCGGCCCGGCCGAGCTGATCGCCTTCTCGGAGGAGGCGGCGGACTTCGAGCTGCCCACCGGGCCGTTCACCATCGGCCTCGGCATGCCGGGCCCGACCATCCTGGAGCTCGGCACCGAGGAGCAGAAGAAGCGCTACCTGCCGCCGCTGCTCAAGGGCGAGGAGATCTGGTGCCAGCTCTTCTCCGAGCCCTCCGCCGGCTCCGACGTGGCCAGCCTG
Organism: Nonomuraea wenchangensis; assembly: GCF_900111685.1. Taxonomy (GTDB): domain Bacteria; phylum Actinomycetota; class Actinomycetes; order Streptosporangiales; family Streptosporangiaceae; genus Nonomuraea; species Nonomuraea wenchangensis. The sequence continues at coordinate 511,353 of NZ_FOHX01000007.1, forward strand.
CAGACCACCGCGACCCGCACCGAGACCGGCTGGATCATCAACGGCCAGAAGGTGTGGACCTCCGGCGCCCAGCACAGCGACTACGGCGCCATCATCGCCCGCACCGACCCGTCCGTGCCCAAGCACAGCGGCATCACGATGTTCATCGTCGACATGAGCCACCCGGGCGTCACCGTGCGGCCGCTCGTCGTGGCGACCGGGCACGCGCCGTTCAACGAGGTGTTCTTCGACGACGTCGAGGTCTCCGACGACGCGGTCATCGGGCGGGTCGGCGAGGGCTGGGCCGCGGCCGTGGTGATGCTCCGCCACGAGCGGGTCACCATCGGCACCGGCACGCGCGCCCGTTCCAACCCGCTCGGCTTCGACTCGCTCCTGGAGCTGGCCCGCGCCCGCGGCCTGAACGACGACCCCGCCGTCCGGCGCAGGCTGGCGCTGCTGTACGCCCGCGAGTCGGCGCTCGGCGCCTACGGCCGCGTGCTGCACGAGGAGTCGATGGCCGGTGTGCCGATCGGCGCCCGCGGCTCCGCCGCCAAGCTGGCCGGCGCCGAGCAGGCCCTGTGGGCCGCCGACCTGGCGCAGGACCTCCTCGGCGCCGACCTCGCGCTGGGCGGGGCCGACCTGGAGCGGGTGGTCATGGCCGTCGTGGCCGCCCCGGGCAACGCCGTCGCCGGGGGCACCAACGAGATCCAGCGCAACATCATCGGCGAGCGGGTGCTGGGGCTCGCCAAGGATCCCGGCGTCGACCGCAACACCCCGTACAACAAGTTGAAGCTCTCGCGCTGACCGTCCCACCTCCAGGAGCTGATGTGTCTCTCATCTTCACCGACGACCAGAAGAGCCTCGCTCAGACGGTCAAGCGCTTCGTCGCCGACCGCAGCCCGATGCCCCGGGTGCGCGAGGTCATCGGCGGCGAGCACGCCTACGACGCGGAGGTCTGGTCGCGCCTGGCCGGCGACCTCGGCCTGGCCGGCCTGATCATCCCGGAGGAGTACGGCGGCGCCGGCGCCACCCACGCCGACCTGTCGGCGGCGCTGCGGGAGCTGGGCGCCGGCCTCGTGCCCTCGCCGCTGCTGGCCTGCGTGCTCACCGCCGGAGCCCTCCTCGCCCTGGACGACGAGCCGGCCAAGCACGACCTCCTGCCGCGGCTCGCCGAGGGCGGCCTGGTCGGCGCGCTCGCCGTCAGCGAGCCGGGAGAGCGTCACTGGATCCCCGGGACGCCCGCCACCACCGCGACCGGCTCCGGCGACGCCGTCACCCTGTCCGGCACCAAGATCGCCGTGCTCAACGGCGCGGAGGCCGGCGTGCTGCTCGTCCAGGCCACCGGGCCCGGCGGCGCGGCGCTCTACCTGGTCGAGGGCGACGCCGCCGGCCTGACCGTGAGCAGGGACGCCGGGGTCGACCCGACCCGCAGCACGGCCACCGTGACGTTCGACGGCACCCCGGCCCGGCCGCTCGCGGGCGACGCCGCCGCCGCCCTCGACCGCGTGGCCGACCTCGCGAACCTCGCGATCGCCGCCGAGCAGTCCGGCGCCATGCTGGCCTGCCTCACCATGACCACCGAGTACGCCAAGGTCCGCTACACCTTCGGCCAGCCCATCGGCGCCTACCAGGGCGTCAAGCACAAGCTCGCCGACATGTACAACCGGTGGGCGCTGTCGGACGCCGCGCTGCGCGAGGCCACCAGGGCGGCCGACGAGGAGCCCGCGAAGCTCGGCGCGGCGGCCGCCGCCGCGCGGGCGCTCACCTCCTCCGGCTACCTCACCTCGGCGAAGGAGACGATGCTGCTGCACGGCGGCATCGGCTTCACCTGGGAGCACGACGCGCACTTCTACTACAAGAACGCGATCGCCGGGAACGTCCTCGCCGGCGACGGCGACTACCAGCTCGACCGGCTCGCCGACAAGCTCGGCGTGTGACCCGGCGGCGGGCGCCCCACGACCGGGGCGCCCGCCACGGCCTGACCTCCTGAGGTGATCCATGACCGCTGACCTGCCACAGGACCGCCGTGCCGTGCTGAAGCGCGCCCGGCTGCCGCTCGTAGCCGCGCCCATGCTGCTCGTCTCCGGCCCCGAGCTGGTGATCGCCGCCTGCCGGGCGGGCGTCTTCGGCAGCTTCCCGACGGCCAACTGCCGGGCCGAGGGCGAGCTCGACGAGTGGCTGTACCGCATCGCCGCCGCGTGCGGCCCCGACGCCGCGCCCTGCGTGCCCAACCTCATCGTCCACCGCTCGAACCCCCGCCTGGACCAGGACCTCGACGTCATCCTGCGGCACCGGCCGGCCGCGGTGATCACCTCCGTCGGCTCGCCCGCCGCCGTCGCCCCCGCCCTGCGCGCGGCCGGGATCCAGGTCTGGTGCGACGTGGCCACCGTGCGCCACGCGGAGCGGGCCATCGACGCCGGGGCGGACGGCCTGATCCTGCTCACCGCCGGCGCGGGCGGCCAGACCGGCAGCGCCAACCCGTTCGCGTTCGTGCGGGCGGTGCGGCAGCGCTTCGACGGCATCGTCGCCCTTTCGGGCGGGCAGGCCGACGGGCACGCCCTGCTCGCCGCCCGCGCCCTGGGGTGCGACCTCGGCTACATGGGCACCCGCTTCATCGCCACCCGGGAGGCCCGAGCCGACGAGCGCTACAAGGACTTCGTGGTCGAGAGCGAGCTCGACGACATCCATCTCACCAACGCCCTCTCGGGACTGGAGACGAATCTGCTGCGGCGGTCGCTGCTGGCCCAGGGGCTTGACCCGGCCGAGTTCGGGCTCGGGCCGAAGCGTTTCTCCATGACGGCGCTGGAGGGCCGCGAAGGGGGCGCGCCGAAGAGGTGGCGCGACATCTGGAGCGCCGGTCACTCCGTCTCCGGCGTCAGCGACGTCCCCTCCGTCGCCGAGCTGGTGGACCGGCTGGCCGCCGAGTACGCCGAGGCCGCCCGCACCACCCACGCCCTGACCGCCGAGCCCGCCCAGGCCGCCGAGTCCGGTCGGGTGCCGGGCGGGGCGTGGTGAGCGGGGCGCTGGCGGGCCTGCGGGTGCTCGACCTGACCACCGAGCGGGCCTGGCTGAGCGGGCGCGTCCTGGCCGACCTCGGCGCCCAGGTCACCCTCGTCGAGCCGCCCGGAGGCGATCCCGCCCGGCTCGACCGGCGGGCCGGCGCGCCCCCCGGCCGGCCGAACCCGGCGTGGCCGGCCTTCAACCGGGGCAAGCGCTCGGTGACGCTGGACCTGGCCCGGCTGGGGGCCCGGGAGCTGTTCCTGCGGCTGGCCCGCGCCGCGGACGTCGTCATCGAGTCGTACGAGCGGGAGACGCTCCAGGGGCGAGGGCTCGGCCACGCCGCCCTGTCCGCCGTGAACCCGCGCCTGGTGCTGGTCAGCGTCACCCCGTTCGGCCGGACCGGCCCCTACGCCGGCCACGCAGCCGCCGACCTCGTCGTCGCCGCCACGGGCGGCGCGGTGTGGACCAACGGCGACCCCGACCGCCCGCCCGTGCGCATCAGCTCCGGCCAGTACTTCCTGCACGCGGCGGCCGAGGCGGTCGTGCACACCCTCGCCGCGGTGCGCCACGCCCGGCGCACCGGCCAGGGCCAGCACGTGGACGTCTCGGCGCAGCTCGCCACGATCCGCACCCTGATGAACGCGGTGCCCGGCCCCTACACCGACGGCTCGGTGGTGGACCGGGCCTCCTTCGGCGCGCCCGTCCCCGGCCAGCCCTACCGCCACCTGTTCGGCTGCCGCGACGGGCACGTCCTCGCCACCGTCCCCTTCGGGCCCGGCCCGGCCGGGTACGTCGCCTGGCTGCGCGATGAGGGATTCCTGCCGCCCGCGCTGGCCGCCTACGACGCCGGGCGGCTCGGGTCGCCCACCCTGGCCGCCGACGACCCGTCGTTCCCCGGGCTGCTGACGGGGGCGCTGGCGGCGTACTTCCTGACCGAGACCAAGGCGGAGCTGACCCGCAAGGCGCTGGCGCGCCGGCTCATGGTGGCGCCGGTCAACACGGTGCCCGACCTGATGGCGGACGAGCAGCTGGCCGCGCGCGGATACTTCCTGACCACCGGCGACCTGCGCGTCCCGGGCGTGTGGGCCCGGCTGCCGGCCAGCCCCCTCGCGGGCGGCGGCCACGTCGCCGGGCCGGGCGCGGACAACGAGACGGTGTGGCGGGACGAAGCGGGCCTGTCCGCCGAGGAGCTGTCCCGCCACCGCGGCGAAGGGACGATCTGATGGGCGGGCCGCTCGACGGCGTCAACGTGTGGGACGCGTCCTGGGTGGGCGTCGGCCCGCTGACGGCACGCTACCTGGCCGAGTACGGCGCCACGGTGGTGCGCACCGAGAGCACCCGCTCGGTGGACGTGCTGCGCAAGGCGCCGCCGTTCAAGGACGGCGTGCCGGGGCTCAACCGCTCGCAGTTCTTCGCCGACTACAACGCCTCCAAGCTCGGCCTCGGGGTCGACCTGTCCACCGACGGCGGCAGGCGGGTCGCGGCCCGGCTGACGGCCTGGGCCGACGTCGTCGTCGAGGCGTTCACGCCCGGCGTGATGGACCGGCTCGGGCTCGGCTACGACCGGCTGCGCGCGGTCAACCCCTCCCTGATCATGCTTTCGACGTCCATGAACGGGCAGACCGGCCCGCGCAGGGGGTTCGCGGGGTTCGGCACGGTGCTGGCCGCCATGTCCGGGTACTGCGAGCTGACGGGCTGGCCCGACCGCGATCCCGGCTCCCCGTACGGGGCGTACACGGACTTCATCGGGCAGCGGTTCGCGGCCGTGGCCGTGCTCGCGGCACTGGAGCACCGCGACCGCACCGGCGAGGGGCAGCACATCGACCTGTCCCAGATGGAGACCGGCCTGATGTTCCTCGCGCCGGAGCTCGTGGACCACCAGCTCACCGGCCACGTCGCCACCCGCGACGGCAACCGCGACCGCGCGGCGGCCCCGCACGGCGTCTTCCCGTGCCTGCCGGAGGGCGGCAGGGAGAGATGGGTCGCCATCGCGGTGACCGGCGACGACCAGTGGACGGCCCTGCGCCGGGCCCTGGGCGAGCCCGCGTGGGCGGCCGACCCCCGGCTCGCCACGCTGTCCGGGCGCAAGGAGCAGGAGGACCGCCTGGAGCGGGCCCTCGCCGCGTGGACGTCCGCCAGGACGGTCGCCGAGGTCGTCGGTACGCTCCAGCCGGAGGTGCCGGCCGGACCGGTGCACGACGCGCGGGGCCTCCAGTCCGACCCGCAGGTGGCGCACCGGGGCTACTTCCGTCCGCAGCGGCACCCCGTCATGGGGATGATGCCGTACGAGGGCGCCCAGGCGGAGCTGTCGCTGACGCCGTACCGCGTCACCAAGGCGGCCCCGCTGCTCGGCGAGGACAACGAGCGGGTCCTCACCGAGCTCCTGGGCTTCACGGCGGACGAGGTCGCCGCGCTCGCCGCCGAGGGCGCCGTCGAGCAGGTCCTGGATTGAACCGCACAGGCAAGCAGGAAGAAGGAGAGCCATGCCGCAGACCGTCGATCTCACGGGGCAGACCGCCGTCGTGACCGGATGCTCCTCGGGACTCGGGCGGCGCTTCGCCGTCACCCTCGCCGAGCACGGGGCCTCCGTGGTCGCCGTGGCCCGGCGCGCGGACCGGCTCGGCGAGCTCGCGGACGAGATCGGCGCGGCCGGCGGCGCCTGCCTGCCGCTGGCCGCCGACCTCACCGACGACGAACAGCTCGGCGGCCTGCTGGACGCGGCCGAGGAGCGCTTCGGCACGGCCACCATCCTGGTCAACAACGCCGGCATCCCCGACGCCCAGCACGCCACCAAGATGCCCGTCGACCTCGTGGACCGGGTGCTGGGGACGAACCTGCGCGCGCCCTGGCTGCTCTCCTGCGACTTCGCGCGCCGGCTCATGAAGGCCGGCGCCGGCGGCCGGGTGGTGAACGTCTCCTCCATGGGCGCCTACGAGTACCGGGGCGGGGGAGCGGCGCTCTACTCGGTGACGAAGGCCGCCGTCGTGCGGATGACGGAGGTGCTCGCGGTCGAGTGGGCGAAGTTCCACATCAACGTCAACGCCATCGCGCCGGGCGCGTTCGCCTCGGAGATGATGGACGGCATGATGGCGCGCACCGGCGGCGACCCGTCGCGGTTCTTCCCCCGCGCCCGCATGGGCGACCCGCGCCAGCTCGACAGCACCCTGCTCTACCTGGTGTCACCGCACTCGGAGTTCGTGACCGGCACCGTGGTCAAGGTCGACGACGGCCAAAGCGCGCGCTAGCCGGACGGGGCCCGGGGCCGGCGGCTATCGGCCGGCCTCGGGCTCCGGCATGAGCAGCCGCCGCGCGGCGAACTTCATCCGCTCCTCGACGTACTCCGGGGTGAGCTGGTCGTTGAGCCAGCCGATGACGCTGCTGTTCCAGAGCGCCTCCAGCATGTGCAGCACCCGGTACTCGGCGGTCGTGATGCGGTGGTCGGGCCCCCAGGCGGCGCGCCCCATGAGCTCGGCCAGGCTGGTCGGCTCCGGCGTCTCGGCCAGGGGCGGCGTTTCGTACCGCTCGCCGAGCGGCTTGGGGATGTGGTAGGCACTGAGGGCGGCGTGCGCCCAGCCCCGGTTGTACTGCATCGCACGGAAGGCGCGGTGCAGCACCTCCGCGGCCCGCCCCTCCGGGGTGCGCTGCCGCGGGGGGCGCTGCACGATGTCCTCGCGCAGCTCCTGGAGCTGCACCTGGATGGCCGCGGCGAGCAGGGCGTCCTTCGACGGGTAGTAGCGGTAGAGGGTCGACAGGGCGACCTCCGCGATCCTCGCCACCTCGCGCATCTGGACCGCGTCGTAGCCACCGCGGGTGGCCAGAGCCATCCCGGCATCCAGAACACGTTCCGCACGGAAGGCCCGCGCCTCCGGCGTGCGGCCCTTCCTGCTGACCCGGGTCATGGCGGACCCCCTTTCCCTGTGGGCGAAGGACACGAGAGCCCGCTGACGACCTGCGGTCAGCGGCTGCAAAGCTGGTACTAAAGAGTACACGTTCTCTTGAGCGCGCGAGCGGCGCCGGGACGGGCTCCCGGCGCCGCCGCGGGAAGCTCAGCCCCGGTGCCGCGAGAGCACCAGGCTGCCGGCCGCCGCGAAGAACATCCCGACGCCCTGCACGAAGCTGATGTCCGCCTTGGGCAGCTGCTCCACCGCCTCGCCGCGGAGCTGCCGCACGGCCTCCTGGATGGCGAACATGCCGTACATGCCGGTGTGGGTGTAGGACAGGCCGCCGCCGTTGGTGTTCATCGGCAGCGAGCCGCCCTTCAGCGTGTTGCCCTCCGCGACGAAGTCGCCCGACTCGCCGCGCCCGACGAAGCCGAGGTCCTCCAGCATGTAGAGCGGCACGTGGGCGAAGGCGTCGTAGGCCATGAGGTGGTCCACGTCGGCGCGCGAGATGCCGGCGGTGCGGAACGCCTCCTCCCCGGCCTTGCGGAAGGCCGCGAACGAGCCGGGGTCGGCCATCTGCGACACGAGGGGGCCCTCGGCGGCCTCGCCCGAGCCGAGCAGGTAAACCGCGCGGTCGCCGCCCGGCAGGTCCCTGGCGCGCTCGGCGGTGGTGAGCACGAGCGCGCCGCCGCCGTCGGTCACCACGCAGCACATGTCCCTGGTGAACGGGTAGGCGATGGGCGGCCCGGCCAGCACCTCCTCGACCGTGGTGGGCTTGCGCCGGAAGGCGCGCGGGTTGTTCAGCGCCCACGTCCGCTGCGCCACGACGACGTGCGCCAGGTGCTCGCGGGTCATGCCGCGCTCGTGCAGGAAGCGCAGCGCGGGCAGGGTGAAGGTCGAGTAGGGCGTCTGGGCGCCGTAGACGGCCTCGAACTGCCCCGTCGCCGAGGCCGGGTTGGGAGCCCAGGGCGCCACGCCGACCCGGGAGCGGCCGGACTCGCCGTGGGTGACGAGCACGACGTCGGCGGCGCCGGCCGCGATGGCGGCGGCGGCGTGGCGGACGTGCAGCATGAAGCTGCAGCCGCCGACCATGGTGCCGTCGAGCCAGCGGGGCTCGATGCCGAGGTGGTGGGAGACCTCCAGCGCCAGCGGGCCCGCGGTGGCCACGCCGTCGATGTCCTTGGCGGTGAGGCCGGCGTCGGCGAGGGCGTTGCGTGCCGCCTCCGCGTGCAGGCCGAGCACGGACAGGTCGGGGCGGACGCCGACGTCGGTGGTCTCCGCCGCGCCGACGATGGCGATGTCGCCGTGGTGCATCGAGGTCATCGGGCCACCTCCCCGGCGGGGGCGAACACGGGGAGGGTGTGCTCGCCCCGCTCGACGAAACAGACCTGCAACGGCATGTCCAGCTCCAGATGCTCGGGCTCGGGCGGCACCCCGACGATGTTGGTCATGAGACGCGGCCCCTCGGCCAGCTCCACCAGCGCCACGACGACCGGCGTGGCGGGGTCGAAGGGCGGCAGGGGGCGGTAGTTGATGACGTACGACAGCAGCCGGGCCGCGCCGCTGACGGTCGTCCACTCCACGTCCGCCGAACCGCAGACGGGGCAGAACGGGCGCGGGTAGAAGTAGTGCCGCTCGCAGGACGCGCAGCGCTGGACGCGCAGCTCGCCGTTCGCGGCGCCCTCCCAGAAGGGAAGTGTCTCGGGGATGGGCACGGGTGCCGGGCCTGGCATGGCGGTTCCTTTCACGGAGGGTGTCACAGGTGGTCTCGCGGAGGACGGGGCGGCGAGCGTCTCGCGCATCACCGCCGAGCTGACCACGACGACCGCGAGGATCAGCGTGGTGATGAGGAAGGCGGCCTGGAAGGACAGGGCGTCGGCGACCGCCCCCGCCGCGACCGGGCCGATGATCGCGCCGACGTCGGACGACATGTTGAACCACGCCACGTTCCTGGCGGGGCTGCTGCCGCTGATGTCGGCGAGGAGGGCGGCGGGCGTCGCGGACAGGCCGCCGCCCGCCACCCCGAGCAGCGCCATCGAGGCGAGGAAGACCGCCTCGCCGGCCGGCAGGCAGAGCAGCGCGACGGCGACGCCGCCGAGCACCCCGGCGGTGATCATCGCGGGCCGCCTGCCGCGCACGTCGCCCCACCGGCCGAACGCCCGCACGGAGATCACCTGGGTGACGGCGGTGCCGAGCATCGCCACGCCGATGAAGGTGCCGCTGCCGCCCAGCTCCTCCGTGGCGAACACGAGGATGGTCGAGTTGCGCAGGCCGTAGAAGAGCCAGCCGACGGTGAAGCTGGCGATGAGGGCCGCGGCGAAGGCGCGGACGTACGTGCCGCGCGGCAGCGCCCCGGCCGCCGCCGACGGGGAGCCGGCCGCGTGCGGGGACGCGGGGGGCGTCGGGACGCCGTGGGAGAGCTTGAGCTGCGAGATCGCGGCGGCCACGAGCAGGGTGGCCCCGTACAGCAGGAAGGGCAGGCGCGGGTTCACGTCGGCGAGCACGCCGCCGGCCGCCGGCCCGGCGATGGCGCCGAGCATGAAGCCGAGCTGGAACGTGCTGATGCCGCTGCCCCGCGCGTCCGGCGGGGCCGTGCGCAGGACCAGGGACATGGCGGCGATGGTGAAGGCCGAGCTGCCCATCCCGCCGATCGCCCGCAGGGTGATGAGCAGCGTGAAGTCGGGGGCGAAACTGGCGACGATCATCGTCACGCCCTGCAGCCACAGCCCCCAGGCGATCACCCGGCGCTCGCCGAAGCGCTGGACGAACCGGCTGTTGACGACGGCGGTGGCGAGCCGGACCACCGCGAACGCGCTGATCGCCGCCCCCACGACCGCGCTGCCCACGCCGAACTCCGCCGCGAGCAGCGGCAGGGCCGGCGCGATCACGCCGAAGCCGAGTGCGACCACGAACGCGATCAGGGCGGAGATCCGCAGATCGGCGGGCAGCGTCTGGAAGCGCCTCACCGCACAGCCATTTCAGGTCCTCCGGCAGGTGGCGGCCGGGCCGGCGGCCCGGACCCGGGCTAAAGACAACATGTTCTGCTTACTGACAGGGTTGGAGCTGAGCTCTCCGATGTCAAGAGGAAGCAGAGCCTTGCCGGTTCAGTCGTAACGTGTTTCACTTGGCACCTGATCAGCCCGGGCGGCGACGCCCGCGCCAGGTCTTCCGAGCGTTCACGAATCGAGGTTCCATGCCCATCGACGCTTCGCTGGTCGGCCGCAAGAGCGAACCCCTCACGAGATCCTGGACCTCCGACGACGCCCTGCTCTACGCCATCGCGGTCGGCGCCGGCCAGGAGGACCCGCTCTCGGAGCTGCAGTTCACGACCGAGAACACCGCGGGCACGCCGCAGCAGGTCCTCCCGACGTTCTGCAACGTGGCCATGGGCGGGGGGGTGTCCCTGCCCAAGGACCTCGACCTCACCAAGATGCTCCACGCCGAGCAGGCCTTCGAGCTGTTCGACACGATCCCGGTCGCGGGCGAGGTCGAGTCCACGGGCGAGATCGTCGGCGTGTACGACAAGGGCTCCGGCGCCATCATCGCCACCGAGAGCGTCTCGCGCGCCCCCGGCGGCGCCCCGCTGGCGAAGATCCGCACCTCCCTGTTCTTCCGCGGGTACGGCGGCTTCGGCGGCGAGCGCGGCCCCGGCACCGCCTGGGAGCGGCCCACGGGCAAGCCCGACCACGTCGTCACCTACACCACCCGCGCCGACCAGGCGCTCCTCTACCGGCTGACCGGCGACCGCAACCCGCTGCACACCGACCCGTCCTTCAGCGGCCGGGGCGGCTTCCCGCGGCCGATCCTGCACGGCATGTGCACCTACGGCTTCACCGGCCGCGCGCTGCTGCACACGGTCGCCGGCTCGGAGCCCAAGCGGTTCCGGGCCATGTCCGCCCGCTTCACCAAGCCGATACTCCCCGGTCAGACGATCACGGTGTCGATCTGGGCCGACGGCACCGACGTGCGGTTCCAGACCACCGACGAGAGCGGCACCCCGGTCATCGACCACGGCACGGCGGTCATCCTCTGAGCGTGCGCGCCGCGCCATCCTCTGATCGTGCGCGCCGCGCACGGCACCCCCTCCACCCCTCGGTCTGCGGAAGGACACCCCCATGGGATCACTTGACGGCAGAGTCGCCATCGTCACCGGCGCCGGACGCGGCATCGGCGCCTCCATCAGCCGCATGTTCGCCGCGCAGGGCGCGCGGCTCGTGCTCAACGACCTCGGCGCGGGCCCGGACGGCTCCGGCGGCGACACCGGCCCCGCCGAGGCCATCGCCAGGGAGATCAACGACCAAGGCGGCCAGGCCGTCTCCGACGCCGGCGACATCGCCGACACCGCGACCGGGCGGCGCCTGGTGGAGCTGGCGCTGGAGAACTACGGGCAGCTCGACGTGGTGGTCAACGTCGCCGGCATTCTCCGCGACAAGATGATCTTCAACCTGCCGGAGGAGGACTGGGACGCGGTCATCCGCGTGCACCTGCGCGGCCACTTCAGCACCATCAAGCCCGCCGCGGCGTACTGGCGGCAGCAGCGCAACCCCGAGGGCAACTACCGGATCATCAACTTCACGTCCGACTCCGCCCTTCAGGGCTCGCCCGGCCAGCCGAACTACGCCGCCGCGAAGATGGGCATCATCGGCCTGACCGCCTCGCTCGCCAACGGCCTGGCCCGCTACGGCGTGACGGCCAACGCCATCGCCCCCGGCGCGGCCACCCGCCTCACCGCGACCGTGCCCGACGACAAGAAGCTCGGCGAGGACCCCGGCGCCGATGAGCTCATGTCGCCGGACAACATCGCGCCGATCGTCACCTACCTCGCCGGCACCGAGTCCGGCTGGCTGTCGGGCCGTACCCTCGGCGCCTCCGGGTACGACGTCCGGCTGTGGAACAACCCGGAGGTCGTCGAGACGGTCTCATCCGAGGGCCCCTGGGACCTGGCCGACCTCGGGGAGAAGCTGACCAAGTCGTTCCGTCCGAAGGCCGACGGGCTGCACCCGTCGATCTTCATGGCGCAGCTGCCCCGGTAACCGGGCCGCACGGGGGACGCGGGACCCGGGGTCGGCCGGAAGAGCCGGCCGCGGGACCCCGCAACGGGGATCGTCATTCATCGGTCAAGCCGGACAGGGAGAGACGCACGATGTCCTCTACCACTCACCCGACCACGACTCACCCCACCACGGAGCCCGTCGGGTTCTACCAGATCGCCGCGGCCGACCCCGGCCGGCCCTGCATCATCGATCCGGACGGCTCGACGCTCACGTACGGCGAACTGCTGGCGCGGGTCAACCGCGTCTCGCGCGCCCTGCGCACCCACGGTCTCGGCAACGGCGACAGCGTCGCGGTCGCCCTGCACAACGGGCACGAGTACCTGGAGATGATGCTGGCCACGGCGCAGGTCGGGATGTTCTTCGTCCCGGTCAACTGGCGGCTGACCCCCGCCGAGATGCTCTACATCATCAAGGACTCCGGCGCCGGGCTGCTGGTCATGGACGCCGAGCAGGCCGCCACGCTGCCGCCGGAGTCGCTGCCCGAGCACCGGTACGTCGTCGGCGGCGAGGCTCCCGGCTGGCTGCCGTTCCAGGAGCTGGGGGCGGGCGAGCCGGCCGACGCGCCGCCGGAGCGCCGCTTCGGCGCCAGCATGGGCTACACCTCGGGGACCACCGGCAACCCCAAGGGCGTGCGCAGCCTGCTCTACCCGGACGCCGAGCCCGAGCCGGTGCTCGGCGCGCTCTACGGCGGCCTCTGCGCTCGCTACGAGGTCACCATGGACAAGGGCGTGCACCTGGTGTGCTCGCCGATCTACCACGCCGCGCCGAGCGGCCACGCCTTCGCCTTCCTCCAGCTCGGCCACACGGTCGTCATCCAGGGCAAGTTCGACCCCGAGGGCGTGCTGGCCGCCATCGAGAAGCACAAGATCACCACCGTGCACATGGTCCCCACGCACTTCCACCGGATGCTGCGGCTGCCGCAGGAGGTGCGCGAGAAGTACGACCTGTCCAGCCTGGAGGCGGTGATCCACGCGGGCGCGCCGTGCCCGGTGCCGATCAAGCAGCAGATGATCGAGTGGCTGGGCCCGGTCGTGTGGGAGTACCTGGCCTCCACCGAGGGCGGCGTCTCCCTGGTGGGCTCGGAGGAGTGGCTGCGCAAGCCCGGCACGGTCGGCCGGCCCACGCCGAACACCATCGTCAAGATCCTCGACGAGGACGGCAACGAGGTGCCCACCGGCACCGCGGGCGTCATCTACTTCGGCATCCCCGGCGCCGGCCCGACCTTCGAGTACAACAACGACCCGGCGAAGACCGCCGCCAGCCGCCGGGGCGAGCTGTCGACCGTCGGCGACTACGGCTACTTCGACGAGGACGGCTACGTCTTCCTCCTCGACCGGCGTACCGACCTCATCATCTCCGGCGGCGTGAACATCTACCCGGCGGAGATCGAGCAGGCCCTCATCACGCACCCGGCGGTCGCCGACGTCGCGGTCATCGGCGTCCCCGACCCCGACTGGGGGCAGAGCGTGCTCGCCGTCGTCCAGCCGACCGAGGACGCCGTGCCCGGCGACGAGCTCGCCGCCGAGCTGCGCGCCCACTGCGCCGAGCTGCTGGCCTCGTTCAAGATCCCCAGGCGGTACGAGTTCCGCGCCGACTTCCCCCGCACGGAGACCGGCAAGCTGCAGCGCCGCAAGCTCCGCGACCTCTACGCCGGCTGACCCCGGCCGGCGAGAGAACGACAGGAGACGCCGTTGCAGACGAGTGTGCACGCCGCCGCCGCGCCGCCGGCGGACGTGGCCGCCTTCGCCGCCCAGGCCGAGCGGGCCGGCTTCGACACCATCTCCAGCGCGGAGGTGGACCACGACCCCTTCCTCAGACTGGCGCTGGCCGCCCCGGCGACGAGCCGGATCAAACTGGCGACCGGCATCGCGGTCGCCTTCGCCCGGACGCCGATGGCGCTCGCGTACGTGACCAACGACCTGCAGATCCTCTCCGGGGGCCGGTTCGTGCTCGGCCTCGGCACCCAGACCAGGCCGCACATCACCCGCCGCTTCGGCATGGAGTGGAGCAGGCCCGCGGCGCGGATGCGCGAGTACATCACGGCCCTGCGCGCCATCTGGGACGACTGGAACACCGGCAAGGAGGTGCGGCACGAGGGGGAGTTCTACCGGCACACCCTCATGACCGCGACCTTCCGCCCGGAGCCGCACCCGCACGGCAACCCGCCGATCCACCTGGCCGCGGTCGGCCCGCTCATGACCCGGCTGGCCGGCGAGGCGGCCGACGGGCTGATCCCGCACGGATTCAGCACCGAGCGGTACTTCCGCGAGATCACCCTGCCCGCCCTGGAGGAGGGGCTGGCCCGGTCCGGGCGGGACCGTTCCGACATCGTGGTCCACTGTCCCGGGTTCGTGCACGTCCTCGATCCGGCCGAGGACGTCGAGGCGCAGCGGCGGGTGCTGCGCGGCCGGATCGCCTTCTACGGCTCCACCCCGGCCTACCGCGGCGTACTCGCGCTGCACGGCTGGGAGGACCTGCACCAGCGGCTGCACGCGCTGTCGGTGCGGCCCGAGGCCGACCGCTGGGACCGGATGGCCGACCTGATCGACGACGAGGTGCTGGACGCCTTCTGCGTGAGCGGGTCGCTGACGGAGGTGGCGGCGGAGGTGGCGCGCAGGTTCGGCGGCCTGGTCGACCAGGTGGCGCTCCAGCCGCCGCCGGGCGCGTCCGAGGCCGATCTCGGCGCGGCCCTCGCCACGCTGCGCGCGGCGGGCCGGTCCTGATGGGGTCCGGGGACCTCCTGGTGGAGCGTGACGGCTCCGGCGTCGTCACCGTCACGCTCAACCGTCCCGCCAGGAAGAACGCGATGACGAGGGAGGGCTGGATCGAGTTCACCCGCGTGCTCGAGGAGATCGCGGCCCGCGCCGACGACCGTGTCCTGGTGCTCACCGGGGCGGGCGGCGAGTTCTGCTCGGGGGCCGACCTGGGCGCCCAGGGCTCCGGCGACTCGCCGCGCCGGGCGATGCAGATCGTGAACGCGGCGCTGTTCGCCCTGCGGGACCTGCCCCAGCCCACGATCGCCGCCGTGTCGGGGGCGGCGGTCGGGGCCGGCTTCAACATGGCGCTCGCCTGCGACCTCGCGGTCGCCGACGAGACGGCCCGCTTCTCGCAGATCTTCTCCCGGCGCGGCCTGTCGGTGGACTTCGGCGGGACGTGGCTGCTGACCCACATGGTGGGCCTGCACCGGGCGAAGGAGCTGGCCTTCTTCGGCCGGATCCTGTCCGCGCGCGAGGTGCACGACCTCGGGCTGCTCAACAGGGTCGTGCCGGCGGGCACGGCACTGGAGCGGGCAGGGGAGTGGGCGCGCGAGCTGCTGGGCCTCGCGCCGCTGGCGCTGGCGCAGACCAAGGAACTGCTCAACTCGGCGGCCGGTGGCGACTTCCGGGAGAGCGCCCTGCGCGAGGCGGCCGCGCAGAACCTCAACGGCGCCACCGAGGACACCCGGGAGGCGATCAGCGCCTTCCTGGAGAAACGGGAGCCGGTGTTCCGCAACCGCTAACCGGGGCGGGCGTCCAGGTGCTGCTGGATGGCGGCCATCACGGCCTGGGGCGAGGCCGAGCGGCTGAAGGTGGCGACCACCACCTGCTCGCTGTCGCGCGGCTGTTCGAGCTGGCGGAAGGTCGCGATCACGTAGCCGAGCGCGTGGTCGAGCGGGCCGCTCGGGTCGTAGGTCCCGCCGGCCCGCAGCCATCCGCGCAGCACCTGGTTGTGGGCCGCCACGACGGAGGCGGCCATCAGCTCGGCGCGCAGGCCGGCGTCGGGCGAGTCGCCGAGCCAGGCGCCGACGAACTCGCGGAACAGCCGCTGGTAGCGGGCGACGCTGGCGATCTCGCGGTCGCGCAGGGCGGGCACCTCGCGGACCAGCCGGTAGCGGCGCAGCGAGACCTCGGCGTCATCGACGTAGTGGGCGAGCACGATGCGCACGGCGTCGGTGATGGCCACGATCGCGGTGCCCGCCGTGGAGGCGCGCAGCCGGGCGTCGATCCTGGTCAGCAGCGCGTCGTGATCGGGGAAGATCGCGTCGTCCTTGGAACGGTAGTGGCGGAAGAACGTGCTGCGGCTGACGCCTGCGCGCGCGGCGATGTCGTCGACGGTGGTCGCGTCGTAGCCGTTCTCGTCGAACAGCGTCACGGCGGCCTCGGCGAGGCGCTGGCGGATGGGCGGTGTCGGCACCCGGCCATTGTGACGGAAGTTAGGGGTTGTCCCGCACCGCGCGACTGAGTACCGTACATCTGAAACTGAGTCTTATCGGTTCTATCGGGTGGTGGTGGATGGCAGCGCAGGGCACCGCGGGCAGCCTGGCCCGTCTGAAGGAACGCCTGGACGAGGCGGTTCACGTGGGCGAGGCCCGCGCGGCGGCCAAGCAGCACGCCAAGGGCCGGCTGACCGCCCGCGAGCGCATCGAGCGGCTGCTCGACGACGGCTCCTTCGTGGAGCTGGACGCCCTGGCCAAGGGCACGCTCGGCTACGGCGACGGCGTCGTGACCGGCTACGGCACGGTCGACGGCCGCCAGGTGTGCGTGTTCTCCCAGGACTTCACGGTCGCGGGCGGCTCGCTGGGCGAGGTGTACGGGCAGAAGATCTGCAAGGTCATGGACCTCGCGATGCGCAACGGCTGCCCGATCGTCGGCATCAACGAGGGCGCCGGCGCCCGCATCCAGGAGGGCGTCGTCTCGCTCGGACTGTACGGCGAGATCTTCCGCCGCAACATCCGCGCCTCCGGCGTGATCCCGCAGATCTCGCTCATCATGGGCGCCTGCGCGGGCGGCCACGTCTACTCGCCGGCGCTGACCGACTTCACCGTCATGGTGGACGAGCAGTCGCACATGTTCGTCACCGGCCCCGACGTCATCAAGACGGTGACGGGGGAGGACGTCACGTTCGAGGAGCTGGGCGGCGGCCGGGTGCACAACGCCCGCAGCGGCGTGGCCCACTACCTGGCGAGCGACGAGGAGGACGCGCTCGGCTACGTGCGGGCGCTGCTGGCGTACCTGCCGGACAACAACCTGGACGAGCCCGCGCACCCCGCGGTCGAGGCCGACCTCACGCTCACGGCCGACGACCTGGCCCTCGACGCGCTGGTGCCGGACTCGCCCAACCAGCCGTACGACATGCACGAGGTCATCGCCGCCCTGCTGGACGACGGCGAGTTCCTGGAGACGCAGGAGCTGTTCGCGCCGAACATCGTGGTCGGCTTCGGCCGCGTCGAGGGCCGCCCCGTCGGCGTGGTCGCCAACCAGCCGATGAGGCTGGCCGGCACGCTCGACATCGACGCCTCCGAGAAGGCCGCCCGGTTCGTCCGCACCTGCGATGCCTTCGGCATCCCCGTGCTCACGCTGGTGGACGTGCCCGGCTTCCTGCCCGGCACCGGCCAGGAGTGGAACGGCATCATCCGGCGCGGCGCCAAGCTCCTCTACGCCTACGGCGAGGCCACCGTCCCGCTCGTCACCGTGATCACCCGTAAGGCGTACGGCGGCGCGTACGACGTCATGGGCTCCAAGCACCTGGGCGCCGACGTCAACCTGGCCTGGTCGACCGCGCAGATCGCGGTCATGGGCGCCCAGGGCGCGGTCAACGTCCTGCACCGCAGGCGCCTGGCCGCCGCCGACGACCCCGACGCGCTGCGCGCCGAGCTGGTCGCCGAGTACGAGGACACCCTTGCCACCCCCTATCTGGCGGCCGAGCGCGGCTACGTGGACGCGGTCATCCGGCCGAGCGAGACCCGCCGCGAGATCACCCGGGCACTGCGCCTGCTGCGCAACAAACGCGACGCCCTGCCGCCCAAGAAGCACGGGAACATCCCCCTGTGAACGGCCCCGTGAACGCCCCTATGACCGGCCCCGCGAACGGCCCCGTGGACGGCCCCGTGGACGGCCCTGCGACCGGCCCCGCCCTGACGGTGGTCAGGGGCGCGCCCTCGCCGGAGGAGCTGGCCGCGCTCGTCGTG
This sequence comes from Nonomuraea wenchangensis, assembly GCF_900111685.1. GTDB lineage: Bacteria > Actinomycetota > Actinomycetes > Streptosporangiales > Streptosporangiaceae > Nonomuraea > Nonomuraea wenchangensis. The sequence continues at coordinate 529,214 of NZ_FOHX01000007.1, forward strand.
GCCGTACACGCCACCCATGCCACCCATGCCGCCCGGCCGGAGCCCGCCGCCCGGCCCGTGGCCCCCCACCTTTGGCGCGCGCCGCGCCACCCCCTCGCCCGAGGCCCGCGCGGCTGGCGGGAGTCGAGCTGGAACCTGGGAGGACGTCTGTGAGCCTGCGCAAAGTGATGGTCGCCAACCGCGGGGAGATCGCCGTCCGCGTGATCCGCGCCTGCCGGGACGCGGGCCTCGGCTCCGTCGCCGTCTACGCCGACCCCGACCGCGACGCGCTGCACGCGCGGCTGGCCGACGAGGCGTACGCGCTGGGCGGCCGTTCGCCCGCCGAGACCTACCTCGACATCGCCAAGCTGCTCGACGTGGCCGCCCGCAGCGGCGCTGACGCCGTCCACCCCGGCTACGGCTTCCTGTCGGAGAACGCCGCCTTCGCCCAGGCGGTCATCGACGCCGGGCTGACCTGGATCGGCCCGCCGCCCGCCGCCATCGCCGCGCTCGGCGACAAGGTGCAGGCCAGGCACATCGCCCAGAAGGTCGGCGCGCCGCTGGTCGCCGGCACCAAGGACCCGGTGTCCGGGGCGGACGAGGTCGTCGCCTTCGCGAAGGAGCACGGCCTGCCGATCGCGATCAAGGCCGCCTACGGCGGCGGCGGACGCGGACTGAAGGTCGCCCGCGCCCAGCAGGAGATCCCCGAGCTGTACGAGTCCGCGGTCCGCGAGGC
>NZ_FOHX01000009.1 GCF_900111685.1 Nonomuraea wenchangensis
TGCCTGCAAAAGGGCGTGACCTACAACGAAGATGTCGCCTTCCAGCCACCATCGAAGGCCATGGCTTGACAACTTACGCAGATCGGATGTCTGCGGCACCCGCTTTAGGAGAGCTCCAGCAACTACGAGTCCAGTTTGTCCGCTGATGGGGCGATATGCGGTGCTGCTCGATGTGGATTGGGCACTTCGGCGAGAGCCTCTTGGGCCGTGTTTCAAATGGGCTGGGCTCAGCCTGAGCCTTCGAGTGTAGATCGGCGGCTTCGGCTGAGCCTCTGGCTGTCTAGCGATCGTTCGGCTTGGTTCTAGGGGGAGCCGGGCTGGTGCGGTATCTCGGATCGGGTGGGGCCGAGGTACTCGTTCAGGTGTCGCCGGAGCCCCTCCACTTCGTCGACAAGAGCTGCGAAATCTTGTCTGGTCTCGGTCCGGAGCTCGGTGATGTCGGTCATCACTTGGGCGATGCCAATCATCGTGGCGATGAGGGCGTCGCTGATCTGCACGCCTGCTTCGAGTGCCCGCACCCGCGATATCAGGTCGAGGAGGTGTGCTTCTGTGTCCACGTTTCCCTACCTTGTGGCAGCGAAGGAAGGGATCCCTGGCGATGGGCTGCCGAGATCCCGCTGTGTGAGCACACAGTGACAGATTGTTGATTCCCGTGCTGAGCATCACTCCTGACCACGGTGTAGTTCTCTATACCCACGCTCAGGTTCTTTCTCCTCAGGAAGGAGGATCGCGCTCCCGAGGCGGCTGCCCGCGCAGGGCTCGTGCCAGCGGAAACGGGGGCCAAAGCGACGGACCCGAAAGACCCGGGCTGTCAACGACACTCGAATTCTGGATCAGGCACATATTTCGTGATCGGGCCCGGTCATTCGGTCAGCAGGATGCGTTTGCGCAGGAGATCGGGGCGGGCGTGGCCGTACATCTGCCGCTTGAGCATCTTGGTCCGGTTGACATGGCACTGGGGTCGGCGGGGGAGGCGTTGCGGTGCGCCAGGGGTGGATGTACTGGCGGATGGTGGTGCGGCTGCCACGATTGCCCAGTGTCTGCAGTTCTCGGTAGAGGGTTTCGGCGTTTGGTGCACTCCTCCTTCCGCCGCTTGCGCAGGTAGGAGTCGTAGGCGTCCAGGTCTTCGGGGCGTCGACCGGTGTCGTGCTCCCGCAGCCTGGCCGGCTCGCCGGCGTAGCGGATCTCGGCGGGGGGCCGCTGGGCGTGGTCGTTCATCGGGTGATGTCCTTCAGGTCTCGAAGGATCTCGGAGGTGGTGATCGGGTCGAGGCCGTCGAGCCCCAGCTCCACCAGGGTCTGCTCGTCGGCGAAGTCGAGGTAGCCGATCGCGATGCCCGGGTCGAGGCCGATCGTGATGGTTCTGCCGCCGGGTACGTCCCGCTCGATCCAGCCCTGCCAGCCGGCGTCCTGAGGCGCGCCGCGCCGCCAGCCGCGCCGCTCGAGGCCGATGACCGCGCGGGTGGGGATCTTGGCGGCTTCGATCTCGGCCACCAGCGCCGGATCCAGCTCGTACGTCTCCCTGCCCAACTGCGGGAACGGCTGCAGGATCTCGTAGTCGGCGAACACCTCGGACCAGGCGGCCAGGCCCTCTCCCAGCTCCAGCGGGTGCACCACGCCGACGAGGGCGTCTTCGGGCAACGTCAGCGTGTCGTCCTCGACGTCGGCGAAGCTGCGGTCCTCGGCCACTCGCAGGGTGCCCGTGAGCTGGCCCGACGGGTCGTACAGCCCCCATACGAGCCGCCGTACGATGTGCCAGAGCAGCGGGTGGCCGACGAGCAGTCGGCCGAAGTCGCCGGCGCTCCAGCGACGCCGGTTCACCATGGCCTGCTCCAGGCGGTGGATGGCGTCCCCTGCCACGGAGCGTACGTCCTTCTTCAGCCCGGCGAGGCGCCGGTAGGCGGCGGGCGCGAGCTCCGGATCGTCGTTGGCGCCCGGCTTGGGCAGGTTCTTCAGCCGCTTGCCCGAGGCGTCGGCCACGTACGGCTTGAGCTGCTCGTCGAAGCCCACCACGAACTGCCTGCGGCCGTAGTCGAGGGTCAGGCTGCCGTCGGCGGACAGGCCGAAGTCGGGCACCAGCCGGTCGGCCAGTTCCTGCGGCGTCAGGCCGAGCTCGGCGGCGACCTCGTCCATCTTCAGCTTGGCCCGGTTCTTCAGCCCGCTGAACTTGGCCTTCTCTGCGATGCCGTGCAGATGCATCAGCGCGACCTCGGAGCCGATGGAGGCCAGCAGGTCCAGGCCGGTGACCGCGCGCGCGTGCCCGCCCTCGCCCGGCCAGGTCCTGATCAGCGGGGTCAGCCGGCGTACGGTCTCGTCGTCGCCGAGCAGCGCCTGCGCGTCCATCACCCAGCTCTCCTTGGACGGGTGGCCGGCCGCCTGCCAGCACTGGAACAGCGCCCATGCGAAGTCGGCGAGGCTGCGGCCGTCGCAGGTCTCCTTGACCACGGCGAGCCCGGCGTACGGGTCGCCGGGCTTGGAGATCGCCAGCATCGTCATCACGTGGCGGACCGCCTCGGGAGGCAGCGCGCCCGCGCCGCCGCGTAGGTGGATCGGGGTCATGATCGCGACCTCCGTCCACTCGGGCAGTACGGGCATCTTGGTGGGCAGCGCGTCGAGCGGGTCGGCCACGAGCAGGTCGGCGATCGCGGCCTCGGCGGCGGGCCCGTACCCTGTGGCAGCCTCGGCCACGGTGTCGCGGTGGCCGTCCGCGACCAGCGCCGCCAGCGCCTGCTCGGCCCGGAGCCTGTCTACGCCGGGCTTGCCGAGAGCCGCCGGGATCAGTGCCCTGGCGGCCGCTCCGGGGTGGCGGTGCAGCCAGGCCAGGGCGGTGGCGCGTACGGACTTCAGCCTGGCCAGCCACTCGGCCATCAGCACGGCGACCTCCGGCGCCGCGTACGGCAGCAGCGACGCGGCGACCGAGCTGGGAGCGCGCCGGGCGCTGTCGAGCACCATGGGCAGCGCCGCCGGCCCGAACTTGGCCACCACCCTCGGCATCCAGTCGCCCGCCCCCCACAGGTCGCGAGGGCGCCACTTCTCGATCAGCGGCGCGGCCAGTTCCTCGGGCCCGGCGACGAACAGAGCGATCTCGTCACGCCAGGAGCCGTCCTGGCCCTTGGCGATCTCTCGGGCGGTGTCCTCCCAGCTCCGGCGCCAGGTCCGATCCCATGAACCTTCACCCGCCCGAGGGGAACGCCAGTTGTCCTGCTCGCCGGGCGCCCACACGAGGGCCGGTTCGTCGGTGCACGCCAGGCCGTTCACCACGATCACCTTGCGTACCTTGCGCGGGCGGGTCCAGGGCGGGCTGACCAGCACCTCGGGCAGGGCCTCCGGCGGAGCGGTGGCGACGGTCTCAGCGGTCACGATCGTGTTGACGCGATGGGCGGCGGCGCCGTCGCCGAGGCTCGCGAGCACCTCGTCCACCAGGTCGGGATGGGCCGCCACATGGGCGCGCAGCAGCAGGTCCACGACCTTGCCGCCGGACTCGGCCAGCATCCGCATCGCGCGACGGGGGAAGCGGGAGGCCGCGCGCAGGAAGGCCGGCTGGGTGTACTTCTGCTCGATGCGGTCGAGGAGCGCCCGCATCGCCGTGTCGTACGGCAGGTCGGCGAGCACGTTGAGCAGCCGCTTCCGGCTGTCCGCGCCGTAGGCGTGGTCCACCCAGACGGCCAGCAGCGGCACGGCTGCCTCGCCCATGCCGTCGACGACCGTGGCGGGCAGGGTGAGGGAGTCCCCTGTGTAGTAACCGCGCACCTGGTCCATGATCAGCTCGGCGTGCTCCGGCGTGCTGATGGCGGCGATCAGGCGGTAGGCGAGAGCCGGGAGGTTCTGGCTCACCTCGGCGCAGTCGGCCGTGACCCAGCCGGTCTCGGTGGGCGCCAAATAGGAGGCCGCCAGGCGGTGGTGGAGCCCGCTTTCGCGGCTCACCGCCAGCGCGGCGACGACCTCGGCGTACTCGGCGTCGGACGCGGCGGCCAGCGCGGCGCGGACCCGGGCGTCGATCTGCTGAGTGAAGGCCCAGCCGTGCCACCGGTCGGGGGCCTCGCCGCCGGCCAGTTGCCGGATCATCGAGGTGTCCCCGTCGTGGACGTAATCCAGCGAGGCCAGCTCGGTCACGGCCACCGCCGCGAACACCAGGCCGCGTTCGGTCAGCCAGGTCTCGGCGAACAGGGACAGCATCTCGCGCTCGGCCCATGACAGGGACACGGCCACCGCCTCGGCGACCACCGCTGCGCCCAGCGGCGTGCCGGCGGGATCCCCTGCCAGGTACGCCGCGCCCGCGGACGCGAGCTCCGGATCCGGGCACTTCGCCACCATGTCGGCGAGCACTTTCCGGCGTTTGTCCAGCTCGGCGGCCAGTTTCTCGGGCGCGCCGGCGTCCGGCCGCTGCACGGAGACCTTCGCTCCGCCCCGCCGCGGGTGGAGAGCGCGCAACCAGGCGGGCGGCAACGTCAGCCGGTCCTCGTCCTCAACACCGCCGGCGGCTGCAGGCGAAGCCGCCTGCGGCGCGGAGGCCGTTTCGTCCTCCGTGTAGCCCTTGCCTAACTTCTCGGCCACCAGCTTGTCCGCGGCCGCCGTGGCGGCGGCGGCCGAGCCGAACGACTTGACCTGCGTCTGACCGGCCGCGCCCAGCCGTCCATACCGGATGTGCAGCTCCGCGCCGTCCTGGCGAACTGCCCAGAACTTGGTCGAACCCCCGCCGACGAACGTCAGCGTGCGCTCCACGCTCATACCGATGCCTCCACCCTGCATCCCGTCGCCCTCTTGATCGACAGCGGCGAGTATGGCGAGAACGACCGACAAAGTCGCTCGGAAGGTCAGCCGGGGTGATGCATCACCCGTGAGCGCCTGCACAATGCGTACGACTCCACGCTTACGGACATCAATTCCACATCTCTGGTCATTCTGTTCACGGTCGCATCGCGCTCTCGTACTGTCCCCGTCATGAGCGCCCCTTCGCCGACCGTCAGCCGCCGACACTTCGTCCTGCACCGCTGGCCCACCGCGCTGGGACTGGCGGTCGCCACCCTCTCCCTGGTGACCGGCAGCAACCAGGAGTCCCTGGCCATCCCCCTGGCCGTCGCCGCCACGTGCTATCTCGCCGCAGCGGCGCTGGGCGAACCCTGGACCGTGTGGCCGGCCGCCCTTGGTGTCAGCCTGGTCGTCGTCGCCAGCGAGCTGATCGGGATGGCTTGGTGGGCCGGCCTCGGCGGCACGGCCGTCGTCCTCGTCGGCGTCGGCCTTGCCCTGCGGGTGTCACGGTCCGCGCTCCTCGCCCAGGCCCTCGCCCTGGTCGGGTTCGGCGGTGCCGCCATGATCGCGGTGTTCAGCTCACCTCAGGTAGGCGTGATCGTGGCCGGCCTCGCGCTCGCGAGCCACGCGATCTGGGACGTGATCCACCTCCGGCGCAAGCTGGTCGTGGCGCCGTCGCTGGCCGAGGCCTGCATCTTCCTCGACGTGCCTCTGGGCCTCGGGCTCATCGTTCTCGGATTCGTCAGCTGACCGCCGGTCGTCATGGTGCGGTTCTCTGGTCGGCGAGCCGGAAGCGGTGCCGGTAGGCCGACGGCGGGACGCCGAGCACGCGCAGGAACGCCCGCCGCATCGTCTCGCCCGAGCCGAACCCGCAGGCGCGGGCGACGTCCGGCACCGTATCCTCGCCGGACTCCAGGAGGGCCTGCGCGGCTTCGACCCGGAGGCGTTCGACGAACTGGCCGCACGTCATCGCGAGCTCGCGGCGGAACAGGCGGCTCAGGTGGCGCTCGCTGACCGCGAGCGCGTCGGCCATCGTGGTGAGGCGGTGATCGCCGGACGGGTCGGCGGCCACGAGGTCCAGCGCCCGACGTAGCGTCGCGGTGCGCGGACCGGCCACGGCGTCGCGGGCACGAAACTGCGACTGGCCGCCAGGACGTTGCAGGAACACGACCAGGTACTTCGCGACCGCACGGGCCCGCTCCTCGCCCCGGTCCTCGCCGACGAGCGCGAGGGCGACGTCGATCCCGGCGGTCACCCCCGCCGAGGTGACGATCGGACCGTCCCGCACGTAGATGGCGTCAGGTTCTACCTGCACTTCGGGAAATGTCTCCGCCAACGCCGCACAGGCGTCCCAGTGCGTCGTGGCCCGCCGACCATCGAGCAGCCCCGCTCGTGCCAGGAGGAACGCGCCCGTGCACACCGAGACCACCCGCCGGGCGCCGGCCGCCACCCGCCGCACGGCGTCCACCAGCTCCGGGGCAACGCCGGCGTACTCGTCCCGCGGGTATCCCGGCACCACCAAGGTGTCCACGTCGCCGTCCAACTCCGATAGCGCGAGGTCGACGCTCAGCGAGATGCCGACGTCGGCGCGAACGGGCCGCCCGTCCACCGAGGCCAGCCGGACCCGGTATCCACCGGCGCTGTCGAAGACCTGAAGGGGCCCGGCCACGTCGAGCAGCAGAACACCGTCGGACACGGCGAAGACGACATCACCGGTCGCGCTCATCGCCATCTCCCGGGCGTCGAGGCAGTCCGGGCAGGAGCGACCAGAAGCTGGGACAGTCCTGGCGAACGGGACAGCGATGCGTCGGGGGCACCGGCCCAGCGTAGTCACGGCCCCGGCGCCCAGTCCCAAGCGTGCTGCCCCCTGCCCTGCTGGGATGGCTAGTCGGTCGGCTTCGGGAGTTCTTCGGGGGCTGGATCCGTAATTGGTGTCGTGTGGCGTCTGCTTGACCGAACTTCGGGCCGTTGCCTGAAGGGGGCGAGTGTGGCGCGGACGATGTCGGCGGCGCCCCAGTCGGGGTCGAATTGGGCGATCACTGCCAGGTGCTGGCGTAGTTGGAGGATCGGCATGCGTCTGCGCCAGTCGCGATCAAGTCCGGTCAGCTCGGCGTACCGGTCGAAGAACACGTGTGCCTCGGGTGGCGGTGCCGTGGTCCATAGGTGGGCCAGGTCGACCTCTGCCCATGTGTACGACACGGCCGGATCGATGAGCGCGGGTTGCCCGTCGGGGGTGGCCATGATGTTCTGCGCCCACAGGTCGCCGTGTGTCAGGCACGCGGGCCTGACCGGCAGGAGCTCAGGTAGCCGGTCGCACAGCCGCTCGAGTGCCGCTCGGTCCGTGGCGTCGAGCGCCTCCCGGACGGGAGGCTCGCCGAGCCAGCGCAGCAGGCGATGCTGGGCGAAGAACTCGTAGCCGTCGTCGTTCCAGGTGTTGATCTGCTGGCGACGGCCTAGCCAGTTGTCTCGGTGCCATCCGAATCGGGAGTGCCGTGTGGTGGTGTGCAGGTGGGCGAGCGCGTGAGCGAACTGCTCCCAGAAGGCCTCGGTCGCCGGCCGGGGTTGCAGTGTGGGCAGCACGAGCAGGGCGCGGTCCGCGAGGATGATCTCGGGCGTGGCGGCGCCGCCCGCCTCGCGCAGCACGGTGAGCCCTTCTGCCTCTGCGGCGAAGACGTCGCCCGATGGCGGCTCGCGTAACGCTTTGACGAATACCGACGTGCCGTCACTGCGGCGCGCGAGCCCCGAGGTCGCGGCGAGGCCACCGGTGACCGGCTCGACCGCGACGACGTCGGTCAGGCCGACCGCGTGCAGGCGTTCGAGCAAGAAGGACGTGGTTGGTTCCGGCGCGGTGGGCATGAGGTCATCTTCCCTGGTTCGTGGCGCTGTCGTTCCGAGTGACCTGCGCTCTGCATGACTGGCTTGGGTGCGTCAATGTGGCTTATGTCACAGGCGCCTCTTGATCTGGTAAGGGCGGTTTTTACGGAGCGGTTGACATGCAGTATGCCTCGCTGTGAATCCTGAAAGCGGCATTCCGTGACGTTTCGAGCGGCCATCTGGACATTGACCGTGCCGTGATCGTCGATCAGGATCCGGACTGCTCGTCTTTATCAACTCCTTATGACGCGAGGCGGCCTCTTCCCGAGGCCTGCGTCAGCGTGCCCTGAAGAGGTGGCGACATGCGGGTCCGGCGGCGGTTACGGACGATGGTGCTGGCCATCGCGACGGCGATGGCATTGGTGATCTCCGGCTTGGGGATTCCTGACAATCTCGTGGTTCCGGCGGCGGCGTCGGTGTCCGGGCCTGATCCCGAGACGTCGGTGGACGGCCGGCCGGTGACGAAGACCAAGGTGGCCAAGGGGGCGGAGGAGTCCCAGCCGAAGGTCGAGCGTAAGGAGCCGGTCTGGCCGAGCCCGGGAACCGCCGAGGTGGATCCTGGCGAGAAGGCGATCGCGGCGGGCCAACTGCCGGTCCGGCTCTCCGAGGTCAAAGGCACCGGTGCCGGCCCGGTGAAGGTGGAGACGCTGCCCGCCGACACCGTACGCAAGCTCGGCGGAGTGGGCGTCGCGGCCCGGCTGACGGCCGACAAGGCGGGCAAGGTACGGGCGGAGTTCTCGTACGCGAGCTTCCGCGACGCCTACGGCGGCAACTTCGCCACCCGCCTGCAGCTTCTGCGAATGCCGGCCTGTGCGCTGACGACCCCGCGCCCGCGCGACTGCGCAGTGCGCCCGCAGCAGGTCAAGGCGCACAACGACGTCAAGACCGGCACCCTGACCGCCGACGTAGATGTCGACCCCGCCACCGGCAAGGCGGCCTCGCTGACGCTGCCCAAGAGCCAGACGGGCAAGGACGCCACGTCCAACGCGGCACAGGCGTTCACCTCTGGGTCGGTGTACGTGCTGGCGGCCGGCATGACCGGCCCGGACGGGAACTTCGGCGCCACGGACCTCAAGCCGTCCGGCACCTGGCAGGCCGGTACCTCCGGCGGCGGCTTCTCCTACGACTACCCGCTGCCGGAGGCGCCGTCGCCGGTGGGCAACGGGCCGAACCTGTCACTGCAGTACGACGCCTCCTCCGTGGACGGCGAGGGCCACTGGACCAACAACCAGTCCGGCGTGGTCGGTCTCGGCTGGAACCTGTCGGCCGGCTTCATCGAACGCAAGTACCGCCGCTGCACGGCCTGGAACGAGTACGACCCCAACACGGCCGATCTGATCTGGTACGCCGACGAGAACGGCCCCTACGGCCCGGCCGTCTGCTGGGAGTCGCCCGACGAGCTGGCCACCGACGTCACCAAGGACTACACCCAGTCGGAGCTGGTGCTGAACCTGGCCGGCCGCTCGGCCTCGATCGTCAAGGACCGCACCAGCGGACTGTGGAAGACGGTGCCGGACTTCGGCTGGAAGATCGAGCAGCTGACCGGCGGCGCCGACGGCCTGGAGTACTGGAAGGTCACCTCCTCCGACGGCCAGGTGCACCGCTTCGGCTACAACAAGGACGCCCAGTGGCAGTTGCAGTACATCGGCAACCAGCGCGCCGAGCCGTGCGCGGACCGGTACTTCAACGACATGATCCCCCCGACCTGCACCGGGGTGTGGCGGTGGAACCTGGACCAGTCGATCGACGCCAACGAGAACGTCATCGACTACACCTACGAGCGCGAGACCAACTACTTCTGCATGCCCGGCTGTGACTACGAGACCTACAAGGTCCTGCCGTACGACCGGGGCGGCTTCCTCAAGCAGATCAGCTACGGCCACAACACCCAGGTGGCCGGCAGCACGCCGACCTCGCGGATGACGTTCACCACCTCCGACCGCGGCGGCCTGGACGTGCCGACCGACCTGAACTGCGGCCCGACCTGCGCCACCAACGACGCGGTCGCGTTCTACTCCACCCGCAAGCTCGACTCGATCCTCACCGAGTCCAAGAATCCCACCTCCGGGGCGTGGGAGCCGGACACCCGCACCGACTTCCGCTACCGCTGGATCTACACCCGCACCGACTTCGGCCCCGCCTACGACCCGGTGCTGTGGCTGGACAGCGTGCAGCAGACCGGCCTGGCCGGCACGAGCTCGCAGAAGCTGCCGCCGGTCAGCTTCGACGCGACGATGGTCGCGGGCCGCATGGACTACGACAACTGGTCGGACTGGACCGACTTCCTGTCCTGGCGCATGGTGCCCCGCGTCACGGGGATCGGCAACGGCATGGGCGGCCGGATCGAGGTCACCTACGGCCAGGCCGACCCGTGCGGCGGCGGCAAGGGCCGCGACGGCACCAACTACTTATCCGACGCCACCGGCGACTGCTACCGCGTCGACTACGACGCCAACCCGGAGATCGGCTACGAGAGCTGGGGCCGCTTCTTCAAGCAACTGGCCATGAAGGTGACCGAACGCGACCTGGTCGGCGCCTCGCCCGACATGGTCACCAGCTACGACTACCTCGGCGCCCCGCGCTGGACCAACCCGGTCGCCTTCGCCCAGCCCGACCTCGCCCCGGTCGGCAGCGACTGGCGCGGCTACAGCACCGTCCGCACCACCCGCGGCTCCGGCAGTGACCCCAACGGCTACACCGTCACCTCCGACACCTTCTACCGCGGCATCGACGGCGCCACCATCACCACGTTCGAGGGCACCACCGCCACCGACTCCCGCGCCCTGCAAGGCCAGCTCCTGCAGGAGCAGACCTGGAAACTGACGGCCACCGAACCGCGCGCCTACACCGAGGCCGAATCCACCCGGTACGAGTACCAGGTCGTCTCCACCGGCACCGGCCCCGGCGTCCTGGACCCGGCCTTCGTGCACCGCACCCGCGAACGCACCCGCGAGCTGGTCACCGGCGGCACCTGGCGCTGGAGCGACCAGCGCACCGCCTACAACAGCGACGGCCAGCCCACCACGGTCAACGACTACGGCGACACCGCCGTCACCACCGACAACACCTGCACCAGCACCACCTACGCCCGCAACCCGGCCAACGGCATCACCAGCCTGCCCTCCACGGTGGAGAAACGCTCCGGCGACAGCTGCACCTCAGGGACGCTGATCGGCAAGACCGTCGCCCTGTACGACGGCGGCACCGACCCCGCCACCAACACCCCGTCCGACGGCAACATCACCGAGACCCGCTCCTACGCCGCCGCCACGTCGATCTCGGTCACCAAGAACACCTTCGACGACTACGGCCGCCCGCTGACCGCCACCGACCCGATGGGCAAGGTCACCACCACGACCTACACCCCGGCCGTCGGCTGGCCCCACCAGGGAGCCAAGGTCACCAACCCGCTGGGCCACGCGGTCACCACGTACTCCTCCCACCGCAACGGCCTGCCCACGAAGGTCGTGGACGCCAACAACAAGACCACCGAGATCGACTACGACGCACTGGGCAGGACCGTCACGTTGTGGCAGCCGGGCCAGTCACGTGGCGGCGGCGTGCCGACCGCCACGGTCGGCTACGAGATCCCCTTCGACGGCAACCTGAGCCAGCCCACCGCCGCGGCCAAGACCACCATGCGACGCCTGCTGCGTGGCACGACATACGTGTCGACCTACACCTACGACGACGGTTTCGGACGTCCCCGCGAGACGCAGACCGCCTCACCGATTGGTGGGCGAATCGTAGTGGCGACCACTTACGACGCCAGAGGGCTGACCGCCACCACGTCCCAGCCGACGCACAACGGCGCGGCTCCCGGCAGTGGCCTGCTCAACCCCGCCCTCACCGCGCTCCCGTCGTGGACCAAGACGGTGTACGACAGCATGGAGCGTCCGACCGCGGTCATCGATCACCATCTCGCCGCGGAGCTCCGGCGTACGACCACGGCCTATCCGGGACTGGACCGTGTGGAGGTGACGCCACCGGTCGGCGGCAAGACCGCTACTGTCACTGACGTCTTCGACCGTACGGTCAAGACCGAGGAGTGGAAGGATTCCTCCACTCACCACGACACCACCTACACCTATAACGCCTCCGGTCAGCTCACGAACATCACTGATGCGAAAGGCAACGTCCGCACCTTCACCTACGACTGGCTCGGCCGCCGTACTGCCGCGACCGATCCTGATGCGGGCTCCTCCACCTACGGCTACGACGCCGCGAGCCGCCTTTTGTGGGGACTGGACGGCAAAGGTGCCAAGGTGTCGAACGTTTACGACGATCTCGGCCGCCGCATCAGTCAGTGGGCCGGAGAACCTCAGACCGGGACGAAGCTCGCGGAATGGTCCTTCGACAGCGTCGCCAAGGGCTATCTGACGTCGTCAACCAGGTTCAACGGCAGTCAGCCGTACGTGGACGCGGTGGTCGCCTACGACGAGTTCTATCAGGCCACCGAGACCAAGCTGACCATCCCGCAGACCGAGGGGCCGCTGGCCGGCGAGTACACCTTCACCGCTCGCTACGACGGCGCGGGACACCTGATCGAGCAGCGTATGCCGGCCAAGGGCGACCTGGCGGCGGAGACGCTCACCTTCGGCTATACCGACCTGGGCATGCCGCACTCGCTGACCTCCGATTACGGGGGCGGCGCCACGTACGTCAAGGAAAGCAGCTACTCAGCCACCGGCCGACTCAACGAACGTTCCTACAACGCCAGCGCCCAGATCAAGCGCACCTTCGCGTGGGACGAGGGCACTGGCTGGCTCAGCCGCATGACGACGGTTTCCGGCTCTCAACTCGCCCAAGATGATCGCGTCACCTACGACACCGGTGGTCAGATCACCCGTATCGAGGACTCTGTCGGTGGCCAGTCCGAATGTTTCGCCTACGACGGGCTGGACCGGCTGACCGCTGCGTTCACCATGACCAGTTCCTCGTGTACGGCAGGCCCCGACAACCAAGGAACAGAGCCCTACAGTCAGTCGTTCGCCTACGACGCACTCGGCAACCTGACATCGGTCACAGACGACGGGATCACCGCCACCTATGGCTATCCGGCCGCAGGCGCGTCAGCGGTTCGTCCTAATGCGGTCACTTCGATCACCAGGCAGGGCCGTACGGACTCCTACGGTTACGACGCGGCAGGCCGATTGACCGCCCGCACTGTCGACAACAAGCAGTCCGCCTTCACCTGGGACGCTCTGGGCCAACTCGACAAGGTCGTGACGGAGGGCCAGGAAACCTCCATGGTCTACGACGCCGAGGGAGAGCGACTGATCCGCCGCGATCCCGACGGCTCCCGGACGCTGTACCTCGGGTCGATGGAGGTGAAGGCCACCGGCGCGGTGGTCAAGGCCACCCGCTACTACAGCGGGCCTGACGGCGCCGTAGTGGCCGTGCGGAACGGCACGGGCGTCACCTACATGGCCTCAGGCCTGCACGGCACCACCCAGATGGCCATCGACGCGAGCACCGGTCAGGTCACCCGAGAGCGGTACAAACCATACGGGCAGCGCCGTGGCATCGACGATCTGCCGTTCACCGATCGAGGTTTCCTCGGCAAGGTCGAGGACGCCTCGACCGGACTCGACTATCTGTCCGCCCGCTACTACGACCCCTCCATCGGCCGGTTCATCACCACCGATCCCGTGCTTAATCTTGACAAGCCCCAATGGATCAACCCCTATTCCTACGCCGCGAGCAACCCCGTCGGCTTGTCCGACCCCAGCGGTCTGAGACCGATCACCGATGCTCGTCCGGCAGACGTCTGCGCTCAGCCCAAGAGCGTCGCCTGCAAGCTCAAGCGCAAGCAGCAGGCCGACGCCGATGCCCGCGCGGCGCAGGCGGAGGTGGACCGTCAGGTCAAGGCCCTGCTGGACTCGCTGTTGGCCATTGCCAAGATCGCGGCTGACGAGTTGGGCATCACAGCCGGCATCAAGTGCTTCACCTCCGGAGATCTAGGCGCCTGCGGAGAAACGGCGCTCAACATTCTCGGGTCTCTGGCGGGCGGATTGGCCGGGAAGCTGGCGGTCAAGTACTCGTTGCCGTGGAAGTGGAAAAAAGCCTACGAATTAGGCAAGGCCATCTGGAAGCACGCAGGTGATGCCATCAGTGCCTTCAAGAATTGGCTTCGAGCCAAGGACCGTCTTCAGGCCGCGAGATCCAGGGCGCGGGCTGCGGAGGATGTCCTGCGTAAGGCCTGTAGCAGCTTCGTACCTGGAACCAAGGTGGTGATGGCCGACAATCGGGAAAAACCAATAGAAGAGGTTAAAGTCGGTGACCAAGTCATCGCCACCGACCCTGTGACCGGCCGGACAGAATCGGTGCCGGTGCTGGCCCTGATCACCAGCTCCGGCGCCAAGAACCTGGTGAGGATCACCGTCTCCGACGGCGACCGGGACAGTACGGCTGGTGTGCTGATCGCGACCGCTGAGCACCCGTTCTGGATCGATGATGCGAGAACCTGGGCGCAAGCCTCCCAACTGCGCCCAGGGACCTGGCTCCGGACCAGTGCCGGCACGCGAGTCCAAGTGACGGCGATCGAGAAGTGGACCTCCGGCAGGCAACGGGTCCACAACCTCACCGTCGCCGGTCCTCACACATATCACGTTGCAGCAGGTAAGACCGACATTCTCGTCCACAACGACAACAACCCCACGAACCACTGCGGCGTCGACATCGGCGCAGCTCGTGAGCAGGCCGTTGCCGAACTGACGGGAGGACACGTCTCCGGCGCGGCGGGCAAACAGGGCATGAAGGTCGTCCGCCCCGGTGTGGGCTCCACCGACGTGGATGTGATCGGCCCTAACGGCGAATGGATCGCCGTGGGCGGGCCGGCCAAGGCCAAGAACATCAACAAGCTCCGCCAGAAGCTCTCCATCCTCAAGTACGCTGCCGACGCGGAAGGGGTCCGCGCCATTGCCTACTTCGAAGTGGGCACTCCGTTGTCGGTGATCCAGGCGGCGATGCGGATCCTCGGCGCCAAGAACGTCGTGCAATTCACCCGCTAGGAAGGCCATGGGATTCGGAGAAGTGTTGTGGGTTCGGCGATCCGAGTCCCTGGCAGTCCTACTCGGCTCACTCGGCCGGCTGACGTCCTACGGTTTGCGGCTCACGCATCCGCAGACAGGTGGGGTACGGTATCTGGCCGAGTGCGGCCCGATGGAGACCACCCTCGATGCTCTCCTGACCGAGGTGAACCTGCCTCGGCCACTCACACTGCAGCTGTGGATCAACGTCGATACCGACGTCCTGACGTCGGTGTCGACCCACGGCGGCATGGTCGTGGTCGAGTTCGACCTGGATGGCCTGACCACGGATGAGGCCCACCGCGCCGTGGCCGCCGTCCTTTGGCTGGCGGTCACCGACACCGCCTCACTGGGACTGGTCGTCGACAGCCGTCTTCCGGACACCGGTACAGAATGGGAGGGCTTCTTCCTCAACGGCTCTACTGCAGAGCCGCACATGCCCGAGCTGCTGTGGCAACCCCAGGCGTCGTCGTTGCGCCTTGCGCCACAGTCGTGGCTGTTTCAGGCTCATGATCACATTTAACAGGGTGGGCCCGGTCGACAGCTCTTACAGTCCCGATCGACCGGGCGACCTCCAGCGCGCCGCTTCGGCATGGATGATCTTTCGATCACCCCCTCGGTGGCGACCGGGAGGATCGTCGAGTCGCTCTCACGCCTCGCTTGGTCCCCCGCCGAGCAGATCGAATATGTTTCCAAGACATTGAACCCGGTGCTTCCAGGCAGGCGCGGTCGTTCTGGAGATCCGGAGTACCGCTCCGGTTCGGAGGCGGGCTCATTGGCGAACCCCTCACCGGGCCACAACGTTTGCCGCCCCAGCGATGGCCCGAGCGGATCCGCCGCCTTCTCGGGCTCAGGGCCGAAGCTCAGGATGGACAGGGCGATGCCTCCGAGGATGGCTGCCCCCGTGAGCGCGCCCTGCAACTGTGGCGGCAGGGCCGGCAAGTCCTTGGGCTTGCTCTCCGCGATACAACACCGCGCGCTGCCGACATCTAAGCCTTGCCCGGCCAAGGGCAGGAGGATGCCGATGTCCTCAAGAGCGATGGCCGGATGACGCTCCGGGCTGCATGTACATGTTTGGCGCGATCGACGGCTGTGTTGCCCGCATGCGGGGGCGGTCGTAGCGGGTTGTCGGCTGCACGGATGACCCGGAATTAGGGGCTGACCTGGGGGAATGCCTTCAAGATCATCCCTCGTATGTCCCCCGATCATGGTCTTACGGCCGCATGCGGGCACCGTTGGCTGCCTATCGAGGTCCGGAAAGCAAAGGACCTGCGGCTGTGAAACCGCAGGTCAGTGGCCTGAAACGCCGATCTAGGTGAGTGCCCCCGGCAGGATTCGAACCTGCGGCACCCGCTTTAGGAGAGCGGTGCTCTATCCCCTGAGCTACGGAGGCGGACTCTCGTAAGCCTAGCGAAAGTATGGCACTGCGTGGGACATGGGGCCGGGAGCAGTTCGGCGGGGTTGGTTATGGGTGGTCTGAGCTGCGGTAAAGGCCTGACAAGTGGTCGGGGGCCTGGTGGTTCGGCGTGGCTAGCTTCTGCGGGTGACCATGAGGCGGTGTAGGCAGGCGCGGCGGCGGCCTGTGGTGTTGTTCGGGGCGTTGCTGGCGCCGGGGATTCTGGCCGGGGGGTTGCTGGCGGGGCAGGCGCGGGGGTTCGGGGAGCGGTCGGACCATGTCGGCGCTTTGGGGGGCGGTGGGCGGGTCGCGGTGATGGCGTTCGAGCCGCTGTACGTGTCTGCTCCGGTCCGGCCGCAGTGGGCTTACGAGGGGTTCGTGCCCGGGGTGCCGCGTGATGTCGTGCTGCGGGCCGAGGCTGTGCTGGCCAGCGAGGGCGAGAAGGCGGTGGTGGGTGCGGCCCGTCCTGACGGGAGTGGTGTTCGGCGGCGGCGGGCCGAGGTTGATGGGGCGGGGGCTCCGGATTCGGCGGCGGTCGGGAGAGGTGGCAGGCGTCGTGGGGTGGAGGTGGAGGAGCCTTACGCGCCGGTGCCGGTTCGGCCTCGTGAGGGGTGTCCGGGGGAGTGGGAGGAGACGTGGTTGTGGGAGGTGTGCCGGGCTGGGGAGCGGGAGGATGCGCAGGGGTTCGCCGATGGGCTGTTGCCTGGGATCTGAGTGCGGGAGTGTCTGTTCCTTGCCTGCCGCGAAGGGTTTCGGGGCTGGTAGGACGGGGTGGTTGAGCAAAGTGGGCTTTATGTCTCATAACGGCTCTTCGGCATTCGGTCCGGACACCTGGAGGGCTGTAGTAACGTGCGTCCCTGACCCGGGTAACGAGTTTGCATACGGAGGAGTCGAACGTGCCAGCCCCTCGATCAGCGGGTCTGATCGCGGCTGTCGTGGCGATGGTGGCTTCTCTGTTGGTGTCCTCGGCGCAGGTGGTGGTGGCGGAGGCTTCGGCGCAGGTTGAGCGGCGGGGGCAGGAGCGGCAGGATCCTGGCAATCTGACCGAGCTGAGGAAAGAGGCGGAGCGGTCGGCCAAGGAGCTGGAAGAGGCCACCAAGGCGCTGGAGAAACGGCGGAGTACGATCGCCGCCTCCGAGAAGCAGCTCAAGGGCAAGCTTACGGCGCTGCAGGAGCTGGAACGGCGGCTCGCGGTGATGCGGCAGCCCGTTTCGCAGATGGCTGAGTTGTTGTACGTGCAGCCGCTCAACGGCGGCGGAGTGCTGCCCTTCCTGGCCGGCGGCGCTGACGAGAACACTCTTCGGGCGCTCAGCGACGCCAACCAGATCGTGGCGACGCGGCAGCAGGCCGTACAGCAGACGAGCGCGCTGTACGCGCAGGCCGAACAGCTGGCGAGCGAGGCGCAGGAGCTGCGGGCGGGGAACCTGCTGGCGGAGGCGCAGCTCGCGGCCGAGATCGACACGTTGCGGCAGCGGTCGGACAAGATCGTGAAGTCGTTGACCGCGGCGCTGGTGAAGCTGGGCATCAAGATCGACAAGGTGGGGAGGGCGGCGCTCGGCTGCGATCCGTTGCGGGCAGCCACCGCCGGCGAGTATCCCAACGGGCTCATCCCCAGGGGCATGCTCTGCCCCTTGCAGCAGAAGGGGTTCAGCCTGCGGGCGGACGCCACGATCGCGTTCGTCAGTCTGAACGAGGCGTTCAAGCAGCGGTTCGGCAAGCAGATGTGCGTGACCGACGCCTATCGGAGCCTGGCCGAGCAGCAGGCCGTCTACTATCGGCGGCCCGGGTTCGCGGCGGTGCCGGGGCGGAGCAACCACGGGCTCGGGCTGGCTGTGGACCTGTGCGGCGGCGTGGAACGGTCAGGGTCCGCGGAGTTCGTGTGGATGGAGAGGAACTCCAAGAAGTATGGGTGGTTCCATCCTTCGTGGGCCTACAGCAGCCCGTTCGAGCCGTGGCACTGGGAGTATGACCCCCAGCTGGGGTCACTGCTCGATTGACGTCGGCCGGGGTCAGACCGCCGCCAGTTCGGTGGTGCAGAAGGCGCAGCGGGAGGCGTTCTTCGGGATCTCCGACAGGCACGCGGGGCAGTCGTGGGTGGTCGACTCGATCTTGGCCGCGGCGCGTTCCTTGACGTGGGTGTAGGGCTTCACGACGAAGAAGTAGACGACCGCGGCGACCATCAGGAACGAGATGATCGCGTTGATGAAGTTGCCGTACATGAAGTTCGACTGGCCGACGGTGACCTTGAGGGAGGAGAAGTCGGGGAGGCCGCCGAACGCTGAGATCAGCGGGGTCAGCAGGTCGGCCACGAAGGACTGCACGATCGCGTTGAAGGCCGCGCCGATGACGACCGCGACGGCCAGGTCGATGACGTTCCCTTGCATGAGGAACTTCTTGAAACCGCTCATGAGCAGATCGTAGCTGGATGATTACGCCTCGCTATGTAGGTGGCGGCAGGGTGATCGACAGGTGGGCGGTGGCCTGGGCCGCTGCCAGCTCTGCCGCCTGCGTGGTGGTCGTTGCCAGGAGGAGCAGGGTGCCGCGTGGCGGGGACGACGAGAGGTCCCGCTGGGTGCGTGGTGGCGGGATGGTGATGACGGTTACGGCTTCGGCGATCGTGCGGGCAGGCGTGGGGGCGGTGGCTTGCGGCCAGGTGGCCAGGATGTTGACGGTCGCGCCCGGGGAGAGCAGGGCCGCGGCGTCGGGGTCGTTGACGCGTACGGGGGTGGCGACCATGCCCTGCGGGAGGCGGGCGTAGGCCGTTTTCAGGAGGCGGGCGTCGGTCAAGGGCTCGCCGCGGCGCATGGGGAACGTCAGATGGTGGGTGGTGCCGGGGGTGAGGCGGCGGATCGCGCCGGCGGGCGGGTGGTCGAGGGGGACGGGGGTCAGGTCGGCGGCGGTCAGGGGGCCGGCGGGGAGGTCGTGGGCGGCCACCAGGACCGTCGTGGGCGGGGTGGGGCGGGTCGCCGCGTAGGCGGACAGGACGGCCAGGGCGGCGAGCGCCGCCGCGATGAGGCGGCGGCGACGGCCGTAGCGGACCAGCCAGCTCCTGGTCACGGCAGGTCGAACGGGAGCTTGAGGCCGTCGAGCGCGCTGCCGCACGGGCAGGTGCGCTCCTCGGGGAGGGCCTGGACGGTGGCGGAGACCAGGGAGCGCATGCGGGTGACGTTTTGGGCGAAGAACTCCAGGACCTCGTCGTGGGTCACGCCCTGCCCCGCCTCGACGCCGGCGTCGAGATCGGTCACCAGGCAGAGGGACGTGTAGCAGAGGGCCAGCTCGCGGGCCAGGATCGCCTCGGGGAAGCCGGTCATGCCGACGATGGACCAGCCGTTGGCGGCGAACCACTGGGACTCGGCGCGGGTCGAGAAGCGGGGGCCCTCGATGACCACGAGGGTGCCGGCGTCGGCGGTGTGCCAGTCGGTGGCCCGGGCGGTGTCCGCGGCCGTCGCCCGGCCGGAGGGGCAGTAAGGGTCGGCGAAGGAGACGTGGACGGCGCCGCCGGTGTCGTAGTAAGTCTGGACGCGCCCTGAGGTGCGATCGACGAGCTGGTCGGGGATGACCATGGTGCCGGGGCCGTAATCGGCCCGCAGGGACCCTACGGCGCTCGGCGCGAGCACCTGGCGGACGCCGAGGGAGCGCAGCGCCCACAGGTTGGCGCGGTAGGGGATGCGGTGGGGCGGAAAGCGATGATCGCGGCCGTGCCGGGGGATGAACGCCACCGAACGGGAGCCGATGCGCCCGACGGTGACGACGTCGCTCGGGGGGCCGTAGGGAGTGGCGAGCTCGATCTCCTCCGCGTCGTCGAGGAGGGAGTAGAAGCCGGAGCCGCCGATGACGCCGATGTCTGCGCGAGTGACCATGGCGCAGAGAGTAGCCGGATCGGTGCGGGGCCCGGTTCGGCCGAGCGGCGTTCTGTGGATAACGCGGCTTCGTCGCGGTGCGTGAGAACATCAGTACGAAGAGTAGTATCGCCGCATGCGACAACAGGGTCTCGGCCTCATCATCGTCGCGCTCATGCTCGGCATGTTGCTGGCGGCGCTCGACCAGACGATCGTGTCCACGGCCCTGCCGACGATCGTGAGCGACCTGGGCGGGCTGGAGCAGCTGGCCTGGGTGGTGACGGGATACATGCTCGCCTCCACCGTCTCCACGCCGCTCTGGGGCAAACTGGGCGACCAGTACGGGCGTAAGCGCCTGTTCATCGGGGCCGTCGTCATCTTCCTGGTGGGATCGGCGCTCTGCGGGCTCAGCCGGAACATGGGGGAGCTCATCGCGTTCCGGGGGCTCCAGGGGCTCGGGGGCGGCGGGCTCATGGTGCTCGCGCAGGCGATCGTGGGTGATGTGGTGTCGGTCCGCGAGCGGGGGCGCTACCAGGGGTTCTTCGGGGCGGTGTTCGCCGTTTCGAGCATCGTGGGGCCGCTGCTGGGCGGGGTGTTCGTGGACCGGCTGTCGTGGCACTGGGTCTTCTACGTGAACCTGCCGCTGGGCGCGGTCGCGCTGTTCGTGATCGCGACGGTGCTGCCGGGGGACCTCGCGCGGGCCAGGCACACGATCGACTACGCGGGCGTGGTGCTGCTCGGCGGGGCCACGTCCTGTCTGGTGCTGGTCACCACGTGGGGCGGGACGACGTACGCCTGGACGTCGCCCGTGGTGGTGGGGCTGGCCGTGGCGGCGGTGGCGTTACTGGTCATGTGGGTGTTCGCGGAGCGGCGGGCGGCCGAGCCGGTGCTGCCGCTCGGGCTGTTCGGGCTGCGTACGTTCTCCATGGCGTCGGCGGTGGGGTTCGTGGTGGGGTTCGGGATGTTCGGGGCGCTCACCTACCTGCCGCTCTACCTGCAGGTGGTGCACGGGGTCAGTCCGACGCTGTCGGGGGTCTACCTGCTGCCGATGATGGCGGGGATGCTGACCATGTCCATCGTGAGCGGGCAGGTCATCTCCCGGACGGGGAAATATCGGTTCCTGCCGATCGCGGGGACGTTCCTCGCGTCGGCCGGGCTGGCTCTGCTGTCGACGATGACGGAGCACAGCAGCCTGCTGACGATGGGGGTCTACCTGCTGGTCTTCGGGGTCGGGCTCGGGATGACCATGCAGGTGCTGGTGATCGTGGTGCAGAACGCGGTCGACTTCAAGGATCTCGGGGTGGCGACGTCCGGGGCGACGTTCTTCCGCTCGATCGGGGGGTCGTTCGGGGTGGCGGCGCTGGGGGCGGTGTTCGCGGCGACGCTCAACAGCGACCTGCGGGAGGCGTTGCGGGGCGCGCGGCTGCCGCCGGGGTTCGAGCCGCGGCGGGTCCAGGAGGATCCGACCGCCATCCAGCAACTGCCTCGGGAGCTTGCCGCGGACTTCCTGCATGTGTACGCGGACGCGATCGCGGCGGTGTTCCGGGTGGCGGCGCCGGTCGTGTTCGGGGCGTTCGTGCTGAGCTGGTTCATCCCGCAGACGCGGCTGCGGGAGACGACCAAGGCGGCGGACCTGGGGGAAGGGCTGGGAGCCACGTCGGCGGAGCGGTCGTCGCTGGCGGAGGTGGAGCGAGGGCTGATGCGGCTGGCGGACATCGAGCTGCGGCGGGGCTATTACGAGCGGCTCGGAGCGGCGGCGGGGCTCGACGCGATCTCGCCACAGGGGGTGTGGGTGCTGGCGCGGTTGGCCGGGGGAGGGTGGGTGCGGGGGGATGCACTGGCGGAACGCGCTCATAAGAGTAAGGAGTGGGAGCGTCCTTACGTCGATCAGCTTGTGGCGGTGGGGCTGGTACGGAGGTCGGAGGACGAGGAGGCGCTGCGGCTGACGGAGGAGGGACAGCGGGCGGTGACGCGGTTGGTGGGGTGTTCACGGGAGGGGTTGAGGCGGCTGGTCGCGGATTGGGGGGAGGATCCGGAGCTTGAGCGGATGGTGGATGAGGTGGCGCCGGAGTTGTTGGGGGCGCGAGGTGATCAGCCCCCTCCTTGAGGAGCGGCATGTGGCATGGCCGTTGCGGGTTGGCGGGTTGCGGGTTGCGGAGGTGGCTTGCGGGGTCGCGTTCGCGCCATACGGGGGGTGGCGGGAGTGTGGGGGTTGGTGGGGGCATGAGTGCTGGCGAGCGCGGGCCGAGCGGAGGCCGGGGGCGCGAGGGCTGGGCGGAACGGAGGCCGGGTACACGTGTGGAGGCGGCCGGCTGGTACGGCTGGGGCCGTCCGGCGGGCACGCGTCAGTTGGGGGCGGCGGCCAGGGGTGCGGGCGGGCGTTGAGACATGGTGACGGCCATCGCGTGGCCCTTCAAGGCGCAAACCAGATCGAAGGTGGGCACGTGATGGCCGCGGACAACAGTGTGGTGAACGGGAGGTGGCCGGCGCAGCGGATCCCCGATTGGTGACCCCGACTTTGTTGTGATCCAGGGCGTGAAATCTGCCCTTGCGCGGTGGGGTCTGTCCATGCGCCTTGGCGCCTGTCCGTACCCCGTGGGGCCTGGCCGTATGCAGCGGAGTCTGGCCTAGCGCGTGGGGTCTGCCCCGTGTGCTTGGTTGCGCCTGACATATGGCGTCTGCCCATGCCGTTGTGGGTTCACCGGTTGCCTGACGTATCTGCCGTGGGTGCCGATCGTGCGTGGCTGATCGTACGCACCTGCGGAGGGCGCGCGTACGGGGGCGGCCGGCCGGTACGGCCGTGGGGCCGTCCGGCGGGCGCGCGTCAGTTGGAGGCGGCGGCCGGGGCCGGGGTGGAGGAGGACGAGCTGGAGGAGCCCGAGGAGGACTTGCTCTCCGAGGACTTCGACCCTCCGTCCGAGGACGACCCGTTGGAGGATCCGCCGGACGACCCGTTGGAGGATCCGTTCGACGAGGAGGTCGACGAAGACGAGGACGACGTGCGGTTGTCGGTCCGGTAGAAGCCGGAGCCCTTGAACACGATGCCCACCGCGGAGTAGACCTTCCGCAGGTTGCCTTCGCACTCCGGGCACACCGTCAGAGCGTCGTCCGTGAACTTCTGGACGACCTCGAGCTGCTCACCGCAGTCGTTACAGGCGTACTGGTAAGTCGGCACGCGGCTCCTCCTACAGACTCTGGCACTCGAGCGTTGCGACTGCTAATGGTAACCGATCCGGTCAAACAGCTATTCCAAACCTCGTTCTCCGTACCAGCCGGCCAGTTTGCCGCTGCGGCTGACGGCGCGCAGGCGGCGTTCGACCTGGTCACGGCAGGCGGCCGTGCTGACGATGAGGAGTTGGTCGTCGGATCTGATGCGGGTGGAGCTGCCTGGTACGAACGATTTGCCGTCCCGGACCACGAGGGTCACCTGGGCGTCGGAGGGCAGTCGCAGCTCGAAGATCTCCACGCCGTGCAGGCGGGAGCCGGGCGGCACCTTGACCTGCAGCAGGTCGGCCTTGAGCTCCTCCAGCGGCGCGGACTCCACCGACAGGTCCTGCGCCTCCCCCGGCGCGGTCACGCCGAGCACGCGGGCCACGAACGGCAGCGTCGGCCCCTGGACCAGCGTGAACACGATGACGATCACGAAGACCTGGTTGAAGATGTCTTTGGAGCCCTCGACGCCGGCCGCCCAGGGGATCGTCGCGAGCACGATGGGGATCGCGCCCCGCAGGCCCGCCCAGGACAGGAACGCCTGGTCGCGCCAGTTCACCCAGCCCAGCCGCAGCGCCCATGCGAACGCCGAGCTGACCAGCACCGACAGCGGCCGGGCGAGGAGCACGAGGACGGTCCCGGTGATCAGTCCGGGTACGACCGCGGACGGCATCTCCTCGTGGCTGGCCATCATGCCGAGCATGACGAACAGCCCGATCTGCGCCAGCCAGGCCGCGCCCTCCGCGAACCCGCGGGTGGCGGCCCGGTGCGGCAGACGCGAGTTGCCGAGGATCAGCGCCGTCAGGTAGACGGCCAGGAAGCCCGAGCCGTGCAGGAGCACGGCGCCGCCGTACGAGACGAAGGTGAGCGCGAGCACGGCGAGCGGGTAGAGGCCGGAGGCGGGGAGTGCGATGCGGCGGAGGGCGTAGGCGCCCGCGGGCCCGACGGCCAGGCCGATCGCGGCGCCGATGACGAGTTCGAGCCCGGTCTCGAAGAGGAACGTCCCGACGTCCGGCGCCTGGCGGGCGGCGGTGCTGAGCAGGGTCACGGCGATGACGGTGGGGGCGTCGTTGAACCCGGACTCGGCCTCCAGGATGCCGGCCAGCCGCGGCGGCAGCGGCAGGCGGCGCAGGACGGAGAAGACCGCGGCCGCGTCCGTGGAGGCCAGCACCGCGCCGAGGAGCAGCGCGGTGTTGACGTCGAGGCCGAGGATGCCCTGGACGGCCAGCGCGACCACGACGATGCTGACCGTCACGCCGACCAGCGCCATGATCAACGCCATCGGCACGGATTTGCGTACGTGTGACCAGGTCGTGGTCAGGCCGCCCTCGGCCAGGATCAGCGCGAGCGCGGTGAGGCCGATCTGCTGGGCGAGCATCGGGTACGCGAACGACAGCCCGAGCCCGAAGTCGCCCAGCACGAGGCCGAATCCGAGGAAGATGAGGAGGCTGGGCAGACCGCTGAAGTGCGCCACCCGTACGGACACGATGGCCGCGATGACGATGGCCGCGCCGGCGAGCAGCCAGACATCATGCGTCATCCGGCCCCCTCTCGTCCGGTCACATAAGACTAGTGAGTCCCTCCGGCGTCATCGCGAAGCGGACCTGCTGGTCATGGGGCTCGGCGGGCACGTCGTCGAGCAGTTCGCCGGCGTGCAGCAGGGCCACGGTCGGGACGTTGGGGCCGACGCGGGCGAGTGCGCGGTCGTAGGATCCGCCGCCGCGGCCGAGACGTACGCCGGTCTTGCGGTCGACGGCGAGCGCGGGCACGATCACCAGCGCAGCGGTGCGGATGGCGTCGACGCCGCGGCGGGTGTCGACCGGCTCCATGATGCCGTGGCGGCCGGGCGCGAGGGTGTCCGGCCCGTCGTAGACCGCCCAGTCGAGATCATTGTCGTTGCGCAGCACCGGCAGCATGACGGTGGCTCCATGTTTCCACAGAGCGAACACGAGCCCGTGTGTCTCCGGCTCCACCCCCGCCGACCAGTAGCAGGCCACCAATCCGGCCATCTGGACCCACGGCTGGTCGAGCAGCGTTTCGCGGGTCTTGATGGCGTTTGCGCGTAGTTGCTCCGGGGAGAGGGAGGCGCGCGCCGCGTTCAGCTGACGACGGAGGTTCATCTTGTCCATAGGTCCCTCCACTAGGGTCTACTCATGGCTGACTTCGACCCTGTGACGAAAGCCGTCGTGCCCGCCGCGGGTCTGGGCACCCGGTTCCTTCCGGCGACCAAGGCGACACCCAAGGAGATGTTGCCCATCGTCGACAAGCCCGCGATCCAGTATGTCGTCGAGGAGGCCGCGTCCGCCGGTCTCCTGGACGTCTTGATGGTCACCGGCAAGAACAAGCGATCGATCGAGGACCACTTCGACCGCGCGTTCGAGCTTGAGGAGGTCCTTGAGGCCAAGGGCGACGAGCACCGGCTGTCCCAGGTCCGCGAGCCCGCGTCCCTGGCCACGCTGCACTACGTGCGGCAGGGCGAGCCCAAGGGACTCGGCCACGCCGTGCTCTGCGCCAAGCAGCATGTGGGCGACCACCCGTTCGCCTGCCTGCTCGGTGACGACCTCATTGACTACCGTGACCCGCTGCTCAAGCGCATGATCGAGGTGCGCGACACCTACGGCGGCAGCGTGATCGCTCTGATGGAGGTGCCGAAGGAGCAGGTCTCCCTGTACGGCGTGGCGACGATCGAGGCGACCGCCGAGGACGACGTCGTCAAGGTGACCGACCTCGTGGAGAAGCCTCCGGCCGACGAGGCGCCCTCCAACTGGGCCATCATCGGGCGCTACGTGATCGACCCGGCGGTGTTCGAGGTCCTGGAGAACACCCCGCCGGGGCGCGGCGGCGAGATCCAGCTCACCGACGCGCTGCGCACGCTGGCCGGGCGCGGCTCCGAGGCGGGCGGCCCCGTGCACGGGGTGCTGTTCCGCGGGCGGCGCTACGACACCGGCGACAAGCTGGACTACCTGCGCACGGTGGTGAAGTTCGCGGCGGATCGGGAGGATCTGGCGGGCGAGTTCGTCCCGTGGCTGCGGGAGTTCCTCGATGAGGTCGGCTGATCCGGCGGGATCGGCGTCGAGCGCGCTGAAGCCGGTCGAGGCGCACCTGGCCGACATCCTGGCCACCGTGCGCCCGCTCGCGCCCATCGAGCTCGACCTGGAGCAGTCGCTGGGGGCGACGCTGGCGGAGGAGGTCTCCGCGCCGGTGCCGCTCCCGCCGTTCGACAACTCCGCCATGGACGGTTATGCCGTACGGGCCGCTGACATCGCCGAGGTGCCGGTGACCCTGCCGGTGGTCGACGACGTCGCGGCCGGCTCCGACGAGCTGCGGGCCGTCGGGCCCGGCCACGCCGTCCGCATCATGACCGGCGCGCCGCTGCCGGCCGGGGCCGACACCGTGGTCCCGGTCGAGTGGACGGACGGCGGGACGGTCTCCGTACGCATCGGGCGTTCCACCGGGCCGGGCAACGCGATCCGCCGGGCCGGCGAGGACGTCCAGTCCGGCGACGTCGTGCTCAAGCCGGGCACCCTGATCGGGGCCGCGCAGCTCGGCATCATCGCCGGGGTGGGGCGGCGGCGGGTGCTCGCGCGGCCGCGGCCCCGGGTGGTCGTCATCGCCACGGGCGCCGAGCTCGTGGAGCCGGGGGGGCAGCTCGGGCCCGGCCAGATCTGGGACTCCAACAGCTTCGCGCTGACCGCCGCGGTGCGGGAGGCGGGCGGGGAGGGGTTCCGGACCGGAGCGGTCGGGGACGATCCGGCCGTGCTGCTCGACCGGCTCGACACCGACCTCGTACGCGCCGACGCCATCATCACCAGCGGCGGCGTGTCGATGGGCGCGTACGAACCGGTCAAGGAGGCCCTGTCGCCGCTCGGGACCGTACGGTTCGAGAAGGTGGCCATGCAGCCCGGGATGCCGCAGGGGTTCGGCGTGCTGGGGGACGACCAGGTGCCGATCTTCGCGCTGCCCGGCAATCCGGTGTCGTCGTTCGTGTCGTTCGTGCTGTTCGTCCGTCCGGCGCTGGCCAAGATGCGCGGGCTGCCGTCCGGCATGCCGGAGTCCGTCACCGCGTGCGTCACCGGGTCGTTGCGCTCGACCCGGGGGCGGCGGTCCTATCTGCGGGGCGTCCTGGCCGCTGACGGCACGGTGTCGCCGGTGCACGGGCAGGGCTCCCATCAGCTTGCCGCGCTGGCTTCGGCCAACGCGCTGATCGTGGTTCCCGAGGACGTGACCGAGGTGCCCGCAGGGGCGGAGGTGGAGGTGATCCGGCTGTGACCGGACCGGACGCGGGCGGGCTCACGCACATCGACGAGACCGGCGCCGCCCGCATGGTGGACGTCTCCGCCAAGGACGTCTCCGCGCGCAGCGCCGTCGCCACCGGGCGGGTGCTGCTGTCGGCGGAGACCGTCGCGCTGCTGCGTACGGGTGCGGTGCCCAAGGGCGACGCGCTGGGGGTGGCGCGGATCGCCGGCATCATGGGCGCGAAACGTACGCCGGACCTGATCCCGCTCTGCCATCCGATCGCGTTGCACGGCGTCAAAGTGACGCTGGACGTCGAGGACTGGGGCGTGGCGATCACCTGCCGGGTGAAGACGGCCGACCGCACCGGCGTGGAGATGGAGGCGCTGACGGCGGTGTCGGTGGCGGCGCTCGCGCTCATCGACATGGTCAAGGCGGTCGATCCGGGCGCGGTGATCACCGACGTGCGGGTGGAGGAGAAACTGGGCGGCAAGACCGGGCGGTGGGCGCGATCATGATGTTGCGGGCGCTGGTGATCACGGTGTCGAACCGGGCGTCGGCCGGGATTTATGAGGATAAATCCGGGCCGTTGCTCGTACGGTTGCTGCGCGACGAGGCCGGCTGCGACGTCGTCGACGGCCCCGTGGTCGTCCCCGACGGCGAGCCGGTGGAGATGGCGCTGAGTGACGGCGTCCTCGGCGGCTACGAGGTCGTGGTCACGACCGGAGGCACCGGGCTGACGCCGATGGACCTCACACCGGAGATGACCGCCCGCGTGATCTCCCGGGAGATCCCGGGCATCGCGGAGGCGATCCGGCAGGCCAACCGCGAGAAGGTCCCGACGTCGATCCTGTCCCGGGGGCTCGCGGGGCAGGCCGGCGACACCCTGATCGTCAATCTGCCCGGTTCGTCCGGCGGAGTACGCGACGGCGTCGCCGTACTCGCGCCCATCCTGCGGCACGCCGTCGAGCAGATCCGCGGCGGCGATCACCCGCGCTGAGCACTACTTCGATCCGCGCGTGGCGGCATCGTGCCCGTTGGGGGGATGATGAGAGTTGTGGATCGACTTCGCGGCTGGCCGGTGAGCCTCAACGAAGGGCCGGTCGGCCTCAGGCCGCTGCGGTTGGGTGACGTGCGCGTGTGGCGCGAGACCAGGCTGCGCAACGCCGACTGGCTGCGGCCCTGGGAGCCGAGCAACCCCGAGACGCCTCTGTTCAGGACCGGGCTCGGCCCGTACGTGTCCATGGTCGGCACCCTGCGGCGGGAGGCCAGGCAGGGGCTCGCGCTGCCCTGGGTGGTCACGTACGAGGGGCACTTCGCCGGACAGCTCACCGTCGGCGCCATCGTGTGGGGATCCGCCCGTTCCGCCCAGGTCGGCTACTGGATCGACGGCAAGCTGGCCGGCCACGGCATCACCCCCACCGCCCTCGCCATGGCCGTCGACCACTGCTTCTTCACCACCGGTTTGCATCGGCTGGAGGCGAACATCCGCCCCGAGAACTCCGCCAGTCGTAGGGTGGTTGAGAAGCTCGGATTCAGGGAAGAAGGCATTCGGCGTCGCCAACTCCACATCGACGGAGCCTGGCGCGACCACATCTGCTACGCGTTGACCGTCGAGGACGTCCCCGGCGGGCTGCTCGTGCAGTGGCGTCGCGCGCGCGAGTCAGCGGCTCGCGGGGGGTCCTCTGTCGAAGAGGTTTGACGATCTCGCGACACACCGCACCGAATGCTCGTCAATCAGTGACACGCGGTCTTACGGTGCGTGACGTGAGCAGATTGAAGACGCAACGAACCGACCCGCGTCTTCATGCTGCCCGGAGGTGGTCGTGAGCAGCGTCCTCCTCTATCTCGCCATCGTCGTGATGTGGCTGTGCGTCCTCATCCCGATGTGGCTGCGCAAGGACAAGACCAACCTCGCCGAGCTGGCCGAGCTCGAGGAGTACTACACCGGCGAGCACCAGCTCCCCGACCTTGACAACCTGGCCGCCGCCGCGGCGGCCGAGGGCTACGAGGACGACGGCATCGCGCTGCTCACCGGGCCGCCCACCGGCGAGTTCGAGAAGGTCGACGTCCGGCAGTTCCGGCTGCGGCGACGGGCGATCATCGTGGCCCGGCGACGCCGGCTGCTGTTCTTCTGCGTGCTGCTGGTGGTGGCGTCCGTGGTCACGGCGGCGGTCGAGATGATCCCGTGGTGGGGCGTGGCGCCGTCCGTACTGGTCACGGTGGGCTACCTGTGCTTCCTGCGGGTCGCCGTACACGTGGACAAGGAACGCCGCGAACGCGCCCGCCAGGCCCTCGCCGAACGCCGGCGCCGCGCCCGCCCGCGCCGCCAGGCGCTCGCCGAGGAGCCGCCCGCCGAGGTGATCGACCTGACGGCACTGCACGAGGACGTGCTGTTCGACCAGTACGCGGAGCCGCCCAGACGCGCGGTGGGGGACTGAATAGGTGGCGCGAGAACCCTCGGGGGGATGCTAACCTAAACGAGTCCTTGGGGATGTAGCGCAGTCCGGTAGCGCACTTCGTTCGCATCGAAGGGGTCAGGGGTTCGAATCCCCTCATCTCCACCCAGGTCAAAGGCCGCTTCCAGGGCGTTGGAAGCGGCCTTTCGCGTTGCCGGGTGACTAACTGGGTGACTGTGCCTCGTCGCGTTCCGCTGGCAACCGGTAGCGGAGCCAGGCCACGTTGCCTATGGAGTCCCGTTGCCGGAGGCACCCGTAGAACATGAGCAGGGCGTCCTGTTGTTTTCGATCTAGTTTGGACTCTGCAATCGCTCGTTCCACATCATCACTGTCTGACTCGTCTCGATCGTTGGGGCTACGGTCGTAGAGCTGGCCCAGACGAATCTTAAGTATCTCCGTCAACTTGATCATCTGAGCATGGGTCGGAAGTCTCTTACCTTGCTCGAAGTCGGAGATGGCGGATTGAGACAGGCCGAGGTGATCGGCAATCACGCGCTGGTTCAGGCCCAATTCCTGCCGTCTGGACGCCAGGAGGTTCCCAAGGTCGCTACTCATGAGGGCATGGTGTGTGAGTCCCCATGATCTTTGTGGGCGGTATCGGATTTAGGTCTGAAGATGTTGTCCATCGCCTCGGCTCCCTCTAGCAACACTGGGCGGAGTTGTTTCCGGTAGACGGTCTCCGTCACGCTGGTGTTGCGGTGGCCGACCAGGCGTGAGATGGCTTCGATGGGCATGCCGGAGTCGGAGAGCAGCGAGACGAAGCTGTGCCGCATCTCGCGAGGTGTCCAGTCCTTCGGGTCGAGGCCGGCCTTTTTGACGATGGCTCGGAAGGAACGGCGGACGTTGTGCGCGTCGAGCTCCGTGCCGACCTTGGACGCGAACACGAGGTCGTTGTCCTGCCAGCGGTCGCCCGCCGCCTTCTTGGCCACGTCCTGGCGCTCGCGGTGGAGCTTGAGGGCATCCACGCAGCGCCTCGGCATCGCCAGGGTGCGGCGGGACTTCTTGGTCTTGGTGTCGCCTCCTTCACGGACGGAGCGCCAGACCATGATGGACGGCGGTGTGCCATCCAGGTTGACGTGCGACCAGGTGAGCGCGCGGAGTTCCTCCGTGCGAGCACCGAGGAGCAGCGACAGGACGACGTACGTATGCAGGGCTGTGCCCTCCGACGCCTTGAGAACGGCTTCGGCCTGGGCCAGGGTCAGCGACTTGGACGGGCGGCCCTCCTTCCCCTTCGGGATCTCGCACAGGAGCACGACGTTGCGCTTCACCTTGTCGCGGGCCTGAGCCCTTGAGATCGAGCGGACGAGGATGGATCGCAGTTCGCGCAGGGTACGGGTGCTGAGGTCCTTCGACTTGTCGGCCAGCCAGCGGTCAACGTCGTCCGCCGTCAGGTCCACGAGCTTGCGGGCGCCCAGGCCGGAGATGACGTGCTTGTTCGCGAGGATCTTGCACTTCTCCACCGTCGCGGCGTCTCGCCCGCTGAGCCCGTAGTCCAGCCAGTTCTGTACGGCGTCCGCCACGGTGTAGCCGGCCCCGGAGACCACCAGGCCGTCTTCGTAGTCGCGGATGATCTGCTTGAGCTTGTCCTTGGCGGCGGTCTTGGTCTTGCCGCTGGCCTTCTTGACGATGCGCTTCCCGGCCGGGGTGTAGCCGACCGTGACCGAGGCGATCCAGCGCTGGCGGGACTCGTCCCAGTGCAGGCCGCCGTCCCCGCGGCTGCGGCGTTTCGTCATGACGCCTCCTGCTGCAACAGGGCGATGTACTCGCGGAGGGCGCTCTCCGGGATCAGGCGGCAGCGGCCCTGCTTGACCGAGCGGAGGCGACCGGAGCGCAACTGCTCGTAGATGACGCTGCGGCTCATGCGGAGCTTCAGCATGGCGTCAGGAACGCGGTAGAGCTGGACGTCATCGGCCATGCTTGCCTCCTTCGTTGACGGTGGCGGCCAGGGCGGATTCGCCGGGTGTGAAGCCTTGTCCGGCGTACTTCCAGTGGGCGAGGACGAGAGTGCTGGTCGGGTCGTGTCTCAGGCGTTGCAGCTCTTGGGCCTCGCGGTACTCCACGCGGACTCGGCGCAGGGCGGTCAGGGTGGTGGAGTAGGCGCGGCTCTTGGTGGAGAAGTGGCCACGGAAGCCGAGCATGTGGGCCCATCGGCGCAGCCGGAGCGGGGCCAGGTCCGGGTGGGTGTCGGTGTCGCCGAGGTCCCAGGCGGTGCGGATCAGGCGGGCGGCGTGTTCGGTGACGCCATGGGTGTGCAGGTGGGCGAGGTCTTGCCGGGTGACGCGGCGGTCCAGGGTGCCGGAGGTCTCGGCGGCCTTGGTGGCGTACTTGGCGATGTAGCCCGCGACGGTGGCCTCGGACAGGGCGTCGGCGTCGAGGCCGGCGGTTTGGATCGGGCGTACGTCGATGGCGCCCCAGGTGAGCGGTTGCCCGGTTTCCGGGGCGGGCAGGCGGACGGCTTCGGCGGCAGACGTGATGGTGGTGGTGAGCAGGTCGAGGGTGGCCCAGGCGGGCGGGTTGGTGAGCGTGTCGCCCTCGCGGCCGTCGAGGCGGATGACGGCGTGGAAGTGGACGATGCCCCGGGCCTGGTACTCGGCGACCTTGGCGAAGGACAGGCGGGCGGTGTGGGCGAACTCCTTTCGGGTCAGGCCGGTGGCGGCGGCCAGGTGCTGACGGAGGTAGATGGTGAAGCGGTGCCAGAGGACGGCGGCGTGGGCGTTCCACAGGATGTGGCCGGTGTGGTCGTAGGTGTCGGGGTCGAGTGGTTGGCCTATGGTCGGGTCTCCCTTCTGGTGGCGGGTGAAGCAGGCCGGGCCGGTCCGGCGCGGGTGGCAGAGGTTGAGCGTGCCGTCCTTGTCGGGGCCTCGGTGAACGGGGCCGAAGGACGGGGCGGTGAGTGTGGCGAGGACGCGTGGGTGGGTGCGGACGATCTCCGGGACGCCCTTGTCTCCGCCGAGCAGGCCCGCGCGGATGAGGTGGAAGGTGTCTTGGCGGTAGGTCTCGGCGCAGGCCGGGCAGCGGGAGGCGCGGCGGTTGCCGCAGCGGATCAGGAGTTGGCCGTGTGGTTGGTCGCGGGTGGTGAAGGTGTGCAGGAGTTCGCCGGTGGTGCTGTTCAGGGTGGTGGATTCGCCGGTGAGGCGGATCGGGTCGGTGCAGCCGCGGAGCCGGTCGACCTGGTGAAGCCAGCGGGTGACGTCCTGGTTGGAGTGGCGGGCCAGGTCCCGAATGGCCGAACCAATGAGGTCGCTGAGCTGGGCGGGTGCTTCGGTCACTGAGCCTCCTCTCCGCTGCCTTCGCAGCACGGGCAGTAGATGACGAACAGTTGGTGGGTACGGGGCGAGCGGACGCGGACGGAGCCGTGGCCGTCGCATTCCGGACAGGGCCGGTCGCGCATACTGGAGTTCCTTCGTTGAGTGCGGAGGGTGACGCCCCACAGGGACGGCGGGCTGCCAGGCTTGAGCCGTCCCGTGGTGGCGTTGCCGGAGCTAGTCGCGGCTGTCGAGGTCGATGCCGGTGCCAGAGCAGTCGCGGCAGGTGTCGTCGTCGTGAAGGCCGGTGCCGTTGCAGGTGGCGCAGGCGTAGAACTGGATGATTCGGGTTCACCTCCTTGGCGGGTGCAGGGGCATGGCTCGTCGGGTGTGGTGGTGTCGCAGTCGGGCGGGTCGCCGTCGAAGTCGCAGCCGTACCGGGCGCAGCAGGCGCAGAACGGGCACGGCAAGCGGGTCATGATCGGGTGGGAGGGTGCTCGGAGATCACCGGGTGCCCTTTCCTCGGCAGGTCGGGCAGGTCTCCGAGACCTCGATGATCCATGTCTGGCCGGTGGGCTGAGGCTGGCTGCGATAGGCGGTGATGGTGCCGAAGCCGAGGCAGCGGCGGCAGTAGAGCCGCTTCACGACGTGGTGTCTCCTCTCATGGAGGTCCAGGCGGTGCGGTCGCCGTGGGCGTGGTTCATCGCGGCCAGGACGCGGACGAAGTTGATGGAGTCCAGGCCGGTGATGGTGGGGCCGAGTTCGACCGGCAACGCGTCGGCGATCGACAGGGCGATGCGCAGGACGGCGGCCTCGCTGCGGGAGCAGGGCATGCGGCCCCGGGAGAGGGCGTGGTGAGCGGACTGCCAGTCGATGATCACGAACGGGACGCGGTTGTACGTGGCGGTGATGTAGTCCATGGCGTAGCGGTGGAACTCCCGTCGCTGGAGCCACACGCCGTGGTGGATGAGCAGTTCGACGGCGGCCTCCAGGGCGAAGGAGCCTCGCGCCCAGGCGCGGGCGGCGTCGATCAGGTGGGGGAGCGTCAGTTCGTGAGTCATGCGACGGGTTCCTTCCGGAGGTGGGTAAGCAGGTCGGCGGCTAGGTCGGGCGAGACGTGCATGCGGGTGGCGAGCAGGTCACCGGTGATGGGCCGTTGGTGGGTGGCGTGGTGGTCGTCGGCCAGGCGGCGGGCGTAGGCGAGCAGCGCGGGCGACGGACCGGACTCGACCGCCGCTGATTCGGCAGGACCGGGAGCGGTCAGCGGGGCCGGGTCTAGCTGTGGCACCTCGACGGCCGCCACGGCTTCGGCGGGGCCGGGCTGTTCGTCGTCCATCGGTCCGGGTGCGTGGCTCGACGTGGATCGGTGGGAGGCGCGGCGCTCCAGCATGGAGACCGCGACAAGGAAGGCGACGGCGGGTGTGGCGGCGGTGATCCAGCCCCACACGCTCGGGTGAGCGGTGGCCAGGTTGGCGGCCAGGGTCAGGACGATGCCGCTGGTCAGCACAAGTGCCGGCCAGGAGAGCGGGCCGTGGCGGCGGCGGCCGGTGCGTTTGTCGCGCTGGAGTTCGCGGGCGGCCATGACGCACATCAGGTCGATGCACACGGCGACCGCCCAGGACTGCCAGCCGTGCTGCCCGTGGCGGTTGGCCAGGTTGCTGATGTGAGTGAAGGACCCGACAGCGGCGATGACCGCCAGGACGACGATGGGGCCGGTGTCGAGCAGGCGGGCGCGGATGCGTCCCATGAGGGCACCTCCTTTCGGGTTCGGGCATGGGGCGGGTAGGGACCTGGCGCGATGAGGCCCGCGCCGGCCGGTGGGTGAAGGGGTCAGGTGGGTTCGCCTTCGCGGGCGAGGGCTTCCAGTTCGGCGTCCGTGACGGTCACGGTGTCGGCGCCGGTGAGCAGGTCGGCCCAGGCGGGCGCGAGCTGGGCATGTTGGGAGGCGGCGGCTTCGGCCGCTTCTTCGCTGACGTAGACGGAGCGGGCGCGATACCAGCGGCCGTCATCGCTGACCACGATGGCGGTTCCGGGCATGCTGGCGGGGATCTGGCGGGCCGCGTCGAGGGCGGCCGGGTCAGTGTCGCCGAGGGTCATGGTGGCGGTCTCCGGGTCGTTGACCCGGTGGCAGATCCGGCCGGAGAGCTGGGAGCGCAGGGCGGTGACGCCGGGGCCGAGGTCGGAGCCGACCCGTTGCCCGCACACCACCAGGTAGACCCCGAACGCCCGGCCGAGCTGGGCCAGTCTGAGGAGCGCGGTGGCGGTGGTGGCGATCTCGTCCTTCTCGCCCTTGTGGGCCATCAGGAACAGCTCGGCCACCTCGTCCACCAGGACTACGACCGGTGTCGGCCGCAAGTCTTCGGGCAGCTTCCAGACGTTGCGCGCCTTATTCGCCCGGCACAGGGCCATGCGGGTCTTGACCAGGCAGATCAGGTCGTTGAGCAGGCCGACGCATTCGGCCCGTTCGGTCGCGATGGCCGACAGGCGCGCCCCGTAGGCGGTCAGCTCCACGCCGCCCTTGAGGTCGAAACCGACCAGCGCGACCGGTTGCGCGGAGAGGCCGGTGATCAGGGCGTTGAGCAGGGTGGACTTGCCGGACTGGGTCGCGCCGGTGATGAGCCAGTGCGGCACCGTACGGAAGTCGACCAGCCACG
Source organism: Nonomuraea wenchangensis (assembly GCF_900111685.1). Lineage (GTDB taxonomy): Bacteria > Actinomycetota > Actinomycetes > Streptosporangiales > Streptosporangiaceae > Nonomuraea > Nonomuraea wenchangensis. The sequence continues at coordinate 35,690 of NZ_FOHX01000009.1, forward strand.
GCACGCCGGTCTCCAGCAGCCCGACCCGCACCCTCAGCAGCCCTTCCGACAACAGCGGGATTCGGATCTCGGACAGCGGATCACCACGGGTGGCCAGCAGTGTCACCCGGCCCGGCCGAGAGCTGACGAGCCGGACGGAGTGGACCCGCCAGGCATGTGCGAGGTTGGACAGGCGGGCGGTGTAGTCGTCCGGCGTCTGGCCGTCCATGAGCGTCACGTTCACCCGGAAGCCGAGGCGGTGCGGACGGATGAGGCCGAGCCGGGGCGGCTTGTCGATCTGCACCCGGCGGACCTTCCGCCGTTGTGCGAGTGAGATGGTGGCGTGGCCGACGACCGGCAGGCCGTCGAAGGTGTAGCGCCAGCGGCGCCGTTTGCGGGTCAGGGTGCAGCCGAGGGCGACGTTGCCCCAGGTGGCGTACACGTGTGCGGTCTTGAGGGGGTAGCCGACGCAGAGCCAGAAGGAGACGGGGTGCAGCGCGTGCCACACCACCAGGACCGTGCAGACCGCGACGAGGATCACGGTCAGCGGGATCAGCCAGTCGGACATGTTTGGAACGTTCCTTTTGTACCGCGAGAGATCGGCTCCCAGGGGCGGGCGATTGGCCGGCAGGCGGTACGCCCGCCCTTGGGAGCCGGTGCAGCGGTCAGGCCGCCTTCGCTGCGGTGGCCGGGGCGATGGTCTCGGCGCGAAAGCCGAGGCCGGAGCGGCCGTTCATGGACCAGAAGAAGGCCGCTAGGCCGACCGGGCGGACCTGCACGCCCTCGGGGATCTGCGGGAACGTCGCGCTGGGGAACGTCACCACGATCACCGGGTTGCGCCGGTCGTCGTTCGGCTTGGGCAGCAGCGGGATGGTGTAGAGCTCGCGGCCCTCGGCGTCTCGCTTGACCTCGCCGGTGGCGCGGTCGACGATCTTCGGCTCGGGCTCACCTGCGACGATGAAGGCCAGGCCGGTGATGTCGACGGGGATGTTACGCATGATGATCTCCTTTGAAGGTTGCCTAACTTGGCTAGGCATCTTGCTGACGAGAATCATGTTGCCCAGCATGGCTAGCCATGTCAAGCATCTGCGAGTAACTGGACTAGGCAACCTAGGAGAACTAGGCTGTTTTGCGTGATGAGTCTCGATCCTGACGACCCCCGCCCGCCGTACCAGCAGGTCGCCAACGCCTTGCGCGCCGCGATCCTCACCAAGAAGTTCGAGCCGGGCGAGAAGCTCCCCTCAGGCCACGACCTGGCGAAGACGTACGGCGTGGCGCGCATGACCGTCCAGCAGGCCATCCGCCTGCTACGTGACGAGGGCCTGGTCGTCTCCCGCCAAGGCAGCGGCGTCTTCGTCCGCGAACGCACCGAACGGCCGGTCGAGCTGCGCCCCCACGTCGAGCGGGCCTTCGAGGAGCCGAACGTCTCCATCGACTTCGCCGGCTTCTCCGGCGAGACCCTCAACGGGATGCTTCAAGAACCTCTTGACAAGATCCGCCTCGGACGGCTCACCCCCGAGTCCATCGCCATCCGCATCCTGGTCCCCGACATGGAACACCCCATGTCCCTGCCCTGCCGCGCGGAGGACCTGAGCGACGACCCGGTGATCCGCACCCGCGCCCTGCGCATCCAGCAGCGCAGCGTCCAGGCCATCGCCGACGCCGTACACGAACTGGCGGACCTCGGCCTGGTCAAGACCGCCGCCGTGCAGGTACGCGTCCACCAGACCGCACCCGCGTTCAAGTTCTACGTGATCAACCGCCAGCGGGTGTTCTTCGGCTTCTACCCCGTCGTCAAGCACACCGTCCGCATCAAGGGCGAACCCCACGAGCTGTACGACGTCATGGGCAAGGACGCCCTGCTCTTCCACTACGAGATCACCGAAGACCCCACCTCGATGGCCTCGCAGTACGTCACCGAGACCCGCCGCTGGTTCGACAGCATGTGGACCACCATCAGCCGCGAGATCGACCTATGACCAGCGCCGCCGAACTCGTCCGCCAGGCCCACGCCATCCTGCTCGACTTCGACGGCCCCGTGTGCAGCATCTTCGCCGGACTGCCCGCGCCCGTGGTCGCGGCCCGACTCAAGCAAGCGCTCGTCAAGGAGGGCGCGGAACTTCCGGAGGATGTCGAGGCGCTGGACGACCCGCTCAAGGTGCTACGCCGTACCGCCGACATCGCACCGGAACTGGTCGACAAGGTGGAGACCGCCCTCATGGGCAACGAGGTCGAGGCCGCAACTAGCGCCGAGATCACACCCGGCGTCCGCGACTTTCTCGAAGCGTGCGCAGAGGCCGGCAAGCCGGTCGCCATCGTGAGCAACAACTCCGCACCCGCCATCGAGACGTTCCTTGCTCTGGCCGACTTGGGCGAGTGGGTCACCGCGGTTTCCGGGCGACCGATCGGGGCGCCGGAGCAGATGAAGCCACACCCGCAGTCAGTGCTGTGGGCATGCAAGGCGCTGGGCGTCGAACCGAACCGGGCCGTGCTGATCGGGGATTCCGACTTCGACATGCAGGCCGCGCGCCACGCCGGAACCCGCAGCATCGCCTATGCCAAGGCACCAGGAAAGGCCGACAGGCTCACGCAGGCGGGAGCCGATGCGGTGACCGGCAGCATCGCCGAACTGATCGAGCAGCAGTAGCAGAGCAAGATCGGCAAGCTTGCAGGGCGGTGCATGATTCAAACCTTCCCTACGTCATCAAGCCGCCGCCCGATGGGCGGCGGGCGGCCGGGCGGTCCGGGCGGGCGTGCGGCCTCTCCGGGCCGGTCCCGCCCGGCCACCCCGCCGCACCAACGAACGCGCGCAGAAGACGTGCAGGAGGTCCACCAGCACCAAGCGAGATGCCGACTCCCGGACTGAGCCGACGAGGTCAAAGCATGCCTCCGGCGGGAGCACTCCGGCACCGAGGTGATCGCCACACGGACCTGCACGTAGATGGGTGGCTGGGGGCTGATCACCTCGCACACCATCGACTCAGGCAAGCCCAGCAGACCGGCTCCTCCGTATCAAGCCCGGCTCTGACCGCAGGGCAACGCATGATCGAGGAACGGCGACCGGTGATCGTACACGCGAAGCCGAGCTTGACACTCCGTCCCCGGCCCGCTGCCGCTACGCGGTGAGTCGACGGCGTACGAGGTGATCAGGAGTGAAGCCCTTGGGCCGTAGACATGAGGACGAATGCACTGCCGTTATTAAACTGTTGCACTCGCTATTTGCAAGTTGGTTATGTCTGGCGAGTCCGATGTGTATTTGAGGCGACTGCTCTCTCACCTGCGGTTTGAGTGCCGGAAGCCGCAATCCGTTGCTCTACCTGCGCATACTACAGGTTATTTACTCGCCTCTGTTATTTAGATAACAGCATCTAGCTTGTGCCGGTACCTGCTTCTCGCGCAATCTCTCGGCTGTAGCATCGTGCCCTGAAATAGTCCCGCCACAGGTGCCTGCAAGCTCTCCTGTGGCGGGCGTGAGCATCCGTCAAGGAGTACTCGATGCAAACACTACCGCTTGGAAGTGGGCCACTCGTCATAGCTGCCGTAGTCGCAGCCCTTGTAACGGTACTCATAGTGACTGGCCATGGTGGGGAGGCGCCGCTTGTCGTTGGTGCCGTGTCCATGGTGCTCGGTCCGTACTCGAACAGGATCAAGCCTGGAGAGAAGAAGGGGGTCACGACGTCGAGTGAGTGACGAAGTGGGTGACAATCGCGGTGGACGCTCTCGGACGTTCCGAAACGGTTGAGGAGTCCCTCGCTGGTCAGATGGCGCTTGTCTGGTGTTGAGCGCATTGGGCAAGTGGCTTCGCATCGAAGGGGTCAGGGGTTCGAATCCCCTCATCTCCACCTAGGTCAAAGGCCACTTCCAGTGATCGGAAGTGGCCTTTTTGATCTTCTCAGTGACGTACGGTGTGGGCTGCTAGGGCCAGACCGGGCCCTCGTCGGTCCAGGTGACGCCCTTGTTGCGGCACAGGCAGAAGGGGTGGCCGATCGGGTCGGTGTAGACCCGCCAGCCGTAGCCTTCAGGGCCGATGAAGTCCTGCTGCAGCGTCGCGCCGAGGCCGAGGACGCGGCGCTGCTCGGACTCGATGTCGTCCACTTCGAAGTCGAGGTGGAACTGCTTGGGGTGCTCGCTGTCGGGCCACTGCGGAGCGCGGTAGTCATCCACCCGGATGAAGGCCAGCTCAATCTCGCCGAACTTGATGCCGGCCCAGTGCTCGTGGCTGCCTTCCTTGATCGGGCGGCCCGTCACCTCGGAGTAGAAGGCCGCCAGCTTCATCGTGTCCGGGCAGTCGATGATGAAATCGGTGAGTCGCAGCATCCAGCGATCTTGTCACAAGATCAAGGGAGCCCTGGGCGTTCGTGAGGTCATCGAAGATGCGGTCCATGGGCGGCGCGCCGGTTCGGATCACGGGGCGGATCTGGTGTCGGTAGACGGTCTCGGTGACGGCCTTCCCGGCGCTGGCCGGCCGTCTCCGCTCTCAGTCCAGGCCGAAAGAACATCCTGAAGGATGGCGCGGACGCCCATGTCAGGCGAACGATCTTCGCGCTCAACGCATCTCATTGGGCAGAAAACGTCGATTCGGGAGGCGCCCCATGGCACTCAGACGAGGGATGTGCGATCAGTGAGAACGCGTGACTTCAAGCTCCCCCTCCGGTATGGCCTGGGCGCTCTCGCGCTTGCCGCGCTGATGGGCTGCGTTCCGACCAGCCCGGCGTTGACCGGGCTGACCGGCATCACGGTCAACGCCGAAGGACGGTTGACACTGGTCGTGGCCTGGTGCCAGCAGCCCCCGGACCGGGTGGTCGTCTACCAGAGGGTCAATGATCGGCTTGAGGACCAGGCTGAACTAAAAGCCCCGAAGTTATCCGGATCGCCGGTCTTCCTGGACTTGGAGAAGATTCCGCTGGGCTGGTCTCTTGTCGAAGGCGATCTCAATTTCCAGCCAGGTCGTAAGTACGTTGCAAGCGCGTACAACGCCAAGAAGCCTGGGGGAACGTTCCGCGTCTCCTTCACAACCGCGTACAAGACGAAACCGACGGCGGGCCGCATCCTTGTCCAGGATCACAGCGGCGAGCAGCCCGACGGCGTCGATGTGCCGCTTTCCTCCGCCGAGTTCGTGGCACGAGCAAAGCACTACTGCTGAGAGGCTGCCTCTGCTTCCGGGCAGTGGAGTGTCAGGGGTGAGCGGTGAGTTTCAGGGGTGGGCCAGGGAGACGCCGGATGGGCGGGGCGCAGGCATTCCGGCACGCTGTTGATCATGTGGTCCTCCTTGAGGAAGTGACCAGGACATATGGGAAAGGCGCCACCGAGGTGGCCGCGCTCCGGCGGGTCAGCGTCGGGTTCTCGCGCGGCAGTTTCACCGCGGTGATGGTCCGTCAGGGGCGGGCAAGAGCACGCTGCTGCAGTGCGCGTCGGGGCTGGACCGGCCGGATTCAGGGGCGGTCCATATCGGCGGAGAGGACATCACCCGCTTCGGGGAGAAGGAACTGGCGGTGCTGCGCCGCGACCGGGTCGGCGTCGTCTTTCAGGCGTTCAACCTGGTGCCGTCGCTGACCGCCTGGCAGAACGTGATCCTGCCCAGCAGCCTGGCCAGGCGCCGGCCGGAACCGTCGCGGGTGCGTGAGTTGCTGCACCGGGTTGGACTGGCAGGGCGTGAGGGGCATCGCCCGGCGCAGTTGTCCGGCGGCCAGCAGCAGCGGGTGGCGATCGCCCGCGCTCTGCTCGGCAGGCCGGAGGTCAGGCCGAACGCGCCGGGGAGATCCGGCTGTTGCGCACAGTGGGACCAAGCCGCGGCAGCTCGCGAGAGCGGTGTGCTGGGAGACATTGATCGTGACGTGCGTCGGTACGGTGCTCGGAACGGGCATCGCCGCTGCTTCGCTCACCATGCTCGGGAAGGCGGCGACCGGCGAGCCGTGGTTCGCCTACTCTCTGCCGCAGTACGCCGGGTTGGTGCTGGTCTGCGCCGTCAGCGGCCTGGCCGGAGGTCTGGCCGCCACGCGCCGGGCACGGCGGGGGACCCTTCTGCCCGATTGAGCTTGAAGGCGTGGTGTCGTCATGGCGTGGTGCGGATGTGGGACTTGGGTGCCCACACACAATGAGCCGACGTCGGATCCCCCGCCCCGTCAAAGGGCGGGGAACCCGCGCCGGTCTGTCACTCTTCTCGGTTCAGGGAGTGCAGGTGATGTTGAGGCACTGGGCCGAGTTGCCGTTGCCGCTGGCCCGGTTGCCGCCACCGTCGGTGACGCCCGGTGTGGCTTCGATGCCGTAGTCGCCGTTGTTGCGGGCGCGGTTGTCCCTGATCACGGTGGCCGCATCGGTGGCGTCGACGTCGATGCCGTCTTCCCTGGGGATGCGGGTGCCGTTGCCGTTGGCGTCGTTGTTGTCGATGCGGGTGCCGGTCACGGTGGCCGTGACGAGGATGCCGTCGCCGTTGTTGTTCACCACGCTGTTGCGGTGCAGCACGGTCCCTCTGCTTGTTCCTGTGAGCAGGATCCCGTTTCCGGTGTTGTTCAGGGCGGTGCTGCGTTCGATGTGCGCGTTGGTGACGGAGTCGAGCCTGAACCCGACGAGGTCGCCGATGGCGGCGCTGTCGCTGATGTATGGGCGGTCCACGTTTCGAGCGGAGATCCCGGCGCCGCCGTTGGCGGTGGCGAGGATGCGCTGGACGAGGTTGCGGTCGGCCCCGTTCGCGAGGCTGACCCCGCTCGCGAAGCCGGTGACGGTGCCGTTCTTGATCGTCACCCGGGAGTGACCGGTGCGGGACAGCCCTTCCGAGGTGTTGTCGATCCCGCTGGCGGTCCCGGAGCCGTCGATGGTGTGGCCGTTGAGATCGATGGTGATGTTGGACGCGCCGACTTCGAGCCCGTTGCCGCCGCAGTTGTGCAGGTCGTTGGCGAGCTTGATGGATCTGTAGATGACCTGTCCGCAGCGAACGTTGGTCTCGCTCGTGTGGCTGCCGTCCAGCGCCCAGGTGGGCGTTGGCAGCGCGCAGGCGAGCGCGATGCTGCCCAGGCCGCAGGCGAGCAGAGTCTTTGAAAGCATGGAATTCCCCCGTAAGGACACAGACTAGTTTTCTGTGGCATCGATATCCTCCCGCGAGCGGGAAGGGCTCAAACAACGGAGGAATTGCATTGTTTTCGCCACTTGGAGAGCGTGGCGGATAAATTTATCTTAATGGAGGTGATGTGCGATATATGCTGCGAAGGGAAGCAAATGGTACATGTGCGCACTAAGGGATTCTTATGCCGATGTGATCAGCGCGACGGCCGGTATGAAGAAATGGGCGACAGGTACGAGCGCGAGAGATGCCACTATCAAGGAGGATTTGTAGAGCGGTCTCAAATGAGCGACGGCGAACCCAATGCTCGCGACGATCAGGAGCGTCGCGAAGACCACGGCCATGGCGACCGGTACGCAGCCATGATGCTGCAGCCCGGTGTCGACGATCTGCGTGCCGTCGTTGTCCGTCAGGACAGGTGAGGTTGCGAACTCGTGCAGGAGGGGAGTCGCCTTCCACGATGCCGCCGCCAGGTCCGCCAGGCCCAGCCCGGCCCCGGCGAGGGCAGCCATGACGAGGCCGGTCCGCCACGTCTTGTCCCTGGCCCATCGTGCGGCCAGCAGGCCGGCCACCAGGGCGCACACGTGCCCGACGGCACTGCCGGAGGTGTAGGCCAGGACGGCGGCGGTACGCCACTTCGCCACCATCTGGTCCTCAGGTTGCGCGTCGGGCCACATGCTCTGCCCCACGTCGAGATTGAGCTCTGCGAGCAGGACGGCCGCGCTGCCCGTCACCGCGATCATGGCCACGTACGCGGCGACGTACCAGCAGGTCTTGCCCCGCCAAATGGTCGGCGAAGTCTGCGTCACCCGCACATCGTGCCCGATCACCCGGTGCCTGTCTCGTAATGCATCGGGGGCTTCGGTCAAGTACAGGGTGTAAGCACTGTTGACCGAAGGGAGCCCAGCTCGTGCGGCCCGAACAGGAAGAACCGGCGGACCCGTTAACGCGGACGCAGGCTTTCGAGGACTTCTACCTGCGGCACTTCGACCTGATGGCGGTTCGTCGCGCGGCGGACAGCCGATCCGCACGCGGTGGCCGACCTCACGGCGGAGATATTTCTTGCGGCGCTGCACTCCCGGCACACCTACCGGCCGGGACGAGGCAGCGAGACCGGGTGGCTGTACGGGGTGGCGCGTAACGTGCTGCTGGCCCAGCGACGCCGGAGCGAGCGCGAGGCGCGGGCCGTCGAACGGATCGTCGCGCGCCGGCTGCTGGACGGTGACGACATCGCCGATCTGACGGACCGCATCGACGCCGAGGAGCCCGCCCGCCGGGCGCTGTCGGCCATGGCCGACCTGCCGGAGGGGGAGCGGGCGTTGCTGGAGCTCGTGGTCATCGACCAGTTGACGGTGGCGGAGGCGGCCCAGGCGCTGGGGATCAGGGTCGGGACGGCCAGGGTGCGGCTGCATCGCGCCCGGCGGGCTCTGCGGAAGGTGCCTGGAGTGGCGGCGGCGGCTCTCGTGACGGAAGGACTGTGATGGTGGTGTCGTTCAGGGACAAGCTGCTTCAGGAACTGCGTGCGGAGGCCGCCACGGTCGTCTCCTGGGAGTCCCGGCCGGCGCCCCGGCCGACAACGCGCCGGCTGGTGGCTGCGGCGGGGCTGGCCGCGGCGGTGGTCGCGGTGGTGATGGTCGCCGTGCCGCTGGTGTCGGAGACGCCGGCGTTCGCGGTCGTCAGGAATCCCGACGGGACCGTCACCGTGCGGATCAACGAGTTCGTCAGGCCCAAGGAGCTGGAGAGGAGGCTGCGGGAGGAGGGCGTGCGCGCGGTGATCGATTACGTCCCCTACGGGCAGACCTGCCGCGAGCCGCGGGGGGAGATCGTGCCCCAGCCGCAACGGATGCCGCTCAGGCGGCTGGACGGCCCCGACTTCTGGATCGATCCGAAGGACTTCGGGCCGGACGAGACGCTCGTCGTCGTCATGCACTCGGCCGACGGCGACCCGGCCAAGAGCAACGGAGGCAGTGTCGGAGTGATCCGCGGGGCGGTCGCGCCCTGCGAGCTCGTCCCTGCCGAGTTCGGCGGCGTGGACCGCGAGTGATCCGGTCGCGGCCGGCGCCGTAGGCGGGTGCGTGAACATTCGAGGCTCCTGTGACAAGACACAGGTGACATCTCGAAGGGGGTCCAGTGTTGAAGACAGATCGTCTATGGTGACCGACACGTCACCAGTGGTGGTGGACTCCGAGATCATCGCGCGTTCCCTGGATGATCCGGAGACGTTCGCCGCCCTGTTCGACCGCTACGCCGGGACGCTCTACAGGTACATCTCCTTCCGGCTCGGTCCGGAGCTCGCCGAGGACCTCGTCGGGGAGACGTTCCTGATCGCGTTCCGCAGGCGCGACGCGTACGACGTCTCCTACCGCGATGCCCGGCCCTGGCTGCTGGGCATCGCGACCAAGCTCATCACCGGTCACCGTAGGACCGAGGTCAGCCGCTACCGCGCGCTGGAGCGGCAGAGCCCGGCCCAGCCCGTCGAAGGGCCGGAAGAGGCGATCACCCGTGAGCTGACCGCTCAAGGGTCGCGGACAGTTCTGCTGAACGCGCTCGCGCTGCTGTCACGCGGCGACCGGGACGTTCTGCTGCTGGTCGCCTGGAGCGACATGACGTACGAGGAAGCGGCCCGCGCGCTCGGCATACCGGTCGGCACGGTCAAGTCACGACTCAATCGGGCCCGGCGCAAGGTCCGCCACACCCTGGGTGGGGTCAACCCGTTGGAGGAGCACGGTCATGGATGAACTGAAGACGCTCATCAAGGAGCTGGAGCACGAGCCGCCGCACTCCCTGGCTCGGCAGCGGCTCCGGCTCACTCAGGAGGCGGCCGCGGGGCCGCGCGATCGGCGCTGGGGAAGGCTGCTTCCGTTCAGTGGGCAGACCCGGCTGGGACGGCCGTTCCTGAGCGGGCGGCGGCTGGCGGTGGGCGCTGCCGTGGCGGCGGCCGTCGCGGCGGGCGTGGCCGTGCCTTCTCTGGTCGGCACCGCCAAGCCGGCGTACGCCCTGACGAAGAACCAGGACGGATCGATCAACCTCAAGGTCTACGACTTCCGGGACCCCGAGCAGGTCGAGGAGGAGCTGGGCGAGTGGGGTGTGGAGGCTGACATCACCTACCTGCCTCTCGGCAAGCGCTGCGGGAACGTCCGGGCGCCGTTCGTCAAGGGGGACGACGCGGGCGCGGTCTCCTACCAGGCGATTCGCCCGCAGAACGGCATCACCATCTATCCCCGCCACATCAAGCAGGGCCAGATCGCGATGATCGAGGTCATGGAGAGCTCGGTCACGCCCTCGGCGGCGCGTCCCGGGGTCGCCTGGCAGTTCATGGGGCGGCTGACGACCGGGCCGATCCAGCCGTGCGAGGTCGTGGCGGATCGTTCGGCCGACCACATCGGCGACGCCACGCCGCCGCCCGGCAGCTGATCCGCGTTCGCGCGCTCCCCTCGGGCCGTGGGGAGCGCGCCTCGCGCGACGACTTTCCTCAGAGGAAAACACGTGCTACTTTCCTTGTGGGAAAGTAGTCATGCCGACCTCGGAGGTGGCCTTTGAACCCCCATGACGCCCAGTCCGCGCTCGACGACATCCGCCGGCTCCAGGACACGACCAGGAACGAGATCGTCCGCCGCAGCTTCGCGATGCCCCGCGTGATCGTCGTCGCGCTCGGCCTCTTCATCAACTTCGCCCTGATCGATCTGAGATCGCCGTGGCAGTTCATCGGGCTGGCGGTCGGGTTCGGCCTGTTCGTGGGGGTTGGCGTCCTCTACGAATACCGGGCCGCGGTCCGGAGGCAGCCCACCTTCCGGGAGGCGAGCTACCACGTGATGGTGCTGATCGGCATCTTCATGGTCTTCGTCGCCGGGCGCATTCTCGCCTTCGCGCTCTTCGACGCGCCCGCGCACGGTCTGATGTCGCAGGCCATGGCCGGCGCCGTCCTGGCGGCCCTCGCCTACGTCGCGGCCACGCCCGTCAACCGCCGCGTCATGAGGTCGCTCGTCAGGCAGAGCGGCGGGCGGAGCTGATGGATTCGCAGTTCGACGAGTTCCTGCACGTACCGGCCAGGCTGTCGATCGTGGCGGTGCTGGCGCCGGCCGACTGGGTGGAGTTCGGCTTCCTCCGGGACTCGATCGGCACCAGCGACTCGGCCCTGTCCAAACAGGTCTCCGCGCTCGCCGGCGCCGGATACGTCGATGTGCGGAAAAGTCAGGATAAACGGGCGCGCCGTACGTTCGTGCGGCTCACTTCGCAGGGCCGGGAGGCGTTCGTACGGCACGCGGCGGCGCTGGAGAAGATCGTCGCGCTCGCCCGTGGCGGCCACGAGCGGCCCGCCGCCGGGTAGCGGCGGTCGCCCGCCCGCGTCAGCCCGAGGCGGTCTTCCTGCCGCACACCCCAGGAAGTCCGCAGACCTTCCTCGCCATCTTCCTGGCCTGACCGGTGATCTCCTTCTTCGCTCCGCTGCCCCTGGCGATGGCGGTGTAGAGGAACAGGGCGGCGCCCTGGCGTCCGACGACCGCCAGATCGTCGGACTGGGACAGCCGCCTGCCGCTCGCGGCGTACTCGTAACCCGTCACCGACAGGGCCTCGTCACCGAGGTGCAACGGCTTGCCCACGTAGCCGGACCGGTCGCGCTTCACCACCGCAGGCTTCGAGCACCTGGCCAGGTCGGCCCGGAGCTTGCGGAAGGCGGTCTGGGCGGCCGCGGCGTTCCTGTACAGGACGAGTTGTTCGCTGGTGCCCGACGGTGCGCTGGTGGTGAAGGTGATGGTGCGCATCGCCACCCGGCCGTCGCGGGGCTTCGCCTTCGAGCGGCAGGGGTTGAACTCGAGCTGCCGGGACAGGCTGTCGCTGATCTCCCACCACTCCTCGCCCTCGACGACCGGCCCCTTGGCGGCTGCCCGCTCGGTCAGCAGGAAGTTCTTGGGAATCCGGGGGGTGGTGGCGTGGGCGGCGCTCGTTCCCGCCAGGACCGAGCCGAGCGCCAGCGCCACGATCATCGTCTTTCTGATCATGAATGATGAGATGTACGGCCATCCCGAGAAGTTCGGGGCACGTTACGCGACGGCGGTGCCCTCAAGCTCGACCATCAGGTCGGGGATCGCGAGCCGGGTCACTCCGAGCATCGTGGTGGACGGGGCCACCCCGGCGCCGCCCAACCGGGCCGCCAGCACGCCGTAGTGCTCGAAGAGCCGGTCGACGTCCGTGGTGTAAACGTTGAGCCGGACGAGGTTCGCGAGGGACATGCCGGCCTCGCCGAGCACGGCCTCCAGGTTGTCGAGGCTCAGCGCCAGCTGTGCCGCCATGTCGTCGGCGTGCTGGGGCTTGCCGTCGCCGTTCATCGCGGTCTGCCCGGAGCAGTAGAGGGTCCGGGTGTGCCCGGAGACGACTTCGCCCTGGTTGTAGCCCAGCTCAAGGGACCAAGGCCACGGGTTGACCGCCGTACGCTCCATCGCCACATCAGCTCCATTCGGTTCGTCGACATCACGCCCGCACGTTTCGGGCGCGGGGATGAGCCTCGCAAACAAAGCACGACATCCTGTGTCGTGTATTTCGGTAATGTTCTTGAGTGCGTGCCGACCGGTTGGTCTCGCTGGTGCTCCTGCTGCGGCAGTACGGCCGGCTGTCCGCGACCGCGCTGGCCCGCGAGCTGGAGGTGTCCACCCGTACGGTGCTGCGCGACATCGAGGCGCTGTCCGCGGCCGGCGTCCCGGTCTACGCCGAACGCGGCAGGCACGGCGGTTTCGCGTTGTTGCCCGGCTTCCGTACCGAGCTCACCGGGCTGAACCACGACGAGGCCCTTGCCCTGCTGGTCGCCGGGTCGAGGAGGGGCGCGCAGGCGTTCGGTCTCGGCTCGGCGCTCGCCTCGGCGATGCTCAAGGTGGTGGACGCGTTGCCCGACAGTTATCGGGACACCGCGGCCGGCGCGGCCGAGCGCCTGCTCATCGAGCCGGAGATCGACCTCCTCTCGCGCCGGGTGACCGATGAGGAGGTGCCCGGCGTCGTGGCGGCCGAGGTCCTGCGGGCGGTGTTCGCCGGGCACAAGCTGGACATTCACTACGCGGCCGAGGGCCGGGCGCCGGAGTGGCGCACGGTGGACCCGGTGGGCCTGGTCACCGTACGCGACCGGGGTTACCTGCTGGCCACGCGGTCGGGGGAGGACCGCACCTACCGGCTGTCCAGGATCCTGGCCGCCAGGGAGCTCGCCGAGCCCGCGCAGCGGCCGGACCGGGTCGATCTCGACCGGGCCTGGCAGGAGCGCAGCACGCGGTTCCGTACCGGTGGGGACCAGGTCACCGTGCTGGTACGGGTGGACCCGGCGCGGCGGGAGGACCTGGTCGGCACCGCGCTGGCCGTCATCACCGAGGAAACGGGCGCGGACGGCCGGTTACGGATGGAGGTGTCCTTCCAGGACCACCGGCACGCCCGATGGGCTTTGTGGCAGCTGGCCACGTACGCGGAGGTTCTGGCCCCGCAGTGGTTGCGTGACTACCTGCACGATCGCGCCGTCGCGGTGGCCGGCCGCTATGCCGGAGGTCAGTAGCCGGTGCGGCGCGGGGCGGCGGTCGGGCGGCGGGAGAGGTTCGTGCGGTGGGTGGGCTTGAGGTCGCGCGTCGTGGGTCTGGGGTCGCGCGCCGGTGGTTCGGTGTCGCGCTTCGGGGTGAGCGAGAGGGGGAGTTTGATGTGCATGTTCCTCCTTGTGGGGGTCAGGCCCTGGTGAGCCAGGTGATCTGGGCGCCGTTGTCGAAGGACTCGCGCCTGGTGGGGGTGAACAGGGTGGGGCGGAACGTTCCGGAGAACACGGGGATGCCGTTGCCCGCCACCACGGGGTAGCTCTTGAGGATGATCTCGTCGATCTCCGGGAGCAGGGAGGCGGCCAGTCTGCCGCCGCCGCAGAGGTAGATGTCCTTGCCGGTGTCCTCGGACTTCAACCGCCGTACGAGCTCGACGGGGTCGCCCTTCTCCACCTGGACGGTGGGGTCGTCGATCGTCAGCGTGCTGGAGACGACGTACTGGCGCAGGTGGGCGTACGGGCTGGTGGTGACGCCCAGGGCCGGCTCGTAGGTGCCGCGGCCCATCACCACGGTGTCGAAGACCTGGTTGGGCACGCCGTCGAGGCCGGCCGGCCCGCGGACATGGGTGGGGACGGTCTCGGGGTAACGGTCGTTGATCCAGGCGGCCAACTGGTCGGACACGGGGTAGAAGTCGAACTCGTGGCCGGGACCGGCGATGTAGCCGTCGAGCGAGACGGCGATGTAGTAGACAAGCTTTCGCATATCGAGCGACTCCCGATGTAGTACTCTGCTTGGAGTAGTCAGAACGTAGTACTACAGGCGGAGTGGTGTCAAGTGCGGAGCAATCCCGAGCGGCGGCTGGCGTTGATCGACGCGGCCATCGAGGTGCTGGCCAAGGAGGGAGCGCGGGGGCTGACCTTCCGCGCCGTCGACAAGGAGGCGGCCGTGCCCCCAGGGACGGCCTCCAACTACTTCGCCAACCGCGACGACCTGTTCACCCAGGTCGGCGGCCGGATCTACGAGCGCCTGCTGCCCGACGAGGCCACGATCGCCCGGGGCCGGGAGGGCGTGCAGGACGAGACCCGCTACGCCGAGCTCATGCACGAGCTGGTGGCCCGCATCTCCGCCTTCAACTCCGGCTACCTGGCCCTGCTGGAGCTCCGGCTGGAGTCCACCCGGCGTCCTGAGCTGCGGGCAGTGCTGACCAAGCGCATCCGCGAGGACATCGACGCCAACATCGCCTACCGCGCCGCTTCGGGCCTGCCGGGCGACTCGACCTCGGTGGTGCTCCTCTACCTGGCGCTGAACTGGCTCATCGTGGAGCGGCTGACGTTGCCGGACATCTTCACCGAGCAGGAGGTGCGGGAGCTGGTGGAGGCGGCCGTGCGCAGGGCGCTGAACGCCTGAGCGGGCTGTCGCCCGGGCGTGACGGCGGGGTCAGGGCGCTGCGAAGGCGGTGCAGTGGGTGATGGTGGCGTCGTCGGAAGGAACGCCGTGAGACGCCTCGGCCCGGCGGACGCCGTGGATGACGCCGGCGGGGCCGGCCGACGCCAGGACGGACATGACCTCCGGCCAGCCGGCGAGCCGGAAGCGCTCGACGAAGCGGGCCGCTCCGTTGCTGAGCAGGGCGGCGGCGGTCAGCCCGGCGATCGGCACGCTGCCGGTGACGGCCTCGTCCGCCGCTCTTGGGTCGTCCTTGGCCACCCAGAAGCCGCCGGGCGCGTTGCGGCGGGCGCGCAGGTCGCGCAGGATCCGTCCGTACGCGTCGGCGTCGGCGGCGGCTTCCAGGGCGGGCTCGTACGAGCCGCTGACGACCACCTCACGGGGGTCGGTGACGACGAGCGGGGCGGCGCCGGCCAGGTCGAGGGCGAGGAAGCAGTCGCCGAGCACCAGGTAGTCGGCGAGGTCGCCGTTCAGGCGCAGGACGGCCACCGTCGCCGACGGGCTGATGGGGTCGGCGACGTCGCAGGTGCCGCGGTGGGCATCCGTCACCTGCCCGATGGCCTCGGCGAGGAGCGCGGGAAGGGGCGGGGGGCCCGGCTCGGGCGTCAGGAGGGCGAGGAGCGTGCCGCCGAGGCGGCGCGCGTACCAGGCGACGCCGTGGCGGCAGACGGACTCCGCGCCGGGGATGCCGGCGCCGTCGATGAGGACGGCCGCGCCCGGCACGGCGCCGGTGAAGTCCTCGTTCGGGCGGCCGGGGTGCCCGGCGGCGCTGACCGTGGTGACCCGCATGGCGGGGGCGGCGGTCAGCGCAGCTCCTGGATGCGGACCAGGTTGCCCGAGGGGTCGCGGAAGGCGCAGTCGCGGGCGCCGTACGGCTGCTCGGTGGGCTCCTGGACCACCTCCGCGCCGCCGTCCCGCACCTTCGCGAAGGTGCCGTCGAGGTCGGCGGTGGCCAGCATGATCCAGCCGTAGGTGCCCTTGGCCATCATCTCGGCGATGGTCCGGCGCTCGTCGTCGGTGATGCCGGGGTCGGCGCCGGGCGGCGCCAGCAGGACGGACGTGCCGGGCTGTCCCGCGGGGCCGACCGTGATCCAGCGCATCCTGCCCTGGCCGACGTCGGTGCGCACCTCGAAGCCGAGCGTGTCGCGCCAGAAGGCCAGGGAGGCGTCCGGGTCGTCGTGCGGCAGGACGGTCGTGTGAATGGTGAGGTCCATACGGCCACGCTAGCCCGTGCCCGTGGGCGCGGCCCGGAGCAGGTAGCGGTGCGGCGGCACGCCGAGGCGTTCGGTGAAGCGGGCGGCGAAGGCGGCGGGGGACGGGCAGCCGACCGCGCGGCACGCCTCGGCCACGCTGACGTCGCCCTGGCGCAGCAGCGCCGCCGCGTGGTCGACCCTGCGGGCCATCAGGTAGTCGTCCGGCGAACGGCCGTAGGCGAGGCGGAAGCCGCGGCTGAGCTGCGCGGGCGGCAGGCCCGCCGCGCGGGCCAGCACCTCGACGTCCAGGGGGCGCGCGTACTCACGGTCGATCCGGTCCCGGACCCGGCGCAGCCGCGCGAGCTCGCCGAGGCGGTGCGCCTCGTTGAGCGCCCGCGTCCACGAAGGATGGCACATATGGTCTCCAGCCGGTCGCCACTTCGATCTCAAGGTACGCGCCGGTCGATGATCACCGCTTCTCGAATCCTGATCAGCCGGGGACGTCGAGCAGGTGGAGGTCGAGCCGCTGGGCCAGGTACGCGCAGGCGGCCATCGCGCGCACGCTGTTGCCGTGCTCGTCCACCGGCGGGCTGTAGGCGGCGATGCCGAGCCGCCCCGGGAGCGCGGCGGCCAGGCAGCCGGACACGCCGCTCTTCGCCGGCAGCCCGGCGTGCACCAGCCAGGCCCCCGACGCCTGGTACATCCCGCAGGTCGTCATCACCGCCAGCACCGTACGGGCCACCCGCGCCTCGATCAGGCGCTCGCCGGTGCCCGGGAGCTTTCCCCCGCCGGCCAGCGTGGCGGCCATCCTGGCCAGGTCCGTCACCGTCACGCGGGCCGCGCACTGCGTGAAGTAGCGGTCCACGGCCTCGGCCGGATCGCCGACCAGGGAGCCGTGGCCGTGCGCCAGGTAGGCGAGGGCCTTGTTGCGGTCGCCGGTGCGGCGCTGGCTGTCGAGCACGGCGGCGTCCACCTCCAGGGGACGCCCGGCGCAGCGGCCCAGGAACTCCAGCACCCCGCCACGGACGAGCGACGTCGTGACGATGGCCCCGATGTTGGTCATCGCGTTGAACGGGGTGCCCGACCCGCCCCGCACCACCGTGGAGTCGAACGGGGCTCCGCTGGGCTCGGTCCCCACGTGCTCCTGCACCTTCGCGAAGCCGTGCTCGGCCAGCGCGAGCGCGTACACGAACGGCTTGGCCGCCGACATCAGCGGGAAGAAGACGTTCCGGTCGCCGGCGGCGTCGGCCTCGCCGTCCGGGGCGACCATCGCCACGGCCAGCAGGCCGGGATCGGCGCTGGCCAGCGCGGGGATGTACGAGACGACCCGCCCGCCCCGCACCGTGGCCGCCTCGGCGAGCGCGCCGTCGAGCAGCGGCCGCCAGCGCCCGGAGGTCACCGCACGTCCGCCGGGCGGGCCTCGCCGTCGAAGGGGAAACGGGCGCGGAAGTCGTCCTCGGCCTCGGCCAGCGACATGAACCGTACGCCCTCGTGGCCACGGATGTGCCCGATGAGCCGTTCCAGCATCAGCAGCACCTGGGGCCGGCCGCTCACGTCGGGGTGCAGGGTGATGGGGAAGACCGCGTAGTCGAGCTCGCGGTGGACCCAGTCGAACTGGTCGCGCCACTGCTGTTCGAGGTCGCGCGGGTTGACGAAGCCGTGGCTGTTCGGCGAGGCCTTGATGAACATCATCGGCGGCAGGTCGTCGAGATACCAGCTCGCGGCGAACTCCACCAGGTTCACCTCCTGCCCGTGGACGAGCGGCCGCATCCAGGTCGAGGCGTCCTGCTCATAGTCGATGCGGGTCCACTGCTCGCCCTTGCGCGCGTAGAAGGGCAGGAAGTCGTGGTACGACTGCGAATGGTCGTAGGTGAAGCCGTAGCGCAGCAGCAGGTCGATCGTCCGCTCCGACATCTCCCACCAGGGCGCGACGTAGCCGCGTGGCCGCACGCCCAGCACCCGGTCGAGCACCTCCAGGCTGCGGGCCAGCACGTCCTCCTCCTGCTGGGCCGACATCGCGACCGGGTTCTCGTGCATGTAGCCGTGCGCGCCGACGTCGTGCCCGGCCTCGACGACCATGCCCATCTGCTCCGGGAACGACTCCGCCGAGTGCCCCGGCAGGAACCAGCTCGTCCGGATGCCCTCCCGCTCGAACAGCCGCAGCAGGCGCGGGGTGCCCACCTCGGCGGCGAACACGCCGCGCTGGATGTCGTTCGGGGACTCCTGGCCGCCGTACGAGCCGATCCAGCCGGCGACGGCGTCCACGTCGACGCCGAAGCAGACGTTGATGGTCTTCATGCCTCAGGACGTACCCGCGGGCCCTCCACAGGCGGGTATAGCGCGTGTCACCATACGGAGATGATCGCCAAGCGCGTCGTTCTAGCCTGCGGGGTCGGGATCATCCTGCCTCTCGCCCTTGTCGCGTGGGCGGTGGCCATGACCGCGCTCTTCCCCGACTCCGACTCGTGCGGGGAGTACACCGGATGTCTCGGCTACCTCCAGCAGGCGTGGGAGGTGGGGCGCTGGGTCGCGGCCGTGGTGGCCTGGCCGCTGCTCCGGCTGGTGGGCGTGCGGCCCGCCTGGCCCGTGGCGGCCGTGGCCGTGCCTCTGCTGGTGGTGATCTGGCTGGTCGTGGAGGTGCTGCCGCTGTGGGCGTGGGGGTTCGGCTTCCTTCTCGCCCTGGCCAGCGGGCTGATCGCGTACCCGGTCGCGGTGCTCATCGTCGGCCGGCTCGGCCGAAGCGGAGAGCCAGTGGGGTGAGCATGGACTCCAGCTGCACGGCGAAGCTGATCTTGCTGGAGCCGGCGGCGCGTTCCTCGAAGTGGATGGGCAGCTCGACGATCGCGTGGCCGAGCTGCTTGCACCGGTAGTTCATCTCGACCTGGAAGCTGTATCCGTCGCTGCGGATCGCGTCGAGGCCGATGCCTTCGAGCACCTCGCGGCGCCAGATCTTGAAGCCGCCGGTGGGGTCGCGTACGGACAGGTTGAGTATGGCGTTGACGTAGCGGCCGGCGAAGCGGCTCAGCAGGCGCCGGTGCCGGCCCCACTGGGTGGACAGGGAGCCGCCGACGACGTACCTGCTGCCGATCACCAGCCCCGCCCGGGTGGCCAGGATGGTGCCGAGCAGGTGCGGGATGTACTCGGGGCGGTGGCTGAGGTCGCCGTCCATCTGCACGACGTACTCGTCGCCGCGGCCGAGCGCCTCCTTCATGCCGGCGATGTGGGCCCGGCCGATGCCCTCCTTGACCGTACGGTGCAGCACCACCATGCGGTCGCGGCCGTCCTCGTTCGCGTGCTTGGCGAGGTCGTCGGCGAGCAGGCCGGTGCCGTCGGGGGAGTCGTCGTCGGCGATGACCAGGCGCAGGTTGGGCAGGTCGAGCGCGAGCACGCGCGCCGTCAGGTCGCCGATGTTGCCGGCCTCGTTGTAGGTCGGCACCACGACGGCGACGCGCGCATCCCGCCACGGCGACGGCAGCGCCCACGGGGCGGCTGCGTCCGTTTCGGTCACGTCGTCCAAAATGCTCTCCTCATACCCGTTTCGGCAACTGTCGATTATGGCGATACGGGCGGAGTGAGCAAGATCAACGCGACTGTTCAGGGGCGATCGTCCGGTTTCAGGGGCGGTTGTCCTTGCCGTCGAGCCAGAGGGTGTCGCTCTCGTCACGGTGCGAACCCGAGCTGCCGACGTGCTTGGCGTCGATCTTCGGGCCCTTCTTGATGACGTGCACGAGCGCCATCGCGTGGCCGCGGCCGAGGCTGTAGTCCTGCTTCAGCCAGTCGATGATCACGCCGGCCTTGGTGGACGGCTCGTCGAAGCCGCGCTCCTTCGCCAGGGCGATGAATGCGCGCGGGGTCAGGCCGGTCTTCTCCTCGATGTTGTCGAGGTACGCCTGGAACGACATGTGGGGGTCTCCGTTCTGCCGGAGCGGACTGTCCCGGCGCACAGCAGCTTGTTTTTGCAAGCATGGTTTGTCAACTGCATCTTGAGCTACGATCCGAACCGTGACTTCTCGTGAGTACGGCCAGTTCTGCGGCCTGGCCCGCGCCCTGGAGATCGTCGGCGAGCGGTGGACCGTGCTGATCGTCCGCAACCTGCTGGCCGGGCCCCAGCGCTTCACCGACCTGCGCAAGGGCCTGCCCGCCATCCCGACCAACATCCTGTCGGCCCGGCTCAAGCAGCTTGAGCAGGAGGGCGTGGCCACCCGGCGCGCGCTGGCGCATCCCGAGCGGGCGGTCGTCTACGAGCTGACCGACCACGGACGCGACCTCGAACCCGCGCTGGTCGCGCTGGGCCGCTGGGGCGCCCGGACGATGGGCGGGCCGCGCCCCGGCGAGCTCGTCACGGCCGAGGGGGTCGCCATGTCCTTCCGCACGGCGTTCCGGCCGGAGGCGGCGTCCGGGGTCAGCGTGGGCTACGAGGTCCGCCTGGCCGAGTTCACCCTCCACGCGCAGGTCGATGACGGGCGGCTGACGGTCGGCCGAGGGCCGCACCCGGCGCCCGATCTGGTGATCGAGCGCCTGGCGGGCCAGCCCGTCCGCGACCTGATGAGCGGCGCCAGGACCGTGGACGACGTGCTGCGCGACGGAAGCGTACGGGTGGAGGGGGATCGCGCGTTGTTCGAGAGGTTCGCCGAGCTGTTCCGCTTCTGAGCGGCGGCCTCAGCTCGTCCGGCAGGAGACCGACGGCCAGGTCCAGTTGCCGTTGTGCTGGATCGTGAAGCCGAAGGTGTTGCCGCTGCCGTTCGGGCGCATCGTCATCACGTTGCCGCTGGAGTCCCAGGACGGGGTGCCGTTCCAGGTGTTGATCACCTTCTGGGGCGGCGTCACGGTGACCGTGACGATCCACGAGGACGAGCCGGAGACGGTGACCGACAGGTTGAAGCGGTCGCTCCACTGCTGGCCCTGCTGGACGGTGGCGGTGCAGGTGCCGCCGCCGGGCGGCGGTGTCGTCGGCCCGCCCGTGGGGTCGCCGCCGCCGTCAGGGGCGACCGCGCGGCCCGTGGTGGGGGAGATCATGCCGGCGCACAGGTTGCGGCTGCGCAGGTTCGCGGCGATCTGGGGGATGGCGGCCACGGTCGTGGCGTACTGGTCGTGCATGAGGATGACCTGGCCGTTCTGCAGACGGCCGGCGGCCTGGACGATCTGCGCCGTGCTCGCGCCGTTCCAGTCCTGGGAGTCGACGTCCCAGATGACCTCGGTGAGGCCGAGCTGCTGCTCGACGGACTTCAGCGTGGCGTTGGTCTCCCCGTACGGCGGCCGGAACAGGCGGGGCGCGGTCCCCGTCGCCCCCTGGATCGCCTGCTGGGTGCGCTGCAGCTCGGAGAGCATCTGGGAGCTGCCGAGCTGGGTGAGGTGCGGGTGGGTGTAGCTGTGGTTGCCGATCCACATGCCCGCGTCGCGCTGCGCCCGGACCAGGGCCTGGTTGTTCTGGGCGTTCTGGCCGATGTTGAACATCGTGGCGCGCAGGCCGTTCGCGCGCAGCGTGTTGAGCAGGTTCGTGGTGTTGGCGGAGTTGGGGCCGTCGTCGTAGGTCAGGCCGACGTAGCCCGCGCTGCAGTCGGCGGCGAAGGCGCGGCCGGCGGCCAGCGCGGTGGTGACGGCGGTGGCCAGGCAGACGGCGAGGAGCGCGGCGAGGAGGGTGGGACGGCGTTTCCGGTCGATCATGTCGTGTCCTTGATCGTTGGGGGCGGACTCACCTCCGGTCATTGTGGGGACGGGTCAGAAACGTGTCAACGACAGCAAGAAATGTTTCGGGATGCTTGTGAGGCGCTGTTGATTATTCGCTGGTGAGCGGGTTGAAATGTTTCGGTGCCAGGGAAGCTTTCATGACGTGAGGCGGGAGCCGACGCGGTGCAGGGTGCCGTCGGGATCGACATAGGCGAACTCGCGAAGCCCGTAGTCGGTGTCGTGCGGCGGGTGGAAGCGCCCCGGGAGGCCGGCCGCCGTCCACTCGGCGTGCAGGGCGTCGGCGTCCGAGACGTACAGGTAGACGACCCCTCCGGTGCGCGCCGGGTCGTGCTCGTCCCATTCACTCAGGTGCAGCGAGACCTCGCCGCGGTCGGCGTACCCGTAGCGGGCGGGGCCCGCGTAGGCGCGGACGGCGAAACCGAGCCTGCGGTAGCGGTCGAGCGCCGCGTCCAGGTCCCGCACCGGCAGCACGGGCGCCACCCTCTCGAACCTCACCTCGTCGGACACCGGACCTCCTCCTGGATCGTCGGAGTACCAGTGTCACCCCTTGCCGGCCTCCTGGGCGGCCTGCTCGACCCGCTTGTGGTGCTCCGCCCACCAGGACTCGTCCCCGCCCCACAGGTTGTCGTTGTCGCGGCGCAGGCCCGCGGCGCCGTCGATCAGCTCCCGCACGATGTCCGCGTGGCCGGCGTGCCGGTTGGTCTCGGCGATGACGTGGACGAGGATGCGGTGCAGCGAGACGGCGTCGCGGCCGGACGGCCACCAGGGGACGTGGCCGACGGCGTCGAGGGGCAAATCCTCGATCGTGGCGTCCGCGTGCGCCGAGGCGCGGCGGTAGAGGCCCACGATCTCCTCGCGGGACTCCTCGGGGGTGGCCCAGAGGTCGGCGTTCGGCTCGGCGCCCTCCTCGAACCCGGGCGGCTGCTCGGCGGGCGGGCGGCCGAAGGTGTCGCCGAAGTAGCCGTACTCGATGCCGGCCAGGTGCTTGACCAGGCCGAGGAGGTTGGTGCCCGTCGGGGTGAGCGGACGGCGTACGTCGTACTCGGACAGGCCGTCGAGCTTCCACAGCAGGGTGTCGCGCACGCTCTTGAGGTAGTCATGGAGGTCCGTTTTCGGATCTGATGTCGTCATGGCGGCCATTGTGTCAGCGCCTGGCCTGCTCTGTTTGTCCTGGACCGGCGACCCTGCCGGTCGTGCTCACCCGCCCAGGACGCGGTCGAGCGCGTGGCTGAGCCCGAGCCTGTCAATGAAGGAGGGCGCGTACGCGACCTCCAGCGCTCCCGGGCCTCCCGACGCCTTGGGCGCGGCGGAGAGGGGCGTAGTGGGCGCGGTGCCGGGGGCGCACGTGACCGGCCCGGCGAGCACGGAGTCCAGGAGCTGCCGCAGGCCGATCGCGTCGAGCAGAGCCGCCTGGCGCGCCCCGGCGGTCTTGGCCTCCGCCTGCTCGTCGGCGTCCGTCTCGTCGACGTCTGTCTCGTCGTCGGCGCCCGTCTCCTCGTCGACCTCTGTCTCGTCGGCGTCCGTCTCGTCCTCGGTCTCCGTCTCTTCGTCCACGTCCGTCTCTTCGTCCACGTCTGTCTCGTCGTCGGCGTCCGTCTCCTCCTCGGTGTCCGTCTCGTCGTCGGTCTCCGCCTGGGCGGTGGGCCAGCAGGCCGGCGGGTCCGCGACCAGGGCGTCGAGCATCGTCGCGAGGTCGGGCGAGCCGAACATGCCGAACTCGGCCGCCTGCGTGCCGTCGTCGGTCGTGTCCACCGCGTCGGCGGCATTCTGCTCGGTCCGGGTGCCCCGGCAGGCGCGCAGGCCGTCGAGCAGGATCGCGTAGAGCGACGTCCCCGACAGCGCCTGCGCGTTCGCGGGGGCCTGAACGGAGGCCGGGGCGGCCGGACCGCGCGACGCAAAGCTCCGGGCGGACATCACCACCAGCCGCTCGCGGAGCTCCCCGATGGTCATGTCGTCCGCCGGCGGCGGGACCTCGACCCTGATGGCGTCCTCACGCCCGCAGTACGTGACCTGGACGGGCAGGCTCTCCGCCGTGGCCGGCTCGGCGGCGATGAGGAGGCCCGAGGCGGCGGCGAGTGCCAGGATGGCGTGCTTGTGCATGATGCTCCCTGCGAGTGCTTATCCGATCATCCGCAGTGATCATTACCCTTAGTGATGTTTGAATTACTTCATGGTTGGTTCTAACGCTCTTTAACCGCGGGGGCGAAAACGGGTGGAGTGCTGTGGTCAGCGCTGATATACAAGCGCTGTTATATTTCTGAGCGGAAGGAGCCGCGCTTGTATCCCCCGATCGAGCCGTACGACCACGGCATGCTGGACGTCGGCGACGGCAACCTCGTCTACTGGGAGGTCTGCGGCAACCCCGAGGGCAAGCCCGCCGTCGTGGTGCACGGCGGCCCCGGCTCCGGCTGCTCGGTCGGCATGCGGCGCACGTTCGACCCGGAGCGTTACCGGATCATCCTGTTCGACCAGCGCAACTGCGGTCGCAGCCGCCCGCACGCCGCCGACCCCGCGACCGATCTGAGCGCCAACACCACCCACCACCTGATCGCCGACATGGAGCGGTTGCGCGAGCACCTGGGTGTGGACAAGTGGCTGCTGTACGGCGGCTCGTGGGGCTCGACGCTGACGCTGGCCTACGCCGAGGCGTACCCGGAGCGGGTGTCGGAGGTGATCATCATCGCGGTGACCACCACCCGCCGCTACGAGATCGACTGGCTCTACCGGGGCGCCGGCCGCTTCTTCCCCGAGGCGCTGGAGCGCTTCCGGCAGGGCGTGCCGGAGAGCGAGCGCGGCGGCGACACGTTCGACCTGCTGGCGGCGTATGCGCGGCTGGTCGCCGACCCCGACCCCGAGGTGCGCGAGAAGGCCACCCTCGACTGGTGCGCCTGGGAGGACGCGGTCATCTCCGCCGAGCCCAACGGCAAGCGCAACGCCTACAGCGACCGCCCCGACGACGCCAAGCTGGCGCTCGTCCGCATCTGCTCGCACTACTTCTCCAACGCCGCCTGGCTGGAGGAGGGCGTGCTGCTGCGCGAGGCGCACCGGCTGGCCGGCATCCCCGCCGTGCTCATCCACGGCCGGCTCGACCTGAGCGGCCCGGCCGACACCGCCTGGGAGCTGGCCCAGGCGTGGCCCGACGCCCGGCTGGTCGTCGTGGACGACTCCGGTCACACCGGCAGCGAGACGCTGCGCAAGGAGCTGTTCGCCGCCCAGGACGCCTTCGCCTCCCGCCGCTAGAGGAGGCGGCGGACGTCGTTCACCGTTTGCGCCCGGTGCGCGGGCGGGACGGCGCCTGCGGCGGCAGCACCTCCACCGACGTCTTGCGGATGTGGTCGTAGACCAGCGAGGTGCGTACGTCGGCGATGTTGCGGTGGCGCGCCACGTGGTCGAGCACGAAGTCGCGCAGGTGACCGGCGTCGCGCACGCCCACCTGGATGATGAAGTCGTCCCCGCCCGAGACGACGAAGACGGCCAGCGTCTCGGGCAGGGCGGCGACGTAGTCGCGGAAGCCCTCGACGGCCTCGCGGATCTTGGGATGCAGCCGCACGTTGATGAGCGCCTGCACGGGCCGGCCGACGGCGTCCAGGTTGACCTCGGCGTGGAAACCCTCGATGACGCCGGTGGCGCGCAGCGAACGCACCCGCTCCAGGCAGGTCGAGGGCGCGATGCCGATGCGCTCGGCCAGCTCGCGGTTGGTCTGGCGGCCGTCGCGCTGCAGCTCGGCGAGTATCGCCGTATCAAGTTCGTCCACCCGTCCATCGTGGCACGGATCGCCGAATCTTCTTCGGAAAACCGCTCTCTCGCTTGGTGGAATGACGGCAGCAATGTGAGCCTGCTGTCGGAACTTCGGCGAGAGGGGATCGGGAATGAGCGTGACGGCCGGACTGGAGCGCCGCGGCGACCTGCCCACCAGGGAGCTGCCGGTCAAGTGGGTGATCGTCCTGGACCGCGACC
This sequence comes from Nonomuraea wenchangensis, assembly GCF_900111685.1. Classification (GTDB taxonomy): domain Bacteria; phylum Actinomycetota; class Actinomycetes; order Streptosporangiales; family Streptosporangiaceae; genus Nonomuraea; species Nonomuraea wenchangensis. Next base: position 61,504 of record NZ_FOHX01000009.1, read on the forward strand.
TGCCGCGCGGGCTGCAGGCGAACGCCGCCGCCTGCCTGGCCGCGTCCGTGGGCGTCGCGGTGCCGGACATCGTGGGGGAGGGCGGGGTGGACGCGGCCGGGGCCGCGCACGCGGGGCTGCCCTGGACGGGCTGCACCGTGCTGGCCGCGCCCGCCGCGATCGTCCGGCGCATCAGGGACGACGCGGCGGCCGAGCCGGACCTCGTCATGGCCGACATGGCGGACCTCGCCCAGCGGGCCTCCGTCTACAACGACTACCTGGCCGCGCTCGCGCGCGCCGAGGAGCCGTCGTACTACGCGGTCAGCCTGTTCGGGCCGCGCGGCGTCGTGGAGCGGCTCACCGGGCGGCTGCCGCTGCTGCGCTGAGTCATGCCGTGGCCAGGAACTCCAGCACCATCGGGCTCGCGATCTCGCGGAACTCCTCGAAGTACGCGTGCCTGGCCCCCTCGATCAGCCGCAGCTCCGCCCCCGGGATGCGCCCGGCCAGCAGCGGCGCGTTGGCGGCCGGGTTGAACACGTCGTCGGTGCCGTGCACGACGAGCGTGGGGGCGGTGATCGAGGGCAGCGCGTCCCAGGCGTCGTGCCCGGCGCTCGCGGCCAGGTGGCGGCGGCGGGCGTGCGCGGGCATGCCGGGATCGCCGGTCGTGTGATGGGGGCCGGGGTGCGCCGCCAGCCAGGCCGGGGTGTACATGAGCTCCAGCAGCGCCCGCTCCGCCGCCGCTCGGTCCCGTTGGGCGAGCGACCTGCGGACCTCGTTGCTCCGCTCGACGCCGTGCGCGCCGCCGGGCGAGCTGCAGCCGATCACCAGCCCGCCCACCCGTCCGGGATGGTCGGCGGCGAGCCACTGGGCCACCCGGCCGCCCATGGACGTGCCGTACACGTGGGCCCGCCCGATGCCCAGCGCGTCCAGCACGGTCACGACGTCGGTGGCGAAACCCCGGGTCGTGTACGGCTCGTCCGGCTTGTCGCTGTCGCCGGTGCCCCGCCAGTCGAGGGTGACGGTGAGGTGGGAGGCCGCGAAGTCGTCGCGGACCGGATCCCACCAGCGGTGGTCGTTGGCCTGGCCCTGGAGCAGCACGAGCGCCGGCCCGTCGCCCCTGACCTGGTAGGACAGCTTCACTCCGCCGTCGGTGGTCGCGTATGGCACGCCTTCGATGGTGCCGCATTCGTGGCCGTGCTCGCGTCCGGGCGCATGGCCGAGGCGCTGACGCGGGTCGGCTAGAGCTTCAATTTCTCCCGCACCCGCTCGGCCTCGGCCCGGCGGTGCTGGGAGTCGTAGAGTGCCAGCGCGTCCTGCCAGGCGGCTCTCGCCTCGGCGTCGTTGCCGAGGGCGTGGTGGGCGTCGCCCAGGCCCACCATGGTGTCGGCGCTCTGCCAGGCGTTGCCGGTGCCCTTGCGCAGGTCGAGACAGTGCCCGTAATGATCCAGCGCTCGCTCGTACTCGCCCTGGTGGAAGGCGAGCTTGCCGAGGCTGTCGAGCGTGGCGGCCTCACCGCCGCGGTCGTGGTGGCGGCGGAACAGCGTGAGGGCCTGCTCGCAGGCGTCGCGCGCCGCGTCGTACTCGCCGAGCTGCAGGCGGATCCAGCCGACGGCGCTGAGGGCGTTGGCCTCCCAGATGGGGTCGCCCGCCTCGCGCTGGAGGCGCAGCGCCGCCTGCGCGTGGCCGAGCCCGCGCCGCGGCTGCCCGCGGACGCTCCACATCCAGCCGATCGTGTGGTGGACCTGGGCCAGCCAGGACCGGTCCGCCGCCTTCTCGAACAGCTCCATCGCCCGGTCGAGGTGTACGGTCGCCTCGTCCATCTGGCCGGCCCCCGCGTGCGCGGACCCGGCGTGCCAGTGGACGACGGCGGTGGTGTGCGGGTCGTCCAGCCGGTCCGCGGCCGCGATCGCGATCTTCCAGCAGCCGAGCCGCTCCCGGGTGTAGGAGCGGCGCAGCAGGAACGTGTTCAGACTCCAGGCGAGCTGCCAGGCCGCCACATCCATGCCCAGCTCGGGGGCCAGGTGCTGGGCGGCCAGCAGGCACGGCAGCTCGGTCTCGAACCAGGCCAGCGCGGCGCCGGCGTCCTCGAAGCCGGGGACGTCCCCGTGCCCGGAAGGGGCGGGGATGCCGGGGCGGTGCGGGTAGAGCGCCCGGTCCGCGGAGAAGGCCAGGGCTGTGTACGTTTCGAGCAGGCGGACGAGAGCCTGGTGACGGGTCTCCCCGGGCAGGTCGGCCTCGGCCCGTTCGGCGGCGTAGAGCCGGACCAGGTCGTGCATCCAGTAGCGGCCGGGAGACAGCTGCCGGACCAGGCTGGCGGTCTCGAGCATGGAGATCAGGGCGCGGGTCTCGGCGGGCGGCAACCCGACGAGCGCGGTCGCGGCGGGCAGGCCGATCTCGGGCCCAGGAGCCGTCCCGAGCAGGAGGAACAGCCGCGCGGCCCGCGCGTCCAGCGCCGCGTACGACGAGGCGAACACGGCGCGCAGGCCCGCGCCGAGATCCCCGGTCTGCAGCGCGTCGAGCCTGGTGGCCGGATCGCGTAACTCCTGCGCGAGAACGGCCAGGGGAAAGCCCGGATGCGCGCTGACGCGGGCGGCCAGCACGCCCAGCGCCAAGGGCAGGCCGCCGCTGTGCTCCAGCAGCACGCCGACGGAGGCGGGGTCCGCGGCCATGGTCTCCGGGCCGAAGTGGTGGGAGAGCATGTGGTGGGCCTCCTCGTCGGAGAAGGCGCCGACCTCCAGCAGCCGGGCTGAATGCGTGGCATGCAGGCTCACGAGGCGGTTGCGGCTGGTCACCAGCACGGTGCAGCCCGGACGCCCGGGGATGAGCGGCGTCACCTGGGCGCTGTCCCTCGCGTTGTCGAGGATGACGAGCAGCCGGCGGTCCGCCAGGACGGACCGGTACAGCGCGGCCTGCGCCTCCTGCTCCACGGGGATGACCGTCGGCGGCACGCCCAGCGCTCCCAGGAAGTGCCGAAGCACGGTGCCCGGCGGCACCGGCTCCTCGGCGTCGTCGAAGCCGCGGAGGTTCGCGTACAACTGTCCGTCGGGATAGCGGTCGCGGTGGGTGTGCGCCCAATGAAGCGCCAGCCAGGTCTTGCCGATGCCGCCGGGTCCGCTGATCACGGCGACGCCGACGTTGTCGGCGCCGAGCTGCCGGTCGAGTTCCCGCAGCTCGGCCCTCCTGTTCGTGAACGAGGCGGGCGCGGCGGGAAGCTGGCTCGGCACGGGCAGGAACGTCTCGGGCACCGGTCGGCCAGGCCGCGGGGAGAACGCGTCGGACTCGAGGATCCGCTGCTGCAGCTGCTGGAGCTCGCTGGTGGGTTCCAGGCCCAGCTCGTCCACCAGCCGGCTCCGGAACTGCCGGTAGACCTCCAGCGCCTCGCTGCGCCTTCCGTGCTCGTACAGTGCCCGCATGAGCTGCCCGTGGAGGCGCTCCCTGAGCGGGGCCGCGCCGGTCAGCGCGCGCGCCTCCGTGACGACGTCGGTGTTCCTGCCCAGTGACAGCAGCACGGACAGCCGCTCCTCCAGCGCGTCGAGCCGCAGCCCCTCCAGCCACTCGGCCTGCGCCTCGGCGAACGTGCCCGTGACCCCGGCGAGCGGGGCGCCCTGCCACCAGCTCAGCGCCTCGTCGTAGCGTCCGAGCGCCTCCTCGAACCGGCCCTCGGCCACGGCTTCACGGGCCAGCGCCACCCGGGAGTTGAAACAGACGAGGTCGAGCCTGCCGGGGGCCGGCCGCAGGACGTAGCCGGGCCGCTGCGTGTCGATGACGTGGGCGCCCACCGCCGCGCAGGCACGACGCGCCTCGGAGACCAGCATCCTGACCCTGGAGGCCGACCCGCTGGGCAACGGGTCACCCCAGATCGCCTCCGCCAGCCGCTGCGTCGAGACCACCCGATCGGCGTCCAGCAGCAGGGCCGCGAGAAGGGCTCCCTGCTTGCCGGAGAAGGTGACCCGCTCGGCGCCCGCCTCCAGCTGAACAGGACCGAGGAGGCGGAACAGCATCGCCGGCGCGGCGCCGTCCTCACTCCCCATCAACGGCTCCCGCTCCCCCCGGCCCCCCGACACCGCACGAGTGTAGTGCCGGCGGCGCGACAAGATCGACGCCGCCGGCCCCTGCCCTGTGCGGAAAACAGGCGGAAATCAGGCACCCGATTCCTACGATCGACCACAGTTCCACGGACAGAGCCACCGGAAGGCACGTCGCGCGTCACTGATTCCGGACCGGCTCCTACCTCGAAAGGATTGGCGCATGAATACCGCCCTGAAGCGCATATCTCTGGGAATGTCGACCGCCATCGCCGCTACTTCCCTGGCCCTGATTCTCGCGCCGGCGCCCGCCTCCGCGACGCCGGCGCTCGTCAAGCTCTACCCGTTCACCACCTCGGGCGGTCAGAGGTGCAACGCCGACGCCAATGCCGCGGGTCCCGGGTACTACTGCGACACGAGGAAGGTCGGCGGGGTCAAGCACTACGCCCTCATCAGGGCCTAGCGATTCACTTCCCCATCCTTCGGCCATGAGTGCCGTCGGATGAATCCGGCCGGGAGCGCATCGCGCTCCCGGCCGGTGGCTTGTCCGGAGGCCTGCGACCGGTCACGGAGTGAGTTCTCACTCCCTATTGACGGAGTGAGCCCTCACTCCGTACTGTCGAAGACATGACAAACGAGACAGGCCGGCGACGAGCGCCGGCGATGACCCCCGAGCAGCGCCGCGAGATGATCGTCCGCGCCGCGCTCCCCCTCGTCGTGGAGTACGGCACCTCCGTCACCACCGCGCAGGTCGCCCGCGCGGCCGGCATCGGCGAGGGCACCGTCTTCCGCGCCTTCGGCGACAAGGACGCCCTGCTCGACGCCTGCATGGCCGAGGCGCTGCGCCCCGACGACACCCTCGCCCACATCGAGTCCGTCTCGCTGGAGCTGCCGCTCGCCGAGCGCCTGATCGAGGCGGCCGAGGCCATGCGTGGCTATCTGTCCAGGATGGGCGCCGTCGCCGGGGCCCTGGCGGCCTCCGGTGGACTGCGGCGCGGCGACCCGACCGCCCCCGCCGCGAGGGAGGGCGAGAGCCGGGAGGAGCACCTGCGCCGGGGCGCCGACGCCCGGCAGGCCTCGATGGCCGCGCACCAGGAGGTGCTGGCGGGCCTGTTCGAGCCGGAGCGCGACGCGCTCAAGCTGCCCCCGGACCGGCTCGCCCTCGCGTTCCAGATGCTGGTCCTGTCGGCCGGCCGCCATCCCGGCGCGCTCACCACCGCCGAGCTGGTGGACCTGTTCCTGCACGGCGCGCTCACGAGCGGCTAGCCGGCCCGGGCTCCTGGCGAAAAATGTGGGCGCGGGTGGGGAATGGATGGGGGGTGGGTGTGGTTACATAGATCGTGGCCGGTGTGTCCAGTGTCCCCGGGCCTCACCTATCGCCTTCACGGAATACCGTTCGGCTGGAGCCGTGTTGTGCCTTTCGCCGAGAGGCGACCTGCACACCGGTACACAATCGCGTCGAGCGCCCGCCCTCCCAGAGGGTGGGCGCTCGTCGCGTTTCTAAGGGGTCAGGCCGGGGCGGCCCGAGCTGACGTACTTGCGCGGGCGCAGGGCGTGGGCCCGCAGCGCGGCCAGGGCGGCGAGCTGGCCGGGCCGGTCCATGCGCACCACCAGCTCGTCGCTGTAGGCCAGGCCGAGCGCGGTGAGCTGGGCGACCAGGTCGCTCACCGGGCCGGCGACGTTCTCGACGCCCGTGGCCGGATGCCACCCCTCGCCGCCGACGACCTCGGCCACCCGCTCGTGCAGCTTGGCGGGGGACATCAGGGTGCCGTCGGCCAGCAGCATGAGCGCCGCCTCCCTGGCCGACACCTCGAACTCGTGATCGCCCTTGGCCAGCAGCAGCCGGGTCACCGCCGTCCACATGACCTCGGGCGAGGCCAGCAACCGCCGGCCGTGGTCGGTGATGACCAGGCGCGCGCCGTCGCGCCGGATCGCGCCCAGCTCGCGCTCGGCCAGCTCCCGCAGGCGCAGCGCCGCCGGCGACGGGGCGAGCCGCAGGGGCAGCGTCCCCTCCCTCGCGGCCAGCGAGAGCAGCTTGTGCAGCGCGGGCAGCGGCTGCGGTGACACGGGCGCGTGCAGGCGCACCTCGAACGGCTGGGCCAGCTCCCGCCGGGCCGGGCCGCGTCCGAGCACCCAGCGGTTGAGCCGCTCGCCGTGCACCCGGTTGAGCCAGCTGTCGCCGCCCAGGTCGGCCCGCGCCTCGGTGAGCCAGCGGCGGGTGAGCGCGACCCGGTCGACCTGCTCGCCGGCCAGGATGGCCAGCTCTAGAGCGGCCGAGCAGGCGAGGTGGGCGCCCAGCTCCTCCGGCCCCATGATCATGCTCCACTGCAGCTCCGGCACGTCGGGCGGGAGCACGCCCGTGGACTCGAGCGCCTTCTGGTAGGCGCTGGTGCCGGCGTCCTCGCCCTCCCGCGCGTACGTACGCAGGATCTGGGCCGTCGTAGGCGACACGCACAGCGCCGCGTATCGTTCCAAGCCGCCCAGCTGGAGCAGCCGGCCGAGCGAGCGGGCCAGCCGCTCGTGGTCGCCGTCCGCGCGCAGCGGCCCCACCTTGAGCGGCAACGTGTACCAGAGGAACTCGCAAACGTCGAGCTGAGTCACGCTCTCCAGCGGCTCACCGCCGGTCAGCCATTCGACGGCGGTCCTGGCCTCCTCGGCGATCTCCGGCTCAGAGCGCTCCAACTCGGCGAGCAGGGCGGTGACATCCGGTGCACTCATGCCTCGAAGTTTGCCGTATCGACCCCTGGCCTGACGATGGCCGAATCCGGTGCGTATTGGGTCTTGCACAGTGACTACCCTAAAAAAGCGCTATTGACCGGACTGTAAGCGGATCAGATCCATCGGTTCTCGAACAACATACGGGCCTTCCACTCGGTGTACGGCAGCAGCTCAGCGGACAGAATCGGGTGCAACCACCAGAAGTTGATCAACGCTAGCAGGGCGAAGGCCCCCACGACGGCGGCCCCCACGGTACGGCGCACCGGCGTCGCGCCGGTGGCGGTCGGCCGGGCGGGGCCGATGAGCAGCCCGGCGCAGAGCGTGATGGCCAGCACCATGAACGGCACCATCGGGATCGCGTAGAACAGGAACATCGTCCGGTTGTCGGCGATGGCGAAGTAGAACCACGGCAGCCAGCCCATCGCGTAGGCCAGCAGCACCGCCCCGGCCCGCCAGTCCCGGCTGGAGACGTAGAAGGCGATGAGCGCCACCAGCGCGGCCAGCGCGCCGAACCAGATCACCGGCGTGCCGACGCCGAGCACCGCCTCCGAGCAGTCCTTGACGCCGCAGGTGTTCTGCCGTCCCTCGTACCAGAAGGCGACCGGGCGCAGCAGCAGCGGCCACGACCACGGCTCCGACATGTAGGGGTGCGTGCTCTCCAGCCCGCTGTGGAAGGTGAACACCTGCCACTGGTACTTGATCCACGAGCGCATCGAGTCGAACAGGAAGAACAGCGGATTGCCCGCCGAGGTGGCCTGCGCCCAGTTGCGCCCGTAGCCGTTGGCCGAGGCGAACCAGCCGGTCCAGGTCAGCATGTAGGTCACGAACGGCACCACCGCGAAGGACAGGATCCCCTGCGGCACGTCCTTGTTGAACGCCCCCACGTACGGCTGCCGCAGCCCCAGCGCCCGCCGCGCCCCGAAGTCCCACAGCAGCGACAGCACCGCGAACGCGGCCAGGAAGAAGATCCCCGACCACTTGACCGACATCGCGAAGGCCAGGCACACCCCGGCCGCGAGCCGCCACGGCCGGGCGCCGAGCCGCGGCCCGTACGGGGACAGCGGCGAGCTCTCGTACCAGGCGACCAGCCGCTCCCGCGCCTGGTCGCGGTCGACCACCAGGCAGGCGAACGCGGCGAGCACCCAGAACATGAGGAAGATGTCGAGCAGCGCCGTGCGCGACAGCACGTAGTGCAGGCCGTCCAGCGCCAGCAGCAGCCCGGCGAAGCAGCCGAGCAGCGTCGAGCGGGTCATTCGCCGCGCCACCCGGGCGAGCACCAGGATCGACAGCGTGCCGACCAGCGCCGCGGCGAACCGCCAGCCGAACGGCGTGAGCCCGAACAGCCACTCGCCGGCGCCGATCATCCACTTGCCGAGCGGCGGGTGCACGACGTAGGAGGCGCACTTGTCGAGCGCGTCGGGGGCGCAGCTCTCCCAGATGTCGGTCCGCCCGGCCAGGATCGCCTTGTCGGCGTCCTTGACCGCGACCCGCTCGACCCCCCAGGTGATGAGCGAGAAGGCGTCCTTCATGTAATAGGTCTCGTCGAACACCACGCCCTTGGGATGCGCGAGGTCCCAGAAACGCAGGATGCCGCCGAAGAGGGTGACCAGCAGCGGGCCGATCCACCCCCACATGACGCTGCCGCGCATGGGAGGGATCATCCGATCGCGCACGGACCGCGTCGCGGGAAGGCTCTCGCCGGCCTCCCGCTCGTCGAAGGCCTGATACGGGGAATCGGTCACCGCCATTCGGACATCGTACGGGGCCCAAGCCGGTAGGTACGTAGAAACACGGTCTAATACGGATGCCCTGCCACAATGGTCGAGTGACTGAAGAAGGCAGGCTGGTGCTGGCCGGAGCTCCCATCGGCAGGGCGGGCGACGTCTCGCCCCGGCTGCGTGACCTGCTCGGCGAGGCCGACGTCGTGGCGGCCGAGGACACCCGGCGGCTGCGCCGGCTGGCGGCCGAGCTGGAGGTGGAGATCACCGGCCGGGTGGTCTCCTACTACGACCAGAACGAGGCCGGCCGGGCCCAGGAGCTGCTGGAGAGCCTGAAGGAGGGCCGCACGGTCGTCGTCATCACCGACGCCGGCATGCCCGGCGTCTCCGATCCCGGCTACCGCCTGACCAGCCTCGCCGTCGAGGCCGGCATCACGGTCACCGCGCTGCCGGGGCCGAGCGCCGTCACGACCGCCCTGGCCGTGTCCGGGCTGCCGAGCGACCGGTTCTGCTTCGAGGGTTTCCCGCCGCGCAAGTCCGGCGAGCGTTCCCGCCGTCTCGGCGCGCTGGCCCGCGAGGAGCGCACGATGGTCTTCTTCGAGGCGCCGCACCGGCTGGCGGAGTCGCTGAAGGCGATGGCGGAGGCGTTCGGCGCCGAGCGGCCGGCCGCCGTGTGCCGCGAGCTGACCAAGACCTACGAGGAGGTCCGCCGCGGCGGGCTCGGCGAGCTGGCCGAGTGGGCGGCGGGCGGTGTGAAGGGCGAGATCACCGTCGTGGTGGCCGGGCACGTGCCGGGCGCGGTCGAGCCGGACCCGGACGAGCTGGTCGCGGAGGTCGAGCGCAGGGTCGCCGAGGGCGCGCAGCGCAAGCTCGCCGTCGCCGAGGTCGCGAAGGAGGCGGGCGTCCAGAAGCGCGAGCTGTATGACCTGGTTCACAAGCGCCTATAGTGCGCTTCGTGAGCAATTGGGGTGTCTCGCGGCAACGGCTGGTCCCGCCGATGCAGGGCTCCCCCCTCGTGGGATGGCTCGGCCCGCTCCTCGTCGCCGTCTTCGGCGGAGTGCTCCGCTTCGTCCGGCTCGGCGTGCCGCACGCGGTCGTCTTCGACGAGACGTACTACATGAAGGACGCGTACTCGCTGCTCAGGTTCGGGGTCGAGCGGGCCACGCTGGGCGACGCCAAGAACCCCGTCGCCGACCGCAGGATCATCGCGGGGAACCTCGACATCTTCCGCCAGTGCGGCGAGCCGGCCGACTGCGCCTCGTTCGTCGCCCACCCGCCGCTCGGCAAGTGGATGATCGCCGCCGGCGAGTGGCTGTTCGGGATGAACCCCTTCGGCTGGCGGTTCGCCGCGGCGCTGGCCGGCACGCTGTCGATCCTGGTGCTCGCCAGGCTCGCGCGCCGGATGACCCGCTCCACCCTGCTCGGCTGCCTCGCCGGGCTGCTGCTCGCGCTCGACGGCCTCCACTTGGTCTTCTCCCGTACGGCGCTGCTGGACGTCTTCCTCACCTTCTGGGTGCTCGCCGGGTTCGCCTGCCTGGTCGTGGACCGTGACCGTACGCGGGGGCTGCTGGCCGGCCACGCCGAGCGCGGGCCGCTCGGCGAGGTCGGCCCCCGGCTCGGCGCGCGGCCGTGGCGGCTCGCGGCCGGGGCCTGCCTGGGGGCGGCCTGCGCGGTCAAATGGTCGGGGATCTTCTTCCTCATCGCGTTCGCGGTGCTGTCGCTGGTGTGGGACGCCGGGGCCAGGCGGGCGACGGGGGCGCGGCGGGCCTACCGGGGGACGCTGACGTACGACCTGCCCGGAGGACTGGCCGCGATGGGGCTGCTGCCCGCCGTGGTGTTCCTGGCGAGCTGGACCGGGTGGTTCGCGTCCCCGCTCGGCTGGGGGCGCGACTGGGAGGGGGCCACCTCCGCCGGGCCGGTCCACTTCGTCGTGGCCTCGTTACGGTCCTGGCTCGGCTACCAGAGCCAGGTGCTCGGCTTCCACAGCGGGCTGGACGACTATCACCCGTACATGTCGGAGCCGTGGTCGTGGCCGCTGCTGTTACGGCCGGTCTCGTTCCACTATCCGGCCGGCCTGCCGCCGTCGGCCTGCGGCGCGAGCGCCTGCTCGCAGGCCGTGCTCGGCGTCGGCACCCCGGCGCTCTGGTACGGCGCCATCCTCGCCGTCCTCGCCATGGTCGTCAGGTATGCCGCCGTCCGCGACTGGCGGGCCGGCGCCGTGCTGCTCGCCGTGGCGGCCGGCTGGCTGCCGTGGTTCTACTACGCCATCGCCGACGACCGCACGATGTACCTGTTCTACATGCTGCCCGTGGTGCCGTTCATGGTGCTGGCGGCCACGCTGGCCGCCGGGCTCGTGCTCGGCAGGGAGGACGCGCCGCCCGCGCGGCGGGCCGTCGGAGCCGCCGTCGCCGGGGCGTTCGCGCTCGTCGTGCTCATCAACTTCTGGTGGCTCCAACCGGTGCTGACCGCCGAGACGATCACACACGCAGAGTGGTGGGCTCGGATGCTGATGCGTTCCTGGGTGACCTCCGCCCCCAAGTGACGCCCTTGCGCAGCGTGATCGCCGCCGCGACGCAGGCCAGCGGGACGGCCGGCAGGACGTAGCGGTAGTCGAACTCCGCCGTCGCCGCCGGGGCCAGCAGCAGGCCCACCGCGCCCAGCCACGGCAGCACCACCGGGCCGCCGAACGTGCGCCAGCGCACCACCACGCCGTACAGGCCGACCAGCAGGACGCCGCCGAGCACGATGCCGGGCAGGTAGAACACCTTCTGGTAGCCGGCCATGATGTCGGCCCACGGGTGCGTGATCCTGGTCTCCGGCGGGCCCTGCTCGTAGCTGAAGGCGTCGGTGTCGGTGCGTCCGCCCGCGTACGACGACCACTTCGGCAGCCGCTTCGGCTGGCCGTTCTCGTCGAGCTCGACGTACGGCTTGAACTGGTACATGTTGTAGGTCGACTCGTCGGGGAAACGCGGGCGCGACCAGTGGAAGGAGCGGAAGAAGTCGCGCGCCACGACCTTGAGGTAGTCGCCCGGCTGCGACAGGATCGCCCGGGTGGCGAAGGCGCTGGCCGCGTCGTTGGTGATCTCGCTCCACTTCTTGTTGACGCCCCAGCGGTGCAGGACCTCGCCCGTGCCCTGGCCGTCGCCGTTGCCCTGGCCCCAGAGGTACCACTGCGCGTAGTCCTTGCGCTGGTCGACCGGGTCGTTGATGCACAGCAGCAGGAGCTGGACCTCTTTGTACTTGTCGAAGGTCATCTTCTCGCAGTCGGCGAAGATCGCCGTGCGCATGTAGAGGATGAGGCCGTCGCTGTTGGTCATCGCGAACTTGCCGTACGCGGAGGCGAACCACCCCATGTAAGCCAGCACCGGGATCGCGCACGCGGTGACCAGCGCCGTGATCGGCCGCCAGCCCGTCCGCTTGACCAGCAGGTAGAGCACGACCAGCGCCAGGATCGGCAGCCCGATCGAGCGCGTCAGCCAGGTCAGCGCGAGCAGGAACCCGATCACCGCCCCGGCCTGCCACGTCAGCCGCCGCTTCCACAGCACCAGCGTGATGACGCCCACCACGAGCAGCGTGAACTGCGTGTCGGACATGACGAGCTGTTCGAGCTGGATCTGGTAGGCGTCGAACAGCACGGGCGCGGCGGCCAGCGTCGCCCCCCACTTCGGCAGCCGGAACTTGATGCGCAGCAGGGCGTAGATCAGGCAGGCCGTGGCCAGCCCCATCAGATGCTGCGCGAACGTGACCAACGCGAAGCTGTGGAACGGTTTGAGCAGCATCAGCCAGAAGCTGTAGCCGTCGGGCCTGATCGGGTGCGGGCGCGGGTGCAGCGCCACCGAGACGTACTCGTAGGAGTCGTTGAACCACATCGCCGGCCCGTAGCCGAGCATGGTGATGAGCCGCAGCACGGCGCCGACGCCGAAAGCCGCGGCGAACACCCGATGCCGACGCACGAAGGACAGCAGGCGCGCTGCCCGGCCTGGAGCGGAGTGGTTCACAGGAGTAATCTCCGCGACGCTCACCATGCTGTAAAGAATGCCAGTCGTTTCTCGGACTTGACCCGAGCATGCTCGGGCAGAGTGCATGATGGTCCACTGGATGAGTCTTATCTTGAAGGGTAGACACGTGGAACTGACGGTGGTCATGCCCTGCCTCAACGAGGCGGAGACCGTGGAAGTCTGTGTGCGCAAAGCCCTGGCGTGCATGGAGGAGCACGGCATCGAGGGCGAGGTGCTGATCGCCGACAACGGCAGCACGGACGGCTCGCAACAGCTTGCCCGCGATGCCGGCGCGCGGGTGGTGCACGTCGACGCCAAGGGTTATGGCAACGCCCTCATGGGCGGCATCAGGGCAGCCCGCGGCAAATTCGTCATCATGGGCGACGCTGACGACTCCTACGACTTCACGGCCTTGTTGCCGTTCGTGGAGCAGCTCCGTGACGGCGCCGATCTGGTCATGGGCAACCGGTTCAAGGGCGGCATCGCCCCCGGAGCCATGCCACCGCTCCACCGCTACCTCGGCAACCCGGTGCTGTCGTTCATCGGGCGGCTGTTCTTCCCGTCCGCCATCGGCGACTTCCACTGCGGCCTGCGCGGTTTCCGCCGCGACTCGATCCTGAAGCTGCACCTGCAGACAGGCGGCATGGAGTTCGCCTCCGAGATGGTGGTGCGGGCCACGCTGTCCGGGCTCGACGTGCGCGAGGTGCCGACGACGCTCTCGCCCGACGGCCGCTCCCGCCCGCCGCACCTGCGCTCCTGGCGCGACGGCTGGCGTCACCTGCGCTTCCTGCTGCTCTACAGCCCCAAGTGGCTGTTCTTCTACCCCGGCGTCGCGATGATGATCATCGGTCTGGTGGCGGGCACTCTGCTGACGTTCGGTCCTGTCGAGATCGGCGAGCTGGCCTTCGACGTCGACACCCTGGTCGGATCGTCGGCGCTGGTGGTCATCGGCTTCCAGGCGGCGCTGTTCGCGCTGTTCACGAAGGTCTACGCGGCCGAGGAGGGCTTCCTGCCCGAGTCGCGGCGCATCCGCAGGATCATCGACATCGTGACCCTGGAGAAGGGCCTCGTGGTCGGCGGTCTGCTGGCGCTCGCCGGTGTGGTCGGCCTGGTCATGTCGCTGGTCCACTGGCAGGTGCGCAGCTTCGGCGAGCTCGACCCGCGCGAGTCGCTGCGCCTGGTCGTGCCGTCCGCCACCGCGTTGATCATGAGCTTCCAGACGATCTTCGCCGCGCTGTTCGTCAGCATCCTCGGCATCCGCCGCACCCGTGAGACGCCGGTCGACCACGTCGCCGCCGTGGCAGAGGAGGCCGCCCAAGCGGTCACCCGCGAGGAAAGCCCGGCCTAGTTTTCTTTTGCCGTACGACGCGCCGGGGCGGGCCGCCCCGGCGCGTCGCGCTGTGACGGGGGAACGGGTCCGAGCCGGACGGGGATCGCCGTAGGCTTAGGAACATGTCCCAGCACATCTTGACCGCCGTCGCGTGGCCGTACGCGAACGGCCCCCGCCACATCGGGCACGTCTCCGGGTTCGGCGTGCCGTCCGACGTCTTCAGCCGCTACCAGCGGATGGCGGGCAACAAGGTGCTGATGGTGTCAGGCACCGACGAGCACGGCACGCCCATCCAGGTGCAGGCCGACAAGGAAGGCGTCACCGCCAGGGAGCTGGCCGACCGCTACAACCGCGTCATCGCCGAGGACCTGACCGGCCTCGGCCTGTCCTACGACCTGTTCACCAGGACCACCACCAACAACCACTACGCGATCACGCAGGAGATCTTCAAGGGCCTGCACGCCAACGGCTACATCTTCCCGAAGACCACGATGGGCGCCATCTCGCCCTCGACCGGCCGCACCCTGCCCGACCGCTACATCGAGGGCACCTGCCCCATCTGCGGCTACGACGGGGCACGCGGCGACCAGTGCGACAACTGCGGCAACCAGCTCGACCCGATCCAGCTCGTCAACCCCAAGAGCCGCATCAACGGCGAGACGCCGGTCTTCGTCGAGACCGAGCACTTCATGCTCGACCTGCCCGCCTTCGCCGAGGTGCTCGGCGGCTACCTGCAGTCCAAGCAGGGCGAGTGGCGGCCCAACGTGCTGAAGTTCGCCCTCAACCTGCTCGGCGACCTGCAGCCGCGGGCCATCAGCCGCGACCTCGACTGGGGCGTGCCCATCCCGCTGGACGGCTGGCGCGACCAGCCCAACAAGCGCCTCTACGTGTGGTTCGACGCGGTGATCGGCTACCTGTCGGCCTCCGTCGAGTGGGCCCGCCGCTCCGGCGACCCCGACGCCTGGCGCCAGTGGTGGCAGAACCCCGACGCCCGCGGCTACTACTTCATGGGCAAGGACAACATCGTCTTCCACGCCGAGATCTGGCCGGCGATGCTGTTCGGCTACAACGGCCAGGGCGCCCGAGACGGCCGGCCCGGCTCGCTGGGCGCGCTCGACGTGCCGTCCGAGGTGGTCTCCAGCGAGTTCCTGACGATGGAGGGCCGCAAGTTCTCCTCCTCCCGGCAGGTCGTCATCTACGTGCGCGACTTCCTGGCGCGCTACGACGCCGACGCGCTGCGCTACTACATCGCCGTGGCCGGCCCGGAAAACCAGGACACCGACTTCACCTGGCAGGAGTTCGTCAACCGCAACAACGGCGAGCTGGTCGCGGCCTGGGGCAACCTGGTCAACCGGTCCATCTCGATGGCGGCCAAAAACTTCGGGGCCGTCCCCGAGCCGGGCGACCTGACCGACGCCGACCGGGCGCTGCTGGAGCGCTCGCGGGGCGCGTTCGGGCCGGTGGGCCAGGAGCTCAACAGGTCCCGCTTCAAGAACGCCATCACCGAGGCGTTCGACGTCGTCCGCGAGGCCAACCGCTACCTCGCCGAGCAGGAGCCGTGGAAGCTCAAGGACGACCCGGAGCGGCAGAAGTCGATCCTGCACGTCGCGCTCCAGGTCGTCGACGACGCCAAGACCATGCTCACGCCGTTCCTGCCGTCCTCCTCCAACAAGGTCCACGCCATGCTGGGCGGCGAGGGCGTCTGGGCCGGCATGCCGGAGATCCGCGAGGTCGACGAGGACGGCGGCCGCCCCTACCCGGTCATCACCGGCGACTACGACGGCGCGGCCCGCTGGGAGCACCGCCCGATCAAGCCGGGCACGCCGCTCACCGCGCCGGTGCCGCTGTTCAAGAAGCTCGACCCCAAGGTCGTGGACGAGGAGCTGGCCCGGCTGGAGGGCTGACCGTGCGGGGCGCACTAGTTTAGGAGGCGTGAGCAAGCTTCCCGCCCCGCCCGAGCCGCTGCCGGAGCCCGTCTTCGACAGCCACTGCCATCTCGACGTCATGGTGGGCACCCGGCAGGCGTCCTCCGGAGATCCCGTCGCCCAGGCCGCGCAGGCGGCCTCGGCGAGCGTGCGGAGCATTCTGGAGGACGCCCGGTCCGTCGGCGTCACCCGGCTCGTCACGATCGGCTACGACCTCGCCTCCTCCCGCTGGTGCGCCCGGACGGCCGCCGAGCACGAGGACGTCGTCGCGGGCGTCGCCATCCACCCCAACGAGGCGCACGCCGCGACGCCCGAGGCGCTGGCCGAGATCGAGGCGCTGGCCGGGCGGCCCGAGGTGCGGGCCGTGGGGGAGACCGGGCTCGACTACTTCCGCGACTGGGCCAGCAAGGACGACCAGCACGCGAGCTTCCGCGCGCACATCGAGATCGCCAAGCGCACCGGCAAGGCCCTGGTGATCCACGATCGCAACGCGCACGACGACGTGCTCAGGGTGCTGGCGGAGGAGGGCGCGCCGGACAAGGTGGTCTTCCACAGCTACTCCGGTGACGCCGAGATGGCGAAAAAGTGCGCCGACGCCGGATATTTCATGTCTTTTTCCGGGCCGGTGACGTACAAGAACGCCGACCACCTGCGCGCGGCCGCCGCCGCCGCGCCGCTGGAGCTCGTGCTGGTCGAGACCGACGCGCCCTACCTGCCGCCGGTCCCGCACCGGGGCAAGCCCAACGCCCCCTACCTCATCCCGCTCACCCTCCGCTGCCTGGCCGAGGTCAAGGGAGTCCCGCTCGCCGACCTCTGCGCGGCCGTCAACGCCAACGGAGTCAAGGTCTTCGGCGACTGGTGACCATTTTTCGGTGAAGTGGTGGAGACCGGCGCGGCGCCACCGTTAGCGTTCGGGCGGTCACTCTCCGTCGAGTAGGCGGAGGTGGCGCGTGACCGGAGGTGGTACGTGCGTGGCAGAAGGCGCAAGCCGCGCCCGCCGATCCCGTGGCGCTCCCCCTGGACGTTCGTTGTGTGCCTGGCGGGCGGCGCGGTGGTGGCGGCGATCGCGGTCACCTCGGCCATGGCCAAGGACGTGGTCGTGGTCGTGGACGGCAAGCGGACGGCGGTCCGGAGCTTCGCCGCGTCCGTACGTGACGCGCTCGGCGACGCCGGCGTGGCACTCGGCTACGGCGACGTGGTGCGCCCGCCCGCCCAGCAGCCGCTCGCCGACGGGGCCACGATCGAGGTGCGCCGCGCCCGCCCCATCAAGCTGACGCTCGACGGCCGCACCAGCGAGCATCTGGTCACCAGCACCGACGTGGCCGGCGCCCTCGCCGAGCTGGCCATCCCCGCCGCCGCCGGCCAGGTCTCCGCGCCCCCCGACGAGGCCGTGCCGCTGTCCGGGATGGCGCTGACCGTCTACACCCGGCGCAAGGTGTACGTGGTCGCCGGGGCCACCCGCCTGGTCGCCCGCACCACCGCCAGGACCGTGCGCGAGGTGCTGCGGCAGGAGCGCGTCGACCTCGGCCACGGCTACCTGACCTACTACGCCGACGGCGACACCCGCCGCCGGGGCGCGTCGCTGGCCGCGCTGAAGCGCCGCTACCGGGCCGCCGGGTGGGAGCTGATGGAGGACGAGCTGCCCGACTTCCTGCCGGTGGTGCTGGAGTTCGCCGCGCTCGACGCGACGGGGGCGGAGGTGCTGCGGGAGCACCGGGTGGGGCTGGAGCTGCTGCGGGCGGCGCTGGAGCGGCGCGGGTCGCCGTACGCGCTGGTGGTCGGGGCCGTGTGCGGCACGCTGCCGCCCGCGACCGCGGAGCAGCGGGCGGAGGTGCGGCGGCTGGCGGCCGGCGGGCCGCCGGCCGAGAGCGTCGGGAGGCAGACATGAACGGGGGCGAGAGCCTGCTCTGGATCGTGGCGCCCTACGTCACCGCGGTGATCTTCATCGGCGGGCTGATCTGGCGCTACCGCTACGACCAGTTCGGCTGGACCACCCGCTCCTCCCAGCTCTACGAGCGGCGGCTGCTCCGGGTGGCGAGCCCGCTGTTCCACTACGCGCTGATCTTCGTGATCATCGGCCACGTCACCGGCCTGCTCATCCCGCTGACCTGGACCGACGCGATCGGCGTGAGCAACGCCACCTATCACGCGAACGCCCTGGTCTGGGGCGGGATCGCCGGGGTGGCCACGCTCGTGGGGCTGGTCCTGCTGATCTACCGGCGGCGTACGCGGGGGCCGGTGTTCCTCGCGACGACGGCCAACGACAAAACGATGTACGTGGTGCTCGCGGCGGCGATCGTCACCGGCGTGGTGACGACGGTCGCGGGGTACGCGCCGAGCGAGGAGAGCTACCGGACGACGGTCGCGCCGTGGTTTCGCGGGGTGCTCACGTTCCGTCCCGACACGACCGCGATGGGTGGGGCGAACGGTCTTTACAAACTGCACACGGTCGTGGGGATGGGACTGGTCGTACTCTTCCCGTTCAGCCGCTTGGTCCACGCACTTTCCGCCCCTGTGGGGTATTTGTTCCGTCCTTACATCGTGTATCGGAGCCGGGCGAGGTAGCGTGGCGCGGGTCCCGGGAGGGGTCCGGGTACGCCAGAATCGTCCCTTGTGAAGCACGGGTACACCAACAGCACATTCGGCGACGGCGCCCTGGTCGTGAAGTGCTACCAGGGCCCCGAGGCGGCGTTCAGGCTGAGCACGGAGAGCAGATACCTGCGCCGCCTGCGCGGCCGCATCCCGGTCCCGCGCGTTCACAAGATCACCGCCGACAGCCTGACCACCCGCTTCGTCTCCGGCGAGCACGGCCAGGACCTCCTGGACGACGGCCACGCCGTCGAGGTGCTCACCGAGTGCGGCCGGATCCTCGGCGGCATCCACCGCCTGGGGATCGTGCACGGCGACTACGGCCCCCAGAACATGCTCTTCGACCCGGCCACCTTCCGCACCACCGCGATCCTCGACTGGGAGTGGGCGCACCCGGGCCGGCCGGTCGAGGACCTCGCCTGGTGCGAGTGGATCATCCGCAGCCACCACCCCGAGCACGTGCCCCTGCTGGAGCACTTCTTCGCCGCCTACGACGGGCTCGTCCCCGACTGGACGGAGCGGCAGGCGGCCATGGTGGCACGCTGCCGGGCGCTGCTGGACTTCTGCGCGCGATGGGAGCCGGGCGGCGACGGCGAGAAACTGTGGCTCCACCGCCTCGACACCACCACCGCCTGGTCGGAGTGACCCCCTCTCACCCCGCAGCGGCCAGCCGGGCCAGCTCGGCCTCGTGCGCGCGGGCCATCGTGGTGGCCAGCCCCCGCACCTCCTCGGACGCCCCCGAACGCCGCTCCCCCTCGGCGACCAGCACGAGCTGATCGAGGTACGCCCGCACCAGCGGGACGAACCGCCGGTCGAACCCTTTACCCCGTAGCCCCCGCAGCGCCTTCAGATCGTCGGCGGTCGGCATACCAGGCATGTCATGCCCGGCATGCGGATTCTCCACCGAACCCGCTCCGGTTCGCACGAGCAGCGCCCGCAGCCGCTCCCGCCCCTCCTCGTGCTCCTTCGCCAGCCGTTCCGCCAGCTCCACGAGCGCGGGAGCGGCGGAACGGCCGGGTGCGAGCGCGAGCATCGGCAACGCCCGCGTGTGCAGCGCCTCGGCGAGCTGCAACCAGGCGAGGTCGGTGGCGTTGAAGGGTGAGCCGGAGCTCGCCACCGTACCGGCTGTGGCGCCGCAGCCACCGACCAGCAGCAGCGACAGCACGCACACCACCGACACCCACGCCCTCACCATGAGGAACACGGCACCTAGACCGGCCGCCCGTCCGCGCCGCACTTCACGACCGGACGGATGCAGTCACGCACCCGGCGCTCCATCTCCGCCTGCGGCCAGGCGTTGAAGAAGTCGCCGTGCATCGTGTACCCGCCGCCGGAAGCCAGCCGGAAGTGCGACGGGTCGCCACTGACCGGATAGCGGATGACCTGCCGCAACTTCGGCACCGGCACCGGATGCGTGCTCGGGCACGCCCCCGCCACCGGGTACGCCATGTGGCTCTTGTGGTCGGCGGAGTCGAGGTCCCGCCCGTTCCAGCACTGCGGGAAGTCCAGGTACGACTCCAGCATCGTCCCACTCGGGCACGTCACGAAGTCCTTGGACGGCGGCACCTGCCCGGCGTGCAGGCACGACCACCGCGCGATGGACGACCCGTCCCCCGGCCCGGTCGCCTTGGCGTTCCCGGCGACGATCCGCAGCCCCAGCGGGAGGGGCTGCGTCTGCGCGACGATGTCGTCCCGGACGCCCTCCCCCAGGTAGTAGAACGTGATGATGGCCGGCTCGACCGGCGCTCCGTCCCGGTAGAAGGTCGGCACCCAGTACGACGACTTGTCCACGGCCGGGTTGCAGTTGGTCCCGCCGTTCTGCAGGTCGGCGAGCGTGGTGTAGGCGTTGGTGACCCGGCTGCCGAAGAAGCTGTGCATGTGCGAGGCCCCGGGCAGCCCGGGGAAGACGATCGGATCGTCCGGCAGCCGATGGCTGAACGGGCAGTCGGCGAGGAACTCCGCGACCCGGACGACCTGCGCGTCCGCCGGCCGCGGGGCGACGGCGAACGTGGCGAGCAGCACGGACAGGAGGGCGAGCAGTCGCGTGACACGCATGGCGGCTCCCTTGGGGGGTGGGCGGCGATCGCTTCGAGAGAGCGCTCCCTTGACACGAAGACTGCTCGCCCACTTGACCGCTGTCAAGGTTCTGGTTAACCCTTCCGAAAACCGCGCACGCATCAGCGGTGCGACCCTCGACCGGCCCACCCCCTAGAGGGAGCGCTCTCTCAAACGAAGGACGGCCCGGGTCAGCCCTTGATGCAGATGAGCTGGCGCAGGTGGGCGACGACCTGGACCAGGTCGGTCTGGGCCGCCATCACCGACTCCAGGTCCTTGTAAGCCCCCGGGATCTCGTCCAGCACCCCCGCGTCCTTCCTGCACTCCACCCCGAACGTCTGCTCCTGCAGGTCCTTCAGGGTGAACGTCTTCTTCGCCTTGTTCCTGCTCATCTTCCGGCCGGCCCCGTGCGAGGCTGAGTTGTACGCCAGCCCGTTCCCCAGTCCCTTGACGATGTACGTCCCGGTGGCCATCGAGCCCGGGATGATGCCGAGGTCGCCCGCGCCGGCCCGGATCGCGCCCTTGCGGGTGACGAGCACGTCCGCGCCCTCGTAGCGCTCCTCCGCCACGTAGTTGTGGTGGCAGGAGATCGGCTGGTCGAAGGTGATGCCGGGCAGGTGGCGGCGGAGGACGTCGCAGACCAGGCCCATCATGAGCGCCCGGTTGCGGCGGGCGTAGTCCTGGGCCCAGTAGAGGTCGCGGCGGTAGGCGTCCATCTCCGGCGTGCCGCCGAGGAAGACCGCGAGGTCGCGGTCCACCAGGTCCTGGTTGTGCGACAGGCCGCGGGCGACGCCGATGTGGTGCTCGGCCAGCTCCTTGCCGATGTTGCGGGAGCCGGAGTGGAGGACGACCCAGACGGTGCCCTCGTCGTCGGCGCAGATCTCCAGGAAGTGGTTGCCGCCGCCGAGGGTGCCCATCTGCGCCTCGGCCCGCTCGCGGCGGGCTCGCACCGCCGGGGCGAGGTCGTCGAAGCTCTTCCAGAACTCGGCCCAGCCGGCCGTACGCATCCCGAAGATCTTGCCGGGGTCGACCGGGCGCTTGTGGTGCGCGAAGCCGACCGGCACCGCCTGCTCCAGCTTCCCGCGCAGGTAGGGGAGGTTGTCCGGGAGCCGCGACGCCTTGTACGAGGTCTTGACCGCGCTCATCCCGCAGCCGATGTCCACGCCGACGGCGGCCGGGGAGACGGCCTCGCGCATGGCGATGACCGACCCGACGGTCGCGCCCTTGCCGTGGTGGACGTCGGGCATGACGGCGACACCGTGGACCCAGGGGAGGTTCGCGACGTTGCGTAGCTGCTGCATCGCCTGGGGATCGACGGCCTCTGGCTCCGCCCACATCCTGAGCGGATGCTTGGTCCCGGTCACCTCGTGGTACGTCATCGTGTCGCCTCCTCTCGCAGGTCCAACATGGAACGCGATCTATCAGGCCAGACATCCCATACCCGCCGCAACCGAATTAGCCGCGGTCAACAGGGACTCAACACCGGCTCAACAGCCGGCTGCCTACGTTCCTCTCGTCCACCACGCCGAGAGGATCCGACATGAACAAGAACCGCCGCCACCTCGCCACGGCACTCAGGACGGCCGGCGTCGCCGCCGGCGCCGCGATCATCGTTTTCGGCGCGCTGCCCGCCCAGGCGGCCACCGCCGACAGCGCCACGGTCGACGCGTACATGGCCGCGCTGCCCGGCGGGACGCGGGTGAGCAGCAACGAGATCGTCTGGAACGGCGGCGACGTGCGCGTGGTGCTCGGCGCGACCGTCAAGGCCTGCCCGAAGGGCTACTACTGCGTGTACGAGCACCAGTACTGGCGCGGCGCCATGGGGGCGTGGCGCGCCTCGGCCAAGAACTGCAAGAAGTTCGAGTTCACGAAGCCCTGGCGGGACCGGGTCTCGTCGTTCTGGGCGCGCGGCACCTGCCCTGACGACAACTACTTCCTGAAGAACAAGAAGAAGTTCCAGCCCGACCCGTTCGAGCCGCTGGTCGGCAAGAAGGCGTACGTCCGCTTCAACGACGCCTACGACTACGCGGCGCGCGGCTACACGAGCTGACCGTCGGCGGGGACGGCGGAAGGGCGGCCGGGCAGGAGCGGGACGGCGGCCAGGACGAGTGCGATCATGACGACGGAGAGCCAGGCGACGCGGTGGAAGCCGGTCATCGCGTCGCCGGCGGTCTGCAGGACGAGCGTGACGAGGGCGACGCCGAGGGCCGCGCCGAGCTGGTTGAGCATGTAGAGCACGGAGCTGCCCTGCGCCACGAGCGGCGCGGGCAGCGTCCGGTAGAGGGAGCCCATCGTCGGCGCGCTGAAGCAGCCGCTCCCGAGGCCGAACGTGAAGGCCGCGAGCACCGGCCACACCTCGGGAGTGTCCGCTCCGACCTGGGTGAGGGCGAACGCGCTGAGCATGGCCCCAATCGCGCCGGCCGTGGCCAGGCCGCGCGCGCCGATCCGGTCGGACAGCCGCCCGGCCAGCGGCATGGCGAGCGAGCCGCCGAGCCCGATCGGGGTCATGAGCAGCCCGGCGGCGAGCACGCCGTGGCCGTGGGCCTGCTGGTAGTACAACGGCAGGGCGAACAGCGCGGCGTACAGGCCGAGACCGCCGATCCCCATGATCGCGACGCTCGCGCTGAACCCCCGCCCGGCGAACAACCGCAACTCGATCAGCGGCGCGGCCGTCCGCCGGGCGTGCAGCCCGTAGCCGAGCAGCAGCGCGGCCCCGAGCGCGAGCGGCAGCAGCGCCTGCCAGGCCGCGAAGCCGCCCTGCTCGGCGGTCTGCGACAGCGCCAGCACGACCGCCGCGAAGCCCGGGGCGAGCAGCGCCAGCCCGAGCACGTCGAGCCGCCCCGCCGCCGCACCCGACTGAGCATCGTCGGCGGGGAGCACCCGCCGCGCCAGCACGTACGCGACCGCTGCCAGCAGCACGCTGAGCAGGAACATCCACCGCCACGACAGCCCGTCCAGCACCACTCCGCCCGCGATCGGCCCCAGGACGGGACCGAGGGACAGGACCACGCCCATCAGCCCCATAACCCGCCCGGCCCGGTGCGGTCCGGCGGCGCGGGCCAGCAGGATCAGCACGAGCGGGTCGAGCAGCCCGGCGCCGAACCCCTGGAGCACGCGGAAGGCGATCAGCGCGCCGACGTCCCAGGCCAGCCCGGCCCCGAGCGAGCCGGCCGCGAACAGCGCCAGCCCGGCCAGCCACAGCCTCCGCCCGCCGAACCGGTCGACGGCCCAGGTCGCGAACGGGATCGTCGCGGTCACCGCCAGCAGGAATCCGGTGGACGTCCAGCCGACCGTGCTGAGCGACGTACCGAAGATCCGCGCGAAAGTGCCGGTGGCGACGGCGGCCATCGTGCTGTTGAGGATGCCCAGCAGGCCGCCGAGCAGCACGACGCCGATCAGGGCGAGCAGCCGGCCGTCCAGGCGGTCGGCAGAATTTGAACTCATGGGTTCAACATAGTGATCTAATGCGTATGCATGCAACAGCCCGGTCCATTGAGTTGAACCGGGCAGTACAATCAGCGCTATGGGCAGCACCACGCGGGGCCGGATCGACAAGCGGCAGGCGATCCTGGAGGGGGCGTTCACGGTGTTCGCCCGCCAGGGCTACGCGCAGGCCTGCGTCCAGGAGATCGCCGCCGAGGCGGGCGTGGCCAAGCCGACGGTCTACAACCACCTGACCGACAAGGCCACGCTGTTCAGGCACGCGATGAAGGCGAGCGCCCGCACGGCGCTGGAGGAGCGGCTGGCCGCGCTGGAGCCGCTGGCGCAGCCGGGGGACGACCTCGCCGCCGTGCTGACGGACGTCGGCCACGCACTGCTGCGCCTGCACGCCGGCGGGCGCTGGTGCGCGCTGCGCCGCCTCCTCTACGCCGAGATCACCCACTTCCCCGACCTGCTGGAGATCACCGACCAGTACGGCCCCGACCGGCTCAACCAGGCGCTCGCCGACCGGCTGGCCAGGCTCACGCTCGCCGGCCGGCTGCGCGCCGCCGATCCCGACCTGGCCGCCGAGCAGTTCACGTCCCTGCTGCTCGGGCCCCTGGAGGCCAGGACCCGGCTCGGCACCCGCGACCTGGAGGACGCCGAGCTGCGCGAGCTGGCCGAGTCGGCCGTGCGGACGTTCCTCATCGCCTGGGGGTGAGGGTCAGCGGCGCGGCGCGGTGTCCGTCCAGCCCGCCTCAAGCACGGCGACCGAGCTGAACACCGAGCCGGGCTCCAGACCCGCCTGGAGCCCGCCGGGCTCGACCACGACGTTCTCGTTGGCGAGCCCGCGGCCGGTCGCCTCGTCGAAGACCAGCCGGTTGCGCAGCACCGCGCCGCCCTTCACCCGTTCCTCGATCGAGACGGCGGTGCCGGTGCGGCCCTCGGCGTCCGTGACGTCCTCGGTGACCTCGACCGTGTCCAGCCCGGCCAGCATCCGGAACGCCGCGCCGCGCACCTGCGGCGTCACCGGCATGTCGTTGATCAGCCCGGCGCTGACCTTGAACAGCCACACGTCCGAGGCCATCGGCACGCCGGCCGACTCGGTGTCGTGCCCCTCGTACGAGCGCAGCAGCCACGCGCGCAGCGCCTCCGGCTCGTCCGGCAGCCCGCGCAGGTCCTTCATCGTGACGTTGCGGCCCAGCCAGAACACCTTGTCCCCGTCCACGAGCGGACTGTGGTCGGCCCTGACCTTCCCCGGAGCGGCCGGCATCGAGAGCGACCCCCGCTTGCCCGGCATCTTGATCTCGAACTCGGCCGGCGACCCGGCCGCCTCCCACGCCTGACGGTCCGCCTCGGTGGCGGGCGCGGCGCCGAGTGACCGGCCGCGGCTCCACTGCTCGCCCCCCGGCGCCCGGGGTGTCCACATCTCGTCGCGGCTGCGCGACTCGACCCGGTAGCCGCCGCCGGCCACGGCGAACAGGGTGCGGCTCACGGTGGCGGTGTGCCACCAGTCGCCCGTGGCCTCGGCCTGCCGGCCGGCGTTCGCGGCGGCGGCGAGCAGCACCTCCCGCGCCGACAGGTGCGTCTTCCGCGTCACGGCGGTCCCGTTCTCCGTGACGGCCGGCGAGTGCCCCGTCTCCGCGACGGCGGGCGCCCGCGGCGGTGGGGTCGCGCCGCCGCCCGGCAGGACGACCGCCGCCGCCGTGACGGCCGCCGCCGCTCCCCCGGCCAGCGCCAGCCCCCACGCGGGGCGGAAGGCCGGGCGTCGCCGCCGCTCCCCCTGGCGCGGCCGGGACATCGCGTACGCCAGCTCGGCCGCCCGCGTGCGCTCGTCCACCGGACGGTCGCCGAGATGGGCGGGCCGGGCGGCCCTGAGCTCGTCGATCGGGTTCATGACCACTCCTGACTGAGGTTCCGTACGGGGGGGCAGGGGCGCTGGTGCGGGATGCTGGACGGCACGCTCCAGCCGTTTTCGGGCCCGGTGCAGGCGCACCCGGAAGGCCGCCGACGAGCAGCCCACGACCCGGGCCGCCTCCTTCGGCGACAACCCCTGCCAGGCCACCAGCAGCAGGATCTCCCTGTCGTCGTCGGACAGCTCGGCCAGCGCCCGCAGCACGCCCAGGCGCTCGGTCACCTGCTCGGCCACGTCCCCTTCGGCCCAGGAGCGCAGCTCGGCCGCCAGCGCCTCCCTGCGGGCCTCGGCCCGTACGTTGTCGCGCAGGACGTTCCTCGCCACGCCGAGCAGCCACGGCAACGCCGGCTCCGGCACGTCGCCGAACCGCCGCCAGGCGATCGCGAACGTCTCGCTCACCACCTCGTCGGCCACCTGCCGGCCCGCGCGGCTGACCACGTAGGCCCAGACGCGTTGCCGGCATTCGTCGTACATGCCGGTGAACCGGTCCGCATCATCCGCCACCGCCCAGCCCCTTCGTTCGGATGCGTTCCACTGACACCACGAAGTGGTCCGGACGGCCCCTTTGTTACACCCCGCCCGTCACGCCGGGCACGACAACCGGGTCACCGCAGCCCGCGACGGCGGCCAGATCGACCAGCAGGACGTCTCCTCTGCGCCGCGCCAGGTCCACGAGGTCCGGCTGGAACCCCTCCATCGAGAACAGCGCCAGCAGCGCCTTCCCAGCGTCGTGCCCCTGCTCGGCCAGCAGCGCCTTCAGCCGGTCGAGCCGGTCGAGGTCCCCGACGCTCCGGCGGAGCAGCGTGGCCTTCGCCTCCCCCACAAGGGCGATCTCGGCCCGCCCCGCCCGCTTGTCGAGGGCGACGACGTCGATCTCGTGTTTGGCCTGCCCCTTACGGTCGTTCACGACGGTCGAGGTCACCAGACCGGCGTGCCCCCGCAGGGCGGGATCGGCCCGCGCCCTGAGCCAGGATCTGGCGCAGCTCTCGAAGTGCGGCCCCAGGACGCGGGCGACGAACGTGGGCCGGGACCGGCGCCAGGCCTCCGCCGACTGCCCGGTCTCGACGAGATCGCGCTGCGCCACGGTGATGAGGTTGTGGAACCGGATGACGGGGTCGGCCACAGTGATCATCGGCCGCCGTTCCCACAGGGGGTCGGTGTCGTAACGCAGGTGGCCGGCGCTTGTCAGCGCCTCCAGGGGACGTGTCAGTGACGAGCGCTGCTGCTCCAGCAACCCGCCGATCTTCGAGGGGCTGGTGGCGCCGTTCGCCACCGCGTTGATGATGGCGTAGTGCAGAGCGCTGCCGGTGAACTTGGGGTCCTCCCGCAGGAGGTACTCCGCCTCGCTGCCGGAGAACAACGCCTGCCGCGGGTCCAGCACAGTGGCCGGAGCCCAGACGTCCACCTCGGCCGCGCTCTGTGGCGGATCGACATTGGCGAGATTGCGGTAGCCCGGCGCGCCGCCGAGGATGGCGTGCACCCGCAGGGCCGCCGCCGGGTCGCCGATCTCCCAGTGCCGCGCCGTCGTGCTCAGGTCGAACGGGTGCAGGCGAAGGTCGATCGCTGCCCGCCCGCGCAGTGCCTTCGTCCCGGACAGCAGTTCGTTCATCACGGACATGGCCGATCCGCAGACGATGACGCGGCCGCCGGGCGCACCCTCCTCGGTCTGGGACCGGTCGTAGAGAAGCTGCAGCAGGCCGGGCAGCTCCGGCGAGTGGGCCATCCAGTACGGCAGCTCGTCGATCACGAGCACACCGGGCCCCTCGCCGCCGCTTCGACGGGGACGGATGTCACCTAATTAGTATGCCGGGCGACGTACTAAATAGTCACGGTACGCCGCCTACTCCCCCGTGTACATACGGGCCAGGTCGACCAGTTCCACGTCCGGCCGTCCGCGGGCCAAGTCCGTCAGTTCGGCGGTGAAGCCCGAGCGGGCGAACAGCAGCAGCTTGGGCTGCCGCCCGATCCTGGCGTCGGGGAGCAGCGCCCGCAGATGCTCCAGACGGTGGAGCTGCCCGGCGTCCATGGGCCCGGACGTCGCCTTGGCCTCGCCGATCGCGATGATCCGATCGGCGGCGAAGGAGTCCGACTCGGTGATCACCAGGTCCAGCTCGTGGCCCTGACGATGGGCGCGGCAGGGGATGTCGCTGGGACGTACGGCGGTGGCGATGCCGCCCAGCGTCTCGCTGGAGGCGTGCAGGAAGCACCACTCGCGGGCGAGGTCCTCGAAGTGCGGGCCGTAGATCCTGGAGGCCACCGTGTCGGCGCTGGTCCGCCAGACCCGCTCCGCCCGGCCGGCGACGAGCTCAGGCTCACGGCGCTGAAGGATGAGCTGGTGGAGGCGGACGATCGGCTCGGCGACCTTGAAGACGCTCCGCTTGTCCCGGAGCGCGTCATCGACCTGCTCGACCAGGCCGATGTCGCGAAGACCCTGCAACAGGTGCGCCAGCCCGCCGGAAGGGCGGCCGAGTGCGGCGGCGATCTCGGAACGCCGGTGACTGCCCGCGCTGATGGCGCTCAGCACGGCGGTGTAGGACGTGGGATCGGAGATCGACGGCTCTTCCCGCAGGAGAAGGCCGCCCTCCCGGAACATCGCCGAGGCGGGGTTGAGCAGTCGTCGCCGCACCCAGCGGTCGAAGTCGTCGCGGGCGGCGGGACCCGATCCGCCGCACATCTCGAGATAGGCAGGGGTGCCGCCGACCAGCGCGTGGACCCGGAAGGCCAGCTCCGGATCGTCCGTCAGATTCCAGAAGGACGCGGCGTCGCGAAAGCCGAAGGGCCGTACGACCAGTTCGAGCACGGCCCGGCCGCGCAGGGGCGCGCCGCCGCCGAGCAGCTGAGCCATCGTGGTCAGGGCACTGCCGCAAAGGATCAGCCGGGTACGGGTGCGTTCCTTCGCGTGTCCCGTCGGGCTCAACGCGTGCTGCAGGTAGGACGGCAGCGCGGGGGTCGAGGAGACCAGGTAGGGGAACTCGTCGATGATGACCGGTGTCGCCCGCTCCTCGCCCAGCCGCAGCAGCTCCTCCAGCCCTTCGCGCCAGTCCCGGAACGTCACCGGCTGCCGCAGCCCGCGGTAGGCGGCGTACGCGGAGCCGAGGTCGGCCAGGTTCTGGGCCTCGCTCTGCTGGGTGGCCGCGTACATCATGCCGCCGGTCGCCTCGGCGAGCAGTTCGAGCATGAGGGTCTTGCCCTGGCGACGGCGCCCGTAGACGAGACCCAGCGTGGCGCCGTTAGCCGGGTTGGTGGCGAAGTCGGCGAGCTCTTCCCACTCGGGGTCACGACGGAAGAGACGATCAGGCTTCGGCAGCACGCGCTCTCCAAGGGCGGACGAGAATGATAGCTGCAACTATCATAGTTGCAGCTATCAAAGGCCGCCCGACTACTTGGAGTTGGCCTTCAGGTAGTCCGCGTTCATCTGGGCGATCGTGTCCAGCGGGATGCCCTTCGGACAGACCGCGGTGCACTCGCCGGTGTTCGTGCAGCCGCCGAAGCCCTCGCTGTCCATCTGGTCCACCATGGCCTTGGCGCGGTTCAGCCGCTCGGGCTGGCCCTGGGGCAGCAGGCTCAGGTGGGTGATCTTGGCGGCGGTGAAGAGCGAGGCCGAGCCGTTCGGGCAGGCGGCCACGCAGGCGCCGCAGCCGATGCAGGTGGCCGCGTCGAAGGCGGAGTCGGCGTCCTCCTTGCGCACCGGGACGCTGTGCGCGTCCGGGGCCGAGCCGGCCGGCACCGAGACGAAGCCGCCCGCCTGGATGATGCGGTCGAAGGAGCTGCGGTCCACGACCAGGTCCTTGACGACCGGGAACGGGGCCGCCCGCCACGGCTCGATGGTGATCTCGGCGCCGTCCTCGAAGTGGCGCATGTGGAGCTGGCACGTGGTGGTCGCGCGCTGCTCGCCGTGGGCGACACCGTTGATCACCATGCCGCACATGCCGCAGATGCCCTCGCGGCAGTCGTGGTCGAAGGCGATCGGGTCGTCGCCCTCCAGGATCAGGCGCTCGTTGAGGACGTCGAGCATCTCCAGGAAGGACATGTCCGGGGAGATGTCCTCCACCCGGTACGTCACCATCCGTCCCTTGTCCTGGGGACCGCTCTGACGCCAGACCTTGAGGGTCAGGTTCACTTGTAGCTCCGCTGGGTCATCTTGACGTACTCGTACTCGAGCGGTTCCTTGTGCAGCACCGGGCCGTCCGGGGTGCGCTCCCACGCCGAGACGTGCGCGAACTTCTCGTCGTCGCGCAGGGCCTCGCCGTCGGCGTCCTGCGACTCGGCGCGGAAGTGGCCGCCACAGGACTCGGTGCGGACCAGGGCGTCCAGGCACATGAGCTCGGCCAGGTCGAAGAAGTCGGCCACCCGGCCGGCCCGCTCCAGCACCTGGTTCAGCTCCTCTGCGGTGCCGCTGACCTTGACGTTCTCCCAGAACTCCTGGCGCAGCTCGGGGATGCGCTCCAGGGCCTTGCGCAGCGACTCCTCGGTGCGCTCCATGCCGCAGTAGTCCCACATGAGCTTGCCGAGCTCGCGGTGGAAGGAGTCGGGCGTGCGGGTGCCGTTCACGGCCAGCAGCCGGTCGATCTTCGAGCGGACCTTGATCTCCGCCTCGGCGACCGCCTCCTCGTCCACCTCGCCGAACGGGCCGTCGGCCAGGTAGTCGCCGATGGTGGTCGGCAGCACGAAGTAGCCGTCGGCCAGGCCCTGCATGAGGGCCGAGGCGCCGAGGCGGTTCGCGCCGTGGTCGGAGAAGTTGGCCTCGCCGATGACGAACAGGCCGGGGATCGTGGACTGCAGGTCGTAGTCCACCCACAGGCCGCCCATCGTGTAGTGCACGGCGGGGTAGATGCGCATCGGCACGTCGTACGGGTTCTCGCCGGTGATGCGCTCGTACATCTCGAAGAGGTTGCCGTACTTCTTCTCGACGGCGTCGCGGCCGAGGCGGTCGATGGCGTCACGGAAGTCCAGGTAGACGCCGAGGCCACCGGGGCCGACGCCGCGGCCCTCGTCGCAGACGTTCTTGGCGGCCCGGGAGGCGATGTCGCGGGGCACCAGGTTGCCGAACGCCGGGTAGATGCGCTCCAGGTAGTAGTCGCGCTCGTCCTCGGGGATGTCGCCGGGGGCGCGCTCGTCGTTCTTGCGCAGCGGCACCCAGACGCGGCCGTCGTTGCGCAGCGACTCCGACATCAGGGTCAGCTTCGACTGGTAGTCGCCGGAGACCGGGATGCAGGTCGGGTGGATCTGCGTGTAGCAGGGGTTGGCGAAGTACGCGCCCCGCTCGTGCGCCCGCCAGATGGCGGTGGTGTTGCAGCCCTTGGCGTTCGTGGACAGGAAGAACACGTTGCCGTAGCCGCCGGTGGCGAGCACCACGGCGTCGGCCAGGTGCCGCTCGATCTCGCCGGTCACCATGTCGCGCACGATGACGCCGCGCGCCCGCCCCTCGGAGACGATCACGTCGAGCATCTCGTGCCGGGTGTGCATGGTCACCGTGCCGGCCGCGATCTGCCGCTCCAGCGCCTGGTAGGCGCCCAGCAGGAGCTGCTGGCCCGTCTGGCCGCGGGCGTAGAACGTACGGGAGACCTGCGCGCCGCCGAAGGAGCGGGTGTCGAGCAGGCCGCCGTACTCGCGGGCGAACGGCACGCCCTGCGCCACCGCCTGGTCGATGATGTTCACCGAGACCTGGGCGAGGCGGTAGACGTTGGACTCGCGGGCGCGGAAGTCGCCGCCCTTCACCGTGTCGTAGAAGAGCCGGTAGATCGAGTCGCCGTCGCCGCGGTAGTTCTTGGCGGCGTTGATGCCGCCCTGGGCGGCGATGGAGTGGGCGCGGCGCGGGGAGTCCTGGTAGCAGAAGGACGTGACGTTGTAGCCGAGCTCGCCCAGCGTCGCGGCGGCCGAGCCGCCGGCCAGGCCGGTGCCGACCACGATCACGTCGAGCTTGCGCTTGTTGGCCGGGTTGACCAGGCGGGCGGAGAACTTGCGCTTCTCCCACCGCTCCTCGATGGGCCCGGCGGGCGCCTTGGTGTCCTGGATCGGCGCGCCTTCGGTGTACTTCACTTCACAACTCCGAACGTGATCGCGAGGGGCGGGGCCAGGAAACCGATCACCAGGACGACGGAGACCAGCGCGGCGGTGCCCTTGAGCGCCTTGTAGCGGGCGCGGTTGGCCCAGCCGAGCGTCTGCACGGCGCTCCAGATGCCGTGCCGCAGGTGCAGGCCGACCATGACGACGGCCACGATGTAGATGAGCGTCACCCACCAGCGCGACGGGTCGAACCCGGCGACCATGCGGTCTGCGGGCGCGGAGTCGAAGCCCTTGGGGTTGACGACGCCGAAGGTGAGGTCGAGCAGGTGCCAGACGACGAAGAGCGCGATGGTCAGGCCGCCGAAGCGCATGATGTGCGTGGCGTAGCCGTTCGCCTGCGACTTCTTGGCGACGTACTTGACGGGCCGCGCGTGGCCGGCGCGGCGGGCCAGCGAGATCGCCGCCCACATGTGCGCGAGGACCGAGACGACCAGCACGATCTCGAGGATGGTCAGCGCGGTCCGGTACGGCAGCAGCGGCTCGAACAGCGTGCGCAGCGCGTGCGCGTACTCGTTGAAGGAGTCCTTGCCGAGGAAGATCTTGAGGTTCCCCGCCATGTGGGCGACGAGGAACAGCACCATCACGGCGCCCGTGACGGCCATGACGACTTTCTTGCCGTTCGACGAGCGGAGGAACCCTCCGGGCCGCTTACGCGTTGGAGTGCTCTTGGGAGCGGGTACTGGCGCGGTGGCTGCGCCGCGCTCAATCGTGGCAGTCACACTTTCGAACGGTAGGTACGCAGGTACGATCCGTCCAAGTCATCAACGATCTGGTTTCGATAGCCGTCAGCTATGATGCTGGTAAGGCCGGTCTTTTCATCACCATACGGTCGGCCGGTGCGAGGAAAATCACATGCAGTTGCAACAACTCGCCTACTTCGTGGCCGTCGCCGAGACCAGGCACTTCACCCAGGCCGCCGAGCGCATGCGAGTCGCCCAGCCCTCACTCAGCAAGCAGATCAAGGCCCTGGAGACCGACCTCGGCGCGCCGCTGTTCTCCCGCGCCCGGGGCAACGTCACGCTCACCCCGGCAGGCGAGGCGCTGCTGCCGCTCGCCCGCCGCATGCTCGCCGACGCCGACACCGCCCGGCAGGAGGTCGCCCAGCTCGCCGGGCTGCGCCGGGGCCGGGTGCGGCTCGGGGCCACGCCGTCGCTCTGCGCCGGGCTGCTCGCCGACGCGCTGGCCCGCTTCCACCGGGCCTATCCGGGGATCGAGCTGCTGGTCGAGGAGGGCGGCTCGCGCGACCTGGTGCGGGCGCTGGCCCGCGGGCAGCTCGACCTGTCGCTGATCATCATGCCGTTGCAGAGCGACGACCCGGCCCTCGTGACCGAAGAGATCCTGCGGGAGAACCTCGTGGTCGTCTCGCCCTCGCACGAGCCGACGAGGCGGCCTTACATGGAGATCGGCGAGCTGCGCGGGCGGCCGATGGTGATGTTCCGGCGCGGCTACGACCTGCGCGAGGCGACGCTGGCCGCCTGCCGGCACGCGGGCTTCGAGCCGCGCTTCGCGGTGCAGGGCGGCGAGATGGACGCCGTGCTGCGGTTCGTGGAGGCGGGGCTGGGGGTGGCCGTGGTGCCGTCCATGGTGCTCGACGGCCGGCCGGGGCTGGCCGGCACCCCGCTCGCGCCACCGGGCCTCAGCAGGACGATCGCGCTCGCGCACCGCAAGGACGTCGAGCCGACCACGGCGGCGCAGGCGTTCCGCGGCGTGCTGCTGTCGTTCGTGGTGGAGGCCGGGGTCGAGGGCACGCTTCCGCAAGGGGTGGAGCTCATCGCAGAATGAGCAGCAACGATCCCGATCGCGCGGTGAGGCGGAAGGTTGACGGCACATCTCAGCGAGACGCTGACGCTGCTCCTCGTGGAGGACGACGACGGCGACGCCTTCCTCGTCGAGGAGCTGCTCCAGGAGGCCGCGGCGCCGCCGCGGATCTTCCGTGCGCGCAGTCTTCAGGAGGCGCGGGCGAAGCTGACACCCGGGATCCAGTGCGTGCTGGTCGACCTGTCGCTCCCCGACGCCACCCGGCTGGAGGCGCTTGAGGAGGTCCTGGCCATGGCGCCGCACGCCGCCGTGCTGGTCCTCACGGGGCTGCGCGACGCGCACGTCGGCGTCGCCGCCGTCTCGGCGGGCGCCCAGGACTACCTGGTCAAGCAGGACATAGACGCGCCCCTGCTGACCCGCGCCATCCGCTACGCGATGGAGCGCAAACGCGCCGACCAGACCCAGCTCAGGCTGGTGCAGACGGAGCTGATCGCCAAGGAGAACGCCCGCACGCAGCGCGGCCTGCTGCCGAGCCCCCTGATCGCGTCCGACGCGATCGAGCACCTGACGCGCTATCTGCCGGGCAGCGGCGGCACGCTGGCGGGCGACTTCCTCGACGCGGTGCAGACGCCGGACGGCGCGTTCCACGTGGTGGTGGGCGACGTGTGCGGGCACGGCCCCGACGAGGCGGCGCTGGGCGTGGCCCTGCGCATCGCCTGGCGCACGCTGGTGCTGGCCGGGCAGACCGGCGACACGCTGCTGCGCACGCTCGACACGCTGCTGCGGGCCGAGCGCAAGGCGCCGGAGATCTTCACCACGCTGTGCACCGCGACGATCGCCCCCGACCTGCGCAGCGCGCGGATGCGGGTGGTCGGGCACCCGCCGCCGGTGCTGGTGCGCGACGGCACGGTCGAGGCGCTGGAGGGCGGGCCGTCCGGGCCGCCGCTCGGTATCTTCCCCGACGCCGAGTGGTCGGTGCTCGACGTGCCGCTGGGCGACAAGTGGTCGATCATGTTCTACACGGACGGCCTGATCGAGGCGGCCGTGGGCGACCGCGACGAGCTGCTGGGGGTGGACGGCCTGGTCGGCCTCGTACGCGAGCACGGCGCGGTCGACCTCGACCGGCTGATCCGGCACGCGGGCACGCTGAGCGACGACCTCGCCGTCGTCGTCGTGAGCAGGAGAGCCACATGATCATCAATCCTCTGCCGCCGCCCAGGGAGCCGACCGGGCTCGGCCGGCTGCCGCTCTCCCGCTGGTTCCTGTTCACCGGCGCGGTGGCGGGCACGGCCTTCGCCGCCGGCGTCGGGGCCACCATGGTGCTGATCGCCGACACCCGGGCCCTGTCCGCGAGTCCCGAGGTGGACGCCCAGGTCCAGCGGCTCAACGTGGCGCTGATCGTGCTGTTCGCAGTGCTGCTGGCCTGCGGGGTGGGGCTCGCGTTCATGGTGCGTTATGCCGTGCTGAAGCCGATCCGCCAGCTCACCGAGCAGGTGCGTACGGTGGCGGCCGGCGACTTCGACCACGCCCTGCACGTGGACCGCCCGGCCGAGCTGGCGGAGCTGTCCAGCCATGTCGACGCCATGCGCGGGCGCATCGTCTCGGCCTGGCGGACGGCCAGCGACCAGGCGGAGGAGCTGCGCCGCTCCAACGGCGAGCTGGAGCAGTTCGCGTACGTGGCCAGCCACGACCTCCAGGAGCCGCTGCGCAAGGTCGCGAGCTTCACGCAGATGCTGGAGCAGCGCTACGGCCCGCAGCTCGACGACCGGGCCCGCCAATACATCCACTACGCCGTGGACGGCGCCAAGCGCATGCAGCTCCTGATCAACGACCTGCTGGACTTCTCCCGGGTCGGCCGGGTCACAGGGTCGCGCACCACCGTCGACTCCGGCGCGGCCCTCGACCAGGCGCTGGACAACCTCTCGGCGGCGATCGAGGACACCGGTGCCACGGTGACGAGGGGCGAGCTGCCCGCGATCCACGGCAACCGGGTGCAGCTCACCCAGCTCTTCCAGAACCTCGTCGAGAACGCGGTGAAGTTCCGCTCCGAGGAGCCGCCGCGGGTGCACATCGAGGCCCGGCGGGACGGCGGGATGTGGGAGTTCAGCTGCGCCGACAACGGCATCGGCGTCGAGCCCAAGTACGCCGACCGCATCTTCCTGATCTTCCAGCGCCTGCACGCCCGCGACGTGTACCCGGGCACCGGCATCGGGCTGGCGCTTTGCCGCAAGATCGTCGAGTTCCACGGCGGGCAGCTCTGGCTGGACGCGGCCGGGGAGAGCGGGGGCTCGACGTTCCGATGGACGCTGCCGCCGGCGGGAGGCCCCGATGAGTGAGGCCCGATGAGTGAAGGACGCGCGATCGAGGTGCTGCTGGTCGAGGACGACCAGGGCGACATCCTGCTGACCCGCGAGGCGTTCGACCTCAACAAGGTGCGCAACCGGCTGCACGTGGTCAACGACGGCGAGCAGGCGGTCGCGTTCCTGCGGCGGGAGGGGAGCTACGCGGACGTGCCGTGCCCCGACCTCATCCTGCTCGACCTCAACCTGCCGCGGATGAGCGGGCTGGAGGTGCTGAGCGAGATCAAGGCGGACCCGGTGCTGGCCACGATCCCGGTGGTGGTCCTGACCACGTCGGAGGCGGAGGAGGACATCCTGCACAGCTACCGGTTGCACGCCAACGCGTACGTCACCAAGCCTGTCGATTTTGACCAGTTCATCCGGGTTGTGCGCCAGATAGACGATTTTTTCGTAACTGTGGTTAAGTTGCCGGCTCACGGGTAGCGGCCCTGACGGGCTACGTGACAGGAATCACAGCCGGTCATCGAAAAAGTGAGTGACCCCGCTCACAAATCGAGATGCGACCGTCGTAACGTATCCCCCACCAATGCGCGCCTGGAGCGGCGAGCACCGCCGGCACGCGCGCCCAGTGAAACGAACCACGGACCCCCCAGCGCGACGGGTCCGCGGGAGGTGGAGAGGTCCGCGATGACCCAGACGACGCCCGAAGCACCGGTCAGAAGGCAGCGTGCGCAAGTCAAGGTGCGCACCCTGCGCACCGACAGATGGTGGCTGGCCCCACTGCTCACATTTCTCGGGCTCAGCTCGTTTCTTGTCTACGGTGTATGGGCGATCATCGACAACAGCTATTTCGTCGATCCGTACATCGCACCGTTCGCCTCACCCTGCCTGTCGTCCTCCTGTGTCGAGGGCGCGCGGCTGTTCGGGTGGGCGCCGATCGGTGACTGGTACACCCTGCCGCCCGGCCTGCTCATCCTCGGGCTGCCCGGCGGGTTCCGGCTCACCTGCTACTACTACCGCAAGTCGTACTACCGCTCGTTCTGGTTGTCGCCTCCCGCGTGCGCGGTGCAGGAGCCGCACGGCAAGTACACCGGTGAGCGCCGCTTCCCGCTGATCCTGCAGAACATCCACCGCTACTTCTTCTACGCGGCCATCCTGATCGGCCTCGTCCTGGCCTACGACGCCGTGCTGGCGCTCGTCCACAAGCCTCTCGGCCTCGGCACCTGGATCCTGGTCATCAACGCGGTCCTCATCAACACCTACACGCTGTCGTGCCACTCGTGCCGGCACATCACCGCGGGCAGGCTCAACCACTTCTCCCGTCATCCGCTGCGCTACCGGGCCTGGACGTTCGTCTCCAAGCTCAACGCCAAGCACCAGCAGCTCGCATGGGCCTCGATGTTCTCGGTCATGATCGCGGACTTCTACGTCCGCATGGTCGCCAAGGGCATCATCGCCTTCCCGTTCGCCTAAAAGGATCAACCAGTGGAAATCGAACGTCACGAATACGACGTCGTCGTCATCGGCGCGGGCGGAGCGGGCCTGCGCGCCGCGATCGAGGCCCGGCAGCAGGGCAAGAGGACGGCGATCGTCTGCAAGTCGCTGTTCGGCAAGGCGCACACCGTCATGGCCGAGGGCGGCGCCGCCGCCGCGATGGGCAACGTCAACCCGGACGACAACTGGATGGTGCACTTCCGCGACACCATGCGCGGCGGCAAGTTCCTCAACAACTGGCGCATGGCCGAACTGCACGCCAAGGAGGCTCCGGACCGGGTCTGGGAGCTGGAGGCCTGGGGCGCGCTGTTCGACCGCACCAAGGACGGCAAGATCAGCCAGCGGAACTTCGGCGGTCACGAGTACCCGCGGCTCGCACACGTGGGCGACCGTACCGGCCTGGAGCTGATCCGCACCCTCCAGCAGCGCGTGGTGGCGCTGCAGCAGGAGGACTACGAGAACCACGGCGACTACGAGGCCTACATCAAGGTCTTCGCCGAGTGCACGGTCACCCGGCTGCTCAAGGACGGCGAGCGCATCTCCGGCGCGTTCGGCTACTGGCGCGAGACCGGCAACCTCGTCCTCTTCGACACCCCGGCCGTGGTCCTCGCCACCGGCGGCATCGGCAAGTCGTACGTCGTCACCTCCAACTCCTGGGAGTACACCGGCGACGGGCACGCCCTGGCCCTGCTGGCCGGCGCGAAGCTCATCAACATGGAGTTCATCCAGTTCCACCCCACGGGGATGGTCTGGCCGCCGTCCGTGCGCGGCATCCTCGTCACCGAATCCGTCCGTGGCGACGGCGGCGTGCTGCGCAACTCCGAGGGCAAGCGCTTCATGTTCGACTACATCCCCGACGTCTTCAAGGACAAGTACGCGACCTCCGAGGAGGAGGGCGACCGCTGGTACACCGACCAGGCCAACAACCGGCGCCCGCCCGAGCTGCTGCCCCGTGACGAGGTGGCCCGCGCGATCAACGCCGAGGTCAAGGCCGGTCGCGGGTCACCGCAGGGCGGCGTGTTCCTCGACGTGTCCACCCGGCTGCCCGCCGAGGAGATCAAGAAGCGGCTGCCGTCGATGCACCACCAGTTCAAGGAGCTGGCCGACGTCGACATCACCGCCGAGCCCATGCAGGTGGGCCCGACCTGCCACTACGTCATGGGCGGCGTCGAGGTGGACGCCGACACCGGCGCGGCCGACGTCCCCGGGCTGTTCGCGGCCGGCGAGGTGTCCGGCGGCATGCACGGCTCCAACCGGCTGGGCGGCAACTCGCTGTCCGACCTGCTGGTGTTCGGGCGGCGGGCGGGCGCGGGCGCGGCGGCGTACGTGGACGGGCTTCCCGCCCGGCCCAAGGTCAGCCCGGAGGCCGTCGAGTCGGCCCGCGAGGAGGCGCTCGCCCCTCTGGGCCGCAGCGGCGAGAACCCGTACGAGGTGCACCACGAGCTGCAGCGGACGATGAACGAGCTGGTCGGCATCATCCGCAAGGCCGACGAGGTCGCCGAGGCGCTGCAGACCGTGGAGAAGCTCAAGGAGCGCGTACGCCTGGTCGGGGCGGGCGGGACCCGCATCTACAACCCCGGCTGGCACCTCGCGCTCGACCTGCGCAACATGGTGCTCGTGTCGGAGTGCGTGGCGCGGGCCGCGCTGCTGCGCGAGGAGAGCCGCGGCGGGCACACCCGCGACGACTTCCCCGGCATGAGCCCGGAGTGGCGGCGCAAGCTGCTCGTCTGCTCCAGCGAGGACGGTTCCTCGGTGCAGGTGGTCGAGAAGGAACAGCCCCCCATGCGGGACGAC
Organism: Nonomuraea wenchangensis; assembly: GCF_900111685.1. Taxonomy (GTDB): domain Bacteria; phylum Actinomycetota; class Actinomycetes; order Streptosporangiales; family Streptosporangiaceae; genus Nonomuraea; species Nonomuraea wenchangensis. The sequence continues at coordinate 100,588 of NZ_FOHX01000009.1, forward strand.
CTGATCACCCTGTTCGACCGGGACGAGCTGAAGAAGTACCTCACCGACGAAGAGATGGCCGAGTTCGACGGGATAGCGAAGAAGTCATGAGCTACAAGGCAAAGTTCAAGGTCTGGCGCGGTGAGGGCGGCGAAGGCAAACTCGAGGACTTCACCGTGGAGGTCAACGAGGGCGAGGTCGTCCTCGACATCATCCACCGCCTCCAGGCGACGCAGGCGCCCGACCTCGCCGTACGGTGGAACTGCAAGGCCGGCAAGTGCGGCTCGTGCAGCATGGAGATCAACGGCAAGCCGCGGCTGGGCTGCATGACCCGGATGTCCACCTTCTCGGAGGACGAGACCATCACGGTCACGCCGATGCGGACGTTCCCGGTCATCAAGGACCTCGTCACCGACGTGTCCTATAACTACCAGAAGGCCAGGGAGGTCCCCTCCTTCACGCCGCCCGCCGACGTACGGCCGGGCGAATACCGGATGAAGCAGGTCGACGTCGAGCGGTCCCAGGAGTTCCGCAAGTGCATCGAGTGCTTCATGTGCAACAACGTCTGCCACGTCATCCGTGACCACGAGGAGAACAAGGCCAACTTCTCCGGGCCGCGTTTCCTCATGCGGATCGCCGAGCTGGACATGCACCCGTACGACGTGGCCGACCGGCAGGAGGCGGCGCAGTCCGAGCACGGGCTCGGCTACTGCAACATCACCAAGTGCTGCACCGAGGTCTGCCCCGAGCACATCAAGATCACCGACAACGCGCTCATCCCGATGAAGGAGCGCGTGGTGGACCGGAAGTACGACCCGCTGGTGTGGCTGGGCGACAAGATCTTCCGTCGCGCCAAGTCGTGACCCGCGCATGAAGAAGGGGGCCGGTTTCCGCACCGGCCCCCTTCTTCATGCGTTCAGTCCTTGGCGTGGCGGCCGAAGCGCTTGCGCGTCTCCTCCGGCAGCTCCCTGGTCGGCTCCGGCTGGACCATCGTCGTCTCCCCGTCGGCGGGCACGTACGGTTGGGCCGGCTGGAACAGCGACCCGGCGGGCGCCTGCTGCCACGGCTCGGAGTCGCCGGACTCGGCCGCCGCGGCCGGGCCGAGCGGGTGCTCGTGGCCGTCGTCCACCGGGGCGCCCCCGCCCGGCGGGATGTCCGCCGGCGGAGCGGGCGGGACCAGCGGCTCGAACGGGTCGCGGTAGTCCTTCGCCGCCCCGGCCTCCTCGACCTCCTGGGTCTCCTGGACGGGCTCGTGGCTGTAGTCGTCCGGGTGCAGCACCACGGGCGGCGGCTCGGACGGAGCCACGGGCGGCTCCTGCTCGTAGCCCTGCGGCGGGTAGGGGTGCCCGGGATCCTGGTACACCGGGGCGTACTGCACCGGGCCGCTCGAATACGTCTGCACCGGCACGAAACTGATGATCGGCGCGTACGCCGTACCGCCCGGATAACCGGGAGCGGTGAAGCCCGCGGTCGCGTACCCGGGGCCGGCCGGATAGCCGGGGCCACCCGGCGGAGGCGGGTAGCCAGGGCCGCCCGGCGGGGGCGGATAGCCGGCCGCGCCGGTCGGCGGGCCCGCCTTGCGCACGGCGGCCGCGTGGGCCATCCGCCGCAGCCGCCCCTCGAAGATCAGCACCGCGAACAGCGCGAGCAGCACCAGCACCAGCGCCGGGATGCTGAGCTTCTGCGTCAGCGTCTTCTCATCGAACTCCGGCGCGGCGGCCCGCAGCTCCAGCGGCACCTCCTCCGAGGAGGCGACCTGCGTCTCGCTCGGCGCGGTCGTCGGCGTGTCCTGGGCGACGGACGGGATCGCGACCGGGGACTCCTCCGTCGCGGTGGTCGCGGTGGGCATCACCGGCGGCTCTTCGGCCTGAGTGGTGGTCGGGGGCGCGACGGCCTGGGTGGGCAGCTCCGGCGCCTGCGTGGTCGCGGGCGCCGTCGTGGGCTTCTTGGTGGGGGCGGTGGTCTTCTTCGTCGGGGACGCCGTCACCGTCTTGGTGATCGTCGTCTCCGGCACGTCGGTCGGCTCCGGCGTGCCTAACGTGGTGGTCACCGTGACCGTGGTCTGGGGGTCGTTCTGGCACGTGGTGTCGCCCGCGTCGCAGGGCTCGACCGGGTCGAACGCCACGGAGGCGCTGGCGCTCTGCACGATGAACGGCGTCGCGCCGACCCCGGCGAGGCCGAGCGCCAAGACGATGGCGGAGACGGCTGTCGCTCGCGTGCGTGCCACCAGTGCCCTCCGCGTAGTCCCGGAACCATGGTCAAGGGAATACTAGTCGGGTCAAAGTAACAGTAAAGCCCGTTTTACCGCAGTATCTTGCGCTTGCTACGCCTTTGTACCGTGACAATTCCCCAGAGCCCTGCTAGGAGAGTAGCAACAGCTGTCACGGCGAGCACGTGTCCGAAGCTTCCCTTCAACGGATTGACCACAGCGGCCACCGGCTGTGGCCGGTCATGCGCCATTCGTACCTCGATGGGCAGAGGCGCCGCGAGCCCACCGCCGCCCGCCGGCGGCACGAACGGGCCGTCCCCGGGAAGCTCCCCGGCCACGCCCGGCGGAACGTCCAACATCGCGTCGCCCCCTGCCACCTCCGGCAACCGCAGACCAGAAAGCGTCTGCCCAGACCCCTGCGGCACCTGCCCACCCTGAACCTGCTGCGCCCCTCCAAGCCCGCCTACACCCTGAGCTCCGGGCACCTGCACGGGCGGCACGGCCTGCACGGGAATCGCGGCCTGCGCTCTCGGGGCAGCCTCCACGGAAGGCACGGCCGGCGCTCCTGGTGCCGTCTGCGCGGACTGAACGGCCCGCCCTCTTGCCCCTGTGCGCCTCTGTGGCGCGGTCCGAATTTGCGGCACGGCCCCAGCGGGCGGGACAGCCTGCGCGGATGGGACACCCTGCGCCGGCGGGACAGCCTGCGCCGGTGGGACAGCCTGCGCAGGCGGGATACCCAGCGCCAGCGAGCCGGCCTGCGCCTGTGGGAGGGCGCGGGATTCCGTGCTGACTTGCTGCCCGTGCCCCACTTGCCTGGCCTGCCTGACGCGCCCGTTCCGCGTCGCCTGCCTGGTGTGCCTGGTCTGCGCCGTCTGCCGCCCCACCACGGGCCGAACCGGCTGCTCAGCCCCCGAGCTGACCGTTTGCTCTCCGCCCGGCAGCAGCGACTGCTCACCGCTCGGCCGGCCCGGCACGGCATTGCCCGTGGCGAGCTCGGCGTTCGGTTGTGCGGGCTGGTCGGGGCCGAGCGACGGGCAGCGGTCCGCCGGCGCGCATCGGGAAGTGGCGGCGGCGACCGCCACCTGGTCCGAACCGGCCGGGACCAACAGGCTCCGGCGACCCTCGTCAGCCACTCCCGGCGCCGCACCCTCGGCCGCCGGCGCTCCAACCCCCGACCCATCAGCGTTCACGACAGGCGTGATGACCGTCTTCTCCAGCATCTCAGCGGCGGAGCCGGCCGCCTCAGGACGCACCTTGGCGACGGCGGCCACCACCACCTCCCCGACCCCTTCCGGAGCCGTCACCGTCACGTCCACCGAACGCGCCTCCGTCGCGTTCCCGAGCCGGCACACCCGCGCCGCGGGCACCACCGCCGCGTCATCCCGTTCGCTGACCCCCGCCAAGGTGAGCGCGCGGTCGGCGAGCCACCCCGCCCCCGGAGCCGGAGCCGGAGCGAGCGCGTCACTTTCCGTGATCGGCAGACTCCCGCAGCTGACCGACAGCGCCGCGACGGGACTGGCCGCCACGGCTACCCGCCCACCGCCCAAGGACATCCCGTTGACGCGGACCCGGAACCGCTGCGTGTCCCCCGTACGGATCCACTTGCCCACGCCGTCCTGGACCGCGTCCACCCGTTCCAGCACCAGCGACACCCCGCTCGCCGCCACCGGCACGGCGGGCGCGGCGGCCAGGATCACCACCCCGGCCAGCATCCAGCCACGACGCATCGCCCAACTCCCCCGCTGTGACACATGACCCGTAATCACGCCTAGTAACCATTGTGTCACAGAGAGAGAGGGCTCAATCAGCCGGGAGCATGCTCTCCACGGTCTTCATGACGGGCAGGTCCGCCCCGAGCCATTCGACGTCGTAGTACTCGTCCCGCGCCAGCCAGCGCAGCGCCAGGTGCTCCCTCGGCTCGGGCGTGCCGGAGGCGAGGGTGGCCAGCCAGACCCGCATCACGTACCCAGGGGAGAGCGGCCAGTCACCGCCGACGCGCTCACCGACCGTGATCTCCACGCCGAGCTCCTCACGGCACTCACGGACCAGCGCCTCCTCCTCGCCCTCGCCGGGGTCCACCTTCCCGCCGGGGAACTCCCACCCGCCGGCGAGCGTCGGCGGCTCGGCCCGCTGGGCGGCCAGCACCCGGCCGGCCGGGTCGACGATCACGGCGGCCACGACCACGATCACGCTCATGCGTTGAGGTACCTCACAGGGCAGGATTCTGCAGCTTCTGGAGCTGGTCGAGGACGGCGGGGTTCTGCAGCGGACGGGTGAAGCCGATGCGGTTGCCGCGGGCGGAGTAGCTGGTCACCTTGATGGGGCCGCACAGCGTGCACCGGGCCTCCAGCATCTTGCCCTTCGAGACGACGAGTCCGACGTGCCCCGGGTTGTTCGCCGAGGTGCCCGGCCCGGCGTTGAAGAACACCAGGTCACCGGGCTGCTCCTGGCCCTCTAACACGCGGACGCCGAACGGCCACTGCCCGAAGGTCGTACGCGGGATCTGCAGCCCCGCCGACCGGTACGCCGCGTAGATCACCCCCGAGCAGTCGAAGGCGTCCGGCCCCGTGCCGCCCCACAGGTAGGGCTTGCCGCGCTGCGCCAGCGCGTACGCCAGGATCTTGGCGACCACGGTGGTCGGCGCGGCCTCGATCAGCGGCTCGTCGCACTCCTCCTCCGCCTGCGGCGGCACCTTCACGTCGCCGGACTTGGCGTATTTCCTGGCGATCTCCTCGACCTGGTCCACGTACCACCAGGCGCGGTTGTAGACGAACAGCGCCTGCCGCACGTTCTCCGGCGCGCCGTTGCGCTTGAGCATGCGCGCCGCGCCGAGGATCGCGTCGGCCGGGTTGTAGACGTCGCCGATGCCGTCGCCGTCGCCGTCGGAGGCGTACCCGGTGAACGGCGTCTCCACCGGCACCCTGGCCTTGCCGCCCCAGGTGGAGATGAGGAACTGCATGGGCCCGGCCGCGCCGGCCGAGTTGGTGCCGCTGCGGACGCCGGGCAGCGTGGAGCGGCCGTGGTCGGTCTCACGCTTGCCCACGGCGGCCAGGATGTTCCACTGGACACCGATCTTCTTGCCGTACTCCTTGTAGAGCTTCAGGTAGTCGTCGGGGATGTCCGAGGTGGCGGTGTCGGAGACCTCCTCGACCTGGGCGTCGTCGGTGCAGTCGATCGAGGTGCGGCCGTCGCTGATGAACGAGGGCAGCGACATCAGCAGCATCGGCGAGACGATGACCGCCACCAGCAGGAGCGCCCCGGCCAGCCCGAGCAGGAGGACGAGGCGCGTGCGCGAGACGTTCACCCGGTGTCACCGTCCTGGCCCTCGTCGGCGGGCATGATGTCGAAGACCCACCAGTCGCTGCCGGACTCGCTCACGGTCACCGCGTACTCCTCGGTGAGCAGCTTGTCGCCGCTCTTCGCCGTGACCTGGCGGTTGCCGGTCACGACGAAGACGATCGAGCCCTTGCCGACCTGCCTGATCTCCTTCAGCTTGGCCGTCGCCCGGGAGACGAGCTCGTCGGCGCGGTTCTGCTCGACGGCGCCCGCCGACGTCACCGTGCGGGTCAGCAGGGCGCCGAGCTCGGGCGTCGTGTACGCCTTCAGCCGGGCGGCGTAGGCCGCCGCGTCCTCGTCGTAGCGGAAGGTGCCGTACACGGCGGTGAAGCGCTCGGCGAGGTCCGCCGCCGCGGCGAGCTGCTCCTTCTTCATCGGCAGGTAGTCGTAGACGTCGAACGGCGCGTTGCTCGCGGTCGCCAGCGGCGTCGGGGTGACGATCGCCACCCGCGTGGGCGGTGCGGCCTGCGGCTGCTGCTCGGGCGGGTCACCCCAGTCCGCCCACATGAGGTAGATGCCGACCGCGGCGATGATCACGACGATGACGGCGAAGGCGGCACCCCGCCTGTCACCTGGCTGCGCCATGTTCCGTCCTTGTTAGTCCTTGTCGGAGCTGTTCGGCTTGAGCCAGAACGGCACGGACGTCTCCTCGGAACCGCCGTTGCGGCCGCTGCCGCGCAGCCACAGAGGCGGGGCCTCGGACGCGCGCGAGGCCGGCTCGTCGGAGCCGCCGAAGATCCGCGAGCCGCCGGAGGGGCGGGCGGGGCCGCCGGAGCCGCGTGAGCCGCCGCTCGGCCGGGCTCCGTTGCGCGAGCCGCCGCCGAACAGGCTGCCGCCCCCGCCGTTCGAGCCGCCGCCCGACCCGCGCGATCCGCCTGACCCGCCTGATCCGCCCGATCCGCCTGACCCGCCGAAGAGGCCGCCGCCGGAGCCGCGCGACCGGGCGCCGCCGGAGCCGGAGCCGCCGGAGCCACCGAACCTGGAGCTGCGGGCGGAGCCGTTGCGTACGCCTGACGAGCCGCCGCGCGAGGCCCAGCCCCCGCCCGACCCGCCGCCGAACCAGCCGCCACCGCCGGAGCCACCCGAGCTGCCGGAGCCGCCCGAAGAGCCGCCTGAGCCGCCCGAGGGCGCCCCGGAGGCCGCTCTGGGCGGGCCGCTCGCGCCGCCCACCCGGGGCCCGCCCGCGCCGCTCACGCGCGGCCCCGCGGCGGCGCCGCCGGAGCGGGCCGCGCCGCCCAGGTTGAGCGGCGGCGCGGTGCCGCGGCGCGGCTCCAGCGGCGCCCGCGCGCCCGCCTTGCCGCCCTGGGCGTCGGTGTCGAGCGGCGCGGCCGTGGCCGGGATGCGGGTGCCCGCCGCGGCGGCGTCGCCCTCCTCAGCCCGTACGCGCGCCTGCCCCGCCGTCGAGGCCACCGCTGCCGCGCCCGCGCCCGCGCCGCTCGCCGCGGCGGCCGCGCGGATGGCGGGCTCGGCCTTGCGCAGCCCCCATCGGCCGATGCGGGCCGAGGCGACCGGCGGCAGCACGGCCGCCGACCGCTCCAGCACCGACGAGCTGGCGGCCTCGCCGAGCATCCGGGTGGCGACCGTGTGACCGTTGAGCGAGGCGAACAGATGCTGGAACGGACGCCGGTAGAAGAACACCGCGATCGTCAGCAGGGCCATGAACAGCACCTGCATGCCCCAAGGCATGGTCGTGGAGATGATCAGCGCGTAGCCGTACACGAGCACGCCGAGCACCAGTGTCAGCACCGCCTGCCGGAGCAGCGTGCCGACGAGCATCTCCACCCAGCGCATGGCGATGATCCGGCCGCTGCCCGGATGCACGCCGATGAGCAGGAACACCGGCCCCATGATCAGCAGCAGCAGGAAGCCCACCTTGAGCACCAGCAGCGAGACCGCCACCAGGAAGATGAGCAGGCCCGCCACGATGGCGGCGATGAACGCGCCGACCGCCACGCCGAGCCGGTTGGACCAGTCGCGGCCGGAGAAGACCGTGTAGCGGGGGTCGTTCCTGAGCTTGTCGGCCAGCGAGGCGTACTCCTGCTGGCGCGCCCCCACGTCGGGGGCCGCCTGCCCGGCCACGGCGGGCGGGATCGACTGCATCTCCAGGACCTTGCGGCCCCAGTCGCGCACGATCGGCTGCTGCGGGTCGGCGGTGCCGAACAGGCCCACCAGCCACGGCTTGCAGACCAGCGTGGACCACAGCGCGTCGGCGTTCTGCTCGACGCCGGGCGTGCCGACCTGGCCGTAGCCGCCGGGCTTGAGCTCGGCGCTCGTCTGGCCGGGCGGCGGCAGGCAGGACGCGCCGCCCGCGCCGGGCAGACCGGAGAAGGCGGAGTTGACGACCTCGCCGGTCTTGTCGGTGACGACCTTGCCGAGGCCGGTGAAGTCGCCGGGACGGCTGAAGAACCAGGTCGCGACGGTGACCGCGAGCACCATCCAGATGACGCCCTCGGCGGTCGTGGTGGCGCGCTTGCGGATCAGGCCGTACCAGGCGAGCCAGATCGCGCCGAGGATCACGATCGGCCGAAGGAACGGCCAGTACATGGCGTTGGCCAGGTTGGTGACGATGTCGTCGACGACGTCCTTGATGGCCTGGAGCGGTCCCTCGGTGGCCGCCGCCTGGTAAGTGGTGATCGTCAGCCGGTCGATGGCCTTGGCCGCGGTGAAGATGCCGTTGGCCCACATGTTGCCGAGCACCGCGACGTAGTCGCCGCAGCCCAGCTCGTGCGTGTGCCAGAACTGGCCGCTCATGCCGAACTGGCCGTAGTTGGTGACCGGGGCGCCCGCCTGGGCGCCGGCCGGCGTCGGGGCCTGGATGAGCCCGTCGGTGCCGCCGCCCACCACCTCGGGGGTGAGCGGCCCGGAAAGGTCGCACGGTGCCGCCGCGGCCGGCGCGGACAGCCCGCCCACGACCAGCGGCACCACGAGGATGCCGGTGACCAGCGCCAGCGCCAGCGCCAGTCGTCGGGATAGCCGGATCTTCATGACCGTACCTCCTGCGGCCTGCCCACGCCCCCTTGAAGATCATCATGCCCGTCGCGATCGGGTTTGTCGTGTGTCGGGTTCGTGTCGAGCCAGCGAAGAAGCTCGTCGGAAACCAGGTCTACTCCGATACGGCCGGCCCTGCCATCCAGATCGCGGAAAATGCATTCGCCGTTGCCGAGCGAGCGCAGCACGGCCTTGTGCTCCTCCGACGCCTCCACCCCCAGGAGGGACATCACGTGGGTCACCTCCACCCGTTCGGTGGACCGGAACGCGAACACGGACGACAGGCAGTTGGTCACCTGCTCGTTCAGCAGGTCCCCCGCGTTCTGCGAGACCAGCACGAGCGCGGTGTTGCGGGAGCGGCCCATCCGGCTGACCTCGGGCACCAGCTTGGCGCCCTCGGGCGTGGAGGTGATCGCCCACGCCTCGTCCAGGAAGATCGCCTTGGGGGCGCGCCGGTCGAGGCCGTTCATCAGCCTGCGCGCGAACTGCGACACCAGGTAGAGCAGGGCCACCGACAGCCGCTGCTCGTACGAGTAGTCCTCCCTGGTCGTGGCCACGTCGGGGAGGGTCAGGCCGCCCAGCGTGAAGACGGTCGTCCACCCCTCGGTGTCGATCTGGTCGCCGCCCGAGGGGTCGAAGCAGAGCCGGGCCAGGTGCATCTCCGACATCGAGCGCAGCACCGCGCCCAGGTTCTTCGACGCCGGGTCGTCGGCCTGCTCCAGGTGGTCGACGACCTTGCCGAGCGACGGGTCGGGCTGGTTGGAGATCGCGGCGACCGCCTGGATCATCGCCGACTCGCGCTCCTCCGACATGCGCGGCAGCAGCAGCCGCAGCGTCTCGGTGGCCATCGTCTTCTTCGCCGCGATGTCGTCCCCGAACGAGAACGGGTCCAGCAGGCCCGGCGCCGCCGAGCCCAGCGGGATGACCCGGGCCTTGCGCCCGCGCTTGTCCAGCAGCCGCACCAGCGACTCGGCGTCGCCCTTGGGGTCGATCACCGCGACAGTGACCCCGCGCAGCGCCATCTGGTAGATCATCAGCAGCGCGAGCGTGGTCTTGCCGCCGCCCGGCTCGCCGGTGATCGCGATGGCCGTCGGCCGGTTGCGGGTGGCCGCCACCAGCGGGTCGAAGTGCACGATGCTGCGGGCCCTGCCGACGGTCTCCCCGATGTACGGGCCCAGCCAGCCCTCGCTGCCCTCCCCCAGCCGGTCGCCGAGATCGACGGTGGCCGTGGCCATGCCGCCCGCGATCGTGCGCAGCGGCTGGCGCTGGGCGTAGGCGTTGACGCGTACCTTCTCGCCCGGCAGCGACTCGCAGAACAGCGAGAACTGGTCGCCGGTCGAGTTGACCACGTCGATGCCCATGTCCCGGTAGTGCTCGACCACCGCCTCCACCCGCTGCACGCAGATGTCCTCGGTCGGGGCCGAGACGATCAGCCGGTGCCAGCCGTACACGAAGGGCAGGCGCTCCTTGGTGATGCCGTGCTCCAGCATGCGGGCCGCGTCGATCTGCTCGGCCAGCGCCAGCGGGGCCTCCGCGCCCGCCTCACGGATGTGGTGGTCCATGTCGCGGGCGTGCGCCAGCTTGCGCGCCACGTCCTTCGACGCCTTCACCGGCGGGATCAGCCGCATCCTGGAGGAGATCTCCACCGGGAACGGGAGCTGGTCGGCGAAGTGCATCCACGGCTCGCCGTCGGGGAACGGCATCAGGTCGGGGAAGCGGGCGAACGACAGGTTGGCCACGTACGAGTCGCCCTGCGGCTGCACGATCCGCAGCAGGCTCCTGCCGTTGTGGATCTCGCCCTCGACCAGCGTCTCGATCTCGCCCCGCCCCCACCGCCTGCGCGGGCTCGCCGACGGCGGCGCGTCGCCAGACGCGCCCGCCGCCGCGTGCTGGAACAGCCACGCCACCTCGACGGAGGTGGCGTGGCGGGCGTAGAGGGCGCTCGACGCGAGCGCCCGGCCGAGGCGCTCCGCCTGCTCGGTCCAGCGGCCGATCTCGCTGTCGGGAACGTGGTCGTCCGTCATGCCGAGCGACTTCTCGGTCTTCTGGTAGAAGCCGAGGAGCTGGGCGAGCACGCCGCTGCCGAGCTGCTTGCCGCGCGGGCCCAGGCGTACGCCGAGATAGACCTCCTTCGTCCAGAAGTCCTTCGCCCAGACGTGGCGGTACATCTCCTCCAGGTAGTCGCGCCAGCCCGGACCCTCGTCCGAGGTGGCGTTGAGCGCCATCGCCCACTCGGCCGCCGGGTAGGTGCGGTGCGCCACCCGCAGATGGACCTCGGCGTCGGGCATCCGGATCGCGGCCAGCGCGATCGTGATGTTGGTGGCCAGCGCCTCCCGTTCCTCGGGAGTGACGAACTCGTAGCTGACCGTCGGAAGGCGGAAATACGCCCATGCGCAGGTGTCTGTGAGCAGGATGCGGTCGTCGAAGTAGCGGACCGCGAGGCGCTGGTGCGCTCGGGACGCCCTGCTCATGCCGCCCCCTCGGCGCATGAACGGGCCAGACCTGCTCGCTTGTTCACTTAACGCTCACCGATTCTCGTGCCCGGGGGGTCACTCGCCAACTCCTCATCGCTCGGTCGTACGCTCTGCGCCGACTGCGCTGTCCGCGCCGTCTGGGCCGACTGGGCGGCGAAGCCCGCGACCACCACGCCCGCGAGGGCGAGGTAGGCCCGTCGCCCGGCCGCGCGCAACTGCCCGGGATCGACGACCTCCGCCCCGCCCGGGGCGAGGTCGTCCTCCCAGGGGACCCTGACGATGGCCCGGCACCTGCCCCTGGCCACCGACTCAGCCTGCTCGACGTCGGCCATGGAACGCCTGCTCACGCCGTTCACGACCATCACCGCACGCCTGCGCAGCTCCGCGCAGCCGTGCCCGTCGAGCCACTCGTACGTCATCGCCACCGCCTCCGACGCCTCCTCGCTCGCCGGGACCACCAGGACGAGCTGGTCGGCGTACGGCAGGAGGCGGGCCGCCAGCGCGGCGGCCGGGTCGATGACGGCCAGCTTGTAGTGGCGGTCGAGCAGCCTCATGGACTCGCCCAGGCGGTGGTCGGAGAAGAGCGACCGGTCCGCCAGGCGCTGCTCGGCGCCCGCGTCGGTGTCGGCGCTGATCACCTCAAGGCCGGAGGCCGTCCTCGTGGTGTAGCCGCGCATCGTCAGATAGCCGCTGACCCGGTCGAGGCCGGACAGCAGCGAGGTGAGCGTCTCGGGGGTCTCGGGTTCGATCCTGCTGGTCAGGGTGTCGCCGCCGGTGTTGGCGTCCACGGCGACGACCCTGTCGTCACGGTATTGGGCGAAGGTGTGGCCCAGCATGAGGGCCGTGGTGCTCTGGCCCGCGCCGCCGGTGCAGCCGAGGACCAGGATCCTGCGGCTGCCGCCGAACACCGCCCTCGCGCGGGCCTCGTCGATCTCGGAGCCGTCGGTGCGTACCGAGGAGCCGCCGACCACGACCTGCGCGATCCGCCGCCACCCTCCGGAGTCCCGGCCGACCACGGACTCCACCCGCCGCACCCGGCCCTCCCCGGGCCGCGGCCCCGGCACGGGCGCCACCAGATCACCCGACCGCCCGTCCGCCGGCGCGCCCGGGCGCCCCCTGAGCGGCGCGACCGGCCGCTCGGGCCCGCGGTGCGCCGCGGGGGCGGCGGGCAGCTCGGGCCCGCGGTGCGCCGCGGGGGCGGCGGGCAGCTCGGGCCCGCGGTGCGCCGCCGGGGCGAGGGGCAGTTCGGGAGCACGGTGCGCCGCAGGGGCAGCGGGCAGTTCGGGAGCGCGGTGCGCCGCGGGGGCGATGGGCCGCTCGGGGGCACGGTGCGCCGGGGCGGGCACGTCCGGCGCCACGGGCGCCAACCGCGGCCACCCACCACCGCGCCGCCCCCGCTCCCCGCCCTCCTCGGCGTCCCCGCCGCCACCGGTGTCCGCGCTACGCCCGGCCTCGGCATCCTCCGCACTCCGGGAGGCCCCCGTGCCCTGGGCGGCTTCCGTGCCCTGGGCGGCCTCCGTGTTCCGAACGGCCTCGGCACCAGCGGCGGCTGCGGCCGCATCAGGCTCGCTGCGCCCAGGCTCGTGAACCTCAGTGCTGCGGACGGCCTCCGTGCTCCGGGCGGCCTCAGCGCTCCGGGGGGCCTCGGCGCCAGTGGCGGCTGCCGTGGGATCAGGCTCGCTGCGCTCAGGCTCGTGAGCCTCAGCGCTCGGGGCGGCCTCGGTGCTGCCGGCGTCCTCGGCGTCCTCAGTGCCTTCGGTGCTGCCGGTGTTCCCGGAGGCCGTCGGCCGCTCGGATTCGCCGCTCACAGCATCGCCGCTCACAACCGGGCCACTCACAGCATCGCCGCCGCTCACGGCGGCGTCGCCGCTTGCAGTGAGGCTGCTGCTGTGCTCTGGGGCGTCGGCGGCGGGCGGGCTTGCTGCCGGGGCATCCGCCGGGGCACCGCTCGCCACCACCTCACCAGCCGCCGCGCCGTGACCGTCCTCGGCACCAGTGGCCGTGACCCCGCCGGGGGCGTCCCCGCCGCTGCTCGCCTGAGCACCAGTGGCCGCGTCCCGGGCCTGCTGCTCGGGGCGTGGGGCCGGAGGGCGGGGCAGGGGCTTCGCGTTGGGGTCGAGCGGCGGCCAGGCCCGGTGCGGGCCCGGGAGCACCAGGGCCGGCCCCAGTCTCGGTGGCTGGCCCTTCCGGTGCTGGTCGCGGGCGACCTCGTCCTCGTGCCGCTCGCTGTCGACCCGCTCACCCGCATCCGTACGGGCATCCGCGCGGGCGGCGGCGTCCGACGGGGCGTCGGCGCTCGCCGCGAGCCTTCGCAGCCGCCGCAGCGCCTCGGTGTCGATCGGCTTGGCGGCGCCGGCGGCGGACTTACGGCTCTGGCCCGAGCGGATGGGCACGACCGTCCCGCCACGGACGTCCTGTCCCTCCGCCGCACCATGATCACGGGCTTCGCCGCTCTCGGCATCGGCGGCGGTCTCACCAGGAACCTGCGCCCGGGTCTGCGTCTCGTCACGCTCCCGGGCGGAGGCCGTGCCTGGCTCCCGGCCCCGGGCGTCTCCGCGCTCGGCGGCCGTCGACTCGCCCTGCTCAGGGGCCGATGCCTCAGCCCGGCCCTGTTCGTGCGTCTGCGGTGCGATCAGCTGCTCGGGAGCGGCCGGCTCCTGGCCGGCTCCGTGCGTGGCCTCCCGCAGGGTGGCCTCGCGGAGGGCCGCCTCGCGCAGCGCGGCCTCGCGAAGGGCGGTCTGCTGGCTGGCGGCCTCCTGGACCGCGTCCTCCCGGCCGAACATCCGCCGCTTGCCGCCCTTGCGGCGCGCGCCGTCCTCCTGCCGGGCCTGCCCACGTACGGCCTCCGCGCCGTCCTCCTGCCGCGCCCGCCCACGTACGGCCTCCGCGCCGTCCTCCTGCCGGACCCGTTCGCGGACGGGCTCGGTGGGCCGGTCCGCGCCGCTCGGGTCGGCGCCAGGGGGGAGGGCCAGGGGGCGGTCGCGTCCGGTGCCGGCGGGAAGCGCCTCAGGGGCGCCCTGCCGCATCCGCCCGCGCAGGGCGGGAGCCGTGCCGCGGCGGGAGCCCCAGCCCGTACGCCCGGTCGTCGGCTCGGCGACCGGGGCCTGCCCGGCCGCGGCGGCAGCGGCGGCGACCGCCGGCCGGACCTGCCGCGGACCCGCCGCCCGCTGCGCCTCGGCCCGCCGCTGCGCCTGCCGCGCCTTGGCGGGACGCCGGGCCTTGACCCGGACCGGGGCGGTGCGCCACACGCGGGCGGAGAAGGTGACGGTCTCCGGCTCGGCCCCGGGCGCGAGGCGGTACCAGGCCTTCGGCTCGCCCAGGTAGCGCATCTGGGACTCCAGCAGCTCGGTGAGCCGCTTGCCCTCGATGACGGGACGGGTCGACAACCACGTCACGATGCCCGGCGGCACCAGGAACAGCACGTGCCACGGCATCGCCACCGGCACGCCCACCAGGATCAGCAGGAGGGACCACGGGACGAACACCCCGACGAAGACGCCGATCCAGACGATGGGGAGCGGCATCGGCAGGCGTAGGTCGTAGAGCTTGTAGAGCCGCTTCTCGATGCGCCAGATGTTCGTGTACGTGGGCAGGTCCACCCGGTCCTCCTCCCTCACCCGCTCGTGTATGACCGCCGCCGGACGGTCTCAACCCTTTACTTGATGCCCAGTGCGCCGGCGATCGCCTTTGCCGTCACCTCGATGATGTTGGGAACGTAGAAGATCACCCCGATGGCCACCGCCAAGATCAGGAACTGGACGAACCGGGTGATCTCACGGGTGAAGAGGAAGAAGAGCGCGACCACCGACACCACCACCAGGAACAACGGGGCGAAGAACGCCCGTAGGAAGTCGGCGAGCCCTCCGGTGTCGATGCCGGTCGACGTGGGCGCCGGCGTCAGCTGCAGCAAGGAGAGCACTATGGTCTTCAAGGTCACTTCTCGTCCTCCCGGGGGGTACCGTTCTGCGGCGCGACGGACGGGCCTTTAGTCAACGACCCGCCCGGCGCCGCGGATGTCGGCGACGAACCATTTGTCGCCCTGCTTCTCGACGGTGAGCCGGTAGGCCTGCTCCAGACGCGCGCCGACCGCGGCGGGGTCGGTGGCGTTGGGGGTGGGCGGGGCGTCGCCGTTCGGCACGACCCACACGACCACCGCCTGAATCTCTCTTGTGGCACCCCCCACAGGCACCACGACCTTCTTGAGCTCGGCGAAGGTGAACGTGCCGCCGAAGCTGGGCAGGCTCTTGCCGGCGGCGACGTAGCGCTGCAGCCCGGCGGCCTCGCCGGACGCGTAGTCCTTGAAGAAGCCCTCCAGCTGCGGCTTCAGCTCGGCGGCCGCCGCGTCGTCGGTCTCCGGGGGCGCGATCTGGGGCAGCTCGGCGGGCGCGGGCGCGGGCAGGATCGCCGGCCGCCCGGACACCACGAAGCGCCTGCCGCCCTCGTCGCCTGAGTAGTAGACCGGCACCGACAGCATCATGCGCCGCGGGCCGGACTGGAAGGCCACGCTGACCACGGCGTTCTGGTCGTCGCCGACCTCGACGTCGTACGCCTGGATCGCGACGGCGGACAGCTTGCCGAAACCGTCCCAGCCCATCTGCGGGTCGGAGGCGTCGGGCAGGAACGCGGCGAGCTTGCGCGACCTGCTGTCCGCGTCGTCGGGACTGAAATTGAGATAGACACCGGCGAACTGGGCAGCGAAGGCCATCCCCCGCTGCGTGGGGAAACCCGTCTCGGCCGCCGGGGCACCCACATTGGACGTTGGGCCCTCTTGCTGGGTAAATCGCTCAAATGGTGCACGAATCCCATTCACCACGATAACCACAATAAGCGCCCAGAGAATGATGCGGCCCACCCAGACGAGCCACCGCCCGCCGCCGCCGGACCAGCCACCGCGCCGCGGCCTGCGGGGCGGCGGCACGTCGTAGTCGGCTGGGTCAAGGGTCGCGGAAAGGCCGTGCCCGTCAGCGATCCGAGGATCGTGCTGGACGGTAGACCTACGAGCCATCACGCCTCCGCTCGCGCCGATCCCCCCGGCTGGCGCGGTGTCGTCCGTTGCCGATCCCCATCATCCGCGGTGAAGTAGTCACCCTATCCGGTCTCCGCCATTCTTCCAGGAAAGCCACGCCCATGCTGCAGGCACGACCGCCCTCACGGCAAACCGGGGCCTTGGGACAGGCCCCAGTACCGATTCCTGTCAGTTCCCGGTAGAAACGGCTTTTGACCAGGACAAACGCCTAAAATCGCCTAGCGCGACGGCCACGGATTCCTGTCCAGAACAGGCATGTACCTCTCACGACCTGCGCATTCGGTATGGGTCACCGGATTCCGGAGCCGCGTCAGGCGGGCTCGGGATCCTGCATCGAACGCCCCCTGCGCCGGCTCTGGAGATCGACGACGCCGGTGCGGCTCTGGGCGTCGGCGGCCCCGCCCTGGACGGCGCTCTGGACGGCGCTCTGGACGGTGGTGACCCTGCTCTGGAGGTCGACGACCGTCGGGCGGACCGACCGCTCCAGCGAGCCGCGCAGGTCGGCCAGCATCTCCGCGGCGTCGCGGTCGCGCATGCGGCTGACCATCTCGTTGCGCTCGTCCACCTTCCTGCGCAGGTAGGCCTCCCTGTTGACGCGCAGGCCGTACATGAGCTCGACCCTGATCAGGGCCAGCTCCTCCTCCAGGCTGATCCCCGCGAGCGTCGGAGCGGGGCGTCGTTTCCGGATGATGCGACGGATCATGAGGGGCCTCCCGAGTCAGCGTGAACGCCGTGACGATTCGACGCGCGGGGGCCCAAAGTGGTTGACACTTAAACACGTTCGGCACGTCACCATGACAGTGTCGGCAACACAGCGTAGCGAAGCGTCACGCCTGGCCACCGGAGACGCGCGGGCGCGGGGCGTCAGACGTTGAAGCGGAACTCCACCACGTCGCCGTCGCGCATCACGTAGTCCTTGCCCTCGATGCGCGCCTTGCCCGCCGAGCGGGCGTTGGCGATCGAGCCGGCCTCGACCAGGTCGTCGAACGAGACCACCTCGGCCTTGATGAAGCCCCGCTGGAAGTCGGTGTGGATCACGCCGGCCGCCTCGGGGGCCGTGGCGCCCTTGCGGATGGTCCAGGCCCTGGTCTCCTTGGGGCCCGCCGTGAGGTAGGTCTGCAGGCCGAGCGTCTCGAAGCCGACCCGGGCGAGCTGGCGCAGGCCCGACTCCTCCTGGCCGACCGACTGCAGCAGCTCCAGCGCCTCCTCCTCGTCGAGCTCGACCAGCTCGGACTCGATCTTGGCGTCGAGGAAGACGGCCTCGGCGGGGGCGACCAGCGTCGAGAGCTGCTCCCTGAGCGCGGTGTCGGTGAGCTCGTCGGCGTCGAGGTTGAACACGTAGAGGAACGGCTTGGCCGTCAGCAGGTGGAGCTCGCGCAGCTCCTCGCGGTCGAGGCCGCTCTCGAAGATGGTCTTGCCGGTCTCCAGGACGGCCAGCGCGGCCTCCGCGGCCTCCAGCGCGGCCTTCTTGTCCTTGTTGTTGCGCGCCTCCTTCTGCAGGCGCGGCACGGCCTTCTCGACCGTCTGCAGGTCGGCCATGATCAGCTCGGTGTTGATCGTCTCGATGTCCCGCTTGGGGGAGATCTCCCCGTCGACGTGGGTGACGTCGGGGTCGCCGAAGACCCGGATCACCTGGCAGATCGCGTCGGTGTCGCGGATGTTGGCGAGGAACTGGTTGCCCCGCCCCTGTCCCTCCGAGGCCCCCTTGACCAGGCCCGCGATGTCGACGAACTCGACCTTGGCGGGCAGGATGCGCGCCGAGCCGAAGATCCCGGCCAGCACGGGCAGGCGGTCGTCCGGCACGCCCACGATGCCCACGTTGGGCTCGATGGTGGCGAACGGGTAGTTGGCCGCGAGCGCGTTGCCGGTCTTGGTCAGCGCGTTGAACAGCGTGGACTTGCCGACGTTGGGCAGGCCGACGATGCCGATGGAGAGACTCACGGACAGCGAGTTTACTTGCCGCCGCACCCGGGCGGTTCGCCCGTAGCGTGTCGGGCGGAACCGGGCGCGCAGTCCTGCGATCATCGGTCGGGTGGACGTCGTCGCGCTTGTCATCGGTCTGGCCGTCGGGCTGCTCGTCGGCTTCCTCGTCGCGAGGACCCGCGCGGCGGTGCGGGTCGCCGAGGCCGACGCCCGCGCCAAGGCGTCCGCCGACAAGCTGGTCTACGTCGAGGAGCAGCTCACCGAGCGGTTCCAGGCGCTGTCCACCCGCGCGCTCGACGTCAACAACCTCCGCTTCCTGGAGCTCGCAGAGACCAGGCTCGCGGCCACCAGGGCCGAGGCCGCCGGCGACCTGGATCAGCGCAGGCAGGCCGTCGAGCACCTGGTCGAGCCGCTCAAGGACGCCCTGGCGCGGGTCGAGACGCAGCTCCGTGACACCGAGTCGGGCCAGCGCGCGGCGCGGGCCGAGCTGGCCAAGCAGATGGAGTTCGTCCGCGAGAGCAGCGAGCAGCTCCGCTCCCAGACCACCGCCCTGGTGCGCGCGCTGCAACGGCCGGAGGCCCGGGGCCGCTGGGGCGAGCTCCAGCTCCGCCGGGTCGCCGAGATCGCCGGCATGCAGCGCCACTGCGACTTCGACGAGCAGGTCGCCGAGGGCCCCATGCGGCCCGACATGGTCGTACGCCTGGCCGGCGGCAAGAACATCGTGGTCGACTCCAAGGTCTCGCTGGCGGCCTATCTGGAGGCCGCGGAGGCGTCCGACGAGTCGCTCGCCACGGTCCGGCTCGACGCCCACGCCCGGCACGTGCGCGAGCACATCGACCGGCTGGCCGCCAAGTCCTACTGGCAGGCGTTCAACCCGTCGCCGGAGTTCGTGGTGCTGTTCATCCCCGGCGAGGCGTTCCTCGCCCCCGCGCTCGAACGCGACCCCGGCCTGCTGGAGTACGCCATGGCCCGCCGGGTGCACATCGCCACGCCGACCACGCTGATCACGATGCTGCGCACCGCGCACTACGCCTGGCAGCAGGCCGCGCTGAGCGAGAACGCGCGGGCGGTGTTCGAGCTGGGCAAGGAGCTGTACGAGCGGCTGTCGTCCCTCGGCAGGAACGTCGACTCGCTGGGGCGGGCGCTGAGCCGGGCGGTGGAGGCGTACAACAAGTCGGTCGGATCGCTCGAAAGCCGCGTGCTGGTCACCGCACGCAAACTCAACGAGCTGGGCGTCGTGGACGGAGACCTGGACCCCCCGGAGATGCTCGACGGCCTGCCGAGGCCCCTCGCATCCCCCGAACTGCTGGAAACCCCGTCACTGTTCTCCCACTCCAACGGTAAGTTGGCCAACGGGACGTAGTGAACGGGGGTGGACCGGTGGTGGAGAAGGGCAGAAAGCCCGCCGTCAGGCTGACCGCTCGGGGCGCCATCGCGCTCGCCCTGGTCGCCACCCTGGCCGGCTACGTGCTGGCGGCGCTGCTCGGCGTCCAGCAGGTCGTGGGCGCGGCCTTCCTGGTGTCGAGCCTGCTGGGCGTGCTGCTGGTCAACCGGCGCGAGCTGCTGTCGCTGGTGGTGGCGCCCCCGCTGGTGTTCTTCTGCGCGACGCTCTTCGTCGAGCTCGGGCGGGCGCTCGGCTCGGTGTCGATCGTGCAGTCGCTGGCGCTCGGCCTCTACACGTCGCTGACCCGCGGCGCGCCGTGGCTGTTCGCCGGCTCGGCCGTCGTGCTCGGCGTGGCGCTCCGGCGCGGCCTGTGGGACAACGTACGCGACCTGCGCGCGGAGCTGAAGGCGGACGCGGAGACGCCGCGCCCGCGGCAGCCGACGTTCGTGCCCGAGCCCGAGGGCTACTTCGAGCCCAAGGTCTACGGGACGCCGCGCGGCGAGGACTGACCGCTCCCCCGCCGCTCCGGCGACCCGGCCTCAGGGGCGTGCGCGAAGGTCCTTGCGCAGCTCGTGGGGCAGGGCGAAACGCATGCTCTCCTGCACCGGCTCGACCTCGCTGACGTCGCCGAAGCCGTGCTTGGCCAGCCGCGCCAGCACCTCCTCGACCAGCTCCTCGGGCACGGACGCGCCGCTCGTGACGCCGACCGTGGTGACGCCCTCCAGCCACTCGTCCTGGATGAAGTCGGCGTTGTCGACGAGGTAGGAGGCGTCGGCGCCGTAGTCCTTCGCCACCTCGACCAGGCGCTTGGAGTTGGAGGAGTTCTCGGAGCCGACCACGATGACGAGCTGCGACTCGGCGGCGATCTCCTTGACCGCGATCTGGCGGTTCTGGGTGGCGTAGCAGATGTCGTCGCTCGGCGGGTCGAGCAGGTTGGGGAAGCGCTGCTTGAGCCGGGTCACGGTCTCGGTGGTCTCGTCGACCGAGAGCGTGGTCTGCGACAGCCACACCAGCCGGCTCGGGTCCTTCACCTCGACCTGGTCGACCGCGTCGAGGCCGTCGACGAGCTGGATGTGCCGCGGCGCCTCGCCGGAGGTGCCCTCGACCTCCTCGTGGCCCTCGTGCCCGATCAGCAGGATCTCGTAGTCCTGGCCGGCGAACCGCTTGGCCTCGTTGTGCACCTTGGTGACCAGCGGGCAGGTGGCGTCGATGGTGCGCAGGCGGCGCTCCTTGGCCTCCTCGTGCACCGCGGGCGACACGCCGTGGGCCGAGAACACCACGATCGAGTCCTCGGGCACCTCCTCGGTCTCCTCGACGAAGATGGCGCCCCTGGCCTCAAGGGTTTTGACCACGTGCGTGTTGTGAACGATCTGCTTGCGGACGTAGATCGGGGCGCCGTACTGCTCCAGCGCCTTCTCGACCGCGACCACGGCTCGATCGACTCCGGCGCAGTAGCCCCGTGGCTTGGCTACGAGGACTCGGCGGGAAGAGGGGGTCTGGGGCTCCATACTTCTTATGCTACGTGGAGCGACCATCTGGCCCGCCCCGTGCGTGGTAGCCCGCGGTTTGCCAGACTGGCCGTCCAATACTGACCTCCCAGGGAGACGTCATGTCCCTCAGCGACGTGATACGCAACATCGCTAAAACCGTCACCAACAAGGACGAGCTGAAGGAGAAGGCCAAAGACCTTCCGCTGCTCGTCATCCAGAACACGCTCAGCGCCGCCGGACAGGCACTGCTGGTCGTCGACCGGGTGAAGAACTCGATCAAGGGCATCGGCGGCAAGGCGGAGCGCGAGGAGACGGGCGAGTCGCGTCCCTCCGCCGCCGACCAGATCGCCGCGGCCCCGGCCGTGAGCGAGGAGGACAAGCCGGCGCGTAAGGAGCCGGTCATCTTCGCACCGCGTCCCGCCGCCGGTGAGACGAACGGCGCCGCCAAGGCCAAGCCGGACCCGGTCATCTTCACCCCGTCCAAGCCCGCCGCGCAGCCCGAGCCCGCCGCCGAGCCCGCGGCGAAGGCCGACCCGAAGGTCACGGACAAGCCCGCCGAGCCGGCCCCCGCGCCCGAGCCCGAGCCCGCCGCCGTCAAGGTCGAGCCGGTCGCGGCGCCCGAGCCCGCGGCCAAGGTCGAGCCGGTCGCCGCGCCCGAGCCCGTCGCCGCGCCTGAGCCCGTCGCCGCGCCCGAGCCCGTCGTCGCGCCTGAGCCCGCGGCCAAGGTCGAGCCGGTGTCGGTCACCCCGGCCGAGCCCGTGGCCGAGCCGGTGGCCGAGCCGGTCGCCGAGCCCGGCCCCGAGCCCGTCACCGAAGGGCCGGTTCCCGGGGTGCCCGCGGCCGGGCTCGTGGAGCCGCTTCCCGGCTACGGCGAGCTGACCGTCGCGTCCCTGCGCGCCCGCATGCGCGGCAAGACCGCCGCCCAGATCGGCGACTTCCTCGCCTACGAGCGCGCCACCCAGGACCGCCCGGAGGTGGTGCGCATGTACGAGAACCGCCTCGTCAAGCTGCAGGCCGGCGAGTAGACCGCACCGAGCCCGTAGTCTTCCGCCATGACCTCGAAGACCACACCGGAGTCCCCCCTGCCGATCCGCACGGTCCTGCAAATGGTGGGCGGCTGGATCGGCAGACTCGGCACGGTGTGGGTCGAGGGCCAGATCACCGATCTGAGCACGCGTGGCGGCACGGTGTTCCTGACCCTGCGCGACCCGGTCGCCAACGTCTCCGCCAGGGTCACCGCTCCCCGGGGCGTCTACGAGGCGGCCGTGCCCCGGCCGGCCGACGGGGCCCGGGTGGTGCTGCAGGTGAAGCCGGACTTCTGGGTCAACAAGGGCACGTTCGCCTTCACGGCGCTGGAGATCCGCCCGGTCGGCGTGGGCGAGCTGCTGGTCCGGCTGGAGCGGCTCAGGCAGCTCCTGGCGGCCGAGGGGCTGTTCAACGCCGACAGGAAGCGGCGGCTGCCGTTCCTGCCCGGCACGATCGGGCTCATCTGCGGCCGTGAGTCGGCGGCCGAGCGTGACGTGCTGGAGAACGCCCGCCGGCGCTGGCCCGCCGTGCGTTTCAAGGTCCAGGAGGTGGCCGTCCAGGGCCCGTACGCGGTGGGCGAGGTCACCGAGGCGCTGCGCAAGCTGGACGCGGACGCCGAGATCGAGGTCATCGTCGTGGCCCGGGGCGGCGGCTCGCTGGAGGACCTGCTGCCGTTCTCCGACGAGACGCTGGTCCGCGCGGTGGCCGCGTGCCGCACCCCGGTGGTGAGCGCGATCGGTCACGAGCAGGACAGCCCGCTGCTCGACCTGGTGGCCGACGTACGCGCGTCCACGCCCACCGACGCCGCCAAGAAGGTCGTGCCCGATGTGGGCGAGCAGCTCGCGCTGGTCCGGCAGCTCCGCGACCGGGGCCGCCGGGTGGTGACCGGCTGGCTCGACCGGGAGATGTCGTGGCTGACGGCGGCGCGTTCGCGGCCCGCGCTCGCCGATCCGGTACGTGAGCTGGAGCGCCGCGCCGAGCAGGTGGAGGCGCTGCGCGAGCGGGCCAGGCGCTCGCTGACCGGCTCCCTGGACCGCGCCGGCGACGATCTGGTGCACCTGCGGGCCCGCCTGGTCGCACTGTCGCCCGCGGCCACCCTGGAGCGCGGCTACGCCATCGTGCAGCATCCGTCGGGCGAGGTGGTCCGCCTGGCGAGGGACGTCCCGCCCGGCTCGCCCCTGACGGTCCGCCTGTCGGACGACCGCCTGTCGGTGCGCACCGAGGAGTGAGCGCTCAGGCGCGGACGGCCGCCGCGGCGAGCGCGGCCAGCCCCGCCTTGATCTGCGCGACGCTCATGCCCCGCGCCTCCCGCTGGTAGCCGATCAGCACGGCGTTGACCGGCGCGAGCAGCGCGTCGGCCAGGTAGGCGGCGTCCACGTCCGGCCTGGCCTGGCCGACGAGCGTGGCCAGGTGGATGTGGTGCACCCGGTAGGGCCCGCCGTACCAGGGCTTGCCGCCCTTCTCCAGCAGCAGGAACAGCTCCTGCTGCGCCAGGACGCGATCGACCAGCGCGCCGAGGAACGCCGCGATCCGCTCTCCGGGGGGCGCGCCCGGCCCGAGGGGCGGCGGACCGGAGAAGAACTCCGTCTGGAAGCGCCGCTCCTGCTCGTCCATCAGCGCGAGGACGAGCCCGTTGCGGTCGCCGAAGCGCCGGTAGACGGTGCCGACGCCGACGCCCGCCATCCGGGCCACCTCGTCGAGCGAGAGGCCGGCGGCGGCGCCGCGCTCGGCGATGATCCGGGCCGTCGCGTCGATGATCTTCTGCCGGTTGCGCGCGGCGTCGGCCCGTTCGGGTTGGGGTTGCCCGAGTACGGGCAGGGAGGGGCGACCGCGCATGGTCGGCAGCATACAAGGTTGTAACCGGAGAATTCTCCGGTTAGTCTTCCCAACCGGAGAACTCTCCGAATCCAAGGAGCCGAGAATGGCCAACGATTTCAACCAGCAGATCATCGACGAGTTCCGCGCCAACGAGGGGCGGGTCGGCGGCATGTTCGAGGGCTCGCCGCTGCTGCTGCTCACCACCACCGGCGCCCGGAGCGGAAGGCAGGTCACCACGCCGGTGATGTACCTGCCGGACGGCGAGCGCTATGTGATCATCGCCTCGAACGCCGGCGCCGACACCCACCCGGCCTGGTATCACAACCTGCGGGCCCACCCGGTCGCCACCGTCGAGGTCGGCACGGACACGTTCCAGGCCAAGGCCGTGCCCGTCGAGGGCGAGGAGCGCGACCAGCTCTATGCCCGCATGGTCGCCGTGGCCCCGGGCTTCGCCGACTACGAGCGCAAGACCAGCCGCCGCATCCCGGTGCTGGCGCTGAACCCGGAGAGCGCCTAGGGGCCCGGGGAGCGGCTAGAAGGGCGTGTCGTCGCCGTGGCCGGGCTCGGCGCGCCGCGCCATGGCGGCGGCGAGCTTGACCCGGGCCCCCTGGAGCCACTCCTCGCAGACGGCCGCCAGCCGCTCGCCGCGCTCCCAGAGCTCGATCGACTGCTCCAGGGTGAGCCCGCCGGTCTCCAAGCGTCGTACGACCTCGGTCAGCTCCTCGCGGGCCTGCTCGTATGAGGGCGTCTTCTCGTCTGCTGCTGCCACGGGAACCACCCTAGACGAGCCGGGACGGACCCCGGCGGGCCTCGCCGGGCTAGGACGTCCTGGGTCGCTGCTGGAGCAGGCCCGCCAGCTCGGTCAGCTCCGGCCAGTCGGCCGTGCCGGTGACCACGAGCGTCACGTCGGGCAGGGCGCGCACCAGCGTGCGCTGGTTCTTGTCCTCGCGGGCACGCCGCTCCCAGGTCTGCCCGCCGATCTCCTGCGTGCCGACGACCTTGTCGGAGTTGGCCATGCGGTTGGCGAACCCGGCCGCGGGCCGCTCGTCGCTCTGGACGAACATCGCGTGCTCGCGCTTGGCGGTCGCGAAGCCGAGGTAGAGGACCTTCGCGCCGTTCTCGCCCTTGGCGATGCGGTTGCTGTTGGGCACCCAGTCCGCGGGGTCCTGGCGCGGCGCCCACACCTGATAGGGCACGTCGTGGGAGAAGTTGGCGACGGTGATGGAGTAGTCGCGCCGCGGGATGTGCTCGTCCCGGCCCTGCGGCGCGATCAGCGCGAAAGCCGCCGCCCCCGCCAGGCAGATGAAGAGCGCTACCGCGTAACCGTAGAAGCCGTCCGTGAACCGTCGCACATTCGCCGAGGTTACCCGCTGGAGGAGGCGGTCGCCGCAGGGGCGGTGCCGGAAGCGGCCGGGCGGATCTGCCCGATGATGGCGAGGACCTCCTCGGCCAGCGCGCGGTCGCCGGTGCGTACGACCTCCGAGACCGCAGCCGCCAGCGCCCCCGTGATCACCACGACCAGCGCGGACTCGTCCTCGAACAGCGCCGCGTTGAGCTGCGCCCACTTGCGCAGCCGGTCGCGCATGACCACCTCGAAGCCGGGCGGCCCGTCGCCGCGCAGGAACAGCGCGGCCAGCTCGCGCTCCTCAAGGCAGCCGGCGAGGTAGGCGCGGGCGGCGCTGACGAACACCCGCATGCGGTCGCTCTCGCCGGCGGCGCGGGCCTCCCTGGCCGCCTGCTTGGTGCGCTGCGACTGGCGGGCCTGCCACTCCTCGAAGAGCGTGAGGTAGAGGTCGGCCTTGCCGGAGAAGTGGTGGTAGAGGCTGCCGACGCTGGCCTCCGCCCGGGACACCACGTCGGTCACGCCGGCTTCGGCGAAGCCCTTGGAGACGAAGATCTCCCGCGCCGCCGTGAGCAGCGCGCTGCGCGTCGCGGCACCCCGCTCCGAGGTGCGCGGCTGGGTCACGACGGGTTCCACTTCGCTCATACGGCTCTCCTCCACGGCGCGACGCCCTGCTCCATGGTGAAGGCGAGATTCCTGCCGCGCACGTGAATGGCGCAAAATCCGTTCTCCGCCCCGCAGGCGCAGCTCGCAGCTTACCGATCGCGTACGGCCGGGCCGAGATCCGAAGGCGGCACATCATCCCCCTCAAGGCGGGAAAAGTACGGCATCTACCATCGAGTGAGTCGTCTTCGAGGAGGCCAATGATGTCCGAGTCGGTCCCGGCGCCGCTCGCCACCAGCGAGCACGCCCCTGATCGCAACCTGGCGCTGGAACTGGTCCGCGTCACCGAGGCCGCCGCCATGGCCGCCGCCCGCTGGGTCGGCAGAGGTGACAAGAACGGCGCGGACGGCGCGGCCGTGAACGCGATGCGCCAGCTCATCAACACCGTCTCCATGAACGGCGTGGTGGTCATCGGCGAGGGCGAGAAGGACCACGCGCCCATGCTGTTCAACGGCGAGCACGTCGGCGACGGCAGCGGCCCCGACTGCGACGTGGCCGTGGACCCGATCGACGGCACCCGGTTGACGGCCCTCGGCATGCCCGACGCGGTCTCGGTGATCGCGGTGAGCGAGCGCGGCTCGATGTACGACCCGTCGGCGGTGTTCTACATGGAGAAGCTGGTCACCGGCCCCGAGGCGGCCGACGTCGTGGACATCGAGGCCCCCGTGTCGGCCAACATCGAGGCCGTGGCGCGGGCCAAGCACTGCTCGCCCTCCGACGTGACGGTGGTCGTGCTCGACCGGCCCCGGCACGAGCGGCTGGTCAAGGAGATCAGGGAGACCGGGGCGCGGATCAAGTTCATCACGGACGGTGACGTGGCGGGCGCCATCATGGCGGCGCGCACCGGCACCGGCATTGACCTGATGCTCGGCATCGGCGGCACGCCGGAGGGCATCGTCGCGGCGTGCGCGCTCAAGTGCCTGGGTGGCGTGATCCAGGGCAGGCTGTGGCCGCGGGACGACGCCGAGCGGCAGCGGGCCCTCGACGCCGGGCACGACCTCGGGCAGGTGCTCACCACCAACGACCTGGTCCGCTCCGACGACGTGTTCTTCGCCGCGACCGGCATCACGCAGGGCGAGCTCATGCAGGGCGTACGGTTCCGCGCCGGCGCGGCGGTGACGCAGTCGCTGGTGATGCGCGGGCGGTCGGGGACCATCCGCAAGATCGAGAGCGAGCACCAGCTCTGGAAGCTGCGGGCCTACAGCGCCATCAACTTCGACACAGCCGGCTGAGACCCGGCGGCTGAGGCAGGCCCGCGGGCGGGGTCAGCGGCGGCGTTTGCGGCGGGGTGGTTCCTTGACCTTGACCTCGCCCGCGAAGTTCG
Source organism: Nonomuraea wenchangensis (assembly GCF_900111685.1). GTDB lineage: Bacteria > Actinomycetota > Actinomycetes > Streptosporangiales > Streptosporangiaceae > Nonomuraea > Nonomuraea wenchangensis. The sequence continues at coordinate 127,570 of NZ_FOHX01000009.1, forward strand.
TCGTACGGACCTCGACCACGGGCGCGCCGGGCTCGGTGGGCTGCTTGGTGAGCCGGACGGTCTTGCCCTTGGCGACCCTGATGACCTCGAGGTCCTCGGGCACCTGGATCTCCAGCCCGCCGAAGACCAGCGTGGCGTTGATGACCACCCGCCGGTTCTGCAGGATGGCGTCGCGCAGGTCCAGCTTGGTGGTGCCGAACATGGCCGTCACCGCGAGCTCGGCGGGCACCACCCAGCGCCCGCCCCGCTGTTCCTGCTTGAAGATGGCCGAGACCGGCCGGCCGTCGAGGTTGAGCGGCTGCTGGTCGGCGGGCAGCAGATCGGCGGTGAGCCCGGCGAGGTCGCCCAGCGTGCGCGCCGAGTAGAGCACGCCGAGGCGTTCCTCCAGCTCCTCCAGCGTGATCCGGCCGTCGGCGTGGGCGTCCTGGAGCACCTGCGCGATGCGTTCGCGGTCGGCGTCGGAGGCCCGCAGCTCGGACGGCGCCGGCAGGCCGGTCGCGGCGGGCGGGCGCCGCGCGGAGACGAACTCCTCGGCCAGCCGTTCACCGACTTCCTGCAGCTTCGGCAACCAGGATCCCGCGCGTTCGTTCACATCTACGACGATATCCCCCGGCGGGAGGTTTCGCTCGACGCCATACGCCGGAATCATTACGCATTTCGCTCCGTTGATCACGACAAAGGCTGACGGAGGTGGGCGTGCATCAACCGGCGCGATGGGGGCTGGCCTCGGCCGGGGCGGGTGTCGTGCTGATCCTCGGTCTGGAGCTGACCAGCCTGGACGAGATCAACCCGATCAGGCGGACCATCAGCGAGCACGGCCTCGGTCCGGGCGGCTGGGTGTTCGGCCTCGGCGTGGGCCTGCTGGCGGCCGGTTCCGCGGCCATCGCCGTGTCGCTGGCCCGCAGGCGGCTGGCCGGGATCGTCGGCACGATCGCGCTGCTGGGCTGGAGCGTGGGCCTGTTCCTGGCGGCCTGGTTCGAGAAGCACGACTGGTCGGTGGGGCCGAGCATGAGCGGCAACATCCACCGGGTGGGCAGCTTCGTGGCGTTCCTGTGCCTGCCGCTGGCGGCCGTGGTGATCGCCAGGCCCCGTTCGCGGGCGTGGCGGCGGGAGCGGTCGCGGGCCACGCCGGTCGCCTTCGGGCTCGGCGTCTGCTCGGTGCTGTGGGTCGCGGGCATCGGAACGATGATCTTCATCGGCGCTCAGTCCGGGCTGCCGTGGTATCGAGTGATGCCGCTCGGGCTGGTGGAGCGGGGGCTGGCGGTCACCGAGGTCGCCGCGCTGCTCGCCCTCGGCGTGTGGGCGGCGGCCAAGGGGCTCGACGCCGCCCCCGCTCAGCCGGCGCCGGAGCCCGGCGGGCGCAGCAGGGCGATGAGGTCGTCCACGTAGCCCCTGAACACGGCGGTCATGTCCACCTGTTCGGGGTCGATGAGCCACTGCGTCTGAAGGCCGTCCATCATCGCGATCAGGCGGTCGGCGTGCGCCTCGGCGTCGATGTCCGGCCGGAACTCGCCGCGTTCGACCCCTTTGCGCAGCGCCTCCGCGACCTGCGCGCGCAGCCGGCGGTAGCGCCGCCTGGCCCACTCGTGCCCCGGATGGCCGGGGGTCACGGCCTCGCCGCTGATCACCGAGAACAGCTGCACCAGGCCGGGCACCCTGGCGTTGTTGCCGACCACGTCCGCCAGGGCGCGCAGCGCGTCGATCCCGCCGGCCGAGCCGACGTCGAAGCGGCGTACGTCGAGCTCGTCGCGGTAGTCGAGCACCGCGAGGAGCAGGCGTTCCTTGCTGGTGAAGTGGTGGAGCAGGCCGGCCTGGGACAGCTCGACGCGCTCGGCGACGCGGGCCAGCGAAGCGCCGCGGTAGCCGTGCTCGGCGAACTCCAGCAACGCGGCGGCCAGGATGCGCTCCTTGCGCGCCTCTCCCGCCGGGTAGCCCCGCCTCACACGGGCACCCTATCCGCTGCTGGATCCGCTGCTGATCTGCTGCTGGCGCGGCGCCCTGGCGTGCGGCTAACCTGACTCCGCCTCACGTTTGATCTCCCCCCAATCAACATCAGGAGGCCGCCGTGCCGTCCCCGCGCGACCGCCAGGCCCGTGTGGCCACGTCCGCCGTCTTCGCCCTCCAAGGGCTTTCCTTCGCCTCGCTGCTGGTCCAGGTCGCGAACCTGCAGACCAAGCATGGCATCGACGACGGCACGCTGACGCTGCTGCTGCTCATCGTGCCGGTCTTCGCGGGCGTCGGCAGCATGGCGGCCGGGACGTACGCCGCCCGGCACGGCAGCAGACCCCTGCTGCGCCTCGCCCAGCCGGTGGTCGCCGTCGCCGTGGTGCTGGCCGGGCTGGCGCCGAACGTGCCGCTGCTGATCCCGGTGCTGCTGGTGTTCGGGATCTCGGTCGGCGCCGTGGACGCGGGCATGAACATGCAGGGCGTCGCGGTCGAACGCCGCTACGGCATCCAGGTGCTGAACGGGTTCCACTGCGTGTGGAGCGTGCTCAGCCTGGCCGGAGCGCTGTGGGCGTCGGCCGCCTCCGGGCTGCCGCTGCACTGGATCATGGCGATCCCCATGGTCGTCGTCGTGGCCGGCTCGCTCTTCGCCGGGCCCCGCCTGTGCACGAAGGAGGAGGAGCAGCCGGAGAGCGAGGTCTCGCCCATCGGCGGCACGCTCCCGTGGCGGCCGCTCATCCCGCTCTGCCTGGCCATGGCCTTCCTCTACATCGGCGACGCCGCGGTCTCCAACTTCAACACCGTCCTGATGAAGAACGAGCTGCACGCGAGCGCGAGCGTCATCCCTCTGGCGTACGCCGCCTACCAGGCCACGACGCTGGCCGTCCGGCTCGGCGGCGACGTCGCGGCCCGCCGCTACGGGCCCGCCGCCATCGTCCGCATCGGCGCGGTGATCGCCACGGCCGGCTTCCTCGGCGTGGTCCTCGCGCCGAACCAGGTGCTCGGCATCGTCGCGTTCGGCCTGACCGGGGTGGGACTCGCGGTCGTGGGGCCGCAGTCGTTCTCGGCGGCGGGCAAGCTCGACCCGGCCGGCACCGGCGTGGCCATCGCCCGGGTCAACCTGTTCAACTACATCGGGTTCATCCTCGGCGCGGCCCTGATCGGCGGCATCGCGGAGGCCGCGAACTACCGGGTGGCGTACGCGGCGCCGCTGGTGCTGGCGGCCGCGATCTTCGTGCTGGCGCCCGCCTTCCAGCCCAGGACCCCGGCCGCCGCGTGATCACGGCTCGGAGCGGGTGACCTCGGCCAGCTCGACCGGACGCCGCTCGCGGAGCGACAGGTCGGCGGCCTCGGCGACGTACAGGGCGGAAAGGGCGTCCGTGATGGTGCAGGGGTTCTCGGCGCCGGTCAGGAAGCCGGTCAGGAAGGCGTCGATCTCGCTGCGGTAGGCGTGCTCGAAACGGGTGACGAAGTCCGGCCAGGGCTCCTCGGGCTCCGGCAGGCCCTCGACGGTGCGGAGCGGCGCGCGCGGGCCGAGGCCGACCGCCTGGGTGCGGCGGGTGCCGGCCAGCTCCATGCGCACGTCGTAGCCGGCGCCGTTGTAGCGGGAGCCCTGGAGGGTGGCGAGCGTGCCGTCGTCCAGCGTGAGCAGCGCCGTGCTGGTGTCGACGTCGCCGGCCTCGGCGAAGAACGCGGCCCCCCGGTTGGCCCCGGACGCGTACACCGAGACCACCTCGCGGCCGGTCACCCAGCGCAGCGCGTCGAAGTCGTGGACGTGGCAGTCGCGGAAGATCCCACCGGACAGCGGCAGGTAGGAGGCCGGCGGCGGCGCCGGATCGGCCGTCACCAGGTGGACGCGGTGCAGCTCGCCCAGCTCCCCCGCGCGCAGCGCCGCCCGCGCCGCCGCGTATCCGGGGTCGAACCTGCGCTGGAAGCCGATCTGCACCCGGTGGCCCTCGGCCGCCTCCAGCACCTTCAGCGTCTCGGCCACCGTGCCGGCCGCCGGCTTCTCGCAGAAGACCGGGATGCCCCGGGCGCACGCCCTGAGTATCAGGTCGGCGTGGGTGCTGGTGGGGGTGGCGATGACGACGGCGTCCACGTCGAACGGGTCGCCGGGCTCGCCGTGCGGCGTGCTGCGCACGGGGTCGGCCACGATCAGCTCGTCCACCAGCGGGTGCCTGGCCAGGGTGGCGGCGTGAAAGGCCCCGATCCGGCCAAGGCCCAGCAGTCCCACACGCATGGCGGCTCCAGTGACGCGACGTGCTTTCTTTCTAGGCGAGGCGTCCGCCTGGGTCAATTTTTTGTCCTGACATTCGGACCTTCAACCCGTGGACGACCTCCGCCGCCTGGTGCGCGGGCAGCCGGGCGAACCCCACCACCACGGCCGGCGGGCCCGCGAACTCCCGCATCGGCCCCACCGGCTCGGCCGACAGCCCGAGCTCGCGCGCCGCGCGCACCACTTCCTGCTCGGTCCAGCCGTCCGGGAGCTCCAGGTACATGTGCAGCCCCGCCTCGATGCCCTTGACCCGCACCCGGGGCAGCTCCTCGGACAGCGCGGCGGCCAGGGCGTCCCTGCGGCGGCGGTACTCCCTCCGCATGCGCCGCAGATGCCTGTCGTAGCCGCCGGTACGCAGGAAGTGCGCGAGGGCGTACTGGTCGACGACCGGGGAGCCGAGGTCCAGCTCGCCGCGCGCCCGCCGGATCGCCCCGGCCAGCTCGGGCGGCGCGGCCACCCAGCCGAGGCGCAGCCCGGGCGCCAGCGCCTTGCTCACGCTGCCGGACAGGACCACCCGGTCCGGGGCGAGACCCTGGAGGCAGCCGACCGGATCACGGTCGAAACGGAACTCGGCGTCGTAGTCGTCCTCCAGGACGAGCCTGCCGCCCGCGTGCGCCCACTCCACGAGCGCCGCGCGGCGCGACGGGGACAGGACCACGCCGGTCGGGAACTGGTGCGCCGGCGTGACCAGGGCCGCCGCCTCGCCCGCCAGCCGCCGTACGTCCAGGCCCTCCTCGTCCACCGGCACCGGCACGAGCCGGGCGCCCGCCCGCCGCAGCAGCGGGACCTGGTTGATGCTGGTCGGGTCCTCCACGGCGAGGCTCAGGTCGCACTCGCGGCTGAGGACGTGCAGCACCAGGCTGAGTCCCTGGGCGACGCCGCCGACGACGACCAGGTTCTCCGGGCGCACGTCGGCCGCGCGGACCCGGCACAGGTAGCCGGCCAGCTCCTCGCGCAGCTCGGGCACGCCGCCGGGGTCGCCGTAGTCGAGGGCGTCGGACGGCACGGTGGTCAGGACGTGGCGTACGGCGGCGAGCCAGCCCTGCCGGGGGAAGTGGGCGAGATCGGGCGAGGTGGGCCGATGCCCGTAGTAACCCCCGCAGACGCCGGTGGAGCCCGGGTCACGTCGGGCGGAGGCGGGCGGAGCGCCGGGGGCGGTAGGGGTTCGCGGGGCGACGCGGGTGCCCGCGCCGACCCGCGACGTCAGGAACCCCTCGGCGACGAGCTGCTCGTACGCCTCCACCACCGCCCCTCTCGACACCTGGAGGTCGGCGGCGAGGTCGCGGGTGGCGGGCAGCCGGGTGCCGGGCGCGAGCCGCCCGCCCCGGATGGCGTCGCGCAGCTCGGCGGCAATTTGCCCTGCTATTCCACCCTTTTCCCGATTTATCTGGATAAGCAGGTCGGCCATATTGGTCCTGTCTTCTGGCGGGACATTGGACTGTTTACGCGAACCAATGTCTTTCTAGCATCCTTCGCATGAAGCACGGCATCCTCGGCGCCTCGTCCGCCATGTTCCTGGTCGGCACACTGGCCGGCGTCTCCGGCCTCGTCGGCGCGTACCCGCTGTACGGCGGCCAGGCCGTCCGGTACCTCGTCGCGGCCGTCATCCTGCTCCTCATCACCCGCCCGCTCGGCCTGCGGTTCGTCCGCCTGACCGGACGCGAGACGCTGTACCTCGCCCTGCTCGCCCTGCTCGGCCTGGTCCTGTTCAACGTGTGCGTCATCGAGGCCACCCGCGCCGCGGGCCCCGCCCTGGTCGGCACCGTGCTCGGCACCGTGCCGCTGTGGCTGGCCCTCGCCGGCGGCCGGCCCGCGCCACGGCTGCTGGCCGGCGCGGCGGTCGTGGTGGCCGGCGCGACCCTCGCCACCGGGCTCGGCACCGGCAACCTGCCCGCCCTCCTCTGGTCGCTCGGCGCCCTGGCCGGCGAGGTCGCCTTCTCCCTGCTGGCCATCCCGCTGCTGCCCAAGCTGGGGGCCATCCGGGTGTCTGCGTACTCGACGGCGCTGGCCGTGCCGATGCTGCTCGCCGTCGGACTGGTGACGGAGGGCACCGCGATGTTCCGGACGCCGACGATGCCGGAGGCCCTGGGCTTCGCCTACATGTCGGTCGTCATCACGGTGCTCGCCTTCTTCCTCTGGTACACCGCGCTCCCCCGGCTCGGCCCCGGGACGGCCGGGCTGTTCGCCGGGCTCATCCCGGTGGGGGCGATCGTGACGGGAGCGGTGCTGGGCGTCGCCATGCCCTCCGCGTACGACCTGATGGGCGCCGCGCTGGTGATCGCCGGCATCCTCGTCGGGCTCACCGCCCCCGCTCCCGCCAGGGAGCCCGTACGGGCCGCCGGAGGAGGCGCGTAATCTACAGGGCGGACGAAAGGATGGACATGGGCGAGTTCGACTACACCGACCTGCTGCCGCTGGGAGCCGACGACACCGAATATCGGCTGATCACGACGGAGGGGGTGCGGAAGGTCGAGGCGGCCGGGCGGACGTTCCTCGAGGTCGATCCGGAGGCCCTGCGGCTGCTCACCGAGACGGCCGTGCACGACATCTCCCACTATCTGCGCGCCTCCCACCTCGCCCAGCTCAGGAAGATCATCGAGGACCCCGAGTCCAGCGGCAACGACCGCTTCGTGGCGCTCGACCTGCTGAAGAACGCCTCCATCTCGGCCGGCGGCGTCCTGCCGATGTGCCAGGACACCGGCACCGCCATCGTCATGGGCAAGCGCGGCCGGCACGTCCTGACCGACGGCCGCGACGCCGAGCACGTCGCCCGCGGCGTCTACGACGCCTACACCCGGCTCAACCTGCGTTACTCCCAGATGGCCCCGCTGACCATGTGGGAGGAGAAGAACACCGGCTCCAACCTGCCGGCCCAGATCGAGCTGTACGCCGAGGACCCGCACGGCCACCCCGACGAGTACAAACTGCTGTTCATGGCCAAGGGCGGCGGCTCGGCGAACAAGTCGTTCCTCTACCAGGAGACGAAGGCCGTGCTCAACGAGAAGCGCATGATGGCCTTCCTGGAGGAGAAGATCCGCTCGCTCGGCACCGCGGCGTGTCCTCCGTACCACCTGGCGATCGTGGTGGGCGGCACCTCGGCCGAGTACGCACTGAAGACCGCCAAGTACGCCAGCGCCCGCTACCTCGACTCGATCCCGACCGAGGGCTCGCCCTCCGGGCACGGCTTCCGCGACCTGGAGATGGAGGCGAAGGTCTTCGAGCTGACGCAGAAGCTGGGCATCGGGGCGCAGTTCGGCGGCAAGTACTTCTGCCACGACGTACGCGTCATCCGCCTGCCGCGGCACGGGGCGTCCTGCCCGGTGGCCATCGCGGTGTCGTGCTCGGCCGACCGCCAGGCCCTCGCCAAGATCACGCCGGAGGGCGTGTTCCTGGAGCAGCTGGAGACCGACCCGGCGCGGTTCCTGCCGGAGACGACCGACGAGCACCTGTCGGACGACGTCGTACGGATCGACCTCAACCGGCCGATGCCCGAGATCCTCGCCGAGCTATCGAAATATCCGGTCAAGACCCGGCTGTCGCTGACCGGCCCGCTCGTCGTGGCCCGCGACATCGCGCACGCGAAGATCGCCGAGCTGCTGGACGAAGGCGGCGAGATGCCGCAATACCTGAAGGACCACGCCGTCTACTACGCGGGCCCGGCGAAGACGCCCGAGGGGTACGCCTCCGGCTCGTTCGGCCCGACGACGGCGGGCCGGATGGACTCCTACGTCGAGCGTTTCCAGGCGGCCGGCGGCTCGATGGTGATGCTGGCCAAGGGCAACAGGTCGAAGCAGGTCACCGAGGCCTGCCAGAAGTACGGCGGCTTCTACCTGGGCTCCATCGGCGGACCGGCGGCCCGGCTGGCCCAGGACTGCATCAAGAAGGTGGAGGTCCTGGAGTATCCGGAGCTGGGCATGGAGGCGGTCTGGAAGATCGAGGTGGTGGACTTCCCCGCCTTCATCGTCGTGGACGACAAGGGCGACGACTTCTTCACGGACCGTACGGGCCCCGTGCTGACGATCGGCCGCCGCTAGAGGAACGGCGGGGGTGCCGGGTGGGGGGTTTCGCCGCTCGGCACCGGCGTCAGGCGGCGAGCCGCATGGGCTCCCGGTGCGGCGGCACCACGGTGCCGTCGGGCAGCAGCAGACCCGTGTCGTCGAACAGGACGACGCCGTTGCAGAGCAGGCTCCATCCCTGGTCGGGGTGGGCCGAGATGACGTGCGACGCCTCACGGTCAGACGCGTCGGCACTGGGACAGACCGGATAATGACTGCACATCGCGCACCTCTCCGATTGCGCTCCGACGATGGTGTCGTGGGTGGTCATGAGTCGTAGGTGCTGGATCAGAACGGGAGCCGGCGGCCGGACGGCGTGCGAAGGTCGAGCGCCGGGGCGCTCGGCTTCCTCGGCCGGCGACGGATCTGGATCTGGCGCATTGTCATCACGTCCTTCGCGTGCCGTCGGTGGTGCTTCACGGTCTCGGCGTCTGGCTCGTCGTTCCGGTTCGGTCCGGCGAGGGCCCGCTGTTGTCGGCTTTACCATGCGCCCGCCCCCTTACGGCACCCTTACAACTCGCTGACCGACCCCTGTTTCCCCTGGTAGCCGGTCGTCGGTTGAGCTGAACGTCCCCTACAAGGCATCATGCCCGTTTTCTGGACAGATGAGTGTGCCGGGCGACACAGACCGCCGCCACGCGGTCTCGACGCCAGAGGGACACTCGTACTACCTTCGGACAGAGGCCCGGCACAGGTTTGCTGACGTGACGAGTCAGGCAGGTTGACTTAAGTTCGCAACAATTTATCGGCCGCGCCTCTACTGGTCGGTTTACACAAATAGGTAAGCTGCCAGGCATGCGTGCGCCCTCCGGTTACCTTCTCGCCGCGCGCTATCGGCTCGTGGAGCCGGTCGGTCGCGGCGGCATGGGCACCGTCTGGCGGGCGCACGACGAGCTGCTCAACCGCTACGTCGCGGTCAAGGAGGTGCGGCTGCCCTCCGTGCTCGACGAGGAGCTGCGCGCCGAGCTGTGCGCGCGCACCGAGCGCGAGGGCCGGGCCACCGCGATGGTGGCGCACCCGTCCGTCATCACGGTCTTCGACGTCGTCACCGAGGACGACCGGCCCTGGATCGTCATGGAGCTGCTGCGCGCCAAGTCGCTGGAGCAGCTCATCCAGGAGGAGGGCCCGCTGGAGCCGCGCCGGGCCGCCGACATCGGCCGGCAGATCCTCGGCGCGCTGCGCGCCGTGCACGCCAAGGGCATCCTGCACCGCGACGTGAAGCCCAGCAACGTGCTCGTCACCGAGGACCGCGCGGTGCTGACCGACTTCGGGCTGGCCGCACTCGAAGGTGACGTCTCCATCACCCAGGCGGGCATCGTTCTCGGGTCCGCGGGTTACATCGCTCCAGAGCGGGTGCTCGGCTCGAAGGCCAGCCCGGCCGGCGACCTGTGGTCGCTCGGCGCGACGCTCTACACCGCGGTCGAGGGCCGCGGCCTGCACGGCCGCCGTACGGCGGCGGCTGCGCTGGCCGCGCTGACCAGCGGCGAGCCGATCCCGATGACCAAGGCGGGCCCGCTCGCGCCGGTGCTCGACGCCCTGCTCAGGATCGATCCACACACCCGGCTCGACTCGGTGCGCGCCTCCCTCATGCTGGCCAGGGTCGCGGCCGGCGGCTCGGCCGAGGAGCCGCTGGCCCCGCGCAGGCCGCAGCGCGCCGCGCAGGGCCGATCCGGGCAGGGCGCCGCGCCGCCCGCCTTCGCCCGCCGGCCCACCCACCGGGGGATGCACCGGGCCGACGTCACGAACTCGGCCCCGGTGAGCGTCCCGCGCCAGGAACGACGCCCCGGCGAGGGCGTCCACCGCAAGCGTGTGGAGCAGGGAGAAAACCCGTCTGCTTATGCCCGTCTGAAAGCGACGGTGATAAAGTTGTGCCTTCCTCGGCGGTTCTGGCCAAGAGAACTTCGCAAGCGAGGGTAAAGCACTTCCCAAGCGAGAATCGATATCTTCTTCGTATGCCGGAACAGCAGACACGCCTGCTCGCGGAGCGCTACGAGCTCATCGCCCCGCTGGGCCGGGGCACCATGGGCACGGTGTGGCGCGCGCGCGACCGCGCGCTGGGGCGCGAGGTGGCGGTCAAGGAAATCCGCCATGACCCGGGGCTCACCGAAGAACAGCGGACCGAGCTGCGCGAGCGCATGGTCCGCGAAGGCCGGCTCGCCTCGCGGATCAACCACCCCGCCGTGGCCGCGATCCACGACGTCCTGATCGACGACGGCGGTCCATGGATCATCATGGAGCTCGTCGAGGGCCGCTCGCTGGAGCAGGTCATCGACGAGGAAGGACCGCTGCCCCCGCGCCTGGTGGCCGAGATCGGCGTCGACCTGCTCGGCGCGCTGCGGGCCGCGCACGTCCAGGGCATCACGCACCGCGACGTCAAGCCGGGCAACGTGCTCATCACCGAGAACGGCCGGGTGGTGCTCACCGACTTCGGCATCGCCAAGGCCGAGGGCGACTCGCGGCTCACCAAGACGGGCATGGTGATCGGCTCCCCGGGCTACACCGCCCCGGAACGCGCCAGGGGCGAGTACACCGGGCCCGAGTCCGACATCTGGTCGCTCGGGGCCACCCTGTACTTCGCGGTGGAGGGGCGGCCGGCGTACGAGCGCTCCACGATCGCCGAGACGCTGGCGGCGCTGCTCACCGAGAGCGCCGACCCGCCCACTCAGGCGGGACAGCTGCGTCCCGTGCTGAACGGCCTGCTCAACAAGGACTACCGCCAGCGGCTCAACGCCGCCAAGGCGGAGACCCTGCTCCGCATGGTCGCCGACACCCCCACGAGCGACATGCCGGTGATCACGGCCGAGGCTCTGATGGCTCAGGAGGTCGCGTTGCCCGACCCGTTCGCCAAGAACCCCCCGCCGGGGCCGGCCGGGCAGCCGCAGGCGCCCGGCGGACAGCCGCCCGGCGCGAGGCCGCAGCCGCAGCCGCCCGCCGCGAGGCCGCAGGCACCGGCCGCACGAGGCCAGGAGCCGGGCGCGCGGGGCCAGGAGCCGGGCGCACGAGGACAGGAGCCGCGGCGGCAGCCGTTCTCCGGTCCTCAGAGCCCCGCCGCGACGCCATCCGGCCCGCGCGGCGCGGCAGGACCGGTTCCCGGCGGCCAGGCGCCCATGGCGCCGCAGAGCGCCGCCCAGGGCCGCCCCGGCCCCGCGCCCGGCCGGCCAGGCCACCCGCAGGGCCCGCAGGGTCACCCGCAAGGCCCGCCGCCCCAGGGCCCCGAGAGCCACCCGCAAGGCCGTCCCGAGGGTGGTCCCGCGCAAGGACCTCGGACGGGACCACCGACCGGCCCGCAACGGCCGCCGGCCGCCCGCGGTCAGGGCGTGGGCAACGCCTTCGAGTCCTCCGGCGAGGGCTACGACCCCGACCGCACGGTCAGCGTGGCCCGCCCGAAGGGCCCGTTCCCCACGCCGCCGCAGCAGCCGGCCGACGAGGGCTCGGTCAACACCATGCGCATCCAGTCGCCGATCGGCTCGCCCGGCCAGCAGGTCTACCCCCCGGCCAACGCCCCGTCGGGCAGGCAGCCCGACACGGCGCCCAATCAGGCTCCCCCGCAGCAACCGCCGCACTTCGGCCCCCAGCAGGGCGGACCGCAGGTGCCCTTCGAGGGGCAGGGCCTCGGCACGGACCTGTTCTCCATCGCCGGGCCGGAGGAGCAGAAGCAGACGGGCAACCGCAACGGCATGCTCGTCCTCATGGCGGTGGCCGCCGCGGCCGCCGTCGTCATCGCCGTCCTCATCGTGGCCCTCTTCAGCAGCTGACCCCGCCCCTCGCGGGTAAGACTGGGTGTCATGAGCGAGTTCCGTATCGAACATGACTCCATGGGCGAGGTACGCGTGCCGGCGGGGGCCAGGTGGCGCGCCCAGACCCAGCGGGCGGTGGAGAACTTCCCGGTGTCGGGGCGGCCTCTGGAGCCGTCCCACATCGCCGCGCTGGGCCTGGTCAAGGCGGTCGCCGCCGAGGTCAACGGCGAGCTGGGCGTGCTCGCCGAGGACCTGGCCGAGGCCGTCGCGCAGGCGGCGGCCGACGTGGCCGACAACGAGCACGACGACCACTTCCCGATCGACGTCTTCCAGACCGGCTCCGGCACCTCGTCCAACATGAACGCCAACGAGGTGATCGCCACGCTGGCCGAGGAGCGGCTGGGCCGCCCCGTCCATCCGAACGACCACGTGAACGCCTCCCAGTCGTCCAACGACGTCTTCCCGACCTCGATCCACGTGGCGGCGGCCACCGAGGTGACCTTCCACCTGATCCCGTCGCTGCGTCACCTGGCGGAGGCGTTGCGGGCGAAGGCGGCCGAGTTCGCGGGCCTGGTGAAGGCGGGGCGCACCCATCTGATGGACGCCACGCCGGTGACGCTGGGCCAGGAGTTCGGCGGCTACGCCACCCAGGTCGAGCACGGCGTCGTACGGGTGACCGCCGCGATGGACCGCGTGCTGGAGCTGCCCCTGGGCGGCACCGCCGTGGGCACCGGCATCAACACGCCGCCGGGGTTCGCGAAGGCGGCCATCGCCAAGCTGCGCGAGGCGACCGGCATCCCGTTCACCGAGGCGGCCGACCACTTCGAGGCGCAGAGCGCGCAGGACGCCATCGTGGAGCTGTCCGGGCAGCTCAAGGTGGTGGCGGTGTCGCTCAACAAGATCGCCAACGACCTCCGCTGGATGGGCTCGGGCCCGCGCGCGGGGCTGGGCGAGATCAACCTGCCCGACCTGCAGCCCGGCTCGTCGATCATGCCGGGCAAGGTCAACCCGGTGATCCCCGAGGCCACGGCCATGGTCGCGGCCCAGGTGATCGGCAACGACGCGGCGATCACGTTCGCGGGGGCGTCCGGCAGCTTCGAGCTGAACGTGCAGCTCCCGGTGATCGCCCGCAACGTCCTGGAGTCGATCCGGCTGCTGGCGAACGTCTCGCGGCTGCTCGCCGACCGCTGCGTCACCGGCATCACGGCGAACGCCGAGCGCCTGCGCGAGTACGCCGAGTCGTCCCCGTCGATCGTCACCCCGCTCAACAAGTACGTCGGCTACGAGGAGGCCGCGAAGATCGCCAAGCAGGCCCTTGCGGAGCGCAGGACCATCCGCGAGGTGGTCGTCGAGCGCGGCCACGTGGCCGCGGGCACCCTGACCGAGGAGCAGCTCGACGCCGCGCTCGACGTGCTGTCGATGACCCGGCCGGGTTAGGCCGTACGGGTCGCGTGGCCCCAGCGGGTGAGCAGGGAGAGCGCGGCGCCGGAGTCCACGGCGTCGGCGGCCCGCTTGTAGGCGCCGGCGAGGGCGGGCACCAGCTCGTTCGCGCGCGGCGCGCCCTCGGCGGCCACCACGGCGGCGGCGGCGTTCAGCAGGACGATGTCGCGCACCGGGCCGCGTTCGCCGGCGAGCATGGTCCGCGCGACGGCGGCGTTGTGCCGGGCGTCGCCGCCGAGCAGGTCGTCGGGGTGGGCGCGGGCGATGCCCAGCTCGGCGGGGTCGAAGGCGGTGCGGGTGACGGTGCCGAGCCGGACGACCCAGATGGTCGAGGGGCCGCAGGTGGTGAGCTCGTCGAGCCCGTCGTGGCCGCGGAAGACGAGTGCGGAGCCGCCCCGGGCGGCCAGCACGCCGGCGATGACGGGCGCCATCCGCTGGTGGTAGACCCCGACCGCCTGCGCGGGCGGCAGTGCGGGGTTGGTGAGCGGGCCCAGGAAGTTGAACACCGTGGGCACGCCCAGCTCGCGGCGCGGCCCGGAGGTGCGCTTCAGCGCCGGGTTGAACACAGGCGCGAAGCAGAACGTGATCCCGAGCTCCTCGGCGATGTGGACGACGGCGGCGGGCGGCAGGTCGACGACCACGCCCAGCTCCTCCAGCACGTCGGCGGCGCCGGATTTGGAGCTCGCGGCCCGGCCGCCGTGCTTGACGACCTTGACGCCCGCGGCGGCGGCCACGATGGCGGCCATGGTGGAGATGTTGACGGTGTTCGCCCGGTCGCCGCCGGTGCCGACGAGGTCGACGGGGTCGCCGGAGACGCGGATCGCCGCCGATCGGGTCAGCATGCCGTCGGCCAGCCCGGAGACCTCCTCCACGCTCTCGCCCTTGGCCCGCAGCGCGACCGCGAACGCGGCGATCTGGGCGTCCGTGACGCGGTCCGACATGATCTGCTCCATCGCCCAGGCGGCCTGGCGGGAGGTGAGCGACACCTTGTCGAGGAGCAGGGACAGCAGCTCGGCCCAGGTCTTCGCGACCTCTTTGGCGGAGGCTGGAGTGGTGCCGGGTGCGGCGTTGGCTGCGGTGCTGGTCACGGGAAAGCGCCCCTTTCGTGAAGTGCTCGACGGGGGCGCGTGCGGAAATGCCGGTGGCCGCCTCGTCGAGGCGGCCGGGTGCGTGTGCGCTCGGAGGTCCGCCTAGGAGGCGGGCCACCACTGCTGCGCATACGCGATCATGCGGCCCAACATATCAGACGCGTTGATCCACATAGCGCAGCGCGCATCTATGTCGTCCGCCCCCATGCTGGCCGGTCCGGGGAGCGCCTAGGGTGCGGAGTATGGCGAAGGAGCTGACTGGGCGGACCGCGCTGGTGACGGGGGCGGGCAGCGGCATCGGGGCGGCCTGCGCCCGCAGGCTGGCCGCCGCCGGCGCCCGGGTGCTGGTCGCGGACCTGCGGGCCGAGCCGGCCGAGAAGGTGGCCGCCGAGGTGGGCGGCGCGGCCGTGGTGGCCGATCTGACCGATCCCGGGTTCGTCGCGGCGCTGCCGGACGAGCCGGTCGACATCGTGGTGAACAACGCCGGGTTCCAGCACGTGGCGCCGATCGAGGACTTCCCGCCCGAGATCTTCTCGGCCATGCTGCGGGTCATGGTGGAGGCGCCGTTCCTCATCGCGAGGCGGGTGCTGCCCGGCATGTACGAGCGCGGCTGGGGCAGGTTCGTCAACATCTCGTCCGTGCACGGGCTGCGGGCCTCGCCTTACAAGTCGGCGTACATCACGGCCAAGCACGCGCTGGAGGGCTTCTCCAAGGTGGTGGCCCTGGAGGGGGCGGCCCACGGGGTGACCTCGACCTGCGTGTGCCCGGCGTACGTGCGCACGCCGCTGGTGGAGGCGCAGATCGCCGACCAGGCCAGGGTGCACGGGATCGCGCCCGAGGAGGTCGTGGAGACGATCATGCTGGCGCCCGCGGCGGTGAAACGCCTGATCGAGCCGGAGGAGGTGGCCGAGCTGGTCGCCTACCTGTGCGGCCCCGCCGGCTCCGCCATCACCGGCGTCTCCCTTCCCATGGACGGGGGGTGGACGGCCCACTGATGTCCCGCCGCTATCTGGAGCTGCTGGCGCGCGAGGCGTCGGCGGTGGAGTTCGAGGGGCCGATCGTCGAGGCGCGGGCCCGTGGGGCGGACGCGGCCGAGATCGAGGAGCTGGAGCAGGCCAAGATCGAGGCGCTGAAGGTGCGCGCGCTGCTCAGGCGGCGGGCCCGGCGCGAGGCCGAGCTGTCGGCCCTGTACGACACCGCCGGCGACCTCGCCGCCCTGCGCGACCTGGACGCCGTCCTGGAGGCGATCGTGCACCGGGCCAGGCAGCTCCTCGCGACCGACATCGCGTACATGACCCTGCACGACCCCGAGCAGGGCGACACGTACATGCGGGTCACCGACGGGTCGATCTCGGCCAAGTTCCGCGCGCTGCGCCTGGCGATGGGCGCGGGCCTCGGCGGGCTGGTGGCGCAGACGGCGACGCCGTACGCGACCGCCGACTACTTCGCCGACCCGCGCTTCCGCCACGAGGGCCACATCGACGTGGCCGTCAAGGAGGAGGGCCTGGTCGCCATCCTCGGCGTGCCGCTGCGGCTGGGGCAGCGGGTGATCGGCGTGCTGATGGCGGCCAACCGCAGCGCGCGGCCGTTCCATCAGGAGGAGGTCGCGTTGCTGGCGAGCCTCGCGGCGCACGCGGCGGTGGCGATCGACAACGCGCGGCTGCTCCAGGAGACCAGGAACGCGCTGGAGGAGCTGTCCCAGGCCCACCGCACCGCGCGGGCGCGCGGCGAGGCGGTCGAGCGGGCGGCGCTCGCGCACGACCGGATGACCTCGCTGGTGCTGCGCGGCGGCGGCATCGAGGACGTCGCGGCCGTGGTGACGGACGTGCTGGGCGGCGCGATCGCCGTCCTGGACGACCTGGGGCGCCCGCTCACGGGCGACGTGGGCGAGCTGGACGCGGGGGTGTTCGAGGCCGCGCAGGCGTCGCGGGCGCTCGGCCGCACGGTGCGGCGCGGTGAGCTGCTGGTGGCGTCCGTGGACGTCGGCGGCGAGCCGGTGTGCACGCTCGTGCTGCGCAGCGACGACGCCGACGAGCGCATCCTGGAGCGGGCGGCGCTGGTGTGCGCGCTGCTGCTGCTGTTCAGGCGGAGCGTGGCCGAGGCGGAGGGCCGGGTACGCGGCGAGCTGCTGGACGACCTCATCGCCCGGCCGGACTCCCCCGGGCTGGCCGACCGGGCCAGACGGCTCGGCGTGGACCTGGGGGCGCCGCACGTCGTCGTGGTGGTCAAACACGGCGGGCAGCGGGAACGGGCGGCGTTCTGGGCGTCCGCGGAGGCGGCGATCCGGCACGGGCTCGCGGCGGGGCGGGGCGACGAGGTCGTGCTGCTGCTGCCGGGCGAGCGTCCGGGAGCGCTGGCCGGGCGGGTGGCCGCCGAGCTGAGCGCGTCCCTGGGGTCCCCGGCGACGGCCGGCGCGGCCCTGGCGGCCCTCGCGCCGCCGGAGGAGGCCGCGCCCTACGCGGCCGCCTACCAGGAGGCGCGGCGATGCGCCGAGGCGCTGATCGCGCTGGGCCGGGCCGGCGACGGCGCGAGCGCGGCCGAGCTGGGCTTCGTCGGGCTGCTCGTCGGCGACGGCCGCGACGTGCGCGGCTTCGTGGACCGGGTGCTTGGCGCGGTGATCGGCTACGACGCCCGGCGCGGCACCGCGCTGGCCGACACGCTGGCCGCCTACTTCGGCACGGGCTGCTCGCCGTCGCGTACGGCCGAGGCCCTGCACATCCACGTCAACACCGTGACGCAGCGGCTGGACCGGGTCGGCCGGCTGCTCGGCGACGGCTGGCAGGAGCCCGAGCGGGCGCTCGAACTCCAGCTCGCCCTCCGCCTGCACCGGCTCGGCCACACATCCACCGGGCAGAGTGTGGGCTCCGACTCCATATGAGTGATGCCGGTCACTCCCTACCGTGACCGGCATGGCCACTTCCATCAAGAAGATCGTCGCCGCCAGCTTGATCGGCACGACCATCGAGTGGTACGACTTCTTCCTCTACGGCTCCGCCGCCGCCCTCGTCTTCAACAAACTCTTCTTCCCCGAGTCCGATCCGCTCACCGGCACGCTGCTGGCGTTCCTCACCTACGCCGTCGGATTCATCGCCCGCCCCCTCGGCGGCCTGGTCTTCGGCCACTTCGGCGACCGGGTGGGCCGCAAGACCCTGCTGGTCGTCAGCCTGCTGATGATGGGCACGGCGACGTTCCTCATCGGCTGCCTGCCGACCTACGAAACCCTCGGCCCTGCCGCCGCGCTGGTCCTGACCGGGCTCCGCCTGGTGCAGGGCTTCGCGCTCGGCGGCGAGTGGGGCGGCGCGGTGCTCATCGTCTCCGAGCACGGCGACGACGCCCGCCGCGGCTTCTGGGCCTCCTGGCCGCAGGCCGGCGCGCCGGGCGGCAACCTGCTGGCCACCGGCGTGCTGGCGGCGCTGGCCGCCTGGCAGTCGGAGGAGACGTTCCTGGCGTGGGGGTGGCGGGTGCCGTTCCTGCTGTCCGGGGTGCTCGTGCTGATCGGCCTGTGGATCCGGCTGTCGATCACCGAGTCGCCCGTCTTCCAGGAGTCGGAGCCGGAGGAGCGGGCGCCCATCGTGGGCGTGCTGCGCCACCACTGGAAGGACGTGCTCGTCGCCATCGGCGCCCGCCTGGCCGAGAACATCTCCTTCTACCTGCTCACCGTCTTCGTCATCACCTACGCCAAGACCGCCGGCGTCGACAACTCGACCGTGCTGGGCGCGGTGCTCATCGCCTCGGCGGTGCACTTCGTGACGATCCCGATGTGGGGCGCGCTGTCGGACCGGGTCGGCCGCCGCCCGATCTATCTCGCCGGAGCGGCCGGCATCGGGGTGTGGATCTTCGCGTTCTTCCCGCTGGTGGACACCGGCAACTTCCTGGCGATCACCGCCGCGGTCATCGTCGGCCTGCTGTTCCACGGCATGATGTACGGCCCCCAGGCGGCCTTCTTCTCCGAGCTGTTCGGCACCCGGATGCGCTACACCGGCGTGTCGATCGGCGCCCAGCTCTCGGCCATCGTGGCGGGCGCGCTCGCGCCCATCATCGCTGTGGCGCTGCTGCGCGAGTACTCCAGTAGCCTGCCCATCTCGCTCTACCTCGGGCTGGCCGCTGTCCTCACGCTGGGCGCTGTCTACGCCGCCCGGGAGACCCAGGGCCGCGACCTGGCCGAAAGGACCCACGTACGATGAAGGTCACCACCCCCCGACTCACCCAGAACGTCCTGACCGTCGAGGGCAGGGACGGCGGCGAGCCCGTGCTGTTCGTCCACGGCAACGTCTCCTCGGCCGCGTTCTGGCGTGACACGATGGCGGCGCTGCCCGGCCGCTACCGCCCGCTCGCCGTGGACCTGCGCGGCTTCGGCGACACCGAGCCGGCCCCTGTCGACGCCACGCGCGGCCTGCGCGACTACTCCGACGACGTGCTGGAGCTGGTCGAGGCCATGGGCCTGGCGCCGGTCCACCTGGTCGGCTGGAGCATGGGCGGCGGCGTCGTGATGCAGGCCCTGCGCGACCGTCCTGGCGTGGTGCGGAGCGTCACGCTGGTCAACCCGGTCTCCCCGTACGGCTTCGGCGGCACCGAGGGCGTGGACGGCCGGATCACGCACCCCGACGGCGCGGGCGCGGGCGCCGGCGGCGCCAACCCCGACTTCGTGGCCCGCCTCCAGGCCGGCGACCTGTCGGAGGAGTCGCCCACGTCGCCGCGCAGCGTCTTCCGCTCCTCCTACGTCAAGCACCCGGTCCCCGACGAGGACTTCTACGTCCGCGCCATGCTGACCACCCGCGTGGGCGAGGCCCACTACCCGGGCGACGCGGTCCCGTCCGACGCCTGGCCGAACGTGGCCCCGGGCAAGACCGGCGTGCTCAACACCATGTCCCCCACCTACTTCCGGCTGGACGACCTGCCGGAGATCGACCCCAAGCCGCCCGTCCTGTGGATCAGGGGCGCCGATGACGTCATCGTCTCCGACACGTCCCTGTTCGACCTGGCCCACCTCGGCGCGCTCGGCGTCGTGCCCGGCTCCCCCGGCACGCCCGCCCAGCCGATGGTGACGCAGACGCGGGCGGTGCTGGAGCGCTACGGCCCCTACCGCGAGGCGGTCATCGCCGAGTGCGGCCACAGCCCGCACCTGGAGCACCCTGACGAGTTCGGCCGGCTCCTGGCCGCCCACCTGGGGGAGGCGTGATGCTGGTCGCCCTCACCCTCGTCGCGAGCCTGCTCACGCCCGTCCAGCAGCCGCACCAGCAGCTCGCGGTGCCGGGCGCGGAGAAGCAGATGGTCGCCCGCCTGGCCGACCTCACCACCGCCGGCACCGTGGCCAGCGGCCACACCGACCCGGCCGACTGGGCCGGGCTGCACTCGGCCGCCACGGTCAACCCGACGGGCGTG
Source organism: Nonomuraea wenchangensis (assembly GCF_900111685.1). Classification (GTDB taxonomy): domain Bacteria; phylum Actinomycetota; class Actinomycetes; order Streptosporangiales; family Streptosporangiaceae; genus Nonomuraea; species Nonomuraea wenchangensis. The sequence goes on from NZ_FOHX01000009.1 coordinate 147,491, forward strand.
CCCGGCACGCAGATCGACGGCTACTTCCCCGACACCTCCACCGGCAACGCCACGCACGGCTGGAACCACGACTCGCAGTTCGTGATCAGGCTGCCCGACCGCTGGAACGGCGGCCTGGTCGTCAGCGGCACCCCCGGCAACCGGGAGCAGTACGCCAACGACTACACGATCTCCGACTGGGTGCTGTCCAAGGGCTACGCCTTCGCCGCCACCGACAAGGGCAACGTCGGCACCGCCTTCCACGAGGACGGTCGCGCGCCGGGCGACGCGATCGCCGAGTGGAACCACCGCGTCACCCAGCTCGCCGTGGCCGCCAAGGCCGTGGTCCGCCAGCGGTACGGCCGCCAGCCGGCCCGCACGTTCGCGGCCGGCATCTCCAACGGCGGCTACCTCGTCCGCTGGCAGCTGGAGAACCGCGGCCACCTCTACGACGGCGGCGTGGACTGGGAGGGCACGCTCTGGCGGCTCAAGGGCGACAACCTGCTCAACATCCTGCCTCCGGCGCTGAAGGCGTACCCGGACGAGGCCGGGGTGCGGGCGGCCGGGTTCGCGGCCGGGTCGGAGTTCCTGTGGCCGTTCCACCGGCAGTACTACTGGGAGCTCACCCAGGAGCTCTACCAGAAGGAGCTGGACCCGTCCTACAAGGGCGCCCCGGCCGACTACGACTACGACGCGCGCAAGCCGTACGGCGCCGTCGCCAAGATCGCGTTGACCGGCCGGATCACCAAGCCGCTCATCACGATCCACGGGACGCTCGACACGCTGCTGCCGATCTCCCGCGACTCCGACGTCTACGCCCAGATGGTCGGGCCGCACCGGCCGTTCCGCTACCACCGGATCGAGGGCGGCAACCACCTGGACAGCCTGGTGGATCTCTACCCCGACCGGCTCAAGCCGATGCTGCCCGCTTTCAGGAGCGCGTTCGAGGAGCTGGAGGGGTGGGTCAGGTGAGATAGCGGTGCCGGCCGGCGCGGGCCAGGCGCACCACGTGCCGGACGCCGGGCAGCCGTCGGCCCAGCCGGTGCAGCGCGGTGTCCCTGCCGAGCGGCGAGGGCCGGCGCGGGTCGACGGCGGCGGCCGGGCGCACCTGCACCCGTCCCCGCCGTACGCTCAGCGCGAAGCGCAGCCCGATCTCCTCCTCGGCCGAGCGCAGCGACGCCATCCAGTCGCCGCGGCAGAGATGGTCGGGGGCCGGCAACATGCGCCGCACCGGCAGCTTCGCCACGAGCTGCCCGGCTATCTTGCCGGGCAGCCCGGCCTCGGCCAGCGCCGGAGCGCTCACCTCGCGCTCGCGGCCGTGGCCGGTGCTGTGCAGCACCAGCTCCAGCGGCGGGCCGCCGCTCGGCGGCACGTACGGCACCGGCAGCACGACATAGGCGTGCCCGTCGAGCTGCTTGACCTCGGCCCCCGGTGACACCAGCGCGATCGACTCGGCGAACGAGCGCGGCTCGACGGCGAGCCCCAGCTCCCCCTGGTCGGTCCAGCAGGGCACGACGAGCCGCATGCGGGGGCGCTGGGCGAGCACGCCGAGGCAGTTGAGCGGGCCCTCCCCCCTGCGCACCCGGCTTCTCGCCTGGTTGGTGCCGCCGTACATGCGTACGTGCAGCTCCCACTGGCCGGGCAGCAGCGGCTCGCCGAACGCGGCGCTGCTCACGTCGATCCTGGCCTCGGCCTTGATCTGCACGCGGGCCCTGCGGCGGCCCTCCTGGACCACCTCGACGCGCTGGGCGAGCGGCAGGAAGTAGATGTCGCCGGTCTCGGCGTGGCGTACGTAGACCTCGATGCGGGCCCGCTCGACGGCGTCGCTCACGTTGGTGACGGTGGGGTGCAGCAGTTTGGGGTCGATGGAGCGCGGCGGCACCCAGTGCAGGCGGGGGCCGTCCACGCGGTAGCGGTCGGGCCTGCCGTCGCCGCCCTTGACCTCGACGGTGAGCCCGAGCACCAGCACGTGGGCGTCCCAGCGCACCTCCGTCAGCTCCGAGAGCAGGCCGCCGCGGCGGGTCGAGGCGGCCAGCAACACGATCTGGTCGAGTCGGCCGGTCCGGACGAACGCGGCCACCGCCCGGAGCTGGACGGGCAGGTGGCGGTCCAGCTTCTCGGGGAAGCGCTCATTCACGAGCTGCTGCACGAGCCGGAAGTGCCGGCCCCGGTCCACGGAGGAGTCGGCGAACCTGCTGGTCAGCAGCGGACGCAGGACGGCGTAGCGATACCAGTAGGCGTACATGCGGTCGCGCTGGCGGCCCTCGCCGACGTAGGTGTCGATGTCCTTGAGCAGCGCCCGCAGCTCCTGCGCCATGGCGTGCGGCTCGTCCTCCAGCCGGGGCCGTTCGCCGAGGTGGCAGCAGACGTGCTCGGCGAGCACCGCGATCACCTTGGCGTGCAGGTAGGCCCGCATGACGAACGCCTGCTCGGCCAGCCGTCCGCCGGTCAGCGAGAAGCCGAGGTCGTGCTCCTCCAGGAAGGCCCGGCGGTAGAGCTGCTGCGGGCCGAGCACGCTGAGCAGCCGGTCGCGCAGGATGTCGGCGCGGCCGGTGCTGCGGATGAAGGCGATCATCGGGGGGCCCGAGTCGCGCACCAGACGGCCGATCAGCACGTCCGCGTCGGTCTCGAAGGCCCGCTCGTACATGCGGGCGAGGGCGTCGCGCTCCAGGCGGTCGCCCTGGTCGAGGAAGAAGACGTACTCGCCCTGGGCGGCGGCGAGTCCCACGTTGCGGCCCCGGGCGGGCGAGCCGGTGCAGGGCAGGTGGAGTGCCCGGACGTTGGGGCGGGCGGCGGCGATGGCGTCCAGGCGCTCCGCGGTGCCGTCGGTGGATCCGTCGTCCACGAGCAGCACTTCGACGTCGCCCGCGGGCATCGACTGCTCCAGGGCGGAGCGGATGCACGCGTCCGCGGTGTCACCGGGATTGTGGACATTGACGATCACACTGACCTTCACACCCATGCGGCCAGCCTGTGCCCCGCCCCGCCGTCAGGGCGCGGTGGCTTGCCGATTGCAGAAGGAAAGTTGACCTGGCAGGGCGGCTCTCTGGGAGGTTCAGTACCAGCCGACGCGCTGCGAGTGACCCCAGGCGCCGCAGGGCGTGCCGTAGCGGCCCTTGATGTAGCCGAGGCCCCACTTGATCTGGGTGGCAGCGTTGGTCTGCCAGTCGGCGCCCGCGCTCGCCATCTTGCTGCCGGGCAGCGACTGCGGGATGCCGTACGCGCCGGAGTAGCGGTTCATGGCCCGCTCGTTCCAGCCGCTCTCCTTGTGCCAGAGCGCCTCCAGGCAGCCCCACTGGTCGGCGCCGAAGCCGAACGAGGCGAGCATGGCCCTCGCGGTGGCCTTGTTGCTGCCCGGCGAGGGGGTGCTGCCGGGCGGGAAGTTCTGAGCGGGGAAGCCGTCGCCGCCGGGGGCCTGCTTGGGCACCACCCAGGACAGGTCGTCCTTGTGGTCGTCGGCGCCGTCGCGGTTCTTCTTGAGCTGCGCGGCCCGGTAGGCCTGCTCGGCCGCGGCCTTGAGCGCGTCGGTCTCGGGGTCGGGCGCCGAGAGGTTGCCGCTCGCCAGCTTGCCCATGTCCTCCATCGTGAAGGCGGGGGTGACGGGCTTGCCGGCGTTCTCGATCGCGGTCATGGCGACGAAGGTGCCGCCGCCGCCCACGACCGCCAGGGAGACGACGGTGATGACGATGGTCTTGGGCTTGACGCGCCGCGACGACCGGCGTGCCGAGGGGACATCGGACGTCGGGGGGCGCTCACTCAAACGCGGACCGGGGCTCACGATCCATGAGCTTGCCCTGTCCTGGGGGGTGCTGCGCAACCGAAACGCGGTAATCGCTTGATGTTCCCTTGGCTAACCAGCACGTTAGCGTGCTATTTCGGGATACTGTGAGATTTGTCACACTATGGTGGCCCCCCTTCGTGCCCCCGTTGACCGAAGGGAAGCCGCTTTCAGGGTTTCTGTCCTTCTTCCCGATGCCTTCAACACGACGTCACAGTTTGGTGACACAACCCGCCTATACAGGACATGGAACGATAATGTGCGCGTGGCAGGCATTCTCCTCGTCGAAGACGACCCCTCGGTCCGCACCGCACTTGAGCTGGCGCTGACCCGTCAGGGGCACTCGGTGACGTCGTACGCGACCGGCGAGGAGGCACTCGACCACATCCGCGCCCGCCGCCCCGAGATCGCCATCCTCGACGTCATGCTCCCCGGCATCGACGGCATCGAGGTCTGCCGCCGGGTGCGCAAGCTCGACCAGCTCCCCGTCATCCTGCTCACGGCCCGCGGCGACGACCTGGACATCGTGGTCGGCCTGGAGGCCGGCGCCGACGACTACGTGGTCAAGCCGGTCGAGCCCCGCGTGCTGGACGCGCGCATCAGGGCCATCCTGCGCCGCGCCGAGTCCGCCGCCTCCGACCGCATCACCTTCGGCGACCTCGTCATCGACCGGGGCGCGCTCAAGGTCACGCTGGCCGGCAAGGAGATCCACCTGACCCCCACCGAGCTGCGGCTGCTGCTGGAGCTCGTCCGCCACCCCGGACAGGTGCTCAACCGCCGCTACCTGCTGCGGGCGGTCTGGGACCACACGCACATCGCCGACTCCCGGCTGGTGGACGCCTGCGTCCAGCGCATCCGGGCCAAGATAGAGCCGAAGCCCGCCGAGCCGGTGTTCATCCACACCGTGCGCGGCTTCGGCTACCGCTTCAGCCCTCCGTGACGACGCCAGTGATGCTTCCGTGATCCCTCTTCCCACCGGGCTGCGCGCGCGGCTCGTCATCACGTTCACGCTGGTCGCCGTCACCGCGTCCATGCTCGTGGCGACGATCGGCTTCGAGCTGGCCAAGACCGCCCTGGTCACCAGGACCGAGCGGACCTCCATGGACCTCGTCGTACGGGAGCTGGGCGGGGTCGACTTCCCCGTGGGCCGGCCGCGGCCTGGCGAGGCCGCGCCCACGAGCAGGGAGCTGAACCGCCTGGCCCAGACCATGAGCGCCCCCGGCAGGAGCGTCGTGGTCGAGTACGGCGACCTGGTCTCCGTCACCGGCCCGATGAACCTTCGCGACGTCCCCAACGAGCTCTACGGCCGGGCCAAGCAGAGCGTCGTCACCCAGCGCCGGGTGATCAGGGGCGAGCTGTGGCTCATCGTCGGCACCGAGGTCTACCGCGCCACGAACGGCGTGCCCGAGGCCACCGGGCTGCGCGCGTTCGTCTTCTTCCCCATGCGCGCCGACGTCGGCCAGCTCGACACCCTGCGCGCCAGGCTGTTCCAGGGCGGCATCGCGATCGTGCTCATCGCCCTGGTCGTGGCGCTGTTCTCGGCCCGCCAGGTGCTGCTGCCGGTGCGCCGGCTGAGCGCCGCCGCCCAGGCGCTCGGCGAGGGCCGGCTGGACACCCGCCTGCCGGTACACGGCCACGACGAGCTGGCCGGGCTGACCGCCAGGTTCAACGACGCCGCCGCGGCGCTGGAGCTGAGCGTGTCCGAGCTGCGCTCGCTGGAGGCCATGTCCCGCCGGTTCGTGGCCGACGTCTCGCACGAGCTGCGTACGCCGCTGACCGCCATGACGGCCGTGACCGACGTGCTGTCGGAGGAGGCGGACCGGCTGCCCGAGGCGCCCGCCGAGGCCGTCAGGCTGGTGCTCAGGGAGATCGAGCGCCTGCGCGAGCTGGTCGAGCACCTCATCGAGATCAGCCGCTTCGACGCCGGCACCGCCACGCTCAACCTGGAGCCGGTCAACGTGGCCGACGCCATCGACGACTGCCTCGGCACCCGCGGCTGGAACGAGCAGGTCAAGGTGAACGCCTCCCAGGGGCTGACCGCCAACCTCGACCCGAGGAGGTTCGACGTGATCGTGGCCAACCTCGTGGGCAACGCGCTCAAGCACGGCGGCCCCCCGGTGGTGGTCAGCGCCCGCAGCACCGAGAACGGGCTGGAGATCAGGGTGCGCGACCACGGCAAGGGCATCCCGCGCGAGGCGCTGCCGCACGTCTTCGACCGCTTCTTCAAGGCCGGCGCGGGCCGGGCGCGCAGCCAGGGCAGCGGCCTCGGCCTCGCCATCGCCCGCGCGAACGTGCACCTGCACGGCGGCACCATCTCGGTCCGCGCGCAGGAGCCCGGCACCCTCTTCACCGTCTGGCTGCCGCACACATGAGAGCCAGGGCCGTCCTCGCGCTGCTCGCCTGCGTCCTGCCGGCCGCCTGCGGCATCTCGCCCACCGACGTGCAGGAACGCGGCAACGCGCCCACCATAAGCATCCCGCCGCCGTCCAAGACGATCTATCTCATCAGGGACGGCAAGCTCGCGCTGGAGCCCGCCGACGTCGGGGACGACACGGTGGAGAGCCTGCTCGGTGCGCTGTTCGCGGCGTCCGGGCAGCCGCTCGGCGACCGGGAGACGGCGCTGCGCGGGTTCACGTACCTGCGGACCAAGGACTCGCTCAACCCCGTGCAGCGTGACGAGATGCAGCTCCCGCGCACGCTGACGCTGACCGTCTACATCAGGGGCGCGGGCACGCTGAGCGACCTCGGCAAGGCGCAGATCGTCTGTACGGCGCAGCAGGACGCGGCGTACGAGCAGGTCAAGATCGTCCGTGACAACGAGAACCGCCCCCCGAAGGACGAGGGGCGGTACACGTGCGGCGATCTCCGCAGCGCTACATCGTGATGTCCTCCAGCATCTCGGTGACCAGCGCGGCGATCGGCGAGCGCTCGGAGCGGGTCAGCGTGACGTGGGCGAACAGCGGATGCCCCTTGAGCTTCTCCACCACCGCCACCACGCCGTCGTGCCGCCCGACCCGCAGGTTGTCGCGCTGGGCGATGTCGTGGGTGAGCACGACGCGGGAGTTGGCGCCGATCCGGCTCAGCACCGTGAGCAGCACCCCGCGCTCCAGCGACTGGGCCTCGTCCACGATGACGAACGCGTCGTGGAGCGACCGGCCGCGGATGTGCGTGAGCGGGAGCACCTCCAGCATGCCCCGGTCCAGCACCTCGTCGATCACCTCGGGCGTGGTGACCGCGCCCAGCGTGTCGTAGACCGCCTGCGCCCACGGGCCCATCTTCTCGCCCTCGGTGCCCGGCAGGTAGCCGAGCTCCTGGCCGCCGACCGCGTAGAGCGGACGGAAGACGACCACCTTGCGGTGCTGGCGGCGCTCCAGCACGGCCTCCAGGCCCGCGCACAGCGCCAGCGCCGACTTGCCGGTGCCGGCCCGGCCGCCCAGCGAGATGATGCCGATCTCCGGGTCCATCAGCAGGTCGAGCGCGATGCGCTGCTCGGCGGAGCGGCCGTGCAGGCCGAACACCTCGCGGTCGCCGCGCACCAGGCGTACCGACTTGTCGGGCAGCACCCGGCCGAGCGCCGAGCCCCTGGCCGACAGCAGCCGCAGCCCGGTGTGCGTCGGCAGCTCCCTGGCCTCCTCCATGTCGGCCGTGCCGTGCTCGAAGAGCGTTTCGACGTCCTCGGCGGTGACCTGGATCTCGGCCATCCCGGTCCAGCCCGACTCGTGCACCAGCTCGGCGCGGTATTCCTCCGCGGTCAGGCCGATCGAGGCCGCCTTGACCCGCATGGGCAGGTCCTTGGAGACCAGCACGACGTCACAGCCCTCGGCGGCCAGGTGACGGGCCACCGTGAGAATGCGCGTGTCGTTGTCGCCGAGGCGGAATCCGACCGGCAAGATGGACGGGTCGCTGTGATTGAGCTCAACCCTGAGTGTGCCGTCCCCAGTCGGCGTCGGCATGGGCTCGTCGAGCCTGCCGTGCCTGATCCGCAGATCGTCGAGGTAGCGCAGGGCCTGCCTCGCGAAATAGCCGAGCTCTGGGTGATGCCGCTTGCCTTCAAGCTCGGTGATCACGACGATCGGCAGGACCACGTCGTGCTCGGCGAAGCGGGTCAGGGCCGCCGGGTCGGCCAGGAGCACCGAGGTGTCGAGCACGTAGGTGCGCTTGGCCGGCTGGGTCGTAGGGTTGCTCGAGGACACTGCCACACGTTCTCCCCCGGGCGCCCCACGTGCGGGCGCCCTGCAGACGAGGCGGGAATCGGACCGGACCCGCGTTCCCCGACCGCGAGACGCCGTCGGCGCCGGGTTCCGGCCCCCCTCGGCGGATCGTGGTGCAAAGGCGGGACCTCTCCGGAGTGTTCGACCTGTGGTCGGACACTTTCAACGTTACGTCCTCGATACCCGAATGTCGTGTCAAGAACCGTAACGTCGATGTCTCGCAGCGTAATCGCGCAGCGCCCGCAGGAAGTCAACCCTGCGGAAGTCGGGCCAGTAGGCCTCGTGGAAGTAGAACTCTGAGTGAGCGCTCTGCCAGAGCATGAAGCCCGACAGGCGCTGCTCGCCCGAGGTCCGGATGAGGAGGTCCGGATCGGGTTGGCCGCGAGTGTAGAGATGCTCCGCGATGTGCTCCACATCGAGCACCTCGACGAGGTCCTCGATGCTCGCTCCCTTGCTCGCTTGCTCCTGGAGCAGTGAGCGCACCGCATCGGCAATCTCACGTCTTCCTCCATACCCAACTGCAACGTTCACAATCAGGCCCGGACGGTGTGATGACACTTCTTTCGCGTTTTTCAGGACATTCGCCGTTCGGTCCGGCAGCAGGTCGAGCGCCCCTACGGGGATGATCCGCCAGCCCTGGTCCACGAGCTCCCGCGTCACGTCCTCGATGATGCGGAGGAGCGGCTCCAGCTCCTCCCGCGGCCGGTTGAGGTTGTCGTTGGAGAGCATCCAGACGGTGACGACCTCGACGCCGGTCTCGCGGCACCAGCAGAGCAGCTCGGAGATCTTGTCGGCGCCCTTGCGGTGACCCGTGGAGACGTCGCTCATCCCCATGGAGCGCGCCCAACGGCGGTTGCCGTCGATGATGACCCCGACGTGCCGGGGGATGCCGTCCTTGGACAGCTTGGCCTCCAGCCGGCGTTCGTACAGCCGGTAGACCAGGTCGCGCAGGCCCACGGAGTGTCCTCCCCAGCGGTTGCCCTCGGTCAATGACCCAACAGGCAATTATCACCGCGTTTCATCCGTGCCTGCTCCGTCTCCGGCATTCCTTGCCATATCTCTGCCTTCCAGACATCCTTCGGCCTCCTCCAGGAGACCCCGGACGAACGACGACAGCTCCGCCGAGGTCAGCACCGCCCGCATGCCCACCCCCGCCGCGCCCCACGCCTCCACGTACGCCCGCCGCGTCACCCGCCAGCGGCTCCCCTCCCACAGCGGGATCGTGCGCAGACGGCAGCTCAGCTCACCCCCCGCCGGGCCCGACCTGCTGCGGTAGCGGAAGGAGAACAGCTCGCCGTCCGGCTCCCCGCCGGGGAACCTGTCGTCGGGATCGGCCCACCGCCTGGCCGTGTCGCGGCCCGTGCGGGCCTCGTCCACGCCGTGCGCCAGCCGGGTCAGCAGCCAGCCGCAGCGCTCGCCCACGCTGCCGTACGGGGCGCCGTCGCGGTGCAGCTCAAGGGTGACCTCGTAAGGGGTGCCGACACTGTCGCGGCACGCAACGGGCGTGACGCTCAAATAGGATCCGTCGACACAGCGCAGTCCCCCCATGCACCCCTGCGTTTCCCGGCCGATGACCGCTAAACCCAGACGTGCGAGCGCCACAGCGGCGGCTGGTGCCACTCCGTCCAGCCGTGGCCGAAGCGCCCGTCCTCGGCCTCGAAGCGGCACATCGCGCGCGGGAACACCGCCGTCTCCCCCTCGGGCGAGGTCAGCGTCACCGGCGCGAACGCGACCGGCCGAGCAATCACCGCCGGCCCCGGCAGCCGCAGCACCGTCTCGGCGGGGCGGTCGCCGTCGAAGGAGGTCGCCGCCGTGAAGCCGGCCGCGTGCTCGGGCTCGCCGCCCGGCGGCACGGTGAACGCCGGCCAGGACAGGTCGAGGCCCACGTTGGCGCGCATGCCGTGCACGTACGTGCCGTCCGCCAGCCGGCCGCTGCTCCACATCCAGGAGATCGACCACCAGTCGCGTACACCCCAGCTGTGGTCGCGCTCGCCGTGGCCGTGGAAGGGCCGGCCGTCGATCGTGCCGGTCACCTCGCAGGGGACCTCGTAGCGCGGGGTGATCGCGTAGCCGTACGCGCCGCCCTCCGTGCGCCACTCCAGGTCCAGCGAGAGCGCGTCGGAGACCAGCCGGACCGCGGCCGTGCGGAACGGGTCGGCGATCCGCTGGGACGCCTCGTAGCCCGCGCCGCGCACGGTCAGGCCCGGGTCCTCGGGCAGCGGCGCGTCGTGGTCGATCACGGACGCGGCCAGGCCGTCGGGGGTGACCAGGCAGGCCCAGTACCAGGCGCGCTTCCAGTTGGGGTAGAGGCCGAGCCGCACGTAGCCGCCCAGCTCGCCGTCGTCCGCCACGAAGTCGAAGTAGTAGGACTCGTTCCACAGGGGCTCGCCGCCGGGCTCGTGGAGCCGCTCGTCCCGCTCGTCCAGGGGCCATTGGCCCATGTTGACCACGCGCATACCGCCTCCCAAGCGCATGCTACGGCAACAGCCGCCGCCACCAAGGGGCCCGGCGGCGGGGCGGATCCGGCAGCCGGCCGCGCTCGCGCAGCCAGGCGGCGAAGTCGTCGGCGTCGGCGCGGTAGCCGGGAGGCGGCTCTTCGCGGGCCCGCGCGTATGCGGCGAACTCGGCGGCCAGGTCGGGACCGGCGGCCTCGGCCGCGTCCGGGCGGAGGCGCGCCACGACGGAGCGCCGCTTGGCGAGCAGGCTCGCGGCCTGGGCGCGCAGGCGGGCCGGGTCGAAGCCGTCGGGCACCTCACCGGCCGCGACCAGCGCCCGCACCACCCGCCCCTGCGCCGCCGCCAGCCGCCTCCGCGCCGCCGCCAGGTCCTCCTCCTCCGGCGCGGCCAGGTCCGTCACCCGGGCTCCCCTGCGGCCACCCCGGCCGCCATCGCGGCGCGGATCCTGTCCAGCTCCCCGGCCAGCACGGCGTCGCTCGGGAAGCGGTCGTCCCACTCCAGCAGCACCCCGGGCGGACGGGTACGCGCGCACAGCTCGGTGAGCAGGTCCAGCACCGGCTCCGGCGGGGCCGTGGTGTGGGTGTCGTGCCAGATGCCCTGGTGCTCGTGGCCGCCGGCGACGTGCACGTACGCCAGGTGCTCCAGCGGCAGGGCGTCGAGCGCGGCCACCGCCGGCAGGCCCAGGTTGACCTGGTTGGTGTAGAGGTTGGCCACGTCGACGAGCAGCCGCACCCCGGTCCGCTCCACCAGCTCGGCGAGGAAGCGGCCCTCGGTCAGCTCGTCGTCCGGCCAGCCGAAGATCGCGGCCACGTTCTCCAGCGCCAGCGGGACGGGCAGCGCCTCCTGCGCCCGGCGTACGTTCTCGGTGACGACCCGCAGCGACTCCCGCGTACGCGGGATCGGCAGCAGATGCCCCGCCTCCACGCCGTCGCCGCGGACGAACGCCAGATGCTCGCTGACCAGCGGCGCGTCCAGCGCCTCCGCGCACGCGGCCAGGTGCGCGAGCCGCCTGGCGGAGGGCGGCTCGGCCCCGCCGACGCCGAGCGAAACGCCGTGCGGGATCACCGGCACCCCCCTGGCTCGCAGCACGCGCAGCGACTCCGGCGGCGCGCCTGGCCTTATGTTCTCGGCGACCACCTCGACGAAGTCGACGCCCGCCATGCGCTCGATGGTGAGATCCAGCTCGGCCCGCCAGCCGATCCCCACCCCCAGCTCCGCGGCCCTGTCCCGGTCCCCCGCCATACCGTCCTTCCTCTCCCCGGCGCGCTTCTCAGCCGCCGCCACCGCCGCCCCCGCACCCGCCACCGCCGCCGCATCCTCCGCCGCCGCCGCAGCTCGACCCGCCCCCGCCGTCGCCACCGCCGGAGGAGCCGAAATCGGAGCCGCCGAAGGACACGCCGTCGCCGCCGCTGTGCGCCCCGCAGGACCCGGAGCTGTCACCGCCGGGGAAGCTGGTCATCAGCTCCTTGCCCAGCGCCGGGTCCCCCGCCTCCTCCAGGCCGTAGAGCGCCACCAGCACCCCGACGGCCAGTGCGGCCGCCCCCTGGTCGCCGCGTACGCCTCTCGGATGCTGGGCCCGCGCCGCGTTCAGCACCGTGCGGCCTTCCCGGGTGACGACGTTCCTGAGCCGCCTGCCGTGCCTGACGCAGTGCACGACCCCGATCACGGGGGCGGCCACCGCGAAGAAGATCGTGGGGATGAAGACGGCGTCTGGGCCGAGCGCGTCCGAGGACTGCAGCACGTTCACCGCGACCGCGAAGGCCGCCGCCACCCACGTGACGGCCACCAGCCGCGTCCTGCGCCGCCACGCCTCCTTGAACGCCTCCTGCGGCACGAGGAGGCCGCGCGACTCAAGCCCGGCGGCGAGCGCGACCAGCGCGGGATGCGTCTCCAGCTCCCGCCGCAGCTCGGCGGCCCGGTAGCCGCCCGGTCTGGACGCGAGCGCGTCGAGCACGGCCTGCTCGATCGGCACCGGCGGGGGCGGCGCACCGTCCACGGCGGTGACCTGCGATCCCCTGGAGACGCGGACGGCGCCGGCCGTCGCGAGGACGGCCAGCGCCGTGTTCAGGGCTCTCCGGGGCCCGCCCGTGAGGTAGGCCAGCTCGTACGGCCCCAGAGGATGCCCGCGCCCGCCGGGCTCGGCTTCGGCTACCCGCCGGCTCTCGGTCTCGACCCAGTTGCTGACCGCCTGGACCGCGATCAGCATGAACAAGGCGGCGACGAGCAGGACGTAGCCCATGTTTGCCCCCCGGATGATCGGTACGGCGGCGCCACCAACGTACGACCGTGCCGCCGCACCGCACAAGGACGCCTACCCGAGCCGGTCGAGCAGGGCGTTGTACTCCTTCCACAGCTCCTTCGGCAGGTGGTCGCCGAACTTCTCGAAGTGCGCCGGGATGAGCGCCGCCTCCTCGCGCCAGATCTCGCGGTCCACGCTGAGCAGCGTGCGCAGGTCGTCCTCGGAGAGGTCGAGCCCCTCGGTGTCGAGTTCGGCGGGCAGCAGGCCGATCGGCGTGGACACGGCGTCGGCCTCGCCGTTGAGCCGGTCGACGATCCACTTGAGCACGCGGCTGTTCTCGCCGTAGCCGGGCCAGATGTAGCCGCCGTCGGCGTCCTTGCGGAACCAGTTGACGTAGTAGATGCGCGGGAGCACGGCGCCCTCACGCCGGCCGATGCTCAGCCAGTGGGCGAAGTAGTCGCCCATGTTGTAGCCGCAGAACGGCAGCATGGCGAACGGGTCGTGGCGCAGCTCGCCGACCTTGCCCTCGGCCGCGGCGGTCTTCTCGGAGGCGACGTTGGCTCCGAGGAAGACGCCGTGCTCCCAGCTCAGCGACTCCGTGACCAGCGGCACGGCGGTGGCGCGCCGGCCGCCGAACAGGATCGCGGAGATGGGCACGCCCTGCGGGTCCTGCCACTCGGGTGCGATGGTCGGGCACTGGGCGGCGGGTGTGGTGAAGCGGGCGTTCGGGTGGGCGGCCGGCTCGTCGCTGTCGGGCGTCCAGTCGCGGCCCTTCCAGTCGGTGAGGTGCGCGGGCGGCTCGTCGGTCAGGCCCTCCCACCACACGTCGCCGTCGTCGGTGAGCGCGACGTTGGTGAAGATGCTGTTGCCCCAGAGCGTCTTGACCGCGTTGGCGTTGGTGACCTGGCCGGTGCCGGGCGCGACGCCGAAGAAGCCGGCCTCCGGGTTGATGGCGTACAGGCGGCCGTCCTCGCCGAAGCGCATCCAGGCGATGTCGTCGCCGACGGTCTCGACCTTCCAACCGGGAATGGTGGGCTGGAGCATGGCGAGGTTGGTCTTGCCGCACGCGCTCGGGAAGGCGGCGGCGATGTAGCGGGTCTCGCCTGAGGGCGGGGTGAGCTTGAGTATGAGCATGTGCTCGGCCAGCCAGCCCTCGTCGCGGGCCATGACGCTGGCGATGCGCAGCGCGTAGCACTTCTTGCCGAGCAGCGCGTTGCCGCCGTAGCCGGAGCCGTAGGACCAGATCTCGCGGGTCTCGGGGAAGTGGCTGATGTACTTGGTGGAGCTGCACGGCCAGGGCACGTCGGCCTGGCCGGGCTGCAGCGGCGCGCCCACGGAGTGCACGCACTTGACGAAGTCGCCGCGCTCCTCGATGAGGCGCAGCGCGCGCTCGCCCATGCGGGTCATGATGCGCATGGAGACGGCGACGTACGGCGAGTCCGTGATCTCGACGCCGACCTGAGAGATCTCGCCGCCGAGCGGGCCCATGCAGAACGGGACGACGTACATCGTCCGGCCGCGCATGCTGCCCTTGAAGAGCTTGCCGAAGGTCTGCCGCATCTCCGCGGGCGGGATCCAGTTGTTGGTCGGCCCGGCGTCCTCGGGGCGCTCCGAGCAGATGTAGGTGCGGTCCTCGACCCTGGCGACGTCGCTGGGGTCGGACTTGGCGTAGAAGCTGTTGGGGCGGGCGGCGAGCCGGACGAGCGTGCCCTGCTCCACGAGCAGGTTGGTGAGACGGGTCCACTCCTCCTCGGAGCCGTCGCACCACTCGATCCGATCGGGCTCGGTAAGGACTGCTATCTCTTTCACCCACGCGGCCAATTCGCGATTGCTCGTCGGCGTGGGCACTTCCACGGTCACGGACACGACTGCGCTCCTCCACTCTCTCAGGGCCCAGTCATCATTAACGACGGAGCGGCCGGAAGGCCAATTGGCGTAGACCTGTTTGGCGGGGCCGTCGTCGCAGGCAGGGGCCCTGACGATTGGGGGAGCCTACCCAACCGCGGCGGATTTAAAAGAGAATTAACATTGAGTGGTCCAGTCCAATCGCAATGGTCTAAACCAATTTCCGCAGTGGTTTAGTCCATTCCTCTCGCCGTTTCCCCTGGACCGCTTCATGAATCGACGTCCGGGCCCTCGGCGCGAACGCGGTCGACGTGCTGAAGTGCGTCGCGAAGATCGGTGAGCCAGGTGTCGGCGTTCCTGCCGACCAGGCGTACGCACCAGGCGAGCGCGTCGCTGCGGCTGCGGGCCACGCCGGCGGCCACGAGCGTGTCGAGGACCTGCCGCTCCGACTGGCGCAGCCGGGTCATGACCGGCACCGACAGTGTGGTGAACATCACGGTGAACCCGCCGCAGGACACCCCCCACGACACCTTCTGCCGGAACCTGAGCTCGGCCTCGCGGGCGATCTCGATGCGCCGCTCCCTGGTCTCCTCCCTGAACCTGCGGGCCAGGCCCTCGACCAGGGCCGCGCGTTCGGCCTCCGGTGTGTCCTCGGGCGGGTCGGGGAGGGTGCCGACGACCGCGATCTCCTCGCGGTCCCTGACGATCTCGGGTGCGCCGGTGAACCAGCCTTCGGGGAGCCGCCCGGTGAACCAGCCCCGGACCTCCGCCGTCATGTCTTCTGCAGCCATGTAATCACCATTACACATTTACAAGCCGCAGGCACGCTAGGGAAGGAGGGTGTCCCCTTCGCGAGGGGTCAGCGGACGCGGGAGGCGGCGATCGGGCTGACCCGTACGACGCCGGCGAGGTTCTTGGTGTAGACCTTCGAGATCTTGACCACGTCGCCGGTGCGCGGTGCCTGGATCATCTGCCCGTTGCCCCAATAGATCGCCACATGGGAGATGTAGTCGGGGTTGGTGGGGTCGGACCGCCAGAAGATGAGGTCGCCCGGCTGCGCCTGCGAGAGCGGCACCTGCGGCCCGGTCACCCACTGCTGGTGCGTCACGCGCGGCATCCGCACGCCCGCCTGGGCGAAGGCCCACTGGACCAGCCCCGAGCAGTCGAAGGTGTTCGGGCCCTCCGCGCCCCACACGTACGGCCGCCCCAGCTTGGACGCCGCGGCCCTGAGCGCCACGTGGACCTGCTCGACCGTCATGAACGAGCCCGCCGGCCAGTTGCGCGCGGTCTGCTGCTGCGGCTGCGGCAGCACCGGGTTGACGCTGGCGACCTGGGTGCCCTTGGGCAGCACCTTGAGTATCCTGCTCCGCAGGGCGGCGGTGTCGGCGGCGGGCGCGCTGACGATGAGCGCGTTGTCGCGCGGCAGGCCGAGCGTCCGCCCGACCTCCTTGGACACCACCGCGTCGACCGCGCCGAAGCCGGTGGTCGCGTACGCGCCGATGCGCATCGTCCCGGCCGGGCCGCGCACCTGCCGGTGCAGCGACAGCCCGCCGTCGTTGCCGAGCACGAACGACACCGCGACGTCGCCCGCCGCGACGTTCTGCCAGAGCGGGTCGGAGGAGGCGGTCACCTTGGGGGTGTAGGCCCGGAACGTGGACGGATCGACCGCGAGGGTCTGCACCCGCTTGCCGTCGAGCGTGATCGAGGCGGCGTCGGCCAGCTCCAGCGCCCGCACCCCGCGCAGCCGGCCCACCTTGCGTAACTGCGCCTCGGTGAACGGCTTGCGGGTGAGCACGAACAGGTTGGGCTTGTGCAGCTTGCGCAGCGGCGCCACCGGCTTGACGGTGCGGACCGGCGTCGTCGTCTGCTTGCGCGGCCGGCGCTCGGCCAGCAACGTCTGCCGGGGGGTGGGGTGGGCGGCCCCGGCGCCGTCCGGCTCGCCCTGCGGCGGCTGGGCCAGCAGCAGCACGTCGGCGGTCAGCACCGCGACCAGCGCCACCACGATGAACGGCACCAGCTTGACCGGGTCGCGGCGCTTGCGGGACTTGACGAGAAAGGTGAGGTCCTGCCGGATCCCCCCTGGCCCCTGCCCGGGATGGCCGTACATCGGGTGCCCGTGCAGGGGTGGGGGGTGCATGACGGGTCCATGCACGAAATCCGCCGGACCAGAGGTGGCCCGGCGGTTCGTCTCAGATGGCGTCAGTTGCCGACGTACGGCACTGCCTCCAGGATCTCGACGGTGTTCTGGCGCCCGTTGGGCATGGAGTATGTCGCCTTCTCACCGATCTTCTTACCGTTGATCGCCGACCCGAGTGGCGACTTCGGCGAATAGACGTCGATCGGCGCACCGCTCTCCTCGCGCGACGCGAGCAGGAAGGTGACCTCGTCGTCGTCCCCGACGAACCGGATGGTCACCGTCATGCCGGGCCCGACCACGCCTTCGGCCTTGGGGGCCTCGCCCACCTGGGCGTTGTCGAGGATCTGACGGAGGTGGAAGATCCGGGCCTCCATCTTGCCCTGCTCGTCCTTGGCGGCGTGGTAGCCGCCGTTCTCGCGCAGGTCGCCCTCCTCACGGGCGGCCTCGATCTTCTTGGCGATGTCGACGCGCCCGGGGCCGGAGAGATATTCGTACTCCGCCTTCAGGCGGTCGTACGCCTCCTGCGTCAGCCATGTGACGTTCTCATCGCGAGAGTCGGCCACGGGTTCTCCTTGCTTGCCTAGGGGGCCCTGAGATCACTTGAGGTTTCCAACGGTTGAATTGCGAAAGGCTAACAAGTCAACCGTCGGTTCGCTTCCCCAAATGTCTCACTATACGAGATTGCAGTACTGGACGTGGACGGAAGTCGCCTGGGCACTGGTGTCCAGGCTTTCCTTGAGCTGCTTACTACCCTCACCAGCCGGGATTCTTACTTCCTTGCTGCCGACTTCCCCGTGGTTGACGTCCAGCGCCCTGATCCGGCAGACGGCCACCCTGTCGTCCGGTTTGTACACCTGGAAGGTGATCTCGGCCCGCGTCGGGCCGACCACGTCGAACATGATCACCTGCGCCGGCGCCTCCGACCCGCCCGCGGTCATCGACCACATCACGTAGCCCCATCCACCCGCGATGATGGCCACCAGGACGCCGATGACGACGTGGACGACCAGCCTGCCCCGGCGCCTTGGGCCGTCGGGCAGCTCGTCGGGGGTGCCGAGAACGGGTCCGTTCCCGACATCTCTGGTGACCATGGTGGAATCTCCCTGCACTCCCTGAGCGTTATCCGAGACAATTGTCGCCCGCGGGGGTCGCGGTACACGACCTGACCCTCACGACCGCCTGCAGACAAACTAAGTGACCGGTCCGACTGAGGAGACATCGAGCCCGTGAGTGCACCGCTGAGGCTGATGGCCGTCCACGCCCACCCCGATGACGAGTCGAGCAAGGGCGCCGCGACGATGGCGCGCTACGTGCGCGAAGGTGTGGAGGTCCTGGTGTGCACCCTGACGGGTGGTGAACGCGGGTCCGTGCTCAACCCCAAGATGGACCGTCCCGAGATCGTGGCCAACATCGCCGAGGTGCGCAGGGCCGAGATGGCGCGCGCCCGCGAGATCCTCGGCGTGGAGCAGCGCTTCATGGGCTTCGTCGACTCCGGGCTGCCGGAGAGCGAGGAGGAGCCGCTGCCCGACGGCTGCTTCGCCGTACAGAAGCTGGAGGACGCCTCCCGCCCGCTGGTGGCCGCGGTGCGCGACTTCCGGCCGCACGTGATCCTCACGTACGACGACGACGGCGGCTACCCGCACCCCGACCACATCATGACCAACCGCGTCTCGGTCGAGGCGTTCGAGGCGGCCGGCGACCCCGACCGCTACCCGGACGCCGGCGACCCGTGGCAGCCGCTCAAGCTCTACTACCAGATGGGCTTCACGAAGGAGCGCTTCGAGGCGCTGCACGAGGCCATGACCTCGCGCGGGCTCGGCTCCCCCTACTCCGACTGGATCTCCCGCTGGGAGGACCGCCCCGCCAAGTGGCCGGTCACCACGCGGGTGCCGTGCGGCGAATACTTCGACATCCGCGACGAGGCGCTGCTGGCCCACGCCACGCAGGTCGACCCCGAGGGCTTCTGGTTCGGCTGCCCGCGCGAGCTGCAGCAGGAGATCTGGCCGACCGAGGACTACCACCTGGCGCGCTCGCTGGTCGACACCGAGTTGCCGGAGGACGACCTGTTCGCCGGCATCCACGCCGACGACGTCTCGCCCGCCTGCCACTGATCCCCTGCCGAGGGCCGGACCACGGGGTCCCGGCGGCATACTGGAAGTGTGACCTATCTAGCTGCAGGTGATGTGAGTCCGGGTCTGCTCGGCTTCGTCGTCGTGGCCCTCATCGGCTTCGCCCTCTACTTCCTGATCAAGAACATGAACAAGCAGATGGCGAAGATCGAGGTGCCGCGGGCGGGCGACACGGACGACACGGACGACAAGAAGGCCGAGTAGATGCCGATCGAAGTAGTCGACAACTCGTCGGAGAGCCGTTTCGAGATCCTGGTGGACGGCAAGGTCGCCGGGTTCGCCGACTACCGCCTGCTGCCCACCAAGGTCGTCTTCACGCACACCGAGGTCTCCCCCCTGTACGAAGGCCAGGGCCTGGCCGGCCGGCTCGTCGACCACGCCCTGCGCGTCAGCGCCGACACCGGTCTCCGGGTCGTGCCGCTGTGCCCCTACGTCGCCAAGTACATCGAGCGCCACCCGGAGTTCGCGAACCTCGTGGACGCCCCCGACCACGACACCGCCAATTGACCGGGGCGGCGCTCACTCGGCGGGCGTCCAGGCCCGTTCCAGGGCCTCCGGCAGCCCCCACCAGCCGAGCGGCGTGAGCACCCCGCCGGCGTCGACGATGCCGAGGCACGCCCACAGCGGCACCACGGACGCGAAGAAGCCCTCGGTCGCCTCCAGCTCCTCCTCGTCCTGCTGCTCCTCGCTCTCGATGTCCTCCGACTCGGCGATGAGGCGGGCGATGCGCTCGGGCGAGGCGAGCACTCCCGGCCCCAGCCGGGCCAGCGCCGTCACGGCCGCCAGCCAGTCGGCGTGCTGGATGGCGCACAGGTTGGCGAGGGTGAGGTCCTCCTCGCTGAGCCGCCGCTCCAGGTCGGCGAACTCCACCAGGTCGTCCCCGCTCTCCGGCAGGTCCGCGATCGGGCCCGCGACGCCCGCCGCCACCGCCAGCCACAGCTCGCGGTCGTCGCGGGGCAGCGGCCGGTCGTCGAGCCCCGCGCAGGCGCGCAGCACGTTCGCCGGGTAGCCGGGCTCGGCCAGCAGCTCGCGCAGGCGCGCCCCGGCCGCGTCCAGCTCGGCGGCGGGCGGCTCGGGCCGGCGCGGCAGGTCGCCGAGGATGCGGCGCAGCTCCGCCAGCGCGAACGCCTCCTCCTCGTCCCAGGCGGCGAACAGCTCCTCGTCCTGCTCGTCGTTGACCGCCTGCTCGGGCACCCGGCCGTCGGGCAGCGGCGTGGCCAGCCAGCGTTCCTGCAGCTCCTCGTACGCCGCCCGCGCCTCGGGATCGCCCCCGGCCAGCGCGTCGGGGTCGATCTCGCCGGCCGCGACCCGCTCCTCCAGGTGGGCGACCAGCCGCCGGTGCATCTCGGCCGTCACCGGCCCGCGCTCGTCCTCCTCCGGCCAGACGAAGTAGCCGGGCGTCATCAGGATCGGCTCGGTGCCGGTGGACTCCAGCCAGCGCTGCACGTCGCCGACGGTGGCGACGCCGGCCTCGATCGAGCCGAGCGTCGCCTTGGCGGACTCCCAGAACGCCCGTGAGAGCGGGTTGCCGGCCGCGAGCAGCGCCCGCCGCAGGTCGGGCAGCGCCACCAGCGCCACGCCCGAGGGCACGGCGAGCAGCGCCCTGGCGACGTCCCTGCGCGTCAGGCCGGCCGCCGGGCGGGCGGCGAGCGCGCAGACGAAATCCACATCCACCCTCCGTAACCTACGCCGCCCGAGGCGACGGCGCTGGGCGGTCACCGGAGTCCGCGGGCCCGCGGTTTAGGGTGGGCCGAGGAGGTCGTGATGAACCACTTGGCAGGCTCCACCAGCCCCTATCTGCTCCAGCACGCCGACAATCCGGTCGACTGGTGGCCGTGGGGCGAGGAGGCGTTCGCGGAGGCCCGGCGGCGGGACGTGCCGCTGCTCATCAGCGTCGGCTACTCGGCCTGCCACTGGTGCCACGTGATGGCCCATGAGAGCTTCGAGGACCCCGACACCGCCCGGCTCATGAACGAGCACTTCGTCAACATCAAGGTCGACCGCGAGGAGCGGCCGGACGTCGACGCCGTCTACATGGGCGCCACGCAGGCCATGACCCGCCAGGGCGGCTGGCCGATGACGGTGTTCGCGACGCCGGACGGCCATCCGTTCTACTGCGGCACCTACTTCCCGCGCCCCCACTTCCAGCGCCTGCTGCAGGAGGTCCACAGGGTGTGGACGGGCGACCGGGAGTCGGTGCTCGACCAGGGGGCGAAGGTCGTCGAGGCGCTCGACGGCGGCACCGCGCTGCCCTCCGGCCCGCTGCCCGGCGCGGAGACGCTCGCGCGGGCGATGGACAACCTGCGGGAGTCGTTCGACCCGGTGCGTGGCGGTTTCGGCGGCGCGCCGAAGTTCCCGCCGTCCATGGTGCTGGAGTTCCTGCTGCGCTCGGGCGAGCGCGAGATGAGCGCGCGGACACTGGAGGCCATGGCCCGCGGCGGCATCTACGACCAGCTCGGCGGCGGTTTCGCCCGCTACAGCGTGGACGCCGGCTGGGTCGTCCCGCACTTCGAGAAGATGCTGTACGACAACGCGCTCCTGCTGCGCGTCTACACCCACTGGTGGAAGGCGGGCGGCGGCGACCTCGCCCGGCGGGTGGCGCTGGAGACGGCCGGCTGGCTGCTGCGCGAGATGACCACCCCCGAGGGCGGCTTCGCCTCGGCGCTCGACGCCGACAGCGAGGGCGTCGAGGGCAAGTTCTACGTCTGGACGCCCGACCAGCTCGGCGAGGTCCTGGGCGCGGACGACGGGCGGTGGGCGACCGGGCTGTTCGAGGTCACCGGCACCTTCGAGCACGGCACGTCGGTGCTGCAGCTCCCGCGCGACCCCGACGACCCCGAGCGCTACGAGCGCGTACGCGAGCGGCTGCTGGCGGCCAGGGAGCGCCGCGTGCGCCCCGGCCGCGACGACAAGGTCGTGGCCTCATGGAACGGCCTGGTCATCGCCGCGCTCGCCGAGGCGGGCGTGGTGTTCGAGCGGCCCGACCTGGTGTCCGCCGCGGAGCGCGCGGCGGAGCTGCTGGCCCGCGTCCACGTGGTGGACGGCCGGCTGCTGCGCACGTCCAGGGACGGCCGGGCGGGGGCGAACGCCGGCGTGCTGGAGGACCACGCCAACCTGGCCGAGGGCCTGATCGCCCTCTACGGCGTCACCGGCGAGGCCCGGTGGCTGCGGCTGGCGGGCACGCTGCTCGACGTCGTGCTCGACCGCTTCGCGGACGGCAGGGGCGGCTTCTACGACACGGCGGACGACGCCGAGCGGCTGTTCCAGCGGCCCCAGGACCCGACCGACAACGCCACCCCGTCCGGTCAGTTCGCGGCGGCGGGAGCCCTGCTGTCGTACGCGGCGCTGACCGGCTCGGCCCGGCACCGGGAGGCCGCCGAGGCGGCGCTCGGCACGGTGTCGGTGCTGGCGCAGGGGCACGCCCGCTTCGCCGGGTGGGGTCTCGCCGTGGCGCGGGCGGCGCTGGACGGGCCGGTGGAGGTGGCGGTCGTGGGCGCGCCCGGCGATCCCAGGCGGGCGGCGCTGCACCGGGCGGCGCTGCTGGCCGACGTGCCGGGGCTGGTGGTCGCGCTCGGCGACGGCGACGCCCCCATGCGGGGCGGCACCGGCGAGGCGCTCGCCCCCGCCGAGCCGGTGTTCCCCGCCCTGCTGGAGGGGCGCGGCCCGATCGACGAGGCGCCCGCGGCGTACGTGTGCCGCGGCTTCACCTGCCGGCTGCCGGTGACCACCGTGGACGGCCTGCGCGCGGAGCTGGCAGGCGGATGACCCCGGCCGCCGGGCCGCCGCCGTGGCGGCGGCTCAGCCGCGCCGGGGCCGCTCAGTTGCCGGGTGCTGTGCGGTCGGGGCCGTTGACGGGTGTCTGGTCGTTGCGGGCGAAGGGCTGGTCGGGCTCCTGGGACGACGGCGGGTCCGACTGCTCGGACTGGTCGCCGCGCCTGCCGAAGTCGTTCGGGCCGTTCTGGTCGTTGCGGCCGTCCTGGGCGCCGTCGCCGGGGCCCTGGCTGGGCGGCCAGCCGTCGGAGAACGGCTCGTCAGGCGCGGTCGACGGGGTGCTCCAGCCGTCGTCGGCCGGCGGTGAGGCGTCCTGCTGCGGCTCGTCCCCCTGGTCGCGGAAGGTGGAGTAGTCGTCCCAGCCGTAGTCGGACGGCTCGGGGAACTCCTCGACCGGCTTGCCCGCCATGGCCTCGGTCATGAACGCCCGCCAGATCTGAGCGGGGAGCCGGCCGCCGAACTGGGTGCCGTAGCCGGGGACCGTCACGGTCTTGTTGTCGTCGCGGAACATGTTGACCGCGACCGCGAGCTGCGGCGTGAACCCGTTGAACCAGACCGAGCGGGAGTCGTCCGTGGTGCCGGTCTTGCCGGCCACCGGCCGGTCGTAGAGGCGGGCCGCGGTGCCGGTGCCGTATTTGACGACCTGCTGCATCGCGTACGTCGTGTCGGCCGCGGCCTGCTCGCCGACGACCTTCGTCGAGACCGGCTTGACGACCTCCTTGTGCCCCTCGCCGTCGGTGATCGACTTGAGCACGTGCGCCTCCACGTGCACGCCCTTGTTGGCGAACGTGGAGAAGCCGGAGGCGTTCTGGACGGCGCTGACCGAGGAGACGCCGAGCGGGAAGGAGGCGGCGTCCTTCTGGGTGAGCTGGGCGGCCGGGATGCCGGCCTTCTCGGCGGTCGCGGCCACCTTGTCCAGCCCGACCTTCTGCCCGAGGTCAACGAACGCGGTGTTGACAGAGTTCTGGGTGGCCTGGACCAGGTCGATGCGCCCGTAGGAGCGCCCGCTGTCGTTGGGGATGGGCTTGTCGGCCGAGGCCACCCGCAGCGG
Organism: Nonomuraea wenchangensis; assembly: GCF_900111685.1. Taxonomy (GTDB): domain Bacteria; phylum Actinomycetota; class Actinomycetes; order Streptosporangiales; family Streptosporangiaceae; genus Nonomuraea; species Nonomuraea wenchangensis. Next base: position 171,087 of record NZ_FOHX01000009.1, read on the forward strand.
CGAGTTGCCGTCGACTGTGGTGGACAGGTCGAAGCCGTTGTCGAGCGCGGCGGCCAGCGTGTAGGGCTTGAACGTCGAGCCCGCCATGACCTTGGCCGAGAAGGCGTTGTCGTAGGCGTAACGCTCGGGGTTGCCGCCGTAGAAGGCGACGACTTCGCCGGTCGCGGGATCGACGGCGGCGAGCCCGGTGCGCACCTTCTGGGAGGTGCCGTCGGGCAGCGTCGCCTTGACCGCCCGCTCGGCCGCCGTCATGAGCTTCTTGTCGAAGGTCGAGACGATCTTCAGCCCGCCGCTGTTGATCTCCTCGTCGGTGTAGCCGCGCCGGTTGAGCTCGTCGGTGACCTGCTGGAGCATGTAGCGGGCCTGGCCCTTGAGCTCGAACGGTTTCTTCGGCGCGACCAGCTCGGGGAACTTCTGGGCGCTCGCCTCCTCGGCGCTCAGCGCGCCGGTCTCGCGCATGGCGTCGATCACGGACTTCCAGCGGTAGCGCGCCGCCTGCAGGTCGGCGCCCTCGGGGTCGGCGAAGCGGCTGGGCTGCTGGATCACGGCGGCGAGGTAGGCGCCCTCGGCCACGTCGAGGTCCTCGACGTCCTTGCCGAAGTAGGCGCGGGCGGCCGACTGCACGCCGTTGGCGCCGCGGCCGAAGTAGATCGTGTTGAGGTACTGCTCCAGCACCCAGTCCTTCGGCTTGGACTGGTCGACCTTCATCGCGATCAGGATCTCTTTGAACTTGCGGGTGACCGAGCGCTCCTGGCTGAGGCCGCTGTAGTAGTTGCGGACGAGCTGCTGGGTGATGGTCGAGCCGCCCTGGAGCTGCTGCCCGGTCACGGTGGACCACAGGGCCCGCGCGGTGCCTTTGGCCGAGACGCCGGCGTCCTCGTAGAACGAGCGGTTCTCGGCCGCGATGACGGACTCGCGCACGTGCTTCGGCACCTTGTCCAGCTCGACCACCTTGCGGTCGACGCCCTGCCGGGCGAGGACGGTCTTGCCGTCGCGATAATAGATCACCGAGCCCTGCGCGGTGGCCTGTTTCTGGGTGGTGTCGGGAATAGGAGTCATCGCCCACGCGACCGCGAAAAGGCCGACGAGTACGAGGATTCCCGCTCCCAAACAAATCAGCAGAAGCCGGAGAATCCGCCGTTTCGGCATTCCGCCTCCTCCACCGCTCCGCACCTTCGACCCCCCTAGTCGTAAGCCTGCAAGCTGGGCGAACGCCAAGGGTAAACGATCGATATCGGTGCCCCGTCCCACAGCGATACTACGTCGAGCGGCTCTCGCGACGCGGAACATCGGCGACCAAGGGCAGCACTCGGTAAGGAACCGGGGTGTCCAGGGCAATGATCGAATTAGTCCGCAACACGCCTTGGACATCCACTATTTGATCGATAACTCGCTGTAGATCCGCATTCGTCCGTGCGACCACCCGGCAGAGCAGATCGCTGGCCCCGGTGATCGTGTGCACCTCCAGCACCTCGGGGATGCGCGCCAGCCGGTCGGCGACCGGATCGTGCCCGGAGACCTGGCGGATCTCCATCGTGACGAAGGCGGTGACGCCATAGCCGAGCGCGGCGGGCGACACGTCAGGGCCGAAACCGGTGATCACCCCGCGGGCGGCCAGCCGGTCGAGCCGGGCCTGTACGGTGCCGCGGGCCACCCCGAGGCGGCGCGAGCACTCCAGCACCCCGAGGCGGGGCTCGGCGGTCAGCAGCGCGATGAGCCGGGCGTCGAGATCGTCGATCGTCGTCATGCTGTACAGGAATAGCGGACGGCCGCCCTCAGGGCTAGGCAGATTGTCCACTCTTTCAAGTAACTCTTGCGCAACTCGTCCAGGCATATCGAGAGTTAGGGGCATGAGCGATGTTTTTCCGGTCAACGGCATGGACGCCGTCGTCTTCGCGGTCGGCAACGCCCGCCAGGCGGCCCACTACTACTCCACCGCGTTCGGGATGAAGCTGGTGGCCTATCGGGGGCCGGAGAACGGCAGCCCCGAGACGGCCGCGTACGTGCTCACCTCGGGCAGCGCCACCTTCGAGTTCCGCGCCTCGATCCGGCCAGGCACCGACCTGGCCCGGCACGTCGCCGAGCACGGCGACGGGGTGATCGACCTGGCCATCCAGGTGCCGGACGTGGAGGCCGCCTACCGGCACGCCGTCGAGCAGGGGGCGAAGGGGTTGGAGGAGCCGTACACGCTGGAGGACGAGCACGGCAAGGTGGTGCTCGCGGCCATCGCGACGTACGGCGAGACGCGGCACACGCTCGTCGACCGCGCCAACTACAGCGGCCCCTACCTGCCCGGCTACGCCCCCGCCGAGCCGCTGGTCGCCCCGCCCGCGACCCGGACCGGCCGGCTCTTCCAGGCGGTGGACCACTGCGTCGGCAACGTCGAGCTGGGCAAGATGGACGAGTGGGTGGAGTTCTACCGCAAGGTCATGGGCTTCACCAACATGGCCGAGTTCATCGGCGACGACATCGCGACCGAGTACTCCGCGCTCATGTCGAAGGTCGTGGCCGACGGCACCCGCAAGGTCAAGTTCCCGCTCAACGAGCCGGCCGTCAGCCGCAAGAAGTCGCAGATCGACGAGTACCTGGAGTTCTACGGCGGCCCCGGCGTGCAGCACATCGCGCTGGCCACCAACGACATCATCACCACGGTCGACCACATGAGGGCGGCCGGGGTGCGCTTCCTCGACACGCCGGACTCGTACTACGACGACCCCGAGCTGCGCGAGCGCATCGGGCAGGTGCGGGCGCCGATCGAGGAGCTGAAGAAGCGCCGCATCCTGGTGGACCGCGACGAGGACGGCTACCTGCTGCAGATCTTCACCCAGCCCGTGCAGGACCGGCCCACCGTGTTCTTCGAGCTGATCGAGCGGCACGGCTCGCTCGGGTTCGGCAAGGGCAACTTCAAGGCGCTCTTCGAGGCCATCGAGCGCGAGCAGGAACGCAGAGGCAACCTTTAGTTTGTCCCGACGTGTCCCGGGCGATCAGAACACCATGGGACCGTCGTCACCGTTAGGGCCCGAGGACGCCGCCGCATGTCCGTGCGCCGGCGTCCTCGCCGCGTACCCCGTCGAACCCTCCCGTACGAGAACCCGCAGACCAGGCCGTGTCGCAGCCGGGGCCTGACCGAGCGTAATATTCTGGTCACGGATCGAAGGGGGCTGATTCGGGGATGCGTTACGAAAGGCGCGCAGTCACGATCTTGGTGGCGCTGGTCGGCGCGCTCGCCTGCACACCGGCCGACCAGCCGCCCCCGTCCACCGATCCCACGGCCGCCGCGATCGCCGACGGCCGCGCGGGCGCGCCCGGCATCGGCGACCCCGCCTTCCCCCTGGACGGCAACGGCGGCTACGACGTCGCCCACTACGCCATCGCCATCGACTACACACCCTCCGACAAGCAGCTGCGCGGCGTCACCACCATCACCGCCGCCGCCACCCAGGACCTGTCCAGCTTCGATCTCGACCTGACCGGCTACAACGTCAGCGGCGTCACCGTCGACGACGAGGCCGCCACCTTCAGCCGCAAGGGCCAGGAGCTCACGATCCGGCCGGCGCGCCCGATCGGCGACGACGACCGCTTCACCGTCCGGGTGTCCTACGCCGGCACCCCCCAGCCGGTCGTCAACTCCGCCAACCTCGGCACCTACGGCTTCATCCCGACCCGCGACGGCGCGTTCGTCACCGCCGAGCCCGACGGCGCCAAGACCTGGTTCCCGTCCAACGACCACCCCGCCGACAAGGCCACCTTCGACTTCGCGATCACCGTGCCCGCCGGGCTGACCGTCCTGGCCAACGGCGAGCTGACCAGCCGGCCCACCACCGTGGGCGGCAGGACCACGTGGCGCTGGCACGAGAGGCAGCCGATGGCCACCTACCTCGCCACGGCCACGCTCGGCACGTTCGACCTGCGCGAGGGGCGCACCGCCGCCGGCATCCCGCTGCTGGCCGCCGTCGATCCGGCGTTCAAGAGCTCGCTCGACAAGCTCTACACCGTCTCCGGCGAGGTCACCGACTACTGGTCCACGGTCTTCGGCCCCTATCCGTTCGGCTCGACCGGCGGCGTCGTCGACGACTTCTCCACCGGCTACGCCTTGGAAAACCAGACCAAGCCGATGTACGGCGGCTTCGCCCCCGACGAGGCCATCATCGCCCACGAGCTGGCCCACCAGTGGTTCGGCGACAGCCTCACCATCCGGCGCTGGAAGGACATCTGGCTCAACGAGGGCTTCGCCACCTACGCCGAGTGGCTGTGGTCCGAGCACAAGGGCAAGAGCACCGCCGAGGCCATCTTCGAGCGCAACCACGCCCGCCCGGCCGACGACCCGATCTGGGCCTACCCGCCCGGACAGGCCAGGGCCGACGACCTGTTCAACCAGTCCGTCTACACGCGCGGCGCGATGACCCTGCACGCCCTGCGCAAGGCCGTCGGCGACGAGACGTTCTTCAAGCTGCTGCGCGCCTGGACCGCCGAGCACCGCTACGGCAACGTCACGACCGAGCAGTTCATCGCGCTCGCCGAGAAGATGTCGGGCAAGGACCTCGGCCCGCTCTTCGACGCCTGGCTCTTCCAGCCCCGCCGCCCCGCCTGACCAGGGAGGCAACGTTTTCCGTCGCCCGGTCCAAGTAAAGGTGTAAGGCGAACGACGGAAAAGGAAGTGGCGGGCCATGCGCCTCAACGAGGACCCCGCGGCCTTCGAGGCCTTCTACCGCCGTCATGTGGACGCGGTTCTGAGGTTCGTGACCAGACGGGTGAGCGACCCGCACCTGGCCGCCGACCTCACGGCCGACATCTTCGTGGCGGTGCTGGACTCCGCGCACACCTACGTTCCCGGCCGCGGCGGCGAGGCCGCCTGGCTGTACGGCATCGCGCGCAACGTCGTGTCGGCCCAGTACCGGCGGGCGGCCCGGGAGTCCCGGGCCGGCGGCCGGCTGGCCGGCCGGCGGCTGCTGGACGACGACGATCTCACCCGGATGGAGGAGCGGATCGACGCCGGGCGCCGGATGCGCCACGCCTGGGAGGCCCTGGCCGGGCTGCCCGAGGGCGAGCGCGCGGTGCTCGAGCTCGTCGCGATCGACCAGCTCAGCGTGAAGGAGGCCGCCGCGGCCCTCGGGATCCGTCAGGTGACCGCCCGGGTCAGGTTACACAGGGCCAGACGAGCCCTGCGCGACGTCGCTTCGCCGGCATCCGTGTACCTGGAAGGACAGGCATGAGCAGCTTCGAGGAGCGCCTTCTCAGTGCACTCAAGTCGGAGATCACCACGAGAACGGCGGACGACATGACGATGACGAGCACTCCCCCGGCCCCAGCGGGACGACAGGGCGGACGACAGGGCGGACGACTGGGCGGACGACTGGGCGGACGACTGGGCGGACGGCGGCTGGCGGTGGCCGTCGCGGGCGTGGCGGCGGCCGCCGCCACGGTCGTGACGCTGAACGCGACCGTGCTCCAAGGGCCCGCGTACGCGGTCACCAAGGCGCCGGACGGTACGGTCAGCGTCCGGATCAGCGCGTTCACCGACCCCGGCGGGCTGGTGGCCGAGCTGGGCCGCCACGGCGTCAAGGCGGTCGTGGACTACCTGCCCGAGGGGCGGACGTGCCGGCCTGAGCGCGGCCGGACGGGCGGCGTGCTCGGCCGCTTCGGCAGCGACATCAGGCGGGACGGCGACGGGATCTCCTTCTCCTTCACGCCAGGGCAGGTGCCGGGCAGGTCGACGCTCGTCCTGGCCGTCACCAAGGGCCCGGACGGCGACCGCGGGCTGCCGTCCGCGATCTCGCTCCAGGTGGTGGAGGGTGAGGTCGCGCCCTGCGTGGCCACCTCCCTGCCGCTGCCGTCGTCCGGACCCGGCGGCACGGGCGAAGGGAAGGACGACGGCCCCGGCGTGGTCACCCACGAGGACGACGGCTCCGGCCCCACGACCCGCGAGGACGGCGGTCCCGGCCCCACGACCCGCGAGGACGGCGGCCCTGGCCTGGTCACGCGCGAGAACAACGGCTCCGGCTCAGCCCAGAGCACCGGCTGACACCCTCCGTTCCGGCCCCGCCCCCTGCACCCCGGGGCGGGGCCGGGGCGGCGGTCACGACGTACCCGAGGCGCCGGAGAAGACCAGGACGGAGGCGGTGAACCCGTGGACGTGGTTGTGACCGGCGACCGGCCCGACCTCGCCGGCGGCGAAGAAGCCCGCCACCCCGATCGGCCCGAGCGTGTCGCGCAGCGCGACCGGGTCGTGGTCGGCGGTGCCGAACATGGCCGAGCCCCGCCCGTTGCAGGAGAACAGCAGCGCCCCGTCGACCCGGCCGAGCTGCTCGCGGTGGGCGTCCAGGACGTCGTACAGGTCCTCGTCGGCGGTGGCGGCGTCGCGCACCTGGAAACGTACGGTCCGGCCGACCTCCACGATGTCGCCGATGGCGACGGCCTCGCGTTCGGGGTCGATGCCGATCACGCCGCGGATGAGGAAGTCGCCGCGTTCGTGGCGCTCGGCGTACTCGTCCATGGCGATGCCGATCTGCAGCCCGGCGGCCACGAGCTCGCGGTCGTCCTCGTCGAGGTCGCTCACGATGTCCTCGAGCCGGGCCAGCGCGGGCTGCCCGGCCAGCTCCAGCAGCAGGTTCTCCTCGGACGCGGTCACCACCATGCTGGGGCCGATCGGCCGGCAGCCCTGGCTGACCACGGTGCTGACCTGCAGCGGCCCGCCGAGCAGGACGCCGATCGCGCCTTCCAGATAGACCTTGCCGTCCGCGAACAACCTGACCGAGCCCCGCCCCTGCAGGCCGTTGGCCAGCCCGCCGATGAGCGGGAGGTCGCCGAGCACGTCCACCGAGCGTTCGACGAAGGCGTCGGTCGGAAAGCTGTACGGGTCGGCCAGCAGGATCGCCACATGGTCGTCGGCGCTGCGCTCGGGCACCCCGACGACCACGAACTTGTCCTCGGCCGCCAGCGTGTCCAGCGCGAACGTGGTGAGTCTCGCGCCTTCCAAGGTCGCCGCCCAGGCGCTCACGGCGGGCGTCAGTTCCACCCCCTGCCCGTCACCTATCACTCCGGTGGCGCTGCAACCGATCACGTGCGCGCCGGGCGCGAGCTCCATAGCGGCCTGTCCGGCCCTGGCGACGTCGTCGGGGTCGTCGCCGCAGATGAAGAAGCAGACCAGGTCGGCTTGGCCGCTGAGCCTCGACAGGGCCCGGCCGACGGCGTTCTGCGCGGCCACCACCAGGTCGGAACCCACGGCGAGGCCGTCGGCGAAGCGGCTCGTCATCAGGGCCACGGGTCTCGCCTCCCTCGACATGTCCAAGTTCCCTAGGTCCGGATTCTCCCCACTAAAGGGACAAGCACGCACACGAACCGTCACGCAATAGTCAAGATCCGAAATCTCCCCCTGGTTGTGGAAGGCCCTGCCACATTCCCCTCAGGGGACGTAGTCTCGAACCCGTGCATCAGCCACAGCCACGAATTCTCCGCGAGCTGCGGGAGAGCGGACACGTCCACCGCACCGTGAAGGCCGAGGTCAGGGCGAACCTGCTGGCCAAGCTGCGGGCGGGCGAGCCGCGGTTCCCCGGCATCGTCGGCTTCGACGAAACGGTCCTGCCACATCTGGAGCGGGCTCTTCTCGCCGGGCACGACCTGGTCCTCCTGGGCGAGCGCGGCCAGGGCAAGACCCGGCTCATCCGCACCGTCACCGGGCTGCTCGACGAGTGGACGCCGGTCGTCGAGGGGTGCGAGATCAACGACCATCCGTACGCGCCGGTCTGCACGCGCTGCCGTACGCTGGCGCGGGAGCTGGGCGAGGAGCTGCCGATCGCCTGGAAGCACCGCGACGAGCGCTACGGCGAGAAGCTGGCCACGCCCGACACCAGCGTGGGCGACCTGATCGGCGACATCGACCCGATCAAGATCGCCGAAGGCCGCACGCTCGGCGACCCCGAGACCGTCCACTATGGGCTCGTGCCGCGCACCAACCGGGGCGTCTTCTCCGTCAACGAGCTGCCCGACCTGGCCGAACGCATCCAGGTGTCGCTGCTCAACGTGCTGGAGGAGCGCGACATCCAGGTCCGCGGCTACAACCTGCGCCTGCCGCTCGACATCCTGCTCATCGCCAGCGCCAACCCCGAGGACTACACCAACCGCGGCCGGATCATCACCCCCCTGAAGGACCGCTTCGGCGCCGAGATCCGCACCCACTACCCGCTGACCGTCGAGGACGAGCTCACCCTCATCCGCCAGGAGTCCGTCCCGGACATCGGGGCCGACATCCCCGAGCACCTGGTCGAGGTGATCGCCCGCTTCACCCGCCTGGTACGCGAGTCCACCGCCGTGGACGCCCGTTCCGGCGTCTCCGCGCGCTTCTCGATCGCCGCCGCCGAGACGGCCGCCGCCTCCGCGGTGCGCCGCTCCGCCATCGCGGGCGAGGAGCAGGCCGTCACCCGCGTGGTCGACCTGGCCTGCGTGGTCCACAGCCTGCGCGGGAAGGTGGAGTTCGAGGTCAGCGAGGAGGGCAGGGAGACCGAGATCCTGGCCCACCTGCTGCGCCGGGCGACGGCGGAGACGTTCCGCAACCGGCTGGGCGGCGCGGACCTGTCGGCGGTGACCGACAAGTTCGCCGAGGGCGGCCAGGTGGAGTCCGGCGAGCTGGTCCCGGCCGGCGAGCTGCTGCACCGCATGGGCCCGGTGACCGGCCTCGCCAAGATCATGTCGAGGCTGGGCATGGGCGCGGGCGAGGAGTCGCCCGGGCACGCGGCGGCGGCGCTGGAGTTCGCGCTTGAGGGGCTCTACCTCATGCGGCGCCTGTCGAAGGAGGACCTCGAAGGAACGGCCGTCTACCGCACGTGAACGCGGGCGCGTTTTCCGGCGTCAAAGGGTGTGACTGATCGTTCCTGACGGGGGAGCCACCCATGCGCCGTTCGCTTGCCTGCGCCACCGCCGCCGTCCTCGCCGCGGGCGCCTTCGCCGTGCCCGCGCGGGCCGCCACTCCCAGCACCTCGCTCAAGGTCGCGTACGGCTACGCCTGGCCCGACGGCAAGGGCCACCTCCGGATCGTGCCGAAGTCGGCCACGCTCGTGAAGGATGGGGGCTACCTCGGCTACCGGCTCAAGTCGATTGCCGGGGCCAAGGAGGTCCGGCTCGACTACACCAAGGCCACCGTCGGCCGGGTGACCGTGGCCTGCGACCTGAAGGAGACCGAGGGGCAGGTCGCGCTCGACGCGAAGGGGCTCGGCCGCACCCGGTGCAAGCCCGCCGACCTGGCCGCCTCGCTGGGGAGCGGGGCGACGCCGATGCGCGTGGAGTACCAGGACGGGCGGGCCGTGCGGGTCAACGAGATCCTGATCTCCAACTGGCCGAACTCACGCACCGCCCGGGGCACGATCCAGCGCGTGGACGATCGTACGGTGCTGTTCGCGACGGGCGGGAAGACGTACAAACTGGGTTACTCCTACATGATGTACTTCTACCGGACCACCGCCCGCTGTAAGGACGGCTGGCTGGCGGGCCGGCCGGTGAGCGCCGACCGCAATGGCCTCGGCACGCGGGCGTGCGACGCGGAGGACCTGACCAGAGCCCTGCGGTCGGTCAGGCACCCCGTGCTCGCGAAGCTGCGCTACTCGCCCGAGACCGGCGGCGTCGACGAGGTCTGGGAGGTCTACGGGGACGCGTAGGGCCGGCCCCGCAGCGAGAACGGACATTCCGGGTTAGCGTGGTGGGGTGATGGCCTACCGCTATGGCGAGTACCACGACGGCCCCGACCCTCTCGCTCCCCCCTACGACGTGCGGGCGGCGCTGGACGAGATGGGCGACGCGATCCTGTCGGGCTCGACGCCGGTCCACGCCCTGCGCGACCTGCTCAAGCGCGGCCTGCCCGGCGCGCAGGACCGCCGCGGCCTCGACGACATGCTCAGGGAGGTCCGGCGGCGCCGCCGCGACCTGCGCGAGCGCGGGCGGCTCGACGGCACGCTGGAGAAGGCCCGCGCACTGCTGGACAAGGCCATCGGCCAGGAGCGGGCCGAGTTGTTCCCCGACCCGTCCGACGACGCGCGGATGCGGGAGGCGGGCCTCGACGCGCTCCCCGACGACACCGCGAGCGCCATCCAGGAGCTGAGCACGTACGACTGGCGCTCCGGCGCCGCCCGCCAGACCTTCGAGGAGCTGCGCGGCCTGCTGCGCCGCGAGGTCCTCGACGCGCAGTTCCGCGGGCTCCGCGACGCCCTGGCCAACCCCGACCCGGAGGCCATGGAACGCGTCCGCCAGATGATGGCGGACCTCAACGACATGCTGGACAAGGACGCCCGCGGCCAGCACACCCAGGCCGACTTCACCGCGTTCATGGACAAGTACGGCGACCTGTTCCCCGAGAAGCCCCGCAACCTCGAAGAACTGGTCGACATCCTGGCCCGCCGCGCCGCCGCCACGCAGCGCATGCTCGCCTCGATGACGCCGCGCCAGCGCGAGGAGCTGAGCAACCTCATCAACCAGACGCTGGAGCAGACCGGGCTCTCGGACCAGATGCGCCGCCTCGGCGAGGCCCTCTACTCCCGCCGCCCCGACCTGGCCTGGAACGCCCCCGAACGCCTCACCGGCGAGGAGCCGCTCGGCATGGGCGACGCCGTGACCGCGCTGGAGGAGCTGGCCGACCTGACCCAGCTCGAGACGGCGCTGCGCCAGGACTATCCGGGCGCGCGGCTCGACGACGTGGACGAGGCTGCCGTACGCCGCGCGCTCGGCCGCTCCGCCGTGGACGACCTGGAGGCGCTCAAGCGCATCGAACGCGAGCTGGAGGAGCAGGGCTACCTGCTGCGCCGCCGCGGCAAGCTGGAGCTCACCCCGAAGGCGGTGCGCCGGCTCGGCGAGACCGCGCTGCGCCGGGTGTTCTCCTCGCTGGACGCGGGCCGGCGCGGCGACCACGACCAGCACGACGCCGGCTCGGCCGGGGAGCTCACGGGCTCGTCGCGGCCGTGGCGGTTCGGCGACGAGCAGCCGATCGACGTAGTCCGCACCCTGGTCAACGGCGTGCGGCGGGGCGGGGTGGCATCAGGGGGCGGCGCGGCGGTGCGCCTGTCCGTGGACGACTTCGAGGTGGCCGAGACCGAACGCCGGACGGCCGCGGCGGTGTGCCTGCTGGTGGACCTGTCGTACTCGATGGCGCTGCGCGGCACCTGGGCCGCCGCCAAGCAGACCGCCCTCGCCCTGCAGGCGCTGGTGGCCTCGAAGTTCCCGCAGGACGCCGTACAGATCATCGGCTTCTCCAACTACGCGCGGGTGCTGCAGCCGGACGAGCTGGCCGGGCTCGACTGGGACATGGTCCAGGGCACCAACCTGCACCACGCCCTGCTGATCGCCGGCCGCCACCTCGACCGCCATCCCGACTTCGAGCCGGTGGTGCTGGTCGTCACCGACGGCGAGCCGACCGCGCATCTCATGCGCAACGGCCGCCCCGCCTTCGAGTGGCCGCCGTCGCACGAGACGCTGGAGCTCACCCTCGCCGAGATCGACAAGATGACCCGGCGGCGGGCCACGCTCAACGTCTTCATGCTGGCCGCCGACGACCGGCTGAAGGAGTTCGTGGACGAGGTGGCGCGCCGCAACGGCGGCCGGGTGTTCTCGCCGAGCGCCGAGCGGCTGGGCGAGTACGTCGTCAGCGACTTCCTCCGCCTGCGCCGCGCCCGCTGACTTTCTGTCGGTGCCGGCTGACAGACTCCCGGTCATGACCGACGTACTGCTCAGAGACGTGGTGGAGGAAGACCTGGAGGTGTTCCTGGAGCAGGAGCACGATCCGGAGGCCGTCCGGCGGTCCCGGTTCCCCGCCCGGCCCCGGGAGCGCTTCCTCACCCACTGGCGCACCCGGGTCCTCGGCGACCCGGCCAACCGCGTGCGCGCGATCGAGGCCGACGGCCGGCTCGCCGGCAACCTCGTGGCCTGGTGGGAGGAGGATCGGCGCTTCATCGGCTACTGGATGGGGCGCGAGTTCTGGGGGCGCGGCATCGGCACCCGCGCGCTCGGCCTCTTCCTCGCCGAGGAGCCGGTCCGCCCGCTCTACGCCGACCCGCACGGCGGCAACACCGCGTCGGTGCGCCTGCTCGAACGGCACGGCTTCCGGCGGGAAGGCACGGTCCGGCACGGCGACGACGAGCACGTCATGCTCGTGCTGCGCTCGGAGTGACCGCGGCGGGCTGCTCACCCGCCCACTCGGCGTCCGTCATCCGGATCATCCGCATGCCGGCGTACCCGAAGGCCACCAGCAGGATGACCGGCCCGCCGAGGCCGAGCACCAGGTTCCACTGGCTGGCGCCCACCAGCCAGATCACGATGCCCGCGAGCACCGCGACGGGAAACCACCATCCGGCCCGCCCGTCCCAGGCGTAGGCGACCGCGACCAGCACCAGGCCGAGGAACGATCCGATCATGCCGGGCAGCTGCCAGGCGGCGATCATCGCCGGCTGCGCGGCGTCCTGCATGATCTTCTCGGCCTGCTCCACCGGCAGGGCCTGGAAGAGCACGATGTCGAAGAAGTCGGAGATCATCAGCGACGAGAAGTTGATCAGCCCGATGACCGTCACCGCGCCCGCGAGATTGGCCAGCACCACGCCCCTGCGCCGGACGAGGTGCACCAGCCCGATCACGCCCGGCACGAACAGCACCCAGCAGTAGTGCAGCAGCGTGGCGCTGACGCCGACGGCGGCGGGGTTGTTGGCGTAGACGAGAGGGTCGGTGACTCCAGGCTCGCTGGGGTCGGTGATCATGCCGAGGAGCAGGCAGAGGGGGGCGAGCAGGAGGCTCACCCCGGCCGCGGTGCGGCGGAAGGCACTTGCGTTGGTAAGCATGGGGTGGACCGTACGGAGCGGTCGCACGACCCGTCGTCAAAGCAGCCTTTGACCGGGGGTCCCCCGCCCGACGGATTCCCGACCCCGCCCCCTCCCCACACCCGCCCCGGCCGCAGGGCGGTGAGCGGCGGGCGCGCGACGCCGGAAGGGCGCTGACCGGCAGGCCCGGCGCTCGCGGGGCGGTGGCCGGCGGCGCCTTGCCAGGCGTCGGAGGCCCTTCTGGAACGGTGCAGCCGGTGCGGCGGCTACCCTCGGCCTCATGCTCCGCCGGCACTCACGTCCCCCTGCCGTAGCCCCCGACTCCATCCTGGCCGACACCCCCACCGCACCCTCCGACTCCTCCACCGCCACGGGCGAAGGACGGATCCCGGCGTTCCTTCCCCCCTCGTCCGTCGACTGGCTCGTCGCCGTGGTCGTGGCGTTGTTCGCGGTCGCCGAGGAGCTGAGCGAGCGCGGCATGGCGCCCCAGCGCGAGCATGCCGCCTGGTGGGCGGTGGCGGGGTTGGTGGCGGCGGCCGGGGTGCTGTACCGGCGGCGGGCCCCGTTCGCCGTCCTGGTCGGCTACTCCGCCGCGAACGTCGCCGTCTTCGCCGTCTCGGCCGCCCCCGCCGGGGCCTGGCAGTTCTACACGCAGCTCGTGCTGCTGTTCACCCTCCTGTCGGAGGTGCCGATCCGCAGCCCCAAGGTCGCCGTCGGCGCGGTCGCGACCGGCGCGTACGTCGTCGCCATGCTGATCAACAGCACGGGGTCGCCCGGCCCCGGCGACTTCGCCGTGGCGCTGGTGATGACCGCCATCGCGGCCGGGGCCGGCCTCGCCGTACGCCGCCACCGGGTGCTCGCCGTCCAGGCGGCGGAGCGCGGCGAGCTGCTGGCCCGCGAGGCCGTCGCCGAGGAACGCGCCCGCCTGGCCCGCGAGCTGCACGACATCGTGGCCCACAGCGTCAGCGTGATGACCATGCAGACCGGCGCCGTACGCCTGATGCTCGCCCCCGGCCAGGACCGCGAGCGCGAGACGCTGACCACGGTCGAGGAGACCGGCCGCGCCGCCCTCATCGAGCTGCGCCGCATGGTCGGCCTGCTCCGCACCGCCGACGACGACCGCCTGAGCCCGCGCGCCGGGCTCGGCCGCCTCGACGACCTCCTCGACCAGGTACGCGCGGCGGGCCTCGACGTGACCCTGGACGTACGCGGCGAGCCGGCGCCACTGGCCGCGGGCCTCGATCTGTCGGCGTACCGCATCGTGCAGGAGGCCCTGACCAACGCGCTCAAGCACGCCGGCCCGACGAGGGCCGCGGTGACGATCGACCACCGTCCCGGCGAGCTGCGCCTGTCCGTCGCCAACGAGGCCCCCGCCCACAGACCGCTCGGCGCGCCGGGCGCGCCCGGTGGGGGCCACGGGCTGATCGGCATGCGTGAGCGGGCGGCCCTGTTCGACGGCACCCTCACGGCCGCCCCGCTGCCCTCGGGCGGCTTCGAGGTACGGGCGGTGCTCCCGCTGTGAGCGACGCGACCTCTATGAGCGACGTGACCGAGCCGCGGCCGATCGGTGTCCTGATCGCCGACGACCAGGCCATGATCCGCGCCGGGCTCCGCCTGATGCTGGAGACCCAGCCCGACCTCGCCGTGGTGGCCGAGGCCGCCGACGGCCGGCAGGCGGTGGAGCTGGCCCGCGCCCACCGCCCGGACGTCGCGCTGCTCGACATCGCCATGCCGCACGTCAACGGCCTGGAGGCCGCCCGCCGCATCCTGTCCGCGAACCCGGCGCCCCGCGTGATCATGCTCACCATGTACGACACGGACGACAACCTCGACCGTTCCCTGCACGCGGGCGTCAGCGGCTTCCTGTTGAAAGGCTCGCCCCCGGAGCACCTGTTCGCCGCCGTGCGGAGCGCCGCCCGGGGGGAGATCCTGCTCGACCCGGCGGTGACCGGCCGCGTCGTGGACGCCTACCGCCGTACGTCGCCGCCCCCGCAGACGCCGCCCGGCTCGGCGCTGACCGCCCGCGAGCAGCAGGTGCTCCGGCTGATCGCGGGCGGCCTGTCCAACGCCGAGATCGCCGCCGCCCTCGCCATCGCCGAAGCCACCGTGAGCACCCATCTCAACCGGCTGCTGGCCAAGCTCGGCCTCCGCGACCGCGCCCAGGTGGTGCGCCACGCCTACGAGACGGGCCTCGTCCGCCCCGGTGAGCCTCCGCCCTGAAAGTGCCGAACGAGGAAGCGTCTCGTCCGCGTTCGGGGTGAGGGTGGAAAGCATGAACGATGCGATTCACCCGTTCCGGGTCGACATTCCGCAGGCCGAGCTCGACGAGCTCGCCGCCCGCCTGGCGAGCACCCGGTGGCCCGGCGAGCTGCCCGGCGTCGGCTGGTCGTACGGCGTTGCCCAGGGCCACCTCGAAGAGCTGGTGCGCTACTGGCGGACCGAGTACGACTGGCGCCGCCACGAGGCCCGGCTCAACTCCTTCCCCCAGTTCACCACCACGATCGACGGCCAGAACATCCACTTCCTGCACGTACGCTCCCCCGAGCCGGACGCGATCCCGCTGATCATCACGCACGGCTGGCCCAGCACCGTGTACGAGTTCCTCGACCTCATCGGCCCGCTGACCGACCCGCGCGGGCACGGCGCGGACCAGGCTCCCGCCTTCCACCTCGTCATCCCGTCGGTGCCCGGGTTCGCGTTCTCCGGCCCGACCGGGGAGACCGGCTGGGGCGTGAACCGGGTCGCGCGGGCCTGGGCGGAGCTCATGCGCCGTCTCGGCTACGAGCGCTACGGCGCCCAGGGCGGCGACTTCGGCAGCATGGTCTCGCCCGAGCTCGGCCGCCACGCCCCGGACAAGGTCATCGGCGTACACGTGAACGCGCTGGCCAACGCCTCGACGCCGACCGACCCCGAGGACCTGGACCGGTTGTCGGAGTCCGAGCGGGAGCTGGCCCGCGAGCAGGAGGCGTGGTGGTACACGCACTCCGGCTACGCCACCCAGATGTCGACCCGGCCGCAGACGCTGGCGTACGCGCTGAACGACTCCCCCGCCGGGCAGCTCGCCTGGAACCTGGAGTGGTACGTGGACTGGGACCCGGCGAACAAGGTGCAGACCCCGGTGGACCGCGACGTCCTTCTCACGGACGTGACGATCTTCTGGCTGACCCGGACGACGGGCTCGGCGGCCCGGCTCTACTACGAGGGCGGCGACGAGGGGTGGGGCAAGCGTCCGGCCCCGTCAGGGGTGCCGACGGGAGTGGCCAACTTCCCGGGGGACAAGGCGCTGCGCGGCCTGGCCGAGCTGTCGCACTCGATCGTGCACTGGTCCACGCCGCCGCGCGGCGGCCACTTCGCCTCGGTGCAGGCCCCCGACCTGCTGGTCGAGGACATCCGTACGTTCTTCGCGATGGCGAACAGCCGACGATAGGTCAGGCGTCGACGAGGGGCGTGTAGAAGGCCAGAGCGAGATCGAAGCCGTCACGGCAGTTGCGGTGGGAGCGGTAGCAGGGGCGCCAGGCCGTACTGGCGCCCACCCCGGCGCGCGCGTCGGCCAGCGCTCCGGGCACCCGCTCGGGACGCGGCAGCAGCCCGTTGCCGAGATAACGCACGCCCGCCAGCTCGGTGTGGGAGCCACGGCCGCCGGCCACGAAGGCGCCGAGGCGCCAGCCGCTCTCCTCGTCCCACACCAGCGCGCTGTCGTCGGCGAGCTTGAGGGTGGCGTCACGCGGATCGCACGGCCCCTCCCACCAGTCCGCGACCTCGGCCCCGAGCTGGTCGACGACCTGGCGCACGTAGCTGATCGGCTGCTGCAGCCACTCGTCGCTGTACGGCTCGACATGCCTGATGGCCACGGACGGCACCCCCTTGTGCCCAAACGGTAAGGAAAAAGGAACAGTTCCCAACCCTACCCGCGCCCAACTTATTCCGTTGCACGGCCGTCTAGTCATTACGGACGATATTCCCGACGTACACGGGGAAGGAGGCGAGCCCATGATTGCCATGATTCTTCTCATCGTCATGATGGCCGTGACGGTAGCGGCCATGGAGCTCATCACGCGCTGTCCCGTCGCCGGCAAAGAGAGTGTCGAGTCACCCACCGAGATCGTCGGCGACTAGTCTCTCCGGCATGTCCACCCTGCTTCTCTGGCTCCACATCGGCTTCGCGATCTTCACCGTCGGCCCGGTGACCGCCGCGACGATGGCCGCGCCCCGCCTCATCCGCACCAAGAACGTGCCCGCGCTGCAGAACATCCAGCGCCTGACGCGGGTCTACAGCATCGGCACGATCGGTGTGTTCGTGTTCGGGCTGGTGCTCGGCATCGTGATGGGCGGAGGTGTGCTCGGCGAGTGGTACATGACGGCCTCGATGACGCTGTTCATCGTGGCGGCTGTGCTGCTGGTGCTGATCGACCGCGACCTCCGCGCCGCCGTACAGGCCCTCGCGAGCGAGGACCCCGCCGACGACGCGAAGGTGCAGAGCGGACGGATCGCCGCGATCAGCGGAGTGGTGTCCGTGATCTGGCTGGTGATCCTCTTCCTGATGGTCGTCCCCGGCTGACGGGACGCGCCGCTCAGCCGGCGAGCGCCTGCGTGAGGTCGGCGAGCAGGTCGTCGATCGTCTCGATGCCGACCGACAGCCGCACCAGGTCGGCGGGCACCTCCAGCGGCGAGCCGGCCGCCGACGCGTGCGTCATCCGCCCCGGGTGCTCGATCAGCGACTCGACACCGCCGAGCGACTCCCCCAGCGTGAACAGCTTGGCCCGGTCGCACACCGCCACGGCCTCCGCCTCGCCCCCGGCCACGCGGAACGACACCATGCCCCCGAACCGCCGCATCTGCTTGGCCGCGACCTCGTGCCCCGGGTGCTCGGGCAGCCCCGGGTAGAGGACCTCGGTCACGCGCGGGTGCGCGAGCAGCAGGTCGACGACGCGCTCGGCGTTGTCGCAGTGGCGGTCCATGCGTACGCCGAGGGTCTTGAGCCCGCGCAGCGTCAGCCAGGCGTCGAACGGCCCGGCCACCCCGCCCATGGCGTTCTGGTGGTAGGCGAGCTCCTCGCCGAGCCCGGCGTTCGCGGCGATCAGCGCGCCGCCGACCACGTCGGAGTGGCCGCCGACGTACTTGGTGGTGGAGTGCACGACGACGTCGGCGCCGAGGGCGAGCGGCTGCTGCAGGTAAGGCGAGGCGAACGTGTTGTCCACCACCAGCAGCGCCCCGTTGTCGTGGGCGAGCCGCGCGAGCGCGGCGATGTCGGCGACGCCGAGCAGCGGGTTGGTCGGCGTCTCGACCCAGACGACCCGCGTCTTCTGCGTCATGGCGGCGGCCACCGCGTCGAGGTCGTGCAGCGGGACCGGGTCGTAGTGGAGGTCCCAGCGCTCGTGGACCTTCGAGAAGAGCCGGTAGGTGCCGCCGTAGGCGTCGTTGGGGATGATCACGTGGTCCTGCGGCTTGCAGACCGTACGCAGGAGGGTGTCCTCCGCGGCCAGCCCCGACGCGAACGCCAGCCCGCGCGACCCGCCCTCCACGGCCGCCAGCGCCTCCTCCAGCGCGGTGCGGGTGGGGTTGGCCGAGCGGCTGTACTCGTATCCGGAACGCAGGCCGCCCACGCCGTCCTGCTTGTAGGTGGACGTGGCATATATCGGCGGCACGACCGCGCCGGTCAGCGGGTCGGGCTCCTGACCTGCGTGGATGGCCAGGGTCTCAAAACCGTTGCTCATACGCCAACGGTAACGGACGTTCGGACAGCTCCAGGATGGGCGTCGGGCCAGGGGTGCCCGAGCTCAGGCGGCGTCCTCCGGCTCCCCTTCGAGCCGGGAGATCAGCAAGGGATCGGCCAGCGCGAGCAGCAGCGCGACGACCAGCCCGGCCCCCAGCAACGCGAACCCGATGGCAATCATGTCCGTCCCCTTTCGTCCTCTCCAGCATCCGCTCCGGCACCGCCCCTCCGCCTCCGCTGAAGGGCCGGTCCGCGCCCCCCGCGCTCGGCCGAACGGTTGATACGGGAGGTCCGACCTGAGACCTAGGCTCGGAGCGTGGGTGAGACGAGTGGGTGAGACGAAACGCCTCCTGTACTGGGTGCGGCGGCTGAGCGAGTTCGCGATGCTCGGCTGGCTCGGCCTGATGCTGCTGCTCGACCTGGTGATCGCCGCCTCCACCGGTGGACTGCAGTGGCTGGTGCCGATGTGCGGCGTGGCGGGCATCGTGGCCGTGGCGCTGCGGCGCGCGCATCGTGCCGACGGCTTCTCCGCCGTGCTGGCCCTGTCCTTCGGCACGTCCATGGCCATCGGGGGCACGAACCTCGCCGGCGTCCCAGGCATGGCCGAGACCGGGTCGCTGCTCGTCCTCGTCATCGGCGTGCTGCGGCACGTCGAGCCGGTACGCCGGGCGGCCGCCCTCGCCTGCGCCGGGCTGATCGTGCTCATGGCCGAGGCCGTGGGCCGCGACTACCACGGGGCGGGGCTCGCGTTCTCGTTCCTGCTGTTCGCCAGTTGGTCGATGGCCGCCGGAGCGGGCGGCTACCTGCGTTTCCAGCGCGAACGGCGGGCGGAGGCCGTCCACT
Source organism: Nonomuraea wenchangensis (assembly GCF_900111685.1). GTDB lineage: Bacteria > Actinomycetota > Actinomycetes > Streptosporangiales > Streptosporangiaceae > Nonomuraea > Nonomuraea wenchangensis. Next base: position 190,428 of record NZ_FOHX01000009.1, read on the forward strand.
CGGTACGCCGGGCCGAACGCCTGGAGCTGGCGCGGGAGCTGCACGACCTGGTCGCCCACCACATCACCGGGATCGTGGTCCAGGCGCAGGCCGCCCGTACGGTGGCCGAGGCCAGCCCGCAGGCGGTGCTGCCCGCCCTGGACGCGATCGCCACGGCCGGGTCGGACGCGCTGACCTCGATGCGGCGCATGGTGACAGTGCTGCGCACCGAGGAGGAGGCGGGCCGCAGGCCCGGCACGACCCTGGCCGACCTGCGGATGCTGACCGACCGGTTCTCGGCGGACGGGCCGAAGGTGGCCTTCGAGATCGGCCCCGGCCTGGACGACCGTACGCTGCAGCCCGAGGTCATGACGACCCTGCACCGGGTGCTCCAGGAGTCGCTGACCAACGTGCGCAAGCACGCGACGCGGACCGCCTGGGTGGAGGCGGACCTGCGCCGCCACGACAGGTCGGTGGTGCTGCGGGTGCGCAACTTCGGCTCGTCGCCGGACCCGCGCGTCTCCCGCCTGGGCGGCGGCTTCGGCCTGGTCGGGATGGCCGAACGGGTGGAGGCCCTGGGCGGCCGGCTCTACGCGGGCCCTTCAAGCGAGGGCGCCTGGGAGGTCGTCGCCGAGTTCCCCCTGACCTGACCCGCTGCCCCGAAGCCGACGGGCGAGCCGACACGTGGTCACGCCGGTCCAGGTGACAGGCCTGGCCAAGACCTTCCTTGTCGTACGCGCCCACCGCGGCGAGCACGACCGGACGCTCACGGCCGACCGCGTGCTGCGGGCCGGGTTCGTCGAGGCCACCCCGTACGTTCTGGACCAGTGGACCGTGCCGCCGCGCGGCGTCGACGCCCTGGTCCACGACGGTGGCGGGCGGCCGTGGTGGCTGTCGGCGACCTGGCTACGCGCCCGGAGCAGCACCCCGCATGTTCCACCGCGAGTGAGGCCCACACCGCCTCCGCCCCGCCGCCGGCCGTTGTCACCGTCACCGCCACCCCGACATCGTCACCGGACGAGGCCACCCCATCCGCCGGCAAGCCCTCCGTCCGCACGCCCGAGCGCAAGCGGCTGCCGGACGTCGTCGGCATGAACCTGCAGGCCGCCCAGGATTTCCTCCAGGCGAAGGGCTTCTACATCCTCGACGACCAGGACGCCACCGGCCAGGGACGGCTACAGGTGTTCGATCGCAACTGGCAGGTCGTACGGCAGGACCCGGCCGCCGGCAGACGGGTCCCGACCGACACGCTCATCACGCTCTACGCGAAGAAGATCGGGGAGTGACCGCTGCCGGCGGCGTCAGGCACGGGATCAGTGGTTGGCGAGGAAGGCGAGCAGGTCCTGCCGGGTGATCAGCCCGGCCGGCTTGCCGTCCTCCAGCACCACCGCCGCATCCGCCTTCTCCAGCGCTTCCACCGCACGCGCCACAGGTTCACCACTGCCGATCGTGGGTAGCGGCGCGGACATATGATCGGCGATCGAGTCTTCGGAGGAGAGCCTGCCGTGGTAGAGGGCTTCGAGGAGGTCGCGCTCGACGATGGACCCGACGACCTCGGCCGCCATCACCGGCGGTTCCTCCTTCATGACCGGGAGCTGGGACACGCTGTACTCGCGCATGATCGAGATGGCCGTGCCGACCGTCTCGTGCGGGTGGGCGTGCACGAACTCCGGCAGGCCAGGCCCCTTGCGCGCCAGCACGTCGGCGACCAGGCCCTCGTCGGAGCTGGTCGTGAGGAAGCCGTAGTCGGCCATCCAGTCGTCGTTGAAGATCTTCGACAGGTAGCCGCGGCCGCCGTCGGGCAGCAGCACGACGACGGTGTCGCCCTCCTTGGCCTGCGCCGCCACCTGGAGCGCCGCGACGACGGCCATGCCGCACGATCCTCCGACCAGCAGTCCTTCCTCCCGCGCGAGGCGGCGGGTCATGGTGAAGGAGTCCTTGTCGGAGACCGCGATGATCTCGTCGCAGATCGTGGTGTCGTACGTGGCCGGCCAGATGTCCTCGCCGACGCCCTCCACCAGGTAGGGCCGCCCGCTGCCGCCGGAGTAGACCGAGCCCTCGGGGTCGGCGCCGACGACGCGCACCCGGCCGCCGGAGACCTCCTTGAGGTAGCGGCCGGTGCCGCTGATCGTGCCGCCGGTGCCGATGCCGGCGACGAAGTGGGTGATGCCGCCCTCGGTGTCGGCCCAGATCTCGGGGCCGGTGGAGTGGAAGTGGGACTCCGGGTTGTCCGGGTTGGAGTACTGGTCGGGCTTCCAGGCGTTGGGCACCTCGCGGGCCAGCCGGTCGGAGACCGAGTAGTAGGAGTCGGGGTGGTCGGGCGAGACGGCGGTCGGGCAGACCACGACCTCGGCGCCGTAGGCCCGCAGCACCGCGATCTTGTCCTGGGCGACCTTGTCCGGCACCACGAACAGGCACCGGTAGCCCTTCTGCTGGGCGACGATGGCGAGCCCCACCCCGGTGTTGCCGGAGGTCGGCTCGACGATGACGCCGCCGGGGCGCAGCGCGCCCGACTTCTCCGCGGCCTCGATCATGCGGACCGCGATGCGGTCCTTCACGGATCCGCCCGGGTTGAAGTACTCGACCTTGGCGAGCACCTGGGCCGGCAGGCCCGCGCTCACCTTGTGCAGCCGGACGAGCGGGGTGTTCCCCATGAGGTCGACCAGGGAATCGTAAACGCGCACCGAGGTGTTCACCTTCTTTGCCGAAGCTTGATCAGCTATCCGAAGGCTCAGACCCGGTCGGGGTGGCACGCCCTCGGTTAGTTTCCTAGCAAACGCTACCGCCGAGTTCGACCAGGGAGGGACGTACGTGGTCTGGGCAGCTGGCATGGCGCGCGCCGCACGCAGGATCGCCACCGCGGCGGCGCTCGGAGGAGGCGGATTGACGGCCCTGGGAGCGACCGCGTACGGACTGCTGGTCGCCGAGGGACTGCTGGCGCGCAAGGCCATCGGCCGCCCGCACGGCATGGACGGGCCCCCTTCCGACGGCACGTACGGCATGTTCCCCGGCAGGGCGATCAAGCTGGCGATGCTGGGCGACTCCACGTCGGTGGGTCTCGGCATGACCGACCCGGCCCAGACGCCCGGCGTGGTGCTCGCCAACGGCCTGGCCGCGGTGTCGGAGCGCCCGGTGCGGCTGCTGGTGGCGGGCCGGTCGGGCGCGTCGTCGGCGGAGCTGGGCGAGCAGGTGGACCGGGCGCTGGCCATGGAGCCGGACGTGGCGGTGATCTTCGTGGGGGCCAACGACATCATCACCCAGACGCCGCCCGCGATCGCCGTACGCCACCTGACCAGGTCGGTGCGCCGGCTGCGCGAGGCGGGCGTCGAGGTGATCGTGGGCACCTGCCCCGACCTCGGCACGGTGCGTCCCATCGCGCAGCCGCTGCGGTGGGTGACCCGGCGGTGGAGCCGGCAGCTCGCCGCGGCACAGACGGTGGCGGTGGTGGACGCGGGCGGCCGTACGGTGGCCTTCGCCGACACGCTCGGCCCGGAATTCGCTACAAATCCGACAGAGATGTTCGGACCGGATCGTTTCCATCCATCTGACCGAGGTTACGCGCAGGCCGCTTACGCGGTGCTACCGTCAGTGTGCGCTGCGTTGGGGTTGTGGCCTGAGCCGCGCCCCGCACGCGGCGAAGAACTGCAACCGATCTACCTCGCGGCGGCCACGGCCGCGGAGGAGCCCGGCACCGAGGTCACCGCGACCCGGGTCGACGGGCGGGCGACGGGGCTGCACGGCAAGTGGGCCGCGCTGTTCCGCCGGAGACTCGGCGAGCAGCTCAACGACGCCTGACCCCCCGGTCCAGGCCCGGCGAGCGGCTCGGCCCGCGGCCGGGCCCGCCCCCGTTCCGGCGTGGCGTGCCCCCGACCGCGCCCCGCACCGGTCACCTTCCGCGCCCGAGCCGTCACTCCTCGTCCCCTTGGAGGGTATCGCCCGTGCTCCGGCCCCTCTGGAAGCCGTCCGTCGCCCTAGCCGGAACCCTCGCCCTCGCCGGATGCGCCGGCAGCGACGCGGCCACCACCCCCGCCTTCCCCACCTGGCACAACGCGCAGGTCCACGTCGTCAGCCGGCTGTCCGAGGCGGCCGGGGTGGTGACCACGACCTCGATGAAGCCCGACGGCTCCCTGGAGACGGTGGCCGTACGACTGCGCGACGGCCGACGGCTGTGGGCCTATCCGGCCACGATGGCCGGCCGGCTGCCCGGCATGGGCGTCTCCGCCCCCGCGATCGTCGAGACCGGTGGCGGCGAGGGCGTGGTCGTGGCGCTCGACCCGGCGCGCAAGGGCCGGTGGAAGGCCACGCTGGTGGCCCGTGACGCGCACTCCGGCGTGCAGAAGTGGACCCGGCCGGTCCACTCCTCGTTCGGGCCGCAGCGCTGCGGGCCCTACATCTGCCTGTCGGAGCACACGGCGCTGGCCAAGGCCCGCACGGTGGTGCTCGACCCGGCCGGCGGCAAACCGGTGTGGAAGCTGCCGGGCATCTCCGAGGTCGAGTGGTCCGACCAGGCGCGGGTGCTGCTGCTGCGGCTGTCGGACGACCCGATGGTGGAGTCGTACGAGCTCAAGACCGGCAAGCTGCAGTGGCAGCAGCCGATCGAGCAGGCGCTCGGGCCGGGCGTCGATCTGTCGGGCGGCTGGGCGTTCGGCGCGGCGGGCGACGACCTGGTCGGCTACGTCGCTCCTTACACCGATCCGCGCACCAGGCGGCTGTCCACGTTCGGGCTGTTCTCGCTGCGCAGGACCGACGGCACGATCAACTGGATCCGCCCGTCGGTCGTGCGCGTCTACCCCAGCGGCAACCCCGGCTACGCGCCCGTGGTGCGGCCGGTGGACCGCCAGGGCGCCTACGGCGGCTTCGCCCGGCTCGACCCGGCGTCGGGGCGGGTGGTGGGGCAGGTCGGCGCGGCCGACGTGCCCGGCTCCGGCTGGTGGCTGGCCTTCCCCGAGCGCATGGACAAACTGGGCTTCCTGGCCCACGGCGCCAAGGGCTCGGTCTACGACCTGGCCTCGGGCCGACCGGCTCCGGTGGAGGAGGAGCGGAGCTGGTCCTTCTGCGTCACCGACCCCAAGCCGCTGCCGCTGAAGGGCCAGCCGCCCGGCTTCTACTCGACGGCGGCCCTCTGCGAGTACGACCTCGCCACTGGGCAGCGGGTCACCACGGCGGGCCCGCCCCCGGCGTGGTTCACCGGCAGCACGGCGGGCTGGCGGCTGTGGCGCGACGAGAAGGGGGCGCTGCACGGGATCAACGACAACACGGCGAGCGCGCCGGGCATGTACGGGTAAATCCTTCCGGGGGGCGGCGAGGCTCGCGCGAAGAACTGGAATATAGTTCTACTATTAGCCGCCGACAAAGGAGGGGCCATGCCCGAGGCAGTCATCGTCGCAACCGCGCGTTCGCCCATCGGACGAGCCTTCAAGGGGTCGCTCAAGGACATCAGGCCCGACGACCTGACCGTGCAGATGATCCAGGCGGCCCTGGCCAAGGTGCCCCAGCTCGATCCGCACACCATCGACGACATCATGCTGGGGTGCGGCCTGCCCGGCGGCGAGCAGGGCTTCAACATGGCCCGGGTGGTGGCGGTGCTGCTCGGGCTCGACGACGTGCCCGGCACCACCGTGACCCGCTACTGCTCCTCCTCGCTCCAGACCACCCGCATGGCCTTCCACGCCATCAAGGCGGGCGAGGGCGACGTGTTCGTCTCCGCGGGCGTGGAGACCGTCTCACGCTTCGTCAAGGGCAACTCCGACTCGCTGCCCGACACGCACAACCCGCTCTTCCTGGACGCCCTGGCGCGCACCAAGTCGTTCACCGAGGGCGGCAAGACCTGGCACGACCCGCGCGAGGACGGCGACGTCCCCGACGTCTACGTCGCGATGGGCCAGACCGCCGAGAACGTCGCCCAGCTGCGCGGCGTCAGCCGCCAGGAGCAGGACGAGTTCGGCGTGCGCTCCCAGAACCTCGCCGAGAAGGCGCTGGCCGACGGCTTCTGGGCCAAGGACATCACGCCCGTCACGCTGCCCGACGGCACCGTGGTGAGCGGGGACGACGGGCCGCGGCCGGGCACCACGTACGAGAAGGTGGCCGGCCTCCAGCCGGTCTTCCGCCCGGACGGCACGGTCACGGCCGGCAACTGCTGCCCGCTCAACGACGGCGCCGCCGCCGTGGTGATCATGAGCGACGTCAAGGCGGCCGAGCTGGGCATCACGCCGCTGGCCCGGATCATCTCCACCGGCGTCTCCGGCCTGTCGCCGGAGATCATGGGCCTCGGCCCGGTGGACGCCTCGCGGCAGGCGCTGGCGCGGGCCGGGATGGCCATCGAGGACGTCGACCTGGTCGAGATCAACGAGGCGTTCGCGGCCCAGGTCATCCCGTCCTACCAGGAGCTGGGCATCGACCTCGACCGGCTCAACGTCAACGGCGGGGCCATCGCGGTCGGCCACCCGTTCGGCATGACCGGCGCCCGGATCACCTCCACGCTCATCAACGGCCTCCAGCACCACGACAAGACCATCGGCCTGGAGACGATGTGCGTGGGCGGCGGCCAGGGCATGGCCATGCTCCTGGAGCGCCTGAGCTGACGCGCGCGCTTCGGCGCCCGGCCCGCAGCCGGGCGCCGGAGCGCTTCAGCCGCGACGGTCGGGGCCGGCGGAGACCGGCGTGATGCGCAGCAGGACGCGCCGCTCGCGGGCCATCGCGGCGCGGTAGTCCTCCCAGTCGGGGTGCTCGCCCGAGATGTCGCGGTAGTAGGTGATCAGCGGCTCCATGGCCTCGGGCAGCGAGAGGACCTCGGCGGTGCCGTCGACCTGGATCCATTCGCCGTAGAAGGCGCTCGTGAAGGCGCACAGCGACACGTGGGGGTCGTGCCGGACGTTGCGGGTCTTGAACGCCGTCTCGCGCGTGCTGACGACGATGTGCGGCCCCTGCACGCCGACCGTCACCGGCGACATCTGCGGGCGCCCATCGCGATGCCGGGTGAGCAGGACGGCGTTGTGGTTGTCGCGGAGGAAGGCCACTGCCTTGTCGAGGTCCATGACCTCATGGTGTCGCATGACGACGCGCCCGCGCTTGCGGCACGGGCGCGGGTCGGTGACGGGCCTAGATGAAGCCCATCCGGTTACGGCGGTGCCGCTCGTGCTCGTGGACGATGGCGGCGGCATAGCCGTGGGTCAGCCCGTGCTCGTCGGCGAGCCAGTTGGCCCGCTCGGCGCACCTGAGGAATGACGGGCCGTTGTCGATGGCTTGGAACCACTCGGGGAGTTCGCGTCCCGTTATCATGGGGACCCTTGCGATCAGCTTCGTCTGCGTCTCCGGTGAGTGGTTCAAGGACATGGGCACCTCCGCGGATTAAGGTCCTTTGCTTGACACTGCAACACCATCCATCGAAAGGCAAGACCCCTGGCTGCCTGGAATCCGTGACGGCACGTAGATTTTCGGTCGCACAAAGAGAGGGCCCCGCGTGAACGCGGAGCCCTCGGAGGTGACGACGATGTCTACGCTCAGTCACCGTCGCTGAAATAGCTGATGAACCGCAGAACCTCCAGGTAGATCCAGACGAGGCTCAGCGTCAGGCCGAACGCGCACTGCCAGGCGAACTTCTCCGGCGCGCCCTGGCGGACGCCCTGCTCGATCGAGTCGAAGTCGAGCAGCAGGAAGAAGCAGCCGAGCAGGATCATGACGATGCTGAACACCCAGCCGATGGGGCTGTCGGTGCGCAGCCCGAGGCCGACGCCGTTGAAGATGCCGACCAGCAGGTTGACCAGCACGAGGCCCAGGGCCGCGATGGCCGCCGCGACCACGAACTTCACCAGCTTGGGCGTCACCCGCACGATCCGCAGCGCGTGGACGGTCAGCACGGCGCCGAAGGCGAAGGCCGTGCCGAGCACCGCCTGCAGCACGATGCCGCTGATGGCGCCCTCGAAGAGCTGGCTGATCTTGCCCAGGAAGATGCCCTCGAAGAAGGCGTAGCCCAGGATGAGCGCCGGGTTGGTGCTCTGCGTGAACGAGGCGATCAGGCCCAGGACCAGCGCGACGACCGCGCCGACGATCGCGAACATGGGGGGCACGTTGAGCACCCACGCCGCCGCGGCGGCGAGGACGAGCGTGCCGAGGGTCAGGAAGCCGCGCACCACCACGTCGTCGAGGGTCATGGTGCGGAACGCGGGGCGGCTCGGGGGGGCGTACGACGGGGAGTCGTACATGTTCTGCAGCACGTCAGGGGACGGGGCCGGCCCTGACCATGCTCCCGCCTGCCGGCGGGTCCTGCTGAAAACGGGGTTCTTGCTCTCCATCGCTGCCTCCTGTGTCGCCGAGCCTACGGGGCCTGGCGGCACCTTGGTCAACTCGCGCTCAGATCGGGGTTCGTGGGGGACTTCGGCAGCGATGACAACGAACGTGGCCACCCCGGAGTTCCCAAGGTCATCCACCGTGCCGAAAAACGTATTTCCAATGGTAGAAGCAGGTGCCCCCGGCGGGATTCGAACCCGCACGTCAACCCTTTTAAGGGGTTTGCCTCTGCCATTGGGCTACGGGGGCGCCGCAATCATACGAAACGGACCATGCTTCCGAGGAGCACAACTTCGCATCAAGCGTCACAACTGTGAAGTTGGATGTGAAGTGATAGGGCTCCTGGCACTCTGTCCAAGAAGAGTAGACCGTCCAGATGGTCCAGTTGGTGCTGAATGCAGCGGGCTTCGAAGGCATCGGCTTCGATGGTGACGGCCTCCCCCGTGCCTGGCAAATGCGCATGTACGGTGATTCGAGTGGCGCGTAGGACGTCCGCCGTGAGCCCGGCGATCGAGGCGCACCCCTCCCGCCCATGATCCCAATGGGAGGCCCCGACGAGGCGCGGATTGGCCAGAACGCACTCTCCGGCGTACGAACGGCTCCGGGGGTGGCGTGCGGTGTCGAAGGCGATCAGACGGCCGCTGAGGCCGATCTGAGGGGCCGCGAGCCCCGTCGTGGCCGGCAGGCCGCGCAGGGTGGCGAGGAGATCGGCGGCGGCGGCCACGACGCCGGGGTCAATCGGGTCCACCGGCTCGGCCGCGGCGGACAGGGCGGGGTGGGGCGCCCGCAGCACGTCCCTGGCCGTTCCCGAGCCCCCACCGGGGCCCGGGCCCGTCACAGCAGGTCCGGTTCTACGGGGCGGAAGGTTATCTCGGCGTCGAGGCCGGCCCCGACGGCCGCGAGCCTGCGCATGAGGGCCGCCACGTCCACCTCCTTCGGCAGCTCGACGTCGGCGATGAGCACGTAGAGCCGCCCGGAGAGCCGCGTGCTCATGCCGGTGATGTTGCCGCCGTCGGCGGCCAGCACGGCGCTGACGGCCGAGACGATCCCGGTCCGGTCCGGGCCATGGACGGTGAGGACGTAGCCGAGGCCGTCGCCCTCCTCGCAGAAGTGCCTGCGGGCCTCGATGGCGGAGGCGGTCACCACCAGGTCGGAGGTCCGCAGCCGCTTGAGCACCTCGTCGCAGTCGAGGTCGCCGGAGACCAGGAGCATCATGGCCACGTGCCCGCCGAGCAGCGTCATGGTCGAGTCCTGGATGTTCGCCCCGCAGTCGGCGAGCGAACCGGTGACGGCGGCGATCACGCCGGGCCTGTCCACGCCGAGCACGGTCACCGCTGAAAGCCCCACGGTGCCACCCCTTCCGCTTGCGCCAGGGGTGCCGGAACGCCCCGGCCGTCGCGGCCGGGGCGCTCGCCGTACCGGGGCTAGCGGCGCATCGTCGCGACGGCGGCCCTGAAGCCCTCGCGCGGGTGCTCCATCTCACCGAGGGAGATCGTCTCGCGCTTGAAGAACAGGGCCAGGGTCCAATCGACGACGACGCGGACCTTGCGGTTCAGCGTCGGCACCCGCGACAGATGGTAGGTGCGGTGCATGAACCATGCAGGGAATCCGCGAAGCTTGACGCCGTAGACATTGGCGACACCCTGATGCAGGCCGAGACCGGCGACCGATCCGACATACTTGTGGCGGTATTCCATCAATTCGTGACCGCGCAGGTGGCGGACGATGTTGTCGGCCAGCACCTTGGCCTGGCGCACCGCGTGCTGGGCGTTGGGCGCGCAGTACTGCCCGGGGTTGGTGACGTCGGGGACGCCCGCCGCGTCGCCGGCCGCGAAGGCCCCCGGGCTGCCGTGGACGGTCAGCAGCGCGGTGGTCTTGATCCGGCCGCGCTCGTCGAGCGGCAGGTCGCTGTCGTTGACGACCGGGCTGGGCTTGACGCCCGCCGTCCACACCAGCGTCTCGGCGTCGAACTCGGCGCCGTCGGAGAGCACCACGTGCCCGCCCTCGCAGGACTCCAGCCTGGTCTCCAGCCTGACGTCGATGCCGCGCTCGCGGAGCTGCTCCAGCGTCCACTTGCCCATCTCGGGGCCCACCTCGGGCAGCACCCTGCTGGTCGCCTCGACGAGCACCCAGCGGATGTCCGAGGGCTTGATGTTGCGGTAGTAGCGCACGGAGTCCTTGGCCATGTCCTCCAGCTCGGCCAGGGCCTCCACGCCGGCGAAGCCCGCGCCGACCACCACGAACGTCAGCGCCCTGCGCCGCACCTCGGGGTCCTCGGTCGACTCGGCCACGTCCAGCAGGTGCAGCACGCGGTTGCGCAGCGCGATGGCCTCGCCGACGGTCTTGAAGCCGATGCCGATGTCGGTCAGGCCGGGGATCGGCAGCGTGCGGGAGATGGACCCGGCCGCCATGACGAGCACGTCGTAGGCGATCTGGCGCGGCTCGCCCTCGGCCGGCTGGAAGGTCACCACGCGGTCGCCGTGCTTGACGGTGGTGACGGTGCCGTTCAGGATGCGCACCTTCGGCAGGACCCGCCGCAGCGGCGCCACCAGGTGCCGGGGGGAGAGGTTGCCGGCCGCCGCCTCGGGGAGGAACGGCTGGTACGTCATGTAGGACTGGGGATCGATGATCGTGATGTGCACCTCGCCGCCGCGCAGCTCGCGAGAGAGCTTGCGCTGCAGCCGGAGCGCCGTGTAAAGGCCGACGTATCCACCGCCGACGATGAGAATGTGCTTGTTCATCCTGAGGCCCCATCCCTCGTCTGCTTGTGAAAGCATTCACAAGGTTATGTCAGGAGGAGCAAAAGAAGCCAATCCCTACATGGTGGGACGCGTCACAGTGCCAGTGACCTGGCCTTCTCGAAGATCGAGTCCAGCATCTGGGCGGTGACGCGGCCGGTGAAGGTGTTCTGCTGGCTCGGGTGGTAGCAGCCGAGCAGGGTGACCGGCGCGTCGCCGTGCCGGACCTCCACCTCGGCGCCGTGCCCGAACGGCGGGCGGCTGCGCGGCAGCTCGTAGCCCGCCTCCCTGAGCGCCGGCCACATGGCCTGCCAGGCGTAGCCGCCGAGCGCCACCACCACCCGTACGTACGGCGCGACCAGCGCCAGCTCCCGCGCCATCCACGGGAAGCAGGCGGCCTTCTCCTCCGGCGTCGGCTTGTTGGCGGGAGGCGCGCAGCGCACCGAGGCCACCACGCGCGTGTCGATGAGCCGCTGGCCGTCGCCCGCGTACGTGCTGGTCTCCCGCTCCGCCAGCCCCGAGCGGTACAGCGAGGCGAACAGCCAGTCGCCGCTGCGGTCGCCGGTGAAGATCCGGCCGGTGCGGTTGCCGCCGTGCGCGGCCGGGGCCAGCCCGACCAGCAGCACGCGCGGCCGCTCGGCGCCCCAGCCGGGGACGGGCCGGCCCCAGTACGTCTCGTCCGCGAACGCGCGCCGCTTCACCGTGGCCACCTCCTCCCGCCACTCCACCAGGCGGGGGCAGGCCCGGCAGACCGACTGCCTCGCGGTGAGCTCCGCGAGGTCGTCACTGCCGGCGGCGAGGCGGCGCACGCCGGCGGGGTCGTGCGCGACGGGGGTGTCAGCGGTGGCGGGGTCGCCCGGCCAGCCGGTGCCCGGTGGTACGAAGCTCATGACACCGATGGTGCCCGATCATTTCGTACGGTCCGGACTCGGCGTGGGGCAGGCGGCCGGCGTGGGCGAGGGCTCCGGCTCGAAGCTCTCCTTCTTGAGCGGGAGCGGATAGCGGTTGAGCACCGGCTCGCCGCAGGAGCGGTCGACGGTGTAGCCGTGGCTCTCCGGGTCGGTGATGACGGGGTTGCCGTCCTGGTCGTAGAGGTAGACGTCGGCGAGCGGGGTGCCGTCCTTGGCGTACGGCCGGATGTTCGCCACGCCGACGGACTCCGAGCCCGTCACGATCACGTTCGCGACGGGGGCGGCGGCGTAGGCGACGGGCGCGGGATCGGCGTCGAGCGGCTTGACCGCGATCAGGCCGGCGAACAGGGCGAGCGCGGCGAGCGCGTTGAGCCCGCCGGCGAACAGGGAGGCCGGGCGGCCACCGCGCCGCCGGCCGAACCACACCGACGCCCACACCAGGGCCACCACCACGGCCCAGTCGGCGGGGTTCTCGGGGACGGCCCGGCCGTAGCCGTAGAGCGAGAGCAGCAGCATGGCCAGCAGGTAGCCGCGCAGCACCCACCAGCCCGGCCGCAGCTCGGGCAGGAACGTCGCGAGGCTCCGGTAGGGCCCGTGGCGCAGCAGGGCCGTGTGCGCCCCCGTCGCCCACGCGCGCGGACGGAACCCGCGTCGCGCGCGGCGGCTCTGCGCGCGGCTCCCGTAGGCGGCCATCAGCTCCTCGGCGTAGGCGGCGGGCGGGCCCAGCCGGTCCTCCAGCGGCAGGCCCGGCGACTCGGCCGCGATCTCGGCCAGATGGTCGTCCAGGTCCTCCAGCAGTTCCTCGCGGTCGGGGTGGTCTCCCACGACCTCGCGTACGGCCCGGGCGTACTGGGCGGGGGTCATCCTCGTCCCTCCTTCAGCAGGGATGCCATGGTGGCCACGAACGAGTTCCAGGTCCTGGCCTGGGCGGCGTACATGCTTCTGCCGGTCTCGTTGAGCCCGTAGTACTTGCGGTGCGGCCCCTCGTCGGAGGCCATCACGTAGGAGGTCAGGGCGCCGGCCTTGTAGAGGCGGCGCAGGGTGCCGTACACGGAGGCGTCGCCGACCTCCACGAGGCCCGCCTCCCTGAGCCTGCGCACGACGTCGTAGCCGTAGCCGTCGCGCTCGTCGAGCACCGCCAGGACGGCCAGGTCGAGCACGCCCTTGAGGAGCTGGCTGCTGTCCACGCGAAGCACACTACTGTGCAATGCGCGGTAGTGGCAAACGAAAAACCGGGTGCCGCACGAGGCGGCCACCCGGTTCTTCGATCAGTCGAACCCGTCGCCTCAGGCGGCGGTCGACGGAGCCGGAGCGTCCGTCGGGGGCGCCTGCGTGGCGGGCGCCTGCGTCGTCACGACCTTGCAGGCCGCGTACGACTGGAAGATCGACTCGGTGTTGTTCGGACCACTCACCGTCAGGCTGACCCTGCCGCCCTTGGTGGCCTCACCGACCAGCGCGCTCTCGGGCAGCGTCACGGTCTTCGAGTCGGAGCCGCGGAAGAACGACTCGCCCGAGGACACGGAGACACCGTTCACCCGCCAGGTCCAGGAGACCTTGGCCGAGCCGGTGGTGCTCACGGTGGCGTGCGCGCCCAGCTTGCAGCCGTCGTGGTTGGTGGCGGTCACCAGACCGGACACCGCGACCTTGCTCACGGGAGCGGGAGCCGGGTCCTTGCACCAGACCGAGTACGAGGCCCGGTTGGACCAGGCGCGGTCGGGGCCGAGGATCTGCAGCTGAGCCCAGCCACGGTGGCTCTCGCGCGGCGAGAAGCCGAAGCCGACCTTGGCGGCGTGGCGGACCTTCACCTTGCCGTAGTCGACAGCGTCACCGTTGAGCACCCAGCGGTACTTCACCCAGGTCGGCCGGTCGGCCTTGATCAGGCCGGTGAAGCCGATCTTGTTGCCGGGGCTGCAGACACCGACGTAGGAGTCGGGGTTGGCCCAGGCGCTCGCCGACACCGAGGGGGTGCCGCCGGGGAGGTGGATGTCGACCTTCGGCTCCCTCTCCCGCTCCGCCTCGGCGCAGGATACGGAGAAGTAGCCCTTCTTGGTGACGAACTTCTTCGGGGAGAGGACCTGGACGGCCTCCCAGCCCTTCACGTCCTCCTTGAAGGTGATCGACTGCTTGACGGTGACCGACTTGGTGCCCTTGCCCTTGAGCTTGATCACACTGACCTTGCTCTTGGACCCGTCACCGTGCAGCCAACGGTAGGCCAGCTCGGTCTTGCCCTTGACGGACACCTTGATCTTCGCCGAGAAGTTGACCTTGACCGGACAGTCGCCTTCGTACTTGCCCGGCTTGGCCTTGGGCGCGGTCGCCGAGACCTTGACACCGGTCTTGCCGGCCGTGGCCGCCTGCGCGGGACCAGCGACGAGTCCAGCGGTCAGGGTGGCGAGCACCGCGGCCGACGCGCCGAACGCCGCCGCCCTGCGAGCGGCTAACCCAGAGAACTTCATGGTGAGAGTGCTCCATTCCGTATGAGGGAAAAGGACGCGCTCGGGAACGGTCGCCACGCCGACACTTTCCGTGCACGGCAATATGGCAAAGCCCCCGTAATGCTCCTTTACCTAAGCACAAATATGATTGCACACTCAACACGGATGAAGATCCGTAATGTCCGTATTTCGCTACACCTATCGCGCGAGCGACCAGGCAATACCGTCCAAGATGTCGTGTTCGCTGACAATGACCTGCGAAAACGCGAAACGGCGGACGATCCGGTCCAAAATGAGCGCGCCTGCCCCGATGACGTCAACTCGGCCCGGATGCATCACCGGCAGCGCGGCCCTCTCACCGTGCGTCATCGCGAGCAGCCGCCGCGTCACCTCGTGCACGTGCTCGGCCGACAGCCGCGCGTGGTGGATGCGCTCCGGCTCGTACGCGGGCAGGGCGAGCGCGATGCCCGCGACCGTCGTCACGGAGCCGGCCAGGCCCACGAGCGTGTGGGCACGGCGTACCGGCACCTCCGCCTCCACCCGGTCCAGCGCCGCCTCGATGTCGGCCACCACGGCCTCCAGCGCCCCCGCGGGCGGCGGGTCGCCGGCGTCCTTGAGGTGCCGCTCGGTCAGCCGCACGCAGCCGATGTCCACCGACAGCGCCGCCTCGGCGTGCCGCTCGCCCACCACGAACTCGGTGGACCCGCCGCCGATGTCCACCACCAGGTAGGGGGGCAGCGGGCCCTCGGGCACCTCGGTCTCCGGCGACAGCCGCACCAGGCCCCTCGTCGCCCCGGTGAACGACAGCTCGGCCTCCTCGGCCCCCGACACGACCTCGGGCTCAACGCCGAAGATCTCGCGCACCCCGGCCACGAAGTCCTCGCGGTTGGCGGCGTCCCTGGTCGCGCTCGTCGCCACGACGCGGGTCGCGCTCGCGTCGTGCCGCTCGATCAGCTCCTGGTAGCCGCGCATGGCCTTGAACGTACGCTCCAGCGCGTCGGGCGCCAGCCGGCCGGTCCGGTCGACGCCCTGCCCGAGGCGGACGATCTCCATCCGCCGCTCGACGTCGTCGATCTGGTCGTCGCCGACGTCCGCGATGAGCAGGCGTACGGAGTTGGTGCCGCAGTCGACGGCGGCTACACGCATGGTCCGTCACTCCACCACTCGGGGAGGGCGTCCAGCGCCTCCCTGCCGATCGGGTTGACACCGGGCGCCGCCAGCTCGTGCGCGACGAGCGCGTGCAGGCACTTGACCCGCTTCGGCATGCCTCCGGTGCTCTGCATGTCGCGCGGGAGCGGCTCCAGGCCCTCCTCCTCGGCCGCCGCGTCCCGCCTGGCCACGTAGTCGTCGTGCGCGGCCTGGTAGGCGGCGGCGAGCTCCGGGTCCGTGGCGAGCCGCGCCTGCATCTCGCGCATCAGGCCGGAGCCCTCCAGCGTGCCGATGGCCGAGGCCGCCTTCGGGCAGGTCAGGTAGTAGAGGGTCGGGAACGGCGAGCCGTCGGGCAGCCGCGGCGCGGTCTCCACCACGTCGGGGTTGCCGCACGGGCAGCGGTGCGCCACCTCGCGCAGCCCTCGGGGCGGCCGGCCGAGCTGCTGCCGGACGACCTCGACGTCTTTACTGTCCAACGCTTTCCTTCTTCGTCGGCCCGGGAGTGGGGCTGGTCGTGGGCTTGGTGCTCGGGGTCGCGCTCGGCTGCGGAGCCCGGTCGGTGACGGCCCGGCGGCCGGTGCCCGCGTCGGCGGCCTCCACGGACTCCCACAGCGTCTGGTACCAGGGCGGCGTCGTCGCCGGCTGCTTGACCGTCGTCCGCCGCTCGTCCTCGCCGGGCTCCATCACGACGAAGCACTTCTCGCCTGGCCCGCAGTAGTGCAGCCGCTCCTTGGCCGTCTTCTTGATCCAGTTGGGGTCGTTGGCCTGCTGGTCCCTGGCCAGCAGCGCCTGCTTCTCGGCCTCGACCCTGGCCTTCTCCGCGCGCAGCTCGGAGATGCTGCGGCGCAGGCTGATGTACTCGCGCACAGGGTAGGCCAGGCTCATCGCGATCGCGCACACCACGACGGCCAGGATGGCGGCCCGCCCGGTGAGCTGCGGCCTCTTCGCCACTGCTGCCACAACCCCCTTCCGGAACGACTCGCGGGAGTACCCGCGAGTCGTCACTCGAAACTAGCGCCGGAAACGCGGGAACGCCGAACGACCCGCGTAACGGGCGGCGTCGTCGAGGAGCTCCTCGATGCGCAGCAGCTGGTTGTACTTCGCGACCCGGTCGGAACGGGCGGGCGCGCCGGTCTTGATCTGACCGCAGTTGACCGCCACCGCGAGGTCGGCGATCGTCGTGTCCTCGGTCTCGCCGGAGCGGTGGCTCATCATGCACCGGTAGCCGCTGCGGTGGGCGAGGTCCACGGCGTCGAGCGTCTCCGACAGCGTGCCGATCTGGTTGACCTTGACCAGCAGGGCGTTGGCCGCGCCCGCCTCGATGCCGCGCTCCAGCCGCTCGGGGTTGGTGACGAACAGGTCGTCGCCGACGAGCTGCACCTTGTCGCCGAGCGAGGCGGTGATGGCCTTCCAGCCCTCCCAGTCCTCCTCGTCGAGCGGGTCCTCGATGGACACCAGCGGGTAGTTGGCGACCAGGTCCTCGTAGAAGGCGATGAGCTCCTGCGCCGACAGGCCCTTGCCGTCGATCGTGTAGACGCCGTCCTTGTGGAACTCGGTGGCGGCCACGTCGAGGGCGAGCGCGACGTCCTCGCCCGGCGTGTAGCCGGCCCGCTCGATGGCGACGAGGATCAGGTCGAGCGCGTCGCGGTTGGAAGGCAGGTTGGGGGCGAAGCCGCCCTCGTCGCCCAGGCCGGTGGCGTAGCCCTTCTCCTTGAGCACGCCCTTCAGCGCCTGGTAGACCTCGGTGCCCATCCGCACGGCCTCGCGGAAGGTCTCCGCGCCGATCGGCGCGATCATGAACTCCTGGATGTCCACGTTGGTGTCGGCATGCGCGCCGCCGTTGAGGATGTTCATCATCGGCACCGGCAGCACGTGCGCGTTGGGGCCGCCCAGGTAGCGGAAGAGCGGCAGCTCGGCGCTGTCGGCGGCGGCCTTGGCCACGGCCAGCGACACGCCGAGGATCGCGTTGGCTCCGAGCTTCGACTTGTTGGGCGTGCCGTCCAGGTCGATCATGATCTGGTCGATGATGCGCTGGTCCTCGGCCTCGATGCCGCCGATCTCCTCGAAGATCTCGTCGGTGACGGCGAGAACGGCCTTCTCCACGCCCTTGCCGCCGTAACGCTTGCCGCCGTCACGCAGCTCGACCGCCTCGAACTGGCCGGTGGACGCCCCGCTCGGCACGGCCGCGCGGCCGGTGCTGCCGTCGTCGAGCACGACCTCGACCTCGACCGTGGGGTTGCCCCGGGAGTCGAGGATCTCGCGAGCGTATACGACCTCGATGGTAGCCACGGGATGCGCTCCTAAATCGGAAGACGATATGCCTTCAGAGCCTATCGGTCCGGCCCCCCGTGGCAGGTCGCCGGGCACGCGCGCGCCGGGGTCAGCGGCTCTCCCACGCGCGGACGCGGTCGCGGTAGGCGCGGGCCGCGGCGCGCAGCTCCGCCTCGGCGTCGACCCCGGCCTCCCCGGCCCGCCGGACCAGGTCGAACAGCTCCCGGGCCACGCCCTGGCCGACCCCGGCCGCCAGCGATCCTGGCGCGCCGGCCCGCTCGGCCCTGCGGACGAGCTGGGCGGCCAGCGACAGCGCGGGCTGGCCCATCGGGACGCCGTCGAGCGCCGACTCACGTCCCTTGGCCGCCCGCTCGGCCGCCTTGATGGCCTCCCAGTTGTCGTTGACCTGGTCGGCGCTCTCGGCGCGCACCGAGCCGAAGACGTGGGGGTGGCGGCGTACGAGCTTCTCGACGATGCCGGCGGCCACGTCGTCGATGTCGAAGTCCTCGGCCACCCTGGCGTGGAAGACGACCTGCAGCAGCAGGTCGCCCAGCTCCTCGCGGAGCGCCCGGTGGTCGCCCTGCTCGATGGTCTCCAGCACCTCGTACGCCTCTTCGAGCAGGTAAGGCACCAGCGACTCGTGCGTCTGCCCGCGGTCCCACGGGCACTCGGTCCGCAGCCGGTCCATCACCGCGACGAGGTCGAGCACCCGCGCGCCCGGCAGGTCGTACGAGCCGGGCACGACCTCGATCAGCGGCGGGTCGGCCATCGCCACGGCGGCGTGCCCGACCGCCCGCATGAACTCCTCGTCGCCGCCCTCCGAGCCCGACCCGGCCAGCCAGACCACGGTCTCGCCGACCGCCCGCGCGGCCAGCGCCCGCGGGTCGGGCTCGACGACCTCGACCTCGACGCCGGCCTCGGCGAGGTAGGGGAGCTGGGGATGCGCCGCGTTCGCGGTCAGTACGGGACCGGAACGCAGCGCCTCCCACGCCTGGTGGCTCAGCAGCCCGGGGGCGACCCTGGGCGAGGTGGTGACGACGACGAGCGGCACGGGCTAGCCCTGCGGGGTCTGCGCGGCGTCCGACTGCTTGCCGAAGCGGCCCGCGTCCACGAACGGCCCCGGGTTGGCCTGCGAGCGCTGCGGGTTGAGCGTGCCGTAGCGCGGGTTGACCACCGGCTTGATCGCGCTGAACTCCTCGGCCAGCCGCTGCTGCCCGCTCTCGCCGCCGAACTGCTGCTGCAGCTTGGCCAGCCCGACCATCGCCCGACCGTAGTCGTGCGCGTCGGACGGGACCACGCCCTGCGACAGCAGGTTGATCTCGGCCGACTGGAACTGGCCGGGATCCTTGATCGCCGAGTCGACCTCGGCCTCGCTGACCTGCACGTTGTAGCGGGCCAGCAGCTGCTCGGTGATGGCCACGTTGACCAGGCGCTGGAGCACGACGTGGCTGACCGGGATGCCTTGGAGGTCCGCCTCGCTGAGGTTGTTGCGCTGGAGCGCCGCCTTGTATGCCTGCGCGTCCGCGTTGACCTCGCTCACCGTGATGCGGTCGTCGCCGACCACGGCCGCGGCCCCGACATGGGAGGGGGAAGAGCAGGCGGTCAGGGCCAGGCCCGCCGCGGCGGCGGCCACCGCCACTCGTATCGACTTCACATGCGTCCCTTTCCGACCGATAAATCGCCGCTAGCTTACCCGTGCGGGCTCGAGGAACAGCGCCTCGACCAGGTCACCGCACCATTTGAGCAGGTCGAGGTCGCGCAGAGGCTGCCCGCCGAGCGGCTTGGTCTTGGGGATCGGCACCAGCAGCGTCTCCGCGGCCTGCTTGTAGACGGCCTTCTTGTAGAGCCGGTCGAGCCTGACCTGCTGCGACTCGCGCAGCCGCGCCGGGCCGAACTTGATGTTCTGGCCCTGCAGCGTGACGTCGGTGAGCCCCGCCCTGCGCGCCTTGATCCGGAACGCGGCGACCTCCAGGAGGTTGTCCACCTCCACCGGCGGCTTGCCGTAGCGGTCGGTCAGCTCCTCGCGCACCTCGGCGATGTGGCTCTCCTCGGCGATGGTGGCGATCCGTTTGTACGCCTCCAGCCGCAGCCGCTCCGAGGTGACGTAGTCGTGCGGGATGTGGGCGTTGATCGGCAGCTCGACCTTGACGTCCGGCGTCTCCTCGCGCGCCTCGCCGCCGTCGAGCTTGGCCTTCTGCTCCTGCACGGCCTCGGCCATCAGGCGCACGTAGAGGTCGAAGCCGACGCCGGCGATGAAACCGGACTGCTCGGCGCCGAGCACGTTGCCCGCGCCGCGGATCTCCAGGTCCTTCATCGCGACGTACATGCCGGCGCCCATCTCCGTGTGCTGCGAGATGGTGGCCAGGCGCTCGTGCGCGGTCTCGGTCAGCGGCTTCTCGGGCGGGTAGAGGAAGTAGGCGTAGCCGCGCTCGCGGCCCCGCCCGACCCGGCCGCGCAGCTGGTGGAGCTGGGACAGGCCGTAGTTGTCCGCCCGGTCGACGATGAGGGTGTTGGCGTTGGGGACGTCGAGGCCGGACTCGACGATCGTGGTGGAGACGAGCACGTCGTACTCGCGTTCCCAGAAGCCGACCATGATCTTTTCGAGCTGAGTCTCGTTCATCTGGCCATGGGCGACCGCGATGCGCGCCTCGGGCACCAGCTCGCGCAGCCGCGCCGCGACCCGGTTGATCGAGGCGACCCGGTTGTGGACGAAGAACACCTGGCCGTCGCGCATCAGCTCGCGCCGCACGGCCGCGCCGATCTGCTTCTCCTCGTACGGCCCCACGAACGTGAGGATCGGGTGCCGCTCCTCCGGCGGCGTGAGGATGGTCGACATCTCGCGGATGCCGGTGAGGCCCATCTCCAGCGTGCGCGGGATCGGCGTGGCCGACATGGCGAGCACGTCCACCTGCGTGCGCAGGTGCTTCATCGCCTCTTTGTGCTCGACGCCGAAGCGCTGCTCCTCGTCGATGATGATCAGGCCCAGGTCCTTGAAGCGCACCTCGGGGCTGAGCAGCCGGTGGGTGCCGATCACGACGTCGACCGCGCCCGCGCGCAGGCCGTCGAGCGTGGCCTTGACCTCGCCGTCGGTCTGGAAGCGGGAGATCGGCTTGACCGTGACGGGGAAGCTGGAGAACCGCTCGGCGAAGGTGGACATGTGCTGCTGCACCAACAGCGTGGTCGGCACCAGCACCGCGACCTGCTTGCCGTCCTGGACCGCCTTGAACGCCGCCCGCACCGCGATCTCGGTCTTGCCGTAGCCGACGTCGCCGCAGATCAGCCGGTCCATCGGGACGCCGCGCTCCATGTCGCGCTTGACCTCGTCGATGGCGGCGAGCTGGTCGCCGGTCTCGGCGTAGGGGAAGGCGTCCTCCATCTCGCGCTGCCAGGGCGTGTCGCCGCCGAAGGCGTGGCCGGGCGAGGCCATGCGGGCGGAGTAGAGCCTGATCAGCTCACCGGCGATCTCCTTGACCGCCTTCTTCGCCCGCGACTTGGCCTTGGCCCAGTCGGCGCCGCCCATGCGGTTGAGCGTGGGCGCCTCGCCGCCGACGTAGCGGGTGACCTCGTCGAGCTGGTCGGTGGGGACGTAGAGGCGGTCGCCCTTGGCGTACTCGATGACGAGGTATTCGCGGGTCGCGCCCTGCACCGTGCGCTGCACCATCTCGACGTAGCGGCCGACGCCGTGCTGCTCGTGCACGACGTGGTCGCCGAGCTTGAGCTGCAGCGGGTCCACCATGTTGCGGCGGCGCGAGGGCAGCCGGCGCATGTCCTTGGTGGACGCCTTCTGGCCCACCAGGTCGAGGTGGGTGAGCACGGCCAGCGACGGCGTGACGAAGCCGTGCTCGATGAGGCCGGTGCTGACGTGCACGACCTTGGGCTCGGGCGCCTTGTCGAGGTAGGGGCGCAGCCTGGCGGGCACGTCGACGCCCTTGAGCAGCTCGACCATGCGCTCGGCCGGGCCGTGGCCCTCGCTGAGCAGCACGACCGCCTTGTCCTCCGCCAGCCAGCCCTTGATGTCGGCCAGCGCCTTGGCGGTGTCGCCGCGGTAGGCCTCGCTGTCGTGGGCGTCCAGCTCCACGCCGTTGCCGAACGGCGCCATCGTCCACCACGGCTGCCCGAGCACGTCGGCGTGCTGACGGATCTCCTCCAGCGTGCGGAACGCGGCCGCGTCGAGGTCGATGGGCGCCGCGCCGCCGGCCGCGGCGTTGATCCAGGACGCCTCCAGGAACTCCTGCGAGGTGCGTACGAGCTCCTCGGCCCGGCCCCTGATCCGCTCGGGGTCGCAGACGAACACCGCGGAGCGCACCGGCAGATGGTCGAGCAGCAGGTCCATCTCCCCCGCCAGGGCCGGCGCGAACGCCTCCATGCCCTCCACCGGGGTGCCCTCGGCGAGCTGGTCGAGCACCTCGGCCAGCGCCGGGTGCTCCTCGGCCAGCTCGCGGGCGCGGCGGCGTACGTCGTCGGTCAGCAGCAGCTCGCGGCAGGGCGGCGCGAACAGGCCGTCCTCGGCCGCCTCCAGCGAGCGCTGGTCGGCCACCTTGAACCAGCGGATCTCCTCGACGGTGTCGCCCCAGAACTCCAGCCGCAGCGGATGCTCCTCGGTGGGCGGGAAGACGTCGAGCAGGCCGCCGCGCACGGCCACCTCGCCGCGCCGCTCCACCATGTCGACCCGGTGGTAGCCGTTGCCGACGAGCTGGGCCACGACCTCGTCGAGGTCGGCGTCGTCGCCGGCGCGCAGCCGGATCGGCTCCAGGTCGCCGAGACCTTTGACGATGGGCTGCAGCAGCGCGCGGACCGGGGTGACGATCACGCTGAGCGGCCCGGCGGCGGTGTCGCCCTTGACCGGGTGGGCGAGCCGGCGCAGCACGGCCAGCCGCTGCCCCACGGTGTCGCTGCGCGGCGACAGGCGCTCGTGCGGCAGGGTCTCCCAGGCCGGGAAGACCGCCACGGAGGCGGGCTCGACGAGGCTGGTCAGCGCGGCGGCGAGGTCCTCGGCCTCGCGGCCGGTCGCCGTGACCGCGAGCACGGTGCGCTGGTCGTGCGCGGCCAGCGCGGCCACGGCGAACGGCCGGAGCGCGGACGGCGCGATCAGCGCGACATCGCCGCCCTCCTCAAGGGCGGCGGTCAGCTTCGGGTCGGCGCGAACAAGGTCAAGCAGTCCGGAAAGACTCATCAGATACGCCCACAGCCCCACGACGGCATCACGATCACCCCCGGCCATGTCAGGTCGCGGGGGTGTGGTTCCCAGACTACTCGCCGCCGGACCTCAGCCGACGCGGTAGCCGGCGACGGAGGGCCAGCGCACGGTGAGCACGGTGGAAAGCTCCTCGGCCCGCCAGGAGTGATCGACGCCCTTCCCCCACACCACGTAGTCGCCCGGCTCGGACAGCAGGACGCTGCGGTCGGGCAGCTCCACCCGGAACCGCCCGCTGACGAGCACGAGCAGCGCGGTGCGCACCTCACCGCGCACCCAACGCGCCCGGACCTCGCCCGGCGGGTGGACGCCCCACTTGATCTCGACCTCGTCGCTGTGCCGCGGATCGCCGGGCGGCCTGAAGTGGCCGAGCAGCCAGCCGTCGTCGGCCGCGCCGTCCACGACCGCGTTGCCGACGTAGATTTGGTCGCTCATGGGCCAGGACGCTAGCAGCGATATGCGTTACCAATACCGACCGCATGACTACTCTAGGTCACATGTCTGAGGTGCGATCGGTCGCCCAGCGGGGCGATCTCTTCGATCAGCGGGTCCGCGAGCACTGGACCGGCCAGCTCGGCAGACGGCTCGACGTGCTGGTCGCAGGCTGCGCCCACGACGAGCCGCTGGCGCCCGAGCGGGTCGAGACCAGGTGCACGGGGGTCGACGAGGACCATCCGGCGATCCGCAAGGTGCTGGACGAGCGGGCCGACCTGGTGGCCTGGTCGCTCGGCGACCTGCGCGGCGTGCCGCTGCCGCCCAGGTCCTACGACCTGATCCAGCTCTCGTTCCTGCTGGAGCGGGTCAGGCACGCCGAGCTGGTGCTCGACCGGCTGCTGCAGGCGCTGCGGCCGGGCGGGCTGGTGCTGCTGCGCATGCGCGACCGCGGGTCGGCGTACGGCCTGCTGGACCGCCTCACGCCGAGGTGGCTGCGCCGGGCGCTGTGGCGGGCGGTGGTGCGTCCGGGCACGCCGGGGCCGTTGCCGGCCGTGTACGAGCCGCTGACCTCCGCCGACGGCATGCACGCGTTCTGCCTCAGCCGCGGGCTCATGGTCACCGACGAGGAGCGGCGGACGAGCGGCCCCGCCAGGTCGAGCCGGCTGGGCCGGGCCGCGATCGCCGCGGTCTCCCGGCTGACCAGCGGACGCTGTCCCGCCGGGCACGACGAGATCACCATGGTCATCAGGAAGCCTCAGCATCACTTCGCCAGGGTGCTCTAGCGGCCTGCTTGAATGAGTCGGTACACTCCTTCCCTACCAAGTCAGTCGGATTAGTTGGGATGTAGGAACCGTGGAGTGGACCCCCGAACCGCACGAGCTGGCCGACCTGGAGCTGCTGCTCTCCGGCGCGTTCGCGCCCCTGACGGGGTTCCTGGGCCACGACGACCTGCACGCGGTGCACGAGCGCGGCAGGCTCGCCGACGGCACCCCGTGGCCCGCGCCGGTCACCCTTCACCTGCCCGCCGAGGTCTCCCCCGGCGACGAGGTGACCCTGCTGGACCCCGAGGGCCTGCCGCTCGCGACCCTGACGGTGACCGCACGGGAGGCCGACGGCCTGGTCTCGGGCCCGGTCAAGGGCCTCGGGGCGCCGGAGCACGGCCCCTTCGCCCGCCTGCGGCTCACCCCGGCCCAGGTCAGGCAGGAGCTCGGCGGGCGCGCCGCGCTCGCCGTCACCATGCGCGGGCCGCTCGACGACCTCTCCGAGATCGTCGCCACCGCCAAGGACCTGGACGCGCTGATCCTGCTGCTCCCCCTCGCGTACGGCGAGGGCGGCCCGGCCGTCGTCCGCGCCGCGCTGCGCGCCAAGGAGCAGCTTCCCCCCGGCACGCTCGTGGTCTCCGTGCCGCTGGCCCCGCGCGCCGAGCCGGAGCTCGACCTGGAGCTGCGCGAGCGCGTCGCGGCGGCGTACGGCGCCGTCGAGCACTTCCCCGGCCCCGAGCCGGTCACCATCCCGGGGCCGCCGCACCGGCGCGGCCTCGTCGTCTTCTTCACCGGCCTGTCGGGCTCGGGCAAGTCGACCATCGCCCGCGGCCTCCGCGACGAGCTGCTGGAGCTGGGCGGCCGGGCGCTCACCTATCTCGACGGCGACGTCGTACGCCACCTGCTGTCGAAGGGCCTGACATTCTCCAAGGCCGACCGCGACCTCAACATCCGCCGCATCGGCTTCGTGGCCGCCGAGGTCGCCAGGCACGGCGGCCTGGCCATCTGCGCGCCCATCGCCCCCTACGCCGCCACCCGCGCCGAGGTGCGGGCGATGGTCGAGGCGGTCGGCGCGGACTTCCTGCTGGTGCACGTGGCCACGCCGCTGGAGGAGTGCGAGCGGCGCGACCGCAAGGGCCTGTACGCCAAGGCCCGCGCCGGGCTCATCCCCGAGTTCACCGGCATCTCCGATCCCTACGAGGAGCCGGACGACGCCGAGCTGGTCATCGACACCACACATCTGTCGATCGAGGCGGCGGTCTCCAGGGTGCTGGAGACGCTGCGGTCCGGAGGCTGGGTACGTTGATCGATCTCGCCCTGGTCGGCGGTTCCTTTCTCGTCGCCATCGTGGTCGGACTGACCGGCATGGGCGGCGGTGCGCTCATGACGCCGATGATGATGTTGTTCTTCAACGTGCCGCCGCTCGCCGCCGTCTCCAGCGACCTCGTGGCCTCGGCCGTGATGAAGCCGGTCGGCGGCTTCGTGCACCTGCGCCGGGGCACGGTCAACCTGCGCCTGGTGGGCTGGCTGTGCGCGGGGTCGGTGCCGGCGGCGTTCTGCGGGGTGTTCCTGGCCCGTGCGTTCGCCGTCAGCGACGCGGTGAAGTACGCGCTGGGCGTCGCGCTGTTGCTGGCCGTGGCGGGCATAGCGGTCAAGGCCCTGCTCGGCGGGCGGGGCGGCACGGCGAGCGCCCACGACATCGTCGTGCGCCCGATCCCTACCCTACTGGTCGGTATGGTAGGCGGCCTGGTCGTCGGGGTCTCCTCCGTCGGCTCGGGATCGCTGATCATCGTGGCGCTGCTCGCGCTCTATCCGGCGCTCAAGGCCAACCAACTCGTCGGCACCGACCTGGTGCAGGCCGTGCCGCTGGTCGCCGCCGCCGCGCTCGGCCACCTCCTGTTCGGCGACTTCCAGCTCCACCTCACGGTCTCACTGCTCATCGGCTCGCTCCCCGGTGTCTACCTCGGCGCCAGGATCTCCTCGCGCGCCCCTGGCGGCCTGATCCGCGCCCTGCTGGCCATCGTGCTGCTCGCCTCGGCGCTCAAGCTGCTGGACGCGGGCAACGCCGTCACCGTCGGCGCCCTGGCCGCCGCCACCGCGGTCATCGTCGCCGGGTGGCGGGTGCGGCGGCGCAGGGCGGCCGGCCCGGCCGAGCCGGACGCGGCCATGAGTTCGGCCGCCCGCTAGGGACGCGGCCATGAGCCCGGCCGCCCGCTAGGGACGCGGCACCGGCGTCGAACGGAAGTAGGGGTCCCGCGCGAGTTTCGCGAAGGCCCGCCCGGTCCCCGGGTCGGAGTCGAAGGTGGTGTCACCGCGCGGCGCGTGCGGCGAGTCGAAGTACAGCAGCGCCTTGATCTGCGGATAACGCTTGATCTCCCGCGCCACCGACTCGAAGAACCGGCGCTTGAACGCGGGATCGCGTGGCCGTCCGAACACCCCCCACTCCGCCACCATCACCGGCTTGCCGGGGAAGCGGAGCTGCATCCACCGGTAGAAGCCCGGCCACTGCGCGAACTGCTCCTCCTCGCGGGTCTTGTTGACCAGCCGGTCGAAGTCCTTCACCCGGTCGTCGGCGTAGGGGTCCATGGCGACCCAGTCGACCACGTCGTCACCGGGGTAGAGCTGCTCGAACCATGGCTGTGCCGCCCAGTTGGGCGCCCCCATGTACGTCATCACGAAGACGGCGTTCCTGACGCCCCGCTCGCGCAGCCGCAGCACGACGTGCCGGTACATCGCCGCGTAGTCGGCGGCCCGCATGCCCGAGCCCGGCGACTCGTCCACGTCGTTCTCCGGCTCGTGGTGCAGCGTGAGGAAGAACCGTTCGGGGAAGGAGCGCCGCAGGTGGGCGGCCAGCCGGTCGATGCGGCGGTCTATCGCGCCGCGGGCGATCTCGGCCCAGGTGTGGTCGAGCGCCGGCTTCCAGTTGATCATGAGCAGCCGCGGCCTGGCGGGGTCGCGGGCCAGCGCGATCTCGGCCCGGGTCGGGAACACCTCGCCGCCCCGGTGGTAGACGTGCACCACGTCGGCCGCCGCCCCCATGCGGGCCTCCGCCCCCCGCAGCGCCTGATCGACCGGCCTGCCGGTGAAGATCTCGGGCGCCAGCCCCCACCAGGCGCCGCAGGACGGGATGAGCCGGGCGGTGGCCGTACAGGCCGACCCTCCCGCCGCCTTTCTGGCGGGGTCGGCCGGATCGCCGGCGTCCGCTATGGAGCCCGTGGCCGAGCCCGCCGTGGACGCCGCCGTGGAGCCGGCGGCCGACCCGGCCGTGCCGGCCCCGCCTGCCGTGCCCGCTGTGCCCGCCGCGCCCGCCGTGCCGGCCACGCCGGAGCAGGAGCTGAGCGTCACGATCGCGGCGAACGCCGTGACCGTTCTGGAAGTCATTCCCCGTAGTCGCAAAATGGTCCACCCTCCTGGTCGAAGGACCCCCGTCCTGTCACACCTGAACCTTGCCATGTCATTCCACGAACTTCAGCCGGAGTGACGAGTATCCGCAGGTGGTTGAGGGTAAAGCCACGCCCGAATTTTCACGGAATATCGCTTTATAGGAGCCCTTCTTTGCCGCCGTAACGGAAAAATCTCTGCGGATTCAGGTCCGGTGCTGATCGTCCGCCCTATAGTGGGCGCACGCCTCGGCCCGTGACGCTGCGTCGCCGGGCGGCGACGACGCGCACACCCTCCAGGAGGCCGCTCCCATGACCCAGCCGCCGGACGCCCACGCCCGCCGCTCCGGTGGCGAGCTGGAGGACCACCTCGCGCTGCTGCGCCGGCAGTGGCTGGTCCTCGTGGGCTGCGTCGTGGTCGGCGGCACGGTCGGGCTCGGGCTCATGCGGCTCACCCCGTCCGCCTACACCGCCGTCACCGAGGTGCAGGTCATGCCGATCGGCGCCCAGGAGCCCGGCAACCAGGTCACCGCCCGCCAGCGTGAGTCGCTCAACCTCGACACCGAGGCCCAGGTCGCCGCGTCGGCCGTGGTCGCCGGCCGGGCCGCCAAGGCGCTCGGCCTCACCACGGCGGAGCCGGCGGAGGTCACCGTGCCGCCCAACTCCTCGGTCCTCGCCATCGCGGTCACCGCCGGCGACCCCCAGACCGCCGCCGTCCGGTCCGCCGCGTACGCCGACGCCTACCTCGCCCACCGCCGCGACAGCGCCCTCGCCGCGCTGACCGAGCAGCAGCAGGCCGTGCTGAGCAAGCTCAGGCAGGTCAACGCCGGCCTCGACGCCACCATCCGCCGGCTCGCCCTGCTCGTCAGAGGCACGCCCGACCACACCATCGCGCTCCAACGGCAGAGCGTGCTCAACAGGCAGGCCGCGAGCCTCGCACTCAAGTACGACGCCCTCCGCACGGTCGCGGTCACCCCCGGCACGGTCATCAGCCCCGCCGTGCCGCCGTCCGAGCCCAGCTCCCCCAGCCTGCCGCTCTACTTCGGCACCGGCCTGATGGCGGGGCTGCTGACCGGCGCCGCGGCCGCCCTGCTCCGCGACCGGCTCGATACCCGGCTGCGCCACGCCGCCGACATCGAGCGGCTGACCGGCCTGCCGGTGCTGGCCGACCTGTCCTGCGCCGACGAGCCCGGCCTGCTGCACGAGCTGGCCTACGCCGTCGAGCCCGGGGTGCTGCACGAGCTGGCCTGCGCCGTCGTCGCGGCCTGTCCGGGCAAGCGGCTGCTGGTCTGCGCCCTGCCCACCGACCTCTGCTCCTCCTCGCCCGTCGAGCCGTTCGCCGTCAGCGCCCCGCTCACCGTGCTCGACGGCACCGACGTACGCGACCTGGCGCGGGCCGACGCCGCCCTGCTGCTCGTCGGCCTCGGCCGCGTCACCGCCCCCGAGGTCAGCGCCGCCGCCCGCCGGCTCGGCCGGCACGACATCCCGATCATCGGCGTGGTCGCCGTCACCGACGTGGTGCCCGCGTTCGTGCCGCTGCTGGAGCCGCGTACGCACACGCCGCTCGGCAAGCTGGTGGCCACCGGCGAGTTCCCCACCACGACCTCCTCCGAGCTGGGCATCAGCACGTCCGCCGAGACGACTCCTCTGTCGCCCATGCCGCCGCTGCGCAGGTCCCGGCCGGGGCCGCCGTGAGCCGCGCCGCCTGGCCGATCGCGGCGCTGCTGGTCGGCTACCCGCTCTGGTGGGCGCTCGGGTTCGGCGGCCTGTCGGTGATCATCCTGGCCGGGCCCATGGCGGTGCTGCTCTGGCGGCGCAGGCCGATCCTGGTGCCGCCCGGGTTCTGGCTGTGGATGCTGCTGCTGGCCGGCTACCTCGTGAGCGCGCTGATGCTGGCCGAGTCGCCGCCCGGCACCTACGGCGAGCTCGGCCCCGGCCGGCTCATCGGCTGGACGATGCGGCTCGCGCTCTACGTCAGCGTCCTGATCATGGTGCTCTACCTCGGCAACCTGACCGAGCGGGAGCTGCCGCAACTCCGGCTGGTGCGCATGCTGGGGGTGCTGTTCGCCACGACGGTGGCCGGCGGGCTGCTCGGCGTGCTGGTGCCGGGCTTCTCGTTCACGTCCCCGGTGGAGCTGCTGCTGCCCCGCTGGCTGAGCGGCAACGCCTTCGTCCAGAACCTCATCCACCCGACCGCCGCGCAGACCCAGAAGGTGCTCGGCTACGCCATGCCGCGCCCCGAGGCGCCCTTCGAGTGGGCCAACGCCTGGGGCAGCAACGTGTCGGTGCTGCTGGTCTGGGCGGTGGTCGGCTGGTGGGTGCACGGGAGCCGGCGGCAGCGCGTCCTGCTCGCCGTACTGACCGCCCTGGCCGCGGTCCCCGTCGTCTACTCGCTCAACCGGGGCCTGTGGATCGGGCTCGGCCTCGCCGTCGTCTACCTGATCGTCCGGGTGGGCGGGCGCACCAGGCTCGCGCTGTGCGGGGCGGCGACCGCGGCGGCGCTGGCGTTCGCGCTCAGCCCGCTGGCCCCGCTGGTCGCGCAGCGGCTCGACCGGCCGCACTCCAACGACATCAGGGCCTTCACCGTCACCGCCACGCTCGCCGCCACCGCCCACTCGCCGGTGATCGGCTACGGCAACACCCGCAACGCCACGGGCAACCACCGGACCGTCACCACCGGGCGCACCGCCTGGTGTCCGGGCTGCGGCCATCCGCCGCTCGGCAGCGACGGCCAGCTCTGGCTGCTGCTGATGACGCAGGGGCTCACCGGCGCCGCGCTCTACGTGGCCTTCTTCGTCGGCGCGATCCGCCGCCACTGGGCCGACCGCAGCCCCGTCGGGCTGGGCGGGGTGCTGGTGATGGGCCTCGTGCTGCTCTACATGTTCGTCTACGACGGCCTGGTCACGCCGCTCATCCTCTACCTCATCTCCTTCGCCCTCCTGTGGCGCAACTCCCGGCGAGGTCCCGCATGAACGACGCCGCCGTCCGTCTCGGCTACCTGGCCGACACCGTCCGGCTGCTCTATCCGGGGCCGGGGTCGCCGCGGGCCTACACCGTGCTGCCGCACGCCGCCGTGCCCCGCCGGCTGGCGCCGCGGCGCTGGTGGCACGTCGGGTCGCCGGTCATGGTGCCCGGCGAGGGGTCGATCGCGGCCCACCTGGGCGAGGTCTTCGGGCGGCCGGTCGAGACCGTCCTGCACGTCCGGCCGGCCCGGCGGGCCAACCGCAAGCCGGTGCTGGAGGTGCGTTCGCGGGGGCGGCTGCTGGCGTACGTGAAGGTGGGCGACAATCCCCGCACCCGCGCGCTGGTCGCCGCCGAGGCGGCGGCCCTGCGCCGGATCGCCGGGCTCGGCCTGCGCACGGTGGTCGCGCCCGAGGTGCTGCACCTCGGCGAGTGGCGCGGCCTCGCGGTGCTGGCGGTGTCGCCGCTGCCCGTACGCCGCCGCCGGAGCGCGCCCCGCCCGCTGCTGCTGGCCGCCGTCGCGGAGATCGCCGCCACCGGCCACGACCCCGGTCACGACGCCCGCCACCACGCCGGTCATGACGCCGGTCATGACTCCAGCCACGACGCCGGTCATGCCACCGGCGCCGCCTGGCACGGGGACTTCGCGCCCTGGAACGTCTGTCCCGCCCCCGGCGGCCGGCTGCTCGTCTGGGACTGGGAGCGTTACGCGACCGGCGTCCCCTACGGCTTCGACGCCCTCCACCACTTCTTCCACCGCGCCCTGCGCCGGCTGCCGCCCCCCGACGCCGCGCGCGCCTGCGTGGCGCGGGCGGCGCGCGAGCTCGCCCCGCTCGGCGTGTCCGCGGCCACGGCCCGGCAGAGCGCCCTGCGTTACCTCATCGCCCTGGCCGACCGGCACGCCGCCGACGGCCACGAACCGCTGGGCCCGCCGCACACCTGGCTCAACCCGGCCGTCGACCACGAGGAGTCGCTCGTATGAGGACCGTGAAGCGGTCGGTCCTGTCGTTGTCGCGGGCGGCGGGCCGGTTGACCGCCGGGGCGCGGCTGCTGCCGGCGTTCCTGATCGCGGGCGGTCAGCGGTGCGGCACGACGTCGCTCTACCGGGCGCTGGCGCAGCACCCGCTGCTGCTCAAGCCGGTGCTGCACAAGGGCGTGCACTACTTCGACGTGGCCTACTGGCGCGGGCCCGCCTGGTATCAGGCGCACTTCCCGCTGCGGGCGGGGGCGGCGCTGCTCACCCACCGCTACGGCGGCCGGGCGCTGGCCTTCGAGTCGTCCCCCTACTACCTGTTCCACCCGCTGGCCGGGGAGCGGATCGCCGCCGACCTGCCCGGGGTCAAGCTCGTCGTGCTCGTCCGCGACCCGGTCGAACGGGCCTGCTCGGCCCACGCGCACGAGCTGGCCAGGGGGTACGAGACGGAGCCGCGCTTCGAGCGGGCCGTCGAGCTGGAGACGGCCCGGCTCGACGGGGCCGAGGAGCTGCTGCGCGCCTCGCCGTACGCCCGGCACCACTCCCACCGCCACCACGCCTACCTCGCCCGCGGCCGGTACGCCGACCAGCTCGACCGGCTGGAGCCGCTGTTCGGCCAGGACCGCATCCTCGTGCTGGACAGCCACGTGTTCTTCCAGCAGCCTGAGCACGTCTACGACCGGGTGCTGGAGTTCCTGGGGGCGCCGCACCTGGGTTATCCGGAGTTCGAGCGCCACAACGGGCGTCCCCGGCCGCACCCGCTGCCCGCCGAGCTGGGGCGGGCGCTGCGCGACCACTTCGAGCCGTACGACGCCCGGCTGGTGCGCTGGCTGGGCGCGGAGCCGTCGTGGCGACGGTGACCCCGGCCCGCCTGGTCGCGGGGCTGCGGCGGCGGGGCGGCGTGGCGCGGGGCGGGGCGGCGGGGCTGGCGGCGGCCGGGGTGTCGGCGGCTGCGCAGTTCGCGCTGGTCGTGGTGGTGACGCGGGCGGTGAGCGCGGCCGAGGCCGGGGCGTTCTTCGCGGCCACCGCCGTGGTGCTCATGGCGGCCGGCGTCGCGAAACTGGACGCGGGGAACGGGCTGGTGTTCTTCATCGCCCGCGCGAAGGCGTCCGCACATCACGGCACCTCCGGATATGTCAGGGCGGCGACCGTTCCGTGCGCGGTGGCGGCCATCGTGGCCACCGCGCTGCTGTGGCCGAGGGTGGGGCCGGTGGCGGCGATCGTGCCGGTCATCGTGCTCGGCGACGTGCTGCTGGCCGCCACCCGCGGCTTCGGCTCGCTGCGGCCCACCGTGCTCCTGGACGGCATGGCGCTGCCCGCCGCGCAGCTCGTGCTGGTCGCCGCCGCGGCCCTCGCCGGGCGGCCGGAGTGGCTGCCGCTCGCGTGGGCGCTCCCGTACGCGCCGGTGCTGGTCCTCGCGGCCCTCGCGGTACGAAAGCGGACGCCACGCGGCCCCGGCCTGCCGGGGGCGGGGCGTGACCTGTGGCGCTACACCGCTCCCCGGTCGTTCGCGGGCGCGATCCAGGCCGTCTTCCAGCGGCTGGACGTCGTGGTCGTCGCGCTGCTCGCCGGGCCCGCGCAGGCCGCCGTCTACACCGCCGCCACCCGGTTCAAGGTCGTGGGCCAGCTCGCGAACCAGGGGCTGACCCAGGCCGTACAGGCCCGGCTGGTGAGCGCGCTGGCGCTGGGCGAGCTGGCGCGGGCCAGGGAGCTCTACCAGACGGCGACCGTCTGGCTGGTGCTGCTGACCTGGCCGGTGTGGCTGGCGTACGCGGCGCTGGCCCCGTGGCTGCTGGCCGTGTTCGGGCCCGCGTACGGCACGGCGGCGCCGGTCGCGCTGGTGCTCGCGGGCACGATGATGGTGGCCACGGCCTGCGGGATGGTGGACGTCGTGCTCACCGCCGCCGGGCACACCGGCCTGAGCCTGCTCAACCTGCTGGCGGCGATCGCCTGCACGCTGGTCCTGGACCTGGCGCTGGTGCCCGCGCACGGGGCGCTCGGCGCGGTGGCCGGATGGTCGGGCGGGGTGCTGGTGAAGAACCTGCTGCCGCTGTGGCAGCTCCACCGGCGTTACGGGCTGCGCCCGTTCGGCCGGCACACGGCGGCGGCGCTGCGCCTCCACACCTGGGCCGCCGCATGAGCGCCGCGCCCGTGCTGGTCACCGGGCTGCCCCGGAGCGGCACGAGCTGGGCGGGCAAGATGCTGGCGGCCGGCGGCGGGCTTGTCTACGTCAACGAGCCGCTCAACCCCCAGCACCCGCCCGGCCGCTGCCCCGGCGTGCTGGCCGCCGAGGTCACCCATCGTTTCCAGTACATCTGCGACGACAACGACGAGGTGTGGCTGCCCGCCTTCCTCGACACGGTCGCGCTGCGCTACCGCTGGGGTGCCGAGCTGCGCGCGAACCACCGCCCGTACGATCTGGCCCGCCTGCTCCGCTACGGCGGCGCCTTCGCCCACGGCCGGCTGACCGGACGCCGGGCGCTGCTGGACGACCCGTTCGCGGTGCTGAGCGCGGGCTGGTTCGCCCGGCGGCTGGGCTGCCGGGTGATCGCGCTGGTGCGCGAGCCGGTGTCGTTCGTGGCGAGCTGGCGGCGGCTCGGCTGGCGCGCCGACCTCCGCGACCTGCTGGACCAGCCGCTGCTCGTCCGCGACCACCCCGAGCTCGCCGCCCTCGACCCCGCGGCCGACGGCCTCGCCGCGATCGCCGCACTCTGGCGGGTCACCCGGACGATCCTGGCCGGCACGCCCGGGATCCTCGTCGTCTCCTACGAGTCCCTTGCCGCCGACCCCCTCAAGGGCTTCCGCGACCTGTACGACCACGCCGGCCTGCCCTGGACACCGTCCGCCGCCCGCCGCGTCCACCGCGCCTGCACCGGGTCGTCGTCGGCGGGCGGCGCGTTCCGCTGGTCCGGCCTGTCGCGTACGGCCTACCGCCGCATGGACTCCCGCCAGGCGCTCGCCACCGCCACCCGTGGCCTCAGCCAGGAGGACGCCGCCCGCGTCCGCGCCCTCACCGCCTGACCAGCCGCGCGGCCAGGCCCCGGGCGAGCAGGCGGGCCGCGAACGGCAGGTCGTCCACCAGATAACGGCGGGCCAGCCGGCCCGGCTCCGTGGCGAGGCGGAACGCCCACTCCAGGCCCGCCCGCCGCATCCACCACGGCGCCCTCGGCACCATGCCGGCCGCGAACGCGAGCGCCGCCCCGCATCCCAGGAACCACGCCCCCGGCAGGTCGCGCCGCAGCTCGGCGATGAGGAGGTCCTGCCGGGGGAAGCCGAGGCCGACGAAGACCAGCCGGGGACGGGCCGTGACGACCCTGCGCAGCACGGCGGCCCGCCCCTCGCGGCAGGAGTCGAAGCCGTGGGCGGGCGCATGCGCGCCGCAGATCCGCAGCCCGGGAAAGGCCCTGACGAGCTCGCGGGCGGCCCGCTCGGGAGCGCCGTAGGGGCCGCCGAGCAGGTAGACCGGCCATCCGTGGCGGGCGGCCCGCGCGCTGAGCGCCCGCAGCAGGTCGGCGCCGGTGACCCGTTCCGGCAGCGGCGTGCCCAGCAGCCGCGCCGCCCAGACCAGCGGCATGCCGTCGGCCACGACGAGGTCGGCCGAGGCCACGAGCCGCCCGAGCGCGGGGTCGGCGGCGGCGAGGCGGCAGATGTCCACGTTGGGGGTGACGATCCGGCCGCCCCGCCCGGCGGCCAGCTCGGCCGCCACCCGCTCGACGACGTCGTGCTCGCGGACCGGGTCCAGCCCCAGCCCGCCGACCCTGATCCGCCGGGGCGCGGTCGCGAGCAGGGTCATATGCCGTGCCCCCGGTCGTGCAGCCGGGACAGCACCGCCGGCGCGGAGACCAGCCCGGCCGCCACCGCGAGCGCGATCGGCGCGCGCGGCTCGGCCGGACGGGAGGCGAGGGCGCGGGCGGCCCAGCGCAGGGCCGCCCGCCGGTGGCCCAGCGCGGCGTGCCCGAAGGCGAGCTGCCCGTAGACGCGGGCCGCGCCGCGCGGGTCCACGGCCAGCTCGGGGTGCCGGGCGAGCATCCAGTCGAGGCCGGCGATGCGGTCCGCCCAGCGGGCGGCGTAGTGGGAGGAGCCCCAGCGGACCCGTACGAGCGGCCGGTCGACGTAGGTGATCGGGTGGCGCTTGGCGGCGCGCAGGGCGAGGTCCCAGTCTTCGTTCTGGCCGCCGGGCGCGCTCTCGTCGGGGCGTGGGGCGCCGCGCTCGAACAGGAACGTCGAGGAGTGGACCATGACCATGCGGGAGCGTACGAGGTCGGCGGCGCTCACCGTGGACGTCCCCGCGAGGCGCGGCACCCGGTGACCGCCGTGCTCGACCTCGATGCCGCAGCTCGCGAACTCGCCCCCGCCCCGGCGCAGCGCGCGGAGCTGGGCGGCGAGCTTGCCCGGCAGCCACAGGTCGTCGTCGTCGCAGAAGGCGGCCAGGTCGGCGGCGTCGAGGGCGTCGAGGCCGGTGTTGCGGGCTCCGGGCAGGCCGGGCGTACGCGTGTTGGGCAGCACCAGCACCCGCCGTCGCGCGCCGTCGCCCAGCCCGGCGAGCCCTGCGGCGATCTGGGCCACGGGCCCGCCGCCGTCCACCACGACGACCACTGTCAGCGTGCCCCAGTGCGCCTGCCCGAGCACGCTCTCGACGGCCTGGCGCAGCAGGACGGGCCGGTCGCCACGGGTGGGGACGACCACGCCGACGGACGTCACGCGGCCCC
Source organism: Nonomuraea wenchangensis (assembly GCF_900111685.1). Taxonomy (GTDB): domain Bacteria; phylum Actinomycetota; class Actinomycetes; order Streptosporangiales; family Streptosporangiaceae; genus Nonomuraea; species Nonomuraea wenchangensis. Next base: position 226,610 of record NZ_FOHX01000009.1, read on the forward strand.
CCGGTAGCCGTAGCGCAGGCGGAGCGGCCAGGTGAGCAGGCTGACCACGCGCCGGTCGCCCCCGGCCATCGCGGTCGCCCACGAGTCGTCGCGGCGCAGCTTGACGCGCCCGACCTGGAAGCGCATGGGGTTGCCGGAGACGGTGTGGGACGGCCCGAGCCAGGCGGTGCGCCCGTCGATGAACGACAGCCCGGCGGCCGTCTCGTCGAGCCCCAGCTCGTGCCCGAGCGCGGCGAGCGCGGGCCCGGGGTCGGCCAGCAGGTCCTCGTAGCGGACGGTGGTGACCGGGACGCCGCGCCGCGCGAGCAGCTCCAGCGCGGCGTTCTGGGCCGTCCAGTGCAGGGCGGTGCGGGCGGGACCCCACCGGGTCATCGGCAGGCCGTCCTCGGGCCGCTCGACGGTGCGGCCCCAGGAGTGGGCGACGGCGCGCGGATCGCGCACCACCTGGACGACCCGGACGTCGATGCCGCCGCTCGCCAGGCAGCAGGCCAGGGAGGCGTGCTTGCTGGAGTCGACGACCACGCGGGCCCCGGTGGCGGCGTAGAGCCTGCGGTAGACCTGGACGTAGTCGCCGAGGTCGGGATGGGCGATGCGCGGGACGCGGCGCGTGCGATCGACCCGCCGGCGCAGCGTGAGCACCCGCTCCGCCAGCCGGGCCGACCATCCTCCGAAGGCGCGCTCCCCCACCTGCCGCCAGAAGGGACAGGCGGGGAAGGGCGCCCCGCACCCGCAGGGCTGGCCTGCGAGCACTCCCCTTTCCCAGAGATGCACGACCTCGCCGAGGGCCATCACGCCGGGCAGCTCGCCGAGGAGCCGTTCGAGCAGCGTGGTGCCGCTGCGCCCCAGACCACCGAGGTAGATCACCTGGGTGGCGTGCTCGTGATCGGTCAACGGAGTGGCCTCGCATCAGAACATCGCGCTCAGCGTGGACTATGAGCGCGAACGTGCGACGACCTTATCGCTATGGGTAATCACCCGGTCACGGAACGCCAGAAAGATCTACCTTCAGCGCGCGTCGAGCACCATCCCCGCGCCGACCGTGCCGTTGGTGGCCTCGTCGATGAGGATGAAGCCGCCGGTGAGCCGGTTGCGCGCGTAGTCGTCGACGAACAGCGGCTGCGTGACCCGCAGCGACACCCGGCCGATCTCGTTGAGGCCGAGCGAGGTGGCCTCCTCGTCGCGGTGCAGGGTGTTGACGTCGAGCCGGTAGTGCAGGTCGCGGACGAGCGCCCGCGCCGTACGGGTGGTGTGCTTGATCGTCAGCTTGGACCGCGGGGTCAGCTTGACGCCGTCGGCCATCCAGCAGACCATCGCCTCCAGCTCCTGCGCGACGTGCGGCTGGTTGTTGGGCCGGGCGATCATGTCACCGCGCGAGATGTCGAGGTCGTCCTCGAAGCGCAGCGTCACCGACATGGGCGGGAACGCCTCCTCCACCGGCCCGTCGAAGGTGTCGATGGAGGCGATGCGGGTGCTCAGCCCGGAGGGCAGGTGCACGACCTCGTCGCCGGGCTTGAGCACGCCGCCCGCGACCTGTCCGGCGTAACCCCGGTAGTCGTGGAAGGCGTGGTCGGTGGCCCGCTGGGGGCGGATGACGTATTGGACGGGGAAGCGCACGTCGGTCAGGTTGCGGTCGGAGGCGATGTGCACGTTCTCCAGGTGGTGCAGCAGCGAGGTGCCGAGATACCAGGGCATGTTCTCGCTGCGCGAGACGACGTTGTCGCCGTTGAGCGCGGAGATCGGGATGAAGGTCAGGTCGGAGACGTTGAGCTTGGAGGCGAACGCCGTGAACTCCTCCCTGATCTCCTCGAAGCGCTCCTGCGCGTAGTCGACGAGGTCCATCTTGTTGACCGCCAGCACCAGGTGGGGCACCCGCAGCAGCGAGGTCAGGAACGCGTGCCGCCGCGACTGCTCCAGCACGCCCTTGCGAGCGTCGATGAGGATGATCGCCAGGTCGGCCGTGGAGGCGCCGGTGACCATGTTGCGGGTGTACTGGATGTGGCCGGGGGTGTCGGCGATGATGAACTTGCGGCGCGGCGTGGCGAAGTAGCGGTAGGCGACGTCGATGGTGATGCCCTGCTCCCGCTCGGCGCGCAGGCCGTCGGTGAGCAGCGACAGGTCGGTGTACTCGGTGCCCCGGTCGCGGGAGGTGCGTTCGACGGCTTCGAGCTGGTCCTCGAAGATCGCCTTGGAGTCGAACAGCAGGCGTCCGATGAGGGTGGACTTGCCGTCGTCGACGCTTCCCGCCGTGGCAAAGCGCAGAATGTCCATTTAGAAGTAGCCCTCTCGCTTGCGGTCCTCCATGGCGGCCTCGGACGAGCGGTCGTCGGCCCTGGTGGCCCCGCGCTCGGTGATGCGGGTCGCCGCGATCTCCTCGATGATCTCCTCGACCGTGGCGGCCTGGGACTGGACGGCCCCGGTGCAGGTCATGTCGCCCACGGTGCGGTAGCGCACGACCGCCTCGAACAGCGGCTCGTCCTCGCCGCGCTGGACCACCTCGGAGTCGGGCAGCAGCATGCCGTCGCGCTCGAACACCTTGCGCGTGTGGGCGAAGTAGATGGAGGGGATCTCGATGCCTTCGCGCCGGATGTAGTCCCAGACGTCCAGCTCGGTCCAGTTGGACAGCGGGAAGACGCGGATGTGCTCGCCCTTGCGGATGCGCGCGTTGTAGAGGTTCCACAGCTCGGGGCGCTGGTTCTTCGGGTCCCACTGGCCGAAGTCGTCGCGGAAGGAGAACACCCGCTCCTTGGCGCGGGCCTTCTCCTCGTCGCGGCGGGCGCCGCCGAAGACCGCGTCGAACTCGTGCTCCTCGATCGCGTCGAGCAGCGTGGTGGTCTGCAGGCGGTTGCGCGAGGCGCGCCGCCCGGTGTCCTCCACGACCCTGCCCTGGTCGATCGAGTCCTGGACGCTGGCCACGATGAGCCGCGCGCCGAGCTCGCCGGAGCGGCGGTCGCGGAAGTCGATGACCTCGTCGAAGTTGTGGCCCGTGTCGACGTGCATGAGGGGGAACGGGATGGCCGCGGGCCAGAACGCCTTCTCCGCGATGCGGAGCATGACGATGGAGTCCTTGCCACCGGAGAAGAGCAGACAGGGGCGCTCGAACTCGGCCGCCACCTCGCGCATGATGTGGATCGCTTCGGCTTCGAGCACGTCGAGCTGCGACGTTGTGTAGTCGCGCTGCAGCATGGGAGCTTCCTCCGGCGGTTTAGGCGTGCAGGTCCCGAATCCCGGCGAGCAGGGATGCCGCCAGCTCCGGTAGGGAAACCAGAATATCTGGTAGTGAGGGGTCGGCTTGGTTGTAGGCCAGCGCGGCGCCGTCCACGCGGCTCGCGTGGGCTCCGGCGGCCTGCGCCACGGCGACCGGCGCGGCGGAGTCCCATTCGTACTGGCCGCCGGCGTGCACGTACGCCTCCACCTCACCGGTGAGCACGGCGGAGATCTTGGCCCCGGCCGAGCCGATCGGCACCAGATCGGCGCCGACGAGATAGGCGAGCTTCTGGACGAACTCCGGCGGGCGGGTGCGGCTGACCGCGATGCGGAAGCGCCCGCCGGCGGACGACGGCAGCTTGGGCGGCTCGGCGGTGGTGAGCGTACGGCCCTGCGCGGGCAGCGCCACGGCGCCCGCCGCGAGCCGTCCGCGCTCCCAGAGCGCCACGTGCACGGCCCAGTCGGCGCGCCCCTCCTCCGAGAACTCGCGGGTGCCGTCGAGCGGGTCGACGATCCACACCCGCTCGGCGGACAGGCGGCGCGGGTCGAGCCGCTCCTCGCGGGTGGCCTCCTCCGACAGGACGCTGTCGCTCGGCCGCAGCCGGGCCAGCGCCTCCATGAGGAAGACGTGGGAGCTGCGGTCGCCCTCGGCCTTCAGCGCGGCCGCGTCGTCGAAGCCCATGCGCCGGCGAACCTGCAGCAGCCTCTCGCCTGCCTCGTTCGCCAGGTCGGCGGCGACGGCGTGGTCGTCGCGAATCGTCATCAATATGCTCCTTGCCCGCGGGCGACGGCCGACCAGGTTTTCCACAGGATCTGCAGGTCCAGGGTGAGGGACCAGTTCTCCACGTAACGCAGGTCCAGCCGGACCGATTCCTCCCACGATAGGTCAGATCTACCACTTACTTGCCACAGCCCCGTGAGCCCGGGCCGGACGAGCAGCCGTCGCCGCACGTCGTCACCATAACGCGCAACCTCCTCGGGCAGCGGAGGACGCGGCCCCACGAGCGACATGTGGCCGAGCACGACGTTGATGAGCTGCGGCAGCTCGTCGAGCGAGTGGCGGCGCATGCGGACGCCGAACGGCGTCACCCGCGGGTCGTTGCGGACCTTGAACAGCAGCCCCTCACGGTCGCTCACCAGCGTGATCTTCTGCTGCTCGGCGCCCCGCCGCATGGTGCGGAACTTCAGTATCGTGAACAGCCGCCCGCCCCGGCCCACCCGGGTCTGCCGGAACAGCGCGGGACCCGGGCTGGTGGCCCGGACCGCGATCGCGAGACCGGCCATGAGCGGGGCCAGCAGCACCAGCAGGGCCGCGGCCACCAGGCGGTCGAAGACGTTCTTGAGCAGTTGCCGCAGCCCGGCCAGCTCGGGATGCTCGACGTGCAGCAGGGGCAGCCCGGCGGCCGGGCGGATCGTGGTGCGCGGCCCGGCGACGTCCATGAGCGCGGGGGCGACGACCAGCTCGGTGCGGGTGCGCTCCAGCCGCCAGGCCAGCCTGCGCAGCGCCTCGCCGTCCATCTCGGGGCAGGCCAGCACGGCCACGGTGTCGGCGTCGAACTGGTCGACCGCGATCGGCACGTCGCTGAGGTCGCCGGCGACCGGCACCTCGGCCACCCGCTCGCCGGGCACGCCCTCGGGCAGGCAGGCGGCCACCACGTGAAGGCCGTGGTAGGGCTCGGCGCGGAACAGCGCGACCAGCTCGGCGACCGACGCGGCGTGCCCGACGGCGACCACCTTGCGCATGCAGCCGCCGACCGCGCGGCACCGGTGCAGGCCGCGGCGCAGGGCGTACCTGAAGAGGAGGGAGAAGAGGGTGACCAGGGGCAGCGCGAGGACCACGTAGCCGCGGGCGACGTCGGTCTTGGTCGCGTAGGAGCCGATGGCGGTGCCGGCGGTGAGGGTGAGGCCGGACTGCAGGACGCGGCGGAACTCCTCGGAGCCGACGCCGACCAGGCGCGGCTCGTACGCCCGGTGCAGCGCCACCGCGAGCGTCCAGACGATCGGCAGCGCCAGGCTCACCAGCACGTACGGCAACACATAGGGGGTGAACCCCCCGAACCGCACCGTGAAGGCCACCGCGGCCCCGATGCCCGCGCCGCACAGATCGGCCACCACGGCCTTGATCCGGTAGGCGTGCACCCAGGCCGGCTCGCGCGGGCCGCCCCGCCGCGAGACGACGTGACCGGAGCCGACGGTCATGAGACTCTCACCATGGCCGCGCAACGCACTTCCTCCGGGTGACCATTCTGCAACGGACAGTCACAGATGGTAGCGGTGCGGAGGACGGCGGTCCGGCGAACGACCCTATGCGGGGATCAGCGTGGAGGGCCGGATATGTGCAGATCAGCCCGATGGAACTCGTTCTGGGTGACCTCCAGGCCGTGGGCCATGAGCGACTCCACGACGTCGGCCGCCCGGTCCACCAGGAAGGGGAGGTCCTTGCGCTCGACGGTGGCGAAGTCCTTCAGCACGAAGGCGGCGGGGTCCATGCGGCCGGGCGGGCGCCCGATGCCGAAGCGCACCCGCAGGTAGTCGCGGGTGCCGAGCACCTTCGTGATCGACTTCAGGCCGTTGTGGCCGTTGTCGCCGCCGCCCAGCTTGGCGCGCAGCGCGCCGTAGGGGACGTCCAGCTCGTCGTGGACGACGATCAGCCGCTCGGGGCCGATCTTGTAGAAGTCGGACAGCACCTTGACCGGCCCGCCGGACAGGTTCATGTAGGTCAGCGGCTTGGCCAGGATGGCGGCGCGGGTCTCGCACACCTCGGCCCGGCTCTTGTGCGCCTTGAACCGCCCGCCCGCCCGGGCGGCCAGCTCGTCGAGCACCATGAAGCCGGCGTTGTGCCGGTTGCCCGCGTATTCGGGCCCCGGGTTGCCCAGGCCGGCGATCAGCCAGCGGTCCATATGCACCCCTTATAGCGGAACGGGACGGCTCGGATGCGGCCGCCCCGTTCTCGAAGGAAACCCGTTACTCGGCGGCGGTGGCCTCGGCGCTCTCGCCCTCGGCGGCGGCCGCGGCCGTCTCACCCTCGGCGGCCTCGCCCTCGGCCTCCTCGACGGCCTCGGTCGGCTTGGCGATGACCTGGACGACGACCGTCTCGGCGTCGGTGGCGAGGGAGGAGCCCTCCGGCAGCTTGAGCTCGCCGGCGGTCACGGAGGCGCCGACCTCCATGCCCTCGACGTCGACCTCGACGCCGGTCGGGATGTTCGTGGCCTCGGCCTCGACCGGCAGGGCGGTGAGCTGCAGGTCGAGCAGGCCCTCGCTGTTGACGTCGCCGACGGTGGTGACCGGGATCTCGACGGTCACCTTCTCGCCGCGCTTGACCAGCAGCAGGTCGACGTGCTCGACGAAGCCCTTGATCGGGTCACGCTGGACGCCCTTGGGCAGCGCGAGCTCGTCCACGCCCTCGCCCTGGAGCCGGATGAGCACGTTGGCCGTGCGGAGCGCGAGCAGGACCTCGTGGCCGGGCAGGGTGAGGTGCTTGGGCTCGATGCCGTGCCCGTAGAGGACTGCGGGCACCTTGTCGGCGCGGCGGATCTTGCGGGCCGCGCCCTTGCCGAACGTGGTGCGGGGCTCGGCGGCGATACGTACTTCGGACACGACATCTCCTAGGGATGCAGTGGGGAATCGGTCGTCTGCGCTCACCCTCACCCGCCCTAGCGGAAGGCGTTACGAGCGCAACCAATTCAGTTTATAGGGCTCAGGTGTCACCCTCGAACAGACTCGTGACCGAGCCGTCCTTGAAGACCTCCGTGATGGCCCGCGCGATCAGCGGGGCGATGGACAGCACCGTCAGCTTGTCGAACCTGGCGGCCTGCGACAACGGCAGCGTGTTGGTGACGACGACCTCGCTGATGCGGGAGTTCTTCAGCCGGTCCACGGCGGGGTCGGAGAAGACCGCGTGGGTGGCGGCGACGACCACGTTGGTGGCGCCCTGCTCGTAGAGCGCGTCGGCGGCCTTGCAGATGGTGCCCGCGGTGTCGATCATGTCGTCGATGAGCACGCAGGTGCGCCCGCGTACGCGGCCGACGACCTCACTGACCTTGACCTGGTTGGCCACGTCGAGGTCGCGGCGCTTGTGGATGAACGCCAACGGGGTGCCGAGCGTGTCGGCCCAGCGCTCCGACAGCCGCACCCGGCCGGTGTCGGGCGAGACGATGGTGGTGTTGTCCAGGTCGAGCTTGTTCTTGAGGTAGTTCTCCAGGACCGGCATGGCGAACAGGTGGTCGACCGGGCCGTCGAAGAAGCCCTGGATCTGCGAGGTGTGCAGGTCGATCGACATGAGCCGGTCGGCGCCCGCGGTCTTGAACATGTCGGCGATGAGACGGGCGGTGATCGGCTCGCGCCCGCGGCCTTTCTTGTCCTGGCGGGCGTAGCCGTAGAAGGGCATGACCACGGTGATGCGCTTGGCGGAGGCGCGCTTGAGCGCGTCCACCATGATCAGCTGCTCCATGATCCACTGGTTGATCGGGACGGTGTGGCTCTGGATCACGAAGGCGTCGCAGCCGCGCACCGACTCGAGGTAGCGGGCGTAGATCTCGCCGTTGGCGAAGTCGATGAGTTTGGTGGGGGTGAGGGAGACGCCCACGTGCCGGGCGATCTCCTCGGCCAGCTCCGGGTGGGCCCGGCCGGAGAAGAGCATGAGGTTCTTCTCGCCGGGCGATTTGATGCTGGTCACTGCTGATTCTCCTGCTGCTCTCGCTCCGCCAGCGCACGCTCGGCGGCCGCGGCCGACTTGGTGCCCGCGCGCCTGCGCAAGACCCATTTCTCGATGTTGCGCTGTCGCGCTCGCGCCACCCCGATGGCTCCGGGGGGAACGTCGTCGATGATCACCGAGCCCGCCGCGGTGTAGGCGCCGTCGCCGACGGTCACCGGGGCGACGAGCATGGTGTCACAGCCGACGAAGGCACCGTCGCGCACGGTGGTGTGGCTCTTGTTGACCCCGTCGTAGTTGACGAAGACGGTGGACGCGCCGATGTTGACGTCGTCGCCGATCGTGGCGTCGCCGGCGTAGGTGAGGTGCGGCACCTTGGAGCGTTCGCCCACGGTGGTGTTCTTCGTCTCGACGAAGGTGCCGGCCTTGGCCTTGTGCTTGAGCACGGTGCCGGGCCGCAGATAGGCGTAGGGGCCGACGTTGGCCTCGGGGCCGATGTCGGCGTGGTCGCAGACGGCGTTGCGGACGACCGCCCGCTCGCCGACGCGGGTGCCGGTGAGCGTGGTGGCGGGGCCGACCTCGGCGCCGGCCTCGATGACGGTCTCGCCGTGGAGCTGGGTGCCGGGGTGGATGACGGCGTCGGCCGCGATCCGCACGCCGACGTCGATCCAGGTGCTGCCGGGGTCGACGATGGTGACCCCGGCGCGCATGTGGTCCTCCAGCAGGCGCCGGTTGAGCACCTGGCGGGCGGCGGCGAGCTGCACCCGGTCGTTGACGCCCTCGACCTCGACGTGGTCGCCGGCGGCGCAGGCGCCGACCCGGTGGCCGTCGCCGCGCAGGATGGCGAGGACGTCGGTGAGGTATTCCTCGCCCTGGGCGTTGTCGGTGGACACGCGCTTGACGGCGTCGGCGAGCAGCTCGCCGTCGAAGGCGTAGATGCCGGAGTTCATTTCCTTGATCGCCCGCTGCTCGGGCGTGGCGTCCTTCTCCTCGACGATCCCGAGGACCGCCCCCGACTCGTCGCGGACGATCCGGCCGTAGCCGGTCGGGTCGGGCACCTCGGCGGTGAGGACGGTGACCGCGTTGCCGTCGGCGGCGTGCCGTTCGAGCAGCGCGGCGAGGGTCTGGGTGCGCAGGAGAGGCACGTCGCCGTAGGTGACGAGGACCGTGCCGGGGATGGTGCCCAGCTCCTCCAGCACGGTGCGTACCGCGTGGCCGGTGCCCCGCTGCTCACGCTGGACGACGGCGCGCGCGTCGGGGCTGTGGGCCGCCAGATGGCCGCCGACCTGCTCCAGCGCGTGGCCGATGACGACGACGAGCCGCTCGGGACCGAGCTCACGGGCGGCGGCGAGCATGTGGTCGACCAAGGCGCGGCCGCACAGCTCGTGCAGGACTTTCGGGGTCTGGCTCTTCATCCGGGTGCCCTCGCCCGCGGCGAGGACGATGACGGCTGCCGGGCGCGGCACACTCACGGACTGAGGCTCCCTGTGACTGGACGATCAGGGCCATTGGTACGGCTCTTCTATGACTACCGCACCGCTACCCTCCCGACACCGTGAGGATACCTGTCCGCCCCCCGGACAATCTCGCCGGGTCTTGCCTCAAAGCTCCCGGAAGAGGACTCGAACCCCTACAAAGTGGACCAAAACCACTTGTCCTGCCGATTAGACGATCCGGGACAGATCGGACACGTGGCGTCCGACACACTCCTACGATACCGAGCCCTGACCGGGTCCCGCGCCGCGAATGACCATCCGCGCAGGTATCAGGGCCGCTTCTCATAACAGAACGTGCCAACCGCCACAAGCGATGATTCCCACCCACCTTATGGGGAAGAGCGTCACTTCTCCGCCATGCGCGCAACAGGACTTCCTAACCTACGATGGCGTAGGTTACGGTTGCGTAGCCCGGACATTCTCCCCATACATGCTGTTGGAGGTCGCCCATGACCGTTGTCGCCGAACGCCCCGCCCCCGCACCCAAGCCGGACTTCGAACCCGAGCCGAAATCCCGCGCCGAACTCGTCACCTTCGGCCTGGTCGTCGGGCTCCCCATCGTCGCGGTCGCCGCGGCCGTGCCGTTCGCCTGGGGATGGGGTCTCGGCTGGACGGACGTCATCATCGCCTTCGTCTTCTACGTCGTCTCCGGCCTCGGCGTCACCGTGGGCCTGCACCGCTACTTCACGCACGGCTCGTTCAAGGCCAAGCGGCCGCTGAAGATCGCCATGGGCATCGCCGGCAGCCTGTCGCTGGAGATGTCCGTGCTCGACTGGGTGGCCACCCACCGCAAGCACCACAAGTTCTCCGACAAGGAGGGCGACCCGCACTCGCCGTGGCGCTTCGGCCCCGGCTTCAAGAACATGGCCAAGGGCCTGCTCTACGCCCATATGGGCTGGCTGTTCGAGAGCGAGCGCACCAACCGCGAGAAGTACGCCCCGGACCTGTGCAAGGACCCGGACGTGATGAAGCTGCACAAGTGGTTCGGCCCGCTCGCCCTCACCTCGATCCTGCTGCCCGCGGTGCTCGGCGGCCTCGTCACCTGGTCCTGGCAGGGCGCGGTGACCGCTTTCTTCTGGGGCTCCCTGATCCGCATCGGCCTGCTGCACCACGTGACCTGGTCCATCAACTCCATCTGCCACGTCTTCGGCGAGGAGGACTTCCAGGTGCGTGACAAGTCCCGCAACGTGTGGTGGCTGGCCATCCCGTCCTTCGGCGAGTCCTGGCACAACCTGCACCACTCCGACCCGACCTGCGCCCGCCACGGCGCGCTCAAGGGCCAGATCGACCTGAGCGCCGGCCTGATCAGGATCTTCGAGCGGCTCGGCTGGGTCCACGACGTGCGCTGGCCGACCCCTGAGCGCCTGGCGGCGAAGCGGATTGCCTGACGAGGAACATCCGATGAGCGGCCACGGGAGCGTGGCCGTCATTATGGAACCTGTGACCGAACCCCGACCTCGCAGGCGCATGTCCGGTAGCGAGCGACGAGAGCAGCTGATCCGCATCAGCCGCACCCTCTTCGCGGAGAAGGGGTTCGACGGGACCTCCATCGAGGAGATCGCGGCCACCGCGCAGGTGTCCAAGCCCGTCGTCTACGAGCACTTCGGCGGCAAGGAAGGCGTCTACGCGGTGGTCGTCGACCGCGAGATGCAGAAGCTGCTCACGATGATCACCGAGGCGCTGGCGGCCTCCCACTCCCTGATCAAGGTCGAACGGGCCGCCCTCGCGCTGCTCCAGTACATCGAGGAGAGCAGCGAGGGCTTCCGCATCCTGGTCCGCGACTCGCACGCCGCCTCGGGCACCGGCACCTTCGCGAGCCTGATCAGTGAGATCGCCAGCCAGGTCGAGGACGTCCTCGCCGACGAGTTCGCGGCCAGGGGCTACGACCCCAAGTCCGCCCCCATGTACGCCCAGATGCTGGTCGGCATGGTCGCGCTGACCGGGCAGTGGTGGCTGGAGGTACGCAAGCCGGGCCGCGAGGAGGTCGCGGCCCACCTGGTCAACCTGGCCTGGAACGGTCTGAGAGGGCTCAACCCCCAGCCGGCCATCAGCGCCGTCACCCGGGCGCGCGACACCGCCCCGCCGAAGCCCCGCCCGAGCAGCGAGAAGGAGCTGCGCGAGCTGGAGAAGGCCCGCGAGCGCGAGCTGAAGGAGGCCGAGAAGGTCCGCCAGCGCGAGCTGAAGGAGGCCGAGAAAGCCCGGGTCCGCGAGCTGAAGGAGCGCGAGCGGCTGCTCAAGGAGGCGGAGAAGGCCCGCGAGCGCGAGGACAAGATCCGCCAGCGGGAGGCCAAGCTCGCCGAGCGGGCCGCGCGTCTCGAACAGGTAGATCAGTCGGAGTGACGGGTTGAACGGAACGGCAGCCGTGGGTGACCATAGGAGGAAGAGGGCGCTGATCAGCGGAAACGAGCGTTGCGGCGCCGTTAACGTGATGTTCAACCGAACGGGGCAATATACGCCATATGTCCGCAGAACCGGTGTCTCCTGCCAACGATCTGCCGCTACCGCAGGAACGCTTCCTCAACCGGGAGGAGAGCTGGCTCCAGTTCAATGAGCGCGTGCTCGAACTGGCGGAGGACTCCGCTCTCCCCCTGCTGGAGCGGGTGCGTTTCCTCGCCATCTTCGCGAGCAACCTGGACGAGTTCTTCCGTGTCCGGGTCGCCGGGCTCAAACGGCGGATGGCCACCGGGTTGCTGCTGCGCACCAAGAGCGGACTCAAGCCCCGCGAGGAGCTGATCCGCATCGCCGGCGTCGCCGAGGCGCTGGCCCGGCGGCACGCCGCCGTCTTCCACGACAAGATCTGCCCGCAGCTCGCCGGCGAGGGCATCGAGATCGTCCGCTGGGACGACCTCGACCGCGAGGAGCGCACCGAGCTGCGCAAGCTGTTCAGGGAGCGCATCCGGCCGGTGCTCACGCCGCTGGCGGTGGACCCCGCGCACCCGTTCCCCTACATCTCGGGCCTCAGCCTCAACCTGGCCGTCCTGGTCCGCAACCCGGCCAACGACCACACGGTCTTCGCCCGGGTCAAGGTGCCCTCGCAGCTCCCCCGGTTCATCCTGGCGTCGAAGGACCGTTTCGTCCCGCTGGAGGACGTCATCGCGGCCCACCTGGGCCAGCTCTTCAAGGGCATGGAGATCCTCCAGCACCACGTCTTCCGCGTCACCAGGAACGAGGACCTCGACGTCGACGAGGACGTCACCGAGAACCTCATGCAGGCCCTGGAGAAGGAGCTGCTCAAGCGGCGCTTCGGCCCGCCGGTGCGGCTGGAGGTCGAGGAGACGATCACGCCCGAGGTGCTGGCCCTGCTCGTGGAGGAGCTGGAGCTGGCCCCGCACGAGATCTACCGGCTGCCGGGACCGCTCGACCTGTCGGGCCTGCACGCCATCGCCGACCTCGAACGCGGCGAGCTCTGCTACCGCCCGTTCGTGCCTGCCGAGGCCGTCAGCGCCGAGGACGACATCTTCACCACGCTGCGCGAGCGCGACGTCCTGCTGCACCACCCGTACGACTCCTTCGCCACGAGCGTCCAGCGCTTCATCGAGGTGGCCGCCGCCGACCCGCGCGTCCTGGCGATCAAGCAGACCCTCTACCGCACCAGCGGCGAGTCCCCCATCGTCGACGCGCTCATCGACGCCGCCGAGGCGGGCAAGCAGGTCGTCGTGGTCGTGGAGATCAAGGCCAGGTTCGACGAGCACGCCAACATCTCCTGGGCGCGCAAGCTGGAGCGGGCCGGCTGCCACGTCGTCTACGGCATGGTCGGGCTGAAGACCCACTGCAAGCTGGCCCTGGTCGTCCGTCAGGAGCCCTCCGGCGAGCTGCGCCGCTACTGCCACATCGGCACCGGCAACTACAACCCCAAGACCGCCCGCCAGTACGAGGACTTCGGCCTGCTCACCGCCGACCCGCTGGTCGGCGAGGACGTCACCGACCTGTTCATCCACCTGACCGGCTACTCCAACCAGACCGCCTACCGCCGCCTGCTCGTCGCCCCCCACTCCATGCGCAGCGGCCTGGTGGCCAGGATCGAGCGGGAGATCGCCCACCAGCAGGCCGGGCGGCCCGCCCGCATCCGGATCAAGACCAACTCGCTGGTCGACGAGCCGATCATCGACGCGCTCTACCGGGCCTCGCGAGCCGGGGTGCCGGTCGATCTCTGGGTACGTGGCGTCTGCTCGCTCCGTCCCGGAGTTCCCGGCCTGTCGGAGAACATCCGCGTCCGGTCGGTCCTGGGGCGGTTCCTGGAGCACTCCCGCGTCTACGAGTTCGGGCTCGGGCGGCGGCCGGAGATCTGGATCGGCAGCGCCGACCTCATGCGCCGCAACCTCGACCGCCGCGTCGAGGCCCTGGTCAAGGTGACCTCGCAGCAGCACAAGGCGTACCTCGTCGAGCTGATGGACCTCGCCATGGCCGAGACGACGAGCACATGGTGGCTGGGCCCCGACGGCTCCTGGACCCGCCGGCCCGGCGAGGACCTCCAGACCCACCTCATCAGCACCAGGCGATGGAGGACCGTTGACGACTGACCTGCTCCGGGCCGCCGGAGCCGTGGTCTGGCGGGGGCCGGCGAGCCGTCCCGAGGTCGCCGTCATCCACCGCCCCGCCTACGGCGACTGGACCCTCCCCAAGGGCAAGCTCGAACCCGGCGAGCACGTCGTCGCCGCCGCGCTGCGCGAGGTCCGCGAGGAGACCGGCCTCACGGTCACGCTCGGCCGCGCCCTGCCACCCGTCCACTACCTCGTACGGGGCCGGCTCAAGCGGGTCGACTACTGGACCGCGCGCGTGGTCGCCGACGACGGCTTCACGCCCGGCGAGGAGGTCGACGAGCTGCGCTGGCTGCCGGTGGAGGAGGCCGGGGCGCTGCTGACGTACGGGTGGGACGCCGGGCTGGTGCGCCGCCTGGCCGACGCGCCGCTGGAGACCGTGCCCCTCGTGCTCGTCCGGCACGCCACAGCCGGCTCCCGCGCCGAGTGGGACGGCGACGACGAGCGCCGCCCGCTCGACGCCGGCGGGCGGCGCCAGGCCGCCACCCTGGCCACGGCGCTGCCCGCCTACCGGCCGGAGCTGCTGATGAGCTCGCCGAGCGCGCGCTGCGTGCAGACGCTGGAGCCGTACGGAGGCGAGATCCTGCTGGATCCGCTGCTCAGCGAGGAGGGCCAGGACCCGCGCAAGACGCCTGTCCTGGTGCGCGAGCTCACCGTCCCCGCGGCCGTGTGCAGCCACGGCAAGGTGCTGCCCGGACTGCTCCATGCCCTCACCGGCAAGGAGATCAACCTCCGCAAGGGCGCGTTCGCCGTGCTGCACCGGGTGGGCGACCGGGTCGTCGGCGTCGAACGCCACCCGGTCACAGCAGCTTCTCCACCGCCTTGACCGTCTCCGCCCACACCTCCGGGAAGTCGTCGTGCGCCCGCGCGGCGAGGTCGCGCTCGATCCCGACGAGCAGCCCGTACGTGAAGGTGTCCTCGCCCGCCCGCCGGGCGCGCTCCGCCTCCTCGATCAGCGTCTCCTGCGCGACCACGCCGTCCTGGTGCGCCCCCAGGACCTCCTGGATGTCCTCGGCCCGCCCGGCGAGCTTGACCATGTCCTTGCCGAGGGTGGGCCGGAGCGCCTCGGCGGTGTAACGGGCGCGTTTGGCCGCCTTGCGCACGTCATGCATGGCGGTCTCGCGGCGCTCCGGGTCCTCGACGGTCCTGGCCCGGTCGTACGCCTTGGTCACCCGGCTCCAGTTGTCCGCCGCGATGGCGGCGAGCCGCTCCTTCGCGGGCTTGGGCGCGGCCTTGCCGAGGCTCGGGCCGGCGAGCAGCGCGTCGAGGTCGTTCAGCAGGGTGTAGTAGCGCTCGCCGCTGAGGGTGTCCTTGATTCGCTCGTACGCGTCCCGCTCGCGGGCGAGCAGGTCGGCGCCGAGGCGCTCCTGTACGGGGCCGACGACCAGCCCGGGCGGCAGCCCGGCCAGCCTCTCGCCGAACCTGGCCCTGATGACCTCCAGGTCGCGGGCCTCGCCGAGCACGTCGCCGAGCCGGCGCAGCTCGTCCTGGACCTGCTCGGTGCCGGTGACCACGGTCTTGAACGCCTTGAGCGCGCTGCGCAGCCGCCGGCAGGCCACGCGCATCTGGTGGACGGCGTCGTCCTCGGCGCGGCGTACCCGGGGGTCCTGGGAGAGGAGGGCGTCGACCTGGCTCGCGAGGTAGGCGAGCACGACCTCGCCCGCCGAGTCGGGCTCGCAGCGGGCCAGGGGCGGCGGGGCCGGCCTGAGCAGCTTCGCGAGCTTGCTGGCGGCCCCTGACGGCTCGGCGCCGGACTTCCTCAGCCGCTTGCCGACCTTGGCCAGCAGCGTCCGCTGGTTTTCGTCGATCAGCTCGGCCTCGACCTCGCGCCAGCGCAGGACCCGGCCGCCCTCGCGGCGGTCGATGGCCTTGACGTTGTCGTCGGCGAGCTCCAGCAGCCGGGTCTCGCCGTCGCGCAGGACGGTGACGCTCCTGCGGGTGTCCAGCTCGGCGACCACCTCCAGCTCGGCGCCGCGGGTGTAGGCGCGGACCAGCTCGGCCAGCTCCGGGGGGACGGCCCTGGTGGTCCGGGTGAGCGGCACGGCGATCTCCTGTCGTACGCCCTTGGCCTTGGGCAGCTTGAGATGCCAGCCGGCGTCGTCGCCGCCTCTTCGCCGTCTGAGCGTCACGCCTCTGGCGGCCAGCCGCAGGTCGGGGGTGTCATAGTAGAGCGCCACGAGCTGGTAACTCTTCGGCCCGATGACGTCGGTGGCGAGGTCGTTCAGGTCGGGAAGTGCGTAATCCCGCGGAACGTCGAACTTGTCCTCGATCTCGATGCCCACTGCACCTCACAAAAGTCCGATTTAGGACAATTCTGCCACCCTTAGGTGAACATCACCGTGGTTGCAGCAGCTCGATCCTGTTCCCGACCGGGTCGGCGACGTAGACCCGGCGGTAGCCCGGCAGGAGGTCGTCGGGCACGGCCCCGGGGATCGCGGCGGCGAAGGCGTCCACGTCGTCCACCAGGAAGGCGGGATGCGCCTTGCGCGCCGGCCTGAAGTCCCGTTCGACGCCCAGATGCACCTCCACGCCCTCGCCCCGGAACCAGACGCCGCCGCGGGCGGCCAGCTCCGGCGGCTTGGGCACCTCGCGCAGGCCGAGCACCCCCGCGTAGAACTCCCTGAGCAGCGGCTCGCTGCCGACCGGCGCGGCCAGCTGGACGTGGTGCAGCCCCGTGATCATTTCTGCGCCACCACGAAGACGCGGCGGAACGGGAACAGCGTGCCGTACGTCCTCGCCGGATACGCCTGCGCCAGCAGCTCGCCGAGGTCGGACTTGAAGCGCCGCTGGTCGCCGTGGTCCAGCCGGTCGAGTATGGGGCGCAGGGCCGTGCCCGACACCCAGTCCAGCACGGGGTTCTCGCCCTTCAGCACGTGCACGTATGTCGTCTCCCAGGCGTCCACCTGCGTACCGCCCTGGTTGAGCAGGTCACAGTAGCCGAGGGCGTCGTCCACCTCGGCGAGCCGCTGGTAGTCGCCGAGCTTGTCCGACCAGGCGCGCGAGGCGCACAGCTCCCGGATGGCGACATGGCTCGGGGCGTCGTAGTTGCCCGGCACCTGGAACGCCAGCCAGCCGCCCGCGGCCAGCGCCTCCATCCAGTGTTCGAGCACCGCGCGGTGGCCGGGCACCCACTGGAGGAGGGCGTTCGAGACGATCACGTCCACGGGCCGGTCGGGCCGCCAGGTCTCGGCGTCGGCGACGGCGAACCGTACGGACGTGCCGAGGCCGCGAGCCTTGGTGATCATGGCGGGCGAGGAGTCGAAGCCCTCGACGGTCGCCCTCGGCCACCGGGTGGCCAACTCTGCGGTGAGTTCGCCGCTGCCGCAGCCGGCGTCCACGACATAATCGGGATCGACCGCCCCCACCCTGGAGATGAGCTCGATGAACGGCCGGGAACGCTCGTCGGCGTACACCGCGTAGGCCACCGGGTCCCACATATCTCTTGACATGAAGATAATTGATATCGAGAGAGATATCTCGATGTCAAGACAGTACACTTGTGTCATGACGGAGGAAGCTAGGGACGAGGTCGATCGCCTCGTCGCCGCTTGGCGGACGGAACGCCCCGACCTCGACGTCGAGCCGCTCCAGGTGCTCTCCAGAGTGTCCCGTCTCGCCAAGCATCTCGACCGGGCGCGGCGGGCGGCCTTCGCCGAGCACGACCTCGAACCGTGGGAGTTCGACGTGCTCACCGCGCTGCGCCGGGCCGGCAAGCCGTACGAACTGAGCCCGGGCACCCTGCTCCGGGCCACCCTGGTCACCTCTGGGACCATGACCAACCGCATCGACCGCCTCGCCCAGGCCGGCCTCGTACGACGCCGGCCCGACCCCGAGGACCGGCGCGGCGTCCTCGTGTCCCTCACGGACACGGGGCTCTCCCGGGTGGACGCGGCCTTCGCCGACCTGCTGCGGCGGGAGCACGAACTGCTGTCCGGGCTGGGGGCGGCCGACCAGCGGACGCTCGCCTCACTGCTCCGGACCCTGCTGGCCCCGTTCGACTCCCCCGGCTGACCCCGTCCAACGCCGCCTCATCCCCTTCGCTGACGTCGGGGGGTCGGCACCGCTCACGCCGGGCGCCCCTCGCTCAAGGGGCCCCGCCTTCACCCCACGTCCCAGCGGCCCCTTACCCCGGCCGCGCGCCTGGTATCCCTCCCCTTGACGTGGGCAGACCTCTGGCACGGCCCCTCCCTGGGGCCGGCCGGCACAGGGTCAGTCGCCGAGACGGTCGGCGAGTTCGAGCCACTCCGACTCGATCGCGTCCTTCTGCGCCGTGATCTCCCGGAGCTCGCCGTCCAGAGCGCCGAGCCTGGCGTAGTCGCTGGCCGCCTCCGCCATGGCCGCGTGCAGCCGCTCCTCCTGCCCGGCCAGCTTGTCGAGCTGGCGTTCGAGCCGGTTGAGCTCCTTGCGCAGCTCGCGCTCCTCCTTGGCCGACAGCTCGCCGGTCGCCGTGGCGCCTCCGCTCTCCGGCGACGCCGGGGCGGAAGCCGGCGCCTGGGCGCCGCCCGCCACCCGGGCGGTCAGCGCGGTGCCCGCCGCCCGCCGTTCGAGGTATTCGTCCACGCCTCCGGGCAGCAGCGACAGCCGCCCGTCGCCCAGCAGCGCCACGCACCGATCGGTGACGCGCTCCAGGAAGTAGCGGTCGTGGCTGACCAGGACGAGCGTGCCGGGCCAGCCGTCGAGCAGGTCTTCAAGCTCGTTGAGCGTCTCGATGTCGAGGTCGTTGGTGGGCTCGTCGAGCAGCAGGACGTTGGGGTCGTCCATGAGGAGCCTGAGGAGCTGCAGCCGCCGGCGCTCGCCGCCGGACAGGTCGCCGATCACCTTCCACTGCGCGTCGCCCTTGAAGCCGAGCCGTTCGAGCAACTGGGAGGCCGACCACTCCTTCTTGCCGAGCTGGAGGTATTTGCGCACCTCCTCGACCGACTCCAGCACCCGTCGCGCCGGGTCCAGCTCCGTGAGCTCCTGCGACAGATGCGCGAGGCGTACGGTGCGGCCCCTGACGACGCGGCCGGAGTCGGGCTGGACCGTGTCGGCGAGCAGGCGCAGCACCGACGACTTGCCGGAGCCGTTGACGCCGATCAGCCCGATGCGGTCGCCGGGCCCGAACTGCCACGTGCACCGGTCCAGCACCAGCGGTCCGCTCCCCGGGCCGCCGGCGTGCAGGGTGACGTCCTCCAGGTCGTACACCGTCTTGCCGAGCCTGGCCGCGGCGAAGCGCATCAGCTCGACGGTCTCGCGCGCCGGGGGCTCGTTCGCGATGAGGGCCTGTGCGGCCTCGACGCGGAACTTCGGCTTGGACGTACGGGCGGGCGGGCCGCGCCGCAGCCAGGCGATCTCCTTACGCATGAGGTTCTGGCGGCGTTCCTCGGCGGCCTGGGCGATGCGCGCCCGCTCGGCCTTGGCGAGGACGTAGGCCGCGTAACCGCCCTCGTAGCGCTCGACGCGCCCGTCCACGACCTCCCAGGTGCGGGTGGAGACCGCGTCGAGGAACCACCGGTCGTGCGTCACCACCAGCAGGGCGCTCTTGCGGGCCGACAGGTGCGCGGCGAGCCAGGCGATGGCCTCGATGTCGAGGTGGTTGGTGGGCTCGTCCAGCATGATCAGGTCGTGGTCGTCGATGAGCAGCTTGGCCAGCGCGGTGCGCCTGCGCTCGCCGCCCGACAGGTCCGCGGTCCTGGAGCCGAGGTCGAGGTCGCCGATCAGGTTGGCGAGGATCTCACGGATCGCCTGGTCGCCCGCCCACTCGTGCTCGGCCAGCTCGCCCAGCACGATCTCGCCTATGGTGGCGGCCGGGTCGAGCGCGTCGTGCTGCGACAGGAACCCGATCCGGAGGTTGCGGGTGTGCGTGACCCGTCCGCTGTCGGGCCGCACCTCCCCCGCGATCACCGACATCAGGGTCGTCTTGCCGCCTCCGTTGCGTCCGACGACGCCGATGCGCTCCCCGGCCTCGATGCCCAGGGAGACGTCGCTGAGGAGCGGTTTGGGCCCGTAGGCGTGGGAGACCGACTCAAGATTGACCAGATTCATGACCTACCCAGGGTATCGGCTCCCCGCCCAGCTCCTCGCCGTCTCCCCCGCCTCCTTCATTACCTAAAGTTGCCATTCGACAGCAGACCGTTACCATGATGAGTGGCCTTTCCCCCCGACCACGGAGTGCCGCATGGAGCGAACGGTTCTGGCCGCCGTCACCGAACGTCCCGACGCCGACTCGGCACTCGCCGAGCAGATCCGCCGCGTCTGCGCCGCGATGGACGAGCTCGGGCTCCACGTGCGCTGGACCCACCGGGCCCACGACGCCCTCGCGGTGGTCGGCTCGGACGCCTCGCTCACGGCGGTGCTGGCGTCATGGGACGCGCCGGGAGCCGAAGAGCTGCTGGGCGCGGTCGCCAAACGGTTCCGCGCGCTGCCCGTCTTCCTGATGACCCAGGAGCAGGAGCTCCCGCTGTGGGTCTACGAGGTCATCCAGGGCTATGTCTACCCCCTGGAGGACACCCCGCAGTTCATCGCCGGGCGCATCGCCCACGCCGCCGACCAGTACGCCGAGAAGATCCTCCCGCCCTTCTTCGGCGCCCTGCGGCGGCTGCAGGACCACCACCGTTACTCCTGGCACACCCCGGCGCACGCCGGCGGCGTGGCGTTCCTCAAGTCGCCTGTGGGCCGGGCGTTCTTCGACTTCTACGGCGAGCGGCTGCTGCGCACCGACCTGTCCATCTCGGTCACCGAGCTGGGGTCGCCGCTCGACCACACCGGCCCCATCGGCGAGGCCGAGCGCAACGCCGCCCGCGTCTTCGGCGCCGACCGCACGTTCTTCGTGGTCAACGGCAACTCCACGGCCAACCGCATCGTCGGCCACCACGCCATCGCCCGCGACGACACCGTCCTCGTGGACCGCAACTGCCACAAGTCGGTCCAGCACGCGCTGGCCATCAGCGGCGCCCGCCCGGTCTACCTCGTGCCCGAGCGCAACGGGCTCGGCCTGGCCGGTCCGATCCCGCCCGCCGCGCTGGAGGCGTCCGCGATCCGGGCCCGGGTGGCCGCCCACCCTCTCGCCGCCGGCGACCCGGCCTATGCCGTGATCACCAACTCCACCTATGACGGCGTGTGCTACGACGCGGTGCGGGTCGGCGAGCTGCTGGGCGCCAGCGTGCCGCGGCTGCACTTCGACGAGGCGTGGTTCGCCTACGCCCGGTTCAACCCGCTCTACGCCGGCCGCTACGGCATGGCCGTCGACCAGCACACGCTGCCGGGCCCGGACCGCCCCACCGTGTTCGCCACCCAGTCGACGCACAAACTGCTGGCGGCGCTGTCGCAGGCCGCGATGCTGCACGTCCGCCCCTCGGAGCGGGCGCCGGTCGACTACGACGCCTTCAACGAGACCTACCTCATGCACGCCTCCACGTCGCCGCTCTACCCGATGATCGCCTCCCTGGACGTCGCGGCGGCGATGATGGACGGCCCGTCGGGACCGTTCCTCACCGGGGAGGCCATCGTCGAGGCCGTCCGGTTCCGGCAGGCGATGATGCGCCTGGCCGCCCGCATCCGCGAGGACGGCACGCGGCCCGGCTGGTTCTTCGGCGTGTGGCAGCCACCCGCCGTCACCGACCCGCGCACCGGCCGGACCGTCCCGTTCGCCGACGCCGACCCGGCGCTGCTCTGCTCCGAACCCCGCTGCTGGACCCTAGAGGCGGGAGCCGCCTGGCACGGCTTCGACGGCATGTCCGAGGGCTACTGCCTGCTCGACCCGGTCAAGGTGACCATCACCTGCCCAGGCGCCGACGCCGCCACCGGCACGCTCGACTGGGGCATCCCGGCCCGCGTCGTGGCCGCCTACCTCCAGCGACGCGGCATCGTGGTGGAGAAGACCGGCGACCACACGTTGCTGGTGCTGTTCTCGATGGGGATCACCAAAGGCAAGTGGGGCACCCTGATCGACGCCCTCACCGACTTCAAGAACGCCTACGACGCCGACCTCCCTCTGGCGGAGGTGCTGCCCGGTTTCGGCCCGCCCGCGATCTCGCTCCAGAAGCTCTGCACCCTGGTCCACGAGAAGCTGCGCGACTCCGGAGCCGGAAAGCTCCTCGACCAGGTCTTCACCTTCCTGCCGGAGCCCGTCGCCACACCCGCCGACTGCTACCAGGCCATGATCCGAGCCCGCACCGAACGCGTCCCGCTGAGCCACCTGCCGGGCCGGGCCGCCGCGGCCACGGTGGTCGTCACACCGCCCGGCATCCCCATGCTGATGCCCGGCGAGGCGACCGGCCCCGCCGACGGGCCACTGATGACCTACCTGCGCGTCCTGGAGGACTTCGACCGGGCCTTCCCCGACCTGGCCACCGACATCCACGGCGCCCACCGCGACACCGACGGCCGCTACTGGCTGGAAGTCCTCAAAAACTAACCACTCCCTCCCGCCCCGCCCCCGCCCGCGACTGACCCCCTTCTCAAGGCTGTGACGTGCGCTCGAACTCACACCGCCCTCACGCGCGCCGAGGCGGTGACGCTCCCGGCCGTCCCTTGCACGCGCGCCTCGTGCGGAGGCTTGAACGGTTGCGAGCGAGAGCTGTGAACGGCCGGTCTTGATCGGAGACGTGGGACCGACTGTGAGGAGCCGGTCATGATCGGGGCTCGATCTGCGCACCGGCCTGGTCGCCGCCCCGACCCCGCCCCCGACCCCGCCGGACTGCTCGCGGCGCATCGACCGTTCCAACCCACGGAAGCGAAGCGGCGCAATCGCGGGATCAGACCAGGGTCGCGCCGTGGACGGGGCCGTGGGCGGGGACGGCGGTGTGCGCGGCGCCCGTGGCCGTGAGGCTGCCGGCCAGGTCACGGGCGTGGAGGGCGTCGATGGCGAGGAACGCGCAGGTGGGGCCGGAGCCGGAGACGATGGCGCCCAGCGCGCCGTGCTGGCGACCGGCCTCCAGCGTAGGAGCGAGCTCCGGACGCAGGTTGAGCGCGGCCGGCTGGAGGTCGTTGCTGAGGTGGGAGCCGAGGGCGTAGGCGTCGCCGGTGCCCAGAGCCTCCAGGAGAGAGTCGTTGAGCTGCGGCCAGGGCACCTCCGCCGCCTCAGCGGCCCGGAGCCGGTCGCATTCGGCGTACACGCTGGCCGTGGAGAGGCCGCCGTCGGCGAGCGCGAACACCCAGTGGAACGTGCCGCCCGTCGGCAGCTCGCTCAGCTGCTCGCCCCGGCCGGTGCCGACGGCAGTGCCGCCGAGCAGGGAGAACGGGACGTCGCTGCCGAGATCCCCGGCGATCTCCATCAGATCGTCGAACGGCAGGCCGAGCCCCCAGAGCTCGTTGCAGGCCACCAGGGCGCCGGCGGCGTCGGCGCTGCCGCCCGCCATGCCGCCCGCCACCGGAATGTCCTTGTTGATGATCAGGTGTGCGCCGTAGGTGCGTCCCGCGTGCTTGGCGAGGGCGCGGGCAGCGCGGATCGCCAGGTTGGCGTCGTCCACCGGCACCTGGTCGGCCCACTTGCCGTTGACCGACACGGTGATGGACTCGGACTCCTTGGCCACCACCTCGTCGAAGATCGACACGGCATGGAAGACGTTGACCAGGTCGTGGTAGCCATCATCCCTGAGCGGGCCGACAGAAAGCTGCACGTTGACCTTCGCGGGCACACGTACGGTCACCGAACTCATCGATCTTCTGCCACTCTCATCGCTTGCCGGGGTCAAGGACACTCGATGTTATCGGTGCCCGGAGCCCTGACATGCGGTTCTCGAAAGATGAGCCGTGGAACGGTCGGATCCTCGACACGTACAGTCAGGTTGGTGACCATTTGCCCCCATGCTCTGCAGTTACGACGGGTGATGGCAGACGTGGGGTCTCGTGAGGTTAAGGACGGGATTGTGGCGACGTTGCGGAAAGTTGCGGTTGTCGAAGTGCCGCAGTGGCGGGGGTCTGGGTCGCCTACGGCGGAGCGGCTGCGCGAAGGGGCACGGGTCGTCGCCGACCTGGTCGACGCGGCGACGGTGCGGGTGGTGGGCGAGGTCGCGCACAGGGTGCGGGTAGCGATCGAGGACGGCCAGCCTGCCGCGACAGCGGGTCGGGTGCGGGCAGCCGTTGAGGATGGCGGTCCTGCCGCGACAGCGGCTCCGGTGCGAGCTGCCGTAGAGGATGATGGGCCTGCTGCGACGGCGGGTCGGGTGCGGGCGGCGGTTGAGGATGGGAGTTTGGGGGTTGCGGCGGGTCGGGTGCGGGCTGCCGTTGAGGGGGTTGGCGATGGCGTGTTGGTCGTCGCTGTGGGCGGGGACTGCGGGGTCGAGCTGGAGCCGGTTTCTGCGGCGCGCAGGCGGTATGGCGATCGGCTGGTGGTGGTGTGGTTCGACGCCCACGGCGATCTGAACACGCCGGAGTCGTCGCCGTCAGGCGCCTATCACGGGATGGTGCTGCGGGCGCTCACGGGCGAGGGCCCGGAGGGGCTGGCGGCCGAGGAGCCGCTGGACCCTCGGCGCATCGTGCTGGCCGGGGTGCGGGATCTCGATCCGCCGGAGGCGGCCTTCGTGACCCATGCCGGAATCCGGTGGGTGACGATGGCGGAGACGGGGACGGCGGAAGCTCTCCTCGCGGCGATCGAGGCGGTCGGCGGCCCCGATGCGGCTGTGTACGTGCACATCGACCTCGACGTGCTCGACCCGGAGGTCTTCCGGAGCGTGGGATGTCCTACACCTGGTGGCATGCATCCTGAGCGGCTGCTTTCGTTGGTGACGGCGATCGGCGGTCGATTCGAGGTGGCCGGGCTCGGGCTCATGGAGTATGAGGCCGGCGACCTGGAGGACGAGGCGGACGGGGATCGGGAAGTGCTGGCGGAGCTGGTCGGCGGGGTGGTGGCTGCCGTCGCTGGTCATCCAGGGCGTACGGCGCCCCGGTAGACGGCGCGGTAGTAGGAGGAGTTGAGGAAGCTCGTCGTGCGGACCACGTCGCCGGTCTTGGGTGCGTGGACCATCAAACCGCCGCCCAGGTAGAGGGCCACGTGCGTGGGGTCGCCTCCGCCGCCGCCGAAGAAGAGGAGGTCGCCGGCGCGGCGGGCGGTGCGGGCGATCCTGCGGCCCTGGCGGAACTGGGCCCCGGTGTAGTGGCTCAGCCGCACGCCGGCTCTGGACCAGGCGTAGAGGGTGAGACCGCTGCAGTCGAAGCCGCGGGTCGCCGCGCCTCTGCCGATGCCGAGAGTGGGGCCTTTCGTCGAGCCGCCGCCCCAGGAGAAGGAGACGCCGAGTTGGGCCAGGGCCGCGGAGGCGGCGATCTGGCCTCTCGTGAGCTTCCTCTTGATGGATTTCTTTCTGGCCAGGCGTTTCTTCGTGTGGCGGGTGGCTTCGGCTGCCGTCGTCGCCGCCATGGTCGTTGTCGCCGTGGCTTCTGTGGTGGTGGCCAGGGCGGTGGTGGCGGTGAAGAGGGCGCAGGTCAGGGCGGCGATGCGGGCCAGGGGGCGGGGAGCGGCCGCGCGGGCATCAGGGGCGGCGGGCGAGGCGGCGGGTGAGGTGGCGGAGAGCGACGCTGCGGTGCTGGTGCGGGACATTCGGGCCTCCGTGGTCGTGAACGAGGACGAACGAGAACGAGGCCAGGGTCCTGCGGGATGGCGGGCCGCCGAAGGGCCGAACGGGGTTCTGTGGATGAGAGGGCGGGTGAGGTGAATGCCTGTGGACAGGGAGTGGCAGGCGGCGGGCGCCTGACCACCTCGCCGCTACTCGGCGGCTGGACGGTGCACGGGCGGCTGCCTCAGCGGCTTTGTGGGAGCAGGCTGACGCCCGGCCGCATGGGCAGGGGCCCTAACGGCACAGGGGAGTCCAGTGGAATGGGTTCCGACGGCACGGGGGCGAACGGCACGGGGGCGAACGGCACGGGGGCGAACGGCACGGGGGCGAACGGCGCGGGGGCGAACGGCGCAGGGCGTTGGACCCCGTGGCGTGGGAGCGGGGTGGCTGTACGAGGTGGGGGGTGTGGGTGGTCGGGGTTAGGGCTTGAGTTCGGCTATGCGGGCGAAGGCGGTGATGTCGAGTTGTTCGCCGCGCGCGGACGGGTCCACACCTGCCGCGCGCAGGATGTTCTCCGCCTCGGGGGCGCTGCCCGCCCAGGACGCCAGGGCGGCGCGCAGGGTTTTGCGGCGCTGGGCGAAGGCGGCGTCCACGACGGCGAAGACCTGCTTGCGGGTGGCCTTCGTGGCCGGCGGCTCGCGGCGGGCGAGGGAGACCAGGCCGCTGTCGACGTTGGGGACGGGCCAGAAGACGGTACGGCCGACCGGACCGGCCCGCCGTACGTCCGCGTACCAGGCGGCCTTGACCGACGGCACCCCGTACACCTTGGAGCCGGGGCCGGCCGCGAGGCGGTCGGCCACCTCCGACTGCACCATGACCAGCCCCTTGCGCAGGGACGGAAGGGCCTCCAGGAGGTGGAGGACGACGGGGACGGCCACGTTGTACGGCAGGTTCGCCACCAGGGCCGTCGGTACGTGACCGCCGAGGTCACCGGGCGTGATCCTCATGGCGTCGGCGTTGACCACCGTGAGGCGGTCGGCCAGACCGCGTTCGGCGACCGTGAGAGGGAGCTGGGTCGCGAGCACCGGGTCGATCTCGACGGCCACCACGTGCGCGGCCGACGGCAGCAGGGCCAGGGTGAGCGAGCCGAGCCCGGGGCCGACCTCTATGACCACGTCGTCGGCCGAGAGGTCGGCCACCCGGACGATCCGGCGGACGGTCCCCGCGTCGATCACGAAGTTCTGGCCGAGCTTTTTTGTCGGACGAAGATTCAGCTTGTCCGCCAAAATACGTATTTCTGCCGGGCCCAACAGGCTCATCATCCAACCAGTCTCCCGCATCGAAGAACTGGAGATGGCGGATGGGGAGACCAAAGGAGAGGATGGCGTGGAACAGGAAGGGACGTCCCTCATGGAGCCAACGGGCGCCGCGCCGCTCCGCCCAACAGACCTGCGGGAGATCGGCCCGTACCGCCTGCTGGGGCGACTCGGCGAAGGCGGCATGGGGACCGTCTTCCTCGCCCGCGCGCCGACGGGCCGTTTCGTCGCGCTCAAGGTCGTGAAGGCGGAGTTCGCCAACCAGGAGGGGTTCGCGGCCCGGTTCCACGCGGAGGTGGAGAACGCGCGCCGCGTGGCGTCGTTCTGCACCGCTCAGGTGCTGGACAACGGCAACACCGGCGACGGCCGCCCCTTCATGGTGACCGAGTACATCGCGGGCACCCCGCTTTCCGAGCAGATCGCCAAGTTCGGAGCGCTGGACCCGGGGCCGTTACACGGCGTCGGTCTCGGTGTGGCGGCGGCGCTGGCCGCGATCCACGTGGCCGGGCTCGTGCACCGCGACCTCAAGCCGGCCAACGTCATCCTCTCCCTGTCCGGGCCTCGCGTGATCGACTTCGGGATCGCGCGGGCGCTCGACCGGGAGACCGGGTTCACGATGTCGGGCGAGCTGCTGGGCAGTCCCGGGTGGTGGGCGCCCGAGCAGGTACGCGGAGAGGCGATCAGCCCGGCCGTCGACATCTTCGCCTGGGGCTGTCTCATCGCGTACGCGGGCAACGGACGGCACCCGTTCGGCCGTGGCGACCCCATCACGATGGCCCACCGCGTGCTCAACACGCCGCCGGACCTGGGCGCGCTGCCCGCTCCGCTCAACGAGCTCGTACGTCTGGCCACCTCGATGGACCCGGCGGCACGCCCCACCGCGCAGGACCTGCTGATCGCGCTGGTGGGCGGGAACACCCCGGCACCGTCGATCAACCCGCCGACGCTGGTCGCCACCGAGATGCTCAGCGACTGGCAGCCGCCGAGGAACGTGGTGGACGAGCCGGACATCACGGCCACGTTCACGACGACGCCGCCGCCGGAGAACGCGGCCGGCAAGGGCACGGGCGCGAGCGGCGGGGCCCAACGAGGGCCGACCGGTGCGGCGGCAGGGACAGGCGGCTTATCCAACGCCGGGCGGTCACCGTCCGGCGCATCCACCGGGCCCCCGGCCGAATCCTCGGGGCGGGGGCAGGCCGCGTTCGAGGAGCTGGCGCGGAGGGAGGAGCTGGCGGCCAAAGAAGAGCTGGCCCGCTGGCCCGCCTCCCAGGGCGGCGGGCAGGAGGACGCCGGCGCTGGTCCCGGACGTGTACGCGGCCTGTTCAAGCGCAACAAGGGCGACGAGCGCGCGTCCGAAGGGGATGGTGGCGAGGGCGAGCGGAAGGGCGACGGGACGAGGGTTCCGCCGACCGGCACAGCAGCCACCCTCTCGGCCACCGAGCACCCCGGCGAGCCCTTAGCCCGAACGCGACAGGACACGCCAGGTCGTCCGCCGCAGGGCGGGACCGGACGTGCGGACCAGGACACGGCTGGCCGGCCGGTTCAGGACCGGGGCGGCTGGGCGGGTCAGGGGCCGGCCGGGCGGGCGGGTGAGGCGTGGGGGCCTGGGGGGGTGCCCGCGCGGGAGCAGTTGCAGCGCATGGCGCATTCCGAGCAGCGCGCCGCCGACACCCAGCCCGGCGACCGGCGCACCGCCATCTCCCCCGAGCCGCTGCCGAACGAGCCCGACACCCTCGGCGGCGACCGTACCGCGGGCACCCGGTGGCTGATCGCCGCCGCGGCGGCCGTGCTGGCCATCGTGGTCACGGTGGGCGTGCTGATCGTGACGTCCGGCCGCGGCCCCGGCACCTCGACCGCGGGCGGCGGCCCGTCGCGGACCGCGACCACCGGCGCCGGCGCCGCGCCCAACGACGTGGGCCGCAGGTTCCCGCTGGGCGGCGAGCTCGACGACCCGATCGCCATCATCTCGTCCGCACCGCGGTGCGGGCTGAAGGAGTACGAGGGCAAGGTCGCCACCCAGGGCCAGCTCTGCGTGATCCGCTGGACGATGCTCAACCCGGGCGGCGAGCGCAGGCCGCTGGTCCAGCCGGTGGTCACGCTGCTCGACGACCGCGGCGGCGAGCACGACCCGGCCGCCGTCACGCTGCCTCCGGCGATCCTGCCGGGCGCGCGGGTGGACAGCGCGTTCGTGTTCGACCTGGCGACGTACCGCAGGCCGGTCAAGCTGACGGCGACGATGCTGGAGAACGGCAAGCAGATCGAGGTGGCGTTGTGAGACTCGGGGGCGTGCCCGCGGCGCTGCTGCTGATCGTGGGGACGACGGTGACGCCGGTGACGGCCGCGTGGGCGCTGACCGGGCGGGCGGCGGCGGCCTGCGCCACACCCGCCGACTTCGACGGCGACGGCGTGGACGACGTGGCGGTGGGCGACCCGTTCGGCGACGACGACAAGGGCGCGGTGCAGGTGGTGTCCGGCGGCAAGGTGGTGCCGGTGCCCGTTCCCGGCCTGGCGACGGGCGACGGCTTCGGCTGGTCGGTACGGCTGGCGAACGTGGACGGCGACCCCTGCGCCGACCTGGTCGTCGGGGCGCCGTACGCGGACGTGGGCGGCGAGCAGGACGCGGGGGCGGTGTACGTGGTCTACGGCGGCGGCACCCGCGCGCCGGTGCGGCTGACGGCGGCGCGGCCGCAGCGGTTCGCGCACTTCGGCTGGTCGCTGGCGGCGCGGGGCGACCTGCTGGCGATCGGCGCGCCGTACGAGGACGACAAGCAGTTCACCGACGCCGGCGCCGTCTACGTGCGCAAGGGCGAGGGCGAGCTGCGCAGGATCAGCCAGGAGAGCGTGGACGTACGCGGCAACAGCGAGGTCGGCGACCAGTTCGGCTGGTCGATGGCGTGGGGGCCGAAGAACGCGCTGCTCGTCGGCGTGCCGTACGAGAACGACGACGGCGCGGGCCGCCAGGTCGAGGCCGGCAAGATCAACTCGGGTTCGGCGGTGTTCCTCGACGACGTGTTCGCGGCGAAGCTCACCAGTCTCAAGCTCGACTCCCCCACCGCCAGGAGCGGCGACCGCTACGGCTACGCGGTCGCCTACTCCGAGGGCTCCGGGTACGCGATCAGCTCGCCGGGCGCCGGCAGCGTGCAACTGCTCGACCCGGCCAAAAAGGTCATCAGGACGGTCAAGCAGGGCGGCAAGGACGGGTTCGGCTTCGCGCTGGCGGCCTCGGCCGACGGCAGGCTGGCCGTCGGCGCCCCGTACGGGGGCGGCGTGCGCGTCGTCTCGTGGCGGGACGCCGCCGAGGACCGCAGGCTGACGGACGCCGAGGGGCTGTTCGGCTGGTCGGTGGCCTTCAGCGGCAACAAGCTGTTCGTGGGGCAGCCGGACGCGCGGCCGGCCGGGCAGGTGGCGGTGGCCGGGCGCAACGCCGAGAACCTGGAGACGGTCAAACCACCCAAGGGCGCCCAGTTCGGAGTGTCCGTCGCCGGATGAGACCCCGCCGGAGGCCGGGTCAGGGGCGGGTGAAGAGGCGGGCGCCACAGGTCGGCCACTGGCCCTGCCAGCGTCCCGCCACATGCTGGTAGAGCAGTTGCGCCCGGTACGTCTGCTCCTCCTCCGGCCAGTCCGACGGCAGCCCCGGCCCGCCGACGACCTTCCACATCGGCACGCTGAACTGGTACATCCCGTAGTAGGGCCCCTCGGCGTTGTACGCCCGCGGGTCGCCCTTCGACACGCACGCCGCCAGCGCCGGCCAGTTGAGCGCGGCGACCCACGGCTCGACCGGGTCGGTACGCGGCGGCCTGACCGTGATGACCGTCCCGTCCTTGGGGAAGCTGGAGAGCGGCGGCTCCACCAGGAGGCAGCAGCGCCGGTCCAGGTCGAACGTCTCCACGTAGTGCGCGGCCAGCTCGCCCGCCCCCAGCTTGGCGACCCGGTCGAGGAACGGGGCGAAGTACGGCGCCGCCGCCTCCCTGATCAGCGGCAGCCGCCGCCAGAACCGCTCGTCCGGATAGGCCAGCAGGTGGGCCGCGGCCTGCCAGAGCACCTTCACGGCCGCCGCCTCCTCGACGGGAACATCCCCGGAGGGATGCCCCGGCCGTCCCAGTTGAGCAGGTTGACCCGCTGATGGGTGACCTCGTCGCCGGTCTGGCGCTCCTTCAGCCCGTGGAAGCTCTCGACCGACACCGGCTGCGGGCGGCCCGACGCCTCGCCGAACGGCCCCTGCATGCCGGGACCGCCGTCGTAGTCGAGGCTGCAGCCGGCCTCGTCCACGACGCCGGGCTGGTTGCCGTATGCGGTCGGGATGACGTAGCGCTCGTCGTACTTGGCGAGGGCGAGCAGCCGGTACATGGCCGCCAGGTCCTCCTCGCTCATGCCCGCCTCGGGCGGCAGGACCGGCGGGCGGCCCAGGTTGACGGCCCGCATGTACGACCGCATCGCGGCCAGCTTGCGCAGCGCCGCGGTCACCGGCGCGGGATCGCCCGCCGTGAACAGCCCGGCCAGGTAGCCGACCGGGATGCGCAGCGCCTCGATGGCGGCGAACAGGTTGACCGCGTCCTCGCCGTCGTGGCCGGTGCCGGCGAGCGCGTCCACGACCGGCGAGAGCGGCGGGACGTACCAGACCATGGGCAGCGTGCGGTATTCGGGATGCAGGGGGAGCGCGACCCGGTAGCGCTTGACCAGGTCGTACACCGGCGAGCGGCGGGCGGCCTCCAGCCACTCGGCGGGCAGCCCCGCGGCCTGGGCCGCTGCCGCGACGACCGGGTCGTGCGGGTCGGCGAACAGGTCGAGCTGGGCCTCGTACAGGTCGCGCTCGTCAGGGACCGCGGCGGCCTCGGCGACCCGGTCGGCGTCGTACAGCAGGACGCCGAGATAGCGCAGGCGGCCGACGCACGTCTCCGAGCAGACGGTCGGCAGCCCGACCTCGACCCGCGGGAAGCAGAACGTGCACTTCTCCGCCTTGCCGGTGCGGTGGTTGAAGTACACCTTCTTGTACGGGCAGCCGGTCACGCACATGCGCCAGCCCCGGCACCGGTCCTGGTCGACGAGCACGATGCCGTCCTCCTCACGCTTGTAGAGCGCGCCGGAGGGGCAGGAGGCCACGCACGACGGGTTGAGGCAGTGCTCGCAGATGCGCGGCAGGTAGAACATGTACGCCTCTTCGAACGACAGCTTGACCTGCTCAGACACCTGCGCCAGCACCGGGTCGGGCGACGGGTCGCCGCCGAGGTCGTCGTCCCAGTTGGCGCTCCACTCGATCTTGGTCGGCTGGTTGCTCAGCAGCGACCTCGGCGGCGCCACGGGCACGTCGGACGACAGCGGGGCCCGCGTGAGGTTCTCGTAGTCGTAGGTCCAGGGCTCGTAGTAGTCCTGGATGGAGGGCAGCAGCGGGTTGGCGAAGATGGTGAGGAGCTTGCGCAGCCGGCCGCCCGCCCGGGGCTGGAGCCGGCCCTTGCGGTCCAGCGTCCAGCCGCCTCGCCAGCGGTCCTGGTCCTCGTAGCGGCGCGGGTAGCCCTGGCCGGGCCGGGTCTCGACGTTGTTGAACCAGACGTACTCGACTCCGGGACGGTTCGTCCACGTCTGCTTGCAGGTCACCGAGCAGGTGTGGCAGCCGATGCACTTGTCCAGGTTCATCACCATGGCGATCTGGGCCATGATCCGCATCAGTAGCGCACCTCCTGGGAGCGGCGGCGGATGGTCGTGAGCTCGTCGCGCTGGTTGCCCGTCGGGCCGAAGTAGTTGAAGCCGTACGAGAGCTGGGCGTGCCCTCCGATCAGATGCGTCGGCTTGATCAGCACCCTGGTCAGCGCGTTGTGGATGCCGCCGCGGCGGCCGGTCGCCTCCGACAGCGGCACGTCGATCAGGCGGTCCTGGGCGTGGTACATGTAGACCGTCCCCGGCGGCATGCGGTGGGAGACGATGGCGCGGGCCACGACCACGCCGTTGCGGTTGACGGCCTCCACCCAGTCGTTGTCGGCCACGCCGAGCCGGGCCGCGTCCTCGTCCGACATCCAGATCGACGGGCCACCCCGTGACAGCGACAACATGAGCAGGTTGTCCTGATACTCCGAGTGGATCGACCACTTGTTGTGCGGCGTCAGATAGCGCAGCCGGCCGCTCTCGCCGAACAACGCGGCGAGGTCCAGCGGCGGACGGTAGACCGGCAGCGCCTCGCCGTACTCGTGCATCCAGTCGTGGTCGAGGAAGAAGTGCATCCGGCCGGTCAGCGTGTGCCACGGCTTGCCGTGCTCGACGTTGATCGTGAACGGCGCGTAGCGGCGGCCGGTCGACTCCTTGCCCGACCACTCCGGGCTCGTCGAGACGTGCACCGGCCGCGCCTGCGCGTCGGAGAAGACGATCCTGTGGCCCTCATCGGCCAGCCCCGACAGGTCGGTCCCTGTGCGTTCGGCCAGCTCACGGAAGCCCTGCACGGCGAGCCTGCCGTTGCTCGCGCCCGACAGCGCGAGGATCGCCTCGCACGCCTTGGCGGCGGTGTCCAGCTCGGGACGTCCCTTCGCCACGCCGCGCGGCACCAGGCCGCAGCGCACGCCGAGCCAGGCCACCTCCTCGTCAGGACGGAACGTCACCCCCTTGACCGGCAGGCCCAGCCGCTCCGTCAGCGGGCCGAGCGCGGCGAGCTGGTCGGCGACCGCGCCGTAGTCGCGCTCGACGACGTGCAGGGCCGGCTCGCGGGCGTGGCTCAGCTCGGTCGGCGTGTCGTGCTGGTGGGCGGTCGCCACCACGTCCCTGCGCACGCCGAGGCGTTCGCGGGCCAGGCCGCTGAAGGCGCGGGCGATCGTGTGGAAGGCGGCGAAGTCCGTACGGGTCTCCCAGGGCGGGCTGATCGCCGGGTTGAAGGCGTGGACGAACGGGTGCATGTCGGTCGAGGAGAGGTCGTGTTTCTCGTACCAGGTGGCGGCCGGCAGCACCACGTCGGAGAAGACCGTCGAGGACGTCATGCGGAAGTCGAGCGTGACCAGCAGGTCCAGCTTCCCGCTCGCCGCCTCCGGATCCGGGTGCTCCAGGTTGGAGGTCGCGCCGAGGAGGTGGTGCAGGAAGTACTCGTTGCCCTTGGCGCTGGAGCCGAACAGGTTGGAGCGCCAGAGCGTGAGCACGCGCGGCCAGTTACGCGGGTCGTCCGGGTTCTCGGCGGCGTAGCGGAGCCGGCCCGCGCGCAGCTCCTCCCGCGTGTACGCGACCGGATCGGCGGCCTCCCCGAGCTCCAGCGGATTGCGGTCGAACGCCGGAGCCATCGGCATCCAGCCGTTGCGCACCGCCTCGGTCACCAGGTCGGCCGTGCGCCGCCCGCGGAACGCGCCGCGCCCCACCGGCGAGGCCAGCTCGCCCGCGTCGAAACGGTCATAACGCCACTGGCCGGTGTGCAGATACCAGAACGGCGTGCCAGGGACCAGCCTGGCCGGCCGCGACCAGTCGGCGGCGCTCGCCAGCACCTGCCAGCCCGCCAGCGGACGGCACTTCTCCTGGCCCACGTAGTGCGCCCAGCCGCCGCCGTTGCGGCCCTGGCAGCCGGTCAGCAACAGCAGCGACAGGAACGCCCGGTAGATCGTGTCGCCGTGGAACCACTGCGCCGCGCCCGCCCCCATCACGATCATGCAGCGGCCCTCGGTGGCCTCGGCGGTCCGCGCGAACTCACGGGCCACGCGGGCCGCCCGCTCCGCCGGCACGCCGGTGATCGGCTCCTGCCACGCCGGCGTGTACGGCCCCGCCGCGTCGTCGTAGCCCTCCGGCCAGTCGCCCGGCAGGCCGGGGCGGCGGACGCCGTACTGGGCGAGGAGCAGGTCGTAGACCGTGGTGACGAGATGCCCGTTGATCCTGGTCACCGGAACGCCCCTGACCAGCGGCTCGCCGCCGTCGAACCGGGGCAGCAGCACCTCGACGGCCTGGCTCCACCCGTCCATCACGGTCAGCTTGGGGTCGGTGCCGAGATCGAGGTTCCAGCGGCCCTTGCCCGACTCGCTCCAGCGGAAGCCGGCCGAGCCGTTCGGCACCACCGGGCGGCCGTTGCGCGACAGCAGGACCGTCTTCCACTCCGCCGCCTCCTCCCGCAGGCCGAGATCGCGGGCCGTGAGGAAGCTGCCCGGCACGTGCCGGCCGTCCCGCCGCTCCAGGCGGACGAGGAAGGGCAGATCCGTGAAACGCTTGACGTAGCCGGTGAAGAACGGCGTGTCGCGCTCCACGAAGAACTCCTTCAGCAGCACGTGCCCCATCGCCATCGCGAGCGCGCCGTCCGTGCCGGGGCGCACGCTCAGGAACTCGTCGGCGAACTTGGCCGCGTCGCTGAAGTCGGGGCTGACCACCACGACCTTCTGGCCCCGGTAGCGGGCCTCGGCCATCCAATGGGCGTCCGGCGTACGCGTCACCGGCACGTTGGAGCCCCACATCATCAGGTAAGCGGCGTCCCACCAGTCGGCGGACTCCGGCACGTCCGTCTGGTCGCCGAACACCTGCGGCGAGGCGACCGGCAGGTCGGCGTACCAGTCGTAGAAGGAGAGCATGGTGCCGCCGAGCAGCGACACGAAGCGCGAGCCGATCGCCTGCGAGACCATCGACATGGCCGGGATCGGCGAGAAGCCGGCGATCCGGTCGGGGCCGTAGGCGCTGATCGTGTGGACGTGCGCGGCGGCGACCAGCTCGGCCGCCAGGTCCCAGCTGATCCTGACCAGCCCGCCCCTGCCGCGGGCCGACTGGTAGGCGCGCCGCTTCTCCGGGTCGCCGGTGACCTCCGCCCAGGCCGCGACCGGGTCGCCGAGCCGCTCGCGGGCCTCGGCGTACATCTCCACCAGCACGCCCCGCGCGTACGGGTAGCGGATCCTGGTCGGGGAGTAGGTGTACCAGGAGAAGGCGGCGCCGCGCGGGCAGCCTCGGGGCTCGTACTCGGGGCGGTCGGGGCCCACGCTCGGGTAGTCGGTCTCCTGGGCCTCCCAGGTGATGATGCCGTCCTTGACGTACACCTTCCACGAGCACGAACCCGTGCAGTTCACCCCGTGCGTGGAACGGACGACCTTGTCATGGCTCCACCGGTCCCGGTAGAAGGCGTCGCCCTCCGTGCCGCCGGCCAGGCGCAGGGTGTGCAGGTCACCGCTGGTGGCCGCCGATCTGCGCAGGAAACGGCCGGTCTTGAGTAGGACGTCCTGGGCGCTCATACCCCCACTTCATCACAGAGAGTGATTCTCTGTTACACAGGGTGTATGTCTGAGCTTCGTAAAGGTTCGCAGGGTCCCGGCTCCCGCGACCCCGGCCTGGCCGTCCTGCGCGCCGGTCAGACCCGCAACCTGGTCCTCGCCACCTTCGCCTTCGCCGTCACCTTCTGGGCCTGGAACCTCATCGGCCCGCTCGCCGCCACCTACAACCGGCAGCTCGGGCTCACCCCCACCCAGACCTCGCTCCTCGTCGCGATCCCCGTCGTGGTCGGCGCCCTGGGCCGGATCCCCGTCGGGGTGCTGGCCGACCGGTTCGGCGGACGGCGCATGTTCGCCGCCGTCTGCTTCGTCTCGATCATCCCCGTCCTGTTCGTCGGCTGGTCCGGCTCGTACGGCTGGCTGCTCTTCTGAGGCTTCCTCCTCGGCATCCCCGGGACGTCGTTCGCCATCGGCATCCCCTTCGTCAACGCCTGGTACGAGCCCGCCCGCCGCGGCTTCGCCACCGGCGTCTTCGGGGCCGGCATGGGCGGGACCGCGCTGTCGGCCTTCTTCACCCCGCGCCTGGCCGCCGAGCTCGGCCGGCCGGGCACGCACCTGCTGATGGCGGCCGTGCTGGCGCTGACCGGGGTGCTCATGCTGGGCGCGAGCCGTACCTCGCCGCTCTGGTCACCGGCGACCGCCCCCGCCCTGCCGCGCATCCGCGAGGCGCTGAAGGTCAAGGCCACCTGGCAGTGCTCCTTCCTGTACGCGGTGTCGTTCGGCGGGTTCGTGGCCTTCTCGACGTACTTGCCGGCGCTGCTGGAGAACGCCTACCGCTTCGCCCAGACCGAGGCGGGCATGCGCACCGCCGGGTTCTCGATCGCGGCCGTGCTGTCCCGGCCGCTGGGCGGCGCGCTGTCCGACCGGCTGGGGGCCGTACGGGTGCTGATGGCCGCGTTCGGCGGGGTGGTGGTCATGGCGGTCGTCCTGTTGTTCCGGCCGCCCGTGGAGCTGCCCGCGGGGGTGAGCTTCGTCCTCATGGCCTGCTTTCTGGGGCTGGGCACGGGCGGCGTGTTCGCGCTCGTCGCCAAGCTCGTCGAGGCGTCCAAGGTGGGGACGGTCACCGGCCTCGTGGGCGCCGCGGGCGGGCTCGGCGGCTACTTCCCGCCCCTCGTCATGGGCGCGGTCTACGCGGCGACCGGCACGTACACGATCGGGTACGTGCTGCTGGCGATCACCGCGGCGGCCGCCCTGCTGTACACGTGGCTGGCGTTTCGCCAGGCGTAGGCACCCGGCGAAAATCGTTTGCCGTGCGGCCTGACGCTTGTCAAGGTTGTCAGGCTATGCGCTCCCTACCTGACGCCGATCCCGGCGTGCCCGACCTCCGCAGCCCGCTCCGTTACCTGTGGTGGAACGCCCGGCGACAGGCTCCGGCCCTGCTCGCCGGCATCGGCTACGCCATCCTCTGGTGGCTGGTGCAGGCGCTGATGCCGTACGTGCTCGGGAAGGGCATCGAAGCGGTCACCGCCAAGGACACCGACGCGCTGCTGACCTGGGCGGCCGTCCTGTTCGGGCTGGGGCTGGTGCAGGCGTTCAGCGGGATCATGCGCCATCGGATGGCCGTCTACAACTGGCTGGCCGCCGCCTACCGCACCGTGCAGCTGACCAGCCGCCACGCCGCCAGGCTGGGCGCGACGCTGCCGAAGCGGCTGTCCACCGGCGAGGTCGTCAGCGTCGGCAACTCCGACATCGCGCACATCGGCAGCTCCATGGACATCCTGCTGCGCGCCACCGGCTCCGTCGTGGCGATCGTCACCGTGACCGTGATCCTCATCTCGACGTCGCTGCCGCTCGGGCTGCTCGTGCTGTTCGGCGTCCCGCTCATGGCCGTCGCCGTCGGGCCGCTGCTCAAACCCCTGCACCGGCGGCAGGCCAGGCAGCGCGAGCTGACCGGCGACCTGTCCACCAGGGCCGCCGACATCGTCGGGGGCCTGCGGGTGCTGCGCGGGATCGGCGGCGAGCAGGTGTTCGCCACCCGCTACCGCGAGGAGTCCCAGCGGGTGCGGCACGCCGGGGTGCGGGTCGCGCGCGTCGAGTCGGTGCTCGAAGGCGCGCAGATCCTGCTGCCCGGCCTGCTCATCGCGATCGTCACCGGCGTCGGCGCCTCCTTCGCCGTCGCCGGCCAGATCCCGACCGGCCAGCTCGTCGCGTTCTACCTGTACGCGGTCTTCCTGATCGGCCCCATGCGGACGCTGACCGAGGCCGCCGACAAACTCACCAAGGGCCACGTGGCGGCCGGCCGGGTGATCCGGATCCTGGCCATCGAGCCCGAGATCAAAGGAGGCAAGGGCGGCAGCGGGGGCGGGGTGCTGCGCGACTCCTACAGCGGCGTGACCGTCCAGCCGGGCGTCCTGACGGCGGTGGCCGCGAGCTCCCCCGAGGACGCCGTCGCCATCGCCGACCGCCTCGGCCGCTACGCCGACGGCGACGTCACGTTCGGCCCGGCCGACCTGAGCTCGCTGCCCCTCGACGAGATCCGCCGCCGGATCCTGGTCGCCCACAACGGCGACCGCCTCTTCACCGGCCGGTTGCGGGACGAGCTGGACGTACGCCCCCAGAACGGTGCGGCCCCCGGCGACGAGGGGCGGGTGAAGGAGGCGCTGCACGTCGCCTGCGCGGAGGACATCGTCGAGGCGCTGCCCGACGGGCTCGACACCTGGGTGGCCGAGGCCGGGCGGGAGTTCTCCGGGGGGCAGCAGCAGCGGTTGCGGCTCGCCCGCGCGCTGCTGGCCGACCCCGAGGTGCTGATCCTGGTGGAGCCGACCAGCGCGGTCGACGCCCACAGCGAGGCGCGGATCGCCCAGCGGCTGGCGGAGAGCCGGGTCGGGAGGACGACGCTGGTCTGCACGACCAGTCCGCTCGTGCTCGACCGCACCGATCACGTGGTTTATGTCGAGGACGGGCGGGTGCTGGCGGAGGGGACACATCGGCAGCTGCTCGACAGCTCGCCGGCGTACGCGGCGACCGTCACCCGAGGGGAGGGCTGATCCATGGCCAGAGAGATCCTGCCGATCGCCGACCGCAGGCAGGTGCGCGCCTACGCCAGGCGGCTGACGCTCAAATACCCGCGGCAGCTCGCCACGGCGCTGGCGCTGCACGCGCTGGCCGCCGTGTCGGGGCTCGTGGTGCCGTGGCAGCTCGGCGGGCTGGTGGACGAAATCGAGCGGGGCGTCGCGGTCGACGTCGCCGTCGTGGCGGTGGCCATCGGCGGCTTCCTGCTGGTGCAGGGGCTGCTCATGCGCTACGCCGTGCTGGCCTCGGCCAAGCTGGGCGAGAGGGTGCTGGCCGAGCTGCGCGAGGAGTTCGTGGACCAGGTGCTCGCGCTGCCGCTGTCGACCGTCGAGCGGGCCGGGGCCGGCGACCTGATCACCCGCACCTCCCGGGACGTGGACTCGTTGTCGCGCACGGTGCGGCACGCGGTGCCGGAGACGCTGATCGCGGGGGTCACGTTCCTCATCACCATGGGCGCGCTGGTGCTGGTCAGCCCGCTGCTCATGCTGCCGATGCTGCTCGCGGGGCCGGTCATCTACGTCGCCACCCGCCGGTATCTCAAGCGGGCCAGGGACGGCTACCTCCGGGAGAACGCCGCCTACGCGGACATGACAGAAGGGCTCGCCGAGACCGTCGAGGGGGCCAGGGCCATCGAGGCGCTCGGGCTGCAGGAGCGCCGCCGGGCGCGCGCGGACGACGACATCGCCCGCTCCTACGCCGCCGAGCGCTACACGCTGGGGCTGCGGGTCGTCTGGTATCCCGCGGTCGAGCTCGGCTACGTCAT
The DNA here is from genome assembly GCF_900111685.1 of Nonomuraea wenchangensis. Classification (GTDB taxonomy): domain Bacteria; phylum Actinomycetota; class Actinomycetes; order Streptosporangiales; family Streptosporangiaceae; genus Nonomuraea; species Nonomuraea wenchangensis. The sequence goes on from NZ_FOHX01000009.1 coordinate 266,258, forward strand.
CCCCGTGGTGAGCGCGCTGCTGGTCGGCGGGCTCTTCTACACCGAGGGCTGGGTGACGCTCGCACAGGTCACCGCCGCCGCGCTCTACGCACAGCAGCTCATCGACCCGCTCGACCGGTTCCTGATGTGGATCGACGAGCTGCAGGTGGGCGGCGCCGCCATGGCCCGGCTGCTCGGCGTGGCCAACGTCCGCGACGACCGCTCGCCCGCCGCCGAGCGCCCGGCGGGCGAGCTGCTGGAGGCCAAGGACGTCCGCTACGCCTACCGGGAGGGCCACGACGTGCTGCACGGCGTGTCCCTGACCGTGCGGCCCGGTGAGCGGCTGGCGATGGTGGGGCCCTCAGGGGCGGGCAAGTCCACGCTGGGACGGCTGCTCGCGGGCATCCACGGGCCGCGCGCCGGGTCGGTGACGGTGGGCGGGGTGCCGCTCGTGGACCTGCCGCTGGACGAGCTGCGCGGGCACGTCGCCCTGGTCACCCAGGAGCACCACGTGTTCAAGGGCACCGTACGGGACAACCTGCTCATCGCCCGGCCCGACGCGGGCGACGAGGCCGTGCGCGAGGCGCTGGAGGCCGTGGACGCCCTCGACTGGGTGCTCGGCCTGCCCGAAGGGCTGGAGACCCAGGTGGGGTCCGGCGGGCAGGCCGTCCCGGCGGCCCAGGCCCAGCAACTCGCCCTGGCGCGGCTGGTGCTGGCCGATCCGCACACCCTGGTGCTGGACGAGGCCACGTCCCTGATCGATCCGCGGGCCGCCAGGAACCTGGAGCGGTCCCTGGCGGCCGTGCTGGACGGGCGGACGGTCATCGCGATCGCGCATCGGCTGCACACCGCGCACGACGCGGATCGGGTGGCCGTGGTGGAGGACGGGCGGATCAGCGAGCTGGGGCCGCACGAGGAGCTGGTCGCCGAGGGAGGGTCCTACGCGGCGCTGTGGGCGAGCTGGCACGGCGCCCCCGTCCCCCGGTGACCTCGGTGACCGGGTGACCCCGGCACGGCCCCAGGAGGTCAGGTGGCGATGCCCAGCGACTTCTTCAGGAAGTCCACCTGGAGCAGCAGCAGGTTCTCCGCCACCACTTCCTGCGGCGTCATGTGCGTGACGCCCGACAACGGCAGCACCGTGTGCGGGCGGCCGGCGGCCAGCAGCGCCGACGACAGGCGCAGAGAGTGGGCCGCCACCACGTTGTCGTCCGCGAGCCCGTGAATGATCATGAGCGGGCGCTCCAGCTTGGCGGCGTCCGCGAGGAGCGAGGAGTTCTCGTACACCTCGGGCTGCTCGTCCGGGTGGCCCAGGTAACGCTCGGTGTAGCAGGTGTCGTACAGCCGCCAGTCGATCACCGGCGCCCCGGCCACGGCCGCGTGGAAGACGTCCGGCCGCCGAAGCACCGCCAGCGCGGCCAGGAAACCGCCGAACGACCAGCCCCGGATGGCCACCCGCGACAGGTCGAGGTCGTCGCCGTACTGCTCGGCCACGCCCTGCAGCGCGTCGACCTGGTCCTCCAGGGCCGGGGTGGCGAGATCGTTGAGCACCGCCCGCTCGAACGCCGTGCCCCGCCCCGGCGTGCCGCGGCCGTCGGCCACGACCACGGCGAAGCCCTGCTCGGCGAACCACTGGCTCTCCAGGAACGCGCCCCGCCGGTTGAGCACCCGCTGCGCGTGCGGCCCGCCGTACGGGTCCATGAGCACGGGCAGCTTGCCCGAGCCCTGCTCGTGCCAGGAGGGCAGCACCACGGCGGTGGCCAGCTCGCGCCGCCCGGAACGCCCGATGGACACCCGCAGGTCGAGGCCGGGACGCTCGGCGTAGGACGGGATCGGCACCGCCATGCCGTCGCGCCGCACCACCGTCACCGACACGCCCTCGGCGTCGAGGCTCTGCTCGGCGAGCACGCCGACCCCGCCGGCCATCCGCCCCGAGAACACCCCGGACCTGGTCGAGACCGGCAGCAGCGAGTGCCCGTCCCAGGTCCAGAGCTGGATCTCGGTCGGGTCGCCGCTCGCGCTGAACAGCACGCTGTCGTGGTCGACGTCCAGCACCGCCCGCACCTGGAGCGTCGGCGGCGTCACCACGCGGTCGCCGACGTGCAGGCGGTGGCCGCCCTCTCCGCTGGCCACCCAGACGAGGGAGCCGTCGTCGAGGTGCGCGGGCACGCCGGTCACGATGTCGACCCAGGCCGGGTCGGTGTCCTCGCGCACGAGCGTGGCGGCCCCGGTGGCCGGGTCGACCGTGAACAGCCGCATGGTCTTCTGGTCGCGGGTCAGGGTCACGATGGACAGCGCGTGGGCGTCCCAGGCGGCCGTGGTGAGGTATTCCTCGTCGTACGGCACCGCGACCCGCGACCCGTCGAGCCCGAGCACGTAGAGCTCGGTGCCGGCGTTGGGCGTGCCGGCCGCCGGATAGCGGTGGGCCACCGGGGTGCGGTCGGGGTTGGCCGGGTCGGCGATGTGCCAGATCCGCACCGGCGCCTCGTCGGCCCGCTCGACCAGGAGCGCGTCGCTCGACGGCGCCCACCAGTAGCCGCGCAGCCGGTCCATCTCCTCGGCGGCGATGAACTCGGCCAGCCCGTACGTCACCGTCTCCGACTCCGGGGTGGCGAGCGCGCGGTCCTCGCCCGAGACGAGGTCCTGGACGTGGAGTGCGCCGCCGGTGACATAGGCGACGTGCCGCCCGTCGGGCGACAACCGGGGGTCGATGACCGCGCCCGGCGTCTCCAGCCGGCGGGTCTCACCGGTGGCCAGCTCGACGACGTAGAGGCCGCCGGACAGCGCGAAGGAGGCCCGTGCCACCATCGAGTCGGTGGCGTAGGCCACGATGCCGCCCGCCGCCTCCCGGCTGCGCTCGCGCCTCGCCCGCTCCTCCGGCGGGAGGTTCTCCTCCTCGTCGCCGTGGAGCAGCCGCGGATCGACGACCAGCCGCTCGACGTGGGTGGCGGTGTTGAGCTCCCACAGGCAGGTCACCGAGTCGGTGCCGGTGCGGGTGCGCAGGAAGACCACCCGGCCGCCTTCGGGGGAGATGGTGAAGCCCCTGGGCACCCCGAGGGTGAACCGGCGGGTCCTGGCAGACAGACGCGGGAAGCTCTCACTCATGGGGCCAATCCTGCCAGGAACGCGCCCTTGTTACGCTCGTGACCATGACGGATCGACGCCTGCTGCTCGTGCACGCCCACCCGGACGACGAGTCGATCGGCACCGGCGCCACCATGGCCAAGTACGCGGCCGAGGGCGCCCACGTCACGCTGGTCACCTGCACGCTGGGCGAGGAGGGCGAGGTCATCCCCGCCGAGCTCGCGCACCTGTCCGCCGACGGGGAGGACCGGCTGGGCCCTTACCGGGTCGGCGAGCTCGCCGCGGCCTGCGCGGCGCTCGGCGTCGAGGACCACCGCTTCCTCGGCGGGCCGGGCCGCTGGCGCGACTCGGGCATGATGGGCGCGGCCACCAACGACCACCCGAGGGCGTTCTGGCGCGCCGACCTCGACGAGGCGGCGGGCGAGCTGGTCAAGGTCATCCGCGAGGTACGCCCCCAGGTCCTGGTCACCTACGACGCCAACGGCTTCTACGGCCATCCCGACCACATCCAGGCACACCGGGTGGCGCGCAGGGCGGTCGAGCTGGCCGCGAAGCCGGGCTTCGGCGACGGCGAGCCGTGGCAGATCGCGAAGTTCTACCACACCGCCCTGCCGAGGTCCGTGATGCGGCGCACGGCGGAGGCGCTGCACGAGGCCGGCACCGGGTTCCTGCTGGAGGACGTCGAGGACATGCCCTTCGGCAACCGCGACGAGGACGTCACCACCGAGATCGACGCCCGGCCGTGGCTCGGGCACAAGATCGCGGCGATGCGGGCGCACGTCACCCAGATCACCGTCCGCGAGCCGTGGTTCGCGCTGTCGAACAACATCGGGCAGGAGGTGCTGGGCGTCGAGCACTTCGTGCTGGCGGCCGGCGTGCCGGGCCGGCCGGTGCCGGGGCCGCCGATCGAGGCGGGCGGGCTGGGTGAGCCGCACAACCGCGAGAACGATCTCTTCGCGGGCATCCACTAACCTCAGCGGCATGGAGCATCGCAGCCAGGCCGAGTCGGCCCTGGGTGGAGCGGCGTACGGCATGCTGTTCGTGCTGGGGGTCGTCATGGGGGTCGTGGGCGGGTTCACGCATCCCCTGTGGCCGGTCGGTCCGCTGCCGGGGGCGGCCGTGGTGTGGGTGCTGATGTTGTTCCTGGTGTGTCTGGGGGCGGGCAGGCTGCTGCGGGCGCGGCTGGCGGCGGCGGTGCCCGGGGCCGGGTGGCTGCTGGTGACGATGCCGTTCACGGTGCAGCTGGCGTCGGGTGATCTGGTCATCGCCAGCGGATTGCCGGGATATGTCTACCTGTACGGGTGTCTGGTGGCACTTGTGGTGGCTTATCTGCTTTCGCCATCGTCTAGCAGGGGTTCGTGGCTTTTGAGAGGGTACCCAGCAAAGAACCAGACTTAGGGGCATAAAGTAACTTCGTGCATTCGACAGAGCGGCACGTGGACCCGGACACCTACCGCAAGGTCGTCGGCCGCTTCGCCACCGGGGTCGCGATCGTGACCACCAGGGTCGGCGACCTCGATCACGCCATGACCGTCAACTCGTTCACGTCCGTCTCGCTCGATCCGCTCCTCGTGCTGTTCTGCGCCGAGAAGGTGGCCAGGTTCCACGGCGCGGTGCTGGAGGCGGGGGTGTGGGGGGTGTCGGTGCTGCCCGCCGACATGGAGGACGCCTCGCGCTTCTTCGCCCATCGCGGCCGGCCCGTGGACGGGCAACTGGTGCGGTGGCCGCACCGCCGGGGGGACTCCGGGGTGGCGCTGTTCGACGGGGCCATCGCCACGCTGGAGGTCGCCACGAGCGCGGTGCACGACGCCGGTGACCACTCGATCGTGGTGGGCGAGGTGACGTCCCTGGGGATGCCGTCGGACGGGCCGCCGCTGCTCTACCACGAAGGCCGCTACAAAAGTCTCTAGCGCGCCGATGACTTCCCGGCGGCGCCGGGGTCTCAAACACATGCGGAAACTGATCGCGACAGTGTTCAACTACTCCCTCGACGGCCTGCTCGCCGACGAGGGCACCGACTTCTGGAAGTTCTGCTTCGGCCTGCCGGAGAACGACCGGCCCGACGACCCGGCCTACCTCGACTTCCTCCGGAGCACCCACACGCACGTCATGGGCCGCACCTCCTACGAGTCCATCTCCAAGGCCATGACGACCGCCACCGACCACCCGTTCGCCGGCATCCTGAACCCCGCCCGCAAGGTCGTCTTCTCCAGGACGCTGAAGACGGCCGACTGGGCCAACACCACCATCGCCGCCGGCGACACGAAGGAAGAGGTCGACAGGCTCAGGCAGGGCGGCGACGGCCACATCCTGGTCTGGGGCGGCGTCCGCCTCTGGCGCTCGCTCATGCGGCTCGACCTGATCGACGAGCTCCGGCTGAGCGTGTTCCCCTACGTCGCGGGCGAGGGCACCCGGCTGTTCGACGGCGACCCCAGCTCCTACCGGCTCGACCTGGTCTCCAGCGCCACCTCCGACAACGGGATCCTGGAGCTGCGGTACCGCCGGCACCGCTGACCCGTCCTGCCCTTGACCACCGCCGTGAACACGGCATCATCGGCGGTGGGAGGGGTCTCATGGAAAGGCGCTATCGGGTCCGGCGGGCGGCCAACTACGTCAACCTCGCCACGCCGTTCGGCCTGCTGATCTCGGTCGTCGGCGGCGCCACCCGCCGACCCGGCCCCGACGGGCTCATCCTCGCCTGTGGCTACCGCTACCGCTTCCCCGTCGCGGGCGCCTTCACCGTCGGGAACGTGGTCCTGACCAGGCGTGACTCGCTCGACGAGCGGCTCATCCTGCACGAGGGGCGGCACGCCACGCAGTGGGCCTGGTGCGTCGGGCTGCCCATGCTGCCCCTCTACCTGCTCGCCATGCTGACCTCGGTGGTGGTCTGCGGGCACCAGGCGACGTACAACGTCTTCGAGCGGCTGGCCGACCTGGAGGACGGCGGATATCCCCGCGTGCCGCCGCGCTGGCGGCGGCGGCACGGCGGGGCCGGAGGATGACTCCGGGCGGTCAGGTCAGGGACTCAGCTTCAGCGTGTGCTCGGCCGCCTTGCGTACGGCGTCGGGGCTGGAACGCATCGGCAGCAGCCCGCCCCCGGCCCAGATCTCGGCCTGGTCCCAGTAGTTCTCGTGGAAGGCGTGCCCCGACGCGCCCGTCAGGTTGATCCACTGGGACTTGTCCAGGTCGGACAGGTCCACCACCATCCGCATCGACGGCACCGCGGTCACCGCGTAGCCCTTCTGGGTGTTCCATCCGGTCGCGTTCACCGCGTCCTTGCCGCCCGGCACCGCGATCGGCCCGCGGTTGAACAGCGCCTCCACGGGCGCGATGCCGGACGTGCCGAGTGAGCCGTTGACCAGGTCGAGCTGGTGCAGGTCGCCCCACCGCCAGTCGGAGATCTTCTCGCCGAACCGGTCGGCCAGCTCCTGGTAAGCCGACGCCATCGCCTGCCGCAGCACGTCGTCCCGCCGCTCGGTGACGTTCTTGGTGGTGACGTCGTCCCAGAAGGGGTCGTCGGGGGCGTCGAGCAGCCGCCTGACGACCTCGTACCAGCGGTCGCCGCCCGCGGGCCTCGCCTGCTCCGGCAGCTCGTCGTGGAAGGTCAGGGCGAGCACCTGCCGCCACACGGCGTTGAAGTACGCGGCCGGCGCCGAGTCGAGCCCCTGCGAGCCGTCCCACGACGTCAGCAGCTCCCTGGCCTGCTTGGCGGGGCCGGCCAGGTCCACCTTCGCGAGCACGGGCACCAGGGTCGCGGCGAAGTTGTTGCGGGTGTCGGCCTGGATGGCGGACATGGTGTCGGCGTCCACCTTGCCCTTGCCGACGGCCTCCTCGACGAGGGCGCGGATGCGCTCGGAGCGGTAGCCGTAGGCCCAGTCCTCGGTCAGCAGCGGCTTGTAGCGTGAGGGGTCGATGACCGCGTTGTTGGCGGTCACCACGAAGCCTTCGGCGGGGTCCTCGACGGACGGGAGCTGTTCGAAGGGGATCGGGCCGGGCTGCCAGTCGTACTCGCCGGTCCAGCCGGGCACCGGCCACCTGCCGTCGCCCTTCGCGCGTACGGGGATGCGGCCGGGCGCCTGGTAGCCGATCTTGCCGGAGGTGTCGGCGTACACGAGGTTCTGGGCGGGCACCTCGAACAGCGAGGCCGCCGAGCGGAACTGCGCCCAGTCGCCCGCCTTGTTCAGCGCGAAGATGGCGCTGGCGGTGTGGCCGGGCGTCAGCGCCGTCCACTGGAGCGCGACCGCGTTCGCCTCGTCGGTGGGCTTGGCGTCAGGCATGACCTCGTTGATCAGCGGGCCGTGCACGGTGCTGCGCACGGTGATCGTGACGGTGGAACCGCCGGCGACCTTGATCTGCTCCTTGCGGGTCTCCAGTCTGCGCCGCTCGCCCCGGTACAGGTACGTCTCGCCGTCCACCTTCTCCAGGAACAGGTCGGCGACGTCGGGCCCCAGGTTCGTGAAGCCCCAGGAGATCTTGGCGTTGTGACCGATGATCACGCCGGGCACGCCGGAGAAGGTGAAGCCGGTCACGTCGTACGGGCACTCCGGGCTCACCTGCCGGCAGTGCAGCCCCGCCTGGTACCAGACGGACGGGAGCTGCGGCGACAGGTGCGGGTCGTTGGCGAGCAGCGGCTTGCCGCTCTTGGTGTGCGCGCCGGAGATCACCCACGAGTTGGAGCCGATGCCCTCGCGGTCGGCGGTGCCCATGGTGCTCGGCACGGCGTCGAGGGTCCGGGCCGCCGACTGGAAGACGGCGCCGGTGCCGAGGCGCAGGCGCGGCTCGGCCTCCTGGTCGAAGCGCTCGCGGTCGATGGCGCCGGTGGTGACGATGGGGGAGTGCCGCTCGAACGGGTAGCCGGGGTAGAGCTGCTCGACGCGGTCGCGGGGCAGCTTCGCGGCGATCAGCGCCCGGTCGATCTCGTCCTCCATGTTGGAGCGCAGGTCCCAAGCCATGGCCTTGAGCCAGGCGAGGGAGTCGACGGGGCCCCACGGCTCGGGGTGGTAGTCGCCGTTCTGGATCTTCAGAATGGAGTATTCGAGGCTGCGGTCGGAGGCGTTCGGGTTGGCGCTGAGCCAGGCGTTGACGCCCTTGGCGTACGCGTCCAGATACTCGCGGGTGTCCTCGGACAGCAGGGGCAGCTCCTGCTCGGCGACGCGCCGCCAGCCCATGGTCCGCAGGGCCTTGTCGGTGTCCAGGGTGGACTTGCCGTAGAGCTCCGACAGGCGTCCGGCGGTCATGTGACGGCGGAAGTCCATCTCGTAGAAGCGGTCCTGGGCGTGGACGTAGCCCTGTGCCATGAAGAGGTCGTCCGGGCTGGAAGCGTAAATGTGCGGGATTCCTGATTTATCGCGATAAATCTCCACGCTGCCGGACAGCCCCGAGAGCCGCACCGACCCGTCCACCTGCGGGAACGACTGCCGCACGATGAAGACGAGCACACCGGCCAGCACCAGCGCCAGCACCAGAAGAACGGTCACCACCCGAGCGAACCACCGCAACGGCCGCGGCAACCACGCATAGGGCCTCACCGACCGACACCTCCAACTTCCCGGAACTGGCACTAAGTCTGGCAGCCCTTGATCACTACTCCGGACGTGTTCGTCCGTCTTCGTTCACCTTCGCAGTGGATTGGCAGGGTCTGCCGGTTCACGCCCAGGTTTGGCCGCCCGCCGGCAGCGTGGGCGCCTTGCCGATGTCGATCGGCAGGTCGAGCCCCAGCACCTGGTCGACGTGCAGGAAAGCCTCCAGCTTCGCCCCGGGAGGCACCGACCCGTCGCGTTCGAGCTCGCCCAGCACGCGCAGCGCCGCCGGGGTGTCGAGGTCGTCGCCGAGCGCCGACTCCACCCGCTCCACGTGCCCGGCCGCCATCGGCGCGCTGGGCGACTCGGCCCACTCGGCGACCCGCGAGCGCCAGCGCCGCAGCGTGCGGTCGGCCGCCCGCAGGGTGTCCCAGGTGAGGTCGAGCCGCCGGCGGTAGTGGTGCTCCAGGAACGCCATCCGCACCGCCAGCGGGTCGAGCCCGGCGGCCGTCACGTCCGAGAGCAGCACCACGTCGGACCCGGCGCGCCCGTCGAACAGCAGCCGCTCACCGTGCACCCAGTGCCGCACCACCTCGTGCCCGGTCGCCGCGTCGGACTGCGCCCGCTCGGCCTCGTCATGGGGGAAGCACCGCTCGATGTCGCCGAGGTGCAGATCGACGGCCGGGCCGAGGAAACGCAGCGACAGGGCCGAGCACGCGACGTGCCGGCCGGGGACCCCGCGCCCCCAGGGAGAGTCCCAGCTCAGCTCGCCGTCACCGGGCTCCCACAGGGCCCAGTCGGCGGGCCGCGGCGCCTCCGGCCGGTCGCCGGAGAGCTCGCCGTAGGCCGGGAACGTGCGTACGTCGAAGAAGACCGAGCCGTCCGGCGCCGTGTAGGCGTGGCCGCGCTCGACCAGCTTCGCGACCAGCTCGATCATGGGCTCGACGTTCTCGCTCGCCCGCGGCGTGTGCTCCGGCGGCCGGAGGTTGAGCGCGGTGGCGTCGGCGCGGAAGGCGTCCTCGTGGTCGCCTTCGGAGTCGTTGAGGTGGCCGACGTCGGTGATGTTCCGGCAGGCCAGCACGCGCGCCCGCCGCCGCTCCAGGATCCGCCTCACCAGGTCGGACAGCACGTGCGTGCGCAGGTCGCCGAGGTGGGCCCGCCTATGGACGGCAGGCCCGCAGGTGTAGATCCGCACCAGCCTGCCGAACTGGACCGGGACGACCTGGCCGGCGCGCGTGTCGTGGATCCGCAGCATTCTCCCGAGCCTAGCCGGGGCGTCATCCGCCCAGGAAACCGAGGATGTCGCGGTCGCCGCGCTCGCGCAGCCGCCCCAGGATCTCCTCGCGCGCCGCGGTGTCCGGCAGCCCGATCCTGGCCCCGACGAGCCGCAGGCCCTCCATCTCCGAGCTGACCGGAGCGGTGTAGCCGAGCAGGTAGAGGGCCCGGTTGACGGGCGGCATCCCGACCGGCGCGGCCGGCAGGTAGCGGGTCAGCAGCTCGCCGCCGTCGGAGACGGTCAGGAAGACGTGGTCGCCCTCGCTCGCTTTGTACTCCGACAGCACGTTGCGGATCGACCCCATGGTGGGCTGGTTGTGCCAGCTGATCACCACGTCGCCGGACGTCGCCGAGGCCGTGAGCTGCCCGCCGGGCGCCATCCCCAGGTAGGCCGCGAACCCCGTCGGCAGCGGCGAGCCCGACCCGCGCAGGTGCTCGGCGTTGACGTCCACCCGGTGCCACCAGCGCCCGTCGCGGGAGCGGAAGCTGCGCCGGGTCAGCGAGACGTCCTTGCGCGGCTGGTAAGGCTCGGACTCCCCGCTCGGCGAGGTGCCCGCCACCCGGATCCAGCCCCGCTGCGTCCGCTCGAACCCGGGACCGCCGGAGTAGGCGCGCACCGAGCTCTCGCTGACGTCGTAGCGGGAGGTCAGGTTCGTCACGATCGTGGAGACCGACGCCTCGCCGCCGGCCCGCTCGATCTCGCGGGCGATCATCTCCCTGATGCCGAGGTACTCGTCGCCGCCCCAGCGGGTCAGACCGTACTTGTTGCGGTCGACCCGCAGGAAGCGGTCGTCGGCGGTGAGCTGGTTGCGGATGCCGACCAGGCTGTAGTCCTCGCCGATGCGCTCCTGGATCTCCTCGGGCGACAGCGGCGTGCCGGCCACCGCGAGCACCGCCTCGGCCTTCTCGTTGATGCTGCGCGGCCACGGCACCACGTGCTGACCCAGCACGCGCAGGTGCGGCACGTCCTGGATCCACCGCTCGGCGATGTCCTCGCGCACGCCTAGGCCGGACACCATGCCCACGGCCTCGGCGATCGGGCGCGGGCCGTCGGCGAAGAGCTGACGGGTCTTCTCGCGCAGCTCGTCGGCCCCGCCCGCGACCAGCCAGCCGTCGGACTGCTCGTAGCCGGTCAGCAGCGTGCGGACGAACCGCCAGGCGGGGATGCCCAGGGAGCGCAGCTCGGTGCGGTGCCAGGGCACGGTGGCCTGGAGGTCGTCGGCGGGCGCCGCGGAGCCGAGCCGGCCGCGCAGCCATGACACGTGGGCCACGAGCGGCGCGGCGTCCTGGCCGGTCAGCCAGTTCTCGACGTGGTCGCGCAGGTCGCGCTCGATCTGCCTGATGCGCTCGCGCGTCACCGAGAACCGCTGCGCCAGCTCGTCCAGCGTGGCGCGCTGCGCGGCGTACAGGCGGTCGCGGGCGATGGCGCGCTGCCGGTCGTCCAGCGCGGCGAACAGCTCGTCGATCACCTCGGGGAGCGGCCGGTCCGGCCGGGCGGGAGCCGGGGCCGCCTCGGGGACGGGTTCGAGCAGCCGCTCGAACACGCCGGCGAACAACTTCTGCGCCACGTCCTTGCCCAGCGTCTCCGGCGTCCGCTCGGCCTCGGCGGGGTCGGAGAAGCGCAGCAGCGGCAGGATGTCGCCCAGCTGCAGGTGCCCCCAGAAGGCCACGGCGAGGTCGGCCAGGTGGCCGGCCACGGTCTGCGTGCCGACGACGGCGCAGGCACGGTCGAGGGGGAGCGCCTGCCACCAGGCCTCGGGCAGCTGTGGCTCCTCCAGGACAGGTGCGACCTGCCCAGGGGAGGTCCAGCGCACGGGTGGCGCGAGGTCGCTCAGGCTGAGGTTCATTGAGGTCCAACCGGCAATGGGAAGTATCCGCAGTTCAGACTATGTGATCAGAGTGGTAAAAAGGGGCTGCCTCTTCCGTAATGGGAGATATAGAGCATGGCACGGGCCCGGGTGCAGGCGACGAACAGTATGCTCCGTTCGCGCTGCAGAATCCTCGCCCGCGCGCCGGGATCCTCGGGCGGCGGCTCGGGCACCACGCCCTCCGCCACGCCGACCAGCGCCACCCGCTCGAACTCCAGCCCCTTCAGATTCCGGAAGGTCGCGGCCCGCACGTCCAGGCCCTCCAGCGCCTTCCTGGCCTGCCCCACCAGCCGCGTCGTACGCGCCCCGACCGCGATCTCGCCCGGCGGCACCCCGTCGGCCAGCCACGACTCGACCGTGGCGCGCAGGCCGGCCAGCTCCGCCTCGGCCGACTCGTACGCCCGCACGCGCGGCCGTTCGCCGTTGTGGGTGGCGCGGTAGCCGTACATGTCGGTCGCGCCCCTCGCCAGCCCCGTCGCGAGACCCCCGCCGCGCAGCCGCACCACGAACGACAACAGCTCCTGCGGCAGCCGGTAGCTCGTCCTCAGCGTGTGCTGCTCGGCCGGGATCCCCACCGCGCCGAGCGCCACCCGTGTGTCGGTGACCCGCTGGTGCGGATCGCCCACGACGAACAGGTCGTCGGGCGCGTGCGGCGCGACCGCCCGCAGCAGCCGCCACTGCGCCGGGCTGACGTCCTGCGCCTCGTCCACCACCACGTGCCGGTACGGCTTGCGCCCCGGCTCCACGTCGTCCAGCAGGTCGCCGGTGGACAACGACATCAGCCGCAGCGCCTCGTCCGTGAGCTGGGCGAGGGTCCGCGCCCCCGGCCCCACCAGCGCGGGACGGCGGCCCTCGGCGTCGGCCACGATGCGCAGCGCCAGCCGCTCCGGGTTGTCCACCTCGATCCGTTTGCGTACGAGCTCGTCCTCGACGAGCGTGTCGAGACGCGCGGACAGCTCCTCGGCCAGCCCCTGCGAGAACGTGACCAGCAGGACGGGGCCGCTGCCGTGCGCGGCGAGGTAGGCGGCGCGGTGCAGGGCCACCACGGTCTTGCCGGTGCCCGCCCCGCCGACGACCAGCACCGGATGGTCGTAGCGGGGAGCCTTGGCCAGCCGGTGCTGCGCCGGATGCAGGAACGTGCACCACCCCGGCGCGCCCAGCACCCGGTCCAGCGCCACCTTGTCCGGCGCGAACGCCGCCTGGTCGGGAGTGCGGCGCAGGGCCGCGTAGAGGTCGTCGGGATCGATCGGCCCCGGATCGTCGGCCGCCCGCCAGGAGTCCAGCTCGCGCCACGCCTCCGCCAGCGAGCCGCCCCTGGCCAGCACCGCGAGCGGCAGGTGCTGGGTGGGCGGCAGCAGCGGTTCGAGCGCGGCCACGTCGGCCTCGGTCGTGATCAGGCGGAACAGCGGCAGCGCGTGCACGTCCAGGCCGAGCGAGAGCAGGTCGCCGTCGCACACCGGCGCGAACAGCCCGGACGAGCGGGCCGAGCGGCGTAAGGCGGGCTCGACACGTTCCAGGGCCTCGGCGTCCCACTCCTCGACCACCCCGAGCGCGGGGTTGACGGTGTAGCGGTGGCGGCGGGCGTACGACCAGGCCGCGGCGTCCGGCAGCACCGTCCGCAGCCAGTAGACGTCCCGGCGGCGCACCACCACCCCCCGGTGCCCGTCGGCCAGCCGGAGCGTGGCGACCCGCGGGTCCCTGGCGCCCCGCACCCGTTCGGGATGCGGAGCGCCGGCCACGTTGAGCAGGAACCGGCGCAGCGCGACCACGGCGTCCCTGCGCACCGGCTGGGCCAGTGCGCTGAGCTCCCTGGGAAACTCAGGGCCGATCGCGAGCCGCGGCACGGCTCAGTCCAGCAGGGCGAGCAGGTCGCGGTCCCCGCGCTCGCGGAGCCTGGTGAGCAGGTCCGGCAGGCTGACCGGGCCCGTCATGCCGATCCTCGTGGCGATCACCCGCGCCGCCTGGTCCCGCGTGCCGCCCGGAGCGGTGTAGCCGACCAGGCGCAGCGCCTTGGTGATCTTCTCGGCGCCCTGGGCGGCCACCGGCAGGTGCCGGGCCCGCAGCACGCCCTCGTCCGACAGCGTGAGGAACAGGTGCCCGCCCTCGCGCGCGCCCACGTCGCCGAGCAGGTGCTCGATGGACTCCAGCACCGGGCGGCCGTGCCAGGTCATGGTCAGCTCGCCCGCGGCGCTCCTGACCGTCCTCGTTTCGCCCGGCGACAGCCCCAGGTAGGCGGCGAAGCCCGTCGGCAGCGCGCACTCGCCGCCCGCCATCTGCTCGGCGGTGACGTCCACGCGCAACCACCAGCGGCCGTCCGGCTGACGGAAGCAGCGCCTGGTCTGCGAGACGTCCTTGAGCGGCTGGTAGGGCTTCTGCTCGCCCGAGCCGCCGTTCTGCTCGTGGGCCGCCACCGGCTTGAACGCCTGGAACTGCGGCGGGCCAGGAGGCGGCGACGGCGGCAGCGGCACCGGCCCGAACGCCGACTGCGGCGGCATGTCCATCGGCGGCTGCCGCGGCGCGTCGAAGTGCAGCACCGGGTCGAGCCTCGGGGACGGAGGGGGCGGCAGCTCGACCGGGGGCGGCGGGGCCGCGGCGCCGGCACCGGCCGCCCCGGCGGCCGGCACGGCCAGCACCGCCTGCTTGCCGGGAAGGGTCGCCAGCACGAACTGCCAGGCGGGGACCTCCAGGGCGCGGATCTCGACCTTGTGCCAGTCGGCCGCGCCGATCACCCGCTCCCTGGGAGCCTCCGGGCCGAGCGTGTTGCGCAGCTCGTCCAGATATGCCCGGTAGGGGGCGGCCTCGTCGCTGTCCAGCCACTCGCCGAGGCGGACGCGGAACTCCTTCTCCGTGGCCGCGATCTCGGCCGGGGGGACGGCGAACAGCTTGGCGAGCTGGTCCACCGCCGACGGCTCGTCGGTGAAGACCCGGTTCTGGGCCACGGCCCAGCTCTTGTCGTCCAGGCCGGCGAAGGCGGCCTCGATGAGCTCGGGCAGCTCCCGGCCTTCCTGGCTCTCCACCTCGTCGTCCTCGGTGGGAGCGCCGGACGCGGGGCCGTCCGCCTCCAGTGCCTCGGCCTCCGCGGCGGCGGGCTCGGGAGCGGGCTCGTCGACGGAGTCGGGCGTGGGCTCGGGACCGTCACCCGCGTCGGCGGCGGGCTCGGCGTCCGCGTCCAGCACCGGCCGCTCGCCCTCCTCCTTCAGGGGGACGGCGGCCGCGAAGGCGTGCGCCGGGCCGTCGTCCGAGGCGGCGAAGGCGTGCGCGGGGGCCTCCCCAAGGGCGGCGAAAGCGTGCGCGGCCCGCTCGCCCTCCGCGGAGCCGGATGCGACGTCCTCGGAGGCTTCGCCCTCCTCGGCAGCCCGGGGCTCGGGGGCGGCGGTCTCAGCAGCGGCTTCGTGCTCCTCGGCGGGGGCGGCGCCCTCTGACGCCTCCTCCCCGTCGGCGTCCCTGGGCTCCGCCTCCCCGGTGGGGGCCACGGCGGCGAGCTCCTGGACGGGAGCCTCCTCCGCCACCGGCGCGGCGTCCTCGGGCCGTGGGGCCTCCTCGGCGACGTCCTCTGCGGGCGCGGCGTCCGCCTCGGCCGCGGGCGTCGCGTCGGTCGGCTCCGGGGCCTCGGGAGTCTCGGGGACTGCCGGGGCTTCGGAGGCCGCAAGGCGCTGGTCGTCCTGGGCGGGTGCGGGCTCCGGGTCCGCCGGGGCGGGGACCGCGAGGAGGGCCGGCGCCTCGTCCGCCGTGGCCGGCGCGGCCTCGCTCCGCGGAGCGGGCACCGCGGCGGCGGACCCAACGCCCGCCGCGCCCGCGTACGGCTGCGCCAGCCGCGTGAACACCGCCGCGAACAACGTGCTCAGCACCGGCCGCGCCCTGATGAACGGCTGGTCGGCCAGCTCCCGCCCGGTCAGCGCGAGCAGCCCCGTCCACGATCCGGCACGGTCCAGCGCGATGGCGACCGGCGGCTCGTCGGCCTCCTCGGGGTCGAGGACGTGCAGCGCGGGCAGCACATCGCCCACCGCCGCCGCCGGCCAGTGCTCAAGGGCGATCTCCGTGAGCAGCTCGGCCAGGGCCTCGGGGCCGATCGCGGCGAGGACGTGCGGCACGGGCAGAGTGCGCCACCACGCATCCGGCAGATCCGGCTGCCCGGTCAACAGCGTGATCGTCGACGCGTCGCTCCACCTCAACGGTGGAACGAGGTCGCTCAGGCAGAAATTCATCCCGTTCCGTTCACCCCTCACGCCGCCGCGGCGGTGCAGCCGTCATCTCGCCGCCCACGGAACAGACCATAGTCCGGCAAATTAGCCCTACGCATCATGCACTACGCATCAGCGCCGTACGGCGGCGAAGCGTAGACGCACGTAGTCGGCCATCCAGCCAGTCTCCCTGCGAAGCGCGGGCGCCGCCAGTTCGTTGACGCGATGAAGCAGGGGCTCCACGATCTCCGGGGGCAGCCCGGCGATGGCCGACGAGGCGAACATCCGCACCCAGTCGGCGGCTCCGCCAGGGCATTCGTCGAGCGGGGTCGGCCGGTCGAAGTATTCCAGCAACCGGACGACGAAACCCTCTTTCTCCAGGCGGCGGGCGTACTCCGCGGGCGAGGGAAAGTACCAGGGCAGCTCGGGCTCGCGCAGGCCGTACTCGCGCCAGGCGGTCAGCATCGCGGCGGTCAGCTCTGCGCAGTTGCCGGCCCCGCCCATCTCGGCGACGAAGCGCCCGCCGGGCGTCAGCGCCTCGCGCACGTTGGCGATCACGGTGTCGGGGTCGCGGCTCATCCAGTGCAGCGCCGCGTTGGAGAAGACCGCGTCGTACGGGTCCACCACGGAGAAGTCGTGCCCGTCCCCGGCGATGAAGTTGATGCCGGGGTACTGGGCCAGCGCTTTCTCGATCATCGCGGCCGAGCCGTCGATGCCGAGGACCTCGGCGCCGCGGAAGGCGATCTGCGCGGTGAGCACGCCGGTGCCGCAGCCGAGGTCGAGCACGCGCTCACCGGGCCGCGGGTCCAGCAGGTCGACCAGTGGCGCGCCCTGGGTCGAGACGTAGCCGAAGCTGCTGTCGTAGGCGCGACTGTTCCACCGCTCCAAACTCGGTGTGTCGTATCGCAAGACGATCAGCTCACTTTTCCTCAGACATCGGGCCCCCGTGGCCGTGCTGTCTGTTCACTTTAGAGCCTGATCGTCCCTACGACATATCAAGTCACTACCGACTCATCCCACACTCTTGGCCCATTCCTTACGCAGGTACGCCTTCCCGGCATCCTCCTGCGGGATCGTGAGCAGGATCGGCGGGCCGGGGGCCACGGGCAGCTTGGCGGCCTGCTCGGTGTCGAGCGTGCCCTTCATGGCCATGGCCTCGCCGCGGGCCGGCCGGGCCCACCCCTTCTGCAGCAGGTTCTGGCCCTCGTCGGAGAACAGGAACTCCTGCCACAGCCGGGCGGCGGCCGGATGCGGGGCGGCCTTGTTGATCGCCTGCACGTGGTAGTCGCCGAGCGCCGCGTCCTTCGGGATGACGACCTTCCAGCGGTCGGAGTGCGCGGCGCCGCGGGCGGCGTTGAGGTGGTCCCAGGCCACGATGGTGTTGGCCTTGGCCAGGTCGGTGAGCCGCCCGGCCTGCTTGAGCCTGGCGAACAGGCTCACGCCCTGGTCGGGCCGCGGCACGCCGCCGCGCATGGAGGCCGCCATCACGCCTCCGAAGGCGGCGGCCGAGCGGAGCGGGTCTCCGTCGAGGGCCACCTGGTAGCCGGGGCCCAGCAGGTCGGCGAAGGTGGTGGGGGCCTTGACCGCGCGGGGGTCGTAGCCGATGGACATGTAGCCGCCGTAGGCCGCGTACCAGGCGCCGGACGGGTCCTTCACGCGGTCGGGGACGTCCAGCCAGCCCTGCACCTTGTACGGCGCGAACCTGGCCGCCTCCTTGACCGCCACGTCCAGCGTGAGGTCGAACACGTCGGGCTTGAGCTGGGCGGCGGCGTCGATCTGCCGCCTGCTGCTGGCGTTGGGCTCCAGCTCGTTGACCTTGATGCCGTACTTGTCGGCGAAGGCGTCGATGACCTCGCCGTAGTTGACCCATTCGCGCGGCAGGGCGATGACGTTGAGCTGCCCCTCGCGCTTGGCCGCCTCGGCCAGGCGGTCCATCGTGGAGAAGCCCGCCTTGAGCGAGCCCGCCTGCACGTTGACGGGCGGCAGGTTCTTGGCCGAGGTGGGCTCTGGGGACGACGCGCCGCATCCGGCGCTGGCGAGGATTGCGGCTGCGGCGGCGCAGGTACGTACGGTCACATGACGAATACTGACTGCTATCGCGCCCGAGGTCGAGGAGGCGCGGCGGGAACGACCCTGGCCGCGACCAGCGTCTCCTCGGAGATCTCCACCAAGGTGCCGTCTTTTTTACGCACCCGCAGAACCCCGTGTTCCCAGGACTCCAGGATCCCCACCGCGTCCCGGAACCCGCCGGGAACCCTGCGGCGCGTGGTGATCCGGGCGCCTATGTCCTGTGTTGTGATCGCGATGACGAGGCGTGCGGCCACGAGTTTGCCACCCTCCGTTTCGGCCAGCTGGCAAGCATGGCAATACTAGGGCGTAGCAAACCGCGGTCAGAAGTCGTGCCATGGTGCGGAGAAGAAGGAGCTCGAGGTGACCTACGTCATCGCGCAGCCTTGCGTGGACGTCCTGGACAAGGCGTGCATCGAGGAGTGCCCCGTCGATTGCATCTACGAGGGCGAGCGCATGCTTTACATCCACCCCGACGAGTGCGTGGACTGCGGCGCGTGTGAGCCTGTATGCCCCGTCGAGGCCATTTTCTACGAGGACGACCTTCCCGAGCAGTGGAAGGACTTCTACAAGGCCAACGTCGACTTCTTCGAGGAGCTCGGCTCGCCGGGCGGCGCCTCGAAGGTCGGCAAGATCGACAGGGATCACCCGCTGGTGGCGGCGCTGCCGCCGCAGAGCGGCGAGGATCACTGAGCGGTCCCACGTCGTGCACGGGGGCATCCACAGGCTGGATGCGCCCCGTCCGCGTGGCGTGCCCGCGCACGCGCCGTACGGCAGAGCGACACCCTGGAGCACCGTGAACAACCTGCCTGACTTTCCTTGGGACCGGCTGGAGCCGTACAAAGAGCGCGCGCTCGCTCATCCCGACGGCATCGTCGACCTCTCGGTCGGCACGCCGGTCGATCCCGTGCCCGAGATCGTCCGGCAGGCGCTGACCGGGGCCGCCGACAGTCCGGGCTACCCCGTGACGCACGGCACCAGGGCGCTGCGCGAGGCGGCGGCCGGCTGGCTGCGCCGCCGGCACGGCGTCGAGGTCGATCAGCAGGACGTGCTCCCGCTGATCGGCTCCAAGGAGTTCGTCGCCTGGCTGCCCACCTACCTGGGGGCGCGCCGGGTGGTCTTCCCCGAGCTGGCCTACCCCACGTACGACGTGGGCGCGAGGCTCGCGGGGGCGCGGGGCACGGCCTCCGACAGCACGCTGGCGCTCGGCCCCGAGCGTGTCGACCTCGTCTGGGTCAACTCGCCAGGCAACCCGACGGGCCGGGTGCTGCCCGCCGAGCACCTGCGCAAGGTGGTGGCCTGGGCGCGCGAGCGCGGCGCGGTCGTCGCCTCCGACGAGTGCTACATCGAGCTCGGCTGGGAGGAGGAGCCGATCTCCATCCTCCACCCCGACGTCTGCGGCGGCTCCCACGAGGGGCTGCTCGCCGTCCACTCGCTCTCCAAGCGTTCCAACCTGGCGGGCTACCGCGCCGGGTTCGTGACCGGCGACCCCGTCCTGGTCAAGCGGCTGCTGGAGATCCGCAAGCACGCCGGCATGCTCATGCCCGACCCGGTCCAGGCCGCGATGACGGCCGCGCTGGCGGACGACGCCCACGCTGACGCCCAGCGCGGGCGCTACGCCGCCCGCCGCGCCCTGCTCCGCCCCGCGCTGGAGAAGGCCGGCTGGCACATCGACCATTCGACCGCAGGACTGTACTTCTGGGCATCCAACGGGCAGAGCGCCTGGGACCAGGTACGCAAGCTCTCCGAAATCGGCATTTTGGTCGCGCCCGGTGAGTTCTACGGAGCGGCAGGTGAGCGGCACATCCGCATCGCCGTCACCGCCACCGACGAACGCATCGGTGCGGCGGTGCGCCGCCTCCAGTAGGATCGCGCGTCAGAGCAAACCGTGAGGTTTGGCACGACATAAATCGATAAGGGCTTATGCCGAGGCAGACCGCGAGTGGAGCGAGCTGATCGATGAGCATGACCTCCATGGTCGTTCTCGGGCTGAGCATCGCCCTCGTCCTGCTCCTGCTCGGAGCCTTCTTGGCGACGTTGCGGCAAGACAGGAGAGGCCGCGCGGGCACGCCGCCGCCGGCGGTCGGGACCGCGCCCGCGGAGAGCCCGATGCCGGCCCCGACGAGCGGGCCCGTGAGCGCGCCCGTCCCCGCGCCCTCCACCGTGCACCCGAACATGCCCCCGAACGTGACCGGCCAGGTCGGCGCCGACTACACCGACCCCCGCACCCTCCTGGTGGGCGACCGGATCGAGGTGCAGGGCTCGCCCGCGCGGGTGCTCGGCGCCATGCACGTCTCCTGCCAGGGCCAGCAGTGGACCGAGTTCCTGCTGCGTGACGGCGCGCGGCGACGACAGTGGCTGTCGGTCGAGGTGCAGGCCGGCGACCCGCCGCACCTGGTGGTGCTGCTCTGGACCGAGGTGCCCACCCAGGGCATGGTCCCCGCCAAGCACATGCTCATCATGGAGGGCGTGGAGTTCTTCCCCGTCGAGCGGGGCACGGCCGCCTTCCGCAGCGAGGGCGACACGGACTACCCCGACCGGGGCCTGCTCGACTTCGCCGACTACCGCGCGGGCGACGGGCGGCTGCTCTCCTTCGAGCGCGTCCAGGGCGGCTCCTGGACCGCCAGTTACGCCCAGCCCCTCCCGCCCGGCTCCATCTCCATCATCCGCCGCGCCTCCTGACGCGGGTTGCGGCAGCGCCCGCAATGCGCCGCGGATTGCGCGCAATCCCCGCCAAGGGGCGGGTTCAGGACAGCTCGACCCGGGCGGTGCCCGACCCGTCGCCGGTGCGCCACCCCGTGGCCTCCAGATCGTTCGACCAGGACGCGCCCGCGTAGCGCACCCTGCTCAGGCCGTACTTCTCGGCGTGCGCCACCGACCAGGCGGCCACCAGCCACCCCCGCTTGCGCGAGGTGATCGCCGTGCTGCCGAGCGCACGGGCAAGCTGCTTGCGCGCCTCGTCGGCGCGCGGCGTCGGAGCCGGGGTCCGGCCCTTCGACGGATACCAGCAGTGCACCGACTCCGGCACCCGCCCCGTGAACGCCGCCGCCAGGACCTTGGCCTGCTCCTCGTGGGGCGCGTAGGCGTAGCCGCCCGCCGAGCGCTGCACCGCCTGCGCCGCCTCCGCCAGCGGGATCTTCCGGTAGTTCCTGACCTTGACCAGCGCGGCGAAGAACCTGTTGGTGGCGTAGACGGGGTCCATGATCTGCTTCTTCGTGCCCCACCCCTGCGACTCGCGCTGCTGGAACACGCCCACGGAGTCGCGGTCGCCGTAGTCGAGGTTGTAGAGCTTCGACTCCTGGATCGCGGTGGCGTAGGCGATGACCACGGCCCGCTCGGGCAGCTTCCTGCGCGCCGCGACGGCGGCGATCGTGGCGGCGATCTCCGCCTGCTCGGGATCGAGGGTGATGTCGCCACCCAGAGCGCGTACGGTGCAGTGGGCCTCGGGCTCGGCCAGGCGGGGTGTCCTCTTCAGCAGGTGGTAGAGACCCACGGAGATGCCGACGGCGAGGACGATCACGATGATCACGATCGTGATGACCCCCCGGGAGAACCGCATGCGCACCCTGAAGAACCTACCCGTACGGATAAGCTCCGTGCCCATGAGTGACGCGAGCACCTCATCACCGATAGCGCCGGTCATCGACGAGCTCTGGGAGCGCCGCGCGGAGCTGTCACCGAAGGACGACGAGGCCCGCCACCTGGTGATCGGCGCGGTGGACCTGCTCGACGCCGGCGTCGCCCGCACCGCCCGGCTGGTGGACGGCGAGCTGGAGGTCGACGAGCGGGCGAGGAGGGCGATCCTGCTCGCCTTCAAGCTGCTCGGCATGGCCCGCTCACAGGTGGGCGACTTCCACCACCAGGACCGCGTCCCGCTGAAGAACTCCTTCGAGGGCGTACGCGTGGTGCCCGGCGCGATCGCCCGCTGGGGGTCCTACCTGGCGCCCGGGGTGGTGCTGATGCCGTCGTTCACGAACATCGGCGCGTACGTGGACGAGAACACGATGGTCGACACCTGGGCCACCGTCGGCTCCTGCGCCCAGATCGGCAAGAACGTGCACCTGTCCGGCGGGGTGGGCGTCGGCGGCGTGCTGGAGCCGCCCAACGCCGTGCCGGTCGTGGTCGAGGACGACGCGCTCGTCGGCAGCCGGGCGATGCTCGTCGAGGGCGCCAGGGTCGGCCGGGGCGCGGTCGTGGGCGCCGGGGTGATCCTGTCCGCCTCGATCCCCGTGATAGACGTGGAGACCGGCGAGGAGCTGGCCCGGGGCCGGATCCCCGACTGGTGCGTGGCCGTGAGCGGCACGCGGCAGCGGGAGTTCCCCGGAGGCACGTTCGGGCTGCCGTGCGTGCTGGTGATCAAGCGGCTGGAGCCGGGGCAGCGGCACGACAAGGCGGCGCTCAACGAGGTGCTGCGGGAACACGGGGTGAACACCTGATGCTGGACCTGACCCAGGACGTACGCGCGCTCACCGCCGCGATCGTGGACATCGAGTCGGTGAGCGGCGCCGAGCGCGCCCTGGCCGACGCCGTCGAGCGGGCGCTCGCCGCGCTGCCCCACCTGAAGGTGGAGCGTTCCGGCGAGACCGTCGTCGCCCGCACCGAGCTCGGCCACGCCGAGCGGGTGCTGATCGCCGGCCACCTCGACACCGTCCCGGTCGCCGCCAACCTGCCGAGCCGGGTCGAGGGCGACCTGCTGTACGGGTGCGGCACCTCCGACATGAAGGCCGGCGTGGCCGTCGCGCTCCGGCTGGCCGCCACCGTGCCCGCCCCCAACAGGGACGTCACCTACGTCTTCTACGACTGCGAGGAGATCGAGGCCGAGCGCAACGGCCTCACCCGGGTCGCGAGGGAGCACCCCGACTGGCTGCTCGCCGACTTCGCGGTGCTGATGGAGCCGACCGACGGCGTGATCGAGGGCGGCTGCCAGGGCACGCTGCGCGCCGAGGTCGCGGTGAGCGGCAAGCGCGCCCACAGCGCCCGCTCGTGGTTCGGGGTCAACGCCATCCACGGGATCGAGCCGGTGCTCGCCCGGCTCAACGCCTACGAGGCGCGCCGGCCGGTGGTCGACGGGCTGGAGTACCACGAAGGGCTCAACGCGGTCGGCGTCACCGGCGGCGTGGCCGGCAACGTCATTCCCGACCGGTGCGTGGTCACCGTCAACTACCGCTTCGCCCCCGACCTGACGATCGAGCAGGCCCAGGAGCACGTACGCGAGGTGTTCGACGGCTTCGAGGTGACCTTCACCGACGCGGCGCCGGGGGCCCGGCCGGGGCTGACGCATCCGGTGGCGGCGGCGTTCGCCGCGGCCGTGGGCGGCACGCCGCGGGCCAAGCTGGGCTGGACGGACGTCGCCCGCTTCTCCGCGCTCGGCGTCCCCGCCGTGAACTACGGTCCCGGCGATCCCAACCTGGCGCACCAGCAGGGCGAGTACGTGTCGCTGCCGAAGATCGTGGAGGGCGAGCGCGCGATGCGGGACTGGCTCACCAAATGAAAGTGGCCTTCCTCGCCGGCCATTTGGCGGGGAAGACCACTTTCAGTCCCGAGCAGCACCCTCGCCAGTTAGACGCGAGGGAGCCGAAATCCGGTTCCCCGCCTCCCAAGTTTTTTTCGATTCCCGTAACCACCCCGCCACCTGGGCTTTCGCCGTCAGGACGCGAACCGCTCGGGAGAAGGGCTAGCGTGATCCGCATGGAACAGAACCGTCGGGAGCGCCGTCAGGGTCAGGCCGTCGTCCGCGGCAGCCTGGTGCCCAGCTCCACCCATGACCAGCGGCTGCTGGCCCGCCAGGGCTCCTCCGACTGGGTGCACATGGACCCGTGGCGGGTCATGCGCATCCAGGCCGAGTTCGTGGAGGGCTTCGGCCAGCTCGCCGAGCTGCCGCCCGCGGTGACCGTGTTCGGCTCGGCCCGCACGCCCGGCGACTCCCCCGACTACGTCATGGGCCGCGCGCTCGGCCAGGCGCTGGCCGAGGCCGGCTACGCCGTCATCACCGGCGGCGGGCCCGGCGTGATGGAGGCGGCCAACCGCGGGGCACGCGACGTGGAGGGCGCGATCTCGGTCGGGCTCGGCATCGAGCTGCCGTTCGAGCAGCGCATGAACGACTTCGTGGACCTCGGCATCGAGTTCCGCTACTTCTTCGTGCGCAAGACCATGTTCGTGAAGTACTCCTGCGGCTTCATCGCCCTGCCCGGCGGCTTCGGCACCCTGGACGAGCTGTTCGAGGCGCTGACGCTGGTGCAGACGCACAAGGTCACCTCGTTCCCCGTCGTGCTGGTGGGCAGCGACTTCTGGGGCGGCCTGCTCGACTGGATCAAGAGCAGCCTGCTCGGCACCGGCAAGATCGCTTCGCACGACCTCGACCTCATCACCGTCACCGACGACATCGACGACGCCGTACGCATCATCGTGGAGTCCGACCGGGCCCGCAGCAGGCAGCGCCAGGAGGAGATCGAGGCCGCCGCGGGCCACACCGCCGAGCCCCAATAAGCTTCCGCGACGTGAACATCTGCGTCTTCTGCGCCTCCAGCCTGCGCATCGACGGGAAATACCTCGACCTGGCCGCCCGCGTCGGCGCCGAGCTCGGCCGGCGCGGCCACACGCTGGTCAGCGGCGGCGGATCGATCTCCTGCATGGGCGCCGTCACCTCGGCGGCCCGCGCGGCGGGCGGGCGCACGGTCGGCGTGATCCCGCAGGTGCTGGTCGACATGGAGGTGGCCGACGAGGAGTCGCACGAGCTGATCGTCACCGGCGACATGCGCGAGCGCAAGGGCGTCATGGACGCCCGCTCCGACGCGTTCCTGGTGCTGCCCGGCGGCATCGGCACGCTGGAGGAGCTGTTCGAGATCTGGACCGCGCGGGTGCTGGGCATGCACGACAAGCCCTTGGTGGTGCTCGACCCCTGGGGCCTGTACGAACCGCTCAAGCGGCTCATGGACCACCTCTACGACGAGGGCTTCACCCGGCCCGAGGTGTTCGACGCGATCTCGTGGACGACGACCGTCGAGGAGGCGTTCGCCCGGCTGGAGGCCCGGTCCCAGCCGGTCCGGCCGAGCGTCGCCGAGCTGGGCGAGGCCACCCCCTGATCGGGCCCCTGATCGGGGCCCGCCCCGCTGACCAGGACGGTCGTGCCCGAAGCCGCACCTGCCGCGGCAAGTGCGGACCTCATGCCCCGATGGTATGAGTACGATGCCAATGTGCTGGTCATACTCGCCATCGCCGCCATCGCCATTCTGGCCTGCGTGGTCGTGGTCTCCCTCGGCCGGGGCGGTGAGCTGACCGAGTTCCCGCCGGACGTGCCGCCGCTCGGCCTGCCCGAGCCGGGACAGCTCACGGCGGTCGACTTCATGGCGCTCCAACTGCCGGTCAACCTGGTCGGCTACCACACGGCGAGCGTCGACGAGGCCCTGCGCAGGGCCGCCACCGCGCTCAGCGAGCGCGACACCAGGATCGCGGTGCTGGAGCAGCGCGTCTCCGAGCTGCTGTCCAGGCGCCTGTACGCGCGCCAGGAGGTCTACGCCGCGCCGGGTGCCGGGCTGCGTACCGACCACGAGCCCGAGGCGCCGGCCGTGGACAGGGAGCTGCCGGAGTCCGGCGACCCCGTCACGTCGAGCGGCGCGTCGGTGTCGTGGGACGGCGGGGCCGAGCTGAGGCACCTGCCCGAGGAGCCCGAGTGGCGGCTGCCCGCCGACGCCACGGACCAGGCCGCCGGCGAGCCCGCCGAGGACGACGAGCCGGAGAAGCACGCCGCTGAACAGGACGTCGCCGAGAAGGACGCCGTCGAGCAGGACGAGCCCGACGACGACGGCGCTGAGAAGGACCAGGCGGAGCAGGACGAGCAGGAGAAGGACGGCACGGAGAAGGACGGCACGGAGAAGGACGGGGAGCCGGTGCGGGCCAAGGACGCCGACGGGGACGACCGGGCGTGACCGAGCTGATCCGCTGCACCTGGGCCGGCATGTCCGACCCGATGTACCTCGCCTACCACGACGAGGAGTGGGGCCGCCCGGTGCGGGGCGACGACGCGGTCTTCGAGCGCGTCGCGCTGGAGGCGTTCCAGTCCGGCCTGTCCTGGCTGACGATCCTGCGCAAGCGCGAGAACTTCCGCGCCGCCTTCGACGGCTTCTCCATCCCGAAGGTCGCCGCCTACACCGAGCAGGACGTCGAACGCCTGCTCGGCGACCCCGGCATCGTCCGCAACCGGGCCAAGATCGAGGCGGCGATCAGCAACGCCAGAGTCGCCCAGGACCTCCCCGGCGGCCTGTCGGAGCTGGTGTGGCGGCACGCCGACCCCGGCTCGCCGGTGCCGAGGACGATGGCCGACGTCCCCGCCGTCACCCCCGGCTCCAAGGCGCTGGCCAAGGAGCTGAAGCGGCACGGCTTCAGGTTCGTCGGCCCGACCACCGCCTACGCGCTCATGCAGGCGATCGGCCTGGTCAACGACCATCTCGCGGACTGCGTGGCGCGCGCCCGCTGACCCCCGGCCGGGTCACTCGCCGGTGAAGGCCGGGCGCTGCTTGGCGAGGAAGGCCCTGGTCGCCTCGCGATGGTCGCGGGTGGCCGCGCACTCGTCCTGAAGGTCGGCCTCCAGGGCGAGCGCGTCCGGCAGCGGGTGCGTGGCGGCGTGGGCGAGGGCCCGCTTGGTGGCCGCGTACGCGACCGTCGGCCCCTGCGCCAGCCGCGCCGCCAGCTCGTACGCGGTCTTCAGCACGTCCTCGGCGGGCACCACCCGCGTGACCAGCCCCAGCTCCAGGGCGCGGGCGGCGTCCAGCGGCTCGCCGAGCAGCATCAGCTCGGCGGCCCGGCCGAGCCCGACGAGGCGCTGCAGCGTCCACGACGCGCCGGAGTCGGGGGCGAGGCCGATGCCCGTGAAGGCGAGCGCGAACTTCGCCCGCTCCGAGGCCACCCGCAGGTCGCAGGCGAACGCCAGTGACGCCCCCGCGCCGGCCGCGACCCCGTTGACGGCGGCCACCACCGGCTTCGGCATGGTGGTCAGCAGCTCGACGATGGGGTTGTAGTGGAGGCGTACGGTGTCGTCGAGGCCGCGCCCCGCCTCCAGGTTGTCGGCGTGCTCGCGCAGGTCCTGGCCCGCGCAGAAGGCCCGGCCCGCGCCCGTCAGCAGCACGGCGCGGATCGCGCGGTCGTCGGCGGCCCGCCGCAGCGCGTCGAGCAGCGCCACTTTGAGCTCGGTGGTGAGCGAGTTCATCGCGTCGGGGCGGTCGAGGGTGATGGTGGCGACGGCGTCGGCCACGTCGTAGCGGATCAAGGCAACTCCCTGTCGACGAACGCGGTGGCTGCGGGCAGCAGCCTGGCGGCCTCCTGCTCGAAGTAGGCCCTGGCCTTCTCACCCGGCCAGCCGGCCGGCAGCAGCTCGCCCGGCAGGCCGGGGTCGCGGAACAGGAAGTTCCGCCAGCCGTGGACGAGCCTGCTGCGGGCGGCGAAGACCTGGTCGTCCGGGGCCGACCCGGGCAGGGTGCTGATCAGCGTGACAGCCTCGGTGAGCCATTGCTCGTACGCCTCGCCGATGGCGTCCAGATCCCAGGCCCGCGCCACCAGCTCGCGCGGGTCGCCGTCGAGCGCGGCCTCGAACCGGTCGGCCCGCACGCCCTCGCCCTCCAGCAGGGTGTCCAGCTCGGTGGAGTGGCGTGGACCGATCCAGGTCGTCTCCGACAGCGCGGCGTAGCCGAGGAAGGTGAGGTCGGCCCGCAGCCGCTCCCTGCGCGGGCGTTCCCTGACCGGCTCAAGCACGACGACATGCCAGCGGCCCGGCCAGGGAGGGGCCCCCGCTCGGTAAATTCTCAGGGCCGCCTCATCGAGCCGGCGCACGCACTTGGGGGTCAGCCCGTAGCCGGGCCCCTGCGGCAGCCTGACCGGCCGGAGCCAGCCCTGGCGCACCATGCGGGAGACCGCCGTACGGACGGCCGGAGCCGCGATTTCCAGGGGTTTCATGAGCCGTACGAGCGCGGCGACGGACGCCTGTCCCCCTCGCTGGCGCAGGTGGTCCCCGTAGAGATCGAACAGAGCGGCGCGAGCGTGCACGCAGTCCAGTTTGGCCGTCTTCGCACGCCCCGACAACGCATTCTGGGAGGAGATCGTTACCCATGAGCGCTCTCGATGCGGGAGAATAGGACATCACAGAAGACGTGAATGCGCCGACCACCCCTCCTGGGAGGTCGGAAATCGCGGGCCGCGGGAGCCCAAGGCAGGAAGGGATGCACGCATGGCGGCGATGAAGCCGCGGACCGGCGATGGTCCGCTCGAGGTCACCAAGGAAGGGCGCGGCATAGTCATGCGGGTCCCTCTCGAAGGTGGCGGCCGGCTCGTCGTGGAGATCTCCGCCGACGAGGCCAAGGCCCTCGGTGAGGCGTTGAAGAACGTCGTCGGCTGAGCGCTCCCGAGAGACAACCTGTTTCACGACCCTGGCGCACACCCGGCTGAACCGGCGCCAGGGTCGCTGACGTTTGAGGAGAATTCCCGTGCCCATTGAGACCACTGCCGCGGTGGTCGCCGAGGTGCCCGCCGACGCCGAGTTGCTGGCGATCCCGTACGCCTCCGGCCTCGCTCCCGCGCACGACGTGGAGCTGCACCTGCCCGTGCGCGACCTGCTGGCCCACTACGAGGCCAAGGGGGAGGCCGGGGAGATCGTGGAGGTGCCCGTGGCCCGCGCAGGGGGCGTGGGCCGGGTGCTGTTCTACGGCGTCGGCGACGGCTCGCCGGCCGCGCTGCGCAGGGCCGGCGCCGGGCTCGCCCGCCGGGCCAAGGGCAAGGACACCCTGACCGTGGTGCCGCCGGAGGGGGAGTTCACCGCGTTCGCCGAGGCCGCGCTGCTGGCCGCCTACACCTTCCGCATCGGCGACGCCGGGCGCCGGGCCGTGGCACGGCTGGCGTTCGCCGGGGCCGACCAGGCGGCCCTGGAGCGGGCGGAGGCCACGGCGCGGGCGGTGGCCCTGGCGCGCGACCTCGCCAACACGCCCTCCTCGGTCAAGAACCCCGCCTGGCTCGCCGAGCGGGCCGCCGAGACCGGCCTGCCGGTGCGGGTGTGGGACGAGGAGCAGCTGCGGGCCGACGGCTTCGGCGGCATCCTCGCCGTCGGGCAGGGCTCGGTCAGCCCGCCGCGCCTCATCCAGCTCTCCTACACCCCCGAGCAGCCCGCGGAGCGGCACGTGGTGCTGGTCGGCAAGGGCATCACGTTCGACTCGGGCGGCCTGTCGCTCAAGCCGACCGAGAACATGAAGACCCAGAAGACCGACATGGCGGGCGGGGCGGTCGTCATCGCGGTGCTGCGCGCCCTCGCCGAGCTGAAGGCGCCGGTGCGGGTCACCGGGCTGGTCGCCGCCGCCGAGAACATGCCTTCAGGCACCGCGCAGCGGCCCAGCGACGTCATCACCCACTACGGCGGCCGCACGGTCGAGGTGCTCAACACCGACGCCGAGGGGCGGCTCGTGCTGGCCGACGCCCTCGCCTACGCCGACGCCGAGCTCGACCCCGACGCGGTGGTGGACGTCGCCACGCTCACCGGGGCGATCACCGTGGCGCTCGGCCGCAGCGTCGGCGCCGTCTACGCCTCCGACGACGACCTGGCCGGGCGGCTCGTCGCCGCCGGGCAGGCGAGCGACGACCGGCTGTGGCGGATGCCGCTCATCGACGAGTACGTCCCCGCGCTGGAGTCGTCCGTCGCCGACCTCGCCAACGTCGAGGTGGGCTCACGCTTCGGGGCGGGCTCGATCACGGCGGCGCTGTTCCTGCGGGAGTTCGCGGGCAAGCGGCCGTGGGCGCACCTCGACATCGCAGGGGTCGGCCGCAGCACCGTGGACGAGGGCACGCTCAGCAAGGGCGCCACCGGGTTCGGCGTACGCGTCCTGCTGGAGTGGCTCACCCGGGGGTGAGCCGCCCTACGCGGACACTTTGACGGCGGCCAGCAGGCCGTCGCCGAGGGGCATGAGCACCGAGCGCAGCCGCTCGTCCGACTGCACCAGCTTGCCGAGCTCGCGCAGCGCGACCGTGTCGGGGTCGCGCTGCGACGGGTCGGCCACGCGGTTGTGCCACAACATGTTGTCGAAGGCCACGATGCCGCCCACGCGCAGCAGGCGCACGGCCTCGGCGAGATAGTCGGCGTACTCCTGCTTCGCGCCGTCGGCGAAGACCATGTCGTAGCCGCCGTCGGACAGGCGGGGCAGCACGTCGAGCGCCCGCCCGGAGATCAGCCGCACCCGCGCGCCGGAGAACCCGGCCTCCGCGAACGCCTGCCGGGCCAGGCGCTGGTGCTCGGGCTCGACGTCCACGCTGGTCAGCGTGCCGTCGGCGCGCATGCCGCGCAGCAGCCACAGCCCCGAGACGCCGCAGCCCGTGCCGATCTCCACCACCGCCTTGGCGTTGACCGCGGTGGCGAGGAAACACAGCGCCGCGCCCGCGCCGGGAAGGATGGGCACGGCCCCCATCTCCAGCCCGCGCTGCCGCGCCGCGTGCAGGATCTCATCCTCCTGATGAAACTGCTCCGCATAGGCCAGAGTGGCCTCCACCTGATCGGTCATCGGCCGCCTCCCCCCACTTTCGTGCGATGTGTCCGCGTGATTGGCACCGATCGCAGCCTAGGGGAGACACGCCGGGACGGGAACTCAGGAGGGTCCCGAGGCGTTGCAGGTTTAAACGGGCTTTGCCGGTCCGGAAGGCAGGCAGTGCGCACGAAGGGACGAAACCAGGCACTATGGCGATAGCGGTGGTCCCAAAGAGAGGAGTTCTGGTGGACGAGAGCGACCACCAGACGGATGCTCCCGTGTCGTCTGACTGGACGCCTCCCACATGGGAGGAAGTCGTGCGGACGCACTCCGCGCGCGTGTACCGGCTCGCTTACCGGCTGACCGGCAATGTGCACGACGCCGAGGACCTCACTCAGGAGGTCTTCGTCCGGGTCTTCAGGTCGTTGTCCAGCTACACCCCCGGCACGTTCGAGGGGTGGCTGCACCGGATCACGACCAACCTGTTCCTCGACATGGCGCGGCGCAAGCAGCGCATCAGGTTCGAGGGGCTGGCCGACGACGCCGCCGAGCGGCTGCGCGGCCGGGAGCCGTCTCCGGCGCAGGCGTTCGACGACGCCCATCTGGAGCCCGACATCCAGGCCGCCCTCGACGCGCTCGCACCCGAGTTCCGTGCCGCGATCGTGCTCTGCGACATCGAGGGCATGTCCTACGAGGAGATCGCGAAAACGCTCGGCGTCAAGCTGGGCACGGTCCGCAGCCGCATCCACCGTGGTCGGGCGCAGTTGCGGGAGGCTCTCGACCACCGGGCCCCCCGCGCCAACCAACTCCCCCCGTCCGTGATCCCTGGGGAGGAAGTCTGATATGGCTCATCTTGGAGAACGCGTTTCCGCGCTGGTCGACGGCGAACTCGGCCACCACGAGCGCGAGCGGGCGCTCGCGCACCTGACCTTCTGCGCCGACTGCAGGGCGGAGGTCGAGTCCGTACGCGCGCTGAAGGCGCGACTGCGCTCGCTGGAGTCGCCGGCGATGCCGGCCGACCTCACGATGTCCCTGCTCCGCATGGCGGAGCCGGGCGGGCCGCTGCCGCCGAGGGAGCGCCCTTTCCCCACCCGTACCTTCGGGGGTGTGCCCATCCCGGGCCCGCACAGCATCGCCCCGTTGGACAACCGGCCCCGCAGGGACGCCATTGGAGGGGCTTCGGGCCCCGGCCGTGGCGCTAGGCGGCGCTCGACCTACGTCGCGGTGAGCGTGGTGTCGGCCGCGGTGGCGCTCGGCACGTTCTTCGCCGTGTCCGGCGCGGGTCAGGAGACCTCGACGCCGCCCGTCGAGCTTTACAAGTTGCAGCACTCGCCGACGGGCGCTCCGACGGTCCACACTCCCTGACATCCAGATATGCCGGAGATGGCCGAGGTTGGCGTAGCCGCGCATGGTACGGGCATACGATCTGGGTTCGGGTCCTTATAACCCTCGTATGTCGCAATGGCGACGATTGCGGCGGCCGAGCCAAGGAGTGGTGAGACTTAGATGACCGACGAGACGCGCCCCACCGAAGGACGCACGCCGTCGGACTACCCCGAGTCACAGGGGCGGCCGGAGTTCCTGCCCGCCGACCACCCGGCCGAGTCGCCGGGCGGGCGCGCGGAACCCCCCGCCTCCTTCGGCGGCACCTCCTGGGGCGATCCGTCGGGCCGCGCCGCCGAACCCGCGGGGCCGCCGCCGTACCAGCCGTCCTACGCGCCCTACGGCGGCTCACAGGTCCCGGCGGGGGAGCAGCAGCGGGGCGGCGGGAGCGGGCCCGCGTACGCGCCCGGCTTCGGCGCGCCCGGCGGCGGCCAGGACAACGGCACCCGCCAGTACGAGAGCCCCGCCTTCGGGCGGCCCGACGGCGGGCCGGTGTCCGGCGACAACCCCTATAGGGAGGGGGCGCCCGGTGACCGGGCGCACGCCGACACCATGAGCGGCCCGTCGTTCGGCGGCCCGTCCTCCTCGGCCCCGCCCAACGGCGGCCCGTCGTTCGAGAGCCCGTCGTCCGGTGGCACCTCGTTCGGCGGCCCGTCGTCCTCGGCCCCGTCTTTCGGCGGCGCGTCGTTCGAGAGTCCGTCGTCCTCGACCCCGCCTTTCGGCAGTGCGTCGTTCGAGGGGCCGTCCTCTCCGGCTCCGCCCTTCGGCGGCCCCCCGTTCGGCGGGGTGCCGTACGGGGGCGGTGCGCCGCCGCCTCCGCGGCAGGCGCTCGGGATGGGCGCGGGCTGGGCCCCGCCGCCCCAGGCCCACGGCGCGCCGGCGGGTGACCGGCGGCGCGGACCAGGAACCGGCGGGCTGATCGCGATCGCCCTCGCCATCGCTCTGGTGGCCTCCGGCCTCGGCAGCGTCGGCACCTACCTGCTGACCAGGCCCGGCGGTTCCGCCGCCACCGACCCCTCCTACAGCCTCGGCCCGGTGCCCACCGGCGCGGCCAGCCGTGAGCCCGGCTCCATCGCGGGCGTCGCCGCGCGGGTGCTGCCCAGCGTGGTCTCCCTGGAGGTCGGCAACGGCTCCAACACCGAGGCCGCCACCGGCTCCGGTTTCCTGATCAAGAACGGCTACGTGGTGACCAACAACCACGTGGTCGCCCTGGCCGCCAGCGGCGGCGAGATCAAGATCCAGTTCAACAACCGCAAGACCACCTCGGCCCGCATCGTCGGCCGCGACCCCGGCTCCGACCTGGCCGTGGTCAAGCCGGAGGAGACGTTCGGCACGCCGGAGATCACCCTCGGCAACTCCGACCAGGTGGTCGTGGGCGACCCGGTCATCGCGATCGGCTCGCCGCTCGGGCTGACGGGCACGGTCACGACGGGCATCGTCAGCTCGCTCAACCGCCCCGTCATCGCCGGCGACGAGACCGGCGGGGGCAGCGAGGAGACGGCGTACATCAGCGCCATCCAGACCGACGCCGCGATCAACCCCGGCAATTCGGGCGGTCCGCTGGTCAACAGCCGCGGCGAGGTCGTCGGCGTCAACTCGGCCATCGCCACGCTCAGCCGGTCGATCGGCGGCCAGAGCGGCAGCATCGGCCTGGGCTTCGCCATCCCGGTCAACCAGACGCGGCGGGTGGCCGAGGAGCTGATCAGCACCGGCCGGGCCAAGCGGCCGAAGATCGGCATCGTGCTGGAGAAGGACTACCGCGGCCAGGGCGTGAAGATCGCCACCGCGAACGTGGCCGGCCAGCAGCCGGTGACCCCGGGCGGCCCCGCCGACAAGGCCGGGCTGCGCGCCGGTGACGTGATCCTGGAGATGGACGGCCTCGCCCTGCAGGACGGCAACGAGCTGATCGCGCTGGTCCGCAGCAAGGCCCCCGGCTCGAAGATCAACATCAAGTACCAGCGCGCCGGGCAGGAACGTACGGCCACGCTCACGGTGGTGGCCGAGGACGGCCCGTCGCCGACGCCGTCCTGAGGCCGGGCATCGTAGCGGTGCCCGGGAGCCCTTAGTCTGTGGATAGGCCGGGGTTGTCCTCGGAGGCGCTGACTGCGGTAGGAGCTCACGGTGTTCGGACTCGGGTGGGGGGAGATAGCGGCGCTGGTCGTCCTCGCGCTGCTGGTCTTCGGCCCAGACAAGCTGCCCCAGGCCGCCTCGCAGGCCGGCCGGACGCTGCGCAACCTGCGCCGCATGGCCAACAACGCGCGTGACGACCTGCGGGCCGGGCTGGGCCCGGAGTTCAAGGACTTCGACCCGGCCGATCTCAACCCGCGCACGTTCGTCCGCAAGCATCTCCTCGACGACATCGAGGACACCTGGAACGACAAGCCGAAGGAGCTGGAGTCCGTCGCGGCCTCCTACTCGCCTGAGCCGGTCGTGGACGAGCTGGGCTACGGCGAGGTCCCGCCGTACGACTCCGAGGCCACCTGATGCCCGTGGAGCCCTCCCTGGCGCCCGGCGTCGAGGAGGGCGCGAAGAAGTCCGGCATCCTCTGGCTCGGTCTGGCCGCCGGGCCCCGGCTGGCCTGGCACGTCTGGCACGACGGCGCGATCCACCTCGTGACCGGCGGCGAGGAGCAGAGCCTCCCGGGGCTCGACGCGCTCGACCGGGTCCGCGTGACGCTGCGCAGCAAGGACAACGGCGCCAGGCTGGTGGAGTTCGACGCCGCGGTGTCGGTCGTCGACCAGGAGCGGGCCCCCGAGGCGGTGGCGGCGCTCGCCAAGGAGCGGCTCAACGCGCGCGACGCCGAGCATCTCACCGAGCGGTGGGCCCGCGAGTGCGTCGTCGTCCGGCTCACCCCCGTGAGCTGACCCCGTCCAGCTCCACCAGCCCGGGCTCGCCGGGCTCCTCCGCCGGCCGCGGCGAGGCGGTCGCGGTCTGCGCGAGCAGCGCGCCGGCCAGCACGAGCAGCCCGCCGGCGATCTGGAACACGCCGAGGGTCTCGCCGACCAGCCCCCAGGCGACCATGGCGCCGCCGATGACCTCCAGCGTCGCGACCGTGGCCCCGACCGCCGCCGAGAGCCGCCGCACCGCGTTGACGCCCAGGATGTACGCCACCACGGTCGCGACCAGCACCATCCACACGTACGCCCCCAGCACCGGCAGGCTCACCCCGCTCTCGGCCGGCTTGGTGGTGAGGGTGAAGGCGTTCCAGGGGATGTCCCAGGGCCGGGCGAAGGGCACCAGCACCACGGCCGCGCCCGCCATGCCCCAGGCGATGAGCCCGAGCGGGTCCACGTCGTCGCCGAAGCTGTCGCTCATGAGGAAGTAGCCCGCGCAGCAGGCGCCGGCCGCCAGCCCGAGCAGCAGGCCGAGCGCGTCCAGCCGCATGCCCTGCCACGCCTCGACCACGATGCCGAGCCCGAGGACGGCGGCCACGGCGCCGACGTAGGCGGCGGGCGCCAGCCGGATCCTGCGCACGAGCCGCACCCAGGCCACGACCATCACCGGCGCCATGAACTCCAGCAGCAGGGCGATGCCCACAGGCAGCCGTGTGATGGCCACGAAGTAGAGCGACTGGACCCCGGCCACGGCCATGATCGCGTACAGGGCGAAGAACGGCATGCGGGAGCGGGGGATGCGCAGGGCCCGTGGCCGTACGATGGCCAGCACGGCGAGCAGCAGCAACCCCGCGCCCGCCATCCGCGTCCACACCGCCTCGATCGGCGCCAGCCCGGCCGCGATCAGATATTTGGCCATGGGCCCCGAGAACGCGAAACAACACGCGGACACGAACGCGAGCGCGAGCCCCGCATATCTCATCGCAACACCATTCCCGGGTCGTAATCACCGTCAAGCAGGTTTGATACTGACATGCCGCCCTCACCTGGCGCAATGGGACGGCGCTGTTAGCCTGACCACGTGAGGATCTTCGTGGCGCGGCTCCCTGGGACACCGGTCTTCGACCCGGTGGGCGACCAGATCGGCCGCGTCCGCGACCTGGTAGCGGGCCTGCGCCCCGGCCGCCGCCCCAACGTCCACGGCCTCGTCGTGGAGGTGCAGCCGCGCCGCCGCGTCTTCCTGCCCATCACCCGCGTCCGCCGCATCGAGGCCGGGGCCGTCGTCTTCAGCGGCCGGCTCAACATGCGCAGGTTCGAGCAGCGCGCGAGCGAGACGCTGGTCGTCGGCGAGCTGCTCGACCTGTCCGTCCGCGTCGGCGGCGAGCCGGTCACCGTCTACGACGTGGCCATGGAGGAGGTCAAGCCGTCCACCTGGGAGATCACCAAGGTCGCCGTCTACCGGCGCAGGCGGCGCGACCCCCGTGTGGTCGACTGGAGCGAGGTCAGCGGCTTCGACGTCCTGCAGCAGGACCAGGGCGCGGCCGGGCTGATCGCCGCGTTCGCGTCCATGCGCGCCGCCGACGTGGCGAGCGCCCTGCACCACCTGCCGGCCAAGCGGCGCGTCGAGATCGCCCGCGCGCTCGAGGACGACCGCCTCGCCGACGTGCTGGAGGAGCTGCCGCCGGACGACCAGGTCGGCATCCTCGGCACGCTGGGGCCCGAGCGGGCCGCCCACGTCCTGGAGGAGATGGGCCCCGACGACGCCGCCGACCTCCTGCACGAGCTGCCCGACGAGCAGGCGACCGAGCTGCTGGCGCTGATGGAGCCGGGGGAGGCCGCGCCGGTGCGGCGGCTGCTCACCTATCCGGAGGACAGCGCGGGCGGCGTCATGACCAGCGAGCCGGTCATCCTGCCGCCCTCGTCCACGGTGGCCGAGGCGCTGGCGCAGATCCGCCAGCAGGACCTCTCACCCGCCGTCGCGGCCCAGGTCTACGTCTCCCGGCCCCCGACCGAGACCCCCACAGGCACCTACCTGGGGGTCGCGCACTTCCAGCGCCTGCTGCGCGAGCCGCCCTCCACGCTGCTCGGCGCGGCGCTGGACCCGTCGATCGACCCCATCAGGCCGGAGTTCACGCTGATCGAGGTCACCTCGTACCTCGCGAACTACAACCTCGTCGCGGCGCCCGTCGTGGACGAGCTGGGCCGGCTCGTCGGCGCTGTGACCGTCGACGACGTCCTGGACCACCTGCTGCCCGAGGACTGGCGCGAGAGGGACGACACGTGACCACCGAACGACTCGACCAGCCGCGCGAGCTGCGCCGCACGCTTCGGCCGCACTACGACCCGGAGGCCTTCGGCCGGTTGTCCGAGCGGATCGCGCGCTTCCTCGGCACCGCCAGGTTCCTCGTCTACATGACGGTGTTCGTCGGGGTCTGGGTGATCTGGAACGCGACCGTCCCGCCCACGCTCAGGTTCGACCCCTACCCGTTCATCTTCCTGACGCTCATGCTGTCGCTGCAGGCCAGCTACGCCGCTCCGCTCATCCTGCTGGCCCAGAACCGCCAGGACGACCGCGACCGCATCCAGTACGAGCAGGACCGCGAGGCCGCCGAGCGCAACCAGGCCGAGATCGAGTACCTGACGCGGGAGATCGCCGGGCTGCGGCTGGCGATCAACGAGGTCGCCACCCGCGACTACCTGCGCGCCGAGCTGGGCCGGCTGCTGGAGGAGCTCCAGGAGCCCGAGGCTAGGGAGCGCCGCCGCCAGCCGCGCTAGCGGCCGCGCCGGTGACGCCGGCGGCGTCGAGCCTGCCGAGCATGGCCCTGATCTGGCCCATCTCGCCGTTGCCCAGCATGTCGAGGAACTGCGTCCTGATGCCGCGCAGATAGGTGGGCGTGGCCTCGGCCAGCCGGCCCGCGCCGGCGTCGGTCAGCACCGCGAACAGGCCGCGGGCGTCGTCGGGGCACGCCTCGCGGGTCACCAGGCCGTCGCGCTGCAGCCGGTCGATGAGGCGGGTCAGGCCGCTGCGCGACAGCAGCACGCGGTCGGCCAGGTCGTTCATCCGCAGCCGCCGCCCGGCCGCCTCGGCGAGCTGCATGAGCACCTCGTACGAGGCCAGCGGCAGATCATGGGCGACGAGCAGCTCCGACTCCAGGCGGCGGGTGATGCGCACCTGGGCGCGCTGCAACATGCGCCAGACCGCCAGCTCCTCGGCGGTGAGGCCCTCGTCGCGCAGAAGAGTCACGGAGTAACCTTAGGACGTTGTTGCACAGACATCTAACAGCACGGATTAACTCAGCGAGGCCGCCGGTTCATACCATGGAGGGGCATCCTCGCTGGCGTCCAGCGCCTGTCACACATATACCGACAAAGGAGGGACGGCACTCCCTCGTGCCGAGACTTCGATGGCACCTACCCAGGAACTGGTGACGGCGGCTCTTTCCACCGTCATCGACCCCGAGATCCGCCGTCCGATCACGGACCTCGGCATGGTCAAGAGCATCGACATCGCTCCCGGCGGTGCGGTGCGCGTGGGCGTCTACCTCACCGTCGCGGGCTGCCCGATGCGGGACACCATCACCCGCGACGTCACCACCGCCGTCTCCAAGGTCGAAGGCGTGACCGGCGTCCAGGTCGAGCTGGACGTGATGAGCACCGAGCAGCGCAAGGAGCTCCAGACCAAGCTGCGCGGCAACCGCGGGCCGGAGAAGGAGATCCCCTTCAACCAGCCGGGCTCGCTCACCCGCGTGTTCGCGGTGGCGAGCGGCAAGGGCGGCGTCGGCAAGTCGTCGGTGACCGTCAACCTGGCCGCCGCCATGGCCGCGAACGGCCTCAAGGTGGGCATCGTCGACGCCGATATCTACGGCCACAGCGTCCCGCGCATGCTGGGCGCCGCCGAGCGGCCCACCAAGGTCGAAGACATGATCATGCCGCCGGTGGCCCACGACATCAAGGTCATCTCGGTCGGCATGTTCAAGCCCGAGGGCAACACCCCGGTCGTCTGGCGCGGCCCGATGCTCGACCGGGCGCTCCACCAGTTCCTGGCCGACGTCTACTGGGGCGACCTCGACGTCCTGCTGCTCGACCTGCCGCCCGGCACCGGCGACATCGCCATCTCCGTGGCGCAGCGGCTCCCGGGGGCCGAGATCCTGGTCGTGACCACGCCGCAGATGGCCGCCGCCGAGGTGGCCGAGCGCGCCGGCTCCATCGCCGCGCAGACCCACCAGCAGATCGCCGGCGTCATCGAGAACATGTCCTGGCTGCCCTGCCCCCACTGCGACGAGCGCATCTCGGTGTTCGGCGAGGGCGGCGGCCAGACGGTCGCCGACGCGCTGACCCGCATCCTCGGCGCGCGGGTGCCGCTGCTCGGGCAGGTCCCGATCGACATGCGGCTGCGCGAGGGCGGCGACGAGGGCAAGCCGCTGGTCCTCACCGACCCCGACTCGCCCGCCGCGGCCGAGCTGCGCTCGATCGCGGACACTCTGAGCAAGCGCTCCTCCAGCCTGAAGGGCCTCCAGCTCGGCCTGGCCCCCCGCCGCTGAGCCGATCACGCACGGGTGGTGCCGCCGCCGGAAGGTGGCGGCGCCCCCAGTAGCGTGTGCGCATGCGCTCACGTCGTTCGGTTCTCGCGGTGCCGGGGAGCAGCCCCCGCTTCCTGGAGAAGGCCCAGACCCTGCCCGTCGACGAGGTCTTCCTCGACCTTGAGGACTCCGTCGCGCCGGCCGCCAAGGAGGACGCGCGGCGCAACGTCGTCGCCGCGCTGCGCGAGGGCGACTGGTCGGGGAAGACGCGCGTGGTGCGGGTCAACGACCTCGCCACGCAGTGGACGTACCGGGACGTCATCGAGGTCGTCGAGGGCGCGGGCGAGTTCCTCGACTGCGTGATGCTGCCCAAGGTGCAGGACCCGACCGAGGTGGTCTGGCTCGACACGCTGCTGACGCAGATCGAGAAGGCCATGGGCTACGAGCCGGGCCGGATCGGGATCGAGGCGCAGATCGAGAACGCTCGCGGCCTGGTCAACGTGGACATGATCGCCGGCTCCTCCCGGCGGCTGGAGACGCTGGTGTTCGGGCCCGCCGACTTCATGGCCTCGATCAACATGCGCACGCTTGTCGTCGGCGAGCAGCCGCCCGGCTACACCGAGGGCGACGCCTACCACTACATCCTCATGCGCCTGCTCATGGCGGCCCGCAGCCACGACCTCCAGGTCATCGACGGCCCCTATCTCCAGATCAAGGACGTGGACGGCTTCCGCAGGGTCGCCCGGCGGTCGGCGGCGCTGGGCTTCGACGGCAAGTGGGTGCTGCACCCCTCCCAGGTGGACGCGGCCAACGAGGTGTTCTCGCCGGCGCAGGAGGACTACGACCACGCCGAGCTGATCCTGGAGGCGTACGAGTACTACACCACCGTGGAGAAGCGCGGCGCGGTCATGCTGGGGGACGAGATGATCGACGAGGCGTCGCGCAAGATGGCGCTCGTCGTGGCCGCCAAGGGGCGGGCGGCCGGGCTGAGCAGGACCGTCACCTTCACACCTTGATCCCCACGGCCGTGAAGAACCAGAACGCCGAGGTCAGCCAGAGCCCCACCAGCGCGGTGAACGCCAGCCCGCCGAACACCGGCAGCGTCCAGCCCGGCGTGTCCCGCTTGGGCAGGGCCAGCATCTTCGCGGTGAACACCCCGTAGAAGAAGCAGCCGAGCAGGGAGTGCGCGAGCACCCTGGGCACGTCGTACTGCAGGCCGAGCGCGTACAGGCAGTGGAAGGCGACCGGGATCGTCAGCAGGAACGCCAGCCGCCCCGACCAGCGGTGCACCCCGGGCGGGACGGCGATCCCGAGCCTGCCCCACATCGACAGGGCCGAGACGACCTGGACGAACGCCAGCACGAGCGCGCCGGTGGTCAGCCACGCCTTCATCGGCAGGGCGGCGGAGAAGCCGGCCACGCCGACGGCGTGACCCGTGGGGGTGTGCGCGCGGCCGTACACGCCGAGCGCGAGCACCACGAGCCCGCCGGCCAGCAGCGGCACCAGCAGCGAGGCCAGGCCGCGCGAGGGCGTCCGGTGGATGGCGGTCATGACATCTCCTCGATGAAGCCGTCGACGTCCTTCGGGTGGACCGTGGTGCCGTCCACCGTCAGCGGCGCGGTCGGCTGGTCGGGGTTCAGCGTGGGCACGGGCACCCGGCTGTCGTTCGAGGTGGCGGCGCCGACCGAGGTGTAGCCGCCGTCCGGGTTCTTGATCCGGATCCAGCCGGCGCGGTATTGAGCGCCGCGCACGAGGGCGGTGGCCCGGTACAGTCCCGACGGCTTGCGCACGGCCTGGGCGACGAAGCTCCACTTCTTGCCGCCGAGTGACAACCGGCCGGTGGCCCTGCCGCTGCCGAGGTCGGCGGTCACCTTGCCGGTCCTGACCCCTGTGAGGCTGACCGAGTCGCCCGACTGCGTGCCCTTGAACCAGGCTTCCGCGCGGCCGTCGCAGAAGTAGCCGACCGCCTTGCCGTTCCTGATCGAGATGGCGATGAGGCCGCCGTTGCCGGTGACGCGGCCGCCGTAGTCGGCTTTGGCGATCTTCTTTTCCTCCGTGCGCTCGGGGGTGGGCACCGGTTGCGCCGACTCCTGCGCCGGCTCCTCAGTCGTCTGTTCCTCAGTCGTCTGTTCCTCGTCGGGAACGGTGTTCTCCACGGTGGGGGCGGCGGTGTTCGCCGCAGGTGTCGCGTTGACGCTGGCGACACCCAGCCCCGCGGCGAGCACGGCTCCCGCCACGAGGGTGATGACAGGTCCCAGCCTTGACATGGACTGCTCCCAGGGTTGAAGTGCCTACGTCTGAGAGCATCCGCCCAAAAGCGCGATCCGTCTGTGAACTATTGCGCATCAGATGGACAGAATGAAGGAATGCAGGAGAACCCTGGTCCGCCGCGCCACCCGTACGGGGCCGCGTACCCGCAGCCGCAGTATCCCTTTCCGCCGGTGCCGCCGCAGCGGTCCTGGTTCCTGCCGATGCCCTCGGGCGCCCGCTTCGACCATCTGGCGCGGAACGAGGTCGCCCGGCCGTGGCGCTCGATCGTCGGGACGCTGGTGATCGCGATCGGGTTCTTCGTCATCGGGTTCGTGGTGATCACCGGGGCCATGGTGTTCGCCGCCCTGTTCGGACTGCCCTCGCCGGTGGACGTGAACACCGGGCTGCCTGAGGGCACCCCGTTCGGGCTGGGCACGACGCTGATGTCGATCGCGCCCGTGCTGCTCCTCGTGGTGGGCGTGACGGTGCTGGTGCAGCGGCGCAGGCCGGGGACGCTGTCGTCGGTGGCCGGCCGGCTGCGCTGGGGCTGGCTGATCCGGTGCGCGGGGCTGGCGGTGCTGGCGATGGTGCTCGGGCAGGCCGCGCAGTGGCTGATGCTGACCCTGACGGGCGCGGAGGCCGGGATGTTCGGGTGGGTGGGTTGGGAGGCGTTCCTGCCCGTGTTCGTGGTGATCCTGGTGCTGGTGCCTTTCCAGGCCGCCGCCGAGGAGTACGTCTTCCGCGGCTGGTTCCTCCAGGCGGTCGGGGCGCACGTGCGCAACCCTGTGCTGGGCATCGTCGTGGGGGCGGCGCTGTTCGCCTCGCTGCACGGCTACTCGTGGACGGGGCTCGCCGACGTGTTCGCCTTCGGCGTGGTGATGGGCTGGTTGTCGGTGCGTACCGGAGGGCTGGAGGCGGCGATCGCGCTGCACGTGCTGAACAACGTGGTGGCGTTCGGGCTGAGCGC
Source organism: Nonomuraea wenchangensis (assembly GCF_900111685.1). Taxonomy (GTDB): domain Bacteria; phylum Actinomycetota; class Actinomycetes; order Streptosporangiales; family Streptosporangiaceae; genus Nonomuraea; species Nonomuraea wenchangensis. The sequence continues at coordinate 308,673 of NZ_FOHX01000009.1, forward strand.
GGCGGCGGGGGAGTTGCAGCAGTCGCTGAACCAGGCGGAGGTGGCGGTGCCGTGGCAGGCGCTGACGGGGACGGCGGTGCAGTTCCTGGTGTTCTCGCTCGGGGTTTTGTACCTGGCCAAAAAGCGGTCAATCGCCACAATTTCGAGATAAATCGGGCTTGAGGTTGGGGGAATCTCACTAGAGAGGTCTCGCCATTCGCGCTCATTCGTGCTGCTCTGGATCCTGTGGGGACGGCGAGATCCACCGGAGGTGATCGTTTTCGGTCCGGCGGGGTAAGGGTTGGCGCGTGTGATACTTCGTCGGGTGAGACAGAAAAGCTCGAAATAAGCGCATAAGGACGGACATCCTTCCTGGAACGGTCCCGGATGGTGACCGTTCCCGTACGACTAGTTCGACTAGGAGGTACGGCGCGTGGCCTCCGGCCCCAGCGAACCGCCACGGCGACCGCCAGGTGACGACGACCCCCGCCCCGAGGGCGCGTCCGAGCCGCAATCTTCTCCAGAGCCGAGGATCAGCCACTCCCCGCCCGGGCCCACCGACGACCGGGCCAGGGGCTTACCCCTGACGTCCCCGTGGGGGATGCCGCCGTTCGCGGCGCCCGTACCGGACGAGGCGCCGCAGGAGTCGCCCAGGGGGCGCCGGCCCTACAGCTCGCCGACGGCGGAGCCCGAGACCGAGCCGCGCCGCCGGCCACGCCGGGTGGTCAACCGCCCGGACAAACTCGTCGCCTCCGGCCCACCCAGAAAGCCACCCGCCCCTCAGGACTCAGCGGCCCCGCAGGACCCGGCGGGTTCCCTCGACACTCCGTCCGCCGACGCGGCCACCGGACCCGCAGCCGCCGGGCCCCCGGCTGAAGAGCCCTCGGTGCAGCAGCCGTCGGCGGGCGAGTCGGCGAGGGGGCAGGAGGGCGCTCAGGAGGCCGTACAGGGGCCTCGGGAGGAGCCACGGCACAGAGAGGGCGGAGAGGCCCAGGAGGCCGCCTCCGGCACACGGGAGGGCGCAGGGGAGGAGCCGCCGCGCAGGGACCCGCGTACGGCCCCGTACCGGCTGGTGGTCCCCGCCGACGGCACGGGAGCCACGCCGGAGCCAGGCGGGGAGGACGAGCCCGAGGTGCGGCGCGTCGGCCGCCCCCCGGCCGGCCGCCCGACCAGGCCCGACCTGCTCGTGGCCAGCGGCCCGGCCCGCCCCCAGGGCGCGAGCGGACGCCACCACAGGGGCCCGGCCCCCGCCGCCGTCCGCAGGTCCAGCCCCGTACGCCGGAGCAGCCGCGCCACCCCCGTCGTCCTCACCGTCGCCGCCGCACTCCTGGTGGCGACCGGGGTGCTCGTCTGGCAGTGGGCCGGCGACGAGCCTCAGGGCCTCAGCCTGGCCGCCGGGACCGGCCGCTCGGGCGACGAGCTGTTCACCGTCCCCGCCGCCGGCGAAGGCGTCAACCAGAAGCTCAACGACATGGCCTCGGCCGGCCGCGCGGTCGTCGCCGTCGGCAGCGACATCACCGGCCCGACCCCGCGCCCGCTGTTCCTGTTCTCTCCTGACGGCGGCAAGACCTGGCAGCTCGGCCAGGTCAACGGTGCCTCCGCCCCCACCGTCCAGCGCGTCGTCGGCGGCGGCGGGCGCTGGCTGGCCAGTGGCGAGGACCTCGGCACCGGCGAACGCGGCCTGTGGACCAGCGCCGACGGCTTCAGCTGGGACGCCGTGCCCGGCTCCGCCCTGACCGCGTTCCGGGCCGGCGACCGGATCGCCGACATCGCCCGTACGTCCTCGGGGTTCGTCGCGGTCGGCACCACCACGGGCGACGACGGCGCGAGCGGCCCGGCCGCCTGGCGGTCGGCCGACGGCCGCGCCTGGGACCGGGCCGAGGCGACGGGCCTCCAGATACGCGAGATGAACGCGGTGGTCGCCAAGGGCGACACCGTCGTGGCCATCGGACGACCCGCGGAGGGCGAGGGTTCGCGGGTCGTCCGGTCGGCCGACGGCGGGCGTACCTGGCGGGCCACGGAGTTCCTGCTCCCCGAGGCCATGCCGCGCGCGGGGACGCTGGCGGTGCTGCCCAAGCGGTTCGTGCTGGTGCCGACGCGGCAGCGGACGATCACGGGCGACGTACGCGTCTACTGCTCCCCGCGCGGCGACGCGTGGGCGCAGTGCGGCTCGATCGCGGGCCTCGGCGGCGAGAGCGTCGGCGTGGAGTCGCTGATCTCGTACGAGTCGGGGGCGGCGGCGATCGCGCAGTCCGGCCTCGGCCGGTACGCCGTGCTGACCACGTCCGACGGCCGCGGCTGGACCAAGCGGGCCGACCTCGGCGACCTGCGCAACGCCACGCTGCGCGGCTTCACCATCGCCGAGGGCGGCACCCTGTTCGCGGGCGGCGACCAGGCGGCCTCCGACGTGGACAACCAGCTCGTGCTGATGTCCGCGCCGCCGCGCGGGCAGGCCGCCCGCGTGCCGCTCGGCGACGTCGCGGGTCTGACCCGCATGGCCCGCGAGACGAGCGCCCTGACCAGCTTCGGCGGCCGGTACGTCGCCGTCGGCTCGGCCTCGGGCGACGCCGGCCTGTGGACGATCAGGAACTGGCAGAGCTGGAAGTCCATGAGTCTCGGCGGCTCCGGTCGCCAGCGGCTGGACGACGTGGCCCACGGCTCCCGGGGCTGGCTCGCCGTCGGCGGCACCGAGACCAACGTCGGCGTCACCGACCCCCTGCTGGTGACCTCGTCCGACGGCGAGACCTGGAGGCGGGTCAACGTCTCGGGCGACCTGGCCAGGCGGTCCGGCCACGTGGGCCTGGAGCCGAGGGTCGTCGCCGCGGGCAAGAAAGGCTACGTCCTGGCCGGACAGGACACCGACCAGGCGAACAACACGGCCGCGGCCATGTGGTTCACCTCCGACCTGCGCAGGTTCACCAGGGTGGACAAGCTGCCGCAGGGCGGCTCAGGCGCGCGCGTGCACGACGTGACCGCGACGGCGGACGGGTTCGTGGCGGTGGGCGGCTCGGGTCCGGCCGACCGGGAGAGCAGCCTCGTCTGGTACTCCGAGGACGGGCTCAACTGGAGCGCCCGCCCCCGCGTGACCCCGCCCGACGCCACGTTCGCAGGGCTGCGCAGGGTCGTCGAGCACCAGGGCAGGCTGGTGGCGATGGGCACCGCGCTCACCGGCGGCTCCCGCCGCGCCTTCGCGGCGGTCTCCGCCGACGACGGCGAGAGCTGGGAGACCTCGTGGCTGCCCGCCGAGCAGGCGGCCGAGGTCTACGACCTCGCGGCGGCGGCCGAGGGCCTGGTGGCGGTCGGCTGGCACGGCGTGCCCGGCGAGGGCGACAGCGCCGCCTGGACCTCCCAGGACGGCCTCAACTGGAACCGCATGGCGCTCACCAAGGACCGGCTGGCCGGCCCGGGGATGCAGTGGCTCACCGCCGTGGCGGTGTCGGGGTCGGAGGTGGTGGCGCTCGGGCGGTCCACCACGTACGACGCCGACCACCTCATCCTGTGGACCTCCAGCCTCAGCTCAAGCAGGTAGGGCTCCCCAGCCGGTGAGCGTCTCCAGCAGGCCCTCGGTGAGCGGCAGCCGGGCGAGGTCGGCCGGCGCGCACCAGCGCAGGTCGGCGGCGTCGTCACCGGCCGCCGCCGTCCCGCCGGTGACGGTGGCGTGGTAGTCACGGATCACGTACGTGACGCCGCCGGGGCCGGGGCGCTCCACCACGCCGGCCAGCGGGCCCACCTCGACCCGCAGGCCGGTCTCCTCCATGACCTCGCGCCGTACGCCCGCCTCGTCGTCCTCGCCGGGCTCCAGCCGGCCGCCGGGCACGGACCAGAGGCCCACGCCCGGAGGACGCCCTCGCTGGACGAGCAGGATCCGACCGGCGGCGTCGAGGATGACGGCTCCGACACAATTTACGCGCACATGACCAAGATTACGACGAGATAACGGGGAGCGGCCTTGACGGGGCCGTACCCGAGAAAGCACCGTGGGTAGGTGTGAGAGCGGCTCCAACCTGCCCACGGTGTTTCGGCCCGCTTCACGGGCCGGGCGCCTGGTCAAGCGCGTACCGATGTGACACGCACGGCGACGTCCTGCCGTATCAGCCTCCGTGGCCGCCGACCGGCGAGGCCCTGGACGCGATGCGCAAGAGCTCCGTGGTGCCCGTATGGCTGCCGTGGCCGCTGCCCGCCCGATGGGTGGTGACCGGTTTCGCCGAGGTCGGCGACCAGCGGACCGGCGCCCGCGCCAGCGTCGTCGCGCTCACCGGGCCGTCCCTGGTGGAAGGGCCCGCCGACTTGCTCATCATCGCCGAGGAGCCGGGCATCGGGCTCGGCGCGGCGTTCGCGGGGCTGGACGGCCCCGACCCCGGCACGGGGTTCGACGAGGGCCCGCCCAACGCCAAGATCGAGGTGCTCGGGCATCCCGCGCCGCTGTGGTGCGTCGACGGCGAGGACGACCGCGCGGTCTACGCGGGCGAGGCCCTGGGCAACTGGCTGTGGACCATCTGCTGGCCGGCCGACGCCGGATGCATGATCGCGCTCGCCGAGCTGTCCCTGATCGACGCCCGTGACCACGATCTGGACGTGCCTTTCGGGGCCTTCTCGCCACGGCTCGAGGACTAGGACCCGCTTTCGCGATTCGCGCTGTCAGGGAGACGGGCTAGAGTTCGGAGGCGTGACAGCGCGTATCGAGAGAGTGGTGACCGAGGGGGTCGTCGACCTCGACGGCACCGAGCACAAGGTCGAGAACAACACCTGGGTCATCGGCGACGACGACGAGGTGATCGTCATCGACCCGTCCCGTGACCCCGAGAAGATCATGGAGCAGGTGGGCGAGCGCGAGGTGCTGGCCGTCATCTGCACCGCCGGGCTGCCCGACCACGTCTCCGCGGCCATCGAGGTGGCCAGCAGGGACGAGGCGCTCGTGGCACTCCACCCCAAGGACAAGCCCCTGTGGCGGGAGACCTGGTCCGAGACCTGGCCCGACGTCGACATGGAGGACGACGGCATCTTCGAGGTCGCCGACGTCCAGCTCGACGTCATGGAGACGCCGGGCGTCACTCCCGGAGGCGTGTCGCTCTACTGCGAGGCGCTCGGGGCCGTGTTCACCGGCAAGGCGCTCCAGGCCGACGGCCCCGGCAAGCTGGGCGGCGAATACCCGGCGCTGGCCGACCAGCTCACCTCGATCGGCGGGCGGCTGTTCACGCTGCCGCCGGAGACGCGGGTGCTGCCGGTCCACGGCGACGAGGTCACGGTCGGCGACCTGGAGCCGCACTTCGACGACTGGGTGTCGGGCTCGCTGACCAGGGTCGCCACCGAAGGCGAGGAGGCCGAGGGCCCGCTCGCCGACGGCACGAGGATCTCCGGGATCAAGCTCGGCTCGGGCGACGAGTAGGCGGCCGGGTGAGCTCGGTGCAGGGCCAGCTCCCGCTGGAGGACATGCCGCGGCGGCTCTACTCGTGCACGCCGTCGCGGTTGAACGCCTGGCTCGACTGCCGGCGCCGCTACCGGTTCAGCTACCTCGACCGGCCCCAGCCGTCCAAAGGGCCCGCCTGGGCGCACAACAGCGTCGGCGCGAGCGTCCACAACGCGCTGGCGGGGTGGTGGCGGGAGCCGTACGAGCGGCGCACGCCGCTGACGGCGGCCGTCCTGCTCACCAACGGGTGGATCACCGAGGGGTTCAGGGACGCCGAGCAGTCGGGTCGCTGGCTGGCGCGGGCCCGCGACCTCGTGTCCGGATATGTCGCGACTTTAGATCCGGCTGACGAGCCGGTCGGCGTCGAACGCACGGTCGCCACGCGCACCAAGGTCATCGCCCTGTCGGGCCGCATCGACCGGCTCGACCGGCGCGGCGACGAGCTGGTCGTGGTCGACTACAAGACCGGCCGCCGCCCGCTCACCCAGGACGACGCCCGCGGCTCGCTCGCCCTCGCCGCCTACGCCGTGGCCGCCTCCAGCATGCTGCGCACCCCGTGCCACGAGGTCGAGCTGCACCACCTGCCCACCGGCGAGATCGTCCAGTGGCGGCACACCGACGAGTCGCTGGCCCGCCATCTGAGGCGGGCCGAGGAGCTGGCGAGCGAGGCGGCGGAGGCCGACGAGCGCTACCGCGCGGCCGTCGCCGCCCCCGCCAAGGGCCGTCCCGCCCCGCGCGGCCAGGCGCCGCGCACCTCCGCCTCATCTTCTCCGGGCGCGTCCGCGCGGCCGTCCGTGGGGCCCGCGGCGGTGCCGCCCGAGATCGACGAGCTGTTCGCGCCCAGCCCGGGCCCGATCTGCTCCTGGTGCGACTTCCGCCGCCACTGCCCTGAGGGCCAGGCCGTGGCCCCCGACCGCGACCCCTGGTCCGGCCTCGCCGAATGAACGCCCCTGGGGCCGTCTGTCCGAGTGAGCGCCCCGGGGGCCGCCTCGCCGCCTCCGGCGGTCAGGCGGCGGGGGTGGAGCCCGCTGCCCCCTTGGGCCAGCGGCGGGGGTCCGTGAGGCCCTTGAGCCCCTTGCTGACGTCGTAGCCGGCCGCGCCCAGCCGTTCCCTGGTCGCCTGGAGCATCTCGCGGGTGGCCGGCATGAAGGCCCGGTCGTGGACGGGCTCGGGGACGGAGTTCATCGCCAGCCTGAACGCCCGCAGCGCCGCCGTGACGGCCGCGCGGGGCACCTCGGGCAGCACGCCGTACATCCGCCTGGCCCAGTCGGGGAGCGTGTAGTAGCAGAGCGCCCCGAACGGGAAGTAGACCGGCTTGCCCGGCGACAGCATGCGCAGCTCCTCCGGCAGCCGCGGCCACATGAGGAACCGCACGGTCGCGGCGGCCTCCTCGGTCACGCGGAGGGCGGGCCGCACCTGCTTGAGGTACGCGTCCAGCTCGGCGCACGAGCCCGGCACGTCCTCGGGGTGCAGCCCGACGTAGGCCGCGGCGGCGCGCTGCTCGGCCAGGTAGCGGTCGGCCTGGCGCTCGCTCAGCCCCAGCCCGCCCCGCCTGGCCGCCTCCAGATAGGACGACACCTCCGCGCAGTGCACCCACAGCAGCAGCTCGGGGTCGTCCACCCGATGCCTGCGGCCGGTGTCGGGGTCCTGGACGCGCAGCGCCTTATGGATCGCCCGCACCCGCCGTCCGGCCTCGGCCGCCTCCCCGGGGCTGCCGAACGTGACCCGCCCCACGAAGTCGGCGGTGCGCCGCAGCCGGCCGAACGGGTCCTGCTGGAAGGTGGAGTTCTGCCAGACGCCGCGCATGGCCAGGGGGTGCAGCGCCTGCAGCATGAGCCCGCGGACGCCGCCCACCCACATCGTGCGGTCGATGTGCACGCGGTAGGTGACGGTGTGCGGCGGCTGGACGACGAGGTCTTCGATGCCGTTCATGGTAAGTACATGATTACAGGCTATTGGAATGAATGTCCAAATAGTGCTTCTCGGCCGCGTTCCAGAACCTGACCAGCGCGGCCGCCGTCGTCTCCGGCGCCTCGACGGCGGGGGAGTGCACGGCGCCCGGCACGACCACGCACTCCGCGCCCAGCCTGGCGGCCATCTCCGACTGCGTCTCGGGGGACCAGCCGTCGTCGTCCTCGCCGTAGAGGACGAGCGTGGGCACCTCGATCTGGCGCAGCTCGTCGGTGCGGTCGCGCATGGTGAGCACCTGCTCGGCCATGGACGACAGGCCGGTCGGCGAGTTGGCCAGCAGCCGCCGGCGCAGGAAGGCCACGATGTCGTCAGGAACGTCGCCCGCCAGCACCTCCGGCTCGAACCTGTGCTGCCACACGTGCTCCAGCCCGAGCTCGGGCACCTCTTCCATGATCTTCCTGCCGTTGCGCGCCCGCCGCCCCTCGATCCCCGCCGGGCCCGAGCCCATGAGCGTGAACGAGGCGAACTTCGTACGCCCGTCGATGACCGCCTCGCGGGCCACCAGACCGCCGAAGGAGTGGCCCACCAGGTGCATGGGCCCGCCGCCGCCGATCACCTGGGCGAGCGCGTCGAGGTCGGAGCCGAGGGCCGCGCAGGTGTAGGCGGCGGGGTCGTCGGGGCCCGGGGTTTCGTACTGGCCGCGCAGATCGACCGCCACCACGCGGCGGCCGGACTGCGCGAGCGTCATCAGGACCGCGATGAAGTCCTCCTTGCTGCCGGTCAGGCCGGGGACGAGGAGCGCGGGCCAGCGCTCAACCACACCACTGACCGGAAGAGCCTCCAGGACCGCGAACGTGCCCTGTGGCGTCTCGATCTTCTGTGGGGTGACGCCAGGAGGCAGGTCGAGGAATCGCGGCGTACTCACGTGGGGCAACAATACCCAGAGGTCAGCGCCTCGACACCGGCATGCCCGTTACGCTGGTGCGACTTCGGGGGAGATGTCGCGAATGCCGGATCTTGCCGGCGCGCGTCCGCACATGCAGAAAGGCGCGCACCCCGTACACGTGTTGTGTACGGGGTGCGCGCCTTCGCGGTGGTGCCTGGGCGTCAGCCCGCGCGGCGGCGGTTGCCGCCCCGGGCCTGGCGTCGCTGCTGCTTGCGCTCGCTGGCGGCGGACGGCGCGATGTCATCGTCGTCCGTGGCCAGGTCGGGTGACTGGAAGATCACCGCGAACGGGCTCGGCGGGATGATCCGCTCCGGCTGGCGAACGGGCGCGGGCGGCGGCGGGGCGAGGAAGCTCGGCTCCGGCTCCGCCTGAACCCGCGCCTCCCGACGCTCGCCACCCACGGACGCCTGCTCGGCGACGGGTGCCTGCTCGGCCACAGGGGCCCGCTTGGCGACCGGGGCCTGGTCGGCGACGGGCGCCCGCTTTGCGGCCTGGGCCTGCTCGGCCACCGGCCGGGTCGGCTCGATGCCTGCGGCGGTCGGCTGGATGCCTGCGGCGGTCGGCTGGATGCCTGCGGCGGTCGGCTGGATGCCTGCGGCGGCCGGTTCGGTCGCCTTGGCGGCGGCGGTGCGGCGGGACCTCGTGGCCCGCGCCGGCGCCTCCACCGGCATCTCCACCGGGGCCTCCGTCGGCGCCGACTGCGGCAGCGCCTCCGGGAGCGACGCCGCGGCGGCGGCGGGGGCGTCGGCGACGACCCGGCGGGAGCGGGTGCTCCGCGTGCTCCGCGCCGGAGCCTCCGTGACCGTCCCGTTCGCCGGAGCCTCCGCGACCGTCTCGCCCTCCGTGGCCCCGGAAGGGGCGAGCGCGGACTCGGGCGCGACGGCGAGCGCCTGCTCGATCGCCCCCGAGGCCGCCCCCCTCCGCGTACGGGCCCGCTTCGGCTGCGCGTTCGCGGCGCCGACCTCGTCGGGGGTGAAGATCGCCGGAGTCTCCTCCGCCTTGGCATCCACGAGCTCGACCTCCGAGGTCTCGACGGGTGCGGTCTCGGCCAGCTCCTTGCCGCCACGGGTGCGGCGGCGCTGGCGCTGCGTACGGGCAGGACGTTCACGGTCGCGGTCACGGTCACGGTCACGATCGCGCTCACGGTCACGATCGCGCTCACGGTCACGATCGCGCTCGTCGCGGCGCCGGACGCCACGTCCACGCGCCCTGCCGGTCTCGCCGAGGTCCTCGAGATGCTCGGCGGACAGCCCCGCGCGCGAGCGGTTCGCGTGCGGCAGGACGCCCTTGGTGCCCGCGGGGATGTTGAGCTCGGCGTAGACGTGCGGCGAGGTGGAGTAGGTCTCCTCAGGCTCGGCGAAGGCCAGCCCGAGCATGTTGTTGATCATCTTCCACCGGGTCAGCTCCTCCCACTCCACGAAGGTGACCGCGATGCCCGTGCGCCCGGCCCGGCCGGTGCGGCCGATGCGGTGCACGTACGTCTTGTCCTCCGTGGGGCAGTCGTAGTTGACCACGTGCGTGACGTCGTCGATGTCGATGCCGCGCGCGGCCACGTCGGTGGCCACGAGCACGTCGATCTTGCCGTTGCGGAACGCCCGCAGCGCCTGCTCGCGCTGACCCTGACCGAGGTCACCGTGCACGGCCGCGACGGCGAAGCCGCGCGTGTCGAGCTGCTCGGCGACCATGTCGCAGGCCCGCTTGGTCTCGCAGAAGACCATGGTGAGCCCCCGGCCCTCGGCCTGGAGCAGCCGCGACAGGATCTCGATCTTGTCCATGCGGTGGGTGCGCCACACGAGCTGGCGCACCTGAGGCGTCGCCTCGCCCTCGCCGCTCTCGTGCTCGGCGCGGATGTGCGTCGGACGGTTGAGGTATTTGCGCGACAGTGCGACGACCTCGCCCGGCATCGTCGCGGAGAACAGCATCGTCTGCCGCTCCGCCGGGACCAGCTTGAAGATGCGCTCGACGTCGGGCAGGAAGCCCAGGTCGAGCATGCGGTCGGCCTCGTCGAGGACGAGGGAGGTGACCTGGCTCAGGTCGAGGTGCTTCTGCTTGACCAGGTCGAGCAGCCGGCCGGGGGTGCCGACGACGACGTCGACTCCCGCCTTGAGCGCTTCGACCTGGGGCTCGTACGCCCGACCGCCGTAGACGGTCAGCACCCGGGAGCCGAGCTTGCCCGCGGCGGTCACGAGGTCCTCGCTGACCTGGGTGGCCAGCTCTCGAGTAGGTACGACGACCAGCCCGCGGGGCTTCTTGCGGTTCTTGCGCGGCTTGCCGATGCCTTGCAGCATGGCGATGCCGAACGCGTAGGTCTTGCCCGTGCCGGTGCGTGCCTGACCGATAAGGTCCTGGCCGCTCAGCGCGAGCGGGAGCGCCATTTCCTGAATCGGAAATGGCGACACGATGCCCTCGGTCTCGAGGGCGTCGGCGATCTCTGGTGTGACTCCGAGGTCTCGGAAAGTCGTCAGCGTGGCCTGCCTCAGTCTCAAATGAAGGCGGGCCTGCCGGGACCGACGGGTGGATGGACACCCCGTGTCTTGGGTCCTCGCGGTAGAGCCAGCCCTCTCGCGTCATCAGCGACCGCGGCCTCCTGGGAGCGGAGGTATCCGGGAGAAACCCCCGAATTTACACAGTGCGGTCGCACTTTCACAGAGCAGTGTACTCGATAGCACAACGCTGGCCGAGCTCGCGTATGTTCCCGAAGATCTCCCGAAGTACGCTGCCAGCATGAAGCAGTCTCCAGGAGTCGTCGACCTGCTCGGTGTGCTGGCGTACGCGGAACTCAGCGCCTACGCCCGGATGACCGAGGACGCGGCCACGCTGGCGCCCTCGCTGGCCGACCGTGCGGCGCTGAGCGAGCTGGCGGTCGCCGAGTACGCCCACTTCCGCCTGCTGCGCGACAAGCTCACCGAACTGGGCGCCGATCCTGACGAGGCCATGGCGCCGTTCGCCGCGGCGCTGGACGCCTGGCACGCCCAGACCCGCCCGGCCGACTGGCTGCAGGCGCTGGTCAAGACGTACGTCGGTGACGGCATCGCCAACGACTTCTACCGGGAGGTGGCCAGGCACCTCGACCCGGTGGTCGCCAAGCTGGTGGACGAGGTGCTGGTGGACGAGGGCCGCTCGCAGTTCGCGGTGGAGCGCGTACGCGCCGGGATCGAGGCGGACCCGGCGGCGGGCGCGCGGCTGGCGCTGTGGGCGCGGCGGCTCGTGGGCGAGGCGCTCAGCCAGGCCCAGCAGGTGGCGGCGGCGCGGCCGGAGCTGGCGCTGTCGCTGGTCGAGGCGAGCGGCGGGCAGGCCGACATCTCCCGGCTCTTCGCCACGCTGACCGAGGAGCACAACAAGCGCATGGCCGCCCTCGGCATCTAAAAGGCCGGGCGGCCGAAAGTAGGCCGGATGGGCGGCGCGGAGCGGCGCAACGGTTGTACCGTGCCAGCATGAGGGCCTTGCGACGCGACGGCGGTTCACTCACCAGATGCGGGCCTAACCGCTGGACCTCACGGGCGGTGCTGCGACGGGAAAGCTTGCGCTGCCCGGCCACCGCCCAGCACAGGCACCCCGCCCCGAGGGCGCACCGCCCGCCACCGGGCTGCCGCCTCGCGGCCCGCCACCTCCCAAGCTGACCCCGCGAACCCGCCTCCCGCGCGGACCGGCCTGTCGCGCGGACCCGCCTCCCGCGGACGCGGAAGCGACGCCGGGGGCACGGCGGATGGTGAGCCGTGCCCCCGGCTCCGGGACGCTAGAGCGTGCCGCCGAAGCCCACCGGCCTGCTCTCGTCCTCGCCGATCTCGATGAACCCGAGCGCGGACACCGGCACGACCACCCGCCGCCCCTTCACGTCGGTGATGGCGAAGACGCCACGCTCGACCGAGAGCGCGTTCCTGATCTCCTCCTCGACCTGCTCGGCGGACAGGTCGGTCTCGACAACGAGCTCGCGGTGCACGGAACGTACGCCGATCTTGACTTCCATCGTGGCTCCCTCATGGACGGGCTGGGCTCAACCCCATCGTGGCCTCTGCCGTACGACGGACACACGGATGATCGCGCCCAGCGAACGGGTTATGCCGTACGCGGAAAACCGCTGATGCCGCGCCAGGCGAGGCGGGCCATCATCTGCTCGGCCGCGTCCTTGGGGATGGAGCCGTGCGTCGTCACCCAGTAGCGGGCGCTCACCTCGGCCATGCCGACCAGGCCGACGCCCAGCAGATGGGCCTCGTCGCTGGTGCAGCCGGTGTCCTCCTGGATGAGCGCGCTGACCATCTCCGCGCACTCGCGCAGGGACCGCTCCACGCGCTGCCGCACCGGGGCGACGTTGCGCAGGTCGGACTCGAAGACGAGGCGGAAGGCCTCGCCCTGGGTGGAGACGAAGTCGAAGAACGCCTGGAAGGTGGCTTGCACGCGCAGTTTGTTCTCGTTGGTGGAGGCCAGGGCCTCCCTGCAGCGGTTGACCATGTCGTCGACGTGCAGGTCGAGCAGCGCGAGGTAGAGCTCCAGCTTGCCCGGGAAGTGCTGGTAGAGCACGGGCTTGCTGACCCCTGCCCGATCGGCGATCTCGTCCATGGCGGCCGCGTGGTAGCCGTTCTCGACGAACACTTCCTGCGCCGCGCTCAGGAGCTGCCGGCGGCGGGCGAGTCGGGGCAGCCGGGTGCCCCGGGGCTTGGCGTCCGGGGTTGCGGTCACGCGGGTCTCCATTGGTCTCTCAGCGCTCTCAGCGGGTCGTGCGGACATCCTACGGGCGAGTAGGCACGTCGTCCTACGCGCGAGTAGGGTCGCCCTACGCGCGAATAGGCCGGTCGTTCCGCGCGCGAGCAGGCTGGTCGTCCCGCGCGCGGGCAGGCGTCACACCCGGCGGCGGTCGTCACCGGTATTCGTCGTCGTCGAGCTCGACCTCGCGGTCCTGCTCGGCCGCGTCGGCGGGGTTGACGTCCAGCGGCAGCTCGCGGCGCAGCCCGCCGGTCGCCCGCTCCATCTCGCGCTGCTGCTCGGCCGCGTCGGCCTCGGGCGCCTCGATCGACAACTCCTCGACCTCCTCGTCGAAGGGCCCCTCGTCCCCGCGAACGTCCATCTCCGACATCTTGTGGTCCCCCTCCAGGTGTGGACGGCTCCAGACTACGCCCGCGCGAAAAGGTCGCCGCGGTTCTCCGCTCTCGCGAGTACGTCCGGCGCGGTGAACACCAGGTCCTCCGGACGCTCACAGCTTTCCACCTCTTTCCACGTGAGGGGCGTCGACACGGTCGGCCGCTCGCGGGCCCGCAGTGAGTAGGGGGCCACGGTGGTCTTCGCGGGGTTGTTCTGGCTCCAGTCGATGAAGACCTTGCCGGGCCTCGCGGCCTTGGCCATGACGCTGACGACCTCCTTCGGGTGCTCCTTCTCCAGGAGCCTGGCCAGCCTCCTTGCGTACGCGGAGGGCTCCTCCCTGCAGTCCCAGTCCGCGTAGAGCTGCATGCCCTTGCTGCCGCTGGTCTTCGGCCGGGCGGTCAGCCCTTCCGCCTTCAGCACCTCGCGCAGCATGAGCGCGACCTCGGCGCACTGGACGATCGTCGCCGGCGCTCCGGGGTCGAGGTCGAAGACGATCATGTCCGGGGGCAGCGCCTTGCCGTCGTCGTCCACGCGCCACTGCGGCACGTGCAGCTCCAGTGCGGCGAGGTTGGCGTAGTAGACGATCGTCGGCAGGTCCTCGATCACGGCGAAGTCGATGCTCTCGCGGTTCTTGGTGCTGCCGGGGGCGGGCAGGTTGACCCGGCGTACCCAGTCGGGGGTGTGGTCGGGGGCGTTCTTCTCGAAGAAGGACTGGCCGGTCACGCCGTTGGGGTAGCGCTTGACGGTCAGCGGGCGGCCCGCGAGGTGCGGCAGCAGGACGGGGGCGATCCGGCTGTAGTAGTCGATGACCTCGGCCTTGGTGAAGCCGCAGTCCGGATAGAGCACCTTGTCCAGGTTGCTGAGGGTCAGCTCGCGTCCGTCCACCTTGACGGGGACCTTCTTGGCCACGGGGGCACCTCCCTTCGCGCTCGTCCGTCCGCACGGTGTACGCCACCTCCCCGGCTAGATCGGGCCTAACCCACCGATTTGGTCGTGCCGTGCCGGGTATGTGCCCATTGGCCAACGATGGAGAGCCTGAGGAGTGAACCATGCGCAGCATCTGGAAGGGTGCGATCTCCTTCGGCCTGGTCACGATCCCCGTCAAGCTCTACTCCGCGACCGAGCAGAAGGACGTGTCGTTCCACCAGGTGCACCGCGCGGACGGCGGGCGCATCCGCTACAAGCGCGTGTGCCAGCTCGACGGCGAGGAGATCCCCTACGCCGACATCGCCAAGGGCTACGAGCTGGCCACGGGCGAGATGGTCGTGCTCACCGACGAGGACTTCGAGGACCTGCCCCTGACCACGTCCCGCAGGATCGACGTGCTGCAGTTCACCCCCGCTGAGCAGATCGACCCCATCTACTTCGCCAAGTCGTACTATCTGGAGCCCGACGCGCAGGGGGCGAAGCCGTACGTGCTGCTGCGCGACGCCCTGGAGAGCTCGGGCCAGGTCGCCGTGGTCAAGGTGGCGCTGCGCCAGCGGGAGTCGCTGGCGACGCTGCGCGTCCGCGACGGCGTCTTCGTCCTGGAGACCATGCTCTGGCCGGACGAGATCCGCGCGCCCGACTTCGAGTTCCTGGAGGAGGACATCGAGGTACGCGCCCAGGAGCTCAAGATGGCCGAGTCGCTCATCAGCACGATGGAGTCCGACTTCGACCCGAGCGAGTACCACGACACCTACCGCGAGGCGCTCCAGCACGTGATCGAGGCCAAGGTGGAGGGCAAGGAGGTCGTCCCGGCCGCCGAGGAGGAGGAAGCCGGGCCGGCCGTGGACCTGATGGCGGCGCTACGGGCCAGCGTCGAGGCGGCCAAGCGGGAACGGGAGGGCGCCCCCGCCAAGCCCAGGAAGGCCGCCTCGGGGAAGGCGAAGGACACGAAGGCGGGCTCCAAGGCCGACACGGCGAAGGAGGAGAAGGAGGAGAAGGCCCCCGCCAGGCGCAAGACCCGCAAGTCCGCCTGACCCCTCCTCCCGGCCGGGTCAGTACCCTGTTCCCCGGCCCAGCGGGCCGTACGCCTCGTCCGTGACCTGCTCCAGGACCTGGTTCTGCGGGCCGTAGGCGGTGACCGTCACCGGTGGCGAGTCCAGGACGGTGGACGGCTTGCCGCCATCGGGGCTGGGGACCGGCTTTCCGAGCACCCGGGCGATGAAGAAGCCGTCGGCGATGCGCGCGTCGGTACGCCGCCCGTCCGCCCAGTCGATCTCGACCCGTCGTACGTCGGCCGTGACCCGGCCGACCACGACCCGGTAGGTCTGGTCTCTCGTCGCCTTGTCCCGCTCCTCCTCGTAGCGCGACTGCGAGGTGTAGGCGTCCACCTGGAGGGCGCCGGGGAAGCCCCTCATGTTCCCCGGAGCCTTGAACCCCCAGTAGGTGAAGACCGCCCGCTCCGCGAGTTCCTCCGGCGTGCTCGGCGTGCACAGGACGAAGCCGGCACGGCTGCCGACCAGAGCGGTCGATCCGCCCTCGTCCCGGTACTCCACCAGCAGCCGGAAGTCCTCGACAGCGCCGTGCTCGGGGATGCGCCGGCGACCGTCCATGCTGTGCACGGGGCCTCCCTGGGGCATGCACGCGCGTACGGCCCGCGCCTGCTCGGGGGTGTTGTCCGGCAGGCGGTCCACCTCCGCCGCGGTGACCCCGTCGGGGCCTGCGCCGGTCGCGCCGGTCGCGACGGTCACCGCGGCGATCACCGACGCGGCCGCGGCGAGCCCGGCGACCGACAAGGAGAGGCGGCGGCGCCGCGTGGAGCCGGCCCGCGCCCGTGCCGCGCAGGCGAGCGCGTCGACGGGCCTCGCCTCGTCCGCCATCCGCCGCAGCTCGGCGGAGATCCGCTGTTCGTCGAGGGTCATCTCAGGCCTCCATGGTGATGGTCTCGCCGATCAGCTCGCGCAACCGGGCGACGGCTTGGTGCGTCTGGCTGCGTACGGTCCCCACCGAGCAGCCCATGATCCGGGCGACCTCCGACTCCGGGAGGTCCTCGTAGTAGCGGAGCACCAGGACCGCTCTCTTGCGCGGCGGCAGGGTCCGGAGCGCGCGGGCCAGGGTGAGGCGGGTCTCGACCTCGTCGGTCCGGTCGCCGGCGGCCCGGTCGGGCGGTGACAGGACCGGCTGTTCGCGTCCCCAGCGCGGGCTTCGCCAGCGGCCGGCCTGTTCGTGGTACATGACGCGGCGCACGTACGCCTCCGGGCTGTCGCGGATCCGCCGCCAGTGCCCGGCGGTCTTGGCCAGCGCGGTCTGGAGCAGGTCCTCGGCGGCGTGCTGATCGCCGGTCAGGAGGTACGCGAGCCTGATCAGCCGGTCGGAACGGCTGATGACGAACTCGGTGAAGTCACGCTGCTGGTCGGGGTGCAAGGGCTCTCCTCGGGTCTCACCCACCTAGATGCGGGCGGGCCCGCGGATCTATGGTGCGGCGTCCGATGGCCGCCCACCGACTGCTCAAATAGGGCATTTCGGATAATTCATGCGGTATCAATGCATAAACGTGTAATACAAGCAATGCCCCTCTTAATACGTGGCAAAATAGGGCGATTTCTGTTTGTGTACCCCTGGTGTCGGAAATGACATTTACCGGATGACTCAACGGCGGTCGTCCGAAACGTTTTTTCCGGTAATGCCGGAAAGATCGAGTACGGGGCAATCGATCCTTTAGGGGGAAAACGCAATGCCCAAGCTCAGGAGTGTTATCGCGGGCCTCGCCATCGGCACGGCCATGACCGGTGGCGCGGTCGCCGCGAGCGCCGCCACCTCTGCCGCCAGTGCCGCCACCCAGGTCAGCACGGGCACCACTGTCGCGACCGGCTGGGGCTGCGGCCACCGGAGCCGCTGCGGCTGGGGCGGGTGGGGCGGCTGGCGCCGCGGCCACCACCAGAGGACGCGGGTGAACGTCGACAACAACAACTTCAACTTCAACCGCACCTTCAACAACCGCCGGGAAATCGACCGCCGGTTCCACCGCCACCACCACAACCCGATGACCGGCTACGGCGCGAGTGGGCTCGCCACCACCAGTGACGCCGACGACGACATCGACTGATCAGGTCGCGTGACGATGGAAGAAGGAATCGCCCGCTGACGGCGAATCCCTTTTCCTCGTCTCCATGGCGATCCTGCTGAGGGTTCCCCGGCATCCGCCGGGGGACCCTCTATGCATTTCCCGGGAAGGACGGCTCGGAGCCGGCCTGCCGCGGCGCGACAAGGCGCTGCGGCCTTTGTCATGTCACGTTCCTCTGGGGTGGGTGATGCACGGGGGCGGAAGGGGCTGTGCGCGGACCTGGGGGCGTCAGCGGCCATCCGGTCGGCCTGCTGCGGGGGGCCAGGTGGCGGGTCGCCCGCCCTTGGAGACGCCGCTCGGGGTCGCCCGGCCATCGGGGGTGCGGCGACGGGGGAGGGACCTTGCGCGGTCGAGGGCCATCACATATGGCGCCCAAGGAGTGACCCCGCGCCAGGCGACCCCGGCATGAAGAAGTGCCCGTGTTCACCATGTGAACACGGGCACTCGCGGCTCAGTCGGCCGGAGGTTCACCACCTGGGCGGGTTCCCGCAGGAGACCTTAGGCTCAGGCTCCGGCCTGGCCGCTAATCCCAGTCGCCGTCGCCGTCGAAGTTACGGAAGCGGCGCTGGTGGTTGGTGTTGACGTTGGTGTTGGTGTTGACGACGACGACCCTGATGCGGCCGTGGCCCCGGTGGCCCCAGCCGGCCCGGCGCCAGCCCCAGCCGCCCCAGCCGCAGCGGCGGCGGGCGCCGCAGCCCCATCCGGTCTGGAAGCCGGTCTGCGTGGTGATCTGGGTGGCGGCGCTGGCGGCAGAGGTGGCCGCGCTCGCTGCGACCGCGCCTCCGGTCATGGCCGTGCTGAGGGCGAGGCCCGCGACAATACTCTTGAGCTTGGGCATTTTGTCTTCCCCCTAAAGGATCGATTGCCCCGTACCGCCCTTTCCTGAACAGCCTGATTGCTGCCGTCTTGTGTCAGGGCGGGGGATGTTCGGAACGAGTCCGTTCATCCGCACTCTTCATATAACCGGCTACCAACCCACACAAACCGGATTTGTCCACTTTTGCCGGTTTGTGACATAGGAAAGGGTCTGGGAAAACACGACGAGCGCCCCGCCGGCTGTCAGCCGGCGGGGCGCTCGAAGTTAATTCGCCGTGGCAGGTGAAGAGAAAAGAGATCTCAGGCCGCCCCCGCGCGCTAGCGCGGGGCCGGCCCGAGGAGAACCATTCATCACGGCGTCGTCATCCGTTTCATGGACGGATTTCCGGCGGTCGTGTGAAACGGCCCCTTACCCTTTGCTCTGTTGCTTCACGGACGCGTCATCACGACACTTCGTCGTCGAAGTTGCGGTGGTGGCGGCGGCGGTTGTTGTTCTCGAACTGGTCGTTGATGTTGCGGTTGTGGTTGCGGACCACGACGCAGATCTTGCCCCCGCCGCGGTGGCCCCAGCCCCAGCCGCCCCCGCCGTGACGGCAGTGGCGACGACCGTGGCCGCCCCAGCCCCAGCCGCCGTTGCCGAAGTTGTTGCCGAAGTTGTTGCCGAAGTTGGTGCCGAAGTTGTCGAAGCCGTCGCCGAAATCGCCGTCGTCGCCGTCGAAGTCGCCGGTGGCGACGGAGACGAGTGAGGTGACCGGGGTGGCGTTGGCGGCCGTGGTCCCCATGGCGACCACAGCGCCGGTCATCGCCGTGCTGATGGCGAGGCCGGACATAAGGCTCTTGAGCTTGGGCATTGCGTTTTCCCCCTAAAGGATCGAGTGCCCCGTTCAGACGTTTCCGGGTACCTGAAAAAGGTCTTGGACGGCTGCTTAAGAGTCATCCGGTGAATGTCATTTCCGGAGGGGCGGGCGGGCAAACTGGGATCACCCTATTTTGCTGTGTATTAAGAATCCTATTGCTTGCATTACACATCTATCCCATGAAATGACATGAAATGTCCGATTTGACCTATGCGGCGGAAGGCGGCAGCGCAAAGCGGCGCGGCTTCGCGCGAGTGAGAATGGCCGCGAACACGCCGGCCGGCCGCCGGACCCGAATAACCTCCGTGGCGCACGCCGGCGGGCGGCACATTCGCGATCGCATAACGACGGCGGACGTCATTGCATACACACAAAGGAAATAGACGTACGCCCGGACTGTGCTCCCGTACCGGCCCTGTCCCGCATGAATACGGTCAGTGCCGGACGGGTCACCGTCCGTGGCGCTGCCTGACATGTTTCCGCCGGTGGCCCTCATAAACGACGTCCGTCGGCTTTTGCCGGTCTCTTGGACATGTCGGGACGACTCGGGCCAGGGCGGGGGGCGGACGCCCGGTGTGGCGGGAAAAGTAAGGTAAAGGCCGTTCTGGCCCTTTCCGGGCCATCTCTGGGCTCGATGGTTATCGTTGGGGGAACGCACCCCCGCGTTCCATGAACGACGAGGAGGACGCATGGTCGCGGAGCCGATCCCGCACTGGCCGGGACGCACGATCGGCTCGTTGCACGTCCGATCCACCCCCGAGGGCCCGGCCGAGCAGGCGGTCTTCGTGCACGGTCTGGCCGGGTCGGCCACCAACTGGACCGACCTCATGGACGAGCTCAAGGACACCGTCAGGGGCCACGCCCTCGACCTGCCGGGCGCGGGCTTCTCCCCGGCCCCGGCCGACGGCGACTACACGGTGGCCGGGCACGCCAGGTCGGTGATCGGCCTGCTGGAGCGGACCGGGCCGGCTCACCTGTTCGGCAACTCGCTGGGCGGCGCGGTCTCCGTACGGGTCGCCGCGAGCCGTCCCGAGCTGGTCCGCTCGCTCACGCTGGTCTCCCCGGCGCTGCCCGACCTGGTCCCGCGCTACGGGCCCGCCCGGGTGGCCGCCGCCGCGATCCCCGTGGTGGGGGAGTGGGTGGCGGGCAAGCTGCAGCTCATCCCCGCCGAGCAGCGCGTCACCGCCTCCATGGCGATGGTCTGGGCCGACATCGGCGCGGTCCACCCCGTCCGGCTGCGCGACGCCATCGACGAGCTGCGCCGCCGCGACGACCTCCCGTACGCCGGCCAGGCCATGATCGCCTCGGCCCGCGGCATCGTGGCCGAGTACTTCCGCCGCGGCGAGGACAACCTCTGGCGCCAGGCCGCCAAGGTCGAGGCGCCGACGCTGATCCTGCACGGCCGGCACGACCGGCTCGTCCGCCCCGCGATGGCGCGCCGGGCGTGGCGCACCTTCCGCGACGTCAGGATCGTGCTGCTGCCGACCGCCGGCCACGTCGCCATGATGGAGATGCCGCAGGTCGTGGCGGCCGAAGCAGGCCGTCTGATCCGTGAGACTCGATTGGGGAATGCCCCACTGCCCAGCTAGGTTTCACAGTGAGATGAGACCCCGAAAACGGGAGCGTATTGAAGTGTCGTTGCCACCGCTGGTCGAGCCGGCAGACGAGCTGACCGTCGACGAAGTGCGCCGCTACTCGCGCCACCTGATCATTCCCGATGTGGGGATGGCCGGGCAGAAGCGGCTGAAGAACGCCAAGGTGCTGTGCGTCGGCGCCGGGGGCCTGGGCTCGCCCGCGCTGCTGTATCTCGCGGCGGCGGGCGTCGGCACCCTCGGCATCATCGACTTCGACGTGGTCGATGAGTCCAACCTGCAGCGCCAGGTCATCCACGGCCACTCCGACGTGGGCCGCCCGAAGGCCGAGAGCGCCGCCGCCTCGGTCCGCGAGATCAACCCCCTCGTCGAGGTCGTGGTCCACAACACGGTGCTGACCACCGAGAACGTGATGGAGGTCTTCTCCGGCTACGACCTCATCCTCGACGGCACCGACAACTTCGCCACGCGTTACATGGTGAACGACGCCGCGGTGCTGCTGGGCAAGCCGTACGTCTGGGGCTCCATCTACCGTTTCGACGGCCAGGCGAGCGTCTTCTGGGCCGAGCACGGGCCGTGCTACCGCTGCCTCTACCCCGAGCCCCCGCCTCCCGGCATGGTGCCGTCGTGCGCCGAGGGCGGCGTGCTCGGCGTGCTGTGCGCGTCGGTGGGCTCCATCCAGGTCAACGAGGCCATCAAGCTGCTGACCGGCATCGGCGATCCGCTGGTCGGGCGGCTGATGATCTACGACGCCCTGGAGATGAAGTACCGCGACGTCAAGGTCCGCAAGGACCCCGAGTGCGTCCTGTGCGGCAAGAACCCGACGCTCACCCAGCTCCTTGAGGACTACGAGGCGTTCTGTGGCGCGATCTCGGACGAGGCCGCCGAGGCCGCGACCGGCTCCACCATCACCGCCCTTGAGCTCAAGGACATGCAGGAGCGCGGCGAGGACATCTTCCTCGTGGACGTCCGCGAGCCCAACGAGTACGAGATCGTCTCCATCCCCGGCGCCACGCTGATCCCGAAGGGCGAGTTCCTCAACGGCTCGGCCCTGGAGAAGCTGCCGCAGGACAAGCGCATCGTGCTCCACTGCAAGTCGGGTGCGCGCTCGGCCGAGGCGCTGGCGGTCGTCAAGAACGCCGGTTTCTCCGACGCCGTGCACGTGGGCGGCGGCGTGCTGAGCTGGGTCAAGACGGTGGACCCGAGCCTGCCCAGCTATTAGGCATATTGCGGCATTTTTGCGGGGTGTTCCGGTGACGCCCTGGTTAAGGTCGATGACGTGAACACGTCCCGGCCCTGGCCGACCCTGGTGGCGGCCTCCGCGCTGACCCTGGTCTGCGCGGTGGCCGCCGGGGTCGCGGGCGGTTCGGCGGGCACCGAGCTCACGCGCGGTCCCACGGCCGCCGAGCTGCGGGCCGCCGCCGCGCGGGAGGTCGCCGAGCGCTGGCGCACCTGGCCCGCCGGGCGCGTGTTCCCCGCCACGCTGGCCTACTCCGCCGAGCAGGGCGGCGAGGAGCACGCCCGCCGCGTCGGCATCTCGCCCGACACCTCCTGCGCGCACGCCGACCCGGCGGCGGCCGAGGGGCTGCGCCTGGCCGGCTGCAAGGGGCTGCTGCGGGCCACGTACATCGACGCTCTGCAGGGCGTGCTCGTCACCGTCGGCGTGGCGGCCCTGCCGGACGAGCCGCGCGCCGCCCGCGCGCGTGCCGCCTTCGCCGAGGGCGGCGAACCCGTTCCCGGCCTGCTCCCGCTGGCCTTCCCCGGCACGGTCGCCGAACGGTTCACGCCCGCCGTCCGTCAGGCGGGGTCGGTCGGCCAGGCGGGGCCTTACCTCGTGCTCACCACGGCGGGAGAGGTGGACGGGCGGCCGGGGAGCGCCGTCGGCGAGCCGCGGCCCGCGGTGTTCTCGTTCGCCGTCGAGATCTCCGAGCGCGTCCTCGCCACGCTCAGCACCCCCGCCATGCCCGACTGCGGCGGCGAGGAATGGCAGTGCTGAGGCGGGGCAGTCACTCAGGCGTGCTGAGAGGCGTGCCGCGGCCGGTGCTCGCCGCCGGGGCGGCGGTGGGAGCGCTGCTGCTGGGCGCGCCGCCCGCCTACCCCGACGACGTACGCAGCGGGCAGCGCCAGGTCATCGAGACGCTGGAGCTCCAGCAGGCGTGGCGGGTCACCAAAGGCGCTGGCGCCACCGTCGCCGTGCTCGACTCCGGCGTGGACCCGGGCCACCGCGACCTGACCGGCTCGGTGCGCACGGGCAAGGACTTCACCGCGGGCGCGAACCCGCCGGACGTGCCGCCGCGCAGGCTGCACGGCACTTACATGGCCTCGCTGATCGCCGGGCACGGGCACGGGCCGGCCGGAATACAGGGGATCATCGGCGTCGCGCCCGAAGCGGACGTACTGTCGGTGAGGGTCATCCTCGAGGACGAGGAGCCCGGTTTCCTGAAGTTCAACACCGCCGAGCGGTTCGAGGACGTCGTGGCGCGCGGCATCAGGTACGCGGTGGACGAGGGGGTGGACGTGATCAACCTGTCGATCTCCAAGGAGCTCGCCACCGCGAAGGAGCGCGCCGCCGTCCGCTACGCGATCTCCAAGGGCGTCGTGCTCGTGGCCGCCGCCGGCAACGAGGGCGACAGGACGCTCGGCCGCGACTACGCGCCCTACTCCTACCCGGCGGCCTTCCCCGGCGTGGTCGCGGTGGGGGCGACCGACCGGCGGCTGCGCCGGGCCGGGTTCTCGAACTGGAATCCCTCGGTGCAGGTGGCCGCGCCCGGCGTGGACATCATGGGGGCGGGCCCCGGCGACGAGTACTGGGTGGGACGGGGCACGTCGCAGGCGACCGCGCTGGTGTCCGGCGTCGTCGCCCTCATCAAGGCGCGGCATCCGCGCATGTCGCCGCCGCTCGTCGCGCAGGCGCTCACGGCCGGCGCACTCGACCGTCCGCCGGGCGGCTACGACACCTCCACGGGCTTCGGCGTCGTGAGCGCCGCCAGAGCGCTCGCCGCGGCCGACCGCCTGGCCGGCCACACGGCGGTCGCCACCGGCGCCGCGGTCCAGGACCCCGGCCGTCCTCTCGCCGGGGGGCGGGCGGGCCCGGTCAAGGTCGTCGTACGGGACGACCGGCGGGTGGCCGTCTCTGCGGCCATCGCCACGGCGGCGGGCGCGGGCGCGCTCGCCTCGCTGGGGGTCATATTCACGCTGGTCAGGCGGGTACGCCGGGCACACAGCCCCCAAGACGCATGATCTGTTCCCGTAGGGGGACGAACTAGACACGGGACCGAACCGGGAACGAGGCGGTGGTGAAGGCACGTAGGACGACGTCAGGGTTGCCGCGCGCCGGAGAGGAAGCCACGCCGGGTCGGAGAAATCCGCTCGGCGCCGCCACCGGCCGCGGGTCGCGGGTGCGCGCCTGGCCGGCCGGCGACGGCCGCAGGCGGACGAGCGCCGCGAGGCAGCGCGCGGAGCTGCTGGAGCTCCAGCAGGGCATCCAGTACCGGCGCATCTTCGTGACGCTGCTCGGCGTCATCATCGCCGTGTCCGCGGCCGTGGTGCTCCTCGGCACGGTCGGGCTGCTCACCGAGACCCGCTCGCGGCCGCTCACCTCCGCCGAGCAGAACCAGTACAAGCAGGAGGAGATCGCCCGGCGCTGGCAGGCGTGGCCGACGACCGGCGTCTTCCCCGACGAGGTCAAGTACCTCGGGCTGGACCGGGCCCAGCAGTACGCGCGCCGGATCGGCATCGCCCCCGAGACCGAGTGCGCCAAGGGCGTGGACGCCCCCGTCGCCGACGTGCTGCGCAGCCACGGCTGCGTGACGATGCTGCGGGCCACGTACATGGACCAGACGGCGTCGTTCGTCTTCACGGTCGGCGTGGCCGTGCTCAAGGACGAGGAGTCCAGGATGTCGGCCGGCGAGGAGCTCACCCAGGACGACCGCGTGGGCGTGCTGCCCGTGGCCTTCCCCGGCACGGTGAGCGAGCGCTTCGGGCCCGAGCAGCGGCAGCGTACGAGCTGGGTCGGCGCGGGCCCCTATCTCGTCTTCTCCACCGGCGGCTACGCCGACGGGCGCACCAGGGCCGCGATCCCGCCCGAGGAGATCCTGCACCCGGAGCTGTGGCCGGCGGGCAAGTCCATCGGCAACCAGATCGCCTACTTCCTCGCGGACCCGCCCAAGGTCCCGCCCTGCACGCAGGGGAACGTGTGCTGACCGTCGCGCGCGCCGTCGCCGCGGTGCTGCTCGCCCTCACCGGCCAGACCGGCGCCGCCGCCCCCGTCAGGGACCAGCAGCAGTGGGTGCTGGACGCGCTCAACGTCGAGCAGGCGTGGACCGTCACCAAGGGCGCCGGGGTCACCGTCGCCGTCGTGGACAGCGGCGTGGACGACACCGTCAAGGAGCTGAAGGGCCGCGTCACCAAGGGCCCCGACATGACCTCGGGCACCGCCGTGCACGACGTGCCGCCCGGCAGGCACGGCACCGCCATGGCGGCCCTGATCGCCGGCTCCGGCACCGGCGGCGGGCTCATCGGCATCGCGCCCGAGTCGCGCATCCTGTCGCTGCCGATGGCGACCGACGACGAGCCCGTGATCGGCATCCCGCCCGCGCCGGACGCCGAGACGGCCGCGGACAGCCCGCTCGCGCGCGCCCTGCGGTACGCGGCCAACCATGGGGCGCAGGTCGTCAGCATGTCGATCGGCTCGTACGGCCCGGTCAGGTCGGAGCGGGAGGCGGTGTCGTACGCACTGGACAAGGGCGTCGTGCTGGTCGCCGCCGCGGGCAACGACGGCCTGACCCAGTACGCCCAGGACAAGGGCACCTCCTACTGGAGCTTCCCCGCGGGCTATCCGGGCGTGATCGGCGTGGCCGCGACCGACAAGCAGGGCAGGCGGGCCTCGTTCAGCAGCGACAACCTGTCGGTGCTGGTGTCCGCGCCGGGCGTCGGCGTGCCGGTGGTCAAGCTCGGGAGCGGCTACGACCTGTCGGAGGGCACCAGCTCGGCCGCCGCGCTGATTTCCGGCGTGGCCGCGCTGGTCAAGTCCCGGCATCCCGGCCTGCGGCCCGAGCAGGTGGCGCAGGCCCTCGCGAGCGGCGCCCGCGGCCGGCCCGCCGCCGGCTACGACGACCAGATCGGCTTCGGCGTGGTGGACGCCGCCGCCGCGCTCAACGCCGCCGACGCGCTGGCCGGCCGGCCGAGCGGCGTGGTCGATCCGAGCGGCAAGGAGCACTTCGGCAGCGGCGAGGCGCCGGTGCCCCAGCGGCCGGGGCCGGACCCGCTGCGGCTCTGGCTGTACGGAGGGGGCACGCTTGTGGCGCTCATCACTTTTTGTGGTGCGATCGTCGTCCTGAATCAGCGTAGAGAGTCGTGAAAGATCCGCTATCGTCCCCCGTCATGGGATACGAGCTGCGAGTGGTACGCGAGTCGCCACTCGCCTTCGCGGACTTGGCGAAGGCCATCGCGCCGGCCGGATTCGAGCTGCGCGGATCTGACGAGATCGTCATCGGTCACGACGGCCGTGCGCACCAGGTCGCCCGCTGGACCGGCGCGGTGGTCGGCGAGCCCGGCTCCGACTGGCAGGTGGCCCAGCTCCTGAGGTTGTCGGCCGCGCTCGGCGCCCGGCTCGTGGGCGAGGACGGCGAGGTCTACCGGCTGCGCGACGGCGTCATGGAGGTCGAGACCGGCGGCAGCGTGGCCGAGCTCGGCAAGTTCGAGGAGATCATCGACGCCGGACCCGCGGCGTGGACCCCCTGAACCCCTTCGCCGAGCGGGTGCTCGATCTGGTCGAGCGCATCCCTCCCGGCACGGTGATGGCCTACGGGGACATCGCCGAATATCTGGGCGAGGGCGGCCCCCGCCAGGTCGGCAAGGTGATGTCCACCTGGGGAGGCGGCGTGCCCTGGTGGCGCGTCGTGCACGCAGACGGCAGCGGCGCCGCACCCGATCACCTGCGCGAATGCCTGGCCCGCTGGCGCGAGGAAGGCACCCCGCTGCGCGGCGAGCGGGTCGACATGCGCCGCGCCCGCTGGGACGGCCGCCCGGCCGACGGTGCGGCCGACCCTTCAGCGGATTTTCAGTAAGGGTCCTGACCAGCGGATTCCTTGATCGGGCGATTCTGTGACATGTGACGCCCATTACCATGGGCAGAACACTGATGGCGGCCCGAAAGGCGGTGCCTCCCTATGGCCACCGGCGTCACAGCCCAGAGCCAGGGCGGCGAACCTCTCGCCGACCGCCTCAAGGCTGTCCAGGATCTCTGCGATCGTGGCGAGCCTCTCGAAGCGGTCATGCGAGCGGTCGGCCCCGGCGGACGCGACGCCGCGTTCGACAACGAGGTGCTCAGCGGTCCCCTCGGGGGCCGGATCGACCTCGCGGTCAAACGCGGTCCCGCGCGGCGGCGCGAGATGCTGGCGCTCGTGCGCCCCTACCTCGCGGCCGTGGACGCGGGCGTCAAACGCGACCTGCCGGTCGCCCGGCGGGTGATCGTCCACCTGATCGAGACCCGTCCCGACGACGAGCTGATCGACGGCGACACGCTGGTCAAGGTCGTCGAGGCCGCGGCCGAGCCGTCCAGGCGCATCCGCAAGGGCCTGCGCTGGTACGCCGACCTGCCGTTGCAGGACGAGCTGGCGCCCGACCTCTACCGGCTGCGCCGCGCCGACATGGTGCCCGTCACGCACATCGACGACATCGCCTGGGTCGACGGCAAGCTGCGCGTCACCGGCTTCGCCTACCTGGCGGGGCTGTCGGTGCGCAGCAGGCGCGCCAACTGGGCGACCGTGGTGCTGCGCGGGCCGCGCTGGCTGCCGCCGATCCGCATGCGGACGCGGCGGACGTACGAGCCGGAGGCCACCCACGGGGCGCGCGAGCCCGGCTGCAACTACGACTGGTCCGGCTTCTCCGCCGAGCTGCGCCCGTGGCCGCTGCGCTGGCGCGGCGCGGTGCGCAACGTCGTGTCGGCGGTGCGCCGCCGCATGCGGCACCGCCCGTCGGTGCCCGACACCACGACGTGGCGGGCCGAGATCGTGTTCTGGAGCCGTGGCGCCCGCGCCACCGGCCTGCTGCGCGGCTCCTCGCTCGGCCGCCCCGAACGCCCGGCGGGGCTCAAGCTCAAGCCCGGCTGGTGGGTGCGCCCGGTCTGGACCTCCGACCGCGCGCTCCAGGTCGTGCTCCAGCCCAACCGGGCCGAGCTGACCGGCGTCGCCCTCGACGGCGACCGCCTGGAGCTCAAGATCTCCCTGCCCGGCCGCAGCGTCACCAAGGGCCACGCCCGGCTGGGCGGCCACCGCATCGCGGCCGAGTTCACGCCCGTCACCGGCGGCACCGAGGTCGTCGTCGGGCTGGCCGTGCCCGCCCTGCTCCAGGAGAAGGACGGCCGGCGGCTCTGGGTCGAGCCCAAGGGCGACCCGGCGGCCTCCGTCATACTGGCCGACCTGCCCGAGGCCCGCGAGGTCGTGGGCGACCGCGAGATCACCGTGCTCGGCGACCGGCGCGACCGCGTCGTGCTCTCCGCCCACCGCATCAGGCCGGTCATCACCTCGGCCGTGTGGGAGGGCCAGGCACTGGTGCTGAGTGGCCGCTACCCCGACGCGCCGGGCCCGCGCACGCTCACGCTGCGGCACCGGTCGGGGTTGTCCTACCAGCTGCCGATGGAGCGGTCCGGCGAGGGCTTCTCCGTCCGGGTCTCGCCCTCGGCGATGGACCGCTTCGGCGAGCCCGTGCCGCTGGCCTCCGGCACCTGGAACATGTCGCTGCGCCACCCGTCGGGCGAGATCGTGCCGCTGCGCATGGACCACGCCGCCCTGGCGGGCCTGGACGAGGAGCCGCGCACCCTCGACGGCCGCGTCTACCGCATGCTCTCCACCCGCTTCGACGTGCCGGTCGTCACGGTCGAGGAGGCCCGTCCCGCCGACGAGCGCGGCGTGGCGGGCACCCACGTGCTGCGCCGCGTCTTCTACCCGGCGCAGCGCACCGAGCCGCTCAACGACGCCACCGTCTATGTCGTCAACGACGGCCGCCTCTACGCCGACAGCGTCCGCGCCATCTACGAGGAGCGGCTGCGGCGCGGCGACGACCGCGAGCACATCTGGATCGTCAAGGACGGCGCGTTCGTGCCGCCGGGCCCGGCCACGGTCGTGCGGGCCGGCAGCCGCGAGCACCACGCCGCGCTGGCGCGCTCCCGGCACATCATCAGCAACGCGTTCCTGCCCACCTGGTTCCGCGCCCGCGAGGACCAGGTGGTGGTGCAGACCTGGAACGGCACCCCGGCCAAGCACATCGGCAACGACCTGCCCCACATGAAGCGCGACCCGAGGCCGCCGATCTGGCACCGCCAGGCCGCCGAGGTGCGCGGCTGGGACCTGCTGCTGTCGCAGTCGCCGTGGGCCACGCCGGTGCTGCGCAAGGCGTTCGGCTACAAGGGCGAGGTGCTGGAGAGCGGGCTGCCGCGCAACGACGTGCTCAACTCGCCCGACCGCGAGGCGCTGGCCGAGGCCGTGCGCGAGCGGCTGGGGCTGGCGGAGGGCAAGCGGGTCGTCCTGTACGCGCCGACCTACCGCGACTACGACCGCAAGAACGCGATGGTCAAGCTCGACCTCGCCAAGGCGCGCGAGGCGCTGGGGGCCGACCACGAGATCCTGGTCAGGGCGCACCCGATGCAGGCCGTCCCCGCGGTCCCCGAGATCGCGCGTGACGTCACCACATATCCGGACATCGCCGAGCTGCTGCTGATCGCGGACGTCCTGGTCACCGACTACTCCTCGGTGATGTTCGACTTCGCCGCCACCGGCCGCCCGATCGTCCTCTACGCCTACGACCAGGCCAAATACGCCAACAAGCGCGGCCTCTACCTCGACCTCGCCGAACAGGCCCCCGGCCCGGTGCTGTCCACCTCGGCGCAGGTCGTCGAGGCGCTGCGCTCGATCGACGAGGTCGCCGCCGCCCACGCCGACCGCTACGACGCCTTCCGCGCCACCTTCGCCCCCAGGGACGACGGCAAGGCGACGGTCCGCGTCGTGGACCACCTCTTCTCCTAGAAGGACGTCCGCCGAGGTCCCGGGCCACGTCTCAGCGCCCGGGACCTCGGCGTGTCGTCGGGATTTCCGCGATTTCCGCCGCTAACGTAGGCGGTTCGCGCGAGAAGACCGGGCAACTCGGCACGATCTACCCCTGTGGTCTGGTGGAATCTAGTGCTGTGAGTGGTCAGACCTGGCGCCTGGTACGACGTGGCAACACTGCCCCTGATGTGCCCCCTGTGCTGGACGAGCATCAGCGTGCCGTGGTCGGGCATCCCGGCGGCCCGCTCCTCGTACTCGCGGGGCCGGGCACCGGCAAGACCACCACGATCGTCGAGAGCGTCGTCGACCGCATCGAGCGGCGCGGCCTCGACCCCGAGCGGGCGCTCATCCTCACCTACAGCCGCAAGGCCGCCGAGGAGCTGCGCAGGCGCGTCACCGCCCGCCTGCGCCGCACCACCCGCACCCCGCTCGCGATGACCTTCCACTCCTACGCCTACGCCCTCCTGCGCCGCGAGGCGGTCCTCGCCGGCAAGGCGCCGCCGCGCCTGCTGACCGGTCCCGAGCAACTGCTGGAGATCCGCCGCCTGCTCCACGGCGAGCTGGAGAACGGCGCGCCCGACTGGCCGGCGTCGCTGCGCGAGCCGCTGCGCACCCGCGGCTTCGCCGAGGAGCTGCGCGACTTCCTGTCCCGGGCCAACGAGCGCGGGCTGGACGGCCCCCGCCTGGTCGAGCTCGGCCGCCGCCACGGCCGCCGCGACTGGGTGGCGGCCGGCCGCTTCGCCGAGCGCTACCAGGACCGCTTCGACCTCGACCCGGAGGAGACCTTCGACTACGCCGAGCTGGTCGGCGCCGCCTCGGCGCTGCTGGCCAGACCGGAGGTGCGGGCGCGCGAGCGGGCCGCGCACGAGGCGGTCTTCGTGGACGAGTACCAAGACTCCGACCCGGCGCAGGAGCTGCTGCTCCACCACCTCGCCGGCGACGGCCGCGACCTGGTCGCGGTGGGCGACCCCGACCAGTCGATCTACGGCTTCCGCGGCGCCGACGTCCACGGCATCATGGGCTTCCCGCAGCGCTTCCGCACCCTCGACGGCCGCGACGCGCCCGTGCTGGCCCTGCGCGTGTGCCGCAGGAGCGGCGCGGGCCTGCTGCGGGCGAGCCGCCGCCTGGCCGCCAAGCTGCCCGTCGCCCCCGGCCTCGACCACCGGCACGACCACCGCGACCTGGTGCCGCTGCCCGGCCTGCCCGAGGGCGAGGTGCGCGTGCTGCTGGCCGACAGCACCAGCCAGGAGGCCGCGATCGTGGCCGACACGCTGCGCCGCGCCCACCTCATCGAGGGCGTGCCGTGGCACCGGATGGCGATCCTGGTGCGTTCGGCCAAGCGCCAGGTGCCGCTGCTGCGCCGCGCGCTGACCAACGCCGGCGTGCCAACGATGATCGCCGGCGACGAGGTGCCGATCGCGCAGGAGCCGGGCGTGCGCCCGCTGCTCACCGTGCTCAAGGTCGCGCTCGACCCGGCCCTGCTGGACGAGAACGTCGCCGAGGAGCTGCTGACCGGCCCGCTCGGCGGCACCGACATGATCGGCGTGCGCCGCCTGCGCCGGGCGCTCAAGATCGCCGAGAACGAGGCGTCCGAGCAGGGCGAGGCCCGCTCGTCCGGCGAGCTGCTGGTCGCGGCCGTACGGGACGCTCGTGAGCTGACCAGGATCGAGCCGCACGTCGCGCTGCCCGCCGAGCGCGTGGCGCGGCTCCTCGGCGTGGCGAGGGAGTCGGTCGGCTCCGGCGGCACCGCCGAGGACCTGCTGTGGGCCGTCTGGGACGCCGCCGGGCTCGCCTCCCGCTGGAGCGACCTGGCCATGTCGGGCGGCCCGCGCGGCGCGCAGGCCGACCGCGACCTCGACGCCGTGGTGGCCCTGTTCGACCAGGCGGCCAAGTTCGTGGACCGCATGCCGAAGGCCGGCCCCGAGGTCTTCGTCGACGACCTGGCCGCCCAGGAGATCCCCGGCGACACCCTGGCCGAGCGCGCCCCCGACGGCGACGCCGTGCGCGTATTGACCGCCCACCGCGCCAAGGGCCTGGAGTGGGACGTCGTCGTGGTCGCGGGCGTGCAGGAGGGCGTCTGGCCGGACCTGCGGCTGCGCGGCTCCCTGCTGGGCGTGGAGGACCTCGTCGAGACCGTCGAGGGCGCCGAGCCCAACGCCGCGTCGCTGGTCTCCAAGCTGCTGGCCGAGGAGCGCCGGCTGTTCTACGTCGCCGCCACCCGGGCAAGGCGCAGGCTGGTCGTCACCGCAGTCGGCGGCGAGGACACCGACGAGCGCCCGTCGCGGTTCCTGTCCGAGCTGACCCCCGGCGAGGTCGAGACCGCGACCGTGGACGACCGCGCCCGCTGGCTCAACATGTCCGCGCTGGTGGCCGACCTGCGCAGCGCCGTGACGGACCCGACGAAACCGGCGAAGGTCCGCAGGAAGGCCGCCCGGCAGCTCGCCCGCCTGGCCGCCGCCGGCGTCCAGGGCGCCCACCCCAACGACTGGTACGCCCTCACCCCCATGACCGACGACCGCCCCCTGAGCTGGCCCGAGGGCGTCGTCAGCATCTCACCGTCAGCGGTGGAGAGCTTCACGAAGTGCGGCCTGCGCTGGCTGCTGGAGACCGCCGTCGGCGCGGCCGGCACCAGCACCGCCCAGGGCCTCGGCAACGTCATCCACGCCCTGGCCGTGCTGGCCGCCACCGACCTGCCGAGCGAGGACCTGCTCGGCGAACGCCTCGACCAGGTCTGGCACGAGCTGGACTTCGGCGGCGCCTGGTACAACCGCAAGCAGCGCCAGGTCGCCGAGCAGATGATCGGCAAGTTCCTGCGCTGGCACAAGGAGAACCCGCGCGAGCTGGTCGCGCTGGAGGAGTCGTTCACCGCGGTGATCTCCGAGGGCGTGCAGATCAAGGGCCGGGTCGACCGCGTCGAGCGCGACTCCGACAACCGGGCGGTGATCATCGACCTCAAGACCGGCGGCTCCAAGCCGAAGGCCGGCGAGCTGGACCGGCATCCGCAGCTCGGCGTCTACCAGCTCGCCGCGCTGCTCGGCGCCTTCGCCAGGCACGGCATGACCGAGCCGGGCGGCGCCGCCCTGGTGCAGCTCGGCAAGGCGGGCGGCAAGAACGACGCCCTGGAGCAGCGTCAGGGCGCGCTGGCCGACGACGCCAACCCCGGCTGGGCCGCCGACCTGGTCGACACCGTGGCCACCGGCATGTCGGGCCCGTTCTTCCAGGCCAAGGTCAACGACGGCTGCCGCACCTGCGCGGCCCGGTCGAGCTGCCCGGTCAACGACAACGGGGGCCAGGTGTGCTGACCCCCGCCGAACTCGCCGGCAAGCTCGGCGTCCTTCCCCCCACGAACGAGCAGGCGGCGGTCATCGAGGCGCCGCTGGAGCCGATGGTCGTCATGGCCGGCGCCGGCTCGGGCAAGAGCGAGACCATGGCGGGACGGGTGGTCTGGCTGGTCGCCAACGGCCTGGTCAAACCCGCGAACGTGCTGGGCCTGACGTTCACCCGCAAGGCCGCCGCCGAGCTCGCCACCCGCGTGCGCGAGCGCCTGACCGGGCTGGCCGAGGCGGGCCTGGTCGAGCCGGGCGCGCTCGACGACGAGCCCACGGTCTCCACCTACCACGCCTACGCGGCCCGCCTGGTCACCGACCACGCGCTGCGCGAGGGCCTGGAGCCGACGATGCGCTTGGTCACCCCGGCCGTGTCGTGGCAGCTCGCCTCGCGCGTCGTCGCCGCCTACGACGGGCCGATGGACCGCGTCGAGCTGGGCCCGCCCTCGGTCACGGCGGCCCTGCTGGAGCTGGCGGGCGAGCTGTCGGAGCACCTGCGCCGCCCCGACGACGTACGCGAGACGGGGGAGCGGCTGCGCGAGTGGCTGGCCCGGGTGCCCGGCCGCGCCACGCTCGCGCAGCGCCGGCCGCTCGCCGTGCAGGCGGCCAGGGAGCAGCTGCTGCCGCTGGTGGAGGCGTACGAGCGGCTCAAACGCGGCAGGGAGGTCATCGACTACGGCGACCAGATGGCGCTCGCCGCCCGGATCGCGGCCCGCCACAAGGAGGTCGGCGAGATCGAGCGCGAGCGCTACGCGGTCGTGCTGCTCGACGAATACCAGGACACCAGCCACGCCCAGCTCGTCCTGCTGCGCTCGCTGTTCGGCGGTGGCCATCCGGTGACCGCCGTCGGCGACCCCTGCCAGTCCATCTACGGCTGGCGCGGCGCGTCCGCGGGCAACCTGCGCCGCTTCTCCCGCGACTTCCGCACCGCCTCGGGCGATCCGGCCCCCGTACGCCAGCTCAGCGTCAGCTTCCGCAACGGCGACCGGGTGCTCGACGTGGCCGCCCGCGTCCAGCTCCCGCTGCGCATGGAGGCGCGCGAGGTGCCGGTCCTGGTGCCGGGGCCCAACCGGGTCGAGCGCGGCCGGGTGACCTGCGCCTTCCACGAGACCGCCGAGGACGAGGCCAAGTGGGTCGCCGACGGCATCGCGAAGATCCTCGGACAGGAGGTCGCCCCCGACGGCCTGCCCTGGGGCGACAAGGAGCGCAAGAAGACCCTCGCGCTCCAGCCCCAGGACGTCGCCGTCCTGGCCCGCCGCCGCTCACAGTTCCCCGCGCTGCGCCGGGCGCTGGAGGAGCGCGACATCCCGGTCGAGGTGGTCGGCCTCGGCGGCCTGCTGACCGTGCCCGAGGTCAACGACATCGTGGCCACCCTCCGCGTGCTCTACGACGCGACGGCCGGCGACGCCCTGGCCCGGCTGCTGGCCGGGCCGCGCTGGCGGATCGGCCCCGCCGACCTGCGGGTGCTCGGCGAGTGCGCCCGCGAGCTGGCCCGCGAGCTGAGCGAGAGCGAGCGCGCCACCGACCCGCTCGACCAGGTGGTGGCCGACCTCGCCGAGGAGCGCGGCAGCCTGGTGGACGCGCTCGACGAGCTGCCCGACCGCGAGGAGTGGTTGGCGGCGTTCTCCCCGCTGGCCCGCACCCGGCTGGTCGCGCTCGCGCAGGAGCTGCGCCAGCTCCGCGCGCACGCCGCGCAGCCGCTGCCCGACCTGATCACCGAGGTGGAGCGCAGGCTCGGCCTCGACATCGAGGTGGCGGCGCGCAGCGGCACGGCGGGCGCGTTCGCGGCGCGGGCCGACCTCGACGCCTTCATCGACGCGGCCTCGCGCTTCGCCGGCGACGCCGAGGACCCGACGCTGGGGGCGTTCCTCGCCTATCTGCAGGCGGCCGAGAGCGAGGAGTTCGGGCTGGAGGCCGGGCGGGTCGGCGAGAGCAACAGCGTCAAGCTCATGACCGTGCACGCCTCCAAGGGCCTGGAGTGGCCGGTCGTGGTCGTGCCGGGGCTGTCGCAGCTCGTCAGCTCCAAGGGGCACGTGGCGACCGGCAGCGTCTTCCCCGCCTCGCCGGTCATGAACAGCCGGTGGACCGACAACCCGCGCAAGCTGCCCTACCCGCTGCGCGGCGACGCCGCCGACCTGCCGCGGCTCGGCGGGCTCGGCAAGGAGGACCTCGCGGTCTTCGACGAGCTGTGCCGCGAACGGGACCTGACGGAGGAGCGCAGGCTCGCCTACGTCGCCGTCACCCGCGCCCACTACCTCCTCATCGCCTCCGGCTACCGCTGGGGCAGCGCCACCAAGCCGCTGGAGCCCTCGGAGTTCCTGCTGGAGATCCGCGACACCGCCGACCGGGTCGCGGTCTGGGCCGGCGGCTCCGCCGAGGGCGCGGCCAACCCGCTGCTCGCCGAGCCCGCCGAGGCCGTCTGGCCGGTCACGCCCGAGGGCCTGCGCTACGAGTCCGTGCTCGACGGCGCCCGCCTGGTCGAGGACGTCCTGTCCGGGGCGCTCGACGAGGACGACGACGAGGACGACGAGCCCGTACGCGCCTACGAGCAGGAGCGCATGCGGGCCTGGGAACGCGACACCGACCTGCTGCTGCGCGAGCGCGAACGCCACCTGCGCCGCCCGCCCACGATCGTCGAGCTGCCCGCCAAGCTGACCGTCTCGTCGCTGGTCACCCTGGCCGCCGACCCGCGCGAGCTGGCCCGCAGGATCCGCCGCCCGGTGCCGGTCAAACCGGCGCCGCTGGCCAGGCGCGGCACCTCGTTCCACCGGTGGCTGGAGACGCGCTGGGACCAGCAGCGGCTCATCGACGACTTCGAGCTCCACGACGAGCTGGAGCCGGAGGAGGCCGACGTGCGCCTGGCCGAGCTGCAGGAGCGTTTCGAGCGCAGCGAGTGGGCCGACCGGCGGCCGGTGGACCTGGAGATCCCGTTCGAGACCATGATCGGCGACCGGCTGGTGCGCGGGCGCATGGACGCGGTCTTCGCCACGCCGGACGGCGGCTACGAGGTCGTCGACTGGAAGACCGGGCAGCCGCCGCGGGGCAAGGCGGCGAAGGCGGCGTCGGTGCAGCTCGCGGCCTACCGGATGGCCTGGTCGCACCTGGCCGGGGTGCCGCTGGAGCGGGTGGGCGCGGCCTTCCACTACGTACGCGCGGGCCGCACCGTCCGCCCGGTCGACCTGCTGGACGAGGCAGGGCTGATCGCGCTCGTGGAGAGCGTCAGGAGCGAAGATGACGGAACGCCGGCTTCGGGTGCATGAGGAAGTCGTGGTGTGAGATGTTCCAGGCGTAGGCGCCCGCCATCGCGAACACCACCGTGTCGCCGACCCTGAGCGAGGCGGGCACGGCACGCGCGAAGACGTCCTTCGGCGTGCAGAGCTGGCCGGCGAGCGTCACCGGCTCGTCCGTCACGCCCGGCCCCGCGCCCGTCGGCAGCACCTCGAACGGCTGGTCGTGGCCCTTGGTCACCGGCGTACGCAGGTGGTGGGTGCCGCCCAGCAGGATCGCGTACGCCTGGCCGCGCACCCGCTTCACGTCCATCACCCGGGTCACGTAGTAGCCGCAGTACGCGGTCAGCGCCCGGCCCGGCTCGATGCGCAGCCGCCGCCCGCCCGCGAGCGCCCGCAGGCCCGCGCCGTACGCGGTCCAGTCGAAGCGGCGCTCCGGCTCGGCGTACGGCACGGCCATGCCGCCGCCCAGGTTGACCTCCTCGTGCTCGGTCCTGAGGAGCGCGGCGGCGAGGCGGAGGAGCTGGGGGGCGTCCAGGCCGCTGGCCAGGTGGGCGTGCAGGCCGCGCAGCCGCAGCCGCCCGCCGAACAGCGGCAGGCACTCCGCCACGCCCGCCTCGTCCATCCCGAACGGCCCGCTCATCGTCAGCGCCGCCCCCTCGACCGGCAGGTCCGGGTTGATCCGCAGCAGCACGTCGGCGGGCAGGCCGGTGGCGCGCAGGCGGCGCAGCTCATTAGGCGACTCGACGTGGACGCGGTGGTGCGGCAGCCGCAGCTCGGCGTCGGTCTTGCCGGGCCCGCCGAGCGCCACCGGCATGGCGGGGAACAGGCCGGTGACGTGCGCGTGCTCGCCGCCCGACGACACCTCGAACCCGTCCACGTGCCCGGCCAGCACCCGCAGCAGCTCGGCGTCGGGGTTGGCCTTGACGGCGTAGTACAGCTCGACGCCCGCGAGCGCCCGCCGCACGGCCGCCGCGTGCGCGTCGAGGCCCGGCAGGTCGTAGACGTAGGCCGGGGCCGGGAGCGCGGCGGCGGCCTCTCTGACACGGTCGGGGATCAAGCGGCCGGGGATCAAGCGGTCGGGGATCACGCGAGCGGGTTCGCGATCGGGACGTATCCGGCGGCGCGGTCGGCGGCCCTCGCCCAGCGCACGCCCAGGTTGGCCTTGGCCGGCAGCGGCGCGCCCGCCAGCAGGTCGGACAGCGGCAGCGGCCGGCCGAGCGCGTCGGCCTGCCCGGCGATCAGCTCGCGGGCCGCCTCCCACAGCGTGCGCAGCAGCGCGTCGTCGCGCCCGGCGACGGCCGCCGCGATCTCGGTCAGGTGGTTGACCAGCAGGCAGTAGACGACCCGGACCCAGCCGCGCCCGGCGTCGTACGTCAGCGCCGCCGCCACCTCGGGCCGCACCCCGGACAGGTCGTGCCGGCCCGCGACGAGCTTGGTCCCCTCCAGATCGCGGAAGACGGCCTGGGCGGGCATCCCGTCGCCGTCCAGCCCGACGAGGACGTTCTGCAGGTGGGGTTCCAGGACGACGCCGTGCGCGAAGAACAGCTCCAGCACCGGCAGCGCGACCTTCGCCACGTACGCCCGCCACCACGCGACGGGCTCGGCGGGCCGTACGTCCAGGGCGAGCGCGGCGGCCAGCACCGGCGTCACCCCGGGGTCGCACACCTCCCACGGGCTCCGCCTGACGATCACGCCCAGCCCCTCGGGGTGCCGGGCCGCCGTGCGGTAGCCGGGTTCGGGCAGCCACCGGGTGGCCGGATGCGCCGCCGCGACCCGCTCGAAGACCGGGCCCAGGCGCGCGGTCAGCTCCACCGCGCCCGCCAGCTCGTACCAGGCGTTCCTGCGCACGCAGTTGGTGATCCGCACGTCTAGGGAGAACTTCAGGCAGACCCCCGCGTCAGGGACGTAGACCGTACGCACCGACGACGTCGGCACCGCTTCCGGGCCGGGGCCGAGGTCGATCAGCTCGTCCCCGTCGAGCGCGGGCCGCAGCAGGTCGAGCTGCCACGGATGCGCGGGAAGCAGCCGGTAGCCGTCCGGCGCGCGGCCCAGCCCGTCCAGCGCCGTGACCTCGCCCTCCTCGACGGCGGCCGGCGCCCGCACGCCCAGCAGCCGGAGCGGGAACGCGGCGTGCGCCTCCGGCGCGTAGCGCAGCCAGCCGTCGCCGCCGCGCGCCTTCGGGCTCGGATGGAACGGGTGCCCGTACACCAGGGCCTGCTCCGAGGCCAGCCACGGATCGGCGGGCGGCTCGGCCGCCGCCCTGGCGTGCAGGATGGCCGCGACCGCGTCCCTGCTGGCGGCGACCTGGCCGGCGAACTCCCCGTTGTGGCCCCCGAGCTCGGCGCGTACGAGCTCCACCAGCTCGGCCGCGGTCAGCGGGCGCCAGGCCCCGGCGTCCAGGCGCTCGGCGGGGCCGTCGAAGCGCAGCGCGGCGCCCCCGTACGTACGCACCCGCAGCAGCGTGCCCGCCACCCGCAGCAGCAGGTTCGGCGGCGCCGGCCACACCAGGCCGCGCGGCCCGGCCACCTCCCGGACGCAGCAGCGCAGCAGCGCCGCCAGCGTCGCCTCCTCGGCCGGCGCGCAGGGCGCGTCGATGGCCGGTCCGGGCATTCAGGCTCTCCTCAGGTAGTTGGGGCCGCTGGTGCCGTAGTGCTTGTTGACGTCGCGCGCGCCGGTGCGCCACTTGGGCGCGAGCGTCCCCGCGGTGACCATGGACTTGCCGGTCAGGCGGGCCGCGTCGAGGGTCCTCGCGCGTAACAGCCGCGCCATGGGATGGTCGCCGTGCTCGTCCAGCGCCTCGGCCAGGCTGTCGCGCAGCAGCGCGGCGGCGCGGGCCGGCGGCAGCGTCCCGAACGCGACGGCGGCGGCCGACAGGTGCAGGGTGATGGTGACGAACACGTCGGCGAGGGCGTGCGGGTCGTCGGTCAGCATCCGCTCGTCGGCGAACGCCGGCGCCTCGATCCCGGCCGCGCGCAGCCGCGCAGGGGACGCCAGCAGGCCGTCGTTGTCCTTGACCAGCAGCTTCATCTCCTCGCCCCGGAGGACGAGGGCCAGGTTCTGCTGGTGCGCCTCCAGGGCGACGCCGAAGCGTACGAACAGCTCGACGTTCCAGCGCAGCAGCAGCCGCAGGTAGGCGGGGACGAGGTGGCCGAGGTCCACGCCGGGCGCGGTGAGCGCGGCCACCGGCACGATCGTGCCCTCGGGCAGCCGGCGCACCATCCAGGCCAGGTGCTCGTCCCCGGTGGCGGCGTAGGTCTGCTCGTCGGCCAGCAGGACGTCAGGGCCGGCCAGCCGCCGCAGCAGCGTCTCCGCCCGCGCGCCGTCGGCCAGCGAGCCGGGCTTGATCGAGCGCCGGTTGCGCAGGCCGAGCGTGCTGATCGGCAGGGGCAGCTTGAGATGCGTACGCGGATCGACCTCCACCGTCCGCATGGACAGCGTCGGCCGCACCTCCAGCGCCCGCTCGTCCAGCACCCGTGCACCGTCGATCTTGCTCACGTGCTCGACGGCCAGCGGGTGCACGGGGAACAGCACCCCCTCGGGACGGATGCCGGGAGGCATGAGGTCGGCGGGCAGGGACGCCACCGAGCCCGGCACGAGCGCGCCGTGCGGCGCCACGGCCCACCGCAGGAGGAACCGGGGACCGAACTCCGGCGCGTACGCCAGCAGCTCCTCCTCCGACAACCCCACCCGCGCCCGCGACGTCGGGTAGACCGGATGGTCCGCCAGCGCCGCCAGCGTCTCGTACGAGGGCCCGCCCCGCAGCACCTCCGCCGCGTGCGCGTCCATCAGCTCCAGCCCCGAGAGCGCCGCCAGGCACTCCTCGAAGAAGGCCGCGACGCCTTCGGAGTCGGCCGGGTCCGCCACCTCCACCAGCGTCTCCAGCACCTGCTCCAGCCCCAGCCGCTCGTCCGCGGCGACCACGAAGTCCTGGAACAGCAGGCCGGGCTCCAGCCGCGCCCATCGCCCGTCGGCCAGCAGCAGGCCCACGCCGTCCTTGGTGCGGGTCACCCGCCCGGCCAGGCCGCCGTAGTCCTCCCGCAGCAGCGCGTCCAGCACCCGGGCGGCCAGGTAAGCCTCCCGCTCGCTCATCCGACCACCCACGGACGGGCCGCCTGGTAAGCGGTCACCGCCGCGTCCACCCGCGCCCGCGAGGGCCCGACCGCCCGGATGACGCCCAGGTAGTCGCGGTTGGTGCCGGTGACGGAGACCTGGTCGCCGGCGGCGCGCAGCGGGCGGTGCCAGAGGCGGACGCCGTCGCGGTCGACGTACTCGTCGGCGGGCGCCTCCTTGACCGTTCCCGGCCGGTCGGCGACCACGCTGACCGCGCAGCCGTGCCCGGACGGGGCCGGCCCGGCCTGGGGCAGGCGCTCGCCGAGGTGCGTCCGCAGGATCTGCTCGAACAGCGGGATCCCGAGCACGTCGGCCAGCAGGAAGTCGCAGGTGTCGCCGATGACCCGGTAGTTGATCTCGATGATGCGCGGTCCCGCGGCGGTCAGGGCGTACTCGGTGTGGCAGGCCCCGAAACCGGCGCCCAGCGCCCGCAGCGCCGCGAGCACGTGCTCGGCGGCCGGGTCCTGCGGCGGGGCCCAGTCCAGGCGCTCCTCGACGAAGTGCGGCAGCGGCCCGAGCCGGGTCTCGAACCCGCCGAGCACCCGTACCTCCTCGCCGTCCCCCAGAGTCTCCAGCGTGCGCAGCGGGCCCTCCAGGTACTCCTCCACGACGAGGGCCTGGCCGGGCCGCCGCCGCCGCGCCTGGGCGACGGCCCCGGCGAGGTCCTTCTCGACGAGGACGACGTCCTCGCTGGCCACGCCTTCCCTGGGCTTCAGCACCACGGGGAGCTGCCACCCCTCCGGTACGGGATCGCCGGGCGCCAGCCGCGCTGACCTGACCCGCTCGATCCCGGCCTCGCGCAGCGCGCGGCGCATCAGGAACTTGTTCTTGGCGGCCAGGCAGGCCCGCCAGTCCTTGCCGGGCAGCCCGAAGTAGTCGGCCGCGAGCGCGGTCTCCGCCTGCAGATGGTCGGAGTTGGAGAAGATCGCGTCCGGCCGGCCGAGCCGTTCGACCGTGTCGATCAGGGCGCGGGGGTCGCGGACGTCGCAGGCCACCGCGCCGGGATGCTGCTCGGGCCGGTCCGTCAGCACGGTCACCTCGCAGCCCAGGGCGCGCGCGGCGGGCAGGAAGCCGCCGGTGACCGAGTCGGTCGGCTTGAGCGCGGTGAGGTAGAGCCGCAACGTCGAGGCACCCCCGAGAATCAGGTAAGGCTAACCTAACCCGATGATCTTAGCCGGAGCGCGGCCGGCGGCGGGCCCGAATTCGCGATCGGGCGGCGACCCGCGAGGTCA
The DNA here is from genome assembly GCF_900111685.1 of Nonomuraea wenchangensis. Classification (GTDB taxonomy): domain Bacteria; phylum Actinomycetota; class Actinomycetes; order Streptosporangiales; family Streptosporangiaceae; genus Nonomuraea; species Nonomuraea wenchangensis. Next base: position 350,247 of record NZ_FOHX01000009.1, read on the forward strand.
TAGGATGACATGGAAATTCTGGAGGGGGCGGGCCTGTGGAGACCACGGCGGAAGAACAACTGATCGGACCCCTGCTTCTGGCGCGCGGCACCATCGACCGCTCCTCGGCGCTGCGCGCCGACCCGCGGTGGCTGGAACGTGCCTGGTCCGATCCGACGACCAGGGTGCTGGTCATCGACAACGGCCACACGCTGGTGCGCAGGGAGGGCGACCAGGTGCGCGCGGTGCTGTTCAGCACCGCCGAGGCGCCCGAAGGTCCGCGCTACCTGCTCGGGGTCGAGAGCGAGGTTGCCTACTTCGCGGTCGCCGCGCAGCTGCCCGGCGTGCCCAGGCAGGAGGCCAACGGGCGGGTCACGTTCGCGATGAAGCTGGCCGACACCCCCGACGGCGACCCGGTCGCGGCCGGGCTGCGCCAGGTCGGCGGGCTGCTCGGCGACCGCGACGCGGGCCTGCTGGTCTACGCCGTCGCGCTGGAGGCCTGGCACGCCACCCACGAGTTCTGCCCGCGCTGCGGCAGCCGCACCGAGATTCAGACGGGCGGCCACATCCGCGTCTGCCCCGAGGACGGCAGCCAGCACTTCCCACGCGTCGACCCGGCCGTGATCATGCTGATCCGCGACGAGAACGACCGCTGCCTGCTGGCCCGCGGCCCGCAATGGCCTCAGGGGCGCATGTCGATCCTGGCCGGGTTCGTCGAGCCGGGCGAGTCGCTGGAGCACGCCGTGGTGCGCGAGGTCGCTGAGGAGGTCGGCGTCAGCGTGGTCAGGCCGCGCTACCTCGGCAGCCAGCCCTGGCCGTTCCCGCGCAGCCTCATGCTCGGCTTCTTCGCCGAGGCCGTCACCACCGACCTGCGGCCTGACGCCGACGAGATCGCCGAGGCGCGCTGGTTCTCCCGCGAGGAGATGACCGCGGCACTCGACTCCGGCGAGCTGCGCCTGCCGCCCGCGGTGTCGATCGCCCGCCGCCTCATCGAGACGTGGTACGGCGGGCAGCTCGACTACGAGTGACCACCCCGATCAGGGGCCCGATCAGGCGGCGCCGAGGATGGCCTTGACCTCCAGCGCCGACGGGTTGGTCCGCACCACACGGCCACCAGGCGTGTCGATCACCACGGTCGGCACCGTCTGGTTGCCGTTGTTGACGCTCATCACGAACTCCGCCGCCGACGGGTCGCGCTCGATGTCGACCTCGTCGAAGCTGATGCCCTCACGGGCCAGCTGAGCCTTGAGCCGCTTGCAGGGGCCGCACCAGCTCGTGCTGTAGACGGTGAGCGCCATGTCGGGTGATCCCTCCCAGGTCAGAAGTCAGGCGTCCGGTGCAACAACCCGGCATGCCCGCTTAATCCCTTGGCCAAGAGGGCCGTGCTCACCGCCGGGCTCAGCCGATGCGCTCGGCGATCCAGGTCTGCACCCGCTCGGCCACGCCCGGCTCCCGGTAGAGCGGCGCGCTGTGGTTGATCCCCGGCTGCGTCAGCACCGTCACCGGCACACCCACCTTGGCCAGCATCTCCCGCAGCAGGATGCCCTGCGACGGCGGCACGAACTCGTCCTGCGAGTGGATGGTCAGCACCGGTGCGTCGCGCTTGCTCGCGTGCCAGGCGACCTCCATGCTGGCCCACACCCGCGCGCACTTGCCCTTGGGCGCACAGCCGCCGGCCAGCTTGATCGCGGCCCTGCGCAGCCTGCGCTTGTTGAGGTCGGTGGTCTTCCTGGCGTCGCCGTCGGCGTACGCCTGCAGCGGGGAGGTGATCGGCGACAGGCCGACCACGCCCTTCAGCCCGCTCACGCCGTCGCCGTACGTGCCGACCGCCGCCGCGATGTGCCCGCCCGCCGAGAAGCCGACCACCACGTAGTTGCCCGGGTCGAACGACCACCGCTCGGCGAACTTACGGGCGGTCGCGATGGCCGCGAGCGCGTCGGTGCGCTGCGCCGGCCAGGCCGCGTCGCCGGACAGGCGGTAGTTGAGGTTGAAGACCGTGTAGCCGAGCTCGGCGTAGCTGCGGGTGATCTCCTTCATGTAGCGCTTGTCGCCGCTGGACCACCAGCCGCCGTGGATGAGGAACACGCCGGGCCGCTGCTGGCCGTCGGGGGTCCACCACACGTCCATCTGCTGCCGCTTGTGCGCGCCGTACGCGATGGTCTCCGTGCTCAGCCCGTAGACGTCGTCCGAGGTCGCCGGGGTGGCGACGGTGGGTGAGGGAGTGGGCTGCGCCGCGGTCGCGCCCGCGCTGACCGCATTGGCGCTGACGGGCGTGAGCACGACGGCAGCGAGCGCCAGAGCGCCCACATGAACCGCTATCCGCACGGCCTTCCTTTCCCCCAGGGTCAATGGTCGGCCCCATTGTGGGGGTAGAGACCAGTTCTTTGCATCTCGACGCTAGGAACATACGTCGGCCCGCATGTTGCCAGAATAAGCCCCCTGGTCGCCAGTGCTGGGAAGATGAAGGGGTGACACACGTGGATGACGTCCTGATCGGCCTCGACCCCGAGCAGCGCGCCGTCGCCGAGGCGGTGCGCGGTCCCGTCTGTGTGCTGGCCGGGGCGGGGACGGGCAAGACCAGGGCGATCACCCACCGGATCGCGCACGCGGTGCGGAGCGGGGTCGTCGACGCCCAGAGCGTGCTGGCTGTGACGTTCACCACGCGCGCGGCCGGGGAGCTGCGCCAGCGGCTGCGCGCGCTCGGCGCGCCCGGCGTGCAGGCCCGCACCTTCCACGCCGCCGCGCTGCGCCAGCTCACCTACTTCTGGCCGCGGGTGATCGGCGGCGAGGCGCCCTCGGTCATCGAGTCGAAGCTGCCGGTGATCGCCGAGGCGTGCCGGCAGCTCCGCAGGACGCCCGACCGGTCCGAGCTGCGCGACATCGCCGCCGAGATCGAGTGGGCCAAGGTCACCCAGATCGGCCCCGAGGACTACACCGCCGCCGCGGCCAAGCACCACCGCACGCCCCCCGTGGCCGCCGACGAGATCTCCCGCCTGTACGAGGCGTACGAACGCCTCCGGCGCGAGCGCCACCTGGTCGACTTCGAGACCATCCTGGAGCTGACCGCGGCCGTGATGACCGAGCACCAGGAGGTCGCCACGCAGATCCGCCGGCAATACCGCTACTTCGTCGTCGACGAATACCAGGACGTCAACCCGCTGCAGAAGCTCCTGCTCGACACCTGGCTCGGCGGTCGCGACGACATCTGCGTGGTCGGCGACCCCAACCAGACCATCTACTCCTTCACCGGGGCCAGCCCGCGCTACCTCACCGGCTTCGCGGTCGAGCACCCGCAGGCCGCCGTCATCAGGCTCGTCCGCGACTACCGCTCCACCCCTCAGGTCGTCGACCTGGCCAACCGGGTCATCGCCCGCGGCCGCTCGCCCCACCGGCTGGAGCTGGTCGCCCAGCGGCCCGACGGCCCGCGGCCCGTCTTCGCCGACTACGACGACGAGCCGGCCGAGGCCGCCGGGGTGGCGAGGGCCATCAGGAAGCTGCTCGACAAGGGCGTGCCGGCCCGCGAGATCGCGGTGCTGTTCCGGGTCAACTCGCAGTCGGAGGCGTACGAAGAGGCGCTGGCCAAGGCCGAGATCCCCTACCTCCTGCGGGGCGCGGAGCGCTTCTTCGAACGCCCCGAGGTCCGCCAGGCGGTCGTGCTGCTGCGCGGCGCGGCCCGCTCGGCGGCCGGCGAGCCGCTGGCCGCCGAGGTGCACCACATCCTCGCCGGCGTCGGCCTCACCCCCGCGCCGCCCGGCGGCGGCAAGGCGAGGGAGCGGTGGGAGTCACTGAAGGCGCTGGCCGACCTGGCCGAGGACCTCGCGGCCGAGGGCGCCGACCTGCCGGCGTTCGTCGCCGAGCTGGAGCGCCGCGCGGCCGAGCAGCACGCGCCGCCCGTCGAGGGCGTCACGCTGGCTTCCCTGCACGCCGCCAAGGGCCTGGAGTGGGACGCCGTGTTCCTCGTCGGCCTCACCGACGGCATGCTGCCCATCGTCTACGCCGAGACCCCCGAGCAGATCGAGGAGGAGCGCCGCCTGCTCTACGTCGGCGTCACCCGCGCCCGCGAGCACCTGACGCTCTCCTGGGCGCTGGCGCGCGCGCCGGGCGGGCGCAAGGGCCGCCGGCCCTCTCGTTTCCTCGACGGCCTCACCGGCCGCGCCGCCCCGCCGCGCCCGATCCCCGGCGCCACCCGCGAGCGGCGCACCGTGGCCGCGCCGGTGAGCTGCCGGGTCTGCGCCAAGACGCTCACCGCCGCGGCCGAGCAGAAGCTGGGCCGCTGCGCGACCTGTCCCGCAGACTACGACGAGGAGCTGCTGGAGCGGCTGAAGGCGTGGCGCACGACCACGGCCAAGGACAACAAGATCCCGCCGTACGTCGTCTTCACCGACGTCACCCTCCAGGCCATCGCCGAGCGCGCGCCGGCGACCGAGCAGGAGCTGCTGTCCATTCCGGGCGTCGGCCGCGTCAAGATCGACCGGTACGGCGAGGCCGTGCTCGCCCTCTGCCGCGGCGCGGTGTGACAACCGTCTGCCGCGGAGGTGTGACAACCGTCTGCCGCGGCGGTGTAACGACCGCCTGGCGCGGCGCGGTGTAACAACCGCGAAACGCCGGCCGGTCATCATCGGACCGCCGGGCCGGATGTGGACCGGTTCCGGCGGCACGTCAAACTTGTGTCAGGCCCGGATAACTGTCCGAGAAAGAAGACCTGCCCCGCCGCCTCAGCACCGACCGGCGCCGGGGCCCGCGAGGGGGACCGACACGTGAACGAGGCGCTCAAGGAGCTGCTCGACCTGCTCGACCTGGAGCAGATCGAGCTCGACATCTTCCGGGGGAGGAGCCCCGAGGAGCGCATCCAACGCGTCTTCGGCGGCCAGGTGGCGGCCCAGGCCCTCGTCGCGGCCGGGCGCACGGTCACCAAGGACCGCTTCGTCCACTCGCTGCACGCCTACTTCATCCGGCCGGGCGACCCGTCGATCCCGATCGTCTACAACGTGGAGCGGGTGCGCGACGGGCGCTCGTTCAGCACCCGGCGGGTCCAGGCCGTCCAGCACGGCAAGGCGATCTTCACGATGTCGGTGTCGTTCCACATCGAGGAGGAGGGGGTGAGACACCAGGCGTCGGTGATGCCGGTCGTGCCGGCGGCCGAGACGTTGCCCACGTTCCAGGAGCGCATGTTCGACCTGGTCGGCGACCACCCCGAGTTCCGCGACTGGGTGTCGCGGCCCCGGCCCGTCGACTCCCGCTACGCCTCGCCGCTGACGTGGGAGGCCTACAGCGACCCGTCGCTGCGCAGCGCCGAGACCAACGTCTGGTTCCGCTACGACGCCGAGCTGCCCGACGACCCGCTGCTGCACGTCGTGCTGGCCGCCTACGCCTCCGACTACACGCTCGTGGACACCATCCTGCTGGCGCACGGCATGGCGTGGGGCATGTCCAACGTCAAGGGCGCCTCCCTCGACCACGCCATGTGGTTCCATGGCCCCTTCAGGGCCGACGACTGGTTGCTCTATGCTCAGGAGTCACCGTGGTCTGCGGGGGCGCGGGGGTTGGCGCGCGGTGAGATGTTCACCGCGTCCGGTGATCTCGTGGTCTCCGTCGTACAGGAGGCCATGATCCGGCCGCTGCGATAGCGAAATCGCAGGTAGAAAATATGTTGCCGGGTCCCGGCCTTCCGGTTTAGGGTCATGGGCAAGCGAGTCGGACACGACTGTTTCCGACGATCAGCAGAGTGGAGGTGAGCCCCAGTGATGAGCATTCAGAAGATTGCAGCCACGCCGTGGCTCGCTGCCGCATGCCGTGATTCGGTGCTGCTCGCCTATGGGCCCGCCAAGCCACGGCAGGAGAAGTCTGCCCGTAGCCAGTTCGCCGCCTTCCGTGCGCGCGCCCACGCCGGCGCCGCCGCTCCGCAGGTGGCTGCTGCCTACGCAGGACGTATCGAACTGCCGGCCAGCCAGCTCACCAATGGTGGACTGTGCGGTCCGCAGCCCTGGAGGGATACACCGGTCATAACCTGACCGGCGACAGTAGCCCCCAGGCCGCGGATCCACAGACGGATCCGCGGCCATTTTGTTGCCCGCGATCCGACCACCTACGAGGTGTCCAACAAAGAACAAAAGGATCGATCGAAGGAGTAAGAAGATGGGGGCGAAGACGATCATGGACCTGATCGACGAAGCCAAGATCCCCTGTCGTACCGACCCTGACCTGTGGTTCGCCGAGTCGCCGGATGACGTGGAGTTCGCGAAGGCGCTCTGCGGCGGCTGCCCGATCCAGAAGGCCTGCCTCGACCGCGCGCTCGAGCGCGAGGAGCCGTGGGGCGTCTGGGGCGGCGAGCTGATCCTCAGGGGGACCGTGGTTCCCCGCAAGCGTCCGCGCGGGCGTCCCCGCAAGCACCCGGTCGCTGCCTGATCCACCCGCACGTACGCACCACATCGAAAGGAACCGAGAACCGATGAACGCTCGACCGACTAGGAGCACCGGAATGTCCCATCTCATCCATGACCTCGTGAACGACCGAATACAAACCCTCCACCGCGAAGCGGAGGAGGAGCGTCTCGCGCTGCGCGTACAGCGCGTGCGACGGGCGCAGCGCGAGGTGCAGAAGGCCAACGACCGCCTCCGGCGAGCCCTGCTCCTGCAGTGGTGATCGAGGAGATCCTGCCGCCGGCGCAGGATCTCCTCCTCTGAGAACGGATGGTCCAGCCACGTGAACGCGAGAGCCGGGCGCCGACGGGCGCCCGGCTCTCGCGCTGTCCGGGAACTCGAACCCGCAACACTGCGCCTTCGAGCAGCTTTTCGATCAGTACGCCAAAGCGCCTACAACCACGACGGTCAACCGAGGCGCGCAGCTACCAGGATCGCCGATCACACCGCAGGCGATCCCACCGATCTCAACTCCGTACAGGCCGGCCCCTCACCCGCTCCGCAGCCGGGTGGTGGAGGGACCCGCGAACGGCCCCTCCGCACCGGGCCCCTCCGCACCGGGCCCCTCCGTACCGGGCGCCTCCGTACCGGGCGCCATCCGCACCGGGCCCCTCCGCACCGGGCCCCTCCGTACCGGGCGCCTCCGTACCGGGCGCCATCCGCACCGGGCCCCTCCGTGCCGCGGAACGTTTCCAGCAGAACCACAGCCGGCGCCCCACCGTCACCCGCGACCTCACCGATCCGCGGAGCGCTCGGGTTCGCGGTCAGTCGTGGCGGTGCCGAGGCAGCAGCATGCTGACCACCGCGATGACCAGGGCGACCCCGGCCGCCATGAGAAAGACCAGGCCGTAGCCGGCGGCCAGCGCGTCCGGCGAGGGATTCCCGCCGGCCTCCGACGCGGCTGTGGCGCTTGCGACCGTCGCGAACACCGCCAGACCCACCGACCCGCCCACCTGGCTCGTGGTGTGGGCCAGACCGCCGACGATCCCCGCATCGCCCTCGGCCACGTCGGCGGTGGCCACGGCCATGAGGGTGGGGAAAGTGAGCCCGATACCGGCCGCGATGAGCAGCGTGGGCCCGAGCACGCCGATGAGGTAGCCGCTGTCGGCCTGGGCTTGAGCGAGCCAGCCGAAACCGGCCAGGAAGCAGGCGCTGCCGGCCAGCACCAGAGGCCGCAGACCGGTCCGCGGCAGCAGGGGAGCGGCCCACCGCGCGACCACCAGGAACGTCGCCGCGGCAGGCGTCTGCCCGAGCCCTGCCTGCAGGGCGCTGTAGCCGAGGACGTTCTGCAGGAACAGCGACGTGAAGTACCACATCGCGATGGGAATCGCCCCGAACAGCAGCAGCATGCCGTTACCGACGGCCACCCCGCGCATCCTGAACAGCCGCAGGGGCATCATCGGCTGGGTGGCGAAACGCGCCTCCACCATGGTGAAGACGCCGAGCAGGAGCAGGCCCGCCACGACCGGCCCGACGACCAGCGCCGACGTCCAGCCGTGATCGGCGCTCTGCATGACCCCGTAGATCAGCGCGGCCAGCCCCGCCGTACCGGTGATCGCGCCGGCGAGGTCAAGCGACTCCCGCCTGCCGGTGCGCGTGCCGGACAGCGCCATCATGGCTATGACGATCAGCGCTGCGCCGATCGGCACGTTGATGAGGAAGACCCACCGCCACGACAGACCGGTGGTGATGGCACCGCCCGCGATCGCGCCGGCCATCCCACCCACACCGCCGGCAGCAGACCATGCGCCGAACGCCCTGGCCCGGGCGTTCGGCTCGGTGAAGGAGGTGTTGATCACGGCCAGCGTGGCCGGGGCCATCATGGCGGCTCCGGCGCCCTGCGCGACCCGGGCCGCCACCAGAATCTGCGGAGTGGTCGCCAGGCCACCGGCCAGACTCGCGACGGAGAACACCAACAGGCCGGCGACCAGCATCCGCCGCGGCCCGAACATATCGGCCGCACGACCACCCAGCAGCATGAAGCCGGCGAAGGTGAGCAAATAGCCGTTCACCACCCAGGCCAGGCCGGTGAGGGTGAAGCCGAGTTCGTCGCGGACCGAGGGAAGGGCGAGATTGACGATGGACGAGTCCAGGATGACCATGAACTGGCAGGCACACGCCAGCACCATGACCATCCACGAGGGGGCGGCGGGCGGCCCGGTCGGCTGAGACGCGGTCTCGACGCCGGTCATGGCTTCGTTCCCGCGCCGAACCCGGCCGCTCACGCGGTCAGGGAGGTCATCGAGGCCAGGGCGTCGCGGGCGTTCCCGTCGGTTGCCGCGGCATCGGGGGCGTGGTCGTCCGCCGCCAGCAGCCGGATCGCGATCTGCGCGAGCCTCCGTCCCTGATACCTGGCCGCCTCCAGGGTCGCGGCGTCCGGGCCGTCCGTGGCCGGGCCGGTCATCGAGGTGCCGTAGGGGTTGCCGCCGGCGGCGTACACGGCCGGGTCGGTGAATCCGGTCGGTACGATCAGCGCTCCCCAGTGGTAGAAGACGTTGGCCAGCGACAGGATCGTGGCCTCGCTGCCGCCGTGCCGGTTGTAGGCCGAGGTGAAGGACGTCACCGGCTTGTCCGCCAGTCTTCCTTCCTGCCAGAGCCCACCGGCCTGGTCGATGAACTGCTTGAGCTGCGCGGCCGGCCCGCCGAACCGGGTCGGCGTACCGAACGCGAACGCATCGGCCCACGCCAGGTCCTCGACCGAAGCCTCGGTGATCGAGCGGGCGGCATCGGCGTGCCGCCGCCACAAGGGGTTGTGGTCGATCGCACTGTCGGGCGCCAGTTCGGCGACCCGCCGCAGCCGTACTTCGGCTCCGACCGAGGCGGCGCCCTCTGCGACGGCCTGCGCGAGTGAGTGAACACTGCCCGTCGCGCTGTAGTAGATGACGGCGACCTTCACGGTCATGGGGGACTCCTCGGTGTCATAGACTTAGTTATGCGCATAATAGTTATGCGCATAACTAATCTGTCAAGGAGAGCCGATGGACTTCGAGCAAGCCGATGCGCTCAACCAGGCCATCCGCCTGCTGAGCCTGCGCCACCGCGCCAGGGCCGCCACGCTGCTGGCTCCCCTCGGTCTGCACCCCGGCCAAGAGGCGCTCTTGCTCGAACTCGCGCGGACCGGCCCCGCGATCCAGTCCCAGCTCAGCGAGGCTCTCGGCTGCGAGCCGCCCAGCGTCACGCTCATGACCCGCAAACTCGAGGCCGGCGGCTACATCCGCCGCGAACCCGCCCCCTCTGACCGGCGCGCCAGCATCGTGGAGCTCACCGACAGCGGCAAGGCACTGGCCGACCAGGTCAAGCGCCTATGGTGTGCCCTGGCGGAGGAAACGGTGGCCGGCCTTCCCGCCGAAACCGTCGCAGAACTACCCGGCATCCTCAGAACCTTGACCGGCAACGTGGACAGCAGGCGCTCCCGCCGTCCGCCGGAGGACGACGCCGTTTGACGCGATCGGACGCTCTCTCAGCAGATTCTTCCTGCACAACCGTCGTCGCCCGCCCGCCTGGAGACCCAGAGGCTGCCGAGCGGCCGGGCATGGAGCACGTGCGGATCATCGCGCAACGGCTGCACGTGCGGATCATCGCGCAACGGCTGCACGTGCGGATCGCCGGCGCAACGCCCGCATGTGAGCGAGCGACCGTGCATACGCCTGCACCGACCATGTGGTGACGGCGAGTCGCCGGTTGCACTGGAGCCGGCGCCCCGCCGTCACCCGTGACCCCACCGATCCTCGGCCCGCCCGCCCGCCGCTACCTGACGGCCCCGCCACGCGGAAGACAGAAGCCTGGGCGAAGCCCTCGCAGACGGACGACCCGACCGAATCGTCGAGGCACGCGAGGAAACTGCCCTGGCATCATTACACAGAGTGATGAAGGCCGATGGCCGGATCGCGAAATCAGCCCGCGACGGCCACCAGGGCAGCGGGCCGTCCTCGCTGAAGAACACCGGCGGCCACACGCCCCCAACCGACGAGCCGACCACCAGGACAGGACCGGCTCAGGCGGACCGGGGCAGGCGGACCGGGAGGCCCTGAACCCCGGGGCCGGGGTCAGCTGACGGCCAGGGCCTCGTCGTCGGGCAGGTCGTCCGGATCGTCCGAGAAACCGGGCACCCAGCGGATCACCTCGTCCCGGAACCGGGCCGTGGTGTTGAGCTGGCAGAGCACGCCCACGCCCGCCGCGTGCACCCGGTGGATGAGCACGTACGACGCCGGCAGGTTGAGCTGGCGCACCACGTTGCCAGGGCGCAGGTCGGCGACGCTGGCGGCCTGGGTCTGGAGCCATTCGCGGCTGAAGGTGAACTCCTCGACCGCCGTCGGCTCCACGTACGGCGCCAGGAAGGCCCGCAGCGCGTCGGGATCGATCTCGATCTCAGGCCGGATGAACCCCTCCTGGCGCAGCCCTGTCACGACGCTCTCCATGTCGCCATGGTTGAAGATCCGCATCAGCTGCCCGAACACCCTCGGGTAGCCGTCCGGCAGCCGGTTGACCGCGCCGAAGTCGAGCACCCCGAGCCTGCCGTCGGGCAGCATGCGGAAGTTACCCGGATGCGGATCGGCGTGCAGCAGCCCCACCCGCGCCGGCGAGGAGAACAGGAACCGTACGAAGAGCAGCCCCGCCCGGTCGCGCTCCTCCTTGGTGCCCTGCGTGATGATGCGCGACAGCGGGACGCCGTCCATCCACTCGGTGACCAGCACCATCTCGTTGGCGGCGACCACGTCGGGGATCAGGAAGTCGGGGTCGCCGTGGAACTCGCCGGCGAAGGCATGCTGGGCATGCGCCTCGCGGAGGTAGTCGAGCTCCTCCTCGATGCGTTCGCGCAGCTCGGACAGGACGGCCTTCATGTCGAGGCCGGGCAGCAGCACCCCGAACAGCTTGCCCAGCCGCGCGAGCTGGGTGAAGTCGCCGAGCAGGGCCTTGCCCGCCCCCGGGTACTGGATCTTGACGGCCACCTCGCGACCGTCGTGCCAGACGGCCTTGTGCACCTGGCCGATGGAGGCGGCGGCGGTCGGCTGGTCGTCGAAGGAGCGGAAGTTCTCTCGCCAGTCGTCGCCGAGCTGCTCGGCCAGCACCTTGTGGACGGTGGCGACCGGCAGCGGGGGAGCGGCGTCCTGGAGCTTGGTCAGCGTGGCGCGGTAGGGGCCGACGATCTCCGGCGGCAGCGCCGCCTCGAAGATCGACAGGGCCTGCCCGAGCTTCATGGCGCCGCCCTTGAGCTCGCCGAGCACCTTGAAGACCTGGTCGGCGGTGCGCTGCTGAACCTCCTGCGCCACGATCTCGGCGGACTTGCCGCCCAGCCGCTTGCCCAGCCCGATGGCGGTACGCCCGGCGAATCCGAGGGGAAGCGTGGCCAGCTTGGCGGAGCGCGTGACAGCACGGCGTGGAAGATCGCTCACACTGATGCGCGGAACCTCGGCAGAGGTCCGCTTCCCCCCTTCGTGGTCGTCCTCTGAGCACGTCAGTCGCGGTGAGGCGACATGACCATTGTTAGCGGAGATGGATTGTTTCGCATACAACGACAATGCGGATGTTGCTCCCACGCGCTTCTTTTCCAGCGCCAATCAGGCGTTACGTCCATTGTGCCGTTGGTCACAGCGGAATCCTTGCCGTCGAGATGAGCAAGCGCATGTCCGACCGTCTCGGCCGCGACCAGCGTCGCCAGGGTCGCGTCACAGGCGATCTCGCCCGGCGGGTAGCCGCCCACCGTCGCGGTCACGATCGCCCAGGCGGGGTCGCGATCGCGCCGCGCGAGGTCGAGGCAGTGCAGGCACGCGGTCCTTCCCGGCAGGACCAGCGGCCCGACCATCCCATGCCCCTCGAAGGCGGCTGCCAGGAGGTGGGGGATGCCGAGGGCGGTCAACTCGTTGGCCAGCACCCCGTCCAGAGGCGTGACCGGCGCGATGACCACCAGATCCGGCCTATCCGACTGATCCCCAAGATATGTCCCTCCGGCAAGTACCTCGACCGTCGGTCTGACCAGGTCATGACCGTCGACGTACCGGCCGTTGCGCGGCTTCCTGGGCGGCGCGAGCGCCTCCTGCCGCGCCGCCAACTCAGCGGCCCGCTGACTCGGCGGCCGACCGAGGTACCGCATATCGGTGCCGGTGTCCGCGCCCCTGTTTCTGCCCGTCCCCGTCCCCGTGCCCGCTCTGGATCCGGTGCCCTGCCACGCGGCCGGCCGCCCACGCCCCGACGACCGCTCGTCGGCGGGAGGCACCGCGCCCCGGTGCCTGCCCACGGGAGAGCCACCAGAGGGAGCAACCTGCGGAATGGCAGGGGAGGACGTCCGGCCGACAGCGCCAGCGCGCGACCCCCCGTCCGCGCCGGAGACGCCCGTGGTACGCGCCCCCGCACCGCGACCGGCGCCCGCACGCGCGCCCGCATCGCGACCGGCATCGGTATGCGGATTCGCGCCGCGACCGGCGTCCGTACGTGCACTTGCGCCGCGACCGGCACCCGCACCCGTACCCGCGCCGCGACCGGCCTCCGTATGCGCACCCGTACGTGCTGCCGTCGGCGGCGTCTGACCCGGGACGGCGGATCGCGAGGGCCGGGATGCGGCGACGGGTGCGCCGGCCGGGCTCTGGACAGAGCGGGAACCAGGAGAGCCAGGGAAAGCGGGCGCGGGGGTGTCGTCCGGGATGTCGGGGACGGGCGGGCGACCTCCGGAGGTCAGCCGCCGGGCCACGGCCGCCGCACCCTCCTCCCGCGTCATCCCCACCTCCGCCCATGACAGCCCGCCCGGCGTGATGTGAGCAGGCCGCACGATGCCAGGATCGATCACCCGGATGTGCCCCACCCCGGCCGCCGCGAGGAGAGCGACGATCTGGGCCCCCACCCGCCCGGCACCGTAGACCCGCACCCGGGAGGCACGGCGCCGGGCCAACAACCCCAAACCGCAGTCCGGTGAAGTGGAGGCGAGGTCGAGGGCGTCGAGGTCGGGTCTCATCCGGTCGCGCTCGGCCAGGCTGATTTCGCGCAGGACGCCAGGGCAGGCCCCGGCGTCGTGCAGCGTGCCCTGGGCGGTGAGCTGGTCGAGGAGGGAACGGGCGTGGCACTCATCGAGACCGGCGGCGGTCGCGGCGTTCAGGACATGATCCAGATCGCGGGTGCCATCGAGACATTCCAGCCATTGCCGGATCGGCCGGGTCAGGCCGGACATCACGACAGCGCGCAGGGGGTGCACGCCGTACTGGAGGGTTTGCTCGTCGCGGAGGACGCGCCGTAGGGCGGGCTTCACTCGGGGCCTCATGGCGGGAAGGTTGGCACGCCGGAGCATGATCCCGAGAGCGTTCCGCGCCGCCTGTGGATAACTTGTCGCCGCCGCCCGCCGCCCGCCGCCCGCCGCCCGCCGCCCGCCGCC
>NZ_FOHX01000030.1 GCF_900111685.1 Nonomuraea wenchangensis
CCGATTCGAATCCAGGCATCTGGAGCGAGCGCCCGAGTCGGCGAAACTCGGGGTCGTACGGAGTCATTAGGTTCGAATCCTGCCGGGGGCACTCATCTCGACCAGGCATTTCGGCCTCTGACCTGCGGTTTCTCAGCCGCAGGTCTTTTGCTTCCCAGACCCTTCGTAGGCCGCCGAGGGCACCCGAATGCAGCCGTAGGACAGCGTTCTGGGGACATACGGGGGATGATCTTGGCGGGCTTCCTGCCTCACCCATGCCTGGCTCATTCACAGCCGAGCTGTACCGAGCGCCCTGCTCCACTGCATAGCTCACGAGCTCTAGCAAACGCCCCAAGCAGGCGAGCGGCAGCGAACTCCCCACCCGTCCCCGCGCCGCTACTGGAGCTGGCTGCGCACTCCCTCGATGAAGTCCCACCAGTCGCCGACCCGTCCACCTGAATAGCCGTGCCTCTTCAGCGCGAGATGGAGGGTTCGCTTCAGCGGATGCGGTGACTGCATGATCGCATCGTTCCACAGAGCCAGACGGGCCAGCTCGCCCTGCGAGGGTGGCCGGTTACTCTTGTCGTCGTGGTACCAACGTGCCGCCGTGCGTTGCACAGCCAAGATCAGGCGTGATGTTCGCCCCGATGGCCTGGGCGAGCCCCATGGGCAGGGGATACGGGCGCTCCACTAGGAGCATATCGGTGACGTCCTTGCCATCGCGTAGCGCCTGTCGGATGTCATGGACCCGATCGGTCATGACAGCAATCCTCAGGACCGATTGGTCGACGTAACGGGCGACGGCGTCGCCAGACAGGCCCACCTGGATGGAGCGGTAGGGCAGGGCATCGTGGTGCGGGTCACGTTCAGGGTCCCACTGAACCGAACTGCACTGTCGCGCAAGCGCCTTTCCATGCCGCCTGGCCTGTACCGGACTCGGGATGGCTGAGGCAGGAGTGCCCCAGCGCCCATTCGAACCCTTCTCGCGTGATGGCGACGGCCAAGACCCTGGTCTCGGCCGGGCTTCGTGGCCCAACCGCAGCGGTACATCATCCACAGGAAGGACGGTTTAATCCAGGTCATCCGTTCCCCTTTGAAGGGCGGGACGAAGCTCTGCGAGGCGACGGCAGGGGCCGCGATGACCGGCTCGTAGGCCTGGTAAACGATGATCGCTTCGTCGGTGAAGGCGGCACGGATCTGCCGTTGCGGGATATTCATCCTCCCGAGGAGGGCCAACCGCGTGCCTGCCGGACAACCGGATTAGCAGCCCCGACAGGCAGAGCACATTGCAGGTCCTAGGGTTCAGGCATGCCACCAACGTCCGTCTGCGGACCGGTCAGCGCCTCAAATCTCGCGAGTCATGAAAGTCGGGCTCCATACTGGGGCAATGGCATGGGAATGGGTCACACCCGTCGCGCCCGCCGTAGGCGGCATCGTTGGCGCAGGCATCGGAGCTGGATTCACCTACCTCGCAGGAGAGAAGGGCCGGCAGCATGTCGAGAAGATGGCGGAGAAGACCGCGGCGAGCCAGCTCGCGCTCGCACGCGATGCTCGAAAGGTTCAGGCATACGAGGACCTCATGGCACTGATGATCGATGTCGCCCTCATATACCCGGAGGATCCGTCGCAGCTCCCTCCGGCGCCAGACATCCCCACCACTGATCAGATACGAGAACGATTGATCAAGATAGTGATCAGCGTCGGTCTGCATGGGTCGCGGGAGGTCAAGGACCTAGCCAACAAGTGGGACGAGCTGGTCATGGCCCTCTTCCTTCACGACCGTAAGTTCCAGATGGCAGAGACGAACCGGCCTGACCTCGTCCCCCTCAGCGATGACGAGTACAAGAAGACGTACCAGGAGCTGTCCGAGGCTGCTCAAGCCCTTCGAGCGCGAATGCACAGCGAACTGACGTCCTAACCTCGTGACATGGGTGCTGCTCTCCGACACCACTCCTGCCTCCGCGGCGTGCGAAGGAGGAGTTCGTCTTCGGGCGCCGCTTACGCCCTCTTTGATATCGCCTGACCCGATTGCAGCATGGCCGTTCGATTCGCACAGGCGGGCTGGTGGAGACAGCGCCCTCGCCGCGCCCTACGCTAACCACCATGAGTCAGGACGGCCCCCAGTCTCCGGCACCCAAGAGCTCCCTCCGCCAGGCGTTCCCTGGCTACTTCCCACCGGACGACGAGCTTCTCAGAGCCTTCCTGACTGTGGGCATGGTCGTTCTCGACACCAACGCCTTGCTCGACATGTACAAGCTCACCGGCAAGGCGCGAAGCGAGTTCCTTGACACCCTTCGCGCCCTTGACGACCGACTGTTCATCCCGCACCAGGTTGGCCTGGAGTTGATGCGCAATCGCGCCACTGTCATCAAGGCTGGTGACGCCTTCCCGGGAAGGTTTCGGGATGCCGCCACCAAGCTGCACGCCGAAGTCCAAGCGCTCAAGGAACATCGCCGTCTCCAGGACGACGATGTCCGTGGCATCAAGGAGGCAATCGACGCTGCTGTCGAGAGCATCCTTCGAGCGCACACGGATCTGTATGACCATGGTGTGAGCCTGGAGCAGAATATCGAGCATGACGCGGTATTCAAGGAGCTCGAACAGATTGTCGCAGGTAAGGTCGGCCCGGCGTTCACCAAGCGAGATGAGATGGTGAAGCTGGGTGAAAAGAGGCTCAAGGAGAAGGTCCCGCCGGGTTACAGCGACTACGCCAAGGACGCCGATAAGGCTCTAGGTGACTTCTTCCTGTGGGAGCAGGCGATCATCGAAGCCGTGGAGCGCAAGCTGCCAGTTCTGATTGTTAGCAATGACAATAAGGAGGACTGGGTTCGCAAAGAGGGTAGCTATTTGCGGGGACCACGGCCGGAACTGGTGGACGAAATGCGCACTCGCGCCAACCAAGCCTTTCACCTTGTTAACGTGAAGACGTTTTTGACCTACGCCAAAAATTATCTGAGCGCAACTGTGAGCGACTCTACTATCGAAGAAGCCGAGACCGTTCAGCAGCAAGCCTCCCGATCTTCATCACCCAGCACCATCGATGAGTGGATTGCTAGATCAAAAGTCACTTCACAGAATCTCAATGATGTGCAGGTGTACACATTCCGTACGAATCCAAGACGGACCACATATCAAAATCGGGATGACGACCCCCGTGGCCCATGGCAGTCAGTGAGTCTGATCGGTCCGCCCAGTAGCGACTCCGATTCAGCCTTCCGATATCAGGTGACATCGCCGTCAGGACGCACCTTCCCGCCACCGCCTGGACGGAGCTGGAAAATCCGAGAACCTGATTTCCAGGAGCTGAATAATGACGGCCGCATCTACTGGGGAGCAAGTGGTGACAGCGCTCCCACAAGGAAGGTTTTCCTGCTGGAAAGCGAGAGGCTCCTCAATCTGGACTCATGATCGACTTTGCTATGAGTCGTCTTCTTATTGGGTTGCGTCAACGCGAGTGATGTACGAGTTTGGCCTGGTCACAGGCGTGGCGTCGTGAAATGAAGACGGCCATCGAGTGATCCTTCGAGTAGCTAGATCAAGATCGAAGGAGAACCAGTCGGTGGCAGCAGACAACGTCATCCGTGCATACCAGCCTTGATCGCGTTTCGACCGGTTCAGAGTAGTCCGCGATCAGGTGAATGTCACCGAGGCTCGATAGACTCTGGAGTCTTGCAGGCAGACGACCCGAAACGAAGGACGTGGAGCATGGGAAGACTAGTTCGGGACAGGGTTCCGGATATTATTCGCCAGAGCGGTAGAGAGCCCGTTATCGCCGTGCTCGACGACATCGACTACCGCAAGGCCCTGTTGACTAAATTGTTTGAAGAGGCCGACGAACTCCGCGAAGCGTCGCTCGCCGAGGTCGCGGAAGAGATGATTGGAAGGTTGCGAGCCTGAGCACGAGCCGAGGCACGGAGACCGCTCAAGTGCCCATGAAAAGCGTGACGGCGATTCTGATCCAAGTTTAGGGGAAGATCCAGCTGAGCGATCAGTGCAGACTCTCCAGTCCAAGGCTCGTCGTGAGGGACCCAACACACGCGAGCGTGCTCAGCCATCCACTCCGTGAGTTCCTTCTCGCCGGCCTTGCCGAAGGTCATCCGTCTCCCGCTGCCTACCCGTCGGAGCTCAAGCCCGAGCAGGCAACCGAGGCTGAGCCGCAGCGTGGAGCCTTCGGCGTTGCCGCGGAAGTGATACCGCACCCTGGTCCGGAGATTCTGCCTGCTGGAGCGGGTCACCATGCGGCGGGGAGCGATCCCCACATAGAGGAGACGGTCAGCGGGCAGGCTCGGGTGCGGAGGCCGGGTGAAGTACCACCCATAGATGCCCGCAGCGCTCGGCACCGGACTTGGGCGGGCGAGGACTTCGGCTGCTTCCCACAACTTGGCCGGATCCAGCAACCCAGCAGCGTCCATCCTTGCCCTCCCGTCTTCTCTGTGTGAGGGAAGGCTAGAGCACGTCACCGACACTGCGCACAAAGGTGATACAGCGGGTACCGGGCAGAATCGAACTCTGCCCGGTTGCTCATGCCTACGCTTCCAACAGCCCCGCGAGGAACTCTTGCGTCTCGGGATCGACCGAGTACAAGGCGGTGCCCATCATGCCGCGGGTCAGCAGCACCTTGTAGGTGTTGCGAATCAACTGGTCCGCCTGTTCATCACTCACGCCCTTACGCGTCAGCGCCGGGTCCTTGCTGGCACTTCGTACGGTGATCAGCCTGCCGTCGCGGTAGACGAGATCCGCGCCGAAGATCACGCCGTTCCAGTCGTACTCGAAGCCCTGCGCGGTGTAGACACATCCCACCTGTTCGAAGCCACCGGGCGCAGAGGCCCACAAGGCGCTGGCGGGTGCGTTGCCCACGGCCCTATCGCCCTTGACGTTCCACGGTCGCGCCCAATCGCCGATCCGCACGTCGGCGACCAGGCTGTCATCGTCGTTGGGGCTGCTCCAAGGCCAGCAGAACCCCGCTGTGATCCGTGCCGAGTAGCCGGCCTCAAGCCGGGCCCGTAGCAGGGCCTCCAACTCGTACGGGGACTCGGTCAGGGAGACGGCGAAGTGGTCGTCTCCCTTCCACACCTCTGGAGCCTCGCCGTCCAAGCCCAGCAGGCGCAGCACCCACTCCTCGTACTTGCGGCTTCCGCCGCACCGGAACTGCGCGTCCAGATCGACCTGGTGCACGTCGAGGCCGAGGGAATGAGCGTGGGCAGTGATCTCGGCGACGCGCCCCATCTCGCCCGGTCGTACGACCTGATGCTCGTCCAGCAGGAAGACCGGCACTCTGGCTGCGTGGATGAGTTCGTCCACCTGTGGCCGACCTGTTCGCTGCGCTGATCTGGTGAACCTGTTTTCCGAGGTCTCGCGAATACGGTGTGCCTCGTCGCAGATGAGGACGTCCAGATCGTTGGGCTTGGCGGCCATGAAGTTGTTGAAGTACTTGAACATGGCCTTCATCCGGGTCGACCCCTTGGCGACGACTCGCCTCATTGTCTCGGTGAAGGAGCGTGAACCGGTGGCGTGCAGGACCGAGTAGCCACGGTTGGAGACCTCGCCGAGCAGGGACAGCGCGATAACGCTCTTGCCGGAACCAGGCCCACCGGTGATGATCACGACCTGCTTGGAATTACTCCCGCGGGCCTTCTCCACCGCGTGCATGACCATCTCGAAGGCCAGGCGCTGCTCGGCCAGCAGGACGAACTGGTCGCGATTCTTGATCTCCCCGGCAGCGGCCTTGAGCAGTTGCTTCGACGGCCGGATGGAGCTGGAGAGCAGGCGATCGGCCGCGGCGGCGCCCGGCTCGGGAGCGAACTGGGCCTTGAGGTAGTCGACGAACTGGCCGCGGCGCGTCTTGCTGAAGAGCCGGGTGCGTTCGTCCTCGACATGGTCGTAGAGATCGTGGATGTCCAGGTCGTTGGCGTTGTGCAGGTAGGCCACCCCGCGTACCGCGTTCCTGTGCTGGTCCAGGGCTCCGACGAAGTCGGCCAGGTATTCGCAGTAGCCACGCACCTGTACGACCGGGTGAAGCTTGGGCCGGTTGCCCATGCCCGACACCAGGACGAGCTCATCGTCGTCCTCGTACAGCTCGGCCTGGCTCCACTGTTTGAGCTCGACGATGAGGTAGGAGTCGGCTCCCGTCCGCCGGTCACGTCCGGCGAGAATGACGTCCGCCCGCTTGCTGGTTAACGGCAGTTGGTACTCGATGAGCATCTCGACGCCGCCCAGCCCGGCTTCGACCAGATCGCGGGCCAGGATCGGGATGCTCCGGTCCCAGGACCTGCGTTCCCCCTTGCCCGGATTGATGCCTTGGGTTGCCCGCAGGTTCTCAGCGATCACATCGCTAAGGATGCGCTCGGGCACCGACTCAGACACCAACTGGACCAGGCTTTCCGCCGAATGCCGGAAAACGGCCACGGATGTACCCCCAGGCAGCACGAAAGACTCGTGCGGTATGGGGGCGTGTCCGCTACCGAGGCGGAAGCCCGTCGGGCCGCATCACCGATACGTCCAGAAGATTACCTGGATCACCGCCGCTCCAGTCACCGATGACCCAACGAGAACCAGGCCCGAGCAGCCGGCGAAAGCCCTATGCAACCCGAGGATTCACTTGCTGTGGGGTCGTGATTCGGGCGGCACTGCGCCAGGTGTGCGGCGACCTCGAATGGTCTGTTGCCGTCGAGACGTTCATGCCTAAGGTGTTATCGTGCAGCGCCTCGCCCTCTTCGACCTAGACAGGACGCTTATCGACCTCAACGACGCGTTTCTGCGCTGGGTCGAGGAGTTCGCCGAGCAGCATCGTTTGGACTCCGAAGACGTCGCCTGGCTCGTCGCCTTGGACCAAGGCGTGCACCCTCACCGAGAGGTCTTCTTCAACGAGGTGCGCGAGCACTTCGCGCTACCGGAACCAGTCGAGGAGCTATGGGCTGGCTACCGCCGTAGGATGCCCTACCTCGTACGGTGCTACCCCGGCGTCCTGGCGGAACTGGATGGCCTGCGGGCCACGGGTTGGCACGTGGGGATCGTGACCAATGGCATGGCGGACAACCAGCTCGGCAAGCTCCAGCGGACGGGCCTGGCTAACGTGGTTGACGGCTATGCCGTGTCAGGGGTTGAGGGCGTACGGAAACCGGATGCCCGTCTCTTCGAGATCGCCGCTCAGCGATGCGGGACCAGCCTCGCCGAGGGCGGCTGGATGGTGGGTGACAACCTCGTCGCCGACATCGCAGGTGCTCAGGCGGCGGGTCTCCTCGGAATTTGGGTCGATCGGGGGACATGGCCGGGGCACGAGCATCGAGCCGATCACGTGGTGGAGGACGTCACCGAGGCGATTGCCATCATGTGTGATACGCATCAGCCGGGATAATTGTTGAGCTTATGCCGTATGAGCAGTTCGGCTCGACGGCGCCACTACCGCCCTTTATCGTCACATTGATCCCGTAAAGATAGTCGTCCTCAAGATCCGAAGGATCCAGGATGATGGCGACCCAGGAACAAATCGCTGCCGCCCGGCGCCTGATCGAGCAGTTACGCGACCAGCACGCCAACGACGTGCGCAAACTCATCAGCCTGCTCGAAGGCGGCGCGATGAAAGGCAAGGCCGCCGACAGGTTGCTCAGGGACTGCCAGGCATGGGAGGCGGCCTACAAAGGCGTCTTCAACCGCGCCCTGGCGCTGGTCGAGTCGGTACAACCTGATCCTGCGAAGCCGGCTGACCCACTGGGGCTGTGGCAGCCGCCGCTGAACCTGCCGGGAAGGGCCGGCTCGTGAGCCCACCCCCGAACCGGATCGGCATCGACCCCACCCTGATGACGCAACTGATCGGCGAGATCAGGCGCCTGGACCAAGCATGGCCGGACGCGGACGCGCAGATCGGCAGAGCCCTAAGTTCGATCGGCGCCAGCATGACCGGGCCTGGCACACTGAGGGATGTCGCCTCACAGATAGCCCAGCAGATCCCCGACCTCCAGCGTCGCCTGGATCTCATCGTCTCCACCCAGAAGATCGGCCTCGACAAGGGTGTCGTCTGGGCTGACGAGACGCTGTGGGTATCGAACTCACCCTCGAGCGGTGCCGCGGCGGCCAAGTCCCTGGCCAACCAGCTCCGCAAGGCGGTCAAGGACGCCACCAGCGGCCAGGGAACGGTCTCCAAGGAGACCTTGGACCTGTTGGAGAAGCACCGGCACGACCCCTACTTTGCGGTAGCTTTCGCCAAGGAGATGCCTCCGAAGGAGTTGAAGGTACTACTGGAACGTCTCTACTTGTCGCACCGGGGATCCTTGGACAACGACTGGACGAAGCCGTCGTCGTCCTCCGTCATGGACCGTCTGGCACGGGCCCTCAGCGTGACATTGGGGACGGCCTCGCGTGGAGTCGGCGGGATGAGGCTCCCCAAGAGCTATGTCGACGACTTGATCGCCACCGACGACAATCCCATGAGCGGTCGTATGGTCGACGAGCTACTACGCTACGGCACCTTCGATGACGCATTTCTCCGCGAGGTCGCCAACAAGGTCTTCGACAACGCGACGAAGCCGCAGTCCCAGCAGCAGGACATCATCGCTTTCGGTCCTGGCCTCGCAGCCGCTCTCGCGAACAACGCCAGAGTCGCGCAAGACTTCTTCACCGACCCCGCGCGCAAGCCTCTGTCCTTCCTGATGCGGGACAACTTCTGGGGCAGCGGTAGCGGTGAACTCGGCCGTGCCATCGAGGCGGCCAGCACAAGGTTCCGCGACCACGGCCAACCTCCCGGAAGTTCGCGCGGGCACAAATCGGCCCTGGTAGCGTCCTGGGCCGTCCACTTCTGGTCAGACCCGCGAGCGCAGGCCAACCTTCCCGACACCCGGCAGAACGCCGCCCGTGTCTTCTCCGCCTACATGGGTGACGTTCATCGAGCTGCTATCACTGGTTTTCCCGAGCCGATGGGCGTCAATCCGCAGCCCGACTCCGATCCGAACCTTCCTGGCAAGCAGCCTTATGGTGCCATGTTCGATGGCAGCGCGGTTAAGAATGTAATGACTTGGGCTTTCAAGGATCCGCAAGCGCTGAAGATTACAGTCGAAGGGCACGGCGAATACGCAACGAAAGTACTGGATGCACAGGGCAAGGCCATCCGCGACATGGTCGACGCCGAATTCGCCGAATGGCAGGACGGACACCCGAACGCATCAAAGGGCGAGCAGCAGGCATACAGACAAAAACTACTGGCCGACAACATGAACAGCAATCCAGGAAAGCTGTTCAATGCTCAGGCAAATGCTCTCGGAAAGTCGCTCCATCTCATTGTTGACGCCGGAAACTTGACGAACATCAATGAGGCTGACCAGAGGGATCAGAAGAGCCAGGCCTTCAAGGACGGCGTATCCAGAACTCTCAAGCTGGCACTCACTCCAGCCGGGGACTGGGTGGTTGCCGGCTACGAATTTATAGAAGAGCCCGTTAGCGACAGTATCAAGCACACCGAGGGCAAGGCCGCACGCAGCAAGGGCGAGGAAACCCTCCGCGAGAGCCAGCGCATGTTCAAAGACCTAACGGCTAATGTGATGATGCGGTACGGGCTATTTGGAGACGAAGCAGGTAAAGGTTCCGCACACCCTCACTCATCCGAGAACTACGCCAAGGGGTCGGGCGGCGACTTCCTTGCCGATGGGCAGATCGTCCCTCGCGATCAAATGACTTGGCAACAGCAGCTTGCCTACAATGAGTGGCTGAAGAGTTCTCGGGCCTCCGCCGTCTTCCACGAGGTCGACCGAGCCGTCTGGGAAGGATTCCAGTTAGACGTCCCGCCGTATCCGGAGGCAGCGGAGTGAGGACCTCGTCGGCTCCAGCCCTATTGGCTGTCATCCTCGTCACCGCGGCAGCATGTTCATCACCTCCTCCTTTAGATCGCCACCCACTCGGCAACGTGACAGCACCGCCTGCGGAGTGTGGCCTGCTGTCTAGGCAAGCCATCGGCCGAGCCATAGGGTTGAGTGACTTCTACGCAAGCGGATCCACCTCGGCGAACGGCTTCTCGCATTGCGTAGTGAGCAGATCACCGAGCATCAAGAATCAGGCGTCGATGACCGTCGAGCTACATGATCCTTATCCGTCGACGTTGCAGAGTCTGGAGAACGGGAAAGCAAGGGACCGAGGAGCGGCCTTACCTAGCGGCGTCGGACCAGGCTACAGCGCACCGATAAAAGATACAGAGGGAAACGTCGTTGGCGCCAAGGCCTTTGCTTGGACGCAGGACGCCACCAAAGTGCTAGCCATTCAAATCGTCAGGGGAGCACCAGGGCGGGATCATCAAGCCGATGCCATCGAGTTCGCCCGCCAACTCCGCCCTCTTCTCTTGGCATCGGCGCCACAACATCCGGGCTAACCGAAGATAAGGTGGCACGCCCGGTTTCGGACGAGGAACTCTGAGCGGGAAGGTGGGAACCGCTCGTCACACTGCGCGGCGATCCACGGTGCCACCGGCCTCGAGTCCCTGACTCGCCGGTCAGTGTTACTGCTCTTCCTCGCACGGTCCACGGGGGCCACCGTCTTCGTGGGTGGAGTCACCGGCTCATGTCGATGACGCGGGCGTGGCACTACCGGAAGCACTGCTCGACGACGGGGCTTTGTCGACGTCGCCTTGCTCTTCAACGTGTGGGGCCTTGATCGGGGTGTCGTCGAGGGCAGTGTTCGCGGCGATGGCGAAGGCGTAGACGCGGGCGAGCGTCCGGCGGCGCTCGGGACGGGTGTCGGCGTCGAAGCGGCGATAGATCGTGACGCGGCGCTGTCGGCTCCCCAAGGACTCGTCCAGATGCTGACGGCCACGCAGCTCAGGAGAGCGGCGACAAACGCAGGCAGAGTCAGCCGACGCCGATCGCGCAACGCTGGTCGCCTTGGTGGGGTGGGGGTCGAGTATTTTCGCCAGCCGAAAGAATCGGAGTCGAGGCCGGGCCGGCGCCGGTCCCGGAGCGGCAGGCCGTACGGCGGTCGTCGCCGCGGGTCACGTCCCACGGAGTGGTGTAGTTCGGTTCTCGCGTGAGGCTCTGCTGGTTCGACTATGCCGTCATGAGTTCGGTGTGCGCCACCTCCTGCTGGTCAGTGCCGGATGAGGTGAGCAGGGCCATGGAGCTTTCGGACAGATAACGACGGTCGGCGACCTGCCATTCGTCGTGGGCTTCGACCAGGACGGCGCCGGCCAGCCGCAGCAGGGCTTCGGGGTTGGGGAAGACGCCGACGACGTCGGTGCGGCGTTTGATCTCCTTGTTGAGGCGCTCCAGCGGGTTGGTGGACCAGATTTTCTTCCAGTGCGCGGGCGGGAAGGCGGTGAAGGCCAGGATGTCGTCGGCGGCCTCGTGCAACATGGCCTCGACCTTGGGGAACTGACGGCCGAGCATGGAAGCGATCACAGCGAGCTGGTCGCGGACCATGTCGGGGGTGGGCTGGGCGAAGATGGTGCGGATCGCGGCGGCGACCATCTCGGCCGAGCCCTTCGGGACGGCGGCCAGGACGTTGCGCAGGAAGTGCACGCGGCATCTCTGCCAGGCCGCGCCGAGCAGGACCGCGCCGATGGAGGTGACGAGACCGGCGTGGGCGTCGCTGATGACCAGCTGCACTCCGGCCAGGCCGCGGGCCTTGAGCGAGCGCAGGAACGCGGTCCAGAACGCGCCGTCCTCGCTGTCACCGACACTGAAACCGAGGACTTCGCGGCGGCCGTCGGCGGTGACGCCGGTGGCCACGATGACGGCCTGGGAGACCACGCGGCGGTTGACGCGGGCTTTGCAGTAGGTGGCGTCCAGGAACAGATACGGGAAGCTCTGGCCGGCCAGGGACCGGTCGCGGAAGGCGGATACCTCTTCGTCCAGGTCGGCGCAGATGCGCGAGACCTCGCTCTTGGAGATGCCGGAGTCGGCGCCGAGGGCTTTGACCAGGTCGTCGACCTTGCGGGGGGACACCCCGTGCAGGTAGGCCTCCATCACCACCGCGAACAGCGCCTGATCCACGCGGCGGCGTTCCAGCAGCGAGGGAAAGAACGAGCCGGTGCGCAGCTTGGGAATCTGCAACTCCAGGTCCCCGGCCGTGGTGGTCAGCGTCCGCAGCCGATCGCCGTTGCGCTGCGCGGTGCGCTCCGGGGTGCGCTCGTTCGGGGCAGCGCCGATCACCGCGGTCAGCTCGGCCTCGATGAGGGCTTGGTAGATGGTCTCGGCCGCGTGCCGGATGCGCTCACTGGCTTCGGAGTTCTTCAGTACCGAGAGGACTTCTAACAGGGCAGACTGATCCAGGGCCATCGCGTGCTTCTCCTCTGCGTGTCACTTGGCGGTTTCACACAGAGACTCACGCGATGGCCCCCTGTTGTCGAAGGCGCCGCGCCGATGAGGGCCGGTTCTACACCACTCCACGGGACGCAACCCAGCAAAAAAGCCGGTCAGGTCGTACGCCTATCGCTCAGGAGCGACTGCGCCCCTGCCACAACCCGTACAGCGCCAGTGATAGTCCGGTCACGGCCAGGGCGGCGTCGATGGGCGGCCATACAGCCGGGGCTAGCTCCACCAGCACCCCGGCTACCAGGCCCACGACTGAGCACACCACCAAGGCGACCACATGTTGGGGCACAAAGACGCCGGGGCCGCGCACGTCCGATGGGCTGGGCTGTCCTGGCAGGCTAGGGTGCCTGCGCCGGCGGGGGCGAGTCTGAAAGGAACTGCTTGTCACGAGGTGTCCTTCCGGATCGAGGTCGGGTGACAGCACGATCGCGTAGGGCGGTGTTCGGATTCGAGACGGTTGGGGAAAGCGAATGATCCGGTTCGGATGGCCAGGTCGCGACCGCAGGTGTAGAGGTGTATCCGAACGATTCTGAACAGCGCGGGGTGAGGGGTATGGCCGCGATCGAACCAAGTCGAATCCGGACCAGGGAAGAGATGACCGCGCAGTTGGTATCGCTGTTCAATCGAGACCCACGTGGTATGCAGCGCCTGGCCGCGGCCGCAGGGTTGGCCGCGGGCACGATCCAGCATTTGCTGAGTGGCAAAACGAAGAACCCGCACAAGGAAACCCTGCAACGCTTTGTGCAAGCGCTCGGCCAAGAACCGGGCCCCTGGCTAGAGGTTCAGGCACGGCTGGAGGTTGCCGACCGGGAGGACTCGAAGCAGACAAGCCCGGAGCCCTGCGGGCCACCGCTGGGCCGGATGATCGGTGATCTGGAGGAGCGGGACGCGCTGAGCCTAGAGGTGCACCAGGCGTTCGCAGCTGCAGGAGCCGCGCCGGTGTTGCCGCCATACCTGATGAGGGCGGGGTTCGACGACCGGTTGCGGGCGGCGGTGGCTGCCGCTGAACGCCGCAGTCGGCTGGTGATGGTCATCGGAGATTCCTCCACGGGCAAGACACGGGCGTGCTGGGAGGCGATACGCGCGGTCCTACCGGACTGGCGGGTATGGCATCCCTTGGCCCCATGCCGCCCCCTGGCCTTGGTCGAGGCGCTACGCTCCAACCGCCTGGCTGGACGGTCCGTTATTTGGTTGAACGAGGCACAGGACTACCTGCAGCCTCCACAGGCGGGTGAGAGCGTCGCAGCCGAGCTTCAGGCATTGCTGGTTGAGGAGTCCATCGGTCCGGTGCTGGTGCTCGGTACGATGTGGCCCGAATACTGGAAAATCCTGACTCACAGGCCCGAACAGGTCACCGATCTTGACCCGTACCGGGCGGCTCGGGCCCTGCTCTGCCAGGCTGAGGAGATCATCGCCCCGCGCCAGTTCACTTCCCGGCAGATTGCGGATCTGGCCAAGACGATCGCCGCTGATGCCCGCCTGCGAGCCGCAGCTGAACGAGCACCTGGCGGACGGATCACACAGGAACTGGCCGGGGCGCGGGAACTGCTACGCCGCTATCAGCATGCCGATCCGGTCGAACATGCGGTCCTGTGGGCCGCGATCGACGCCCGCCGGCTCGGGCATGACCCGCTTCTGCCTGAGCCCCTCTTGCGTCACGCTGCCCCTGGGTACCTCGATGAGCACGCCTGGGACCAAGTCGGTGGGTTAGACGCGTTCAGTACAGCTATGGATCGGCTGACCGCCAAGCATCGGCGCCTGCCCGGCCCGCTGACCGAACACCAGCCCCGGCCGGGCGAGCCATCCTCACCACACCCGCTGTACCGGCTGGCCAGCTACCTTGAACAACATGGCCGCCGCGAACGAGCTCTTCTCTGCCCGCCGTCGGCCTTCTGGGAAGCTGCCATACGCGCCGGTACTCCAACCGCCCTCGCCGCCTTGTCGCAAGCAGCAGTGAACAGGGGCCGTCTTCGGCATGCGTGCCGCCTGGCTGAAAAGGCCGCCGACGCCGGTGATCCCAATGCGCTGGTGCGGCTGAGGGGGATTCTGGCGAAGCTGCGGGAGGTAGCAGGTAATTGTGAGGCCGCCGAGCGTCTTGCCCTTCAGGCCGCCGAGGAGGGCGACCCGACCGTGCTCGGGCAACTGGCACTGATGCGGGAGCGGGAGGGTGAACATAAGGCTGCCGAGCATCTCGCCCTTCAGGCCGCCGAGGCAGGCGCCCCAACCGTACCGCTGCAACTGGGACTGATGCGAAGGCGGGCGAGTATGCGTGAGACTGCCAAGCCCTCTGCCTTTGAGGCCGCCGGCGTCGGCGGCCTCGCCGCTTGGAGGCAGGAGGCGAGGCTGCGAGAGGCTGCCGAGCGCTTCGCCCTTCAGGCTGCATACGCCAGCGACCCTGATGGATTGAGGCTGGCGGCCGAGCTCTGGGAGGCGGCAGGCGATCGAGAGAGAGCCGAGCGTCTGTACCAGCAGGCCATCGACGCCGGTGACACCATCGCGTCAGGGCGGCTGGCTCTTATGCGGGATCAGGCAGGCGATCGTAGGGCTGCCGAGCATCTCGCCCTTCAGGCCGCCGATGCCGGCGACCCCACCGGGCTGGAGAAACTGGTATCGATGCGGAGGCGTGCGGGTGATCGAGAGGCTGCCGAGCATCTCGCCCGCTATGGCTTGACTGCTGAAGGAGAGATCGAAGTTCCCTGGAGCCTGTAGAACAAGGCGTGGAGGTTCGCAACGCACGCTTAACCTACCAGCCAGGAAATCAGCACGGACCCAGTCGATCGCCAACTGAGGTTCTGCTGGGCGAGCCATCGCCCTCGGCGCAGCACCCACGCACAATCAAGTAGCCGAGCATCGGCAGCATTCAGCATCGACCGCAATGACAGCGGCCAACTCAATTGAGGAAACCGCAGCTCAAAGACGTGATCGCGATACAGGAAGATCACTGGATGAGACTTTTCTCCACGTCTTTAAAGCGGCCCGCCTACGGCGGCCCGCACGCGCGCCGGTCGGCCAGCCAGCCGGGCATGCGGCTCTTCGGCCGGTCCCGGCCGTCGCCACCCGCGCGCTCTGAGGTCACCGAGATGAGGCGCCGGTAACGAGCCGAAATCACCGGAACGAGCACGACGGCCAGTACGACGCGGCCGATTCGCGCAGGTCCAGGAAGAACCGCAAGGAGCTCCGCCCCCCGCATCCCCCGGCCCTCCTCGAAGATGAGCCGGAAAGAGTGCGGCTTGACCGCGGTCATCTCCTCGCCGACATCGGCTACTACGAGGGATGCCAGACCAGCCGCCCAAGGTCAAGCTGTCGACTGCGAGCCAACCAGCAGGCACGGAAGTTCACTGGACACATGTACACGCGAACGACGGCTTGCCCCCGAGCGTCCGGCCCTGCATGGCAGAGCCTGCTCGACGAGGAGATGACAGCCTGAAGTGTCCATTGCGGTATGACGACGAGCCTCCACCGGAATCTAGATCCAGCCCTCCAAGGTGCGCTTTACCTGCCTCCCGGATCCACAATGGTGCCCTCATCGCCCTAAATGGGATCTTATGGTCTTTAGGTGATAAATCCAGCATCATGGAATGAAGGGAACATTGGCTCCAATTTGGGCTGGCACTATTTGGACACTGGGAAGATCACAGATTTACTTCTTCTGGGCATTTGCTGACCCCAATCGGTAGGCTTCCGATGACCTGCGCGTTGGCGGTACGGAGGCGGCGAGTGAGTGATCGTGTCATCGAAAATCCCATCATCAACTCGCTCTATCTTGCTCCAACCAGGCGTTTCAAGTTCGACAACGACGACATCAGGGAGGAGATCGAGGAAGGCCGCAGCCCGAGCTCGTACTTCATCCCCGTGCCGCGGGCACAGAAGAGGGGCGCCCAGGTCGAGCTGGACACTCCAGAGCTCGGGTTGACCGACGATCAGATCGAGCTGAACCACTTCGTCAACCGCATCCGTGATCAGGTCGCTCACTGGCGGACGCGGGGATTCCCCAACGTCAGTGCTACCTCACGCCGCCTGCTGGAGTACTGGAGCGATCCAGAGTGCGGCAACCTCAGCCGCCCTGGGGAGGGTCAGGAATGAGCGTGGCCCCTCCATTCCTCGATTTCGACCGGCTACTCAAGCTTCGGCTCGTGGTTGCCCGCCACGGCGAGATGGACGCCGCCCGCTGGTGGAACACCCAAGGCATGCTGGGCCGCCGCGGCAGCGTCGTACTGAAGCGGGGCTTCCTGTCAACTCACCGCTTCGCACAAGCGCGCGTCGTATTCGAGGTTGCCAAGAGCCGATGCCGCGAGCTCTTCGACCCGCCGGGGTGCATGACGCTCTGGAACCTACCGGCTGTGATCGAGGATCAGTTCCAGGAGCACTGGCAGGGATGGCTTGACGAAACGGACAAATGGGAGCCCATATTTCTGACCGTCGAGGCCCAAGCTGGCGACGATCTCCTAAAGGCCCTTGGCGAGCTCGACCTGCTCTCTCAGGAACAGCTCGAAACCGTGAGTAGAATGCGGCGCTCTGCGGAGAATCGGGCCGTGCACATCTCCGGCATGTTTGAACCGAATGACGACATCATCACATTGCTCGCGTCCGGATTCGCACGTGGCGAGGCCGGAAATCTGGCCATTCCATACGCGAAGCTGGAGGTTTAGCCCATGGCGGAGTCCCGTTCCAGCGTCGTCTCGTCATTTACCATCATCAAAGGTTCTCTGATCGATGAGACCTACGCCGTTTTTCGAGAGTGGGACTTCGATAAATCTCGCACCGAGAACCTTATCCGCGTACGCGAGGAGAACACTATAGGTGCGAAGAGTACTCACTGGGCGCGCGACGTAGCGAAGGTCATCAGTCGACGCTTCGATCCCGCTGGGCGCGACCGCCCCCTTGTCGATCTCGCAATAGCCGGCTGCGCGAGAGACGTGTGGAAGCCTCTGTTGCTCTTTCACTTGACGCGTGATGAGTTCCTCGTGCGCGACTTTCTCGTGCATTGGCTGTATCCGCAGTTCGTTCAGGGCGCGTTCCGGCTCCATACCGACGATGTCGTAACATACCTCACCATGCTAAGCAAGAATAAAGGGATCGAGTGGTCGGGAAAATGGACTGAATCGACAATCTTGCGCGTGGCGTCCGGCCTGTTGCGTATGGCCACCGACTTTGGCCTTCTTAGTGGCACGGTGCATAAGGAATTTGCGTCCTACCACCTATCAGAGGCGAGCTTCGTGTATCTCCTCCACGCCATGGCCGAAGTGGAGCCCAACGCTCGGCGCATCATCGAGGCCGACGACTGGCACATGTATCTGATGGACATCTCCGACGTGGAGCGCGAGCTCCTGCGCCTGCATCAGTTTCGCAAGGTGCACTACGAAGTCGCCGGGAGCCTAGCCCAGCTCAAGCTGCCCTGTGGATCACCGGGTGAATACGCAAAGGAGCTCTGCGCATGACGGACTGGCAAGACCGACTCGTAGAGCAGCTCGAGCCCGTGCTCAAGCAGTCCGACCCGCGCCCGGCGATCAGCGCCTACCATGACATGCCATACGCAATCTTCCGCTATCCGCCGGAACACGAATTCTCCGTTCGACAGGAGATCGCACTACTTCGCACTCGCCTGGAGCAAGCCGGCAAACGGGTCACTGCAATCTCTCTGGCGGCATGCATGCGCGAAGCCCTAGAGGCCGAGGGGCTCGATACCGAAGCCCTCGCCGACGCCGAAAAGTCGGTGGGACTCGAGGCAACCATCGAGACCATCCACCAGGTTCTGAGCGAATACCGGCCACTCGACGAGCTTGTGGCCGCGTACATCCCCGAGAACGCGGACCCGTTACACGATGTGGTCTTCATCGTCCGCGCCGGTGCGCTCTTCCCCATCTATCGCACTTCATCGTTGCTGGAGCAACTCAAAGGGAAGGTCCACGTGCCCGCCGTCCTCTTTTATCCAGGTGAGCTCGACGGCGCCGCGGGGTTGCGCTTCATGGGTGTATTGGATGCCGAGCACAACTATCGACCGAAGATCTTCTGAGGGACCGCGATGACCGCTGTGACGATTAAAGACTTATTCGCTAGTGACATCTCCCGCCGCATCGAGGAGGTGATCAAAGTTGACCAGGCCGACGAGCAGATCATCCGCGATGAGCTCGCCGAATACGTGGTCACAGACTCCATTCGTGACCACCTCGCAGAGATCTTGGAGCGCTACTGCGAAACACCGAGGAAGCCACACGAAGGCGTCGCGGTGTGGGTATCGGGCTTCTTCGGCTCAGGCAAGTCGAGCTTCGCGAAATACCTTGGCCTCGCCCTCCAAAACCGCACCGTCATCGGCCAGAGTGCGGCGCAGATCCTGGCTAAACGCATCGGTGATCGCAAGGTCGAGGTCCTACTGAGCAACATCGCCGAGCAGATTCCGACTGAAGCGGTCATCTTTGACGTCTCCACCGATCGTGGCATCCGCACTGGTAACCAGAGCATTACCGAGATTATGTACCGGCTCTTCCTTCAGAGCCTCGGCTATGCGCGTGACCTCGACCTGTCCGAGCTTGAGATCACGCTCGAGGAAGCGGGCCACCTCGACACGTTCAAGGCCAAGTATCAGGAGGTCTTCAACAAGGATTGGAACGTCGGCAAGGGCCTTATCGCTATTGCAGTGCAGCAGGCAAGCCGGGTCATGCACGAGATGGACCCGGCGACGTACCCAACGGCGGACAGCTGGCGTGAGTCCGCCATGAAACGCGCCGACATTACACCTGGAGACCTCGCTAAGCGTGGCATGGAGCTAATGAAGCGCCGGTGCCCAGGCAAGACGCTGCTTTTCGTCGTCGATGAAGTCGGCCAGTTTGTCGCCCGCGACGTTCAGAAAATGCTCGACCTGCAGGCCGTAGTGCAGAACCTGGGCCGCATCGGCCGCGGGAAGATGTGGATCGTCGTCACTTCGCAGGAAAAGCTGACCGAACTGGTCGGCGGTCTCGACGACAAACGGGTGGAACTGGCGCGATTGATGGACCGCTTCCCTCTGCAGGTTCACCTCGAACCAGCGGACATCTCCGAGGTCACGAGTAAGCGCGTCCTCTCGAAGAACGCGCAAGCCGAGAAGGCGCTACGCGACCTGTTCACCCATCACCGCGGTAGGCTCACCGACAACACGCGGCTCACAGCTGACATCAAGCTGCCTGAGCTCTCCACGGAGAGCTTTGTTGACCTCTACCCGCTTTTGCCGTACCAGATCGACCTCATCATCCAGGTCGTCTCGGGCCTTCGCACGCAGGGCGGCGCCAGTAAGCACGTGGGCGGGGCCAACCGCACGATCATTAAGCTGGCCCAGCAGCTTCTTATTCATCCAGACGTCGATCTCGCAGCAGCTTCACTTGGATCTCTGGCCCGGATCGATCAGGTCTACGACCTGGTCTCCGGCAACATCGCCAGCGAGGTACGGGGCAAGATCGACGACATCGGGCATAAGGTGGATCACCCACTCGCCAAATCAGTCGCCAAAGCAATCTGCCTGCTTCAGTACGTACGAAGCATCCACCGCACGCCAGAGAACCTGGCTGCGGCATTGCACCCGGCGGTAGACGCTGATTCCCGCCTCTCAGAGGTCAAAGCGGCCCTCGACGCGCTCGAGAAGGCCCACATGGTTCGCCGGGGCGACGACGGTTACCGCATCCCCACCCCCGCCGAGGACGATTGGGAGCGGCAACGCGCCAGCCTGTCTCCCAAACCGGGTGACATGAGCCGACTCCACGCCGAGATCGTCACTGGCCTTTGGCAGCCCCAGCCGCAGCACGGCTTCCTCGACGTGAAAGTGTTCAAGGCCGGCCTCTACATCGGTGGTCGCCTCAGCAACGAGGGTGACCTACCCGTACATCTGACCCTTGCCGAAGCCGGGAAAGAATACGAGGAGCGCGTTGCGGAAGCGCGCAAGCGTAGCCAGACAGACACCAAGTCCATCTTTTGGCTTGTTTCCCTCGAAGAAGCCATCAATCGCGAGACCGTCGAACTCTTCCGCTCGAAGGAGATCCTGTCCCGCAAGGAACGAGGTGCTCAAACCAAGGATGAAACGGCCTTGGTGGCCGAGGAGAAGATTCGATGGCGACGTCACCGGGACGAGCTTCGCCGGCTCATCAAGCAGGCGCTACTAACCGGCACCATCTACTTTCGCGGTAACGATCGCAGCCCCGACGATACCGCGACGGACGTCGGCCGCGCTGCAGCCAAAGTGCTCGCGCAAGCGCTTCCCGAGGTCTTCGACCGCTTCGAAGAGGCGGCGGCACGGGTGAGCAAGAAGGACCTCGAGTCGCTGGTGACAACGGAGAACCTTCGGGGACTCACATCGGTGTTTACCGACCTCGATCTTGTTAGGGACCAGGGAGGTAAGCCGATCTTCAACACCGCAGGCGGCCCCCTTGCCGAAGTGCTGTCCCGCATCGAGAACCGTACGAGCTACGGTGAGGTGGCTACCGGACGTTACTTGACAGACGAGTTCGCCAAGGAACCTTTCGGATGGGACTTCGATGTCGTCCGCCTGCTCGTGATCGCGCTGCTGCGCGCGGGCAAGCTCGAAGCCACGAGCAAAGGTCAAATCATCGAGTCGGCGCTGTCCCTTGATGCCCGGAACACCTTCGTTAACAACAACCTGTTCCGTCAGGCGTCGTTCCGGCCCAAGATCGGGCTTGAGTTCATCAACATTGTGGATGCGTCCGAACACTTCAAGGAAGTATTCGGACGCGAGATTTCGGAGCTCGAACAAGGCGTTGTTGCCAACGCTATCCGCGAGGAGATTCATCGCCATGATGAGGAGCTCCACGAGGTCTATACCACCTTGGTCCAGCACAATCTTCCCGGGGCAGAAGTCTTGCGTACTGCGCTCGATCAGATGCGCTCCATTCGCGCTGGCAGGGAAGATCACGTGATTCTCACCTTCAACACTGCCTATAGAGAGCTAAAAGAAGCGATCAAACGCGGGGCCGAACTGGCACAGATGCTCACAGAGCCACGCCTCCACGACATCGGTCGCGCACGCAAGGTACTCGACTCACGATGGCCGTTCCTCAAGAAGGAGCCAGATCTCACCGATGAGCACCGCCTGCATGCCGAGAAGCTCCTTGACCTGATGGCAAAAGAGACGTTCTTCCGCGAGTTGCCCGCCATTGACCAGTACACGCGAGCGCTCGAAGACGAGTACAAGCGCCGCCACGAAGAGGCAGCTCACGCTCGGGCAGCGGCTTTCGACGACGCGGCCAATCAACTTCGCGCCACGCCAGGCTGGGATCAGATTGGTGAGGACCAACAGCAGCGGATCGCTGCAGACCTGCTGTCTCGCGCAACGACCGACGGCGCAGCCCGCCTGTCGATCCCTCTGCTTCGGGCAGACCTGGTCGCGTGTCAAGGCTTTCTAACCAAGGCCGTGGAAGAGATGCTACGCCTCATTGACGGAAACCGCGTTGTGCGAGTCGTGGTGTCGAGCTACTTCAGCGGCGGGATCGAGACCGAAGAGCAGCTCGATCAGGCTTTGTCTGGCCTCAAGGAGCAGTGCCTGGAACTCATAGGCGCCGGCAAGAAGGTTCTGGTTCAGTAGGGGATCGGACAAGATGGATAAAGGGACCAGAAACCGCATTCAACAGGCGGCCCAAGCCGCAAGGGCACTCCTAGAGCGCGAGTATGCCGAGCAGCTCGAGGGGGTGTTCGACATTCGCCTCGACGGAACCATTGCCATCACGCCTGGGGAACACCTCGACGCCGTGCAGAGAGTTCTCCAGACCAAGCTGGTAACAGCGGTCGAGCACCAGCGTGCCAGTGGGCTCAACAAAGTTGACTCCGTCGCAGCCTATCTTCGGGAGGCAGCATTCACTACGTTGAACCGCTTTGTGGCGCTCAAGATGCTTGAAGTGCGCGGGCTCGTGCAGGAATGCATTAGCCGGGGCGATCAATCGGCGGGATTCAAGGAGTTCACCGGGCTCGCTCCCGGTCTCGTGCAACTGCCCGATCATGGATACCGCATCTACATCGAGTCGCTCTTCGACGAAATCGGTCGAGAGGTCCGCGTTCTCTTCGACCGTCGGGACCCAGCGAGCCTGCTCTGGCCTCGCAGACAAGCGCTCCTGGATCTGCTCAGCGTCCTCAACGATGCGGAGCTCGCCGCAGTCTGGGGTGAGGACGAGACAATCGGCTGGGTCTACCAGTACTTCAACAGCGACGCGGATCGACAGAAGGCTAGGTACGACGACGAAGGTAGACCCAAGGCTCCGCAGAATAGCTACGAGCTTGCTGTCCGCAATCAATTCTTCACGCCGCGATACATCGTCAAGTTTCTCACCGATAATACTCTCGGGCGCATCTGGCACGAGATGCGGCAAGGCAACACCCGAATCCGCGGCCTCGAGTACCTCGTGCGCCGACCGAACGAGGTCTTTCTCGCCGAGGGGGAAGAAGCGCCCACCGGAGCCGAGCCGGGTGACAAGGAGCTGCTTCGGGAGGAATTGCACCAGCGGCCATTCTACGTGTCGTTCCGGGCGAGGAAGGACCCGCGGGACATCCACGTGCTCGACCCAGCCTGCGGCTCGGGTCACTTCCTGCTTTACGCCTTCGACCTACTATTGACGATATACGAAGAGGCTTGGGGCGACGAGTCGTCGCCCGTATCCGAGATCACGGACCACACGCTGCATGAGGATTACCCGGACCTCGAGTCGCTGCGTTCTGCTGCTCCTGGGCTCATCCTCCGGTACAATCTTCACGGCATCGACATCGATGCACGATGTGCACAAATCGCAGCACTCGCGCTCTGGATGCGGGCACAACGTGCCTACAACAAACTCGGCATCGCGCGCGAGACTCGCCCACCCATTCAGAAGACAAACATAGTGGTGGCCGAACCGATGCCGGGAGACCTCGAGTTGCGACGCGAGTTCACCGCCACTCTAGATCCCAAGCTCGCACGGCTCGTCGATCGTGTCTTTGACCGAATGGAGTTAGCAGGCGAGGCCGGCTCATTGCTTCGGATCGAGGACGACATCCGCAACGCCGTGCGGGAGGTCTACGGTGAGCTCGGAGGGCTCTTCCAAGCCTCCGACGAGGAGCGCTGGCATAAGGCCGAGCAAGAAATGCTTGCGGCGCTGCGTTCGTACACTGAGCAGGCCGCGAACGGCCGCGCTTACCAACGTCGCCTGTTCGCCGAGGATGCCGTGCGAGGCATAGGATTTGTCGATATGTGCGGTCTCCGTTGCGACGTGGTACTTATGAATCCGCCGTTCGGTGCCTTCGCCGAAGGTGTTCGCGCGTGGGCGTCATCGGCGTGGCCTCGAACCAAGAACGACATTTATGCGGCCTTCGTAGAAAGAGGTATTAAGCTCCTCCATCCCCGTGGACGCCTCGGCGCCATCACCCCGCGAACCGGCTTTTTCCTCTCATCGTTCCAGAAATGGCGCGAGGAGATCCTTTTGAAGGAGGCGTCACCGACTGTGGTTGCCGACTTGGGCTATGGGGTGATGGACGACGCTGCGGTCGAGGCCGCAGCGTATTGCCTGGAGGTGCCAGCATGAAGGCGATTTTCCTCCGCATTATTGAGGCTGACGACAAGGCGATGGCGCTTCGCGACAGTATCGCGGTCGATGTTCCGGATACGCGCTTCGAAGTGGAGACGGATGACTTTGCGGCAATTCCGCGTTCGCCATTTGCCTACTGGGTCTCCGAAGATATTTTGACCCTCTTCCGAAGCCTCTCGGCGTTACGCGAAGTCGCGACCGCCACTGTCGGGCTTCAGTCAAGCGACGACTTCCGTTTCGTTGCTCTGTGGTGGGAGACACCCGGGTCCTCCGGCCACGTTCCGTTTGCGAAGGGAGGACATTTCAGTCCCTATTATGCTGACGTCTACCTGACCGTGGATTGGACTGACGACGGTCAGGAGATCAAGGCATTCGCGGAAACAACCCCGGGAACCAAGCACTGGTCACGAAACATCCGCAGCGCCGAGCACTACTTCCGCCCTGGCCTGACGTGGCCGAGGCGCACCAACGGACTCAGCTTCCGCGCCATGCCGGCCGGCTCCATCTTCGCCGACAAGGGACCAGCGATGTTCGTGGTGGGCGACGAGCCAGACGAGCTCCTTGCCCTATGCGCGATCGCTAATTCGGCGCCGTTCGGCGGCCTCGTGGCCTTACAGTTGGCACGTACCGAACTGGCTCAATCCTACGAGGTTGGTCTGATTCAGCAGACACCGATCCCCCAGTTGGATGACTCTGCTCGGACCAGTCTCGTCGGCCTCACCCGCAGCGCCTGGGCGCTCAAGCGTTCGCTGGACATGCGCACCGAGACATCCCACGCCTTCGTGACTCCCGCGCTGCTCCAACTAGGAGGGGCCCGCCTAGCCGACCGGGCTTCGGCGTGGGCGAACCAACTGGCCTCAGTCGAGAATGAGCTCGCCAAAATCCGACGCGAGATCGACGAGATTTGCTTTGCCCTCTACGACATCGACGGGAAAGATCGCAGACGAATCGAAGAAGGATTCGGGGCTGCCGCCAACGAGGCCAGCGAACTTGACGCCGACGAGAGCGACTACGTACCAGAGGAAGTTGAGGCAGCGCCACTCGTGGCCGCGATGCTCTCGTGGTCCGTGGGCGCAGTTTTCGGGCGCTTCGACGTTCGCCTCGCTACGGGCGTGCGGCAACTGCCCACCGAGCCTGAGCCCTTCGATCCGCTTCCACTGTGCTCGCCGGGGATGTTAACCATGCGAGACGGCCAACCGGTCGATGCGCCGCCGCCCGATTACCCAGTCGAGATCCCTCGAGACGGGATCCTCGTTGATGACGTCGGCCACGACCGGGATCTCGCCGCAGGATCTCGCCGCGTGCTCGAGACCGTGTTCGGCGAGGACTGTGATGCGGTCTGGCGAGAAGCCGCGGAGCTGGTGGACGCCCAGGGCCGCGACCTACGGGACTGGTTCACGCAGTCGTTCTTCGAGTACCACATTAAGCGGTACTCAAAGAGCCGCCGCAAGGCCCCCATCTACT
The DNA here is from genome assembly GCF_900111685.1 of Nonomuraea wenchangensis. GTDB lineage: Bacteria > Actinomycetota > Actinomycetes > Streptosporangiales > Streptosporangiaceae > Nonomuraea > Nonomuraea wenchangensis. Next base: position 25,259 of record NZ_FOHX01000030.1, read on the forward strand.
GGCAGCTTGCCACGCCTTCTTCGAGCTATTCCGTCTGGCTCTACTATCCCCGCATCACCAAGGACACACTCTATCGCGTGCTCAATGATTACGTGACTCCGAAGTTGAAACACGAAGAGCGCAGGCTCATCGGGCTCATACAGGAGGCTAGTTCGAACCCCAGCGGGGACCAACACCGCGAAATCGTCGCACAGGAGTCCTTTGTCGAAGAGCTGCGCCGTTTCCAGGACGAGGTAGCGCGTCTTGCCCCTCTCTGGAATCCAAACCTCAATGACGGAGTCATCATTAACTTCGCACCCTTGTGGCGACTCATCCCACAGCATCGAACATGGCAGAAGGAGTGCGCGGGGAGCTGGGGTAAGCTTCGCCAAGGTAACTATGACTGGGCCCATATCGCGATGCACCTTTGGCCCGAGCGGGTTGTCCCCAAGTGCGCCGTGGACCGCAGTCTTGCAGTTGCTCACGGACTTGAGGACGTGTTTTGGTACGAGGATCGCGACCGCAAATGGCAACCACGACACGTAGAGCAGGCGACCGTAGAGATGCTCGTCAAAGAGCGAACCTCTGCCGCCGTCAAAGACGCCCTCAAGAGCCTACTTGAGGCCCCCGCACCCGGCATTGGTAAAGCGAGCAAGAGGAAGGCATCACGCGGCACCGGTGCTCGGCGCGGCCAAGTCGCATCGCGCACCAGCTCAGCCTCAAACAGAACTGCCCTTCGTAGTGAGACTGGACTGGCTCCTGACGCAGACCTTCTCAGCAAGGTGAAGGAGGTCATCGCCGCAAACGGTGAGGGTGCCAGTAAAGCCGATGTTATCAAAGCCACCGGCATCACCTCGGGCCAGTGGAGCATAGTTATCAAGGTGCTCCTGGCGGACGGCTCAGTCACACAAATCGGTGAGCGTCGTGGTGCCCGTTACCATCTGGCAGGAGGTACCACTTGATGCACCCGTTTCACGACTACCTCTGCATGCAACTCGATGACGCGCTGAAGAAGCGTGGCGTGGTGGTGTTCTACGACCCCCGCCGCGAGTTCGAGCCATTCATCGACCGCGAGCTCAAGCAAGTGGGCACAGGATATGAAGGCCTGCCACGCGTGCTTGTAAAGGACCGACTCACTTTCCTCGCCCGGCACGAAGGCTCCCTCTTCGCACTAAGAGCTGCTGTCGAACTTATCGCTGACCTCGATAGGCCCGAGCCGCTCATCGTGTACCTTCCTGGGGTTACCCGGGACCGACAAGCGTCGGTACTTATGGAGCTCGAAAAGGGGGGCATCTGCTATGAGCCGAATCTCAAGCGATTGGCCCTCAATGTTCTGCGCAAACGGTTCACTGATGGTCAGATCGACGAAATGCTGCGACCCGCGAGCATCGGTTACGACGACATCGTTTCGTTCCTCCATCAGAGCGAGGAAGACAAATTAGGGTCGGTCCTGCGCACCATCTTCGAGGACGCTCAGAGTGAGGCCCTAATCGCCTGTTGGCTCGCGGACGACGGCAAGGACTCGATCATCCTCGAAAAGGATGCTGGAGTCGAGCTGTTCAAGCTCGTTGAGACGCGCCTTGGTTTTTCGGTTTCCGAAAACACCACGGTCGCCGAGGCAAGAGGCAAAGTACTGCGCTACGTACTGGTGAGCGAGTTTCGATCCGATCTGGAGTGCACGCCGCCAGCGTCTGTCGGGATGGTGCCAGAACCGCCGAGCAAAGATCACATCGCGCGGATCCGTGACGTCGTCGAGCGTCTGCGGTGTGGATACACAGAGCGCTACGTGGCTCTGGCGAACATGGTTGAGTCGGAGCTCAATCTCGACATGTCGGAGATTGATGCCAGGCACCTCGGGAACATCGACACTTTCCGGTTCGAGGAACGGGCTCTGCTGGCGTACGCCAGCGAGCTCATTTGCCGCCGTGAATATGCCAAGGGTCTCAATATTGCTGCCGACCGCAGCCGCAGCTTCTGGGTGGACCGAGACGTGGCGCGGCAAGCCCAGTGGGAAGCCTGCCGCCTGATGGCCAAGCTCGGTAGTGAGATCGAGAAGACACGACTCGCCCTTTCTAACCCCCCAGGCAATCCGGTTAGCTGGGTTCGTGCATACTCGGCAGAGGACGGGTGGTTTCGAGTCGATGAGCTACAACGGAGACTTGAGACGTGGGTTGCCAAAATGGGCGAGGAACCCGAGACTGAGAAGGGCCTGGCCCTTGTCCGACGAGAGCATGAAGAGCTGCTCAAGAAGATGGCCGACGGCTTTGCCAAGGTACTCTGTGAGGCTGCTTGGACGGTCTCGGGAATGCTGCACCAGACACACATCTATCCCAATGTCGTGCAGACCATGGGGGGACGGGTCGCCTACTTCCTGGTCGACGCCATGCGCTTCGAGATGGGCGTCGAGCTTGCGCATCAACTCGAAGGCACGACGGACCTCACAATTCGCCCGGCTATCGCGGCACTGCCCACAATAACTCCAGTAGGCATGGCTGCACTTCTTCCTGGCGCATCTGCAAGCTTCTCTGTAGTCGAGCACAAAGGAAAGATTGCATCCAGCATCGAGGGCACAACCATGTCGGGCTTGAGCGAGCGCCTCAAGTTCTTGAAGACGAAGGTACCCGACGTGGTGGATTTGCCCTTGGGTAGGTTGCTCAGCGCCTCGCCCTCCAAATTGAGTAAGACGATGGAGGACGCCTCGCTTGTGGTCGTGCGCTCCCAAGAGATCGATGCCCTCGGTGAAAACGTCGACGAGCTCACCGCACGAGCCGCCATGGAGGGAGTCATTGGCAATGTGGCGCGTGCCATCCGCAAGCTGGCGTCTGTCGGTATCGAGAATTTCGTCATCAGCGCTGACCACGGTCATCAGTTCTCGATTCGTAAAGACGACGACATGAAGACCGATAGCCCGGGCGGCAACACGGTTGACATCCATCGACGCTGCTGGATCGGACGTGGTGGAGCCACACCAGCGGGAACCGTTCGCGTAACCGGTGCCGAGCTCGGCTACGACACAAACCTCGACTTCGTGTTCCCCACCGGTTTGGGCGTGTTCAAGACTGGCGGCGGCTTGAGCTTCCACCACGGAAGCGTGAGCCTGCAGGAGCTCGTCGTCCCTGTAGTGAGCCTGCGCATTCCGTTGCAAGGCTCGGAGCTGCCGGCAGGCAAGATCGTGGAACTGCGCGGCGTACCCGATCAGCTGACCAACCGCACCTTCGGGGTTCGGGTCTTGATGGTCGGCGACCTCTTCCATGCCGAGCCGGTCGCGCTGAGGGTCGTCCTCGTCTCGGGGAACGAGCAGGTGGGACAGGCAGGGATGGCCATGGGCGGCGATCTCGACCACGCGAGTGGCGTCCTTCGCGTTAACCCGAACTCCGAAGCCAATCTTGGCATGATGCTCACACGCGATGACTGCACATCGGTGCGCGTTGTGGTCCTGGACCCAGCAACCGACGCGGTCTTGGCCCAATCTGACGAGCTACGTGTCAAGCTAGGGATCTGATCATGAGCAATGAGCAGCAACCGACAAGAGGCGCTCTAGACGACAAGGTAAACCGCGTCTTCGCCGGCAAGGTCGTGCGCAAGGACCTAGTCCGCAAAGTGAAGGTCGGGGCTAACGTGCCGGTCTTCGTGCTTGAGTACCTACTCGGCAAGTACTGCGCGTCCAGCGACGAAATGGCCATTCAAATGGGCCTGCAGGTCGTCAACGATACCCTCGCTGATAACTACATCCGGCCGGACGAAAGCACTAAGGCTCAGAGCAAGGTCAAGGAGGCAGGCAAGCACACCTTCATCGACAAGGTTAAGGTTAGGCTAGTCGACTCGCAGTACTGGGCCGAGGTGACAAACTTTGGCCACAAGTACGTGCATATCCCTGGTCAATACGTTCGCGACTTCGATCGTCTACTCACCGGTGGCATCTGGGCGCAGGTCGACATGCGGTTCGAGTATGACGAGGAGAGCAAGGGCAAGTACCCGTTCTGGATCGACAAGCTCACGCCTATCCAGCTCGCTACCTTCGACCTCGAGGAGTACCGCAAGCTTCGCGCTGAATTCACAACCGACGAGTGGCTTGACCTTATGCTACGCAGCATGGGCTACGAGCCCGCGGTGATGGATCGTCGGCTCAAGTTCTTGTTTCTGACCCGCCTTATTCCCTTCTGTGAGCGGAACTACAACCTTGTAGAGCTTGGTCCTCGTGGCACGGGAAAGAGCTACGCGGTCCAGGAGCTATCCCCATACTCCGCACTGCTTACAGGGCCGACTACCATAGCGAACCTCTTCGGGCAACAACAGGGCCGCTACAAAGGCATGGTTCAAATCTGGGATGTCATCGGTTTCGACGAGGTGGCCGACCTTCAAAAGATGCCGAAGGAAGTCATCACCATGATGAAGACCTACTGCGAGTCAGGGCAGTTTCAACGCGGCCAGGAGGCGATGGCGGGATACGCGAGCATCGCAATGTTCGGCAACACCCAGCAGGCCATCGACGTGATGGTGCAGACCGATCACCTTTTTGCACCGATGCCCGACGTCATTCGCCACGACATGGCGTTCATCGACCGGCTCCACTTCTACCTGCCTGGGTGGGAAGTGCCGAAGATGTACAACGAGCACTTCACTGACCGCTACGGATTTGTCATCGATTACCTCGCCGAGGCCCTCCGCGACCTGCGCAAACACAACCACACCGAGATCATTGACCACTACTTTTCACTAGGGTCGCATCTCAACGCCCGCGACCGGAAGGCGGTTCGTCGAACTGTGTCGGGGCTCGTGAAAATCCTGCATCCACATGGCCAGGTCTCACGCGGGGACATGGAGGAGCTCTTGCAGCTTGCGCTGGAGGGCCGTCGGCGCGTGAAGGAGCAGCTCAAGAAAATGGGCTCCTTCGAGTACCACCAGACCTCGTTCAGCTACCAGATCAGGGAGACAGGCGAGGAGAAGTTCGTCGGCGTGCCCGAACAGGGTGGCAAGGACCTCATCTCGCCCGACCCCTTGGCACCCGGGACCATATACAGCGCGTCCGTGAGCAGCGATGGCACCGTCGGCGTATACCGCATAGAGATTACACTGTCGTCCGGAACGGGCAAAATCAAGTCAGCGGGCGGCATCTCGGGCGCGGTGAAGGAGTCGATCAGCCGCGCCTTCAGCTACCTACTCGCCAACAAGAACGCTTTTGGCGTAGGCCGCGAGGTCGACACCTCCGATTTCCACGTTGAGGTAATCGACCTCCTTGGTAACAAGGTGGAGGCCGGGGTCGGTGTCGCCTTCTTCGCTGCAGCTTACTCAGTCCTTCGCAAGGTCCCGCCACAGCCCGGCCTTCTTGTCCTCGGCGACATGAGCGTCCAGGGCAACGTCAAACCGGTCCCGTCTCTCACCGAGCCCTTGCAGGTCGGTATGGACAACGGCGCCACGCGGGCTCTAATCCCAATCGAGAACAAGCGGCAGTTCCTGGAGGTCAACGCCGAAGTCCTTGAGCGCGTTGATCCGCTCTTTTACGGCGACCTTCGCCAGGCCGTATTTAAGGCGCTCGTACTGAATTGACGTGGCCGACCCCTGGTCAACTTATGATTCGTGGATCGGCTGGTTTCTGGTGAGTGGTGGAAGCTGTTCCCAGCGGGTGATGCCGCCGTCGCCGACACGGCCGCAGGTGGTGGGCGGCGGGCCGATGACCGCCTGATCCTTGGTGTGGGCAGGCTTCGGCCAGGTCGGATGCATCTACACCGCCCAAGGTTCGAATACGACTGGTCCGACGGTATCCATTCACGCCTGTGATTGATCAGGCGTTTTGTGGTGGCATCCAGGGGTTCCCGGACAGAGTGTCGCGGAGGGCATCGAGTGGGTGGATGCCGTGGTTGCGGGCGGTGCCGAGGTAGGAGCGGATGAGGCAGTAGCGGACGGCGGTGCGTACGCTGCGCCAGCAGCCGCCGATCTTCATCTGCAGTTTGACCATGCGCTGTGGCTGCTCGGCGGGGTTGTTGGTGAAGGGCACGGCGAAGTCGGAGGTGAAGCGCCAGACCTGCGCGGCCCGGGTCTGCAGCCGGCATGCCAGGGTGTAGCCGGGATGTAGGCCTTTAGAGTGCGGTTTGCGAGTTCATGTCGGTGATGTCGCAGTGTGATCGGATGGATTTGTACGGCCCGGCCTGCTCCCACACCCGCTCGAAACTGTCCAGGTAGGTGGTGACCATGTCGCCGCCGATAACCTTGCGCAGTTGCAGGACGGGGGCGTTGCCGTTCGGAACGGTCTACGGGGCCGTCTCGGTGGGTGCGGGACACACGCGGGATGATCATAGGAAGGGCGAGTACGGCGCTGGGTGTTTCTGCGGGTCATTCCTGGTGAGCAAGCAGTACCGTCCACGCTCTCCTACTGCGGATATCTCTCGACCCGGACGCGTGGCCGACAGACCAGGCGTTGGCGCTCGGCGGCCGCACCTTGGCACCGGATGATCCATCTGATGCAATACAGTGAGGCTTTTCCAACCTGATCGCGCTGGTCAACAGGGGCGGCGCCGGGACGGGTTGGCATGAGAAGAGGCTCCCGGTAAGACAGCAGTCGACCAAGATCCGATGCCTCTACCGGAGAGCCTCGTTGCTGTCTTATCGTGCCTCGATTCCGCTGTCCAATCACACCCTGATCCGCCTGGCCGAGCTGATCCGCGCCCGGCGTGCCGAGCGCCGCTGCCGCTGGCGGCGCCTGGACCCATCCCGGCAAGCCCTGCTCGTACTCGCCCACCTGCGCAACGGCGACACCTACGCACGTCTGGCCGCCGGCTTCCACGTCGGCACCAGCACCGCCTGGCGCTACGTCCGCGAGGCGACCGACCTGCTCGCCTTGCTCGCCGACGACGTCCACGCCGCCGTCTTACGCGCCGGCCGGCTGGCCTACACCATCCTGGACGGCACCTTGATCCTGATCGACCGGCTGGCCGACGAACGGCCCTACTACTCCGGTAAACACCGACGCCACGGCGTGAACGTGCAGGTCCTGGCCGATCCGGCCGGTCGGCTGGTGTGGGCCTCACCCGCACTGCCCGGCGCCACACATGACCTGACCGCGGCACGCGCCACCGGCCTGATCGACGCGCTGACCGCCGCAAGGGTGACGACCTTCGCCGACAAGGGATATCAAGGCGCGGGCGGCAGCATCCGCACCCCGTTCAAACTCGGCTGCGCCCGCCGCTGTCACGCCACCAGCGCTCGGTCAACCGCGCACACGCCCGCATCCGCGCCTGCGGCGAACGCGCCGTCGCCACCCTGAAGACCTGGAAAGTCCTGACCCGCCTGCGCTGCTGCCCACACCGCGCCACCACGATCGTGCAGGCCATCCTCGTCCTGCAGCCCACCGAAGAAGGCCGCTACTCAGGATGTAGGGTCGGGAGCTGGCGCGGTGGCGTCTCCTGGCGGTAGGGCCTGAGGCCTTCGATTCCGCCGGTTTCCCGGACGGGTGTGCCACCTCAGTGACCATGACCAGGTGCGTGACTCCGTTTCCAGCTCCCGCCGCCTCGAACCGTGCATGCGGTTCTCCCGCACACGGCTCACCGACGTCGTTCACCGCCGGCATTCGGCCTCACCCGCCAGTCCTTGAAGGGTCTGGGCGGGACGACGATTCCATACATGCCGATCAGACCGAGTTCGTTCGGGGACAAGGCGACCAGCGCCCGCCACCCGAATCCCCTGCTGGCGCGATGTTTCTTGCTGATGAATCTCGCCAGACGCGTTCGCGCGTATTGCCTGATCTTGCTGAAGCGCTGGGCGGAGTGCCCATACCGGAAGTAGGCGATCCAGCCCCGCAGGAACAGGTTCACCTCTTCGGCGATCGCTTCTGGCCGCAGTCTCCTGCGCCGGTCCGTCAGCTCCCGGATCCGGCCGCGGGCGTGCTGCATGGCCTTGTCCGCGGGCCAGCGAGCGAGGAACACGAAAGGTCGTTTCCCGTTGAATCCGGTCGATCGCACCAGCCGGTGATGAAAGCCGAGGAAGTCAAAGCCTTCCCCGCCCACCTCCAGATGGACGATGCGGGTCTTGGCGGCCTTGGACTCCAGCCCGAGTTCCGCCAGCAGCTCGGTCAATCGGGCCAAGGCCCGTTCGGCTTGGCTGCGTGACCAGCACATCACGGTGAGATCGTCCGCATAGCGGGTCAGGACCCCGTCGGTCTCATCCCATACCCGGTCGAGCCGGTGCAGGTAGACGTTGCACATGACGGGTGAAATCACCCCGCCCTGCGGGGTCCCGACGTCCCCGGTGCGCACCTGGCCGTCCTCCATGACCCCTGCGCGAAGGATCACCCGCAGGAGGCCAAGCAGGGACTGGTCACAGATGCGCTCCTCGATCGCGTGTATCAACTCATCGTGCGGAATCGCCGAAAAGCAGTTGGCGATGTCCGTCTCGACCACCCACCGGCGACCCCGCCCGTACTCGTTCATGAGCACCTGCAGGGCGTCGTGAGCCGAACGCCTGGGACGAAACCCGAACGAGCAGTCGGCCATATCCGCCTCGAAGACCGGTTCGAACACGATCTTCACGGCGGCCTGCACGACCCGGTCCCGAACCGCGGGAATCGATAACGGCCGGAACTCATCCTTCAACCCAGGCTTGGGGATCACGACCCGTCGCGCAGGCAGGGGACGGTAACGACCTTCCCGAAGTTCGGCGGCCACCTCATCGAGCAGCCGGGGCACCCCGAACTCCTCGACGTCGGCCAGGGTGATGTTGTCGATACCCGGCGCGCCGTTGTTGCTGCGCACCATCAGCCACGCGCGCGCCAGGACGTCTCTGCGGTAGACCTTGTCCATCAGCGCGTGGAATCGACGTCCGGGGTCAGCCTTGGCCGCCCGGTACAGCGTGTGCTGTAAGGCTCGGACCGAGTCTCGCGGAGAACGTCCACCAGACCTGCCAGCGGCGGGAATAGCCGAAACGGCACTCACCGGGCCCCTCCTCAACACCGCACGCATCGACGAAGTAGTGGCCCTTCCCATCGCCGCCGGTTGTGTTGTCCGGCCGGTTCAAGCGGTACTACGGCCACCTCCGACGCCCACCCGGCTGATCGTCCACTTCCCGAGGTCATCGGTTATAGGGCGCTACGCTCCGATGACACATATCCGCAGGTCATCGGGCCGGGGAGGGCCTCCCCAGTTCCCGTCGCCACTATCGATACGTTCCGCGCCCCATACGCCGGGGAGTTCATGACGGCTGCGTTTCCAGGCTCTTGGCCGCTTCCATGGCCTTCACCCCGATTTCGAGGGGCTCGGCTCTCCCTTGTCCCACCCCGAGGGGCGGCTGAGTAACGACGCCGCAGGCTTCGCTTCATGCTACGGACCGCACCGTCGCTCCCCCTCTTACAGGGCCTTTGACGCTGGGCTTCGACCCCGCCCGTTTCCAGACGAAACCGCCAGCCTGCTACCGGGCCTCCTGGCAGCTACCCGGACCGGACTCCAACCGGCAAGCGACGACGAGCTTACGAACAACAAGATCAGCCGCTATGTCACGGCTTCACCTCCTGCTCTGCTGGGCGCACGAAAAGCGCTCAGTAGTCGTACTACTACGTACGGCAGGAACGTCCTCAGGTGCCAGCGCGCCCTCGCGCTTGCCCATACGCCACTGACCCATTTACCCCTGATCAACCAAGCAGGATGCCTATTTCGCCTACTCGAAATCAGCGAGTTCGCGGGTAGGCGACAGCGACGGCAGCTCTGGGGTCAGAGCCCCAAAAAAGCAGATCGCCTCAGGATCCTCTGGCATTATCTTCTCTGTGAGCAAACACAGCCTATTGCAAGAGTTCCGGACTATCGCGGCGATCAAGAATCCGGCGAAGCGTGGCTACAACCTCGAACGGTTCATGGTCAACCTGTTCCGCTTTTATCACTTTCAAACCACGCCAAACGCTGGCGCGGCCAAGCCTCGACAGGTAGACCTTTTCGCGACACGAGACACAGAGAGCTACCTGATCGAGACGAAGTGGCGAAGCGACAAGTCGGGTATCGATGATATCGACAGCCTCCGATCTCGGCTACGCCGAGTACCTGCCCATGTCACCGGACTCTTGGTCAGCATTGGGGGCTTCTCTGAGACCGTCATCGCAGACTTGGCTACAAACACCGCCCAACCAGTCATTCTTCTCTCCGGGGGCGAGCTTGAGCAGATCCTGCTCGATCGAGAGTCACTGCTGCGACTCCTGCATCGCAAGAAGGAGGCTCTCCTCGCCCACGGTACAGTTCTCTTGGACGCAGCGCTCATGCAAACCATGTCAGCGAGAAGTAGGAAATCGGCTGCGGTGCTGCCCGTGTCGCCCGCAGAGTTCATGTGGCCTGATGGGCATCGTAGTCGCGTGCTTGACTGTCGTGGCGAATTCGGACAGTTCGTGTTCGCCAGGGAGATCCCGGACATCGATTGGATGCCGGCGGCAGGTTTCGGTGTGGCACTTGATTTGTATCCAAAAATTTATGGCGAGCAGTCACTTCTGGATTTGATCGATACGCTATCAAACTTAGGGTGGGTGACTGGGCAAGCGTGCTGGAGTATCCAACAGGCCTCCCAGAACTGGCACGGCCTCGGTGCAGCTGAGTTCGCCACAGCGCTTCCTCGATGGGCGGAGCGCGCCGCGCATGACGATTCTCACCATTCCGAGGAATGCTGCTATACGGATGTATGTGATGGTGGTTTCTACACTCTCACGGCTAATCTCGCTGCTCACCAGTCGCGACTCGTATCGATGGTCAACCTATCGTTTCAGCTGCAAGGCATCCCACTGGATCTCTCCCCGCTAATGCAACTATGCAAGGCGGTTGGAGTTCATGAAGCAGTGCACTTCCGCCCCTTGCACAGCCGCTCGATTACGAGATCGGAAAGGTTCCCTTTAAGGTCACAGACGGATATAGAGGTGGTGGCATACGTTGTTCAGCACGATGACTTCGATCTACTCCTTGATCCCGACAGAGATGCTCAATCGACCACCACCATGCGGCCAGCGGAGTGGGTGACCGGAATTGTCATTAGAAACCCACTCTTCGGCAAGTCTGCGCCTGCAGAGATGGATCCTGATCTGCGACCACTTCAGTCTAGCGAGCTTATAATTTGCAACCTCGCCCATCATCATCCGCTTGGCTATGAGCGGGTGACCTACTACGCCGATCGAGTGGAGTGCGCTCGATCAATCAACGCACAGCTGTTTGCGGTGAGCTGCAACTGGAATCCAGCCGACCTGCAGGGCAGAATCCGCGACCTCACTCCGTGCGACAGCATGCGTGAGCGGGACCAAACCTACAACGAGACACCGGGTGATCATATGGATCTAGAGCAGTGACCATCAGAGCCTCCATCAATCTCGGATGGTTTAGAGCCGCAATTCCTCGATCAGGTGGTCGGCGGCCGGCCATACAAGTGCAGCGACTCTGGCGAGCAGGCGTGCTCGCCCTTCTATTGTCGTATCATCCCAGGTTTCGGTCTTCGCAAAGTCGGCACTGATCTGCAGCTTGGCGTGCGTCGCCAATGCGTTCCTCTTAATCTCCCAGGCCAGGTTTGAGACGTCCCGATTGAAGTCGGAGGTCACTAGAGTAAGGTTGCCCATGCGGTGCACCAACTGCTCTCGCTGCTGAGCGGCCAAAAAACGCTGTTCTTCGCTTGGCAGATCAAGAGCCCAGTGATCCCGCCACGACTGAGGCATTACGTGCTCGATCTGCAGACGGTCGTAGTCGAACACCGCGGGCTCGGTTCTGGGGTTGTCGATCTGCATCCGCTCATCGATGGCGCCGAGCAGCATCCTGATCCGCTCTTGTGTGAGCACACCATAGAGTGGCCTGTTGACGAAGGTGTCCTCCAGGTCGTTGTCCTCCGGCCAGCTAAGGCCGGCAGGAGCGGCGTGCAACGCGGCCACGATCGCGTTAGCGATCGATTCCTCCGGGTTGGAAGCGGCTGCCCTGGCAGCCTTGAGGACCTCGAGGAAAGCCTTCCCGTAGGTACGGGTGTTTGCCCCAGTGATCATTCGTCTGACTGCCCATGATTCGAGAGCGAGTACGGCGAGCTCGTGCTCTCTCTCCGTAAGGCGTTCGGGCGTCACAGTGCGCAGCCAGACGAGTAGCGGGGTGACCGTCAGAAGTTCTAGCCGGTCAAAGCGCTGGTAAGCCTGTCGAAGCCGCCTTGTTCCGCGGCCGTTCTCGCTATAAACGTCCCGATAGGCGGCGCCGTACGCGTTCAGCTCAGCCAGTACATCTGGAGTCTTACGCTCAGCACTGTCGAGATAGCGACGCACTTCGCTGTACAGGTGACCGATGTTGGCTTCATCTGCAGACACAGCTGTCAGCCAGCTTGACAGTAGGATGTCCCGCCGCCCACGCGCCGCGTGGCCACGCCCTTTGTAGATCTTCCACCAGTCGTCGTCAAAGGGAGACCAGAAACGGTCGTACATGTCCTCGAGCTGTTTCTCATCCCTCAGCTCTGCACGCAGGAATAGCAGGTTCTTCACCAGATCGGTAGCGGATAGCGGTGTCTGACGGCCGTTGAGTACTTCGAAGATGACCTGGGCATCGTCGTTGTCCTCGAGATCGATCACGACCAGCTTGAACAAATCAAGCAACGCGTCAACCACCGCATCGGTGAGGTCCTCTCCGTTTACGCCGGACACGGCAGTGCGAGCCCTCTCAGCGAAGTACGCCCTGGCTTGCAGATACCCGTGTCCAGCTGCGGTCGTCACCTCATCAGACATCACGACCGGCCACATCTCCCGATCCTTACGCCGAGGCCACAGCTTGTAACGTTCGTGGTGCGCAGTGATGATGTCGGACGGGTTCTGGAGCAGCCGCCTTACCTGCGGGGCACGCGAGGACTCCCTCTCAATCAGCACATCGAGGACGCCCCGCAGCAGTAATTGAAGTGTGGTCAGACGCTGCTGGCCATCGATGATCGCGCGGAGATCAAGGCCACCCGCAGGAGCTGGCAATTGATCGAGCACAACGGCACCGAGGAAATGTGGGGTCACCTGCCGATCGGCCCTGGATAGCGGTTGCCCCGTCAGCTCGGCGTTCACACGCGCCTCGGACAATCGGTCCGCTACTGCTTCAAGATCATCAAAGAGCAACTCCCACTGCCCCTCGAGGGTCCACTCGTAGTCCCGCTGGAACGTCGGCACGACAAACCGCCGTTCCTGAGTGAGGATCTGCTTCAGTGAGTACGTGTTGGCGTCCACAGCTCCATATTCTTGTCGATCTCAACTCTGCAGGCAGGAGAATCCTCGATTGAGCGCTCGATCCGCGATCATAGCGAAGGAGAGCTTCAGCAGATCGAGAACGCGAGAGAGAGATATACCTCTCTGGCATGGTGCGAGCTTGGGGAAGCGTCGGACCCAGAGCGGTCCGTAGAACGGGCCGGTCCCGAGAAGCACTGCCAGTTAGCGCGAGGGTGAGCATGACTCGAGCAATGCTTGAGGCCTGTGGACGGCCGGGATGGGGTGTACCTTCCCGGTGATCGTTTGAGGTCTCTCACGCATGGCCGACGCGCCGACGTCGGTCGGGAAGGCACACCCGATACTCGCCGTAGTCCCTGACCCCACCGATGGCGCCCACCGCACGGCCGGCGGCCCGGTCTCGGCCGCGCTGATCGACGAACTGGTCCGCGAAGGCGCCCGCCGGATACTCGCCGAAGCGCTCAAGGCCGAGGTCGACGCCTAAATCACCGCGTTCGCCGATGAGCGTGACGAGGCCGGTCGCCGCCTGGTCGTGCGCAACGGTCACCACGCCCCGCGCGAGCTTCCACCCCAGAGATGCGTGACCACTCGCTAGCTTGTCCGGAGACATACGCGGGATGATCTTGCGTGGCCCAGGCGCCACATAGTGTCAACGACGTCTGAAAATGGGATCAGGCACACTTTCCGTGATCGGGCCCGCTGAGTAGATCACGGTTCGGGCGTTCCAGCCGGTAGTCGTCCATCTCAACACGAACATCTGCAGCGTGTTGATCAAGGAACTGGTCGCCGTCCTGTTCCCTCATCTGGCCGGCGTGTGCGTTGAGCAGGTGTTCCGATCGGGAACCACGGTGAGGATCCAGGCCACAACCGGCACCATGGAGGCCGCCTGCCCATCCTGTGGAACTCCGTCGCAGCAGGTGCACAGCCGCTACGAACGACGACTGTCCGATACCGCAGCCGGCGGCCAGGAAGTGCTCATCCACCTGGGGGTACGCCGCTTCTTCTGCCGCACTGCCACGTGTGCGAAGGCGACATTCGCCGAGCAGGTCCCGGCGCTGACCGTCCGATACGGCCGCCGCAGCGTCACCGCGGCCAGGGCGTTGCAGGCCATCGCGCTGGCGCTGGGCGGACGGGCCGGAGCCCGGCTCACCTCCCGGCTGGCGGCCTCCGTCAGCAGAATGACGTTGATCAGGCTGCTCCGAGCCCTGCCCGACCCGACACTGCAAGCCGGTCCACGAGTGCTCGGGGTGGACGATTTCGCCCTGCGGCGAGGTCACACCTACGGCACCATCTTGATCGACATCTCCACCAGCACCGTGGTGGACGTGCTGGCCGACCGGACGGCCGACACCCTGGCCGCATGGCTGCGCGCCCACCCTGGGGTCGAGATCGTCTGCCGCGACCGGGCCGGCGCCTACGCCGAAGGCATCGCCCGGGGCGCGCCTCACGCCACCCAGGTCGCCGACAGGTGGCACCTGTGGCGCAACCTCGGTGAGGCCGTCGAACGCACCGTCACCCGCCACCGCCACCACCTCCAAGCCCTGATCGCCACGCCCAGCACTCAAGCCAGCTCACCGCCCGAGGCGCTGCCCGCCCTGCCCCGCTCGCCCGCCGACCGCCAGGACCGCATCGCCACCAGGACCCGCGAGCGGCATGCCGCCGTACACGCCCTGCTGAAACAAGGCCAGGGGCCGGGAGATCACTCGCCTGCTGTCCCTGGGCCGCAACACCGTCCGGCGCTTCGCCCGCGCCACCAGCCACGAGGACCTGCTCGTTCACAACGACACCGGCCGACGGCCCAAGAACCTGGACGCCTACGACCCCTACCTGCGCAAGCGGTGGAAGGAGGGGTGCACCAACGCCGAAACCCTCTACCGGGAACTGCAGGCGCTGGGATATCGCGGCAGCGGCACCACCGTCCGCCAGTACGTCCACCCCTGGCGCAACGCAACGCCTCCCACGCCGGCCCCAACGCGGCCGCCCACCGTCCGGCAGGCCACCAGCTGGTTCCTGCGCAACCCCGCCAACCTCGACCCCGACGAGCACCACCGCCTCCAAGTGCTCACCACCGCATGCCCTCAACTGGCGGCCCTGCACGAGCGCGTACACCAATTCGCCGAGATGATGACGCACCGCCGCGGGCAGAACCTGGAGACCTGGATGAACGCCGTCCTGAACGACGATCTACCCGAGCTGCGCTCCTTCGTCACCGGGCTACGCCGCGACCAAGACGCCGTCACCGCCGGGCTCACTCTGCCCTACAGCTCCGGGCCCGTCGAAGGCCATGTCAACCGCACCAAGATGCTCAAGCGACAGATGTACGGCCGCGCCAACCCCGATCTCCTGCGCAAACGCATCCTGCTGACCGACTGACCAGGGTCCAATCACGGAAAGTGTGCCTGATCCAGTTTTCAGCCGTCGCCGTCACACATAGGCTGTTTGCCCAGCTCAACGCCTCTGAACAGGCACAGGAGCCTCCCCTCTCCTAACTCGGAACTCCCTCGGGCTGTCGTAGGGATTCTTCTCCTCTGTGGACACCTGGCGGTAGCAAGGTGTGGGGGTATCACTCCAGGTGTGGAAATGATCACCGAACGTAGACGGAAGTCTGCAACGATCATTGACCATCTCGGGGGAGAACATGATCATGTCCACGACACGGGGAAGAACCGCGCTGGCCGCGGTGGGGCAAGAACAGCACGATGACACATCGGCGCTGCTGGGGGCGGCCGCTCATCATGGCGGGGAAAAATCCCCCCAGCGTGACGGCGAGACGCCGTTGCGGGACCTGCTCGGCGATCACGTGCTGGACCTGCTGCTGGAACGCTCACGCGACGGCGCGGGCGGGCTGCGGCTGACCGGGCAGGGCTCGATGCTCGGCGAACTGGTCAAGGCCGTGCTGGAACGCGCGCTGGAGGCCGAGCTGTCGGCGCATCTGGGCTACGGCAAGCACGAAGTGGCCGGCCACGGCTCGGGCAACTCCCGTAACGGCAGGATCGGCAAGACCGTGCAGACCGGGGTGGGGCCGGTCCGGCTGTCCGTACCCCGCGACCGGGCCGGCACCTTCGAGCCGATGCTGGTGCCCAGGCGGGCCGGCCGCGTCTCCGGCGGCCTGGACGACATGATCATCAGCCTGTACGCGCACGGCATGAGCGTGCGCGACATCCAGCACCACCTGCGCCAGATCTACGAGGTCGAACTGTCGCACGAGGCCATCTCCAACATCACCGACGCCGTACTCGAAGAGGTCCGCGCCTGGCAGGCCCGGCCGCTGGAAACCGTCTACCCGGTGGTGTTCCTGGACGCCATCGTGGTCAAGGTCCGCGACAACCACAGCGTCCAGGCCAAACCCGCCTACCTCGCGATCGGCATCGACGCCGACGGCGACAAGCACGTCCTCGGGATCTGGCTGGCCAAGACCCCGCTCGATACCGCCACCGCCGGCGAGTCGGCCCGTTTCTGGACCTCTGTGATGACCGACCTGCGCAACCGGGGAGTGCGCGACATCCTCATCGCCTGCACCGACGGACTGAACGGCTTCGAAGACGCCATCCACCATGCCTTCCCGCACACCATCGTGCAGGCCTGCGTCGTGCACCTGATCCGCAACGCGCTCCGGCCGGTCGCCCGCCGTGACCGCGCCACGCTCGCCGCCGAGCTCAAGAAGATCTACACCGCACCCAGCGAGCAGGCCGCCTTCGACGCCCTGACCGACTTCACCGCCTCCACCTGGGGCCAGAGGTATCCGCAGGCGGCCCGTGTGTTCGAGACCGCCTGGAACCGCTTCACCCCGTTCTTCGCCTTCTCCCCGGCGGTCCGCAAGCTGTTCTACACCACCAACAGCATCGAGTCGCTGAACTACCAGCTGCGCAAGGTCACCAAGGCCCGCGGCCACTTCCCCGGCGACGACGCCGTGGTCAAACTGCTGTGGCTGGCCATCATCAACATCGAGGACAAACGCGCCCGCGAACGCGCCATCACCAAGGAGAAGACCGGAAAGATCAAGAACTCGCCCAGCACCGCCCGCCTGATCGAAGGACAGCGCACCATCGGCTGGCGCGAAGCACTCATCGAACTCGACATCGCCTATCCAGGCCGTATCAGGTAAAGACCGCTCCCAAGCTCTCAGAAACGATCTTTACACACCTGAAGTGACAACCTCCAAGGTGTCCACCTCACAGGTGACGAATGGATCTTCTGGACTGCATCTGGTCGCCGGGCGGATGTCTGCCAGATCTCCGTTCAGGGAGCCGACGACCCCTCAGCCCCAAACGCCAGCTGACGATCGAGCAACCTGTTACCGGCCTTGCACGAGTCTCGTTGAGGCATGCCTTCCGAGAGTCGGCTTGCCGAAGCATCTGAATCCGGCGCGTCAGAGCTCTTTCGTGAGCGCAGTGTTCACTGCGGAGAACCAGGCGTCCGCGTGAGGGCAGGCATTCCTGATGGTGTTGATGCCGATATCGGCTATGACGAGCGGGCCGTCAGACGTCTTGCGGTACCGCGGATATAGATGCAGTAGACGCTTGGAGGGGGCTGTGTTGAGCCCGTCATTGACCAGTTCGGCACCTTCGGCCTGCACGACTATGGCCCGGACGGCTTGGGCCAGTGCGTCGTCGCCGGTGAGTTCACCGAGCGCCTCATGCCCCAGCAGAACCCATGCCTCCAGTTCATGGAGTACCAGGTGCGGCACAAAACGAGGATGGTCAATGGTGCCGGCCATGGCTCGCTCGACGTGAGTCACACGGTCATACGGCGAACCCGAGGGGCGTGTCGCCATGCCGGGCACGTCGGTTGGGAGTCCGTAGTAGTCCAGCATGGTCGTCAAAACGG
Source organism: Nonomuraea wenchangensis (assembly GCF_900111685.1). GTDB lineage: Bacteria > Actinomycetota > Actinomycetes > Streptosporangiales > Streptosporangiaceae > Nonomuraea > Nonomuraea wenchangensis. Next base: position 43,239 of record NZ_FOHX01000030.1, read on the forward strand.
CGATGGAGGAATCCGCAAGGAGCAGGCGGATCTCCGAGGCGAGCTTGGCCCATCTGGACAGGCCTCCTCTGTAGGAAGGGCCACCTGCGGGACGCTTGGTCGTGAAGATGGACCAAGTGACGTAGACGTCGGAGCTGCGCAAGTAGGGCTCGATGACTTCGCGCACGACGGTCTCCTCGGACTGGCCCTCGCACAGGATGTGCACTCGGCGCATTCTTGTCACCGCGACTCGGCCTGCGGCCTGCCACCGAGCAGATTCTTCTCCCACAACTCGCCCAAGGAGTACTCCTCCAGCCAGTCGGCCAATCCTTCGGGGGCAAGCCGCTTGAAGACCGATGCTCCCTTGTCCCGCTCAACGACGATGAGATCGTCTACCTCGAACTGGTTGATGAGCGTCACCGATTGGGTCGCGATCAGGATCTGACTGGTGGTGCTAGCGGCCCGGAGCATGTCGGCCAGCTGCACGATGGCATAGGGGTGCAGACCAAGCTCCGGCTCATCCAGCACAACAAGGTCAGGGAGATCAGGAAGGCTGAGCAAGGTCGTAAGGCAGATGAAACGGAGTGTTCCGTCCGACAGCGCGTCCGCGGGAAAGACGACGTCCGAGCCCTCTTGTTGCCATCGCAGCCGGAGTCGGTCGTTCTCCTCTATGAGCACGAAGTCCCTGAAGAACGGCGCGACCTGCTGGATCGTGTGGACGATCCTCCTGTACACGGCGTGGTCTTCCTGCTGGAGCCGAAGCAGGATGGCGGCCAGATTTCGGGCATCAGGATGCAGCGCAATGTTGTCGGAGGCGAACCCTGTCTGCTTGACAGGAGCGTTCGCGCTGGTGTCGTGGAAATGGAAGACACGACAACCGCGCAGCGTGTCAGCCACATGCCCGGCAACAGATGACAAGTCTTGCTCATCGATCTCATCCGTGAGGCGACTCTCCCGATGCCCCCGTCCGAGGACATGTTCTTCGCCACGCACCTCGATGCTTTCAAGGCCGAAGATCAGCTCATCGCGAGCCGCCGGGATGAGCTTGGCCCAGTACACGTTGGGCCCGAATCTCAAGCGCAGGGCGACTTCCGGGATACTCCCGCCTCCGCGATAGAGCAGGGCCGAAGCCCCACCCGCCTGGCCAACGAACAGGTTCAGCTGGTGGTCGACGATCCGTCCGAGCAGGGCAAGGACAGAGATGAGATTGCTCTTACCCGCACCGTTGGCACCGATCAAAACATTGAGATCTCGCAACTCCACCCGAGTGGAGCGGATCGAGGTGTATCCCCTGATCGCGATCGACTGCAATCTCTGTGGCGCCATGTGCCCAGCTTAGAGTGATCCTCCGACGCGGCGCCTCCACCCTCCTGCAGTCGGAGATTGGGCACACCCCTGCGCGACTCGGTCGCCGCAGGTCGCGATGGCGGTCGTCGTGGAGGGCTGTCATGACCCATTGCCGTGCCCTGTCTTGCCAGGCCGACTCGGCACTTTCGCGGAAGGTGCGCTTCCATCCCTTGGTCAACATCGCTCGTATCTCTGCTTCCGCGACCAGCGGGCGATCGCGATCGCCAGGGGCGGTGAAGGCGGCGGGATCAGCGACATCGAGGAAGAGCTCGACATCTCTCCGCCACTCTCTGACGTGCATGGTGAGCTGGACGAGCAGCAGCCGCCGGAGCCATGGGTCACCGGCGACCATTTCCAGCAGTGCTGTACGAGCATTCGTGCTGCGGCTCTCGCGCCGAGCCCGGTGATGGAGACGCACCACAGCCTGATCGGGATGGGTGACCGCGATGACCTCAGTACACATCCTGATGATCACTTGAGCCAGCGATTCGGGCAGGTGCTCGTCACGCGCCCAGTTGTAGATCTGCTTGCGGAAGAACATGCTGTGTTCCTCGGCTGTGAGCGCGCGGCGCAACGCTCAGTCAGAAGCCATCTGCCTGCGATAGGTCTTCGGCAGCCAGCGATGTCGGTGCGGTCATGGACAGGGGCGAAATCGGCACGAACAAGGCAGACAGTCTATCAAGTCTTCCTTGACACTCCACATGGCGGAAAGGGGATGCCGAAGCAGCAGAGCATACTCAGCTCCGTTTGGACCGGCACCCCACCAAAGCGGCTCCGAATGCGTGAATCGCGTCATCCAAGCTTCGACTGGGACGCCAATGGCTTCGAAACCGGCAGACACAGGGCCAGGCTCCAGCAGCGCTGGCACCAAACGAAGCCTAGCGTGCCCTGTACTCCGCGTCATCGCGTCGTCACGGCGCTCAGTATTGGGCCTTGCACTGTGGACTCTGGTCGACGTATGGAGAACATATGAGGAGCATCGCCTTTGTTGATCGGGTGGAACACGTAGACAAGCTGATGGAGCTGACGGAAGACGTCTACCGAGGACAAAGCCGTGCTCTTGTAGTCGAAGGACCACTCGGAATTGGCAAATCAGCCCTTCTCGATGAACTTGTACGTCTTACACAGCTGTGTACCGCGGAACCGACTATCCGAATGATTCGCGCCAGGTGTCAGGCATTTGTTGGTGAAACCAATGCCTACGGGCCCGTGATGGCCATCTTCAATGCTCTTCATCCGCCGAGGGCCGTCCGCCACATCAAGTATGCGGCTGTGCAGCATCTACCCGAACTCGTTGGGTCGCTGCCTCTAGTGGGCCCGGCCCTTGCAGCCGCGGCGCAGATCACCCAGGCAGCCATTGATTCTGGTTCTGTGCAGGGGGACAGTTTGCTGCCGTACCGGCAAAGCGTCGCTCATGGTCTTGCGTCGGCATTGGTGGATGCCCTGGTGAATGCTGGACCGACATTGGTGATAGTCGATGATGTGCAGTGGATCGACCCCAGCAGCCTGCTTGTGTTCGACCATTTCATCGAGCAGTCCTGGGGTCACCCGGTGGGTGTTGTGCTGATTCACGAGACGAATCAGGATAGCGGTCCGCCATCCGAAGGAGCAACGGTCAGGGAGTTCCTCGACCGGTGGCAACTCCAGGGACGCCTGGAGCGGATTACCCTCGGCGCCCTATCAGACGGCGCCGTGGCGGAACTCGTGCGCCTTTATCACGGCCCCGATATCGCTACATCAACTTTGACCCGGCTCAGCCGGCTCACCGGTGGGCGACCTGCTTATGTCGTTCAGCTCCTGCCTTTGATGAGGACCGATGGCGGGCTCGATGGCCCGCTACCAGAAGCCTTGCGCCGAGCGGTTCGGCGGCCGTTGGCGCTACTGGAAACCTCTGACCGGGAATTGCTGATCGTAGCTGCCACCCAGGGATCCACTTTCCTGGCTCCGCTTGTTGCCCGAGCGGCCGATCTAGAGGAGCAGGAAGTCCAGGACAGGCTTCATCGGCTCTCGCGGGAGAGTGGATTTATCTCAGCGGCACCGAATCCCGACTGGGCGCCCCTTGCCGACTGCTATCAGTTCGACTGTCTTCTGCTTCAGAAGGAGCTGTATGCAGAGCAGAGTCCCAGCCGGCGTCGGCAACGTCACACAAAGATCGCCGAAGGGCTTATGGCGCTCGGCCATGAGCTTCCTTTGGATGCCCGACTCGATTGTGTCCGCCACTTCCGTTCGGGCGTCCCGCATCCAGCCTCTGGAACCGAGCACCTTAAACTGGCCAAGGATGTGGCGGTCAAGGGACTGTCCTTTGCTGAGGCGGAGACACTGTGTCGCTTCGCGGTCCAAGAGATCGAGCGTCTGCCAGAGCGAGCCTCTCACCGGGACTCTCTGATGGCGCAGGCCGTAGAGCTCCTCCTCAACATCACCGAGATCCACTGGCAGGCACGGCGGCGTCCCAAGGGCGACGACCTGGAAGGTCTAGCCGCACACGCCGAGGAGGCGGCTCGCCGCTGCGGCGACCCCGTCCTGACGGCACGCACGGTCATGCTTCACGGCAAAGTCCTCCTACACACTCAGGGACTAGTGCCCTCACTGGACATGCTGAAGCTAGCGGTGGAACTCGCCCGAGACACTGACAACTCTCTGGCACTCTTCGTCGCCCTTGCCGAGTACGGGCGTCAGCTGCCAAAGCGCGACTTGATCGGTGGCCTTACAGTGCTCCGGGAAGCCCAACGGCTCTACGAGACCGACCCCCGTCTCCGCAACTTGTCTGATCCAGTCCTTCGCCATGCCCGCAACCTCACCGACATGCAGTTGGGAGTAAATCTCTTCGATGCTGGGGATTTCGGGGCGGCGCTGGTACACCTCACCGCATGTGTGGAACGCCTGCGCGAGGATCCGCTAAATGCGGAGCTTCCTATCGCGCTCAACTACCTTGCTCAGTTGTACGCAGCCATGGGGGATGCAGACACGGCGGAGAACGCCCTGCGGGAAGCTCTGTCCTTCGAGGAGACTCGCGGCGGACTCAGCGGCTGGCACGCCTACAACAGCGCCCTCCTTGCTCGGCTCATAGCATTTGATCCAGCCCGCAGGCACGCCTGTCAGCCGATGCTTGCGGAGGCATGGCGGGAAACCGAGCAAACCTGGCTGCTCAACCTCGTCCCCATCGTCCGTAACCTCTACGCCGAGGTGCTACTTCTACTTGGCGACACCGATCCAGCTCTGCTGAACCAGTCGCTGGCTCTCGCTGAAGAAACCATCGAAGAGACTCGACGAACAGGCATGATCCGGAGTGAGATCGCGGCGCTTTCCCTGATCAGTCGGATCCGTCATCTGCGTGGCGAGACTGAGGCCGCCGCAGTATTGGCCCGAGATGCCCTCGACATTCTCCGGCGTGTAGGAGATCTACCCGCGTTGCGTACCGAAGAGGTCCTCCACCATGCCGCAGAGGTGCTGGAAACCGTCGGTCACAGCCAGGAAACTGTCATGTGGCTGCGCGCCGACGTACAGGACCGTGTACAACGTATTGCCGACAGTATTACGGATTGTGCACAACGAGCCCGTTACCTGCAGCATTCCCCGCTCAACCAAAAACTCCCTTATCTGAGCGAGCAGCCGGACAGGACTTGACGTGGTGCTTGCTCAACATGGGAGGCATACGCAGGATAGTGAGGGCGAGCAGCAAGGACCATCAGGGCCTCACGGCAGCTCAAACTAGGTGCACGTAAAGTTGATCCGTGATCGTCTACCGCGGAGTGTTCATGGGTACGCCGTCATAGTCGAGCAGACAGGCACCGAGCTTGGCCAGCATCACGTTAGTGGTGCGATCGACGGAGTACAACACGGTGCCGCGCATTCCGCGGGTAGCAAGCACCCTGTACGTGTTGCGCACCAGGAAGTCGAAGTCGGGCGCGTCCTCGACCGCTCTGTCGCGGTTCTGGCTAACGTCGGCCTCCCAATCTCCGTTGCGCCAGACCAGGTCCGGGCCGAAGATGACGCCAGCCCAGGCGTACTCGAAGCCCTGTGCGGTGTAGATGCAACCAATCTGGCCGTGGCCGCCTGGATGTGTCGCCCACAGTGTGTGTGGCGGTTTGTCGACGAGGGTGCCGTCTTTGCGGGCGGACGACCAGGGCCAGCAGAAGCCGGCCGCGATGCGGGCGGTGCTGTTGGTCTCGGCAGCGCGCCTGTAGAGGAACTTCTCCATCGCCTCGGGGGTGGGGGCAACGTACAACTCATAGTTCTCCAGCGGCCGCCACCGGCGCGGTGGTTCCCCAGCCACCAGCCCGAGCAGCTGTTCGACCCAGCGGATGTACTCCGGGTCGCCGCCGCAACGGAACTGGCTGCGCAGGTCGATCCGCAGGACCTCGTGCTTCATTTCCTTAGCCGCGTTTTCAATGAGCTGGATGGTGCCGTCTTCGCCGGGGCGCACCACCTGATGCTCGTCCAGCAGGAAGACGGGTACGTCCGCCGCCTCGATGAGCTGCTTGACCTGGGACGGGCCCGTGCCGGATGCCTGACGTCTGAGCCGGTGCGCCTCGTCGGCGATGAGCACGTCCAGCTTCGAACGGAGGGTTTCGAAGCTGTTGAAGTACCGGAAGATGCGCCTGGCGCGCGTGTCCTCGCCGGCGTACTCCCACAGCGTGCGGGTGAAGGATCGGCTGCCGGTGGCGTGCGCGACCTTCAACCCGTCTTTGCTGCACGCGGCCAGCAGTTCTAAGGCGATCACGCTCTTGCCGGTGCCGGGGCCGCCCACGATCAACACGACTCGCTTGTTGCCTCGACGGCTCGCTGCCAGCTGGGCCTTGACGTACTCAACGGCTTTGCGCTGCTCGTCCAGCAAGGGGAAGACGGAGCGTCCCCGCACACTCTTGTTGACTGCAGTCATCAGGCTGTCGGTCGGCGACACGCGAGCGGACAGTAGGCCCTGAGCATGCTCGAGTGCCATTTCGGCCGAGAGGGTCTTCGTGAGCATGGCCGCAAACCGTTCACGTTCCTCCTGTTCCTGGCCGTACATCTTCGTGCGCTTCGCACCGCCCTCCAGCTCCTGGCTGTCGCCCTGAATGGTCTCAAGAACCGCGGCGGGCATGTTGTGCAGGTTGACCAGGCTCATCACCTTGGCGGTCCGCAGCATCGGCACGAAGTCGCGCAGAACCTGCCGGTATCCATCAGCCTGGACGGCCGGGTGCAGGCGTGGGTGACGGCCGGGTGCGTTCGGCACGTGCACCATCTGTGTGCCGCGCACCGGCCGGACCTGCGACCACTGTTTGTTCTCCACCACCACGACGCAGATCTCGCCGGTCTCGCGCTCGCTTCCGACCAGGACAATGTCCATGCGTACGTCGCAGATCGGCGCGGTCAGCTCGACCAACACCTGCACGTCTTGCAGGCCGGCGCTGATCAGCAGGTCGATGACGGTGGGGATGCTGCCGCCCCACGAGGCGCTCTCGCTTTCTCTCGGCTTCGCTCCGTGCATCGCGACGAAGCGTCGGCGCAGTTCCTCGACCAGTTGACCTTGAGCGATGATCTCGGCGAGTTCACCTGCACTGCCTTGGTACAGACAACGCAACGCCACGAGACTGCTCCTTCGGAACGACGGCCGACGCAGCGGTCAGCAGACGGGCGGGGGCGAAGGGTGGTGCGAGCCGTACTGTAGCGATCATTGCTGACAGATTGGGACAGATCAGGGCAGCATCCGTACGCAGATACAAACTGGCGCTTCGGCGGGGCGAACCGCGGACCCGTCCATCTCCCCTCCAAGCGGTGGGCGGAGCGCGCCCCACCTGCGATCGGGCGGCCGTCACAATGCCCCTGCCGTTCGGCAGCGGTAACCTCGCCAGGTCCTGCGTACGGGCCGGCAACGACGACTGTCGCGGCGGCACGGTCGTCGGCCATCTCCGCTTGGGAGTCCAGCACGGAGGCCGCCATCAGTGAGGTGCGACTCCACTTGATCGCGGTAGAGGTACGCGGTGGGCCATCAGGTATGGGTGACGAAAAGTGGCTGCCGTCAGAGAACCGACCCGCCCCGGCCTCTGGAAACGCCTTCAGTTACTAGAAGGAGCCTTGCTGGCGCTCACTCGGAGCTTTGGCAAGCACCACCTGAAGGCGAGCGCAGTTCGATGGTGCCGGTGGTCAGATACGGCGTCAGCGGCAGCCGACCAAGCTTCGGTGAGCAAGTGCAGCATGGTTGTGAGTCCGCCACCAGACCGTCCGAGCGCATGCCGCTCGCGGGGACATGTACGGGATGATCTTTGGTGTGGCACACGCCGCGCGAGGCATCTGCCGAGCTCAGAGGGGGCATCCCGGCTGTAGAGCCTCCGCTCTCCTAAAGCGGGTGTCGCAGACATCCGATCTGCGTAAGTTGTCAAGCCATGGCCTTCGATGGTGGCTGGAAGGCGACATCTTCGTTGTAGGTCACGCCCTTTTGCAGGCA
>NZ_FOHX01000005.1 GCF_900111685.1 Nonomuraea wenchangensis
TAGCTACTCGAAGGATCACTCGATGGCCGTTCTTATTTCACGGCACCACGCCTATGACCAGGCCAAACTCGTACACCACTCCCGTGGACGCAACCTGAGGGGTCGCACACTGATGTCTCGCTCTGGTACGTCCTGGATGTCGGCACCGTCACCACCTACGACCGGCGGGAGTTCTCCGCGATCAGGTGGGTGGCGCCGCGGCGGCTGCTTGACGAGCCCGGCGAGCACCTTGATCCCCATATGCACCGGTTCGCCGGGAAACTCATGGAACGGCTGGACCGATGACGACCAGGAACACGCACTGCTCCTTCTGTGGCGCGGCCTTCGCGGGCGGTCAGCCGTGGCCGCGCACCTGCGCCGCGTGCGGGAACACCAGTTATCTCAATCCGCTCCCCGTCGCCGTGCTGGTGCTGCCCGTGGAGGGCGGGCGGGTGCTGGTGGTGCGGCGGGCGGTCGAGCCGCGGCGCGGGGAGCTGGCGCTGCCGGGCGGCTTCATCGACCTGGGGGAGTCGTGGCAGGAGGCGGCCGTACGGGAGCTGCGCGAGGAGACCGGGGTGGTTGTGGACGCGCGGGAGGTGCGGCTGTTCGACGTGATCAGCGCGCCCGACGGGACGCTGCTGGTGTTCGGGGTCGGGCCGCGGGTGGCCGCCGACACGCTTCCGCCGGTGGTGGCGACCGCGGAGACGTCGGAGTGGCTGCTGATCGACGGGCCGCGGGAGCTGGCGTTCTCGCTGCACACGCGGGTGGTGGCGGCGTACTTCAGCGGAGCGGGCGCCGCCTCCAACAGCTGAGAGGGCGCCGCCTTCAGTTGAGAGGGCGCCGCGCGCCCGCGGCCCTGAGTCGAACAGCCGACAAGGAGGTCAGGCGCGGCGGGGCAGCCGGTACGTCAGGTGCGTGACGAGGGCGGTGCCCCACGGCTCGCCAGCCGGTTCGAGGTCGAGGTTCTGCATCCCGGCGAGCAGCCGTTCGCCCCGCCCCAGGAAGACGGGCGCGACGTGCAGGCGCAGCTCGTCGATCAGCCCCGCCGCCAAGTATTGGTTGACCGTGGCCGCCCCGCCCGCGACGGCGACCGCCCGGTCGCCCGCCGCCTCCCGCGCCCGCTCCAGGGCGGCCTCGATGCCGTCGGTGACGAAGTGGAACGTCGTCCCGCCCTTCATCGTCAGCGGCTCGCGCGGGTGGCGGGTGAGGACGAAGACCGGCGCGTGGTAAGGAGGCTCCTCGCCCCACCAGCCGGTCCAGCCGAGGTCCCACGCCCCACGCCCCGGGGTGAACATGTTGCGGCCCATGATGAACGCCCCCGCGTCCACCACTCCCGCGATGACCTCGGCGTGCGTCTCCGGCTCGTCGACCATCCAGCGGGTCAGCCGCCCGTCCTCGCCCTCGCCGAACGGGTTGCTCAGGCTCTGGTTGGGGCCCGCCGTGAAGCCATCCAGTGACATCGCCATGTCGCAGGTGACCTTGCTCATCTCGCATTCTCCTTCGTGGTGGAGCGGTTCTCACGAAGGAGTCGGAGCGGGCGGCGGGTTCTCTACATGCCGGCCGACAGAATTTTCGGGCGGGCGAGGGGCGGAGACGCCGGACGTCTCCGCCCCTCCGGCCCCTGGGAGTCAGGACCGGCGCCACGAGGGCCTCGCGGCACCGCGACACTAGCCCGCCGGGAAGCGCCCGGTCTGCGGAGGATTACGCAGAACGGGCCGCCCAGGCGGCGAGGATCGCCTCCTCCTTCTCCGGCGCGATGCCGTGCGTGCTCCTCTTGCCGAAGTTGCGCTCCTGCTCCGGGATCTCCCGCAGCCACGCCCACGTGTCGCGCACGGTCTCAGCCACCGGGCGGATCCGCAGCCCGGCGGCCTGCGCCCGGTCGGTCGGGACGGTCCAGAAATGGATGTTCTCGGCCGACGGAGGGCCGCCCCAGAGCGGCAGCTCCACGAACGCCCCGGCACCCTGCTCGATCAGGAACTCGCTGTCCACCCACACGAACTCGGCGTCGGACCCGGTGGCGTCCTTGCACGCCTCCAGCCACTCGCCGTAGGTGGTCTGGCCCACCGGCCCCGTCACCACGAACCGGCCGTTCCCGCCGCGCTCGGCCTGGTCGAGCGTGAAGATCGCCAGGTCGCGGGCGTCCACGAACTGCAGCGGCTCGTCCGGCTCGCCCGGCGCGAGCACCTTCCCGCCGCGCGCGATCCTGGTGAGCCACCACGGCAACCGGGCGACGTCCTCGTACGGTCCCAGGATGATCCCCGGCTGCACGATCAGCACGTCGCCGTCGAAGCCCTGCTCGACCGCCCGCTCGCAGCCCGCCTTCAGCACGCCGTAGTTGCCGTCCTCGGGGCCGGCGTCGGGCGGGCACGGCCAGAGCTCGGCGTCGTCGCCGGCGGGCTCGGCGGGGAACCCGGCGAGCGCCGAGATCGTGGAGATGAACGCGTAGGTGCCCGCGTGCCCGGTCAGCGCCCGCGCCGACGCGCCCACCACCCGCGGGACGTAGCCGGAGGTGTCGACCACGTAGTCCCACTTGCGGCCCTCGGCCAGCCGCTCCAGGTCGGCCGGCGACTCGCGGTCGCCGCGCACGGCCTCCACCCCGGGCACGTCGGCGCCACTGCGCCCCCTGTTGAACGTGGTGACCTCATGCCCTCGAGCCAGCGCCTCCTCCACGACGGCACGTCCCAGGAACCCCGAACCACCTATGACAAGAACCTTCATGCGCCCCATTCTTCGCCCGCGAGCACACCTCCGTCGGGCATCTTCACCGAGGGCGTAGACCGCAGCGGCGGCACCAGGTGCACCCGGGCCGTCGCGATGTCGAAGAACAACCCCACCAGCTCCAGCTTCCCGGCCCTGACCTGCTCGTCGACCTTCCGGTACGTCCGCAGGTTCTCCAGCTGCTGCTGCACGTTGACCCGGCACAGCACGTCCAGCGCCCCGGAGTGCAGCCGGTCGCCCTCGGTCTCGATGAACCTGGCCAGGCTGTGACGGCCGTGCCGCAGCCAGCGCCGCAGCCCCGGCAGGCTGCCCGCCCGTACGCCCGCGCTCAGCACCCCGGCCATCGCGCCGCACCCCGAGTGGCCGCACACGGTGATCGTGTGCACGCCCAGCACCTGGGTCGCGTACTCGATGGCGGCCACCACCGAGTCGTCGGGGGGCTCGGCGCCGCGGCGCGGCACCAGGTTGCCGATGTTGCGTACGGTGAACAGGTCGCCAGGGCCGCTCGCGGTGATCAGGCTGGGCACGATCCTGGAGTCGGCGCACGTGATGAACAGGTGTGACGGCTGCTGCTTGCGGGCCAGCTCGGTGAAGATCGGGCGCACCAGCGGGGCCGTGCGCCGGTGGTACTCGCGGGCGCCCGCCGTGAGCTGGCACTCCACCTGGACGGACCCGCCGTTCGAGAGCACGGTGCGCCGGCCGGGGCCGCGGCGCCGCTGGTCCCACGGAAGCCACCAGCGGTCCGGCGCCACCGGCATGGATCTCTTCGTCGGGCGCGTCCGGGCGCCGCTCGCCGTCAGCGCGTACCACTCGTCGTGCAGCTCGTCGATGTCGACCGTGCCGCCCGCCCGCTCGTGGTCCAGCCGCCAGGAGTGCAGCGCCTCGAACGCGGCGTTGTCCATGAAGTCGATGTTGAGGTCGAGATCGACCGGTGTGCCCGAGGCGATCGTACGCAGCTCGCGGGTCAGCCGCGGCACGCCCAGGAACGTCAGCGACCCCGACACCGTCACGTGCAGCCGGCCGTCCCTGCCGTCGCGCTTCAGCACCGTGACCCAGGTCAGCCGGCGCAGCGCGAGCAGCGCGGCCAGCCCGAGCCCGGCCAGTACGCCCTCCGCCAGGCCCAGCAGGATCACGGTGACCATGGTCACGACGTACACGGGGACCTCGCCGTGGCCGTGCACCTTCCTGATGTGGCCGAGGTTCACCATCTGCACGCCGATGAACACCAGCAGCGCCGCCAGCGCCTCCACCGGGATCAGCGCGATCGACCAGCCGAACCCGAGCGCGAACACCAGCACCCACACCCCGTGCAGGATCGTCGAACAGCGGGTGCGCGCCCCCGCCATGACGTTCGTGGTGCTGCGGACGATCACCCCGGCCAGCGGCAGGCCGCCGAGCGCCCCCGACACCATGTTCGCGACGCCCTGACCGGTCAGCTCCTGGTCGAGGTCGGCGCGCCGGCCTCCGTGCCTGCCGTCCACGGCCACGCAGCACAGCAGCGACTCGCAGCCGGCCAGCAGCGCCACCAGCAGCACCGCGGCCACCACCAGGTGCCAGTCGCCCTGCGGCAGCACGGGGAAGGCCCACTCGACGCCGCTGCTGGACAGGTCGATGCGGGTGACGTTCCAGTCGAACACCCACGCCGTCATCGCCGCGGCCAGCAGCGCTGCCAGCGGAGCGGGGACGGCCCTGATCCGCCTGGGCAGCCGCGTCCACAGCGCGAGCACCCCGATCGTCACCAGGCCCACCATGACCTTGTGCCCGTGCACGTCGGCGAGCTGGCCGGGAAGCTCGATCAGGTTCGCCACCGCCGACTGCTGCGGCGAGCCGCCCAGCACCACGTGGAGCTGGGACAGCGCGATGATCAGACCCACCGCCGCCAGCATGCCGTGGATGACGGCCGGCGAGACCGCGAGCGCCGCCCTGGCCGCCTTGAGCATGCCCAGCACGAGCTGCACCGCGCCGGCAAGCAACGTGATCATGCAGGTGGCCCGCCAGCCGTAGGTCTGCACCAGGTCCACGACCACCAGCGAAAGTCCCGCCGCCGGCCCGCTCACCTGCACCGACGATCCGCCCAGCGCGCCCGCGACCACGCCGCCCACCACGGCGGCGATCAGCCCGGACGCGAGCGGGGCCCCCGAGGCCAGCGCGATGCCCAGGGAGAGGGGCACCGCCACGAGGAACACCACCAGCGAGGCAGGCACGTCATGACGGAGGGTGTTCAGCAGGCGACCCTGCGTGTCGCGGAACATGCAGCAAACCCTAGTGCGCGGGCTTCCGCGCTTTGGCTGCGCTTCGCGTGGGTTTTACGGACTAATGGCGACGGCCGACGGCCCGGTGAGATGCGCCGCCCGAGGCCGGCGCTCAAGGCCGTCACTCAAGGGCGGCGCTCAAGGCCGTCACTCAAGGGCGGCGCTCAAGGGCGGCGCTCAAGGGCGGCGCTCATGGCCGGCGCTCAAGGCCGGCCGGGAGTCTCAGCGGTAGTAGTCGTGCGGGTAGTCCTGCTCGCGGCGCCTGCGTCCACCGGGGGTGGTGCCGTCGGCGGCGTTGGGGGCCGCCTGAGGGGCGGCCGGCTGCGGCTGGGCGCCGTAACCGGGCCAGGGGGCCTGGGCGCCGCCCGCGACGGGCGGCTCGGGCCAGGCGGAGGCGGGCAGGCTGGTGATGTCGCCCGTCTCGTACGCCGGGTAGGCGGACGGCGGCGAGGCCGGCGTCGGGGTCGACAGCACGTCAGGGTAGGAGGCGGACGCCGAGACCGCCCGGTTCGGGACCGTCGGGGTGCCCGTGGCGGGGCTCGGCCCGGTTACAGGGTCGGAGTCGTCGGCCACCGCCCAGCCGGGCCGCACCTCGTAGGAGGCGGGGTAGGACGAGCGGGACGCGGGCTGGTCGAACGCCGGCCAGGAACCCGCCGGACCGGGGTAGGAGGCGGCCGGAGCCGGGTCGTCGAGGATGTCGGCCACCGGCCCCGCCGGCCAGGAGCCGGACGCGGTCGGCGCCGGCGTCGTCCACGTGCTGTCCAGGGCGTCGGCCGGGGCGCCGTTGTAGGCGGCGGGGAACGGGTCGCTGGTCGGCGCGCCGTGGATGGGCACCGGGTGCGCGATCGGGAACGAGCCGCTGGAGGTGGGCGTGGCGGCCGGGAACGAGCCGCTGGCGGTGCTGTTGGAGGAGATGGCCGGGTAGGAGCCGCTGCTCGTGGCGGCGGGACCGGCGGTGGCCGGGGCCGCGGAGACGGGGCTCGCGGCGGCCGGGGCGGCCTGGCTCGCCGCGGCACGGGAGCGGGAGGAACGCGAGGAGCGGGAGGATGAACGGGGCGCCGGGGACGGCTCCTGCCTGGGAGCGGGCGCGGGCGACGACTCGGGCCGGGAGGCGGGCACCGGCTGCGCGCCCGCGCCGAGGATGCTCAGCACGTCGGGCGTCGGGGCGGCGAAGGTCACGGTGCGCTGCTCGGCGAGCTCGGCCTGGGAAGGCGTGCGCCGGGCGGGCTCGACGAGGTCGGCGAGGTTGGCGGCAGCGGCGGCCGGGGCCTGGCGCTGCGGCAGAGGGGCCTGGATGGTGGTCGCGTCGGGGTCGACGGCCGCAGGCACGGGACGCGGCTTGGACTTGCGCTCGCTGCGCCGCTCGCTGGGGCGCTGCGCGGGCCGGTCGGCGGGGCGTTCCGCGGGGCGGTCAGTGGGACGGTCCTGGCGGCCGGGGCGCTCGGCGGCGCGCTGCGGCTGCCGCTCGGCGGGACGCTCGGCTGGGCGTTCTGCGGGACGCTCGGACGCGGGGTCGCCGGGACGGTTGGCGGCCTTCCTGGCCGCGACGGTGCCGCCCGCGCCGAAGCCGCCCTGCTCGGCGTCGCTGCGGATGTTGGCCCAGAACTCCTCGTCATCGTCGTCGTTGACGGCGGGGTTGCCCCACTCGTCCACGCCGCGTTTGCCGCGCTGGCCCGTACGGACCGGCTTGGGCTGCTTGGGCGCGTCTATGGGGCTGAAGTCGGGGCTGAAGTTCGCCATCCGCGGCTCGTGGGACGCGAACTCGTCCGTGGAGCGCGCATGGGTCTTCTCCTCCTTCTCCGCCATCTCCTTCAGTCGTTCAGGAGGCAGCGAGCTCTCCCGCCGACTCATCGAACGCATGCCCAGTGCCACGACGACGAGCACGAGGAGCACGATAGCGACCAAGCTCACGACGACCGCTGTCATTGCACCACCCTCAAAGCCATGGCCTCCCTCTGGCACCGGTGAGATCGCGCGGCCATCGACGCGACCTGCCCCCTTTGATCACCAATGCCTAACGATTGGATCTGATTGTGTCGGACCACTATGAGCGTTGTCACACCCTACGTGAAGAATTGGTACACCCTATTACCAGCGGTGTTCGCCTCATCACTCGATGTCGACCGCCGTCAGCCTGCCGCGAGCAATGGTCTGGTCCGCGATCTGCTTGAGGATCTCGGGGAGGGTGCTCCCCGCTGCCGGATCGACCTTGCCGTTCAACGTGTAGACCGTGAAGCGGTAGCTCCCCGGGGTCCTGCATGGGGGGTCGTAACCCGTTTTCCCGCTGGTCACCTTCGCCTGACCGCTGCCCTCCGGCGGGTCCTCGGCGGCGTTGGGGCCCAGCTCGGTCGTGGTCGCCGGGATGTTGTAGAGCACCCAGTGCACGGCCGCGTCCGAGGAGGTGTGCGAGTCGACCACGATCGCGATCGACTTGGCCTCCGACTGCGGCTGACTCGACCAGCGCAGCGGCGGGCTGCCCTGACCACCCTGGCAGGAGTATTCGCGCGGCATCGGTTTGCCGTCGCGCAGCTCCGGGCTCGAGACGTTGATCTCCGCGATGTCCTTGGCCTGTGATCTGCCGATGAGACTGCCGCAACCCGTCAGCGCGAACGCGGCGGCCACAGCCGTCACAGTGACGGTGATGCGTCGCAGACGCGTTGCCGTGTTACACAGCCCCATGCCGGACGATGCTACGCGGCTCTCGGCGATGCGCAGACCGTTTCTCGATGGTCGGTGCCCGGTAAAGGAACCGAAACCAGCCGTAATCGCGGGATCCGCGTAGTGAAGTTCGCCACACCCGCCCCTCTGGTAGCAACCCCCTCCCGGTATCGCGACGTGAGGAAGGACGCCAAGGGGACGTCCTCCGGCCGGCGGCGGGTGGCCGGAGGGTGAGGGATGGGGGACGGCGGCTGCCACGTTGCGTGGGGGCGATCGCGCTCCGGGTGCGGCCTGGCGCTGGCCCTGGGCCTGGCTGGCACGAACGTGGCGCCGCCGGTGGCCAGGCACGACAGCCTGCGGCCGGACCGCCATCGAGCATGGCACCGGCGGCGCGGACGGGCGGGCGGACACGCCGCGCGGAGCGTCGATCTTTACCGGCCCGGCGGCGTGTGCCGCCCTCGGTCCTAAGCTGGGCTTGTGACCTCTCAAGGCCCGCTACGCGACCCCGCCAACCGCGTCTCGCCCAAGGCCGTACGCCTGTGGCTGCTCCAGTCACTGATGGCGTTCGTCCTCATGCTGGGAGGCTCGCTGCTGGTGGCGCGGCTGGTCAGCGGATGGGGATGGCTGCCCGACTGGCTCTCGGAGCACTCCTGGCTGCTGCCCGTCGCGGTCGTGGTGCTGGGGCTGCCGTTCCTGGCGGCCGAGCCGTTCGTACGTTATGCCGTGCACCGCTGGGAGCTCTCAGGCGACGTCGTCTACGCCAGGTCGGGGTTCCTGACCAGAGAGTGGGTCTTCGTGCCCGTGAGCCGCATTCAGACCGTCGACAAGGGGCAAGGCTGGTTCGAGCGGATGCTCGGGCTGGCCACTCTGGAGATCCGCACCGCGTCGCACGCCGGGTCGTCCACGATCCAGGGGCTGGAGCACGGGGTGGCGGCAGGGCTGGCCGAGCAGCTCGCGCGGCGGGCCGAGGTGCTGAGGGACGACGCGACATGACCGAACCCCGTCCCTACCAGAGTGAGTTCGGGCCGGGGGAGCCGGGGCCGCAGGGTCCGCCGGGTTCGCAGGGTCCGCCTTCCGGCGGTCATCCGGCCGCGCCGTCGCCTCAGGGGCCGTATCCGCCGCCGCCTGCGGGGCCGTATCCGCCGCCCCAGGGCCCGTATCCGTCGCCTCAGGGGCCGTACCCGCCGCCGATGCCTGTTCCGATGCCGTCGCGGTTGAGCCCGAAGGTGCTGCTCATCGACCCGGTGCGGATGCTGCCCTCCCTCCTCCTTCCCCTGGTGGGCGTGCTGTTCGTGGGCGGGTTCTCGCCCAGGTCGTACATCTGGGCCGCCCTCGGCGTCGTCGGCACGGTGGTGTTCGCGGTCATTCGCTGGGCCACCTTCACGTACGAGCTGGTGGGCGACCGCCTGGAGACCAAGCGCGCGCTCATCAGCCGGTCGGTCCGTACGATCCCGCTGGAACGGATCCGCGGCGTCGACGTCTCCACGCCTCCCATGCACCGGCTGCTCGGCCTGGCCGTTCTCAAGATCGACACGGGAGCGAGCGGCGGGAACGAGGAGGCCGGGCTCGACGGGGTGACGCTCACCGAGGCCGAACGCCTCAAGACCGTCCTGCTGCGCCGCACCGCCCCCGCCGCCGTGCATCCCACCCATCCCGCTCATCCCGCGCGTGCGGCTCATGCCGAGCGGGAGATCGTCAGGGTGCCGAAGCGGTGGCTGCTGTACGGGCCGCTGTCCGGGGCTTACCTGCTCACGCCGTTCGCGTTCGCGGGCGGCGCCATCGGGCTGGCGTTTCAGTGGGGCGACGAGCTGGGAGTGGGCCGCGACGTCGCCTGGCACGCGGGGGAGTGGCTCTGGGAGCGCCCCTACCTGCTGCTGGCCGTCGCCGTGCTGCTCGTCCTGGCGATGCCGGTGCTCGGCGGGGTCATGTATGCCGTCTTCAACTGGGACTTCGTGCTCAAGCGGCGGGACGGCTACCTGGTCGCCGAGCGCGGCCTGGTCAACCGGCGGAGCGTGTCACTGGAGTCCCAGCGGGTGCGCGGCTACGAGATCGTGGACGGGCTGGCCGAGCGGTGGGCGGGCGTCGTACGCGCCTGGGCCATCGTGACCGGCCTCGGCGACTCGCGGACGCGCGGCCAGCTTCTCCCCGACGTGCCACGGCCGGTCGCGTACGCGGTCACGGGCGAGGCCGTCGGGCCGTACGACGCCGCCCTGCGCCCCCACCCGCCCGTGGCCCGCAACCGCCGCCTCTTCCGCGCGATCTTCCCCTGGGCGCTGCTGGCCCTGCTGAGCGCCGTCGCGGCGGTGGCCACCGGGGTGACGCTGGGGTGGATCCTGGCCGTGGTCGCGCTGCTGCTCGCAGGCGCGGGCATCCCCCTGGGGCTCGACCGGTACGCGTCCCTGGGGCACGGCTATGACGGGGCGCGGCTCAGCGTACGGTCGGGGTCGCTGCGCCGGGCCCAGGCCGTGATCGAACGACGGGCCGTGGTGGGGTGGCGGCTGCGGCAGACCTGGTTCCAGCGGCGCGCCGGGGTGCTCACCCTGATCGCCGGTGTGGGGGCCGGCACCGGCGGCTACGAGGCTATCGACGTCTCCGAGGCGCAGGGGGTGGCTTTCCCGACGGAGGTGACGCCGGAATGGCTGACCCCGTTCCTCAGCGGCCCTGAGGACTCCTGACGCGGTCCCCGGCCGTCAGGGCCGGGGACTCACGACGTGCGGGGTCGCGTCGCGACTCGCCGGTCAGTCCTGGCGGCGGGCGCCGAACATGATCTCGTCCCAGGTCGGGACGGAGGCGCGGCGGCCACGGGAGCCCTTGCGCGCCTGCCGGGCGGCGGGGGCGGGCGGCGGGGACGGCACCGGAACCGGCGGCTCCTCCTTGGCGTCCTTGCCCCCCGGCCGTGCGGCCGGGACCTTGGGCTCGGCGGCAGGGGCGGGCTTCGGCTTGGGCGCCGGAGGCTTGGCCTCCTTGACCGCCTCCTGCTCGGCCTCGGGCTGCTGGTCCGCCTTCGGCTGTTCGGGCTTGGGCTGCTCAGCCGCAGGGGCAGCGTCCTCGGCGACCGGCTGCTCGGCAGCGGGCACTTCGGGGCTGGCAGCGGCCGGCGTGGCGGCCGACTGCTCTGCGGTTGCTGGTTCTGCCACGGCGGGCTCGGCCACGGCGGGCTCGGCCACGGCGGGCTCGGCCACGGCGGGCTCGGCCACGGCGGGCTCAGCCACGGCGGGCTCGGCCGTGGCGGGCTCCGCGACGGCGGGTCCTGCGGTGACCTGCTCCGCGGCGGCGGGCTCTGCGGTGCTGGACTGCTCGGTGGCAGTAGCGGCTGCCGTACCGGCGGCGGGCTCGGTGGCCGGAGGCTCCGTGGCGGCGGCGGGCTCGTTAACGGTGGGCGGCTCGGTGACGGCGGTTTCGGTAGCGGCCGGCTGGGCGGCGGCGGGCTCCTCGGGCTCCGAGGTCTCCGTGCTCGGCTTCGTCTCCGCAGCCGGGGCTTCCGCCGCGACGGGGGCGGCCTGGCTCGGCGCCTGGTCGGGCTTCCCGTCGTCGCTGGTCGCCGGCTGAACGGGTGCCGCGTCGGCGTCGGTGCTCGCCTCGGGGGCAGGCGAGGCAGCGGTGGCCGTGGCGTCGGCAGGCGAGGCTTCGGCGGCCGGCGCCGTCGCGTGGGCGGGCGAGGCTTCGGCGGCCGGCGTCGTGGCGTCGGTGGTGGCGGTCCCACTGGCGGGCTGGACGGCGGGCGCGGTCGGCTGGACGGCGGCGGCAGTGGCGTCGGACGCTGGCTCGGTGAACGAGTCCACTGTGACGCTCGCGTCAGTGGACGGCTGCGCTTCGGCGGCGCCGGCAGAGGTCGCGTCCGCAGCAGTCGTGTCCGCGGAGGTCGTATCTGCGGAGGTCGGCTCCTGCGGGGTGGTGGAGTCGGTGGCTGCCTCCGGAGTGGCGGCGGCGTCGGTGGTGGCCGAGGGCTCGGTGGACGGCGCCACCTGAGCCGCAGGGGTCACCGGCGCGGACGCGGCCGGCTCGGCGGACGTGGACTCCTCGTCCGGCTGGGCCGCATCGCTTGACACCGCGTCGCCGGACGGCGGGTTGGTGGACAGCCCCTCGGCGGCGGTTGGGGCGGACGGCTCCGCGGTGGAGGGGGTCGTGTCGGTGCCCGGAGTCGCGTGGGCAGACGGAGACGCCTGCCCGGCCGGCTCGGCGGGTGCCGCGTCCTGGACTGGCGGCGGCGTCGGCTGACCAGGCGTGACGCTCTCGGCAGGCGGCGGCGTCGGCTGCGGGGCCGTACGGAGCTCGGCGGCCGGAGGCTCGTGGGTGGTGGGAGCGTCCGTCGAGGTGGCGCGGGCGGACGGGGCGTAGATGGTGTCGTTGTCGCGGTCGGCTGGGCGGCCCGAGCTGAAGTCGGGCAGCCACGGCGAAGACCCGCCGCGGCGGGACGAGTTGTCGCCGGGCCGGGCGTGGCCGGCCTCACGGGACGGCGAGTCGGAACGCAGCGGCTCGCGGCCCGCCGGGGCTTGGTCGCGGGTGGCGTCGGTCGGCTGACGGAACGCGGACTCGTGAGAAGGGGAGTCGGCGTGGTAGGCGGACTCGCGGGAGGACGGGTCAGCGTGGTGGGCGGACTCGCGCGAAGGCGGGTCTGCACGGTAGGCCGACTCACGAGAAGGCGGGTCTGCACGGTAGGCGGACTCGCGGGAGGACGGGTCGGCGTGGTAGGCGGATTCGCGCGAAGGCGGGTCAGCCCGGTAGCCGGACTCGCGCGAAGGCAGGTCGGCGAGATAGGCCGACTCGCGGGACGGAGCGTCGGCGGGGCGGGAGAGGCCGGGGTCGGCGGAGCGTGGGGGCGGGTTGTAGCCGACGGCGGGCTCCTCCGGCTCGCGCCGCACCACCGAAGGGAACGGCAGCGCGTCGGAGGCGAGCGGCGGCACCGGCTGCAGCTTGGCCACGCGCGGCGCGAACGGCGTCACCGTGGTGTCCTCCACCACGGGCGGCTCGGGGTCGAAGTCGGCCGCCGACAGCCGCATGGCCTCGTCGTCGTGCGGCGACACGTGCCGCTTGCGCGGGTCGAACAGCCATTCGGCGTGGCGCGTGTGACCGTTCCAGACGTAGCCGAGCTTGACCCGCCACAGGCCGTCGTCGCGCTTGGCGGAGTCCCAGTCGATCTCGTCCGTGGGGACGCCGCGCCTGGTCAGCCGCTCGGCGACGAGGTCGCCGAGCGTGGGGCCGGGGGCGGACTCGCCCGGCATGCGTACGGCGACGCGCTGCGCCTGCTGGGCGACGTATTCCCGCTCCTGCAGGACGGGCCCCTCGAACCAGCGCACCCGCTCGACGGGGATCCCGGCGGTCGCCGCGATCTCCTCGGCGGTCTCACCGGCGCGGATGCGGGCCTGGATCTCCTTGGGACGCAACGGACTCTCCACTTCGATCTCGTACTGGCCGAGACGGGAGAAATTGCCGCGGACGGCAGCACGGAGCCGGTCGTCCACGGGAAGAGTGAAGCGGGTGCCCCGTCCGGCCGTGGCCAGTACGAGATAGGTGCCGTCCTCACTCACCGCGACGAGTCGGAGCTCCTGCATGCGAGTCCCTTCGTCAGCGTCGCCATTCTTCCCCCGGACCCTTGAGTCTCTCGCGTGTGCCGGTTGCCTGCCAGCACCGTACCCGGCATGTCCGAACATCGCCTTCCTGGGATAGCCAAGGGGCGATGTGACGCCGGTCACATTCGTCGAATCCATCCCTCTAGAGCCCGCCGCTATGCATGAGGAGGTTAAGGGCCCTCGACGGGTTCTGGCGAATCGCGTCGCGGGCAAAGGCGCAGTTGAGCTGAGACGCGAGGATCGTCGGGTTCGCGTCGGGGGTGTGTTCCAGGAGCCGCGCGGCGGCCGCCGCGAGGTGCGGCACGGCCCCCGTGTACGCGGCCCCGCCCGGCCCGATCCGGCACTCGTCCGCGTCCGCGGCCCCTACCACGAACACGCCGGCGCCCACCAGGGAGCGCACGGCCTGGCCGAGAGCGGGGGAGCCCGCGCCGTCCACGGGGAGGGCGGCGACGGACGGTCCCCGGGCGTGCCTGCGGATCCATTCCAGCCCCGCCAGCACGTCGGCCAGTGAGCCGGGCCCGCCGCAGCCGAGCGCCCTGATCGAGGTGATCCCGGCCGCCGGCGCCGCGGCGTGCGTCCGGCCGGCGACCTGGGTGCCGTGGCCGGTGCAGTCGCGGCCGGTGCCCCCGGTCGCGTCGTAGGCCCGCCACGCCCGGTCGCCGAACTCGGCGCGTCCGGTGTCGACACCGCTGTCCACCAGGTAGATCGTGGTTCCGGCCCCGGTGGCGGGCCCGGTGAGAGGGTGGGCGGGACGGCGTACGGGCATAGGGTGGATCTGCCGGTCGGGCTCGACTGCGCGCACTCGGGGGTCGGCGCGCAGCGACGCCAGCTCGGCGGCGGTGAGATACGTGGCGAAGCCGGGCAGCGCCGCGGTGTAGTAGCGCCGCACCCGCCAGCGCACCTCGCCCACGAGGTCGCGGGCGGCGGCCCGGCCGCGCGCGACGACGATGTAGGGCCGGGTCGGCTCGGTGACGGCGGGGCGCGCGGTGAGGCCGGAGGCGGGCGTCATGGCCAGGGGTACGGCGGTCGCGGCGGCCGTCGCCGCGGCCGCGGCCAGATACACGGAGGGCAGGCCGAGTCGTCGGGGCACGAGCCACGAGGGTGCCTGTCAGCCATGTCACACCAACATCGGGACACGCCGTCACGTCTATTCACGGGACAGGTCTTTACCGAGCGCATGATGAGAGAGGACTGATCCGGGGGATGGGCGGCAAGCAGCGGAACTTCGAGCTGAGTGGGCCGCAGATCCTGGGGAGCGCTCTCGCGGCGGTGACGGCCGCGGTGGCCGCCTCCTTCCTGGGCGTGGCCGGCACGGTGATCGGCGCGGCGGTCATGAGCGTCGGGAGCACGGTGGGCACCGCCGTCTACACGCACTACCTGAAGCGGACGGGGGAGCGGGTGCGGCTGCGGGCGGGTGCTCCCGCCGGCGCCGAGGAGGAGGCGTCCGGGGCCGGCGAGGGCGGGGACACGCTGGTGATGCCCGTCGTCGAGGCCGAGGAGCCGCGCAGGAGGCTGCCGTGGGGGCGGGTGGCGATGGCGGCTGCGCTGGTGTTCGCGGTCAGCATGGGCGGCATCCTCGTCTACCAGGCGGCCGCCAGGCAGACGGTGCACGAGCAGGTCACCGGCGGGACGACGCGGCACAAGCCCGACAACGGCGACCGCCGGGGGCCGTCGGAGCCGGCCGTCCGGGCGAGCGTTCCCGCCGCGCCGGTGGCCACGCCGGAGGCCGAGGTCACGCCCACGCCGACACCGTCGCCGACCGCCACGCCGACCGTGACGACCACGGTCACCGCCACGCCCACGGCCCCGGGCACGGTCGCCCCCACCGCCCCCACCAGCCAGGAGCCGGTCGAGCCTCAGCAGAGCGCCACCGTTCCGCCCGAGCCGGAGCCGACCCCGGCCGACCCGGCTCCCGAGCCGGACCACCTGGAGGCGGAGGCTCAGCCGAGCACCTGGTCCAGGTAGGCGTTGCCGAACAGGCGGCCGGGGTCGAGCCGGTCGCGGAGCGCGGTGAAGTCGGCGAAACGGGGATAGACCTTGGCGAGGTAGGCGGCGTCGCGCGTGTGCAGTTTGCCCCAGTGCGGCCGCCCGTCCAGCCGCGTCATGATCTCCTCGACGCCCTCGAAGTACGCCGGGTTCGGCGTGGGCCGGTAGACGTGGCAGGCGATGTACGCCGACGCCCGCCCGTACGCCGTGGACAGCCAGGCGTCGCTCGGCGGCGTCACCCGCACCTCCACCGGGAACGTGATCTTCCAGTCCATGCGCTCGACGAGGTCCCGGGTCTCGCGCAGCGCCTGCGCCAGCCGCTCGCGCGGCACCGCGTACTCCATCTCCAGGAAGCGCACGTCCCGCCGGGCCGTGAAGACCTTGTACGAGGCGTCCACCGACTCGGAGTCCCCGAGCGCCGCCGCGCTGACGGCGTTGATGCGCGGGATCAGCCCGGGGACGCGGGCGCCGAGCGCGCAGGCGGCCCCGAACACGGTGTTCTCCAGCAGGACGTCGTCCATCCAGTGCCGCGCGGCGCTGCGCGGCCGGGGCGGTCCGGGGTGCCGGTTGTTGGTCTTGACCAGGCAGGCGTCGGTGTGCGGCAGCCAGAAGAAGTCGAGATGCTCGTTGCCGGCGGTCAGCTCGTCGAGCGAGGCGAGGATGTCGCTGAGCGCCATCCTGCGCCGCCGGTTGTGCAGCAGGAACGCGGGCTCCACCCGCAGGGTCACCGAGGTCAGCACGCCGAGCGCGCCGAGCCCCACCCTGGCCGCGTCGAACAGCTCCTCGCCGGGGGCGGCGCTCGCCACCGTGCCGTCGGCGAGCACCAGCTCCAGCCCGGTCACCTGGTCGGCGAGGCCGCCGCTGTCGCGTCCTGTCCCGTGCGTGCCGGTCTGGATGGCGCCGGCGACGGTCTGCTCGGTGATGTCGCCCATGTTGGCGAGGGCGAGGCCGCGCCGGTGGAGCAGCTCGTTGAGCTCCCGCAGCGGGGTGCCGGCGAGGACGGTGACGCGGTCCTCGTCCCAGGAGACGACGCCGGTCAGCGCGTGGGGCCGCAGCATGAGGCCGTCGGTGAGCGCCACGCCGGTGAAGGAGTGCCCGGTGCCGACCATGCGGACGCGCCGCCCGGAGGCGGCGGCGTCGCGCACGGCCCGTACGACGTCCGCGACGGAGGCCGGTGCCCGGACCTCGGCGGGCTCGCCGGTCTGGTTCCCCGCCCAGTTCGTGAAGACCATTGAGCAGCACCTCCGCGAGCGGGCAGGAGCCCGGGCACCTCCGACGTTAAACGTGAACGATACTCAGTTTTCCCAGCCGGCGGGAAGCGGGTAGATGTCGCCCGCCTCCAGGGCCTCGCCCTTGATGACGTCGGAGACCGTCACCAGGTGGTAGCCCTTGGCCTGCAGGCTCTTGACGATGGACGGCATCGCGTCCACGGTCTGCTTCACCCAGTCGTGCATGAGGATGATGCCGTTGGGCTTGGCCACCTCAAGGGTCTTCTTCTTGATCGCCTCGACGTTCTTGCTCGCCCAGTCCTCCGAACCCGCGGTCCAGAGGATGATCGGCATGCCGTACTCCTCCGCGATGTCGGAGACCTGCAGGTCGGCCAGCCCGTACGGAGGCCGCAGCAGCTTCGGCTCCACGCCCGCCGCCTTCTTGACGGCGTCCTGCGTCTTCTGGATCTCGTTCCTGATGGCCCCAGGTTCGAGCTTGGTGAAGTCGGGGTGGCTGTAGCTGTGGTTGCCGAGCTCGTGACCCTCGGCGACCATGCGCTTGACGTACTGGGGGCGGCTCTTGGCGTACTGGCCCTCAAGGAAGAACGTCGCCTTGGCGTCGTACTTCTTCAGCGTGTCCAGCAGCGTGCCCGCGTACTTCCCCGGGCCGTCGTCGAAGGTCAGCGCGATGCACTTGACCTTCGAGCAGTCCACAGGAGCGGACTTGTCGGCGGGTTTGGCGGCGGCCTGCGCGGGCGCAGAGGCCATGGTGACGCAGACTGCCGCGATGGTCAGAAGTGAGGTGAGTTGTCGGGACATCAGAAAAGCTTCCATTTGTGATGGATGTTGCGAGGGATGTCCCGACGGTAGCGGATCAGCCTTCGGCGGGTGAAGCTGCCTCAGGAAGTCTCAGCAAACCCGAACCTCCGATCCCGACGACGAGCGCGAGCACGGCGGCGCCCGGCGCGACGACATACGCGGCGGACGCGCCGGCGGCCTCGGTGAGGTGCCCGCCCGCCCAGGCCCCGATCGCCACGCCGATGCCGAGCGCCGTGGAGATCCACGCCATGCCCTCGGTGAGCAGCGACGGCGGCGCCAGCCGTTCGACCAGCGAGAAGCCGGTGATGAGGGTCGGCGAGATGGCGAAGCCGGCCAGGAAGAGCGCGGCGGCCATGACCCACGCGTTCCCGATGAACGAGATCGGCAGCAGCCCCAGCGCGAACACCATCAGCGCCCGCACGAACCGCCCCCGCAGCGAGATCTTCCAGTGCCGCGACCCGAACCACAGCCCCGAGATCATCGACCCGCCCGCGAACGAGGCCAGCAGCAGCCCCGCGGCGCCCTTGACCCCCTGCTCCTCGGCGAAGGCCACCGTGACCAGGTCCACGGACCCGAACACCGCGCCCATCGCCACGTAGACGCACGACAGCAGCGCGATGCCGGGGATCAGGATGGGCGTGCCGCCTGCCGCGCGGACCTCCGACACCGGGGGCTGGGTGCGCCGCTGCGCCGCCAGCGCCAGGCAGCCGGACAGCATGAAGACCAGCGCGACCACCAGCCCCATGTACGGGTTGAACCGCGTGGCCAGCAGCGTGACCAGCGCGGGCCCGGTGACGAAGACCACCTCGTCCACGACGGACTCGAAGGCGAAGGCCGTGTGCAGCCGGGCCGAGCCGCCGTGGATGGCCGACCAGCGGGCCCGTACGAGCGAGCCCACCGACAGCGAGGTGCCGCCGACGACCAGGCCGGACAGGTACAGGGTCCAGTCGGGCAGCCCGAGGAACGCGCAGATCATGAGCGCGGCCAGCGCGAGCGCGTTGACCACGGCGAACGGCGGGATGACGCGGCTCTGCCCGAACCGGTCCATCAGCCGCCCCGACATCGGGGCGCCGATGGCGAAGGCGAGGTTGCTGGCGGCGGCCACGCCGCCCGCGGTGGCGTAGGAGCCGGTGACGCCGGAGATGAGTAAGACGACGCCGATCCCGAGCATGGACATCGGCATCCGGCCGGCGAACCCGGCCAGCACGAACCCCTTGATGCCAGGCCCGTCGAACAGCCCCCGGTAAGGCCCGACCACCCCGTTTCCCCCTTACTTGTGCCCGCCAACCTTTGCGCACCGATGTCCGGATTGCAAATGATTTCCCCGCTGGCTGGGCTAACGTGTCCCGCGTGTCCGGTCTTCCCTCCTTCCGTGCGGTCATGCTCATGGTCATCGCGGTGGTCGTGGCCACCGTGGCGACCGGCGGCGTCATCGTCCTGCTGGACGGCGACCTGGTCAGCGGCGCGCGGCAGCGCTCCGCTGAGCCCGTCCGTTCCCCCACGGCGGCGCCGCGCCTCGATCAGCTCGTGCCGACGCTCGTACCCACGACGGCGCCCGCGGGCGAGCGGCGGGAGCTCGGCGAGGGCGGCCACGGCGTGACCGTCACCCCGCCACGGGTGCTCGCCATCGCCCGGTCGCAGGTGCCCGAGCAGACCAGGCTCAGGCTGGGCGCGCTGAAGAACGTGCGGAAGGTGGTCGTCGTGGACGCGGGCCGGGTCAAGCTCACCGGCACCCCGCTCAACCTGCTGGCCGTGGACCCCGCCCACTTCCGCTCCTGGACGCCGCAGGCCGTCGCCGACCAGCCCGCCGTGTGGAGCGCCCTGGCCAGGGGAGAGCTGGTCGCGGAGTCGGACGCGGCCCGCAGGTACGGCATGGTGCCCGGCGCGTACTACCAGGTGGACGGCGGGCCGAAGCTGCGCCTGGCGGCCTCGGCGCCGCTCGGGCTCACCGGCGTGGACGGCCTGGTCGGCGTGGACCTCGGCCGCTCGCTGGGCTTCGCGCCTGGCGTGGCGGTGCTGCTGCACGGCAGGCCCGGCCGGATCAGCGCGGCCGGGGTGCGCAAGCTGCTCGGCGCGGGCACCCAGGTCGCCCTGCTGGACGCCGCCGCCCGCGCCAAGAAGCAGCGGCCGACGGCGACCGCCCAGCAGACCCCGCAGAGCGTCAGCGTCGGCCGTCCCGGCACCTACCTGGAGCTCTACCGGCTCGCCGCGGCCCGCTGCCCCGGCCTGTCATGGACGGTGCTGGCCGCGATCGGGCAGGTCGAGAGCGGGCACGGCCGCAACAACGGCCCGTCCAGCGCGGGCGCGCTCGGGCCCATGCAGTTCATGCCCGCGACGTGGAAGCACTACGGCGTGGACGGCGACGGCGACGGCAAGGCCGACATCTGGAGCCCGTACGACGCCGTGCCGAGCGCGGCCGGCTACCTGTGCGCCAACGGCGCGGGCAAGGGCGGCGAGAAGCTGCGCAAGGCGATCTGGTTCTACAACCACTCGTGGGACTACGTGAACAAGGTCATGGGGATCGCCGAGGCGTACGCCAGGACCTACGCCTAGGACCGGTGCCGGCGGGGCGCCGGGCAGCAGGTGAGCGGGCAGGGCACCGGCTCGGGCTCCTCCATCAGCTCGCGCACCATCCGCACGAAGCGCGGGTGCGTGCCCACGGTGGCCGCCCGCTCCAGGGGCAGGCCGCGCTCGGCGGCGACGTCCCTGGCCTCGGTGTCGAGGTCGTAGACGACCTCCATGTGGTCGGAGACGAACCCGATCGGCACCAGCACGACCGCCGGGGCGTCCGTCTTGTGCAGGAAGTCGCAGACGTCCGGCTCCAGCCACGGCACCTGCGGCGGGCCGCTGCGCGACTGCCACACGAGGTCCCACGGCTCGTCGCGGCCGAGCGCCTGGTTGACCAGCTCGGCGCTGCGGCGGATCTGGGCCTCGTACAGGCCGCCGGACGGGCCGGCGGTCTCGGCCATGGAGACCGGGATGCTGTGGGCGGTGAACACCAGGCGGGCGTCGTCGCGGCCGAGCCGCTCCAGCGCCTCGCGGGTGTGGTCGGCCATGGCCGCCACGAAGCCGGGGTGGTCGCCGAAGTGCCGCATCTTGATCAGCTCGGGACCGCCCTCGAGCGAGATGCGGCTGATGTCCTCGTAGTACTGGCGGCAACTGGAGTAGCCGGCGAAGGCGGAGGTGGCGAGCACGGCCGCCTTGCGCACGCCGTCGTCCTTCATTTGCTTGACGGTGTCCTCGCCGAACGGGTGCCAGTTGCGGTTGCCCCAGTAGACGGGCACGTCGAGGACCGGGCGCAGCGCCTCAAGGAGCTCGCGGTTCTGCCGGTTGATCGGGCTGACCCCGCCGAATCCCTGGTAGTGCTCGGCGACCTCCAGCAGCCGTTCGCGCGGCACGCCGCGCCCCCGCACCACGTTCTCCAGGAACGGCATCACGTCGTCGGGGCCCTCCGGGCCGCCGAACGACAGGAGCAGCAGAGCGTCGTAATCAGCCACGTGAACCAGCCTATTCACGAGCGACGGTGGTCCTCTCGCGAGGTAGGTTCGATCGAGTGAGCGCATTTAATGACATTCGCGACTATGTGGCCATCCCCCGTGTTCTCTCGGTCCAGCTCTCGCCCGACGGCTCCCGGCTCGTCTCCATCGTGCAGTCACTCAACCCTGACGGAAAGTCGTACGGCACCGCGCTCTGGGAGGTCCCCCTGGACGGCCCCGCGGGGGGCGAGCCCTTCCGCCTGACCCGCTCGGCCAAGGGCGAGTCGGCCGCCGTGTTCACCGACGCCGGCGACGTCCTGTTCACCTCCGCCCGCCCCGACCCCACCGTGAAGGACGCCGGCGAGGAGGTCCCCGCGCTCTGGCTGCTGCCGCGCGCGGGCGGCGAGGCCCGCCAGGTCGCCGCCAGGCCCGGCGGGATCGGCGCGGTGCGCACCGCCGGCGACGCGGTCGTCTTCGTCTCCGACGTGCTCGACGGCGAGGAGGCCGGCGACGCGGAGCGGCGCAAGGCCCGCAAGGACGCCGGGATCAGCGCGATCCTGCACGAGAGCGCGGCGGTCCGCTACTGGGACCACGACCTCGGCCCCGGCCGCCCCCGCCTGTTCGCCGCCCGGCTCGGCGCCGACCGGCTGGAGGACGTGCGCGAGCTCACTCCCGACGCCGGGAACGCGCTGCGCAACGCCGTCTTCGAGCTGACGCCCGACGGCGCCCGCGTGGTCACCACCTGGCGGGTGGAGCTGCCGCGCGGCGAGTTCCGTACGGACCTGGTGGTCATCGACCTGGCCACCGGCGAGCGGCGCACGCTGGTCACCGAGGAGGGCCAGGACTTCGAGGGCCCGCTCGCGATCTCCCCGGACGGCGCCCGCCTGGCCTGCTCGCGCAGCCGGTTCACCTCCATGGAGGTCTCGGCGAGGAGCGAGCTGTGGATCGCCGACCTCGCCACCGGCGAGGGCCGGGCGTACGCGACCGACCTGTTCCCCTCCGGCGTCGCCTGGGCGCCCGACTCCGCCTCCGTCTACGTCGTGGCCGACCACCAGGGCCGCCGCCCGGTCTTCCAGGTGCCGCTCGACGGCGAGGTCCGCAGGATCACCGCGGACGACGCCGCGTACGCGCAGCCGGACGTCACCGCCGACGGCCGCTTCCTGTACGTCGTGCGCAGCGCCGTCGACCTGGCCCCCGGCCCGGCCCGGATCGAGCTCGCCACCGGCGAGGTCACCGACCTGCCCTCGCCCGCGCCCCGCCCCGAGGTGCGCGGCACGCTCACCGAGGTCACCGCCACCGCCGACGACGGCCAGACCGTCCGCGGCTGGCTCGTGCTGCCCGAGGGCGCCTCCGCCGACGACCCGGCGCCGTTCCTGCTGTGGATCCACGGCGGCCCCGTGGCCTCCTGGAACGACTGGCAGTGGCGCTGGCAGTCGTGGATCATGGCCGAGCACGGTTACGCCGTGTTGCTCCCCGACCCGTGCCTGTCCACGGGTTACGGTCAGCACATGATCGATCGCGGCTGGGGTGACTGGGGCCCGCGCACCCAGGCCGACCTCGACGCCATCGTGGACGTCGTCCTGGCCAGGGACGACATCGACAGCGAGCGCATCGCCGCCATGGGCGGCTCGTTCGGCGGCTACATGGCCAACTGGCTGGCCGGGCACACCGACCGCTACCGCGCCATCGTCACCCACGCCTCGCTGTGGAACCTCGACCAGTTCGCCGGCACCACCGACGCCGCCCACTACTGGCAGCGGGAGTTCGGCGCGCCCGGCTCCGATCGCTACGACCGGCTGTCGCCGCACCGCTCCCTCGACAAGATCACCACCCCGATGCTCGTCATCCACGGCGACAAGGACTACCGGGTGCCGATCGGCGAGGGCCTGCGCCTGTGGTGGGACCTGCGCCGCAGCGAGGTCGACGCCAAGTTCCTGTACTTCCCCGACGAGAACCACTGGATACTCAAGCCAGGCAACGCCGTCGCCTGGTACGAGACCGTCCTCGCCTTCCTCGCCCAGCACGTGCTCGGCGAGGAGTGGAAGCGCCCGGACTCGGTGGCCTGATGACCGACTTCCTGACGCTCGCCGAGGACATCGCCCGCGAGGCCGGCGACATGCTGCTGGCCAAGCGGCCCACGATGTCCGCGGAGATCGAGACCAAGTCCAGCCCCACCGACGTGGTCACCGCCCTGGACACGGCGTCGGAGCTGCTCATCCGCGAGCGCATCGAGGCCGCCCGCCCGGGTGACCGCATCCTCGGCGAGGAGGGCGGAGAGGCGCCGGGCGAGTCGGACGTGCGCTGGATCGTCGATCCGATCGACGGCACCGTCAACTTCCTGTACGGCCTGCCCGACTGGGCGGTGTCGATCGCCGTCGAGGTCGGCGGCCGGGTGGTGGCCGGCGTGGTCAACGTGCCGACGCGCGGCGAGGTCTTCACCGCCGCGCTGGGCGAGGGCGCCTGGCTCGGCGGCGCGCGGCTGCGCTGCAACACCGGGGTGCCGCTGCCGCAGGCGCTGGTCGCGACCGGGTTCGGCTACTCCCAGGCCGGCCGGGCCGTGCAGGGCGAGGTGGTGGCGGAGGTGCTGCCGCGGGTGCGCGACATCAGGCGGGGCGGCTCGTGCGCCATCGACCTGTGCTCGGTCGCCGCGGGCCGGGTGGACGCCTACTACGAGCGGGGCATCAACCCCTGGGACTACGGCGCCGCCGGTCTGGTGGCGACCGAGTCGGGGGCGCGGCTCGGCGGGCTCAACGGCCGGCCGGTGAGCCCGGACTTCGCGATCTGCGCGGCTCCTGGGCTGTTCGAGGAGCTGCACGACCTGCTCGCGCCGCTGGACCCCGAGCGCGGGGCCTGACCGGCGGGGAGCCGTGAACGCGCGGACGGCCGGAGCGGAGCTCCGGCCGTCCGTCTTCTGTCAGTGTCAGCCGGGCAGGGCGATGCCGTGGTCGTCCGCCAGCCGGCGGAGGTCCTCGATCTCGGCGGTGAGCGTGTCGGCGAGGTATTCGTCGCCGGTGCTGCGGGCCTCCCGGAGGCCCCTGTAAGCCTGGTCGAGGCGGTGTTCGATCGTGGTGGTGAACTCGCCCATCTCACCTACTCTCTAGGGGTTCGTGCCGCGTAGGGCGATGTACGCCCATTGCAGGTCGATGTCCTGGCAAAGGGTGTCCCGCAGGCATACCCCGCGATGTCCCCCTCCGAAACATGAATTTCTCCGTGGTCCGCCTCACCTGTGGGTGGTCAACGCCTGAACATGCCTTACCGTGCGCTTATCGCCCCCGGGGGGACAATGAGGGGCCGGAGACGGAGAGAGGTGTTCCAGCGTGCGAGTGCTGGTGGTGGAGGACGAGCGGGTGCTCGCCGACGCGATCGCGACGGGCCTGCGCCGCGAGGCCATGGCCGTCGACGTCGCCTACGACGGCGGCGGCGCCCTCGAACGGACCTCCTACATCGACTACGACGTGATCGTCCTGGACCGGGACCTCCCGGTGGTGCACGGCGACGAGGTGTGCCGCCGGCTCGTGGAGCAGCGCTCCGCCTCGCGCATCCTCATGCTGACCGCCTCCGGCGACGTCGACGACAAGGTGGAGGGCCTCGGCCTCGGCGCCGACGACTACCTCGCCAAGCCGTTCGTCTTCATCGAGCTGGTCGCGCGGGTGCGCGCGCTCGGCCGCCGCTCGGCGCCCGCCCTGCCGCCCGTGCTGGAGCGGTCCGGGATCCGGCTCGACCCGGGCAAGCGCCTGGTGGAGCGCGACGGCAGGGAGGTCGTGCTGACCAAGAAGGAGTTCGCGGTCCTGGAGGAGCTGATGCGCGCCGAGGGCGCCGTCGTCAGCCAGGAGGACCTGCTCGACAAGGCGTGGGACGAGAACATCGACCCCTTCACCAACGTGGTCCGGGTGACCATGATGACGCTGCGGAAGAAACTGGGCGAGCCTCAGGTGATCGAGACTGTGCCCGGGGTTGGGTACAAACTGTGACTGAAGGGCCAGACCGTCAGGCGGAGCCGACGCATCCCATGATCAGCCCGCACTCGGCACGCAAGGCGACGCGGGTCCAGGAGGCCCCGCCGCCGCCGAGCGGCCCGCCGGCCTGGGACGGCCCGCCCCCTCCTGAGTACCCTCCCGTCCAGCGCACCACGATGGAGTGGATGCGGGCGCTGCCGGAAAAGGTGAGCATCCGCTGGCGGCTGACACTCACCTACGGCGCGCTCGTCTTCGTGGCCTCGGCCGTGCTGCTGTTCTCGGTCTACTCGATCGTCGCCCAGGCCATCGACCGCAACTGGCCCGCGCTGAGCTGGCCGACCCCCCGCGACGAGCTGATCTGGCGCGAGTCCAGGCAGGGCGCGGTCGCGGCGGCGCAGGACGCCCTGCTGCGCAGCAGCGTGATGGCGCTGGTCGGGGTGGGCATCCTGTCGCTCATCATCGGCTACTTCGTGGCTGACCGGGCGCTGCGGCCGGTGGCGCGGATGACGGCCACCGCCCGCCGGCTCTCGGAGAGCACGCTGGCCCACCAGCGCATCGCGCTGGAGGGCCCCAACGACGAGCTGAAGGAGCTGGCCGACACCTTCGACGCCATGCTCACCCGGCTCAACGTGGCCTTCGACACCCAGCGCAGATTCGTGGCGAACGCCTCTCATGAATTGCGCACTCCTCTCACCATCAACCGGACGGTCCTGGAGATCGCCCTGTCGGATCCGGAGGCTTCGGAAGACCTCAAAGCGCTCGGGCGCACGCTTCTGGAAGTGAACGCGCGTAACGAGAAGCTCATCGAGGGACTGCTGTTGCTGGCGCGCAGCGAACGCGAACTCGCGGTGCGCAAACCGCTCGACGTACGGGACGTCGCGCAGACCGCCGTGGAACAGCTCGCCTCGTTCGCCGGGGAACACGGCGTAACCGTCAGCACCGAACTGGTCAGCGCGCCTACCGTCGGCGATCCCGTGCTCCTGGAGCGTTGCGTGAGCAACCTGGTGGAGAACGCGGTGAAGTACAACATTCCCCAAAACGGAAAAGTATGGGTCCGGGCGGGAATGGTGGACGACGCCGTGGTTGTTCAGGTGGCCAACACGGGACAGCACGTCCCGGCGTACGAGGTGAACAGCCTGTTCGAGCCGTTCAGGAGGCTCCATGCGGACCGCGTGGACTCGGGCAAGGGAGCGGGTCTCGGGTTGTCCATCGTCCGTGCGGTGGTGCAGGCGCACGGCGGAAATGTGGCCGCCGTGCCGCGAGACGGCGGAGGGCTCGTGGTGACCATTCGACTGCCGAAGGGCTGACGTGTGATGCTCCGGGACGTTCGTCCGCGTGTTGATGCACGGGGGGCGTCTCGTTCGTGCCGCACATGTGGTTGGATGTGCCGTCGAACACGGTGGAGCATGACGCCAAGGCTGTGGGTTTCGCCATATTTGGCTAACCATTGCCGTCGGCAGCACGCCCTGGCGTGTCGGGAGGTTCGTGGTCCGTTCCCTCGGGGTACCGATGGGAAATCTCCCCGGCGGAACGGGCACAAGATGGGCCTCCCGGACGTTAGAAGACGCGCGACCGAGCGCGCCGACATATTGATGAGGGGGATGGAGTAAGCACAATGGCTACCGACTACGACAGCCCGCGCAAGACAGACGACGACCTGGGGGAGGACAGCCTCCAGGAGCTCCAGGCGCGGCGCACCGACAAGTCGTCCGGCAGCATCGACATCGACGAGACCGACCTGGCCGAGTCGCTGGAGCTGCCCGGCGCCGACCTGTCGAACGAAGAGCTCTCCCTGCGGGTCATCCCACGCCAGGCCGACGAGTTCACCTGCTCGCGGTGCTTCCTGGTGCACCACCGCAGCCAGCTGGCCTCGGAGAAGAACGGCCAGCAGGTCTGCCGGGAGTGCGCCGCCTGATCGCCGTGCCTCAGGGTACGAGAGCGGGACATCGAGCCGACGAACCCTGAAGGTCACGACCATGAGGACGGAGGCATCGCGTGGCCGTACCAGAGAAAGACCGTCGAGCAGGAGACGAGATCGCCGACCCCGAAAAGGAGGTCGGCGAGCTCGTGAGCAGGCTCACCGAGCCCGGTGAGCTGGAGCCGGCCGAGCGGCGCAGGCTGCTCGGCCGACTCGCCAAGGCGTTGTCCGCCGGGGCGAAGAAGGCCAAGGAGTCCGGCGCGGGGCGGGGCCGCTGGCTGGCCGACGTCTTCCTCAACGTCGCGCCGCGCATCCCCATCCGCGACCTGCACACCCTCTCCGAGCACCACCACGGCCTGACCGGCGAGCAACTGGCCGACGACCTGATCCGCACCGCCCAGAAGGCGACGATGACGGTCGGTGCCATCGGCGGAGCGCTCGCCGCGGCCCAGTTCGCCGCGCCGCCCCTCCTTCTCTCCGCGCCCGCGCAGCTCGTCGCCGAGACGATCGTCGTGGCCGCCATCGAGGTCAAACTGCTGGCCGAGCTGCACGAGGTCTACGGCGTGCGGGTGCACGGCACCGGCGCCCAGCGCGCGATCGCCTTCACGGCCGCCTGGGCCAGACAACGCGGGATCGACCCCCTCGCCCCCGCGTCCGTGTCGCTCGCCCTCGGCGCCGCCACCAAGACCGCCCTGCGCAACCGCCTCATGCGGACGCTGGGCCGGCACCTCACGACGTTCGGCCCGTTCCTCACCGGAGCCGTCGCCGGCGGCGCGCTCAACCGCATGGCGACCAAGAAGCTGGGCGAGGCCATCCGCGAGGACCTGCGCGGCAAGCTGCCGAGCGGCCCGCGCCGGGGCGAGCTGCCCACCTGATCCTCCTCCATCCCCTGTTCAAGCCCTCGAACGTCATCCTCACCAGCGCGCCGGCCACGTCCGTGGCCGGCGCGCGGCGTTCCGGGCGGACCTGTCCGATGGCGCTGTTTAACTGACCGAATGTTCGGTAACCACTTCACCGTCCGGCAGACTTCTGTCAAGAGGGTGAGCAAACATGTACGACCAGCACCGTGACACCCTGGAGCAGGCCAGGGCCGCCATCGCCGGGCGCGGCCACTGGAGCGCCTACCCCGAGTCGCCGAGCCCCCGCGTCCACGGCGAGGGGGCGGCCGAGCGGGGCAAGGCGGCGTTCGAGTCCTATCTGGGCAAGCCGTTCCCGCTGGAGCAGGCGGGCGGCACCGGGGCGTGGATCGGCGCGGAGCGCTCGCCGTACGGGATCGACCTCGGGGTCACCTACCCCGAGCCCATCGCCGAGGAGCTGATCGCGGCGGCCTCCGCCGCCCTGCCCGCCTGGCGCGACGCCGGGCCGGAGGCTCGCGCCCTCGTCTGCGCCGAGATCATCCAGCGGCTCCACCGGCGCAGCTTCGAGATCGCGCACGCGGTGCAGCACACCAGCGGGCAGCCGTTCGTCATGGCCTTCCAGGCCGGCGGGCCGCACGCGCAGGACCGCGCGCTGGAGGCGGTCGCGTACGGGCTGGAGGCCATGACCTCCTCGGCGGCGAGCGCCCGCTGGGAGAAGCCGGCCAAGGGCGAGCCGCTGGTCATGACCAAGCGCTTCACCGTCGTGCCCCGGGGCGTGGCCGTGGTGATCGGCTGCAACACCTTCCCCACCTGGAACGCCTATCCGGCGCTGTTCGCCTCGCTCGTCACCGGCAACCCGGTGATCGTCAAGCCGCATCCCCGGGCGATCCTGCCGCTCGCGATCACCGTGCTGGTGGCGCGCGAGGTGCTGGCCGAGGCCGGGTTCGACCCCGCGCTGGTGTCGCTGGCCGCCGAGGAGGGGCAGGGGCTGGCCGCCACCCTCGCCACCCACCCTCGCGTGCGGATCGTGGACTTCACCGGCTCCACCGAGTTCGGCGACTGGCTGGAGCGCAACGCCCGTCAGGCGCTCGTGCACACCGAGAAGGCCGGGGTCAACGCCGTCGTCGTCGACTCGACCGACTCCTGGCGCGGGATGCTCGCCAACCTCGCGTTCTCGCTGTCGCTCTACAGCGGGCAGATGTGCACCGCGCCGCAGAACATCTTCGTCCCGGCGGCCGGCGTCGAGACCGACGAGGGCCACAAGAGCTTCGAGGAGGTCGCGGAAGGGCTGGCCGCGGCCGTCGGCCGGCTGCTGGGGGACGACGCGCGGGCCGTCGAGCTGACCGGGGCGATCGTCAACCCCGACGTGCTCGCCCGCGTCGAGGGGGCGGGGGAGCTGGGCGAGGTGGTGCTGGCGTCGCGGGCGATCCGGCATCCGTCGTTCCCCGACGCGGTGGTGCGCACGCCCGCGATCGTCCGGGTGCACGCCTCCGCCGACGACGTCTACGGGCGCGAGCACTTCGGTCCCGTGTCGTTCCTCATCCCCACCGGCTCCACGGGGGAGAGCCTCGACCTGCTGCGGCGCACGGTGAAGGTCCGGGGCGCGCTCACCGCCTCCGTCTACTCCACCTCGCCGCGGGTGCTCGACGACGCCGAGCGGGCCGCGCTGGACGCGGGGGTCAACCTGTCGTGCAACCTGACGGGCGGCGTGTACGTCAACCAGTCGGCCGCCTTCAGCGACTACCACGGCACCGGCGCCAACCCGGCCGCCACCGCCTCGCTCACCGACCCCGGCTACGTCGCCGGCCGCTTCCACGTCGTCCAGTCCCGCCACCCCGTCCGCGAGGTCCTGGACGAGCTCCGCTCATGACCGGTGACGCGCAGGTCATCGTGGTCGGGGCCGGGCCCGTGGGGCTGACGGCGGCGTTGCTGCTGGCCCGGTGGGGGATCCGGACGCTGGTGCTGGACCGGCGGCCGGAGCGGGAGGCGGCCGGGTCACGCTCGATCTGCCAGCAGCGCGACGTGCTCGACATCTGGGCGGCCGTCGGCGCGGGGCGGATCGCCGAGGAGGGCGTGACCTGGACGACGGCCCGCACCTACTACCGCGACCGCGAGCTGCTGTCGTGCTCGTTCGAGCGGGAGGGGCCGCTGCCGCCGTTCGTGAACCTCTCGCAGGCCCGCACCGAGCAGATCCTGGACGAGGCCGCCGCCGCGCAGCCGCTCGTCGAGGTGCGCTGGAACCACGAGGTCACCGGGTTCACGCAGGACTCCTCCGGCGTCACCGTGCACTGCGGGCAGCGGCGGCTGCGGGCGTCGTACGCGCTGCTGTGCGCCGGGGCGCGGGCCGAGCCGCTGCGGCGGGCGCTCGGCGTGCGCTTCCGCGGCGAGACGTTCGACGACCAGTTCCTGATCTGCGACGTCAGGGCCGACCTGCCGGGCTGGGAGGACGAGCGGCGTTTCTACTTCGACCCCGTCTGGAACCCGGGCCGGCAGGTGCTCATCCATCCGTGCCCCGGGGGGACGTTCAGGATCGACTGGCAGATCGCGCCCGACCACGTCCCGACGCGGGAGGACATCGCGCGGAAGATCAGGTGGGTCGTCGGCGAGCGGCCCTACGAGCTGCTCTGGCACAGCACCTACCGTTTCCACCACCGGCTGGCCGACCGCATGCGCGCCGGGCGGGTGCTGCTGGCGGGCGACTGCGCGCACCTGCTGGCCCCGTTCGGGGCGCGCGGCCTCAACTCCGGCGTCCCCGACGCCGAGAACGCGGCCTGGAAGCTGGCGTTCGCGCTCAACGGGTGGGCAGGGCCGGAGCTGCTGGAGTCCTACCACGCCGAGCGGCACGCGGCGGCGCGCGAGAACATGGAGGTGACCGGCGCCACCATGCGCTTCCTCGCGCCGAGGAGCGTCGAGGAGCGGGTGCGCAGGCGGGCGGTGCTGGAGGGCGGGCTGGTGGACCAGGTGGACTCCGGCCGCTTCGCCGAGCCGTTCTGGTATGTCGACTCGCCCCTCACCACGCCGGAGCCGTCCCGCCCGTTCGCCGGCCGCGCGCCGGGCGGCCGTGCGTGCCCGCCCGCGCCTGGCGTGATCCTGCCCGACGCCCTCCTGGCGGACGGGCGATTGCGTGAGAGCTGCCGGGATGGTTTCCTCGTACTGCTGGGTGATATGTGCGATTCGAGTTTGTTTGTGCAGGTCTTGGGCAAGGTCACTACGGCGCCGCTCGCCGTACGCGGGCTCGTGGAGATGGACGGAACCGGCTCGCTCGCTGAGAGACTCGGCGCCGGGCCGGATGAGGCATGGCTCATCAGGCCGGATGCGCACATCGCCGCCATCATCCCTCATGCGGGTCCGGAGTCGGTGGCGGTCGCCGTGAGCCGCGCTCTCGGCGGTTCTACCGAAACTTGACCCCACAAGAGGAGGGACTGCGTGACTGGCCGGAGTTCGTTTCTGATCGTCGCCAACCGGTTGCCGGTGGACAGGACGATCGATCCCGACGGAACGGCCTCGTGGCGCAGGAGCCCCGGCGGGCTCGTCACCGCGATCGCGCCGGTGATGCAGCGCCGTCATGGAGCCTGGGCCGGCTGGCACGGGGCGCCGGACGAGAAGCTGGAGCCGTTCGAGCAGGACGGCATGAACCTGATCCCCGTGGCCCTGTCGGCCGAGGAGGTGGAGCTCTACTACGAGGGCTTCTCCAACGCCACCCTCTGGCCGCTCTACCACGACGCCGTCGCGCCGCCGGTCTACCACCGCTCGATGTGGGACGCCTACCGGACGGTCAACGAGCGGTTCGCGGCCGCCGCCGCCGAGATCGCAGAGGAGGGCGCGGTCGTCTGGGTGCAGGACTACCAGCTCCAGCTCGTGCCCTCCATGCTGCGCAAGCTCCGCCCCGACCTGCGGATCGGGTTCTTCCTGCACATCCCGTTCCCGCCGGTCGAGCTGTTCTGGCGGCTGCCGTGGCGCAAGGACCTCGTGGAGGGGCTGCTCGGCGCCGACCTGGTCGGCTTCCAGCTCCCGGGCGGTGCCTCCAACTTCCGGCGGCTGTGCCGCAGGCTGCTCGGGCTGCCGTACAAGGGGAACGAGATCTTCCTCGACGACCGCGTCGTGCGCACCCAGGCGTTCCCGATCTCGGTGGACTTCGGGCAGCTCGACTCGCTGGTGCGCGAGCCGCACATCGTGGCGCGGGCCAAGGAGATCAGGTCCGAGCTGGGCGAGCCCGAGCACGTGCTGCTCGGCGTGGACCGGCTCGACTACACCAAGGGCATCGGCCAGCGCCTGGAGGGCTTCGGCGAGCTGCTGAAGGACGGGCGGCTGCGCACCGGCGAGGCGGTGTTCGTGCAGATCGCCACCCCGAGCCGCGAACGGGTGGATGAATACCGCCGGCTGCGCGACGACATCGAGCTGCAGGTCGGGCGGATCAACGGCGAGCACGCCACGCTCGGCTACCAGCCGGTCTGGTATTTCCACCAGTCGTACAACCAGGAGGAGCTGGCCGCGCTCTATCTGGCGGCCGACGTCATGGTGGTCACCCCGCTGCGCGACGGCATGAACCTGGTGGCCAAGGAGTACATCTCCTGCCACCACGACCTCAACGGGGCGCTGGTGCTGAGCGAGTTCGCCGGGGCCGCCGACGAGCTGCGCCAGGCCTACTTGGTCAACCCGTACGACGTGGAGGACGTCAAGCGCCAGATGCTGGCCGCGATGCGGGCCACGCCGCACGAGCTGGCCCGGCGGATGCGCACGATGCGCCGCCGGGTCGCCACCTACGACGTGGACCGCTGGGCGAGTGAGTTTCTCACTGCCCTGGAGTCACCTGCTTCAGAGCCCGCCACGCGTCATAGCGCTTCCTGGCGGTCCGGTTGACCACGATTTGAGCCACGGACATGCCGACGCCCATGAGGACCGCGTAGCCGATCGCCTCGGCCAGGCTGACCTCCGGCGCCTCGGTGTCGACGGGCGGCTCCTTGCCGGTCGCCTTCACCCATACGAAGGTGAGCAGCTTGCGGGCCGCCCAACCCGTGGCCAGCCCCACGAGGCCGCCGATGATCCGCCAGGCAACGTCCGGCTTGTCATCCGCCATGCCGATCTCCTTCCCCATATGTAACGAACACTAGTCTGTACCGCTGGCGGGAGCCGCGAAGCCGTACCATAAGGTGGCATGACTGAACAGCGACTACGCCATGCTTCCATGCCCGAGAAACCCACTCTCGACGGCCTGGAGCAGGTATGGGTAGCCCGCTGGGACGCCGACGGCACCTACCGCTTCGACCGGTCCAAGCCGCGCGAGCAGGTCTACTCCATCGACACGCCGCCGCCGACCGTGTCCGGCTCCCTGCACGTCGGTCACGTCTTCTCCTTCACCCACACCGACATCATGGCCCGCTACCAGCGGATGATCGGCAAAGAGGTCTTCTACCCGATCGGCTGGGACGACAACGGCCTGCCCACGGAGCGGCGGGTCCAGCACGTCTACGGCGTGCGCTGCGACCCCTCGCTGCCCTACGACCCGGAGTTCGTTCCACCGGAGAAGCCCGGCAAACGCGAGATCCCGATCTCCCGCCGCAACTTCGTGGAGCTGTGCCACGAGCTGACCGCCGTCGACGAGCGGGCGTTCGAGGAGGTGTGGCGGCGGGTCGGCCTGTCGGTCGACTGGTCGCTGCTCTACACGACGATCAGCGACGAGGCGCGGGCCGTCTCCCAGCGGGCGTTCCTGCGCAACCTGCGGCGCGGTGAGGCCTACCTCGCCGAGGCGCCGACGCTCTGGGACGTCACCTTCCGCACCGCGGTGGCCCAGGCCGAGCTGGAGGACCGCGAGCACCCCGGCGCCTTCCACCGCGTCTCCTTCTACGGCGAGCAGGGGCCGGTCTGGATCGAGACGACCAGGCCGGAGCTGATCCCGGCGTGCGTGGCGCTGGTCGCGCACCCCGACGACGAGCGCTACCGCGCGCTGGTCGGCACCACCGTGCTGACGCCGCTGTTCGGGGTCGAGGTGCCGGTGCTCGCCCACCACCTGGCCGAGCCGGACAAGGGCTCGGGCATCGCGATGATCTGCACCTTCGGCGACATCACCGACGTCACCTGGTGGCGGGAGCTGCGCCTGCCCACCCGGCCGGTCATCGGCTGGGACGGCCGGCTGCTGCCCGAGCCGCCCGAGGGCGTGGACGCGGAGCCGTACAAAGAGCTGGCGGGCAAGACCGTGCACAGCGCCCGCGAGCGCATCGTGGAGCTGCTGCGCGCCTCCGGCGACCTCGACGGCGAGCCCCGTCCGGTCAGCCGGCCGGTGAAGTTCTACGAGCGCGGCGACAAGCCGCTGGAGATCGTCACCACCCGCCAGTGGTACATCCGCAACGGCGGCCGCGACGAGGAGCTGCGCGAGCGGCTGCTGCGGCGCGGTGGCGAGCTGCGCTGGCACCCGCCGCACATGAAGGTGCGCTACGACAACTGGGTCGAAGGGCTCACCGGCGACTGGCTGATCTCCCGCCAGCGCTTCTTCGGCGTGCCCTTCCCGGTCTGGTATCCCGTCGACGAGGCGGGGCAGCCGGTCCACGACGCGCCCATCCTGCCCGCCGAGGACACGCTGCCGGTCGACCCGTCCAGTGACGTGCCGCCCGGCTACAGCGAGGAGCAGCGCGGCGTGCCCGGCGGGTTCATGGCCGACCCCGACGTCATGGACACCTGGGCGACCTCGTCCCTGACGCCGCAGATCGCCGGGCGCTGGGAGCGCGACGACGACCTGTTCCAGCGGGTCTACCCGGCCGACCTGCGGCCCCAGTCGCACGAGATCATCCGCACCTGGCTGTTCTCGACGGTGGCGCGCTCCCACCTGGAGTCCGACCGGCTGCCGTGGAGCGACGTCGCGATCTCGGGGTGGATCCTCGACCCCGACCGCAAGAAGATGTCGAAGTCCAAGGGCAACGTCGTCACCCCGCTCGACCTGCTGGAGCAGCACGGCTCCGACGCGGTGCGCTACTGGGCGGCCGGCGGGCGCTACGGCGTCGACTTCGCCTTCGAGCCGGGGCAGCTCAAGATCGGCCGGCGGCTCGCCATCAAGATCCTCAACGCCTCCCGGTTCGTGCTCGGCCTGGCCGGGGACGGCGGGGAGGTGAGCGAGCCGCTCGACCGGTCCATGCTGGCGGCGCTGGCCGGCGTGGTGCGCGAGGCCACCGACGCGTTCGACGCCTACGAGCACAGCCGGGCGCTGGAGAGCGTGGAGCGCTTCTTCTGGGCGTTCTGCGACGACTACCTGGAGCTGGTCAAGGCCCGCGCCTACGAGGAGAGCGGGCCAGGGGCGGCCTCGGCGCACGCGGCGCTGCGGCAGGCGCTGGACGTGCTGCTGCGGCTGTTCGCGCCGTTCCTGCCGTTCGTGACCGAGGAGGTCTGGTCGTGGTGGCGGGAGGGCTCGGTGCACCGCGCGCCGTGGCCCGCCGCCGAGCCCGGCGACGGCAACCCGGCGGTGCTGGCCGTGGCCTCCGAGGTGCTCGGGCGGGTGCGCAAGGCCAAGTCCGAGGCCAAGCTGTCGATGCGGGCCGAGGTGGCGCGGCTGACCGTGACCGGGCCCGAGGCGGAGCTGGTGCGGCAGGCGCAGGACGACCTGTGCGCGGCCGGCAACGTCGAGGAGTTCGTGCTCGGCGACGGCGACGAGCTCGCCGTCGAGGTCCACCTGGGCTGACCGGGAGGTCGTGGCAGGAGGGGCCGCCTCCTGCCACGACCGATCAGTAGTCGCACACCCCCGTGGGGAAGATCTGCTCCAGCCGCGCCCGCTCCTGCGGCGACGGCCGCCACGAGCCGTAGAGTCCGCGGGCGATCGCCCGGCCGACCGGCTGC
The DNA here is from genome assembly GCF_900111685.1 of Nonomuraea wenchangensis. Classification (GTDB taxonomy): domain Bacteria; phylum Actinomycetota; class Actinomycetes; order Streptosporangiales; family Streptosporangiaceae; genus Nonomuraea; species Nonomuraea wenchangensis. The sequence goes on from NZ_FOHX01000005.1 coordinate 35,219, forward strand.
AGGCGGCATTTGTAGACGCCGCCCGCGAGCGGGCCGCCCGCCACCGTGCGGGAGGTCCCGTACAGCGGGAAGAGCCGGGTGCACGTGCCCGGCGGGCGGCGGTCCAGCACGCCGTCCCACACGTGCGGGCCGGCGGCGAGCTGCGTGCCGTCGGTGGCGAAGCAGCGGTCCACGGCGAGCGGCGGCCGGTTGCCCGCGACGCCGCGCCCCGGCCGCGCCCGGAGGTTGGCCATCCACTCGTCCATCACCCGCAGTGCCTCGGGCGTCTGGTCGAACTTGGGGCCGTCCGGGCGCGCGTCGGTGAACCAGATGACCTGGTTGCCGGCGCTGCCGTCGTGGTCGAGCATGCGCCGGCGCGAGGCGAACGACTGGTGCGCGTTGTGCATGTCGAGCTGGTCCTCCAGGTACGGCCGCCAGTCGATGACCGGGATGTCGATGTCGCCGCGGAAGACCAGGCCGCTGCGCTCGACGTTCCTGATCGCGACCGGGTCGCCGGTGCGCCTGGGGGCCGGGTCGCCGAGGTTCATGTTGCGGGCGCTCCACGGGTCGAGGTCTCCCGGGCAGGCGGACCGTACGAACGGGCAGCCCTCCTGCACCATGTCGTCCGCCTCCTTCCACGAGCCGGCCTTCGCGTTGACGTCCAGGAACTCCGCCGGGGTGATGACGCCGTCCACCAGCGCCTTCAGCCCGTACTGGACGCCGACGTTGTCCCAGGTGGAGCGGGCGTGGCCGCGCTCGTCCACGCCGTAGACCTCGCGCAGGTCGTCCCAGTGGGTCCATCGGACGGTGTCCTTGACGCCCGGCGGGTCCATCAGCGCCCATTCCGGGTCGTTGTCGGACGTCCACAGCGGGTTCATGGTGAGCGGGGTGAGGCCGCGCCAGCCCGTGACGCACTCGTCCGAGCCCGGCCCGCCGGTGTACGGGTTGGCCACCGTGTCGCCGGCGTTCATGCCGATGAGCGCCGTGCGGTCGTCCCAGCGGGCCCAGCGCGGGTTGTGGTCCATGTAGCGTTCGAGCAGCTCGCAGTCGCCCACATGGATGGTCTGGGTGACCATGTCCGGATAGGAATACTGCGGGATCGCGGCGTCGATCACCCGGTCGCCGTAGTTCTGGCCGTAGATGTACTGCTGGATCGCCCCGCCCGAGCCGCCGACGCCCACCGTGTAGAGCGGCGGCCCGTGGCGCTCGATGAAGCGCTCCTTCACCATGAGGGCCGTCTCGCCGCCCAGGATCAGGTTGTAGTGGGTCGAGGTGCGGGTGCCCGAGGAGTGGAGGATCGCGTAGCCCTTGCCGAGCCCGTACGGGTCCAGCGCGCCGCCGCCGAGCGTGCCCTGGTCGTGGCCGATCGCCACGCCGCCGTCGAAGCGGTAGATGGCCCGGCCGTTCCAGCCGTCCTCCAGCATCGCGATCGAGTAGAGGAACCGGTTGATGACGCCGCGCTCGCGGCGTACCACGAAGTCGACCGTGCGGCCGTCCAGCAGGGTGGTGGTCGCCAAATCGGCGGGCCGCTGCGCGGGCATCGGCTTGTACGTGCCGTCCGTCGAGCGGTAGAGCCGGTCCGTCACGACCGGCGCGAAGCAGTCCCTGCTCCAGCCGCCCGTGGTCCGCATGCCCTGGCCGTCCTGGTTGTCGGCCACCGGCGGGCCCAGCCCGGCGCGCTCGGTCTTGCACAGGAACGGGTACTGGTGCGGCCCCGAGAAGATCGGGCCGCTGATCGGATGGTCGCGGAGCGTCAGCGTACGGCGGAGCGGCCCGGCCACGGCCGTGACCGTGTTCGCGCCGACGGCCAGGCCGGTCACCAGGCCGGTGAGGCCGTCGCGGGTCTCGGTGAACGCCCCGGTCACGTCCTCGCCGTTGCGGAGGACCTTGACCTTCGTGCCCTTCGGGCGGCGTACTCTGACGAGCGCGTCACCGCCGCTCACCTGGTCGGGACGGCTGGAGAGCACCTCCAGCTCCAGCGCGCCGTGAGCGGCGGCCCGCGCGGGGGCGGGCGCGACGGTGAGGGGCGCGAGCAGAGCCAGGGTGAGAATCGCCACGGCCTTCATGACCATGACGGTGACACGCGCTCCGGCGGTTGCCCAGGCCCGATCTGTGCGTCTTGGTGCACGGCGGTCTGATCTGCGCGCCCGATCCGGAGGCGCAGAGGGTGCGCACTTGCCGCCCGGACGTGACAGTCTTGAACACGTGCTGCCCGACCGCCCCACCAAGCTCGTGCCGCCCACGCTGGCCAAGATGGCCGCCTGGTGCGTGTGCCTGATCCTCGTCGGCGTGGTCGTCTACTTCTTCGCGCTCATCATCGCCAGGCTCACGTTCGTGGCCCTGCCGGTGGCCGTCGCGCTGCTGCTGACCGCGCTGCTCTATCCGCTCACCAACAGCCTGCGCCAGGCGGGCATGCGGCCGATCTACGCCACGTGGGTCACCATGCTGGTCGCGCTGGCCGTGCTGGCGGGCACCGGCTGGCTGGTCGGCGCGCGGGCCGGCGAGGAGTTCCCCAACCTGGTCCAGCAGGTGCAGGCGACCGCGAGAGACGTCCAGGACTGGCTGATCACCGGCCCGCTGCACCTGCAGCAGACGCAGATCACCGCCTACGTCGACGAGATCGCCACCATGGTCAACACCCAGCGGCAGGCGATCACGACGACCGTGCTGAGCGCGGGCGCGGTGGCCTTCGAGGTGCTGGCGTCCATCGTGCTGCTGCTGTTCGTGACCTTCTTCCTGCTGAAGGACGGCGAGCGCATCTGGGCATGGGTGCTCAAGGGCTTCGGCGACGTCTCGCCGCGGATCGACCGGGCCGGGCGGGCGGCGTGGACCACGCTCTCCCACTACGTGCAGGGCACGGTCGCGGTGGCCGCCGTGCACGGCGTGATCATGGGCATCGTGCTGGCCGGCATGGGCGTGCCGCTGTGGGCGCCGCTCGCGGTGCTGATCTTCTTCGCCAGCTTCATCCCGATCGTCGGCATCTTCTTCGCCGGCACCGTGGCCACGCTGGTCACGCTCGGCGCCAAGGGCCTCGTGCTCGCGCTGGTCTTCCTCGGCATCCTCATCGTCGAGCAGCAGTTGGAGAACCACGTCCTGCAGCCGCTGATCGTCGGCCGGGCGCTCAACTTCCACCCGCTGGCGATCATCCTGGTGCTGGCCATCGGCGGCATCCTGGCGGGCATCGCGGGGGCCGCCGTGGCGGTGCCGGTCGCGGCCGTCATCTACCGGGCACTGCCCGAGCTGCGGCACCAGCAGCCGGCCCTGCCGCCACCCCCATCCGGGCAGGAGCAGGGCGAACCGGACAGCGAGCCGGGCCCCGACCCGGCCGCCGCTCCCGTGGCGGACTAGCGGAGCGCGAACACCGAGTAACCTCGTCACCCGTGACCCGTTCCTCCCTGACCACCCCACCGCCCGGCGCCGCCGCGCCCCCGGCACCGCCGGGAGCCCCACGGCCCGGCGCCGCCCTCGGCTCCCACTACGGCCACTGCTTCGGCTGCGGCACCGAGCACCCCACCGGCCTGCACCTCAAGGCCAGGACCCCCGACGGCGCCACCGTCGAGGCCGAGTTCACGGTGGGCGAGGCACACCAGGGCGCGCCCAGGCTGGCGCACGGCGGCGTGCTGGCCGCCGCCATGGACGAGGTCATCGGAATGTCGGTCTACCTGTTCCACAAGCCGTATGTCACGGGACGGCTGGAGACCGACTACCTTCTCCCCGTTCCCGTCGGCACGACACTCCACCTGCGTGCCTGGTGCAACGGCATCGCAGGGCGGAAGGCGTACCTTGAGGCTGAGGGGCGCATCGGCGCCCCAGACGGGCCGGTCGCCGTCCGGGCGGCGGCGCTGTTCATCGAGGTGAGCATGGAGCACTTCGCCGAGCACGGCGATCTGGCCGCCATCGCCGCCGAACACCAGGACTTCGAGGTGAATCCGTGACCGACGTGGAGGTTCTGATCCAGCGGCTCGACGCCGAGCTGCCGCCGCCGTCCTACGCCCATCCGGGTGACGCGGGCGCCGACCTCTACGCGGCCGAGGACGTCGAGCTGGCCCCGGGCGAGCGGGCCGTGGTCGGCACGGGGGTGGCGATCGCCCTGCCCGGCGGCTACGCGGCCTTCGTGCACCCGCGCTCCGGCCTCGCGGCCAAGCACGGCGTCACCCTGGTCAACGCGCCGGGCACGGTCGACGCCGGCTACCGCGGCGAGATCAGGGTCACGCTGATCAACACCGACGCCAAGGAGCCGTTCCGGCTCCGGCGGGGTGACCGGGTGGCCCAACTGGTGATCCAGCGGGTCGAGCGCGCCGCCTTCTACGAGGTCGAGCGACTGCCCGGCTCGGTGCGCGGCGCCAACGGATTCGGTTCGACGGGGCGCTGAAGGCCCCTCCAGCAGCACTATCAGGGAGAGTGAGGAAAGTGTTCCGACGTCGTCGTCGTGAGCAGCCGGATGTGGCGGCCGAGCAGGAGCAGGCCGCCCCCACGCGCGAGTCCGGTCCATGGGACGCCGACGAGCCCCATCCGGACACCGAACGCATCGACCTCGGCGGCCTCCGGCTGCCGCACAACCCCGATTTCGACGTACGTCTGGCCTCGGTCGGTGACCAGCACGTCGGCGTCGTCGTGATCAGCGGGGAGAGCACGCTGCAGCTGCAGGCGCTGGCCGCGCCGCGCAGCTCCGGCCTGTGGGACGAGGTCAAGACCAAGATCCGCGCGCAGGCGAAGGACCTGGAGGAGCGCGAGGGCCCGTTCGGCACCGAGCTGGATGGCGAGCTCAGGGTCGACGGCGGCAGCCGCCCGGCCCGCTACCTCGGCATCGACGGGCCGCGCTGGTTCCTGCTCGCGGTGATCTCCGGAGAGGGCGCGCACGACGAGGCCGTCGCCGGCGCGTTCGTCGACTTCATCAAGGACGTCGTCGTGGTGCGCGGCGACGAGCCGATGGCCCGCGAGGAGCCCATCCCGCTGCGCCGGCCCAACGAGCAGGGGAGCGGCGACCAGGTGGACGAGCGCCCCGGGCTCAACCCGTTCAAACGGGGGCCGGAGATCAGTGAGATTCGCTGAGAGCTGACATCACGTAGGCTGAGGCATCATGAGTACGGCAGAGCCCGCGAAACGCGGGGGATTGCGTGGGTTCTTCGCACGACTGGCGTCTCCCCAGTCGGAGATCGAGGCCCAGGAACTACGGGAGGACGCCGACGAGGTCGGCGCGACCCCGATCGTGTCGTGCGGCGGGCGCAGGCGCTTCTGCGTGGCGGGTACGCTACGTACCGTGACTTTGCGTCCGAGGGGCGGCGCCCCCGCGCTGGAGGCCGAGCTCTACGACGGGTCCGACGTGATCGACCTGGTCTGGCTCGGCCGCCGCAAGATCGCCGGCATCGAGCCGGGCCGCACGGTCAAGGCCGAGGGTCTGGTCAGCATGCAGGACGGCCGCAAGGTGATGTTCAATCCGCGATACGAGCTCCGGCCAGGGAGTTGATCAGGTGAGTGCTGAGGCACAAGAGGTCGCCCACGACACCGTCGAGGCGGCGGTGCGAGCGCAGCTCGCCAAGGCGTTCGGCGGCGTGCGCGGCATCATCGAGGCGGCGGTCCCGACGATCGCCTTCACGGTGTGCTGGATCGTCACCGAGGAGCTGAAGACGTCGCTCATCGTCAGCGTCGCGCTGGCGGTGCTGCTGCTGGTGGCCCGGGTCGTGCAGCGGTCCACGCCGCAGTTCGTCATCAACAGCCTGATCGGCATCGCGATCGGGGCGTTCTTCGCCAGCCGCACCGGCGACGCGAAGGACTACTTCCTGCCCGGCATCCTGTGGAACGCCGGCTACATGGTGGGCATGCTCGTCTCCATCGTCGCCCGATGGCCGGTGGTGGGCTTCCTCATCGGCTCGGTCACCGGCGATCCCACCGCCTGGCACAAGGATCCCGGCATCGTCCGCCTCTGCACCCGCCTCACCTGGCTGCTCATGCTGCCGTGCGCGGTGCGGGTGGCGGTGCAGGGGCCGGTCTATCTGTTCGGCGGCGGCGACGAGGCGGTGGCGGCGCTCGGCTTCGCCAAGATCGTCATGGGGTGGCCGCTGCAGGTCGCGGCGCTGGCCGCGATGCTCTGGGTGCTCGGCCGCGGACGCACCCCCATCAAACCCCCAGCCGCGGCCTGACCAGCCCAGCTCGGTCAGGCGCGCTGGAGCAGGCCCACGCACTCCACGTGGTGGGTCATCGGGAAGGCGTCGAACGCCCGCAGGGCCGACAGCGTGTAGCCGCGCTCGGCCAGCCACTTGAGGTCGCGGGCGAAAGTCGCCGGGTCGCAGGAGACATAGACGATGCGCGCGGCCTCCAGCGCGGCGACGCGCTCCACCACCTCGCGGCCGAGGCCCGCCCGCGGCGGGTCCACCACGACGAGGTCGGCGCGCTCGATCTGGAAGCGGTCCAGGGCCTCCTCCACCCGCCCGCGCTCCACCCGGGCCTGCGGCAGGTCGCGCAGGTTGGCGCGGGCGTCACGGACGGCGGCGGCCTCGGACTCCAGGCCGAACACCGCGCCCTCGGGCCCCACCGCCTCGGCCAGGCCCGCCGCGAACAGCCCCACCCCGCAGTAGAGGTCGAGCGCCCACTCGCCGGGCTCCGGCGCCGCGTACGCCAGCACCGCGTCCAGCAGGGTCTCCGCCGCGCCCGGGTGCACCTGCCAGAAGCCGCTGCCCATCACCCGGAAGCCGCGCTCGCCCACCTGCTCGTGCAGCACCCCTGAGCCGCGCCGCGGCTCGGTGCGGCCCTTGCCCTGGTCGAGCAGGATCGAGGCGGGCGCGTCGAGGTCGGGCACGGTCACGCTGCGCCGCGGCCTGGGCCTCACGACCACGGCCCGCTCGCCGCCGGAGGAGGCGATCACCTCGACCCCGGCCGCCCCCGCCCAGGTGTGGGACTCCGCGCCGACCGCCTCCACCTCGGGATGGGCGATCAGGCAGGCGTCGACCGGCTCGATCTCGTGCGAGCGGTGCCTGCGGAAGCCCAGCTCGCCGCCGGGCAGCGCGGCGAACTGCACGCGGGTGCGCCAGCCGAGGCCGTCGGGCGCGCCCGGCACCTCCTCGACCACGACCTCACGCTCGATGCCGGCCAGCCGCTGGAGCTGCTCGGCCACCACCTGCGCCTTGAGCCGCCGCTGGGCGTCCAGGGTGGCGTGCTGCCAGTCGCAGCCGCCGCAGCGGCCCGGCCCCGCGTACGGGCAGGGCGGGACCACGCGGTCGGGCGAGGGGTCCAGGATCTTCACCGCGTCGGCGCGCAGGAACTTGGCGCTCTCCTCGGTGACCTCGGCGATCACCCGCTCACCCGGCAGCGCGTGCCGGACGAACACCACCCGTCCTTCGTGTCGCGCCACACACCAGCCGCCGTGCGCGACCGGACCGACCGTCAGCTCCAGAGATGCCTGTTCCACATGCCACACCCTATGCCCTGACCTGGCACACTACTCTCGGAATTGATCCACTACTGTTGGTCGTCGTGGACACGGCTCGGGTGGTGCGGCGGTGGCCCGGCTTCGGGGGAGTCCTGCTGGGCACCCTGTTCGCCTGCGCCTCGCTCACGCCTTCGCTGCTGCCCCGCACCTGGACCTACCAGGGGGTGATGACCGCGGTCACCGCCCTGATCGGCTACGGCGTCGGCGCCGTGATCGGGGCGCTCGGCCGGGCGCTGATCCCCTACCGCCCGCCCGAACGCACGCGCCGCCTCGCCTGGCAGGCCCTGATCGGCGGCGGCGCGGCCCTGAGCCTGGTGGCGCTCTGGTACAGCCACGACTGGCAGCGCGACCTGCGCGCGCTCATGGGCATGGACACCCGCATCACCTGGTTCTCGCCGCTCATCCTGGCGGTGGCGGTGGTGCTGTTCGCGCTGGGGCTGCTGCTCGCCCGGCTGGTACGCCTCGGCGGCCGCAAGCTCATCGGCTGGCTCGGCCGGTTCGTGCCCGTCTATGTGGGGCGCGCGATCGGCGTGCTGCTCGTCGCCGTCCTCGTCGCGGTGTTCGCCGACGACGTGCTGTTCTCGGCGTTCGTCGCCCGGGTGAGCGACGTGTCCTCGGTTGCCAACCAGGGCACCGATCCCGGCGTGCGGCGGCCCGCGACGAGCCTCGTGTCCGGCGGCCCCGGCTCGCTCGTCGCGTGGGACACGCTCGGCAAGGAGGGGCGCACCTTCGTCGCCAGCGCCCCCACCGCGGCCCGCCTCACCGCCTTCTCCGGCCACCCCGCCGGCGAGCCCATCCGCGTGTACGTCGGCCTCGAAGCCGCCCCCACCCCGGAGGCGCAGGCGGCTCTCGCGGTGCGCGAGCTGGAACGCACCGGGGCCTTCCGGCGGCCGGTGCTCGCCGTGCTCGGCACCACCGGCACCGGATGGGTGGACCCGAGCATCCCCTCCGCCCTGGAGCACATGTACGACGGCCGCTCCGCCACGGTCGCCGTGCAGTACTCGTACCTGCCGAGCTGGGTGTCGTTCATGGTGGACAGGGAGCGGGCGGCCAGGGCGGGGCGGGCGCTGTTCGAGGCGGTGCGCGCCCGCTGGGCCGAGCTGCCCGCGGACGGCCGGCCGAAGCTGGTGCTGGCGGGGGAGAGCCTCGGCTCCTACGCGCTGGAGAACGCCTTCCACGACCTCGGCGACCTGGCGGCCCGCACCGACGGCGCGGTCTTCGTCGGCCCGCCCAACGCCAACCCCATCTGGCGCGAGGTCACCGTCGGCAGGGAGCCGGGCAGCCCGGTGTGGCGGCCGGTGTACGAGGAGGGCCGCACCGTCCGCTTCGCCCAGACGCCCGGCGACCTCTACCGCCCGCCGGGCCCCTGGGCCAGGCCGCGCGTGGTCTACCTGCAGAACGCCTCCGACCCCGTCGTCTGGTGGACGCCCGCGCTGATCCTGCGCCGGCCCGCCTGGCTGGAGGGCGAGCGCGGGCCCGGCGTGAACCCGCAGATGAACTGGTTCCCGCTGGTGACGTTCTGGCAGGTGCTGGTGGACATGACCTCGGCGCTGTCGGTGCCGCCCGGCCACGGGCACCGCTACAACGCCAACGTCGTCGACGCCTGGGCGGCCGTGGCGGCGCCGCCCGGCTGGGACGCCGCGGACAACGTACGGCTGCGGGCGCTGCTCAGCTCGTCGTGATCTCGTCGTCCTTGACCTGCCCGGGGCGGCGCACCGCGCCCGGCGCGAACGGCTCCCGCCGGCCCGTCAGCCGGTCGGAGGAGTGGAGCTGCCACGGCACGCTGGTGACCATGACGCCCGTCTTGAACAGCAGCCGCGCCTTCAGCCGCAGCGCGCTCTGGTTGTGCAGCAGGTGCTCCCACCAGTGGCCGACGACGTACTCGGGGATGAACACCGTCACGACGTCGCGCGGCGAGCGCCGCCGTAGCGTCCTGACGTAGTCGAGGATCGGCTGGGTGATCTCCCGGTAGGGCGAGTCGAGCATCTTCAGCGGCACCGGGATGCCGCGCCGCTCCCACTCCTCCTGGAGCTGGCGGGCCTCCTCGCCCTCCACGCCCACGGTGACGGCCTCCAGGGAGGACGGCCGGGTGGCGCGGGCGTAGGCCAGCGCCCGCATCGTCGGCTTGTGGATCTTCGAGACGAGCACGATCGCGTGGTTTCGGGCGGGCAGCATGGCCGGCTCGTAGTCCTCGTCGATCTCCAACTCGGCCGCCACGTTGTCGTAGTGGCGCCGGATGCCCTTCATCATGAGGAACAGGATCGGCATCGCGATCACCACGATCCACGCCCCGACCATGAACTTCGTCAGCAGCACGACGATCAGCACCAGCCCGGTCATGACCGCGCCGAAGAAGTTGATCACCCGCGAGCGGTGCATCTGGTGGCGGAGCCTGAGGTCCCGCTCGGTCCGCAGGTGGCGGGTCCAGTGGATGACCATGCCGGTCTGGCTGAGCGTGAACGAGACGAAGACGCCGACGATGTAGAGGTTGAGCAGCCGGCTGACGTCGGCGTTGAACCCCCACAGCAGCAGGCACGCGCCCGCCGCCAGGATGATGATGCCGTTGGAGAAGGCCAGGCGGTCGCCCCGGGTGTGGAGCTGGCGCGGCAGGTAGCGGTCCTGGGCCAGGATCGAGCCCAGCACCGGGAAGCCGTTGAAGGCCGTGTTGGCCGCCAGGAACAGGATGAGCGCGGTCACCGCCGAGATCACCACGAAGGGCAGCGAGCCGCCGCCGAACACCGCGTCCGCCACCTGCGAGATGATCGGCTGCTGGTAGTAGCCGGGGCCGACCGGCGTGCCGTCCGGCCGGATCAGGTCCTCCGCCACCACGGACGGCTCGGCCACCTTCACGCCCGAGGCCAGCCCGAGCGCGATGATGCCGCCGAACATCGTGATGGCCACGAGGCCCATCATGAGCAGCGTCGTGGCGGCGTTCTTGCTCTTGGGCTTGCGGAAGGCGGGCACGCCGTTGCTGATGGCCTCGACGCCGGTGAGGGCCGCGCAGCCGGTGGAGAAGGCCCGCAGGATGAGGAAGGCCGCGGCGAAGGCCGTCAGGTCGGTCTGCTCGGGCCGGATGGTGAACGCCGCGCTCGGGGCGTGCAGCTCGTCGCCCAGCACCAGCAGCCGGAACCCGCCCACGAGGATCAGCAGCAGCACACCGATCATGAACGCGTACGTGGGGATGGCGAAGGCGACCCCGGACTCGCGGATGCCGCGCAGGTTGACCACGGTGAGCAGGACGACGATGGCGATGGCGACGGCCGGCTTGTGCTGGCCCACGATGGGGATGGTGGCGCCCACGTAGTCGACGCCGTTGGCGACGGAGACCGCGACGGTCAGCACGTAGTCGACCATCAGCGCGCTGGCCACCGTGAGACCGGCGTTCTTGCCGAGGTTGGTGGTCGCCACCTCGTAGTCGCCGCCCCCGCTGGGATAGGCGTGCACGTTCTGCCGGTAGGAAGCGACCACCGTGAGCATCACCACGACGACGGCGGCGGCGATCCACGGGCTGTAGGCGTAGAAGGAGACGCCGGCCAGCGACAGGATGACCAGGATCTCCTGGGGGGCGTAGGCCACGGAGGAGAGCGCGTCACTGGCGAAGACCGGCAGGGCGACCCGTTTGGGGAGCAATTGCTCGTGGAGCTGCCCGCTGCGCAGGGCGCGCCCCACGAGCAAGCGTTTGACAAGATCCGTTACCTTCGCCACGTAACGAGATGCTAGCCCCAGACGTACGGCTTAAACGAGGTGCTCCCCCATACCGCCATACTGGAGTCTGAGCAACCGCCGACCGCGACCATGCGGGGGGACATGCATATTGTGATCATGGGGTGTGGCCGTGTGGGATCGACCCTCGCGCACATCCTCGAGGACAACGGCCACTCCGTCGCCATCATCGACCGCGACCCACAGGCGTTCCGGCGGCTGCGGGCCGGGTTCCGGGGCCGCCGGGTGACCGGGGTCGGTTTCGATCGCGACGTGCTCACCGACGCCGGCGTCGAGTCGGCGGCGGCGTTCGTGGCCGTCTCCAGCGGCGACAACTCCAACATCATCTCCGCGCGGGTGGCCCGCGAGACGTTCGGCGTCGACAACGTCGTGGCCCGCATCTACGACCCGCGCCGGGCCGAGGTCTACCAGCGCCTGGGCATCCCCACGGTGGCCACAGTCCGCTGGACCGCCGACCAGATCATGCGCCGGATCCTGCCGGAGGGCGCCGAGCCGCTGTGGCGCGACCCCACGGGCACCGTCGTGCTCGCCGAGGTCGCGGTCAACCCGTCGTGGATCGGCACCCGCGTCATCGACGTGGAGAAGCGCGTCGGCGCCCGTGCCGCGTTCATCAACCGCATGGGCGAGGCGCTCACCATCACCCGGGACTCCGTGGTGCAGGAGGGCGACGTGCTGCACGTCATCGCCGCCGAGAACGACATGGACCGGATCAACAAGGCGCTCGCCGGGGCGCCGGAGGGGGATGACTGATGCGCGTCGCCATCGCCGGAGCGGGCGCGGTCGGGCGTTCCATCGCCGCGGAGCTGCTGGAGAACGGTCACGAGGTCCTGCTCATCGACGTCGACCCCCGCGCCATCAAGATCGACAGCGTGCCGCGGGCCGAATGGCTGCTCGCCGACGCCTGCGAGATCGCCTCCCTCGACGAGGCCGGGCTCAACAACTGCAACGTCGTGGTCGCCTCCTCCGGTGACGACAAGGTCAACCTCGTGGTGTCGCTGCTGGCCAAGACCGAGTACGGCGTGCCGCGCGTGGTGGCCCGCATCAACCACCCCAACAACGAGTGGCTGTTCAACGAGTCGTGGGGCGTCGACGTCGCCGTCTCCACCCCGCGCCTGCTGAGCGCCCTGGTGGAGGAGGCGGTCAGCGTCGGCGACCTGGTGCGGCTCATGACGTTCCGGCAGGGCCAGGCCAACCTCGTCGAGCTCACCCTGGCCGAGGACGCCCCCGTCGTCGGGCAGCGGGCCGGCGCGGTGCCGTGGCCGGTCGACTCCGCGCTGGTCGCGATCCTGCGCGAGGGGCGGGTGCTGGTGCCGTCGGCGGACGACCCGCTGGAGGCGGGCGACGAGCTGCTCTTCGTGGCCAACCAGGAGGTCGAGCAGGAGCTCGCCCACCTGCTCTCCCAGCACTGACCCCCGCCCCCGCCCCGCCCGTCGTGCAGGGGGGTGGGGTCAGAGCCAGCCCATGCGCTGGGCCGTGCGGATGGCCTCCAGCCGGTTCTGGGCGTTGAGCTTGGTCATCGCGCTCGACAGGTAGTTGCGCACCGTGCCCTCGGTCAGGTGCAGCTCGCCCGCGATTTTGGAGATCGTCGCGCCGTCGCCGGCCAGCCGCAGGGCGTCGCGCTCGCGGTCGGTCAGCGGGCTGTCGCCGGCCGCCATGGCCGCCGCGGCCAGCTCGGCGTCGAGGTAGCGCCCGCCGCCCTGGACCTTGCGGATCGCCATGGCGAGCTCCTCGGCGGAGGCGTCCTTGCCGAGGAAGCCGCCCACGCCCGCCGCCATGGCCCGGCGCAGGTAGCCGGGCCGGCCCAGGCTGGTCAGTATGACGATCTTGCACTGGGCGCTGATCTGCTCAGCCGCGCTCAGACCGTCCATGCCGGGCATCTCGATGTCGAGCACGGCCACGTCGGGCCGGTGCTCGGACACCGCGGCGACGACCTCGTCACCCCGGCCGACCTGGGCGATCACCTGGATGCCTTCCTCCAGGTCCAGCAGGGCCGCGATGGCGCCACGGACGAGGTGCTCGTCGTCGGCGAGCAGCACGCGGATGGTCATGTTCTCTCCCCACGGCTCACGCGGGCACCGCCGCCCGCAGCAGGTAACGGCCCTCGGGCGTGGGCGCCGCCTCCAGGCTGCCGCCCGCCGCGCGCACCCGTTCGGCCAGTCCCGCCAGGCCGTTGGGCGCGTGCCGGCCCACCGGGCCGCTCACCCCGTCGTTGGACATCTCCAGCACGCCGTTCTCGATCCTGATCTCGCAGCGCTCGGCTCGGCTGTGCTTGAGCACGTTGGTGGTGCCCTCGCGGACGACCGTGGCCAGCAGCGTGCGGCTCTCGGGGGACAGCGCCGCCGTGTCGGCGCGCACGGCGCAGCGCACGCCCGCCGCCTCCAGCACCGCCCGTACGCTGGCGAGGACCTCGTCCAGGTCGAGGGCGCGGTAGTTCTGGACGACCGCGCGCACCTCGCGCAGCGAACGCCGGGCGAGGTCGCGCACCTCGAACATCTCGGCCGCGGCCGCCTCCGGATCCAGGGGCAGCCGCTCCTCGGCGTGCCCGGCGCGGGCGGCCACGTCGGTGAGGCTCTGGCCGAGCAGGTCGTTGAGGTCGCGGGCGAAGCGCAGCCGCTCCTCCGAGACCGCGAGCCTGGCCAGCGCCTCCTCGCCCTCGTGCGCCTCCTGGGCCAGCCGCCACAGCCGCAGGTTGGCCCACGTCGCGACGACCGAGAGCACCGTCAGGAACGTCATCACCAGCACCAGCGCCAGGACGTCCGCGAGCCTCGCCCCGGACAGCGACCCGATCAGGGCGAGCGCCACGATCATGCCGGTCGAGGCGAGGGCGATCGTGCGCTTGCGGACGAACGGCGTCAGCGCCCCCAGCCAGGACGGAAGCGCCCACACCACGGCCACGACGGCCAGCAGCAGCGCGATCCCGCCGCTCACCGCCAGCAGCTTCGTGGGCCGCGGCCCGCCGCGCACCGCCACCCGGAACGGCCGCAGGCAGATCACGAAGAAGACCACCAGCAGGACGGCCGCACCGGCGGCCAGGACGGGGAGCATGCCCGCCTGCCACTGGAGGTAGAGCGTGTAGAGGCCGATCAGGCTGAGCAGCGTCACCAGGTCGGTGGAGTAGACGATCACCCAGCGGACCTTGTCGAGCTTGCTCGCCGTACGCAGCCGCCGCAACGGCCACGCCCGCCCCCCGACCCCGACCGCCGCGCCCGCCGGGTCTGCTGGCGTGACCGTCGGGCCGGCCTCTGGGGCCGTCGGGTCGGTCTTCGAGGGGGGTGTCATGCCGGCACCGCCTCCCGGGCCGGTTGTTCGCCCACGACCGGTACGGACGCGCGCAGCAGGAACTCGCCGGTCGCCGTGGGCGCGGCCGACAGGGTGCCGCCCGCGGCGACCAGCCGCTCGGCCAGCCCGCGCAGGCCGCTGCCCGGCGGCGGGGCCGCGCCGCGCGCCACCCCGTCGTTGCGCATCTCCAGCAGGCCGCCGTCGATCGTGATGCCGCAATGGGTGGCCCTGCTGTGCTTGAGCACGTTGGTGCCGCCCTCGCGCACCACCCACGCGAGCAGCGCCCGCGCGGCCGGTCCGAGCCCGTCGGCCCGTACGTGGACATCGCACCGCGTGCCGGACGCCTCCAGCGCGGCCCGCACCCCGGCCACCTCCTGGTCGAGGTCGAGGTGCTGGTAGCCGTGCACGGCCTGCTGGACCTCGGCCAGCGAGTCGCCGGCCAGCGCCCGGACCTGGGTCATCTCCGTCAGCGCCCGCCCGGCGTCCTTGGTGGCGAGCTTGGCGGCCAGCTCGCTCTTGAGCGTGATCACCGCCAGGCTGTGGCCGAGCAGGTCGTGCAGGTCGCGGGCGAAGCGCAGCCGTTCCTCGGCGACCGCCAGCCGGGCCCGCGCCTCGCGGGCGTTGGAGGCGTCCCTGATGATCCACCAGAGCCAGCGCCACAGGAGCATGGCCGGGACCATGAAGGCGAAGTTGATCATCAAGCTGATCAGGACGCCGGGCCAGCTCTGGCCGTGCACGAGCGTGCCGTGGACGGTGAGCAGCCCGGCCACCGCCACCGACAGGCAGGCGATCGCCCGGGGCGACAGGTAGAGCGCGGCGGCGGCGAGCCACAGCGTGCCCACCTCGATCCACGGCGAGGTGTTGTCGAGGGTGGTCGGGCGCAGCAGCGTCGCGGTCAGCGCGAACGCCCCCGCGAGCGCCAGCTTCCAGGTGGGACGCGGCCGGTGGTCGAAGGCTTCCCTGAGGAGGACGGGGAACAGCGCGCACAGCCCGAGCTGGCAGGTGACGGTGACCGCGGCGTGGAGAGGTGAGATAGCGCCCGCCATGCTCCGGCCGACGGTGAACGCCACGGTGATGACGGCGATCAGCGCCACGACGCCGTCCATCCAGTAGATCAGGATCTTCCGGGCCGTCTCAGGACGAGCCGCCATCGCCCCCTCCCCCTTGCCTGGAATTGTGACGGTAAGGGGATCCTATAGTCAGGGTACGGCCCCGCGCAGAACGGCCGCGGCCTCCTCATCGGGCTCGGCCCCGCGCAGGGACAGCCAGGCGAGGCCGTGGCGGACGGCGTACGCGGAGAGGGTGCGGGCGTCCTGCTCGCTCAGCTCGGACCCGTCGGCGAGCACGAGCGTCAGCGCGACGTGCCGCCAGGCGCCGTCCTGCTCCGCCGTCGCCTGGGCGCGGGCGATCTGCGCCTCGGCCAGCCGCACGGCGTCGGCGAGCCGGGACAGCCGGCCGGAGGGGGCCGTTCGCGGCTCCAGCCCGGCCAGCAGGTTGACCGTGCCGACCTCGGCCCCGGCCTGACGGGCGGCCTTCAGCGCCGCGACGCAGGACGCCTTCAGCCCGGACGCCGTGAGCGGCGCGGTGAAGCTGACCTGCAGCCGCCGCTCCCGCTGCAGGACCCGGAGCGCGCGGGCCCGGCGCGCCGCCGTCGCGGCGCTCTCGCCCCCGGCCGGCAGCTCGAAGTCGACGGCGGAGACGTCGAAGGCGCCCACCACCCGCCGGTAGGCCGCGGCGAGCGCGCGCGGCTCGGCGCAGCGGGCGGCCGGGTCGGCGCCGCCCGCGCCGCCGAACGACGGAGCGGCGTCGCCGCCGAGCGCCCTGAGCCGCCCGATCCTGTTGGCCACCTCGTTGACGCCGGGGTCCATGAGCGTGCCGCCCGGGCCGGCCCAGGCGGGGGAGCAGCCGTCGGCGCCGCCCGCGACGAGGTGGCCGAGCAGGTAGTGGAGCACGCCGGTGCGCAGGGCCGCGGCCGGCAGGTCGAACTCGCTGTCGGCGGCGGTGTCGACGTACTCCACGAAGCCGGGCCCCAGGAAGCCGGGCCCCACGAGACCGGGCCTCTCGAAGGCGGGCAGCGGCGACTCGGCGACCGCGGCGGAGAGCTCCGGCGTGTGCCGGCCGAGGGGTGCGGCCCGGGAGCCGTGCGGCGCGGGCGGCGGGGACGTGGCGACGGCGCTCGCGGGCGGCAGCAGCCGGACCGCGACGACGGTGGCGGCCACGAGCGCCAGCCCCGCGAGGATGGCGAGAGGGCGGGGGAGCAGGCCCGGCTCCCTCTGGTGCCGCGGCATAGAGCACTCCCCGTGTTCGATCGGCTACGTAGGGCGCTGGAGTGAACGCTAGCAAGCGGGGCGACGCGACGTGGCCCCTTTCCGGTTTGCGTCCGATGTGCGCTGATAATGGCTGACATGAAGCTGAGGATCTTCACCGAGCCCCAGCAGGGCGCCACCTATGACGACCTGCTCTCCGTCGCCCAGGCCGCCGAGCGGCTGGGCTTCGACGCGTTCTTCCGGTCCGACCATTACCAGCGCATCGGCGCGGGCGACCCCGGCGTCGGCTCGACCGACGCGTGGGTCACGCTGGCGGGCCTGGTGAGGGAGACCTCGGCCATCAGGCTGGGCACGCTGGTGTCGCCGGCCACGTTCCGGCTGCCGGGGCCGCTGGCGATCAGCGTGGCGCAGGTGGACCAGATGAGCGGCGGGCGGGTGGAGCTGGGCCTCGGCACCGGGTGGTTCGACGCCGAGCACACCTCGTACGGCATCCCGTTCCCGCCCGTCGGCGAGCGCTTCGGCCGGTTCGAGGAGCAGCTGGAGATCATCACCGGCCTGTGGACGGCGGAGGAGAGCTACTCCTTCGAGGGCAGCTACTACCGCCTGGCCGGCTCGCCCGCGCTGCCCAAGCCGGCGCAGCGGCCCCGGCCGCCGATCATCGTCGGCGGGTTCGGCGCCAAGCGCACGCCGCGCCTCGCGGCGACGTACGCCGACGAGTACAACGTGCCGTTCCGCTCGCTGTCCGACACCGGCGCGGCGTACGACCGGGTGCGCCGGGCGTGCGAGGAGGCCGGGCGCGAGATCGTGCTGTCGGCCGCGCAGACCACGGTGGTCGGCGCGGACCGGGCGGAGATCGAGCGGCGCGCGGCGGCCATCGGCGAGGACGCCGACAAGCTGCGCGAGAACGGCCTGTGCGGCACGCCGGCCGAGGTCGTCGAGCGGATCGGGCAGTTCGCCGAGCTCGGCGCCGAGCGGTTCTACCTGCAGATCCTCGACCTCGGAGACCTGGAGCACCTGGAGCTGATCGCGGCCGAGGTGCTGCCGCACGTGTAGGTAAACGGATGGCGGGCTTTCGCGGCGTTCCTGCACACTTGGGAGAGTGCTGCTGACGATCACGAACACCGCGAGGCCCGCCACCGACCTGGGCTTTCTCCTGCACAAGCACCCAGCGCGCGTGCAGGAGTTCCGCCAGTCGTCCGGCACGGCCACGGTGTTCTACCCGGAGGCGGGCGAGGAGCGCTGCACGGCGGCGCTGCTGCTGGAGATCGACCCGGTCGCGCTGGCCAGGGCACGCGGCAAGGGCTCGCCCGACTTCAGCCTGTCGCAGTACGTCAACGACCGCCCCTACGCGGCCTCCTCGCTGCTCGCCGTGGCGCTCGGCGAGGTGTTCCGCACCGCGCGGGCGGGGCGGTGCGCGGCCCGGCCCGAGCTGCCGGGCACGGCGCTGCCGCTGGAGCTGACGCTGCCCGCGCTGCCCTGCCGGGGCGGGCCCGACCTGGCCCATCGGCTGTTCGAGCCGCTGGGGTGGGAGGTCGAGGCGCGGTCGCTGCCGCTCGACGAGGGTTTCCCCGAGTGGGGTGAGTCCCGTTACGTCCGGCTCGTGCTGCGCGGCAGCGTACGCGTCGCCGACGCGCTCAACCACCTGTACGTGCTGCTGCCGGTGCTCGACGACGGCAAGCACTACTGGATCGCGCCCGACGAGGTGGACAAGCTGATCCGGGCGGGGGAGGGCTGGCTGCGCGGGCATCCGGAGCGAGGGCTCATCACCCGCCGCTACCTGGGGCGGCGGTGGTCCCTGGCGCGTACGGCGCTGGCCCGGCTGGCCGAGCTGGGCGACGAGACCGAGGAGCACCTGGAGCCGGCGCTCGCCGAGGACGCCCCGCCCGAGGCCACCGCCGCCGACGAGGCCGCCGCCGCAGAGGCCGAGGCCGCGGAGGCCGAGGCCACGGGGGCCGAGGCGGCGGCGAGCGAGAAGGCGGCGGAGCCGGAGGTCAAGGTCAGGTCGTTGAGCGTGCGGCGGCGGGAGGCGGTCCTGGGCAAGCTGACCGAGCTGGGCGCGACGAGCGTGATCGACCTGGGCTGCGGCCAGGGAGAGCTGGTCGGCGCGCTGCTGTCGCGTCCGGCGTTCACGCGGGTCGCCGGTATGGACGTCTCCCCGCTGGCGCTCACCATCGCCGCCCGCAGGCTGCGCCTCGACCGCATGCCCGACGCCAGGCGGGCCCGCCTCACCCTCTTCCAGGGCGCGCTCACCTACACCGACAAGCGCCTGTCCGGCTACGACGCCGCCGTGCTCATGGAGGTGATCGAGCACGTCGACCCGCCCCGCCTGGCGGCGCTGGAGCGTGTCGTGTTCGGCCACGCCCGCCCCCGGCACGTCGTCGTCACCACGCCCAACGTCGAGTACAACGTCCGCTACGCGTTCCTGACCGGCCTGCGCCACCCCGACCACCGCTTCGAGTGGACCCGCGCCGAGTTCGCCGCCTGGGCCCGCCGGGTGGCGGCCGAGCACGGCTACACGGTGGCGTTCGAGCCGGTCGGCGACGACGACCCGGAGGTCGGCCCGCCGACCCAGATGGGAGTGTTCACCCGTGATCAGCGTTCCTGAGCTGTCGCTCGTGGTGCTCGTCGGCGTCTCCGGCAGCGGCAAGTCGACGTTCGCGCGCCGGCACTTCAAGCCGACGCAGGTGATCTCCTCCGACTTCTGCCGCGGCCTGGTCGCCGACGACGAGAACGACCAGGCGGCCACGCCGGCGGCGTTCGACCTGCTGCACCACATCGTGGGCGTGCGGCTGGCCCGCGGGCTGCTCACCGTCGTCGACGCCACCAACGTCCAGCAGAGCGCCCGCGAGAGCCTGGTCGCGCTGGCCAGGAGGCATCACGTGCTGACCGACGCGATCGTCCTGGACGTGCCGGAGCAGGTGGCGATCGCGCGCAACGCCGCCCGCCCCGACCGCGACTTCGGCCCCGGCGTGGTGATCCGGCAGCGCAAGGACCTGCGCCGCTCGATGGGCAGGATCTCCCGCGAGGGGTTCAGGAAGGTGCACGTGCTGCGCGGCGCCGAGGAGATCGACGCGGCGGCCGTCGGCTACGAGAAGGCGTGGTCCGACCTCACCCACCTCACCGGGCCGTTCGACGTCATCGGCGACGTGCACGGCTGCCGGGCCGAGCTGGAGGCGCTGCTGGCCCGGCTGGGCTGGCAGGGCGTGCGGCATCCCGAGGGCCGTACGGCGGTGTTCGTCGGCGACCTGGTGGACCGCGGCCCGGACACGCCGGGCGTGCTGCGCCTGGTCATGGACATGGTCGAGGCCGGCACCGCGCTCTGCGTGGCCGGCAACCACGAGCAGAAGCTGGTGCGCGCGCTCGACGGCCGCAAGGTCAGGATCGCCCACGGCCTGCGGGAGTCGCTGGACCAGCTCGCCGCGCAGCCGCCGGAGTTCGTGGCGCGGGCGAAGGCGTTCATGGACGGCCTGCTCAGCCACTACCGGCTGGACGGCGGCCGGCTCGTGGTCGCGCACGCCGGGCTGAAGGAGTCCTACCACGGGCGGGCCTCCAAGCGGGTGCGCGCGTTCGCCCTGTACGGCGACACGACCGGCGAGACCGACGAGTACGGCCTGCCCGTCCGCCTGCCGTGGGCCGAGGAGTACCGCGGCCGCGCCATGGTCGTCTACGGGCACACGCCCACGACGCGGCCCGAGTGGGTCAACAACACGATCTGCCTCGACACCGGCTG
The DNA here is from genome assembly GCF_900111685.1 of Nonomuraea wenchangensis. GTDB lineage: Bacteria > Actinomycetota > Actinomycetes > Streptosporangiales > Streptosporangiaceae > Nonomuraea > Nonomuraea wenchangensis. The sequence goes on from NZ_FOHX01000005.1 coordinate 55,623, forward strand.
CGTCTTCGGCGGCCACCTGACCGCGCTGCGCTACCCGGAGCGGGAGCTGGTCCAGGTCCAGGCGGAGAAGATGTGGTACGAACCCGTCAAGCCGCTCGGCACCGGACTCGCCCGCGACCCCGGCACGCTGGACCTCGGCGACGTGATCGGCACCCGGCACGTCGAGACCCGCCACGGCGGCCGGATCAGGATCGACGAGTCCAACGCCGCCGCCGCCCTGGAGGTCATGAGCCGCTTCGCGGTCGATCCGCGCTGGCTGGTCTACCTGCCGCCGACGATGGCGCCGCCGGAGACCTCCCGCCTCGACGGCTACCTGGAGCACCCGCACGAGGCGTTCGAGGAGCTGGCCGCCGCCGGCGTGCGCGAGGTCGTGTGCGAGGAGAAGCACATGGGCTCGCGGATGGTGGCGGTGCTGGCGCGTACGCCGGAGGCCGCCGCGGCCCGCTTCGGCGTGCGCGACGGCACGTGCGGCGCGGTCTACACCCGGACCGGGCGGCCGTTCTTCGCCGACACCGGACCGCTGACCGAGCGGCTGCGGGCGGCCTGCGCGCCGCTGTGGGACGAGCTCGGCTCCGACTGGGTGGTGCTCGACTGCGAGCTGCTGCCCTGGTCGGCGAAGGCGGGCGAGCTGATCAGGAGGCAGTACGCCTCGGTGGGCGCGGCCGCCCGCGCGGCCCTGCCGGAGGCGGTCGCGGCCCTGGAGGCGGCGGCCGGGCGCGGACTGGATGTGGGCGAGCTGCTGGCCCGCACCCGCCGCCGCTCCTCCAACGCTGCCCTGTTCCGCGAGGCGTATGCGCGCTACTGCTGGCCGGTGGACGGCCTGGAGGGGGTCAGGGTGGCCCCGTTCCAGATTCTGGCCTGCGAGGGACGGGCCACGGCGCTGGAGCCGCACGCCTGGCACCTGGCCACGCTCGGCAGGCTGGACGCACCGCTGATCGCCCCGACCCGGCACGTGTTCGCCGACCTCGACTCGCCCGCGTCGCGGGCGGCGGCCACCGAGTGGTGGGAGTCGCTGACGGCGGCCGGCGGCGAGGGCATGGTGGTCAAGCCCGCGGTGCACGCGCCGGGCCGGGTGCAGCCGGGGATCAAGGTGCGCGGGCGCGAGTACCTGCGCATCATCTACGGCCCCGACTACACCGAGTCTCTGGACGTGCTGCGCAGGCGCTTCCTCGGCAAGAAGCGCTCGCTCGCCCTCCGCGAGCACGCGCTCGGCCTTGAGGCGCTGTCGCGGCTGGCGGACGGCGAGGCGGCCTGGCGGGTGCACGAGCCGGTCTTCGCGGTGCTGGCGCTGGAGTCCGAGCCGGTGGACCCACGCCTCTAAAGGTTGGGTAAGGGCCCCGATGGGTCCCTGACGTGCGGGTAGTTCCCGGTGACGGGGAAAGGACCTGCATGGCCACTCAGCACACGCATCAGGAGCACCTGAGCTTCGTCGTGTTCATCACGGCCGCCGCCGCGATCGGCGGGTTCCTGTTCGGCTATGACAGCTCCGTCATCAACGGCGCGGTCGTCGGGATCCAGCGGCACTTCCAGGTGGGTCCGGTGGAGACGGGTGTCGTGGTGGCGGTCGCGCTGCTGGGCTCGGCCGTCGGCGCCTGGGTCGGTGGCGGGCTGGCCGACCGGTGGGGCCGTACGCGGTCGATGCAGGTGGCGGCGCTGCTGTTCGCGGTCAGCTCGATCGGGCAGATGCTGCCGTTCGCCATCTGGGACCTGGCGTTGTGGCGGGTGGTCGCGGGCTTCGCCATCGGCATGGCGTCGGTGCTCGGGCCCGCGTACATCGCCGAGGTCGCGCCGCCCGCCTACCGGGGGCGGCTCGGCTCGTTCCAGCAGCTCGCGATCGTGCTCGGCATCGCGGTCTCGCAGCTCGTCAACTACGTGATCGCGCGGCTGGCGGGCGGCGAGGTCAACAACCAGCTGTGGCTGCTGCAGGCGTGGCAGTGGATGCTGGGCGCGTGCGCGATCCCGGCGCTGCTCTATTTGACGTTCGCGCTGGTCATCCCCGAGTCGCCGCGCTACCTGATCATGGCGGGCAAGCCGCGGCGGGCGCGGGAGGTGCTGGCCGAGGTCGAGGGCGAGGACGTCGACCTCGACGCGCGCATCGCCGAGATCCAGCACGTGGTGCGCACCCAGCGGGTGCCGGGGCTGCGCGACCTGCGCGGGCCCGCGCTCGGGCTGCTGCCGATCGTGTGGACCGGCATCGTGCTGTCGGCCTTCCAACAGCTCGTCGGCATCAACGTGATCTTCTACTACTCGTCGGTGCTGTGGCAGTCGGTGGGCATCAACCAGAGCGACTCGCTGCTGATCAGCTTCTCCAGCTCGATCATCAACATCATCGGCACGTTCATCGCGATCTCGCTCGTGGACAGGATCGGGCGGCGTCCGCTGCTGCTGATCGGCTCGGCCGGCATGGCGCTCTCGCTGGCCACGGCGGCGTGGGCGTTCAGCGCTCCCCGCGTGAGCAGGGGCGGCGCGGTCACGCTGCCCGATCCGCAGGGGCCGATCGCGCTCGTCGCGGCCAACCTGTTCGTGCTGTTCTTCGCCCTGTCCTGGGGTGTGGTGGTGTGGGTGCTGCTGGGGGAGATGTTCCCCAACCGGATCCGGGCCGCCGCGCTCGGCGTCGCCGCCGCGGCGCAGTGGCTGGCCAACTGGGCGATCACGGTGTCGTTCCCGGCGCTCGCCGCCTGGAACCTCCCGCTCACTTATGGGGCGTACGCGCTCTTCGCGGCGCTGTCGTTCGTCTTCGTGCTCCGGCGGATCAGAGAGACGAAGGGCCGCAAACTTGAGGACATGGGCTAGCCCCTGCCGATAACGGCCGTCCTGGGGCGCCAACCATTGTGCCTGCCCGGGCCAACCTTCCTACGGAACGCAGCGTCACACGTACCGTTCGTGTTCGTCGCTTCCAGGGAGCCCCCCATGCCCAGTGCGAAAAAAGGATGCGGCTGCCTCGTCGCGGCCGTCCTCGCCGTCGTCGGCGGCTGCAGTGCGCTGTTCGGCGGCCACGCGGCCGGCCGCGACCCCGCCGCGGACAGCACACCGGCGGTCGCCCTGACCGCGCCTCCCGCCACGCGCACTCCCCGGCCCGTCGCCGACCTCGACGGCGACGGGATCGCGGACCGGTACGACCGCGACGCCGACGGCGACGGGGTGACGAAGAGCCGCGACCGGGACGACCGGGACCCCGGGAAAGGGGCACGCGCGCCGCGCCGGACCCGGACGCCGGAGCCGCGCCGGACCGGAACCACCTCGGCCCGGACCTCCGAGCCCCGGCGGACCCGGACGGCCGCGCCGCGGACCCGGCCGAAGCGTGAGCAGCCGGCCCCGGTCGTGGCGGCGCACCCCGGCGGCTTCTGCGGCACCCCCGGCGCCGTCGGCGTCGCCTCCAACGGGCGCACGTACGTCTGCCGCGGCGGCCACTGGCGCCGCTGACGGGCGGCGCGGCCGACCACCGGAGAATGCGGGCTAGTGTGTGGCGTGCTCGACGACGTCCTTGGTCCCTCGCCCGACGTGGTGTTCTGCGGCATCAACCCCGGCCTCATGTCCGCCGCCACCGGGCACCACTTCGCCCGGCCGGGCAACCGGTTCTGGCCCGCGCTGCACCTGTCCGGGTTCACGCCCCGGCTGCTCGCGCCCGCCGAGCAGCACCTGCTCCCCGAGTACGGGCTCGGCATCACCAACCTCGCCCCTCGCGCCAGCGCCAAGGCGTCGGAGCTGACGAGGGAGGAGCTGGTCGAGGGCGGGGCCGCGCTGGCGGCGAAGGTGGCCGGGCTGGCGCCGAAGGCGCTCGCGGTGCTGGGCGTGTCTGCTTACCGCACCGCCTTCCTGCGGCCCAAGGCACGGATCGGGCCGCAGGAGGAGACGGTGGGCGGGGCCAGGGTGTGGGTGCTGCCCAACCCGAGCGGGCTCAACGCCCATTGGACCCTGGCCGGGATCGCGGACGAGATGCGCCGCCTGCGATCCTCGCTCGCCCTGCCCTAGCGGGCCGCGAAGTCCTGCGTCCAGTAGATGCGGCCCTGGGCGTTCTTGGCGGCGCCGACCCCGATGAGGTTGTAGCGGCAGTTCAGGATGTTGGCCTTGTGGCCGGGGCTGTTCATCCACGACTCCATGACGGAGGCGGGCGAGGACTGGCCGAAGGCGATGTTCTCGGCCCAGGCGGAGCCGCCGGTGAAGCCGGCCGCGCGGATGCGGTCGGTGAAGTTCCGGCCGTCCTTCGAGGTGTGGCTGAAGTAGTTCTGCTTCGCCATGTCGTCGGAGTGGCCGAAGGCCGCCGCGCGCAGTTGCGCGTCGTGCGTCAGGGGGCCGCAGCCGGCCTTGGCGCGCTCGGCGTTGACCAGCCTGACGACCTCGTTCTCCTCCGCGCTGCCCACGGCGCCGCCGGGCGGGTTCGTCGCCGGCGGGTTCGACGCGGTGGGACCGGCGGTCGGCCTGGTCGTCGGCCTGGTGGTCGGCCTGGTCGTCGGCCTGGTGGTCGGCCTCGTCGTCGGGCTGGTGGTCGGCGTCGGGGAGCCGGTGGCGGAGCTCGTGGGCGTCGGGGTGGGGGTGGCCGAGTCCGGGTCGCAGGTGAGCCGGACCGCCCGCGACTTGACCGTACGGCCGCGGTAGTCGGTGGCGGTCGCGTAGTACGTGCCGGGCCGGCAGTCCAGGGCCACGCTGAGGCGGCCGCTCCTGGTGGCGCCGCTCTTGACGACCGGGTCCTTGCCGGGGACGGCCCGCAGGATGCGGACGCGTACGAGGGAGGGGGAGAAGCAGCCGCGGCGGGCGGCCGAGGAGACGATCTTCAGGGCGTTCCCGCTGAGCCTGGGCTTGGTGACGGTCACCCGGCAGGCCGACTGCGACGTGGTCGCGGTCGCGGCCTCGGCCGCGGTGGTCGGCGCGCACAGGGCGGCGACGCTCACCAGGCCGGCAAGGACCCCAAGGGGTCTACGCATAGGGGGGTTCCTCCAGTTGCGATGGACGCTGGATGGCAAGGCATTCTGTCGGGGCCGCAACCCATTTGTCAGCCATTTCGCGACATTTCCGTGATGTTGCAGGTAAACCAAAGGGTCTCTTGGGGCGTCTGTGGCGGCTCCGCGCCCCTCTGGGGCCCTCCCGTGCGTGGTCCTTTCCGGCTGTCCCAAACCGGGTTACCGAACCGGTTAGGCAGCGGGTTGAGAGCGCTCCCGTCCCTGACGTCTCGAAAGCGTCACGGCTATTGACGGGAGCGACACGTGGAATTTACGTTCGCGGTACTTATCCGGTTCAGCAAACCCCAGCGCTCGCGGCGGGAGCCCGTTCGGCGTCAGCCTTGGGAGCGCTCCCACAGGTAGGTGCTCGTAGGAACCTTCGCGCCCCCACGCGAAGGAAGGAGAGAAGCGATGCGTAACCGGCCTAGGAAGATCATCCCGCTCCTCGCGGCGGGCCTGCTCGCCGTCACGGCCTGCAGCGGCGGCCCCTCCACCCCGACCGGCCCCGCCCCCAGCCAGGGCCAGAGCCAGGGCGCGCCGGCCGACGCCGACCCGAACCAGCTCCCTCGCGGCGAGACCCTCTACACCACCGGCACCCAGTGGGGCCCGCCGGCCAACTTCAACCCGATCAGGGAGTGGGACTCGGCCGTCGGCACCAAGGGCCTGGTGTACGAGTCGCTGTTCCACTACGACACCACCGCCGCCAAGCTCACGCCCTGGCTGGCGGAGAGCGGCTCGTGGACGGACGACACCACCTACGAGATCAAGCTGCGCCCCGGAATCAAGTGGTCCGACGGGCAGCCGTTCACGGCCAAGGACGTCGTCTTCTCCTTCGAGCTCGGCAAGATGGAGACGATTCCGTACCACAACCTGTGGAACTGGCTGCAGAAGGCGGAGGCGGTCGACGACCAGACCGCGCGCTTCACCTTCTCCACGGCCAACTACCAGGAGTGGGACTTCATGCTCTACACGCGCACGATGGTCCCCGAGCACATCTGGAAGGACCGGTCCGAGAAGGAGGTCCTGGACGGGATCAACGAGAACCCGGTCGGCACGGGCGCGTACAAGTTCCTGAGCAAGGACCAGGACCGCGTGACCCTGCAGCGCCGCGACGACTGGTGGGGCAAGACCGCGCTCAACATGGAGCCCAAGCCCCGCTACATCGTCGACATCGCCACCCCGAGCAACGAGGTCGCGATGGGCCTGCTGCTGCAGAAGGGCCTCGACCTCAGCAACAACTTCCTGCCCGGCGTGGCCAACCTGGTCCAGGGCAACTTCGGGCTGACCACCTACTACAACGAGCCGCCGTACATGCTGTCGGCCAACACCGCCTGGCTGGTGCCCAACACCGCCAAAAAGCCGATGGACGACCCCGCCTTCCGCAAGGCCCTCGCCTCCTCGATCGACGTCAAGAAGATCGTCGAAGGCGTCTACGGCAACCTCGTCAAGGCCGCGAGCCCGACCGGCCTGCTGCCGCAGTGGGACAAGTACGTCGACCAGGACGTGGTCGCGAAGTCGGGCTTCGCCTTCGACGCCGCCAAGGCCAAGAAGCTGCTCGCCGACGCCGGCTACAAGGACGGCGACGGCGACGGGTACGTCGAGAACAAGGACGGCTCCAAGATCAGCCTGTCCCTCATCGTCCCGTCCGGCTGGACCGACTGGATGGAGTCGGCCCGCTCGATCGCCGCCAGCGCCAAGGCCGCCGGCATCCAGATCACCCCCGACTTCCCGGACTTCAACGCCCTGGTGGAGAAGCGCGGCAAGGGCGACTTCGACCTGGTGATCAACAACGAGCGGCAGCTGTCGAACTCGCCGTACACGTACTACGAGTACCTGTTCCAGCTGCCGATCCAGAAGCAGCAGAACACGGTGAACTTCGGCCGCTACGAGAACAAGAAGGCCTGGGACCTCGTCCAGCAGCTCGACCAGGTCAAGACCGACGACACCGCCGGCATGCAGAAGATCATCTCCCAGCTCCAGCAGATCCACCTGGACGACCTGCCGGTGATCCCGCTCTGGTACAACGGCCTCTGGGCGCAGTCCAGCACCTCGGTGTGGAAGAACTGGCCGGCCGAGGCCGGGAGCGCGCCGAAGACCCCCGCCGTGATGTGGCGCAACTGGCTGGAGCTGGGCGGGTTCGAGACCCTCACCCAGATCCAGCCCGCCGCCTCCTAGCCGGACCCTCGAAGCCCCCGCTCCCCGGCGCCGGGGAGCGGGGCCCTCACGGAGACAGATCACGTGCGTCGATACTTCGGCAGGAAACTGCTCATCTACGGGCTGACGTTCTTCGTCGCCGTCACGGTCAACTGGATGATCCCGCGCTTCATGCCGGGCGACCCGGTCGCCAGCATGGTCGCGCGGGCCAACGTCACCAAGCCCGAGGCCGTCGAGGCGATGCGGGCCTACTACAACAACCTCTTCGGCCTGGACCAGCCGCTGCTCACCCAGTACGCCAACTTCTGGGGCGCGCTGCTGCGCGGCGACTTCGGCACCAGCATCTGGCTGTTCCCGACGCCGGTGAGCCAGGTGATCGGCGGCGCGGTGCCGTACACGCTGGCGCTGGTCGTCCCGTCGGTGCTGCTGAGCTGGGTCGTCGGCAACCAGTTCGGCGCGTACGCGGCCCGCCGCAAGCTGCTCGACAACACCGTCCTGCCGGTCGGCTACGTGCTGACGGCGATGCCGTACATGTGGCTGGCGGTGCTGCTGGCCTGGGCGCTCGGCGTGATCGCCGGGCTCTTCCCGGTGGCCGGCGGCTACAGCTTCTCCATGCGCCCCAACCTGTCGTGGACGTTCTTCCTCGACCTGCTGCACCACTGGACGCTGCCGTTCCTGTCGCTGTTCCTGGTGGCGCTGGGCGGCTGGGCGATCGGCATGCGGAACATGATCATCTATGAGCTGGAGTCGGACTACTCGACCTACCTGTCGGCGCTCGGCGCGCCCGCCCGGCTCATCCGCAGATATGCCTTCCGCAACGCCGTCCTGCCCCAGATCACCGGCCTGGCCCTGCAGCTCGGCGTGCTGGTGGCCGGCGCGCTGGTCACCGAGATCGTCTTCGCCTACCCGGGTCTCGGCAGCCTCATTCTCAAGGCCATCCAGAACAAGGACTTCTTCCTCCTCCAGGGCGCGTTCCTGTTCATCGTGCTCGGCGTGCTGATCGCCAACTTCATCATCGACATCGTCTACGTCGTGGTCGATCCTCGGACCAGGGCGGGAATGGCGGGTGCGCAGGCATGACGACGATCCAGGAAGCCGTGCCGCGCGAGCGGGCCGCGGTCCGGCGCGAGGCGCTCTACTTCGCGGTGCGCAACGGCAAGCTCATGACCGGCCTGACGATCGTCCTGGCGCTGCTCCTGCTGGGCCTGATCGGCCCGCTGTTCGTGGCCGCCGCGCCCAACGAGTACAGCGTCAAGGCGATGAGCCCGCCCACCGGCGAGCACTGGTTCGGCACCACCACCTTCGGCCAGGACATCTTCGCCCAGTTCGTGCACGGCCTGCGTGCCACCTTCGCCGTGGGCGTGGTCGGCGGCGGCATCGCCGCGGTCATCGGGATGGTCGTCGGCTTCGTGGCCGGCTACGTCGGCGGCCTGGTGGACGAGGTGCTCAACATGCTGACCAACATCGTCCTGGTCATCCCCAGCCTGGCCGTCCTGCTGATCGTCAACGCCTACCTGGGCATCCGCAGCGTGGCCGTGCAGGGCCTGTTCATCGGGCTGACGCAGTGGCCGTGGGCGGCGCGGGCGATCCGGGCGCAGACGTTCTCGCTGCGCACCCGCGAGTTCGTGGACCTGGCCAGGATGAGCGGGTCGGGCACCGGGCGGATCATCGCCAGGGAGATCGCGCCGAACATGAGCTCCTACCTGTTCATGACGTTCATCCTGCTCTTCGGCGGTTCGGTGCTCATCGCCTCGTCGCTGGACTTCATCGGCCTCGGCCCCACCGAAGGCGTCTCGCTGGGCCTGATGTTGCAGAACGCCAACCAGTGGAGCGCGCTCCAGTTAGGCATGTGGTGGTGGTTCGTGCCGCCGGGCGCCGCCATCACCGCCATCGTCGGCGCCCTGTACGTCGCCAACGTCGGCCTCGACGAGGTCTTCAACCCGAAGTTGAGGGAGACATGAGCCTTCAGGTCAGCGAGCTGAGGGTCCACTACCGGACGCTCAGGGGCGACGTGCGCGCGCTCGACGGCATGTCCTTCGAGCTCGGCGACGGAGAGATCCTCGGCCTGGTCGGCGAGTCCGGCTGCGGCAAGAGCACCCTGGGCAAGTCCCTCATCCGCATGGACGGCCGCATGCGGCACGTCGGCGGCCGGGTCGTGCTCGACGGGCGCGAGCTGCCGATCGCCGACGACCGGGCGATGAACGACTTCCGCTTCAAGGAGGTCTCCCTCATCCCGCAGTACGCGATGAGCGCCCTCAACCCCACCCGCAAGATCCGCAGGATGGTCGGCGAGCTGCTGCGCTCGCGCGGCGCCGCGCTCGACGCCGCCGAGCTGGAGCGCCGCATGGACCAGGTCGGGCTGCCGCGCGAGGTGCTCGACCGCTATCCGATCGAGCTGTCCGGCGGCATGAAGCAGCGCATGGTCATGGTCATCTCCACGCTGCTCGACCCGTCACTGCTCATCGCCGACGAGGTCACCTCCGCGCTCGACGTCTCCACCCAGAAGGCCGTCGCCCGCGCGCTGCTCGGCTTCCGCGACAGCGGCTACGTCAAGAGCATGATCTTCGTCACCCACGACATCGCGCTCACCCACCACATCGCCGACACGATCATGGTCATGTACGCGGGCCGCCTCGCCGAGAAGGCCCCCGCCGACGCGCTCGTCAAGGCGCCCCGGCACCCGTACACCAGGCTCCTCGTCGACTCGCTGCCCGAGGTCGGCGTCCGCTACGCCGAGCGGCGGCTGGAGGGCATCGCCGGCAGCCCGCCGTCGCTGCTCGACCCGCCCCCCGGCTGCCGTTTCCGCGCCCGCTGCCCGCTGGCCGGGGACGAGTGCGCAGAGGAGCCGCCCGTGGCCGAGGTCGCGCCCGGCCACCACGTCGCCTGCTGGAAGGCATGATGCTGAGACTCGACCACGTCACCAAGGTGTTCAGGATCGGCGCGTTCGGCGGCCGTACCGTCACCGCCGTCAAGGACGTCAGCTTCGACGTCGCGCCCGGCGAGGTCGTCTCCCTCATCGGGGAGAGCGGCAGCGGCAAGAGCACGCTCGGCCGCCTGATCCTCGGGCTCAGCCGGGCCACCGGCGGCACGATCACCTTCGACGGGCGGCCGGCGCGGGCCGGCAAGGACTACTACCGCGACGTCCAGGGCATCTTCCAGGACCCGTTCAGCTCGTTCAACCCGGTGTTCAAGGCCGACCGGGTGTTCGCGATGATCAAGGAGTCGTACCATCCCGGCGTGCCCGAGGGGGAGTGGGCCGAGCGGGTCCGTACGGCGCTGCGCGACGTGCGGCTCAACCCCGACCAGGTGCTCGGCAAGTTCCCCCACCAGCTCAGCGGCGGCCAGCTCCAGCGCCTGCTCATCGCCCGCGCGCTGCTGCTGGAGATCCGCCTGCTGGTGGCCGACGAGATCACCAGCATGCTGGACGCCTCCACCCGCATCGACGTGCTCAACCTGCTGGCCGAGCTGAAGACGCGCGGCCTCGGCGTGCTCTACATCACGCACGACCTGTCGCTCGGCAACTACCTGGCCGAGCGGACGATCGTGCTGCGCGAGGGCGCGGTGGTGGAGATGGGCCCGACCGGGGACGTCTTCGGCGACCCGCTCCATCCCTACACGCGGGAGCTGCTGTCGGCCGTGCCGCGCCTGCACGAGGATTGGGCCGACGCCGAGGACCCGGGCACCTGCCTCTACCACGAGCGCGGGGCCTCCGGCGGCCTGCTGGAGGCCGCCCCGGGCCACCTCGTCGCGTGCGCCCGGTCGAAGACCTGTTAAGGAGATCTCACTTGAACCACCGTCCGCTGCACGACGGCTGGACCCTGTCGTCGCGGGACGCCGCGGATCTCATCACCGGGGTCCCGGCCACCGTGCCCGGCTGCGTGCACACCGACCTGCTCGCCGCCGGGCTCATCGACGACCCCTACCTCGACGACAACGAGCGCCGGCTGGCCTGGATCGGCCGCAGGGACTGGACCTACCGGACCACGTTCGCCTGGTCGCCGGACGAGCACGAGCGTACGGACCTGGTGTGCCGCGGGCTCGACACCGTCGCCGAGATCACGCTCAACGGCGTGCGCGTCGGCGGCACCGCCAACCAGCACCGCTCCTACCGCTTCCCCGTCCGCCACCTGCTGCGCCACGGGGCCAACGAGCTGACGGTCACCTTCCGCTCCGCCTACGCCTACGCCGAGGAACAGCGGGCGGCGCTCGGGGAGCGGCCGGGCGCCTACGACGAGCCGTACGCGTTCATCCGCAAGATGGCCTGCAACTTCGGCTGGGACTGGGGCCCCACACTGGTCACGGCCGGCATCTGGCGGCCGATCGGGCTGGAGAGCTGGAGCGGCGCCCGGCTGGCCGAGGTGCGCCCCCTGGCCGACGCCGACGGGACGGTGCGGGTGCACGTCCGGGTCGAGCGCACCGCCGAGGGGCCGCTCACGCTGTCTGCCGAGGTCGCCGGGGTCACCGCCGAGCGGCGCATCGACGGCCGCTCGGCCGTGCTCGCGCTCAAGGTGCCCCGCCCCGACCTGTGGTGGCCGCGCGGCCACGGCGACCAGCCGCTCTACGACCTGACGGTACGGCTCGGCGAGGACGAGTGGCACGGCAGGATCGGCTTCCGCTCGGTGGAGCTGGAACGGGAGGCGTTCCGGTTCAAGGTCAACGGCAGCCCCGTCTACGTCAGGGGCGTCAACTGGATCCCCGACGACTGCTTCCCGTCCCGCGTGACGAGGGAGCGGCTGGCCGAGCGGTTCGGGCAGGCCCTCGACGCCGGCGTCAACCTGCTGCGGGTCTGGGGCGGCGGCCTGTACGAGAGCGACGACTTCTACGACCTCGCCGACGAGCTCGGCCTGATGGTCTGGCAGGACTTCCCGTTCGCCTGCTCCGCCTACCCCGAGGAGGAGCCGTTCCGGTCGGAGGTCGCCGCCGAGGCCCGCGAGAACGTCACCCGCCTGGCCCCGCACCCCAGCCTGGTGCTGTGGTGCGGCAACAACGAGAACCTGGAGGGCCACGCCGACTGGGGCTGGCGCGACCGGCTCCAGGGGCGGAGCTGGGGCGCCGGCTTCTACCACGACCTGCTGCCGGGCATCGTGGCCGAGCTGGACCCGACGCGGCCGTACTGGCCGGGCAGCCCCTACTCGGGCGCGCCCGGCCTGCCGCCGAACGACCCCGCCCGCGGCACCGTCCACATCTGGGACGTCTGGAACCGCGAGGACTACACGCGTTACGCCGCCTACCGGCCGCGTTTCGTCGCCGAGTTCGGCTTCCAGGGGCCGCCGGCGTACGCGACCCTGCGCCGGGCCTCCTCCGACGAGCCGCTGACCCCCCGCTCCGCCCACCAGAAGGCCGTGGACGGGCAGGAGAAGCTGCTGCGCGGGCTCGGCGGGCACCTGCCGCGGCCGGGCACGTTCGACGACTGGCACTACCTGACCCAGCTCAACCAGGCGCGGGCGGTGGCGTTCGGCGTGGAGCGCTTCCGCGCGCTCATGCCGCACACCATGGGCACCGTCGTCTGGCAGCTCAACGACTGCTGGCCGGTCACGTCGTGGGCGGCGGTGGACGGCGACGGGCGGCGCAAGCCGCTCTGGCACGCCCTGCGCCGCGCCTACGCCGACCGGATGATCACCATGCTGGACGGCGACCTGGCCGTGGTCAACGACGCCCCGCAGGCGTGGTCGGGCGAGCTGGAGCTGGTCCGGCGCCGGCTGACCGGCGAGCCGCTGGCCAAGGAGGTCGTCGCCGTGCACGTGGCCCCGCGCGCGGTGACCAGGGTGGCGCTGCCGCCGTCGGTGGCCGCCGCCGACGACCCGGCGCGCGAGCTGCTGTCGGCCCGGCTCGGCGCGGTCCGCCTGGTGCGTTTCTACGCCGAGGACCCGGCCGTCGCGTTCCCCCCGGCGGCCTGGGACGCCGACGCGACGCCCGAGCCGGACGGCTACCGGGTGACCGTCACCGCGCACACCGTGCTGCGCGAGCTGGCGATCTTCCCCGACCGGCTGGACCCGGCCGCGGGCGTCGACGACCAGCTCGTCACGTTGCTGCCCGGCGAGAGCGCGGTCTTCCACGTCACCACGGCGAAGGAGCTGGACGCCGCCGCGCTGACCGGCTTCCCGGTGCTGCGGTGCGTCAACGAGCCGGGCGGCGCGCTGTTCAGACCCTGAACTCCTCGGTGCGGTGCCCGTAGGCGGGCACCGCGGCCCGCATCGCGTCGGTGACGGCGGGCGGCGGCAGCGGCGCGATCTCGCGCTCGTGGAAGGCGAGCACGTCCTCGCCGGCGGCGAAGAGCGCGCGCACCGCAGCCAGGCAGGGGCCCACGACGCGGGCGTCGGTGATCCGGCGTCCGCCGCGGCAGCCGCCGTACTCGTCGTAGAGCACCTCGTACATGAGGGACGGGCCGAAGACGACCAGCTCGGGCAGCGGGTCGAGGTGCGCGACCCGGGCGGCCGGCAGCACCTTGCACGGCGATCCCGCGCGCGCCCGCACGGCCAGCACGTGCATCTCCCACTGCAGGTAAGCCGTGACGGGGAACTCCGCCACGCGCACCCGCCGGACCGGCACCCGGCTCATGAAGTAGCGGCGCAGCGGGTCCGCCATCTCCGCGACCAGCGCGAGGGAGCCCGCCCAGTCGCCGTCCATCATGGCCCGCCAGCTCGCCACGTCCGGCTCGTAGAAGGTCTGCGCGCGTTCCAGCTTCCACATCGGCTCGGCGGTCACGGCGTGGTCGCGGTCGAAGGCGGCGTGGTAGCCCTCCGCGTCGAGGACGAGGGCGTCGGCGTGCGCCACGGCGGCGAACGGGTCGCCCGCGACTCCCCGGGCCGGATCATGGCCCGGGTGCTCGACCGTGTTCGACGCGCCGTGCTCGGTCATGCGGCTCCCTTCGCCGGCTGGAGAACCCGCCCAGATCATCAATGGCGTCCCTGACAGGGTCAAGGCCCAAAAACGATCCGCGCGGGCTCGCTCAGCCGCGGTGGTGGGCGCGCCGGCGGACCAGGCTGAAGAGCATGGCCACCAGCCACACGCCGAACAGCACCTTGAAGACGCCGAAGCCGCCCACCGCGAAACCGATGATCACGATGACGAAGAGCAGCCCGACGAACGGGTGCGGCCCGTGGTGCCGGTGGTGGCGCGCCGGGCCGTGCTTCCACTGGCCGCGCATCTGGTCGCGCATCTCCCTGCGCGCCCGGCGCATCTCGTGGTGCACCTGGTGCATCTGGTGGCGATGGGCGTGCATCGCCTCGTGCCAGTCGCCCATGCCGGGAAGTGGAGGGGGCTTCATGTATTCCGGCACCCGGTGCCGGGTCGCGGGCCGGGCACCGGGGAGGTCGGCCGTGACCTGGGCGAGGTCACGGGCGGTCCTGGCGGTCAGCGCGTGGTCCAGCCGCTCGTCGAGTTCCTCGCGGGTCAGGCGGCCCTCGGCGAAGTGATCGCGCAGGGCGGCCATCGTCTGCTCGCGCTCGGCGTCGCCGATGCGGAGGTCGTTCGGGTCCATGCCTGGCTCCTCGCTCCGTTGGCCTCGCAGGGTCACTCGTCGCCCGGGTCGCCGTCGGCCAGGATTTGGTAGAGCTTGCGCCGGGTCTCCACCAAAGTCTTACGCGCTTCGCGGATCTGTGCGTCGTTCCCGGTCTGGAGAATCTGCATCATCGCGAAGGCCGACTGGCGGCCGATCTGCCACAGCTCGGTGACGTTGTCGTCGATGTCGGGGCGCATCTCGTCCCACGGGGTGCGGACCTCGTCGGGGTGCGCCTCGATGTAGGCGCGGCCCTCGTCGGTGAGACGGAAGCTCTTGCGGCCCTCGGTCTCCTCGGAGATGACCAGGCCCTCGTCGGTGAGCTGCTGGAGCGCCGGGTAGACGGCGCCGGGGCTGGGCTTCCAGCCGCCCTCGCTGCGCTCGGCGATCTCCTGGATGATCTGGTAGCCGTTGCGCGGCTCCTCGGCGAGCAGGGCCAGGATGGCGGCGCGGACGTCGCCGCGCTTGGCCTTGCGGCCCCGGCCGCCCCAGCCGTGGTGGCCGCCGAACGGCCCGCCGGGCCCGAAGGGGCCACCGCCGCCGAACGGTCCTCCGCCGAAGGGGCCCCCGGGCCCGAACGGTCCTCCGGGTCCGAACGGACCGCCGGGCCCGCCTCTCCTGCCGCGCTCCCTGTGCTCGTGCCGGTGCTCGTGCCTGCGGTGCCGGTGGCCGCCCATCTCCTCGAAGGCGTCGGTCATGGCCTTGAACGCCTCACGGGCGGCTCGCTTGTAGTCGTGCGCGCCGGGCCAGGGGCCGGGCGCTGCCTGTGCGGAACTCATAGGTTTCCCCCTATATCGTGATTCTTTCTCGATGCATCAACGATATATCGCTACTGTGTCGCCAGCAAGCCCCAGACCGACGTGAGCCAGATCACGAAAAAGTTGCGGAATCGGGGAACAGGATCGGGGATGAAGCCGTTGAACAGAGCAGACGAGGTCGTTCCGCGTCGGCAGGGCTGGGGGGTGCTGTCGCCGTGGAGACGACCTCGTCTGCGTTTCCGGAAGTTTTGCGAGGGAGCGCGACGGGTCTGAGCGGCCGAGCCGCCCGCGAGGAGCGCCGGCCGTTAAAATCCCGATCATGATGGGGCATACACATGCGATGACCGGGGCCATCGCCTGGCTGGGGCTGGCGCCACCGCTGGCCGCCCTGCCGCTGTTGAGCGAATCCTCCCGGTTCATCGAGACCGGCATCATGGCCGGCGCGCTCGGTCCCGCCGAGCTGATCGCCGGCGCCATCATCTGCGCGGGCGCGGCGATGCTGCCCGACCTCGACCATCCCAGCGCGACGATCGCCCAGACCTTCGGGCCGGTCACCTGGCTGATGAGCAAGGGCGTGTCGTGGCTCGCCGGCGGCCACCGGGGGGCCACCCACTCGCTGGCCTTCGCCGTCGCGCTCGGGTTCGGCGCGCACTGGCTGGCCAACACCTATCCCATCGGCCGTGACGTCATGGTCGTGCTGCTCATCGGCCTCGCGTTACGCGCGATCGGCGTCGGCATCCCGGGCAACAAGCTGGGCTCGGCGATGGTCAACATCGGCATGACCGCCGGTCTCTACGCCGTCTTCCTCTCCCTCGGCGTGGGCTACGCCTGGCTCGGCCTGGCGGTCGGCGTCGGCTGCCTGATCCACGTTGTCGGCGACTGCATGACCGAGCGCGGCTGCCCGGTGTTATGGCCGCTCGGGGTGAAGTTCGTGCTGCCGTGGAAGATAGGCATCAAGACCGGCAAGAAGTTCGAGCAGAAGATCCTGGCCCCGGTCCTGTCGGTGGCGATCATCGGCCTGCTCTTCTGGCGGCTCGCGCCGGTTTAACTTGATGTCGAGATATCCTAGTAATATCTTGACGTCGAGACATCCGCCTCCGGCCGTGGAGTTAGGCGTACCTAACGTACGAGTGGTTCCGGCTGTGCGGCAGGATTTGAGTGAACACCGGTCTGATGAGGAGGCGAATCACCGTGTCCGCGAACAGCTTCGGCGCCCGTGACACGCTGCGCGTCGGCGACGCGTCATATGAGATTTTCCGGCTGGATGCCGTCGAGGGCGCCGCACGCCTCCCGTACAGCCTGAAGATCCTCCTGGAGAACCTCCTGCGCACGGAGGACGGCGCGAACATCACCGCCGACCACATCCGCGCGCTGGGCTCCTGGGACCCCAACGCCGCGCCCAGTGTCGAGATCCAGTTCACCCCGGCGCGCGTCATCATGCAGGACTTCACCGGCGTGCCCTGCGTCGTCGACCTCGCCACCATGCGCGAGGCCGTCCGCGACCTCGGCGGCGACGCGGCCCGCATCAACCCGCTCGCCCCGGCCGAGATGGTCATCGACCACTCCGTGATCGTCGACTACTTCGGCCACCCCGACGCCTTCCAGCGCAACGTCGAGCGCGAGTACGAGCGCAACCGCGAGCGCTACCAGTTCCTGCGCTGGGGCCAGACCGCCTTCGACGAGTTCAAGGTCGTCCCGCCCGGCACCGGCATCGTCCACCAGGTCAACATCGAGCACCTGGCCAGGGTCGTCATGATCCGCGACGGCAAGGCCTACCCCGACACCTGCGTCGGCACCGACTCCCACACCACGATGGAGAACGGCATCGGCGTGCTCGGCTGGGGCGTCGGCGGCATCGAGGCCGAGGCCGCGATGCTCGGCCAGCCGATCTCCATGCTCATCCCGCGCGTGGTCGGCTTCAAGCTCAACGGCAAGCTGCCCGCCGGCGCCACCGCCACCGACCTGGTGCTGACCATCACCGAGATGCTGCGCAAGCACGGCGTGGTCGGCAAGTTCGTCGAGTTCTACGGCGAGGGCGTCTCCTCGGTGCCGCTGGCCGACCGGGCCACCATCGGCAACATGAGCCCCGAGTTCGGCTCCACCTGCGCGATCTTCCCGATCGACGGCCAGACCGTCGACTACCTGCGCCTGACCGGCCGCACCGAGGAGCAGATCGCCCTCGTCGAGTCCTACGCCAAGGCCCAGGGCCTGTGGCTCGACCCGTCGGCGCCCGAGCCCGCGTTCTCCGAGTACATCGAGCTCGACCTCGGCACGGTCGTCCCGTCCATCGCCGGACCCAAGCGCCCGCAGGACCGCATCGCGCTGTCCGACGCCAAGGACGCCTGGCGCCGCGACGTCGACAACTACGTGAGCGACGGCGTGGACGAGGCCAGCGCGGAGAGCTTCCCGGCCTCCGACGCGCCCGCCTCCAACGCCACCGCCAACGGCGGCCGGCCGCACAAGCCGGTGCCCGTCACGCTGGCCGACGGCACGTCGTTCGAGATCGACCACGGCATCGTCTCGATCGCCGCGATCACCTCGTGCACCAACACCTCCAACCCGTACGTCATGCTCGGCGCGGCCCTGCTCGCCCGCAACGCCGTCGACAAGGGCCTCACCCGCAAGCCGTGGGTCAAGACCTCGCTCGCGCCGGGCTCCCAGGTCGTCACCGGCTACTTCGAGCGCTCGGGCCTCCAGCCCTACCTCGACAAGATCGGCTTCAACCTGGTCGGCTACGGCTGCACCACCTGCATCGGCAACTCGGGGCCGCTGCTGCCGGAGATCTCCGAGGCCATCCAGGCCAACGACCTCGCGGTCACCGCCGTGCTGTCCGGCAACCGCAACTTCGAGGGCCGGATCAACCCCGACGTCAAGATGAACTACCTGGCCTCGCCGCCGCTCGTGGTGGCGTACGCGCTGGCCGGCACCATGGACCTCGACCTCGACACCGAGCCGCTCGGCGTCGGCAACGACGGTCAGCCGGTCTACCTGCGCGACATCTGGCCCTCCCCGGAGGAGGTCGCCGAGGTCGTCCACTCCTCGATCGGCCGCGAGATGTTCGAGCGCGACTACGCCGACGTCTTCAAGGGCGACGACCACTGGCGCTCGCTGCCGATCCCGACCGGCGACACCTTCGAGTGGGACCCCGACTCCACCTACGTCCGCAAGGCCCCCTACTTCGACGGCATGCCGGAGAAGCCGGAGCCCGTGACCGACATCAGCGGCGCCCGCGTCCTGGTCAAGGTCGGCGACTCGGTCACCACCGACCACATCTCGCCGGCCGGCTCGATCAAGGTCGGCACCCCGGCCGCCCAATACCTGCAGGCCAACGGGGTCGAGGTCAAGGACTTCAACTCCTACGGCTCGCGGCGCGGCAACCACGAGGTGATGATCCGCGGCACGTTCGCCAACATCCGCCTGCGCAACCAGATCGCGCCGGGCACCGAGGGCGGCTACACCCGCGACTTCACCCAGCCCGACAGCCCGGTGTCGTTCATCTACGACGCCTCGGTCAACTACGCCGCGGCGGGCACGCCGCTGGTGGTGCTGGCCGGCAAGGAATACGGCTCGGGCTCCTCGCGCGACTGGGCGGCCAAGGGCACGGCGCTGCTGGGCGTCCGGGCGGTCATCGCCGAGTCCTACGAGCGCATCCACCGCTCCAACCTCATCGGCATGGGCGTGCTGCCGCTCCAGTACCCGGAGGGCGCCACGGCGGCGTCGCTGGGCCTGACCGGCGAGGAGACGTTCGACATCACCGGCGTCGAGGCGCTCAACAAGGGCGGCATCCCGCAGACCGTGCACGTGAAGGCGGGCGACGTCGAGTTCGACGCCGTCGTGCGCATCGACACGCCGGGGGAGGCCGACTACTACCGGCACGGCGGCATCATGCAGTACGTCCTGCGCTCGCTGCTGGCCAAGTGATCTTCCCGGTCGCCGCCCGGTCATGAGCCGGGCGGGGGCCGGGGGTTGGGGCGTGATCCTCACGCGCCCCGCATCGGGGGAACCACCCGAACCGACAAGGCCGCCCGGCGGAACACCCTCCGCCGGGCGGCCTTCGCCGTTCCCCTACGCGACGCGCCCGGCGGGCGCGGACCAGGTGTCGCAGGCGGCGGGGGAGCCGGCCCGGTGGCCGCGCTCCAGCCAGCGGGCGCGGCCGGCGCCCTTGCCGTGGCTGCGGACGCCGTCGAAGTCGTCGCCGCTCGCCCTGGTGGCCTCGACCAGGGCCGCCCAGTCCTGCCCGGTGCGCCCCAGCGAGCCCCACACGCTGCCCAGGAACGCTCCGGCGAGGCAGTCGGCCTGGAGCTCGTAACGGCGCCGTGCCGCGCTCTCGCGCGCCTTCGGGAGGCCGACGCCCATGAGGCGCTGCACGTGGTGGCCGTACTCGTGGGCGGCGACCTTGAGCGGATAGAGGTCCGTGCGGTTCTCGATCCAGGGCCCGGTGAGCGGGAAGACGAGCGTGCGCCGCTCGACGCAGTAGAACGCCGCCGCCTGCGCGGGCCAGTCCCCGCCGCACACCCGGTCGGCGGGCTCCTCGTAGTAGCGGACGACGGGCTTGCCGAACGTCCGTCCGGCCTGGCGGAAGTACGCCCGCCACGACGTGTCCAGGCACGTGACGACGGTCTGCAGGTATTCACGGGTCCGCGGGATCCCCCCGGAGCTGATCGCCGGCTCCGGGCACGAGGTGACCGCCAGCCTGCCCGCCTTCGGGGGGAACGGATCCTGGGCGGCGGCCCCGGCCGGAGCGGGCGGCAGGGAGATCGCCAGGACCGCGGCGAGGGCAAGGGCGCGCTTGATCGGGAGGGGTCGCACGATCGGCAGCTTAGCCAGCGACCGCACGCGGCCCGACGAGGGCGGTCACCCCTGCGGCGCCCAGGCCGGTCACGTTCCCGGCGACGCGTGGCTACTCTCCGTGAAGATGATTGACTCTCCTGCGTGACTGATATGGCATTGGTGCTGGTCCTTGGTGGTTTAGCGGTTTTCGTCGGCGCGGTGGTGCAGGGCAGCGTCGGGTTCGGCCTGGGGTTGGTGGCGGCTCCCGTGCTCACCCTGCTCGATCCCGACCTCATGCCGGGCGCCATCCAGGTCGTCAACGCGACGTTGCCGCTGTTCACGCTGGCGGTCGAGTGGCGCAGGGTGGACTGGCGGGGGCTGGGCTTCGCGGTGCTGGGCAGAGTGCCGGGGAGCGTCCTGGGCGCGCTCGTCATCGTCTACGTCTCCGTGTACAGCCGCGGCCTCCTCGTGGCGGTCATGGTGCTCGTCGCGGTGGCGTTGACCGCGAGGGCGGTGAGCGTGCCGCGCAACGGCGCGACCATCACCTCGGCCGGCTTCGTCTCGGGCGTGACCGGGACCGCCACGGGCATCGGGGGGCCGCCCATCGCGCTGGTCTACCAGACCGCCAAGGGGCCCCAGATCCGCGCCACGCTCGCCATGTTCTTCTTCCTGAGCGCGGTGCAGTCGCTGGTCATTCTGGCGATCGTGGGGGAGCTGCCCGGCCGGGCCCTGTCGACGGGCGCGACCCTGATCGTCCCCATGCTGCTGGGGTTCCTCGTGTCCGGGCCGCTGCGGCGCTACCTCGACGGCGGCAAGGTGCGTACGGCCGTGCTCGTCGTGGCCGCGGTGTCGGCCGTCGGGCTCATCGCACAGAACGTGATCACGCAGGTCCTGTCCGCTCACTGATCGCCTACGACCACTGACCGGATCCTGAAATCGGTGGCCGCGAAGGCAGACCCGGAAACCCGCCTGCTGGGCGGCAGCGGCGCTGGGCAGGTCGCCCGCGGGACGAGCCTGTGGTGACGTCGCAAAACCGCCAGACCTGGTGGGGTGCGAGCTGGTGGACTCTCACCATGACGACTCACGTTGAGAAGGCCCTGCTGTTCCGTTCCCTGCACGTCGCGGGCAGGCCGCTGCTGCTGTCCAACGCCTGGGACGCCGCCAGCGCGCGCATCGTCGAAGCCGCCGGGGCTTCCGCGATCGCCACCACCAGCGCGGGGGTGGCCTGGAGCCTCGGCGCCCCCGATGGCGACCGGTTGGACCGCCGCCTCGCCCTCGATGTCGTCGCACGCGTTGCGGACGCCGTCGACGTCCCCGTGAGCGCCGATATCGAGGCCGGATACGCCGACGACACCGACGGGGTCGCGCAGACCGTACGAGCCGTGCTTGACGCCAGGGCCGTGGGAGTCAATCTGGAGGACGCCCACCACGGCGGGCCGACGCCGTTGCGGCCGCTCCAGGAACAAGCGGCCCGGATCAGCGCCGCTCGCAGGGCCGCGGACGAGAGCGGGATCCCGCTGTTCATCAACGCGCGCATCGATACCTACCTCCGCTCAGTGGGCGAGCCCGCCGTCCGCTTGGACGAGACGCTGGCCCGTGCCGCGGCCTACGTCGAGGCCGGCGCCGACGGCGTCTTCGTTCCAGGTCTCACAGACCTCTCGACGATCGCGACCCTCGTCGAGAAGGCGGTCGTACCGGTGAACGTGCTCGCCGGACCGGGCGCACCCGATGTGGCGGCGCTGGCGGAGCAGGGTATCGCGCGCATCAGCCTGGGCTCCTCCGTCGCGGAGGCGGCCTATGCGGTCGCCAGGTGGGCGGCTCTCGAACTGCTCGACAGCGGCACCTACACCACGCTGACCAACGCCCTCGACTACTCCGAGGTCAACGAGCTGCTGGCGAACACCTGACCGTGACGTCCCCTCGGGTGGCGTAACCAAGGAAACCACCGCCGCACGGTTCTCCTGGGAAGGAATCTGCTGATCACTTGACGCTGTCGCACCCCTTCAGCGCCACCACGTAACGCGCCAGCTCTTCAGTTGTGACCCTCTCCTCCCCCATGGGAGGAGGCCCTTCGGGACTGTAAAACTAACGGCCCTGTCTCACTTTCGGTGGTGACGGAGCGTGCCGGCTCGGGCTCGGCTGGCCGCGCCCTGGATGGCGCGGCCAGCTAGGCGGCCTGTGAGGGTTGTGCCGGGTTGCGGGACGGTTCGGCTATCAGCGGATGATGGCGTTCAAGCCGAGCACTGCGGAACCGAAGGTTGCGAGCCCAGCGGCTATCGATGCGGGTGCTGGGAGGTTGGCCCAGTAGGTGAGTGCGCCGATCGTTCCTCCTGTGACGAACGCGCCCAGGAAGATCACGGCGGATCGGACGGTCAACAGTGCGGCCGGCGAAGGGCTGGACGGCTCGGGAGGGGGTGGTGGCCCTGGGGGTAGGGTCATGCACGACATCCTTTCGAGAGAGGGAATGTCAATCGGCGGTCCCCTGTCGCGAGCGGGGGGCCGCCGCACCTTTTCTGAGGCGACGAGGCGAACCTACTAGTGGTGGAACCGCAGGTAAGACCCCATCCGAGCTATCTCGCCTACTCCAGGTCTGCCGTTATCTCGCCGTTACCAGTCAGGCGCTATGGCGTGACAAGCCCTCTGTGCTCATAAGGGCCCCTGTCTGACCCATGGGCTGGGTGTTCCGTTAGCGCCAGCAAGTTTGTCAGGTGTGATTTATGTCACTAGAACCATTGGGCCGGTCGTACCCTTGACTTCGCTGGTGCCGAAGTGTCGCGACGCCTAGAAAGGCACCTCCCCCTGCGCATCGAGGCCGATTTCGACACGCAGAATCTCCCGAGACCTTTGCGCGCGCGGCCGCGAGATTCGGGCGGCCGAGGTCACCTATCGGGAGATCGCCGCCGAGATGGGCGTGGGCATCATGACCGTGTGGCGCAAGCTGAACTCGTCCCCTACTGCTGCCCGGCGCGCGACGGCAGCCGGGCAGCTGTAGGTCCGGGGTGGTCAGGCGGCCCAGGGGCCGTCTGCGGTGAGGAGGACGATCCGGTCCACAGGGGTGAAGCCGGAGTCTCCGCCGACCGTGGCCGGCAGCGCGCTGCGGGAGGCGGTCTCACAGCGTCGCCCGGAGATGGGAGCCCAGAGTTGGTAGGCGTCGTCAGGCACTGCTGTGGGCGGGACGGGCGCGGTGGTCAGCAGGGTCGGGGGGACGGTGTAGGCCGGGATGAGTGCCGCGAGGTAGATGATCCGGTCCTCGTCGCTGGCCTCGACGCGGGTTTCGAGCTCGGCGCGGCGGAACCCCACCTGGCCGAACAGGGCGGGCAGGTCCGGCGTCCGGTGGAAGGGGCCGAATTCGCTTTCGTAGACAGCGAGTCGGGCCTCGCCGGAGAGGCGCCCGGTGGCGGGGCTGTGGACGGCGACGTACAGGGAGCTGAGGGTGCGCCCGGCAGGGAGGATCGCCTTGGCCGTATACATGGTGGCGGTCTGCGCCGGAACCGTCAGGGTCGAGGTGGCCGCCTCCGGGGGCGCGGACGCGGTGGCCCAGCCGTTCAAGTCGGGGTGGCGGAGCGGCCGGTACGGCGTGGGCGGCTCCGGCTCAGGGTCGGGGGTGGTGCAGGTGCCGCAGGTGATGGTGATATCGCACATGACCGCGCAGACTAGGCCTGTCGGCCAGGTACCGTCCCTGGCCGGTCATCGGCTCCGGAGGGCCTGTGTGGCGTTCGGACCTATAGGGCCGCTCGGAGGCGACCAGATGCTGTGGGATGGCCCTGTTCGTCAAGCTGGCCATCTTGTGAGCATCCTTCGCAACGAGTCGAGAATGCGCCTCTAGATCGCTGGAGCGCACATATCCCAAGGTTGTCAAACGAAGAGTTCATATATCGCAAGCTGCGGCGGCCCAAGTTGAAGATCAAGTTAGAGAATCTCAACACAAGCCCATTCACGGTGTTCCAACATGGCCTATGCCCACGGGAGGGGCTAGCGTGGAAAAGTCGCGTCATGGCCGGGTGCGATGGACGGTTCGGAAGCATTGGAGTTCACTATGGTGGCGACACAAACGTTCTGGCACGGGGGTTTTATTCACAATTTCAGCACTACCCCCCTACCTTCTGGCGGAACCGTCGTCCGGCAGTACAGAATGGATAATGGTCTCCCAGAAGCTGTTTATACCGTCATGGCAGTACCTTGGACTAGAGTGTCCGAGAATCCCATTCGGAATGAAACGACTGCCATATCCGTGGTGGACGTATCCTGGGTAGCCAAGCCAGCGACGGGCCCCAACGAGAACTATCTATACGTCACGTTCGCTAATACCGGCTTTCATCCAATTCGGTCTATAACCGTGTGGGTCACTGAGACGCGAAAAGCTTAAGGAGCTGGCAATGGATCTGACGGTAGTTCATACCGCGGACGGTTACATCGTGAGTGTTACGGCCCACCCATCGGATGCGCCGTCAGCGCATGCGCCGTTGCAGGCTGGAGAGCTCGTTTCTCGCGTTGACGTGCCTGAGATCACCGAGGATCTTGAGATCGCCAAGATCGTCGAGCGCATGGACCGGATCGTCGATGACTATCGCGTTGAAGGAGCAGGCGCCACAGCCCACTTGGTGCAGAAGACACGGCCCTCCGATTCATAGCCCTTGGGAACCCTCCCAGGCAGAGCGCCGCGGTGTGTGCTAAGGCCCGCAGGACCTGCCGTAGACCTGCCCGGTTCCTTTGAGGGCTGCACCCACCGCTCGAACTCCGTACAGGCTCTAAAACAGCGCGTACCCCTGGGCGTTGAGGTCGATCTCAACGCCCAGGATCTCGGGGTCCTTGTCGTGGGCGGCCGCGAGCCACTCCCGGTGCAGTCGGCGCGTGTTCTCCAGCGCGTCGTGGAAGCCGGCGCCGTGGTTGAGCCCACCGCACACGCATGTGCATTCGGCCTCGTGGGCGTCGTAGCAGCGGGCATCGCACCGCTGGGTCCGCCCGCCAGGCCGGATCACGGCGAGCAACGTAGACACCTACACCTCCGAGGTGTCGGTGAGGGTGGCCAAGAAGTCGGGAAGCTCGTCGGGCTTGAGGAGCACCTCGCGGGCTTTGGAGCCTTCGCTCGGGCCGACCACGTTGCGGCTCTCCAGCAGGTCCATGAGCCGTCCGGCCTTAGCGAAGCCGACCCGTAGTTTGCGCTGGAGCATCGACGTGGAGCCGAACTGGGTGGTGATGACGAGCTCGGCGGCTTGGACGAGCAGGTCGAGGTCGTCGCCGATCTCCTCGTCGATCTCGCGGCGGGCTGGCTTGGCCGCGATGTCGTCGCGGTAGTCGGCGCGGGCCTGCGCCTTGCAGTGCGCGACGATGCCGGCGATCTCCTTGTCGGACACGAACGCGTTCTGGATGCGGATCGGCTTGCTGGCTCCCATGGGGACGAACAGGGCGTCGCCCTGCCCGATCAGCTTGTCAGCGCCGGGCTGGTCGAGGATGACCCGCGAGTCGGTGAGGGAGGAGACGGCGAACGCCAGCCGGGACGGCACGTTGGCCTTGATCAGGCCGGTGACGACGTCCACCGAGGGGCGCTGGGTGGCGATCACCAGGTGGATGCCGGCGGCGCGGGCGAACTGCGTGATGCGCACGATCGAGTCCTCGACGTCCTTGGGGGCGACCATCATCAGGTCGGCGAGCTCGTCCACGATGACGAGCAGGTACGGCTGGTGCACCGGCGCCGGTGCGTGTTCGGCGATCCAGGCATCGATCAGTTTGCCTGTGTACGAGGTCGACATCAGGCAGGACACCCCGACCGGCGCTGCTGCCGGAATCGTCGTGACCACGACCAGACCTATGCCGACCAAGACGGCGATGCGCCACCCCACTGCTGCCCCCTGATCACGTCGACCGGCGCCCCAGCATGCCCTGTCTGAATCACAACCAGAACAAGCCCGGGGCCGCCCATCGCGCTGGTCTACCAGACCGCCAAGGGGCCCCGGATCCGCGCCACGCTCGCGATGTTCTTCTTCCTGAGCGCTGCGGACGGCCGTGCTCGTCGTGGCCGCGGTGCCGGGGGCCGAGGCTCACATGGTGGATCCAGGCCCGTCGCGCAGGCGTCGCACGAGGTCGTCGGCGGCCTCCGGCCATCGCGGGTGGTCGAAGGCGAAGCCCGCTTCGAGCAGGCGACCGGGGACGACGCGGCGACTCTTCAGCAGGAGTTCGGTATCCGAGCGCAGCGCGAACGCGCCGAGCTCGGCCATCCACTTCGTCGCGGGCAGGCCCACGGGAACACCCCACGCGGCGCGCAGCACGCGCATGAACGTACGTTGCGGTAAAGGGACAGGAGCGGCGAGGTTCACCGGCCCGGCGAGGTCATCCCGGTCGGCCAGGAACTCGACGGCGCGGACGAAGTCGCGGTCATGGATCCAGGACACGTACTGCGCGCCGCCGGCGACCGGGCCGCCGAGTCCGAGGCGCACGAGCCGCAGCAGGACCTCGAAGACGCCGCCACGGTCGGGACTCATCACCATGGCGGTGCGCATGCTGACCTTGCGCGTGTGCGGGGTCTCGGCTTGCTCCTGCGCCCGCTCCCACGCTTTCGCGATCTCGACGCTGTAGGCCCAGTAGCCCGGCACGCCGGGTTCGGTGCCGCCGAGCTCGCCGGTCACCTCGTCGTTGGGGGCGTCGAAGCGGTGGGCGTAAACGGTGGCGGTGCTCATCTGAAGCCAGACCTGGGGAGGCCGTACGGCGGCCGCGACCGCCTCGCCCACCACCCGGGCGGAACGCACCCGCGAGTCCATCATGGCCCGCAGATTGTCAGGCGTGTAGCGACAGTTGACGCTGCGTCCGGCCAGGTTGATCACTACGTCGCTGCCGTCGATCTCCTTCGCCCATGGGCCGAGTGTCTCGGCGTCCCAGCGGACGTCGCGATCGCGCACCGGCCGCCTGGTCAGGATCACGACGTCATGGCCCGCCGCGGTCAGCGCGCGACTGAGGATGGTGCCGACCTGCCCGGTTCCCCCGGGTATCACGATCTTCATCCGGCTTCCCCCAAGGTGAGTGGGATAAGCCTAGCGCGGCTGGCTGAACACGTTCAAAAGCGCCACAGCCTTAAAGCCCAGGAGTCCGGCAGGTTGATCCTACGTTTCTGGATTGTTACCCGAAACAACAAACTCCCGGCCCGGACCCCCTTCCAAAGCAGGCTGTACGGGAATACGTTGCCGCAAACAACATTCATCCGGGCCCCTCCGGAAGAAAGGACCCTGCACCATGCGCAAGGGGATCCTCAGCCTGACCGCCGCGGCAGCCGCGCTCGCCCTCGGTCTCACCGCCTGCGGGGGCGACAGCGGTCAGACCACCACGTCGACCACCTCCGAGTCGGCCACGGCGGCGGCCAAGGCCGGCAAGATCGGCGTCATCCTGCCGGACAGCAAGTCCTCGGCCCGTTGGGAGACGGCGGACCGTAAGTACCTCGAAGAGGCGTTCAAGGCCGCCGGCGTCGAGTACGACATCCAGAACGCCCAGAACGACAAGACGGCGTTCCAGACCATCGCCGACCAGATGATCACGAACGGCGCCACCGTTCTCATGATCGTCAACCTGGACAGCGGCAGCGGCAAGGCCGTCATCGACAAGGCCAAGTCGCAGGGCGTCGCCGTGATCGACTACGACCGGCTCACCCTCGGCGGCGGCGCCGCCTACTACGTCAGCTTCGACAACACCAAGGTCGGCACCCTCCAGGGTGAGGGCCTGTCGAAGTGCCTGACGGACAAGAAGGCGGACAAGCCCATCGTCGCCTACCTCAACGGCTCTCCCACCGACAACAACGCCACGCTGTTCAAGGCGGGCTACGACGGTGTGCTCAAGCCGAAGTTCGACTCCGGCGACTACGTCAAGGGCCCCGAGGAGTCGGTGCCCGACTGGGACAACACCAAGGCCGGCACGCTCTTCGAGCAGATGCTGACCGAGCAGCCGAAGATCGCCGGCGTCCTGGCCGCCAACGACGGTCTCGGCAACGCCGCCATCACGATCCTGAAGAAGAACGGGCTCAACGGCAAGGTCCCGGTCACCGGCCAGGACGCCACCGTCCAGGGCCTGCAGAACATCCTCGCCGGCGACCAGTGCATGACCGTCTACAAGGCGGTCAAGAAGGAGGCCGACGCCGGGGCCAAGCTGGCGGTGGCGCTGGCCAAGGGCGAGAAGCCCACGGCGAGCTCCAGCGTCAAGGACCCGGAGAGCGGGCAGGACGTCCCCGCCGAGCTCATGGAGCCGCAGGCCATCTACGCCGACAACGTCAAGGACGTGGTGGCCGACGGTTACGTGACCAAGGAGGAACTGTGCACCGGTGACTTCGCCGCGAAGTGCACCGAGGCCGGAATTCAGTAGAACCGAGAGGGGTACGGCCCGCGTCACCAGCGCGGGGCCGTACCCTCCCCTCTAGGGAGCCCCATGACCCCCCTCCTTGAAGTGCGCGGGATCGACAAGAGCTTCGGTCCGGTCAAAGTCCTGCACAACGTAGAGTTCTCCGCCTACGCCGGCGAGGTGACCGCACTGGTCGGCGACAACGGGGCGGGCAAGTCCACCCTGGTCAAGTGCATCGGCGGCATCTACCCGATCGACGGCGGCGAGATCTTCTTCGACGGCAAGCCGGTGCAGATCCACACCCCGCGCGACGCCGGCGAGCTGGGCATCGAGATCGTCTACCAGGACCTGGCCCTGTGCGACAACCTGGACATCGTCCAGAACATGTTCCTCGGCCGGGAGCGCAAGAGCGGGCTCCTGCTCGACGAGGACTCCATGGAGGAGCTCGCCGAGAAGACCCTCAGCAGCCTGTCCGTGCGCACCGTGAAGTCCATCAGGCAGCAGGTCTCCAGCCTGTCCGGCGGGCAGCGGCAGACCGTCGCCATCGCCAAGGCCGTGCTGTGGAACAGCAAGGTCGTCATCCTCGACGAGCCCACCGCCGCCCTGGGCGTGGCCCAGACCGCGCAGGTGCTCGAACTGGTCCGCAGGCTGGCCGACACCGGCCTCGCCGTCGTCCTCATCTCGCACAACATGAACGACGTGTTCGCCGTCTCCGACCGGATCGCGGCCCTCTACCTCGGCAGGATGGCCGCCCAGGTCAAGACCTCCGACCTGACGCACGCGCAGGTCGTGGAACTGATCACCGCAGGCCGCAGCGGGGAACTCGGTCTCAAGAACGGGGTCACCCCATGAGCAAGGTCAAGGAACTGCCCGGCGAGGCCATCGTCGCCGCGACGCAGGCCCCGTCCATCGGCAACAGCTTCCGCGCGTACGTCCAGCGGGTGCGCGGCGGCGACATGGGTTCGCTGCCCGCCGTCCTCGGCCTGGTGGTGCTCTGCGCGGTCTTCGCGATCGCCCGTCCCTCGTTCGTCACCGCGATCAACTTCGCCAACCTCTTCACCCAGGGCGCCGCGATCACGCTCATCGCGATGGGCCTGGTGTTCGTGCTGCTGCTCGGCGAGATCGATCTGTCCGCCGGGTACGCGAGCGGCGTCTGCGCGGCGGTGCTCGCCGTCACCCTCGCCAGTCTCGGCCTGCCCTGGTACGTGTGCGCGCTGGCCGCCATCCTCACCGGCGTGGTCATCGGCGTCGTGCTCGGCGCGCTGGTGGCCAAGGTCGGCATACCGTCGTTCGTGGTGACGCTGGCCGCCTTCCTCGCCTTCCAGGGCCTGGTCCTGGTGCTGGTGAAGGAGGGCACGAACATCTCGGTCCGCGACCCGGTGATCGTCGCCATCGCGAACAAGAACCTGGAGCCGTGGCTCGGCTGGGCGCTCTACGCCGTCTGCGTGGGCGTCTTCGCGGCCATCCAGCTCGTCAGGGCCACGCGTCGCGCCAAGCGCGGCCTCACCGCCGACCCGCTCTCGCTCATCGCCTTCCGCGTGGGGACGCTGGCGGTGCTGGCCGGCGTCGCGGTGTTCGTGCTCAACCTGGAGCGCAGCCGCAACCCGGCGCTGGTCTCGCTCACCGGCGTGCCGATCGTGGTGCCGGTCATCCTGGTGCTGCTGGTCGTGTGGACGGTCATCCTGCGCCGCACGTCGTTCGGCCGCCACCTGTACGCGGTCGGCGGCAACACCGAGGCCGCCCGCCGGGCCGGCATCCCGGTCGACCGGCTCAAGATCAGCGCGTTCGTGATCTGCTCGGCGATGGCCGCCGTCGGCGGCATCGTGGCCGCCTCCCGCGCCAGCTCCGTCGACCCCAACACGGGCGGCAGCTCCGTCCTGCTGTACGCGGTCGGCGCCGCGGTCATCGGCGGCACGAGCCTGTTCGGCGGCAAGGGCCGGGTGCTCGACGCCGTGCTCGGCGGCGCCGTGGTGGCCGTCATCGAGAACGGCATGGGCCTCATGGGCTACGGAGCCAGCGTCAAGTATCTGGTCACGGGGTGCGTGCTGCTCCTCGCCGCGGGTGTCGACGCCCTGGCGCGCAGGCGGGCGGCTGCCGCTGGTCTAAGGTGATCAGCGACCCGCAGCCTCTCAAGGAACCCCAGATCATGCGTGCCGGCCCCTCTCAGGAGGACATCAGGCGCCACAACCTCGGCGCGCTCCTTCGCCACGTCCACCTGGGCGGGCCGACCTCGCGTGCCGAGCTCACCTCCAAGATGGGGCTCAACCGCAGTACGATCATGGCGCTGACCTCCGATCTCACGGCGGCGGGGCTCGTACGCGAGGAGCTGCCCCGCGAGACCGGCCGGGCCGGCCGCCCCTCGCTCGTGGTCCGCCCGGAGTCGTCGCGGGTCTACGTGTTCGCCTTCGACGTGGGGCCCGACCGGCTCGCGGTCGCGCGCGTGGGGCTGGGCGGGGTCATACTCGACCGGCGCGAGTCCGTACGCCGCCGCGGCGCGTTCGAGCTGGACGAGCTGACCGGCGCGCTGGCCGGCTTCGCCCGGCAGATGCGCCGCAAGACGAGGGCCGACACCGTGTGCGTGGGCGCGGCGGCGGCCGTGTCCGGCGGGGTGCGTAAGGCCGACGGCGTGGTCACCTTCGGCCCCAACCTCAAGGCGGAGGAGGTGCCGTTCGGCGAGGAGCTGGGCCGCAAGCTCGGCCTGGGCCTGCCGGTCAGCGTCGGCAACGACGCCAACCTGGCCGCGCTGGCCGAGCACAGCCGGGGCGTCGGCGTCGCCGTCAGGGACTTCATCTACCTGCACGGCGACGTGGGCATCGGCGGCGGCATCATCGCCGGCGGCCAGTTGCTCGGCGGACACGAGGGCTACGGCGGCGAGGTCGGCCACATGGTCGTCAACCCGGGCGGCCGGGCGTGCGGCTGCGGCTCGCACGGGTGCCTGGAGGCCGAGGTGGGGGAGCGCGCCCTGCTGGAGGCGGCCGGCCGCTTCGGCGCCGGACAGCAGGGCCGCGACGCGGTCCGGGCCGTGGTCGAGGCGGCCGACCGCGGCGACATCGTCGCCCAGGAGGCGCTGAGCCGCACCGGCGAATGGCTCGGTCTCGGCGTCGCCAACCTCGTCAACATCTTCAACCCCGAGATGGTGATCTTCGGCGGCATGCTGCGTGAGATCTATCTCGGCTCGGCCGCGCAGGTGCGTACGCAGCTCACCCTGCACGCCATGGCGCCGCAGCGCGAGCAGGTGCGGCTGCGCACCTCCGCGCTCGGCGACTCCGCCACCCTGGTCGGCGCGGCGGAGCTGGCCTTCGCGCACGTTCTCGCCGACCCCCTGGAGGTCCTGGCCCGCGCGAACGGCTGACCGCCCGGCTCAGCCCACTTTCGCCCGCGCCGCCGTCCAGGTGTTGCAGAAGCCGGTGGCCCCGCCCCGGTAGCCGCGGTCCTGCCAGAACGCCAGGTTGCGCGGCTTGCCGTGCACCTCGCTCTCCTCCGCCTGCCGCACCGCGGCCAGCCAGTCGTCCCATGCGATGCCCGGCCCGATCGACTTCAGCGCGGCGCTGTAGAAGACGCCCGCGTAGCACTCGGCCTGCATCTCCAGCCGGTGGCTCAGCATCGTGCGCGCCCGCTGCGAGGCCGGCAGGTACAGCGCCTCGTGCGCTTTCAGCACCCCGGTGAGCTGCTGGACGTGGTGGCCCCACTCGTGGGCGACCGAGTGGGCGACGTTCATCCTGAACGGGTCGCGCAGGTCCTGCCGGGTGATGCGGATGACGATCGCCCGCTGGTCCGGGCAGTAGTGCGCGCCCGCGCCCGAGACGCGCCCGCAGACCGAGTCCGCGCCGGAGGTGATCGTCACCTCGGGCGAGCTGTACGGCAGCCCGGCCGCCGCGAACCGCTCCCCCCAGAAGCGGTCCGCGCACGCCGCCATGGCCCGGTGGAAGGCGCGCAGCGAGCCCGCCGACCCCACCTTGATCGCCGGCACCGCGCAGCTCAGCCGGGGCGAGTCCCCGCCCATGACGTCGGACAACGACGCCTGCCCGGTGCGCGGCGCGGCCAGCGCGGGCTCACTCGCGACCACGCCCGCGATCAGGCAGGGGGCCACGAACGCGACCACCGCCACCGGCACGAGAACAGTGCGCACGATGGCGGATCATAGATCAATATGTCCTCTTTTGTTAGGACACCTTGGACTTAGGTGCCTTCCACGTGTTGCAGGCCGCCGCCGACTCCTTGGCGAAGCCGCGCTCCAGCCAGTAGCCGACGTTCGCGCCGCCGCCGTGGGTCTCCTCGCCGGGCTCCTTCAGCCCGAAGACCGACAGGAAGGAGCCGCTGCCGTTGTTCCTGACGAGGTAGTACCAGTCGTCGTGGGAGCGGCCGAGCGAGTGCCACACGTCGCCGATGAACGCCGCGCCCAGGCACTCGGCCTGCAGCTCGTAGCGGCGGCTCTCGTCGAGGACGCGCCGGGTGTTCTTGCCGGTGTACTCGGTGCCGGCGTCGAGCATGCCGGTGAGCTGCTGGACGTGGTGGCCGTACTCGTGCGCGAGCACCGCCATGAGCCGCAGGTCGTCCGGGTTGCGCAGGAAGTCGGGGGAGAGCCAGTAGGTGATCTTGTTGTTGCGCGTGCAGTAGAGGGCCTGCGCGCCGGCGGGGAAGCGGCCGCAGCCCGTCTTCGCGCCGAGCTTGGTGATGACCTGGAACGACGGCTTGCTGAACTTGTAGCCGGCCTTCCTGATCTTCGGTGCCCAGGCCTCGTTGAGGCAGTCGAGCACCCCGGTGAGGTACTTCTTCACGTCCTGCGGGTCGCCTGGCGCGGCCTGCTCCTCCTGGCACGTCCCGAGGTCGAGCTCGCCGGACTTGTAGACCGGATTGGCGGTCAGCACCGGCTTGTACGCCGGAGCGGCCGCCGCGTGAGCCGTGCCGCCTAACAGCACGCTCGTCAGGACGCCCGCCAGGAGCGTCGATCGAGGGATACGCATGGGACGGCACCCTAGTGAAGACGGAGCTCCAGGTAAAGAACGTTTTCAGGTGACGTTCCTGGCCGCCGTGGCCCAGGTGTTGCAGGCGGACGGAGTGCCCCGGTTGAAGCCCCGGGTCATCCACGCGGCCTGCGTCGGCCCCTTGCCGTGGTCGTTCTGCGGCCAGCCCTTCGCGCCGTTCTTGCGGAACCAGTCCACCGTGTACGACCAGTCCGCGTCCGTCACCAGCGAGGTGCCCTTCATCGTGCTCATGAAGATCGACGAGAAGCACTCGGCCTGGAGCTCGGACCGGCGCGACAGCAGCAGCCGGCCGGCCTTGCCCGCGCTCGACCGCGCCGTCCAGTAGTAGCTCCAGATGCCGGAGATCTGCTGCACGTGGTGGCCGTACTCGTGGGCGATCAGCCGCGTGATGCCGAGCGGGAACGGGTTGCGGAGCTGGTCGCGGCTGATCATCAGGTACATGGTGCGGTCGGTGGAGCAGTAGACGCCGTCCGCTCCGGCGTTCCAGGCCCCGCAGGGCGTGCGGACCTTGCCGGTGATGATGCGCAGCCTCGGCTTGCTGAAGGGCATGTCCGCCTTGGCGAACTGGGCGGCCCACGCCCTGTTCAGGCACGCCGTCACGCGCAGCAGGAAGCGCCGGTAGGCCGTCATGCTGCCTGCGGGCAGCTCTCCCGGCGAGCAGTTCACGTCCGTCAGCCGGCCGGTGTCGTAGAGCGGGCTGGCCGTGGCGAGGCGACTGCCGGGCACCGGCACCTTCTTGGTCTCGGCGCCGTTGACGGGAGGGGAGACGATCTGCTGTGCCTCGTTCACGGGCCTGGCGGAGGTCGTGGCGGAGTCGGCGAGTACGAACACCAGACCGGCCGCGGCGAGCACCAGCGCCACCACGGCGGCCACGATCGCCACGATCTTGCCAGTTTGGACGGAGTTCATAGGTACCGAAAGACTAGGTCAAGATCGGACATATGTGGGTGGAATTGACTCGGTGGGGTCAGTGAGGCGTCGGCGAACTAGACTCAGGGCGTCGGCTGACAAAAGCAGAGGGGAGTCGAATCCGTGAGCGGGTTGCTGGGTTCGATCGCAGGACCGCATGACGTCAAACGGCTCACCGCCGAGGAGCTGCCGCGGCTCGCGGGGGAGATCCGTGACCTGCTGGTCGACTCGTGCGCCCGGTTCGGCGGCCATCTCGGCCCCAACCTGGGCGTGGTCGAGCTCACCATCGCGCTGCACCGCGTGTTCGACTCCCCGCGCGACCCCATCGTCTGGGACACCGGCCACCAGTCCTACGTGCACAAGGTGCTCACGGGCCGGGCCGGCGGCTTCGCCGCGCTCAAGCAGGAGGGCGGGCTGTCCGGCTATCCGAGCCAGGCCGAGTCCGAGCACGACTTCGTCGAGAACTCCCACGCCTCCACCGCGCTGTCCTACGCCGACGGCCTGGCCAAGGCGTTCAAGCTGCGCGGCGAGCGCGACCGCACGGCGGTCGCGGTGATCGGCGACGGCGCGCTGACCGGCGGCATGGCCTGGGAGGCGCTCAACAACATCGCCGCCGTCAAAGACCTCCCTGTCGTCATCGTGGTCAACGACAACGGCCGCTCCTACTCCCCGACGATCGGCGGCCTCGCCTCCCACCTGTCCTCGCTGCGGGTCAACCGCCGCTACGAGGACTTCCTCGGCTACGTCAAAGACAAGATCGGGAACGTTCCCGTGCTCTACGACGCCCTGCACGGCATGAAGAAGGGCGTCAAGGACGTGCTCGCGCCGCAGGCCATGTTCGAGGACCTCGGGCTCAAATACGTCGGCCCCATCGACGGCCACGACGAGCAGGCCATGGAGGCGGCCCTGCGCAAGGCCCGCGGCTTCCGCGGTCCGGTCATCGTGCACGCGCTCACCCAGAAGGGCCGCGGCTACAGCCCCGCCGAGAACCACGACGAGGACCAGTTCCACTCGCCGGGCGCCTTCGACCGGGCCACCGGCGCGGAGAAGCCCAAAGGCCGCATCTGGACCAACGTCTTCAGCGAGGAGCTGGTCCGGCTCGGCAAGGAGCGCGAGGACCTCGTCGCCATCACCGCCGCGATGCTCCACCCGACCGGGCTCAACGCCTTCGCCGAGCACTTCCCCGAGCGCATCTACGACGTCGGCATCGCCGAGCAGCACGCGCTGACCAGCGCCGCCGGGCTCGCCCTCGGCGGCCTGCACCCGGTCGTGGCCGTCTACGCCACGTTCCTCAACCGGGCCTTCGACCAGCTCCTCATGGACGTCGCGCTGCACCGCCTGCCGGTCACCGTCGTGCTCGACCGGGCGGGCGTCACCGGCGACGACGGCGCCAGCCACAACGGCATGTGGGACCTGTCCATCCTCCAGGTCGTGCCGGGCCTGCGCATCGCGGTGCCGCGCGACGGCGACCGCCTGACCGAGCTGCTGCGCGAGGCCGTCGAGGTCACCGACGGCCCCACCGTGCTGCGCTTCCCCAAGGGCCCGGTGGCCGAGCCCGTCGAGGCGGTCGGCAAGCTCGGCGAGATGGACGTGCTGCTGACCCCGGCGGCCGAGCCCGACGTGCTGCTGGTCGGCGTGGGCCCGATGGCACAGGTCTGCCTCGACGCCGCCAGGCTGCTCGACGCGCAGGGCATCGCGGCCACCGTCGTGGACCCGCGCTGGGTCAAGCCGCTGGACGAGGCGCTCGCGCCGGCCGCCGCCGTGCACAAGCTGGTCGCCGTCGTCGAGGACAACGGCCGCGTGGGGGGCGTGGGCGACGCCGTGGCCCGCCTGCTGCGCGACGCCGACGTGGATGTGCCCGTACGCACCTTCGGCATCCCGCAGGAGTTCCTCGACCACGCCAAGCGGGCGGCGATCCTCGGCCGCGTCGGCCTGACCGGCCAGGATCTCGCCCGCCGGATCACCGAGGCCGTCGCCAGGCGCACCTCCTCGGCCGCGGAGCCCGTCCGCCCCTGAGGATCCGCCCTCCGCCGCCCGTCACACGAGGGAATGATCGCCCGAGGTGTGGGAAGGGTGATCGGCCGTGGACATCTTTCGCACGAAGAGCGTCGAGCAGTCGATCCGCGACACCGAGGATCCGGAGCATCAGCTGCGCAAGCGCCTGACCGCGCTGGATCTCACGGTGTTCGGCATCGGTGTGATCATCGGCACCGGGATCTTCGTGCTCACCGGGCAGGTGGCCAAGGACACGGCGGGGCCGGCGGTGGCGCTGTCGTTCGTCGTGGCGGGCGTGGTGTGCGGCCTGGCGGCCCTCTGCTACGCCGAGTTCGCCTCCACGATCCCGGTCGCCGGGTCGGCCTACACCTTCGCCTTCGCCACCCTCGGCGAGTTCCCCGCCTGGGTGATCGGCTGGGACCTGCTCCTGGAGCTGGCGCTCGCCGCGGCGGTGGTGGCGGTCGGCTGGTCGGGCTACTTCGCGTCGATGCTGGAGTCCATCGGCCTCCCGCTGCCGGCCGCGGTCGCCGGCGACAACGCCGTGATCAACCTGCCCGCGGTGATCGTCGTCGCGATCCTCACGGCGGTGCTGGTGGCCGGGATCAAGCTGTCGTCCCGGGTCAACCTGATCCTGGTGATCACCAAGGTCGCCGTGGTGCTGGTGGTGATCGTGGCGGGGCTGTTCTTCGTCAAGGCCGCCAACTACACGCCGTTCATCCCCGAGGCGGTGAGCACGGCGCGCGTGGAGGGGGTGAAGGCGCCGCTGTTCCAGGTGCTGTTCGGGATCACGCCGGTGGCGTTCGGGGTGCTCGGCATCATCTCGGCGGCGGCGATCGTGTTCTTCGCCTTCATCGGCTTCGACGTCGTGGCGACGGCCGCCGAGGAGACCATCACTCCGCAGAGAGACGTGCCCCGCGGCATCTTCGGCTCGCTGGCCATCTGCACGGTCCTCTACGTCGCCGTCTCCCTCGTGGTCGTCGGCATGCAGAACTACACCCAGCTGAGCACCGCGGCGCCGCTCTCCGACGCCTTCATCGCCGTCGGCCAGGACTGGCTGGCCACCATCATCAGCCTGGGCGCGCTGGCCGGCCTCACCACCGTCGTCCTGGTGCTGCTGCTGGGCCAGACGCGGGTGCTGTTCGCGATGTCGCGCGACGGGCTGGTGCCGCGCGGGCTGGCCCGGGTGCACCCCCGCTTCGGCACACCCGCCAGGCTGACGCTCGTCATCGGCGTGGTGACGATGGCGCTGGCCGGGTTCGTCTCGTTCGGGGAGCTGGCCGAGCTGGTCAACATCGGCACGCTGTTCGCGTTCGTGGTGGTCTCGATCGGCGTGTGGGTGCTCCGCCGCACCCGTCCCGACCTGCCGCGCGCCTTCCGCGTCCCGCTGGTGCCGGCGCTGCCGATCCTGTCCGTGCTGGCCTGCCTCTACCTGATGCTCAACCTGCCGGTGGAGACCTGGCTGCGGTTCGTCGTCTGGATGGTGCTCGGCGTGCTCGTCTACTTCGGCTACAGCTACCGGCACAGCAGGGCCGGGCGCGCCGGGACCGGCCGCTGACACGCGAGAAGGGGCGGACCGAGCCCAGTCCGCCCCTCCCACCCATCGGTCAGGACAGCAGCGCCCCGCCGGCGGCCTTCATCACGCAGGCGTTGCGGTAGCCCTTGCTCCACTCGACCTGCTTGCCGCCCCAGGTGCCCTTGATGACCACCGCGTACGGCTGGACCTCGGCGCCGCACGTGTTGCTCTTCGGGACGTGCATCGCGCTGAGGTCGCCCTTGTACTTGCGCAGCACGTCGCAGGCCGCCTTGGCGTGCGGGTGCGTGCCGCCGTCGGGGTTGCAGCGAAGGGTGACCCCCCTGGTGGGGGAGCCCTTGACCGCGACGGCGATTTTGAGCTTGCCCTTGGCGGGGCGTGGCGCCTGTGCGAGGGCGGGGGACGCGCACGCCAGGAACGCCGCGCACAGGGCCATCGTGCCGATTGCTCGCTTCATGATTACTCTCCGTTCGTCGTGCGGGACGTAACGCTACGGCGGCGAAGGTCATGAAATGCGGAGGCCCGGACCGGGCCCCCGTAAAGAAACGCGGGCAGGGTCAGGCCGGTACGGAGGCCACACCGGGAGGAAGGAATCGCGGCTGGGCGATGCCGGTCCTGTCCAGATAAGGCGTGATGCCACCCAGATGGAACGGCCAGCCGGCGCCGAGGATCATGCACAGGTCGATGTCCTGCGGCGCGGCCACCACGCCCTCGTCGAGCATGATCCGGATCTCCCGGGCCAGCGCCCTGAGCACCCGCTCGCGGACCTCCTCGGCCGTGGAGGGCCGGTCGCCGCCCGCGAAGAAGGCCACCGCCTCCGGGTCGAGGGTGAAGTCCGGCAGGTAGACGCCCGGCTTGCCGGCGGCCACCAGCTTGGCCAGGTTCGCCGAGACGCCGTAGCGGTCGGGGAAGGCCGCGTGCAGCGTCTCGGCCACGTGCAGGCCGACGGCCGGGCCGACGAGCTGCAGCAGCGCGAACGGCGTCATCGGCAGCCCGAGCCCGTCCAGCGCGTGCTCGGCGACCTCCAGCGGCGTGCCCTCGTCCACGGCCGCGACGACCTCGCCCATGAAGCAGGTCAGCAGCCGGTTGACCACGAACGCCGGGGCGTCCTTGACCAGCACGGACGACTTCTTCAGCGTCCTGCCGACGGCGAAGGCCGTGGCGAGCGTGGCGTCGTCGGTGGCGGCGCCCCTGATGATCTCCAGCAGCGGCATGACCGCGACCGGGTTGAAGAAGTGGAAGCCGACCAGCCGCTCCGGGTGCGCGAGGTCCGCGCCCATCTCGGTCAGCGACAGCGAGGAGGTGTTGGTGGCGAGCACGCACTCGGCCGGCACCACGGCCTCCACCTCGGCGAACACCTGCTTCTTGACCGCCAGGTCCTCGAAGACGGCCTCGATGACGAAGTCGGCGTCGGCGAAGGCGTCCTTGGTCAGCGAGCCGGTGACCAGCGACTTCAGCCGGTTGGCCTGGTCGGCGGAGATGCGGCCCTTGGCCAGCAGCTTGTCGGCCTCGGCGTGGACGTAGCCGACGCCCTTGTCGAGGCGGGCCTGGTCGAGGTCGGTGAGGACGACCGGCACCTCCAGGCGGCGGGCGAACAGCAGCGCCATCTGCGAGGCCATCAGCCCGGCCCCGACCACGCCGACCTTGGTGACCTTGCGGGCCAGCGCCTTGTCCGGCGCGCCCGCCGGCCGCTTGGCCCGGCGCTGCACCAGGTCGAACGCGTAGAGCCCGGCCCGCAACTCGTCGCCCGTCAGCAGGTCGGCCAGCGCCTCGTCCTCGGCCGCGAAGCCCTCGTCCCGCGAGGCGGTCTCGGCCATGGCGATGAGGTCGAGCGCCCGGTAGGGGGCGGGGGAGGCGCCGCGCAGCTTCATGTCCACGAGGAAGCGCGCGTCGGCGACCGCCTTCTCCCAGCCGTCGTGGGCGGCGCGCTCGACCGTCACCTCGCCCTTGAGCACCCGGGACGCCCAGCGCAGCGACTCCTCCAGGAAGTCGGCCGGCTCGAACATGGCGTCGGCGACGCCGAGCGCGAAGGCGTCGGCGCCCTTGGTCACGCGATTCTGGGCGAGCGGGTTCTCGATGATCAGCTTGATCGCGGCGGCCGGGCCGACGAGGCGCGGCAGGAGCTGCGTGCCGCCCCAGCCCGGCACCAGGCCGAGGAAGCACTCCGGCAGCGCCACGGCGGGCACCCCGGAGGAGATCGTCCGGTACGTGCAGTGCAGCGCGACCTCCAGGCCGCCGCCCATGGCCGCGCCGTTGACGAACGCGAACGACGGGACGTCCAGCTCGCCCAGCCGCCGGAAGACGTGGTGGCCGAGCGCGCCGATCGCGAGCGCCTCCTCGCGCGTGCGCAGCGCCGCCGCGCCCTTGAGGTCGGCGCCGACGGCGAAGATGAACGGCTTGCCGGTCACGCCGACGGCGGCGAGGTCGCTCCGCCCGGCGATCTCCGTCAGCGCCTCGTCCAGCGCGAACAGGCCGAGCGGGCCGAAGGTGTTCGGCTTGGTGTGGTCGAAGCCGTTGTCCAGGGTGATCAGCGCCATCGTGCCCGCGCCGCCGGGCAGCTGCACGTCGCGGACCAGCGCCTTGGTGACGACCTCGTCGGGGTTGCGCTCGCCCAGCAGAGCGCGCCAGTTCTCGATGGTGCTCATGCCAGGTTCTCCCAGATCACAGTGCCGCCCATGCCCATGCCGACGCACATGGTGGTGATGCCGTAGCGCACGTCGGGGCGCTCGCCGAACTGCCGGGCGAGCTGCGTCATCAGCCGCACGCCCGAGGAGGCCAGCGGGTGGCCGTAGGCGATCGCGCCGCCGTAGGGGTTGACGCGGGGGTCGTCGTCGGCGATGCCGAAGTGGTCGAGGAAGGCCAGCACCTGCACGGCGAACGCCTCGTTGATCTCGAACAGCCCGATGTCGGAGATGTCCAGCCCGGCCAGGCGCAGCGCCCGCTCGGTGGACGGGATCGGGCCGACGCCCATCACCTCGGGGTCCACGCCCGCGAACGCGTACGACACCAGCCGCATCCGCGGCCCGAGCCCCAGCTCCTCGGCCACCTCTCGGGCCGCCACGACGCAGCCGGTGGCGCCGTCGTTGATGCCGGAGGAGTTGCCCGCCGTGACGTGGCCGTGCGGCCGGAACGGCGTCTTGAGCGCGCTCAGGCCCTCCATGGTGGTGCCGGGGCGCGGCGCCTCGTCCTCGACGGCGAGCCCCCAGCCCTTCTCCGCGGTCCTGATCGCCGTGGGGACGAGATCGGGCTGGATCCTGCCGTCGGCGTACGCCTTGGCCGCCTTCTCCTGCGACAGCACCGCGTACGCGTCCGCGCGCTCCTTGCTGATCGCCGGGTAGCGGTCGTGCAGGTTCTCGGCGGTCATGCCCATGACGAGCGCGCTCGGGTCGACCAGCTTCTCGGACAGGAAGCGCGGGTTGGGGTCGACGCCCTCGCCCATCGGGTGGCGGCCCATGTGCTCGACGCCGCCCGCGATCGCCACGTCGTACGCGCCGAAGGCGATGCCGCCCGCGACGGTGGTGACGGCGGTCATCGCGCCCGCGCACATGCGGTCGATCGCGTAGCCGGGCACGGTCTTGGGCAGCCCGGCGAGGACCGCGGCCGAGCGGCCGATGGTCAGGCCCTGGTCGCCGATCTGGGTGGTCGCGGCGATGGCGACCTCGTCCACGCGCTCCGGCGGAAGGTTGGGATTGCGCCGCATCAGCTCGCGGATGACCCGGACGACCAGGTCGTCCGCCCGGGTCTCCGCGTACAGGCCCTTCGGCCCCGACCGGCCGAAAGGCGTGCGCACGCCGTCGACGAACACGACGTCACGAGAGGAAGGCACGGATTCGCTCCTCGTTCTGGATGGGATTCCGTGCCTATGCTACTCGTCAGTAACTACTCCGCAGACGAGGGCCGCGGTGAGCAGCGCGTAGACCCAGCCGGTCGCGGGCTCCCAGAGATGGGCGCGGGCCCCGACCAGGGCGGCGACCGCCAGGGTCGCGCCGGTCCAGAGCGCCGCGCCCGTCCGCGGACGCGCGCCGGGGCCCGGGTCCCAAGGATCGCCAGGTGATCCTCCCGGGCGCGGGGCGCGCGTCGGCATCCCCGTGGACTCCCGTGCCCACCACAGGAGGAACGACACCCCCGCCGCCAGCCCGATCATCACCGACGCCTCGACCGCCCAGGTCAGCACGGTCGCCGCGGTTTCGAGCCCGGCCCGGCGCAGCAGTTGCGGCAGGCTGCCGCCCAGCAGCAGCGTGACCGCCCAGCCGGCGGCCACGGCCAGCCTGGTGAGCGGCCGGGCCCGGCCCGAGCGGGCCGCGGCGTACAGTTCGTGCTCCCTGCGGCGTACCCGGCGGGCGCGCAGGCCCCACATCCACTGGGTGACCCCCAGCGCGGGCAGGGCGGCGGCGAAGATCACCAGTGAGACCGCGGCGAGCGTCGGCGCGTGCTCCCGCGCGGACCGGTCGGCGAGCACCTGGGCGGCGGCCAGCAGGGCCAGGGAGGCGACGAGCGCGATGCAGGCGCGGTGGCGGGCCGCCCGGGCCCCGGCGCGCAACTCGGCAAGCTCCGCGGCCCCGGGAGGCGGCGGCATCTCGGTCAGCAGCATGAACGCCATGATGACGGCAGCACGCGCGCTCACGCCGGAGTACGCGCGGTTCGGATGGAGCCCTTGCCCGCGGCGGGCGAAGGTGAGCAAGAAGTGGCGGGCGGGCCATAGCCCGCGGAGCCCGCGGAGGGCGAACTGTCGTGAGGGGCCGGCGTCACGGGGCTCTCGGGGGTCGTGGTGGGCCAAGAAGCGGAGATTTGACGTCGTGGCTGCTCGTTTGTGACTAAGCTGCGCGATCATGGCGCAAGGGGTGGACCGTGTGAGAGCAAGACCTGGCAATACGGTTGCGGGTTCCCAAGTCGCCCCGGGTACGCGGGGGTCGCGGAACGACCAGCCGCGCCCCCGGCGCACGTCCCTCACGCCCCTGGGATGGGTGAGCGTGGGGCTGACCGGGGTGCTGGTGGCGGGGACGCTGGGCGGCTACGCCTACTACCGCAGCATCTTCAGCAGCATCGAGCAGGAGGACATCGTGGTCGACGCGACCCGGCCTCCCGAGACCGGCGCGCTCAACGTGCTGCTCGTCGGCTCAGACTCGCGCGAGGGCGACAACAAGAAGTACGGCGCCAAGTCGCAGGGCCTGGGTGAGCGCACCGACACGATCATGCTGCTGCACATCTCCCCTAACCGCGACAAAGCCACCATGATCAGCTTCCCGCGTGACTCGATGGTGGCGGTGCCCCAGTGCACGGGCCACAACGGCACCGTGATCGGGCCCGGCATCCGCCAGATCAACTCCGCCTTCAACGACGGCGGCATCAACTGCACGATCAAGACGCTCGAGTCGCTCACCAACATCAAGATCGACCACTTCGTCAAGGTCGACTTCACCGGCTTCAAGGGCGTCGTCGACGCGCTCGGCGGCATCGAGATCTGCCTGCCCAAGCCGGTCAACGACCCCAAGGCGAAGCTGGTGCTCGGCGCGGGCAAGCACGTGGTGAGCGGCGAGCAGGCACTCGGGTACGTACGCACCCGCTACGCGCTCGGCGACGGCAGCGACCTCAGCCGCATCCAGCGCCAGCAGGTCTTCCTCACCAAGGTGCTGGCGAAGGTCACCGACGGCGGACTGCTCACCAACCCGGTCAAGCTCAACGGCTTCCTGCACTCGGCCGCCGCCGCCGTCACTGTGGACAGCGGGCTGACGCCGGACCGGATGCTGGAGATCGCCGACAGCGTCAAGGGGCTGACGGCCAAGGAGCTCAAGGGCATCACGGTGCCGGTGGAGGCGTACCCGCAGGACAAGAACCGGGTGCAGTTCAGCGAGCCGGCCGCGCGCAACTTCTTCGAGGCCGTGCGCAACGACGTCGAGGTCACCGCCACGCCCACGCCCGGCAAGCCGGCCGCGCGGAAGATCGAGCACGGCCAGGTGCGGGTGCAGGTGCTCAACGGCACCGGCGAGCAGGGCAAGGCCCTGCAGGTGGCCGAGGAGCTGACCGCGCAGGGGTTCGCGGTCATCCAGGTCGGCAACGCGCCCGCCACCCCGGTCACCGCCCTCCGCTACGCCAAGAAGGACGCCGAGGACGGGCCGGCGTACGCCGACGCGGTCGCCGCCCGGCTGTCCAAGGACAAGCGGACGCCGACGGCGGGCAAGGTCGCGCCGCTCAACACCGACGTCTACCGGTCGAAGGTGCCCACGCCGAAGGGCGGGCCGGTCGTGCAGCTCGTCATCGGGGCCGACTGGCCTGGGGTGCGGGTGTTGTCGGCGATCCCTGACTCGCTCAAGGACAAGGTCATCGACGTCAACACCGATCCCTGCAAGTAAGGCGGACGCGTCTCCCCCTTCTGCGCTGGGACGCAAGCGACGCCGGTTACTTAGAGTGATTTTAGCGAAACGCGTGGAATTTCCGGACAAGTCGGGTTCGACTCTGCTAAGAAAGGGCGCGGTCACAATACGTACTTAGAGAGGTTCCATCGTGGTGCGCGACGAGAACGACAGGCCATACGAGGACGGCCAGGGGAGGCCGGTCAACCCGGACCTGACGGGCGACGTGCTGTCCCCACGGTGGAGCACGGACGACACCGACGAGCAGCCCGCCATCCAGGTCTCCCCGTCCGGCGAGACCTACATCCTGCCGCCCGAGCCCGGCCGCGACGTGCTCGACGACCTCCCGCCGGCCTCCTCGGACGTCCTTTCCCCCGCCGGCCAGGGTCAGAGCGGCGAGCCCGCGTACCTGCCGCTCGACCGTGCCTACGAC
Source organism: Nonomuraea wenchangensis (assembly GCF_900111685.1). Taxonomy (GTDB): domain Bacteria; phylum Actinomycetota; class Actinomycetes; order Streptosporangiales; family Streptosporangiaceae; genus Nonomuraea; species Nonomuraea wenchangensis. The sequence continues at coordinate 100,259 of NZ_FOHX01000005.1, forward strand.
GGCCCGTCCGACGACGACCGTCCCGCCGGCCCCGACGCTCAGGAGGGCGGCTCGTACGACGAGAGCTCGTACGCCAACGGCTCCTACGAGGAGGGCTCGTACGACAAGGGCTCGTACGACGAGGGCAGGTACGACGAGGGCTCCTACGACGGCGACTCGCGCGACGCGGGCTCGCATGACGGCGGCTCCTACGACAACGCGTCCTACGACGGCGGCTCCTACGGCAACGGCTCCTACGACGCCGGGTTCGACGACGAGCGGCCCCGGCGCGGTTTCCTCGGCTCCGGCTGGACCGACGACTCCGACGACGCCGCCCGTTCCGACCGCTCCGAGCGCGAGGGGCGCGGCCGTACCCGGATGCTGGTGCTGGCCGCCGCCGCGGTGGTGCTGGTCGGCGTGGGGGCGGGCTTCGCGCTCACCGGAGGCTCCGACGACCCGTGCACCGACGGCCGCTGCGCGAGCGCGGGTCAGGTGAGCACGCCCGTCGACTCCGCCGACGACGAGGCCGAGGAGGAGGCCGCCGAGCCCGCGGAGGAGGAGACCGCCGACCCGGCCGCGACCACGACCGCGGACCCGTCCCCGACCGCCGCGCCGACGCGGACGACCCGCGAGCCGGCCGCGCGGCCCACGGCCACCCGGAGCGAGGAGCAGGCGACGCGCCCGAGCGCGCGCCCGTCCCGTTCGCAGGAGCCCGAGACGCGGGACAGCGGCGACCAGAACGGTACGGTCCGCGACTCGCAGACGGAGCAGACCGCGAAGAACGAGCAGAGCGCGAAGAACGAGCAGACCGCGAAGAACGAGCAGCCCACGCGGACGGCGGAGAAACCGGCCGAGGAGTCCGTCACCCAGGAGCCCGAGCCCGCGCCGACCAAGGAGGAGCGGAAGGGGCTGTTCGACTACCTCTTCCCCTGGGCCTGAGCCTCCGGGCGGGAAACGGTCCCGGCCGCGGTGTCGCCCGGGGCCGGGGCCGTGCGAGGATGCGGATCAAGGTGCTGTTCGGGCACAATGGAAACCGCTTTCCAAGGGGGAGGTCTCGTGGTCACGCTTGAGGACGTCGCCAAGCAGGCGGGCGTCTCGCTGGCGACCGCCTCGCGGGTGCTCAACGGCAGCACCCGCCAGGTGGGCGCGGCCCTGCGGGCCCGCGTCGAGCAGGCCGCCGACGAGCTGGGCTACCGCGCCAACATCGCGGCCCAGACGCTGGCCAGGGGAGCCGGGAACGTCATCGGCATCGTCGTGCACGACCTGACCGACCCCTACTTCGCCGCGCTCGCCGACGGCGCGATGCGGGCCGCGGCCACCCAGGGCCTGCTGGTCATGGTGGGCACCACGCACCGCGACCCCGAGCAGGAGATCGCCTACGTCGCCACGCTGAGCGCCCAGCGCGTCCGCGCCGTGCTGCTGGTCGGCTCCCGCGTGGCCGATCCCCAGGTCACCGGGCGGCTCCGCGACGAGCTGGCCCGCTACCGGGCCGGCGGCGGCCGGGCCGCCTGCGTCGGCCAGGACCTCCTCGGCGTCGACACCGTCGCGCCCGCCAACCGCGCCGGCGCGGCGGAGCTGGCGCGGGCGCTCGCCGGGCTCGGCCACACCCGCTTCGCGGTGCTGGCCGGGCCGCCGCACCTGGTGACGGCGGCCGACCGGTGCGCGGGCTTCGCCGGGGCGCTGGAGGAGCTGGGGCTGCCCGCGCCGCAGATCGTCCCCGGGCCGTTCGACCGCGACGGCGGCCACGAGGCCGCGCGGCGCGTCGATCCGGACGTCACCTGCGTGTTCGCGGTCAACGACGTCATGGCCGTGGGCGCGCTGGCCGCCTACCGCGAGGCCGGGGTGCGGGTGCCGGAGGACGTGTCGGTGGCCGGGTTCGACGACATCGTCACGCTGCGTGATCACGTTCCGGCGCTGACGACCGTACGGCTGCCGCTCAAGGACATGGGAGCGCGGGCGCTGGAGCTGGCGCTCGCCGAGGACGTCGCCCCGGTGGTCGAGCAGGTCGCCGGCGAGGTCGTGCTGCGCGAGAGCGTACGGAGGCTCGGTTGACGCGGGCGTACGGGAGGCCCGAGTGAGGCTGGCGGTCAGCACGCTGGGGATGCCCGGCGAAGGGCTCGGCCGGGCCGTGGAGCTCGCGGCGCGGCACGGGTGCGAAGGGCTGGAGCTGCGCCTGCATCCGGACACCGGGGTGCACGCCGGGCTGGACGCGGCGGAGCGGCGCGCGGTGCGGGCCAGAGTGGAGGACGCGGGCCTGGAGATCGCCGCCTTGGCGGGATATGTCAGGATCTGCGAGCCGGGGCCGGACGAGCCGGTCACCGATGCCCTCCTCGCCGACCTGCGTCTGGCCGCCGACCTGGGCGCGCCCGGGGTGCGGGTGTTCCCGCGCGGCGCGGACCCGGCGATCGGCGCGCGGCGGCTGAGGGCGGTCGCCGGGAGCGCCGCCGGGCTCGGCGTCCGGGTGCTGGTCGAGACGCACGACGCGATGGCGACCTGCGCGGCCGTGGCCGGGCTGCTCGACGCGGCCGCCCTCCCCGGCGTCACGGGCGCGATCTGGGACGTGCTGCACCCCTGGCGGCACGGCGAGCCGCCGGCAGAGTCGCTGGCCGCGCTCGGCCCGCACCTCGCGTACGTGCAGATCAAGGACGCGGTCTCGGCCGAGGACACCACGCCGGTCCCTCTGGGGGCGGGCTCGGTGCCGCTGGAGGAGGCGGGCGCCCTGCTGCGCGCGGCCGGCTACACAGGCTGGGTGTCGCTGGAGTGGGAGCGGACGTGGTATCCGCACGTCGCGCCGGTCGAGGAGATCCTGCCGGGCGCGGCGGCCTGGGTGCGGCGCTTCACGGGCTGAGCCGACCGGCTTGTGCCGCTTAGATAGCGGTATGTCCGCATCTAACATGGCAAGATCCAACACGGCGAGGAACAAGGTCCTCGTGGTCGGCATGGACGGGTTGCGCTTCGACCTGCTGGCCGCCTCGGGCGCGCCGGTCCTGACCGCGCTGATGTCCGCCGGCGCGTACGGCACCAGCATGCTCCCCTACGGCGAGGCCGGCGCGCCGCGCACCGAGTCGATCGGCGAGGTCGTGCCGAAGAGCCCCGAGCCGGGCGACGGCGGTCGGGCGATCCGCTCGCGCACCGACTCGGGCCCCGGCTGGTCGTCCATCGCGACGGGGGTGTGGCCCGACAAGCACGGCGTCGTGGACAACGCCTTCGCCGACCCCCGTTTCATGAAATTTCCGGACTTCCTGACGCGGGCGAAGAATGTCCGCCCCGACCTGGTGACCTCGGCGTTCTTCTCCTGGGCCGCGCTCGCCGAGCACGGCGCCTTCGGCCCGGCCATCGACCACCGTTTCGTCCTGGACGGCTACACCTGCGAGGGCGGCTGGAGCGCGGCCGACGAGCGGGTGACCGCCGCCGCCGAGCGCCACCTCGGCGAGGACGACCCCGACGCGGTCTTCGTCTACCTCGGCGACACCGACGAGGTCGCCCACGAGCTCGGCCCCCGCTGCCCCGAGTACGCCGCCGCACTCCAGACCCAGGACGCGCACCTGGGCCGCCTGCTGGACGCCGTGCGCGCCCGGCCGGCGTACCGGGAGGAGCACTGGACCGTCCTCGTCACCACCGACCACGGCCACGTGGACGAGGGCGGCCACGGCGGCGTATCAGACGAGGAGCGCACGGTCTTCGTCATCGCCCACCACCTCGGCCGGGACCTCGGCGGGCGGCGGCTCGCCGCTCCGCGCCTGGTGGACGTGGGCCCGACGGCCCTGGCCGCGCTGGGCGTGGCGATCGAGCCGGCCTGGGACCTGGACGGCGCGCCCCTGGAGCGGTGATCCATTTTTCATCAGGTGTTGAATTTCTGCCCGGCAGGCGTGACACTGATGACAGGACGCTGAACGGCAGGGGCGCACACGATGAACACGGCACTGGACTTCTCCGAGATCGACGGCGGCATGCTCGCCGAGGTCGGCGGCAAGGCCGCGAACCTCGGCGAGCTCACCCGCGCGGGGCTGCCCGTCCCGCCCGGCTGGGTGCTGACCACCGACGCCTACGGCCTGGCCGCCACCGGCCTCGACCTGACGCCGGACGACACGCTCGCCGAGCGCGCCCGGCGGCACCTGCTGGAGGCGCGGGTCCCCGAGGACGTCCACGAGACGATCGTCAAGCGCTACGCGGCGCTCGGCCCTGACGTGGCGGTGGCCGTGCGCTCGTCGGCCACCGCCGAGGACCTGCCGTTCGCCAGCTTCGCCGGGCAGCAGGACACCTATCTCAACGTCGTCGGCGCCGAGGCCGTGATCGAGGCCGTACGCCGCTGCTGGGCCTCGCTCTGGACCGACCGCGCGGTGGCCTACCGCGAGGCCAACGGCATCGACCACGCCGCCGTCCGCCTCGCCGTGGTCGTCCAGGTCATGGTGGACGCGCGGGTGGCGGGCGTGATGTTCACCGCCAACCCGGTCACCGGGCGGCGGCGCGAGACCGTCATCGACGCCAGCCCTGGGCTCGGCGAGGCCGTCGTCTCCGGCGCGGTCAACCCCGACCGCTTCGTGGCGTACGACGGCGAGATCCTGGAGCGCCGGGCCGGCGACAAGCGCGTGGCCGTCCGCCCGCTGCCCGGCGGCGGCACCGAACGCGTCGAGACCGCTCACGACGGATTCTGCCTCACCGACGCCGAGGTGCTGCGCCTGGCCGAGCTGGGCCGCCGCGTCGAGGACCACTACGGCGCGCCCCAGGACACCGAGTGGGCCGTCGACGCCGGCGGCGCGCTCTGGCTCACCCAGGCCAGGCCGATCACCACGCTCTACCCGCTGCCCGAGCCGGCCCGGCCCGGCCTGCGCGTCTACCTCTCGCTCAACGTCGTCCAGGGCGTCATGGGCCCGCTCACCCCGATGGGTCTGGCGGCGTTCCGGCTGCTCGGCGGGGGAGCGGCGGGCATCGCCGGCCACGGCCCGGCCGACCCGCTCGACGGCCCGGCCTTCATGTCCGTCTCAGGGCAGCGAATCTGGCTCGACCTCACCACCGCGGTACGCAGCCGCCCCGGCCGGGCCATCCTGCCTCGCGTCCTCACCCTCGGCGAGGCCCGCGGCGTGACCCTCGTGCGGCGGCTGTTCGACGATCCGCGCCTGGAGCTCGCCCGCTCCTCGCGCCGCCCGTTCCTGCGCGGCCTGGCCCGCTTCGCCCGGCGCGTCCACCTGCCCTCGCGGGCGTTCCTGGCGCTCACCGCGCCGGAACGCGCGCTCGGCTACACCCGCCTGGTCGGCGAGGTGCTCGACCGGCGGCTGCGGGTGCCCGCCACCGCCACGCCCGCGCAACGCCTGGACCACGCCGAGCGGCTGCTGGCCGGCACGTTCCCGTCGATCGTCTCCGTGATGCCGATCGTGATCATCGGCTACGGCCTGTTCGCGCTGGCCGGCCGGCTCTCCGGTCTGTCGCTGGCCGAGATGCAGGACGTGCTCCGCGGCCTCCCGCACAACCCCACCACCGAGATGGACCTGAAGCTGTGGGAGCTGGCCACCCGCGTCGAGCCGGAGCCGTTCGCCGAGCTGACGGTCGCCGAGCTGGTCCGCCGCTACGAGGCCGGCGAGCTGCCGCCGGTCGCGCAGCGCGGCGTCGCCGCGTTTCTCGCCGAGTACGGCCACCGCGGCGTCGCCGAGATCGACCTCGGCGTGCCCCGCTGGTCGGAGGAGCCCGCCCATATCCTCGGCGCGCTGGCCAACTACCTGCGCATGGACGCCGGCTCCGACCTCGCGCCCGCCGCGCTGTTCGCCAAGGGCGAGGCCCAGGCGCGGGAGGCCGCCGCCCGCGTGGTCGCCGCGGCCCGCGCCAAAGGCCGGTGGCGGGCCCCCGTGACGCGGTTCGCGCTGCGGCGCACCCGTACCTATGCCGGGCTGCGCGAGCTGCCCAAGTTCTACCTCGTCAGGGCGCTGTCCGGGGTGCGGCACAGCCTGCTCGCCGTCGGGGAGCACCTGACCGGGCTGGGCGTGCTGGACGCGCCCGGCGACGTGTTCTTCCTCGACCTGCGCGAGGCCAGGGCCGCGCTGGCCGGCGGCGACCTGCGGGAGCTGGTGGCGCGGCGCAAGGCCGAGTACGAACGCGAGTCGCGCCGCCGGCACGTGCCCCGGATGCTGCTGTCCGACGGCACCGAGCCCGAGGCGCTGGCCTCCCCGGCGGCCGAGGGCGCGCTCACCGGCACCCCGGCCTCGGCCGGCACGGTCACCGGCCGGGCCCGCGTCGTGCTCGACCCCGTCGGCGCGCACCTGGAGCCGGGCGAGATCCTGGTCTGCCCCTCCACCGACCCGGGCTGGACGCCGCTGTTCCTGACGGCGGGCGGGCTGGTCATGGAGATGGGCGGGGCCATGTCGCACGGCGCGGTGGTGGCCCGTGAGTACGGCATCCCGGCCGTCGTCGGCGTCCCCGACGCCACCCACCGCATCACGACCGGGCAGGAGATCGAGCTCGACGGCGCGGCCGGCACGGTCACGCCGTCGGTGCCGGATCAGGCTCGTACGACCTCCGCGTAGCGGGCCTTCATGGTGGCCAGCACCTCGTCAGGGTCGGCGGCCCAGACGTCGGCGTTGAAGATCTCCACCTCGACGTCGCCGGTATAACCGGCGTCCAGGACGGCGCGGGTGATCGGCGGGAAGTCGATCACCCCGTCGCCCATCATGCCCCGCCCGAGCAGCACGTCCGCGGGCAGCGGATGCAGGTAGTCGCACACCTGGTAGCTCGCGATCCGGCGGCCGGCCCGCGCCACGTCGGCGAACAGGCGCGGGTCCCACCACACGTGGAAGGTGTCCACCACGACGCCGACCTGCTCCTCGGGGTAGGCCAGGGCCAGGTCGAGCGCCTGGCCCAGCGTGGACACAACCGCCCGGTCGGGGCAGTAGACCGGGTGCAGCGGCTCCAGGGCGAGCTTGACGCCCCGCTCCCCGGCGTACGGCGCCAGCTCGGCCAGCGCCTCGGCCACCCGCTCCCGCGCGCCCGCCAGGTCCCGCCCGGCCGTCTCGGACAACGGCTCGCCCGGCTTCACCCCGGGCAGGCCGCCGACCACCAGCACCAGGCAGGCCGCCGCCAGTTCGGCCGCCTCGTCGACGGCCCGCCGGTTGTCGGCCAGCGCGGCGGCGAACGCCTCGCCGCCGGTCGTCAGGAAGCCGCCCCTGCACAGGGACGACACCCGCAGGCCGGCGTCACGTACCAGCTTGGCGCTGGCCGCGAGGCCCTGCTCGGCCACCTTCTCCCGCCACAGCCCGATCGCCTCCAGGCCGTGCCGCGCGCAGCCGTCCACGGCCTCGGCCACGGACCACCGCCGCGTCGTCCACTGGTTGAGTGACAGGCTCACAGGCCGTTCACCGCCAGCAGCGCCGACATGCGGCGCACCGCGAGCTCCGGATCGGCCAGCAGCCCCGCCTGGTCGGCCAGGCGGAACACCTCGGCCAGGTGGAGCAGCGAGCGGGCCGACTGCGCGCCGTTGACCATGGCGAAGGCGTCCTGGTGGCCGTTCAGCCAGGACAGGAAGACGATGCCGGTCTTGTAGTGGTAGGTCGGCGACTCGAAGATCTTGCGCGACAGCGGGACGGTCGGGGCCAGGATCGCCTCGTAGCGGGCCCTGGCCGCCTCGTCGCCCGCCTCGGCGGCGTCCAGCTCGCGCAGCGCCGCCGCGGCCGCAGGGGCGATGGCGTCGAAGATGCCGAGCAGCGCGTGCGAGCCGCCGGCGATCAGCGACGGATAGTTGAAGTCGTCGCCGGTGTAGAGCCGCACCCCCTCGGGGAGCGCGGCGCGCAGCCGCACCTCGTGCTCCTCGTCCAGCAGCGACACCTTCACGCCGTCCACCGCCGCGGCGTGGGCGTGCACCAGCTCCAGGAACGACTCCGTCGCCGCCGCCACGTCCCGCGAGCCCCAGTAGCCGGCCAGCTGCGGGTCGAACATCTCGCCCAGCCAGTGCAGGATCACCGGGCGTTCGGCCAGGCCGAAGAGCTTGCCGTACACCCGGTGGTAGTCGCCGGGGCCCGTGGCGACCCTGGCGAGCTGGCGGGAGGCCATGACGATCACGCCCGCGCCCGCCGCCTGGACGGTCTCGATCTGCTCGGCGTAGGCGGCGGTGATCGTGTCCAGGTCGGCGGCGTCCGGCGCGTGGTCGGTGCCCGCGCCGCACGACACCAGCGTGGCCGGGTCGCCGAGCGTACGGGCCTCGGCGGCGGTGCGCCGGATCAGCTCGGCGGTCGCCGCCCAGTCCAGGCCCATGTTGCGCTGCGCGGTGTCCATCGCGTCGGCGATCCGCAGGCCGTGCGCCCACAGATGGTGGCGGAAGCGGAGGGTGGCGTCCCAGTCCACGGCGGCGGGGGAGCCGGGCGTGTTGTCGCCGAGCGGGTCGGCCACCACGTGGGCGGCGGCGTAGGCGACCCGGCTCGCGGCCGGCGAGGCGGAGACCGGCCAGTCCGTACGCTCCCGCAACGTGTACGCGCCGTGCCCCGGCAGGTCGATCCTCACAGCTGCGGCACCTCGATCCTGCGGCCCTCGGCCGACGAACGCAGCCCCAGCTCGGCGAGCTGGACGCCGCGCGCGCCCGAGGCGAAGTCGTTGGGGAAGGGCGCGTCCTCCAGCACGTGCCGGACGAACGCCTCCCACTGGATCTTGAACCCGTTGTCGAACTCCCCGTTGTCCGGCACCTCCTGCCAGTCGTCGCGGAAGCGCGCGGTGACCGGCAGGTCGGGGTTCCAGACCGGCTTCGGCGTGGCCGAGCGGTGCTGGGCGCGGCAGTTGCGCAGCCCCGCGACGGCGCTGCCGTGCGTGCCGTCCACCTGGAACTCCACCAGCTCGTCGCGGTTGACGCGGACCGCCCAGGACGAGTTGATCTGCGCGATGACGCCGCCTTCGAGCTCGAACACGCCGTACGCTGCGTCGTCCGCGGTGGCCTGGTAGGTGACGCCCTGCTCGTCCACCCGGGAGGGGATGTGCGTCACGGCGCGGGCGTAGACCGACTCGACCCGGCCGAACAGGTTCTCCAGCACGTAGTGCCAGTGCGGGAACATGTCGAGCACGATGCCGCCGCCGTCCTCGGCGCGGTAGTTCCAGGACGGGCGCTGGGCCTCCTGCCAGTCGCCCTCGAACACCCAGTAACCGAACTCGCCGCGCACCGACAGGATCCGGCCGAAGAAGCCGCCGTCGATCAGCCGCTTCAGCTTCAGCAGGCCGGGCAGGAACAGCTTGTCCTGCACCACGCCGTTCTTGACGCCCTTGGCGGTGGCGGCCTCGGCCAGCGCGACCGCCTCCTGCGCCGACTCGGCGGTGGGCTTCTCCGCGTAGATGTGCTTGCCCGCCTCGATGGCCTTCAGCACGGCCTTCACGCGGGCGCTGGTCACCTGGGCGTCGAAGTAGATCAGGTTGTCGTCGTCGGCGAGTGCGGCGTCGAGGTCGGTGGTGAAGTCGGGGATCGCGTGCCTGGCCGCGATGTCGGCGAGCTTGCCCGCGCTCCTGCCGACGAGGACGGGCCGCAGCTTCACCCGGTCGCCGTCCGAGAGCGTCACGCCGCCCTGCTCGTTGATGGCCAAGACGGAACGGACCAGATGCTGGCGGTAGCCCATCCGTCCGGTGACGCCGTTCATCACGACGCCGATGGTGCGCACGCTCATAAGGATCCCTTCGGGACAAAACGGGGAAAGCGCTTTCCCGAACGGTACGGCTGCGCGCCCGAACACGTCAAGTCCCCTCACGACGCCTGGATGGATCTCCAGGACTCCACGGTCGCCTCGGCGATGAGCTCGATGCGGCGCCCGTACGCCTGATGCCCGTCGAACACGAAGCTGCCGCCCCTGAACGGCAGCCCGCAGAACGAGGCGCGGAAGTGCCCGGGAGGTCCGCCGGTCGGGAGCGGCTCGTACGCCGCCAGCGGGCTCATGTCGTAGCCCGCCCGCGCCCTGTGACCGTTCCTGGCCACCTGACGAGCCGCCACGCGAAGCAGCGCGTCCAGGCCCTTGTCCAGGTAGAGCTGCAACTGACGGAACTGCCCGTCGAGGTACTTCTCGTGCGCTCCGGAAGGATGCTGCAGGAGATACGCGCAGACCACGGGCGCGTGCCACCTGTACATCCGCGGATCGGCCTGCTCTTCGGAGAGGATGGCGTGGTAATAGTCCACGCACACGCCCAGGGGCCCGGCGACCGCGCCGCAGTCGCACCGACCGCCGACGGGGCTCTCTGACATGATCTGCAACCTAGACGGCCGGTGGCGGCCTTGTCGACGGGGTTTCGGCGCCCTCCGAGTACCGCCAGGACAGAAGCGCTCTCGTGGTGATCACGAGAGCGCTTCTGCCCCGAAGGGTCAGAGCTCGCCCCGGATCCGCAGCCGGGACAGGGCCTTGGCGAGGAGGTGGGCGGTGAGGGAGATCTGCCACTCCCGGGCGCCCAGGGCGCGCAGCCGCCCGGCGACGGTCTCGTCGTCGAGGTCGTCGGGAGGCTCCCAGGTGAGCCGGCGCACCGCGTCCGGCTGCAGCAGGTTCTCGGTCGGCATGTGGTGCTCGTCGGCCAGCGCCGCGATGACGGCCCGCGCGGCGGCCAGGCGCTTGGCGGCGGCCGGGTCGCGGTCGGCCCAGCGGTTGGGCGGCGGCGGCCCGTCGCCCGGCGTGCTGGGGGCCGGGAGCTGGCTCTCGGGCAGGTTGCGGGCGCGGTGCACGGCGGCCAGCCAGTCGCTCATGTGCCGCCGGGCGCTGCGCCCGGTGAAGGCGGAGATCTCGGTCAGCGCCTTCTTGGTGCGCGGCCCTTCCAGCGCCGCCGTGACGATGGCCGCGTCGGGCAGCACCCGCCCCGGCGCGAGGTCGGCCTCGCGGGCGATGCGGTCGCGCATGAGCCACAGCTCGCGCACGATGGCGAGGGCCCGCACGTTGCGTACCTTGTGGATGCCCGAGGTGCGCCGCCACGGGTCGGAGCGCGGCACGGGCGGCGGCGTGCCGAGCACGGCGGCGAACTCCTCGCGCGCCCACTCCAGCTTCCCGCTCTCCGTGAGCTGCGCGTGGAGCACGTCACGGAGCTCCACCAGCACCTCGACGTCGAGCGCCGCGTAGCGCAGCCAGTCCTCCGGCAGCGGCCGGGTGGACCAGTCGGCGGCCGAGTGGCCCTTCTCCAGCCGCAGCCCGAGCACGGTCTCCACCATCGTGCCGAGCCCCACCCGCTCGTAGCCGAGCAGCCGGCCGGCGAGCTCGGTGTCGAACATCTCCCGGGGCCGGAAGCCCACCTCCAGCAGGCACGGCAGGTCCTGCGAGGCGGCGTGCAGCACGATCTCCGCCTCGGCCACGGCGGCGTCCAGCGCGGACAGGTCGGGGCAGGCGATCGGGTCGATCAACGCCGTGCCCGATCCCGCCCGGCGGAGCTGCACCAGGTAGGCGCGGTTGCCGTAGCGGTAGCCGGAGGCGCGTTCGGCGTCCACGGCGACGGGACCGTCGCCCGCGGCGAAACGCTCCACCATCCTCGCCAGGCCGTCCGCGTCGGCGATCACCGGGGGGATGCCCTCGCGGGGTTCGAGCAGCGGCTCGACGGTTCGTTCTTCTGTCATGAGCTCACCGACCTCATGACGCTCGTGCGGTGTCGACTGGTGCCCTCACTTCGTACGGTCACTCTCCGGATCATCACGTCGCCGGGGCAGCGCGGCCACGTCCGGCGGGAGCGGCGGGATGCCCGCGGCCAGGCACATCAGGTCGCACCAGGCGGCGACATGGCCGGACAGATCCTCCTGTGCGGGAGACCAGGAGGCTCTCAGCTCCAGCTCGGTCGTGACCGGATCCTCGGCCTTGTTGCCGAACCCCTCGGACACGGCTCTAGTCACGGTACCGCCGGCGGCCGAGTAGTCGGCCTGATGGGACTCCAGAGTCTCGGTGAGCCAGCTCCACACGACCGGCCCGAGCAGCGGGTCGGAGGTGATCTCCGGCTCCATGTCGGCCCGCACGTAGGCGACCAGCCGGAACGGCCCCTCCCAGCCGCGCTGGCCGTCGGGGTCGTAGAGGAGGATCAGCCGGCCGACCGCGAGCTCGTCGTCGTCGCGGTAGACGGACGCGCCGATCGCGGCCGAGTAGGGGGCCAGCCGCTGGGGCGCGGGCAGGTCCTCCAGCTCGATCTCCGGCCGGACCTCGGACAGCCGGAGGCTCTGGGCCGCGCGTATGAACGTGGCCGGAGGCGGTGGCTGGTCACCGAGTGGCATAGCCGAAGCGTAGGTCGATGTCGGGCGGAAGGGGACCACGGGGGTGCGCATCCTTGGTGATCAAGCCAAAGCCGTAACAAGCTGGCGAACCGGTCGGGCGGTCTCGGCGGAGCCGAGGACGATCGCGTGGCCGCAGCCGGAGCAGGCCCACTCGGGGCACTCGCCCGGCTCGTGCCCGTCGGGGCACGGGGGCTGCTCGAAGGGCCGATCGCCACCGCAGGAAGCGCAGCGCTCACTACGGCGCTCTGGGGAACTCCACAACGCGGACATCGCAACGGGGCCTTTCTTCGGGTCGTGGCTCCGACGTTGGCACGAGCCGCTGACAATTCCCCGCAACGCGCTCGGCGTGTCCCGAAAGTGGTCGCTGAATCGGTGCCGCGCGGTGGGTTGGTGAACATTTGACGCAGCCGGGACCGGCTCTCTGCTCGGTCGTGGGGTGTGCTCGACCCGCACGGGACGCCGATGCCGAGCAGACCGGTAAACCTTCATCTTGCTATCTGATCATGATTTTGGGTGTCCAATGCATCTTTTTCCGACACCGCGCGTCATCTCACGCCGATGGCGGGACCGGTGACCGGCCATGGCACCCTTGAGGCGTGAATCTCGCCGACTCCGCGTTCCTGCGTGCCTGCCGCCGCCAGCCCGTTCCGCACACCCCGGTCTGGTACATGCGCCAGGCAGGGCGCTCGCTGCCGGAATACCTCAGGGTGCGCGAGGGGGTCCCCATGCTCACCGCGTGCGCGACCCCCGACCTGATCGTCGAGATCACCATGCAGCCGGTCCGCCGCTACGGCGTCGACGCGGCCATCTACTTCAGCGACATCGTGGTGCCGCTCAAGGCCATCGGCATCGACCTCGACATCAAGCCGGGGATCGGGCCGGTCGTCGCCGACCCCATCCGCGACGCCAAGGGGCTCGCGGCCCTGCGGCCGCTGGAGCCGGACGACGTGCCGTTCGTGACCGAGTCGATCCGGGCGCTCACCGGCGAGCTGGGCGGCACGCCGCTGATCGGGTTCGCGGGAGCGCCGTTCACGCTGGGGTCCTATCTGATCGAGGGCGGCCCGTCGAAGAACCACGACCGCACCAAGGCCATGATGTACGGCGCCCCCGAGCTCTGGCACGACCTCATGGAGCGGCTGACCGGCATCGTCCTTGCGCACCTGCGCGTCCAGGTGGCGGCCGGCGCCTCGGCCGTGCAGCTCTTCGACTCCTGGGTCGGCGCGGTGGCGCCCGCCGACTACCGCGAGTTCATCCTGCCGTACACCCGGCGCATCTTCGAGGGCCTCCCCGACGTCCCGCGCATCCACTTCGGCGTCGGCACCGGCGAGCTGCTCGGCCTGCTCGGCGAGGCGGGCGCCGACGTCGTCGGCGTCGACTGGCGGGTGCCGCTCGACGAGGCGGCCCGCCGCGTGGGGCCGGGCAAGGCGCTGCAGGGCAACCTCGACCCGGCCGTGCTGCTCGCCCCGTGGGAGTTCGTCGAGCGCAAGGCGCGCGAGGTGCTGCGGCAGGGGCGCGCCGCCGAGGGGCACGTGTTCAACCTCGGCCACGGTGTCCTGCCCTCGACCGACCCCGACCAGCTCAAGCGCCTCACCGAGCTGGTCCACGAGCACACCCCCTGACCCCGGATCACAGGGCCCGGGGTCCGGGGTCCGAGGCAGGCGGCCTCGGGCTCGGGTCACGCGGCCTCGGCTCGGATCACGCGGTCCCGGCGTCCGGGTCGGCCGGGCGGGAGGGCGGGGCGGCCGGCAGGCCGCCCTGGTGGACGCGACGGTCGCGGCGGGCGCGGTCGCGGCGCACCAGATAGACCAGCAGCGCCACCAGCGGCAGCGAGACCAGCAGCCACGGCAGCACCGCGCCGAGCAGCGTGAGCAGCACCACCAGGCTGGAGAGGAGCGCCTTCCAGCCGCTCTTCAGCCCGGCGAGGAACCCGTCGGACTCCTCCTCGGGCTGCGCCGCCTCGGCCACCGGTCCGAGCAGCCGCAGCGTGAGCGTCGCCATCGCGACCTGCGTGGCCAGCTCCTTCTGCTGCGCCTGCAACGACTCCAGGTCCGCCTCCCGGGAGGCGATCTCGCGCTCGACGTCCAGCACCTGGCCGATCGTGTCGGCCCGCTTCAGCAGCGTACGCAGCGACTCCAGCGACCGCTCGGCCGACTTGAGCCGGCTCTCGACGTCGGCGACCTGGAGCGTGACGTCCTGGGTGGACTGCTTCATGGAGGTCTGGGTGCCGAGCTCCTTGCCGAGCCGGCCGAGCGCGGCGTTGTAGCCGGTCGGCGGGATCTTGAACTCCAGAGTCGCGGTCTCCCGCGCCTTGCTGGCCGAGCTGCTCTGCTCGCTGGACAGATAGCCGCCGGCCGCGGTGACGATCTGCTTGGCCTGCTCGACGGCGTCGCCGACCTGCTTGACCCGGACGGTCATGCTGCCGGTGTAGATGACCTGGCGGTCCTGCTTGGTCACCTCGACCTTGGAGACCAGGCCCGCCTGATCGGCCTTGGCGTCGCGCTGGGCCGCCTTCGAGGCCGTGGGCATCGGCCGGGCCTCCGCCGCCATGTCGGCCTGCTGCTCCACAGCGGGCGCGGACGCGCTCTGGACCGTCGCGCCCCCGCCGCCGCAGCCCGCCAGGAGCAGAACGGCTGCCGCGAGCGATGACGTGATGCCGTACCGGAATCTCCTCATGTCTTGAAGACGGTTCGGCGGGCGGATCGGTTTGATGGCATGAATCACGGTCCGGTCACGCGCCCCGCGCAGGTGGGCGGCCCGCCGAGGCGGTAGCGTCAGGAGGCGTGGAAGGGAATCGGGCGCACGTCGTCGTGATCGGCGGAGGGATCTCCGGCCTCGCCGCCGCGTGGTACATCCGCCAGGGCGCGGACGAACGGGTCAAGGTCACCGTGCTGGAGTCGAGCCCGCGCATCGGCGGCAAGCTGCACGCCTCCGAGGTCGCCGGGGTGAGCGTGGACGCCGGCGCGGAGGCCATGCTGGCCCGCCGCCCCGAGGGCGCCGAGCTGGCGAGGGCGGTCGGCCTCGGCGACGAGCTGGTCTTCCCGGGCACCACCAGCTCGGCCATCTACTCCAGAGGCGCCCTGCACGCCATGCCGAAGGGCCAGGTCATGGGCGTGCCCGCCGACCTGACCGAGCTGGCCAAGTCCGGCATCATCTCGCCCGCCGGGCTGCTGCGCGTGCCGCTCGACCAGATCCTGCCCGCCACGCTCGTCCGCACCGACGTGTCCGTGGCCGCCTACATCCGCGCCAGGATGGGCGGCGAGATCGTCGACCGGCTGGTCGAGCCGCTGCTCGGCGGTGTCTACGCGGGCCGCGCCGACCTGCTCTCGCTGGAGGCCACGATGCCCCGCGTGGCGGCCGTGGCCCGCTCCGAGCGCTCACTGCTGTCGGCCGCCCGCCACCTGGTCGAGGAGACCCCCAAGAACGCCGGGCCGGTCTTCACGACCCTGCGCGGCGGCGTCGGCACGCTGCCCGAGGCGGTCGCCAAGGCGTCGGGGGCCGACGTCAGGACCGGCGTCACCGTACGCGAGCTGCGCCGCGTCGGTCAGGGCTGGCGCCTGGTGACCGGGCCGGTGCCGAGGCCCGAGACCGTCGAGGCCGACGCCGTGATCGTCGCCGCGCCGGGCCCCGCCGCCGCCCGCCTGCTCCAGGACGAGGCGCCGAAGGCGGCGGCCGAGCTGGCCAGGATCGAGTACGCCAGCATGGCCGTCGTCACGCTCGCCTACCCGCTGTCGGCGTTCCCGCAGCCGCCCGCCCGCAGCGGCTACCTCGTGCCGGCCGTCGAGCGCCGCCCGGTCAAGGCGGTGACGTTCAGCTCCGTGAAGTGGCCCCACCTGGCCAAGGACCTGGTGATCCTGCGCTGCTCGATCGGCCGCCTGGGCGAGGAGCACCTGCTCCAGCGCGAGGACGCCGAGCTGGTGTCGCTCGCCATCGCCGAGATGGCCGAGGTGATGGGCGCGCGCGGCCTGCCGGTCGACAGCCGGGTCACCCGCTGGGGAGGCGGGCTGCCCCAGTACAACGTGGGCCACCTCGACCGGGTGGCGCGGGTGCGCGCGGCGGTCGCGGTCGAGCCGGGGCTCGCCGTGTGCGGCGCGGCCTACGACGGCATCGGCATCCCGGCCTGCATCGGCACCGCCCGTACGGCGGCCGCCCGGATCTTGGACCAGCTGTCCCAGCGAGGAGAAGAGGAACGATGACAGAAGGAGCTCCGCGGCCGAAGGCCCGCGATCTCAACCAGGTGATCCGCTACACCATGTGGTCGGTCTTCCAGGCGACCGAGCCGTGCCCCGCCGACCGCGACGGTCTGGCGGGCGAGGTCGAGGAGCTGCTGGAGCAGGCCGCGGGCAAGGACGTCGTGACCAGGGGGGTCTACGACGTCTCCGGGCTGCGGGCCGACGCCGACTTCATGTTCTGGTGGCACGCGCCGACGCCGGAGGACCTGCAGGACGTCTACTCCCGCTTCCGCCGTACGGCGCTCGGCCGGCACAGCAGGCCCGTCTGGTCGGCCATGGCGCTGCACCGGCCGGCCGAGTTCAACAAGTCGCACATCCCGGCCTTCCTCGCCGAGGAGGAGCCGCGCGCCTACGTCAGCGTCTACCCGTTCGTCCGCTCCTACGAGTGGTACCTCCTGGAGGACTCCGAGCGGCGGGCGATGCTGGCCGAGCACGGCCGGATGGCGCGCGACTACCCCGACGTGCGGGCCAACACCGTCTCCTGCTTCTCGCTCAACGACTACGAGTGGATGCTCGCCTTCGAGGCCGACGAGCTGCACCGCATCGTCGACCTCATGCGTACGCTGCGCGGCGCCGCGGCCCGGCGCCACACCCGGGTCGAGATCCCGTTCTACACCGGCGCCCGCAAGCCGGTGCGCGAGCTGGTCGAAGCCCTTCCCTAGCGGGCTCTATCGGGTCAGGGCGGCGCGCAGGCGCCACGCGCCGAGCGCGAGGAGCGCCGCCGCGTAACCGGTCAGCACGCCGAGCTGCGGCAGGACGCCGGCCAGACCGGCGTCCCCGCGCAGCAGCTCGGCGAAGCCGTCCAGGGCCCAGGCGTGCGGGGTGACGTGCGCGAGGAGGCGCATGGGCGCGGGGAAGAACTCCAGCGGCGCCATCGCGCCGCCGGCCGCGGCCAGGCCCAGGGCGAGCAGCAGGCCCAGCGCGTTCGCCTGCTGCCCGGTGCGCGCCGCCGCCCCGAGCAGCATCGCGGCCCCGCCGCTCACCAGCGCGAACGCCACCAGCAGCAGGGCCGCGCCGGCCGGGTCACCCCAGCGCACCCCGAACAGCAGCGCCGACCCGGCCATGATGACCAGGCCCTGGAGCAGGGCCACGGCCACCCGGCCCGCGGCCTCGCCGAGCAGGATGACGCCGACCGGCACCGGGGCGGCGTACATCCGGCGCGAGATCCCGAGCGACCGCGTCTCGATGACCGCCGAGGCGGCGTTCAGCGAGGTCAGGAACATGAACAGAAGCAGTTGCGAGGTCGCGGCGACCTCATAGCCGCCCAGAGGGGACGGGCCGGCCGCCCCGGCGGCGCTCACGGCGACCGTGACGCCGGGCGCGGGAGCGGCCTCCGCCCTCGCCACCAGCTCGTCGAAGCCGCCGGAGACGCCGGCGCTCCGCGCGTACGCGGCGGCCCGCGCCGGCATCGTCACCCGGGTGACCACGGCGTTCAGCGCGGCGCCGAGCCGGTGGGCCGCGGGCTCGTCCCGGCCGATGAGCGCCAGCGTGACGGGGGTGTAGGCGCGCAGTGCGCGGTCGTACCCGGCCGGGACGATCAGCGCGCCGGACAGCCTGCCGTGCTCGACCGCGTCGCGCGCCTCGGCGTCGCCGCTCACCGGCACGATCCGGTGCCCGGCCGCCTCCAGGGCCCGTACCAGCTCGGTCGCCCGGGGGCCGCCGTCGCCGTTCACGACGCCGAGCGGGGGACGGAAGCCGGAGCCGAACGACAGCCCCAACACCATGATCAGCACGATCGGGAAGATGACCACGAAGAAGACGTTCGTCCGGTCGCGGAAGAGCCGGACCAGGTTCGCCCAGGCGATCGCCCCGGCGGCCCGCGCGATCGTCATGGCCGTCGCCGCTGTCATGGCCGCAACATCCTTCCCACCCGGAGGAGCGCGACCCCGGTCGTGACCGCCGCGAAGGCGAGCAGCGCCAGCGTCGGCCCTGGCGCGACCGCAGGCGCGTGCTCCCCGTGCAGGTCGGCGAGGCCCTGCAGGAACCAGCGGTGCGGGGTGAGCAGGCTGAGCGCGGCGAAGGCCCCGCCGAGCTGCTGGACGGGCACGAACACGCCGCCGAGCACGCCGCACAGCACCGCGACGACGCTCTGCAGGTTTCCCGCCTGCTCGGCGGTCCTCGCCACCGTAGCCACCAGCGCCATGACCCCGCTCGCGGCCAGCACGCCCGCCACGACGAGCAGCCCCACGCCCAGCGGGTGGCCCCAGCGCGCGCCCAGCAGCAGTGCGGAGGCGCTCATGAGGACGGCCGTGGCGGCGACGCCGGCGACGACCCCCGTCAGCAGCTTGGCCAGCGCGATCGCGGTCCGCGGGACCGGCGCGGCCAGCAGCCGGGCCAGGGTGCCGTCGCGGCGCTCGTCCAGGACCGAGCTGAAGCCGAACTGCACGGTGAAGAAGAGGAAGAACACCGCCATCCCGGCCGCGAACCCCTCCGCAAGCGAGAGCTGCCGCCGCTCCGCCCCCAGCTCCTCGACCGCGACCGGGCGGGGGACCAGCGTCGCCCCCTCGAACGTCCCGCCGTCCACGACCGCGAGCGTCACCTGCACGTAGCGGACCTCGGCGGCGAACGACTCGGCGACCGCGCGGGCGATGTACGCGCCCTGGCCGGAGTCGCCGATGATCTGGAGGGTGGCGGGCCGGCCCTCGGTCACCGCGTCGCTGAACCCGGGCGGGACGACGTAGGCGGCGTCCGCCTCGCCCCGCTCCACCGCCTCCCGCGCCTCCCGTTCCTCCGCGACCGGGCGCAGCCTGATGACGCCGCCCCGCTCCAGGGGGCGCAGCGCCTGCTCGGCGAACGCGGTGACGACCGGCCCGCCGTCCCGGTCGGCCAGTGCGATCGTCGGCGCCGCCTGCGCGTCGATGCCCCTGAACACCAGGCTGAACACGGCCGCCAGACCGAACGGCACCACCAGCGCGAGCAGGAACAGCGAGCGGTCGCGTACCCGCTGGCGCAGGTCCTTCGCCATGACGAGGAGGGTCGCGCGCATGTCAGTCCCGCAGCGCCTTGCCGGTGAGGTGCAGGAACACCGACTCCAGGTTCGGCTCGTGCACCTCGACCGCGCGTACGGTCACGCCCGCGTCCGTGGCCGCGCCGAGCACCCGGGGCAGCGCCCGGCCGGCGTCCTCGACCATCACCTCGACGCGGCCCTCGTGCCCGGTGGCCGCGCGCACCTCGGGCAGCGCCTGCAGCGACGGCACGACCCGCGGGCCCTCGACCGTCAGCGTGATCCGGTCCAGCTCGCCCACCAGGGCGACCAGCTCCCTGCGGGTGCCCTCGGCCCTGATCCGGCCGAGGTCGAGGATGCCGATGCGGTCGCAGAGGCGTTCGGCCTCCTCCATGTAGTGGGTGGTGTAGAGGATCGCGGTCCCCTCGCCGGCGAGGGCGGCGACGCTCTCCAGGATGGCGTTGCGGCTCTGCGGGTCCACGCCCGCGGTGGGCTCGTCCAGGATCAGCAGGGGAGGGCGGTGCAGGAGGCCGACGCCGAGGTTGAGCCGGCGCTTCATGCCGCCGGAGAACTCCTTGACCGCGTCCTCGGCCCGGCCGGTGAGGCCGACGACGGCCAGCACCTCGTCGATGCGGCGGCGGGCCTCGGCGCGGCCCAGACCGTGGAGGCGGGCGAAGAAACGCAGGTTCTCGCGGGCGGTGAGGTCGGGGTAGAGGGCGAGCTCCTGGGGGACGTAGCCGATGCGGCGCTTGCCCCAGGTGCTCGACGGGCCGTGCGGCCGGCCGCAGACCAGCACCTCGCCGCCGTCGCGGTCGAGGATGCCGGCGATCATTGAGATCGTGGTCGTCTTGCCCGCGCCGTTGGGGCCCAGCAGTCCGTACGTCTCACCGGCGGCGATGGCGAAGCCGACGTCGGCGACCGCCACGAGATCGCCGAACGCCTTGCGCAACTCATGACATCTCAGGATCTCGTCCTGCGCCACAACCGTAGTGTGATCGTAGGCGTCCTACACCGGCAAGCCCCGATCCGGGGCCCACGGGGGTGAAGGAGGCCGGGATGCGACCATCCGCCAAGCCCAGCCACACGCCGGACCTGGATCCGGCGCGGCGAGAGCAGGCCCCGCGGCCGGAAAGCCGCAGGCACACGGGCGGACGGCACGCGGCCCGGCGGTCGCGGCGCGACCTGCGGTGGCGCGGGGCGGGGGAACGCGGGCTGTGGGGCCGTGGGCCGACGGGGCGCCGGGCGCGGAAGGATGCGGCCGGTCCGGCTTCTACAGGGCCGGCTGCTGCGCGTCCGGCCTTTGCGCGTCCGGTGGTCGCGATGGTCGTTGGGGCGCTCGTGCTGGCCGGGGGAGTGGCGGTGGCGCTCGCCGGCGGCGCGGTGTTCGGCGGCGCGGTGGCCGGCGGCGGGATGAGTGGTGCGGGACCGGCCGCGCTGCCGGGCGGTACGCGACCGGACGGTCCGGCGTCGCCCGGCCGAGCGGACGGTACGGGGCCACGAGCGGGCGTCCCGTCCGGGGCGAGCGACGCAGGCCGCCCGGCAGCCCAGGGGAGTCCGAACGCGTCCACCACGTCCCGGGGAACGGCAGCCCCCAGACGGACCGCCGCGCCGGCGGACGCACGCAAGGGCGGCGAGGCCACGACCGCACCCGCCCCGGCAACCGCCGACGCGGACTCGATCCCCGGCGTCACCCCGCCCCTGGACGAGGGCCTGCTCGCCATCCCCGGCACGGACACGGCCGACGGCTACCGCACGGACGACTACAGCCCTGACAACTACAGCATCGACGACTACCGTGCCGACGGCCCGTCCTCGCACACCGACCACCGCGCGATGGACTACTTCCGCGCACACTGGAGCCCCACCGAAAGGGCTCAGAGCCGCGTCACGGACATCCGCTCCGTCGGCGGATATTTACGCATCTACACAAACCTGCCGGAGTCCGCGCGCAACTCCCGCACCGCCGTCGTCCTGTGCGAACGCGGAATGGACTACCTGCGCGCCGCCGGAGCGACCCGGCGCGTCGTGTTCGTGCACGCGCGCCTCGGCGGGAACGGCAACCCCGTGCTCGCCAACATCCTCGGCCCCTCCGACCGCAGCTGCACCCTCACCCACCCCGCCCCGGAATGAGGAGCGGCACCGCCGCGTCAACGCACCCGTACGCGCGTCTTCGCGCACACCTCGCACCGCTGGGTGACGACCCGGCCGATGGTCTCGATCGTCACCCACCGGTGGCGGAGATGGATGAACCGCACGCGGGGAGGCTTACCCGTGGCCCAAGATTGGTACGCGGAGTCGCTGAGTGATCACGCCTTGGGTTCGAGGCGCAGCGACACCGAGTTGATGCAGTAGCGATCGTCGGTGGGCGTGGGGTAGCCCTCACCGTGGAAGACGTGCCCCAGGTGCGAGTCGCATCTCTCGCACCGCACCTCGGTGCGCACCATGCCGAGGCTGCGGTCCTCGATCAGCTTCACCGCGTCCGACTCGGAGGGGGCGTAGAAGCTCGGCCACCCGCAGTGCGACTCGAACTTCGTGTCGGAGCGGAACAACTCGGCGCCGCAGGCGCGGCACGAGTAGACGCCCTCGACCTTGGTGTCGACGTACTCCCCCGTGAACGGGCGCTCGGTCCCGGCCTCCCTGAGGACGTGGTACTCCTCCGGGGAGAGCTGCGACCGCCATTCGGCCTCGCTCTTGACGACCTTTTCCATACCCCCAGAGTACGAGACGGCCGAAGTGCGAGATCCGGCAAAAAGAGATCTCCGCAGGGTGAAGCATCCATTCTGGGGAGAATTCGCGTCTTTGTCGGTAAGGGGGTGTCATCGCCTCCTGCGAAGGGGTGAGATCGTCCGCGGACCCGATGAGCGGCACAGCCCACGCCCGTGCTGGCGCCGCTGAAGGGGTCAGAACGGCCGGCCGGGTGGCGCGCCAGCGCCCGGAACGGCGGTGGACGGTCTGCAGGCCCGCCCTGTCGAGCCCTCGGTCCCGCCACCGAGAAGTGCTCCGGGGCGGGCCCACCCTGCCCGCGACCGGCCTCCCACCCCGTTTCTGTCGGAGAAGGGCTGTAGGTTCCTGGGCATGGCATCGCCGTTCATCGAGCTAGAGGTGGGGGAGCGCACCGTCAAGGTGACCAACCCCGACAAGGTCTACTTCCCGCAGCTCGGCGCCACGAAGCGCGAGCTGGTGGACTATTACGTCAGCGTCGGCGAGGGCGCGCTGCGGGCGTTGCGCGACCGCCCGACCAACATCAAGCGCCATCCCGACGGCGTGCAGACCGAGGCCATCTACCAGAAACGCATGCCGCCCAAGCATCCCGACTGGCTCCAGTCGGTCACCGTCACCTTCCCGAGCGGCCGCACGGCGCAGTCCCTGCGCGTCACCGAGGTCGCCGCGCTCGCCTACTGCGCCAACCTCGGCACCATCGACTTCCACCCCTGGCAGGTGCGGGCAGCCGACGTCGAGCACCCCGACGAGCTGCGCATCGACCTCGACCCGCAGCCCGGCCTCGACTTCGACGCCGCGCGCCGGGCCGCCTTCCTGACCAGGGACGTCCTCGGCGAGCTGGGCATGACCGGCTTCGTCAAGACCTCCGGCAACCGCGGCGCGCACATCGCCGTCCGCATCGAGCCGAGATGGGACTTCATCCAGGTCCGCCACGCCGGCATCGCCCTGGCCAGGGCGGTCGAGGAGCGCGATCCCGGCCTGGTCACCACCGCCTGGTGGAAGGAGGAGCGCGGGCAGCGGGTCTTCATCGACTTCAACCAGAACGCCCGCGACCGCACCGTCGTCAGCGCCTACTCCGTGCGCGCCCAGCCACACGCGCCCGTCTCCACCCCGCTGACCTGGGACGAGCTGGCCGACGCCGACCCGCGCGACTTCGACATCCGCACCGTGCCCGCCCGCTTCGCCGAGCTGGGCGACGTGCACGCGGCCATCGACGACCACGCCTACTCGATCGAGCCGCTGCTGGAGCTCTACGCCAAGGACGATCGCGGCGACATGCCCTACCCACCCAACTATCCGAAAATGCCGGGCGAGCCGATGCGCGTGCAACCCAGCCGCGCCCGCCACCAGGAAGACTGACGCCCCGGGCACCCCGGAGCCTGATGCCCCGTAGCCTGGCACGCTGACGCCGTGGGCGCCGGACAGGCTGACGCCGTGGGCGCCCGGGAGGCACCCGAGCGCCGTGGCAGGCCAGTGACGGCGCCCAATAGTGGCGGAGAAAGGCGGCGATCAGTGGTGGCGGTCAGTGGCGGGCGATTTGGTGGGGGGAGAGCTCTCGTGTCTCGCCCCGATCCAGGTAGACCACTCGGTCGCCCAGGCCCGCCTGTTCCACATGGTGCCGGAAGTCGTCCAGCGGTGAGGTGAAGACGGTGTAGTCGTCGTAGTGGATCGGCACGACCGTACGCGGATCGAGCAGGTCCACCCAAGAGGCGCCCTGGCTGCCGTCCATGGTCACGAGCACGGCCCCGAGCAGCTTGGTCCCGCCCAGGTGGACGAGTGCCACGTCGATCTCCGGGAAGCGGCGCGGGATCGCGTCGAGCCGGCGGTCGAGCAGCGTGTCACCGCTGATGTGCAGGCGCAGCTCCACCCGTTCGTCGCGGTCACGGAACTCCAGCATCGTCCCGATGACCGGCGGCAGCAGCCGCTCCAGCGGCCCCGGCGCGTGCCGGGCGGGCAGGGCGGTGATCGTGACGCTGCCCTGCGCGTTGCGCAACTCGTGCTGCTGCCACTGCCGCAGGCCGACGCTCTGGCCGAAGCCCCGGCGGCGGAGCTTGCCGGCCGCGGAGAGCGTGGTCACGATGGGCGTGTCGCGGTCCAGGCCCCTGCGGGTGACCCGGTCCCAGTGGTCGCCGTGCATGTGCGAGAGCACGACCGCGTCCAGGGTCGGCAGGTCCTCGATCTCCAGGGCGGGGTTCGTACGGCGGCGTGAGACCAGGCCGTGGCCCAGGTAGGCGAGCTGTCCCCGGTGCAGGAAGTTGGGATCCGTCAGCAGCGTGAAGCCGTTGTAGCGGATCAGCGTCGTCGCGTTCCCGATGAACTGGATGCTCCCTTTCACGGCGGCGCTCACTCCGGGTGCGGAGACTGCTGTCCGGGGGGCACGCCGCCGCCCTTGCCGCCGCCTTTGCCGCCCTTGTCGGTGCCGTGGGGCCGCGCCGAGCGCTTGCCGCCGCTCCTCGTCTCGGGAATGGCGTTCGCGGACTTGGACTCGGTCGCCGATTTGCCTGATCTGCGTAGTTCTGGCTGCTGTGGGTTGGTCATGGCGCTTCGTCCTCCCATGTACGGCTTGTCCGAGGTCCCCTGCCACCCCGGTCGAGCGCCAAACACCGCGAACAGAACGTATCGGCCTGTTTCACTTCGGTCACATTACTTGACGCTCGGTCCAATAGTTCGCAAGGCTCTCTAGGGCATCGGGGGCGACAGCCGACCTCTTCGGGAGCCTTCCATGGCAGCAAGAGCGCGACGTCTCTCGGCCGCGGGAGCGGTGACGGCCTTCGTGGTGGCGGGAGTGAGCCTGACGGCCGGTTACGGCAGCGCCGCCTCCGCCTCCGCCGGCTCCACCGCCGTCACCCGTACCGATCCCCAGGTGCCGGGAACGGGATCCACCTGCGTCCTACCGCTGCCGCTCCGCTGCGAAGCGCCCGCCGACAGCTCGTGGACGGGCGGCGACCCCAGGCCGAGTGGCACGGACGACTCGTGGCAGGGCTCCGGCGACTCGTGGTCGGGCCGCGGCGACTCCTGGTCGCCGGTCCCCGGCGACACCCGGTCCGACGCCCCGGCCCCCGGCGACACCTGGTCCAGCGTCCCGACCCCTGGCGACACCTGGTCCGGGGGCCCGGCCCCGCAGGACTCCTGGTCCTCGGCGCCCACCCCGCAGGCGTCGGACGCGCCCTGGCGGCCGGCCCGCGAACGCGAGCACCGGATCCCCCGAGGCCACCCCGAGACCGGTGGCGGTGGGCTCGTTCAGGACGGGCCGGTGTGGGCGCTCGCGGTCGGCGGGTTCGCCCTGGTCACGGGCGCGGGCCTGACCGGCGTCGCGGTACGCCGCCGCCGGGATGCCGACTGATCCGGCGCCCCGCGCGGAAACGGCCGGCAGGGGCGGGCAGTGGGGAATCTGGTGGCTGGCGGCCGTGGTCACGGTGGCGGGGCTGGCGCTGATCGCGTACGGGCTGCGCGGCATCACCGGGAACGAAGGCGAGCCGGCCCCATCAGCGAGGGCGTCGGCGGGGGCGACGGCGCAGCAGGCGCCGCCCGGCGCCGCGCCCGTGACCGGCCCCCTGCCCGTGGGCGTGGTCGCCAGGCCGATGCGGGCCGCCCGCCCCACCGCCGTCTACATCCCGTCCGTCGGCGTGGCGGCCCCGCTGACGGAGCTGGGCCTGGACGCCCGCGGCGTGATTCAGAACCCGCCCCTCGACCAGCCGAACCTGGCCGGCTGGTACCGCTACGCCCCCGTGCCCGGTCAGCGCGGCGCCGCCGTCATCACCGGCCACCTCGACACGAGGAGCGGCCCAGCCGTCTTCGCCCGGCTCAAGGACGTCAGGCGCGGCGACCAGGTGCAGGTGCTGCGCGCCGACCGCTCGGTGGCCGTCTTCGTCGTGGACCGGGTCGAGCACGCGCCGAAGTCCGGCTTCCCCGCCACTAAGGTCTACGGCAAGCTCTCCTACCCGGGCCTGCGGCTGGTGACCTGCGGCGGGACGTTCGACCGGCGGGCGCACAGCTACCGGGACAACACGATCGTGTACGCCCACCTCGCGGCCCCGTACTATCCCGGGGCCGGGAGCTGACCGGTCACGGGTCGCGGGGCAGCCCGAGCGCCCGCTCGGCGATGATGTTGAGCTGCACCTCGGTGGTCCCGCCCCCGATGGTGAACGCCCGGGTCGTCAGGATCATGCGGCTCCAGTAGGGGTCGTCCGGGGCGAGCGACCAGCAGAACTCGGAGATCGCCTGCGAGTGCCGCATGCCGAGCAGCTTCCGTACGCTCGCGGCGGCCCCCGCGTCGCCCCCGGACAGCTTCGACAGCGTCACCCGCAGCCCGAGGGCCGAGATGGCCTGCCCCTCCGCCCACAGCCGGCCCGCCTGCTCGCGCCGCGCCTGCCCGAGCGCGGGCAGCCGGGCGATGAGGCCGGCCATGTCGGTGTGCTGCGACCCGGGTCCCCAGGAGTCGCCGAGCGCGACCCGTTCGTGGGAGAGGGTGTCCCTGGCGACCCGCCAGCCCTGGTCCACCTCGCCGACGACCAGGTCGTCCGGGACGAAGACGTCGTCGAGGAACACCTCGTTGAAGATCTCGTCGCCGTTGATCTCCTTGAGCGGCCGGACGGTGACGCCGGGGGAGGACATGTCCACCAGGAAGTACGTGATGCCGTCGTGCTTCGGCCGGTCGGGCGAGGTGCGGGCCAGGCAGATGCCCCAGTGCGCGTACTGGGCGAGCGAGGTCCAGATCTTCTGCCCGGTGAGCGACCAGCCGCCCTCCACGCGGACGGCCCTGGTCGTCAGGCCCGCCAGGTCCGAGCCGGCGCCGGGCTCGCTGAAGAGCTGGCACCACACGATCTCGCGGGCGAAGGTCTTCGGCAGGAAACGTTCCCGCTGCTCGGGGGTCCCGTACGCGACGATGGACGGCGCCGCCCAGGCGCCGATGCCGAGGTTCGGCCGCTTGAGGTCGCGGAACTCCTGGTGGATGATCACCTGCTCCAGCGGCGACGCGCCACGGCCCCATGGTTTCGGCAGGTACGGCATGATCCATCCCTCCCGGGCGAACCTCGCCTTCCTGGCCTCCGGCTCCTCGGCGCGCAGCGACTCCGCCTCGGCCCGGACGGCGTCCCTGACGGCGGCGGCCTCCTCGGGCAGGTCCGGCTCCATCGCCCGCCGCACGCCGGCGACCGCCAGCCCGGTCACCTCCTCCGCCCACGGGCCGGGGTCGCCGGCGAGCATGCGGTCGGACAGCGCCCGGCGGTAGTAGCGGTGGGCGTCGTGCTCGAAGGTGTAGCCGATGCCGCCGAGCACCTGGATGGCGTCGGCGGCGCACCGTACGCCGGCGTCCGGGCCCAGCACGCCCGCGACGGCCACGGCCAGGCGGGTCTCGTCGTCGAGCGCAGGCCCGTCCAGGGCGCGGGCGGCGTCCCAGACGGCGGCGCGGGCCTGCTCCAGGGCCACGAGGGCGGCGGCCACCCGGTGCTTGACGGCCTGGAACTGGCCGATCGGGCGGCCGAACTGCTCGCGGACCTTGGCGTACTCGGCGGCCGTCGCGACCGCCCAGGCGGCGACCCCGCAGGCGTCCGCGCCCAGCAGGACGGCGGCGATCTCCCGTACGGGGGCGTCGCGCAGCACCGCCTCCGCCGGGGGCCGCTCCCAGGTCACGGTGCAGAGGGCCCGGTCGAGGTCGACGCCGTCGGCGGGTGTGGCGGTGACGGCGTCCCGGCCCAGCAGGGCCCAGGTCCCGTCGCCGACCGGCACGAGGAAGTGGTCGGCGTCGGCCGCCCCGAGCGCGAGCACCGAGACGCCCCCGTCGGCCAGGCGTAGGGCGCTGTCAGCGGACCCGTCGGCCGGACGGAGGGCGACGGCGGCGGTTGTCGAACCGTTCGCCAGGCCGGCCACGATGTCGTCGTGGCCGCCGCTCCGGGCGAGGACGGCCGACGCCAGGACGCTCGCCAGGTACGGTCCGTCGGCCCGCCGCTCGGCCAGCGCCTCCAGAGCGACGCACAGCTCCAGCAGCCCGTACCCCTGCCCGCCGCGGTGCTCCGGCAGGTGCAGCCCCAGCAGCCCCTGCGCGGCCAGCGCCGGATGATCGGCGCCGCGCCCGGCGACCCCGCGCACGGACGCGGCCAGCGCCCGATGTTCCTCACTCAACCCGATACTCATGGCACCGAACCTAGAACATTGTTCGGTGCACCTCCAGCCCCCGGAAAATGGTTGGCCGTCTCCCACCTGCCCCCGCTACTCTCCGAACCGTCAGCTTCGGATCGAGGAGAAAGCCGGGCAGGCGACCCCGCCGCCCCTGGAGGGAGTGGGTTTATGACCGTCACGCTGCGGCGTGCGCCCCGACGTGCCGCCGGTCCCTCCTGCCGCTGACCCGCGTTTCCCGCACCGGCCGGCCGGAGGACGACAGCCCACGGCACCGGCGTGCCGCCCGCGCATCCACGCGCGACGGCCCGCCAGGCGCACCCTTGCCGCATTCGTCGACGCTCATCGTTCTTCTTCCGGCAAGGAGCAAGAGTTGTCCGGCAACGGCAAACCACGATCCACCCTGTCCACCGACACGTTCGCCTGCGTGCGCTGCGGCCTCACCGTGACCGCCGCCGCGCCCGACGGCGCCCGCCGCAACCACTGCCCGAGCTGCCTGCACTCGCTGCACGTGCTCGACCGGGTGGAGGGCGGCCCGTCCGAGTGCCGGTCGCGCATGATCCCGATCTCGATCGCGGTCCTGCGCACCGGCGACTGGATGCTCATCCACCGCTGCACCCGCTGCGGCGAGCTCACGTCCAACCCGATCTGCGGGGACGACAACCAGCTCATCCTCATGCGCATGGCGGTACGCCCGCTCGCGCAGCCGCCGTTCCCGCTCGAGGCGTTCGGTGATCTGTGACATGCCCAGGAGGAACCCCGGCCGTGGCGAACGGCCGCAACGGCGCAAGGTCATGGTCCGGCACGGCGAGCGCGGCGACGCGTTCCGCTGTGTCGGCTGCCGGCTGGACGTGCCCATGTCCGCGCCGGGCACCGCGCACCGCAACCACTGCCCGCACTGCCTGACCAGCCTGCACGTCGATCGCCGGGTGCCCGGGGACCGCCGGGCGGGCTGCCGGGGCCGGATGGCGGCGTTCAGCGTCACCGTACGGCCGGACGGCGAGTGGCTGATCATCCATCACTGCCAGTCGTGCGACGAGCTCAGCGCGAACCGCATCGCCGGCGACGACAACGCGCTGGCGCTGCTCCGCATCGCCATGCGCCCGCTGTCCGCGGGCGGCCGGCTTCCGGCCACGGCGCTGCTCGCGCTCTGAGACAGAACTCCAGAAAGACAGCGAAGCCCCCGGCGAACGGGAGGGCCACCACAACCACGCCCGTCGATGCCCGGGGCTTCGCTGCTTTTCTATCGCGTCCACGGCCCGCCGCGGGGCTCAATCGCCGAATTCGAGGTGCAGCGCCCGGGTGAAGTCGGCCACCGCCTCCTCGTGGCGGTCCAGCTCCTGAAGGATCTCGCCCCGCACCCGGTACGCCCAGACGTACTCGTCGTCCAGCTCGACGGCCCGGTCCAGGTCGTGCAGGGCCGCCTCGTTGTCGCCCAGCTCGCTCAGGACCGCGCCCCTGCTGCCCAGCGCCCGGTCGTTGTCCGGGTCCAGCTCCAGGGCGCGGTTGAGGTCCTCCAGGGCCTCCTCGTAGCGGTCGATCATGCGCAGCGCCTCGCCGCGCCGGCTCAGGGCGCGCACGTGGCCGGGGTCGATGGCGAGGGCCTTGGCGTAGTCGTCGATCGCCTCGGGGTAGAGGTTGAGCCGCTGGTAGAGGTCGCCGCGGGCCACCCACGGGTACGGCTGCTCGCCGTTCAGCCTGATGATCTTGGCGTGCTCGTCCAGGGCCTCGTCGAGGCGGTCGAGGTCCACCAGGGCGTCCGCCTTCGCCTCCAGGATCCAGAGCGAGTCGGGCGTCAGGGTGAGGGCGTGCTCGAAGTCGGCCATGGCCTCCTCCAGGCGGTCCATCGCCGCGTACGTCTGCCCCCGTGAGCCCAGCGCGTACGCGCTGTCGGGCTCCAGCTTCAGCGACTCGTCGAAGTCCGTCAGCGCGGCGTCGTACCGCTCGATCATCCGGTGGCTCTCGCCGCGCAGCCGCCACGCGCGGGCGTTGTCGGGCACCAGGGCGATCGACTCGGTCAGATCCGCGATCGCGGCCTCGTACCGCGACAGGGCGATGTACGACTCCGCACGGCTCCGCAGCACCGACGCCCGCGACTGGGCCGCCGCCTCGGGCATTCCGGGCTCCGCCCGGTCCTTGATCCCCTCGCTCATGACGCGGAACTCTATCCACTAGATCTGGATAATGGCCGCCTTTTCCCGGGTGAACTCCAGGACCGAATCGTGGCCGTACCCGCTGTCCTTCACGCCGCCGAAAGGCAGGCCGGGCGGCATCTGCCGATAGGTGTTCACCCAGACCGTCCCACTCCGCAGATCGCGGACGAACCGGTGCGCCCGCCCCAGGTCACGGGTCCAGACGCCGGCCGCCAGCCCGTACGGCGAATCGTCGGCGATCTCCAGCGCCTCCTCGTCGCTGTCGAACGGCAGCGCCACCGCCACCGGCCCGAAGATCTCCTCCTGGCACACCCGCAACGCGTTGTCCTCGGTCGCGTACAGCGTCGGCTCCACCCAGTAGCCGCCCGGCAGCTCCGGCACCACCTCGGCGCCGCTGCGCCCGCCGAACACCAGCCGGGCGCCCTCCTTGGCGGCCAGCTCCAGGTACGAGGTCACGCGCTCGAACTGCCCGGCCGACACGATCGGCCCCATCGTGGTCCGCAGGTCCTGGGGGTCGCCCAGCACCAGGCCCGCGCAGGCGTCCCTGATCCGGCCGAGCATCTCGTCCCAGATCGAGCGGTGGATGAGGATGCGCGAGCCGGCGACGCACACCTGCCCGGCGTTGCCGGTGTAGATGGAGTTGACGGTGACGCCCTGGGTGGCGGCGTCGAGGTCGGCGTCCGGGAAGACGATGTTCGGCGACTTGCCGCCCAGCTCGAACGTCATCGGCTTCAGCGCGTCCGCCGACGCCCGGGTGATCGCCCGGCCGGTCTCCGTGGAGCCGGTGAGGCTGATCTTGGCGACGTCGCGGTGGCGTACGAGGGCGTCGCCCACCTCCTCGCCGAGCCCGCCGACGATGTTGAGCACGCCGGGCGGGAACACCTCGGCCAGCAGCTCGCCGAGCCGCAGCACCGACGCGCTCGCCTGCTCGGCGGGCTTGACGACAACGGTGTTGCCGGCAGCCAGCGCGTACGCGGCCTTGGCGGAGAAGGTCGAGATGGGGGAGTTCCACGGGATGATGCAGACCACCACCCCGTACGGCTCGCGCCGGGTCAGGCCGAGCGTGTCCGGCCCCAGGATGACGGTGTCGCCGGTGACCGCGTCCAGGCACTGCCCGGCCGCGAGCTGCCACAGGAACGCCATCCCCGGCAGGTCCCTCCTCAGCGTGTCGCGCAGGATGCGGCCGTTGTCGCGGGTCTCCAGCCGGGCCAGCTCCTCCGCGTGCCGGCCGAGGATCTCCGACACCTTGCGCAGGTGGTGGGCGCGGGCCAGGGCGGGCAGCGCCGCCCAGGCGGGGAAGGCCGAGGCGGCCGCGGCCACCGCCGCCTCGGCCTCCGCCGGGCCGCCGGACGGGACGCGCGCCCACGCCTCGCCGGTGCTCGGGTCGACCGACTCCATCGTGCGGGACGCGGCGACCAGCTCGCCGCCGATGAGATGACGATAGTCAGGCACGCGACCAAGCATATGCTTGCTTGCTGAACGTCGGTAGGCACGTCCGGCACAATGCCCTGGTGATCCGTACGCGCTTATACGCGCTGTCGCTTGCGCTGCTTCTGGTGCCGCTCTCCGCCTGCGGGCTCGCTGACGCAGATCTCGGCGGCTTCACCATGTCAAGCGAGTCCATGGAACCGACCATCAAGAAGGGCACGCGCCTGTCGGTCCGCCGGACCAGCGACTACGACCCCCGGACCGGCGATATCGTCCTCTACCGCACGCCCGAAGGCTGGCGCGACACCACCGCGGGTGACGAGCGCGTGGGGCGGGTCATCGGCACACCGGAGAGCACGGTGAAATGCTGCGGCGCCGGAGGGCGGCTGGAGCTGAGCGGCAAGGCACTGGAAGAGCCCTATCTGGCGCAGCCTCCTGCCTCTCACAAGGCGTTCGACATTCAGGTACCGCGCGGCCGGCTCTGGATCATGAGCGACAACCGCCACATCGCCCTGGACTCCCGCGCCTACCGGGACGCTCCCGGTGGCGGAACCATCGAGATCGCCGATGTCATCGGCGTGATCGAGGCATCCCACTCTTCCGAGGCGGGGGCGGGGGCGTTCTAGGATCGGGGTATGCAACTGGCCCCCGGAGTGCACGTCGCCGTCACCGACCGCCACGGCGGTGTCAGCGCCCCGCCCTACGGCTCGCGCAATCTCGGCGGCATGGTCGGCGACGACCCGGCCGCCGTGCGCGCCAACCGTGCGGGTGTCGCGGCCGAGCTGGGCGTGCGGGCCGTGGTCTACATGCGCCAGGTCCACAGCGCCGACGTCGCGTACGTCAGCGAGCCCTTCGGCGACGACCCGCCGCCGCTCGACGGCGTGTTCACCACCGAGCCCCGGCTGGCGCTGGCCTCGCTCGGCGCCGACTGCCCGGCGGTGCTGGTGGCCGACCCGGTCGCGCGCATGGTGGGCGCCGCGCACTCCGGCCGCCCCGGCACGGAGGCGGGCATCGCGACGGCACTGGTGACCGCGATGGCGGCGAAGGGCGCCGAGCCCGGCCGGATGGTCGCGCTGATCGGCCCCGGCGCGTGCGGCCGCTGCTACGAGGTGCCCGCCGAGCTGCGCGAGCGCGTCGCCGCGAAGGTGCCGGAGACGTGGTCCACGACGTCGTGGCAGACGCCCGCGCTCGACCTGCGGGCCGGCATCGAGGCCCAGCTCAGGGCGGCGGGGCTGGCGGAGATCCGGCACGACGCGCGTTGCACGATCGAGTCGAGTGAGCTCTACTCCCACCGCCGCGAGCAGCCGGGCGGCCGGTTCGCGGGCCTCGTCTGGCTCGACTGACGCCCGCGGCCGGCGCCGTCAGTCCTTGCCCCGGGCGCCGTTGAAGATGACGTTCACGATGATGATGCAGACCCAGACGGGCACGAGGAGGCCCATCGGTTTCCCCACCAGGGCCAGCGTCAGCGTGGTGATCGTGCCCAGAGAGAGGGAGACGATGGCCAGGGCGAGCCGCTGCCCGTCGCTGGACCGGCGCTGGGCCGACTTCGGGGCGGCCTGGGCCAGGCGCTCGTCCACCCGCCGGTCGACCTCCTTGCCCATCTTGTCGAGGAACGACTCGACGATGGCGTCCTCGAAGTCGGGCCCTAAGTCACGGCGAGCCGAGACAGCGGCCTTCAACTCATCTCCAGTGCTCATGCCTAGAGACTATTGGGGCATTCCGCTCAGTGGGCAAGGATGTCATCGAGGTTGTAGCTGACCGGACGCTCCAGTTGCTCGTACGTGCACGACTCCGGCGTGCGGTCCGGCCGCCACCGCCGGAAATGAGCCGTGTGCCGGAACCGGTCGCCCTCCATCTGGTCGTAGGCGACCTCCATCACCCGCTCCGGCCGCAGCGGGATGAACGACAGGTCCTTCTTGGCGTTCCACCGCGACACCGCGCCCGGCACGCGCTGGCCGCCCCTCGACGGCCCGGCGGCCGGCTGGCCGATGTTGGCCTGCGCCGCCTCGGCCCAGTGCCCCCACGGGTGCTCGCCGAGGTCGGCGACGAGCGGCCGCAGCTCCTCCACCAGCTCGGCCCGGCGCGCCATCGGGAACGACGCCGCCACCCCGACGTGGTGCAGCCTGCCGTCGTCGCCGTAGAGGCCGAGCAGCAGCGAGCCGACGATCGGCCCCGACTTGTGCTCGCGGTAGCCGCACACCACCACGTCGGCCGTGCGCTCGTGCTTGACCTTGAACATGGTGCGCTTGTCCGGGACGTACGGCTGGTCGCCGGGCTTGACGATGATGCCGTCGAGCCCTGCCCCCTCGAACGTCTCGAACCACTCGTCCGCCTGCCGGTCGTCGGTCGTCACCGGCGTCAGCCGGATCGAGCCGCCGTCCTTCGTGAACAGCTCGGCCAGCCGGGCCCGGCGCTCGGCGAACGGCGCCTCCATCAGCGACTCCTCGCCGACGGCCAGCAGGTCGAAGGCGATGAACTGGGCGGGCGTCTCCTCCGACAGCAGCTTCACCCGCGACTTCGCGGGATGGATGCGCTGCTGCAGCGCGTCGAAGTCGAGCTGCGAGCCCCTGGGCAGCACGATCTCGCCGTCCATCACCACCTTGTCGGGCAGCTCGGCCTTGACCGCCTCGACGATCTCCGGGAAGTAGCGGGTGAACGGCCGCTCCTTGCGGCTGCCGAGGTAGACCTCGTCGCCGTCGCGGAAGATGATGCAGCGGAAGCCGTCCCACTTGGGCTCGTAGAAGAGGTTGCCGTCCTGGCGGGGCATGGCCTTGACCGGTTTGGCCAGCATGGGCGGCACCGGCGGGCGGACGACCAGGTTGGGCACCGGCTCCGGCTCGGGCTCCTCGGCCGGTGTGATGTTGACTGTCGGGTCCGTGGTCATGCGTGATCTTCCTTCCCCGTGACGTATCTGCAGAAGAGGGCCCCCTCCTCCTCCAGCACCTGGACGAGGTCCAGGCCGACCAGCGCGGTCTCGCCGTTCTGGATGCGCGCCGCGCCGCCGCCGACCAGCAGCGGGCTGATCGTCAGGCACAGCTCGTCGACCAGGCCGGCGGCCGA
This sequence comes from Nonomuraea wenchangensis, assembly GCF_900111685.1. GTDB lineage: Bacteria > Actinomycetota > Actinomycetes > Streptosporangiales > Streptosporangiaceae > Nonomuraea > Nonomuraea wenchangensis. The sequence continues at coordinate 135,065 of NZ_FOHX01000005.1, forward strand.
GAGCTGGGCGTTGATGACAGGGCCGCCCTCGCACAGGATGCGGCCGAGGCCGCGCTCGTGCAGCCGCGCCACGCCCTCGCGCAGGTCGACGCTCTCGTCGCCGGCCACGATGACGTCGCAGCCCTTGGCCAGCTCGGCCCGCCGCTCGCGCGGCGCGGCCTCGCAGGTGATGACGAGGGTGCGGCTGGGCGCGCCGGTGAAAAGCGGGTGGCGGGGGTCGAGGTCGAGGGTGCGGGAGACGACCGCGATCGGGGGCACGTCGGGGCGGCCCGCGCGGATGGCCGCCCAGGAGGCGCGCGGCTCGATCGGGCGGTAGCCCTCGGTGCGTACGGTCGCCGCGCCCGCCATGACGACGTCGGCGAGGCCGCGCAGGACCTGGAAGATGCGCTTGTCGCCGCGGGTGGACAGGCCGCCGGAGCGGCCCTTGAGCCAGGCGGCGCCGTCGACGCTGGAGACCATGTTGAGCCGCAGCCACGGCCGGCCCTCGGGGTAGGCGTACGCCTGCGCGATGTCTGGATTGTCGTGAATGTCGGGAAGGATGCGCCGCACCTCTCTACCTTGGCACACGCCACCGACAACCGGCCCGGAGGCGTCCGCCGGTCTCGGTCATATCGCACTTTTGTGCATCCGCAGACATAACGCCGACGCTCTGCTTAACGTGACGATTAACGTCAAGCGACGTCAGGACAGGCATGGGACGGACAGGGGGAGTGCCCATGGTTCTGGTCACCGCCGGAACGTGGACGATCGCCGCGCTGGCCGGGGCGTACCTGCTGCGCCGCTGGCTGGCGGGCGGAGGAGGCCGCCGGGCCAAGGTCACCCGCTTCCCGCTGGCGCTGATCCTCTCCCACCCGGCGCTCGCGGTGTCGGCGCTGGCCTGCTGGGCCGCCGCCCTGGCCACCGGCAGTCAGGCCCTCGCCTGGCTGGCCACGGCCGGGCTGGCGGCGGCGGCGCTGCTGGGGTTCGTGATGTTCACCAGGTGGCTCGGCGGCGGGAGGCACGGGGACACGGCGTCCGGGCTGCCCGTGCTGGCGGTCGCGCTGCACGGGCTCGCCGGGGTGGCCGCGTTCGCGCTGGTGTTCCTCACGGCCAGCGCCGCCCGCGTCTTCTGACGGCGCCGCGAAGCCGCTACTGGGCCTCGCGCGGGCGGCGGAGCACCTGGAGCGAGCGCGAGGTGACCGTCACCACGCCCCCGGCCGGATGCCGCGGATCGGCGACGAGGTCCTCGATCGAGTCGTGGGCGGTGTCGAGCACCGGCAGCCAGCCGCTGCCGAACTCCGGCCCCGGCAGCGTGAACGGCATGTTCTCGTGGTGGGCGTTGATCAGCAGCAGGAACGAGTCGTCCACGATGCGCTCGCCCCGCGGCCCCGGCTCGGTGATCGCCTCGCCGTTGAGATAGACCATGAGCGACTTGGCGTAGCCGATGTGCCAGTCGCCGGCCGTCATCTCGGAGCCGCCCGGCGTGAGCCACACCAGGTCGCGGTCGCCGTTGTCGGGATGACGGCCGTGGAAGAAGCGGCGGCGCTGGAAGACCGGGTGCTCGCGGCGCAGCTTCGCCAGCGCGCGCACGAACTCCAGCAGGTCGGACTCGGTGCGCACCCTCGACCAGTCGACCCAGGCCAGCTCGTTGTCCTGGCAGTAGGCGTTGTTGTTGCCGTGCTGGGTGCGGCCGATCTCGTCGCCGTGGGAGAGCATCGGCACGCCCTGCGACAGGAACAGCGTGGCCAGGAAGTTGCGGCGCTGGCGGCGGCGCAGCGCCACGATGCCCGGGTCCTCGACGGGGCCCTCCGCGCCGCAGTTCCAGGAGCGGTTGTCGTTGGTGCCGTCGCGGTTGTCCTCGCCGTTGTCCTCGTTGTGCTTGTGGTCGTACGAGACCAGGTCGCTCAGCGTGAACCCGTCGTGGCAGGTCACGAAGTTGATGGAGGCGACGGGGCGGCGGCCGGATGACTCGTAGAGGTCGGCCGAGCCGGTCAGCCGGGAGGCGAACTCGGGCAGCGCCGAGTGCGTGCCCCGCCAGAAATCGCGCACGATATCGCGATATTTGCCGTTCCACTCCGTCCACAGCGGCGGGAAGTTGCCCACCTGGTAGCCGCCCGGCCCGACGTCCCACGGCTCCGCGATCAGCTTGACCTGCGAGATCACCGGATCCTGCTGGATGAGGTCGAAGAACGCGCTCAGCCGGTCGACGTCGTGCAGCTCGCGGGCCAGCGCCGAGGCCAGGTCGAAGCGGAACCCGTCGACGTGCATGTCGAGCACCCAGTAGCGCAGCGAGTCCATGATGAGCTGCAGGGCGTGCGGGGAGCGTACGTTGAGCGAGTTGCCGCACCCGGTGTAGTCGAGGTAGTAGCGCCGGTCGCCGTCGTGCAGGCGGTAGTAGGCGGCGTTGTCGATGCCGCGGAAGCCCAGCGTCGGGCCCATGTGGTCGCCCTCGGCGGTGTGGTTGTAGACCACGTCGAGAATGACCTCGATGCCCGCGTCGTGCAGCGCCCGCACCATGGCCTTGAACTCCAGCACCTGCTGCCCCCGGGTGCCGCTGCTGGAGTAGCGGCCGTGCGGGGCGAGGTAGGCGATCGTGTTGTAGCCCCAGTAGTTGGTGAGCCCGCGGGCGACCAGGAAGTGCTCGGGCACGTAGTGGTGCACCGGCATCAGCTCGACCGCCGTGACCCCCAGCGACAGCAGATGGTCGATGATCGCCGGATGGCCCATGCCGGCGTAGGTGCCCCGCAGCTCGGGCGGCACGTCGGGATGGCGCATCGTCAGCCCGCGCACGTGCGCCTCGTAGATCACCGTCTGGTGGTAGGGGATGCCCGGCGAGCGGTCGTTGCCCCACTCGAAGAACGGGTTGATCACCACGTTCTTCGGCATGTAGGGCGCGCTGTCCTCGGTGTTGCGCCGCCCGGGATCGGTGAAGTAGTAGGGGAACAGCGCCTGGTTCCAGGTCAGCTCGCCGTCGATCGCCTTGGCGTAGGGGTCGAGCAGCAGCTTGCTCGGGTTGCACCGGTGCCCGTGCTGAGGGGCGTAGGGACCGTGGACGCGGTAGCCGTAGCGCTGGCCCGGCTGGATGCCCGGCAGGTAGCCATGCCAGACGAACCCGTCGACCTCAGGTAGCTCCACCCGATCCTCGGAGCCGTCATCGTGAAAAAGGCAAAGCTCGACCCGCTCGGCGACCTCTGAGAACACCGCAAAGCTCGTGCCAACGCCGTCCCAGGTAGCGCCGAGTGGATAGGGCTGCCCCGGCCAGACCTCGCGCATGTGGCCCAATTGTCGCATGGGAAGCCGGTTTTGGTCTCTCAATGTGCGGATGCCCTCACCTGCACGGCGCCGGAAGGATACCGGCGCCGTGGATGACGTTTCAGAGCAGCTCGGCCTTGAGCGTGATCGTGGTGCCGGCCAGCGCCTGGCTCACCGGGCAGTTGGCCTTGGCCGTCTCGGCGGCCTGCTGGAACTGCTCGGCCGTGACGCCCGGCACCTGCCCCTGCACGGTCAGCACGATGCCCGTGATGCCCTCGCCGGGCTGGAAGGTGACGTCCGCGCTGGTCCGCAGCGACTCCGGCGGCGTGCCCGCGCCGGCCAGGCCGTGCGAGAGCGCCATCGAGAAGCAGGACGAGTGGGCCGCCGCGATCAGCTCCTCGGGGGAGGTCTTGCCGTTGGCCGCCTCCGCCCTCGACGGCCACGAGACCTCGAACGTGCCCACGCCCGAGGTGTCGAGCGAGACGGTGCCCGACCCGTCGAGCAGAGCGCCCTTCCACTGCGTGGTCGCGGTGCGGGTGGTGGCCATGACGTGCTCCCTCCTGTACGGACTTCCGACCCTACCCTGTCAGGAACCCCGCTCCCCGGAGGGACGAATCCGGCGAGGCATTCATCCGTCTCTACTTTTGCGGCGAATAATGACATGCTCGGGTCGCGGCGCACCTGCCGCCTGGGTCCGGATACAACGGGAGCGTGGTGCCAGTGGAGGCACCGTACGACGACCGCCTGTTGCACCAGCGGGTGGTCGGCGGCGACGAGTCCGCGCTGGGCGAGGTCTACGATCGGCTCTCCCCGCTGATCTTCGGCCTGTCCCTGCGGGTCACCAGGGACCGGGTGATCGCCGAGGACATCACGCAGGAGGTGTTCCTGGTCCTCTGGGAGCGGCCGCTCGCCTACGACCCCGACCGCGGCACACTGCGCGCCTGGCTGGCGACCATCGCGCACCGGCGCGCGGTGGACCACGTGCGCGCCGAGGAGCGGCGGCGGGTCTCGGCGCTCGGCCCCCGCCTCTTCGAACGCGAGCCGGCCCGGCTGGAGGACGGCGTGCTCGCCGCCGACGAGGCCGAACGGGTACGCCAGGCGGTGACCGAGCTGCCCGACGGATTACGCCAGGCGGTCGAGCTCGCCTATTACGGCGGCAGGACCTACCGGCAGGTCGGCGAGGAACTGGGCGTGCCCGAGGGCACGGCCAAATCGCGCATCCGGCTGGCCCTCAGGCGGCTGGCGGACGCGCTTGCGGAGGAAGAGGTGTGATGGACCCCGTCGAGCGTCTCTACCTGGACGCGCTGATGGAGGAGCCGGCGGTGCCGGCCCACTCGCTGCGGCCCCAGCTCCTGGCCGGGGCGCGGGCACGGCGCAGGCCCGCGGCCGCCACGGCCTCGTGGGCGGCGCCGTACGCGGGCCGGGTGGCCGCCATGGACGCCCTGCTCGCCACGGCAGGTGACGACGACTGGGCGCGCGTCGTCGTCGAGGGATGGACGCTCCAGGAGCTCGTCGCGCACCTGGCCGCCAAGGACGGGCTGCTGGCCGCCTCCGTGGGCGCCCCCGTCCTCGGCCCGCCGCTTCAGGCGCTCGACTCCATGGGGCGCACCGGCGACGTGCAGGCGTACGAGCGGGCGCGCAGCCCCGAGCAGACGCGGCGCGACTGGCGGGCGCAGGCCGACGCCCTCTGCCGGCACCTCGCCGGGCTGCCGGAGACCGCACTCGCCACCCTGGACGGGCTGGAGGTGCCGGTACGCGACCACGTGCTCGGGCGCGGCCTGGAGACCTGGATCCACACCGACGACGCCGCCCGCGCGGCCGGCGTCCGGCTGCCCGATCCGATCCCCGAGCACATCAGGCCGACCGCCGACCTGTGCGCCCGGCTGCTGCCCTGGACGATGCTCCTCGCCGGGCTGGACGGCTCGGGACGTACGCTGCGGCTGACGCTGACCGGGGCCGGCGGGGGCGAGTGGCTGCTGCCCCTGGGCGTCGAGGAGACCACGCCAGGCGAGCCCGACGCGCACCTGACGGCGGACGTCCGCGCCTTCTGCTTCCTTCTCGGCGGACGCGGCGATCCCGCCACGTTCCCCGCGACGGTCACCGGCGACCGCGCCCTCGCCGCCGACCTCCTCCGCACCGCCCCCACGCTCTCCGGTCCCTGACAGAGCTCTCCGGTCCCCGACGGAGCTCTCCGGTCCCCGACAGGGAGGGTGAGCCGCCGCCTCGCTGGGTACATCTGCACCCCGCGCACTCGGGCTCGGGCGCATGACGAGAGGGGGCTCATCGTGACGAGCGACGTGACAGGGCTGACGGACCTGCTGTACGAGTTCGGCCTGCTCAAGCGCTACAAGCGCACGGGATGGCTGGTCGCCGGGGTACGCGACCCGGAGAGCGTGGCCGACCACTCCTTCCGCACGGCGGTCATCGCGGCCGTGATCGCCCAGCTGGAGGGCGGTGACCCGCAGCGGGCGGCGTTCATGGCGCTGTTCCACGACTCGCAGGAGACGCGCGTCACCGACATCCCCTACCTCGGCAAGCGCTATCTCAAGGCGGCCTCCAACGAGGAGGTCACCGCCGACCAGACGCGCGACGTCGCCGGCCCGGTGGCCGACATGGTGCGCGACGCGGTCGCCGAGTACGAGGAGAAGACCAGCATCGAGGCCGTCTGCGCGCGCGACGCCGACAAGCTCGAATGCCTACTCCAGGCCGTCGAGTACCGCGAGCAGGGCAACCACAACACGCAAGGGTGGATCGACAGCTCGCTGGCCGCGATCACGACCACGACCGGCAAGCGGCTGGCGGAGGAGGCGCTGAGCACGGGCACCCTCGACTGGGTGGTGCGCGTGCTCAACGGCGGCGGCGCCCCCTGACCGCCAGGATCTCCGGCGGCGGTGGTCAGGCCACGGGCTGGGTGACGAGGTCCCGCGCGTACTCGTCGTCGCTCTCGGCGAGCACCCGCGCGACCCCCTGGGCGGCGCGGTCGTCGCCGCGAACCGCGAGCCCGCGCGTGGCCTCGGCCACCGTACGCAGGTCGGCGTCGCCCAGCCGGGCCGCCAGCGCCTCGCGGATGCGCGGCGTGTCGGCGTCGAGCCCGGCCAGCCCGGCCGTCGCCCAGTCGCGCACCTCGGCGTCGTCGTCCTCGCTCATCTCGACCAGCAGCGCCAGCCCCTCCTCGTGGTCCGGCGGCAGCACGTCGGCGAGCGCGATCGGGTCGGTCATCGTGCGCTTGCGCCCCGGGCGGCCGATGAGGTCGAGCACCGCAGGCAGCGCCCGCGGATCGCCCTGGTGGCCGAGCGCGGCCAGCACCGACCGCAGCACCTGCTCGTTGCCCTCCGTGGTGACCATCTTGAGCAGCAGCGGCAGCGTGCGCTCCAGGTAGGGCTTCTCGCCGTCGGCGAAGCCGAACTGCGCGATCGCGTCCACCCCGAACTCGCGCTCCCTCGCGTCCTCGCTCACGCACAGCCGGGCCAGCGCCTCGTAGGTGTCGTCGTCGGCCCGCTTGGCCAGCGTGTCGGCCACGACCCACCAGGTCTCGGCGTCCTCGTCGACGTCGCGGTGCGCCAGCGCCCGCGCCACCAGCCGCTCGACCGGCGTCTCGACGCCCACGGCGTCCTCCAGCAGGGTCGCGATCGCGGCGTGGCCGCGCTGCGCCTGGACCTCCTCGCTCCGCTCGCCGTCGGGGGAGCGGCCGGCCACGGTGACCAGCTCGGTGCCGTCCTTGGCGTACTGGCGGGCCACGACGTACTCCCAGCCGTCCTGCTCGATCTGGTCGAGCAGCGCGCTCTCCAGATGGACGCCCACCCAGTCGGCGGCGATCTCCAGCGGGGTGTCGCCGTCGCCGTCGTACTTGGCGGCGTCCGCGCCCGCCTCCAGCAGCACCTGTGTCACGCCGAGCGCGCCGCGCCTGGCGGCCAGGGTGAGCGGGGTGTCGCCGTCGTCGTTGTGCGCGTCGACGTCGGCCCCGGCCTCCACCAGCAGCCGGGCGACGGCGGCCTGGCCGTTGGCGGCGGCCCAGAGCAGCGCCGTCCAGCCGCCGGCCTCCCGACCGTTCACCTCGGCCCCGGCGGCGAGCAGCGTCTCGGCGGCCTCCTCGCGGTCCCAGGCGGCGGCCGCGCAGAGCGGCAGGCCCTCCTCCTCGCCCTCGCTGGGCCTGTTGGGGTCGGCGCCGGCGGCGAGCAGCTTGGCCACCGTGTCGGTCTCGCCGTTCAACGCCGCGCGGTAGAGCTGTTCCTCATGCATGACACGGACCCTAGCTTGGCGAGGCCACACACCGGGCCAAGCCGCGACGGGTCGCACGCCTGGCGCGGGGGCGTGCAACCTTCGGCGGGGTGGCAATTCCTCCTGGGGGAGGAGCCCAGCCGCCGACGAAACGCGATATGTTGCGAGTATGACCGATCCTGGTGAGGTCCGCGCGTCCGACGCCGAGCGCGAGGCCGTCGTCGAACAACTCCGCGTCGCGTCGGTGGAGGGCAGGCTCACGCTGGTCGAGCTGACCGACCGCACGGAGGCCGCCTACTCCGCCACCACGCATGCCGAGCTCGCGCTGCTCACCCAGGACCTTCCGGCCGGCGGCGCCGTGCCCGCGCCCCCGTCCGCGCGGCCCGAGCGCAAGCGGCGGTGGTTCGTCGGGGTGATGGGCGACACCAAGCGGCGCGGCTCGTGGCGCATCGACCAGGAGCTCGGCGCGGTCGCCGTGATGGGCGACGTGCTGCTCGACCTGCGCGAGGCCGAGGTGCGCACGGACATGGTCGACATCACGGCCGTGTCCGTCATGGGCGACGTGAAGATCATCGTCCCCGACGGCGTCCACGTCGACCTCGACGGCATGGCGATCATGGGCGACAAGAAGATCAACGTGCTGGAGTCCCCGCCCGGCATGAACGTCCCCGTGGTGCGGGTGCACGCCTACGCCGTGATGGGCGACGTCAAGGTGATCGGCGACTCGCGGGCCAAGCCGCTGCGGCGCGGGTTCGCCGCCTGGCGCGAGCACTGGCGGCAGCTGCACGGCGACGACTGGCGCGAGCTCGGCCGCCAGCTCCGGCACGAGGGCCGCGAGCTGCGCCGCCAGCTCGGCGGCGAGCGCGACGGCCTCGGTCGCGGCTACTGACACCCTGAAGACGGAGGGTCAGCCGACCAGGGACACCGGGTCGCGCTGCGCGCCCTCGTACCGCTCCAGCAGCACGTCCACCAGCTCGGGCGCGGCCCCCAGCACGTCGGCCACCACGGTGGCGCCCGCCTCCAGCGCCTCCCGCCGCACCTTGTCGGCGAAGTAGCCGGGCGCCAGCAGATACGGCGCCAACACCACGCGGGGCGCGCCCGCCCGCACCAGCTCCGCCACGGCCTGCGCCGGCGTGGGCCCGGCGGCCGAGGCGTACGCGGCCCGTGCCGTCCACCACCCGCCGCGCCGCCACTCCCGCGCCATGCGCGAGACGACCGCGTTCGCGCGCGCGTCGCTGGACCCCGCCGACACCAGCACCACGGCGGTGTCCGGGTCGCCGGGGCGCACGCCCGCCTCGGCCAGCCGCCGCTCCAGCGCGGCCCGCAGCAGCGGGTGCGGCCCGAGCGTCGTCCCGTAGTGGACGCGCAGCCTGGGCTGGTGCGCCCGCGCCTCGTTCAGCGCCGCCGGCAGGTCCACCCGGCTGTGGTACGCCTCGGTGAGCAGCAGCGGCAGCACCACGGCCTCCTCCAGGCCGTGCAGGGCCTGCCCGAGCGTCGGCGCGCAGTGGTCGAGGTACGCCACCCGCACGTCCAGCGGCACCTGATCGAGCAGCGCGGCCACGGTGGCGGCGGCACGCGGGTCACGCGACCCGTGCGCCACCGCCACCAGTGGCACGCGACCGGGGGCCGCCCCGCCTGCCAACGGGACGAGACCCCTTCCGGGGATCAGAGGTGAATGCCGCATTCGACCTTCCCCAGGCCCGCCCAGCGCCCGCTGCGCGGATCCTCTCCCTCGGCGACCTGCCGCGTGCAGGGCGCGCACCCGATCGAGGGATAGTTGTCGTAGTGCAACGGGTTGATGAGCACCCCGTTGTCGGCGATGTAGTTGTCGACGTCCTCCTGCGTCCAGGCGGCGATCGGGTTGACCTTCACCATCTGGCGCTTGGCGTCCCACTCGACGACCCGCGCGTCCGCGCGGGCCGGCGACTCGTCACGCCGGATGCCGGAGATCCACGCGAGGTACGGCTCCAGCGCCCGGTTCAGCGGCTCCACCTTGCGCAGGTAGCAGCACAGGTCGGGGTTGCGCCCGAACAGCCGCGGCCCGAGGTCGCGGTCCTGCTCGGCCACCGTACGCGACGGCTTCACGTCGATCACGTTGACGTTGTAGACCTGGCGCACCGCGTCCCGCGTGCCGACGGTCTCGGCGAAGTGGTAGCCGGTGTCGATGAACAGCACGTCCACGCCCGGCTTCACCCTGCTCACCAGGTCGATCAGCAGCGCGTCGCTCATCGAGGAGGTCAGGCAGAGCCGGTCGCCGAACGTGGCCGCCGCCCAGCGGATGATCTCCCTGGCGGTGGCGCCCTCCAGGAACGTGGCGGCCGACTCGACGATGTCCTGCAGGTCGAGCGTGCCGCGCTGATCTCTTAAACCGACCTCGATGTCCACCAGCGTCATATCTTCACTCCGATCCCCAGGAACTTCAGCTTGAAAGCGCGGGCGCAGGACCGGCAGTACCAGCCGCCGTCGCCCTCGTAGGGCTCCAGGTCCTCCTCCCCGCAGTACGGGCAGTGGAAGGGGGCCGCGCGCTCGCTCATCGCAGGTCCGCCTCGTCGGCCCGCTGCACCCAGTCGGCGAACGACTCGCCCTCCTTGCGCTGGGCGTCGAAGTTCTTCACCACCCGCTCGACGTAGTCGGGCAGGGCCTTGGCGGTGGTCTTGAGCCCGCGCACCTTGCGGCCGAAGCCGGCGTTGACGCCGAGCGAGCCGCCCAGGTGGATCTGGTAGCCCTCGACCTGGTCGCCGTTCTCGTCCACCACGAGCTGGCCCTTCAGCCCGATGTCGGCGGTCTGGATGCGGGCGCAGGAGTTGGGGCAGCCGTTGACGTTGATGGTCAGCGGCTCGGCGAACTCGGGCAGCCGGCGCTCCATCTCGTCGATGAGCTGGGACGCGGCGGCCTTGGTCTCGACGATGGCCAGCTTGCAGTACTCGATGCCGGTGCACGCCATCGTCTGGCGGCGGAAGGTGGAGGGACGCACCTGAAGGTCGTGGGCCTCCAGCTCGGCCACGATCGAGTCGACCTGGTCCGGCGCGACGTCGAGGATGACCATCTTCTGCTCGACGGTCGTGCGCACCCGGCCGGAGCCGTGCCGCTCGGCGATGTCGGCGATCCTGTGCAGCGCGTCGCCGTCCAGCCGGCCCACCTTGGGGGCGAAGCCGACGTAGAAGTTGCCGTCCTTCTGCGGGAAGACGCCCACGTGGTCGCGGCGGCTGCCGCGCGGCTGCTCGGGGGCGGGTCCGTCGGGCAGCGGCGCCTTCAGGTATTCGGTCTCCAGGATCTCGCGGAACTTCTCCACGCCCCAGTCGTTGACCAGGAACTTGATCCGCGCCCGGTGCCGCAGCCGGCGGTAGCCGTAGTCGCGGAAGATGCCGACCACGCCCTCGTGCACGTCGGCCGCCTGCTCGGGCCGGACGAACACGCCGAGGCGCTTGGCGAGCATCGGGTTGGTGGACAGGCCGCCGCCCACCCAGACGTCGTAGCCGGCCTCGCCGTGCTCGTTGACGACGCCGACGAAGGCCACGTCGTTGATCTCGTGCACGGTGCAGTGCGCCGGGCAGCCGCTCAGCGCGGTCTTGAACTTGCGCGGCAGGTTCGAGTAGGCAGGGTTGCCGATCACCCGGTCCTGGATCTCGCGGATCTGCTCGCTCGCGTCCAGCACCTCGTCCACGTCGATGCCGGCCAGCGGGCAGCCCAGGATCACGCGCGGCGTGTCACCGCACGCCTCCGTCGTCGACAGGCCGACGGCCTCCAGGCGCTCCCAGATGTCCGGCACCGACTCGATCTCCACCCAGTGGAGCTGGATGTTCTGGCGGTCGGTGATGTCGGCGGTGCCGCGGCCGTACTCGTTGGAGATGTCGGCGATCGCGCGGAGCTGGGCCAGGTCGAGCTGGCCGCCGTCGATGCGCACCCGCATCATGAAGTAGCGGTCGTCGAGCTCCTCGGGCTCCAGCACGGCGGTCTTGCCGCCGTCGATGCCGGGCCTGCGCTGGGTGTAGAGGCCGTACCAGCGCATGCGGCCGCGCAGGTCGGCCGGGTCGATCGAGTCGAACCCCCGCTTGGAGTAGATGTCGATGATGCGCTGGCGGACGTTGAGCCCGTCGTCGTTCTTCTTGTTCTCCTCGTTCTTGTTCAGCGGCTCCCGGTAGCCGAGAGCCCACTGGCCCTCGCCACGCGGGCGCTTGTGATGCCGGCTTGCGGGTGTGCGGCTGGCAGGGGTGGTCATTGCGCGTCCTTCGATTCATGGGCGCGCGCAAAGGCCTACCTGGCCTCGTCATCGAGGGGCAGGAAGTTCCAGGAGGGTCGCGACGCGCTCAGCGGCAGAGAAAAGGCGGAGTTAGCGGGCGTCGCAACAGATGGCACTGCGGACACGCTGGAGGTCGACGTGGCGTCGACCGACGAGCATGGGGTCCGCTGGCATGCCTCGACGATACCGTGGGGGTCCGGGATGTCCAAGACCGGGTCCAGAGTGTGGGACTGTCCGACTTCAGGGCCGATTCTCGTGCCCGTGATCGGGGCTATCCCTGGCGGGGCCAGTCGAGCTCGGATTCGACCGGCCGATCGGGGCTCTGGTGCTGGCAGTCGCACCAGGAGCCGCCGCGGCAGTCCTCGTGGCGCTTGTCCTTGCAGCTCTCGCAGATCACATCGCTGATTATTCTCCCAGAACGTTGTTCGGGTTAGGCTGGCGCGCGTGGACCTCATGGCCGAGCTGCTGGACGACCTGCGCGCCGAGACCGCGTCACTGGAACGGCTGCTGGAGCCGCTGCCGGACGCCGACTGGGAGCTGCCCACGCCCGCCGCGGGCTGGGCCGTCCGCGACCAGGTGAGCCATCTGGCCTGGTTCGACGAGGCCGCCACCCGGGCCGTCACCGACCCGGACGGCTTCACGGCCGGCCTGCCCGGCGTCACCTCCGTGGACGACCTCGCCCGCCAGGCGCGCGGCATGCCCCCGCCCGAGCTGCTCGGCTGGTTCCAGGCCGCGCGCGGGCGCAGCATGGAGGTCTTCGCCGGGCTGGACGCCCGCGACCGGGTGCCCTGGTTCGGGCCACCCATGTCGGCCGCCTCCTTCGTCACCGCGCGCCTGATGGAGACCTGGGCGCACGGCCAGGACGTGGCCGACGCGCTCGGCGTCGTCAGGGAGCCCACGGACCGGCTCAGGCACGTCGCCACGATCGGCTACCGGGCCCGGCCGTACGGCTTCGCCGTGCGCGGCCTGCCCCAGCCGGCCGAGCCGGTGCGGGTGGAGCTCGTCATGCCGGGCGGCGACGTCTGGACGGCCGGGCCGGCGGACGCCGCGAGCGTCGTACGCGGCCCGATGCTCGACTTCTGCCTCGCCGTCACCCAGCGCATCCACCTGTCGGACACCGGCCTGGAGCTCGTCGGCGAGCCGGCGCGGGCCTGGATGGAGATCGCCCAGGCGTTCGCGGGACCGCCGGGCGAGGGCCGGCCGCCGCGGTCCTCGTGACGGGGTGATCCTCAGGGTGCGATCAGGGTGGTTCCCCGATGCCGGTGGCCGCCGGATGGGTGACATGCTGGATTTATGCGCACTCTACTGAACGTCATCTGGCTGGTGTTCGCGGGGATCTGGCTGGCGATCGGTTACGCGCTGGCGGGGATCATCTGCTGCATCCTGATCGTCACCATCCCGTTCGGCATCGCCTCGTTCCGGATCGCGGCGTACGCGCTCTGGCCGTTCGGCCGCACCGTCGTACGCGACCCGGACTCCGGGGTGTTCTCGCTGATCGGCAACATCATCTGGTTCGTGGTCGCCGGCGTCTGGCTCGCCATCGGGCACGTCGTCACCTCGATCCCGCTGTTCCTGTCCATCATCGGCATCCCCATGGGCTGGGCGAACCTCAAGCTCGTGCCCGTCTCCCTTCTTCCGCTGGGCGCCCGCATCGTGGACATCGACTAGGGCAGGGGCCAGGGACGTAAGCTGTCCCAAGAACCACTGCGAACGTTGGGTGCCATGACGTCAACCGATGCGCCTCCGCGGCCGAAAAAAGGGTTGATCAGGCATGCCCGGGCCAGGCTGAGCTGGGTGCTCGACACCAACGCGTGGGCGATCGTCCGGGCGTCGACCAACGCCGGCGTCGCCTACCGGGTGACCGGGCTGGCCGGCGAGGCGGCGTTCTTCGCGCTGCTGTCACTGCCGCCGTTCGTGCTCGGCCTGATCGGGGTGCTCGGCAAGATCGGCACCTGGGTGGGCGGCGGCGTCGTCACCGAGGTCAAGTCCTGGGTGATCCACCAGGCCGGCCTGCTGTTCACCGAGGAGGCCGTCAACAAGGTCGTCAACCCGCTGATCACCGACGTGCTCAGCGACGACGCCGGCAAGGTGTCGATCATCTCGCTGGGCTTCCTGCTGTCGCTGTGGTCCGGCTCGCGGGCGCTCTACGTCTACGTGGACCTCATCTCCGTCGCCTACGGCCTCGGCGAGGAGCGCGGCATCATCCGCACCCGGCTCATGTCCTTCGGCCTCTACGTCGTGGGCCTGGTCATCGCGATCATCATCATGCCGATCCTGGTCGTCGGCCCGACGCTGCTCAAGGACGCGCTCCCCTCGCAGTACGGCGTCATGATCGACATCCTCTACTGGCCCGTCGTCACCATCGGGTCCGTGCTCTTCCTGACCGTCCTCTACCACGTCAGCGTCCCGGTGCGCACCCGGTGGTTCCGCGAGCTGCCCGGCGCGATCCTCGCCCTCTTCCTCTGGATCGTCTGCGCCGCCGTGCTGCGCGCCGTGCTGGCCGCGTGGTTCTCGCCCGTCTCCGTGTACGGCTCCCTGGCCGCTCCCATAGCGGTGCTGCTGTGGCTCTACATCACGGCCCTCGCCGTGCTCATCGGGGCGATTCTCAACGCCGAGGTCGATCGGCTGTGGCCGGGAGAAAGCCGTACCAAATAGCGCGGATCTTCGTGCTCCTACATGTCGCCCGAGCAGGCGAGAGGCGAGCAGGCGATTCCTTGCGAGCGACGTCTTCTCCTGGGGCGGATGCGCTGATCGGAGGGGGGAAGCCCACCGCCGCATCCGCTATCGTCTACAACGAGACGCGACTGGCGCATTGGGTGGGATCGACCACCAGGGAGCGAAAGGAGCGGAGGCCGGGCGCCTGGGTCTTCGCAGTCAACGATGACAGGGGAGTCATGGGTTCTCTCGCTAGCGTCGACCCGCAGATCGCCGACCTCATCAAGGCCGAGGAGCGCCGTCAGGCCGACACGGTCAAGCTGATCGCCTCGGAGAACTACGTCTCCAAGGCCGTGCTGGAGGCCACCGGCACCGTCCTGACCAACAAATACTCCGAGGGTTACGCGGGCAAGCGCTACTACGAGGGTCAGCAGGTCATCGACCAGATCGAGACGCTGGCCATCGAGCGCGCCAAGTCCCTGTTCGGGGTCAACCACGCCAACGTGCAGCCCTACTCGGGCTCGCCCGCCAACCTCGCCATCTACCTGGCGTTCCTGCAGCCGGGCGACACCGTGATGGGCATGGGCCTGCCCTTCGGCGGCCACCTCACCCACGGCTGGTCGGTCTCGGCCACCGGCAAGTGGTTCAACTCCGTCCGCTACGGCGTGCGCAAGGACACCGGCCGCATCGACCTCGACGAGGTCCGCGAGCTGGCCCTGGAGCACCGGCCCAAGCTCATCTTCTGCGGCGGCACCGCCATCCCGCGCACCATCGACTTCGAGGGCTTCGCCGCCATCGCCCGCGAGGTCGGCGCCGTGCTGGCGGCCGACATCGCGCACATCGCCGGTCTCGTCGCGGGCGGCGCGCACCCCTCCCCGGTGGGCCACGCCGACGTCATCTCCACCACCACCCACAAGACGCTGCGCGGCCCGCGCGGCGCCATGCTCATGGCGTCCAGCGACGAGCACGCCACGGCGCTCAACAAGGCCGTCTTCCCCGGCCTGCAGGGTGGCCCGCACAACCACACCACCGCCGCCATCGCGGTCGCGCTGCACGAGGCCGCCCAGCCGGCCTTCCGCGACTACGCCCACCAGATCGTCGCCAACGCCAAGGCCCTGGCGGAGGAGCTGGCGAGCCGCGGGTTCGACCTCGTCTCCGGCGGCACCGACAACCACCTCATCCTGCTCGACCTCACGCCCAAGGGCATCGGCGGCAAGCCGGCCGCCCAGGCGCTCGACCGGGCCGGGCTGGAGACCAACTACAACACGGTGCCGTTCGACCCGCGCAAGCCGTTCGACCCGTCGGGCATCCGCATCGGCACGCCGTCGGTCACCTCGCGCGGCATGGGCGAGGCCGAGATGCGGCAGATCGGCGCCTGGATGGACGAGGTCGTCACGGCCCTCGCGAAGGGCGACGCCGAGGACGTCATCGCCCGCGTGCACCGCGAGGTCAGCGAGCTCACCTCGCAGTTCCCGGCCCCCGGCCTGTAAGCCCGGCCCGTAACAAGCCGAGAGCGCCCCGCCGCACGGGCTCCGTGTGCGGCGGGGCGCTCCGGCGCGAGCGGAGCAGGCCGGATCGCCCCGCTCGCGGTGGCCGCCGGTGCTCCGGGGCGTCCGGAGCGCCATGCGGCCGGGGACGGCCGGCGGGGGACGGGACCGAGTCGCCCCCCGCCCGGCCTCAGCTCAGAAAGACGTAGTCGGCGCCGTAGGGGGCCCTGGCCTCCGTTCCCGGCTCGCAAGGCCCCGGCGGGGCCGTGCCGCCCGTGGTGTTGACCCGCATGATCTGTACGGCCCGCGCGAGCAGTCCCTCGGCCGCGCCCGCCTGGGCGGCGTCCAGCACCAGCTCGGGGATGACGCCGTCACCGTTCGGCGTCCGGGTGACGACCGAGCCGCGCACCGCGCTGCCGTCCGGCGCGACCCACTGGGGCGGGCCGCTCCCCGGGGTCACGTACGTGTGCTCGATGCCGCCGCGCAGCGTGGCCGCCACGCCGAGCTGGACGAAGGCGTACGCGCCCGACGGCTGCTGGGCGCAGGTGTAGATCTGCTCGCCGCGCAGCACGGGCGCGGTGAGCGCGCGCGGATGCGTGACCGGCCCGCCGCCGAGCCTTCCGCGCACCGGCGGTCCCGACGTCCTCAGCACCGCGTCGTAGCGGGCGGGGGAGGCGGCGATCCGCCGCAGGATCTCCGGCGGGACCGGCGTCACCCCCGAGACGCCGGTCACGTTCTCCGGCAGGGCGCCCGCGAACAGGCTCACCGAGGCCGGTCTGGTGACGCCCTCGCGCGCCACCAGACCGCCGGTCACCGGGCCGGGGACGCCGGACCAGGACGCGGCGTACGCGAGGGCCGCGCCCGCGGGCCGCAGCCACCAGGTCGCCCGTCCGGGCGGGGTCGTCGCGGCGGCGAGGGTGGCCTGGCCGGGGCCGTTGAGCACGCCGTTCAGGTCGATCGCACGCGACAGGCGGTGCAGGCGGCCGCGGACCGAGCCGCGGGCGTCGCGCACGCCGGCGTGGAAGGCGGCCGGGTCGGCGAGCAGCGCGGCCACCAGGCCGGGGGCGGCCCGGACCGTGCCGGTCACGCCGCTCATGTGCGCGGGCAGCGGCCCGGTCAGCAGCCGTAGCCGCTCCTCTCCCGGCGCACCCCTGCCGCCCGCGGCCACCTGGACGTCCACCGGCGCGTCCAGCCGTTCCCAGCGGGCGGCGAAGGCGATCTCGTCCCCGCTGATCCGCAGCACCACCGTGGCCTGTCCGTCGGGGTCGCCGGGGACGCCCACCTCGTTCGCGCCCCGCAGGCCCGCCGCGAGATAGACCGGGCCGTCGTCCGCCGAGGCGGGCACCGGAGCGGCCATCAGCGCGGCGGCCAGCACCAGGCAGGAAACGGCTGATCCTCGTAGTGACACGGACTGCCCCCGTTCGGCGTTCAGACCCGGACGGTCAGCAGCCGCTTGCCCGTCGAGGTCACCACCTCGAAGTGGTCGATCTCCTTCAGCGGCGTGGCGCTGCCGCCGTGCATGTAGAGCGGATCGGGCGAACCCGGCACCCCGTACCCGGCGGTGGGCACGGCCCAGCCGGTCATCACCCGCCGCTCGCCCGCCCGGCCGACCGAGACCAGCTCGCACTGGAGCGGCCCTTTGACGCCGGCCAGCCTGAGCGCGGCGTGCGTGCCCCAGCCCTTGGACTCCACCACGAGCCCGCCGGTGACGCCGTCCACGCCCTTGCCCTCGATGGGCCGCCCGTCGGCGTAGAACTGCTCGGCCGGGCCCATGTGGCCGGCGTGACCGGAGTGGTCCTGGGCGAGCTGGGCGGTGCTGCCACCGGCGAGCTGCGTGCCGACGGTCAGCCCGCCGGCCACCAGGGTGACCGCGGCGGCCATCCCGATGACGAACGTCCCCCTGCGGGTCCGCCGGTCGGCGGCCCGTTTGCGGCGCACCAGGTCGATGGCGGGACCGACCTCCGGGTCGTCGCCCGGCGGAAACAGGTCGCGCACGGGGCCGAGGCCGTCCAGCGCGCTGGCGACCCCCGCCAGGTCGGAGAGCTCGGCCCGGCAGCCGCCGCAGTGCAGGAGATGGGTCTCGAACGCCGCTTTGTCCTCCTCTTCGAGCAGGCCGAGCGCGTACGCGCCCACGTCCGTGTGCTCGACTCCCGTCGTCATGCCGTCACCCCCCTCTCCTCAAGCGCGATCCGCAGCGCGCGCACGGCGTAGTACACGCGGGACTTCACCGTGCCCACCGGGATGCCGAGCGCCGCGGCGGCGTCGTTCACCGACCGGTCCCGCAGGATCGTCTCGTTGAGGATCTCGCGGTGGGCCGGCGACAGCGCCTTCAGCGCCTCTGACACGACCACCTGGTGCAGCAGTCCCTCCATCTCGTCCGGCACGGGCATGCTCTCCAGCGGCCCGTCGCCCGACTCCCGCGGGCGGGCGTCCTTACGGCGCCGGTCGTCGATCACGATCCGTCTGGCCACCGTGGCGAGCCAGGGCATCAGCGAGACCGCGTCAGGATCGAGCCGTTCGGCGCTGCGCCAGGCCCGGATCATGGTCTCCTGCACCACGTCCTCCGCCCATTGCCGATCGCCCGCCGTCAGCCGGATCACGAAGCCCAGCAGGGGCCCGTGATACTCCCGGTAGAGCGCGGACACGGCCACCTCGTCGTCGGGCACCTCGTGCTCCGGTCGCACACGCCGGATCCAGTGGCGTGCGCGCGGCTTGCCCTGCGCGGTGGCTCCGTCGGCCGAGGGCGGGGGGTACGTGCTCGTTCGCATGTGCTCCCCTTTCTCGTGTCCGTCGCGAGGAGGTACGGGGAGCCGGCCTGGCGCGGTTCAACGAAACGCCAGACCAAAAAGGTTTGCCCGCGGGGAGCGGGATGCGTAGAGTCGTGCCGGTCGAACGATCGAGGAGGTGAGGACCATGCGGGTCGTCCTGTTCAGCGTTCCGTCAGTCCACCTCCGGGTGCGCGGCTGACGCCGCCCCGGCTCTTCTCTTCCTTCTTCGATCAAAAAGGTTTTCACTCCAGTGTCTTCTTTTGACCTTTCCCTGCTCGGCTGGACCGATTCGCGCGCCGCCGAGCTGCCCACCGACACCGTCCCGGCCCGCGTGGCCCGCGTCGACCGCGGCGCCGCCGAGGTGATCGCGGCCGACGGCCAGCACCACGTCCGCTACTCCGCGCCCGTACGCCGGGCCTCGGCCGCCGACCCGGTCGCGCTGCCCTGCGTCGGCGACTGGGTGGCGCTGCGGCTGCTGCCCGAGGGCCGCTACGAGCTGGACGCGGTGCTGCCGCGCAGCACGGCCTTCGTCCGTGGCGGCGTGAGCCGCGACTCGATCGGCGGCCTGTCCGGCGACGGCCAGGGCCAGGTGCTCGCCGCCAACGTGGACGTGGTCTTCGTCGCCGAGCCGTCCATGCACTCCACCGACTTCGCCGATCTCGGCCGCATCGAGCGGCTGGTCGCGCTCGCCTGGGAGTCCGGCGGCACGCCGGTCGTGCTCGTCACGAAGTCCGACCTGTTCGACGACGGCCTGGACGACCTGATCGCCGACGTCCGCACGGCCGCGCCCGGCGTGGACGTGCACGCCGTCTCGTCGCTGCGCGGCGAGGGGGTCGAGCTGGCGGGGGCCTACCTCGGCGGTTCCCGCACGGCGGTCATCCTCGGCCCGTCAGGGGCCGGCAAGTCCACCCTGGTCAACGCGCTGGCCGGCACGGAGGTCATGGAGACCCAGCAGGTGCGCGCCGCCGACGGGCGCGGCCGGCACACCACCGTGCACCGGGAGCTGATCCCGCTGGCGGGCGGCGGCATCGTCATCGACACGCCGGGCATCCGCAGGATCGGCCTGTACGACATGAACCAGGGCGTCGACCTCGTCTTCTCCGACATCGAGGCGCTGGCCGACCGGTGCAGGTTCGGCGACTGCGGGCACGACGGCGAGCCGGGCTGCGCGGTGCTGGCCGCCCTGGAGAGCGGCGAGCTGCCGGAGCGGCGCCTGGAGAGCTGGCGCAAGCTGCAGCGGGAGGCGGCCTGGATGGCGTCCAGGACGGACGCGCGGCTGCGCAAGGAGCAGCAGAACAAGTGGAAGCTGATCACGAAGGAGATGCGCCGCTCGGGCCGTAGCCGCCCCTGACCCCGATGTCCCGCCGCCCCCCCGGCCGTGACCTGGGCCGGAGGGGCGAGGGACGGGGTCGGATGGGTAGGCAGAGAGCATGGAGCTCTTCGCGGACCGGGCCGAGGCCGGCAGGCGCCTGGCCGAGCGGCTGCTGGACGCCCACGATCCCGTGGTGCTGGCGCTGCCGCGCGGCGGCGTGGCGGTGGCGGCGCCCATCGCGCGCCGGCTCGGCGTGCCTCTCGACGTGCTCGTCACCAGGAAGATCGGTTATCCGCAGCAGCCCGAGCTGGGAGTCGGCGCCGTCGCCGAGGGCGGTGAGCCGGTGTTCGACCGGACCTTGCTGCGCCGGCTCGGCATGACGCCCGAGTCGGTCGCGGACGTGGTGGAGCAGGAGCGGCGCGAGCTGGCCCGCCGGGTGCGCGTCTACCGGGGCGACCGGCCGCTGCCCGCGCTGGCGGGCCGCGAGGTGATCGTCGTGGACGACGGCCTGGCCACCGGCGGTACGGCTCGGGCGGCGCTGCGGGCGGTGGCCGCGGCCGGGCCCGCGAGGGTGACGCTGGCGGTGCCGGTGGGGGCGCTCGGCACGGTGGAGTCGTTGCGCCACGAGGCCGACGAGGTGGTGGCGCTGCTCACGCCGGTGGACTTCCGCGCGGTCGGCCAGTGGTACGTGCACTTCGAGCAGCTCAGCGACGCCGACGTGCTGGACCTGCTGGGACAGGTCTGAGCAGGGACCTGAGCAGGGCCGCGTGCTTCAGTTGGCGAGCACGGCCCAGACGAGCTTGCGGCTGGCGCCGGTCGTGAGCCAGCCCCAGCCGCTGCAGAGGGCGTCGACCAGCCGCAGCCCCCGCCCGAACTCGGAGAACACGTCGGGCGCGGCGGCCACCGGCACGGTGCGGCTGTGGTCGGTGACGACGCAGGCGAGCTCGGGGCCGTGGGTCAGCAGCCGGAGCTGGGCGGCGCCGCCGCCGTGCCGGATCGCGTTGGTCACGAGCTCGGAGACCACGAGCTGACACTCGAAGGCGATGTCGCCGACGCCCCACGAGCCCAGCGTCCGGTCGACGAAGCGGCGGGCGGTGGCGACGCAGGCGGGCTCCAGCGCCGTCCGTTCGTGAAAGGGGAAGACAGCGTCACACTCACCGGCGAGGCCGTCCACCAAGATGGAGAACAGCCAGCCAGGAGGCCGGGAACCGATGGCGGCTTGCGGCCGAGCGTCGAAAGTCGTCATTCTGGCCCCCGAAGCGCGGTCTGGTGATCCAATGCCCATCTTTACGGGGAGCGCTTACCAATGCAAGACTTTTCGTAGTTTACGGATGCTATCGCATCTGCACGTGCAGATGATCTAGGAGCGGTACGGTGAGCGCAGAGAGCGCGGAGGGGAAGCTTCTCAGCTATGCGCCGGGGAGCCCGACGGTGCTGCGGATCCTCCTAGGAACCCAGCTTCGCCGGCTCCGTACGCAGAAGGGTATCTCGCGAGAGGACGCCGGGTACTCGATTCGCGCTTCTCACGCCAAGATCAGCCGGCTGGAGCTCGGTCAGGTGAGCTTCAAGCAGCGTGACGTGGCCGACCTGCTCACCTTGTACGGCGTCACCGACCCCGGCGAGCGGCAGCAGCTCCTCGACCTCGCCAAGCAGGCCAACGCCCCGGGCTGGTGGCACAAGTACGGCGACGTGCTGCCCGCGTGGTTCGAGGTCTACATCGGCCTGGAGGGCGCCGCGTCGAGCATCCGCACCTACGAGAACCAGTTCGTCCCCGGTCTGCTGCAGACCGCCGGCTACGCGAGGGCGGTCATCGAGCTCGCCCACGAGAAGGCGACGAGGGCCGAGCTGGACCGCCGGGTCGCGCTGCGCACCACCCGGCAGCAAAGGCTGGAGAGCGGCCTGACCCTGTGGGCGGTCATCGACGAGGCGGTGGTGCGGCGCACGCTCGGCGGCCCCGACACCATGCGGGCCCAGATCGCGCACCTGCTGGACGTCACGGCCGAGCGCAACATCACCGTCCAGGTCATGCCGTTCGACCGGGGCGGGCACGCGGCGGCGGGCGGGCCGTTCAGCATCCTGCGCTTCCCGGAGCGGGAGCTGCCCGACGTGGTCTACATGGAGCAGCTCACCAGCGCCCTCTATCTGGACAAACCGGCCGACTCCGACCACTACATGGAGGTCATGGACAGGCTGAGCGTCCAGGCGGAGACTCCGAAGGAGACGCGCCGCTTCCTGGAACGTCTCATTTCATGACCTGCTGATATCCCTGTGATCCACTCCATACCCGGAATTTTGGTCGTCCGGTATATGGAGGTCTTCGTGCTGCCGTATTGTCCTTTCGCAAACGCGGATGCACGTGCATCCGTAAGATCGCGAGGAGCTGCCCCCATGCACGAGTTCCGGAACGGAACCCCCGCCGGCCGCCTTCCCGTCGTCTGGCGCAAGAGCAAGCGGAGCAACCCCAACGGCAACTGCGTCGAGGTGGCGACCCTGCCCAACGGGGAGATCGCCATGCGCAACTCACGCTTTCCCGAAGGGCCGGCCCTGGTCTACACGCCCGCGGAGATCGCCGCGTTCGTCCTCGGGGCCAAGGACGGGGAGTTCGACGACCTCATCGTGTGAGGTCGTCGCCATCTCCCCGGGGCGGGGCGCCGGTCAGTCCCGGGGCGCGCTGTACCAGCGCCACTCGGTAAGGCGCGGGCGTCCCGGGAGCTCGGCGCGTCCCGTCGCCCACAACAGCGCCGGCCACGGCTCGGCGTCCTCGGGGACGTCGGGGAAGAGCCGGTCAAGCACCCGCGCGCACACCTCCGCGGGCGGCTCCCACGTCAGGCCGAGGCCCTCGGCCAGGTCATGGGTGTGCACGAGCGTCTCCACGAGCCCCATAGCGGCGAAGCCCTCGGGATCGGCGTCGCCGAACCCGTGATGGGCGAGCACATCCGGCGGCGCGGTGCGCACCATCGCGGCCAGCAGCGCGCCGCACGCCTCCACCACCTGCAGCAGCCCTTCGGGCCCCGCCTCGGGCCGGGTGCGGATGGTCTCCACGGGCGCGCCCTCCCTGCGGGCATTCACCGCGAAGGGGACGTAGTCGTCCAGCGGCGGGCGTCGCGGGCCGAGCTGCGCCGCGTAGGCGAACAGGTCGTCGGCCAGGTGGTCGGCGGTCTCGCGGCACGTCCACTCCAGCGAGCCCGCCCTGTCCTCCCACGCGCCCGCGGGCGCGCCGGCGAGCAGATCGACGGCCAGATGGACGACCCGCAGCAGGTCGTCGGCCGTCACAGGAGCCCGATTCGTCCGTGCCATGCCGGGCACTCTAACGCGAGCGGCCGGTGACCCCCGATCGGGGGTCACCGGCCGCTCGCGCGTTCAGGTGCCGAAGACGAGGAGAACCCGAGCGCTCGACAGCCTGTGGGGGAGGCCGGGCATCGGGTTCCTCGTGGTTCGTGTGCGCCTGATCAGGCAGTTGCCCCGACCGGGTTCGCCAGAGCCTGGTCGTGGGGCGCCAGGCTCCGGTTCATCGGGACAACTGCGCGATCACGCGATGATGGTGTTGCTGCCGGGTGAGGTGTCAGGCCGCGGAGATGCCGGCGCTGGCCGCGCGGCGCATGCGACGGCGACGCTCGCTGGCGCGCTCGTCCTCGTTGAGACCGCCCCACGTGCCGTACTTCTCCGGCCGGGACAGCGCGTAGTCAAGGCACTCGTTGCGGACGGGGCACTGGGCGCAGATCGCCTTGGCCTTCCGCTCACGTACGTCACGCTCGGGCTGCCGCTCCCCGTCGGGGCCGAAGAAGAGCACGAGGTCCTCACCCCGGCACGCGGCATCATCCTGCCAACCCCAGCTGGGGCGCGGGCGGGCGAGCTGCCGACGTACCTGAGACATGAGAAAACCACCTTCGTGAGAGGTATTTCGGTAATTGAGCCGCATTGGACGCTTTTGGCGTCACTGTTCCAACGCAACAGCGAGCCGTGATGTTCCCTGTTCAGGCGAGGGCGGGCGTGGCGTACCGCACAGGCGTGAGCCTGTCCAGCGAAACCAGCCGGTAGGTCATGACCTTCTCGGCGCAAGCCGTGCCACACGGCGTTGTGAACGCCGATGGCTCGATCACGACCTGGAACCGTACGTCGCCGCGCCGCTTCGTGCGCACCCGCACGATGGCTTCGGTGACGTCGCCGTCCGTCCTGGAGGATTCCACGGCCACCGCGCCGACGGAGCACTCTCCCGTATGGGCTCGGGCGAAGTGCTCGACGGCTTGCAATGGCTCAGGGATGCCTGCGCGTCCCCGGTAGCGGTCGAGGATGACCTCGCCCGACCGGTACGCGTTAGCCGCTGCCAGTGCAGCAGCCTGAGACATGCTGCCGTAGAAAATTCCGTGTGGCAAGCACACGAGGTTGGCGGCGTAGCGATCGCCGCCAACGTGTGACGTTTCCCATACTCTGTCCGGCAAGTTTTCGGCCAGGGACCGAGCGAGGGGTAGTCCAATGCGGGCGCAGCACACATTGCGCTTGGCGTGCGTGCAGACCAGAAATACCGGCTCGTCTTCCAGTATGCAGGACCCTGGGACCACTCCGGCCACCAGCGCGTCCAGGTCAAGATCTTCGGGACCTGCGACGATGCCGCTCGCGAGCCAGGGACGCTCCCCTGCCGCGTACGCGAGTAGCACACGGATCCCCTGCTCCCGTGGGCGGGTCCGGCGCCCGGGACGGCGGATCAGCTGGGGCCTGATACCGCGTTCGAGCGCCCTGCGGACCAGTTCTGAGATTTCTTCAGGAAGTTCGAAGCTTTCCAAGTGAGAGGGCCAGGGGCCGGGATACTCGACGAGCAGCCACAGCCGGGCGCCCACGGTGGCGCTGGCCAGTGTGGGCACCTCCCCGCTGTGGCACCCGAGCGGATGATCGCAGCCCTTCGCCAACGCCGGTCCCTCTCTCGTTCGCCGGTAATTAGGTAAGACTAACCTAACGGAAAGGCGACATCAGAGGTGGGTGATTCGCGCGAGCACGTCACGTGTCGCGGGCAGAGCACGCTCCCTGTCCTCTTTGACCAGACCGATCCTGGTCCGCCGGTCCAGGAGGTCGCTCGCGTCGAGCGCGCCCTCGTGCTGGACGGACCACAGGAGCTCGCCGACGGTGATGCCGAGGCCGACCTCCTCCGGATGCGCGCGGACGAGCTCGTGGACGGCGGCCGCCTCGCCTCCGTAGCGCTCCGTGAGCCGGGCGGGGACGCCGTCCGCCGCACCGGTCGCCGGGGGCTCCGCGCCCACGAGTGGGATGCGCCGGGTTCTGCACCGTCCTGCCCGCAGGTTTCCGGAGGAGACCGCACGATCGACCGCGTCCTCCGCCATGCGGCGATACGTGGTGAGTTTTCCGCCGACGACGGTGACGAGGCCGCCCTCCGACAGCACCGCGTGCCGCCGGGACAGGTCCGCCGTGCGCCCGCCCGCCGCGTCGTCCTTCCCGCCGTCTGCCGCCAGGAGCGGCCTCAGGCCCGCGTACGCGCCCGCGACCGCCTCTCTGGTCACCCGAGTCCCGAGAACCCCGTTCAGCACCTCCAGGAGCGCTGTGACGTCCTCCTCGGGGGCCTCGGGAACGTCGGGCACCGGCCCGTCCACGGGCTCGTCGGTGAGGCCGACGTACACGCGGCCGTCGTGCTGGGGGAGGACCAGGGCGAACCGGTTGGTCTCGCCAGGAAGGGGCAGGTGCACGCCGGCGATCAGGCCGGGCAGCGTCCCCGGCCGCAGCACGAGGTGGGTGCCACGGGACGGGCGCAGCCGTACGTCGGGGTCCAGGGTCCCGGCCCACACGCCGGTGGCGTTGATCACCGTACGGGCGCGGATCTCGAACTCCTCGCCGGTCAGCTCGTCGCGCACACTGGCGGTCATCCCGCCGCCCGAGGCGGTGAGGCGCAGGGCGCGGCAGCGGGTCAGCACGCGGGCCCCGCGCGCGGCGGCGGTCCTCGCTATCGCCACCACCAGGCGGGCGTCGTCGAGCAGCCGGCCGTCCCAGGACAGCAGCGCGCCCCGCAGGCTCCCCGCGGGGGCGACCGGGACGAGCGTGCGCGCCCGCGCCGCGTCCAGCCGGGACGGGCCGGGCAGCAGGCGGCGCGGGGTGCGGGCGGCGGCCCGCAGCGCGTCGCCGAGCCGGTAGCCGGACATCACCAGCGCGGCCTGCCGCCGGGAGACGGCGGGGGTCAGCGGCAGCGCGTACGGATGCGCCCTGACCAGGTGCGGAGCCGTCCTGCGGAGCAGGATCCCGCGCTCGACGGCGCTCTCGTGCGCCACGCCCACCTGGCCCTTCGCCAGGTAGCGCAGCCCGCCGTGGATCAGCTTGGAGCTCCACCGCGAGGTGCCGAACGCCAGGTCGTGCGCGTCGATCGCGGCCACGCGCAGGCCGCGCGCCGCGGCGTCGAGCGCGGCTCCCGCGCCGGTCGCGCCGAGCCCGACCACCAGCACGTCGAGCCGTTCCTCGGCGACCCTGCGCAGCTCACGGGCGCGGCGGGCGGCGTTGAGCGAACTGTCCAAGATAGGCCTCCAGCAGGGCGGCGAGCTCGGCGTCGAGCTCGTCCAGGGTGACGGGGTCGAGCATGGTGGGCGCCGACAGCAGGAACGACTGGGCCACCAGCAGCACGGCCCGCGCCCTGGCCGGGTCGCCGACGGCCGGCTCCAGCAGCTCCAGCACGGCCTCGTGGGTGGCGCCGCGCCGGTCGAGCAGGTAGGGGAGCAGCAGGTCGGGGTCCGCCTCGACGATCTTGCGCCAGAGCGGGTGGGCGCGCAGCGTCCGTACGCCCTCGACGACCGCCGGGACCGGGTCGCCGAGGTCCAGCCCGGACAGCACCCGCACCCACTCCCGCGTCATCAGGTCGGCGACCAGGCTGCGCACGTCCGGCCAGCGGCGGTAGAGCGTCATCCTGGACACGCCCGCGCGCCGTGCCACGTCCGTGAGCGTCGTCCTGCGCACGCCGTAGGCCAGCACGCAGTCACGGGCCGCGTCCAGAACGCCGTCATTGTGACGAATAGCCGTCATATGTCACAGTGTACGCATGACCCGAGAACCGATGCTGTGGTGCGGCTGGGGCGATCCCGCCAAGGCCCGCGAGCTGCCCGAACAGGTACGCGGACTGCTGCGCGACCTCCTGGGCGTGCGGGCCCCCGACGCGCCGGCCACCGCCCTGGAGTCGGTCCGGCTGCCGCCGGTCGCCCTCACCCCCGCTTGCCTGGAGGCGCTGGCCGCCGTCGTGGGGGCGGAGCACGTACGGACCGGGCACGAGGAGCGCGTCCGCCACACGCGCGGCAAGTCCACGCCCGACCTGCTGCGCATCCGGGCCGGCGACGGCTCCGACGCGCCCGACGCCGTGGTGCTGCCCGGCTCGCACGAGGAGGTCGCCGACCTGCTCGCCCTCTGCGCGCGCGAACGCGTCGCGGTCGTGCCCTTCGGCGGCGGCACCTCGGTGGTGGGCGGGCTCGCCGCGAGCGCCCGCGACGGCTTCGCCGGCGTGATCGCGCTCGACCTGGCGCGGCTCGACCGGCTGCGCTCGGTGGACGCCGAGTCGATGACCGCCGAGTTCGAGCCGGGCGTGCGCGCCCCCGACGCCGAGCGGCTGCTCGCCGCGCACGGGCTGACCCTCGGGCACTTCCCCCAGTCCTTCGAGTACGCCACGCTCGGCGGCTTCGCCGCGGCCCGCTCCAGCGGCCAGGCCTCGGCCGGCTACGGCCGCTTCGACGACATGGTGGTCGGCCTCACCCTGGCCACGCCCTCCGGCACGCTCGAACTCGGCCGCGCGCCCAAATCGGCGGCCGGCCCCGACCTGCGCCAGCTCGTGCTCGGCTCGGAGGGCGCGTTCGGCGTCATCACCGCGCTGCGGCTGCGCGTTCGCAGGGCCCCGGCCGAGCGGGTCTACGAGGGCTGGCGCTTCCCGTCCTGGACGGCCGGGTCGGCGGCCGTGCGCGCGCTCGCCCAGGAGGGACCGACGCCCACGGTGCTGCGGCTGTCGGACGAGACCGAGACGATGATCGGGCTGGCGAAGCCGGACGCGATCGGCTCGGGCGGCTCGGGCGGGTGCCTGCTGGTCGCGGGCTACGAGGGGGCGTCGGTGTCCGCGCGGCGGGAGGCCGCAGGGGCCGTGCTGGCCCGGCTCGGCGGCGAGCCGCTGGGGGAGGAGCCGGGGCGGGCGTGGGAGCACGGGCGCTTCTCCGCGCCGTACCTTCGGGACTCGCTGCTCGCCGCGGGGGCCACCGTCGAGACGCTCGAGACCGCCGGGTTCTGGGCGGACCTGCCCAGGCTCTACGACGCGGTCCGGCTCGCGCTGCTCGGCGCGCTCGGCTCGCCGCTGGTGATGTGCCACATCTCGCACGTGTACGAGACCGGCGCCTCCCTCTACTTCACCGTCGTCACCCCGCAGGACGGCGACCCGGTGGCGCAGTGGGAGCGGGCCAAGTCCGAGGTGAACGCCGCCATCGTGGCGGCCGGCGGCACGATCTCCCACCACCACGGGGTCGGCCGCGACCACCGGGACGCCTACGCGGACGAGATCGGGCCGCTGGGCGTCGCCGTGCTCCAGGCGGTCAAGGCCCGCCTCGACCCCGCCGGGATACTCAACCCCGGCGCGCTGGTCGCCGGCCTCTAGGCCGTCAGTCCGGCGGCCGGTTGTCCCGGTCGGCCTCCTCCAGGGTGGCGGCGGCCTCGCTGAAGCGGTTGAGCGCCTCCTCGACGCTCGCCAGGTGGCGCAGCGCCTGGACCAGCGGGGCGCCGCCGCGTTCGCGCGTGAGCGCCACCGCCTCCTGGGCGAGCGGGAGCGCTTCGACGGCCTGGCGCCGGTCGAGCAGCATCAGGGCCGTCGTCCAGAGGCAGCGGGCGAGCAGCGCGTCGTGCTCGCCGGGAAACCTGCGCCGCAGGGCCCTGCACTTGGCGATCGCCTCGCTCATGACGTTCAGGGCCGCTCTGCCCCATTTGGGGCGGGTGGCGGCGAGGGCGAGCAGGCCCTCGATCTCGGCCGTCTCCGCGGTTCCCCTCCGGGTCGCGTCGTCCGGACCGTTACGCGTCATGGGAGCCTCCCCTGGGTGGTCCCAACCGCTTGCTTGGGGGGTGACGGTACACCATTGTGAACCTTCTGTGTTCTTCACGGCACGGAGCGTCCATGATGCGTGAAGGGTAGATCAACGTAAAGATGTGGTCATGAGGGAAGCGGCGGCCGAGCGTGGAAAAAGGCTCTCCTCGCGGGAGTCGGAGGAAGGAGCGGGATGGGCCTGCTCACAAATGGGCACATTCGCGGCGTTAAGACCGGATGAGCGGGGCTTCACCTGGCTCAACGCGAGCACATTGTGGCGCTCGCGCAACGAGATCCTGGCCGGGCTGTTCGGGGATCCGTCGGGCGAGGTGAGGGCGCGATGGGTGGCGGAACAGGAAGTCCGAGGGGCAGATCCGGAATTTCGCATCAGGCCGCCAGTAAAGGGAAATTTCGATTTCCTCCTGCTGGGTGACACCGGCGAGGGCGACGCCTCCCAGTACGCCGTCGTCCCCCCGATGCTGAAAGTGGGCGCCGGCACCGCTTTCGCCGTCATCGCCAGCGACGTGATCTATCCGACCGGATCCGGCGACGAGTACGGCCCCAAATTCTTCCGCCCGTACAAGGACTACGACGCCCCCATCTACGCGATCCCCGGCAACCACGACTGGTACGACGGACTCGGCGGTTTCATGCGCGTCTTCTGCGACGCGCCGCCGCTCAAGCCCCAGCCGGACCGCGGCCTGCGCGGGCTGCTCTGGCGCAAGCCGGAGACCATCGACGAGACCCTGCTGAAGGAGGCCCGCGCGCTGCGCGGCCGGCCCTCGCAGCAGGGGGCCCAGCAGGGGCCCTACTGGGCGATCGAGACCGACAGCCTGCTCATCGTCGGCGTGGACACCGGCATCAAGAACGTCATCGACGAGGGCCAGACCGCCTGGCTGCGCCGGGTCTCGCTCGACCCGCGCCCCAAGATCCTGGTGACCGGCAAGCCGATCTACGTCAACAACGCGTACAAACCGTCGGCGCTGGCGGGCGGCGGCACGATCGACGACATCGTGCGCGACCCGGCGCACCGCTACGTCGCGGCCATCGGCGGCGACGTGCACAACTACCAGCGCTATCCGGTTCGGGTGGGCGACCGCGTCATCCAGTACGTCGTCTCCGGCGGGGGCGGCGCGTTCATGCACGCCACGCACACCATCGACCGGGTCGACGTGGCCGAGGTGGCCGAGGACGACTTCAAGTGCTATCCGCTGCGCGGCGACTCCCTGTCGTACTACAGCCACCTCTACGCCCGCAGGCTCCGGGTGCGCTGGCTCTACCTGCGGCCGAGGGAGGCCGTGTGCATCATGGCGGAGCGGATAGGGAACGAGCCGCCCCGCACGCCGGAGGGACCGGTCAAGGTCACCCGCCGGATGCGGTGGGCGGCGCGGGTGCTCGGCGCCTGGCCGTGGCCGCTGCGGCTGCCGGTGGGCAAGACCAACCACCGCTTCCTGTCGGAGCTGTCCGACTGGGACGTGCCGCCGTTCTTCAAGCACTTCCTGCACGCCTCGGTGACGCCGCAGGAGCTGACGCTGCGGTGCTTCGCCGTCACCGGCTGCCTCGCCCAGGAGCTGGAGCCGCCCGTCGAGGACGAGGTGCGCATCAGTCTGTCGTAGCCGTTTGGCACTCTTGAGACGTGTACGTGGTGGTCGCCGGAGAGACGGTGCTCCCGGTCGGGGGCGAGGTGAGCCGTCCCGCCGACCTGGCCGCGGCCGTGCGGGAGATCGAGGCGGCCGAGCGGCCCCGGTGGGTGTGGGCCGACACGCGCGAGACCTATCCGGCGCTGCTGGAGTCGGGTGCGCGGGTCGGCCGCTGCCACGACCTCGCGCTCACCGAGGGCCTGCTGCTCGCGTACGAGGGCCGTCACGGCGAGAGCCGCACGGCCATGGCCGCCCACGCGCGGCTGCGCGGGCTGCCCGTGCCTGAGGAGGCGCCGAGCCCGCCGGGCACGCTGTTCGCGCCGGAGCCGATGGCGGCGGAGGCGGTGGCCGAGGTGCTGGCCGACCAGCTCCGGCGGGTCGCGGCGCTGCCCGAGCCCGGCAGGTTCCGGTTGCTGGTGGCCGCGGAGTCGGCGGGCGCGCTGGTCGCCGCCGAGATGACGCACGAGGGCATGCCCTGGCGCAAGGACCTGCACGACGAGCTGCTGACCGGCCTGCTCGGGCCGCGGCCCGTGCACGGCATGCGGCCGGCCAGGCTGCAGGCGCTGGCCGACGAGGTGGCCGCGGCGTTCGGCCGCCCGGTCAACCCCGACTCGGTGCGCCAGCTCGTCAAGGCGTTCAAGGATGCCGGGGTCGAGCTCAAGAGCACCCGGTCGTGGGAGCTCAAGCGGGTCGAGCATCCCGCCGTGGCGCCGCTGCTGGCCTACAAGGAGCTGGCCAGGCTGTTCAGCGCGCACGGGTGGGCGTGGGCCGACCAGTGGGTGCGCGGCGGGCGCTTCCGCCCCGAGTACGTCGTGGGCGGCGTGGTGTCCGGGCGCTGGGCCACCAGCGGCGGCGGCGCGCTGCAGATCCCCAAGGTCATGCGCCGCGTGGTGGTGGCCGACGAGGGATGGACGCTGGTCGTGGCCGACGCCGCCCAGCTCGAACCCCGGGTGCTCGCCGCCATGGCCGGTGACGTCGGGCTGGCGAGGGCCGCGGGCGAGATCGACCTCTACTCGGCGCTCGCCACGTCCTTCGGCGGGCAGCGCGACCACGCCAAGATCGCCATGCTGTCGGCGATGTACGGCGGCACCAGCGGCGATGCCTCCAAGCTGCTGGCCGTGATGCGGCAGCGCTTCCCGAAGGCCTACCAGTTCGTGGAGGACGCCGCCAAGGCGGGGGAGGAGGGCCGGCTGGTGCGTTCGTGGCTGGGCCGCACCAGCCCGCCGCCGTCGGCCCGCTGGCGTGAGCTCGTGTCGGGGCCCGAGGGCGGGCGCGCGGCCCGCGACCGGGGCCGCTTCACCCGCAACTTCGTGGTGCAGGGCACCGCGGCGGAGTGGGCGCTCGCGCTGCTCGCGGTGCTGCGCGGGCTGCTGCCCGAGCCGGCCGGGCTGGTGTTCTTCCAGCACGACGAGGTGATGGTGCACTGTCCGCGCGAGCAGGCCGGCGAGGTGGTCGCGGCGGTGCAGACGGCCGCCGCCGAGGCCACCCGCCTGCTGTTCGGCGACACCCCGGTCCGCTTCCCGATGGAGGCGGTGCCCGTCACCTGCTACGCCGACGCCAAGTGAGTCACGGGCGGGAGCGCACCGCCAGGAGCCAGATCCCGGCGACGGCGACCATGACGCCGACGACCAGGCCCAGGAATCCGTAGGACAGCACGCCGACGATCGCGCCCGCGACGATCGTGCCGGTCGCGCCGCAGACGTTCATGATCAGGTCGGACAGCCCCTGGACGGAGGGGCGGCGCTCGATCGGCACCGACTCGGTGACCAGCGCCGAGCCGGCGACCAGCCCGCACGACCAGCCGAGGCCGAGCAGGAACAACGCCGCCGTCACCTGCCCGACGTGGTGCCCGGCGGTGCCGGCGAGCGTGGCGGCGGCCAGCAGCAGCGCCGTGCCGAGCAGCAGCACGGGCACCTTGCCCGCCTTGTCCGCCAGCCAGCCGACGAGCGGCGAGAGCATGTACATCCCGGCGATGTGCAGGCTGATCACCAGGCCGATGACGTCCAGCGTGGAGCCGTCGTGGTGGAGCTTGACCGGGGTCATCGACATGACCGACACCATGGCCGTGTGGCTCACCGCGATCATGACCAGGGCACGGCGGGCCGCCGGGGTGGTGCGCAGGGTGTCCCAGGCGGTGCGGATCGTCCGGTTCCCGGCGGGTCCGTCCTCGGCCTTGCCGTCGAGGCGGCGGGCCAGCCGGAGCGGGTCGGGGCGCAGGAGGCCCAGGACGATGATCATCGCCACGGTGAAGGCGAGCGCCGCGAACGCGAACGGGCCCGCCTTGTCCACCAGCCCCAGCTGGATGCCGATCAGGTCGGTGGGCTCGGCCAGGTTGGGGCCGGCGACGGAGCCGATGGTCGCGGCCCAGACGACCAGCGACAGGTGCCGGGCCGAGCGGCCCTTCGGCGACAGGTCGGTGGCCGAGTAGCGCGCCGCCAGGCCGCCCGCGCTGCCGCCGCCCACCAGCACCAGCCCGGCGAGGAGCAGCGGCCAGAGGCGCAGGCTGATGGCGGTCACCGAGATCGCGCAGCCGGTGAGGGCGGCCGCGTACGCGAGGGTGAGCCCCGCGCGGCGCCCGCCCCTGCCGGACGCCTTGGCGGTGGGCAGGGCCAGCAGCGCCGCGCCGAGCGTGGTCGCGGTCCCCGCGAAGCCGCTGATGACCGTGGACCCCGACAGCTCGTCCACGACGACCGAGCTGAGCGCGAGCCCGACCGCGACCCCCACGCCGCCCATGATCTGGGCCGCAGACAACACGCCCAAGGTGCGGCGTTGGATGCCCGGGATCGGGTCAGGCAGGGATCCGGCGGGCTTCGTGGGGGCGCTGGTCACTTGTGAAGTCTCGCATGTACCCCAACAACACCCCAAAGAAGGACAGCAACCGTTTTCCAGGTGCGAAGACCTTTTTCTGCGATATTTCAGGAACGGCGATCACTCAGAGGACCGTGAGTGGATCGCCCACCTTGATCCTGCCGGTCGTGTCCGGGATCAGGTTGATGCCGAACCAGACCTTGCCGTCCCACTTGCGGTGCCGGGACAGCGTGCGGATGGGCTCCTTGCCCTTCGCGCGCGTCGCGGGGTCGATGGTCGTGAGCACGCAGCGGTCGCAGCCCTTGGTGACCCGGAAGGCCACGTCGCCGATCCTGAGCCGCTTCCACTCGTCCTCGGCGAAGGGGGTCGCGCCGTCCACGACCACGCTCGGCCGGAACCGGCGCATGGACAGCGGCGCGGGCGGCTCCTCGCCGCGCTCCAGCGCGCCCTCCGCGATCCATTCGTCGAGCCTCGCCAGCGAGGCGGTCGTGGTGAGCAGCAGCGGGGCGCCGTCGGCCAGGCTCACGCTGTCGCCGGGCTTCCCGTACGGCGGGCCGATGCGGCGGCGCGTGGGGTCGTCGAGCCACTTCAGCCGGACCGGCCGCCCGGCCAGCTCCGACAGCCAGCGCGCGGCCGCGTCGCCGCAGTCGGTCAGCTCCACCGGAGTGCCCCACACGTCGACCGTGGACAGCGTGCCGTCCGGGACCACGGGGAACGGATCGGCGTGCGGCCCGGTCAGGGTGAGCCGTTCGCCGTCGAGCCGGGCCACGCAGGACAGCAGCCGGGGCTCGTCGCGGGCGGTGAGCATGTCGCCGTGCTCGTCGATGATCAGGTAGCGGCGGTCGCCCGCCAGGCCCCAGGGCTGCACCTCGGCCTCGGTGAGGTCGTGCCCGGCGGTCGATTTGATGGGGTATCGGTGGATGCTGGCCAGCCTCATAGCGCTGACCGTACCGCAGGGGCCCCGGCCTGGTCCCGGGCCGCGGAAGCCTCCCCGCGGGACAGTCGCGCCGACAGCGCGACCGCGGCGAGGGCCGCGACGCCGATCGCCGCGCCGAGCCACGAGACCGACGGATAGCCGAGGCCCGCGTCGATGACCAGGCCGCCCAGCCAGGGGCCGGCCGTGATGCCGGCGTTGAAGGCGGCGACGTTGCCCGCGGCGGCGAGCGTCGGCGCGCCCTCCGCCAGCGTGAAGGCGCGGGTGTTGAGCGCCGGGTTGGTGGCGAAGCCGAACGCGCCGAGCAGCACGACCAGCACGACGGCGAGCACCGGGACCGGGGCGGCCAGGGCCAGCGCCGCCGAGACGACGACCAGGCCCGCGACGCCGGCGAACAGGGTCGGGAACGGCCGGGCGTCGGCGGTCCTGCCGCCGATCGTGATGCCGGCGAGCGCCCCGACGCCGTAGCCGGCCAGCACGGCGGGCACCCAGGCGGGGGCCAGGCCGGTGGTGACGGTGAGCAGCGCGCTCAGGTAGCTGAAGGTGGCCAGCAGCGCGGCGGTGGCGAGCGCGGTGGTGCCGTACGCGAGCCAGAGGCGGGGGTTGACCAGCGCGCGCAGCTCCGCGCCGACCCGCGGCGGCGCGTCATCGCGCCCGCGGCCGCCCGGGATGGTGGCGAGCACGCCCGCGCCCGCGAGCAGCGTCATCGCGGCCACCGCCCAGAACGCCGCCCGCCAGCCGAGGTGCTGCCCGAGCACGGTGCCCAGGGACAGCCCGAGCACGGTCGCGACGGTCAGTCCGCCCGCGAGTACGCTCATCGCCCGGCCGCGGGCGCCGGCGGGCACGAGGCCGATGACGGTGCCCGCCGCCACGGCCCAGAAGCCGGCGTACACGAACGCACCGGCCACCCTGGTGACGAAGAGCGTGGCGTAGTCGGAGGTCAGCGCGCCGACCACGTGGGACAGCGCGAAGATCACCAGGAACGTCAGCAACGCCGTGCGCCTCGGCCATCGCAGCGTCACCACGGCCAGCACCGGAGCGCCCACCAGCATCCCCATCGCGAACGCCGAGATCAGCAGCCCCGCGCGCGGCACGGACACCCCGAGGTCGGCGGCCAGCTCGGGCAGCAGCCCGGCCAGCATCAGCTCCGAGGTGCCCTGCGCGAAGATCGACAGGCCCAGCACGTAAACCGCCAAGGGCACGGCGGCCTCCCTAGTTTTAGATCGGTCAGTTCAAAATTCGGGCACGAAAAAATCAGAGCACGCCCAGCGCGGTCCGCGCGACGGACTCGAGCGCGGCCCGGTCGGCTCCGCCGCGCGCCAGCACGCGCAGCCCGGAGACGGTGGCGGTCACGAACCTGGCGAGCGCCAGCGGGTCCTTATCCGGCGCGAGCTCGCCCCGCGCCCGGGCCTGCTCGAACGCCGCTCGCATGATCCCCACCCGCAGCTCGGTGTCGCGCCGCAACATCTCGGCGATCTCCGCGTCGCGCGGCCCCAGCTCGATCATCGAGTTGACCACCAGGCAGCCGTCCGGGTCGTCGGGATCGGGGGCGACCGCCCAGCCCAGCACGGTGGCCACCTTCTCCCTGACCGGCAGCTCGCCGTCCATCAGCTCGGCCAGCGCGGCGTCGCGCTGGTCCATGTAGCGGCGCAGCGCCCTGCGGAACAGGTCGTGCTTGCCGGCGAAGGCGTTGTAGACGCTGCTGCGCCCGAGCCCGGTGGCCGCGCAGAGGTCCTGCGTCGAGGTGGCCTCGTAACCTGCCCGCCAGAAGGCGCGCATCGCCGCCTCGACCGCGGCGTCCTCCTCGAACGTCCTCGGTCGTGCCATGGCGGCCACGCTAGCACGTTCTGGAACGGTTGGTGCAAAACTGGTCAGGTGGTCTTACGGAAGGTGTTCAGGAACACCTTGCGCATGTCGGCCTGCTCGTCCCACTTCAGCTCGGGCACGTCGAAGGTGATCGTGAACGCGGTGGAGTCGTCCACGGTGACGTACCGGGTCAGCGCGTGCATGGGGACGCCGGCGGCGGTCGTGTACGTGTACTCCCAGTCGGCCGCCTTCCAGCCCCGGTAGTTCACGCCCTGGAGCTGCACCTGGATGTAGCTCTCCCGCCCGCCCTCGGACTCCCGGTGGCTCAGCTCCGCCAGGCCGCCGTCCGTCTCCGGGGTGGCGTCCTCGACCACCACGCGCAGGCCGGAGTCCTTCGGCCCGGTGAACGTCGCCACGCCGCCCGACGCCGTCAGCTTCCAGCCCTCGGGCACCGCGACCTTGAACCCGGCCGGGGTCTGCTCCCGGTAGCCGCCGGGCGCCGCCGACGGCTCGCTCTGCAGGGTGCGCGCGGTGGCCGTCGCGGCGGGCGGCTCGGCCACCGGCGTGGGGGAGCCGCCGCTCGACAGGCCGAGGATGGCCGCGACGATCGCGCCGCCCACCACCACCAGGGATCCGCCGATCGTGAGCGCCGTGGGCCGGCCGTCGCGCATCCACAGGCCGTCGTCGTCCTCGGCCCTCCGCCGGCTCCTGCCCGTGCGCGGCGCGGCGGACGGCAGCCGGGTCAGCCGGCCGGGGCGCAGGTCGTCGGTCAGACCGCGCGAGTGCTCGCGCAGGTCGTCGGGGGAGGCCAGCGGCCACGGGGTGTCCGCCGGGCCGGCGGAGCGGCTGTCCGTGGTCAGCGGCAGGATCGGGCGCGGATGCGGTCCCGACCCGTCGATCAGGTCGTCGTCCGGCTCCGCGGGCAGGCCGGGGGGCGGCCCGCCGGGGTAGCCGTGGTCGCCGAAGCCCTGCGGACGCGGGATCTGGTCGGTGCGGTGGCTGCCGGACGTCGTGGCCGGCCCCTCGTACGGCATCGCGTGCCCGCCCGACGGGCTGGTGAGCGGGTCGTAGGGGACCCGCACCGGCCCCGAGGGCGTCTCCACGATCCGCGAGGGCATCGGCCCCGAAGGCGGGTCCAGCGGCGGCAGCAGGTCGGCGGACACCGGCTCGATCGGGCTCGGCAGCGGCTCGGGCGTGCGCGGCCGGACCGAGCCGTGCGCCCGCAGCACCGCCTCCAGCATCTCGACGACCTGCGGGGCGGTCAGCCGCTCCGCGGGGTTCTTGCGCAGCAGGCCCTCGATGACCGGCATGAGCGAGCCGGCGCGCTGCGGCGTGATCGGGGGCTGGGTGAGCACCTGGCCGAGCACCGCGACCGGGTCAGGACCCTCGTACGGCGGCCGTCCCTCGACGGCGGCGTACAGGGTGGCGCCGAACGACCACAGGTCGGCCGCCTGCGTGATCGTCTGCCCCGACAGCCGCTCCGGCGGGATGTACGCCGGCGACCCCATGAGCAGCCCGGTCTGGGTGATGGTCACGTCGCCCTCGATCGCCGCGATGCCGAAGTCGGTCAGCACGACGCGGTCGGAGGTCAGCAGCACGTTGCCGGGCTTGATGTCGCGGTGCAGGATGCCGGCGGCGTGCGCGTGCATGAGCGCGTCGAGCACCCGGATGGCGATCTCGGCCGCCTGGATCACCGGCAGCGGCCCGCTCTGGCGCACCGCCTGCTCCAGCGACCACGCCCGGACCAGCTCCATGACGATCCAGGGCCGCCCGTCCTCCTCGACGACGTCGTGGACGACCACGATGCCGGGATGTTGCAGCCGGGCGGCCGACCTCGCCTCGCGCAGCATCCGCCGGTGCGCGAGCTGCTTGCCCGCGGCGTCGAGCCCGTAGGGCAGCATCAGCTCCTTGACCGCCACGTCCCGGTCGAGCAGCACGTCGTGGGCGTGCCACACCATGCCCATGCCGCCTCGGCCGACCGGGGACATCAGGCGGTAGCGCCGGCCGACCAGCCGGCCCTGGCCGGTGGCGGCGCCGCTCGCGGCGTCCCCTTCCTGGCCGGGTCCGCTGAGCAAGCGGTCCGCTGCCATGATCCCGCCCCCACTCCCTCATCCGTCACGTGCGTTCATCACGCTACTTGCAGATTATGAGGTTCGTTACGATAACGGCGGCGAATGCGCAAGGGAAGCTGATACGTCGTTACATCGCCCTTGACGTGCAGAAATGCCGAATTTCAAATTGGATCATTTACTTCCGCGGCCAAAGCCAGCAAAGCGGCCACGAACGCCTCCGCGGGTGGTTCGACCAGACCTGCCCCGACCTGCCCGGTTCCCGGGACGCGGCCCGCGATGCCGGTGTTGACCACCGGCAGCACGCCCGTCCTGGCGACCAGCGCCACGTCGATGCCGACCGGCGTGCCGCGAAAACCCAGCCCCGGAATCTGGTATGCCGGATGCTCGGCGAGCGTGATCTCGTACATCGAGCGGGTGGCCCGCACCGCGTCGGCCACCTCGCCGCCCACGAAACGCACGATCGCGGGCGCGGCCGCCATCGCGAAACCGCCGAGTCCCGCGGTCTCGGTGATCGTGGAGTCGCCGATGTCGGGGTTGGCGTCCCCGGGGCCGTACGAGCCGAGATAGAGCCCGTCGGGCACCCCCGCGGGGCCGGTGAACCAGCGCCCGCCGAGCCCCGACACCTGCACGCCGAAGTCGGTGCCGTTGCGGGCCATCGCCACGACCATGGACGAGCCCGGCACGTCGCGGGCGGCGTCCGTGGCGGCCTTGGCCGCGGCCATCCCCGCGTTGAGGAAGAAGTGGTCGTTGCCGGCCATGAAACGCAGCACCTGCGCCGCCCGCCCCGGAGCGGCCTCGACCACGGCCGGGGCCAGCTCACGCAGCAGCAGCGAGGTGGCCGCGCGGTTGCGGTTGTGCAGCTCGTCGCCCATCTGCAGCGCCTGCGCGACGAGCGCGCGCAGGTCGAGCGGCCCGGTCGCGGCCAGCGTCGCGGCGAGCACCGGGCCGAGCACCTCGTCCATCCAGCGCAGCCGCTCCAGCACCTCGGGGCCGTACGCGCCGTACCGCAGGACCTTGCCCAGGCCCTCGTTCAGCGAGCAGTACGCGAGGCCGCCGTGCTCCTCGTCGCGCACCTCGAACATCCACATCGACGGGCTCACCACGCCCGCCATCGGCCCCACCGCGCCGTGCTCGTGGCAGGGCCGCA
Source organism: Nonomuraea wenchangensis (assembly GCF_900111685.1). Classification (GTDB taxonomy): domain Bacteria; phylum Actinomycetota; class Actinomycetes; order Streptosporangiales; family Streptosporangiaceae; genus Nonomuraea; species Nonomuraea wenchangensis. The sequence continues at coordinate 174,414 of NZ_FOHX01000005.1, forward strand.
GCGCCGCCTCGCCGGCCGCCAGCCTGCGCTCCGCGTCGCGCTCGTCGCCCGCCCGGCCCTCCAGCAGCATCGCGCCGATCAGCGCGCCGCGCAGCGGCCCGGACGCCCGCTCCCAAGTGATCGGCGGCCCCGCGTGCAGGAACGCGCCGCCCGCCAGCGCCTCGCCCAGCACCTCCGAGGCGCGCCTGACGCCCACCAGCTGCGGCCTCGCGGCGGTCAGGCGGCGGGCGGCCAGCTCGTTCGCGGCCTGCCTGCGCGGGTCGGACAGCACCGAGACCAGCGCCTCGGCGGTGCCCGGCAGCGGCGGGCGCCAGTCCACCGGCGTCGTGGCCACGGCCTGCGCGGCCAGGGACTCGTCGAGCAGGCCCGCCCCGACTGTGACGACGCGGGACGGGGCGGACAGGAACGGCGCGGACGGGGACGGCCCGGACGAGGACGGGCCCGGCAGGGACGGGGTGGGTGGGAAGGTCACAGGAGGCTCCTGGCGTGCCGGGCGGCCTGGGCGTTGGAGAGGTGCACGGCCGCGCCCGCCTCCCGCAGGGCCGCCGCCTGGCGGTGCAGGTCCTGCGGGTCGCCGCCGGTGCCGACCAGCGCCACGACCACGGTGGCCGGCGTGCGGGCGATGGCGGGGGCGAGCGTCACGGCGGGATCGGGGTCGGCCGCGTGGCCGAGTACGACGTCCATGAGCACCACGTCCGTCTCCGCCGCCCGCGCCAGCGCCTCCACGCGCGGCGCCGGGTCGATCATCGGGTGCGGGCGGCCCCGCGTGTAGGCGTCGTCGCCGTAGTCCACGAAGTCGCCCTGCCCGGCGACCAGCGCGGCTTCCGCGCTCAGCGTCCCGCCGGAGTAGAGGCCCTTGAGCGCCTTGCGCGCGCCGCCGCGCACCGGGCCGGGCCAGGACGGCCACTCCGGCACCGGCCGCCCGAGCGCCCGCAGCGCCGCCTCGGCCGCGCCGGTCAGGTCGGTGGCGTCCTGCCCCAGCAGTGCGCTGATCACCGGCGTGCGCAGCCCCGCCACGGCCTCCGCCACAACCCGCGCCACCTCCGGCGCGGGAGGCTTGGAGATCAGCACGATCAGCTCGGTGGCCGGGTCGTCGTCCAGCAGGCGCAGCGCGCGCAGCGTGGACAGGCCGCCGACCTCGGCCGACAGGTCCCTGCCTCCCACGCCCAGGATGTGGCTGACCCCTGTCCCCGCCCAGTCGAGCAGCGAGGTGACCTGCTGCGCGCCGGTGCCGGACGCCGCCACCACGCCGACCGGCCCCGGCGTGAGCACGTTCGCGAACCCGAGCCCCACCCCGCCGATCGAGGCGGTGCCGCAGTCGGGGCCCATGACCAGGACGTCCCGCTCCTCCGCCAGCTCCTTCAGCCGCCGCTCCAACGCGACCGGCACGCCGTCACTGAAGATCATGACCGGCAGCCCGGCCACCACCGCGTCGTACGCCTCGCAGAACGCGTGCTCGCCCGGCACCGAGACCAGCGCCAGCGCGGCGGGCTCGCGGCGGATCGCCGACCCGGTCGTCAGCGGCGGCTGCCCGTCCGCCCCGGCCTCGCCGGGCCGGGCCGGCTCCGCGAGCCACCGGTCCGCCTCCGCCACGGCCGCGCCGGGATCGTCGGCCCGTACGGCGATCAGCAGGTCGCCAGGACCGGCCGGCGGCACGGTGAAGCCGAGGTCGCCGAGCACCGCCACGTTCAGCTCCGTGGCCATGGCCACCATGGCCGCCTCGACGCCCGGCGTCGCCGACAGCGCCCTGCTCACCCGCATGAGGCGTACCGAGTCGTGGTAGGCGCCCTTGCGGACGAGGACGACCTCCCCGCTCACGGCCGCCCGCCCGGGTGCCCGGCGAGGGAGAGCACCGCGTCTACGCCGATGGCCATCCCCTGCGCCAGGTCGGCCCCCGAGGTGTGGCCGACGCGGCGCAGCCGCCGCAGCGCCGGTTCCAGCTGCTGGGCGCCGGCGACGCCGCGCAGCACCGCCGTCACCTCCGGGCTCGCCTCGCCACGGGCCGCGCAGTGCAGGAGCGTCGCCGACAGTGGAGTGGTACGGGTGCGCGCGTCGAACGTCACGGTCGCCGCCAGCCAGCCGGCCAGCCACACCGCCCGCTCCGTCCCCGTCGCCGTACCGAGGTGCCGGAGCGTCACCAGCAGCCCGGCCAGCACGTCGTCGCCGCTCGGCGTGAGCCCGGGACCGAGCCCGACCAGTTGCTCGGCCGCCGTCGCCATGCCCAGCAGCCAGCCGCGCCCGCAGGCCGCCGCGAGCGCGGCCACCACGCCGTTGCCCGGCAGTCCGGGAGCGGGCTCCGCCGGCCGGGCGAGGACCGCGGCGGCCGCCTCCAGGCTCGCCAGGTCCACCTGTCCCAGCGGCGGGGCGGGATCCCACCAGCGCCGTACGCGCAGGCTCAGCGGCCCGAGGTCCACGCCCCGGTCGCCCACCCACGCCTCCTCGCCCATCTCGACCCTGGGCAGTCCGCCCGCCAGCAGCACGGAGTTGGGCAGCCGGACCGCCTCGCCGGTGATGACCGCGATCACCGTCGGCTCCAGCTCCGTCCGCACCTCCAGGTAGACCCCGGCGGGGAACGCCGCGAGCACCCGGGCGGGCCGCCGCGGCGCCTCGAGGAGCGGGCGGACCGCGGTGCTGGCCGCTCCCGAGACGTGGGCGCGGTTGCGCCGCGCGGACGTGCTGACATGGACACCGACGGGCACCGGACCTCCCTGACCGACCTTGGACCTGACCGTAGAACGGTCCGCGAACCCTCCGTACGGAGAAATTTGCCAACAGTGCGCGGGAAGGTTGGCTCTTCCTGACAGACCGTTCCGGGGGTCACAATCTCCCCATGGAGCCCCCAGTCCGTCTCGCCAGCACCGGCACCATCATTCACGGTGTCTCCGTGGGGGAGGTGCTGGGCGTGTCGACCCTCGCGGAGGCCAGGCTCATCGCGGGGGAGAGCGGGCTCGGCCGCATCGTGCAGCGGCTCAACGTCATGGAGGTCCCCGACATCCTGGCCTGGGTGAAGCCGCACGAGCTGCTGCTGACCACCGGCTACCCGCTGCGCAACACCCCGCAGTCGCTCGGCCGGCTGGTCGCCGACCTCGACGAGCGCGGCCTCGCCGCCCTGGCGATCAAGCTCGGCAGGTATGTCGACGAGCTGCCCGGCGACATGGTGGAGCAGGCCGACCGGCTCGGCTTCCCGCTCATCCTGCTGCCCAACGACGTGGGCTTCGACGACATCCTCAACCAGGTGCTCACCGACATACTTAACCGCCAGGCCGCCGTGCTGGCCCGCGCCGAGGAGGCGCACCGCGCCCTGGTGCAGGTCGTGCTGGCGGGCGGCGGGCTGCGCGAGGTGGCCGCCGAGGTGGCGCAGCTCCTCGACGTGTCGGTGGCGGTCGTGGACGGCGCCGGCGCCGTGCTGGCCACCGCCGGGCCCGCCGAGCACGTGGCCGCGCTGCGCGAGTCGATCTCCCACGAGGGGCCGCCGCCCGCCAGGGCCGCCCGCACGCCCGCCAAGGCCGGCCTCGCGCCCGCCAGGGCCGGGACCGCGGGGCGCGGCCGGGAGTTCGCCTCCGTGCCCGTGCTGGCCGGCGGGCACCACCACGGCCGCATCGTCGCCTACAGCGCCTCCACCGCGATCAGGGACAGCGACGTTGGCATCCTGGAGCGGGCCGCCACCGTGGCCGCGCTCGTCGTCACCCGCCAGGAGGCGGTCAACGCCGTCGAGAGCAAATACCGCGCCGACTTCCTGCGCGACGTGCTCACCGGCCGGGCCGGCACGGCCGAACGGATCAACGGCCGCGCGCGGGCGTTCGGATGGGACCTGTCGCGGCCGGTGACCGTGCTCGTGGCCGAGCTCGACCCCGACGGCGACGAGCGCAGCGCCCAGGACCGGCTCGTGGCCTGCTGGACGGCGGCCGTCCGGCGGCACGACCGGCGCGGCGCGGTGGCCGGGTTCTCGCACGAGGTGGTGGCGGTGATCGACGCCGCGCTCGACGCGGCGCGGGTGGCCAAGGACGCCGCCGCGGCCTTCGCCGACCTGCCGCCCGCCACGTTCTCCACCGGCACCTCCCGGCCGAGCCCGGGGGCGGACGCGCTGCCCGAGGCGTACGCGCAGGCGCTCAAGGCGGCCCGCGTGGGCCGCCAGCTCCACGGGCCCGGCGCGGTCGCCCACTTCGACCAGCTCGGCGTCTACCGGCTGCTGTCGCTGGTCAACGACACCGACGAGCTGCACGCGTTCGTCCGCGAGACGCTCGGCCCGCTGGCCGCCGACGACGACGCCGAGAACGCCGACCTGCGCCGCACCCTCCACGTGCTGCTGGAGACCAACCTCAACGTGGCCGAGACCGCGCGCCGGCTGCACTTCCACTACAACACGCTGCGCTACCGCATCGGCAAGCTGGAGCGGATGCTCGGCAACTTCACCGACGACCCGCATCTGCGGCTCAACCTGACCCTGGCCCTGCACGTGCTGCGCATGAGAGGTATCTAGGCTTGTCCCCGTGGACCTCGACTTCGAACTGCGCTCCGACTTCATCCCGCTCTGCGACCTGCTGAAGTACTGCGGCGTCACCGAGACCGGCGGCATGGCCAAGCACCTCATCGCCGAGGGCCTCGTCCTCGTGGACGGGGAGGTGGAGCTGCGCAAGACCGCCAAGATCCGGGCCGGCCAGGTCGTGAGCGGTGACGGATTCTCCATTCACGTCGCCTAGATCGGCATGTGCGCGAGGATCCCACTGGTGGGCCGCGCAGATTTGGCAGATCATGCCCGTGTAGGACTACCGGGGCGGGCCTAATGTGCCCGCAACGGTAAACGGGTCGCCGGCAAGGCCCAGCGCAAAAAGGGGCGCTCATGGTTTGGGGATGGACCAGACACGGTGACGGCAAGCATCTGGCGCCCGGCGAGGTGGTCAGGCCCGACGAGCGGCTGAGCTGGCCGAGGACGGTCGGGATCGGCGCGCAGCACGTGATCGCGATGTTCGGCGCGACGTTCGTCTTCCCCCTCGTCATGGGGCTGGACCCGAACATCGCGGTGATGATGTCGGGCGTGGCGACGATCCTGTTCCTGCTGATCGTCAAGGGCAAGGTGCCCAGCTACCTCGGCACCAGCGCCTCGTTCGTGGGCGGCGTGCTCGCCATCCGCGCGGTCGCCGGCGGCGACACCGCGGGCGCGGACGCCGTCGTGACCGGCGCGATCCTGATCGTCGGCCTCGTGCTGGCGCTCATCGGGGTCGCCATCCACTTCCTCGGCGTGCAGATCATCCACCGGGTGTTCCCGCCCGTCGTCACGGGCGCGGTCGTCATGCTCATCGGGTTCGGGCTGGCCTACGTGGTCGCCGACGTCTACTGGCCCCAGGACCACTGGGTGGCGCTGCTCACGATGCTCATCACGTTCGTGATGATCGTGGCCTTCAAGGGCTTCATCGGGCGGATCGGGGTGCTGGTCGGGCTGGTCGCCGGGTTCGTGCTGTCGTGGGTGCTCGACCGCCTGGCCGGGCCGATCACCTCCGTACTGCCAGGTATGAACCTGCGCGACGCGGCGGGGAACGCGTGCGCCCCCGAGGGGCCCTACTGCCTGGCCACGGCCTTTCCGCACGACCGGGTGAGCTTCGACAACGTCGCCAAGGCCGACTGGTTCGGGCTGCCGAACTTCCACGGGCCGGACTTCCGCTTCTCGGCGGTGCTGCTGGTGCTGCCCGCGGTCATCGCGCTCGTCGCGGAGAACGTCGGGCACGTCAAGGCCGTCGGCGAGATGACCGGGACGGACGTCGACCCCTACGTCGGCCGCGCGGTCGCCGCCGACGGCGTCGCCACCGTGGTCGCCAGCGCGGTCGGCGGCTCGCCCACCACCACCTACGCCGAGAACATCGGCGTCATGGCCGCCACCAAGGTCTACTCGACCGCCGCCTACTACGTCGCGGCCGTGATCGCGATCCTGTTCGGGCTGTGCCCCAAGTTCGGGCAGCTCGTCGCGGCCACGCCGGGCGGCGTGCTCGGCGGCGTCACCGTCATCCTCTACGGCATGATCGGCCTGCTCGGCGCGAAGATCTGGATCGAGAACCGGGTGGACTTCGCCGACCCGGTCAACATGGTGCCGACCGGCGCCGGCATCATCCTCGCCATCGGGCCGGTCACCCACTTCGTCGGCGGCGACCTCACCCTGGAGGGCATCGCGCTCGGCACCATCGTCGTGCTCGGCGGCTACCACCTGCTGCGGGCCATCGCCGGGCGGCCGCTCGAACCGGCCCCGCCGGTGGGAAGCGAGGCCGGATGAAGCCGCCGCCGTTCACCTACCACGCCCCGCGCGACCTCGCGACGGCGCTCCGCACCCTGCAAGAGGTCGGGGCCGGAGGCGCGGGGGGCAAGGTGCTGGCCGGCGGGCAGAGCCTCATCCCCATGCTCAACATGCGCCTGGTCGCGCCCGCCCACCTGGTGGACATCAACCGGGTGGCCGGGCTCGGCGGCATCGGGCGCGAGCCGGGCGGCGTACGCGTCGGTGCGCTGGCCCGGCACGCGGAGGCCGAGCGCTCCGGCGCGCACCCGCTGCTCACCCGGGCGCTCAAACTGGTCGCCCACCCGGTGATCCGTAACCGCGGCACCGTGGTGGGCAGCCTCGTCCACGCCGACCCGGCCGCCGAGCTGCCCGCCGTGCTGGCGGTGCTCGGCGGGTCCGTACGGGTGGCCCGCTGGCAGGACGGCGCCGCCGTGGAGCGTGACATCCCGGCCGCGGCCTTCTTCACCGGCCCGATGGAATCGGCCGTGCTGCCGGGCGAGCTGGCCGTGTCGGCCTGGTTCCCGAGCCTCGCGCCGGGCGCGGGCTGCGCCTTCGTCGAGGTGTCCCGCCGGCACGGCGACTACGCGCTCGCCGGGGTGTGCGCCGTCGTCGGCCCGGCCGGCGCCGCCCGGGTGGCCTGCGTCGGCGTCGGCCCCGTCCCCGTCGTGGTGGACGTGAGCGCCCACGCCCCCGACTGGGCGGCGGCGGCGCGGGCGGTGCGTGAGGAGACCGAACCCGACGACGACATCCACGCCACGGCCGCCTACCGCCGCCACCTCGTGGGGGTGCTGGCCGAGCGGGCCCTGCGCGAGGCCGCACAGGAGGCGGAGAACCGTGGAGCATGAGATCACGCTGGTGGTGAACGGCGCCGCCCGGCGGGTGCGCGTCCCGGCCAGGCGGCTGCTGTCCGACTGCCTGCGCCACGACCTCGGGCTGACCGGCACCCACGTCGGCTGCGAGCACGGCGTCTGCGGCTGCTGCACGGTGCTGCTCGACGGCGAGCCGGTGCGCTCGTGCCTGACGTTCGCCGTCACCGTGGACGGCCGCGAGATCACCACCGTCGAGGGGCTGGCCGGGCCGGACGGGCTGTCGCCGGTGCAGCGGGCCTTCGCCGAGTGCCACGGCCTGCAGTGCGGCTTCTGCACCCCCGGCTTCCTGTGCACGGTGACCGCGTTCCTGGAGGCGAACCCCGTCCCCACGGAGGAGGAGGTGCTGGAGGGCATCTCCGGCAACCTGTGCCGCTGCACCGGCTACCAGAACATCGTCAAGGCCGTCCACCGGGCCGCCGAGCTGATGGCGGAGGAAGCATGACGACGAAGCTGTTCGGGGAGCCGGTCCAGCGGCGCGAGGACCCGCGGCTGCTGACCGGAGGTGGCCGCTACCTCGACGACCTCGGCCCCGACGCGCTCGCCGCCGCGTTCGTCCGCGCCCCGCACGCGCACGCCCGCATCCGCGACATCGACGTCGGCCCGGCGCTCGACGTCGAGGGCCTGGTCGCCATCTACACGTGGGAGGACCTGCCCGAACGGGTCGGCCGGCCGCTGCCGCTGCTCATCCCGCACCCGGCGCTCACCCACGGCCGCACCGCCTACCCGCTGGCCAGGGACGTCGTCAGGCACGTGGGCGAGCCGGTGGTCATGGTGGTGGCCGCCGACCGCTACGCCGCCGAGGACGCCTGCGCGCTCATCGAGGTCGACTACGAGGTGCTGAAGCCGGTCGTCGGCCTGGAGGAGGCGGTGCAGGGGGCGGCGCTCGTCCACGAGGACGTGCCGGGCAACGTCGGCGCGCACCTCGTCCAGGAGGTGCCCGGCGCGGACGGGCGCGGCGCCCGCGAGGCCATCGAGACCGCGCCGCACACGCTCGCCTTCCGGCTCGACATCGAGCGCAGCGCCAGCATGCCGCTGGAGGGCCGCGGCGTCCACGCCCGCTGGGACGGCCGCGACCTGCGCGTCCACTCCAGCACCCAGACCTCCACCAGCGTGCGCATGGCGGTCGCCGCCGCGCTCGGCCTGCCGCTGCCGCGGGTCGAGGTCATCGCGCCGGACGTCGGCGGCGGCTTCGGCGTCAAGATCGTGCACCCGTGGCCGGAGGAGATCCTCGTGCCGTGGGCGGCCATGACGCTCGGCCGCGAGATCAAGTGGACGGAGGACCGCAGGGAGCACTTCATCTCCTCCGCGCACGAACGCGGCCAGGTGCAGTACGTGCGCGTCGGCTTCGACGACGACGGGCGCGTGCTCGGGCTGGACGTGACGATCCTGCACGACCACGGCGCCTACACCCCCTACGGGATCATCGTCCCGATCGTCACCTCGACGCAGCTGCTCGGGCCCTACAAGATCGGGGCCTACCGGGTCGAGTTCAGCGCCGTCTACACCAACACCGTGCAGGTCACGCCCTACCGGGGAGCGGGCCGCCCGCAGGGCGTGTTCTGCATGGAGCGCACCATGGACAAGATCGCCCGCCACCTGGGGCGCGACCGCGCCGAGGTGCGCGCGGCCAACTTCATCGGCCCCGGCGAGTTCCCCTACGACCAGGGGATGACCTTCCAGGACGGCCGGCCGCTCATCTACGACAGCGGCGACTACCCCGAGATGCTGCGCCTGCTGAAGGAGCTCATCGGCTGGGACTCCTTCGAGCGCGCGCCGGGGCGCGGCATCGGCATCGGCTGCTACGTCGAGGGCACGGGCGTGGGGCCGTACGAGGGCGGGCACGTGCAGATCACCTCCGACGGGCGGGTGCACGTCTCCACCGGGCTCACCTCGCAGGGGCAGGGCCACGAGACGGTCTTCGCCCAGATCGCCGCGAGCGAGCTGGGCGTGCCCATCGAGCGGATCAGCGTGGTCACCGGCGACACCCGCAGGTTCGGCTACGCGGTCGGCACCTTCGCCTCCCGCGCCGCCGTCGTCAGCGGCAGCGCGATCGCGCTCGCCTGCCGCAAGGTGCGCGAGAAGGCGCTGCGCATCGCCGCCGACGCGCTGGAGGCCGACCCGGCCGACCTGGAGATCACCGACGGGATCGTGCACGTGGCCGGTGCGCCGAACGCGGCCGTCCCCCTGTCCACGGTGGCCGTGCTGGCCAACCCGCTGCGCTACGCCTTCGACGAGGAGACCGCCAGGGCCACCCAGTTCGCCGGGGCCGCCGCGCCCGACCGGCCGCCGGTCGCCGAGGGCGAGGAGCCGGGGCTGGAGGGGCGCGACTACTACTCGCCGATCCGGTCCACGTTCGCGGCCGGGATGCACGCCGCGATCGTCGAGACCGACCCCGACACCGCAGAGATCCGCGTGCTGCGCTACGCCGTGGTGCACGACTGCGGGAGGCTCATCAACCCCATGATCGTGGAGGGGCAGATCCACGGGGGAGTGGCGCAGGGCATCGGGGGCGCGCTCTACGAGCGGATGGCGTACGACCCGCACGGGCAGCTCGTCAACGCCTCCTTCATGGACTTCCTCATGCCGTACGCGACCGAGGTGCCGCACGTCGAGACCGCCCACCTGGAGACGCCGTCGCCGCTCAACCCGCTCGGCGTGAAGGGGGCGGGCGAGGCGGGCGTGATCCCGGTCTCCGCCGTCATCGCCTCGGCGATCGAGGACGCCGAGGGCTTCCCCATCGACCGCATGCCCATTTCCCCCTCCGACCTGTTCCACCTGCGCACCACCTAAGATCGGCGGCATGCGCGCGCCTGCCTCCGGGCTCACCGTGTTCCCTGAGGTGCCGGACGACGTCCAGGTGGTGGACCTGGCGTGGAACGACCTCGCCGACGTGCCCGACCGGGTGGGGAGGCTGGCGGCGCTGGAGGAGCTGCGGCTCGACGGCAACGCCCTCACCGCCCTGCCCGACCTGTCCGGTCTCGGCGCGCTGCGGGCGCTGCATCTCGACGGCAACCGGCTTACGGCCTTCCCCTCCTGCCCGCCGGGCCTGGAGACGCTCTTCCTGTACGGCAACCGCGTCCGCGAGCTGCCTGCCCGCCTGCCGCCCGCGCTCCGCCACCTGGCCGCCGGCGCCAACGGCCTGACCGCCGTCCCCCACGCCCTGTGGAAGCTGACCGGGCTGCGCTCGCTCAACCTGGCCGAGAACGCCCTCACGGACCTCCCTGCGGCCGTCGGCGGCCTGACCCGGCTGCGCATGCTGGACCTCGGCCACAACCGCCTCACCACGATCCCGCCCGAGCTGGGCGACCTGCCGCTCACCGACTACCTCTACCTCAGCGACAACGCCTTCACGGAGGTGCCGGCGGCCCTGGGGCGGCTGGACCGGCTCGCCTACCTCAACCTCACCGACAACCGGCTGAGCCACCTCCCTGACGCGCTCGGGGACCTGGCCGCGCTGGTGGAGCTGCGCCTCTACCGCAACCGGCTGGAGGCGCTGCCGGAGTCGTTCGGCCGGCTGACCCGGCTGCGCGAGCTGCACCTGCAGGGCAACCGGCTCACCCACCTGCCCTCGGCCCTCGCCGCCTGCGCGGAGCTGCGCGTGCTCGACCTGCGCGGCAACCACCTCCGCGCGCTGCCTGACGTCCTGCCGCCCCGGCTCACCCATCTCGACCTGCGCGCCAACCGGCTGCGGGAGCTGCCCGCCGGCCTCGCCCGGCTGACCGCGCTGGAGAAGCTGGACCTGCGCTGGAACAAGCTCGACGGCGACCCCGAGGTGCTGCGCGTCCTCGCCGGGCGCGGCTGCGTCGTCCTCCGCTGACGGAGACGCGCCGGTGTCCGGCTGAACCGGACCCCGGATCCCTGCGTACCTCCGCACATGACGACATTTCCATGTCTGGCCGCTTTCGCGCTGCTGGCCGGACTGGTCGCCGGATGCTCCTCCTCAGGGGGCTGGGGCGGCTACGTCGCAGCGGGCAACGACCAGCAGCAACAGGTGAACGCCGCCCCTCTCTCCGTCGAACAGCTCTCCGCCAAGGTGGGCTGCACGCCGAAGATGCAGGTCGACAGCGAGGAGATCCGCACCGGCCACTGCAAGACCGAGGCCGGCGAGTTCTTCGTCAACACCTTCAAGTCCGAGAAGCTGAAGGACCAGTGGATGGACCAGGCGCCGGAGTACAACCCGCACCTGGTCGGCCCGCGCTGGACCGTGCTCGGCCCGCTGGAGGTGCTGGAGCAGCTCAAGTCCCCGCTCGACGGGGACCTGCACCTCATGGACCACCGGGTCTCGCAGACGCCGTCCCCGAAGTAGCCCGAACCGGTATGGGGCCGAACCGGGGCCGGAAGGGCTGCGTACCTCCGCACATGACGACATTTCCACGTCTGGCCGCCGTCGTGCTGCTGGCCGGGCTGGCCGCCGCCTGCTCCCAGGGCAGCGGGAGCGGCGGCGGTCCCGCCGGCGCGGGCGGCCGGGCCGGCGCCGCCCCTCCCTCCGTCGAGCAGCTCGCCGCCAAGGTCGGCTGCAAGCCGCGCATCCAGGTGGACGCCGCCGAGCTCCGTACGGGCTACTGCAGGACGCCCGACGGCGAGTTCTTCGTGACCACGTTCGCGTCCCAGGCGGGCAAGGACGCCTGGATGGACGCCGCCCCCGAGTACAACCCGCACCTGGTCGGCAACCTGTGGACCGTGCTGTCCGGCCGCCAGGTGCTCGACCTGCTGCGCGAACGCCTCGGCGGCGACCTCCACCTGACCGACCACCGCACCAAGCGGATGAAGGTGGTCGGCTGAGCCGCCTCAGGCGGCCACGCGGACCCGCTTCCTGAACACGTAGTACGTCCAGCCCTGGTAGACCAGGACGAACGGGAGCGCGATCAGCCCGATCCAGCTCAGCATCGTCAGCGTGTACGCCCCGGAGGCCGCCTCCGCCAGGGTCAGCCCCGGCAGCGGCCGCACCCGCAGCTCCATGAAGACCGCGAGCGTGGCCAGCACGATCGCGCCGGCCGTGGCCGTGAACGCCCAGCCCTCCCTGCGCCGCCAGATCAGCGCCGTCGCCGCGGCGAGCGCCGCCATGGCGGCGAGGGCGGGGAACGTCCCCAGGTTGGACAGCGCGAGCACGGCGACCGGGATGACCGCGGCGCTGACGGCGAGGGCGGCGGCGCGGGCGCGGCGGCGGATCGCGCCGGTGGTCCTGAGCGCCAGGAACACCGCGCCGTGCAGGAGGCACACGGCCAGCGTGAACGCGCCGCCCAAGACCGCCGCGACCGCGCTGCCGAACAGCAGGTCGGCGAAGACCGCGCCCCACAGGAACGCGGGCAGCCCGCTGCCCACCATGACCGCCATGTCGCACCAGGCCGGGTTGCGCACCTTGCCGCGCCACTCCAGGCCCACGCCGCGCAGGATCAGCCCCACCAGGATCAGCGTGACGTGCAGGTAGAACGCGCTGAACACCCCCGAGTACCAGGCGGGGAAGGCGGCGAACATGGCGCCCACCGCGGTGATCAGCCACACCTCGTTGCCGTCCCACACGGGGCCGATGGTCTGCAGGCTCTGCCGCTGCTCGGCGTCGTTCCTGCTGAGGAGGGGCGCCAGCAGGCCGACGCCGAAGTCGAAGCCCTCCAGCACGAAGTAACCCGTCCAGAGGAAGGCGATGATGACGAACCAGAGATCGATCATTGTCGGTGTGCCTCCGCTCAGTACATGAGCGACGGCTCGCGCCGCTGCTCGGCCAGGGGGGCGGGCTCGGGCTCGGTGACGCCCTGGCGTACGTGCCGGGTCAGCAGCACGGCCTCGGCCACGGCGAGCGCGCCGTACAGGAGGGTGAAGACGGCCAGCGAGATCGCCACCTCGGTCAGGGACACGCCGGGGGAGACGCTGGCGGCGGTCAGCAGCTCGCCGGCCACCGTCCAGGGCTGGCGGCCGATCTCGCTCAGCAGCCAGCCGGCGATCATCGCGAGCAGCGGCAGCGGCAGGGCCGCGACCAGGGCCCGCGACAGCCATCTGGGGAACTCGCGCCGGCGGCGGGTCAGCCAGAGCCCGAGCACCGACAGGCCCACGGTGGCCATGCCGAAGCCGATCATCACGCGGAACGACCAGAAGACAACGGTCGGGTCGGGGCGGTAGTCGCCGGGGCCGAACTGCTGCTCGAAGCGTTGCTGCAGGTCCTCGGTGCCCTGGACGGTGGCGTTGAGGTCGTTGGTGGCGAGGAAGCTGAGGACGTTGGGGATCTCGATGCCGGGGACGACGCTGAATCCGGCGCCCGCGGTGTCGTGCTGGAGACCTTCGGCGGCGGCCAGCTTCATGGGCTGCTGCTCGTACAGCAGCTTGCCGGACATGTCGCCCGTGCCGGCGACGACGGCCCCCGCGACCGCCGTCATGACCAGCGCCGCCCGCGCCGCGCTGCGCCACATGGGCGCGTTGCGCCGCAGCATCCAGTAGCCGCACACGGCCAGCACGAACCCGCCCGCCACGATGAACGCCGCCCCGACCACGTGCGGCACCTGGGCGAGCGCCGTCGAGTTGGTCAGCACCGCCCACAGGTCGGTCATGCGGGCCTTGCCGTCCACGACCTCGTACCCGACCGGGTGCTTCATCCAGGCGTTGGCGGCCAGGATGAAGTACGCCGACAGGTTGGAGCCGATGGCCGCGGCCCAGATGCAGGCCAGGTGCACCCTCTTCGGCAGCCGGTCCCAGCCGAAGATCCACAGGCCCAGGAACGTGGACTCCATGAAGAAGGCCAGCAGCGCCTCCATCGCCAGCGGCGCCCCGAAGACGTCGCCGACGAAGGTGGAGTACTCGCTCCAGTTCATCCCGAACTGGAACTCCTGCACGATGCCCGTGACCACGCCCATGGCGAAGTTGATCAGGAACAGCTTGCCGAAGAACTTCGTGAGCTTCAGGTAGTGCTCTTTGCCGGTGCGGTGCCAGGCGGTCTGCAGCCCGGCCACGAAGATCCCCAGACCGATGGTCAGGGGCACGAACAGAAAGTGGTACACGGTGGTGACCCCGAACTGCCACCGTGCCAGGTCAAGTGCGTCCATCTTCCCCGTCGACTCCTGAGCTCTACAAGCTGTAGTTCATCTACTTTCAGTAGTACTACACGCTGTAGAGCAACGCGATGCGAGCTTGGTCACATCGATCCCGTACGTGCTGGTTGCCGGGTATCGAGAATGCCGCCGAAGGGGGCTCCGGGGCGTCACCCGCCGGGTTGATTCCGGGGTACCCCGCTCGGTGGATCCCTGGCGTCAGCGGGCCAAAGCGGCGTCCAGGTAGGCCTGGAGGTTGCCGAGCTCGTAGCCGCGGCGCTTGATCTTCTTCACCAGGACGCGGAAGTCGTGCGCCAGGTCGGGACGGAAGTGCAGGAGGAGGATGTCGCCAGGGCGCAGCTGCTTGTCGGGCACCTGGTAGGCGATCTTGCCGCCGGGCTGGACGGTGGCGGTCCAGAGGAGCACGGCGGACATGCCGCAGCTCTTCGCGGCCCGCAGGGTGTCGGTGCCGTAGGAGCCGTACGGCGGGCGGAACAGGGTCGGGCGGGCCCCCAGCTCCTTCTCGATCAGCCGGGAGGCGCCGCACAGCTCGCGGCGCTGGGCGGCGTAGGGGAGGGTGCGCAGGTCGGGGTGGGTGAGGGTGTGGTTCTCGACGGGAGCGCCGGCGTCACGCAGCTCGCGGAAGTAGTCCCACTTGCCGGCGCCGACGTAGCGGGCCTGGCCGCCCGCCTGGTCGGGGGTGCCCTTCGCCTCCACCGCGTCGCGCATCGCGAAGACGGTGAGGGGGATGCGCTGGTCGCGTACCTGGCGGACGAGGCCGGGGTCCTGCTCCCAGCCGTCGTCGATGGTGAGGAAGACGACCTTGCGCTTGGTGGGGATCGAGCTGATCACCGGGGGGAGCGCGCCGGTGGAGATTGGGCGCACCTCGCCCGCGCGGGGGAGCGCGCCCGGCGGGCCCTGGGGGCGGGGCGGGGCGGACGACTGCGGCGCGGATCCCTTCGGTGCCGAAGAGGCGCCGGTCCCGTCCGGTGCGGCGTCGCCGCCCGGCGCGCAGGCGGCGGCCGGCAGCACGAGCGCGAGCGCGAGGCAGGCGGGCGCGATGCGGGCGACGCGGGCATGCGGGACGCGGGCGGGCCGGGGCGCTTCGGACGTGGATCTTGGACGCACGAGGGACCATCCTGCCATCTCTCCGGTGAACGACCCTTGTCGGCGCGACACCGCCGCCGTCTGGCAGGTGTTGCCCTTATCCGGCGGCCTTCCGCTGCCTAGAGTGGCGGCATGCGAGTGGCGGGCAGCGCCGTGATCGGCGTACAGAAGGAACGGCTGTGGGCGGCGCTCCAGGACCCGGCGGTGCTGGTGCGCACCATCCCCGGCTGTGAACGGCTGGAGGAGACCGGGCCGGGGGCGTACCGGATGACGGTCAACGCCGGGGTGGCCTCCATCAAAGGCGTCTACCAAGGGGAGGTCGTGCTGACCGAGCCCGTGCCGTGCGAGGGCTTCACGCTCAGGGCGCGGGGGCAGGGCGCGCCGGGCACCGTGGAGGCGACCGTACAGCTCCGGCTCAGCGAGGCGGACAGCGCGGACGGCACCCGCGTGGACTACGACGCCGAGGCGGTGATCGGCGGGATGATCGGCGGGGTCGGGCAGCGCATGCTCGGCTCGGTGGCCAAGCGGACGGCGGGCGAGTTCTTCTCGGCCGTCGAGCAGCACCTCTGTGCCGCCCCCACTGAAGCCCAGGCCGAAGCGCCCACGCCCGTCCTCGCCGAGCTGGCCCCGGCTGAGACGGCGGCCGGGGTCCAGCAGGCGGGGGCCGTCTACGAGCGGCCGTCCAAGCCCGGCACCCCCACCACCACCCGCCCGTGGGTCATGCTCGCCTCCTTCGGGACGGGCGCGGGCGTGGCGCTCGCGGGCGTCGCGGTGGGCTGGCTGCTCGCCAGGCCCGGCCGCCGCTCCCGCGCCTGAGAGACCGCTCTCCGGGAAGGTCACGGGGCCTCTCGCGGAAAAGGATCTCCCGGCGTAACGTGGCGATATGCGGCAGGAACACGCTGAAGACGCACGGACCGAAGCCAGGAGAATCGTACGTGACCTGCTGGGCGAGGAACGGCCGTCCGCCCAGACCCTGATCGCCGACGTGCGTCCGGTGCTGGGGGACGAGCGCACCGGCCGCGCGCTCGACCTGGCGCTCGGCGCCGCGCTGACCCGGCGCTCGGCCGAGCTGGCCGCCCTCGCCGCGCTGCTGGTCGGCACCCGCGAGCTGGGCGCCGAATGGTGGACCCGCGCGCGGGGCGGCAAGCTGCCGCCGCCCGACGAGGTGATCCGCACGGCCGTGGCGATCGAGCCGTGGACCGATCTGACCGCGCTGGAGATGCTCGCCGCCTGGATCTCCGACGACGCCGCCGACCAGCTCTGGGGCACGCCCGTCGCACAGGTCGATCTCAACTCCTGGCAGGCGGAGGACCGCTTCACGCTGCCGCCCGGCGTCCGGCCGGGGCAGCGGCTCGTCGTGCACTTCGACGCCGGCGGCCGGCTGGACGCGGTCGTCACCCGGCGGGCCGACGAGGACCTGGGCTCCAACCTGGACTTCCAGTCCCTGCGCTACTCCCGTCCGGCCGAGGCCCAGTGGAGCTGGGGCGTGGCGGCCGGGCTCGGGCCGCACCGGCTGCCCGGCGAGCACCCCGACCCGTACGCCCGCGAGGTCCCCGCGCGGGCCTCCGGCATCCTGCGCGCCTGGGCGCTGCGCCACGGGGCCACCCGCGACCAGCTCGGCGAGACCTGGGAGACGGTCGGCGACGTGGTGGCGGCCATCGAGCGGGTCGACTGGATGTGGCGCAGCGGCGAGTGGTTCGGATGGTGGCGGGGGGTGTCGGCGCTGGTGGACGACTCGGCTTACCTGCCGTACCGGCTGGAGGAGCTGGCCGCCGGCTGACGCCGCGCCGGCGGGCAGGAATCGGGCGCGGTTCCCCGGGGTTGTCCCCTGGCGTGAAGGTGGAAATATTCTCCGATGTCGCGTGCCCCTGGTGTTACATCGGGCACGCCAGGTTCCTCAAGTCGGCCGAGCGGTTCCGGGCCAAGGGCGGCACGATCGAGGTGACGATGCGCCCGTTCCAGCTCAATCCGGACGCCTCGCCGGAGGGCGAGCCGATGATCCCGATGCTGGAGCGCAAGTTCGGGCCGAACGCCGTCCAGATGGTGCGGCGGGTGATCGACGCGGCCGCCGCCGACGGCCTGACCCTCGACTACGACAAGGGCGTGAGCGCGAACACGTTCGAGGCGCACCGCCTCATCGAGCTGGCCACCCGGCAGGGCCGCGGCGGCGAGATGGCCGAGCGGCTGTTCCGCGCGCACTTCGCCGAGGGCCGCAACGTCGCCGACCCCGCCGTGCTCGCCGAGCTGGCCGCCGAGACCGGCGTCGAGGACACCGGGGAGGGCGCCGAGGAGGTACGCGAGCAGATCGCGCGGGCGCGCTCGCTCGGCGTCACCGGTGTGCCGCTGTTCCTGTTCGAGGGCAAGTTCGCGGTGTCGGGCGCGCAGCCGCAGGAGGCGTTCGACGCCGCCATCGACGAGGTGGCCGAGCGCACCGGGCAGCAGCCGATCACCCAGCTCGCCGCCCCCGCGGAAGGCTGCGACGACGACGGCTACTGCGCCGTCTGAGGCCGGTTACTGCGCCGTCTGAGCGGCCGGCGCGAGGACGCCGTCATGCCGGCCGGGCTGGTCAGCGGGGGAGCCCTCGTCGAGCTGACCGGGTCGGTCGGCCGGCGAGCCCTCGTCGAGCTGACCGGGTCGGTCGGCCGGCGAGCCCTCGTCGAGCTGACCCGGCCGGTCGGCGGGGGAGCCCTCGTCGAGCCGCCCGGACCGGTGGTGGCGGCGGCAGAGCACCTGGTAGCGCACCGGTGAGTCGTCGGTGTCGCCGATGACCACCTGCTCCCCGGTCCGCGCCATCACCCCGCCCACCACCCGCGCGTTGAGCTGGCCTGGCCGCCCGCACCAGCACAGCACCTCGACCTGCAGCCGGCACACCTCGTCGGCCAGCTCGAACAGCCGCTGCGCGGCCGGGAACATCACCGAACGGAAGTCGGAGGCGAGACCGAAGGCGTAGACGTCCACGCCGTGCTCGTCCACCAGGTCGGCGAGCTGCTCGATCTGCTCGACGCTGTAGAAGCACGCCTCGTCGCAGATGAGGTAGTCGACGTGGTCGTACGAGGTGACCAGCCGGACGAGGTCGAGGCCGTCCTCCACCTCGACGGCGTCCTGCCCGAGCCCGATGCGGCTGGTCACCTGGGGTCCGCCAGAGCGGTCGTGCTTGGTGAGCACCAGGCCGCGCCGGCCCTGTCTCGCGTGGTTGTAGTTCATCTGAAGCGCGAGGGTGGACTTCCCGCAGTCCATGGGGCCGAAGTAGAACTTCAGCACGGCATCCCGCGCCCCGGACGGCACCGGCGACAAGGCAGACGATTGGGTCACGGGCCGCCAGCTTAGCGGCTTGGCTTGTTCCATGACCTCGTGGGACATTTTCCCCCTGAGGTTTCAGGAGGAACTGTGGTCACCGACAAACCGTCCGCGCTCGACACGATGTTGCAGCAGGACGACCTTACCGCCGCGCAGGCCGACGCCACCCGATGGCGCTACGGCTTCTACGTGGTCGTGGCGGGAATCGTGGCGGTCCTGATCGCCTTCGCCGCCGCGGTGTTCGCCACGCGCGAGTTCGCCTCGCTCTTCGCCGGGGTGGCGGGGGTGATCGGTACGATCGTCGGCGCGTACTTCGGAGTGCAGGCCGGCCAGTCGGGCAAGGCCAGGGTGGAGGCCGAGCTGGCGAGGACGCAGGAGCTGGCGATCCGCCTGGCCGCGCACGTCGGCACGGCCAACGCGCCCAGGGTCGTCGACGAAGTGCTCGGCCGGCGCCGAGGCTAGAGGAGCCATGCGAAGCGTACGAATCGGAGTGGACACCGGGGGGACGTTCACCGACGTCGTCGCGGTGGACGAGCAGACCGGTGAGATCCTCACCACGAAGACCCCCTCGACGCCCGCGAACCCGGCCGACGGCTTCCTCGCGGGCATCGCCAAGCTGAGCGAGCTCGACGGCGGCGGCGGCTTCGACGTGGGCGGCATCGTCCACGGCACCACCGTCGCCACGAACCAGCTCCTGGAGGACCGCATCTCGGGCCTCGGCTTCATCACGACCGAGGGGTTCGAGTTCATCCTGGAGATCGCCCGGCAGAGCGTCCCCGACGGCTACGGCAACTCCTACTTCTGGGTCAAGCCGCCCAGGATCGTCCCGGTGCACCACGTACGCACCGTCGGCGGCCGGCTCGACCACCTGGGCGAGGAGGTGCGGCCGTTCTCGGAGGAGCAGGCCGTCGAGGCGGCCCGCTGGTTCCGGAGCAAGGGCATCAACGCGATCGGCGTCTGCTTCCTGCACTCCTACGCCAACCCCGAGCACGAGCGGCGCATGCGCGAGGTGCTGTGGCGTGAGCACCCGGAGGCGGTGATCTCGCTCTCCAGCGACGTGCTGCGCGAGTACCGCGAGTACGAGCGCTCGGTCACCACGCTGGTGGACGCCGCCGTCAAGCCCGTGATGCGCACCTACCTCGCCAACCTGTCCACCCGGCTCGGCCGCCCGTTCTCGGTGATGAAGTCCAACGGCGGCATCCTGTCGGCCCGCGAGGTCGTCAACCAGCCGATCACCACCGTCCTGTCGGGCCCGGCGGCCGGGGCGCTCGGCGCGGCGCTCATCGCCTCCACCGCCGGCCACGAGTCCGTGATCACCCTGGACGGCGGCGGCACCTCGACCGACGTGGCCGTGGTGATCGACGGCGAGCCGTCCATCACGACCGAGGGCACGATCGGGCGCTACCCGTGCAAGATCCCGATGATCGACATCGTGACGGTCGGCGCGGGCGGCGGCTCGGTCGCGTGGATCTCGCCGGAGGGCACGCTCAAGGTCGGC
Organism: Nonomuraea wenchangensis; assembly: GCF_900111685.1. GTDB lineage: Bacteria > Actinomycetota > Actinomycetes > Streptosporangiales > Streptosporangiaceae > Nonomuraea > Nonomuraea wenchangensis. The sequence goes on from NZ_FOHX01000005.1 coordinate 194,463, forward strand.
CCGCGCTCCGCCGGGGCCGACCCAGGCCCGATCTGCTACGGCAAGGGCGGCACCGAGGTCACGGTCACCGACGCGCACGTCTTCCTCGGCCGGGTGCCGCCGCATCTGCTGGGCGGCGAGATCCCGCTGGACGCCGGGGCCGCCCGCGCCGGCATCGAGGCCCTGGCCGACAAGCTCGGCCTCACCCCCGAGCGCACCGCGACGGGCATCCTGGAGATCAGCGCGTTCAACCAGAGCAACGCGATCCGTCAGCTCACCGTCAAGCGCGGGCTGGACGTGCGGGACTTCCCGCTGGTGACCTTCGGCGGGTCGGGGCCGCTGCTGGCCTGCCGGCTCATGGACATCCTGGGGCTGCCCTCGGTGATCGTCCCGCGCGACCCGGGCAACGTCTCGGCGTTCGGGCTGCTCACAGTGGACGTCAAGAACGACTACGTACGCACGTACGTCACCCGCGACCTGTCCCTCGGCAAGGCCGCCGAGATCTTCCACGACCTGGAGCATCAGGCGGCGGAGGCGCTGGAGCGCGAGGGCTTCGCCGACCCCGTCCACATCCGCAGCGCCGACCTGCGCTACTACGGCCAGGGCTACGAGGTCCGCGTCGCCGCCCCGGCGGGGGAGATCGACGCCGGCTGGCGGGACCAGGTCGTCGAGCGCTTCCACGAGGCGCACGAGAAGCTGTACGGCTACGCCTACCGCGACGACCCCCGCCACGCGGTCGAATGGGTCAACCTGCGCGTGTCGGGCGTCGGGCCCATCACCCGCCCGGCCCTCCGTCCCCTGGACAAGCCGGGCGCGGGCGCGACCTCCGTACGGGCCGTGCACTTCGACGAGACCCGCGACACGCCGATCCACCAGCGCGTCGCGCTCGGCCCCGGCGCGTCGGTGCGCGGTCCCGCCGTCATCGAGGAGTACGGCTCGACCATCCCCATCCACCCCGGCTTCACCGCCACCGTGGACGCGTACGGCAACGTGGAGGTCAAGCGTGACTGATCCCATCCTCGTCGAGATCGTCGAGGGCACGCTCGCGTCGGTCGAGAAGGAGGTCGAGACCGCGATCGCGCGCACGGCCCGCTCGCCGATGATCCGCGACGCGCACGACTTCCGCGCCGGCATCCACGACGCCCGCCTGCGCAAGCTGACCGGCCGCTCCTACAGCGCGCTGGTCCAGCCGGTCGTGCGCGACTTCCCGATCGAGACGATGCGGCCCGGCGACGTCTACTTCCACAACGACGTCTACCTGTCCGAGGGCGGCATCGGCCACCTGCCCGACCTGTGCGTCACCGTGCCGGTCTTCCACGACGGCGAGGTGGTGGCGTTCGTGCAGGCGTTCGGCCACCACGACGACATCGGCGGCAGCGTGCCGGGGTCGATGCCCTCGCACGCGCGCTCGGTGTTCGAGGAGGGCCTGATGGTCCCGCCGATCAAGTTGTGGGACCAGGGCGTGCCGAACGAGGCCGCGCTGCGCATCATGACCCGCAACTCCCGTATGCCCGACTCGCTGGCCGGCGACCTCGACGCCGAGTGCTCGGCCTGCCTGATGGGCGCGCGGCGGCTGGGCGAGCTGTTCGAGCGCTACGGCCGCGAGGCGGTCCAGGAGTGCTTCGACGCCATCATCGGCAAGACCACCGAGACCTTCCGCCGCGAGCTGCTGTCGAAGATCCCCGAGGGGACGTACGTGTGGGAGGACTACGCCGAGCACGACGGCGTGGACGAGCCCCGCCTGCACGCCCAGCGGATCACCCTCACGGTCGACCACGCGGCCGAGGCGCCGCTGACCATCGACTTCACCGGCACCTCGCCGCAGGCCAAGGGCCCGATCAACCACGCGGGCGACTACGCGGACGGCGTGTTCCTCAAGAAGTGGCTGGCCCCGATCCTGCGCAACCTGGCCGACACGCCCGAGCGGATGGCCGAGCTGGACGTCAACGAGGGCGTTGTGCCGCTCATCAAGATGATCTTCCCGGAGAAGGGCACGCTCCTCACGCCCGTCTTCCCCGCCCCGACGAACGCCCGCACGTTCGTCATCCTGCGCCTGCTCGGCGTGCTCGCCGGCGTGCTCGCCAAGGCCACCGGCGGGCGGATGCCGGCCGATCAGGAGACGATCCGCTACACCGGCGTGTACGGCGCCGACGCCGGCGGGCAGCCCTACCTCATGCGCGAGGTCCTGGGCGGCGGCTCCGGCGGGCGCTGGTACGCCGACGGCGAGGACACCATCCACGTCGTGCCCGACTCGCGCAACATCCCGGTCGAGTTCGCCGAGGCGCGCTGGCCGTTCCGGGTCGAGCGGCTGGGGCTCGCCTGCGACTCCGGCGGGCCGGGCATGTTCCGCGGCGGGCTCGGCTACGACAAGCACATCCGGATGCTGCGCGACGCCTCGTACATGTCGATCGCCGACCGCTCGATCCTGTCGTGCTGGGGCGTCAACGGCGGCCTGGCCGGGCGGCCGTTCCGGGTCGAGGTCAACGGCAAGGAGATGGACGGCCTGGTGGACGACTTCCCGGTGCACGCCGGCGAGATCATCCGCATCCGCACCACCGGGGGCGGCGGCTGGGGCTCCCCGTACGACCGCGACCCGCGCGCCGTGGCAGCCGACGTGCGCGACGGGAAGGTCTCGATCGCGGGCGCGCTCGGCGACTACGGCGTGGTGCTGGACGGCGACCGCATCGACGAGCGGGGCACCGCCGAGCTGCGCGCCACGCTGCGGCCTCCGTCCAACCGCTTCTTCGACCGCGGGCCGGGCTTCGCCCGGCTGTCGGGCGGCCGTTCCCAGGCGGACGTGGACGAGCTCTGAGCATGGCCGGCGCGGGACCTTCGCGGATCATCGCGGTACGCCACGGCGAGAGCGAGGCCAACCTCGCGCACCGGGAGGCGGGCGACCGGCCGCTGGTCTACGGGCTGGGCGACGACGAGGTACGGCTCACCGCCCTGGGCCGGCGGCAGTCGGCGGCGCTCGGGCGGCTGCTCGCGGCGCTGCCCGGCGGCGAGCGGCCCGAGGCGGTGTGGTGCTCGCCCTACCTGCGGGCGCGCGAGACGTGGGAGGTCGCGAAGGACGACTGGGGCGCCGGGCTGCCGGTCGCCGTGGACGAGCGGCTCAGGGACCAGGAACAGGGGGCCTTCGACCGGCTCAACCCGGCGGCGGTCCGTGAGCGCTTCCCGGAGGAGGCGGCGAGGCGCGAGGCCGTCGGCGGCTACGCCTACCGCCCGCCCGGCGGCGAGTCCCTGGCGGACGTGGTGACGCGGGTGCGGGCGTTCGTACGGGACCTGGACGGGCCGGCGGGCGGCCGGCCGGTGCTGATCGTCGCGCACGACTCGGTGGTGCTGGCCCTCCGCCACGTCCTGGAGACCGGCGCGGACGCGGCCCCGCACGCGGGCCCGCCCTTCGTGCCGGTCCTCAACGCCTCGGTGTCGGTCTGGCGCGCCGTGGAGGGCTCCTTCGAGCTGGTCCGCTTCAACGACGTCGGGCACCTGGCGTGAGCCCTCACGTGCGGACGACGAGATCGGCCCGCTCCCGGGTGCAGTCCGCGGCGAACCACGCGCGCTCCGCCGCGAACCACTCCCGCCAGCGCGGAGCCAGCTCGGGCCCGTCCCGCTCCAGCACGCGGGCCAGCCGCACCGGCTCGGCGGCCTCCACCCACACCGTGTACGCCACCAGGTGCGCGGCCGAGGCGCGGGCGGTGCCGACGCCCTCGACGACGAGCACCGGCGCGGGCGGCACCGCGACCCGCTCGGCGTACGCGCCCCGGACCCAGTCGTAGCGCCGGAACCCGCCGGGCCGCCCGTCCCGCAGCGGCCTCAGCACCTGCTCCTCCAGCGCGTGGAACCAGCCGCCCGGGCCGTCCTCCCACGGCACGGGGAAGTCGTCGCTGTGGACGACCTGGCAGCCCAGCGCCCCCGCCAGCCGCCCGGCGAACGTCGTCTTGCCCGACCCCGCCGGCCCGTCCACGGCGACCAGGCGGACGGGACCGCACGAGGGCCGCAGACTCCGGATGCGGGCGGCCAGCGAATTCACCGACCCAGGGTAGGTGACGGATCACCGGCAACTGAGAGAATGTTCTTTCACCCGGACGCAAGCAGGAGGTTGACCGTGCTCGGACCCCTCGGCGACATCGTCGTGCTGGATCTGTCCAGGGCGTTGGCCGGGCCGCACGCCGCGCAGATGCTGGGCGACCTCGGCGCGCGGGTGATCAAGGTGGAGCATCCTGACGGCGGCGACGAGTCGCGGGGCTGGGGCCCGCCGTTCGTCGGTCCCGATCACGAAATATCGACTTATTTCCTGGCAGCCAATCGCAACAAGCAGTCCATCGCCCTCGACCTCAAGTCCGCCGAGGGCAAAGCCGTCATCGAACGCCTGGTCCGCCAGAGCGACGTCCTCGTCGAGAACTTCCGCCCCGGCGTGCTCGACCGCCTCGGCTTCTCCGTCGAGAGCCTGCACGAGCTCAACCCGCGCCTGGTCGTCCTGTCGATCACCGGCTTCGGCCACGACGGGCCCGAGGGCGGCCGGCCCGGCTACGACCAGATCGCGCAGGGCGAGGCCGGGCTGATGTCGCTGACCGGCCCCTCGCCCGAGGAGCCCTACCGCGTGGGCGCGTCGATCGCCGACCTGCTGGCCGGCATCCACGGCGCGTACGGCGTCGCCGCCGCACTCTACGAGCGCGAGCACACCGGCAAGGGCCGCGTCGTACGCACGTCCCTGCTGGCCGCCGTCACCGGCGTCCACTCCTACCACGGCACCGCCTGGACGGTCGGCGGCCAGGTCTCCCGCGCCGCCGGCAACCACCACGCCTCGATCACCCCCTACGGCTCGTTCCGCTGCGCCGACGGCATGCTGCAGATCGCCGCCGCCAACGACGGCCAGTGGCGCAAGGTCGCCGGGCTGCTCGGCATCGACCCCGACACCCCGCGCTACCGCACCAACCGCGACCGCCGCGCCCACCGCGAGGAGCTGGTCACCGAGATGGAGAAGGCGCTGGGCGCCCATGACCGCGCCCACTGGCTGGCCGAGCTCGGCGCGGCCGGCGTGCCCGCGGGCGCGATCCGCTCCATCGACGAGGTCTACACGTGGGAGCAGACCCGTTCGCAGGGCCTGGTCGTCGAGGTCGACCACCCGGTGCTCGGCCGGGTCGAGCTGCCGGGGCCGCCGCTGCGCTTCGACGGACTGCCCGCCCGCACGCACACCGCGCCCCCGATGCTCGGCCAGGACGGCGAGGCGGTGCTCGCCTGGCTGGAGGAGCGCGAACGATGACCGCCACGCGATGCCAACCGCGAGAGCGCTCGCGCGTCAACACTGCGGGGCCGACCACGAGGGAGCGAGAGTGAGCCGTCCGGACGCGCGCACACTGATCGAAACGGTCCTCGACAGGGGGTCGTGGAAGTCGTGGGACGCTCCGCCCGCCGACCCGGCCGAGCCGGGCTCCTCCTACGCCGACGAGCTCGCCGCCGCCCGGGCCAAATCCGGCTACGACGAGGCCGTGATCACCGGTGAGGGGCTGCTCGACGGCCGCCGGGTGGCGGTGGTGGCCTCCGAGTTCTCGTTCATGGCGGGCTCCATCGGGGTGGCCGCGGCCGAGCGGATCACCACCGCGGTCGAGCGGGCCGGCCGCGAGCGCCTGCCGCTGCTGGCCGCCCCCGCCTCGGGCGGCACCCGCATGCAGGAGGGCGCGCAGGCATTCGTGCAGATGGTGAAGATCACCGCGGCGATCCAGGGGCACCGCGCGCTCCGCCTGCCCTACTTGGTCTACCTCCGCCACCCGACGACCGGCGGCGTCCTGGCCTCATGGGGGTCGCTCGCGCACGTCACGGCCGCCGAGCCGGGCGCGCTGATCGGGTTCATGGGGCCGAGGGTGTTCGAGGCGCTGCACGGCTACCCGTTCCCCGAGGGCGTCCAGGTCGCCGAGAACCTCTTCCACAAGGGCCTGCTCGACGCCGTGGTGTCGGCCGACGCCCTGCGCCCGGTCGCGATCCGCGCGCTCGGCGTGCTCGCCGCCGACCTGAGCGCGGTCGAGGCGGGCGAGCCGCCCGAGGAGGACCTCCGCCCCGCCGAGGCGTGGGAGGCGATCACCCGTTCGCGGCGCGACGACCGGCCCGGCGTGCGCAGCCTGCTCAAGCTCGCCGCCACCGACACCACGCCGCTGAGCGGCACCGGCACCGGCGACAACGAGCCCGGCCTGCTGCTCGCGCTGGCCAGGTTCGGCAGCGCGCCGGCCGTGGTGCTCGGCCAGGACCGGCGGGTCCAGCGCATCAGCGCGCCGCTCGGCCCGGCCGCGCTGCGGCTCGCCAGGCGCGGCGTGCGGCTGGCCGGTGAGCTGGGCCTGCCGCTGGTCACCGTCATCGACACCGGCGGGGCCGACCTGTCCAAGGCGGCCGAGGAGGGCGGCCTCGCCGCCGAGATCGCGCGCTGCCTGGCCGAGCTGGTCATGCTCGACGTGCCGACCGTCTGCCTGCTGCTCGGCGAGGGCGCGGGCGGCGCGGCGCTGGCCCTGCTGCCCGCCGACCGGGTGCTGTGCGCCCAGCACGCCTGGCTGTCGCCGCTGCCGCCGGAGGGCGCCTCGGCGATCCTCTACCGCTCGGTCGACTTCGCGCCCGAGATCGCCCGGCTGCAGCGCATCCGCGCCACCGACCTGCGCCGCGACGGCATCGTGGACCGGGTCATCCCGGAGGTGCCCGACGCCGCCTACGAGCCGCGGCAGTTCTGCGAGCGGGTGGGGCGGGCGCTGGAGCACGAGATCGCGGGGCTGCTGCGCCAGGACCCGGCCGACCGCCTCGCGACCCGCCTGTCCCGCTACCGCAACCTGGGCAACTGACCGCCGCCGCAGCCTGGGCACCCTCCGGGCTCAGCGGGCGGCGCGCCACTCCGGCGCGAGCACCGCCCAGATCTCCATGTCGAGCCGCCGCCCCCGATGCAGATAGTGCTCCCGCAGCACCCCGTCGCGCGTCATGCCGAGCCGCCGGGCCACCGCGACGCTGGCGGTGTTCTCCGCCGCCGCCCACCACTCCACGCGATGGATGCCGCGCTCCTCGACCGCCCAATCGATGATCACCCGCACCGCCCGGGTGACCAGGCCCTTGCCCACGGCCGCGGGCTCCAGCCAGCAGCCCGCCTCGGCGAGGCCCCTGGCGACGTCAATCGTCCGGAACAGCACCCCGCCGACCAGCAGCCCGTCCAGCCAGATGCCGTAGAGCCGGCCGGTGTCGGCGGCGGCCTTGTCGGCGTAGGACAGCAGGTATGACCGGGCGGACTCCAGGTCCGTCACGACGTCGGCGAGCCCGGTGTAGCGCCCGATGTGCTCCCGGCCGCGCTCGATGTGCGCCAGGAACTCCTCGGCCCGCCACGGCTCCAGCGCCCCCAGCAGCGCGCCGTCGTCACCGAGCCCGACCGTGAAGAGCTGCTTCACGGCACCGGGATCCGCTCGACCCTGATGGAGAAGACCTCCTCGCGGGGCACCACGACCTCGTAAGCCCCGTGATCCACCATCCAGTAGCCCAGTGCCTCCGCCTTCATCCCGCTGTGCCCGGTGTAGGCGATGTGCAGGCCGTCCTCGTCCTCGTCGAGGATGACGCACGGCTCGCCGCCGAAGGCCCCCACGGTGCGGACGAGCACCAGCCACTCGACCTCGGACCGCGCCACCTGCCGCCGCCAGTAGCCGCTGGCCGGCTCGAAGCCCGGCAGCTCGGACTCGCTGAACAGCACCACCTGGCCGTCGTCCGGCCCCACGGCGGCGGGAAGGGTGTGCTCGCCGAAACGGGCGACGAAGCCGGAGGCGACCGGCGTGATCTCCTCGCTCATGCGGCGGGCCGCCAGGTCAGCCCGTCGTAGCCGGCGAAGGGCCGCTCGCCGTCGCGCGTGACGTGCACGATCTCCGCCCCGGCCGGGATCGGCATCGGCACGGTGTGGAACTGCGGCACGACATGGTCGGGCGAGGTGGTGAAGCCGTTGCCGGCGAACGGCGGGGCGTCGCTCCAGTCACCGCCCATGTGCGGCCCGTACGGCACCGCGTACGTGTCGACGTCGCGGGCATACCAGCGCATCACATACACCTCGGGCACCTCCGCGAACAGCTCCGAGCCGTCGAACGACAGGTCGAGGCCCCAGTAGAGCGCCTCGGGGGTGGTCAGCCTGACGCAGTCCTGCACCCGGTAGACATATCCGGAGATCACCGTCCGCTTGCCCGACAGGTAGGGGACGAGTAGACGCGGCGGGATCACTTTCTGCATCTGCGTTCCGCTCACGCTACTACTTTACGGTCGGTTGACCCCTACAAGACCCGGTGTTGAAGGCAGGGCAGCGTCGCGCGCGCCGACTCGGTGTACGCGCGGTCGATCCCGACCACCTGCACCCCCGGCGCGGTGCCCAGGTCGGCGCGGACCACGCCGAGCGGGTCGACCAGCATGCTGCGGCCCACGCCGTAGCCGTCGGAGGACTCGCCCGGGTTGGGCGCCTGGCCGACGGCGGCGGTCCACATGGTGTTCTCCAGGGCCCGCGCGCGGACCAGGGTCGTCCAGTGGTCCTCCTTGAGCGGCCCCGACCCCCAGGCGGCGATCACCGCGAACAGCTCGGCCCCCCGGTCGACCAGCGCCCGGGCCAGCTCGGGGAAACGTACGTCGTAGCAGGTGATCAGCCCGATCCTGAGGCCGGCCAGCTCGACCACCGCCGGCTCGGCGCCCGGCTCGACCAGGTCGGACTCCTTCGCGCCGAAGGAGTCGAACAGGTGGATCTTGCGGTAGGCGGCCCGCAGCTCGCCCTGGGCGTCGAGCGCCACGGCCGTGTTGCGTACCCGGCCGTCGCCCGGCTCGAACGTCCCGGCGATCACCGCCAGGCCGTGCTCGCGCGCCGCCTCGGCGAGGCCGGAGACGAACGGCCCGTCCAGCGGCTCGGCGAGGCCCGTGACGCGGCGGCCGTAGCGGGTCAGCGTCGCCTCGGGGAAGATCGCGAGGTCGGCCCCCTCGGCGCGGGACAGCGCCTCCCTGGCCCTCTTGAGGTTGGTGGAGGGATCAGGAGAGACCGGGATCTGACAGAGGGCGATTGTGGTCACGGCCCGACTCTAACCGGTTGGGCACCCGCCGAAACCAGGTCAGGCACCGCCAGACCCACTCCAGCGGACCGTACCGGTAGCGGGCCAGCCACCACCGGCTCCCCAGCGCCTGCACGGCGACGGTGGCGACGGCGAGCCCCACGACCGCCCAGCGGGTCGGGTCGGCCCTGACCAGCGGCAGCGTCAGCACGATCACCGCGGTGCCGGTCACGTAGTTGGTCAGCGCCATCCGGCCGAGCGGCTCCAGCACCGCCGACAGCCCCGGCCGCAGCACCAGGAGCAGCCCCAGCGAGTACGCCAGCGCCCCCGCCAGCGCGGACACGCTGTAGGCGTTCCAGTCGCCGGTGGTGAAGGCGACGTAGCCGAGCAGCACCGAGACGAGCGCGCTCGCCGCGAACCCCGGCAGCAGCAGCGACCGGGGCGGCGCCAGCCGCCACAGCCCCATGCCCACCAGGAGCAGGCCAGGGATCAGCCACGAGCCGCCGCCCTTGGCGAGCAGCCCCCACGCCAGCCCTGCCACGCCGAGCGCGAGCTGCGCCCAGCCGCCGGGGATGAACGAGGCGGGCAGCAGCGCCACCGCGCCCCAGAGCGCGTAGTCGGTCAGCACCTCGCCCCCGTAGAACAGTCCCTGCGCCAGCCCGATGCAGTAGAGCCAGAACAGCCGGCTGAGCAGCGCCCACCTGCTGTGGCCGCGCAGGAACAGCAGGAAGCTGATGCCGAACAGCGCCGAGAAGATCGGGTAGAACCGGCTCTGGAAGAGCTCGTTCACGACGAGGTCCACGAAGGTGGACGGCGCGTTGGCGACGCGCGTGTGCTGCCAGGTGTTGACCAGCATGATGCCGCACACCGCGAACCCGCGGAGCGCGTCGATGTCCCTGATGCGCGTCATGTCACCCAGAGCAACCACCATACGAGGAATCCGCCGCCCACGGCGGTCGCCGCCCAGCCGGGCCAGCGCCGCCACCGCACCAGCGCCCCGGCCGCCGTCAGCGCGACCGAGGCCACCGCGATCCACGTGTAGAACCCGCCGACGTCGGCGGGCAGGCCGACGGCCAGCGCCGTCGCGTTGCGCGTCACGAGGCCGTGCACGGCCTGGGCGGTCAGCCCGGCGAAGGCCACCCCGCACAGCCCGCCGTACGCCGCGAGCGCCCGGCCCTTCAGCGCCGCCACCACGAGCTGCGCGAGAGCCGTCAGCGCGAACACCGCGAACGGCACGGCCAGCCACGGCGCCCGCGCGATCGCGTACGGCGCCGCGGTCACCCGCAGGTCCTCCCGCCGCCCGCCGCCCGCGTCCAGGCAGGTGGCGGCGGTGCTGGCCGCCGGGTCGGCGACGAACCCGGCGATCATGCGGCGGGCGCACGCGCTGGACAGGAAGACGGCGTGGGAGGCGTACGGGATCTCGGCGAAGCGGGCGTCCGGCAGCGCCTCGGCGGCCGGTCTGCTGGTCCTGACGGGGGTGGTGGGGTCGTACCGGCCGCCGAGCACGAACGCGGGGGCGCGCGGGGCCGCACCGGCGGGCTTCGAGCGCGGCAGGGCCCAGGCGTCGCAGACCGCCTTGTCGGCGTTGTGGGTGAACAGCCGGGAGCGGCCGGGGGTGGCGTTGAACGGCAGCTCGTCCTGGCACTGCACCGCGTGGTAGAGCCCGAACTCGTGCGAGACCAGCCCGTCGCCGGCGGCGTCGGCGAGGGGCCGCAGCAGCTCGTCGTGGCCCTCTGCGAGGGCGCGCAGCAGCGCCGGGGCCACCGCCGCGACGTCCGCCCCGGCCAGCCCCTCGAACAGCACGGCGGCCACGTCGTCGCCGCTCAGCCGCGCGGTGAACTCCCGGCCGAGCAGCGGGTCGGTGGCCGGCACGCGGGCGGGGGAGGCGTTGAGCCGGGCGGTCACGGCCTCGAAGGCGTCCTTCACGCCGAGCTTCGCCATGGTGTCGGCCAGGTTGCGCTCGGCGTCGTCGTACCAGTTGACCCCCTCAGGCAGGAACGAGTCCAGCACGAGCGACCGCGTGCCCTCGGGGTCGGCCGCGGCGGCCTCCACCATGACGCGGGTGGAGTAGCTGACGCCGAACAGGTTCCAGCTCGGGTAGCCGAGCGCGCGGCGCAGCGCGACGACGTCGGCCGCCATCTCCTTGGTGTTGTAGCCGCGCAGGTCCACGCCCTGCTCGCGGAGCCGGTCGCGGCAGGTGACGGCGGCGGCGGCCACGTCCGCGGGCGGGCGGCGGAGCTGCCCGAGCAGCGCCTCGGCGGTCTCGGGGCAGCTCAGCGCCGGCTCGGACCAGCGGCCGCCGCGCTGCTCCAGCGCCACCACGTCCCGGTCGGGGAACATCTGGGCGAGGAATCCGGTGAGCTGCAGCGACGCCGAGCCGGGACCGCCGCTCATGAAGACCACGGGATCCGGCCTGCGCTGGCGCGCGACCGAATGGCGGACGGCGTAGCCGACCCGGATGGTCCGGCCGGGCGCGTCCCTGCGCTCGGGGACGAGCAGGAACCCGCACGTGGTGCCGGCGGGGACGGCCACCGGGCAGGGCCGCGCGGGCGGCGCGGAGGGGGTCATGACCGGCGGCGCGGACAGGACGAGAGCGAGCACGACCCGAAGGATCACCCGACGAGACTAATAGTCTGTGACCGTGACGGAACCACTAGTGTCCAGGATGCGTGCCTTTGGCACGACCATCTTCGCGGAGATGAGCGCGCTCGCCGTACAGACCGGCTCGATCAACCTCGGCCAGGGGTTCCCCGACACCGACGGACCGGCCGCCATGCTCGACCGGGCGATCCAGGCGATCGGCTCCGGCGCCAACCAGTACCCTCCGGGGCCCGGCCTGCCCGAGCTGCGCCGCGCGGTCGCCCAGCACCGGGCCGACCACTACCGGCTCGACTACGACCCGTCCGGTGAGGTCCTGGTCACGGTGGGCGCCACCGAGGCGATCGCGGCGAGCGTGCTGGCGCTGTGCGAGCCCGGCGACGAGGTGATCGCCTTCGAGCCCTACTACGACTCCTACGCCGCCTCCATCGCCCTCGCCCAGGCCCGGCTGGTGCCCGTCACCCTGCGGCCGGTCGAGGGCCGCTTCACCTTCGACCCCGACGAGCTGCGCGCCGCCGTCACGCCGCGCACCCGCGCCGTCCTGGTCAACTCGCCGCACAACCCGACCGGCACCGTCTTCACCCGGGAGGAGCTGGAGGTCGTCGCCGAGCTCTGCCGCGAGCGCGACCTGATCGCGATCACCGACGAGGTGTACGAGCACCTGACCTTCGACGGCGTCGCGCACGTCCCGATGGCCACGCTGCCCGGCATGCGCGAGCGGACGGTGATGATCTCCTCCGCCGGCAAGACGTTCTCGGTCACCGGGTGGAAGACCGGCTGGGTGTGCGCGCCCGCGCCGCTGGTCACGGCGGTGCAGACGGTCAAGCAGTTCCTCACGTTCACGGCGTCAGCGCCGTGGCAGCTCGCGGTGGCCTACGGGCTGCGGCACGAGCTGGAGTGGGTGTCCGCGCTGCGTTCCGGGCTCCAGGACAAACGCGACCGGCTGATGGAGGGGCTGGCGGCGGCCGGGTTCGAGGTGCTGCGGCCGGCCGGCACCTACTTCGTGCAGACCGACATCAGGCCGCTGGGCTTCACCGACGGCCTGGAGCTGACGCGGCGGCTGCCGGAGCTGGCCGGGGTGGTCGCCATCCCGACCCAGGTCTTCTACGACCGCCCCGAGCGCGGCAGGCACTACGTCCGTTTCGCCTTCTGCAAGAAGGACGAGGTCATCGACGAGGCGGCGGCGAGGCTCAAACGCCTGTCGGCCTGACCTTTCTCAAGCCGCGCTCCCGTCGAGCGGCGTCAGGGTGGCGCTGGCCGCCTCGTGATCCATGCCGGTCGCCTCCAGCAGGTCCACCACGACGGACCGGAGCTGCGCGATGATCACGTGCGCGGAGAACCCCAGGTGCTCCGGCCGTTCGCGGGCCGCCACGGCGAGCAGCGCCTGCCTGGCCAGCGTCGGCTCCCGGCCCGCGGCGAGTTCGAGCTGCAGCAGCAGGGCCGCCTCCGACACCTCGCGCATGGCCTCGGCCAGCGCGGCCGGGGGCGGGCTCGCCTCGCCGAGCGAGGCCAGCGTGCGCCGGCACAGCACCCGGACGTTGCGCATCGCCAGGTCCACCGGGAGCACGGCGGCCTCGTAACGGGCCAGGCGGGCGCGCCGGTGCCAGTGCAGCGGCGAGATCGTGGTGATCTCCTTGCTGGTCTGCAGCGCCATCTCCAGCTCCTCCACCAGTGCCTGGGTGCCGCGCGCCGCCTCCAGGGCCTCGGCCGCGAGGTCCACGTCCCGCTTCTCGATGGCCTCGGCGGCCCGCTCCAGCGCGGTGGACAGCGCGTCCAGCACGTCGGACAGGTGCTTGCCGGCGATGGTGAACGGGCTCGCGGGCATCAGCGCGACCGCCGCGATGCCGATGACGCCGCCGGTCAGCGCGTCGGCCATCCGGTCCAGGCCGCCGGCCCCTTCGACGGGGACGAGCGTGGCCACCAGCACCGCCGACGAGCCGGCCTGCGCCACGAACAGCGCACCGCCGTCCAGCAGCACCGCGATGGCCATGGCGAGGGCCACCACGAGCGCGATCTGCCAGGGCCCCGAGCCGATCCAGGCCACCAGCAGGTCGCCCACGCCGACCCCGAGGCTGACCCCGACGACCAGCTCCGCGACCCGGCGCAGCCGCTGCCCGAGGCCCACGCCCACGCAGATGAGCACGGAGATCGGGGCGAAGAAGGGCCGTGGGTGGCCGAGCAACTGGACGGCCACGATCCAGGCCAGCGCCGCGCCGACCGCGCACTGCGCGATGGACGGCCACGCCAGGGCGAACGTGCCCAGCCGCTCCCTGACATGCTCGCTGAGCCTCGTACGCACCTTTTCACCTTGGCGGATCGCTATGACATTCGGATCACTTTGACCCGTTCTAGTCGATTTGCGCGGTCGATGTCCACCGCGTACCGGTGGCCGGCGTACGGCGCGCCTTGACATGGCGGACGGCCTTCATGGGCAGACATTGCCCATGAAGGCCGGTGGCGGGCTCGGCTAGCGTCGCCAGGGGTGCAGAGAAAGGGTGGTCGCATGCCGGAACCGATCGAGGTCCGCAAGGTGCCGATCGAGAGCGTGACCGACGCCTCCGGGCTGTCACGTCTCATCGCCGAGGGCGTGATCGAGGCCGAACGGGTGCTCGCCGTCGTCGGCAAGACCGAGGGCAACGGCGGCGTCAACGACTACACCCGCATCCTGGCCGACCGCGCCTTCCGCGAGGTGCTGGCCCGGCACGGGCATCCGGCGCCGGAGAACGTCCCCCTGGTGTGGTCGGGCGGCACCGACGGCGTCCTGAGCCCGCACGCGACCGTCTTCGCCACCACCCCGGCCGAGCGCGCCCCCGTCACCGACGAGCCGCGCCTGTCGGTCGGCGTCGCCATGAGCGAGGTCATCCTGCCCGAGGACATCGGCCGCCCCGCCATGGTGGAAAAGGTGGCCGCCGGGGTCCGCGAGGCCATGAAGATCGCCGGCATCGACGACCCGCGCGACGTCCACTACGTACAGACCAAGACGCCCCTGCTCACCCTGGCCACCATCACCGACGCGCGCAGCCGCGGCAAGGACACCGCCATCGAGGAGACCGGCCCCTCCATGGACCTGTCCAACTCGACCACGGCGCTCGGCGTCGCGGTGGCGCTCGGCGAGATCGACATGCCGCGCGCCGAGCAGATCCACAAGGACCTGTCGCTCTACTCGTCCGTGGCCTCGTGCTCGTCCGGCGTCGAGCTGGACCGGGCGCAGATCGTGCTGGTCGGCAACGTACGCGGCATCGGCGGGCGCTACCGCATCGGCCACAGCGTCATGAAGGACGCCCTCGACGCCGACGGCATCTGGGCCGCCATCCGCGACTCCGGCCTGCCGCTGCCCGAGCGCCCGCATCCGTCGGACCTCGGCGGGCGGCTGGTCAACGTCTTCATGAAGTGCGAGGCCGACCCGTCCGGGCGGGTACGCGACCGGCGCAACATCATGCTGGACGACTCCGACGTGCACTGGCACCGGCAGATCAAGGCGGCCGTGGGCGGGGTGGCGGCGTCGGTGACCGGCGATCCCGCGGTGTTCGTGTCGGTGGCGGCCGTACACCAGGGCCCGTCGGGCGGCGGCCCGGTCGCCGCCATCGCCGACCTGGGGGAGTAGGGAAGCACCCCGAGCAGGACAGGACAGAGTGGCCTCGCCGCTCTGTCCGACGCTCTTCTAGCTATATAGAGTACGAGCTATGAAGAGCAACGCACCCCGGATGACCCTGCCGACCCAGGCCGTCCTGCGCGCCCTGCTCGCCGACCCCGCCCGCGAACGGTACGGGCTGGAGCTGTGCGACCTCGCCGGACTGCCCGGCGGCACCGTCTACCCGATCCTGGCCAGGCTGGAGCGGCTCGGCTGGGTGGAGAGCCGCTGGGAGGAACCCAGCGCCCACGAGGAGGCGGGCCGCCCCCGCCGCCGCTACTACCGCATCACCCCCGACGGCGCCGAGCGCGGCCGGGACGCCGTCGCCCGCGCCTACCGCTCCCGCCGCCAGCCGGTCCCGGCCTGGCTGCTCCACCCGGGAGGCACCTCATGAACCGCGGCGACCCCCTCAGGCCCCTGCTGCGAGCCGCCGGCGAGTGGCTGAACGGCGACGGGCCGGACGGCGACGGCCCGGCCGGCGAGCCGCTGCGGCTGGTGCGCCGCGCCTACGAGGTGGCCGCCCACTGGCACGACGGGCAGCGGCGCCACAGCGGCGACCCCTACGTCACGCATCCGCTCGCCGTCGCCGTGATCCTCGCCGAGCAGGGCGTACGCGACCACGAGATCCTGTGCGCGGCCCTGCTGCACGACGTGCTCGACGACACGGCCTGCCCCGAGGCGGAGCTGGCCGAGTTCGGCGAGGACGTCATGGCGCTGCTGCGCGGGTTCCGCGCGCTCGACGACCCCGGCGGCCTGCCGCCGGACCGGCGCGACCTCGCCGACGAGCGCGTCCTGGCGCTCAAGCTCGCCGACCGGCTGCACAACCTGCGCACCGCCCGCTTCCTCCCCGAGGCCAAGCGGGCGCGTAAGGCGCGGGAGACCCTGGAGCTGTACGTGCCCGCCGCCGGTAGGGCGGGCCTGGAGCAGGTGGGGGAGGAGCTGCGGCGGCTGGCCACCGCCAACCTGCCGGGGAACGGGCCGTACCGGCTGGTCAGGGCGGGCGCGGTGCTGCTCCCGCGGCACGCCCGCACCCGCTACCTGGAGGAGTGGCTGGCCGAGCTGCACGCCATCCCCGGCCGGCGGGAGCGGAGACGGTTCGCCGCAGGGCTGCTGCTCGGGATGCCGAGCCTGGCCGCGGCCCTCGGCCGATGGGACGTCACGAGGTGGGCGCGGGCGCTGCGAGCGCTGCGGGGCAGGATCGGGACCGGGCCGGGGCGCGGGTAGTCTCGGGGCCGTGCCGAGCATCCCGCGACCCCTCGACCCCGCTGACGACGGCGGCGCCCCGCCCGCCGTGGCCGCCGCACTCGCCGCCCACCGCGACGGCACGGGCGACGTCGCCGCCGTGCTCAACGCCCTCGCCGGGGCGCGGCTGCTGGTGCCCGTGGTGGCGCTGCTGACCCGGTCCGAGGTGGGCGAGCACGGGCTGCGGCAGGAGAAGGAGAGCGAGATGGCCCTGCCCAAGCTCGTCGGGCAGGACGGCAGGCACGCGGTCCCCGCCTTCACCGGCACCGACGCGCTGACCAGGTGGCGGCCGGACGCCCGCCCGATCCAGAGCACCACGCTCCAGGTGTGCCGGGCCGCGGCCCAGGAGGGCGCGGCGGCGGTCGTGATCGACGTGGCCGGGCCGGTGCCGTTCGTGATCGAGGGCGCGGTGCTGGAGGCCCTGGCCGCCGTCGAGTCCGGCACCGCCGCCCAGCTCGACCGCGCCACCGTCGCCACCGTCGCCCGCGTCGAACCGGCCAGGAAACGCCGCTGGTTCTCCCGCCGCTGACCCGCCCACCACCCGACCCCACCACCTGACCCCACCACCTGACCCGGCCACCGCGCCCGGCGGGGCCCGCTCCCTGGCCTGCCGATCGGGACCGGTGTCGGCGAACGGGGCGCCGGGCGGCCCGCCGCGCACTAGGGTCGGCTCGTGGTCGCACTCATGGCGCTGGCCGGCCTGGTCTGCGGACACCGCGTCAGGGCACTGGCCGACACCTACGGCGAACGCCTCCACCCGGCCCAAGCCCCCGGCCCAGCCGTCGAACTCCTGACCGCCGCCGTGGCGGCGCTGACCGCCTGGCGGATGGGCCTGCCGTACGTGCCGTTCGCGGTGATCGGGGTCGCGCTGGCCGTGATCGACTGGCGCACCACGATCCTGCCCGACGCGCTCACGCTCCCCGCCTACCCGATCACCGCCCTGGCGCTCTGGCCCACGGGGGAGCTGCCACGGGCGCTGGCCGGAGCGGCGGCGCTGACGGCGCTCTACGGGCTGCTCTGGTTCGCCCGCCCCGAGGCCATGGGGCTCGGCGACGTCAAGCTGGCCGGGCTCATCGGGCTCAACGCCGCCGCGGCGGGCTGGCCCGCGTGGGTCGCCGCGGCCTTCGCCGGGCAGGCGCTCGGCGCGCTCTACGCGCTCGCGCTGCTCGCCACGCGGAGGGGCACCCGGCACACACAATTCCCTTTCGGGCCGTTCATGCTGATGGGCGCGTTCACCGTGCTGTGTCTCGACGGGTGAACGTGGGACAGCCCACTCGGCGGCACGTGGAAGACTTGTACGCATGTTGCGCTGGTTGACCGCCGGAGAGTCCCACGGGCCCGAACTCGTCGCCGTCATGGAGGGCCTGCCGGCCGGGGTCGAGGTGACCACGGCCGCCATCGACGAGGCGCTGCGCCGCCGCAGGCTCGGCTACGGCCGCGGCGCGCGGATGAAGTTCGAGGAGGACAAGGTCACGATCGCGGGCGGCGTCCGCCACGGCCGCACGATGGGCAGCCCGGTCGCCATCCGCGTGGGCAACACCGAGTGGCCCAAGTGGGAGAAGGTCATGGCGGCCGACCCGGTCGACCCGGACGAGCTGGAGGGCCTGGCACGCAACGCGCCCCGGTCGCGCCCGCGCCCCGGCCACGCAGACCTGTCCGGCATGCAGAAATACGGCTTCGACGACGCCCGCCCCGTGCTCGACCGCGCCAGCGCCCGCGAGACGGCGGCCAGGGTCGCGCTCGGCGAGGTCGCCCGCCGCTTCCTCAAGCAGGCGCTCGGCGTCGACATCGTCAGCCACGTGACCTCGATCGGCGGCGCGGAGAGCCCGTCGGACACCCTGCCCGGCCCCGGCGACCTGGCCCGCATCGACGCCGACCCGGTCCGCTGCCACGACCCCGAGGGCAGCGCCGCCATGGTCGCGGTCATCGACAAAGCCCATAAGGACGGCGACACGCTCGGCGGCGTCGTCGAGGTCCTCGCCTACAACCTGCCGCCCGGCCTCGGCAGCTACACCCACTGGGACCGCAGGCTCGACTCCCGGCTGGCCGGCGCGCTCATGGGCATCCAGGCCATCAAGGGCGTGGCGGTCGGCGACGGCTTCGAGACCGCCAGGCGGCCCGGCTCGCGCGCCCACGACGAGATCGCCTACACCACCGACGACGGCGTCCGCCGCCTCACCAACCGCGCGGGTGGCGTCGAGGGCGGCATGACCAACGGCGAGATCCTGCGCGTCAGCGCCGCCATGAAGCCGATCTCCACGGTCCCACGGGCCCTCGCCACCATCGACGTCAAGACCGGCGAGGCGGCCAAGGCCCACCACGAGCGCTCCGACGTCTGCGCCGTCCCGGCGGCCGGCGTCGTGGCCGAGGCCATGGTCGCGCTGGTCCTGGCCGACGCGGCCCTGGAGAAGTTCGGCGGCGACTCCGTCGAGGAGGTCGCGCGCAACCTGTCCGGCTACCTCTCTTCGATGGTGATCAAATGACGGCCAAGGCAGTGCTGATCGGGCCTCCCGGCTCAGGCAAGACCACGCTCGGGCGGCTGCTCGCCGAGCGGCTCGGCGTCGGCTTCCGCGACACCGACGCAGACGTCGAGGCGGTGGCGGGCAAGCCCGTCTCCGACATCTTCGTCGAGGACGGCGAGGCCCGCTTCCGCGAGCTGGAGCACGAGGCCGTACGCCTGGCCCTGGCCGAGCACGACGGCATCCTGTCCCTGGGCGGCGGCGCCGTGCTGCACCCCGAGACCCAGGCCCTGCTCGCCGGCCACCACGTGGTCTACCTCCAGGTGGGGCTGGCCGACGCGGTCCAGCGGGTCGGCCTCGCCTCGGCCCGGCCGCTGCTGGTGCTCAGCCCGCGCAGCCAGCTCAAGAAGCTCATGGAGGAGCGGCGGCCGATCTACGAGCGGCTCGCGGCGGTGACCGTGACGACCGACCAGCGCGAGCCGGCGGAGCTCGCCGAGGAGATCTTGAAGGGACTGCCGGCATGAGCGCCGCGACCAGGATCACCGTACGCGGCGACAGCCCCTACGACGTGGTCGTCGGCACGGGCGTGCTGGCCGAGCTGCCCACCCTGTTCAGGCCCGGCGTCAGCACCGTCGCCGTGATCCACCCGGAGACCCTGCCGGAGATCTCCCGCCCCGTGTGCGAGGCGATCGCGGCGGCCGGGCACGAGGTCGTCGCCCTCCCGGTGCCCGACGGCGAGCAGGCCAAGACCGTCGAGGTGGCCGCCCGGCTCTGGTCGGAGCTCGGCCGGCACGGCGTGACCCGTTCCGACGCCGTCGTCGGCGTGGGCGGCGGCGCCACCACCGACCTCGCCGGGTTCGTGGCCGGCACGTGGCTGCGCGGCGTGCAGGTCGTGCTCGTGCCCACGACGCTGCTGGCCATGGTCGACGCCGCCGTCGGCGGCAAGAACGGCATCGACACGCCCGAGGGCAAGAACCTCGTCGGCACGTTCCTGCCGCCCGCCGGCGTGCTGTGCGAGCTGTCGACGCTCGACGGCATGCCACCCGACGACTACCGCGCCGGCCTCGCCGAGGTCATCAAGGGCGGCTTCATCGCCGACCCCGAGATCCTGCGCCTGATCGAGGCCGACCCCGAGGGCGCGACCAGGCCCGGCGGCCCGCACACCCGCGAGCTCATCGAGCGCAAGATCCGGGTCAAGGCCGACGTCGTGGGCGCCGACCTGCGCGAGGCGGGCCTGCGCGAGATCCTCAACTACGGCCACACCCTGGCCCACGCCATCGAGCGCGACGAGCACTACCGCATCCGCCACGGCGAGGCCGTCGCCATCGGCATGGTCTACGCCGCCGAGCTGTCCAGGCTCGCCGGCCGGGCCGACCTCGTGGCGCGCACGCGGTCCGTGCTCACCTCGGTCGGGCTGCCCGTCTCCTACCGGGCCGACGCCTGGCCGAGGCTGCGCGACCACATGCGGCTCGACAAGAAGAACCGCGGCGCCAAGCAGCGGTTCGTGGTCCTCGACGGCCTCGCCGAGCCCGGCCGGCTCGAAGGCCCGCCCGAAGAGCTGCTCGAAGCGGCCTACAAGGAGATCTCGGCATGATCCTCGTGCTCAACGGGCCCAACCTGGGCCGGCTCGGCACCCGCGAGCCCGACGTCTACGGCTCCGACACCTTCGAGGACGTCGTCACGCTCTGCCGCGACACCGGCACGAAGCTGGGCGAACAAGTCGAGGTCCGCCAGACCGACGACGAGGCGGAGCTGATCGGCTGGCTCCACGAGGCCGCCGACGGCCGCATCCCGGTCGTGCTCAACCCGGCCGCGTTCACCCACTACTCCTACGCGGTGCGCGACGCCATCGCCCAGCGGACTGCGCCGCTCGTCGAGGTCCACCTCACCAATCCCGCGGCGAGGGAAGAGTTTCGGCACACCTCCGTCGTCGCCGGGGTGGCGACGGGCACCATCGCCGGCTTCGGACTACAGTCGTACGTCCTTGCGCTGCACGCTATCGCGGAGATGAACACCACCTCATGAGGCACTACAAGTCCTTCGTCGCGCTCGGCGACAGCTTCACCGAAGGACTGAACGACCCGGGCCCCCACGGCCACTACCGTGGCTGGGCCGACCGGGTCGCCGAGCGGCTGGCCGCCGACGACCCCTCCTTCCGCTACGCCAACCTCGCGGTCCGCGGCAAGCTGCTCGACCAGATCGTCGCCGAGCAGGTGCCCGTGGCCGTCGAGATGGCGCCCGACCTGGTCAGCTTCTGCGCCGGCGGCAACGACCTGCTCAGGCCGGGCAGCGACCCGGACGTGATGGCGAAGAAGCTCGCCGGCGCGGTGCGCGAGCTGCGGGCGGGCGGGGCCGACGTGCTGCTGTTCACCGGCGTCGATCCGCGCGACACGCCGCTCATGCGCCGCCTGCGGGGCCGCTTCGCCGTCTTCTACCTGCACCTGCGCTCGATCGCCGACCTCTACGGGTGCCGGCTGGTCGACCAGTGGTCCATGCAGGGGCTGCGCGACTGGCGGGCGTGGAGTCCCGACCGGCTGCACATGAACGAGGACGGGCACCGGCTGGTGGCCGCCCGGGTCCTGGACGTGCTGGGCGTGCCGTTCGACGACTGGCGCAAGGACTGGCCGGAGCGGTCCGTCGACCCGCGGGCGCGGCGGCGCGAGGACGCGCAGTGGATCCGCGAGCACCTGGTGCCCTGGGTGGGGCGCCGCCTGCGAGGCGTCTCCTCGGGCGACGGCCTGTCACCCAAGCGCCCCGAACTCACCCCCTGGGGCTGAGCATTCGCCTTCGAGGGCCGTCCGCCGCGCTCCGGTGGGCGGCCCTCTCCGGTGCTCAGGCGTCGGCGGGTTCGGCCGCCTCGGCGGCCAGGCGCTTCAGCGCGGCGCGGGGGATCGCCGGGTCGGTGGTGCGCCAGAACGGCGGCAGCGAGTTCAGCAGGAAGCCGCTGTAGCGGGCCGTCACCAGGCGGGGGTCGAGGACCGCGATGACGCCCTTGTCGTGCTGCGAGCGCAGCAGCCGCCCCGCGCCCTGGGCCAGCAGCAGCGCGGCGTGGTTGGCGGCCACCGCCATGAAGCCGTTGCCGCCCCGCGCGGCCACGTGCCGCTGGCGGGCGGAGGTCAGCGGATCGTCGGGTCGCGGGAACGGCACCCGGTCGATGATGACCAGCCGCAGCGACGGCCCGGGCACGTCGACGCCCTGCCACAGCGACAGCGTGCCGAACAGGCAGGTGGGCTCGTCCTCGGCGAACTGCTTGACCAGCAGCATCGTCGAGTCGTCGCCCTGGCACAGCAGCGGCACGTCGAGCCGGTCGCGCAGCGCCTCGGTCGCGGCCTTGGCCGCCCGCATCGAGGAGAACAGGCCCAGCGTGCGCCCTCCAGCCGCCTCGATGAGCTCGGTGATCTCGTCGAGGTATTGCTGCGGCAGGCCGTCACGGCCGGGCTGGGGGAGGTGCTTGGCGACGTAGAGGATGCCGGACCTGGGGTGGTCGAAGGGGGAGCCGACGTCGATGCCCTGCCACTCGCCGGGCCCGCTGAGCCCCCACTGCGCGGCCAGCGCGTCGAACGTGCCGCCCAGCGCGAGCGTGGCGGAGGTGAGGACCACCGTACGCTCGCCGAACAGCTTGTCGCGCAGCATGCCGCTGACGGTCAGCGGCGCGACGCGCAGCGCGGGCGGCCGGCGGTCGGTGCCGCCGTCGAGCCAGACGACCTCGGCGCGGTCGGCCTCGGAGTCGTGCCCGTAGGCGTCGAGCATGCGCACCGCCGTGTCGTGCACCTCGTCGAGTGCCGTGAACGCGGCCTTGCGCTGGCCCGCCTTGTCGGGGTCGTCCTTGTCGGCGTTGCGCGGCCCGAGCGCCGTGACGCAGCGCCAGGCGGTGTCGCGGATGAGCTGGAGGGTCAGCCCCAGCACCTGGGGCAGCTCGTCGACGCGGCCGGGCGGGGCGGCGGCGAGCAGCGCCTTGAGGTCCTCGCCGGCCTCCTGGAGCTGGTCGGCGACCGACTGCTCGATGAGCCGGCCGACCCGGCGTACGGCCAGCGACACGGTCAGCTCCGACAGCTCGCCAGTGACGACGGACGTGACCCGGTCGACGAGCTCGTGCGCCTCGTCGACGACCACGACCTTGTGCTCGGGCAGCACCGGAAGCTCGCCCATGGCGTCGATGGCGAGCAGCGCGTGGTTGGTGACCACGACGTCGACCTCGCCGGCCCGCTGCCGGGCCAGCTCGGCGAAGCACTCGGCCCCGCTGGGGCACCGGTTGGCGCCCAGGCACTCCTGCGCGCTGACGGAGAACTGCCGCCAGGCCTGCTCGCTCACGCCCGGCACCAGCTCGTCGCGGTCGCCGGTCTCGGTCTCCTCGGCCCACTCCTGGATGCGCTGCACCATGCGGCCGGTGGCGCTCACCTCGCGCGGGTCGAAGAGCTGGTCCTGCTCGTCGTCCTCGGGCCAGCCGGCGGTCGCCTTGTAGCGGCACAGGTAGTTGCGCCGGCCCTTGAGAATGGCGAACGTCGGCTCGTGCGGCAGCTCCTTGCCGAGAGCCTCGGCCAGGCGGGGCAGGTCGCGGTCGACGAGCTGGCGCTGCAGCGCGATCGTGGCCGTGGAGACGACCACGGGCTTGTCGCTGTCCATGGCGTGGCGGATCGAGGGGACGAGGTAGGCCAGCGACTTGCCGGTGCCCGTGCCGGCCTGGACGGCCAGATGCTCGTCGGCGTCGATGGCCTGCTGCACGGCGCGGACCATGGTGACCTGGCCCTGCCGCTCGCTCCCTCCGACGGCGTTGACGGCGATGCTGAGCAGTTCGTCGACTGACGGGAGATGGGAGTCCGGCACGGCAGTAAACGCTACCCGCATTTACCGGGTCGCCGCGCCGAACGCGGCGTGATCGGCCAGACGCATCCCGGCATTCCCGAACGCGTGCGGCGGCGGGCGTGGCACACTGGGCGATCGGGACGCCAACTCGTCGGACACGGTCTCAGGTGGTTGACGAGGGGGGCCTGGGGTGTGTATGGGAAGGCCGGTTCAGTAGGGTTTTCCGGGGTTGAGTGGACGCATAAAGGCTGGTTAATACAGTATGTCTGCCATGTCGGAAGTTGTCCCGTTGCCGTCGTTCGGCGAAGTCTTCTTCGATGCACGAGGTCAGGAGCGCTGCCTCCGGGTCACGTGGCACGAGGGCACCTTGGTGCTCAGCCTGTGGCGTGGGGAGATGTGCACAGCGAGCTTCCGCATGCCGATGGAGGACGTCGGCCGGCTGCTCGACACCCTCGACGAGGGCTTCGCGGAGGCCACGGGCGAGCAGCCCGCCGTGCCCGCGCACGACCCGGGCACCGAGGTCATGCCGGGCACCGGCCAGTACCAACGCCCGGCGCCGCCCGTCCACCAGCAGCAGCAGCAGCCGCCGCTCGACGAGCGCCCGGTCTCGCTCTCCCCGAACGACGTCCTCGTGGCCCGGGGCCCCGCGCCCCAGGACAAACTCGTGGCCGGGTTCGGCGAGTCGGCCGGATCAAGGGAGCAGACCCCCGCCTACGGCGAGCGGGCGCCCTTCACCGGCCCCCAATACGTCGACAGCACCGGCCCCCAGCCCCGCTACACCGGCGACCCCTACAGCGGCCCGCAGTACACCGGCGACCCGGCGAGCGGCCCCCACTACTCCGGCGACCCCGTCAGCGGGCCGCAGTACACCGGAGACCCGTTCAGCGGGCCGCAGTACACCGCCGACCGGTCGCCCTACCAGCAGCCGCAGCAGCAGCCCGACCGCTTCACCGGGTCGCAGTACGCCGAGCCCCAGTACGCCGAGAACGAGCCCCTCTACCAGATGCCCGGCGCCGACCAGCGCCGCTCGGCGCCGCTCAGCACCGACCCCCTCGGTTTCCCCTCCCAGGCCGCCGGCACGTACGCCGGGAGCGGGCAGCAGGCCCAGCCCTACCAGGCGGACCCGTACGCGGCCGACTCCTACGGGTCCGACTCCTACGGGTCCGACTCCTACGGGCGCCGGGACTCCTACGCCCAGCCGTCCCAGCAGCAGCCCCAGCCCCAGCCCCAGCAGCAGAGCCAGGGCGGCTCCGCCGCGGCCGGGCTCGGCACGCCCATGCACGGCATCCCCGGCGCCGGCCGCCGCCGCACCGCCCCCCAGCAGCCGGCCGCCGCCGACTACAGCGCCGACTATCGGGACGACTACGGCTCCTACCAGCAGCCCCAGCAGCAGCCCAACCCGGTGGACCCGCTGCTCGCGCTCGGCCGCCAGGAGCAGTACCCGCAGCAGTCCGACCCCGGCATGACCCGCCCGTACGTCGGGGACCCCATGTTCTCCACGGGCGAGCGCCTGCGCCCCGACCAGCCCGACTACCACGAGCGGAGCGACCGCAGGGACTGGTGAGCGGACTTCCGAGTCCGCGCGGCCAGGTACGCTCTCGTCGGCGAATCCGATCAGCCGACGGGGGGAGGCACGCCGGTGAGTCCCATCCTGGGTCTGCAACTGCTGCTCGTGGCGGGCGGCGCGATCGCCGTCGCCGCGGTCGCCAGACGCAAGGGCTGGCCCGCGCCGCTGCTGCTGGTGGCCGCCGGGCTGCTGGCGTCCCCGCTGGTGCCCGCCGTGCCGCTCGATCCGGAGCTGGTCCTCTACGTCTTCCTGCCCCCGCTGCTCTACTCCGCCGCCCTCGACAGCTCCTACCTGCGGCTGCGTGACGCCAAGCGGGCCGTGGGGCTGCTGTCGATCGGGCTGGTGCTGTTCACCGCGGCGGTGGTCGGCTTCGTCGTGCACCTGCTGCTGCCGGACCTGCCGCTGGCGCTGGCGTTCGCGCTGGGCGCCATCATCGCGCCGCCCGACGCGGTCGCGGCCGTGGCGGTCGGGCGGCGGCTCGGGCTGCCGCGCCGCACACTGACCCTGCTCATCGGCGAGAGCCTGTTCAACGACGCGACCGCGCTGACGGCCTACCGGGTGGCCATCGGCGCGTTCCTGGGCGGCACGGTCGAGCTGCTGCACAGCGTCGGCGAGTTCCTGCTGGCGGCGGTCGGCGGCGTGGCGATCGGGCTGGCGCTGGCCCTCGTGTTCGCCTGGCTGTTCACGCTGACCCGCGACTCGCTGGTCGAGAACACGCTGACGCTGCTCATCCCGTTCGCGGCCTATCTCGCGGCCGAGTCGGTGCACGCCTCCGGCGTGATCGCGGTGGTCATCGTCGGCCTCTACCTCGGCTCCCGCATGCATCTGCGCGGGTTCGGCACGCGGCTGGTGTCCGACGCGGTGTGGCAGGTCACCGCCTTCTTCCTCGAGACGATCGTGTTCGCGCTGATCGGGCTGCAGCTCGTCACCGTGATCCGTGGCATCTCCGGCTACAGCGCCTGGGAGGTGGCCGGCTACGCCGCCGCGGTGCTCGGAGCGACCATCCTGACCAGGTTCGTGTGGGTGTTCGCCGCCACGTTCCTGCTCAAGGTGGTGCGCAGGGACGGCCCGCAGACGCCCGGCAGGCAGCAGAGCGTCCTGCTGGGCTGGGCGGGCATGCGCGGCGTGGTGTCGCTGGCGGCGGCCTTCGCCATCCCGCCCGAGGTGCCGCCGCGCGACCGGGCGATGCTGCTGTTCCTGACGTTCACCACCGTCATCGGCACCCTGCTCATCCAGGGCACCACGTTCCCGGCGCTGATCAGGCGGCTCGGCGTGTCCAGCGACCAGGAGCGCTACGAGGACCGGCTGGCCGAGGCGGCGGCCCAGCAGGCGGCTCTGGAGGCGGGCCTCGCCGAGCTCGACCGGCTGGTGGCCGAGCAGGAGCAGGAGCCCGACGAGATCCAGAAGCAGGTCATCGACCAGCTCAGGGAGAAGTCCTGGCGGCGCTCGCTCACCGCGTGGGAGCGGCTCGGCGGCGGCACCGGGCCGGGCGGCGCGGAGACGCCGAGCACGCTCTACCGGCGGCTGCGCCGCGACATGCTGCAGGCCGAGCGCCAGGTGTTCGTACGGCTGCGCGACGAGCGGCGCCTCGACGACGAGGTGCTGCGTGAGGTGA
Organism: Nonomuraea wenchangensis; assembly: GCF_900111685.1. Classification (GTDB taxonomy): domain Bacteria; phylum Actinomycetota; class Actinomycetes; order Streptosporangiales; family Streptosporangiaceae; genus Nonomuraea; species Nonomuraea wenchangensis. The sequence continues at coordinate 221,386 of NZ_FOHX01000005.1, forward strand.
TGGCCCAGCTCGACTTCGAGGAGGCCATCCTGGAGCGCTGAGGCCCGCCGGCCTCAGGCCATCTGGTTGTCCACGAAGCACCAGCGCCAGCTCTCGCCGGGCTCGAACGACTGGATCACCGGATGCCGGGTGTCGTGGAAGTGGGCGGTGGCGTGCTTGCCCGGCGAGGAGTCGCAGCAGCCGATGTGGCCGCACTCCAGGCAGCGCCGCAGATGCACCCATCGGCCGCCCGCCGCCAGGCACTCCTCGCAGCCTTCGGGAGTGCGCGCCGCCGGGTCATCGGACTGGGAAAAATGCTCGCACATAGCCATATCAACCATCCTATTACTCGGTGACCGGAGCGATCACCCGGCGTTCTTCCTGCTCACCGCCCTTGCGGCCGGCCGTCCTCCGGGGGTCGGCCGTCCTCCGAGGGCCGGCCGTCCTCCGAGGGCCGGCTGTCCCCTGAGGGTCGGCCGTCCGCGTCCGGAGGCGTCTCCGCCTGGCTCTCCCGCTCCGGATCGGCGTCGGGACGGCAGTGGGAGGCGCAGCCTCCGAAGCGGGCCCGGTCGATCGGGGTGAAGGACGACGGAGGGACGTTCCGCAGTGCCGCGATCATCGTCGCCTTCCAGATCGGCCCGGGAAGGCTGGCCCCCGCCACGATCCCGTAGCGGCGCCCGCCGATCGTCACCCCCACCAGCTTGTGCCGCTGCGAGCCGCGCGGGTCCCCGATGCTCACCGCCGCCGCCAGATCCGGGGTGAAACCGGCGAACCAGGCGGTCGCGTAGCCGTCGGTGGTGCCGGTCTTGCCGGCCGCGTCCCGGCCGATGCCGCCGACGCCGCTCATCGTGCCCTTGGTGAAGACGCCGGACAGCACGTCGGCCGTGGCGTCCGCGACGGCCGGTTCGAGGGCCTGGCGGCACTTCGGCCGGTAACGAGCGGTCTTGCCGTTTCTGTCGGTGATGGCGGTGATGGCCATCGGCGCGCAGTAGGTGCCGCGTGCCGCGATCGCCGCGTACGCGGTGGCCACGGTGACCGGGTCCATCTCGTTGATGCCGAGCGTGAACGTCTCGTACTCCTGGAGCGCGCGCCCGTCCGCGCGGCGGATGCCGAGCGACTTGGCCGTGGTCACCGTCTCGCAGAGGCCGACCCGGCGCTCCAGCTCCATGAAGAACGTGTTCACCGACCCCCACGTGCCCGTCCTGAGGGTCTTCCAGCCGGGGGAGCCCTCGTCGTTGGTGACGGTGTGGGACGGATCGCCGATGTTCTCGCCCGCGCAGTTCTTGAACGTCGCGTACGCCGGCGCGCGGTAACCCGCGCCCACGGTGAACCCGTCGTCCACCTTCATGCCCTGCTTCAGCGCGCTGATCAGGGTGAACGTCTTGAACGTCGAGCCCGCCTGGAACCCGGCCCCGCCGCCGTGCGCCGCGTCGGCGACCACGTTGTACGAGATCTCGTGGCGTGCCGCGCGGTTGCCGTACGGGCGGCTGGCCGCCATCGCCTCGATCGCGCCGGTGCCCGGCCGGACCAGGGCCTCGGCGGCGACGGCGTGGTCGGAGGCGTGGACGTAGGCGCGGATCGCCCGCTCGGCGGCGGCCTGCTTGGCCGGGTCGAGGGTCGTCCTGATGGTGAGGCCGCCGCGGTTCAGCGCGGCGAGGCGGGACTTGGCGGTCCGGCCGAAGTCGGGGTTGTTGAGGATCTCCTGGCGGACGTACAGGCAAAAATAGGGATATTTGCTGGCTTCGCAGCCGCCGGGAAGCTTCGTGCCCTTGTAGCCGAGCTTGGTGCGCTTCGCCCGGTCGGCCGCCGCCCGCGTGATCTTCCCCAGCTCCGCCATCCGGTCGAGCACCACGTTGCGCCGCTTCAGCAGGCGGTCGCGCTGCTCGCGTCCCAGGTTGGGGTCCGTCGCGTTCGGGTCCTGCACGGCGCCGGCCAGCGTGGCGGCCTGCGGCAGGGTCAGGCGGGCGGCGTGGACGCCGAAGAAGCGTTTGGCCGCCGCCTCGACGCCGTACGCCCCGGCGCCGAAGTACGCGATGTTCAGATATTTCTCAAGAATCTGGTCCTTGGTGTACTTCTTCTCCATGCCCATCGCGTAACGCAGCTCGTTCAGCTTGCGCGTGTAGCTGGCCTCCAGGGCGGCCTCCCGCTCGGCGTCGGTGCCGGCGGAGTTGAGTAGCACCTGCTTGACGTACTGCTGGGTGATGCTCGAACCGCCCTGCGCGACCTTGCCCGCCCGCAGGTTCGTGGCGAGCGCGCGCAGCGTGCCCTCCACGTCGATGGCGCCGTGCTCGTAGAAGCGGTAGTCCTCGATCGCCACGATGGCCGTCTTCATGACCTCGGCGATGGCGTCGAAGCCGACCACCTCGCGGTACTCCTCGTAGAAGCGCGCGATCTCGCGGCCCTTCGCGTCCCGCACGATCGTGACCTCGGCGGGCGGCGGCTCGACCAGGTCGACCGGCTTGAGGTCCACCTCGCCGGCCGCCGCCACCAGCCCGAACCCGGCCCCGCCCACGGCCGGGACGGTGATCCCGGCCACGAGCACGCCCGCCGCGGCCCCCGCGGCGGCCAGACGTACGATCTTCGTCCCCCGGCCCGCCATCAGAGCCTGCCGAGCCCGCGGGCGAGCACGGTCGCGGTCTTGGCGAGCACCTTGTCGTCCACCGAGGGCGTCGATCGGGTGGTGTAGACGGCCATGATGATCGGGGCGGCCGCCTTGTCGGGCCAGACGACGGCGATGTCGTTGGCGCCGCCGATCTCGGAGTTCGTGCCGGTCTTGTCGCCGATCGTCCAGCTCTTGGGCAGGCCGGCGCGGATGCGCGTGTCCCCGGTCCGGTTGGCCCGCAGCCAGCCGATGAGCCGCTGCCGGTCCTTGGCGTTCAGCGCGTCGCCCCAGGTGAGCAGGCGCAGGTCGCGGGAGATGGCGGCGGGCGTGGTGGTGTCCCGCTTGTCCTTCGCGCTCCAGTCGTTCAGCTCGGTCTCCCAGCGGTCGAGGCGCGAGACCGGGTCCTTCAGCGACCGGAAGTAGCGGGTGAGCCCGGCCGGGCCGCCGACCTGCTTGAGCACCATGTTGCCCGCGGTGTTGTCGCTGAGGGTGATGGCCGCCTCGCAGAGCTGGGCGACGGTCAGTCCGTCCGCGACGTGCTTCTCCGTCGTCGGCGAGTTGGGCTTGAGCTCGGCCTTTGTCCACTTGACGACCTTGTCCATCAGGCCGGGCGCGGACGTGCTCGCCTTGTGCAGCGCCGCCGCGCAGACGGGCGCCTTGAACGTGGACAGCAGCGGGAACCGCTCGCCCGAACGGTAGGCGACCGTGCGGCCGGTGGCGGTGTCGATGGCGTACGCCCCGATCCGTCCCTTGTAGGACTTCTCCAGCGCCCGCAGCTCCTTCGTCACCAGCGCCTGCCCGCCCTGGAGCGGCCCGGCCTCGGCCTCCGTCGTCGCGGCCGAGGCCGTCGCCGTCCCCAGGCTGCTCCCGGCGAGGAGCGTGGCCGCGAGGGCGGCGGCGAGGCGGCGAGGGGAGGCGTGTCGCATGTCATCGGTCCTAACAGTCGTCCGTCAGAGGGCAGCAGCACACCAGACCGGATCACAGGGTGTCCAATAGCGATATCGGAAATCGGTGGATATCCAAACCGATATCAACGCTGGTCGGAAGCGCAGCAGATTTCGGCAAGCGCGGCCCGACAGGCGCTTGGGTAGGGTCTGGGCATGCGACTCCCCAAGAGCCGGTTGCTGTCCCTCGCGGGTCTCTCCGCCCTCGCCCTCGCCGTCGCGGGATGCGGCGAGGTCAACCAGACCATCGACAAGGCCCAGGCGTGCCTGGAGGCGCCGAAGATCGTCGCGGACCTGGGCGCGCAGATCAGCAAGCTCACCAACGATCCCCAGGCCATGGACAAGGCGCTCGACGACGCCGCGGCCAAGCTCGGCGACGTGGCCGACAAGGCCGCCAACACCACGATCAAGGAGGCCTCCGACAACCTGGCCGACAAGCTGAGCGGCATCTCGGTCCAGAACGTCAACGACGCCGTCGACGCGGCCCAGAAGGTGGGCAAGGAGACGGTCGCTTACCTGGAGACGGTCCGGCAGGCCTGCACCAACTGACCGGGTGGGCAATCCCGCCTTCTCTAGGGGAAAAGTGGACGAATTACCGTTTTTCCCATGGAACCCGACCCGCGTTTTACCTTGGCCAATGAACGCACCTTCCTCACCTGGCTGAGCACGGCGCTGGCGCTCAGCGCGGGCGGGGTGGCGATGGCGGCGTTGCCCGCCGACGTGTTCGTCCCGTGGATCCGTACCGCGCTGGCCGTCCTGCTCGTCGCGCTCTCGGCGCTGGCCGCCGGCCTGGCCTATCCGCGCTGGCGCAACATCCAGCGCGCCCTGCGCGCCCAGGCGCCGCTCCCGCCGCCCGCGCTCGCCGCCGTGTTCGGCTACGGCGTGGCGCTGGTGGCGGTCATCGCGCTCGTCCTCGTCCTGCTCGCGGCCTGACGGAGGTACGGGGGCATGGCGAGCGCTCCGGAGGAGGAGGTCTGGGACAGCGGCCTGCAGAGTGAGCGGACCCGCCTGGCCTGGGTGCGCACGGCGGTGCTGCTGGCCACCGGCGGGCTCGGCGCGGCCGGGATCACGCTGCGCAACGGCCTGCCGGTCGCCGCGGTGGCGGTGTTCGCGACGGCCTCGTTCTGCGGCGCCGTGCTGCTCATCAGGACGCGCGCCCGCTACCGCCGGGTGCAGGCGGCGCTGCACGGCGGCCGGCCCCTCGACCACGGCGCGGACGTGCTGGTCGCCTGGCTCGGCACGCTCTGCGTGGTCCTGGGTGCGGTCGTCTTCGTCTGGTCGCGTGCCCTCTGACCTGCACGGAAGCCGGAAAGACCGGTTTGCGTGATCTGGCCTCCAGGGCGGACACTCGGATGAGGGGGTGATTTCGTTGGAGGAAGAACGCCGGATCGTGCCCTTCGAGTGTCGCAGCTGCTGGCACGTGTGGGAGGAGGACTACCTCGTCCGGCACGTCGAGGACGCCCACGGCAACGAGGCGACGCTCTGGTTGCGCGACGGGATCGCGGTCCCGCCGCCCTCCCCGGGGGCCAGGTGCCCGAGGTGCGGCTGCGAGCAGGCCACCACGTTCCCCGAGGGTTATCTGCTGCACCATCCCGAGCTGATCCCGTCGGACGCGGCGGCGGCGCCCGACGAGACGCCGTTGCTGAGCCCCGTCCCGAGGCCGCTCTATTAGCGGCAAACCTGATGGTTGGTGAGCTTTCCCTGACGTCAGGTGTCAGAAGACCGCCTTGTCGGTCCAATGTGACCAGGCGGACACTGAGGGCGAACGGCGATCCGCGGTCGGGGGTGATCTTCGTGCCCGAAGGGTTCGAGACCCGGGTGTCATGGCCTTTCGAGTGCCTGCGCTGCCTGCACGTGTGGGAGGAGGACTACCTGCTCCGCACCGTCATCGACGCGCGCGGCAACGAGACGCAGATCTGGCTGAGCTCCGGTGTGGCGGTGCAGCCGCCCTGGTCAGGGCCGTCCTGCCCGGGCTGCGGCGCCTACCGGGTCACCTCGTTCCCGTCCGGCTACCTGAGCCGCCACCCCGAGTTGGTGGCGGCCCAGGAACCGGACCCCGGCCCCGTACGGGTGCCGGGGATCAAGCCGCCCGACCGGGTGGCCGCCGTGCAGCGGGCCACCCTGCCAGGACGGCTGCTGGTGGCGCTCGGGATGCCCATCGCGTTGTTCGTCGGCTACGAGCTGTATGCCGCGATCGTGAAGCCCGTGCACCACTGACGGATCAGCTGCTCAGACTGTCCAGCCACGCCTGGTGCAGGCCGGCGAACCGGCCCGCGGAGGCGATGAGCCGGTCCGGCGGCCCGTCCTCGACGATCTCGCCGCGGTCCATGACCAGCACCCGGTCGGCGATCTCGACGGTCGACAGCCGGTGCGCGATGATCAGCGCCGTACGGTCGGCCAGGATGGTCCGCAGCGCGCGCTGCACCAGCCGCTCGCTCGGCACGTCGAGGCTGGAGGTCGCCTCGTCGAGGATGAGCACCGCGGGGTCGGCCAGGAACGCCCGCGCGAACGCGATGAGCTGGCGCTGCCCCGCGGACATCCGGCCGCCGCGCTTGCCGACCTCGGTGTCGTAGCCGTCGGGCAGGTTCGTGACGAACTCGTGCGCGCCGATCGCCTTGGCGGCCTCGCGCACCTCCCGGTCGGAGGCCCCCGGCCGGCCGAACCTGATGTTGTCCGCCACCGTGCCGCTGAACAGGAAGTTCTCCTGGGTCACCATGACCACGGCCCCGCGCAGCGTCGGCTCGTCCAGCGTGCGCAGGTCCACGCCGTCGAGCAGCACCCGGCCCTCGGTCGGGTCGTAGAAGCGCGAGATCAGCTTGGCGAGCGTCGTCTTGCCCGCGCCCGTCGAGCCGACCAGCGCCACCGTCTGCCCGGCCGGGACCGTCAGGTCGAGGTCGGGCAGGATCGGCATCTCCTCCACGTAGGCGAACCTGACGTGCTCGAAGCGGATCCGGCCGCGCGCCCGGCCCTGCGGCAGCGGCTGCGGATCGCGCGGCTCGGGCACCGACGGCTCCTCCTCCAGCACGCCCGACAGCTTCTCCAGGGCGGCGCTCGCCGACTGCAGTGTGTTGTAGAACTGGCTGACCTCCTGCATCGGCTCGTAGAACTGGCGCAGGTAGAGCAGGAACGCGGCGAGCACGCCGACCTTGACCTCGTCGTGCAGCGCCAGGTAGCCGCCGTAGAGCAGCACCCCGCCGACCGTGAGGTTGCCGACCAGCCTGATGCCGGTCATGAACGTCGCGCCGAGCTTCATGCCGCCGGCGTTGGCGTCCCGGTAGTCGTCGTTGAGCTGCTCGAAGATCTCCTGGTTGCGCGGCTCCCTGCGGAAGGCCTGCACCGCGCGGATGCCGGTCATCGACTCCACGAAGTGAACGATCACCAAGGCGACCGTCTCACGGGTGCGCCGGTAGACGATGGCCGACTGCCGGCGGAACCAGCGGGTGAACAGCAGCAGCAACGGCAGCGGGACGAGCGCCATCAGGCCGAGGTGCGCGTCCAGCACCAGCAGCAGCACGGCGGTGCCGACCATGGTCAGCAGGGCCCGTACGAGTGCGTCGAAGCCCGACTGCAGCAGCTCGGCGATGCTCTCGATGTCCGAGGTGAGCCGCGAGATGACCCGCCCCGAGGTGTACTTCTCGTGGAAGCTCAGCGACAGGCGCTGGAAGTGGTCGAAGACCCGGCGGCGCAGCTCCAGCAGGGTGTTCTGGCCGATCCGGCCCGACATGTTGAGGAACGCCTGCCTGGTCACCGCCTGGACGAGGGTGGAGAACAGGATCACCCCGACCACGGTCAGCAGGACCGCCGGGCCGTCGCCGCGGGCGAGCGGCGGGATGCCCTCGTCGATGCCGATCGAGACCAGGAACGGGATCGACAGCCCGGCCGCGCTGGAGACCACGATGGTGGCCACGAGCAGCGCGATCTGCTTGCGGTAGGGCCGCAGCAGCGCGCCGAGCAGCCGCCGCGACCGGTCGCGCAGCAGGACGGAGACCTTCTCCGGCAGCTCGTCCTGGTCCTCGGAGGCGACCCCGCGCCAGGACGCGCGCGAGGACCCGGTGGTGGTGCTCATCGCAGCGCTCCTTCCGAGGCGTCGTCGAGGTCGGCGTCCTGGGCCAGCAGCGCGCGGTATTCGGGCACCTCGGCCAGCAGCTCGTGGTGCTGCCCGACATGGGTGATCGTGCCGTCGCGCAGCAGCGCCACCTTGTCGGCCAGCAGCACGGTGGAGGCGCGGTGGGCGACCACGATGCCGGTCGCGTCGCGCAGCACGTGCCGCAGCGCCTCCTCGACCAGCGCCTCGGTCTCGACGTCGAGTGCGGAAAGGGTGTCGTCGAGGACGAGGATGCGCGGCCTGCTGAGCACGGCGCGGGCCAGGGCCAGGCGCTGGCGCTGGCCGCCGGACAGGGACAGGCCCTGCTCGCCGATGCGTGTGTCGAGCCCCCACGGCAGGTCGTGGACGAACCCGGCCTGCGCGGTGCGGATGGCCTCGGCCAGCTCCTCCTCGGTGGCGTCGGGCCGGCCGAGCATGAGGTTCTCGCGCACGCTCATCGAGAACAGCGTCGGCTCCTCGAACGCCGTGGCCACCACCGTACGCAGGGTGGTGAGCTCCAGGTCGCGCACGTCGTGCCCGTCGATCGTGACGCGGCCCTCGGTCGGGTCGAGCAGGCGGGGCACCAGCGCCGTCAGCGTCGTCTTGCCCGCGCCGGTCGGGCCCACGATCGCCACGGTCTCGCCGGGCCGCACCTCCAGCCGGACGTCGCGCAGCACCGGCCGGTCGGCGCCGGGGAAGCTGAACCCGACGCCCTCGAAACGCAGGTGGCCGCGGGGCCGATCGATGGTCTCGGTGCCGCTCTCGATGGACGGGACGGTGTCCATGACCTCCATGAGACGGTCGGCCGAGGTCATCGCCTCCTGGGCCATCGCCAGGATGTAGCCGAGGCTCGCGATCGGCCACACGAGCTGCAGCATCAGCGTGGTGAAGGCGACCAGCGCGCCCAGCGTCAGCCCGCCGCCGCCGACCGCGAGCGCGCCGAGCAGCAGCACCAGGGCGAGCGTGACGTTGGGGATCACCTCAAGGAAGGCGAAGAAGCGGGCCGACATGCGCACCTTGGCCAGCGAGGTGTCGTACACCTTGAGCGCGGCGTCGTCGAAGCGGTCGTAGACGTGGTGGCGGCGGCCGAACGCCTTGATGGTGCGGATGCCGAGCGCGGACTCCTCCACGAGCGTGGCGAGGTCGCCCTGCTCGTCCTGGACCTGGCGGGAGATGCGGATGTAGCGCTTCTCGAAGCGCAGCGAGGTCCACACGATCGGTACGGCCGAGGCGAGCACCAGCAGCCCGAGCGGCCAGTACATGTTGAGCAGCAGCACGGTGACGGTGATGAGCTGCAGGATGTTCATGACCAGGAACAGCAGGCCGAAGCCGAGGAAACGGCGGATGGTCGACAGGTCCGTGGTCGCCCGCGACAGGAGCTGACCCGACTGCCAGTCGCCGTGGAAGCGCATGGGCAGCCGCTGCAGGTGCTGGTAGAGGTCGTCGCGGATGGCGGTCTCCAGGCCGAGCACCGGTTTGACCTGGGCCCACCGCCGCAGCCAGATCAGCATGGCCTCGACCACGCCGACGCCGAGCGCGAGCAGCCCGAGGGGGAGCAGCGCGCCCGCGTCCTTGTGGTAGACGGGGCCGTCGATGACCTGTTTGCTGATCAGGGGGAGGGCGATGCTCGCGCCTATGCCGATGATCGCCGACAGCCAGATGAAGATCAGTCTGACGACGTAGGGGCGGAGGTAGGACTTCATCCGCCACAGGGAGTTGGAGGAAAGTGAGGAGAGCAGGGGACGGCGAGGTATGTCAGTGTCGGGAGGCATCCCTTCAAGGCTAATACCGACGATCAACCGATTTTTTGTGGCCCGGAGGTGCGTTTCACGTATGTGACGTGGGAAAACGTGAACGATCATGCACGAAGCGCGACGTCGCCGCTCCCGCCACAGGACTACAGGGTGACGTCCTCGCCCTGCTTGAGCGCGGCGACCTCGTAGGTCTCGGCGGCGGCCGCGTCCTGGAAGCGGGCCAGCTCGCCTGGCCTGGTTTCGTAGAAGCCGTCGATGTGGAACCCGTCGTAGTGGATCGGCACCGCGATCCGCGCTCCGAGCAGGCGCGCGGCCACGGCGGCCTGGCCGGCGTCGAGCGAGGCCGGATAGGGGCTCGGCGGCAGGCAGTGCGGGAAGCACACGGTCGGCCCGTTGACGGGGACGAGCACGGCGTCGAACGGCCCGAACCGGTGCGCGGCGCGCCACCAGTAGCCGTGGAACATGCTGTCGCCGAGGTGCAGCACGCGCTTGCCGCCCGCCTCGACGGCCCACGACACCTGCGGATCCCCCAGGGTGTCGACGGCCGGCACGGCGGAGATCGTGAAGGGGCCGATCGTGACGGTCTCCCACAGGCTCATGGGACGCCGGGGCAGCCCGTGGGCGTCGAGCTCGCGGTCGGCCTTGAGCGTCCACAGGTTCTCGTGGTCGTCGCCGCCGAAGGACGCGGGATGCAGCACCAGCCCGCCGGGGCGGAGCGCCGCGGCCAGGGCGCCGGCGTCGGTGTGGTCCCGGTGCAGGTGGGTGCAGAGGCCGGCGAGCACGTCGCCCTCGGTGCGCGGCCGGACGACCTCCGGCAGCGGCGCCGACAGCGGAGTGCCCTCCAGCACCCCCTCAGGGCGGCCGAGCAGGTCGATCACCACGCTGTGGCCCCCGGACTCGATCTCGGCCCCGGCCCAGCCCAGCCATCGGACGCGCATGTGCGGCCTCCCTTTAGCAAACGATCGTTCGATATCGAGGTGAGCGTACGATCGTTTGCTAAACTCGTCAACCATGAGGAACTCCGCCGAGGCGGCCCAGGCGACCCGCGAGCGCATCGTCGCCACCGGCGTGCTCAGGGCCTCCGCCGACGGCCTGCACGGGCTGACCATCGGCTCCCTGGCCGGCGACCTCGGCATGAGCAAGGCCGGCGTCGTCGGTCCCTTCGGCTCCCGCGCCGCGCTGCAGCTCGCCGTGCTGGCCAGGGCGGCCGACCTGTTCGCCGCCGCCGTCGTCGAGCCGGGCCTGCGGGCCGAGCCCGGCCTGCCGCGCCTACGCGCGGTCGTCGACCGCTGGTGCGACTACCTGGAGAGCAGCCCGTTCCCCAACGGGTGCTTCGTCACCGCCGCGTCCTGCGAGCTGGACGCCCGGCCGGGCGAGCTGCGCGACCTCCTCCTCGCCACGGTCGTCCGCTGGCGGGCCTTCCTGCGCGAGCAGATCGTGCTCGCGCAGGAGGCGGGCGACCTCGCCGCGACGCCGGACCCTGACGACCTCGTGGCGGCGCTCACGGGCATCGCGATGGCGGCCAACCAGGAGATCCAGCTCCTTGCCGACCCCGCCGCTCCGGCCCGCGCGCGCCGCCTCATGCTGGCGGCCCTGGAGCGCGCGCCGGGTTAGGCGCCGGCCTCGCCGAGGGCGATGGTGCCGGCGACCTCGGCGTGCCGGTCCGCCTCCTCCTGGGCGAAGCGCTCGGCGTCGACCTGGTCGGCGATCTCCTCGTCCTGGCGCATGAGCGCCTCCAGCGACTGGCCGGCCATGTCCAGCACGCCCATATCCGCGTACGCCTGCCGCAGCCGCGGGCTCCACAGCCCGATGTCCTTGACGCACGGCACGATCCTGCTGAACAGCAGCGAGCGGAACAGCCGCAGGTACTCCGAGTGCTCCGTGGCCTCCATCGCCTCGGCGACCTCGGACGGCGACAGGCCGAGGCGTTCCCAGGTCTCCTCGCCGCGCAGCCGGTCGCGCATGAGGTAGCAGCCCTCGATGACGAAGTCCTCGCGCTCGCGCAACTCGCTCTCCGACAGGTTCCTGTAGTAGTCGCGCAGGGCCATCCGGCCGAAGGCGACGTGCCGGGCCTCGTCCTGCATCACGTACGCGAGGATCTGCTTGGGCAGCGGCTTGGTCGTGATGTCGCGCATCACCCCGAACGCCGCCAGCGCCAGCCCCTCGATGAGCACCTGCATGCCGAGGTAGGGCATGTCCCAGCGCGAGTCGCCGAGGGTACTGTCGAGCAGCGCCTTCAGGTGCTGGTTGATCGGGTAGGCGAGCCCCACCTTCTCCTGGAGGAACCGGGCGTAGGTCTCGGCGTGGCGGGCCTCGTCCATGGTCTGGGTGGCGGCGTAGAACTTGGAGTCGAGGTCGGGCACCGACTCGACGATCTTGGCCGAGCAGATCATCGCGCCCTGCTCGCCGTGCAGGAACTGGGAGAACTGCCAGGCGGCGCCGTGCCGGCGCACCTCCTGGCGGGTCCGCTCGTCCATCCGCTCCCAGAGCGGCGTGCCATGGATGGCGATCGTCTCGTCGGGGATGCCGAGCACGTTGTACGGATCGACCTCAAGGTCCCAGTCGATGCGCTTCACGGAGTCCCACTGCTTGTCCTTGCCCTTCTGGTACAGGGCGAGCATGCGGTCGCGGCCGTCGTCGTACTCCCAGGTGAACCGGCTGGCGCCGGACATCTGGACGTCCCAGGTGGAGAGGCCGGCGGGGATGGTGTAGAGATCGTGGGTCGACATCTGACCTCCGCGGGGAGATGACGTACACCGTACGTTCTCTCGTGAGAGTTGCACGTACGCTGTACGGCGGTCAATAGAATGAGCCATGCCCACGAAGCCGCTCTCCCGGGCCAGGATCGTCGCGGCCGCCATCGACCTCATCGAGCGCGAGGGCGCGGACGCGGTCTCGATGCGCCGCATCGCCGCCGAGCTGGGCGTCGGCGTGATGTCCCTCTACAACCACGTGCCCAGCAAGGACGCCCTGCTCAGCGGCGTGGCCGAGGCGGTGCTGAGCGAGATCGAGTTCACCGACGACCCCGGCGCGCACTGGGCCGACCGGGTGCGCGTGCAGGCGCGGGCCTTCCGGCAGATCGCCTCCCTCTACCCGCGCTCGACGATGGTGGTGGTCAGCAGGCAGCTCCACTCCGCCGCCGGGCTGCTGCCGGTCGAGCGGGCGCTCGCCACGCTGCGCAGCGCCGGGTTCGACGGCGCGGAGGCGGTGAGCATGCTGCGGGTGTTCATCGCGTACATCGTGGGGTCGCTGCTCCGGGAGGTCGGGGTGACGCCGGCGTTCGCGCCCGTGAGCGCCCCGGCGGTCCCGTCGGCGGGCGTGGATCCCGCGCTGTTCCCCGAGGTCGGCGCGATGGCGTCGCTGCTCGGCACATGCGATCACGAGGAGGAGTTCGAGTTCGGGCTGGAGATGCTCATCCAGGCCGCCACGGCCCGCGCGCCGGGCGGCGGGCAGACCGGGGGGCAGACCGGCAAGCAGGTCAGCCGGGAGGGCACCCGTTGAGCGGGCGCCCTCCCGGGCACCGTCAATACCAGTTGTGCGACCTCCAGTGTCCCCATGCGCCGCACGGCCTGCCGTAGCGTCCCTTGATGTAGGCGAGGCCCCAGCGGATCTGCGTCTCCGGGTTGGACCGCCAGTCGCGGCCGGCGCCGCTCATCTTGCCCGCGGGCAGCGCCTGCGGGATGCCGTACGCGCCGGACGAGCGGTTGTAGGCGTGATGGTTCCAGTTGCTCTCCCTGGTCCAGAGCTGGTCCAGGCAGCGGAATTCCCTGAGGTTCCACGATCGCTGGACGACGTGGCCGAGGGCGATCCGCTTGTTTCTGTTGGCCGGCACGACGGCCGGGATGACGGGTTGCGCGGATGTCGTCCACGTCCTGGTTCTGATCGGGAACGGCGTCTCCGCCGTGCCCGCCCAGGCCGTGGGCGTGGTGATCGTGCTGAGCATGATGACGGGCGCGGTGAACGCGGTCAGGCCGATGATCGTGCCGCCGCGCGCGCGTTTGCTGTCCAAGGCGATCCTTGCTTCCGGGCCGCGTGCGGACGGGCGCCCCGCAGAAGGGGCGCCCTGCCGCTTCGCGTACGTGGCGCGCACGCGAAGGGGTCCGCCGGCTCTCCGGGATCCTGATTCCGCCCGATCCCGCTGGGCGGCCCGGAGGGCACCGCGACGTGTCCTTTAGCACGATTCCTATTACGCCGTGTCACCACGGGTCATACATCGGGACACGCGAAGGACAGGGCTTTGTGTGATCGTTGCGGATAAAAGGCGGCCTCGCTGGGCCGGTATTGCCGGGCCTGTCGCGGTGCTGACGGGGTCTTGCCGCAAAGAGCGGACAATCCTGGGGTTTGGGTCAGTACCAGTTGTGGGAGAGGAAGTGTCCCCACGCGCCGCACGGCGTGCCGTACCGCTGCTTGATATATCCGAGGCCCCATTTGATCTGGGTGCGGGGGTTGGTGCGCCAGTCGCGGCCCTTTGAGGACATCTTGACGCCGGGGAGCGCCTGCGGGATGCCGTAGGCGCCGGAGCCGTTCGCGGCCCGGTGGTTCCAGCCGCTCTCGCGGGTCCAGAGCCGCTCCAGGCACCTGAACTGGATGACGTTCCAGCCGCGCGCGGCCACCATGGGCTTGGCGATCGACTTGTTCCTGCTGCTCGTGCTCGTCTGGGAGCTCTGCGCCTGTGCGGCCGAGGCGCCGCCCGCCGCCACCAGGGTGGCGGTCAGGACGAGGACGCCGGTACGGCGGAGCATGGGCATGGATTCCCTTTCGAAGGTGACATGGACCGCGCCACCCTGCCCGATAAGCACCTTTCGTCGCGAATTGACCATGAAAGCGTAGATCGTTAGTAAAGCCTGGCGTGTCTCACTGTCCAGGGGTTTTGTCAGCTGAATGAGGGCTGCGTCACATTTCGCCGGGACTGACCGCCGAGCGGGGTTCTGTATCGTCGGATCATGAGCCTCAGTGACATCCCGCTCCGCACGCTCGCCGACGCACCCACCACGCTCCGCGAGCTCACGGCGGGCCGCCCCGCCCTCATCGTCAACGTGGCCTCCCGCTGCGGCCTGACGCCGCAGTACAGCGGCCTGGTCCAGCTCCAGGAGCAGTACGGCCCGCGCGGCCTCACCGTCATCGGCGTGCCGTGCAACCAGTTCGCCGGGCAGGAGCCGGGGTCGGCGGAGGAGATCCAGACCTTCTGCGCCACGACGTACGGCGTGGACTTCCCGCTCCTCGCCAAGACCGAGGTCAACGGCCCCGACCGGCACCCGCTCTACGCGGAGCTCACCCAACTGGCCGACGCCGAGGGCGAGGCCGGCGACGTGCAGTGGAACTTCGAGAAGTTCCTGGTCGACGGCGAGGGCGCCCCGGTCGCCCGCTTCCGCCCCCGCACTGCGCCGGAGGACCCGGCCGTCACCACGGCCATCGACAAGCTCCTGAGCTGACGGCAATCGTCCGGTTACGGTACGCGATTTCCGCTGCGGGGTATCGGTGATCCATGACGAGCAACCCGTACGCAGGAGCTCCCTTCGGATACGCCGCCGAGCCCGCCGCCGCGCCCTACTCCATCGTCGAGCTGATGCCCGGCGTCCGCAACGCGCTGGACTACCTGCGGCTGCGGGCCGGGGAGCGGGTGCTGCTCATGATGGAGCACGCCGTCGACCCGGTCGTGGTGCAGGCGTTCGCGGCGGCGGCCGCGTTCCGTGACGCGGACGTGCGGATCCTGTCGGTGCCGCCGTTCAGCGCCGGCGGATGGGACAGGGAGGCGCCGCTCGCCGTCGAGACCGCCGCCTTCCGCGCGGCCGACGTCGTCATCGCCGGCACGTGGTGGGGCGAGGTGCACACGGCCCCGCTGTTCTTCGACCAGATCAAAGCACGCTCCTCGCGCTGGCTGTCGCTGCACATGACGGCCACCGCCGGGGCGCTGCTGACCGGCGCCCGGCTGCCCGCCGAGGTCTTCTACGCCCTGCTGCGGCGGACGCTGGCGCGGCTCTCGCCGGCCCGCTCGATCCGGGTGACCTCCGAGAGGGGCACCGACGTCACCTACTCGGGGTTCACCTTCGACCCCGATCCGGGGGCGATGCGGCCGGGGGACTGGCGGCCCTTCCCGTACGGCGGCGCCAACTTCTGGCCCACGGACACCGAAGGCGTGATCGTCATCGAGGACTCCACGGTCACCGGCGTGCCCGAGGAGCCGCTGCGCGTCACGCTGGAGGGCAACCTGGTCCGCAAGATCGAGGGTGGCATGGCCGCCGAGCAGCTGCGCCGCTACGCGCCCGGCGGCTTCTACATGCGCCACGGCCTCCTCGGGCTCAACCCGAAGGTACGCGTGGCGGGCGGCGCCCAGTTCGAGCGGGAGAAGCACGCGGGCGCCTTCTACTGCGGCATCGACGGGCTGACCGACGGCGTGCCGGTCACGACCGGGCCCGGCTTCGCCCACTGCGACATCCAGGTGGACCGGCCGACGATGCTGGTCGACGGCGAGCTGTTCATCGAGCGGGGGCGGCTGCTGCTGCTCGACGATCCGGAGATCAGGGAGGTGGCGGCGCGGTTCGGGCCGCCGGAGGTCGTCCTGGACGACAACCCGACGATGATCCTGCCGCGCCGCTACACCGAAGCCGGACAGGGAACGGACGCGGCGGCGGAGCCGGTCAGCGGCGCGGGCCGCAGCTTCCCCGGATGATCAGCTCGGTCGGCAGCACCACCGTGCGCGGCCGGCGGACGCCCGGCCGCAGCACCAGCTCGGCGGCCCGGTAGCCCATGTCGCGCCCCGGCTGCGCGATCACCGTCAGCGGAGGGGAGCAGAGCTCGGCCCATGGCACGTCGTCGTACATGACGAGCGAGACGTCCCGCGGCACCCGCAGGTCGAGCTCCCTGGCCGCCAGCACCGCCGCCTCGCCGAGCACGTTGCCCCCGGCCACCACCGCCGTCAGGTCGGGACGGCTCTGGAACAGCCCGGAGGCCGCCGCGTAGGCGGAGTCGCGGCTGCCGGTGGCGAAGACCACCAGCTCCTCGTCCACCGGCGTGCCCACCGCCTCGCGGAAGGCCGCCACCCGCCGGTCGTGCCCGGGGCCGCCGAGGAAGGCGATGCGCCGGTGCCCGAGGCCGCGCAGGTAGCGCACGGCGGTGCGGATGCCCGCGCGGTCGTCGGCCAGCACGGACGGCGCCTCCGGCGGGCGCGGGCGGACGGCGGGGGACAGGCCGTCGAGGCGCATGAGGTCGTCCACGGCGTCCTGCTGCTCCTCCTCGGCGGGCCGCGCGGGCAGGCGGTCGGCGAAGACCACCGTCATCCCCGCCCGTACGGCCGGCGCCCAGGTCTCGGCGTCGCCCGTGGGGACCGCGATCAGCCGGTCGACGCTCTGCTCCAGCAGCATCCCGATCAGCTCGGACTCCTGCTCGGGGTCGTCGCCGGTGGAGCCGACCACCACCGGCTCGCCGGTGGAGCGGGCGCAGGCGAGCACGCCCTCGGCGAGCTGGCCGTAGAAGGTGTCGGTGAGGTCGGGGACGAGCAGGCCCATGCCGCCGGTGCGGCGCTGGCGCAGGTTGCGCCCGAGCGCGCTCGGGCGGTAGTCGAGCTGCGCGGCGACGGCGAGCACGCGCTCGCGCGTGTGGGGGCTGGCCGAGCCGCCGGACAGCACCCTGGAGACGGTCGCGACGCCCACGCCGGCCGCCTCGGCCACATCCTTGATCGTCGCCCGCTTCTCCATGGAAACGATTCCATCATGGTTTCCGCCAAGAGGGAAGTTGCGGGCGTCGGCAACGCCTGGTCACACGGGAACTCTTGACACCGATCACCCTTTCGGGTGAGATGTTTGAAATCGTATCCACGTACGTGGGGACACGCTACCAATCCGGGCCTTAGCGCGCCCTGGAGCACGAAGGACTGTCATGGCATCCATCGTTCTGAGCAACGTCGACAAGATCTACGCCGGTGGCGTGAAGGCCGTAAACGGACTCAACCTTGAGATCAAGGACGGCGAGTTCATGGTGCTGGTCGGCCCGTCCGGTTGCGGTAAGTCGACCGCGCTCCGGATGATCGCCGGCCTTGAGGACATCAGCGGGGGCGAGATCTCCATCGGCGAGAAGGTGGTCAACCACCTGCCGCCCAAGGACCGCGACATCGCGATGGTCTTCCAGAACTACGCGCTCTACCCGCACATGACGGTCGAGGAGAACCTCGCCTTCGGCCTCAAGCTGCGCAAGATGCCGAAGGCGGAGATCCAGAAGCGCGTCAACGAGGCCGCCAAGATGCTCGGCCTTGAGCAGTACCTCAAGCGCAAGCCGGCCGCCCTCTCCGGTGGTCAGCGCCAGCGTGTCGCCATGGGCCGCGCGATCGTGCGTGAGCCGCAGGCCTTCCTCATGGACGAGCCGCTGTCCAACCTCGACGCCAAGCTGCGCGTCTCGATGCGCGCCTCGCTCAACCAGATGCACGAGCGCCTCGGCGTCACCACCGTGTACGTCACGCACGACCAGGTCGAGGCCATGACCCTCGGCGACCGCGTCTGCGTGCTGCGCGACGGCATCCTGCAGCAGGTCGACACCCCGCAGAACCTGTTCGACAAGCCGGTCAACCTGTTCGTGGCGGGCTTCATGGGCTCCCCGGCGATGAACTTCGTCACCGCCGAGCTGGTCCGCGACGAGGGCGGCGCCGCCGTGGCCTTCGCCGGCTACAAGCTGCCCATCCCCGACTCCACCTTCACCGACAAGCCGGGCCTCGACCAGTACGTCGGCCAGAAGATCATCCTCGGCATCCGCCCGTCCGACTTCGAGGACGCGAACTCGGCCGGCAACCACGCCAACGGCTGGGCCACCCTGCCGGCCCGCGTGGAGGTCACCGAGGAGCTGGGCTCCGAGATCAACGTGCTGTTCCTCATCGACGCCCCGCCGGTCGAGCACAAGGACACCGTCGCCGCCGCCGACACCGGTGACGACGAGGAGGCGACGCTGCCGCTCGCGGGCGACAAGTCGCTGTGGACCGCCCGCGTCAACGCCCGCAGCCACGCGCGCTCCGGCCAGAGCATCGACCTGGTCGTCGACACGCACAACCTGCACTTCTTCGACACGACCTCCGGCCTCGCCATCGGCCACGAGGCCAACCGCTGAGCGGGTCTCCCGTCTCCTGAATCCCGGCCGTGAGCTCCGCTCACGGCCGTTGGGCCCCCACCGCGACCCCCTCCCGCGGCGGGGGCCCGTTCTCATGCCGGGGGAGGAGCGGTCAGCGGCCGATGCGGGAGGAGACGTAGCGCTGCAGGCCGCGCGGCACCAGCCGGCCGACCGCCACGATCGCCTTGTAGCGCGGGTCGGGCACGGACACCCGCTTGCCCAGCGCCAGGTCGCGCAGCCCCTCGCGGACCACGTCGTCGGCCTTGAGCCACAGGAAGCCCGGGATGCCCGAGGTGTCCATGTCGGCCCGCTGGTGGAACTCGGTGCGCACGAACCCCGGGCAGAGCGCCATGATCTTGATGCGCGGGTTGCCGACCTCGTTCGCGGCCGACTCGCTGAAGTTGACCACCCACGCCTTGGACGCGCTGTAGGTGCCCCGCGTGAAGAACGCCGCCGCCGACGCCACGTTGACGATCGCGCCCCGGTCGCGCTCGCGCATGCCGGGCAGCGCGGCCAGGGTGAGCCGCAGCACCGCCTCGCAGTGCAGCCGCAGCATGCGCACCTCGTCGGCGACCGGCACCTCGGGGAAGTGCCCGCGGTTGCCGAAGCCCGCGTTGTTGACCAGCACGTCCACGCCCTCGCGGACGCGCGACTCGACCGCCGCCAGGCCCTCCTCCGTCGTCAGGTCGGCGGGCAGCACCTCGACGCTCACGCCGTACCTCAGCTTGAGCTGGCCGGCGGTCTCGGCGAGGCGGGCCTCGTCGCGCGCGACCAGGACGAGAGAGCAGGACTCGGCGGCCAGGCGGCGGGCGAAGGCGGCGCCGAGGCCGGCGGTGGCGCCGGTGATCAGAGCGGTGGGCATGCCCGCAACCCTAACGCCTACCCCGCGTGCCCGGCGGCACCGGAGCAGGGCCGGCCGGCGCGTTCGATCAGGCTCTCCACCTGGTCGTTGAGCCGCGCGCCGCGCGCCCAGCCGGCGTAGTGCAACAGGAACACGACGACCTCGCGCAGCTCCGTCTCGGTGAGCTCGCCGGTGCGCAGCGCGGCGTCGAGATGCGTCTCCACCTGATCGTCCAGGCCCTGGCCGACGAGCAGCCCGAGGAGGAGCAGCCGGCGCTCCCTGACCGGCAGGACGGTCCTCGCCCACACGTCGGCGAACCGGCGCTCGGCCATCATGCCGAAGGAGTCGACGATCTGCATTGCGGGTTCCGTCATCACGAGCTCCCGGTCGATAGGGATCCTCATATCTTTCGCTACTTCCTGAGTTGAACCAATGGGGGTTGCATGAACGTTGTAGTGACCGCCGCGCCACCGAGGGCTCCGCCCCCGGGGGATCTGTAACAAATCGAGCCAAGGGCCGGGCAAGATTTGGTCAAGATTTCTCATTCCGCTGCGGGCTCATTACCTCTGAAAAGCGGGCACAACAACTCCGTCGGTCCGTAAACCGGAGGTAAGCCCTGGTGACCAAGACACGGGCTTTGATCGCGCTCATGGTGACGGTGACCTTGCTGTCCGCCTGCGGGCAGCCGGAGTTCACCTACGTCCGTGACCGCGACGGGACGACCTACTTCAAAGTGCCGTCCTCGTTCAAGCAGCTCGACGCCAACCCCATCGAGGTGTATCTGTCGGGCGACCACCCCAGCTCGGCGGCCGCGGCGCTGCGGGCCCAGCGGGTCTGGTCGACGGCCTTCGACCAGTCCGCGGATCCCTCGGTCGACCATCTGCTGGGTTCCAAGGACCCCTTCGTGTACGCCACCGTGCACCAGCTCACCGAGGAGCAGCGGGACGCGGTGTCACTCAACCGGCTGCGCGACTTCGTGCTGCCGGTCACCGAGCAGGTGCGCGAGATCTACGCGCAGCAGGTCGCCGCCACCGGGGAGACGCCGGTCTTCAGGAACTTCGAGCTCCTCGACGACCAGGTCCTGAGCCTCGACGACGGCGCCAAGGGCGTACGGGTGCGGTTCAACTACCAGATCGGCGCCGACGTCCAGACCTTCGACCACACCGCCATCCTCGACGGGAAGGGCGACACGGTCTCCGTCATGCTCCTCGGCTGCCAGGTGACCTGCTACCGGCGGCACGCCGGCGAGTTCGACAAGATCGCGAGTTCCTTCAAGCTGCTCCGGCTGCCTGGATGAGGGAGCACCATTGACCACGACCCCCGAACACCATGAAGGGCTGCGCGCACCCGGCAGCGGGCCCTCCGATCCCGAATCCGTGACCAGGAAGAAAATGCCGTTCTGGGACCGGAGCAAATTCCTCGTCGCCCTGGTGCTCGCCTTTCTCGTCCTGGCGTGGAAGGAGACGGTCGACTACACGGGCATCATGCCCTTCCTCGACGGCGTGCGGAGGATCGCCCAGAACTACCCGTGGATCTTCTGGCTGCTGGGCGTCGAGCTCGTACGTCAGACGCACTTCCTCGTCAGCGAGCACTGGTCCGGCTACCACCGGTTCTGGAGCCAGAAGGTCTTCGGCGGCTTCGAGCGGTGGACGCACCGGCGCTTCGACGACTGGACGCGCTACCGGCTCTCCCGCGCGCTCAAGATCGCCTTCCTGATCACGCTGGTCGCCATGGTGCTGGGGGCGGTGCTGGACGTCAGCCCGTTCACCGCGCTCCTGCAGGCGCCCACGCTGATCTGGCAGGCGCTGCCGTTCTTCCTCCAGATCGTCTTCCTGTTCTTCTTCGTCATCATCCAGTTCGTCGGCCTGTTCTGGTTCCTGTCGCGCGGCGGCGTCGAGACGTACTTCCCCGACGACATCAAGACCCGCTTCAACGACGTGTGGGGGCAGGACCACGTGGTCGAGCGGGTCCGCGAGAACATCGTCTTCCTGGAACGGCCCGACGAGATCGAGCGGCGCGGCGGGTACGTCCCGAGCGGCCTGCTGCTGTGGGGCCCGCCCGGCACCGGCAAGACCCTCATGGCCGAGGCCGTGGCCGGCGAGACCGGCAAGCCGTACGTGTTCGTGGACCCGGGCGCGTTCACGAACATGTTCATGGGCATCGGCATCCTCAAGGTCAAGACGCTGTTCAGGAAGCTGCGCAAGCTGGCGCTCCGCTACGGCGGCGTCATCGTCTTCTTCGACGAGGCCGACTCGCTCGGCAAGCGCGGCCGGCTCGCCCAGCAGGGGCCCAACGTGCCCGGCGGCGGCTTCTCCGCTATGACGGACGCGCACGGCTGCCACGGCTTCGGCTACCTGTCGGAGCCGACCCGGCAGATGCTCACCTTCCGCTCCCGTCGCGAGGACCGCGACGAGCCCGGCGGGCGCAGCCGCTTCATGATGGGCGGCGGCATGATGGGCGGCGGCGGCGACCCCGGCACCCTTCAGGCGCTGCTCACCGAGCTGTCCGGGCTGAAGAAGCCGCGCGGCTTCTTCAACCGCTTCGTCCGCCGGCTGCTCGGCATGCGGCCCAAGCCGCCGCCCAAATACCGCATCCTCGTCATGATGGCCACCAACCGGCCCGACGCTCTGGACGAGGCGCTGCTGCGGCCCGGCCGCATCGACCGCATCTACAAGGTCGGCTACCCGTCCAAGGCCGGGCGGATGCGCACCTACCAGGGCTACTTCGACAAGGTCTGGCACGAGCTCACGCCGGAGCAGATCGACAAGCTCGCCACCATCACCCCGTACGCGACGGGCGCCACGATCAAGGACCTGGTCAACGAGTCCCTGATCACCGCCATCCGCGACGGCCGGGAGATCATCACCTGGTCCGACGTGCTGCGCGCCAAACGGCTCAAGCAGCTCGGCCCGCCCGAGGACGTCGAGTACATCGAGCGCGAGCGGCACGCCGTCGCCGTGCACGAGGCCTGCCACGCCGTGGTGGCGTACGCGACCAGGTTCCACCTGGAGATCGACATCGCGACCATCGAGAAGGGCGCCGACTACCTGGGCATGGTCGCCTCGATCAAGCCCGAGGACCAGTTCACCCGATGGAAGTCCGAGCACGAGGCCGACATCATGGTGTCGCTGGCGTCGCTGGCCGGCGAGCGCATGTTCTTCGGCGAGGACAACTCCTCCGGCGTCTCCGGCGACCTGTTCTCGGCGACGTACCTCACGGCCATGATGGAGTCCTACTGGGGCATGGGGTCGGGTGTCACCTCGCTGCCCGCGCTCCAGGAGCTGGAGATCCTGGGCGGCAAGGCGGTGCGCAAGCGCCCGCCCGGCGGGGGCGGCGGCATCGGCATCACCGACAGGGAGCCGGCCCGGCGCGAGCCCGACCTCACCCCCGACGTGCTGGGGGAGCGCATCGAGTTCAACCTGGTGCGGCTGCTGGAGCAGACCGAGCAGCTGCTGCGGGAGCACCGCAGGGAGGTGCTCTGCGTGGCGCACGCGCTGGAGACGCACAAGACGCTCAACGGGGACGACGTCGTGGCGATCATCCGGCGCGAGCCCGGGCCGCTCCTCGACGGCACCGTCTACGCCTCCGACACGCTCTACGAGGAGCTGGAGGAGTACCACCTGGAGGCGGCGCGGGCGCACCGGGAGCACAGCCGGGTCGAGCGCGAGCTGCCGGGGCCGGCGCGCGGGGTCGTCCCGGCGGCGGCTCACGCCGGGAGCACGACCGCGACGGCGGTCCCGATCGTGTCCCCTCCGCCCGCCCCGGGCGGGCCGTTCGGGGCGGGTGGCGCCGGTGCGCCCCCGGGCCTGATCCTCCCGCCCGCGACCCCACCTCCTCCGGCCCGGCCTGGGGTGGCGGGTCCGCAAGGGTTCGGGGAGGCGGCCGAGCGGCCGGAGTTCGTGCCGTGGGCGGCCGAGCCGTCGCCGCCGCCGTCCGCGCGAGCGGTGCCGGTGGCCCCGGTGGTGGCCGGGCCCTCGCGGCGGCGGCGTGCCGCGGGCCGCGCATGGCTGGTCATCGCCAGCCTGCTCGGCCTGGTCGTGCTGTCCGTCATCGCCGCGCTGGCGGTGACGGGCGCGGGCGGCAACCTGCTGAACGCCGCCGGCTCCCGGGGGATCGCCTCGCCGGGGCTGCTGCTGGTGCTGTTCGTGGTGATCGTCGCGGTCATCGTGGGCGGCGGGCTCGCGCTGGTCGCGGTCAAGGGCGTACGGGCGGCCCAGGCGAAGGCCGAGCGCGAGCGCGACGAGGCGCACGCGCGGGCCCAGCTCCTCGCCGCCGCCATGGACCCGGACACCGCGCTGCGGCTGCTCGGCTACGACGGCAACGGGAACGGCCACGGGAACGGACACGGGCGCGACGGCCGCACCTGACCGAGGTGAGGGGCACGGCCGGACCCGTCAGCGGCTCCGGCCGTGCTCCTCGCGCTCCTGGTGCCGGCCGTCGTGCTCCTCGTGCACCCGGGCCAGCAGCGCCAGCAGCTTGTCCTCGTCGCGGATGCGCCTGCGGTACTTCTCCGGCAGCTCCCGCAGGTCCCGCTCCTTGGCGCACACCTTCGCGAACAGCTCCGCCCGCCGCTTCGGGTCGTGCTCGACCTCCAGGTACTCCTGGGCGTACCGGCGCGCGGCCGAGACGGTGCTCTGCGCCCGGCCCTTCGCGCTGGCCAGCGAGGCGACCACGGTGACCAGCAGGACGGAGATGATCACCGTCAGGGACAGCCCGGTGCTGATCTCGGCGACCGGCACGGGCTCGCCGTCGTTGATGAACGGCACGTTGTTCTCGTGCAGCGCGTGCAGGATCAGCTTGACCCCGATGAAGGCCAGGATGACGGCCAGGCCGTAGGCCAGGTAGATCAGCCGGTCGAGCAGGTCGTCGATGAGGAAGTAGAGCTGGCGCAGCCCCAGCAGCGAGAACGCGGTGGCGGTGAAGACGATGTAGACGTTCTGGGTGAGGCCGAAGATCGCCGGGATCGAGTCGAGCGCGAACAGGATGTCGGTGCCGCCGATGGCGATCATCACCAGCAGCATCGGCGTCATGACCCGCCGCCCGTCCTTGACGGTGAACAGCCGGTCGCCGTCGTAGACGTCCGTCGCAGGGAAGACCCGGCGGGCCAGGCGCACCATGAGGTTGTCCGGGGAGTGGCTCTCCTCGCTCTCGGGCTTGAGCAGGTTGCCCGCGGTGAGCAGCAGGATCAGGCCGAACAGGTAGAACACCCACGCGAAGGTGTTGATCAGGGCCGCGCCCAGCAGGATGAACAGCGACCGCGCGACGAGCGAGAACACGATGCCGAACAGCAGCGCCTTCTGCTGGTCGGCGCGCGGCACCTTGAAGCTCGACATGATGACGAGGAAGACGAAGAGGTTGTCGACCGACAGCGCCTTCTCCGTCACGTAGCCGGCGAAGTACTCGGCGCCGGGGTCGGAGCCGCCGAAGATCCACACGCCGGCGCCGAAGACCAGGGCGATGCCGACGTACAGGGCCGACCAGAGCGACGCCTCGCGCAGCGTGGGGATGTGCGCCTTGCGCACGTGGAAGAAGAAGTCGAACAGCAGCAGCGCGACGATCCCGGCGATCGTGAGACCCCAGACCAACGGCGAGACGCTCATGAGTAACGTCTGTCCCACCTTCCGCTGGTTATGCCTCCCGTGACCTTCCGGTCAGGCGGCATGCCCCTTAACACGGCGTTCACATTCGGGCAAAAACCGGGAAACGGCCGTCCGCAAGACTCGGCGTGGCTGGAAGAGACGTGAAAGGGACCACCGTGAGCTACAAGGCTGAGTACATCTGGATCGACGGCACCGAGCCCACCGCCCTGCTGCGCTCGAAGACCAAGATCGTGGCTGACGGGGTCGAGCCGCCGGTGTGGGGCTTCGACGGCTCCAGCACCAACCAGGCCAAGGGCCACGCGTCCGACCGCGTGCTCCGCCCGGTCTTCATCTGTCCCGATCCGATCCGCGGCGGCGACAGCAAGCTCGTGCTGTGCGAGGTCGAGGAGATCGACGGCGAGCCGCACGCCAGCAACACCCGCGCGCAGCTGCGCCCGGTCGCCGAGCAGTTCGCCGACCAGGAGTCCTGGTTCGGCATCGAGCAGGAGTACACCTTCTTCAAGGGCAGCCGCCCGCTCGGCTTCCCCGAGGGCGGTTTCCCCGCCCCGCAGGGCCACTACTACTGCGGCGTGGGCGCCGAGGCCGTGTTCGGCCGCGAGATCGTCGAGCTCCACCTCGACCGCTGCCTGGCCGCCGGCCTGAAGATCTCCGGCATCAACGCCGAGGTCATGCCCGGCCAGTGGGAGTTCCAGGTCGGCCCGGCCGGCCCGATCGAGGTGGCCGACCACCTGTGGATCGCCCGCTACCTGCTCTACCGGACCGCCGAGGAGTTCGGCGTGGAGGCCACCCTCGACGCCAAGCCCGCCCGCGGCGACTGGAACGGCGCCGGCGCCCACACCAACTTCTCCACCAAGGCCATGCGCGAGGGCTACGACGCCATCATCACCGCCTGCGAGGCGCTCGGCGAGGGCGACAAGCCGATGGAGCACGTGAGCCAGTACGGCGCCGACATCGAGCTCCGCCTCACCGGCCACCACGAGACCGCCCCGTGGAACAAGTACACCTACGGCGTCTCCGACCGCGGCGCGTCGGTGCGCATCCCGTGGCAGGTCGAGTCCGACAAGAAGGGCTACATCGAGGACCGCCGCCCCAACGCCAACGTCGACCCGTACGTGGTCACCCGCCTGCTGGTCAACACCTGCTGCGCGGCGCTGGAGAAGGCCGGCCAGGTCTGACCCGAGGCCGGACGCGAAGAAAGGGGGCTCCCGCCCGGCGGGAGCCCCCTTTCGCGCGCTCAGGGCAGGCGGGTCTCGGCGAGCCGGAAGTCCAGATCGGGAACGATCTCCGCGACGTCCATCTGCGCCTTCTGCAGCCGGCCCGAGTGGTCCCAGTTCATCGCCTGCCAGCGGGTGAACTGGTCGAGCACCCACATGCCCGACTGGCGGCTGCCGTTGCCCGACTTCCCGTTGCCGCCGAACGGCAGGTGAGCCTCGGCCCCCGAGGTGGAGTTGTTGACGCTGACCATGCCGGCCGAGACGCCCTCGCGGAAGCGGAAGGCGTTGCGCGCGTCGCTCGTGTAGATCGAGCTGGACAGGCCGTAGCCGGGCAGGTTGGCCAGCTCGACGGCCTCGTCCAGGGTGCGGAACGTCGTGACGCCCACGATCGGGCCGAACGTCTCCTCCATGAACAGCCGGTCGCCGGGACGCACGCCGTCCACGACCACCGGGTGGTAGTAGAGGCCCTCGCCGCCGTCGAAACCGCCGCGCGGGTTGTCCTTCGTGATGCGCCCCACCGGCCCCGACACCACCGTGTGGTGCGGCTGGATCCAGGTGAGGTATTCCTCGTAGCGGTCGGCGAACTTCCGGTCGAGCAGCGGCCCGGCCAGCACGTCACCGGCCGGGTCGCCGACCGTGGCGGCCGACAGCGCCCGCACCAGCCGCTCGACGAACGCGTCGTGGACGCTCTCGTGCACGATCGCCGTGCCGAGGCTGGTGCAGCGCTGGCCCGCGGTGCCGAAGCCGGAGAACAGCGCGCCCTCGGCGGCGAGGTCGAGGTCGGCGTCCGGCATGATCACCATGGGGTTCTTGCCGCCCAGCTCCAGGCAGGCCGACTGCAGGTGCCGGCCGGTCAGCTCGCCGACACGCCGCCCGACCTCGCTGGAGCCGGTGAAGCCCACCTTGTGCACGGTGCCCTCCCCGAGCGCCCGCTCCAGACCGGCGAACGTCTCCGCGCCGTCGGCGAAGAGCACGTTGAGCACGCCGTCGGGCAGGCCGGCCGCGGTGAAGAGCTCGAACATGGCGTGGGCGGAGGCGGCGGCGTACTCGGCGGGCTTCCACACCACCGCGTTGCCGCACAGCAGGGCCGGGACGAGGTACCACGAGGGGACGGCCACCGGGAAGTTGCCCGCCGTGATGACCGCGGCCACGCCGACCGGGTTGCGGAAGGTGAACAGGTTCTTGTCCGGCATCTCCGACGGCACCGTCTGGCCGTACAGCCGGCGGCCCTCGCCCAGGAAGAAGTCACAGGTGTCGACGATCTCGCGGACCTCGCCCAGCGCCTCCGCGTACGGCTTGCCGATCTCCTCGGTCACCAGCCGGGCCAGCGCCTCGGCGTTGGCCTCCACCAGCCGCCCGATCGAGGCGATCACCCGGCCGCGCACCGGCGCCGGCACCTTCGCCCACTCGCGCTGCGCCTCCGCCGCGGCGCGGCAGGCGGCGGCGAACGTGGCCGCGTCCGCCAGGCCGACCCGCGCCACGACCTCGGCCGGGCGGGCGGGGTTGGTCGAGTCGTACGTGGCCGTGCTCGCGGCCTCCTTGCCGCCCACGACGGACATGATCTGTCGGCTCACCGGGCCTCCTCCGTAAGTGTTGCGGTAGACGCTAGCTCTCCTGAGCCAATTTACGTAGCTCCGGCCCGTAGGCGGGATCGGCGAGCGCGGCGGCGAACTGCGCCTTCAGGTAGTCGAGCGGAGAGCCGGTGTCCCACCAGGTGCCGTCGATGACCTGCCCGTAGACCGGGTGGCCGGCGGCGGCGTGGCGGTGGAGCGCGTCGGTGAGGTAGATCTCGCCCTCGGGGTGCTCGTGCCAGCGGCGGGTGGCGGCCTCCAGCTCGGCCACCACGCCGGGCGTGACGACATAGCCGCCGATGGCGGCGTAACGCGACGGGGCCTCCTCCGGGCGCGGCTTCTCCACCAGCCCCGAGATGCGCAGCCGGCCGCCGCCGAGATCCTCCTCGACCACCGGCACGCCGTAGCGGGAGGCGTCCTCGACCGCCATCGGCATCAGGGCCAGCACCGGGGCGCCCGCCGCCTCGTAGGCGGACTTGAGCTGCCGGGCGCGCGGCACCTCGGCCACGAACACGTCGTCGGCCCACAGCACCATGAACGGCTCGTCGCCGATCACGCGGGCGGCGTTGAGCACCGGCGTGCCGTTGCCGTAGGGGCCGTTCTGGTAGAGGTAGGTGATGTGGGCCAGCGAGGACAGCTCGGCCACCGCCGCCGCCAGATCGTCCTTGCCCGCCGCGGCCAGCTGCGCCTCCAGGTCGGCGTCCGGCGCGAAGTGCCGCTGGACCAGCTCCTTGCGGGAGGAGGTGACGATGGTGATGTCGTCGATGCCCGACTCCACCAGCTCCCGGATGGTGTGCTCGATGACGGGCTTGTCGCCGATCGGCAACATCTCCTTCGGCAGCGCCTTGGTCAGGGGCAGCAACCTCGTGCCAAGACCGGCCACCGGGATCACGGCTTTGCGCACCACGTGGATCTCCTTCGCGAGATGTGGGCACGTCACCGCGATCATTTCACGACGAAATCACCACGAACGGCTCGGGGCGGACGTCTCGACCGAGCTCGCGATGTCCCGTCGCGTGGTCAGCGCCAGCTGTTCGGCGAGGTCGGCCAGGGCCCTCGAGGCCGCCAGCTCGTCGCCGATCAGCGGCACCGACGGGTCCGACGGGTTGCGTCGCGCCCGCCCCTGACCCCTTACCTCGACGCCGTCGTCGGTCACCAGTTCCGCCCGCGCCGAGGTGTCGTCGCCGTCCTCGGTCAGCTCCAGGCGTACGTTCCATTCTTTTGCTCTCATGGCAACCGGCTGCCCACGCGCGGCTCGAAGAAACTCCGCCGGAACTCGCGTTCGGCCAGCGCCTTCACGGTGCCGAGCCGGCCGCGTACGGCGAGGAAATCTGCCGACCGCGACAGCACCAGATAGACGAAGCCCGGCACGCCCGGCCGGCAGCGGATCCGCTGCCGCGACACCAGCCGGGTACGCCCCTCGCCGAGGTCGCGCAGCGCGATCGTCCACGCCAGCGTGACGTGGAAGGCGCGTGTCGACACCACCAGCAGCCGCTCCGGCTCCGCCTGGACGACCCGGTAACCGGCGTCGCCGCGACCGGCCGGCAGCAGGTCGCCGACCCCCAACTTGCGCGGCTCCGGCACGAAGGGCTCGTCCGGCCCGACCACCTGCGCCAGCCACGGCCACACCGCCTCCGGCGGGGCCTCGATCGTGACGGCGCGGGTCGCGACGATGTGCGGGTGCGGCACCAGCTCGTCGCCGGGCAGCGCCGCGCGGGCCTCCTCGCGCGTCGCGCCCCAGCGCAGCAGCCGGGGACGGACGAGCAGCAGGTACGCGACCGGCACGGCCGCCCACCAGAGCCACCGCGGGTTGGGAAAACCTCTCATGCCCTCAGTGTCCGTTCTGACCCGTGACGAGGGCCAGTGCCCAAGGGCGGTGTCGGCGCGGACGTTCGGCCGGGCGCGCGGAGGGTCCTTCGGCCCTCGCCTCATGGACCTCCGGCCCTGCGCCCGGAGCCCGCCCGCACGCTGCGATGGAAGGACGAGAGGAGGCCATCATGATCGTGGTGGGTGTGGACGGGTCGATGACCGCGCGGGCGGCGGTGGACTGGGCGGCCGCGGACGCGTTCCGCGCGCACCTGCCGCTGCGGATCGTGCACGCGGTGGACCGCTCGCCGTACCAGGTGGACAGGTTCGGCGGCTCCGGCGGCGGCGACACGCTGGTCCGAGAGGGGCAGCGGGTGCTGCGCGAGGCCGTCGCCCTGGCGCGGGAGCGGCAGCCCTCGGTCGAGGTGACGACGCGGGACGTCGAGGGCTCGCCCGTGGCCGTGCTGCGCGAGCAGGCGGAGCGGGCCGGCGAGATCGTCCTCGGCAGCCGCGGGCTCGGCGGCTTCGCCGGGACGCTGCTCGGCTCCGTCAGCGCGCAGGTGGCCGGGCAGGCGCCGTGCCCCGTCGTCGTCGTACGCGGCGAGCGGCGGCCCCGGCAGGGCCGGATCGTGGCCGGCGTGGACGACTCGCCCACGTCCGAGCCCGCGCTCGCCTACGCCTTCCAGCAGGCGGACCTGCGCGGCAGCGGCCTCCAGGTGGTGCACGCCTTCGCGCCGGAGATCGCCCGCGACCTCGACGAGGTGTGCGCCGCGCGGCACCGGGTCGTCCAGAAACGGCTGATGGCCTTCCGCGACCGCTACCCGCACCTGGAGGTCGAGGAGATCGTCAGGTTCGCCCACCCGGTGGACGCGCTCACCGCGGCCTCCGCCGAGGCCGACCTGGTGGTGGTCGGCTCCCGAGGGCACGGGCCGTTCGGCGCGGCGCTGCTCGGCTCGGTCAGCCGCGGCGTCCTGCACCACGCCCGCTGCACGGTGGCCGTCGTACGCGCTCCGCGGGCAGATGTCCCCGCGCAGAGGACTTAAGCCACCACCGGCCTGGGACGTTCGCCGGTGACGGGCACGTCCACGGGTAGCGGAGCGTAGGAGGGGAAAGCGAGGTGGGAAGACCATGGCAATCGAAGTCAAGGACCTCATGGGACGTGTGGCCATCGCCGTCAGGCAGGACGCGTCGTTCGCCGACATCGTGGCCGCGATGAGGCGGTTCGCGGTCGGCGCCGTCACCGTCATCGACGCCGAGCGGCGTCCCGTGGGCGTGGTCACCGCGGACGACCTCCTCATGAAGGAGACCGACCCGGTGCGCCACAGCATCTCGATCTACGAGTCGCGCCGGCAGCGGGCGGAGCACGAGAAGGCGGCGGCGGTCACGGCCGCCCGGCTCATGACCTCGCCGGCGATCACCGTCGCGCCCCGTGACCCGGTCCGGGTGGCGGCCCGGCTGATGCACGACAGGCACATCAAGCAGCTTCCCGTGGTCGACCCCGACACCGGCAGGATCGTCGGCACCCTGCACCAGCGGGACGTCCTGCGCGTCTTCACCCGGCCGGGGGAGGAGCTGGCGGCCGACGTGCGGGCCCTGCTGCCCGAGCGGGGGGCGTACACGGTGGAGATCGACCGGGGCGTGGTGCGCGTCGCAGGCGCGGCCGAAAGGCGCTCGCAGGTGATCGCGCTCGTGGAGCGGCTGCGGGCGGTGGAGGGCGTCATCGACGTGGTCGCGGACGTGCGCTGTGACGTGGACGACCTCGTCGCCATGCCGCCCCTGCTGTAGCGGCCGGCCCGGAGTGAGGACCAAAGGCCCCTGCCGGGCGGGCCGTACGGCTCTGCGTCAAAGCCGTGTGAAGCGATGTCCTTGAGGTACGGGAACACGAAGCGATCTCCACGAAAGGACGCCGTCATGACCGCCACCGTCGTCAGCAAGCACGCCACCGGGGCCCACGCCGCCACCGGAAGAGCACGCCGCCCCGTGGACTACGTCTGGGCCGCCGCCCGCATCTCGATCGGCTGGGTCTTCCTGTGGGCCTTCCTGGACAAGACGTTCGGCTGGGGCTTCGCCACCCCGGCGGCCAAGGCCTGGATCAACGGAGGCAGCCCCACCACCGGCTTCCTCAAGGGCACCGGCGAGAACGCGCTCGGCGGCTTCTTCAGCGCCCTGGCCGGACAGGTCTGGGTGGACTGGCTGTTCATGCTCGGCCTGCTCGGCGTCGGCGCCGCCCTGATCCTCGGGGTCGGCACGCGGATCGCGGCCGTCGCAGGGACCGTGATGCTGGTGCTCATGTGGGCCGCCGAGCTGCCCCTCACCACCAACCCGTTCATGGACGAGCACATCATCTACGCGATCGTCCTGATCGGCCTGGCCCTCGCGAACGCCGGCGCCACCCTCGGCCTCGGCAACCTGCGGATCGTCCGCGAGAACGCGTGGCTCAGGTAGCCGGGCCGCCCGCTCCGGTCCCGGAGCCGGCCTCCCGCACGACAGAGACACCCGCCAGCACGTGGCCGACCACATGGTCGGCCACGTTCGCGTCCACCGGCCAGACCCCGTGGTCGATCCACACGCTGCGCAGCCCGGCCGCCCTCGCGCCCGCGACGTCCGTGGCCGGGTCGTCGCCCACCATCCAGCCGCCGGCCGCCAGGTCCGCCCCGCAGCGCCGGGCCGCGATCGCGAACAGCTCCGCCGCCGGCTTGTGCACGCCCTCCGCGCCGGAGATCGCGTAACCGTCGATCAGCCTGTCGAGCCCGGTCCGCCGGATCTTGGCGAGCTGGCGCTCACCCGAGCCGTTCGTGGCGATCCCCACCCGCCAGCCGCCGGCGCGCAGCTCCGCCAGCGCCTCGCGGACCCCCGGATAGCAGTCCACCAGCGAGGGCAGCCGCCGCCGGAACGCCTCCCACAGCTCGGCCGCCGGCTCCGGCAGCCCGAACCGCCGCCGCACCCCGTCGAAGAACCGCGCCCGGTCCGTACGCGCCTCCGCGTCCAGCGCCGTGATCAGCCCGGCCGCCTCCGGCCCGAGCCCCCGCTCCTCCGCCAGCTCGGCGGCCCACCGGGCCACCGCCGCATCCAGGTCGAGAAGGGTCCGGTCCAGGTCGAAGAGCACGAGCGGCGACATGCCCGCCAGCCTACGACCCGGCCATGTACTTGCCGGAGGTCACCCAAGGAGAGGACTTTCGCCGCTGGGCCCGCCACCCGCCCCCGCGGTGTCATGGGAGCCGGAGCGATCAGGAGGCTGAGATGAGCATCGTGGGGTCCGACGGCTCCCGTACGGCACACGACACCGGACCGCAGGCCGACCAGCTCGGTGACTACCTGGCGCGCATCGGCCGAACGCCGCTGCTGACCGCCGAGGAGGAGTTCGCGCTGGCCGGGCGCGTCGCGGCCGGCAGGTCCGCCGCCCGCCTGCTCGCCGCCGGCGGCGCCCGGCCCGGCCTGGAGGAGCTGGCCGCCGACGGCCAGGCCGCCAGGGAGCACCTGATCCGGGCGAACCTGCGCCTCGTGGTCGCCGTCGCCAAACGGTACGCCTACCGCGGCATGTCCTGGGCCGATGTCGTCCAGGACGGCAACCTGGGCCTCATCGAGGCCGTCGAACGCTTCGACCACACCCGCGGCCACCGCTTCGCCACCTGCGCCACCTGGTGGATCCGCAAGTACATCCAGCAGGGACTGGAGTACGCGCACACCATGCGGCTGCCGATCGGCGTCCAGGACGAGCTCGGCAGGCTGGCGCGGGCCGAGAGCGAGGTCGCGCAGCGCCTCGGCCGCACCCCCACCGAGGACGAGCTGGCCGCCCACCTCGGCGAGAAGGCCGCCAAGCTCGTCCTGCTGCGGCGGATCTCCCAGGGCTGCGTCAGCCTCGACCTGGCGCCGGGCGACCTCGTCGAGGACCCCGGCGGCCCCGCCCCTGTGGAGAGCGCCGAGCGGGAGGCGCTGAAGGACGTGCTGACGGAGCTGGTGGCCGGGCTGGCCCCGCGGCAGGCGATGATCGTACGGATGCGCTTCGGCCTGGCCGGCCAGGACGAGCACACCCCGCGCCAGATCGCCGACCGGATGGGCGTGACCCCGCACTGGGTGCGCCAGCTCGAACGCGAGTCGCTGGCCCGCCTGTGCCGGCGCGGCACGAGGGCGGGCCTGACGGCCTGGACCGGCCTCGGCTGAACCGTGCCCCCGGGCCCCGGCGTCAGGCCGTGAAGTCGGCGAAGTCGAAGCCCGGGGAGACGACGCAGCTCACCAGCACCGCCTCACCGGCCGCGGGACGGGCCGACTGCACGACGCCGCCGGGGACGACGGCTTGCGGAACCTCGCCGTCCTCGACCCGCGGGCCCAGGATCACCGTGGCGTCGCCGATCGTCAGCTCCAGCGGGCCGCCGCGGTGCCACAGCCAGACCTCGTCCGACCTGACCACGTGCGGCACGGACTCCTCGCCCGGATTGAGGAGGAAGTAGATGCCGGTCGCGGTGGCGCGGGGACCCGAGTAGCCGGGCGGCTCGAACGTCACCCCCGTGCGCCAGGTCTCCCGGAACCACCCGCCCTCCGGGTGGGGGAGCAGGTCCAGTGCGGCGGCCACGGGCGGGCGCTCGACGAACGCGACAGGGGCGCCGGTGACGTCCCTGCGCAGGAAACGGGTGCCGTCGAGGACGAGCTGTCCGGGCAGGCCGGCGGCCAGGGCGGCGGCCAGGGCGGCGGCCTCGTCGGCGACGCGGACGGACGGCCCGTCGGGGTAGGTCTTGAGCTCCACCCGGCCGAGTCTAGGGGGCCGCGAAATGTCGGTCGGAGTGGCTAGTCTGCGGCAAGTGATCGAACGGTGGAGCCGTGATCAGGTGCTCGCCCTCGCCCCCGACGCCGCCTCAGGCAAGGCCGCGCAGGGCGTGGCGTCGCCGGGCAAATGGCAGGTGCGCGGCGTGGCCGGCGTGCTTCTCTACGGCGCGTGCAGCGGCAGCGGCGCCGAGCCCTACCTGGCGTGCGTCGACCTGAGCGGGCCCGCCTACCGCTGCACCTGCCCCAGCCGGAAGTTCCCCTGCAAGCACGCGCTCGGGCTGTTGCTGCTGTGGGCGGGTGACGCGGTTCCGGAGGGAGACCCGGCCCCGGAATGGGCAGCGGAGTGGCTCACCGCCCGCACCGCCCGAGCAACACCAACCCGTCCCCCGGGGCCCCTCACTGGGCCCGAGCCGGGGGCCGCGCGGCAGCCCGCCAGGCCCGGAGCCGGGCCGGGGCGGCGGGCCGAAGAGGCGGGGACCGGGCCCGAGCGGCGGGCCGAAGAGGCGGGGACCGGGCCGGAGCGGCGGGCCGGGGCGGAGTCCGTGCGGCATGGGCGGGTGGGCGCGGGGCTGGCCGAGTTGGAGCGGTGGCTGGCCGACCAGGTCAGGCAGGGGCTCGCGGCAGCGGCCGAGCACGAGTGGGACGGCCTGGCCAAGCGCCTCATCGACGCCCAGGCCCCCGGCGTCGCGGGCATGGTGTCGCGACTGGCCCAGGTGCGGGCGGGCGACGACTGGCCCGGCCGGCTCCTGGCCGAGTACGCGCTGATCAACCTGCTCGCCGTCGCCTACCGCCGGCGCGCCGAGCTGCCCGCTCCGCTGGCCCGTACCGTCCTCATCCGCGCCGGGTTCCCCGTCACGCGGGAGGAGGTGCTGTCCGGCCCGGCCCTCCGCGACCACTGGGACGTCCTGGGCCGCCGCGACGAGGTGCAGGACCGCCTGACCGCGCGCCGGGTGTGGCTGCGCGGGCGGCGGACCGGTCGTGCCGCGCTGGTGCTGTCGTTCGCGCCGCCGGGCCAGCCGCTGGACGCCTCCCTGGTCACGGGCGTCACCCTCGACGCCGACGTCGCCTTCTACCCCGGCGCGGCCCCCTTGCGGGCCCTGGTCGCCGACCGCCACGGCACCGTCCCGGCCGCCGGGCCGCCGCCCGGCGTGCCGCCCGAGGAGGCGCTGGAGGAGGTCGCCCGCGCCGTGGCCGAGGACCCCTGGGTCGAGTCGTGGCCGGTGGTGCTGGCGGGCGTCGTCCCCGAGCGGGCCGCGATCGGCGGGCTCCCGCTGCACCCCGCCACCCGCGACCCCTGGCGCCTGCTCGCGGTGTCGGGCGGCCGCCCGCTCACGGTGGCGGCCGAATGGACACCGCACGGCCTGCGCCCCCTCACCACCTGGGACGACGAAGGAACGGCGGTGCTCCTGTGACCACGTACGACGGGCGGCGCCATCCCGCGAACGAGCGGCGCGACGAGAGCGGCCGGTTGGGAGGAGCCGCCGGGGCGGTGCCTGAGCGGCTGGGAGGAGTCGTGGAGGGCGGCGCGGTGAGTCGGTGGGAGGAGTTGACGTCGGCGGCGCTTGTGGGCACCGATCGGCGGCCCTACCACGGCGTGCTGCTGGAGGACGCGGCCGTCGAGGTGGCGCGGCTGCGGGCGGGCCGGCGGCTCGGCCCGCTGGCGCCGCCGGAGCCCGCGCCCGGCGAGGACCGCCCGGCCGTCGGACGGCGGGCGGCCGAGCGGCTGGCCCGCATCCTGGGCGGCGAGCACGAGCGGCTGCTGCCCGAGTGGCTGGCCGCGGCGGCGGCGACGGGGTGCCGCGTCCCCCCGCGCATGCTGCCCGACCTGCTCGACCGCGGCCGGCGCGACGGCTCCATCCGGGTGCACCTCGGCGTGCTGGCCGGGCGGCGCGGCAGGTGGCTGGCCGGGCTCAACCCGGCGTGGGCATACCTGCTGGCCGAGCCCACGGGCGAGACGTGGGAGCTCGGCGGCCCCGGCGACCGCCGCGCCCACCTGCGGGAACTGCGCGCGGCCGACCCCGGCGCGGCCAGGCTGCTGCTGGAGAGCACGTGGGAGCGCGAGACCCCGGACGACCGGGCCGAGTTCGTGGCGCTGCTGGCCGACGGGCTGAGCATGGCCGACGAGCCGTTCCTGGAGGCCGCGCTCGACGACCGCCGCCGCGAGGTGCGCCAGAGCGCCGCCAACCTCCTCACCCGCCTTCCCGCCTCCCGCATGGCGCGGCGCATGGCCGAGCGGCTGCGTGCGTGCGTCACCGTCACCGGCGACCTCATCGTCATCGAGGCGCCCCAGGCGTGCGACAAGGCGATGGAACGCGACGGCATCCGTCCGAAACCCCCGCGCGGCCTCGGCGAACGCGCCTGGTGGCTCCAGCAGCTCATCTCCCGCGCCCCCCTCGCGGCATGGGGCCACCCGCCCGAGCGGCTGCTGGCCATGCGCGTTCCCGACTGGGACGCCGAGGTCAGGACCGCCTGGGTACGCGCCGCCGTGCTCCAGCGCGATCCCGAGTGGGCGCGGGCGATGTTCGGCTGGGACCCGATCGCGGACCTGCTGGTGTCGCTGCCGCCTCAGGAGCAGCAGGACCTGGCGGCCGGTTTCGTACGCGGCCACGAACCCGACAGCCAGCTCATCATGGTGCTCGGCGGCGTGTCGTCCCCGTGGAAGGAGGAGCTGGCCACGGCCGTCCTCCACAAGATCGTCAAGGTGGCGGCCACGCAGCCGTGGAACCTCGGCGAGCTGGTCAAGCTGGCCGGCGAGCACATCGACCCCGCGCTGTTCCCGCTGGCCGAGAGCTATTCGCCGGTCGAGCCGATCCAGCAGGTCGCGGCCCTGCTGCGGTTCCGTGCCGACCTGCACAAGGAGTTGTTGCCCGAGATGCCCGACAGCGCCCCGGTCATGAGACCGACGAAGGAGCACCCATGACCGTTCTGCGCCCGCACGCGGAAGACCAGTACTCCGAGGAGCTCGCCCTCCTCGCCAAGGACGACGACCGGCCGCGACCGCCCGGCTGGCGGCTGTCGCCGTGGGCGGTCACCACCTACGTGCTGGGCGACGGCGACCGCGTCACCCCCAAGTACATCGGCCCCCGCCGCATCGTCGAGGTCGCCGTCGCCACGCTCGCCACCGACCGCGCGCTGCTGCTGCTCGGCGTGCCGGGCACGGCCAAGACCTGGCTGTCGGAGCACCTCGCCGCCGCCGTCAGCGGCGACTCCACGCTGCTCGTGCAGGGCACGGCCGGCACCGCCGAGGAGGCCGTACGCTACGGCTGGAACTACGCCCGCCTCCTGGCCGAGGGCCCCTCGCTCGACGCGCTCACCCCGTCGCCCGTCATGCGGGCCATGGCCGAGGGACGCATCGCCAGGGTCGAGGAGCTGACCCGCATGCCGTCCGACGTCCAGGACGCGCTGATCACCGTGCTCTCGGAGAAGACGCTGCCGATCCCCGAGCTCAACCGCGAGGTGCAGGCCGAACGCGGCTTCAACGTCATCGCCACCGCCAACGACCGCGACCGCGGCGTCAACGAGCTGTCCAGCGCGCTGCGCCGCCGCTTCAACACGGTCGTGCTGCCGGTGCCGGCGACCGCCGAGGAGGAGGTCGACATCGTCGCCCGGCGCGTCGCCCAGCTCGGGCGCTCGCTGGAGCTGCCGGAGACGGCCACGGGGCTGGAGGAGATCCGGCGGGTGGTGACGGTCTTCCGCGAGCTGCGCATGGGCGTCACCGAGGACGGGCGCACCAAGCTCAAGTCGCCGAGCGGCACCCTGTCCACGGCCGAGGCCATCTCCGTGCTGACCAGCGGCATCGCGCTCGCCGCCCACTTCGGCGACGGCGTCCTGCGCCCGGCCGACGTCGCCGCGGGCATCGTCGGGGCCGTGGTGCAGGAGCCGGTGTCCGACCGGGTGGTGTGGCGCGAATACCTGGAGACCGTCGTACGCGAGCGCTCCGACTGGCGCGACTTCTACCGAGCCTGCCGCGAGGCCACATGACCGCATCCGGAGTCCTCGCGGTGGGGGAGGCGCGCGTGACGGTGCTCGGCGTCCGCCACCACGGGCCGGGCTCGGCCAGGGCCGTCCGCGCCGAGCTCGAACGCCTGCGTCCCGACGCGATCCTCATCGAGGGGCCGCCCGAGGCCGACGCGCTCGTCCGGCACGCCCCCGGCCTCCACCCGCCCGTCGCGCTGCTGGCGCACGTGCCGGGGGCGCCGTCGCGGGCGGCGTTCTGGCCGTTCGCCGGGTTCTCGCCGGAGTGGCAGGCGATCCTGTACGGGGTGTCGGCCGGCGTGCCCGTACGTTTCTGCGACCTGCCGGCCGCGCACACCCTGGCCGAGGAGCCGCGGGATGGCGGCGAGGACGAGCCGCCCGACGCGCGGCCGGCCGATCCCATCGGCACGCTGGCCGCCGCGGCCGGCTACGACGACCCGGAACGCTGGTGGGAGGACGTCGTCGAGCACCGGTCCGGGCTCGGCGGCGACGCGCAGGCACATGCGCCGGCACACGCGCCCGCACACGGGTCGGCGGCGCCGTGGTTCGAGGTGATCGCCGAGGCCATGGCCGCCGTACGCGATGGCCACGTGCCCGGCGAGCGGGAGGCCAGGCGCGAGGCCCACATGCGCAGGACCATCCGCGCCGCGCTCAAACAGGGCCACACCCGCGTCGCGGTCGTCTGCGGCGCCTGGCACGTGCCCGCGCTCGCCGGCCCGCAGCCGTCCGCCGCGGCCGACAACGCGCTGCTGCGCGGCCTGCCCAAGGTGAAGGCGGAGCTGACCTGGGTGCCGTGGACCTACGGCCGGCTCGCCTCCTGGAGCGGCTACGGCGCGGGCGTCACCTCGCCGGGCTGGTACCACCACCTGTTCACGGTGCCCGACCGGCCGGTGGAGCGGTGGCTGGCCGAGGCGGCCGGGGTGCTGCGCGACGAGGGGCTCGCGGTGTCGTCCGCGCACGTCATCGAGTCCGTACGGCTCGCCGAGAGCCTGGCCGCGCTCCGCGGCCGGCCCCTGGCCGGGCTGAGCGAGGTCACCGAGGCGACGCGGGCCGTCCTGTGCGAGGGCGACGACCTGGCGGTGGAGCTGATCCAGCGGCGGCTGGTCGTCGGCGACCGGATCGGCCGCGTCCCGGACGGCGTGCCGATGGTGCCGCTCCAGCGCGACCTGCGCGACCAGCAGCGGCGGCTGCGGCTGCGGCCCGAGGCGCTCGACCGCGAGCTCGATCTCGACCTGCGCAAGCCACTCGACCTCGAACGCAGCCACCTGCTGCACCGGCTGCGGCTGCTGGAGGTGGGCTGGGGCACGCCGGGGCAGGCGCGCGGCAAGGGCACCTTCCGCGAGACGTGGACCCTGCGGTGGCGGCCGGAGCACGACCTCGCGCTCATCGAGCACGCCGCGCTCGGCACCACCGTCGCCGCGGCGGCCACGCGGCGGGCCGCCGACCGCGCCGGGGGCGGCTCGGCGGCGCTGGCGGAGCTGACGGCGCTGGTCGAGCAGTGCCTGCTGGCCGAGCTGCCTGAGGCGCTGCCCGCCGTGCTGGCGGCGCTGTCGGCGCGGGCCGCCCTGGACACCGACGTCACGCACCTCATGGCGGCGCTGCCCGCGATGGTCCGCGCCCACCGGTACGGCGACGTACGCGGCACGCCGGCCGAGGGGCTGGCGGTGATCGTCCGCTCGATGCTGGACCGGATCCGGATCGGGCTGCCGGTCGCCGTGACCGGCTTGGACGACGACGCCGCGGCCGACCTGCTCAAACACATCGACGCCGTCCACGCCGCCGTCGCCCTCCTCGCCGAACACACGGAGCCCGTTCCAGATGCGGAGCCCGCCGGGCGGGCCGAGGGTGAGCGGGAGCGTTGGCTGGCGACGTTGCGGGGGCTCAGCGACCGGCAGGATCTGCACGGCCTCATCGAGGGTCGGCTCACCCGCATCCTCCTCGACTGCGGTGAGCTCGACGACGCCGGCGACCGCATGTCCCGGGCCATGTCGCGCGGGCAGGCGCCGGCGCGGGCCGCGTCCTGGGTGGAGGGTTTCCTGAGCGGGGGCGGCCTGCTGCTGGTGCACGACCCGAGGCTGCTCTCGCTGGTGGACGGCTGGCTCACCGGGCTGTCCGGCGACCAGTTCACCGACGTGCTGCCGCTGCTGCGCCGTACGTTCGGCGCGTTCGCCGCCCCGGAGCGCCGTTCGATCGGCCAGCGTCTGCGCTCGGCGGGACACGAGCGGGACCGGGGCGACGCTCACGACCTGGACGACCGCCGCGCGGCCGGCGCCGTCGCCACCGTCCTGTCGATCATCGGCCGCACACCCGCCCGCACGACCGAGGGAGAACGATGAACGACGAGCGGATGCGGCGCTGGCGGCTGGTGCTGGGGGGCGGGGACGCCGACGGGGTCGGGTTCGGGCTGCAGGGGGACGACGCCCACATGGACGCCGCCCTCGCCGCCGTTTACGACCACGGCGAGGGCGGCGGGGCAGGGACCGGCGGCGGCCGGGAGGGCGGGCTGGGGGCGTCGGCCCCGCGCGTGGCGCGCTGGCTCGGCGACATCCGGACGTACTTCCCCGCCACGGTCGTCCAGGTGATGCAGAAGGACGCGATCGAACGGCTCAACCTCACCAGGCTCCTCCTGGAGCCGGAGATGCTGGAGGCCGTGGAGCCCGACGTGCACCTGGTCGGCACCCTGCTCGCGCTCAACAAGGTGATGCCCGACCAGGCCCGGGAGTCGGCGCGGGCGGTGGTCCGCACGGTGGTGGCGGAGCTGGAGCGCCGGCTGGCGCAGCGGACGCGGGCGGCGGTGGCGGGCGCGCTCGACCGCTCGGCGCGCACGCACCGCCCGAAGCGGGCGGCCGACATCGACTGGGACCGTACGATCCGGGCGAACCTCAAGCACTACCTGCCCGACCGCAACACCGTGGTCCCGTCCCGGCTGGTCGGCTACGCCCGGCGCAGGCGGGCGGTGCAGCGGGAGGTCGTGCTGTGCGTCGACCAGAGCGGGTCGATGGCGGCGTCGGTGGTGTACGCGAGCGTGTTCGGGGCGGTGCTGGCCTCGATGAGGTCGTTGCGGACGTCGCTCGTGGTGTTCGATACGGCGGTGGTGGACCTCACGGACCAGTTGCACGACCCGGTGGAGCTGCTGTTCGGCACCCAGCTCGGCGGCGGCACCGACATCAACCGGGCCATC
This sequence comes from Nonomuraea wenchangensis, assembly GCF_900111685.1. GTDB lineage: Bacteria > Actinomycetota > Actinomycetes > Streptosporangiales > Streptosporangiaceae > Nonomuraea > Nonomuraea wenchangensis. Next base: position 262,788 of record NZ_FOHX01000005.1, read on the forward strand.
GCCTACTGTCAGGGCCTCGTCACCCGTCCGGCCGACTCGATCTTCGTCCTGATCAGCGACCTGTACGAGGGCGGTGTCCGGCAGGAGATGCTGCGCCGGGTGGCCGCGATGACCGAGGCCGGCGTCCAGGTGATCGTGCTGCTGGCGCTGTCCGACGAGGGGGCGCCCTTCTACGACCACGAGAACGCCGCCGCGCTGGCCGCGATGGGGGTGCCGGCGTTCGCCTGCACCCCCGACGCCTTCCCCGGCCTGATGGCGGCGGCGATCGAGCGCCGCGACCTCGGCCGGTGGGCGGAGCACAATCTCGGAGCCTGATCAGGCCGCCCTGCCGTCCGCCCTGCCGTCCTCATGGCCGGCGGGGCTCAGTGGGCGGGTTCCTGGTCGGGACGGGCGCGCCGCGGCATCAGGAACGACAGCGCGAACGTCAGCACCAGCAGCCCGACCTCGACCCACACGGTGACCTCCATCGCGTCGCCGAACCCCCACCGGGCGGCGAGCAGGTTGAAGAACAGCGTCCCCAGCACGGCGCTGCCGAGCGCGCCGCCGAGCTGCTGCACGGCGGTCAGCGTCCCGGACGCCGAGCCGGACTCGTGCGGCTCGACGCCGGCGAGCACGATGTCGAAGAACGGCGCCATGGTGAGTCCCATGCCGATGCCGACGAGGCCGAGGCCGGGGGCGAGCTGCCAGACGGTGACGTCGAGCCCGGCGAAGTGGATGGTGAGCGCGAGCACGGCGGCGCCCGCCGCCATCACGGTCGCGCCGATCTGCAGCAGCCCGCGCCCGAGCTTCTCCTGCAGCCCGGCCATCGCCAGGCCGAAGCCGACGACGCCGCCGATGGCCTGCGGCAGCCCGGCGAGGCCCGCCTTGAGCGGCGTGAAGCCGAGCCCCATCTGGGTGTAGAGGGCGAAGACCAGGCCGAAGCCCATCATGCCGGTGAAGAAGGCGAGGCCGGCGACGAGCCCGCCGGTGAAGGCGCGCTTGCGGAACAGGCCGGGGACGACCAGCGGGTCCCTGCCGGAGGCGGTGCGGCGGGACTCGTACCGGGCGAACACGGCGAAGACCACCAACGAGGCGGCCATGGACGCGAACGTCCACCAGGGCCAGCCCAGCTCGCGCCCCTGGATGAGCGGGTAGATGAGCAGCAGCGCGGCGAGCGAGACCAGCCCGACGCCGCCGAGGTCGAGCCGGGTGGCGTTGGACAGGCGGAACTCGGGCAGGAAGCGGATCCCGGCGAGCGCGGCGGCCAGGCCGAGCGGGAGGTTGATCAGGAAGATCATGCGCCAGCCGGTGCCGAAGAAGTCGGCGTCGACGAGCCAGCCGGCCAGCACCGGGCCGCCGACCGACGAGATGGTCATGACCGGCCCGAACATGCCGAACGCCTTGCCCATCTCGTGCGGCGGGAACATCTCCTTGATCAGGCCCAGCCCTTGGGGCAGCATCACGGCGCCGAACAGGCCCTGCAGCACGCGTGCGGCGATCAGCATCTCCGGGCTGCCGGCGATGCCGCACAGCAGCGAGGCCGCGGTGAAGCCGAAGGCGCCGATGAGGAACATGCGCTTGCGGCCGTAGAGGTCGCCGAGCCGGCCGCCGGTGATGAGGCCGACGGCCATGGCGAGGGTGTAGCCGGCGCCGAGCCACTGCACGAGGCTGTCGCTCCCGCCCAGATCGCGCTGGATGGTGGGGGCGGCGATGGTGGTGACCAGGGCGTCGAGCAGGTCCATGACTTCGGCGGCGAGGATCACGAAGAGCGCGACCCATCGCCACCGGTAGCCCTGGGCCTCGCCTGTCTCCTGGGAGGCGGTGACGGTCATCTTGGTAACTCCTGATGGATGAAACGGTGTTCTATCGAACGAACGGTGTTCGTCACGAACACCGTTTTAGAGGCGAACACCGTTCGTGTCAAGTACAGTGTTCGGTATGGACCGGACGAGGACGACCGACGACGTGCCCGTGCCTCCCTGGCGCAAGTCACGCCGGCAGCCGCAGCCCAAGCGGCAGCTCAGCCAGGACCTCATCGTCGAGGCCGGGCTGGGGATCCTGGACGCCGAGGGGTTCGACGCGCTCAGCATGCGACGCGTCGCGCAGGAGCTCGACACCGGCCCGGCGTCCCTGTACGCGCACGTCGCGAACAAGGAGGAGCTGCTGGAGCTGATCTACGACCGGGTGCTCGGCGAGATCAGGCTGCCCGAGCGCGACCCGGCCCGCTGGAAGGAGCAGCTGCGCGCGTACTGCCTGGAGGTGCACCGCGTGCTCGGCAGCCACTCCGACGTGGCACGTGCGGCGCTGGCGAGCATCCCCACCGGCCCCAACTCCCTGCGCACGGGCGAGTTCGTCTACGGGCTGCTCATCGAGGCCGGCATGGACCCGAGGGAGGCGTCGCTGGTCCTGGACCGCCTCTCCCTCTACCTCATCGGCGACGCCTACGAGGGCTCCCTGCACCGGGCCAGGATGCGCGCCGCCGGGATGAGCGATCCGCAGGAGTACTTCGAGCGGTTCTCCGGCCAGATCGCCACCTACTACCGCGCACTGCCCGCCTCCACCTTCCCGCACCTGCGCCGACACATCGACGAGCTGGTCGCCGACGACGGCGAGAACCGTTTCATGTACGGGCTGGAGCTGCTGCTCGACGGCCTCGAACAGCGCATGCCCGGCGCGTGACCCTGCGCCTGATCTAGGTCCAAGTGCCGAGAGGCGGCTAGGACCAGCGGCCGATGCGGTGAGCTGTGCCTTCGCCCTAGCGTGACCGGCATGACGACGACTGTTGAGAAGACGCCGGCCGCGACCGGCGTGGTGTCGGCGCCGTACCGGGCGCTGAGTTTCGGGCTCGTGGCCATCGTGACCCTGCTCGCGTTCGAGGCGATGGCGGTGGCCACGGCCATGCCGGTGGTGGCCCGCGAGCTGGACGGCATGCCCCTGTACAACCTGGCCTTCAGCGCCACCCTGGCGGCCGGCGTGATCGCGACCGTGCTGGGCGGGCGGTGGAGCGACCGGCGCGGACCGCTCGAACCGATCACGGCCGGAGTGGTGACGTTCGTGGCCGGGCTGCTGCTGGCGGGGTTCGCGCCGACCATGGAGGTGTTCGTGGCCGGGCGGTTCGTGCAGGGGCTCGGCGCCGGGGCCACCCAGGTCGCCCTGTACGTGCTGGTCGCCCGTGTCTACCCCGCCGCGCTGCATCCGAAGGTGTTCGCGCTGTTCTCGGCCGCGTGGGTGGTGCCGTCGATGGTGGGGCCGGCGATCGCCGGGTTCGTGGTGCAGAACGCCGACTGGCGGTGGATCTTCCTCGGCGTCTCGCTCATCGTCGTGCCGTCGGCGCTGCTGCTCTGGCGCGGCACCACCGGCCGCGACCTCGGCTCCGGCTCCGGCTCCGGCTCCGGCTCCTCGGAGGCCGCACCGGCCCCCGCTCTCGGCCGCAAGCTGATCTGGGCCGCAGTGACGGCGGTGGCCGCCGCGCTCATCCAGTACGGCAGCGCCCTGCAGCTGGCCGGCCTGCCCCTGCTCGCGGCGGGCGTCGTCCTGCTGGCCGTGGCCCTGCCCCGGCTGCTGCCGGCCGGCTCGCTGCGGGCAGCCCCCGGCCTGCCGACCGCGCCGGTGCTGCGCGGACTGGCGTTCGGCTCGCTCACCGCCGCCCAGGTGCTGATCCCCCTCATGCTCATCAACGAGCGCGGGCTCAGCGCCACCGCCGCCGGCATCGTCCTCACGATCGGCGCGCTCGGCTGGTCCACCGGCTCCTGGCTCAAGGGCCGCGGCCGGATCAGCAACCTGCTCGCCGTCCGCGGCGGAGCCGCCCTGCTCGCGACCGGCCTCGGGCTGGTGACGCTCGTGCTGGTGGACACGGTGCCGCTGGTGCTCGCGCACGTGGCCATGGCGGTCGCCGGGCTCGGCATCGGCATGCTGCACCCGACGGTGTCGGTGCTGGTGCTGGAGATGTCCGCGCCGGGGGAGGAGGGCCAGAACAGCGCGGCCGTGGGCGTCGGCGAGTCGGTCTTCACCGTGGTGGCCGTCGCCGGCAGCGGCGCGATCTTCACCGCCTCCGGCGGCAGCTACGCGGCCGGTCTGCTCACTGCCGTGGCGCTGGCCGTGCTGGCGTTCGCGCTGGCCCCGCGTTTGGTGCGCTCCCGCGCAGCAGGCACTATGGAAGTGACCGCGCCCTGAGTGGGCCGTAAGAGGGGGGTACATGCCGCGAGTGCGTGAGCTCGAGGTCTTCCGGCTCGTCCTGCCGTACGGCAGGAGGTCGGAGACCCTGCTCGTGAAGCTCACCGACCAAGGCGGCATGACCGGGTGGGGCGAAGCGCTCTCCCCTCAGCCCAAGACCTGGTCGAAGCTGGAAGAGACGCTGGCCGCCCTGCTCATCGGCGTCGACTGGGAGCACCCCGACGCCGTCCCGAGCGGCGACCCGGCGGTCGACATGGCCTGCTGGGACCTGTGGACGAGGATGCGCGGCGTGCCGCTCGCCGAGGCGATCGGCGGCACGCGCACCTCCCTGATGGCCACCGTCCGCCTGTCGCCCGACCCGTCCACGGAGAGCCTGGTCAGCCGGGTCAACCAGCAGGTCTGCGCCGGCTACGGGCACGTCACGCTCGACGTGCGGCCCGGCTGGGACGTCGAGCCGGTGCGGGCCGTCCGGGCCGCCTACCCCGCGCTGACCCTCGCCGTCGACTGCGGCAACGCCTACACCGAGCAAGGCCAGCTCGTCGCCCTCGACTCCTACGGCCTGGAGGTCATCGAGCGGCCGTTCGCCGCCGGCGACGTCTACGCCCACGCCACGCTCCAGGACCAGGTGACGGCCTCCGTGGCCGTCGAGGTCGCCTCCACGGCCGAGCTCGACGACTTCCTCACCGTACGGGCCGCGCGGGTGCTGCTGCTGCGGCCCACGGCGTTCCCGTCACTGACCGAGGCCCGCCGCGCCCACGACCGGGCGGCGGCGGCCGGCTGGGACATCCAATGCGCGGGTGGCCAGGGGATGGGGCTGGCCAGGGCGGCCACCGTGGCCGTCGCCAGCCTGCCCGGCTGCACGCTGCCCTGCGACGTCACCCAGCCGCCCCGCCAGAACCAGCTCGTCACCCCGATCGTGGGGGCGAACGCGGGCGTCATCGCCGTCCCGCTGACGCAGTCGGGGCTCGGCCACGACATCGACGAGAGCCGCCTGCGCCGGATGGCGAAGGAGACCTTCCACGCCTGAGGCCGGCGCCCGCTCACGGCAGCGGCAGCCCGTCCTTGTACGCGCGTACTCTGAGTGCACCGACGGGAGGCGACCATGACCGAGAGCGCGCCGGACGCCCGGCTGCCCGAGGCGCTGCATCTCAGCAACGGCGACGCCACCGACGTGCCGGGCACCGGGCTCGCCCGGCGCGTGGTCTACTGGCGCGACGTCCTGCACGAGGGCCCGGTGCCGGAGGTCGCGCCGGCCGAGCTGCGCCGCCTGCGCGTCGACTACCTCACGGCCGGTCGGAGCGCCGAGCGCGAGGCGACGATGCGCGCCTTCGCCGAACGCGACCAGGCCGTGGAGGACAACCGCGACGGCGAGTACGTCCTGTGGTTCGAGGCCGACCTGTACGACCAGCTCCAGATCGTCGAGATCCTCGCCCGCCTGGCCGCCCTCGGGGTGCCCGCCGGGCGGGTGACGCTGATCTGCATCGGCGAATACCCCGGGATCGCCCGGTTCGGCGGCCTCGGCCAGCTCACCGCCGAGCAGTTGCGCGAGCTGCCCGCCACGAAGGCGTGCGCCCGGCTGACCCCGGCGGCGCTGGAGCTGGCCACCCGCGCGTGGGCGGCGTTCCGCGCGCCGACGCCCGAGGGCCTGGCCGGCATCGCCGCCACCCGGCTGGGGGAGCTGCGGTTCCTGGGTGAGGCGTTCGACCGGCTCGGCCGCGAATACCCCTCCACGCGGGACGGGCTGTCGCTGGCCGAGCGGCGGATGCTGGCCGCCGTCGCCGCCGGCGCGCCCGATGCGGGGACGGCCTTCGCGCGGGCCGGGGCACGCGAGACGCGGGTGTTCATGGGCGACCGCACCTGCTTCGAGCGGATTCAAGGGCTGGCGCGGGGGCCTCACCCGCTGCTCGACCTCGACCCGCCCGGCGGCCCGGTGACGCGGGCGACGAGGCTGCGCCTGACGGAGACCGGCACGCGGGTCCTGGACGGCCGGGCCGACCAGGTCACGCTCAACGGCGTCGACCGGTGGATCGGCGGCGTGCACCTGCGGGGCCACCAGGTGCCATGGCGCTGGAACGAGGCCACGGAGACCGTCACCCCGGCCTGACGTGCCACTTCCCGATTGGCTGCTCCTGCTTCGATCGCTCAATTGCGGACATTCTGCAACTCAGGTTGCCTAGAGTTCTGCAACCTAAGTAGCCTAAACTTTGTGATGAGGAAGCGGGATCTAGAACGCCGGATGCGTAAGCTCGCAAAGGAATACGGCGTGCCTGTGCGCTCCACTGAAGGCGGCAGCCACACGAAGTGGCATGCCGGTTCAGAGGCGATGCCCGTCCCTCGCCATGCGGAGGTCAACGAGCGGACGGCGAAAGGAATCTTGGAGAACTGGGAGAGCATCCTCATCGAGGCCGCGAAGGAGCAGGAGGCTCAGTGAGCGAACGCGACACTTACACCATCACCGCCGGCAGGAGCGGCCCCTGGTGGGCGTTGACCGTCTGCGGGCCGGGCCTCAAGCGCGGTTACCACACTCAGGTGAAGCGCTTGGAGCACGCCGAGGAGATGGCTCGCGATCTCGTGGCCACGATGCTCGACGTCGATGTCTCCGAGGTTGACGCCGATTTCGAGGTGACGGTTGCCGACGAGGACGTGGCCACCGAATTGGAGGCAACGTTGCTGGCCCGCCTGGCCGCCAGGGTGGCCAAGCAGCAGGCCGCGGAGGTGACGCAGACGACTGTGGCCGACTTGGCGCGCAGAGGCTATGTCCATCGCGACATCGGCTACCTCTTGGGCATCTCCCATCAGGCCGTGGGCAAGTTGCTGCACGAGGCGGAGAGGGAGAAGACCACGCCTGCCCTCATCCTTGGCACGCGTTGCCCTGAGCACGCTTCCAGCCGAATTGAGCTGCTGAGGTCAATTCTTCCTGATGTGGCCGAGGACGATCCGGCGCCTGTCAGGTTGCGCAAGCTCAGGGCATTGAGGGAGCGGCTGCGTGATGACGCTGGTTCATCGGCGGATCCGGCCAGAGGGCGATGAGCCGTACGCGGCCGACGCACAAGCGGGCCAGGTCGTCGAGTCCGAGGTGAGGATGGCGACCGGTCCGGGCCGGCGTAGGGCGACCTCCGGCACGGTCACGTCGATCGCGTACTTGTGACCGTGCAGTCCCGCGGTCTGAAGCAGCTTCGCGGACGTCTTGGCCGCCCTCGCGGTCACCGGCTCGATCCGCCCGCGCGAGAGCGCCCGCGGTCGGCGCCCATGCCGTGGAACCCCTGGAACATCGCGAGCACCTTGGCCTCAGCAAGCCACATAGGCGGGGACGTTGTCGGTGATCTTCCTGAGCTCGGCGACCTGCTCGTTCGGCGGGGTCACCGTGATGCGCGTCGTCTCGGCCATAACCCCGGCATGCCGTGGTGTGCGCGGGTCAGGCGGGGCGGTGGCCGGACTTGGCGAGCTGGATCAGCTCGTACACGTGGGAGCGGAGCTCGGCGAAGCGGGGCAGGGAGCGGGTGGTGAGCTGGTCGCGTTCGGCCGGCAGGTCGATGGGGACGTCCTCCAGCACGACCGTCGGCGAGTTGGACAGCACGATGACCCGCTGTCCGAGATAGACCGACTCGTCGATGTCGTGGGTGACGAACAGCACCGTGACCCCGAGCCGCTGCCACAACGAGCGGACGAGGTCCTCCAGGTCGGCGCGGGTCTGGGCGTCCACGGCGGCGAACGGCTCGTCCATCAGCAGCAGGTGCGGCTCGTACGCGACCGCCCGCGCGATGGCGACGCGCTGCTGCATGCCGCCCGAGAGCTGCCACGGGTGCGCGTCCTGGGCGTCGGCGAGGCCGACGGCCTCCAGGGAGTCCTGGACGAGCCGGCGCCGGCGGTCCTTCGGGACCTTCTTCTCCTTGAGCGGCAGCTCGACGTTCTGCCGTACGGTCATCCAGGGGAAGAGGCTGCGGCCGTACTCCTGGAAGACGACGGCCATGCCGGGCGGCGGGCCGGTGACGCGCTCGCCCTCCAGCACGACCTCGCCCGCGGTCGTGTCGAGCAGCCCGGCGATGCACCTCAGCAGCGTGGTCTTGCCGGCGCCCGAGGGGCCGACGATGCAGACCAGCTCGCCGGCGGCGACCGTGAACGTCAGGTCGCGGACGGCCTCGACGCTGCGGCCCCGCCCCTCGTAGATCTTCTGCAGCCCGCGGACGTCGAGCATGGCCGTCGTGGCGGAGCGGGGGCGGGCGGGGGCGCCCGTGGGGTCGGCGGTCATGTTCAGCCCTCTCGCTGTGCCGTACGCAAACCTGTGTACCACCGCAGCAGCCGGGCCTCCACTGCCCGGAACGCCATCGACAGGACGATGCCGACGAGCCCGAGCAGGATGATGCCGCTCCACATCTGCGGGATGGCGAAGCTGCGCTGGAACTGGATGATGGTGAAGCCGAGGCCGTTGCTGGCCGCGAACATCTCGCTGATCACCATGAGGATGATCCCGATGGACAGCGCCTGCCGCGCTCCGGCGGCGATCTGCGGCCCGGCGCCGGGCAGCACCAGGTGGATCAGCCGGGAGTGGCGGCGCATCCGGTAGCTGCGGGCGGTGTCGCCCAGCACCTCGTCCAGGGCGCGTACGCCCTCCACGGTGTTGAGCAGCACCGGCCACACGCAGCCGGAGACGATCACGAGGATCTTCATGCCGTCGCCGATGCCGGCGAACAGCATGAGGATCGGCACCAGCACCGGCGACGGGATGGCGCGGAAGAACTCGAGCACCGGCTCCAGCAGGCCGCGCAGCGTGCGCGAGGAGCCGATCGCGGTGCCGAGTGCGACGCCGAGCACGACCGCGCCGAGGTAGCCGGCCAGGAGCCGGCCCAGGCTGGGCAGCACGTCGGTGACGAAGCGGGCGCTGAACCAGGTGTCGGCGAAGGCGGTCAGGATCTGGCCGAGCGGCGGCCAGAAGAAGGAGGCGGAGCCGGCCGTCGCCAGCCACCAGCCGGCGACCAGCAGCACCGGCACGGCGAGCGCGAGGAGGATCTTGCGGGCCGCGTTCATGAGGCTCATCCCGCGAGGTCCCTCCGGATGGACGGGTGCCAGCGCAGCGCCCGGCGTTCGGTGGCGCGGGCGGCCACGTTGACGGTGACGCCGATCAGGCCGACCACGATGACCAGGGCGTACATGGCGGCCACCGCTCCGGAGGTCTGCGCGACCGCGATCTGCCTGCCGAGGCCGGGCGAGCCGATGATCAGCTCGCCGGTGATCTCCAGGATCAGCGCCACGGCCGCGCCGAGCCGGAAGCCGGTCATCACGTACGGCAGCGCGGTCGGCCAGATCACCGTCCGCACCTGGGTGAACGGGCGGAACCGGTAGGAGCGGGCGGTCTCGCGGGCGACCGGGTCCACGTCGCGGACGCCGTACAGGACCTGGACCAGCACCTGCCAGAACGAGGCGTAGACCACCAGCAGCAACGTCGAGCGCATGTCGGTCCCGAACAGCAGCACCGCCAGCGGGATCAGCGCCACCGACGGGATCGGCCGCAGGAACTCGATCGTCGAGTTCAGGGCCGCCCGCAGCGGCGGCACGCCGCCGATCACCAGCCCGAGCGCGACCCCGGCGACCATGGCGATCGCGAGGCCGGTGGCCCAGCCGCGCAGCGTCTCGAGCAGCGATCGCCAGAACTCCGCCGTCGCGGCCTGCTCGGCGAGTGCCGCGGCCATGGCGCTGAAGGGCGGCAGGTAGCGCTCGTCCACGAGCCCGGCCCTGGGCGCCAGCTCCACGATCCCGACCAGCCCGGCCAGGCCGGCGAGGCCGAGGAGCCAGGAGGGCGGCGGGGAGCGGCGCCCGAGGGTCGCGGCCGTCACGGAAGGAGCTCCGTGAGGTCGGGGGAGGACTCGACGAGCCCGTCCTGCGTGGCCAGCTTCGCCAGCGTCTCCAGCGAGGCGCGGTCGACCTCCGTGGGGAACGTCGGCAGCGTGAGCGAGCCGGTCAGCGCGGCGTCGATCTTCGTGTACTTCAGCAGGACCTGGCGGACGGCGTCCGGATTGTCGGTGGCGTACCGCAGGGACTTCAGCATGGCCGCGGTGAAGCGCTTGATCAGGTCGGCCTTACCGGCCGCGGTCTGCTGGGAGGTGAAGTAGCCGGCGATGGCGAGGCCGGGCGCGGTGTCGACGTAGTTGGATGCGACGACGCGGTCGCCGTTCTTGACGGCGGTGGCGAGGAACGGCTCGACGACCTGGACCGCGTCCACGTTGCCCTTGTCGAGGGCGGCGAGCATGTCGGGGAAGGCCAGCTCGGTGAAGGAGACGTTCTTGGCGTCCCCGCCGGCGGCCCGGATCGAGGCGCGGACCGTGGTGTCGTTGATGTTGTTGAGCGTGTTGACCGCCACCTTCTTGCCGGCGAGGTCGGCGGCGGACTTGATGGGGCTGCCGGCCTTGACGACCACCCCGCCGAAGTCCTTGCCCGCGACCCCGGTGGACGCCACGCCCGGCGCGACGACCTTGATCGGCAGGCCCTTCGAGCGGGCGAGGATCAACGAGGTGAAGTTGCTGAACCCGACGTCCACCTGGCCGCTGACGACGGCGGGGACGATGGCGGCGCCGCCCTGGGCGGTCACGATCTCCAGCTTGAGCCCTTCTGCGGCGAAGAAGCCCTGCTGCTCGCCGAGGTAGATCGGCGCCACGTCCAGGATGGGGATGACGCTGACCTTCACCGGGTTGAGCGCGCCGGAGGCGGAGGAGCCGGGCTCGGGGGCGGCGCTCTGCCCGCCGCCGCAGGCGGTGAGGGCCAGCAGGAGGACGGCGGCGGACAGGGCCGCGCGTGGTTTGATCACGATCTCTCCAGGGAGGCGTACCAGGGGGTGTGGGATTCGCGACGAGATTGTTGACAATATCGGCAACATCTACGCATCACAACCCTGGGGCTGGGGAGCCCGCGATGATTGTTGACAATATGGCCCACAGCTAGTGGGGCCGGTGAGGTGTCCCGAGGGTCCAGGGGCGCTCAGAGAGCGCCGCCGCAGCCCTCCGTCAGGCCCTTGACCGGGTCGTCGTCCGCCCCCGCCGACTGCTGCTTCTTCTTCGGAGCCTTCTTCTCCGGAGTCTTCGTCGGGGAGGAGCCGGGCGACGCGCCGCTGTCGGCGTTCGCCGGCGTGGCGGGCCCGGTGGCCGCGACGGCCGGGCTCGCGGCGGAGGAGTCGCGGACGGCCTTGGCCGCGATGCCGCGGATCTTGTCCCAGTCGGGATAGCCCGTGCTGATCAGCGGCGGCACGAACTGCACACTCGACACCTTCGCGTTCTTGACCTTGAGCGCCAGCGGCACCAGGTTCTTCAGCATCGAACGCGGGATGTCGGTCCTGATCAGCTCCTTGGTGGCCAGGGCGATGCGGTTGAAGCGGGTCAGCACCGTCGCCGGGTCGGCCTGGGTCAGCAGCGCGCCGAGGACGCACCGCTGGCGGCGCATCCGGGTGTAGTCGTCGCTGTTGGTGCGCGAGCGGGCGTACCACATCGCGTCCGCGCCCTTGAGCTTGCGCGTGCCGGACTTGACCAGGCCCTCGTTGTAGCGGCCGAACACGACGTCCGTCTCGACGGTGACCGTGATGCCGCCGATGGCGTCGATGAGGCGGGCGAAGCCCCACATGTTGACCAGGGCGTACCAGTCGACCCTGAGGCCGAGGGTGTAGCCGATCGTGTCCATCAGGACCTTGGGGCCCTGGTGCTGCCTGCCGCCGAAGATCTCCGGGTGCGCGTCGGCGTACTCCCAGACGCTGTTGAGCAGGTCGCTGCGGCCGCCGCCGGGGTCGGCCGGCAGGCGGAAGCCGTTGGGGAAGCGCTCGGCCATCGGCGTGCCGGGGCGGAAGCGTACGTCCTCCAGGTTGCGCGGCAGGCTGAACAGCACGGTGTTGCCGGTCTCGACGTCCACGCTGGCCAGGTTCATGCTGTCGGTGCGGACCCCCACCCGGTTGTCGTCGGCGTCGCCGCCGAGCAGCAGGATGTTGACCCGCTTGCGCCCCGCCCACGGGTCCTCGGGCGAGGGCTGCGCCGTGGCCGGGGTGCCGGCGTCGGTGCCGATCCCGGTGCCCGGGTCGGCGTCGGTGGGCCCCTGGAAGATGTCGTTGATCGTCGCCTGGGCGGTCCACGCCAGGTTGCCGAGCGCCCCGAACGGCACCACGACGAGCACCGCCAGCAGCCCCGCGAGCGTGCCGGTGAGGATCTGCCCGCGCTGCGGCAGCCTGCTGGGCCGCAGCACCACGAACGAGTGCACGATGAGCGCGAACCAGGCCACCCCGAGCGCGATCGTCCCGGCGATGACCGCCGTCATGGCGGTGTCGTCCATCAGCGTGCCGACCAGGTCGCCGGTGTCCACCGCGAGCCACACCCCGAGCGCGGCCAGCAGCACGGCCGCGTAGCAGGACAGCAGGACCAGGCCCGTCCTGCGCCGGCCCGTGCGCAGGTGCGCCGCGCCCGGCGCGAGCGCCGACAGCGCCAGCCAGCCGAGAACCGCGCCGGTGCTCACCGGTTCCTTTGCCTGCACGACATCCCCGTTTCCCCGTAAAGGTCTCCGTAGGCCACCGGATCGAGGCGGCAGCATACGCACCGAAAACGAATGATGTCGTTATCGGCGGGTGAACACCAATGACCGAATAAGATTCGGTTCATGGCCTTCACCGAGATCGCGTACGACGTGGCCGACCGCGTGGCCACCGTCACATTGTGTCGCCCTGAGCGGCTGAATGCGTTCACGCACACCATGCGCGTCGAGCTCATCGAGGCGTTCGACCAGGCCGACGCCGACGACGGGGTCCGCGCGGTGGTGGTGACCGGCGCGGGCCGGGCCTTCTGCGCCGGGGCGGACCTCGGCGGGGGCGGCGGCACGTTCGGCCACCGGGAGCGGGGCGACGGTGCGGAGAGCGTCGAGGGCGCGCCGCGCGACGGCGGCGGCACCGTGGCCCTGCGCATCGCCCGCTCGCTCAAGCCGGTCATCGGCGCGATCAACGGGCCGGCCGTGGGCGTCGGCGTGACGATGACGCTGCCGATGGACGTGCGGCTGGCGGCCGAGTCTGCGCGTTTCGGGTTCGTCTTCGCCCGCCGCGGCATCGTCACCGAGGCCGCGTCGAGCTGGTTCCTGCCGCGGATCGTCGGCATCGCGCAGGCCATGGAGTGGGCGGCGACCGGCCGCGTCTTCCCGGCCGCCGAGGCGCTGACGGGGCGGCTGGTGTCGCGGGTGCTGCCGGACGCCGAGCTGCTGCCGGCGGCGTACGCGCTGGCCGCCGAGATCGCCGGCAACACCTCGGCCGTCTCCGTCGCCGCGATCCGCCGCCTGATGTGGTCGGGGCTGTCGGCGAGCTCGCCGTGGGAGGCGCACGCCGCAGACTCGCGGCTCATGGCCGAGCTGGGCGGCGGGGCCGACTCGGTCGAGGGGGTGACCGCGTTCCTGGAGAAGCGCCGGGCCGACTTCCCGATGAAGGTCAGCGAGGACCTGCCGCCGGGTGTACCGTCCTGGCCCGACAATCCTTATGGTGTCTGACATGTACGACATCACCACTTTGCGGCTGCCCGACGACTTCGAGGGCGAGGTCGTCGCGACCCTGGTGGCGAGGACCGCGGGCACCGCGTCCCGCAGGGCGGTGCTCTACCTGCACGGCTTCACCGACTACTTCTTCCAGGACCACCTGGCCGAGCACTACGTCCAGCGCGGCATCGACTTCTACGCCCTCGACCTGCGCAAGTACGGCCGCTCCCTGCTCCCGCACCAGACCAGGGGCCTGATCAGGAGCGTCACCGACTACTTCCCCGAGATCGACGAGGCCGTACGCCTCATCCGGCGCGACCACGACGAGCTGACGCTCAACGCCCACTCCACCGGCGGCCTGGTCGCCGCCCTGTGGGCCGACCGGGTCCGCGGCCGGGGGCTGGTGCAGGGGCTCGCGCTCAACAGCCCGTTCTTCGACCTCAACGTGCCCGCGCCGCTGCGGATGGCCGCCGACCTGCTGCGGACGCCGCTGTCGTACACCCGCAGGCCGCTCCCGCTGGGCGTCAGCACCGTCTACGGGCAGACGCTGCACCGCGACCACGGCGGCGAATGGGACTACGACCTGGAGCTCAAGCCGCTCGGCGGCTTCTCGGTGCACGCCATGTGGCTGGCCGCCATCCGGCGGGCCCAGCGCCGCCTGCACAAGGGGCTCGCGGTGGACGTGCCCGTGCTGGTGCTGGCCTCCTCGAACGGCCTGCGCGTACGCGACTTCGTCCCCGAGGCGCGCTCGGCCGACATCGTGCTCGACCCCGCCCACATCGCCCGCTGGTCCACCGCGGTCGGGCCGCACGTCACCTGCGTACGGATCCAGGACGGCGTGCACGACCTCGTGCTGTCGGCCGAGCCGGCGCGCAAGCAGGTCTTCGCCGAGCTGGACCGCTGGATGAGCACCTACATCCACCAGGGAGACGTCCAGCAGGGGGACGCTCACCAGGGGGACGCTTACCAGGGGAACGCGAAGAGGCCGTAGTAGGCCGCCGCCACCATCAGCAGGCCGGTGCCGCCCAGCACGCCCGCCACCGCGACGTGCTGCCAGCGGCCCGGCCGCATGCCCTCGCGCAGCGCCGACAGCACCGCCGCCACCGCCGCGACCTCCTGCACGAGCATGAGCACGGCGAGGATGCGCACCACGAGCCAGCCGGCCAGCACCGCCGGCCAGGCGCCCGCCTGGTTGATGGAGAACAGCACCAGCAGCGTGATGAACGCGACCACCGACGCCAGCAGCCCCAGACTGGTCCACGCGATCCTGACCAGGCGGCGCCGGATCGGCGGCCACAGCCGGGCGTTGGCCTCGGCGACGACGAGCGGATGGCCGCGGCCCCGCAGCCGGACGACCACCGCGGCGACCGGCCCCGCCACGTAGCCGACGGCCGCTAAGCAGATCGTCAGGCCGAGCATCGTGCCGCCCGCGTACCAGGGGGCCGCGGGGACGTCGCTCGCCTCGAACCGCTGCACCGGCGTCGCGCCCGCCAGGTGCGCCGCCGGCGTGGCCGTGGCCGGCAGGCCGGTGATCCAGTTGCCGAGGGTCTCCAGGTAGCCCTTCGCGAACGGCCCGCCGCCGACCCGCATGGCGTGGTCGCCCTGGCCGATGAAGCGGATCGTGTAGTCGTCGTTGCCGGCCCTGTCCATCGCGGTGACGAGCGCCTTGGTGGACTCCACGAAGGGGATCGACGGGTCCGTCGTGCCGTAGAACGCGAGGACCGGCACCTTGATCCCGCTCAGGGCGGGCATTGCGTCGTAGCGCAGGAACGTGAAGCCGACCCCGCCCATCGCCCTGGTCAGCAGGTCGCGCGCGCCGATGGGAGCGCGCAGCCGCAGCAGTTGCTCGTTCAGCGCCCAGGCGACCTGGCGCAGCGGGGAGACGTTCGGGGACGACACCAGCACCACGAAACCGACCGCCGCGCTCTTCGCCGCCGCGATCGGCACCACCCAGCCGCCCTCGCTGACGCCCCAGACGCCGACCCGCGCCGGGTCCACCTCGGGCAGCGCGCGCAGGTACTCCACCATGCGCAGGGCGTCGTCGGCGAGCAGGCCGAAGTCGCGCTCGCGGAAGTCGTAGCCGACCGTACGCTTGTCAAAGGCGATCGTCACCACGCCCGCCTTGGCCAGGAACTCCGCCTGCGGCGTGAACTCGGTGCGCGAGCCGTTGCCCGACCCCGACACGAACACCATCGCCGGATGCCGCCCCGGCGTCAGCGGCGTGCGCAGCGTCCCGTAGAGGCGCTGGCCCTCCGCCGCGACCGAGATCTCCTGCCGGCGGATCGCGGCCGTCGCCGCCGGCGGCTCCAGCTCGTGCCGCGGCTGCGGCGGGATCACCTGGAAGGCGGGGTCCGCCTTCAGCGGGGGAGGATCGAAGGCGGGCGGCAGGACGTATCCGACCGTCGCGAGCGCCACCAGCACCAGACCGGCGGCGATGCTCAAGGTGCCCCGGCCCGTGCGCATCGGCCTCCCCATGTGCGTTGGTTTGCCCGCTGATCTTCTAGCGTACTCCCGGCTCGTGGGACCAGAGGGGCTACATTTGTCGGTGGGAGCTGTTAGCTTCCTGCGACATGCGGATCCTGCACACCTCCGACTGGCACCTCGGGCGGGCCTTCCATCGGGAGAGCCTGCTCGCCGCGCAGGCCGCGTTCGTCGACCACCTGGTCGAGACGGTGCGGGAGGAGCGGGTCGACGTCGTGGCCGTCGCCGGCGACGTCTACGACCGGGCGCTGCCGCCGGTCGACGCGGTCGCGCTGCTCGACGAGGCGCTCGCCCGGCTGACCGGCGCCGGCGCGCGGGTGGTGCTCATCAGCGGCAACCACGACTCGGCGCTGCGGCTGCGGTTCGGGTCGGCGCTGTTCGAGTCCGCCGGGGTGCACGTGCGGTGCGCGCCCGAGCGCGCCTGGGAGCCGGTGCTCGTCGACGGCGTCGCCTTCTACGGCATTCCCTACCTGGAGCCGGAGCTGGTGCGGGCGCCGTGGGAGCTGCCCGACCGCAGCCACACGGCGGCGATCACGTACGCGATGGACCGCGTCCGGGCCGACGCGGCCCGCCACCGGGCCGCCGTCGTGCTGTCCCACTGCTTCGTCACCGGTGGGCAGGCCAGCGACAGCGAGCGCGACATCAGCGTGGGCGGGGTGGCGCACGTGCCGCTCACCGTGTTCGACGGCGTCGACTACGTCGCGCTCGGTCACCTGCACGGCCGCCAGCGCATGTCCGAGACCGTCCGTTACTCGGGCTCGCCGCTCGCCTACTCCTTCTCCGAGACGGGCCAGGTGAAGGGCTCGTGGCTGGTCACGCTCGGGCACAGGGACGGGCTTGATGCCGAGTTCGTCCCCGCGCCGGTGCCCCGTCCCGTCGGACGGCTGCGCGGCGAGCTGGAGCGACTGCTGGCCGATCCGCGGCACGCCGCCGTCGAGGACCACTGGCTCCAGGTCACCCTCACCGACGCCGTGCGTCCCAAGGCGGCCATGGACCGGCTCCGCGCCCGGTTCCCGCACACCCTCGCCCTCTCCTTCGACCCGGCCGACGCCGCCCCGGCCGCGCAGCCGGTCCGCCTGAGCGGGCGACCCGAGACCGAGGTCGCCCTCGACTTCGTCCGCGAGGTGCGCGGCGAGCCTGCCGCGCCCGAGGAGGAAGACCTGCTAAGACGGGCCATCGAGGCGTCGAGGACGAAGGAGACGATGGCGTAGATGCGGCCTCACCGGCTGACGCTGACGGCGTTCGGCTCCTTCCCCGGCACCGAGACGGTCGACTTCGACGCCCTGGCCGAGGCGGGCCTGTTCCTCATCCACGGGCCGACGGGCGCGGGCAAGACCACCATCCTCGACGCCCTGTGCTTCGCCCTCTACGGGCAGGTCCCCGGGCAGCGCAACAGCGCCCGCAGCCTGCGCTGCGACCACGCCCCGGCCGGCACCGGGCCGTCGGTCACCCTGGAGGCGACCATCCGGGGCCGCTTACTCCGCGTCCAGCGCTCCCCGGCGTGGCTGCGTCCCAAGCTGCGGGGCAGCGGCGTCACGGAGGAGAAGTCCAAGGTCATCGTCTCCGAACGGCGCGACGGCGCCTGGCACGGGCTCACCACCCGGCTGGACGAGGCCGGCGACCTGGTGGGCGGGCTGCTCGGCATGAACGCCGAGCAGTTCTGGCAGGTGGCGATGCTGCCGCAGGGCGACTTCGCCAAGTTTCTGCGCGCCGACGGCGAGGAACGCGGGAAGCTGCTGGAGCGGCTGTTCACCGTCAAGGTGTTCACGGCGGCGGAGGGCTGGCTGGCCGAGCAGCGCAAGCTGGCCTGGCGGGAGGCGCAGGAGCTGCGGCGGCAGGTGGACTTCGCCGTCCAGCGCGTCGAGGAGGCCACGTTCGACCCCCTGATCCCGCTCCCTGCGGCTTCGCCGGAGGTGGACGGTCAGGGTGCGGAGCCGCCGTCGCGGGACGACGATCCGTTGCGCTGGGCGGGGGCGCTGCTCGCCGCCGCCAGGTCGGTGGCCGTACGCGCCGAGGAGGAGCACGAGGCCGCCGCGCGGGCGCTGCGCGAGGCCCGCCTGCGCTTCGACCAGGCCGCCGCACTGGCGGACCGGCAGCGTCGTCACGCCGACGCGGTGACCGCCCGGCGCGCGCTGGACGAGCGCGCCGACGAGCGTGCCGACCTCCAGGCCGTTCTCGACGACGCCGCCCGCGCCGATCGGGTCGTCCCGCTCGTCACCGCCGTACGGCAACGCGAGGAGGCCGCCGCCAAGGCCCGCGCCCTGGCCACCGACGCCCTCGCCCGCGCCCACCCCCTCCTGCCCTCGGCGTCCCTGTCCTTGGCGTCTCTGCCTTCGGCTGATGAGCTGGCCGGGCTGGAGCGGGACCGGCGGGCCGAGCTCGCGCGCCTGTCGGAGCTGCTGACCGAGGAGACCAGGCTCTCCGGCGTACGGCGCGATCTGCTGCGCGTCGAGGAGGAGCTGACCCGGCTGGTGGCCGAGGACGAGCGGGTCGCCGCCCGGCTGGCCGCGCTCCCCGCCCTGATCGAGCAGGCCGAGGCCGAGCTGGCCCGGTGCCGCGCCGACGCCGCCAGGATCCCGGCCGCCGAGGCCGTACGCGATGCCGCCACCGACCTCATCGGCATCGACAGGGAGCTGGCCGGGCTGGCGGCGGAGCTGGAGACGCTGGAGCGGCGCGAGGCGGAGGCGTCGGCCGCCGAGGCCGAGCTGCCCGCCCGCCTGGCCGAGTCGAGCGCCGCACTGGAGGAGGTGCGGGCCCACGCCGCGGCCGTCCCCGCCGCGTCCGCGGGGCTCGACGCCGCGCGGGCGGTGCTGGAGTCCGTACGCCGCCGTGACGCCCTGGCCGCCGAGCTGGAGACCGCTACCGCCGCCCACCAGGTGCTGGTGGACCACGCCCAGGCGCTCCGCGAACGCTGGCTCGACCTGCGCCAGGCCCGCATGGACGGCATGGCGGCCGAGCTGGCCCGTGACCTCGCCGACGGGCGCCCGTGCGCGGTCTGCGGCTCCGAGCACCATCCCCGTCCGGCGTCCCCGGCCCCGAGCGCGCCGTCCGCCGACGACGAGCGGGCGGCCGAGGACGCCCACGAGAGCGCCCTGGCCGAGCGGGAGGCGTCCGAACGCCACCTCGCCTCCCTGGAGTCCCGGCACGCCGACGCCGTCGAGGCGACCGGCGACCTCGACCCCGACACCGCCGCCGCTCTCGTACGCCAGGCGGAGGAGGAGCTGTCCCGCCTGCGCGCGGTGGCCGGGCGTGAGGCCGCCCTGGCCGCGGCGCTGGAACGGGTCGAGGCCGAGCGCGAGCGCGTACGCGACCAGGCGGCGAGGGTCGCCGAGGAACTGGCCGCCCACCACGCCCACCGCACCCATCTGGAAGCCGCCCACACCCGCCTCCGCATACGACTGGCGGCCGACCACGCCCGCCTCCGCACCCACCTCGCCCGGACAGGCCCGGGCACGCCCGAAGTCGCCGCGCCCGATGCGACCGTGGCCGATGCCTCCGTGCCCGATGCCACCGCGCCCGTTCCCGCTTTGGCCGAGGCCGCCGTGGCAGTGTTGGCGGAGGTCCAGGGGGAGCTTGGGCGGTTGCGGCGGGCGGCGGAGATGGAGGGTGGGGCGGCGCGGGAGGTGGCGCGGCGGCGGGAGGAGGCGCGGGAGCAGGAGGAGCGGGCTCGCGCGGTCGCCGCACGCCTGGCGGCGGGCCGCGCCCGGCACGAGGAGCTGAGCGCCGACGCCGCCCGGCTGGCCGCGCGGCTCGACGCAGCTCGGGGCGGCGACGCGACCCTGGCCGTCCGCCTGTCCCGGCTGACCGACGAGGCCGAGCTGCTGCGCGAGGCGGTCGAGGCCACCCGGGCCGCGCTGGCGGCGGACGACGAGCTGGCCCGCGCGAGAAGCCAGGCGCGGGAGGCGGCGGCCGAGGCCGGGTTCGCGGACGTGCCGGAGGCCGAGGCCGCCTACCGCGGGCCCGCCGAGCGGGAGCGCAAGGCGGAGGCCCTGCGGCGGCTCGACGACGAGCACGCCGCCGTCACCGCCGCCCTCGCCGATCCCGAGCTGGCCGCCGCCGCGGCCGAGCCCGCCCCCGACCTGGCCGGCGCCGCCGCCGCCCGGGAGGCGGCCGAGCAGGCGCACACGAGCCTGGCGAGCGTACGCGACCGGGCCGCCTCCCGCGCCCGCCGGCTGGCGGAGCTGGAGGCCGAGCTGTCGGCGTGCGTCGAGCGCTGGCGCCCGGCGGAGGAGCGGCACCGCCTGGCCGAGCGCATGGCGGCCCTGACCGGCGGCACCTCCGGCGACAACCGGTGGAGCATGAGCCTGTCGTCGTACGTGCTCGGCGAGCGGCTGCGCGCGGTCGTCGAGGCCGCCAACGAGCGGCTCGACCACATGTCGGCCGGCCGCTACCTGCTCCAGCACGACCTGCGCAAGACGGCGGGCTCGCGCGGCCGTTCGGGCGGCGGGCTGGGGCTGCGCGTGTCCGACGGCTGGACGGGCGTGGACCGCGACCCGGCCACCCTGTCGGGCGGCGAGAGCTTCATCACCTCGCTGGCCCTCGCGCTCGGCCTGGCCGACGTGGTCACCGCGGAGGCGGGCGGCGCGGAGATCGGCACGCTCTTCGTGGACGAGGGCTTCGGCACCCTGGACGAGGACACCCTCGACGGCGTGCTCGACATCCTCGACGGGCTCAGGGACGGCGGCCGGGCGGTGGGCATCGTCAGCCACGTCGCCGAGCTGCGGTCCCGGATCACCGCCCAGCTCAAGGTCACCAAGACCCGCAGAGGTTCGGCGCTCGCCACCTCCGGGGTGGGATGATCTGCCGTGATCCACCACTATGCGGCGAAGGAGACAAAGCTATGCGTGTCGTCGTCACGGGGGCCCACGGAAAGGTGGGGCGGGCGGCCGTCCAGGCGTTGCTGGCGGCCGGTCACGAGGTGACCGCCTCCGATGTCACCCGTCCGGTCTGGGAACGGGGCGAGCCCGGCGCCCCTCACTACGTGCAGGCCGACCTGACGGACGCCGGTCAGGCGTTCGCCGTGGCGCGCGGGGCGGAGGCGGTGGTGCACGCGGCGGCCATTCCCGACCCCACGCACAATCCGCCGCACGTGGTGTTCCAGAACAACGTCATGGCGACGTTCAACCTGGTCGAGGCGGCCGTACGGTTCGGCGTGACCCGGTTCGTCAACATCTCCAGCGAGACGGTGCCCGGGTTCTTCTTCGCCGAGCGGCCGTTCCTGCCGGACTACGTGCCGGTCGACGAGGAGCACCCGATCCGGCCGCAGGACCCGTACGCGCTGTCGAAGCACGTCGGCGAGCAGCTCATGGACGCGGCCGTGCGCCGCTCCGACCTCAGGTGCATCTCCCTGAGGCCGAGCTGGGTGCAGCACGAGGGCAACTACGAGCGCAACCTCGGCCCGCAGGTGCGCGACGTCAGCCAGGCCGGAGCAGGGCTGTGGAGCTACACCGACGCCTACGACCTGGCTGACGCGATCGTCCTGGCCGTGGAGTCCGACCTGCCGGGCCACGAGGTGTTCTACATCGCCGCCCCCGACAACGCGGGCGGGCACGACTTCGCGGCGGCGCTGCGCGAGCACGTGAGCGAGACGATCGAGCTTCGGCCGCTCGCCCGCACCGACGCCTCGGGCGTCTCCTGCGCCAAGGCGCACCGCCTGCTGGGCTGGACCCCGAAGCGGTCGTGGCGCGACTACCTGGACGAGAACGGCCGCGCCCGCGTCCAGCGGGGCTGACGGCTCAGGCGGGGGTGGCGAGGACCAGGCGGCACAGGTCGACGCTGACCGGCGTGGCCGCCGTCCGCGCGGCCACCGCCGGGAGGTCGGGCTGGCGCACGTGCTCGACCACCCGCAGCCCGTGGCCGGCCAGCAGCGCGGTGACCGACTCGGGCGTGTGGAACGTCAGCCAGGGCTCGCCGCGCTCGGCGGCGGCGGGCAGGGCGTAGCCCGCCATCTCCTCGCTCAGCGCGTCCCGGGCTTCGGGCGGCAGGGCGTACTCCATGACGAGCTCCGAGCCGGGCGCGAACGCGGCGAACGCGGTGAGCGTGGCCGACACCGCCTCCGCCGTGAGATACATGCTCACCCCGAGCCAGCTCACGAAAGCGGGCCGGTCGAACGCGAATCCCGCCGCGCCGAGCCGGGAATTCAGGTCCTCCCTCTCGAAATCGACGCCGACGAACGTGAGAAATTCCGGCACCGAGATTCCGGCGTCGGCGAGGAGCCTTTTCTTCCATTCCTGGGTGGCCGGATGGTCCACTTCGAAGACCCGGATGCCGCCCCCGGCCTGCCGGTAGGCGAAGGTGTCGAGGCCCGCGCCGAGGCTGACGTACTGGGTGAGGCCGGAGCCGAGCAGGCGGTCCTCGGCGTGCCGGCTGCGGGCGGTGACCTGCGCGCGGGTGCCGGACAGGATGAGATGGCCGCCGTGCAGGCGGTGGTAGCCGAGCAGTTCGCCGGCGCGCTCGCCGAGCAGCGGGGCGGCCAGACGGTCGGCGAAGATGTGCGGGGGTTCGTCGACCACGAGGTGGGCGGCGCGCGCGGCGGCGGCCATCATCGCGGTCTGGCTGGGTTTCTCGCTGAACACGCGGCGATATTAGCCACGGCATTTATGGGAATGCAAACAGCATAACACATGAAAGTCAATTTGCGATAACAAGAGAAAACCCGAATGGGAGCGTTCAGTCGAGGCCGGTGAGCAGTTCGGGGAGGCCGGCCGGGTCGTGGAACAGGTGGGTGGCGCCCGCGCCGGTCAGGCGGGTGGCCGGGTGGAGGCCGCCCGCGTACGCCAGGCACCGCATGCCCGCGCTCACCGCCGCCATCACCCCGAACGGGCTGTCCTCCACCACGACGCACCGCTCGGGATCGGCCCCCATCGTGGCGGCGGCGTGCAGGAACAGGTCGGGCGCCGGCTTGCCCCGCGTGACGTCCTCGGCGCTGAACACCCGGCCCGAGAACCGCTCGGCCAGGCCGGTGATCTCCAGGCTGCGGCGGATGTTCCGGTGGCGGCCGTTGGAGGCCACGCAGCTCGGCAGGTCGAGCCGGTCGAGCGCCGCCTCGATGCCCGCGATGACGCGGAGTTCGGCCTTGATCGCGGCCTCGTACTCGGCGTCGAGCCGCTCACGCCAGCCGGGCGGGGTCTCGCCGACCTGCTCGGCCCAGAACTCGTTGGTGCAGCCCACGAAGAGCTCGGTGTACTCCGCCTCGTCGATCGACCAGCCCAGGCGTCGTAGCGCGGCGGTGCCCACGCGGACCGAGATGGGCTCGCTGTCCACCAATGTCCCGTCGCAGTCGAAGATGACCAGTTCGACACCCAACGCGCCTTACCTCCCCTTGGTTTTCGGTTCCGACCCTATCCGGAGGTACCGTTGACCGGTCGTTTTACCGCACGTCAGACCGCGGAGTGAGCCCCCATGAAGACGACCCCCCGGCCGGACACGGCCGCCCCCAGCCGGTCCAGGATCGCGGTCGCCAGCCTCGCCGGCACCGCGATCGAGTTCTACGACTTCTACATCTACGGCACCGCCGCCGCCCTGGTGCTCAACACGGCGTTCTTCCCCGAGATGGACCGGATGGCGGGCACCCTGGCCTCCTTCTCGACGTTCGCGGTGGCGTTCGTGTCGCGGCCGCTCGGCTCGGCCGTGTTCGGTCACTGGGGCGACCGCATCGGCCGCAAGTCCATGCTCGTCGTGTCGCTGCTGGTGATGGGCCTGTCCACGGTGCTGATCGGGCTGCTGCCCGGCTACGCCGCCATCGGCGTCGCCGCGCCCGCGCTGCTGGTGCTGCTGCGCTTCGCCCAGGGCATCGGCCTCGGCGGCGAGTGGGGCGGCGCCGCGCTGCTCGCCACCGAGCACGCGCCGCCCGGCAAACGCGGCCTGTACGCGATGTTCCCGCAGCTCGGGCCGTCGGTGGGGTTCGTGGTGGCCAACGGGCTCTTCCTCGTGCTCGGCGAGGTGCTGAGCGAGGAACAGTTCGACGGGTGGGGGTGGCGGCTGCCGTTCGTGGCCAGCCTGCTGCTGGTGATCGTCGGCCTGTACGTCCGGCTCAAGATCTCCGAGACGCCGGTCTTCCAGGCCGCGATGGACGAGCGGCGCATCGCCAGGGTGCCGTTCGCCGGTCTCATGCGGCACCAGTGGCGGCGGGTGCTGCTCGGCGCCGGGGCGATGACGGTGGCGTACACGCTGTTCTACACCGCCACCACCTACTGCCTGTCGTACGGCACCGGCACGCTGGAGATCCCGCGCACCACCATGCTCGGCCTCACCATGGTCGGCGTCGTCTTCATGGCGGCGGGGACGGTCGCCTCCTCCATGGTGTCCGACCGCCTGGGCCGCCGGCGCACGCTGCTCGCCGGGTGCGGGCTGGCGATCGCGTGGGGGCTGGTGATGTTCCCGCTGATGGAGACCCGGTCGGTGGTCCTCGTCGGTGTGGCGCTGGCGGGCGCGCTCGGCCTCATGGGGCTGGTCTTCGGCCCGATGGGTGCCTATCTGCCGGAGTTGTTCCGTACCGAATACCGCTACAGCGGCGCCTCCGTCGCCTACAGCCTCGGCGGCGTGCTCGGCGGCGCGGTGCCGCCGCTGGTCGCGACCGGCATGCAGGCCGGCGGGCTCGGGGCGACGGCGGTCGGGGCGTACGTCTCCGCGATGGCCCTGCTGAGCCTGCTCTGCCTGCTCGCCCTGCCGGAGACCGGCGACCGGACCCTGTGAGTTCTCCGCGCCGGAGTTGTCACATCCGGCGGCGCTGTCCCGTCCTCATGGTGAGACCCGAGAGGAGCTGGGGACAGTGAGCAAGCACATCCTGATCGTCGGCGGCGGATATGTCGGCTTTTACACCGCTCTGGGGCTGCGCAAGCTGATCCGTACGGGAGAGGCGAGTGTCACCGTCGTGGACCCGCGCGGCTACATGACCTATCAGCCCTTCCTTGCCGAGGCGGCCGGCGGCGCGGTCGAGCCGCGCCACGTCGTCGCCCCGCTCGCCCCGGCGCTGCCCGGCGCGCGCGTGCTGACCGGTCACGTCACCCGCGTGGACCACGCGGCCCGCACCGCCGAGTTCCAGCCGGTCCAGGGGCCGGCCAGGACCCTCACGTACGACATCCTCGTGATGGCGGCCGGCTCGGTCACCCGCCTGCTGCCCATCCCCGGCCTGGCCGAGCACGCCGTCGGCTTCAAGACCGTCGGCGAGGCCGTGCACCTGCGCAACCGCGTACTCGCCCAGCTCGCCGCGGCCGTCTCGACCGACGACGAGCAGGTACGCCGCCGTGCGCTGACGTTCGTGGTGGTCGGCGGCGGGTTCTCGGGCGTGGAGGCGCTGGCCGAGATGCAGGGCCTGGCCGACGAGGCCGTCCGGCACCACGCGGGCGTCGAGCCCGCCGACCTGAGCTGGACCCTGGTCGAGGCCGGCGAGCGCATCCTGCCCGAGCTGGACGCCGCACTCGGCCGATGGACCGCCGGCGCGCTGCGCGCCCGCGGCGTGGACGTCCGCGTCGGCGTCCGGCTGGTCTCGGCCGAGGGCGGCGTCGCCGAGCTGAGCGACGGCACCCGCCTGGACGCCGGCACGCTCGTCTGGGCCGCCGGCGGCCGGCCGAACCCCCTCGCCGCGGCCGCCGGCCTGCCCGTGGACCGGATCGGGCGGATCGTCGCCACCGAACACCTGACGGTGGCCGGGGTGCCGGACGCGTTCGCGGCCGGCGACGGGGCCGCGGTGCCCGATCTGACCCGCCCCGGCGAGTTCACCGCTCCCAACGCCCAGCACGCGGTCCGCCAGGCCAAGCTGCTCGCCCGCAACGTGGTGGCGCACGTGCGCGGGCGGCGGCTGCGGGCGTACCGGCACGCCTACCTCGGCTCGGTCGCCGGGCTCGGGCACCATCAGGGCGTGGCCCAGGTCTACCGGCTGCGGCTGACCGGGTTCCTCGGCTGGCTGGCGCACCGGGCGTACCACCTGGCGTGGGTGCCGACGTTCGGCAACAAGGCCCGGGTGCTGACGGACTGGACGCTGTCGGCGATCTTCCGCAGGGAGACCGTACCGCTCCAGGCGATCGAGCACGCCGACGCCGACTTCCGCGCCGCCGCCGCTCTCGACCCGCCCCGGGCGGCCTGAGAGCCGCTCTACTCCGCCAGGCCGGGGAAGAGCAGGGACAGCTCGCGCGGATGGGCGGCGATCAGGCGGAGCTCGTCGTCCGTGAGCGGCTTGCCGGTCATCGCGTTGCAGAGCTGGACCAGGCGGAACGCCAGCTCCTCGTCCCCGGCGGCCACCTCGGCGCCGAGTCCGTCCATGACGTGCCGGAAGCCGGCCTTGCCGCCGTACTCGCCGGTCAGGACCACCCGGCCGGAGCGGGCGTGCCAGTCCTGCGGGAACGGGCCGAGCGTCGCCTCGTCGTACAGCTCATAGTTGCCGTGGTCCTTCAGCGCGCCGTCGGCGTGGATGCCCGACTCGTGCGCGAAGGCGTTCCGGCCCGCCCCGACCTGGTTGTACGGCAGCGGCTGCCCGAACGCGTACGACGCCCACAGCGCGAAACGCCGCGCCCACGACAGGTCCAGGGGATCGCCGATCTCGGCGTCCAGGCCGAAACCGTGCCGGAAGGCCAGGATGGTGGAGAGCAGGTCGGCGTTGCCGGAACGCTCGCCGATGCCGTTCACGCAGGTGTTGATCCAGGCGTCCTGGCCGGCGTCGAGATCGCCGAGCGCGCCGGAGACCGAGTTGGCCACCGCCAGGCCGAGATCGTTGTGGCAGTGCGTCTCGACGGGCATCGCCGTGGCGGCGGCGAGCTTGGCGAAGCGCTCGCGGATCCGGTCCGGCGTGTCGCCGCCGATCGTGTCGCAGTAGCGCACCCGGTCGGCACCCGCCTCCTTCGCCGCCAGCGCGAACTCCAGCAGGAAGGCGTCGTCCGTACGCGAACCGTCCTCCGCGTTCACCCCCACGGTCAGCGCGCCCGCGCCCTTGGCCGCCCGCACCGCGGCGGTCATCTCCCTGATGATCGCCTCCCGGTCCAGCCGGCCGCGGAACTTGTTCTGGATCATGTAGTCGGACGTCGAGATGGACAGGTTGTAGTGCTTCAGTCCGAGCGGCGCGGCCCGCTCCACGTCCTGCGGCACGCCCCGGCACCAGCCGGACAGCCGCAGCTCCCCGAACGCGCCGGCCTCGGCGAGCGCGAGCTGCGCCCGTACGTACGGGACCTCGTGGAACAGGAACGGGAAACCGATCTCGGACTGCGCCACCCCGAGCTTGGCCAGATAGAAGTTGACCATGGTCTTGCCGAACTTCGACAGGCCGGTACGCGCGGTCTGCACGCCGTCCCGGTTGGTCACGTCGAGGAAGTGAACTTTGGGCATGCGCTCACGTTGACATGCTCGCTCAACGTGGATCAATATTGATTTTCGTCAATGTGGAGGCGGGAAGGGCCCGATGGAGTGGATCGACGCGGCCACGGCCGCCGAACGGCTCGGGGTGAAACCGGCCACTCTGTACGCGTACGTGAGCAGGGGAGTGCTGCAGCGGCGGCACGCCGACGACGGGCGGCGCAGCCTCTTCTCCGCCGACGAGGTCGAACGCCTCGCCCGCCGCGGCCGGCCGCGCAACCAGCCGCCGGAGCTGGTCATCGAGTCGGCGGTGACGGCGCTCGGCGTGGACCGGCCGTACTATCGCGGGGCCGACGCCCTGGAGCTGGCCAGAACACAATCCTTGGAAACCGTCGCCACCTGGCTCTGGACCCCCACCCCGACCTTCGCCCCCGCGTCCGCGCCCGCCCCCGCGTCCG
This sequence comes from Nonomuraea wenchangensis, assembly GCF_900111685.1. Lineage (GTDB taxonomy): Bacteria > Actinomycetota > Actinomycetes > Streptosporangiales > Streptosporangiaceae > Nonomuraea > Nonomuraea wenchangensis. The sequence goes on from NZ_FOHX01000005.1 coordinate 290,639, forward strand.
CGCCCGCCCCCGCGTCCGCGCCCGCCCCCGCGTCCGCGCCCGCCCCCGCCCCCGCGTCCGCGCCCGCCCCCGCGTCCGCGCCCGTCCCCGCGCCGGGCCCCCTCGCCCCCGCCTCCCGCTCCGGTACCCCCGCCCCCGCCGCCCTTTCCGGCCCCTCTGACCCTGCCGCCCTTTCCCACCCTTCTGACCCCGACGCTCAGGTAGGTGGCGCGGACGACGGGCCGTGGCGGTGCGAGGAGGCGGCGTTGCGGGCGGCCGTGGCGGCGCAGCGGGGCCTGCCCGCCGACCTCCTCCCGCTCGACCGCCTCCAGGTGATCACCACGGTCCTCGGCGCGTCCGACTCGCTGCGTTTCCACCTCGACCGCACCTCGGTCGCCGCCACCGGCCGCCGCCTCATCGCCGGCATGGTGGACGCCCTCCCCGAGCTGAGCGAGCCCGCCGGCGAGTCGATCGCCGCCCGGCTCTGGTCCCGCCTGTGCCCGCACCCCGCCACACCCGCCCTGCTCGACGCGCTGCGGGCCGCGCTGGTCCTGCTCGCCGACCACGAACTGGCCGCCTCCACCCTGGCCGCCAGGGTCGCCGCCTCCGCCAAGGCCGACCCGTACGCGGTGGTGCTGACCGGCCTCGGCGTGCTGGGCGGCCCGCTGCACGGAGGCGCGGCCTACGGGGCCGAACGGCTGCTGCGCGAGGTCACGGAGCCGGGCCTGGCCGCCCGCGCCGTAGCCGAGCGGGTCCGGCGCGGCGAGCGTGTCCCCGGCTTCGGCCACAGCGTCTACAAGAACGGCGACGGCCGCGGCGCCCTCCTGCTCGACCTGGTCGAACGGGCCACCCCCGGCCACGACCGGATCGCCGCGGGCACGGCGCTGGCCGCCGAGATGCGCCGGCGCCAGCTCCCCGAACGCAACATCGACTTCGCCCTCGCCGTCCTCACCGCCGTCGCCGGCATGACCTCCGGAGCCGGCGAGGCGATCTTCGCGGTCGCGCGCGTGACCGGCTGGCTGGCGCACGCCATGGAGGAGTACGAGCGCGGCTCACTCCTCCGCCTGCGCGCCTCCTACACCGGCCCGCCGATCAGGTAGCGGCCCGCTCGACGTACGCGGCCAGCGCCCGGACCCGCTCCGCGTGCTGGTCGTGGCCGACGATCACCGGCGGCTCGTTGTACGGCATCGCGTCCGAGGACCGGCGCAGCTTGACGTACTGGCCGCAGGCGTCGATCGCGTACGGCTCCATGTCGTCCTGCAACGCCCCGATCACCGTGATGCCGTAGGTCTCGCCGATCCGCCGGAACAGCGCCACCGCCTCCCGCCGGTGCTCCTTGCCCAGGTTGCGGCCCAGCTCGTCGAGGACCAGGCACAGGTGCCCGCCCCCGGACGAGGCGATGGCGGCGGCGCACACCAGCTTGACCGCCTTCTCGTCCATGAGCGCGGTGTTGGCCCGCCGGTTGTACGGCACGAACCCCTGCCCCTCGCCGCGCCGCCACTTCGGCGTCACCCGCCACTGCCAGCGCTGCTCGGGATCGGCGGGCGCGGGCGGCACCGGGAACTCCAGGGTCGCGCCGTAGCCGCCGTAGGAGGTGTCGAGCTTGTCGAACTCCTCCGCCACCCGCGTCAGCCGCGCCCTGATCGCCGCGGTGAGCGCCGCCCGGTGCACCGCCGTGGACTGCGCCGCCTCCTCGGCGCCCCGGGCCGCCGCCGAGAGGTCGCGCTGCCGGGAGCCGAGCTGCGCCTCGATCTGCCGCCGCTGGTGCCGTTCGTACTCCTCCTGGCCGCGCAGGTAGGACGCGAGCGCCCCGCACACCGCCGCGAACGTCGCCTGCTCGCGCGCCGTGCTCCCGCCCCGCTCGTTGAGCAGGAACGCCAGCTCCTCGGGGATCTCGGCGTCCTCCTCAGGGAACGTGTCGCGCAGCGCCTGGTCGAAGTGGCGCTCGGCGACCCGCCACCACTCGTCCGCGGTGCGCGGCCGCTCCTCCTCCGGCAGCGCCTCCAGCCACTGCCTGGCGGTCTCCGCCGTGCCGCCCCAGTCGGCGGCGAGCGCGTCCAGGCGCAGCGCCTCCCGCTCGGCGGCGACCTTCGCCTCCTGGTCGCGGGCCTGCGCCCGCTCGCTCTCGTGCCGCTGCCTGCGGCCCTCCAGGCGTTCGATCTCCATGTCCCGGGTGCGGGCCCGGAAGTCGAGCGCGCCGGCCAGCCGCTCGGCCTCGGCGACCTTGGGTGCCAGCTCCTCGACGGCGGCGTTGAGCTCGGTCAGGCGGGCGCGCCGCTCGGCCAGTCTCGCCTCCACCTCGGCCAGCCGTACCCCGGCCTGGGCGCCGTCCAGCCGCCGCTGCGCCTCGGCGACGGCCTCCTCGGCGTCGCCGACGGCCTGGGCCGCCGTCTCCTGCGCGTCCTTGGCCCGGTGCAGGCGCTGCTCGGCGGCCTTGATGCGGGCCTCCCGCCCGGTCGCCACCCCCTCGAACGCCCCCACCACGCTCACCCCGGCCGCGCTGACCAGCACCGACCCCGGCAGCCCCGCCAGCGCCTCGGCCGCTTCGCCGAGCCGGGCGGCGTCGACGATGACCGCATGCTCATGCGGCCACCCCCGCAACCCGACCACCTGCCCGACCGCCCGCCCCACCTGTCCGGCCGCGCCCGCCCGTCCGGCCGTGCTCGTCTGCGCGTCGGTGCCCGTCTGCGCGGCCGTGCCTGCCTGTCCCGGCGTTTGCGTTGCGTTGTCGCGGGCCTGCTCGGCCACGTCGAGTGCGTCGAGCAGGCCGGTCGCGCCGACACCCGCCGCCGCGAGCGCGTTGAGCTGGGCCGCCGCCGGCCCGCCCTCGGCGTCGTCCAGCGCCGCCTGCGCCGACGCCACCTCCTGGTCGGCCACGCCGAGCGCCTTCAGCGCCTCGTTGAGCCGGAGCCGCGCCTCGCGCAGCTCCCGCTCGGCGGCGGGCACGTCCCGCCCGTCGGCGAACCTGCGGCTCTGCTCCAGAGCCGGGATCCGGCCGCGCAGCTCGTCGGCGGAGTTGTCGGCCACGGCCCGGTCGGCGTCCAGCTTGGCGGCCCTGGCCTGCAGCGCCGCCAGCTCCTTGCGGGCCTCGGACACCTGCCGGTCGAGCGTGTCCTCGCGCAGCGTGCCGATCTCGGCCCTGACCATGGCGATCGCCTCGCCCGCCGCCTCCCCGGCCGCGTGGTGCCGATCGAGCTCGGCGGCCAGCGCGTCGTCCTTGGCGGCGGCGTCGGCGAGCTTGCGCGCCTGCCGCCCCCGCCAGCACCGCAGCGCCTCGGCCAGCCGGACACGCGCCTCGTCCCGCCGGTCGAACGTACCCAGCAGCGCCTTCGACTCCGCCTCGAACTCCGCCAGCCGCTCGCCCGCCTGCGCCGCGCGCACCCGCTTGGCGTGCTCGTCCCTGCGGGCCTCCCGCTCCTGCTCCAGCTCGGCGTCCAGGCCGGTCAGGGCGGCGATGGCCTCGAAGACGCGCTCGGGGGAGATCTCGTTGAGCGGCTGGGAGAGCAGGTTCGTCGCGACCTTGCTGCGTACGGAGGTGGACAGGAACGACACGCACCGGACCCGGTCGCCGTAGAGCGCCTTGGTCAGGTCGCGCGCCACGACGTCGCGCTTGCCCGCCGACTTCGGCAGTGACGCCCAGATCTCGTCGGCCCGCGCCACCCGCTCGGCCTCCGACGGCGAAGCCGCCAGATGGACACCCTCACGCCAGCGGATTTCCAGGTGGGGAGCCTCCTGGTTGACGCGCAGCCAGACCGTGAGGGCGCCGCCGGAGGTGTCGGGCACCTCGAACAGCTCCCCGCCCGCCTCGTCGGAGTCCACCAGCAGCAGCTCGTCCTCGGACACGACGTCGGCCGGCTCGTCCACCGGGGCCGGCTGGGCGTCGTCGGCGGGGAAGCCGTTCATGCCGGGCGGAGCGAAGACGCCCACGATGTAGCCGTGGTCGGCGCTCGCCCACTGCCGGCCGCCCGCGCCGCTCGCCAGCTCGGCGTTGAACAGCAGCTCGGAGACCGCCTTCGCGCCCGAGGCGAACCGCCACTGCTCGTCACCCAGCAGCGCCGTGATCGAGGCGATGAACGACGACTTGCCCGCCCCGTTGGAGTCCTTCGGCCCGGCGCCCGCCACCACGATGAGCGTGCCGGGGACCGTGGGCACCGGATGGGTCGACAGCCGCGAGATGTTGACCGCCTGCACGGCGATCAGCACCCGGTCTCCGACGACGTTCTCCACCTGCGACAACTGTGACCCCCGTAACCCTTCCGCCCGTTGTGGCTGCTCTGGCTCTGCCCGTGTCTGTTCGTGTCATCTGGCCGACCTGCGGGCCCGTACGGCCGCCGCCAGCGGCGTGTTGGGCCCGGCCGCGAGGATCAGCTCCTCCTGCAACCGCCGCCGCGCCGACGGGGTGAGCCGGTGGAACTGCGGGCCAGGGACGTAGCCGCCCGCCTCCTCCCCGGCCTTCACCTGCGCGAGCAGCCCGGCGTGGCGCAACGTACGGAGCGCCGCCTCCAGCTCCCCGATGGGCAACTGCGTGTGCCGGCGCAGCTCGTCGGCCGGCGTGGGGTGCGGCGACAGCCAGGAGTCCTCCGGCAGCAGCCCTTCGGCCCGCGGGATCGCCACCGAGTGCACCAGCACCAGCGTCAACACCGCCCGCTCCGCCACCCCAAGCCGCCCCCCGCCCACGGAACCCTCACCGCCGGCACCGGCGGCGGGGCCGGCGGAACCGGTGAGACCGGCAGCACCGGCGGGGCCGGCGGGAGGCAGGCTCGCGGCGGCGGCCTCGTCCCGGCCCGAGGCTCCAGGAGTCGCCGCGCAGACGTCGTCGTAGCCCGAGATCCAACGGTCGCGGTACTGGACGAGCACCCGGCCGCGCCGGGCCAGCATCTCACTCAGCGTGTGCCGCAACGCCGGATCCCGCAGGGCGGCGAAGCGCACCTCCTGCACCGGCTCGGCCGCGTGCTCCACCACCATGTAAGCCGCCACCAACTCCGCCCGCCGCCGCTCGTCGTAGGCGCCGAGCAGGTCGTCAAACCCGGCGCCCCCACCCTCGACCCGCCCCCCGCCTACGACGGCCGAAGCGGACACGGCGGACTCTGCAGGGGCGGCGGATTCTGCGGACGGGGCGGACGCGACGGCCTCTGCGAACGCGGTGGGTACCGCGGACTCTACGGACGCGGTGGGGACGGTGGATCCGGCGGACTCTGCGGGTCTGGCGGACACGGCGGGTGCGGATCGGGTGGACCCTGTGGACGGGGCGGGCATGACGGACACGGCCGACTCTGTGGACGCGGCGGATCCGGCGGACGCGATGGATTCTGCGGACGCGGTGGGCACGGTGGACTCTGCGGACGCGGCGGGGACTGCGGACCTCGTTGGCATGGCGGCGGCCACGATGTCGGCGTCGCCCACCACGGTCAGTTCGGCCCGGTCCGGCGACGGTAGCCGTCGCACCAGCTCCTGGAGCTGCGCGTGCGCCTCCACCGGCCACAGGGCGCACCTCGGCCCGAGCACGACCACGCCGTCGTCCACGACGACCCACGCCGAGTCGTGCAGCCGCCGCAGCGCGCCGACGGCCCAGTTGCGCATCAGGTCGTCGGTGCGTCCGATCAGCGCCCGGTAGGTGTCCAGGACCAGCTCCACCGGCGCGGGCGATCCCGGCCACGGATCGACCGACAGGTCGGTCCAGCAGCACTTGAGCACGGCAGCCAGCACCCGCCGCGTCTCCCCGGCCCGTTCCACGGGCGCGGGCGCCACCTGGTATTCCTCCAGCAGCGCCGGCGTCACGCCGTCGGGCCACACCGGCAGCGCCTGCCCGGTGGAGTCGGGCCAGGTCAGCCTGATCATCCCGGCCGGAGCGGGCGCCCCCGGCCCGAGCGGCAGCGGCCCGCCCGACCTCGCTCGCACGTGCGCGACCGGCCCCGCCGCGCCGGGCTGCTGAGCTGTGCTCATCGCGTACGCTCCAGGTGGCCGCGGGACAGCCAGGCCGGCTCGCGTCCGGGATCGACGGACAGCTCGTCGCTCCAGGTCAGCCGGTAGGGCAGCTCCGGCCGCAGGTCGATGCTGGTGAGGTCGGCGAGCACCCGCCGGGCGGTCACCCAGTCGGGCCCGAGCACGTCGGCGAGCGCGACCCGGGCGGACCCGCCGAGCAGCGACTCGGCCATCTCCCGCAGCCGCTCGACGGCGGCTCCTGGGGAGGTGTCGAGGGAGTCGGACGGCCCGGGATCGGGCAGGGTGGAGCGCGGCGGCGTGGGCTGTGCCGGAGCCGGGCGCGGCGCCTCGTCCACGGCCCGCGCGACGGCGGCCGGATCGTGCCACGGCGCGGGTGCGTCGAAGACGAACCCGTCGAGCACGGCGGCCAGCCGCTCCTTGGACGCGGTCTGCGAGAAGGTGCGCCACGTCTCGGTCGGCAGCAGCGTGAGGTTGCGGGTGGTGCCCGCCGAGTCGGCCAGCCGCCCGGCCGCCCGCCGGGAGGCGTCGCTGTAGGCGTAGATGGCGGCCCGCAGGTCGGTGCAGACCCGGTCGAGCTCGGGCCAGCGGGTCAGGATGGTGCCGTGCAGGCCCTGCGCCCGCCGCGCGATCTCCTCGGTGCCCCACAGCTTGGGCGCCTGCTCGCGCAGCTCCTCGATGGTGCCGGTGGTGAGCGTGATCAGCTCCAGCGCCCACAGCCGGAACGCCCGCGCGAGGTTGACCGCGCTCTGCCGCGCCTCCTCCATGGTGGTGCGCGGGTCGGCGACGTTGAGGTCTTCGAGCGCGAGCAGCCGGTGCATCTCCGACTGCCCGCCGTCGTCCATCATGCGCCGGATGAACATCAGCCCGACGACGCTGGTGAACGAGGCGCGGTAGCGGAGCTGGTTGGGCTTGGGGAACACCTCGCGGATCGCGCCCAGCCCCTTGAGCACCCGCAGCCGGTTGTCGAACTGCTCGCCCGGATAGGCGCGGCAGGCGAAGCGCATCTGCTCGTGCGTCAGCCACTCCTCGCCCGCCTCCGCGAACGCCGCGAACAGCGTCTCGGCGATGTCGACCAGCACCGGGTCGTCGACCACGGCTCCGCTGTCGCGGGCCAGTGCGGCGAACATGCGGCGGTAGGTGGACAGGACCGCCTCGTCGGTGAGGACGGCGTCGAGGGTCAGGGGCTGTTCGGACACGCGCTCTAAGGTACGGCTTCCCACCGACAGTCGGAGAACCCGACGCCGCTATCGGCCGGTACGCCCCTGGACGTGTAACCCCATCAGGGTTATGGTGGGGGTATGCCAAAGATCAACGTGTACTTGCCCGACGACCTCGCCGAGGCCGTCAAGGAGGCCGGGGTGCCGGTGTCGGCCGTCTGCCAGCGGGCGCTGGAGCAGGCGGTCCGCCGGGTGACCGCGATCAGGGAGACCTCGCTCGGCGATCTCGACCTGGAGAAGCCCACGGGCGCGCTGACCCACCTCACGGCCCGGACCCGTACGGTGCTCAAGCTCGCCGCCGACGCCGCCCGCGCGCAGGGGGCCGCCGAGGTCGGCACTGGGCACCTGCTCGGGGCCATGCTCACCGAGGGCACCAACCTGGCCCTGCACGTGCTGCGCGCCATGGAGATCGGCCTCGACCAGGTGCGCCGCGACCTCGACCGGCACGTCCCGCCCGCCACCGACCCGGCCCCGGCCGAACCCGCCGACGCCGACCGCACCGACGCCGCCCCGCCCGAGCCCGCCCCGGCCGACGCCGCCGATGCGGCCGGCGCCGGTTCCCGGCGGCTCAGCTCGCCCGCCGCCAACGCCCTGGAACTCGCCGTCACCGAGGCGATCGCGCTCGGCCACAACTACGTCGGCTGCGAGCACCTCCTGCTCGGCCTGGTCGCCGAGCCCGACGGCACGGCCGGGCAGGTGCTGCGCGCCCTGGGCGCCGAGCCGCGCCTCACCCGCCGCGCCGTGTCGGCGGCCCTGGCCGGGTACGTGCACCTGCGCGCGAACACCCAGCAGGCCGCCGCCTCCGCGCCCGCCCCCGCTCCCGGGCAGGCCCAGCAGCTGGCCGCCCTGCTCAAGACCGAGCTCAAGACCGAGCTGCGGCCGATCGTGGAGCGCCTGGAGCGCCTGGAAGCGCACACCGGCCTGCGCCCCTGACCGTCATGGACGCCGACCGGCGCGCGCTCGCCGCATTACGCCTCGTGCTCGTCGCCCTGATCCTCGTCGGCCTGGTGGTCGGGGCTCTGTGACAGGTAGACGTCAGGCCACCTTGGCCGAGCTCGCCTTCCAGGTGTTGCAGGCCTTCGGCCCGCCCGTCTCGTATCCCGCCCGCACCCAGGACAGGCGGTTGGCGGTCTTGCCGTGGAAACGGTTCTTCCAGATGTCCGGGATGCCGAGCACGGGCTTCCAGTCCTTGACCACCCGGCCGAGGCTCTTGGCCGAGACCCCGAAGAAGCAGTCGAGCTGCAGGTAGTAGCGGCGGTTGTGCTCGTCCATGACGGTCTCGACCGCGCCGTTCTCCAGCCCCCACCAGGCCCGGCCGATGCCGGTCTGGCCGGTCACGACCCCGCCCCACGTCCTGACCACGGACGTGAACACCTTCCGGTCGTCCTTCGCCTTGATCCAGTCGTCGGCGAGGCGCACCCGGATGGCCGTGGCGCAGATCTCCGAGAACGAGCCGGACACCTCCAGGCCCGTGGAGCAGGACGACTTGTCCCCGGACTCCTTGAACTGCACCTCCACGGGCGTGAAGTCCTTGATCGCCGGCTTCCACGCCTTGTTCAGGCAGCCGACGAGCGTGGTGATGTACTTCCTCGTGGAGGCGGCGGTCGTGCCCTTCTTCAGCGCGCAGCCGACCTTGGGCAGCTTGGCCGTCTTGTAGAGGGCGTTGTGCGTGAGCTCGGGGGCGCCCTTCACGGGCGTGGCGTGCGCGGCGGTCGCGGTGGACAGCAGGGTCAGGGCGGCGGCGAGCGCGGCCGCCGGTAAACGAGTGATCATGACGTGGGATACTAGAGCCAGTCGCGCCGCTTGAAGACCATGTAGAGCACCAGGCAGACCGCCGCCATCAGCAGGATCGCGAACGGATAGCCGAGCACCCAGTGCGTCTCCGGCATGAAGTCGAAGTTCATCCCGTAGATCGTCCCGACCAGCGTGGGCGCGAAGAGGATGGCCGCCCACGCGGAGATCTTCTTGACCTCCTCGCCCTGCTGGATGCTGGCCTCGGTCATCCGTGCCATCTCGGCGTTCTGCGCCTGGGTGACCAGCGTGGAGTTGACGATCAGGATGTTCTGGAGCATCTGCCGGAAGGACGACACCCGCTCCGACACCGTGATCGCGTGGTCGGCCACGTCACGCAGGTAGCTCTGCAGCTCGTCGTTGAGCCCGTACTTCGGGGCTCCGGCGATGAAGCCGTGGATCATGCCGACGAGCGGCGCGGTGGCCCGCTGGAACTCGATGACCTCGCCGGACAGCTCGTAGACGCGCCGCGACACCGAGGGGTCGCCGCTGAAGACCTGGACCTCGATCTCCTCGATGTCCTTCTGCAGCCCGGCCACCACGGGCGCGTAGCCGTCCACGACCGCGTCGACGATCGCGTACAGCACCGCCTGCGGGCCCTGCCGCAGCAGCTCGGGGTCGGACTCCATGCGTTTGCGCACGCCCTGGAGGTCGGGGGCCTCCGCGTGGCGTACGGTGATCACGAAGTCGGGGCCGACGAAGACGTGCAGCTCGCCGAACGCGACCTCCTCCGCCTCGTCGAGGTAGCGGGCGGCGCGCAGCACCACGAAGAGCGTGTCGCCGTAGCGGTCGGCCTTGGGGCGCTGGGAGCCGACGATGGCGTCCTCAAGCGCCAGCTCGTGCAGCTTGAACTCCTCGCCGAGCTTGGTCAGCTCCCACTCCTTCGGCCGGTAGAGGCCGATCCAGGCCATGCTGCCCGGCATGTCCTTGAGGCGTTCAAAAGCGTCGGCGAGCGAGCCGGGATTGTCGGCCCGCTCGCCGTCGCGGTAGATGGCGTTGTCGATGACGGTGGGCTGGTAGGGGGGCTCCTCGGTGGCCCGCGGGTCCATCGAGTGCTCGGGTGGCTCCTCGCGCGCTCCACCGCCGCGCCGCAGACTCCTGACCCTTGCCATGCCCCTCCGATCTCCGTGCCTAGGCGAGCGCGTCGAGCTGCTGCGTCGCCCGGTCCCTGATGGTCTTGCGCCACACCGGCGTCCACCCGAACAACAGCCCGTGCGGGCGGCCGAGCGCCATCCTCGACCAGCGCTTGAAGTCGTAGTCGTCGTGGTGCCGCACGATCAGCCCGTCCTCGAACCTGAACAGCGCCTCCACCTCGTTGACCACCTCCCGCCCCGTGCTGGAGAAGGTGTAGCGGGCGGTCCAGTGGGCGGTGCCGGTGTGCTCGTCGGCCCGCACGTCCTTGTAGGCGGACCGCAACCCGTCGCGTACGCCGAGCTGCAGCCGCCACATCCGCATCACCCGGTCGCGGCCCTCGATCTCCTGGAAGATGGGGTCGCCGAAGCTGACCTCGGGGTGGTAGCAGCTCTCCATGGCCGCGAGGTCGTTGCGCCCCAACGCGTCGTAGAAAGCGCTGATCAGCGCCATGTGACGTTCGTTCACCTTCATATCAGATCACGGCTTGCCCATTGCCCCAGCACACGGCCCTGAGCCAGTCCTCGCCGAGGTCCAGGCGGGCGAGCGCGTCGAGCTGGTGGGCGTAGGGGTAGGGGATGGTCGGGAAGTCACTGCCGAGGATCACCTTCCCCGCCAATCCCAGATCAAGCAACGCCGGGCGGAGCCGGCCGGGGAACGGCATGCCGCGCTCGCTGAAGTCGGTGAACGCCATCGTGGTGTCCAGCGCCACCCGTTCGTACCGCAGGGCCAGCTCGAAGAACGGGTCGTACTCCGGCATGCCGAGGTGGGCGATCACCAGGCGCAGCCGGGGATGGCGGCGCAGCACCTCGCCGACGGGCTCCGCGCCGACGTGCCCGCCGGGCACCGGCACCGAGCTGGCGTGCACGACGACGGGCACGCCCGACTCCGCCAGCAGCCCCCAGACCTCCGACAGCTCGGGGACCCGCGGATCGAACCCGCCGACCTGGAGGTGCACCTTGAAGATGCGGGCCCCGTCGTCCAGGGCGCGCCGCACGTACGCCACCACCCCAGGCTCCGGGTAGAAGGTCGCCGACGGGAGACAACCCGGTGTACGCCGGGCGAAATCCATGGTCCAGGCGTTGAGGTCGGCCGCCATGCCCGGCTTGTGCGCGTACGCCAGCGCCGGGAAGCTCCGCACCCCCATCGCCCGCAGGTGCGCCACCCGCTCCGCCACCGGCCACTCGTACGTGATGTGCCAGCCCTCGCCCATCAGCGGCCCGCCGTGGCGGAAGTGGTGCCAGACCCGCCGCTCCATCCGCTCCGGCAGGAAGTGCACGTGCAGGTCGACCAGCCCGGGCAGCCCGAGCCGCCGCCACCACTCCGGCACCCCCTGGTCAGAATGTCGTTCTATGACCACGGCCGTGACTTTACCTGGATAGGGTTCTGTCTCGATGGACAAGCTCTGGGCTCACCTGATCAAGGTTCAGCCTGACCCCCACCCCTGGGTCGTGGCGGTCTCGGCTCTGGTCGCGCTAGTGATCGTCGGTTTCCGTATGCCCTGGCAGGTCTCCCGGGGCCTGATCACGATCGCCCACGAGGGCGGCCACGCGCTCATGGCGCTGGTCACCCGGCGCAAGCTGGAGGGCATCCGCCTCCACTCCGACACCTCCGGCGTGACGCTCACCAGGGGGAGGCCGACCGGGCCAGGCATGGTGCTGACCGCGATGGCGGGCTACCTCGCGCCGCCGCTGCTCGGGCTGGCCGCCGCCTGGCTGACCGAGCAGGGGCGCATCACGCTGCTGATCTGGACGGTGCTGCTGTTCCTGGTCTGCATGCTGCTGCTGATCCGCAACCTCTACGGCGCGCTGATCCTCCTCGCCACCGGCGGCGCGGTGTACGCGCTCGTGATGTACGCCCCCGCCGCCGTCCAGCAGGGCGTCGCCTTCGTCGCCGTGTGGTTCCTGCTGCTCGGCGGGATCCGGCCGATCATCGAGCTGCAGCAGAAGCGGCGCCGCAGGCAGGCCAGGGACTCCGACGCCGACCAGCTCGCCCGGCTGACGATCCTGCCGGGCGGCTTCTACGTGTTCTTCTTCTTCGTGGTGGCGGTGACGGCGGCGGTGTTCGGGGCCTACCTGATGAACCCGCTCTGAAGCCCTATCCGAGGAGCTTGCGGGCCGCCTGCTCGATCTCGGCCTCCGACAGCAGCACGTGATCGGCCGCGCCGCCCAGCGGGATGAAGCTGTCGTCCGACGTCACCCGCGCCACCTGCCCGGTGAACCCGGCGTCCGCCAGCTCCGCCAGCACCCCCTCGGAGACGCCACCGGAGTGCCGGGTCTCGTCGGCGATCAGCACCTTCCCGGTCAGCTCCGCCGCCCGCACCAGGTCCTCGACCGGCAGCGGCGCGAGCCAGCGCAGGTCGAGGACGCGGCAGCCGTAGCCCTCCTGGGTGAGCCGCACGGCGGCCCGCAGGCTCATCCGCACCCCGTTGCCGAACGTCACGATCGTCAGGTCGCGCCCATCGCCGTAGGAGCGGGCCCGCCCGATCGGCACGTGCGTCTCGGCCCAGCGGGACGGCGGCGCGTACGGCGCCAGCCAGCCCCCGTCGCCCTCCTCGAACAGGTCGCGCGTGTGGTAGAGCGCGATCGGCTCCAGGAACACCGCGACCGTCCCGCACGCGCGCGCCGCCGCGAGGCACGTGCGCAGCATCGCCGAGGCGTCGTCCGGCCGCGCCGGCGAGGCGATGACCAGGCCGGGGATGTCGCGCAGCGCCGCCACCGAGTTGTCGTTGTGGAAGTGCCCGCCGAACCCCTTCTGGTAGGCGTAGCCCGCCACCCGCACCACCATCGGGTTGCGGTAGGCGCCGCGCGAGAAGAACGACAGCGTCGCCCCCTCGCCGCGGATCTGGTCGAGCGCGTTGTGCAGGTAGGCGAGATACTGGATCTCCGGCACCGGGAGCAGCCCCGACACCCCCGACCCGAGCGCCAGCCCCAGGATGGCCTGCTCGTCCAGCAGCGTGTCGAACACCTTCCCCGCGCCGAACCGCTTCTGCAGCCCCCGCGTCACCCCGTACACGCCGCCCTTCCGCGCGACGTCCTCGCCGAACACCATCATCTCGGGGTGTACGGCGAGCGCGTCGGCGAGCGTGCGGTTGATCGACTGGGAGAGCGTGAGCGGCTTGTCGAGCTCGGGCAGCGCGCCGGCGAACGCCTTGTCCCTGGCCGCGGGCGGGGCCGCCGCCGGGCTGATGCGGGCGATCAGGTCGGGGTCGCGCGGCGCGAGCGGCTCCTTGATCTCCTTGGCGGTGCCGAGCCGCGGGTGGCGGGTGGTCTCCAGGGCGATGCGCAGCACGTGCTCGCGGGCGCTCTCGTACTTCTTGAGCAGCTCGTCCGGGGTCTCCAGGCCGGCCTCGACGAGCATCGCGGCGGTGCGCAGCAGCGGGTCGCGGGCCAGGTCGGCGCGGATGTCACGCTGGGTGCGGTAGGCCACCTCCACGTCGGACCCGGCGTGCCCCATGAGCCGCACCGTGGACAGGTGCAGGAACGCGGGGGAGCGGCTGGTGCGTACGTGCTCGACCGCGCGCGTGGCGGCGTCGTAGGCGTCGGCCAGGTCGCACCCGTCGGCGGCGAAGTACTCGATGCCGGGCCGCCGCGCGGCCGCCGCCACCCAGCCTTTGGGCGTGCGCACGCTGATGCCGAGCCCGTTGTCCTCGCAGACGAACAGGATCGGCAGCGGCTGCCCCTGGAAGGTGGCGTAGGAGGCGAGGTTGAGGCCGGACAGCGCGCTCGCGTGGTTGATCGAGGCGTCGCCGAAGCTGCACACGACGACCGCGCCGGGCTGCCACGCGCCGGACGCGCCGAGCGCCTTGGCGCGTTCGACGGCGAAGGCGACGCCCACGGCCCTCGGCAGGTGGCTCGCGATGGTCGAGGTCTGCGGGATGACCGCCAGCTCGGGATGGCCGAACACCTTGTGCCGGCCGCCCGCGATCGGCTCGTCGGCCGCCGCGCTCAGGCCCATGAGGACGTCGCGCAGCCCCTGCTCGGGCAGCCGGCCCTTCTGCTCGGACCGGGTGAGGTAGAACGCGCCGGAACGGTAGTGGAGCAGCGCGGGATCGCTGGGCCGCAGCGCGGCGGCGACCGCGGCGTTGCCCTCGTGCCCCGCCGAGCCGATGGTGTAGAAGCCTTCGTTCTGCTCGCGCAGCCAGCGGGCGGCGATGTCGAGCAGCCGGCTGTCGAGCTGGCGCAGGAACAGCGCGCGGCATTGCTCGCCGGTCAGCGTCGTCCCCTCGCGGACCGGCTGGGCCGGATCTCGCGGGGGACCCGCTTCAAGGGCCGCGACGGCTTCGGTGAAATGTGTTTCGACAGTGTCCCGCGCCACACCCCGATTATGTCTGCCATCGGGCCCGGCGTCTGCCCGACGCGGGGGGAGAGGTTGCGGTCCGGTCGTTATAGACCCTCATCTATAACCGTTTGTCAGTATTTCGAACCTCGCCGCGCACCTGGACGTCTCTAAAGGAGACACACGTGGCACCCTCAATGCCGCGTTGAAGCACTGGGGTCTCCAGAAAGGAACCCGCATGTTACAACGCTTTCGTGTCACCGCCTTCGCCGTCATGATCGGCGCAGGGGCCCTGGTCGCCCTCGCGCCGTCAGCCGCGTCGGCGGCCCCGCAGAAACCCGTCGAACTCGGCCGGGTGCTCATCAACCCCGCATCGCCGCTCGACGTGACCGGCGGGCCGGTCACCGCCACCTTCACCGTCTTCACGAAGAACGCGGACCAGGCCACGCTCCAGCTCAAGCCGCCCGTCGGGGTCTACTCCTCCGTGGGCGAGCTGACGAGGACGCCGGTACGCGACTGGGTCAAGTGGACCGGCACCAGGAAGTTCGAGACCACGCCCACCGGCACGTGGAGCTACCTCGCCACGGCCAAGGGCGGCGGCCAGGAGAAGACCGCCTCCGGGACCTTCGAGGTGGTCGTCAAGAAGACGCTCGACACCAAGTTCGCCTCCTTCGGCGTCCGGCCGCGCGTGGCCGACCGCGGTGACGTGGTCAAGGTCTTCGGGCGCCTGCTCGCCGACGGCAAGGGGTACGCGGGACAGAACGTCTCCATCCAGTTCCGCGGCCGTCACTCCGGCGACTTCCGCGAGGTCGCCAGGACGACGACCGGGAACGACGGCTGGTTCGGCGACGGAGTGCGGCTCCGGACGAGCGGCACGTTCCGCGCCGTGTTCGCCGCCACCGCCGCCGCGAAGGGCTCCGTCAGCGACCTCGCCGACGTGGCCGTCAGGCAACGGAACGCCGACAGCAGGATCGACGGCTTCGACGTACGGCCCGAGCCCGTCGACAAGGGCGACCGGCTGACCTTCACCGGCACGCTCAAGGCCGAGCGGCGCGACGGGCTCGCCGGGCAGCGCGTCACCGTGTCCTTCAGGGCCGCGGGCTCCTCCCGCTGGGAGGACGTGACCAGCACGGTGACCGGCAGGGACGGCCGCTTCTGGGCCGCCGCCACCGCCGTCGCCTCCGGCTGGTGGCGCGCCGAGTACGCCGGCACCCGCGGCGTGAACGGCAGCGTCAGCGACGCCGACTGGGTGACGGTCGAACAGCCCGCCCCGCCGCCGCCCGCCGTGAGCAGGGCGGACAGCCGGATCATCGGGTTCAACGCCTATGCGGAGCCGGTGAAGCGCGGCAAGTATCTGAGGTTCAAGGGCAGGCTGCAGATCGCCGACGACGACGGCTGGGAGGGCTACAGCGGCAAGGTCGCGCTGTACTTCAAGAAGGCCGGGTCGAAGAAGTGGGAGTACGTGAAGATGTTCCGCTCCGGTGACAGCGGGCGCCTCTTCGCGAAGGCCAGGGCCTGGGACTCCGGGCGCTGGAAGTTCGTGTTCAAGGGTGACGACGACACGTACGGGTCGTCCAGCCGTACGGATTATGTCCGGGTGACCCGGAGGTAGGCAGGAGGAGGCCCGGAGCTTCGGCTCCGGGCCTTTTCGTGCGTGGAGGCCGGCTAGTTGGACAGTTTGCTCTCGATCCGGCCGAGGATCGACTCCAGCCGGTCGAACCGATCGTCATGCGAGTCGAGCCGCTTCTCGAGCCTGTCGAACCTCTCGTCCATCTTGTCGAGCCTCTCGTCCATCTTGGCGAAGCGCGCGTCGATCGCGACGAACTTCTGATCGATCTGGGCGAACCTCTGGTCGATCTGGGCGAACCTCTGATCGATCTGCGTGAACCTCTGGTCGATCTTCGCGAACTGCTCGTCGATCTTGCTGAATCTCTGGTCGATGTTGACGAACTGCTCGTCGATCTTGCTGAATCTCTGGTCGATGTTGACGAACTGCTCGTCGATCTTGCTGAATCTCTGATCGATGCTGACGAACTGCTCGTCGATCTTGCTGAACTTCTGGTCAATGCTGACGAACTGCTGGTCGATCTTGCTGAATCTCTGGTCGATTCTGGCGAAGCCAGCCCTCATCTCGGACCTGAGTGCGCCGACCTCGCGGTCGATCTTGTCGAGGAGGTTGTCGGCGACGTCGTCCACGCGCCGGTGCAGCGTGTCGATCCGGTCGGCGATGGTGAGCTGTGGCACGCCGCTAACAGTAGCCGCTTCAAGCGCCGTGACCCGGACTTCGAGGTCATCGTACTTCTTCTGGAGATCCAACATTCGGTGCGCTCCTTACTGCGGAGGGAGGACGGAGGGAAGCCGCGCGGCTACATCGGGAAAGTTACCCTCCGTACTTGATCGAGCGCAGGGAGATGCGAAAGTCAGTCCTAGTCGGGCGCGTACGCGATCGCCGATTGTTAGCGTGCGTTAACAGCGGCATCGATCGCCGCGCGGGCCATCACGCGCAGCAGGGGCCGCATGTCGCCGCCGGCCAGCTCGCCCGCGCTGTGCGGGGTCGAGTTGAGCAGCCCGAAGACCGCGTGCATGGCGGCCCGCAGCCGGGCGGCCGGGCACGTGGGGTGCAGCTCGGCCAGGACGGTCACCCACTCCTCGACGTACAGCCGCTGCAGCCGCCTGATCTGCCGCCGGTGCGGCTCGGGCACGTTGCCGAGCTCCCTGTCGTGCACGGTGATCAGCGCGGGCTGCTCGATGGCGAAGGTGATCTGCACGTCGAGCAGTGCGTCGAGGGACTGCTCGGGCCCGGGGGAGGAGGTCGCGACGGCCACGGCGGACTCGCGCAGCCGCGAGCTGACGTCGAGCAGCATCTCCGCCAGCAGCGCCTCCTTGCCGCTGAAGTGCCGGTAGAGCGCGGGGCCGGAGACGCCGACCGCGCCGCAGATCTCCTCGATCGGGACGCCGTGGAAGCCTCGTGCCGCGAACAGCCGGGCAGCCGCCTCCAGGATCTCCGCACGCCTGTTGCGCCGTGGGCGGGCAGGGGTGGAGGGGGTGGCGGAGGCGCTGGTCACGTCTCCCATGCTAGACGATGACGTTAACGATGACTAACATTCGAGCCATGAGGGCATGAGAGGGGACGCATGAGCAGCGACTGGCCGGTGCTGGGCTCGGCCGCCGACCCGGCGGGGGAGGCGTACAAGCGCAACACCGAGATCAACGAACGCCTGGCCGCCGACCTGCTCGACCGCCTAGCCGCCGCCGCGCCCGGCGGCCCCGAGCGGTCGCGGCGGCGGCACGTCGAACGCGGCAAGCTGCTGCCACGCGACCGCGTGGACGGCCTGCTGGACCCCGGCTCCCGCTTCCTGGAGCTGTCGCCGCTGGCCGCGAACGGCCTCTACGACGACGAGGCGCCGGCGGCCGGGATCATCACGGGCGTCGGCCGGGTCTCGGGCCGCGAGTGCGTGATCGTCGCCAACGACGCCACGGTCAAGGGCGGCACCTACTACCCGATGACCGTCAAGAAGCACCTGCGCGCGCAGGAGGTGGCCCTGCACAACCACCTGCCCTGCGTCTACCTCGTGGACTCCGGCGGCGCGTTCCTGCCCAAGCAGGACGAGGTGTTCCCCGACCGCGACCACTTCGGCCGCATCTTCTACAACCAGGCCACCATGTCCGCCCGCGGCATCCCGCAGATCGCCGCCGTGCTCGGCTCGTGCACGGCGGGCGGCGCGTACGTCCCCGCGATGAGCGACGAGGCGGTCATCGTCCGCGGCCAGGGCACGATCTTCCTGGGCGGCCCGCCGCTGGTGAAGGCGGCCACCGGCGAGGAGGTCACGGCCGAGGAGCTGGGCGGCGGCGACCTGCACGCCCGGGTCAGCGGCGTCACCGACCACCTCGCCGAGGACGACGCGCACGCGCTCGCCATCGTCCGCGACATCGTCTCCACGCTCGCCCCGCGCGCCGAGCGGCCCTGGCCGGTGGTCACGCCCGAGCCGCCCCGCCACGACCCGCGCGACCTGTACGGGATCGTCCCCGCGGACACCCGCCAGCCGTACGACGTGCGCGAGGTCATCGCGAGGATCGTGGACGGCTCACGCTTCCTGGAGTTCAAGGCCGAGTACGGCCACACCCTCGTCACCGGCTTCGCCCACCTGCACGGCCACCCGGTCGGCATCGTGGCCAACAACGGCATCCTGTTCAGCGAGTCGGCCATGAAGGGCGCCCACTTCATCGAGCTGTGCGACCAGCGCCGCATCCCTCTGGTGTTCCTGCAGAACATCAGCGGCTTCATGGTCGGCAAGGCGTACGAGGCGGGCGGCATAGCCAAGCACGGCGCGAAGATGGTCACCGCCGTCTCCTGCGCGCGGGTGCCCAAGTTCACCGTGGTCATCGGCGGCTCGTTCGGCGCGGGGAACTACGCGATGTCCGGCCGGGCGTACGCGCCGCGCTTCCTGTGGATGTGGCCCAACGCCCGCATCTCCGTGATGGGTGGCGAGCAGGCCGCGAACGTCCTCACCACCGTCGGCACCGCCGACGCCGACGCCATCAGGGCCCAGTACGAGCACCAGGGCAACCCGTACTACTCCACGGCCAGGCTGTGGGACGACGGCGTGATCGACCCGCTCGACACCCGCACCGTCCTCGGCCTGGCGCTGTCCGCGGCGGCCAACGCCCCGCTCGAACCCGCCGGCTACGGCGTCTTCCGGATGTGATCATGCTCTTCGACCGTGTTCTCATCGCCAACAGGGGCGAGATCGCCGTGCGGATCGCCCGTACGCTGCGCCGGCTCGGCGTCACGGCGGTGGCCGTGCACACGCCGTCCGACGCCGACGCCCGGCACGTACGCGAGGCCGACCTCGCCCTGGAGGTGCCGAGCTACCTGGACGCCGACGCGATCGCGGGGGCGGCGCTCGCGTCCGGCGCTCAGGCCGTGCACCCCGGCTACGGGTTCCTGGCCGAGAACGCCGCCTTCGCGCGCGCCTGCGCGGCCGCGGGGACGGCGTTCGTCGGGCCGCCGGCCGAGGCCATCGACGCCATGGGCGACAAGATCCGGGCCAAGGCCACGGTGTCGGCCGCCGGGGTGCCGGTGGTGCCGGGCGGGGCCGAGCCCGGCGACGTGCTGGAGGAGTGGCGCGACTTCCCCGCCCTGATCAAGCCGTCCGCGGGCGGCGGCGGCAAGGGCATGGTGCTGGTGCGCTCGGCCGCGGAGCTGCCCGACGCGCTGGCGTCGGCGCGGCGGACCGCGCTGGCCGCGTTCGGCGACGCCACGCTGCTCATCGAGCGGTACGTCGAAAGCCCGCGCCACATCGAGATCCAGGTGCTGGCCGACGCCCTCGGCGGCGCGGTGCACCTGGGCGAGCGCGAGTGCAGCCTGCAGCGCAGGCACCAGAAGGTCATCGAGGAGGCGCCGTCGCCGTTCGTCACACCCGAGCTGCGGTCCCGCATGGGCGCGGCGGCCGTGGAGGCGGCGCGGGCGGTCGGCTACGTCGGCGCGGGCACCGTCGAGTTCATCGTGGACGGAGCCACCGGCGCCTACCACTTCATGGAGATGAACACCCGCCTCCAGGTCGAGCACCCCGTCACCGAGCTGGTGACCGGCCTCGACCTGGTGGAGCTGCAGCTCCGGGTGGCGGCAGGCGAGCCGCTGCCGTTCGGCCAGGGCGACGTGCGGCTGAGCGGGCACGCCGTCGAGGCCCGCGTCTACGCCGAGGACCCCGCGCGCGGCTTCCTGCCGACGGGCGGGCGCGTCCTGCTGCTCCGCGAGCCTGGCGTCCCCGGCCCAACCGCCCAGCCCGACTCTCGCCCGGCCGGCTCCGGCCCGCTGGTCCGTACGGACTCCGGGCTGACCGAGGGCGGCGTCGTCGGCAGCGAGTTCGACCCGATGCTCTCCAAGGTGGTGGCCTGGGCCCCGGACAGGAAGGCCGCGCTGCGCGCCCTCGACCGCGCGCTCGCCGGCACCGCCGTGCTGGGCGTGGTCACCAACGTGCCGTTCCTGCGCGCCCTGGCCGTCCACCCGGCCGTCCGCGCGGGCGAGCTGGACACCGGCCTGATCGAGCGGGCGCTGCCCGAGCTGGTCACGGACGCCGGCGTGCCCGCCGACGTGCTCGCCGCGGCCGGGCTGGTCTTCCACGCGCTGCCGCAGGGCGACGACCCGTGGGAGGTCACCGACGGCTGGCGGGTCGGCGAGCGGGCCTGGACGACCTGGCGGCTGGCGTCCAGGGACGGCGTCCACGACGTACGGGTCCGCGGCCTGCCCGCCGAGTCGGCCGAGGTGCTGCTGGAAGAGCGCCCGGTCCCCGCCCGCCTGCGCGCGGAGGACCCGGAGGTGGACGTCACGCTCGGCGGCCGGACCGTCCGCTACCTGTGCGCGCGCGACGGCGACACGCTCTGGCTCGGCCGCGACGGCCACGGGTGGGCGTTCACCCGTCACCTGATCGGCGACCCCGGCGACCGCCCCGGGGCCGCCGCCTCCGGTGACGGCGTGGTACGCAGCCCGATGCCGGGCACCGTCCTCGTCGTCAAGGCCCAGCCGGGCGACCGGGTGACCGTCGGCCAGCCGCTGGTCATCGTCGAGGCCATGAAGATGGAGCACGCCGTCACCGCCCCGTGCGCCGGAGTCGTCACCGACCTCCCGGTCCAGCCCGGCCGGCCGGTCGACATGGACGCCGTCCTGGCGGTCGTGACCCCCGAGGAGGAATAGATGCCGCATCCCATGGACGGCCTTCCCAAGCAGGTCACCGTCTACGAGGTGGGGCCGCGCGACGGGCTGCAGAACGAGGCCGCGGTCGTCCCCGTCGAGGTGAAGGCCGAGTTCATCGACCGGCTCGCGGACGCCGGCCACAAGGTCATCGAGGCCACCAGCTTCGTCCACCCCAAGTGGGTGCCGCAGCTCGCCGACGCCGACGAGCTGCTGACCCGGCTGCACCGCAGGCCCGGCGTCCGCTACCCCGTCCTGGTGCCGAACGAGCGCGGCCTGGACCGGGCGCTCGACCGCGGTGTGACCGAGATCGCCGTCTTCGCCAGCGCGACCGAGACCTTCGCCGCCAAGAACCTCAACCGCAGCCTGGAGAGCCAGTTCGACATGTTCGAGCCGGTCGTGGCCAGGGCGCTCGACAACGGGGTGCGGGTGCGCGCGTACGTGTCGATGTGCTTCGGCGACCCCTGGGAGGGGCCGACCCCGATCGCGCAGGTCGTCCGGGTGGGCGAGAGGCTGCTCGGGCTCGGCTGCCACGAGCTGTCGCTCGGCGACACCACCGGCGTCGGCACGCCGGGCCACGTCACCGCGCTGATCAACGCGTTCCGCTCCCCCGAGCGGCTGGCGGTGCACTTCCACGACACCTACGGCCAGGCCCTCGGCAACACCCTGGCCGCGCTCCGCGCCGGTGTGACCACCGTGGACGCCTCCACCGGCGGCATCGGCGGCTGCCCCTACGCCGAGTCCGCCACGGGCAACCTCGCCACCGAGGACCTCGTCTGGATGCTGCGCGGACTCGGCATCGACACCGGGCTCGACCTCGGCAAGCTCGTCGCCACCAGCACCTGGCTGGCCGGGCTGCTCGGCCGGCCCAGTCCCTCCCGCGTCGTACAGGCGCTCGCGAAAGGCTGACCATGCTCAAGGACGAGTACGAAGAACTGCGCAAGACGGTCGAGACGTTCGCCCGTGACGTGGTCGCCCCCGTGATCGGCGACTACTACGAGCGCGAGGAGTTCCCGTACGACATCGTGCGCAGGATGAGCGCGATGGGCCTGTTCGGCCTCCCCTTCCCCGAGGAGTACGGCGGCATGGGCGGCGACTACTTCGCCCTGTGCCTGGCCCTGGAGGAGCTGGCCCGCGTGGACTCCAGCGTGGCGATCACCCTGGAGGCGGCGGTTTCGCTCGGCGCGATGCCGATCTACCGCTTCGGCACCGAGGAGCAGCGCGCCCACTGGCTGCCGCGGCTCGCCTCCGGGACGGAGCTCGGCGCGTTCGGACTGACCGAGCCCGGCGGCGGCACCGACGTGCCCGGCGGGATGCGCACCACGGCCGTGCTCGACGGCGACGAATGGGTGATCAACGGGTCGAAGGCGTTCATCACCAACTCCGGCACCGACATCACCAGCGTCGTCGGCGTGGCCGCGCTCACCGGGGAGCGGGAGATCTCCACGATCCTCGTACCGGCGGGGACGCCCGGCTTCACCGTGTCGAAGAAGTACTCCAAGGTCGGCTGGAACGCCTCCGACACCCGCGAGCTGTCCTTCTCCGACTGCCGGGTCCCCGCGGCCAACCTGCTCGGCGAGCGCGGCCGCGGCTACGCCCAGTTCCTCCAGACCTTGGACGAGGGCCGCATCGCGATCGCCGCCCTCAGCGTCGGCCTGGCCCAGGGCTGCGTGGACGAGTGCCTGAAGTACGTACGGGAGCGCCGGGCCTTCGGCAACCCCATCGGCCACTACCAGGCCATCCAGTTCAAGGTCGCCGACATGGAGGCCCGCGCCCACACCGCCCGCCTGGCCTACTACCACGCGGCCGAGCGCATGCTGGCGGGGGCGCCGTTCAAGAAGGAGGCCGCGATCGCCAAGCTGGTCTCCTCCAACGCCGCCATGGACAACGCCCGCGACGCCACCCAGGTGTTCGGCGGCTACGGCTTCATGAACGAGTTCCCCGTCGGCCGCTTCTACCGCGACGCCAAGATCCTGGAGATCGGCGAGGGCACCAGCGAGGTGCAGCGGATGCTCATCGCCCGCCAGCTCGGCCTGGCCGACCTGTGAGGTCCCCGGCCCGCGAGGGCTTCCATGTTTGCGCCACCGGCGCGCGAGGATCTACTGTCAGGGGTCATGACGGCTGACGATCTTCTCATCAGGAGGGCGGAGAAGGCGGACGCGGACGAGGTGTTCGCGCTGGCCCGCGACTTCGGGCTGACGTTCCGGCCCGAGCGCGAGGCCTTCGACGCCGCCCTCCCCGAGCTGCTGGCGAACGACTCCGCCCTGCTGCTCGTGGCCGTCGCCGAAGGCAGGGTCCGCGGCTACCTCCTGGGCTTCACGCACCTCACGCTGTTCGCCAACGGGCCGGTCGCCTGGGTCGAGGAGGCCATGGTCCAGTCGGGCTCGCGCCGGCAGGGCATCGGGCGGGCGCTGCTGGAGGAGTTCGAGCAATGGGCCCGCTCGCGCGGCGCCCGCTACGTCGCCATGGCCACCCGGCGGGCGCCGGAGTTCTACCACGCGCTCGGCTACGAGGCGTCGGCCACGTTCTTCCGCAAGGTGCTGCGCTGAGCGCGATCAGCCTGCGCTTCTGTCGGAGTGCGGTGGCATCCTTGCGTACGTGACCGTACACGCCGTCAGCCCGCTGTTCGTCGGGCGTGCTCGTGAGCTCGCCGCCCTCCGCGACGCGCTCGCCGAGGCGCGCGCCGGCGTGCCCGCCACCGTGCTGGTCGGCGGCGAGGCCGGGGTCGGCAAGACGCGGCTGCTGGGCGAGTTCGCCGACCGCGCCGACGACGCCCTGGTGCTCGTCGGCGGCTGCCTGGAGCTGGGCACCGAGGGCCTGCCGTTCGCGCCGTTCACCGCCGTGCTGCGCGGGCTGGTGCGGCGGCTCGGCCGCGACGGCGTCGCGGCGCTCGTGCCCGGCGGCGCGACCAGCGGGCTGGCCCGGCTGCTGCCCGAGTTCGGCGAGCCGGGCAGGGAGGGCGCCGAGGCCCGCGCGCGCCTGTTCGAGCTGGTGCTCGGGCTGCTGGAGCGGCTGGCCGAGGAGCGCCCCGTCGCGCTCGTCATCGAGGACGCCCACTGGGCCGACCGCTCCACCCGCGACCTGCTGTCGTTCCTGGTCCGCTACCAGCGCACCGCCGGGCGACTGCTGCTCGTGGTCACCTACCGCAGCGACGAGCTCCACCGCACCCACCCGCTGCGGCCCATGCTGGCCGAGCTGGGCCGGGTGGAGTGGGTCAGCCGGGTCGAGCTGCGCAGGCTGACCCGCAGGGAGGCCGTCGCGCAGGCGGCCAGCATCCTGGAGCGCCGGCCGGCGCCGGCCGACATGGACCTCATCTACGCCCGCAGCGAGGGAAACCCGCTGTTCGTCGAGGCGCTGCTGAGCGAGGGCGGCGGCCGGGGCGACCTGCCCGAGTCGCTGCGCGACCTGCTGCTCGCCCGCGTCGAGCGGCTGCCGGAGGAGACGCAGGAGCTGCTGCGGGTGGCCAGCGCGGGCGGCCAGCGCATCGAGCACGACCTGCTGTCGGCCGTCGCCGGGCTCGACGACAACGCCCTGTCCCGGGCGCTGCGCCCGGCCGTCGCGGGCAACGTGCTCGTGGTCGACGGCGAGGGCTACAGCTTCCGGCACGCGCTCATCCGGGAGGCGCTCCACGACGACCTGCTGCCCGGCGAGCACACCCGCCTGCACACCCGCTACGCCGAGGCGCTGGAGCGCGACCCGTCGATCCTGCCCGCCCCGCGCGGCGCGATCGAGCTCGCCCACCACTGGCACGCCGCCCACGACTCCACGTGGGCGCTGGTCAGCGCCTGGCGGGCGGCCGCCGCCGCGCGCACCTCCACCGCCTACGACGAGCAGCTGCGCATGCTCTCCCGCGTCCTGGAGCTGTGGGACCAGGTGCCCGAGGCCGCCGGGCGCATCGGCGCCGACCGGCTCGAAGTGCTGCGACAGACCGCCGTGGTCGCCCACCTGGCCGGCGAGTACGAACGCAGCATCGCCCTGGCCGGCGCCCTCCTCGCCGAGCTCGACGCCGAGACCGACCCGGTGCGCACCGCCGTCGTCCTGCGCCAGCGCGGCCTGACCCGCTACGACCTGGGCCGCCCAGGAAATCTCGACGACCTGCGCCGCGCCGCCTCGCTGGTCCCCGCCGAGCCGCCCACGCGGCTGCGCGCCCAGGTGCTGGAGAGCCTGTCCCGCATGCTCTTCGCGCCCGAGGACAAGGACGAGAAGATCGCCACGGCCGAGATCGCCAGGGAGATCGCCCGCGCGGTCGGCGACGCCAACGTCGAGGCCAACTCCCTGATCACCGCCACCTGGGCGCGCTACCGCTTCCACGAGGTCGAGGCGCAGATGGAGGCGTTCGCCGAGGCGCGCCGCATCGCCGCCGCCGCGGACGCCTACAACGCGCTCATGCGCTGCTCGATCTCCGAGTCCGACGCGCTGGAGGGCGCGGGGTGGCACGAGCGGGCCGCCGAGGTCGCCCGGGCGGGCATCGCCGACTCCGCCCACTACGGCCTGGCGCGCACCTCCGGCACCTTCCTCACGATCAACCTCGCCGAGCCGCTGGTCTCGCTCGGGCGGTGGGACGAGGCGCTGGAGGTCATCGAACAGGCCCTCGACCTCACGCCGCCCGCCCCCTACCGGGCGAGCCTGCAGGGGCTCGCCACCGACATCGCGCTCGCGCGCGGGCAGTTCGACCGGGCCGAGCAGCTGTTCGACGCCTCGCGCGGGGTGCTGTCGCGGGGCACCTACCGCGACCAGACGCTGCTGCCGCACCTGCGGCGCAAGGTGCGGCTGCTGGAGGCGCGCGGCGAGGTCGGCGAGGCGGTGCGGGAGGTGGCCGAGGCGCTGGCGGAGCGCGACCTCGTGTCCAGTCCGCGCTACGTGTGGCAGCTCCTGGTGACCTTCGCCCACCTCCTGACCTCGGCCGCGGCCGGCGCAGGCGGGGGCAGGGCGGCTCCGGGGCGGGCGTCCGTGGCGGAGGAGGCGGCGGCGTCACTGCCCCGGCTGCGTGCGGTGGCTAGGCGGATCGGCACGGAGGGCGAGCTGCAGGAGGCACAACGGCTCACCTTCGAGGCCCTGCTGGGACCGGAGCCGCCGGCTGCGGGTGCGGATGCGCTCGCGGGGCCGGGGCCGGCCGATGACGTGGAGGCGCGGGCCGGGTGGCGGGTCAAGGCGTGGGAGGCCGCAGCCGGGGCGTGGGTCGATCTGGGGCAGCCCTATCCGGAGGCCCGTGCCCTGCTGGGGTCGGCGCAGGCGCTGCTCGCGGCGGGCGACCGGCAGGAGGCGGCGGCGCGCCTGGAACGCGCCCGCGAGCTGGCCGCCGGGCTCGGCGCCGCGCCGCTGCTGGAACAGCTCGACGTCGTCCGCCGCCGGGCCCGCCTCGGCGGCGGCACGGCCGACGAGCCCGCCGGCGACGGGCAGCCGCTCGGCCTGACGGCGCGCGAGCTGGAGGTGCTGCGCGAGGTGACGAACGGGCGCAGCAACCGCGAGATCGCCGAGACGCTGGTGATCTCGGTGAAGACGGTGAGCGTGCACGTCTCCAACATCCTGGCAAAGCTCGGCGTCGCCGGACGAGGCGAGGCCGCCGCCACCGCCCACCGCCTCCACCTGTTCGACGACCTCGCCTGACCCACGCGCTCGCCTGACCCACGCGCTCGCCTGACCCACGCGCTCGCCTGACCCACGCGCTCGCCTGACCCACGGCGCTCGCGTGCCCGCCGTGCCCGCGCGCCTGCGCGTTCACGGCCCCGACTCCGGGGGGTCAGGCGGCGGGGAGTGCTCGGGATGTTCTCCGGCCGACCAGCAGCAGCGCGCCGACGGAGATCACGATCCCGACGCCGATGACCGGCACCAGGGCCGGCAGGTCGAGCCCTTCGGCCACCAGGCCGAACAGCGGCGGGCCGAGGAGGGAGCCGATGCTGCCTGCCTGGGCGACGACGCCGTTGCCGACGTCGGCGTGGTCGAGCCGTTCCAGCACCAGCGGCAGGGCGGCGATGACGAGGGCGCCGAGGAAGCCGTTCTCGATCGAGATGATGCCCGCGCCGGTCAGGGCGACCGGCGACGAGCCGTGACCGCCGAACATGAGCCAGGCGGCCGGCAGCGTGAGCAGCCCGGCCGACGCGAGGACGCCGACCGGCGTGCCCCGGCGCAGCAGCATCCCCACGGTCACTCCGCCGAGCGCGCTGAGCAGCGAGATCACGGCGGTGACCGCGCCGGCGGAGGCGGCCGAGTGGCCGTACCGCTCGACCAGGAGTGTGGGCAGCAGGACGAGCACCGGGATGGTCACGAGCACGGCCAGGCAGAAGGCCGCGGCCAGCAGGCCGGGCCAGGCCAGCGCCCGCATGCGGGGGACGGTCCCGGCCTCGGGGCGCCGGGCGGAGCCGCGCGGCAGCCGTACCCGCACCACCAGCGCCATCACGAGCGTGAGCCCGGAGAGGACGCCGATCCAGCCGCGCCAGCCGATCGCGGCGCCGACCGCGCCTCCGGCGAGCGTGCTCGCGCCCAGGCCCACCGCGACGAACGTGGCCCAGATGGACAGCGCGGTCCCGCGGTCGCGTTCCGTGGCCAGCCGGACGATCAGCGCGGGACAGGCGATGGTGACCAGCAGGTATCCGATGCCTTCGACGCCCCGGACGGTCAGCAGCCAGGCGTAGCCGCTCGCGACCGCCCCGGCCGCGCTCGCCACCGCGGTCAGGGCGAGCCCGGCGACCAGCGACCGCTCGGCGCCGAAGCGGCGGATCAGGTAGCCGGCGGGCAGGCCGACGGCGGCTCCGACGCCGACCACCGTGGAGATGACCCAGCCCAGTTGCGCCAGCGACAGCCCGAGCTCGGCCGCCACCGCCGGCCCGACGGGGGCGAACTTGCCGAGGCTCATGGCCGCGACGACCCCTCCGAGGTAGACGACGGTGATCGTGCCCCAGGGGGTGCGTGGCTGGGCCGAGGTGTCGGGGGTCGTCCCGGCGTTCATGGAACTCCTTCGCGTTGCTCCGCACAGGTTCGTCCGGGTTAGAGCATCGTCGCGCAGGAGGTGGTGATCAAGGGTGAGTTGCCGGGGTGAGGGGCCGCTAGCCGGTGAGCTGGGCCTCCAGGCGATAGCCGTCCACCGTCACGTACACCTGGTCGCCGGGGCGGGCGTTCAGGCGCATGAGCACCGGCTGGAGCGAGTCGAAGACCGGCTGGTGGCCCTGCCAGACCAGGACGATCGCGTTGTCGCCGGGGCCGGTCACCGACAGCAGGGTGCCGGGACGCATGCCGAGCTGGGCCGCGTACCCTTCGGGGACCGGCACCGGCCCGCCGCGCAGGTGCTCCGGCGTGACCTCGATCCGCTGCCAGCGGCGCGGGTCGGAGGACGGGCTCGGCAGCGGCGGTGGCGGCGCCGCCGGGGCGCCCGCCAGGTGGGGCGGCAGCATGCCGGACCGGCCGCCGGACAGCGCCGACAACGTGGCGAGCGCGGCCGACGGGTCGATCGAGCCCGCCGTCGCGGACGGGATCGGCTGGCCGCCGCGGTGGTGGTGGCCGTTCGCGCCGGGTGTGCGGCGGGGGAGGGGCTGGGCCGGGGACGGGGCCGAGGCCATCGGGTCGGCGGACTCCGGCGGCAGGGCGTCCAGCCACGCCTTGGCGGAATGGGCGCGGATGCCCAGCTCGGCCATCAGTTCGACCATGTCGGCGTCCGGCGGGGCCGAGGCCAGGAGCTGGCGCGTACGGGCCTGGAGGCCGTGGATGTCGCCCACCACGAGCCAGCCGTCCTGGAGCCGGCGGTCGGGCATGAGCGTGACCAGCACCCGCCAGAGCGGGGTGCGCAGGGAGGGCACCATCACCGGGTGGGCCGGGTCGGCGCCGATGAGCTGATCCTCGGTGGCCGCCGCGCCCAGCCACTCCGTCAGGCGGAACATGTGGCCGGTCACCGGGGCGGACTCCGAGGAACGCAGCCAGGTCAGCACGCGCTCCTCGGCCGTGCGCTGGGCGTGGGAGAGCGACTCCCGCTCGACCAGCAGCTTGTGGGCGAGCGTACGGAGGCTGATCGGGTCCTCGGCGAACAGCCGGTGCACGGCCACGGCCAGCTCCAGCTTGTCCAGGCCGCGGAAGAGGTTGTCGACGACGCGGACCATCGCGTGGTCGGTGTCGAACGGCACCGGGGAGGAGCCGGCGCCGGGCTTGGCCGGGGCCGCGCCGGGGATCGCGGGGAAGGAGCCGGTCTCCTCGCGGCCGGGCTGCCGGGCCGCCGGGCGCTGCGGCAGCCCTCCCGCGCCGGGCTGACCAGGCTGACCAGACTGGCCCTGCTGCTGAGCGGGCTGGCCCTGCTGGCCGTGCTGGCTCTGCTGGCCGGGCTGAGGGGGTTGGCCGGGCTGGGGCGGTTGTCCGGGGGTCTGGCGTTGCGGCAGGGCGCCGTTCTGCGGTTGGGCGGTGAACGCGCCGCTC
Source organism: Nonomuraea wenchangensis (assembly GCF_900111685.1). Lineage (GTDB taxonomy): Bacteria > Actinomycetota > Actinomycetes > Streptosporangiales > Streptosporangiaceae > Nonomuraea > Nonomuraea wenchangensis. The sequence goes on from NZ_FOHX01000005.1 coordinate 320,066, forward strand.
ACCGCCGGGAACGAGCCCGTCTGACGCGGCGGCTCGCCGGGGACGGAAGGAGAGGGGCCCGCCTGCCGGTCACCGGGCACGGAGGGGAAGGGGCCGGCCTGCCGGTCACCAGGTATGGCGGGGAAGGAGCCCGTGTGCCGGTCGCCGCCCTGCACCGGGAACGAGCCCGTCTGGCGCGGCTCGCCGGGGTGCCCGCCGGGTTGCCCGCCCGCCTGCGGCTCCGCAGGCCGCCCGGGGAACGCCGCCGCAGGACGCTGCGGCAGCCCGTTGCCCTGCCCGCCCGGTTGCCCGCCCGGCTGCCCACCCGGTTGTCCCGCGCCGGGCGCGCCCTGCCCGCCCGGCTGCGCGGCGAACGGACCGCTCTGGCCGCCGCCGGAAGCGGCGAAGGGGCCACTCTGGCCGGAGGATGCGGCAAGTGGGGCGTCGCGACCGTCCGCGGGCGCGGCGAACGGGCCACTCTGGCCGGAGGATGCGGCGAGTGGGGTGTCGCGGCCGTCGGCGGGCGCGGGGAAGGGGCCGCTCTGGCCGTTGGGGGAGGGGGCGACGAAGGGGCCGCTCGACGGCACGGCCGGGAAGGACCCGGTGTTCCTGGCCTCCTCAGCACCGCCCGCGCCTCCCGGCGCCGGCCGCGCCGCCTCGGGCTGACCGGTGGCGGGAAGGGCCGGGATGCGGCCGAGGATCTCGCGGAGGACCGCGCCGACCACCACTTCAGGCGTGGCGGACGGGGTGCCGAGATCGCTGGGGGACAGGCGGCGCAGCCGCTGCCAGCCGCCGAGGCCGATGACCGCCGTACGGGTGGCCTCGGACCAGCCGGGCAACGCCGGGTCGACGGGGTGCACGGTCAGCGCGGGCACCAGGTCGGACAGCGGCAGATGGTCCCAGCGGGCGGTGGCCAGCCGGCCCAGACGTTCGCAGATCCAGTCGAGCCCGGCGGTGCCGAGCGCCTTGGACAGGGGGAGGGAGGACCACCATCCCGCGGGCAGGCGCGGGTCGCCCAGCGCCTCGGCCACCTGCTGCGGTCGGCTCCAGCGAAGAGCTGGGACTAGGTCGCTCAGGCAGATCGATGACTCGACTTCCATCGGCGGACCTTATCCTCCCCAGTGTGCCGCGTGGGCTGCCCGTTGCGCATGTGGCTAATGGTGCAGCCTACGCGGCAAGCTATCAATCAGTGTGAATAGGGTAAAGACGGTTCAGATCCAAACCGTACCGTGGACGACCCCCCACCTGGGCCACACATGCGGCACCCGCACGACATCCTTCCTCCAGAGCGGCTCTTTCCCCGCATCCCCGCAAGGTGGCCGCGAGAAACCCGGCGGCGAACGCGTCCCCAGCTCCGGTCGTGTCCACGACCTGGCCGAGCAGGCCCGGCACCCGCGCGGTGATCGTGCCGTCCACCGCCGCCAGCGCGCCGTCGGCGCCCAGTTTCACCACGGCTGTGCCGTATCTCTCACTCAGCAGCTCGGCCGCCCGCTCCGGCGTCGGCGCGCCGGACAGCAGCAGGGCCTCGTCGAGATTGGGGATGAGGAGATCGGCGGCGGCGGTCTCGGCCATGAAACGTTCGACGCCGAAGTCGAGCAGGGGCTTGGTCGAGGCCGGGTCCACGCTGACCGCGACCCCGGCCGCCGCCGCGTCCGCCAGGGCGGCCCTGGCGAGGCCCAGGCCCGGCGCGGCGAACAGCACGTATCCGGACAGGTGCAGCCGGGCCACCCCCTCCAGCAGGGCGGGGTCCCAGTCGCGCTCGGAGATCAGGCCGCCCGCGCCCCGGTTGGTGAGCATGGACCGCTCGCCGCTCGGGTCCACCATCGCGATCACGACGGCGGTGGGGTGGTCGGGGTCCACGGTCACCTGCGGCCGTACGCCGCTCTTGGTCAGCTCGGCGATGTGCCAGTCGCTGCTGTCGTAGCCCAGCCTGGCCAGCAGGCGGGTGTCGGCGCCCAGGTGGGCGGCCCAGGCGGCGGTGTTCGCGCCCGAGCCGCCGGGACGCAGCATGATGTCGGCCGCGGTGTCGGTGCCCGCCAGGACGGGGGAGCCGTGCAGCGCCACCACATCGGTGACCGCGTCCCCGACGACCAGGAGACCGCGGTCGGTCACGAGTCGGCCCAGCTCACGGCGATCCGGGAGGCGAGGGCGACGTTGCCGCGCACGGCGGCCAGGTTGGCCTCCAGCGAGGCGCCGCCCGTGCCGTCGACCAGGTAGCCGAGCAGGAACGGGGTGATCGCCTGGCCCTTGACGCCGTCGCGCTCGGCGGCGGCCAGCGCCTCGGCCAGCACGCGGTCGTGCAGCTCGGGGTCGAGCTGCTGGTCCACGGGGACGGGGTTGGCGACGATCAGGGCCGTCTCCTGGCCGCCGAACGCGTCCTGGCCGCGCATGATCGCCGCCGCCTCCTCGGGCGACTCGATCCGCCAGTCGATGGGCAGGCCGGAGGTGTGCAGGTAGAAGCCGGGGAAGGCGTCGGTGCGGTAGCCCACCACGCTCACGCCGCGGGTCTCCAGGCGCTGGAGCGTCGCGGGCACGTCAAGGATCGACTTCACGCCCGCGCAGACGACGGTGATCCGGGTGCGGGCGAGCGTGTCGAGGTCGGCGGACTCGTCCTGGTCCACGGTCCAGCCCCGGTGCACGCCGCCGAGCCCGCCGGTGGCGAAGATCCGGACCCCGGCCCGCGCGGCGAGGAACGACGTGGCCGACACCGTGGTCGCGCCGCTCGCCTTGAGTGCGGCGGCCATGGGCAGGTCGCGCTGGCCCAGCTTGCGCAGGCCGGACTCGGTCGCGATGCGCTCCAGCCCGGCCGCGTCCAGCCCGATGCGGGGCACGCCGTCGAGCACGGCGATCGTGGCCGGCACCGCTCCCGCCGCGCGGACGATCTCCTCCAGCTCGCGCGCGACCTCCAGGTTGCGCGGCTGCGGCAGGCCGTGGGAGATGATCGTGGACTCCAGCGCCACGACCGGGGCGCCACTGGCCAGGGCCTCGGCCACCTCGTCGGAGGGCTGCAGGACGGAGTCGGCGGTGCTGCGCATGGTGGGTCTCGTGCTCCTTGCGAAATCCTGGGGTTTGGTGGAGAACGGCGAACTCTACGCCATCGCTCGCGACAATGCAGGTTACGGCCATTTCCGGGGGTCGGTCATCCCCCTCCGAATGATCACACGGACGGCGTTGACGCGGGGCGTGGTATGACACGTAAAGTGCGGGGATGGGCGCATATGACGTGATCGTGGCGGGGGCGGGGCACAACGGGCTGGTGGCCGCGGCCTACCTGGCCCGGGCCGGCCGTCGGGTGCTGGTGCTGGAGCGGTACGACCACGTGGGCGGGCTGGCGATCTCCACGCGCGCCTTCCCCGGCGTGGACGTACGGCTGTCCCGCTACAGCTACCTCGTCAGCCTCCTCCCGGGTCAGATCGTCCGCGACCTGGGCCTCGACCTGGAGCTGCGCCGCCGCCGCTACGCCTCGTACACGCCCGTGGGCGGCACGGGCCTGCTGGTCGACAACGAGGACGCCGCCCGCACGGCGGCCTCCTTCGCCGCGGTCACCGGCGGCGAGAGCGACCACAAGGCCTGGCAGGACTTCTACGCGATGACCGGGAGGGTGGCCGAGGCCCTGGCCCCCACCCTCCTCGAACCCCTCCGCACGCCCGCCGAGATCGAGCGCCTGGTCGGCCCGGAGGCGTGGCGGGCGCTGTTCGCCGAGCCGATCGGCCGCGCCGTGGACGCGCGGTTCGCCGACGACACGGTCCGCGGGGTCGTCCTCACCGACGCGCTCATCGGCACCTTCGCCGACCCGTCCGCCGACCTGCTCGCCAACCGCTGCTTCCTCTACCACGTGATCGGTGACGGCACCGGCGAGTGGAACGTCCCGGTGGGCGGCATGGGCGCGGTCTCGGGCGCGCTGGAGGCGGCGGCCCGCCGGGCGGGCGCGGAGATCAGGACCGGCGCGGAGATCATCGGGATCGCGCCGTCCGGGGAGGTCACGTTCGCCGACGAGCGCGGCGAGCACACCGTGACCGGCGGGCACGTGCTGGTCAACCTGCCGCCCGCGGTGCTCGACCGGCTGCTCGGCCGCGAGTCCGCCGTACCCGAGGGGGCGCAGCTCAAGGTCAACATGGTGCTGAGCCGGCTGCCCCGGCTCAAGGACGCCTCCGTGGACCCGTACGCGGCCTTCAGCGGCACCTTCCATATCAACGAGACCCGCGACCAGCTCGCCCGCGCCCACGCGCAGGCGGCGGCCGGGCGGATCCCGGAGCTGCCGCCCGCCGAGGTCTACTGCCACTCGCTCACCGACCCGTCGATCCTGGGGCCGGAGCTGCGCGGCCGGGCCGAGACGATGACGCTGTTCGGCCTGCACATGCCGGCCCGGCTGTTCCGCGAGGACCCCGAGGGGGCGCGCGCGGCGGCCCTGCGCGCCACCTTCGCCTCGCTGGACGCCGTGCTCGCCGAGCCCATCGAGGACTGCCTGCTCCGGGCGCCGGACGGCACACCGTGCGTCGAGGCCAAGAGCCCGGTGGACCTGGAGCGGGACGCCGGGCTGCCCGGCGGCCACATCTTCCACACGGACCTGAGCTGGCCGTACGACGAGGACGGCCGGGGCGGCGCCTGGGGTGTGGAGACCGAGCACGAGCGCATCCTGATGAGCGGCGCGGGCGCCCGCCGGGGCGGCGGCGTCAGCGGCATCGGCGGCCACAACGCCGCGATGGCCCTGCTCGCCCGCGCGTAACCGCCCGCCCGCTAGTAGCCGCCGGCGATCAGCTTGCCGGCCACCTCCAGCGCCACCGCCGTACGCCGCTCGTCCGGCACCTCCAGGTCGAACAGGAACGGCACGCTGCCCAGGACGACCGCGAGCACCGCCAGCCGGGCCTCGAACCCCCGCACCGGGTCGTCGCCGGGCGAGGCCAGCACCGAGATCATCTCGATCAGGCCCTGCTGCATGCGCTCCCCGGCCGGCACCTCGCGCATCACGCCCTGGTTCACCTGGGCGAACCGGAACAGCGGCCGCCACTGGTCCTCCAGCAGCCCCGAGATGCGCGCCAGGACCTCCTTCCTGGCCTCGGTCGTCGCCGGCTGCTCCCCGGCCCACGCCACGAGCTCGTCCATCGACTCGACGAGCCGCTCCACGACGCTGGCGAGGATCGCCTCCTTCGTCCGGAAGTGGTAGTAGAGCGCCGGCCGGGTGATCTCCAGCCGTTCGGCGACCTCCTGCAGCGTGGTCTTGTCGTATCCGCGCTCGGCGAACAGCTCCAGCGCGACCTGCTGAATCCGCTCTCGTGTGTCCGTCCGCCGCCCTGCCATCCCGCTCCCATCCTTGACGCACGCTCCCGCATTGCTTACTTTCGTGTAAGTAAGCAATGCGGTCCCGCCTGTAGGGAGCAGACTATGGCTCAGATCTTCCCCGTCCGGCGCAGGTGCCCCTTCGCGCCGCCCCCCGAGTACGCCGACCTGCGCGAGCAGGCCCCGCTCGTCCGCGCCGAGCTGCCCGGCGGCGTCGTGTGGCTCGTCACGAGGCACGCCGAGGCGCAGCAGGTCCTGTCCGGGAAAGGCATCAGCACCAGCCCCGCCACGCCCGGCCACCCCAACCACGTCCTCCACCCAGGAGGGCCCACCCCCGAGCGCGAGGCGCACATGGCCGACATGGCCGCCGGGCACTTCATCGACCTCGACCCGCCCGAGCACACCCGCTTCCGCAAGCTGCTCATCCCCGAGTTCACCGTCCGGCGCGTACGGGAGCTGCGTCCGGGCATCCAGGACATCGCCGACCGGCTCATCGACGACATGCTGCACAAAGGGCCGGAGGCCGACCTCGTCGCCGACTTCGGGCTGCCGCTGCCGTCGCTGGTCATCTGCCGGCTGCTCGGGGTCCCGTACGGCGACCACGAGTTCTTTCAGTCGCGCACCCGTACGATGCTCAACGCGCTCGACGACGAGCAGGTCCGCTTCACCGCCGCGTCCGAGATCAGGAACTACCTCGGCGCGCTCGTCACTGCCGCCGAGAAGGGCCCCGAGGACGACCTGCTCGGCCGGATCATCACCAGCGGCCGGCTCACCCACGACGAGATCGTCGGCGTGATCTTCCTGCTGCTCCTCGCCGGCCACGAGACCACCGCCAACATGATCCCGCTCGCCGTGCTCACCCTCCTGCGCCACCCCGACCAGCTCGCCGCGCTGCGCGCCGACCCCGACGGCTGGCCCATGGCGGTCGAGGAGCTGCTGCGCCACCTCTCCGTCGTCGACTGGGTGGCCTTCGACCGGGTCGCCATCGAGGACCAGGAGATCGGCGGGCAGCTCGTCCGCCGGGGCGAGGGCATCTACGTCCTCGGCGCCTCCGCCAACCGCGACGAGCGGGCCTTCGAGCGCCCCGACGACTTCGACGCCCGGCGCGGCGCCCGCAACCACGTGGCCTTCGGCTACGGCGTGCACCAGTGCCTCGGCCAGAACCTGGCCCGCGCCGAGCTGGAGATCGCCCTGCGCACGCTGTTCGAGCGCCTGCCCGGCCTGCGCGCCACGGTGAGCGACGAGGAGGTGCCCGCCAAGTACGACGCCGCCATCTTCGGGCTCCAGGCGCTCCCCGTCACGTGGTGACACCGAGGGACACGGACGACCCGTTCATAGGGTTCTCATGATGTTCCCTTAGCGTTTGCTGCATGAGTGAGGCCGCACGGTTGCTGGTAGTCGACGACGAGCCCGCGTTGCGCGAGGCGCTGCAGTCCAGCCTCGAGTTCGAGGGCTACAAGGTCGTCACCGCGAACGACGGGCAGGCCGCGCTCGACGAGCTGGCCCGCGCCTCCTACGACGCGGTGCTGCTCGACGTCATGATGCCGCGGCTCGACGGGCTGACCGCCTGCCGCCGGCTGCGGGCCTCGGGCAACCACATCCCGGTCCTCATGCTCACCGCGCGCGACGCGGTGGGCGACCGGGTTTCGGGGCTCGACGCCGGGGCCGACGACTACCTGGTCAAGCCGTTCGAGCTGGACGAGCTGCTGGCCAGGGTCCGCGCCCTGCTGCGGCGTGGCGCGCTCAGCACCGGCGGCCAAGAGGGCGACACGCTGACGTACGCCGACCTGCGCATGGACCCGGCCACCCGCGAGGTCACCCGCGGCGAACGCCGGCTCGACCTCACCAGGACCGAATACCTGCTCATGGAGCTGTTCCTGTCGCACCCGCGCCAGGTGCTCACCCGCGACCAGATCCTGAGCGAGGTGTGGGGCTTCGACTTCGAGCCCACCTCCAACTCCCTCGACGTCTACGTCATGTACCTGCGGCGCAAGACGGAGGCGGGAGGCGAGCCGCGGATCATCCACACCGTCCGCGGGGTGGGCTATGTCCTGCGGGCCGGCGCGTGAGACCCCGGAGTCTCCGGGCCCGGCTGACGCTCCTCGTGACCGGGGCGGTGTCGTTCGCCGTCGTGCTGTGCGCGGTCCTGTCGTGGTTCATCATCCAGATGCTGGTCCTCTCGCAGGTGGACCAGAGCATCCTGGAGAACCAGGGGGACGTGAAGTACCTGCTCCACGAGTGCCGCCCCGAAGGCACGCAGGGCCCCTACTTCGAGGGCATGGCCACGGTGCTCCGTCCCGACGGCACCACCTGCTCGCTCGGCCGGGCCATCGCGCCCACCCAGGAGGACCGCAAGGCGCTGGAGCCCATACCGGAGCCCATCTACCGCAACGGGACGACGACGGACGGCAAACGGGTGCGCGTCGTGACCGTCAACGTGGAGCCGGGCCTCGCCGTGATGGCGGCCCGGCCGCTCTGGCACGTCGAGCGCACCCTCCGCTACGCCGCCGTCGGGCTCGGCGGCATCGCCGTGCTCGGCACGCTCGGCGCGGCCATGGCGGGCCTCACCGTCTCGCGCGCCGCCCTGCGGCCGGTGGGCGAGCTGACCAGGGCGGTCGAGCACATCGCGCAGACCGAGGACCTCGACACCCGCATCCCCGTACGCGGCACCGACGAGATCGCCCGCCTGTCGTCGTCCTTCAACGCGATGACCTCGGCCCTGGCCGGCTCCCGCGAACGCCAGAAACAGCTCGTCGCCGACGCCGGCCACGAGCTGCGCACCCCGCTGACCACCCTGCGCACCAACATCGACCTGCTGCTGCGCAGCGAGCAGACCGGCCGCAGCATCGACCCCGACGCCAAGCGGCGGCTGCTGGTCAACGTCAAGGCGCAGTTCGCCGAGCTTTCCACGCTGGTGGCCGACCTGCTCCAGCTCGCCCGCGGCGACACCGACCACGAGCCGCACGTCGAGGTGGCCTTCCACGAGGTCGTGACGGCCGCGGTGGAGCGCGCCCGGCTGCGCGGCGCGCAGGTCGTCACCGACCTCGAACCCTGGTACGTCGTCGGCAACGCCACCTCCCTGGAACGCGCGGTGATCAACCTCCTCGACAACGCGGCCAAGTTCAGCTCGGACAACGGGGTCGAGGTGTCGTTGCGGGGCGGGCGGCTGACCGTCCGCGACCACGGCCCGGGGCTGCCCGAGGAGGAGCTGCCGCACGTCTTCGAACGGTTCTGGCGTTCGCCGTCCGCGCGCGGCCTGCCGGGATCCGGGCTCGGCCTGGCCATCGTGGCCCAGGCCGTGGCGGAGGCGGGCGGTCAGGTGAGCCTGGCGAACGCGCCCGGTGGCGGCGCGGTCGCAACAATGGACCTTCCCGGAACTCGCATTCGTGGCTCAGAATCGGATAAGTCCGGTAAAAGATCCGATTCGTGAGCTGGGTGCATGGACACGACAGCAATGCGGACCCGCCTGGTCGAGGTGGTCGTCCCCGTGTACGACGAGCAGCGGGCGCTCCGCGCGAGCGTCACCCGCCTCCACGGGTACCTCACCAGCAACTTCCCCTACGGATTCCGGATCACCATTGCCGACAACGCCAGCACCGACAACACGTGGCAGATCGCCACCGAGCTGGCGGAAGAGTTGCCGCACGTCCGCGCCGTGCACCTGGACGAGAAGGGCCGCGGCCGGGCGCTGCGCCGCGTCTGGTCGCGCAGCGAGGCCGACGTCGTCAGCTACATGGACGTCGATCTCTCCACCGACCTGGACGCGTTCCTGCCGCTGGTCGCGCCGCTGCTGTCGGGGCACAGCGACCTCGCCATCGGCACCCGGCTGGCGCGGGCCGCGCGGGTCGAGCGGGGGCCGAAGCGGGAGTTCATCTCCCGCTCCTACAACCTGCTGCTGCGCTCGCTGATGGGCGCCGGGTTCTCCGACGCCCAGTGCGGGTTCAAGGCCGTGCGCACCGAGGTCGCCCAGGCGCTGCTGCCCGGCGTCGAGGACGAGCAGTGGTTCTTCGACACCGAGCTGCTGCTGCTGGCCGAACGGTACGGCTTGCGCATCCACGAGGTCCCCGTCGACTGGGTGGACGACCCGGACAGCCGGGTCGACATCGTCCGCACCGCCCTGGACGACCTGCGCGGCCTGGTCCGGGTGACGCGCAAGACGCTCTCCGGCGCCGCCGGGATCCCGGTACCGCCCCGGATCCAGCGGGCCGAGCTGCCGCGCGGCATGGCCCGCCAGCTGCCCCGCTTCGCGGTCGTCGGGGTGGCCAGCACCCTCGCGTACCTGGCGTTGTACTCGCTGCTGCGGCCGGTCATCCCGCCGCTCGCCGCCAACGCCCTCGCGCTGCTGGTCACCGCCGTGGCCAACACCGCCGCCAACCGGCGCTTCACCTTCGGCGTCACCGGCTCGGACGGGGCGCTGCGGCACCAGTTCGAGGGGCTGATCGCCTTCCTCGTCGGGCTGGCGCTCACCTCGGGAACCCTCGCGCTGCTGCCCGCGCAGGTCCCGCACGGCGTCGAGCTGGCCGCGGTCATCGCCGCCAACGCCGCCGCCACGCTCGTCCGCTTCCTGCTCCTGCGCGTGTGGGTGTTCAACCCCCGGCGGAGGACCGCACGATGAACCTCACCCTCCCGCGGCCCGGGCCGGCTCAGGCGGGCAGGGCGGCGAGGAGGAAGGCGAGACGGGCGGCGGCGGACTCGACGTCGTCCGTCGTGCCGAGACGGTAGCCCCACGAGGTGACGAACGCGCCCTCTTCGGAGCAGGTGACCGTCTCCGCGAGAGTGGCGGAGAAGCGGTTGCGGACCGACACGTAGGCCGGATCGCTGGCCAGGGCGAGGCTCTGGACGGACAGGTCGCGGTGACGGCCCGCGTGCCAGGCGAACCGCTCGAGGCTGAGCGCCGTATCAAGCATCATGCGTCACCTCCGCAACGTCTCGCGACAGAATTGCACGATCTTGTGGCGGGAGGCAAGCAATTGCTGTGGTTAATGTGGAGTTTGTTTCCGGTACGCGTGAAGAATGCGCATCATCACCTCCCGCCCGTTCTCGTCGAACGCGGCGACCTTCGCGAAATCATCGAAGGCCTGTACGTAGAAGGCGAGGTCGTCGGGCTCGCGCAGGACGAGGTCCTTCGTCATGGTGGCCACGCCCACCATGGCGTCGTTGTAGATCCAGAAGCCGTTGATCGGCGCGGACGGCAGCTCGGTCTCGGCGGGGATCACGCCGAACTCGACGTTGGGCAGCGTGCTGACCGCGAGCAGCCGGTCGATCTGCCCGCGCATCACGTCGGCCGGGGCCAGCATCGTGCGCAGCGCGGACTCCGGCACCACGAACCGGAACGTGCGTCCCCGGTCGTAGAGGATCTCCTGGCGCTGCATGCGCACCCGTACGGCCGCGTCGATCTGGTCGGCGGCGCTGTAGAGGCGCTTGACCTTGCGGAAGACGTGCCGGGCGTACTCGGAGGTCTGGAGCAGGCCCATGATGATGCCCGGCTCGAAGGCGCGGAACAGCCTGGTGCGGGCCTCCAGGTCGCGCATGTCCTCCTGGATGGCGGCCAGACCGCTGCGGTAGCGCTGCTTCCAGCTGTCGTGCCGCTCCTGCAGCGCGAGGGCCTGGCTGATCAGGTCGTCCGTCAGGTCGGGGGCGGCGCCGACCGCCTGCGCCCAGGTGACCACGTCGTCCTCCGTGGGGGTCTGCCTGGCGTTCTCCAGGCGGGACACCTTGGACGGCTGCCAGCGCACCCGCTCGGCCAGCTCCTTGCCCGACAGGCCGGCGGCTTCCCGAAGCTGGCGCAGCTGACCGCCGAGGTCGATGCGCGCCTGCTGAAACGACGTCACGCCGCAAGAGGCTAGCCCTGGTTGCTCGGATCAGGCCAGGGCCCGCCTCAATCGTGATCAAGCGGTGGCCGAGGGTGTTCCTCCGCTGGTCGGGAAAGCGTTTGCTGCGCCGCCGCCGGGGAGGACCCGGCGGGCGATCTCGGTGATGAGCTCGCGGGGGACCTCGACCGCGGTCTCGCCGGGGAGCACGTCGCGGAGATCCGCGAGCGCCTCGGCGTCGGTGACCTCGAGGCCCTGGACCACGATGGTGCCGCGGTCGGTCTCGTACAGGGTGGGACAGGCGCCGGCCTCCGAGGTGGAGCCGAGGAACCTCATGCGCATGACGATCCTTCCCCGATGCAAAGGTGCAATTGCGCGCAATTGTACGACTCGGGGAGTGCTTTGTGATCTTTTTTCCAGGAAATGCGCCTTTTGAGAAGTGACGCTCAGTCCAATGCGCCCTCCATGAACTCCCCGGCCCGCTCGAAAAGGCCCAGCGTCATCGCGTGCAGCAGATCGCCGGTGTCCTTCGGCGCCTTGCCGGCGAACGCCCGCGCGTGCGTGCCCTCCAGCACGATGCCGAGCTTGAAGCAGGCCATCACCGCGTACCAGTCGACCGCCGACAGGTCGCGCTCGGACAGCGCCGCGTAGTAGGACACCAGCTCCTGGGGGGAGGGGAGCCCCGGCACATGACCGTTGCCGCTCGGCCAGGTCGCCAGCAGCCAGCCCAGGTCGAGCAGCGGATCGCCGACCGTGCACATCTCCCAGTCCACGATCGCCGCCACCCGCGGTCCGTCCCAGGCGAACATGAGGTTGGCGAAGTGGTAGTCGCCGTGCATGATCCCCGGCGTGTACGAGCGGGGCAGCCGCCGGCTCAGCCAGTCGGCGGTCTCGCGCAGGCCGGGGATGTCGGGCCCGGGATAGCCGTCGAGTTCGGCGTAGGAGTCGAGCTCCTTGAGCCAGCGCGGCACCTGCCGTTCCAGGAAGCCCTCGGGATGCCCGAACCCCGGCAGCACGCCCGGATCGACCCGGCCCAGCTCGGCCAGCGCGGCGGCGGCCTCCAGCCCCATCCGGTGCCGGATCGCCGGGTCGGAGGCGTGCGGCTCGGGGAGCCCCGTGGAGGGGTTGAACCCGTCCACCGGCTCCATGAGGTAGAAGACCGGCTCCCGCTCGGTCTGGGCGGCCACCAGCGCCGGGGCGGGCACCCGCGTGCCGCGCAGCGCCGCCAGCACCCGCGCCTCGCGGCGCAGCACCTCGTTGCTCCTGCTGCGGGCGTGCAGGGGCGGGCGGCGCAGGACGTACGACCGGCCGCCGCGCTCCAGGCGGACCATGACGTTCTGGGTGCCGCCGATCACCGGGGCCACGCCGGTGATCGGGCCGCCGGGCAGTCCCTGGGCGTCCATCCACGTGCCGAGCGCGCCGAAGTCGATCGCGCCGACGTCGATGTGCGTGGAGGTCATGATCACCTCTCGACAGAATTATATTCTAGCGGGACCCTACGAGAGCCCCGATTCCCGGTCAACCCGGTTGTCCACGAGGGCCGCGGGGACGTCAACCACCTGCGCGCGCAGCTCCTCGCCCAGCGCCTTGGCCTGCGGGTCCATGCGGGGATTCGCGGCCACGCCCCTGCCGAGCAGGCCGTGGACGACGAAGTTGAGCGCCCTGAGACCGGGCAGCTCGTGGCGCTCGATCCGGTGAGCGGCCAGCTCGGGCAGGAGCGCGGCCAGCCGCCCGGCCGTGAGGTACGCCTCCAGCCAGGCGTACCGCTCGTCGGTGTCCACCCAGACGCCGAGGTTGGCGTCGCCCCCCTTGTCGCCGGAGCGCGCCCCCGCGACCCGGCCGAGCGGCAGCCGCACGCACGGCCCCAAGGGGACGGCGGCCCGCCTCTCCGCCGGGCGCACGGGAGCCGGCTCCGCCGAGGTCCCGGAGGCCGCATACGGCAGCTCCTCGCCGTTGAGCCAGACCCGCGGTCGCACCTCGGCGGCCGGGACGAGCACCGGCCAGTAGACCCCGTACGGCGAGGCGTCGCCCGGCGGCGAGAGGGCGTGGAAACCCGGATAACTCGCCAGCCCCGTCTCCACCACCGCCGCGGAGAAGGCGCGGCCGGCCGTGCGGCGGTCGGCGTCCATGACCGTGATCCGCAGCAGGCCCGAGCCGGTGAGCGTCACGTCCACCGCGTCGAAGGACTCCTTCGGGATCCGCGCCCAGATCGCCTCCTCGGCCGCCCGCGCCTTGGCCTCGACGTCCAGCCCGGTCAGCACCAGCGTCATCGTGTTGCGGTAGCCGCCGAGATAGTTGACCGCGACCTTGAGCGTGTCCGGCGGCGGCTCGCCGCGCACGCCCGAGATCAGCACCCGGTCCGGCCCGTCGTCGGTGAGGGTGATCGTGTCGAACCTGGCGACCACGTCCGGCCCGAGGTAGCGGGGGCCGCCGATCTCGTACACGAGCTGCGCCGTCACCGTCCCCACCGACACCAGCCCGCCCGTCCCCGGATGCTTGGTGATGACGGCCGAGCCGTCGGCGCGCAGCTCGGCGAGGGGGAACCCGCAGTGCGCCAGGTCCGGCACGTCCTGGAAGAAGGCGTAGTTGCCGCCCGTCGCCTGGCAGCCGCACTCGATCACGTGTCCGGCCACCACGGACCCGGCGAGCGGGTCCAGGTCGTCGGGACCCCAGCCGTAGCGCCAGATGCCAGGGCCCGTCACCAGCGCGGCGTCCGTCACCCGGCCGGTCACCACCACGTCCGCCCCCGCCGACAGGGCCCGGGCGATGGGCCGGCCGCCGAGGTAGGCGTTCGCGGTCAGGGGCGTCGCGGCCAGGCGTTCGCCGGTGTCGGCGTTGACCAGGTCGAGGTCGCGCCCGGTGAGGTCGTCGCCCGTCACGTGCGCGACGTTCGCCGACAGCCCCAGGCGGACGGCCAGCTCGCGTACGGCCTCGGCGCAGCCGGCCGGGTCGAGGCCGCCCGCGTTCGAGACGATCCTGATGCCCCGGTCGAGGCACGTCCCGAGGACGTGCTCAAGCTGCGTCAGGAACGTCGGCGCGTAGCCGGGCCGCCCCTTCAGCCGGTTGCCGGCCAGGATGAACATCGTCAGCTCGGCCAGCCAGTCGCCGGTCAGCACGTCGATCGGCCCGCCCTCGACCATCTCGCGCGCGGCCGAGAGCCGGTCGCCGTAGAACCCGCTGCAGTTGGCGATCCTCAGCGTCATGGGCTCATCCCGAGATCCACTTAGGCGGGCGCTTCTCCCAGAACGCCGCGATGCCCTCCTGCCCCTCCTCCGAGGTGAACCGCTCCGCCGACAGCTCCGTCATCCGCCGCAGCCCCTCCTCGAACGGCAGCGCCGGCACCTCACGCACCAGCCGCTTGGTGATCGCCAGCGCCTCGGGGCCGCCCTTGACCAGCAGGTCGGTGTAGTGCGCGACCGCCGCGTCCAGCTCCTCCTCCGGCACCGCCCGCGACACCAGCCCGATCTCGGCCGCCCGCGCGGCGTCGAAGACCTCGCCGGTCAGGAAGTACTCGGCCGCGGCCCGAGAGCCGAGCCGCCGCAGCACCGGCACGGAGATCATCGCCGGCACCACGCCCAGCCGTACCTCGGTGAACGCGAACGACGCCGTCAGCGGCGCCACCGCGAAGTCGCACGAGGCCACCAGCCCGAGTCCGCCCGCCCGCGCGGTGCCGTTGAGCCGGCACACGACCGGCTTCGGGCTCTCCCACAGCAGCGTGAAGATCTCCGGCAGGGACGCGGTCACCGGCGCCCCGGGCTTCCCCTCGGCGGCGCGCTGCTCCTTCAGGTCGGCGCCGGAGCAGAACACCGTGCCCGTCGCGGTCAGCACGACCACCCGGCACTCGGGCTCGGCCAGCGCCCAGGTCAGCCGCTCCTTCAGGTCGGCCAGCAGACGGGTCGACAGCGCGTTGCGGTTGGGCGGCGAGTCCAGCGTGACGGTCGCGACCCCCTTCGCCAGGCTTCCGTGCACCAGGCTCGTCATGACTCCCCCTCTTGGATGATGGCGAGCACGGCCCCCGCCTCGACCTGCCGGCCCTGCTCGACGTGCAGGCCGGAGACCACGCCGTCGGCCGGCGCGGTGATCCGATGCTCCATCTTCATCGCCTCCAGCACCAGCACCGCCTGGCCCTTGACGACCCGGTCGCCGGGCGCCACCTCCACGCGGAGCACGCTGCCCGGCATCGGGGCCAGCAGGGAGCCGGGGACGACGTGCTCGACGGGCTCGGGCAGGCGGGGGAGCGGGGTGAGCTCCGCGTGGCAGCCCGCGTGGTCCACGTACACCGGGCCGGTGTCGTCGTAGCGGGCGACGGCGAAGGCGTGGCGGACGCCGTCCCGCTCCAGGACCACCCGGTCCGGCGCGGCGCTGACGACGCGGACGCCGGCGGGCAGCGGATCGTAGACGACGTCGATCGTGCCGCCGTCGCCGGTGGTGAAGGCGGTGCGGCGGGGCTGGGAGCGGACGTTGCGCCACCCGCCCGGCAGCCCGCCGAGCACGGGGGCGCGGCGGCGGTTGTCGGCCGCCAGCGCGAGCGCGGCGGCCAGCCCGGCCGGCTCGCCGGGCCCGGACGGCTCGGGCGAGGTCGTCGCGAGAGGGCCGTCGGGGTCGAGGAAACCGGTGTGGGTGTTCCCGGCCACGAAGTCCGGATGGGTCAGGATCCGCAGCAGCAGGTCACGGTTCGTGGTGAGGCCGTGCAGCCGCGCCCGCCGCAGCGCTGTCACCAGCTTCCTGACCGCCTCCGCCCGCGACGCCCCGTGCGCGATCACCTTCGCCAGCATCGCGTCGTAGTAGGGCGACACCACCGACCCGGACTCCACCCCCGAGTCCACCCGGACGTCCCCGTCCACCTCGAAACGCCGCAGCACCCCCGACTGCGGCAGATAGTGCTCGTCCTCCGCGTAGAGCCGCACCTCCACGGCGTGCCCGGACGGCCCCGGCGGCTCCGCGGGCAGCGCGCCGCCCTCGGCCACCTCCAGCTGCAGCCGTACGAGATCCACCCCGTGCACCAGCTCGGTGACCGGATGCTCGACCTGCAGCCTGGTGTTCATCTCCAGGAACGCCACCCGGTCGCCGCGCACCAGGAACTCGACGGTCCCGGCCCCGACGTAGCCGATCGCGGCCGCCGCCCGCCCGGCCGCCTCGAACAGCCGCTCGCGCACCTCCACCGCGATCCCGGGGGAGGGGCACTCCTCGACGACCTTCTGGTGCCGCCGCTGCACGCTGCACTCGCGCTCGCCCAGCGTCCACACGGTGCCGTGCGCGTCGGCCAGCACCTGCACCTCGACGTGCCTGGCCCGCTCCCACAGCGGCTCGGCGAACACGGCGGGATCGCCGAAGGCCGCCTCGGCCTCCCGCCGCGCCGAGGCGACCTCCCGCGCCAGCTCCTCCGGCCCGCGGACGATCCGCATGCCCCGCCCGCCGCCCCCGGCCGACGCCTTGACCAGCAGCGGGAACTCGGCGGGCGCCGCCAGGTCGAGCGAGGGCAGCACGGGCACCCCGGCCGCCGCCATGAGCCGCTTGGCCTCGATCTTGGACCCCATCGCGGCGATCGCCTCCGGCGGCGGGCCCACCCACACCAGCCCGGCCGCCAGCACCGCCCGCGCGAACTCCGCGTTCTCCGACAGGAACCCGTAACCCGGGTGCACGGCGTCCGCCCCGGAGGCGCGGCAGGCGGCCACGATCCGGCCGGCGTCCAGATAGGTCCCGGCAGGGCGGTCGCCCGGCAGGCGTACCGCGAGATCGGCCTCGGCCACGTGCGGCGCGTCCGCGTCGGGATCGGCGAACACCGCGACCGTCTCGACCCCGAGCGCCCGGCAGGTACGGAACACGCGCCGGGCGATCTCACCCCGGTTCGCGACGAGCAGACGCCTGATCACGGCCGGAACACCCCGAACCCCGCCGGCTCCGGCACCGGCGCACTGTTGATCGCCGACAGGCACATGCCCAGCACGGTACGGGTGTCGCGCGGATCGATCACCCCGTCGTCGTACAGCCGCCCGGACAGGAAGAACGGCAGCGACTCGGCCTCGATCTGCGCCTCCACCATGGCGCGCATCGCCGCGTCCGCCTCCTCGTCGTACGCCTGCCCCCTGGCCTCGGCCGCCGCCCGCCCGACGATGGACAGCACGCCGGCGAGCTGCGCGGGCCCCATCACCGCCGACTTGGCGCTCGGCCAGGCGAACAGGAACCGGGGCTCGTAGGCCCGGCCGCACATGCCGTAGTTGCCGGCGCCGTACGACGCCCCCATGACGATCGTCAGGTGCGGGACCGTCGAGTTGGACACCGCGTTGATCATCATCGCGCCGTGCTTGATGATCCCGCGCTGCTCGTAGTCCTTGCCGACCATGTAGCCGGTCGTGTTCTGCAGGAAGACGAGCGGGGTCCTCGACTGGTTGGCGAGCTGGATGAACTGCGTCGCCTTCTGCGCCTCCTCGCTGAACAGCACGCCCCGCGCGTTCGCCAGCACCCCCACCGGGTAGCCGTGCACGCGCGCCCAGCCGGTCACCAGCGAGGTCCCGTACAGCGGCTTGAACTCCTCGAAGGCGCTCGCGTCCACCACCCTGGCGATCACCTCGCGCGGGTCGAACGGCACCTTCAGGTCCTCGGGGACGATGCCCAGCAGCTCCTCCGCCGGATAGCGCGGCTCCTCGGCGGGCAGCGGCGTGACGCCCAGCTTGCGCCAGTTCAGCGAGCGCACCACGCGGCGGCCGATGCGCAGCGCGTCGTACTCGTCCTCGGCCAGGTAGTCGGCCAGGCCGCTCACCCGCGCGTGCATCTCCGCGCCGCCCAGCGACTCGTCGTCGGACTCCTCGCCGGTCGCCATCCGCACCAGCGGCGGGCCGCCCAGGAACACCTTGGCGCGGTCGCGGACCATCACCACGTGGTCGCTCATGCCGGGGACGTACGCGCCGCCCGCCGTCGAGTTGCCGAACACCAGCGCCACCGTCGGCACGCCGGCCGCCGACAGCCGCGTCAGGTCGCGGAAGACCTGGCCGCCCGGGATGAAGATCTCCTTCTGGGTCGGCAGGTCCGCGCCGCCGCTCTCGACCAGGTTGACGTACGGCAGCCGGTTGCGCAGCGCGATGTCGGCCGCGCGCAGCGTCTTGCGGAGGGTCCACGGGTTGGTCGCGCCGCCGCGCACCGTCGGGTCGTTCGCGGTGATCACGCACTCGACGCCATCGATCACCCCGATGCCGGTCACCACGCTCGCCCCGACCGGGTAGTCGCTGCCCCACGCCGCCAGCGGCGACAGCTCCAGGAACGGCGAGTCGGCGTCAACGAGCAGCTCCACCCGCTCGCGGGCGAGCAGCTTGCCGCGCCGCCGGTGCCGTTCGACGTACTTCTCGCCGCCGCCGGCCACCGCCCTGGCGTGCTCGGCGTCCAGCTCGCGCAGCTTGGCCAGCATGGCCTCGCGGCGCGCCAGGTGATCCTCGCTTCCGGGATCGAGCCTGCTTCTGATCACGGCTGCCCCGCCGGAGACCTGATGATCACGCCAAGTACGGTAGCGTCCGGCCCTTCGATGCGGAAGAGCCGGACGCCCGGGCGTGACCGGCGCGGCCTACGAGCAGTGCGTCCAGCCGGACTTCCAGCTCACGTTGGAGATCGAGCCGCCCCAGATCACGCACTTCTTCGCGGCCGGCAGCCGGACCGGGCCTGCGTAGGTGCTGAACGAGCCCGGGTTGCTGGCGCTGGAGCCGCCCTTGACCTGCAGGATCGCGTTCATCTCGACCTTGTTCGGATAGACGTAGCGCGACAGCGTCACCACGCAGTTCTTGCCCGCGCTCGCGTTCCAGAGCAGGTAGACGGTCGCGTAGCTGCCCAGGGCGTGGGAGTTGATCACCTTGTAGCCGGCGCCGCAGACGCCGGCGGCCGTGTACGGGTTCCGCTTGGCCGGGGCCTTCGACGGCGCGTGCGTCTTGGTGGTCTCGTCCGGGTTGTGCGTGGGCGCGTCCGTCGGCTCCGCCTCCGGGTCGACGCCGAGGCTCTCCTTCTTCTTCGTCCGGGTCGGCTTGGGCGTCGAGGTGGCCTGCGGGCGCTCGGTGGTCGTCTGCGGGCGCGGCTGCGCCGTCGCCGGCGGGGTCGGGATCTGGGCGACCGGCTGCTCGGAGTGCTTCTTCTTGCCGGTCTTCTCCGGCTCCTCGATGTCCAGGGTGCCCACCGGGACGGGGCTGTCCGTGGGCAGCACCGGATCGGCGGTCGGCTGCGTGGACGGAGGCTCGCCGGGCTTGCCCGCGGCCGAACCGCCGTCCTCGGTGCTCTGGGAGGCGTCGCCGACGGCCACCACCGGCACCTGCTTGCTGTTCGCCTGCACCACGACGGCGCCGGCGACCACGAGCAGGGCCGCCGCGGCGGCGCCGGAGAGGGCGAGCGTCATGGTCCGCCGCTGCTTGGCCGGCGCGCCGTCCCCTGCGGGCGGCTGCGATCGGGGCGCGCCGTACGGCCCACGACCCCCTTGACCGGGCCCACCCGCCTGCGGCGGAACACCGGGCCCCGCCTGGCCGGGCATCCCCGCCTGCGAAGGAGCACCGGGCGCTCCAGCCTGGCCCGGTGCGCCGGCCTGCGGCGGAACGCCGGGCCCTGCCTGGCCGGGCATACCCGCCTGCGGCGGAACGCCGGGCGCTCCAGCCTGCGGGCCACCCGGAGCGCCGGGCCCTCCAGCCTGCGGGCCGCCGGGACCCGTGGCCGGGCCGGGGATGGGGGGCTGGCCGGGGCCGTTCTGGATGGCGGCGGCGAGGTGCGGGAAGGGGCCCTGGTGCGGCGGGAACATGGGGTGCGGCCCGCTGCCGCCCTGGCCCGGGTGGCCGGGCTGCGCCGGGCCGGGGGCGCCGGTGAGGTGCTGGCCGGTGACCGGCTCGATGGCGGCCTTGGGGGCGGGCTGCCCGGTGAGGCGGAGGATGAGGCCGTCGGCCGTGGGCCGCTGCGCCGGGTCCTTGGACAGGCAGGCGGCGACCAGCTCCCCCAGCTCGCCCTCCATCCCGCCCAGCTCCGGCTCCTCGTTGAGGATCCGGTTCATGACGACGGGGATCGAGTCGGCCCCGAAGGCGGGCTTGCCGGTGGCGGCGAAGACCATGGTGACGCCCCAGGCGAACACGTCCGCCGCCTCGGACACCGCGGCCCCGCTGAGCTGCTCCGGCGCCAGGTAGGACGGCGTCCCCATCGCCATGCCCGTGGCCGTGGCGCCGGGCGAGTCGAGGGCGCGCGCGATGCCGAAGTCGATCACGACAGGCCCCTCGGGCCCCATGAGGACGTTGGCCGGCTTGAAGTCGCGGTGCAGGATCCCGGCCCGGTGGATGGCGGCGAGCGCGGTGGCCGTGCTGATCGCCAGCCGTTCCAGCGCCGCGCCCCGCCGCGGCCCCTCGGTGAGCACGAGCTCGCGCAGCGACGGCCCCGGTACGTACTCGCTGACGATGTACGGCCGGCTGCCGTCCAGGTCGGCGTGGAGCACGGGCGCGGTGCAGAACCGCGCGACCCGCTGCGCCACCGCCACCTCGCGCAGGAACCGGGTCCGCGCGTCGGCGTCGGCCACCAGGGCGTGGTGCAGCAGCTTGACCGCGACCTGCTCCCCGGTGTCGCTCTTGCCGAGATAGACAACGCCCTGGCCGCCCTCGCCGAGCCGGGCGACGATGTCATACGCCCCCAGCCGCCGCGGATCGTCCGCCGCCAACGGCTGGAACTGATTCACGTCGGACCCCCATTACAACCCAACAGATGGGGCAAAACGCTACCAGCGTGACACTCGGGGCGTCTGCCGGTCCGGACAGAAGTTTCGCATCCTGACCCGGCCAGTCAGCTCCCACCGCAGGTCGTGTGCGCCCCGAAAGTCAAAGGTCACGGCTTGGCAAACTCTGGACGTCCGACAACTGCTGGATCGCTTTGCCCGGATTGAGGAGGCCCAGGGGGTCGAAGACGGCTTTGATGCCCCGCTGCACCTCGGCGGCCACCGGCCCCGACTCCAGCGCCAGCCACCGCTGCTTGAGCAGCCCCACCCCGTGCTCGCCGGTCAGCGTGCCGCCCAGCTCCAGCGCCCGCGTGAACACCTCGTCGGCCGCGGCCCACACCTCGGGGGGCGGCTCGGCGGCGCCGTGCTCGAAGACGAAGACGGGGTGCAGGTTGCCGTCCCCGGCGTGGGCGACGGTGCAGATGCGCACCCCGTGCCTGGCGGCGGCCGCCTCGATGGCGGTGATCATGGCGGGCAGCGCCGAGCGCGGCACGCACACGTCCTCCACCAGGCAGGCGCCGAGGCGCTCGGTCGCCGGGTACGCCAGCCGCCGCAGCCCCACCAGCTCCTCGGTCTCGCCCGGGCCGGTGGACACCGCCACGAACGAGGCCCCGTTGTCGGCGCAGATCCGCTCCATCCGGCGGGCCGCCTCCTGCCCGTCGCCCGCGTCCGACTGGCCGATGAGCATGGCCTGCGTGCCGGGCTCCAGCCCGATGCCGCGCCAGCCGTCGATCGCCTCCAGCGTGGCCCGGTCGAGCAGCTCCATGAGCGAGGGCGCGCAGCCCGCCGCGATGATGGCCGACACCGCCGCGCCCGCGTCCCGCAGCGAGCCGAACTCGGCCGCGAACGTCGCCGGCGGCCCGGCCGGCGCGGGCCGCAGCCGCAGCGTGGCCGCGGTGATCACGCCGAGCGTGCCCTCGGAGCCGACGAACAGCCCGGTCAGGTCGTAGCCGGTGACGCCCTTGACCGTGCGCCGGCCGGTGTCCAGCACCCGGCCGTCGGCCAGCACGACCTCGAGGCCGAGCACGGAGTCCCTGGTCACGCCGTACTTGACGCACCGCAGCCCGCCCGCGTTGGTCGCCAGGTTGCCGCCGATCGTGGAGATCTCGTACGACGACGGGTCCGGCGCGTACATGAGGCCGTGCTCCCTGGCCGCCCGGTCCAGGTCGGCGGTGATGACGCCCGGCTCGGCGACGGCGATCTCGTCGGCCGGCGACAGCTCCCTGATGGCGGTCATCCGGGCCATCGACAGCACGACCGCCCCGTCCCCGGCGACGGCCCCGCCCGCGAGGCCGGTGCCCGCGCCGCGCGGCACCACCGGCACCCGGTGCTCGCTCGCCCACCGCAGCGTGGCCACCACGTCGTCGCGGGAGGCGGCGAGGACGACGGCGAGTGGCCTGCCGGGCTCCAGGAACGTCCGGTCACGGGCGTAGGAGTCGATCACGTCGGGGTCGGTCACGACCCGGGCTTCGGACAGGGAGCGCACCAGGGCATCGATCGGTCTCACGCCCAGCAGCCTACGGTTTGCGCAAGGCGGCCCTTAAGGACAAACTGCACCGGGTGGAAGTCAGGTGCCCGGTGTGTTCGGAGACCGACCAGGTCGTCGCGGTCCCCGGGGCGGTCGCCGCCGGGACCACGTACAAGATCGGGCGGGCCCGTCTCCCCGGCGCCAGGGAGGTCGCCGACCTGCCCACCGCCGCCGTGCTCGGCGCGTCCAAACACGTGATGAGCCGCACCCAGCTCGCGGTGTGGCTGTCGTTCCCCAGCCGCCACTACACGGCCTGGACCAGGAACCAGGGCTATCTGCTGCTCCTCGGCGCCGCCCTGGTGCATCTGGTCGTCTCGCTGGTGATCGCGATGGGGCAGGACCCGCAGTGGGGCGAGGTGCTGCTGGCGCCGTTCTGCCTGACGGGTCTGTTCTGGGGGTTCGGGCTGCTCAACGTGCTCGGCGCGCGCGGCGCGCGCAGGCGCGACGCGCAGGAGGCGCCGGCCAGGGAGCAGGCCCTGGCCGTGTGGGAGCGCCTCTACTACTGCGCGCGCGACAACGTCGTCTACGAGCCCGGGGTGGGCGTCTCGTTCCATCCGAGCGAGACGCGCGAGTACATCTTCGGCTTCCGCCCCGGCCGCTGAGTTGGGGGCTCAGGCGACCCCGTGCTTCTCGGCCACCAGCCGGACGCAGACGGCCAGGCCCTCGATGGCCTGCTCCAGCTCCTCCAGCTCCGGGTAGGTCGGCGCGATGCGGATCGTCCGGTCCTCGGGGTCCTTGCCGTAGGGGTGGGTGGCCCCGGCCGGCGTGAGCGCGATGCCCGCCGCCTTGGCCTTGGCGACGACCTCGGCCGCGTGCGGCACCTCCAGGCTGATGAAGTAGCCGCCCTTGGGGCTGGTCCAGCTCGCCAGGCCGCCGAGCCGCTCGGAGAGCACCTTGTCCACCAGCTCGAACTTCGGCCCGATGAGCGCGGCGTGCTTGCGCATGTGGGCCTCGACGCCCGCCGGGTCGCGCAGGAACTCCACGTGCCGGAGCTGGTTGATCTTGTCGGGGCCGATGGACTGCTTGGCGGTGTTGCGCAGGAACCACTCGACGTTCGCCGGCGAGGAGCCGAAGAACGACACGCCCGAGCCGGCCAGCGTCACCTTGGAGGTGGAGGCGTAGACGAACACCCGGTCGGGGTTGCCCGCCTCGACGGCCAGCGCCAGCAGGTCGGCCAGCTCGACCGGGGAGTCGGTGAGGTGGTGCACCGCGTAGGCGTTGTCCCAGAAGATGCGGAAGTCGGGCGCCGCCGTGGGCATCGCGGCCAGCCGCCTCACGGTCTCGTCGCTGTAGACGGCGCCGGTCGGGTTGCTGTACTTCGGCACGCACCACATGCCCTTGACGCTCGCGTCGCCGGCGACCAGCCGCTCGACGACGTCCATGTCGGGGCCGTCGGCGGTCATCGGCACCGGCACCATCTTGATGCCGAGGCGCTCGCAGATCGTGAAGTGCCGGTCGTAGCCGGGCACCGGGCACAGGAACGTGATCTCGGGCTCCTCCACCCACCGGCGCTCCGCGCCGGGCACCGGGCTGAGCAGCGCGTGCACCACGGTGTCGTGCATGAGCGCGAGGCTGGCGTTGCCGCCCACGACGAGCTGCCCGGCCGGCACCTGCAGCAGCGGCGCGAACAGCTCGCGCAGCTCGGCGAGACCCTGGAGGTTGCCGTAGTTGCGGCCGTCGGTGCCGTCGGCCGCGCGGTAGCTCGTGGGCAGTTTGAGCAGATCGTCGGAGAGGTCGAGCTGGCGCGGTGACGGCTTGCCCCGGGTGAGGTCGAGCGAGAGCCCACGCTGGACGAGGGCGTCGTAGTCACGCTGTGCGGTCACGAGAAGTCTCTCCTCCGGATCGGATCGGTGCCCGCCCAAGGATAGAAGAATCGGCGGCGTGCGAAGTCGCCGGGGGCGAATGTCGGCCAACCGCTTCACGAGCGGCCGTCCATGGCGTGCAATGGGGGGATCGGGGGCATCCAGACTCCACACCGGAGGGAGCAGCCGATGACGACCGTCCGCGAGACCTCGATCGAGCAGGTGAGGCGCCGCCGCACCGGCACAGTGATCGCGTCGTGGCTGTCGACGACGGACCACAAGGTCATCGGCTATCTCTACCTGATCACCTCGTTCGCGTTCTTCCTCGTGGCCGGGGTCATGGCCATGGTGATGCGGGCCGAGCTGGCACAGCCCGGCATGCAGCTGGTGAACCAGCAGTTCTACAACCAGCTCTTCACCATGCACGGCACGATCATGCTGCTGCTGTTCGCGACGCCGCTGTTCGCCGGTTTCGCGAACGTGGTGATGCCGCTGCAGATCGGCGCGCCCGACGTGGCCTTCCCCCGGCTGAACGCGGTGGCGTACTGGCTGTTCCTGTTCGGCGGGATCATCGCGGTCGCCGGGTTCTTCGCGCCCGGCGGGGCGGCCGACTTCGGCTGGTTCGCGTACACGCCGCTGGCGTCGTCGACGTTCTCGCCGCAGGTGGGCGGCGACCTGTGGATCATGGGGCTGGCGCTGTCCGGCCTAGGCACGATCCTCGGCGCGGTGAACTTCATCTCCACGATCATCGGCATGCGGGCGCCCGGCATGACGATGTTCCGGATGCCGATCTTCACCTGGAACGTGCTGCTGACCAGCATGCTCGTGCTCATGGCGTTCCCGGTGCTGGCCGCCGCGCTGCTGGTGCTGGAGTCGGACCGCAAGCTCGGCACCCAGGTCTTCCTCGCCGACAATGGCGGCCCGCTGCTCTGGCAGCACCTGTTCTGGTTCTTCGGCCATCCCGAGGTCTACATCATCGCGCTGCCGTTCTTCGGCATCATCACCGAGGTGCTCCCGGTCTTCAGCCGCAAGCCCATCTTCGGCTACATGGGGCTGGTCGGGGCCACCATCGCGATCGCCGGGCTGTCGATGACCGTGTGGGCGCACCACATGTTCCCGACCGGGCAGGTGCTGCTGCCGTTCTTCTCGTTCATGACGTTCCTCATCGCGGTGCCGACCGGGGTGAAGTTCTTCAACTGGATCGGCACGATGTGGCGGGGCCATCTGAGCTTCGAGTCACCGATGCTGTTCGCGGTCGGCTTCCTCGTGACGTTCCTGCTCGGCGGGCTCACCGGCGTCATCCTGGCCTCGCCGCCGCTCGACTTCCACATCAGCGACACCTACTTCGTGGTCGCGCACTTCCACTACGTGGTCTTCGGCACGGTGGTGTTCGCGATGTTCTCCGGCTTCTACTTCTGGTGGCCGAAGATGACCGGGCGGATGCTGGACGACCGGCTCGGGCGGCTGCACTTCTGGCTGCTGTTCATCGGCTTCCACACCACGTTCCTGGTGCAGCACTGGCTGGGGCAGATCGGCATGCCCCGCCGCTACGCCGACTACAGCCCCGGCGACGGGTTCACCGCGCTCAACGAGGTCTCGTCCGTGGGGGCGTTCCTGCTGGGCGTCTCCACGCTGCCGTTCCTGTGGAACGTGTGGAAGACGGCACGGAGGGCGCCCAAGGTCACGCTCGACGACCCCTGGGGGTACGCCAACTCCCTGGAGTGGGCCACCTCCTGCCCGCCGCCCCGGCACAACTTCACCCGCATGCCGCCCATCCGCTCCGAACGGCCCGCCTTCGACCTGCACTACCCCCGCGAGGGGGAGAAGCGGGAGCCGGGCGAGGACACGGAGGACTGACCCTCGACGACCGCTCGTGCTGCTGTTCGGGAACGTGGCCGGATCAGGTTCACCAGTGAGGAATTGCTGGGGATCGGCAGGTTCGACCTGATCATCGCGGTGCCGGATGGGTGATCATGACAGCCCTGATGTTCTGATTGTGGTGTTTTGATCACATTTCAACAACGCACTTTACGATTCGTTGATTAACGCTCTAGCGTCCGGCATTGCATGCCCTATGGCCATTCGCCCGGAGATCCCGGGCAGAAAGGGTTTCTGGTGCCCAGCACTAAGCGCTTATTGGCAGCATTCCCGGCGGTCGCCCTGCTCGGCGCCGCCCTGTCCGTGCCCACCGCTCAGGCGGCCTCCGTCGCCCATTACGAGCCCACGGCCGCGGACCACTACATCAACTACGCTCCGCCTGCGGTCGACAGGGAGCCGCGGGAGCCGGGCCTCGCCGACCAGAAGGCCCGCTCGCTGACCCCGGCGCAGAAGTTCGACCGGAAGTTCAGCAGCGGCAACCCGGCCGCCGGGCGCATCCTCGCCGCGCGGGAGCGGGAGGCGCTCAGAACCGGCCGCAACCCGGCCGAGTGGATCTTCAAGAACAGCAAGCAGACCCGCACGGCCAAGCTCCTGACCGTCCTCGTCGAGTTCAACGAGCAGGCCAACGACGACTTCTCCGGCTTCAACCGGCTGCGCACCGTCAACAGCGCCCCGGACGACTGCGTCGTCGAGCCGGCGGGCACGCTGAAGAACGGCCCGCTGCACAACAACATCCCCGACCCGGCCACCCTGCCGCACGCGGACAACAACTCCTTCTGGGTCAAGGACTTCAGCACCGAGCACTTCAACAAGATGCTCTACAGCGACAAGGGCATCACCGAGCGCGTGCGCAAGGACCTCAAGGACCCGCGCGACGGCAAGCCCGGCATCGACATCTCCGGCTTCACGATGAAGAAGATGTACGAGGAGATGTCCAAGGGCGCCTACTCGGTCACCGGCTCCGCGGTCGGCTGGATCAAGGTCCCGCACTCCGAGGCGTACTACGGCGCCGCGGCCTGCGGCGGCGCGCCCCAGGACATGTCCGGCCACCCGAGCAACGAGCTCGGCGCCCAGCAGCTCGCCATCGACTCGGTCAACGCCCTCGCCCAGGCCCAGCCGAACTTCCCGTGGGCCGACTACGACGTGGAGGACATCTCCGACGCCGACGGCGACGGCAACTTCCAGGAGCCCGACGGCGTCATCGACCACCTGGTGCTGGTCCACGCCGGCAAGGACAAGTCCTCCGACGGCGGCGCCGAGGGCACCTACGCCATCTGGGCCCACTCCAGCGCGGTCGCCGGCGGCTACACCGTCCCCGGCACGAACAAGAAGGTCTCCAACTACATCGTGCAGCCCGAGGACTCCGGCGTCGGCGTCTTCGCCCACGAGTACGGCCACGACCTCGGCCTGCCCGACCTGTACGACACCTCGGGCGCGGCCAGCTCCGCGGTCGACTTCTGGGACCTGATGTCCAGCGGCTCGCACTCCGGCCCGATCTTCCAGTCGATGCCGGCGCACATGGGCCTCTGGGACAAGTGGGTGCTCGGCTGGGCGAACCCGAAGACGTTCGAGCCCGGCGACGCCGCCAAGCTCGTCACCGTCGGCCAGTCCTCGCGTACGCCCAAGCTGACCGCCGACGGCGTCCGGGTCAATCTGGCCTCGGAGCCGCTGGAGATGGTCACCCCGCACAGCGGCTCCAACGCCTGGTGGACCAACCTCGACCAGGAGTGGGCCAACGTCTCGCTCACCCGTGACCTGCCCGTCCCGTCAGGCTCCGACGTGCGCCTCTGGATGTGGAACAACTACGAGATCGAGCAGGACTGGGACTTCGGCTTCGTCGAGGTCTCGACCGACGGCGGCCAGACCTGGGCGCAGCAGAAGATGTTCGACGAGGCCGGCAACGAGGTCACCACGCCCGACGACTACCCGGACCCGAACAAGAACCTCAAGACGTTCGGCGGCAAGAAGTACGGCATCAGCGGTGACACCGGCGAGCAGTGGCGGCACGACTACGTCGACCTGACGGCGTTCGCCGGGCAGACCGTCAAGTTCCGGCTGACGTACAACACCGACGCCGCCTACACCCCGCGTGGCTGGCACGTCGACGACTTCGCGCTCACCAACGGCGGCGAGACCGTCTGGAGCGACGACGTCGAGGGCGGCGACAACGGCTGGAAGGCCACCGGCGGCACCTTCACCAACACCAGCGGCCAGGGCTGGACCCGCAACAACGGCGAGCGCCAGGTGCAGCGCTTCTACCTCGCCGAGTGGCGCAACTTCGACGGCTTCGACAACGGCCTGGCCTACACCTACGACACCGACTACCTCCGCGACGGGTCGTGGAAGGTGCAGCGGGTGAAGTACAACGCGCCCGGCCTGCTGGTGTGGTACCGCGACTCGACCTACACCAACAACTCCGTCGCCAACAACCTGCGCCTGCCGCCGAGCCTCGGCCCCAAGGGCAGCCTGCTCGTCGTGGACTCCCACTTCGAGCCGCTGCGCCGCACCGGGACCGCGGCCGAGAAGGACCCGACGGCCAACAAGAACCTGCCGGGCCGCGCGCAGACGTCGAACGCGGCGTTCGGGTTCGGCAAGACCTACCCCTTCAAGGAGTGCATCGAGGCGGCGAACGAGCCGTTCAGCGCCTACTGCACGGACTTCCCCGCGCAGAAGGGCGTGACCGCCTTCACCGACGCCAAGACGTGGTATCCGGGCATCGAGCTGCTCAACGGCGCCCTGGCCTACCGCGACTTCGACGCCTCGGCGGTCGTGCCGTCCAAGGGCGACCAGACCTACAGCACCCGCGTGGTGCACGCGGACGGCACCCCGGCCCCCGAGCTGTACGGCCAGGTGGCCGCCGGTTCGGTGCTCGGCACCGGCAACCCCGGTGACGAGGGCAAGGCGCTCGGCGTGCAGTTCAAGCTGATCAGCCCGCTCCCGGGCAACCTGGGCGCGATCGTCCAGGTCGTCCCGCCGAAGAAGTAGATCACGGGCCGCCGGGGCTCCCGGCGGCCCTACCATAAGTGACCATGAGCGATTTGCGCACCAAAGCCGAGCACACCGCGGCGATCCAGCGGGATCGCCGGGTGGCCGTGGTGGTCAACACTCGCTCGCGCCGGGGCCGCCGCCACTACTTCGAGGTCATCGAACAGCTCCACGAGTCGGGCTTCGAGCCCTTGGTCGAGCTGTCGGTCTACAACCCCAAGCGCCTGCGCGAGCTGCTCGACACCGCGCTCGCGACCGACCCCGACCTGCTCATCGTGGGCGGCGGCGACGGCACCCTCTCCTCGGCCGTACGGCACGTGGCCCACCGCGACGTGGCGCTCGGCGTGCTCCCGCTCGGCACCACCAACAACTTCGCCCGCAGCCTCGGCCTGCCGCTCGACCTGGCCGGGGCGATCCGGGTCTTCCAGACCGGCAAGGTCGCCGACATCGACCTCGGCATGGCCGACGACCGGCCGTTCGCCAACCTGGCCAGCTTCGGCGTGTCGGTGGAGGTCGCCGGCACGGTCAAGCCGTGGCTCAAGCGCCTGCTGGGCCGGCCCGCCTACCCGCTGACGGCGCTGACGATCCTGCCGGGACACCGGCCCTTCCGCGCCTTCATCACCGTCGAGGGGCAGCGCCACGAGCTGCTCACCCACCAGCTCAACATCGCCAACGGCCGCTTCCACGGCGGCTGGCAGGTGGCCAGGGACATCAGCATCGACAACGGCACGCTGGTGGCCTACCAGCTCGGCTCCGGCAAGAAGCTCCGCCTGCTCGGCGAGACCCTGCTCCGGGCCACCACCGGCCGCTGGCGCAGCCTCGCCGGCGGGCCGTTCGTGGTCGGGCGGGAGATGCTGCTGGAGACCGATCCGCCGATGGCCGCCGACGTGGACGGCGAGGTGCGGCTGCGCACCCCGATCAGGCTGCGCGTGGTGCCCAACGGGGTGCGCGTGATGGTGCCGGACTCCTTCGAGGACCGTTGACCGTACGCTCCCCGCGTCAGGGGGCCGCCGGGCCGTCGCCCAGCCGCTCGTACGCGGGGGCGAGCACGTCGCCCAGGTCGCCGGGCGGCGGGAAGACCCGCAGCAGCAGGGCCGGTGAGGCGGCCGGCCTGCGCTCGGGCGGGTGTGCGGTGGCGCCGGGGGCGTAGAAGTCGGCCAGCCGCTCGGCGAACGGCACGTCCACGACCTCGGGCAGGCCGTGGCCCTCGTCGGCGGCCAGCGACCCGAGCAACTGCTCGCGGGTGCGCCCGCGCCAGGCCAGCACCAGGAACGGATCGTCGTCGAACGCCTCGGCCAGCAGATAGAGCACCGCCGACAGGTGCTTGCACGGGAAACCCCAGTCGGGGCACGAGCAGTTCATGTCCAGGTCGCGCGGGAACAGGTCCGCCCCCGCCGCCGCGAACAGCTCCTCGATCTCCGGCGGCATCTCCCCAGCCAGCAGCCGGGCCCGGTGCACGGCCTGCGCCGCGACGGCCTCCTCCAGCTCGGCCCACCGGCGCTCGCCGAACGCCTCGATCCTGATCACCACGTCGTACGGCTCGGGCCGCGAGCCCTGCACGGCCGCCCTGACCTCCCCGGCCGCCAGGTCGATCGACAGGACCTGGCCCTGGCGGGCGTAGGCCCGGCCGCGGGTCAGCCGGCCCTTGTCGCAGACGCGCTCCAGGATGTCGATGAAGCGCCGCGACCACCAGGTGGAGCCGATCGAGCCGCGCTTCGAGCGGGCCCGCAGACCGCCCTCGACCCGGATCGGGCCGCGGTGGTCGTACTCGTCGAACCAGGCCATCTCAGCCCCCCTCCGCCGCGTTGCCCGTCAGGCGGAACACCTCGCGCAGCTCGCCGGTGGACAGGTCGGTCAGCCACTCCTCGCCGGCGCCCACCACCCGCTCGGCCAGGGCCTTCTTGCGCTCGATCATCTCGTCCACGCGCTCCTCCAGGGTGCCCGCGCAGATCAGCTTGCGCACCTGCACGTTCTTGCGCTGCCCGATGCGGAAGGCCCGGTCGGTGGCCTGGTCCTCGACGGCCGGGTTCCACCAGCGGTCCACGTGCACCACATGACTGGCCGCCGTCAGGTTGAGCCCGACGCCGGCCGCCTTCAGCGACAGCACGAACAACATCGGCTCGGGGTCGTTCTGGAACCGGTCCACCAGGCGGTCGCGGGTCTTCTTCGGCAGGCCGCCGTGCAGCAGCAGCACCGGGCGTTCCAGCCGCCGCTCCAGATAGGGCTGGAGCAGGCCGCCGAACTCGGCGTACTGGGTGAACAGCAGCGCCTTCTCGCCCTCGGCCAGGATCTCCTCGCCGAGCTGCTCCAGCCGGGCCAGCTTGCCCGAGCGGCCCGCCAGGCGGGAGCCGTCCTTCAGCAGGTGGGCGGGATGGTTGCAGACCTGCTTGAGCTTGGCCATGGTGGCGAGCACCAGCCCGCGCCGCTCGATGCCCTCGCTGTCGTCGATCTTCGCCAGCATGTCGTCCACGACCGCCTGGTAGAGGCTCGCCTGCTCGGCCGTGAGCGGGCACCACTCCTTGACCTCCATCTTCTCCGGCAGGTCGGAGATGACGGACCGGTCCGTCTTCAGCCGGCGCAGGATGAACGGGCCGGTCGCCCGCCGCAGCGCGTGCGCGGCCTCCTCGTCCTGGCGGGCCTCGATGGGCTCCTGGAAACGGGTACGGAACCGCGAGCGCGGCCCCAACAGGCCGGGGTTGGCGAACTCCATGATCGACCAGAGCTCGGCCAGGTGGTTCTCGACCGGCGTGCCGGTCAGGGCCAGGCGGGTGGCGGCCGGGATCGCGCGGACGGCCCGCGCCTGGAGGGTGCCGCTGTTCTTGATGGCCTGGGCCTCGTCGCACACCACCCGGCGCCACTCGTGCTCCTTCAGTGACTCCAGGTCGCGGTGGGCGGTGCCGTACGTGGTGATCACCAGGTCGGCGTCCCGGACGAGCGCGGCGTCGCGGGCGGCGCCGTGGTGGACGTAGACGCGCAGGCCGGGCGCGAACCTGGCCGCCTCGCGCTGCCAGTTGCCGATCAGCGACATCGGGCACACCAGCAGCGTCGGCGCGCCCGGCCCCTCCCGTTCGCGACTCTCGTGGACCAGCAGCGCGAGCGTGGTGACGGTCTTGCCCAGCCCCATGTCGTCGGCCAGCACCCCGCCGAGGCCCAGCTCCGACAGGAAGCTCAGCCACGCCAGCCCGCGCTCCTGATAGGGGCGCAGCACGGCGTCCAGGCCCGGCGGCGTCGCGATCGGCCGCAGCCGCCGCTCGGCCTGGCCGGACAGCAGGTCGCCGAGCGCGCCGTCGGCGTCCACCTCCAGCAGCGGCAGCTCGCCGTCGTGCCGCGCCACCAGCTCCAGGATCTCGCCCGCCGCCGCCTCGCCCGCGCGCGCACCCTCCACGGCGCGGAGGGCCGCCTTGAGCTGCCGGTCGTCCAGCTCCACCCACTGGCCGCGCACCCGGACCAGCGGCACCTTCAGCCGGGCCAGCTCGGCCAGCTCCTCCTCGCTGATCGTCTCGTCGCCCACCGCCAGGTCGACGCGGAAGTCGACCAGCTCCCGCATGCCGAACCCCTGGCTCACGGCCGCGGTCTGCGTCTTGGTCCTGGTGGTCAGCCTGAGCCCGAGCCTCGCGCGGCCCGCCCAGCGGGGGAGCTGCACGCCGAACCCGGCCGCCTGGAGCAGCGGCGCGGCCTGGCGCAGGAACCCGAACGCGCCCGCGGTGTCCAGAGCCAGCTCGGCCGGCTCCGGCACCCGCAGGGCGCGCTCCAGCTCGGGGTAGAGCCGGACGGCGCGGCCGAGGCCGGTCAGCAGCTCGCGTTCGGGGGCCGGGGGCAGGCCGGGGGCGCGTTCGCCGGCCCAGAGGGTGGTGGCGGGGACGTACAGGCTGGGGTCGTCGGCGGCCTGCAAGGCCAGCTCGACCCGCCAGGCGTCCTCCCCGTCGCCCGTGGGGTCGCCCGTGGGGTCGCCGGTGGGCTCCATGAGGCGGAAGCACACGCGGGCCGCGCCCTCGGCGGCCGTGGCGGCGTCGTGCCAGGCGCCCAGTTCGGCGCGCAGCTCGGGGACGTCGGGGCAGGACGGGTCGGGGCCGGTCAGTGCCGCCAGCCAGCGGTCCCTCGGGGTGGCGGGCCGGGTGACCAGCGGCTCGGTGAGCGCCTGCCGGACGAGCGCGTCCGCGAACGTCTCCAGGGCCGCGCGCAGCACGCCGGCGGACGGCCGCTCGACGCCGGCGGTCCGGCACGCGGGCGGCATGGCGAGGGCCAGCTCGCGGAAGTGGACGCCGTCGGCCCCGTTGACGACCGGCCGCCACACGGCCCGCGCCCCGTCCGCCTCCAGGGCGAGCTGGGGCAGGACGCGCCCACGCCGTACGAGGTCGCGGGCGAGGTCGGCGACCGCCGCCCAGTGGCGCAGGGTGGCCGTCTCCGGCCGTCCGGCGAGCAGGCGCAGCGCCGTGGCGGCGGGCGGGACGACGACCGGCACCCGCCACGGCCGCAGCCGCGGCCGGGTGGTCCCGGCCAGCCGCCCGGTCTCCGGCGACGGCGACGGCTCACCGGCCGAGCCGGGCAGCAGCAGCTCCAGCGTCCGCTCGCCGGGCTGGTCCAGGCCGAGCGCGGCCGCGACGGCGGCGGCCGGGGCGGCGAAGGGATGGGGACGGGGGCCCGCGCCGCGGCCCGCCCGTGCCGCCGGCCCGCCGCCCTCTGCGTGCTCCGCCCAGAAGGCGAGCCCGTCCTCCGCCCAGACCCCGTGTACGACCAGCACCAGGGCAGATTACCGTCGCCCGTCCGGAAATCGTTCGCGCTTATATAAGCGATCCCTGAAAGAGTAAAATGGAACCATGACCAGTAATCCCGGATCGTGGTGTGAACGGCCCAAGCCGCAGGCTCCGTCGTGCGAGCTCCCGTCTCCGTGGAGCAAGCCGAAGCAGCCCGACAACTGGTGTGACACCCCCAAGGATCCCGTGCTGAAGGTCCTTGACCTCGTGCTGAAGTCCGCCAGGCGGAAATAGCGCGTGATAGAAGGCCAAGTGGCTGGGTAGTCGCCTGACTCGGACGGAGGAGGCGAACGATCGTGAGCGACACCCAGAAACTGGTCAGTGACCTTTCCGTACAGGTCACCCGGCTGGTCAAGGACGAACTCCGCCTGGCCAGGATGGAACTCACCGCGAAGGGCAAGCGCGCCGGCCTCGGCGCGGGCCTGTTCGGGGCGGCCGGCACGGCCGCCTTCTACGGCGGCGCCGCACTGGTGGCCGCCGTCATCCTGCTCCTCGCCCTGGTCATGCCCGCATGGGTCGCGGCCCTCGTCGTGGGCGTCGTCCTGCTCGTCGTCGCCGCCGTCCTGGGCCTGGTCGGCAAGAACCAGGTGCAACGGGCCACGCCGCCGGTCCCCGAGGAGACCATCGCGAGCGTCAAGGCCGACATCGACATGGTCAAGGAGAGGGCACACCGATGAGCGAGACGGATCCCGGATACAGCGAGCAGCACGCCGGCGACGTGGGCGCGCACCGGGCGACCGTGGGCGCCCCGACCGAGCCTGAGTCCATCAACGTGCCCCTCACCCGGCCGGGCGCGACGGAGAACGCCATTCGGGCGGAGGTCGAGCGGGAGGGCCACGAGACCTTCATCCCGGAGGCGCCCATCCGGGACGAGCGTGCCGAGGCCATCGAGAACCTGCGTACGGAGGAACGTTCCATGCGTGAGGTCAGCCGGACCGAGCGCGGCGCCGCCGCCACCGGCACCAGCCGCGAGCGCGGCGCCCGGAGGCGCGCCGCCGACGAGGACGACGACGACGGGAGAGCCGCTGTGCGCAGGGACATCGAGGAGACCCGCGAGCAACTGGGCCGCACGGTGAGCGCGCTCGCGGACAAGGCCGACGTGAAGTCCAGGGCGAGCCACGCCGCCGGCGTCGCCAAGGAGCGGGCGGCCGAGGCCGCGGGGACGGTCAGGGCCCGCGCCGCCGAGGCCGCGGGCATGGCCAGGGGCCGCGCCACGGAGGCCGCCGGGGTGGCCAGGGAGCGGGCGGCCGAGACCGCGGGCGTGGCGAGGGAGCGGGCGTCCGAGGCCGCCGGGGTCGCCAGGCACCGGGCCTCCGAGGCCGCGGGGACGGTCAAGGCCCGCGCCGCCGGGGCCGCCGGCCTGATCAAGGACAAGACCACCGAGATGGCCGGCCAGGTCGGCGACCACACACCCGAGCAGATGAAGGCCGTCGCCGGGGAGGCGAGACGGCGTCCCGCGCTGCTCGTCGCCGTCGCCGCCGGAGCCGTGGCCTTCCTCGTCGTACGGCGGATGACCAGACGCCGCATGACCGCGCGCCGCACGCTCGTGGAGCGCGTGGTGCGGGGCGACATCGGGGGCCGCGTGATGAAGGCCCGCCTGACGACCGGCCGCGTGACGAAGGGCGGCGTCATCAAGGGCGCCGTCGTCAAGGGACGCCTGACGGGCCGTCCCACGGCCGGCCGGGCCGTGCGCAACCGCCTGATGGAACTCCGGAGCAGGTAGGTGACCGTTTCCCGAGACTCCTCCGAACGGGCCGCCGGCACCGCCGGCGTGCCCGACGGTCCGGGCGAGTTCCCCCGCCGGGCCTGGTGGACGGTGCTGAAGCGGACGATCGTCGAGTTCAAGGACGACCGTCTCCAGGACCTCGCCGCCGGGCTCACCTACTACGCGGTCCTGTCGATCTTCCCCGCGCTGATCGTGCTGGTGTCGGTGTTCGGGCTGCTGGGGCGCGGCGACGCCGCCGCCCAGCTCTCCGGCGTCATGGTGCTGGTGCCCGCCGAGGTGCGCGACCTGATGGTGACGAGCATCCAGGCGGCGCAGAACGGCGCGGGCGCCGCGAGCGCCGTGGCGATCGCCGGCCTGGTGGTCGCCCTGTGGTCGGCCTCCGGCTACATCGCGGCCTTCATCCGGGCCGGCAACGCGATCTACGACATCGGCGAGGGCCGCCCGTTCTGGAAGATCACCCCGCTGCGGATCGGCCTCACCCTGCTGGCCACCGTGCTGCTGGCGCTCGGCGCGATCGCCGTCACGCTCACCGGCGACCTCGCGGCGGCGCTCGGCCGCGCGCTCGGCCTCGACGAGGCGGCGGTGCTCGCCTGGGACATCCTCAAGTGGCCGCTCATGGTGCTGGTCGCCACCGGGCTGATCATGCTGCTGTACTGGGCCGCGCCGAACGTGCGCCAGCCCGGCCTGCGCTGGATCTCGCCGGGCAGCGTGCTCGCGATCGTGCTGTGGGTGATCGTCTCCGGCGGTTTCGCCCTGTACGCCGCCAACTTCGCGTCCTACGGCAAGACGTACGGCGCGCTGGCCGGGATCGTGGTGTTCCTGGTCTGGCTGTGGCTGTCGAACATGGCGCTGCTGCTCGGCGCGGAGTTCGACGCCGAGCTGATCCGGCAGCGCTCGATCGCCGCGGGCCGGCCGGCCGAGCGGGAGCCGTACGCCGTGCCCCGCGACGAGCCGAAGGCCGATAGCCTGCCGGAATGACACTTCGAACGGCCGCCGCCGGGCTCGGCCTGCTGCTGCTCGCCGCCTGCGGCGGTTGCGGGGCCGGCTCGGCGGTGAGCGACCTCGGCACGGTGGTCAAGGGCGCCAAGGGCGCCACCGTGCCGGTGGAGCTGCGCAGCGGGCAACGTTTCTCGCTGGCGGTGACCGGCAACGCGTCGGTGGGCGACAGCTGGTCGCTGAAGGCCGTGCCGGACACGAAGGTGGTCTCGTTCATCAGCCAGGAGCACCAGGACGAGAGCGACCGGCCCGGCTCGGGCGGCACCATCTACTTCGTGTTCAACGCCAAGCAGCCGGGCACGACCGAGGTCAGGTTGTTCGACTGCTGGCGCTGCGGGGCCGGCGGGACGCCGGAGAGCGAGGAGAGCCGCAGCCAGTCGGGCGAGGCCGTCTTCACGCTCACGGTGACGAAGGACGGCCCGGCGACATCCCGCGGACCAGCACCTCCAGCACCGTCCGGGTGACGGCGGCGGGGTCGGCCGGGCCGGCGGCGAGCCGGCGCAGGCCCTCGCCGAGCACGTTCCAGCCCAGGTGGGCCACGAGGCCGGGGTCGTCGTGCCCGGCCTCGGCCAGGATGTCGCGCAGCGGGCCGATCATCGTCTCGTGGAGCTGGTCGAGCCGGTCGCGGCAGTCAGGCGGCAGGTCCAGGGCGCTCAGGGCGCGCAGCAGCGCGTAGTCGGGATGCGCGGCGAACGACAGCGTCACCGTGCCGTAGGCGCGCACCCGCGTCTCCAGGTCGTCGCCGGTCGCCGCCGCGCTCGCCAGCCGGCCGGCCCAGCGCGGGATCGCGTCCTCGACGAGCTGGGCGAGGATGTCGGCGGTCGAGGAGAAGTAGCGGTAGACGCTGGAGCGGGCCAGCCCGACCCGGGCCCCGACGGCGGCCGGGGTGAGCCCCGCCGCGCCCTCGGCGGCCAGGATCTCCATCGCCGCCGCCAGCAGCGCGGCATGCCGGTCCGCACGATGGTCGGCCACCGTGGCCGCGCTGATCCTCGGCACCGCTGCCTCACTCCTCCTCGCGTCGTCCCACCCCAGTATCGGGCAGCAGCAGAGTCACCCCGACCCCGCCGAGCAGCGCGATCCCGGTGAAGACGGTCACCCGGCGGGTGGCGTCGGCGGCGGCGGCGACCGCGGCGGCGTGTTTCGCCGGGTCCTTGATCATGGCGACGGCGGCGCCCGCGCTGTCGCGCACCGCCTTGCCGAGCGCCGGGTCGGCGGGCAGCCGGTCGGCCATGGCCGAGCCGAGGCCGGTCACCAGGATCGAGCCGAGCACGGCGATGCCGATCGCGGCGCCGAGCTGGCGGATCGCGCTCTGCAGGCCGGAGGCGACGCCGGACTGCTGCGGCGGCACCTGGGCCAGCGTGAGGTTCGGGAGCTGGGCCGAGGCGAAGCCGACGCCGAAGCCGTACAGGACGAGCCAGGGCACCAGCGTCCAGTAGCCGACCGACGGGGAGACCGACAGGCCGACCGCGATCGCGCCGACGGCCTCCAGGGCCAGGCCGAGCCGGACGATGAGGCGCGGGGTCAGCCGGAGCTTCGGCACCACGCCGCCGGCCAGGAACGTCCCGAGCGCCAGCGAGGCGATGACCAGCCCGGCCTCGAACGCGGTGAACGCCATCGCCGACTGCAGGAACAGCGGCAGCACCAGGATCATGCCGAACTCGCCCACCGTGACGATCATCGCGGTGAGGCAGCCGTACCGGAAGGAGGGGATGGCGAGCAGTGACAGGTGCAGGATCACCGGCCGGCCCGCCCGCGCCCTCGCCCGCTCGACCAGCGTGAACGCCGTGAGCGCCAGCACCGCCAGCGCGAACGCGAACGGGATCGGCGAGATCGTGTGCCCCTCGGACGGGGCGAACCAGCCGTAGCGCTGGCCCTCGATGAGCCCGAACACCAGCGCCGAGGTGCCGACGACGGACAGCAGCATGCCGGGCACGTCCCAGCCGCGGGCCTCCGGGTCCTTGGACTCCGGCACCTTGAGCGCGCCGAGCAGCACGAGCAGGCCGATGGGCAGGTTCACCCAGAACGCCCAGCGCCAGCCGTGGTCGGTCACCAGCCAGCCGCCGAGCAGCGGGCCGAGCGCGGCCATGCCGCCGATGATCGAGCCCCAGACGGCGAAGGCGATCGTCCGGCGCGGCCCGACGTAGAGGGAGTTGATGATGGCGAGGGTCATCGGCACCACCATCGACGCGCCGACGCCCTGGAGCACGCGGGCGCCGATGAGCAGCGCGCCGCTGCCCGCCATGGCCGCGAGCATGCTGGCCACCAGGAACACGACCAGGCCCAAGGCGAACATGCGCCGCCGGCCGCGCGCGTCGCCGGTGCGGCTGAGCGGGACCAGCAGGGCGGCGAAGGTGAGCGAGTAGATCGAGTTGACCCACTCGACGTCGGTCGCCGACAACGACAGGTCGGCCATGATCGCGGGGACGGCCACATTCACGATCGTCGCGTCGATGATGATCATCGACATGCCGACGCCGAGCACGAAGAGGGGGAGCCAGCTCTGCCGGGTCCGCTCGTTTAGCGACACCATGTCCCTAAGATAGCAACGAGGTGTCGCCAACTGTCCAGCCGATAGGGTCGGATCCGTGAGCACAGACCTGTTCTGCGAGATCATCGCGGGCGAGCGGCCCGCTCACCTCGTGCACGCCGACGACGTGGCGGTCTCGTTCCTCGACGCCCGGCCGGTCTTCAAGGGCCACGTGCTGGTCGTGCCGCGCGCCCACGTCGAGACCCTGGCCGACCTCGGCGACGTCGGGCCGTTCTTCACCCGGGTGCAGGCCCTGGCGCGGGCCGTGGAGGAAGGGCTGGAGGCCGGGGGCACGTTCGTCGCCATGAACAACCGCATCAGCCAGAGCGTCCCCCACCTGCACGTGCACGTGGTGCCCCGGCACCCCAAGGACGGCCTGCGCGGCTTCTTCTGGCCCCGCACCAAGTACGACTCCGCCGAGGAGGCCGCGTCGTACGCCGCCCGGGTCGCGGCGGCCCTCTGAGCGGCCGGCCCGTCCTCGTGCGCGCGAGCCCTGTGTGCGTGGGCCTTGTGTGCGTGGGCCTTGTGTGCGGCGGCCCCGTTTGCGCGGGCCCCGGCCTCGGCTAGGCTTCGGCCGCGTGGAGTACGTCGTCGGCAGCGCCGTGGTCGCCGCGCTCGTGGGCGTGCCCGCGATCGTGCTCTGGCGCGTGCTCCGGGGCCGCCGCGAGCTGGGCACCAGCCCGGCCGAGCGGGCCACGTTCGAGACCCTGCACACCGCCTCGCTGGCCGCGCCGCCGCTGCGCGCCGGGCTCACCGAGGACGGCGCCGAACGCGCCTCCCGGCACCTGCGCGCCCTGCTCAACTCGCCCGCCCTGGCCATCGCCGACGCCGAGCGGCTGCTCGTCTACGACGGCGAGGGCGACGACCACCACGCCGAACGGGCCTTCGAGCACGCCGCGGAAACCCTGGAGGACGGCCGCATCCAGGTGCTCACCCTCGACTGCGACCTGCTCGAATGCCCGATCAGGCAGGCCGTCGTGGTGCCGCTCACCACCGACGACCGGGTGGTCGGCGCGCTCATCGCCTACAGCCAGAGCGCCTCGGCCGGGCTGGTCCGCGCCGCCCAGGAGGTCGCCGGCTGGGTGGACTCCCAGCTCGAACTGGCCGAGCTCGACCGCTCGCGCACCCGGCTCATGGAGGCCGAGGTGCGTGCGCTGCGGGCGCAGATCTCCCCCCACTTCATCTACAACTCGCTCACCACCATCGCCTCCTTCGTCCGTACGGACCCGGAGCGGGCCAGGGAGCTGCTGCTGGAGTTCGCCGACTTCACCCGCTACTCCTTCCGCCGGCACGGCGAGTTCACCACCCTCGCCGAGGAGCTGCGCTCCATCGACCGCTACCTGATCCTGGAGCGGGCCAGGTTCGGCGACCAGCTCCAGGTCACCCTCCGCATCGCGCCCGAGGTGCTGCCCGTCGCCGTGCCGTTCCTGTGCCTGCAGCCGCTGGTCGAGAACGCCGTACGGCACGGCCTGGAGAGCCGCAACGGCGTCGGCCGCATCACGATCGTCGCCGAGGACGCCGGGGCCGAGTGCCGCATCAGCGTCGAGGACGACGGCCTCGGCATGGACCCCGACCGGCTGCGGCTCATCCTCGCCGGCGAGATCGTCCCGGCGGGCGGCGTCGGCCTCGCCAACGTGGACGAGCGGCTGCGCCAGGTCTACGGCGACGAGTACGGCCTCGTCGTCGAGACCGGCGAAGGGGCGGGCACCAAGGTCAACATCAGATTGCCGAAATATCACCCGGGTGTCTCTGCCCGTTGACCTTGATCTTTGTTGTCGGTTTCATCACTGTCTATGGCACAACTCCGGGTTCTCGCGGTCGACGACGAGCTGCCCGCCCTCGAAGACCTGTCGTACCTGCTGCGCGCCGACCCCCGCATCGGCGAGGTCGCCACCGCGCGGGACGGCGCGCAGGCGCTGCGGCTGCTGGACCGCGCCATCGCCGACGGGCGGCCGATCGACGCGGTGTTCCTCGACATCCGCATGCGCGGGCTCGACGGGGTGGTGCTCGGGCGGCTGCTGTCGCAGTTCGCCAACCCGCCCAGGGTGGTGTTCGTGACGGCGTACGAGGAGCACGCCGTGGACGCCTTCGAGATCAAGGCCGAGGACTACCTGCTCAAGCCGGTACGGCCGGAGCGGCTGTCCGAGGCCATCCGGCGCGTCGCGGTCTCGGCGGACGTGCCCGCCGAAAGCGGCGAGAGCGACACGATCCCGGTCGAACTGGGCGGCGTGACCCGCTTCGTCTCCAGCGCCGACGTCATCTACGTCGAGGCGCACGGCGACTACGCCCGGCTGCACACCGCGGCCGGCAGCCATCTCGTCCGCATCCCGCTCGCGACCCTGGAGGAGCGGTGGGCCCCGGCCGGGTTCCTCCGGGTGCACCGCAGCCACCTCGTGGCCGTCAAGCACATCGACGAGCTGCACATCGACTCGGGCAAGTGCACCGTCCGGGTGGCCGGCACCGAGATCCCGGTCAGCCGCAGGCACACGCGCGAGCTGCGCGACCTGCTGGTCCGGCGCGCACGGAAGGGACGCCCGGAATGACACCAGGAGAAACGCCCGGTGGAACGCCGGGAGCGGCGGCGGAGGAGCCGCGCGCCGGTCGGCGGGCGCGGCGGACCGCCGTGACCAGCCCG
The DNA here is from genome assembly GCF_900111685.1 of Nonomuraea wenchangensis. Classification (GTDB taxonomy): domain Bacteria; phylum Actinomycetota; class Actinomycetes; order Streptosporangiales; family Streptosporangiaceae; genus Nonomuraea; species Nonomuraea wenchangensis. The sequence continues at coordinate 361,678 of NZ_FOHX01000005.1, forward strand.
CGCACCGCCGCCGCGCGCCGCCCCCGCTATCCGGCCACCCGCGAGATCGACGAGCAGACCGGCCTCGGCGAGGTCTACATGCGTTCCCTGCTGCGCACCCAGTTCCGGCTGGCGCTGTTCGTCTGCACCGTACTCGCCTGCGTGGTCGGCGGCCTGCCGCTGCTGTTCCTGCTCATCCCCGAGCTGCGCGAGGTCGAGCTGCTCGGCGTGCCGCTGCCGTGGGCGGTGCTCGCCGGGCTCATCTACCCCGCCTTCGTCCTCGGCGCCTGGCTGTACGTCCGCCAGGCCGAGCGCAACGAACGCCACTTCGCCGAGCTGGTCGAGCGCCGATGAGCCTCACCGCCGTGCTGGTCGTGGTGGTGGCGGCCGTGCTCATCGGAGCCTTCGGCATCCGCGTCTCGCGCACCACGTCCGACTTCTACGTCGCCTCCCGCACCGTCAGCCCGCTGTGGAACGCCTCCGCCATCGGCGGCGAGTACCTGTCGGCCGCCTCCTTCCTCGGCGTCGCCGGGCTCATCCTCGCCTTCGGCGTGGACATGCTGTGGCTGCCGGTCGGCTGGACCGGCGGCTACCTGGTGCTGCTGGTGCTGGTGTCCGCGCCGCTGCGGCGCTCCGGGGCGTACACGCTGCCCGACTTCGCCGAGGCCCGGCTGGAGTCCATGACCGTGCGCAGGACGGCGAGCGTGCTGGTCGTGCTCATCGGCTGGCTCTACCTGATGCCGCAGTTCCAGAGCGCCGGGCTGGTGCTGCGGGAGATCACCGGCGCGCCCCCGTGGGCGGGCGGGCTGCTGGTGGCCCTGGTCGTGGCGGTGAACGTGCTGTCGGGCGGCATGCGGTCGATCACGTTCGTGCAGGCGTTCCAGTACTGGCTCAAGCTGACGGCGCTGGCCGTGCCGCTGGTGTTCCTGCTCATGGCCTGGCGTGCGAACGGCGCGCCCGGGGTGAGCGCCGCGGACGCCGCCACCTGGCAGACGCCGCTCAGCGGGGGCAGGGAGTACGGGCTGTACTCGACGTACTCGCTGATCCTGGCCACGTTCCTGGGGACGATGGGGCTGCCGCACGTGCTCGTGCGCTTCTACACCAACCCCGACGGCCGCGCCGCCCGCCGTACGACGCTCGTCGTGCTCTCCCTGCTCGGCGCCTTCTATCTGATGCCCGCCATGTACGGCTGGCTCGGCCGCCTCTACGCCGCCGACCTGACCCGTACCGACACGGTCGTGCTGACGCTGCCCGCCCGGATGATCGGCGGCACCCTGGGCGACCTGCTGACGGCGCTGCTGACCGCCGGGGCGTTCGCGGCGTTCCTGTCCACCTCGTCCGGGCTGACCGTGTCCGTGGCCGGGGTGATCGCGCAGGACCTGCTCAAGGGCGGGGTGCGCTCCTTCAGGATCGCCACCCTCATGGCCGTGGTGGTGCCGCTGGGCCTGGCGCTGTGGGCGCGCCAGCTCCCGGTGGCGGACGTGGTGGGGCTGGCCTTCGCGGTGGCGGCCTCGTCGTTCTGCCCGCTGCTGGTGCTCGGCATCTGGTGGCGCCGCCTCACCACGACGGGGGCGCTGGCGGGGCTGCTCGTCGGCGGCGGCCTCGCCTGCGGCGCGGTGCTGGCCACGATCACGGGGACGCCGTACGACGGCTTCACGACGGCGCTGCTGGCCCAGCCCGCGGCGTGGACGGTGCCGATCGCGTTCGTGGTGATGGTGGCGGTGTCGTTCCTGACCCCGCACCGGGTGCCGGCGAACGTGGCGCGCGTCATGGTCCGCCTGCACACTCCCGAGAACCTGGATCTCAACCGCGGCGACTGGCGCCCCCGCTCCTCCTAGGGCAGGTAGGCCCTGGTGACGCCGCCGACGGAGGCGGTCAGGGGGGCGGGAGCTCGCCGGAGCCGCGGGGGATTAGCTCCACGGGCAGCTTCACCAGCCGGGCCGCCCCGTCCGCCGGACGCAGCAGCAGGTCCACGGCGGTGCGCGCGAGCATCGGTACGTCGTAGCGGACGACCGTCACCCCGGGGCTGAAGACGTCGGCGAGGGCGAAGTCGTCGAACCCCACGTACGCGGGCCGCTCCGCCCGCTCCCGCAGCGCCCGCAGGATCCCGATCGCCGCCCGGTTGTTGGCGGCGAAGAACGCGGTCGGCGGATCGGCCAGGTCGAGCAGCCGCGCCACCTCCTCCGCGACCAGGCACGGGTCGAACACCCCGCGCACCACCAGCCCCTCGTCGGCGGGCAGCCCGGCCGCGGCGAGGGCGGCGCGGTAGCCGGCGGCGCGGTCGTGGACGGAGCTCAGCCCGTCGTCGTCGGAGATCAGCGCGACCCGCCGGTGCCCGCGCGCCAGCAGGTGCTCGGTGGCGGCCCGGCCGCCCCCTTCGTCGTCGAGCACGACCACGTCGGCCGTCGCGAGGCCGGGCGGCAGCCGGTCCACGAACACCATCCTGAGGCTCGCGTGCTCGGCCAGCCATCCGTGGTCGGCCGCCGACGGGACGACGATGAGCGAGTCGACGCCCCGCGCCGCCATGGACTCGATGAGCATGCGCTCCTTGTCGGGGCTCTCCTCGTACGAGCCGAAGACGACCAGCGCCTCGTGCTCGGCCGCGGCGGCCTCCACGGCGGCGGCGAGCCGCGCGTAGAACTCGTTGGAGATGTTCTCCATGACCAGGCCGAGCGTCAGCATGGTCGCGCCCCGCGCCAGCCTGGCGGCGGCCTCGTTGCGGCGGTAGCCGAGCGCGCTGATGGCCGCCTGCACCCGCTGCTGCACCGAGGCCCGTACGTGCGGCTCCTGGTTGACCACCCGGGAGACGGTCTTGAGGCTCACGCCCGCGTGCCTGGCGACGTCGGCCATGGTCGGCTTGCGCGTTGTCATACTCTGCCCCCATGAATGACGAATGGATCTGCGGCCGGTTGGGCGAGGACGAGCCGTGGACGCTGGGCGCGGTCAATCCGCCGGTGTTCGAGAACTCGCTGTTCACGTTCGCGACGGCCGGGGAGCTGGGCGAGGCCATCAGGAACGAGGACGAGCGCTACGTCTACTGGCGGGGGACCAACCCGACGGTGGATCTCGCCCAGCGTAAGCTGGCGGCGCTGGAGCGGGGAGAGCGGGCCAAGTGTTTCGGCTCGGGGATGGGCGCCATCGCGGCGACGATCTCGTCGCTGGTGTCGGCCGGTGACCACGTGCTGGTGCTGGGCGCGGTGTACGGGCCGACCACGCAGTTCCTGCGCTACCTGGAGAAGTTCGGGGTCACGCATACGCACGTGAGCGACCTCTCGGAGTGTGACAGCGCTATCAAGGAGCGGACGCGCCTACTCTACTTCGAGTCGCCCTCCTACATGGCGTACGCGATCGTGGACATCGCCGAGGTCGCGGCCTGGGCGCGCGGGCGCGGGCTGGTGACGGTAATGGACAACACCTGGTCCACGCCGCTGTTCCAGAAGCCGCTCACGCTGGGCGTGGACCTGGTGGTGCACTCGCTGTCGAAGTACGTGGGCGGCCACAGCGACCTGGTCGGCGGCGTCGTCGTCGGCCCGTCCCGGCTCATCAGGCCGCTCGCGCTGACCGAGTACCAGCTCTACGGAGCCGCCATGTCGCCGCACGACGCGGCCAAGGTGATCAAGGGGCTGCGGACGCTGCCCGTGCGCATGCCGGCCCATCAGGAGCGGGGGCTCGCGGTGGCGCGGTTCCTGGCCGGTCATCCCGGGGTGCGGGAGGTCAACCATCCGGGCCTGCCGTCGCATCCGGGGCACGCGATCGCGCTGCGGCAGATGTCGGGGTTCTCCAGCCTGTTCAGCATCGAGCTGGCGACAGACGAAACCGATCAGGTCGCGATTTTTCTCGACAAGCTGCGGCATTTCAGGATCGGGGTGTCCTGGGGCGGCTTCGAGAGCCTGGTCAACGCCCCTGCCCTGACCACCGAGGAGAGCGTACGCGCCACGATGGGCATCCCGGCCGGCCTGGTCCGACTGTCCGTCGGCCTCGAACCGGCCGACACCCTGATCGAGGACCTCGACGAGGCGCTGAAGGCGATCAAAGGGGTGAACGGGATGACCGACCGCTCATCGCGCGAGAAGGACCTTTCACCGCAGGTCCACCCCAACTAATCGCCGCTCGGCGGCGGCTCGGCGAACAACCCTTCCCGGGACCTCCACGCGGGGTACGTTGCGCTCTTACGTTGAGCGTGATCCGCATCACAGTGGAGGTCTCGTGACGACTCAAGAACATGACGCATCGGTCTATGAAACCGTCCAGGAGAGCAGTGAGTTCCAGGAGCTGAAACGCCGCTTCCGGGCCTGGACGTTCCCCATGACCGTGGCGTTCCTCGTGTGGTACCTGCTCTACGTCGTGATGTCGGGCTGGGCGCGCGGGTTCATGGCCACCAAGGTGCTCGGGGACATCAACGTCGGGTTGATCTTCGGGTTGCTGCAGTTCGTGTCCACGTTCCTGATCGCGTGGGCCTATGCCAGGCACGCCGAGAAGAAGCTCGATCCCATCGCCGACAAGCTGCGCCACGAGGTCGAGGAGAAGACGAAGTGAGCTCCACCACCCTGGGGATGATCCTCTTCCTCACCTTCGTCGCCGCGACGCTGGCGATCACCTTCTGGGCGAGCCGCCAGACCAAGACGGCGGCCGACTACTACGCGGGCGGCCGCTCGTTCAGCGGCGTGCAGAACGGCCTGGCGATCGGCGGCGACTACATGTCGGCCGCCTCCTTCCTCGGCATCGCGGGCATCATCGCGCTGTCCGGCTACGACGGGTTCCTGTACTCGATCGGGTTCCTGGTGGCCTGGCTGGTCGCGCTGCTGCTGGTCGCCGAGCTCATGCGCAACTCCGGCAAGTTCACCATGGCAGACGTGCTGGCCTTCCGGATGAGCCCGCGCCCGGTCCGCACCGCCGCCGGCGTCTCCACCATCGTGGTCAGCATCTTCTACCTGCTGGCCCAGATGGTCGGCGCGGGCGCGCTGGTCGGCCTGCTGCTCGGCATCACCAGCGAGGCCGGCAAGGTGTGGACGATCGTCGGCGTGGGCGCCCTGATGATCGTGTACGTCGTCTTCGGCGGCATGAAGGGCACCACCTGGGTCCAGATCGTCAAGGCCGTGCTGCTCATGAGCGGCGCCGCGCTGGTGACGCTGCTGGTGCTCGGCAAGTTCGGCTTCAACCTGTCGGCGCTGCTCGGCCAGGCCGCCGCGACGAGCGGCCCCAAGGCCAACCCGGAGTCCTTCCTCAGCCCCGGCCTGAAGTACGGCACCGAGGCGCAGGGCCTGGCCGGCAAGATCGACCTCATCAGCCTCGGCCTCGCCCTGGTGCTGGGCACGGCCGGCCTGCCGCACATCCTGATCCGCTTCTACACCGTCCCCACCGCCAAGGACGCCCGCAAGTCCGTCCTGTGGGGCATCGGCATCATCGGCGTCTTCTACCTGCTCACCCTGGTCCTCGGCTTCGGCGCGGCGGCCCTGGTCGGCAAGACGGCGATCACCGAGGGCGACGCGGCGGGCAACACGGCCGCGCCGCTGCTGGCCCAGAAGATCGGCGAGGAGATCTTCGGCTCGGTCGGCGGCACGATCCTGCTCGCGCTCATCGGCGCGGTGGCCTTCGCCACGATCCTGGCCGTGGTCGCCGGACTCACTCTGGCCTCGTCTTCCAGCTTCGCCCACGACCTGTACGCGCACGTCTTCAAGCGCGGCCAGGCCAGCGAGCGGCAGGAGGTCGGGGTGGCCCGCGTCTCGGCCCTCGTCATCGGCGCCGTCGCGATCGGCCTCGGCATCCTCGCCCAGAAGCAGAACGTGGCGTTCCTGGTGGCCCTGGCCTTCGCGGTCGCGGCGTCGGGCAACCTGCCCGCCATCCTCTACAGCCTGTTCTGGCGGCGCTTCAACACGGCCGGCGCGGTGGCGGCCATCTACGGCGGCCTGGTCTCCGCCCTCCTGCTGGTGATCTTCTCGCCGGTGGTCTCCGGCGCTGCGACGTCCCTGTTCAAGACGGTGGACTTCCACTGGTTCCCGCTGAGCAACCCGGGCATCGTGTCGATCCCGATCGGCTTCCTGTGCGGCTGGCTCGGCACGATCCTGAGCAAGGAGCACAACGAGGCCAAGTACGCCGAGATCGAGGTCCGCTCCCTGACCGGCGTCGGCGCGGAGAAGGCCGACCAGCACTGACCGCGAGCGTGAGGCGCCTCCTGCCCTGAGGGCGCCTCCCCGCGGAAGGCGCCCACCCCCGCCCGGGCGCCTTCCGTACCGAAGGGCCCGGTCTCGTTCACGAGGCCGGGCCCTTCTCGCGTCCGGGGGTCGCGGCGGTATCGTCGGACCTTTCGTTGAGGCTTCTGGCGAGGAGCGGCGGTGTCACGAGAGGGGCGTCGGCTGCGGCCGGTCGACCTGGCACGCGGGCACGGGCTGTCCACCCAGGCGGTACGCAACTACGAGGAGGCGGGCATCCTGCCGCCCGCGGACCGGACGGCGGCCGGCTACCGCGCCTACACGCCCCGGCACGCGCAGGCGTTGCGGGCGTTCCTCGCCCTGGTGCCCGCCCACGGGCACGCGACGGCGACCGCGATCATGCGGGCGGTGAACGAGGGCGCGGTCGAGGACGCGCTGCGGCGCCTCGACGAGAGCCACGCCCAGCTCCTGGACGACCGCCGCACCCTGGAAGCGGTGGAACGCGCCCTCGCCGACCTCGCCCGGCCCTCGGGCGGCGAAGGCGGCCACGGCGCCGACCTCGCCCGGCCCTCGGGCGGCGCAGGCGGCCACGCCACGAGCCCCGCCCCGCCCTCGGCCGCCCCCACCTCGCCGCCGGCGGGTGAGCACGGGACGGACGCGACGTTCATCGGCCCCCTGGCGCGCCGGCTCGGGCTGCGCCCCGCCACGCTGCGCAAGTGGGAGCGGGCCGGGCTGGTCCGCCCGCGCCGCGACCCGAAGACCGGTTACCGCGTCTACTCGGCCGCCGACGTACGCGACGCCCGGCTCGCGCACCAGCTCAGGCGCGGCGGCTACCTGCTGGAGCAGATCGCCCCCCTCATCGAGCAGGTACGCGCAGCCGGCGGCGTCGAACCTCTGCGGGCCGCCCTGGACGGCTGGCGTGACCGCCTCTCGGCCCGGGGCCGCGCCATGCTGTCGGCCGCCGCCGAACTGCACGCCTACCTGTCTCTGCCCGACTGACCACTACGCGCCGTTCGTCACTTTTGGCATAAGGTCTGGGAGGGCATCGGACCGGGGGAGGAGCACCAGTTGAACGTCAGCCGTCCCCTGGCCGCCGCCGGCGTCACGGCGGCCATGGAACGCAGCCGCCGCCTGCTCGAACCCGCGCTCCGCGAGGCGGTCGCCGGCCTGCACCCGTGGAGCGCGCGGATGGCCGGGTTCGCGCTCGGCTGGTCGGACGCGGACGGCCGCCCCCAGACCGGGGACGGCGGCAAAGGCGTGCGCCCGGCCATCGTCCTGCTCGCCGCCGAGGCCGTGGGCGCCGACGCGGCGGCCGCGCTGCCCGGAGCGGTGGCGGTGGAGCTGGTGCACGCGTTCTCCCTGGCGCACGACGACATCATCGACCACGACGAACGCCGCCGGCACCGCGAGACCCTCTGGAAGGCGTACGGGCCCGGCCCCGCCCTGCTGACCGGCGACGCGCTGCTGGCCCTGGCCGTCGCCCAGCTCGCCACCATCCCGGAGGCGATGCGGCTGCTGTCGGCGGCCCTCACGGAGCTCGTCCACGGGCAGAGCGCCGACATGGCCTTCGAGAACCGCCCCTGGCGCGGGCCCAACGCGGTCACCGTCGAGGAGTACACCCGGATGGCGGCCGGCAAGACCGGCGGCCTGCTGGGGGCCGCCGCGGCGCTCGGCGTCACGCTGGGCGGGGCGCAGCCGGAGGCGGCCGAGGCGATGGGGCGCATGGGCCGCGACCTGGGAGTGGCCTTCCAGATCGCCGACGACGTGCTCGGCATCTGGGGCGATCCCGCCGTCACCGGCAAACCGGTGCACAGCGACCTGCGGCGCGAGAAGAAGACGCTTCCCGTGCTGTGCGCGCTCGCCGCAGGCGGGGCAGCCGCCCGCGAGCTGTCGGCCGTCCTGGCGGCGGGGCTGGAGGACGAGGACGCGGTCCGTACGGCGGCCCGGCTGGTCGAGGAGGCGGGCGGGCGCGCCGCCGCCGGCGCGCTGGCCGCCCGCCACCTCTCCGCGGCTCTCCGCCTCCTGGACGCGCACCTTCCCGGGGCGGCGGACCTGCGCGCCCTGTGCGAGTCCCTGGTGAACCGCACCCACTGACCTCCAGCGAGTCAGTCGGCGGGGCGGGAGGCGGTGTCCAGGAGGGCGAGCTCCTGGTCGCTCAGCTCCAGCTCGACCGCCGCCATCAGCGCCCCCAGCTGCGTGACGTCGCGCGCGCTGGAGATCGGCGCCACCACCGTCGGCTGCGCCGCGAGCCACGCCAGCGCGACCGACGCCTGCTGCACGCCCCGCGCGTCGGCCACCTCGGCCAGCGCCCGCAGCGTGCGCCGCCCGTGCTCGGTGGCCAGGTATTCGGCCGCCCCTCCGGCGCGCGGGCTGTCCACGGTCACGCCGGGCGCGTACTTGCCGGTCAGGAAGCCGCGCGCGAGCCCGAAGTACGGCGTGCTGACCAGCCCCTCCCGCGCCACGACGTCCCGCAGCTCGCCCTCGTACCCGCGCTCCACCAGGTTGTACTCCTGCTGCAGGGCCACGTACCTGACGAGTCCTTCCTTGTCGGAGAGCTCGACCGCGTCGGCGAGCCGCCGCGCCGTGTGGTTGGACGCGCCGACGTACCGGACCTTGCCCTCGCGCACCAGGTCGTCGAACGTGGACAGCGTCTCCACCAGCGGCGTGTCGTGGTCGTCCACGTGCGCCCAGTAGAGGTCGATGTAGTCGGTACGGAGCCGCCGCAGCGAGTCCTCGATCGCCGTGCGGATGGTCGCCGGAGCCAGGCCGCGCAGCCCCTCCAGCATGCCGACCTTGGTGGCGAGGACGACGGAGTCGCGGATGCGCCGCTCCGCCAGCCACTCGCCGATGATCATCTCGGACGTGGACTCGCCGGTGACCCAGGACGGGTAGACGTCGGCGGTGTCGATGAAGTTGCCGCCGCCCTCGACGTAGGCGTTGAGCACGGCGAACGAGGTCTCCTTGTCGGCCGTCCAGCCGAAGACGTTCGTGCCGAGTGCTATCGGGAAAACGGACAGGTCCGTGGTGCCTATCGATCTCATCCAGCTATTATCCGACGATCCAACAAGGAGGCCCGGATGGCGCCCCGATTACGTGGATGCCTGGTCGGCGCGGTGGTCGCCGGCGGTCTGTTCCTGCTCGGGCTGGCTCTGCTGCTGCCCCGCGGCTCGCAAAGAGCAGGTCCGGAACCCGTCATCTCCGCGTCCGTAACCCCCAGCCCGTCACAGGCGGCGGAGGTCGTCGACGAGCGGCGCCTCGACGCGCGCAGGCTGGAGCTCACGATCCGCTCCCCGGCGCTCGGGAACGAGACCACCAAGGTGCGCCTGCTCCTCCCGCGCGGCTGGGAGTCCCGCCGCGACTGGCCCGTGCTGTGGCTGCTGCACGGCGGGCTCGACGACCACACCTCCTGGACCGCCAGGACCGACGTCGAGGCGCTCACCCGCGGCACCGGCGTCATGGTCGTCATGCCGGACGGCGGCAGATGCGGCAGCTACTCCGACTGGTGGAACGGCGGCGACGGCGGCCCGCCCCGCTGGGAGACCTACCACCTGCGCGAGCTGCTCCCCCTCCTCGAATCGCGCTACCGGGCCGGCCGGGAGCGCGCGATCGCCGGCTACTCGATGGGCGGCCAGGGCGCGATGCTGTACGCGGCCAAGGGCATGTTCAAGGCGGCCGCCTCCTTCAGCGGCGCCGTGAACATCACCGCCCCCGGCGTCCCCCAGGCCGTGATGGCCGGCACGACGGTCGGCTGCTTCGGCACCGACTGGAAACGCGTCTGGGGAGACCCGGAGGACCAGCGGCCGGTGTGGCGGGCGCACAACCCGTACGACCTGGCGGAGAAGCTGAAGGGCGTCGAGCTGTACGTGGCCGCGGGCGAGGGCGACCTGGTGGAGGACCTCGCCAACCGCGCGGCCCGCTCCTTCGCCGCCCGCCTCGACGACCTCGGCATCCCGGTCCGCACCCACTTCTACCGGGGCGGGCACAACCACACGTACTGGCAGCGCGAGCTGCACCGCGCCTACCCGATGCTCGTCTCCGCGATCGGCGCGCGGTGAGCCCTCTCACAGGGGCGGCGAGTGCGTGACGACGGCGCGGCGGTGCCGCTAGGGTTCGTGCTGTGGTGACGGGTGACATGCGCACGCGCATCCTTGACGCGGCGGAGGAGCTGTTCGCGGGATCCGGCTACGCGGCCACACCGACGGCGGTCATCGCCAAGCTCGCCAGGGTGCCCGGAGGGCTCATCTCCGACTACTTCCCGCGCAAGATCGACGTACTGGTCGCGCTGATCGACGAACGCACCCACATCGAGGAGGGCCGCGACGTCGACGCGGTGCCGGGCGACCCGGCGGGCACCCTCGCCCGGCTGGCCCGCGCGCTGCCGCTGCGCGCCTCCCCGGCGATGCGGCGCATCCTGTTCCGTGAGGCCGACACGCACGGCTCGGTCAAGGAGCGGCTCGGCCGCCTCAACGGCGAGCTCGTCCGGCGTGCCCGGTTCGCGCTGGAGCTGGCGCTACCCGGGGCCCGCGGCGACGCGGCGCGGCTGGAGGTCGCGGCGGCCATGTTCGCCGCCGTCCTCATCTACCAGGAGAACCTGTGGCAGCTCACAGGACACCGGATCGACCCCGACGCCGTCGCGGAACTCGTCGCCCACGCGCTCGTCTAGCAGCTCCTCCAGCGCCTCACGCAGGTGCCGCAGCAGGCTCCAGACGTCGTCCACGCGCTCCGGGCAGGCGACGAGGCCGAAGTCCAGCATGCCGTCGTAGGAGAAGCAGGTGATGCTCAGCCCGCCGCTCATGTCCGTCAGGACGGACATCGGGTAGTAGGACAGCACCCTGCCCCCGCACAGGTACAACGGGAACTGCGGCCCGGGCACGTTGCTGATGATCAGGTTGACCGGCGGCAGCGCCATGCCCGCCAGCCGGAACACCGCCGGCGTGGCCAGCGCCGTCACCGGGGCGGGCAGCAGCGAGCACAGCTCCTGCAGCCAGGTCGCCGGGGCCAGGGCGAACCTGCGCTTGGCCCGCCGCATCGTCGCGCCCACCAGCCGCAGCCGCTCCCGCGCGTCCGGCACGTCGGTCGGCATCGGGGCGATCATGGCGGAGATCTGGTTGCCCGCCGCGTCGCGGGCGCCGTGCTTGCGTACCGCGACCGGCACCGCCACCACCAGCGGCTCCTCCGGCAGCGCGCCGCGTTCGGCCAGCCAGGCGCGCAGGGCCGACGTGCACAGGGTCATGATGACGTCGTTGACGCTGAGGGCGTTGGCCTTGGCGACGTTCTTGACGTCCTTGAGCGGCAGCGACCCGAACGAGACGTGCCGCCGGGCGCTGATCGGCCCGTTGAACGGCGTGCGCGGAGCCGCCAGGCTCGGCAGCTCGGGCCGGTCCCGCCGCTGCCCGGACATGACCCGCGCGGCCCTCGCGATCGCCTTGGCGCCGGGCAGCCGCGACGCCAGCGGGATGGCGTCCATGTCCCCGGCCATCCTGACCGCCGACCCCACCGCCCGCACCGGCTGCGTCACCGACCGCGCCGCCGCCCCCGCCAGCATGCCCACCACCCCGGGCTCGCGACCCGCGACGACCTCCCGTGACGTGCCGTCCCCGCCTTCGCGGCCCACGCCGCACTTGGACGGAGCCGGGCCCGCGGGCGCCGTGGCCTCCTGCCGCCGTACGAGGTGGCCGTCCGGGGTGAGGTCGAGGAGGGTGGCCAGGGTCTCGGCGCCGGAGACTCCGTCGATGGCGGCGTGGTGCACCTTCGTGTAGACCGCCACCCGCCCCTCCGGCAGCCCGCGGATGAGGTGCATCTCCCACAGCGGATGGGAGCGGTCCAACCGGCGGGCGTGCAGCTCCGCGACCACCTCGGCGAGCTGCCAGTCGCTGCCCGGCTGCGGCAGGGTCAGCTCGAACAGATGGTTGCCGATGTCGAAGTCGTCGTCCTGCGTCCAGTACGGGCGGTCGAGCCCCAGGGGAACCTCCGCCAGCCGGAGGCTCAGAGCGGGGGACAGGTGCAGGCGGTCGAGCAGAAGGCTCGCCAGCGCGTCCCGGTTGACGGCGCCCTCGCCGGAGTCCAGGATCGCCAGTCCGGCCACGTGCGCGGCGGTGGTCGCGGTCTCGACGTTGAGGAACTGGGCGTCGAGCGCGGTGAGCTGGCGCATCTGCTCTCCTTTCTCCCGTCGTACGAGCAGCATCACACGAGCGGATTTCCGCAGGGTTTCCGGGAGAGTGTTTCAGATGAATCGGTCCGCTTCGCGCAAGCTGTGAGAAAATGGCCAGCTCAGCAGGCATCCGTGACAATTATCTAGCCAAGAACAACCTCAACAGGGTGTTGCACCACAGCGTTGAAGTGGTAGCCGAACGGATGCCGGGGAATGACGAGCGGCTGAGTGGCGCCCGTCTCGTCGGTGGCCCTGGCCATGAGCACATAGCGGCCCGGCCGCCGGGGCGCCCAGGTGACGTGCCACTGCGACCAGGCGCTGACCAGGTGACTTCCGTGCAACTCGGCCGCCCGCCAGGTGTCACCGCCGTCGAAGCTGACCTCGACCCGGATGATCCGGCCCTGCCCCGACCAGGACCGCCCGTGCAGCACCAGAGGCACGCCGCTGATCGCCAGCCGCGCGTTCCACGGCAGCTCGAACGCGCTCTTCACCGGCTGCGTGGTGACATCGGGATAGAACACGGTGTTCCAGGGACTCGTCATGGTGCTCGTCGAGACTTCTATGTCGCCGAGCCATTTGATGGACGCGATCCCCACCCATCCCGGCACCACCAATCGCGCGGGGAATCCGTGGTCGGGGGGCAGGGGCTCGCCGTTCATCTCGTACGCCACGAGCACGTCGTCCATGGCCTTGGCGATGGGCAGCGGGCGGCGTACGTGCCCGTAGTCCTCGAAGGGGGCGTCCAGGCCGGACGGGAGCACGTCCACCGCCTCGGGCCGCACGCCGGCCTCCTTGAGCAGGTGTCTCAGCGGCACGCCGCGCCAGCGCGCCACCCCGATCCCGCCCAGCCCCCACTGGGTGCCCGGCGCGGCGTCGTGCTGCTGGCTGCCGTAGAAGCGGCGTCCGTTGCCGGCGCACTCGATCGCCACGTCGTACGTCCGCGACGGCATGGCGCGCAGCTCGTCGTAGCCGAACGCGCGCGGACATCGCAGGCCGGGGCCGTGCAGGCGCAGCCGCCAGGTCGCGGCGTCGATGAGCGGCGTGCCGGTGTGGTTGCGGACGAAGAACCGGTCGATCGGGGTGTGGTATCCCTGCCCCGACATGGCCTCCCACCGCATCTCGGCGTTCTCGCCGTGCACCCTGAACAGGTGGGCGGGCAGGGGTTTCAGGATGGCCGCCGTCGCGATCCTCATGGCTGTCACCTCGCTATTTGGTATTCCCTACCTGTAAACCATTTAATCTCCTCACGACGGCTCCTGTCACGATCCTTTGCCGGAACAAGCCCGCGCCGTCGCGCTCTTTTGGAAGGAACGCGGCCCCGGGCCTCACCCGGCGAGCGGGCTCGGCCTGTCACTCAGGACGTGGGCCAGCAGCAGGTCCAGCGGCCGTGGCACGCGGTCGAGTTCGAGCGCCGCGACGAGCAGGCCGGAGTAACGGATCTTCCGGCCGCTGCCCGCCCCCATGAACCGGCGCAACTGGTCGTGCGTGGAGCCGCCGCGCCAGGCGGGCTGCCGCTGAAGCGTACGGAACGACCCCAGCTCGCCCTCGGCCTCGATGACCTCTTCGACCGCGTCGGGACCGAGCGCCCGGATCAGCTCGTCCTCCAGGTCGGCGACGCACGTGAAGAACCCGAGCGCCTCCAGGCCGTCCCGGTCGAGGCCCGAGCCGAGGCCGGCGCGTTCGAGGCTGCGCCGGTAGTCGACCTCCTCCCCGGCGTCGCAGAGGCCGGCGAGCCGCAGGCCGAGCCCGGCGGGGCCGTATCTGCCGACGTACGTGCCGATGTTCGTGGCGCCGCCCATCGCCACGAGGGAGATGCCCTCGGCCGCCAGATCCCGCTCATGGCGCCGGGCCAGCACCTCGATCGCCGCCTTGTCGCTGGCGCCCTCGACCAGGACCACGGTTCGCGTCTCGCTCACGAGCCCACCCTTTCACCCGACCCCGAAGTTGTTCATCCGCTTTTGCGGGCGCTCCCACGCCGGGCCGACAGGGCTGATCCCATCCGCTTTCGGTCAAAAATGGGTCATCAGGCCCGCTCGGCCCTCATCACCGCTGTCACCGGGAACGCCCCAGGAAGTCCAGGAGGCGGGCGAGAGGCCAGGTGTTGATGACGTCGTCCGGCGTCAGCCAGGCCCGCTGCGCGATCCCGACGCCGAAGCGCTGGTGCGCCAGGTGCGGGATCGCGTGCGAGTCACTGTCGACGGAGAACTTCACCCCGTGGTGCTTGGCCAGCCGCACCAGGTCGGACGGCAGGTCGGAGCGGTCGGGATAGGAGTCGATCTCCATCGCGGTGCCCGTGCGCGCCGCGGCCCTGAAGACGGCGTCCCAGTCGGCGTCCACCGGCTCGCGCTTGCCGATCTTGCGGGTGGTCGGGTGACCGATGATGTCGACGTACGGGTTTTCGCAGGCCGCGATGAACCGGCGCGTCATGTCGTCCCGGGACATGCCGAAATGCGAGTGGACCGACGCCACGCACACGTCGAAGTCACGCAGCACCTCGGCCGGCCAGTCGACCGACCCGTCAGGGGCGATGTTGAGCTCGGAGCCGTGCAGCAGCCGCATGTCCGGATATCTCTCCTGCAGCCGGGCCAGCCGCTCCCGCTGCTCCAGCGCCTTGTCCAGCGTCATCCGCTGCATGGACAGGTCGGGCGCGTGGTCGGTCACCGCGTAGTAGGCGTAACCGCGGGCGTGCCCGGCGGCCACCATGTCCTCCAGCGAGGCGATGCCGTCGGTGAGGTCGGTGTGCGTGTGCAGGTCGCCCTTGAGGTCGGCCAGCTCCACCAGCTCCGGCAGCTCGCCCCGCAGCGCCGCCTTGACCTCGCCGCCGTCCTCCCGCATGGGCGGCGGGACGTACTGCATGCCGAGGGCGTGGTAGATCTCCTCCTCCGTCTCGGCCGCGATGACCCGCTCGCCCTCGAACAGGCCGTATTCCGACAGCTTCCACCCCTTCTTCACCGCCATCTCCCTGATGGCCACGTTGTGCTCCTTGGAGCCGGTGAAGTATTGCAGGGCCGCGCCCCACGAGCCGGCCGGGATGCGCCGCAGGTCGACCTGGACGCCGGACGTGGTGCGGATCGAGGTCTTCTTGTCGCCGGCCGCGATCACCTCGGCGACGTAGGGCTGCGCGCGGAACTCCTCCATGATCGACTCGGGTGCGACCGCGAGGATGTCGATGTCGCCGATCGTGTCCTTCATCCGCCGCAGCGACCCCGCGTACGCGATCCGCTCGGCGCTCAGCGACCCCATCACCTGCTCGGCCAGCGACATCGCGACCCCGATGTGCACCCGCCGCCCCGACTGCTCCAGCTGCTCGACGCCCTTCAGCAGGTTGGCCAGCGTCTTCGGGCCGAGGCCCTTGACGCCCTTGAGCCGGCCCCCCTCGATGGCCTCGCGCAGCGCGTCGGTCGAGTCGATGCCGTAGTCCTCGAACAGCATGATCGCCGTCTTCGGGCCCAGGCTCGGCACCCGCGTCAGCCTCCGCACGCCCTCGGGCACCCGCCCCCGCAGGTCGTCGAGCTGCCGGAAGCTCCCCCTCTGCAGGAACTCCTCCATCTTCTTGGCGATCGCCTCGCCCACCCCGGGCACCGAGCGCACGTCGGCCACCGAGATGTCCTCGGGGAACCCGGCGATGGCCTTGGCCGCCTTCTGGTAGCTCCGCACCCGGAAGGCGTCGCCGCCGCAGAGCGCGAACAGCTCCGCGTATTCCTGCAGCGCCGACGCCGCCTCCTCATTTGCCCGCATGCCCCTAACCCTAGAGGCCCGCACCGACAATCCGGGGAGCCTAGAACCGCACCTCACGCGGCCGGTACGGCTCCGCCAGGAACGCCAGCTCCTCCTCCGACAGCCGCACGTCCACCGCCGCCAC
The DNA here is from genome assembly GCF_900111685.1 of Nonomuraea wenchangensis. Taxonomy (GTDB): domain Bacteria; phylum Actinomycetota; class Actinomycetes; order Streptosporangiales; family Streptosporangiaceae; genus Nonomuraea; species Nonomuraea wenchangensis. Next base: position 377,819 of record NZ_FOHX01000005.1, read on the forward strand.
CGCGTCGTCCACGTGCCGGTCCTTGGTGGCCCCGATGATCGGCGCGGTGACCGCGGGCTGGTGCAGCAGCCAGGCCAGGGCGACCTGCGCGGCCGGCAGCCCCCGGTCGGCGGCCACCCGCGCGACGCGGTCCACGATGGTCTTGTCGTTCTCCGGGTCGTACAGGGCCTCGATGCGGGCGTCGGAGCCGGCCCGGGTGGTGGACGCCGCCGCGCCCGCCCTGGCCAGCACCCCGCGCGCGAGCGGGCTCCACGGGATCACGCCCACGCCCTGGTCGAGGCAGAGCGGCAGCATCTCCCGCTCCTCCTCCCTGTAGAGCAGGTTGTAGTGCGGCTGCATCGACACGAACTTCGTCCACCCGTTGAGCTCGGCCACGTGCTGCGCCTTGGCGAACTGCCACGCCCACATGCTGGACGCGCCGAGGTAGCGCGCCTTGCCCGACCGGACCACGTCGTGCAGCGCCTCCATCGTCTCCTCGATGGGCGTCTCGGGGTCCCAGCGGTGGATCTGGTAGAGGTCGACGTGGTCGGTGCCGAGCCGGCGCAGGGAGGCGTCGATGCCGGCCATGATGTGCTTGCGCGACAGGCCGCCGTCGTTGGGCCGGCGGCTCATCGGGAAGTAGACCTTGGTGGCCAGCACGTAGTCCTCGCGGCGCGGGAAGATGGCGCGCAGCGCGTTGCCGGTCACGACCTCGCTCTCGCCCCGGCTGTAGACGTCGGCCGTGTCGAAGAACGTGACGCCGGCGTCGGCCGCCCGGCGGATGATGGGCTCCGCCTCGTCCTGCGGCAGCGCCCAGTCCTGGCGGGCGGGGTCGCCGTAGCTCATCATGCCGAGGCACACCCGCGAGACCCGCAGACCCGTGTCACCCAGTCGCGTGTAATCCATACCGCTCACCCTAGGGGGCGGAACGTACGGTTTTCCGCCCTGTCGACCCGTTCCCGGATCCGGGGGATGCTGCGAAGATGGAACCCCGCGTGCGGCCCCTGCCTCCCGAGGAGTGGGACGCCTTCATCAAGGCCAATCCTTACAACGTCTTCGCCACCATCGCCCGCCATCCGAAGCTCTACCGGGCCTGGCTCGGCTTCGGCGGCGTGCTGCTCGACGGCACGCTGCCGGCCCGCGACCGCGAGCTCGCCATCCTGCGCACGGCCCACCACAGCCGCAGCGCCTACGAGTGGGCCCACCACGCCCGCCTCGGACGCGAGGCGGGCCTGACGGAGCTGGAGATCGACTCGGTGCGCCACCCCGACGCGCTGTGGCCGGTCGAGGACCGGCTCGTCCTCCAGGTGGCCGACGACCTGCACTACGGCGGCGACCTGACCGACGCCACCTGGGCCGCGCTCTGCGACCGCTACGACGAGGCGGGCCGCATCGAGCTGGTCATGCTGGTCGCCCACTACCGGATGCTGGCGCTGGTGCTGCGGACGCTCAGAGTGGCGATCGAGGAGTGATGACCGTGACGCCCGGCACCGAGCCCATGGCGGCGAGGGCCTTGCCCGCGTCGGCCAGCCCGATGGTCCTGGTGACGAGCTGGTCGGGGTGGAGCACCCCGGCCCTGATCAGCTCCAGCATCCGCGGGTAGGCGTGGGCGGCCATGCCGTGGCTGCCGAGCAGCCGCAGCTCCTGGCCGATCACGCGGTCCATCGGCACCGGGGTCGGCCCGCCCGGCAGCAGGCCCACCTGGACGTGCCGGCCGCGCCGGCGCAGGCTCTCGACCGAGGCCGCGCAGGTCTGCGGGCTGCCCAGCGCGTCCAGCGACACGTGCGCGCCGCCCCTGGTCAGCTCACGCACCTGGGCCGCCGCGTCGCCCGCCGAGGCGTTGACGAAGTGCGTGGCGCCGGCCAGCTCGGCCAGGTGCAGCGCGTCGCCGCTGACGTCCACGGCCACGACGCGCGCCCCGGCGGCCGTGGCGATCATGACGGCGGACAGCCCCACGCCGCCGCAGCCGTGCACCGCGACCCACTCGCCCGGGCGTACCTCGCCCACCTGGGCGACGGCGCGGAAGGCGGTGGCGAAGCGGCAGCCGAGCCCGGCCGCCGTGACGAAGGCCATGTCCTCCGGGACGGCGACCAGGTTGACGTCGGCGTGGTCGATCGCGACGTACTCGGCGAAGGAGCCCCAGTGGGTGAAGCCCGGCTGCGTCTGCCGCTCGCACACCTGCTGCTCGCCCGCCGCGCAGGACGGGCACGTGCCGCAGGCGCACACGAACGGCGCGGTCACCCGCGCGCCCGGCCGCCAGCCGCGCACGTCGGAGCCGACGGCCTCGACGACGCCCGCGAACTCGTGGCCGGGAACATGCGGCAGGGCCGTGATGTCCGGATCGTGGCCCTGCCAGCCGTGCCAGTCGGACCGGCACAGCCCCGTGGCCAGGACCCTGATCACCGCGCCGTGCGGGGCGGGGGCCGGATCCGGCAGCTCGCGCACGTCGAGCTCGCCCCCGAAGATGTCAAACGCAACCGCTCGCATCTCATGAGCTTAGAGTGAGCGGCCGTGACCTGCGCAACCACCTGCCCTGTCACAGGTGTGGAATCCGGTCGGCGGGACAGTTAGGGGTGATGGGACAAGACTTGGACAAGGAGCGCTTCTCGGAGGACGAGTTCCTCCGCTTCGGAGAGCGCATCCGCGAGCAGCTCGGCACGCTGCGCGAGCTGCTCGGCACCCCCGGCTTCGGTCAGGGGCCGGTGACGATCGGCGCGGAGCTGGAGCTGTTCCTCGTCGACGAGCGGGGCCGGCCCCTCCCGCACAACAGTGAGGTGCGCGAGACCCTCGGCGACCCCCGCGTGGTGCTGGAGCTCGGCCGCTACAACCTCGAGGTCAACCTGACCCCGACGACGCTGGAGGGCAAGCCCTTCGAGCTGCTGGGCGCCGAGATCCAGGACACCGTGACCAAGGTGGACGCGGCGGTCGAGGGCGGTGGCGCGCTGCCCATCGGCATCCTGCCCACGCTGGAGACCGAGGACTTCACGGTCGGCGCGATGAGCGACCAGAACCGCTACCGGGCCATGAGCAGGGGTCTGCGCCGCCTGCGGCTGGAGCCGTTCCTCGTGAAGATCGACGATCTGGAGCTGTCGGTCGAGGACGTCATTTTGGAGAGCGCCAACACCTCCTGGCAGGTGCACATCCGCACCCCGCCGGAGCGCTTCGCCCGGCTGTTCAACGCCGCCCAGCTCGCCATCGGGCCGGTGCTGGCCGCCTGCGGCAACTCGCCGATCTTCCTCGGCCCGCGCAAGTGGGAGGAGACCCGCATCGCGCTGATGGAGGAGGCCGCCGACGACCGGGACGTGGCGCGGCTCGAACGGCGGGACGGCCGGGTCACGTTCGGCTCCGACTGGGTGCGCGAGGGCGCGATCGAGCTGTTCGAGCGGTACGTCGCGGACTACGAGCCCATCGTGCCCGACCTCGTCGACGGCGCCGCGCCCCACGAGGTGCCCGAGCTGCGGCTGCACCAGGGCACCATCTGGCAGTGGAACCGGCCCGTCTACGACCCGGCCGACGGCGGCCACCTGCGCATCGAGATGCGGGCGCTGCCCGCCGGGCCCTCGTGCGCGGACATGGCCGCGAACACGGCGTTCCTGGTCGGGCTCACGCTCTCGCAGGCCGAACGGGACCTGACCGGCTACCGCTTCGCCGAGGCGTACCAGAACTTCTACCGCGCCGCCATGCACGGGCTGGACGCCAAGCTGTCCTGGCCCGGCTGGGACGGCGAGCACGAGGCCGCCGACCTCATTCTCAGGCTGCTGCCCGAGGCGCGCGAAGGGCTGCTGGGCGCGGGGGTGGCCCCCAGCGACGCCGATCGCGCCCTGGAGGTCATGGAGCAGCGCACGCGTCTTCGCCGTACGGGCGCGGTGTGGCAGCGCGAGACGCTGGAGCGCCTCGGCGGCGACGTCGAGGAGCTGGTCCGCCGTTATCGTGAGCTGGCCCTGTCCGGATTGCCGGTGCATATGTGGCGTTGAGTCACAACCATCCCCCTTCTCATTCCGTCACACTGGGTAAAAGGACGGAAAAGGAAGGAAGTTATGTCGGTGACGGGGATGGTAATAACCGATAAATCACCTTTCGCCCTGAAAAGGGCGACGGGGGACCTCGCAGACGGAGCGGCCAAACTGGCCGAGGAGATCGGCGCCACCGCCGTCGAGGCGGTGCTGGCCCAGGCCAACCGGGCGGCGGCACGCAGGGGAGCGACCGCCGCCCTCGGCCCGATGCAGCCCAGACCGGCCGAATGGTACGCCTTCGACGCCGGCGACCAGGACACCGTCGACTGGTACCCGCAAGGGCTCACCGGCAGCACGGACTCCGGCGCGATCGGCGTGCCCACGCTCGTCGTGAGCTGGTACTTCAAGCCGACGGCCGGCGAGCGCGGCATCCGGGTGTCGTTCCTGAGCCCGCGGACGCTGAAGTACCGGCACGCGCTGCTCGTGCTGGCCAAGCCGGACGGCTCGTACGGGCCGATCAACATCCACGCGGGCGGCATCGCCATCGACGGCGACCTGCTCTACGTGGCCGACACGGTGCGCGGCCTGCGCGTGTTCGACCTCCGCCGCATCCTGGACCTGCGCACCGCCCAGAACGACCTCGGCGACGCCGACCGCATCGGCCGGGCGGGCGGCAAGTTCCACGCCTTCGGCTACCGCTACGTCATCCCGCAGACCGACATGTGGCGGCTCGCGAACCCCGGCCCCGTCTTCTCCTTCGTCTCGCTCGACCGCAGCGGCGGCACCGGCAAGCTGATCACCGGCGAGTACCGCGAGAACGACCCCGGCGGCCGGGTGGCCCGCTGGAACCTGCCCTTCTCGGGCGGCGAGCCCGCCGAGGCGTACGTCATGGGCCAGTCCAAGATCCAGGGCGCGCTCTCGCAGGGCGCCACCTGGTACCTCAGTCAGACCGGCGGCTCGGCCCGCAACGGCAAGCTGCTGGTGCACCGCGGCGGCCAGTTCCAGACCAGGCCGTTCCCCATCGGCCCGGAGGACCTCACCGTGCAGGACGGCAGGCTGTGGAGCCTCACGGAGTTCAAAGGGAGGCGCGTCGTCTTCGGCGTCGGCCTGTGACCGGGCGTGCGGGCCGGGCGGTGAACCGGCATCTGGACCGGGCTCAGCCGGCGAGGTGCCGGAGCAGGACCTCGCGGTAGCGGGCGTCGAAGGCGTCGTAGCGGGCCCGCAGCTGCGCGCCCGGCCAGCCCGCCGGCAGCAGCTCCGGCGGCAGCAGCGGATCGGCCAGCAGGTGGCGCAGCACCGCGGCCGACACCAGGAAGCCCTCCGCCAGCCCGTCCGCCAGCCCTTCCACCCGCTCCAGTGCCCCCTCCAGCCGGCGGGCCTCGGCCGCCCAGCCGTCGAGATCCCACAGCAGGGGAGTGGGATCGCCGTGCGGACGGCCGTCGATGAGCGTGCACTGGGCCGTGACGACCTCAGGCCAGGCGGGGCGCACCAGGTTGGCCGGCCGCATCCAGGTGCCCTCGCGCAGCTCGGCCAGGCGCAGCGCGGTCATCGCGTGCCGCAGCGCGGCCCGGTCGGCGGGCGCGCGCCGCTCGGCGGTGACCACCGCCACCTCCCACGTGCCGTCCCAGGGCCTGACGTGGGGGTCGCGGCTCTCGTCCTGGCGGGCCTGGCGCTCGACCAGGCGCGGCGAGAGCGTGTAGAAGCCGTTCTCCTGTACGAGGTCGCCCGCCGCCACCATGCGGGACAGCGCCACCCGTACGGTGCCCTCGGCGACCCCGAACAGCGCGCCGATGCGGACGAGGTGGCGGGCGGGCAGGCGCGGGGGATGGCTGCCCAGCAGCGCGCTCAGCACGGCCGAACGGGCGCTCAAGGTATTACGCTCTTCCATCGCGTGTCGAGTATATGTAACACTCGCAGTTATGGGGCGCTATCTCATCGAACCCTTCGACCGCAGCGACCGTTACGCCACCGAGCGCTACCAGGGCGCGGCCGGGCGCAACTGGTGGGCCTGCGATCCCACGCTGCACCTGCTCATGCGGCACCACCTGGGCGACGGCTACGCCTGGGCCGAGCCGCACCTCGACCGGCTCGGCGCGCTCATGGGCGGGCCTGTCGCCGCCTGGGCGGAGGAGACCGACCGCAACCCGCCGCGCCTGGAGAAGTACGACAAGTGGGGCAGGGACGTCAGCGAGGTCGTCATGCCGCCGTCGTTCCAGGCCGCCCGGCAGGCGCTCATGGCCGACAACTTCACCTCGCCCGCCTTCGCCCAGCAGGCCAGAGCCAACGGGGCGAACCCGTCCGCGCTCGCCGCCGCCTGGACGTACATGCTCGACCAGGCCGACATCGGGATGGGCTGCGCGCTCGGCACAGGCGGCGACATGGTGGTGCAGCTCGCCGAGAAGCACGCGCCCGAGGACGTCCGCGACCGGGTACGGGAGATCTTCGCCAACGGCTACTACTCCGGCGAGGCCGCTCAGATGTTCACCGAGCGGACCGGCGGCTCCGACCTCGCCGCTCTGGAGGCCGCGGCCGTGCCCGCCGGCGACGCCTGGCTGCTGACCGGCTTCAAGTGGTTCGCCTCCAACGCCAACGGCTCGGCGTTCGTGGTGCTCGCCCGGCTGCCCGAAGGAACGGTGGCGCCGTTCCTCGTGCTCTGGGAGCGGCGGGACGGCAGCCGCAACGGCGTACGCATCCGGCGGCTCAAGGACAAGCTCGGCACCCGGTCGGTGGCGTCGGGCGAGGTCGAGTTCGCGGACGCGGAGGCGTTCCTGCTCATGGACCGCCCGGACGCCGACGGCCGGGCACGCGACGCAGCCACGCCGGGCGGCTCGGCCTCCGGGCTCGGCACCATGATGAAGCTCACCAACGGCTCCCGACTCGGCGTCGCCATGATGGGCCTCGGCGTGGCCCGGCGAGCGCTGGTCGAGTCGATCTGCTACGCCCGCGCCCGCGAGGCGTTCGGCCGGCCGCTCGCCGAGCAGCCGCTGATGCGCCGCAAGCTGGCCGAACTTGTCGTCGAGGCGGAGGCCGCGCAGGCGCTCGTCTTCGACGGCCACCTCGGGCCGCGCCTGCGGCTCGCCCCGGCCCTGGTCAAGCTGCGCGCCTCCCGGCTCGGCCTCACCGCCGCGAGCGACGCCGTCGAGGTGCACGGCGGCAACGGCTACATCGAGCAGTGGCCGGTCGCCCGCCTGCTGCGCGACGCCCAGGTCAACCCGATCTGGGAGGGCGGCGACCACATCCTCTGCCTGGACGTGCGCCGCGCCATGGCCAAGGAACAGGCCCACCTGCCCTTCCTCGACCGGCTGCGGACCGCCGCCACCTCCGACCTGGTGCACGCCCGCATCGACGACCTCACCAAGGCGATCAACGCCTGGGCCGCCCTGGAGCCCGCCGTGGCCGAGGCCCGGCTGTATCCGCTGGCGCAGTTCATGGCCGACGTCTACGCCGCCGCCCTGCTGGAGGAGCAGGCCGGCTGGGGCCTGGACGACGGCCGCAAGTCGCTGGTCGCCCGCCTGTACGCCGAAGCCCATCTGGCCGACCGCGGCCCCCTGCGCGGCCTCGACGCCCCCGCCGAGGACCCCTTCGACGCACTCGTCGCGGGAGCTTTCACCGGCTGACGCAGGAACGCGCCGGTCCCGGCCGAAACACAGGTCCCAGGAGGGACGGCGAGCCGACCCTCCTGGGACAGGACGCTACTGGCCGGACTCGTCGAACAGTTCGTCGGCCGTCTGGACGGTGGCAGCGCGCGCGGCCCAGGCTTCGAGCGTCTCGACGTCGGTGCAGTCGGTGACACGGGCGCGGACGTCGTCGGTGACGTCGAGCCCTCGCGCGGAGAGGAACAGCAGCACCAGCTTCGCCGCCTCCCGAGCCTTGCCCTCTGCCTTGCCTTCCGCCTTGCCTTCTTCGAGGCCGCGGCCGTAGTGCTCGCGGGCGAAGGGGCTGTACACCGGCCAGGACGTGGACGCCATGAGTTCCTCCAACAGGCACCGGATCTCGAACGAGGACATGCTGTACGCGTATTCAGTGTACTTCGAAGCGTAATCAGTGGCCGTGTCGTTCAGCGCTGCCGTGAACGCCTCCACCACCTTCCGCTGCTGGCCGTGCACCATCACCGACATGACCGCCAGCGCCATGTTGGCGGCGGCCTGTGCCGGGTCGGTGATGACCGGGATGTCGTCGGGCCCCAGGACCCGCGCCTGGAAGCGGTAGCCGGTCAGCCCGCTGTCGATCGGCTGCGCGTAATGCTTGGCGGCGGCGCGGTCGGGGCAGACGATCAGGACCGTCACGTCGCACTTCATGAGGAGCCACAGTGCGGCGGCGTACCGGGAGAGTTGTATCGGGTCCTTGGATTTGTCCTGCTGGATTTCGACGATGACGGCGTGCAGAGGGGAGGTGTGCGGCCCCAGACTGAGGACCACGTCGGCGTCGAAGTCGACCGAGGACCGGGTGTTGAAGGTGCGCTCCTCCTGGCGGATCAAGGGGGTGTCAGGAAGGGGCACGCCCATGTGGTCGCGCAGGAGCCGCACCGCCAACTCTGGCTGTTCGGTGAACATCTGGGCTAGTGCGTCATGTGGGGGGGATGGCATGAACCCATTGTGACATGAGAAATACTCTGCGTGATCAAAGATGATCTACAACCATGGTTGCTCTGGGCGTACGCTCGGCGGAGCTCAGTGAGGAGGGCCTGATGGCCGTACGGGTGGAGCGCCAGGGATCTGTCATCACCGTGGTGATCAGCCGGCCGGAGGCGCGCAACGCCGTCGATCGGGCGACCGCCGATGCGCTCGCGGACGCCTTTCGCGGCTTCGAGGAGTCCGATGCCGACGTGGCGGTGTTGTGGGGCGAGGGCGGCACGTTCTGCGCGGGCGCGGACCTCAAGGCGATGGACAACCACGTCGGTGAGGAAGGCGACGGGCCCATGGGGCCGACCAGGATGCGTCTGGGCAAGCCCGTCATCGCCGCCGTCGCCGGTCACGCGGTGGCGGGCGGGCTTGAGCTGGCCCTGTGGTGCGATCTGCGGGTGGCCGAGGAGGACGCGGTGTTCGGGGTGTTCTGCCGCAGGTGGGGCGTGCCGCTCATCGACGGCGGCACGGTACGCCTGCCGAGGCTCGTCGGTACGTCCCGCGCCATGGACATGATCCTCACCGGGCGGCCGGTCGGTGCGCGGGAGGCGTACGAGATGGGGCTGGCCAACAGGGTCGTCCCTAGCGGTGAGGCTCGGTCGCGTGCCGAGGAGCTGGCTCGTGAGATCGCCCGTTTCCCGCAGGCGTGCCTGCGCGGCGACCGCCTGTCGGCGCTGGAGCAGGAGGGGCTCGGTGAGGCGGAGGCCATGCGCAACGAGCTGCGGCGCGGGCTGATGTCGCTGCCCGGCGCCAGGGACGGCGCGGCGCGCTTCGCCGGAGGCGCGGGCCGTCACGGCCGCTTCTGACGCGGCCACTGCTGGCACGGCCCCGCTTCTGGCGCGGCCGTCTCTGACACGGCGCGCGGGGCGGCTGATTGTCGGAGGGGGCACGTATCGTGAGGTCATGCCTGAGATCGAGGTTGCCGGCCGCGAAGTGCGCATCACCAGCCCCGACAAGGTGGTCTTCCCGCGGAGCGGGCACACCAAGCTCGACCTGATCCGCTACTACCAGGCCGTCGGCGAGGCGGCGCTGCGGGGTGTGCACGGGCGGCCGATGGTGCTCAAGCGGTTCGTGCACGGCATCGAGGAGGAGGCGTTCTTCCAGAAGCGGGCTCCGGCCAAGCGGCCCGGCTGGATCGAGGTGGCCGAGCTGAAGTACCGCTCGGGGCTGAGCGCGGAGGAGGTCGTCTGCACCGATCTGGCACAGGTGTTGTGGGTGGTCAACCTCGGCTGCGTCGATCTCAACCCCCATCCCGTACGCGCCGACGACCTGTCCCGCCCCGACGAGCTGCGCATCGACCTCGACCCCGTGCCCGGCGTGCCGTGGTCCGACGTGCTGCGGACCGCCGAGGTGGCGCGGGAGGTGCTGGCCGACCACGGGCTCGTGGCGTGGCCCAAGACGTCCGGATCGCGCGGTTTCCACGTCTACGCCAGGATCGAGCGGCGCTGGCCGTTCGCGAAGGTCCGCAAGGCGGCCGAGACGGTGGCCCGCGAGGTCGAGCGGCGCGCCCCCGACCTGGCCACCAGCCGCTGGTGGAAGGAAGAGCGGCACGGCGTGTTCGTCGACTTCAACCAGAACGCCTACGACCGCACGGTGGCCTCCGCCTACTCCGTGCGGGCCGTGGCCGACGCCCGCGTGTCCACGCCCCTGACGTGGGACGAGGTGCCGGACTGCCGGCCGGAGCTGTTCACGATCGAGACCGTGCCCCGGCGGCTGGTCGAGCGCGGCGACCCCTGGGAGGACCTCGACCTGCATCCCGGCTCGCTCGATGGGCTGCTGGAGCTGGCCGAGGAGCTGGGGCCCGCGCCCAAGCCGCCCAAGGGCGAGGGGCGCAGGCGGCAGACGAAGCCGGTCATCGAGATCGCGCGGGCCGAGCACAAGGACGAGGCCCTGGCCGGTCTCGAACGCTGGAAAGCCAGGCACCCGGAGGCGGCGGCCCGGCTGGAGCCCGCCGACGTGCTGGTCGACGGGATGCGCGGGCGCAGCAGCGTCTGGTATCGCGTCCGGGTCAACCTGCACAACGTGCCCGAGGGCGAGCGTCCGGAGCAGGAGCCCTTGGAGGTCGACTACGACCCCTGGCAGCGCGCGGCCGGGGGCGGCTGAGCGCATCCTGCGCGCGGCCGGGGTGGCTGAGCGCGTCCTGCGCGCGCCCGGGGTGGCTGAGGGCGTCCCGCAACCGCGCGCAGGACGCCCTTGCCGCGAGCGCGGGTGTCAGAAGTCGTCGGCGGTGCGGATCCGGTCGCGGATCCAGACGCCGGCCTCCTTCAGCCGCGCCGTTCCGGCGAACGAGCCGTTCGGGCAGGTCCCGGTCGTGAAGACGGCGCCCGTGCGGAAGTCGTCGGAGAAGTTCCAGTTCACCCAGCTGATCTTCTTCTGGGCCAGCAGGTCGAGATACTGCTGCGACCTGGTGAAGTTGTTGGCGCCGTCGCCGGACGCGCTCTGGGTGCCGAACTCGGTCACGAAGATCGGCAGCCGGTCGGCGGCCCTGGACAGGGTGTTCAGGTAGGCGGTGCCGTGCGAGGCCGCGTAGAAGTGGAACGTGTACATGATGTTGGCGGCGTTGACCGGGTTGTTCACGATCTCGGTCTCGTCGGCGCCGGCGGAGACGCCGAGCGAGGACCACGCGCGGGTGCCGACCAGGATCGGGGCGTCGGGGTCGTGCTGCCGGATCACCGGGATGAGCTGGTGGGCGTAGTCGCGGATGACGGACCAGGTGACGGCGTCGCCGTTCGGCTCGTTGGCGATCTCGTACAGGACGTTCTTCTTGTTGTTGTGCCGCTGGGCGATCTCGGTGAAGAACGTCTTGGCCCGGCCGAGGTTGTACATCGGGTCGCCGGGGTCGAGCATGTGCCAGTCGACGATCGCGTACATCCCGCGCGCGGTGGCCATCTCGATCAGGGAGTGGACGCGGTCGGTGAACAGCCGGGGGTTGGTCTCGTATCCGTCCTCCTGGATGTACATCGAGATGCGCAGGACGTCGGCCTTCCAGTCGCCGGCCAGCGCGTCGAGCGAGGCGGTGTTGAGGCACTGGTTGTACCACTGGATGCCGTGGCTGCTCATGCCGCGGAGCTGGATCTGCTTGCCGTTCTCGTTGCAGAGCTTGAGGCCGCACACGCGGAGCTGGCCGTTGGCCTGTACGGGGGTGCCGCCGCCGACGCCGCCCGTGGGGGTTCCGTAGACCTCCAGCTCCCAGAGGGAGTAGCCGTAGGGGGTGCCGCGCTGGGTGCCGTACACCCGTACGTAGCGGCCGGCGCCGCTGACCGTGAGGTCGTCGATCGCGCCGTCGCCGCTGGTCGTGGAGTAGACGTCGGTCCAGGTGGAGCCGTCGGGCGAGGTCTGCACCCGGTACGCGGTGGCGTGGGCGGCCTCCCAGTTCAGCCGGACCCGGGAGACGTTGTGCGTGGAGCCGAGGTCCACCCGGATCCACTGCGGGTCGGCCCCTTCGGCGCTGGCCCAGCGGGTGGCCGGGTTGCCGTCGACCGCCTTGCCCGGCTCCAGGCCGGCGGCCTCGATCGAGGAGGCCGTCACGGCCCTGCCCTGCGACACCAGGGGGTCGGCCGCCGCCTGCCGCGCCGTGGCCGCGCTCGCGCCCGCGCCGGACGGCGCCACCAGCGGTAACGCCATCGCGGCCACGATGGTCAGGATCCTCGCTGCTGCACTTCGCCTCACGTACGACTCCGATTCTCGGGGGGACGGTCAGGCACCGCATGCGGTTAGGAAAGTTTCCTAACTTGCGGGGCAGCATAAGTTGACGTCGCCCTTGACGCAAGGCCCAAAATGCCAGAAAAGACGGCGTCAGCCGCGGGTGGGGCGCTCGTAGCCGTCGTCGCCGCCGTACACGTGCACGTCCGGGTCCTGCTCCGGCTGGGTGGCCGGGCTGGTGGGGGAGGCGGTGTGCTCGGAGGCGAAGTCGTCGGAGTCGGGGAAGGCGTCCGCGCCGCCCCAGCGGGCGGAGCGGGCCGTGGCGGGCGGCGCCAGGTAGTCGTCCCAGGTGATCGTGCCGCTGGGCGTCGCGTCCGTGGTCAGCGCGCCGGCCCGCTGGGCCGCGTACAGCCGGCCGGGGAAGTGCATCGGCAGGCAGAGCCGGCGCAGGCCGTGCAGGCGGCACCAGGTACGGGCCAGCCGGGCATGGTCGAGCACCTCCGGCCCGCCGAACTCGACCGCCGTCCCGAGCGGCTCGCCGCCGATGAGCTCGGCCGCCCGCGCCGCGACCTCGCCCGTGTGCACCGGCTGCATGAGCACGGTCGGATCCACGGGCACCACCGGGAGCGCGGCGAGGTCGTGCATCCGCCGGTTCAGCCACTGCTCGAACGGGGTGCTGCGGAGCACGGTCCAGCCGAGGCCGCCGCCGGCGACCAGTCGTTCGGCCTCCAGCTTGTACGCGAGATAGCCGACCGGAGCACGGTCCGCGCCGACCATCGAGGTGAGCAGCAGGTGCCCGACCCCGGCCTCGCGGGCGGCGAGGACGAGCCGGCGGGTGCCCGGGATGTCGGCGGCGCCGCGTCCCCTGCGGCCGCTGGTGGCCAGGTGCGCGACCGCGTCCATGCCGGCGACGGCCTCCGGGATGCCGTGCCCGGAGAACAGGTCGCCCCAGACCCATTCGACGTTGCCGCGGCTCTCCCTCCTGGTACGGCTCAGCGCCCGCACCTGGTGACCCGACTTCACCAGTGCGGGCACCAGGGCCCTGCCCAGCATGCCCGTCGCTCCCGTGACCAGAATCCGCATGCGGCCCCCTCTACCCCCGATTGCGCAGGTCTGACATGTCTTCGCACGTCGGGGGTAGAAAACTCCGTCGCCGGTGTGCCGGGTGGCGGCGTCAACGTCATCCCGGACGGTCAGGGGCTCCCCGGCACCGGGCTCGGCCACGGGCCGGCGGCCGGGGGATCGGCGAACGCGCGGCCGATCCGTGCCGCCACGTGCAGCAGCGGCTCGACCAGCCGGGGCAGCTCGCGGGCGCGGCGCGAGGAGAGCACGATGCCGAGCGCGGCCATGGCGCGCCCGTCCACCAGGATGGGCGCGGCGGCCGAGCAGGAGCCGAGCGTCATCTCCTCGTAGGTGAACGCGTACCCCTGCGCGCGCACCGTGGCGAGCTCCCTGGCCAGCCGCCCCGGCTCGCTGATCGTGTGCGGGGTGGGCCGTTCGAGCGTGCGGGCCAGGTAGGACGTGACGAACCAGTCGGGCTCGTGGGCCAGCAGCGCCCGGCCGACGCCGGTCGGGTGCATGGGCAGCCGGCCGCCGGTCCTGGAGACGATGGGGACGGCGCGGCGGCCGTACACCTTGTCCACGTACAGCACCTCCATGCCGTCGCGGACGGCGAGGTGCACGTTCTCGCCGGTGGTGCCGAACAGCTCCTGCAACCACGGATGCGCGAGCGCCACCAGCCGGCCGGGGGCGAGCTGGCCGAGCTCCCACAGCCGCAGCCCCACGCGCAGCCGCCCGTCGGGGTCGCGGGCCAGCGCCTGCCACTCCTCCAGCTCGGCGACCAGCCGGTGCGCGGTGCTCAGCGGGACGCCGGCGCGCCGGGCCAGCTCCGTCAGCGTGAGCTTGGGGTGCGCGGCGTCGAACGCCCCGAGCAGGGCCAGCACCTTGGACGTCACGGTGCGGCCCGGCTCCCTGGATCCTCCTGCCATGGGGTAAATCCTGCATCAGGATTCCACTGAACGGAAACCGAACCTCCCGCTGAAGGGGGACAAGGCAGCATGCTTCGGTCATGCGAACTCAGGTCGGGATCATTGGCGCAGGCCCCGCGGGCCTGCTGCTGTCTCATCTGCTCCACCTGCGGGGCATCTCCTCCGTAGTGCTGGAGCGGCGCAGCCGCGACTACGTCGAGCGGCGGGTACGGGCCGGCGTCCTGGAGCAGGGCACCGTGGACACCCTCATCGAGGCCGGCGTCGGGGAGCGGATGCGGCGCGAGGGTCTGCCGCACCACGGCATCGAGCTGCGCTACGGCGGCGCCGGCCACCGCATCGCCTTCGAGAAGCTGGTGCCCGGCCGCGCGATCACCGTCTACGGCCAGCAGGAGGTCGTCAAGGACCTCATCGCGGCGCGGCTCGCGGCCGGGGGAGACGTGCGCTTCGAGGTCGAGAACGTGGTGCCGCACGCGCTGGAGTCCGAGCCGTACATCACCTTCGGCGACGGGGAGCGGCTGGACTGCGACGTCATCGCGGGCTGCGACGGCTTCCACGGTGTGTCCCGGCAGTCCGTCCCCGAGGGCGTTCTGACCACCTTCGAGCGGGAGTATCCGTTCGCCTGGCTGGGCATCCTGGCCGACGTCGCGCCCTCGTCCGAGGAGCTGATCTACACCAGGACCGACCGCGGCTTCGCGCTGCACAGCATGCGCTCGCCCGCCGTCAGCCGTTTCTACCTCCAGGTCCCCGCCGACACGCGGGTGGAGGACTGGCCGGACGAGCGGATCTGGGACGAGCTGCGGGTCCGGCTGGAGAGCGTGCCGGGCTTCACGCTGACCACCG
Organism: Nonomuraea wenchangensis; assembly: GCF_900111685.1. Taxonomy (GTDB): domain Bacteria; phylum Actinomycetota; class Actinomycetes; order Streptosporangiales; family Streptosporangiaceae; genus Nonomuraea; species Nonomuraea wenchangensis. The sequence goes on from NZ_FOHX01000005.1 coordinate 392,843, forward strand.
GCCGGATCACCGAGAAGGGCGTCACGCCGATGCGCTCGTTCGTGACCGAGCCCATGCAGTACGGCCGGCTCTACCTGGCCGGGGACGCCGCCCACATCGTGCCGCCGACCGGGGCCAAGGGGCTCAACCTGGCGGTGGCCGACGTGCGGGTGCTGACGGAGGCGCTGGCCGCGTACTTCGCCGACGGCTCGACCGCCCTGCTGGACGGCTACTCGGAGGCGTGCCTGAAGCGGGTGTGGCGGGCGCAGCACTTCTCGTGGTGGATGACGACGCTGCTGCACACGTTCGAGGACGAGGACGCCTACGGGCGGCGGCTCCAGCTCTCCTACCTGGACTACGTCACCTCGTCCGAGGCCGCCGCGAAGACGCTCGCCGAGAACTACGTCGGGCTGCCGTTCCCCGAGGACGCACGCTTGAACGTGCTTTGAGGTGTCGCCGCCTGAGCCTTGCATGCATGCATGCACCGCCGGCCGGCCGCTGGTGGGCGGCCGGCCGGCGGGATGCGCCCGTCGCTCCGGGCGGGTGGGCGGTGCCGGGCGGCGGGCCGTTCTCGGAGGAGTCAGTCCGGTGGCATGTCGGGGCGGTGCGCCCCGGGTGGCAGGTGGGTGTGGTGCGATTGCGGAGGCGTGGACATCCCGCCAGGAGTCGCGCCAGGAGTCGTGCCCGGCGCGCCCGAGGCCGTCGTGCCCGGCGGGCCGGCGGCCGTCGCGCCCGGCGCCGTGCGGATGGGCGCCGTCTCCTCGCCGGTCATGGCGCCGGCGTCCCGGCGCCCGCGCTGGTACGCCTCGGCGTGCGCCCTGGCCTGCGGAGCCTCGGCCTCCATACGGCTCAGCCAGCGCTCCCAGCGCTGCTGCATCGGCCGGATCAGGCCGCCGCCGATGCCGATGGCGAGGATGGCGCCGATCGTCCCGAGCACGGTGATCAGCACCGGAGTGGTGACCGTGGTGGCCACGCCGATCTGGTTGAGCGCGGCGATGATGCCCAGCGCCCAGATGAACACGGCGGCCGCGGTGGCGATCCAGCGTCCGTACGACAGCCCGCCGAGCGCCCCGTTGAGTATGTCCCGCACGCCCTTGGCGATCGCGCCGGCCACCACGACGATCACGATGGCGACCAGTGCCCTGGGCAGCCAGGCGACCACGCCGGTGAGCAGCACGGAGATCGGGTTCGGCCCGAAGACGCTGAAGGCTATCTGCAGGGTGACCAGCACGATGGCGTAGAAGACGATCCTGCCCAGCAGGCTGCTGGCGTCGTACTTGCTGCGTTCGAGCCAGCGGCGCACGCCGCTGCGTTCCACCGCGCGGTCGAAGCCGATCCGCTGCAGGATCTTGTCGACCACCTTCTCCAGGGCCTTGGCGATGAGGTACCCGATGACGAGGATCACCAGGAACGCGACCAGCCTCGGCACGAACGTGGCGACCGATCGCCAGGCATCCGTGATGCCTTGGCCGATGTTGACGTCCACACTTTCCTCCTCGGAGGAGTCAGTGCAACGGCGCTACCCGGAGAGCGACGGCGCATGTGCAAAGGGACACCAAAACTTGCCCTGTGGCCGGAAACGCCGAAAGGCCCCGCGGTCAGCGGGGCCTTTCGCATGGGGTGGACGATACTGGGATTGAACCAGTGACCTCTTCCGTGTCAGGGAAGCGCTCTCCCGCTGAGCTAATCGTCCGTGTTGAGTTGGAACTCAGAGCGGAAGACGGGATTCGAACCCGCGACCCTCACCTTGGCAAGGTGATGCTCTACCACTGAGCCACTTCCGCGTGCGTGCCTTTACCTTAGCGGATCCTGGTGGGTCCGCCATTCAGCGAGGTGGAGACGGGATTTGAACCCGTGTAGACGGCTTTGCAGGCCGCTGCCTCGCCTCTCGGCCACTCCACCAGGAGTCACACTCCGAGCGGAAGACGGGATTCGAACCCGCGACCCTCACCTTGGCAAGGTGATGCTCTACCACTGAGCCACTTCCGCGTGAACCCCAGGCTACGTGCTCAGGGCCACGGGAAAACCATATCGTCTCCGCGGAGTGCCCGTGCGCACTCAGCGGCCCGTGCGGCGAAAATTCACGAGATCAGCCGCACGTCCTTCGCCATGACGAACGCGATCCGGTGCCCGAGCTGGATCTGGTGGTAGCGGGTGGTGCCGGTCGTCGTGACGTGCCGCGACGGGCTGAAGGCCCCGGCCGAGTAGTGCGAGCCGGTGATCGTGTCGCCCACCGTGTACGTCTGCCCCGGCTCGATCCGGTACTGCAGCGGCGTCAGCGGCTGCGCGGCCGCCTTCGTGTACGCCGACCTCTCCGGATAGGCCCGCCCGTACACCCGGGTGCCCGCCCGCAGCGGCGTGACCAGCGGTCCCTTGGCGGGCACGGCGACCGGCTGCGCGGCCGGGTTGTGGAACCACGCCTTCTGCCCCAGATACCAGATCGCCGTCCAGTCCCCCCGCCGCTCCGCGACCGCGTAGCGCTGGCCGGTCGAGGCGCGGGCCGCGTGGTCGTACACGCTGTACGTGCTGGCCTTGCCGCCGTGCTTGCCGACGTCGGTGACCAGGGAGGCGTTCTCGCGCGGCGCGCTGTGCAGCCAGACCGTGGACGCGCCGTGCGACGGGCAGTCCTTGCCCGCCTTCGTGGTGACGCAGCCGGTGAAGCGCGGGCGGTTGTCGTCGTACGACGGCAGGATCATGACCGAGTCGCCGTTCTTCGCGCCCCGCAGCGGCCGGCCCATCAGCTCGAAGTAGTGGGCCCAGTCCCAGTAGGGTCCCGGGTCGTCGTGCATGCCGGCGACGGTCTGGGGAGTGGTGCCGGGGACGTTGTCGTGGCCGAGGATGTGGGCCCGGTCGAGCGGCACGTCGTACTTGTTCGCGAGATAGCGCACCAGCCTGGCCGAGGACCGGTACATCGCCTCGGTGTACCACGCCCCGCCCTTGGCGAGGTAGCCCTCGTGCTCGATGCCGATCGAGCGGGTGTTGACGTCCCAGTTGCCCGCGTGCCAGGCCAGGTCGTTGGTCCTGACGTGCTGGGCCACGTGGCCGTCACGGGAGCGGATCGTGTAGTGCCAGCTCACGTACTTCGGGTCGCGGACCATGGTCGGGATGCCCTGGTAGCCGCCCTCGGTGTCGTGGATGACGATGTAGTCGACGTGCCGGGTCTTGAACAGGCGGTCGTGGTTGCCGTAGTCCTGGGCGCCCTTCTTGCCGAAGCGCTTGTGCGCGGCCGGCATCCACTCGCAGGCCAGGCTCGCGGGGCACTCCGTCGAGGAGGAGCGGCCCGAGGCCGCGGTCACCTCGGCCGGGTCGTACGGCTCGGCGAGGTCGTCCAGCGCCGCGAGCTCTTCCTCGTCGTCGTACCGCTCGGGGAAGTGCCCGTCGTACGGGAGGTCGGCCTCGCCGGTGGAGCTGGTCCGCGGGCCGTGCGGCACGCGCAGGCCGGGCACCGGGTCGAGGCGCACCAGGTCCCCGTCGTCGGTGCGCCGCCGCGCGCCCGCCCTCATCACCGCGAACACCTCGTCGGCGAACTGCCGCGCCGCGGCCACGTCGTCGGCGCCGGAGAAGCGGGCGACCGCGTCGTACCAGCCGGCGAGGCCGGAGTCGGCGCCGGAGTCCGGGTCGGTGCTCGGGCGGGTGCTGGGGGTGGCGCTCGGGGTGTCGTGGTAGGAGGCGAGCAGGGCGGCTCCGGCGCGGATGTTGTCGGCCGGGTCGTCGCGCAGCCGGGCGGGCTCGACCCCGATGAGCCGCCCGGCCTCGGGCAGCGTCGTGTGCTGCGCCGCCGCGGCGGCGTTCAGCGGGGACAGCATGTGCACCGGCCGGGGCGGCATCGGCCGGGTCTCGTCGCCGCGGCCGTCCCCGCGCCCGTCGCCGACGGTGAGCGCGCCGGCGGGGAGGGCGTCCACGAGGTGCATCGGCCCGTAGCCGCCGGCGGTGCTGGGCTGCCCCGCGTGCGCGTCCCACCGCGAGCCCAGGTATGCCACCCCCAGCAGCACGCTCTGCGGCACCCCGAACTCGCGCGCCGCCGCGGCGAACTCGGCCTGCCGCCCGGCCGGGGCCTCCCGGGGATGCGCCGCCATCGGCACGAGGGCGGCGAGCGCGAGCGGCCAGGCCAGCCAGAAGTGCATGTCCATCTCCCCCGAAGAGCGTCACGACGTGACTACGCTTCGTAGCCTTCCCAGGAAACGGATGGGTCAGACGGGGCGGCTGGTACTCATGGGATCGACCGCCGGTGCCCGTGGACATGAGAAAGAGTTAAACCCTGCCCGATTTCGGGCAGGATGTTGGCGTGCCTCGTTCCAGATGCGTAGTGTCCTCCTCTGTGTCCACGGCACGGCATCCCTACGAGGACCTCATCGCCCACCTCATCCGGACGAGCGCGCTCGGCCCGGGAGAGGCGGCGCGCGTCGTCGCCGACGTGCTGGCCTACTTCTCCGAGACCGCCGAGGAGTACGTCCGGCGCCGCCACGGCGAGCTCAAGGCGCGCGGCCACACCAACGACGAGATCTTCCCCAGGATCGCCGCCGAATTACGCGGTCGCCGGGTGGCCGCGCCCGAGCTGTCACTGCGGCAGCTCCGCAGGATCGTCTACGGATAACCAGAAACGCAGAGGAGACCTCGATGTGCGGAATCGTGGCCTATGTCGGCCCCAAGGACGCGGCGCCCATCCTCCTGGAAGGGTTGCAGCGGCTCGAGTACCGAGGCTATGACTCCGCAGGGCTCGTGGTGTCCAACAAAGGGCTGAAGCTCCGCAAGGTCAAGGGCAGGGTGGCCGACCTGGCCAAGGTCGTGCCGGCCAGGTTCAAGGGCGGGCTCGGCATCGGGCACACCCGCTGGGCCACGCACGGCGTCCCGAGCGACGAGAACGCCCACCCGCACCTGTCGGCCGACCAGCGCATCGCGGTCGTCCACAACGGCATCATCGAGAACGCCGCCGAGCTGCGCGCCAAGCTGGTCGCCGACGGCGTCGAGTTCGCCTCGGAGACCGACACCGAGGTGCTGGCCCACCTGATCGCCCACGCCGTGGACGAGAACGACAGCCTGGAGGAGGCGGTCAGGAAGACGCTGAAGAGCATCGTCGGCACGTACGGCATCGCGGTCATCGACGCCGAGCGCCCCGGCGAGGTGGTCGTGGCCCGCAACGGCAGCCCGATCGTGCTCGGCATCGGCGAGAAGGAGATGTTCGCCGCCTCCGACGTCGCCGCCCTGATCCGCTACACCCGCCAGGTCGTGCACCTGGAGGACGGCGAGCTGGCGGTGATCAAGGCCGACGGCTTCCACACCTTCTCCAGCGACGCCCGCGAGACGGCCAAGGAGCCGCTGACCGTCGACTGGGACGCCGGCCACTACGACACCGGCGGCTACGAGCACTACCTGCTCAAGGAGATCTCCGAGCAGCCGGAGACGATCACCAGGACGATGTCCGGCCGCCTCGACGAGCGCTTCCACGTCGCGCACCTCGGCGGGCTCAACATGGACGCCCGCGAGACCCGCTCGTTCCGCCGGGTGAAGATCATCGGCTGCGGGTCGGCGTACTACTCGGGCCAGATCGGCGCGCAGCTCATCGAGGAGCTGGCGCGCATTCCGGCCGACGCCGAGCCGGCCAGCGAGTTCCGCTACCGCAACCCGGTCGTGGACCCCGACACGCTCTACGTCGCGATCAGCCAGTCCGGCGAGACCTACGACACGCTGGCCGCCGTCCAGGAGCTCAAGCGCAAGGGCGGCCGGGTCATCGGCATCGTCAACGCCGTGGGCAGCGCCATCGCCCGCGAGGTGGACGGCGGCATCTACCTGCACGCCGGGCCCGAGGTCTCGGTCGCCTCGACCAAGGCGTTCACCTCCACGGCGGTCGCGTTCGCGCTGCTCGCGCTGCATCTCGGCCGGGTGCGCGACCTGTCGCCTGCCGACGGGCGGCGCATCGTGGACGGCCTGCGCCGGCTGCCCGGCCAGATCGCCGACATCCTCACCCAGGGCGACAAGATCGCCGAGCTGGCCCGCAAGTACGCCGGTCACCCGAGCATGATGTTCGTGGGGCGGGTGCGCGGCTACCCGGTGGCCAGGGAGGGCGCGCAGAAGCTCAAGGAGATCTCGTACGTGCACGCCGAGGCGTACCCGGCGAGCGAGCTCAAGCACGGCCCGCTCGCGCTGATCGGCCCCGAGATGCCGACGGTCGCGATCGTCCCCGACGACGAGCTGCTGGACAAGAACCTCACCACGCTCGGCGAGATCCGCACCCGGGGTGGCCAGGTGCTCATGGTCGGCCACCGGGAGCCGGACGCCAAGCTGGCCGACGACGTCATCGTGATCCCGAAGAACGAGGTCGAGCTGGACCCGATCCTGCTCACCATCCCGCTCCAGCTCCTCGCCTACCACGCGGCGGTCGCGCTGGACCGGGATGTCGACAAGCCGCGCAATCTAGCCAAGAGCGTTACTGTTGAGTAATTGACTCCAATTAAGCCACATTTCGCTCTGGGTAGTGTTATCTGGCCCGGGACGGCATAAATTCGATACGTGCGGCAGTTCGACCAGCAACGGCCCAATCTCGCACGCATGTACGACTACATGCTCGGCGGGACGGACAACTTCGCGGTCGACCGCCTGGCCATCGAGCAGCTCGCCGAGCTGGTCCCGGAGGCGGTCCCGCTGGCCCGCGCGAACCGGGCCTTCCTGCAGCGTGCCGTGCGCTACGTCGCCGCCGCCGGGATCGACCAGTTCATCGACCTGGGCAGCGGGCTGCCGACCCAGGGCAGCACGCACGAGGTGGCGCCCGGCGCCCGGGTCGTCTACGTCGATCACGACCCTGTCGTGGCCGCCCATTCCAAGGCCCTGCTCACGAACGTGGGCAGGGCCGTCTGCGTCGAGGCCGACCTGCTGGACGCCGACGACGTGCTGGCCAAGGCCGGTGACTTCCTCGACCTTGACCGGCCGGTCGCCGTCGTGCTGGTGTCGATCCTGCACTTCCTGCCCGACTCCGCCCGGCCGTGGCAGGCCGTGGCCCGGCTGCGCGAGCGGGTCGTCCCCGGCAGTTTCCTGGTGATCAGCCACGCCACCACGATGGGGCGGCTGGAGGACGAGGAGGTCCCGCGCGGCTACCGGGGCTCGCCCGGGCGCGGGGGAGCGGACCGGCGGCCGTCGGAGATCCGGCGGTTCTTCGGCGAGTTCCGCCTTGATCCGCCCGGCCTGGTGCAGGCCGTGGACTGGCGGCCGGACCGGCCGAAACTCGTGGGGGATTGGGCGTTGCCGTCGTCGCTCATGGCGGGCGTGGCCCGGAAAATCGATCACTCCACTCCCGCCTAAAAAGCGACATATCACCAAATTTCGTCCGGTGGGGATCTGACGCCTATATGTGTATCTCTACGTAATGTGTCAATAACAGTAGGTAAGGGGGATTCGCGGAGCTTCGGGGGAGAGACACATGCGCCGTCGACAGTTCCTGGCAAACCTGCTGGCTGCGTCCGGCGCGGTGGCGGGATCGGCGCTGACCGGGGCAGCGCTGACCGGCTGCGGCGCCCGGCAGGGCACCGGCGGCCCCGGCCCCGCGGGGCTGCGGGCCCGGTTCGTCATCAACCCGGCCGCCCGCCGCTGGAGCGAGGCCGGGCAGGCGCTCGCCGGCGCGGCCCGCGCCGCCGGGTACGAGACCGGCGCCGGCACCAAGGTCACCGTGAGCGGCCTGTCCGCGATGACCGCCGCCGAGCTCAACAACGGCCAGACCCTGCTCGACGTGGCCACCCCCCTCGCCCGGCTGGCCGGAGACGTCGAGGTCGTGGTCGTGCCGGGCGACTCCCGCTTCAAGGACTTCGAGGGCTTCGCCGCCCACCTGCTGGCCCAGCCCGGTGCGACGCCGCTGGCCGGCGGCCCGCAGGGGGCGCCCGACCACCTGCTGTTCGGCCTCATCGCCAAGGGCATCGGCGCCGACACCCGGCAGGTCGACTACACCGGTTACCCCGGCAGCCAGGAGGTCGTCACCGCCCTGCTGTCCGGCAAGGCCGCGGCGGCCACCGGGGTGCTCGCCGCCTGGCGGGAGGGCCTCGCCCGCGGCCGGCTGCGGGCGCTCGCGGTCTCGTGCGCCCAGCGGGTGCCCGAGCTGGACGCGCCGACGCTGCTGGAGTCCGGCGTACGGGTCGACTTCACCGACTGGACCGCCGCCTTCGGCCCCGAGGGCATGCCGGACGAGAGCCGCGACGCGGCCGTGCGCATGTGCGAGGACGCGACCTCCTCCACCGGCTGGCTGGCCGCCTGCCGCGCCGCCGGATGGGTCTCGATCCCGCTCGGCGGCGACGACTTCGTGCTCTGGCTGGCCTCCGAGGTCGAGCGCACCCGGGCCGTCCTCCACGATCTGGGGCTGATCACCTCGACGCGGGCCACGACCTGCAGGGGCCGCTGCGGCAACGGCCACTAGAGGGAGGATCCAGCTCGCCGAACTTCTTCGGAAAGTCGTGTCTCCGCTTACCCCGTGGTGGTTGAGGGCAATGTGAGCTTTGACGCGACGTTCGAGGAATTTTGGGGGGCAAGAACGTGCAGTCTCCGGCGGACTGGCCGATCCTCGTGTTCTCGGTGATCGGATCCATCCTCCTGGTCGAAGTGGTCCGGCGGGTGCTCGGCAGGATCGGGCGTAAATGGGCGCTCGCCCAGCACCTCAAGGAGCGCTGCACGTGGCCGGCGTTCGCGGTGGCCGCCGTGGTGGCGACGAACGTGGTGTTCGGGGTGGGCATCCTCGGCGAGTCGGGCCGGCAGCGGGCCCTCGCCGAGGGCGTGGACCGGGTGCTGGGACTGTTCACCATCGCCGCGGTCACCTGGATGATCGTGCAGGCCTCGTACGCGCTGACGGACGTCGTCCTCGACCGGCTGGTGCAGATCGAGGGCGAGCGCAACCGGCGGGCGCGGCGCATCAGGACCCAGATCGCGCTGGTCCGCCGCATCGCCGCCGCGGTCATCATCGTGATCGCGCTCGGCGCGATGCTCTTCTCCTTCCCCGGCGTGCGCGCGCTCGGCGCCGGCCTGCTGGCCTCGGCCGGCATCGCCGGGGCCATCGTCGGCATCGCCGCCCAGCCCACGATCGGCAACGTGCTCGCCGGGCTGCAGCTCGCCTTCAGCGACGCGCTCCGGCTGGACGACGTGGTCGTGGTCGAGGAGGAGTGGGGGCGGATCGAGGAGCTGACGCTCACGTACGTGGTGCTGCGGCTGTGGGACGAGCGGCGGCTCGTGCTGCCGGTCAGCTACTTCACGCAGCACCCGTTCGAGAACTGGACCCGGCACGGCAGCCGCGTGCTGGCCGTGGTCCACCTGCGGGTGGACTGGTCGGTGCCGGTCAAGCGGCTGCGCGAGGCGCTGTACGAGTTCCTCCAGGGCAACCCGCTGTGGGACCAGAAGGACTGGACGCTGCAGGTCACCGACGTGCTGCCCAACGGGCTGATCGAGCTGCGCTGCCTGATGAGCGCCGCCGACTCGCCGTCGGCGTGGGACCTCAAGTGCGACGTGCGCGAGTTCCTGGTCGACTACGTGCGCGACAACCATCCGGAGGCGCTGCCCCGCTTCCGCGTCGAGAGCGCGGAGCTCCCCGGATAAATGAATGGCCCAATGCCGATCACCCCTTTAACGTGGTGAATGTCCGGCAACGAACTTCTTGTTCTTCCTTCGCGGCGGTCCTGAAAGAAGAGGGCCGCGGGCCGCGGCCTGGCCGACGGGATTGGCGCCCCCCGGCCGGACCCCGCCCACACCCCGGGCCGGCTCACGCCGGCCGAGCCCGGGGTCCACGCCGCTCTGGCCCAACTGGCAGAGGCGCCGCCTTCAGGAGGCGGAGGTTCGGGGTTCGAATCCCTGGAGCGGCACGGGCCGGGCCGTCGTGACCCGGAGGGCCCGGGCGGCGCGCCCCCGGAACTCCGCGTACGTCAGGCCGGACGTGCTCGCGCTCCACATCTTCTGGGCGAGCACCCCCACGGTGTCCTCGATCAGCTCGTACATCCGCTCCTCGCCGTACGCGGCGTGCACCAGGTCGTTCCACAGGGCCGGCATGGCGCCGAGCAGGCGGGGGTCGTCCGGGGCGAGGCTCTGGCCGCCGGCGAAGACGTGCGGCTCCCAGTGCTCGTGCAGCCACGCGCCGTCGAGGCCCCGGCCGTGGTAGTAGTCCGCCTCCGGGACGATGTAGAGCAGGTCGTCGTTGCTGTTGATCAGCGGGTACGCGTCGCCCTCGGCCCCCTCGGGCCCGTAGAAGCCGTTGTTCCAGCTGTTGATCACGACGTCCGGATCGAACCCGGTCGTGTCACCCGTGGGGGACAGGCGGGTGAAGCCGCCCCAGGCGCGGGGCTGCTTGCCCAGCGACCGCAGGTGCGCGGCCATCTCGTTGAAGAAGCGTTTCCACAGCTCCTTGCTCTGGTAGTACTCGTCCGCCCCGAAGTGCGCCGCGGGCCCGCGGAACCACGGCACGAACTCCTCGAACACCTCCTTGACCAGCTTCGTCGCCGCCGGGTTGGCCAGGTCGAGATGGTCGGAGTCGCCCCCGTCGTGGCCGATGGAGGGCTCGTAGGCGATGAACGCCCGCGCGTGGGCGGGCGCGTCGATCTCCGGCACGATCGTGACCGCGTGCGCCGCCGCGGCCTCCTCGAACCCGTCCCAGTCGGCCCGCGAGTACGACTCCGCCGCGGCCAGCCCGGGAAAGGCGTCCGACCGCAGCCGGAACGCCGACACCGCCCGGCTCCAGTCTCCGTCCGGCGGCTTGATCTCGTTGTCGTTGAGGTGCAGCTGCAGCTCGTTGAGCTTGAACGTGCCCATCAGCCCGATGAGCCGGTGGATCATGGCCGGCGTGACGAAGCGGCGGCCGACGTCCAGCATGTAGCCGCGGACCGGATAGTTCGGCCAGTCCTCGGCGACGCCCACGGGGGCGCGGCCGTCCTCGCCGAGGATCTGCAGCAGGCTGCGGGTGCCGTAGAAGAGCCCGGCCGGGGCGGGCGCCTCGACGAGGACCCGTTCTGGCGTGATCTCCAGCCGGTAGCTCTCGGGGCCGCGCCCGGACTGCGCGAGGGCGAGCACGATGTCCCCGCCCGCGTCGCCGTACGGGACGCCCAGCTCGGCGGCGAACCGCCGGGCCTGCTCCGGGGCGTCCCGCGAGACCACCCGGGAGCCGCCGCCGAGCCGGAACTCGCCGGCCCCGCCCGTCCACTGCTGCAGGGCGGGGATCACCACGGGACGCCCGTTCACGCCGGCCACTCCGTCACCAGGTAGCCGCGGTGCGGCAGCTCCACGTCCGTGGCGTCGGCCGGCCGGGGCTCGGCGAGCGGCGCGAGCAGGGTCGTCACCGCGTACTCCGGCACGCCGGACAGCACCGGCCTGGCGGGGTCGGCCGAGCCGTTGACGACCGCGAGCCGCCACCGGCCGCCGACCCTGGCGAGCTGCGGCATGAGGTGCGGCCCGCCGGTCACCATGGGGAAGTCGCCGCCCAGCCACCGGACCGCCCGCTGCGCCAGCGCCTGCCCGTCGTCGCAGCGCGCGAGCCGCTCGGGGGCGCAGGCCGCCAGGGTGACCACCCGGCCGCCCAGCCCGTTGACGTAGGCGACCCGCCCGTCACCCCACGGCTCGTCCCGGGGCGTGAGCACCCGCGTCCACACCTCGGCCGCGGGGTGGGCGGCGAGCCTCGCCAGCGCGGGCTGCAGGTTCACGCTCAGCAGCCCGCCGCCGTCCTCGATCCGCTCCATGCTGTACGGCAGCCGCGACGGCGTCCACCGGTCGATCACCTCCTCGACCCGCACACCGAGCAGCGAGCCGTACCCGCGCTCGGTGAGGATCAGCGCCGCGTGCCCGTCGAGCAGCACCCCGCCGGAGAACAGCTCCTCCACCCGCTCGTCGGGCAGCCCCCAGGCGACCTTGCCGAACAGGGCGGTGACCGGCGCGATCCCGGCCCGGATCGGGACGCCGTACGGCAGCAGGTAGTCGGCCGGCCGCAGCGGGTCGGCGATCAGCCCCTCGATGGTGCCGTCGCCCTGCACCCGCGCGGCCGTGTCCGGCCACCAGGGGACGCCGACGCCGTGCGTCTCCAGGTCGCGGCCCGCCGTGAGGTCGAGCGCGGGACGCGAGCGGTCGAGCAGCTCGCCGATCCTGGGATGGCGCTGGGGCTCGCCGGTCACGAAGGGATGCAGGTCGAGCAGCATGCCGTCGGCGCCGGACAGCCGCGCCGCGACCATCTCCGACCACGTCTGGGTGTCGGACTTGGTCCACTCGGTGTGGGGCGAGTTCTCGATCTCCGGCGCCACCTCGGCGCCTGCGGGGCGGATCGCCCGCTGGAGCTCGAGCATCGCGAGCGAGTACGACAGCCGCGCCCCCGGCACGTCGTTGTAGGGCGCGAAGTGCGGCCGGTGCACCTTGGCCCGCTCGAAGACCGCCCCCCAGTCGCGTCCCTCGATCGAGGCCACGTCCAGCCGGGAGCTCATCAGCCCGAGCACGGCCCGCCCGGCCACCGCGTCCCTTATAGCGTCCAGGACCTCCAGCTGGGCCTCCCGCCAGGTCCGCTGCAGCAGCGCCCGCCACGGGTGCGGCGGCCCGCCGGCGGTGATGGCGGCGACCAGCTCCTCCCGGGCGGGCTCCGCGCCGGCGAGCGCCGCGAACCGGGTCAGCATCTCGGGCTCGAACCCGCCGCCCCAGGTCAGCGGCTCGTGGTTGTGGTAGCGGAAGTCGTCCTCGACCCACAGGACGCGGAAGCCCAGCCCGGCGAAGCGCCCGTAGTGGCCGGCCACCCACTCGCGCCAGACCGGGCAGGCGAAGGACGCGCAGGTGGTGGCGACCTCGCCGAGCGGCGAGACCATGGGCGCGAAGCCGAGGTCCTGGACGCGGCCCCGGTCGGTGTGCCCCGCCGTGATCCACGGGTTGAGGCTGGCGCCGATCCCGTAGCGGTCCAGCACCTCCTTGGCCTGCGCGATGTGCTCGAACCACAGGTCCTCGCCGACTCCCGCCGGATGGCCGGAGTGCAGCTCCTCCGCGCCGTAGAACAGCACCACCTCGGGGATGGCGTGGTCGACGCAGTAGCGGGCCAGTGCGGTGGCGTCCCGTCCGGGCAGCACCTGGTAGCGAAGGTGGTAGGTCATGGCGTCGGGGTGTCCTCCGGTCGGGTGACGTGCAGCCAGCAGTTGGTCCAGCCGCCGTCGGGGAACTCGGTGCGCGGCGGGAACTCCGTCCGGCACTCGTCCCTGGCGAACGGGCAGCGTGGGTGGAAGCGGCAGCCGGGCGGCGGGTCCACCAGGCTGGGCGGCTCGCCGAGCTTCTCGGCGGCGGTGAACGCCGAGCTGCCCGCGGCGCGCTCGGGATCGGGCGAGGAGTCGACGAGCAGCCGCGTGTACGGGTGCTTCGGCTCCTGGATGACCGACTCCGCCGGGCCGCCCTCGACCATCTGGCCGGCGTACATGACGAAGACGTCGTCCGACAGGTAGCGGGCGCTGGCGATGTCGTGCGTGATGTAGAGCAGCGCCAGCCCCTCCTCGTCGCGGAGCCTGGCCAGCAGGTTGAGCACGTCGAGCCGGATCGACACGTCCAGCATCGAGATCGGCTCGTCACCGAGCAGCACCGACGGCCGCACGGCGAGCGCCCGCGCGATCGCCACCCGCTGCCGCTGGCCGCCCGACAGCTCGTGCGGCAGCTTGCGCGCGAACTCCGCCTCCGGCGTCAGGTTGACCTTGCCGAGCAGCTCGCGCACGTGCTCGTCGCCGGCCGGGTGCGCGTGCAACTTCAGCGCCCTGCGCAGGTTGTGCTCCACCCTCCGCAGCGAGTTGAGCGAGGCGAACGGGTCCTGGAAAACGAGCTGCACCTCGCCGGCGAAACGTCTGTCCGGCCCGGTCACGGGCTCGCCGCGCAGCAGGATCCGCCCCGAGGTCACCGGGTAGAACTGGGCCAGCAGCCGGGCCAGCGTCGTCTTGCCGCTGCCGCTCTCGCCGACCAGCGCGGCGATCCTTCCCCGGTGGAGGCGCAGCGTGACGTTCTCCACCGCGCGGACCGTCACGTGCCTGCCGACGCCGTCGCGCGACTCGAAGTGCTTGGTCACGTCCTCGGCGGCGAGGATCGGGATGTCAGACATGCGCCCTCTCTCGGTCGTGCAGGTGACAGGCCGCCAGGCCGCCGCCCACCGGCAGCAGCTCGGGACGCCGCTCCGCGCAGTCGCCGAACCGCCGCGCGCAGCGCGGCTCGAACGCGCACCCGGGCGGCAGGTCGCGCAGCGCGGGCGGGGTGCCGGGGATGCCGCTGAGCTTGGTGACCGGCGCGCGCAGCGGCGGGAAGGAGTCGCGCAGGCCCTTCGTGTACGGGTGCTTGGGGTCGGCGTAGATGCCGGCCGCCTCACCGATCTCCACGATCCGGCCGGCGTACATGACGGCGATCCGGTCGGCCAGCTCGACCAGCAGCGACAGGTCGTGCGTGACGAACACCACCGAGAAGCCCAGCCGGTCGCGGAGCTGGAGGATCTGGGAGAGGATCTGGCGCTGCATGACGACGTCCACGGCGGTGGTGGGCTCGTCCATGACGACCAGCTCGGGGTCGCAGGCCAGCGCCAGGGCGATCATCGCGCGCTGGCGCATGCCGCCGGACATCTCGTGCGGGTACGACCGGGCCCGGTCGGGCGAGATGCCCACCATCTCCAGCAGCTCGGCGGTGCGCTTTCCGGCGTCGCGGTAGCCGTGCGCCTTCAGCACGTCGGCGAACTGGGCGCTCAGCCGGGCGACGGGGTTGAGCGCGTCCATGGCGCTCTGCAGCACCACGGCGATCCTGCGCCAGCGCAGCGTGCGCAGCTCCCTGTCGGTCCTGGCGGCGAGGTCCACGGGCTCGCCGTCGCGCGGATGCAGCCACACCTCGCCGCCGGTCAGCGCCGCCGGCGGGCGCAGCAGCCGCATGATCGCCATGATGAGGGTGGACTTGCCGCAGCCGGACTCGCCCGCCACGCCGAGGATCTCGCCGCGCCGGAGCTGGAAGCTCACGTCGTTGACGGCCCGTACGGCTCCCTTGGCCGAGACGTAGTCGACGTCCAGCCCTTTGACGTCCAGGATCATGCGAGCGCCTTTCTCATCGCCTTGATGTCGGCCGTGCGCAGGCGAGGGTTCATGACCTCGTCGATGCCGAAGTTGACCAGCCCGGTCGCGGTGCCGAGCAGCGCGATGCACAGGCCGGGCGGGACGAACCACCACCACATGCCGTTGAGCAGGGCCACCTGCCTGGCCTGGTCGATGATGGTGCCCCAGCTCACGGTGTCGGCCGAGGAGATGCCGAGGAAGGCCAGCCCGGCCTCGGCCAGGACCGCGCCCAGCACCAGGTGCAGGAACATCGCCGAGATCCAGCCGGCCAGGTGCGGCAGCACCTCCACGAAGATCAGCCGCGTCCTGGTCTCGCCGAGCATGCGCATCGCCATGACGAAGTCCCGCCCCCGCAGGGAGAGCGTCTGCGCCCGCAGGGTGCGGGCGCCGGGCGCCCACCCGAACAGCCCGATGATCAGCGCGATCGTGACCGGGCCGGTGTCCTGCACGTAGCCCGCCACGATAAGGGTGAGCGGGAGCACGGGCAGGACCAGGAACATGTTGGTCAGGAAGGACAGCAGCGCGTCGATCCGGCCGCCGAAGAAGCCCGCGGTGACGCCGACCACGACCGCGAGCACGATGCCGATGACGCCGGCCAGCGCGCCGACCACCATCGAGTTGCGCGTCCCGGCGATCACCTGGGCGAGCACGTCGGTGCCCTGGCTGGTGGCGCCGAGCAGATGGCCGCCGCCCGGCGGCCGGCTGATCGCGTCGTAGTCGATCTTCCAGGGTCCGATGCCCATCAGGTCGTTGAGCCACGGACCGACGACCGCGACCACCGCGAAGAAGGCGATGATGCCGATGCCGACGCGGACCTTCATCGGCCTGCCTCCCTCGTGCGCGGGTCGATCATCACGTAGACGGAGTCGGCCACGAAGTTGGCCAGCAGCACGGTGAGCGTCGTCAGCAGGAAGACGCCCTGCATGAGCGGATAGTCGCGCTTGCTGACCGCGTCGTACAGCAGGTAGCCGATGCCGGGATAGGAGAAGACGATCTCGGTGAGCAGCGCGCCGCCGAGCACGCCGCCGATCGCCATGGCGAAGCCGGTGACGCTGGGCAGCAGGGCGTTGCGGGCGGCGTACCGGAACATGACCCGCCCGGCCGAGAGCCCTTTGGCCCGGCCGAGCAGCACGTAGTCCTCGCTGACGGCCGTGACCATCATGTTGCGCATGCCGAGCAGCCAGCCGCCGAAGGCGGAGAAGACGATCGTCGCGGCGGGCATCACCAGGTGTTCCAGGACGCTGCCCAGGAAGCCCGGCCCGCCGTACA
The DNA here is from genome assembly GCF_900111685.1 of Nonomuraea wenchangensis. Taxonomy (GTDB): domain Bacteria; phylum Actinomycetota; class Actinomycetes; order Streptosporangiales; family Streptosporangiaceae; genus Nonomuraea; species Nonomuraea wenchangensis. The sequence continues at coordinate 409,126 of NZ_FOHX01000005.1, forward strand.
GGTCGGGGTCGAAGCCGCCGCCCAGCGGGAACCAGCCGAGCACCAGGCCGAACACGTACAGGGCGATGAGCGCCACCCAGAAGTACGGGAGCGCGCTCAGGAACGTCGACAGGGGCGACAGGAACCCGTCGAGCCGCCCGCCCGGCTTCCAGCCGGCCGCGATCCCGAGACCGGTCCCGAGCAGGAAGGCGATCACCGTGGTGGTGCCGACCAGCAGCAGCGTCCACGGCAGACCGGCCCCGAGCAGCTCGCCCACCGGGGTAGGGAAGCGGCTGACGGACAGGCCGAAGTCGAGCCGCGCGATGCTCACGAGATAGTCCCAGTACTGCTGGAGCAGGCCGGCGCGCGGGTCGCCGAACAGCTTCTGGATCGCCGCCACGGTCTCGGGCGAGACGGACTCGCCCGACTGCCGCTGCAACTGCCGGACGATCACGGACGCGGGGTCCCCCGGCATGAGCCGGGGGATGAGGAAGTTCAGCGTGATCGCCGACCAGGCGGTGGCCAGGTAGAAGCCCACCCGCCTGGTCAGGAACCGCCACTTGCCCTGCTTCATCTACGCGCCCGCGGGCTTGAGGCCCTTGAGGGTCAGCACGATGTCCGGGCCGATCCCGCTGTGCGGGACGTGCTGGGTGTCGCCCGCCTCGGGCCAGCCCGTCCAGCGGGCCTGGTTCATCTCGACGAACCAGTCGGCGGTGAACATCGGGGAGTACGGCACCTGGTCCAGCACGATCTTCTGGAGCTGGTGGCCGGTCTCCTTCTGCGCCTCCGGGTCGCCGGCGCTCGTGCGCAGCTTGTCGAGGAGCGGCGCGGTGGACCCGTCCTTCCAGCGGCCCTGGTTCTGGTACTGGGCGTCCTTGCCGCTCGGCACGTACGTCTCGGGGTCGAGCTGGTCGGTGAAGACGGAGTAGAGGCCGTTGGAGCCGCCGGTCCAGTAGAGGGCCATGTCGAAGTCGCCGTCGTTGAGCTGCGGGTCGTAGTTCTCCTCGGGCACGGCCGTGACCTTCACGTCCAGGCCCAGGTTGGTCTTCCACTGGTCCTGCATGCCCTTGCCGTACGCCATCCAGTTGGCGTACTCCTGCACGACCTTGACGCCCAGCGGGTAGGTCTTGCCGTCCTTGGCGAGCTGCCCGTCCTGGACGGTCCAGCCGCCGTCGGCCAGCGCCTTCTTGGCCCCTTCCGCGTCGAGGGCCTGCGGCGCGCACTCCGGGGCCATGAAGTCGGCGTACACGGCGGGCTCCAGGCCGCACGCGTTGGCCGGCTCCTGGCCGGTGGGCGCCAGTTTGAGCAGGCTGGAACGATCCAGACTCCTCGACAGCGCCCGGCGCACGTTGACGTCGTCGAAGGGCGCCTTGTCCATGTTGAACAGCAGCGACTCCTCGCCGCCCGTGTGGAACGTCTTGTAGACGTTGGTCTTCGGATCACGGGCCATGTACTCCTGCTCGGCGTTCGGCCAGGAGATGGTGGCGAAGTCGATGTCGCCCTTGAGCAGGCGGGCCTTGGTCTGGTCGTCGGAACCGGTGGCGACGATCTTGATCGTCTTCATCGGGAACGGACCGCCCCAGTAGTCCGCGCGCGTCTCCAGCGTGAACTGCTGCGGGGTGAACGCGGTCAGCTTGCCCACGCCCGTGCCGACCGGGTCGGGGTTCGTCCAGGTCTTGAGGTCCTTGTCCTTCCAGACGTGCTCGGGCACAACCCGGGGCGCGAAGCCGGTGACGCCGAGGGCGAAGCGGTAGAAGTCGAGCTGGGCGGGCTTCTTCCACTTGACGACCACGGTGTGCTCGTCGGTCGCCTCGGCCGAGACGTAGGTCTGGCCGCCGGTGTTCAGCTCGGGGTACTTCAGCGGGATGTTCAGCGTGAAGGCGACGTCCTTGCTGGTCATCGGGGTGCCGTCGGAGAACTTCACGTCGGCGCGGAGCTTGAGCGTGACGGTCTTGTCGCCGTCGCTCCACTCCCACGACTCGGCCAGCCACGGCTCCAGCTGCCCGCCCTTGAAGACGTTGCGGCGCACCAGCGGCTCGTAGATGAGGCTGATCTGCGGGGCGATGTCGGTGGAGGGGGAGTAGATGTTGAAGTTGCGCGAGTACGTGGTCGCGTTGTTGACCCGCAGGCTGATCGAGTCCGCCACGCCGCCGCCGGTCTCCTGGGTTCCGCCGGCGGTTCCGGGCGAGCACGCGGTCATCAGCAGTGCCAGAGCGAGTGTTCCCACGGCTGCAGAGGATCTGAGCTTGGACATGGGAGTGCTCCTTCGTCAGGGTCGGGGAGGTGGTGAGGAGGCTAGCGCTGATTTATGCAAATAAGTAGCGCTATCTGAGCACGTATCAGCAGACGATGCCCCTCCGCGACGCGATTGTGAGCAACCCGTGACTAAAATATGTAGGACAGTTTCATAAAGGGGCCTGTTGGGCGGGGGTGTGGCGGGGTCCCGAGGGTGCGGACCGACGCCGGATCGTCCTAATAATGAAGAAACTTGAATTAATTGGCCTGGGTGCGGGTCGGCGGGCATACGAAAACCCCCTGCCCCGGAGTGCGCTCCGGGACAGGGGGTGGCGGGTGACCAGGCGTTTCTACGGCTCGTTCCGCGCGGCCGGACGGTAGACGAGGTTCAGCACGCCCGTGGGGAAGGTCTCCGAGCTCACCAGCTCCAGCGGGATCGGGGACCCCTCGTCGAACAGCCGCTCGCCCTTGCGGACCGCGATCGGGTGCACCAGCAGGTGCAGCTCGTCCAGCAGGCCCGCCTCCAGGAGCTGGCGGACCACCGAGACCGAGCCGCTGATCGCGATGCGGCCGCCCTCCTCCCGCTTCAGCGCGGTCACGGCCTCGACCAGGTCGCCCTGGAGCAGCTCGCAGTTGCGCCAAGTGAACTCCAGGGGCTGGCGCGAGACGATGATCTTGCGGGCGTCCCCGAGCGCCTTGGCGAAGCCGGCGTCCTCGCCGCCCTCCGCCTCCCGCTCCGGCCACGCGCCGGCGAAGCTGTCGTACGTCACCCGCCCCAGGATCAGCGTGTCGGCCATCTGCGCCTCCACGGCGGCGCCCATCGCGTCGTCGAAGTACGGGAAGTGCCAGTCGGCCGGGTCCTGCACGACACCGTCGAGGGAGATGAACAGGCCGGCGGCGATGGTCCTCATGATGATCCTCCAGGGGAAAGGGGGCCGGGCGTGCGGCCCGCCGTCGTGGTCTGGTCACAGCCTCGCCGAGCCCGCTTACGCATTCCTTAAGGTCTTCCTGCGCGGCCAGGGTCCTCGGCGCCGTCAGGCGGTGGTGAAGGAGATCCACACGTCCGGGGGGACGTCGGGCCGGCCGGGGACGGGGAGGCGTTCCTCGGTCCACGCCGTGCCGGCGATCCCGGTGGCGACGCGCCGCCAGAACGCGACGGCCGCGGTGTTCGTGTCCTGGAAGGCGATGCGCCACGGGCCGGGGTGCCGGTCGATCACCTCGCGGACGACCGCCGATCCGACGCCGGACCGGCGCGCGCCGCGGACCACGAAGAAGCTGTTCAGCACGCGCTCGGGACCGGACACGGCGCGTACGAACGAGAACCCGACCGGCCGGTCGCCGCTGGTGAACAGGTAGGCCGCCCAGTCGTCGTCCTCGAACGCCTGACGCAGCCGGTCGCTGTGGTAGGTGCCGTCGGGGCTCGGCAGGCCGCCCTGGTAGTCGGCCATGTCGTGGCGGAACATCAGCCAGAGCCGTTCGACGGTGGGGCGGTCGGCGGCGGTCACGGGTCGTACGAGAACCGGAGAAACAGTCATAGAACCACTTTCGGCCGGAAGTAAATCCGGCCGGAAAGGTAAAACTAGCAGAGTCCGGACGCTGACCTGCGCGCATCCTTCGCGCTGCGGCGGGTAACGCGGGGTCCATGGCATACACACCCGATCAGGACCATCGCCGCCCCGACGGCGCCGATGACCAGGCGGTCAAGGCCGCCGGCATGCTGTCGGAGGCGCTGGAGACGGTCGAGCGCGCCCGCGGCCACCTCTACTCCTTCCACCAGCTCACCGGCTCCGCCCACGCCACGGTGGCCGAGGTCGTGAAGCTGCTCGGCGGGACCGGCCACGACGACCTGGCCCGCCGGCTGGCCGCCGAACTGGTCGGCCGCGACGTCCTGCCGGGCCGGTGGACGTTCCAGATCGTCGAGGAGTACGACGACGACTACTACGCGACCTTCCGCGAGCTGGAACGCGAGGTGCGCGACCGGCTCATGGCCGGCCGCCGGCACGTGTACGAGGCGGAGATGAAGCAGCGCTCGCAGGCAGCGGGAGAGGCTGCGGGGGAGGCTGCGGGGAAGGCGGTGACCGGCAGAACGTAAAGCAGTTGCTTGACTTGCGCGGACCTGTTTGGTTGTGTGAAACCGACAGGGGGAGCACACCATGCGTCAAGTCGGCTGTCAGTGAGCTGGCAGTGAGCGCCGTCCGCGCCGAGCGCGTCAACGCCACCCGCGCCCAGATCCTCGCCGCCGCCGAGCGGCTGTTCGCCGAGCGCGGCGTCTACGCCGTCTCCAACCGCCAGGTCAGCCAGGTGGCCGGCCAGGGCAACAACGCCGCCGTCGGCTACCACTTCGGCACCAAGGCCGACCTCGTCCGGGCGATCGTGCGCGCCCACACCGAGCGGGTCGAGCTGCTGCGCCGCCGCCTGCTGGCCGGGGCAGGGGGCTCGGACGACGTACGCGACTGGGTGGGCTGCCTGGTCCGCTCGTTCACCGGGCACCTGGACGACCTCGGCCCGCCCACCTGGTATGCCCGCTTCGCCGCCCAGGTCATGACCGACCCCGCGCTCCGCCTGATCATGGCCGAGGAGGCGCTGAACTCGCCGACCCTGCGCCGCGTGGTGGACGGCCTGCGGCGCTGCCTGCCCGAGCTGCCCCCCGAGGTGCACGCCGAGCGCGCCGAGATGGCGGGCCAGCTCGTCGTCCACATGTGCGCCGAGCGCGAGCACGCGCTCGCAGAAGGCCGCCCCACCCTCCGGCCGAGCTGGCACGACGCCGCGACCGGGCTGATCGACGCGGTGGTCGGGATCTGGACGGCCCCCGTCACCACCGCAAGGAACGACACCGCCACGCCGGCGACCGAGGAGGACGCATGACCGAGACACTTCCCGCATTCCCGGGCGTCAGGGCGGCCTCGTGCCCGTTCGACCCGCCGCCCGCGCTGCGCGAGCTGCAGAAGGACGCGCCGCTCACCCGGGTGCGGCTGTGGGACGGCAGCACCGCCTGGCTGGTCACCGCGTACGCCGAGCAGAAGGAGCTGCTCAGCCACCCGCAGGTCAGCTCGGACATCACCCGGCCCGGCTACCCGTTGCCCGCCCAGACACTGCAACGCCCGGACAGCCCGGTGAGCTTCATCCTCATGGACGACCCCGAGCACCACCGGCTGCGCCGCATGGTGCAGGGCTCGTTCACGGTCCGCAGGGTGGAGGGCATGCGCCCGGCCGTGCAGCGCATCGTGGACGACCTCATCGACGGCCTGCTGGCCGGGCCGAAGCCGGTGGACCTGGTGGAGGCGTTCGCGCTGCCGGTGCCGTCGCTGGTGATCTGCGAGCTGCTCGGCGTCCCGTACGCCGACCACGCCTTCTTCCAGGAGAACAGCCAGGTCATCGTCAAGCGGAACGTGTCGCCCGAGGAGCGGGCCGCCGCCGGCGGCCGGCTCAACGACTACCTGGACGGGCTCGTCGCCGACAAGCTCGCGCACCCCTGCGACGACCTGCTGTCCAAGGTGGCCGCCCAGGTCACGGCGGGCGAGCTGAGCAGGCAGGAGGCGGCCAGGATGGGCGTGCTGCTGCTCGTCGCCGGGCACGAGACCACCGCCAACATGATCGCCCTCGGCACCCTCGCCCTGCTCCAGCACCCCGACCAGCTCGCCCTGCTGCGTGAGAGCGACGATCCCGCGCTGGTCGCGGGCGCGGTGGAGGAGCTGCTGCGCTACCTCAACATCACCCACCGGGGACGTCACCGCGTCGCGCTGGCCGACATCGAGATCGCCGGCGAGGTCATCCGCGCCGGGGACGGCCTCATCATGGCCAACGACCTCGGCAACCGCGATCCCGAGGTCTTCCCCGACCCCGACACGCTCGACCTGCGCCGCGACGCCCACCGTCACGTGGCGTTCGGCTTCGGCGTGCACCAGTGCCTCGGCCAGCCGCTGGCCCGCATGGAGCTGCAGGTCGCCTACGCCACCCTCTACCGGCGCGTCCCCACCCTCGCTCTGGCGACGGACCTGGACCGGATCCCGTTCAAGCACGACGGCCAGGTCTACGGGGTCTACGAACTTCCCGTCACGTGGTGACCCCGCGGGTTCCGCGCGGCGCGCGGGCGCAGGCATTACCGTCGGGTTGAGAACGTTGTCAGGAACTCCGTCCGAGGCCGGTCCCTCCGGGAGATGACATGAGCGATCCTGCGGTGGTGCCGCTCCACATGCGGCGCGACGGGTTCGACCCCGACCCCGAGCTGTCCGCCCTGCGCGACGGGGAAGGCGTGCGCCGGGTGTCCACCCCGTTCGGCGTCGACGCGTGGGTGGTGAGCCGCTACGCCGACGTGCGCGAGGTGCTCGGCGACCCGGCGCGGTTCAGCAACGACGTGGGCCTGGCGTTCCGGCCCACCGGCCGCCCGCAGCTCAGCGAGGAGGAGCTGCGGCAGGCGCGGGCGGGCAACCTGCTGGCCTTCGACCCGCCCGAGCACACCCGGCTGCGCCGCATCCTGACGCCCGAGTTCACCATGCGCAGGATGCGCCGCCTGGAGCCGCGCATCCACGAGATCGTCCGCGAGCACCTGGACGCGATGGAGCGCACCGGGCCGCCGGTCGACCTGGTCACCGCCTTCGCCCTGCCGATCCCGTCCCTGGTCATCTGCGAGCTGCTGGGCGTCCCGTACGACGACCGCGACGACTTCCAGCGACGCACCGGCGCGCTGCTCGACATCTCGCTCCCGATGGCCGAACGCCAGGCCGCGAGCCTGGAACAGCGCGCCTACATGGCCGGCCTCGTCGCCCGCGCCCAGGCCGCGCCGGGCGAGGACATGCTCGGCATGCTGGTGCGCGAGCACGGCGACGACCTGTCCACCGACGAGCTGGTGGGCGTCGCCGGGCTGCTGCTGCTGGCCGGGCACGAGACGACGTCCAACATGCTCGGGCTCGGCACCCTGGCGCTGCTGCGCCACCCCGACCAGCTCGCGCTGCTCAGGAAGGAGCCCGAGCGGATCGGCGCCGCCGTGGAGGAGCTGCTGCGCTGGCTCAGCATCGTGCACTCCGGCACCGGCAAGCTCACCACCACCGAGACCGAGCTGTCCGGCGTCCGCATCCCGGCCGGAGCGCTGGTGATGGTCGCGCTGCCCGCGGCCAACCGCGATCCGGCGTTCATCGCCGACCCCGACCGCTTCGACATCGCCCGCGGCGACCTCGGCCACGTCGCCTTCGGTCACGGCGTGCACCACTGCCTCGGCGCGCCGCTCGCCAGGATGGAGATGCGCATCGCCTTCCCCGCGCTGCTGGAGCGCTTCCCCGGGCTGCGCGAGAGCGGCGTCCCGCCGCGGTTCCGCTCCTTCAACGTCGTCTACGGGCTGACCTCCTTCGAGGTCGCCTGGTAGCTCACCGGACGCCGACGCCGTCGAGGTAGGCCGCGAGCGCTCCGAGCTCGTCCGGGCCGCCCACCGCCGCCACGTATCCGTCCGGGCGGACGAGCGCCCACTCGCCCCGCGACAACCCGTAGGCGTCGCGGACGTGGCCGCCGGTGTCGAGCACGTCCCAGCCGACGACGTGCACCCGCAGGCCGCGGCGCGGCCCGCTGAACGCGTCCGGGTCGCCCCCGTGGCCGAGCAGGGTCCAGTGCGGCCCCTGGAACAGGCTGAACAGCCGGGTCGCGACCCCGGCCGCGCCCGTCACGGGCGCGTCGGGAGCGCGGTCGCCAGGCCGCACGCCCTTGTCGCGGTCCGGAACGGCGACCGTCAGCGGGGAGTCCGGGTAGCCGAGGTCGAGCTGGGTCACCTCCCGGCCGCGCCGGGTGTCGCGGTTCATGGCCGCGCGCAGCAGCCGCTCCGACAGGCCCAGCACCGCCTCGGCGATGGGCCGGCGCTCCAGCTCGTACGACGCCAGCACCGGCTCCGGAGCGCCGCCGAGCACAGCCGCCAGCTTCCAGCCGAGGTTGTAGGCGTCCTGGACGCTGGTGTTCAGTCCCTGTCCGCCGGTCGGGGGATGGCAGTGGGCGGCGTCCCCGGCCAGCAGCACGCGTCCGCGCCGGTAGGCGTCGGCCAGGCGGGCGTTCATCTCGTAGGCCGACGCCCACGTCACCTCGCGGACCGTGAGGTCGTCGCGGGCGGTGCGGGCGCGGACGAGCGCGGTGAGCCCGCCGGCCGACAGGTCGACGTCCACACCGAAGGGGACGGGGGCCTGGAGCTGGAACAGGTCGGTGCCGTACAGGGGGCACAGCGACACGTCCTCCGGCGTCCCCTGGTTCCAGCGGTGCCAGAAGCCGGACGAGAGCCCGTCCAGCCGCACGTCGGCCACGAGCGCCCGCACGCCGAGCGTCTTGCCGGGGAAGCCGATGCTGAGGGCCTTGCGCACGGAGCTGGCGCCGCCGTCCGCGCCGACCAGGTAGCCCGCCCGCACGGTCTCGCGGCCCGCGGGCGTCTCGATCGTGACGGTCACGCCGTCGGGGTCCTGCTCGAAGCCGGTGAGGCGGTGGGCGTACTCGGGGGCGTGGCCGAGCTCGGCCAGCCGCTCGCGCAGCCTACTCTCGGTGCGGAACTGGGGGACGAGCAGCGCCAGGTGGTAAGGCTCGTCCGGCGTCGGGTCCGGCAGCAGCCCGGCGGGCCGGTCCACGGGCCCGTCGTCGGTGTAGAGGCGCTGGTACGGGTACTCGCCGCCGGAGGCGACGATCCGGTCCAGCACGCCGAGGTCCTCGAACACCTCCTGCGTACGGGGCTGGATGCCCTTGCCGCGCGAGCCGGGGAACGGGTGGGCCGCCTGGTCGATCAGGCGGAAGGCGACGTTCCTGCGGGCGAGGTCGATGGCCAGGGTCAGGCCGGCCGCGCCGGCGCCACAGATGATCACGTCGAGATCCGTCATGGGTGTGCCTCCTTCGAAAGTATGTGTATTCTGCACCTAATTTTTCGGATCGGTCAAGCCAGGCCATGGAAAATGCCTCGAAGGTAGGTGCATGAGGAACGTATTCTTCGTAGCGGTATCCTCGCGTCAGCATCGCCCGCCCGTTCACGTAAGGCAGCACGACGACCATGACCTCCAAGCACCGCCGGCAGGCCGCGTTCAGGCGCCTGCACGAAGCCATGGTCGACCTCACCGCGATCATGAACCTGCCGCAGCGCGACGAGGCGCTCATCGCCGAGGCCGGCGTCCAGCTCGACCGGGCCCTGTTCCCCCTGCTCGTCGGCATCCAGCGGTTCGGCCCGATCAGCGTCGGCGAGCTCGCGGAGCGGGCGGGCCGCGACCACACCACCGTGAGCCGGCAGGTGGCGAGGCTGGCCGAGCTCGGCCTGGTCGAGCGGCGGCCGGGCGCGGTGGACAAGCGGGTGAAGGAGGCGCTGATCACCGACGCCGGCCGGCAGGTCACGGACGCGCTCGACGCCGCCAGGCAGCGGATCGCCGGGCCCGTGTTCGAGCACTGGAGCGACCGTGACGTGCTGGAGCTCGAACGCCTGATGCGCCGCTTCGTCGACGACCTGGTCTCGCTGTCCGAGGTGGCGAAGGAGGACACCTGAGCGGCCTGCCATCATGATCGCGTGACCACGATCCTCACCCGCGGCGACCTGCTCACCCTGCTCGATCCCGGCGCCTGCCTCGACGGCCGGGGCCGCCCATGCCACCCTCGGTGAGATCCTGCGCGGCGACCATCCGGGCCGCACCGACCCCGAGCAGATCACGGTGTACGGGCCGGTGGGCCTCCCGTGGCAGGACCTCGCCCTCAGCCTGCTCGCCTGGCGCGAAGCCGGGCGGCGGGGCGTCGGCACCGAGATCGACTTCCTCGCCGGTCCCTGAGCCGGCGCGGCCTCCGCCTGGTCAGCCGCCCTGGGCGGCGCGGCGGTAGCGGCCGGGCGCGGTGCCGTACGCGCGCTTGAACGCCGTGCCGAAGGCGAACTCCGAGCTGTAGCCGACGCCCGCGGCGATCCGCGCCAGCCCGAGGTCGCTCTCCCGCAGTTGCCGGGCCGCGACCGTCATGCGCCACCAGGTCAGGTACGTCAGCGGCGGCCGGCCCACCAGCGCCGTGAACCGGGCCGAGAACGCCGCCCGCGACATCCCTGCCGCGCGCCCCAGCGCCTCGACCGTCCACGGGTGGTCCGGCTCGCGGTGCATGGCGCGCAGCGCGGCGCTGACCGCGGGATCCGTCAGCGCCGCCGCCCAGCCGGTGGCGTCGTCCCCGGCGGGCCGCTCCTCCAGCCAGGCCCGCAGGATGAACAGCAGGAGCGTGTCGAGCAGCGCGGGGATGACGGTGTCCGTGCCGAGCCGAGGCTGGTCCAGCTCCCGCCCGAGCACCTCGACGAGAGCGTGCAGCCCGGGCGCCCCCGGCGCCGCGCCGGCCCGCGGTCCGGGGATGTGGATCAGGCCGGGCAGGTCGTGCAGGAGCGGGTGCGCGTGCCGGGGATCGAGCCGGTAGCCGCCGCAGAGGGTGACCACGCCCGCCGCGCCGCTGCCGACGGTGTCGCTGCCCACGGTGTCGGTGGCGAACAGGGCCGGTTCGTCGGACAGGGGATCGCAGTCGGTGGCGGCCAGCGGGGTGCCGGGGGAGTCGGCCAGCCCGTACGGCTCGCCGTGCGGGAAGAACACGACGTCCCCGGCGGCCAGCGGCACCGGCGCGGCCCCCGGGTCGCCCTCCGGTGGCATGAGCCAGCACGCCCCCTTGAGTATCACCTGGAACCCGGCCGCCCCCGGCACCGAAGGGAACCGCCGCCCCCAGACGCCGTGCCAGGCGATGCGCGCCGCGTTCGGCCGGCCGGTGCGCATGAGCGCGATCACGTCGCTGAGCACGTCCATCCGGCCACCCTACCGACGAACGCGTATGATTTCCGGACTCCAGGACATTGGTCGTCTCGCGCCGCCGCCCTAGCGTGGCAGCCATGTCATCCAAGATCCTCGTCACCGGGGCCACGGGCACCGTCGGCCGCGCCCTCGTGACCGAGCTGGCCGCCGACCCGGCGCAGCCGCACGTCCTCGCCCTGGTCCGCGACCCCGCCGCCGTCCTCCCGCCGCGCGTCGAGCCGGTGCACGGCGACCTCACCGACCCCGCCTCGTTCGCCGCCGCCGTCGAGGGCGTCACCGCGGCCTTCCTGCTGTGGCCGTTCGGCACCGCCGACGGGTTCGGCGCGGTCCTCGACGTGCTCGCCCGGCACACCCGCCGCGTCGTCTACCTCTCCTCGGCCGCCCGCCGCCCGGCCGAGCGCGAGATCGAGCGGCTGATCCGGCGCTCCGGGCTGGAGTGGGTGATCCTGCGCCCGCACCAGTTCGCCTCCGCCGCCCTGCGCTGGGCCGCCGATCCGCGGTTCCAGGCCGAGGGCGTGGTCGCCGAGCCGTACGGCCGGTCGGCCGCGCCCCCCGTCCACGAGCGGGACCTCGCCGAGATCGCCGCCGACGCGCTCACCCTGCGCGGCCCCGCCGGGGTCGTGCACGAGGTGACCGGGCCGGAGACGCTGACGCAGGCCGAGCAGGTGCGCATCGTCGGCGAGTCGGCCGGCCGCCCGGCCCGCTGGGAGGAGCGTCCGCCGGAGGAGGGCCGCCACCGCCTGGTCGCGGCCGGGCTGCCGGCCGAGGTCGCCGACGGCATCCTGCGGGCGCGCGCCGAGCTGGTGGACTCCCCATGGCCGGTGACCCCGCGCCCCGGCGCCCGCCCCTTCCGCGCCTGGGCGGCCGAGCACGCCCACCGCTTCCGCACCACCATGCGGGCCGCGCGCCTCCACGCCTACGGCGACCCCTCCGTCATCCGCCACGACGAGCTCCCGATCCCCGCCCCCGGACCGGGCGAAGTGCTGATCAAGGTGGCGGGCACCTCCTTCAACCCGTCCGAGGTCGGGCTGCGCTCCGGGCTGCTCGCGGCGGCGGTGCCGGAGTGGGCGGGGCTGCGGCTGCCGTACACGCTCGGGTGGGACGTCGCCGGCACCGTCGTCGAGACCGGCCCCGGGGTGGCCTGGCCGCGGGCGGGCGACGAGGTGATCGGCCGGCTGGACGGCGGGGCGGCGGCGTCGTACGCGCTCGCCCCGGCGCGCGTGCTCGCCCGCGCGCCGCACGGTGTGCCCCTCGCCGACGCCGCCGCGATCCCGGTGGCCGGGCTGACGGCGTGGCAGGCCGTCCACGAGCACGCCAGGATCGGGCCGGGCCAGCGGGTGCTGGTCAACGGGGCCGGCGGCGGGGTGGGCGGGTTCGCCGTGCAGCTCGCCAAGCTGGCCGGGGCCTTCGTGATCGCAACGGCCGGGAGCGCGCGCAGCGCGGCGCGGGCGCGGGCGCACGGCGCGGACGAGGTCGTGGACTACCGGACGGACCCGCTGCCCGGCGGCCTCGACGTGCTGCTCAACCTGGTCCCGCTCGACCCCGACGCCGGTGCCGCGCTGACCCGGCTGGTGCGGCCGGGGGGCGTGCTGGTCTCGGCCACCGTGCCGGTCGAGGCGTCACCGGGCGTCACGGCGATCCGCTTCGTGGCCCGCAACGACGCCGCCCACCTGGCCGTCGTCGCCGCGCTGGCCGAGGAGGGCGGGCTCGCCGTGGACGTCGCGGAACGGCTCCCGCTGACGGAGCTGGCCGCCGTCCACCACCGCGCCGAGTCCGGCGGCGCCACCGGCGGCAAGATCATCCTGCTGCCCTGAGCGCGCCGGCCTGGGCCTGCCGGCGGTCAGGGGCGGGCCGGCCACCAGCCGCCGACCACCTCGACGTCCTCGCTCTTCAGCGCCTCGTGCCAGACGGGGTCGCGCAGCAGCCGGGCCTCCCAGGACCGTACGACGCCGTCCGGACCCGCGACCGCCTCCTCGCTGGACGGATGCAGGAACAGCTCGCTCGTGCCCTCGGGCAGCGCGGCGAGCCGGCGCAGGTAGTCCTCGCGCAGCCGCTCGTAGCCGCCCAGCTCGGCCGCCGTGCTGCGGTTGGTGGCGATCGTCTCGGGCAGGGCCACGCCCAGCGCGTCCGCGAGCCCGACGGCCCGTTCGTGCACCGCCGCGAGCGCCGGCGGGAGCGGCCCGCCCATGTACGGCTCCGGGTCACGGGGCAGCCGGAAGGCGAGGCCGTGGCGGGCGCATCAGCGCAGGGTCTCGGCCAGCCACGACCTGCCGTGCAGGCCGTAGAGGGTGCCGGCGTGGGAGTCGGCCGCCTCCGGCGCGAGGCCGTGCTCGCGCATCCAGCCGAGCTGCGCCTCCGCCTCCCGTTCGACGTCCTCGGCCGCGCCGCGGGCGCCGAGCGCGAACGGGTCGTCGAACAGCGTCCCGTCCGGGCCGGTGAGGCTCGCGCCGCCGGTGAGCGGACGCCAGCGCGGGACCCCGCGTTCGCTCGTCAGCGTCACGTGCACGCGCGGCACGACGCCGAGCTCGCGGACCCGTTCGGCGGCGTGGGCCGCGGACGGCGAGAGGCAGATGAGCGTCGTCGCGCTGACGTGGCCCTCGGCGAGCAGGCCGAGGATGACCTCGGTCGAGCCGGCCTCCCTGCCGAGGTCGTCGGCGGTGATCACCAGGCGGCGGCTCATCGGGGACGCTCCACGGCGGGCTCGCCGGCCGGGTCCCCGGGCGGCGGCGGGCCCTCCGGTACGGCCGCCTCGGGCGGCGTCTCGACCGGCACCGAGACGAACCGCGCGGCCACCGCCCCGATCGCCGTCAGCGCGAACGGGTACACGCACAGGTAGACCCGGAACGCCAGCCCGGGATCGCCGCCGGGGTCGTCGCCGGAGTTGTAGCCGAAGAACACGCCGAGCGACGTGAGCGCGAGCCCGGTCACGACCCCGTTGAGCCGCCCGAAGAAGCCGAACGCGGACAGGAACAGCCCTTCGCGGTGCTCGCCGTTGCGCGCCGCGTCGGCGTCCAGCACCCGGGCGACGATGAGGTCGTTCGTCGCGAGCATCCCCGACCAGCCCGCGCCGACGACCACGCCCGCCGCGATGGCGGTGACCAGGTCGCCGGCGAAGAACAGCGCCGCGAACCCGGCCGCGAGGACCATGAAGGCGACCCGCCAGGCCCACAGCGCGCCACGCCGGGCCACGACGCGCGTCCAGGCCACCAGGCCGCCCGCCGTGATGAGGATGACGACGCCCTGGAGGTAGAGCGCGTTGCCGACCGGCAGTCCGAGCGAGTAGCGCACGTACAGCTGGATGCCCGCGAGGACGAGCGCCATGGCGATGCCGTAACAGGCGCCCGTGAGCCCGACCGTCCAGAACAGCCGGTTGCGCACGATGGACCACACGCTGCGCAGCAGCATCGGCTGCTCGCGGGTGGAGTAGCGGGGGTTCTCGCGGGCGCCGAGCGCCATGAACACGATCACGGCGAGCGCCACCACGCCGTAGATGACCGCCGTGGTGCGGAAGCCCTCGGTGGAGTCCTCGGTGCCGAACACCTGGGTCGTGAGCACGGGGGTGACCGCGAGCGAGATCACCAGCGCCACGAGCTGGAAGCCCTGGCGCAGGCCGTTCGCCACGGCCCGGTCGCGCTCGCGCGGGTACAGCTCGGGCAGCAGCGCGCCGTAGTTGGCGTTGAGCATCGAGTCGAACGCCTCGCACAGGATCGCGAACACCGCGAACCAGATCAGCAGGCCCGCGCCCTCCAGCGAGGACGGCGCGGAGAAGAACGCGATCATGCAGGCGGTCAGCATCGGCGCGCCGACGAGCAGCCACGGCCGGCGCCGGCCGAACCGGGTCCTGGTGCGGTCGGAGAGATGGCCGAGCACCGGGTTGTCGAGCGCGTCGATGACCGCGTAGACCACCATGACCACCCCGTACGCGCGGACGTCCAGCCCGAGGATGTCCACGTAGAAGAGGATCATCGATCCCTTGATCATGTTGATCGGGATGGAGGTGCCGAACATCCCGATGGCGTAGCGCCACGCGGGTGTCCGTCCCGGAGCCGGGGGCACGCCGGGCTGGGACACGCGATCACCCTTCCTCGCCGGACGCCGGCGCGGATACCGGCGCTGGACGCGAGGTTACTCTCGCGTCCGCCGAAGAACAGCGGGTGAAGCGGAGTCGTGACCTCGCCGGACACCCGGCGAGGCGCTCATGTCGTACGGCGGGCGCTCACCTCGTACGGCGGTCGTCCGTGTCCTGGGAGGGGTCGCCGGAGGGGTGCAGGCGCTCGCTGTCCTGCCGGAGCTCGTCGATCATCCGGGACGCGTCGGCCTTGCTGAGCCCTCCGGGCACCTCCCTGCCCGCCTCACGGGCGAGAGTGCGCAGGTAGGACTCCTGCGGCGCGGTCATGGGCTCGTCACCGGTCGTCCACTCCTCCGGGTCCTTCTCCACCGGTCCGTGACTCATGTGCTCATCTCCTCGAACGTACGTTCCCTCGGTCGGGCACACCACCATGCCCTCAGCGCCACGGGACAAACACTCACAGGAAGGAGAGGAGCAGCTCGGCCGTGCGGACCGGGTCCTCCATGATGGGCGT
This sequence comes from Nonomuraea wenchangensis, assembly GCF_900111685.1. Lineage (GTDB taxonomy): Bacteria > Actinomycetota > Actinomycetes > Streptosporangiales > Streptosporangiaceae > Nonomuraea > Nonomuraea wenchangensis. The sequence continues at coordinate 424,685 of NZ_FOHX01000005.1, forward strand.
GTGGCCGACGCCGGGGATCAACTCGATCCGGGCGCCCGGCACGGCGCGGTAGTCGCCGGCGGACGAGGGCCGCCATCGCCGGTCGTCCGTTCCGAAGATCACCAGCAGCGGTGTGCCGAGCGGCGTGAGCCGGTCCGGCAGCGACCGCTCCTCCAGATAGTCGCGGGGCGCCCGCATCACCGCGGCGAACACGGCGGCGGGCGTGTCGCGAAGGGAGTCGCGCAGGTCGTCCAGCAGTTCCTCGGGGACGCGGAAGCCCGGACGGCTGAACCCGCTGTTCAGGAGCGCGCGGATCAGCTCGTCGCCGGGCGGCCACGTGGCGGGCGCGCCGCCCGTCTCCGGCCCGGTGAAGGCGTCCATGCCGGGCCCGGTGCCGACGAGCGCGAGCGCGGACACCAGGCCGGGCCGCTGCTCGGCGAGCGCGGTGGCGACCGTGCCGCCGCTGGAGTGGCCGGCCACGGCCGCGCGCTCGACGCCGAGCAGGTCCAGCGCCTCGGCGGCCCGGCGCGCGTGGTCGGGGACCGTGTAGCCGGCGCCGGCCGGCTTGGCGGAGCGGCCGTGCCCGAGCAGGTCGATTCTGATGACCCGGTGGGAGCCGGTCAGCAGCGGGGTCAACGCGTCCCATGTGCGTGCGGTGGCCGCGGTGCCGTGGATGAGCAGGAGCGCGGGGGCGTCGCGGGGGCCGTCCTGGCGTACGTGGAGGTCGCCGTCCTTCAGTGGCAGCAGCTCGCCGTCGGTGATCGTCATGGGGCCACTGTCACAGGGGGCGTACGGCCGCGTCTTGGACGAATGTTCTCCGCCGTCGCCGGGATTTAGCATCGGGGCGTGCGGACTTTCGTGCACGGCGCCACCGCCTGGGGCGTGGCGAGCCCGCGCCGCCCCAGCGGGGTCCCCGGCGTCACCATGGCCGGGTTCCACATCCCGGACCTGCGGACGATCCGGATGGTGCCGCATCCGGCCGTGACGCTGCTCGTCGGGTTCGGGGCCGGGACGCCCGTCCTGGACGAGGCCGGCGGGCCGCGGCCGGTCGGGAACGTCGCCGCAGGGCCCGGGTTCGGCTCCGGCGGCGCGGTCCTGGCGCGCGGCGAGAACGTCGAGTGCGTACAGGTGCGCCTGTCCCCGGTGGTCGCCCGCGCGGTCCTCGGCGTCTCCCCGGCCGATCTCGACGGCGCGTTCGTGGACCTCGACGACCTGTGGGGCCGGGAGGCGTCCCGCCTGCGCGACCGGCTGAGCGGCGCCCCGTCGTGGCGGGACCGCTTCGCGCTGACGGACGCGCTGCTCGTCCGGCGGCACCAGGCGGGGCCGCCGGTGGACCCGGAGGTGGCGTGGGCCTGGCGGCGGATCGTCTCCGGCCGTGGGCTGGTCCGGGTCGAGGGGCTGGCCGTCGAGGTCGGGTGGAGCCGCAAGCGCCTGTGGTCCCGGTTCCGTGCGCAGCTCGGCCTGCCGCCCAAGCGCGCCGCGAAGCTGGTCCGCTTCGACCGCGCCGCCCACCGCCTGACGGCGGGGGAGGGCGCGGCCCGGGTAGCCGCGGAGGGCGGTTACGCCGACCAGTCGCACCTGCACCGCGAGGTCGTGGCGTTCACCGGCGCGACGCCGTCGGCCGTGGCCGAGGAGCCGTTCCTGGCCGTGGACCACCTCGCCTGGCCCGGCCTCAGCCGCTCCCGGCGGTGAACCGGGCCAGCAGGAGCGCCAGCCTGCGCTCGTGCAGCTCGCGGGGCAGCCGGCCGCCGAGCGTGAGCGTCGCCAGGCCGTGCAGGGCGGCCCAGTACGTCTCGGTCAGCAGGCCGAGGTCGTCGTCGCCGGCGTGCGGCCGGACGGCCTCGGCGAGCTCCTGGAAGCCCGCCGACAGCGCGGGCGGGACCTGCGGGGTGGCGAACGGCAGGTCCACGCCGCGCCGGAACATCGCGTCGTAGAGCGCGGGACGCCGCTCGGCGAAGGAGACGTACGCCCGCCCGACCCCCGCCAGGGCGTCGTCCGCGTCCCGCGCCGCCGTCCGGGCGGCCCGCAGCTCGCCGGCCAGCTCGGCGAAGCCCTCCACCGCGACCGCCGCCATGATGGCGTCCTTGCCCTTGAAGTGGCTGTAGAGCACGGGCTGGCTGTACTCCACCCGCTCGGCGAGCCGCCGGGTGGTCACCGCCTCCCATCCTTCGGTCTCGGCGAGCTCCCGGGCGGCCGTGATGATCAGCTTCTCGCGTTCCGCGCGTTCACGCTCCCGGCGGGATTGGATTGTCATGCTTCGAAATCTAGCATCGCTAGCCAATCTGCCGATGCTCTGCTAGCGTAATTTTTGTTCCTAGCGCTGCTAGATTTTCCTGGAGGCGAAGATGCTCACCTACATCGCGTACGGCCTGGCCGTCGTCCTCAACCTGATGATCCTGTTCATCGGAGCCCGTTTCCTGCTCGTCCCGCAGGCCGCGGCGGCCGGTTACGGCGTGCCGGCCAAGACCGACGGCGACCGGGCGTACCTGACCATCAAGGGGGTGCGCGACGGGACCTACGGCCTGCTCGGCCTGGCGCTGCTGGCCTTCGCCGGGACCACCGCCGAGGCGTGGTACATGCTGGTCGTGGCGCTGGCGCCGCTCGGCGACACCCTGATCGTGCTGCGCAACGGCGGGACGAAGGCCGCGGCGTTCGGCATCCACTTCGCGACCGCCGTGGTCGTCCTGGTCTGCGCCGCCCTGCTCTTCGCGGTCGCTTGATCACCTCACGGCCCCTCGCGACCGGCCGGCCGCCACCGATGAGTTCTGTCGGTGGCGGCTGTCATTCTGTGCATGACAACGAATTCCGCTTGCGCGATCGAGGGCCGCGACGCCGGCCGTGAGCACATTCCGTCCGACGATCCCGAACGAGGTGCCGTGTCCGGCCGACAGTCCCACTCCCATGCCAGCCCCGCCGCCGCGGGCGGCACGCCGGTCGTGATCCGGCTGCTGGTGCTCGCCACGTTCGTGGTCGTGCTCAACGAGACCATCATGATCAACGCGATCCCCCGGCTGATGAGCGCCCTCGCCATCACCGAGCAGACCGCGCAGTGGCTCTCGACCGCCTTCATGCTCACCATGGCCGCGGTCATCCCCGCCACCGGCTGGTTCCTGCAGCGGGTCACCACCCGCCACGCCTACGCCACCGCGATGGGCCTGTTCCTGGCCGGCACGGCGCTGGCCGCCGTCGCGCCGACGTTCGAGGTGCTGCTGGCCGCCCGCATCGTCCAGGCGGCGGGGACGGCCGTGATGATGCCGCTGCTGATGACCACGCTGATGCGGGTGGTGCCGGAGGAGGACCGCGGCCGGGTGATGGGCAACGTCAGCCTGGCCATGTCGGTCGCGCCCGCCATGGGGCCGGCGGTCTCCGGGGTGATCCTGCAGTTCGGTTCCTGGCGGCTGCTGTTCGCCGTGGTGCTCCCCATCGCCGCCCTCATCACCTGGGGCGGGATGAAGCGGCTCCAGGACGTCGGGGAGACCGAGGTGAGCAACATCGACTGGTTCAGCGTGGTCACCGCGGCGGCCGGGTTCGGCGGCCTGGTCTACGGCCTCAGCCGGTTCGAGGGCGGCGACCCCGCCTTCGCCGCGGCGATCGTCGCGGCCGGGCTGGTCACCATCGTCGTCTTCGTCGTCCGCCAGCTCTGGCTGCAGAAGCACGGCGTGCCGCTGCTGGACCTGCGCACCCTGCGCCAGCGCACCTACACCGTCGCGCTGATCCTCATGTCGATCGCCTTCATGGCGATGCTCGGCTCCATGATCCTGCTGCCCCTCTACCTGCAGAGCCTGCGCGGGCTCAGCGCCCTGGAGACCGGGCTGCTGGTGATGCCGGGCGGGCTCGCGATGGGCCTGCTGGGGCCGGCCGTCGGGCGGCTGTTCGACCGGTTCGGCGGCCGGGTGCTGGTCGTCCCCGGCGCGGTCGGGATCATGCTCACGCTCACCGGGCTCACGCAGGTGTCGATGACCACGCCCTACTGGCAGATCCTCGGCCTGCACATGCTGCTCATGGTCAGCCTGGCCGCCACCTTCACCCCCGTGTTCACCCTCGCGCTCGGGGCGGTGCCGCCGCGGCTCTACTCCCACGGCAGCTCGATCCTGAGCACGCTGCAGCAGGTCGCGGCGGCGTTCGGCACCGCGCTGGTGATCACCGTCATGAGCGCGCGGGCCGGCGCGCTGCGGGCGGAGGGGGTCCCCGAGGCGCTGGCCGACCTCGACGGGATGCGGCTGGCGTTCGTCATCGGCGCGGTGCTGTCGGTGGCCGTCGTCGCCACCGCCCTGCTGCTTCCCGCCCGGACGGGCGACGCGGAGGGCTCCGAGGAAGCCCAGCCGGCGCACGCGGTGTGAGGGGCCGGGGCAGGGGTGACGGGATGAGTTCTGGCCCTGGTCAGCGGCCTGGGGGGTTCGACTCGCACCAGGTGAACAGATCGCGCACGCGCAGCGGCTGGGGGTCAGGCTCGGGCCCGGCATCGGGTTCGGGCTCGGGTTCGGGGGCGAGCCCGGGTCTGGGGTCGGGTCCCGGGGTGGGATTGAGGCCGGATCCGGGTTCGGGCTCAGGTCCGGCCTCGGACTCGGGGCCGAGCTCAGGTGCGGGGGCGAGCTCAGGTCCGGGTCCGGAGTCGAGTCCGGGGTCGGGCCCGGGACCGGGTGTGGGGGGTGGGTCGTTGCCTGGGAGCAGTTGGTTGTCGTGCATGACCTCCACCATGACGGCCCGCGGAGATCGGGCGCAGCCGTACGACCACATCTCGTGGGTCAGGTCGTGCTCACGCCCCGGACGGATTGTCGGAGCGCCGGGATAGCCTGCCGGCGGTGCCCTCGAACCACATGACCGAAGGAGTCGATGCTGGGATGACGGCAGGGCGATCGATGCCTACTCAGGACGACGTGCTCGGATACTTCGACACGCTGTCGAACTGGGGACGGTGGGGCGACGACGACGAGCTAGGCACCCTCAACCACATCACCGACGACGTCCGGCTGGCGGCGGCGCGGGCCGTGCGCCACGGCAGGAGCGTGTCGTGCGCGTGGGAGGTCTCCGTGCCGGAAGACATGGAGCGCTCGACGACGACGTGCCCGTGCGCCGCCGACATGCCGGGTGCCGAGAACATGCCGGTGTCCGCATTCCACAAGGACCGGCGCTGGGGCTTCTCGTCGGAGCGGCTGGGGCTCACGTTCCACGGCAACACCCTCACCCACCTCGACTCGCCGTGTCACATCTTCTGGGACGGCACGATGTACAACGGCCGGTCGCACGAGTTGGTCGACGCGGAGACGGGATCGGCGTGGGCGTCCGTGACGGCGGCGGCGAACGGGATCGTCACGCGTGGTGTCCTGCTGGACATCGCGGGTGTGCGGGGTGTGCCGTGGCTGGAGCCGGGGCAGGGCGTGTTTCCTGATGATCTCGAGGAGGCCGAGCGTCGCCAGGGTGTGCGGGTGCGGTCCGGTGACGCGGTGCTCCTGCGGACCGGCTACGGCCGCCTCCGGCACGAGACCGGTGCGGCGAGTGGTTTCACGCAGGCCGGGTGGCACGCGTCCTGCCTGCCGTGGCTCCGTGAACGGGAGGTCGCGCTGATCGGCGCCGACACTCCCCAGGACGTCCAGCCGTCGGGGTACGACAGCGTGTTGATGCCGGTTCACGCCGTGAGCCTCGTCGCGATGGGCCTGTGGCTGCTCGACAACTGCGACCTGGAGGCGTGCACGACCACGGCCGCCGAGCTAGGCCAGTGGGACTTCCAGCTCGCGGTAGCGCCGGTCCGCTTCGCCGGCACGTCCGGCAGTCCGGTCAATCCGATCGCGACCTTCTGATCGCGGTGCACGGGGACATAGGGGCGGATCACGGCGGCTTGGCCGGATCATGGCCGAGTGTGGACGGGAATCGGCCGTGATGTCGGGCGAGAACCGCAGCCGATATCGATGCCGATACGGGCGCGGTTGTCGCATGCCGTCGTGACCCGCTGTCTTCACCGGCTGTTCTCACCGGTTGCTCTCACCGGGGACGGATCACCACCAATCCCAGTCGTCTCCCCAGGGACCGCCCCAGGGACCGCCCCACCACCGTCTGCGGTAGCGGCAGCGCCGACCGCACCAACGGCGGCGGCGGCAGCAGCCTCCGCCTCCGCGGAACCCATATCCGGCCATGGTTCCTCCCTCCACCGGTCTGATCCCTTCATCACGACGCTAGCTCCCAAATAGGGACGAACCATCGCACATGTGGCTATTTCACGGTCATTTGACGGCGATTTCACGACGGCAAAGCGGGCCGGCGGCTTATCGCCCCCGCGCTCAGGCGTCGGCGGCGGAGCGGCGGTCCGCGTAGCGGCCCGGTGTGCAGCCGTACTCCTTGGTGAAGGCCGAGATGAACGCCGACGGGCTGGAGTAACCCACGCGGTGCGCCACCTCGGCGACCGGCCGGGTCTCCAGCAGCACCCGCGAGGTGCTGAGCCGCAGCTTGGTCCGCACCTTCGAGTACGGCATCCCGAACTCCCGCTCGAAGTCGCGCTGCAACGTCTTGACGCTGACGTGCAGCCGTTCGGCCCAATCGGCGAGCCCGGCCTCGTCCCCGGGGTCGTGGGAGAGCGCCCGCGCCACGGTGAGCGCGAAGCCGGTGCCGGTGGCGTGGTGGCCGACGAAGTCGGCGGCGCCCGCGCCGAGCCCGGCCATGATGCGGGCGCGGGCGGCGAGCGCCGCGCCCTCCTCGTGACCGGGGCGGCAGATGGCCTCGACGAGCCGCGCCGCCTCCGGGTCCATCGAGACCGGGCCGGCCCGCAGGCCGGCGAGCGCCTCGGGCACCTCGCGCAGGCAGATCCGGTAGACGCTCTGCCGGTCCGCGGCGCGTACCTCGTGGGTGACGGCCCGGTGCGCCCAGAACGCCTCGCGCGGCCCGACGAACTGGGTGCGGGCGCCGTACCTGGTCGCCAGCATGCCGTCGGGGGACCAGTAGAGCTGGTGCAGGAAGTCCTGGCGGCCCTCGCTGAACTCCAGCACGGCCGCGGAGCGGTACTTGAGCACGAGGATGCCGTCCGGGCGGCCGAGGCCGTAGCCGTACTCCTCGCACCACAGCGGGTCGGTGCCCACGGGGTCGGCGAGGGTGACGGATTGGCGTCTCGGCGACATCGGTTGGCCTCTCGGAGACATCAGCGGAACCAGTGGTAAGGGTAGCCTAACCTCATCTCTAGGAGTTGAAGGAACCCCATGCACCACGTCCACCTCCGGCGCGCCGCCGGAGCCCTCGTACTCACGCTCGCGATGACGGCCGGCTGCGGCTCGACCGGATCCGGCGAGCAGCCGGCGTCCGCCGGCGACAGCACCGCGGGCGCCGAACCCGCCACGCGCGTCTTCGCCGCCGACAACGGCGAGGTCACCATCCCGGCCGACCCCAAGCGGGTCGTCGCCACGGGCTACGCCGTGCCCGCCCTCATCGAGGCCGACGCCGCGCTGGTCGGCATCTCCTCCTGGCAGCGCGGGCTGCCGCTGATGTCGGACGAGGACCGGGCGACCTACGACCGGCTGGAGAAGATCGCCGGGGAGACCGCGGCGGAGACCAACTACGAGGCCATCGCCAAGGCCAAGCCCGACCTCATCGTCATCGGCGTCCCCGCGCCCGCCATGGCCGACCTGGACCTGGACCGGCTGAAGTCCCTCGCGCCCGTCGTCGCCATCGGGCCCACCCTCCCGTCGGCGTGGCGGGAGCTGTCCCAGCGCCAGAGCGACGCCGCCGGCCGCTCCGTGAACTTCGGCGAGGCCAAGGCCGCCTACGAGAAGAAGGCCGGCGAGCTGACCGCCAAGTACAAGGACGTGCTGACGGGCCTGAAGTTCGGCCACGTCGGCGCGTACGGCGAGATCGCCGGCGGAACGTTCCAGCGCGAGTTCGCCGGCTCGTGGGGCACCAACATCGCCACGGACGTCGGCGTCACCTACTACGGCGAGGTCAAGAAGAAGGGCGGCAACGCGGCGGACGTCAGCGAGTACCCCTCGATCGAGGAGCTGAACGAGAGCCTCGGCGAGGCGGACGCGATCACGTACACCGTGCAGGCCGACGGCAAGCCGAACGAGGCCGTCCAGTACGTGCTCGACTCCAAGCTGTGGAAGAGCCTGCCCGCGGTCAAGGCGGGCCGGACGTTCCCGATCCGCTACAGCGAGGCGGCCACGTACTCGTCGGCCATGAAGACCCTGGACGCGATCGACCAGGCGTTCGCGCCGCTGCTCGCCCAGTGAGCCGGCACGTGGAGATCGAGCGCCACGACCCGCGCGGCCGGGTCGCCGCCCACCACGCCGGCGGCTCAGGCGTGGCCAGGATCGGCTACCCGATCGGCGTCCGCACGGCGCCGGTCGCCCGGCGCGAGCTCGTCACCCCGCGCATGCTCCGGCTCACCCTGGCGGGCCCCGAGCTGGACGGCTTCCACACCTACCAGGCCGACGACCATGTGAAGATCGTCTTCCCGGACGCCGACGGCACCGTCCGCGCGCCGGTGCCGAACGACCGCCTGGAGCTCGACTGGCCCAAACCGTGGTCCCCCACCCGCAAGTACACCGTCCGCCGCTACGACGCGGCGGCGCGCGAGCTGGACCTGGACATCGTCCTGCACGAGGGCGGCCTGGCCGCCGACTGGGCGGCCCGCGTCGCGGTCGGCGACCCGGTGACGATCGCCGGCCCGCCCGGGGCCAAGGTGTTCCCGCACCACTACCCGCACTACGTGTTCGCGGTGGACGCCACCGCGCTGCCCGCGGCCGCCCGCTGGCTGGAGGAGTCGCCGTCCGGCGTCTCCGCGCACCTGGTGATCGAGACCGACGACCCGGCCGAGCACGCGTACCCGCTGGCCGAGCGGGCCGGCGTGGAGGTGACCTGGCTCGTCCGCGAGGGCGGCCGGTCGCTGCTGGCTGAGACCGTGCGGGGGCTGCGGCTGCCGGAGGGGCCCGCGTTCCTGTTCGCGGCGGGAGAGGCGGGCGACATCAAGCCGCTGCGCGCCTGGAGCGCCGGCCGGCTGGACGCGCTGTTCACCGGCTACTGGAAGCGCGGAGTCGCGGGGCTTGAAGACTGACTCTTCCGGGCGGCGGGCTGGCGCGAGGACTGACTCTTCCGGGCGGCGGGCCGGCGCGAGGGCCGGCTCTTCCGAGCGGCGGGCCGCCTCGGCGGCGCGGCGCCGGGTGGTCGTCCTCGCCGCCTTCGTCCTGTTGCTGCTGGCCGCGCTGGTCGCGAGCGTCTGCGTAGGAGCGCGGGCGATCGCGCCGGCCGACGTCTGGCGGGCGCTCGTCGGCGCGGACGGCGGCGAGGCGTACCTGATCGTGCACGACGTACGCGGGCCGCGCACGCTGCTCGGCGTCTGCGTCGGCGCGGCGCTCGGCGTCGCGGGCATGCTGGTCCAGACGCTCACGCGCAACCCGCTCGCCGAGCCGGGCCTCCTGGGGGTCACCTCGGGGGCCGGCTTCGCGATCAACGTCGGCGGCCTGCTCGGGCTGGCCGGCGGGCAGGCGGGGCAGCTCGCCCTGGCCTCGCTCGGCGCCGCGCTGACCGCCGTCCTGGTGTACGCGCTCGGCTCGGCCGAGCCGCTGCGCCTGGTGCTGACCGGCGTCGCGCTCAGCGCGGTGCTCTCCGGGATCTCGCTCGGCCTGCGCCTGACGCTGCCCGACGTGTTCGACAGGTACCGGTTCTGGTCGATCGGCTCGCTGGCCGGGCACGAGCAGGCGCCGCTCGCCCTCCCCGCCACGACGATCGTGCTCGCGCTGGCCGGCGCCGTCCTGGTGACCCGGCCGCTCAACGCGCTCGTCCTGGGCGACGACGCCGCGCGCTCGCTCGGCGGGAACGTCGTGCGCACCCGGGTGGCGGTGCTGGTGCTGGTCACCCTGCTCGCCGGGGCGGCCACCGCGGTCGCCGGGCCGATCGCCTTCCTCGGGCTCATGGTGCCGCACCTTGCCAGGCGGCCGGCCGGTGGGTCGGTCCCGTGGCTGATGGCGTACACGATGGTGCTGGGGCCGGTGCTGCTGCTGGCCTCGGACGTCACCGCGCGGGTGCTGCTGCCGACCGGCGAGGTGCCGGTGGCTGTGGTCACGGCCTTCGCGGGCGCACCCGCGCTCATCTGGGCGGTACGCCGGCGCGGACGGGTGGCGGCATGAGCCGGCCCGTCGCCGCCCCGCCCGTCCTGACCCGGTCCGTCGTGCTGCGCGTGGGCCCGTGGTCGTTCCGTGCCGGCCGCCGGACACTGGTGGTGTCCGGCGTGCTGCTGGCCGCGGCCCTGGGCGTGGGCCTGCTCGGCCTCTGCCTGGGCGGCGGCTCGTGGACCGCCCCCGGCGAGGTGCTGGCCGCGCTGGCCGGCCACGGCGACTCGGTCGTCGTGGTACGCGAGTGGCGCCTGCCCAGGGTCGTCGCCGGACTGGCGTTCGGCGCGGCGCTCGGCCTGGCGGGCGCGGTCTTCCAGAGCATCACCCGCAACCCGCTCGGCAGCCCCGACGTCGTCGGACTGGACGCCGGCGCCTACACCGGCGCGCTGTTCGCGATCACCGTGCTGGGCGGCGGTCCGGGGACGCTCGCGGGCAGCTCCGTCGCGGGCGGCCTGCTGGCGGCGGCGGCCGTCTACGTGCTGTCGCTCGGGACCCGGCTGAGCGGGCTGCGCCTGATCGTCGTCGGGATCGCGGTGAACGCCATGCTGACGGCGCTCAACTCCTGGATCGTGCTCCGCGCCGACCTGGACGTGGCCATCGCCGCCACCGGCTGGAGCTCCGGCTCGCTGAACGGGCTGGACTGGGACGAGATCGCCGTGCCGATCGCCGTCATCGTCGCGCTCGCCCTGCTGCCGGCGGCGCTCTCGCCCGCGATGCGGCAGACGGCGCTCGGCGACGAGCAGGCGATCGCCTCCGGCGTGCGGCTGAACCCGCTGCGGCTGCTGCTCGTGCTGGCCGGCGTCGGCTGTACGGCGACGGTGACCGCGGCGGCGGGGCCGATCATGTTCATCGCGCTGGCCGCGCCGCAGATCGGCAGGCTGCTGGCGGGCACGGCCGGCGTCGCGCTCGCCCCGGCGGCGCTGGCGGGCGCGGTGCTGCTGTCGGCCGCCGACGTGGTCGCGCAGGTCCTGCTCGCTCCGGTCGCCCTGCCCGTGGGCGTGGTGACGACGGTGATCGGCGGCTGCTACCTCATCGCCCTGCTCGCCAGGAAGGCCCGGCGCGCGGCCGGCCCGCCCGCCTCCTGACGCGGACGAGCCGTCCCGAGGGTGTCAGGCGGGGTGGCTTGTGCGCATTTCGTGCTCGATGTCGCGGGCGGTCACCGACAGCGCGCCCACCAGCTCGGGCAGCCGGTTGCGGGAGAAGCGGCTGGTGGGCATCGACACCGACAGGGCCGCCTGGGCGCGGCCGTCCGGGCCGCGTACGGCCCGGCCGACGGCGGTGACGCCCGACTCCGTCTTGCCGGCGTTGATGGCGAAGCCCCGCTCGCGGACGTTGCGCAGCTCGCGGCGGAGCGCCGTCAGGTTGGGCCGCTGGTCGAGCCGGTCGGCCCACTTGTCCTCGCCGTAGAGCCCGTCGAGCCGCTCCTGCGGCAGGTCGGCGAGCAGGACCTTGCCGCCCGAGGCCAGGTGGGCGGGGAAGACCATGCCCTCGCGGTTGCCGACCCGCAGCGCCTGCGTGCACTCGACGGAGCCGATGAAGCGTACGTGGTCGCCGGAGAGTATCTGCAGGTTCGCGCTCTCCTGGACGCGTTCGACCAGGGCGGCGATGTGCGGCATGGCGACCGCGCGGAGCAGCGCGGTGTGCGACTGGGAACGGCCGCCCAGCGAGAGCACCGGCCCGGCGGCGTACTGGTGGTCCTCGCGGCGGACCGCGAAGTCGCGGTAGACGAGCATGGCCAGCAGCCGGTGCGCGGTGGAGGGCGCCACCCCGAGCCGCCGCGCCGCCTCGCCCACCCCGAACGGGCCCTCGACCTGGAGCATGACCGCGAGCTGCAGCGCGTGATCGACGCTGCGGACGAGATAGTTGGGAGGATTCTTCACAGCAGAATCTCCTATTCTTTTCCGCTCCCCACCATACAAGCTGGAGACCTGCGGGAGCGGCGGCGTGCCGTCGCGTCGTCCCGCGTCAAGGACGCTAGGAGTGGACATGACCGAGATCGCGAACTCCCCGGTTCGCCTCACCGCGGTCGACTCGCCGGATCAGCCGACGCCGTCGGCGGCCCTGGAGGAGCTGTACCGCGGCTTCGAGAAGGAGCTGCTGGTCCCGCTGTGGACCGAGATCGGCGACCTGATGCCGGTGCACCCGAGGAGCAAGGCGGTCCCGCACCTGTGGCGGTGGGAGAACCTGGTGGCGCTGGCCGGTGAGGCCGGGCACCTGGTGCCGGTCGGCAGGGGAGGGGAGCGGCGGGCGATCGCGCTCGCCAACCCGTCGCTCGGCGGCCGGCCGTTCGCGACGCCGACGTTGTGGGCGGCGATCCAGTACCTGATGCCGGGCGAGGACGCCCCCGAGCACCGCCACACCCAGCACGCCTTCCGCTTCGTCGTCGAGGGCGAGGGCGTCTGGACGGTGGTCGGCGGCGACCCGGTGCCGATGCGCCGCGGCGACTTCCTGCCCCAGGGCGGCTGGAACTGGCACGCGCACCACAACGCCGCCGACCGGCCCATGGCCTGGATCGACGGCCTGGACATCCCGTTCCAGTACGTCACCGAGTCCCAGTTCTTCGAGTTCGGCCGCGACCGGATCAGCGACGCCGAACGCACCACGCCCGAGCGGTCCCGCTCCGAGCGGCTGTGGGGGCACCCGGGGCTGCGTCCGGTGTCCGCGCCCGGCGCGCAGACCTCGTCCCCGCTGCTGGCCTACCGGTGGGCCGACACCGACCGCGCCCTCGCCGACCAGCTCGCGCTGGAGGCCGAGGGGCACGCCGGCACCGTCGAGCCCGGCCACGCCGCCGTCCGCTACACCAACCCCACCACCGGCGGCGACGTGCTGCCCACCATCCGGGTCGAGATGCACCGCGTGCGCGCCGGAGCCGAGACCGCGCCCCGCCGGGAGACCGGATCCTCGGTCTACCAGGTCTTCGACGGCAGCGGCCGGATCACCGTCGGCGACCGGTCGTGGTCGGTGACCCGCGGTGACCTGTTCGTCGTGCCCTCCTGGACGCCGTTCTCGGCGCGTTCGGAGGCGTCGGCGTCCGACTCCGACTCCGGCTCGCTCGACCTCTTCCGGTTCAGCGACAGCCCGATCTTCGAGGCGCTGCGCCTCGACCGCTCCGATGTTGAAAGGCCGCAGGCATGAGGTTCGCCACCATCCGTACCGACCAGGGGGACACCCGCGCCGTGCGGGTCGAGGGGGAGACCCTGGTCGACCTGGGGCTCGCCGACGTCGGCGAGCTGCTGGCCCGGCCCGACCGGGCCGAGCTCGCCGTCCGCGCGGGCGAGCCCGTGGCCGGGTTCGCCGGTTTCGCGCCCGTCGTGCCGAACCCCGGCAAGATCGTCTGTGTGGGGCTCAACTACCGCAACCACATCCTCGAGATGGGGCGGGAGCTGCCGGAGTACCCGACGTTGTTCGCCAAGTATCCCGAGGCGCTGGTCGGCGCGTACGACGAGATCCAGCTCCCGCCGGAGTCCGACAAGGTGGACTGGGAGGCCGAGCTCGCGGTCGTCATCGGGGCGCGCGTGCGGCGCGCGGACGAGGCCGAGGCCGAGGCCGCCATCGCCGGGTTCGCCGTGCTCAACGACGTCACCATGCGCGACTGGCAGTACCGCTCGCCGATGTGGCTCCAGGGCAAGACGTGGGAGGCCAGCACGCCGTTCGGGCCTTACCTGGTCACGCCGGACGAGCTGGAGGGCGGCGTGCGGCCCTCGCTCACGCTGACCGGCTGGGTGGACGGCGAGCAGGTGCAGCAGGCCGACACCGCCGACCTCGTGTTCGACCCGGTGGACCTGGTCCGCTACGTCTCCACGATCCTCACGCTGAACCCCGGCGACGTCATCGCCTCCGGCACGCCGGGCGGCGTCGGCCACGCCCGCAAGCCCGCCCGCTACCTCGCCGACGGCAGCGTCCTCGCCACCGAGATCACCGGCCTCGGCCGCTCGGAGGTCAAGGCCGTCGCCGAACCGGCCGCGCGATGAGCGAGGACCCGATGAGCGGCGGCCCGATGAGCGGCGACCGGAGCCGCGCCGACAGCCTGCGCTGGACGGCCGAGGGCAGCACGGTCTTCTTCGACGCCCTGGCCGGGCTGCCGGACGGGCGCCTGGACGAGCCGACCGCGCTGCCGGGCTGGAGCGGCAGGCACCTGCTCGCGCACGTGGCCGCGAACGCCGCCGCGCTGGCCAACCTGGTCCACTGGGCGCATACCGGCGAGGAACGGCCCATGTACTCCTCCCCGGAGCAGCGTGACGCCGACATCGCGGCGGGCGCCGCCAGGCCCGCCGCCGAGCTGCGGGAATGGGCGGCGCGGGCCGCGGACGACCTCGGCGCCCGCCTCGCCGAGCTGGACGAGCGGCAGTGGAAGGCGCACGTCCGCACCGCGCAGGGCCGTACGGTCACCGCCGAGGAGATCCCCTGGATGCGCGCCCGCGAGGTCATGGTGCACGCCGTGGACCTCGGCGCGGGGGTGACGTTCGACGACCTGCCCGCGGACTTCCTCGCGGCGCTGATCGCCGACATCGCGGCCAAGCGCGCCGCCGCCCCCGGCCCGGCGCTCACGCTCACGGCCAGCGGCGGCGGCACGTGGCGGATCCCCGGCTCCGGGGAGCCCGTCCCGCTCACCGGGACCCTCGCGGGCCTGGCCGCCTATCTCTCGGGCCGGGGCTCCGGCGGCGTCACCGGCGAGGCGGGCGGCCCGCCCCCCGAACTTCCGCGCTGGCTCTAGCCGCTCGCATCTGCCGCTCGCATCTGAAGGAAAGGAACGGACATGGTCGGACACGGCCGCGACGCCGACGTCGTCGTGGTGGGCGGGGGCATCGGCGGCCTGGCCAACGCCCTGGCGCTCACGCTGAAGGGCCTGCGGGTCCGGGTGCTCGAACAGGCCCACGAGTTCGGGGAAGTGGGCGCGGGCCTGCAGATCGCGCCCAACTGCACGCGCATCCTCGACCGGTGGGGCCTGCTCGACGAGGTCACGTCGCTCGGCGTGCTGCCCGAGAGCATCGTCATGCGCGACGCGATCGACGGCGAGGTCCTCACCCGGCTCGACCTGCGGGACGTGGAGCGGCGCTACGGCTTCCCGTACATGGTGATCCACCGCAGCGACCTGCACGGCACGCTGCTGCGCGCCTGCCGCCGGGCCGGGGTGGACCTGGTCAACGACGTCACGGTCACCGGGTACGAGCAGGCCGCGGACGGCGCGGTCGCCGTGCACGCGGGTGGCCGCGAGCGGGGCGCGGTCGTCCTCGCCGCCGACGGGCTCCGCTCCGTGGCCCGCCGCCTCCTGAGCGACGACGAGCCGGTCAGCTCCGCCTACGTCGCCTACCGGGGCGCGGTGCCGTTCGAGCAGGTCGCCCGGCTCGACGTGCAGCCGAAGGACGTGGTGGTGCACGTCGGCCCGCGCTGCCACTTCGTCCAGTACGCGCTGCGCCACGGCGAGATGTTCAACCAGGTCGCGGTCTTCGAGTCGCCGAAGGCGCTCGCCGGCGAGGAGGACTGGGGCACGCCCGACGAGCTGGACGCGGCGTTCACGGCGACCAGCGAGCAGGTGCGGGCCGGGCTGCCGCTGATGTGGCGCGACCGCTGGTGGCGGATGTTCGACCGCGATCCGATCGACGACTGGGTACGGGGCCGCGTCGCCCTCACCGGCGACGCCGCGCACCCGCCGCTGCAGTACCTGGCGCAGGGCGCGGTCATGGCCATCGAGGACGCGTGGGTGCTCTCCGAGCACGTGGCCCGCCTCACAGGCGCAACCGGTGCGGCGGGCGTGGACTGGGACGCGGCCCTGGCGGCCTACAACGCCGTCCGTCCCCTGCACTGCCGCCGGGTGCTGACCACGGCCCGCGCCTGGGGCAGGCTCTGGCACCACGACGGTGAGCAGAGGGAGTGGCGTAACGCCGTGCTCCGCGAGCGGGACGTCCACGACTACGCGTACGTGGACTGGCTCTTCGGGCCGACGGCGCTCACGCCCGGCGAGCTGCCGCCGATGTTCCCCGGGTACGACGGCGAGCCAGCCCTGGCCTGATTGCGGTCCGCCGTAACGGTGGTTTCGGGTCCGATCGGCCGAAGATTTCGGGAGCGCTCCCACATGCTCAGCCATCAGCTTGACCTGCGCTGACTGAATCTTCGGCCGCCGACCGCCCGGCGGGAAGGCGAAGGCCGGCCATTGCCGGCCTTTCCGCATGAGGTCTTGACATCGCAGGCAGGCGAATTGCTCAAACAGTTGAGTAGACCGTTCCATTCTTTCGGACGGGCCGTTCAATATGCTCTGAGCTGGCCTTTTGAGGTCGCATCACAATCAGTCAGTATCGATGCAAGTTCCGGCGAGTACCTAATTTCATATTGAGACCGGCTCCGCGGAGAGGGATGTCATACTGCGCTGGGAGCGCTCCCGCCGACCCGTCCCCGACCTCCGAGGACCCGGTACGTGAATCATCCCGACCCCCCGCTCGACGCCCGCCGCCCGTGGGCCGCGCACATCTGGTGGATCGCCCTGGCCACCGGCGCCGCCGGCTTCGCCTTCGTCTGGCTGGCCACCCCGCACACCCGCGACATCGAGGCCGCCTGGCAACTGGCCGCCAAGCTGCTCGCCTTCGCCTGCCTGTGCTGCGCGATCGCGTTCTTCCCGTGGGTGTCGCCGCGGCTGCACTGGCTGCTGTACGTCCCGTTCGTGGTCCTGACCGGCTACCTCGTCCCGCGCATCAGCTGGTTCTACTACGGCGACGGCGCCCGCGCCCACGGCGACGCCTTCTACACCCACCTCTACCTGCTGCTCTATCCGGGCATCGTGCTCTCCGTCGCCGCCGCCTACCGCATCGGCGGCGGCTCGCCGGGCCGCTGCCTGAAGATCATGGCCACCGGCGTGCTGATCGTCTTCTCCGGCTTCCTCGACGTCATGTGGCAGGTGGTCAACCCGGTCGCGATCCCCGAGACCATCGACGCCCCGCACATCAACCTGTTCACCGGCGGGCCGATCTCGTTCGGCGCGGCGATCTGGTTCACGCTCGCGCACGTCCCGATCATCGCCGGGATCAACCTGCTGCCCCTCGACCGCTGGATCGAGCGCCTGACCGGCGCCGCCCCGAGGAGGTGACCGATGCCCATCGAGATCTCGGTCGCGGCCCCCGCCTACAACGAGGCGGACAACATCGCGGCGGCCGTCACCGAGTGGCGCGACTACCTGGAGTGCCACCCCGGGGTCGCCGAGTGGGAGATCGTCGTCTGCGACGACGGCAGCTCCGACGGCACCGGCCGGATCCTGCGCGAGCTCCAGGCCGGCTGCCCGCGGCTCACGGTCGTCACCTTCGACCGCAACCGGGGCGCGGGCGCGGCCATCGCCGCCGCCATCGCGGCCACCCGCCTGGAATGGGTGGCGCTGCTCGACTCCGACGGCCAGTTCCCGATCGCCAACCTGGACGCCTTCATCGGGCGCATCCAGGCCGGCGACGTGCTCGCGCTGTCCGGGGCACGGGTCAGGAAGGCCGACAGCCTGCCGTACCGGTGGGGGTCGGCCGCCAGCGGCGCGGTCAGCAACCTGCTGCACCGCACCCGCTACCGCGACTTCAACTCCATCTTCAAGGTCGTGCACGGGCCGCTGTTCCGCGCGCTGCCGCTGGAGTCCGCGGGCATGAACTGCTCCACCGAGATCACCGCCCGCGTCGCCGAGCTCGGCCACACCTGGACGGAGCTGCCCATCGAGCACCGCGAGCGGGGCGGCGGCAGCCGGGGCTGGCGGTTCTGGCGCGGCGCCCGCGACCGGGCGCTGTTCGTGGGCTACCTCGGGCTGCGGCACTGGCTGCTGCGACGCGGCGTGCTGCGCCCGCCGGAGCCACGCGAGCACCTAGGCGCGCAGGGCGCGCCGGTCCGGGAGGCCCGATGAGGGTGGCCATGTTCAGCGGCGGCCGGGGCGCGGCCGGCATCGCGCGGGCCCTGCTGCGCACGCCGGGCCTCGACCTCGCCCTGCTCGTCAACGGCTACGACAACGGCCTGTCCACCGGGGCGCTGCGCCGCTACCTGCCCGGCATGCTCGGCCCGTCCGACTTCCGCAAGAACCTCCTGCTGCACCTGGGCCGCGACGACCCGCGCCGCGCGCTGCTCGAACACCGTCTGCCGCCCGGCAGCACCCTCGCCGACCTGGACAGGATCGCCGGCGCCGCCCCCGAGGCGGTCGCGCGCGACCTGCGGATCTTCGCCGCGCGGCTGGCCGCCGACCCCGGCGGGTTCGACCTGGCGGACTGCGCGCTCGGCAACCTCGTGTTCGCGGGGGCGTACCTGCGGCTCGGCGAGGACTTCAACGCCGCCGTACGGGCCTGCGCCCGCACGTTCGCCACCCCGGCGCGGCTGCTGAACGTCACCGACGGCGCGAACGCCTACCTCGTCGCGCTCAAGCAGGACGGGCGGGTGCTGGCCGACGAGGCCGACATCGTCGGGCCGCAGGACGCCGCCGCCATCACCGGCCTGTTCCTGCTGCCCGCGCCGCTCACCGGGCCCGAACTGGCCGGGCTCGCGGGGCTGCCCGCCGAGCGGGTGCGCGACCTGCTGGCCCGCCGCGCCGTCCCCGCCGCGCCCGACCCCGAGGCACTGCTGGCGCTGGCCGACAGCGACCTCGTCGTGTACGGCCCCGGGACGCCGCACTCCTCCCTGCTGCCCAGCTACCTCACCCAGGGCGTGGCCGAGGCCGTCGCCGAGGGACGGTCGGCGGCGCGGGTGTTCGTGGTCAACGTCGGCAGCGACCACGACGTCCAGGGGCTGAGCGCGACCGACCTGGTGGACCGGGCGCTGGCATACCTGGGCGACCCCGGCAACGAACGCCGCCTGATCACCCACATCCTCAGCCACGACGGCACCGCGAGCGGACCGGCGGTGCCGCGCGCCGTCGCCGAACGGGGCACGTGGGCCGGCGCGCGCTGGATCGCCGCCGACCTGGAGGACCCGTGCCGCCCCGGCACGCACGACGGCCACCGCACGGTGGCGGCGCTGCGCGCGCTGCTCGGCGAGACGCCCCTGGCGCGGGCCGGATGAGCGGAGAGCGGTCGTGGCGGGTGTGGCTGTGCGACCTCGACGGTACGCTCCTGGACTCCTTCCCCGGGCACGAGGCCGCCTTCCGCCAGGCGATCGCCGAGCTGGTCCCGTCCCGGCTGGCCGGGTTCCGGTATGCCGAGCACGCCGGGGCGAGCACGGCCGCCGTCGCCGCCCGCCTGGCCGGGGACCCCGGTGTGGCCGAGCGGCTGGCCCGGCGCAAGCAGGAGCTCTACCGCGAGCACGTACGCGCCGGGCGGGTCCGGCCCTTCCCCGGAGCACGACTCCTGCTCGACCGGCTCGCCGCCGGCGGGCGGACGGCGTACCTGGTGACCGGCGGCAGCCGCGCGTCCGTCGAGCGGGCGCTCGCCGCCGCCGGGCTGGCGGACGCCTTCCGCGACGTGCTGACCGCCGACGACGTCCCGGTCAGCAAGCCCGACCCGGAGGTCTACCGCCTGGCCTGCCGCCGCTGGGACGTGGACCCGGCGGAGGCGGTCGCGCTGGAGGACTCCGCGCACGGGGTGGCGGCGGCGCTCGGCGCGGGCCTCGCGACCCTGCACGTCCACACCGCCGCGCCGCTGCCCGGCGCGATCGGGGTGGGCGACCTGCACGACGTGGTGTCCCTTGTCGGAGAAGAGGTGAACGGCAGTGAGTGAGCGGGGGGTGTGCGCCGTCGTCCCGGCGGCGGGACGGGGGACCCGGCTGGGCTCCGGCGTACCGAAGATCATGATCGAGGTCGCGGACGGGGTGACGCTCTGGCATCTGCTGCGCCGGCGGCTGCGGCCGGCCACCGGGCACGTCCACGTCGTCGTCTCGCCCGACGGGGAGGGCCCGTTCCGTGAGCTGGCCGCGGCGGACCTGGCCGGCGGTGGGGTGTCGGTGAGCGTCCAGGAGCGGCCCACCGGCATGGGGGACGCGATCTTCGGCGCGGCGGCCCGCCACTGGGCGGCGTACGAGACGATCCTGGTGGTCTGGGGCGACCAGGCGAACCTGTCGGCGGCGACCGTGCGCGCGGTGCTCGCCGCGCACCCCGGCAAGGGCATCACACTGCCGCTGGTCGCGATGGCCGACCCGTACGTGGAGTACGAGCTGTCCGGCGACGAGCTGGTCCGCGTCCGGCAGTCCAGGGAGGGCGAGGAGTGCCGGCCCGGCGGGCTCAGCGACGTGGGCGTGTTCTGCCTGGCCACGGACGGGCTGGAGGCCGCCTGGGCCCGGTACGCGGCCGGGGCCGGACGGGGCGCGGCCACCGGGGAGGTGAACTTCCTGCCGTTCCTGGCACACCTGTCGCGGGTGGAGGGCCGGCCGGTGACCGTCGTGCCGGTGGCCGACCCGGCCGAGGCGCGCGGCGTGAACACGCCGGAGGACCTGGAGTTCGCCCGCCGGACGTACCTGCGGTGCCCGGACTGAGCGCCCCGGAGCGCCGGGGCGCGCGGGGCACGGGGGCCGCGGACCGGGTGCGGGGCTGGCTGGCCGCGCACCGGTGGGCGGCCGGGCCGACCCTGGTCAGCACGCTGGCCAGCGGGATCGCCGCGGCCACCACGCTGGTGATCGCGCGCGGGGCGGGCGCGGCGGCGTTCGGCGACTTCACGGTGGTGCTGTCGATCGCGCTGATCGTCACCGTCGGCATGCTGACCAGCCTCCACTACGTCATGCTTCAGGAGCTGCCGCGCGCCGCCCCGGAGGAGCGGCCGGCGCTGCTGACGACGGCACTGCTCGCCACCCTGGCCGTGAGCGCGGCACTGGCCGGGCTCGCCCTGCTGGCCGCGCCGCTGCTCACCGCCGCGCTGAACGTGGACACCGGGACGCTGGCCGCCGGGCTGGCGCTGGCCGCGTCCATGACGGTCAACCAGCTCGCGGAGAGCTTCCTGCGGGGGCTGAAGCGCTTCGCGTTCGTGGCGTGGCTGAAGCTGGCCGTCGCGCTCTGCTACCTGGGCGCCGCCTGCTACTGCCTGCTGGTGCTGGGCGTGCGGGAGGCGGAGCCGTACCTGGCGGCGCTGATCGTCACGAACGCCGGGTTCGCCGTGGTGGCGGTGGCGGCGGCCCGGCCACGGCTCGGGGCCTGGTCGGCGCGGCTGGCCGGGACGCTGTACCGGCACGGCGGCTGGGTGACCGCGATCGCCGCGCTGAGCGGCCTGCTGTTCGGGGTGGACGTGATCTTCCTCAACCACTGGGCGCCGGCGGCCGACGTGGGCGTCTACTCCGTCTACAACGGCTTCCCCAAACGGCTGATGGGCGTGGTGTTCACCGACGGGATCGGGCTGGCGCTGCTGCCGATCATGGCCACCACCGACAAACCCCTGCTGATGCGGCGGATCGCCCGGCTGGCGCCCGCCGTGGCCGCCGCGACGGCCGTGCTCTCCTTCGCCGCCAGCCTGGTGTTCTTCCTGCTGATGCGCGGCGCCTACCCGTACGCGCCGGAGCTGATGGCGCTGTCCGCGCTCGGCATCGGCCTGCACACCGCCTTCAACCTGTACGGGGTGGCGCTGTCCATGGACGGGGTGCGCGGCGCGAAGGTGCTGGCCGGCTGCCTGCTGGTGAGCACGCCGCCAGCGCTCGCCGTGCTCGCCGTCTGCGTGCGCACGGAAGGGCTCACCGGCGGGCTGGTGGGCTTCGCGCTGGTCAACCTGGTCCTGCTGGCCGTCGTGGCGACGACGGCCGCCCGGAGATACCGCTCGTGAAGGACGTCATGAGAATCGCCTGCATCGTCAACCAGTTCCCGCCCAACGTGACCGCGGGACTCGGCAGGTACGTCGAGCTGATCACCCCGTACCTGGCCCGCGACCACGACCTGACCGTCCACACGCCGAACGACGGCGCCCTGCCCGTGGACGAGCGGGTGGACGGGGTCGCCGTGCACCGCCCGCGCGTACGCCTCCCCGGCGGCGGCAGGCGGCTGAACCGCACCAGGCGGGCGGAGTTCCTGCTGCTCACGCTGCGCGTGGTGGCCAGCAACTGGCGCTACGTGCGGCGGCTGCGCCGCGGCCCGCGCCCGGACCTGGTCGCCGTGCACGACTCCACGAACTTCCTGGCCGGCCTGCTCTGCCACTACCTGCTGCGGCTGCCGGTCGTCTTCCACGTCCACACCACCGAGTACGGCGTCGCGCCGCAGCGCAGCATCACCGACCCGTTCAACCTGTTCGCCGCGCTGGAGCGGTGGCTGGCCCGCGTCGCGCGGCGGGTGGTGGTCGCCACGCCCGAGGTGCGCGAGCAGCTGCTGGCCGCCGGGTGGCGGCGGACGCCGATCGACGTGGTGCCGCTCGGCGGCACGTACGAGCCGGCGCTGGCCGACCCCGCCTTCGACCGGGCGGCGCTGCGGGCGGAGGCGGCGGAGCTGCGCCGGTCGCTGGGGCTCGCCGAGCGGGACCGGGTGCTGCTGTTCGTCGGCAGGATCGAACGGCAGAAGGGCGTCTACCAGCTCCTGGAGGCGATGCGGGAGGTGGTGAAGGCGGTGCCCGGGGCGCGGCTGGTGATCGCCGGCGAAGGCGACGAGACCGGCGTGCGGCGCATCACGGAGGCGACCGGGCTGCGTGGGAAGGTGGTGTGCTCCGGGCGGTTCGTCCCGGCCCGGGAGCTGATGGCGTACTACGAGCTGGCCGAAGCGTGCGTGTTCCCGTCGCTGTTCGAGCCGTTCGGGCTGGTGGCGACCGAGGCGATGGCGCTCGGGCGGGCCACGGTGCTCGGCGACGGCTTCTCGCGGATCTTCATCGGGCCGGACCCGGCGCGGCCCGCGGTCCGGTTCGTACGGGCCAGCGAGCCCGCCGACATCGCGCGCGGCGTCGTCGAGGTCATGTCGGACGCGGGGCTGCGGCGGGCGCTGGCCCGGCGCGGGGAGCGGCTGGTCAGGGAGGGGCTGAGCTGGGAACGCGCCGCCGCCGAGACGCTCGCCGTCTACCGCGCGTCGCTCAAGCCCTGACGCGACCCGCCCGCGCGTCTTCAGGTTCTGGCCGGGCGGAGCACGCGCAGGGAGCCCACCGCCAGCCCGGCCACGAGCACGACGTGCACGGCCAGGTGCACGGCCATGAAGTAGGCGGTGAACCCCGCCCCCCGCTCCCGGTGCACGAACCGCAGCAACCCCGGATCCGCCACCACGAACCACCCCACCAGCGCCACCGGTACGGCCAGCAGCGCCGGGGACAGCAGCGCCAGCGGCAGGCAGGCCAGGGCGAGCGCGCAGGCGAGGATCCCGGCCCGGCTGTTGGCGTTCTCCGGCTTGGCCGCGCCGCGCCGGGCGGTGGCCAGCGCCAGCGGGATCAGCGGCAGCGCCCGCCGCCACTGCTCGCCGAGGACCGGCAGCAGCCGGTGCCCCTCGTCGTGCCGGCCCACCACGGCGTCGGACAGCACGATCCTGGTGCGGACCGCGAGACGGCTGCTGTACTCGACGTCCTCGCAGTCGCGCAGGCTCTCGTCCAGCGCGCCCGCCGCCGCCAGGACCTCGCGCCGCACCGCGGCCAGCGCGAACACCACGCTGTTGACCTCGCCCACGTGCCGGCTCCGCCAGTGCACCTGGTGCAGCAGGCGGTACCACTCGACGGGGCCGTCGTCGATGAGCGGCTCGGTGTCGTACACGCCGTGCACGCAACCCACGCCCGGATCCGCCTCCAGGACGGCCAGGGCGCCGGCCACGGCGTCGGGGCGCAGCGCCACGTCGCTGTCCAGGAAGAAGATCACCTCGCCGGTGGTGCTCGCGACGCCGGCGTTCCTGGCGGCGGACACGCCTCGGTTCTCCGGCAGCCGTACGACCCGGCAGCCCAGCTCCTCGGCCAGGGCGGCGGAGCCGTCGGAGCTGGCGTCGTCCACCACCACGATCTCATCGGGCACGCGGGTCTGCGCCAGCACCGACTCCAGGCACAGGCGCAGGGTCCTGGCGGCGTTGTAGCAGGGCACGATCAGGGAAACTCTCGTCACGGGGGACCCCTCGGCAACGGCTCGTCCTGACGGCCGGCTGCGACGCCCCGGCCACCCCTCCATGATCCCGCATCGCGCGTGAAACTGGAGCAAACCTACGCCGACACCAAGCTGTGCAACCTGCTGACCGTGCCGCCGTTCGCCGAACGCCGGCGCGACCGGGGGACCACGATCGACGCCGTGCATCCGGGCGTGTTCCGCACCGGGCTGGGTGACCGATCGGCCGCCCCATGGCGGCGCGCGTCCTGCCCGACCGCATCTGGCGCTCCCTGAGCCCTTGACCGCAGCTCAGCAGCGGGGGTCGATGTGGATCTTCGGGCCGGGGCCGGCGTCCGGTGGGCGGCGGCCGGCCAGGACGTCCACGGTCCCGGCCAGCCCAACGGTGGCGGCCACCAGGGGGCGGGCGTCCACGGCGCCGGTCGCGTACGCGGAGATCGCCCCCGCCAGCCCCGCCGAGCCGCCGAGCACGCCGACCGCGGTGACGTCCTTCAGCACCATGCCCCGGGTGTCGAGCGTGGACGGGGCGGCGGCCAGCCCGATGTAGACCACCCGCCCGGCGGGCTCCACCAGATCGAGCGCGAGCGCGGGCAGCTCGGGGGCGTTGGCCGCGTCCACGACGGCGTGCCAGGCCAGGCCCGGCAGCGACGAGCGGGTCCACACGCCGGCGAAGCCGAGGGCGCGGGCCCGCTCCAGCTCGCCGGAATCGCGGCCGAGCAGGTGCGCCTCGATGCCGTGGGCCCGCGCGAACAGGGCCGTCAGCAGGCCGATCGTGCCCGTACCGAAGATCAGCAGCCGTCCGCCCGGCTCCAGGCCGGTGGCGCGGACGGCGCGCAGCGCGTTGCCCCCCGGCTCAACGAGCGCGCCCAGCGTCTCGTCCACCTCCTCGGGCAGCAGGTGCAGCGCGGACACCGGCACGGCCACCTGCTCGGCCAGCGCGCCGGCCCGGCCCCGGCTGATGCCGAGCTCCGCCAGGTCGGCGCAGACGTGGTGCCGGCCCGCGCGGCAGCGGGCGCACCGGCCGCAGCCGAGCATCGTGTCGCCGGTGACCCGGCGCCCCAGCCAGGCGGGCTCGACTCCCTCCCCGGTCGCGCTCACGCGCCCGCACCACTCGTGGCCGGGCCGTAACGGGTGCCGGGCGCGGCCGGTCCTGAAGTAGTCCATGCCGCCGGTGAACAGCTCCACGTCGGTGCCGCACACCCCGGCCCGCTCCACGTCCACCACCACCTCACCGGGGCCCGGCTCCGGCGGAGCGACGTCCTGGACCTCGGCCTGACCGGGAGCGGTGAAGATCAGCGCGCGCACGCCCCGAACGTTAGTCCCCGTCGGCCGCCTGACGCGAGAGCCTGGACGGTCAGGGGCGGACGGCGCCGACGAGGCGGCCCCGCCAGTAGCCGTCGAGGTCGACCACCTTGATGACGTCGCCGGTCTGCGGGGCGTGCACCATCTTGCCGTTGCCCGCGTACATCCCCATGTGGCCGAGGCCCCTGCTGAACAGCAGGTCACCGGGCTGAAGGGCGGTCAGGGGCACGCGGCGGGAGGCGCCCCAGCTCCACTGCGTGTACGTCGTACGCGGCAGGCTGACCCCGGCCGCCCGCCACGCGGCCTGGACGAGGCCCGAGCAGTCGTAGGAGCCCGGCCCCGTGCCGCCGTACCGGTAGGGCTTGCCGACCTGGGCGAAGGCGAACCGCAGCGCCGCGCGAGCGCTGCCCGAGGCCGGCCCCGTGTACGGGATGCCGCGGCTCGCCGGGTCGCCGGTGCGGAAGGTGCCCAGCCGGCGCAGCAGCTTGGTCTGCTCGGCGACCATCTTGTCCACCTTGTCGCGCCGGCCGCGTACCTTGTCGCGGGCCTCCTCCGCCTCCGCCAGCACGGTCCTCGCCTGGGCGTGCCGTCTGCGCAGGTCCGCGTCGGCGGCCTCGTACGCGCGCAGCTTCGCCGCCCGCGCCCGCGCGATCTCGTCGAGCGAGGCCACGCCGCCGAGCAGCGCCTCCGGGTTGCCCTGGCCCATCAGCCTGGCCCAGCCGTCCGGGGAGCCGATCTGGTAGTCGCTGACCACGGCCGCCATGAGGTCGCGGCGCAGGGCGGCGGCAGCGGCGTCCCTGCGGCCGATCTCGGCGTCGAGGGCCGCGTACTTGGCGCGGGCCTTCCGGTAGGTCTCGTTCGCCTGGTTGTACTGCTCGACGAGCTGGTCCGCCTGCTCGTTGAGCTTCACCAGCTTGGCCCTGGCCTGGGCGGGGGTCGGCTCGGCGAGGGCGGCGCCGGGGTGGACGGCCGCCACGGCGACGGCCAGCGCCGCAGCGAGCGCCGTGGTGAGCGCCGCCGCGCGCGCGGCCCTTGTTGGCACGGCCACTCAGCCTCCTCGTGGTCTCCCTGTCCGGTGGGCGGCCCATAGGGAGGTACGCCCGTGGCGGCGGGCGCGTTCAACGAGGAGTCAGTGGTGGTATCGGTGGACGACGGCGTGCCCCTTGCCGCGCCCGATCAGCCACTTGTTCAGGGGTGTGGTCAGCACGAAGGCGGTCACCAGCGAGCCCGCCAGCGCCGCCCAGAACAGGCCGCTGTCCAGGCCCGCGTTCATCGCGCCCGGCACGAGCAGCATGACCGCGTTGTCGAGGACCTCCATCACCGCGATGGAGACGGTGTCGGCGGCCAGCGCGACCTTCAGCGCGGTACGGAGGCCCACGCCGGCCCGCAGCACGCCGCGCATGGTGAGCGCGTAGCCGAAGACGAAGGCGAGCGCCACGGACAGCACGACGGTGGTCAGGCCGGGCAGGCCGCGCCAGGTGCCGATGACCATGCCGAGCACCTCGCCGATGGCGCAGCCGGTCAGGCAGTGCAGGGTCGCCTGCGCCGCCATGGCCCAGGTGGCCGAGCGAGGCCCGGGGGTTGGGTGATCATGACCGCTGTGTTCCATGACTCTCCTCAGGGGGTCGAAGTCAGGAATTATAGGGGTAGGGGGTATATGGGCGTCGCCGCGCGGTCAGGCGGCCGTCCCGGCCGCCGAGGCCATCGTGCGCCACCCCACGGCGACCGCCCCCGCGAGCAGCGTCACCCCCGACAGCACGCCGCTGACGAACGGCACCCAGCCGACCGCCGCCGTCCCGGCCATGACGAAGCCCGCTGCCCCGAGCCCGGCCAGCAGCACCCCTGGGACCGCGATGTCCCACGTCCGCCAGATCGGCGCCAGCGCCACGAAGTGCACGCCCACCACCACGGCGATCCACGCCACGTTGACCTGCTCGGGACGTCCCCACGCGGCGAGCACCCGCAGCCCCCCGAACAGCAGCAGCACCTCGGCCGCCACCACCGCCAGATAACCGCGGCCGAACATCGCCCCGCCGCCGCCCTCCCGGGCCCGCCGCCCGCGCGCGGTGGTGAACCACATCGCGGCGACCGCGGCGGCGGCCAGGCAGGCCGCCACCCTGAGGAACGTCGCCACCACGCCGTTCAGCGGCGCGTGCGCGTTGACGACGACGAAGACGGCGCCGAAGACGGCACCGACCAGCAATCCAGTCATCCGCCGCTCCAGCGGCACGCCGTCGTTCACGCCTGCGACGGGCGCCGGGCGGCGGCGGTGAGGCGGGTCAGCGCCTGGTGCAGGTCCTGCAGCTCGTCGAGGTCCATGCCGAGCCGGGAGACGATGGCGGGCGGGATCTTCTCCGCCTCCGCCCGCAGCGCCCTGCCCTCGGGAGTGAGGGTGACCGACAGGGCGCGCTCGTCCTTGCTGTTGCGCTCGCGGCGGACGTAGCCCAGCGCCTCCAGCCGCTTCAGCAGTGGCGACATCGTTCCGGGGTCGAGCTGGAGCAGCTCGCCGAGCTCCTTCACCGACAGCGGCTCGTGCTGCCAGAGCGCGAGCATCGCGAGATACTGCGGATGGGTGAGGCCCATGGGGTGCAGCAGCGGCCGGTAGATGCCGATCACGCTGCGCGAGGCGATGCTGAGGGCGAAGCACACCTGCCGCTCCAGCGCCAGCGGGTCCGTGATTTCCGTCACGTCCGCCACCTCTGTCGCGTACTCCATGAGGGGACCTCCGGTGGCCTCTGGTAGTTTCCTTTGTGTACCAACTATTAGCCTCCCAACCATGAGTGCGCAAACCAATCGCCGGGAAGGACCGCCGTGTTTCACCGCAAGCCGCTGGAGGAGCGCATCGCCGAGCGCCAGGCCAAGCTGCGGCCGCTGAAGGAGGGCAAGCACTTCGAGCACGGCCCGGCCAAGTTCGTGTTCGTCGCGCTCATCGTCGCCGTGGTGCTCATGCACTTCGTCGGCCTCGCGGTCGTCATGCACTTCTACTCCTGACCACACCTCCGGTATCACCGGGGCCCGTCGCGGCCTCTGCGAGGACATGGGGCTCCTTCTCCCGGGAGACCCGCGACAGCTCGGGGATTACTGGCTGGTCAGGCGTCTCGGAGCGGGCGGGCAGGGGGTTGTCTACGAGGGGTACGACCGCGCCGGGCGGCGGGTCGCGATCAAGGCGCTCCGGGAGGAGTACCTCGACCAGGGGGACATGCGCTCCCGCTTCGCCAAGGAGGTCGTGGCGGCGCGGCGGGCGGCGTCCTTCTGCACGGCGCGCGTCCTGGAGGCCGATCTGGACGCGCTGCCGCCGTACATCGTCAGCGAGTACGTCGACGGCCCCAACCTGCGGCGGGCGGTCGAGACCGGCGGGCCGCTCGACGACGACTCGCTGCACCGGCTGGCGGTCGGCATGGCCACCGCGCTCACCAGCGTCCACCGGGCGGGCATCGTGCACCGCGACCTCGAACCGGACAACGTGCTGCTCGGGCCCGACGGGCCGCGCCTGATCGACTTCGGCATCGCCCACGCCGACGGCATGACGCTCACGAACGAGGGCCGCGCCGCCGCCGGGACGCCCGCGTACATGGCCCCGGAACGGCTGGCCGGCCAGCGCGGCGGGACCGGCGTGGACGTGTGGGCGTGGGGAGCGGTGCTGCTGTACGCGGCCAGTGGGCGCTCACCGTTCGCCGGCGACAGCGGCGGCGACGTGACCCTGGTGCGCTACCGGGTGCTGAACCACCGGCCGGACTTCTCCGTCGTGCCGCTGCCGGGGCTGCGGGAGCTGGTGGAGGCGGCGATGTCGCTGTACGCCGACACCCGGCCGGACGCCGCGACGCTGCTGCTCCGCCTGGTCGGCGGCTGGGCCCCGAAGCGGCTGCTCCCGGAGACCCTGCTGACCCCGGACGCTCTCGCCAAGCCGGAGGTCCTCGCCCATCCGGAGGTCCTCGCCCATCCGGAGGTCCTCGCCCACCCGGAGCTCATCGCCCACCCGGAACTCCTCTCTGACCCGGAACTCCTCGCCTACCCCGAGCCGTCACCGCGCCAGGGCGGCGCCCGGGGCCTCCCGGACGAGTTCGCTCCCCGATCCCCCGGCCCACCGCCGCCCACCCCACCCGCCACCGGCTCCACCCTCGGGCCCGTTGCTCGTGATCCGGAGGCGGTTCCCGATCGGCCGGACGACACGGACCGGCTGCTCCGGCAGGGGAGCCGGGCCGCCGCCGGTCTGCTCCGCCCGGCGGCGGCCGTCGAGCCCTCGCCCGCCGAGCTGGCCGAGCAGGTCTACAGCGAGCTGGGCCCCGAGGACAGGGAGGTCGTGCCGCGCGTCCTGCTGCGCCTCGTCCTCCCAGGCGACGGCGCCGACGGCGCGCTGCGGACCGCGTACGTGCACGAGCTGTCCGACCCCACCACCGACCCGCAGGCGGTGGCCCGCGTGCTGGACGGCTTCGCCGGCGAGGGCCTGCTGGTACGCCGCGACGACGCCGTGACCCTGGCCGCCGCCGGCCTGATGCGTGCCTGGCCCCGGCTGCGCGGCTGGATCGAGGCCGACCGGCCCGGCCTGGCGGTGCACGGCCCGCTCGGCGCGGCGGCCCGCCTGTGGGACGACCACGGCCGCGAACCCGACGACCTGTACCGGGGTACGGCCCTCCGCGACGCCCTGGCCTGGGCCGAGAGCGGCGGCGGGCTGCTCCGGCCGAACTCGCTGGAGCACGCCTTCCTGGCGGAGTCGGCCGCCAGGACCCGCGCCCGGCTGCGGCGGCGCAGGCGGACGGCGGGCGTCATGGCCGCGCTCATGGCGCTGGTCCTCGCCGCCACCGCCGTCGCCGTCGCCCAGGACCGGGCCGGCTCCCGGCAGCGGGACGAGGCCGCCGCCCTCCGGATCGCCCAGCTCGCCGCGTCGACCAGGTACGACGACCCGGCCACGGCGATGCTGCTCAGCGTGCACCGGCAACCCCTCCGGCAGGTTCACCGTCACCACGCCGCGCAGCAGGGGGGAGTGGCGGGCGTCCTTCTCCGCCTCCGGGGGCTACGGTCCCTCGTCCGCGACGGGGAAGTACCCCCCGTGAGCTCAGGGCCGGGCGGAATCGGTTGGACGCCCGGCCGGGCCCCTCACTAGGGTGTGATCATGTCGTCCGGCCCTGAGGCGTCAAGACTCTAGCCACCGGTCATCCGGTGGCGTCCCGCAGCATGCCGTCGCGCCCGCGTCCGCTCTCCGCCGTCCGGGCCGTCGTGGGCTGCGCCTTTCCAGCCACCGGATCACCGTCGTACGGACCGGAACCCCGAGCCCATCGTGCCGGGGTCGTTCTTCGACGTGGCTGTGGAGTCGCAACTCATGCCTTTGGCCCTTTATGTCCTTGCGCTGGCTGTCTTCGCGCAGGGGACCTCGGAATTCATGTTGTCCGGCCTCGTCCCGGACCTCGCCCGTGACCTCGGCGTCTCCGTCTCCGCCGCGGGGGCGCTGACGTCGGCCTTCGCCGCCGGAATGATCGTCGGGGCGCCGCTGATGGCGGTCGCGGGCATGCGCTGGCCGCGACGGCGGGCGCTGACGGCGTTCCTTGTCGTGTTCGTGCTCGTGCACGTGGTCGGCGCGGTCACCGCCGACTTCGGCGTGCTGCTGGTGACGCGGGTCCTGGCCGCGGTCGCCAACGCCGGCTTCCTCGCGGTGGGGCTGGCGGCGGCCGTCGCCATGGTGCCGCCGGACGCCAAGGGCCGGGCCACGTCGGTCCTGCTCGGCGGCGTCACGCTGGCGTGCGTAGCGGGGGTGCCGGGCGGGGCGGTGCTCGGGCAGATGTTCGGCTGGCGCGCGGCCTTCTGGGCGGTGGCGCTCGCCTGCCTCCCGGCGCTGTACGCCGTCCTCCGCGGGATCCCCGAGGCGAACGGGGCGGTGGCACGCGGTGTCCGGGGGGAGGCGCGGGTGCTGGGCGAGGCACGGGTGGTCGTGGTGCTGGTCCTGGCCGCGCTCGTGAACGCCGCCACCTTCTGCGTCTTCACCTACCTCGCCCCGCTGGTGACCGAGGTGGCCGGGCTGGCGGCGGGCTGGGTGCCGGCGGTGCTGGCGCTGTTCGGGCTCGGCTCGTTCGCGGGGGTGAGCGTCGCGGGCCGGCTGTCGGACACGAGGCCGGTGGCGCTGCTCGCCGGGGGCGGGATCGCGCTGCTCGCCGGGTGGGCGCTGCTGGCCGCCACGGCCGGCAGCCCGGCCGCCGCCGTGCTGCTCGCCTTCGTCCAGGGGGCGCTCGCGTTCGCCGTCGGCTCGGCCCTCATCGCGCGGGCGTTGTACGCGGCGTCCGGCGCGCCGTCGCTCGGCGGCTCCTTCGCCACGGCCGCGCTCAACGTGGGCGCCGCCGTGGGGCCCGCCCTGGGCGGCCTGGCCCTCGCCGCCGGCCTCGGTCACCGTTCGCCCGCGTGGGCCGCCGCCGTCCTGGTGGCGGCGGCCCTGATCATCGGCGTCCTGGCCCGCAGGACCCTCTTCACGAGCGCCGACGACCAGTCATCCGACCTCCGGGCCTAGCAAAGGGCCCTCGCCCCGAACGGGACGTGGTGCACGTGCTGCCCGCCCTGGGCCTGGAAGAACGGCTCGGTACGCGGGCTGCGCGCCCGCGGCGACCTCACGTGGACGCCGTCTGGCCGTCAGCGTCGCAACCCGTCCAGGAACGCCCCGACGATCTCGTTGTAGACGCCGGGGCGTTCCATGTTGGGATAGTGCGCCGCGCCCTCGACGGTGGCCTCCCGGCCGTCGGGGACCTCGGCGGCCAGGCGCGCGGCCATGGCGAGGTGGTCGGGGGAGTCGAGCGCGCCGTGCACGGCGAGGACCGGGACGCCGATCTTGGGGACGCGCTCCCAGGTGTCGCGGACCGGGACGAGGCTGACTGGCTCGCCGGCGGCGTGCTTGGCCATGGTGGTCCTCGCCATGGCGCGCAGGCGGGCCGTGACCTGCGGATCGAGGTCGGACTCTGCGCGGTGCGGGCCCGCGGCGAAGGCCATGAACCCGTCGATCGAGCCCTCCAAATCGCCGGCCGCCATCGCCGCGTGCCAGGAGGACATGGCCTGGACGGTCCAGGGGTCGGTGAAGTACGGCTCGGAGGTGCCGGCGCCGGTGACGACCACGGCCCGGACCAGGTCCGGGTGCTCAAGCGCGGTGTCCACGGCGACGCTCGCCCCCATCGAGACGCCGGCCAGGACGGCGGGGCCGGCGTCCAGGTGGCGCAACAGGCCGGCGAGGTCGTCGGCGAGCCGGTACGGGCCCGTGGCGTTGGCCGAGCGGCCGTGGCCGCGGGCGTCGGGCGCGATCACCCGGTGCCGCCCGGCGAAGTACGGGATCTGGTCGGCCCACATGCCGTGGTCGAGGAAGCCGCCGTGCAGCAGGACGAGGGGCGGGCCGGAGCCTCCGGTGTCGAGCCGGAAGAGGTCGTTCATGACAACCAAGGTGTCACTTTCTCGCCATGATGACAACCCAGGTGTCATGATGGCGGGGTGAACGGAACAGATCCCGTACGGCCCACCGACCGCCTGACCGAGGTGTTCGACCTGGTCGGGCCGCTGTACCGGCGGGCACAGCGCAAGGTCGAGCAGGACGCCCCCATCGAGGGCCTGTCGGTCGGCGTACGCGCCGTGCTCCACCTGCTGCGCGAGCACGGGCCCATGACCGTGCCGCAGATGGGGCGGGAGCAGGCGCTGAGCCGGCAGTTCGTGCAGCGCACGGCCAACGACGCGGCGGCGCGCGGCCTGGTGGCGTTCGCCCCCAACCCGGCGCACCGGAAGTCCTCCCTCGTCCGGCTCACCGAGGAGGGGCAGGCCGCCATCGACGCCGTTCTCGCCCGGGAACGGGCGGTGCTCGGCCGGATCGGCGGCGATCTGTCCGACGCCGACATCGCCGCCTGCCTCCGCGTGCTCTCCCGCCTGCTCCGCCTGCTCGACGACGTGGACGTGGACTGAACGCGGACACGGGTTTCCCACCGCGCTGCCGGGAAAGAGGAAGTGCTCGCTGAGAAATGACAGCCCAGCACGACAAGGGAGGCACACATATGAGCGCCGAGGACAAGGTCTCGAACAAGGCCCAGGAGCTCAAGGGCCGGGCCAAGGAGAACCTGGGAGACGTGACCGGCGACGAGGAACTGCGCGCCGAGGGCCGCGCCGACCAGACCGAGGGCGGCCTCAAGCAGGCGGGCGAGAAGGTCAAGGACGCGGGCAAGAAGGTCAAGGACGCGTTCAAGAAATGACGACGCATGTCGGGGCGGGCCCGCTGTGACGGGCCCGCCCCGACTGCCGCGTCAGGGGTTTCCCGCTCAGCGGGGGACGATCGGGAGGGTGAGGAAGGAGTCCGGGAACACCCGCTGGCGCTGCACCACCAGGTCGGCCTCCCCGGCCTCGGCGGCGGGCCGCCCGGTGCCCGGGTTGCGGTCGAAGCGCGGGAAGTTCGAGCTGGAGATCTCCACCCGGATCCGGTGCCCGGCCTTGAAGACCTGGCTGGTCGCCACCAGGTCGATCAGGTACGTCCCCGACGAGGTCGAGGTACGCGTGATGCCGTCGATGACGCTCATGGCCCGCCCGTCCGGGTACACGTCCACCAGCTTGGCCGTCCAGTCGGTGCCCGCCGCCGAGGTCGCGGCGCGCAGGGTCACCGTCACCGGCCCGGTCACCTCGACGTCGGCCGTCAGCTCCTCGGTCGTGTAGCAGAGCACGTCGGGCCGGCGCTCCACGTCCCGCTGGTCCTGCGGGCCGACGTTGGTGGGGTCGGCCAGCAGCAGCGGCCCGCCGGTCGTCGGCACGGGGTCGCGCGGGTCGAAGACGAACGTACGCGGCTCGTCCGACGCGGGGGGAGCGGGCGACAGCAGGCCGTCGGCGTGCAGGTGGTAGCGGGTCTCCACGGCACGGGCCAGTGGCCAGGACTCCTCCTCCCGCCACACGTCGTCGCCCATGACGAAGATCTGCACGGCCGGGCCGGTGTCCTCGCCCTTGAGGAAGGCGAGCTGGCGCTGTTCGAGCCGGATGGTCCCGGCCTGCGCCCCGAACCCGAAGTCCAGCCGCCCGGCACCCGACGCGCCGGGCGCGAGGTGCGTCCACGGCCCGATGACCAGCGGCCCGCCGAGGCGGCGGTGGTTCTCCAGCGTCCCGGCCAGGAACAGGTCGAACCAGCCCGCCACGTGCATGACCGGCACCTCGATCCGGTCGTGCCGCAGGGTCTCGGCCAGATCCTCCCAGTACGCGTCCCGCTCCGGATGCCCCGTCCAGTCCCGCCACCACGGGATGCCCGGGATGTCGCGTACCGGCAGCGTGCGCGCCGCCGTGCCCTGGTCGCCCAGCACCGGGAGCAGCGCGCCGAACGCGGCGCCCGCGTCCTCGCCCGCCTTCCCGCCCGCCTCCATGGCGTGCAGCAACCCGAGCATCGCCTGCAGCGCCCCCCAGTTCAGCGCCGAGCCGAGCGCGAACGCGCCGCCGTGGTACTTCAGGCCGTCGTGGAAGTCGTGCGGCGTCATCTGCGCGACGACCGCCTTCAGCCCCGGCGGCCGGGTGGCGGCGGCCTGGAGCGCGCAGCCCGCCAGGTACGACATCCCGCTCATCACCACCTCGCCGTTCGACCACGGCTGCCCGGTGATCCAGGCGATCGTGTCGTGGCCGTCGGCGCCCTCGTCCCGCCACGGCCGGAACTCCCCGTCGCTGCTGCCGCGTCCCCGGCAGTGCTGCAGCACCACCGCGAAGCCCGCCTGGAGCGCCGGGATCACCGGCACCGACCGGAACGTCTGCTCCCCGTACGGCGTGCGCACCAGCAGCGCGGGGAACGGCCCGCCGTCGGCGGGACGGTGGACGGAGCCGCGCAGGACGGTCCCGTCGCGCATCGGCATGGGCGCGTCGTGCTCGACGACGACGGACAGCGGCGGGCGGTCGAGCTTCGGCATGGCGGCTCCCAAGAGGGGTGGGGGGGTCAGGTGAGGATGTAGGCGTCGTAACGGACGGCGGACGCCGCGCGTGCCGCGGAGGCCGCGGGCGGCGTCCTGTTGAGCCAGTGATACCGCTCGTCGCCCGTCTCGAAGCGGCAGAACAGCCGGAAAGTACTCGGCGGGATCGACGTCCTCGCCGCTCGCCAGCCGGTCGAGCATCTCGGGCGGGCCGTGCCGGACGCCGCTGGTGGTGATGTAGAGGTGCGCGCCGTCGTGGGTGCGCAGCGTGTAGCGGGTGTCGATGCTGATGGTGCCGTCGGCGTGCACGACCTGCCAGTCCGCGCCGCCGGACAGCATCCGCCCGGACAGCCGGGGCCCGCTCGAACGAGCCGCCCGCGATGGTGACCACCCGGCGGTTGCCCCAGTGCGTCGCGCCCAGGTCGAGGATCGGGTCGAGCTCCACGTGGAAACGGGCGAGCGGTTCGAGGTTCACCGGGTGGGGCTTGGGGGTCCCGCACGGCGGGAAGGGGTGCGGCATGGACGTGCTGAGCAGCCGGGTGCTGCTGCGCCCGCGGGACCCCGCGCGCAGCCGTCGGTTCTACGCCGAGACCCTGGGCCTGGCCGTCTACCGCGAGTTCGGCCCGCCCGAGCATCCCTGCACGGTGTTCTTCCTCGGGCAGGGCTTCCTGGAGCTGTCCGGCCAGTGGGACGGATCCGGGGACGAGCCCGGCGGGGTGTCGCTCTGGCTGCAGGTGCGCGACGTGGCCGCCGAGGAGGCCCGCCTGCGTCAGGCCGGCGTGGAGGTGCTGCGCGAGGCCCGCCGCGAGCCGTGGGGGCTGGTCGAGCTGTGGATCGCCGACCCGGACGGCCACCGCCTCGTCCTGGTGGAGGTGCCGCCCGACCACCCGCTACGCCGCGACCACCGCTGAGCGCCGGGTCAGCGCAGCGCGTACCGGATGGGCAAGGTCTTCAGCCCGCCCACGAACGTCGTCGCCAGCCAGGCGGGCTCGCCGTCCAGCCCGACCTCCGCGAGCCGGGGGACCAGCTCGGCGAACAGCGCCTGGATCTCCATCCGCGCCAGCCCGGCCCCCAGGCAGTAGTGCACCCCCGCCCCGAACGCCAGATGCCGGTTCGGCGTCCGGCCCACGTCGAAGCGGAACGGGTCGTCGAACACTTCCTCGTCCCTGTTCGCCGACGGGTACGACAGCAGCACCGACTCACCGGCCCTGATCGGCGTCCCCCGCACGGCGGTGTCGGCCGCCGCCGTCCGCATGAACGCCTTCACCGGGCTCACCCAGCGGATCATCTCCTCGGCGGCCGATGCCAGCAGCCCAGGGTCCTCCCGCAGCCGCCGCAGCTCGCCCGGATGCCGGACGAGCGCCTCAAGCCCGCCCGCGATGGTGGAGGTGGTCGTGTCGTGCCCGGCCGTGGCGATGATGACGTAGTACGAGGCCGCGTCGGCGTCGCTCAGCGGCCGGCCGTCCACCCGGGCGTTGGCGATGGCCGAGGCCAGGTCGCCGGTCGGACGGGCGCGGCGGGCCGCGGTCAGCTCGCGGAAGTAGCCGAGCAGGTCCGCCAGCACCGACGTGTGGGCCGCCGCCTCCTCGCCGCCGCGCCGCCGGCTGTCGTCGTCCTGGCCGAACAGGTCCTGCGTCAGCCGCAACATCAGCGGGAAGTCCGACTCCGGCAGCCCCAGCAGCGACAGGATGACGCGCAGCGGATAGTGCGCGGCGACCTCCCGTACGAAGTCGCACCGGCCGCCGTGCTCGGCCAGCAGGTCGACGTACCGCCTGGCGAGTTCCCGCACCCGCGGCTGGAGCTCGCGCATCGCCTTCGGGCTGAACCAGTCCGCGCCGATCGCGCGCAGCTCCCGGTGTTCGGGGTCGTCGGTGTGGACGAGCGTCTTCAGCCCGTCGCCGCGCGCCCGATGCGCCTCCAGTGCGGCGTCCACCTCGGCCCGGCGCAGCACCGGCCGCGGCGCGCTCAGCCACAGCGCGTTGTCCCGTTCGATCTCCAGCACGTCGGCGTGGCGCGTCACCGCCCAGAAGGGCCGGTAGCCGTCGGCCTCCACCCGCCGCACGGGCGACTCGCGGCGCAGCAGCGCCAGGGCCTCGTGCAGGCGGGCCTCGTCGGTGTACGCGGCGGGCGTGGCGAGGCAGCGCCCCGCCTCCTCCGCGGACGTCAGGGTCGTGGCCACGGGTCAGCCTCCCGGCGGCAGGCGGGTGCAGGGGCGTAGAAGGGCATTCCCCTCCCGCTCCGCCCCCATGCGGCCGGCCCGGGTCAGGGGCCGGTGGGGGCGCAGCGCAGCAGCAGGACGGCGATGTCGTCGCCGCGCTGCTCCAGCGCCGCCGGCTCGATGAGCGAGTCCGCCAGGTCCGCCAGCGGCCCGTCCTCGGTGGGGTTGAAACGGGCGGCCAGCC
This sequence comes from Nonomuraea wenchangensis, assembly GCF_900111685.1. Classification (GTDB taxonomy): domain Bacteria; phylum Actinomycetota; class Actinomycetes; order Streptosporangiales; family Streptosporangiaceae; genus Nonomuraea; species Nonomuraea wenchangensis. The sequence goes on from NZ_FOHX01000005.1 coordinate 462,239, forward strand.
GGCGGATGGCCTCGCCGAGGTCCAGGCCCGGCTGCTCGATGAGGCCGTCGGTGTAGAGGGTCAGCACGCTGCCGGGCGGCAGGTCGAGGTCGAGAGTGGCGTACTCGGCCTCGGGGTCGATGCCCAGCAGCAGGCCGGCGGCGCTGTCGACGACGCGCGTGGGCTCGCCGGGCCGCCCGAGCAGCGGCGGCAGGTGGCCGGCGCCGGCCAGGCAGGCGGTGTGCCGCTCCAGGTCGAGGCTCACGTACAGGCAGCTCGTGAAGCGGTCGGGGGCGAGCTCGATGAGCAGCCGGTTGGTGTGCGCCAGCACCTCGCCGGGGGAGGCGCCGGTGCTGGCATGCGCCCGGATGGCGGTGCGCACCTGCCCCATGAGGGCGGCGGCGGTCACGTCGTGCCCTTGGACGTCGCCGATGACCGCCGCGGCCTGGGTGTCGCTGAGCCGGATCAGGTCGTAGAAGTCGCCGCCGATGTCCATGCCGGGGGTGGCGGGGACGTACCGGGCGGCGAGGTCGAGCCCGGGGATCTCCGGCAGGGTGTGCGGCAGCAGGCTCGACTGCAGGCACTGGGCGAGCTGGTGCTTGACGTCGTAGAGCCGGGCCCGCTCGAACGCCTGCGCGATCAGTCCCGCGAGCGCGGTCAGCGTGGCCCGCTCGTCGGAGTCGAAGCGGTGCGGCCGGTCGTAGGCGAGGATGCAGGTGCCCATGGGCCGCCCCGAGGTCACCAGCGGCAGGAACGCGCACGCGTCCATGTCGTCGGGGTCGATGGCCTCCGGGTACGTCTCCCGCAGCTCGTCCCAGCTCTCGAAGAAGGCCGGCCGGGTGGCGTCGAACCCGTCCCACCCCGGCGACGGCGGGATCACCGGCCGCCCGTTCAGCTCGGCGACGGCCTGCCGGGTGTAGCCGCGTGAGGCGGCCACCCGCATCCGCCCGCCCCTGGCGGTGAGGATGGCGAGCGCCTGGACGTCGTAGACGGGCATGACGTGGTCGGCGACCAGGTCGATCACCTCCTGCGCGGTGACGGCCCGCGCGAGCGTCGTCGCGAGGTGCAGCATCTCGTGCAGGGCGATGATGCGGGTCGGCCGCCCGATCTCGTGGGGCGGCGTCCGCTCGGCGGGGTCGTGGTCCTGCCCGCCGGGCGTGATGCGCAGGGTGACGCCGGTCAGGCCGGGGAAGAGCCGGAAGGTGACCAGTCGTCCCGACGGGTGGCGGGCGGTGAACGCGGTGACCTGGCCGCTGACCACCGCCGACCGGTAGAGGTCCTCGTAGAGAGGGTCGTCGAGCCAGGGCAGCGCCTCGCCGAGGCGTTCGCCCTGGAGCTCGGAGGTGTAGACGGACAGCAGGTCGGCGGCCGGCGCGGTGATGAGCGAGATGCGGCCCTCGACGTCGAGCGAGCAGTAGCCCTCGGGCAGCCGGTTCAGTGCCGCGAGCGCGATGAGCTGGGAGCCGGTGTCGGCGGCGCGGGCGGGGCGGGGGTTGAGGGTGCGCGGGCGCGGCCCCGGGGTGATCGGCTCGCCGCGGTCGGCCTCCCGCTGGAGCAGGCGGGCGACGGCGGAGGAGCTCGCGTCGATCACGTCGCGCTGCTCCCGTGACAGCGTGAGCGAATATCCCGCGGGCCAGACCAGCATCAGCGCGCCCCAGACGCGCCCGCCGCCGTGGATGGGGCGCACGGCGGCCGAGAAGTGGTACGGCAGCGAGAGCGCCGCCGAGGGGAACTGCCGCGCGAGGTCCTCCCGCCCGGAGACCCAGACCAGGCGGTCCTCGCGTACGGCCCTGGAGACCGGCACGGGATCGCCGACCCGGAGCCTGGCCCAGGACATGGCGATCGGCTCGGGCATGCCGAGCTGGACGTCCATCAGCAGCACCCGGCCGTCGTCGGCCAGGAGGTAGACGGTGCCGATGTGCGCCCCCGCGTCGGTGATGGCCTGGATCAGCAGGTCGTCCAGACCGGCCCGGCCCGGCCGGGGCGCGGTGTGCTCCCGCACCGGCTCAGCCGCTCGCTTCCCCGCTCACGCACGGTGAGCAACAAAGCAGCGCAAAACCCCCCATATGGGCAGGATACCCCGCAGGCCGGTCGCGAACTGCTCACCATCCGCTCAACATCGCACATCCGCTTGCCCGGGCCGCCGCCTCCCGGACACCATGGGCCGGTGATCCTTCCGGTTCCCGCGACCCCGCTGCACCCGCTGCCCCGCCTGGCCCGCCGCCTCGGCCTCGGCCCCGAGGACCTGTGGGTCAAACGCGACGACCTGACCGGCCTGGCGGGCGGCGGCAACAAGGCGCGCAAGCTCGCCGCCATCGTCGCCGACGCCCAGGCCAAGGGCTGCGACCACCTGGTGACCGGCGGGGGAGCGCAGAGCAACCACGCCCGGATGACGGCCGCCGCCGCCAACCTCGCCGGGATGGGCTGCGACCTGCTGCTCACGCCCGGCGACGACAGCGGCAACCTGCTGCTCGACCGCGTGCTCGGCGCCGGCATCCACTGGCTGGACGGCGGGCCGCTGCCGTACGCCGAGACCGAGGCCGCCATCCAGGAGCACGCCAGGGCGCTGGCCGCGCGGGGCCGGCGGCCGTACGCCATCCCCATCGGCGGCTCGTCACCGCTCGGCGCCGCCGCGTACGTGGACGTGGGCCGCGAGCTCGCCGAACGCCTGGACCCCGGCCTGGTCGTGGTCGCCGCCGGCTCGGGCGGCACGCAGGCCGGGCTGGCGGCCGGGCTCGGCGACCACGGCAAGGTGCTCGGCGTGGACGTCGGCGCCCGGCCCGGCCTCGCGGACGCGGTCCAGGAGCTGGCCGCCGAGGCCGCCGCCCTCGCCGGGCTGCCCGCGCCCCGAGGCCGCTGCCGCCTGGACACCGCGCGGGCCGGGCAGGCGTACGGCGAGCCGACCGGCGCGGCCCTGGACGCGCTACGGGCGGCGGCGCGGACGGAGGCCCTGCTGCTCGACCCGGTCTACACGGCCAAGGCCATGGCGGGCCTGTTCGCCGCCGTACGCGAGGCGCCCAGGGGCACGCGGGTGGTGTTCGTGCACACCGGCGGGCTGCCCGGCCTGCTCGCCTCCCGCTACGCCGGCTGGCTCACCAGCGAGACGCCAACCGGCGCCGGAGCCGGACCGGCGGCAGCGGCGGAGCCTTCCTGAGCTGCCTCCTGCCGATCACCTGGAACAGCGCCCGCCGGTCGGTCATGCCGCCCTTGCCGCTCGGCTCCCTGCCGAACAGCGCGAGCAGCGTCGTCCGCACCCCCGAACGCGCGCTCCAGTCCACGAAGGCCCGGCACTCGGCCGGGTCCTCGCCGTAGAACTCGTCGAACAGCAGCAGGGCGCCGTCGGCGAGCAGCGGCGTCAGCCAGTCCAGCGCGCACGAGGTGGCCGACTCGAGGTCGGCGTCCAGGTGCGCCAGGCTGACCAGGCCCACCTCGGCGGCGAGGGCGGGCGTCAGCGACTCGGCGAAGAACCCCTTGACGACCCGCACGCCGTTGAGCCGCGGCACGGGGGTCGCGAAGGTGCCGGCCGGCAGGTTCTCGTAGCCCTCCGGCAGCCCCTCGAACGAGTCGCAGGCGTAGATGCGCTTGCGCCGCTGCCGGCGCTCCCACAGCCGGGCCCGCCACAGCTCGTCCCTGATGACCCGGGTGGAGTAGCCCTTCCAGACGCCGAACTCGACGATGTGGCCCGGCACCGGCCGCGAGAGCTGCACCGACAGCTCCAGGACCTGCGCCCGTGACGGGTAGGTGACCTTGTTCCTGAGGCCGGGCCACTCGCCGGGAGCGCCGCTTAACCAGCTCACGTCCGGCAATGAGCGTTGTGACATGGGTAACCCCTTCGCAGTAGCTCGCGTCGCTGCGAGCCCATCAGTGAGGGTGGGGTGCGGACCACGCCTGGATACGCACAGCAGTATGGCCGTAGCGTGACCTCGCCGTCACCGATTGCCGCACAAGGTTGGGGTCACTCCTCCGACAGGACGCGCTGGGCCACGGCGAAGGCGGCGTTGGCGGCCGGCACGCCGCAGTAGACGGCGCTCTGCAGCAGCACCTCGCCGATCTCGTCCGGGGTCAGCCCGTTGCGCAGCGCCGCCCGTACGTGCATGGCCAGCTCCTCCAGGTGGCCGCCGGCGACGAGCGCGGTCAGCGTGACACAACTGCGGGCACGCCGGTCGAGGCCGGGCCTGGTCCAGATCTCGCCCCACGCGTAGCGGGTGATGAAGTCCTGGAAGTCCCTGGTGAACGGCGTGGTACGGGCCACCGCCCGGTCCACGTGCGCGTCGCCCAGCACCTCGCGCCGCACCCGCATCCCGGGCGTCGCGGGCAGATGGGCGAGCAGCGCGGCGGTCAGGCGTTCCGGCTGGTCGGCCGGGGCCAGGTGGGCGGCGCCGGCCAGCTCCACGAGCGTCGCGCCGTGGATGCCGTCGGCGAGCTCCCTCGCGTGCGCGGGCGGCGTCGCCGGGTCGTCCCGGCCCGCCACGACCAAAGTGGGAGCCTTGATCGCGGCCAGCTCGGCGCGTACGTCGTAGCCGGCCAGGGCGTCGCAGCAGGCCGCGTACCCCTCGGGGTCGGCGGCGGCCAGGTCGTCCAGCAGCGCCTGCCGGGGCGGGCCGGCGAACCAGCGGGCGGCCGTGCTCTCCAGCAGCGGGCCGGTGCCCTCGGCGCGCACCAGCCGGGCCCGCTCGTGCCACGACGCGGGCTCGCCGAAGCGGGCGGAGGAGCAGATCATCGCGAGCGAGCGCACTCGGCCGGGGTGGCGCAGCGCCAGGGTCGCGCCGATCGCGCCGCCGATCGACACGCCCGCGTAGTGGAAGGCGTCGAAGCCCGCCGCGTCCGCCGTCTCCAGCACCAGGGCGGCCAGGTCCTCGACCGTGGCCACAGGGGCCGTGGGGGAGCCGCCGTGGCCGGGCAGGTCGAACCTCAGCACCCGGAACGTCCGCGCCAGCGCGGCGAGCTGCGGCTCCCACAGACGCAGGGACGTGCCGAGCGACGGACCGAGGATCAGCGGCACGCCGTCCGCCGGTCCGTCCAGCCGGTGGTGCAACATCGTCAGTCCTCCTTGAGAGCCCGCTCCACCAGGGCGCGGGCGGAGCCCGTGGAGCCGGACAGGGTCAGGTTGGCGCGCATGCGCTCGGGGTGCACCCGCAGCCCGGCGACCAGCTCGGCCGCGTCGCGGGCCGCCCCCGCGACCAGGCGCAGGCACTCACGCAGCGGCTGCCACTCGGCGTGCCAGGCGCCGGAGGGGCGTTCGTCCTCGGCGGCGAGCGAGGCGTACAGGACGGCGGCCAGCGCCGGGACCTGCCGCGCCGCGGCGGCGATCATGGTGGCGCGGACCGGGTTGTGCTTGTGGGGCATGGACGACGAGCCGCCGCCGACGCCCTCGGACAGCTCGCCCACCTCGGTGCGCGAGAGCACGAGCACGTCGGCCGCGAGTTTGCCGAGCGCGCCCGACGCGAACGCCAGCGCCCCGCCGAGGTCGGCCACCGGCGTGCGCAGCACGTGCCACGGCAGCACCGGCTCGGTCAGCCCCAGCTCGGCGGCGAAACGGGCGGCGAGCCGCAGCCCGGGGTCCTCGCCCGGCTCCGGCCGCTCGGGGCGGAAGGCGGTCTCAGGGTGGGAGGCGGTCTCGGAGTGGGAGGCGGCCTCGGAGGCGTCGGGGTGGAAGGCGGCCAGCGTGCCCGCCGCCCCGCCGAGCTGCGCGGGCAGGGAGCCACGGGCGGCGCGCAGCCGGTCGCGGGCGTCCAGGACGAGGCTGCGCCAGCCCGCCGCCTTCAGCCCGAACGTCGTCGGCACCGCCTGCTGGGTGAGCGTCCGCGCGGCCATCAGGGTGTCACGGTGCGCGGCGGCCAGCCCGGCGAGGTCGCCGGCGACCCGGCCGAGGTCCGCCAGCACCGGGCCCAGCGTCCGGTGCGCGACCAGCATGAGCGCGGTGTCCAGGATGTCCTGGCTGGTCGCGCCCCGGTGCACGTGCGCGCCGTACGGCCCGGCCGCCGCGCGCAGGTCCTCCACGAGCGGGATCACCGGGTTGCCGCCGGAGCGCGCCCGCGCCACGAGCGCAGGCAGGTCGAACGCCGCCACCCGTGCCGCCCCGGCCACCGCCTCGGCCGCCTCCCGCGGCGCCCGGCCGAGCGCCGCCTGGGCGCGGGTCAGCGCGACCTCGGCGTCCAGCAGGGCGCGCAGCACGGCGACGTCACCGGTCTCCCCGACCGCGCCCCGCATGGGGGACAGCAGCCCGAGGTCGGCGTCCGGGTCAGCCGGAGGCCCCGGGTCAGCCAAAGGCTCCGGGTCAGCCGGAGGCCCCGGGTCAGCCGAAGTCAAGGAAGACCGTCTCCTTCTCGCCCTGCAGGTGGATGTCGAAGCGGTAGAAGTCCTCGCGCTCCGGCACGGCCAGCAGCGTCTCCCGCCGCTCCGCCGGGACCGTGTCAAGGAAGGCCGCGTCGCGGTCGAAGTAGACGCGGGTGAACAGGTGGTCCAGCAGGCCGCGGGCGAAGACGCACACGCTGATGTAGCCGTTACCCGGCATGAGCGTACGCAACCCGTAGCGGCCGTCGGCGTCGGTCGGCACCCGGCCGAAGCCGGTGAAGTCGAGCCCGTGCCGCCCGATGACCGCTCCGGTGACCGGGTCGCGGCGCAGCGAGCCGGGCCGGCCGCGCAGGTCGCCCGACGGGTCGGCCTGCCAGAACTCCAGCAGCGCGTCCGGCACCGGCACGCCGTCGCCGTCGTAGACGTACCCCTGGACGGTGATCCCGCCGGTGGCGAGGTCGCCGCCGCCGGGGAACGGCAGCGCGAAGCCGTAGAACGGACCGATCGTCTGCGAAGGGGTCGGCTTGATCATCGGCCCTCCTCCATCCAGGTCGCGGCCGGGCCGTCGAGGACGATGTCCCAGCGGTAGCCCAGCGAGAACTCGGGCACGGACAGGTCGTGGTCGTAGGCGGACACCAGCCGCTGCCTGGCCCGCTCGTCCGTCACCGACTGCAGCACCGGGTCGAACGGGAACAGCGGATCGCCCGGGAAGTACATCTGGGTGACCAGCCGCTGCGTGAACGCCGTGCCGAACACCGAGAAGTGGATGTGCGCCGGCCGCCAGGCGTTGACGTGGTTGCGCCACGGGTACGGCCCCGGCTTGATCGTGGTGAAGAGGTAGCGGCCCTCGTCGTCGGTCAGGCAGCGCCCGACGCCGGAGAAGTTGGGGTCGAGCGGGGCGGGGTGGTCGTCCCGCTGGTGCAGGTAGCGGCCGGAGGCGTTGGCCTGCCACACCTCGACGAGCTGGCCGCGTACCGGCCGGCCGTCGCGGTCGAGCACCCGGCCCCGCACGGTGATCCGCTCGCCGAGTGGCTCGCCGAGGTGCTGCTTGGTCAGGTCGGAGTCGAGCGCGGTCACGTCGGAGACGCCGAACACCGGCCCGGCCAGCTCGGCCGCCTCCGGGTCCTTGACCGCGAGCGCCGGCAGCTTCGGATGGCGCAGGATGCTGCTGCGGTAGGGGGCGAAGTCGCGCAGCGGCTGGTTAGCCTCCTCGCCGGCGTGCGCCTCGTGCACCTCGGCGATCTCGCGGTCGATGTCGCCCTGCGAGAGGGGTGGGATCATGCGGGGCTACCTTTCCAGTACGACGGCCAGGCCCTGGCCGACGCCGATGCAGAGACAGGCCAGGCCGACGCCGGAGCCGGCCGCCGCGAGGCGGTGCGCCACGGCGCCGGTGACGCGGGCGCCGGACGCGCCGAGCGGGTGTCCGAGCGCGATCGCGCCGCCCTCGGGGTTGACCAGGGCGGGGTCGAGGTCGGGCAGTTCGGCCAGGCAGCCGAGCGTCTGGGCGGCGAACGCCTCGTTCAGCTCGGCGGTGGTGAGGTCGGCGAAGGTGCGGCCGGCCTTGGCGAGCGCCCGGGTCGCGGCCTCGACCGGGCCGAGGCCGAAGTAGCGGGGTTCGAGGGCGCTTGCGGCACCGGCGGTGATGCGCGCCAGAGGTTCGCGGCCGCCCAGCCCCTCCTCGTCGGTGAGCAGCAGCGCCGCCGCGCCGTCGTTGAGCGGGGAGGAGTTCCCCGCGGTGACCGTGCCCTCCTTGCGGAAGACCGGCTTGAGCCGGGCGAGCTTGTCCAGCGAGCTGTCCGCGCGGATGCCCTCGTCCCGGGTCACGTCCCCGACGGGGACGATCTCCCGCTCGAAGGACGCCTTGGCCGCCTTCTGGTGGCTGGCCAGGGCGTACGCGTCCTGCTCCTCGCGGGTGATGCCGTGCTTGTCGGCGATCAGCTCGGCGCCCTCGCCGAGCGGCACCGTGTGCTCGGCGGGCATCCTCGGGTTGACCAGCCGCCAGCCGAGCGTCGTGGAGACCAGCTCCGTGCCGCCCGCGGGGAAGGCCCGATCGGGCTTGGGCAGCACCCAGGGGGCGCGGGTCATGGACTCGACGCCGCCCGCGATCACGGTGGAGGCGTCGCCGAGCGCGATCATCCGGTACGCCTGGATGACCGCCTCCATGCCGGAGCCGCACAGCCGGTTCACGGTCGCGCCGGGCGTGCTCACGGGCAGCCCGGCGAGCAGCGCGGCCATGCGGGCGACGTTGCGGTTCTCCTCGCCGGCGCCGTTGGCGTTGCCGAGGATCACCTCGTCGGGGGCCTCGACGCCGTTGCGCTCGGCGACGGCCCTGACCACGTGCGCGGCCAGGTCGTCGGGGCGGATCCCGGCCAGCGCGCCGTTGTGGCGGCCGAACGGGGTGCGGACGGCGTCCACGACGTACACGGTCTTCATGCCAGGACCTCCGCTTCCGTACGCTCGCGCAGCTCCTCGACGCTCACGCCCGGCGCGGTCTCCACCAGCCGCAGCCCGTCCGCGGTGACGTCGAGCACGCCGAGGTCGGTGATGACGCGGTGGACGCACGCCTGCCCGGTGAGCGGCAGCGAACACCTGGTGACGATCTTCGGCGAGCCGTCCTTGGCCGTGTGATCCATGATCACGATGACCTTGCGGGCGCCGTGCACGAGGTCCATCGCCCCGCCCATGCCCTTGACGAGCTTGCCGGGCACCATCCAGTTGGCCAGGTCGCCCGTGGCCGACACCTGCATCGCGCCCAGCACCGCCACGTCGATGTGCCCGCCGCGGATCATCCCGAACGACAGCGAGGAGTCGAAGAACGACGCCCCCTCCCGCACGGTCACCGTCTCCTTGCCCGCGTTGATCAGGTCGGGGTCGACCTCGTGCTCGTACGGGTAGGGGCCGACGCCGAGCAGGCCGTTCTCCGAGTGGAGGATCACGTCCACGTCGTCCGGCAGGAACGACGGGATGCGGGTCGGCAGGCCGATGCCCAGGTTGACGTAGTCGCCGTCGCGCAGCTCGGCCGCCGCGCGCGCCACCATCTCGTCCCGCGTCCAGCTCATGATCGGGTGGTCCTCTTCTCGATGCCCTTGTCGGCGGCCTGCTCGGGGGTCAGCGCGACGACGCGCTGGACGAAGACGCCCGGCAGGTGGACCTCGTCCGGGTCCAGCTCGGTCAGCTCCTCGACCTCGGCGATCGTGACGCGCCCGGCCATCGCGGCCAGCGGGTTGAAGTTGCGCGCGGACTTGTTGAAGACGAGGTTGCCGTGGCGGTCGCCCTTGGCCGCGCGCACCAGCGCGAAGTCCGTCGTGATGCCGTGCTCCAGCACGTACGGGCGGCCGTCGAACTCGCGTACCTCCTTGGGCGGCGAGGCCACGGCGACGGAGCCGTCCGGGTTGTGGCGCAGCGGCAGCCCGCCGTCGGCGACCGGCGTGCCGACCCCGGCCGGGGTGTAGAAGGCGGGGATGCCGGCGCCGCCCGCGCGCAGCCGTTCGGCGAGGCTGCCCTGCGGGGTCAGCTCGACCTCCAGCTCGCCGCCGAGGTACTGGCGGGCGAACTCCTTGTTGTCGCCGATGTACGAGGCCGTCACCCGCGCGATGCGGCCGGCGGCCAGCAGCACGCCGAGGCCGCCGCCGTCCACGCCGCAGTTGTTCGACACCACGGATATGCCGGTCACGCCGGTGCCGTAGAGGGCCTGGATCAGCACGTTCGGGATGCCGCTCAGCCCGAACCCGCCGACCGCGAACGACGCGCCGTCCCGCACGCCGGCCAGCGCCTCCTCGGCCGAGGCCACCACCTTGTCTCTCCGCACGACGCTCCAATTCACCGGGAGTGTTCGCATAGTGAACTTTTGTCCACTATTGTGCTATCGAGTATCCGTAAAGAGGGGTGGCCTGTCAAAGGAGCTCACTCGACCGGAGGAGTGGCGGATGGAAGCGGCCGGAACCCTGGAGCGTGGCCTCGCCCTGCTGCGCGTGCTGGCGGACGATCCGGGACGGCCCATGGCCGCGACCGACCTCGTACGCGCGACCGGGCTCGCGAGAAGCGCGGTGGACCGGGTGCTCGCCACCCTCACCCACCTCGGCTACCTGCGGCTCGACGGGCGGGAGGTACGCCTCGCGCCGCGGCTGATGGAGCTGGGGGAGGCGTACCTCGCGGGCGGCGGGCTCCGCGACGCGCTGTCCCCGCCGGCCGCGCGGCTGGCCGAGGAGCTCGACGAGTCGGTGTCGCTGGCCGTGCCGGACGGGGAAGGGGTGCGTTTCATCGCGCAGTTCACCCGGCGGCGCACCATGTCCGTGGCCTTCAGGGTCGGCGACCTGCTGCCCGCCGGCCGGTGCGCGGCCGGGCTCGCGCTGCTCGACCCGGCCGCGCCGTGGGCCGTGGACGACCAGCTCGTGGAGCCGGGGCTGGTGGCCGTCGCGGTGCCGGTGCGCGACCCTGACGGGCGGGCCGTGGGCGCGGTGAGCGTGGTCAGCCACACCAGCAGGCATACGGCGGACGGGCTGCGCGCGTACGCCCTGCCCCGGCTGCGCGCGACGGTGACCGAGATGGAGACCGCCCTCGCCCGCCCGCCCCTGACCGCGCACCGTGATGAGGGCCCGGGTGGCGGCCAGAACGGCGGCCCGGACGGGGGCCCGGCGGGGGGTGTGGATCGGTCGCGGGTGGCCAAGCAGGAGCTCGGCGCCGGCTACCTGCAGTCGCTGGCCCGCGGCCTGGCCGTCATGGTGGCGCTCGGCCGGCCCGGCGGCGCCACCCTCGCCGACGCCTCCCGCGCGACCGGCCAGCCCCGCGCGACCGTACGCCGCGCCGTGCAGGCCCTCGAACGGCTCGGCTACGTCGCCGCCCGCGGCACCCGCTTCGTCCTGCTGCCGAAGGTGCTGGAGCTGGGCTACGCGCACCTGTCCGGCCTGCCCTTCCGCGCGGTCGTGCAGCCGCATCTCAACGACCTGGTCGCCCGGGTGCACGAGTCGGCGTCGGTCGCCGTGCTGTCCGGCGAGGACATCGTCTACCTGGCCCGCCGCCCGACCCGGCGGATCATGAGCGTGGACATCACGGTCGGCACCCGCTTCCCCGCCTACGCCACGTCCATGGGCCGGGTCCTGCTCGCCGACCTGCCGGAGGAGCGGCTGGACGCCATCGCGGTCAAGCCGCTGTCCAGCCACACCATCGCGACCACCGCCGAGCTGAAGACGGTGGTGCGCCAGGTGGCCGCCGACGGGTACGCCCTGGTGGACCAGGAGCTGGAGGAGGGGGTGCGGTCGCTGGCGGTGCCCATCAGGGACGGCTCGGGGCGGGTGGTCGCCGCCGTCAACGTCGCCACGCACGCCAGCCGCGCCACCCCTGCCGACCTGGTGCGCGACATCCTGCCCGAGCTGCGGGAGACGGCCGCGCGGATGGCGGCCGACCTGGCGTACGTGCACGGCCCGGCCTGGAACGGCGACCTGCGCGAGGTGGTCCGCCTCGGCCGTTGACGTGCTTGGCAGCTGACGGGCTCAGCCGCGCCGGTGGCCGTGGCCGCGCTTGTCGGCGATGGCCCAGGCGGTGTCCCATGAGCGGTAGCGGCGGCGGTTCAGCGCCCACCGCCCGGTCGCGAAGCCGGTGAGGGTCAGCAGCACGGCCACCAGCTCCACGAAGAGCGTCATGCCCGCGCCGCGCAGGCCGATCTCCAGCGGCTTCTTCGGCGGGGTCGACGGCCGCCCCTCGGCGTCGATCCAGATACGCACCGCCGTGCCGCTCCTCGCCAGCCCCGGAGCCGCCACCTCACCGGTGCGCGCCGTCCCGTCCGGGCCCGTCCACCGCGCCGGCGTAAGCGGCAACTGCGGCGGCATCTCGCCGAACGTCGCCCTGGTCGGCCGCGCGTCCGCCAGCAGGGTCGCCGTCACCTGCTGCCGCCCGCCCGGCCCGACCCGGGTCTCGGCCATCCCGTTCTCGTACGCGGCCCTCCCCGCCAGCACCGCCGGCCAGACGCTCGCCAGGACCAGCAGCACCGCCGCCACTGCCAGCGCGGACTCCAGACGATCGGTACGGCGGCGCAGCGGATTGCGATCCCATCGGTACCCGCGCGTCACCCTCTTCAGGCGATCCAGAGCAGCTCTCACCGCGCACCTCCTCGACACCACAAAGGTGCGCTCCAACTGCCCGTACGAGGAGTGCCATAAGCCTCACCGACTAGGGACCTTCGCCCTCTTCCGCGGCCCGAACCGCCCATACCCCCAAAAACCCCCTGCACGCAGGGGTTTGAGGAACTCGGCCGGTACGCCGCTCGTTGTGCGGGCGCAAGTAGTGATCTTCAACGGATCACCGACCCGATCTTCGACAGGGAGAGCAACAGCCGTGGTCTTCAAACGCATGCTGGGCGCGTTCGGCGTCGGCGCGCCTTCGGTGGACACCGTTCTCGCCACGTCCCGCACGCTGCCGGGCGGCACGCTGGAGGGCGAGGTCCGGCTCAAGGGCGGCGACTTCGACGCCGAGATCGAGCACGTCACGCTCGGCCTGGTGGCGCGCGTGGAAATCGAGTACGGCGACTCCGAGGGCGCCGGCGTCACCGAGTTCGGCCGCCTCCAGGTCTCCGGGCCGTTCACGCTGCGCAAGGGCGAGGACCGCACGCTCGGCTTCACCATGCCCGTGCCGTGGGAGGCGCCCGTCAGCGAGATCGGCGGGCAGCCGCTGCGCGGCATGGTGCTCGGCGTGCGCACCGAGCTGGCCATCGCGAAGGCCGTCGACAAGGGCGACCTCGACGCGTTCGCGGTCGAGCCGCTGCCGTCGCAGCTGCGCATCCTGGAGGCGTTCCTCGGCCTCGGCTTCACGTTCAAGTCGGCCGATCTGGAGGCCGGGCGGCTGGCCGGCGTGGACCAGCGGCTGCCGTTCTACCAGGAGATCGAGTTCTACCCGCCGCCGCAGTACCAGGGTCTGGTCAACGAGGTCGAGGTGACCTTCGTGGCCACCCCCGACGGGCTGACCGTCGTCCTGGAGGCCGACAAGCGGTCCGGCCGCTACTCCTCCGGCGACGCCATCGACCACTTCACCGTCAGCCACGACGACGCCCTGCGCACCGACTGGCCCGGCGAGCTCGGCCGCTGGCTCCAGCGCCTGTCCGAGTACGGCGGTCACCACGGCGCCCCGCACGGCTACCACGACCCGCACCACCACCCCTACCACGACGACCACCACCACCCCCAGCATCACGGGAGCGGGCCGGGCATGGGCGCGGTGGTGGCCGCAGGCGCGGCCGGCGTCGTGGGCGGTCTGGTGGCCGGCGAGATCATCGAGGAGATCTTCGAGGACGACGACGAGGGCGGCGACGACGAGTGGTGACCCACGAGCTGAGGGGGACCTGAAGCGGATCGAGACGGGCGGCCGAGGGGATGTGTGCCCCACGGCCGCCCGTCGGCTCACTCCCGGCGGCGCTTGACGTACATACCGGCGGTCAGCGAGACGCCGAGCGCCGCCAGCGCCACCTGGATCAGCAGCTCGATCCAGTCGATGCCGCCGGTGTCGGCCACGCCGAGCGCGGCGGCGATGGCGGTCCCGATGAGGGCCGCGACCACGCCGATGAGAATGGTGAGCCAGATCGGGATGCGCTGGCGTCCGGGCACGACGAGCCGCCCGAGAGCGCCGATGACGATGCCGATGATCAGGCCGGAGATGATGCCGGTGATTTCCATGGTGCGACTCCAGGAGAGACGACGATCGACCGCATCCCGACAACGAACGAACCGGTGCTCCAGGTGCCCGCCGCCGTGCCCCGTCCGGCCAGGAGTTGTTGACACGGCACCCCCCACCCCACGAAACTCTCCCAACACACCACCAGGTGCGTACTGTAAACGTTTACGGCTCCCTCGGAAGTGCTCCATGCCCCTGCCTCGCTGGATCGGCGCCGCCGCGCTGGCCACCCTCACCGCGTTCACCCTCCTCGCCCCGCCGGGCGAGACGGAGACGCGCGCGGGCGGCACGCTCACCACCGGCTCGGCCCCCTCGCCGGCCCTCGGCGGGGAGGCCGTCGCCTACACCGCCTACCTGCCCGCCGGCTACGACCGGGGCAGCGCCCGCCACCCCGTCCTCTACCTGCTCCACGGCCGCGGCGACACCATGCAGGCGTGGACCCGCGTCAAGACCGTGCTCGACGACCTGATCAGGACCAAGCGCATCCCGCCGGTCATCGCCGTCATGCCGGACGCCCCGTGGAGCGAGCGCGGAAGCTGGTACACCGACTCCCGCTACACCGGCTCCGACCTGCCCGGACGCAAGGTGGAGACCGCGCTCGCGCACGACCTGGTCGGGCACGTGGACGCCACCTACCGCACCGCACCGATCCGCGAGGCCCGGCTGGTCGGCGGCTACTCGATGGGCGGCGCGGGCGCGCTCCGCTTCGCCCTCGCCCACCAGGAGGTCTTCAGCGCCGCCGCCGTCCTCAGCCCCGCCGTCTACTCCCCGCTGCCGCCCGGCGACTCCTCCGCCCGGGACTACGGCGCCTTCGGCGAGGGCGCGGCGAAGTTCTCCGACGACGTCTACCGCGAGCTCAACTACCCGGCCCTGCTGCCGGAGCTGGACCCCGACCTGCCGGTGCGGATGTTCGTGGCCGTCGGCGACGACGAGTACGCCAACCCCGACCCCGCCGACGCCCGCCACGACCTCGACTTCGAGTCCGCCGCGCTCTACAACGCGGCCCGCCGCTCGCCCGCCGTCTCCGCCCAGCTCCGCGTCCTGGACGGCGGCCACGACTGGACGGTCTGGACGCCCGCCTTCGAGCAGGCCATGGCCGAGCTGGGCCCGGGTCTCAGCGTGACGCCGCCCGCCGGGCTGCCCACCCCGCCGCACGGCACCGCGGCCACCGACTGGGCCGGCGGCGTCGCCGCCCACGCCGACGGCTCGCTCACGGTCGGGTACGCGGCCGGCGGCCCCGTCGCCGGCCAGTCCCACGCCGGCCGCCTGGACGCGGTCATCACCCGCACCGGCGCGAACGGCTGGACCCGGCAGCTCGGCACCGCCGCCGACGAGCGCCTGTACGGGGTCGCGCCGCTGCCCGACGGCGGCGTGCTGGCCGCCGGCTACACCAAGGGCGACCTCGACGGCCGGCATCCCGGCAACGCGGCCGACGACGCGTTCGTGGTCCGGCTCGGCCCGGACGGCGAGGTCCGCTGGACCACCCAGTTCGGCGCGCCGGACGCCGCCGACCGGCTCTACGGCCTGGCCGCCGCGCCCGACGGCGGCGCGTACGTGGCCGGCTACACCAAGGGCGACCTCGACGGCCGCAACGCCGGCGACAAGGACGCCCTCGTGGCCCGTCTCACCCCGTCGGGCGAGCTCGCCTGGCTGCGGCAGTACGGCGGCCCCGGCGAGGACAAGGCGTACGGCGTGGCCGCCGACGCCGCGAACGTGTACGTCACGGGCAGCGCCACCGCCGCCCTGCCCGGCACGAGCGCGCTCGGCGGCCTCGACGGCTGGCTGGCCGCGTTCGGGACCGCCGACGGCGCCCGTACGTGGGCCACGGCCGCCGGCGGCGACGGCGACGACCGGCTGAACGCGGTGACCGTCACCACCGGCGGCCTGGTCGTCGCGACGGGCGCCGTGAACGGGGACGCCCACACCGCGGCCTACGACGCCCGCGGCAAGCGGCGCTGGACCCACACCCTCGCCACCCCGTCCGCCGACGAGGGGGCCGCCGTGGCCGCGCTGCCCGGCGGCGAGGTCGAGGTCGTGGGCCACACGCGGGGCCGGGTGGGCGTGCAGGCGGGCGGCGCCGACGTGCTCACCCTCCGCCTCGACGCGAAGGGCGGGCAGCGCGCCGCCGCCCAGTTCGGCTCGGCCAGGGACGACGCGGTGGATCCGTTCGCCGAGCCGAACCTGTACGCCGCGCCGACGCCGTCCGGCCAGGTGGCGGTCTCCGGCCTCACCTACGGCGCCGGCGGTCCCGGCAACGGGGACGTCTTCCTCGCCACCATCACCCCGGAGACCGGCCTGCCGTCCTAGAACGTCACCAGCCGCCGAGGCGGCCCAGCCGCCCGCGATGAAGGCGAAGATCACGGCGAGGACGGACAGCGGCACCCACAGCGGCCAGCCCGGCGGCACCCGGCCCCAGCCGACCACGGGTGACTCGCCGGTCGCGATGACGTACCGTACCGCGAGCACTCGACGTTTTGACGCGCTCCTTCACATGAGTGTGGAGGATTCCTGTGCTGCTTACGCAGCAGCTCGCGGCGCGGGAGCGGGCGAGACTGTGGGACAGGATGCTTGGCGCTTCACCGACCCCGACATCTCGGAGTCTCCACGCCCTGTGACCGCCCGTCCGGCGGCAGTGGTGTACCGGTGGAGCTGGTTTCTGGCGGCGTTGGTGTCGGCGTTGCCGATCCATCCGCACGCCGGGTTCTTGCACGCGAACCGGGCTTGACTCTCGCGTGAGCCCGGCACGGTGGTGTGGCAGCGGTGGCACTGGCGGCTGGTGCCGTGTGGCGGGACCTTGGCCACCAGGCCGCCCCGATCAGCGGTCTTGTAGGTCAGAAGATCTACCGTGCGGCTCCACGCCTCCCCTGCGATGGCCCGGTTCAGGCCCCGCTTCTGGGCGACGCCCCGGCCGGGTTCCTCCACGGTCCCTGCCGCCGAGGCCATCATGTTCACGATGCGGAGGTCTTCCACCACGATCACGCTGAACCTCTCGGCCAGCGTCGTGGTGGTCTGGTGCTGCCAGTCCAGGGCCCGGCGCTTGGCTTTCGCGCGGAGCTTGGCGATCTGGTCGTAGGTGCGCTGCTCCCGGTTGGAGGCCGGGGCGCCCTTGACACGGTGGGTGCGCCGGCGAGCGCTCGCGCGTTCCAGGCGCAGCAGCCGGGCCTGCTCCCCGTCGGTGAGCCACGGCCCATGCGTGAGGCGGTCCCCCGTGGACAGGGCGAGGGGAACGGCGATGCCCCGGTCCATCCCCACTGCCGGTCCCCGGTGCGGGGCCGGGACCGGGACGTGCCGTTCGGTACGGAAGACGATGTGCCAGCCGAGCGCGTCCTTGACCAGCCGCGCCCCGGTGATCCGCCCTGGAGGTGAGCCCTTGGTGACGCCGGGCAGGCCTTTGGTCCACCGGAACCGGACCCGGCCGATCTTGGGCAGGTTCACCGCGCCCCACCTGCGGTTGATCCGGATGATGCGCAGGTCGCGGGCTTGGGGGACATCGACGGCCATCCGCGACCGCAAGCGGCCCTTGAACGCGGGCCGTCCGGCGGGATGCCCGGGGTCGAAGAAGTTCGCCCACGCCCGCCGGTAGGTCTTCAGCACCGCTTGGGCGGCTTGGGCGGGCAGGTCGTTCAGCCAGGAGATCTCCCGGCGTGCCGTGCGGATCGCCTCGTCGCAGTCCTTCAGCGACGCCAGGCGGCCCTGCCGGAACGTCGTGTACTCATGCAGCAGGTTCCACAGGGCACGCGCGCAGTGCGCCTGACTTTCCAGGGCGGCGCTCTGCGCCCGGTCCAGGTCCAGCCGCGCCACGTGCGCCCGAACCCGCTTCTCCCCCTCCACGCCAGCGATCGTAGCGTTCGGTGTCACGGGCCAACCCCTGAATGTAAACAGAGGAAGACACTGCGTGCACGAACTCGGTGTCCATCTCGTGTTCGTGACCGGATACCGGCGGGGCCTGTTCACCGCGCCGATGCTGACCCGCTGCGAGGAGATCATGCGGGACGTCTGCGCGAGCTTCGAGGTCGACCTGATCGAGTCCAACGGCGGGGACGACCATGTCCACCTGCTGGTGAACATCCCATCCAAGGTTGCCCTGAGCGTCCTGGTCAACTCCCTCAAAAGCGTCTCGGCCCGTTACCCGCGCAAGGAGTACGACACTCACGTCCGCAAGTATCTGTGGGGCGGGCATTTCTGGTCCCGCTCCTATGACGCGGGCTCGACCTGCGGCGCGAACCTGGCCACCGTCAGGGCCTCCATTCAAGGCCAGGACCGGCCTGCACGCTGGGGTTCAGGAGGAACGCTCGCGCTCTGACGGGCGCCGTACTTCAAGGTCTCCTTGAATCCGATCAAGGAGACCTTGAAGACCTCTTCGGGTACGGGTACGGCATCAAGGCCTAAATGGGTGATCAAAGGTCACCGCGTGGCGTTACCCGTCGTATCGCCCTTAGCTGCTTAGAGTGAGCAAGTAATGTCACATCGTGATCACAGGGAGGAATGGTGAAAGGTGATCTCATAGCCGTCGGCGGCGTGCTCGCCGCCGCTGTCGCGATCACCGGCGTGGCCGGCCCGGCGAACGCCGGCGTGCACTGCGACCTCGGCTCCAGCGACAAGACCCACTCGTCCGGCATCGACGCTGAAGCTGAGCGCATCTGGTTCACGAGCCGGGAGTCCAAGTCCTGCCAGAGCGACGACCGGGACGACAAACACGGCCGCGACGGCCGCGTCCGAGGCCCTGGCTGGGGCTGGATCGAGCCCGAGGAGCACGAGCGCACCTGGGGCGCCAACGGTTACCGCTACCCGGCCACCACGCACGCCGTCACTGGAGACCTCTAGGGCGGACCGGTCCCGGGGCCGCGCGAGCACCCCGGGACAACTCCCTGTGCCCCGCCGCTCAGCGGTCCACGATCTCGTTCTTGCCGATGACCACGACGCCGCCGCGCGTGAGGGCGAAGCGTGTGCGGTCGTAGTCCGCGTCGAACCCGATCCGCGCGCCGTCGGGGATCACGACGTTCTTGTCGATGATCGCCTTGCGCACGATCGCGCCCCGCCCGATCTTGACGTTCTCCATCAGCACGGAGTCCTCCACCAGCGCGTGCGAGTGGAGCACCACTTTCGGTGACAGGACCGAGCGGACGGCGGTGCCGCCCGAGACGATCACGCCGGGCGAGACCAGCGAGTCGATGGCCCGTCCCACCCGGTCGCCCTCGTTGTGGACGAACTTGGCCGGCGGCAGCGGGTCGTGGCCGGTGAAGATCGGCCACTTGTCGTTGTAGAGGTTGAACACCGGATGCGCCGAGATGAGGTCCATGTGGGCCTCGTAGTAGGCGTCCAGCGTCCCCACGTCGCGCCAGTAGCCGCGGTCGCGCTCGGTGGAGCCGGGGACGATGTTGTTCTTGAAGTCGTAGACGTCGGCGCCGCCCGACTTGACCAGCATCGGGATGATGTTGCCGCCCAGGTCGTGCTTGCTGGTCGGGTCGAGCGCGTCCTCGCGCAGCGCGTCGATCATCGACTGGGTCTTGAACACGTAGTTGCCCATCGAGGCGTAGACCTCGTCGGGGGAGTCGGCGAGCCCCACCGCGTCCTTCGGCTTCTCCCTGAACGCGACGATCCTGCGCCCCTCGGGGTCGGTCTCGATGACGCCGAACTGGTCGGCCAGCGACAGCGGCTGCCGGATCGCGGCCACGGTCACGTCCGCGCCGGAGTCCTCGTGCTGCTCGACCATCTGACGCGGATCCATCCGGTAGATGTGGTCCGCGCCGAACACGATCACGTGCTCGGGCATCTCGTCGTAGATGAGGTTGAGGTTCTGGAACAGCGCGTCGGCCGAGCCGGAGAACCATCGCGGGCCGAGCCGCTGCTGCGCGGGCACCGGCGTCACGTAGTTGCCGAGCATCGCCGACAGCCGCCAGGTGCGCGAGACGTGCCTGTCGAGGCTGTGGTTCTTGTACTGGGTCAGTACGACGATCTTCAGGAAGCCGCCGTTCGCCAGATTGGACAGCACGAAGTCTACGAGGCGATATATCCCCCCGAACGGCACCGCTGGTTTGGCCCGATCCGCCGTGAGCGGCATGAGCCTCTTACCCTCTCCACCTGCCAGCACGACCGCAAGTACCCTCCGGGACCTCATGCCCGAGACGCTACCCTCAAATGGCCGTTCTATCGACGAATCCCGGTGCGGCTAACTTCCCTCGTGTCCCGATTTGCCGCTTGCGGGCCCGGCGGGGGTCGGCGACCCCGGCTCGTCGGTGGTGTTCCCCATGCTCGCGTTGATCGTAAGGTCGTCTCTATGCGCGTTGATCTACTCAGCCGGGAGTATCCGCCCGAGGTGTACGGCGGCGCCGGGGTGCACATGGAATACCTCGCCCGGGAGCTGCGTCCGCTGGCCGACGTACGGGTGCGCTGCTTCGGCGCCGACCGCGCCGAGCCGGGCGTCTCCGCCTACCGGGTGCCGGGCGGGCTGGAGAAGGCCAACGCCGCCCTGCAGGTGCTCGGCGTCGACCTGGAGATGGCCGCCGCCTGCGAGGGAACCGACCTCGTGCACTCCCATACCTGGTACGCCAACTTCGCCGGGCATGTCGCCAAGCTCCTGCACGGCGTCCCGCACGTCATCACCACGCACAGCCTGGAGCCGCTGCGGCCGTGGAAGGCCGAGCAGCTCGGCGGCGGCTACACGATCTCCTCCTGGGCCGAGCGCACCGCCCTCGCCGCCGCGGACGCCGTCATCGCGGTCTCGGAGGGCATGCGCCGCGACGTGCTGGCCGCCTATCCCGAGATCGCGCCGGAGAAGGTCACCGTCATCCACAACGGCATCGACACCGCCGAATACGCCCCCGACCCCGGCACCGACGTCCTCGCCCGGCACGGCATCGACCCCGCCCGCCCGTACGTCATCTTCGTCGGCCGCATCACCCGCCAGAAGGGCCTGGTCCACCTGCTGCACGCGGCGCGCTCGTTCGACCCGGACGCTCAGCTCGTGCTCTGCGCCGGCGCGCCCGACACCCCCGAGATCGCCGCCGAGGTGAGCGGGCTCGTACGCGACCTCGACCGCGACGGCGTCCACTGGATCCAGGAGATGCTGCCGAAGCCGCAGATCATCCAGCTCCTCACGCACGCCGCGGTGTTCGTGTGCCCGTCGGTCTACGAGCCCATGGGCATCGTCAACCTGGAGGCGATGGCCTGCGAGACGGCCGTCGTCGCCACGGCCACCGGCGGCATCCCCGAGGTCGTCGCCGACGGCGAGACCGGCCTGCTCGTGCCCATCTCCCAGGAGCGCGACGGCACCCCGCACGACCCCGACCGCTTCGCCGCCGACCTCGCCGAGCGGGTCAACACGCTGCTGCGCGACCCCGGACGGGCCCGAGCCATGGGCCTCGCCGGACGGGCGCGGGCGGTCGAGCACTTCTCGTGGGAGCGCATCGCCCACCGCACCATGGAGCTCTACGCCACACTGCTCGCGACGTCATGACCCGTCCCGCGGGCGGCGGGTTCCGCTCCCGCCCGCGAGGTCACCTCAGGCGCGTTCCAGGACGACGATCGGGATCTCCCGGTCGGTCTTCTGCTGGTACTCGTCGTACTGCGGCCACGTCGCCGTCATGACCCGCCACATCTCCGGCTTCTCCTCGGGCCGGGCCGGGCGGGCCCGCGCCGCGAACCTCTCGCCCTTGACCTGCACCTCGACCTCGGGGTCCGCCCTCAGGTTCTTGAACCACTGCGGGTCCTCGGGCGCGCCGCCGTAGGAGGCCACGACCAGGTAGACGTCGCCGTGGCGCTGGTAGATCAGCGGTGTGGTGTACGGCCGGCCCGAGTTGCGGCCCTTCGTGGTCAGCAGCAGGACGGTGGTGTTGTTCCAGTCGTGCCCCTCCGCGCCGTCGGTCTCCTGATAACGCCGGACATGTTCCTTGCCATAGAGCATGCCCGCGACCTACCCACCAGAAAGAGCCCTGCACCGCCGCCCCCGGCGTCTGTACGAAGTGTTGCCCCCCGCCGCCCGGGCCCGCCCCGAACTGTACGCACGGGCGCGCCGGTGAGAGCCTGTGCCCATGACCGATCCGGCCGAGACGCTGGCCGCCCGCATCGAGCGGTTCGAGCAGGCCGCGGATCCCGAGCTGATCTGGGACCCCGCGGCGCTGATCGAGGCCGAGCAGGCGATGCGGGCCTGCGCCGGCGACCGCTCCGACGCCGCCACCTGGCGGCTGATCGGCATGCTCCACCTCGCCCGGTACCGCCTCGACCCGCGTACCAACCAGGACGCCGCCGTCGCGGGCGCCTTCTTCGCCGCCGTGGCCGTGCTCGACCCCGCGCGGCTGCCGGAGAAGCTGCGCGGCGCCTCCGTACCGTCCGCCGACGCGGCCGGCACCTGGGCGGGGCTGGTCGAGGAGGTGTTCCGGCACGTGGACCCGGCGGCGTACCCGCACGTCGGGCTGCTCGTGCACGCCCTCGTCCGGCGCGCCGCCGCCCAGCTCACCGCCGACGCCGCCGACCGGCTCGGCGAGCTGCTGCTGCAGCAGGCCATGCGCTCCGCCGACCCGTCGTGGGCGCCCGGCGCGCTGGCCCTGCTCGGCGGCGGGCTCGTCCGGCTGCACGGGCGTACGGGGGAGCGGGAGCTCCTCGACGACGCCGTACACGTGCTGTTCAGGGCCGCCCTCGCCGCTCCCGGCGAGGCCACCCACCTGGCAGAGCTGGCCGCCGCGCTCGCCCTGGCCGTGCCCGACGACGAGGACCTGGTGCGGGCGTACCTGTCGGCCGCCGAGTCCGAGCCCGGCAGCCGCGAACGCTCCCGCGCGCTGCTCAGCCTCGTCGGCCTCGCCCAAGCCCGCGCCGCCCGCTCCTGCCTGGACGACGACCTGCTCGCCTTCATCCGGGTGGGGCAGTGCGCGCTCGACTTCTGGCACGAGCGGTGGGCGCATCCCGGGGTGCTGGGGCCGTACGCTGCGGGGCTGGTCGAGTGGTATGTGGTGACGGGGGACGAACGGTCGCTGGAAGCGGGCCACGAAATGCTCCAGGCCCTCGGCCTCCCGACCCTTGCTGCGGACTTCCCGTCCGACACCACGATCTGGGACAGCCCCGCCCCTTTGGACGGCTCCGCCCGTTCGGACAGTCCCGCCTCTCTGGACGGCCTTGCCCGTTCAGACGGTCCCGCCTCTTTGGGCGACCCCGCTCGCTCGGGCGGCCTCGCCCGTTCGGATGGTCCCGCCCGCTCTGACGACCCCGATGCCACGGGCGGCCCGTACGCGCCCGGTGGTCCTCCCGCCCTGGACGCCGACCCGGGCGGGGACCTGCCGCCCATCCCCGCGACCCCCCTCACCGCTGATCGGGTCGCGTACCGCGCCACCTTCGAGCTGGCTCGGCGGCTCTCCGTGGACCCGCTCGCCCGCCTCGCCCTGCTCGGTGAGCGGCGCCGGCGGCGCTACGAGGCGACCGGCGCGCAGCAGGACCTCGACGTCGCCGTCGAAACCCTCCGGGAGGCCACCCGGGAGGTCCCGCCCGGCCACCCCGACCGCCCCAGGCTCCTCGCCGACCTCGCCGCCACCCTCCTCGAACGCACCCTGACCACGGGCGGCGACCCCGCCGCTCCCGTCGCAGCAGCCCGTACCGCCCTGGCCGCCCACGCCGTGGACGACCCGGCCCGCCCCGCCGCGCTGCTCCTGCTCGCCCGCGCCCTGCGCCTCCGGCTCACCCCGTCCACCGCCGCCGAGGCGGTCGCCGCCCTGCGCGAGGCCCTGGCCACCGGTGACCGGCTGACGCCGCGGCTGGAGGCGTACACGCTGCTCTCCGAGCTGCTCCGCTGGCGCGCCACCCACCAGGACGCCGCGCCGCACCGTGCGGAGGACCTCGACGGCGCGGTGCTGACCGCCCGCCAGGCCGCCGAACTGGCCGTGAAGAGCTCCCGCGACCAGATCCCCGCCCACCGCCTGCTCTCCCGCGCCCTGCTCGCCCGCTTCTCCCACGGCGGCGACCCGCGCGACCTCGGCGAGGCCCTGGCCCTCGCCAGGGACGGCGACCCCGACCTGCTGGCGCAGCTCGACGTCCTGCTCACCGACCCCACCCGGCTGCCCGTCGACGAACATCTCGCCAGGGCCGCCGCCGACCTGGCCCTCCAGACGTCCGACGAGCCCCTGACGCTCAAACTCCTCGCGTACGCCGAACGCCACCCCACGGCGAGCACCTCTGGCCCGCGCGGAGAACTCGGCCGTGGCGCGTTCCTCCTGGAGACCGGGCTCCGGCTGGCCGACGCCGGTCGGCGCCGTACCGCCGGCACCGTACTCGCCCGCGCCGCCGCCGCCTTCGACGACGAGGGCGACCGTGCCCTTACCGCGCACGCCCTGTCCCTCCAGGGCGTCAACCACGACCACCTGAACGACCCGGCCCGCGCCGCCGAGGCGTTCGAACGTGCCGCCGCCGTCCACCGCACGCTCGGCGACCTCCCGGCCGAGGCGGAGCAACTGGGCCACCTGGGCGACGTACTGCTGCGCGCGGGCGACCCTGCGGGGGCCGTCGAGCAGCACCTGCGGGCGATCGCCCTCTGCGCCGGAGCCGGGCTGGGCGCCCGCGAGGCGGTCCACCAGATGCGCGCCGCCGAGGCGTACTTGGCCGCCGCGGACCCCGCCGCCGCCCTGGCCTGCGCGGCCCGCGCCCGTGAGGTGTACCTGGCGCTGGGGGAGCCGAGGGAGGCGGCCCTGGTGCTGGTCCCGGCCGCCCGCGCCGCCGTCGATCAGGGCGATCTCACCGCCGCCGGGGAGCGCATCGCCGCCTGCGCCATCGAGCTGGAGGCCGCCGGCGCCTGGGAGGACGCCTGCCGCGCGCTGGACGCGCACGCCGTTCTCCTGTCCGTACGCGGCCACCACGCGCCGGCCGCCGCCTGCGAGGCCCGCCTGGTCGAGGTCGTACGGCGCCGGGGCGGGCGGCGCGAGCCCGCCGACGAGTGGTACCGCATCGCCCAGCGCCGCCGCGCCACCGGCGACCCGGCGGGGGCGCGGGCGGCCTTTGAACTGGCCGAGGCCGAGTACCAGGCGATCGGGCACCTGGACGGCTCGGCCGCCGTCCGCTACAACCTCGGCGCGCTCGCCTACGGGCAGGGGGAGGCCGGGCGGGCGCTGGAGGAGTTCGGGGCGGCGGCGGAGGCGTTCGCGCGGCTGCGCGCCCACGGCAAGGAGGCGACGGCCCTGACCATGCGCGCCGCCGCCCTGTCCGCCCTCGACCTGTCGGAGGACGCGGCCACGGAGCTGGACCGCGCCCTGGACCTGGCCGCTGCCGGCGGCGACCTGGACGCCCTCTTCCTCGCCACGCTGCACCGGGCGGTGCTGGACGAACGCCTGGGGGAGTTCCTGGCCGCCGGGGAACGCCTGCGCGCCGCTCTCGGCCAGGCCGCCGCCGACCCTCTGAAAGAAGCCGTCGTACGGGACCGCCTGGCCTCGCTCGCCGCCCGCCTCGGCGACCTGCCCGCCCAGATCGACGCCCTGGAGCAGGCGGTCACCGGCTTCCGCGCCGCCGCCCAGCCCCGCCTGGCCGCCCTCACCTCGCTCCGGCTCGGCTTCGCCCTGGAGGAACGCGGCGAACACCGCCGCGCCCGCACCGCCCTGGAATCCGGCCTCACCACCCTCACCCCATCCCCCCAACC
Source organism: Nonomuraea wenchangensis (assembly GCF_900111685.1). Lineage (GTDB taxonomy): Bacteria > Actinomycetota > Actinomycetes > Streptosporangiales > Streptosporangiaceae > Nonomuraea > Nonomuraea wenchangensis. The sequence goes on from NZ_FOHX01000005.1 coordinate 487,779, forward strand.
CCCCACCGGGTCGCCGTCCACCGGGTCGCCCTCTACTGGGTCGTCATCCACGGGGTCGCCGTCTACCGGGTCGCCGTCCACCGGCGGATTGCCCTCTACTGGATCGCCCCCCAGGGAGCCGGGCTCCCAACCGCCTGCCTCATCACCCTCCGGGCAGGAGGGCCGGTGGGCGGGGGCGGCGCCGTTCGAGATCGTGGTGGCCATGGCTGCGTCGGGTGGACTGGACGCTGACGTCCTCGCCCGGGTGGCGTCCGTTCAGCTCGCTCTCGGCGACCTCACGCGCGGCCGGGCCACCCTGGCCGAGGCCGTCACCACCCTCCGGGCCGGCCGGGACCGCGTGCAGGCGATCGGCCCGGCCGCCGCCGAACGCCTGGAAACGTGGCTGCGCCTGGAGGAGGCCGAGTCCGCAGGCGATCTTCCGCTGGCCCGCGCCATGGCCGAGCAGGCCCTGGCCCAGGCCCGCCCCGAGGCCCGCCCGGGAGCCCCTGTTGGCGACCCCCGGCACGAGGGCGGGATCGGCCACCCGCCAGGCCGGGGCGACGACGCCCCCGGCGCCGGCGCCGCCCCGCTCCTTCCGCAGGACCGTTCCCACCTTCTCGCCAAGCTGTCCTCGTACTGCCTGGCCCTCGGCGACCTCACCGCCGCCTACAGCTACGCCGCCGAGGGCTACGAGCTGCGGGACGCCCGTACGATCGAGCACCTACGCCATCTGGGGGCCGCCGCGCACGCACTCGGCCGTCCCGACGAGGCCATCGGCCATCTCACCCGCGCCGTGGAGCTGGCCCGCGACGACGCCGGCCCGGCCCTTCCCTCGCCCCTGGTCCACGCCCTGACCGCGCTGGCCCGCGCCCTCGCCGACCAGGCCCGCTGGACGGACGCTGCCCGCGCGTACGACGAGGGCCTGACCCTCACGACGGCTCCGGTCTGGCGCGCCCTTCGCGCCCCCCTGCTGTCCGGCCGCGCCTCCTTACACCTTGAACGCGGCGAGCTGGACGTCGCGGCCTCCCTCTACCGGGACGCCATCGTGCTCCGCGAGGAGCTGGCCGAGCGGGCGGGGCTGGGGGGCGACTACGCCGACCTGGCCTTCGTACACGTCCTGCGCGGCGAGACGGCCCAGGCCGGTCCCCTCCTGGAACGCGCGCTGGCCGTCCACCGCGAGACGGGCGACGACCGGGGCACGGTCCTGAGCCTGATCGCCCTCAGCACCCTGGCCTCTGCGCCGGCGTCGGCCCATCTGGCGGATCATCTGGAGGAGGCGGCCGACCTGGCGCGGCGGATCGGGTTCGGCGGTGGGGAAGGGCTCGCGCTGGCCGCTCTCGGCGCGCTGGACCTCGCCGACGGCGATCCGGGCCGGGCGTGGGAGCGGCTGTCCCGGGCCGTCGAGCTGCTGGAGGACCTGGGGCACGACCCGGCGTTGGGCCTCGCCCTCGAACACCGTACGGACGCGGCCACCCGGCTCGGCGACCTCGCCGCCGCCCTCACGGATGCCGAACACGCCTGCGACCTCGCCACGCTGACGCCCGCCACGCCCCACCCCACCCCCCTCGCCGGCTCAGTGCCCTCTGGTAGGGACGGGCAGGGGGGCGTGCTCGACCGTGCCGTCTCCCTCGCCGTACGCCTGGGTCGCGGCAGGACCGCGTGGGCGCGGGCCGAGCAGGCCAAGGTCCGGTCGCTGGCCGCGCGGCTGGGCGACGGGCGCTGGCCCGCGCCGCCCGGCGTCCCCCCGGAGCTGCTGGAGCGCGAGGAACGCGACCTCGACCGGGCCCGCACCCTGACCGCGGCGGCCGGGCGTGTCCGGGATCCCGTCCGGGCCGCCGCGCTCGTGCGCCGCGCCCACGCCGTACGTGACGAGCTGGAGACTTTGTGGCGGCACCTGGAGCCCCTCGCTCCCTGGCACGTGGCCGCCCGGCGGGCCGCTCCTCTGACCGGGGCCGAGCTGGACAAGCTGGTAGCGCGGGACGAGCCGGTCGGGCTTCTCGGGTTCCACGTAGGCGAGGGCGGCGTCACCGTGCTCGCTCACCGCACCGGCTGGGCCGAGCCGCGCGCGTTCGGGTGCGCCGCCAATGCGGCGCTGCTGGCCGAGTTCGTGGCCGGGATCGACGGCGAACGTCCTGGGCTGCTCGACCTCGCCGCCCGCAGGCGCCGGCTCGACCTGTGGCGCCGCCTGGCGGACCTGCTGCTGGCGGACGCGCTCAGGGAGCTCGGCGACGACCTGTCGATGCTCCACCTGCTGCCGCACCGCGAGCTTCATCGCGTGCCGTTGCACGCGCTCGCCCCTGATGGCGGCCCGCCGCTGATCGAGCGCTGCCCGGTGACGTACGCCCCCTCCGCCGCCGTCCTGGCCCGGCTGGCCCGCGACATCCCGGTCCGCGCCGACGGCCGGTCGCTGGTGATGGCCCACGGCACGGACCCGGACGCCGGGACCGCCGCCCTGCTCGGCGCCGAGCCGCGCACCGGCGGCGCCGCCACGTCCGCTCACCTGGCCGGGAGCTGGGACGTCGTGGACCTGTCCGCCGACGTGGTGCACGATCCGCGCGACCCGCTGGGCGTGGGTGTGCGGCTGGCCGACGGCGTGCTGACCGCCAGGCGGCTCATGAGCCTGCGCGTACGGGCCCGCCTCGTCGTCCTCACCGGCTGCGCGGGCGGCCCCCGGGCTGGTGACGGGCTCGCCACGCTCGGACAGGCGTTCCTGCACGCGGGCGCCCACACCGTGCTCCTCGCCCTGTGGCCGCCCGCCGGCGAGATCACGCGGGCGCTCCTTCGGGACCTGCACGGGCGGACGCGGGAGGGCGCCGACCCGGCCCAGGCGCTGCGCGAAGGGGTGCTGTCACTGCGCGAGCTGTATGGGGCCGCCGAGCCTGAGCTGTGGGCGCCGTACGCGCTGCTCGGCCTGCCCCGCTGACGCGGGCGGACACACGATCAGGGCTGCGTACCGTCCCGCTCGGTTACAGGCGGGAGAGCGTGGAGGTTGCGGTGTGGGTGTGGAGCGGGAGGGCGGTGTCGGGGGTGCGTTCGTGGACGTCCTGGTCGCGGATGGCGAAGACGGCGGGTGCGACGCCCACGTCGCCGTAGCGCGCGGTCACGGCGGCGCCGACCGCTCGCCGGACGTCGCCGACCACTTCGCGCACGGTGTGATCGGGGCCGGTGGCGGTGAGGTGGCCCAGCATGCCGGCGAAGCGCAGCTCGCCCTCGGCGGCCGGTCGCTGCTCCGGCAGCACGGGGCGGTCGAGCCAGAACACCCGCCCGGTGAGGGATCCCGGGTAGCCGCCGCCCAGCTCGCGCACCGTCTCGGCGAGCAGCTCGCCGAACCCGGCCAGGTCGGCGTCAGGCGGCAGGTCCGTGGTGACGAACAACGGCACGATCAGCGAGTCGAGCATCAGGCCATCCCTCCGTGAGGAGGCTCATCGTAGGGTGCCGCACCGACAATTCCGCGCGGACTTGACCGGCGCCGGGAAAGGTCCAGGGAATGGACGGACCTTCCTTGACAGAACGCGAAAGAATGGGCCGCTCTCGAAATGCCGCCCGGACGGCGCTAGCGTTCGGTCCATTCGTCTTCGAGCACCGAGTGCACGACGGAGTCCCGCCAGCCGGCGGGCGTGCGCAGGTGGTGCCGGATGCGGCCCTCCTCGACCATGCCGGCGGTCAGCATGGCGAGCTGGGCGGGCAGGTTGTCGGGGGAGCGGGCGCCCCAGATGCGGTGCAGCCCGAGCTGCTTGAACCCGAACGACAGCAGCAGCCGCACCAGGTCGGTGCCGATGCCGCGACCCCACTGGTGGGGGTGGAGGCCGAAGCCGATCTCGGCGCTGTGCGGGTGCTCGGGCTCGACGCGCAGCCGGGCCACGCCGATCACGTCGTGGTGCTCGGCGTCCACCACGGCGAGCACGTACAGCAGGCGCGGCTCGGCGCGGGCGGCCTCCATGGCCTGCCCGACGAGATCGGCGACCTCCCGCGGCGAACGGGGCGCGAACGGCATGTGCTGGGTGGCGGCGGGGTCGCCGTAGACGGCGTGGAGGGCTGGGACGTCGGCCTCCGTGACGTCACGAAGGCCGAGTCGCAAACCGTTGCATACCACGCGCCGCATGCGCAGACGGTAACGCGATTCCCGCGATCTTCACAAGCCCTTGTCAAGTGGCGAGTTGACTACCGTAAGCTCGGGCGACAAGTTCGGCGACCGCGCCGTGCGCGCCGAGCGGCTCGGCGTGGCCGGCGTCGATCTGCTGGGCGGCTTGCTCGACGATCCCGGCGGGCGCCTCGTGGCCGATCATGCAGGGGGCGATCGCCAGCCGCTGGGCCCCGGCCGCGCGCAGCCGCTGGGCGGCCACGCTCACGCCGGGCTCGGTGTCGAGTGAGGCGGCGACGACCGGGAGGGTGAGCCGGGAGGCCAGCAGCACGGCGGTGGCCTGTACGGCCCGCACCGCGCGCTCGCCGCCGACGGTGCCGAGGATGACGGCGTCGACGGGGCTGGAGACGTTGAGCAGGCGCACCCGGTCGGCGCGGGCGAGGCCGCGCTCGGCCAGCCGGATGTGCAGGGCCTCGGCCAGCAGTGGGTGGGGGCCGAGCGCGTCGGTCACCACGGCGCCGCTGCCGGTGGCGGCGACGGCCTTGCCGATCTCGGCCATGACGACGGGGTCGTCCCAGGTGAGCAGCGGCACCACGACGGCCTCGCGTCCACCGGGCAGCGCGTCCGCCAGGTCGGCGACGCTCGTCAGCCGTACCTCGATCTGCGGGTTGTCGACGCGCACGACGGCGGCGATCTCCTCCGCCACGCCGGAGGTGTCGCCGGGGGTGGCGAGCACGAGCATGGGCGCGTCCGGCGGCAGGGACGTGGGCACGGGTCGGCGGTGGCGACCGCCGCCCGGGCGAGGGGAACGTTCACGTACAGGCAGGCTCACAGGCGCGCAGTTTATGCCTATTCCATGAGCGATGTTCCGTGAATAGATGGCGATTCCGTCACGACGCCGGGGCAGTGATCGAGATCACATCGTGATCGCGCCGCTCGTTGACTTGGGCGCGCGAGACGGAAAGCTGGGAACCACCCCCGGAGGCCGGGAATGAAGCCGTTCCATGTCCGTTCCAAGCCGTTCTACGTACGTGAGCTGAGCGTCTATCCGGTGGGCCGCCGCCGGATCTTCCTGCTGTCCATCGCGGTGCTGGCGAGCCTGGTCGCCAACTTCGAGACGACGATCGCCACCATCCTGCCGCTGCTCATGCAGGACCTGGACATGTCGCTGACCGTCTACGGCCAGATCGCCGCGCTGTCGGTGCTGGTGGGCGGACTGTCGGCGGGGTTCGGCGGCATCCTGTCCGACCGGTGGGGCCGGGTCACGATCCTGGTGCCCACCCTGACGATCACGGCCGCCTGCAACTTCCTGCTCGCCACCGTGGACAGCGTCGCCGGGCTGTTCTGGGTGCGCTGCCTCATGCTGTTCATCGAGGGCGCGGGCATCACGATCACGGCCTCCCTCGTACGCGACTTCTCGCCCCGCATGGGACGGGCGCAGGCGTTCGCGTTCTGGACGTGGGGACCGGTGGGGGCGTCCTTCCTGGCCTCCGCCATCGCGGGCTTCACGCTCCCGCTGTTCGGCAACTCCTGGCGGTCGCAGGCGATCATCATGGGCGTCGTCTCGCTGAGCCTGTGCGCGATCATCATCTGGAAGATCGCCGAGCCGTCGGCGGCCCTCCGGGCCGAGGTGATGCACCACGAGGCCCAGGCGGGGACCGCGGCCGAGGGCCCGGCCTACCACGCCCGCCTCGCCGAGCTGTTCCGCCACCCGCACCTGTGGGCGCACGTCCTCGGCAACACCGGCTGGCAGGTCCTCTACTGGACGTTCGCGATCTTCGGGCAGACCATACTCAGCGGCGGTTTCGGCATGGACCCGGCCGCCGCCAACCGGGTCGTCGCGCTCGGCATCGTGCTCAACGCCGTCGCGGTGGTCGTCGTCGGCCGGCTGTCCGACCGGCTCCAGCTCCGCAAGCCGTTCATCGCCGCAGGGACCGTGCTGACCGTGGCGGCGCTCGGCTACTTCATCGCGCTGATCGGGCCCGGCGTCCCCGCCGGTCAGGTCACCGCCGTCTACGCGCTGCTCTACCTGTTCATGGGCATCGCGTACGTGCCGTGGATGGCCAACTTCTCCGAGAACGCCGAGGACGTCGAGTCCCGGCTGCAGGGCTCCGCGCTCGGCATCTGGGGCATGGTCGTCCGCGTCATGATCGTGGCGCTGCTGGTGGTCTCGCCCATGGTGGTCGAGGCGTCCGGCTGGCAGACCTGGCTCTGGGTGGCGCTCGCCGGGCAGGTCCTGTTCCTGGCGTCGATGGCGGCGTTCAAGGGACGGTGGCGGGCCCGCGTGCCGGCCGTCTCGTCATCGTGAGGGCACGGCGACCGCCCTTCCGCGCGGGCGGCGTTGGCAGCCGCCGCCCGCGCTCTCGCGGCAGAAGAAAGGAACGGCCGGGGTCAGGCGAGCGGCCCGACCGGCCGCGAGTCGGGCTCCGGCGCGGCGGCGAGGTCCAGGTCGCGGGTCTCCGGCGCGATGGCCAGGCCCACGGCGGTGATGGCCAGGGCGGCGACCACGTAGAGCGACACCGCCACCGTGGTCTGGTAAGCCTCGAAGAGCTGGAGCGCGATGATCGGCGCCAGCGCGCCGCCGACGATCCCGGCCACCTGGTAGCCCATGGACGCGCCGCTGTAGCGCAGCCGGGTGCTGAACAGCTCGGCGATGAAGGCCGCCTGCGGCCCGTACATGGCGGCGTGAGTCACCAGCGCCACCACCGCGGCCAGCGCGATCAGCGGGAACGACCTCGTGTCCAGCAGCGGGAAGAACGCGAACGCCCACACGGCCGCCGCGACGACGCCCGCGAGGTACACCGGCCGCCGCCCCACCCGGTCCGACAGCGCGCCGAACAGCGGGATCAGCGCGAGCTGCAGCGCCGAGCCGATGAGCACGGCGTTCAGCGCGTACGAGCGCGGCAGGCCGAGCTGCCCGGTCAGGTAGACGATGATGTAGGCGGTGAAGGTGTAGAACGCGACGTCCACCCCGATGCGGGCGGTGAAGGCCGACAGCAGGGCGCGCGGGTGCGTGCGCAGCACCTCGACCAGCGGCATCCTCGCCTTGGCCCCGCGCTGCTCGACCTCGGCGAACAGCGGCGACTCGGTGACCTTCAGCCGCACCCACAGGCCGACGAACACCAGCGCCCCCGACAGCAGGAACGGCACCCGCCACCCCCACGACAGGAACGCCGCGTCCGACTGGACGAAGGACAGCAGCGTCAGCAGGCCGGTGGCGAGGACATACCCGGCGGGCACGCCGACCTGCGGCCAGCTCGCGTTGAAGCCGCGCCGCCGCCCGTCGCCGTGCTCCAGCGACATGATCACCGCGCCGCCCCACTCGCCGCCGAGCCCGAGCCCCTGGACGAAGCGCAGCAGCGCCAGCAGGATCGGCGCCGCGACCCCCACGCTCGCGTACCCGGGGAGCACGCCGATGAGGAACGTCGAGACGCCCATCACCAGCAACGTCACCACCAGCACGGTCTTGCGGCCCACCCGGTCGCCGAAGTGGCCGAACACCACCCCGCCGAGCGGCCGGGCCACGAACGCCACCGCGTTGGTGGTCAGCGAGGCCAGCGTCGCGTTGAACGGGTCGAGTGACGGGAAGAACAGCTGCGGGAAGACGAGCGTCGCGGCCGTTGTGTAGAGGAAGAAGTCGTACCACTCCAGCGAGGTGCCTATCAGGCTGGCGAGGATCACCCGCCGGGTCTGTTGAGTGGAGCCTGCCATCCGATTGCTCCTTCATCGTGGGGGAGTCTCCGAAGGGGTTAAATTCAACGTAAGGATCGTTCAACAATTCGACAAGAGTTTTGCTCCATGATTTCCTGTGAAGGTGGACGACCTCGTCGCCGATCTCTCCCAGGACCGCCCGCGCCTGGGGCGCAGCAGCACGGCCGAGCGCGTGGCCGACATCCTGCGCGAGCGCATCAGCGAGGGCTTCTTCCCGCCCGGCCGCCGGCTCTCCGAGGAGGCCATCTCCGAGGCCCTGCGGGTCTCGCGCAACACGCTGCGCGAGGCGTTCCGGCTGCTCGGGCACGAGCGGCTGCTCGACCACCAGCTCAACCGGGGCGTGTTCGTCCGTCTCCCGTCCGTCGAGGACGTGCTCGACCTCTACCGGGTGCGGCGCGTCCTGGAGGGCTCGGCCGTACGCCGGCCGCCGTCGCCGGAGGCCCTCGCGCTGGTCAAGGAGGCCATGCGCGACGCCGAGCGGGCCGCGGCCGAGGACGACTGGCAGCGGGTCGGCACCGCCAACATCCGCTTCCACCAGGCCCTCGTCTCGCTCAACGGCAGCCCCAGGATCGACGAGCTCATGCGCCAGCTCCTGGCCGAGCTGCGGCTGGTCTTCCACGTGATGGACAACCCACGGGCCTTCCACGAGCCGTTCGTGGAGCGCAACCGGGTGCTGCTCGGGCTGGTCGAGTCCGGGCGGCGGGAGGAGGCCGCCGCCTATCTCGACGACTACCTCGACCACGCCGAGAAACTGCTCGTCCACGCCTACGAGCCCAACCGGTAACGTGGGCGCGATGAACCGCCTCTTCACCGTCGACGAGGCCCGCGCCCTGCTGCCGGAGATCATCGACGACGCCGGGCTGGTCATCGCCGCCCGCGCCGACCTCGCCGAGATCGCCCACGACCGGCAGGTGCGCGACCACTCCGAGCTCGGCGGCATTCCCGAGATCAAGGCGCTGGAGGCCCGCATCGAGGACGTCCTCGGCGGATGGGCCGAGCGGGGCATCGAGGTGAAGGGCGTCGCGCCCGTCCTGGTGGACTTCCCCGCGGTGCTCGACGGCGTGTCCGTACGGCTCTGCTGGATCGAGGGCGAGCCGGAGCTGGCCTGGTACCACCGCACCGACCTGGGCTTCGCGGGCCGCCGCCCACTCTGATCCGCCGCCCGTCTTGACGGCGGCGCTCACCGCGTGCCTATATTCAACCTGTTGGTTGATAAACCGAAAGGTTGAATAGCATGCTCCTTCAGGACAGGACCGCGATCGTGTACGGCGCCGGCGGACCGATCGGCGGCGCCGCCGCCCGCGCCTTCGCCCGCGAGGGCGCCCGGGTCGTGCTCGCCGGCCGCACCCGGGCGGCGCTCGACCCGGTGGCCGCCGCCATCGACGCCGCCGGCGGCACGGCCGAGGTCGCCGAGGTGGACGCGCTCGACGAGGCGGCCGTGGACGCCCTCGCGGGCGGGGTCGCCGCCCGGCACGGCCGCCTCGACGTCTCGTTCAACGCCATCGGCGTCGGGGACGTGCAGCAGCCGCTGCTGGAGATCAGCGCCGAGGACTTCGTCCAGCCGGTCGCCACCGCCGTCCGCACGCAGTTCCTCACCACCAGGGCGGCGGTCCGGCACATGATCCCGCAGAGGTCCGGGGTGATCCTCATGTTCGGCGGCGGCGGGCCGCAGACGCAGCCGGGCCTCGGCGGGTTCAAGGTCGCGCTCGACGCCATGGAGGGCGTACGGCGGCAGTGGGCGTGCGAGGCCGGCCCGTACGGCGTCCGCGTCGTCACGATGGTGACCGGCGGCGTCCCCGAGAGCATCCCGGACGGCTACGGCCCCAAGGAGGAGATCGCCGCGTCCATCACCGGGGCCACGCTGCTCGGGCGGGTGGCGACGCTCGCCGACGTGGGGGACGTGGCCGCGTTCGTCGCCTCCGACCGCGCCAGGACCATGACCTCGGCCACCGTGAACATCTCCTGCGGCGCGATCGTCGACCACTGACACAGGGGTCGATGACACCGTGGATCATTGATCTCGTGCCCGACGACCCGCTCAGCCTGACCTTCGCCGCCCTGGCCGACCCGACCCGGCGCGCCATCCTCGCCCGCCTGGCCGAGGGGGAGGCGACGGTCAACGAGCTCGCCGAGCCGTTCGACATGAGCGTCCAGGCCGTCTCCAAGCACCTCAAGGTGCTGGAGCGGGCCGGGCTGATCAGCCGGGGCCGCGACGCCCAGTGGCGTCCGTGCCGGCTGGAGACCGCGCCGCTGGACGGCGCCTCGGAATGGATCCGCCGCTACCGCGACCGGTGGGACGATCGCTTCGACCGCCTCGACCGCGAGATCCGGCGCATGCGACCAGGGAGTGACACCGATGGGTGAGACCGAGTTCGTCATCGAGCCCGGACGGCACGACATCGTCATGATCCGCCACTTCGCCGCGCCCCGGGAGGCCGTCTTCCGGGCCGTCACCGATCCGGAGCTGGTGACCCGGTGGTGGGGGCCGCACTCCCTGGCCACCCGCGTGGACCGCATGGAGGTCCGTCCCGGCGGCCACTGGCGCTACGTCAACATCGACGCCGAGGGCCGCGAGTACGCCTTCCGCGGCGTCTACCACGACGTCGTGGCGCCCGAGCGGTACGTACGGACCTGGCAGTACGAAGGCACCCCCGAGGACGTCGCCCTGGAGACGGTCACCCTGGCGGAGGCGGACGGCGGCACCCGCTACGTCGCCCAGACCGTGCACCAGTCCGTCGAGGCCCGCGACGCCGTCGTACGCGCCGACGCCGCGCGCGGCGGGCGCGAGTCCATGGACCGCCTCGCCGAGCTCCTGGCCGCCCTCCCGTGAACCGACCGGCCGTGGCCGATCCGTGACGAACCTGCCGCCCTCCCGCACTGTCTAAGCGGGTGAGCGAAAGGACCACCCTATGAGGCACCCTTCGGCCACCGCCGCCCTCCTGGCCGCGGCGGTACTCGGCGGAGCGGGTCTCGCGCCCGCCGCCGCCCACGCCGGCACGAGGCCGGCGCCCGTGCGCGCCGCCTGGCTCGCGTCCTGCGTCGATCACAAGCACGACGACAACATCGAACCCTGCGGCCACTGGCGGCTGCTCCTGCGCGACGGCCGGCGGCTGACCGTCCGCGACGCCGCCATCGGCAGGATCGACGCGGCGGGCTACGAGAACCGCGACCAGAGCACGTTCGTCGTCAGCGCCGACGGCCGCGTGATCGCCTACGAACGCGCCCGGGACCACCGCCTCGTCGTCCGCCGCGTCGGCGGCACGGCCACGGTGCTGCCCGCCCGGCTGCGGCCCAAAGGCGTCGGCACCGACGACCTGCAGATCAAGCTGTCGCCCACCGGCGACAAACTGCTCATCGACTACGAGGACGAGCCCGCCCGCCTGCCCACCAAGGTGGTCACCGTCGCGACCGGCGCGGTCGCCGAGCTGCCCGCCCGCGACGACGCGCTCGGCTTCAGCGGCGACGGCGGCGCGGTGCTGGCCTCCCGCTACCGCGCCGACCACACGATGGCGCTGCGGGCGTACCCGCTCGGCGACGGCTCCCCGGCCGCCGGCACCCCGCCCCAGGCCGTCGCCAACGCCATGCTCTACGCCCTCGCCCCTGACGGCAGGACGGTCGCCTGGCTGGTGGCCGCCGACGAGGTCACGAAGCGGCCCGCCCGGGTGCGCCTGTACGACCTCGACACCGGCGACGTCTCCCCGGCCGTGGACCTGTCGCTGGCCCGGGGCGAGTCGCCGTACACGCTTCACTACGCCCCCGACGGGACGCTGCGCGTGATCACCCAGCGCGGCGGCGAGGGGAAAGCGGCGGTGATACGGGTGCTCACCGCCGATCCGCGCGCCGGCGACGTCCGGCAGCTCGACCGCTACACCATCAGCAAGAACGCGTACGCCTACTTCGCGGCGGGGGAGTGACCGGCATGAGAACGACGATCCTCGCGGCCCTCACGGCGGCGGCCCTGGCCTGGCCCGCCGCCCTCCCGGCCCACGCGGCTCCGCACCATGGGGCTGACAGCATCAGGTACGCCTCCATCAAGAGCTGCCCTGCCCCTGACGTGCAGGCCCGGCCGTGCGGCGACTGGCGGCTCGTCCTGCACAGCGGCAAGGTCACCACCCTGCCGGACGCCGAGGGGGTCGCCCGCGACGCCAAGGGCAGGAAGCTGACCTACCTCCCGGCCCCGATCGCGGTGAGCGGCGACGGCCGGAAGGTCGCGTACTTCACCAAGGCGAACCGGCTCGCCGTGCGCACCCTGGGCGGCGGCGTCCGGCTGCTGCCCGGCACGGCGCTGCCCCGCGTGGGCCACGACGCGCTGACGCTGCGGCTCTCGGACGACGGCGCCCGGCTGGCCGTCACCATCGACGGCGACAAGCCGCGGGGGACCCGCGTCTTCGACACCGCCACCGGCGCCCGCATCGGATCCGTCCCGACGGGCCGGAGCGTGCTCGGCTTCAGCTATGACGGCGACGAGCTGCTGGCGAGCGCCGAGGGCGAGGACAACGCCGCCGACCTGGTCGTCCACGACGAGACCGGGGAGGAGCTGCTGCGTGCCACGCCGCCCCAGGTCGTCGCCGCGAACGGGCCGCAGGCGCTGGCCGGCGACGGGCGGACCGTCGCCGCCGTGGTGCAGGGCGGCAAGCCGGAGCTGGTGACGTACGACATGGAGACCGACCAGGTGATCGAGCGCAGGCGGATCGCCCTGCCGCGGGACTCCGTCCAGATGGTGGACTGGACGGGTGACACCCAGGTGACGGTCCACCTGTCCGCCTCCGGCCGGAAGGGCACGGCGATGACCATCGTCAGGATCGACACGGAGACGGGCGCGGTCACCGTCAGGGACCGCTACACCGTGCTGAAGGACAGCTTCGTCTTCGCCGCCTGCGGCGGATGAACGGCTGAGCCGTACGGGCGGGTGGGTCTACGCTGCTGGGGTGCAGGCTCACTCGACCAAGGCCATGGCCGCGCGGGCCGTCGACCTCTGCGTGGCGCTGCTGCACCGGCAGCCCACGATCGAGTCCGTGTCGCGCGTCCTGCGCGAGCACGGCGAGACCGGAGACCTCGGCCTCGGCGAGGCGGACGTCGCCGCCATGCGGGCGGCGGCGGCCCGCCTGCGCGAGGTGCTGGCCGCGCCCGACACCGGGCGGGCGGCCGCCCTGCTCAACCGGCTGCTCGCCGACACCGCCCGCGCGCCCCGGCTGACCGACCACGGGGGCTCGACGAGCTGGCACGTGCACGTGGACGACGCCGACGACGCGCCCTGGGCCGAGTGGTTCCTGGCGTCGTCGGCGATGGCGTTCGCCGTGCTCCTGGCCGACCATCAGCGGGTGCCGGGCGGGCTGTGCGCGTCGGCGAGCTGCCGGCGGCCCTTCCTCGACCTCGGCGGGGGCAGCCCGCGCCGCTTCTGCAGCGCCCGCTGCGCCACCCGCGAGCGCGTCGCCGCCCACCGCTCGCGCGCCGCCTCCCCGGACGGCTCACTCTGATCGGGGGCGGCCTGCCGTCAGCACGGCCACCGCCACCGCCTGGGCCGCCGCGCCCGCCAGCAGGGCCGCCGCGACCGAGTACGCCGCCAGCGGCCCGGCCACCGCGGACCCCACCGCGAACGAGGTGATCTTCAGGCTGGCTCCCGTGGTGAACACCTGGGCGCGCAGCCGCGCGGGCGCCTCGCGGTGGCGTACCGAGAACAGGGCGGTGAGCTGCGGCCCCTCGCCCAGGCCCACAACGCCCGCCGCCACCACCGCGACCCAGTAGGCCCAGGACACCGCCGCCCCGGACGTCGCCGACGTTGCTTCGGACGCGGACGCCGACGCCGACGCCGCGGCGGCGGCCAGTGCCATTCCCGCGCCCGCCACCGCCGTCCCCCGCACGAGCAGGGCGTCCCACCGTCGCGGCCCGCGCCTCCTGGCGACGAGCGCGTTCGCGGCGAGGCCGCACGCGGCGGTGACGGCGAGCAGCAGCGCGCCGGGGCCGGTCGAGCCGGTGAGCCGGGCGCCGAGGACCGGGGCCGACACGACCAGCATGGCCGTCCCCGCGCACGAGACCATCGACCCGGCCGTGGCCCGCAGCAGCGCCGGGTTGCCCAGGATCGCGCCGAACCCCTCCCGCAGCTCCTCGCCGATCCCGCGGCGCGCCCTCACCGCCGCGGGCGGGGTCCGGACGGCGGGCAGAGTCCAGGCGGCGGGCAGGGCGGCGGTCAGCAGGGCGACGCAGACGAGGACGGCGGCCGGCCCCCCGGCGATCACCCCCGCGAGCGCCGGCCCCGCCAGCCCCGCCACGTTGTACGTCATCGCGTCCAGCGCACTCGCCCGCCCCAGCGGGGCCGCACCGGCGTCGGACGCGTCGGACGGGTCCGCCCGGTCCGGCGGGGTGGCTCCGGCGTCGGACGGGTCCGCCCCGTCCTGCCGGGCCGGGCCGGTGACGGAGGGGAGCTGGGCGGTCCAGCCGCCGGTGAGCGCGGGCCCCACGACCCCGGCCGCGACCGCCACCGCGACCAGGGCGGCCTCCGGCAGCCGCCCCAGCCCGGAGACGATGACGAGCAGCCCGCCCGCGTACGCCACGACGCACCCGGCGAGCAGCCGCCCCGGCCGCCGCGCCCGGTCCAGCAGCACCCCGAGCAGCGGCCCGCCCGCCGCGGCGGACACCGTCAGCCCGGCCAGCAGTAAGGACGCCACCACCGGCGACCCGGTCACGGCCAGCCCGGCGATCAGCAGCGCGGGGCCCGACATCTCGTCCGCGGTGCGGGCCGCCGCCGCTCCCGCCAGGTAACGCCATAACATGAAGGAGACGTTACACCGGAAGCCGGTCCCAAAGATCACTCGAAACTGTGTTTGAAGGATCGCGTAGACTGGACGGCATGGAAGTCGCGTTCCAAGCATCTCTGCTGGGCCTCGACGAGGAGCTGGGGCTCGGGCCGCTCGGCGCGTCGGTGCGCCGCACGCACCTCGACCACGGCGCCTGGATCGACCTACGGCCCGGCTGGCTGACGGGCGCCGACACACTGTTCGAGCGCTTGGCCGCCGAGGTGCCCTGGCACGCCGAGCGGCGGCGCATGTACGACCGGTTCGTGGACGTCCCCCGCCTGCTCAAGTTCTACGACGAGGACGAGCCGCTGCCCGACCCGATCCTCGATGAGGCCAGGCGCGCGCTCGACGCCCACTACGGCGCCGAGCTGGGCGAGCCGTTCCGCACGGCCGGCCTGTGCTTCTACCGCGACGGGCGCGACAGCGTGGCCTGGCACGGCGACACGATCGGCAGGGGCAGCACCGAGGACACCATGGTCGCCATCGTCTCGGTCGGCGACCCGCGCCCGCTGCTGCTCCGCCCCCGGGGCGGCGGGACGTCGATCCGCCACGAGCTCGGGCACGGCGACCTCATCGTGATGGGCGGGAGCTGCCAGCGCACCTGGGAGCACGCCATCCCCAAGACGGCCAAGCCCGCGGGGCCGCGCATCAGCATCCAGTTCCGCCCGAGCGGCGTCCGCTGACCCTCGCTCACTCCAGGCGCAGGCGGGCGAGGCGGCCCTGCTCGCCGGAGGCCCAGCAGGAGCCGTCCCGCGCGCACGCCACCGTGTCGAACGAGCCGCCGTTGAACGTCCGCCACGTCCGCCCGCCGTCCCACGTCACGTCACTGCCGCCCGGTCCCACCGCGACCGCCGCGAGCGACGGGAACGGCAGCCACGTCACCCCCGACCGGTAGCCCGACGGCGGCGTCGCGGCCGGACGCCAGGTGATGCCGCCGTCCCTGGTGACCGCCGCGGCGCTCGGCGACTGCTGGTCCGGCCGGTAGTCGCCGCCGACCGCGAGGCCGTGCAGCGGGTCACGGAAGGCGAGCCCGAACACGCCCCGCGCCGGATCCCCGGCCGGCACGGGCGTGTCGGCGACGGTCCACGTCCTGCCCCGGTCGGCCGAGTGGAAGACCCGCGCCCGCCCGGCCCCGCCGGAGGCCAGCCAGGCGTGCCGGCCGCCCGCCGTCACCAGGCACTGCCCGCTCGCCGCGAACCCCGCCTCGCCGGGCAGCGCCTCCGGCATGCCCTCGGCGGGCAGCACCCGCCAGCTCCGGCCGCCGTCCTCGGTGGCGAGGATGCGGAACCTGCCGTCCACGGGGTCGCTCATCGCCAGGCCGTGCCGGTGGTCGAAGAAGGCCAGGCAGTCGTAGAAGGCGCGCGGCTCGTCGTTCCTGAAGGTCTCCGCCCACGTACGCCCGCCGTCCTCGGTGCGGTAGACGCGTGAGTCCGTGCCCTCGCCGATGGACAGCGCGACCGCCGTGCGCGCGTCGAACGCCTCGATGTCGCGGAACTGCAGCTCCGCCGTGCCGGGCGGGGGGACGTTCTGCCAGCTCCGGCCGCCGTCCGTGGTCCGCAGCACGGTGCCCTCCGAGCCGGAGGCCCAGGCCACGTGGCGGCTGACGGGGGACAGGCCGCGCAGGCGCGCGGTCACTCCGGTCTCCTTCAGCTCCCAGGCGAGCTGCGGCAGGTCGTCGGCCGGTGGCGCGAAGGAAGGGGAGCGCGGCGCGAGAACCGTGGCCGCTGACAGCACGCTCAACGCGATGTGAAGCATCATGTCGGGAAAACTAATCGAAAAGGATCATCCCGTCCATGCGGCCAGCAGGTCAGGCGGCGGTACGGGCTGCCCCCCAGGAGAGCAGGGACTCCGCGGTCGAGAAGCGGCGGGCCGAGACGGACTCGCCGAGGATCACGCCCACCAGCGTCTGCCCGTTCTCCTCGCCCGCGAAGGCCAGGCAGTACCCGGCGGCGCGGGTGAAGCCCGTCTTCAGCCCGATCGCGCCCGGCGTGCCCAGCAGCCGGTTGGTGTTGCGCCAGCTGTACGCGCCGTGCTCGGCGGAGGCGTCAAGTCGGTGGTAACGGGTGCCGGCGGCCTGCTTGATCAGCGGGTTGCGCAGCGCCTCGGCGGCGAGGACGGTCTGGTCGCGGGCCGTGGAGTAGCCGTTGCCCCGGGGGCTGGGCAGGCCGTCGGCGTTGACGTACAGGGTGTTGTTCATGCCGAGCTCGCGGGCGGTCGCGTTCATCCTGGCGACGAAGCCGTCCACGCCCGGCCCGTACGTACGCGCCAGCGCGTGCGCCGCGTCGGCCCCCGACGGCAGCATGAGGCCGTAGAGCAGCTCGCCCACGGTGAGGCGGTCGCCCGCCCGCAGGTCGGCGGTGGTGCCGCCGCCGTCCTCCGCGTACGCGACGTCGGCGCGCGAGATCTCGACCACGTCCGTCGGCTTGGCGAGCTTCAGCACCAGGTAGGCCGTCATCGTCTTGGTGAGGCTGGCGATCGGCATCCGCTCCCCGCCGTGGTCGTCGAGGAGCGTCTTGCCGGTGGAGGCGTCGAGCATGTACGCCGCGCGCCCGTACAGCACGGGAGCGTCGAGTGCCGTTTCGGCGACGGTGACAGGGGCGGGCGCGACCGCGTGCGCGGGCGCCACGAGCCCCGTGGCCAGGGCCAGGGCACCGGCCACGGCGGCCATGCGGGCTTTCCGGTTACGCATTACCCCAGGCTGCCGCCTGCTCCGGGATGGACTTGACAACGAATCGGACACGGAGTTCGGAACCGCCGACACCGTCGGCGGTTCCGAACCGGTAGATCTTTCGCCCGGTCACTGCCCGGCGAGGCCGGTGTGCGCGACGCCGCGCACGATCTGCCGCTGGAACAGCACGAACACCACCAGCAGCGGCAGCCCCGCGAGCACCACCGACGCCATGATCTGCGCGTACCGGAGGCCGAAGGTGCCCTGCACGACGTTGGCGAGCCCCACGGGCAGCGTCATGGTGTTCGGGTCGGTGGAGACCAGGAACGGCCAGAGGAAGTTGTTCCACGTCGTGATGAAGGTGAAGATCGACACCGCGGCGAGCACCGGCCGCGACAGCGGCAGCACGATCGTGAAGAACACCCGCCAGCGCCCCGCACCGTCGACGAACGCGGCCTGCTCCAGCTCCGGCGGCACGTCCTGGAAGAACTTGAACAGCACGTACACGATGAGCGGCGCCGCCACCTGCGGCAGGATGATCGCCCACCAGGTGTCCACCAGGCCGAGCGCCACCATCTCGGCGAACAGCGGCGCCATCAGCACCTGCGGCGGCACCATGATCCCGGCCAGGATCAGCGCCAGCAGCGCCCGCCGGCCGCGGAAGTGCGTACGCGCGAAGCCGTAGGCGGCCATCGCCGACAGCAGCACGGTCAGGAACGTGACGAGCACCGCCGTGACCGTGGAGTTGATCGCCCACGTGACGATGCCGCCGGTGCCGAGCACCAGCCGGTAGGCGTCCAGCGTGAGCTCGCTGCCGAACCACTCCAGCGGCAGCTTGGTCGTCTCCGTCTCCGGCTTGAGCGAGGTCGCCACCGCCCAGGCGATGGGTGCGAGCCACACGGCCGCCAGCACCAGCGCCACCAGCAGCAGCACGAGCTGCCCCGGGCGGATCCGCTTGGTCATGAGAAATCCTCCGCGCGCTTGCGGAACAGCCGGAGCTGCGCCAGGGAGACGACGACGATGATGGCGAACAGGATGTACGAGACCGCCGAGGCGTAGCCGATCCGGTAGCCGGTGAAGCCGACGTCGTAGGCGTACTCGATGATGGGCCGGGTGGCGTCCTGGGGGCCGCCGGCGGTCATGAGGTAGATCTGGTCGAAGACCTTCAGCGAGGCCAGCAGTTGCAGCACCACGATGAGCGCGGTGGTGCGGCCCAGCATGGGCAGCGTGATCGAGCGCAGCCGGGCCCAGGCGCCGGCGCCGTCGAGGGCGGCGGCCTCGTACAGGTGCGTGGGGATCGACTGGAGCGCGGCCAGGTAGAGCAGGAAGTTGAAGCCGACCGTCCACCAGACCGTGGTCAGCACCATCGACCACATGGCGACGGACGGATCGCCCAGCCACAGCACGTCGAGGCCGAACGTGCCGTTGATGAGGCCGTAGTCCGGCGGGTAGATCATCTGCAGCCACAACAGCGACACCACGGCCGACGGCAGCAGGAACGGCCCGAAGAACGACAGCCGCCACAGCCACTGCACGAACCGCAGATGATGCACCAGCAGCGCGAAGACCAGCCCGAGCAGCACCAGCGGCACCGTGCTGAGCGCGGTGAAGACGAGGGTGTTCCACAGCGAGCGCCACATGCGCGGGTCGACGAACGCCTCGGCGTAGTTGCCGAAGCCGACGAAGGTGTCGTTGGTGCCGGCGATGTTGACGCTGGACAGGCTCATCCGCACGCCCAGCACCACGGGCCAGACCAGGAACGCCACGTAGACGGCCAGGAAGGGCAGGACGAACAGCAGCCCGTGCTGCGTCCAGGCGTGCCTGACCTTGGCCTCGGCGGCGGGCGGGGCGGCCGCGGGGGCCGCGACGACGGTCGTCATCAACGCTCCTGCCTGGGGAAGGGGTTCGGGGCGGCGAGCAGCCGGGACAGCGACGCCTTGGCGGCGGCGAGGCCGTCCTCCGGCGAACGCTCCCCGCTGATCACCGGCGAGAACGCCTCGCCGAACTCGATCCACAGCCGCGACGCCGAGCCGGCGAACCACACCTGCGGGTCGAGCGCGACCTCGGTGACGACGGAGCGGTACTCCGACTGCGGATGCAGCGCGAGGTAGTCGGGCTGCTCCAGCGCCGGCAGGTACGCGGGCACGTGACCCGCCACGGCCCACTCGGCGCTGTGCTTCACGATGTGGGCGATGAAGCGGTAGGTGGCCCGCTCCACCTCGGGATCGCGGTCACGCTGGTGCGGCAGCACGAACGAGTGGCAGTCGGCCTGCGCCGCGCCGGTGCCGAAGACGGTGGGGAAGCGGGACATGCTGAACGGCGTCCCGCGCTCCTTGAGCCCGGTCACCTCCCAGTCGCCGTTCCAGAGGAACGCGGCCTCGCCGTTGGT
The DNA here is from genome assembly GCF_900111685.1 of Nonomuraea wenchangensis. Lineage (GTDB taxonomy): Bacteria > Actinomycetota > Actinomycetes > Streptosporangiales > Streptosporangiaceae > Nonomuraea > Nonomuraea wenchangensis. The sequence goes on from NZ_FOHX01000005.1 coordinate 507,401, forward strand.
GAACTTCGCGACCGAGGCGCCGTAGTCGGTGCGCCAGTCGCACAGCCCCTCCTTGCCGAGCCGGGCCATGAGGCGCAGCGCGGCGAGGGCCTTGGCGTCGTCGATGGCGATGGCGGAGCCGTCCGGCGACAGCAGCGTGCCGCCGCTCTGCGGGTAGAGCGACCCCCAGACCCGCCAGGGGCCGACGGTGCCGAGGCCGAGCGCGTCGAAGGCGAGCGGCGGCCGGCCGCCCATGGCGTCCTTGGCCTTGCGCAGCATGGCGATCAGGCCGTCCTCGCCCTGGGTGGGCGCGAGTTTGCCGCCGGAGTCGAGCAGGCCGGCCTTGGCGCAGAGGTCGGTGTTGTAGTACTGCACCATGGGGTGGGCGTCGAACGGGATCGCGTACAGCACGCCGTCGAGGTGGGCGCGCTCCCAGATCGGCGGGGAGAAGTCCGCGCCGCGCAGGCCCGCCTCCTCCAGGAGCGGCACGTTGATCGGGTCGAGGATGGCGCCCGCGCCGATGCCGGCCAGCCGGGCCAGGTGGAAGCTGGCCAGGTCGGGGGAGCGCCCGCCGGCACCGGCCATCGCGATCTTGGTGTAGAACGGCTCGCCCCAGGCCAGCACGTTCTCCTCGACGAAGACGTCCGGGTTGGCCTGGGCGAACGCCTGGACCATCCGGTTCATGATGATGCCGTCGCTGGCGCCGAGGAAGTGCCAGTACTGGACGCGGGTCCGGGACGAGCCGAGACCGACGGGGAGGGCGCAGCCCGCGGCGGCGGCGCCGGCGAGCGCCAGGCTGCCGCCGAGCAGGCTCCGGCGGGAGAGGTGGGAGGGGGGACCGTGCACGGTGGCCTCTTCCTTCACCGGGCTGTCGCCCGGCCGTTGATCGAGGTCGTTCGAGGCGGTTACGGCGGGGTTAATCGAGTGTTAGCGGTAACAGAAAACGTGTCAAGGCCCTTGTGGCAACCGTTTTCCACGATTCGGCCAGCTCGCTCCGAGCCCTTGACCCGCCCGGCTGATAACGCTAACAATGCCTGCGTGACGTAACGCCCGCGAAACCTGAGGAGCCCCCTTCGTGCACCAGGCCGCACTGACGCTCGATCCCGCCTTCCGCGTGGCCCCGGTCCAGCGGCGCACCTTCGGCACGTTCGTCGAACATCTGGGCCGTTGCGTCTACACCGGCATCTACGAACCCGGCCACCCAGCCGCCGACGAGGACGGCTTCCGCGCCGACGTCCTGGAGCTGACCCGCGAGCTCGGCGTCTCCACGGTGCGCTACCCCGGCGGCAACTTCGTCTCCGGCTACCGCTGGGAGGACGGCGTCGGCCCCAAGGAGCTCCGGCCGCGCCGGCTCGACCTGGCCTGGCACAGCACCGAGACCAACGAGGTCGGGGTGGACGAGTTCGTCCGCTGGTGCCGCAAGGCCGGGGTGGAGCCGATGATGGCGGTCAACCTCGGCACCCGTGGCATCGAGGCCGCGCTGGACCTGCTGGAGTACTGCAACCACCCCTCGGGCACCGCGCTCGCCGACCGGCGGATCGCGGGCGGCGCGAAGGAGCCGCACGACGTACGGATGTGGTGCCTGGGCAACGAGATGGACGGCCCCTGGCAGACCGGCCACAAGACCGCCGCCGAGTACGGCCGCCTCGCCGCCGAGACCGCCCGCGCCATGCGGATGATCGACCCGAAACTGGAGCTGGTCGCCTGCGGCAGCTCCAGCTCGTCGATGCCGACCTTCGGTGCGTGGGAGGCCGAGGTGCTCGCCCACACCTACGACGTCGTCGACTACATCTCCTGCCACGCCTACTACGAGGAGAAGGACGGCGACCTCGGCAGCTTCCTCGCCTGCGCCACCGACATGGAGTTCTTCATCCGCTCGGTGGCCGCCACCGCCGACCACGTGGGCGCGAAGCTGAAGTCGCGCAAGCGCATCGACATCTCCTTCGACGAGTGGAACGTCTGGTATCTGTCCCGCTTCCAGAACGCCGATCCCCCGTCGGACTGGCCGGTCGCGCCGCGCCTGCTGGAGGACCACTACCACCTGGCCGACGCCGTCGCGGTCGGCGGCCTGCTGATCACGCTGCTGCGGCACAGCGACCGGGTGCGCGCCGCGTCGCTGGCGCAACTGGTCAACGTCATCGCCCCGATCATGACCGAGCCGGGCGGGCGGGCCTGGAGGCAGACCACGTTCCACCCGTTTGCCCAGGCCAGCAGGTACGCGAGCGGCGACGTGCTGCGCGTCGAGCCGGTCTGCCCGAGCTACGAGACGGCCGCGTACGGACAGGTGCCGCTGCTGCACGCGGTCGCCACCCACGACGAGCGGTCCACCACCGTGTTCGCGATCAACCGCGCCACCGACCGGCCGATGGAGCTGCGCCTCGACGCCCGCGCCCTCGGCGGGGCGCGGGTCGTGGAGGCGAGCACGCTGAGCGGCCCGGACGTCTACGCCCGCAACACCGCCGACGACCCCGGCCGCGTCGCGCCCCGCCCCAACCCGGACGTGCGGCACGACCCGGAGACCGTGGTGCTGCCCCCGGTCTCCTGGAACGTCATCAGGCTCGGTTGAGCCCGGGTGCGGCGCCGGTGCTCTCGCGGACGACCAGCTCCGGCTCCACCAGGCGCCGGGACTCGGGCTCGGTGCCCGCCATGCGGTCGAGCAGCATGTGGAAGGCGTGCCGGCCCACCTCGCCGAAGTCCTGTCGGACGGTGGTGAGCGGCGGCCAGAAGTACGCGGCCTCGGGGATGTCGTCGAACCCGACCACGCTGACGTCCTCCGGCACCCGGCGCCCCGCCTCGCGCAGCGCCCGCAGCACCCCGAGCGCCATCTGGTCGTTGGACACGAACACCGCGCTGACCTCGGGATCGGCGGCCAGCCGGCGGCCGAGCTGGTATCCCGAGCGTGAGCTCCAGTCGCCGCGCAGCACGTCGGGCACCGGCCGCCCGGCGGCCTCCAGCACGCCGCGCCAGCCCTCGATGCGGCCGTTGGCGTCGAGCCAGTCCGCCGGGCCCGCGACGTGCCAGACGCTCCGGTGCCCGAGGCTGAGCAGGTGGCGGGTGGCCCTGACCGCCCCGGCGCGCTGGTCGACCTTGGCCACCGGCACGGGGATGTCGTCACCGGCGTCCACCGCGACGACCGGCATCTCCGGCGGCAGGTGGTGCAGCCCGTCGGCTGCCGACTCGTGCGGCGCGACGATGATGACGCCGTCCACCGCCTGCGCGCGCAGCCGCTCGACGCCCTCGCGGATGGAGGTGCGGTGCAGCGAGCTCAGGCTGGCGATGCTGACGTTGTAGCCGGCGTGCCTGGCGGCCTGCTCGACGCTGTAGAGCGTGGAGGCCGGGCCGTAGAGCGTGGTGTCGATGCTGACCACGCCGAGCACGCCAGACCGACCGGTCACGAGCTGGCGGGCGGCGTGGTTGGGCCGGTAGTCGAGCTCTTTGACGGCGGCGAGCACGCGCTCCCTGGTCTCGGCCCGGACCCGTTCGGGCGCGTTGAGCACCCGAGAGACGGTCATCGTGGAAACCCCCGCGAGAACGGCCACGTCCATGAGCACCGCAGGCCGCCCCGTCTTGGCTTTGACCACAGCTCACCCCCTGCCAGGTAACGCTAACAGGAGAAGGGGAGGGGCGCGCGCATCATTTCAGGGCAGATGTTCAGCACCTGACGGTTGAAGGGCGCGCGTCAGCTCACAGGGACGCCGTTGTGGAGGTAGGCGACGGTGCCGGCGTCGGCGGCGCTGATCGCGGCGGTCAGGCGCGCCCAGACGTAGGGCCGTAGCCGCTTCCGCGCCTCCTCCGGGGAACAGAACTCGAACGCGGCCAGCTCCGCATCCCGCACGCGGAGGGCGGTGGTCTGGTCAGGTGTGAGCGTCCCGGCGTTGAAAATCATCATCACCGAGTCGTCCCATGGGCCGTGCGGCGCGACCCAGTCCACACACACCAACGCCATGCCTCCGGGGAGGTCGAGGCCGAGTTCCTCGGCGAGCTCCCGGCGCAGGGCGTCGAGCGGTGGCTCGTTGGCCTCGGCCATGCCGCCGGGCAAGTCCCAATCCGGCTTGTAGGTGGGGTCCACGAGCAGGATCCGGCCGTCGCGATCGCGGACCAGCGCGTCCACGCCGACGCGTTTGCGTGCCTGGTTGGCGTTGCCCTCGGCCAGATGGGCGCGATAGGCGGCGGGATCGCGTTCGTAGAGCGGCCGGGTGTCGGGGTCGGTCATGAGGTCGGGCCGGTCCTGGGGCGGGGAAGGTCGGTGGTGAGCTGGTAGAGCCATTCCCGCTGCCGCAGCGCCTCGTCCAGGTGGTCGAGGAAGCTCCGCGCGCAGGACGAGGCGCGGTGCGGGTGGAGCTGGTCGCGCAGCTCGTGGAGTTGTCGGTTCACCAGGTACGAGCCTAGCGACCCGGTGGTGTGGAGAACATCCGTCGCGGCCGCACACGCCCGCTCCAACTCGCCGCGTTCGATGAGCACACCGGCCAGGGTGAGACATCCGAACGCGCGGGAGCGGGTACGGCCGGCCGGCCGCAGCTCCAGGACCCGTTGGGCATGGCGCTGGGCGGCGGGCAGATCACCGAGCAGGCGCAGGCACCGGGCCGCGTCTCCCGCGAGCGACCCGGCGTCGAACGGTGACACCCACGGCGACGGCGCCGTGCCGTGGGCGCCCTGCAGGGCGGTCTCAGCGCGCCCGAGCAGCGCGCGTGTCTCTCGTGATCGGCCTGCGGCGGCATGCCCGCGCGCCTGCAACGCCCACAGCCGCGCGGCCAGCTCAGGATGTGACGGCCCCGCCGCGAGCTCGCGCTGTCCTTGGGCGGCGTAGCCGATGGCGTCATCAGTGTGGGCGCGGTGGGCAGCCAGATGCGCCAGACTCGCCAGTACGTGAACCCTCAGCTGGGGGTCATCGCCGACCCCGGACAGATCTCGCGCCCGCGCGAAATGCCGCTCCGCCTGATCGTCGTGTCCGGCGTCGTGAGCCATCCATCCAGCCATCTCCGTGAGGGCCGTGGCAGCGGTGAACACCCCCGCTCCCTCATCACCCCTACCGCCGAACAGACGGGGAGCGATGTGGTCTCGCAGATAGCTGGTGACGGTCGCGTACAGGTGCGCGCCGCCGATCTGGGCGTCCACCGTTCGCCACACTGCCACCGCCGTCGCGTCACCACCGCCACCGCGAGACCCTGGAACGGCGGCCTGCGCCGCCGCCGGAGCCGCAGCCGCGTGCGCCGGGCGTTGCTGCGGTACCTGAAACCACAACAGGCCCGGCGGGATGCGTAGCAGCCGCGCCCACTGGGTGAGCCTACCCAGGTCGGTCATCGGCGGGCCGTTCTCGATCCGGGACAGTTGGGGTTGGGTGATGCCCACCCACGCGGCGACGGTCTCCTGCCTTAGGGGTCGGCCGTGGTGGGGATGGGAGCGGTAGGCGGCGATCACCCGGCCCATGTGCCAGGCGTCGAGCGCGGCCCGCACACGGGGGTGGTTCCAGAACTGCGGCGGTACTCCCAGCGGGCCTGCGGGCGGGCCGGCGGCGCTCCGCGTGCCCGTAGTGCAAGCCGCGCACCGGCCCGTCGCGTTGTCGCGCGCCAGTCGTGTCCCGCAGCCGCAGTACCGGACGTGAACGTCGGTCATGGGTCCACCGCCCCGTCGGATACGCCGAAACCCTCGCGATGAATGTAAGCACGCGATCACAGCGCGCATCTAGATATGCGCCTGAACGCATGCCGGGATGCGTGATTGATCATGGCCGTGCGCGTCGGCCGCTGGTCACTGTGGGATCACCCCTCCGCTGGCCAGTACGAAAGGCAGCCAATGAGCACGCAGCACGCAGTACCAGAGCCGGTGATCGGCAAGGGCTTCCGGGCGGCCCGAGGCACTGGACCGGTCACGCATCCCGGATCGGCCCAGCCATCGCGACCACTCGCGGTCGGGTACGTACGCCTGCGGCCGGGCCCCGACACCGCGGAGTGCGACAACCTGGCCGAGAGCCTGCGCGGGTTCGCGGCACGGGTCGGGCTGGACATGGTCGACATCTACACCGACCGGCACGCCTACCGTCGTCCGGCATTCGGTGAACTCCTCCAAGCCCTGTGCCGTCCCGAGGTCAACGCCGTCATCATCCCCACGCCCGAGCATCTGTCGGAGTTCGACGGGCTCTATCAGGCCATGCGCGCCCTGATCGAGATAGAGACCGGCGCCGACGTCTTGGTGATGTCCCAGAATGACGAGGCAGACGATGATCGCGCCGGTGAGTGACCGGTTCGCGCCCCTGCCGCCCGCCGTGCGCGCCTCAGAGCTCACCCTGTTGGCGCTGCACACCGCGATCACCATCGGCGGGCAGCTCGCGCGGATCACCGCCCGAGTGTGGGACCTGCCCCACCTTGAACACCTCGCCGAACAGGCCGCCGGGCACTTGCTCGCTCGCGCGGTCGAGGGCACGGGACACCCCGCCCCCAACCTCCGATACTCCGACATCGACCCCACGACGCTCGCCACGGTCGGCGTTCGGGTTCACCGCAGCGCCGATGCCCTGATCATCGATGTGTGGGACACCGACCCCGTTCTACCGAGCACCACGCCACCTGACCGGCACCTGAGCGCCGTGGACTCCCTGGCGCGGCGCTGGGGCTCCTACCCGGCCCCGCGAGGCGGGAAAGTCGTGTGGGCCGAAGTTGGCCCCAAGGCTGCATAAGTCCCTACAAACACAGCAACGCCGTGCCCGAAACCGGGTACGGCGTTACAGAGTGGACGATACTGGGATTGAACCAGTGACCTCTTCCGTGTCAGGGAAGCGCTCTCCCGCTGAGCTAATCGTCCTTGTGAGGTGGCGACGGGATTTGAACCCGTGTGGACGGCTTTGCAGGCCGCTGCCTCGCCTCTCGGCCACGCCACCGCGTCAACATCCCACTCCGAGCGGAAGACGGGATTCGAACCCGCGACCCTCACCTTGGCAAGGTGATGCTCTACCACTGAGCCACTTCCGCGTTGCTGCTTTCACAACTCTAGCGGGTTTTCCGCGTTGATGCTTACTTGCGGAGCTGCCGGGCCACGCTGCGCTCGGTGGCGGGCAGGCTGAGGAAGATCTCCAGGATGCGGGTGAGGCGGTGGACCTCGATGCGGTGGAAGGCCGGGCCCTCGGAGCGGGCCAGGACGAGGGCCAGCGCCAGCGGCGGCAGCGGGGCGTGGATGATGTGCGGCCCGCCGGGTAGGGTCATGGCGGCCGGGCGGGACGGCGCCTCGGCCGGGAGGTCGAGCTCCTGCGGGGCCCGCCAGCTCGCGTAGACCACCTGGCCGCCGGCGGTCGTGGCCGCCCAGTCGGCGCTGAACAGCACCGGCAGCGAGTCGACGAGCGTGGTCAGCGCGCGGTCGCCCGCCGTGGTGATGTATTTGAGTATCTCCAGCTCCGGATAGGTGCCGGGGGCCTCGCGGGTGGTCCAGATCGCCTCGACGGCCACGCCCTCGACGCCCTCCAGGCTGCTGACGAGATCCTGGCGGGACGTGCTCTCCGGGCAGAAGATCGTCAGGTCGTCGAGCGCGGTGCCCGCGCCCCGGTCGAGGACGATCACCTGGGTGATGTCGGCCCCCGCCGCGCCCAGGACCCTGGTGACCTGCGCCAGGGAGCCCGGCTTGTCGGGCAGCCGCACGCGTACGCGAAGAAGCATCCATCCCCCCTCACCGAGATGCCGATCACAGCCTATCGGCCGAATACCGGTCCGGGCCTGACCTGCGCTACAACTGGGCGGGTGAAGATTGGGCCTCTCGGAGTGTGGCCGCCGGTGGTGCTGGCGCCGATGGCGGGCATCACGAACGCGCCGTTCCGGGTGCTGTGCAGGGAGCAGGGCGCCGGGCTGTTCGTGTGCGAGATGATCACCACGCGCGGGCTGGTGGAGCGCAATCCCAAGACCATGCGGATGATCCGGTTCGACGACTCCGAGCGGCCGAGGAGCATCCAGCTCTACGGGGTGGACCCCGACATCGTGGGCCGGGCGGTCCGCATGATCGCCGAGGAGGGCCTCGCCGATCACGTCGATCTCAACTTCGGCTGCCCGGTGCCCAAGGTGACCAGGCGTGGGGGCGGGTCGGCGCTGCCGTACAAACGCGGCCTGCTGCGCCGCATCCTGCGGGCCGCGGTCGCGAACGCCGGTGCGCTGCCCGTGACGATGAAGATGCGCAAGGGCATCGACGACGACCACCTGACCTACCTCGACGCGGGGCGCATCGCGGCCGAGGAGGGCGTCGCGGCGATCGCGCTGCACGCCCGTACGGCCCGGCAGCACTACGGCGGGGTCGCCGACTGGGCGGCGATCGCCCGGCTGAAGGAGGCCGTGCCGGAGATCCCCGTGCTGGGCAACGGCGACATCTGGTGCGCCGACGACGCCCTGCGCATGGTGGCCGAGACCGGCTGCGACGGCGTGGTGGTGGGGCGCGGCTGCCTGGGCCGCCCGTGGTTGTTCAAGGACCTGGAGAACGCCTTCAACGGCAGCCCCGAGCGGGTCCGTCCCACGCTCGGCGAGGTGGCCGGGATGATGATCAGGCACGCCGAGGGGCTGGCCGGCTGCTTCGACATCGAGCGCTACGCCGTCGCCGACTTCCGCAAGCACGTCGGCTGGTATCTGAAGGGCTTCACGGTCGGCGCCCCGCTGCGGCGCGAGCTGGCCACGGCCGAGTCGCTCGACGGGCTGCGGGAGGGCCTCGCCAAGCTGGAGCACGACCAGCCGTGGCCGCCCCACACCGACACGCCGCGCGGCAAGTCGGGCGAGCGGTCGAAGGTGCTCCTGCCGGACGGCTGGCTGGACGACCCGTGGGACGGCGCGGTGCCGCAGGACGCCGAGTCCGAGGTGTCCGGCGGCTGAGCCCGCGAGAAGGTCAGCGGACGACCGGGAGCGGGCCGCGGTCCGCGGGGAAGAGCTGGTCGTCGAGGTGGGCGACGGCGTACTCGATGGCGCCCACCACCACGCACTCGTCCCCGAGCGTCGAGGCCCGCACCTCCGGCATCCGCATGCACCGCTTCTCCAGCCGCCGCCGCAGCGGCTCCAGGAGCACGTCGGACGAGCGCGAGAACCCGCCGCCGAGCACCACCATCTGCGGGTCCAGGATGAGCACCATGGCGGCGGTGCCCACGGCGAGGTCGTCGACGTAACGCTCGACGCACGCGATCGCGACCGGGTCGCCGTTGCGGGCGGCGGCGAGGGTGTGGCCGGCCGCGTCCTCCGGCGGGACGCCCTCGGGCACGCAGGCGCAGGTGTTGAGATGCTCGGGCGCGTCGAACCAGCGGGACTCGGGCAGCATGGCGACCTCCCCGGCCGCCGCGCCGAACCCCCGGTGCACCTTGCCGTCGATCACCAGGCCCGCGCCCATGCGCAGCCCGACGTGCAGGAACACCACGTCCCTGGCGCCCTGGGCGACGCCGCGCCTGGTCTCGGCCATGGCGGCCAGGCGGCTGTCGTTCTCGACGAGCACGGGGCAGGGGAACATCTCGCGCAGGCGTCCCGCGAGGTCGAGGTCGCGCCAGGCGGGGACGGCGGCGGAGTAGATGACCCGGCCCTCGACGTCGATGACGCCGATGGTGCCGACGGCGACCGTCCAGAGGTCGGAGACGGAGGTGCGGCTCAGCGTCAGGCAGCCCTCGACGGCCCGTTCGATCGCGGCCAGGCGCTCCTCCAGCGGGGCGTCGGGCAGCACCGGCTGCCGGGTCTCGGCCAGGATCTCCCCGTCCAGGTCGGACAGGGCGGCGCGGATGTTGTGACCCCCTATGTCGACGCCCACCAGGTAGCCGCTGTCGGCGCGGAAGCGGTAGCGGCGGGCGGGCCGGCCCATCGTGCCGGGGCTGGGCGGCACCTCCTCCACCCAGCCGAGCCCCATCAGCTCGTCGGTGACCTCCTTCATCGACGGCCGCGACAGCCCCGTGCGCTCGGCGAGCGCCGACAGCGTGAGCGGACCCGCCCGGCGCAGCGCGCGGATGGCGGTCAGCGAGTTGAGCTGGCGCAGCCGGGACAGGTCGCCGCCGCGTAGGTCCGCCATTCGCCGTGTCCTTAGGTAGGTCTCCTGTTTATGTCACGCATTATGCCAGGGATCAAGGGGTGTACGAGCGCGGATCACCCGTGCTACTAATGAAGCGCTCCTTCGTAAGTTGACAGGAAAGAGGACTGATGTCGTTCGTTGACATCGGCGAGGTCGCGTACGTCCCCGGCTCGGCCCGGGTGTTCGAGCACGGCTGGCAGTCGTGGAGCCCCACGGGCGCCTATCGCCTGGACGAGACCCCGCCCCGGCCCGCGAACGGGACGATACAGATCCTCTGCTACCGCCCCGGCACGCCGGTCCCCGAGCGCTCGTTCCAGGGAGAGGGCCTGCTCGCGGTCGAGACCGGCGACGGCTCCGTGGAGCTGTGGTCCGCCACCGGACCCCACGAGGTGCCCTCGATCCGGGCCCGCGAGGAGGGCGGCCGGCTGGTGATCTCGGCCGACGCCCCGGTCCGCCACCACCGCGTCGAGAGCGATCTAGGCACGGCCCTGCGCGGGTGGGCCGAGACGATGGCCGACGCCGCGTCCGCGCCGCGCACGTTCCCCGCCGTCCCGCCCATGTGGTGCACCTGGTACGGCTACTGGGACAAGGTCGTCGAGGCCGACGTCCTGGAGAACCTGGACCTGGCCACCCGCCACGGCCTGCCCGCCGACATGTTCCTCGTCGACGACGGCTACGAGGCCGGCATCGGCGACTGGCTGGACCCCCGACCCGGCTTCGGCTCGCTCGCCCGCGCCGTGGACGCCGTCACCGGCACCGGCCGCCGCGCCGGCATCTGGACCGCCCCCTTCCTGGTCGGCCACGACAGCCGCCTGTACCGGGAGCATCCCGACTGGCTGGTCGGCGGCGCGTACGCGGGCCGCATGTGGAACCAGGACCTCGCCGTCCTCGACGTCACCCACCCGGACGCCGCCGAGCACCTGACGCGGGTCTTCCGCACGTTCGCCGGCATGGGGATCACCCACTTCAAGCTCGACTACCTGTACGCCGGCGCGCTCCCCGGCCGCCGCCACGAGGACCTCGACCCGATCGCCGCCTACCGGCGCGGCCTGGAGCTGGTCCGGCGGGGCGCCGGCGAGGAGGCCACGCTGCACGGCTGCGGCGCCCCGATGCTGCCCAGCATCGGCCTGGTGGACGTCATGCGGGTCAGCCCCGACATCGCGCTCACCCTGCGGCCGAGGTCCGGGGACATCAGCCAGCCCTCGCAGCTCGGCGCCCGACTCACCGGCGCGGCGCGGGAGTTCCTGCACGCCCGGTGGTGGGTCAACGACCCGGACTGCATCGTCGTCCGCCCCGAGATGGAGGCGCGGCGGGAGTGGGCGGCGCACGTGGCCGCCACCGGCGGGTTACGCGGCTCCAGCGACCCGATCGCCGCCCTGGACGACTGGGGCATGGAGACGACCAGGCGGCTGCTGGTCCCCACCGCCACGGATCCGTCGTGACCAGAGGCCGCAGGGGCGGGCTGCACGCCTACCTCTTCATCGGGCCCAGCCTCTTCGGCGTGGTGGCGTTCCTGCTGCTCCCGATGGTCATCGTCTTCGTGCTGAGCCTGTTCGACTGGGAGCTGCTGTCCGCGCCCGAGTTCGCCGGCCTGGACAACTACCGCCGCCTGGCCGCCGACGGCGGCACCTGGCACTCGCTCCTCGTCACCGTCGGCTACGTCCTGCTGTCCATCCCGCTGCAGACCGTCCTCGCCCTCGCGCTGGCGGTGCTGCTGGACCGGCGGGTGAAGGGCCTGCGGTTCTACCGCTCGCTGTTCGTGGTGCCGTGGATGGCGACCCCGATCGTCCTCGGGCTCGTCTGGCAGTGGATCTTCGATCCGCGCGACGGCGCGATCAACAGGGCGCTGGCCCTGGTCGGCGTGACCGGCCCCGACTGGCTGTCCGACCCGTCCTGGGCGCTGCCGGCCGTCGCGCTGGTCAGCGTCTGGCAGTACACCGGCTACAACATGCTGTTCTTCCTGGCCGGCCTGCAGGGCATCCCGCGCGAGCTGCACGACGCCGCCGCCGTGGACGGCGCGGGGCCGCGCCAGCGCTTCTGGCGGGTGACGCTGCCGCTGCTCAACCCCACGATGTTCTTCGTCACGGTGACCAACCTCATCGGCGCCTTCCAGGTGTTCGACACGGTGTACGCGATGACGGACGGCGGGCCGAGCCACAGCACCGAGGTCCTGAACTTCCGCATCTTCCAGACCGCGTTCAAGGAGTTCGACTTCGGCTACGCGGCCACGCTGTCGACGCTGCTGTTCGCGGTCATCTTCGCGGTGACGCTGGCGCAGGTCCGGTTCTTCGGCAAGCGCACCACCTACGACCTGAGCTGAGGAGCCATGGCCAAGCGTGTCCTCCTGTACGCCGTGCTCACGATCGGCGCGTTCGTGTCGGTGTTCCCGTACCTGCTGGTGGTGCTGACCGCGTTCAAGACGCAGGCGCAGCTCAGCTCGACCGCGCCGTGGCTGCCCGGACTGCCGCCGACGGCGGGCAACCTCGCCACGATGCTGGCCGGCGACTTCCCCCGCTACGTGCTCAACACGGCGGTGATGACGGCGCTGCTGACGGCCGGGCAACTGGTGTTCACCACGTTCGCCGCCTACGCCTTCGCCCGGCTGCGCTTCCGCGGCAGGGACGTGCTGTTCTGGCTGTACGTGGCCACCATGATGGTGCCGAGCGCCGTCACCATGATCCCGCTCTTCCTCATCATGCGGGAGCTGGGCCTGGTCAACACCTGGTACGGCCTGCTCGCCCCCTACATCCTCGGCACCCCGTACGGGATCTTCCTGATGCGGCAGTTCTTCAAGAGCCTGCCCGCCGGGCTGGAGGAGGCGGCCCGCATCGACGGGGCCGGGCAGCTGACGATCCTGCTGCGCGTGCTGCTGCCGCTGTGCCGGCCCGCGCTCGGCACGCTCGCCATCATCACCGTCATCTCGTCGTGGAACAGCTTCCTGTGGCCGCTGATCATCACCAGCGGCGACGACACCCGCGTGATCACCGTCGCCATCGCCACGCTCAAGTCCGGCATCGGCGTCGACTACCACCTCATGATGGCCGGCAGCCTGATCGCCCTGGTGCCGATGGTGGCCGTCTTCGTCTTCTTCCAGAGACACATCGTCAGGTCGGTGGTCCTCACCGGCCTCAAATGAGAACCGAACAAGAAGAGGTCAGCGAATGATGCCAACCCCCCGGATTCGCTGGGCCGGGGCGCTGCTCGGCGCCGCCATGCTCGTCCTGCCCGCCTGCTCCTCCTCAGGGGACTCCGGCAAGGTCACCCTGACCTACCGGCTCTGGGACGAGCAGCAGAAGGCCGGCTACGACCAGGTCATGGCGGCCTTCGAGAAGGCCGAGCCGGGCATCGACGTCACCGTCGAGCTCCTGCCCTACGACCAGTACTGGACCAAGCTCACCGCCGACGTGGTCGCCGGCACGGCGCCGGACGTGTTCTGGATGACGCCCACCCAGTTCCCGGAGTTCGTCACCAAGGGCGTGCTCGCCCCGGTGCAGGTGGACGCCGCCAAGTACCACAAGACCGTCGTCGGCTCCTTCACCTACCAGGACAAGCTGTACGGCGTCCCGAAGGACTGGGGCGTCGTCGGCCTGCTCTACAACAAGGACCTGTTCGCCAAGGCGGGCGTGGAGATGCCGGACAAGCTCACCTGGGCCGCCGACGGCAGCGGCACGCTGCTCGACACGGCGCGCAAGCTCACCGTGGACGAGGCCGGCAAGCACCCCGGCGAGCCCGGCTTCGACCCCGCCAAGGTCAGGACGTACGGCTTCGCCTCCTGGAACCACTACCAGACCCAGTGGATGAACTGGGTCGTCTCCAACGGCGGCAAGCTCGTCGACAAGCCCTTCGGGAAGTACGCCTTCAACGAGCCGGCCGCCGTCCAGGCCCTGCAGTTCGGCGTGGACCTGGTCAACAAGCACCACGTCTCGCCGCCCGCGACCCGCACGAACCCGCCCACCGGCAAGATCACCGACATGTTCAAGGCCGGCGAGGTCGCGATGTTCCCCGCCAACAACGCGCTGCTGCCGTTCGTGGCGCCCGAGGCGACGTTCGAGGTCGGCGTCGCCCCCATGCCCGAGGGGCCGGCCGGGCGCGCGGTCAACCTCAACGGCCTGGCCGAGGCCGTCTACGCCAAGAGCGAGCACCCCGAGGAGGCCATGAAGCTGGCGAAGTATCTCGGCACGGCGGAGGCGCAGAAGATCATGTCCGACGGCGGCTACGCCTTCCCCGCGCTCGACGGCCTGTCGCAGGGCTACGTGGACTACTGGAAGTCGAAGAACGTCGACGTCTCGCCGTTCGTGGAGGAGGCCGCGGGCACCACCTTCCCGCTGCCGATCACCACCGGCTTCACCGGGTTCGAGACGAAGCTTAACCAGCTCTTCAACGAGATGTACCTCGGAAAACTCTCTCCGCAACAGGCCGCCGACCAAGCTGTCTCAGAAGGCAACGCCACCGTCAAGTAGTCAGTAAGGATCCCCCATGATCACCCGGCGTTCACTGTTCGCCGGGGGCGCGAGCCTGGGCCTGTCAGCCGCACTGGGCGTCACACCCGTGCGCGCGGCGGCCCGCCGTGCCCCTCTCTCCGACCCCTTCCAGCTCGGGATCGCCTCCGGCGAGCCTGCCTCCGACGGCGTGGTCCTGTGGACCCGCCTCGCCATGGACCCGGTGGCGCTCGACGGGCTCGGCGGCATGCCGGCCCGTGCCGTGCCCGTCCAGTGGGAGCTGGCCAAGGACGAGGGCTTCCGCCGCGTCGTACGCCGCGGCACCGAGGTCGCCCGCCCCGACGCCGCCCACAGCGTGCACGTCGAGCTCGACGGCCTCGACCCGGGCGCGGAGTACTTCTACCGCTTCCGCGCCGAGGGCGAGATCAGCCCGGCCGGCCGCACCCTGACCGCCCCCGCACCCGGCAGCCGCAGCCGGGCGCTCGACCTGTCGTTCACCTCGTGCGCCGACTACCAGGCCGGCTGGTTCACGCCGTACCGGCGGATGGCCGAGGACCAGCCCGACCTCATCGCCTTCCTCGGCGACTACATCTACGAGTACGGCGACTACAAGTACCCCGTACGCGACCAGGCCGGCGGCGAATGCCTCGACCTGGCCGGCTACCGGCTGCGCCACGCCCAGCACAAGGCCGACCCGGAGTCGCAGCTCGCCCACGCGATCGCGCCCTGGGTCGTCGTGTGGGACGACCACGACATCGAGAACGCCTGGGCCGGCGACGTCCCCGAGCAGCCGGACCCGCCGTTCCTGCGGCGGCGGGCGGCCGCCTTCCAGGCGTACTACGAGAACATGCCGCTGCGCCGCGCCCAGAAGCCCAACGGCTCCTCGCTGCGCCTGCACCGCAGCATCCGCTGGGGCGAGGTGGCCAACCTGCACCTGCTCGACACCCGGCAGTACCGCGACCTGTACGCCTGCACCGGCAGGAGCGGCACCGTCGGCGCCGACTGCCTCGAACGGTTCGAGCCCAACAGGACCATGCTCGGCCAGGAGCAGGAGGCGTGGCTCGACGCGCGGCTCAAGGGCTCGCGGGCCACCTGGGACCTGCTCGGCCAGCAGGTCTTCTTCATGGAGATGGACTGGACGGGCGGCGCGGGCAAGGGCTGGTCCAACGAGGGCTGGGACGGCTACGTCGCCTCCCGCAACCGGCTCACCGCCGCCATCGACGCCTACCGGCGCAACGCCGTCGTCCTCACCGGTGACGTGCACTCCCACTGGGCGGGCGAGGTCAAGCGCGACTACGCCGACCCCGAGTCGAAGTCCGTCGCCGTCGAGCTGGTCACCACCTCGGTCACCAGCGCCGGCAACGGCCTCGACGAGTACCCCGACACGCAGAACCTGCTGGCGGAGAACCCGCACGTGAAGTTCTTCAACGGCCGCCGCGGCTACGTCCGCACCCGGATCACCCAGAAGGAGATGAAGGTCGACTTCCGCTCCCTGTCCCGGGTCACCGAGCCCTACGCCCCGGCCTACACCTCCGGCTCCTTCGTCATCGAGCCGGGCCGCCCCCAGCTCAACCCCGCCTGACAGGAACCCCCCATGCGCACCTTCACGGCCGTCGCCGCGGCGGCCCTCCTCGCCCTGCCCCTCGTCCCCTTATCCAGCGCCTCGTCCGCCGCAGCGGTCCTTCCGCCGATGGGCTGGAGCAGCCGCACGCTCGGCTGCGCGGTCACCGAGGCGGCGGTGCTCAAGGCGGCCGACGCCCTCGCGCCCCTCGCCCCGCTCGGCTACCGGTACGTCATCATCGACGACTGCTGGCTCGCCCCGCAGCGGTCGGCCGGCGCCCTCGTCCCCGACCCCGCCCGCTTCCCCGGCGGCATCGCGGCCCTGGCCGACGGCCTGCACGCCAAGGGGCTGAAACTGGGCCTCGCCCTGTCGGCCGGCACCAAGGCGTGCGCCGGCGGGGGCCCCGGCTCGTACAAGAGCGAGGCCGCCGACGCGGCCCGGATCAAGGAGTGGGGGGTGGACCACGTCACGTACGCCTGGTGCAACGTCCCCACCGCCGACTTCCCCGGCCAGAACGTCCAGCAGATCGCCCAGACCCTCTACCCGCGCATGCGCGAGGCCCTGGGCGACGGCGTCGTGTTCGCCATGAACAACGAGGACGGCAGCACCGTCCCGTGGTTGTGGGGCAAGGACGCCAAGGCCACCACCTGGCGCACCAACGTCTACAACCGCCCCATCCCTGACGCCTACCCCAACATGGTCGACATCTGGGAGACCAACCAGCTCAGGGCCGAGTACGCGGGCGGCGGCAGCTACGCCGACCCCGACCTCATCCAGGCCGGCCGCGGCGGCATGACCGAGACCGAGTACCGCGCGCAGTTCACCCTCTGGGCCATGGGCGCGGCCCCGCTCGTCCTCCAGGCCGACCCGGCCGCCGCGCCGCCCGCGATCGTCGCCGACCCCGAGGTGATCGCCGTGGACCAGGACGAGCTGGGCGCCCACGGCCGGCTCGTCAAGAGCGACGGCTGGTACCACGTGCTGGCCAAGCCGCTCGCCGGCGGCGACCGGGCGGTCGCGCTGTTCAACGAGAGCGACCGGGCCGCCACGATCTCCTGGTCGCTCGGCTCCGGCCGGCACCGCGTCGAGGAGCTGTGGACCGGCGCGGTCGCGACCACGACGGGCGCGCTGTCGGCCCAGGTGCCCGCGCACGCCGCCCTGCTCTACCGCGTCAGCGCGCGCAACGACCCCGCGCCGCCGCTGGTGACGTTCGAGGCGGACCCGGCGAAGGTCCTCGGCGAGGACCGGCCCACCACGCTGGAGCCCGGCAGGACGGGCGAGATCCTCACCCGCGTCACCAACACCGGGGCCACCGCCCGGCTGCGTGACGTCGAGGTGACGGCCTCCGGGCCGCAGGGCTGGCGGATCGCCGCCCGCACCCCGGTCAGGACCGGCCGGCTCGACGGCGGCGACACCTTCACCGTCACCTGGGCGGTCACCCCGCCGGAAGGAACCGGGGCCGGCACGTACGAGCTGGCCTTCGAGGCGGCAGGGCAGCGCGCCACCGCCGTCGTGGCCGTCGCCACCGCCCCCGGGCCGGGCCGCACCTACCTCAGCGACCTCGCCTGGACCCGGGCCGCCAACTACTTCGGACCGGTCGAGAGGGACACGAGCAACGGCGAGCGCGCCGCGGGCGACGGCCGCCCGCTCACCATCGAGGGCGTGCGCTTCGCCAAGGGCCTCGGCGCGCACGCGCCCGCCGACATCGAGTTCTACACCGGCGGGCGCTGCACGTCCGTCTCGTTCCAGGCCGGGATCGACGACGAGGTGGGCGTGGCCGGCTCCGCCGGGTTCGAGGTGTGGGCCGACGGCGGCCGGGTCGCCTACTCGGGCCTGCTGACCGGCGCCATGCCCGCCCGCGCGGTCACCGCGGACGTCACCGGCGCCCGCCACATCCGGCTGGTCGCGACCAACGGCGGCGACAACGCCACCTCCGACCACGCCGACTTCGCCGACGCCGTCATCACCTGCGAGTAGGGAGTCACCTGTTCATGATCGTTCCCAAGCCCGTCACGTACGAGCCCAGGCCGGGCCCGTTCATCCTCGACGGCCGGACCTCGCTCACCGCCGATCCGGCGCTGGCCGGGGTGGCCGCCTGGCTGCGCGGCGAGCTCGCCCCCCTCACGGGCGGCGAGCTGCTGCCGGGGCCGGGCTCGGGAACGATCAGGCTCGGGCTCGGCGACCTGCCGCCGGAGGGCTACCGGCTGACCGTCGGCCCGGGGGAGGCCGAGATCGTGGCGGGCGGCCCCGCCGGGGCCTTCTACGGGGCGCAGACCTTCCGGCAGCTCCTGCCTCCCGCCGCCTTCCGCCGGGCCGCCGCCGGGCCCTTCGAGGCGTCCGGCGCGTACGTGGAGGACGCCCCCCGCTTCGCCTGGCGCGGCTGCCTGCTGGACGTCGCCCGCCACTTCATGACCAAGCACGAGGTGCTGCGCTTCATCGACCTGCTGGCCCTGCACAAGCTGAACGTGCTCCACCTGCACCTCACCGACGACCAGGGCTGGCGCGTCGAGATCCGCCGCCACCCCCGGCTCACCGAGACCGGCTCCTGGCGCAGGGAGAGCCAGAGCGGCTGGAACGGCGCCATGGACGGCCGCCCGCACGGCGGCTACTACACCCAGGACGACATCAGGGAGATCGTCGCCTACGCCGCCCGCCGGCACGTCATGGTCGTCCCCGAGATCGACCTGCCCGGCCACACCCAGGCCGCCATCGCCGCCTACCCGGAGCTGGGCAACCTCGGCACGCCGCTCGAGGTGCGCACCACCTGGGGCGTCGGCGTGAACGTGCTCAACGCCGAGGAGCCCACCATCGCCTTCTTCCAGGAGGTGCTGGAGGAGGTGCTGGAGCTGTTCCCCGGCCCGTACGTGTCCATCGGCGGCGACGAGTGCCGCAAGGACCAGTGGCGGGAGAGCCCGTCGGCCCGCCGCCGCATGGAGGAGCTGGGGCTGCGTGACGAGGAGGAGCTGCAGAGCTGGATCGTCCACCGCTTCGACGACTGGCTGAGCGCCCGGGGCCGCCGCCTGCTCGGCTGGGACGAGATCCTGGAAGGCGGGCCGCCCCCCGGCGCGGTGGTCGCGTCCTGGCGCGGCGACCTCGGCGCGGTGATCGCCGCCGAACGCGGCCACGACGTCGTCAACTGCGCCAACACCAGCCTCTACCTGGACTACCGGCAGGCGGAGGGGGAGGAGGAGCCGGTGCCGTTCGGCCCCGTGCTGACGCTGGAGGACGTCTACGCCTTCGAGCCCGTGCCCGAGGCGCTGCGCGGCCGGCCCGCCGCCGACCGCGTGCTCGGCGCGCAGTGCGGGGTGTGGACCGAGCTGATCGACTCGGCCCGCCGCGTGGACTACATGGCCTTCCCGCGGCTGGCGGCCTTCGCCGAGACCGTGTGGAGCCCTGAGGGGCGCGACCTCGCGGACTTCAGTGAGCGGCTGGCCGCCCATCTGCCCCGGCTGGACGCGATCGGCGTGGAGTACCGGCGCGCGGAGGGGCCGGCGCCCTGGCAGCGGCGGCCCGGCGTGCCCGGCCGCCCCGAGGACGCCGAGGGGTGGCGGGCCAAGCTCGCCTCGTGGACCGCGAACCTGCCTCAGATCTCGACGTGACCGCCGCTGCGCCAGTAGGCGTCGCCCTCCCGTGACAGCAGCTCCTCGTCCACGAGGTAGCGGCGCAGGGCCGCGTGGTCGTCGTGGAAGGCCCGCAGCGCCACGTTGACGTCCTTCTCCGCGTAACGCCTGCCCGGCTCGAAGACCATGGCGATGTACCGCAGCACGACCAGCCTCTTGTCGCGGCGCATCGCCAGGGTCGTCAGCCTCCCGTCGACCAGGAACGTGCGCAGCACCCGCTCCTCGTCGCTCAGCGCCTCGGCGGGCTCGGCCCGGGCCCGCAGCAGCTCCCTGAACCGCTCGGGCGCCGCCCGCCACTTCCCGCTCTCGTCACGCGCGGCCAGCCCGCCCGCCTCCAGCCTGTGCAGCGTCTTCGGCGGCAGACCGTCGCTCTCGCCGAGCACCAGGGAGGCGAAGGCGCGCAACGTGTCGTCCTGGGAGAGCAGCCCGAGGACGCGTCTGATGTCTTCGTCACTCATCTGACCCATTGTGTGGGGTTGAATGTCACGATCTTAAGACAGTGTCATGACACGACCCCTACGTCCCGCGTCAGACACTGAATCGACAGGCGTGTGCCGGGACGCCCTTGCCAGTCCGTTCCGGCACACGGCTTGTCATCCCCCTACAGCCGGTTGAGCCCCTGCACGTGCAGCACGGCCCGGCCCTCCTCGTCGGAGGCGGCGAGGTCCACCTGGGCGTCGATGCCCCAGTCGCCGTCGCCCGCCGGATCCTTGATCGTCTGGCGCACCTTCCAGAGCCCCTGCTCCTCCTCGATGCGCAGCAACGCGGGCCCGCGCGCGTCGGCGTCGGTGCCGATCTCCTCGTGGTCGGCGTAGTAGGCGTCCAGCGCCGCGCCCCAGTCGACGTCGGGAGCCAGCTCCGCCAGCTCCTCCTCCTTCTCCAGCGCGCACAGCTCGACCAGCCGGAACATGGCGTTGCGGACCAGCACCCTGAAGGCCCTCGGGTTGCCGGTGACCGGCCGCACCCGCGCCTCCAGCTCCTGCTGCCGCTCCAGCGCCTCGGCCGGGTTGGCCAGCTTCTCCCACTCGTCGATCAGCGAGGAGTCGACCTGCCGGACCAGCTCGCCCAGCCACTCGATGAGGTCGACCAGGTCGTCGGTCTTGAGATGCTCGGGCACCGTCCGCGACAGCGTGCGGTAGGCGTCGGCCAGATAACGCAGCACCGTGCCCTCGGAGCGGGACAGCTCGTAGAACTGGATGTAGTCGCCGAAGGTCATCGCGCGCTCGAACATGTCGCGCACCACCGACTTCGGGCTCACCGTGTGGTCGGCGACCCACGGATGGCCGCGCCGGTAGGTCTCGTACGCGCCGAGCAGCAGATCCTCCAGCGGCATCGGGTACATGACCTCGGTGAGCCGCTCCATGCGCTCTTCGTACTCGATGCCGTCGGCCTTCATCTGCGCGACGGCCTCGCCCTTCGCCTTCTTGAGCTGCGCCGAAAGGATCTGGCGCGGGTCGTCAAGGATCGACTCGACGATCGAGACCAGGTCCAGCGCGTACGACGGCGACTCGCGGTCCAGCAGGTCGAAGGCCGCCAGCGCGAACGTCGACAGCGCCTGGTTGAGCGCGAAGTCCTCCTGCAGCTCGATGGTGAGCCGGGCCCGGCGGCCCTGCTCGTCCGGCTCGGCGAACTGCTCGACGATGCCGCCGGCGAGCAGCGAGCGGTAGATGGCGATGGCCTGGCTGATGTGCCGGCGCTGCCACTTGCGGTCCTCGTGGTTGTCGGTCAGCAGGTGCTTCATCGCCTGGAAGCAGTCGCCCGGCCGGTTGATGACGGCCAGCAGCATCGCGTTGGTGACCTTGAAACGCGACTGGAGCGGCTCGGGCTCGGCCTCCTGCAGCTTCTGGAAGGTCTCCTCGCTCCAGCCGACGAAGCCCTCCGGCGGCTTCTTGCGGGCGTAGCCGCGCCGCCGCTTGGGATCGTCGCCGATCTTGGCGAGGGCGCGGGCGTTGTCGATCTCGTGCTCGGGGGCCTGGCAGGCGACGTAGCCGATGGTGTCGAAGCCCGCCCGCCCGGCGCGGCCGGCGATCTGGTGGAACTCGCGGGCGCGCAGCCGGCGGACCTTGTTGCCGTCGTACTTCGACAGCGCGGTGAACAGCACCGTGCGGATCGGGACGTTGACGCCCACGCCGAGGGTGTCGGTGCCGCAGATGACCTTGAGCAGGCCCGCCTGCGCCAGGCGTTCGACCAGGCGGCGGTATTTCGGCAGCATGCCCGCGTGGTGCACGCCGATGCCGTGGCGCACCAGCCGTGACAGCGCCCGGCCGAAGCGGGTGGTGAAGCGGAAGCCGCCGATCATCGCGGCGATGGCCTCCTTCTCGGCCTTCGTCGCCATGTTGATAGACATCAGCGACTGGGCCCGCTCCATGGCCGCGGCCTGCGTGAAGTGCACGACGTAGACCGGCGCCTGGCCGGTGGAGAGCATCTCCTCCAGCGTCTCGTGCAGCGGCGTCATCCGGTAGGAGTAGATCAGCGGGACCGGCCGCTCGGCGTGCTTGACCACCGCCGTCGGCCGGCCGGTGCGCCGGGTGAGGTCGCGCTCGAACATCGTGACGTCGCCCAGCGTCGCCGACATCAGCACGAACTGCACGTGCGGCAGCTCCAGCAGCGGCACCTGCCAGGCCCAGCCGCGGTCGGGCTCGGCGTAGAAGTGGAACTCGTCCATGACGACCTGGCCGATGTCGGCCCGCGCGCCGTCGCGCAGCGCCACGTTGGCCAGGATCTCGGCGGTGCAGCAGATGATCGGGGCGCCCGGGTTGACGCTGGCGTCGCCGGTCATCATGCCGACGTTCTCGGTGCCGAAGACGGCGCACAGGTCGAAGAACTTCTCCGACACCAGCGCCTTGATCGGCGCGGTGTAGAAGGTGCGCTGGTCGCGGGTCAGGGCCGTGAAGTGGGCTCCGGCCGCCACGAGCGACTTGCCCGAGCCCGTCGGCGTGGCCAGGATGAGGTTGCTGCCCGAGACGACCTCGATGAGGGCTTCCTCCTGGGCCGGATAGAGGGTGAGCCCGCGTTCGGTGTTCCAGGCGGCGAACGCGTCGAAGATGGCGTCCGGCTCGGCGTCGATCTCTTCTGGCAGGCGGTCCACGAGTAGGCTCACACCACCTATCCTGCCGAAGTTTGCCCGGTGCTCGAACCGGTCCCCGCCATCTGGCGTCAACCTGGGGCCCTCGCGCCGCTACGAGCGGGCCCGCGGCACGGTCACGAGCAGCCCGCCGAGGATCGCCAGCATCGCCAGGAACGCCCACGGGCCGGGCGCGAACCCGACGCAGGTCAGCGTCAGGACCCCGGCCCCGATCAGCGCCGCCGCGGCCGTCGTCGCGCCGGTGCCGGCCGTGCCGTACGGCAGCGCGGGCGGCGTCTCGAACCGGGCGAAGATCCGCGTCAGCGGCCACATCACCAGGCACAGCAGCCCGAACCAGAGCGGCCAGCCCGCCAGCCAGAACGCGCCGCCCGGCGCCGGCGTGTCCACCCGCAGCAGCACCACGACCACGCCGGTGACCGCGAACAGCGCCGGCATGTGCCACAGGTAGACCGTCATGATCCGCGGGCCGGCCCACGCCAGCAGCCGGCCGAGCGGCAGCCGGACCAGCACCGGCCGCAGCAGCACCGCCAGCCCGATCTGCCCGAGGCCCACGGCCAGCATGGCGAGCGTGGGCGGGGCCATGTTCGACACCTCGGCGCCGGGCAGACCGATCATGCTGCCCGGGTAGGGGCCGAAGGCCACCAGCAGCGCCGCCGCGCCGAACCCGCCCGCCGCGAGGGCCCACGGCCGGCGCAGCCGACCCTCGGCGTAGAAGAAGCCGAGCTGGTGCACCGCCAGCCAGACGAACACGATGTTCAGGTAGCCGACGGCGTCGAGGCCGGTCGTGAAGCGTACGACGTCCGTGAGCACCGCCCCGGCCGCCAGCGCCGCCGGCACCGCCGCGCCGAAGCGGGCGTGCAGGCGCAGCGCGTACGGGGTCGCCACCACCGCGATGAGGTAGACCGCGAGGAACCACAGGAGCTGCCCCGTGAGCTGCGCCCCCACCCGGAGCGGCTGCTCGGGCACGCCGAGCGAGAGCAGCACCTGGGGGAGCGGGATCCACACCGCCGCCAGCGGCAGCAGCGGCCAGGCCAGCCGCCGCAGCCGCACCGCCAGCCAGCGCGGCGTCCCCTCACGGGCGCGGGCGAAGCCGATCGCGTTCGCCGCGCCGCCCGCGAAGAACACCAGCGGCATCACCTGGCTGAGCCACGTCACCACCCACACGCCGGGCGTGGCCAGCGCGTTGCCCGTGGTCAGCCGCGCGCCGTCGTACGACAGCACGGGGATCGTCCAATGCTGGAACACGATCAGCGCCATGCCGAGCACCCGCAGCAGATCGACGAACGGGTCCCGTCCCTTCGGGATCCCCGTAGGGGCGCCCGTGGACGGGCGCGGTGGCGCGGCGGGGGCTGCCGGGCGGTCCAGCAGGACGGTCATGGGTGCCTCGATTCAGGGGGGATGCGATGGGTCAAGGCTCCCGCCGCGGACCCGTCCGGCGCATTGCCGCGAGCCGCCGTTCCCAGGTCGCGATCACACCACTGCCGGGGGTAGGGACAGCCCTACCCCCTCACACCGGACCGCCTGCTCGTCACGTCCGTGCCGAGGTTCTAGCGTGAAGGCCATGCGCTCCCTCCTGAGGCGGGTCCTTCTCGACACCCGCTACACCTTGGTCGGCTTCCCCACGGCCGTCATCGGCTTCGTGCTCATGATCGCCGGCTTCTCGGCCGGCGTCGGCACCGTGGTCGTGTGGGTCGGCGTGCCGCTGCTGGCCGGCACGCTGATGGTCGCGCGTGGTTTCGCCGACGCGGAGCGCGGATGGCTGTCCGACGTGCTCGACCGGCCGCCGGTGCGGCCGCGGTACAAGCCCGCCCCGGCCGACGCGGGCCGCTTCCGCCGCCTGGTCAACCCGCTCACCAGCGGGCAGTCCTGGCTCGACCTGCTGCACGGGGTGATCAACTTCCCGATCGCGATCGTGTCGTTCGTGCTGACCGTGGTCGCCTGGGCGGTGCCGGTGGCGGCGCTGACGTACCCGGTCTACGGGCTCGTCACCTCGCGCATCCCCGGCAACGTCGAGCTGCCCGAGCTGCTCGGGCTCGGCGACGGCTACCTCGTCAACTCCGCCTTCTACCTCGTGCTCGGCCTGGCCTTCGCGTTGGTCGCGCCCGTCCTGGTGCGCGGCTCGGCGCTGCTGCGGGCCTCGCTCGGCCGGGCGCTGCTGACCGGCGTGGCCGAGCTGCAGGAGCGCATCAGCGACCTCACCGAGGGCCGCGCCGCCGCCGTCTCCGCCGAGGCGAACGCCCTGCGCAAGCTGGAGCGCGACATCCACGACGGGCCGCAGCAGCGGCTGGTCTCGCTGGCCATGGAGCTGTCGCGGGCCCAGCGCCAGCTCGCCAGGGACCCGGAGGCGGCCTCGGCCACGATCAAGTCCGCGATCTTCGCCACCCGTGAGACGCTGGACGAGCTGCGCGCGCTCTCGCGCGGCATCGCCCCGCCCATCCTGTCCGACCGCGGCCTCGCGCCCGCCCTCGCCGCCCTCGCCGGGCGCGCCACCCTGCCCGTGGACCTCGACGTGCAGGTCGTCGAGCGCTTCCCGGCGGCCATCGAGAACGCCCTCTACTTCGTCTGCGCCGAGAGCCTCACCAACGTGGCCAAGCACAGCCGCGCCACCGTCTGCACGATCCAGCTCCAGCGCCTCGGCGACGCCCTCATGCTCACGATCGGGGATGATGGGGTCGGCGGCGCGAACGTCGCCAAGGGACACGGTCTCGCCGGGCTGGCCGACCGGCTCCGCGCCGTCGACGGGGAGCTGACCGTACAGTCGCCGGACGGCGGGCCGACGTTGATCGTAGCGGAGGTGCCGTGCGGGTAGTCGTGGCCGATGACGCGGTTCTGATCAGGGAGGGCCTGGTCAGGCTGCTGGAGGAGTTCGGCTTCGAGGTGGTCGCCACCGTCGGTGACGGTGACACCCTGGTCGAGGCGATCGCCGAGCACAAGCCCGACGTGTCGGTGGTCGACGTGCGGATGCCGCCGTCGTTCACCGACGAGGGGCTGCGCGCGGCGGTCGAGGCACGACGCAGGGTGCCGGGCGCGCCCGTGCTCATCCTGTCGCAGTACGTCGAGGTCTCCTATGCCGACGACCTGCTCGCCGACGCCCGTGGCGCGGTGGGCTACCTGCTGAAGGACCGGGTCGTCGACGTGGACGAGTTTCTGGAAGGCCTGCGGCGGGTCGCCGCGGGCGGGACCGTGTTCGATCCACAGGTGGTGTCCCAGTTGATGGTGCGCAGACGCAAGGACGACCCTCTGGCCCAGCTCACGCCCCGCGAGCGCGAGGTGCTCGGGCTGATGGCCGAGGGGAAGTCGAATCCGGCCATCGGGCGGCAGCTCGTCATCAGCGACGGGGCGGTGGAGAAGCACATCAGGAGCATCTTCAGCAAGCTCGGTCTCTACGCGGAGGACGCCGACCAGCATCGCCGGGTGCTCGCGGTCCTGGCGTACCTGCGCTCCTGAGAGACGTGCCCGTCCCCGGCCCCTCGGCCCTTCGGACCGGCCCGCCGGTGAAGAGCGGGGCGGCTCGCCGCTCTTCCGGCCCCTCCGCGGCCTGATCGAAGGGTCAATGGCCGGTCCGCGCGACGCCCCGCGCGGACCTGGCCGCCCTACCTAGCCGAGCGCCTCGACCAGCTTCTTGCGCTGCTGGGCGCCCAGACCGCCGAGGCGGCGCTTCTCGTCGACGCCCGCCTCCTCCATGAGCGCGGTGGCCTTGGCCGGGCCGACGCCCTTGACGGCCCGCAGGGCCTGCGAAACCTTGATCTTCTTCGCGATGTCGTCGTCACGCTCCAGGAGCTGGGAGAAGGTCAGTTCGCCGGCCTTGACCTTGGCCAGCAGAGCCGTACGGGCGGCGCGGGCCTCGGCGGCCTTCGCCAGAGCCGCCTGCCGCTGCTCGGGGGTGAGGGTGGGAAGTGCCATCTCAGTTCTCTCCTCGGGGAGTTTGGGTTCGGGTCTTTGTTACCCGTGGTGCAGTGGCTAATCATGGCGGATGCCGGGGGTTCTTGTTTGCGGAAAGCGCCCGCTCAGCGCCATCTCCGACCTGCGTGGTCGCTCAGGAGGGGGTCGCGGGCGGCTCCTCCGGCCGTCCGGCCGCCCGCCACGCGATCTTGCCCGCGCCGGTCCGTGCCGGGCCGGCCGCCGGCCCGCGGCGGCCTCGCGCGGGCAGAGCCGGCTCGCCTGCTGTGGCGGGGGCGTGGAAGGCGGGGGACGGGGCGGCGGAGCAGGCGGTCACGTCCGTCCCCGGGGACCTGTCCGGGCGCCCGCGGACCCTCGATGACCTGCGAAGACGTGGCCGCTCTGCCTGCCGGCCCGGCCGGCCGGCGGGCGGCGGGGGCGGGCGCGGTCTCCTGCCCGGTGGCGGGCGCGTACGGGGGAGCGGCGGCATGATCGGCGACGGCCGGAGCCCGGACCATGATTGTTCCGCTCCCCGGCCCTCTCCCGACCGTGCCCCGCCCCTGCAAGATCACCTGGCGGGGGCCGTGAGGCGGGTCCTACGGCGGCTTTTCCGCCTTTGACGTGGAATTCATCACATTCGGCGGATCGGGCGTGTCGCGGGCCTGGTCAGGGTGTGCTTCCGCGCCACTCGCCGAGTCCTTCCGGCGTCAGGAAGGCGTCGAAGACCGACTCCATCGCGCCGAGGAGCGCGCCCCGCCAGCCCAGCGCGGAGCCCTCGATGCGGGGCGGGGCCTCACGGCGGATCGCCATCAGGTACGGCTCCGCCGCCGCCCGTAGCGTCCCGCCCGCCCGCTCGTACAGCTCGACGCCGTGACCGGAGAGCGTGACGGCCTCGGGGTCGTGCGCGTTCACCAGGGCGGCGATGCCGCGCCCCAGGGCGCGGGCGTTGGCGGCCACCGCCTTCCGGCTCGTCGCCAGCACCCGCTCGGCCTGCTCGCGGCCCCGGCCGCCGCCGTGGGCCAGGCCGGCGTGGCGCAGGAGCGCGTTCGCGCCGACCTCCGTGCTCCAGCAGCCGAGCGCGCCGCACGGACAGGGGCGCTCGCCGCCGGTGAGCGGCATGTGGCCGAACTCCGCGCCGGAGCCCGCCGCGCCGCCGAGCGGCCGGCCGTCCACCACCAGCACGCCGCCCAGGTCGAAGTCCACATGCAGGTGCAGCCCCACCCGTACGCCCCGCAACCGGCCCCGCCGCGCCTCCGCCAGCGCCGCGAACGCGGTGTCGTTCCCCACGAACAACGGCACCCCCCACCCCCCGGCACCCCCCAGAACCGCCGCCGCCCCCCGCGCGGGCAGGGGAGGGGCGCCGGCCGCTCGCCCGGAGGGGAGAGGGTTGCCGGCGGAGTCCCAGCCGTCCCCCGCCCGCCCGGAGCGGGAGGGGGTGTCGGTGGAGCCTCGGGCGCCGGTGGGTGGGTGGGGGAGAGGGGTGGTGAGGAGGTGGGGGACGTCGACGGTGTGCCAGGACAGGTGGGCGATGTCGACCAGGCCGCCGTGGCGGACCGGGCCGGCCAGCGCCACGCCCACCCCCGCCACGCGGTGCCCGAGCCGCTCCCGTTCGGCGGCCAGAGCCTCGCCGAGCGTGCCGAGCGCGCCCTCGGGGGTGCCGTCGTGCGGCCGTACGGCGAGCACCGTGACCCGCCCGCCGAGCTCGCAGGCCGCCAGTTCCCAGGCGTCCTCGCGCACGTCGGCGGCCAGCGCGAGGGGGCCGCGCGGATGCGGTCCCGGCACCTGGGTGGGCCGGCCCCGGCCCTGCTCCCTGGCGGGCTCCTCGTGCAGCAGCTCGTCCTCCACCAGCCCCGCGACCAGTACGGACGCGGTCCCACGGGCCAGGCCCAGGTCGCGGGTGAGCTGGGATCGGGTGCGGGTGGCCCCGCCCTCGTGCACGGCCCGCAGCAGCCGGGCCCGGTTGTGCGCGCGCAGCTCACCGCTCGTCGTCGCCCCGTTCACGCCGTGGGTCCCTTCACGTCGTGGCTCCGTTCACCCGTGACTTCGCTGACGGGGACAGTTTATGCTCTTGGCGTGAACAAAAGCCTCATTGATGCCAGGCGTGCTCGTGTCGGAGTTTTTGGATTCTTCGTCTTCGCCGGATTTGTGATGGGCCTGTGGGCGGCCGGGCTGCCCTCGCTCAACGACCGGCTCGATCTCGGCCCGCGCCTGCTCGGCACCGTCCTGCTGCTGATCTCGGGCGGCGCGCTGGTGTCGATGCTGGCCGCCGGGCCGCTCGTCGACCGGTTCGGCAGCCGCCGCGTCTGCTGGGTGGCCGGGCCCCTGTCGGCCCTGGCGCTGCTCGGGCCCGCGCTGGCCCCGTCGTACGGGACGCTGGCGGCGCTCGCCGTGGTGTTCGGCATCGGGCTCGGCGCCTGCGAGGTCGCCATGAACGCCCATTCCGTCGAGGTCGAGCGCGCCTACGGGCGGCCGATCATCTCGGCCTTCCACGGCACCTGGAGCCTCGGCGGGGCCGCCGGCGGCGCGCTGACCGCGCTGTTCCTGCGGGCCGGGGTGGACCCGCAGCTCGTGCTGGTCGTCGCGGCCGTGGTCGTGGCGCTGCTGTACCTTCCGGCGGCGCGGCTGCTGCTGCCGTCCGCCCCGGCGAGCCCCGAGGCGGCGCCGGGCGAGGCGAAGGGCGGCACCGGCGGCTCGCTCACGTGGGGGCTCATCGCGCTGCTCGGTCTCGCCGCCTTCGCCGGTCACCTGAGCGAGGGGGCGGCCATCGACTGGGCCGCGCTGCACGCCCGCTGGGTCCTCGGCACCGACCCGGCGGCGGCGCCGCTGGCGTACACGATCTTCTCGGTCGCGATGACCACCGTGCGGCTGCTGGGTGACCCGATCCGGGCCAGGCTCGGCTCGGTGCGTACGATCCAGCTCGCCGGGCTCCTCGCCACCGCCGGGTACGCGCTCGTCCTGCTCTCCCCGCTCGTCCCCGAGGGTCTGAGGGTGGCGTGCGCGTGGACCGGCTGGGCGCTGGCCGGCGTGGGGCTGGCGACCGTGGTGCCGGTGCTGTTCAGCGCCGTCGGCGCGGCGGGGGAGCGGGTCGGGCGGGCGCTCGCCATGGTCACCGCCTTCGGCTACAGCGGCCTGCTGCTCGGGCCCGCCGTGCTGGGCTACGTGGCGGACGTGGCCTCGCTGCCGGTCGCGCTGATCATCCCGGCGGCGCTGGCCGCCGTCGTCACCATCGCCGGCGCACCGGCCATCCGCTCCCTCCTGCGCGCCTCGCCCCCGGCGCCCGCCGCCCCGCTCCCGGAACCCGCCCGGGACTGACGCTCTCGGAAGGTCAGGCCCGCCTGCGCGCCGGCACCCTGCACGCGCCTCCAGGAGAGGGCCTGATCGCCGAGGACCGGGAGGAGATCGTCCACGGCCTTGCGGTGCGTTTGCCATTCACCCCTCTGACCTGGTGTTATGCGATCGTGACTTGACCGGCGAGTTACGTACGGGTTTCATGTCCCCCACGCCGTAAACGTTTACAGGAGCAAGATCGTAAACGTTTACATCGATGGAAGGACTACCTTGGCCGACGGACCCACGATCAACACGATCGCCGCGCGCGCCGGTGTCTCGATCGCCTCCGTCTCGCGGGTGCTGAACGGCCTGCCGACCAGGCAGGAGACGGTGCGCAAGGTGATGGCGGCCGCCGACGAGCTGGGCTACGTGCGCAACGCCGTGGCCAGGTCGCTCAAGTCCCGCCGCACCCATCAGGTCGCCTTCGCCATGGCCGACGTCGGCAACCCCGCCTACCTGGCGATGCTGCGCGAGATCCAGCCGGTGCTGAAGGCCGCCGGCTACCGGCTCGTGCTGCACTCCACCGACGCCGTCGCCGCCGACGAGATCGACGTGCTGCGCAGCCTCGGCGAGCGGTACGTGGACGGCCTCATCATGAGCCCCCTGCGGGTCACCGACGCCCACCTGGAGACGCTGGCCGCCGCCCGCGCGCCGGTCGTGATCATCGGTCAGGTCCCCGAGGGCACGCCCGTGGACAACGTACGGGCCGACTCCCGCACCGGCGTCCGGCTCGCGATCGACCACCTGTACGCGCTCGGCCGCCGCCGCGTCGCCATGGTCAACGGCCCGCTCGACACCGTGCCCGGCGCCGCCCGAGGGGCCGGCTACCGGGAGGCGCTGGAGGCCGTCGGCCTGCCGTACGACGAGGACCTGGTGCAGATCGCCGACTTCTACCGCCCCGAGGGGCGGCGCGCGGTCGCCGAGCTGCTGGCCCGCCGCCCCGACGTGGACGCGCTCATGTGCGCCAACGACCTCATCGCGCTCGGCGCGCTCGACGTGCTGCGCGACGCGGGCCGCCGGGTGCCGGAGGACGTGGCCGTGGCCGGCATGGACGACACCGACCTCGCCGCCGCCTCCTGGCCCTCGCTCACCAGCGTCTCGCTCGGCTCGGCCGAGCGTGGCCGGGTGGCCGCCGAGCTGCTGCTGGAGCGGCTGAACGGCGGCGAGCGCGAGCCCCGGCGGGTCACCGTCCCGCCCCGGCTCGTGGTCCGCGCCTCCACGGCGGGCGAGGGACACTGCGCCGAAGGTCGCAGCGCCGAGGGACGCCACGCCGAAGGGAGCGGCGCGTGACCGCCACCGCGACCAGGCCCGCGCCGCCGCGCCGGCCGCACGCCCGCCCCCGCGGCATCTCCCGCCAGACCCGCGAGATGTGGCTGCTCATGCTGCCCGCGCTGGTGCCGGTGCTGCTGTTCAGCGTCGGCCCGCTGCTGTACGGCATCGCGCTCGCCTTCACCGACGCCCGCAACACCCGCAACCACGAGACGAGCTTCGTCGGCCTGGAGAACCTGACCGAGCTGCTGACCGCCGAGGACTTCTGGTCCTCCTTCAGGATCGGCGCGATCTGGTCGGTCTCGGTGACCGTGCTGCAGTTCCTGGCCGCGCTCGGCCTGGCGCTGCTGCTCAACGAGAACCTGCGCTTCCGCGGCGTGGCCAGGGTGCTGGCCGTGGTGCCGTGGGCGATGCCCCCGGTCGTCATCGGCCTGATGTGGAAGCTCGTCTACCACCCGGACGCCGGCATACTCAACGCCCTGCTCGGCACGCACATCAACTGGCTGGCCGACTTCTCGCTCGCGCTGCCGGCGATCATCGTGGTCGGCGTCTGGACCGGCATGCCGCAGACCACGGTCGTGCTGCTGGCCGGCCTCCAGGGCATCCCGCGCGAGCTGTACGAGGCCGGCGAGGTGGACGGCGCGACCCGCTGGCGGCGCTTCTGGAACATCACGCTGCCGCAGCTCCGCCCGGTGATCGTGGCGATCACCTCGCTCGACTTCGTGTGGAACATCAACCAGTTCGGCCTGGTCTACGTGCTCACCCAGGGCGGGCCCGGCGGTCAGACGCGGCTGCCCATGTTGTTCGCCTACGAGGAGGCGTTCCGTTACCGCTTCGCCGGCTACGCCTCGATGCTCGGCCTCGCCATGGCGATCGTGGTGCTCGCGGTGCTCGGACTGTACCTGTGGCGCCAGCTGAGGGAGACCCGATGAGACGCTTCTCGCAGTACGCCGCGCTCGCCGCGTACGTCGTCTTCCTGGCCTTCCCGCTGCTCTGGCTGCTGTCGACGGCGCTGAAGACGCCGCAGGAGATGGCCCTGGCCGATCCGACGTGGATCCCGCGCGAGCCGACGCTGTCCAACTTCACCGACGCCTTCGGCGAGCAGGACCTGGTGGGCGCGGCGGCGCGCAGCCTCGGCGTGGCGCTGGCCGCCAGCCTGATCACGGTGCTGATCTCGTTGCCGGCCGCGTACGCGATCGCCCGCTACCGCGGCCTGGTCAACAAGATCGCGATCGGCTGGGTGCTGGTCAGCCAGGTGTTCCCGTTCATCCTGATCATCATCCCGCTCTTCATGATCCTGCGGGACCTGGACCTGGTGAACACGCTGCCCGGCCTGGTGGTCGTGCACGTGACGTTCACGCTGCCGTTCGCGTTGTGGATGCTGCAGGGCTACGTGCGCGCGGTGCCGCGTGAGCTGGAGGAGGCCGCGGCCGTGGACGGCGCGAGCCGGCTGCGCTCGATCGCCTCGGTCGTCGCGCCGCTGCTCGCGCCGGGCGTGGTGGCCACGCTGCTGTTCGCGTTCATCTCGTCATGGAACGAGTTCATGTTCGCCCTCGTCATCCTGCAGAACCCCGACGTCATGACGCTTCCCCTCACGCTGGTGCGCTTCACCGGCCCCGAAGGGGTGGCCAGGCTCGGCCCGCTGGCCGCGGCGTCGCTCATGGCGACGATCCCGAGCTTGATCTTCTTCTCAATCATCCAGCGGCGACTGAAGTCCGGCCTGATGGCCGGCGCCGTGAAGGGCTAGGAGGCTCACATGCGTATCAAGTCCGCTCTGGCGGCGGCCGCCATCGTGGCGCTCGCCGGCGCGTGCGGCAGCGGAGGCGGCGACGGCGGCTCCTCGTCGTCGTCCTCCTCCGGCGAGCCGGTCAAGATCAATTTCCTGAGCCTGGCCTGGCAGAAGGAATCCGTCGCCGCGAACAAGCAGATCGTGGACGAGTGGAACAAGGCCAACCCGAACATCCAGGTCACCTACGTCCAGGGCAGCTGGGACAACGTCAACGACCAGCTCGTCACCCAGTTCGCCGGCGGCACCGCGCCCGACGTCATCCACAACGACTCGCCGGCGCTGTCCGGGTTCGCCTCCGACGGCTACCTGCTCGACCTCAAGGACAAGCTGCCCGCCGAGCTGAAGAGCGACATCCCGCAGTCCGCCTGGGACACCGTCACCTTCGACGACGGCAAGGGCGGCCAGGGCGTCTACGGCGTGCCGTTCCTGCAGGAGTCGCAGGTCATCATCGCCAACAAGAAGCTGCTCGACGCGGCCAAGGTGCGCGTGCCCACCGCCGCCGAGCCGTGGACGTGGGACGAGTTCTCCGAGGCCGCCAAGAAGATGACCAAGGACGGCACCTTCGGCGTCGCCTGGGCCATGAAGTCGCCGGTCAACAAGACGCTCAACCTGGCGCTGAACTTCGGCGGCACGTTCTTCCAGACCGCCGACGGCAAGACCACCGTCAAGGTCGGCCCCGAGGAGCGCGAGGTGCTCCAGCGCATCCACGACCAGCTCCACACCGACAAGTCCGCCGACCCCGACGCGCTCGGCCAGGGCACCGCCGACCCGCTGCCCGCCTTCTACAAGGGCAAGTTCGCGCTGCTGCCGGCCGGCGTCTACCTGCGCCAGCAGGTCGCCGAGCAGGCGCCCGACGGCTTCGAGTGGGTCACCCTGCCCGGCCCGAAGGGCACCACCGCGGAGCAGGGCGCGGTCTCGCAGACGCTGTCCATCGCCCAGGACAGCAAGCACCCCGAGGAGGCGATGAAGTTCATGGCCTACTTCCTCAACGGCCCCAACCAGGCCAAGCTCGCCAAGGGCGACTGGCTGCTGCCGACCTCCCAGACGGCCGCCTCCGACCCGGCGATCACCACCGAGGAGAACGGCTGGGACGTGGCCACCGCCTCCGCCAAGAACCTCGTCGTCGCGCCGTTCCTCAAGGTGAACGGGTTCGACGAGTGGAAGTCCAAGGTCGCCACGCCGGTGCTGCAGGAGTACTTCGCCGGCAAGATCACCCTCGACGACGCGGCCAAGCGGCTCGTGGACGAGGGCAACAAGGTCCTGGAGCGGTACCAGCGGTGACCTCCTACCGGGAACGGGCCCGGGGGTGTCTGCTCGGCCTCGCGGCCGGCGACGCCCTCGGGGCCCCCGCCGAGAACCTGAGGCCGGCCGAGATCCGGCGGCGGTGGGGGCGGCTCACCGAGATCGAGGGCGGCGGCACCGACGACACCGAGTACGCCATCTTCGCCGCCTCGCTGCTCGGGCGGCACGGCCACGGGCTGACCCCTGAGCTGGTCGCGCGGGCGTACCGGGACGAGATCATCCCCAGGGTGGACGGGCCGATGCGCGGCGCCGGGTTCTCGGAGCTGGGCACCGTCGAAGCGCTTCGACGCGGGCTGGAGCCGCCGCTCACCGGGCTGGTGCACTCCCACGGCTGGTCCGACGGGCTGGCCATGCGCGCCGCCCCGTACGGGATCTTCTGCCCCGGCGACCCGGCCGAGGCGGCCCGGCTGGTGGAGCAGGACGGGCTGGTGAGCGGGTCCGGCGAGGGCATACTCGGCGGTCGCGCGGTCGCGGGGGCCGTGGCCGCAGCGATGACCGGCGCCGGGCCCGAGGACGTCGTGGACGCCGCACTCGCGGTGATCCCCGGCGACTCGTGGACCGCCAGGAACGTCCGCCGTGCCCGCGCCGCCCTCGACGACGCGGCGCCTGACGAGATCGAGGCGGCGCTGCACGAGGCCGTGGTCGTCCGGCACTACCCGTGGACCGACCTCGCCCCGGAGGCCGTCGCGCTCGCGCTGGCCGCCTTCCTGGCCGGCGACGGCGAGGTGGAGGCGGCGGTGACGTTCGGGGTGAGCCTCGGGCGCGACGCCGACACCATCGGGGCCATCGCCGGGGCCGTCAGCGGCGCCCGGCAGGGCGAGAGCGGCGTGCCCGCCCGCTGGGCGGCCAGGATCGGGCCGGTGACCGGCAAGTGCCTGCCCGTCGTGGCGGGACGGCACGTGCTGGACACCGCCGACGAACTCGCCGGTCTGCTGACCGGCGAGCCCGCGAAAGGACGGTGACCGCGATGTCGGGGGACAGGATCAGAGGAGCCGTCGCCGGGCTCGCCGTCGGTGACGCCGCGGGCTGGCCCGCGAGCCGGCACCGCGCGGCCCTGCACGCGCCCTGGAGCAGGCGGCTGCACCGGGAGCTGGACGCCTTCGCCGAGGAGCACCGGGTGACCACGCTGCCGGTGCCGTTCGCGCTCAACCAGCCGACCGCGCCGCTGGCCGTCGGCCCGTCCGACGACGCCGAATGGCTCGCCTGGACGCTGCTGACCGCCGACCGGCCGCGCACCGCGGCCTTCCGCGAGCTGATCGGCAAGGACCTGCGGGCGCGCGTCTCGGTGCGGACCGCGCTCGACAACCTGGACAGGGGCGTCGAACCGCCCGCGTCCGGGCACGACAACCCGCACCACTTCGACGACGCCGCCGCGGTCCGCGCCGTCGCGTTCGGGGTCCTGGGGAGGGACCCGTCGGACGACGCCCAGGTCACCAACGCCGGGGACGGCGTGCTCGGCGCGCGGGCGATGGCCGCCGCCGTGACCACGGCCGTCGCGTCCGGCGATGTGACGCGGGCGGTGGCGGCGGCGCTGGACCTGCTGCCCGAGGGCACCGCGATCGGGCACAACGCCCGGCTCGCGCTGAGCGCCGCCGAGCGGGCGGGCGAGGCGTTCGCCGCCGTGCCCGCACTGGACGCGGCGCTGCTCGACCACGTCTACAGCTACGGCGTGGGCGCCGCCCAGACGGTGCCCGCGGCGCTGGCGCTGGCCGCGGCCTCCGGGGGCGACCTGACCAGGGCCGTGCCCGCGGCGGCGTGCCTGGCCGCGCTGGCCGACTCGGCGCCGGCGCTGACCGGCGCGCTCACGGGGGCCTGCGGCGGCTTCGAGGCGATCCCGGAGGGGTGGACCGCCTCGGCCCGTACGCTGGCAGGCTGTTGCCTGCCGGACCTGGCGGGCCAGGATCTGATGGAACTGACGAAAGGACTCGTATGACGCCGCTTGAGGACAGGGCGACCGGCTGCGTGGCGGGGGCGGCGGTCGGCGACGCGCTGGGCGGCGCCACCGAGGGCTGGACCCCCGAGCAGATCGTCGAGCGTTACGGCGGGCGCGTGGAGGGGATCGTGCCGCCGTACAACGAGGACTGGCGCAACGCCCGGCCGATCGCGCCGTACCACAAGGGCGACGGCCACATCACCGACGACACCCTCATGACGCACGCGCTGATCCGCGTCTACGAGAAGGCCGGACGCCACCTCGACGCCTACGCGATGGCCGAGCACCTGGTGCCCGAGCTGATGGGCGAGCGGCGCTGGATCCCCGAGCTGGAGGCCGAGGCGCTGCCGCTGCAGCGGATCTTCCTGGCCGAGAAGTGGATCGTGGCCCGGCTGCACTACGGCCACGCCGACCCGCGCGAGGCGGGCGTCGGCAACATCGTCAACTGCGGCGCCGCCATGTACGTCGCCCCCGTCGGCATCGTCAACGCCGCCGACCCCGACGCCGCCTACGCCGAGGCGATCGACCTGACCGGCGCCCACCAGTCCAGCTACGGCCGCGAGGCCGCGGGCGTCATGGCCGCCGCCGTGGCCGAGGCCATGCGGCCGGGCGCCACCGCCGACTCCGTGGTGGCCGCCTGCCTGCGCCTGGCCAAGGACGGCACCAGGGCCGCCATCGAGGCGGTCTGCGAGGCCGCGGCCGGGCTCGGGCACTGGGAGGGCTCGTTCGAGACGCTGCGGGCCGCCGTGCGCCCCTACGACACGGTCGCCGACACCTACCGCGACCAGGGCCTCGGCGCGCGGCGGCCGAGCCGCGTGCACAGCATCGAGGAGCTGCCGCTGGCGCTCGGCATGCTGGTGATCGCCAAGGGCGACTACCGCGACACCGTGCTGGGCGGCGTCAACTACGGGCGCGACGCCGACTCCATCGCCTCCATGGGCGGCGCCATCGCGGGCGCGCTCGGCGGGCTCGCGGCGGTGCCTGCGGAGTGGGTGGAGCAGGTGGGGGCGGCGAGCCGTACGGACCTGGTGGCTCCCGGCCGCGCCATCGCGGCGGTCACGCGCCGGGTGCGCGCCGGCGACCGGGAGCGGCGGCGCGCCGCCGAGGCCGCCCTCGCCGAGCTGGACCACCCGTGATCCGCCTCACCTGGGTCCAGCCGGAGGACCTGGTCGGGCACGAGCTGCGCCAGGCCGCCGAGGACGGCCGCGACCCCGCCCGGGTGCGCGCCGTCGCCGGACGCTGGCACGCGGCGGGCGGTCACGACGCCCCGCCGCGCGCCGGCGCGTCCGAGGCGGGCGCGGCGCGGCTGCGCGGCCTGGCCGAGGAGCTGCTGGACGAGCTGGCCGCACTCCCGTCGCCGCTGGAGGAGCCGTCGGAGCTGGCCGACATCGTCGCCGCCTGCCCCGCCTGGCCCGCCGCCCGGCCGGGCGGCACGGCCGACCCGAAGCGGGTGCTGGCGGCCTGGCAGGGCCGGGCGGCCGGGTGCGTGCTCGGCAAGCCCGTGGAGAAGATCCCGCGCGCGGGCATCAGGGAGATCGCCGAGGCCACCGGCAACTGGCCGATCCGCGGCTGGTTCACCGCCCTCGGCCTGCCGGACGACGTCGCGCGCCGCTGGCCTTGGAACCGCCGCAGCGCCGTCAACTCCCTCGCCGAGAACATCGACGGCATCCCCGAGGACGACGACCTCAACTACCCGCTGCTCGCGCTGACCGTGCTGGAGCGCCACGGCCGCGGCTTCACCACCGAGGACGTGGCCCGGCTGTGGCTGGACGAGCTGCCGGCCGGGCGTACGTTCACGGCCGAGCGGGTGGCGTACCGGAACCTGCTGGACGGCGTCGAGCCGCCGGCGACGGCCACCCGGCGCAACCCGTTCCGTGAGTGGATCGGCGCGTTCATCAGGACGGACGTCTACGGATGGGTCAACCCGGGTGATCCGGCCACGGCCGCCGAGTACGCCTGGCGCGACGCCCGCCTCACCCACACCGCGAACGGGATCTACGGCGCGATGTTCGCCGCCGCGATGTGCGCGGCCTCGCTGACCGCCGGCACCCCGGAGGAGGTCGTCGAGGCGGGCCTGTCCGTCGTGCCGCCGGGCTCGCGCCTGCACCGGGCCGTGCGCGAGGCCGTCGCGGACGCCGCCCGCGAGCCGGACTTCGAGCGCGTCGTGGACCGGCTGCACGAGCGGCACGGCGCCCTCCACTGGGTGCACACCATCCACAACGCGGCCCTCGTCGCCGCGACCCTCGTCCACGGGCGGGGCGACTTCACCGCCACGATCGCCGGAGCCGTCGCCGGCGGCTGGGACACCGACTCGGCGGGCGCCACCGCCGGCTCGGTGTGCGGCGCGCTCGCCGGGGACGTCCCGGAGCCGTGGCGCATCCGCGACAGCCTGGCCAGCAGCCTGACCGGGTTCGACGGCGTGAGCCTCGGCGAGCTGGCCCGGCGTACTCAGGAGATGATGCGGACATGATCTCGGTTTTCGGCAGCGCCAACATGGACCTGGTCGCCTACGTCGCGCAGGCCCCGGCCCGCGGCGAGACGGTCACGGGACACCGCTTCCGCACCGTGCCGGGCGGCAAGGGCGCCAACCAGGCCGTCGCCGCCGCGCGGGCCGGGGCGGAGGTGGCCTTCCTCGGCGCGGTCGGCGACGACGGGTTCGGCGCCGAGATGCGGGCCGCGCTGGCCGCCTCCGGGGTGGACGTGCGCGGCCTGCGCCAGGTGCCGGGTCCGAGCGGCATCGCGCACATCGTCGTGGACGACGACGGCGGCAACTCCATCATCGTGGTCCCAGGTGCGAACGGCACCGTCACCGGCCCCTCGGACGCCGACCTGGCGGCCATCGCCGGCTCGCGGGCGCTGCTGCTCCAGCTCGAACTGCCGCTGCCCGCCGTCGTGGCCGCCGCCCAGGCGGGGCGGGCCGCCGGCGTCCCGGTCGTCCTCACGCCCGCGCCCGTGCAGCCGCTGCCCGGCGAGCTGCTCGACGCGGTCACGATGATCGTCCCGAACGAGCACGAGGCCGCCGCCATCACCGGCGCCACCGGCCCGGACGCCGCCCTGGACGCCCTGCTGGAGCGGGTCGAGGAGGCCGTCATCACGCTCGGCGCCGCGGGCGCGCTCTACGGGTCGCGTTCGGGGGAGCGGCTGCGGGTGCCGGCCGCCGAGGTCAAGGCGGTGGACACCACCGCGGCCGGGGACACGTTCGTGGGGGCGCTGGCCGTGGCCCGCGCCGAGGGCCGGCCCATGGCCGACGCCCTCAGCTTCGCCACCGCGGCGGCGGCGCTGTCGGTGCTGCGCGAGGGCGCCAGCACCTCGATGCCGGTCCGGTCGGAGATCGAGGACTTCCTGGCCTGACGGTGCCGCCCTGGGGCGGTGGCCAGGCGAAACGGGGGAAGAGGAAGTACATGAGCGAGAAGCCCGTTGAACTGCCGGCGACCGTCGGAGGGGTGGACGGGGAGAGCGACGTGGTGGCCGAACGCTCCGGCTGCGTCACGCCGCACAACCGCCGTCCCGTCTCCGCGGACATGCCTCAGGACCTCGACCCGCCGCACCCGTACGAGGAGCCGGAGGAGAACGAGGAGGACGTCACGCGGCCTGACATCGGCCCCACCGGCTGACCCGCTCCGGCGGGCTCAGACGCGGGCGCGCAGGTGGGCGAGCGTCTGCTCCAGCTCGGCCTGCAGGACGGCCTCGGCGGCCGGCCCGTCGCCGCGCCGGACGGCGTCCACCAGGGCGGCGTGCGAGGCGTGCCCGGGGTCGGGATCGTGCTCGCGCAGGCCGAGCAGCTCCACCAGGTCGATCAGCCGCTCTCGCAGCACCGGGGCGAACTCCGCGAACAGGTCCGTCAGCACCGGGTTCCCGGCCGCCGCCACGACCGCCGCGTGCAACGCGATGTCGGCGTCCACGAACGCCGCGTCATTCCCCGCGTCACTTCCGGTCGCGGCGGCGTGCCGGGCCGCGAGCGCGGTCTCCAGCGCCGCGACGTCCTCCTCGGTGCGCCGCTCGGCGGCGAGGCGCGCCGCGCGGGTCTCGACCATGACGCGGACCTCGTACACGTCGGTGATGGCGGCGCGGCGCAGCCGGGCGGGCCAGTCCTCGGCCGGCTCGGTGGCGATGACGTAGACGCCGGAACCCTGCCGGGCCTGCACCAGGCCGGCGCCGGCGAGCGCCCGCAGCGCCTCCCTCACCGTGGAACGGCCGACGCCGAGCGCCTTGGCGAGGGCGTTCTCGCCGGGCAGGCGGGTGCCGACCGGCCATTCGCCCTGGGTGATCTGCTCCCGCAGGTGCTCGGTGGCCTGTTCGACGAGCGGGCTGGGGCGGAGGGAGCCGAGGGGCATCGGGAAGAACCTCTCAGGTTGTCTGAGGACCTGTGGTGTGGTTAGTGTAGCGCCCATGACGTCGTACGGTCTCCTCCTCGGCCGCCGCGGCGGGGCCTGACCGGACCGGCACCCCGTCGCGGTGGCCCGATCGTGCCGGTCTTCCCCCACCGGAGACGGACGACAAGGAACCCCGACCGACATGCACCCCTGGAACCGGCAACGCCCCAGCGGCATGCCCTCCCACCGCTACCGCCCCGCCCACGAGCGCGTCGAGCTCCCCCTCGCCGCCGAGCGCTCCTGGCCCTCCCGCCGCCTCACGCACGCCCCGCTCTGGGTGCCCGTGGACCTGCGCGACGGCAACCAGGCCCTGGCCGAGCCGATGGACCCGGCCCGCAAGCGTACGATGTTCGCCCTGCTGACGCGCATGGGGTTCAAGGAGATCGAGGTCGGCTACCCGTCCTCCAGCCGGCTCGACTTCGACTTCGTCCGCGAGCTGGCCGCGCCGGGCGCGCTGCCCGAGGACGTGACCCCCGTGGTGTTCACCGCGGCCCGCGCGGACCTCATAGAGCGCACCTTCGCCGCCATGGAGGGCCTGCCGCGCGCGGTCGTGCACCTCTACACCGCCACCGCGCCCACCTGGCGCGACGTCGTGCTCGGCCACGACCGGCGCGAGCTGCGCGCCCTCATCCTGGACGCCGCCGGGCGGATCGCCCGGCTCGCCGAGGGCCGGCCCGGCGTGCGCTTCGAGTTCTCGCCCGAGGTCTTCAACCTCACCGAGCCGGACTACGCGCTGGAGGTGTGCAACGACCTGACCGCCCTGTGGGACGCCGCACCGGACCGCCCGGTGATCCACAACCTGCCGGCCACGGTCGAGATCTCCACCCCCAACGTGTACGCCGACCAGATCGAGTACATGCACCGCCACCTCGACCGCAGGGACGCGGTGATCCTCTCCGTGCACCCGCACAACGACCGCGGCACCGGTGTGGCCTGCGCCGAGCTGGCCCTGCTGGCGGGGGCGCAGCGGGTGGAGGGCTGCCTGTTCGGCAACGGCGAGCGCACCGGCAACGTCGACCTGGTCACGCTCGCGCTCAACCTGCACACCCAGGGCGTCGACCCCATGATCGACTTCTCCGACCTCGACGGGATCCGGCGCGTGGTCGAGCACTGCAACCGCCTGCCGGTGCCCGACCGGCACCCGTACGCGGGCGACCTCGTCCACACCGCCTTCTCCGGCACCCACCAGGACGCCATCGGCAAGGGCCTGGCCCGCCACGCCAAGCGCGCCGCCGACCTGGGCGTGCCGCCGGAGCAGGCGCCGTGGGACGTGCCGTACCTGCCGATCGACCCGGCCGACGTGGGCCGCGACTACCAGGCGGTCATCCGGGTCAACAGCCAGTCGGGCAAGGGCGGCATCGCCTACCTGCTGCGCAGCAGGTACGGCCTGGAGCTGCCGCGCCGCCTGCAGATCGACTTCGCGGCCGTCGTGCAGCGGGCCACGGACGGCAGCGGCGAGGAGATCACCGCCGAGGAGCTGTGGGACCTCTTCCGCGCCGCCTACGTCACCCCCGGCGAGCCCGGCGCGCTCGCCGAGTGGACGACGGCCCCGGCCGGGCCGGGCGAGCACGTCTTCACCGGCACGCTGCGCTCCGGCCGCCGCCTGCACGGCACCGGCGACGGTCCGCTGCCGGCGCTCACGGCCGCCCTGGCCGCCGACGGGCTCGACGTGGAGATCCTCGGCCACGCCGGGCACACGCTCGGGACGGACGCGGCCGGCGAGGCCGTGGCCTACGTCGAGGCGCGCGTCGCCGGACGTACGCGCTGGGGCGTGGCGCTGGGCACCTCGGTGCCGGCCGCGTCGGTGCACGCGGCGCTCTCCACGGTCAACGCCGCCCTGGCGGCTCGCAGCGGCGCTTCAGGCTGAGCGCCTCCGTACGCACGTAGCGGCGGGTGCGGGCGCCGGTCAGCAGGGCGAGGAGCGGCGCCAGCAGCCCGCTGCGGGTGATCGACAGCTCCACGGCGGCCCCGCCGCGCTCGCCCGCCTCCACGACGTGCCCCGCCGCGATCGTCACGCCCGCGGCGACGGTCTCCCAGACGAACGAGCGGCCCGGGGTGAGCGCCGTCACCATCCAGTCGAGCGCCGGCAGGCCGGGCTGCTCCACACGCACCCGACTGCCGGGGCCGAACGGCTCGTCGTCCAGCAGGCGCACGCTCGTCACCGTCGGCGTGAACTCCGGCCAGCGGGCCACGTCCGACATCGTCCCCCACACCAGGTCGGCGGGGGCGTCCACGGAGACGCGGGTGCGGAAGGTCATCTCCGGCCCGCCGCCTCGGGCGTCAGGTGGGCCACGCACTCGTCGCGGTAGCGCAGGACCCGGCCGCGCAGCCGCTTCGGGTCGGCCAGCACCGCGCGGGAGACCGACGGCAGGACGGCGTGCCGTACCGGCGTGAACAGCCGCGCCACGTCGGCCGGCGTCGCGCCCTGCGCGCCCACCCCGGGGACCAGGATCGGCCCGTTGAGCTCGGTCAGCGGATGCTCCACCTCGGTCAGCGTGGCGCCCATGACCAACCCCACCGGCCCGAACGGCGTCGCCCCCGCGTTCGCAGCGGCCGCGCCCGCGATGACCTGCCCGGCCACCAGCCGCTGCAGCTCCGCCGACTCGGGGTTGGAGGTGCGGGCCAGCACGAACACGCCCGCGTCGTTGGCCACCGCCGAGGCGATCGCGCCCGTCAGCGAGCCGAACCCGAGGTAGGGGCTCAGCGTCACGGCGTCGGCGGCCAGCGGGCTGCCCCGGTCGAGGTACGCCTCGGCGTAGGCGGTCATCGTGCTGGCGATGTCGCCCCGCTTCACGTCCAGCAGCACGAGCGTGCCCGCCTCACGGAGGTCGGCGATGGCGCGTTCCAGCACGGCCACGCCCCGGCTGCCCCACCGCTCGAAGAACGCCGACTGCGGCTTGACCACGGCCGCCACCTCCGCCACGGTCTC
The DNA here is from genome assembly GCF_900111685.1 of Nonomuraea wenchangensis. Lineage (GTDB taxonomy): Bacteria > Actinomycetota > Actinomycetes > Streptosporangiales > Streptosporangiaceae > Nonomuraea > Nonomuraea wenchangensis. Next base: position 550,888 of record NZ_FOHX01000005.1, read on the forward strand.
GACGACCGTCCGGCTGAAGCGTTCGAGCCCGGACGGCGAGTCGTCCAGCCCCCAGGCGTCCAGCAGGTCCGGGCTCGGATCGATGCCGACGCAGAGCGGCCCGCACGCGTCGAGCCTGGCTCGCAGGCGTGCCCCGAACGACTCGTTCATGGTGAACCCCTTCGCACGGTTATGCGGCGACCCTACGGGACGGGCCGCTCGGGTGAACAGGAGACCGACCGTTCCCGTTCACCAGTCTTCCGGCGGCGGCGGCAGGGGTAAGGCAGCAAGCATGTACGAGATCGCCCACCGGGTGCTGGCACTGCGCAGCGATCCGCCCCGTGACGTGGTCGTCACGGTCGGCATGCCGTACGAGGAGCCGACGGGGGAGTGGTCGTGCCCCTATCGCATCGACGGGCTCGACGGGTGGGAGCACGAGAGGAAGGTCACGGGACCCGACTCGCTGGCCGCGGCCGAGCTGGCGCTGGCCATGGTGCGGGCCGCGGTCATGGGCTCGCACGAGGCCAGGGAAGGGCGGCTGAACTGGGACGACGTGTCGCCGGGGCCGCGGGCGCAGACCGTCTGGGTCACCTGGGACAGAGAGCACGATCTTGCGTACATCGCGATGAAACGCGAGATCCTGCCCGGCGAGGCCGTCCGGCAGGTGGTGGCGGAGGACGCCGTGCTCGACTACGGGGAGAAGGGGCGGCTGATCGGCGTGGAGCTGAACAACGCCGCCGCCCGGCTGCCGTCGGAGATGCGCATGTGAGACGCCCTGATCCGGGCAGGCGTACGTTACCTGCCGTGAACTCTCCCCGTATCGTCGCCACCGACCTCGACGGCACCCTGCTGACCTCCGACCGCACCGTCTCGCCCCGCACCAGGGACGCGCTCCGGCTGGCCCGCGCGGCCGGGGCCGTGATCGTCTTCGTCACCGCCAGGCCGCCGCGGGCCGTGCGCGAGATCGCCGAGCAGGCGGGCGTCACCGGTACGGCGATCTGCAGCAACGGGGCCATCGTCTACGACCTGGACACCGACGAGATCATCGAGAGCCTGCCGCTCGACCCCGGGGCCGCCCGGCGCGCCGCGCGTGCCCTGGCCGAGGCGCTGCCGGGCGTCGGGCTCGCCGTCGAGACGGGCAGGGGCGTGCTGGCCGAGGCCGCCTACACCCGGCGCGTTCCCGAGGACATGCCGTTCTACCGCGAGGTCGTCTCGGTGCTGGAGGAGGCTGAGCCCTTCGTCAAGCTGCTCGCCCACTCGCCGGCGCACACCGCCGACGAGATGATCGCCGCCGTGCCGGCGACCGTGAAGGGCCTGGCCGAGATCACGCAGTCGGGCGACGGCGGGCTCGTCGAGATCAGCGCGCCGGGGGTGACCAAGGCCGCCGCCCTGGACCGCGTCTGCCGGGCGCACGGCGTGCCGGCGGGCGAGGTGGTGGCCTTCGGCGACATGCCGAACGACCTGGCGGTCCTGACGTACGCGGGCCTGGGGTACGCGATGGCCAACGCGCATGAGACGGTGCTCGCGTCGGTGCCGCGCCGCACCCTCTCGAACGACGAGCACGGCGTCGCGGCGGTGCTGGAACGGCTGTACGGCTGATGCTCATGAGGGCGGGTCGGTCCAGCTGTCCTGGGCCTCCATGACCTCGTCGGCGTGCGCGAAGGCCCACTCGCCGACCGCGCCCACCGGGCCGAGCAGGCTGCGGCCGAGCTCGGTCAGCTCGTACTCGACGCGCGGCGGCGCCTCGGCGTAGGCGTGCCGGGTGACGAGGCCGTTGTACTCCAGGCGGCGCAGCGTCTCGGTGAGCACCTTCGTGCTGATGCCGCCGATCTCCTCGCGCAGCCGTCCCGGGCGGCGCGGGCCGTGCCGCAGGGACCACAGCACGACGGCGTTCCAGGTGTTGCCGAGCAGGTCGAAGGCCAGCCGGGCCTGGCAGTCGGCGAGGAACAACGCGGACCCTTCCCTCGTCAGGCACCAAATGGTGTGTATCTGACTTTCTAGTGTGCTCCCACCGAAGGAAACCCTTTCACAGGAGGAGGACGTCCATGCGCATCGGGATCCTGGGCGCGGGTGGGATGGCGGGCGCGCTCGGCACGCAGTGGGCCGGGGCGGGGCACGAGATCATGATCAGCGGCAGGGACGCGGCGGCGACCGCCGTCCGCGCCGCCCGGATGGCCGGCGGGGTCCGGGCGGGGAGCTGGGCCGAGGCGGCCGCGTTCGGGGAGGTCGTGGTGGTGGCGGTGCGGGAGGCGGGGCTCGTGGACGTGCTGACCGCCTGCGGCGGCGCGCTGCGCGGCAAGCCGCTCGTCGACGTCACCAACGCGGCCGACCCGTCCGCCTACGACCCGGCCCGCTCGCCCGCCCTGCTCATCGGCGGGCTCAGCGGCGGTCACGTGGTCAAGGCGTTCAACCTGTGCCACGTGGACGTGTGGCGGATGACGCCGCCGGTGTTCGGCGGCCGGCCGCTCGCCGTGCCGCTGTGCGGGGACGACCCGGCGGCGCTGGCGGCGGCGCGCACGCTGGTGTCCGACCTCGGCTGCACCCCGCTGGACGGCGGCGGCCTCGCCCGGGTGACGCAGCTCGAGGCGACGGCGGCGTTCATGATCGGGCTGTGGTTCGGCGGCGCGGACGCCCAGGCCGTGCTGCCCCCGCTGCACCGGTCGGGCGCCCACGGCGTACGCCCAGGGGCGTAGCGGTGACCACGACCCACGGCGGATGCCCGGCTGCTCCCCGCGGACGATCCTGGTGGTCACATGTCCGCTGGAGTTGGAAGGAGAGTGTCCGGTGGTGACCACGCAGGTGGCCGTGAGGAACGGCTACGTGACCGCGTTCCGGGCCGTGACGGTGCTGAACAGCTTGGCCGTGCTCGCGCAGGGGGTGACGGCCGGGCAGCTCCTGAGCGGGGCCGGCGCCGGCCTGCACGCGTCGGGGGCGCTGGCCGTGCACGTGCTGGGGCTGGCCCAGCTCGTCGTCACCGTGCTGCTGTGGCGGCCGGGACGCGGCGCGGGCTGGCCGGCCCTGGTGTCGCTGGGGGTGCTGCTGCTCGGGCTCGTGCAGTCGATGCTCGGCGGCATGGGGGCGGTGGCCGGGCACGTGCCGCTCGGGATGGCGCTTCTCGGCCTCAGCGTGTGGCTGCTCGTCGCCGCCTGGCGCCGCTGACCCGGGGTTCAGGGGTGGCGGGCGAGGTGGTCGGCGCGGCGGATCGGCTCGGGGAGGCGGTAGCGGGGGGTCAGGCGGAGGACCTGGTCGGTGACGGTGTCCAGGGAGACGCGGTGGCCCTGGGAGACGTACACCGGTTTGACGCCCGGCCGGGTGCGCAGGGCGCGGCCCACCACGGCGCCGTCGTACGTGATCGGCGTCCAGTCCCCCCGCTCCGGCCCCGGCGGCTCGTGCGTCCCGACGAACGGCGTCTTGCCGACCCCGAGCGCGGGCAGCCCGGTCAGCACGCCGAGATGGCACGCCAGCCCGAACCCGCGCGGGTGCGCCAGGCCGTACCCGTCGCACACCAGCAGGTCGGGCGTGACGGTGAGCCGTTCGAGGGCCTCGACGAGCGCGGGCAGCTCGCGGAAGGCGAACAGGCCCGGCACGTACGGGAAGGCCGCCTTCCCCCGCACCACCACCTGCTCGGCCACGGCGAGCGTGCCGGCGTCCATGACGACCACGGCGGCCGTCAGCTCGCCGTCGCCGTAGTAGTGCACGTCCAGGCCCGCCACCAGGTCGAAGGAGGCGGGCCCGGACAGTTCGACCTGCGGGCGGAGCCGGTCCTGGACCGCCTCCGCCTCCTCGACCGTGTCCGGCCACGGATGGAGCTGCTGCACCTGCACCCGGCCCAAGGTACGCCCTGACCACGTCGCGGGCCACGGGACCCGACGGCACGGGCAAAAAGGGACAAGCCATAATATGACCGGGTGATCATCGGGGATGTGCTGGGCCTGCTCGGCGTCGGCGTGGCGGCCGGCGTGGTGAGCACGGTCGTCAGCCTCGCCTCGATCGTCTCCTACCCCGCTCTGCTCGCCTTCGGCCTGCCCCCGCTGACCGCGAACGTCACCAACACCGTCGCCCTCGTCTTCACCGCCGCCGGCGCCGCCGCGGGCTCCCGCCCGGAGCTCGCGGGGGAGAGCCGCCCGATGCTGCGCCTCGGCCCGGTCGCCGCGCTGGGCGGCGCGACCGGCGCGCTCCTGCTGCTGGTGACCCCGGGGAGGACGTTCGAGCTCATCGCGCCCTGGCTGATCGGGATGGCCTCGCTCCTGCTGGCCCGGCCGCCCTCGGGCCGGGCGCGCGGCGAGCACGGGATGCTCGGGCGGCTCGCGCTGTTCGCCGTCACGGTCTACGTCGGCTATTTCGGCGCGGCCGGCGGCATCCTGCTGTTCGCGGTGCTCTCCGGGATGTTCGCCCATCCCGCCGCCAAGCTGAACGCGATGAAGAACGTGCTGTCCGGCCTGGCGAACGCGGTCGCCGCCCTCGGCTTCGCGCTGTTCGGCCCGGTGGACTGGGCGGCGGCCGCGCCGCTCGCGGCGGGCTTCCTGCTCGGCGGCTGGATCGGCCCCAAGATCGCCCGCCGCATGCCGGGCCACAGCCTGCGCTACCTGGCCGCAGCCTGCGGGGTCGCCGTGGCGGTCAAGCTCGGCTGGGACTCCTACGCGGGTTAGCCATCGCCCTGGACGCCTCGTGCTCGGCGACCAGGGCGGCGAAGCGCAGGGTCACCGCGTGCCAGATCGGGGTGGAGACCGGCTCGTCGGCCACCGCCCGCGCGTGGACCTCGTCGGGGTCGAAGCCGTCGGCCTCCCACTCGCGGATGCGCGCGGGCAGCACCTCGGGATGGAACTGCACCCCCCAGGCCCGCTCGCCCACCCGGAACGCTTGGTAGGGGCAGGCCGCCGTCTCGGCCAGCCACACCGCGCCGGGCGGCAGCCCGGTGACCGCGTCCTTGTGATGCTCGACGGCGGGCACCACCGGGGGCAGCCCGTGGAAGAGCGGGTCGGCCGCCGCCTCCGGTCGGATCGTGACGGGGACGCTGCCGTTCTCGGGCGCGCCCGTGTCGCCGGTGACCTCGCCGCCCGCCACCTCGGCGATCATCTGGCCGCCCAGGCAGATGCCGAGCAGCGGCACGCCCTCCGCGAGCGCCTGCCCGACCAGCCGCCGGGCGCCGGCCAGCCAGGGGGCCCGGTCGTCGTCGCCCGGCAGGTAGCCGCCGCCGAGCATGATCATGGCGTCGTGCTCCAGCCGGTCGGGGAGCGCGGCGCCCTCGTGGGCGAGCACGACGTCCAGCTCGTGGCCGGCGTCCTCCAGCCAGCAGCCCACCCGGCTCGGGCCGCCGCTCCTGCTGTTCTGCACCACCAGCACCCTGCCCATCAGACGCTCCGGGAAGGCGAAGGGGCGGGCGTCCGGAAGGCCGGGAGATCGTGGATCTTCGTGTCGCGCATGGCCCGCATTCTGCCAGGCCGCACGCGGCCTACTCGCGGAACATGGGCCTCGTGGCGTCCTCGGGCAGGTAAGGCGAGGTCCCCTGCCCGTACGCGGGGGAGACGGAGAGCGGCTCAGGGACGGTGGCCCGCCACCGCGAGGGGAACAGGGAGACGGTCAGCAGCATCACCCCCACGACCAGCAGCGCCCCCGAGTGGCCGAGGGCCAGATAACCCTCGTTCACGCGCGCGGGCACCAGCCCCTCCAGCACCAGCCGCGGCCCGCCCGTGAACTCCAGCAGGGGGAGCAGGCCCAGCGCGGTGTACGCGAGCCCTCCGAGGAGCGAGGCGACGGGCGAGAGCCGTGAGCCGGCGAGGAAGGCCAGGACGACCGCGGCGACGGCCAGCACGCCGACCGCGTACCACGGGAACTGGAACGCCGACCGCGTCTGGAAGGAGATCTCGCCGATGCCGTAGAGAAGGCCGGCGAGCGCCAGAGGAGGAAGGAGCAGGCCGGCGACCACTCCGAAGGCATGACGGGCACCATTTGACATGATCTAACCCCGTTTGTTGGCTTAGTGCCCAACCTACCCCGCCCGCCCCGCGCGTGAGCGACGGTCGCCGGAGTCCGGCATCGCGGCCTTTCTCCGAACTCGCTGTGAAAGCCCGCCGCGGCACTTAACGCGGCCCCGGCGCCCGGGGCATCGTGGGCCGCATGAGACCCGCGATCCGCAAGACCGCGTTCCGTGCGCTCATCGTGCCCCTGGCGGCCGCCCTCCTGCTCGGCGCCCAGCCCGCCCAGGCCACCGCTCATCAGCCCGCCCACAAGCCCGCGGCCTTCCCGCTGCCCGACGGTTTCCAGCCGGAGGGGATTGCGATCGGGCCGGGGCCCCACGCGTACTTCGGCTCCCGCGCCACCGGGGACGTCTACCGGGCCGACCTGCGCACCGGCGAAGGGTCGGTGATCAGCAAGGGCCCCGGCACGCCGACGCTCGGGCTCAAGACCGACGGGCGCGGCCGGTTGTTCGCGGCCGGCGGGACGGGCGGCGACGCCCGCGTGATCGACCTGCGCACCGGCGCGGTGCTGAAGTCGTACCGGCTGGCCACCGGGGCCGCCTTCGTCAACGACGTGATCCTCATGGGGGACGCGGCCTACTTCACCGACTCCGCCAACCCGGTCCTCTACAAGCTGCCGCTCGGCCGGGGCGGCGCGCTGCCCGCTGAGGCGGTCACGATCCCGCTGACCGGCGCCATCCAGTACGCCACCGGCAACAACGCCAACGGCATCGCCCCGAGCCCGGACCGGCGCTCGCTGCTGATCGTGCAGTCCAACACCGGCAAGCTCTTCGAGGCGGACCCGGCGACCGGCGTCACGACCGAGGTGGACCTCGGCGGCGAGACGCTGACCAACGGCGACGGCCTGCTGCTGTCCGGCCGCACCCTGTACGCCGTCCAGAACCGCCTCAACACGATCGCCGTCATCGCCCTGTCCCGTGACGGCTCGTCCGGCCGGATCGTCAGCCGCATCACCGACCCGCGCTTCGACGTGCCGACGACGGTGGCCGCGTTCGGCGACCGGCTCTACCTGCCGAACGCCCGCTTCACCACTCCGCCGACGCCGGAGACGACGTACGGCGTGGTGGCCGTGCAGCGGGTCAGCTCTTGATCGTGTAGCTGTCGCCGTAGACCTTCCACTTCAGCGGCGGTTCGAGGTCGAGGTTGCCGTTCCTGAGGAAGACCCGCTGCATGGTGTCCACCCGGGTGGTGTCCTCGTGCGCCTCCTCGGCCTTCATCGCCGCCTTGCGCGCGTCGAGGAAGGCGTTGAGGTAGGCCACCTCGTCCCCGCCCTGCGCCGGGGTCCTGGCCTTGGCGAGGGCGGCCTTCCTGATGCCGCCGAAGCTGAGCTTGTCGCCGCCGGGGCCGTGCATGACCATCGCGTCGTAGTAGACGAACTGGCCGAGCGCCCGCAGCCCGTCCTTCTCTGCCCGGCTGACGGCAGGGTCGAAGTAGACGCGGTCGCGCTCGTCGTTCTGGGCCCGCTGGAAGACGGGGTCCTTGGCGGCGGCCTTCCAGTCCTTGGTGAAGGTGGGGTCGAGGCCGGCGTGAGAGTCGGTGCCGTTGACCTTGCGGAGGGCGGGCAGGTATTTCGCCAGGACGTTGCCGGGCTTGCGCTTGGTGTAGAGCTCGACCAGCTCCAGCATGTCGCCCGTGCCGGAGCAGAAGCCGATGATGCCCGCCGTGTAGCCGCGCTCGTCCTTGATGTCCTCGATGTAGCCGTACTGGGCCTTCCAGTCCAGCGAGGAGTTCTCCGCGCTGGACACCAGCCGCATGGCGATGTCCTTCTTGTGAGGCTCGCTGAGGGCGGGCGCGGCGGTGCCGGTGACGGTGAGGGAGAGGGTCAGGAGGGTGGCAGTGAGCACGAAAGCTCCTGGCTCGTTAGGAAAGTTTCCGAACGGACCCTACTCCGGTGACGCGGCCGAAACTACCGCTTCGGGCGAAGTGCGGCGAGCTGTTCCTTGAACGGCACGACCTCCTCGCCGGCGTCCGCCGCCGCGGGCACGCGGTGCGTCAGCAGGCCGGCCAGCTCCGCGGCGGCGCGTTCCACGCGCTCGCCGAGCCCGTCGGTGAACGCGTCCTGCCCGCCGCCCCAGTCCTCCGCCGCCGCGTACACGGCGGTCGGTACGACCACCGCCCGCAGGTACGCGAACAGCGGCCGCAGCGCGTGCTCCAGCGCCAGCGAGTGCCGCGCCGTGCCGCCGGTGGCCGCGACCAGCACCGGCTTGCCGGTCAGCGCCGTGTTGTCGAGCACGTCGAAGAACGACTTGAACAGCCCGCTGTAGGAGCCGCTGAAGATCGGCGTAACCGCGATGAGCGCGTCGGCCTCGGTGACCGCGTCCAGCGCCGCGCGCAGCCGCGCGTTCGGGAACCCGGTGACGAAGGCGTTGGCCACGTCCCCGGCCAGCTCGCGCAGCTCGATCACCCGCACGTCCGGCTCGTGCCCGGCCAGCCGCCGGACCGCCGCCTCGGCGAGGCGGTCGGCCAGCAGCCGGGTCGAGGACGGCTGGGTCAGTCCGGCCGTGACGACGACGAGCTTCATGGTGTCTCCTTCTTCTCCTGTACGGGGGGTCAGGCCTCGACGGGGGCGATCTCCGCCTCCCGCTTGGCGGCGAGCAGGGAGGCGTGCGTCGGCGCGTCCGGCACCCCGGCCGGCCGGCCCTTGGCGAACTCCGCGCGCAGCACCGGCACGACCTCCTCGCCCAGGAGGTCGAGCTGCTCCAGCACGGTCTTCAGCGGCAGGCCCGCGTGGTCCATGAGGAACAGCTGGCGCTGGTAGTCGCCGAAGTAGTCCCTGAACTCCAGCGTCCGCTCGATGACCTGCTGCGGGCTGCCGACGGTCAGCGGCGTCTCGGCCGTGAACTCCTCCAGCGAGGGGCCGTGGCCGTACACGGGGGCGTTGTCGAAGTAGGGACGGAACTCCTTGATCGCGTCCTGGGAGTTCTTGCGCATGAACACCTGCCCGCCGAGCCCGACGACGGCCTGCTCCGCGGTGCCGTGCCCGTAGTGGGCGTAGCGCCGGCGGTAGAGGGCGATGAGCCGCTGGAAGTGCTCCTTCGGCCAGAAGATGTTGTTGGCGAAGAAGCCGTCGCCGTAGTAGGCGGCCTGCTCGGCGATCTCGGGGCTGCGGATCGAGCCGTGCCAGACGAACGGCGGCACCCCGTCCAGCGGGCGCGGCGTCGAGGTGAAGCCCTGGAGCGGCGTGCGGAAGCGGCCCTCCCAGTCGACCACGTCCTCGCGCCAGAGCCGGTGCAGCAGCGCGTAGTTCTCCACGGCGAGCGGGATGCCCTGGCGGATGTCCTGGCCGAACCACGGGTAGACCGGGCCGGTGTTGCCCCGGCCCATCATCACGTCCACGCGGCCCTCGGCCAGGTGCTGGAGCATCGCGAAGTCCTCGGCGATCTTCACCGGGTCGTTCGTGGTGATGAGGGTCGTGGACGTGGACAGGATCAGCCGCTCGGTCCGCGCCGCGATGTAGCCGAGCATGGTGGTGGGGGAGGACGGCACGAACGGCGGGTTGTGGTGCTCGCCGGTCGCGAAGACGTCCAGGCCGACCTCCTCGGCCTTGAGCGCGATCGTCACCATGGCCTTGATCCGCTCATGCTCGGTCGGCGTCCTGCCCGTCGTGGGGTCCATGGTCACGTCGCCCACGGTGAAGATCCCGAACTGCACTTTAGTCACCATCCATGACTGTTGAAACTTTAACGATTAGGGTAGCGCTCAGACCGTCGTGGTTATTCCATCATCGTGGTCAGAGCGCGTTGATGGCGGCCGGGCCGAGGATCCGCTCGGGCGCCCCGTGCTCGGCCACGGCGATCATGGCCTTGCCGATCTGCTCGGTCGTCGTCATCGCCGTGCCGAACATCCGCCGCAGGAGCGGATAGAACGGGCGCGTCACGATGTAGCCGAGGCGGTAGAGCCGGGTGCGCGAGGTGACGCCGTGCAGGGGGTGGATGTAGCCGGGCCGGAACATGTAGGCCCGCAGGTCCATCGCCAGCAGCGCGTTCTCGGTCTCGCCCTTCACCCGCGCCCACATGGCGCGGCCGTGGGCGTCGGTGCCGGCGCCGGAGACGTAGACGAAGACCGAGCCGGGGCTGAGCCGGGCCAGGACGCGGCCGGCCGTCACCGTGTAGTCGTAGGTGACGTGCCGGTAGTCCTTCTCGTTCATGCCGGCCGAGGAGACGCCGAGGCAGAAGAAGCAGGCGTCGTACCCGGCCAGGCGGTCCTCGATCGGCGACAGGTCGGCCATGTCACCGTGGACGAGCTCGCGCAGCTTGGGATCGGCGACGCCGGTCGCCGTCCGGCCCGCGGTGAGCACGTCCGTGACCCTGGCGTCGAGCAGGCACTCCCGCAGCACGCCCCGGCCCACCATGCCGGTCGCCCCGAAGATGATCACTCTCATGGAGGGCCCGCCCCGATCGTCTCGCCGATGCCGTCAGGGGAAGAATAGGCCCGCTCGGCGTGGCGGGCGGGGACGGGGAGAGCCTTGCGCCCGCGAGATCGCGGGCGGGGACAGGGAGAGCTACGCGCCTGCCAGGTCGCGGGCCGCCGCCGTCAGCAGGGCCACCGCCGGAGCCGGGAGCTCCAGCCCGCGCGTCGAGATCCCGATCGCCCACGCCGTGCCGGCGACCACGACCCCCGCGCACGCCACCTGCTCGCGGAACTGCCCGTGCTCCTCCACCACCACCTGCCCCGGCGGCAGGCCCGCCAGCTCCTCCTCCACGTCCTCCACGGTGGCCGGGGTCGCGGAGGTGAAGCGGGGCAGCCGCCCGTACCCGGTCAGGATCTCCCGCCGGTCCCGCGCCGGCAGCGCCCGCAGCAGCGCCTTGCCCAGCGCGGTCGCGTGCGGCGCCGTCTCCAGCCCCGCCTGCAGGTCCTCCAGCCACGGCGAACGCGGCCCCTCGGCGACGTCCACCACCAGCAGCCGCCCGTCGGCGAACTGCGCCAGGTACGCGGTGTGCCCCGTGACCTCCGCCAGATGCCGCAGCACGGAGCCTGCGTGCGGTGGGCGCTCGAAACCGTCCAGCATGTCGTGGAAACGCTCGGCCACCTTCGAGCCCAGCAGATAGTCGCCCTCGGGCCGCCGGTGCAGATAGCCCTCGTAGCACAGCGTCCTGACCAGGTGGTACGACGTCGACAGGTTGAGCCCGCAGCGGCGGGCGATCACCTTGACCGGCAGGGGCCGATCGGCCCGCGCCACCTCCTCCAGCACGCGCAGGGCACGCGAGACACTGCGGATCAGATCGCTGGGCTGTGCGTCACCTGTCATCGCTCCAGCATCTTCGCCATCTGAAATCGGCACGCCTACCCCGGCGGACACACCCGCCCGACGGCGAGGACACGCCGGAGATACCACAGTGAGCCAGTGGGGCCCTGTGGACGCGGCACGCGCCCGCAGGCGCGCGCGCCGGCGGGCGCGGGGCGGGTCAGCGGGCCGTCCGCCAGCTCTGCTCCTCCACCAGCTCCACGCTGCGCCAGCCGTCCGGGGTGCGGAGCAGGCGGTGGTGGTACCAGCCGCCGCCGTGCAGGAACCCCGCCGTCCCGGCCGCGACCATCTCCCGGCTCGGCGCGAGGGTGTCGGTGAACGGCGCGCTCACCCGGGCCTCCCCGTCGCCGCCGAAGTCGATCACCGGCGCGCCGATCAGGTGCAGCCGCCCCGGCCAGTGCGCGAGCACCTCGGCGAGCCACGCCTTCACCTCCTCCCGCCCACCCCTGACGCCGCCCGCCGAGCTGTAGTCGATGACGGCGTCCTCGGTGAACACCTCGTCGAGCCGCTCCCAGCGGCCCGAGTCGACGGCGCGGGTGTAGCGGGCCAGCAGGTCCGCGATCTCCAGGCGGTCGGCGAGCTCTCGTGCGTCCATGCGGCGATCGTCGCGCCGCTGCGGCGTTCCCGCCAGACCTGGCCCGCGCGACGCGCTCAGAACAGCCAGTTGACCACCACGGTCAGCACGATCGACAGCAGGACGGACGCAATGATCATCAGCAGGCACCCCATCCAGCCGCCCAGCGGCCGCACGTCCCAGTTCCCGAACCTCATGGCCCGCGCCTACCCCGCCGCCCGGACCCGAAGCCCGGACAGCACGAAGCCCCGGCCTGCTTCGAGGACCGGGGCTGTGGTGTGGTGCTGGTGGACGATACTGGGATTGAACCAGTGACCTCTTCCGTGTCAGGGAAGCGCTCTCCCGCTGAGCTAATCGTCCTCGTGAGGTGGCGACGGGATTTGAACCCGTGTGGACGGCTTTGCAGGCCGCTGCCTCGCCTCTCGGCCACGCCACCGAGCCGGAAGCTCCGAGCGGAAGACGGGATTCGAACCCGCGACCCTCACCTTGGCAAGGTGATGCTCTACCACTGAGCCACTTCCGCATCCGCCCCGCTCGCGACCGGGGCGACGAGAGAACTGTAGCGAATCTCGGCCGAGTACCCAAACTGGAAAAGCCCAGCCCGCTCGCGCCGCCGGGCCTACGCCATGCGCGAGCCCACCGTCTCCAGGCGGTACTCCTGGCCGGAGATGCGCCGGTTCTCGTCGATCACCTGCTCGGACGCCGGCTTCTCCCCGTCCATGACCGCGTCCCGCCGCTGCTCGAAGCGCTCGTGAGGGCCGGGCGCGTAGCCGGTGTCCTGCGTGGTCCAGCCGGCCTGGGCGGCGAGCAGCCCCCGCAGGTACGCCTTGTTCGGCTCGAACGTGACCGGCGGCGGCAGCGCCGGAGCCAGCACCTGGTCCGGGTCGCGCCCGTCGAACCGCCGGAACAGCTCGGCCGCCAGCCGCAGATGCTCCAGCTCCATCCCCAGGTGCAGCTCCCAGATGTGCTTCACCATCGGATCGGACTCGGTCTCCATGAACGAGTAGTAGAGGTAGCACTCGTTGTACTCGTGGTTGAGCAGCCGCTCCCACCAGCTCTGCCCCGGGTCGGTCAGGGACTCGTAGTGGGTGACGTGCTCCTCCTCCACCATGCCGATCTCCTGGTAGAGCCGGCGCGCGATCGGCTCCATCTGCAGGGGGCCGGCGTTGAGGTAGAAGTTCATGGTCTGCTGCTCGGTCGCCGTGATCGTCAGGGCGTGCAGGCGGGACAGCGGCTCGGTGCGGCCACGGTCGTACGGCTCGCGCACGTCGTCCGCCGGATCCCGGTGCTGCAGGTGCGTCGGCCGCCCCGGCATGATCTCGGTCATGTCGCCGACGATCTTCTCGGCCTCGCGGTGCTCGATCAGGTCGTACAGGTTGGCGTACCGGTAGAGGTGGTCGACCTCGTCCAGCACCCCGAACTCGTACGCCTGCCGCAGATAAGGATCCGGCTCCATCCGCGCCACCCACGCCGTCAGGTCCACGGCGACCTGCTCGTACGCGATGGTCGTCTCCAGCACCGACGACGTCCCGGGCAGCAGCCAGTTCACCGCCTTCTGCTGCTGCGCCTCGACGGCGCGGACCTGGGCGAGCCGCCGTCTGAGGTCGGCGTCCGGGCAGTGCCGGGCCAGATGGTGGCTGAAGAGCACCGCCTCCGTCTCGATGCCGTTCATCGTGATGATCCGGCAGCGGGTGTAGGGGTCGGCTCGGTCGGGGTCGATGGGCGCGCGGTGCAGCTCACGCCAGTCGCGGAGCTGCCTGTCCAGCGGGATGCCCCGCTCCTGCAGCGGATCGAAGGCCATGTCGCGGCCCGTACCCGGAGGCAGGGCGGGCAACCTCCGCGTTGGGTCCCCGGACGGCCCGCGTTCGGTAAGGAGGCGCGTGCCGTGGGGGAGGCCGGGTAGGCCGCCTGGCGTGGCTGAACACGATGTGATCGACCTGCTGGTGGCCCAGCACGGGCGGATCAGGGACCTGTTCGACGAGGTCGAGGAGGCGCCGCCGGACAAGGTGGAGGCGGCCTTCTGCCGCCTGTCGCGGATGTTGTCCATGCACGAGGCCGCCGAGGAGGAGATCGTCCATCCGTACGCGCGCAGGAGGCTCGACAACGGCGACGGCGTCGTCGCCGACCGCCTGCGCGAGGAGAGCGTGGCCAGGCGGCTGCTGCAGGACCTGCACCGCGACGGCGTGGACCACCCCCGTTTCTGGGACCGCCTGGCCGAGCTGCGGGCCGCGGTGACCGCGCACTCGCGCGGCGAGGAGCGCTACGAGTTCGCCCGGCTGCGCGCCCGTACGACGCCCGTCGAGCGCCGGGCGATGGGCGCCGCGGTCCGGGCCGCCGAGGGCCTGGCGGCGATCCTGCCGCACGCCGGCGCCGAGTCCACCGCCAGGAACCTGCTGGTGGGCGCCCCCAAGGCGATCGCGGAACGGGCCCGCGACACGATCCGCAGAGCCCTCGGCAGGAGCTGAGCCCGCGGCAGGAGCTGACCCGCGCGTACCCTTCGACACAGGACGAAATGTGCGCGTACTACCGTCGTGAGCATGGAACACATCGCCCGGGACGCCGACATCGCCCCCGTCGCCGCGCTCATCGCCGACCCGACCCGGGCGGCCATCCTCACGGCGCTCCTCGACGGCCGCGCGCTCGCGGCGGGGGAGCTGGCCAGGGTCGCAGGGGTGAGCGCCGCCACCGCGAGCGCCCACCTGGCCAGGCTGCTCGACGGCCGGCTCGTGGACGTCGTCCGGCAGGGCCGCCACCGCTACTACCGCCTGTCCGGCCACGAGGTCGCCGAGGTCCTGGAGGTCCTCGCCAGGATCAGCGCCCGCCCGCCGGTCCGCTCGCTGCGCCAGTCCCGCCAGGCGCGGCTCCTGGAGGAGGCCCGCACCTGCTACGACCACCTCGCCGGACGGGCCGGCGTCGGGCTGCTCGACGGCCTGCGCGCCGGCGGCTTCTACGCCGGAGCCGACCTCACCGGCGAGGGCGAGCGGCTGCTGACCGGGCTCGGCGTGGACGTGGCGGGCGCGCGCGGCTCGCGGCGCAGGTTCGCCCCGGAGTGCCTGGACTGGACCGAGCGCCGCGCGCACCTCGGCGGGGCGCTCGGCGCGGCGGTCACGTACGCGCTGTTCGAGCGCGGCTGGTACCGCCGGGGCACGGTCCCACGTGCGGTGATCCTCACCGACGAGGGCAGGGAAGGGCTGTCCGCGTTGTTCCCAAGTAAGGAGCTAACATCGCACACACCAGTTACCTGACGAGGGAGTGCCCACCATGCGCGACAACGGAGTCGTGGCCGTAGGCCCGGAGCCGCTGAGCTTCCAGGACGTGATCGACGTGGCCCGCCACGGTGCCGCGGTCAGGCTCACCGACGACGCCGTGGCCGCCATGGGCGCCGCCCGCCAGCGGGTGGACGAGCTGGCCGAGAGTCCTGTTCCCGCGTACGGAGTCTCGACCGGGTTCGGCGCCCTCGCCACCCGGCACATCGACCCGGCGCTGCGCGCGCAGCTCCAGCGCTCCCTCGTCCGCTCGCACGCGGCCGGCAACGGCCCCGAGGTCGAGACCGAGGTCGTGCGCGCCCTCATGCTGCTGCGCCTGCACACCCTCGCCACCGGCCACACCGGCATCCGCCCGGTCACGGCCAAGACCCTGGCCGCCCTGATCAGCGCCGGCCTCACCCCGGTCGTGCACGAGTTCGGCAGCCTCGGCTGCTCCGGTGACCTCGCCCCGCTCGCGCACGTCGCGCTCACGCTCATGGGCGAGGGCGTGGTCCGCGACCGCGAAGGCGACCTCCGTCCCGCCGCCGAGGCGCTGAAGCAGGCCCGCATCGAGCCCGTCGAGCTGGCCGCCAAGGAGGGCCTGGCGCTCATCAACGGCACCGACGGCATGCTGGGCATGCTCGTGCTCGCCGTACACGACCTCACCCGCCTGGTCCGCACCGCCGACGTGAGCGCCGCCATGAGCGTCGAGGCGCTGCTCGGCACCGACCGCGTCTTCGCCCCGGAGCTGCAGGCGCTGCGCCCCCATCCCGGCCAGGCGAGCTCGGCCGCCAACATGGTGAAGGTGCTGCGCGAGTCGGGCATCATGGCCAGCCACCGCGACCCGGAGGCGTGCACCCGCGTCCAGGACGCCTACTCGCTGCGCTGCGCCCCGCAGGTCGCCGGCGCGGTCCGCGACACGCTCGCGCACGCCGCCACCGTGGCCGAGCGGGAGCTGGCCAGCGCCGTGGACAACCCGGCCGTGCTGGCCGACGGCCGGGTGGAGTCCAACGGCAACTTCCACGGCGCGCCCCTCGCGTACGTGCTGGACTTCCTCGCCGTGGTCGCCGCCGACCTGGCCTCGATGTCGGAGCGGCGTACCGACCGGTTCCTCGACGTGGCGCGCAACCACGGGCTGCCCGCCTTCCTCGCCGACGACCCCGGTGTGGACTCCGGGCACATGATCGCCCAGTACACCCAGGCCGCGATCGTCTCCGAGCTGAAGCGCCTGGCGGTGCCCGCCAGCGTCGACTCCATCCCCAGCTCGGCCATGCAGGAGGACCACGTGTCCATGGGCTGGTCGGCGGCGCGCAAGCTGCGCAGGTCGATCGACGGGCTCACCCGCGTGCTGGCGATCGAGGTGCTGACCGCCGCCCGCGCGCTCGACCTGCGCGCCCCGCTGGAGCCCGCGCCCGCCACGGCGGCCGTGGTGCGGGCGCTGCGCGAGACCGTCCCTGCCCCCGGGCCCGACCGGTTCCTGGCGCCGGAGATCGACGCCGCCGTCCGCCTGGTCGCCGACGGCGGCGTGGTCGCCGCGGTGGAGCGGGTCACCGGCCCCCTGGCGTGACCCGGGGCGGCAGCGCCACGATCAGGTCCACCTCCAGCAGCAGCCCCGGCATGAACAGCCGCGACACCTCCACCGTCGTGCTGGCCGGGGGCGTGCCCGTGATGAACTTGCGGCGCACCGCGCCGTGCTCGGCGCGGGCGTCCATGTCCGTCAGATACGTACGGATGAACGCGACGTCGCCGAACCCCGCCCCCTGGTCGGCGAGGATGCGCTCGATGACCCGGTAGACGTGCTCGGTCTGGGCCGCCATCGACCCCTCGCCGACGATCTCGCCGCGCTCGTCGAAGGCCGCCACCCCCGAGATGTAGAGCGTGTCGCCGGCCCGGACCGCGTGGGAGTACATCCCGTTCGTGGCCGGGACCGTCGCCAGGTTGAGCGGCACCGCCCGCCCGCCGGCCTGCTGGCCCTCTCCCACGTGGGTGGCGATGGCGGTCAGGTCGCGCTCGCCCAGCCCGGCCGCCCGCGCCTCCTGCAGCCGGGAGCGGGCGGCCCCCGCCACGCTCGCGCCCTCCCACGCCCCCAGCTCCAGGTCCTTGGCGGCGTGGGCGAGGGAGTAGCGGGTCTCGGCGGCGGGCACGCGCAGCCGCTCGGCCAGCGCGCCCAGCGGGGTGAGCGCCAGCACGTCGAACAGCGCCTCGCGGTCCACGCCGTGCGCCTCCCCGTACGCCAGCGTCTCGGCGAGCAGCACCTGGGCGGGCACCAGCGCGTTCATCACGGCCAGTTTCATGGCCGCGCCCGCGCCCAGCGGCCCGAGCTCGCGCACCGTGCCGAACACCGACAGCACCTCGCGACAGCGCGCCACGTCCACGCCGTCACCACCGGTCAGCCCGCCGGCCAGCCCGCCGGCCAGCACCGTCAGGGTGCCCTCGGCCGCCGGGCCGACGCTGCCCAGCACCGGCGCGTCCACCAGGCCCACCCCGGCCGGCAGCAGCGCGCGCAGCTCCCGCACCGCCTCCGGGCCGATGGTGGACATCTCGACCACCGTCGAGCCCGGCCGCAGCCCCGGCAGCGCCGCCGTCAGCACCTCGCGCACCGCCGCCGGATCGCTCAGCATCGTGATGACCAGATCCGCGCCGTCCACCGCCGCGGCGGCGGTGACGCCCGTGCCGCGCCGCCAGGTGGTGACGTCGTGCCCGGCCGCCGCCAGCCGCCGGGCCATGGGGACGCCCATGCGTCCCTGTCCGAGAAAAGCAATCATGCGGGCCAGTGAAGCGGTAAGTCCGGTATTCCACCACCGACTAGATTGCATGCCAGCCATGCTTGACACGAATGCCTTCGACGCCGCCGCGCTCCGCCTCCTCGACGAGGTCGCGCGGAGCGGATCCTTCACCGCCGCCGCCGAGCTGCTCGGCCACACCCAGTCCGCAGTCTCGCGCCGCGTCGCCGCACTCGAACGGGCCGCCGGCGGGCCGCTGTTCGAACGGCTGCCCCGCGGCGTCCGGCTCACCCCGGCGGGGGCCGCCCTGCACCGGCACGCCGTCGCCGTGCTCGACCGGCTGGAACGGGCGGGGGAGGAGCTGGCCGCCCTGCACGCGGGCCGGGGCGGCACGCTGCGGCTGGGCGCGTTCGCCACCGCGAACGTGGACCTGGTGCCCGGCACGCTCAGACGCTTCGCCGCCCGCCGCCCCGGCGTCGAGCTGCGCCTGGTCGAAGGGCTGACCACGAAGCTGCTGGCGCGCCTGCGCGCCGGGGCGCTGGACGCCGCCGTCGTCAGCGACTACCCGGCGGGGCTGCCCGCCGCGGACGCGGGCCGCCTGGTGCCGCTGCGCGAGGACCGCCTGCTGGTCGCCCTGCCCACCGGGCACCGGCTGGCCGCCGAGGCCGAGGTGGACCTGCGCGACCTGGCCGGGGAGACGTGGATCGAGGCCGCCCCGCGCGGCCAGCCGACGCTGCTGCTCGCCGCGTGCGCCGCCGCCGGGTTCGCGCCGCGCGGCGGGCTGCGGGTGGCCGAATGGACCGGCAAGTTCGGCTTCGTCGCCGCCGGGCTCGGCGTGACGCTCGTGCCCGAGCTGGCCGCCCGCGCCGTACCGGCCGGACTGGTGCTGCGGCCCCTGCGCGGGCAGGCCCCCGCGCGCAGGGTGTACGCGGCCCTGCCGGAAGACCCCCTCCCCGCCGCGCTGGAATTCGTCCGGCTCCTGGAAGAATGGGAACTGTGTACGACGCATTCGCCCACTTAGGTCATAGGTTGGCCACCGGGCTTCGGGACGTGACCACCGATCTCGCCGCGCTCGACGGCGAGGGCTGGTGGGCCGTCGTCGTCGACTACGAGGGCAAGGTGACGTGCGCGCGCTTCGACCAGGTGCGCCCCGCGCCGCTGCCCCGTCCCGCCGTGCCCTGGCACGGTCCAAAGCCGGACGAGTGGCGCAGCTCTCTCGACCGGGACGCCTACGAGCGCGGCGTACGCGCCATCCGCGCCCTCATCGAGCGCGGCGAGGTCTACCAGGCCAACCTGTGCCGGATCCTGACCGCCCCGCTGCCGCCCGCCGCCGACCCGCTCGCCCTGGCCGCCCGGCTCGCCGAGGGCAACCCCGCCCCGTACGGCGGGGTGGTCCGCGTCCCCGGCCTCAGCGTGGTGACCGCCTCGCCCGAGCTCTACCTCGCGCGCGACGGCGACGTCGTCGAGTCCCGGCCGATCAAGGGCACCGGCGTCACCGCCGCCGACCTGCTGCCGAAGGACCACGCCGAGAACGTCATGATCGTCGACCTGGTCCGCAACGACCTCGGCCAGGTGGCCGCCGTCGGCTCGGTCGAGGTGCCGGAGCTGTGCGTGGTCGAGGAGCACCCCGGGCTGGTCCACCTCGTCTCGACCGTACGCGCCAGGCTCGCGCGCGGGGTCGGCTGGCCGGAGCTGTTCGCCGCGACGTTCCCGCCGGGATCGGTCACGGGAGCCCCCAAATCGTCCGCGCTGCGCATCATCAACGAGCTCGAAGCCGCGCCTCGGGGCCCGTACTGTGGCACGGTGGGCTGGGTCGACGCCGACAGACGCACGGCGGCGCTGGCCGTCGGCATCAGAACCTTCCAGATCTCGGCAGGCGAGATCCGGTTCGGCACGGGAGCGGGCATCACCTGGGGCAGCGATCCCCAGCGCGAATGGCTCGAGACCGAGCTCAAAGCAGCCAGGCTCATAGCCCTGGCATCCACAGGAGGAAACGAATGAACATCCCTGTCTGGGTCAACGGGGAGCTGATCGACCCCGCGCAGGCCACCGTCTCGGTCTTCGACCACGGGCTCATGGTCGGCGACGGCGTCTTCGAGACCATCAAGCTCGTGCACGGCCGGTCGTTCGCGCTCACCCGGCACCTCGACCGCCTCAAGCTCTCGGCCCAGCGGATGGACCTGCCGGAGCCGGACGTCGCCGCCATCGCCGACGGCATCGGCCGCCTCCTGGAGCAGGCCCCCGACTGGGCGCTCGGCCGCATCCGGGTCACCTACACCAGCGGCCCCGGCCCCCTCGGCTCCGACCGCGGCAACGAGGGCACCACGACGGTCGTCATCGTGGACGAGCAGAAGCCGTTCCCCGCCACCGCGAACGTCACCGTCGTCCCCTGGCCGCGCAACGAGCGCGGCGCGCTCTCCGGCGTCAAGAGCACCTCCTACGGCGACAACGCCAAGGCCCTCCTGTACGCCAAGAAGCGCGGCGGCGGCGAGGCCGTCTTCGGCAACCTCGCCGGCAACCTGTGCGAGGGCACCGGCTCCAACGTCTTCCTCGTCCTCGACGGGCGCCTGGTCACCCCCACCCTGGAGGCCGGCTGCCTGGCGGGCGTGACCCGCGGGCTGGTGCTGGAGTGGTTCGGCGGGGAGGAGACCGACATCCCGCTGTCGGCCCTGTACGAGGCCGAGGAGGCGTTCCTCACCTCCACCACGCGCGACGTGCAGCCGATCAAGCTCGTGGACGACACCGAGCTGCCGATCGCCCCCGGCCCGATCACCAGCAAGGCCATGAGGGTCTTCGCCGAGCGCGCCGCCTCCGACCTGGACCCGTGACCGGCGTGAGCCCTGGCCCCGGCCGCGCGTCCGGCGCGGCCGGGGCCTCGCCTCAGTAGCTCTTCTGGGTCTGGACGTTGAAGTCGTCCATCTTGACCTTCTTGGCGGGGTTCGTGAGCGGGTCGTCGATCTCCAGGACGTCCAGGCCCTCCATGATGTCGCTGGAGTAGATGTAGCCGTTGTAGTAGTAGGCCGACCAGGAGCCCGCGATGGCCGGAGGCTTGTGCGGGCCGCGCTCGAAGAAGCCGATCTCCTTCGGGGCGGAGGAGTCGGTGAAGTCCCAGACCGACACGCCGCCCTGGTACCACGCCTGGACCATGATGTCCTTGCCCGGCACCGGGATCAGCGAGCCGTTGTGGGCCACGCAGTTCTCGTCCTGCTGCTGCTCACGGTCGATCTTGAAGTAGCCGCGCAGCTCCAGCCTGTCGTTCACCAGGTCGTACACCGCGTTCGCGCCCTTGGTGCGCGGCGTGTTGCGGTCGCAGGTGGCCTGGCCGCCGCCGCCGAGCTCGTCGCTGAAGACGACCTTGGTCGCGTCGTTGTTGAACGTCGCCGAGTGCCAGATCGAGAAGTTCTCGGTGTCGGTGAGCTGCTGGAGCACCTTCGGCCGTACCGGGTCGGCGATGTCGAGCAGCACCCCGTCGCCGAAGCAGGCGGCCGCGGCCAGCTTCTTCTCCGGGTAGGCGGTGATGTCGTGGCAGCCCGAGAGCATCTCGTCGTGCTGGCGCTCGGGGAAGATGTCGGGCTTGGCCACCACCCGCGCCGACTGCGGCGCCTGCATCGGGATCTCCACGATCTGGATCAGCTCGTGGGGCGGCGGGCAGGTCCGCGACTCGGGCTCGGGGCCGGGGGAGGAGACGTAGACGTACAGCGTCTCGCCGGCGGGCACCATCGTGTGCGTGTGCGAGCCGCAGTCGGTCGCGACGGCGCCGACGTAGCGCGGGCTGGCCTTGTCGCTCACGTCGAAGATGCGCAGCCCTTCCCAGGCGGGCTCGTCGTCGTCCGCGTCGCACTCCGGGCCGGAGACCGGCTCGTCGACGGAGAGGATCAGCAGGTTCCGGTAGATCGACACGTCGTTCTGCTGGCCGGGGCAGGCCACCTGGGTGACGGTCTTGGGGTTCTTCGGGTCGCTGATGTCATAGATGGCGAAACCGCCGAAGTTGCCCTGAAAGGCATAGTCGCCCTGGAAGGCGAGGTCGGTGTTGATGTCGTCCCGGCCGTCGAACGGGGCGGTCCTCGGCACCTGCGCGACCTGCTTGACGTTGTCGCTGGTGGTGACGCCGTCCCCGGCCGGGGCTCGGTCCCCTGGAGCGCTGGTCTCCTGCTGGGAGGTGGCTGAGCTCGCCGGCTCCCCTGAGGCCGACGGGCCGCCCGCGCACGCGGCGGTCAGCAGCAGCATCGCCGCGACAGACGCCGCTCCGCGCAGCTTGGCAGAGATCAACGCGCATTCCCCTTTGTCTCGTAGCTCACTATGGAAGGTATGTCAGCAGGTTCGCGGCCGCGTACGGCATTCATCACAGTTAAGGCGCTTTCGGTGCTCGCCGCCTGCGTTGCCTGCGTCCTCTCCACCGCCGCCTGCGCCGCCGAGGACGTACGCCAGCCGTCCGCGATCGGCACCGACGCGCCCGTGATCGTGCCGGGCAGCCCGGGGTCGCCCGCGCGGACCGCGACGCCGGGGGAGCGGGTGGGCCGGACGCCGCGGCCGACCGTGGCCGCCGACGTACGCTTCGCGGAGGCGATGATCCCGCACCACCGGCAGGCGCTGGAGATGACCTCACTGGTCGAGGAGCGCACGACGACGGACGTCGTACGCAGGGTCGCCCGCGCGATCACCGCCGCCCAGACCCCCGAGATCAGGGCGATGACGAGCTGGCTCGCCGACCTGGGCCGCCCCGCCCCCGCCGGGCACGACCACACCTCCATGGGCCCCGGCTACGGGATGGCTTCCGAGGAGGAGCTGAACGCGCTGCGGGCCGCCCGCGGCGACGTCTTCGACCGCCTGTTCCTCCAGCTCATGACCCGCCACCACGAGGGCGCCGTGAAGATGGCCAAGGAGGAGTTGACCGGAGGCCGCGACCACCGCATGCGGCTGCTGGCCAAGGACGTCTACTCGGGACAGAGCATCGAGATCGCCCGCATGCGCGCGGCCATGACGTCCCTGCCGGCCTCCTGAGACGGCATGCGAAGGGGCGGGCCCGCGGACGGGCCCGCCCCTTCGGCGGTCTGTCTAGTGGTGTCTCAGGACGGCCACAACATGTTGGTCAACTCGGCGTCGAGGTCCATGAAGTCGGTCTCGCGCCCCGCCGGCACCTTCTCGTAGGTGCGGTGCAGGAACTCCGTCAGCGGCGCCAGCGGCACCTCGAACAGGGCCTGGCCGAACGGGGACGTGAGGCTGATGTGCAGCGTGCGCTCACCGTCGGCCCGCGCGGGCCAGACCTGCACGTCGCCGTCGCCGACACGCCTGACGATGCCCACGGTCAGCAACTCGCGGGCGAAGATCCACTCGACCGGCTCGTCATTCCCTACGTGGAAGGCCATGCGGATGGCGTAAGGGTCGTCGGCTGTGTAACTCAGTCCGGCGAGCAGGGGGACGGTTGTACGGTCGGGGACCACAAGCCGAAGGCCAAGCTCGGCGGAGACGGTGGTGCTGTTCATCGTCAGCCAAACCTTTTCGTCGTAGGTCCCCTCTTCGGGGCTTTCACTGCTCTGACGGACTTCGTCCTGAGCTATGACGCGGAACGAAGAAACCCGTAGGAAAGATTCCGCCTCAGGGGCCTTCTGTAACGCACATCACAGCTGGACATTCAGGCATCTACCAGGCTAAACGGCAACAATCGGGGTCGCATTTGCAAGGGTTTTGCGTGCTGTCGAGCCTGCCCCGGAACGGCCGATCATGAACGTTTCTCAAGAAAGATCGCGACCGTCCACTTCCGGGACACGACGATGGTATGTCACCGACCCCACTCGTCGGTGGGCAACCGCCGCCTTTCACCCTGAATCCCTCCGCCGCCACCGCCAGACACCCCTCCGACCCCCGCCCTGCCCCCGCCCTGCCCCCGCCCTGCCCCCGCCCGGCACCCGCCCGACACCCGGCTCCCGGCCGCTTCGCTTCGCCAGCAGGTGCCGGAGTGCGGTATGGTTTTCCCCGTCGGCACCGCGAGGGGCCGGCAGGAGGGCGATTAGCTCAGCGGGAGAGCGCTTCGTTCACACCGAAGAGGTCACTGGTTCGATCCCAGTATCGCCCACCACGCAGAACACTCCCAGGAGAGGTCATCTCCTGGGAGTTTTTGCCGTCTAGCGGACATCGTGCGCCGCGCCCGCGACCGAGCGGCATCTGTACTTCGTAAAGGGCTCCGCCTGCCCGCGCCGACCACGACGGCGGCGGGCGGAGGACGTGACGCCGGACAGCCGCCGCCGTCGTGGTCACCGGAGCGGCGCACCGCCCAGCCACCGGCCTCCCTCGTCAACACCCACTCGGCCACGGCCCTTGGTTCGCTCGGTATGGGAGGTCGTACGACCCGGGCCGCGGCTCGCCACCGCGCGAACATCACGATACGGCCGGCGACGGGCGTCCTTCTGCGCGGGATCATATTCCCGAACCTTCCCGTCCGGTCCCCGGCGCGAGCCTGATCCGGTGCCGCGAGCACGCCAAAGGCCGGGCAGGCACAACGCGGCCACAGTCAGGGAGGCGTGGTGGTTGCGAGGTGGTCGTGGGGCGGTGAGGATCCGAGGTCATGGACGTGGATGAGTGGCCGTGGCGGGGCGAGTTGTGGCGGTTTTGTGGGGCGAACGGGTTTTACGGGCCGGAGCACATCCTGGTGCGGGTGTTTCCCGGTAAGGGGCGGCGGACGTTCGAGAAGCGGCTGCTCGCTCTGGTGGGTGACGACATCGTTCTGGGGGAGCCGGGTCATGGATACCTGATCGTCCGGGGGCGTTGTGCGGAGCGGGTGCGGGCGGGGTTCGGGGTGTGGGGGCATCGGCTCGACGTACGGCCGTTGCCGCCTCGGCTGCCTGGTGACGAGGGGCCGGGTGAGGGGGCGGAGCAGGCGGTTGAGTGGCTGCTTGAGCGGTGTCGGCGGTACGGGTACGGGCCTTTGGACGAGGTACGGGACCAGCTTGTCGCCGCGGCGGAGTGGTTCGGCGGGGACATCGTGGGACGGATCACCGTGGGGACGATGCCGGGGATGCGGGAGTGCGAGGACGTGCTGGGGCCTCGGCGGTGGATGAAGCAGGAGTACCGGCGGCGGAGGCGGCGGGCCAAGGGGGCCGGGGGCGTTACGGACGTTGGCGGGGGAGTTGGCGGCGCTGGATGAGCTGATCGTGCCGCCCGACCCGGCGGCGGCCGTGGTCACCTGTCACCGTGACATCACCCCCGAGAACGTCCGCCGCGCCGCCGACGGCGGGATCGTGGTGCTGGACCGGGAGAACTGCGGGCCGGCGAGCCCGGCCTGGGAGCTGGCGAAGGTGCTCGCCGACCTGCCCGAGGGGGCCGCGGGACCGGCGTACCGGGCGTACCGGGACGCGGGTGGTGCCGGCAGGGTGCAAGGAGTGCGCGCGGGTCAGCGTCCGAGCGGGCTGACGTGCAGGCGGCCCAGAGCCGACCGGTCAGGGGTGAGCAGCGGCAGGCGCAGGATCATGCGGGCTCCGGCGCCCCCGTCGGTGCGGTCGGCGGCGTTCAGTGTGCCGCCGTAGGCCTCGGCGATGTGGCGCGAGATCGGCAGCCCCAGCCCGGTGCCGCCCGGGTCGCGGAGGCGGGCGTCCGGACGGCGGAAGAAGCGGACGAAGACCCTCTCCTTGTCGGCGTCGGGGATGCCGGGCCCGTCGTCGGTCACCTCCAGCACCGCCTCGCCGTCATGGGCCGTGAGGCTGACCTCGATCCGGGAACGGGTGTGGCGTTCGGCGTTGGCCAGCAGGTTGTCCAGGATGCGGGCCAGCCGGACCGGGGAGGCGTTCACCACGACCCCGGGGTCCAGGCACGTGACGGTGGTGGCCTTGGAGACGCGGTGGGCCAGCTCGCCGCGGATCAGGAGGGCCAGGTCGACCGGTTCGGCCGGGGCGGGCGCGCCCGTCTCCATGCGGGCCAGCTCCAGCATGTCGCCGATGATGGCGCCGAGCCGGTCGGCGTCGCGTACGACGGCCTGCAGGATCTCCCGGGTGTCGCTCTCGGGGTCCGCGAGCGCGTCCTCCAGCCTGGCCCGCAGTCCGGTGACCGGGCCGCGCAGGTCGTGGGAGGCGTCGGCGACCACCTGGCGCTGGCGGCGTACCATCTCCCGCAGCCCGTCGGAGATCTGCCGCTCCCGCGCCTCGGACTCGCGCAGCCGCAGGTTGGCCTCCTGCAGCTCGGCGGTCCTGGCGAACAGTTGCGCCTCGACCGCCGCCGCGTGCGTCCACCCGGCTTCTGAAGGCTCCGACCTGCTCTCCTCGCGCATCCGCTCGACGAAGGAGGTCACCTCCTCCATGCGTACGATCACCGCGCAGGTGGTGCCGTCAGGGCCCTGCAGCGGGGAGCAGGCGACGCTCCAGTAGCGTTCCGGCGCGGTGTCCGGGTTGCCCGGCGTCTCGACGTCGAAGCGCTGCAGCAGCAGCACCTCGGCCTCGTTCTCGACGCCGTCCAGCACCCGCCGCAGCAAGGACCGCAGCGCCTCCACGCCCTGTGGCCAGGAGCCGCCGGGGAACACCTCGAAGATGTTGCGGCCGACGCACTCCCGGCGGGAGCGGCCGAGGATGCGCTCGTGGACCCGGTTCACCGCGACGATGTCCAGCTCCGGCGACAGCACCGCCAGCGCGACCGGAGCGGCGTCGAACACCTCCCAGCAGTCCAGCTCGATCATCACGGCCCCCCTTCGCCGTCACGTTTCCAGGATAGGAACCGGCTGACCAGGCACGACGGTCGGATCGGGCGCATCGGCACATCACCGCCCCCGTACGGGGTAACCGGTACCGAATGCGGATCGAGGACTGGTTCCTGACCGAGGAGGAACGCGGCAACGGCGCGACCAAGCTCGGCCCGTGGACGACAGGCAACGACGTACGCCCGCTCGTCCACGGCGCGACCTACTTCGCCGAGCTGCGGTCCTGCCTGGACGGGCTCGGCGAGGACGACCTGCTGCTGTTCGCCGACTGGCGCGGCGACCCCGACGAACGCCTGACCCCCGACGGGCCGACCGTGAGCGAGGCCATGGCCGCGGCGGCGCGGCGCGGCGCCCTCGTACGCGGCCTCATCTGGCGCTCCCACATGGACCTGCTGCGCTTCAGCTCGGCCGAGAACCGCCGGCTCGGCAGGGAGATCGAGAACTCCGGCGGCCAGGCCCTGCTGGACACGCGGACCAAGCCGGGCGGCGCGCACCACCAGAAGTTCGTCATCCTGCGCCACGACGGCGACCCCACCAGGGACGTCGCCTTCGTCGGCGGCATCGACCTGTGCCACAGCCGCCGTGACGACGCCGACCACCTGGGTGACCCGCAGAGCTGTCCCATGCCCTCCGTGTACGGCCCCCGCCCGCCCTGGCACGACGTCCAGGTCGCCATCCACGGGCCGGCCGTCGCCGAGGTGGAGGCGGTCTTCTGCGAACGCTGGGAGGACCCGGCCCCCGAGACCCGCGATCCGCTGCGCCGCCTGCGCGACCACGTGGGCCGGCTCGACGACGCCCCGCCGCTGCCGAAGCCGGGCCCGCCACCGCCGCCGGCCGGGCGGCACGCCGTGCAGTTATTGCGTACGTATCCGGCGCGGCGCGACCGCTACCCGTTCGCGCCGGACGGCGAGCGCAGCATCGCCCGCGCCTACCGCAAGGTGCTCGCCCGCGCCCGTTCCCTCGTCTACCTGGAGGACCAGTACCTGTGGTCCACCGACGTCATCGAGCCGTTCGCGGAGGCGCTGGAGCGCGAGCCCGGCCTGCGCATGATCGTCGTCGTGCCGCGCCATCCCGACCAGGACGGCCTGCTGGCCGGCCCCGCCAGCCTGATCGGCCGCGCGGACGCCCTGGCCCGGCTGCGGGCCGCCGGCGGCGACCGGGTCGCCGTCTACGACCTGGAGAACCATCGGGGCACCCCCATCTACGTGCACGCGAAGGTCTGCGTGGTGGACGACGTGTGGGCCACGGTCGGCTCCGACAACGTCAACCTGCGCTCGTGGACGTACGACTCGGAGCTGAGCTGCGCGGTGCTGGACGAGCGGGAGGACCCGCGCCCGCCGTACGGCGCGCTGCGCTTCGCCCGCGACCTGCGGCTGACCCTCATGGCCGAGCACCTGGACCTGCCGGACGACGAGCGGGACGAGCTGTGCGACCCGGCCGCGGCCTTCGGGGCGTTCGAGCGGGCCGCGTCCCGGCTGGAGGAGTGGCACCGGGGCGGCGAGGAGGGGCCGCGTCCGGCGGGGCGGCTGCGCCCGCATCCGGCGCCCACCCTGTCGAGGCTGCAGAAGGCGCTGGCCATGCCCCTCTACCGGTTCGCGGTGGACCCGGACGGCCGGCCGGCCGGTCTGCGGCGGTCCGGCCGGTTCTGAGCGCTGGCAATGCGCGCCGGTCGGGCCGGTTCTGAGCGCTGCTAGTGTGCGGCGGGTGAGCAGCGGACGTGGAGTGCTCGTGACCGGCGCGTCGCGAGGGATCGGGCGGGCCGTCGCGGCGGCCTTCGCCGCGCAGGGCGACCGGGTGGCCGTCCACCATCGCGACTCGGCGGCGGAGGCGCACGGGCTGCTCGGCGAGCTGCCCGGGGAGGGACACGCCGTCGTCCGGGCGGACCTCGCCGATCCCGGTGAGGTCCGCGACATGGTGGACGCCGCCGCTGGCGCGCTCGGGCGCATCGACGTGCTGGTCAACAACGCCGGGGTCTTCTTCTCCCATCCGGTGACCGAGGTGTCGTACGAGGAGTGGCAGGACGCCTGGCGGCGCACCCTGGCCGTCAACCTGCTGGGGGCGGCCAACGTCACCTACTGCGCGCTCCGCCACATGCCCGCCGGTGGGCGCGTCGTCAACGTCTCCTCGCGCGGGGCCTACCGCGGCGAGCCCGACAGCCCGGCGTACGGGGCCTCGAAGGCGGGCCTCAACGCGCTCGGGCAGTCGCTGGCCGTCGCGCTCGCGCCGCACGGGATCGCGGTCGCCTCGGTGGCGCCGGGGTTCGTGGAGACCGACATGACCAACGAGCACCTCAAGGCGCCGCGGGGCGACGCCATCCGGGCGCAGAGCCCGTTCGGGCGGGTGGCGCGGGCGGAGGAGATCGCGGCGGCCGTCGTCTTCCTGGCCTCGCCGCAGGCCGAGTGGGCGAGCGGCGCGGTGCTCGACCTGAACGGCGCCTCCTACCTTCGCTGAGGTGTCTCCCCGGCGCCCCTAGATGGCGCGGTATCGCCGCGGATTGTCGGAAGTGGCGGCTATTGTGGCATCCAGGGCACTGCAGGTACTCGCTCCGGAGGGGACGGCGTGGCCAGAGGATGGGGTTGGGCGCTGGCGTCGCTCGTCGCGTCCGTCGGGGTCCTGCTGACCGGTTTCACCCTCTTTGTCGAGTTAGGCCCGATCGCCGCGGTCATCGTGGTGCTGCTCGCCCCCATCATCCTGTGCGGCTTCGTCGTGGCCCACGACGTGCTCCGCCACCGCGCCCTGAGCCAGGAGGAGGCGCTGCGGCTCGACCGCGAGCGCGAGCACGTCAGGCGCACCGTCGACCTGGTGCTCGACCCCGAGCTGAACGCCGAGCAGCGGCTGGCCGTGCTCGACTGCCACATCCCCCGGCTGGGCCGCGACCCCCGCGCCTCGCCGCTGCGCGAACGGTTCGTGACCGTCGCCGAGCTCTCCCCGCCCGGCCGCGCCCTGCTGGAACGTGCCCGCCGCGCCGTCCGCGTCGTCCAGCGGTCGGAGGCCATGCGCCGCCACCTGCTCGACGTCGTGGCCAACGAGGTGCTGCTGCCCCGGCAGGTCTGGGAGATCGCCCGCCTGCTGCGCGTCCAGCACGAGCTCCAGCACGAGCAGGACGCCGCCCGCCACGGCCTGGTCACCGACGAGCTGCGGGCCGTGCTCGACCCCCAGCAGGAGGCGCTCGACCGCTCCCTTGCCGCCGTCACCGCCCGGGTCGAGGGCCTGGAGCGGTACGCCCGCCGCGTCCAGGAGGCCGACGCCGCCCTGCGCGCCCGCGAGGCGCTGGACAACAACCACAAGTACCGCGCGCTGCTGGCCGCCACCGACGACGCCGAGGGCATGGCCGCGCTGACCGCGCACGGCGACGCGCTGGAGGAGACCCTGGCGCGCAGCGTCCGCGAGGCCATCGAGGCCGGCCAGACCCTGGCCGTCTGAGCCGCCCGGGGTTCACCAACCCGCGCTGATCAACCTGCAAGCCCTTCGCAAGCGGCCCCTTTTAGGCTCGACGCCCCGGCCGGCCACGGGGAGTCAAGCTGGCCGCCGGGCTGTATCTGACGCCCTCGGGGACGCTCTGAACTCTTCGAGGCGAGGGACCAGCGAACGGGAGACACCCCCCATGCCCGAGACCCGGATGACCGCGGACGACGTGCTCCGCATCGCCGCCTACCAGGACCGGAGCCCGGCACTCGAGGCGATGGTCATCGCCTACGCCTACCACCGGGTCGCGGGGGACCTTTCCGAATATCTCGGCCAGGCGTGCAACAACTGGTACTGCTACGCCACTTGGACCTCCAAGGCGGTGGGCGAGAGCCTCGACCTGACGCCCGACTCCCCGTTCATCGAGGACTTCGGGCGCCGCCTCCGGGTGCCACGCCGCCTGCGCCGCCTCTTCCGCGCCACGCTGCTCACCCTGCTCGGCCCCAGCTACCAGCTCGGCCTCGCGCTGGCCAACCGGGCGATCTTCCTGGAGACCGCCAGCCTCGCCGTCAACCTCTGGCGGAACGACACCCCCGACGGGTTCCTCCGGGTCAGCCCCGAGTCCGACCTGACGCCGACGCCGCCGGAGTTCCTGGCCGGGCTGCTGGAGCCGGCCGACCCGCGCTACCTCCGCGACGCCGCCCAGCTCCTGCTGGAGGCCAGGGAGGCGAGCGACCCCGAGGTACGCGCGGAGCTGATGTTCGGCGCCAACGTCGCACTGTCGGCGTACGAGCAGAAACGCGCGCAGAGGGCCCTGGAGCTGGTGCTCTACCGGCCGGTCCGGTGGCTGACCCGGGGGTCGTGGCGCTCGCTGCGCGCGCTCGTGACCCGCCGCCCGTACGCCCCCTTCCCCCTCTACTCCGCCCGCCACGAGGACCAGCCCTGGCTGACCCGCAAGCTGGAGGAGCTGTGGGCGGGGCTCTACACCCGCCACCTGTTCGCCGTGCGTACCCCGCTCAGCGACATCAGGGTGGGCCGCCCGCTCACCGCCCCCGACGGCGTCGACCTGGACCAGGCGTGGGCGCCGATCCAGGACGAGCGGGTGCGCAAGCTCGCCGAGGAGTTCATCACCGAGGACCGCGACGCGGCCACGGCCGGGGTGGCCAACTGGGTGTCCTACCCCGACCGCATGCGCTTCATCGTCAGCTATTTCCGCGTCTACCAGACGGTGGCCGCTCTCTACGAGGTGCCCTTCGACCAGAAGCTCGCCGCCGGCCTCGCCGAGGAGATGCGGCTCGGCCTGGTGCCCGACGCGATCGGCGAGATGTTCGACCGCGACCCGAGCCTGCCGGGCATCCGGCGCAGGCTCTACCGCTATCCGTCCGAGAGCGACGCCGACGCCTTCGAGATGGCCCACTTCGACTTCGAGCCGTTCCTGGAGGCGATCCCGTTCGACCGGAGCGCCACGTAGATGAGCGGCCGGATGGATCAATCGAGGAAGTCCCTGGTGATCTCGCGGGCCTGGAGCATCCCGCGCAGCTTCGCGAAACAGCGGGCACGGGTGGGCCCGATGCTCCCGACCGGCCTGCCCAGCCTGCGCGCCACGTCCACGTAATGCGGCTCGGAGGTCTCCGTGAGCGCCCTGAACAGCACCCGCTGCGCGTCCGGCAGCCCCTCGACCAGCTCTTCGAGGGTCCCGGCGAGCCAGATCCTGGCCAGTTCCCTGTCGACGTCGTCGGTGCTGCCGAGCGTGTCGAGGTCGGGGGTGCAGATCTCGCGCGTCCTCTTCGTCAGCTTGAGGCACTCGCGGAAGGCGATCGTGGCCAGCCAGCCGGCCATGCGCTGGCCGTCGGCGACGCTCTTCAGGTTCTGCCAGGCCAGCAGCCAGGTGGTCTGCAGCACGTCCTGGGCGTCCTCGTGGCCGAGCCTGAACCGGCGGATGCGCGCCTTGAGCATCGGGGTGAACTCCTCGACCAGCCGCTCCCAGGCGTCGGCGTCGCCCTGCTGCGCGGCGGTCACCAGAGCGCCCGTGTCGAGGCGGTCGACGGTCTCCAACTGCATGTTCCACTCCTCGCCGGTACGGCTACTCGGGGGGCCACTTCCGACCGGCCCTCCAACGGTCCGCCGGACGATCCGCGACGTCTGTCGCGTCCGTGACAGTACGGATGTGTTCCTCGTCACATTCGAGACGTGGAAGAGATCGCTTACCGGTTACTGCCGGGCCGCCGATTGCGGCCTAGAGTTCTGGCATGAACGGGTTCAGCGGGCCCCCGCAGGACGGTCAGCAGCTCGCCGCCGCGCTGGCGGAGATCCCGTTGTTCCGCGTACTCGGAGAGGACGGCGTCAGGAGCGCGCTGCGGGCCGGACTGGCCCGCCGCTACCGGTCGGGCCAGATCATCTTCCACCAGGGGGACCCGGGGGAGTCCCTCTACGCGATGCTGGACGGCCTGGTCAAGGTGGTGTTCACCACCGAGCACGGCGACGAGATCGTGCTCAACATGCTGAGCAGGGGCGACACCTTCGGCGAGATGGCGCTGCTCGACGGCTCGCCGCGCTCGGCGTCGATCGTCACCGTGCGCCCCTCGTGGGTGTTCGCGCTGCCCAGGGCGCGGCTGCTGGAGCTGATGCGCGAGCATCCCGCGCTGGCGGACGAGTTCCTGCACCTGCTGGGGCACCTCGTGCGCCGGCTCACCGGGCAGGCGGCCGACCTGGCCTTCCTCGACCTCGGCGGCCGGCTGGCCAAGCTCCTGCTGGAGCTCGCCGGCAAGCACGGCAGGGCGGACGCCGTGGTGGACCTGCCCGGCCTGACGCAGTCGGACCTGGCCGCGCTCATCGGCGCGACCCGGCCGGCGGTCAACCGGGCGCTGCAGTCGCTCGTGTCACGGGGGCTCATCGCCATCGAGGGCCGCACGATCACGCTGCTGGACGTCGCCGCACTGCGCAGGCGGGGCGGCCTCTGACCGAATCTGGAGTACGGGGACAATGAACCGACACGAGGATGCCCACGAGCGCTGGCCGGAGGAGAGGTTCCGGCACCTGAGGCAGATGGCCGACCCCGAGATGGACGAGGTCGTCGCCCGCCACCTCAAGGAGCGCGACGACGGCCTCGGCCCGCTGGACCTGGTGAAGGCCGTGGTCAAGGAGCTGGGGGAGGCCAAGAAGGAGGCCAGGGAGCCCTCGGGACGGCCGCCCGCCTCCGAGATCTTCGACGCCCTCGACTTCGCCGCCGACCTGCCCGAATGGGGCCGCGACGCCGAGCTGCTGGCCAAGGGCCAGGCGGTGTTCGCCGACTACGGGCTCTACCAGTCGGCCGCGCTGTTCTGCAAGTGCCTGCCGATGGCGTACGTCGAGGTCTCCAGCGCCCGCGTGCTGGCCGGGGTCTCGCAGCTCGCCACGCACGGCCTCACCCGCCGCGTCGCCGAGACCGGGCAGATGCTGGTGGACGTCATGGGGCTCAAGGCCACGAACAGCCTGCTGCCCGGCGGCCCCGGCCACACGACGGCGTTCGGGCTGCGCATCCTGCACTCGTTCGTACGCGCCCTGGTCGACGAGCGCTACGGTGACCACTGGGACACCGAGCGGTTCGGCCCGCCGGTCAACCAGGAGCTGCTGCTGGCCACCCTGTTCGACTTCACCGTCGTCACCTGGGAGGCGCTGGAGGCGATGGGCGTCACGCTGACCGACGAGCAGCGCGAGGCCCACCTCTACACGTGGAGCGTCTTCGGCCACCTCATGGGCGTGGAGGCGTGCCGCGACCGGCCGCTCACCCTCGACGACGTCACCCCGGTGAGCGAGCGCATGGGCCGCCTGTACGAGTCCAGCCCCGAGGGCCGGCTGCTCATGTCCATGCTGCTGGCCGAGATGGAGGAGTTCATGCACCTCGGCTGGCGCAAGCTGCCGCGCAGCCTGGTGCACTGGGTCTTCCGCGACGCCCGTCACGGCGCCGACCGGGTGCCCGAGCTGCTGGAGGTGCCGCCGCCCGCGTGGTGGTTCACCGCGCTGTTCGCCCTGGCCAAGGCGGCGCACCGGCGGCCGTGGCTGGGCCGCGCGGTCGACGGCGTGGTGCGCGGGCTGGTGCGCAGGGTGGGCCGGCATCTCGTGGTCGCCCTGGTCGACCGCCACTCCGACGGCCAGGCCGCCTTCCGTATCCCGCCCGAGCTGGCCGGCGCCTGGCGGATCAGGCAGTCGAAGGCCGCGGTCAAATCACGTGAGATCCGGCGCATCGTCCGCAAGAATGTCCGCAAGAGTGTGCGCAAGACCGAACGAGCGCCCGCGCAGGGGCGAAAGGGGCTGCGCGCGTGAGCGTCCCGCACGAACCAGGCACCCTCACCACGGCGACGATCCTGTTCACCGACGTGGTGAGCTCGACCGCGCTGCGGATCAGGCTGGGCGAGGAACGCGC
Source organism: Nonomuraea wenchangensis (assembly GCF_900111685.1). GTDB lineage: Bacteria > Actinomycetota > Actinomycetes > Streptosporangiales > Streptosporangiaceae > Nonomuraea > Nonomuraea wenchangensis. The sequence continues at coordinate 585,119 of NZ_FOHX01000005.1, forward strand.
CAACGACGTCTTCCGCCGCCTGCGCCAGCTCCTCCGCTCGGTGGCGCAGGCCAACGGCGCCACCTTCACCAAGAGCCTCGGCGACGGGCTCATGGCCGTCTTCGGGTCGGCGACCGCCGGCCTCGACGCGATCATCGCCGTCGAGCAGGCGGTCGCCGACGAGAACGAGCGCGCCCTGGAGAAGATCTCCATCAAGGCGGCGCTCGCCGCGGGCGACGTCTGCTGGGGCCACGACGACGTGTCCGGGCTGCCCACGGTGGAGGCGGCCCGGCTGGTCGCGATCGCCGAAGGCGGGCAGGTGCTCTGCACCGACCTGGTGCGGCGCCTGGCCCAGGGCCGCAGCCGGCACGAGTTCAAGGACCTCGGCCGGATGTCCGGCAAGGGCCTGCGCGAGCCGATGCACACCTACGAGCTGCACTGGCAGAACGCCGACCACCACCAGAGCGGCGCGCTGCCGACCTGGCTGGCCGGCGAGCGGGAGCTGACCTTCGTCGGCCGCGGCGAGGAGCTGCGGGCGCTGGAGTCCGAGCTCGCGGCGGCCGAGTTCGGCAGCGGGCTGGTGATCCTGCAGGGCGAGCCGGGGGTGGGCAAGACCCGGCTCGCGTCGATGGCGGCCAGGCAGGCGCTCAAACGGCAGTTCACCGTGCTGGCCGGGCGGTGCACCGATCCGGCGCGGCAGGCGTACGAGCCGATCGCCGGAGCCGTCGAGCGGCTGGCCCGCACCTCGCCCGCGCTGCTGCTGCGGGCCGGGATCGACCAGCAGTGCGGCCAGCTCGTCCGGCTGGCGCCGTCGCTCGCCGCGCCGCCGCTGTCGCTGGAGGTGCCGCCCGCCACCGAGCCGGTCTCCGAGCGCTACCACCTGATGGCCGCCGCGCGCACCCTCATCGAGCGGCTCACCACCGTGCGCCCGGTGCTGCTCGTCATCGACGACCTGCAGTGGGCGACGCTGGAGTCGCTGCAGATGCTCAACGCCCTCATGTACGACGCCGACGCCATGCCGCTGCTCATCCTGGCCACCTCCCGGCCGGCGCCGGTCGAGACGGCCATGCCCGAGCTGCTCAAGCTGACCGCCGACGGCCACGTGCTGCAGGTCGCCTCGTTCGGCCTGGAGGAGGTCGCCGACGTGCTGGCCGAGGTGCGCCCCGGCGCCGACGCCGAGCTGCTGCACCGCGTCACCGGCGGCAACGCCTTCCTCGTCAGCGAGATGGCCCGCGAGCTGACCGCGGGCAAGGAGCTCGACGCGCTCGGCGTGCCCGACTCCGTCACCCGCATGGTGCGGGCCCGCCTGGCGCAGCTCCACACCGACGCCCGCGACCTGGTCAGCGTGCTGGCCGTGGGCGAGCGCATGGAGTCGGCCGAGCTGCGCGCCGCCCTCGGCCTGGACGAGGCCCGCTTCGTCGCCGCGGCCGAGGCGGCGCTGGGCGCGGGCCTGGTCGCCATGTCCGCGCGCGGCGCGTGCAGCTTCCCGCACGAGCTGACCAGGAACGCCCTCTACGCCACGCTCTCGCCGCCGCGGGCCGGGCTGCTGCACGGCAAGGTCGCCGACGCGCTGTGCCAGGCCGACCCGCGCGCCATGGAGACGCGCCCGTACGTCGTGGCGCGGCACCTGATGACCGCCGCCGAGCACGGCCGCGACCCGGCCCGGGTGAGCGCGGCGGCAGAGGCCGGGGTCCTCGCCGCCGGGCACGCGCTGAAGGGCCTCGCCCACCGCGAGGCCGTCACCTGGTACCGCCGGGTGCTCGACCTGCTCGACGACACCCCCGGCACGCCCCCGGAGCGCCGCGCCGAGCTGCTGGTCGACTGCGGGCGGGCGATGTGGCTGGCCGGGCACCCGGAGGCGAGGGCCACCCTCGGCCAGGCCGCCGACCTCGCGCTGGAGAGCGGCCGCGGCGACCTCGTCGTCACCGCCGCGCTCGGCGGCGTCGCCTTCTCCGGCATCAACGCCGCCCTCGACCGGCAGCGCATCGCGCTGCTGGAGGAGGCGCGCAGGCAGGTCGACTCGACCGACGTCAGCACCCGCGCGCTGCTGGCCGCCAACCTGGCCGCCGAGCTGATCTGGGCCCCCGACGGGGAGCGGCGCTTCGCGCTCAGCGACGAGGCGGTGGCGCTGGCCCGCAAGTCGGGCGACCCGCGCACCCTCGCGCTGGTGCTGGGCCTGCGCAGCCTCACCATCATCCCGGCCGACCCGCTGCACCAGCGCCACCGCGACGGCGACGAGATGCTGGAGGCGGCCCGCCGCACCGGCGACGACCTCGCGCTGTTCCACGCCTACGTCCAGCGCACCCCGCCGGTCCTCGACAGCGGCGACGCCGCCCGCGCCGCCACCCTGCTCGACCGGGCCGACGAGCTGGCCCACCGGCTGGCGCAGCCGCACCTGCACTGGCTGGTCGGCTACTCCCGGGCCGGGCTGACCCTCATGCAGGGCGACCTGGCGCAGGCCGAGTCCGAGGCCGAGGCGGCGCTGCGGCTCGGCTCGCAGATCGGCCGCCGCCTGGAGGCCGTGGCCATCTACTCCGAGCAGATCGCCGAGATCCGGCGGCTCCAGGGCCGGCTGTGGGAGCTGCGCGACCGGCTGCGCCGCGCCGCGCAGGCGCCCCGCGCGGACCCCGTGCACGCGGTGCTGCGCTACCTGAGCGAGCTGGACGACGAGGAGGCCGGCCCGCTGCTGGAGCGCATCCTCGCCGACGGGGGCGCGGTCCCGCCACGCAACATGGCGCACCGCCCCGCGCTCGACAACCTGACCGTGGCCGCCGGCCGGCTCGGCCGTCCCGACCTGGCCGCGCGGCTCCACGACGCGCTGGCCGGCGAGGGCGACACGTTCGGGCACTCGACGGTGGCCCACCACTGCGGCCACCACTACCTGGCCCACCTGTGCGTCATCATGGGCGAGCCTCGGCGCGCGGCCGAGCACTTCGAGGCCGCCGCCGAGGTGCACGAGCGGCGTGAGGTGCCCCTCATGCTCGCCGAGTCGCTGCTGGACTGGGCCGACCTGCTGGACGGCGGCCAGGTGAGCGGGCCCAAACCGGCCGACCTGCGCCGGTGGTGCTCCTCCTTGCTGGCCGGCCGGGGCGCGCTGCTCCTGGACCGCCGTCTTCGCTGACTCCGCCGTCACTCCTTCACCAGGATCTTGCTGAGCACCACGAAGCCGCCGAGCGCCCCCGCGGTGCCGGCGGCGGTCATGGTGGTGAGGTTGACCACGAGGTCATAGGTGCCGGGGGCGAGCTGGCCGCGCATCGGGATCGAGGCGGTATATCGGCCCGATCCCGGGGTGAACGTCAACTCCACGGGAGGCGAAGGATGTCGGCTCTCGCCACCGCCCAATAAGTCGGCGATGATCTCCAGCTGCCATCGGCCCTGCAACCAGTCGATGAGCTCACCGGACACCTCCCAGCTCACGTCCACGGTCCATCCCTCGCCGCGCCTGACGACGGTCGTGGGCTGCGCGCCCGGATCGACAACCTGGCCGTGAAGGGCGCCGGCCAGCTGCTCGGCCGGCACTTTCATCACTTGGAACTCTCCGGTTGCCATCTGCTCTCCTCTCCGGGTGAGGACCAGGTCCCCGTGTGAAGGAGCAGAGCGGCGGCACCGCCGCCCAGATACGCGTGCTTTTCCGGCCGCCGCGGCGGTCAGGGCCGTAGGCGCACCAGATCGCGGTCCAGGCTCTCGACGCCGGCGGCGCCGAGCAGTTGCAGGGTCCGTACGAGCTCGGCGCGCAGCAGGTCGAGCACCCTGGTCACGCCGGGCTCGCCGCCCGCCATCAGGCCGTACAGGTAGGCCCGGCCGACGAAGCAGGCCCGCGCGCCCAGGGCCACCGCCGCCGCCACGTCCGCGCCGCTGCGCACCCCGCCGTCCAGGAACACCTCGGTACGGCCGCCGACGGCGTCCACCACCTCCGGCAGCAGCTCCAGCGGGGTGGGGGCACGGTCGAGCTGCCGGCCGCCGTGGTTGGACACCACCAGCCCGTCCACGCCCACGGCCGCGAGGTCCTTGGCGTCGTCCACCCGCTGCACGCCCTTGACCAGCAGCGGGCCCTGCCACGCCGACCGAATCCACTCCAGGTCGGCGATCGTCACGGACGGGTCGAACATCAGGTTCGTGATGCCCGCCAGGTCGCCGGGGGCGCCGTCCACCGTCGCGAACCGCAGCGGCTCGCTGGTCAGGAAGTCGAACCACCACGCGGGGTGGCCCAGCGCCCGCAGCGCGCTGCGCCAGCGCAGGGACGGCGGCACCGTCAGGCCGTGCCGGACGTCGCGCAGCCGCGACCCGGCGACCGGCACGTCCACGGTGACGACCAGCACGTCCATGCCCGCCTCGCGGGCCACGGCCAGCATGTCCAGGGTGCGGGCGCGGTCGCGTACGACGTAGAGCTGGAACCAGTTCCAGCCGCCGGGGGCCGCCGCCGTCACCGCAGGAGCCGGGGTGGTGCCCATGGTGGACAGCGTGTACGGGACCCCGGCCCGCTCCGCCGCCCTCGCCACCGCGCGCTCGCCTGCCCGGTGCATCATCCGGGTGAACCCGGTCGGGCCGAGCACCACCGGCATCGCGATCCTGCGGCCCAGGATCTCCACCGACGTCGGCGCCTCGGCCACGTCCCGCAGCACCCTCGGCCGGAACTCCACCCGGTGGAACGCCTCCACCGACCTGGCCATCGACCATTCGCCCTCGGCGGCGCCGTCCACGTAGTCGAAGACCATGCGCGGGGCGCGCCTCCTGGCCAGCTCCCGAAGATCGCCGACGTCCGCCGCCGCGGCCACCCGGCCGGCCCGGGAGAGGCGGGGACGCCCGGGCAGCACCTCCCGCAGCTCCCGCCACCGCAGCAGCCGCCGCCGCTCCTCCGCGCTCCCGTCGATGCTCCCGACGCTACCAAAACCCCAGACACCGCCCTATACCTCCCAGAGGGACCTTGGCCGTCTACGGGCACACCCCTGCGCCTCCCGGAGGGGCCTTGGCTGTCTGCGGTCACCACCTGCGCCTCCCTGAGGGACCTCGGTCGTACAGGCACCCCTTGCGCCTCCCTAGGGACCTCGGCCGTCTGGGAGCACCCCTGCGCCTCCCTAAGGACCTCGGCCGTTTACGGTGGGGGCGTGATCGATCACCGTAGTGACGGCGGGCTCGCGGCGGCGTGGGCGCGGCTCGCCGGGGCGTCGCCCGCCGCCCTCGCCACCGGCGCCGAGCTGATCGCCCGCTGGTCCGAGCCGCACCGCCACTACCACGACCGCGCCCACCTGGCCGCCGTGCTCGCCGCCGTGGACGACCTGGCCGGTGACGCCGCCGACCCGGACGCGGTCCGCCTGGCCGCCTGGTTCCACGACGCCGTCTATGACGGTCACCCCGGCAGGGACGAGGAACGCAGCGCCCAGCTCGCCCAGTCCAGGCTCCCGCGCTGCGGCGTCCCCCCGGCCGTGGTCGCCGAGGTGGCGAGGCTGGTCCGGCTGACCGCCGCCCACGACACCCTCACCGCCGGCGACGCGAACGGCGCCGTGCTGTGCGACGCCGACCTCGCCGTCCTGGGCGGCCCGACCGGCGGGTACGCCGCCTACGCCGCCGCCGTCCGCCGTGAGTACGCCCACGTCCCCGACGACCTGTTCAGGCCGGCCCGCGCCGACGTCCTGCGCCGCCTGCTCGCCGCCCCCGCCCTCTACCGGACCGCCCGCGGCCGGGCGTCGTGGGAGGAACGGGCCCGCGCGAACATGACCGCCGAGCTCGCCGAGCTCACGGCCGCCTGACCGCCGCCGGTCGGGCGCTCACCGCGGGAGGTGCCGCTTGCGGCGGCGCAGCCCCGCGGCGACCAGCCGGCGCAGCAGCTCCCGCGAGCTGACCGCCTCGGCCCCCAGCGACACCGCCCGCGTGTGCACGGTCTCGGGCACGTCGTAGTGATCGCGGTCGAACGCCCGCTCCGGCACCCCCAGCAGCGCGGCGAAGTCGTGCAGCTCGTCCAGCGTGTGATCGCTGACCAGGTGCGACCACATGAGCCCGCGCGGCCCCGGCCAGTGGGGCGGATCGATGAGAACGGTCACGGGGACAAGGGTAGGACCCGCCCGCGCACCTCGACCTCCCCGAGGTCGGCGACGACGGCCCCGGCCCCGGCGGCGCGCAGTTCGTCCGCCTGCCCGCTCTCGCGTACGACCCCGACGACCAGCCCGAACGCCCCCTTCCCCGCCGCCTCCACGCCCGCGAGCGCGGCGTCCACCACCGCGACGCGGGCCGGCGGCAGCTCCAGGCGGCGCGCCGCCTCCAGGAACAGGGCGGGATCGGGCGGGCCGGGGAGGCCCAGCTCGGCGGCGTCCGCGCCGTCGACGATCACGTCGAACAGGTGGGACAGGCCGGCCGCCCGCACCAGCCGTCGTCCGTGCAGGCTCGCCGACACGGCCGCCGTCCTGGCGCCGCGCCGCCGCAGCTCGTGCAGCAGCGCCACGGAGGAGGGGAACGCGGCCACGCCGTACTCGTCCACCTGGGCGAGGAACGTCCGGTCCTTGGCCAGCCCCAGCCCGTGCACGGTGGGGGCGCCCGGCTCGTCGTCCGGCGTGCCCTCGGGCAGCGTGATGCCGCGCGCGGCGAGGAACGTACGGATCCCGTCGAGGCGGGGCCGCCCGTCCAGATGGCGCAGGTAGTCCTCACGGATGTCGAACGGCGTCGAGCGGCCGCGCAGGAAGGCGTCGAAGACGTGCTTCCAGGCGGCCGCGTGCCCCCGGGCCGTGTCGGTGACCGCGCCGTCGGTCCCGAAGGCGACGGCGCCGGCCCGGGTCAGATCGATGACGGGCGCGTCAACAGCAGCAGGCTCGCTCACATGGCGAACGTAGCCCGTCTACCAGGTTACGGGTAGCGTCTTGAGCCCGTAGACGATGGCGAGCTCCCTGAACGTCACCCCGCCCGCGACCCGGAGCGACGGGAAGCGGCGCAGCAGGGCGGGGAAGGCGATGCGCATCTCCATCTGCGCGAGCGGCGCGCCGATGCAGCGGTGGATGCCGTGGCCGAAGGCCGTGTGGGAGCCGTCGCGGCCGGGCCGGATCTCGTCGGCGTCCGCGCCGAACGCCTGCGGGTCGCGGTTGGCGCCGATGAGCGAGCACAGCACCATCTCGCCCTTCTTGATCGGTACGCCGTGCAGCTCCAGGTCGTCGCGGGCGAAGCGCGGGAAGGCCACCTGCACCACGGACATGTAGCGCAGCAGCTCCTCGACGACGTCGTTGACGTAGCCGTCGACCTCGCGCACCTTCGCGGCCTCTTCCGGGTGCTCCAGCAGCCAGAGCGTGCCGAGGGCGAGCATGCTGGTGCTGGTGTCGTGGCCGCCGGTCAGCAGGCCGTCGGCCATGCTGGCGAGCGTGCGGTCGTCGAGCTCGTCGCCGTGCTCGCGCAGGAGCTGGCCGAGCAGGCCGTCGCCGGGGTCGAGCCGTTCCCTGGCGACCAGCTCGACGAGGTACGTCATCGCGTCGTTGATCGCCTGCAGCGACGCCTCGGGCCCGGCGGTGAAGTCGAAGCGGTCCTTGCTGATCTTGACGAAGTCGGCCCGCTCCTCGTACGGGACGCCCAGCAGCTCGCACACCACCAGCGACGGGATCGGCAGCGCGAACTCCTCGAACAGGTCGACCGGCATGCCCTCGGCGCCCTTGGCCTCGATGCGGTCGAGCGCCTCCTCGACCATGGCCTCGATGCGCGGCTCCATCCTGCGCAGCCGCCGGACGGTGAACTCGGGGGTCAGGAACTTGCGCAGCCGCGTGTGCTCGGGCGGGTCGCGGAAGCCCAGCCCGCCGGGGTCCTCCTGGTTGGAGCCGAGACCGATGACGCCCGCGAAGTCGTTGCTGAACCGTTCGTGGTCGCCGAGCACCGTGCGGACGTCCTCCCAGCGGGTGACGAGGTACACGGTCTGGTCGCCCGGGATCTGCATCGGAAAGACCGGATGCTCGTTCCTGATGCGGCCGAGCTCGCCCACGGGGTCGAAGCCGTCGCGCATGAACTGGACGAGCGGGAACTCATTGTCTGCCATCATGTCCGTCCTGCTGGGATATAGCGCACCATCCAGGGATAAATCCCTCGATAGATGGTCCCACCTGGAGAGCCTGCCGGGCCCCTCCGAAAGGACGAATTTACCCCTCACCCCACCGAGTGACCTCGGCGGCTTCGCTATCGGCCGGCCGCCACGGCGTGGAGCGGCGGCTCGGGCAGGGGCGCCTCGGCGGTCAGCGACGGGGGCGCCGGCTTGGGCCGGCGCGGTTCGCGTACGCCGCCCTGGCCGCCCGCCGGGTCGTCGGGCGGAAGGCCGTCGTCGGCCGCGGGCCCGTGCGGCTCGCCCGGCCCGTGGCCGTCCCGGGGGGCCAGGGCACCGCCGGAGAACACGCGCCGTCGCCGTGATCGTCTGCTCACAGCCCCATTGTGCTTCCGCGTCCGTACGAGCGGACGGGTGTGCATGGGGGTGTCACCGTCAGGGCAGGCCGGGGCAGGGATGTTGACCCTGTGAAAGCGGGGCAAACTGGGACGGCAGACGGTGTTCGGCGTACAGATTTGGCGACATTCTGCGATGATCTCGTCGCATAGAGCCGGAGTTAACGCCCCCCACGGATAGTGACTGATGCCGACATTTGAGGAAATCACCGCCTTCATCACCGAGAAACCGGTCGCCACCGCGGTCATCACCCTGCTCAGCCTCCTCGGGCTGGCGCTCGCGTTCCTGGTCATCAGGGTCGCCTGGAGAGCCCTCGCCTGGCTGTTCGCCAGATACGTCGCCCCCCGTCCCATCGAGGACGTGCTGACCATCGTGGCCGCCTCCATCGCCACCGGCGTGTCGGCACAGGGCATGTGGCGCTTCTCCGGCGACGTGCTCGGGCTGGACGGGCCGCTGCGGTTACTCCTGTTCGCCTTCATCGAGGTCGCCATCATCACCTCGGCCGTACGCGCCCGCCGCAACATGCGCGAGAACTTCTCCGCCGGCATCGACGGCATCGCCGTGTGGGCGCTGACCTGCCTGACCGCCGTCCTGTCGTCCATGGACGCGCGCAGCCTGCCCGAGGCCGTCTTCCGGCTCGCCGCGCCGCTGGTCGCCGCCTGGCTGTGGGAGCGCGGCATGGCCATCGAACGCCACCGCATCCGCGGCACCGGCCGCATCAACTGGCGGCTCACCCCCGAGCGGCTGCTCGTCCGGCTCGGCCTGGCCGAGGTCAGCGACCGCACTGCCAGCGAGGTGGACGCCCACCGCAGGCTCACCCGCGTCGCCCTGGCCGCGAAGAAGGCCAAGGCGCTGCGCGAGACCGGCGCCTCCGAGCGCAAGATGCGGGCCGCCCTCGCCCGGCTCGACAAGGCCATGGACCAGGCCGTCGAGCACACCGGCCTGGCCGTCGACCCGGCCCGCCAGGAGGCCCTGCTCGCCCAGATCGCCGCGCTCTACAACACCACCGCCCTCATCGACGCCGACCCGCGCGTGCCGTGGGAGCACGACGCCGAACGGCACCCGGTGCCCGCCCGCCCGGCGCTGCCGCCCGCGCTGGCAGAGCTGGTGGACGACGAGGACGAGGACGTCGAGGTGCTCGACACCACCCCGCAGGTGCTGTCCACCGCCGAGCGCGCCGCCCGGCAGCGGGCCGCCCGCGACTACTGGGACCGGCAGATCGCCAAGGGCATCGTGCCGCGCACCGTCGACATCGCCCAGGAGATCGGCATCTCGCTGGCCACCGCGCGCGAGTATCGTGCCCTGTGGAAGCTGGAGCCGCAGGCACACGCCCTCATCGAGGCGCTGTACCAGCAGCACGGCATCGTGGACACGGGCGCCTTCCCCGCCCTCGGGGCCGACGGGCGGGTGCTCGCCAAGCACTGAGCGGCGGCACCCGGGGGGCGGCACTTGCGCGATCAGCGCACACTCGAACGCGTCAGGAAGCTTCTGGCCAAGGCCGAGCGCACCGACAACGAGCACGAGCGTGCCACGTTCATGGCGGCGGCCTCGGCGCTCATGGCCAAGCACGGCATCGACACGCTGCCGCCGGCTGCCGGTGACCGCGAGACGCCCGGCGACCGCGTCGTCACCCTGCCCGCCCCCTGGGCGCGGGAGAAGGCCCGGCTCGTCAGTCTGGTCGCCCAGGCGGTGCGCTGCCGCCCGCTGCTCATCGGGCACGGCGACGGCGGCCACCGCGTGCACGTCTTCGGCTTCGCCGCCGACCTGGAGCGCGCCGACCTGCTGGCGACGTCCCTGCTGCTGCAGATGGCCTCGGGGCTGGCCCGCGTCCGGCCGCCGGGTGACGCCGTCTCGCCGCGCGCCTACCGGCGCTCCTGGCTGCTCGGCTTCACCGACGAGGTCTACCGGCTGCTGTGCGCGGCCGAGGCGGACGCCGAGGCCGGCGCGGCGGCGGCCGGCACGGGGACGGCGCTCGTCCTCGCCGACCGCCGCGCCGAGGTGGAGCGCGCCGTGGCCGCGCACTACCCGCGCGTCAGGATGAGCGTCCCGCGCACCAGCGGCACCGGCTACCGCGACGGCGTGGCCGCCGCCCGCCACGCCGACCTCGGCCGCACCGGCATGGCGTCGCCCGTGGCCCGCGAGCTGACCTGACCCTGGGGCGCGGTCAGCCGGCCAGCGCGGCGGAGACCAGCGAACGGGCCTCCTCCTGGACCTTCGCCAGGTGCTCCGGGCCGCGGAAGGACTCGGCGTAGATCTTGTAGACGTCCTCGGTGCCGGACGGCCGGGCGGCGAACCAGGCGTGCTCGGTCGCGACCTTGACCCCGCCGAGCGCCGCGCCGTTGCCGGGCGCCGACGTCTGCACGGCGGTGATCTCCTCACCGGCCAGCGACGACGCCGTCACCTGCGCGGCCGACAGCCTGCCGAGCACCGCCTTCTCCTCGCGGGTGGCGGGGGCGTCCACCCGCGCGTACGCCGGCTCGCCGAACCTCCCCACCAGGTCGGCGTAGTGGGCGCTCGGCGACCTGCCGGTGACCGCCAGGATCTCGGAGGCGAGCAGCGCGAGGATGATGCCGTCCTTGTCGGTGGACCACGCCGAGCCGTCCCTGCGCAGGAACGACGCCCCCGCGCTCTCCTCGCCGCCGAAGCCGAGCGAGCCGTCCAGCAGCCCCGGCACGAACCACTTGAAGCCCACCGGCACCTCGTACAGCCGCCGCCCCAGTGACTCGGCGACGCGGTCGATGATGCCGCTGCTCACCATGGTCTTGCCGACCCCGGCGGCGGTCGGCCAGCCGTCGCGGTGGGCGTAGAGGTAGGAGATGGCGACCGCGAGGTAGTGGTTGGGGTTCATCAGGCCGCCGTCGGGGGTGACGATGCCGTGGCGGTCGGCGTCGGCGTCGTTGCCGGTGGCGATGTCGTAGCGGTCGCGGCCGGCGATCAGGGAGGCCATCGCGTACGGCGACGAGCAGTCCATCCGGATCTTGCCGTCCCAGTCGAGCGTCATGAACCGCCACGTCGGGTCCACCAGCGGGTTGACCACGGTCAGGTCGAGCCGGTGCCGCTCGGCGATCTCCCCCCAGTAGGCCACGCTCGCCCCGCCCAGCGGGTCGGCACCGATGCGCACCCCGGCCGCCCTGATCGCGTCGAGGTCGAGCACGGAGGGCAGGTCGTCCACGTACGTGCCGAGGAAGTCGTAACGCCCGGCCCGCTCCAGAGCGCGGGTGTAGGGCACCCGCCTGACCTCCTTCAGCCCGTCGGCCAGCAACTGGTTGGCGCGGTCCTGGATCCAGCCGGTGGCGTCGGTGCCGGCGGGGCCGCCGTTCGGCGGGTTGTACTTGAAGCCGCCGTCGGCCGGCGGGTTGTGCGACGGCGTGACCACGACCCCGTCGGCGAGCCCGGAGCGGCGCCCCCGGTTGTGGCGCAGGATGGCGTGCGAGATCGCGGGCGTCGGCGTGTAGCCGTCGCGGGTGTCGATGAGCACGTCGACGTCGTTGGCCGCGAACACCTCCAGCGCCGACACCCGCGCGGGCTCCGACAGCGCGTGCGTGTCGATGCCCAGGAACAGCGGCCCGTCGGTGCCCTGCTCGCGCCGGTATTCGCAGATGGCCTGGCTGGTGGCCAGGATGTGCCCCTCGTTGAAGGCCGCGCCGAACGCCGACCCCCGGTGCCCCGAGGTGCCGAACGCGACCCGCTGCCCCGCCTCGGCGGGATCGGGGCGCAGGGCGTAGTAGGACGTCACCAGCCGGGGGACGTCGACCAGGTCGGCGGGCTGAGCGGGCTGTCCGGCGCGTTCGTGGGTCATGCAGGCCACTTTACAAACGGGGCCCGGCGCGGCGGGTGACCGCGTCGGGGTGTGCGAAGTACATTCACGTCAGCAACCAGAATGGAGTTCTGTTCGATGCGTTACGGGTACTTCCTCAACGAGCCCACGGGCGCCGACCCCATCGGCGGCCTCCGCGACCAGATCACCCAGGCCGCCGAGGACGGCTTCAGCTCGGCCTGGCTGTCCCACATCTTCGGCCTCGACGCGATCACCGCCCTGGTCGCGGCCGGCGTGCAGGCGCCGCCCCTGGAGCTCGGCACCGCCGTCGTGCCGACCTACCCGCGCCACCCGGCCGCGCTGGCCCAGCAGGCCATGACCGCCAACGCCGCGCTCGGCGGCCGGTTCGCGCTCGGCCTCGGGCTGTCGCACCAGATCGTCATCGAGAACATGTTCGGCTACAGCTTCGAGCGGCCCGGCCGGCACATGAAGGAGTATCTGGACGTCCTCGTGCCGGCCAGCCGCGGCGAGCACGTCCGCTACGAGGGCGAGACGCTCAAGGCCGACATCAAGCTGAGCACCCCGGGCGCCGGCTTCCCCGTGCTGGTGGCCGCGCTCGGCCCGCGCATGCTCAAGATGGCCGGCACCGTGGCCGACGGCACCGTCCTGTGGATGACCGGCCCGAAGACCGTCGCCGACCACATCGTGCCGACCATCAGGGCCGCCGCCGCCGAGGCAGGGAGAAAGGAGCCGCGCGTCGTCTGCGCGCTGCCCGTCTGCGTCACCGACGACCCCGAGGGCGCCGTCGCCCGCGCCAACGAGGTCTTCAAGATCTACGGGCAGCTGCCCTCCTACCGCGCCATGCTCGACAGGGAGGGCGCGGCGAACCCCGGCGACATCGCCCTCGTCGGCGACGAGAAGACCGTGCTGGCCAAGCTCGAAGAGCTGGAGCGGGCCGGCGTCACCGACTTCGTCGGCGCCGTCTTCGCCGAACGGGAACGCACGCGGAGCCTGCTGACCGGCGCGGCGAAGGGCTGAGGCGGGAGAGATCCCAATAAACTCCGGCAAGGTGAAGGGCGTGCTGCAAGGCATAGACGTGTCGAACTGGCAGGGCTCGGTCGACTGGTCCGGCCACGCCGAGGCGGGCGTGGCGTTCGCCTTCGCCAAGGCGACCGAGGGCGGCGACTGGACCGACAAATGGTTCGCGCGCAACTGGAACGGCATGCGGGAGAGCTGGCTCGTCTGCGGCGCGTACCACTTCGCCCGCCCCAAGGGCGACCCCGTCCAGCACGCCCGCCACTTCCTCGCCACGATCAGGTCGGCCGGCGGGCTGCGCCGCGGCGACCTGATCGCGCTCGACCTGGAGACCGGTGACGGCCTGCGCCCCGAGCAGGTCGCGCGCTACGCCCGCCGCTGGTGCAGCCACGTCGAGCGGCTCACCGGCGTGCGCCCCTTCATCTACACCTTCCGCTCCTTCGCCGACTCCGGGCACTGCGCCGGCCTCGGCGAACACCCCCTCTGGATCGCCGGTCCCGAACACGCCCGCGGCCGCCCCGCCGTGCCGAGACCCTGGAACGACTGGACCATCCACCAGTACGCCCAGAGCCCCGTGGACCGCAACGTCTTCCACGGCACCAGGAAGGACCTGACAAAGCTGGGGTTTCACCCGCGATAGCATCGTTGTTCGTCACCGAAGCAGCCCCGGTGCCGGGCGCCGGGCGCGCGACCCCAAGGAGTCACCGTGTCAGCCGAGCTACACATCACCCTCGCCGGAGCCGAGCGTGTGGTGGCGGCCGGCACGACGGCCGGCGCCGCACTGGAGGCCGACGGCCGCACGGTCATCGCGGCCAAGGTCAACGGCGAGGCCCGCGACCTGGCCCACGAGCTCGCCGACGGCGACGTGGTCGAGCCGATCGAGGTCTCCAGCGAAGAGGGCAGGGCGATCGTCCGCCACTCCACCGCGCACGTCATGGCGCAGGCGGTGCAGGAGCTGTTCCCCGAGGCCAAGCTGGGCATCGGGCCGCCCGTCGACAACGGCTTCTACTACGACTTCGACGTCGCCGAGGCGTTCCACCCCGACGACCTCAAGCGCATCGAGAAGCGCATGCGCGAGATCGTCAAGGAGGGGCAGCTGTTCTCCAGGCGGCCGGTCGGCGACGACGAGGCGCGGGCCGAGCTGGCCGGCGAGCCCTACAAACTGGAGCTCATCGGGCTCAAGGGCGGCGCCGCCGACGAGGAGTCCGTCGAGGTCGGCGCGGGACAGCTGACCATTTACGACAACCTCGACGCCAAGAGCGGCGAGCTGCGCTGGAAGGACCTCTGCCGCGGCCCGCACGTGCCGTCCACCCGGTCCATCCCGGCCTTCAAGCTCATGCGCTCCGGCGGCGCCTACTGGCGCGGCAGCGAGAAGAACCCTCAGCTCCAGCGCATCTACGGCACCGCATGGGAGTCCCGCGACAAGCAGGACGAATACCTCAAGCTCCTGGAGGAGGCCGAGAAGCGCGACCACCGCAAGCTGGGCGCCGAGCTCGACCTGTTCAGCTTCCCGCCCGAGCTGGGCAGCGGCCTGCCGATCTTCCACCCCAAGGGCGGCATCATCCGCAAGGAGATGGAAGACTACATGCGCCGGCGGCAGGCCGAGGCGGGCTACGAGTTCGTCAACACGCCGCACATCACCAAGTCGACGCTGTTCGAGACCTCCGGCCACCTGCCGTGGTACGCCGACGACATGTTCCCGGCCTTCGAGCTGGAGGGCGTCGACTACCGCGTCAAGCCGATGAACTGCCCGATGCACAACCTGATCTTCCGTGCGCGTGGCCGTTCCTACCGTGAGCTGCCGCTGCGGCTGTGCGAGTTCGGCTCCGTCTACCGCTACGAGAAGTCCGGCGTCGTCCACGGCCTCACCCGGGTGCGCGGCATGACGCAGGACGACGCGCACATCTACACCACCCGCGAGCAGATGGCCGAGGAGATCCAGTCGCTGCTGCGGTTCGTGCTGAGCGTGCTGCGCGACTTCGGGCTCGAGGACTTCTACCTGGAGCTGTCCACCCGCGACGACTCCGAGAAGTTCATCGGCGACCCGGCCGAGTGGGAGGAGGCGACCGAGGCGCTGCGCCAGGTGGCCACCGAGTCGGGGCTCACGCTCAAGGACGACCCGGGCGGCGCGGCCTTCTACGGCCCGAAGATCTCCGTCCAGGCCAAGGACGCCATCGGCCGCACCTGGCAGCTGTCCACCATCCAGCTCGACCTCAACCAGCCCAAGCGGTTCGGCCTCGAATACCAGGCGGCCGACGGCTCCCGGCAGACGCCCGTCATGATCCACCGGGCGCTGTTCGGCTCCGTCGAGCGCTTCCTCGGCGTGCTCACCGAGCACTACGCCGGCGCCTTCCCGCCCTGGCTCGCGCCGGTGCAGGTGGTGGGCATCCCGATCGCCGAGGCCCACGTCCCCTACCTCCAGGACGTCGCCAAGAAGCTGCGCGAGCACGGCATCCGGGTCGAGGTCGACACCGCCGACGACCGCATGCAGAAGAAGATCCGCAACGCGCAGAAGGCCAAGGTGCCGTTCATGCTGCTGGCCGGCGACGACGACATCGCGAGCGGCGCGGTCTCCTTCCGCTACCGCAGCGGCGAGCAGAACAACGGCGTGCCGGTCGAGCAGGCGATCGCCGAGATCGTCCGCGCGGTGGAGCAGCGCGTCCAGGTCTGACACTCAGGCGGCTGATCTGACGACGGGGGCGGGGCCGTACGGCTCCGCCCCCGTCGTGCTCGTCACCTGGGGAACAGGCGGAAGGTCACGGCGGGCCGGCCGCCGAAGCGCGCGGCCTCCTCCCGCGCCTGGCCCTCGATGAGGTCGCGGGCGTACTTCTCCGGATCCTCGCCGGTCAGCGCCTCGATGTAGGCGCGGTGCGCCAGGAGCGAGCGCACCCCCCGCTCCAGGCCGTCGGTGACGTCCACGGCGTGGGTGGGCGCGTCGGTGCCGGCGACGGCGACCCAGCGCACGCCGTCCCACGGCTCGGCGTCGGTGTCGGGGAAGATCCACCGGTTGCCGGCGTCCCCGGCCGCGTCCAGCACGGCCCTGCCGACCGCCCGGTGGTCCGGGGTGTTCCAGTACGTGCCGCCCCAGGTGTCGTCCGGGTTGAGGGTGATCACCAGTTCGGGGCGGTGCCGGCGGATCGCGGCGGCCAGGTCGCGGCGCAGGGCGACGCCGTACTCGATGACCCCGTCACGGTGGCCCAGGAACTCCACCTCGCGCACGCCGACCACGGCGGCGCCGGCCCGCTCCTCCCGCTCGCGTAACGGCCCGCTCTCGGCGGGGTCCAGGGTGTCGATGCCCGCCTCGCCGCTGCTGACCATCACGTACGCGACCTCGCGGCCGGCGTCGGTCCAGACGGCGACGGCGGAGGCGCAGCCGTACTCCAGGTCGTCGGGGTGGGCGACGATGGCCAGGGCACGCCGCCAGTCGCCGGGCATGGGCTCAAGCTGATCGATCGTGGTCATCACCACACCCTAGGCCGGTGCGGCCCGGTGGTCCTCCGCGTGAGCGCCCTGAGACCCGGTCCGCCCGGGGTCCTATGCTGCTAGTTATGCACGATCAGGCAGGGGCCGGGTCCCCGGACAACTTCGACCGTCTCTGGACCCCGCATCGGATGGCCTACATCAAGGGTGAGAACAAGCCGACGGGCACCGGCCCCGGCGACGGTTGCCCGTTCGACGCCATCCCCGAGATGAGCGACGAGGACGGCCTGGTCGTGGCCCGGGGGGAGAGCGTCTACGCGGTGCTCAACCTCTACCCGTACAACTCCGGCCACCTCATGGTGGTGCCCTACCGGCACGTCTCCGACTACGACGAGCTGACCCCCGCCGAGCTGGTCGAGCTGGGTGAGTTCACCCAGAAGGCGCTGCGCGCGCTGCGCAAGGCCAGCGGCGCCCAGGGCTTCAACGTCGGCATGAACCTCGGCCACGTCGCCGGCGCCGGCATCGCCGCCCACCTGCACCAGCACGTGGTGCCCCGGTGGGGCGGCGACACGAACTTCATGCCGGTCGTCGCCCAGACGAAGGTGCTGCCGCAGCTACTTCGTGACACCCGCCAGCTGCTCGCCGACGCCTGGGGCTGACTCCTCCCGCCGCACCAGCACCCCGATGCCGGTGGCCAGCAGCAGCGGCACCGCCAGGGCCAGCGCCATGGACAGCACCGCCGCCCCGGAGTCGTTGACCAGCATGCCGACCACGCCGGCGACCATCGTGCCGATCAGCCCGGCCCGCAGCGCGGGCGAGTGCTCGAAGGCCGCCGGCACCACCCCGGCCGACGCCTGGTCGGGGCGCAGGATCGCGTACACGAGGAAGGCCACGGCCACGATCACGATCGGCATGAGGTTGGGGCTGAGCAGCGTGGCCAGCATCGCCTGCAGCTTGCGCCAGATGACGTCGAACGCCTCGCCGGTCAGCACCTGGCCCACGAACCGGCCCAGATGGGTCTGCTCGCTGGGCGGCTTGAGATAGTTGAGCCAGGCGAACGTCATCACGATCACCCCGCCCGCCACGCAGAACAACCCCAGCTTCACCAGCGACACCCGCTTGCCCGTCAGCACGAGCGCGGTCACCGCGATGCCCGGCACGAACGCGATCACGCCGCCGAAGTCGCTGCCCAGCCCCGACCCGCCGAGCACCATGGCCCCCGTGCCGAGGCCGACGATCGCGGCCAGCCCGACCCGGCCCGGCCAGCGGTGCGCGATCGCGGTGGTGGTGAGCAGGGTGCCGGTGGCGAACAGCGCGAACGGGATGTTGCCCAGCCCGAAGTAGCGGGCGCCCTGCTCGGCGCTGTAGCCCATGAAGCTGTTGAGCTGGAGCGTGGTGCCGGTCAGCAGGTCGCCGGCGAGCGTGAGCGCCGTGACCCCGGCCACCACCGCCAGCGGGCCGAGCGGGCGCCTGCGCCACGGCCCGCCCAGCGCCAGCGCGACGATCACCGCCCACCAGCCCAGCATCCAGCCGAACAGCTCCAGATGCGTGCTCCACGGCAGCAGGTTGACCAGGAACGTGGTGACCGGCAGCGCCGCCAGGCCCACCGCCGCCACCCGCACCAGGGGCAGCCGCCTGCGGCGGCGCAGCAGCACGAACGCCAGCACGTAGAACAGCACCTGCAGGACCGCCAGCGCGGTGAAGTACTGGCCCTTGGCCGAGCGCATCGTCTGCGCGGTCGCGTCGGCGCGGGCCATCGCCTCGATCGTCGCGCCGCGCTCGCCCGCCCGCATCGGCACGCCCACCACGGTGGCGGGCACCGGCACGCCCAGCTCGGTGAGCACGGTGGCGGTCAGGTCGGGCAGGATCGAGATGTCGTCGCGGTGGGTGGAGGCGGCGCCGAGCAGACGGCCCTCCGCGCCAGGGGCGCGCATGGCGGCCACCCGCAGATGGGGCACCGAGCCGTGGTCGGACAGCCCGGCGAGCAGCACCGTCGTGCCGGCGGGCAGGGCCGCCAGCAGCGCGCCGGCCTTGGCGTCGGCCAGCCGTGCCGCCTCGCGGCGCCGGTCCGGGGCGAGCTGCTCGGGCGTCGCGGGCAGGCGGTCGCCGGTGAGATAGGGGCTGACGAGGTCGTCGACGTCCATGACGGTCAGCCGGCACCGTTCGAGGTCGCCGGCCGCGAGCTGGGCGGGGGAGGCGTGGTAGCGCGGGATCTGCCCCTCGCGGTCGGCGAGCGCGAGCGCCGCGCCGGGGCCGATCGCGAGCGAGCACTGCCCGGCCGCCTTCAGCGCCTCGCCCAGGTTGCCGGCCTCGCGGTTGCCGGCCACGTCGATGAGGTAGCGGTAGTCGGGGATCACCGCGCCCTCGCCCCGCTGCTCGGGGGCCGGGGGCGCGCCGCAGCCGTAGCCGGCCGCCGACCTGGTGCCCGCCGAGACGGTCAGCCAGCCGTCATAGGGGCAGGTCACGTTGCCGACCGTGCGCACCGACAGCGAGCCGATGGCGCTCGATCCGGCCAGGGCCCACAGGTGGGGGGTGACGGCGGGGTCGAGGTCGTGCCAGTGCAGGGCGGGCACACCGATCAACGCCACGCGCTGCCCGTCGGCGCCGGCCTGGGCGCGGATCCGCGCGTCCGCTCCGGTCGGGGCCGCTTCCCCCGCTCCGGTGTCGGCGCGGGCGGCGGCGGGGGGCGCCGCAGCGGTGAGCAGCCCTTGGCCGGCCAAGAGCTGGCCGGCCAGTACGGCCAGCACGATCAGCGCGCGCCTCACCTCGAAGACCTCCCGCGACTAGGTTGGGGCGTCGTGCCACCGGCGCACGAGGGGCCGGTGCACGGCCCGCGCCGTCGGACGCGACTACCTTCTCATGCCGCGGACCCGGCGCGAGCCGGTTACGCGCACCGAGGATCAAGCCCGCGACACCAGGTCGGAGGCCGGGTCGTGCGGGCGGGCCGCCGACCTGGCCGGGCCGCCGGACGCGGGCACCGGGGTCAGCCAGTCGCGATGGCGGTCGTCGCGGCCGTGGGTGACGGCGTCGTACGCGTCCGCGAGCTTCTGCGTGACCGGCCCGGGGCCGCCGAGCTCGCGCCCGTCCACGGCGGTGACGTGCACGACCCCCGCGCCGGTGCCGCACAGGAGGATCTCGTCGGCGGCGTACAGGTCGGTCCGCATCAGGTCCTGGCGGACGGCGGGGACGCCCAGGTCGGCGGCGAGCCGTTCGAGGGTGTCCTGGGTGATGCCGTCGAGCGCCCCCGCGCCGGGCGGCGGCGTGAGCAGCCGGCCGTCGCGCACGACGAAGAGGTTGGCGCCGGTGCACTCGCTGACGTGTCCGGCCGCGTTGAGCAGCACGGCCTCGTCGTAGCCGGCGGCCATGGCCTCGTCCTTGGCGAGGACGGAGTTGAGGTAGGGGCCGGTGGCCTTGGCCGCGACCGGGACGACCCGGTGGTCGTTGCGCCGCCAGGAGCTGGTCATGAGCCGTACGCCGGAGGTGCCGAGCAGCGGCGGCCACTCCCAGGTCGCGACGGACACGACGGTCGGGCACCGGCGCGCGGCGATGCCCATCTCGCCGAAGCCCCGGTGGGCCAGGTGCCTGATGTAGCAGTCGGCGTGGCCGTTGGCGGCGACGGTCTCCAGGGTGGCGGCGCGCAGCTCGTCCACCGAGTACGGCAGCGGCAGCCCGATCATCCGCGCGCTGCGCACGAGCCGCGCCAGGTGCTCCTCCAGCCGGAACACGGCCGGCCCGTCCGGCGTCGCGAACACCCGGGTGCCCTCGAAGACGGCGGTGCCGTAGTGCAGGGCGTGCGTCAGCACGTGCACGCGGGCCTCACCCCAGGGGACCAGCTCCCCGTCCATCCAGATGTACGCGGCTTCGCGCACGTGCCCACCCTCTTCCTCATTGGCCGCAACTTTGCGGGATATATGAGCCAATTGGCCCATGAGTGGCACAGTAGCGGGATACTAGTGGCATGGGAAGGGATGACAACCTCGTCACACTCGTCCGCGACCGGCTGCGCCTGCACCGGGGCACCCCCAGCCGCAGGCTCGCCGGCGCGCTGGCCGACCTGGCGCAGACCGGCGCCCTGGCGCCCGGCGACCGCCTGCCCTCCGAACGCGACCTGGCCCAGGCGGTCGGCGTCAGCCGGGGCACGGTGGCGGCCGCGTTCAACGCCCTGTGCGAGGAGGGGCTGTGCGAGCGGCGGCACGGGAGCGGCACGTACGTGCTGGGCACGCCCCTGGGCACGCCCTCGTTCGGCGGCCTGCTGAAGGGCGGGGCGGTGGTGGCCGATCTGTCCACCTCGGTCGTGCCCGATCCGTCCCACCTGGTCGTGCCCCCGCTCGATCCGGCCGCGCTGCTGCGCGCGCCGAGCGGCCACGGCTACGACGCCATGGGCGACCCCCGGCTGCGGGCGCTGCTGCGCGGCGGCGCGGCCGGCGCCTGGCCGGAAGGCGGGGGAGAGGTCCTGGTCACCGCCGGGGCGCAGCAGGGCATCGACCTGGCCGCGCGGGTGCTGCTGCGCCCCGGCGACCGCGTCCTGGTCGGCGATCCCGTGTACGGGGGCGCGCTCAGCGTGTTCCGGCGCGCGGAGGCCATCGCCGTGCCCGTCGACCTGACCGCGCCCGCCGCCGTGGCGGACGCGCTCGCCCGGCATCGGCCCGCCGCCGTCTATGTCGTCGCCGTCGAGAACCCCACGGGCGCGCTGCCCGACCTGCGGCCCGCCGCCGAGCTGGCCGCCGCGGCGGAGGTGCCGCTCGTCGAGGACCGCACCCTGGCCGCGCTCGTGCACGACGGCGCGCCGCCGCCCGCGCCGCTGGCCCCGCTGCACCCGTACGGGACGGTGACCGTCGGCTCCCTGTCCAAGGTGCTGTGGGGCGGGCTGCGGGTGGGCTGGCTGGCCGCGCCCGAGCCGCTGCTGGCCCGCCTGGTGGACGCCAAGCTGGACGCCGACCTGGCCACCAGCGCGGTGGCCCAGCGGCTGGCGGCCGACCTCCTCGACCACAACCCGCCCGGCCCGTGGCTCGCCGAGCTGGCCCGCCGCCGCGACCACTTCACCGCGGCCCTGGCCGCCCGCCTGCCCGACTGGACCTGGGAGCGGCCGGCGGGCGGGCTGTCGGTGTGGGCGCGGCTGCCCGGGGTGGACACCGACCGGTTCGCCGTGGTGGCCAGGGAGGAGGGGGTGGCGGTGGCGCCCGGCTCGCTGTTCTCGCCGGACGGCCGGCACCGCGATCGCCTGCGGCTCAGCTTCGCCCTCCCGCCGGCCCTCCTGGACCAGGCGGTCGAGGGCCTGACCCGCGCCTGGACGGCCGGCCACGGCGGCTGACCGGCCCCGGCCAGCTGCGGCGGCTGGGCGGGCCCGGCCCTGGCCCGCTGCGGCGGCTGAGCGGGCCCGGCCCGCGGCCGCCTCTCAGCTGACGTCGAGGACGGCCTTGCCGTGCAGGCGGCGCTCCAGCAGCGCGCTCACGGCCTCGCCGGCCCGGTCCCATCCGCCGCGCCACGACACGTGCGGGTCGAGCACGCCGTCGGCCACCCGCGCGGCCAGCCACGTCAGGTCCGGCTCCAGCGGCTGCCCGTCCAGCAGGTAGAAGGTGACGATCGAGCGCCCGTGCCGCCCGGCGTCGCCGTGGAAGGCGCCGGGCGGGAAGACCTCGGGCTCCTCGGCGGAGTGGCCGACCGAGACCAGCGTCCCGTGCGGCGCCAGCTTCATGAAGCCCTGCACGAGCTGCGGCCCGCCCACGCAGTCCACGATCCCGTCCAGCGTCCCGGAGGCCAGCTCGGGGGCGGCGACCACCTCGTGGGCGCCGAGGGCCCGCAGGCCGTCCCCGTGCGCTTGTGGGTCGCCGGTGGAGGCCACGACGTACGCGCCGCCGAGCCTGGCGAGCCGCACCGCGTACCGGCCGACGCCGCCCGTGGCCCCCGTGACCAGCACGCGCCTGCCGAGCAGCGGCCCGATCGCGCGCAGGGCGCGCAGCGCGCTTCCCCCCGCGACCGGCACGGTGCTGACGGCGCCGAGATCGGCGCCCTCGGGCACGACGCCGAGCGCGCCGGTGTCCACGGCCCGCAGCTCGGCCCAGCCGCCGTCGCCGCCGATCGTGACGACCGGCGTGCCGGCGGCGGGGCCTGAGCCGTCGGCGGCCGGGCGCTCGACCACCCCGGCGGCGTCCCAGCCGATCACGGCGCCGTCCGGCGCGCCGGCGAGGGCGTGCCTGACCTCGCCGTAGTTGAGCGAGACGGCGCTGACCCGGACCAGGGCCTCGTGCGGGCCGGGCGCGGGGTCGGCGGTCTCGCCGAGGCGCAGGCCGGAGGCGGTGGAGCGGTCGACGAGCAAGGCGCGCATGCGAAGTCTCCTCGTGGTGCGACGGATGTCCCGACCATTTATGTCACTGAGTGGCATAAGCCTGCAAGTGGCATTCGCCCCTGCTATGCTTCCCGCGTGACCCTGCGCGAACGCAAGAAACTCCGCACCCGCCAGACCCTGATCGACACCGCGCTGGAGCAGTTCACCCGCCGCGGCTTCGACGGCGTCACGCTGGACGAGCTGTGCGAGGCGGTGGAGGTGTCCAAGCGCACCTTCTTCCGCACCTTCGCCAGCAAGGAGGACGTCGCGATGGCGCCCGCGCAGGACCTGTGGACGCTCTTCCTCGCGGAGCTGGAGTCCGCGGTGCCCGGCGGCCGGACGCTCCTGGAGATGGAGCGGGACACGTTGCTGGCGGCGCTGGAGCGCGCCGCGCGGGAGGAGGGCTGGGCCGGGCGGATGGCGCTGGCGCACGCGCTCGCCCAGCGCACGCCCTCGATGGACGGCCACAACCGGCACTTCTGCGAGAGCACCACCCGCAGCGCCCTGGACGTCCTGCGGCGGCGGTTCGGCCTCGGCGGCCCGGACGACCCGCGCCCCCGCCTGGCGATCGACATGCTGGTCGCGGCGTTTCACCTCGCGATGGCGGGCTGGGCCGACAGCCCCGAGCCCGACCCTGCCGACCTGGCCGCCCGGCTCCGCGACGCGCTGGCGGCGCTGCCCGCCGCCCTCACCCTGGTCCCGGACGAGGGCGGCGCGGCGGGCGTCAGCTCACCTTGACGCTCGTCGCCTTGCTCTCGTGCTGGAGCCGGTCGAGCGAGGCGATCTGGTAGGAGCCGGCGGCCTTGGCGGTGTAGGACGGGCTCGTGACGATGGCGACCAGGTTGCGGTTGTCGGTCTCGTAACAGCTCTCGCCGGACTTCGGCACCTGGTAGACCGCGTAGGCGCGGGCCCCCTCCGAGGGCGTCCACGACAGCGTCGTGCCCGTGGCCTTGACGTCCGTCGGCTTGGGCGGCGCCTGCCCGCCCAGCTCCTTCATGATCGGCAGCAGCGCCGGGCGGCTGTAGAACTCCTTGACGACGAGGTCCATCGCGCCCAGCGGGTTGGCCAGCAGGTTCTTCGCGCTGAAGTAGACGTCGCCCTTGACCTGGGGGTACTTGCGGTTGAGCGTCAGGTGCGCGGCCAGCTCGCCCGGCCTGGACCACGACTGGTCCTCGCCGACCCGGTAGAGCGCCTGCCCGATGTAGAGGTGCACGTCGGTGCCCTTGACCGCGCCCGCCCACCACGGCATCAGCACGCGGTAGTCGGCCGCCTTGAAGCCGCGCGGCCAGTAGAGCTGCGGCATGATGTAGTCGACCGTGCCGGCCTTGATCCAGGCGAGCGCGTCCGCGTAGATCGAGTCATAGGCCGACATGCCGGAGGTGTTGGACCCGGCCGGGTCCTGCGCCTTGTTGCGCCAGATGCCGAACGGGCTGATGCCGAACTTCACGTAGCTCTTGCGGTCGTGGACCGACTTGTCCACCTCCGCGACGAGCTTGTCGACGTTGGCGCGCCGCCAATCGGCCAGGCTCTTGCCCTTGCCGTACTTCGCGAAGGCGGCCTTGTCGTCGAACTGCCCGCCCTCGCCCGGATAGGGGTAGAAGTAGTCGTCGAAGTGCACGCCGTCCACGTTGTAGCGGCTGACGACGTCGTCGACGACCTTGACGACGTGCTCGCGCACCTTCGGCAGGCCCGGGTTGTAGTAGAGGCGGCCGCCGTACTTGACGACCCAGCCGGGGTGCTGCCTGGCGGGATGGTTGGCCGGGAGCTGCGAGACGTCGGACTCGTACGCGGCCCGGTAGGGATTGAACCAGGCGTGGAACTCGAGGTTGCGCTTGTGGGCCTCGTCGATGAGGAACGGCAGCGGGTCCCAGCCGGGATCCTTGCCCGCGGTGCCGGTGAGGAACTTGGACCAGGGCTCCAGCGACGACTTGTAGATCGCGTCGGAAGCGGGCCTGACCTGCACGAACACCGCGTTGAGGTTGCGCCTGGCCGCGGCGTCGAGGATCTTGACGTATTCGGCCTTCTGGCGGGCCTGGGACAGGCCGGGCTTGGACGGCCAGTCGAGGTTGGTGGTGGTCGCGATCCAGAGTCCGCGCAGCTGACGCTTGGGGTAGCGCGGATCGGCCTTGCAGGCGGCGGCGGCCGAAGTGGCGGCGGCGGTGGCGGTGGTCGTCTTCTTCTTGCTCGCGGCGGGGCTCTCCCCGGCTCCGGGGCCGAACAGGTAGGCGGCCGTGGTGGTGGCGACGGCGAGAGCGGCGGCGGCCAAAAGTGGGCGTCCAGTTCGCATAGTGCCACCCAGTCTGGCAGCACGGGGCCGGTGATCAGGCCAAAAGAGCGAAATGAAATCGTGATGCTTCTGTGATTATTTGTTATGGCTGGGCCGGGAGGGACCTGGATCCGCCCTCCCGGCTCCACGGCTCAGACCGTCCCTCGGGTCACCCGGTCGCCGCCATCTTGGTCGCCAGGTTCGGCGGCAGCGGCTCGTAGCGCAGGAACGAGCGCGTGAAGGTGCCCGTCCCGTGGGACATCGACCGCAGGTCGATCGCATACCTGGTGATCTCCAGCTGGGGCACCTCGGCCCGCACCAGCGTGCGCCCGGTGCCGACGGGCTCGGTGCCGAGCACCCGCCCGCGCCGCGACGACAGGTCGGACATCACCGAGCCGACGTGCTCGTCGGCCACCAGCACCGACAGCTCGTCCACCGGCTCCAGCAGCAGCGTCGGCACCTTCGAGGCGGCCTCCTTCAGCGCGAGCTGGCCGGCGATCTGGAAGGCCATGTCGGAGGAGTCGACCGAGTGGGCCTTGCCGTCGTACAGCGTGACCCGCACGTCCACCATCGGGTAGCCGGCCACGACGCCGCGCTCCATCTGGGCGCGCACGCCCTTCTCCACCGACGGGATGAACTGCCGCGGCACCACGCCGCCGACGATCTTGTCCACGAACTCGAACCCGCCGCCGGAGGGCAGCGGCTCGACCTCGATGTGGCAGATGGCGTACTGGCCGTGGCCGCCGGTCTGCTTGACGTTGCGGCCCATCGCCTGGCACCTGCCGCCGAACGTCTCGCGCAGCGGCACCCGCAGGTCGATCCGCTCGACCTCGACGCCGTAGCGTTTGGACAGCCGGTCGAGCAGCACGTCGGTGTGCGCCTCGCCCATGCACCACAGCACGAGCTGCTTGGTCTCGGCGTTGTTCTCCAGCCGCAGTGTGGGGTCCTCGGCGACCAGCCGCGAGAGCGCCTGCGCCAGCTTGTCCTCGTCGGCCTTGGACTTTGCACGGATCGCCACCGGCAGCAGCGGGTCGGGCATCGTCCAGGACGTCATCAGCAGCGGCCGCTCGACGTCGGAGAGCGTGTCGCCGGTCTCGGCCCGCGCGAGCTTGGCCACCGCCACGATGTCGCCGGCCACGCCCTTGGGCATCGGGCGCTGCTGCTTGCCCAGGGGGCAGGAGAGTGTGCCGATGCGCTCGTCCACGTCGTGGTCCTCGTGCCCGCGGTCGGCCAGGCCGTGCCCCGAGACGTGCACCGTCATGTCGGGGCGCAGCGTGCCGGAGAAGACGCGGACGAGGCTGATGCGGCCGACGTACGGGTCGCTGGTGGTCTTGACGACCTCGGCCACCAGGGGGCCGTCCGGGTCGCAGGTCACGCCCTGCACCGGTTTGCCGGACAGGTCGGTGATCTCCGGCATCGGGTGCTCCAGCGGCGAGGGGAAGCCCTGGGTGATGACCTCCAGCACCTCGTGCGTGCCGACGCCCAGCCCGGTGCACACGACCGGGTAGAAGCTGCCGCGCTCCACGGCCTTCTCCAGGTCCTCGATGAGGACCTTGACGTCGATCGGCTCGCCTGCGAGGTAGCGATCCATGAGCGACTCGTCCTCGCTCTCCTGGATGATCCCCTCGATGAGGCTGCCGCGGTGCTCCTCGATCTGTGTCTCGTAGCCGGCGCCGGGCTCCTTCTCGGTGCGGGCGCCGGTCGCGTAGTTGTAGAACTTCTGCGTCAGCAGCCCGATCAGGCCGTTGACGTGGCCGTTGGTGATCACCGGCAGGTAAAGGGGCGCGACGCCGTCGCCGAAGATCTCCTGGCAGGTGGCGAGCGCCTCCTCGAAGTTCGCCCGCTGGTGGTCGATCTTGGTGATGACGACCGCGCGGGGCATCCCGACCTGGGAGCACTCCTCCCAGAGCATCTGGGTGAGCCCGTCGACCCCGTCCGAGGCCGACACGACGAACAGCGCGGCGTCGGCCGCGCGCAGGCCGGCCCGCAGGTCGCCCACGAAGTCGGCGTACCCGGGCGTGTCGATGAGGTTGATCTTGATGCCGTTGTGCGTCAGCGGGGCGACGGCCAGGTTGACCGACCGCTGCTGCCTGACCTCGACCTCGTCGAAGTCGCTGACCGTGTTCCCGTCCTCCACGCGCCCCGGGCGCTGGATGGTGCCGGTCGCGGCCAGCAGCTGCTCGACGAGGGTCGTCTTGCCCGCTCCCGAGTGGCCGACCAGCACGACATTGCGTATCGCAGCAGCCCGGTCGGCCGCGGGTGCCCTGCCCGCGGCTCCCACGGCGCTGCCTGAGCTCTTCTCCGCCACATCAGCCTCCCGCGCGTCGAACTCCGTCCCGGATCGCGCCCGCGGAATGTGCTGGAAACCGCATGGACGCGGTGTGTTCACCAAATACCCGTGTGGCGGATATCACAAGGGGGGCGGGGCAAAGAAAGTCCCTGGGTCCGTGATGGCCTACGATCGGACCGCGATGCTCAAACTCCTGCGCCCGGCCATGACCCGGATACTCACCCCGCTGGGCAGGGCCCTCGTGAGCCGCGGGATCGGCCCGGACGCCGTCACGGCGATCGGCACCCTCGGCACCGTCGTGGCCGCCCTGACCTTCTTCCCCCTGGGCCTGCTGACCTGGGGCGCTCTCGTGATCACGGTTTTCGTGCTGTTCGACCTGCTCGACGGGGTGGTCGCCCGGCTCGGCGGCAAGGGGGGCAGCACCTGGGGCGCGTTCCTCGACTCGACGCTCGACCGGGTCGCCGACGCCGCCATCTTCGCCGGCCTGATCTTGTATTTCGTCTCCCGAGGCGACACGCTGATGGCGACGGTCACGCTGGCGTGCCTGGTCGCCGGGGCTCTCGTCTCCTACGCCAAGGCCAGGGCCGAAGGGCTCGGGCTCACGGCCGACGTCGGGCTGGCGGAGCGTCCTGAGCGGCTGGTCGTGGCGCTGGTCGCGGCCTTCTTCTCGGGGCTCGGGGTGCCGTACGTGCTGGCGGCCGGCATGTGGCTGCTGGCCGCGGCGAGCGTGATCACGGTGGGCCAGCGGGTGTGGCACGTCCACGAGCAGACGAGGGAGAGATGAGCGGGGACACGTCGTTCGGCGACCGGATCGTCGCCGCCGGCTTCGCGGCCGGCTGGAAACTCGTTCCGCTGCTGCCCGAGCGGCCCACGGCGGCGGTCTTCCGCTTCCTGGCCGACCGGGTGTGGGCCAGGCACGGCAAGTCGGTGGCGCGGCTGGAGTCCAACCTGGCGAGGGTGACCGGTCTGGAGCCGGGCAGCCGCGAGCTGAGCGAGCTGACCAGGGCGGGCATGCGCTCCTACTTCCGCTACTTCCACGAGATCTTCCGGCTGCCGCGGATGAGCGGCGCGGAGATCGTGCGCCGCACCCGCGTCGTCGGGGCCGAGCACATCCACGACACCGTGGCGGCCGGCCGGGGCGTGGTGCTCGCGCTGCCCCACATGGGCAACTGGGACCAGGCCGGCGCGTGGCTGGTCAACGTGGGCCACCCGTTCACGACGGTGGCCGAGCGACTCAAGCCCGAGTCGTTGTTCCGCCGCTACGTCGCCTTCCGCGAGGGCCTCGGCATGGAGGTGCTGCCGCTGACCGGCGGCGACGGCCACAACTTCGCCACCCTGGCCCTGCGGGTGCGCAGGGGCGGCGTGGTGTGCCTGCCCGCCGAGCGCGACCTGACGAAGACCGGCGTGGAGGTGCGCTTCTTCGGCGCGACCACCAAGATGCCCGCGGGGCCGCCGCTGCTGGCCGTGCAGACCGGGGCCGCGCTGCTGCCCGCGATCGTGCACTTCGACGGCGACGACTGGGGCATCCACATCCAGGAGGAGCTTCCTGTGCCGGCCGAGGGCACCAGGCAGGACAAGGTGAAGGCGCTCGCCCAGGGGCTCGCCGACGCCTTCGAGAAGGGCATCGCCGAGCATCCGGAGGACTGGCACATGCTGCAGCGGCTCTGGCTGGACGACCTGCCTCCCGGGGCCGGCCGATGAAGGTCGGCATCGTCTGCCCCTACTCGTGGGACATGCCGGGCGGCGTCAAACAGCACATCGACGACCTCACCCAGGCGCTGGCGGCGCAGGGCCACGACGTGTCGGTGATCGCGCCGGCGGCCGACGACGACGAGCTGCCTCCTTACGTGACCGGGGCGGGCCGGGCGGTGCCGGTGCCCTACAACGGGTCGGTGGCCCGGATGTCGTTCGGGTTCCTGTCGGCGGCGCGGGTGCGGCGGTGGGTGCGCACCGGCGAGTTCGACGTGCTGCACATCCACGAGCCGCTGATCCCGAGCCTCGGCGTGCTGGCCTGCTGGGCGGCCAAGGGGCCGATCGTGGCGACCTTCCACGCCTCGTTCTCGCGCTCGCGGGCGATCGCGGTGGCCGAGCCGCTGCTGCGCAGCGCGCTGGAGAAGCTGACCGGCCGCATCGCGGTCTCCGACGCGGCCCGCAAGAGCCTCGTTGAGCAGTTCGGCGGCGACGCGGTGCTCATCCCCAACGGGGTGACCGTCGACCGCTACGCGCGGGCCGAGCCGCTGGAGGGCTGGGGGCCCGACGGCCGGACGATCGGCTTCCTCGGCCGCATGGACGAGGAGCGCAAGGGCCTGCCGATCCTGCTGGAGGCGTTCGCCGCGCTGGCGGCCGACCGGCCCGAGGTCAAGCTGCTCATCGCTGGGCCCGGCGACGAGAAGGACGTCTACGAGCGGCTCCCCGCGCGCTTCCACGACCGGGTGACGGTGCTGGGCATGGTGAGCGAGGCCGACAAGATCCGCGCCTACCACTCGGTGGACGTGTTCTGCGCCCCCAACACCCGCGGCGAGAGCTTCGGCATCGTGCTCGCCGAGGCCATGGCCTCCGGAGCGACGGTGCTGGCCAGCGACATCCCGGCCTTCCGCAAGGTGCTCGGCGACGGCCAGGCGGGCGCGCTGTTCGCCAACGGCGACTCGGCCTCCCTGGCGCGCGAGGCGGGCGCGCTGCTCGACGCGCCGGAGCGCCGGGCCAAGCTGGCCGAGGAGGCGCTGGTGGCGGTCAGGAAGTACGACTGGTCCACGGTGGCCCGCGACGTCGTACGCGTCTACGAGACGGTCACCGCGGCGGGCGCCGGCCGGGTGGAGGAGGACCTGTGACGTCGACCATGGCCGTGCTGGTCGCCGGCCTCGTCGTGGTGCTGCTCGCGGTCTACGTCTCCTGGCGCGCGGGCCGGCTCGACCGCCTGCACATCCGCCTGGAGCTGGCCCGCGAGTCGATGGAGGCGGCGCTGACCCGCCGCCGGGCCGTGGTGCTGGAGCTGGCCGGCTCGCGCCTGCTCGACCCGGCCACGTCGCTGGTGCTGGCCGCGGCGGCGCACGAGGCCAGGATCGCCGGCCCGGAGGAGCGCGAGCACGCCGAGAGCGACCTGTCACGGGCGCTGCGGGCGGCGGTGGACCAGGAGCGCTTCAGGGAGAAGCTGGCCGAGTCGCCCGGCGGCGCGGACCTGCTGGAGGAGCTGGACGCGGCGGTGGCCAAGGTGGTCTACGCGCGCCGCTTCTACAACAACGCGGTGGCCGTCACCCGGACGGCGCAGCGCCGCTGGCTGGCGCGGACGCTGCGGCTGGCGGGCCACACGGACTACCCCAGTTTCTTCGAGATTGATGACAATCCGCCCGCGACCATGGCAACTGAATAACCAGATTTGGGGGGAAGCAGTAAGCTCGTGCCGGTTTCGCCAGGCACGCAGCGAGGAGTGTTCAACGTGCGGCTACCCCGGATGATCTCGGTCACGCTGGCCGGAGCGGCCGTGCTGCTTCCCATGGCGGCCTGCTCCAGCGAGGAGCCCGCCCCCGGTCAGGCCCCCCAGGCCGCCACCGCGGCCCCCAGCGACGAGCCCGTGGAGTCGCCGCCGGCGCATCCGTTCACCGGCAAGCCGTACGACACGCTCAAGCCGGTGCTCGCGGTCAAGATCGAGAACACCGCGGCCGGCAAGCCGCAGCTCGGACTGAAGAGCGCCGACATCGTCTACGTCGAGCAGGTCGAGGCCGGGCTGACCCGGCTCATGGCGATCTTCTCCTCGAAGCTGCCGGCCAAGGTGGGCCCGGTCCGCAGCGCGCGCGTCTCCGACCTGCACATCGCGCCGATGTTCGGCAAGCCCGCCTTCTCCTACTCCGGCGCGCAGACCAAGATGCTCCCGCTGATCGCCGAGGCCTCGCTCTGGGACGTCGGCGACACCCGCAACCCCGGCGCCTACTATCGCGAGCCCGGCCGGTTCGCCCCCTACAACCTGTTCGCCACCACCAAGCAGCTCCTGGCCAAGGCGCCCAAGGCGAGCAAGGCCCACGACATCGGCTTCACCTTCGGGGAGGCGCCGGCCGAGGGCGGGGTGGAGCGCAAGTCGTACACGGTCCGCTGGCCCGCCGCGCGCTTCACCTTCGCCTGGAACGAGCAGCGCAAGCTGTGGATGATCTGGCAGGACGGCAAGAAGGACATGGCCGCCGAGGGCGGGCAGCTCGGTGCCCCGACGATCGTCGTCCAGTACACGAAGACCGAGCGCTCGGAGTTCCACGACAAGAACCAGAGCTACACGCCGCTCGTGCACACCACCGGCAAGGGCTCGGCGATCGTGCTGCGCGACGGCAAAGCTTTCAAGGCGCGCTGGGAACGGGAATCGGAGGACACCGGTACGACGTTCACCACGGAGAGCGGTGAGCCGATGAACTTCGCGCCCGGCCAGGTCTGGGTGGCGCTCGCCAGCCGCAAGCCCGTGATCCCTTAGCCGCCTGCATGTACAACAACAGCCCTGAATCCTGACATCTTGGCATGTCGGGCGAGGGGTCCGGCAGGACCTACGATGGGCTTGACAGACGAACCGATCCGCCGTGAGAGCCCGTGAGGATGACCGTGTCCAGCAGCACGCCAGAAAGCACCCCCGTCACCGGAACCGCCCGCGTCAAGCGCGGCATGGCCGAGATGCTCAAGGGCGGCGTCATCATGGACGTCGTCACCCCCGAGCAGGCCAAGATCGCTGAGGACGCCGGCGCGGTGGCCGTCATGGCCCTTGAGCGCGTGCCCGCCGACATCCGCGCCCAGGGCGGGGTGTCCCGGATGAGCGACCCCGACATGATCGACGGCATCATCGAGGCCGTGTCCATCCCCGTGATGGCCAAGGCCCGCATCGGCCACTTCGTCGAGGCCCGGGTGCTGCAGGCGCTCGGCGTCGACTACGTCGACGAGTCCGAGGTGCTGACCCCCGCCGACTACGCCAACCACATCGACAAGTGGCAGTTCACCGTGCCGTTCGTGTGCGGCGCCACCAACCTCGGCGAGGCCCTGCGCCGCATCACCGAGGGCGCGGCCATGATCCGCTCCAAGGGCGAGGCCGGCACCGGTGACGTGTCCAACGCCGTCACCCACATGCGCACCATCCGCGCCGAACTCAAGCGGCTCAGCTCCCTGCCCGAGGACGAGCTCTACGTCGCGGCCAAGGAGCTGCAGGCCCCGTACGAGCTGGTCGCCGAGGTCGCGAAGAGCGGCAAGCTGCCGGTCGTGCTGTTCACCGCGGGCGGCATCGCCACCCCGGCCGACGCCGCGATGATGATGCAGCTCGGCGCCGAGGGCGTGTTCGTGGGCTCGGGCATCTTCAAGTCGGGCGATCCGGCCAAGCGCGCGGCGGCCATCGTCAAGGCCACCACGTTCCACGACGACCCCGACGTCCTCGCCAAGGTCTCGCGCGGTCTCGGCGAGGCGATGGTCGGCATCAACGTCGACGAGATCCCGCAGCCGCACCGCCTGGCGGAGCGCGGCTGGTAGGCCCCCCGGGCGCTGACGGAAATCTTCGAGTGAGGCGGCATCCACGAAGGATGTCGCCTCATTCGCGTCGCGTGGCGTTCACCACCTGGCCATGATCCTCGGTCAGGCTACGGGGCGTTCCCCCCTCCGCGATTCGTTCAGGAGCGCCCATGTCCTTCCCCAACCGCAGGCACTTCCTCGTCGCCGGGCTGACGGCGAGCGCCGCGGCGGCCCTTCCCGCCACGTTCGCCCCCGGAACCGCCCACGCCGACGACCCCACCGCCGCGACCGCCGCGCGGGGGCTGCGCGTCGACCCCTTCACCCTCGGCGTGGCCTCCGGCGACCCCGACCACGAGGGCTTCGTGCTGTGGACCCGCCTCGCGCAGCAGCCGCTCGCCGAGGACGGGCTCGGCGGCATGCCGCAGCGGCCGTTCCCGGTCCTGTGGCAGGTGTACGCCGACGAGCGGCTGCGCCGGGTGGTGCGCTCCGGCGTCGCGACGGCCGCACCGGAATGGGGGCACAGCGTCCACGTCGAGGTGGACGGGCTGGCCGCCGACCGGGAGTACTGGTATCGCTTCCGCGTCGGCCCGTACGTCTCGCCGCCCGGCCGCGCCCGCACCGCCCCGCACCCGTCGTCCTGGGGCAGCGCCCTCGCCATGGCGTTCGTCTCCTGCGCCCAGTACGAGCACGGCTACTTCACCTCGTACCGCAGGCTGGCCGAGGACCACCCCGACCTGGTCCTGCACCTCGGCGACTACCAGTACGAGTACACCAGGGACACCTACACCATCCCCGGCGGCAACATCCGCGACCACGAGGGCCCCGAGACCGAGACCCTGGCCGGCTACCGCCAGCGCCACGCCCAGTACAAGACCGACCCCGACCTGCAGGCCGCGCACGCCGCCGCGCCTTGGCTGGTCGTCTGGGACGACCACGAGCTGGACAACAACTGGGCGGACAAGGTGCCGGAGAAGCCCGAGGTCCCGCAGCCGAACTTCCTGGCCCGCCGCGAGGCCGCCTTCCGCGCCTACTACGAGAACATGCCGCTGCGCCGCACCTCGATCCCGCGCGGCATCGACATGCAGCTCTACCGGCGGGTCCGCTGGGGCCGTACGGCCACCTTCCACATGCTCGACACCCGCCAGTACCGTGACGACCAGGGCTGCGGCGACGGCTACAAGGACTGCCCGGCCGCCGTGGACCCGGCCCGCTCGATCACCGGGGCCGAGCAGGAGGCGTGGCTGCTGGACGGCTTCCGCCGGTCGCGGGCGCAGTGGGACATCCTGGGCCAGCAGGTCTTCTTCGCCCAGCGCGACAACAACGCCGGGCCCGCCAAGGTCACCAGCATGGACGCGTGGGACGGCTACGTGGCCTCCCGCCGGCGCATCACCCAGGGCTGGGTGGACGCCGGGGTGCGCAACGCCGTCGTGCTGACCGGCGACGTGCACGCCCACTGGGCCAGCGACCTCAAGCTCGACTACGACGACCCGACCGGGCCCTCGGTGGGCGCGGAGCTGGTCGCCACCTCGATCTCCACCACCGGCGACGGCGCCGACTCCGACCCGGCGACGCACCCGTTCCTGGCGATCAACCCGCACCTGAAGTTCTACAACAACCAGCGCGGCTACGTGCTGACCAGGATCGAGCGCGACCAGATGACCGCCGACTTCAAGGTGGTGCCCCAGGTCACCGTGCCGGACGCTGAGGTCTACACGCGGGCCACGTTCGTCATCGAGGACCGGGTGCCGGGGGTGCAGCAGACGTATCTGCGGCCGCTCGACCCGAGCCTGCGCCTCGCGCCGATCACGGCCGAGGACACCGTCCGGCAGGAGACCGAGCGCCCCTGACGCTTCCCGACCGGGGAATATTAGCCAGGCTAAGTTAGTTGGGTCAAGGCATGAGGGACGATCCCGCCGGCCTGGCAGAACAGGTCTCATCGGTGCTGCGTCACCTGGTGCTCCTCCTCCGGCGCACGGTCGCCGGACAGCCGCTCACCAGCCAGCAGTACGGCGTCCTCGGCTCGCTCGAACCCGGCCCGCGCCGGATGACCGAGCTGGCCGAGGAGCACGCCGTCCAGCTGCCCACCATGACCGTGCAGATCAACCGGCTGGAGGACGCGGGGCTGGTCACGCGCGGCGGCGACCCCGCCGACGCCCGCGTGCGCACGGCCAGGCTGACGGACGAGGGGCGCGAGCGGCTGCGGGCCGTACGCGCGGCCAGGATCGCCCACCTCACCGAGGAACTGGCGGCACTCACCGACGACGAGCGCGCCACGCTCGCGGCGGCGCTGCCCGTCCTGGCCAAGCTCGGCCGCAGCTAGACGCACCACAGACAGAAGGAGCACCATGCAGACCGGCATGCAGAACGGCGGAGGGATTCTGCGTCAGCCGATGTCCGTCTGGGCCACCGCGTTCGCCGCGGTCGTGGCCTTCATGGGGATCGGCCTCGTCGACCCCATCCTCCCCAGCATCGCGCAGGGACTGAAGGCGACGCCCAGCCAGGTGTCGCTGCTGTTCACCAGCTACTTCCTGGTGACCGCCGTGGCCATGCTGATCACCGGCTGGGTCTCCAGCCGCATCGGCGGCAAACGCACCCTGCTGGCCGGCCTCGCGCTGGTGATCGTGTTCGCCGCGCTCGCCGGCACCTCCACCAGCGTCGCCGAACTCGTCGGCTTCCGCGCCGGCTGGGGCCTCGGCAACGCCCTGTTCGTCGCCACCGCGCTCGCCGTCATCGTCGGCGCCGCGAGCGGCGGCGCCGAGTCGGCCATCATCCTGTACGAGGCCGCGCTCGGCCTCGGCATCTCCGCGGGCCCGCTGGCCGGCGCACTGCTCGGCGACTGGAACTGGCGGGCGCCCTTCTTCGGCACCGCCACCCTCATGGCCGTCGGCTTCGTCCTCATCCTGACGCTGCTCAAGGCCACACCCAAGCCGCCCACCAAGACCGCGCTCAGCGCCCCCATCCGCGCCCTCGCGCACGGCGGCCTCTCCACCACCGCGTTCACCGCGCTGTTCTACAACTTCGCCTTCTTCACCATCCTCGCCTTCACCCCGTTCATCCTCGGCATGTCCCCGTACGGGATCGGCGCGGTCTTCTTCGGATGGGGCGTCTGCGTCGCCCTGGCGTCGGTCTTCGGCGCGCCGCGGCTGCAGCGCCGCATCGGCTCGGTCGGCGTGCTGCACCTGGCGCTGGCGCTGCTCGCCGTCCTGCAGGTCGGCATCGCCGTGTTCGGCGTCGCCGGCGTGAACGCCGGGGTCGTCGTGTGCGTCGTCCTGTCCGGCATCCCCATCGGGCTGAACAACACCGTCTTCACCGAGTCGGCCATGGAGGTCTCCGACGCGCCCCGGCCCGTCGCCTCCGCTGGCTACAACTTCGTCCGCTGGATGGGCGGCGCGCTGGCCCCGTTCATCGCCACCAAGCTGGGCGAGGACATCGGGGTGGCGGTGCCGTACGTGCTGGGCGCCGTCTGCTGCTTCGTCGGCATGATGGTCCTCTACCTGCGTCGGCACCACCTGCGGACACTCGTCCGCGTGGACGCCGATCACACCAGGCAGGACGTCGTGGCGGCCCCCGCCCGCTGAGCCCTTCTCGCGCGGAACCGGCGGCCCCAGCAGGAAGATGCGGGGCCGCGCTGGTGTTGAATAGCTGAAATCCGCACCCGGACGGAAGGATCGACTGTGCCCACGATCGGTGTACTCGCTCTCCAGGGAGACGTGCACGAGCACCAGCGCATGCTCCAGGAGGCAGGCGCGACGGCCGTCGCCGTGCGCAGGCCCGCCGAGCTGGACGCGGTCGACGCCCTCGTCATCCCCGGCGGGGAGTCCACCACCATGTGGAAGCTCGCCGACATCTTCGACCTGCTCGAACCGCTGCGCCTGCGGATCAAGGAAGGCATGCCCGCCTACGGCTCCTGCGCCGGCATGATCATGCTGGCCGACCGGATCGAGGACGGCATCGCGGGGCAGCAGACGGTCGGCGGCATCGACATGGTGGTCAGGCGCAACGCGTTCGGCCGCCAGGTGGACTCGTTCGAGTCGGACCTGGACTTCGCGGGGGAGCGCGTGCACGCCGTCTTCATCCGCGCGCCGTGGGTCGAATCCATCGGCGGTGATGTCGAGGTGCTGGCCAAGTGCGAGCCTGGGAGTAGGATCGTCGCGGTCCGTCAAGGTCCGTTGCTCGCGACGTCGTTCCATCCTGAGCTCACCGGGGACACGCGCGTGCACCGATACTTCGTAGACATGGTTAGGGAGCTCTAAGTAATGTCCGGCCACTCCAAATGGGCGACGACGAAGCACAAGAAGGCCGCGCTCGACGCCAAGCGCGGCAAGCTGTTCGCCAAGCTCATCAAGAACATCGAAGTGGCGGCCCGCACCGGTGGCCCTGACCCCGACGCCAACCCCACGCTCTTCGACGCCATCTTCAAGGCCAAGAAGAACTCGGTGCCCAACGACAACATCGAGCGGGCCCGTAAGCGCGGCGGTGGTCTGGAGGCCGGCGGGGCCGACTGGCAGACCATCATGTACGAGGGCTACGCGCCCGGCGGCGTCGCGGTGCTCATCGAGTGCCTCACCGACAACCGCAACCGCGCGGCCTCCGAGGTGCGTGTCGCGCTGACCCGCAACGGCGGCTCCCTGGCCGACCCGGGGTCGGTCTCCTACATGTTCAACCGCAAGGGCGTCGTGATCGTCCCCAAGCAGGACGGGCTCGACGAGGACACCGTCCTCATGGCCGTCCTGGAGGCGGGCGCCGAGGAGGTCAACGACCTGGGCGACTCCTTCGAGGTCGTCTCCGAGGCCGGCGACCTGGTCCCGGTGCGCAAGGCGCTGCAGGACGCGGGCATCGACTACGACTCGGCCGAGTCGAGTTTCCTGCCCACGATGAGCGTGCCGCTCGACGAGGAGGGCGCCAAGAAGGTGTTCCGGCTCGTGGAGGCCCTGGAGGACAGCGACGACGTCCAGAACGTCTACGCCAACTTCGACGTGAGCGACGCGGTGCTGGAGCGCCTGGGCGCCGAGTGACGCCCCGCGCGGAGCCGCCACGACGCCGATCGTGACGAACGGCACGTCCGGCCGGGCCGGAAACGACTCGCGCCGGAAGGCCGCCGCTGCGTAGGTTGGTCGGTTGTGGAACTTCGCGACCTGACCCCCGACGACCTCGATCAAGTCCTCGACCTCCGTAAGCGGGCCTTCGGCCCGATCGCCCCAGCCGACAGCGAGACCTGGCGGCAGGCCGTCACGCCGGTGCTCGGCGAAGGACGCTACCTGGGCGTCTTCGACGGCTCCCGGCTGACCGCCGCCGCGCGGCTGCGCCAGTTCACGCAGTGGTGGCACGGCCGGCCCCAGCCCATGGCCGGCGTCGCGGGTGTCACGGTCAGTCCCGAGGATCGCGGCCGGGGCGTCGGCACCCGGCTCATGCGCGCCGTCATCGAGCGGGGCGTCGAGCTCGGTGACGCGGTGTCCGCGCTCTACCCGGCCACCACGCCCATCTACCGCTCGCTCGGCTACGAGCACGCCGGCGGCATGCGCAAGGTGACCCTGCCCGCCGAGGCCCTGCGCGGCCTGCGCCCGTCCGGGCAGGTCAAGCTGCGCAGGATGGGGCCGGCCGACGCCGCCGAGCTGATCGCCGTCCTGCACAAGGTGCACGGCGCCGCCCGTTCCAGCGGGCCCGTCTCCTACGACGAGCGCACCTGGGGGCTGTGGCTCGCCGACGACGACGATTTCCGCTACATCGCCGACGACGGCTTCGTGATCTACCGCTGGCACGGCCAGGACATCCAGATCGACACCCTCGTCGCGGGGTCGCCCGAGACGGCCAGGGCGTTGTGGTCGATGGTGGGCACCTCCTCCTCCATCGCCAAGAACGTCATCGCCCCGCTGGCGCCCGACGACCCCGTCCTGTGGCTGCTGCCCGAACGCTCGCAGGACCACGTCACCGAGCAGCGGTGGATGTTCCGGGTGCTGGACGTCGCCGCCGCCGTCGAACGCCGGGGCTATCCGGCCGCCGTGAGCTGCGAGGCCGTGGTCACCGTCCAGGACCCGGTGCGGGGCGAGGGCACCTGGCGGCTGGACATCTCGGGCGGTTCGGGCACGGCCACGCCGGTGGCTGGAGCACCCGCCGCGGTGCTCACGGCGAACGGCCTGTCCGCCCTCTACTGCGGGGTGCCGACCAGCACGCTGCGCGTCGTGGGGCTGATGTCCGGCGACGAGCGCTTCGACGAGGTGCTCGACGCCGCGTTCGTCGCCAAGCCGTACATGCTCGACTACTTCTGACGGGCTTTCCCCGTCCGCGCCTCGTCGCGCGGCCGGGCCCGGCGCGGTAATGTCTTGTGCCGAACAGATGTTCGGCGGCGTACGGGGAGGGCGATCGGGTGCGGGTGTTGGGCGTCGATCCGGGGCTGACCCGGTGCGGCCTGGGCGCCGTCGAAGGACGGCCGGGCGCGCCGCTGACCATGGTGGCGGTCGGGGTGGTCCGCACGGGCGCCGACGAGGAACTCGGCACCCGGCTCGTCGGCATCGAGGCGGGCATCGAGCAGTGGCTCGACGACGTCCGGCCCGACGCGGTCGCGGTCGAGCGGGTCTTCAGCCAGCACAACGTACGCACCGTGATGGGCACCGCCCAGGCCGCCGGCATCGCCGTGCTGTGCGCGGCGCGGCGCGGGCTGCCCGTGGCGCTGCACACGCCCTCGGAGGTCAAGGCCGCCATCACCGGCAGCGGCACCGCCGACAAGAAGCAGATCGGCGCCATGGTCACCCGGCTGCTGCGCCTGCCGGAGATGCCCAAGCCGGCCGACGCCGCCGACGCCCTCGCCCTCGCCATCTGCCACGTGTGGCGCGGCGGCGCGCAGAGCCGGCTGGCCGCCGCCCTTGCCCGCGCCACCCCCAAGGGCGCCAGAGGATGACGCCGGGTCAGGGGCGAGGGGTCTAGGGTCGGTGACCGTGAACGTTTCACGAGCGGCGGAGGACAGGCTGTGATCGCGTCGGTGGCAGGGAAGGTGACGGCGATCGCGCCCGACGCCGCCGTCATCGAGGTCGGCGGCGTCGGCATTCTCACGCACTGCGCGCCGGGCACCCTCGCCCAGTTGCGCGTCGGCGCGGAGGCCAGGCTGGCCACGTCGCTGGTCGTGCGCGAGGAGTCCCTGACCCTCTACGGCTTCGCCACCGACGACGAGCGCGCGGTGTTCGAGCTGCTGCAGACCGCGAGCGGCGTCGGCCCCAAGCTGGCCCTCGCCATGCTCGCCGTCCACACGCCCAACGCGCTGCGCGTCGCCGTGGCGAGCGCCGACCTCAAGGCCCTCACCCAGGTGCCGGGCATCGGCCAGAAGGGCGCCCAGCGCATCGTGCTGGAGCTGAAGGACCGCCTCGGCACGCCGGAGGCGACCCTCGACGCCGCGCTCAACGGCGAGCGGCGGGTGGCCGTGTGGCGCGAGCAGGTCCACTCGGGGCTGGTGGGGCTCGGCTACTCCGGCAAGGACGCCGACGAGGCGATCGCCGCCGTGGAGCCGGTCGCCGACGCCGACCTCGCCGCCGGTCGCCAGCCCCAGGTCGCCGCCCTCCTGAAGGCCGCACTCCGATCCCTGAGCACCCGATGACCCTCCACCCGCCCGCCCACCACGCGAGCAGCCGACAGGGGCGCGACCACTGCACAGGCGGCCAGCACGTAAGCGGCGGTCACATGGGCGGGCAGCATGCGAGCGGCCGACAGGTGCGCGGCCATCACATGGGCGACCGACAGGTGCGCGGCCGTCACACGAGTGGGCAGCACACGACCCGCCACCGCATGAGCGGCCACCGCGTGAGCGGTCTCCGTGCGGAGGGCGAGCGGCGGACAGTGCGGGTGTCCGTGGGCGAGGGAGCTCTGAAGGGCCGGAGAGCTTCGGCGGTGCCGTGCGGGCGGGGGGCTTGTCGGAGGTCGGAGGTCGGGAGAGGGCGTGGTCGGCGTGGGTTTTGATCGGGAGCTGGTGTCACCCGACGCCGCCGGCGACGAGGTGCAGATCGAGGCGGCCCTGCGCCCCAAGCGGCTGGACGAGTTCATCGGCCAGTCCCGGGTGCGCGAGCAGCTCTCCCTGGTGCTGGAGAGCGCCCTGCGCCGCCGTCGCCCGCCGGACCACGTGCTGATGAGCGGCTCCCCGGGCCTGGGCAAGACGACGCTGGCCATGATCATAGCGGCCGAGCTCAACGCGCCGCTCCGCATCACCTCGGGCCCCGCCCTGGAACGGGCCGGCGATCTCGCCGCCATCCTGTCCACCCTGTCCGAGGGCGAGGTGCTGTTCATCGACGAGATCCACCGGATGGCCAGGCCCGCCGAGGAGATGCTCTACCTCGCCATGGAGGACTTCCGGGTCGACATCGTCGTCGGCAAGGGCCCGGGCGCGACCGCCATCCCGCTGGACATCGCCCCGTTCACGCTGGTCGGCGCGACCACCCGGGCCGGGCTGCTGCCCGCGCCGCTGCGCGACCGGTTCGGCTTCACCGCCCACATGGACTTCTACGAGCCGGCCGAGCTGGAGCAGGTGCTCTACCGTTCGTCCCGGCTGCTCGGCGTGGAGCTGCCCGCCGACGGCGCGCACGAGATCGCCCGCCGCTCCCGGGGCACGCCCCGCATCGCCAACCGCCTGCTCCGCCGGGTGCGCGACTTCGCGGACGTCCGCGCGGACGGCGTCATCGACCGTGACATCGCGGCCGCCGCGCTCAACCTGTACGAGGTCGACCCCGAAGGGCTCGACCGGCTCGACCGGGCGGTGCTCGGCGTGCTGCTGAAGAAGTTCGGCGGCGGCCCGGTCGGCCTGTCCACGCTTGCGGTCGCTGTGGGGGAGGAGCCGGAGACGGTCGAGGTGGTGGCCGAGCCGTTCCTCGTCCGTCAGGGGCTGCTGGCGAGGACGCCGCGTGGCCGGGTGGCCACGGCGGCCGCCTGGACACATCTCGGACTGACGCCGCCGCCGGACGCTTTCGGGGCGGTCGTCATGGACTGATCACAGATCGGTTGCAACCATCTCAAATCGGGAACTTCCCCGCGCGCCGAAACGCTGCCTCGTTGCCGCGTTTCGCAACAAGCGCCTACACTCCGTGGCTTGGCTGGCTGTGTAGGCTGACGGGCTGAGGCGGCGCGGCCCGACGCAACGCACGGAATTTCCGGCGCGAGGCCAGTGTCAAATCCTTGTACGACGATGGAAGGTCGCCCCTTATGGACATGGGACAACTCGGAAGCATCCTGCCGC
The DNA here is from genome assembly GCF_900111685.1 of Nonomuraea wenchangensis. GTDB lineage: Bacteria > Actinomycetota > Actinomycetes > Streptosporangiales > Streptosporangiaceae > Nonomuraea > Nonomuraea wenchangensis. The sequence continues at coordinate 627,263 of NZ_FOHX01000005.1, forward strand.
TGATCCTTCTGGTGGTGGTGTTCTACTTCCTGCTGATCCGCCCCCAGCGCAAGCGCCAGCAAGAGGCGATCCAGATGCAGAACAGCCTGACGCCGGGCAGCCGCGTCATGACGACGACCGGGCTGTTCGCCACCGTCGTCGCCGTGGACAATGAGGATGTGATCCTCGAGGTCGCGCCGGGCGTGGAGACGCGCTGGGTCAAGGCCGCCATCGGTCGTGTCGTCGCCCCGGGTGACGCTCTGGCCGGCGAGCCGGTGGCCACCGACGAGGCCGTCGATGAGAAGAAGAACGAGTCCGACATCGCCGCTGATCACAACGGTGAGGACTCCAGCACCAAGCGACGTGATTGAGCACGCGACAAATCCTCTATCCGAAAGAACTGACGACCAGTGGCCCGACCGACCAGCCGCCACAGCCGACCAGGGCGCACGCTCCTGGTGCTGCTGGCGTTTATCCTCGCCATGGGCGCGACGATGTTCCTGCAGAAGGCGTTCACGCCGAAGCTGGGGCTCGATCTCGCCGGCGGAACGACGGTGACTCTGTCTCCGGTGACTCTCAACAACGCGAGTCCTCCGGAGGAGATCCTTGACCGTGCGGTCAACATCATCCGCGACCGGGTCAACGGCACCGGCATCTCCGACGCGGAGGTCGCCAAGTCCGGCGACAACATCATCATCTCCATCCCCGGCGTCGGGCAGAGCGAGGCCATCAAGCTGGTCGCCACCACCGCGGAGCTGCGCTTCCGCCAGGTGCTCGCGATGGAGGCCACGCAGATCCCGCAGGACCTCGCGACCAACGCCCCCTCCCCGAGCGCCGCTCCGTCGGCGACGGGGACGGGCGTGCCGTCGACGCAGCCGTCCCAGCCCCGCTCCTCCCGGTCGGCCGGCCCGGCGCCCAGCGCCTCGCCCACCGGCAAAGCCCTGTCGTCGGCGCTGACCGCGCCGACCCCGAGCGCCTCCGCGCCGGCCGAACCGTCGGCCACGCGGAGCGCCCAGGGCCAGAACGACAAAGGCGCCAAGCAGAACGCCGGCGCCACGCCGAGCGCGTCGCCGTCGCAGCAGGCGAGCACCCCGCCCGCCCAGGAGCAGAACCAGGGCGTCAACCCCGAGGGCATCGACCCGGCGGTGCTGGCCCAGTTCAACAAGCTCAACTGCGCCGACCCGGCCAACCGCGGCCAGGGCGTCCAGGACGACCCCAACAAGCAGTACGCCGGCTGCGAGGCCGACGGCAGCTACAAGTACGTCCTCGACGTAGCCAAGGTCGTCGGCACCGACATCGACACCGCCAGCGCCGGCATCCGCCAGGGCACCACCGAGTGGGTCGTCCAGCTCGACTTCAAGAGCAAGGGCGCGGGCGCCTGGGCCGACCTCACGCAGAAGGCTTACAACTCGCAGGACCCGCGCAACAAAGTGGCGGTCGTCCTCGACGGCGTGGTCATCACCGCGCCCAACATCATCAGCCCGATCCCGGGCGGCCGGGCCGAGATCACCGGCGGCTTCGACCAGGCCAGCGCCACCACCCTGGCCGACCAGCTCAAGTACGGCGCGCTGCCGCTGAAGTTCAACCGCAGCTCCATCGACACCGTCTCCTCGACGCTCGGCCAGGACCAGCTCAAAGGAGGTCTGATCGCCGGCGTCATCGGTCTGGCGCTCGTGGTGATCTACTCCATGCTCTACTACCGGGGCCTCGGCATCGTGGCGGTCCTGAGCCTCGTGGTGGCGACGATCATCACGTACTGCTCGGTGGTCGTGCTCGGCCACAACGCCAACTTCCGGTTGTCGCTGCCGCACATCATCGGCCTGGTGGTCTCGATCGGCATCACCGCCGACTCCTTCATCGTCTACTTCGAACGCATACGTGACGAGATGAAAGAGGGCCACCGCACCTTGCGGGCGGCCGTCGAGGTGGCCTGGGTCCGCGCCCGGCGTACGATCCTCATCGCCGACGCCGTCATGTTCATCGCCGCGATCGTGCTGTACTTCCTGGCGGTGGGCGGTGTGGCCGGGTTCGCCTTCGCGATGGGCCTGACCACGCTCATCGACATCGTGGTGGTGTTCCTGTTCACCAAGCCGTTCATCGCCCTGCTGGCGAGGCTGAAGTTCTTCGCCAAGGGCCATCCGCTGTCCGGGCTCGACGCCGAACGCATGAGCGACGCCACCGGCGGCGCCCGCCCGACCACCCCGCTGGAGGCCTGAGATGGGACTCGCGCGTCGCCTCTACCGGGGCGAGATCGACGTCGACTTCGTCGGCAAGTGGAGGCTCTGGTACAGCCTGTCGGGCGCGCTGCTGCTCGTCTCGATCATCGGGCTGCTGCTCAACGGGCTCAACCTGGGCGTGGAGTTCAGAGGCGGCACGGTCTTCTCGTTCAAGACGTCCCAGACCCTCACCGTGGAGCAGGTCCGTGAGGACATCCAGGACGAGGGCGTGCACCAGGTGATCGTCCAGTCGGCCGGTGACGGCTGGCGGGTGACCACCGAGACCCTGGAGGAAGGCCACCGGGCCGAGGTGCAGTCCGCCATCGCCAAGGACTTCAACGTCCCGGCCGGCGACGTCAGCGTGCAGGCCATCGGCGCCACCTGGGGCGGCGAGGTGTCGCAGAAGGCCTGGATCGGCCTCGGCGTGTTCATGCTCGCGATCATCCTCTACCTGTCGATGGCGTTCGAGCCGAAGATGGCGCTCGGCGCCATCGTCGCGCTCGTCCACGACCTGGTCATCACGGCGGGCATCTACGCCTGGTCGGGCTTCGAAGTGACGCCGGCGACGCTGCTGGGCTTCCTGACCATCCTCGGTTACTCGCTCTACGACGCGGTCGTGGTGTTCGACATGATCAAGGAGGTCACGGCCAAGCTGGGGCACACGTCGAAGATGACGTACTCGATGGCGGCCAACAACGCGCTCAACCACACGCTGATCCGGTCGCTCAACACCTCGCTGGTCGCGATCCTGCCGGTGGCGGCGATCCTGTTCATCGGCACCACGCTGCTCGGCGCGGGCACGCTGAAGGACCTCTCGCTGGCCCTGTTCGTGGGCATGGTCGTCGGCACCTACTCCTCGCTGTGCGTGGCGACGCCGCTGCTGGTCACGCTGAAGGAGCGCGAGCCGAAGTACCAGGCCATCGCCAAGCGGCTGGCCTCCACGAAGGGCTCGGGCAAAGGGGCGAAGGGCGGGCCCAGAGGCGCTGCGGTAGCCAAGGGCTGACCCGCGGCTCCGGCCGTTCGACTCGCCGACGCCCCCGCTCCCAGGTGGAGCGGGGGCGTCGCCGTGTCCAGGGTGTCCCGCGGGACGCCCTGGGATGGCAGGGGACGCCGCGGGATGTTCCGGACGGTCCAGGACGTCCCGCAACGTCCCGGAGGACCTGAGAACGGCCCTGAGCCCCGTCTGGCGCGTTCTGGAGCGGGGGCGCCGACCCACGGATCCGGCGGAGCGCGGTGGGACGGCCGGCCGGGAGAGCGGGCGGACGGGATCGATGGTCCGGGGGGAGAGGGCGGCAGGACCGATGGTCCGGGGAGCGGGCGGGCGGGATCGATGGTCCGGGTGAGGGCCGGAATGCACCATCATGGTGCCGGGCCTCCGGCCGCCGGCGGAGACAAGCGAGGGAGACGGCATGAGCGAGCTGAGCACGATGATCCTTGACCGGATCAGGGACGTCCCCGACTATCCCAAGCCGGGCGTCATGTTCAAGGACATCACTCCGCTCCTCGGCGACCCGGTGGCGATGGCGGCGGTCGTGGACGGACTGGCCGGCCTGTACGAGGTCGACAAGATCGTCGGCATCGAGGCCCGTGGCTTCATCCTGGCCGCCCCGGTGGCCTACCGCGCGGCCGCCGGCTTCGTCCCCGTGCGCAAGAAGGGGAAACTGCCCGCCGCCACGCTTGAGGAGTCCTACGATCTGGAGTACGGCTCGGCGACGATCGAGGTGCACCGCGACGCGTTCACCCCGGGCGACCGGGTCCTGATCGTCGACGACGTGCTGGCCACCGGCGGCACGGCCCAGGCGGCCGTGGAGCTGGTGCGTCGGGCCGGTGGTGAGGTCGTCGGCATCGCGGTCCTGATGGAGCTGGCATTTCTGGAGGGCCGCGAGCGTTTGGACGGAATACCGGTGCACTCCCTGGTGATCGTCTGAGCCCGGCCGCCGACGGCTTGGGTTCGCCACCTGGATACACTGGTGCATCTGGACCCGAGCGTGAGGAGCCATGTGCGTGAGGAGCCATTGCGGGAGGAGTCTGAGTGCCCCGTGATGCGGTCGTGCCCGACATAACCGACTCCGGCGGTGCCGAGCCGTCCGGCGCCCCCGCCGCGCGCCGCCGGCGCTTCGGGGGCGGGGCCATGAACCCGGTGCTGGAGCCGCTGTTCCGTACGGTCCGGGCCACCCATCCCAAGGCCGACCTGCGCGTCATCGAGCGGGCCTATGACGTGGCCGCCTACCACCACCGCGACCAGAAGCGGAAGTCGGGCGACCCCTACATCACGCACCCGCTGGCCGTGGCCACGATCCTGGCCGAGCTCGGCACCGACGACGAGACGCTGTGCGCGGCGCTGCTGCACGACACCGTCGAGGACACCGCCTACAGCCTCGACGAGCTGCGCGCCGACTTCGGCGACACCATCGGCTCGCTGGTCGACGGCGTGACCAAGCTCGACAAGGTCAAGTTCGGCGACGCGGCCCAGGCCGAGACCGTGCGCAAGATGGTCGTGGCGATGTCCCGCGACATCCGCGTGCTGATCATCAAGCTGGCCGACCGCCTGCACAACATGCGCACCATGCGCTATCTGCCGGAGCACAAGCGCCACCAGAAGTCCCGCGAGACGCTGGAGATCTTCGCCCCGCTGGCCCACCGCCTGGGCATGAACACCATCAAGTGGGAGCTTGAAGACCTCGCGTTCGCCATGCTCTACCCCAAGCGCTACGACGAGATCGCGCGCATGGTGTCGGAGCGGGCCCCGCGCCGCGACCTGTTCCTGCAGGAGGTCATCGAGAAGGTCTCCGGCGACCTGCGCGAGGCGAGGATCCGCGCGGTGGTCAAGGGCCGGCCGAAGCACTACTACTCGGTCTACCAGAAGATGATCGCCAGGGACGTCGCCTTCGACGACATCTACGACCTGGTGGGCATCCGCGTCCTCGTCGACACCGTCCGCGACTGCTACGCGGCGCTCGGCACCATCCACGCCCGGTGGAACCCGGTGCCTGGACGGTTCAAGGACTACATCGCGATGCCCAAGTTCAACATGTACCAGTCGCTGCACACGACGGTCATCGGCCCCGAGGGCAAGCCGGTGGAGCTGCAGATCCGCACCCACTCGATGCATCACAGGGCCGAGTACGGCGTCGCCGCCCACTGGAAGTACAAAGAGGAGGTCGGCGTCGCCGGCGCCGGCGGCAAGGTCAAGCCGGGCAACGACATGGCCTGGCTGCGCCAGCTCCTCGACTGGCAGAAGGAGACCGCCGACCCTGGCGAGTTCCTGGAGTCGCTGCGCTTCGACCTGTCGGTCTCCGAGGTCTACGTGTTCACCCCGAAGGGCCAGGTCATCGCCCTGCCCGAGGGGGCGACGCCGGTCGACTTCGCCTACGCGGTGCACACCGAGGTGGGCCACCGCTGCATCGGGGCCCGCGTCAACGGGCGGCTGGTGCCGCTGGAGTCGCGCCTCGGCAACGGCGACACCGTCGAGATCTTCACCTCCAAGTCGCCGGACGCGGGGCCGTCGCGCGACTGGCTGAAGTTCGTCAAGTCGGGCCGGGCCCGCAACAAGATCCGGCAGTGGTTCTCGAAGGAGCGCCGCGAGACCGCGATCGAGGCGGGCAAGGAGGCCATCGGCCGGGCCATGCGCAAGCAGGGCCTGCCGCTGCAGCGGCTGATGTCGGGGGAGTCGCTGCTGGCGCTCGCCCGCGACCTGCGCTACTCGGACGTCTCGGCCCTCTACGCGGCCGTCGGCGAGGGCCACATCGCGGCCCAGGCCGTGGTGCAGAAGCTGGTCGCCTCGATCGGCGGTGTCGACAGCGCCGAGGAGGACATCGCCGAGACCTCGCTGCCCACCCGGCTGCGCGGGCGTCCCCGCGGCGGGGGCGGCGCGGGCGTGGTCGTGGCGGGCGACGCCGACGTGTGGGTGCGCCTGTCGAAGTGCTGCACGCCGGTGCCCGGCGACGACATCGTCGGCTTCGTCACCCGCGGCCACGGCGTGTCCGTGCACCGTTCGGACTGCACCAACGTCCAGCAGCTCAAGTCGCAGCCCGACCGGCTGGTGGAGGTGAGCTGGTCGCCCAGCGACGACAGCGTCTTCCTGGTGGCCATCCAGGTCGAGGCGCTGGACCGGCCGCGGCTGCTGTCCGACGTCACCCGCACGCTGTCCGACCAGCACGTCAACATCCTGAGCGCCTCGGTCACGACGTCCCGCGACCGGGTGGCGATCAGCAAGTTCACCTTCGAGATGGGCGACCCGAAGCACCTGGGTCACGTGCTCAAGGCCGTACGCAACATCCAGGGCGTCTTCGACGTCTACCGCGTGAGCGGCGCCGGCGGCTGAGCGGTCTCCTCAGCGGGGGCGCAGGTCGGGGAGGTTGACCACGATCGCCTCCTGGGTGCTGCGCGCGATGACGACCACGGCCTCCCGCTCGGGGTCGGGGTTCTCCTCGCGGTGCGGCACGTACGGCGGCACGAACACGTAGTCGCCGGGCCCGGTCTCCAGCCGCACCTCCTCGCCGTCGCGCAGGAACACGAACGACGGCGTGCCGCTGACGACGTAGATCGCGGTTTCGGAGGCCCCGTGGTGGTGGTCGGCGGAGCGGGTGGCGGGCGCGACGTGCGTCTGGCCCATCCACAGCCGCTCGGAGCCGGCGCTCGCGCCGCTGACAGCGGCCAGCCGGCGCATGCCGGGACTCTGCGCCGTCTCGGCCGAGAGCGACGCTGCGGGCACGTGACGCAGCGGCCGGTGGAAGGGGTCGCCCTCGACCCGGTAGCCCTCCCAGAGGCGCCCTCCCGCCCGTTCGAGGACGCCGGAGGCGACGGCGGCCAGGCGGGCGGGGTCGTCGCGGGCGTCCAGCAGCCGTTCGGCCAGCTCAGGATCGTGTGCCCGCAGCTCCCGCAGCAGCCACTTGCCGCTGCCCTGCCAGCGCCGGCCGAACCCGAGCGCGAGCCGGGCGGTGTCCTGGACCACCTGCCAGGCGACGAACGCCCGCTCGCCGGGATCGCCCGCGCCCGCGAGGTCGTCCAGCAGGTCGGACAGCACGTAGCGGGCCCGCGCGGCCTCGCCGTCGCTGAGCCCGCCCGGCCCGGCCGCCAGGCGCTCACCCAGCGCCGCCTGCAGGTCGCTGGCCCGGCCGCCGGTGCGGTCGGTCAGCACCGCGCCCTCGGCGCACATGCGCGCCAGGCTCGGCTGCCGCCGGTCGAAGTCGCGGTCGAGGTAGGCGCGCAGGCTCGTCTCGCTGTTGACGAACAGCTCGACCGGCCATCCCCGCCAGCGCAGCGACTCGCGGTAGGGCGTGGGCAGGCCGTCGAGCACCACGACGACGTCGAGGTCGGAGGTGCTGGTGCGGCGCTCGGTGAGCACGCTGCCGCCGACGAAGGCGTACAAGGCGCCGGGGAACAGCTCCTCGACGAGAGCACGCGCGACACTGACCGGATCCATGCGGTCAGCCTAGATCGCGGGATGGGCCGCGTGCCGCCCGATTCCCCGTGATCGGGCGGAAAGCAGAGCCGAGCAGGGCCGTGACGCGGCGCTCCGGCCGGATCGGCCGGCGCGCCGCCCTACCCGCTGGTCAGCTGAACTCGGCCAGCGTGCGCTCGGCCTCCTCCAGCCAGGAGCGGCGGGCGATCAGGGCCTCCTCGGCCTCCTTGACGTCCTTGGCGCGGCCGGCCGCCTGCGCCTTGGACAGCCGCTTCTCCAGCTGCTCGATCGAGGTGCGGAGCTGGTCGACCGTGCTCTGCGCGCGGGCCCTGGCCTCGGGGTTGGAGCGCTTCCACTCGGCGTCCTCGGCCTTGCGAACGGCCTCGTCCACGCGGCGCAGCCCGCCCTCCAGGCGGTCGCGCTGCTCGCGCGGCACCGGTCCTGCGGCCTCCCAGCGCTCCAGGAGGTGGCGCAGCGCCCCGCGCGCCGCGCGGGCGTCCGTGACCGGCAGGATCTTCTCCGCCTCGGCCAGCAGCTCCTCCTTGACCTGCGCGTTGGCGGCCAGCGAGGCGTCGCGCTCGGCGAAGACCGCGGAACGGGCCTGGAAGAACTGGTCCTGGGCGGCCTTGAATCGGCCCCACAGCTCGTCCTCGACCTCGCGCGAGGCCCGGCCGGCGCTCTTCCACTGCTGCATCAGCTCGCGGTAGACCGCCGCGGTGGGGCCCCAGTCGGTGGAGCCGGACAGCGCCTCTGCCTCGGCGACGATGCGCTCCTTGGTCGAGCGCACGCCCTCGCGCTGCTCGTCCAGGCCGGCGAAGTACTGCTTGCGCCGCTTGGCGAAGGCCGTGCGGGCGGCCGAGAGCCGCTTCCACAGCGCGGCCTCGGTGACCCGGTCGATGCGGTCGGCGGCCTTCCACTCCTCGACGAGCTGGCGCAGCCGCTCGCCGCCGGACTTCCAGTGGGTGGTCTCGTCCGCGATGCGCTCGGCCTCGGCGACGATGCGCTCCTTGACCGTCCTCGCCTCGGCGCGCGCCTGCTCGCGGGCCGCCTTGACCTCCTCGCGGCGCTGGGCGACCAGCTCGGTCAGGCCGTCGAGGCGCGCCGTCAGCGCCTGCAGGTCGCCGATCGCGTGGGCGTCGGCGACCGCCTCGCGCAGCTTGGCGATGCTGGCCTCGGCCTGGGCCGGAGCCAGGTCGGTGCCCCGCACCCGCTGCTCGAGCAGCTGAACCTGGCCCGCCAGCTCGTCGTACTTGCGATGGAAGTAGGCCAGTGCCTCTTCGGGTTCACCGGCCTGCCAGGAGCCGACGGCCCGTTCTCCCTCAGCCGTACGCACGTAGACGGTGCCGTCGTCGTCTACCCGGCCCCACGGGTCGGTGCTCACCGTGTCCTCCCGCACTCTCCATCAGACCCTTCGGGACTACTTCGTCCCTAGTTTGTATTACGTCAGCTCTTGCTGGCGATTGTCACGTCTTTGATTTCCATGGTTTCCTTCGGCGCCCCGGTCCCGTCGCCCATGTCGGCAATGACGCCCGCTTTGTTCACCTTGTCCAGGATGTCGAGACCCTTCGTGATCGTACCCACTGGGGTGTAATCGGGGGTGAGCTGGATGTCACCGAACACCAGGAAGAACTGGCTTCCCGTGGTGCCGGGCGCGCTGGTCTTGGCCATCGCCATGACGCCGCGCTTGTACTGGGCTCCGTCGAGGTTCTCCTCGGCCATCACGTAGCCGGGGCCGCCCGCGCCGTCCTGGCTCTTGCCGTCGGCCTTGGCCGTCGGGTCGCCGCACTGCAGCATGGGGAACTTCTCGCTGCCCAGCCGGTGGCACTTGCTGCCGTCGTAGTACTTCTTCTTCGCCAGGAACTCCAGCGAGTTGGTCGTGCAGGGGGCCTTGGCGTTGTCGAGCTCGACCACGACGTCGCCCAGGTTGGTCTTGAGCGTCATGGTCTTCTTGGCGGGAGTGGTCTTGACCTTCGTCGGCGGCATGCCGACGTCCTTGACCGTGCCGCCTGTGGCGTCCTTGACGTAGTCGCAGGTGCCCGTGGCCGCGTCGTACGGCTTGGGCCCCGTGCTCGCCGAGGCCGAGGCGGTCTCGGCCGCCGAGGCGCTCGGCGAGGAGGCCGCCTCCGTGCCCGTGCCGCCGCCGCCCAGGAGCGCGACCGCGGCCACGATTCCGCCGACCACGATCACCACGCCCACGGTCGAGCCGATGATCGCCGTGCGCTTGGCCTTCTGCTCGCGCTCGAGACGGCGCTGCATCTGCCGCTCGTAGTGCTCACGCGCCAGCTGCTTCTGCCGGTCCTTCCCCGTGGCCACCGCTTTGCCTCCCATAGTCAATCAACCAAGGTGGGCGAATCGTATCGGCCAATGGGTAATGATTCGCAGCCCGGCGACCCGCACCGGTACCCTTCGGTTACATTCCCATTGGCTTTTCGACGAGATCACCTGAGGCAGATGCTCATCGCCGGCTTCCCCGCAGGGGGCTTCCAGACCAACTGTTACGTCGTCGCGCCCGCGGCCGGCGAGGAGTGCGTGATCGTCGATCCGGGCCAGGACGCCGCCGAAGGCGTCGACGACCTGCTGCGCGAGCACCGGCTCAAGCCGGTCGCCGTGATCCTCACCCACGGCCACCTCGACCACGTCTGGTCGGTGGCCCCCGTCTGCGGCGCCCGCGACGTGCCGGCCTGGATCCACCCGGACGACCGCCACCTGCTCAGCGACCCCGGCGCCGGCTTCTCCCGCGAGAGCGCCGCGCTGTTCGGCGGCATCACCCTCAGCGAGCCCGACGACGTACGCGAGCTGAGCGACGGCGCCGTGCTGGAGCTGGCCGGCCTGGAGCTCGTCGTGGACCACACCCCCGGCCATACCAGGGGGTCGGTGAGCTTCCGGCTGCCCTCGGACGACGTGATGTTCTCGGGCGACCTGCTGTTCGCCGGCTCCATCGGCCGCACCGATCTTCCCGGCGGCGACTATCCGACCATCCTGCGCAGCCTGGCTACCAAGTGTCTGCCGCTGCCGGACGATACGGTCGTGTTGCCGGGCCACGGACCACAGACCACGATCGGCCGCGAGCGCGCGACCAACCCCTACCTGAAGGAAGCAGCGCCGCACGCCGGTCCCACACGAGGGATCTAATGAGCTTCCAAGCACCAAAAGGCGTCAAGGAATACGTCCCGCCGCAGGCGTCGACGTTCTACGCGATCCGCGCCGCGTTCGCCGAGACGGCCAGGCGCGCGGGCTACTCCTACCTCGAGACCGCGGTCTTCGAGGACACCCAGCTCTTCGCCCGTGGCGTCGGCGAGTCCACCGACGTCGTGAGCAAGGAGATGTACACCTTCACCGACCGCGGCGGACGCTCGCTCACGCTGCGCCCGGAGTTCACCGCCGGCGTGCTGCGCGCGGTCCTGGAGCACGGCCTGCACCGCGGCCAGCTCCCTGTCAAGGTGTGGACCGACGGCCCGGTCTTCCGCGCCGAGGCGCCCCAGGAGGGCCGCTACCGCCAGTTCTACCAGCTCGACCTGGAGGCCATCGGCAGCGAGGACCCCGCCGTCGACGCCGAGACGATCGCGCTCGCCTGGCAGTGGTACACCACGCTGGGCCTCACCCAGGTCCGCCTGCTGCTCAACTCGCTGGGCTGCCGCGAGTGCCGCCCGATCTACCGCGCCCGGCTGCAGGAGTTCCTGCGCGCGCTCGACCTCGACGAGGCCACCCGCGCCCGCATCGAGATCAACCCGTTGCGCGTGCTCGACGACAAGCGGCCCGAGGTGCAGGAGCAGCTCGCGGACGCGCCGCTCATCGGCGACCACCTGTGCGCCGGCTGCAAGTCCTACCACGACCGGGTCAAGCAGCTCCTGGCCGACCTCGGCATCCCGTGGGAGGACTCCCCGCGGCTGGTGCGCGGGCTCGACTACTACACGCGCACCACGTTCGAGTTCGACCACCCGCTGCTCGGCGCGCAGTCCGGCATCGGCGGCGGCGGTCGCTACGACGGCCTGTCCGAGGCCATCGGCGGGCCCGCGCTGCCCGGCATCGGCTTCGGGCTCGGCCTCGACCGCACCGTCATCGCCCTGGAACGCGAGGGCGTCGAGCCCGCCACCCCCGCCCGCTGCGAGGTGTACGGTGTGGCGCTGGGCGACGAAGCGGCCCGCGCCATGTTCACCCTCGTGAACGACCTGCGCGCGGCCGGCGTCGCCGCCGACATGGCCTTCGGCGGCAAGGGGCTCAAGGGCGCGATGAAGGGAGCCGACCGTTCCGGCGCCCGCTTCGCCCTGATCCTGGGCGAGCGCGACCTCGCGGCCCGGGCCGTGCAAGTGAAGGACCTGACCACAGCAGACCAGACCGAGGTGCCGCTGGCCCAGGTCGTGGACGTCTTGAAGGGGAAAGTGCAGTGATCCGCACGCATACGGCCGGGTCGCTCCGCGAGGAGCACGCCGGGCAGAAGGTGACGCTCGCGGGCTGGGTGGCCCGCCGCCGCGACCATGGCGGCGTGGTCTTCATCGACCTGCGCGACGCCTCCGGCTCGGCGCAGGTGGTCTTCCGCGAGGAGGACCACGCCCACGACCTGCGCGCCGAATACTGCGTGAAGGTCGTCGGGGAGGTGCGCCTGCGCCCGGAGGGCAACGAGAACCCCGAGCTGCCCACCGGGAAGATCGAGGTCGTCGCCGACACCGTCGAGGTGCTGAGCGAGTCGGCGCCGCTGCCGTTCCCGATCGAGGGCAACGTGGGGGTGTCGGAGGAGGCGCGGCTGAAGTACCGCTACCTCGACGTACGCCGCCAGCAGGTGGCCCACGCCATGCGGGTGCGCTCCAAGGCCACCTACCTCGCCAACGAGGTCATGAACGAGCTCGGCTTCGTCTACGTCGAGACCCCGACGCTCACCCGCTCCACGCCCGAGGGCGCCCGCGACTTCCTCGTGCCCGTGCGCCTGCAGCCCGGCAACTGGTATGCCCTGCCGCAGTCGCCGCAGCTGTTCAAGCAGCTCCTGCAGGTCGCCGGGCTGGAGCGCTACTACCAGCTCGCCAAGTGCTACCGCGACGAGGACCTGCGCGCCGACCGGCAGCCGGAGTTCACCCAGATCGACGTCGAGATGTCCTTCGTCGACCAGGAGGACGTCATCCAGGTCGGCGAGACGCTGATCGCCCGCCTGTGGCGGGAGCTCGCCGGCTACGAGGTGCCGACGCCGCTGCCGCGCATGACGTACGCCGAGGCCATGGCCCGCTACGGCTCCGACAAGCCCGACCTGCGCTTCGGCCAGGAGCTGGTCGAGATGACCTCCTACTTCGCGGGCACCACCTTCCGCGTCTTCCAGGCCGACTACGTCGGCGCGGTCGTCATGCCGGGCGGCGCCTCGCAGACCCGCAAGGAGCTCGACGGCTGGCAGGAGTGGGCCCGCTCGCGCGGCGCCAAGGGCCTGGCCTACGTGCTGGTGCAGGAGGACGGCACGCTCGGCGGCCCGGTCGCCAAGAACCTGTCGGAGGAGGAGCTGTCCGGGCTGGCCGCCAAGGTCGGCGCCGCCCCCGGTGACGCGATCTTCTTCGCCGCGGGCGCCCGCAACGCCGCCCGCGACCTGCTCGGCGCGGCCCGGCTGGAGATCGGCCGCCGCTGCGGGCTCATCGACGAGTCGCAGTGGTCGTTCCTGTGGGTCGTGGACGCCCCCATGTTCGAGGAGGACGGCGAGGGCGGCTGGACGGCCGTGCACCACCCGTTCACCGGCCCCAAGCCCGAGTGGGCCGACAACTTCCAGGACCACCCGGCCGAGGCGCTGGCCTACGCCTACGACATGGTCTGCAACGGCATGGAGATCGGCGGCGGCTCGATCCGTATCCACCGGGCCGAGATGCAGCAGCGCGTCTTCGACGTGCTCGGCATCTCCAAGGAGGAGGCCGAGAGCAAGTTCGGCTTCCTGCTGGAGGCGTTCAAGTACGGCCCGCCGCCGCACGGCGGCATCGCCTACGGCTGGGACCGCATCTGCATGCTGCTGGCCGGCGGCGAGTCGATCCGCGACGTCATCGCCTTCCCCAAGACGGCTTCCGGCTTCGACCCGCTGACCGGCGCGCCCACGCCCATCACGGCGGGGCAGCGCAAGGAGGCGGGCGTCGACGCCGCGCCGCGCAAGGACTGATCCGGGCCCGGCATGAGAGAAGCCGGCGGGGCGAGCGCCCCGCCGGCTTCTTCCGCGCGCTGGTCAGGAGAACGTGATGCTCTTGATGATGACCGGCTTCTTGGGGGCGGTGGTGCCGCCGTCGCCGGTGATGTCGGCCTCGTTCACGATGAGGTCCTGGCCGTTCTTGGCCAGGCCGAGCAGCATGTCCATGCCCTCGCTGACCACGCCGACGGTGGAGAAGCCCGCGCCGAGCTGCGTGTTCTCGTCCGACAGCGAGAAGACGAACTGGCTGTTGTTCTGACCCATCGAGTCGCCCGGCTGGGACATGAAGACCACGCCCTTGGCCGGCGGGATCTCGACGTTCTCGTCGGAGTAGACGTAGCCCGAGGTGCCCTGGCCGTCGGTCGGGTTCTTGCCGTCGGCCTTGGCCTGCGGGTCGCCGCACTGCAGCAGGTGCACGCCGGCGACGTCCGGGGTGACCAGCCGGTGGCACTTCATGTTGTCGTAGAAGTGCTTCTTGCTGAGGAAGCTGAGCGAGTTGACCGTGCACGGGGCCGCGTCGGTCATCAGGTCGACGACGACCTTGCCGCGGTTGAAGTTGATCGTCATCTTCTTCAGCTTCATGTTGGGCTTCTTGCCCGGCAGGCCCACGAACTTGTTCGGGACGGAGTCGTCACGCTTGTACGTGCACGTCACCGGCCCGGCCGCCGCGGTCGTCGTCGGCGCGATCGGCAGCGACGCCGAGGGCGATGCCGACGCCGACGCGGAGGCCGAGCTCTCCGCCGCGGCGGGGTCCGGCCCGTCGCCGCCCCTCAGGGTGGTCGCGGCGAAGATGCCGCCGGCCACCACCACCACAGCCACGCCCGCGCCGATGAAGGCGTTCCGCTTCGCCTTGGAGGAGCCCTCGGCCGCCGCGCGCTTCTCCTGCCGCTCCTTGTGCTCCCGCGCGAGGTCGCTCTTGCGGTCTTCGCCGCTCACCGCATGTCTCCTTCATCTTTGCCGACACATGACCAAACAACTCCGCGCATGCTACCGGCCCTCGGTATGTGCCGGATGTAAGTGGCAAAAGCCGTGATGTGCGACGGATGGGGCCGCGAACCTTATCGTGCTCCCACGCGTAGATGAAAAGAGCACAAAGGAGTCGTCATGTTCGACCAGATCCTGGGCCTGCCGGCCCACGCGCTCGTCATCCACTTCGCCGTCGTGCTGGTGCCGCTGCTCGCCGCGGTGGCGGTGGTCCACGCGCTGGTGCCGCGGTGGCGTCCGTACGTCGCCTGGGCCGCGGTCCTGCTCTCCCTGGCCGGGCCCGTGGCCGTGTTCGCGGCCAAGGAGAGCGGCGAGCGGCTGAAGGAGGCCCGCTTCGCCACCGCCGAGGGCGGCCTCGGCCGGGCCATCGCCACGCACGAGAGCTTCGCCACCCCGCTGCTGCTGTCGGCGTCGGGCCTGGCCGCCGTCACGCTGCTGCTGGTGCACGCCACCCGCCCGGCCCGCGACTCCGTCGGGCGCGACCGCTTCGGCCGTCCCGTCTCGCTGGTCCTGTCCGGGCTCACGGTCGTGCTGGCCGCCGTGGCCGGCTACTTCTGCTTCCTGGCAGGGGACTCGGGCGCGAGGGCGGTTTGGGGCCTGTAATCTCACGTTGTGGATAGCCTGTTCGACTCGGCCGCCGAGGACGCCACCCCGCAGCCCCTGGCGGTGCGCATGCGCCCGCGCACCCTCGACGAGGTGATCGGCCAGCGCCACCTGCTCGGCCCCGGCACCCCGCTGCGTCGCCTGGTCGAGAGCGAGGCTCCCATGTCGCTGTTCCTGTGGGGGCCGCCCGGCACCGGCAAGACCACGCTCGCCTACGTCGTCTCCAACGTCACCCAGCGCCGCTTCGTGGAGATCTCCGCCGTCTCCGCCGGGGTCAAGGACGTCCGCGCGGCCATCGACAACGCCCGCCGCGAGCTGGGCATGACCGGCCGCCAGACCGTGCTGTTCGTGGACGAGGTCCACCGCTTCAACAAGGCCCAGCAGGACGCCCTGCTGCCCGCCGTGGAGAACCGCTGGGTCACCTTCATCGGCGCCACCACCGAGAACCCGTACTTCTCCGTCATCTCGCCGCTGCTGTCGCGCTCGCTCCTGCTCACCCTGGAGTCGCTGTCCGACGACGACATCCGCGCCGTCCTGGAGCGGGCGGTGGCCGAGCCACGCGGGCTCGGCGGGGGCCACCGGCTCGCCCCCGAGGCGCTGGAGCACCTCGTACGGCTCGCGGGCGGCGACGCCAGGCGGTCGCTCACCTACCTGGAGGCCGCGGCGCTGCTGGCCGAGGACATCACCGTCGAGGTCGTCGAGAAGGCCGTCGACAAGGCCGCGGTGCGCTACGACCGGCAGGGCGACCAGCACTACGACGTGATCAGCGCCTTCATCAAGTCGATGCGCGGCTCCGACGCCGACGCCGCGCTCCACTACCTCGCCCGGATGATCGAGGCCGGCGAGGACCCCCGCTTCATCGCCCGCCGAATCGTCATCTTCGCCAGCGAGGACGTCGGCATGGCCGACCCCACCTGCCTGCAGACCGCCGTCGCCACCGCGCAGGCCGTCCAGCTCATCGGCCTGCCCGAGGGGCAGATCAACCTGGCGCACGCGGTCATCCACTGCGCGCTGGCCCCCAAGTCCAACGCGGTCGTCAAGGCCATCGGCGCCGCGATCGGCGACGTGCGCAAGGGGCTGATCGGCCAGGTGCCCGGCCACCTGCGCGACGCCCACTACGGCGGAGCGGCCAAGCTCGGCCACGGCGACGGCTACAAATACCCGCACGACTTCGACCACGGGCTCGTCCGCCAGGACTACGCGCCCGAGCAGGTGCGCGAGCGCCGCTACTACGAGCCCACCCGGCACGGCGCCGAGGCTCCGGTGGCCGAGCGCTGGGCCAAGATCCGCGAGTTCCTGCGCGGTGGCCCCCTGGCGCCTCGTGGTCCTCACTAACGTTGTCAGCCGGACGCGATAGGGTCGTGCCGTTCCTGCCCAGCACACAAGGGAGATGAGCGGATGCTAACCGCCGGAGAGGTCGCCGGTCTGATCGCCGCCACCGGCTGGGTGGTCCTGGTCTGCGTGCTCGCCATGGTGCTCGTCAAGCTCGCCCGCCTGCTCAAGGAGACCACCAAGGCGGTCACCGAGCTCAACAACCGCCTCACGCCGCTGCTCGACGACGTCAGCCTCACCGTCAACGAGACCAACAGGCAGCTCATGGCCGTCGAGGCCATCGCCAAGGACGTCAAGCAGGTCAGCGGCCACGCCGCCCGGCTGAGCGCGGTCACCGACACCATGTTCACCGGCCCGCTGATCAAGGTGTCCTCGCTGGGCTACGGCGTGCGCCGGGCCATCGAGGCCCGCCGGCCGGTCCGGCGCGGCGGCGGGCGGCCGAGGCGGGTCCAATGATCCGCAGGCTGTTCTACCTGTCGCTCGGCGCGTTCCTCGCCTTCTGGGTGATGCGCCGGCTGCAGGCGCTGCACCCCGACCACGTCGCCCGCCGCACGGCGGCCGGGGCGGCGGGCATGCTCCAGCGGGTGAGAGACTTTACCTCGGACGCGCTCGACGAGGCCGCGGCGCGCGAAACCGAGTTGCGGGCACGCCTTGGGCTCGACCAGGCTGAAGACACCACCCGCTGACACATTCGTTCGACACGACACGACGACTAACGCAAAGGATGGCCACCATGGAGTCGGCAGAGATCGCGCGCCGCTTCCTGCGCTTCTTCGAGGAGCGTGGGCACAAGATAGTGCCCTCGGCCAGCCTGATCGCTGAGGACCCCACGCTTCTCCTGGTTCCGGCCGGTATGGCGCCGTTCAAGCCGTACTTCCTGGGGCAGCGCAAGCCTCCGGCGTCCCGGCTGGCCACCGCCCAGAAGTGCGTCCGCACGCCCGACATCGAAGAGGTCGGCAAGACCACCCGGCACGCGACGTTCTTCCAGATGCTCGGCAACTTCTCCTTCGGCGACTACTTCAAGGCCGAGGTGATCCCGTTCGCCTGGGAGCTGCTGACCCGCTCCGAGTCCGACGGCGGCTTCGGCTTCCCCGAGGACAAGCTGTGGGCGACGGTCTACCTCGAGGACGACGAGGCCTACGACATCTGGCGCAACAAGGTCGGCCTGCCCGAGCACCGCATCCAGCGCCGCGGCCTGGAGGACAACTACTGGCACATGGGCGTGCCCGGTCCCGGCGGCCCCTGCTCGGAGATCTACTACGACCGCGGCCCCGAATACGGCAAGGAGGGCGGCCCCGTCGCCGACGAGGACCGCTACCTCGAGGTCTGGAACCTCGTCTTCATGCAATACCAGCTCAGCGCGGTCCGCACCAAGGTCGACTTCGACATAGCGGGCGAGCTGCCGACCAAGAACATCGACACCGGCATGGGCCTGGAGCGCATGGCGGCGATCCTGCAGGGCGTCGACAACATCTACGAGATCGACACCACCTACAAGATCCTCGACAAGGCGGCCGAGCTCACCAAGACCCGCTACGGCCGCGACCGCCGCTCCGACGTGAGCCTGCGGGTGGTCGCCGACCACGTGCGCACCGGCACCATGCTGGTCGCCGACGGCGTCCTGCCCGGCAACGAGGGCCGCGGCTACGTCCTGCGCCGCATCCTGCGCCGCTCCGTGCGCAACCTGCGGCTGCTCGGCTCCGGCGACGAGCGCTACATGCACGAGCTCACCGACGTCGCGATCAACGTCATGGGCGAGCAGTACCCCGAGCTCAAGGTCGACGCGCCGCAGATCCACGCGGTCATCGACGCCGAGGAGGCGAGCTTCCTCGGCACGCTGCGCACCGGCACCGCCATCTTCGACGTGGCCGTCGAGGAGACCAAGCGCAAGTCCGGCAGCACGCTGTCCGGCCACCAGGCGTTCCAGCTCCACGACACCTACGGCTTCCCGATCGACCTCACCCTGGAGATGGCGGCCGAGCAAGGGCTCAAGGTCGACGAGGAGGGCTTCCGCCGGCTCATGAAGGAGCAGCGGCAGCGGGCCAAGGCCGACGCCGCGGCGAAGAAGACCGGCAACGCCGACATCTCGGTGTTCGGCCAGATGCTGGAGGCGGCGGGCAAGGTCGAGTTCCTCGGCTACGACCACACCGAGGCCGACACCAGCGTCGTCGGCATCCTGGTTGACGGCGCGTCCGTCCCGGCGGCGGGCGCGGGCAGCACGGTCGAGGTCGTGCTCGCGCGCACCCCGTTCTACGCCGAGGGCGGCGGCCAGCTCGCCGACCAGGGCGTCATCCGCACCGGCGGCGCCGAGGTCGAGATCACCGACGTGCAGCAGCCGCTCTCCGGGCTCATCGTCCACCGCGGCAAGATCCGCAGCGGCGAGCTCAAGGTCGGCGACGAGGCGCAGGCGGAGATCGACCTCGAACGCCGCCGCGCGATCTCGCGCAGCCACAGCGCCACCCACCTCGTCCACCGCGGCTTCAAGAACGCGCTCGGCGAGACGGCGGCGCAGGCGGGCTCCGAGAACTCTCCCGGCCGCTTCCGCTTCGACTTCACCGCGGCCGGCGCGGTGCCGGCGAGCGTCCTGCGCGACGTCGAGGACGAAGTCAACGCGGTGCTCATCAACGACCTCAGGGTCAACGCCTTCTACACCTCCCAGACGGAGGCGCGGGCGATGGGCGCGCTCGCCATGTTCGGCGAGAAGTACGGCGACGAGGTCCGCGTGGTCGAGATCGGCGACTACTCGCGCGAGCTGTGCGGCGGCACCCACGTCCACAGCTCCGGGCAGCTCGGCCTGGTCAAGGTGCTCGGCGAGCAGTCGGTCGGCGCGGGCGTGCGACGGGTCGAGGCGCTGGTCGGCATCGACGCCTTCCGGTTCCTGGCCCGCGAGAGCGTGCTGGTCCACCAGCTCAGCGAGCAGCTCAAGGCGCGCCGCGAGGAGCTGCCCGAGCGCATCGACGGCATCGTCACCCGGCTGCGCACGGCCGAGAAGGAGCTGGAGAGGCTGCGCTCGGCGCAGGTGCTCGCGGCGGCGGGCGAGCTGGTGGCGCAGGCCCGTGACCAGCGCGGTGTCTCCGTCGTGACACACCGCGCGCCTGATGGCACCGGCTCCGATGATCTGCGTAAGCTCGCGCTTGATGTGCGTGGCAGGTTCCCGTCCGACAGACCGGCGATCGTCGTGATCGCCGGTGTCCCCTCCGACCGGCCTGTGGTGGTTGCCGCGGTCAACGAGGCGGGGCGCGAGCGGGGGCTCAAGGCCGGGCAGCTGGTCGGCGTCGCCGCCAAGGCGCTTGGGGGTGGCGGTGGCGGCAAGGACGATGTCGCGCAGGGCGGTGGCACGCGACCGGAGGCGATCGGCGAGGCGTTGCGCCTGGTCGATGAGGCCATCGCGGGTCAGCTCGGCTGACGCTGACATGAGGTTCGGTTCACGGATCGGCGTGGACGTCGGCTCCGTGCGGGTTGGCGTGGCCCGCAGCGACCCCTCGGGGATGCTGGCCACGCCGGTCGAGACCGTCCGGCGCGGCAAGGGCGACCTCGACCGCATCGCGGCGATCGTCGCCGAGCACGAGGCGATCGAGGTCGTCGTCGGCCTGCCCCGGTCGCTGTCCGGGCGCGAGGGGCAGGCGGCGGAGCTGGCGCGCGCCTACGCCGAGCGGCTCGCCGCCCGGCTCGCGCCGACGCCCGTCCGGCTGTTCGACGAGCGGCTGACCACGGTCGCCGCCCAGCACAGCCTGCGGGCCAGCGGCGTCAAGGCCAAGAAGCAGCGGGGCGTCGTCGACCAGGCGGCGGCCGTCGTGCTGCTGCAGGACGCGCTCGACTCCGAACGCGCCACCGACAGACCACCAGGCAGGCCCGTCGAACCGCCCCAGGCGGCCGACGGACCTGCCCAATGAGCCGGCGGTACACGGGGCGGGGGAGCGCGGCGGGCACCGGGGCGGTGACGCCGTGAACGAGATACCTGACGGCCGCCTGCCCGAGGAGCAGGACGACAGCGGTGACCTCATCCCGTTCAGCCCCGAGGACGAGGACCTTGACCAGGGGGATGGCGGTCCAGGACCGGCCACCGACGCCGCGACGGACCCTGCACCCCTGGAAACGGCTCCAGCTCACGAGCCGGTCCATGAGCCGACCTCCGAGTCCGTCCAGGAGCCGACCTCCGAGTCCGTCCAGGAGCGGGCTTCCGAGCCCGTCCAAGAGCGGGCCTCCGAGTCGGCCTCCGAGCCCGCCTACCAGCGGGCCTCCGAGCCGGTCCACGAGTCGGCCTCCGAGCCGGACGACGACGGAGTGGCCGGGGTGGCCGGTGACGGGTCGGCCGATGACGGGCCGGTCGGGGCGGCTTCGGCTGCTCGGCGCGGCGACATGACGGGCCCTGCTCCTGCGACGGGAGATGCCGTCGGCACACGCGGGAGCCGGGGCGATGCCACGGCGCCCGCCGGCCCGGGCGAGGGCCCAGCCTCCGGGGGAGAGAGCTCCCACAGCCGCGGCGACGGCTCCGCCTCCGGGGGAGAGACCTCCCACGGCGTGGGGGAGGACTCCGTTTCCGGCGGAGAGAGCTCCCACGGTCTGGGTGAGGGCTCCGGCTCCGCGGGAGAGACCTCTCATGACCTGGGCGGCGGCGCCGGTGCCGGCGATGGACCGGTGCCTGCGGGCGCGGGTGAGGGGTCGGAATCAGCCGGGGTGAGCGAGGGTCACGCAGCTGAGGGCCAGGCCGCGGGCATCGGGACCGCCGGACGTGAGAGTGAGCGGGCTGTGCCCGGCGACCAGGGTGGCCGGGCGGCGGCGGGAGCCGGGAAGGGCGGGCGGCCTTCCGGGCGGCGGAAGGCCGCGCGGAAGGCGGGGCTGGTGGCCGCCGGGCTGGCGGTGGCGTTGATCGGGGCCGGCGTCGGCGTCATCGTGCTGGTCAAGCCGTATCTCAGCCCCGCCGACTTCGAGGGCAGGGGCGAGGGCACGGTGACGGTCCGCATCCCGCCCGGCGCCAGCGCCCAGGCGATCGGCACGGCGCTGGCCGATGCCGGGGTGGTGGCGAGCGCGCAGGCGTTCGTCCGCGCGAGCGAGGACCGGGCGGTGACCGGACGGCTGCGTCCCGGGACGTACCGCCTGCGCAAGGGCATGGCCTCGACGGCGGCGCTGGACCTGCTGCTCGACGCCGCCTCCCGCGTCGTCAAGCGGGTTACCGTGCCGGAGGGCATGCGGGTGAGCGAGGTGCTGGCCCGCCTGGCCAAGCAGACGGGCCTGTCGCTCAAGGAGTTCCTGGCGGTGGACAAGGGGCTGGTCGGCCTGCCGTCGTACGCGCCCGGCCTGGAGGGTTTCCTGTTCCCGGCCACGTACGAGATCGAGCCCGGCGACACTCCCGTGGACGTGCTGGCGGCGATGGTGGAGCGGTTCGGCGCGGAGGCGCGCCGGCTGCGCCTGGCCGAGCAGGCCGCCCGCGTGCATCTGACGCCGCTGGAGGCGGTCACGGTGGCCAGCATGATCCAGGCTGAGGGCGGCACCGACGCCGACTATCCCAAGATCGCCAGAGTCATCTACAACCGGCTCGAGCGGGGCACCCCGCTGGAGATCGACAGCACCGTCCTGTACGCGCAGAAGCGACGGACGCTGAGAGTGACCGAGAAGGACACCAAGGTCGACTCTCCGTACAACACCTACCGTCGCAAGGGGCTGCCTCCTGGGCCCATCGCCAATCCCGGCGCTAAGGCCCTGGTGGCGGCTCTGAACCCGGCGGACGGCGATTGGCACTGGTTTGTGACGACGGATCCGGCGCATAGAATCACCAAATTCACCAACAAAGAGAGCGAGTTCGTGAGATACCGGGAAGAGTTGAACAAGAACCTCGGGACGAGCTGATGTTCGACGTGACTTCCTGCGCTCCCGCGCAAATGTCGCAGAATGGGGCGCGTGTCCTCTTTCCGTCCCCTAGCATGGCTACCCAGAGTGATCTCCGCTGGTCGTGGGAACATGATCGGCGGTCCCCCCAGTTCCGCTCGGTGAGCTGTGCCGGTTGGGCACTTCCGCTTGACGCCCTGCCGGCCGTACCGGGAGATTGGCCTGCGAACCTATGAGCGATCTCGATCTGAACACGCTGCTCGGCGCCGAGGACGACGAAGGTCAGTCCCGACGGCGCGCCCGGGGCGGCCGCGGCAACCGTAGGCGCCGCCGCCGCCGTAACCGGGGTGGATTCATCGCGCCGCTGCTCGCCTTCGTCGTGCTGGCCGGCATCATCGGCGGCGGCGGATACTACGGCTACCTCTGGCTCAGCGACGCTCTCGTGCCCGACGACTACACCGGTCAGGGCACCGGAGAGGTCGTCATCCAGATCCAGGACGGCCAGAGCGCGTCGGAGGTGGCGCAGGAGCTGGAGCGGCAGGGGGTCGTCGCCAGCGCCAGGGCGTTCACCAATGCGATCGGCAACGCCAACAAGAGCGGCTCGCTGCAGCCGGGCACCTACAAGATGCGCAAGAAGATGTCGGCCGCCGCCGCCGTCGACGCGCTCACACCCTCCAACAAGCTGCTGGTCAGGGTGCCGCTCAAGGAGGGCCTGCGGCTGTCGGACACGCTGGCCAAGCTGGCCGAGGAGACCGGCAAGCCGGTCAAGGAGTTCCAGGCCGCGGTCAAGGAGGCCGGCGACCTGGATCTGCCGCCGTACGCGAGGGGCAAGCTGGAGGGCTACGCCTTCCCCGCCACCTACGAGTTCCAGCCCACGGCCACGCCGAAGCAGATGCTCGCGCAGATGGTCAAGCGGTTCAACCAGACCGCCGAGCGCATCGACCTGGAAGGCGGCGCCAAGGCCCTCGGCCGCAAGCCGCATGAGATCATGGTCATCGCCAGCATCATCCAGGCCGAGGCCGGCCGCGCCGAGGACATGCCGAAGATCGCCCGCGTCATCTACAACCGCCTCGGGCAGAACCCGCCGATGAAGCTGTCGATGGACAGCACGGTGATGTACGCGCTCGGCAAGTACCGCACCTACGCGACCCACGCGGAGCTGGAGACCAACTCCCCGTACAACACCTACAAGCACCTGGGGCTGCCGCCGGGCCCGATCTCCAACCCCGGCGACCACGCCATCGAGGCCGCGCTCAACCCGGCCAAGGGCTCGTGGCTGTTCTTCGTGGCCACCGACCCCAAGAGCTCGGTCACCAAGTTCGCCACCACCGAGGCCGAGCGGCAGGCGCTGCTCGCCGAGTGCACCGCCAACGGCGGCTGCGGCGGCTGACCGTCCCTCCCGCCCGCCGACCCCGCCCACCTGCGACGACGAACCGCAGGTGGGCGGCGTCGTACGAGGGGCCGCGCGGCCCGCGATAGGGTCGTGCTGTTCGTAGGGGAAGGAGCCGCGGATGCGCGCCGCCGTCATGGGGTCGCCCATCGCCCATTCGCTCTCGCCGTTCCTGCACCGCGCCGCCTACCGCGAGATGGGGCTGGCCGGCTGGAGCTATGAGGCGTTCGAGTGCGACGAGGCCCGCCTGCCGGGGCTGCTGGGCGAGCTGACCCCGGTGCGCGGGCAGGGCCGCGCCGGCGAGGACGCCTGGGCCGGGCTGTCGCTCACGATGCCGCTCAAGCGGGCCGTGCTGCCGCTGCTCGACACCGTCTCCGAGCTGGCCGTCGAGGTCGGCGGGGCCAACACGGTGGTGTTCCGTGAGGGGCGCCGCCACGGCGACAACACCGACGTGTACGGCATCGTGCGGGCGCTGGCCGAGGCCGGCGTGCGCGCTCCGCGCTCGGCCGTCGTGCTGGGCGGCGGCGCGACGGCGGCCTCCACGCTCGCGGCGCTGCGCGAGCTCGGCCTGCACGCCGCCACCCTCCTGGTCCGCGAGCCGGCCCGCGCCGGTGGGACCGCCGAGGTGGCCGAGCGGCTGGGCATGGCGCTGGCCGTGGAGACGCTCGACAAGCTCGACGTGTTCACCGGGGCCGACCTGGTCGTCTCCACGCTGCCGGGCGGCGCGGCCGACCCCTTCGCCGACCGGCTGGCCCGGGTGCCCGCGCTGTTCGACGTGGTCTACTCGCCCTGGCCGACCAGGGCGGCGGCGGCCGTCGCGGCGGCGGGCGGCACGGTCGTGGGCGGCTTCGCGATGCTGCTGCACCAGGCGGTGCGGCAGGTGGAGCTGATGACCGGGCGTACGGACGTGCCGGTGGAAGCCATGCGCGCGGCCGGCGAGGCCGAGATCCGCAGACGCGCCACGGCCCCGGCCTGACGGTCCAACGGCCCAGCCAACGGCCCAGCCAACGGCCCGGCCTGGGGGCCAAAGCCCTTCGGCCCCAGGCCGCCGGAGGCCCCGGCCTGACGGCCGGGAAATTCGTGATCGGCGGGAAGATTCGAGCGGCCCTGGCTGTTGTGGTAATGTAGCTCTCTGATCGGTCCGGCATGTTTGCTGGACGCGCAAGCGGAGGTCTCCCTCCCACCTGAGTCACCGAAAGGTGGCCGGGTCCAGGATCACGCCGGACTACTCCGGGGAGCTCGAGGCCACGAAGCCGAAGAGCTCAGTGGCCCCGCATGCGCGACGTGCGGGGCTTTTCGCGTTAGGGGTAATGCGAAGGGCCTTGGGCACGACGAGCACGTAGGGATCGCAAACCTAGGAGGCCCCATCAGCACTGAGCCCCGCATCAACGAGCGTATCCGAGTTCCCGAGGTTCGCCTCGTGGGCCCGAACGGCGAGCAGGTTGGCATCGTCTCGATTCACGACGCCCTGAAGCTCGCCCAGGAAGCCGACCTTGACCTCGTCGAGGTCGCGGCCACGGCTCGACCGCCCGTGTGCAAGCTCATGGACTACGGCAAGTTCAAGTACGAGTCCGCGATGAAGGCGCGCGAGGCGCGCAAGAATCAGGCGCACACGATCATCAAGGAGATCAAGCTCCGGCCGAAGATCGACCCGCACGACTACGAGACCAAGAAGGGTCACGTGGTGCGGTTCCTCAAGGCGGGGGACAAGGTCAAAGTCACGATCATGTTCCGCGGACGCGAGCAGTCCCGGCCGGAGCTCGGTTTCCGGCTGCTGCAGCGGCTGGCGGACGACGTCCAGGAGCTCGGCTTCGTGGAGTCCCACGCCAAGCAGGACGGCCGTAACATGATCATGGTGATCGGTCCGCACAAGAAGAAGGCCGAGGCCAAGGCCGAGAAGGCGGCGGCCAAGGCACAGCGTGGCGGCGAGGACGATTCCCCACAGGAAGCGTGACCTCCGGTAGGGGTTAGCCTTACAGGGCGCCCCGAGCCAGCCGCCGGCAGACGAAAGACGCCGCGACCGGGTCGGCCGACCACCGGCCCGGCTACCGGCACGACCGAAACGAGGAGAGACGGCGACATGCCGAAGATGAAGACGCACAGTGGTGCGAAGAAGCGGTTCCGGTTGACCGGTTCCGGCAAGATCAAGCGTCGCCGTGCCAACCGCGCGCACTACAACGAGTGGAAGTCGTCCACGCTGACGCGCCGTCTCAAGAACGAGGTCGTCCTTTCCGACGCCGACACCAAGAAGATCAAGAAGCTGCTCGCCAAGTAGCGCGATTCCCCGGGGAGATAGAACATGGCACGCGTGAAGCGGGCGCTCAACGCCAAGAAGAAGCGCAGGGTCGTCCTCGAGAGGGCCAGCGGCTACCGTGGCCAGCGGTCGAGGCTGTACCGCAAGGCCAAGGAGCAGATGCTCCACTCGATGACCTACGCCTACCGTGACCGCAAGGACCGCAAGGGCGCTTTCCGCCGCCTGTGGATCCAGCGGATCAACGCCGCGGCTAGGCAGAACGGCATGACGTACAACCGCCTGATCCAGGGCCTGCGCCTGGCCGGCATCGAGGTTGACCGTAAGATCCTCGCCGACCTGGCGGTGAACGACGGCCAGACTTTCGCCACGCTCGTCGAGGCCGCCAAGAAGGCGCTGCCGGCGAACGTGAACGCGCCGGCCGCGAGCTGAGCATTTTTTGACGAGGGCCCACCGTTGGCGGTGGGCCCTTTGCTGTACCCGCACGACCGCAGCAGTGAACGTGTACGACCCAGGGGGAGTCGCATGGCCGGGTCCGAGCTGACCAACGTGAAGTCGCCGCGGGTGAAGGCCGCGCGCAGGCTCACCAAGCGCGCCTTCCGTGATCAGGACCGCAAGTTCCTGGCCGAGGGCCCCCAGGCGGTGCGCGAGGCGCTGCGGCTGGCGGACGTCACCCTGGAGCTGTTCACCACGGCCGAGGCCGAGCTGCGCCACGCCGAGCTGATCACCGAGGCCACGCTTCAGGGCGTGCCGGTGCACCGGGCCAGCGGCGAGGTCATGGCCGAGCTCACCCAGACCGTCACCCCGCAGGGCCTGGTCGCGGTCTGCCGGCTCGTGCACGTGCCGCTGGAGCGGGCGCTGGAGGGCACGCCGCGGCTGGTCGCGCTGCTCGCCCACGTACGCGACCCGGGCAACGCCGGCACCGTCATGCGGGCGGCCGACGCCGCGGGGGCCGACGCGGTGGTGTTCACCGACGCCTCCGTGGACCCGTACAACGGCAAGTGCGTACGCGCCAGCGCTGGAAGTCTTTTTCATCTGCCCGTCGTCATCGGTGCACCGGTGAGTCCCTCCGTGCGTCAACTCAAGGAGCGAGGCTTGCGCGTACTGGCGGCCGACGGCGCGGGCAAGCACACGCTCGACGACGTCGATCTGTCGGGTCCCACCGCGTGGATCTTCGGGAACGAGGCTTGGGGACTGCCGGAGGAGATACGCGCCGAAGCGGATGATGTGGTCAGAGTGCCCATCTACGGACAGGCTGAAAGTCTCAACCTGGCCACCGCCGCGGCGGTATGCCTTTACTCCTCCGCCAGGGCTCAGCGAGTGCCCTAGGCGGCCGGAAACCCGCTATTGTCGGCGTTGTAGGCGGAGGAGGCGAGGTCGTGCACGGCGCAGAAACCGACGGGCAAGTAGTGGCCGCCGCGTGCACGATAGCCATCGACGACCTTCCTGACGGCCTCATCGTGGCCGACCGATATGGCAGGGTGCTGGCCGTCAACCGCGCCGCCGCGAGGCTCACCGGCGTCCGCATGGAGCGCGCGGTCGGCCGCCACATGAGCGACGTCTTCCCCTTCCGCGACCACGACGGCCGCGACTGGTGGAAGGCGCTCGACCCCGAGGGCGGGCTGCGCAGCCGCGTCCGGGTGCCGGAGCGGCCGCTGCACCTGCCCGGCGGGCAGGAGCTCTACGTCACCGCACGGCTGGTCCGCGAGCCGGAGCGCGGCGGCGAGGTCGAGCGCGTCGCGATCACCCTGCGCGACGGCGGCGCCCGTGCCCGGCTGGAGCGCAGCCGCGCCGACCTGGTCTCGACGGTCGCCCACGAGCTGCGCTCGCCGCTGACCAGCGTCAAGGGCTTCACCGCGACCCTGCTCACCAAGTGGAGCCGCTTCACCGAAGAGCAGAAGCTCGTCATGCTGGAGACGGTCAACAACGACGCCGACCGCGTCACCCGGCTCATCACCGAGCTGCTCGACGTCTCCCGCATCGAGTCCGGGCGGCTGGAGGTGCGCCGCCAGGTCGTCGACCTGCCGGCCCGCGCCCGCCGGATCATCGCAGGGCGGGTCGCGGCGGGCGAGCCCGAGGACCGGTTCCGGCTCGTCGTCCACGACGAGCTGCCGGAGACGTGGCTCGACCAGGACAAAGTTGACCAGATTCTGAGTAACCTGGTGGAAAACGCGCTGCGCCATGGCCGCGGCACCGTGACAATGGAGATCGAGTCCGTCGGATGGGGAGTTGCCGTGTCGGTCCGCGATGAGGGCGAGGGCATCGAGCCCGAGCTGGCCCCGCGCGTCTTCCGGCAGTTCTGGCGCGGCGGCAACAGCCGCCGTCGCGGCGGCACCGGGCTCGGCCTGTTCATCGTGAAGGGCCTGGTCGAAGCGCACGGCGGCACGATCACCGTGCAGCGGGCGCCCGAGGGCGGGGCGGAGTTCCGATTTACCGTGCCCACCGGCACCCCCGATTTCGCGACGTCCGCCTGACAGGCCCGGCAAGCGGGATTCGGGGCCGGTGGGCGGACCCCACTAGACTCTTTTCCGCTCAAGCCCTGGATACGGAGCTCACTCTTGTCTGACTACGACCCCGTCGAGGTGACACCGTTGCATGCCGACGAGGTGTCGCGCATGGAGGCCGACGCCATCGCGGCGATCAAGGCGGCCGACAGCCTCGACGCACTCAAGCAGGCCAGGCTGGCGCATGCGGGCGACCGCTCGCCCATCGCCCTGGCCAACCGCGAGATCGGCGCGCTGCCGCCGGCCGCCCGCGCCGAGGCGGGCAAGCGCGTCGGCGGCGCGCGCAGGACGATCAACGAGGCGCTGGCCGCGCGCCAGGCCGAGCTGGAGGCCGAGCGCGACGCGCGGGTGCTCGTCGAGGAGACCGTCGACGTCACCCTGCCGTGGGACCGCCGGCCGCGCGGCGCCCGCCACCCGCTCACCACGCTGCAGGAGCGCATCGCCGACGCGTTCGTGGCCATGGGCTACGAGGTGGCCGAGGGGCCCGAGCTCGAAGGCGAGTGGTTCAACTTCGACGCGCTCAACATCGCCCAGGACCACCCGGCCCGCTCCGACCACGACACGTTCTTCGTCGGCTCGACCGGCTCCGGCATGGTGCTGCGCACGCAGACCTCGCCGGTGCAGATTCGCGCGCTGCTCCAGCGCGAGCTGCCGGTCTACGTCATCTCGCCGGGCAAGACCTTCCGCACCGACGAACTCGACGCCACCCACACCCCGGTCTTCCACCAGACCGAGGGCCTCGCCGTGGACGAGGGCCTGACCATGGCCCATCTCAAGGGCACGCTCGACCGGTTCGCCGAGGTCATGTTCGGCAAGGGCATCACCACCCGGTTCCGGCCCAACTACTTCCCGTTCACCGAGCCGTCCGCCGAGATGGACCTCAAGTGCTTCGTCTGCCGCGGCGCCTCGGCGGTCCCCGGCAACCCGCCCTGCCGCACCTGCAAGTCGGAGGGCTGGATCGAATGGGGCGGCTGCGGCATGGTCAACCCGCGGGTGCTGATCGCCTGCGGCGTCGACCCCTCGCGTTACTCCGGGTTCGCCTTCGGCATGGGCATCGAGCGGACCCTGATGTTCCGGCACAACGCCGAGGACATGCGTGACATGGTCGAAGGAGACGTGCGCTTCACGCTCCCGTTCGGAATGGAGATCTGATGAAGGTCCCGCTCTCCTGGCTGCGGGAGTATGTCGATCTCCCGGCGGTCACCGCTCACGAGGTGGCCGACAAGCTCACGGCGGCCGGGCTCAAGCTCGAGGCCATCACCTCCCACGGCCACGACGTCAAGAACGTCGTCGTCGGCGAGGTGCTGGAGATCGAGGAGCTTACCGGGTTCAAGAAGCCGATCAGGCACTGCCGGGTCGAAGTGGGGGAGGCGATGCCGCGCGAGATCGTCTGCGGCGCCACCAACTTCGCCGCCGGCGACCGTGTGCCCGTCGTCCTGCCCGGCGGCGTGCTGCCCGGCGGGTTCGAGGTCGGGGCGCGCAAGACGTACGGGCGCATGTCCGAGGGAATGATCTGCTCCGAGCGCGAGCTCGGGCTGAGCGACGAGCACGGCGGCATCATGGTGCTGCCGGCCGGCACGCCGGTCGGCGCCGACGTGGTCGAGCTGCTCGGCCTGCGCGACGACGTGATCGAGCTGGAGATCACCCCCGACATCGGCTACGCGCTGTCCATCCGCGGCGTGGCGCGCGAGGCGGCCACCGCGTTCGGGGTCGCCTTCCGCGACCCCGCCGACGTCGAGGTGCCCGCCACGGACGAGCCGTCGTGGCCTGCCTCTATCGGCGACCCGACCGCCTGCGACCGGTTCGTGCTGCGCGAGGTGACCGGCTTCGACCCGGCCGCCACGAGCCCGCTGTGGATGCGCACCCGCCTGTCGCGCGCCGGCATGCGTCCGGTGTCGCTGGCCGTCGACGTCACCAACTACCTGATGCTGGAGCTCGGGCAGCCGCTGCACGCCTTCGACCGGGCCAGGCTGCAGGGCGAGATCGTCGTACGCCGGGCCCTGCCGGGCGAGCGGCTGGAGACCCTCGACCACGTCGTACGCGAGCTCGACCCCGACGACATCCTCATCACCGACGAGTCCGGCCCCATCTCGATGGCGGGCACCATGGGCGGGCTGGAGACCGAGATCTCCGACGGCTCGACCGACATCGTCATCGAGGCCGCCCACTTCTCCGCCACCGGCATCTCCCGCGAGTCGCGGCGGCACGGGCTCGTGTCGGAGGCGTCCAAGCGGTTCGAGCGCGGCGTCGACAGGGAGCTGCCGCTGGTCGCGTCGTGGAAGGCCGTGCGCATGCTGGCCGAGCTGGGCGGCGCCCAGGCCGGGGCAGGCGTCACGCACGCCGAGGTCGAGGTCACGCCCGCGCGCATCGCGATCCCCGCGAGCTACCCGGGCCGGGTCGCCGGCGTCCCCTACTCCAAGGACACCGTCATCGCCCGGCTGCGGCAGGTCGGCTGCACCGTGACCGACGGCGACGACCCCGCCGTACGCAAGGGCGGCGTCGCCCCCACCGGCGTCGTGACCGGCGGCGCGCTGGCGGCCAAGCTGGCCGTCACCGGCGACGACATGATCACCGTCACCCCGCCGTCCTGGCGGCCCGACCTCACCGACCCCAACGACCTCGCCGAAGAGGTCATCCGGCTGGAGGGCTACGAGACCCTGCCGTCGGTGCTGCCCAGCGCCCCCGCCGGGGCCGGGCTCACCGAGGGGCAGCGGCTGCGCCGGCGGACCGGGCGGGCGCTGGCCGAGGGCGGCTACGTCGAGGTGCTGAGCTACCCGTTCATCAGCCCCGACGACTTCGACCGGCTGCTGCTGCCGGCCGAGGACGCCCGGCGCGCGGCCGTGCGGCTGGCCAACCCGCTGTCGGAGGACGAGCCGCTGATGCGCACCACGCTGCTGCCGGGGCTGCTGAAGACCCTGGTACGCAACGTCGGGCGCGGCTTCGCCGACGTGGCGCTGTTCGAGACGGGCCCGGTCTACCGGCCGCGGCCCAACGCGCCCGAGACCGCGCCGGTGCTCGGCGTCGAGCGGCGGCCCAGTCCGGAGGAGCTGGCCTCGATCGAGGCGGCGCTGCCCGACCAGCCCGTGCGGGTCGCGGTGGTGCTGGCCGGGGAGTTCGAGCGCTCCGGCTGGTGGGGCGAGGGACGCCAGGCGTCCTGGGCCGACGCCGTGCAGGCCGCGCGGCTGGTCGCCGAGGAGGCCCGGCTGGAGCTGTCCATCAGCGCCGACCAGCACGAGCCGTGGCACCCCGGCCGGTGCGCCGCGCTCTACGTGGGCGACACGCTGGTGGGGCACGCCGGTGAGCTGCATCCGCGGGTCATCGAGGCGTACGGGCTGCCGCCGCGCACCGCGGCCATGGAGCTGGAGCTGACGCGGCTGGAGCAGGCCATGCCGGGGCCGGTGCAGACGCCCGCGGTGTCGGCCTACCCGGTGGCCACGCAGGACGTCGCGCTGATCGTGCCCGACTTCACGCCGGTGGCCGACGTCGAGGCGGCGCTGCGCGACGGAGCCGGGGAGCTGCTGGAGTCGATCCGGCTGTTCGACGTCTACGCCGGGGAGCAGGTGGGCGAGGGCAACAAGTCGCTCGCGTACACGATGCGCTTCCGGGCGCCGGACCGTACGCTGACGGTCGAGGAGACGACGGCGGCCCGGGACGCCGCGGTGGCGCTGGCCGCCGACCGCGTCGGCGCCCAGCTGCGCAGCTCCTGACCCTGCCCGATGTGAAGGGCCGGTCCGGCGGAAGCCGGGGCCGGCCCTTTCACATGCGCTCGACCTCGCCGAGATCGACGTCGAGGTCGAAGGGGACGGTGAGCTTCAGCCGGTCATGGTGCAGGCCGGTCAGGGCGTAGAGACCGGTCGCGGCTCGACGGCCTGCGAAGACCGGCCTGCGCATCGGTGGGATCTAGCGGGTGCGGCTCTTGTAGAGCATGGTCAGGTCGATGTCGATGTCGAAGGGCACGGAGACCTTCAGGCGGTCATGATGGGCTCCGCTGATCACGTAGGACTTCGTCACGGGGTCGAGTTCGTAGACGAAGACGGCGGGCCTGCCGTGGACCTCCTCGATCAGCCAGAAGTGCGGGATGCCGGCCTCCGCGTAAAGGACGGGCTTGCGTACGCGGTCACGTATCTCGGAGTCGGGTGAGACCACTTCGACGACGAGCACGACGTCGTCGGCCAGGTAGCAGGTGACCTCCCGGCCGATCACGGCTTTGGGGCCGAGGACGATGAGGTCAGGCTCGGGGCGCTGCCGTGGTGCCAGCTTGACGCTCATCTCCTGTCGCACCTCGTGCCCGGCGGGCAGAAAGTCCTCCAACTGCACGTGCAGCCGGAAGACGACCGACTGGTGGAAGTCTCGCTGCGCGCTCACGAAGACCAAGCTTCCATCGATCAACTCGGTGTGCGCAGGCAAATCCGGAATGTGATCGAGGTCTTCTGCCACAAAGCCCTGCGGTGGCGGAATGGCCCAGTCGGGGAGCGAAGGAGGAGGCGTCATCTCAACGGTCACCGCTTCCGCAGTCGCAGTCATGGAACTAACGCTATCAACCTATTCCGCTCACGCCATGTGAACGGTCGGATACGGTGGCGCGGCTGGGAGAATGGGCGCATGACGGTGTTGCTGGTGTTCGGTGAGCGGGAGGATGCCGAGAAGGTGGCCGAGACGCTGGGGGAGTGGTATCCCGCGCTCGGAATGCCGCGGGTGGTGCGTGAGACGCTGGCCGGCGAGGACGACGCCGAGGACGCCCAGTGGCTCGTGGTGGCGGAAGGGCTCGGGGAGGGGCTGGACGAGGCGGCGCTGGCCGGCCTGGACGAGCTGGCCGAGCGCTACGACGGGTGGCGCGAGACAAGCTGAGACGGCGACCGGCGCGCGGGCAAGGTCACGCGGGTGAGGTCAGACGGGCGGGGTTAGACGGGCGCGGGTCAGACGGGCGCGGGTCACCTGGGGTGGGTCAGGTGGGCTGGGTGGCGACCTGGCGGCGGGCCTTCTCGGCGAGGGCGTGCTCGTCGGTGCGGGCGTCGTAGCGGCGGAACGACGGCAGCGCGGCGCCCAGGGCGAGCACCGCGCCGACGCAGAGCAGGCCGCCCGCGCCCAGCGAGAAGCGGGCGCCACCGAGGTTGGCCATGAGGCTCGACCGGGCGTTGCCGAGCATCGGGCCGCTGGCGTAGGAGAGCAGCTCGATGCCGGCCAGCCGGCCGCGAAGCTCGCTCGGGATCGTCTGGTTCCACATGGTCGAACGGAAGATGCCGCTGACCATGTCGGCCGCGCCGGCGAGGGCCATGCAGACGACGACGAGCCAGATGTTCGGGGCCAGCGCGGCGAGCGCCACGGCCGCGCCCCACAGGGCCGCCGCGATGATGACGCCGAGGCCGTGGCGGTGCACGCGGGCCGCCCACGCGCCGGTGAGCGAGGCGATCAGCGCGCCGATCGCGCCCGCCGAGTACAGCAGCCCGAGCGCCTGTGGCGCGCGCAGCTGGTCGGCGAGGAACGGGAACAGCGCCGTGGACATGGCGAACACCATGGCCGCCATGTCCACCAGGTAGGTGCCCATGAGGTCGCGGCGTCCCACCGCGTAGCGCACGCCCTCGACCAGGGAGCGCAGCGACGCGGGCGCGGCGTCCTCGGCGGGCGGCAGCGACCGGATCCGCCACAGCAGCACCAGCGAGCCGAGGAACGTCAGCGCGTCCAGGCCGTAAGCCACCGCGACCCCGGCCGAGGTCACCAGCAGGCCGCCGAGCGCCGGGGCGACGATGGCGCCGAAGTTCCAGCGCAGGCTGGACAGCACCGCGGCCGCCGCCTGCTGCTCGTGCTTGACGACCTGCTGGAAGAACGCCTCCATGCTGGGCCGTTGGAGTGAGCCGATGCCGGTGGAGATCGCGCCCATCACGTAGAGGACCCAGATCTGGGGCGACGGCAGCATGGCGTTGACCATGAGCGCGAGCGAGGTGAACAGCAGGCCCAGCTCGCTCAGTACGATGATCTTCCGGCGGTCGAGGGCGTCGGCGATGGCGCCGCCCCAGAGCCCGCACACCACCATCGGCACGAACTCGGCCAGGCTGACCAGGCCGACCGCCAGGTAGGAGCCGGTGAGCTCCTTCATCTGGTAGGGCACCGCCACCACGGAGATGAAGGTGCCGAACATCGTGATGATCCCGGAGGCGAACATCAGCCGGTAGTCCCGGGAGTCGCGCAGGGGGCCCACATCGATGCGGAAGTGACGGAAGAAACGTCTGGCGAGGTCGAGCACGACTTCAGATTGTCCGGGGCCGGGGCGGACAACCGCAAATCGATTTCGGATCGCGAAACGCGACAGGGCCCCGGGGAGTCCCCGGGGCCCTGTCGATCTCCGGTCAGGCGGCCGGCACCCGGTCCAGGAAGCCCAGCACCCGGCGGATCCTGCCGTCCTCGGCCAGCTCCACCACGTCGAAGCCGACGGCCACCGGCTCCCCGTCCGCGGGGCCGAGGTGCCAGGTGAACCGGGCGATGTGGTGGTGGGCGTCGTACACCTCGCCCGGGGTGAACACCAGGCCGGGGAACATGCCCTGCGCGCCCTGGATCACGGCGGCGATGCCGTCGTGCCCGGCCACGTCGGCCAGCGGGTCGGTGTAGGTGGCGTCCTCGGTCCACAGTTCGGCCACGGCCTTGGCGCGGGCCTCGGCGTCGGTCTCGTTCCAGGCGGCGACGTAGCGCTCGACGAGGGTGTTGTCCATGATGATCGTCATCTCCTCAGGGGTTGTTCGTTCAGCTGACGCGGGCCTTGCGCAGGCCCATGATCTGCAGCTCGGCGAAGGCGGCCACGGTGACGGCCTGGGCGATCGCCCAGATCGCGCCGACGGTGGTGAAGTCCAGGGCGCCGGTCACCACGGCGGCGAGGCTGCCGAGGGTCCAGACGGCGTTCAGGGCGATCACGGTCCGCGGGCCGGCCTGTCCGAGGTCGCGGCGGGTGGCCAGCAGGCCGACCGCCACGCCGTAGACCAGGAGGAAGGCGCCGATCCCGCGCAGCAGGCCCGCGTCGGGGCCGAGCAGGTCGGCGACGGGGCCGGCGAAGGCCAGGTAGGCCAGGCCGTTGCCGCCGGTGACGACGGCGTCGGCGGCTAGGGCGAGGCGCAGGAATCTGGCCTTGTCGGCGGTGACGGTTACGGCGGTCATATCGGGCCCTCCTTCAGGTGGCTGTCCTTGCGACATCTCGAAGATGTCAGCCACGGGGTAGGGGGCGCGATTACGCGTCAGGTAAGCGGGGCTGCGGAAACAGGGGCTGAGCTGGGAAGGCGGACGGCGAAACTCGTCCGAGGAGGCGCGGTCGCTCCCCCCACGGAGCGACCGCGCCCGCGGTGATCAGGACTGGGGGGTGCCGAGGACCTCGCGGCGCAGGTGCGTCTTGAGGATCTTGCCGCCCGGGTTGCGCGGCAGCTCGCCCTCGCGGAACCACACGTGCACCGGGATCTTGAACTTGGCGAGCCGCCCGGCCAGGAACTCCCGCAGCTCCTCCACCGTGACCGAGGCGCCCGGCGCGAGCCGGACGACGGCGCCGACCTCCTCGCCCAGCTCGTCGTGCGGCACCCCGATCACAGCGGCGTCGTCCACCGCCGGGTGCTCGAACAGGGCCGCCTCGACCTCGGCGCAGTAGACGTTCTCGCCGCCGCGGATGACCATGTCCTTGGCGCGGTCCACGATGTAGACGAAGCCGTCCTCGTCGATCCTCGCGAGGTCACCGGTGTGCACCCAGCCGTCGACGAACGTCTCGGCCGTGGCCTCGGGCTTGTTCCAGTAGCCGAGGATGACGTTCGGGCCGCGGATGCACAGCTCGCCGACCTCGCCGGGGGCGAGCTGCTCGCCCATCGGGTCCACGACGCGCACGTCCACGACGGGGGAGGGCACGCCGATGCTGTCCGGCTTGGCGTGGTAGTCGGCGCCGCCGTTGCCGATCGCGAGGGCGCTGGTTTCGGTCATGCCGTAGCCGTTGGAGGGGGCGCGGTCGGGCAGGTTGGTGGTGATGCGCTCCAGCAGCTTGGGCGGGGCGGGGGCGCCGCCGTAGCCGAGCGTGGAGAGGGACGACAGGTCGTGCTTGCCGAAGTCGGGGTGCGACATGAGCTGCCAGGCGTTGGTCGGCACGCCGATCATGGCGCTGACCTTCTCCCGTTCGATGAGGCGCAGCGCCTGCCCGGCGTCCCACTTGTACATGAGCACCAGGCCGCCGCCGCTGAACATCGTGGTCGTCATGGCCGAGAAGCAGCCGGTGACGTGGAACAGCGGCACGGTCAGCAGCGTGATCCGGCGGGTGCCCGCCGCGGCGGCCGGGTCCTTGCCGGCCAGCGCCACCGAGCGCATGAGGCCGTAGGCGACGGTCATGGGGGACTGGCCGATGTTGCGGTGGCTGCCGAGCGCGCCCTTGGGGTTGCCGGTGGTGCCGGAGGTGTAGAAGATCGTGGCCGGGTCCTCGGGGGACAGCTCGACCTCGGGCAGCGTGACGTCGGCCGTGACCTCGCCCAGGACGTCGGCGAACGTCCGCGCCCCGCCGGTGGCCTCGCCCCTGGTGACGATCATCGGCACGCCGGTGGAGGCCAGCCGTTCGGCCCGCTCCCCGTCGGCGATGAGCACCTTCGCGCCGGAGTCGCGCACGCCGTAGGCCAGCTCGTTCTCGGTCCACCAGGCGTTGAGCGGCACGGCGACGGCTCCGGCGGCGAGCACGGCGGAGAAGGAGATCACCCATTCCGGGTAGTTGCGCATGGCCACGGCCACGCGGTCGCCCTTGCGCACGCCGTACTCGTCGATCAGGCGGTTGGCCAGCGTCGCGGCACGGCGGAAGTGGTCCTCGAACGTGATGTGCTCGTCCTCGTAGACGAGGAAGACCTTCTCGCCGTGGAACCTGCTCATCTCCAGCAGCGCCCGGAAATGGGCGGGTGCGTGCTTCCACGTTCGTACCCCGGTGTCGCCTATCTCCTCCATCTCGAAGAGCTGGCCGGGGCCGGTGAGCTGGGCCTGGACCTGGGCGTGCGTAAGGGTCATCTGCAGAACGCTCCCCGCTGTGGACGATTATTCTGGATAAATCACAGTACCGACCGGTCAGTACGTTTCGCTAGGGTCACCTGGCTCATGAAACTTTCATGACTCTTCCGATACTTTCAGCCTCCCAACTGCTGCTTTGGCGACCGGCGAGCCACGCCATTGACCCTCCACGGGCATGTCAATACCGTCTGCGATGCGATCCATGAGGATCGAAAACTTTCGGATCGAGTGCCCGCCCCCCGGAGGTCGATGTCCGTGCTTTCGTCCGCGCTCCTCAGAGTCCTCACCCTGCTGGGGGTCGTCGCAGCCTTCCTGCTGCCCACCACCTCGGCCCAGGCGTCCGCGCCGCTGCGCACCCACGCCGCCGCCAAGGGCAAGTTCATCGGCACGGCGCTGGCCACCGGCCCGCTCGGCAGTGAGACCTCCTACCGCACCATCGCGGGCACCGAGTTCAACCAGATCACCGCCGAGAACGCGATGAAGTGGGAGTCCACCGAGCCCAGCCAGGGCCAGTTCACCTTCAGCGGCGCCGACCAGATCGTCAACTTCGCCACCCAGAACAACCAGCAGGTCCACGGCCACACCCTGGTCTGGCACCAGCAGACGCCCGGCTGGGTGCAGGGCCTCGGCGCCACCGCCATGCGCTCGGCGATGCAGAACCACATCGCCCAGGTCGTCGGCCACTACGCCGACAACCCGGCCGTGGTCTCCTGGGACGTCGTCAACGAGGTCTTCGACGAGAACGGCGGCTGGCGCTCCTCGTTCTGGTACAACACCCTGGGCCAGAGCTTCGTCGCCGACGCCTTCCGCGCCGCCCGCGCCGCCGACCCCGACGCCCGGCTGTGCATCAACGACTACAACGTCGAGGGCATCAACGCCAAGAGCACCGCGATGTACAACCTGGTCTCGTCGCTGCGTCAGCAGGGCGTCCCGGTCGACTGCGTCGGCTTCCAGAGCCACCTCGCCATCCAGTACGGCTTCCCGAGCGACATGCAGCAGAACATGCAGCGCTTCGCCGCGCTCGGCGTCCAGGTCCGGGTGACCGAGCTCGACGTGCGCATCCAGACGCCGCGCGACAGCTCCAAGGACACCACCCAGGCCACCTACTACCGCAACGTCGTCAACGCCTGCCTCGCGGTGACCGCCTGCGCCGGCGTCACCATCTGGGGCTTCACCGACAAGCACTCCTGGGTGCCGGACACCTTCCCCAACGAGGGCTTCGCGCTCCCGTACGACGCCAACTACCAGCAGAAGCCGGCGTACACGGCCGTGCACGACGCGCTGGCGGGCGGCACGAGCGGTGACACCACCGCCCCGACCACCCCGGGCACGCCGACGGTCGGCACCGTCACCTCCAACTCCGCCGCCCTGACCTGGAGCGCCTCCACCGACACCGGCGGCAGCGGCCTGGCCGGCTACAACGTCTACCGCGAGCAGGGCGCCACCGACGCGCTGCTCGGCCAGAGCAGCACCGCCTCGATCACGCTGACCGGGCTGAGCCCCAGCACGCAGTACCAGGTGTACGTGCGGGCCAGGGACGGCGCGGGCAACCTGTCCGGCAACTCCGCGCTCGCCACGTTCACCACCCAGGCCGGGCCGGGCGGGGGCGGCGGCTGCACCGCCACCGGCACCGTGCAGACCCAGTGGAGCGGCGGCTACGTGATCCAGCCCGTGACCGTCACCAATACCGGCACCTCCGCCATCAGCGGCTGGACCGTCACCTTCACCCTGCCCGCCGGGCACACCCTGTCCGGCTCGTGGAACGCCACCCTGACGGTGAGCGGCCAGACCGTGACCGCGAAGAACGCCAACTACAACGGCAACCTGGCACCGAACGCCGGCACCTCCTTCGGCTTCCAGGTGAGCCGCCCGAGCGGGAACACCCAGACCCCCTCCACCTACACCTGCGCCTGACGGCCGGGCAGACCGGGCACCCCTGGACCGCGCTCCAGGGGTGCCCGTCGTGTTCAGCGCTCCAGCGTGATGCCCTCGCGCCGCAGGTCCTCGATGACGCCGTCGACCAGCCGGGTGGCCACCGTGTGGCGCAGCCGGCCCTCCTCGCGCAGCTCGCGCACGGCCGGCACCGGGTCGGGGTCGGCGAACAGCCGCTCGTCGGCGTGGTCGGCCGCGCGGCCGGTCGGGTCGAGCGTCCACCAGGACGCCTCAAGGGCGATGCCGTTGGGGTCGCTGAAGTAGATCGAGCGCAGGAAACCGTGGTCGATGACGTCGGTGACCTCGCAGCCGTGCGCCTTCAGCCGGTCGCGCATGCGGTGCAGCGCCTCCTCGTCCGGCAGGTGCAGCGACAGGTGGTCGAACTGGGCCGCGCGCGCGTACGGGACGCCCGCGGGCTTGGCGAAGCTGTCGAGCGGCTGGTCGGCGTACTCGAAGAAGGCGACCGTGTTGCCGGGCGCGACGTCGAAGAAGTAGTGCTTGAACGAGGGGACGGCCAGGGTGGCGACGAGGCGGGCGCCGAGGACGCCGTGCCAGAAACGCACGGTGGCGTCCATGTCCGCGGTCACCAGGGCGAGATGGTGCACGCCGCGCCAGTGCACCTGATCGGGGGTCTCAGCCATACGTCAACCGTACGCCTTTCAACTATCGCAGGTAAGCCCTAACGGAAGCCGCGCTCGGACCGGTCGCGGCGGAAGGCGTCCAGGCGGCCGAAGTCCAGCTCGTGGAGCGAGACGGCGGCGTCCGGCGGCCCGGTGAAGAAGCCGGTGTGGGTGTGCGGGCACGGGTTGGCGAGACCGGTCACGCCCGCGCACGGATGCCCGTGGTAGGTGGTCTCGTGGTGCCAGTCGCTCACCGCCACGTACGTCATGAACTCGTACGCGCGGGCCACGCTCATGTGCTGCCAGAGCTGCCGGGCGGGGGCGGGGCCGTCCCAGCGGGTCACCGAGAAGGCGGGCACCAGCACGGCGTCCGGGCCGTCCGCGCCCGCCAGGCTGGCCGAATACCACAGGTCGGCGCAGAGCAGCACGTGCAGGCGGCGGCCGTGCAGCTCGAAGCCGCCGCCCGGACGGCCGGGGACGACGCCGGAGCGCAGCTCCAGCCCGTAGGGGTGGGCCTTGTCGTACTCGGCGAGCAGCGTGCCGTCCGGGCCGGCCACCGCGCCCCGGTTGACCCGCCCGCCGGGGCCGGAGTCGTCGTAGTGGGAGCCGCCGACCACCGCCATCCCCGAGCCCCTGGCCAGCTCGCGCACCCGCGTTAAGTAGTCGGCGCGCGGCAGGGACGCGCCGGCCAGCTCGGGCAGGATCATCAGGTCGGCGGAGCCGGGGGTGACCAGCGCCTCGACGGCGTCGAAGTTGGCGTGGCCGTCGGGGGAGTAGCGCGGCGGCTGCACAAGGAGGATCTTCACCTCTCCTACTCTGTCCCCCCGGGGATGGCGGCCAGCAGTTCCCGGGTGTAGCCGTCGGCCGGCCGGTCGAAGATCTCCTCCGTCGTGCCGCTCTCCACGATCCGGCCGCGCCGCATCACGTGCACCTGGTGCGAGATCATCCGGACCACCGCCAGGTCGTGGCTGATGAACAGGTAGGTGAGGCCCAGCTCGCGCTGCAGCTCGCCGAGCAGCTCCAGGATCTGCGCCTGGACGAGCACGTCGAGCGCGGAGACCGCCTCGTCGAGCACCACCAGCTCGGGCGACAGGGCGAGGGCCCGCGCGATGGCCACCCGCTGGCGCTGGCCGCCGGACAGCTCGTGCGGCAGCCGCTCGCCCATCGACGCCGGCAGCGACACCTGCTCCAGCAGGCCGGCGGCGGCCTTGCGGCGCTCGGCCGCGGTGCCGACGCCGTGCACGCGCAGCGGCTCGGTGATCGACTTCTCGACGGTGTAGCGGGGGTCGAGCGAGGCGTACGGGTTCTGGAAGACCGGCTGCACCCGGCGGCGGAAGGCGAACAGCTCGCGCCGCCCCAGCCCGGCCAGGTCGGTGCCGTCGAACCGGATGCCGCCGGCGGTGGCCGCCTCCAGCCCGAGCACCAGGTTGGCGGTCGTGGACTTGCCCGAGCCCGACTCGCCCACGATCGCGACGGTACGCCCGCGCGGGATCCGGAAGGACACGTCGTCCACCGCGACCAGCTCCTCGCCCGTGCCGCGCAGCGGGAAGACCTTGCGCAGCCCCTCGACCACCACCAGGTCCTCCGGCGGCGGCCCCGGCGGCTCGGCCACCCGCACCGACGACAGGCTCGGCGCCGCGCCCAGCAGCCGCCTGGTGTAGTCGTGACCGGGCGCCGCCAGGATCTCCGCCGCCGGGCCCGTCTCCACGATCTCGCCCTGGTACATCACGGCCACCACGTCCGCCCGCTCGGCCGCGAGCGCCAGGTCGTGCGTGATGAGCAGCACCGCCGTCCCCATCTCCGCGGTGAGCTCGGCGAGCTGGTCGAGGATGCGCCGCTGCACGGTCACGTCCAGCGCGGAGGTCGGCTCGTCGGCGATGAGCAGCCGCGGCTTGCAGGCCAGCCCCATCGCGATCAGCGCCCGCTGGCGCATGCCGCCGGAGAACTCGTGCGGGTACTGCCCGATCCGCCGCTCCGGATCCGGGATGCCGACCAGGTCCAGCAGCTCCAGCACCCGCGCGCGGGCCGCTCTGCCGGTGGCCGTGCCGTGCACCTCCAGGGCCTCGGCGATCTGGTCGCCGACCCGCATGAGCGGGTTGAGGTTCGACATGGGGTCCTGGGGGACCAGGCCGATGCCCGCGCCGCGGATCGCGGTCATCTCCCTGCGGCTCGCCCGCGCCAGGTCGCGCCCCTCGAACAGGATCTCCCCGGCGGTGATGCGGCCGTTGTCCGGCAGGAGCCGGTTGATCGCGGCGGCCGTGGTGGACTTGCCCGAGCCCGACTCGCCGACGACCGCGACGGTCTGGCCGGGCAGGATCTCCATCGAGACGTTCCGTACGGCGGTGACGTCCCGCTTTCTGGTGCGGAAGGCGACCGACAGGCCGCGGATCTCCAGGAGCGGAGTCATGTGTTCCTCGTCTGTCGTGTGACGGCCTGCAGCAGGCCGTGCCAGAGGTCGTCGGTCGGCGTCGGCGCGCCCGTGACGAGCAGCCGGTTGCTCGCCACGACCAGGGCCACGTCCCGGCCGGGGACGAAGCCGATCGCGCAGCCGACGTACCCGGGGTGGCCGAGCACGGTCACGCGCTCGCCGCCGAGGTCGAGGGCGTAGCGGCGGAAGCCGAGCGCCTGCTCGGGGTCGGGGCCGGGGGCGAAGAACTCGCGGACGGTGTCCGGCCGCCACAGACGGTCGTGCTCCTCGTACCGGGACATCGCCAGGCAGTAGCGCAGCAGGTCGGGCACGGTCGAGAAGAGCCCCGCGTGCCCGGCCACGCCGTCGAGGGCGTGGAAGGCGTTGCCGTCGGCCGGCTCGCCCAGCACCGGCCCGCGCCGCCAGCCGGCGAAGTCGCCACTGCGGTAGGGGACCGGGTAGGGGCGGCCGGTGTCGAGCATGGTCATCTCCACCCGGTCGTCGAGCGCGCTCATGGCGACCTCGGTGCCCGTGGGTCGGGCGTAGGTGGTGCGGGTCAGGCCGAGCGGCCTGGTCACCAGCTCGGCCACGGCCCGGTCCAGCCGCAGCCCGGTCACGGCCGAGACGATCCGGCCGAGCAGGATGAAGCCGAGGTCGGAGTAGTGCCGGGCGCGGCCGGGCCGGTAGCGGGGCGGTGGCAGGTCCGCCTGCACGTACAGCGGCCACCACTCCCACAGGCCGCCCCGGTGCAGCAGCAGATCCCGTACGGTGATCGCCTCGTACGAGTGCGGCAGGTAAGCGCTCAGCGGCGCGTCCAGGTCCACGTGCCGCTCCGACACCAGCCGGATGAGCGCCGTCGTGGTCGCCACGACCTTGGTGACCGAGGCGAGGTCGTGGTGGGTGTCCGGCGTCATCGGCGCCTCGCCGGCCAGCGCCCCGCCCTCCTGGCGGACGGTGCGGTGGCCGGTGCACTCGTCGAGGTCGAACCACGGCGTGCGCGCCGCGGTGACCAGGCCGGGCGGCGGCTCCGGCGCACGTTCGGCGGCGGCCGGGCCCGCGCTCATCGCGCCAGCACCAGCGAGCGGGGCGGCACCGTGACCGGCGCGGGCAGCACCAGCGGCCCCGCGCCGGGGGTCAGCGTGCCGAGGACGCGCGGCGCGGACGCGCCCGTCCCGCCGGGCACCGTGCCGGGCAGGCCGTGCGCGGTCAGCCAGCCGATCAGCGCGAACGCGATCGCCTCCTTGTCGTCGGCGGGCGCCCCGTAGGCGTCCGACGTCGACACCCGCACGCCGGGCAGGGCCGCGCGCAGGCCGTCCATGACGACCGGGTTGCGGCAGCCGCCGCCGGAGACCACGAGCGTCGCCACCCCGGCGGCCCGCACCTCGGCGGCCACGGTCCGCACGGTCAGCTCGGCGAGCGTCGCCACCAGGTCGGCGTCGCTCACCTCACCCTTGG
This sequence comes from Nonomuraea wenchangensis, assembly GCF_900111685.1. GTDB lineage: Bacteria > Actinomycetota > Actinomycetes > Streptosporangiales > Streptosporangiaceae > Nonomuraea > Nonomuraea wenchangensis. The sequence continues at coordinate 671,308 of NZ_FOHX01000005.1, forward strand.
GCAGGCCCGCCAGGGCGTCCTCGACGTAGCCCAGGTGGAACAGCTCCTTGCCGGTGCTCTTCGGCGGGGCCAGCCGGTAGTAGGGCTCGTCCAGCAGCGCCTCCAGGAGGCCGGGGTGCACCCGTCCGGAGGCCGCGATCGCGCCGCCGTCGTCGTAGCCCTGGGGGTTGAGGCCGCGAGCCGTCACCACGGCGTCGATGAGCGCGTTCGCCGGGCCGATGTCGTAGGCGAACAGCCGGCCGTCGCGCAGCACGGTCATGTTCGAGATGCCGCCCAGGTTCAGCGCCGCGGCGCCGTTCTCCAGGCCCCCCAGCAGCAGGTTGTCCAGCACCGACACGAGCGGCGCGCCGTGCCCGCCCGCCGTGATGTCGCGGATGCGCACGTCCGACAGCACCGGCACGCCGGTCCGCTCGGCGATCCACGCCGGCTGCCCGATCTGCAGGGTGCCGCGCGCGTGCGCCCCCTCCACCCAGTGGAACACCGTCTGGCCGTGCGAGACGATCAGGTCGACCGGCCCGCCCGCCTCGATCGCCGCCGCCGCGGCCTCGGCGAAGCACTGCCCGATGAGCGTGTCCAGCACGCACACCTCCGCCAGCGTCACGGGCGCGGGCGGCAGCGCCGCGAGCAGCCGCGCCCGCAGCTCCGCCGGGTACGGCGTGCTCGCCGTGTGCCCGACCCGGCCGCGCAGCACCTCACCGTCCGGCGTGAAGTCGACGACGGCCGCGTCGATGCCGTCGTGCGAAGTGCCGGAGATCATCCCGAGAATCCTCATGCCCGCTCCCCCAGAGCCGCCCGCAGCCTGCCGTCGGCCCCGGCCAGCCGCGCCGCGGCCTCCTGGGGCGTCAGGTCGAAGCGCGAGGCGACGACCGCCTGCTTGACGTTGAACCCGTTCTGCCGCAGCGCGGACAGCGCCTCGGCGCGCCCGGCCCCGGTGATCGCGCGCACGATGCGCACGGCCCGCTCGCGCAGCTTGCCGTTGCTCGGCCGCACGTCCACCATCAGGTTCCCGTACGTCTTGCCGAGCCGCACCATGACGATGGTCGAGAACATGTTGAGCACGAGCTTCTGCGCCGTGCCCGCCTTGAGCCGGGTCGAGCCGCTGATCACCTCGGGCCCGACCGGCACCTCAACGGCGTGCGCCGCCGCCGCGCCGAGCGGCGTGCCGGTGTTGCAGGCCAGGCCCACGGTCAGCGCGCCGCGCTCGGCCGCCCGCCGCACCGCGGCCACCACGTACGGCGTCCGCCCGCTGGAGGCGATGCCCACGACGGTGTCGAGCGGCCCGACACCGGCCCCGTCGACGGCGGCGGCGCCGGCCTCCTCGTCGTCCTCGGCGCCCTCGCAGGGCGCGACGATCGCCCGCGGGCCGCCCGCGATGATGGCGAACACCTGGTCGGGCGGCGTCCCGAAGGTGGGCGGGCACTCGGAGGCGTCCAGCACGCCGAGCCGCCCCGGCGTGCCCGCCCCCACGTAGATCAGCCGGCCCCCGCGCTGCATGCGCTCGGCCGTGGCCTCGATGGCCGGGACGATCTGGGGCAGCGCCCCCGCCACGGCGGCGGGGACGGTGGCGTCGGCCGCGTTCATGGTCGCGGCGAGCTCCGCGACGCTCATCGTGTCGATGCCGGAGAAGCGGGGGTCGGCCGCTTCTGTGGTCAGGTTCGTCAGATTCACCGCTTGCCTCGGTTTCGCGGGTCGAGAGTGTCACGCAGGCCGTCGCCCAGCAGGTTCAGCCCCACCACGAGCAGCACGACGACCGCGCCGGGCGCGATCAGCGTCCATGGGGCCACGAACACCAGGCTGCGCGCCTCGAAGATCATCGAGCCGAGCGACGGCGCGGGCGGCGGCGTGCCGAGCCCCAGGAAGCTCAGCGACGCCTCGGTCAGCACCGCCCAGGACAACGACAGGGCGACCTGGATGACGATGATCGAGGTGATGTTGGGCAGCACGTGCCGGAACATGATCTGGGCGCGGCTCTGGCCGGTCGCGACGGCGGCCTTGACGTACTCGATCTCCCTGAGCGACAGCACGGGGCCGCGGGTGACGCGGACGAAGATCGGCACGTACACGATGGCGATGGCCACCGCCACGGTGAACCAGTTGCGCTCCAGCACCGACGCCAGCGACAGCGCCAGCAGCAGCGGCGGGAACGCGAACAGCACGTTCGTCACCCCGCCGATCGCGCCGTCGGCGAGGCCCCGGTAGAAGCCGGACACCAGGCCGCCGAGCGTGCCTGCCACGGTCGCGAACGCCACCGCGACGACCGCGATGAGCGCCGAGTTGCCGACCCCGGCAGCCACCCGGGTGAACACGTCCCTGCCGAACTGGTCGGTCCCGAACAGGTGCGACCCCGACGGCGCGAGGAAACGCTCCGGCGGGTTCTGCGCGATCGGGTCGTAGGGCAGCAGCCCGAGGAACGACAGCACCGCCACCACGGCCAGCAGCACCAGGATCACCGTGCCCGACACCGCGGCGGGGCTCCTGCGCAGCGCGCTCACGACGCCCTCACCCGCGGGTCGATCACCCGGTAGAGCACGTCGGTCAGCAGGTTCACCAGCACGAACGCCAGCGCGATCACCAGCACCGTGCTCTGCACGACCGCGTACTCCTTCTGCTGGATGCCGAGCAGCACCTGCCGCCCGATGCCGGGCACGGAGAAGATCTGCTCGACGACGACCGCGCCGCCGAGCAGGTAGCCGAACTGCAGGCCGGTCATGGTGACGATGGGCACGAGCGCGTTGCCGAGCACGTGCCTGACCTGCAGCCGCCGCTCCGGCACGCCCTTGGCGCGGGCGGTGCGGACGAAGTCCTCCGAGCGCACCTCCAGCACCGCCGCCCGGGTGGTGCGCAGGATCGGCGCGGCGATGCCGAAGCCCAGCACGAGCGCGGGCAGGACCATCTGCCGCAGGTTGAGCAGCGGGTCCTCGGCCAGGGTCGCGAAGCCCTGCCCGTTGGGGTTGAAGCCGAACGAGGCGGCGAACACCGACAGCAGCGTGGTGGCCAGCAGGAACGCCGGGATCGACAGCCCGGCGAGGCTCACGACCTGCCCGAGCGCGTCCCGTGCCGCGTTCGGGCGGGAGGCGGCCAGCATGCCGAGCGGCACCCCGATGAGCAGCGCCAGCACGATCGACAGGACCGCCAGCTCGGCCGTCACCGGCAGCGAGCGCAGCGTGAGGTCGAGGACGCTCTGCTGGTTGCGGGCGGAGTAGCCGAAGTTGCCGGTGAACATGTTGCCGAGCCAGGCGAAGAACTGCGCGACCAGGGGCTGGTCGAGCCCGTAGTAGCGCTCCAGCGCCGCCTGCTGCGCCGGGGTGAGCGCGGCGGCCTCGGTGCCGAGGCCCGCGGTGATCTGGTTGCCGGGGATCGCCCGGAGCATGACGAACACGAACACCGCCACCCCGAACAGGGTGCCGGCCGTGCCCGCCGCCCGCCGGACGATCCGGTTGCGGAGGAGGGCTCTCATGTCAGGAGACGGACGTGGCCCGCAGCGACTGCAGCGAGCCGTTGGCCATCGGCGTGAAGCCCTGCACGCCCGAGGTCGTCGCCGTGTAGGTGTAGCCGGAGAACAGCCAGATCCAGGCCGCGTTGTCCTCCAGCTCGGCGGCCACCTGGTCGTAGATCGCCTTGCGGGCGGCCTGGTCGGTGGTCGCCTTGCCCTCGGCGAACAGCTTGTCCAGCTTGTCGGAGCTGTAGCCGGCGACCTTGTTGAGGTTGCCGTCGCTGGTGAAGTAGCGGCCGTAGGAGCCGTCGGGGTCCGGACGGCCGCCGTTGAGCGCCACGGCCGCGTCGAAGTCGGCGGCCACCCAGCGGTCCACGAACGCGCCGGACTCCAGCACCTCCAGGTCCAGGTTGATCTTGGCCTCGGCGAGCTGGGCCTTGAGGCTCTGGGCCTCGTTGACGGAGGTGGCGTACTCGCCCTGGGAGACGATGGTCTTGATGGTCACCCCGCCGGACTTGCCGGCCTTGCCGAGGTAGTCGGCGGCCTTGGCCAGGTCGCGGGTGGGGCAGGGCCGCTTGTCCGGGTCCGACTTGAAGGCCGGCGCGGTGTTGGGGCCGGTCACCTCGCCCTCGCCCAGCGCGGCGGTGTCGAGCACCTGCTTGCGGTCGATCGCGCACTGCACGGCCAGGCGCACGTTGACGTCGCCGAGCTCGCCGCGGCGCGCGTTGAGCTGGAGCACGTGGTAGTTGAGCTGCGGCGTCTTCGCGACGGTGATCGTGCCGCCGCCCTCGGCGGTCTGCGCCACCAGCGGGTCGTTGAAGACGGCGAGCTGCACGTTCCCCGACTGCATGGCCGAGACGATGGACGACTCGTCGGGGATCACCCGGAACTCGACCGACGGCGACTTCGCCTTCTCCGCGCCCCAGTAGGCGTCGTTCCTGGTCAGCGTGATCGACTGGCTCGGCACCCGCTTGCCCAGTGTGAAGGGACCGGTCCCGTTGGGGGTGGCCGTCAGCTTCTCCTCGGTGTCGTCGGAGGAGAGCATCGCCATGTTCACCGTGGCCAGGTTGGCGGGCAGCGCGGCGTCCGGGGCCGACAGCTTGAGCACCACCGTGTTCGCGTCGGGCGCCTCGACGGACTTCACCGACGACAACGAGGCGCGGGCCACGGCCGCGGTCTTCTCGTCCATGATCTTGTCAAGGGAGGACTTCACGTCCGCGGAGTCGAAGGCGCTGCCGTCGGCGAAGGTGACGCCCTGGCGCAGCTTGAGCGTCAGGGTCTTCCCGTCCTCGGAGGCGTCCCACGACTCGGCCAGCCCGGGGACCACGTTGAGGTCCTTGTCGAACTCGGTGAGCGTGCCGTACAGGTTCTGCAGCACGTTGACGGCCTGGAACTGGGTGGCCTTCCAGGGGAACAAGGTGTCCGGGTCGGAGGTCACGCCGACCACCAGCGGCTTGCCGCCGCCCGTCCCTTCGGCGCCGGGGGCGGGCCCGGAGGAGTCGGACCCGGAGGAGGACGAGCAACTGGCGAGAGCAAGGGACAGGGTCGCGGCGAGGGCGGCCGCGGAAAGCGCGCCACGGGGCATGGTGGCCTCCTCAGGGGCAGTGGGTTATAAAATTACCGAGACCCTACCACCAGGGTATTTTCTTTTCCTTACCGGGATGGTTGACCATGGCCGAGGACGCCGGCACCCTGCTGATCCGCATCCGCGCGGCCATGCCCGGCCTGCGCCCGTCCGAGCGGCGCATCGCCGAGGCGTTCGCCGCCGACCCCGCCGCGGCGAACCTGTCGATCGCCGACCTCGCCGCCCGCTGCGCCACCTCGACCACCTCGGTCGTCCGCTTCTACCGGCGGATGGGCTACGCCCACTACAAGGACTTCACCATCGACCTCACCAGGGCGCTGGCCAGGGAGGAGCTGGCCATCTCCGGCCTCGCCGAGGCGCCCGGCGACATCGACCGCAACGACAGCCTGGCCGGCATCGTCTCCAAGGTCGCCACGAACGAGACGCTGTCCATCGCCGACACCGCCCGCTCACTCGACCTGGACGCCCTGGCCCGCGCGGTCGAGGTGGTCGGCGCCGCCCGCCGCATCGACACCTTCGGCGTCGGCGCGAGCGCCCTGGTGGGCCTCGACCTGCAGCAGAAGCTCTCCCGCATCGGCCGCACCGCGATCAACTGGCACGACGCCCACTCCGCGTGGACCTCGGCCGCCACCCTGGACGGCACCTGCGTGGCGGTGGCGGTCTCGCACAGCGGCGCCACCGTGGACACCGCCGAGTTCCTGGCCATCGCCCGCAGGTCCGGCGCGGCCACGGTCGCGATCACGAACGTCCTGGACTCGCCGCTGGCCCGCGCGGCCGACGTGACCCTCACCACGGCCGCCCGCGAGACCGCGTTCCGGTCCGGGGCGCTCGGCAGCCGCATCGCCCAGCTCATGGTGGTGGACTGTCTGTTCACCGGGGTAGCCCAGGCGTCCTACGACGCGTCGATGGCGGCGCTGCGCGACACGTACGCCGTGGTGCACACGAGGGCGGTCAAGCGCGGCCATCGGTGGGCGGCGGACCGCGACGTCCGGTAGGGTCCCGTCGTGATCAACGGGCCCTCCCGCCGCGCTCTCTTCGCCGGAACCCTCGCCAGCCTCGCCGCTTCCCCGTCGTCCCCCGCCTCCGCGGCCGTCAGGGGCGGCTTACCCTTCCGACCGAACATCCTGGTCATCCTCGCCGACGACCTGGGATGGGGAGAGCTCGGCAGCTACGGCCAGCGCCTGATCAAAACACCCAACCTGGACCGGATGGCGGCCGAGGGCGTACGTTTCACCGACGCCTACGCGGGCGCGCCGATCTGCGCCCCCTCGCGCTGCGCGCTGCTCACCGGCCTGCACGCCGGCCACGGCACCGTACGCGAGAACCCCGGGGGCGGCCCCCAGCACGCGCTCACCGCCGCCGACCTCACCTTCGGCGAATTGCTCAACCTGTCCGGCTACCGCACCGCCTGCATCGGCAAGTGGGGCTTCGGCCCCGACCGTCCCGGGCAGCCCTCGCACCCCAACGAGCGCGGCTTCGAGGAGTTCTACGGCTACATCGGCCACAAGCACGCCCACCAGTACTTCCCGAAGTACCTCTGGCACAACGGCGAGAAGGTCGGCCTCGACGGCCGGCAGTACGCCCCCGACCTGTTCCGCCGGCGCGCCGTCAGCTACATCGAGCAGCACCGCGACGAGCCGTTCCTGCTCTACTACCCGACGAACCTGCCGCACGCGCCGAGCGTGGTCCCCGGCGACACCGGCCCCTACGAGCGCCGCCCCTGGAGCGAGGCCAACCGCCGGCACGCCGCCCAGATCACCCGCCTGGACCGGGACGTCGCCGCGCTGACGGGCGCGCTGCGCGCGAACGGGCTGGCCGAGCGCACGCTGGTGCTGTTCCTCAGCGACAACGGCCCGCACCACGAGCAGGGCGTGACACCCGACCTGTTCGACGCCAACGGCCCCTACCGGTCCGGCAAACGCGCGATGTACGAGGGCGGCCTCCGCGTCCCGATGATCGCCTGGTCGCCCGCGCTGCGGCCCCGGGTCGTCCGTCAGCCGGTGGCGGGCTGGGACCTGATGCCGACGCTGGCCGACCTCGCCGGGGTGCCGGTGCCCGCCCAGCTCGACGGCGTCTCCTTCCGCGGCCTGCTGACCGGCGCGAACGCGTCCCGGCACAAGCACCTCGTCTGGAACCGGCCGGGGAAGGCGCAGGCCATCCGCCGCGGCCGGTGGAAGGCCGTGCGCATCGCCCCGGACGCCTCCGGGACCCGGCCGGAGCGCGTCGAGCTGTACGACCTGACCACCGACCCGGGGGAGCGGCGGGACCTCGCCGCCGCCCGCCCCGAGCTGGCCGCCGAGCTCGCGGCCACGCTCGACGCCGAGATCGGGGAGGATCCGCGCATCCCGTACGGGCTGCGCAGCGAGGTCGTCGGCGACGAGCTCGTGGTCACCCTGGAGAACGGCTCCGGCGTGCCCTGGAACGACGTCGTGCTCGGCGTGGACGGCCCGCGCAAGACCCGCGCGAGCAAGGTGCAGCGGGTCGAGCCCGGCATGGCGATCTCGGTCGGCTTCCCGCTGCCCGCCGCCGGTGCCGGCCGCCTGGTCGCCCGCGCCGCGTTCAGGGCGCTCGGCCGCTCGCAGCTCTTCCGCCGCCCGCACGCGAGGAGCGCCCTGACGTCCCGCTGACCTGCCCGTGGCCGGTCAGGCCAGCCGGCCCACGTGGGCGAGTGCCTGCTTCAGCAGCACGCCCTGCCCGCCCGTCATCTCCTGCTGCACCGCCGGGGAGCCCGCCTCCTCCGGCGTGAACCACACCAGGTCGAGGGCGTCCTGCCGGGGCCGGCAGTCGCCCGCGACGGGCACGATGTAGGCCAGCGACACCGCGTGCTGGCGCGGGTCGTGGTAGGGCGTGACGCCCGGCGTCGGGAAGTACTCGGCGATCGTGAACGGCTGCGGCGACACCGGGATCCGCGGCAGCGCCACGGGGCCGAGGTCCTTCTCCAGGTGGCGCAGCAGCGCGTCACGCACCCGCTCGTGGTGCAGCACCCGGCCCGAGACGAGCGCCCTGCTGACCGTGCCGTCCGACGCGATGCGCAGCAGCAGGCCGACGTGGGTGACCACGCCGTATTCGTCGACCCGCACCGGCACGGCGTCGACGTAGAGGATCGGCATGCGGCCGCGTACCGACTCCAGCTCTTCCGGTGACAGCCAGGCGGGCGTCGTTTCGGTCTTTTCGGTCATTGCTTGATCGTACGGCCTGGGTCCTCAGCGCCGTGCCCTGACCGGTGGCAGCAGGGTGCGCCCGGCCAGCCACGACGCCGTGCAGACGGCCAGCACGATGCCGAGGAACGGCAGATAGTCGACGATCTTCTTGCCCATGCGCGTTCACGCTCCGCTCCGAGAGGAGCCCCCGATGGCCCCGGTCCGACTTCTGCCCGGCCGCCCGCGGCGGGAAACGGGCGGACTCGCCGGTCAGCAGGGGAAGACGCGGGCGGCGGCCTCGTCCCAGGCGCGGGCGTCGCCGGAGGGCTCGTAGCGGCGCAGCGGCCCGGCCGCGGCCACCAGCGCCCGCATCTCGTCCAGGCCGGACACCAGCCCTGCGGCGCGCGCCTGCACCAGCACGTTGCCGAACGTCGTCGCCTCGGCCGGCCCGGCCACCACCGGCAGGCCGCAGGCGTCCGCGGTGAGCCGGCACAGCAGCTCGTTGCGCGAGCCGCCGCCCACCAGGTGGACGACCTCGACCTCGCGCCCCGACAGCTCCATGGCCTGCCGCACTGCCCGCCGGTGCCCGAGCGCCAGGCTCTCCAGCACGCACCGCACGTAGCCGGCCTCGGTGACCGGCGGCGTCTGCCCGGTGCGGCGGCACTCGGCGGCGATCCGCGCCGGCATGTCGCCCGGCGGCAGGAACACCGGCTCGTCCGGGTTGACCACGGCGGCGAAGGGCGGCTCGCCGGCCGCCGCCTTCAGCAGCTGTCCCAGGTCGGCGCCCTGCCAGGCGCGCAGGCACTCCTGCAGCAGCCACAGGCCCATCACGTTGCGCAGATAACGTACGGTGCCGTCGATGCCGGCCTCGTTGGTGAAGTTCGCCGCCCGGCTCTCCGGCGTCAGCACCGGCTCGGGCAACTCCACCCCGGCCAGCGACCAGGTGCCGCAGGAGACGTAGGCGAAGGCGGGGCCGGTCGCGGGCACGGCGGCCACGGCAGAGGCGGTGTCGTGCGAGCCGACCGCCCGCACCGGGGCCGACCAGCCGAGCTCGGCGGCCACGTCGGGCCGCAGCCCGCCGATGTCCTCGCCGGGCTGCCGCAGCGGCGGGAACAGCCGGGCGGGCAGGCCCAGCCGCTCGATCAGCGGATGGGCCCACGTTCTGCCGCGCACGTCGAGCAGGCCCGTGGTGGAGGCGTTGGTGACCTCCGCGCCCACCTCGCCGGTCAGCCAGTACGCCAGCAGGTCCGGCACGAGCAGCATCGTGGCCGCCCGGTCGAGCCGGTCGGCGAGCAACTGGTAGACCGTGTTGAACGGCAGCACCTGGAGCCCGTTGGTCTCGTACAGCGTCTCCGCGCCGACCTCGGCGGCCACCCGCTCGGCCACGCCCCGGGTGCGGTCGTCGCGGTAGTGCACCGGGTTGCCGAGCAGCGCGCCGCTCTCGTCGAGCAGGCCGTAGTCGACGGCCCAGGAGTCGACGCCGATGGAGGAGACCGGCCCGGCGGCGCGCAGCCCGGCCAGGATCTCCCGGTAGAGGCCGAGGACGTCCCAGTGGAGCCGGCCGGCCACGCGGACCGGGCCGTTGGGGAAACGGTGGGCCTCGGTCAGCGTGAGGCCGCCCGACAGGTCGGCCAGCATCACCCGGCCGCTGGAGGCCCCGAGGTCGACGGCGGCGAAACGGCTCACTGGGTGGACTCCCTCGCGACCAGCTCGGGCTGGAACATGATGTGCTGGTGCGCGTGCGTGTCGGGGTTGTCGCACTCGTCCAGCAGCAGCTCGGTGGCGATGCGCCCGAGCTGGTAGGTCGGCTGCCGCATCGAGCTCAGCGACACCGTCGAGGCGGCGGCGAAGTCGATGTCGTCATAACCGATCAGCGCCACGTCCTCGGGCACCCGCACGCCTGCCCGCAGCAACGCCCGCAGCACGCCGAGCGCGAGCAGGTCGTTGGCGCAGAAGACGGCCTCGGGCAGGGCGCCGGCCAGCAGCTCGGCGGCGGCCTTCTCGCCCGCGCGGGCGGTCATCGTGGCCGCCTCGACGACCCGCAGCTCCGCCGGGTCGAGCCCGGCGCCGCGCAGCGCGGCCCGCGCGCCGTCGCGGCGCTCCACGCACTGGCGGATGGTCAGCGGGCCGGTGACGCACACGACGCTGCGCGCGCCCCGGGCCAGCAGGTGCGCCACGGCGGCCCGGCCGCCGGCCACGTCGTCCACGGCGACCGCGCACTGGTCGGGCCGGTGCGCGGGATGGTCCACGAGCACCACGCTGATGCCGTGCTCGCGCAGCCGGTCGAGCCGGCCGGAATCCTCGCCCGACGGGGTGATCAGCACGCCGCGCACCCGGTGCTCGGCCAGCACCCGCAGGTTGCGGTCCTCCTTGTCGGGCGAGCCCGCCGAGTTGCCGAGGATCACGGCGTAGCCGAGCTCGCTGGCGACGTCCTCGACGCCGGCGGCGACCTCGGTGAAGAACGGGTTGCCGATGTCGATCACGCTCAGGCCGATCGTCCTGCTGTGCCCGGCGCGCAGCGTCGAGGCCGAGCCGTGCCGGACGAACCCCAGCTCCCTGATGGCCGCCTCGACGCGCTCCCTGGTGGCGGGGGCGACCTTGCCCGGCCGGTTCAGGACGTTGGAGACCGTGCCGGGGGAGACGCCGGCGTGCGCGGCGACGTCCTTGATGCTGACCATGGCCATGAACCCTCATTAAAACGTACTAACAGGCAGGGCGCCAGTCAGCGCCGCCGATGCCGGACGGCACCGCCCGCCGAGGTCGCGCCCTGCTGGTGAAACGTTCTACCCATAGGGGAATTCGCTGCTCCATTGAACGCCGGCATTGAATCGTTCTTGGGCCCAGCCGCCATCCGGCCCGCGCCCGCCGCCCTCCGCTCGGTCGGGAAACGGCCAATTCCCGGCCGCCGAGCAGCACCGACAGCCGGGCGAGGCGCGCCCGCCCTTGTGCCACGATGCCCAGGAACGTTTTAATCCCCGGTGAACATCAAGGACGAAAGGCGGGCTCATGCCGGATGTCATCGCCTACGGCGGCGACTGGAACCCCGAGCAGTGGCCCGAGGAGACCTGGCGGCAGGACGTCGCGCTCATGCGCGAGGCCGGCGTCAACCAGGTCAGCCTCGGGATCTTCTCCTGGTCCCTGCTGGAACCCGCCGAGGGGGTGTTCGACTTCGGCTGGCTCGACCGCGCCATGGACCTGCTGGCCGCGAACGGCATCCGCGCGGGCCTCGCCACCCCCACCGCCTCGCCGCCGCCGTGGTTCGCCGCCTCCTACCCCGAGGCGCTGCCGGTCGACGCCGACGGCCGCCGCCTCCACCACGGCAGCAGGCAGGGCTTCTGCCCCAGCTCGCCGATCTACCGCGACCGGGCCCTGCGCATCGCCGAGCGGGTCGCCACCCGCTACGCCGGCCATCCGGCGCTGGCCCTCTGGCACGTGCACAACGAGTACGGCTGCCACAACGCCCGCTGCTACTGCGACACCTCGGCGGGCGCCTTCCGCGCCTGGTTACGCGCCCGCTACAGCTCGCTCGACGAGCTCAACGACGCCTGGGGCACCGCCTTCTGGTCCCAGCGCTACGGCGAGTGGACGCAGATCCTCCCGCCCCGCGCCACCCCCAGCTTCACCAACCCCGGCCAGCAGCTCGACTTCCGCCGTTTCAGCTCCGACGCCCTGGTGGAGCTCTACACCGCCGAACGCGACCTGCTGAGATCCGTCACCCCGGACGTCCCGGTCACCACGAACCTCATGGCCGGCGCCCACTGGGACATGGACTGCTGGGCCTTCGCCGCCGAGGTCGACGTGGTCTCCACCGACCACTACCTGATCGGGGCGCGCGCCGAGCCGCACATCGACCTGGCCTTCGCCGCCGACTACGCCCGCTCGCTGAACGGCGGCCGGCCCTGGCTGCTGATGGAGCACTCCACCAGCGCCGTCAACTGGCAGCCTCGCAACCTGGCCAAGGCCCCCGGCGAGCTGCGCCGCAACTCGCTGCAGCACCTGGCCAGGGGCGCGGACGCGATCATGTTCTTCCAGTGGCGGGCCTCCCGCGCCGGCGCCGAGAAGTGGCACTCGGCGATGCTGCCGCACGCCGGCCCCGACACCAAGATCTTCCGCGAGGTCAAGGCGCTCGGGACCGAGCTCGCCGGACTGGACGGCGTGCCGGGCAGCCGGGTGACGGCCGACGTCGCGATCCTGCTCGACCACGCGAGCGTCTGGGCGCAGGACCACCCCGCCCAGCCGAGCTCCGAGCTGGACCCGGCCGAGGAGGCCAAACGCTGGCACGCCGCGCTGTGGCGGGCCGGGATCACCTGCGACCTGGCCCACCCCGAGGGGGACCTGAGCGGCTACCGGCTGGTCCTGGTCCCCATGCTCTACCTGGTGAGCGACGCGGGGGCGGCCGGCCTGGCGGACTTCACCCGGGCGGGCGGCGTGACGCTGGTGGGGCCGTACAGCGGGATCGTGGACGAGCACGACCGGGTCCGCCTCGGCGGCTACCCGGGCGCCTGGCGGGAGCTGCTGGGGGTGAGCGTCGAGGAGTTCTTCCCCCTGGAGGGGCCGATCGCGCTGGAGTCCGGCGGCACCGGGACGGTCTGGAGCGAGCTGGCCCACGTCAACGGGGCCAAGGTGCTGGACGCGTACGCGACGGGCGAGCCGGCCTGGACCCGCCACGAGCAGGGCGGCGGCGCGGCCCACTACCTGACCACCCGCCTGGACGACGCCGCGCTGGCCCGCGTACTCGCGGCGGTCTGCGCCGAGGCCGGCGTGCGCCCGGCCGCCACGGCCCCGCCGGGCGTGGAGGTGGTGCGCCGGGCTCATCCTGACGGCCGCGCGTTCCTGTTCGCGATCAACCACACGGGCGCGGACGCCGAGGTGACGACGCCGGCGGGGGCCCGGGCCACCGTGCCCGCCGGCGACGTGCTGATCCTGCCCGAGGTCCCGGGCGGGGAGCAGGGGACGCATTGACAGCGTGGAGCGGGAATCATAGTTTCCTGCGCGAGGGATTAAAACGTTTTGAAGGGAGTGAGTGTCAGTGCAACGGGTCTGCTTCCTCCTGAGAGTCCGCCCGGAGCGGCTGGCGGAATACCGCGAACGCCACCGGGAGGTCTGGCCGGAGATGCGAGAGGCGCTGTCACGCACCGGCTGGCACAACTACTCGCTCTTCCTCCGCGACGACGGCCTGCTCGTGGGCTACCTGGAGACCGACGACTTCGAGGCCGCCAAGAAGGCCATGGCCGAGACCGAGGTCAACGCCCGCTGGCAGGCCGAGATGGCGCCGTTCTTCGCCGACCTCGACGGGCGTCCCGACGAGGGCATGACGCCGCTGACCGAAGTGTTCCACCTGGATTGATCGGGGAGCTATGACTGACATCAAGGCCGCGCTGCGCGCGCAGCGCATCGAGACGCCGTCCTGGGCGTACGGCAACAGCGGCACCCGCTTCAAGGTCTTCGCGCAGCAGGGCGTGCCGCGCGATCCGTACGAGAAGCTCGCCGACGCCGCCCAGGTCCACGCCTGCACCGGCATCGCGCCCACCGTGGCCCTGCACATCCCGTGGGACAAGGTGGCCGACTACGCCGACCTCGCCCGCCACGCCCGCGAGCTGGGCGTCGGCATCGGCGCCATCAACTCCAACGTCTTCCAGGACGACGACTACAAGCTGGGCAGCGTCACCAACCCGGACCCGGCGGTCCGCCGCAAGGCCACCGACCACCTGCTCGAATGCGTCGACATCATGGACGCCACCGGCTCGGACACGCTCAAGCTGTGGTTCTCCGACGGCATCAACTACCCCGGCCAGGACGACCTGCGCGCCCGCCAGGACCGCCTGGCCGAGTCGCTGGCCGAGGTCTACGACCGGCTCGGCGAGGGCCAGCGCTTCCTGCTGGAGTACAAACTGTTCGAGCCCGCCTTCTACGCCACCGACGTGCCCGACTGGGGCACCGCCTACGCCCACTGCGTCAAGCTCGGCCCGAAGGCGCAGGTCGTCGTGGATACCGGCCACCACGCGCCGGGCACCAACATCGAGTTCATCGTCGCCTTCCTGCTGCGTGAGGGCAGACTCGGCGGGTTCGACTTCAACTCCCGCTTCTACGCCGACGACGACCTGATGGTCGGCGCGGCCGACCCGTTCCAGCTCTTCCGCATCATGTACGAGGTCATCAGGGGCGGCGGGCTCACCGACGAGGTCGCGTTCATGCTCGACCAGTGCCACAACATCGAGCCCAAGATCCCGGGCCAGATCCGCTCGGTCATGAACGTCCAGGAGGCCACCGCCAAGGCGCTGCTCGTGGACCGCGACGCCCTCGCCGCCGCGCAGGCCGCCGGCGACGTGCTCGGCGCGAACGCCGTCCTCATGGACGCGTACAACACCGACGTGCGCCCGCTGCTCGCGGAGCTGCGCGAGGAGATGGGCCTCGCGCCCGACCCGATGGCCGCCTACGCCGGGTCCGGCTACTTCGAGAAGATCGCCGCCGAGCGCGTCGGCGGTCAGCAGGCGGGCTGGGGAGCCTGACGAGACATGCCTGACAAGAACACGCCCACCGAGAACGCCGACGTCGCGAACGCCGACGTCGTGAACGAGCTGCTGGAACGCTCGCACCGCCTCGGAGCCGACCCGCGCAACACCAACTTCGCCGGCGGCAACACCTCAGCCAAGGGCCTCGCGCCCGACCCGGTCACCGGCGAGGACGTCGAGCTGCTGTGGGTCAAGGGCTCCGGCGGCGACCTCGGCACGCTCAAGGAGTCCGGCCTCGCGGTGCTGCGCCTGGACCGGCTGCGCGCGCTCAAGGACGTCTACCCGGGCGTCGAGCGCGAGGACGAGATGGTCGCCGCCTTCGACTACTGCCTGCACGGCAGGGGCGGCGCCGCGCCGTCCATCGACACCGCCATGCACGGCCTGGTCGAGGCCGGCCACGTCGACCACCTGCACCCGGACGCGGGCATCGCCGTCGCCACCGCCGCCGACGGCGAGGAGCTGACCCGGCGGATCTTCGGCGAGCGCGTCGTGTGGGTGCCCTGGCGGCGGCCCGGCTTCCAGCTCGGCCTGGACATCGCCGCGATCAGGACCTCCAGCCCGCAGGCCATCGGCTGTGTCCTCGGCGGCCACGGCATCACCGCCTGGGGCGAGACCTCCGAGGAGTGCGAGAGCCGCTCCCTGGAGATCATCCGCACGGCGGAGGCGTACCTCGCCGAGCACGGCCGCCCCGACCCGTTCGGCCCGGTCGTGCACGAGCCGCTGCCGGAGGCCGAGCGGCACGCGCGCGCCGCCGCGCTGTTCCCGATCGTGCGCGGCCTGGCCTCCACCGACGTGCGCGTGGTCGGCCACTACACCGACACGCCCGAGGTGCTGGACTTCGTCTCCCGCGCCGAGCACCCGCGCCTGGCCGCGCTCGGCACGTCCTGCCCCGACCACTTCCTGCGGACCAAGGTCGCGCCGCTGGTGCTGGACCTGCCGCCGGACGCGTCCCTGGAGCGGGCGGCCGAGCGGCTGCGCGAGCTGCACGCCGCCTACCGCGCCGACTACACCGCCTACTACGAGCGGCACGCCGAGCCGGGCTCGCCGCCGATGCGCGGCGCGGACCCGGCGATCGTGCTGGTGCCGGGCGTCGGCATGTTCTCCTTCGGCAAGGACAAGCAGACCGCCCGCGTGGCCGGCGAGTTCTACGTCAACGCCATCAACGTCATGCGCGGCGCCGAGTCCGTCTCCTCCTACGCCCCGATCCCCGAGTCGGAGAAGTTCCGCATCGAGTACTGGGAGCTGGAGGAGGCCAAGCTCCGCCGCCTGCCGAAGCCGAAGCCGCTCGCCACGCGGGTGGCGCTGGTCACGGGCGGCGGCTCGGGCATCGGCGCGGCCACCGCCCGCCGCCTCGCCGCCGAGGGCGCCTGCGTCGTGGTCGCCGACCGCGACCTGGGCGCGGCCGAGAAGGTGGCCGCCGAGATCGGCGCGCACGCCTACCGGCCCTCCGACGCGGCCGTGGCCGTCGGCGTGGACGTCACCTCCGAGGAGCAGGTCGCCGCCGCCGTACGGGCCGCGGTGCTCGCCTTCGGCGGTGTGGACCTGGTGGTCAACAACGCCGGGCTGTCGCTGTCGCGCTCGCTGCTGGAGACCAGCCTGGCCGACTGGGACCTGCAGCACGACGTCATGGCGCGCGGCTCGTTCCTGGTCGCGCGGGAGACCGCCAGGGTCATGATCGACCAGGCGATGGGCGGCGACATCGTCTACATCTCCTCCAAGAACGCCGTCTTCGCCGGCCCGAACAACGTCGCCTACGGCGCGGCCAAGGCCGACCAGGCCCACCAGGTGCGGCTGCTCGCGGCCGAGCTGGGCGGTCACGGCATCCGCGTCAACGGCGTCAACCCCGACGGCGTGGTCCGCGGCTCCGGCATCTTCGCCTCCGGCTGGGGCGCCAACCGGGCCAAGGTGTACGGCGTGGAGGAGGAGCGGCTCGGCGAGTTCTACGCCCAGCGCACCCTGCTCAAGCGCGAGGTGCTGCCGGAGCACGTCGCCGCGGCCGTCTTCGTGCTGGCCGCGAGCGACCTCTCCCACACCACCGGCCTGCACGTGCCGGTGGACGCGGGCGTGGCCGCCGCGTTCCTGCGCTGAGCTCGCGGGTCCCCCGCCGGTCAAAGGACCGGCGGGGGACCCCGGCTTCTCAGGCGTAGGCCGCGACCACCCCGACCAGCATCCCCACGGTGCCGGCCGCCGTGACCAGCCATCCGCCGACCACGGCGGCCCGCCGCCCGCGCCGCGCCCCGGCCCAGTACATGATCACGTACGGCAGGAAGCCCAGCCCGCCGAACCCGACCGACGGCAGCGCCAGCGCCGCCAGCACCCCCTTCGTCCCCGCCGGGGCCGCCCGGTCGCCCTCGGGCGTGAGCTGCGCCCGCAGCACGTCGCCCGCCGAGGAGTCGGGCGAGGCGTCCACCGGCACCGGCGCGCCCCCGCCGTCCGGCGTGAACTGCCCGTCGCAGTCGTAGCGGCCCTCGCCCAGGTCCTCGCACGAGATCACGCGCAGCGTCCCCGGCGTGCCGACGCGTCCGGTCGCGACTTGCAGGTCGCCGACGGCGAGCCACATCGGCAGCAGGCAGATCGCCAGCCAGAGCAGCACGAGCACGGCGCGGCCCCACCGCCCGGGATCCCGCCCCGGCCCCGGCTGCGGTGTGACGAAGGGCACATCGGACAAGAAATCGCTCATAGGCTCATCGTTCAGGCCGCCACTTGGTGTTCACCTGCATCCGGCTGGGAAGGGCGGCTTGCGCATCCCCGCCATGACGTGCATCATTCTCACAGCAAGGTCATGAGCTATGATGCATGAATATGCAGGAGGGGCGCGAATGAGAGCGGCGATAGCGGGAGCCAGCGGCTACGCGGGCGGAGAGCTGCTGCGCCTCCTGCTCGGACATCCCGAGTTCGAGATCGGCGCGCTGACCGCCGCCTCCAGCGCCGGCACCCGCCTCGGCGCCCACCAGCCCCACCTGCCGCAGCTCGCCGACCGGGTCATCCAGGAGACCACCGCCGCCGCGCTCGCCGGCCACGACGTCGTCTTCCTGGCCCTGCCGCACGGCCACTCGGCCGCCGTCGCCTCCCAGCTCGGGGAGGACACCGTGGTCGTCGACTGCGGCGCCGACCACCGGCTCGCCGACCCCGCCGCCTGGCAGGAGTTCTACGGCGGCGAGCACGCGGGCACCTGGCCCTACGGCCTGCCCGAGCTGCCGGGACAGCGCGAGGCGCTGCGCGGCGCGCGGCGCGTCGCGGTGCCCGGCTGCTACCCGACCTCCGTCCTGCTCGCGCTCTTCCCCGCCTTCGCCGCCGGCCTGGCCGGTCCCGACGTCGTCGTGGTCGCCGCCAGCGGCACCAGCGGCGCGGGCAAGGCCCCGAAGGCGCACCTGCTCGGCAGCGAGGTCATGGGCTCGGTCAGCGCGTACGGCGTGGGCGGCCTCCACCGCCACACCCCCGAGATGGAGCAGGGCCTGTCGGCCGCCGCCGGCACGCCGGTACGCGTCTCCTTCACCCCCACGCTGGCCCCCATGAGCCGCGGCATCCTCGCCACCTGCACCGCCCCCGCCGCGCCCGGCCTCACCCGGCAGGCGCTGCGGGCGGCGTACGAGGTGGCGCTGAAGGACGAGCCGTTCGTCCACCTGCTGCCCGACGGCGTCTGGCCGGCCACCTCCATGACCTACGGCGCCAACACCGCCGCCCTGCAGGTGACGCTCGACGAGCGCGCCGGCCGCGTGGTCGCCGTCATCGCCATCGACAACCTCACCAAGGGCACCGCCGGGGGCGCGATCCAGAGCGTCAACCTCGCCCTCGGCCTGCCGGAAGAGCTCGGCCTTCCCCTGACAGGAGTCGCACCGTGAGAGAGCGCAGCGAACGAACCGATGAGCACGGGCGTATGACGCTCTCTCTCCGGCCGGAGGCGGCCGTATGAGCGTTACTGCTCCACTCGGTTTCAGAGCGGCCGGCGTCGCCGCGGGCATCAAGCCCGGCGGCGCCCGCGACCTCGCCCTGGTCGTCAACGACGGGCCCAGCCGCGCCGCCGCCGGCGTCTTCACCGCCAACCGCGTCAAGGCCGCCCCCGTCCTGTGGTCGCAGCAGGTCCTCGCGGGCGGCCGGCTGCGGGCCGTGGTGCTCAACTCCGGCGGCGCCAACGCCTGCACGGGCCCCGAGGGCTTCCAGGACACCCACGCCACCGCCGAAAAGGTCGCCAAGGCGCTGGAGGACTCCGCCGGCGAGGTCGCCGTCTGCTCCACCGGCCTCATCGGCGAGCGGCTGCCCATGGACGAGCTGCTGTCCGGCGTCGAGACCGCCGCGGGCCAGCTCTCCCGCGACGGCGGCCTGGCCGCCGCCGACGCCATCCGCACCACCGACACGGTCAGCAAGATCTCCTTCAAGCGGGCCGCCGGCTACATGGTGGGCGGCATGGCCAAAGGCGCGGGCATGCTCGCCCCCGCACTCGCCACCATGCTCTGCGTGATCACCACCGACGCCGACCTCACCAGCGACGAGCTCGACGCCGCGCTGCGCAAGGCCACCTCCCGCACCTTCGACCGGCTCGACACCGACGGCTGCATGTCCACCAACGACACCGTGCTGCTGCTGGCCAGTGGCGCCGCCGGCGTGAAGCCCGACCTCGCCGAGTTCGAGCAGAAGGTCTACGAGGTCTGCGCCGACCTGGCCCGCCAGCTCCTCGTGGACGCCGAGGGCGCCTCCAAGGCCATCGCCATCGAGGTCGTCGGCGCCGCCTCCGAGTCCGACGCCGTCACGGTCGGCCGCGCGGTCGCCCGCTCCAACCTGCTCAAGTGCGCCGTCCACGGCGAGGACCCCAACTGGGGCCGCGTGCTCGCCGCCGTCGGCACCACCGACGCCGTCTTCGAGCCCGACCGGCTCAACGTCGCCATCAACGGCATCTGGATCTGCCGCGGCGGCGCGGTCGGCGACGACCGCTCCAAGGTGGACATGCGCCCGAGGGACGTCACGATCACCGTCGACCTGTCGGCGGGACCGCACACCGCGACCGTCCACACGACCGACCTGACCGCGGACTACGTCCACGAGAACTCGGCGTACAGCTCATGAGGCGCAGCGCGGCCGAGACGAAGGCGGGCACGCTGATCGAGGCGCTGCCCTGGCTCACCCGCTTCCACGGCGCGACCGTCGTCATCAAGTACGGCGGCAACGCCATGACCGACGAGGGCCTGAAGGCCGGCTTCGCCGAGGACGTCGTCTTCCTCCAGCACGCCGGCCTGCGCCCGGTCGTCGTGCACGGCGGCGGCCCCCAGATCAGCAGCGCGCTCGACCGGCTCGGCATCGCCTCCACCTTCACCGCCGGCCTGCGGGTCACCACGCCCGAGGCCATGCAGGTGGTGCGGATGGTCCTGGTCGGCCAGGTCAACCGCGACATCGTCGGCCTGGTCAACCGGCACGGCCCGTTCGCGGTCGGCATGTCGGGCGAGGACGCCCACCTGTTCACCGCCGTGCGCAAGCACGCCGTGGTGGACGGCGAGCTCGTCGACATCGGCCAGGTCGGCGAGATCATCAAGGTCGACCCGGGAGCGGTCCGCGCCCTCATCGCCGACGGCCGCATCCCCGTGATCTCCAGCGTCGCCCGCGGCGACGACGGCGAGGTCTACAACGTCAACGCCGACACCGCCGCCGCCGCGCTGGCCGTCGCGCTCCAGGCGCAGAAGCTGATCGTGCTCACCGACGTCGAGGGCCTGTACGCCAACTGGCCCGACGACACCGACGTGATCGACCAGCTCGCGGCCGACGAGCTGGAGGCCCTCATGCCCAAGCTGTCCAGCGGCATGGTGCCCAAGATGGAGGCGTGCCTGACGGCCGTACAGGGCGGGGTGCCGCGCGCCCACGTGCTCGACGGCCGGGTGCCGCACTCGCTGCTGCTGGAGATCTTCACCAATGAAGGAATCGGAACGATGGTGATGCCCTGATGAGCCTGTTCGAGAGGTTCGAAGACGCCTTCATGCCCAACTACGGCGTCCCGCCGATCGCCCTGGCCCGCGGCGAGGGCAGCCGCGTCTGGGACGTCGAGGGCAGGGAATACCTCGACTTCATCGCCGGCATCGCCACCAGCTCGCTCGGCCATGCCCACCCCGCACTGGTCGAGGCCGTCACCCGGCAGGTCTCCACCATCGCGCACACCAGCAACCTGTTCCTGCACGAGCCCGAGGTGCTGCTCGCCGAGCGGCTGCGCGCCCTGCTCAACGCCCCCGCGCGGGTCTTCTTCGCCAACTCCGGCACGGAGGCCAACGAGGCGGCTTACAAGCTGGCGCTCAAGTACGGCCGCCGCGAGGGCCGCTCCTACTTCGTCGCCGCAGAGAACGGCTTCCACGGCCGCACCATCGGCGCGCTGTCGCTCACCGGCAAGGCGGCCATCCGCGAGCCGTTCGGCCCGTTCCCCGTGGACGTGCGCTTCGTCCCCTACGGCGACGCCGACGCGCTCAAGGAGGCCGTGACCGGCGACTGCATCGCGGTCTTCCTGGAGCCCACGCAGGGCGAGGCCGGCGTGGTCCCGCCCCCGGACGGCTACTTCCAGGCGGCCCGCGAGATCTGCGACTCCACCGGCGCGCTGCTGGTCGCCGACGAGATCCAGTCGGCCATCGGCCGCACCGGGCACTGGTTCGCCCACCAGGCCGACGGCGTCACCCCCGACATCCTCACCCTGGCCAAGGGGCTCGGCGGCGGCCTGCCGATCGGCGCGTGCGTCGGCTTCGGCGAGATCGGCGGGCTGTTCGGCAAGGGCGACCACGGCTCGACCTTCGGCGGCAACCCGGTCTCCTGCGCCGCCGCGCTGGCGGTGCTCGACCACGTCGACCTCGCCCACGTGCGCGAGGTCTCCGCCCGGCTGCGCGCCGGCCTGGAGCCGGTACGCCACCCGCTGCTGAAGGGCGTGCGCGGGCGCGGCCTGTGGCTGGCCGTCGTGCTGCGCGAGCCGCGCTCGGCGCGCTTCCAGGAGGCGGCGGCGAAGGCCGGGTTCCTGGTCAACGCGCTCCAGCCGGACGCGGTGCGCATCGCGCCCCCGCTGGTGGTGACGGCAGAAGAGGTGGACGCCTTCGTGACGGCGTTCCCCGCGATCATGGAAGAGGCGGCGAAGTGAGCAGTCAGAGCCCGGGCCCCGCGCGGATCCGGCACTTCCTCAAGGACGACGACCTCTCGCCCGCCGAGCAGGCGGAGGTGCTCGACCTGGCCGAGGCCATGAAGAAGGACCGCTTCGGCTACCGCCCCTTCGAGGGCCCGCGCAGCGTCGCCGTCCTGTTCGACAAGCCCTCGGCGCGCACCCGCGTCTCCTTCCACACCGGCATCGGCGAGCTTGGCGGCCTGCCGCTCGTCGTGGACAACGTCACCGCGCTCATGGGCCGCGGCGAGCCGGCCAAGGACCTCGCCCGCGTGCTCGACCGGCAGGTCGCCGCCATCGTCTGGCGCACCAACGGCCAGGAGCTCATCGAGGAGATGGCCGCCCACGCCCGCGTCCCGGTCGTCAACGCGCTCACCGACGCCTACCACCCCTGCCAGATCCTCGCCGACCTGCAGACCGTACGCGAGCACCTCGGCCGCACCGCCGGCGTGACGCTCGCCTACACCGGCGACGGCGCCAACAACATGGCCCACTCCTACCTGCTGGGCGGCGCCACCGCCGGCATGCACGTACGCGTCGCGGCCCCCGACGGCTATCTGCCCGACCAGGCCGTGCTCGACCGCGCCGCCGCGATCGCCGAAGGGACCGGCGGCTCGGTGAGCGTCGTCGCCGACCCGGCCGCCGCCGCCGAGGGCGCCCACGTGCTCGCCACCGACACGTGGGTGTCGATGGGGCAGAGCGGCAAGGAGGAGCGGGTGGCCGCACTCATGCCTTACCAGGTCGACGCCGCGCTCGTCGCGCGCGCCGCCCCCGAGGCGATCGTGCTGCACTGCCTGCCCGCCTACCGCGGCTACGAGATCACCGAGGACGTGCTCGAAGGCTCGCGCAGCGTCGTGTGGGACCAGGCCGAGAACCGCCTGCACGCCCAGAAGGCGCTGCTCCACTGGCTGGTGACCAGACCGTGACCATCCCGATGACCAAGGCGGCCCGGCAGGCGCGGATCACCGACCTGCTGCGGCGGCAGGTGGTGCGCTCCCAGCCGGAGCTCGCCAAACTGCTCGCCGACAGCGGCGTCGAGGTCACCCAGGCCACGCTCTCACGCGACCTGGACGAGCTCGGCGCGCTCAAGCTGCGCGCCGAGGACGGCTCGCTGATCTACGCGCTGCCCGGGGAGGGCGGCGCCCGCATCCCGGTCGCCCGGGTCGGCGCCGGCGAGCCCCCCTCCGCCCGCCTCCAGCGCGTCGCGGAGGAGCTGCTGGTCAGCGCCGAGGCCTCGGCCAACCTGGTCGTCGTGAAGACGCCTCCCGGCGCGGCGCAGTTCATGTCCTCCGCCATCGACCACGCCGACTGGGAGTCCATCCTCGGCACCGTCGCGGGCGACGACACGATCCTCGTCATCACCCGCGACCCGCAGGGCGGGCAGGCGGTCGCCGAGGCGCTGCTGAAGGTCGCCGACCGGCGCGGCTGAAAACGGAAGACGCCCCGCTGAAGATCGCGCCGCCCGTGACGCGAACGGGGGCCGACGTGCACTATGGTCGCGGGGGACACGAAGGAGATGACGGTGAGTGAAGGCAAGCCGATGCGGCTGTGGGGCGGACGCTTCGAGAGCGGCCCGTCCGACGCGCTGGCCCGCCTGTCGGTGAGCGTGCACTTCGACTGGCGGCTCGTGCCGTACGACCTGGCGGCGTCCAGGGCGCACGCGCGGGTGCTGCACAGAGCGGGGCTGCTGAGCGACGATGAGCTCGGGCGCATGATCGGCGCCCTCGACGACCTGGACCGCGCCTGCAAGGAAGGCGAGTTCCGGCCGACGGTGGCCGACGAGGACGTGCACACCGCGCTGGAGCGCGGCCTGCTGGAACGGCTCGGCTCGCTCGGCGGCAAGCTGCGCGCCGGCCGCTCGCGCAACGACCAGATCGCCACCGACCTGCGCCTCTACCTCCGCGACCACGTCCGCATGGTCGTCTCCCGGGTGGTCGAGCTGGAGACGGCGCTCATGGCCCAGGCCGAGCAGCACGCCGAGACCGCCGCGCCCGGCATGACCCACCTGCAGCACGCGCAGCCCGTGTCGTTCGGCCACCAGCTCCTGGCGCACGTGCACGCCTTCGCCCGCGACGTCGACCGGCTCACCGACTGGGACAAGCGGGCCGCCGTCTCGCCGCTCGGCTCCGGCGCGCTCGCCGGCTCGTCGCTGCCGCTCGACCCGCAGGCCGTGGCCGAGGAGCTGGGCTTCGCCGCCGCCGCGCCCAACTCGATGGACGCCGTCGCCGACCGCGACTTCGCCGCCGAGTTCCTGTTCGACGCGGCCATGATCGGCGTGCACCTGTCGCGGCTGGGCGAGGAGATCGTCCTGTGGGCCTCGCAGGAGTTCCGCTGGATCGAGATGGACGACGCCTACTCCACCGGCTCGTCGATCATGCCGCAGAAGAAGAACCCCGACGTGGCCGAGCTGGCCCGCGGCAAGTCCGGCCGGCTCATCGGCAACCTCATGTCGCTGCTGACCACGCTCAAGGGCCTGCCGCTGACCTACAACCGCGACCTGCAGGAGGACAAGGAGCCGGTGTTCGACGCCGTCGACACCCTGCTGCTGGTCCTGCCCGCCATGGCCGGGCTGGTCGCCACGATGCGGGTCAACACCGCCCGCATGGAAGCCTCGGCCCCCGACGGGTTCGCGCTCGCCACCGACCTGGCCGAGCTGCTGGTGCGGCGCGGCGTGCCGTTCCGCGAGGCGCACGAGGCGGTCGGCCACCTGGTCGTGTGGTGCCAGGTCAACGACAAGGACCTCGGCGAGCTCAGCGACGACGAGCTGCTCAAGGTCTCGTCGCACCTCACCCCCGACGTGCGCGACGTGCTCAGCGTGCCCGGCGCGCTCGCCGCCCGCAAGGCGCACGGCGGCACCGCCCCCGACCGCGTACGCGACCAGCTCGTCGCGCTGCGCGAGGCGGTCGACGCGCAGGCGGCATGGGCGGCGCAGAGCTGAGCCGCGCGCCGCTGCCGCGGAGCTTCTTCGACCGGCCCTCCCACGAGGTCGCGCCCGACCTGCTCGGGCGCGTCCTCGTGCACGGCCCCGTCGCCGTGCGCCTCACCGAGGTCGAGGCGTACGGCGGCCCCGGCGAGGACCCCGCCGCGCACACCTACCGCGGCAGGACGCCACGCAACGCGGTCATGTTCGGCCCACCCGGTCACCTGTACGTGTACTTCACCTACGGCATGCACTTCTGCACCAACCTCGTCTGCCTGCCCGAGGGCTCGGGCTCCGCGGTGCTGCTGCGGGCCGGCGAGGTGCTGGACGGCGTGGACACCGCCCGCGCCCGACGCTCCTCGCGCGGCAAACCGCCGCCCGACCGCGACCTCGCCCGCGGCCCCGCGCGGCTCGCCGTCGCCCTCGGCCTGGCCCGCGAGCACAACGGCCTCGACGCCGTGCTGGAGGGCTCACCCGCCGGGCGGCCCCACGAGTCGGCCGCCGTCCTCGAAGGCCGGCCGCCCGCACCAGGGCTGGTCAAGGCCGGGCCGCGCACCGGGATCTCCACGGCGAAGGAGGTGCCGTGGCGGTTCTGGATCGACGGCGACCCTACCGTGTCGCCGTACCGGGCTCACGTGCCGCGCCGGCGCAGCGCCGCCGCCACCTCCGTCGGAGAGGCGCCGAGCTCGTGAGGACTGAAGAGGTGCAGGTGGTCGCCGGTGTCGACCTCCAGCATCTCGCTGCGCAGTCCCCAGCGCCTGCGTACGTCCACCGTGACGTCCCGGATCTCGTCCCAGGGCACGTGCCGGTGTCCCGCGAACCCGTGCACCACCGTGATCCCGCTCTCGTCGGCCGCCAGCCGCTCCGGGACCAGCAGGTCCCGCAGCCCCATGGCGCCGAGGACCACCGCCCCCGGGACGGCCAGGAACACGCCGCCATGATCGCCGTCGATCCACCAGTAGACGGCGAGACCCACACATGCGAGAGCCCCTAAGATCTTGAAAACGGCCAGCTCGCGACGGACCCTCCACATGGGCACAGAGCGTATCCAAGTGGCGGGCTACCCGGCCGATCGGGCACGCTGTACTCATCCGACCCGTCTCACTCTCCTGGAAAGCCCGCACCGTGACCGACATTCTCGATGACCTCGCCTGGCGGGGCCTGATCGCGCAGTCCACCGACCTCGACGCCCTGCGCGCGTCCATGGCCGAGGGTCCGATCACGGTCTACGCCGGGTTCGACCCCACCGCCCCCTCCCTGCACGTCGGTCATTTCGTGCCGCTGCTCACCCTGCGCCGGCTGCAGCTCGCCGGGCACCGGCCCATCGGCCTGGTCGGCGGCGCCACCGGCCTCATCGGCGACCCGAGCGGGCGCAACAGCGAGCGCTCGCTCAACGCGACCGAGACCGTGGCGGAGTGGGTCGAGCGCCTGCGCGGTCAGGTCGGCCGCTTCCTCGACTTCGACGCCCCGTCCAACGCCGCCCTCATGGTGAGCAACCTCGACTGGACCGGCGAGATGAGCGCGATCGGCTTCCTGCGCGACATCGGCAAGCACTTCCCGGTCAACCGCATGCTGGCCCGCGAGTCCGTCTCGGCCCGGCTGGCCGGCGAAGGGCTCAGCTACACCGAGTTCAGCTACCAGATCCTCCAGGCCAACGACTACCTGGAGCTCCACCGCCGCTACGGCTGCGCGCTGCAGATCGGCGGCAGCGACCAGTGGGGCAACATCACCGCGGGCGTCGACCTCGTACGCCGCATCGAAGGCGCCCACGTGCACGCCATGACCCTGCCGCTGATCACCAAGTCCGACGGCACCAAGTTCGGCAAGACCGCCGGCGGCGCGCTCTGGCTCGACCCCGAGATGACCTCGCCGTACGCCTTCTACCAGTACTTCCTCAACTCCGACGACCGCGACGTGATCCACTACCTCAAGGTGTTCACGTTCCGTGGCCGCGAGGAGATCGAGGCGCTGGAGAAGGCCGTCGCCGAGCGGCCCTTCGCCCGCGAGGCGCAGCGGGCGCTGGCCGAGGAGCTCACCGAGCTGCTGCACGGCAAGCAGGAGCTGGACGCCGTCGTGGCCGCCTCCAAGGCGCTGTTCGGCCAGGGCACGCTGGAGGAGCTGCCCGCCTCCACCCTCGGCGCGGCGCTGGCCGAGGTGCCGAAGGCCGTGGTGCCCGAGCTCGGGGCGACCTTCGTCGACCTGCTGGCCGACAGCGGGCTGGTCGAGTCCAAGTCGGCGGCCCGGCGGGCGGTCAAGGAGGGCGGGGCCTACCTCAACAACGTCAAGATCACTGACGAGTCGTACGTGCCGGGTGCCGAGGACCTGCTGCACGGGCGGTTCATGGTGCTGCGGCGCGGCAAGAAGTCGATCGGCGGCGTCGAGGTCGGCTGAGCCGCGACGACGGCGGGCAAAGCGGGCTCCTACATCTCCAGAGGGGCCCGCTTTCGTGTGCCCTCGGCTGGGGCGTAGCTATCGCCGGGTGAACAACGCCACGGTGAGCCCCGGCAGCTCGGCCGAGTGCTTGGCCAGTTTCAGCTCGAACCCCGCCCGCTCGACCTCCGCCACCCGCGGCACGGCGTCCCCCTCCAGCCCCGACTGCTTGCTGCCGCGCCAGACCACCCACACCCGCTCACGGCCGTCGAGCGCCGCCGCCACGTCCGCCCGCTCGGGATAGCCGAACCCGGTGGGGGAGGGCTCGTCCCCGGAGCGGAGCACGTCCACCGGCATGAGCGAGTCGGCGTAGTAGTCGAAGCCGGTGCGGAGCTGGCTCTGGCCGTACACGATCGCGTCGTCCCGCTCGGCCCTGATCACCCGCAACGCCCACGGGATGTTCTCGAAGCGCCCGTTCTCCTCCCGGACGTCCACATGGTCGGGGAACGACAGCGCGCACCCGAGCACGACGACCGCCACCCCCGCCGCCACCGCGAACCGGGGGATCGCCGCCACCGCCAGGCCCGCGAGCAGCGCCAGCGCGGGCGCGGTCACGAACAGGTAGCGGTCCACGTACACCGGCGTCACCAGGTGCGAGACCGCGAGCAGGAGCAGCGGCGGCAGCACCAGCCACCCCGCCAGCGCCAGGGCCCACGGCCGCTCGCCCCGCCGGACGTACAGGTGGACGGCCCCGGCCACCGCGACCGCGAACAGCACCACCCCGAACGCGTTCGTCCCCGCCGCCATCTTCGGGAACTTCAGCCACACCTCCGGCCCGCGCTGCGGGATCCAGCTGATCGCGTGCCGCTCCCCGAACCCGATCAGCCCCAGCGCCACGGCCGGGAGACCGCCCACCGCGAGCGCGCCCAGCATGCGCACCACGGCCCCGCGCCGGGCCAGCGCGAGCTGCGCGGGGAGCACGAGGACCGCGAACAGGTGCGTCGAGCACACCAGCGCGACCGCCACCCCGTACAGCACCCACCGCCTGGCCGCCGCCGGCCGTTCGAGCGCCCGGTGCAGCGCCCAGAAGGACAGCACCGCGGCGGCCGCCGCGAACGCGTACGACCTGGCGAAAGCCCCGAAATAGGAGACGGACGGCAGAACCGCGAAGATCGCCGCCGCGAACACCCCCGCCCGGACCGAGTGCAGCCGCCGGCCCAGATCCGTCACCAGCCAGGCCACCACCCCGATCGCCAGCGCCGACGGCAGCCGCAGCCACAGCTCCGCGGTGCCGGCCATCGTCCAGAAGTGCATGAACAGGTAGTACGGCAGGAAATGACCGTCGATGTTGAGCGCCAGCTCCCACATGCCCGCGAGCGAACGCCGGGCGGCGCTGAGCGTGGCGAGCTCGTCGCCGTTCAGCGTGGCGGAGCCCGTGCCCGAGAACGCCACGGCGGCGGCGAGCAGCGCCATCCACCAGGGGCTCCACGCGCGGGGGGCCGAGACGTGGCGGGCCGGGGGTGCGAGGGTGGCGGCAGTGGTCACCGGGGCAGGATACGCGGCCCCGCCCGGGCTGATCGCCGGTCCCGCAGACCCGGGTACGGCCTGCGATCCCGACGGGCCTGCGCCCCCTGGTGGACGAAGGCGACGTGCGGGAGGCGGCAACCCGCTCCACTCTCACCGCCCGATCGGGCCCCGCCGCCCCTCACCAAGAACCAAACCGCCGCTTCCGCATCCGCCGGGAAGGCGGGCGCGCCTCCCGCCTCGTGTCACGCAGGGAAGTCCGGCGTGACCCCCGAACCTCGCGTCCGCCGCGGGAAGGCCAAGGTGACGCCCCGGACTCCGCGTCTGCCGTAAGGCCAGCCCACCCCACGGACCGAACACGGACGGTCCGGACCGATCAAGCGCCGCCCAGACGGCGGACGCCGCAGCCCGGACCGCGGACGCGCCGCCGGGTCGCGCGTCCGCGCGGCCCTCGCCGACGCCGACGCCGACGCCGACGCCGACACTGGCGCCGGCCCGCCTACTGGCTGGTGGCGTGCGTCGGCCTCACGACGATCACCACCCGCCGCTCGGCATCACCGACCGGCCGCTCGTACTCCAGCCCGTACCGCCTGGCCAGGACATCAAAGAAGTCACCCGCCGGATCCGGCTCGATCCGCTCGACCACGCCACGGACCTCCAGATACCGGTAGGGCCGCTCGGGATCGTTGATCGAGACCGCCACCCGCGGATCCTCCACCACGTTGCGATGCTTGCGCCGGTCCGTCGTCGTGGTGAAGCGCAGGAACTCCCCGTCCCACACCGTCCACACCGGATTCACATTGGGCAGGCCGTCCCCGACGGTCGCCAGATGCGCGAACAACGGCCGCTCCAGCAGATCGAGATGACTCTCAGGAACTACCGCCCGCTTCTCTCCACCCATCTCATCCATCCTCTCCGTCGTCGCTTCCGGGCGACGGCACATTATCAAAATCTTGATGACTATCAAACCTAGAACAGCCATCCGTGCTTGTACGATCGCCTGCATGGCGTCACACAGAGACGAGCGACCTGCCGGACAACAACAGGCCGAGGAGCCGGCCGAGGGGCTGCCCCCGGACGAACGGCTCGGCATGGACATCAAGCGGGCCGAGCAAGCTCTGATCGCCGCCAAGCAACTCGCCGTACGCCCGGCCGGCCTGACGGTTCCCCAGTACGCGGCCCTGTTCGCGCTCGCCGACAATCCCGGCATCTCAGGCGCGGCGCTCGCACGTACCTGCCTGGTGACCCCGCAGGCGATGACCGTCGTACTCAAGAACCTGGAAGAGCGCGGCCTCGTCGAGCGTTCACCCCACCCTTGGCACCGCAACGTCCTGGAGACCCGCCTCACGGAGGCCGGCCACGCCGCGCTCGCGACGGCGGACGCGCGCGCCGTGCGGATCGAGCGCGCCCTAGCTGACGAGTTCACCCCAGAGGAACGCGCCCAGCTGCGGAAACTCCTGGAGCGCTGCGGTGCCGCCATCGGCCGCGCCGCAGCGGGCCTGTGACCGCCTCGTCCCGCGATTTGACGAGTCGCGAATCGCCACTTAATGTTTGACCTCGCCGCGGGAGTGAGCCGGACGCCGACCAGGCGGACGGGCCCCGGGCAAGCCCCTTGAATGACGAGCCACTCGGCAGAGCTGCTACGGCATGCTCTTGCTCCGAGACCTCCAGGGCGCGCCGAAGCAGCCGAAAAACCGGTTGATTCGACAAGCGGTGGATGTCACGGTAAGTTGAGAGGGTTGCCCCGGAAACGGGGTGCGCAATACTAGACAGTTCGCCTCTATTGTCGTCAAGTCTCCGGATTTGACACGAAATCGGACGAACTGCTAGGATTGCGGAGACGAGATAGCGCCTCCGAAGCAAGATCCGAACGGATCTGGCCGATGAAGTTCGCGTCCGTTTCTTGAGAACTCAACAGTGTGTTAAAAGCCAGTGCATGTGCATCACACATGTATGACCCCGTCATTTTTGACGGATTCTTGCTT
>NZ_FOHX01000008.1 GCF_900111685.1 Nonomuraea wenchangensis
CCGGCACGGGTGTAGCCGTCGCGGGCGAACACCGTCAGCGCGCCGGCCAGGATCGCCCTGCGCTTGTCTTCCCTGGTCATCCGCGACGTCCTCCCAAAGTGCAATGCTCGTTTTACTTTTTGCCACGCTCGTTGTACTTTACTGGACGTCCGGCCTGGAGCGTGAGGAGACACCACATGATCAGGATCGCCATCGTCGTCGGCAGCACCCGCCCCCGCCGCCGCAGCGCGGTCGCCGCCCGCTGGGTCGCCGAGGTCGCCGCCCGCCACCGGGCCGCCGTCGCCGGCGAGGCCGGCTTCGAGGTCGTCGACCTCGCCGAGTACGCGCTGCCGGTGCTGGACGAGCCGGCACCCGCCCTGTTCGGCCACTACCGGCACCCGCACACCCGGCGCTGGGCCGAGACCGTCGCCTCTTTCGACGGGTTCGTGTTCGTCACCCCGGAGTACAACCACTCCGCCCCCGCCGCGCTGAAGAACGCCATCGACTTCCTGTACGCCGAATGGGCCGACAAGGCGGCCGGCTTCGTCAGCCACGGCGTGCACGGCGGCGTGCGCGCGGTCGAGCACCTGCGCCAGGTCATGACCGAGGTCGGCGCGGCCAACGTACGCACCCAGGTGGCGCTGTCGGCGTTCACCGACTTCGAGCTCAGCGGCCCCGCAGAGCCCGGCGTGATCGCACCCGGCCCGCACCAGGAGCCCACCCTGACGGAGCTGCTGGACGAGGTCATCGCCTGGTCGAGGGCGCTGCGCACGCTGCGCGAGCCGGCCGCGGCCTGACCGGGCGACATAGGAGGACATGTGATGCGTTATCGGTTGCTGGGCCGTACCGGCCTGAGAGTGTCGGAGCTGTTCCTCGGCGCGATGATCTACCACGAGGTGACGCCGGAGGTGCGGCGGATCTTCGACCTGTACGAGGAGTCGGGCGGCAACGTGGTGGACACCGCCTCGATGTACGGCGACAGCGAGAAGGTCGTGGGCGAGCTGCTGCGGGGCCGCCGCGACCGCTACGTGCTGGCCACGAAGTACACCCCGACCCGTGACCGCACCGACCTCAACGCGGCCGGCAACCACCGCAAGAACCTCGTCCTGTCGCTGGAGCGGAGCCTGCGGCGGCTGCGCACCGACTACCTCGACCTGCTGTGGGTGCACGTGTGGGACCGGCACACGCCGATCGAGGAGACGATGCGGGCGCTGGACGACGTGGTCCGCGCGGGGAAGGTGCTCTACGTCGGCATCTCCGACGCGCCGGCATGGGTGGTCAGCCGGGCCAACACGCTCGCCGAGTGGCGCGGGTGGACACCGTTCGCGGGCCTTCAAGTGCCCTACAGCCTGCTGCAGCGCGACATCGAGCGGGAGCTGCTGCCGATGGCGCAGGCGTCCGGGATCAGCGTGGCGGCGTGGGGCGTGCTCGCGCGGGGCGTGCTGTCCGGCCGGTACGCCGAGCCAGGCGCGGCGGCCTCACGGGTGTCGCCCGAGTCCGTCGGCGAGCGGGACCAGGCCGCCGTCCGGGCCGTGCTGGACGTGGCCGGCGAGCTCGGCGTGACGGCCTCACAAGTCGCGCTCGCGTGGGCGCTGCGGCGCGGCGTGCACCCCATCCTCGGCACGAGCGGCGCCGGGCAGCTCAAGGACAACCTGGGCGCCTCGGCCGTGGCGCGGGACCTGCCGGAGGAGGCGATGCGGCGGCTGGAGTCGGCGGTGCCGTTCGAGCTGGGCTTCCCGGGTGACTTCGTCGGCGCGGCGGACCGCAGCCCGGACATCTACGGCGACGCACTCCCCCACCTCGACGGCCGCTGACCCGGCACCAGGCCGGCGTCTCAGCTCAGCTCGATTCCCACGCCGGCTCCGTAGTCGGCGCCTTCACCTGGGCGAGTTCCGCGAGGTCGTCGAATTCCGGCAGACCGTCGGCAGGCGCGCGGACGACACCGACCTGATTCGGCCTGGGCGGCGCGATGTTCCTGGGCGGGCCCCAGCTCACGATGTCCGTCGTGGCGCCTCCCTGGGTGTAGTACTTCTCCTTCTCCTGCGTGGAGAAGCCCGAGCCGAATTTGAAGGGCAGCCCTTTCGCGTCGAAGTAGAGCGTCCAGCTCACGACCTTGTTCGCGTAACTCGCGTCGGGCCGCTTCCCTGCGACCTGCCGGAAAGTGGGCGAGAGTGCGTACAGTTCGGCGAACGTGAGGCTGCCGCGGTAATAACCGGTCCGCTTGAGGTCCGCGGTCTTACCCGCGGGGTTCGGCAGATTGAATTTCTTCTCGTCGGCGTCGGCGATGAGCGCTTTCAGCGTCCCGAGTTCGAAGATGTTGATGACGTGGTCGCCGAAGGCCGTGGCGCCCGCTCCACGGTTGCCGCGCCGCGCCCAGGTCTTTCCCTGGGGCAGGTCCGCGGTCCACAGCCGTCCCGTGGTGTAGAAACGGCCCTTGGTGTTGATCCAGCGGTGCGGCCGGGTCTGCGCGAGCAGGCTCCGGGAGACCGGGTCGCCTTCGGCCGCGCGCTCCTTGGCGAGCGGAAGGAGGTGACGGTTGAAATCCACTCGCCGCGTGATGCTCGCCGCGACGACCCCGCCTCTGCCGAGGACCAGCGTCCCTTCCTGCATCGGGTTGTAGCGGAATACCCTGGCCGTGTGATTGGTGTATTTGTTCCGGCTGTTGATTTCCACGGAGCCGTACTGTGTGAACTGCACGCTCGCGCCGGTGGCGAGCCGCTCGCGTACCGCGCGGACGACATCGGGAACGGCGGCCTCCGCCGCGGACGGAACCGCGAGCATGGCCGCCGGGCCGACGATCAGGGCGGATAAGAGGGCTGGAAAACGGCGCATGGAAAGGTGCCTCCGGGACTTGGCAAAGCAACGGGATGATGATCCACGGCAGCCCGGAGCGTACCAGTTCCCTGCCCATTCCGATTTACCTACGGCGCCGTAGTCTCAGTAGACCGGCGACGGTCACGGGCGCGAGGGCGACATGGCACAACGCCAACGCGATCTTGCTGGGGTCGTCGAAATCTGCGGGAATCGTCATGACCGGGATGGTCCCGAGCGCGATCGCCGGGGCGACGACCAACGCCGTGGGCACCACCCATGGCCAGATGCGGGCGAGCACCGCCACCACGGTCATCCCTGCCAGCAACGGCAGGGCGGTGAAGCCGGCGACGGTGAGCGCGTCGACCTCGGCGGGCCGGCCGGCGGCGGTGAACCGGAAGCCGCCGCCGGCGGCACGCCCGAGCCCGTAGATGGCGAGGTTGAGCAACAGCGCGGCCGTCACCGTGGCGACGACGGTCTTCGAGGTGTTCATCCGGCTCTCCGCGCTCTGCGCGTCCGTCAGAGCCGCCGTTCGCGGCGCAGGTACGTCTCGATGCGGTCGAGCGCACCTGCCCAGACCTCCCGCACGAAGAAGTCGCGCATCTCGGCCGCCGGGAATCCGGACTGCACCACGCTGAGGAGGGTCCCGCCGTCGTGCTCCGCGAAGGTGACCTCGACCGTGGTCGTCATGGTCATGCCGTCCGGGCTGACGCCGGTGGACTCGGTGACCAGGCGGTGCGGACGGTCGATGACCAGGAAGGTCTGGGTCTCCCGGAACAACGTGTCGGCGTCGGGTCCCCACACGGCCGTCTGCCGGCCTCCGACGCGCAGGTCCACCTCGATCTCCACGAAGCCGGGCGTCTCGTCGAGGATGCTGAACCAGATCTTCTGCTTCTCGGCGTCGGTGTAGGCGTCGAAGACCTCTTCCGGGGTCGCGGGCAGGACCCGGCTGAGGCGCAGTTGGGCGGTGTCGATGTTCTGGGTCATCAGTCGTCTTCCTTCTTGAGAGTGAAGTAGGCGTCGAGGCCGTCGAGCCGGCGCTCCCAGAGCCGCTGGTAGAACCTGATCCAGGACATGGCGTCCTCCAGTCGTTCGGCGCCCAGGCGACATCGCCGTGATCGCCCGACCTTCTCCGTGGTGACGAGCCCGGCGTTCTCCAGGACGTGCACGTGCTTCTTCATGCCGGTGAGCGACATGTCGAACGGCTCGGCCAACTCACCGATCGTGGCGGGACCCTGGCCGAGCCGGACGAGGATCTGTCGTCGCGTCGGATCCGCCAGGGCGGCGAACGTCCGGTCAAGGACCTCTTGCTGAACCATATGGTTCAGTGTACGACACTGAACCAAAAGGTTCAACAAGTAGGAGTGACCGGTAGGTGGACCGACGGGGCCCGCTCCTCAACGGCGCCAGCGGCCCGGATGAACGAGGCCGGATTCGTAGGCGCAGATGACCGCCTGAATGCGGTCGCGCAGACCGAGCTTGGACAGCACGTTGCTGACGTGGGTCTTCACGGTGTGCTCGCTGACCACCAGGGCCGCGGCTATCTCAGGGTTGGACAACCCCTGCCCGAGCAGGGCGAGGGTCTCCCGTTCCCTGCCGGTCAGGGTGTCCATCCCCGGTATCGCGATCGGCGGGCGGGCCGAGCGCCGGACCAGGTCGTCGATCAGCTTTCTGGTCACGGCGGGCGCCAGCAGCGATTCCCCGGCCGTCACGACCCGGACGGCGTGCACGAGGTCGTCGCGCCGCACGTCCTTGAGCAGGAAGCCGCTGGCTCCGGCGTGCAGGGCCTCGTAGACGTACTCGTCCTGGTCGAAGACGGTCAGGATGACGACCTTGGTGCCGGTCTCGGCGCAGATCGTCCTGGCGGCCTCGATGCCGTCCATGACGGGCATGTGGATGTCGAGCAGGGCGATGTCGGGTGCGTGCGCGCGGACCGCCGCGAGGGCATGGGCGCCGTCGGCGGCCTCGGCCACGACCGTGATGTCCGGCTGGGTGTCCAGGATCAGGGCGAAGCCGCTGCGCATGAGCTCATGATCATCGGCTACCACCACGCGGATCGTCACGAGGCGGTTCCCGTCAGGTGCACCGTGACGGCGAAGCCGCGCCCGTCCGGCCCAGGGCCGAAGGCCGCCGACCCGCCGCAGGCCGCCGCCCGCTCGCGGATGCCGATCAGCCCGTGACCCGAGCCGCCGGTGTGACCTCGGCCGTCGTCGGTGATTCCGATCATGAGCGTGTCCTGCCTCCAGTGCAGTTCGACGGCCACCGCGACCGCCTGGGCATGCTTGACCGCGTTGGTGAGCGCCTCCTGCACGATCCGGTAGGCGGCGGCCTCCGCGTCGGCGGGCAGCGGGCGCGGCGTGCCGTGGACGGTCAGCGTGGTCCGTTGCCCGGCCCGGTCCACGCTGTGCACCAGCGCCTCGATCCTGGCCACGGTCGGTGGAGCGCCGGGCGAGGACGTGCCGAGCAGCCCGAGCAGGCGGCGAAGCTGGTCCATCGCCTCGCGCCCGGTCGCGGCGATGGCGTCGAAGGCGGCCTCGGCCCGTTCCGGTGCCGGGCGCACGGCCAGGGGCCCGGCCTCCGCCTGCACCACGATCAGGCTGATGGCGTGGCCGAGGAGGTCGTGCATGTCCCGGGCGATCGCCGTCCGCTCCCGCTCGACGGCCCGCTCCGCTTCACGCTGCCTGTCGCGCTCGATCTGGCGGGCGTGGGTGCGCCGGTTGGCCGTGGCCCGGCCCATGGCCCAGGCCGCGACGTACATCACCAGCGCCCGCACCGTGGTGTCCGCGCTGGGCGGGTTCAGCACCAGCCCGGCGAGCTGAGCGCCGGCGCCGGTGACGAGCAGGGTGACCGCCCAGACTCTGACCCGGCGCGAGCCGTACGCGGCCACCGTGTAGATCGCGATCAGCAGCGCGTAGGGGATCGGCTGCGGGGCGGTGTCGGGGTCGTTGAGCAGGTACGCGCCCGTCGCGGCCGTCACCGCCGCCAGGACCGCCAGTGGCGCACGCCGCCGCCAGATCAGCGGCAGCGCCAGGCCGAGCACGGGCAGGTACTGCCCGAGCGTGTAGCCCGCCGCCGGGTCGGCCTCCCGGGTCGTCAGGAGGAAGGGTGCCGCATGCGCGGCGAGCGCCACCAGGGCGATCACGAGGTCCACAGCCAGCGGGGAAACCCGACGGAACGATCGGACGATAACTGACATATCGGGGCGAAATCCTACTCAGGTGTACGGCGGGCCGACGAAGTTGTAGAGGACCGCCACGACGGCGAACGCCACGACGCCCGTCGTGACCAGCGTGTAGCCGGCCCTGGCCCAGGGCGACCACCAGCGCCGCCACCACGCGAGCACCGCACCCGCGAGCAGGGCGACGGCCAGCGCCACGGTCAGCGTCGCCAGGACCAGCAACCCGATCAGCACGGGCGCCCCCCGCAGCACCAGCGGCAACGCCCGGCCCTCGTCGGCGAGCAACGAGCCGAACCCGGCCACGAACACCGTCACCGCGACGCCGCCGAGCCAGGCCGCCAGCCGCCACGCCCATGGCCCGTGCATCACCCGCCCACGCATCCTGCGTACGGCCAGCGCCACGGGATACGCGATCACGGCGATCACCGACGCCGGCACCGCCCACGCCAGCAGCCCGAGATGCAGCCACGAGTGCTCCAGCCAGCCGATCCGGTCGAACACGACGGTCTGGCCGCCGAGTGCGAGCTGACCGGGCTCGGGGAAGGCGATGCGGCTCCATCCGCCCTCCTGCAGGAAGACACCCGGTTCGAACTGGATCCAGCGCTTCTCCCCGCCGCCGAGCCCCGTGGTGACCACGCTGCCGTCGGCGGCGGCGGTGACCTGCACGGGGGTGTCCGTCAGCGCTCGCACCTTGAGCAGGCTGCCGCGGCTGACGCCGCTGCTCCGGTACCAGCCCTCGTAGGCGCGCGAGGACGCGCCCGCCAGTGCCGTGACCTCCGGCGGCGCCGATCCCGGCAGGTACCGGTCGATGATCTTCTCCACCAGCGCGAACCCGTCCAGCCCGTGCCGCCCCGTGCCGTCCCCGTTGGACATCACATGAACACCGATGCCCTGCTCGGGCAGCAGGAACATGTAGGAGTGCATGCCGGGCATGTCGCCGCCCTTGAACAGCAGCCGATGCCCCTTGTACGGCCGCTCCTCCCACATGAATCCCATCCCGGCCAGGCTGGGATGCTCGCTGTACTGGCGGCGTTGCATCTCGGCCGCCGCTCCGGGCCCGAGCCGCGCGTCCCGCGACAACTGCGCCTGCAGGTAGACGGCCATGTCGGCGGCGGTCGAGGCCGGCCCCGCGCCGGAGGCGGCGAAGTCCGCGCAGTCGACCGCCGTCGGCGTGCCGTCCACCAGGTAGGCCTTGGTGCCGTGCAGTCCGCCGCAGGCGATGACCGAGTCGTCCATGCCGAGCGGCTGGAACACCTGCCGCTCCACGTACTTTTCGAATGGCATGCCCGAAACGACCTGCACGAGGTATCCGGCCAGGGCGACACCATAGTTGCTGTAGGACACCCCGGTGCCGGGCGGGCGCACCCGCGCCGGCTGGTGCGCGGCCAGCGCCTCGCCCAGCGGCAGCACGTCCGCGCCGCTGCCCACGACGTAGTCCTCGTCGAACCCGGCCGTGTGCGTGAGCAGGTGCCGCAACGTGACCGGGTGGCCCGGGTAGGCGTCGTCGATCCGGAAGGACTTCAGGTAGGTGTTCACGTCCGCGTCCAGATCCAGCCGGCCCGCGTCCACGAGTTGCAGGGCGGCCTGGGCGGTGAACAGTTTGGTCTCCGAGCCGATGAGAAAGCGGGTGCTTTCGGGATCCACCGGCACCCGCCGCTCCGCATCGGCCCAGCCGTACCCCTGGTGCACCACCCGCTCGCCGCCGGCCACCACGGTCACCGCCACGCCTGGGACCTTGTCCTCGGCCATCACCGCGGTGACGTGCTCATCGACCAAGGTGCCGAGCCCTGGCAAGGCCGGCGGCCCGACCGCCTGAGCCGGGGCGGCCATCAAGGCCAGAGCGGTCATGAGTTTCAGCAACATGCCGTCAAGGGTCATGCACCCGTCCCTGCCGACACATCGCCGACGCCACCCATCCGTCCCTCCACCGCTCGGGGGAGGGACGGGTCAAGGCGCCAAGCTGCCCGCCGCGACGGCGTCGCCCGCAGCCGAGGAGCTCGGCGGTTCACGCTCCCACGTGGATGTGGGCCGCCCACAGGGACGGGGTCCGGGGATGTCGTGCTCGCCGCTCCCGTACGGCGTGGTGCAGCGCGAACGCGGACCGCGCCGGGTCGATCGTTCCCGCCCCCGTGGTCAGGCCACGGTAGAAGGCGTCGGCGAGGTCGACGGCGAACTCGTCCTGGATCTCCCACAGGGTGCCGACGACGTTCCGGAACCCGGCCAGCTGGAACCCGGTCGCCAGGTGGATCGCCTCGTCGGCCAGCTGGGCGGAGGGACCGGTCGCGGTCACGCACGCGGACAGATAGGCCAGCTCGGCGTGTTCGAGGCGTACCGCGTTCAGGGCGGCCACGGTGAGCGGGTCGGTGGCGTGGTCCTGCAGGACGAGCATGCTGCGGGACAGGTCCGTCGGGTGGATCGCCCCGTGACAGGCGAAGTGGGCGATCGAACTGGTGGCCAAGTGGGAGAGCACGGTCTCACGGGTGGGTTCGCGCGGCTCCCCCGGCGCCAGGACGACGGCATGCGGAAGGTGCCCGGCCACGGCGGCCGCCTCGGCGGAGGCGTGCTCCAGATCCGGCCCGCCGGGAGTCGTGGGCATCGCCACGACCAGGGCGCCGCCGCGTCCGTCGCCGGGCGGGAGCGGGCGGCGGGCGTACCGCAGGGCGCGGACCGTGGGGACGTAGGAGGAGACGACCCGGTGGAGCACGGCGTCGGACTCGGAGCCGCGTACGCCGGCGGCGTGCAGGGGAAGCAGCGACAGGATGCCGCCGGACGCCCACCAGATCCTGGGCCATGCGCCGCCGCCGCCGGCGACGGGGCCGAGCCGCAGGGCGTCGAGGACCGGACGGGCCGCCGCCCGCCACAACCATTCGAGGACCTCGTTCATGGCGGCCTGGGCCGTCGCCCGCTCCGACAGGGTCGTCCCCGTCTGCGTGATGTGGAGCGCGCCGTAGAACTCGATGACCTTCTCGAGCGTCGCCGTGGCGTCCATGCCCGGCAGCGGCAGTGCCTGGACGCCGTCGGAGGTCAGCAGCAGCGCGTCGCCACGGGTGCGGCTGAGGTTGAAGGTCACGATCGGGCCCTGCGCGGTCTCGTCCAGCAGCTCCTCCAGCGTCGGCGGCTCCAGGAAGGTCGCGAAGCCGTCGAGTCTCCGGATGGCCGCCACCGTCTCCGACAGCTCCTGCGCGGTGTGGTGCGGGTCGGCGGCGGACAGCGGCCTCGGCCCGGGGACGGCCGGCCCCTGCGGCTGGGAGAGGCGGTCGTTGAGTTCGAGGTAGCGGCGGGCCAGCTCGGGATCGCGCTCGCGCAGCGCGCTCAGATCGGCGCGGACGTCCAGCGCCTGGCTGAGCAGGACGGCCCGGCCGGTCTCCAGCAGCCGCAGAGCCTGCGCCGGGCCGGACTCGGGGCGGGTCAGGGCCAGGGCGGCGGCCTCCCCCGTCAGCGTCCTGAACTCCTTGAGCAGGTCCTGCTGCCCGTCCCGGCCGAGCTGGCGGGCGGCCAGGTGCGGAAGCAGCCGTACGGCGGCCTCCAGCAGATCCGCGGCCCGGCCCGGCGCCGACTCCGCGACCAGCGACGAGGCCGCCTGATAGGCCTGGATGCGCAGGGTGAGGGGCGCCGCCGTGTTCTCGGCTGCCCGTACGAAGGCCGACACCGCCTCGGCACGCCGCGACTCACCGCCCTCCCGGTCGAAGCGCGCGCGCAGGACCTGCCCGAGCGCGAGGCGGACGGACGCCTGGTCGGGATGGCCGTCCGGCTGGCAGGTGACGGCCTCCCGCAGCAGGTCCTCCGCTTCGGCGAGCAAGGCGTGCTCCGAGGTGCGCTGCTGCCGCAGCACCAGCGCGCTGCTCAGGTTGACCAGGTAGCGTCCCCGGTCCCGGTGGCCGGGAGGCGCCGCGGCCACGGCGGCGCGCAACGCCTCGATCGCCTCG
This sequence comes from Nonomuraea wenchangensis, assembly GCF_900111685.1. Classification (GTDB taxonomy): domain Bacteria; phylum Actinomycetota; class Actinomycetes; order Streptosporangiales; family Streptosporangiaceae; genus Nonomuraea; species Nonomuraea wenchangensis. The sequence goes on from NZ_FOHX01000008.1 coordinate 9,895, forward strand.
CCGAGGTCGTCGTCGGCCGCGCCGGGGTCACCGCCGCTCTCGGCGCGTTCGCCGGCCGTGGCGCGCAGCTCGACGCGTCTCATCAGCGCGCCCCCGAGGTTCGCGTGGAGCAGACCCCAGCGCACGTCGTCCCGGCTGCCCGTGGACGCGGCCTGCCGGTGCAGCTCGACCGCCTCGTCCAGGTCGTCCTCCCGCGCGGTCCGCTCGAACCGGGCGACCAGCGCCAGCCCGAGGTTGGAGCTGAACATGGGCAGATCGTTCCCCGGCGACCCCTGGGCGAGCTCCAGAGCCTGCCGGTGCACGGAGACGGACTCGTCGAGATCGGCGAGATCCCCCGTCTGCTGGTAGCGGGCGCGCAGCGAGTTGGCGTAGCCGGAGTGCCGGTGCGCCGGGTGCGGGCCGGGAACCCGCAAAGCCCGGCGGTGGGCGTCGAGGCAGGCGTTGAGGACCGCCGGGTCGCCGTGTTCCTCGAAGCGGGTCTGGAGGATGGCGGCCCACTGGGCCAGCCCTTCGGCGTCGGCGCCGTCGGACGGCACGTACCCGGGTCCTGGATCGCCGAGCCGTACGGCCTCGTCCAGGTCCTCCGGCTGCCCGGTGCGTTTGAACCTGTGGTGAAGGGCCATCGCGAGCAGGCCCCGCCAGCGGTCGTCCGGGTCGGCCGCCGACGCCTTGCCGTACACCTCGATCATCAGGTTCAGGGCAGGGACGTCGCCGAAGTGCTCGTACTGGGCGGCCAGCAGGCCGCCGAGCTTCACCACGCAGGGATCCCACCAGTCGTCGCCGGGCGACCCGGCGGAGAAGGCGAGGCTGAGCGTGGCGACCGCGGCGTCGAGGTCGTCCCGCTCGCCGGAGGCGAGGTAGCACAGCTGGAGGGCCTGGCCCAGCTCGAAGAGGACGGATGCGCGGACCTCGCCGGGCGGCGCGATCTCGACCGCGCGGCTGACGCAGGCGGCCGCGGCGGCCAGGTCCTCGCGGCGGCCCGACCGCCGGTGCCTCACCAGGAGGAGCTGGGCGTGGTCGAAGAGGGGGCGGGGATTGCTCGGGTCGTGTTCGGCGCCGGCCCGCAGCGCTCCCTCCGACGCCTGGAGCGCGGCTTCCAGGTCGGCGTCGTCGCCTGCGCGCAGGAACCGTTCGAGCAGCGCCGAGGAGAGCAGCGACTGGTAGAGGCCCTGCTCCCGGCCGCCGGCGGGCACCGCCGCCGTGATGCGCCGCCACAGCCGGACGACGGCGGACAGGTGCTGGGGATCGGCCCCGTCCTCGAAGGAACGGCGCAGCAGGTCCACGGCGGGTACGACCGCCGCCACGGCGATCGCGGGAAGCATCGGCTCGGGCAGCGCGTCGATCTCCAGGAGGAAGCACGGCACGAGCAGCTCGACCGCGCGGTGGAACTCGCCCGGATCCCCGGTGCCCCCGTAGCGGAGCCAGTGCCACCAGCCCAGGACGACCCGGACCTCGGGCAGGTCCTCGGCCGCCAGGGAGTCGGCCAGGGCCCGGGCCTGCCGCGTGGCTTCGGGGTCCGAGGTCGCGGACAGGTCACCGGTGGCGCTCATCTCCAGCACCCGGGCGGCGACAACGGACAGGAGGTCCTGGCGCACGACCCGAACGTACGCCGTGCCCGGCCGCTCCGCCCCGGCTTTCGCCGAAGCCGAAGCCGGAGCCAGGGCCGATGCCAGGGCCGGGGCGGCTCGGCCCGTTCGCCCGTCGGGCTGCCCGGATCAGTCCGCGAGCGGCGAGTGCGGATCCCACCGCGACTTGCGCGTCATCGTGGTGATCGCCTCGCCTTCGGCGACGGTCAGCGGGCCGTCGTCGCGAACGGAATGGCCGAGACGGGCCGCGAGCTCCCTGCCGTACAGGTCGACGGCGGACTCGACGAGGTCGGCGAAGCCGGCGGCGCTCGCCCGCGCCCTGCTCCAGGCGGTGACCCCCGTCGCCGCGGCGATCAGGGCGGCGGGCCACCACCAGCCGGTCAACAGGAGGTAGAGCAGCGCCCACCCCATCAGCCGGGCCGAGGCGTCGTACGCCTCGCGCGAAGCGAGGATCTCCGTCCTGGCCGTGTCGGGCAGCAACAGCCAGAGCCGGGGCCAGGCCGCGTCGAGGTCCAGCCCGTAGCTCGCCTCGACCCGCACCCGGCACGCGTGCAGCCGGTCACCGATCCAGGTCGGCCGCTCGGCCTGCACCAGGCTGACGCGGTCGGCCCTGGCGATCGCCCCGCTGACCTGCCGCGCCGTCGCCGCGGGGTCGTCGGCCTCGCTCTTGGCCCGCCGCGACCTGCGGCGGCGCACGCCCGCCAGCACGCTCGCCGGCGGTCGGCGGCCGGGCAGGTTCCACAGGCGCGACAGGAGCCGGCCGAGGGCCGCCGCGACCAGCCCGGCCGCCACGGACCCGGCGAGTACGGCGGCGACGGTGAGCACCGCGCCCCCGACCGAGCGCAGGACGGGCTCCGCGGCCCACAGTTCGATGCGCGCGCGGAGCCGGGCGAGGTCGAGGGCATGTGCCCAGCCCAGGGTGTCGGCCGTGGCCGCGGTCGCCAGGAACAACAGACCCGGCAGGGCCAGGAGCGCCGCCCACCGCTCGGCCAGCTTCTTGCCGATCTCGCCGAGGAAACCGTTCACCGCGGCAGGGGCCCGGACTTCAGCGGCTCTCCCGACGCGCCGCACGACGGAGCCGGTTGTCCCGGCCTGACCCGGCCGCGTCCGGAGCACAGCCCGCGGGGGCACTCCCAGAACCGGGCGCCGCCCGTCTCCTGGGCTCCCGGCAGCGGCTGGAAGGCGCGGCTGCCGGAGGGGAAGAGCCCCTGGCCGGTGGCGGACAGGACGGCCTCGTCCAGCGCGTCGAGATCCGCCTCCAGCTCCTGGTCGACCCGGCCCGCCTGGATCGCGGAACGGGCCCGGAGGTAGGCCGCGAGCGCGTTCTCCTCCCGGGCGATCCCCTCCAGGGTGTCGTCGCCGAGCTCCCGGCAGAAGCTCGCGATCTTGACATCGACGCCGACGGCCACACGGCCTCCTCAGTTCCGGTCGTCCCCCTCCTGCGAGGGGACTCTTGTCGAGGTCTTGCATCAGCAGCGCCAATGTAGAACAACCGGGCACCGGCCGGCTCGAGGTCCTGGACCCGGAGGCCAGGCGCCGCGAGCGGTGATCACGCGCCTCCGGAGCTCAGCCGGCGATCGAGGCGTTGGCCTCCGTGACGAACTTCTGGGCGGCGGCGTCCGGGCTCATCCGGCCGAACAGCACCTCGTGCGTGTACCTCCGGAGGATGTCCTCCATGGCGCTGGCCAGCTTCGGCGGCGCGGAGGGCGGGTCCGTGAGCTCGCCCGCGACCTCCTTCAGGAACGCCACGGTCTTCTTGTCCACGTCGGGAAGCTTGCCGGTGACCGCCGCCAGCACCTTGGCGTTGGCCGGCAACCCGCGGTCGCTGAGCACGATGCCGCCCGCGTCCGGATCGTTGACCATGAAGTCGATGAACGTGGCCGCCGCCGCCCGGTGCGGGGACCGCTCCGCGACGGTGTAGAACATCGCGGGCTGCAGGAACATGCCGCCCGACGCGGCGTCACCCGCCTTCGGCATGCGCAGCAGGCCGAGCTGCTTGCCGCCCGCCGCCTTGCTGATCGCGCCGAGCTCGTTGCTCCACCACATGCCCATAGCGACGTTGCCGGTGGCGAACAGCGAACGGTCCACGTTCTGGGCGGCCAGCTCCACGGTCCTGGCGACACCGGGAGAGCCCTTGGTGTCGACCAGTTTGCGGTGCAGGGCCCACCACGCCTTCAACGTCCTGGGCGAGACGCCGATCCTGTTGCCGTCGTAGAAGCGCTCGCCCCGCTGGGCGGCGAAGATCTGCAGGAAGGCGGGGTTGAACGCCTGCTGCGCGCCGTAGATCCGGCCGCCGGTCCCGGCGGTGATCGCCGCCGCCAGGGACGCGTACTCGTCCCAGGTCCATTTGGTGTCGTCCGGCAGCTTCTGGCCGGCCTTGCGGAACGCCTCCGGGTCCACGACGAGGGACCAGGCGTTGACGCCGGTGGGGATGGCGTACCGCTTGCCGCCGATGGTGCCGGTGGCCAGCACCTTGGCGTCGATGTCGGCGGTGTCGACGGCGTCGGTGAGGTCGGCCAGCGTGCCGCGCTCGGCGTACTCGCGCAGGCCGCGGATCTCGATCGTGATGACGTCCGGCGCCTCGTCGGCGGCGACCTTGGTGGCCAGCGTCTCGTAGTAGTCCGCGAAGCCGGAGAACTCGCCCACGACCTTGATGTCCGGGTGCTTCTCCTCGAACTTCCTGATCGCCTCCTCCGTCATCTTGCGCCGCGCCTCACTGCCCCAGTAGAAGAACCGCAGTTCGGTTCCGCCGCCGGCGCCTTCACCACCGCACGCCACGGTGGTCGCCAGCACGACGGTGGCCAGCACCATCGCCATCAGCGGTTTCTTGCCAGAGCCCACGGGTTCGCCTCCTGGGGGGATGGAGGACCTGTTCCGGTCCGGTGATCGCACAGCACGATGACCGGCATCGTGAAGATCGGCATCGTGAACGTCGGAGCTTACAACGACGGGGTGATCTCCGCGTCTCGTCCGCGCCACCACCGGGACGTCAGCGGCCGGATGTCGCCCAGCCGTTGGCCTGGAAGGCCAGGTCCACGACGTCGGCGACGGCGCCGTCCGCGCAGGAGCGCACCACCGTGCCGGCGGCCGCGCGTACGTCGGGGTGGCCGTCGCCCACGGCGACGCCCAGGCCGGCCGCGGCGATCATGTCGAGGTCGTTGGGGTTGTCGCCGACGGCGGCCACCTCCTCCAGGGGCACCCCCTCGGCGGCGGCCAGGGCGCGCAGGGCGGCGCCCTTGGTGGCCCCGGCCGGCAGGATCTCCAGGTACGTCGCCTCCGAACGCGTCGTCACCGTGCCCGGGATGTCCGGGGCGGCCGGACGGGAGCCGATCAGCATGCACGTGGTGATCCGGTCGGACGGCAGCGCCGTCCAGTGGCCGGGGTGGCGCAGGGCGATGCCGTCGCGGCGGGCGTACTCCCGCAGTTCGGGCACGTCGTGGACGGCCCACGCCTCGCCGCCGCAGAACCCGACCGGGTACGCGCCGTCGGGCGGCTCGGCGAACAGCGCCAGCAGCGCCTCCCGGCCGGCGGGCACCATGGCGAGGTCGCGGCCCACGAGCGTGCCGTCCAGGTCGGTGACGATCCAGCGGATCACGAGGCCCGCCCCGCCCCGGCCACCTCGGCCATCACCGAGCCGTCGAGGTCGTAGCCGCCGACGCAGGCCAGGTAACCGCCGGGGGCGAGAATGTCCCCGGACAGGGGGAGGTAGCGGCCACCGGCCTCGCTGACGAGAAGGGCGCCGGCCGCGACGTCCCAGGCGTTGACGTGGGTGCCGTAGGCGACGTCGGACCAGCCGGCGGCGACGTGGGCGAGCTTCAGCGCGGCGCTGCCGGAGCGGCGGGTGGAGGCGAACGCGCCGACCATGCGGGCGAAGCGGCGCAGCGCCTCCTCGCCCTCCGCCGCCAGGTCACGGGGGCCGGGGAATCCGGACAGGAGCATGGCCTCGCGGTCGGTCGTGGCACCTGCGCTGCGGATGGGCTCGCCGTTGCAGCGGGCGCCGCCGCCGAGCCAGGCGCTGAACTCGTCGTCGCGCAACGGGTCGTAGACCACCCCTGCGACCACCGCGCCGGCCACGGTGGCGGCGATGGAGGTGCAGAAGAACGGCAGCCCGGCGGCGAAGTTGGCGGTCCCGTCGATGGGGTCGACGTACCAGCGGACGCCTCCGCCGGCGCTGCCTTGGACCCCGCCCTCCTCCCCCACCACCACGCCGCCGGGGCAGCGGGCGGCGAGCAGGGCGCGGATGTCGTCCTCGGCCGCCTTGTCGTGCTCGGTCACCGGATCGTGGAAGTCCCTCTTCGTACGGATCTCGGGCCGGGAGCGGAAGGCGGCCCTGAGGCGGTCACCGACCGCGCGGGCGGCCTCGGCGGCGACCGCGGCCAGTTCGCGCGGGGTCATGTCGTCCATGTCGTCTCCAGGAAGTTCAGCAGGTCACGCGGGTCGTCGACGGTCGCGTCGGGGCGCTGCCGCACGCGGTAGGGGATCTCGGCGGTGCTGCGGGAGACCATCAGGACGGTGGCCCCGGCTCCCGCGCGGACGCCGCAGACCACGTCGCGGTCGTGGTTGTCGCCGACGTACCAGGTCTCGGCGGGGTCCGCGCCTAGGGCACGGCAGGCGAGCCGGATCATCTCGGGGTTCGGCTTGCGCACGCCGACCTCGTCGCTGTACACCTGCGCGGCGAACAGGTGGTCCAGGCCCGCGCGGGCCAGGAAGTCGCGGTGCACCGCGCCGCACAGGGCGTTGCTGACGACCGCGGGGAGGATGGCCCGCTCCCGGCAGGCGGCCAGCAGTTCCTCCGTGCCGGGCCGGAGCTCGCGGCCGCTGCGCAGCTCCCCCATGCGCCGGCACAGCGGCGTCGCCTCCACGGCGACCAGCGCGCGGGCCTGCTCGGGCCAGTCGGCGGTGACGTAGTCGGCCCAGAACTCGCGGTGCGTCATCTCCCGCGGGGCCGGCAGCCGGGACGTGGAGTCCTTCCAGTACGAGTCCGCGCGGGCCCCCGCCCGGACGTCAGCCTCGACCTCCGCCACGCCGAGGCCGTCGAAGCCCGCCCGCGCGAGCAGGCCGTGCACCTCGGCGGCCAGCTCGGCGGCCCATGACGGCCGCCGGGCGGTCTCGACGAGCACGCCGCCGAAGTCCAGGAGCAGCGCCTTGGGCCTGATCACGCGCGCACCCCCGCGCGGTCCCAGGAGGTGATGCGGGCCCCGTCCGCGTCGAACAGGTGGAGCTGGTCGCTCCAGCAGTCGAGCACGTCGCCCGGCGCGGCCTCGACCGGCGTGTACGACACCGCGAACAGCTCGGTGCCGAGGACCCGCAGCCGCACCGTCCACGAGGACCCGGCCGGCAGCACCGCCTCGACCAGCGCCTCCTCCCGCCAGACCGCCCCGGGGGCGGCCCCGAGCACGGCGCCGAGGCGCAGCGCCTCCGGGCGGACGCCGACGGCCGCGGGCGCCGTCCCCGGGTCTCTGGCGGCGAGTTGCTGCAGCTCGCCCGCGTTCATGACCGCTATGCCGGTCGCCATGGTGAGGGCTTCGAGCTGGTCGTGGGTGACGAAGACGATGGTCGCGCCGGACTCCTCGTGGATGCGCTTGAGCTCGGCGCGCGTCTCCAGCCGCAGCCGCGCGTCGAGGTTGGACAGGGGCTCGTCGAGCAGCAGCACCGACGGGTTGACGGCGAGCATCCTGGCCAGCGCCACGCGCTGCTGCTGCCCGCCGGACAGCTGCGACGGGTAGCGGTCCGGGTCCGCGAGTACGGGGTGCCGGGCACCTACGACCCGGCGACCGACGAGTGCGTGCCCGGCGCCGACCCCGGCCACGGCGGCACCCACCTGGCCGCCGACGCCGAGGGACTGACGATCTACTACCGCCGGGACGGCAAGGGCTACCTGCTGGCCTCAAGCCAGGGCGACAGCACGTTCGCCGTCTACCGGCGCGAGGGCTCCAACGCCTACCTCGGCCAGTTCCGGATCGGCGCCGGCGACGGCCTGGACGGAGCCGAGCACAGCGACGGCTCGACGGTGCTCAACGTGCCGCTCGGCGACTTCGACAAGGGCCTGTTCGTCGCGCACGACGGCGAGAACACACCGGCCACGGCCGACCGGGAGAACACCAACTTCAAGCTCGTGGACTGGGACGACATCGCCGACGAGCTGGACCTGGAGGTGGACACCGGCGGCTGGCGCCCGCGCGACTGACCGCAAGACAGGGCGCCAGGCTTATCGATAAGATGTTCGACCATGGGCGTCTTGGTGGACTATTTCGTGGCCGACTCCGACGAGTCGGCCGAGCGGGCCATGGCCAGCGGGCCGGGCTGGTCGAAGCTGCCGTTCGTCGACTGCAAGGGCTGGATCAACGAGCTCGACGACCTGGTGGCCGAGCTCAGCGGGCGCGACGTCAGCGAGTTCGGCGGCAGCGAGGTCGTGGCCGACGACGGTGAGGCGGCGGGCGTGGACCGGCTGATGCCGGAGACGGTCGCCGCGCTCGCCGCCGTGGAGGACGCGCGGCTACGTGAGTACGCCGAGGACGAGCTGCTCGAGGAGTACGAGATCGAACGCGTCACCGCCCTGCGCGATCTGGCCCGCGAGGCGGTGCGGCTCAGCCACGGGATGTATCGCTGGACGTGCGTCTGAACGCGGCGAACAGCTCCTCCCGGAGGGCGGGCGGCAGCTTGCGGCCCATGCTCGCCGGGGTCACCAGAGCCTGATCGTCGTTCCGGACGTGCGCCGAGTCCGCGAGGAACTCCAGCGCGAAACGGGCCTCCTGACGGTGCTTGTCGTCCGGCCAGCCGTCCACCAGCGGCAGCACCGCACGCACCCGCTCGGCGATCCGGTCGAGGAGCGCGTACCCGGGCAGGCCGGGGAAACGCTGGGCCCGCAGGTCGATGTGGTTGAAGGAGACGCCGTCGAGCTCGGCGGCGGTGAAGTCGTTGCCGGTGAAGTCGTTGTGGTCTCTGCCGAGCGCGGCCCGGTCGTGATCGTGCGGGCGGCCCCAGAAGTTCATGTCGCGTACGCGGCCGATGAAGACGCAGTCGACGAACTCGGCCTCGCAGGTGAACGTATGTTGCCGCAGCCGGGATCGGTCGAACACGCACCGCTCGAACCGTACGTTCCCGAAGAAGGTCTGCTCCGCGAAGCGGGTGCGGCGGAAGGTGCAGTCGCGGAAGACGGTCTGCGGCCAGGTGAGGCGCTCCCGCTCCCGTCCGGGGTCGGGGATGCCCATCAGCAGCTGCTCGAAGCCGGCGCCGGAGAAGTCGCAGCCGTCGAACGCGCTGCCGCGGGCGACGAAGCAGCGCAAGCGCGTCCCGGTGAAGTCCACGTTCGTCAGCCGCGCCCGGTCGAAGTCCACCTCGCTCACCCCGGCAGGCAGCTGGAACCGCTGGTCACGGAGCTCCCCGCGAACGATGCTCGTCGCTTCCGGCCCGCCCGGGAGTAGGGAATTCATGGCGCGGAGTCTCGCATCCGACACCGACAGAAATCGGGGTGAAACGATCCGGACGGTCCGGACAGGTACAGGATGTCGGGACCCCGGACGAGAGAAGGCAGCGTGACTCCCCCTGACCGCAAGCGGCGCTTCGAGGTGATCTACGTTGCCAACTATGCCGACATCCTCGCCTATGTCAGGCGGCGTACGGACTCATCGGACGACGCCGCCGACGCCCTCGCCGAGACGTTCACCACGGCCTGGCGCCGCCTCGACGACATCCCCGAGGGGCGGGACGCGCGTCTGTGGCTGTTCGGCGTGGCCCGCCGCGTGCTGGCCAACGGCCGCCGGGCCGAGTCGCGCCGCGGCGAGCTGGTGGAACGGCTCGGCCGGGAGCTGGCCGCATGGGCGGAGCCGGACCGGCCCGGCGTCGTGCTCCCCGGCGTGCGGGAGGCGTTCGCGCGGCTGAGCCCCGACGATCGCGAGATCCTCGCGCTGGTCGGGTGGGAAGGGCTGGGCTCGGACGAGGTCGCCACGGTCCTGGGATGCTCGCGCGGCGCCGCCCGGCTGCGGCTGCACCGCGCCCGTAAACGCCTGGCGAGGGAGTTGCGCGCGGCGGGCGTCGATGTCGCCGCCATCGGACTGCGTGCCATGGAGCTGGCGAAGGGAGCGATCTGATGCACGACCTCGACCGCCTGGTGGCGAGCCTCGCCCCCGACCCCGGCCCCGGCATGACGCCGATCGCCAAGGAGCTGCTGGAGGAGATCACGGCGCACCCGGTCGCCGCCCACAGCGTCACCGTGAGCCCGGCCATCGCGAGCCCGGACACCGTGAGCCCGGCCACCGAGCAGGCCCGCGTGCCCCGCCGGCGCCGGACGTGGGTGACCGTGCCGGCGCTGGCCGCGCTGGCGACCCTGCTGTCCTTCGGAGTCGCCCAGGCGCCCGCCTCCGCGGCCCTCGACATCCGGCTCGTGGACGGCGCCTACGTGATCACGGTCAAGGACCTGATGGCCGAGCCCGAGGTGTACCAGCGCGAGCTCAAGGCCCGGGGCCTGGACATCACGCTCGAAGTGGTGCCGACCTCCGCGAGCCAGGCCGGGGGGATCTTCGTGCTCCACGACCTGGACCGGCTGCGGGCCGGTCATGCGGTGTCCGCCGAGGGCCCGATCACCACCATCGACGCGCCCGGGACCTGCGCACGATCCGCCGGCTGCCCGATCGGCGTCAAGGTGCCGGCCGACTTCGACAAGAAGGCCCAGATCACGCTCGGCAGGCCGGCCGGACCCGGCGAGAAGTACCGGATGCCGCCCGGCATCGCCATGCCCGGCGAGCCCTTGCACTGCGTGGCCTATGTCAACAAGTCGGTGGCCGAGGTCGGGGCGATGCTGCGCGAGCGTGGCGTGACCCCGTCGTACGTCGCCGACTGGCAACGAGCGCAGCCTTCTGCCCCCGCCGGCTGGTACGTGCACGAAGGCGTCATGAGCGCCGACGGCGAGGCGCTCCTGCTGGTCGGCCCCGAGCCGCGCGCCGTGGACCAGCACGCGAAGCCTCGCTGCTGACCCGTCCCCGGAAGCCTCGTAGACGGGGCTCCTCCTACCGGCGCGGCGCCCGATGCCGCCGCGCCGGCTCTTCTCACTGCCGTGCCGGCTCTTCTCACCGCCATGCGTGCCGCTGCCGCGTGCGCGGACCTCCCCGCGTTCCCCGCCGATCGGATCTCTCGTGCTCGTCGACACCCCTCCTGCCGTGCTGCCCTCGCGGCGCGCTGCCCTCGCCCGCCTCCTCGCCGGTCACCGCGCGTTCGCCGTGCTGCTCGCCCTGGCGGCGGCGCTGCGCGTGGTCACGATGCTCGGCTACCGCCCGGCCACCCTCTACTGGTACGACTCCTACACCTACCTCGACACCGCCGCGCACCTCGCCCCGTCGGCGGCCTTCCACCCGATCGGCTACCCGCTGCTGCTGCGGGCGCTGCTGCCGTTCCACAGCGTCGAGCTGGTCGCGGCCGTGCAGCACGCGCTCGGCCTGGGCATCGCCGTGCTGGTGTACGCCGTGCTGCGGCGCAGGTCGGCGCCCGCCTGGGCGGCGGCAGCGGCCACCGTGCCGCCATTGTTCGACGCCTCGTTCCTGCGGCTGGAGCACGCCGTCCTGTCCGACACCCAGTTCATCTTCCTCGTCGTGGCGGGGCTGGCCGTGCTGATGTGGTCGCCGCGCCTGTCCGTGCGGGCGGCGACCGCGGCGGGCCTGCTGTTCGCGCTGGCCGCGCTCACGCGGACGATCGCGCTCCCGCTGCTCCTGCTCGTCGTGCTCGTGCTGGCCGTGCGGCGTGCGGGGTGGCGCCGGCTGGCCGCGCTGGCGCTGGCGGGGACGCTGCCCCTGGCCGCGTACGCCGCCTGGTACGCCCAGCACCACGGCAGGTTCGCGCTCAGCGGCGCGGACGGCGTCGCGCTGTGGGCCCGGACGATGACCTTCGCCGACTGCGCCCGCGTCCAGCCGCCGCCCGCCGAGGCCCGGCTCTGCCCCAACGGCACGAAGGTGGACGCCGCCTCCGAGTACGTGTGGGCCTCGGGTTCCTCGCTCAACCTCCTGCCCGGCGACCGTTTCGCCCACAACGACCTGGCCCGCTCGTTCGCGCTGCGCGCCATCGCCGCCCAGCCGCTCGACTACCTGGGCGAGGTCGCGCGGGACACCGCCATCGCCTTCTCCTGGACCCCGATCGCCCATCCCGCCCGCACCACGCCCGCCTTCGGCTTCGGCCACGGCCGCTGGCCGCTGCCGGACCAGCCGCTGGTCGCGAAGGTCCAGCGGGAGTACGACCCGGAGCTGCGCGGCGCGGAGTCGGTGTCGCCGTACGCGGACTTCCTCGTCGCCTACCAGTACGCCGCCTACCTGCGGGGCCCCCTGCTGGGCGCGATCCTGCTGCTCGGCGGGGTGGCCGCGGTGCGGCGGCCCGCCGTGGCGCTGCTGCCGTGGGCGGTCGCGGCGGGCCTGCTGATCGGCCCGGTCGCCGTCCTGGACTTCGACCACCGCTACGTGCTGCCGGTGGTCCCGGTCGCCTGCCTCGCGGCGGCCCTGGCGTTCACCCGTCGCGACGGGTCGCCGGGGGCGCGGTGGAGTCGCGGATGACGAGCTGCGCGCCCACCCGGTAGGCCCGGCCGTTGCGCGCCTCCTGGGCGCCGTCGCGCCCACCGTCGCCGTGCTTCATCTGCTGCAGTAAGAGGTTCATGGCCAGCTCGCCCAACTCGGCGGCGCCGTTGTCGACGACGGTGATCGCCGGCGACCAGTAGCGCAGCCAGGAGATGTCCTCGTGGCACACCAGCGACAGGTCGCCGGGCACGGAGACGCCGGTGCTGGCCAGCGTGGGCAGGATGCCGAACACCGCCTCGTGGTTGGCCGCGAACAGCGCGGTCATCCGGGGGGCGCGGCGCAGCAGCCGGGTGATGGCCTCGGTGCCGAAGCCGGGGGCGAAGGGGCCGCGTTCGACCAGGGACTCGTCCACGGCGAGGCCGCGTTCGCGCAGGGCCTGCTCGTAGCCGGCGAAGCGTTCGCGCCCTGAGTCGGCGGTGAGCTCGCCGCCGATGAAGCCGATGCGTTCGTGGCCGAGGTCGAGCAGGTGGGAGGTGGCCGCGTGGGCGCCTTCGCGGTCGGCTGCCAGCACGGACGGCGCGGCGCTGTCGGCCGGGCGGCGTATCACGTTGACCACGCCGGTGCCCTCGGCGAGCAGGGCGTTGGTGGTGGCGCCGTTCTTGCCGGTGCCGATGACGATGAGGCCGTCCACGCCGTGCGCGGCGAGGGTGCGCAGGAACTCCTTCTCCCGCGCGGGGTCGGCGTCGGTGATCCCGAGCATCACCTGGTAGCCCTCGTCGGCGGCGCGGCGCTGGACCACCTCGGCGATCGTGTGGAAGGAGGCGTTGATGAGGTTGTTGAGCACCAGGCCCACCAGGTGGGACTGCTTGGAGCGCAGGGCGCCGGCGAGCCGGTTGGGCTGGTAGTTGAGCCGGGCCGCGGCCTGCTCGACGGCCGCGCGGGTCTCGGCGGAGATCAGCGGGGATCCGCTGAGGGCGCGCGAGGCGGTGCTGCGGGACACTCCGGCCTCCGCGGCGACCTCCTTCAGTCCGATCCGCATCGTCTCCCCTGTCTGGTGCTGTCCGGTGCCGTCTGGTGTGGATCTTTGGGATCGATCCCATTATGCACGTGGATCCTGCCAGAAGATCGTCAGTGCGTCGATGTAACGGCGATATTTCGCCGCGTAAAAACCCAAATTCCCTCTTGACCGGAATCGAGGCGGTGCTACAACCTTGTGCAATCGATCCCAAACCAACCCCCACGAGGTCGAGAACCGCATGGACCGCGACGACGTCACCTGGCACGGCTACTGGCCGGCCGCCCCCACACCCTTCACCGCCGACGGGCTCCTCGACGAGGATGCCTGGCGCGCGCTCCTGCGCCTGTACGCCGAGCAGGGAGTGCACGGGGTCCTGGTCAACGGGAGCACCGGAGAGTGGTTCAGCCAGAGCGCCGACGAGCGCCGCCGGGTCGTCGAGATCGCGGTGGACGAGGTCGCCGGCCGCTTCCCCGTGATCGCCGGCGTCACCGCCTACACCCCGGACGAGGCGATCGCCCTGGCCCGCCACGCCGCCGAGGCGGGCGCCGACGGGCTGCTCGCCACGCCCCCGCCGTACGTCCACCCGGGGCCGGACGAGATCGTGCACTTCTACGACCGCGTCAGCTCGGCCACCGCCCTGCCGTTCATGGTCTACAACTGGCCGCGCGGCGTCGCCGTGGACATCTCCGCCCATCCTGGGCTGGCCGCGCGGCTGGCGGACCTGGACAACGTCGTCGCCATCAAGGACAGCACCGGCGACTGGCTGCGCATGCTCGGCACGGTCGAGGCGGTCAGCGACCGGGTCCGGGTGTTCGGCAGCTTCCTGCACCGGCGCGGCCTGGCCGTGCTCATGGAGCTCGGCGGCGACGGCAACATCGACGGCGGCGGCATGGGCGCCCCGTTCGCCGTCCCCTACTACGAGGCGGTCGCCGCCCGCGACGCCGGCACCGCCCGCGCCTGGGCCGACCGCTACACCGCGCTGTCCTCGCGGCTGATCAACCCCGACTACAGCGGCGTGTTCGGCTCCCCCATCGCCCAGCTCAAGGCCGCCATGCGGCTGCTCGGCCAGCCGGGCGGCCACGTACGGCCGCCGCTGCTGCCGATCGAGGACGAGACGAGGCTGCGCGCGATCGACGCCGTGCTCACCGAGTCGGGCCTGAAGGCCGCGCTGGGAGCCCGGGGATGAGCGCGAAGGCGCCGGCCACCCCGAGCACGGTCACCTTCGAGGTGAACGGCCGGCCGGTGAACGCCGTCAAGGGCGTCAGCCTGGCCGCCGCGCTCGTCGGCGACCGCGTCTGGACCTTCCGCCGCAACCCGGTCAGCGACGAGCCGCGCGGCCCGTTCTGCGGCATGGGGATCTGCCTGGAGTGCGAGGTGACCGTGGACGGGCGTCCCGGCGTACGGGCCTGCCTGACCCCGGTGCGGCCCGGCATGCGCGTCGAGACGGCCGGCACGGAGGAACGCCCATGACCAGGCACGAGGAGCGGGACGTCGTGATCGTCGGCGGCGGCCCCGCCGGGCTCGCCGCGGCCCGCCGGCTCGCGGCCGCGGGACTGCGCGTGACCGTCCTGGACGAGCAGCCCGAGCTGGGCGGCCAGTACTTCCGCCGGCCGGCCCCCGAGGTCGCCCGCGTCTGGGGCGAGCACCGCCCCGAGGGCCGCCGCCTGGTCGAGGCCGTACGCGCGGCGGGCGTCGAGTGCCGCACCGGCCACCTGGTGTGGGGCGTCGACGACGACGGCCGCACGCTGCTGGTCTCCGACCCCGCCGAGCACCCGGTGCGCCTGCGCGGCCGGTACGTGATCGTCGCCACCGGCGCCTACGAACGCCCCTTCCCCTTCCCCGGCTGGCAGCTGCCCGGCGTGACCACGCCCGGCTTCGCCCAGCACCTGGCCGCCGCCGACCACACGCCGATCGGCGAGCGCGTGCTGCTGGCCGGCTCTGGACCGTTCCTTCTTCCCGTCGCCTGCTCGCTGCTGGCACTCGGCGTGAACGTCGCCGGGATCGCCGAGGCCGGCCACCCCTACCGGCCCGGCCTGCGGGCGCTCGGCGCCGTACGGCATCCCGCGCGGCTGCGCGAGCTGGCCGGTTACGCCGCCCGCCTGGCCCGCGCCCGCGTGCCGCTCTGGCAGGACACCGTGGTCGTGCGCGCCGACGGCGGCGAGCGCGTCACGTCCGTGACGCTGGCCGCCACCGCCGCTCCCACGCGGGCGGTGCGCACGGTCGCCGTGGA
Source organism: Nonomuraea wenchangensis (assembly GCF_900111685.1). Taxonomy (GTDB): domain Bacteria; phylum Actinomycetota; class Actinomycetes; order Streptosporangiales; family Streptosporangiaceae; genus Nonomuraea; species Nonomuraea wenchangensis. The sequence goes on from NZ_FOHX01000008.1 coordinate 25,222, forward strand.
CGCACTCTGCGTCGGCTACGGGTTCCGCCCGCAGTCCGACCTGGCCAGGATGCTGGGCTGCGCGGTGCGTACGGACCCGGCGACCGGCGACGCGACGCCGGTCCTCACCGCCTCCGGCCGCTCCACCCGCGACGACGTGTACGTCATCGGCGAGGCGGCCGGCATCGGCGGCGCGCCCATCGCGGCGGCCCGGGGCCTCACGGCCGCTCTCGACATCCTCGCCCGCGAGGGACACGACGTGCCCGCCGCCGAGCTGCGGCGGCCGGCCAGGGCCGGACGCCGCCTGGAACGCTTCAAGAAGCTGACCGACGCCCTCTACCCGGCTCCGGCCGAGCTGGCGAGGCTGCTGCCGGCCACGCTGCCGGACGCCGCCACGCTGTGCCGCTGCGAGGCGGTCACCGCGGGCGAGGTCCGCAGGGTCGCCCGGACCACCGCCGGCGACGTCAACGCCACCAAGGCGTGGACCCGCGCGGGCATGGGCCCCTGCCAGGGCCGCGAGTGCGGCTTCGCCGTCTCCGCCGTGGCCAGGACGTCCCCGGACGTCTTCCCGTCCCGCCTCCCGGTCCGCCCCGTCCCGGTGACGACCCTCCTGGAAATGGCCCGTACGGAAGCGACCCGTACGGAAGTGGCCCCGACGGAAGCGACCCGGGCAGGAGCGGCCCGGCCTGAAGCCGCCCGGCCCGAACCTGTCGGGCCTGAGCCGGCCGGCGAAGGGGAGGCCGCGTGACGACCGCCGACGTGGTGATCATCGGCGCCGGCGTGCTCGGCGCGTCGGCCGCCAGCCGGCTCGCCCGCGACGGCCACCGGGTCGTGGTGCTGGAACGCGGCGCCCCCGGCCGCGAGGGCTCGGGCACCACCGCGGGCAACCTGCACGTGCAGGCGGTCCACACCCGGCGGCCCGGCCAGGCCGTCCCCCTGGACAGCGCCCGCTTCACGCCGCTGCAGCGCGCCGCGAGCGACCTGTGGCAGGACGTCGAGGACGACCTGGACGCCTCGGTCGAGCTGCGCCGCAGCGGCGGCTTCACCGTCGCCGAGACCCCCGCCCAGGTACGCGAGCTGCACGACAAGCAGGCGTGGGAGCACGCGGCGGGCATCACCACCGAGATCCTCGACGGCGACGCGGCCCGCGCCGCGCTGCCCCAGCTCGGTCCGAGCGTCGCCGCCGCCACCTGGTGCCCGCTCGACGGCTACGCCAACCCGCTGAAGGTCACCCCGGCCTACCTGGCCGACGCGGTGCGGCACGGCGCCGAGCTGGTGCCGTTCGCGCCGGTCACCGGCGTCGCCCGCGACGGCGGCGGCTGGCGGGTGACGGCCGGCGCCCGTCAGGTGGTGGCGCCGGTGGTGATCGACGTGGCCGGGCCGTGGCTGCACCGGATCGCCGCGCTGGCGGGGATCACGCTCGACCTGGCCCCGGTGGCGATCCAGATGCACGCCACCGTCCGCTCCCCCGCCGGGCTGCCGCACCTGGTGCAGCACATCGGCGAGGGCCTGTCGGTCAAGCAGGTCAGCGCGGGCAACCTGCTGGTCGGCGGCGGCTGGCCGGCCCGCCGGCTGGACCTCGACGGCCGCAGCGACGCGGGCGTGGACAGCATGGTGGGCAACCTGGCGCTGGCCGTGCGGATCCTGCCGTTCGTACGCGGGCTGCGCCTGCTGCGGGCGTGGGCCGGGCCGCTCGCCGCCACCCCCGACGAGATGCCGGTGATCGGCGAGGTGCCGGGCAGCCCGGGGTTCCTCGTCGCGGGCGGCACGTACGCCTTCACCTTCGCCCCCTTGTGGGCGGAGACCCTGCGCCGCCTCGTGGCCGGCGCCGAGCCGCCCGTGGACATCTCCGACCTGGGACCGGAGCGGCTCATGCAAGACCTCCCCGAGAAGAAGAGATGAGGAGACAGGTGACAGCGACAGACGGGCGAGCGCCCGCGAACGAGCCGGTGTGGCTGTCCGGCGGGCACGTCGTGGACGTGCGGTCGGGCAAGGTCCGGCGCGACACCAACGTCGTCGTGCGCGGCGGGCGGATCGACCGGATCACCGCCGACGCCCCGCCTCCCGGGGCGCGGACCGTGCGGCTGGGCGGACGCTACCTGCTGCCCGGGCTGATCTCGGTGCACACGCACCTGTCGGTGGTCTACCCGTTCTCGGCCACCGACGAGGCGGAGGACTCCGGCATCACGGCGCTGCGCGCCCTGTCGCGTGCCCGTGACGCGCTCTACGCGGGCGTCACCACCATCCGCTCCGTGCACGAGCAGAACCGCGCCGACCTCCTCGTCCGCACCGCCGCCGGCCAGGGTTGGGTGGAGGCGCCGCGGATCGTGGGCGCCGGCCGCGCCATCTCCACGACCGGCGGCCACGGGCACGGCAGCGCCTGCGTCTACGCCGACGGCTATGACTCCTTCCTGCGGGCCGCCCGCGCCGAGCTGGCCGCCGGCGCCGACCTCATCAAGATCTTCATCACCGGCGGCATCGCCCACCAGGGCGAGTCGTTCACCGGCGCGCAGATGACGATCGACGAGATGCGTGCCGTGGTCCGCGCCGCCGAGGAGCACAACACGTACGTGACCGCCCACGCCGGCGCCGGCTCGGCCATCCGCGAGGCGCTCAGCGCGGGCGTGCGCGGCTACGAGCACGCCTACGAGCTCGACGCCGACACCGCCCGGCAGATGGCGGCCCAGCGGGTGTACCTGACGCCGACGCTGTGCGTGACCCGCTGCCCCGAGTGGATGGCCGAGCACTCCTTCACCCCCTGGCAGATCGAGCGGGCCCTGGAGGTCGGCCCCGGCCACCTGGCCAGCATCCGCACCGCCATCGCGGCCGGCGTCGCCGACCCCGACGACCCGGAGAGGCCGGGCATCACGTTCCTGGCCGGCACCGACTACCCGCCCGGTGAGCCGATCGAGGACACGGTCGTCGCGGTCCGGGAGATGGAGTTCCTGGCCGAGGCCGGGCTCAGCACCGAGCAGGCGCTGCGCTCCGGCACCCTCGAAGCGGCCCGGCTGGTCGGCCTGCAGGGGCAGGCCGGCGCCGTCGAGGAGGGCCACCTCGCCGACCTCATCGTCACCGAGCGCGACCCGCTGAGCGACCTGTCCGCGCTGCGCCGGATCGCCTTCGTCATGCAGGCCGGGCGGATCGTCCGCGACGACCTGCCCGCCGTTCCCGACACCCACCCCACGGAGGGCGCCCAGTGAGCCAGGACCCCGGCCGCACCCGCTTCGCCGTCGACATCGGCGGCACGTTCGTCGACGCCATCTCCTACGACGACGCCACCGGCGAGCTGCGGCTGCACAAGGCCTCCACCACCCCCGACGCCCCCGCGCGCGGCGTGCTCGACGCCGTCGGCGGGCTCGCCGGCCGGCTGGACGACGTGGAGGCGTTCGTCCACGGCACCACGCTCGGGCTCAACGCGATCCTGCAGCGGCGCGGCGCCGACGTCGGGATCATCACCAACGAGGGCTTCCGCGACCTGCTGGAGATCGCCCGCGCCAACGTGCCCGCCCAGTACATGTACGACTTCTCCTACGCCCCGCCGCCGCCCTTGGTCCCCCGCCGCCACCGCACCGGCGTGCCGGGCCGCATCGACGCCCAGGGCACGGTGATCGAGCCGCTGGACGAGGACGCGGTCCGCGAGGCCGGACGGCTGCTGGTGGAGGAGCACGGCCTGCGCTCGCTGGCCGTCTGCTTCCTGCACTCCTACGCCAACCCCGAGCACGAGCGGCTGGCGGCGCGCATCCTGCGCGAGGCCTACCCCGAGGTGTCGGTCTCGACCTCGACCGACATCACCCGCGAGTACCGCGAGTACGAGCGCACCAGCACCGTCACCCTCGACGCCTACATCCGGCCGGTGCTCAACGACTACATCGCCACGCTGGAGTCGCGGCTGAACGACGCCGGGCTGACCCACCCGCTGCACATCATGCGCTCGGGCGGCGGCGCGATGACCTCCGAGCTGGCCCGGCAGGCGCCGCTGATGACGGTGCTGTCCGGACCGGCGGGCGGCGTCGTCGGCGCCTCCTTCCTGGCCCGCGAGCAGAACCTGGCCAAGGTGATCACGTTCGACGTGGGCGGCACGAGCCTGGACTGCTGCGTGATCGAGGACGGCGAGCCCGGCGAGGTGCACGAGGCCGGCATCGACGGCTTCCCGCTGCTCATCCCGATCTTCGACATCCGCACCGTCGGCGCCGGCGGCGGCTCCATCGCCTGGATCGACGAGGGCCTGCTGAAGGTCGGCCCGCACAGCGCCGGCGCGGTGCCGGGCCCGGTCGCCTACCGGGCGGGCGGCACCGAGCCGACCGTGACCGACGTGGCGCTCGTCCTCGGCTACCTCGACCCGTCGGGGTTCCTGGACGGCGACATGACGATCGACGCCGACGCCGCCCGCGCCGCCGTCGCGGCCAAGCTGGCCGAGCCGCTCGGCGTGGACGTGACCAGGGCCGCGGCCAGCGTCTTCCAGGTGCTGCTGGCCCGCACGGTGGGCGCGCTGCGCGAGATCACCGTGGAGCGGGCGCTGGACCCGCGCGAGTTCGCGCTGCTGGCCTTCGGCGGGGCGGGGCCGCTGCTGGCGCCCATGCTGGCCCGCGAGATGGGCATCGCGACCACGATCGTGCCGCAGGTGCCGGCCGCGTTCTCGGCCTTCGGCATGCTGATGTCGGACCTGGAGTACGAGTTCGCCACCACCGTCCTGCGCCCCCTCAGCGACGAGACGCTGGCCGGGCTGGAGGAGGCGTTCGCCGAGCTGGAGGGCCAGGGCGAGGAGGTGCTGTCCGCGCAGGGCGTCAAGCCCGAGGACCGCACCCTGATCCGCCGCCTGGACGTGCGCTACCACGGCCAGGAGCACAGCCTCGGCATCGACCTGGTGCCCGGCGACACCGCGGCCACCGTCCTCGACCGCTTCAGCCGGCAGCACGAGGCCCGCTACGGCCACGCCATGCCGGAGCCCGGCCAGATCCTGACGCTGCGGGTGCGCGCGGTCGGCCGGCTGTCCAAGCCGGGCCTGCGCGAGCTGCCGCCCGCCGCCAGCGCCGCCCCGGAGCCGGTCGGCGAGCGCCCGGCGTTCGACGTCGCCTCCGGCGAGACGGTCGCCTTCCCGGTGTACGCGCGCGCCGCCCTGGGCGCCGGCCACGAGGTGAGCGGGCCGGCCATCGTGGAGGAAGGCACCTCCACCACGGTCATCTTCGGTGACCAGCAGCTCACCGTCGACCGATACGGGCAACTGGTGATCACGGGAGGCCAGGCATGAGCACGGGCGAGCGGCTGGACGGCGCCACCGTCGAGGTGATCAGGAACTACCTGGTCTCGGTGGGCGAGCAGATGCGCCGCACCCTGGTGCGGGCGGCGTTCAACCCGGTCATCTACGAGGTGCTCGACTTCGGCATCTCGATCTACAACGCCGACCTCGACCTGACCGCCGAGGCGGCCGGCATCACGTCCTTCCTGGGCGCCAACGACTACGCCATCGTCAAGGGCGTGGAGTACGTCGGCCGCGACAACCTCGCGCCCGGCGACGTCTACCTGCTGAACTACCCGTACTGGAGCGGCGCCCACTCCTACGACGCGATGCTGTTCGCGCCGGTGTTCCGCGACGGGCACGACGGCCCGGCGGCCTACCTGGCGGTCCGCGCGCACTGGATGGACCTGGGCGCCAAGGCCCCCGGCTACGTCCTGGACTCCACCGACATGCACCAGGAAGGCCTGATCTTCCCGGGCACGAAGATCGTCAGCCGGGGAGAGGTGGTGCGCGACATCATCGAGCTGATCCGCTTCAACTCGCGCCTGCCCGACCTGACCATCGGCGACTTCCACGCCCAGCTCGCGGCGCTGCGCACCGGCGAGAACCGGCTGGCCCAGGTGTGGGAGAAGTTCGGCGGCGACACCGTGGACCAGGCCATCAGGCAGATCATCGAGCACGGCGAGCGGGTCGCCCGCAAGGCCGTGGCCGCCCTGCCCGACGGGTCGTGGACGGCCGCGGACTACTGCGACGACGACGGCATCACCGACGACCTCATCCGCATGGAGGTCAAGGTCACCATCGACGGCGACCGCATGGAGGTCGACTTCAACGGCTCAGACGGCGCCGTGCTCGGCCCGGTCAACCTGCCGATCGGCGCCACCGAGAGCCTGGCCAAGGCCACGTTCAAGGAGCTGACGACGGCGCGCGAGCCGTCCAACGCCGGCCACTACCGGGCGCTGACCGTCAAGGCCGACCCCGGCAACTTCTTCAACGCCCAGTACCCGGTGGCCACGTTCACGCAGTGGAGCGGCATCGTCGCCTTCGAGCTGCTGCACAAGGCGCTGGCGCAGGTGCTCGACGACATCCCGGCGTCCTCCGGCGGCGACGAGCCCGGCTTCATGGCGCTCGGCCACGACCCGCGTACCGGGTCGGACTTCGTCATCAGCAACAACGAGGGCATCGGCTGGGGCGCGCACAAGGACCACGACGGCGCCAACGCCCAGCAGCACCCGTCGCAGAGCGTCGTGCGCAACACCCCGATCGAGGTCCTGGAGCACAAGTCGACCGTCTTCCACGAGCGGCTCGAACTGATCCCCGACTCCGGCGGGGCCGGCCGCCACCGCGGCGGCGTCGGCGTGCTGCGGCAGGTCCGCTACCTCGCCGACGGCGAGGTGCTGTCGATGAAGAAGAAGAGCAAGACCCGCCCCTGGGCGCTGGACGGCGGCCAGGAGCCCGAGCCGAGCGAGATGGTGCTCTGGCCGGGCACCGACCGGGCCAAGCGGGTCGGCATGTACCGGGCGGCGATGCGGGCGGGGGACCGCTTCGTCAACCGCACCGCGGGCGGCGGCGGCTACGGCGACCCGCTCGACCGCGACCCGGCCGCCGTGGTCGCCGACGTGCTCGACGGCTACGTCAGCGCGCAGGCGGCGGAGCGGGTCTACGGCGTCGTCGTGGACCCCTCCGGCGCCTGGCGGCCCACGCCCGCCAGGGCGTCGCGATCGGCCGCCCCGGGTTCCTGACCGCGTCCCGCGCCGGCCCCCGCTGCGGGGCCCGGCGCGGGACCCGGCCACCGGGCACGGCACGCCGCCGTGACCAGGAGCAGGTGTTCGCCGCAACGGCGTACTCATGAAGGGTAGAAGATCCATGTCCCACCCCATCCCCCCACCGGCGGGCCGGTCCCGCCGGGTCCGTCCCTCGCGCCTGGTCGCGGCCGCCGTGGCCGCCACCCTCGCCCTCACCGCGTGCGGCGGCGGCTCCGCCGCCGGCGGCGGCACGGACGCCCGCAAGCAGACGCTGATCATCGCCGAGAACGAGCCCCCGGCCACCTTCGACCCCGTCCAGGCGGACAACTCCACCGTGGACGAGGTGGCCGTGCCCGCCTACGACACGCTGCTGCGCTACGAGGGCAGCGAGCTGTCGCCGTCGGTCGCCACCGAGTGGAAGTTCAACGACGACGGCACCGCGCTCGACCTCACCCTCCGCGACGACGTCACCTTCCACGACGGCAGCAAGCTGACCGCCGCCGACGTGAAGTACACCCTGGACCGCATCGCCCGGCTCGGCATCGGCGTCGCCTCCCTGGTGAAGGCCTACGACTCCACCGAGGTCACGGACGACACCCACGCCACGATCAAGCTGAAGCAGCCGTACGCGCCGTTCGCCTCCGCCCTCACCCGCGTCTACCTGCTCAACTCCAAGCTCGTCACCGCCAACGCCGGCGGCGACGACGGCCAGAAGTGGCTCGCCTCCAACGACGCCGGGTCGGGCCCCTACAAGCTGACCGGCTACACCGCCAACCAGGAGGCCCGCTTCACCCGCCACGACGGCTACTGGGGCGGCTTCACCAACCAGGCCAAGGACGTGGTGTTCCGCTACCTGCCGCAGGCCGCCACCCAGAAGACGGCGCTGGCCTCCGGCGACATCGACATCGCCATGGACATCGCGCCCACCGACTGGGCGGGCATGGAAAGCTCCGGGTTCACCGTCGACAAGGCCGACACCAACGTGCAGCTGTACGTGTTCGCCAAGATGAAGGACTCGCCGCTGTCGAACCCGAAGCTGCGTGAGGCCATCAGCCACGCCTACGACTACGACCAGCACATCAGCGCCATCCTCAAGGGCGCCGGCAAGAAGGCCGTCGGCGTGCTGCCGAGCGGCATGACCTGCTTCGACTCCTCCACCCCGCAGCCGGCCCGCGACGTGGCCAAGGCCAAGCAGATCCTCGCCGACGCCGGGCTGAGCGGCGTCAAGCTCACCATGACGTACCTGAAGGCCACCGCCGAGATGGAGCAGGCCGCCACCCTGCTGCAGTCCAACCTGGCCGAGATCGGCGTCACCCTCAACCTCGAGGCCATCACCTACCCGCAGTACGTGGACCGCATGAAGACCAACGAGACCACGCCCGACCTCGGCATGATCTACGGCTTCCCGGCCTACCCGGACCCGGACGCGGTGCTGTACGTGCAGTTCCACTCCACCTTCATCAACAACGGCCAGAACAGCGGCGGCTACGACAACCCCGAGGTCGACAAGCTCGTCGAGCAGGGCCAGCGCGCGACGGACGACAGCGAGCGGTGCGCCGCCTACGGCAAGGCCCAGCAGCTCATCGCCGCCGACCACTACGCGATCAACATGTCGAACGCGCAGTACGTGACGGTCCTGCGCAAGGGCCTGACCGGCTACACCTACCAGCCGGCCCACCACCAGACCGTGGACGTCTACAAGGTCCAGGTCGGCTGAGCCACCCGCACGAGGAGGGACCCCGCATGGCCCGTCTGCTGCTCCGGCGGCTCGTCACGAGCGTCGTCGTGCTGCTCGGCCTTGCCGTCGTCACGTTCCTGATGACCCAGGTGCTGCCCGGCGACCCCGCCCGGGCAGCGGCCGGGCGCAACGCGACGGCCGAGCAGGTCGCCGCCGTCGCCGCCCGGCTGGGCCTGGACCGGCCGCTGTGGGACCAGTTCCTGGCCTACATGGGGCGGCTGCTCCAGGGGGATCTCGGGACGTCGGTGTTCACCCAGCGGCCGGTGCTGGAGGATGTCGCGGCCATGCTGCCCTCCTCGGTGGAGCTGGTCCTCGCCGCCATGGTGATCAACATCGCGGTGGCGGTGCCCCTGGGCACCTACGCCGCCTGGCGCAACGGCCGGGCGGCGGACGCCGCCGCCCGGCTCATCACCCTGCTGGGCGCGGCCATGCCGGTCTTCTGGCTCGGCCTGATGCTCCAGCTCCTGTTCGCCGCCCAGCTCAGGGTGCTGCCCCTCACCGGGCAGCTCTCCTTCGGCAAGCAGGTGCCCGCCATCACCGGCATGACGTCGGTGGACGCGCTGCTCGGCGGCGACCTGGCGGCCTTCGGCGACGCCGTCGCGCACCTGGTGCTGCCGGCGATCACGCTCGCCGCGTCGTTCGTGGCGGTGGTGGCGAGGACGGTGCGCTCCTCGATGCTCACCGCGCTCAGCTCCGACTACATCCAGCTCGCCCGCGCCACCGGCGCGTCGGAGCTGCGCGTGGTGGTGCTGCACGGCCTGCGCAACGCGCTGGTGCCGGCCAGCACCATCCTCGGCATGCAGCTCGGCTGGATGCTCGGCTCCACCGTCCTGGTCGAGTCCGTCTTCGGCAGGACCGGCATCGGCGCCTACGCGGTGACCGCGGTCCTGCAGAACGACCTGTACGCCGTGATCGGCACCGTTCTCGTGATCGGAGTGGTCTTCGTGCTGGCGAACATCGCCGTCGACCTCGTCCAGCTCTGGCTCAACCCGCGGCTGCGCCATACCGGCGGCCGCGCCCGCCGGACGGCCAGGACGGAGGTGCCCGCATGAGCGCCACCACGACCGGGATCGCCACCGGGGTGGCGGCCCGGATCCGGCACCGGGTGCCCTTCGTGGAGGGCGCCGCACTGGCGGTGGCCGTCGTCGTCGTCGCGATGGCGGCCGTCGGGCCGCTCGTCGCGCCGCACGACCCGTACGCGGTGAACCTGACCGACGCGCTGCTGCCGCCCTCGGCCGAGCACTGGTTCGGCACCGACGCCAACGGCCGGGACGTGCTGAGCCGCGTCCTTCACGGCGCCCGCGTCACCCTGCCCGCCACGCTGGTCGTCATCGCCGCCTCCACCGTGATCGGCGTGCTGATCGGCACCGTCGCCGCGCTCGGCGGCAAGGTCGTCGACGAGGTGCTGATGCGCATCACCGACATCGGCCTGTCGCTGCCGGCGATCATCCTGGCCCTCGGGCTGTCGGCCGCGCTCGGGCCCGGCCTGTCCTCCGCCGTCATCGCCCTGTCGGTCACCTGGTGGCCCGGCTACGCCCGCCTGGCCCGCACGCTGGTGCGCGAGGTCAAGGACGCCGAGTACGTCGACGCGGCCCGCGTCCTGGGCGTCCCCCAGGGCCGGCTGATCTTCCGGCACATCCTGCCCAACGCGCTCAACACCCTCTACGTGCAGACGACCGTGGACGTCGGCGCGGTGATGCTGGTGATCTCCGGCCTGTCCTTCATCGGCGTGGGCGCCCAGGTGCCCTCCGCCGAGTGGGGCGCGATGATCGCCGGCGAGGCCAACAACCTCACCAACGCCTGGTGGGCCGTCGCCTTCCCTGGCCTGGCCCTGCTGCTGACCGCCCTGGCCTTCAACCTGGTGGGCGACTGGCTGCGGGTGCGCAACGACCCGACGATCCGCCGGGAGGCACGATGAGCACCGATCCCCTGCTGCGCGTCCGCGACCTGCGGGTGTCCTACCCGACGCCGGCGGGCCCCGCGCAGGTCGTCCACGGCGTCGACCTCGACCTCGCCCCCGGCGAACGGGTCGCCCTCGTCGGCGAGTCCGGATCCGGCAAGTCCGTCACGGCCCGCGCCGTGCTCCGCCTCGACCCCGACGCGCGCCTGTCCGGCCGGATCGAGCTGGAGGGCGTCGACCTGCTGAAGCTGCCGCCGCGCAGGATGCGCGAGATCCGCGGCGGCCGCGTCGGCCTGGTCTTCCAGGACCCGCTCGCCTCGCTCAACCCCGTCATGACGATCGGCCGCCAGGTCATGCAGCCGCTCCTCATCCGCGGCGTGCCCAGGAAGGTCGCCCGCCGCCGCGCCGTCGACCTGCTCGAACGGCTCGGCGTGCGCGACGCCGAGCACCGCGCCGACGACTACCCGCACCAGTTCTCCGGCGGCATGCGGCAGCGCGTCGTGATCGCCATCGCGGTCATCGCCGAGCCCGCCCTGCTCATCGCCGACGAACCCACGACCGCGCTGGACGTACGCGTCCAGGCCCGCGTGCTGGAGCTGCTGCGCGAGCTGGCCGACGAGCGCGGCATGTCCATCCTGCTCATCACCCACGACCTGGGCATCGTCGCCGGGTTCGCCCAGCGGGCGGTCGTGATGCGCCACGGCCGGCCCGTCGAGACCGGCACCGTCGAGCAGATCTACACCGCGCCCCGCGACCCGTACACCAAGGCGCTGCTGGCCGCCGTCCCCCGCATCGGCGGCGACGTCACCCGGCCGCTCGCCGTCATCGGCGCCGCCGGCGAGGAGAAGGAGGGATCGTGAGCGAGCCGCTGCTCCAGGTCCGCGACCTGGTCAAGACGTTCGGCGGGCGGCCCGTCCTCGCCGGCGTCTCCTTCGACGTGGCGCCGGGCGAGGTCCTCGGCCTGGTCGGGGAGTCCGGGTCCGGCAAGTCCACCACCGCCCGCTGCGTCACCCGCCTCACCCGCCCCGACAGCGGCCAGATCCTGCTCGGCGGCCGGGACGTGCTGGCCGCCGGGCGGCGCGAGCTGCGGGCGCTGCGCGCCGACATGCAGATGGTCTTCCAGGACCCGTACGCGTCGCTGAACCCGCGCATGACCGTGGCCGAGCTCATCGGCGAGCCGCTGCTCGTGCACGGGCTGGAGCCGGACCGGCGGCGCCGCCGCGAGCGGGCCGCCGAGCTGCTGGAGACGGTCGGGATGACGGCCGAGCACCTGGACCGCCACCCGCGCTCGTTCTCCGGCGGGCAGCGCCAGCGCATCTCCATCGCCCGCGCGCTCGCGGTGGAGCCGCGGCTGCTCATCTGCGACGAACCGGTCTCCTCGCTGGACGTCTCGGTCCAGGCCCAGGTGCTGAACCTGCTGCGCGACCTGCGCGAACGGCTGGGCCTGTCGATCCTGTTCATCGCCCACGACCTGGCGGTCGTCTACTACCTGTGCGACCGGGTCGCCGTCATGCTGGGCGGCGAGCTCGCCGAGATCGGCACCCGCGAGCAGATCTACGGCGACCCCGCACACCCCTACACCCGCTCGCTGCTCGACGCCGTGCCCGTCCCGGACCCGGCGCTCGCCCGGCAGCGTCCCTCCAGCACCTGAAGGAGCACCCCATGGACAATCTGCGCATGTTCGTCAACGGCCAGGCCATGTCCGGCGGCAGCCTGAACACCGCGCTGGCCGGCGCCCGCTTCCTCGGCCCGGCGACGACCGCGCCCCTCTACCGGTTCTACTCCGTACGCGACGAGTTCCCCGGCCTGCACCCCGTCGGCGCGGGCGGCCACGCGGTGCCCGGCGAGCTGTACGAGGTCACCTACGAGATCCTGCGCGAGCACCTGCTGCCGGGCGAGCCGCCCGAGCTGGAGCTGGGCGTGATCGAGCTGGCCGACGGCAGCGGCACGCTGTCGATGCGGATGCGCGCCGAGGCGCTGCGGGCGCCGGGCGTCACCGACATCAGCGAGGCCGGCGGCTGGCGGGCGCACCTGGCCGGAACGGGCCGATGAGCGGGCCGACGAGCGGGCCGATGAGCGGGCCCGAGCCGGTGGTGATCCGCGGCGGCACGGTCGCCGAGGCGGCCTGGAGCGCACCGGCGGACGTGTTCATCGCCGGCGGTAAGGTCACGGCGCTGGCCGAGCCCGGCACCCCCGCGCCGCCCGGCACGACCGAGATCGACGCCGCCGGCATGCTGGTGCTGCCCGGCGGCGTCGACCCGCACTGCCACGTCGGCTTCACCTCCGGCGCGTTCACCTCGCTCGACGACTACCGCCAGTGCACGACGGCGGCCGTCTTCGGCGGCACCACCACCATCGTCGACTTCGCCATCCCCCGCCCCGGCCAGTCGCCCGCCGACGCCGCCCACGCCCAGCGCGCCAAGGCGGCCGGCGGCCTGTGCGACAGCGCCCTGCACGCCTGCGTCGTCCAATGGGACGACACGGTGCCCGAGCAGCTGCGCTCGCTGGTCGCCGACGGCATGCCGACGGTGAAGATGTTCACCACCTACCGCGGCGAGACGATGGCCGACGAGGACACCATCCTGAAGACCATGTCCACGCTGCGCGACCTGGGCGGCATGGTGGTGATCCACTGCGAGGCCAACCACATCATCGAGGACACCCAGACGCGCTGCTCCCACGACGGCAGGATCGGCGCCGAGCACATGGCCGCGACCCGGCCCGAGCTGGCCGAGACCGCGTCGGTCGCCGAGGTGCTGGCCATCGCCGAGTCGCTGAAGGCGCCGGTCTACTTCGTCCACCAGTCCACGCCCGAGGCCGTCGAGCTGGTCGCCGCCGCCCGCCGGCGCGGCCTGCCGGCCTGGACCGAGTCCGTCGCCCACCACCTGGTCCTGGACGACGGCCTCTACGCCGGGCCCGACCCCGAACGGTTCGTGTGCTGCCCGCCGCTGCGCCCGCGCCCCGTGGTGGACGGGCTCGCCCGCCACCTGGCCACCGGCGAGATCACCACGATCGGCAGCGACCACTGCTGCTACGACGTGGCGCAGAAGCAGTCGCGCCGCACCGACGTACGCGCCATGCCGAACGGCCTGCCGGGCGTCGAGACCCGCCTGCCGGTGATCTTCTCGGAGTTCGTGGCGGGCGGCGACCTGCCCGTCACCCGGTTCGTCGAGCTCACCGCGGCCAACCCGGCGCGCGCCAACGGCCTCTATCCGCGCAAGGGCACCCTCATGCCGGGCGCCGACGCCGACGTCGCCGTCTGGGACCCCTCCGCCCGCTGGACGATCACCTCCGGCGGGCTCCACATGGCGACCGACTACACGCCGTACGAGGGCAGGGCGGTGACGGGACGGCCGCGTACGGTGCTGGTCGGCGGCCGGGTGGTGGTCCACGACGGCGTGCTCACCGACCCCGAGCCGCGCGGCCGGCACCTGCGCGCCCGCCCGATCACCGCTGCTCGTGGGCGATGTTCATGAGCTGCCGCCACAGCAGGACCACGAACACCGCGGACCCGGCGAAGGCGAACCAGAAGGGCGCCGCGACGCCGAACCGGGTGGCCAGGACACCGCCGATCAGCGAGCCGACCACGAGACCGGCGTAGGTGCAGACGGTGTTGACGCTGCCCACCCGGCCCTGCAGCTCGTGCGGGACCGCGCGCTGGCGCACGGTGACCGAGGTGGTGCCCCAGATGAAGGCGTGCGCGCCGAAGGCCAGGAAGATGCCTCCGGCGACCCACGGCGAACGGGTCAGGGCCAGGCCCAGATGGGTGAGCGTCTCGATGATGAGCCCGATCCGCATCAGCGCGCCGAGGCTGACCCTGCGGGTGACGGCCCCGTACAGGCCGGTGCCGATCAGGCCGCCGATCCCGCCGATCGTGGTCATCAGCCCGAAGCCGACGGCGCCGAGGCCGAGCTGCTCCTGGGTGTAGAGGACGAGGACCGACCAGGCCGCGCCGAACGTGAAGTTGAAGATCAGGATGGTGAGCGCCAGCGTGCGGACCGCCGCGTGCCGCACGGTCCAGCCGAACCCCTCCACCAGCGCCCGCACGGTGTCCGGCCCGCGCTCCGCGGCCGGGCGCTCGCGCGGCGGCAGCGTGATCCGGGAGACCAGGACGATCCCCGCCGCCACCAGCAGCAGCTGCGCGGCGAACGGCCAGGCCAGGCCCAGCCCGAACAGCGCCGCCCCGACCGGCGGCCCGGCGAGCTGGTTGAGCGTGATGAACCCGGTCCCCAGGCGGGCGTTGGCGACGACGAGATCGTCCCTGGCGACCAGCATCGGGGTCAGCGTGGCGGTCGCGTTGTCGGCGAACACCTCGGCGACGGACCGCAGCGTGAGCGCGATCAGCGCCGTCGCCACGGTCAGGCCGCCGGTCATCAGGAGCACGACGAGCGCCGCCAGCACCACGGCCCGGGCCATGTTGGCGACGAGCACGATCACGCGCCGGTCGTGTCGGTCCGACAGCACGCCCGCGTACAGGCTGAACACCAGCGGCGGAGCCCACGCCACCAGGGCCGCCAGCGAGATCATCAGCGGGTCGCGGGTGAGCGTCGCGATCAGCAGGGGGCCCGCCGCCGCGGCCACCCCGTCGCCGAGGTTCGTCAGCCAGCTGGAGGCCAGCAACCATCGAAATCCTGTCCCGAGGCTCGCGGGCAGGACTCGCTCCACCACTGTGATCACGAGCGCAAAACCATACGAGCCCGGATCATCCACCAGCAACGGGTTTTCGCGGCTCAGCGCGGCAATCCGCCCCCACGATGACGGCGATAAGGTACGCCGGTGGACAACGTGGAAAGCCTCGTCATCACCCGCAGGTTACGCGTGCCCCTCGACCCCGCCCCCGAGGGCGGCGGGCCGGGCCGGGGCGAGGTGGCCGCCCGCCAGCTCGACGCCGCGCTGCTGAGCGCCGGCTTCACCTGCTCGCCGGCGCTGCTGGAACGGCTGTCGGGGCTGAGCGTGGAGAACGTCATCGACCTCGGCGTACGGGTCCTGGCCGCCGTCCGCCACCTGGTGGGCGACCACGTCCGGCACAACGCGTACTTCATCGACTTCCCGCGCAACGTCCCCGGCACGGCCGAGTTCTGGGCCGGCCTGATGCGGCGCTCGCTGCTCGGCCCGGACGCCTCCGTCCAGGAGGTCACGCCGCAGACCCTGGACCTGCTCACCCTGCCCGGCTACGGCGACTACCCGCACAGCTACGCCGACCTGCTGGCCGCGCACGCCGAGCTGGTCCCGCTGGCCGGCGACCGCGTCACCGTCCTGGACCTGGGCGGCGACCTGCGCTCGGAGGCACGCGAGCTGTACCTGTCCCTCGCGGGCTCGCAGGTGCCGCTGCCGGCCGAGGACCTGGCGGCGCTGCGCGAGCTGGCCGCGTTCTGCGCCCAGCACCTGCCCGAGCTCGGCGCCGGCGGGGCGCCGGAGCACATCCCCGTGCCGGAGCACATCCCCGTGCGGGAGAACCGCGCCGTCGTCAACGAGGCGCGCCTGGCCGCCGGCCTGCCGCTGCTCGTGGACACCGTGACCGACGTGCTCCGCCTGGCCTGCGGCGCCTCCGGCGGCGACGTCACGCTCGCCACCGCCACCCGCTTCCGCTCCTTCCGCCGCGCCGAGCGCCGCGCCCTGCTGCGGGCCCTGGACGCCGTCGCCACCGACGCCGCCCTGGGCGACGTGCCCCGCTTCCGCGAGCAGTGGAAGCGGCTCGGCGAACGCCTGCACCCGCACGAGTACCCGCACCTGCCGCGCGCGGCCCACGTCTTCGACGTCGCCCGCGGCGAGCGGCGGGCGCGCGGGCTCGGCAGCCGCGTGGAGACGGCGCTGGCGGCCGGGCGCGCCCATGAGGCGGTCGAGCTGCTGGCGAGCTCCCCCGGCGCGCTGCTGCGCCGGCTGGACCACCTGCTGCGCGCCGGCACCGACCCGGCGGGGGTGCTGGCGGCGGCCGGGACGGCGGCGCGGGCCGCGTCCGGCCGGGTGCTGCTGTCGCTGCGCGAGCACCTGCACAACCGGCTCGCCCCGGCCGCCGGGCGCGTCTTCGTCAACCGGCACGGCCGGGCCTGGACGAGCGCCGACACGCGCCCCCCGCTCGCCGCGGACGTGCTGGCGCAGGCGGCCGACCTCCTGGACGAGGAGATCGCGCGGCGGCTGCCCGACCCCGGCAGGCTCGTCGTCGAGCCCGCCATGCTCGACGTCGCGCTGCCGCTGTCGGGCAAGGCGGTCGCGCCCGGCCTCGGCATGCTGCCGCGCGGCTCGCTGGCGCCGGTCGAGGGGGAGCTGCTGCGCTTCTTCGTCCACTGGCGCCAGGCCGCGCGGCGCACCGACTACGACCTGTCGGCGCTCATGCTGGACGACGCCTACGGCGACCCCGAGTACATCTCCTGGACGAACTACACCAATGACTTCGCCACCTACTCCGGTGACCTGACCACGGCCGCCGACGGCGCGAGCGAGTTCATCGACCTCGCCCTTCGCCGGGCCACCCGCCCGGTCGTCATCCCGCAGGTCAACATCTACGCCGGCGAGCCCTTCGACGAGGCCGCCGAGGCGTTCTTCGGGTTCATGACCAGGGACGCGGCGCAGGAGGGCCTGCCGTTCGAGCCGCGTACGGTGCGGATGAAGTCCGACCTGCGCGGCGCGGGCCGCGTCGCCCTGCCGCTGGTCTTCCTGCGCGGCGGCGACGGCGCCTGGCGGGCCAAGTGGCTGCACCTCTACCTGAAGGGCCACCCCGCCTTCAACCAGGTCGAGGGCAACCGGCTGAGCACGGGCCTGCTGGTGCGCTCGATCGTCGAACGCGAGTACCTGACCGTGCGCCACCTGGCCGACCTGCTGGCCCGCAAGGGCGGGGCCGGCGAGCACACGACGTACCTCGGGCTGCGGGCCCCCGCCGACGCGCCGGAGGGCGCGCGGATCTACACGCCGGCGACGCTGCACGAGCTGATCCCCGCCTGAGATAGGGTGAAGATCGCGAGGCCATGGGAGGGCTTCCTTCTCTTTCTTCGAAAAGAACCTCCAGCCTTCCCGCTTTCCTCGCCCTCTTCTTTCGTTCCTCCCGCGCCGGGAGGAGCCGGCCCTCTAGCGTGCCGCGTCCAGGACCGGTTTCACGTCGATGACAGGCGTGCCGTCCACGGCCTCCAGGCCGGCCACCCGCACCCGGAGCCCGTCGACCGCGAGCACCCGCACCCGGTGCAGTCCGATCGGGTTGGGCCGGTCGGCGGAGCGGGTGCTGAAGACGCCCGTCAGCGGGTTGCGCGGGTCGTCGCGCGGGTGCACGGCCGTCACGGTCCGGTCGGCGAGGTGCAGCCAGGTGAGGACGAACACCTCGTCCCCGGCCGCGAGGTCGCCGATCCCCTCCGCCATCGCGGGGTCGAACGCCAGCCAGGCGTCGGGAGCGCCCTCCGCGCCCTGCTTGGGGGCGTTCGCGCGATCGGCCAGGGGCGACTCGACCGCTCCGATCGCCCGGATCTCGTACGTCATGATCTCTCCTTACCGCAGACCGTCCCCGTCACGCTATGCGCCCCGAGTTATTCGTTGACACGAATATTCTACATGGTGAATACTTCCGGGCATGGACGCGATCCTCACCGCACTGGCCGACCCGGCCCGCCGGCGGCTCGTCACGCTGCTGGCCGAACGGCCCCGGCCCGTCGGAGTCCTCGCCCAGCTCGCCGGGGCCCGCCAGCCCCAGACGACCAAGCACCTGCAGAGCCTTGAACGCGCCGGCCTCGTCACCTCCCAGCGCTCCGGCCAGCGCCGCGTCTACGCGCTACGGCCCGGGCCGCTGCGGGAGCTGGCGGCCGCGCTCACCCGCCTGGCCGACACCGCCGACCAGGCCGGCGGCTCCCACGAGACCTACGACCGCTACGGGCTCAACCTCCACGCCGAACGGCTCGCCGCCCGGGAGCCGGGGTGGGCCGACGGCCGCTCGTTCACCTTCCACCGGTCCCTGGCGGGCAGCCCGGAGCAGGTGTGGCGGCACCTGACCGAGGCCGCCCTGCTCGCCCACTGGTGGACGCCGCAGGACCTGCGCGTCTCCGAGCTCGTCTTCGAGGCGCGGCCGGGCGGCCGGATCGTCCACGAGTACCGCGACGCCGAGGACGTCGACGGCTCCGACCTTGTCGTCGGCCGGGCGCGGGGAGTCGTCGACGACGTACGGCCCGGCGAGCACCTGGCCTACCGGCTCTCCCCCGAGCTCCCCGACGGCGCCCCCGCCTTCACCGCCCACCTCGACCTCGGCCTCCGGCCCACCGGCAGCGGCGGCACGGAGCTCGACGTCACCTTCCGGATCACCGACAGCGCGGTCGAGTCCGCGGACTTCGTCGCGGGCATCGAGATCGGCTTCGGCCAGAGCCTCGACAAGCTCGCCGCGACCCTCGCCGACCCCCACACCACCAGGAGTACGACATGACCCAGCCCACCGGCCTGACCGGCCGCAGGGTGACCGCGAACCTCAGCCTCACCCTCGACGGGCGCTACCACGGCCCCGGCGGGCCGGGCGACTTCGCGGCGTTCGCCCCCTACGTGACCAGCGACGTCGCGCGCGACCACATGAACCGCATGTGGGAGAGCGCGACGACGGCGCTGCTCGGCCGCGTCAACGCCGAGGGGTTCATGGGCTACTGGTCCTCGGTCGCCGCCGACGACGACGCCGACCCGCGCGATCGCGGATACGCCCAGTGGCTGATCGGCACGGAGAAGGTGGTCCTGTCGACCACCCTGACCGAGGCGCCGTGGGAGCGCACCCGCGTGGTGAACGCCCCCGCCGCCGACGTCGTCACCGAACTGAAGGCCACCGGCGCCGGCGACATCCTCGTCAACAGCAGCGCCAGCGTCATCAAACCGCTCCTGAAGGCCGACCTGCTCGACCGGCTCCACCTCCTGATCCTCCCCGAGATCGCCGGAGGCGGGCAGCGGTTGTTCGACGACGGCCTGCCGGCCTCCCGGTGGAGGCTCGCCCACCGGGAGAGCGGCGAGCTGGGCGAGCTCGCCCTGGTCTACGACCGCATCCGCTAGAGGGGCCCGCCGATAAGGCACGATCATTGGTCGTTTGCGACATCTCGGCATGATTACTGTCAGTAGTGGGAATGCCGCTATCCGTATCACTAAGAGGCTACCTAGCCCGACTTATGCCTACTTGCGGGGAACTGGAGGCACACGATGCGGACCGGCGGCACCCTACTCCTCAGCGCCTGCACGGCGGTGCTGCTCCTGACCGCCGCGTGCGCCCCGGGCGAGCCCGGCACACCGCAGCGGCAGGGGCAGCCGGGCGCACCGGCCAGGCTCCTGATCACGCCCGCCCACGGCGCGCGGAAGGTGGCCCCGGACACCGGCATCAGCGTCAAGGTCACCGACGGCCAGGTCACCGGCGTGATCGTCACCGACGCCGACGGCCGCCAGATCAGCGGCGGCGCCGGCGCGGACGGCACCTGGCGGCCCCAGTGGCCGCTCAAGCCCTCCACGGCGTACACCGTGCGCGTGCGGGCCGTCGGCACCGACGGCCGGCAGGTCACCGAGCGGGCCACGTTCACCACCCTGAAACCGGCGCGCGTACTGGACAGCGGCCTGTCACCGGTGGACGGGGAGCGGGTCGGCGTCGGGATGCCCATCCAGCTCATACTGACGAAGCCGGTGGCGGCGCGGGAGGACCGCGCGGCGGTCGAGCGCGCGCTGACGGTGGAGATGTCCAAACCCGTCGAGGGCTCCTGGAGCTGGGTGAGCGACCGGGAGGTGCAGTACCGGCCGCGGTCGTACTGGCCGTCCGGCGAGGAGGTCACCGTGGTCGCGCACCTGGCCGGGCTGCGCGTCGGCCGCGGCACGTGGGGCGTCAAGGACCGCCGGGTGACCTTCACCGTCGGCGCCGAGCACATCACCAAGATCCGCAACGGCACCCACCGCGCCGTCGTGCGCAAGAACGGCAAGGTCGTCAGGACCATCCCCATCAGCCTCGGCAAACCGGGCTTCGAGAGCTGGTCCGGCACCATGATCGCCCAGGAGAAGGCTCCCGACATCCTCATGGACTCCGCCACCATCGGCCTGCCCGGGCTGTACCGGACCCGCACCAAGTGGAACATCCGCATGACCTACAGCGGCATGTTCTTCCACGCCGCCCCCTGGTCCGTCGGCGACCAGGGCCACCGCAACGTCAGCCACGGCTGCGTCAACGCCAGCACCTCCCACGCCCACTGGTTCTACAACTTCACCCAGCGCGGCGACATCATCAAGATCGTCGGAACCAAGCACAAGCTCCAGTTCGGCAACGGGCCGACGCCGTGGACCAAGACGTGGGACCAATGGCGGGCGGGCAGCGCCCTGTACACCCCGGACGCGCCGGCCACGCCGGCCGCACCGGACGACTCGCACCGGCCGAGCGACGCCTGACCGCCACGCCCGCACACCCGCCCCGTCGGCTCTTATAGTCACAATCAGCGGCCCACCGGGATCAATCCACACAGATCGGTCCCGGTGCCTGACGACCGCCCATGCTGACGGGGGCTCCCATGACCGCATCGGTCTATCTGCTGGTTCTCGGCGACCACCTGCCCGATCCGCGCACCGGCGTCTCACCGCCCGAACGGGAACGCCTGCGCGCCGTGGTCGAGCAGGCCGTCGCCGCCGAGCAGGCCGGATTCACCGGCGTCGCCATCGGCGAGCACCACTTCACCCGCTACATCGTCTCCGCGCCGCAACTCCTGCTCGCCGCCATCGCGGCCCGTACGACCACCCTGCGCCTGTCCACCGGCGTCACCCTGCTCGCCCACCATGATCCCGTACGCGTCGCCGAGGAACTCGCCACCCTCGACGCGCTGTCGGACGGACGGGCCGAGCTCATCGCGGCCCGCGGCGTCTCCAGGGAGACCGACGCCGCCTTCGGCATCTCCCCCTCCGAGTTACGGCCGCGCTTCCACGAGAACCTGCGGCTGCTGCTGAAACTGCTGCGCGAGGAGAACGTCACCTGGCGCGGCACCTACCGCGGCCCCCTCGAGAACGTGACCACCGCGCCGCGGCCCGTGCAGCGCCCCCACCCCACCGTGTGGATCGGCAGCGGCTCGCGGGCCTCGGCCGACCTCGCCGCCACCCTGGGCATGCCGCTCATGCTGCCCAGCACCCTGCGCGACCCCGCCGTCCACCTCGACCTGGTGACCCACTACCGCCGCCACGCCCCCGGCCGCGTGGGACTGCCCAGCCACGTCTTCGTCGCCGAACGCGACGCCCGGGAACGCTGGCGGCCCCACCTGCGGGCCTACGCCTCCTTCGCCACCCGCTGGCGCGGCGACGGCGCGCCGATCGACCTCGACGAGCTGATGGCCGGCGCGGCGATCTGCGGCGACCCCAGCGAGGTCGCCGACCGGCTCAACGCCCAGCAGAAGCTGCTGGGCCTCGACACGCACCTGCTGCTGATCGACATCGGCGGGCTCCCCCACGACGAGGTGCTCGGCGTGATCCGCCTGCTCGGCGAGAAGGTCCTCCCCCAGCTCACCACCTGACACGGCGCGGCCTCGGGTTGGCTGTCACTTTTACGAAGTGCGCACCGCTTGGTCAACGTTTGGCCTAGTCTTTTGGGTCCTATGGATCACAACCACCACAGAAGACTCAAAACTGCCGCTCTGGCACTCACGGTTGCCGCGACCTCCCAGGTGCTCGCCTTCCCCGGCGTCGCGACCGCCTCGACCAGCTCCCAAGCCACCAGCTCGGTGACGCAGGTCCAGCAGGCCACCACCGGCGCGGCAGGCACCACCACGGCCATGAACAAAGGGCTGGCCACCAACAACCGGATCTACCGGACCGGCCGCCTGGCCCGGGTCAACTGCTCCCCCGGCGCCCTGCCCGCCGGAAGCACCAACGCCTACCGGCGCTTCCTGACCCGCGTGACCGACTGCCTCAACCGGGCATGGGGCACACAGTTCCGCAAGGCCGGAATGCCTTTCAGCAAGCCGCGGCTGCGCATCATCACCAGAAAAGTCGGCAACGCCTGCGGCGGCTGGGCCACCGGCGCCGCCGGCTTCTACTGCTCAGCCGACCGCACCATGTACATGCTGATCACCAAGAACGACCTCCGGCAGCCCTTCCCCCTCGGCATCGCCCGGCTCATGGCCCACGAATACGGCCACCACGTCCAGAACATCTCCAAGATCTGGACCTACTACACCGCCGCCCAGGCCAGGGCCGGCAAGGCCCAGCGCCTCCAGCTCTCCCGCAACTCCGAGCTGCAGGCCGAGTGCTTCTCCTCCGTCTTCATCTCCACCCAGCAGGGCAGCTCGCTGTTCACCGACGCCGAGTGGGACTACACCGTGGACTGGTTCCGCAAGAACGGCGCCAAGACCTGGCCCCAGAACGACCACGGCCGCGGCCCCACCCAGGCCGCCTGGATGACCCGCGGCTACAACAGCGGCTCCCCCGGAGCCTGCAACACCTGGGCGGCCTCCCCCCGCACCACCACCTGACCCGCACCACCCCCGAACCGCGCCCGGCCGGCCCTCCTCACCGGCCGGGCCCGGCCCCCCGAACAGGCAATCCATCGATCATCAAGCTCTTCTCAACCACGACGCCCTAACGTCCTGCCATGGTCAACATCGGCATCTACGAGATCGTCTTCCTGTTCCTGATCCCCGTCGTGGTCCTGTGGGTCGTCATCTACACCGCCGTACGGACCGCGATCCGCCACAGCAAAACACGCGGGAACTGAACCAAAGGGCCGCCACGTGCGTACCTGGCCACATGCGCCAGCTCCAACGTGTACGGTCCATCGCGGCATCCTGCCTCATCCTCATCGGCGTGAGCCTGGCCGTCTCCACCTTCCTCACCCCCGACCCGGCCCTCACCGCGACCGCCCACGCCACCACCGCACACCGCGCGCCCGCACACCAGCACCCCCCACAGCCGCCCCGCGACGAACCCCTCCCCCAGGCCGGCGCCGACCAACTCCTGCGAGCCATCGCCTGCACCGACCCGCAGGTCCAGGTCGACGCCGCCGAACTACGCCAGGTCATCTGCCACGCCCCCGCCGGCCGCTACACCATCCTCACCTTCACCACCCAGACCGGGACCCGCGCCTGGCTCGACGAAGCCGAACCGTACGGCGGCACCTACCTCGTCGGCGACCGATGGACCGTCATCGCCGCACCCGACCTCCTGACCGAACTGCAGGCCCAGGTCGGAGGACACCTCGAAGGACACCACACGCGCTCCCCGTGAGGGGGTCGAGGGAACGCCCCGTCAGTGCTTGACTGGAAACGGCCCCGACGCTCGGAGACCCGACATGGACGTGTTCCAACAGGCCAAGCTCGGCCCCCTCACCCTGCGCAACCGCATCATCAAGGCCGCCACCTTCGAAGGCATGACCAGGAACGCCCTCGTCAGCGACGACCTCATCGCCTTCCACCGCGCCCACGCCGCCGGCGGCGCCGCGATGACCACCCTCGCCTACTGCGCCGTCGCCCCCGAAGGCCGCACCGAACGCCGCCAGATCTGGATGCGCCCCGACGCCCTCCCCGGCCTGCGCCGCCTCACCGACGCCGTCCACGCCGAAGGCGCCGCCGCCTCCGCCCAGATCGGCCACGCCGGCCCCGTCGCCAACAGCAAATCCAACCGCCTGCCCGCCCTCGCCCCATCCGCGGCGTTCAACCCACAAGCCATCGCCATGACCCGGCGCGCCACCACCGCCGACATCGAACGCATCACCGCCGCCCACGCCACCGCCGCCAAGCTCGCCATCGAGGCCGGCTTCGACGCCGTCGAGATCCACCTCGGCCACAACTACTTCGCCAGCGCCTTCCTCTCCCCCAGACTCAACAAACGCGACGACGAATACGGCGGCCCCCTCACCAACCGCGCCAAAGTCGCCCTCGGCACCGCCCGCGCCGTCCGCGACGCCGTCGGCGACCGCATCGCCATCCTCGCCAAACTCAACATGGACGACGGCGTACGCGGCGGCCTCGGCATCGAGGAAAGCCTCCAGGTCGCCCAATGGCTCGAACGCGACGGCAGCCTCGACGCCCTCGAACTCACCGCCGGCAGCTCCCTGCTCAACCCCATGTACCTCTTCCGCGGCGACGCCCCGATCCGCGAGTTCGCCGCGAACTTCAAACAACCCGCCCGCCTCGGCATCAAACTCGCCGGCGAACGCTTCATCCGCGCCTACCCCTACCAGGAGGCCTACCTCCTCGACTCCGCCCGCCGCTTCCGCGCCACCCTCAAGACACCCCTGATCCTGCTCGGCGGCATCAGCCAGCGCGCCACCATGGACCTCGCCATGGCCGAAGGCTTCGCGTTCGTCGCCATGGCCCGCGCCCTCCTGCGCGAACCCGACCTCGTCAACCGCCTGCGCACCGACCCCGCGACCCGCTCACTGTGCGTCCACTGCAACAAGTGCATGCCGACGATCTACACCGGCACCCGCTGCGTACTGGCCTGAGCCCGACGACCCGCCACGAACCGCCTCACCAGCCCACACCCGCCAGAAAACCCGTCAGCGCGGCATTGACCTCCGCCGGCCGCTCCAACGGCGGCAGATGACCCGTCCCCGGCAGATCCAGCCGCCCCGCACCCCTGATCCCCTCCGCCAGCAACCCCGACACCGCCTGAATCCCCGGCACATCAGCCAACCCATTGATCACCAAAGCAGGACAGCCCACCTCACCCAGCCGCTCCTTCGCCTGCAGATGCCGCTCCGGCACCGGCGGACCACTCCACGAGCGCTCGAACACCCGACGCATCATCGCCAGCGCCAGCTCCCACACCCGCGGATCCAGATCATCCACACCCCGATCCGGCCCCGCCACCTGCCACAACACATGCGCACGGGCGAACGCCTCCACATCCTCGGCCAGCACCTTCTCCGCCGTGCCGTCCCGGTAACGAGCCAGCCGATCAGCCGGAACCGTCCCGTGCACCCGCTCCCGCGCCTGCGCCAGCATCTCCTCCGGCCACACATGACCCGACAACCCCGAGGCGATCAGCACCAGCCCCGCCACCCGGCCCGGCGCCACCAACGCCGCCTCCACCGCATGCGAGCCGCCCATCGAATCACCCACCAGCACCGCCCGCTCCACGCCGAGTCCATCCATCACCCGCAGCAGATCCCGGTGATGAACGACCTCGCCCACCGGATCAGCCGACTCGCCGTACCCCCGCCAGTCGTAACTGATCACCCGATGACGAGCGGACAACACCTCACGCTGATGCCTCCACATACGCCGATCAGCGATCCCCGCATGAATCAGCACCAGCGCGGGCCCCTCACCGGCCTCCTCACACGCCAGACCATCGATCATCACCACGCCCCCAGCGTAGGAGCGCACCCCGCACTCGCCGGCCGGGTTCGCACTCGGCGTACCGCCATACGAGTCCGCCTTTCCCTCAGGGCGAAGCCGTTCGTCGGCCGCGTGCTAGGTGAGCTCCAACCCGCCGTCGACGGTGAGGATCTGACCGGTCAGCCAGGTCGCGGCGGGATCGGCCAGGCGCAGGATCCACGTGGCCACCTCGTCGGGTTCGCCGCGGCGGCCGAGCGGGATGCGCGCGGCCTCGTCGAGCTTGATCTGCGCAACGACGGTCTCGGGCAGACCGGCGGCGGCCAGAGCCTGGCTTTCGGTGGGGCCGGGCGCCAGGGCGTTGACGCGGATGCCCTCACCGGCCAGTTCCAGGGCCCAGCTGCGCGTGAGCTGTTCGAGGGCGGCCTTGGAGGCGGCGTAATGGGCGGCGCCGGGCAGCGGACGGTGACCGTAGGTGCTGGAAACGTTGACGATCGTGCCGCGTCTCACCCGCAGGTACGGCAGAGCCGCCCCGGCGAGCAGGCTGGGCGCGGTGACGTTGAGGGCGAACAGGTCGGCGATGCCGTCAGCGGTGACCTCGCCCAGCGGCATCACCTTGGTGGCGCCCGCGTTGTTGACCAGCACGTCCACCCCGCCCCACAAGCTGATCGCGGCGTCGATCACGCCCTGAGGCGCGTACGAATCGCGCAGGTCGGCGGCGTGCACGGCGATCCGCGGATGGCCGGCGGCGGTCTCCTCCAGCGATCGGCCGCGGCGGGCGACGCCGAGCACATGAGATCCGGCGCGGGCGAAGGCGCGGGCCGCAGCACGGCCGATGCCCGACCCGGCGCCGGTGACGATGACCACCTTGCCGGTGAAGTCCGCGTCGAGGTGTTCCTTGAGATCCGTGTGCGGCCGATCGTGCACCACGCCCCCTATGTTCGTTGTTCGTGAAACATCGAACAAGGTAGCATGGGTGATCGTGAAGCAAGCAAGCCATCCCAGCCCCGAGGAGATGACACTCGTCACGGTGATGGGCGCACTCAGCGACCCGATCCGCGTCGGACTAGTACGCATACTGGCCGACGGCCGCGAACGAGGCTGGGGCGAACTCCGCGCACCCATCGCCAAATCGACACTCAGCCACCACCTACGCGTCCTACGCGACGCCGGCCTCACCCGAACCCGCCAGGAAGGCACCCGCTGCTTCGTCGAACTACGCCACCACGACCTGAACGCCCGCTTCCCCGGACTCCTGGACGCAGTGCTGGAAGCGGCCCACAACGACGACGTCGGCGCCCACGTCACAGTAGCCGGCGACCCACAACCCACCTGAACCACACCGCACCACCGCGACCATCATCACCTCGTAAGAAGTGACGCAGCCGAGCACATCTACGGTGGTCGGCATGAGCAACCTGCGAAGCGCGGCCGCCGCCATGATGACGCTCACCCTGCTGACCGCCGCATGCGGCACCACAACCCGCGACGAGCCGGAACACGCGGCCACGGACACCTCCGTGTCCACGGCAACCCCGCCGACCTCACCCAACGGCAGGACCGAGGAGACAGGCAAGGCCACCACGCCCGCCGCACTGCGCTTCACCGCCCAGACACTGGACGGCAAAACCTTCCAGGGGGAAAGCCTCGCCGGCAAGCCCATCGCCTTCTGGTTCTGGGCACCCTGGTGCCCCACATGCCTCTCCGACGCACCCGCCGTCAAAGCAGCGGCCACCCAGCACAAAGACGTCACCTTCATCGGCATCGCCGGCCTGGACACCGAGGCCGCGATGAAGGAATTCGTCCAGCGCACGGACACCAGTGATCTCGTCCACCTGTCCGACACCAAAGGCGCCGTCTGGACGAAACTCGGAGTCAGCCAACAGTCCACCTTCGTCTTCATGAAACCGGACGGCTCACTCCAAAAGGCATCCGGACCACTCGGCCAGGACGGGCTGGAGAAACACCTTCGCACACTGACCACCCAGTAGACGCCGTGACCACCCTCACCCAGACGCCCCTGGCCCTGGCGCTCACCGCCGGCATGGTGGCCGCCTTCAACCCATGCGGCTTCGCCATGCTCCCGGCCTACCTCACCCTCCTCATCAACGACAAGCAGACCCGTCCCATCCGCCGGGCACTCGTCCTGGCAGCCGCGATGACCGCCGGATTCGTCACCGTCTTCGGCCTGTTCGGACTGGTCGTGACCATACTGGCGGTATCGGCAGGCAGCCACCTGCCATGGGCGACCCTGGCCATCGGCGCAATCCTGGTCGCACTGGGCCTGTGGTTGCTGTCCGGCCGCGAGATCATGCTGCGCCTCCCAGGGCTCGCCACCGGCCGCCCCACCACCTCACCACTGTCCCTGTACGGCTACGGCCTGTCGTACGCCGTCGCCTCCCTGTCATGCACAGCCGGACCGTTCCTGGCCGTCACCTCGGCCGCACTGTCCGGACAAGGAATCGGTGGCGGGGCCGCGGCCTTCACCGCGTACGCGCTGGGCATGGGCCTGATCATCGCCATCCTGTCGCTGGCGGTCGCGCTGGCCCGCGCCGCCGTCGTGACCCGGCTACGGCGACTGCTCCCATACGTCTCCAGAGCCAGCGGCGCCCTGCTCACCCTCGCAGGCCTGTACGTGCTGTATTACGGCTGGTACGAACTACGCGTCTTCGCCGGCCAGAACGCCGACGACCCGATCGTGGGCACCGTGACCACAGCACAGACCACCATCGCCGGCTGGGTGACCGAACTCGGCCCAGGACGGCTCGCCCTCGCGCTCGCCCTTCTGCTCGCCCTCGCGACGCTCATCCTGCGCACGGCACGCCGCCGCGACCCAGCCCGCTGAACGACTGGACTCTCCCCACACAGTGAGACCCCATGCTGAGGACTCCAACCCGGGCAACCATCCCCGCCCGGCCAGCCGACGATCCCCCAGAAGGGACCCATGACACCGCAACTGGTCCACCACGACCCCACCACCTGCCTCAACGTCACCGGCATGGGCGAACCCGGCGGCACCGAACACCTCTCGGCCATCCGAGCCCTCCACGCCGTCGCCGCCGCCATGGGCGGCCCAGCCGGCCCCCTCGAAGGCCGTTGGTGGGTGGAGGACACCACCCTGCCGCCACTGGAAGTGCCCCGCGACCAGTGGCGATGGCATCTACTGCTGCCCCTGCCCGACGTACCCGAACCCGGAACGGTCGAGGCGGCGCGCGAGCAGGCCCGCGCGTCCGGCGCCGCCGTCGACCGCGTCCAGGTGGTCGTCTTCACCGAGGGCGAGTGCGTGGAGCTGCTCCACGAAGGGCCCTACAGCGAGGAGAAGGTGTCGCTCGACGTGATGGACGCCTTCATGGCCGAGCACGGCCTGGTACGCAACGGCCTGCACCACGAGATCTATCTGACCGACTTCACCGACCCTGAGCCCAAGACTCTGCTCAGGCAGCCGGTTGCGCGACGATAAGCCCTTCTTCTTGTTGAATGTGCACGGGCGAAGCCCGTTCCATTGTTGATCTTTAGGTTTTTGTACGGCCCCGACGCCTTTACATTGTAGATTCATAAGGAGTCGTCCAGTCGGCGAGCAGGCGCAGGGCCTGCTCGGTCGATGAGCCCGGCTCCACGTTGTACACGCACAACGTCTGGTCGGGGTCCCCCGGAGGCTGCAGGGACTCGTACGAGAAGTGCAGCTCCCCGACCAGCGGATGATGGTAGTGCTTGGAGCCGTGCGTGCGCCGCAGCACCCGATGGTCGTTCCACCAGGCGCTGAACTCCGGGCAGCGCAACGTCAGCTCCCCCACGAGGTCGGCGAGCCGGCGGTCCCCGGGGTAACGGCCGGCTTCGAGCCGCAGCATGGCGACGGTCTCGGCGGCGATGCGCTCCCAGTCCCCCGTACGCTCCCGGGCGGCGGGATCCAGCAGGTAGTAACGGGCGAGATTCCGCTGCGGGACCGGCAGGGCGTCGAAGTCCGTCAGGACGGTCCGGGCCAGGCGGTTGGCGGCCAGAATGTCCGTACGCCGCCCCACGATGAACGCGGGCACATGGTCGAGCGTCCGCAACATCAGGTGAAGCCCAGGCCGGACGCGCTGCGGGCTGACCGGCGCCCGCCGGGCCGGCCGGGTGAGCAGGTCGCTGAGGTGCTCACGCTCGGCGAGGTCGAGTTCGAGCACCCGCGCGAGCGCCTCGACGACCTCGGGCGACGGGTTGCCCGCGCGGCCCTGTTCGAGGCGCGTGTAGTACTCGGTGCTGACCCCGGCCAGCCGGGCGACCTCGTCGCGGCGCAGCCCGGGCACCCGCCGGGCCCGGCCGTCGGCGGGGAGCCCCGTCCGGTCGGGAGTGATCCGGGCACGTCGGGAGCGCAGGAAGTCGGCGAGCTCGCGGCTACGGTCCATGCCTCCCATTGTCGCCGGACGGCGACCGGCGGACCGCGCCGCGGGTGGCCCTGTCAGTACCTGCCTCCCGGGAACCTGCCTGGTCAGGGCGCGTCCGAGCCCTCTGGCGAGGGGTCACGGGGTGGTGTGCTGAAGAGGCGGCACTCCCGCACAGGAACCCGGAAAGGACGCACCTCTCATGACCACGCACACCTTCGCCCGTCCCCTCGCCGGCCGCGTCGCGGTCGTCACCGGAGCCTCCAGCGGCATCGGCGAGGCCACCGCCGAGCACCTGGCCGAGCTCGGCGCGCACGTCGTCGCCCTGGCCCGGCGCGCGGAGCGCCTGGACGCCCTGGTCGCCCGCGTCACGCGGGCCGGCGGCCGAGCCCTGGCCCTCGCCGCCGACGTGACCGACGAGGCGGCCGTGCGCGCGGCCGCCGAGCGCGTCGCGAACGAGCTCGGCGGCGCCGACCTGCTGTTCAACAACGCGGGCGTCATGCTGCCCGCCCCCGTGGAGGAGCTGGCGACCGACCAGTGGCGGCACCAGATCGACCTCAACATCACGGGACTGATGAACGCCATCGGGGCGTTCGTCCCCCAACTGGTCAAGACGGCCGCCGAACGCGGAGTCGCCGACCTGGTCAACACCTCGTCGATCGCGGCGCAGAACATCTTCCCGAACTTCGCCGTGTACTCGGCGACCAAGGCGTACGTCACCCACCTGTCCCGGCACCTGCGGACCGAGCTGGGGCCGAAGAACGTCAGGGTGTCGGCGGTCGAGCCCGGCATCGTCGGCACCGAGCTGCAGGACCACGTCACCGACGAAGGGGCGCTGGCCTGGCTGGAGGGGTCGAAGCAGGCGATGGAGTGGCTGACGCCGCAAGACGTCGCGCATGCGATCGGGTTCCTCGCGAGCCTGCCGCCCCGGGCGAACCTCCAGCAGGTCACCATCATGCCGACCGGCCAGGCGAGCTGACCCGGCGGCAAGGGCAGGGGCCGGCCGGGCCTTGAGGACCAGGGAAGAAGCCCGGCCGGCCCCTGCGGGCGGGCGTTGACACCTCCCAGCGTCGCTCGTCACCCAGAGTGACGTCAAGGCAGGGTTATGTCACCCGCCGTCACGAAGCGTCACCGGACGCGGGCCAGGAACACGTACTCGCGGCCCGGCCGGTCCGGGGCGTCGCGGACCTCCTCCACGACGTATCCGTGCGCGTCCAGGTCCTGCTCGACCTCCTCCCGCTCCCGGAACCGCAGCGTGGACTCCGACGTCAGCACCGCCCCGTCCGCGGCGAACACCCACGTCCCGCGGAAGGTGACCAGCGGGCCGCTGACGTCGAGCAGGTCGAACCACTGCTCGACCCGGCCCACGCCCTCGACGTCGGTCACGTGGTGGGACTCCGCGCGGTTCCACCCCAGCCACGCCCGGCGGGCCGGCACCCGTGTCTCGAACACCAGCCACCCGCCCGGCCGCAGCGCCCGGCGCACGCCGTCGAGGGTGGCGGCCCAGTCGTCCGGCTCGACGATGGCCTGGGCGACGTTCGCGGTCATCGTGGCCAGGTCCGCGGCCATCGGCGGCAGCGCGCGGGCGTCGCCGTGGATCCAGCGCACCCGCTCGGCGCCCGGCTTGGCGCGGGCGACGGCCAGCGACGCCCCCGCCGGGTCGACGCCCGTCACCTCCAGGCCGCGCCCGGCCAGCATCAGCGCGAACGTCCCGGTGCCGCAGCCGACGTCCAGCACGGTGCGCGCGCCCAGCTCGGCCGCGATCGCCGCGTAGACGTCGAGGTCAGAACGGTCGGGGTCGAGCGGGTCGTACACGGCGGCCAGCCGCGGGTCCTCGAACTCCTCTGCCATGCCGCGACCCTAGGCACAGCGCCGGATGCGCCGCCACCGGATAAACGTCCGCCCGTGCACCGGACCACCGGTCCGGCGGGACAGAATGGGCGCATGACACGTGCGGTGTACGTCGCGGCGGGCGAGGCGGAGAGCAACAAGGGCACGGTCGCCCTCGGCATGGTCGAGCTGCTGTCCCGGCAGGTGGGGGCGGTGGGCGTGTTCCGGCCGGTGGTGCGGGCCGGCCGCGAGGACAACCTCATCAACACCGTACGCAGCCGCTTCCAGCTCGGCCTCCCCTACGACGCCTGCGCCGGGGTCACCTACGACGAGGTGCACGCCGACGCCGACCGCGCCGCCGGCGACATCGTGGCCCGCTACCGCGAGCTGGCCGGGCGCTGCGAGGCCGTGGTGGTCGTCGGCACCGACTACACCGACGTGGGCGCGCCGACCGAGTTCGAGTTCAACGCCCGGCTCGCCGCCGACCTGGGCACGCCCGTGCTCAACGTGGTCAGCGCCAGGAACCGCACCGCCGCCGAGGTGGCCGCCGCCGTGGAGCTGTCGACGCGGCAGCTCGTCCACCACCACGCCCGCGAACTCGCCGTCGTCGTCACCCGCGCGGACGAGCCGGCCGGGCTGCGCGACGCGCTGAAGCACCCGACGCCCGTGTTCGTGCTGCCTGAGGCCCCGTCCCTGCGCGCCCCGACCGTCGCCGACCTGCTGCAGGCCTGCGACGGCCGGTTCTTCCTCGGCGATCGCGAAGGGCTCGGCCGCGAGGCGAGCGGGCTCACGGTGGGCGCGATGTCGCTGCCCAACATCCTCGACCGCTACATCGAGGGCACCGCGCTGATCATCCCGTCCGACCGGGCCGCCGCGCTGCTGCCCGGCCTGATCGCCGCCCACACCTCGCCGGGCTTCCCCTCCCTGTCCGCGGTGATCATGACCGGGGGCACGGAGCTGCCCGCCCCGGTCGAGCGCCTGCTGCGCGGCATGGTCATCCCCCTGCCGGTGATCGCCACCGACCACGACACGTTCGACACCGCGACCCGCCTGTCGGCCGTCGAGGGCCGCTTCACGCCCGCCGCCGCGGGGAAGATCGACACGGCGCTGCGGCTGTTCGCCGAGCACGTGGACGGCCAGGTGCTGCTGGACCGGCTGGCCATCGCCAGGACCGACGTCGTCACGCCGCTCATGTTCGAGTACGAGCTGCTGGACCGGGCGCGGGCCCGCCGCCGCCGCATCGTGCTGCCCGAGGGCGAGGAGCCGCGCATCCTGCGCGCCGCCGAGGTGCTGCTGCGCCGCGGCGTGGCCGAGCTGACCCTGCTCGGCGACCGCGAGCGCATCGCGGCGCAGGCGGCCCAGCTCGGCCTGGACCTGGACGGGGCCGCCGTGATCAGCCCGTTCGACCCCGAGCTGCGCGAGCGTTTCGCCCGCGAGTACGCCGCACTCCGCGCCCACAAGGGCGTCACCGTCGAACTGGCCCGCGACGCCGTCACCGACGTGTCCTACTTCGGCACGCTCATGGTGCACCTCGGCCTGGCCGACGGGATGGTGTCGGGGGCCGCGCACACCACGGCGCACACCATCCGGCCGGCGTTCGAGCTGCTGCGCCTCGGGCTGGTCTCCAGCGTGTTCTTCATGTGCCTGGCCGACCGGGTGCTGGTGTACGGCGACTGCGCGGTCAACCCCGACCCGGACGCGGCCCAGCTCGCCGACATCGCGATCGCCTCCGCCCGCACGGCCGCGCTGTTCGGGGTGGAGCCGCGGATCGCGATGTTGTCGTACTCGACGGGCGCCTCGGGCGCGGGCGCGGACGTCGACAAGGTGCGGGAGGCGACCGAGCTGGTGCGCAGCAGCCGCCCCGACCTGCCGGTGGAGGGCCCCATCCAGTACGACGCCGCCATCGATCCGGCCGTCGCCCACGCCAAGATGCCCGGCAGCGAGGTGGCCGGCCGCGCCACCGTCTTCGTGGTGCCCGACCTCAACACCGGCAACAACCTCTACAAGGCGGTGCAGCGCAGCGCCGGCGCGGTCGCGGTGGGACCGGTGCTGCAGAACCTCCGCAAACCGGTCAACGACCTGTCCAGGGGCGCGACGGTCGCCGACATCGTCACCACCGTCGCCATCACGGCCGCACAGGTGCGCGACGACGTCCCCGCCGAGCCCGTGACGAGCGGCGCGGACGTGGCACTCTCCCCCGGTCCCGGCCGATGAGCGCCGGTCCACGGCCCACCGCGGTGCGCGCCGCCACGGACGCCGACATGCCCGCCGTACGGCGCATCGCCCGCCGGTTCGGGCTGCTCAGCGGCTGGCCGCAGGGGGCGGACTTCCTGGACGCCGAGCGCGCGTTCGGCACCCTCCTGATAGCGCCGGGCGGCAGCGCGGCTTCCGACGCCGCTTCCGGCGAGGACGCCGCCGGGTTCGGCGGGACATTGCGCCGGGCGGATCTCACCCACCTCGGCGACCTGTTCGTGCTGCCCGACCGGCAGTCCGGCGGCGTCGGCCGGGCCCTGCTGGCCGAGTTGCTGGCCGGCGACGGTCCGAAGGTGACCTTCGCCAGCTCCGACCCCCGCGCCCTGGCCCTGTACGTCCGGCACGGGCTGCGTCCCTGGACCCCGCTGCTCTACCTGACCGGCCCCGCCGCGCCGCTGCCCGCGCCGACCGTGCGCGCGGCCCGGCCGGAGGAGATCGCCGACGCCGACGCCCGCGCCTCCGGCGGCGCCCGCCCCGGCACCCTCGCCTGGTACGCGGCCCAGCCGGACGTCACCCCGCACGCCACCGGCGCCGGCGGTTACGCCTTCGCCCGCCGCCTGGGCGACGGCGCCCTGATCGGCCCGGCGGGCGGCGCCACGCCGGGCGAGTGCGCGGACGCGGTGCTCGGCGCCCTGGCCGCCACCGGCGCGCGGACCGGGCGGATCGCCGTCCCCGGCCCGCATCCCCTCGTACCCCTGCTGCTGGGCGCGGGCTGGCGCATCGCCGACCAGGACACGTTCATGGCCGACGAGGCCGCGCTCGCCCGCCTGCGCCCCGACCGGTACGTCCCCCACCCCGACCTAGGCTGAGCCCTCGCCGGACCTCCTGGCCGGCGGCCGGGGAAAGGCGTCGCGGTGCGGACCGTGGTCGGGGTCGAACTCGTGCCGGATGCGGGCGCAGTCCTCCAGCAGCGAACCCTGCAGCGTCCGCAGCCGGTCGTCGCGCGTCCGGCCGAACATCGACAGCGAGACGTGCTGCTGACGCTCGCCCTCGCGCAGGGCCGCCCGCAGCTCCCGCAGGTCCTCCTCGCGTCCCCGGCCGAGCTGCAACCGCCCGAACGTGCCGAACAGCCGCGACAGCGCGTCCAGCTCCTCGGCCAGCGGGCGGGGAACCTCGGCCGCCTCCTGCGCCGGCAGCCCGCGTACGCCCGACACGAGGTCCGCCAGCCCTCTGGCCACGCCCCTCAACTGGTGGCAGGCGTGGTCCAGGCAGGTAGCGGCCTCGGACACCTGCCGCAGCCGGCGGTCGTAGCGGCGGCGGCGCGGCGACAGGCGTACCGACTCCTCCGCCTGGTCACTCGCCTGCTCCGTCTGCTCCAGGCGCCGCGACAGGTCCCTGGCCCGCTCCAGCCAGTCCTCGGCCACGTCCTTCCCCAGGCCGGAGCGCAGGCCGTCGGCCATGTCCTGGGCCAGCTCCGACAGCTCGCCGGACAGGTCGCCGAGCTCCCGCAACGCGTTGTCGACGAAGCGCGGCGGCAGGATCAGGTTGGCGGCGATGCCGATGACCGCGCCCAGCAGCACGTCGCCCAGCCGGGCGAAGCCGTAGGTCTTGCCCAGCGCGAGCACCAGCAGCGCCGTGATCGGGATCTGCACGTTGCGTTCCGGCAGGTTGAGCAGGCGGGTCAGCACCAGGCCCGCGAGCACGAGCACGCCCAGGGTCAGGGCGTTGACGCCTATCAGCCAGATCAGCGTCGTCGCCGCCGCCATGCCGACGAAGACCGCGCCGACCTGCTGCACGCCGCGTATCACGGTGTCGTACGCGGTGGCGGAGATCGTCAGCAGCACGCCGATGGGCACGAGCACCGCCAGATCGACCTTCAGCACGTACGCGGCCAGCCACCAGCCGAACACGCACGCGACCGTCACCTTGATCGTCTGGATGAGCTCCTCGCGCTCCGCCGCCAGCCAGCGTCTGAGGCCGTGCCGGTGGATGTTGGCGAGCGCCGCCGCCCCGCCCCGCATGATGCGGCCGAGCGGGGAACCTCGGTCGTCGCGCCCCCGTCCCGGTTCGGTCTCCATGTCCGTCCCCTGCCCAGCAAGTCCGCCTGATAGAGACCGGTCTGTCTGGGTAGCGGCAGGACGGAGTCACCAGGACACGGGAGTCGCGCATGAGGACGTTAGTCGGAGCCGAGCGGATGGCGGTCACCGAGGGCTGGGCGCCCGGGGACCGGCTTCACCTGTTCAACGTCGGGCCGCGCAACGCGGGCGTCGAGCTGACCTTCTGCGCGGAGGGCCGGCCGCCGCTCGGTCCGTACCGGACGGTCGTGCCCGCACAGCGGCACCACGCGCTGTCGCTGGAGGAGCTGGCCGGGCCCGCCGTCCTGTCCCCCGCCATCGCGTACGCGGTCGTGATCGTCGCCGACGTGGATGTGCTCGTCGATCTGACCCGCGACACCCACGAGGCGAGCCACCGCCCGGCGGCGTGAGATCCGGGCCGGCGTTTGACGCAATCTTGCCGATCCGGCCGGGCGTTGTCACACGCTCCGGCCGGCGGCGAGCGGCTACTGTCCCTTGATCATGGGAAAGGGTAATCGCATCAGACGTCAGCGCAGGCGGCTCGAGCAGCACGAGCCGGCGCGAACCCCGCCGAGGACGGGCGCGGAGGACGTGACGTCCTCCTCCGCCGAGTTCCTGACACGCCTGGACGCGTACCTGTCGGAGAAACCGGGTGAGCAGCCCGGCTCGCACGACTGCGGCGAGGGCGGCGCGCCCGCCGCGGCGGCCATGCCGGAGGTGCTCGCCGCGCTCGCCGACGGGCGGGAGCTGCGCACGCGCGACCTGGCGGCGGCCGTGCTCGCCGGGCGCGGCTGCACTTGTGACGTGCGGCCGGAGTTCAGCCAGGCGCTGCTGGACCTGCTCAAGGGCGACGGGCGGGTCCGGGGCACGTTGCGGCGGCCGTCGTACTGGTGGCGGGCGGAGCCGGAAGCACTGAGCTAGCCGGGGACCGGGGCGAGGCGTGGGAGCACGTACTCGCCCACCCGGTACGCCTCCTCCAGATGCGGCCAGCCCGACAGCACGAACTCCGACACTCCCCCCTCGGCGTACTGCCGCAGCAGCGCGGCGACCTCGGCGTAGGAGCCGACCAGCGCGGTGCCCGCCCCCTCGCGGACCAGCCCCACCCCGGCCCACAGCCCAGGATGGATCTCCAGGTCGCGGCTGGAGCCGGCGTGCAGGTCCACCATGCGGCGCTGCCCGACGGAGTCGTAGCGGGCGAAGCGGCGCTGGGCCGCCTCGACGCGGGCCGGATCCATGCCGGCGAGGAGCCGGTCGGCCACGGCCCACGCCTCGGCGACGGCGTGCGGCGGCTCGCCCCACATGAGGACGACGTCGGCGTGCCGGGCGGCGACCTGCTCGGCGGCCGGCGAGGCGCCGCCGAAGTAGAGCGTGGGCGCCGGGTCGAGCGGCCGGGCCAGCCCGCCGCGCTCGACGTGGTAGTGCTCGCCGTGGTGGTCGAAGGGCGTGCCCGCCCAGGAGCGGCGCAGCACGTGCAGGAACTCGCCGGTCCTGGCGTAGCGGGCGTCGTGGTCGAGGAAGTCGCCGTAGGCGCGCTGCTCGACGGGGTCGCCGCCGGTGACGACGTTGAGCAGCAGCCGCCCGCCGGAGATCTCCTGGAACGACTGCGCCTGCTGGGCGAGCGCGGCGCAGACGATCCACGGATCGGGGCAGCCCGCGCCGATGGGGGTGAGCGCGGCCGGCGTTAACGAGGTTCCCGCTGGTCAGCGAGTCGAGCCTTTCGCTGCCTCTGAACGCGGCCAGCGCCAGCTTCGGTTCGGTTTCACAGCGCGACTATGATCAAGCGCTGAACATCACCTACGGGCCGATCGCGGTCAAGGGCGTGCCCGCGCTGGAGCGGTACCGGCTCGGCTACGTCGACCACACCTACCTGCGCGCCGACAACTACGGCGCGGCCAACCCGCACCTGATCGCCAAGCAGGCCGGGATCGGTTTCGCCCAGGCACTGGGCGGCGGCCTGGTCGCGGCCATCGACGGCATGCGGTTCGTCGTCCCGGTGCCCTCGGCGTACGCCCGGCCGAATAAGAAGTATTTCGGGCCGAAGCGCGGAATAACCTGGCTGAATATGATCAACGATCAGGCGTTCGGGATCGCGTCGAAAATCGTGTCTGGCACCGACCGGGATTGCCTGCACGCGCTAGATGTCATTTTCGGCTCGGGCAAGGGCCGCCGGGCCGATGTGATTGTCACCGATACCGGATCTTACAGCGATCTGGTATTCGGGCTCGCGCATCTGCTGGACAAGGAGTACCGGCCCGCGCTGGCCGATCTGCCTGATCAGAAGCTGTGGCGGGTGCAGGCCGACGCCGACTATGGGGCGTTGAACGCGCTGGCGCGCGGGCGGTTGGACCTGGGCAAGGTCGCCCGCTGGTGGCCGGACATCCTGCGTCTGGTCGGCTCCATCTACACCAGCGCCGTCAACCTCTACGACGTGGTGCGGATGCTGCAACGCGACGGCCGGCCGACCGCGATGGGCGAGGCGATCAACATCTACGGCCGCATTTACAAAAGCGTGCATGTGCTGGCGCTGATCGACGATGAGGGCATGCGGCGCGGCATCAAGGGCATCCGCAACCTCCAGGAGGGCCGCCACGATCTGGCGCAGAAGGTCTTCCACGGCCGCAAAAGCCAGGTGTTCCAGCGATACTACGAGGGAATGGAGGACCAATTGGGTGCGCTGGGCATTGTTCTGAATTGCCTGGTGCTGTGGAACACCGTCTACATCGATGACGCTTTACGTCAGCTGCGCGTGCAGGGCTATCCGGTGCTGTATGACGACATCGCCCGGCTCAGCCCGTTCATCAGGAAGCACATTAATGTGCACGGCCGGTATTCCTTCCAGCGGCCGCAGTCGGGCGGCGGGCGCTGCGTGAACCTGACGCCGACGACGCCAACGATGAGGACTGACGGCCAGCAGGAGATGAACGACCCTGTCAGTGGCGGATGACGGGCATCATCGGGGGTGCCTGCGCCGGACCGCGGCGCCCTGGCCCCTGGCCGGGCGGGTAGCCGGTAGGCCCCGCAGCGGGTGTTTGCCGGCGACCGTGCGATGGTGGCCGAGGACATCGGGGGGCTGCCAGTGCACGTTGGTGGCCCAGTGCAGGCGTTCGAACAGGCTGATGAGCGCGGCGGAGGGGTCGATCTGGCGGGGACCGAGGCCGTGCCGGGCGCAGTTGGGCTGGCTGTGGTGGCCGTTGTGCCAGCTTTCGCCGAAGGACAGCAGGACCAGCGGCCACAGGTCGGTGGAGCGGTCGTGGCGGCGGGTGGTGTGCGGCCGCTCACCGATCATGTGGCACAGGGAGTTGACGCTCCAGGTGACGTGCTGCAGCAGGGCGATGCGGACCAGGCCGGCCCAGATGAACGCGGTCAGCCCGCCGTACAGGCTGCCGCTGATCGCCCAGCCCGCCGCGAACGGCAGCAGCAGGGAGGCGGCGCACCAGGCGGGGAAGGCACGCGAGATGCGCAGCATGACCGGATCGTTGCGCAGCAGGTCGGGGGCATACCGTTCGGCCGAGGTGGGTTCGGCGGAGAACAGCCAGCCCAGGTGGGCGTGGGCCAGGCCGCGCAGTTGCCCGCCGAGGCCGGTGCCATAGCGGTAAGGGGAGTGCGGGTCTCCCGGTTGGTCGGTGAAGGCGTGGTGGCGGCGGTGGACGGCCACCCAGTCGATGAGGTTGCCCTGGAAACTCATCGATCCGGCCACGGCCAGGACGACGCGCAGCCACGGGCGGGCGGTGAAGGAACGGTGGGTCAGCAGCCGGTGGAAGCCGACCGTCACCCCCAGCCCGGTCACCACGTAGAAGACGGCGGCCAGCAGCAGGTCGGTGAGAGTGATCCCGCTTCCCCACGCCAGCCAGATGCCGGCGCCCAGCGCGAGGAACGGCGCGATGACGATCGCCGCGGTCAGCGTCACCGGGACGATGCCGGCCCGCGCTGGCGCGGCGGGGCGGGGGAACGGCGCATGACCGTCATAGCCCGCCTCGGCGGCGGTGCGGGTGGCGGTCGGCATGCCGGTCACGCCGTGACCGGGAAGCGGCGGTCCAGCCCGGTGATGCGCAGCAGCCGGGCCACGCGCGGGGGAACGCCGGTCAGGGACAGCGTGATGCCTCGTGTCCGGGCACGGCCTTGCACGCCGACCAGCACACCGAGCCCGCCTGCCCCGCAGAAGGTGACCTGGGACAGATCCAAGATGAGCAGGTCGGTGCTGTGATCGAGGGTGTTGATCAGCCGGCGGCGCAGCCGCGCTGTGGTGAAGATGTCGATGTCCCCCGACAGATGCACGAGGGTCGGCGCCGAGGCGCTCGTCCCGGCGAGCGGGGCGGTGTCGATGACGGTCATGGAATGTCTCCTCACGGGAGAAGCTGAAAGGTGATGAGATGCCTGCCGGCCGGAGATCGGCCCGCCGCCAGTACGGGCGGTGCCAGGACCGCTCGATCCGGCCGGCAGGCGGCACGGGGTCATTCCGACGTTGTCGGCCGTCCCGTGGATGGCCGCGCTGCCTGCCCGATGATCGACCCGCCCTCGTCTTCCCAGCGGGCCGAGCCATCGGCCGTGGCACGCGGGGCGGGGTCGGCGGGCAGGTGCGCGAGGGTGAGGATGGCGTCGATGCTCATGCCGCCGATGTCCTGGGCGGTGAGCTTGAGTGTGGCCTCGGCGGCACCGGCGGCGGTGCCCGAAGGGACGATCAGCAGGACGACCGGCTCGCCGGCGGCGAAGCTGAGAGTGATTACCCGCGGATCGGTGTGGCGGAACCAGCCGATGCGGACCTGCCGCCCGCGTGCCGGGATGCGGCGCGGGATGTTCTGCCACACATCGCCATGCAGGCCGATGCGGAGCGTGACCCGACCCAGCAGCCGGTCCACGGCGGCGATGAGGCCAGGCAGTTCGGCGGCCGCGTCACAGGAGGAGGGCCACCAGGCCCCGTCCACCACAGCCAGCCGATTCTGCACTGGGCGGAGACTGAGCCGTAGCGCGGAATCGACCCGTGGGATCGCGGGCGAGGTGGAGCTGAGCGGTGCAGGTTGAGAGAGAAGTGCCGGCGTCATGGTCGCCTGACCTGTCCAGGCCTCCGAAGAGGCCGGTGATGATTCGCCGGGGGCGACGCCGACCTGAATGCCAACGCTCGAGAAGTCCTCGGTGTTTTCAGTCTACCTCCTACTTCCGGAATCACATAATTCCGGAAGTAGACTGGGTGGGTGACTTCCGGAAACACGCCCTCAGAGATCACGCAACCGGCCGGACCAGCTTCCGGAAACACACGCCGGTCGCGGGCCGTGCCGCTCACCGCCCCGCACGCCGCCGTCCTGGCCGACTACACCGCCGCACTCGCGCACGCCCCGCTGGCCGACTCCACCAGGACCAAGTACGCCTCCCGGCTGCGCGGCTACCTGGCCTGGCTGGCCGACCA
This sequence comes from Nonomuraea wenchangensis, assembly GCF_900111685.1. Taxonomy (GTDB): domain Bacteria; phylum Actinomycetota; class Actinomycetes; order Streptosporangiales; family Streptosporangiaceae; genus Nonomuraea; species Nonomuraea wenchangensis. The sequence goes on from NZ_FOHX01000008.1 coordinate 66,913, forward strand.
GGCCGACGCCGGCGCCCTGGACGGCGACCCGCTCACCGACCCCATCGCCGCCACCGGCGCCGTACGCGACTTCCGCCGGCATCTGAAGAACGCCCGCCGCGCCCCCAACACCATCGACACCTACCTGTCGGCCATCGACGACTTCTATGCCCGCCGCGGCCTCGGCAAGCCCCAGGCCCGCCGCGAACGCGACACCCGCCGCACCGCCCCCCGCGCCCTGGACGCCCGGCGCACCCGCCGCTACATCCGCCACGTCCAGCTCACCGCGTCCCCGCGCGACAAGGCCATCGCCCTGCTGCCCTACTACGCCGGCCTGCGCATCTCCGAAGTCGTCGGCCTCGACCTGGCCGACGTCCGCCTGTCGGCCCGCAAGGGCGAACTACGCATCCGCGGCAAGGGCCGCGACGGCGGCAAGATCCGCCTGCTGCCCGTCCACCCCGACCTGCGCCAGGCCCTGACCGACTGGCTGGCAACTCGCACCGACTGGAAGGGGGCCGGCACCCACGCCGCGCTGTTCCTCAACCACCGCGGCGGACGCCTGAGCGACCGCGCCGCCCGCGACATCATCACCGGCCTCGGCGACGCCGTCGGCCTGGGTGACGACCCCACCGAACCCTTCAGCCCGCACGTCCTGCGCCATACCTTCGCCACCCAGCTCATCCGCGACGGCAAAGATCCCATCCTGGTCGCCGAACTCCTCGGTCACGGCTCGCTGGACACCACCCGCCGCTACGCCCTGCCCACCGAAGCCGACAAGGAAGCCGCCTTGGACGCCCTCATCACCGACCATTGACCACCAGCTTCCTGTGCGTCGACACGGAGTCTGACGTTTATCACGTCTGGGGGCGCGAGCGAGATGGGACCGCGCTGACCAGTGGGAACCCCGTTAACGCCGGGTTCCGTTCCAAATCTCTCTGACCGCCGAACCCGGCCTGCTCGGCGGCCCGGCCCACCTGCGTCAGGTACGCGAGGCTCGCCGGGCGGCCTGCCGGGCGGAAGGCGTCGGTCGTGGTGATGGCCGAGCGCACGTCGTGGCCGTCGCCGGTCGTCGGCAGGAACCAGTGAAAACGGAGCATCCGGACTACCTCGCCTCTTTCACGTCGTCGGTGTCATCGTCGGCCGCGGCCCGGCGCACGGCCAGCGCCACGCTCTCGCGCACCGCCGGGAAGTCGGGGTGGGTGTGCGGGTCGGGCGCGTGGGGAAGGGCCGAGCGCTGGTCGAGCAGGACGCGGCCGGGCCGCCTGCTCATCACGATCAGGCGGGTGCCCAGGTAGACCGCCTCGTCCACGCTGTGCGTGACGAACAGCACGGTCGTGCCGGTGGCCTGCCAGAGACGGCGCAGCTCCTCCTGGAGGCGTTCCCTGGTGAGCGCGTCCAGCGCGGCGAACGGCTCGTCCATGAGCAGGATCGCCGGGCCCGGGGCGAGCGCGCGGGCGATGGCGGCCCGCTGCTGCATGCCGCCCGACAGCTCGTACGGCCGCCGCTCCGCCACGTCGCCGAGCCCGACGAGCTCCAGCAGCCCGGCCGCCCGCGCCCGCCGCTCCGGCCCCGGCACGCCCGCCGTCCGCAGCCCGAACTCGACATTGCGCCGCACGTTCAGCCAGGGGAACAGCCGCGGCTGCTGGAACACCACGCCCCGGTCGGGCCCCGGCCCCGTCACGGGCGCGCCGCCCACCTCGATCCGCCCGGCGGTCGGGGCCGCGAACCCGGCGACCAGCCGCAGCAGCGTGCTCTTGCCGCAGCCGGACGGCCCCACGACGGCCACGAACTCGCCCGCCCCGAAGCCGCCCGTGATGCCGCGCAGCGCCTCGACGGGCGCGGCGCGCGACCAGCGGGAACGCGGCCGGTAGGTGAGCGAGACGCCGTCGAGCCGCACGCCCGCCGCCGTGCGCGACCCGCCGGTCAGCTCATCCGCTGAACGCATCACGCAGGTCCTTCGTGGCCAGGCCCTTCTGGAAGACCGTGAGCTCGGGCACCGACGGCAGCTTGTTCTGCGCGTCTGGACACCCGTGCTCGGCGAGCTGCGCAAGACCGGCAGGACGCTCGTGACCAGCAAGGAGCTGGCCGGGCTCACCGAGTCCGACGTCACCGTCGTCGACCCATCAGCTCGTCGAGCTGCGCGGCGGCCTCGTCCGGAGTGAGGTGGAGCCGCCGGACATCCAGGCCGCCTGGACGCGCGGCGACATCGACGCCGCCTAAGGCTGCGCCAGCAGGACCGGGCCGTCAAGCTGGTGCGCTCCGACAAGCAGGCCGCCGCCGCGGCCGTCGGCCGCCAGCTCATGGCCGGCTGGAGCGCGGCGAGCAGGCTGTAGTGGGCGATCGAGGCCCTTGAGGAACGTGGCGGCGTCGCGCAGGTTCTCGGCGAGCTTGCCCGGCTCGTCCGGCGTGCCGAGATAGCCGGGCCCGGCCTGCTCCTTGCCGTCGAGCAGGAAAGTCGAACTTGATCCAGGTCACCTTGGTGTCGGGCAGCTCGCTCTCCAGCCAGCGCTGGTCCTTGACGACGAGGTCGCCGTTCGGGATGAGCTGGTAGCCGATGCGCAGCTCTTCGGGGCTGCCGTCGGCGTTGGCGCCGGCGTCGACAGCGGCACTCGAACAGGCGGCCAGGCAGAGGGCGAGCGCCAGGGCGGGGACGAGGCGGAGTTTCATGGGCTGGTGCCTCCGGTGGTTCATGCCTTGCCGCGCCAGGGCACGAGCGGCGCTCGGTGGATTGCAGGAGGGTGTCGATGAGCAGCCCGGAGGCGCCGATGACGAGCAGGCCGAGCACGACGACGTCGGCGATGCCGTAGAGGCTGCCGAGCGCGATCCGCCGCACGCTGGCCAGCAGGTGCTCCGACAGCAGGTAGCCGCCGTAGCCACGCTGCCCGTCGTGGACGGAGGAGGTGAGCAGGAACTGCTGCCACACCGAGCCGGGCGACGGCACGAACACCTCCGGCCAGAGGTGGGCGACCGCGACCGGCCGCGCAAGCTGCGGCGACGCCGCTTTCACGACACGGCGAACCCCGAGAACAGCGCCAGGGCGAGCGCGAGCGCCACCACCACGTTGACCACGGTCGCCGCCGCGAACACCGCGACCGGCCGCCAGCCCGCCTCCCGCAGCGAGGCGACCCGGAACTCCAGGCCGATGCTCACGAAGGCCAGGATGAGGAACCAGGTCCGCAGGTCGTTCGCCACCCCGATGACCTCCTTGCCGTGCCCGGCGGTGACCGTGGTGAGATACCAGGTCGCCAGCACGGAGGCGGCCACGAAGCCGAGCACGAACTTCGGGAAGCGCCGCCACAGCTCCCCCGCGCCGGGCCGGGGCGCGTCCGGCCGCCGGTCCACGCGGAAGGCGAACCAGGCCGTCAGCGCCACCACGACGACGCCGATGAGCGCGTTCTGGGTGACCTTGACGATGGTGGCGATGGCCAGCGCGTCCTCGCCGGCGAGCGCGCCGGCGGCGGTCACCGCGGCGGTGGTGTCGATGTTGCCGCCGATCCACGCGCCCGCGACCTCGGGGCTCAACCCGAGCAGCGAGGCCAGCGCGGGCAGGACGAAGATCGACGGCAGCGCGAAGGCGATCACCAGGCTGGCGCTGTAGGCGAGCTGCTCGCGCTTGGCCTGCACGGCCCCGGCCGCCGCGATGGCGGCGCTGACCCCGCAGATCGACACGGCGGACGACAGCAGCGCCCGCAGCCGGTCGTCCAGCCCCAGCCTGCCGCCCAGCCACCAGGTGAACAGGAACACCACGCTGATCAGCACCAGTGCCTGCGCGATCGCCGGCCCGGCCGCGGTCACGATCACCTTGAGGTTGATGGACGCGCCGAGCAGCACGAGCCCGGTCTTGATGAAGAACTCGGTGCGGAACCCGCCCGACAGCCGCTCCCGCAGCCCGGCCGCGGTGAGCACGGCGTTGCCGAGCAGGCCGAGGACGATCGCGTACACGGGGAACTCGATGGCCTTGGCCAGGCCCGAGCCGGCGAACCAGGACGGGACGTTCTGCTCCAGGAAACGGGTGGCGGCCCCGAGCAGGAGGACGGCGAGCACGCCGAGCGCGCTCCACTGCCACGTGCGGGTCGTGGCGGCGGCGGTCCCGGCGGTCGTCACGGCACCAGGCCGGGCGGGATGACGCCGGCGAGGACGAGGACGAGCAGGGCCAGGCCGAGGAGGGTCGCCGCCCAGTCCTCGTTGAACGCGGTACGGCTCTCAGGAGGTTCTTCGCGGGTGCTCATGGGGTCAGGACACCACGGAGGATCAAACCCGTCAAGACCTACTAATTTAGTGGGTTAATGAGGTGATCAGGCGGCGACCGTCTCGTCCTCCAGCGAGGTCGCGCCCTGCTCCCAGCGCCCCATCACGTGCTCCGCCCACAGCCGCTCGACGGCCAGGGCGCACGCCGCGCCGTACAGGATGTCGCCGGTCAGCGCCGGCTCCTGCGTCGCCAGGCCGGTGCACAGGTCGTGCGCGGCGATCTGCTCGTGCACGGCGTCGGCCTGGACGTGCTCGTCGTAGAAGCGGGTGGCCTCGGCGTCCCCGCCGAGCCTGCGCAGGGCCGTGGCGTAGCGGCGGTTGGGCAGCGACGAGGTCATCTCCAGCGCGGCGAGGTGCCCGGCCAGCGCGCCACGCAGCCGCCGGTGCAGCCCGAACAGCGACATGACGTTGGAGACGGCCAGCGTGATGCCCGGCACCCGGCCCAGGTAGGCGCCGTAGGAGGCGTCCAGGCCCAGGGCGGTCATGGTGGTGCGGAACAGCTCGGCGTGCATGCGCTCGGCGCTGCCGCCGCCGTACTCGTCGGACTGGACCTCCACCAGCGCGGCCTTGGGCCGGCCGTGCAGGCGCGGGATGCCCCAGGTGTGCGGGTCGGCCTCCTTCAGATGGTAGATCGAGCGGTGGACGACGAACTCGCGGAACCGGTCGAGGTCGGCCTCGCGCTGGAGGTACGCCGCCAGCCCCGGCCCCTGCTGCTCGTCGTGGGCGACCAGTTCCTTCAGCGCCCGGCGCACCTGCTGGGGCGGCACCGGCGCGGGACGCGGCACGGCGTCCGCGAGCGCGCCCTCCATACGGCGTTCGAGCTCGCGCCGGAAGCCCAGGAGCGACGGCTGCCACTCCCAGCGGTCGTCCACGCCGTCGAAGCCGCGGTAGTGCAGCTCGTAGCAGGCGAACAGGGCGAGCTGCAGGTCGCCGTCCGCCAGGGCCGTGGCGCAGGGGCGCGGTGTCGCCGGCGGCGGGTCCAGGTCGGCGGGCGGCCCCGCGAGCCGCTCGAAGAGCTCAGCGGTGATGGGACCGCGGGCGGCGGGCAGGCGCATCGGACTCCGCTGCCCGGGGCCCCGAGGTCCAAACCGCGCGCCCCGGCCAGCGCGGCGGTCGCGGGCCGGGCGCGGCGGGCCCGCGATGATGGGAGGGAAGATCACGATGACAGGAGCCACGCATGCAGATCGGTGTCGTCTTCCCGCAGTCCGAGATGGGCGCGGACCCGGGCGCCGTGCGCGCCTACGGCCGGCGCGTCGAGGAGCTGGGCTTTCGCCATGTGCTCGCCTACGACCACGTCGTGGGCGCCGACCCGGCCGTGCACGAGGGCTGGAGCGGCCCCTATGACGTGCACACCACCTTCCACGAGCCGATGGTGCTGTTCGGCTACCTGGCCGCGCTGACGTCGCTGGAGCTGGTCACCGGCATCATCATCCTGCCGCAGCGGCAGGCGGTGCTGGCCGCCAAGCAGGCGGCCGAGGTGGACCTGCTGACCGGCGGACGCTTCCGCATGGGCGTGGGTTTGGGCTGGAACCGGGTCGAGTACGAGGCGCTCGGCGCCGACTTCGGCACCCGCGGCAGGCGGATCGAGGAGCAGGTCGCGGTCATGCGCCGGCTCTGGTGCGAGCAGACGGTCACCTTCGAGGGCGAGGACCACCGGGTGAGCGGCGCCGGGCTCGCGCCGCTGCCGGTGCAGCGGCCCATCCCGGTCTGGTTCGGCGCGCAGTCGCCCCCGGCCTACCGGCGGGCCGGACGGCTGGCCGACGGCTGGTTCCCCCAGATGCTCCCGGGGCCGGAGCTGGACCAGGCCAAGGCCATGGTCGAGGAGGCCGCCGCGCAGGCCGGCCGCGACCCGTCCGAGCTCGGCATGGAGGGCCGGGTGCGGTGGAGGGGCGACGCCGGGGCGCTGGTGGACGTCGCCGGGCGCTGGCGGGAGGCGGGCGCGACGCATCTCGCGATCGACACGATGGGGGCGGGCCTCGGCCCGGTCGAGGGACACCTGGACGCCCTGGAGGAGGCCGCCGCCGCGCTCGGACTGGAACGCGGCTGAGAGCAGACCGGCGCGTTACCTTGGCCGCCCGTCATGGGGATTTCGTGACCGGGGAATGACGCAGGTCAGAGGGGTGTTGTACCGTCCAGTGAGCGTGGCCGCGACCTCAGCCGTGGAGCGAGTGACCACCGGACCGCGCTCACCTGCGTCCGCATCGCGGGCGCCGCGTACGATCCCACTCCCACCGCGGGCCTTCGATGCCCGCGGCCGCTGAATCCGCCGTCGAGGCGGAACCGGGGACCCAATCTCGACCGGGGTGAATCGGCACGTCCATGTGCCGTAGGGCAGCTTCCGCACGCCCGAACCCGTCAGCTAACCCGGTAAGCGGCACGGAAGCATAAAAGGAGCAACACCCTTATGGCCATCAGCCGTTTCATCCGTGCCCCGAAGCTGAACGCCGCCAAGCTGGCGCTGAGCGGGGCCCTCGCCGTCTCCGCCCTGGGCGCGACCGCCGCCGTGACCGCGGCCGCCGACAGCGCTCCCGCGCGGCCCGCGGCGGCCGGAGCCGCCGCCACCACCGCCCAGCAGGACGTCAGCAACCGCGACGCGCGCGTGAACGTCTCCGCCGGGCAGGTCCTGGACCTCGCCCGCGCCCAGGTGGGCACGACCGAGAACGCCGCCGGCGGCGGCACCAAGTTCCAGCAGTGGTACGCCGACTCGGCCCGCGCCGGCGAGACCGTCCTGCGCGACGGCGGCAACAGGAGCGCCTACCTGAACGCCCCCTGGTGCTCGATGTTCGTCTCCTGGGTCGGCGAGCAGAGCGGCGCCCGCTCCCAGATCGGCTGGGACGCCTACACCGTCGCTCACGCCAAGTGGTTCGCCGCCAACGACCGCTGGGGCACCGAGGCCAAGCCCGGCGCCGTCGTCTTCTTCGACTGGAACGGCGGCAAGAGCCTGAGCTCCATCGACCACGTCGGTTTCGTCGTCAAGGACAACGGCGACGGCACGATCTCCACGATCGAGGGCAACACCGGCAACGGCAAGGTCGAGGAGCGGGTCCGCCCGACCTCCCAGGTCGTCGGCTACGGCTACCCGAACTACGCCGCCTGACCTCCTCATTCGTCCGGAGGCCAGTTCCTGAGCACCGAGTCGAGGGCGTCGAGGGTCCTCGCCCAGGACACGTCCACCTCGCGCGGGGTGCGGGCGAAGCCGCCCTGCGTCTCCAGGCTGACGAAACCGTGGAACATGCTGCCCAGCATGCGCACGGCGTCGGTCTGGGCGGGCTCGGGCAGGTCGTAGCCGCGCAGGATGGACCGGGTCATCTCGGCGTGCCGGCGGGCGGCGCTGGCGTAGGCGGTCTCGTCGTCGAGCTGGATCTGCGCGGCGGCGTACCGGCCGGGGTGTTCCTTGGCGTAGCCGCGGTAGGCGTCGGCGAAGGCCACCAGGGCGTCCTTGCCGGCGCGGCCGGCGAGGGCGGCGGCGGCCCGCTCGGCGAGCTCGGCCAGCGCGAGGACCGCCACCCGTGCCCGCAGCTCCTGGACGTCCCTGACGTGGGAGTAGAGGGCGGCGGGCTTGACGCCGAACCGGCGGGCGAGCGCCGAGACCGTCAGGTTGTGGAAGCCGAGCTCGTCGGCCAGCTCCGCCGCCGCCTGGGTCAGGCGTTCCGCGGTCAGTCCCGCTCGTGCCACGCGCCCTCCATCACTTAAAGCCTTTAAGCATTTGCATAATAGCATTAAGGAAACTAGCCTCGCCGCTCATGAGACCTCTCACCGAGCGCGAGATCCGCGCGTCGTTCATCAACTGCTCGAAGGGTGAGGCCAAGCGCGCCGGCGTCCCGAGGGACCTGCCCGACCAGCCCTGGGGCGACCTCGACTTCCTCGGCTGGCGGGATCCGGGCGCGCCCGAACGCGCCTACCTGGTCGCCGAGCGCGACGGCGCCCTCGTCGGGGTGGCGCTCCGCGTGACCTCGGGTGCGGCCCGCGGCTTCACCGCGCGCAGCATGTGCTCGTTCTGCCTGACCACGCACACCAACGGCGGCGTCGCGCTCATGAGCGCCCGCCGCACCGGCGAGGCGGGCCGCCAGGGCAACTCCGTCGGCCAGTATCTGTGCGCCGACCTCGCCTGCTCCCTCTACCTGCGGGGCGGGAAGGAGGCCGCGGGCAGCGGCGTCATCGACGAGTCCCTCACCCTGGAGGACAAGCTCGCCCGCACCCGGACGAACCTGTACGCCTTCCTGGACAAGGTGGCCGCGAGACCCGAATGAGACGGTCAGACCGCGGGGCCTCGGCTGCGGAAGGAGGCGCGGTAGGACTGCGGGGTGACGCCGACGACCCGCTTGAACCGGTCACGGAACGCCGTCGCCGAGCCGAACCCGGCCTGCGCCGCGACCCGCTCGACGCCGTGGTCGGTGGTCTCCAGCAGGAGCTGGGCCCGCCGTACCCGGGCGCGCAGCAGCCACTGCAGCGGCGTGGTGCCGGTCTGCTCGCGGAAGCGGCGGCCCAAGGTGCGCTCGCTCATCCCGGCCCGCGCGGCCATGGCGGCCGGCGTCACCTCGCCGGCGAGATTGTCCTCGATCCACGACAGCACCGGCTCCAGCAGCGACCCGCGCGGCGCCGGCGGCCGGGCGTGCGCGACGAACTGCGCCTGCCCGCCCTCGCGTTCCAGCGGCGTCACCGCCAGGCGGGCCGCGTCGGCGGCCACCGCAGAGCCGAGGTCGCGCCGGATCAAGTGCAGGCACAGGTCGAGCCCGGCGGCGGCGCCGGCCGAGGTGAGGATCTGGCCGTTGTCCACGTAGAGGACGTCCGGCCGCACGTCCACCAGCGGGTACGCCTCCGCCAGCCGCGCCGCCGCGGCCCAGTGCGTGGTGGCGCTGAGCCCGTCGAGCAGCCCGGCGGCGGCGAGGGTGAACGCCCCCACGCAGATGGAGGCGATCCGGACGCCGCCGGCCGCCGCGGCGCGCAACGCCTCCAGCGCCGCCGGGTCGGGCGCGCCGGCCCGCTCGGAGGAGCCAGGCACGACGATGGTTTCCGCCTCGCGCAGCGCCTCCAGGCCGTGCGGGGCGACGATCGTGAAGGCGTCGCTCGCGACCTGTGGCGTCACCGCGCAGACCAGCACGCGGTACGCCCGCCGCCCGTCCACCCGGACCCGCCCGAACACCTCGACCGGCGTCGCCAGGTCGGCCGCCACCACCTGGTCCAGCGCCAGCACCGCCACCGTGTGCATGAGGGACACCGTAGGCGGTGGCGGGAACCCGTGGGAAATTGTCGTTCCGGCCACTGGGGTCCGCGGCCGGCCCGCCCTAGCGTTCCCCCATGTCCATCCTCATGCCGATCCTCATCGGGATCGTCTGCGTCTGCCTGCTCTCCCTGATCCCCGATCCGCACCGCCGCCGCTTCAACGCCGTGCTGGTCGCCGGCGCGGGCGCCGCCTACCTGAGCGGCGGCGGGCTCGGGTACGCGGAGTTCGTCCTCCCGGCCGTCATGACCTACGTCGCCTTCCGCGGCCTGGAGAGCTGGACGTGGATCGGCGCGGGCTGGCTGCTCCACACGGCCTGGGACGTCCTGCACCACCTGAACGCCAGCCCCATCCTCGCCTTCGCCGGCGACTCCTCCTTCGGCTGCGCCGTCTGCGACCCGGTCATCGCGCTGTGGTGCCTCGCGGGCGGCCCGCCGGTGCTCGCCCGGCTACGCGACCGGCTGCGCCGGACCGCCCCCGCCCGTTAGCCGCGCGCCGAAGGAGCGGAGCGCGGCCCGGAAACCGGGCGGCTCCTCGACGGTGAAGGGGGCGTCCAGGAACGCGAGGCGGAGCAGCAGCCACTCCCACGTGTCGAGCGCCAGCACGGCCCGGGTCCGCCGCTCCCCCAGGGCCTCCAGGTCGGCGTCCTCGTAGGCGAAGGCGTCGGCCACGTCGGCCAGGGGCGCCTCCACGGTGAGGACGACGCGCTCGCGGTCCTTGCCGAGCCCCTGGCGCAGGTAGTCGAGCGCGGTGTCGGCGGGCAGGGGGCGGGGCTCGTACGTGCTGGTCGAGGTGCGCAGGCCGGTGAGGCGGTCGAGGCGGAAGACCCGCCAGTCGTCCTTGGCGGTGTCGCGGGCGAGCAGGTACCAGCGCAGGTTGTGGTGCACGTGCCGGTAGGGCTCGGCCCGCCGCGAGGTGACCGCGCCGTCCCTGCCGGTGTAGTCGAAGGTGACGACGAGCCGGCGCTGGATCGCCTCGGCCAGCTCGGCCAGGACGTCGGCGCTGACGCTCGGGGCCGCCGCGGCGCTGGTCTCCAGGCTGGCCCGGAGCTGGGCGGCCCGGTGCCGCAGCCGCTTCGGCAGGAACTGGTCGACCTTGCCGTAGGCGCGGGTGGCGGCCTCGTCCACGCTGCCCTCGGCGGCGCGGCCGGTCGCGGCGAGGGTGGCCAGCCCGAGGAGGGTGGCGATCGCCTCGTCGTCGTCGAGCACCAGCGGCGGCAGCGCGCTGCCCGCCACGAGCCGGTAGTGGCCGCCGGGGCCGGGTCGCGTCCGCACCGGGTAGCCGTACTCGCGCAGGCGGTCGACGTCGCGGCGCAGGGTGCGGGGGCTGACGCCGAGCCGGGCGACGAGCTCGTCGGCGGTGAACGCCCGCCCGGTCTGCAACGTGGCGAGCAGGGCGAGGATGCGCTGGGTGACGTCCGCCATGCCTCCAGTCTTCCCCGGGACGCGGCCAGGATGTGGCCACATCTGTTCGTAGCGTCGTACGCATGCCGAAGTTCATCCGCATCCGGGGCGCCCGGACCAACAACCTGAAGAGCCTGGACGTGGACCTCCAGCGCGGCCGGCTGACCGTGTTCGCCGGGGTGTCGGGGTCGGGCAAGTCGTCGCTGGTGTTCGACACGATCGCCGCCGAGGCGGGGCACCAGCTCAACGAGACGTTCCCGCCGTTCACCCGCAACCGGCTGCCCCGGTGGACCCGTCCCGAGACCGACGAGATCGGCGGGCTCTCCCCCGTCGTGCTGATCGACCAGCGCAGGATCGGCGGGAACGCCCGCTCCACGGTCGGCACCATCACCGACGCGTGGACGTACCTGCGGCTGCTGTTCTCCCGGGCCGGCGAGCACGCCGCCCGGCTCGGCACCCGGCCGCCGAAGGACTACGAGGGCGTGGTGGAGCGCTTCGAGCGCATCTACTTGCACACCTCCGACGACCTGTCCGACCGCAAGCGGGAGACCATCGAGCGTTTCACCCGGTCGGAGACCTGTCCCGACTGCCGCGGCGACCGCCTCAACGAGGCCGCCCGCAGCGTGACCGTCCTCGGCCGCACGATCGGCGACCTGGCCCGCATGGAGATCACCGAGCTCGCCTCCCTGGTCGAAGAGGTACGCGACCCGGCCGTCGCGCCGGTCGTGGCGGCACTCGGCGACAAGCTCCGCGCCATGATCACCATCGGGCTCGGCTACCTGCACCTCGGTCGCGCCACCACCACGCTGTCCGGCGGGGAGTCGCAGCGCGTCAAGACCGTCAAGCACCTGGGCAGCAGCCTGGTCGAGATGCTCTACGTCTTCGACGAGCCCACCGTCGGGCTGCACCCGCACGACATCGCCTCCATGACCGCCCTGCTGCTGCGGCTGCGCGACAAGGGCAACACCGTCCTGGTCGTCGAGCACGACCCCGCCGTCATGGCGATCGCCGACGAGATCGTCGAGATCGGACCGGACGCGGGCGCCGGCGGCGGGCGGCTGGTGTTCCAGGGCTCCTTCGGCGGGCTCCGGTCGGCCGGCACCGCCACCTCGGCGGCCCTGGCCGCCCGTACGCCGCTCAACACGACGCCGCGTCCGCCCAAGGGTGTGATCACCGTGACCGGAGCCACCCGCAACAACCTCAGGAACCTCACCGTGGACGTACCGGCCCAGGTGCTCACCGTGCTGACCGGGGTCGCCGGCTCGGGCAAGTCGAGCCTCGCCGCCGAGCTGGTCGCCCAGCACGGCGCGATCGTCCTCGACCAGCGGCCGGTCAGCGTCAACCGCCGCTCCACCCCCATCACCTACACCGGCATCGCCGGGGCCGTACGCAAACTGTTCGCCCGGCACAGCGGCCTGCCCGCCGGGATGTTCAGCGCCAACTCGGGCGGCGCCTGCCCCGACTGCAAGGGCCTCGGCGTGATCTACACGGACCTCGCCTTCATGGACGGCCAGGAGAACGTCTGCGAGACCTGCCACGGCCGGCGCTTCACCGACGAGGTGCTCCGCCACCGGGTGAACGGCCTGTCCATCGCCGACCTCGACGACCTGACCATCGCCGACGCCCTCGACCGGCTGCCCGACCGGCACATCCGCGACGGGCTGCGCCACCTCGACCGGGCCGGCCTCGGCTACCTGCGCCTCGGCCAGCCGCTCACCACGCTGTCCGGCGGCGAGTGCCAGCGGGTGAAGATGGCGCGGGAGCTGCGCGAGGCCGCCGAGCCGGCGCTCTACGTCCTGGACGAGCCCACCACGGGCCTGCACCTGCGCGACATCGCCGCCCTGCTCGGCGTCCTCGACCAGCTCGTCGGCCAGGGGCACACGGTGGTCGTGATCGAGCACAACCTGGACGTGATCCGGCACGCCGACTGGGTCATCGACCTCGGCCCCGGCCCGGGCCGGCACGGGGGCCGCGTCCTCTACCAGGGCCCGGTCGCCGCCCTCAAGGACACCGCCACCGCCACCGCCCTCCACGCGGACTGACGGACTCGCCCGCCGCTCCCGGCCCTTCTCGCCGGCGGGGCTACCCACCGCGTCCGGTTTCGGGTCGAATGGATGGTGTGACCTCGTGGCGAGCGCATCTCCGGCGGGCCTTGGCCTGGCCGGCCGGGGTGGCCGCCGCCGTGGCCCCGCCCGTCGCGGCCCTGCTCGCCGCAGCCCTCCTCGGCCTGGCCCTGCTCGCCGTGGTCGTGCTCGTGGCGGCCGTGCTCGCCTGGGTCGCCGGGCCCGGCTGGTGGCGGCCGGTCCTGGAACGGCTGCCGGCCCACCTGGTGCCGCCGTACTCGGAGGAGGACCTGCTCCCGCTGGCGATGACCGTCCTCGCGGCGGCCTGCCTCCTGACAGGGGCCGGCGGCTGGCTGCGCCGCCGCGCCGCGCGGGACGAGTCCTTCGACACGCTGCTGCGGCGGGTGAGCACCTGGGGGGTCGTCCTCGGGCTGCTGCTGGCCTCGGGCAGCCTGGTCTACGCCGACGCCCGGTCCATCGAGGCCGCTCCCGAGCGGCACGGCCCCGAAGGCTACGCCGAGGCCGTACGGCGGCTCGGCTCAGAGGAGGCCGAGGTGCGGCTGGCCGCGATCCACACGCTGCGGCGCCTGGCACGGGAGTCGGAGCGGGACCGCGTGACGACCGCCGACGTCATGGCCGCGTACGTGCGCGAGCACGGCTCCGCGGTCCCGCCGGGGCGGGCCGGGCGGCCGGCCGCCGACGTGCAGACGGCCCTGACCGTGCTCGGCAGCGTCCACGACGTCCCAGGTGCCGGGCGCGACTGGGTGTGCAGCTGCGACCTGGCGCGCATTCGGGTGCCGGGCGCGGAGCTGAGCGGCCTCAACCTGGGCGTCGCCGTCCTGACCTCGGCGGACCTGAGCGGTGCCCGGCTGAGCGGGGCGAACCTGGACCACGCCGACCTGACCCGCGCCGACCTGCGGGGGGCGCTGCTGGACGGGGCGGCTCTGCCGTACGCGGTCCTGTTCATGGCGGACCTCGGCGGCGCGGACCTGGACGGCGCCGACCTGCGCGGCGCCGACCTGTTCCAGGCGGACCTGGGCAGGTCCTCCCTGCGCGGGGCGGACCTGCGCGGGGTGGACCTGTTCGGCGCGGACCTGCGCGGGGCCGACCTGCGCGGGGCCGACCTCACCGGCGCGAGCCTCAGCGGGGCGGACCTGCGTGGGGCGGACCTGCGTACGGCGATCCTGCGCGACGCGGACCTGAAGGGGACGAACCTCAAGGGCGCGCACCTGGCCAGCGCGAATCTGACGAACGCGAACCTGACGAACGCGGACCTGACCGGGACGGACCTGACGGACACGGACCTGACGGACGCCGAGCTGAGCGGGGCGGAGACCGGCGGCAGAGCGAAGCTGCCCCCCGGGGTGCGGGTCGGCGGTGCGGCCGGTCAGGCCGCGTCCGTGGGCACCCAGTAACGCCGCTTGCGCTCGGTCACCTCGATCAGCTGCCCGCCGTTCGCCTCGATGACCCGCCGTGAGGCGACGTTCGACAGGTCGCACATCACCAGCGCCTCGCCGATGCCCAGCGCCCGCGCGATCGGCAGCGCCGCGCCGAGCATCGCCGTCGCGTGACCCCGCCGCCGGGCGCCGGGGCGTACGTCGTAGCCGATGTGACCGCCGAGCTCCGCCAGCGCGGGCGTCAGCCGGTGACGGATGGCGAGCCTCCCCAGGAAGCGGTCACCGTCCACCCACCACAGCGTGGTCATCGGCACGAACCCGGGCCGCACCCCGGCCTGGGTCCGCTCGCCGAGCACGCGGGCGACGTACGCCTCGAACGCGTCCGGCTCGACCAGCGCCGGCGCGTCCACGTCCGACACGAACCACGACAGCGGATAGTCGGCATCGGCCCGGAACTCGGCCAGCGCGGCCAGGAACGACGGACGCAGCGCGGCGGCCGGGTCTACGAAGCGGGGCATGGTCCCATCATGCGCGCCGGGACTGCCGGAGGGGGCGGCCGACGTCGTGGAGGTGGCGCAGGGCCTGGCTCCAGGAGGCGAACAGGCCGCATTCGGCGTAGTCGACCCCCAGCGAGCGGCAGTAGTCACGGACGATGGGCCGGGCCAGGCGCAGGTTCGAGGACGGCATGGCGGGGAACAGGTGGTGCTCGATCTGGTGGTTCAGGCCGCCGAGCGCGATGTCCAGGAGGCGTCCGCCGGTGACGTTCCTGGAGGTCAGGACCTGGCGGCGGAGGAAGTCGAGCTCGTCCCCCTCGGTCAGCACCGGCATGCCCTTGTGGTTGGGGGCGAACGTGCACCCCAGGTAGACGCCGTAGCACGCCTGGTGGACGAGCAGGAACACCAGCGCCTTGCCGGGCGGCAGGACCAGGAACAGCGCGCCCACGTAAGCCAGGACGTGCGCGACCAGCAGCAGCCCTTCGGCCGTCCGGTTCTTCAGCTCCGGCCGCCGCAGCGCCCGGAAGCTCGACACCTTCAGGTTGAACCCTTCGAGGGTGAGCAGCGGGAAGAACAGCCACGCCTGCCACCGCCCGACGAAGCGGGCCAGCCCGCGCGCCGCCTCGGCCTGCCCGCGTGACCAGATGAGCACGTCCGGCGCGACGTCGGGGTCGTGGTCCTCGTGGTTGGGGTTGGCGTGGTGTCGGGTGTGCTTGTCCATCCACCAGCCGTAGCTCAGCCCGACGGCCAGGTTGCCGACCAGCAGCCCCGCGATCCTGCCGGTACGCCGCGAACGCGAGATCTGCCCGTGCGCGAGGTCGTGGGCCAGCAGCGTGACCTGGGCGAAGGCCACGGCCAGCAGCGCCGCCACCGGGAGCTGCCACCAGGAGTCCCCCACGGCGGCGAAGACCGCCCAGCTGCCCGCGAACAGAGCGGCGACCAACCCGATGCGGACGGCGTAGTAGGCGGGCCGCCGCTCCAGTAAGCCGGCCTCGGCTATGCGGCGCGACAGTCGCGCGAAGTCGCTGCCGCGCTGCGGTCGGTCGAGGTCTACAACACTCACATCAGCCTCCGATGCCGGCGAAGTCGTCCACATGATGATCGCTTGCCAGCATCGCGAGAACCAGGGGGTACGCGGACCCCCGCTGTCACCCCTTCCTCAGGTAGGGCCAGCCCTACGCCCCCGGCCGCCGTCCCGCGCACGGGCCTCAACGCCACTCCTGGGCATCGGATCGTCTGAGGGCGAGGTAGGTCATCAATGAGCACATCGTGAGAACGAGCCCTGCCGCCCACAGCGGGGCGCATCTGGTGAGCGTGGTCGTGACGACCGTCGTGGTCACGTCGGCCACCTTCAGCCTCAGCACGAGGGCGTACTGCCACCCCATGGAGAAGGCGAGCAACACCAGCGCCAGGTTCCGCATGACCGCTCTCTCCAGGCCGTAGAAGGTGACGAGCACCGCCGTCACCCCCACCATGACGGCGTGCAACGCGGTGCCGAGGAGCAGCAGCAGCTCGCCCGGGCGATGGTGCCGAAGAGCTGCCAGTCGCCCCAGCCGAAAAGGCCGACCCCGCCGACGTCGGGGCCGAACGCCAACCCGTAGCCGTGGACGAACCAGATCACGCTCACCGCGGGAATGGAGACGATGCTCATGCACAGGACGCTGATCAGAGGCCATGGGGAATTTCCGCACCTCCGTGTCGTGTGGGCGTACCTTTGGGAGATGTGCATCAGTCCCGCCGCTCCGCGGCGCATATGGCTCGTGCCAAATCTCGGGGAACGGTGAGAGATGGGGTGAAGATCATTGATCGGCCGGATCCGCCCTCTCCCCGGTGAGCCGATGGCCTGTCTCCCGTAACCGCCATTTCCCGCCGTTCCACGACAGCCACGTCTGGGACAGCGGCGGGACGTCGAGGTTCCAGAAGGCCGTCGCCGGCGCGCCGAGGAGGTGCAGCACCACCGCCCTGATCACCGAGGGATGAGTGATCGCCGCGACCCTGCCGGGTTCGTGTGGCCACGCGTCCATCCATCCGGCGACCCGTTCCAGCAGTCCGTCGATCGTCTCGCCTCCGTGCGGGGCCGCACCGGGGTCGGTCAGCCAGGCCAAAAGACCCGCGGGATCCTCGGCCTGGACCCGTTCCAGGCTCCGGCCCCGCCAGTTCCCGACATCCAGGTCGGCCAGCCGGGGGTCGGCCCTGGCCGTCAGTCCCAGCGCGGCGCAGGTCTGCGCGCACCGGACCTCCGGTCCGCGCCAAGCCTGCCGGATCCGGCGCAACACGCCCCGGGCGGCCTGCGCGGACGAGCGCCCAGAAGGCGTCAGCGACTCGTCGGCGGCGAAACTCGCCTCGCCGGTGGCGGACGTGGGTGCGTGTGCGATCAGGACAAGTCTCTCGGTCACCGGCCTCTCCCAAAGCCGCCGGGCGGACCCCTTTTCAGGCGCGGCGCCTGCCCGCCGGGTGCGGGCGCCGCGGTGGCTGGATCTCGTACAAGGTCAGGATCTCCGGCACCGGCGCCGCTCCCGGGCCTCCCTGAGCAGCCCAATGGCCGATGGCGTCGACGACCAGGTCGTCCAGGACGAAGCCCAGCCAGGTGGGTCTCGCTCCGCCGCGCCGAGCCGTGGGGCGGGGCCGGACGACGACCACATTGGAATATGAGCACACACCCAGGCAGTCGTCACTGGTGCGAACCTTGATTTCTTTGATTAGCCGCAGGCGTGCCATCTGATCCTTCTGAGAAACATCAGGATGCTTTCCCGCGCTGCCGCAGCAGCATCCTTTGCAGAGAATCACCGTGCATCGTTCGTCGGCGCGTGCCCACTGGTTGATCACCAATATTTAATGCCCGGACGACGCTTTACAGAACGTCAAGATCTTGTTACCATCGCCATGTCGAATCATCGAAGAGAAGGATGGACGACAATGTGCCACACACCTGACTGCAAACACGCAGCAGCTCCCGTCGAGGCGCCGGAGACCGACCTCGCCACTGAGCCGGTCGAGCCCAAGGAAAATCCGGTTCCGCAGTCCATCTGAATCTGGCGTGAACAAAGTGGAGGGCAGACCGGAAAGGTCTGCCCTCCACTTTGTTCGGCGTCCGGGGCTTACGCATGGACCTTCGGAACGCGTTCCCGCCGGGCTCCGGTGACGTCCCGTTCGGTGAGCGCCCCGAACATGAGCCCCAAGGTGACCCAAATGACGGCCTGGGTGGCGAGCGAGGCGATCCGGAAGTCCCACAGGACGTCGGGCGGGAAGCCGGTCTCCGTGACGGTTCCTCCCGGCAGGACCACGTAGGCGATGCCCACCAGGACGACGAACACCCCGCAGCCGAGCAGAGAGGCGTTCCATCCACCGTATCTCGGAGTCAGGCGCCGGCCGGTCTGAACGGCGGTGATCGCGGCGAATATCCCTATGACGATCGTCAGGAAGTACAGCAGGCTTCGCTGCTGGATCGTTTCGGGATCTCCTACGGCAGGCGGATTAGGCGGATATTTCAGGAAAGCCACCAATGAAATGACCACGAAGCCGGCAACAGCCACCACCATCGAGGTCGCACGGGCGCTCAGCCGTCCTATTCTCTGGTGGGCGAGCGCGAACATGATGGCGAACAGCCCGCCGACCGCGAGGCCGATGGCGGCCAGGGCGACCGCGAGGCCGACGGTCTGCTGAGTCAGTCTTGAAACGACCTCGACCCCGTGCTCGTGGAGCCCTTCAGCAGCGTGAGACTGCCGGTCCTCGAAGGCGATCGCGTCCCCGAGCGGGCCCTCTCCGAGAAACCAGGCGCACACGTACGCGGGTACGACGGAAGCCAGTCCGACCAACATTCCCCGGATCAGCAAGACGCGCATCATCCGCGACATCCTCCGTCAATGGCACGGGAATCCGAGCAGGTGACGGCCGTCATGCGTGAACTCGTGGATGAGATTTCCCCCGAAGAGGGAAGTCGCTCCCTGCTCGGCGCCGACGAAATAGATCAGCAGCAGGCCGACGACGAGCGCGAACACCGCCCACGGAATGATCTCCCGTATCGGTATTTGAGCAGGAAGTGAGGCGGTTCGGGCGGGCGGAGCCTGTGTCATGACTTACCCCTTCTTCGTGTGTCGCCTAACAAAAAAGTAAAAGGGAATATCTGACACTGTCAATGGATCGAGAGGTTAGACACGGCTCACGCAGGCCGGCCGGCGTTGAGCCGACCGACCCGGCCTTCAAGTCATTGATCACTTTTCTTCGAGGCGCGCTCGCACACTGCTCATCTTGTCGCGCAATGCCTGCTCGGTGAACAGGCCGCGGTCCATCAACGTGTGAGCGACGGTCAGCACCGACCTCGTCTGCACCGGAAAGCGTTTGTAGATCGACTCTCCCAGCCGGTCTTCGGCGTGCCGCCGCTCCAGGTTGTCGAGTATGCCGGCCTTCGACAGGCACTCACAGGTGGTCTGCATCCGGGATTCCCAGACCTCCGGCTCGTGATCGATGCAGCGCAGCGTGGTGTCGGTCCGCTCACCGATGTCGTCCAGCGTCTCCATGAGGACCGGGTAGGGACGGGCCTGCTCACTCATTCGCCGGTCACCTCGCCTGTTCCGCGAGCGAACCGGCGTCCGAGGTGCGGTCGGCCCGCGGCAGGGCGACCCCGATCATGGTGTCCCGGGTGACGATCCTGGCGAGCTGCTCCTCGCTCCACCCCTCGGTGCCCTCAGGGCGCATCGGCATGACCATGAACCGCGACTTCTGGTTCGAGTCGTGCACCCGCACCTCGACGTCCGCCGGCAGGTGCAGGCCGAACTCGGCAAGGACCTCGCGCGGGCGGCGGACCATGCGACGCCGGTAGCTCGGCGTACGGTACCAGTCGGGGGACATTCCCAGAACGGGCCGCGGGTAGCAGGAGCACAGCGTGCAGACGATCACGTTGTGCACCTGCGGGGTGTTCTCCAGGACGTAGAAGAAGGTGTAGTCGCTCGGCGTGCCCACCCCCGTGGGCTGCAGCCAGTCGATCCCCACCTCCTTGCACGCCTCTGTCCCGTTCTCCAGCAGACGTTGCTTGAACGCCGGGTCCGACCACGCCTTCGCGACGAGTTTCGAGCCGCCGTGCGGGCCCACGCCCTCGGCCCATTCGGCGAACCTGCGGTGGTCCTCGGCCGAGAAGATGCCCTTCTCGATGGCCAGTTCGCGAACGGCGAGCTCGAGGATCTCGAACTCGCTCACCTTCGACGAGACGTCGAAGGCATTGTGTCCGTCGTGATGACCGTCACCGTGATGCTTAGCCATTTACCCCCCTCAACCCTTTACCGCTTCGAGCCAGCTCTCGGAGGCCTCTGTCTCCAAGGTGTCGTGCGCGAGACCCGTGTAGTCCGGCCAGAGCTCGGTCTGCTTGAACCGGATGACGTAGAACGGCTCCTTACGGCCGGTCTCCATGCGGTCCCATGCCTCGTCCTCCGGGATCACCCACTCCGGGCGGTGCTCCACGATGGTCCCGACCCGCTTGCGGATGAACTTCTGGGTGCGCGTGTGGAAGAGCGTCGTACGGTCCTTGATCCTGACCGTGTCGCCGACCTGGAACTTTGGTCTGGCCATTACTTCTTCTCCAGCCGGGCTCTGATTTCGTCGATCTTGTCGCCGAGTTCGTCGGTCGTGATCAGACCCTTGTGGACCAGCACCCTGGCCGCCCCCGTGATCCAGCGGCCGTAGTACGGGAAGCCGTAGTACTGGGTCTTGCCGAGGTCGTTCTCGGCGCGACGCCGCATCTCGGCGTTCCACGCCCCGCGCCAGGCGAGGCATTCGCAGGTGAGGTAGGTGTTCATCTCCCAGTCCTCCTCACCCTTCCCGTACAGGGCCTGCGGGTAGTCAGGCTCGCCGCCGACGTCGTGAAGAATGGTGGTGAGAGCCGCGTAGCGATCATTGGGGATCGTGTACGGCGAATCGAATTCCTCGTGTTCCGCAGGGGCCAGATTCCGGTCGGCCGTCATCACCGACTCGTAGCGAACCTTCGACATTGGTAGCTCCCCCTCTCCGGCTAGGGTGCTTGCTTCCATCCGACTGTCAGCCTGCCCCGCCCCGTCATGCCGAAATACCAAGTGGCCAGCAAGGGGAAGCAAAGAACCGTTGCAGGCAAGGCGGCGTTAACCGCCCTTTTCGCCGGGTACATGCCCGCCGGGAAATGCGGCGCGAGGAGGACGAATAACAATGGCATTCGAAAAGAGATTGGCCTGTGTCATCGACGCCAAAGGATCGGTTGTCCGCGGTTATCTGGTGGACGGTTGCGAATTCGACGGCACGAACAGGTACGTCGTCAGCTGGAAGGTGCCGCTGCAGGGCGAGGCCAAGACCAATTTCGCCGCCACGATCGGCAGCACCATGCAGGAGCCCGTCGAGCCCGGCCTGATCACGGTCGGGCTCAACTCCGACCCGAACAAGATGGAGGTGCACACCTTCGCCCCGGACGGAACCCCGTCCGCGCGGTCCTTCCACCTCGTCTGCTTCCGCGATCAGTAAGATTCAGCGGCCCGCGTGCGGAAAGAGCGAAGGAGGGCGCGAGCATCCCCGGCGGCGCCCTGGAGGGCTCATGGACGAGTTCGTGCCGGAGTTGATGGAGCTCGAGACCACGCTGGCGGGCTACCGCCGGGCGGCCTCCCTGGCCAACGCCATGCTGGCGCACGGCTGGGCCCTGATGGCCGAGGTGACACCCACCGGCCCCGGCCGGCGCACGGAGCGGGACCGATGGCACGTCAAGGTGATCGCGGCGCCGGGCGCGGCCGGCGGCGTGGCACGGCGCCTCAGGAGGGCCGCCGCCGGCGGCGAGGTCACCGTGCGCGCCCTGGCCGAGGGTCTGGACGACTTCCTCGGCGAGCTGCTCGGCGAGCCGGGCCGGGACTGAGCCTCCGGCTCATCCGCCGTCCCGGGCCTCGCGCATCCTGCCGGTGGCGATGAACTCGACGGCGACCCGGTAGAAGCTCGCGATCGACTCGCCGCCCTCCAGGCCGTCCCTGAGCTGCTTGCGCACCTTCGTGAACGGGAAGGCCGTGCTGCCGTCGGGCAGCGCCACGCCCCACCCGCCGTCGTCCCGCCAGTGCCAGTGCCCGCCCGCGCCCGCCGCGACGCACGCGCCGAGGTAGGAGCCGAGCACGCTCACCAGGCCCTCGGCCTGCTCGGGGTCGAAGTCTGGCTGGGCCCGCCGGCGCTCGATGAAGCCCTCCGCCCACGCGACGGACTCCTCGTCGAGGCCGAAGTCCATGCCGCTGATCGGGCCGAGCTGCTCGATCGCGAGGTCGACGTTCCGTTGGATCTGCCGGAGCTCCTCATCGTCCATCCGTGGATGGTGGCAGCGCCCGGCGGGTCCGTTCAAACGGTTAACGGCCGCCGGTCAGCGGCCTCAACTCGCGCCGGCGAACGTCAGTAGCCGGGGAAGACGCGGCGGAGCAGGTCGAGGTCTGCGGCGCCCGTCGTGGTCACGCCGTCCGGGGTGTGGCGCGGCGCGAGGCGGCCGGAGACCAGGCGCAGCCAGGCCTCGGCGGGCAGGCCGAGGGTGCCGTCCGGCTGCTCGGGAACGTCGAAGTCGACGCTGATCGGCGGCTTCAGCCGCAGCGCGAAGACGGAGTCAGGGGCGGTCGTGGTGACCTGGAGGTTCAGGGTGCGGCCGTCGAGCCGGTCGACCTTGCCGATCCAGGCGAACAGGTCGGGCCCCTGGTGCAGCAGGGCGGCCGTCGCGTCGGGGGCGAGCGTGGCGTGCTCGTCGAAGGCGACGCGGACGTCCCAGGAGTGCAGGGCGAGCTCGTTGAGCCGCATCCGGCTCACGGTGGCGACGTCGACCGGAGCGGGCATGAAGCCAAGGTCGACGCGGAGGTTGTCGCGGGCGGAGGCGTCCAGCGACTCGTAGAGCGCGGTCAGGGCCTCGTCGGACTGGAGGAAGCCGTCGGCGCGCTCCCGCCGGCCCATGGCGTCCCATCTGTCCCAGACGCTCTGGTTGAAGTCGTGGCCGGGGCCGGGAGCGCCGTCGAGCGCGGCCCGCAGGACGGTCCGCCCGATCTCGGCGCCGCTGCCCAGGTGGCTGAGGACCTGCGAGATGTCCCATTCGGTGGCGGCCGAGGGCCTGGCCAGGTCCTCGTCGGTGAGTCCGGACACCAGTGCGGACAGCTCGTCGTGTCCGGTCCGCAGTGCGGCGATGGCCGTGTCGGCGCTGCTCATCGCGTCTCCCAGGCGTTCAGTCGGCAGGTCGTCCCGCCCAAACTACCGCCCGCGCCGAGCATGATCATCAGCGGCCCGGCGGCCTACACGTTGCGCAGAACCGACACCACGACGCCCAGCACCACGGCCTCGTCGCCGTCGATGTCGGCGTAGGCGGGGTTGCGCGCTTCGAGCAGGACGTGGCCGCCGCGGCGGCGGAACACCTTGACGGTGGCCTCCCCGTCGATCATGGCGGCGACGATCTGGCCGGAGTGCGCCTCGGGCTGCCGGCGCACCACGACGAGGTCGCCGTCGCAGATCGCGGCGTCGATCATCGAGTCGCCGCGCACCCGCAGGGCGAACACCGTGCCCCGGCCCGTCAGGTCGCGCGGCAGGGTGAGCAGGTCGTCCACGTGCTGCTCGGCGAGGATGGGCGTGCCCGCGGCGATGTCGCCGACCACGGGCACGCTCACCAGGTCGCCGGCCGTCTCCTGCGCGGACTCGCGCAGGAACAGGCGTACGTCGATCGGACGGGTCATCGTGCCGGCCCGGCGGAGGAACCCCTTCTCCTCCAGGCTCTTGAGATGCTTCGAGACCGACGACGGCGAGCGCAGCCCGACCGCCCGGCCGAGCTCGCGCGTGCTCGGCGGATAGCCGTGCCGGACCACGTGGTCGCGGATCGCCGCCAGGATCCGCTGCTGGCGCGGCGGCAGGGCCGAGGCGTTCAGGTGCTCGAACGCGTCGAGATCGTCGTAGGCCGTCACCTGCGACATCGTAGCCCGCCGCCGACCGCCGGGCTCAATCGCGATTGCTGATGCGGATCATGTTGCCCGAGGGGTCGCGGAAGGCGCAGTCGCGCACCCCGTACGGCTGGTCGGTCGGCTCCTGCATCACCTCGGCGCCGGTCGCCTGCAGCTTGTCGAAGGTGGCGTCGACGTCCTCGGCGGCCAGCAGGATGCCGCCGAAGGTCCCCTTGGCCATCATCTCGGTGATGACGCGCTGCTCCTCCTCGGTGACGCCGGGGTCGGCGCCGGGCGGGTAGAGCACGATGGAGGTCTCGGGCTGTCCGGGCGGGCCGACGGTGATCCAGCGCATGCCTCCGTGGCCGACGTCCTTGCGGACCTCGAAGCCGAGGGCGTCCCGGTAGAAGGCGAGGGCCGCCTCGGGGTCGTCATGCGGCAGGAAACTCGCGTTGATGATGATGTCCATGGCCGTCACGCTAACGGCGGCTCCGCGGCCGGCGCTTCTCGATTCCTGACCGGCCTGGTGACCTGTTTGGCCACGCACGACGGCATGCCCTCCGTCGCCTCCGCCGCCTGCCGACGGTAGGTGCTGGGCGGCACGCCGACCAGCTCGGCGAAGCGGGTGCTGAAGGTGCCGAGCGAGGAGCAGCCGACCTCGAAGCAGACCTCGGTGACGGTGAGGTCGCCGCGGCGCAGCAGCGCCATCGCCCGCTCGATGCGCCGGGTCATCAGGTACGAGTAGGGAGACTCCCCGTAGGCGCGCCGGAACTCGCGGCTGAGGTGCCCGGACGACATGTTCACGCCGCGGGCGAGCGCCTCGACGTCCAGCGGCTGGGCGTACTCGCGGTCGATGCGGTCGCGGACGCGGCGCAGCAGTGCGAGCGTGCGCAGCCGCTGCTGCTGCGCCGCGTCCTCGGGCACGGGTTGGTTCGGTCGCACGATGCCATCTTCCCGAGCCGGTCTCCGGCTCGTCCACCTGTCCCAGTGCTCAAGCGCCGACGTACGCCGCCAGGTGCTCGCCGGTGAGGGTCGAGCGGGCGGCGACCAGGTCGGCCGGGGTGCCCTCGAAGACGATCCGGCCGCCGTCGTGGCCCGCGCCGGGGCCGAGATCGATGATCCAGTCGGCGTGCGCCATCACCGCCTGGTGGTGCTCGATGACGATGACCGACTTGCCGCTGTCCACGAGCCGGTCGAGCAGGCCGAGCAGGTGCTCGACGTCGGCGAGGTGCAGGCCCGTGGTCGGCTCGTCAAGGACGTAGACGCCGCCCTTCTCCCCCATGTGGGTGGCCAGCTTGAGCCGCTGCCGCTCGCCGCCGGACAGCGTGGTGAGCGGCTGGCCGAGGCTGAGGTAGCCGAGCCCGACGTCGGCGAGCCTGCGCAGGATGGCGTGCGCGGCCGGGATGCGGGCCTCGCCCGCCGCGAAGAACTCCTCGGCCTCGCTCACCGGCATGGCCAGCACCTCGCTGATGTCCCGGCCGCCGAGACGGTGCTCCAGCACCGCGGCCTGGAAGCGCCTGCCTTCGCACTCCTCGCAGGTGGTGCTGACACCGGCCATCATCCCAAGGTCGGTGTAGACGACGCCGGCGCCGTTGCAGGCGGGGCAGGCGCCCTCGGAGTTGGCGCTGAACAGCGCCGGCTTCACGCCGTTGGCCTTGGCGAACGCCTTGCGGATCGGTTCGAGCAGCCCCGTGTAGGTGGCCGGGTTGCTCCGCCGCGAGCCGCGGATCGGCGTCTGGTCCACCGCCACCACGCCGTCCTCGCGCGCGACCGAGCCGTGGATGAGCGAGCTCTTGCCCGACCCGGCGACGCCGGTCACCACGACCAGCACGCCGAGCGGGATGTCGACGTTCACGTCCCGCAGGTTGTGCAGGCGGGCGCCGCGCACCTCCAGCGCTCCCGACGGCTCGCGCACCGACGCCTTCAGCGCGGCCCGGTCGTCCAGGTGCCGGCCGGTCAGCGTGCCGGCGGCGCGCAGCCCGTCCACGCTGCCCTCGTACACGACCTCGCCGCCGCCGGTGCCCGCGCCGGGGCCGAGGTCGACGACGTGGTCGGCGATGGCGATCATCTCGGGCTTGTGCTCGACGACCAGGACGGTGTTGCCCTTGTCGCGCAGCCGCCGCAGCAGCGTGTTCATGCGCTCGATGTCGTGCGGGTGCAGGCCGATCGACGGCTCATCGAAGACGTACGTGACGTCGGTGAGCGACGAGCCGAGATGCCTGATCATCTTGACCCGCTGCGCCTCGCCGCCGGACAGCGTGCCCGCGGGGCGGTCCAGGCTGAGGTAGCCCAGCCCGATCTCCACGAACGAGTCCAGCGTGTGCCGCAGCGCGGCCAGCAGCGGCGCGACGGACGGCTCGTCCAGGCCGCTCACCCACTCGGCCAGGTCGGTGATCTGCATGGCGCAGACGTCGGCGATGGTGACGCCGTGGATCTTCGAGGAGCGCGCGGCCTCGCTCAGCCGGGTGCCGTCGCACTCGGGGCAGGTGGTGAAGGTGACCGCCCGGTCCACGAACGCCCGGATGTGCGGCTGCATCGCCTCGCGGTCCTTGGACAGGAACGACTTCTGGATCTTCGGGATCAGGCCCTCGAGCGTGAGGTTGACGCCCTCGACCTTCACCTTGGTCGGCTCGCGGTAGAGGAAGTCCCGCAGTTCCTTCTCGGTGAACTCGCGGATCGGCTTGTCCGGGTCGAACAGCCCCGACTCGGCGTAGACGCGGACGGTGAAGAAGCTGTCGGACTTCCAGCCGGGGATGGTGAACGCGCCCTCGGCGAGCGACTTGGAGTCGTCGTAGAGCTGGGTGAGGTCGATGTCGGAGACCGTGCCCCGGCCTTCGCAGCGCGGGCACATGCCGCCGGTGAGGGTGAAGCTCTGCTTCACGGTCTTGCCGCCGCCGCGTTCGACGGTGATCGCGCCGCTGGCCCGTACGGACGGGACGTTGAAGGAGAACGCCTGCGGCGAGCCGACGTGCGGCTGGCCGAGCCGGCTGAACAGGATGCGCAGCATCGCGTTGGCGTCGGTGGCGGTGCCGACCGTGGAGCGCGGATCGGCGCCCATGCGCTGCTGGTCGACGATGATGGCCGTGGTCAGCCCGTCGAGCACGTCCACCTCGGGCCGGGCCAGCGTCGGCATGAAGCCCTGCACGAAGGCGCTGTAGGTCTCGTTGATCAGCCGCTGGGACTCGGCTGCGATCGTGTCGAACACCAGTGAGCTCTTGCCCGAGCCCGAGACGCCGGTGAACACCGTCAGCCGGCGCTTCGGGATCGCGACGCTCACGTCCTTGAGGTTGTTCTCGCGGGCGCCGTGCACCCGGATCAGATCGTGGCCGTCGGCGAGATGCGACGCAGGCGACTGCGCCTCCGTTCGGGTGTCCATGCTCATCGTGTCTCCGTTGGGTCGTCGCCCGGCTCGGGGTCAGTGCACCTTACCTACCTCGGCGCGCCCCCGGGGCGCCCGGTCACGCTAGCCGGAGGACGACGGCGGCCGCTTCTCGATTCCTGACCGGCCGGGAACAAGCAGAAGCGCAAGAATCGGTCTCCGGCTCCGACTCACCGATGAACGGCAACCGGAGGAGACGACATGAAGTTCCTGCTGATCATGCACAACAACCCGCTGGTCTGGGACGCGCTGACCGAAGAGGAGCGTCAGGAGGTGATGAGCGGCCACGGCCCGTTCATGGAGACCGCGCGCGCGTCCGGGGAGCTGGTCGGCACCGTCGCGCTGGCCGACCCGGCGCGGAGCGCGGTGGAGGCGATCCGGCTCACCCGTGCGCTGCGCCGCTCGCTGCCGGACGAGGGCGAGGTGGCCGGCGACCATGCGGCGGCCCTGGAGAGCTACCGCGAGGCGGCCCGCCGCACCACGAGCCTGCCCGAACAGCGTTACCTGCTGGGCCGCGCGGCCGAGCTCGCCGACCGGCCGTGAGTCAGCGGTGTGGCGCAGGTCACCTCTTCTTCCTGTCACATGCCCGGGGCGGGCGGCATCTCGTGTTCGCCAACGAGCAATGTGAAGGAGTCATCATGAACACAGCGCTGGAGACCCTGCGCCGCGACTTCGGCGGCGACCTGATCGGCCCCGACGACGCCGGCTACGCCGCGGCCGGCCGGTCGCTGCTGGTGCCGGGCAGCCCCGCCCTCGTCCTGCGGCCCAAGACCGTCGCCGACGTGCGGGCGGGCGTGCGCTTCGCCGCCGCCGCCGGGCTGCCGCTGTCCGTGCGCGGCGGCGGCCACGGCTTCGCCGGCTTCGCCACGAACGACGGCGGCGTGGTGCTCGACCTGGCCCATCTGGCGCAGGTCGAGATCGTGGACGAGCGGCGTCACCTCGTACGGATCGGCGGCGGCGCCACCTGGGGCCAGGTCGCCGACGCCCTCGCCCCGCACGGCCTGGCGATCTCCTCGGGCGACACCAGGAGCGTCGGCGTGGGCGGGCTGACGCTGGGCGGCGGCATCGGTTGGAAGGTGCGCAAGTACGGCCTGGCCCTGGACAGCCTGGTCGCCGCCGAGGTGGTCACCGCCGCCGGGGAGATCGTACGGGCGAGCGCCGAGGAGAACCCCGAGCTGTTCTGGGCGCTTCGCGGCGGCGGCGGCAACTTCGGGGTCGTGACCGCGTTCGTGTTCGCGGCCCACCTGACGACGGACGTCTTCCACGGCACGATCACCTTCCCGGCGGCGGAGGCGGCCACGGTGCTCCGGGGGTGGGCGGAGCACCTGCGTACCGCGCCCGAGGAGCTGACCTCCGTCACCGACTTCGCCAACCCCTTCGCCGGCGGTCCGCAGGCGCCGGTGCAGGTCCACGTCGCCTTCGACGGGGACGACCCGCGGCTCGCGGCCCGGGCGATCGACCCGCTCCGCCGGCTCGGCACGGTGACCGGCGACGGCGTGGCGCTGAAGCCGTACGCGGAGACGCTCGTGGAGGGCCTGGTGCCGCCGCCCGGCATCCGGCTGGTGACGCGGAGCGGGTTCGCGGGGGCGGGGGCGGTGCCCGAGGTGCTGCGCGTGCTCGTCGCGGCCGGGGCGGTGGAGGGAGCGCCGCTCATCTCGGTACGCGCCGTCGGCGGCGCGGTGGCCCGGGTGCCGGCCGACGCCACCGCGTACGCGCACCGCGACGCCGCGCTGATGGTCGTGACCATGAGCGCGGGCCCCGAGCCGGTGCTCGCGGCGGCCCGCCCGGCGCTGGACGCCCTCTGGCATGACCTCGCGCCGCACGTGGCCGGCGCCTACGCCAACTTCCTGGCCTCGGCCACGGAGGAGGACGTCGCCGCGGTCTACCCGGCGCCGACGTACGACCGGCTCGCCGCCGTCAAGCGCCGCTACGACCCGGAGAACCTGTTCGCCCGCAACCACAACGTCCGCCCCCGCTGACCCCGGCTACACCCGGCGCAGTCCCGCGATGAGCAGCTCGACCAGGGGGCGGGCGTCGTAGCGGGAGTCGTTCTCCGCGCCGATGCAGAGGTTGCCGACGCCGCGCATGAGCTGCAGGGCGGCGATGTCGGAGCGGATCTCGCCGGCGGTGGCCGCGGCGTCGAGCAGCCGCCCGCACACCGGCACGAGCCGGTCGAGGAAGCACGCGTGCAGCGCCTCGAACCCGGCCTCGTCGGAGCGCAGCACGCCGGCCAGGCCGTGCTTGGTGACCAGGAAGTCGATGAACAGGTTGATCCATTTGCCCAGGGCGGCGTAGGGGGTCGGCCCGGCCGCCAGCAGGGCCGGGCCGGCCTCGGCCAGCGCCTCGATCTGGTGCCGGTAGACGGCGATGATGAGGTCGGCCCGGGTCGGGAAGTGGCGGTAGATCGTGGCCGTCCCGACGCCCGCCTCGGCCGCGATGTCCCGGATGGGCGCCTCGACGCCCGAGGTGACGAAGACCGCGGCGGCGGCGTCGA
Organism: Nonomuraea wenchangensis; assembly: GCF_900111685.1. GTDB lineage: Bacteria > Actinomycetota > Actinomycetes > Streptosporangiales > Streptosporangiaceae > Nonomuraea > Nonomuraea wenchangensis. Next base: position 96,479 of record NZ_FOHX01000008.1, read on the forward strand.
GCAGGGTCTTCTCGTTGCGCCGGGCGTCGGCCCGCTTGCGCGGGGCGCTCCTCTCGTTGTCGCTCACCGCGCCGCTCCTCCCGCCGGCACCGCCCGGCTTGCTAAACGGGACACTGTCCCGTATGTTCTAAACGGGACACAGTCCCACTTGCTCTCTCTCCCATGATGCCAGAGCGCGCGCGCATTCTCGCCCCCCGCGAACCCCCGGCTGCCCTGCCGGAAGGAGCACTCCCATGCCCTACGACCCCCCGCCCAGCTTCGGGATCATGACCGCGCCGATGCAGGTCGGCTACCACGACGTCCTGCGCGTCTGGCGCGAGGCGGACACGATCCCGGAGATCGGGCACGCGTGGCTGTTCGACCACCTCCTGCCGATCGCGGGCGAGCTGACCGGCCCCGTCCACGAGGGCTGGACCCTGCTCGCCGCCCTCGCCGCGCAGACCCGGCGGCTACGGCTCGGCGTGATGGTGACCAGCAACCGGTTCCGGCCGCCCGCGCTGCTGGCCAAGATCGCCACGACCGTCGACGTCGTCTCCGGCGGACGCCTCGACTTCGGCATCGGCGTCGGCTCCCGCCCCGGCCACCCGCTGGCGCGGCGCGAGTACGAGGCCCACGGCCTGCCCTTCCACGACACCGCCCAGGCCGTGGCCGGCCTGGGCGAGGCGTGCACGGTGATCCGGCGGCTGTGGACCGAGGACGAGCCGTTCGACTTCGACGGCGACCACCACCGGCTGAAGGGCGCGTTCGGCAACCCCAAGCCGGTGCAGCGCCCCCATCCGCCCATCCTCATCGGCGGGCGCTCGCCGGCGACGCTGCGCGTCGCCGCCGAGCACGCCGACCTGTGGAACATCCCCGGCGGCGGCGACATCGCCGACCTCGCCGGCCGCTCCGCCCTGCTGGACCGCTACTGCGCCGAGATCGGCCGCGACCCGGCCGCGATCACCCGCTCGATCCACCTGCCCGTCACCTACGACCGTCCCGGCCCCACCAGGGACGCGATCGGCACGGCGGTCGAGGCCGGCTTCCGGCACATCGTGCTCGGACTGCCCGCGCCCTACCCCGACGGCGTCGCCCGCTGGGTCGCCGACGAGCTCATCCCCACCCACTGAAGAAAAAGAGGACCGCTCTCATGAGCATGACGGATACGACGACCGCCGCCGCCCAGGTCGTCTCGGTGAAGCCGGTGGTGCTGCCCGCCCCAGACCGCGGCGAGGACCTGCGGGTGCGGGTGTCCGCGCCCGCGACCGGGCGGAATCTGCCGGTCGTCGTCCTCTCGCACGGCTTCGGCTGGTCGATGGACGGCTACGGGCCGCTGGCCGACCACTGGACGGCGCACGGGTTCGTGGTGGCCCAGCCCACCCACCTCGACTCGCGGACGCTCGCCCTGCCGCCCGACGATCCCCGCACCCCGCTCATCTGGCGGTGGCGGGTGGCGGACCTGACGCACGTCCTCGACCGGCTGGACGCCGTCGAGGCCGCCGTTCCCGGCCTCGCCGGACGCCTCGACCGCGACCGGATCGCCGTGGCCGGGCACTCCTGGGGTGGGCAGACGGCGAGCATGCTGCTCGGCGCGCGCGTCCTCGACGACGCGGGCCGGCCGGGAGAGGACCTGTCCGACCGGCGGGTCAGTGCGGGCGTGCTGCTCGCCACCCCGGGATCGGGCGGGGCCGACCTGACGCCGTTCGCGGCCGAGCACTTCCCCTTCATGAACCCGGACTTCGCCCGGATGACCCCGCCGGCGCTCGTGGTCGCGGGCGACCAGGACCGGTCGGCACTGTCGGTACGGGGCCCGGACTGGTTCGCCGACCCGTACCGGCTGAGCCCGGGAGGCAAGAGCCTGCTCACCCTGTTCGGGGCGGAGCACTCGCTCGGCGGGATCGTCGGCCACGGCGCCGCCGAGACCACGGACGAGAGCCCGGCCCGCGTCGCCCTGGTCCAGCGGCTCACCACCGCCTACCTCCGCAGCGCCCTCGACCCGGGCGACCCCGCCTGGCCCGCCGCGTGCGCGGCACTGGCGGCGGAGCCCGGCCCGCTGGGGCGGATCGAGACGAGCTGACCGGCTCAGCCCGCCAGGCGCGGCAGGTCCTGCCGTGCCTGGTCGGCGAGCACGCGGGCGACGTCGGACACCAGTCCCCGCCGCCGGTACGCGGCCCGCTGCCGCGCCGCGCCCGACCCGTGCCGGTGCAGCACGTCCAGCCCCTCGTCCATGAGGGGCAGGTCGCCGAGGGCGCGCAGCTCGGGTCCGATGCGGTCGATCAGCGTGTCCACCAGCCGCCAGACGGGCAGCCTGCGGCCGGTGAGCTGGTCGACGTTCTCCCCCTCCAGCCCGTCGCGGGCGGCCCGCCAGCTCGCGGCGGCGAGCAGAGTCTGGTCCACGTTCGGCGCGGGCCGGCCCGCGCGTACGTCGCCGAGAGCCGTCGCGGCCAGCGCCCTGACCAGGCCCGTGAGGAGCACCACCTCGGCCACGGTCTGGCAGGTGTCGGCCACCCGGACCTCGATCGCCGGCCTGTCGGAGGAGAGCCGGGCCTGCCACTCGGGGACCGCTCCGGTGGCGTGCAGCCCTTCGACCAGCCAGTCGTGGTGCTCGGCGGACCGGAACCAGGGCGGCGGCCCGGCGGCGGCACGCCGGCTCAGCGCCAGGGCGCGCCCGCTCGCGCTGCCGGTGTCCCTGCCGCCGCCGATCGGCGAGTTCACGGTCAGCGCCTGCAGCACGGGCAGCCAGGGCCGCAGGTGGTTGACCACCTGGACGGCCTCCTCCCTGTCGTCCACGCCGAGCCACACGTGACAGCCCGCGTCGCCCGGCAGGTCGCCCGACAGCGCGGTGCCCGTCGCCGCCACCCCGGCGCCCGCGCCGTCGGCGGCGGCGACCACGACGGCGCGCAGCCGCAGCAACTCCTCCCGCAGGGTCGCCGGCTCGGTGTGCGGGCCGCTGCGGGTCTCGATCTGGAATCCCGTCCGCGTCGTCACCTGGTCCCGGGCGGTGCCGCCGACACGCTCGCGCACGTCGCCGGCGACCGGCATCACCTTCGCGGTGGCCGGGTCCAGAAGAATGAACCCCTCCTCGACTCCCATGGTCACATCCGTTTCAGCCATGGGACCCCACTTCCCCGTACACCGGCGGCCTTGCGGATCAGTCTCGCGCGGCCAGGGGCTTCGTGCGCGGGAGCAGGAGCGCGGCGGCGATCGTGACGGCCATCGCGGCGGCGCCCAGCCAGGCCGCGGCTCCGTACCCGTGCTCGGCGGGGAAGACCGCGCCGGCCGGGGTGGCGGCGGCGAGGGTCAGGCCGCCCAGGGCGCTGCCGACGGAGAAACCGACGCTGCGCACGACCTGGTTGACGCTCATCGCGCTGGCCGTCTCGGCCGCCGGGGTGACGGCGAGGATCGCGGCCGGCATCGCCGCCGAGAAGACGCCGACGCCCAGCCCCAGCACGCCCATCACCACGAACGCCGGCCACAACGGGCCACGGGCCAGGGCGAACAGCGCCAGCGCCGCCAGCACGGCCGTCCCGCCCACGGCCAGCACCGCCGGGGGTGGGAGCCTGCCGCCGAGGGGCCGCACCGCCTTCCCGCCGGCGAACCCCATCACCGAGAACGGCACCAGCACCAGGCCCGCGACGAACACGCCGACGCCGGAACCGTACCCGGCCGAGGCGGGCGTCTGGACGTAGCGGGTCACCAGGGTCAGCAGCAGGTACATGCCGACGCCGCCGAGCAGCATGACGGCGTTGGCCCCCGCCACGGCGGGCTCGCGCAGCAGGGCGAGGTCCACCAGCGGCGCGGCGGCTCTGCGCGCGTGCCGCACCCACGCGGCGAGGAGCGCCGCCGCGCCGGCCAGGAGCGCCACGCCGAGCGCCGGCCGCTCGGACCACAGCGTGGTCTGGCCGATCGCCAGGAGCAGGGCCAGCAGGCCGCCGCCGAGCAGCGCCGCGCCCCGCACGTCCACGGTCGCCGTCCGCCCGGCGGGCGGCCGGGGCACCGACCGCCAGGCGGCGGCCAGCGCGACCACGGTGACGAGCAGCCCGAGCCCGTACGCCGCGCGCGGCCCTGCCAGCGCGGTCAGCAGCCCCGCGAGCGGGTAGCCGACGCCGATGCCGACTATGGAGGCCACCGAGAGCAGCGCGATCACCGGGCCCGACCGCCCTTCCGGCAGGTGGTCGCGGGCCACGCCCATCGCCAGCGCGGTCAGCCCCAGCCCCGCGCCCTGGGCGACCCGCCCGGCCAGCAGCCAGCCGTACGAGGGCGACGCGACCGTCAGCAGGCTCCCTGCCACGACGACGGCCAGGGTGGCGAGGACGACCTGGCGGCGGCGCGGGCCCGCGCCGAGGCGGCCCAGCACCGGAGTGGCGAGCGCGCCGACGAGCAGCGGAGCGGTGAGCGTCCATTGCGCGGCGGCCAGCGACACGCCGAACTCGCCCGCCACCGTCGTGATCAGCGGCGCCCCGAGACTGCCGACGACGGCGACGACCAGCACCACGAAGAAGAGCGCCGGCACCAGCAGGCGCTCAGAGGAGGAGACCGATGGCGGGAAAGGGGGGAATCCGCTCCTTTCCACTTTCAACCTATAGCGCACCCGGGGACTTGCGGCAAGACCCCGGTCGTGCAGGACAATCGGCGGCCGAGGCCGAGAACCTGCGAAAACGCCGGAGCGCATTACGTGAATCACCCATCGACCATCAGCGTGTTCGACCTGCCCGAGTGGCTGTCCGCCAAGGCCGACCCGGCGCTGATCGCCCGCGACGAGCAGCACTTCGCGGCCATCGGCGAGGCACTGGAGCAGACGGTCGCCGAGTTGTCCGACCGCCTCGACGCCATGCGCAGGGCCCCCGGCGGCGCGGGCCGGGCGGCGCTGGACCGGGACCTGGAGGTCCACCGGCTGAGCGCCCGGCTGCGCACGCTGCGCCGCTTCGGGCTCGACCTGTGTCTCGGCCGCATGGTCAGCGGGGACGGGGCCGAGCCTGTCCATGTCGGCCGGCTGGGCCTGACCGACCGGGAGGGCCGCCGGCTGCTCCTGGACTGGCGGTCACCGGCGGCCGAGCCGTTCTTCGGCGCCACCCACGCCAACCCGATGGGCCTGGCCAGCCGCCGCCGCTACCGCTGGACGCGCGGCCGGATCAGCGACTACTGGGACGAGGTGTTCACCGCGGACGGGCTCGACGGGCACGCCGCGCTGGACGACCAGTCGGCCTTCATCGCCAGTCTGGGCGGCAGCCGTTCGCCGCGGATGCGGGACGTGCTCGCCACCATCCAGGCCGACCAGGACGCCGTCATCCGGGCGAGCTCGCGCGGCGCGCTGGTCGTGGACGGCGGTCCCGGCACCGGCAAGACCGTCGTCGCCCTGCACCGCTCGGCGTACCTGCTCTACGCCGATCCGCGGCTCGGCCACAACCGGGGCGGGGTGCTGTTCGTCGGGCCGCACCAGCCGTACCTGGCGTACGTCGCCGACGTCCTGCCGAGCCTCGGCGAGGACGGCGTGCAGACCTGCACCCTGCGCGACCTCGTGCCCGAGGGCGCGACGGCGGTGGCCGAGAGCGATCCCGAGGTGGCCCGGCTGAAGGCGTCCGCGGACCTGGTGAAGGCGATCGAGCCGGCCGTCAGGTTCTACGAGAACCCGCCCGCCCAGGGCATGACGGTCACCACCGAGTGGGCCGACGTCCGGCTCGGCCCCGACGACTGGGCCGAGGCGTTCGAGGCGCCGGAGCCCGGCACCCCGCACAACGAGGCGCGCGACCGCATCTGGGAGGAACTGGTCGAGATCATCGTCGCCAAGCACGACGACGAGGACGTCCCCGCCGACCTGGTCCGCAGGTCGCTGCTGCGCGACCGGCAGCTGCTGACCGCCTTCAACCGCGCCTGGCCGGTGATCGAGCCTGCCGACCTCGTCGGCGACCTGTGGTCGGTGCCCGCCTACCTGCGGCTGTGCGCTCCCTGGCTCGGCGAGGAGGAGATCCGGCGGCTGCGGCGTGCCGACGCGCAGGCGTGGACGGTGTCGGACCTGCCGCTGCTGGACGCCGCCCGGCAGCGGCTCGGCGACCCGGAGTCGTCGCGGCGCAGGCGCAGGCAGGAGGCCGCTGCCGCGGCGGAGCGCGAGCGCATGGCCGGCGTGGTCGACAACCTGCTCCAGGCCGACGACGACGGCGAGGCCGCGGTGACGATGCTGCGCGGCGCGGACCTCCGGGACGCCCTGGTGGACGAGGGCGCGCTGCCCGCCGCCGAGCCCGACCGGCTGGCCGGCCCGTTCGCGCACGTCGTGGTGGACGAGGCCCAGGAGCTGACCGACGCGGAGTGGCAGATGCTGCTGCTGCGCTGCCCGTCGCGGAGCTTCACCGTGGTCGGGGACCGCGCCCAGGCCAGGCACGGGTTCACCGAGTCGTGGCGGGAGCGGCTGGAACGGGTCGGGCTGGACCGGATCACCCTCGCCTCACTCACCGTCAACTATCGGACGCCGGAGGAGATCATGGCGGAGGCCGAGCCGGTCATCCGGGCCGCGCTCCCCGACGCCAACGTGCCGGCGTCCATCCGCGCCGTGGGCGTCCCCGTGCGGCACGGGTCGGTGGCGGAGCTGGACCCGATCGTGGACGGCTGGCTCGCCGAGCACCCCGAGGGGGTCGCCTGCGTCATCGGCGCCCCGGCGTTCGAGGCGCGGCCCCGGGTCCGGTCGCTGACGCCGCAGCTCGCGAAGGGGCTGGAGTTCGACCTGGTCGTCCTCGTCGATCCTGAGCGGTTCGGCGAGGGCGTCGAAGGGGCGGTGGACCGCTACGTCGCGATGACCCGCGCGACGCAGCGGCTCGCCATCCTGACCAGCTCCTGATCCCGCGCCGGCACGCCACTGTGACAGGGGTCACAGTGGCGTGCTGTCACATGGTGGCCGCGGGCGGTGTCACATGCGTGGCACTTTCGACGGCGAGCGGACAGGAGCGACCATGAGCACAGGCGAGCACCGGCTGGACGCGGCGACCGAGGCGTTCGTCACGCACCGGAACCTGCTGTTCACCGTCGCCTACGAGCTGCTCGGCTCGGCGGCCGACGCCGAGGACGTCCTGCAGGAGACCTGGATGCGGTGGGCGGGGGTGGACCTCGGCACCGTACGGGACCGGCGCGCCTACCTGGTGCGGATCGCCACCAGGCAGGCGCTCGGCCGTTTGCGCACGCTCGGCCGGCGCAGGGAGTCCTACATCGGCCCCTGGCTGCCCGAACCGCTGCTGACCTCGCCGGACGTGGCCGAGGACGTCGAGCTGGCCGACAGCGTCTCGACGGCGATGCTGCTGGTGCTGGAGACGCTGCAGCCGGCCGAGCGGGCGGTGTTCGTGCTGCGTGAGGTGTTCGCCGTGGACTACGACGAGATCGCCGAGACCGTCGGCAAGAGCCCGGCCGCGGTCCGGCAGATCGCGCACCGGGCGCGGGCCCATGTCGCCGAGCGGCGCCCGCGCGGCAGCGCGTCCGCCGCCGAGATCAGGAGCGCGCTGGAGGCGTTCCAGCGGGCGGTCGAGACCGGCGACCTGCGGCGGCTGCTCGACATCCTCGCCCCGGACGTGGTCATGCTCGGCGACGGCGGCGGGGTCGCCAAGGCCGCGCTGACCCCCTTGGTCGGGCCCGAGCAGGTGGCCGCGCTGGTGGCCAGGCTGCGCACGCCCGACGCGCCGGCCACGCTGGAGCCGGCGCAGATCAACGGCCATCCGGCGCTGATCTTCCGGCTCGACGGCGCGCTCAGCACCGTCCTCACGGTACGGATCGACGACGGCCTCGTCACCGGCCTCTACGCCGTGCGCAACCCCGAGAAGCTGTCGCGCGTCGAGCGGGAGACCCCGGTCAGCCGGTGAGGGCTCAGGTCAGGGTGGCGCCGCCGTCGACGGTGATGACCTGGCCGGTGACGTAGTTGTTCGACATGAGGAACAGGGCGGAGGCGGCGGCCTCCTCGGCGGTGCCGACCCGGCCGAGCGGCGCGCCCGCTCCGAGGGCGGCGACTCCCTCGTCGGAGTCCGCGCCCGGGATCGAGCGCAGGAGCGGGGTGTCGATCATGCCGAAGCGTACGGCGTTCACGCGCTGACGCGCCGGGGCGAGCTCCACGGCGAGGGCCTTGGTCATGGTCTCCACGGCGCCGCCGAGTGACAGCGGCGCGCTCATCCCCGGCATGGGGCGGACCACGAGCGTTCCCGAGCTGAACGTGAGCGAGCCTCCGGCGGGCAGGCGGGCCGCGGCGGCGCGGGCGGCGGCGAAGGCGGGCCAGAGGCGGGAGTCGAGGAGCGTGACGAGGCCCTCGCGCGACACCTCGCTCACGGGGCCCACGCCGGCCATGCTGCCCGCCGTGACGAGGATGTGGTCGGTGTGCCCGGCCCGGTCGAAGGCCTCGTCGAGGGTGCGTTCGTCGCCGCCGTCGCCGGGGACGCCCACCACGGCGTCGTCGGGGTCCGTCTCCTGGCCCGCCTCGCGTACCCGGGCGACGGCGGCCTTCAGCCGGTCGGGGTCGCGTCCGACCAGGACGACGCGCGCGCCGACGGAACGCAGCAGGACGCCCGCCGCCAGGCCGATGCCCGAGCTCGCGCCGATGAGGACGGCGGTCGCGCCGGCGAGGCCCGTGGGCAGCGGGGAGCGTACGGGGACGGGCGCGGACACAGTGGTGCCAGTGGTGCCGATGGTCATGGGATGCCTTCCGCGATGGTGAGAAATAAACCATCTGGTTGTTTTATTTCGCCTCCCCGATACTGCCGCTTGCACGGGAGCGAGTCAACCGGATGGTTTAATTTCTTCATGGCCTATGACGCGGAGGACACCAAGCGGCGGATCTTCGTGGCCGCCACCGCCGAGTTCGCCGAGCACGGGCTGGCGGGGGCCAGGGTCGACCGGATCGCCGCCGCCGCCAAGGCCAACAAGCAGGCCATCTACCTCTACTACGGCGGCAAGGAGAAGCTCTTCGCCGCCGTCCTGCGGGCGAAGCTGGAGGAGATCCACACCGCGATCACCATCGATCCCGACGCCGTGGCCGACTCCGTCGGGCAGATCTTCGACTGGCACCAGCAACATCCCGAGCTGATCCGGCTGCTGCTGTGGGAGGCGCTGGAGACGTGCGACGACGGGATCGACGCGAGCGAGCCGGAGCGCCGCGCCGCGTACCGGGAGAAGGTCTGCGGCCTCGCCGACAGCGTCGCCCCCCACCTGCCCGAGCAGGAGCGCGTGCGGGCCGCCCAGGACCTGCTCTTCACCATCCTGGGGCTGATCGCCTGGAACTTCGCGGTGCCCGGGATGTGCCGGATGATGCTGGACGAGGAGAGCGACCGGGCCGCGATGGCCCGCCGGCGCGAGGCGGTGATCGCCGCCGCTCGCCGGCTCACCGCCGCCTCCCCCGTGACTCCTTGATCGTTTGGGTGGCGGGCCGCTAGGGTTGGGCGCCTTTGTCCCCCTTCCGAGGAAGCCGCCATGCGCCGGTACCGTTTCGGCAGGATCGCCGCGCTGGTCGCGGTCGCGTACGTGGCCGGCGTCGGGGTGGTCGTCTTCGCGGACTGGATCACGGTGGCGGGCGTCGTCGTGCCGGTGGAGCCGCCGCACCTGATGGAGCTCGGGCCGTGGGCGCGCTGGGTGCTGCTCCCGGTGGCCGTCCTGCAGGGGTGGGCGCTCTGGCAGGTGCTGCGGGGGCCGGCGCTCGGGGGCGCGGCGCGGGTCGGGTGGCCGGATGATGCGGCGGGATGGTTACGGGTCGCGCTGTACGCGAGCGTCGCGCACACGCTGCTCCTGCACCTGTGGCCACCGGACGACGTGGAGTGGCCGATCTGGACGGGCGCGCTGGTCCGGCTGGCCGTCGTCGGACTGTACGTCCCGGTGCTGGCCGCGTCCCTGCCCCGGTGGGTGCGGCTCGGCACGCTCGTGGCGGGCATCGCGGCGGTCGCGGCCGACCTCGGGTACGGCCCGGCGGGCACCCCGATCTGGCTGTTGTGGGCCGTACCCGTGCTGGTGGGCCAGGCGAGAGATCCGCGCTGGAGCCGTGGCACGGTGTGGACCGGCGCGATCTTCGCGGCGGCGTGGCTGCTCCGCCCCACGTCCTTCGCCATCCGCTTTCCCCGCGAGCTCGACCCCGGGCTGCTGTTCGAGGTGGCCGTGGTGGCGCTGGGCGCGCTCGGCGCGGTGTGGGAGGCACGCTCGGCACACGAGCTGACCCGCCCGCCCGAGACGGAGCCCCGCCCGGCCGGCACCCGGCTCCGCCCGGCCGAGGCTCGGTCCCGCTCGGCCGAAGCCCGGCCCGGCGCGGTTCGTGGCCCCTCGTTCCCGCTGCCGCTCGCCGCGGTGGCGGTCGCGCTGCCACTGGTCGCCGTGGCCGTCAACCTCGCCCATGGTGTGCCCCGCGCCATCGGCCCCGGAGGGGCGGTCGCGGACCTGCTCCGGATCAGCGACCGGGCGTCCCTGGCGTGGTACGCCCTCGACCTGCTGCTCGGCGTCGGCGCTCCGGCGCTGCTCGTCCTCGCCGCCGTGGCGCGGCGCACCCGTACGGCGGTCCGCGTCACCGCGGTGGCACTGCTCGACTGCGCCGCGCTCGTCGCCGTCTCCGCGCTCACCCTCCCGCCCGCCCGGCTCGGCGGCACCGGCCCTGACCTGGCGCCGGGCCCGGACCCCGCCGCGCTCCCCCCTCTGTGGCACGCCGCCGCGCTGACCGCCGCCGCCCTCCTGCTGCTCGCCCTCCAGGCGGGGACCCCGCGCCGGCACACGCTGCTCGCGGCGACGGCGGCGGCCCTCGCGCTGTGCTTCCTCCCGGCGGCCGACCTGGCCCCCGGGAAGATCACCACGGTCGAGGACTGCGCGCGGGCCCCGCGAACCAGCGAGCGGGCGTACCTGTGCGCGATCCGGGTGAACGCGACGCTGGACGTGGCCGCCGGCACCCCTGATCACGTCCTGCTCGCGCGGGGCCGCCGCCTGTGCGCCGTCCACGCCCGCCAGGACCCCGCCGAGCTGGCCCGGCTGCGCTCCGAGGAGGGCGTGGACCCGGAGGGGTTGCCCTGGGTGATCGACGACATCTGCCCGAGCGCGCACGCGGCGGTCGTGGCGGCGGAGACGGCCGAGGAGGTGGAGTACGAGCAGTCGCAGGCCGAGGAGCGGCGCAAGTGCGACGCCGCCCCGCGTCATCGCTCGCTGATCGCGCCCGCGAAGGCGGTCCGCGTGAAGGAGCCCCAGTGGCCGGACGGGTCCCTGGGCCTGTTCGAGGCGGTCGACGACTCCTTCGATCCGCTGAGCCAGGGAGTGTTCAGCAAGGCGCTGGCCAACGGGCTGGTCGCGGGCGGGCGCGGCCACCTGGTGATCCTCACCCACTCCGACGCGCACGCCTGCGTCACGCTGGAGACCTACGCCCGCCGCCCGCCGGTCGAGACCGGCGGCTGGGAGCACGTGGTGGAGGTGGGCTACGACAGCCCGGCCGGAGACCTACGGCTGCGGGACGATCTGTCCGGCATCGTCCTGCCCGACCTGTCGCTGCGCGGGCGGCCCGGCCACTACCGCGTCCGCGTGCACTTCGCCTGGCTGCCCTGGAACGGCGGCAGGTACGGCACCCAGCGGCTGCTCGTCATGGCGTACCTGGGCGACGGAGACGACGTGCGCACCTACCGGGCTCCAACCCCCTGAACGTCCTGCATATACTTGCATAAAGACATGTATATGCAGAAAGGCATACGCCATGGAACGTCCCATCGGCTACTGGCTCAAGCACCTCGACCGACTCATCGAGACCGAGGCCGAGCGGGTCCTCGCCGAGGAGCGCCTCACCCGCCGGCACTGGCAGGTCCTGAACGTGCTGCGCCAGTCCCCGCAGACCGCGAGCGGCCTCGGCGAGACGCTGCGCCCCTTCTGGCAGCCCGGCGCGATCACCTTGGAGGACGTCACCGGCGAGCTGGCCCGGCGCGGCTGGCTCACCGAGGACGCCGAGGGGCGCCACGCCCTCACACCCGAGGGCCTGACCGGGCACGCCGCCGTACAGGAGAAGATGCACGGCATCCGCTCGGCGTTCCTCACCGGCCTCACCGAGGAGGAGTACACCGCCACCGTGCACACGCTCCAGCGGATGGCCACCAACCTGGAGGCCCGGCAGGCGAGCTGACGCCCGGGGCGGCTACAGCAGGCGGCGCTGGACGACGTCGGCGATGACGGCCCGGACGACCTTCTCGACAGCCTCCGGACCCCGCGGGTCGCCGTCGCGGTCGGCGAAGAGCAGGTGCCCCGCGCCGACGAGGGAGAGCGCGAGCGCGTCCACGTCGGCGTCGGCCGCGATCCGCCCCATGGCGCGCTCCTCGCCGAGGTAGCCGCCGATCATGGCGGCGGCCTCCGCGAGGACCGGGACGCCGGCCCCCGGGCGGTCCTGGCGCAGGCGGGCGCGCAGTTCGTCGCGGAAGATGACGAGGCCGACGATCGACACCGCGACCGGGTCGAACAGTCGGATCAGCGCGCCCGTGAGGTTGCCGGCGACGGCGCCGCGCCCGGCGGCCCCACGCAGGTCGGCGGCCTCGGCGTCGAGCCGGCGCACACGCTCGCGCACCAGGTCGGCGAGGAAGGCGTCGAAGTCGGCGAAGTGCCGGTGCAGGACGCCCTTGGCGACGCCGGCCTCGTCCGTGACGGCCCGGCTGGTCAGCCCGGTCGCGCCGGCCCTGAGCAGGACCCGCTCCGCGGCGTCGAACAACTGCTGCCGCACATCGCGGAGCGCCACTCCCGTCGGCATCGCCCGTTCTCCCTCTCGCACGCTCGACAAGTGGGCATGTGCCCACTATGGTGGGCGCATGCCCACTTTAACTCAGGGAACCCCTCAGCCCCCTGGTCAGGAACCCCATGAGGCCCGGCAGACGGCCGAATCGTTCGGGGTGGACGCCGAACGCTACGACCGCGCCCGCCCCGCCTATCCGGAGGCCCTGATCCAGCGGATCATAGCCGCGAGCCCCGGCCCCGACCTCCTCGACGTCGGCTGCGGCACCGGCATCGAGGCCCGGCAGTTCCTCGCGGCCGGCCGCACGGTGCTCGGCGTCGAACCGGACCCGCGCATGGCCGCCTTCGCCCGCCGCACCGGCGTCGAGGTCGAGGTGGCGACGTTCGAGGACTGGGACGCCGCAGGGCGAACGTTCGACGCGGTCGTGGCCGGCCAGTCCTGGCACTGGGTGCACCCGGTCGCCGGTCCGGCCAAGGCCGCGCGGGTGCTGCGGCCCGGCGGCCTGCTCGCCGCGTTCGCCCACGCGTACGACGCGCCGCCACCGATCGCGGAGGCGCTCGCCGGCGCGCTGCGCCGGGTGCTGCCCGGCTCGCCGATCACCGCCGGCCCGCCGAAGCCCGGCCAGGACGTCTACCGGCAGATGTTCGAGACGTTCGCCGACGGCATCCGGCGGGCGGGCGCGTTCGGCGAGCCGGAGCTGTGGCGCTTCGACGGGGAACGCCACTACACCCGCGCCGAATGGCTCGACCTGCTGCCCACCACCGGCGCTCTCACCCGGCTCCGGCCGTACGAGCTGGCCGAGGTGCTGGAGGCCGTCGGAGCCGCCGTGGACGCGGCCGGAGGCGGCTTCACCACGGCCTTCACCACGCTGGCGGTCGCCGCGACACTCCGGCCATGACCCGGTGACCTGCGCGTTTCCTGTGCGCATTCTGGCAGCGCTGACCTGCGAAGACGCGGCGCGCCGGGATCGCCGGGCCGGATCCTCTCCCAGGTAGGCGTCCTAGGGTGAGGCCCGTCCATCCGGCCTGACGATCAAGGAGCATTCGCGCGCATGTCCGTCTCTTCTCTCGAAACCACCGTCGGCGACGACGTGCGACGGGTGCGCGGCAACGACTACCGGGTCCTCCAGCCGCCCGAGGACTTCGTGCCCGAGCTGCGGGTGAGCGTGATCGTCCCGGCCTACGGCGCGCAGCACAAGCTGGATCTGGTGCTGCGGGGGCTGGCGCGGCAGACGTACCCGGCGGAGCTGACGGAGATCATCGTCGTGGACAACGACAGCTCGCCGCCGCTGCGCCTGCCCGGGGACTCGGCCGCCCGGCTGATCCGCTGCGACCGGCCGGGCCGGGCCGCCGCCCGCAACGTCGGCCTCGCCGAGGCCACGGGCGACGTCATCCACTGGCTCGACTCCGACGTGGTGCTCACGCCTGGCGCGATCGAGGCGCACATGCGCTGGCACCACGCCGCCCCCTACCTCTCGGTCACCGGGTACATCCGCTTCACCTCCGCCCCGCTGCCCGACACGCTGCCGGAGGACCTGGAGGCGGCGTTCGAGCCCGCCCTGCCGCACGCCTGGCTGGTCGGGCTGGTCGAGCGCACCGACGGCCTCACCGCCAACCCGGCACGGCCGTTCAGCCTGCACGTCGGCGGGGCCACGTCGGTGAACGCCCGCCTGATCGAGGCGGCCGGCCCCATGGACGAGGACCTCGTCGTCGGCCAGGACACCGAGATGGGCTACCGCCTGGCGCAGGCGGGGGCGGTGTTCGTGCCCGAGCCGCGGGCCCGCGCCTACCACCTCGGCCCGACCATGCGGATGCGCGAGCAGCGGCGCGTCGACCGGGTCAGCCACGCCTTCGTCGCCGACCGCATCCCCGCCTACCAGTGGCTGCGCACGCATCCGGCGCGGCGGTGGAAGGTGCCGTACGTGACCGCCGTCCTGGACGGCACGGCCGGCTACGAGACCGTACGCGGCACGGTGGACGCCCTGCTCGCCTCCACGGTCGCGGACCTGTCGGTGGTGCTGGTCGGCCCCTGGGACCGGCTCGACCGCGACCGCCGCGCCCCGCTCAAGGACCCCGACCTGGACCTGGTCCTGTTGCACGGCCACTACGAGCACGAACCCCGGGTACGCCTGGCGACCGCCGCGGAGGTGGACCCGTCCGTCCCGTTCGTGCTGCGCCTGCCCGCGGGATGGGCGCCCGGCGAGGACGGCGTGGCCAGGCTGCTCGACCTGACCCGCGCCGAAGGGCTCGGCCTGGTCGAGGTGCTGCTGCGCGAATCGCCCGAGGGCGTCGTCGCGGCCCGGCTGGAACGGGTGTCCGCCTTCGCCCGCGCCCGGCTCGTGGCCCGGAACGGCGAGGATTTGGACGACGCCGTGGCGGACGTCTCGGGCGTGCGCCGGGTGAACGGCGAGGCGTACGGGTTCACCGAGGGGCCGGTCGAGCCGCTGGGGCGGCGGGCGGCGTACCAGGCCAGGGTGCGGGCCGAGGCGGAGGCGGCGCGGCTGGCCGGGGAGGCGGAACGGCTGCGCGGCCAGGTCGCCAAGTGGCGTGACGAGGCGGCGCGCTGGCGGAAGAGCACCGTGGAGCTGCGCCGTGAGGTCGGTACGCTGCGCCGCGAGGTGCACGCGGCGCAGCGCGACCGGCAGCGGGCCCAGCAGCGCGGCATGCGCGCCGTCCTGTCCAGGAGGATGCGCCGCGCGCTGGGCCGCAGGTCAAGCAGCTGACCACCGCGCAGCCGTAGCCGGGCGTGCGGCTGACCACCGTCCGGCGGTCGCCGGCCGCACGCCCGGTCTTCGTCGTTCTTCAGCAGTCGCCGGCCGCGCGGGCGTAGTCGGCCGCTCCTCCGGCGAAGTCGTAGAGGATGACCGGCTCGTCGCCCACCACCCAGGCGTCATGCCCGGGTGAGCAGACGAAGACCTCGCCCGGTCCCGCCTCTGCCTCCGCCCCGTCGTCCATGCGCATACGCATCCGGCCCTGAACCACGAAGCCGTGGTGACGGATCTGGCAGGAGCTGGTCCCCGCGATCTGCTTGACCGACTCCGACCAGTGCCAGCCCGGCTCGAACGTGGCCACGCCGAAGCTCAGCCCGGACAGGTTGCACACTTCCATGTGTCCCTTCGGGAAGTCGCGGCGCTCGTCCGGCTTCTCGATGCTCTTGATCTCGATCACGACGCCTCCTTCCGTCAGCTCCAGTCTTCCATCGCGAAACCCCCATAAGGGGAAGGACCTGGGCAAATAGGGGTCACATGCGGGCCTCGCGGCGCAGCAGCGCCGCCAGCGCCTCCGGGTCGGCCCCGGCGACGCCCTTGGCGGCGAACCAGGTGGCCATGTTGCGCGCGTCGCGGTCCAGGAACGACGGCCCGGCCGGATGCGCGACCACGTCCACGATCTGGGGCAGGTCGATGATGACCAGCCTGTTGTCGCGTACCAGCACGTTGTACGGGGACAGGTCGCCGTGCGCCAGCCCCTCCCCCGCCAGCGTCACCATCGCCTCGACGAGCTGCTTCCACAGGTCGTCGAGGCCGTCGGAGACCTGGGCCAGGCGCGGCGCCGCGTAGCCGTCGGGCGTCCCGACGAACTCCTGCAGGATCTCCGTGCCGAGGATCTGCACCGGGTAAGGCACCGGCACCCCCAGCTCCCACAGCCGGCACAACGCCCCGAACTCCGCCACCGCCCACTGCGTCGCGATCATCTGCTTGCCGAAGGCGGTGCGGTTGGCCATGGCGCGGTTCGTCCGGCTCTCGCGGGTCGTGCGGCCCTCCAGGTAACCCGAGTCGCGGTGGAAGAGGCGGTGCTCGGCCGACCGGTAGCGCTTGGCCGCCAGCAGGCAGACCCGGTCGGTGCCCGGCACGCCCCGCGAGATCAGGTGGACGTCGGCCTCCTTGCCGGTCTTCAGGATGCCGTGCTCGGTGTCGACGGCGGCCAGCTCGGTGACCAGCCAATCAGGGTAAGGGCGCGGCCCCTTCTCCGTGGGCGTGCTCTGGTCCCAGGTGGACCAGCGGTCACCCTCGGGAGGACCGTCGTCGGACGCCGTCTCGGGCGTGCTCTCCAGCCAGGCGATGTCGTCGGCGTCGAGGGCGTGCTTGCCACGGCGGCGGTGTTGCGAGTGCTTCGGCACGGTGGGAATGCTCCAGATGTGAGGCCCACCGGGGTGCCGATCGGTTCAGATCAGCGGCGGACGCCCGGCGGGAAGGTGTGGGGACGCGGAAAACGGCACGCGAACAGTCGTCGTCACGGTCTCACCCTCCCTTCGACAGGCGATCAGCTTCGCTCGGAGTATTCCGCAACCGCCCCCTTCTCCGCCACGTATTTATCGCCCGACCTGACACCGCCCGGGGAGCCCTCACGATCCTTGGAGGAACCGGTGCCCGCGCTGAGGACGCCGGTCAGCGCGGGCACGAGCTGTCGCGGCAGTGCCTCGTTTACCCGTGGCCGAGTTGGTCGCGTAAGCGGATGCAGGCGCGGGAGAACCGGCTCCTGCCGCCTGCCGCCGCGTACGCCGACACCTCCGGGATCGGACCGCGCGCCCCCGCCCAGGCCGCCACGTCCGCCGCCAGGGTCACGGCCTCGACGTGCGCGACCCGCGACCGTTCGCCGGGGGCGGGCAGCAGCGCGGGCAGCAGGCGGGTGAGCAGGCGCCAGACGGCTTCGTACGCGCCCTGCCGCGCGGCGTCGGCGAGCACGCCCACGATCTGCCGCTCCTGGTAGTCCGGCCTGCGCCGGAGCAGCAGCGCCACCTGCGCGCCCACGTCCTCGGCCGGCAGGTCGCCCCTGGCGGCCATGCGCACCAGCAGCGCCGCCGCCTCGGGATCGGCCCTGGCGACCTGGAAGGCCAGGACCAGCGCCATCGCCTCCCCGGCGGGCCCGTCCGCGTCGGCCAGGTCCCGCACCCATCGCACGGGCACCCCGGGATGGGTGAGGTCGGGCAGGTAGTCGGCGGCGACGACCTCGCGGTGCGAGGGCAGGAGCGACGGCCACCAGTGGAGCACGCCGCGGGACTGGAACCAGCTCCAGCGGGCCCGCGGGCCCAGCAGCTCGTCAAGCGCTTCGAGGCCGGTCGGCTCGGCCCGGAGCTCCGGCTGCAGCCGGAGCTGGTAGGGCGGCTCCGCCGGCTCGTGCTCGTCGAAGAGGCGTTCGGTGGCGCCGTCGAGGTAGGACCACCGCACGTGCGTCTCGGGGTCGCGCAGCCCGCCGTCGGCCAGCCAGCGCGCGGCGGTCGCGGCGGCCGGCGTGCCGATCCGCGCGGCGCCCCCGGCCGCCTCGGGGTGGTGTCCGCGGGGCAGCCGCAGCAGCGCCTGCGCCAGGTCGGCGGGCAGCGGCTCGACGCCCGCGGCGGCGCACTCCGCCAACCGCTCCACCAGGACGTCGGGGGCGAGGTGTCCGGTGGTCAGGGTGGGGGTCGCCAGCAGCACGGGCGGCAGCGTGCCGGCCCGCAGCGCGCGGTAGATCTCGTCGAGCCGGCGCAGCAGGAACAGGTGGGGCGGCGCGACCCTGTCCGGCGGGGGCAGGCTCGGCCGCGCGACGCCCGCCGGCTCTGCCGCCCGTCCAGCCGCCCATCCGGACGCGGGGCCGTCCGCCCATCCGAACGCCTGGCCTGCCGCCCGTCCGGCGGCCGGACCGCTCTGCGGCTGGAAGCCGAACAGCCGCGCGGCCTCGTTCCACGCCGCCTCCAGCAGCCCGCCGATGGCCTGCTCCAGCCCACCGCCGACCCACTCCGCCCCGCCACCGGTCTGCTCCGGCCCGGCGGAGGCGGCTGCCGGCTCTGCCGGGCCGGTCACCTCCGCGGCCAGGGCGGCGATCCAGTCGCTGACGTCGACCCATGCCTCCTGGGAGTGCGCCTGCGGGTGGACACCACCGAACTGCTCGGCCAGCGTGCGCCGCAGCCCCTCCCGGTCGGCGGCGGCCCGCCGGACGAACGCCGCCAGCCACCGCTCCCCGTCCACCCACGTGTACACGGTCTCCCACACGTCCAGCGTGGGCTCGGGGAAGGGCTCGGGCGCGGCGGGCGCGGGCAGCGGCGGCGGCGTGAACGCCTCGGGCCGCTCCTGCTGCTCCTGCTGCGCCACCTCGCCGCCGAACCGGTCGGCCACCCGCACCCCCAGCGCCTCGGGAAGCAGCGGCACGGCCTCGGCGAGGACGTGGCCGGCCGGGGCGAGGGCGGCGGCGCGCTTGAGCGCGATCCTGGCGGCCCGTCCCTGCACCTCGTAGGAGGTGTGCCCGAACGCCGTGGCCAGGGCGGCGGCCAGCTCGGCGGCGTGCGGGTGCCCGGCCACCCCGTCGGTCTCCCGCTCGACAAGGCGCAGACCGCCCAGGGCGAGCTTGGCCTCCGCGCGGAAGGTGAGCGCGCCGGCCGCCTCGGCCGTCTCGGCCGGCTCCAGCGGGCCGACGCCGCGGAGCTGGGCGAGGGCCAGCTCCGCGACCGCGCCGGGCGCGACGGGCAGCAGCCGCAGGTAGTCACGGGCGCGGGCGGCGGCCTCCTCCGGCGTCGGGTCGAGCAGCTCGTGCAGCCGGACGAAGAAGCGCAGGCTCACGCCGTCGCCGCCGCGCAGGAAGCGGCGCAGGCAGCCGTCCAGCAGCTCCGCCCGCGACACCCGGCCGGCCGCCAGCAGCCGCCCGATCAGGGACAGCAGCGGGGTGGGGGCGGGGGTGAGGCGTTCCTCGCGCAGCTCGCGGCCCACGCCCTCCGCCTCGAAGATGCGCGGCAGCAGCGGGCCGAGCAGCGGGTCGTCGTCGGCGGGGCCGGTGCGGAGCCAGGCGGTCACGAGCGGGTCGTGCTCGGGCGGCGGGGCCCCGGTGGCCCGTAGCGCGGCCAGCGCCAGCGGGACGTCGCGGTCCTCCGGCGTGCGGATCTTCCTCGCGAGACGGGCGACCACGTCGGCCTGCCAGGGGGCCGGGCGCGCGGCGAGCACCCGGGTCACCTCACCCAGTCGCGGCCACTGGTCGGCGAACTCGCGGCGGGTCAGCCAGGCGGCCGTGGCGGCGGGGCCGGACAGCACGCCCGCCCCCGCGATCCGCAGCACCTCTCCGTAGCGAGCGACGCCGACGGCGCGCAGCTCGTCGCGGAGGTCGGGCAGGTGCCGGGCGGCCTCGGCCCGCTCGGCGTCGGACAGGGCGATCACGAGGTCGGCCAGGCCGCGGGCGTCGCTGGCGACGACGCGCTCGCGGACCCGCGCGCAAGTAGGGGGGCACGTCATGGCAGCACCCTAGAGATGATCTCCGACAATCCGCGTCCGCGCCGTCAGCAGGTCTCGGGGCAGAACGTGACCTCGGGGTGGCGTGCGGACGGCTTGTCCAGGAGGGGCTGTCGCTCGCCCTTCAGGTGCCGGTCGAGGAAGGCCGCCACGTAGGAGCGGGTGAGCTCGGCGGCGCGCGCCGCGGGCAGGACGCCGGACGGGGGCGTGAGGCCCAGGGCGCCGGACAGCAGCGGGCCGTCGGTGAAGGACTGATGTTCCGCGCCCGACAGCACGAGCCAGCGTTTCCATCCGGTCAGCAGCTTCCAGTCGCGTTCCCAGGAGGTGTCGCGACCGCCGGGGACGTGCTGCGGCGAGCCCAGGAACATGAACGGCCGGGAGAGCCCGTCCTTAGGGATGCGGGCGTAGGTGGTGCCGTCCATGTCGATCCCGGCACGCACGCGGGAGTCCTTCACCATGATCGCCAGGGCGCCGGCCCCGCCGATCGACTGCCCGACCATGGCGATGCGGGAGCGGTCGATGCGGTCGGAGCCGTCCCATCGCGCCGGCAACTGGTCGAGCACGAAGGAGACGTCGGCCGCCCGTCCCGCGACCAGCCCCGTGCCGAAGCCGGGGTCGGTGTCGCTGTCGCAGGCGAGGCATTCCGCGACCCGCCCGCCGGGGAGGGTGGTGGCGTAGCTCTCGTAGGTGTGGTCGATGCCGGCGACCACGTACCCTCGGCTGGCCAGGTCCTCGGCCAGGGACGTGAGCGTGCTCATCGGCTTGGTGAAGCCCGGGGAGAGCACCACGAGCGGCAGCTTCCGGCCCGTGGGCGCGGCGTCCGCGACGGCGTTGGTGCGCGTCCTGCTGAGCGTGTCGTCCGGCACGCCCGCGGCTCCGAGGCCCCTCAGGGTGAGCTGCGACTCCTTCGGCGTCATGTACGCCGCCCGCCGCCCGTCCCGCTGCTCGGTCGGATACCACAGCGTGACCTTGAGCTCCCTGGCGTCGGCGTCGAGGTTCCAGGGGTCGGGGCGGGAGGCGTCCTTCAGGTACAGGACGGTGGTGCCGACCCGGTGGGCGCCGGTGGGAGCGGGCAAGGTGGCGGGGCCGGTCGGCGTGGCGGACGGGACGGCGGACCGGGGCGGCGTGGGCGCGGAGCAGGCGGACGCGGCCAGGACGACCAGTCCCGCGGCGGCGGCGAGGATCTGTCTCAACGGGAGGTCCGTTCACTCGTTCAGCAAGGTCAGGGCCTTGGCCAGCGCGGGGTCGCGCCCGGCTGCCGCGTCCCGCGGGGTCAGGGGCACGTGGTGGTCGGGCGGCACGCCGATCCGGTCGATCACCTCGCGGTCAGGGCCCAGGTGGTGCCTGGCGGGGAAGCTCAGGAGGGTGTTGTTCGCCAGCAGGTACGGCTGCGCCGGCCCCGAGATCACCCCGGCCGTCCTGGTGCCGACCAGCCGGCCGAGGCGCAGGTCCTTGACCGCGGAGCTGAAGTGCTCGCACGCCGACGCGCAGCCGCGGTCGGTGAGCGCCACCAGCGGCAGGCCGAGCAGCTCGACGGTGTCGTCGGTCCGCGTGGTCTCGCAGGCGGCGTCCGCGCTGCACTGGTAGGCGGTGACCTTGCCGTGGCCGAACGCGCTCACCAGACGGGTCGCCTCGACGGGGCTGCCGCCGCCGTTGCCGCGCAGGTCCAGTACGACGCCGGACAGGGTACGGCCGGCGCGCAGCCGGGCGATGGCCTTGAAGACCCGGTCCGCTGAGTCGGGAGCGAACCCGCGCAGCCGTACGTAGGCGATGTCGTCGTCCAGCAGCTTCGCGGTCACCACCCGCAGGTCGGCCGGATCCTGGGGGTAGAGGCCGGGTTCGAGCGTCACGCTCCAGCGGCGGCCGGTGCTCTGCCGCAGGAGCCGCAGCCGGACCGGGCGCGCCTCCGGGTACGCCGGGTAGAGCGCGGCGATCGCGGGAGTGGCCTTCCCGTCGATGAAGGGCGCCGATCCGTCGACCGATTCGACGATGTCGCCCGGGCGCAGCCCGGCCGCCCGGGCCGCGCCGCCCTGCACGGCGGTGACGAACAGCGGGGGCAGGGCGACGCCGGGGTTGCCGTCCACCTGCGGGCCGTTGACGTTGGCGAGGAGCCCCAGGCCGTAGCCGTCGCCGTCGTAGGAGTCGGGTGGCCGCTCGACGTCGTGCGTCCAGCGGGCGTGGTTGTCGCCGAGGGCGGCCACCATGGCTTCGAGGGTGACGACGGCCAGCTTGTCGCGCAGGCCGGGCACCTGGTCGGTGACCTTGCGGTAGGCGGTCTCGAAGGCGGTCCAGTCGGTTTCGCGGTCACCGGTCAGCGCCGGCATGCCCGCCTCGGGCACGTCGCGGCCGTTGCGGTTGAGCTCCTGGGTCAGGGCGGCGAAGCCGGCGTTCAGCAGGGGGCGGGCGTCCAGTGTGGCGCCGCCGTAGTAGTTGCCGAGGATGCAGAAGTAGGCCTGCTGGATGACGTCGATGGTGGTGGCCGTCTCCGCGCCGGGAGCGCCCCGGGGGGCGGCGCAGACCGTACCGGCCGTGCCCGCCTGGGCGCGCGGCGGCGCCGGCGCCGAGCAGGCCGCCGCCGACGCGAGGGCGAGCCCGGCCGCCATGATCCGGATGGCGGTCATGACAGGCGCCTGCGGATCCACCAGAAGCAGAGCCATGACAGGCCGAGGGTGAGCAGGGCGTAGATCCCGGTCTCGATCCACTGGAAGGGCCAGAACCGCTCAAGGGGCTGGTAGGTCGCCTGCTGCCGGTAGCCGAGCCGGTTGATCTCGGCGATGCAGCGGTCCCCGCCGGCCGCCGACGGCGCGCAGGGGCCCGACGTGGTGGAGATCCTGACGGCGCCTTCGCCGCCGGTGCCGACCGTACGCCCGGACGCGTCGACCAGGTCGGCGGACAGGACCCAGGCGCCCCCGTGACCGGGAACGGCCGACTTCAGGAGGATCTGTACGAATCCGCCTTGGTCCCGGTTGATGCCGATAGAGTCCACGTTCGTCTTGCCGAGCTCGAAGGTCGAGGTGATCGGGGGCATCAGGTGGGGCCGGACCAGCAGCGGCATGGCGAGCTGGAACGCGGCGAAGACGGCCAGGGTGAGGGCCATGGCGGGCAGCGTGCGGCGTACCAGCATGCCGGCGGTCACGCCGAGGACGAAGGTGAAGGCCGCGTACCCCATGGGGGCGATGCCGCGCGCGCCGAACACCAGGGGGGCCATCAGCGCCAGGTTCTCGGCGGCCGACTTGTCCAGCGGGTCGGACCACCAGGTCACCATGAGGCCGCACAGGCCGGCGAAGGTCGCGGCGGTCAGGCCCATGAGGCCGAGCTTGACCGCCAGCCAGCGGCTGCGGGTGATGCTCTGGTTCCACACCATCAGGTGCGTGCCCGCCTCCAGCTCGCGGCTGATCAGCGGTGCTCCCCAGAAGAGCCCGGCGAGGGCGGGCAGGAGCAGCACGACGAGAGTCAGGCCCACGAACGGGGTCTCGTGGCCGCCGAAGAAGCGGTCGTAGAAGCGGTCGCAGGTGCCGTCCTGGGTGCAGGCCGCGATCCCGGCCGAGTAGTCGGCGGCCAGGCGGGGGCCGGTCAGGGCCAGGACGACGGCGAGGACGACGAGCAGGGCGGCCGTCGTCGCGGCGGAGCCGCGGAACTGGCGCCAGGTCAGCCAGATCATCGCCGCACCTCCAGGGCGGCTCGCCGGTCCACGGTGTCCTGGTCCATGTAGGCGAGGACGAGGTCCTCCAGGCCGAGCCGGGTGACCGTCCAGGCGGGGTCGTGGATGGGGCCGTCGGTGCGGACCACGTACGTGCTCTGCCGGGCGGTGTGACGCGCGCAGACCACGTGCTGATCGGCGGGGAGCCGGTCAGGGTCGCGGCGCGCGCCGGTGAGCCGGTAGTGGGTCGCCAGCAGCCGGTCGACCTCCCCCGCGATCCGGACACGGGAGTCGACGAGCACGATCAGGAAGTCGCACACCCGTTCCAGGTCGGAGACCAGGTGGGAGGAGAGCACCACGCTGAACTCGTGCTCGGCCGTGGCCTCCATCAGCCCCTGCAGGAACTCACGGCGGGCCAGCGGGTCGAGCGAGGCGACCGGCTCGTCCAGGAGCAGCAGCTCGGGCCGTTTGGCGAGACCGAGGGTGAGGGCGAGCTGGGCGCGCTGGCCGCCCGACAGCCTGCCCGCCCGCTGGGCGGGGTCGAGGCCGAGCGTCGCGATCCGGTCCCGCGCCATGGCGGCGTCCCAGCGGAGGTTGAGCCGTTCGCCTAATCGCAGGTGGTCGGCGACGCTCAGCCCGGCGTAGACGGGGGTGTCCTGGGCGACGAACCCGACCCTGGCCAGCTGCGGCGGGCCGCCGGCGGGACGGCCGCCCAGCACGGTGATCGTGCCCGCCGTCGGCTCCAGCTGGCCGCTGGCCAGCTTCAGCAGGGTCGTCTTGCCGGCCCCGTTGGGACCCACCAACCCCACGACGTGGCCCGCCGGGAGGTCGATGGTGCACTCGCGCAGCGCCCAGCGCCTGCCGTATTTCCTGCCCAGTCCCTGGGCCTGCAGGACAGCGTTCACGCTATGTCCTCCTGAGCGGTGGTCCGAAAGGTGGTCATGAAGAGGGCCTCGATGCTCTCGTCGTCGAGGCCGGCGCGGCGGGCCTTGTCCAGCCAGCGCCGCAGTTCCTGTCGCAGCGGGCCGTGCGCGGCCAGCGAGGCGTCGGTGAGCGTCGCCGTCACGAACGTCCCCACCCCCGGCCGGGCCGCCACCAGGCCCTCGTGCTCGAGTTCCCGGTAGGCCTTGAGGACGGTGTTCGCGTTGATCGCCAGATGCGCCACGACCTCCTTGACGGTCGGCATCTGGTCGCCCTCGCGCAGCACGCCGAGCCGCAGCGCGTGCCGTACTTGCTGGACCAGCTGCAGGTACGGCGAGACACCCGACCTGGCGTCCAGATGGAACTCGATCACCGGCTTCTCCATTTATCTAGCCTGCTAGCACTTTAGGATCCCAGATGTTAAGGGATCATAAGGAACGCTGTACAGGCCAGACGGAGCACGCGCGGCCGGCGGTCAGGCGTCAGCTGACGCCGCTGAGGTGGCGGGCCTTCTCCGGGAGGTCGGGCACCTGCTGCGCGGAGGTGTAGGCGGCGTCGCGCACGTCGTTGAGCCAGCTCGCCGGGGGCAGCCCCGCGATCGGGTGGCGGAGCGGGTTGAAGCGCGTCGGAAGGTCCGCGTCCGTCAGCGCCGGCGCGGACAGGCGCACCTGCCCGAACGGCCGCCACGGCCCCGACGGGGCGGCGGCGAGGAGCGCCACGCCGATCGGGCCGTGCTCGGCGACCTGGGCGAGCACGTCGACCATGGCGGGCAGCCGCACCGGCGTGTGCAGCAGCGCGCCCAGCAGCACCCGCCGCTCGCCCGCCTGGTACGGGAACAGGGAGCTGTAGAGCCCCGTCCACCGGGTCGCCGGCCGCAGCAGCCGTCT
This sequence comes from Nonomuraea wenchangensis, assembly GCF_900111685.1. GTDB lineage: Bacteria > Actinomycetota > Actinomycetes > Streptosporangiales > Streptosporangiaceae > Nonomuraea > Nonomuraea wenchangensis. Next base: position 121,783 of record NZ_FOHX01000008.1, read on the forward strand.
GCCGAGCGAGGTGCGCCCGGTGGTGGCCAGCAGCAGGTCGGCGGTGGTGGAGTCGTCCTGCTCCCAGCGCAGCGCGAGGCCGAGGATGTCGGGAAACGGCGGCGGCACGCCGACGGAGCGGGACAGACGGGCGATGCCCCGCAGGTCCATCCGCTGGTCGAGGAAGGGCACCCCCCACGGCTCCGGCGTCCCGTGCAGCCGCAGGTGCGCGTCGAGGACGACCCCGGACGTGTGGAGCGGCCGCCCGTGCCGAAGGCGGGCCGCCGCGCCGAAGGCCGCGGCCAGTCCCGACCTCGTGAGTGAGGTCCACGGCTGTCGCATGGGCTGCTCCTTGGCGTCGGTCCGGTGTCGGGCAACTGCCTCCACGGGACGGCAGCTACCCCGTGGGCGTCACGCAATCCCCTCGGCGGGCGCCGGCGGGATGGTGTGGTTGATCCGGAAGAGGTGGTCCGGGTCGTGGACCGCCTTGAGCGCGGCCAGCCGCCGGTAGGTCTCCTCGGCGTAGGCGCGGCCGACCCGGTCGGGGGCCGAGTCGTGGTCGAACTGGAACCCAGGGAGCTGGGCGCCGGTGTCCCATCGCCGCAGCCGGCGCAGCACCTCGTCGGCCGTTCCGCGTACGGCGTCGGCCCGCTCGGGCGGGGCGGGCATCCGCAGCCACAGGTGGAAGGCCGCGCCCTGGGTGCTGACCGCGTGCGGCCGGGCGGGCGGCCGGTCGAGCGCTCCGCCCAGGTGACGCAGCTCGATCCCGGGGAACGGCCCTCCGGGCGCCGCCGGGTCGATGAACGACACCAGCTCCGCCACGGCCTCCTCGTCCAGCTCGTACGTCAGCGCGCTGCGCAGGTGCACCATGACCGGGTTCTTGGGGTCCTGGTAGATGCCGGCGATCTCCGGGTACGGCATCGCCCGGCAGGTGTCCTTGCCGGGCCCGAGCGCGCGCAGCGGCTCCACCAGCCGCCTCCCCCGCTCCTCGTCCCCCATGCAGACCACCCGGACCAGCACGAGCGAACGGCCGCGGAACTCCTCGGGCACCTGCGGCGCGTCGGGGAAGCGCATCAGCGTCACCGAGGACGACATCTCCTCCGGCTGCTCCTTGGCCCACGCCAGGTAGGAGCCGAGCACGTGGGCGGCCCGCCCGGCGTCCTCGACCGGGAAGTGGAGCTCGCCGCCGTAGACGGTGCGCAGCGGCAGCAGCTCGATCTCGGCCGCGACCACGACGCCGAAGTTGCTCTTGCCGCCCCGTACCGCCCAGAACAGGTCGGGTTCGCGCGTCGGCGAGACGGTGCGCAGCCGGCCGTCGGCGGTGACGAGGTCGAGCGAGCGGACGTGGCCGGCGGCGAAGCCGTACGTGCGGCAGGCCAGCGGGAGCCCGCCGCCGGTCAGGTAGCCCATCACCCCGACCTGGTCGGAGGAGCCGCAGAGCGGCACCAGGCCGTGCTCGGCCGTCGCCGCGAGCACCTCGCCCCACCGCAGGCCGGCGCCGATCCGGGCGGTGCCTGCGCGCGGATCCACCGACAGCTCGCGCAGCCGCCCGGTGGCGATGAAGACGGCGCCGTCCGCCGGCACGGACGCGCCGTGCCCGGTCGACTGGACGGCGACCGGGCGTCCGGTGTCCGCGGCGAACCGTACGGCGGTGGCCACGTCGCCCGCGTCGGCGGCTTCCACGACCACCGCGGGCCGGTGCTCGACCGTCAGCAGCCAGCCCGAGCAGCTCTCCGCGAAGCCCTCGTCGCCGGGGTAGAGCGTGCGGCCCCGGACGCGCGCGCCCAGGGTCACGAGGTCGTTGGTGAAGGCGCCGGCCCGGTCGTCGTCGCGGACGCGACCGGCCCAGGTCCCTGTGGGGGTTTCCGGCATGTCGATGATCCCTCGTCAATCTGTTGGTAGGTCCAATGTTGGCCGGACCAACAATACAGATAATCGTGGGTCTGTCCAACGATTGCTAGATTTGCGCTCGTGAACATCCCCGAGGAAGCGCCGCCGCGACGGCTGCGCGGCCTGCCGAGCAGGCTGGCGAACCAGGCGGCACTGACGGCCAACCGGATCGTGGACCGGGCGCTCGCCCAGGCCGGCGTCCGGCGCTACCACTACGCCCTGCTCGCCACGCTGGAGGAGTACGGCCCGGCCAGCCAGGCCGGCCTCGTCCGCCGCACCGGCATCGACCGCAGCGACATGGTGGCGATCGTCAACGACCTCGCCGAACGGGACTGCCTCAAACGCGCGCCCGACCCCGAAGACCGCCGGCGCAACATCATCACCATCACCCCGGCCGGGCGCGCGCGGCTCGTCGAGCTCGACCGGCTGATCGCCGCCGCCCAGGAGGAGTTCCTCGCCCCGCTGCCACCGGCCGACCGCGAGCACCTGATCGACCTGCTCACCCGCCTGGTCGAGCCGCACGAGGACCGGCGGCAAGGAATCGGCAGCATCCGGTGATCGGTACGCCCTGCCCGGAGTGGCGTCCGCTCCCCCGAGGTACGACCTGGTTCTGACACCGGCGAGCCATCGGAGGAAACGGTGCGGAGGACCTTGCCTGCCGCGGTGGCGGCGTTCGCGGCCGCGCTGGCGCTGACGGGCGGCTGCGGCGACAGCGGGTCCGGGGGCGGCTCGGGAGAGGCCGGACCTGGCGCCCCCCGGCAGGCCCGGCCGGTCATCACCCCCGACGAGGAGCTCGTCACCGACCAGGACAGCGGCGACCTCCCCGAAGCCACCGTCCAGGTAGGGCTCGACTGTCAGCAGATGGGGCAGAGCCACGACTTCGCGGGCACGGCGGACAGGATGGGCCGCGCGGCGTCCTCCGGCGACAGCTCACCCGAGACGCGGGCGATCGCGAAGGTCTGCGAGGCGGCGGCGAAGGCCAACCAGGGGCTGATGAACGACGCGCTCAACGACGCCCGTCAGGCGGAGCGGCAGAGCTCCAACCTGAATCGCCGGATGCGCCGGCCGGGCCTGCGGATGCTCAACCACACGCTGCTGGTCGCCGCCACCGCCGAGGGCGACCGCGCCACCGCCCTGCGGGCCCGCGCCGCTCTCGAACGGCTCGGCGGCCTGCCGCCGGAATTCCTCAGGGACGCGTGCTCGGTGGCCCCCGATCCCGCCGCCCTCCCGGAATGCGCGACGCTCCCGCCCACCGGTACGCAGTCCGCGTCCTCCGCCCCGTCGCCGCCCTCCCCGAACGGGCCCACGCCCGGCACGGAAGCCCCCTCCGCGCCGCCCTCCGAGGCACCCGTCGAGACTCCCGGCGACGGCCACCCCACGCAGCAGGACACCGGCGACGGCCCGGCACCGGACGAGTCGTGACCGGACCGCCTCCCACGGACGACCCCGGAGGTGACGACACCGGGCCGGCCCAGGACCTCACCCGTGTCTGGTCCGTCCTCGCCCACGTCGTGACGCCCACCACTTTCGTCGCGGCCGTCATGATGTACGTCGGGGCCGTCCGCGCCAACACCATGTACGCCGGTCTCGGCATCGAGCAGAGCATGCTGGGCCTGTCGTTCCAGGAATACGTGCTGCGCAGCGTCGCGCCGGCGATAGAGCCGCTGATCCTGCTCCTGGTGCTGGCCCTGATCGCGCCCACGGCGCACCGGTGGCTGCTGCGGTCGGCGGACAGGCACCGTACGGCCATGACGCGGGTGATCACGGTCATGGCCGTGCTCGGGACCGTGAGCGTCGCGGTGGGGATCGTGGCCATGGCCAGCTGGTGGCGGGCGCCGTTCTACGTCGTGCCCTTCTGCCTGGGAATCGGCGTCTTCGTCCTCGTCTACGGCGACTCCCTGCGCCGGCGGATCCATCCACGGCCGGCGAGCTCCTCCGCCGACCAGCTCGTCCGGCGTACGGTCTGCGCGGCGCTCCTGCTGGTCCTGCTGCTGTGGGCGGTCACCCTGTACGCGCAGCGGCGCGGCGCCGAGGCCGCCCTCCAGTACCGGGTGGACTCCGCGGGGCTGCCCAGCACGGTGGTGTACGCGGCCAGGCGGCTGCACCTGGAGGGCCCGGGGATCAAGGAGACTGAGCTGCCGGACCCCGCCGCCATGTACCGCTACCGCTACACCGGCCTGCGCCTGCTGATCCACTCCAACCAGCGGTACTTCCTCCTGCCCGCCTGCTGGGCGAGCGATCCATGGGCGCGCGCGATAGCCCTGCCCGCCGACGGGTCGCTACGCCTGGAGTTCTCCGTACGCAGAACGCGACCGGAATGCCCGCCCTGAACAGCGGCCCTGAACGGCGGCCCTGGTCGCCGGATCATGGGTCCAGGGCGCAGGACCGCTCCATCAGCTCCGTCATCGCCTGCCGGAAGTCGCGGCGGCGCCGCTCGCTCCAGCCCTCGGTCAGCCGGTCGAAGACCTGCTCCTGCCAGTCATGGGCGTGATCCAGCAGGGCCAGACCGGCCGGGGTGAGCGCGGCCCGGCGCCGGCGGCCGTCCGCGTCCGGGACCCCCATGGTCAGGTAGCCGGCCTCTCTCGCGCTCCTGACCAGCCGCGACGCGCCGCTCTGGTCGATGCCGATCTCGTGGGCGACCGCGTTGACCGTGGCCGGGACCCCATGCCCGGTCAGCGCGTGGACGGCCTCGGCGACGAGCACGAGCCGCCCCCGCTCGGCCAACTCGGGGTCGCCGACTTGGGGCCTGCGCGACCAGTACCGTACGAACGCGAACAGCACCTGCCCCGGCCCCGGGTCGCTCATTCGGTGGCCGCCATCTCGCGGCAGATGTAGGCCAGCTCCAGTGCCTGCCGGAGATCCGGCAGCCGCAGCGCGGCCGTCACCTTCCCGTCCGCCACCCGGAACACCGTCGCCACGCGGGTCGCGGTCCCGCTGCCCGGCCAGGTGGCGTCCTCCTCCACGACCATGAGCCGCTCGCTGACCGGATGCCACGACCGGGGGCGCAAGGTGATCCCCGAGCGCTCCACCCACTCCGCGAACTGTCCCGGCGTGATCGGCCCGGCGCCCTTCGGACCCAGGACCACGATGGGGTCGCCGACCACTCGCGCCGAACGCCGCAGGTCGGCGTCGTTCACGCTCGCATGCCACTCGTTGATCGTCGCCTCAAGCACCGATTCCATCCCCAAACTCTATGCGAAACGCATACATCCCCGAAACCCCTGGAACGCCTGCCGACGCGAGACCGACAACGAACTTCGCCGATGAGCGACGATTTCACCCCGCGGCGAGAGTCCTCACCTTCGAATACCCTTATCGACCCGACGCAAGGACAACTGTGACCAACCACGAGAAGCCGTCCGGCACACCGAATCCGCAGCCGGACGCAAGGAACGGCCGCGGGGCCGGCATCTGGCCGCTGGTGCACGCCGAGCGAGCCGCCCTGGCCGCCGACCTCGCGGAGCTGACCGACGAGCAGTGGGCCACACCATCGCTGTGCGCCGGGCTGACCGTGCGCGAAGTGCTCGCGCACCTCATCGCGGGGGCGAGCCTCAACAGCGTGCGATGGATGGCGGGCGTGATCCGCTACCGGTTCGACTTCGACAAGCAGGTCGCCATGCGACTGGCCGAACAGTTGGGCGCGAACGCCGCCGAGACGCACGACAGGTTCCGGCGCGTCATCACGAGCACCACCAAACCGCCTCTCCCGGTCGTGGCGATGCTGGGCGAGACGATCGTGCACGCCGAGGACATCCGGCGACCGCTGGGCATCCGCCACGACTACCCCATCGAAACCCTCACCCGCACAGCCGAGTACTACCAGGGCTCCGACCTCGTCCTCCCCGCCAAGAAACGCATCGCGGGCCTGCGACTCACCGCCGACGACGGCCCCTTCACCACCGGCTCCGGGCCGCTGGTGTCCGGCAGCACTCTGGCCCTCATCATGGCGATGACCGGGCGCGCGGCGTACTGCGACGAACTCACCGGCGACGGCGTCAAAACCCTCCGCGACCGACACGCCCTGACATGACCCAGAGCTGACACCCACCGCCAGCCCAGACCGTCCCCCTCCTCCCATCGACAGCGACCCCACCGACGACGAACACTGACGTGTCTCGGCTGCGCACACCCGCCGAACTCGACCTAAAGCGCGCCCACGGCTGACTCGACAGCTTCTCCGGCGACACGAGGCCCTTCGACCACCTCATTTGGGTGTCGGTCGCTAGATCGATTTTACAAGGGCAGGACCGCGGATATAAATGTCAGAGCAGTCTCCAAGATGAGAATGGCTATAGCCGGCCGAAGCAGAGCCAATTTCCAGTACAGGGTTCGCTCTACGCCCTCCGCGCGCAACTGCTCGGGTGACTCGCGCTCGCCGGGGATCGGCTTTAGAAGAAACGCCCTCGGATGGGGCCGCTTCCAGAGTGCCGCAACCAGCAGGAACGCTGCGCCTAGAGCACATGCCTGCGCGACTATGTTCATGGTGGTCGACAGACGGCCGAGGGTTACTACGTGGCGAGCGATGAATAACAAGGCTCCCGTTCCAACCAGTAAGATGCCGGAAACAATATCTGTATATAGTATTATCCGGCGATTACGAGCGACATCCGAGGGTGACGGGATTGGCTCTGTCATCTTGTGACCGTAGCATTCAACTCAGCCTCTGACATCAGTCGCATCCTCCTGGCTTGAATGGGACATCCATGCCCCAAGGCTGGTTGCGCCGGGCTACTGAGTCATGACCGGCAAGAGTCTGCCTGACAGGAGGCGCACCACAGGAGGCTGGGCCTTCGACGGCTTGTGTTCCAGCAGGTGGTTCCGCCAACGCCGACACGACCCCAAGGTGGCGGTCGACGATCGGACGATCCCGACGGCCATCATGTACGTGGCCACCACCGGGTGTGCCTGGCAGCAGTTGCCGCCTGCCTTCGGCGCCTCCTGGCACCCGATGCACCGCCTCTTCACCGAGTGGAGCACCTCCAGGGTGTGGGCCAAGCTGTACCGGGTCCTGCTGACCAAGCTCGGTGCGCGCGGTGAACTGGACTGGTCGCGGTGCGCGCTCGGCTCCGTCAGCGCGCGAGCGATGAAAGGGGGGAGCTGACACGTCCGAATCCTGCCGATACGGCAAGAGGGGGTCGAAGATCCACCTCATCACCGAACGGACCGGCCTGCCCTCACTCTCCCGATCAGTGCTGCCGACCTCCACAACAGCGTTGCGCTGGAACCGCTGGTGGGCAGCTCCCGCCCGTTCGTTCCCGCCGCGGGCGACGCCGCCGCTGCCCCGGCAAGCTCCCCAGGGACAAGGTCTACGACTATCCGGTGTTGCGGTCCTTCGTGCACGGCCGCCGGAGCATCATTCCCCGCATCGCCCGTCGAGGCATCGACTCCAGCCAGCGGCTAGGACGCCATCACTGGGTGGTGGAGCGCACCTTCTCCTGGCTGACCGGGCCGGTTGTCGCCGTTCACACCGGCGCTACGAGCGTCGAGCCGACCACTTCGCGTCCTCCGTCGCTATCGCCGCCGCCGCCCTGATTTGCTACCACCGGCTCGCCGAATGAGTCACCTTGAAACCAGGCGCTACGCCACCGGGACACTGATCGCTTGTGAACTCGCAGTTCACGAGCGACCTCCCGAGTGGACTGCCCGTCCTCGAACCGCCCGCCGACTCCAGCCGTGACCGCTCCCGCCGCTCCTGCTCGGCAGAGGTATACCGCCTCTCTGCCGTACCGCATGGCTGTGCAGCCGCCTGCTATTGGGGACAGGGCATGCAGAGTCGGGCGCGGCCTATGAGACGACGAGCGACATGCGACGCCCACCACCCACAACACGGATCTGCTGGTCGTGGGCGTGGATCTCTTCGACACCGGAGCCGGACAGATGGACACAGGCAAGGGTGACCTCCCTCGTACCCGACACCCAAGCGTTGTACGGAGGCCGCACCAGCACGACCTCGTCCCCCCACCCGAAGGTCACCCGTCAACTTCACATTTTTTGGTTTTAAATTTCTGGAAAATAAAAATGCTAGGGTCTGCGTGTGGCTTCGGAGACGGCTGTCGTGACACCCTGCAAGCACTGCGGAGCACCGATCGAGCAGCGTCGAGGCCGCGGAAGGCCCAAGTCGTACTGTCCGGAGAAGAACTGCCAGGCGGCGGCCAAGCGGGACCGGGAGCTGCGCAGGGCGACCCCCGGCCTGGAGGGCGCCCTGGCGAGGGCCGAGCAGCTGTACGACCGGATGGAGAGCGGCCTGACGGCGGCCATCGAGCCACTGGCGCGGGCGTTGGCCGAGGAGCTCAGCCCCGCCGGCGTGGAGGCGAAACTGAGCGCGGTGCAGGCCGAGGCGCACGCGCGGGTGGCGATCGCACGTACGGAACGGGAGCAGGCGTTCGAGCAGGTGCGACTGGCGAGGGAGGCGACCGAGCACGCCCGCCGGCAGACAGCCGAGATGCGCGTTCGCCTGGAGGAGGCGGAGAGCGAGAAGGAGACCGCGCTCAACGACGCCGAACGGGCCCGGGAGCAGGCGCTCGCCGCGTTGCGAGAGGCGGCCAGCACCGAGCGGCAGGCTCTGCAGACCGCAGAGGAGGCGGGGCGGCGGGCCAAGCTCGCCGAGCAGCGGGCCGAGGAGGCGGCACGGCAGACTGAGCTGGCCGAGCGGCGGGCCGAGGAGGCGCGGGCGGAGGTGACCCGCGCCCAGGAGGAGGCGAGGGCCGAGATCGAGCGCGTCCGCAAGGAGGCCGGACGCGACCGGGCGGAGAAGGAGCAGGCGCGCAAGGAGGCGAAAGCCGCGCTCCAGAAGCAGGAGCGGGCCGAGCGCGAGCTGATCGCGGCCCGCGCACGAGAGGAAGCCGCAGCACAGGAACGAGAAAGAGCCCTGGAACGAGCCCTGATGGCCGAGCTGGCGGCCACCGAGGCCGGCCGGGACCTCGCCTCCGTCCAGGCGGCCAGAACAGCGGCGGCCGAGGAGAAGACGCGCGCGGAAGCGGTCGCCAAGGAGCTCGACCATGCGCGGATCGAGTTGCGCATGGAACGGGTGCGAATCGAGGAGCTGCGGGCGGAGCTGGAGGCGGCTCGGGCGGAGGCGGCGCAACTGCGCGAGCGGGCGGTCGCCGCCGAGCTGCGTGCCGAACGGTGAGGCCGGACGATGGTGACGCTTGACCAGATCCGGGCGTTCGTGGCGGTCGCGGAGGAGTTGCACTTCGGCCGCGCCGCCGAACGCCTCCGCATGACGCAGCCGCCGCTCAGCCGCCACATCCAGAAGCTCGAACGCGCGATCGGCGTGACCCTCCTCGAACGCGACAACCGGCGGGTGATCCTCACCGAGGCCGGGCGCGGCTTCCTGGAGGACGCCCGTCACATGCTCACGCTGGTCGAGACCGCCGGCGACCGCGCCCGCCGAATCGCCGCCGGTGCCAGCGGCACGTTGCGGCTCGGCTTCACCGCCGTCTCGGCGATCAGCGTGCTGGGCGGGCTCCTGCGCCTGCTGGCCGAGCGGCTGCCGGAGGTCGACGTCATCCTCCACGAAGAGGTGACCGCCAGGCAGATGGACGGCATCCTGCGCGGCGAGCTCGACCTGGGCCTGGCCCGCCCACCCTTCGACCTGCCCCACCCAACGTCCGGCTTTGGCACGCCCCACGCACCATCCGGCTTTGGCACGCCCCACGCACCATCCGGCTTTGGCACGCCCCACGCACCGTCCCGCCTTGGCTTGCCCCGCCCACTGTCCGGCCCGACAGTGGCCGACATCTCTGCCGACCGGGACCTGGCCCGCCCACCGTCCGACCCGACGGTGGCCGGCGTCTCTTCCGAACTGGACCTGGCCCGCGTGCCCATCGATGCGGTCCACCCGGCGGCGACCCGCCCATCGACCGACATAAATGCTGCCCGGCCGACGTACCACCTGGCCGGGATCGACTCGCGAGTGATCTTCCGCGAGCCGCTGTGCGCGGCGGTGCCGACAGGCCACGTGCTGGCCGCGCTCGACCGGCCGCTCGCACCCGAAGACTTCGCCGGCCTGCCCATGGTCAGCTATCACCCCGTACGGTCGCGCTACTTCCACGAGCTCACCGTCCGTTTCCTGTCCGCCGTGCGGCCCAGGGCCGAGCAGCAGGTGCACCAGATCCTCACCGCGGTGCTGCTCGTGGCCGCAGGGCGGGGCGTGGCACTCGTGCCCGCCAGCGCGCGCTCCCTCGGCATTGAGGGCGTGGTGTTCAGGGACCTCGTCCACGGCGGCGGCAGCCCTCCTTCCGGAAGCCGTAGCGGCAATCCGATGACCGGGAACGAAGGCGACGAGCCCGCGACCGAGAACGACGGCAGCATCGACCCGGTGGAGCTGCATGCCGTCTGGAACCCCGGATCGGCCAATCCGGCGCTGTGGCGCGTACTCGACCTGCTGGACGACGTCGAGGGCCAGGGCTGAACCATAGATGGGCGGGGCGTCTCCAGCCTCCGATACGGAGCGTGCATGACCGGATCGTATGCGTGAACGGCCTGCTCGCGCATCGGACCCAGGTCGTACAACCGTGGTCTGCCTGAGCCGCGAAAAGAGCAGACGACGGTCCGATGCGCCGCAGCGTCCCGCCACGGCACTCTCGAACGCGTGATCCAGTCGAACCTTCTCCGGCTACGCCGTGCCTTGCTGTCCCTGTCCGTCGCCTCCGCGGTGGCGGTGCCGGTGATCGGCGCGGCGCATCCAGCGGCGGTGCCCGCGCCCGTCCCCGCGAGCGCGACCCCACTGTCAGAGCTGACCGCACAGGCCCTGGCGGCCAGATACGCCACCAGTCGGAGCGACGTCTTGGCCGCCGCGGACGCGGCCACCCGTCATGGCCACCTGCGGCGGGCCACGGCGCTGCGGGTCATGGCCGATCCCGGCCGCAGGTTCCTGTCCTTCGACGGCCGGGACGGCGGGCGGGTCGTGGAGATCTTCGGCGATCTGGCGACGGCGGAGCACGTCGCCGTCCTGGTTCCCGGCGCCGACACCAATCTCGACAAGTACGGGCTGCTGCGCGGCGGCGCGCTCCGCCTGCACCAAGCGCTCGGCGAGAGGTACGCGGTCGTCGCCTGGCTCGGTTATCGGACGCCGGCGACGATGAGTCTGGACACGCTCACGTCCGACCTGGCGGACAAGGGCGCCACCGAACTGCGCGGCTTCGTCCGGCAACTGACGGAGACCAAGGGCGCTGGCGGAGTGTCGCTGCTGTGCCACTCGTACGGCGGAGTGGTGTGCGCACGCGCCACACCTGACCTGGAAGTCGCCCGCATCATGCTGACCGGCAGCCCGGGCGTCGGCGTGGAGAACGTCCGCGAGTTGCGGACCTCGGCGGCTGTCTGGGCGGGCCGCGCCAGCCACGACTGGATCAGCCTGGTGCCGCACACCCGTCTGCACCTGCCCTTCGTCACCCTCGGTCTGGGCGCCGACCCGGTCTCTCCCGGTTTCGGCGCGCGGGTCTTCGTGGCAGGCGACGGTGGCCACAGCGACTACCTGGCGGACGGCTCCCTGTCCCTGCACAACATCGCACGGATCATCACAGGCCTGGATCCCCTCCAGGCCGACCCCGGCCGCTCCCGACCAGACACCGCAGCCCTTCAGACAGACCAGAGATCGCCCCTGACCACACCAGAGCCACACCCGAGAGCATCGGACGAAACCGCGGCACGATCAGCGGACGCGGCCGCGAAACTGCTCACCAGCAGCACAAGGAATCAGGGGCCGGGCACGGCATCGAGCGCCCGCGTCACGCCGCAGGCGCGTTCGGACGCGGGGCAGGGCGCGGGACAGGACCTGGGCGGGCACGCACGCATGTCGCCGAGCGGGGGCGGACACGTACAGATGCCGCTGGAGGTGGTCGGACGTGCGTGATCTCGTGCAGAAGATCGAGGATACGACGCCGGCCGGGCGTGACCGCAGCGTGGATGCCCTGCGCGCCCTGGCCATCGGCGGTGTGGTGCTCGGCCACTGGCTGGTGAGCGCGCTGGTCGTCGAGAGCGGCAGCGTGCGGGTCGCCAGTCCACTGCGTGACATGCCGTACCTCGCCCCAGTGTCGTGGATCCTGCAGACCATGGCGCTCTTCTTCCTGGTAGGCGGCCAGATGACCGCCAGGAGTCACGCCTCCGCGCGCGCTCGCGGTGTCGGCTACGGGCGGTGGCTGCGGGCGCGTGCGGCGCGGCTGCTGCGGCCGGTCGCGGCCGTGGCGGTGGTGTGGAGCGTGGTGGCCTTGGTGATGCTCGCCTCGGGCGCCGACTTCAAGAGTGTGCAGGCGCTGGCCAAGCTGGTGTGGTCTCCGTTGTGGTTCCTGCTGGTGTACGCCGGGCTGACGGCGCTGACACCGCTGGTCGCCCGGTTGCATCCGGCGTGGCCACTCGCCGTGGTCGCGCTCGTCGACCTGGTGCGCTTCGGATGGGGCGGGCCTGAGTGGGTGGGATGGGTGAACCTGGCGGCGGGGTGGCTGGTGCCGTACTGCTTGGGGGCGGCCTGGGCCCGTGACCGGCTGAACGAGCGGACGACCGGGTGGGCGCTGCTGGCCGGTGGCGCGGCCGTCGCGGCCGTGCTGATCGTGTGGGCCGGTTATCCGGCTTCCATGGTGGGAGTGCCGGGCGCCCCGATCTCGAACCAGTCCCCGCCCACGCTCGCGGCGGTCGCGTTCGGGCTGGCCCAGTGCGGAGCCGCGCTCCTCCTACGCGATCCGCTACGGCGGATGCTGGCGCGACCCGCTTTATGGGCGTTCGTGGTGCTGGCGAACCTGTCCGCGATGACGATCTTTCTCTGGCACCAGACGGCGATGATCGCGGTCACCACGCTCGGGCTGCTCGCCGGCCGCCCATTGCTCGGCCTGCACACCGTCCCCGGCGAACCGTCCTGGGTGCTGGCCAGGCTGGCTTGGTTACCGGCGTTCGCGCTGGCGTTGTGCGTCTGCTGGGGCGCGTTCCACGCGTACGAACGGGCGCGGCCAGCTGAGCCTCGGATCCGAGCGGAGGAAGCGCAAGCCCGGCCCTGAGGGCTTCGGGAGCGGAAAGCCGGGCCCGAGACAGTGCAGCCCGAGGCAGTGCGGCCCGAGGCAGGGACAGCCGAGCCTGGGGCAGGGCCGCCGAGCTCGGGCTCAGGCAGCCGGCCGGCCCCCTGGGCGTAGGGAGCCGGTTCCGGAGACGGGAAGTTCAGGTGTCATGACCGGCTACTGCCATACCGCGGAGGCTCAGACTGCCGTACCGCAGAAGCTCAGGCGGGTGAGAGCAGTGCCCGTGCCGAGGGGACAAGGGGACAAGGGGACAAGGGGACGGGTGACGCGACTTGCGGCACAAGAAGAAGCTCGTGGTCAGCGGCGGTCCCGGAACGTTCGGCGCAGGTCGTCCACCCACTCTTCCGGAATCTCCCAGGGGATGAAGTGGCCGCCGTGATCGTGGACGGTGAGGTTGACGTGGTTGTACCAGGCGGCCCGGCCGCTTTCGAGGAAGTGCTGGACGCGCTGGTCGGTGGTGACGCCGGGCGGGTTCTCGTAGCCGACGAACGTGATGCCGGTCGGCGCCTCCACGGGTGGCCACCGTTCGTGGGAGGGGGTCCACGGGTAGCGGTTGTTGTTGGCGTACGTGCGGATGGACGTGCCGATCGAGTTCGTGACCCAGTAGATCATGGCGTGGGTGAGGAGGTCGTCCTTGGTGAAGACGGTCTCGACGTCGCCGCCGTTGTCGCTCCACTTGATCCAGCGTTCGAGGATCCAGGCGAGCAGTCCGGCGGGCGAGTCCGACAGCCCGTACGCCAACGTGCTCGGGGCCAGCACGTGCGCGGCCAGGTGCACGGCGAAGCGCCTGTCCAACGCCACGACCTGGGCGTGAACGTCGGCCGGCAGCCCTTCGGGGATGGGCCGGCCGCCGCTGAGGTCCCAGGCCCGGTCGCCGTTGAACATCGTCAGCATCTGGCCCGAGCCGATGTGGATGCCGTACAGCTCGGTGGCGTACTTGTGGCCGAGCTGCCCGCAGACCAGCGCGCCGACGTCGCAGCCGGCGGCGGCGTACCGGTCGTGGCCGAGGACGCCGGTCATGAGCGTGTGCCAGAGGTCGGCGACCTTCCAGAAGTTCATGTCCGGACGGGCGGGCAGCGGGCCGGAGAATCCGAATCCGGGAAAGGAAGGCACGATCACGTCGAACGCCTCGGCCGGGTCGCCGCCGTGAGCGCCCGGGTCGGCGAGCGGGTCCACGACCTTGGACATGTGCCAGAACGTCCACGGCCAGCCGTGGGTGAGGATCAGCGGCGTCGGGTTGGGGCCCACTCCGGGGCGGCGCATGAAGTGCACCGGTACGCCGTCAACGGTCACCCAGTAGTGCTCATAGGCGTTGATCGCGGCCTCGGCCTTGCGCCAGTCGTAGCCGGTGCGCCAGTAGTCGACGAGCTCACGCAGGTAGGCCGCGTTGACTCCGTAGTACCAATCCTCGTTGCCGGCGTCGGTGGGCCAGCGGGTGAGCTCCAGGCGGCGGCGCAGGTCGTCCAGGACGTCGTCGGGCACGTGGATCGGCGTGGGTTCCAAGGGGAACGGGCGGTTCCCGCGTGCGGCGGGCTCCGGTGTGGGCATGCTCATCTTCTCCTGTCCGGTACGTCGGGTTCGCCGGCGAGCCGCCTGTTCACCTCGCTCATGCGGGCCAGGGCGGGCAGGGCGGCTGCGATGGTCGCGCGCTCGGCGGGGGTGAGCTCGCCGGTGAGCTCTGCGAGATGCGCTCTGCGGTCGGCGCGCCGCCCGTGCACGATCGCGGTGCCGGCCGCGGTGACGTCGACGAGCACGGCGCGACGGTCCGACGGGTCCGGCCGGCGCTCCACCAGGCCGTCGCGTTCCAGCTTGGTGACCATCTGGGTGATGGCGGACTGGGTGACCTGCTCGCTCGAGGCCAGCTCGGTGAGACGTTTGGGGCCCTGCCCGGCCAGCGTGTGGAGCACCGACAGCGTGGTGAAGCTCAGCCGTTGCACGGCAGGCAGGCGGATGAACATCCGGGTGAACTCCTCCAGCACGGAGGTCAGATGGGCGACATCGAGCTCGCCGGGCTGCGGTGTGGACGGCACTGGAGGAGTGTATAAGAATCTTAATTAAGTTGCTGTTGTTTTTCTGTTCCCGTGGTGGCGCCGCCCTGATGGGAGGTGGGCGGCACAGGCTCGGCGCGCGGAGTCCAGTGCCGTTCCGAGGTAGGTGCCGGGTGCCGCCCTGGTGCGTGGGCTCAGCGCCATCTGGGTGCAGGTACGCGGCACGGGCCCTGGTGCGTGCGTGTGTGCTCAGCACCGCTTTGGCGCGCGGGCGGTGCACAGCACGGGCCCTGGCATGGGTGCGCGGCACGGGCCTGGCGCGGGTGTTCGGCGCCGCTTTGCGCGGGTGCGCAGCAAGGGCTCTGGCGGAGGTGCTCAGTACCGCTTTGCGCGGGTGCGCGGCACGGGCTCGGGCGCAGGTGTTCGGCGCCGCTTCGGTGCAGGTACTCGGCACGGCCCCTGGCGTGGGTGTGTGGTGCCGTCCGGGGCGGTGTGTGGCGATGCCTGGGGCGGTATGAGGCGGTGCCGGGGGCTGGGGCGGGTGTGGTGCCACCCGTCTATCGGGGTTGCTTCGGCGCCGAGACAGGCGGGTGACGCCGCCATTCCGCCTCACCCCGGCCCCCGGCGCGGTAGGGCGGTGGCGCTGTCAGTTCGTGCCGATGAACTGGTGGTCGGTGCGGATGCGGCCGTCGTCGTCCAGGGCCAGGAGGTCCAGGCCGCCGCCGGCGGTCTCGCCGGTGCTGGTCGACACCATCGACCAGCGTACGGCGATCAGGCCGGGCAGCAGCGCGAACGGCTCCCCCTCCGCCTGGAAGACGTGCTCCCCCGGCGCGACGAACATCTCGTAGGCCCGCCGCACCCTGGCGTCCAGGCCGTCGTGGCCACGCGCCTCCAGCGGCGGCACCGGGAACGCCAGCCTCGCCGCCTCCTCCCGGACCGCCTGCGGCGGATCGACCAGCACCTGGACGCCGTCGGGCGCCCACAGCTCCCGGATGAGGGCGGCGCGTCGGTCCGGGTCGGGTTCGTTCCACTGGGCGACGTAGCGGCCGGCCCATTCCTTGATCTCGATGAGGTTGCTCATGACCGGCAGTGTGCGCCGGACGAGTGCGGTGTCGCGATTCCCTGTAGGGAATCGCGCGACGGACGCCGTTCGGTATGAATGGGTTCATGACGGTGTCGGCCGAGCCCAACCACTTCGCTCATGAGCTGCGGCGCTGGCGTGCGCGTCGCCGCCTCAGTCAGCTCGACCTGGCCATCAGGACCGACACGACGCAGCGGCATCTGAGCTTCCTGGAGCAGGGGCGTTCGCGGCCGGGGCGGGCCATGGTGGTGCGGCTGGCGGAGTCGCTGGGCCTGTCACTGCGGGAGCGGAACACGTTCCTGCTGGCCGCCGGCTATGCGCCGGTCTACGCGGAGTCGTCGCTGGACGCGCCCGAGCTCGGCCCGGTACGCGAGGCGCTGGACCGCATCCTCGACGGCCATCTGCCCTGTCCTGCGGTCGTCGTGCGGCCGCACGGCCTGCTGGTCGCCGCCAATGCGGCCTTCGGGGTGTTGTGCGAGGGCGCGGCCCCGGAGCTGCTGAAACCCCCGGTCAACGTACTCCGCCTGGCGCTGCACCCTGACGGCATGGCCGGCCGGGTGGCGAACCTGGCCGAGTGGGGCCGCCACATCACCGGCAGCCTGCGTGATCAGCTCGACCGCAGCCCCGATCCGGAGCTGGAGGAGTTCGTCGCCGAGCTGGACGGCTATCTGCCCGGGCTGGGGGCGCCTTCCGGGCATCTCGGCTTCGCCGTGCCGCTGCGGCTGCGCGTCCCGGAGGGTGAGTTGCGGCTCATCACCACGCTGACGTCATTCGCGACGGCGGTGGATGTGACGCTGGCGGAGCTGCGGCTGGAGGCGTTCCTGCCCGCTGACGAGAGCTCAGCGCGCATCCTGCGGGAACGTGGCACGGCCCACTGATCGGGTCGGTCCGCTGATCGGGACGCACGTGTCGGCCGGTACGGTTCGTGCGTCGGTACGGGTTGTCAGTGGCGGCGGAGCTGGTGTGGGCTCGAACCCTCATGCCAGAAGTCGATGACCAGTTCGTCGCCCTCGACGTGGGTCCAGGCCACCTCGGTCAGCTCGATCCGGAACAGATGCGACCCCTCCTCCGGCTCCTCCAGTGCCGCGAGCAGGTCCGCTCCGGTGACCTCCACCGCGCGTCCCGCCAGCTTGACGTCGCCCTCCCAGGACGACGGGTCGTCGCCCTCGGGGGCGCGCGAGGTCACGTGGATGGCCATGCGCGGATCGCGCCGCAGGTCGAGGACCTTGACCGCGCCGCCCATCGACCCGATCCACAGCTCGCCGTTCTTCAACGTCGTCTCGGTGCCGCTGACCCGTGGCGAGCCGTCCTTGCGCAACGTGGCCAGCACCTTGTGCCGGTAGGCCTCCACCAGCCGGCGCGCGACCTCGCCCAGCTCGGGGGCCTGCCGCTCGAACTCCTGCCATGACGCCATGCCCGCCATCATGCCCGAAGCCTCCGACAGGACCGGGGCTCATCGCGTCGCGCGTCTCAGGGAAGGCTGGTCATGGGGCCCGGCTGCCGGGCGCGTGATGAGGAGGCCCGCCCGGCGCGGAGGGCGCTTTTCTGGATGCGGGTGGGGCCGGACGGGAGGTGGTTCGGTGTCGTGGCCGCCTGACCTGTTCGAGGACAGCGGCGTGATCTGGGGGCCGATGCTCGGGAAGTCCTCGGGTTCAGGTGTCCGGTCCCGGCCGTTCGCGGGCGGCGGCGAGGAGGGTGAGGGCGGCGGCGCGTGCCTCGGCGCCGGGGCCGCGTGTGTCGCGGTGGGCGGCGACGACGGTGGCGCCTTCGACCAGCATGAGGAGCTGACGGCCCAGCAGGCCGGGTTCGGCGGCTCCGGCGCGCTCCGCGATGCCGGTCAGCAGGGTGAGGTGGCGGCCCAGGTGGCGGGCGGTGATGGCGCGTACCTGCGGGACGTGGTGCTGGGCGGCGGCGTTGACCAGGGCGCAGCCGCGGAAGGCGGGCTCCTCGTACCAGTGCTGCAAGGCATCGAACACGGCGGCGAGCTGGGCGGCCGGTTCGTCGCCCGCCGCCGCGACGGCCGCCTCCACCCAGGCGATCACCCGGTCGCTGCGCGCCTCCAGCACCGCCTCCACCAGGCCGTCCTTGGTGCCGAAGTGGCGGTAGAGGGTCTCCTTGGACACGCCGAGGCGGGTGCACAGCTCGGCGACGCCGATGCCGTCGAGGCCGCGTTCGTACAGCAGGGCGGTGGCCGCCTGGAGGATGGCGGCGCGGGTGCGCGCGGGGTCGATGGTCGAGCCCTTGGGGACCGGCATGACTTGGATCGTACCGTTCGGTGCGATGACTGCTACGATCGCCGGATCGTACCGATCAGTTCGATCTATTCCAGGAGCGACCGTGACCGACATCGTCCTCGTCCCCGGCATGTGCCACGGCGGCTGGTGCTACGCCGACCTCGGCGCGGAGCTGCGCCGGCGGGGCCACCGGGTCCTGCCGATCACCCTCACCGGCGTCGCCGAGCGGGCCCACCTGCTCAGCGGCACCGTCAACCTGGACACCCACATCGAGGACCTGACCGCCCTGCTGGCCGCCGAGGACGTACGCGACGCGGTGCTGGCCGGGCACAGCTACGGCGGCATGGTCATCACCGGCGCCGCCGACCGGATGCCGGAGCGGGTGTCCGCGCTGGTCTACCTGGACGCGATGGTCCCCGGCGACGGCGACTCCTGCTGGGACCTGGCCTCGGAGAACGAGCGACGCTGGTACCTGGACGTCACCGGCGACGGCTGCGCCACCCGCCCCCTGCCGTTCTTCGACCCGCGCGCCACGCCGCACCCGCTGGCCTCGGTGCTCCAGCCGCTGCGCCTGACCGGCGGGCTGGAGCGGGTGCGGCGGCGGACGTACGCGTACGCGACCGGCTGGGACGGCCCGTCCCCCTTCACCACCACGTACGAACGGCTGCGCGAGGACCCCGCCTGGCGGGTGTTCGCCGTGGACGGCGGCCACAACCTGATGCGCGACGCCCCCGACGACCTGGTGCGGATCCTCACGGAATCGGCCGGACGGTAAGGCTCAGCGGGTGAGCAGGTCGCGCAGGGCCTTGGCGACCTCGGCAGGGGACTCCTCGGCCATGAAGTGGCCGCAGGTGACGGTCCGGTGGTCCAGATCGCCTGCCCAGGCCCGCCACAGGGCCGCCGCGTCGTAGCCGAGCGCGGCGCCCCAGTCCTGCTGCAGCACGGTGACCGGCATGGTCAGTCGCCTGCCCGCCGCCCGGTCGGCCCGGTCGTGCTCGGCGTCCACGCCGGCCGAGGCGCGGTAGTCGGCCACGATCGAGGGCACGGCGGCACGGCAGGCGTCCAGGTAGGCGGCCCGGACGCCGGGCGGGATCGCCTCCGCGTCGCCGGTCCACAGATCGAGGAAGTGGCCGAAGAAGGCGTCCGCGCTCGCCGCGATCATCGTCTCGGGGAGGCCGGGCGGCTGCGCCATCAGGTACAGGTGGAAGCCGACGGCCGCGTCCGCGCCACGCATCACCTCCCACATGTCGAGCGTGGGCAGGACGTCGAGGCAGGCCAGGTGGGTGACCGCGGCCGGGTGGTCGAGCCCGGCGCGGAAGGCGACCAGGGCGCCGCGATCGTGACCGGCCAGCGCGAAGCGCTCGTGCCCGAGCGCGCGGGCCAGCGCGACGACGTCGGCGGCCATGGTGCGCTTGCTGTAGGTGTCCGGCCCGGTCTCGGCGGGTTTGTCGCTGGCGCCGTAGCCGCGCAGATCGGGGCAGATCACCGTGTGGGCGGTGGCGAGGTCGGCCGCCACGTGCCGCCACATGAGGTGGGTCTGCGGGAAGCCGTGCAGCAGCACGACGGGGCTGCCGGAGCCGGCGACGGCCACGTTCAGCGCCACGTCGCCGGTCACCGGGACGCGGCGGTAGTCGAAGCCTGGGATCCGCATGAGGTTTCCTTTCCTTCGGGGTCGGCTCCCAGCCTGCCGGGCGGCGATGAGCATCCGATGAGCACGCTACGGTCGGAGAGGTGGGGGTGCGGTTCGGGGTGCTGGGGCCGGTGACGGCCTGGGACGACGCCGGGAACACGATCGACGTCAAGGGGCCACGGCACCGGGCGGTGCTGGCCCGGCTGATCGTCGCCCGCCGCCGCGTCGTACCCGTGGACCTGCTGGTGGCCGACCTGTGGGAGGACGGCGACCCGCCGCGGGGCGCGGTGAGCGCGGTGCGGACGTTCGTGGCGGCGCTGCGCCGCGCCCTGGAGCCGGACCGGCCGCCCCGCGCCGCGCCCCGGCTGCTGGTCACCGAGGGCCCCGGGTACGCGCTGCGCGCCGCGGCAGGCGCCGTGGACGCCTGGCGGTTCGAGCAGGCGGTGACGGACTCCGGCACGCTGCCGCCACGGGAGGCGCTGGAGCGGCTGGAGGAGGCGCTGGGCTGGTGGCGAGGACCGGCGTACGCCGAGTTCGCCGGGCAGGAGTGGGCGCGGGCCGAACGTTCACGGCTGACGGAGCTGCGGCTGCACGCCGTCGAACGGCGGGCCGAGGCGCGCCTGGCCGTGCGCCCGGCCGCCGAGGCGGTGCCCGACCTGGACGCGCACGTGGCCGAGCACCCCTGGCGGGAGGACGGCTGGCGGCTGCTGGCGCTGGCGCTGTACCGGGCGGGGCGGCAGGGGGACGCGCTGGCGGTGCTGCGGCGGGCGCGGGCACTGCTGGTCGAGGAGCTGGGCGTGGACCCGGGCCCGGCGCTGCGCAGGCTGGAGTCCGACATCCTGCGTCAGGCCCCGCATCTCGACCCCGCCGCTTCCGGTACGGCCGACGCGGTGTGGGCCCAGGCGGCCGCCGCCTACGACCGCAGCGCACCGCCGGGAGCGCGGGCGCGGCTGGAGTCGACCGTGAACCTCATGCGCGACCTGGCCGTCACCGGCGGCGCGGGGCTGGAGGCGGCCGGCCGGCACCGGGCGGCGGCCGTCGCGGCGGCCGAGGAGCTGGGCGACGCCGAGCTGACCGCGCGGGTGATCGGGGCGTTCGACGTACCGGCGATCTGGACCCGGTCCGACGACCCCGCGCGTGCGGCGCGGGTGGTGGCGGCGGCCGAACGCACCCTCGCCGCGCTGCCCCCGGACGGCACCAGGGCGCGGCAGGCGACGCGGGCGCGGCTGCTGGCCACCGTCGGGCTGGAGTCGCGGGGCGGGCACGGGCCGCGCGGCCCTGAGGCGGCGCGGCAGGCCGAGCGGCTGGCCCGCGACCTGGACGATCCCGCGCTGCTGGCCTTCGCGCTCAACGCCGTCTTCATGCAGAGCTTCGAACGGGCGGGCCTGGCCGGGCGGCGGGACGCGATCGGCGCGGAGCTGGTCGCCTTGTCGGGACGGCACGGGCTGGACACCTTCGAGGTGCTCGGCCATCTCGTCCGGCTGCAGGCCCGCTGCGCCCTGGGCGACTTCCTGGCGGCCGACGAGCACGCCGCCGCGGCCGGGCGGCTGGCCGAGCGGCACGAACGGCCGCTGGTGGGCGTGTTCACCGGCTGGTACCGGGCGCTGCGCCTGGACGTGACGGGCGCGCCGCCCGGCCCCGGCTCCACACCTCACCGCCCACCCGGCGCAGGGGGGCAGGCGGCTGCGGACGAGGTGGAAGTGGCCTATCGGGAGGCGGCCGGGCTGCTGGTGGGGGCCGGGATGCCGGGTCTGGAGCGAGGGCTCGCGGCGTTGGCGCTGCTCTGCGCGCGGGTGCGGCGCGGCCTGCCGCCCCCGGCCGGGGACGCCGATTACGGCCCGTACGAGCCCTGGGTCCGTCCCCTGATCCTGGCCGCCGCGGGACGCGCGGGCCCGGCCGCGGCGGCGCTGGAGGAGGTGCCGGACCCGCCGCGCGACCTGCTGCTGGAAGCCATGTGGTGCCTGGTGGCGCGGGCGGCGGTCGGCACCGGCCACCGGGAGGCGGCGCGGCGGGCCCACGACGCCCTGGCCCCGGCGGCCGGCGAGCTGGCGGGCGCGGGCAGCGGCCTGCTCACCTTGGGGCCGGTCTCCGATCACCTGGCCGCGCTCACGCGCGTATCCAGGCAGGGGCGGGCCGGTTAGGGTGGAAGATCTCCGGCGAAGGGACGCTGCGATGGCGGCCAGGACCGTGATCGTCACCGGGGCCAGCGACGGCATCGGCCGCGCCGCCGCCCGCATCCTGCACGAGCGCGGCGCGCGGGTCGTGCTCGTCGGGCGTTCACCGGGCAAGACCGAGGCGCTGGCCGGAGAACTCGGCGCCGACTTCCACGTCGCCGACTTCGCCCGGCTGGCCGAGGTGCGGGCGCTGGCGGAGACGCTGCTGGAACGCCACCCGGTCATCGACGTGCTGGCCAACAACGCCGGCGGCATCATGGGCTCGCGCCGCGTGACGGCCGACGGCCACGAGAGCACCTTCCAGGTCAACCATCTGGCGCCGTTCCTGCTCACCACGCTGCTCCTGCCGCGCCTGGCGGACAGCGGCGCCACGGTGATCAACACCTCCAGCGCGCTCAACCTGAGCGCCCGCCTCGACCTCGACGACCTCGACGCCGAACGCCGCTACTCCGGCACCCGCGCCTACTCCGGCTCCAAGCTGGCCAACATCCTGTTCACCCGTGAGCTGCAACGCCGCCACGGGGCCGCCGGGATCAGCGCGGCCTCCTTCCATCCCGGAGTGGTCGCCACGAACTTCGCCGACGGCACCGACAGCGTGGCCCGGCTGACCTACCGTTCGCCGCTCAAGCGGCTGATGCTCACGCCCGAGCAGGGCGCCGACACCCTCGTCTGGCTGGCCACCACACCCCCGGGCGAAGGCTGGGAGCCCGGCGGCCACTACGCGAAACGCCGGCCCGCGCCCACCCACCGCCTGGCCGGCGACCCGGAGGCGGCGCGGCTGCTGTGGGAGCGCAGCGAGGCGATGCTCGCCGCCGACCCCGCTCAAGGGGCGTAGGTAACGCGGCCCAGTGCGAGGGTCGTCTCCGCGCTCTGCACGCCGGTCAGCCCACCGAGCCGCTCGCTGAGCTAGGAGTACAGGTCGCCGGTGAAGCGGCAGAGCACCAGCACCGCGAGGTTGGCCCCGGCCCGTGACGGCGGCGGCGAACCGCACCTCACCGTGCCCCGCCACCGCCTGCCCGGCCTCGGCGAGCGCGTACGGGGCGCAGGTCAGCCAGCACATCGCCTCGACGCCCTGGCCGAGCGGCTCGCGGGGACGAAGGCGTTCTGGACCCACGACAGCTCGGGGGTGGTGGCGTCCAGCGCCCGCTGGATCGCCGGCAGGCTCACCGCGACGGTGGTCACCGGCAGGTAGGCGGCGAAGACCCCCGCGCAGGCCAGCGCGATCGCGGCGGTACGCGGGCGTGCCGAACCCGGCGCCCGGCTCCGTCACCTTGCCCCGGTCACCGCGCCCGCCGCCAGCCGACTCCTCCCGTGCCGCCGACATCCGACTTTGACGGTCCCGCGGACAGCGAGATCCGACGTCCTCCCCCGTCGGGAATGCCGGCGGCCCCGCGTGGGTTACACGGCGCAAGAAGTTGAAATTTCAACCTGAGAGGTGTGTCATGCCCGCCGTCACCGCAGACACCCTGACGCTCCCACGCGTCGCCACCCCCGACCCGGCCGCCGCCAGGCCGCGCCCCGTGCGCTCGGTGACGACCGCGCCCACCGGCTACGAGGGCGAGGGCTTCCCCGTCAGGCGCGCCTTCGCCGGCGTGCCCCAGTCGCTGCTCGACCCCTTCATCCACATGGACCAGATGGGCGAGGTCGAGTACGCCCCCGGCGAGCCGAAGGGCACACCCTGGCACCCGCACCGCGGCTTCGAGACCGTCACCTACATCATCGACGGCATCTTCGAGCACCAGGACTCCGCCGGCGGCGGCGGCACGATCACCGACGGCGACACCCAGTGGATGACCGCCGGCAGCGGCCTGCTCCACATCGAGAAGCCGCCCGAGCACCTGGTCGTCTCCGGCGGGCTGTTCCACGGCGTCCAGCTGTGGGTCAACCTGCCCCGCGCCCACAAGTTCCACCTCCCCCGCTACCAGGACATCCGCGGCCGGCAGTCGGCGCTGCTGGCCTCCGCCGACGGTGGCACGCTGCTGCGCGTCATCGCCGGAGAGCTGGACGGCCACCCCGGCCCCGGCGTCACCTTCACCCCGATCACGATGGTGCACGCCACCCTCAGCCCCGGCGCGCGGCTGGACCTGCCGTGGAACCCCGGCTTCAACGCCCTGGCGTACGTGCTCGCCGGCCACGGCACCGCCGGCGCCGAGCGACGCCCGATCACGAAGGGACAACTGACCGTCTTCGGCGCGGGCGACTCGCTCACCCTCGCCGCCGACCCCACCCAGCCGCAGGCCGAGCCCAACCTGGAGGTGCTGCTGCTCGGCGGGCAGCCCATCCGCGAACCCGTCGTCCACTACGGGCCGTTCGTCATGAACACCCGCGCCGAGATCGTCCAGGCCATGGAGGACTACCAGGCCGGCCGCCTCGGCGTCGTCCCCGCCGCCCGCCTCCCCCACACCAGCCAGGGAAAGGAGTGACCATGCTCGCCGAGACCTACGCGCGCGGGCGCATGTTCTTCCAGCTCAAGGACTACATCGAGGCCGCCCGCCAGCTCGCCGGCGTCGTCGCCGAAGCGCCGGACGACGTGGGCGCCCGGCTGCTGCTGGCCCGCGCCTACTACCACTCCGCCCAGCTCGGGCGGGCCGAGGCCGAGCTGCGGCAGGTCATCGAGCGCGACCCGGCCGAGGCGTACGCGTACCTGCTGCTCGGCCGGACGCTCGAGCGCCGCAGCCGCCCGCAGGAGGCGGCGCCGTACCTGCGGCTGCACGCCGCCATGACGGGCGCCGACTGAACCCACCACCCGGACGCGCGGGCCACCGGCCCCGCGTCCGGGACCCGGCCGGCGCGGCCCGTCAGCCGATCAGGCCGCCGAGCCGCCCCTCCAACATGAGCAGCAACTCCCCCAGCAGCCCGGCCAGCTCACGCTCCCGCCCCGGGGCCAGCCCCGCCAGCAACGCGTTCTCGTACGCCAGCTGCTCCGGCACCAGCTCCAGGACGAACTCCCGCCCGCGCTCGGTGAGCGACAGATGCGCCACCCGGCGATCCCGCTCGTCCACCCGCCGCGACACCAGCCCCAGCTGCTCCAGCCGCCGCACCCGCTTGGTCACCGCCGCCCCCGACGCGAACGTCTCCCGCGCCAGCCGCCCCGGCGTCAGCTCGCCGCCGACCCGCAGCAGCGCGCACAGCAGGTCGTACTCGGCCCGGTTGACCCCCGCCCGGCCCAGCGGCGCGTCCGTCGCCTGCTGCAGCAGCGCCGCGCACCGGTTGAGCCGGCCGATGACGGCGATCGCGTCGAGGTCGGCGTCGGGAAGGACCTGCCGCCACTGGCGCAGCGCGACCGCCACGGCGTCCTCCACCTGCCCGCCCTTCCTGTCGATCCCCGCCGGCTCGACCCCGCCGACGGACTGATCGTACGCGCCCCGCGTCACCGTCACCGCCTCCCGTCGGGACCGGCGGTCAGCTCGGCCAGACGACGGTGACCCGCCCGCTCGGCCGCCACGATCCGCTCCTCCGGCAGCGCCGCCCCGCGCCACTCCCCCGCCGCCAGGTCGGCCGCCTCACGCAACCCCACCAACGCCGCGCGCAGCCGGTCGGCCGCCGGACGAGGCTCGGCCACCAGCCGCTCCAGCCGTTCCAGCCCGTCGTGGACGCGCCCGGCGGCCCGCCGATCGCGCAGCACCACGCACGCCACCAACCCGGCCATCGCGCCCAGGCACGTGTCCAGCCACCGATCGGCCACCAGCACCGGCACCGGCTGCGTCCCCGCGAACTGCGTCATCAGGATCGCCGTCGGCGTCACGAACACGCTCCCCAGCCAGTAGTTCCGCGTCATCGCCCGCTCCGTCACGAACTGCAGCGCCAGCACCGTCACCAGCAGCGCCACCGCACCCAGCCGCGTCACCGGCGCCAGCACCGTGAACAGCGCCACCCCGAGCAGGTTGCCCACCACCCGCTGCACCGCCCGGCTCCACGACATGGCCGTGCTGGCCGCGAACACCGACGCCGCCGTCACCACCGCCCAGTACGGCCGCCCGACCCCGAACGCCATCGACCCCCACCCGGCCGCCGCCGAGCCGGCGAACACCATCACCACGACCCGCCACCGGCCCGCGACGTCCCGCGCCAGCCCCCGCAGCCCACGCCCGGCGCTCTCCTCGGCGGCGATCCCGGCCAGCTCCGCCCGCTCGGCCGCCGCGGTGCTCCGGTCACCGGCCGGCGGCACGGGCACCGGCCGCCCCTCTCGCAGCTCGCGCGCCCAGCCGCGCAGCGCCTCGGGCCCGGCGCCGCCGCTCACGCCCGACTCCGCCCGTACCAGCAGGCCGCGCAGCTCCTCACGGCCCGCGCCCGCGCGCAGCAGCGTCTGCCAGGCGGCGTTCACCGCCGCCGCGGCCGCGTGCCGCGCCTCACGAACGCCGTCCGTCCCGTCCTGCCGGGCGCGGAGCAGGCGCGCGGTCGCCTCCAGGGCGCGGGCCACCGCCACCCGCTCCGGCCCGTCCCGCCGGACCAGCCACGGCGCCATCCCCACCGCCCAGGCCACGACCCCACCCAGCACTCCCACCCCCACGTGCAGCGGCACGTCGGCGAGTCGCTGCGGTACGAACGCCGCGCTCGCCGCCAGGAAGGTGAGCACCACGTTGCCCGGCGGGCCGATGCGCGTGGCGTCGCACACCGCCTTGTGCAGCCCCGCGAGCACCGCCGCCACCGCCACCCGTACGGCCACGGCGTCGGTGAGCGCGGCGGTCACCAGCGCGATCCCCACGCCGGCCAGCATCCCGGCCACGACCCACGCCAGCGCCCCGGCCCGCGCCCGGTAGGGCAGGCCGTGACCGTAGAGGGCGCACATGGCGCCGGCGGCGCCGTACAGGACCAGGTCCAGCCGCCCCGCCGCCACCAGCGGCCCCAGCACCACGAGCAGCGCGACGACCGAGCTGAACGCGGGCTTGTGCCAGACGTCGCCGAGCGGCGCCAGCCGCAACGCGGACAGGACCGGCAGACGGACGGCGAAGGCAGGAGAACGCATCCCATAAGTTTAGCGGATGTTTCACTAGTAAAATAACCATCGCTGAAGCGGACAGGACGTGGCCTCCACTCCCGGCACAATGAACCCATGCCGAAGACGTCCGCGCGCCTGCTCTCCCTCCTCACCCTGCTCCAGACCCGCCGCGACTGGCCGGGAGCGCTGCTCGCCGAACGCCTCGACGTCAGCCCTCGCACCGTCCGCCGCGACGTCGACCGCCTGCGCGAACTCGGCTACCCCATCACCGCCGCCAAAGGACCCGACGGCGGCTACCGCCTCACCCCCGGCACCGACCTGCCCCCGCTCCTCTTCGACGACGACCAGGCCGTGGCCCTCGCCATCGCCCTCCACCACGCCACCGCCACCGGCGCCGACATCGCCGAAGGCGCCGCCCGCGCCCTCACCACCGTCCGGCAGGTCATGCCCGCCCGCCTGCGCCACCGCATCGACGCCCTCCACGTCACCACCGTCGAACCCCCCACCACCCGGCCACCCGCGCGAGCGGGCAGCGCCCTCCTCATGACCATCAGCGCGGCCGTCCACGCCCGCGAGATCCTCCGCTTCGACTACGGCCCCGGCACCGAGGACGACGCCCCGCCGCGCCGGGTCGAGCCCCACCACCTCCTCACCTGGCGCGGGCGCTGGTATCTCCTCGCCTGGGACCTCGACCGCCACGACTGGCGCACCTTCCGCGCCGACCGGATCACCCCGAAGATCCCGACCGGCCCCCGTTTCACCCCACGCGAACCGCCCATGGGCGACGTGGCCACCTTCATCGCCGCCCGCTTCCGCGGCTCCGACCCCGACGCCGGCACCGCCGACTGGCCCTGCCAGGGCGAGGTCATCCTCCACCTGCCCGCCGCCGACGTGGCCCCCTATCTCCGTGACGGCATCGTCGAGGAACTCGGGCCCGGCCGCTGCCGGCTGGTCCTCGGCTCCTGGTCGTGGCACGGCCTGGCCGCCGGGCTCGGCAGGTTCGACGCCGACATCGAGGTCGTCGGCCCGCCGGAGCTCAGGGACGCCTTCGAGCGTCTTGCTCGCCGCTATGCCAAGGCTGCCCTGGGCTGATTCGTCGCCAGCGGCCCAGCGCCTTTACATTGTAGATTCCTGGACCAGCCTCTGGAGCCGCCTCGCCTCCTGGACCAGGCGCGACGAGCCCTTGCGGGCCGCGATCGCCGCCACCTCCGGCAGGTCCGCGCGCACCCGCCCGATCCTCGCCGCCCGCGCACCCGCCGCGAGCAGGTCCGCCAGCCCGGCACGCGGCCGTTCGCCCTCTCCTGGCAGCAGCCCGGGAAGCAGCCGCACCACCACCTCCCACACGGCCTCGTGCGCGCCCGCCTGCGTCGCGTCGTCGAGCACCGCGACCACCCGGTTCAGCTTGACGTAGTCGCCCTTGACCAGCTTCGTGACCACCTTGGCCAGCTCGGCGGCCGGGACCTCGCCGCGCGCGGCCAGCGTGAGCAGCGCGTCGGCCGCCGCCGCCCGCCCGGCCGCCTGGGCCTGCCCCATGCCGCAGGCCAACGCGTACGCCAGGCCCGTGCCGAGCGGCCCCTCGCCGTGGACGAGATCCACCAGCACGCGCGCGTCGCTGTCCGTGCCCTCGGTGCCGTGCCAGAGCGGGGTCACCAGGTGGGCGGCCACCACGTCGCGGTGCGAGGGCATGACCAGCGGCCACCAGTCCGTCGACCGCGAGTGGGCCGCCCCTGTCTCCAGCAACTCCCGGACGCGCCCCGGCGTGCCGCCAGCGCCGATGGTGGCCATCAGCCAGGACCCGCGACCCCGGCCGACCGTCACCTCGGGATCGCCGAGGTGGTCCCCCCGCATCCAGGCGGCGCACGCCCGGCCCGCCTCCGACACGAGCCGCCCCGCGCGGGCGACGTCGGCGGCGGCGACCTCACGGGGCAGGCGGAGCAGGGCCTGGGTCAGGTCGGCGGGCAGCGCCTCCACCCCATCGGCCTCCAGGCGCTCCAGCCGGTCCAGCAGCACGCCGGGCGCCACATGGCCGGTGACCGCCGTCGGGGTCGCCAGGACGACCGGGTAACGACCGCCGTCCGTGTAGCGGCCGGCCAGCTCCACGCACCGGCGCACCGGCGGCTCGTCGAGCACGGCCCGGGAGCTCGGCCACTGGCTGCGCCGCGAGGTCAGCGACCTGCTGGCCGCCGGCGCGGCGAAGGCCAGGAACGCCCGCCGCAGCGCGTAGCCGGCGTGCCCGCCGAACCCGTACTCCCAGTGACCGAAGAAGCTCGCGTCGAGCGGCTCGGTCCAGGGGCGCAGCGCCGCGCGCAGCCCCTCCGGATCGCGTTCGGACCAGGTCGCGAGCCCCGCCAGCAGCGCCTCGAACGTGTGCGGGTCCTCGTCGGAGAGAAAGACGTCAAGGCCGCGCGCCAGCTCCTCCGCCGACCCGTACGGCGCCGGCAGCCGCCGCCCGTCCACCGCCGCCGCCAGCGGCACCACCTCCGGCTCGTCGGCGTCGATGGCGCCTCCGTACCCGGCGGCGATCTTCTCCCGCAGGTCGGCGGGCAAGCCCGCGGCGGCGCGGACCTCCGCGCGTGCCCCGGGGTCCGCGTGCGGCGCCAGCCGCACCGCGAGCCGCACGGCCCGCTCCTGCAGCGCCAGGGAGTTCTGGGCGAACAGCACCGTCATCGCCCGCAGCACCGCCCCCGTCCGGCCACCGTCGCGCCGCACCGCGTCGCCCGCCCACGCGACCATGCCCCGCAGCAGCTTCTTCTCCGGCCGGAACACCAGCGCCTCCAGCGCCTCGGTGAACGACTCCTCGCTCAGCCGCCCGGCCTCCTCCAGCCGCCGGAGCTGCGCCAGCGCCAGATCGGCCACCGCGACCGGCCCGGCGGGCAGCAGCGCCACGTAGTCCTCGGCGTGCCGGGCGATCTCGTCGAGATCGGGGCCGAGCCGGTCGTGCAGGCCCGCCGGCGCCGGCAGCGCGGCCGGGCCGTCGCGCAGCAGCCTCCTGACCAGCCCGTCGAGCACGGCCGTCCGCTCCAGCAGCCCGGCCTCGACCAGGCGGACGACGTTGTCGTTGACGTCCCACGGCGGCAGCGTGGCGAGCCCGTCGATCTCGAACAGCGTCGACCCGTACGCGGCCAGCAGCGGATCGCCCGCCGCCCGGTCCGGCTCCAGCGTGCGCAACCAGCCGGTCTTGAAGACGTCGGCGTCCTGCGGCGGCTCGACGCCCGTCTCGCGGACGAGCTCGGCCGCCAACCGCCACGTCCAGCCGTCCGCGAGCCGCAACCGCCGGGCCAGGCGCACGGCCAGGTCGGCACGCCAGTCGTCGGGCCGGGCGCGCAGCACCTCCAGCACGCGCGGAACGCATCTCCGCTCGTTGAGGTCGCGGAAGTCGCGCCGTAGCAGCCACGACGCCACCGCCGACGCCCCGCCGACGACGCCGGCGCCCGTCAGCAGCAGCGGCGACAGCTCCTGACGCCGGTCCCACGAGGAGATCCCGGCGGCGCGCCGGCGGGCGAGGTGCCTGGCCGGCTCCGCGGCCACCGAACGGCGTTCGGCCGGGGTCAGCTCGCCGACGCGGCGCATCGTGCCGTCCACGTCGCCGACCTGTACGAGCTTGAGCAGGTCGTCCCAGGTGCTCATGCGGGAACCTCCGATCCGTGACGGCTGATCATGAGCGGGGACGTTAGCGGGAGTCTCCGACAGTTCCCGGCTGCCGGTGATCTTGCCGTCCGACGACCTTCTGGGGCAGGGTGACAACAGCGGGCAGAACGGTGAAGGGGAGCGTATGACGCAGGCGGACGAGGCGAACGCCACCCGGCCCATCACGGCCGGCGCGCGCTACGTCGCGCTCGGCAGCTCCTTCGCCGCGGGCCCCGGGATCGCGCCGATCGTCGAGCGGCGGGCAGGCCGCTCCGGACGCAACTACGCCCATCAGGTGGCCGGCGCGCTCTCCCTCCGCCTGACCGACGTCAGCTTCTCGGGCGCGACCACGGTCGACGTCCTGGAAGGGCGGCGCGGGACGCCCGCCCAGATCGAGGCCGTGACGAGCGGCACCGCGCTCGTCACGATCACTGTGGGCGGCAACGACCTCGGCTACATCGGCGGCCTGATCGCCGCCGGGGCCGCCGACGCCACCGCCCGGCGTCTCGGCCGGATCTCCCGGCGGGCCGCCCGGTGGGTGCGCGGCCGGGTGTCGCTGGAGGTGGACGGGCAGAGCGTGGAGGCGGCCGAGCGGGCCATGACGGCGGTCGGACAGGCCGTCCGGCGGCGGGCCCCGGCCGCGCGGGTGCTGTTCGTCGACTACCTGCCCGTCGCCGGCAGCCACGAGCGGGCCGGCGTCCCCGCGCCCCGGCTGCCGCTCACGCCCGGCGAGCTGGGCCAGGTCACCCGTACGGCCGAGCTGCTGTCCCGCGCCTTCGCCACGGCGGCCGAGCGCAGCGGGTCCGAGCTCGTACGCGCCTCGGCGGCCGGGCTCGACCACGGGCCGCTGTCCCCCGACCCCTGGGTCACCGGGTACGAGGGCTCACTGCTGCGGCGCGGCGCGGCGGTGCCGTACCATCCGACCCTGGCCGGCATGACGGCGGTCGCCCGCCTGATCGTCGAGCACCTGCGCGAGCCCGGGCCCGCTCAGCCCGCGAGCTGATCCAGGAGGCTCAACCGGTCGATCTTGCCCGTCTGGTTGCGCGGCAGCGACTCGACGAACACCACCTCGCGCGGCACCTTGTACGCGGCCAGCTCGGCCTTGACCGCCTTGCGCAGGTCGTCGGCCGAGGGCGGCGCGTCCTGGTCGGGCACCACGTACGCGGCCAGCCGCTGCCCGAACTCCTCGTCCGGCACGCCCAGCACCGCCACGTCGGCCACGCCCGGCCACCCGGCCAGCAGGTCCTCGACCTCCTGCGGGAACACGTTCTCGCCCCCGGAGACGATCATGTCGTCGTCGCGGCCGTCGATGAACAGCAGCCCGTCCGGGCCCCGGTGGCCGAGGTCGCCGGTGGGCAGCAGGCCGTCGGCCGCGCCGGTGAAGGTCAGCCCGCCGGACACCAGCACCCGGCCCACCTCGCCGGGCGGCTGCTCCGCGCCGTCCGGGCCCGCCACGCGGACGGTCGCGCCGCGCGGCGGGCGGCCCACGGTGCCGGGCGCGGCGCGCAGCTCGGCCGGCGTGGCCAGCGCCGCCCAGCCGGCCTCCGTGGAGCCGTACAGGTTGTAGAGGACCTCGCCGTAGGCGTCCATGAACGCGGCGGCCAGGCCGGGAGGGAGCGCCGAACCGCCGGAGACCACCACCCGCAGGTCCGGCAGGCGGCGCGGCGGGCGGGCCAGCAGCCGCCGCAGCATGACCGGCACGGCGACCAGCGCCGCGGCCCGCTCGACGGCCAGCGCGTCCAGCACGGCGCGGGCGTCGAACCCGCCGCGCAGCAGCACGACCGGGCAGCCGAGCACCAGAGCGGCGCCGTACCAGAGCAGGCCCAGGCCGTGGAACAGCGGCGGCGCGATGAGCATCGGCTCGCCGCCGCGCAGCGGCACCGTGGCCAGCATCGACACGAACGGCTCGGCCAGCTCGGCCAGCGACAGCCGGCGCGGAGCGCCTTTGGGCGTGCCGGTCGTGCCCGATGTCAGCAGCACCAGCCGCCCCGGCCGGCGCGGCGGCTCGACGGCGGAGCCGGTGGCCAGGCCGGCGGCGGCGAGCAGGTCGAGGTCGCCCACGCGCGGCCCGTCGAACTCCACCGGCGGCAGGTCCGGCGCGGCGATCAGCACGTCCACGCCCTCCCGCGTCAGCAGCTCGCGCAGCCGCGGCCCGGCGAGCCCGGTGTTGAGCAGCAGCAGATCCGCGCCCAGCCGCGACACCGCCGCGATCGCCAGCGGGAAGCCCCGGTCGTTGGGCCACATGACGGCGACCGTGCGCCCCGGCCCCACCGCGTGCCGCCGCCGCAGCTCGGCGGCGAGCCCGGCGGCCCGCGCGTCCAGCTCGGCGAACGTCAGCGAGCCCGCCTCGTCCACCACCGCGGTGCGGTCCGGCCAGCGGGCCGCCGCGATCGCCACCCCGGCCGCCGGGGTGACGTGGAAGTGCCGGTACGCCTCCACCACACGGGCCAGCGCGGCGGGCGGCACCGGCCCCAGCAGCCCGTTGCGGGTCAGCGTGAGCGCCGCCTCCACCCCGAAACCGCCCAGCTCGACCAGCCTTGCGAACATCCGCGCACCGCCGCCTTTCGCTCGAACGGGGATCGACGGAGATCGTACGTGTACCCCGGCACGTCCCTCAGGAACCCGTCACCGGGTGCGGGCCGCCCCGGCCTGCGCGGGCAGCTTCAGCGCGATGCGTACGGTGGTGCCCGCGGGCCCGGTGAGGAAGACGACCTCGTCGGACAGGCGGCGCATCAGCCAGATGCCGCGCCCGCCCGGCGCGGACGCGGCCGGCAGCGACTCGCGTTTCAGCACCTCGACCGGGATGCCGTCCCCGTCGTCGGCGATCTCGCAGACCAGCCTGCCGCCCTCCGGGCCGTCCTCGCGCCACAGGCGCAGCCGGCCCCGCCCGCCGCCGTGCTCGACCGCGTTGACCAGGCATTCGTTGACCGCCGACAGGAAGTCCCCCAGCCGCTCGCCGGTCACCCCTTGGGCGCGGGCGCAGGCGAGGACCGCGTGGCGGGTGCGTACCAGGCAGCTCTCGTCGAAGTCCACCTTCAGCAGGCCCATGTCCTCACTGTCGGCGACTTCCGTCGTTCCGAACAGTGCTCAAGGTCACAACGACGAGGTACGAAAACCAGAGTGTGGCCTTTACAATGTAGATCAGGAAGTCAGGCCGAACCGCCCGGCGAACGCCGCCAGCTCCTCCCGCCGCTCCTCGGGACCGGCCGAGGCCGGGCTGACCACGATCCGCGTCACCCCCTGCGCGGCCAGCGTCTCGACGTCGTCCTCCGTCATGTCGAGCGCTCCCCAGCGGGTGTACTCCAGGGCGCCGGGGTCCCGTCCCGCCCCGGCGGCCGTGGCCCTCACCAGGTCCCACTGCTCGGCCCGCTCCCGCGCGTCGAGCCGCCCGCCGGGGAAGTAGCCGTCACCCCGCAGCCCGGCCCGGCGCGCGGCGGCCCGGCTGGACCCGCCGACGTGCACCGGCAGGCCCGCCCCGCCCAGCGGATGGGGGAAGCTGCACAGGTCGTCGAAGGTGTAGAACTCCCCCTGGTGACCGACGCCCTTCTCGTCGCCCGCCCACAGCAGCCGCAGCACGTCGATGGCCTCGTCGGCGCGCCGGCCCCGGGTGGCGAAGTCCACCCCGACCGCCCGCGCCTCACCGGGCAGCGCGCCGACCCCGATGGTGAGCAGCCGCATCCGCCCGCCGGACAGCACGTCCACGGTGGCCAGCCGCTTTGCGAGCGGCACCGGGTGGTGGTACGGGATCAGCAGCACGGCGGTGCCGAGCAGGATGCGCCGGGTCGCCCCGGCGACGAAGGCCAGGCAGTCGAGCGGATCCAGGTACGGCAGCGCCGGCGGCAGCTCGAAGGGCCCGACCCGCGCGCCCGGGTACAGGACCAGGTGCTCCGGCACGTACAGGGACTCGAACCCGCATTCCTCGGCGTGCCGGGCGAACGCCACGAGGTGCTCCGGGTCGGTGCCGAAATGGGCGGTGTTGTAGCTGATTCCGAATTTCACCGTCGCAGGCTAGAACCTTGACACCGGCGTCATGGCAAGCCGGAAAGTTTCACGTTCGCTTGCCGCCCGGCCGGGCGGCGGTTTTAATACGCCGAGATCCCGCCCCGCGTCCCCGTGAAACTTTCTTTTCACTGGGAAAGCGCTTACCCGACGAGAGGACCCCGTGATGCGGTTACGAAAGACCGCCCTCGCCTTGGCGACGGCACTGGCGACGGCGGCGGCCGGCGCCGTCGTGACGACCGGCGGCCCCGCCCAGGCCGCCCCGCCGACCAAGCAGATGGAGGACCTGGACCGCGGGCTGATCAGCGTGCGCTCCGGCTCCGGCAACCTCGTCTCCTGGCGGCTGCTCGGCACCGACCCCGACGGCGTCTCCTTCAACCTCTACCGCGGCTCCACCAGGATCGCCTCCGGCCTGAACGCCTCCACCAACTTCCTCGACAACGGCGCCGCCGCCGACGCCTCCTACACCGTCCGGGCCGTGGTCGGCGGGGCCGAGCAGGCCGCCTCCCCCGCCTCGCTGCGATTCACCGGCGGCGCGTACCTCGACGTGCCGATCCAACCCCCGTCCGGCGGCACCTCCCCCGACGGCGTCGCCTACACCTACAGCGCCAACGACGCGAGCGTGGGCGACGTGGACGGCGACGGCCAGTACGAGATCATCCTGAAGTGGGACCCCTCCAACGCCAAGGACAACTCCCAGTCCGGCTACACCGGCAACGTCTTCGTGGACGCCTACCGCCTCAACGGCACCCGCCTGTGGCGGATCGACCTCGGCCGCAACATCCGCGCCGGCGCGCACTACACGCAGTTCCAGGTCTACGACTACGACGGCGACGGCCGGGCCGAGGTCGCCATGAAGACCGCCGACGGCACCAGGGACGGCGCCGGAACCGTCATCGGCAACTCCGGCGCCGACTACCGCAACTCCAGCGGCTACGTGCTGTCCGGCCCCGAGTTCCTGACCATGTTCAACGGCCTGACCGGCGCCGCCATGTCCACGGTGAACTACGACCCGCCGCGCGGCACCGTCTCCTCCTGGGGCGACAGCTACGGCAACCGGGTGGACCGGTTCCTGGCCGGGACGGCGTACCTGGACGGCGAGCGGCCGAGCCTGATCATGGCCCGCGGCTACTACACCCGCAGCGTCATCGCCGCCTGGGACTTCCGCAACGGCACGCTCACCAAGCGGTGGACGTTCGACAGCAACTCGGCCGGCTCGCAGTACGCCGGCCAGGGCAGCCACAGCCTGTCCGTCGGCGACGTGGACGGCGACGGCCGCGACGAGATCGTCTACGGCGCCATGGCCGTCGACGACAACGGCAGCGGCATGTGGTCCACCCGCACCGGCCACGGCGACGCCCAGCACCTCGGCGACTTCGACCCGGCCCGCGCCGGCCTGGAGTACTTCAAGGTCAGCGAGGGCACCAGCCAGCCCGGCTCGCTCTACATCGACCCGCGCAACGGCCAGATCCTCTGGCAGACGGCGTCCGGCTCCGACAACGGGCGCGGCGTGGCCGGGGACATCTCGACCGTCCGGGTCGCCTCGGAGTTCTGGTCCGCCGCGGACGGGAACCTGCGCAGCGTCACCGGCAACACCGCCGGCCGCAAGCCGTCCTCGATCAACTTCCTCGTCTGGTGGGACGGCGACCCGGTGCGCGAGCTGCTCGACCAGACGCGCATCGACAAGTACGGGACGGACGGCGACACCCGCCTCCTGACCGCCTCCGGCGTCCACTCCAACAACGGCACCAAGGCCACGCCGTCGCTGTCGGCCGACCTGTTCGGCGACTGGCGTGAGGAGGTCGTCTGGCCCACCTCCGACAACCGGGCCCTGCGGATCTACTCCACCACGATCCCGACCGACCGCCGCCTCCACACGCTCATGCACGACCCCCTCTACCGGGTCTCGGTCGCCTGGCAGAACACCGCCTACAACCAGCCGCCGCACACGAGCTTCTTCCTCGGCGACCGCATGGCCACGCCGCCCCGCCCGAACATCTACGTGCGCTGAACGGCGATGACCGCGCAGCCGTCGTGGTCCGGCCGCCCGGAGTGAGTCCTCACGTCCCGGCGGCCGGACCACGTCCGGTGGCGATCAGTTCCAGTTCTTCCAGTCCTTGCTGCCGGGCCACCACCACTTGTCG
This sequence comes from Nonomuraea wenchangensis, assembly GCF_900111685.1. Taxonomy (GTDB): domain Bacteria; phylum Actinomycetota; class Actinomycetes; order Streptosporangiales; family Streptosporangiaceae; genus Nonomuraea; species Nonomuraea wenchangensis. The sequence continues at coordinate 158,474 of NZ_FOHX01000008.1, forward strand.
TTGGCGGTGCTCTGGGCGCTGTTGGCCTGGGTGCTGCTGGGCCGGTTGGCGTCGTACTGGTTGCCGCCGTACCGGTTGGCGTCGCTCTCGTCGTACTCGTCGTAGCTCGGCGTAACTTCTTCGACCGACTTGACGGGGTGTTCCTTCTTGATGTCCTCGTGCTTGAAGTCGTTCCTGAAGAAGTCACGCCGGTGCAGGCGGTTGTGGCGGCGGTTGAAGTTGTCGTTGAAGTTGTCGACGATGACGTCGACCCGCGGCGGACGCTGCCAGCGCGGGCCGCGCAGGATCGGCTTCTCCCTGGTCACGTAGTGCGTCTGCGTGACGTGCTTCACCGGCTTCGGCGGGGCGCCCCCGGCCTCGACGGTGGGAACCATGACGCTGGCGCAGGCGACCCCGAGGCCCCCAGGAATGATCATGATGCTGGCGGCCGCGCCGGTCAGAGCCAGCGCGGCGAAGCGCCCACGGCGCGGCGCCCGCGATTGCCGAGTCTTCATTTTCACGTGCTCTCGTTTCCGTTCATGGTGATGTCTACCGAAAATCCGGCACTCGCACTTCGGCGTGCGCTCAGACGAAAGCAGACGTACCCATGCGGATGTTCTCTTTTATCCCTCCAAACTCAAAGGACCCATCAAAACCCCCAGAACCCACCTGTAACAGGACGCGCCCTTCGTCTCCGGTCTACTCGGTGATCTCGTTGACGAGCCTTGCCCAGAAAGCCGTCAGCGCGCCGCTTCTGTAGCGGGTGTGGCGGATGCGTTCATGGCCGCCGTCCGGGTCGCAGCGGTAGACGGCCACCTCGGTGTAGGGGACGCCGTCGTCGTCGAAGCCGGTGTAGAGGTGCGCCCAGTCCCCCGGCTGCGGGGTCCAGTCCGGGAACGCGAGTCTGGCGGCATGATCGCGCAGCGCGCTCAGCCACCTGTCCTCACCCGATGCGGCCATACTTCACGGTGGCAGGACAGGGGCAAAGAGCGGACAAATCACCCCAAAACCGGCGCTAGATGCCGCGTCGGCGGGCGCGGTAGGCGGTGGCCTTGGCGCGGTTCTGGCAGGACAGGCCGCAGAAGCGGCGCGAGGCGTTCCTGGTGACGTCGAAGAAGACCAGCTCGCAGCCGTCCGCCTCGCAGCTCCGCAGCCGGACGCCCTGGCCGACGCCGATGACCATGGCGAGGGCGGTGGCGGCGTTGGCGGCCCAGGCGTCGGCGAGGGTGGCGTCCGGGGCGTGGAAGGCCAGGACCGGCGGGTCGCCGTACAGGCTGGGGACCGCGCGGTGGCGGATCAGCACGCGGTTGAGCGCGGTCACGGCGTCCGGGTCGCCGCCGAGGATCGGGCGCAGCTCGGCGGCGACCTCGGCCAGGCGGGCGGCGTCCTCGTCGCCGAGGCGTACCGGCTCGGCCGCGCCGGGCGACGGGCTCCAGCCCGCGTGGGCGAGCGCCGCCTCCAGTGCCACTCGGGGATCGGGCGGGGGCTCGGTGTCGCGCCCGCGTACGCGGGTCACGGCCAGCTCGTTCACCAGCAGGACGGCCAGCTCCGCCCATCGACCGACATAACTGTCTATTTGGGATTGACCAGTGATGCGCCATGCGTCTATCGTCACTGGCGTAGCTTACCTAGACAGTGAGGATTTGGCATGGATGAGATGTCCCGTCTGGCCCGCCGCATGTGGCACCAGCTCGAACCCCTGCACGCCGTGCTGTACTTCTCCCCCGAGGCGCTCCAGGAGGCCGCCGCCCTCGGCTACGACGTCGAGTCGCGCTGGCCGAGCTACTTCGCCTACCGCACCGCCCCGCTCGGGCGCGCCGGTACGCGGCTGGCCACGGCGGCCTGCTACAGCTTCAGCCCGGCGACGGTGGCCGCGCACGTGCCCGCCGTGTGGACGGTCGCCGCGCCGGAGCGCGTGCTGGAAGCGCGGCTGACGGCGGTCGACCGTACGTACCGCGGCCTGCTCGGCGACCTCATCGCCGGGCCGGAGCTGCGGGAGGCCGCCGAGCTGGCCCGGCGGGCGGCCGAGGGCGTGGGCGTGGAAGGCCGGGCGCTCACCGCCGCGAACCTGGACCTGCCGTGGGCCGACGAGCCGCACCTGGTGCTGTGGCAGGCGGCGACCGTGCTGCGCGAGCACCGCGGCGACGGCCACCTGGCGGCGTTGCTGGCGGCGGAGCTGGACGGGTGCGAGGCGCTGGTGTCGTTCGCGGCGATCGGGGCCGCGCCGGTGGAGTCGTTCGCCGGGCGCGGCTGGAGCGCCGCGGAGTGGGACGCGGCCCGCGAGCGGCTGGCCTCCCGCGGCCTGGTGGACGCCGGCGGCCAGGCCACCGAACGCGGGCGCGCGCTGCGCGACCAGGTCGAGCGGATGACCGACGAGCTGGCCGCCGGGCCGTGGCGGCTGCTCGGGCAGGAGCGCACCGAGCGGCTCGCCCGGCTCGGCGGGCCGCTGCTGGGCCCGATCTTCGAGGCGGGCCTGCTGCCGATGACCAGCACGCTCGGCATCGCTACCGTCAAGGCCCCGGACTGACGACGCCCGCTGGCGTGGCCCGGCCCGATCAACGAGACTTGGTCCGGCCCTGCGAAGTGGGTGAGTGAGGGCTGAAAGGGGACGAACGGGGCTGGACCCGGACGGGGAGGGACGGGATGGGCAGAGGCGCGATCGCGTGGACGCTGGCGACGCTGCTGGCCGTGCTGCCCGTCGCCGGCTGCACCGCCGCGCCCCAGCCAGCCGCCGGGCCGCAGGCCCACCGGAGCCCGGCGAGCCCGCAGTCGGAGCAGAGCCCGCAGGCTGGGCAGTCTCCTTCCGCTCAGCCCCCGCAGGCCCGGGGGCGGGCGAGCGGGTGCTCGGCCGCGACGCCGCTCAAGGCGGGCCGCCACACGATGACGCACGACGGCCTGCGCAGGACCTTCCTGCTGGCCGTCCCCAAGGGAAAAGGCCCGCACCCCGTCCTGCTGGACCTGCACGGGCTCGGCTCCGACGCCGCCCAGGAGAGCTTCTACAGCCGCCTGGCCGTGGAGGGCCCGCGCCGCGGTTACGTCGTGGCCACCCCGCAGGCCGCCGACGGCCGCATGGGCTGGACGCTGCCCGGCACCTCCGGCCCGGACGACGCCGCGTTCCTCGCCGCCCTGCTCGACCGGCTGGAGAGCGGCCTGTGCGTGGACCGGCGGCGGGCGTTCGCTGCCGGCTTGTCGTACGGCGCCGCCATGTCCGCCGCCCTGATCTGCGCCCTGGACGGCCGCCTGGCCGGTGTCGGGGCGGTGGGCGGGCTCAGCGTCGCCCGGCCGTGCGACCGGCCCCTCCCCACGACGCTGCTCGCCTTCCACGGCACCGCCGACCGCGCGGTCCCGTACCGGGGCGGGCATCCGTTCCCCGACGCCACGGGCGCCCTGCGCGCCCTCGCCGACCTGGTGGTCCTGCCGCCGGTGGAGCGGGCCGCGGACGACTGGGCGCGGGCGCTCGGCTGCTCCGGCCGCGCCACCTCCCGCCCCGCCACCGGCGTACGGCTGCGGACCTGGACGTCGTGCCCCGCGGGCGCCACCGTACGCCTCTACACCCTCGACGGCGGCGGGCACACCTGGCCGGGCTCCATCAGGTCGCCCCGCCTCGACGCCACGGCGCTCATGCTCGACGCCTTCGACCGGGCCCCGGCCCGCTGATCGGCTACCCGGCGGAGCCGCCGCTCCAGCGACTACTCTTGTCGCTCATGACTCAGGTTGGACAGGCGGCGGCCCGCGCCCTGCTGCGCCGGCTCGCCGTCGAGCAGGCCGAATGCAAGGTTCCCTCGTTGACGGCGGCGATCGTCCGCGACGGGCGGACGGCGTGGTTCGGCGGGCGCGGCCGGGTGGGCGACGGGCCGCCCACGGCCGCCACGCAGTACCGGCTCGGCTCGATCACCAAGTCGATGGTGGCGGTGGTGGTGATGCGGCTGCGCGACGAGGGCGCGCTCGCGCTCAACGACCGGCTTGACGCCCACCTGCCGGACGCGCCGCACGGCCATTTCACCATCGCCCAGTTGCTCTCGCACACCTCCGGGCTGACCGCCGAGCCGCCCACCGCCTGGTGGGAGCGCACCCCTGGCGTCCCTGTCGGCGACCTGTTCAAGCGTCTGGGCCCGGACGAGGCCAAGCACCGGCCCGGCCGCCGCTTCCACTACTCGAACGTCGGGTTCGCGCTGCTCGGCGAGCTGGTGGCGCGGCTGCGCGGCGGCACCTGGTGGGACGCGGTACGCGAGGAGGTGCTGACGCCGCTCGGCATGGACGGCACCACGCCGCGCCCCCGGGCCCCGCACGCGACCGGCTACGCCGTGCACCCCTGGGCGGACGTCGTGCTGCCCGAGCCCGAGCACGACGCCGACGCCATGGGCCCGGCGGGGCAGCTCTGGTCCACACCGCACGACCTGGCGCGGTGGGCGGCGTTCCTGTGCGGCGACACGGGCGGGGTGCTGTGCCCCGGCACGCTGGCCGAGATGCGCGAGCCCATCGGCGTGGACGACGGCGACTCCTGGACCGCCGGGTTCGGGCTCGGCCTGCAGCTCGCCCGTTCCGGCGGGCGGCGCCTGTCCGGCCACTCCGGCTCGATGCCGGGCTTCCTCGCCACCGTGTGGGCCGACCCGGCCGAGGGCGTGGGGGTGCTGTTCATGGCCAACACCACCTCCGGGCTCAGCGGGCGGCTGCTCACGGACCTGCTCGACATCCTCGACGAGCACGAGCCGCGCCTGCCCGACGAGTGGCGTCCGGTCGCGGCCGACCCCGGCCTGCTGGCCCTGACGGGGCTGTGGCACTGGGGGCCGAAGCCGTACGCGCTGCGGCTGCTGCCCGAGCGCGGCCTCGCGCTGGAGCCGCTGAACGGGGGCGGGCGCGCGTCGCGGTTCGTGCCGCAGGACGACGGGACGTGGCTGGGACTCGACGGCTACTACGCGGGCGAGACGTTGCGCGTCTCCCCGGACCACCTCGACCTCAACACGTTCATCTTCACGCGGGAGCCGTACGACCCGGCCGCGCCGGTCCCGGGCGGCGTCGCCGACTGGCACGCCTGACCGTTCCCACGGCGTTCCCGCTCGGCCGCGGTGGCAGCATGGTCGTGTGCGCGTGGGGATTCTGGGGCCGATCGAGGTCGAGTCGGCCGCCGTCGGGGGCGCCCGGCTGCGCCTGCTGGTCGCCCGGCTGGCGGTGGCGGCCGGGCGGGCCGTCACGGCGGAGGAGCTGGCCGGGTGCCTGTGGCCGGACGACCCGCCCGCCGACCCGGGCAACGCGCTGCAGTCGCTGGTCTCCCGCCTGCGGCGGGCGCTGCCCGAGACCGGGGCGCTGGTGTCGGTGCCGGGCGGCTACCGGCTGGACGCCGGCACGGACGCGGAGGCGTTCGACCGGCTCGCCGCCGAGGCCCGCCGCCAGCCGGACCCGGCCTTACGGGAGCGGCTGCTGACCGAGGCGCTGGCGCTGTGGCGGGGGCCGGCTCTGGGCGAGCTGGCCGCGCTGCCGTTCGCGACCGGCCACGCCGTACGTCTGGAGGAGGCGCGGCTGGCGGCCGTCGAGGACCGCGCGGAGGCGCGCTTGGCGCTGCACGCCCGCACGGTCGGTCGGCCGGTCCCCGAAGCCGACGTCGTGGGCGAGCTGGCCGGGGAGCTCGGGGAGCTGGCCGGTCGCCATCCCCTGCGGGAGCGGCTGCACGCGCTGCGGGTCCGGGCCCTGCACGCCGCCGGGCGTCGCGCGGAGGCCCTGGCCGCGTACGAGGAGTGCCGGCGCGCTCTGGCCGCCGAGCTGGGGACCAGCCCGGGGCCCGAGCTGCGCGAGGCCCATCTGGAGGTGCTGCGGGCCGAGCCGCTCCGCCCCCGGCGGACGAACCTGCGCGCCCCGCTGACCAGCTTCGTCGGCCGCGACGCCGAGCTCGCGCGGCTCCACGACCAGCTCCGCACGGGCCGGCTGGTCACGCTGGTCGGGCCCGGCGGCGCGGGCAAGACCCGGCTGGCGACCACGGCCGCCGCCGCCCTGGTGGCCGAGCACACCGCGACATGGCTGGTGGAGCTGGCCGCCGTCACCGACCCTGCCGACGTGCCACGGGCCGTGCTGTCCGTGCTGGGCGACCAGGCGAGCCGCCATCCCGGCGTGACCGGCACGACGGAGGCCCTGGCCGAGGCGCTGTCGCCGGGCCGCGTCCTGCTGGTGCTGGACAACTGCGAGCACGTGGTCGAGGCCGCCGCCCGCCTGGCCGAGGAGCTGCTCGGCCGCTGCCCCCGCCTCCGGGTGCTGGCCACCAGCCGCGAGCCGCTGGGCATCCTGGGCGAGACCCTGGGGCCCGTGCCGCCACTGCCGCCCGAGCCCGCCGTGCGGCTGCTCGCCGACCGCGCCGCGGCCATCGACCCCGCCCTCGTCCTCGACGCGGACGTCGCCGCCGAGATCTGCCGCCGGCTGGACGGGCTGCCGCTCGCCATCGAGCTGGCCGCGGCCCGGCTGCGCGCCCTGACCCCGCGCGAGCTCGCCGACCGGCTCGGTGACCGGTTCCTGCTGCTGACCGGCGGCAGCCGTACCGCGCTGCCGCGTCACCGGACGCTGCGGGCGGTCGTCGCCTGGAGCTGGGACCTGCTCGACGACGACGAGCGGGTCCTCGCCGAACGGCTCGCCGTCTTCGCGGGCGGCTTCGACCTGGCCGCCGCCGAAGGCGCCGGAGGCACCCTCGACGTGCTCGCCGCCCTGGTCGACAAGTCCCTCGTCCAGGCCGCCGGGGACGGCCGCTACCGCATGCTGGAGACGATCAGGGAGTACGGCCTGGAACGGCTGACCGACGCCGGTCTCCTGTCCGAGGCGCGCGCCCGCCACGCCGCCCACTACCGCGACCTGGCCGAGCGGGCCGAGCCGCACCTGCGCGGCCCCGACCAGCTCGCCTGGATCGGGCGGCTGCTGGCCGACCACGACAACATCCTGACCGCGCTGCACCACGCGGCCGACACCGGCGACGCCGACACGGCGCTGCGGCTGGCGGCGGCGATGGGCACGTTCTGGGTCATCCGCGGCTTCAGCGCCGACTCCGTCGGCTGGCTCGAACGCGCGCTCGCCCTGCCCGGCTCCGCCCCTCGGCAGGCCCGCCTCATCGCCTCCGCCGTCTGCCTGATCAACGGCGCGCTGGCCGGTGGGCACATCCGGGCGGAGCCCGCGCTGCGTGAGCTGCGCCGTACCGCCGAGGAGGTGGAGCCGGAGCCGGAGCATCCGGTGCTGGCGATGCTGCAGCCGGCGCTGGCGCTGTTCACCGACGACTCGGCGTTCGGCATGGAGGTGATCGGGCGGCGGCTGTCCCATCCGGACCCGTGGACGCGCGGGATGCTGTACGTCGCGCGGGCCGCGCTGAAGGAGAACGACGGCGACATGGCCGGCTCGCGGGAGGACCTGCTGTCGGCGTGCGGGCACCTGCGGGTGGCCGGCGAGCGGTGGGGCCTGTCGATGGCGCTGACCTCGCTGGCGGAGGCGCACGCCATGTTCGGCGAGTTCGACGCGGCGCTGGCCGCCATGGCGGAGGCCATGACGCTGCTGCGGGAGCTCGACCCGGACGCGGGGCTGCTGCACCAGCAGGGCTGGCGGGCGCAGATCCTGGTCAGGCAGGGCGACGTCGCGCGGGCTCGTGCGGAGTTCCGCGCGATGCTGGAGCCGGACGGCGGCGAGCCGTCGGAGCACGATCTCGCCTTCGCCCACCTGGGGCTGGGTGACCTGGCCAGGATGGAGGGCGAGTTCGGGGGCGCGGCGCGGTCGTACGAGCGGGCGGCGGCGCTGCTGGAGGAGTCCGCCTCGGTCGCGCCGCAACTGCGGGCACTGGTCCTGATCGGGCAGGGCCATCTGGCGGTGGCGTGCGGGGCGCTGGAGGAGGCGGCCGGGCGGGTGGCCGAGGCGGTCGAGCTGACGTTGCTGGTACGGGACATGCCGGTGCTGGCGAGGGCCGCGGTCGCCCTCGCCGAGCTGCGGGAGGCGCAGGGCGCGCCGGAGCGGGCGGCGACGCTGACCGGCGCGGCCGAACGGCTCCGGGGCGCGCCCGACGCGGCGCTTCCCGATGTGGCCCGCCTGGCGTCCCGGCTGCGCGCCCGGCTGGGCGAGGCCCGCTACGCCGCCGCGCACGCCGACGGCCGGGCCCTGCCCCCCGCCGAGGCCGTGTCGCTGGTCCGCGCGGCGACGTCGGACACACGCGCCGACGGCTGAACGACCGGCCCGGGTGGCACGGCAGGCCGATGGGGCAGATGCCCGCAGGCCGGCGGTCGCGGCCGGTCACGCGCGGGCGGTCAGGCGCGGCGGCGGTAGGCGGCGACGGCGAGCGGGGCGAGCACCGCCAGCATCACCACGCCCGACACCAGCGTCCACACCACACCGGTGGCGACGGGCCCGCCCAGCATCAGCCCACGGGCGGCCTCCATGGCGTGGTTGACCGGGTTGACCGACACCCAGGCCCGCAGCCATCCCGGCAGCGTGTCCTTGGGGGTGACCATGCTGGTCCCGAACGTCAGCGGGAACAGCACGACGAACGCCGCCCCCTGCACCCCGCCCGGCTCCCGCATCAACATCCCGACCAGCACGAACGCCCAGCTCACGCAGAACGCCAGGAACACCGTCAGCAGGCACGCCGCCAGCACGGGCACGATCCCCGTGTGCGCCCGGAAGCCCAGCGCGTAGCCGAAGCCGAGCAGCACCGCCTCCGCGAGCACGTACCGGATCAGGTCGCCCAGCACCGAGCCGATGAGCGGCGCGGAGCGCCCGATCGGCAGGCTGCGGAACCGGTCGAAGACCCCCTTCTTGATGTCGGTGTTGAGGTTGACCCCGGTCGCCATCCCGCCGAACAGCACGGTCTGGACCATGATCGCCGGGAGCAGGAACTGCAGGTACTCGCCGGTCGAGCCGGCGACCGCGCCGCCGAGCAGGAACACGTAGACGACGACGAACATGACCGGCTGCAGGGTGACGTCGAGCAGTTGCTCGGGGGTGCGCAGGGTCTTGCGGATGCTCCGCCCGGCCAGGGCGAGGCTGTGCCGGGCGAGCCGGAACGTGCGCCGCCGCTCCTCGCCGGGGGCGGCGGCCCGCGAAGGGGCCGCGGTCTCGGTGGTGGTCATGCGGCGCGCTCCTGTCCGGTGCGGTGGCCCGTGAGGGTGAAGAAGACCTCGTCCAGGCTGGGGAGGCGGAGCGACAGCTCGGTGACGGCGAGCCCGGCCGCGTCCAGGCGGCGGACGATCTCGGTGAACGCGGCGGCGTCGTCCACCGGCACGGTCGTCGCGTCGCGGCCGGCCGGCTCGGCGGGACGGCCGGCGACCGCCGCGGCGATGGCCGCCGCCTCGGCCAGTCGGGCCGGATCGGCGGGGCGCACCAGCACGGTCTGGCCGCCGACGACACGCTTGAGCTCGGCGGCGGTGCCGTGCGCGATCACCCGGCCGTGGTCGACGACCGAGATGGCGTCGGCCAGGGCGTCGGCCTCCTCCAGGTACTGGGTGGTGAGCAGGACGGTGACGCCGTCGGCGACGAGGCGGCGGACGATCGCCCACACGTCCTCGCGCTTGGCCGGGTCGAGGCCGGTGGTGGGCTCGTCCAGGAAGATCACCTCGGGCCGGCCGACGAGGCTCGCGGCCAGGTCGAGGCGGCGACGCATGCCGCCCGAGTAGGTCGAGGCGCGCCGGTCGGCGGCCTCGGCCAGGCCGAAGTCCGCCAGCAGGCGGGCGGCGCGGGCCTTGGCCTCGCCGGAGCGCAGGTCGAGCAGGCGGCCGATGAGGACGAGGTTCTCCGCGCCGGTCAGGTCCTCGTCGACGGAGGCGTACTGGCCGGTCAGGCCGATGAGGCGGCGGACGCGGGCGGGGTGGCGCACGACGTCCACGCCGGCGACGGCCGCGCGGCCCGCGTCGGGGCGCAGGAGCGTGGCCAGGATGCGTACGGCGGTGGTCTTGCCGGCGCCGTTGGGGCCGAGTACCCCGAGGACGGTGCCGGGCGGGGCGGACAAGGAGATGCCGTTCAGGGCGGTGGTCTCGCCGAAGCGTTTGACCAGGCCCTCGGCTTCGAAGGCGTACATGGGGCCCATCGTGCGGGGCGGCGCTGCCGTTTCCCGCACAGATCGCTGTCAGCCCCCGCCACCGCCTGACAGCGGGGTCACCCCGTGAGGGCGCGGGCCAGGTCGGCGGCCGGGCCCGGGGGCAGCGTGCCGTGCAGGAGCTCGACGCGGTGGACGAGACGCGGCGCGGACACCGGCACCCCCACCGCGCCGCCCGGGGTGCGCAGTGCGGAGGCGGGCAGCAGGGTCAGGCCGTGCCCGGCGGCCACGAGGGCGATCAGCGTGCGCACGTCGTCGCCCCGATGCTCCAGCGCCACCGGGAAGCCGTCGCCGGCGAGGGCGCGCAGCCGGGGCAGCGGGCAGAGCGGCGTACGCAGCCAGCGCGCGTCCGCCAGGTCGGCCAGCCGCAGCGCCGCCCGCCCGGCCAGGGGATGGCCGGCGGGCAGGGCCACGACCACGTCCTCCTCGCTGACGCCCGTGGTCGTCAGCGGCCCGGCGTCGGGCGGACGCAGCGGGTCGCTCGGCGCGGCGAGGCCGTCGACCAGCCCGAGGTCGGCCTCCCCCTCGGCCACCAGCACGGCGACCCGCTCGCGCCCGCACGTCACCACCGTCACCTCCAGCAGGGGCCACGCGGCGCGGGCCCGCGCCAGCCGGTCGGCGAGGTCGGCGGTGAAGCCGAGCGGGGTGACGGCCAGGCCGATCCGGTGGCGGGGCGCGGCGGCGGCCCGCAGCACGTCGGCGCGGGCCGCGCGCAGCCGCAGCAGCAGCGGCTCGGCGTGCTCCAGCAGCCGCCGCCCGGCCGGGGTCGGCTCGACGGGGCGCCGGCTCAGCAGCGGCAGGCCGAGGTCGGCCTCCAGGGCGGCGATCTGCTGGGAGATCGCCGACTGCGTGTAGCCCAGCTCGGTGGCGGCGGCCGAGAAGGAGCCGCACCGAGCCACGGTCACGAACGTCGTCAGCAGATGAGGGTCCATCAGCTCCCCTTATGGCAGGGGCAGGACCTCACGACGGGCGGGCCGCGGTGGCCTTGAGCAGATCCCGCAACAGGACGAAGTCGACGTTCTCCGGCTTGCGGAACCGCAGGCAGCCCTTGCCCATGTCCTGTCCGGCCAGCCGTTCCTCGAACGCCTCGCGGACGTCACCGCGCATGAGGTAGAAGGAGATGTACTGCTTCTGGCTGGCGAACGCGATCTCGCAGGAGCCGTCCCGCCCGTACGCCGGCATCCCGTACGCCATGACCTCGTCGAAGCCCGCCAGCTCCTCCCGGCACAGCTGCCGCAGCTTGGCCAGCACCTCCCTGCGTTCCGCGGGGACCTCCGTCAGGTAGCCGTCGACGTCGCCGGCCTTGCTCTGCACCATTGCGCCAGGCTAGTTCGGATTCGAGGCGGACGTCCATGAGCAACCCTTATGGCAGGTGCAGGAATCATCGTTGGCGCTTCACCGGTAACGGCCGTCACGATGGAAGGCATGAGAATCGCCCTCGTCGGGGACCGCTCCCCCAGCGTCCGCTCGCACACCCGCATCCCCTGGATCACGGAGGCGCTGCGCGAGCACGACGGCATCGCCCTCGACCCCTACTGGATCCGCACCACGGACGTCGCCGCCGGGCTGGACGGCTTCGACGGCGTCTGGCTGCTGCCCGGCAGCCCTTACCAGGACGAGGCGGGCGCGGTCGAGGCCGTGCGCGTGGCCAGGGAGGGCGGCCTGCCGTTCCTCGGCACCTGCGCGGGCTTCCAGCACATGCTCCTCGAGTACGCCCGCCACGTGTGCGGCCTGGACGTGGCGCACGCCGAGAACGACCCGGCCGGCCGCGACTTCCTGCTCACGCCGCTGGCCTGCTCGCTGGCCGGTCACGAGAGCCTGGTCCGGCTCACGCCCGGCACCCTCATCGCGCGGATCGTGGCCGCGCGGGAGACGCTGGAGTCCTACGTCTGCTCGTACGGGCTCAACGAGTCCTACAGGGACGCCCTGACCGCGGGCGGGCTGGTCTTCTCCGGCCACGCCGCCGACGACGGCACCGCCCGCGTCGCCGAGCTGCCCGGCCATCCGTTCTTCCTGGCCACGCTGTTCCAGCCGGAGCTGGCCGAGCGCGACGGCCGGCCGCATCCGGTGATCTCCGCGTTCGCCGCCGCCGTGACCCGCCACGCCGCGGCCCTGCGCGTCTGAGTCAGGGCTTCTCCCAGATCGAGACGTGCCGGGTGCTCTCGCCGGTGAACGGCTCGCGCGTCCAGCCCTCCCAGCGCTCGCGCAGCCGCATCCCGGCGAGGCGGGCCATGAGGTCGAGCTCGGCAGGCCAGACGTACCGGAACGGGATCGAGCGGAACCGGCCCTGGCCCCCGGCCACGTCGACGTAGTTGGAGCTCATGGCCTGGGTGGCCACGTCGTAGAGGTCGTAGGCCCATGAGCCGTCGCCGACGTGGAACGGCACGGCCGTCTGGCCGGGCGGCAGCCGCCGCAGGTCGGGGACGCCGACCTCGACGACGAAGCAGCCGCCGGGAGCCAGGTGGGCGGCGACGTTGCGGAAGCAGTCGACCTGGGCGTCCTGGGTGGTGAGGTTCATGATCGTGTTGAAGACGAGGTAGGCGACCGTGAACGTCCCCGGCACCTTCGTGGTGGCGAAGTCGCCGATCGTCACCTCGACGTCCGCGCCGCCCGGCTTGGCTCGCAGCCGCTCGACCATCGCCCGCGACAGGTCGATGCCGTGCACCGGCACGCCGCGGCGGGCGAGCGGCAGCGCGAGGCGGCCGGTGCCGACGCCGAGCTCCAGGGCGTGGCCCTCGCCGGCCAGCTCGGCCAGCAGGTCCACGGCCGGCTCGATCGCCTCGGGGGCGAACATGGCGGCCGAGGAGTCGTCGTAGGCGGCGGCGACGCTCTCGCCGAAGAAACCGTCGTCGGGATCATCCACGGCCGGGACGTTACCCGCGCCGCCCGGCGCGCTGCCACCGCTTTTCCGCGCGGGCCGTCAGCCCGGCCGCCTGATGCTCTCGATGATCCTGGCGAAGCCCTCCTTCCCGTGACCGGCGTCGACCTGGCGCTGCACGAGCCGCTGGACCATGGCGACGACCTCGGTGCTGACCCCCTGGTCGGCGCTGGCGGCCACGAGGTACGTGAGGTCGGAGAACTCCAGGCTCTGCTGCCCCGGCACGGTGTAGTCGCCGCCGTCGATCACCGCGGCGAACCCCTCGAAGGCGCCGGTCATGGCGGTCAGCCACGGGGCGGCCATGGCGGCGAACTCGCCCGCCGTCACGCCGGCCGGTGCGACCATGGCGGCGCCGTGCGCGAACCCGGCGAACATGACGTACATGCCGGCGAGGAGCGCGAGGTCGTACAGGGAGGCGAGGCCGGCGTCGGCGCCGAAGTAGGTGCTGCTCCCCCACAGGTCGAGCAGGTGCCTGTGCTCGTGGAAGGCGTCCGCCGACCCGCTGTAGAGGACCGACGCCCCCGGCCGGCCGATCATCGGCGGCACGGCCATGATGCCGCCGTCCAGGTACGCGGCCCCGACACGGTCCGCCCACTCGGCCATCTCCCGCGACTGGGCCGGTGTCGTGGTGGTGACGTTGACCAGGGTCCGGCCGGCCAGGTCGTCCGCGAGCGGTTCGAGCACCTCGCGGACCGAGTCGTCGTCCAGCAGGCAGACGATCACCAACCGGGCGGCCCGGACCGCGTCGCCGGCCGTGGCGGCGGCCCGCGCGCCGCGCGCGACCAAGGGGTCCGCCTTGCGCGGTGACCGGTTCCACACCGTCACCGGATGCCCGGCCGCCACCAGGGCGGCCGCGAGCGCGCCGCCCATCTCCCCCAGCCCGAGCACACTTACTTGAATGTCGTGGTTCGTCATGGCCCCCATCTTTTCCACCGCCGCTAGAGTTGACCAGTACGGACTAATTAGTCAGGTACTCACCAAAAAGTAAGTACGGCTGGGAGAGCGCATGGCGTCATCGGCACGACGGGGTCCCTACTTCTGCGGCATCGACGCGGCGATGGACGTGGTCGCCGGCAAGTGGAAGTCGCTGATCCTCTGGGAGCTGCACCACCACGGCACCCGCCGGTTCGCCGAGCTGCGCCGCGGCCTGCCGGGCGTCAGCGAGAAGATGCTGGTCCAGCATCTGCGCGAGATGGAGGAGGACGGGCTGGTGCATCGCGAGGTCTACCGCGAGGTGCCGCCGAAGGTCGAGTACTCCCTGACCGAGCACGGCGTCTCGCTCAACGCGGCGCTCGCCCCCCTGGGCGCCTGGGGCACCGAACGCATGGCGCGGATCGGCGCGGCGAAGGTCTCCGTGGACGCCTGAGCCCCGAGGTCACGTCCGCCGTTCGGCCGCCACCAGGGCCGCGAGCTCGCGCAGGCTGTGGCGGAACACCGCCTTGGCCAGTGGCCGCACCAGCGGCCAGCCGGCCCGCCCCAGCGCCCCGAACGGCGCCAGCAGCTCCTCCGTCCAGATCACCCGGCTGCCGCTCCCGAGCGCCCGCACCCGGAACGCGCCCCGGCCGCGCACCAGCCGCCCGGTGTGCTCCATCACGACCAGCTCCGGCGGCTCCCACCGGGTGATCGTCATCGTGTCCATGAACCCGACCGGCCACACCCCGGTGTACGCCTCGACGGCGTCCGGGGCCACCTGGCGGGTGCTGGTGAGGAACATCCACTCCCGCTGCCTGTCCCAGTCGGTGAGCAGCGCGAACACCTGCTCGGGCGGCGCCGCCACCTCGACGGCGGCGCCGACGTACACGGCTCTGCCCACGTCGCCTCCTGACTCTCCCGATCCCTCCTACCCCGCGCGCCCGGTGCTAGAGTCCGGTCCGGGATGGACGACCTGAGCGAGCATCTGCTGCCGGTCCCCGGGCAGCGGCTGCGCTTCGGCCGAGGCGCCGAGGGCATCGAACGCCTGGAGGCGAGGCTCGTCGGCGAGGCGTTCGCCACACACCGCCACGACACCTACGCCCTCGGCGTGACGCTGTCCGGCGTGCAGACCTTCCGCTACCGGGGCGAGCGGCGGCGCTGCCTGCCGGGCGAGTGGCACGTCCTGCACCCCGACGAGCCGCACGACGGCGCGGCCGGCACCGACGACGGCTTCGCCTACCGCATCCTGTACGTCGATCCGTTCCTGGTGCGGGAGGCGCTGGGCGGCGGGCCGCTGCCGTTCGTGGCCGATCCGATCGTCGCGCCGTCCGGGATGGACCCGTCGCTGCTGGCCTGCCTGCGCCGGATGGACGAGCCGCTGGACGAGTTCGCCCGGCTGGAGGTGGCGCTGCTGGTGGCCGGCGCGCTGCGCAGACACGCCGGCGGCCCCGCGCAGGACGGGCCTGGACCTCTGGCGGTGGCGGCGCTGGCGCGGGTGCGCGAGCTGATCGCGGCCGACCCGGCCGCCCGGCTGACGGTTGCGGAGCTGGAACGGGCGTCGGGGCTCGACCGGTGGACGCTGGCCCGCCAGTTCCGCGCCGCGTACGGCACCAGCCCGACCCGGTTCCGCACGATGCGCCGCCTCGACGTCGTACGCCGGGCGCTGCGGCACGGCACGCCGCTGCGCGAGGCGGCACTGGAGGCGGGCTTCGCGGACCAGGCCCACATGACGCGCATGTTCAAACGCGCCTACGGCCTCACCCCGGGCCGCTGGCTGGCCGCGCTGCGCCTTTAGCCGTCCTCACAGGCCGCCGGCGACGTCCAGGACGGTGCCGGTCACGTACGACGCCTCGTCCGACAGCAGCCACGCCACCGCCGCCGCGATCTCCTCCGGCCGGCCGGGACGCCCCAGCGGGACGCGCTCGGCCACCCGCCACGCCCGTCCGGGCTCGCCCGCCCGCGCGTGGATCGTGGTGTCGATGGTGCCCGGCGACACGGCGTTGACCCGCACGCCCGGAGCGAGCTCCTTGGCCAGGCCGACCGTCATGGTGTCCACGGCGGCCTTGGTGGCGGCGTAGGCGACGTACTCGCCGGGTGAGCCGGTGCGGGCCGCGACCGACGAGACCGTGACGATGGCCTTCTCGCCCGGCGGCCGTCCCCGCCACCGCCGCGCCGCCTCCCGGCACAGGCGCAGCGGCGCGACCAGGTTGACCTCGACCACGCGCCGCAGGTCGTCGTCGGTCAGGTCGGCGAACGGGCCGAGCCGTCCGGTGACGCCCGCGTTGTTCACCAGCCCGGTGACCTCGCCCAGCTCCTCGGCCGCGGCGAACAGCGGCTCGGGGTCGTCCCTGACATCGTGGCGCAGGCCGCGGACCCGCGGACCGAGCCGCCGCTCCAGCTCCCGCGCCTCGGCGTCGGAGCCGGAGTGCGTGAACAGCACGCTCGCGCCGCCCGCGCTCAGCCGCTCCACGATGCTGGCGCCGATCCCCCGCGAGCCGCCGGTGACGATGATCACCATGTCTGTCCCCTCTCCGTCCTGGCCTCGATCGCGCGGATCACGGCCACCATGTCGAGCCCGCCGTGCCCCAGCCGCAGCGTCTCGGCGAACAGCGCGTGGCAGACGTCCAGCAGCGGCGCGGCCACGCCGCGCTCCCGCGCCGCCTCGGCGATGAGCCGGTTGTTCTTCAGCACGTCCGCGATGGCCGCCTGGGCGGCGAAGTCGCCCTCGACCAGTTTGCTCGCCTTGGCCCGCGAGACGTCGCTGGCCATCGGCCCGGCGCCGAGCACCCGCGCGAACGTCTCCAGGTCCAGCCCGTGCCTTGCGGCGAAGTGGGTCGCCTCGGCCAGCCCGCTCACCATCGTGATGAGGAACAGGTTCACCGCCAGCTTCATCAGCAGCGCGCCGGGGACCGGCCCGCACGGGACCGTCCCGGAGCACATCGGGGCCAGCAGCGGGCGTACCTCCTCCACGGCGTCCGGTTCGCCCGCCAGCATCGCCACGAGCCGGCCGGCCTCGGCGGGGCCGCGCGAGCCCGACACCGGGGCCTCCACGTACCGGCCGGCCGCCGCGAGCACGTCGCCGGCCAGCGCTGCGGAGTACGCGGGCGCGGTCGTCCCCATGTGCACCACGATCCGCCCGGACACGCGCGCTTCGAAGCTCGGCGTGCCGCGGCCCAGCACGGCGTCCACGGCGGCCTCGTCGGCCAGCATGAGCAGCACCACCCGCGCCCGCCGGAACAGCTCGTCCGGGTCCGCCGCCACCCCTGCCCCGGCCGCCCGCGCGGCTTCGGCGCGGGACGTTGTCCGGTTCCACACGACGAGCGGCGTGCCGGCCCTGGCCAGGTTGACCGCCATGGGCTGGCCCATGAGGCCCAGCCCGGCGAACCCCACCGTCATCCGCCCCACCTCCCTCTCCGCGGCATCCGTTGTAGCGGAGGGAGCGGGCGCGGGTCTTGAACGGTTGTGATCGGGCGGACCGGAATAGGGACGGCGGGCGGGCCGTTGTCGTCGATGCGGCCCCCGTTCCGGTGGCCTGCCCGGACGAGACGCGCCGTACCCGGCCTGCAAAGACGACGCTCCCTGGGAAGGAGCCGTCATGGCCTGGTTGTTGATCATCGCTGCCGGTCTGTTCGAGGTCGTCATGGCCTACTCGCTGAAGGCCAGCAACGGGTTCTCGGCGCTCTGGCCGAGCGTCGTCTTCGGCGTCTCCGCGGTGCTGTCGTTCGGGCTGCTCGCGCTGGCGCTGAAGAACCTGGAGGTCGGCACCGCCTACGCGGTGTGGACCGGCATCGGCGCCGTCGGCACCGCCACGCTCGGCATGATCGCGCTCGGTGAGGACACGTCCCCGCTGAAGCTGATCTCGATCGGGCTCATCCTGCTCGGCGTCGTCGGCCTCAACCTGGCCGGCGGCGGCCACTGACGAGGAGCGGCCCGCCCGGGTCAGCGGCGGGCCGCGTTCCTCTCCTTGCGCCGCTCGGCCACCCGTACCCCGATGAACACCAGCACGGCGGCCACGACGATCCCGATCACCACGTTGGTGCCGACCCCCACGTACGTCTCCACGAGGTGCCACTGCTCCCCGAGCAGGTAGCCGGCGTAGACGAAGATGACGTTCCAGATCAGGCTGCCCCCGGTGGTGAGGAGCAGGAACATGGGCAGCGGCATGCGCTCCACCCCCGCAGGGATGGAGATGAGGCTGCGGAAGACGGGGATCATCCGGCCGAAGAAGACGGTCTTGCGGCCGTGCCGCTGGAAGAACGCCTCGGTCTTCTCGACGTCGGACGTCTTCAGCAACGGTATCCGCTCCACCAGGGCGATCACGCGGTCGCGCCCGA
The DNA here is from genome assembly GCF_900111685.1 of Nonomuraea wenchangensis. GTDB lineage: Bacteria > Actinomycetota > Actinomycetes > Streptosporangiales > Streptosporangiaceae > Nonomuraea > Nonomuraea wenchangensis. The sequence goes on from NZ_FOHX01000008.1 coordinate 176,619, forward strand.
GCATCGCGCCCACCCAGTACAGCGCCAGCGCACCGACGACGGAGCCGATGGTGGTCCACACCACCACGTCCAGCAGGTCCAGCTCCCCCCGGCTGGCGGTGAAGCCGGCCATGGGCAGGATCACCTCGCTGGGCAGGGGAGGGAAGAGGTTCTCCAACGCGATCGCGAGGCCCGCTCCGGGGGCCCCCAGCGTCTCCATCAGTCCGATGAGCCAGTCAGTCATGAGCCTCAAGGCTAGAGATGATCAGATAAGTTCGGAATGAGGCTGCTGCCCCAGGCGCACCGGGGGTAAACCTCAGGGCGCGTAGCGAGCGACGAGTTCAGCGCCGATCCTGGCCAGCTCGGCGCGCACCGCCTCCGGCTCGACGACCTCCACCTGGGCGCCCCAGCCGGCGAGCTGCTCGGCGATCGACAGGGCCATCGGGGCGGCGACCCGCAGCCGGGCCCGGCCGTCCGGCTCGCGCCCGAGCACCTCGCAGTGGCGTCCGAAGTGGTCGCGCAGGATCCCGGCGTGCCGCTCGGCGACGAGCACCACCGCCGTCACGAGGGAGCGGCGGCGTTCGACCTCGCCGACGACGCGCTCCCACTCCGCCGCGAGGTCGAAGCCGTCCGGCCGCTCGGCGGGCAGGTCGGTGGGCTCGGCGGCGGTGACCCGGTCCACCCGGTACGTCCGCCGCCCCGCCCCGGTGCCCGCCACGAGGTACCACAGGCCGTCCTTGTCCACCAGTCCTAAGGGATCGACCAGCCGCTCGGCCGGCTCGCTGCCCTTGCGCGCGTAGGTGAGGCGCACCTTGTGCCCGGCGACGACCGCATCCTGCAGGGTCCGTACCAGGGCGGGCGGCTCCCGCCCCGCCTCGCCCCAGCCGGCCGGGTCCGACACCACCGCCCGCGCGGCGGCCTCGGCGTCCGCGCGGAAGGTGGCCGGCAGCGCCCGTACGAGCTTGCGCAGGGCCGAGGTGAGCGCCGGCGCGGCGGTCGTGGCCGGGCCGAGGAGCAGGAACAGCGCCCGCGCCTCGGCGGCGGTGAGCCCGGTCAGGTCGGTACGCGCCCCGCCCACCAGCGACCAGCCGCCCCCGCGTCCGGGCTGCGGGTAGACGGGGATGCCCGCGGCCGACAGGGCCTCCAGGTCGCGGCGGGCGGTGGCGACGGAGATCTCCAGCTCCCCGGCCAGCTCCGAGGCGGTCAGCCGGCCGCGCCCCTGGAGCAGGAGGAGGGCGGCGACCAGGCGGTCTGCGCGCATGTGCTCATCCTGGCAGGAGACCTTCGCGTACGGTCCGTCAGGAGGTCACGTAAACGATGTGGCCGGCGCTCGCCGGATCGTCCAGGAGGGAGAGCATGCAGTCGGCCGTGTCGGCGCGGACGGTGCTGTGTCCGCCCCTGACGCAGCGGTCCCAGGAGGTGCGGTAGCGGCCGGTCGGCGGGGCGTCGCGCAGCCGGCCGGGGCGGACGACGGTCCAGTCGAGACCGGCGCGGCGCAGCAGCTCCTCCGAGGCCGCGAGGTCGGCGTAGGAGTGGCGGAACAGCGGCTGCACGACGAGCGGCTTGAGCACGTAGCGGGTGAAGAGGCCGTCGCCCGCGTCGGCGACCATGCCGGCCGCGCCGACGGTCAGCACGCGCCGCACGCCTGCGCGGCGCATGGCCTCGGTGATGGCGGCGACGCTGCCGGAGTGGACGGTGGTGGGGCCGCGCTCGCGGCTGCCCATGGCGCTGAGCACGGCGTCACGGCCCTCGACGCCGGGGGCGACGGCGGCGGGGTCCATCACGTCGGCCTCGACGACCTCGACGCGGTCGCGGAGCCCGGCGGGCAGCCGGGCGGCGGCGCGTACGACGGCGGTGATCTCGTGACCCCGGTCGAGGCCCTGGCGGACCAGTTCGAGCCCGATGCCGCCGGTCGCTCCGAAGACTGCCAGCCTCATGGGGCGTCCCCTTTCTCGGAGGGGTGAGTGAATATTTACTCACCACCTTACCTCCGAGGCCCCGAGACCCGTCGGCCGGCCCGTTCTACGCGCCGGGCTCCGGAGCGTAGAAGGCGGTGACGGCGGCCACGTGGGCGGCCGCCCGATCGGCCGGGATGCCGGCCGCCTCCTCCGCCTCGCCCCAGGCCCGTGCCGAGGCGGTGATGACCTGCCGTCCCTCCGGGGTCAGGTGGAAGGTGTCCTCCCCCACCTTCTCGCCGCCGGAGAGGTGCAGGGCCAGGCCGAGCAGCCCGAGGTCCCAGCCGACGCCGACCCCGCCGCAGCCGAACCCCTCCCACATCTCCGGCGGGACCTCGGCGACGTGCCGCAGCTCCAGCCAGGTGGCGCCGCCCTCGGACGTCAGCTCGACCTCGACCTCGGACAGACCCGGGGCGTCGCCCATCGCCCAGCTCACCTTGAACCGCCGGGGCGGTGCGCACTCCAGGACCTCGCCGCCGGCGTTGCCCTCGAACTGGTATCTGCCGCCGAGCCGCAGCTCGCCGCTCACCGGCAGGAACCAGCGCTTGAGTCGGTCGGCGTCGGTGCAGGCGTCCCACACGTCCTCGACCTCGGCCTCGTAGCGGCGGCGGATGACCAGGGCCTTGTGCTCGCCGTCGGACAGCTTCCGGTGCGCCCGGGTGATCTCGTCAACCATGTCCATCATCAGAGGTCTCCTTCTTCTCGGTGGCGGATGAGCGTTCGCGCTTGCCGCGGGCCAGCTCGGTGGCCAGGGCGTCGAGGCGCTGGTCCCAGAACCCGCGGAAGCGCTCCAGCCAGAGGTCGATCTCACGCAGCGGTCCGGCCTCGACGGCGTAGAGCCGCCGGGTGCCCGCGGCCCGCACGCTGGCGAACCCGTTGTCGCGCAGCACCCGCAGGTGCTGCGAGACGGCCGGCTGGGAGATGCCGAACTCCTGCTGGATGACGGCGGTGACCTCGCCGGAGCTTCGCTCACCGCCGGCGAGGAGCTCCAGGATCCGGCGCCGGACCGGATCGCCGAGGACGTCGAATGCGTGCACGTCCCGAGTATTTCAGGTGCTGCTTATATAAGTCAAACTTGAGGTAAGGGGTGTCAGTCGTCCAGGCCGCGGGCGCTCAACGCCTCGCCCAGGGCGTCGGCGTGCCGCAGCGCGCCGACCACCAGCGGCACCGCGAAGGCCCGCAGGCTGCGCTCGACCCCGCGGGCCCGCTGCGCGTCCCGTACCCGGCCGGCCAGATCCGCCAGCACCGGCACCGTCCTGATCGTCAGCGACAGCAGCAGCGACAGCCGGAACGGGTCCAGCCCGACCAGCCGCGCCGGGGCCATCAACCGCTCCAGCACGGCCATCATCTCCGAGGTGCGCGTGGTGATCGTCACCAGCCCGGCCAGCGCCACCGCGACCACCACCCGCAGGGTCGTGACCGCCGCCCCCTCCACCCCGACGAACACCCACTGCAGGGCGAACAGCGCCACCGCGAACCAGCGCACCGGCCGCACCTGCGCCCAGGCCGCCGCCACGCCGACGCGCGACAGGGCGTACAGGCCCGCCGTGACCACCGCCGCGCCCCCCAGCGCGAACGGCGAGCGCAGCAGCACCAGAGCCGTGCAGACGACGGCGAGCCCGGCCAGCTTGGCCCCGGCGGGCAGCCGGTGCAGCGGCGAGGCCCCGGGCACGTAGGCGCCGGTCCGGCCGTTCACGCCATGAGCTTCCGGTAGTGGCCGATGGCCTCCTCGGGCACGCCGTCGGCGACCACGCGGCCCTCGTCGAGCACCAGGACGCGGTCGAAACCGGCCAGCAGCGGCAGGTCATGGGTCACCACGACCACCTGCTGCGGCAGCTCGCGCAGCAGCTCCGCCACCTGGCGCGAGTGGCGCAGGTCGAGCAGCGTGGTGGGCTCGTCCATGACGATCACCCGCGGCTCCAGCACCATCACCGAGCACAGCGCGAGGAGCTGCTTCTGCCCGCCGGACAGGTGATGGGCCGGATGGTCGGCGTGACCGGCCAGGCCGTAGCGGCCGAGGACCTCGGCGACCCGCCGGTCGGCCTCCTCGCGGGGCAGGCGGTGGCGGCGCAGGGAGAACGCGACGTCCTCGGCCACCGTCGGCATCACGATCTGGGCGTCGGGGTCGGTGAACAGGAAGCCGACCTCGCGCCTGATCTTCGCCGCCTGGCGGCGGGTGTCCAGGCCGAGCACGGTGACGGTGCCGGACGTCGGCAGCGCGAGGCCGTTGATCAGGCGCGCGAGCGTGCTCTTGCCGGAGCCGTTGGCCCCGACCACGCCGATCCGCCGCTCGCCGAGCGAGGCGGTGACGCCGCGCAGCACGTCCCGCTCGCCGAGCCGGACCCGTACGTCCGCGAACTCGATCACGTCTCCCCCACTTCACACCACCTCGAACAGGGCCGCCACGCCCATGCCGCCGCCGACGGCCGCCGCGGCCAGGCCGAGCGTGCCGGGCGGGGCGCCGCCGCGGACCAGCCGGGTGAACAGCCGGGTCACCACGACCGCGCCGGTCGCTCCCCAAGGGTGGCCGAGCGCGAGCGCGCCGCCGCCCGGGCAGACGCGGCCGGCGTCGGCGCCGAGCGGGTCGAGCCCGAGGGCGTCGGTGACGGCCAGCACCTGGGCGGCGAACGCCTCCACGAGCTCCACAGCCGCCACGTCTTCGATGCCGGCCCCGGCCCGCGCCAGCACGCGCCGCACGGCGGGCACCGGCCCCCAGCCGGGCAGCGCGGGGTCGCAGCCGGTCACGGCCCCGGCCAGCAGCCGCAGGCCCGGCCGGCCGGCGCGCAGCCGTTCCGGCACCACGGCCACGGCTGCCGCGCCGTCGCTGATCGGGGAGGAGTTGCCGGCCGTCACCGTACCGGCCGTCGCCGATCCGTCCGGGGCGGGTGTGGTGAACGCGGCCGGGAGACGGGCCAGGGACGCCACGCGCAGCGGGCGCGGGCGCTGGTCGTGGTGCCGGTCGCCGACCGGGACGATCTCTTCGGTGAAGGCGCCCGCGTCGCGGGCGGCGAGGGCGGCGGCGTGGCTGCGGGCGGCGTAGGCGTCCTGGCGGGCGCGGGTGATGCCGCGGGCCGCGGCCAGCGCCTCGGCGGCGGGTCCCATGTCGGGGTCCGGGTGGCCGTCCGGCGCGAACGGCGCCCGCGGGTAGGGCTCGCTCTCCCCCCTGCGGGTGCGCAGCGGCGCGGTCGAGGCGCTCTCGGCCCCGCCCGCGATCACCAGCTCCGCCTCCCCCGCGCGTACGGCCTGCGCCGCCACGAGGATCGCGGCCAGCCCGCTGCCGCACTGCCGGTCCACGGTGAGGCCGGGCACCTCGTTCCCCAGCCCGGCCGCCAGCGCCGCGACCCTGGCCACGTTGCCGCCGGGGCCCATGCAGTTGCCAAGCACGACGTCGTCCACGGGACGCCCGTCGAGGCGGGCGTCCCGGGCGACGGCGGCGACGACCGGCGCGGCCAGCAACTCGACGGCGAGGTCCTTGTAGGCGTGCCCGGCCGTGCCGATGGGCGTGCGACGGGCCGCCACGACGACGGGCGCCCCGGGATCGGTCACGCCAGCCGCCCTGGAGCCGGAGCCGGTCCCACCAGCCGTCGTGACGCCGGAGCCGGTCACGTGAGCCGCCTGATGCCGGGGTCGCCGCCGGCGAGCCGGGACGCGACCAGCGCGCGGGCCGGCTTGCCCGCGCCGGTGCGGGGCAGGCTGGGCACCGCGTACCAGCGGCGGGGCCGCTGTGCCGCGTCCAGGCCGCTGCGCGCGACCGCCTCCAGCAGCGCCCGCGGCGGCGGCGCGCCGCCGTCGCCCTCGACGACCGCGGTCACCACCGACCCCAGGGACGGGTGCGGCGAGCCGATCACCACGATGTCGCCCACGCCGGGCACCTTGCGCAGCACTTCCTCGACGTCCTCGGGGACGACGGTGGCCCCGCCGGTCTGGATCGCGCCGTCGCCGCGCCCGCGCAGCCGCAGCGGCTCCCCCGGCCGGTACGGGTAGGCGACGTCGCCGACGGTCATCCAGCCGTCGCCGTCACGGCGGAGCGGGCCGCTCGCGCCGCCCAGGTAGCCCTCCGCCAGCCAGGGCGAGCGTGCCCACACCTCCCCCAGCCCGCCCGCGCCGGGCCGCACCTCGATCTCGGTCTCGGGGAACGGGCGCAGCCCCGCCCCGTCGGCGTCGGCGGCCACGAACGACAGCTCGCTCGCCCCGTAGTAGGCCACCACCCGGATCCCGGCCCGCCCGGCGGCCTCCCGTACGCCGGGGGCGAGCGCGGCCCCGCCCGCGACGGCGGCGCGCACCGATCCGGGGGCGGCGAGCACGGCGGGCAGCAGGTGCGGCACCAGGTGCACGACCGTGGCCCGGTCCAGGTGCGCGGCCAGGCCCTCGGGGCCGCGGCCGGCCGGCCGGCGGCCGGGGACGAGCGCGGTCGCGCCGATGGCCAGGGCGTGCACGGCGGCGAAGGCGTACAGGGAGGACGACAGTGGTCCCGGCACCAGCACCACGTCGTCGGCGCTCATGCCGGCCAGGTCCGCCAGGTGCGGGAACGACCCCGTCCAGGAGGCGCGGGTGCGCACGATCGCGCGGGGGCGGCCGGTGCTGCCGGAGGTGAAGCAGGCCCAGGCGAGGTCGCCGGGCTCGGGAGCGGGGACGATCGCGGGGCCGGGCGCGGCCGGCAGCGGCTCGTCGACCAGCAGGTCCGGGGGCGCGGCGGCGAGCATGCGCGTCCAGCGCCGCCGGTCCCACGCGGGGTCGCCGACGAGCGGGGTGGCCCCGGCGAGGTCGGCCGCCACCACGGCGGTCAGCAGCGCGACCGGGTCGGCGAGCCCGATCGCGACGAGCGAGCCGGGACGTACGCCCCGGCCGCGCAGCCGCCGCGCGGCGCCGTGGACGTCGCCGGCCAGCCCGGCGTAGGTGAGCTCGCGGCCCGGCCCGCGGAGCGCGACGGCATCGGGGCGGGCGGCGGCGTGCCGCAGGACGTGTGCTGCTACCGGCATGAACCGCTCAACGCCCCCAGCCGGACCGCAACCGCTCGCGGTGCACGGCGGGCACCGCGTCCGGGTAGGCCCGCTGGACGCCCCGGGCCACGACCGAGGCCAGCACCGCCTTGATCACGTCGCCGGGCAGGAAGGCGGCGCTGAGCGCCGCGGCGGCCGGCAGCGACGCGCCCGTGACCAGCGCCTGCACCGGGATGCCGAACAGGTAGATCACGCCGATGCCGCCGACCAGGCAGGCCACGACGAGCTGGAGCAGGCTCGGGCTGCGGCCGGCCCGCTCGGTGAGCCAGCCGGTCACGGCCGCGCCGGGCAGCCACCCGATGAGGAACCCGGCCGACGGCCCGATGAACGCGCCCAGCCCGCCGCGCCCGCCCGCCAGCAGCGGCAGCCCGGCGGCCACCAGCACCAGCAGCACGGCGACGGCCAGCGCGCCCCGCCACGCGCCGAGGATCACCCCGGCCAGCATCACGCCCAGGGTCTGGAGGGTGATCGGGACCAGGTTGCCGAAGACGTTGACCGAGCCCGGCAGCCCGAGCACGGCGATGAGCGCGGCGAACACCGCCACCCTCGCCAGGTCTCCGGTGGGGAACCTGCGCCACTTGCCTGCATTCTTCATGGAGTCGATCTCACACCAGAACGGCATGCTTCGGTCATGGAGGGTTCCCACAACAATCCGGCCGTTCATCTGCGATCGAACGATACCCTCCGGCGGCCGGTGACCTGCAACGCCCTGTCGGTCCTCACATCCTGGCGATGAGCACGGCCCATGCCGCGTCAGCCGGAGCGCGAACCACGACCTTGCGCGCTCTCAACGGCCCTCCGGTCCGCCGCTCGACGTGGTGCAAGGCGATCTTGCCTTTGTCACCGGAGGTCTTTGTAGAAGAAGCTGCAGGCGGCCGGTGTGCCGTCCGGAGAGGCGGCGTAGCCGGGGACGACGCCGTAGCGGGTCCAGCCGCCGGTGAGGTAGACGTGCTCGGCGGTGCTGCCGGTCTCGGTGTCGAGCATCAGCAGGTGGACGCCGTCGGCGAGCGCGGCCCGCTCGGCGGTGGCGAGCAGCGCGCGGGACAGGCCGCGGCCCCGGGCGTCGCGGTGCACCATCAGCTTCACGATCTCGCCACGGTAGCGGGAGTTGGGCTTGGTGGTCAGGGCGAGGCTGATCGTGCCGGCGACGCCGGAGGCGTCACGGGCGACCCAGACCCGGAGGGTGCCCGCGGCCACGGCGGGGGCCTGGTCCCGCCACCAGCCGGCGGCCTCCTCCAGGCCGAACGGGGACAGGAAGCCGACGGACGCGCCGTCGTCCACGGCGTCGGCGAGCAGAGCGGCCAGATCCTTGATCGCTGCGTCGAACTCCTCGGCCGGCAGCAGGTCGATGGCGTACATGCGCGGGGTCCTTCCAGCGGGCGCCAGTGGGGGGTCAGGGCAGGACGACGAGGATGACGTAGCGGGCCGGGCCGGGGCCCGGGCAGCGGAAACGGGAGGCGCCCCGCAGCAGGAAGCGCAGGCAGTCGCCGGCGTCGAGGACGTGCGTGCGGCCGTTCGCGGTGATCTCGACCGTGCCCTCCAGCACCCAGATGTGCTGCTCCAGCCCGGGGACGGGCGGCACGTCGTACGCGATGTCCGCGCCGGGCCGGAGCGTGCCCTCCACGACCTCGCCGCGCAGCCCGGGGTGCGGCGGCGAGACCGACCGGCGGACGAAGCCGGACTCCTCGTCGCGCCACACCCGCTGCTCCGCCGCGCGCACCACCGGCGGCGGCTCCGGCTCGACCTCGGCCAGCAGCCGCGACAAGGTCCGCTCGTAGACGGCGCAGAGCTTGTTGAGCAGGGCGGCGGTGGGGCTGATCTCCGCGCGTTCGAGCCGGGACAGGGTGGAACGGCTGACGCCGGCGCGGGCGGCCAGCTCGTCGAGCGACCACCCGCGCTCGACGCGCAGCTCCGCCAGCCGGCCCGCGAGCCGGACGTCCAGCTCCTCCGCGCTTCTCACATCCGGGATGATATCCCACATCCGGGACACGCGGCTGAAGGGCCTACCCGGCGTTGAGCAGCGGGACGAGCTGCTCCTCCTCGTAGTCGAGGTGCGCCTCCAGCTCCGCCGTCAGCCGCTCCACCTCGGCCAGCAGCACGGCCGGGGCGACGTCGTCGGCCGCGAGCAGCGTACGCAGCTCCTCCAGCAGCCGCGCCACGACGGCGTGCTCGGCCCGCAGCCGCTCCAGCGCCGGCCCCAGCTCCGGATGGCGTCCCTCCATCGCGGGGAACATGAAGTCGTCCTCGCGCGAGTGGTGCACGTGCAGCCCCTGGCAGAGGGTCAGGCAGTTGACCTTGAGCTGGGCGGCCACACGCGGGCCCGAGGCGGCGACCTCGGCGCGGATGAGGGCCAGCTCCCTGCGGAAGGCGTCATGCAGGCGCTTGAGCCCGTCGCCCATGGGGCCGGCGGGCGGCCCGGGATCGCCCGCGACGAGCGCGACCACCGGCAGGACGCGCCCCGACTTGGTCTCGTAGTCGGCCCATCCCGGGCTCTGCTCGACGGCGCGGGCGAACAGCCGGTCGCGTTCCTCGCCCGTGAGCACGACCGCCTCGGCCTGATAGGTGAACGTGCCGTCCTCGACGGTGACGCGCGGGTCGGCGCGCAGGTTGTGGTACCAGGCCGGGTGGCGGGGCGCGCCGCCGGCCGAGGCGATGACGAGGACGCGGTCGCCGTCGGGCAGGCACGCGACCGGTACGGTGTGCGGCGCGCCGCTACGGGCGCCGGTGGTGGTCAGCAGGAGCAGCCTGGCGCCCTCGAAGGGGCCGCCGACCCGGCCGCCGTTGGCGCGGAACTCGTCGATGATCTGCTGGTTGAAGTTCATGGGCATGCGTGTTCGTCACTCCGTGCGTGGGTGTGTGCGAAGTCGGCGGGCAAGGGAGAACCCGCACGGCATGCCGTCAGAGCGAGCGGGACGGGCCGACTACACCGTCCGTGGCATGGGATGACGCGCGGGGATCCGGAGGTCAGGCACGACCGAACGTGTGAGTGTTCACGGCGTCATCCCCTTTGATCGGGCGCCTCCATGCCGCCGCCGTACACCCCGGCCGGCGTCACGCGACGCGACGGCCATTACACGCGCCTTCAGTGGATCTTGTCAAGCGCGGTCCGGCCGTCTTCTCCGGTCCGGCGGCCGGGTCACGGGGCGTCCGTCAGCCGGGTCTCGTAGGCCCAGGAGGCGATCCCCACCCGGTTGCGTACGCCCAGCTTCGCCTGGATGGCGGAGATGTGCCCCTTCACGGTGCTGAGGGAGATGAAGAGCTCGGCGGCGATCTCCGGGTTCGTACGCCCCCGTGCGACCGCGCGGGCCACCTCCACCTCGCGCTCCGACAGCGGCGTCGCCGGACGCCGGTCGCCGGACGCCTGACCGGCGGCCGTGACGTGGCGGAGCAGGCGCAGGGTGAGCGACGGGGAGATCAGGGCGTCTCCCGCACTGGCCGCCCGTACCGCCTCGACCAGCAGGGCCGGGCCGGCGTCCTTGAGCACGAAGCCGACGGCGCCGCCGCGCAGCGCGCCGTGGACGTACTCGTCGAGGCCGAAGGTCGTGACGACGACCACCCGCAGCGGGGACGGGACGCCCGGCCCGGCGAGCGCGCGGGTCACCTCGATGCCGTTCGCGCCGGGCATCTGGACGTCGACCAGGCACACGTCCGGACGCAGCCGCCGGGCCAGCGCGATGGCCTCGTCGCCGTCCCCGGCCTCGGCGACGACGCGGATGTCGGGCTGGTCCTCCAGGATGACCCGCAGGCTGGCCCGGACGAGCGCCTGGTCGTCGGCGAGCAGGACGCTGATGCTCATCGCGGCTCCGATCCGGTGGGCGGGGGCAGCGGGAGGGCGGCGCGCACGGACCAGCCCGGCGCGCCGGGGCGCGGGCCGGCGTGCAGGGTGCCGCCGAGTGCCGTCACGCGTTCGCGCATGCCGAGCAGGCCGTAGCCGGTGGCGGCGCGCCGGCGGCGGGCGGGGGCGGGCGGGGCGTCGTCGGTGATCTCGACGGTGAGCGTGCCGGGCTCGCGGGCGACGGTGACGTGGACGGAGCGGGCGGCGCGGGCGTGGCGGGAGACGTTCGTCAGGGCTTCGCGGACGACGCGGTAGACGGTGGCGGTGACCTCCGGCGGCCAGGTGGCGCCGTCCTCGTCCTGCTCCGGCAGGCGCAGGTGGACGGGCGGGCCGTCGAAGCGGGCGGCGAGGCCGGCGAGGCTCTCCGGGGGCGGCGCGGGCGGGGCCGCGTCGCGGAGCAGGCCGACGAGCCGGCGCATGGCGGCCAGGGCGTCGGCGCCGGCGGTCTCGATGCCGGTCAGAGCGCTCCCGACGTGTTCGGGGCGGCGGCGGGCCAGCACCTGGGCGGCCTGCGACTGCAGGACGATGCCCGTGACGTGGTGCGCGACGACGTCGTGCAGCTCGCGGGCGAGCTGGAGGCGTTCGTGGCGGCGTACGGTCTCGGCCATGGCCTCGCGGCGGGCGGCCAGCGTACGCGCGCCGAGCCCGGCCGCCAGCCCGGCCAGCCACGCCCCGGCGTTCAGGACCGTGACGGGCGGGATCCCGGTGGTGGCCCGCAGGCCGGTCGCGGCGACCACGACCAGCCCGCCCAGGGCGACGGCGCAGGCGGCGCGGGGCGCGAGGGTCCGTACGGCCGAGGCCGTGAGCACGGCCAGGGCCAGCGCCGCGGCGGGCCCCGGCTCGGCGGGCAGCCCGGCGAGGTGGGACACCAGCGCGGCCGACAGCGCCACGAGCTGGCCCGCGACCGCCGCGAGCGCCTTGCGCCGGCGCCGTGCCAGCGCGATCGCGGACACGGCCGCCCCCGCCACGCACCCGAACGCCCAGTAGCCGGGCCCCCAGGAGGTCGCCACGCTGTACGCCCAGAACGCCAGAAGTCCGGCGAGGATCGCGCCGAGCCCGGCGTCCGCCACCCACCGCAGCCGCCCGCACGCCGCGCCGTCGGCGCTCACGGCGGAGGCTCGGTCGCCGGGCGCCCGGTCGCGCGCGGCCGGCTGGTCCCGGTCAGTCACGCCGCTCAGGTTAGAAGCCGGGCCCTTCCCGCCGTACCGGCCGAAAGTATGACTCCCGCCGCCCGCGAACCCTGCTTCCGGCCCGTACCGCCGCTCCCACGCGGTCCCGAGGATGTGGGGCCATGTCACGAGAACATATGACACGGGATGCGCGCCCCAGGATCGGGGCGCTCGACGTGATCCGCGGCCTCGCGCTGTGCGGGATCCTGGTGGCCAACGTCCAGCCCATCGCGCACGCCGGCGACGCCCTGGCCGTGCGGACCGGCGGAGGCGACGCCGGCGACGCCTGGCTGGGGCTGCTGGTCCACCAGCGGTTCTTCCCGATCTTCTCGTTCCTGTTCGGCGTGGGCTTCTCCCTGCTGCTGGAGTCCGCCGGGCGGCAGGTGGGACGGCCGCGGCTGCTCCTGCTGCGCCGGCTCCTGGCGCTGCTCGCGCTGGGGCTCGCTCACATGTTCCTGCTGTGGTACGGCGACATCCTGACCGTGTACGCGGTCGTCGGCCTGGCGGTGCTGCTGCCCTCCTCCTGGTTGCCGCGCCGGGCGGTGGCCGGGCTGTCGGGCGTGGTCGTCGTGGCCGCGCTCGCGACGGGGGCGGGGACGTTCGGGCTGGTGCCGGGGCTGTTCCTGCTGGGCTCGGCGCTCACCAGGTACGGCGTGACCGCGCGCATCGAGGACTCCACCCGTGTGCCGGCCCTCCTGTGCCTGGCCTTCTCCGCCGCGGCGGCGCCGCTGGCATGGCTGCAGAGCGGCACGGGCGACTCGCGGGCGATGGGGGCCGCCGGGCTGCTGACCGCGGGCGCGTACGTCTGCGCCGTGCTCGTGCTGCTGCGTACCCCGCTGGGGCGGTTCCTGCGGGCCGTGTTCGCCCCGCTCGGGCGGATGGCGCTGACCAACTACCTGACGGCCACCGTGCTGGTCCTGCTCGCCGCCCGCCTGGTGGGCGGCTCGCCGGACGGCTGGTCCACGGCGACGGTGCTGTCGATCGCGGGCGGCGTCCTCGTCCTGCAGTGGGTCTGGTCGGCGTTGTGGCTGCGGTGGTTCCGTCAGGGGCCGCTGGAGTGGTCGTGGCGGTGGGCGACGTGGGCCCGCCGGCCGCCCTTCAGGCGAGGGAGTCGATCCAGCGCTCCAGCCGCCGCCCTTCCGCCCGCATGAGAGCGGGGTCGCGGAAGGTGTTGGTGAGCAGCGACACGCCCTGATAGGCGGCCAGCAGGGCGACCGCGAGCTCCCGCGCGTCGGCCCGGCCCATGGCGGCGAACTGCCGTTCCATCCAGTCGAGCAGCGCCCCCATGACTGTGGCGATGGCCCGGTCGAGGCCGTCGTCACGTTTGTCCAGCTCGGAGGCGAGGGTGCCGGTGGGGCAGCCGAAGCGGGCGGTGACGTCGCTCTGCCCGACCCAGCCGCCGACGAGGGCCTTGAGCCGGTCCCGTGGGTCAGGGAGCCGGTCGAGGCGGTGGATCAGGGTCTCCAGCTCGCGGCCGTGGGTGTCGATGGCGGCCCCGATGAGCTGGTCCTTGGTCTTGAAGTAGTAGTAGACGTTGCCGACCGGCACGTCGGCCGCGCGGGCGATGTCGGCGAGCGTCGTCTTCTCGACGCCCTGCTCGTGGAGGACCCGGGCGGCGGCCGCGGCGAGCCGCTCGCGCTTGCCCGCCCTCGTTGAGTCAGTCATCTCACTCACTATAGACAACCGCTTCTGGGGCGCGCTATGGTCTCGATCTCAGTCAGTCAGCTAACTAACTCTCTCGGAGGGGATCATGACCCCGTCACGGCCACTGCTCCGCTTCCTCGCCGGGCCGGATGTGGCCACCCTGACCACACTGCGCCCCGACGGCACCCCGCACGTGACGGCCGTCCGCTTCACCTGGGACGCGGGCGCGTCCCTGGCCCGCGTGCTGACCGTCGCCGGCGCCCGCAAGACCCGCAACCTCACGGCCGACCCGCACGCGGCCCTCTGCCAGGTGGACGGCTTCCGCTGGGCCACGCTGGAGGGCGCCGCCACGGTGTCCGCCGACCGCGGGCGGGTGGCCGAGGCCGTCCGCCGCTACACCCTCCGCTACGGCTCGCCGCCGCCCGCCCCTCCGGGCCGGGTCGTCGTCGAGATCGCGGTGAGCCGCGTCACCACCCTCAACATCTGAACGGAACCCTCATGCCCGTACTGAACGTCCTCGACTCCACCATGTCCTACCGCGAGCTGGGCTCCGGCGCGCCGGTCGTCTTCCTGCACGGCAACCCCACCAGCTCCCACCTGTGGCGGAACGTCATGCCCGCCGCCGGGCCCGGCCGCCGCCTGGCCCCCGACCTCATCGGCATGGGCGAGTCCGGCAGACCGCCCGTCGACTACACCTTCGCCGACCACGCCCGCTACCTCGACGCCTGGTTCGACGCCCTGGAGCTCGACGACGTGCTGCTCGTGGGCCACGACTGGGGCGGCGCGCTCGCCTTCGACTGGGCCGCCCGCCATCCCGGCCGGGTGCGCGGCATCGCCTTCACCGAGGCCGTCGTCAAGCCCATGAGCTGGGAGGAGTTCCCGGAGGGCGGCCGGGAGCTGTTCCGGGCGATCAGGACCGAGGGCGTGGGCGAGTCCATGATCCTCGACGACAACGCCTTCCTGCGCGGCCTGCCCGCCACCATGGCCACCCCGCTGGCCGAGGAGGACCTGGAGGTCTACCTGCGGCCGTACCCGACGAGGGAGAGCCGGCTGCCGCTGCTGCGGTGGCCGCGGTCGATGCCGCTCGGCGGCGAGCCCGCGGACGTGGTGGCGAGGATGGAGGCGTTCGGGCGGTGGGCGGCCGACAGCCCCGAGGTGCCGAAGCTGCTGATCGGCTTCCGGCCCGGCCCGGGGTCGATGTGGACGCAGGAGACGGTGAAGTGGTGCGCCGCCACCATGGCCTCGCTGGAGGTGCGCGAGCACGACGAGGTGGCCGGGCACCACACTCCGGAGGACCATCCGCTGGTCATCGCGGCAGATCTGGCGTCGTGGTCGCCGGCCCTGACCCGCTGACGGCCGCGTCCCTCTACCATCGGAAGGCTGCCCACCGGTCCGAGGAGAACGAACGATGGTCCAGGACGTCGCCGTCCACGCTCTGATCAGCGCCTTCGCGGGCGAGAACGTCGAGGCCAGGTTCGTCGGCCCGACGACCGTCAGCGTCAGCCTGCCGGAGATCGGCGACGTCCCCGCCGACGTGACCACCTACACCGAGCACGCGGGCCTCCTGCCGCCGTCCGAGATCCCAGGGTTCGCCGCCGAGTTCGCGCGCGGGTTCGTCCAGGGGATGCGCCGCCACCACGCCGGGGCCCGGGCCCTCGCCGAGGCGTCCGCGGTCGACATCGAACGGCTGCTGGCCGAGGACTCCCTGCGGATCCGCCTCTACACCGAGCAGGCGCTCGCCGACCCGCCCGGCCTGCTCGCGGCCCTGGCGACCCGCCCGCTCGCGCCGGGCCTGGTCGAGACGGTGGTGATGGACCTGCCTGACTCCATCGTCCCGCTCAACCGCTCCGACCTCGGCCATCGCACCGAGAACGAGGTGTTCGGCGCCGCGCTGCGCGCCTCCATCCACCGGGAGCCGCACTACGTCGAGACCCAGCAGCTCTGGGGCGTGCCGATCACGCACATCGGGCAGACCCACCGCTACGTCGGCGCCCACGCGCACGTGCTCACCCGGCATCTGCGGCACGCCGGGCTGGGCGCCCTGGTGTCGTTCCCCGTCCCCGAGTACGTGCTGGTGCACGTCATCGGCGACGTGCACCTGGTCGCGGCCATGGAGACGATGCAGTCGCTCAGCCGTACACATGTCGAGCAGGGCGAGCACCCGCTCACCCCGCAGGTCTACTGGTGGCGGCCCGGCGCGCACGAGGACCTGCCCGAGGAGCAGGCGCTCGGCAGCGGGCTCGTCCCCGACCTGCGTCCCGTCGAGATCGAGGTGGACCACGAGGAGAGGAGCGTCACGCCGCGCACCGCCGCGGCCGAGGAGCTGCTGACCCTCTGGACCCACGACGTCTAGCCGGTCCGCGGTCCGTCACGCGCCGCGCAGCACGCGGTCGGCCTCCGCGACGAGGGCGGTCCTCCGGTACGGCTGCCAGGCCGTCCGCAGTTCGCGCAGCTCGCCGCGGACGCGGGCGGAGGCCACCAGCCGGACGTCCTCGCTCAGCCCGAGCACGGTCACCGCGGCCCGCTCGACGTCCCCGGCGCGCAGGAACGCGTGCGCCGCCCGCAGCCCGATGAGGGTGCGGGTGCGCCGCTCGACCGGGCGGCGGGCGTCCATGGAGGCGGCGAAGTGGCGGGCGGCCCCGGCGTGGTCGCCGAGCCTGGTCAGGGTCAGCCCGATCTGGTGCTCCAGCGACTCGCGCCGGTAGTTGCCGGTCCACTCCGACTCGGGGCGGGAGTCGGCGCGTTCGAGCTGCCTCTCGGTGCGGTGCAGCAGGTTCAGCGCGTCGTGGCGGGTGCCGGCGGCGGCGTGCGCCTCGGCGCGCATGCCGGTGACCCATGCCTGCGTACGCGGCGGGCCGTGGCCGCCGAGCGCGGAGGCGGCCGCCTCGGCCAGGGCCAGCGCCTCCTTGTCGTGGCCCAGCTCGGCGGCCTGCACGGCCATGCTGCGCAGGGCGGTCGCGCGTGACACGAGGTCGCCGGCCTCGTCGGCGAGCCGGACGGCGCTGATGTAGTAGCGCTGGGCCAGGGCGTTCGCGCCCGCGTCCATCGCCATGTACGCGGCCAGATAGCTCAGCTCGGCCGCCGCACCGAACAGGTCCGGGCGGCGGCGGCCGGACGTGCCGTGCAGCAGCGGCGTCACCTCCCGCGCCAGGTAGGCGGCCACGGCGGCGCGGGCGTGGCCGCCGCCGTACTGGTCGTCGAGGTCGGCGAAGCCCGCGGTCGCGGCGCGGATCCTGGTGACGTCGGCCGCGCCCGCCCTGGCCGGGGCCCGGCCGCCGGACGTGATCCGCGCGGCGGCCCCCGCGGCCACCCCGGCGGCGACCTCGGCCGCGACCTCCGCGGCGGCAGGGACGCGTGCCTTCGCCGCCAGGCCCGAGAGCGCGGCCAGCGTGAACGTGCCCGCCGTGAGCACCGCGCGCCGGTTCAGCAGGTCGTCCTCCCCCAGCGTGGCCAGGCGGGCCACGGGGTCGCCGTGCCAGGGGTCGTCGGGCGGCCCGGCGCCGGGGTCGGGCCAGCCGAGGTGCGCGGCGGTGAGGTCGGGACGGCCCAGCCGCCGCCGGAACGCCTCCAGCACCGCCGCCACCGCCTCCGGGCGCGGGACGGTGCCGGTCAGCCAGTGCCCGACGGCCGAGCGGTCGTAGTGGAGGGGGTCGCCGTTCACGGCGGCGGCCGCGTTGACGTGGCGGGCGAGGGCGGCGTGGGTCCAGGCGGCCTGCTCGATCAGCGCGGCCAGGGCCCGGTTGGCGACGGGGTGGGTGCGGCGGGGCGGCATCGCAGCTTCACATCGCTTCACATCCTGGTGCCCTCGACTCTGCGCTCCACGCAGAGCACCGTCAATAGTGCGGACCGTGACACAGCGGTCTGAAGGACGATTTATGGCGGGGGCGGCGACATGAGCGGAGAGCCGGAGAAACGATCGTCCCGTCGCATCGGCGCGGTCGTCGACAGAGACCGGGACCCCGGCGAGTGGACCCACCCCAGGGAGTGGGACCCCAAAGACCGGGATCCCCGCGAGCCGGACGCCGGCGAGTGGGACGCCGGCGTGGTGCAGCGGGACAGGCGTTCGGTCAAGGACGTCTGGGCGGCGCGGTGGGACGCGGAGGCCGTGCGGGACGAGGTGCTCGCCGGTCGGCCGCTGGTCGTCGTGGACCGGTGCACCAGCGCGCTGCGCACCGGCTACACCGGCCCGTCCGCCGTGGCGGCGCTGCGGCCCGCGCTCGCCATCGGCTGCTACGCGGCCTGGGACCCCGGCCTGGCGGACCTGGTCGTCGCCGCCGAGGACCGCACCCGCGTGCGCTCGGTGGCCGAGCGCCACGGCTGGCCGCGCCGGGTGCGCCACGAGGCCGCCCGGCACCTGCTCAAGCTGGACCGCCCGCCGGTCGTCGTCACCGGCGGCGCGGACGTCCGGCTCGCCGAGCTGGCCGGTCCCGGCGGCACGCCCGCCTCCATCGACCCCGGCGTACGGGGCACGCTGGAGTCCAAGCCGCTCCTCGACGACCTCCTGCGCGCCGCCGGGGTGCCGGCCGTGGCGCGGGTCCGCAGCGCGTACGTGGACCGGCTGCCGTCGCCCGCCGAGCTGCGGCGAGCGGTCGGGGCCGAGCGCGTGGTGGTGCAGGCGGGCGGGCCCGGCGGGAGCGGCACGGTGATCGTGTCCGGGGAGGGTGACATGGGCCGCGCGGCGCGGCTGCTCGGGCCGTACCGGGTAGCCGCGTACGTGGACGGCTGGCCGGTCGCGATCACCGTGCTCAGCGTCCCGGACGGCAGGGGCGGCGTCCAGGTGTACGCCGACCGGCCCGCGCACCTGACGACCTGCGTGGCCGAGCCGTCCCTCGGCCCCGTGAGCGCCGCCGGCGCCGACTGGTCGCGGCCCTGGCCGGCGCCCGCCGCCGCGCTGCTCATCGAGTGCGCGGAACGGGTGGCGCTCTGGGCCTGGCGCAGGTATGGGGCCGCCGGGATGTTCGGCGTGGACGCGCTCCTCACGCCGGACGAGCGGATCTACCTGACCGCGCTGCGGTGGCGGCGGCAGCGGCGCGACGAGGTGGAGGCGGTCAACCAGCAGGCGGCAGGGCTGCCGCCGTTCGTGCTGGGGCAGCTCGCGGTGATGCTCGGCCGGCCGGTGGGCTGGCTCGGCGACGCGGCGGAGTTCAACCAGCTCACGCTGCTGCGCGCCACCCAGCCGGGCGGGCCGTTCGCGGTGCGGCTGCGCCTGGCCGAGGGCCCGCCCGCGCGGATGGCGGGCGGGCAGGGCTCCGGCGTCTACCGGCTCGACCGGGACGGGCGGGCGCGCTGGGTGCGGCGCGCCGCGCATCCGTCGCAGGCCGGTAGCGACGACGGCGAGTTTCTGCTGGCCGACCTGCCGGGGCCCGACATCGCCTGCCACCCCGGGGCCGATCTGGGCACGCTGGAGGGGGTGACCGGGGGCGGGACGCGGCCGTTCCACGGGCCGGCGAGCGTGTCGCCGTTCACCCGGACGATCCTGTCGGCCGTGAGCGGGCTCCTCGTGCCCTGGTCGCGACCGTAGCGGCACGGATCCCGCAAGGCGCCCGTCAGGTCAGGGCGGCGAGCACCCGCTGCCGCAGCAGTGTGTACTGCTCACGGCAGCGCCGGGGACCCTCCGGCGGCCGCTGCTGGACGGTGCCACCGGAGACGACCTCATCGGGGCCGAACTGCTCGGCGGTGAGGTCGGTCTCGGTGCCGTCCGGCAGCCGGTTCCAGTAGTGGTAGGAGGTCCGGGCACCGTCGACGTGGACCTCGCCGAGGATGAGATCACCCCCGAGCAGGTCCTGCACCACCAGCGCCGTCGTCCCGCACTGGCCTCTCGCCGGGTTGTCCGGCCGCCACTCGTCGAGGCTCGCGGGATCGCAGGTGTCCGGCCCCCAGGCGGCGCGCAGCAGCGGCCGCAACTCGTCCACGTTCAGCATCCCGGAAGTCTCGCATTCGGGTACGACAGTTCCGTCGATACCGAGGTGAGATGAAGGAGCAGGACGATGCCGCGTACCTGGTTGACCGAACGGTTCGGGCTGGACGTGCCGCTGGTGGGAGCGCCGATGGCGGGAGCCGGCGACGGCAGGCTCGCGGCGGCCGTGTCGGCGGCGGGCGCGCTGGGCATGTTCGGGGTGCCGGCGAAAGCGCCGGGCTCGTGGGTGGCCGAGCAGGCCGCCGTCGCCGCAGGGAGCGGGCGGCCGTACGGGATCGGGCTGATGGCGTGGGCGCTGCCGGGCAATCCCGAGCAGCTCGACGCGGTGCTCGCCGCCCGTCCCGCGCTCGTCTCCGTCAGCTACGGCGACCTCGGCCCGTACGTCGAGCCGCTGCGCGGCGCGGGCATCACCGTCGCCGCCCAAGCGGGCACCACGGAGGAGGCGCTGGACGCCGAGCGCGCCGGCGTGGACGTCGTCGTGGCGCGCGGCGGCGAGGGCGGCGGGCACGGGCGCGACGAGGTGGCGACGCTGCCGTTGCTGCAGAGCGTCCTGGACGCGGTCGACGTTCCGGTGCTCGCGGCGGGCGGCATCGCGACGGCGCGCGGCCTCGCCGCCGTGCTGGCGGCGGGGGCCGAGGGCGGGTGGGCGGGGACGGCGTTCCTCGGCTGCGCCGAGACGGCCCTCTCCGGGCCTGCGCGGGCGCGGGTCCTGGCCGCCGGCGAGACGGGGACGGCGTACGGCCGGGTCTTCGACGTGGCCCAGCGGTTGGCCTGGCCGCCCGAGTACGGAGGTCGGGCCCTGCGCAACACCTTCTTCGACCGGTGGCACGGGAAGGAGGAGGAGCTGGGCGAGAACGAGGCGGCGCGGGACGAGCTGACGGCCGCGCGGCGGGACGGCGACTACGACGCCGCGTTCGTCTACGCCGGGCAAGCGGTCGGCCTGGTCCGGCACGAGCGCCCGGCCGCCGAGGTGGTGGCCGGGTTCGCGGCAGTGGACGAGCTGCTGTCCCGCTTCGCCCGACCCTGATGACCTCGGCCTGATGACCTCGGCCTGATGACCCCGGCACGGACATGCACGGCCCTGATGCCCCTGGCGCGGACGGCCCCGGCACGGCCCTGGCGCCGGTCCTGATGTCCTCGGGCCTCAGCTCAGTTCCAGGGCGGCGTCCAGGCGCAAGTAGGCGTCAACCCAGGTCCGCTCCGCCGCTTCGGCGGAGCCGGCGGCGCGTGCGGCGGCGAAGGCGGTGACGGCCGCGGCGACGCGGTGCAGGCCGAGGGCCGTCAGCCGGTGCGCGGCGGCGTCGAGCCGGGCGTCGTAGGTGGGCGGCAGGTGGGACAGGCCGTGGTGGGCGGCCTCGGCGAGCAGCGCGCGGGCGTGGGTCAGTGCGGCGGTCAGCGGCGGCTCTGGCTCGTCGTCCCATGTGGGTGTCAGCGTGCCGCCGGTGGCGGGCCGCAGGTCGGGGACGATCACGCGGCCGCCCGCCGCCAGCCCGATCGGTTCGATGACGACCCCGGCTCCGGCCCCGGCTCGTCCGACGATGCCGCTGACGAAGCTCAGCTCTCCCTCCTCGCCCGCGAGTACGGCGGCCAGCGCGTCGAGCCGGCCGGGCGCGGAGGCGGCGTGGGTGGCGCTGACCGTGGCGAGGTTGCCCGCCCGGTCGGCGATGACGGCATCGAGCCGCTGGTCGCCGGGCGCGTACGCGATGGACTCGACCGCCGCGACGGCGACGGCCCTGACGAGCTCGGCCTCGACACGCGGCCGGACGAGGCGGAGCGGGAGGGCGTCGAGCTCCCGGCCGAGCACCGCGAAATCCGTCACCTTCAGTGACGGCGGCAAGGCGTCCCAGTCGCCCCGCGACGAGCTGACGTCCGTACGGGAGACGCGCCCGGTGGCCAGCCGGACCGTACGGCTGGCGCTGCGTACGGCGGACTCGGTGACCACGCTGCCGGCGGCCAGCCCGGCCAGCGTGGACGTGGCGATCCGCCGCCGGGCCAGCGCGGCCCCGTCGTCGTCGCCCTCCCACTGGCGGCGCAGGACCAGCACCATGGCGGCGTCGGCGTGGGCGAGGTAGATCTCGGCGATCCGCCGGTCGCCGAACGCGCGGACCCGGCAGCCGAGGCCCTCCATCCGGGCCCGGCGCAGCGGGGTCTCGGCGGCCTCGGTGGTGCCGAGCACGCTGCTGCGCGGGGCGGCGTCCTGGCGGGTCGCGGCACGGCGGCGGGCGTGCAGTTCGGCGAGGTGCCCGGCGAGCAGTTCGGGGCGGTAGTGGGCGGCGCGGTCGCGGTAGGCGGCCAGTTGTTCGGCGAGGTCGCCGACGGCCAGCAGCGGCCAGCGCAGCCCGGCGGCGTCCAGGTGGCGCGTGACGTCGGCGACGGTCGCCTCCAGGCCCTGGCCGAGGTGCGCGGCGCCCTCGCGCAGGACCGTGCCGGCCAGTGCGAGGGCGCGTTCCAGCCCGGCCGCGGCCCCGGACCCGGACGCGGTCACGGCCTGCCCGCCGACATCGACGCGAGCGTCGGGAACGCCGGGGTGCAGCTCGTCGGCGACCCGGAACGCCCACACGGCCAGGGCGATGACGTCGTCGCGGCTGCCCGCGACGGCGTCGGTGTGGACGAACCCGAGGTCGCCGGGGACCAGGAAGCGCACGGTCGCGGTGGGCAGCTCGACCTGCGGCACCTGGTCGGCGGGGGTGGCCCGCCTGATCCGGGCGGTGTAGCCGGCCCGTTCGGCGCGGCGGGCGGCGCTCATCAGGCGGGCGCCGAGCCTGGCGGTGAGCTCGTCATCGGTGACCTGCCCCGGCGACCAGGCCCCCGGCTCCTCCCCCGGCCTGGCGAGCGTCCCGGCCGTCGTCCCCGGCGTTCCGGATGTCCCGAGCGTCTTCACCGTCCCGGAAGCCGCAGGGGTCGCGATTGTCCCATGCGTCGCGAGCGTTTCATGCGTAGCGGGCGCCGCGGAACCGGGCGCCGCGGAGGCGGGGGCCGCGGAGGCGGGGGCCGCGATGGCCGACGCCACGGAAGTAGCCTCCGGGGAGGCGAGGGTCGGGGAGTCCAGCGCTACGGCACCGAGCTCCGGAGAGGCAGGGGCCGGGGAGTCCAGCGCTGCGGGACCGGACTCCGGGGAGGCGGGGGTGGTGGGGAGGGTTTGGTAGGTGAGGATTACCGCGATCACGTGCCGGCACACCCCGATCGCGCCGCAGGTGCAGCGGGCCGCGTCGAGGCCGCCCGGCGGCAGGCTCGTGTCGGGCCCGCCGGGGAAGCCGCCGTGCACGGTGCCGTCGGCGTCGAGCCGCAGCTCCGGCGTGGCCTCCTTGGCGGCCCGCTTGACCAGGCCGCGGTTGGTGAGCGCGGCCAGGGAGTCGGTGGTGAGCGCGAGCAGGTCGGTCCTCATCGGCCCACGTGCTCCGCGACGAAGGACGCGAGCTCGCCGGGCGTCATGGCGCCCACGTGCGCTCCGGCGTCGGCCAGGCGCTGCCCGAGCTCCCGGTCGTAGGCGGGGTCGGCCTGTTCGTCGAGCGCGGCCAGGCACAGCACCTTGCTGCCCTGCTCGGCCAGGCCGCGTACGACCCGTACGAGCCGGTGCGGATCGCCGCCCTCGTAGAAGTCGGAGATGAGCACGACGATCGCCCGGCGCGGCTGCTCCACCAGGCCCGCCCCGTACGCCGCCGCGCGCGCGATGTCGGTGCCGCCGCCGAGCTGGACCTTCATCAGCAGCTCCACGGGATCGTCGACGTCGGAGGTGAGGTCCACCACGTCGGTGTCGAACGCGACGAGGTGGGTGCGTACGCCGGGCAGCCCCCACAGGCAGGCCGCGGTGACGGCCGAGTGGATGACCGACTCGACCATGGACCCGGACTGGTCGACGAGCAGGATCACCTGCCACGGCTGGAGGTGGCGGCGGGTCCGGGAGAAGAACAGGGGCGTCTCGATCACCAGCTTGCCGGTCTCCGGCTGGTAGCGGCCGAGGTTGGCGCGTACGGTCCGCACCACGTCGAAGTCGCGGGCCCGCCGCAGGCGCCCGGCCCGGCGCGCCCTGGCGCCGGTGAACGCGCTGCGGACCTCGGTCGCGAGCCGGTCCATGAGCTGCCCGACGACCCGTTCCACGATCCGCCTGGCCAGCCGCAGCACCTGCGGGTTCATCAGGTGCTTGGTGCGCAGCACCGCCTGGAGCAGGGCGGGGTTGGGCTCGATGCGGGCCAGCACGTCCGGGTCGGTGACGACGTCGTGGATCTCGTAGCGCTCGACGGCGTCGCGCTGCAGCCGTTCGACGGTCTCCTTGGGGAAGAGCCTGGCGATGTCGTCGAGCCAGCCGAACGTGGTCAGCGACGACGGCCCTGATCCGCCCTGCCGGCGTACGCCGCGCCTGCGGAGGTCCTCGTCGCGCCCGTAGAGCCAGTCGAGTGCGGCGTCGCGGGCCGCGGCCCGCGGGTCGAGCGGCTGCCCGCCGAGACAGGCGGCGCCCGGCTCGCCGAGCAGCAGCCGCCAGCGTTCGAGTGTGGGGTCGGCCATCAGGGGATCAGTCCTTCTCTGCGCAGTGCGGCGTCGGCCCGCTCGTCCAGCGCCATGCCTGCGGCCACCAGCTCCGGGGCCGCGTCCAGTCTCATCAGGTCCCAGGGGGACGTGCCGCCGCCCCGCAGCCCGGTCAGCCGGGTGGCGATGAGGTGGCGCTCGCGGGGCGGGAAGAAGCCGAACGCCTGGCGCAGCGCGGGCAGCGCCACCAGGAAGTCGTCGTCGGCCATCGCCGCGACCAGCTCGTCCAGCAGCTCCAGCACGCCGGCGGTGTGCAGCACCTCCTCGCGGGCGAGCGCGAACAGCCCGGCCAGCCAGTCGCCCGCCGTGGCGGGGACGAACGCGCCGCGTACCGCCCGCCCGGGGTCTCCTGCGGCGTGGCCCCGCAGCGTCCAGGCCAGGCCCAGCGCGGCTCCCCGCAGGTCGGGCGGCGCGTCCCGGCAGGCGGCGATCCGGTCGGCGACGCCGAGCGCCGCCTCCGTGTCCAGGCCGAGCGCCGATCCGGCGTGCCTGAGCGCGTCGCGGACGGCGGCCATGGCCTCGATCCGCCGCAGGTCGGCCGGCGCGGGCCCGCCGCGTACGCCTTCGGCCAGCCAGAGCGCCCGCTCCGCCGTGGCCCGTACGACGGCCCCGAGGGTGGCGCTGCCGCTGGTGCCGAACAGTTCGCCGTGGCGCCACATGGCGAGGACGACGGCGAGGGTGCGGCCCAGCGCGCCCAGGTCGGCCGCCCTGCCGACGGCCCGCGCCAGGTCGTCCAGCACCTGCCCGGTCAGCTCGCCGACGCCGCACAGCGCGGCGTCGAGCAGGACGCCGGCCAGCTCGTCCAGGTCGGCGCCGGGGACGCGCTCGGCGAGTACGGCCGCCGCCGCCTCCTGCGGGTCGACGCCGTACGCCCCGGCCTCGATGAGGGCGGGCAGGCGCTCGTCGGAGTCGGTCAGCTCCCACCGCTCGGTCAGCTCGGCGCCGCCCGCCGGGCTCGGCCCGGAGGTGCGCAGCACGCCGGGGACGCCCAGCACGCGCAGCCGGTGCAGCAGCCGGCTGCGCTCGCGGCCGGTCTCCTCGCCGAGGTCGAGGCGTTCCTCGCCGGGCTCGCCGAGGACCGCGAGGACCGCGTGGACCAGCGGCGGCAGCGGGGTGTCCCGGTGCAGCCGGCCCGTACGGTCGCCGCTGAGCGCGGCGATCATCTCGACGATGACCGGGTGCGCGCCGGCCTGGAGCGGGCCGCGGCTCGCCCAGGGCAAGGGCGTCTCGATCGCCTCACTGACGAGCGCGCCGGCCAGGCCGTCGAGCACGTCCACGCGGGCCGGGTGGCGGTGGCCGCGCATGAGCGCGAGCGCGTCGGCGGCGGCGCGGGCGGCGATCAGGTCGGCGGTCGAGACCTGCTGACGCCGGGCGCGCAGCCGGGCGACGACCGCCTCGACGAGCAGCCGGCCGGCCCCGGCGGCGCCGTGCTCCCACAGGTGCTGGTAGTAGCCGGGCGACGGCATGCCCGCCTGGTAGCCGTCGAAGGCGTCGAGCCGCCGGAACGAGTACGGCACGAGGTAGCTGCGGGCCGTCGCGCCGTCCGGCGGCCGGGGCACCTCCGGCCAGCTCCGGTCCCCGTCCTCGGCGAGCCGGATCAGCGCCGGGCGGTGGAAGCCGCCGGTGACCACGACCACCGGCCGCCCGTCCGCGTGTGCGGCGGCGGCCCTGACCCAGTGGGCCATGTACGCCTCGCGGGCGGTGTCGTCCGGCCCCGCCTCGGTGTCGCCGCGCAGCAGGTCGAAGTAGACGGCCAGGCGTTCGGCCAGCCCGTCGGCCGGCTCGATCTCGAACAGGTGGTCCCACAGCGCGTCGGCGTCGTCCACGGCGAAGTCACGGCACAGCCGGGCGGTGGCCTCGCCGTAGCGGGCCTCGGCGTCGGCGTACCGGTTGCGTACGCCGGCCAGCGCGGGATGCCAGGCGGGCAGGTCGATGAAGCGCAGCTCGGCGCCGGCGGCGCGGCCCGCGTTCAGCGCCGTCCACTCCGGTGAGTGGTCGCAGAACGGCGTCCACGAGCCGTGCCGGCGGCCGGGGTCGCGGTAGCCGGTGTGGACCGCGATCGGCGGCTCGTGGCCCAGCAGCAGCTCGTCCATCCGGTCGTTCATGTCCGCCGGGCCCTCGACCAGCACGTACGCGGGCCGTACGGCGGCGACGATGTCGGCGGCCAGCCGGGCGCAGGCGGGGCTGTGGTGCCGCACGCCGAGGAAGGTGACCGTCATCGTCAGCCCGGCAGGAGGTGACGGGCGTCGTACAGGGCCTTCCACTGGGCGCCGTGCCGCCGCCGCTCCAGGTAGCGGCGGAGTTTCGCCAGGTCCTCCGGGCTGTCCTTGGCGGCGGTGCCGGCCAGGCAGGCGACCAGGTCGGCGGCGGTGCCCGGCTCGCCGCGCAGGAACCAGCCGCGCAGCCCGACAGCGTGGGCGACCGAGACGGCCTCGGCGGTGCTCATCACGCCGGACAGCCGGTCGGTGACGTCGCCGCGCGCGTTCTGACCCTCGCGCAGCTCGCGGAAGGTGGTGACGAGCACCTCCAGCACGTCGCGGCGCGGCGGCGCGGTGACGCCGGAGCGCCGCAGCAGCGCGGTGGCCTCTGACTCCACCAGCAGCAGCTCGGTGTCGAAGTCGGCGATGGGGAAGACGGTCTCGAAGGTGAAGCGGCGCTTGAGCGCGGCGCTCATCTCGTTGACGCCGCGGTCGCGGGTGTTGGCGGTGGCGATGACGGTGAACCCCTCCTGGGCGAACACCATCGATTCGGGGCCGGTCAGCTCCGGGACGGCGAGCACCCGGTCCGACAGCGGCGACAGCAGGCAGTCCTGCACCTCCAGAGGGCAGCGGGTGATCTCCTCGAACCGCACCACCTTGCCCTCGGCCATGCCGCGCAGCAGCGGCGCGGCCACCAGCGACCGGGTGGACGGCCCCTCGGCGACCAGCAGCGCGTAGTTCCACGAGTATTTGATCTGGTCCTCGGTGGTGGCCGCGCCGCCCTGGACGGTGAGCGTGGAGGTGCCGCTCACGGCGGCGGCGAGCAGCTCCGACAGCAGCGACTTGGCGGTGCCCGGCTCCCCCACCAGCATCAGCCCGCGCTGGGTGGCGAGCGCGACCAGGGACCGGTCGATGAGCGAGGCGTCGCCCACGAACTTGCGGCTGACGCCAAGGGCGTCGTCGCCGAGGATGAAGCGCCGGGCGGCCCGCAGGCTGAGCGCCCAGCCGGGCGGCCGGTCGTCGGCGTCGTGCTCGCGCAGCCGGGCCAGCTCGTCGGCGTGGCGGACCTCGGCGGGGGGCCGCTGTGCGCGCTCGCTCATCGGGTGATCTCCCTCAGGTCGCGCAGGATCTCGGAGGCGGTGATCGGGTCGAGGCCGTCGACGCTGACGCCCATGAGCGTCTGCGTCTCGTTCATGTCGATCCAGCCGATCGCGACGCCCGGGTCGAGGCCGGCGGCGACGGTGCCGCCGCCGGGGACGTCCCGCTCGATCCAGCCCTGCCAGCCGGCGTCCTGGGGGTCGCCCCGCCGCCAGCCGCGCCGTTCCAGGCTGAGCACCGCGTGGGTGGGGATCTTGGCCCCGCAGATCTCGGCCAGCAGCGCCTCGTCGGCCGTGTAAGTCTCCCTGCCGAGTTGCGGGAACGGCTGCAGGATCTCGTAGTCGGCGAACACCTCCGCCCAGGCTGCCACCTCCTCCCCCAGCTCCAGCGGGTGCGCCACGCCGACGACGGCGTCGCCGGGCAGCGTCAGCGGATCGTCGGCGGCGTCGGCGAAGGTGCGGTCCTCGGCCACGCGCAGGGCGCCGACGAGCCGGCCGGAGGAGTCGTAGCGGCCCCACACGAGGCGGCGGACGATGTGCCAGAGCAGCGGATGGCCGACGAGCAGCCGCTCGAAGTCGGTGGCGCTCCAGCGGCGCCGGTCGACCATGGCCCGCTCCAGGCGGCGGATGGTGTCGGCGGCGACGGCGCGCACGTCCTTCTTCAGCCCGGCGAAGCGCCGGTGGGCGGCGGGCGCGAGCTCGGGGTCGTCGTTGACGCCCGGTTTGGGGAGGTTCTTCAGTCGCTTGCCCGCGGCGTCGGTGACGTACGGCTTGAGCTGCTCGTCGAAGCCGACGACGAACCGCCTGCGGCCGTAGTCGAGGGTGAGGCTGCCGTCGGCCGACAGCCCGAAGGAGGGCACCAGCCGGTCGGCCAGCTCCTGCGGGGTGAGGCCGAGCTCGGCGGCGACCTCGTCCATCTTCTGGCGGGCCCGCTTCTTCAACCCGCCGAACTTCACCTTCTCCGCGATGCCGTGCAGGTGCATCAGCGCGACCTCGGAACCGATGCCGGCCAGCAGGTCCAGGCCCGCGACGGCACGGGCGTGCCCGTTCTCGCCGGGCCAGGTCCTGATCAGCGGGGCCAGCCGGCGTACGGTCTCGTCGTCGCCGACCAGCGCCTGCGCGTCCATGATCCAGCTCTCCTTGGCGGGGTGACCGGCCGCCTGCCAGCGCTGGAACAGCGCCCAGCCGAAGTCCGCGAGGCTGCGGGCGTCGCACGCCTGCCGGACCGCGTCGAGACCGGGGTACGGCTCGCCGGGCCGGGAGATCGCCAGCATGGTGGTGACGTGGCGGGCCGCCTCGGCGGGCAGGGCGCCGGCGTCGCCGCGGAGCCGGATCGGGCTGAGGACCGCGACGTCCGCCCATTCGGGCAGAACGGGCATCTTGGCGGGCAGCGCGTCGAGCGGGTCGGCCGCGAGCAGGTCGCCGATCGCGGCCTCGGCGGCGGGGCCGTAGCCGGCGGCGGCCCGCGCGACGGCGTCGCGGTGGCCGCCCGTGACCAGTGCCGTGAGCGCCCGTTCGGCCTGCCGGCGGGCCGCGCCCGGCTTGCCGAGCGCGGCGGGGACGAGCGCCCTGGCGGCCGCGTCGGGATGGCGGGACAGCCAGGCCAGCGCGGTGGCGCGGACGGACTTCAGCCGCGCCAGCCAGTCGGCCATGAGGACGGCGATCTCCGGTGCGGCGAACGGGAGCAGCGACGGACCGGCGCCGCTCGGGGTGTGCCGGGCGGTGTCCAGCAGCAGGGGCAGCGCCGCCAGCTCGAACCTGGCGGCCACCCCGGGCAGCCAGTCGGCCGTGCCCCAGTGCCAGTGACCGCCGAGCCGCCAGGTGGAGAGCAGCGGTGCGGCCAGCTCCTCGGGCCCGGCGATGAACAGCGCGACCACGTCGCTCCAGTCGTACCGCCCGCGGCCGTCGGCGATGTCCTTCCAGGTGCGGCCGTAGACCCGGCCCCAGTGGTCGGGCGGGGCGGCGAGCCAGGCGTCCCGCTCCCCCGGCCCCCACGTCACGGAGGGCTCGTCCTGGCAGGTCAGGCCGCTCACCACGACCGGCTTGCGCACCGTGCGCGGACGCGTCCACGGCGGGCTGACCAGCACCTCGGGCAGGGCCTCCGCCGGCGCGACGGCGACGGGCGGGGCCGAGGCGATCCTGCCGATCCGCTGGGCGGCGGCCTCACCGAGCGCCGGGACCACCTCGGGCACCAGGTCGGGGTGGGTCGCCACGTGGACGCGCAGCAGCCCGTCCACGGTCTTGCCGTGCGACGCGGCGAGCAGGCGCATCGCCCGGCGCGGGAAGCGGGCCGCCGCGCGCAGGAACGCGGGCTGAGCATACCTGTCGTCGATGCGGTCGAGGATGGCCCGCATGGCCGCGTCGCCCGGCAGCTCGGCGAGCACCTCCAGCAGCCGGCGCTCGCCCGCGGAGTCGTAGGACTGGCCGAGCCAGCCGGTCAGCAGCGGCACGGCCGCCAGGCCCAGGCCGTCGACGAGCGTGGCGGGCAGCGCCAGGGAGTGCGTCACGCTGGAGCCGTGCACGTGGCCGGCGATGAGCGCGGCCTGCTCCGGCGTGCCGACCGCGGCGAGCAGCCGGGCGGAGAGCTCCGGGTTGACGTGGCTCACCTCGGCGCAGTCGGCCTCGACCCAGCCGGTCTCGGTCGGCGCGAGGAAGGAGGCGGCCACCCGGTGGTGCAGCCCGCCGTCACGGGACGCGGCCAGCGCCGCGACGGCCTCGGCGTACGTGGCGTCCGGCGCGGCGGCGAGGGCGGCGCGGACCCGCGCGGCGGCCTCCATCCGCTTCCAGGCGGTCCAGTGGCTGGGGGAGCTCGCGTCGTCCAGCCGCCGGACCGTCCAGACGCCCTTGCTGTGGATCATGTCCAGGCAGGCGTGCTCGGCCACGGCCGCCGCCGCGAACACCGGGCCTGGTCCGGCCAGCCAGGCGTCGGCGAGCAGTGACTGCCAGGTCTGGTCGTCAGAGGCGTGGAAAGTCATCAGCTCGGCGACCACCGCCGCGCCGAGGGGCGTGGCCGGGGACTCCCCCTCGACGCAGGCGAGGCCGGCCGCGCGCGGCTCGGGGTCGGGGCACGCCGCCAGCGCGTCGAGAAGCTGCTGCCGGTGGCCGTCCAGCGTCGCGGCGAGCCGGCCGGGCGCGGCGGGATCGGGCCCCTTCACCGCCACCTCGACGCCGCCCCGCCGCGGGCAGAGCGCGCGCAGCCAGGCCGCCGGCATGGTCAGCCGGTCCTCGTCGCCCTCGTGTGCGGTCATGCCGATACCTCCACGCTGTGCCGGTCTTCTTGATCGTCAGCGGTGAGTATGGCGAGACCGACCGACAAACCGGCGGCCGTCGTGGCGTCAGGGGGCGGCGGGGAGGATCCCCGCCAGGTAGGCGGCCAGTTCCGCCGGTCGCGACAGCATCGCCATGTGGCCGCCGGGCATCTCGTCAGGGGTGAGGCCGAGCCGTTCCTTGACGTGGCGGCGGACGAAGTCCGGGGTGAAGAGCCGGTCGTCGCGGCAGAGCAGGTATCTCGTCGGCACGTCCGGCCAGGCGGGCAGGGGCCAGGGCTCGGCGCACGCCCGGTCCATGTTCATGTGGGCGGCGAGCGCGCCGTCGTGGTCCAGCACCTGGCGGGCCAGATCACGGGGGACGTCGTGGAAGTAGAGCTCGTGCTCGTCGTCGATGTCGGACGGGGGCCGCCCGCTGCGTTCCCACCAGTCCCCCGGCGGCTCGTCAGGGGCCGGGATCATGGCGGTCACCAGGACGAGCGCGGCGGCCGGCACGCGTGCGCAGACGAGCGGGGCGACGAAGCCGCCCCAGGAGTGGGCCACCACCACGAGCGGCCCGCGCCCGGCGACCGCACGGACGACGGTGTCGGCGTAGTCCCAGAGGCCCGCCCCGGGGTCGGACGTCGGCAGGTCCACCGCGACCGGGTCGTGGCCGCGGGCGCGCAGCTCGGCCTCGACCAGGTGCCAGTCGAAGGCGCTACCGCCGCCGCCGTGGATGAGCGCGTAAGTCGTCATGCCGGTGGAGACCGGTGGCGGCGCGGAAACTCATCGGACGGGCGCCCGCTACGGGACGGTCTCGGCGGGCCTGCCGTAGGTGACGGAGCGGCGTACGGGCTCGGGAGCCGCGGCGCGCAGGGCGGCGTCGGGCCGCGCGCCGAGCGCGTCGTTCACCGTGGAGAACGCCAGCCGTAACGCGACGAACGCCGTCATCGCGAAGATCTGCCCGTCGCCGAACCCGGCCGCCCGCAGCTCCTCGACGTCCTCCGGGCGGGTGGCGTTGGGGTCGCGGGCCACCTTGCGCGCCCACGCGGCCATCGCCCGCTCGGGCTCCTCCAGCCCGGCGTCGTCGCCGCGCAGCAGCCCCGCCGCCGTCTCGGCCCCGGCGACCGCCGCCAGCCTGGTCCCCCAGGCCAGCGAGCAGTAGGAGTCACCGATCGTGGAGGCGCACGCGGTGACCAGCACGGCGCGTTGCCGCAGCGTCAGCCCACCGGCCGCGGCCACCTCGCCGATCAGGCCGAACAGCCTGTCCTGCGCCGCCGGCTGGTGGGCCCACAGCCGGGACAGGTTCATCACGTATCCGTTGTCGGCCAGGTCCTCGTCGTAGAGCCGCTGGGCCGCCTCGCCGAGCTCGGGCTCGGGAAGGAAGTTGCTCATGCCACCGCCAGTGCCGCGTCGGGCCGGACACTCCGTCCGGCCCTTCAGCATGCCCGCTTCCCGCGCGCCGGCACAGGCCCACTATGCGCCGGCGTCCCCGCGCAGGGAGGCGGCGAAGCGGCGGCCCGGCTCCGGGTCGACGCCGAAGCGCGCGGCGTAACGCTCGTGCGTCTCCTCCCAGCCCTTGTGGGCCTCCTCCTCGGTGACGGTCCGGCCCGACAGGTAGGGCTCCAGCCGCGACAGGTAGGCGTCCCACCCGCTCGCGGTCTGCGCCGCGAGGCCGAGGTCGTCGATGACGTGCACGAAGACCAGGCGGCAGCCGTCGCCGTCGGCGGTCAGGTCGAAGCTGTACGGCTGGCCGGCGTACGTCCAGGCCAGGCGGCGGGGCGGATCGACCTCGGTCACCTCGACGGTCGCGCCGCCGGCGTCGAAGGTCTCGCCGACCGCCGGCGTCCAGTCGACGGCCGCGGGGAACCAGGCCCGCAGCTCGTCCGGCACGCTGACGGCCCGCCACACGCGCTCGACGGGGAAGGCGAGCACGCGCTCGAAGCGCAGCGCCGGGCGTCCGCCGATGGTCTCCAGGGTGCCGTCGGTCATGGGTTGTCCTCCAGGTGTCGTTCCAGGGCGTCGAGACGCTGGGACCAGAGCATCCGGTAGGGCTCCAGCCACTCCGCGACCTCGGCGAGAGGTTCGGGGCGCAGCGAGTAGACGCGTTGCTTGCCGTGCGTGCGCACGGCGACGAGCCCGGCCTCGCGGAGCACCTTGAGGTGCTTGGACACGCCGGGCTGGCTGAGGTCGAGATGTTCCACCAGCTCGCCGGCGGGCCGCTCACCGGTGCGGAGCAGGTCGAGTATCCGCCTGCGATGCGGCTCCGCCAGGGCTGCGTAGGCGCTCATGCCGTTCATATTGCCATACGGCTATATGAAGGGCAATCCGGCGGGGGCGCGCGGCCCCCGCCGGCCCTCGCTACTGGAGAATCTTCACGTCGTCGACGGCCGCCTCCACCAGGCTCGCGGTCGAGGCGTCTGCCGCCTCGACGAGCACCCGTACGGTCTGGCCCGCGAACGCGGACACGTCGACGGTCGCGACCGCCCATGCGCCGTCACGGTCGCTGGCCGCGCCGAGCTGCTGGAACACGGTGCTCGTCGTGCTTCCGACCACCTTGACCCGCAGGTAGTCGGCGCTGGAGGAGTTGCTGCCGTGCGCGAGATACCAGGAGAACGACAGCTTCGGCGCCCCGGCCGGCAGCGTGATCGGCGGCGACTGGATCGACGTCAGGCCCCCGTCCACGTCGTGGTCGCCGGCCGACGCTCCGGCCAGCCTGCCGGTGACCAGGTCGTTGACGCCGCTGACCGTGGTGCCGAGCTGCTTGGCGCCGCTGGAGGTGGTGGCCTCCGGGTCTCCCCGCTCCCACAGGCCGCTCGTGGCGGTGCCGGCCACGGTCGTCCAGCCCCGGTCGGTCTCGAAGTCGTCCGACCAGACCACGGTGGGCGGCACGGCGGTGCCGAGGGTCCAGACCGCGTACGCGATCGCGTCGGCGTTGCGGTCGAGCGCGGTGTCGCTGATGTTGGCCGTCGTGTCGCAGGAGCGGTGGTAGCACGGGTCGAAGGCCTGACCCGCCGTGCCGCCCCACAGCTGCGCCTGGGCGCTGCTCTTGATGCCCTCCGCGCCGGTGAAGGTGCCGCCGGCCGGGATGCCCTGGGAGATGAACGGGCCGTAGTCCGAGCGGCCGTCGAAGTCGGTGCCGCGCGTGGGCACGCCGATCGAGGTGAAGTAGTCCTGCAGGACCCGTTCGAGCTGGGCGGAGCCGGCCGGGCCTGGGCCGGAGCCGACCCCGTCGGAGTTGTCGCCGTCGTAGATGAAGTAGCCGGCGTTGGGCGAGCCGACCATGTCGAAGTTGAGGTACCCCTTGATCTTGGCGCGTTCGGTCGCGGCCAGGTTGGTGACGTAGAACTGCGAGCCGCGCAGTCCCAGCTCCTCGGCGCCCCACCAGGCGAAGCGCAGGTGCTTGGTGGGCTGGAGCGCCTGCCGGGAGACCTCCAGCGCGGTCTCCAGGATCGCGGCGCTGCCGGAGCCGTTGTCGTTGATGCCGGGACCCGCCGTCACGCTGTCGAGGTGGGCGCCGATCATGAGGACGTCGTTCGCGTCGCCGCCGGGCCAGTCGGCGATCACGTTGTAGCCGGTGGCGCCGTTGTAGGTGAAGGACTGGAGGGTGGTGGTGAACCCGGCGGCGTCGAGGCGGCCTTTGACGTAGTTGGCCGAGGCGAGGTAGCCGGGCCGGCCGTGGGCGCGGTTGCCGCCGTTGGCGGTGGCGATGCTCTGTAACTGGGTCAGGTGCGCTTTGACGCCGGCCAGCGGGATGTCGGGCACGGCGAGCGCCGCCGAGGCCGGCGCGGGCGCGACGGTGAGGGCGCCGGCCAAGGCCAGGGTCACGGTGGTGAGTGCGGCGAGCAGACGTGATCTCATGCCATTCCTCTGGGGATCTGACGGGACGAGACAATTCCCCCGAGATGGTGCTGTAAGGAACGTAATGGCGCGCAGGGAAGTCGCCTAGACCCGATCTCGTCCCGGCCCGGCGGTGCGGGCCGGGACGATCGTCAGCTCACCGGACGGACGCCGGCGTCACCAGGCCCGCGTGCGGCCGAACCACACGTTGCGGGCCCGGAAGTAGGTGTTGCCGGAGGGGCCGGGCTGCTGGCTCCAGAGCGCGTGGCCCGGCTCGATCCCGGAGGCCCAGGACCCCATCTGCAGGTTGATGATCAGGTACTGCGGGATGCCGGCCCAGCCCACGCCCCGGTGGGACGCCTGCCACACGCCGTCGAAGTAGTAGTCGAGCAGGACGTCGTTGCCGTCCTTCTCCATCCAGAGCCGGTACTTGTGCCAGGCGTCGGGGTTGTGGCCGCTGATCGGCGTGCGCTCGGCGGGGTCGTTCTCGCCGGCCTCCTTGGTCCAGGTGTTGAACAGGTTCGTGGAGTCGCCGACGTACTCGAGTATGTCGCTCTCCGGGGGCCAGTTCGGCGCGATGCCGGTGGTCCAGAAGGCGGGCCAGATGCCCTGTCCGGTCTGCGTACGGAACTCGCCCTCGATGTCGTACTCGGGGAACTGGTCGTTGACGAGGATCTGCTCCTTGGCGTGCACGGCGCCGGACTGGTACCAGAGCGGTGCGTGCGGCGGGCTCGCGCTCTGTCCGTCGGGCTGGGCGAGCCGGGTGGCCGTGAGGGTGAGCACGCCGCCGGAGAGCGAGACCTTGCTGGTCAGCATCTTGGCGGCGCCGTTGTGGACGTTCCCCCAGGGATAGCCGTAGTTCCATTCCTGGGCGAAAGCCGTGGCGCTGGCGAAGGAGGACTTCTCAACGAGGTTCTCCCACGTCGCCGCGGCACGGCGGGCGCGCGTGGCGGCTTGGGACGCCGCCCGAGCCTCGGCCGGGACGAGCGACAGACCTAACAGGCCGCTCGCGGCCGCCGCCGAACCCAAGGTGATGAGCCTGCGCCGGTTGATCGATTCCTCGGGCATGTGGTCCTTTCTGCGGTACGGACGAAGATCACTACATCACATCCGCTCCTGACAAAGTGTGCGGATCTTGGCAATCGGGAAAACATGCCAGTAGGTGTCGGGTTTTTCCGGAAAGGTGATGCCTTCGCGAAACACCACCGAACCAAGGACCTCGATGCACGAGACACCAGAAGAGCTGAAGCGGCTGCAGTCCCTCCTCGACGCCTCGCTCTCCCGCTCCACCTCGCACCTCCGCTCCATCGTCTCCGAGCACACGCTCACCGCCGAGCAGCTCACCCAGGTCCTGACCGGCATGCGCACGCTCGCCCTGTCGACCGTGACGGCGAAGGGCGAGCCGCGGATCAGCGGCGTGGACGGGCACTTCCTGCACGGCAGATGGCACTTCGGCACGGCGCGCGACGCCGCCAAGGCCCGCCACCTCGCCGCGCGTCCCGCCGCCAGCGTCGCGCACCTGCGCGGGGAGGACCTGGGCGTGTTCACGCACGGCACCGTGGAGGTCCTCAACCCCCTGGACGGCGAGCCGCACCCGGACTGGCCGGAGCTGCTCGCGTACTTCAAGGACTTCTACGGCGCCGCCGCCTTCGACTGGGAGAAGGAGGTGGTCTACTACCGGCTGCGCCCGCACTGGATGACGGTGTACGCCCCCGACTTCGCCATGTTGACCGAGTCGTAGCGTCCGGGGTCCTAGCGTCCGGGGTCGTTCACCAGGACGCGCGCCAGGACGAAGGTGAGGAGCCCGGCGAGGACCACCGACAGCAGGCCGGCGCGCAGGCTGACGAGGTCGGCGACGAACCCGACGAGCAGCGGCGACAGCAGGAACCCGCCGCGCAGCAGCCAGCTCACGACGGTCAGGCCGGTGCCGGAGGGCAGGCCGGGCAGTTCGTCGGCGGAGTGCATGGCGGCGGGCACGAGGGTGGCCGTGCCGAGCCCGGCGAGGACGAACCCGGCCAGCGCCGACGGGACGGACGGCACGGCCAGCGCGGCGCCCATCCCGGCGGCGGCGAGGAGGCCGCCCACGCGGGTCACCGTCCGCTGGCCGAACCGGTCCACCACGCGGTCTCCGGACAGGCGGCCGACGGTCATGGCGGTCTGGAAGGCCACGACGGCGAGGCCGGCGGTGGCGGCGTCGGCGTGCAGGC
Organism: Nonomuraea wenchangensis; assembly: GCF_900111685.1. Taxonomy (GTDB): domain Bacteria; phylum Actinomycetota; class Actinomycetes; order Streptosporangiales; family Streptosporangiaceae; genus Nonomuraea; species Nonomuraea wenchangensis. Next base: position 213,229 of record NZ_FOHX01000008.1, read on the forward strand.
CGGTGAGGTAGAGGGCTCCCCAGGACGCTCCGGCGTCCTCGACGAGCGCGCCGCACGCGGCCAGCAGGCCGAGCGCCGCGAGCATCCACACCGCCGGCCGCGCGAACGACCGCCGCCCGGCCGGAGCCACCGGATCACCGCCGGCGGTGGCCGGGTGGCCGTCGGTGGTGGCCGCCGCGGTGCGTTCGGCGTCCTCCGGGCCGGCCAGCAGGAACCGGTAGGCGACGACCGCGACGACGCTGAACAGCGCGGCGGAGATCCCGAGATGCAACGCCAGGGGCAGGCGCAGCCCGGCGGCGGCCGCGCCCATCAGGCCGCCGAGCACCGCCCCGATGCTCCACACGCCGTGCAGCGAGTTGAGTATGGAACGCTGGTAGAGCCGTTGCACCCGCAGGCCGTGGGCGTTCTGCGCGACGTCCACGACCGCGTCGAGCGCGCCCACGACGAACAGCGCGGCGCCGAAGGCGATCCAGTTCGGCGCGAACGGGATCGCCAGGGTCGCGAGCGTGGTGATGACGATCCCGAACGCAGCCACCCGGGCCGAGCCGAACCGGCGCACGAACACCCCGGCGAGCAGCCCGGCCAGCAGCGCGCCGACCGAGTAGCCGGCCACCGCGCCGCCGAAGACGGCGTTGCTCACGCCCAGTTCGGCCTTGATCTGCGGATAGCGCGGGACGACGTTGAAGAACACGGCTCCGTTGGTGAGGAACAGCACCGCGACGGCGGCACGGGCCTGGCGCGCGTGGCGGGCGGGCGCGGAGGGAGGGGCGGCAGCGGGCATCGGCTCTCCGATCACGGTGGCGGGCGCGGGCGGGCGGTGGTCCCGGCGCGGGGTGCGGCTCAGCCCGGGGCGCGGTGGGCGGCGCGGCGGGTCCGCTCGGGCGTCACCGGTCCCGGCGGCTGGTGCGGGGGTCGTCCGTTCCGGCGAGGACCTGGTTCCCATCAGGCATCATGTGTACGAGCGTACTGATCGGTGCTCGATCGTCCCGCCAGGGCCCGGCGATCATCGCGGCGGGGTGCGCCGGACGGCCGGGGATGATAGGCAAGCCCTCGGACCGGAGGCGGCGGAGGGAAGGGAGTCCTCGCATGGAAGCGCCCGACGGCGACGAGCGGCGGTGCCGGGCGGCGGCGGGCGAGCGGCCTCACGGGCTGGGCGAGCTGCGCCAGGCCGGCACCTACCTGGTGGACGATCGCGGCCAGATCATCGAGGTCAGCGCCCTCGCGGAGCGCCTGCTCGGGCGTACCGCCGACGAATTGCTCGGCCGGGACGCCCACGACCTGCTGCATCGCGGCCGGCACGGCGAGAGCGTGCCCCGCAGCCGGTGCGCGATGCGGCAGCCCCTTCTCGCCGGGAGCAGCGGTCAGGGGGAGCTGGAGTGGTTCGAGCGCGGGGACGGCACTCTGCTGCCGGTCTCCTGGCTGGTCACGCCGTGCGACGCCGGCCCGGGACGCACCGGTTCGCTGGTGATCTTCTACGAGACCGAGACGGCCGACCCCTCCAGACGGGAGCCGGAGAGCGCGTCGTCCACGATGTCGGAGCTCGACCGGCTGGCCCTGCTCGCGGAGACGACCACGACCCTCACCGCCAGCCTGGAGGTGGAGGAGACGCTGCGCCGGCTCGTCCGCCTCACGGTGCCGCTGCTGGCCGACTGGGCGGTGGTGGACCTGCTCACCGAGCACCGCGGCGTGTCGCGGGCCGTGGTGGCGCATCACGAGAACGGCGTCGTGATCCACCGGGAGGACCTCCAGGGGCCGATGCCGCAGGTGCCGGAGGAGTCGCCGATGCCACTGTCGCGGGCGCTGCGCGGCGTCACCGCGACGCTGACCGGCCCCGAGACCTACCGAAGGACGCCCGACTCCGGCATCGCGGTCGCGCAGCGGGAGCTGTTCCGCGCCACCGGCATGCGCTCCGCCTGCATCGTGCCGATCCGCGGGGTGCGCGAGGTGGTGGGGGCGCTGACCCTCGGGCGGGCCGACCAGCCGGGCGCGTTCACCACGACCGACCTGCTGCTGGTCGAGGACATCGCCCGCCGCGCCGGGCTGGCGCTGGACAACGCCCGCCTGTACGAGCGCCAGCGCCGGGTGGCCGAGACCATGCAGCGCCACCTGCTGCCGCAGCTGCCGGTCGTGCCGGGCGTGCAGATGAGCGCCCGTTACGTCCCCGCGCCCCACGCCTCGCAGGTCGGCGGCGACTGGTACGACGCCTTCCACCTGCCGGGCGGCGGCACCGCGCTGGTGATCGGCGACGTGGTCGGCCACGATCTCGACGCCGCCGCCGGCATGGCGCAGATCTGCAACATGCTGCGCGCCTACGCCGGAGCCCAGCGGGAGCTGCCCAGCACGATCCTGGGCCGGCTGGACCTGGCGGTGACCCGGATGGTGCAGACCACGATGGCCACCGTCGTCCTCGCCCACCTGGAGCACACCGACGACGGGCGCTGGCTGCTGCGCTGGGCCAACGCCGGCCATCCCCCGCCGCTCCTCGTCGAGGACGACGGGCGGACCCGTCTCCTGGAGGCGGGGCACGGTCCGCTGCTCGGCACCGGGCTGCGTCCGGCGCGCACCGACGCCGTGATCGAGCTGCCGCGGGGCTCGGCCCTGCTGTTCTACACCGACGGGCTCGTCGAGTCCCGCGCGCACGGCCTCGGCGAGAGCTTCGGGCGGCTGCGCCGGCGGGCCGCCGGTCTCGCCCGCCGCCCGCTGGACGTCCTCTGCGACCTGTTGCTGGAAGGCGTGCGGCCGGCGGACAACGACGACGACGTGGCCATGCTGGCGCTGCGCGTCCCCTGAGCCGGTGGCGGGCGGCGGGCTGTCAGACGGGCTTGGCGACGGCCGAGGTCAGCGCGGCGACGTCGTCGTCGCTGAGCCGCAGGCCCGCGGCGGCGACGTTCTGCTCCAGGTGCTCGACCGACGACGTGCCGGGGATGGGCAGCATGACGGGCGAGCGGCGCAGCAGCCACGCGAGCGCGAGCTGCGACGGCGTGGCCGACAGCCGGGTGGCGAGGTCCGCGAGCGGCCCGCCCGCCTTCGCGAGGCTGCCCGTGGCCAGCGGGAACCAGGGGATGAACGCGATCTGGTGGCGTTCGCAGTGGTCGAGCACGTCCTCGGCGGAGCGGTTGCCCAGGTTGTACAGGTTCTGCACCGAGGCGATCGGGGTGATGGCCCGGGCCTGCTCGATCTGCTGGACGCTGACCTCCGACAGGCCGATGTGCGCGATCTTCCCTTCGTCCTTGAGCGCCTTCAGCTCGCCGACCTGGTCCTCCAGAGGCACGTCGGGGTCGACGCGGTGCAGCTGGAACAGCGCGATCCGGTCGAGGCCGAGGACGCGCAGGCTCATCTCGCACTGCTGGCGCAGGTAGGCGGGCCTGCCGACGGGTGTCCACCGGTCCGGGCCCTGCCGGGTCAGCCCCGCCTTGGTGGCGATGACGATGTCCTCGTCGTACGGGGCGAGGGCGCGGCGCAGCAGCGGCTCGGCGACCAGCGGGCCGTAGGAGTCGGCGGTGTCGAAGAGGGTCACGCCGAGCTCCGCCGCCCGGCGCAGGACCCGTACGGCGTTGTCCTGATCGGCCGGCGGCCCCCAGACGCCCCGGCCGGTGAGCTGCATCGTGCCGTAGCCGAGGCGGTTGACGCCGAGGGTGCCGTCGATCGCGAACCGTCCGGAGACGTCGGCCGTCACAGTGGTCATGGCGGAGTCCTTTCCTCAGGAAAGCCGCGCGCCGGGATCGCGTACCCGGTCGCGCCACGGGGCTCCGCTGCCCCGCCTCATGCCCCACAAGCGGACAAATCGCCGATATTCGGATTCTTTTGCCCGGATGGCGGTCCCGTACCGACCGCCCCGCGGGCGGAGGGTTCGGTCCCCGGCCGCCGGGCAGGTGCGCAGGCGTCGGCGCCGGCACGCGGAGGGGAAGCGCCATGAGCGAGCTCGATCACGGCATCGCCGATCTGAACGGCGACCAGGCGGCCGTCTTCCAGGCCGTCTCCTATCTGGAGAGCGGCCCCGCCGGGCCGGGCGACCTGGAGCAGATCGCCCGGCGGGCGGGGCTCGACAGGGAACGCGCCTCACGCGCCCTGGACGAGCTCATGGGCCCGCTCGGCCTGGTCACCGCCGTGGAGGACCCGAACAGCGCCCGGGGGCACGCGGTGTACCGCGTCCAGTCCTTGGGCTGATATACGGGCACCGCCCGGGCGGGCGCCGGTCAGGGCTGTCCGGAGCCGGCGGTGCGGGCGTTGAGCCGGTTCAGCGTGAGGGCCAGCGTCGTGCCGTACACCAGGTGTCCCGCGATCATGACCGCCATGCGGCCACGCCGGTCCCGGCGGGCCGGCGGCAGGATGCCGAGCTGCGGGACCCAGCCCTCATAGCTGGAGAACCAGATCGCCAGCGCGTAGCCGGCGCCGAGCGGCGCTGGGGTGTGCCGTCCTCGGGTCAGCAGCCCGTACAGGGAGCCGGCGGTGATGCCGAAACCGAAGTGGGCGAGCGCCCCCGCCACGCTCTCCCCCCGCTTGGGCCGGTGCCGATGGCCCGGCAGCATCGCCCGGACGATGCGTTTGGGTGGCTGGTCCGGCATGAGCCCCATGCGGCTCCCGGCCATCATGACCAGACTCATCGTGGCGGTGGCGGCCGTCCCGCCCAGAGCGCCCTTCATCACGTTGCGCAGCATGCAAGGCGGTTGCCCGCCAGATCGCGACGGTAACGCCGTCTGCGCGACCCGCAGGACGTTGCCGCAGGTCGAGGGGCTGGAGTTGGTAATGCCCCGCGTGGCCGGCAAAGCCAGGGGTAGGCACCGAGCGTGACCGAGAGAGGACGATCATGACAGCACAGCAGACCGTGCCGGAGAAGATGGCCGAGGCGGACGTCATCGAGTTGCTGCAGGCCCAGCACGGCATGATCAGGAACCTGTTCGACGAGGTCGAGCAGGCGTCCGCGGACCGGCGGGCGGAGGCGTTCACCCGGCTCGTACGGCTGCTGGCCGTGCACGAGACGGCCGAGGAGGAGATCGTCCATCCGCGCGCGCGGCACGCGTTCGAGGGCGGCGACGGCATCGTGGACGACCGCCTGGCCGAGGAGCACGAGGCCAAGGAGCTGCTGCAGCGGATGGACCAGGCCGGGGCGGACGCGCCCGACTTCATGCACAACCTGCTCGTGCTGCGGGCGGCGGTCGAGGCGCACGCGCGCAGCGAGGAACGCTACGAGTTCACCAAGCTGTACGCCCACACCACCAAGGCCGAGCGGCGCGCGATGGCCGCGGGCGTGAAGGCCGCCGAGGCCATGGCGCCCACCCACCCGCACCCCGGCGTGGAGTCGGCGAAGAAGAACATCCTCATGGGGACCCCGGCCGCCATGATGGACCGGGTCCGCGACGTCATCCGCCAGGCGATGGGGAAGAACCCCTGATCCGGTGACGTCCGCCGTGCGGCGCGACGGAGATCACCGCCGCGCCGCACGCCGCGACCCCCGTGACTATGCTTCGGTCATGACCGCAGAGTCGACCCCCCTCACCCTCGCGCAACTCGCCGAGCTGGCGGGGGTCTCGACCGCCACGGTCTCCAAGGTCGTCAACGGCCGCGCCGAGGTCTCGCCGGAGACCCGCGCCGCCGTCGAGGCCCTGATCCGGCGGCACGGCTACCGCAGGCAGCGCCGGCGGCCCGCGCCGGCCGGGGTGGTCGAGGTGGTCTTCCACGCGCTGGAGGGCGACTACCCGGTCGAGATCATCAAGGGCGTCGAGGAGGTGGCGCGCGAGCACCAGCTCACGGTGGCGGTGTCGGAGCTGCACCGCCGCGACCCCGCGGAGCAGGGCTGGCTGGAGGGCGTGTTACGCCGCCGCCCGGCCGGGGTCGGCGTGCTCGCGGTCTTCTCCAGCCTCGACGAGACGCAGCGGGAGCGGCTCGCCCGGCGTGAGATCCCCCTCGTCCTGCTGGACCCGGCCGACGACCCCGGCAGGGGGATCCCGTCGGTGAGCGCGGGCAACTGGAACGGCGGGCTGGCGGCCACCCGCCACCTGCTGGAGCTGGGGCACCGCCGGATCGGCGTCATCACGGGCCCCGGCTACGCGCTGTCCGGCCGGGCCCGGCTGGACGGCTACCGCACCGCACTGGACATGGCGGGCGTTCCCGCCGATCCCGACCTCGTCGCCCGCGGCGACTTCCTCATCGAGGGCGGCCTGGCGGCGGCGCAGCGCCTGCTGCGGCTGCCCGATCCGCCGACGGCCATCTTCGCCACGAACGACGGCCAGGCCATCGGCGTCTACCACGCGGCCCACCGGCTCGGCCTGCGCGTCCCCGACGACCTGAGCGTGGTCGGCTTCGACGACCTGCCGTCCGTACGCTGGGCCCTCCCGCCGCTCACCACGATCCGCCAGCCGCTCGCGGCCATGGCTGCGGCGGGCACGACCATGCTGCTGGCGCTCGCGCACGGCGAGCCGCTGCCGCAGAGCCGCATCGAGCTCGCCACCGAGCTGGTCGTCCGCGAGAGCACCGCCCCACCCCGCCGGTGACGTGCGCGAGCGGGGCCGGCGCCGGAGCGGGCCTGGGGCGGTCTTGACGAGCCGGATACCCGGCCGCCCGTAGGCTGGCCCTATGACGTGGAGCCGGACGAGCCATGGTGCGGCCGGGTGACAGCGGTTCGATCCCGGGCGCGGCGATCGCGTCGTCCCGCCTGGACGACCTGCTGATCGAGGCCGTGTTCAGCGTCGGGGCCCACCTGGGCGCCGTCTACGTCCTGGATCCCGGCGACGAGCTGCTGAGCATGGAAGCCTCGGTCGGGGTGCCGGCCACCACCGCCAGGGTCTGGGCGCGGCTCAGGACGAGCGACCGCGCGCCCGTCGCGCTCGCCGTGCGCGAGCGGCGGCTGGTCTGGCTCGGCGACCGGGTGGCCCTGGCACGCGCCTTCCCGGCGGCGGCGCTGGCGCTGCCCTACCATTTCGGCCTGGCCGCCGTCCCGCTGTGCGCCGACGGGACCGCGTGGGGCAGTCTGATCGTGGGCTGGCCGACCGGTGGCGAGAGCGAGCTCCCCCTGCGCCTGCGCGACGTGCTCGACGACGTCGGCGCCAGGATGGGACACCTGCTCCAGCAGGCGCACGCGCGCGGCCAGCCGATCGTGCCGCATCCGCTGCCCCGGGTGCTGAACCCGGTCCGGGCGCACCCGCCCGGCCCGTACGCCGGGCTGACCGCGATCAGCTGCCTCAGCAGCCTGCCGGAGGGCTACTGCCATCTGGACGCGCACGGCCAGGTGACGCTCGTGACGGCGGCGGCGGCCGAACTGCTCGCCTGCCGGCCGTCGGAGATGATCGGCAGACGCTTCTGCAAGGCGTTGCCCTGGCTGGACGACCCCGTCCACGAGGAAGGCTACCGGTCGGCGATCCTCAGCCACCGGCCCACGGCGTTCACCGCCCGCAGGCCCGACGGGCGGCTGCTGTCGTTCCGGTGCTATCCCAGCCTGCCCGGCGTCACGCTGCGGGTCACGCCCGCCGACGAGCCCGGGCCCGCCGTCGAGGACACCGGCGGCCGGACCGGCGCGGCGGGGCTGCACGACCTCCTGCACCTCGCCACCGCCCTTGCCCGGGCGACCACCGCGCAGGACGTGGTCGACCTGGTGGCCGACCGGGTCCTGCCGGCCTGCGAGGCGCAGGCGATGGCCATCCTGACCTGGGACAGCGGCCGGATGCGGGTGGTGGCCGCGCTCGGCTACGACGCGGAGGCCCTGGAGTCGTTCAACGGGCGGCCGATCGGCGTGGAGCACGAGCACCACGACGGCGACGAGGCGGCGCCGGCGTTCTACGGGAGCGCGGACGAGCTCCACGCGGCCCATCCCGACGTCGAGCCCACCGGCGGCATGAACGCCTGGACGACGCTGCCCCTCGTGGCGCTGGGCCGCTCGATCGGCACGTGCCTGCTGGCTTGGGACCGCCCGCACGAGTTCGGCGCGGAGGAACGGGCCATGCTGAGCGCGCTCGGCGGGCTGGTCACCCAGGCGTTCGAGCGGGCCTGGCTGTACGACCACAAGCACCAGCTCGCCCAGTCCCTCCAGTCGAGCCTGCTGCCGAAGGACCTGCCCGAGTTCCCCGGCCTGGAGGTGGCCGCCCGCTACGTCCCGCTGACGCCCGGCATGGACATCGGCGGCGACTTCTACGACCTGATCCGGCTCGACGACTCCACGGCCGCGGCGGTCATCGGCGACGTCCAGGGCCACGACATGACCGCCGCCGCGCTGATGGGCCAGGCCCGCACCGCCATCCGCGCCCACGCCGCCGCCGGCGCGAGCCCGGGAGAGGTGCTCGCGCGCACCAACCGGCTGCTCACCGCGCAGACCCCCGAACGTTTCACGAGCTGCCTGTACGTCGCCTTCGACCTGCGCCGCCGGGTCGCCCTCCTGGCCAGCGCCGGGCACCTGCCGCCGGTGCTCGGCCTGCCCGGCGGGCCCGCCGAGATCATCGACCCCTCCTCCGGCCTGCTGCTCGGCATCGACCCTGACGCCGAGTACGTCACCACGACCGTGAACGTGCCGCCCGGCGCGACCCTCGCCCTCTACACCGACGGCCTCGTGGAGGTGCCAGGCGGCGATCTGAACGACGGCATCGCCGCCCTGGCCGCCCGGTTCGCGCCCACCCCCTGCCACTCCCTGGACGAGCTGGCGGACGAGCTCATCGCGGCGTCCGGCGAGGAGGAGCGGCGCACTGACGACAGCGCCCTGCTGCTCCTGCGCAGCTCCGCGCCCCCTGACGCCCTCCGCTCCGGGGTGTGAGCGGGGCCGGTCGCGGGGAGATCTGCCCGGATGGGAATGGTCGGCGTGGGGGCGGCCGGCGCCACGGAATGGTTCGCCGGACAGGGCTGGATCCAGCTGGGTGAGCTGGCCCTGGCCCTGCTGCTGTCCGCGCTGATCGGGCTGGAGCGGGAGGTCCGTCAGAAGAGCGCCGGGCTGCGTACGCACACGGTGGTCGGCTTCGCCTCGGCGCTGATCGTGATCGTGTCCAAGTACGGCTTCTCCGACGTCCTCGGCGAGCACGTCACGCTGGACCCTTCGCGGGTGGCCGCGCAGATCGTGTCCGGGATCGGCTTCATCGGCGGCGGTCTGATCTTCGTCCGGCGCGACGCGGTGCGCGGCCTGACCACGGCCGCGGTGGTCTGGCTGACCTGCGCGGTGGGCATGGCCGCCGGAGCAGGTCTGTGGCTGCTGGCCGTCGTGGTGACCGCCGGTTACTTCCTCGTGGCGTTCGGCTTCCCGCCGCTGGAGGCGCGGCTGGCGCGCTCGCGTTACAGCCAGGCGCGGCTGCGCGTGACGTACCTGGACCGCCGGGGCGCGCTGCGGCAGGTGCTGTCCATCTGCACGGAGCGGGGGTTCGTCATCGCGGAGCTGAGCATGGAACGCCACCGCGAGGGCCGGGACCCGCACGTCATCTCGATCTGGCTGGTCGTGCAGGGCTCGGGCGCGATCGGCCCGCTCATCACGGAGCTGGCGGAGGTCGAGGGCGTCCGCGGCGTGTCGAGCGCCGAGATCGAGGGGACGACCCTCTGACCCCTCCGGGGTTCCGGAGGGGTCAGAGGGTCGTCGGTTACCCCAGGACGGGGTAGTTCGCGCGCAGCACGCCGTGCGGGTCGCGGGCACGCTTGATCCCCCGCAGCCGGGCCAGCGTCGCCGCGGGGAACGCCTGCTCGGCCCGCTCGCCGCGGCCCAGCATCGTGTACGGCTTGCGCCCGCTCACCGCCTCGCCCAGCTCCTCGGCGAGCGCGGCCTGCCGGGCGCCGACGGCCGCCGCCTGCGCGGGGTCGGCCGCCGGCCCGAACATGTAGACCAGGTACGGCTCCGCGACCGGCCCGCTCGGCCCCGCGCCGGGACGCTCGGCGGCCAGCGCGCCGCCGAGGTGCCTGACCTGCAGCCCGAACATCGGCTCGACCGGCTCCTCCGCCAGCACCTTGGCGGTCACCTCGTCCACGGCGGTGAGCAGTTCGGTGCGCCCGCGGCCGGGCGAGGGATCGGTGGGGTCGTCGGCGATGCCGCCCAGGTCGGCCACCGCGACCGGCCCCCGCGTGTCCACGACCAGGTCGCCGATCCGGTCGAGGCGGGCCAGCAGCGCCCGGCCCTCGGCCTCGTCGCCGAGGAAGGCGGTGTCGATCCCGACCATGGGCGGGGCCTGCGGGAACCGCACCCGGTCGAACCAGGCGGTCAGCTCGTCCGGCGCCCCGGCGGTGAGCTCCAGGAAGGCGTCGAACACCTCGCGGGCGCGGTGGCCCTGCCACAGCATGCGGCCGCCGTACAGGGCGGGCGCCGGGTACAGGTCGAACTCGACGGCCGTGACCAGCGCGAAGTCGCCGCCGCCGCCGCGCAGCGCCCAGAACAGGTCGGGGTCGGAGTCCGCGGTGACGCGGGCCGGCTCGCCGTCGGCGGTCACCACGTCGAAGGCGCGCACGCTGTCGGCGGCGAAACCGTGCCGGCGGCCGAACCAGCTCAGGCCGCCGCCGAGGGTGTAGCCGGTCACGCTGACCACGGGGCTGCTGCCGGCCAGGCCGGTGAGTCCGTACGGGCCGGCCGCCGCCAGCACCTCGCCCCACTTCGCGCCCGCGCCGACGCGGGCGGTGCGCGCCTCCGGATCCACGCTGACCTCGTCCAGCGCGCCGGTACGCAGCAGGATCACGCCGTCGGCGTCGCCGGAGGCTCCGTGCCCGCTCGGCTGGGCGGCCACGGCGATCCCGGCGCGGCGCGCGTACGCGACCGTCGCGGCCACGTCGGCGGCGTCCGCCGCCTCGACCACGGCGGCCACCCGCTGCTCCACCGACAGGTTCCACGGCCTGGACGCCTGCTCGAACCCGTCGTCGCCGGGCAGCAGAACCCGGCCCGCGGCGACCGCGCGCAACTCGGTGTGCGTCATTCCCCATCACTCCTTCAGCTCGCCCCCGTCCGGAGGTCGTCAGTTGGACGATCAGCGAGGCGCGGACGTGACGCCCCATCGGGTGACATGTGTCACATCCGCAACGATGGGAACGGTCCGGAAATCGACGTTCCGTCATCCGGCGAAAACACTTCGCGTCATTTCCACGCAAAGCAATTCCGGGATGACGCGATGTCACTTGCGGAATTAAATTCGGCCGCTCGTCTTTCGGCGGCGTCTGGAAGGATCGAAGGCAGCGAAGGGAGGCTTTTTGTGATGGCATTGGCGAATGTCGGTTTACGACGCCTGCTCGTGGACACCGGCGAGCCCCGGGACTGGGTGAGGCCACGGACGGACCTCGTCACGGCGCTGCTGGGCGTGTGGTTCGGCATCGGCCTGATGATCGACGCCTGGGCGCACACCAATCTCGACGGCGAGCTGGAGACGTTCTTCACCCCCTGGCACGCGGTTTTCTATTCGGGATTCGCGGCGGTGTCGGGCTGGATGGTGTGGCAGGCGTGGCGCAACGTCCGCGCGGGCCGTCAGGGCCTCGCCGCCGTGCCGCGCGGATATCTGGCGGGGCTGGTGGCGATTCCGGCGTTCGCCGCGTTCGGCTTCGCCGACATGATGTGGCACACGCTGCTCGGCATCGAGACGACCGTGGACATCCTGTTCAGCCCGTCGCACCTGGGACTGATCACGACGATGCTGCTCATCATCACCACGCCGCTCCGCTCCGCCTGGAACGCCCCCGACGTGGGCCCGCGCCCGTCACTCGGACGGCTGCTGCCCGCGCTGGTGGGGCTCGCGTTCGCGACCACGCTGGTGTCGTTGTTCCTGTCGTACGGCGACGCCATGCAGTGGCGGCCCGCCCGCATCGTCGAGGCGTTCTCGATCATGGACGACGGCGGCGCTGAGCGGCTCGCGACCGCGATGGTCATCAGCAACGTCATCCTGCTGGCTCCCGTGCTGCTGCTCCTGCGCCGCTGGGAGCTGCCCTTCGGCGCGATGACCCTCATGTACGCGGTGGGCGTCCTGATGTCGGGCGCGCAGACCGAGTTCGGGAACCTGCCGGTGCTGCTGGCCGTGGTGGGCGGGGGCCTGGTGGGCGACCTGCTGATCCGGTGGCTGCGGCCGTCGGCGGCGCGGCGGCGGGCGTACTGGGCGTTCGCGGGGCTGTCGGGTCTCGCCACGTGGTCGCTCTACATCGGGGCTGCCTCGGCGGCGGGCGGCGGCCTCCCGGCCGTGCCGGAGCTGTGGACCGGCGCGCCGATCGTGGCCGGGCTGATCGGGCTGGTGCTGGGCGTGCTGTTCCTGCCGAACGCGACCGCCCCCGCCTCCGCCGGCGCGGTCGTCAGCACAGAGGGCGGCGCAGAGAAGGCATGAGGCCCGCCCGGCTGCTCGCACTCGCCGCGCTCCTCCTGGCGGCCCTGCTGACGGCCCTGTTGTCACTGGGAGCGTCCCCGGCCGCGGCGCACAACGTCTCGGCCGGGGCGGACCTGCGCCTCGCGCAGACGATCGCGGGCACGGAGCTCACGGTCGTGGTCAAGGGCACCACGCGGGTGCCCGGCCCGCTGCGGATCGGGATCATCGCCTACCAGCCGGTCACCGGCCTGCCGGTCGCCCTGGAGGTGCGTTCGGCCGAGGACGGGCGCACGGTGACGGGCGAGGCGCTGGCGTCGGCCGACCCGCGTTACGCGGAGCTGCGGGTGGAGCGGACCGGGCCGCACGTGCTCACCTTGCGCGCGGGCGGCGAGAGCGCCGTGGTGCCGTTCCGGGTCCTGGTGGAGCGGGGGTCGGGGGCGGAGCTCCTGATCTACGGCGGGTTCTTCGTGGCCGGGGTGCTGCTGGTGGGCGGGCTGCTCACCGGGGCCCTGGCCAGGCCGGGGCCGGCGATGGCGGTGGCGGCCGGGGCCGCGGCGGGGGTGACGGTGGCGGCGATGGTGGTCGTGTTCGAGCCGATGGTGCCGGCGGGGCCGCCCGACGGGGCCGCGCCGCAGGTCACCGCCCTGGCCGGGGGCGGGCGGCCGTACGTGCAGGAACGGGTGGCGACGGTGCCGGCGCGGCCGGTCGCGGGAGAGGAGTTCACGTTGCGGGTGGATCTGGTGGACGGCTCCACCGGGCGGCCGGTGGACGACCTGACCGCCCACCACGAGGCGCTCGCCCACCTGGTCGTCACCAGCGAGGACGGGCGCTACTTCCGGCACGTCCACCCGCTGCGCACCGGTCCCGGGCGGCTGGAGGTCCGGCTGCGCGCCGACCGGCCGGGCCGTTACCTGGCGCACGCCGAGCTGGAACGCGAGGACTCCGGCGGCCAGCTGCTGGCGGCGAGCTTCGACGTGCACGGCCCTGGCACCCAGCGCGCCACCGGCGACGGCACAGGCGGTGCTGACAGCGGCACAGGCGACACCGGCGACGGAATGGGCGGCCAGGCGAGCGCCGGCACGGGCGGTGACGCGGGGACGGGTGGGGGCTTGCCGGTGCTGGCGCCCGCCGTTCCGGTGGCCGGGCGGCCGGCGACGATCGAGATGGACACGGCCGGCCCGGTGCGGCCCTGGCTGGGCATGGCCGGTCACCTGATCGTCCGCGACCGCGACGGCTCCTTCCTCGGCCACGTGCACGAGATGGGCTCGCCGGGCTCCCGGCGGCTGCGCTTCACCTTCAGCTTCCCGGCCGAGGGAAGCTACCTGGCCTGGGTCCAGTACGCGCTGGCCGACCGCATCGTGACCGTGCCGTTCACGGTCGAGGTGAGCGCGCAGGAGAACGGGCGATGAGGCGGCGGGCCCTGATCGCCGCCGCCCTCGTCGCGGCCGCCGTGCTGATCTTCGTCGTGGGCCGCAGCATGGCGGCCGAGCCGCTGCGCGCGTCGGTCGCGGGCGCCCGCTACGCCGCCACGGTCGTCATCGACCGGCCCACGATCGGCCCGATCACCGTCGAGGTCGGGGTGACCTCCGGCGACGCCTACACGGTGGCGGTCTCGGCGGTCATGACCGGCATGGGCCACGCCACGTCGGAGCTGTCCGCCCGCGCGACGGCTCCGGGCCGTTTCGTCGCCGAGGGCGAGCTGTTCCCGATGAGCGGCGCCTGGGAGGTGTCGCTGCGGGTGAACGGCGCGGCGGGCGAGGAGACCCTGGTCGTCAACGCGCTCGTCACCGGCTGAGCCCTCCGGCGCGCCGGCTCAGTCCAGCCGGACGACGACCTTGCCGCGCACGCCGCCCGTCTCCAGCGCCCGGTGCGCCTTCGCGATGTCCGCCAGCGGGTACACCGTGTCCACGACCGGGCGGATCGCGCCGGACTCGACGTAGCGGGCGAGGTCGGCGAGGAGCCGGTGGTCCTGGGTCCCGCTGAAGAGGCGCACCCGCCGCCGGCCGTGCGCGGCGGAGAGCACGACGTACGCCAGCGACGCGGCGGCCCGGTCGAGGTCGAAGGCGATCGCCACCATGCGGCCGCGCGGCGTGAGGAGGCGGCGGTAGGCGGGGTGCTCGGTGCCCACCGTGTCCATGACGACGTCGAACGGCGCCAGGTCCGCCGGGTCCGTGGTGCGGTAGTCGTGGGCCTCGTGCGCGCCGAGCTCGCGTACGAGATCGAGGTTGCGTGCTCCGGCCAGGGCGGTGACGTGGGCGCCGAGCGCCCGGCCGAGCTGCACCGCGACGACGCCCACGCCGCCGCTGCCGCCGCGTACGAGCAGGCGCTCGCCCGGCTGGAGCCGCGCCTTGTCGCGCAGGGCGGTGATCGCCGTGGTGCCGACGACCAGGGCCGCGGCCTCGGCCGGGTCGAGGCCGGCCGGGGCCGGGGACAGGTGGCGGGGGCGGATGGCGACGTACTCGGCGGCGCTGCCGAACGCGCGTCCCGGCCCGCCCCAGACCAGGTCGCCCACCTTGGGCCCGCGTACGCCGGGGGTGACGGCGACGACCTCCCCTGCGAGGTCGAGGCCGATGCGCTTCGGGAAGCCGCGGCCCATCAGCCCGGTCACCGCCCGCAGCCGGCCGGCCCGGCCGTGCAGCTCGCCGCCGTTGACGCTGACGGCGCGCACGCGTACCAGCACCTCGCCCGGAGCCGGGACCGGTCGCGGGACCGTGCCCACGTAGAGCACTTCCGGGGGCCCGTACCGGTCGAACAGGGCCGCGCGCATCTCACTCGCTGTGTCCATGGAGGGGACGCTAGCCGACTAAATGGATACCGCTGTCCACTTACGTTAAGGTGAGAAACATGCCTGGTCATCCCTCTCACTTGCGGGCGGACGCGCGGGACAACCGGCAGCGCATCCTCGACGCCGCCAGGGAGGCGTTCGCCACGCGCGGGCTCGGCGTGCCGATGGCGGCCGTCGCGCGGCGGGCCGGGGTGGGCATGGCGACGCTCTACCGGCGCTTCCCCTCACGGGAGTCGCTGATCACGGAGGTGTTCGCCGACGAGCTGACCGTGTGCGCGTCCATGGTGGACGAGGCGCTGGCCGACCCCGACCCCTGGCACGGGTTCCGCGCGGCGATCGAGAAGGTGTGCGCGATGCAGGTCACCGACCGGGGCTTCACCGAGGCGTTCCTGACGGCGTTCCCCGAGGCGGTCGACTACGAGCGTGCGCGCACGCGCGTCGAGGAGGGCTTCGGCGAGGTCGTACGCCGGGCCAAGGCGGCCGGGCGGCTGCGCGCCGACTTCGCGATGGCCGACCTGATGCTGCTGCTCAAGGCCAACTGCGCGATCGCCACCGGGCCCGAGGAGGAGGCCGCGGCGGCGTCGCGGCGGCTGGTGGCCTACCTGCTGCAGTCGTTCCGCGCCGAGCACGCCGAGCCGTTGCCGCCGGCGCCGCCGCTCACCCTCGACAAGCTGATCAGCCCGCCGGCCCGCTAGGAGCCCTCTCGCGGAGGAACTCGCGGACACCACGCAGCCTGGTGCGCAGCAGCCGCCGCGTGGCCGTGCAGTCGAGGCGCACGTCGGCGGGGCCGGGCACGCCCGACCCGGCGCGCAGGCCGGCCGGCAGCCGGGCCGGGTCGAGCCCGTCGCGCCGGGCGATCAGGCAGCCGAGCTCGTGGCGGCTCACGGCGTCCGGGCCGGCCACGTGGTGGACGCCGGCGGACCCGGACGCGGCCAGTTCCAGCAGGGCCGCGGCGAGGTCGCGGACGTGCACGGGGCAGCGTACGTCGTCGGTGAACAGCACGCCGTCCGCCCGACCCGTGGCCAGGGCGTGCACCCGGGCCTCCTGGGGCGAGCCGCCGTCGCCGATGATCAGGGACGTGCGGACGACCGCCGCCGCCGGGTCGACGGCCCGCACGGCCACCTCGGCCGCCGCCTTGGCGGCGCCGTACGGGGAGATCGGGTCGGGCTCGGCGTCCTCGGCGTAGGTGACCGCGCCGCCCGAGAAGACGGCGTCGCTCGACACGTGGACCAGGCGGGCCCCCTGCGCGGCGCAGGCGAGCGCCACGTGGGCGGCGCCGGTCGCCGTCGTGGCCCAGTCGTCCTGCCGGTAGGCGGCGTTGACGACGACGTCGGGGCGCAGCGCCGCGAGCACGGCGGCCACGGCGGCGCGGTCGCGGACGTCGAGCGTCCGCCACTCGGCCGCCGCCCGCCCTGGCCGGCTGAAGCAGGTGGCGGCCACCCGGTGACCGGCCGCGGCGGCCTGCCGGACGAGCTCGCCGCCGAGGAACCCGCCGCCACCGACGACGGTGACTCTCACCCGCGCCTCCCTCGATCGGCCGGTGCCCGCACGTCGGCAGGTTACTGCCAGGGGGATCCCTTTTCGGTAGATTCGGAGTGATCAACGTGGTCGTCATCCGGAGGAGTCCCGTGACCGTTCCCCAGCTGACCGGCGTGCATCCGGCGTGGCTGCCGCCGGAGGCGTTCCAGGCGATCGGCTCGCGCCGGGTCCTCGTGCTGGGCGAGGGCGCGCTGGTGGACACGGTCCGCGAGGAGGTGGCGGCGGCACACGCCCGCCACGGCGGCGGGCAGGGCGGCGGGCAGGCCGGTCGTGAGGGGGCCGGCTGTGTGCTCGCGCTGAGCGGCGCGGACGGGCTGCCGGAGCCGGCGCGGGCGGTCGCCGCCGAGGCCGGGCCCACCGGCGCGGAGGGGTACGCCCTGGCCCGCCGCGACGGCGTCACCGTCGTCGTCGCCGACGCGCCCGCCGGGCTGCTGTACGGGCTGTTCCACCTGGTACGCCTGGGCGAGGCGGCGTTCGCGCCCGCGGACCGGCCGGTCGAGCGGCACGCGCCCGCCGCGGCCCGGCGCATGCTCGACCACTGGGACAACATCGCCGTGCACCCGGTGATGGGCCAGGTGGAGCGCGGCTACGCGGGCGGCTCGCTGTTCTGGCGCGACGGGGAGCTGCGCGAGGACCTGACGCGGGTGCGGGCCTACGCCCGGCTGCTGGCCGCCGCCGGGATCAACGCCGTCGCGATCAACAACGTGAACGTGCACGCCACCGAGGCCCGCCTGCTGACCGACCGCCTGGACGAGGTGGCCGCGATCGCCGCCGAGCTGCGCCCGTACGGGATCCGCGCGCACGTGTCGGTCGGCTTCGCCTCCCCCGTCGTCCTCGGCGGCCTGCCCACCGCCGACCCGCTGGAGGAGGAGGTGCGGCGGTGGTGGGCGGACGCCGCCGACCGGGTGTACGCGGCGGTGCCGGACTTCGGCGGATTCGTGGTGAAGGCCGACTCCGAGGGGCAGCCGGGGCCGTTCGCGTACGGGCGCAGCCACGCCGACGGAGCGGGCGTCCTCGCCGCCGCGCTGGCCCCGCACGGCGGGGTGGTGCACTGGCGGGCGTTCGTCTACGACCACCGCCAGGACTGGCGCGACCGCTCCACCGACCGCGCCCGCGCCGCCTGCGACCACTTCGCCCCGCTCGACGGGCGGTTCGCGCAGAACGTGATCCTCCAGGTGAAGCACGGCCCCATGGACTTCCAGCCGCGTGAGCCGGTCTCGCCGGTGATCGCCGCCATGCCGGCCACGAAGCTGGCGGTGGAGCTCCAGGTGACGCAGGAGTACACCGGCCAGCAGCGGCACGTGTGCTACCTGGCGCCGATGTGGAGTGAGCTGCTGGCCTTCCGCCCCTGGGGCGAGGAGGGCCGCTCGGTCGCGGACGTGGCGGTGGGCGGGGGCGGGCTGGTCGCCGTCTCCAACGCGGGCGACGACCCCTACTGGACCGGCCATCCCCTGGCCCAGGCCAACCTGTACGCCTTCGGCCGGCTCGCCTGGGACCCCCGCCTGGACCCGGCCACGATCCTGGACGAGTGGGCGGACCTGACGTTCCCCGGCGCCGCGGACGGGCTGCGCGGCACCCTGCACGCGATCATGGACGGGTCGTGGCGGACGTACGAGCGCTACACGGCCCCGCTGGGCGTCGGCTTCATGGTCCGCCCCGGCCACCACTACGGCCCGGACGTGGACGGCTACGAGTACACCCCGTGGGGCACCTACCACTTCGCCGACCGCGACGGCGTCGGCGTGGACCGCACCCGGGCCACGGGCACCGGCTTCACCGGCCAGTACCCACGGCCGTGGTCCGACGTGTACGAGTCCCTGGAGCGTTGCCCGGACGAGCTGCTGCTCTTCTTCCACCACGTCCCGTACGGGCACGTGCTGCGCGGCGGCTCCACGGTGATCCAGCACATCTACGACACGCACTTCGCCGGGGTCGAGGAGGTGTCCGCGATGCGGGCGCGCTGGGACAAGCTGCACGGCTCGGGTCTGGTGGACCCGGCCTACCACGCCCGCGTCGCGGAGCTGCTGGCCGAGCAGCAGCGCTCCGCCGAGGAGTGGCGCGACCAGGTCAACACCTACTTCTTCCGCAAGTCGGGCGTGCCGGACGCCTACGGCCGGCGCATCCACTGAGGTTCAGGCGGTGAACCGCTCCTCGACCTCGGCGATCACCGGCCGGCCGTTCCTGAGCAGCGCGGCGGCGAACGCCGAGGCCAGCAGCGCCGTCAGCAGCTCGGTGCCGACCATGGTGACGCCGGCGGCCACGATCAGCAGGGACGTGTTCGCCAGCGCCGCCTTGGGATGGCGCAGCAGGAAGTAGGAGGCCAGGCGGGCCACGTCCACCGTACGGAAGGCGAACAGCGAGGTGATCACCAGCGCGTTGCCGGCCCAGAGCAGGCCGCCGAGCGCGACGAGCACCAGCAGCGCCGCCCACCAGCCGGGCACCCCGGCCGCCGCGAAGTTGGCCAGGGTGGTGCCGACGACCGCCACGCCGGCCAGCCAGGGCGCCCAGATCTTCAGCGCCCCGGCGGCGTTGACCCGGTAGCCGCGCCAGAACGCCGCCGCCGGGCGCAGGTCGGCGAGGTCCCGGCTGCGGCGGCGCAGCGCGTACAGGGCGGCCGACAGCGCGGGGCCGAGCGGCAGCGCGCAGAGCGCCGCCAGCGGCACGTTGCTGACGTCGCCGCCGAGCAGGGTCAGCGCGGCCAGGCCCGGCGCGACGGCGAGCAGGAACATGGCCTCGACGACCATCAGGGTGTAGATCAGCGCAGCGGCGCGGGAGAGCGGCCCCTCTCCGAAGCGCGATCCGGCCGCCGCTCCCCCCGTCCCGGTGCTCATGGCGCTCAGCCGTGCTCCTTCTTGAACCGGTCGTAGGCGGTGTTGACCAGGTTCACGTAGGAGGTCATGTTCTTGCCCTCCAGCTCCTTGACGTAGGCGTCCCACTCGCCGAGGTCGCGCTCGCCGAGGATGAACTTGAGCGTCTGCTGGGTGACGTAGTCCTTCAGCGGGGTCTCCCAGAGCGTCGCCTGCTCGCGCTCCTCCTCGTTGAACGGGCGCGGCGGCTCGATCGGCCACGCCTTGCGGGCGTTCATCACGTTCTGGAACTCCAGCTCCTCCTGCGAGAAGGTGGAGTTGAGCAGCGCGGTGGTGCCGCCGTAGGCGAACACGCCGTTGGAGAAACCGAAGTCCTTCTGCAGGTGCTTGGGCGCGCCGGGGTTGAGCCCGACGAAGTCGACGTCCTTGGCGAGCTGGTAGGCCCCGGACCCGTCCTTGGTGTACGTGACGCCCTCGACGCCCCACTTGGCGAACTCCTGGCCCTGGTCGGAGTACCAGAGCCAGTCGATGAACTGCATCATGGCGACGAAGTTCTTGTTCTCCAGCGCCTTCTTGGAGATCATCACGCCGTTCTCCAGCCGCGTGCCGATCTTGTACTCGCCGACCGGCCCCATCAGGACCGGGATCTTGGCCATCTTGGCCTCGGGGACGAGCTTGGTCAGCGTCGGCCGATGGTCGTTGATGATCGTCTGGGCGTTGGCGCTGATGACGAACGACTTGCCGGAGTTGAACTTCTGCTTGGCCTGCTCGTCCTGCTGGGTGAAGCTCTCCGGGTCGAGCAGCTTCTCCTTCACCAGCTTGGCGAGGTACTCGATCATCTGCTTGTACTGCGGCATCGCGCCGGTGTAGACGAACTTCCCGCTCGCGGTGTCGAAGGTCGCGTGCTGGTACTCCCAGCCGCCCTTGGTGCCGTACGCCTGGGCGACGAGCTTGAGCAGGTTGCCGCCCGGCGTCGGCACGCCCCAGCGGTCGGTCATCGGGTAGAGGTCGGGATACTCCGCCTTCATCGCCTTCAGCACGGTGTAGAGGTCGTCCCAGGTCTTGGGGACCTCCAGCTTCAGCTTCTCCAGGATGTCGGTCCTGACGGCCAGCGTGTAGTCGACCCAGACCTCCTCGTGCAGGCCGGGCAGCAGGTAGATGCGGCCGTCGGCCTGGCGCAGGGTGTCCAGGTCGGGGCCCATGTTCCACTTGGCGATCTTGTCCTTGAGGTTGGGCATGAGATCGAAGTAGTCGCTGACCGGCAGGATCGCGCCCGAGGCGACGAACGCCTCCTCCTGCGGGTGGTAGGTCTTCGGGATGACGAGCGGGGCCTGGCCGGAGCCCACGAGCAGGCCGCGCTTCTTCTCGTAGTCGCTGAGCGGCACCTCCACCGGCTTCAGCGTCACGTTGGTGCGCTTGGTGAGCTCCTGCCAGAGCAGCCAGTCGTTCTTGTTCGGGTAGAACGAGTGGTTGTTGTAGAGCACGTCGAACGAGACCGGCTCGGTCGCCGTGAACTGCTGGTTCACGCCGTAGTTCGCCATCGCGGCGGCCCTGTTGCCGGACACGTCGGCGGCCTTCTTCGGAGCCTCGTCCTCGCCGCAGCCGGCGAGCACGAGCGTGAACGCGCCCAGTCCGATGATCGCCTGACGCCGTGAGATGTCGCGCATGGGGGGAGCTTCCTTCGGTGAGGGAGGGACGTGACGGAGGGACGTTGCGGAGGACCTCAGCCCTTGACGGCGCCGAGCATGACGCCGGAGACGAAGTACCTCTGGACGAAGGGGTAGACCGCCAGGATCGGCAGCACGGTGAGCATGATCGTCACGGCCTGGATGTTCGCCGCGGCGGCCGACGCCTCGGCGAGCCCCGCGCCCGCGGCCTCCGCGCCGGTCGCGCCGGCGATGAGGTTGCGCAGGTAGATGGTCACCGGGAACAGGTCGCCGTCGTTCAAGTAGAGGAACGCCGTGAACCAGGAGTTCCAGAACGAGACCGCGTAGAACAGCACCATGGTCGCGATGACCGCCTTGGACAGCGGCAGCACGATCCGCCACAGGACGCCATAGGTGTTGAGGCCGTCGATGGCGGCGGCCTCCTCCAGGTCCCGCGGCAGGCCCTCGAAGAACGTCTTCATGACCAGGAGGTTGAAGACGCTGATGGCGTTCGGCAGGACGACGGACCAGATCGTGTCGGTCAGGCCGAGGCTGTTGACCAGCACGTAGTTCGGGATCAGGCCGCCGGAGAAGATCATGGTGAAGACCGCCACCCAGATGAGGACGGTGCGGCCCCTCAGGTGCTTCTTCGACAGCACGTACGCGTAGCAGGTCGTGAGGAACATCGCGATCGCGGTCGCCACGACCGTGTAGACCACCGTGTTGCGGTAGTTCGTCCAGAACATCGGGTCCGACACGACCAGCTTGTACGTCTCGATGTTGAACCCGCGCGGGACGAGGTTGACCTGGCCCCCCACGATGTAGCGCTCCTCGCTGAACGAGCGCGCCACGATGTTGACGAACGGGTACAGCGTCACGATCACCACGCCGGTCAGGATGACGGCGTTGATCCCCTGGAAGACGCGGTAGCCGCGGGTGCGGTCCAAGGTCACCACAGGCTCGTCCCTACTGCTCGGCGGGAGATGAGGTTCGCCGACACGATCAGCACCACGCCGACCAGCGCCTCGAACAGGCCGATCGCGGCGGCGTAGCTGAGGTTGCTGGACTCCACGCCCATCCGGTACAGGAACGTGGTGATGACGTCGGCCGTCGGGTAGGTCAGCGGGTTGTACAGCAGCAGCACCTTCTCGAAGCCGATGGTCATGAAGGTGCCGATGTTGAGAATCAGCAGCGTGACGGCCGTGGGCCGGATGCCGGGCAGGGTGACGTGCCAGATCTGCCGCCACCGGCCCGCGCCGTCCATGCGGGCGGCCTCGTAGAGCTGCTCGTCGATGGTGGTCAGCGCGGCCAGGTAGAGGATCGTCCCCCAGCCCACCGTCTGCCAGACCTCCGACGAGACGAAGATCGTACGGAACCACTCCGGTTTCTGGATGAACGCGGTCGGCTCGCCGCCGAGGGCCTTGACGAGCTGGTTCACCGGCCCGTCGATGGACACGAGCTGCATGACCAGGCCGGCCACGATCACCACCGACAGGAAGTGCGGCAGGTACGACACCGACTGCAGGAAGCGCTTGACCTTGCTGTTGCGCACCTCGTTGAGCAGCAGCGCCAGCACGATCGGCAGCGGGAAGCAGAACAGCAGGGTGAGCGTGCCGAGGACGAGGGTGTTGGTGAAGACGTTCCAGAACGAGGGGTCGGCGAGGAACATCTTCACGTAGCGAAGGCCCACCCAGGTCTCGCCGAACAGGCTGCCGCCGGGCTCGTACTTGCGGAAGGCGATGATGTTGCCGAGCATCGGCACGTACCGGAAGATCACGAAGAACGCCAGGGGCAGCACCGCCAGCGTGTAGAGCTGCCAGTCCCGGCCCAGGGCGCGGCGCCAGGAGCCGGGCCGGGCGTCCCGCTTGTTGGGAAGCGTTTTCCCAACGGGGTCGGGAAAAGCGGGCTCAGCCTTCTGGACCAGCACCGAAGTCGGCCCGGTGTCGTCGAATGGTTCCTGACCCCTCATGCCATCCTTCCGGCCACCACGTCACCAACCGAAACTTTCGCGAAGATCCGTTAATATTGCGGCAACTTAGGGGGCGGCTTGACGCGTGTCAAGAGGGCGGAAGGCTGCTATGTTGCTGCGCGAGTTGTTGACGTTCACGCGGGTCAACGCGCCAATAGGGATCGCCGATGACAGCAAATTGCCGGAAAGTTTCCGGAAACTACGACCGGTGTGCTCCGTGACAAATTGCCGTCCGGGTCAGCCGGCGGCCGGGCGGGTCAGCGGGCCGGACGGCGATCGGCCCGCGCCGGAGGACGTCACGGGCGGGCCGGGTGAACGGTTCAGCGGGCCACGAAAACGGACGGACATCGTCCGTTGACGCCGCAGGGCCCGCACCTTACGTTGAGGAGGCGTTATCGCTCCGGCTCCCGCAGTGAGGTGCGTCCATGGCCCTTGACGAGGCGACGACCCAGTTCCTTCTGCAGATGGGCGACACCGGGGTCAAGCCGCTGCACGAGATGACGCCGGACGAGGCGCGCCTGACGTTCGCCGCGCTCCGCGACCTCTACGGCCCCGGCCCGGAGATGGTGCGCGTCGAGGAGGTCGTGATCGGCGGCGAGGACGGCGGCTCGTTCGGCGCGCGGGTCCTGGTCCCGTCGGAGACGCCGCGCGGCGTGCTCCTCTACTACCACGGCGGCGGCTGGGTGATCGGCGGCATCGACGAGTTCGACACCCTGGGCCGGCAGCTCGCCGCCCGCACCGGCTGCACGGTCGCGCTGGTGGACTACCGGCTGGCACCCGAGCACCGCTACCCCACCGCGGCCCGCGACGCCTACGCGGCCCTGACCTGGGCCGCGGCCACGTTCCCCGGCCTGCCGATCGTGGTGGCCGGGGACAGCGCGGGCGGCAACCTGGCCGCGGTGACCGCCCAGCGCGCCCGCGACGAGGGCGGGCCGGAGATCCTGCTGCAGGTGCTGGTCTACCCGGTGACGGACTGCGACCTGGACAACGGCTCCTACACCGACCCGGCGAACCAGCTCATGCTGAGCCGCGACTCGATGGTGTGGTTCTGGGACCACTACGCGCCCGACTTCGCCGACCGCGCCAACCCGGACGCCTCGCCGCTGCGCGCCGCCGACCTGTCCGGGCTGCCGCCCGCGGTCATCCTGACCGCCGAGCACGACGTGCTGCGCGACGAGGGCGAGGCGTACGCCGAGCGGCTGCGCGCGGCCGGGGTGCCGGTGGAGTCCCGGCGCTTCGAGGGCCAGATGCACGCCTTCTTCACCCTGGTCAACGTGCTGCCCGGCAGCGCGGCGGCCGTGGCCATGGTGAGCGAGGCGGTGACCAGGCGGCTGTCGTGACCTGCCGCGGGCGGGTGGTGCTGCTCAGCCGCAGTGCTCGAAGGGGCTGTCGTAGGTGGACGAGCCGGCCTTGCCGCCCCACTTGACGCACTTGCCCGCCGCGGCGGCGCGGACCGGGCCCGCGTAGTAGGCGAAGTTGCCGCTGTCGGTCACCCGCGCCTTGCCCTGGACCTCCAGGTAGGCGCTGGTGGCGGTGGCGGTGCCGAGCGAGGTCTTCTTCAGCGTGGCCACGCAGTTGTAGCCGTCGCCGGAGTTGTACAGCAGGTAGACGGTGCCCGCCGTGCCGAGCGCGGCCGAGTCGATCACCTTGTAGCCGGCGCCGCAGACGCTCTCCGGGGTGTGCGGGTTCGTCGGGGCGGTGCTGCCGGTCACGTACTTCATGTACGTCGACCAGTTCCAGTTCGAGCCGGGGTCGGTGTGGTCGGCGCCCGGGACCTCGCTGTGGCCGACGATGTGGGAGCGGTCCTTGGGGATGCCGTAACGGTCGGCGATGTTCCTGGTCAGGGCCGCCGAGGCGCGGTACATCGCATCGGTGAACCAGGAGGCGTCGCTGACGTAGCCCTCGTGCTCGATGCCGACCGAGCGGCGGTTGTAGTCGCCGGCGTGGAAGGCGCGGTCCTTCTCGCGCACCATCTGGGTGATGGCGCCGTTGGAGGACTTGACCACGTAGTGGGACGAGACCTTGGCGCTGGGGTTCTGGAACCAGGAGATGGTGCCGGCGTAGGAGCCCTGCGTGACGTGGATGACGATGCGGTCGATGGCGTCGCTCGACGGGCGGCTGGAGACGGCGTAGTTGGCGCTGTTCGCGGCGGCCCAGGTCGCGCCGGGGTAGTCGACGGCCGCGGCCAGGGTGTTGGGCGCGTCGAGGTCGTCGGCCTTGGCGTACGGGCCGCGCTGCGGCTGGACCGCGCGGGCCGGCACGGTGACCGTCTCGCCGGCGGGCGTGGTGGCGCGCACACCGGCGGCCAGCAGGTCGTAGACGGTGTCGGCGTACAGGCGGGCGACGTCGGCCGAGGCGGCGCCGCCGTACTTGGCGACCGCCTGGTACCACTGGGCCGGGTCCTTGCGGGCGGCGGCGCTCAGCCCGAGGTCGTCGGCGTGCGCGCGGAGCACGGCGGCGCCGCCCGCGATGTTGGCCGCCTCGTCGCTCCTCAGCGTGGCGGCCGGCTTGCCTGTCAGGGTGGCCGCGCGCTCCAGCGAGCGGTTGGCGGGGTTGCTGACCAGGTGCATCACGCCGTAGCCGCCGCTGGCGCTGGGCTCGCCGTCGTGCCCGTCCAGGTGGGTCTCCGCGTAGGCGAGGGCCACCAGCAGGTCGCGGGGCACCTCGTACTTGGCCGCGGCGGCGGCGAACGCGGCGGCCGTCGCGCCGGCCGTCACCGTACGGGCGGCGGGGGCGGCGTGCGCCGTGACGGGCGGCGTGGCGAGCGGGATCAGCGCGCCGGCCAGCAGCACGGCGGCGCGGCGGCGGAGTCGGGACTGCACGGGGTTCTCCTCAACGGGTTCAGGGGGAAGGAGCGGCCGCCGCGGGTGTGGAGGGGGGCGGCGGCCGCTCCGGCCGGGGACCGGCCACGGGATCGCTCCCGTGATCAGCCGCAGTGCTCGAAGGGGCTGTCGTAGGCGGACGAGCCGGCCTTGCCACCCCACTTGACGCACTTGTCCGCCGCGGCGGCGCGGACCGGACCGGCGTAGTAGGCGAAGTTGCCGCTGTCGGTCACCCGGGCCTTGCCCTGGACCTCCAGGTAGGCGCTGGTGGCGGTGGCGGTGCCGAGCGAGGTCTTCTTCAGCGTGGCCACGCAGTTGTAGCCGTTGCCGGAGTTGTACAGCAGGTAGACGGTGCCCGCCGTGCCGAGCGCGGCCGAGTCGATCACCTTGTAGCCGGCGCCGCAGACCTCCTCGGGGGTGTGCGGGTTGGTGCTGCCGGAGCAGGAGTTCTTGGAGGTCAGGGTCTGGGTCGGGTAGCCGAAGGTGGTCCCGCCGAAGACGGCCTTGCGGATGTTGCCGGGGTAGCCGTCGCCCTCGCGGACCTCGTAATGCAGGTGGGGGCTGATGTTGTTGCCCGGCTTGCTGGTGTTGCCCACAGTGCCGACCTTCTGGCCCTGCTTCACCTGGGCACCGGCGCTGACCGAGCGCACGTTCAGGTGGGCGTAGTACGTCGCCCAGCCGCCGCCGTGGTCGATCTTGACGAGGTTGCCGTAGCCGTTGGTGGAGCCCTGGTGGGCCGAGATCACGACGGTGCCGGCCGCGGCGGCCACGACGGTGTCGCCGAGGTCGGCGTCCGCGGTGCTGCCGCGGTTGAAGTCGATCTCGTAGGACTGGTGGGCGCTGCTGTTGCTGGAGTTGCCGGTCCACGACTGGCCGCAGGGGAACGGGAGCTGGAAGCTCGGCGCGGCCAGGGTGGACACCTCAGGGACCTTCACCTGGTTCGGCGGGTCGTTCGGGTCCGGTGCCAGGGTCGACGCGGCCGAGGCGGTCTGGCCGCCGATGAGCCCGGCAAGCAGGACAAAGCCCACCGTAAGTACCTGCGTGGGTCTCATACGGATCCTTTCTGGATCAGCTGGTGCTGCGCTTTCTGCTGGCGACCAAGATTGCGGGTACGGCATACAGAGAACCTCCAAAATCGGTATAAAGACCGAGCCGGCATGAACGACGACCCGACGTACAGGCGCTCCGGCGCCACCGGAGGAGCAGGTGCGTTCGTAGTGGTTGACCAGCCGAACTTCGGCGTCCTGGGGCCCTTGCTGGTCCGCAGCGCGGACCGGGCGCTGCGTGTCGCCGGTCGCAAGCCCCGGCTGCTGCTGGCCTCGCTGCTGCTGGAGGCCAACCAGATCGTCGCCTCGGACGCGCTCATCGAGGTGCTGTGGCCGGCGCGGGCGCCGTCGTCGGCGGTGGCGAACCTGCGGACGTACGTCAGCGCCCTGCGCGGCCCCGTCACGGCGGCCGGCGGCCGGATCGTCACCCACCCCTCCGGGTACGCGGTCGAGCTGGCGGCCGGGCAGCTCGACATGCTGCTGTTCGAGCAGCTCGCGGAGCGGGCGCGGGCCGCGGGGCGCACCGGGGAGGCGGCCGGGCACCTGCGCGACGCGCTGGCGCTGTGGCGCGGCACGCCGCTGTCCGACCTGCCCGCCAGCCCGGTGTGGGACGGGCGGCTGCGCGCCCTGGTGCAGGCCAGGCTCGCCGCCGCCGAGGAGCTGGCGGAGACGAAACTGGCCCGCGAGCAGTACGCGGCGGCCGTGGACGACCTGCGGGCGCTGATCGGCGAGCACCCGTACCGGGAGGATCTGTGGCAGCGGCTCATCGTCGCGCTGCACCGGGGCGGGCGGCGGGCGGAGGCGCTGCACGCCTACACGGAGATCCGGCGGCAGCTCGTGGACGACCTCGGCATCGAGCCGGGACCGGACCTGCGCGACGCCCACGCGGCCGTGCTCGCCGACGAGGAGCCGTGCCGGCTCGGCTACCAGCCGCCCGTGCCGCACCAGCTCCCCGCCGACGTGCCGGACTTCACCGGCCGCGCCGCCGACGTGACCGCCCTGACCCACCTCCTGTCGGGCCCGGCCCCCGTGCCCTTACCCGTGCCCTTACCCGTGCCCTTACCCGTGCCCCCGTCCGGGGCGGCGGGCGTGGCCGGGCCGCCCGTGGTCGCCGTGGTCACCGGGCCGCCCGGGATCGGGAAGACGGCGCTGGCCGTGCACTGCGCGCACGCCGTCCGCGACGCCTACCCCGAGGGCCAGCTCCACCTGTCGCTGGGCGGCACGGCCGAGACCCCGGCCGCCCCCGCCGACCTGCTGGCCGAGGCCCTGCGCTCGCTGGGCGTGGCCGAGGGCGCGCTGCCCGCCTCCGCGCACGAGCGCGCCACGCTCTACCGCTCCCTCCTCGCCGGCCGCCCCGTGCTGGTCCTCCTGGACGACGCCGCCGACGCCGCCCAGGTGCGCCCCTTGTTACCCGGCAGCGGCTGCGCCGTACTGGTGACCAGCCGCCGCCGCATCACCGAGCTGCCCGGCGCCGTCCTGCTGGAGCTGGACGCGCTCACCCCCGCCGAGGGCGGCGAGCTGCTGGCCAGGATCGCCGGGGCCGCCCGGGTGGCGGCGGAGCCGGAGGCGGCGCGATCGATCGTGGCCGCCTGCGGCGGGCTGCCGCTCGCGCTCCGCGTCGCCGGGGCGCGGCTGGCCGCCCGTCCCGGCTGGTCGCTGCAGGAGCTGCGGCGGCGGCTCGACGACGAGAGCACCCGGCTGGACGAGCTGCGCGCCGGCGACCTGGAGGTACGCGCCTGCGTCGAGCTCAGCTACCGCCGCCTGCCCCACGAGGCCGCCCTGACCCTGCGCGCGCTCGGCCTGCTCGGGCCGGGGACCGTGCCCGGCTGGGTGGCCGACGCCGTGCTCGACCGGCACCGCAGCGACGCCGTCGTGGACACGCTCGTGGACGTCAGCCTGCTCCGCCTGGTCGGCACCGACCCCCTGGGCCAGCCCCGCTACCTGCTGCCCGACCTGGTGCGCCGCACCGCGCGCGAGCGCGCCGACGGCGAGGCCGAGCGCCAGGCCCTGGCGCGGGTGCTGGGCGGCTGGACGAGCGCCGCCGAGCACGCCGCGGCCCGCCTGCCGACCACGCTGTTCAGCGTGCCGGCCGGCGCCGTGCCCCGGTGGCGCCCGGACGACGAGCTGCTGGGCCGCCTCACCGCCGACCCGCTCACCTGGTTCGACGCCGAGCGGGAGGCGCTGGTCGAGGCCGTACGGCTGGCCGCGAGCCACGGCCCCGCGCAGGCGGCGTGGGGCCTCGCCGCGACCCTCGTCCCCTACTTCGACCTGCACTGCCGCCTGGAGGAGTGGCGGCTCACCCACCAGGTCGCGCTGGACAGCGCCGCCGCCGCGGGCGACCGGCGCGGCGAGGCCGCCATGCTGCGCGGCCTCGCCCAGGTCAGCCTCTACCAGGACCGCTACGCCGAGGCGGCCGGCATGCTGCGCCGCGCCCGGGTGATCTTCCGTGAGCTGGGGGACGCCCGCGGCGAGGCGATCTCGATCTGCGGGCTCGGCGCCGCCGACGAGTTCTCCGGCCGGCACCGGCGGGCGCTCGGCTGGTTCCGGCACGCGCTGGCCATGTTCCTGGCCGAGGGCGACGTGGACGGGGAGGCGTACGCGCGGCAGGCGATCGGCCGCGTCCACCTGTCGCTGCAGGACCTCGGGCAGGCCTTTCGCTGGCTCGGTGAGGCGCTGCGGCTGGCCGGCGAGCTGGGCGACAACCACCGTGAGGGCTGCGTGTCCATGCAGTTCGGCCGGCTGCACACGCTCGCCGCCCAGCCCGACGAGGCGATGCGGTTCCAGGGGCGGGCGCTGGACATCTTCGAGACGCTGGGCGACCGGCACTGCGGCGCGTACGCGCTGCGCAGCCTCGGCGGGCTGCACGCGGCGCGCGGCGACCGCTCGCACGGCTCGGCCGAGCTGCAACGCTCGCTGGAGATCTTCCAGCAGCTCGGCGACCGCAGCGGCGAGGCGGACGCCTTCCAGGCGCTCGGCGAGCTCTACCGGGCGGCCGGGCGGCCCATGCTGGCCGCCCACTACCTGCACCGCGCCGTGGACCTGCGCAGCCAGCTCCGCGCGGGCGCTCCGGCAGCGGGCTGACAGCGATCCGGCAGCGCCGCCCGGCACGGTGGGGCGCATGACGGACGACACGAACGTGCTCATCGCCGGCGCCGGGCCCACGGGCCTCACGCTCGCGGTGGAGCTGGCCAGACGCGGCATCGGCCACCGCCTGGTGGAGCGGGCCTCGGAGCCCTCGGCCGGGTCGAAGGGCAAGGGGCTGCAACCGCGCACGCTGGAGATCCTCGACGACCTCGGCGTGATCGGGCGGGTGCTGGCGACGGCGGCGCCGTACCCGCCGCTGCGGGTCAGGGTCGGCGGGGTGCCGCTGTACCAGGGCCGTATGCACCGGCGGGCGGCGGCGAGCGAGGCCGTGCCGTACCCGACCGTGCTGATGCATCCGCAGTGGCGCACCGAGGAGGTCCTGCGCGAGCGGCTGGCGGAGCTGGGCGGGAAGGTGGAGCACGGCACGGAGCTGACCGGCTTCGAGCAGGACGCGGACGGCGTGACGGCGCGGCTCGGCACGGGCGCGACGGTGCGGGCCCGCTACCTCGTGGCGGCCGACGGGGGCCGCAGCCCGGTGCGCAAGGCGCTCGGCATCGGGTTCGCGGGCGAGACGCGGGAGGAGGAGCGCATGATGCTCGGCGACGTACGCGTGGAAGGGCTCGACCGCGACCACATCCACGTCTGGCTCCGGCCGGGCAGGGGCATGCTGGCGCTCTACCCGATGGCGGGCACCGGCACGTTCCAGCTCCTCGCGCCGCTCCGGCCGGGCGTGGAGCCGGACCTGACGCCGGCCGGCTTCCAGCGGATCCTCGCCGAACGCTCGATGCGGCGCCGGATGCGCGTCACCGAGCTGCTGTGGTCCTCGCTCTACCGGGTCAACATCCGGCTGGCCGACCGCTACCGCGCCGGGCGGGTGTTCCTCGCGGGGGACGCCGCGCACGTGCACTCCCCGGCGGGCGGGCAAGGGCTCAACACCGGCGTGCAGGACGCGTACAACCTGGGCTGGAAGCTCGCCCGCGCCCTCTCCGGGGCGCCGGGGACGCTGCTGGACAGCTACGAGGAGGAGCGCCGCCCGATCGCGGCCCGCGTGCTGGGGCTCAGCACCGACCTGCACGACAAGAGGACGTTCAGGCGCGACGAGGAGACCTACCAGCTCCGGCTCGGCTACCGGGGCGGCTCCCTGGCCCGCGCCGGCGGCGACCGGGTGCCGGACGGGCCGGTGCGGCTCGCCGACGGGCGCCGGGCGCGGATGTTCGACCTACTGAGGGGGCCGCACTTCACCCTGCTGTCGCCGGACCCCGCGCCCGCCGTCCCGGGCGGGCCGCCGGTGCGGGCGTACGCGCCGGCCGAGCCGTACGGCGGCAGGCGGCACACCCTAATCCGGCCCGACGGGTACGTCGGCATCGCCACCGACTCAGCCCGGGAGCTCGCCGGCTACCTGGCCCTGGTCTAGCGGCGGGTGCCGACGGCCTCCAGGTAGTCGCCGGCCGCCAGCAGCGTCCCGTCGCCGGAGCGGTTGAAGGGGACCGGCACCCCGGCCAGCTCGGCGGCGAAGCTCCGCCGGGTGTCCTCGTCCAGCGCCCCCGCCATCCGGTGGATCGGCCCGTAGTAGGCGATGAACCACTCGGCGAAGTGCTCGGGCGAGTGGAAGGCGAACTTCGGGTCACGCGCAGCAGCTCGGCGGCGGCCCGCTCCTGGTCGGGCGCGAACATCACGCCGACGGTGCTGAGCGCGACGTCGAAGGCGGCGTCGGGGAACGGCAGCGCCTCGGCGTCCCCTTCGGCGAACGCCACCTCCAGGCGCTCGGCCTCGGCCCGCCTGCGCCCCTGCTCCAGCAGGGCGGGCACGTAGTCGACGCCGGTGGACTCGGCGAAGCGCCGCGCCCCGGCGAGGGCGGCGTTGCCCTGCCCGCAGGCCACGTCGAGCACGCGCTGCCCGGCGCGCACGCCCGCCGCCTCCACGAGGCGTTCGGCCATCGGCTGCAGGGGGAGGGCGTTCCATCCCGTTCCATGCTAGGTGAGCGCGTCGTCACGCCCCCGGGCGCAGCGACTTGAAGGCGCGGACCTGCTCGGTGACGGCCCGCTCGGTCGGCAGCCGCTCCACCGACGAGGCCCCGAAGAACCCGGCCACCCCCTCGGTACGCGCCAGCACGTGCGCGGCGTCCTCCGGCTCGGCGATGGGCCCGCCGTGGCAGAGCACCAGCACGTCGGGCCGGACCGCGACGGCGGCGTCCCGCATGGCCTGCACCCGCGCGGCGGCCTCGTCGAGGCTCAGCGCGGTGCCGGCGCCGATGCTGCCCTTGGTGGTCAGCCCGACGTGCGGCACCAGCACGTCGGCCCCGGCCTCGGTCATGGCCCGCGCCTGCTCCTCGTCGAAGACGTAGGGGGCGGTGAGCAGGTCGCGCTCGCGGGCCAGCCGGATCAGCTCGACCTCCAGGTCGAAGCCCATGCCGGTCTCCTCCAGGTTCTGCCGGAACGTGCCGTCGTACAGGCCGACGGTCGGGAAGTTCTGCACGCCGGCGAAGCCCATGGCCTTGAGCTGGTCGAGGAAGTACGGCATGACACGGAACGGGTCCGTGCCGCACACCCCGGCCAGCACCGGCGTGTCCCGTACGACCGGCAGCACCTCGGCGGCCATCTCCACGACGATCTGGTTGGCGTCGCCGTACGGCAGCAGCCCGGCCAGCGAGCCCCGCCCCGCCATGCGGTAGCGGCCGGAGTTGTAGATGATGATCAGGTCCACGCCGCCGGCCTCGGCGCACTTGGCCGACAGGCCGGTGCCGGCGCCCGCGCCGATCACGGGCCGGCCGGCGGCGACCGTCGCGCGCAGCCTGCCGAGGACGTCCTGCCGGTTCATGAAGCACCTCCGGTGATCAGCGCGTGCAGCCGGTCGGCCATGGCCCGGCCGAAGGCGGGGTCGTTGATGTGCAGGTCGAGGTCCTCGACGGCGACGGCGGAGCCGCGCAGGCCCTCCACCAGGGCCTCGAAGCAGGCGGCGTCGGCCTCGGGGCGGGCGAACGCGCCGCCGGGCGCGTCCAGGGCGGACACTCCCCGCCGGGGCAGGAACAGCGCGGCCGGGCCGCGTGCCCTGCGCAGCTTGGCGGCCACGCGGCGGCCGAGCTCGCCCATCTCCTCCGGCGTGGTGCGCATCAGCGTCACGGTCGGGTTGTGCGCGTACAGCAGGCGGCCGGCGAACTCGGGCGGCACGCTGTCCCGCGGCCCGAAGTTGACCATGTCGAGCGCGCCCGGCGCGACGACCTGCGGCACGCCGTGCCGGGCGGCGGCGGTGAGCCGGTCCGGCCCGGCCGACAGCACGCCGCCCACCAGGTCGTCGGCCAGCTCGGTGGTGGTCAGGTCGAGCACCCCGGCCAGCATGCCGCTGCCGGCCAGGCCCTCCAGCGCCCGGCCGCCGGAGCCGGTGGCGTGGAAGACCAGCACCTCGTAGCCGAGCTCGGCGAGCCGGTCGCGGGCGGCGTCCACGGCCGGGGTGGTGACCCCGAACATCGACGCCCCGACCAGCGGCCGCTCCGGCAGCCCCGCGGTCTGCACGGCCTTGGCGAGCTGGGAGGCCCGCGCCATGCCCGCGGCGGCGGCGGCCGCGTTGCCGAGGATGGCGCGCGAGAGCCGGTTGATCCCGGCGATGTCGACGACGCTGTACATCATCGTGACGTCCCTGGCCCCGACATAGGGCGAGACGTCGCCGGCCGCCATCGTGGAGACGATCAGCTTGGGCAGCCCGATCGGCAGGTCGCGGACGGCCCGCGCGGCGATCGACGAGCCGCCGCTGCCGCCCAGCGCCAGCACGGCGTCCACCCGGCCGTCGCCGTGCAGCTTGTCGAGGACCACGGCCGCGCCCTCCCCCATCGCGGCGACGGCCGCGCCCCGGTCGCCCGCCTCCCGCAGCGCCCGCAGGTCAGCGCCCGCCGCCTCGGCGACCCGCCCGGCGGAGACGTCGGCGAGCAGGGGGTCGCCGTGCTCGCCCACGCCCACGTCGATCACGACGACGTCGCTGCCCAGCTCGACGAGGCGGTTGCGCAGCCACGCGTACTCCTCGCCCTTGGTGTCGAGAGTGCCGATCAGTACGACGGACGGCATGTCCTGGGCTCACCTCACCGCTGGTCGATCCCGGGGAACCGGACGGCCCCGCGCTGTGATATGCCCCGTGACCCGCGTTCCACGCCACCCGGGTCACGGGGAGGCTCGCCTCCTAGGACGACCGGCCGAGGCGCAGGGGCAGGCTGCGCGGGCCGCGTACCTGGCCGGCGGCCCACGTCACCGCGGCCGGGTCGGCGAGCTCGAACCGCGGCATCCGCTCCAGCCACACCTCCAGCGCCACCCGCAGCTCCATCCTGGCCAGGTGGGAGCCGACGCAGCGGTGGATGCCGAGGCCGAAGGCCACGTGCCGGTTGACCTTGCGGTCGATGACGACCTCG
The DNA here is from genome assembly GCF_900111685.1 of Nonomuraea wenchangensis. Classification (GTDB taxonomy): domain Bacteria; phylum Actinomycetota; class Actinomycetes; order Streptosporangiales; family Streptosporangiaceae; genus Nonomuraea; species Nonomuraea wenchangensis. Next base: position 247,544 of record NZ_FOHX01000008.1, read on the forward strand.
TCCGCCTGCTCGAACTGCGCCGGGTCACGGTTGGCCGCGGGGAACGACAGCAGCACCCAGTCGTCGGCCTTCATGTCCACGCCGTTCCAGTGCATGTCCTCCTTGACCAGCCGGGCCATCGTCACCGGCGCGTACACCCGCAGGAACTCCTCCATCGCGGTCGGCACCAGGCCGGGCTCGGCGACCAGCCGCTCGCGGTCTGCGGGCGTCTTCGCCAGGTGCCACAGGGACGCGCCGATCGCGCTCCAGGTCGTGTCGATGCCCGCGATGAGCAGCAGCGCCATCGTGCCGGCCACGTGGGACGGGTCGAGCTTGCGGCCGTACAGCTCGGCCTCGATGAGGTACGTCGTCAGGTCGTCGCGCGGGTGGTCGAGATGGTCGCGGATCTGGGCGAGCAGGTAGTCGAACAGCTCGTCCATCCGCTCGATGCGCTCATCCGGCGGCAGGTTGACGCCTTCGAGCGAGCTCTCGATGAACTCGCGGAAACGGGGCCCGTCCTCCTGAGGGAAGCCGAGCATGTCGGCGATGACGCGGACCGGGATGTGCTGGGCGTAGTCCCGGGCGGCGTCCACGACGTCGCGGCCCTCGAAGGCGTCGATGAGCTGGTGGCAGAAGGCCCGGGTGGGCCCCTCCATCCGGGAGACGGCCGTCTTGGTGAAGGCGGGCAGCAGCAGCTTGCGGGCGTCGTGGTGGAAGGGCGGGTCGGAGGAGATCGGCGGCGTGCCGCCCACCGGGGCCAGATCCTTGGGCGGGCGGAAGTTGCTCATGATGATCGACCGGGACGAGAAGCGCTCGGTGTCGTAGGCGATGGCCGCGACGTCCTCGTAGCGGGTGGGCAGCCAGCCGCCGCCGAACCGGTCCGTGTGCGCGATGGGGCAGCGCTGGCGCAGATCGTCCTGGATGGGGTACGGGTCCGCGGCCCACTCCGGCTCTAAGTGGGAGAAATCGGTTGCCCAGTCGGAGACGGGGCCGGTGATGACCTCGTTGCGCGTGCCGAGCGGCTCGTCCTCGCGGGTCTCACGGAAACCTTGGGTGAAGCGGTCGTCAACGGTCATGCCACGCCTCCTAGAGGATCTCGATCGCCCGCTCGGGGCAGTTGGCCACCGCCAGGCGCGCCGTGCGCTCCTCGCCCTCCGGCACGGCGCCGTCGCCGACGACCTGGCCGTAGCCCTCGTCGTCCTCGGCGAACAGCGCGGGAGCCAGGTCGTAGCAGCGGCCGTGCCCCTGGCAACGTTCCGGGTCGATCTTCACTTTCACTGGGGTCCTCCGCTCTCTGGTGGGGTCCCGCTCGGGGCGAACGCCCGGACGACGCGGGTGAGCAGCGCCGTCCACTCCTCGTCTTCGACGGCGTGCAGGTCGGGGGTGATCAGCGCGCTGCCCATGGCGAGGAGCAGGCAGAAGTGGGCCAGCGCGCCCGCCGGCAGGGCGGGGTCGAGCTCGCCGTCGTCCTGGGCGGCGCGGACCAGCCCGGCGAGCCATTCGGCGCGCTCGCCGACGTAGTCGCGCATCGGGTGGGCCATGTCCTCGTCGCGGCGGGCGGCGGTGAGGGCCTCGACGATGAGGTAACCGGGCGCGTCCCGGCGGCGCGGCAGGTTCCTGCCGAGGACGAGCAGCAGCTCGGTGGCCGTACGGTCCGGGTCGGCGGCGACCAGCCTGGCCAGCGTCTGCCGCCCGTGGGCGCGCAGCGCCGCCACGATCAGCTCGGCCTTGGAGCCGAAGTGGGCGTACATCGCCCCGTTGCTGACGCCCGCGGCGGCGGCGATGTCGGCGACCCGCGTGCCGTCGTAACCGCGCTCGGCGAACACCTCCGCGGCGGCGAGCAGCAGCCTCTCCCGGGTTTCCGCGGCGCTCACGCCGGCGATGCGACCCATGTGCGAATTAAAAGAGCGTTCATTTGTTGAGTCAAGAGGTAACCCCAAGAACTCGGGCTGGGAAGTTCGGCGGTTCCCGCCCGTCCCTACTCGTGACCGCTCGGTGTAGGACTCGCGTCGCCGGCGAGCAGCGTCTCGGCGACGGCCGTACGGGCATAGAGCACGTATCTCCCTGTGCGGTGCGCGCTGGCCAACCCGGCCCTGCGGAGAGCGGTGAGGTGCTGGCTCGCGCCCGGTTCCGACAGGTCGAGGCGGGCGGCCAGTTCCTTGGTCGAGGCGGGCTGGTCGAGTTCGGCCAGCAGCCGGGCGCGGGTCCGGCCGAGCACGGCGGCCAGCGCCTGTGGCGGGTCGCTCTCGCGGTGCTCCCAGAGCGTCGCGACGCCGCGCGGGGGGTAACGGATCGTGGGCTGCCAGGGCGGGGAGGTGATGGAGAAGACACGCGGCCAGGTGAACACCGACGGCACGAGCAACAGTCCCAGGCCGCCCAGCGGGCGCACACCTTCGCAGACGGTCTTGGGCAGGCGCAGTGTCTCTCCCTCCCACGTCACGGCGGGGTCGAGGTCGCTGAGCATGCGCCGCAGGCCGCCCTCGGCCAGCAACCTGGCGCGGTAGAGCACATCGCCTTCGAGCAAGGCCCGTACGCGCGGCCAGTAGGGCGCGATGGCCGCTTCCCAGTAGCCGCGGATCTCCTCGGCCAGCCGTTCGAGGCCGCCCACGGGGTCGGCGTAGAGCTCTTGGAGTGCTCGGGTGCGCGGACCGTCCCAGACGTCGAAACCCTCCTGGACCAAGGGTGCCATCGCCACCATTCCGGCCAGCTCGACCTCCAGGTCGGGCACGGAGGTCGAGGGCGGCGGACAGACGAAGCCGACGATCGAGATCGTCGGCACCGGCACCAGGTCGGACAGCAACCGCCAGTCGACATCGGCGAGCCGCCGCCGCACCCGTTCGGCCCAGGGCTTGAGCACGGCATGCGCGGCCGGGTTCTTCACCACCCGCACGCTGGCGACGACCTCCCACAGAGGAGAAACCGCGAAACGGACATTGGCCGCATCCTGTGCGGTGAACGTCAGCTCAAGGCCCATCCGATTCGTCCTCTGCTTAATCAATAGCGGCCTGGCCGACGATTCCATCATCTAGGTGGCATGACAACCGCTGCCCAGCCTCCGCTCCTGCGTGACCCCTCCTTCAGAAACCTCTACCTGGCGTCGGCGGTCAGCCAGTTCGGCACCCAGGTCGGCTACGTGGCGATGCCCCTGCTCGCGGTGATCGCCCTCGACGCCGGGCCCGGCGAAGTGGGACTGCTCAGCGCCCTCACCACCATCACCGTGCTCGTGCTCGGCCTGCCCGCCGGAGCATGGGTGGACCGGGTCAGGCGCCGCCCGGTGATGATCGCGACGGACCTGGTCCGCGCCGCGCTTCTGGTGTCGGTGACGGTCACATGGTGGCTGGACGCTCTCACGATGACCCAGCTGTACGGCGTCGCCATCGCGACGGGGGTCGGCACGCTCTTCTTCGACGTCGCCTCGCAGAGCACGGTCCCGCACCTGGTCGGCCGGGACCGGCTCACCGCCGCGAACTCGGTGCTCGTCGGCACGAACGCGGCGATGGACGTGGGCGGCAGAAGCTCCGCCGGGGTGCTGGTGGCTCTCGCGGGCGCGCCGGTGGCGATCCTGCTCGACGCGCTCACCTACCTGTGGTCGGCCGTGTGGCTGCGCCGGATCAGCAAGCCCGAGCCCGCGCCCGACCCCGTGCCCGGCGAGCGACTCGGACGGCAGATCGGCGAGGGGGTGCGATTCCTCTTCGGCAACCGGGTCCTCACCGCCATCGCGGCACAGGGCGGCATGACGAACCTCGCCTTCCCGCTCTGCTCGACGCTGCTGCCCGTGCTGCTCGTCGACGAGCTCGGGCATCCCGCCTGGGTGCTCGGGGCCTACCTGGCCATCGGCGGGCTCGGTGTGCTGGCCGGTTCCTCGACGGCTCATCTGATCGGGCGCCGGTTCGGCCATGGGCGTGCCGTGTGGATCGTCGGCCTGGCCACCGCGCCGTTCGCGCTTCTGGTGCCGTTCGTCGGCTGGAGCGTCTGGATCTCGGCGGCCGCGTGGAGCATCCTGTCCTTCCGGACAGGGGTGAACAACGTGCTGCTCGTCAGCTTCAGGCAGAAGGTCACACCCGACCCGATGCTCGGCCGGATGAACGCCACCATGCGCCTGATCCTCATGGGTGCGGTCGGCGTCGGTGGCCTGCTGGCGGGCCTTCTCGGCGAGGTCTGGGGCATCGGGACGGCGATGTGGGCGGGCGCGGCGCTCATGGCGCTCAGCTGGATGCCGATCTGGCTCAGCCCGCTCCGCCACGAGGTCTGAGCGATGTCCTTCTGGTTGATCGCTGAGGCGCCCGGACAAGCGATCCACTGGCCCCTGCCGTCCCGCACTCCACGTCGGCGGCGGGGAGCCGCCCCTCCAGCAGGTACGCGTCCACCGCCTCGTCGACGCAGCGCGCACCGCTCCGGTACGCGGTGTGCCCGTGACCGTGCAGCGTGACCAGCACCGAGTCGGTCAGCGTGGCCCTGAGCTCCTGTACCCCTTCGTAGGGGACGACGGGATCGCCGTCCACGCCGACCACCATGACGGGCGGCACTTTCGTGGGGCCGTCGTGCAGCCGGCTCGGCAGAGCCGTTCCCGGGACCGGGTCCCAGCCCTGGCAGTACAGCGCGCTCCACACCGTCAGGGCGCCGGTGACGGGTGCCGTGCGGCGCGCGATCCCGGCCTGCCGCGCGACTTCTCCGGGATCGGGCCGGGTCGGGTCGTCGGCGCAGGAGATCGCGGCGTGGGCGTCACGGGAGAAGAACGCGTCCTCGTCAGACAACGTGGCCGCGGCGTGCAGCCGTGAGCCGTCGCCTTCGAGTCCCTTGGCCAGCGCCCTGCGGAGCCCGGGCCAGTCGTCGCGCAGCAACTGCTCGATGCCCTCGACGGCCGCGGCGTCGTCGAGCCTGCCGCCGGAGACGTCGAGGGGGTGGGAGTCGAGCCTCGCCAGGAACGTACTGAGCCGTTCGAGCCCGGCATCCACCTCGGGTCCCAGCGGGCAGTCCGGCCGTCCGGCGCAGTCCTCGACGAAGGCTCTGATCGGCTCGTCGGAAACGGCGGTGCCGTCGTAGAGGGGCGGCGCGTCGATCGCGGCGGGAGCGTCCAGGACCATCCGCCCGACCTTGTCCTGGTACAGCTCGGCATAGACGGCGCCGAGGCCGCCGCCGTAGGAGAAGCCGAGGAAGTTGAGCCTGGACTCGCCCAGCGCGGATCGCAGGATGTCCAGGTCGCGGGCGGTCGTCTTCGTGTTCAGATGCGGCAGCAACCAGCCCGCCATGCGCCGGCACGCGGCGGCGTGCTCGTTCCTGGCCCGGACCAGGGCGTTGATCTCTTGCGGTGTCTCCGGTGTCCGGTCCACCCCCAGGTAAGGGCGGGGCTCACCGGCGGGGCGGCAGTTGATCGGGCTGCTCTCGCCGACGCCGCGCGGGTCGAAGACGACGATGTCGTAGCGGGCGCGCAGCCCGTTCAGGGGCTCCGGGTCCTGGATGAACGACGTGACGCCCGTGACGCCGGGACCGCCGAAGTTGACCACGAGCGAGCCGAGCCGCCGCTCCGGATGGCGGGCGGGCAGCCGGGCGAGCGCCAGGTCGATCGTGCGCTCCTCGGGCGCGCCGTGGTCGAGTGGGACCTTGATGTGGGCGCACTGCACGTCGAGGCTGCCGGGGCACCGTTCCCAGACGGGACGCTGGGCGCGCAGGGCCGCGTCCGACTGGGCGGTGAGCGCGCCGTAGCCCCACCAGGCCGGCACGCCGATGAGGATCGCGGCCACGGGGAGTACGCGGAGGAGGCGACGGGTCAAGGGTGCTCCAGAGGGCCGCGAGAGCTGTGCCGGATGATCAGAAGATACAAGCACCGGCGTGGCTGCCTACTGATCACCTTGACCGGCCACCTGAGATGACCGTGGTCAGGAAGGACCGCATTGACAGGCGGACTTCACGGGTGTGAGGATCTTGGACGGCAGAAGGCGAACGGGATTCGGGTTCATTCGCGGCCTTTCGCCGGTCATTCTCGGGGAGTCTCCCCGGCCTGGGACGGGAAGCGAGGAGATGTCGATGAAGAAGAAGATCGCCGTCAAGATCAGGAAGCTCGAGAAGATCGAGACCACCATCAACCGCGGCGGACAGAGCGGCTGATCTGACATATAGACCCAAGAACCGGTCGGCCCTCGGCCGGCCGGTTCTGCTTTTCCCGTGTGAAGGAGAGGGTTCTTCGAGTTGCGTCTGCCCAGGGTGAAACGTGTTCACCAGCCGTTCGTGCTGCCCGGGAACCGCATCGTCATCGGACTGTCCCAGTTCGGGGTGGCCTCCGAGATAGCCGACGACGAGGACGGCAGCGTCGCCGCGATCCTCGCCCTGATGGACGGCACCCGGACCGTCGACGAGATCTGCGCCGACTTCGCGAAGACGCACCCCGACGTGGACGACGACAGCGTGCGCGACGTGATCGGCGACCTGGTCGAGAGCGGCTTCGCCGAGGACGCCGGAGCGCCCGTGCCGGCGAACCTCACCGAGCGCGACCTCGCCCGCCACGAGTCGGCCCGGCACTTCTTCAGCTGGATCGACACCGCGCCGCGTACGTCACCGCACGAGATCCAGTCGAGGATCAAGCAGGCCAGGGTGAGCCTGCTCGGCGTGGGCGGCACCGGGTCGGCCGTGGCGGCGGGGCTGGTGGCGAGCGGCGTCGGAGCGCTGCGCGTCGCCGACTTCGACAGCGTCGAGGAGTCGAACCTGACCCGCCAGCTCCTGTACGCCGAGACGGACCTCGGCAGGCCCAAGGTGGACCAGGCGGTCGCCCGGCTGCGGGCGATGAACGGCGCGGTCGCCGTGACCGGGAGCGACGTCAAGGCGACCGGCCCCGAGGACATCATGGAGCTGATGGCCGGCTGCGACCTGTTCGTCCTGTGCGCGGACGAGCCGCATCCGGAGATCGTCGAATGGACCAACGAGGCGGCGCTGCGGACAGGCACCCCGTGGTTCATGAGCCTCTACACCGGGCCGATGGTCGTCGTGGGCTCGTTCGTGCCGGGCGAGACCGGCTGCTGGGCCTGCCTGGACCGGCAGGAGGAGGCCCGCAAGGAGAAGGAGCTCGGGCGGCTGCTGGCCGAGTCGCGGCCGAACGCGGTGGTCGCGGCCAGCGCGAACATCAGCGGGCACCTGTGCGCGCTGGAGATCCTCTACCAGCTCGGCGGCCTGCCGGCGCAGACCCGCGGCAGGGTCTTCCACTGGAACCTGGCCGTCTGGGACCACCAGTACTACATCGACGTCCCGCGTGACGGCGCCTGCCCGGCCTGCGGGCCGGGAGCACGGTGAGCGCCCAGGCGGCCGAGGTCGGCGCGGGCAGCGTCGTACGCTTCCATCACCTCGTCGTCCGCCCGGACGACGACGACCCCGACGCGATCATCGTCGGCCGCCCGGACCTCGGCGAGTTCGTCGAGCTGCCCGCGGTGTGCGGGGAGGTGATCCGGCTGCTCGGCGAGGGACGGCCGGTCGCGGAGGTCGAAGCCGCCGTCTCCGCCGGGCACGACGTCGAGCTGGACGTGGCCGACCTCGTGGAGTCCCTGTCCGACCTGGCCTTCGTGGCCGAGGTCGACGGGCTCCCCGTACCCGGCCCGGCGTCCGGACCTGTGGCCGCCCACTTCCCTGGCGTCACCGAGCGGCACGTCCGGTGGGTCTTCGGCAGGCCGATGAAGCTCTTCTGGCTCGCCGTCGTCGCGGCCGCGGCGCTCACCGTCCTCGCCAGGCCCGGCCTGTTCCCCCGGCACCAGGACTTCTTCTGGAGCGGCTACACCGGGCTCTCCGTGCTGGTCAACACGGCCTTCTTCTCCGTCGTCGCGAGCGTGCACGAGCTGATGCATCTCACGGCCGCGCGTTCGCTCGGCGCGCCGGCCAGGATCGGCTTCGGCACCCGGCTGCACTACCTCGTGGTGCAGACCGACGTCACCGCCATCTGGGGAGTGCCCCGGCGGCAGCGGTACCGGGTCTACCTGGCCGGGATGGCCTCCGACGTCTTCCTCATCGCGACGATGACGCTGGCCGTCGCGTACCTGCCGCTGCCCGGCCCGGTCGAGGCGCTGCTCCGGGCCTTCACGCTGACCACGCTGCTGTGCCTGCCGCTCCAGGCGCAGATCTACATGCGGACCGACCTCTACTTCGTGCTCCGCGACCTGCTGCGGTGCAAGGACCTGTTCGGCGACGGTCTTCGCTATGCCCGGTATCTGCTCGCCAGAGCGGCCGCCCCGTTCAGGAGGCCCGCCTCGCCGGTGATCGATCCCACCGGCGAACTCGCCCCGCACGAACGGCGCGCGGTCAGGATCTACGCCGTCGCCCTCGCGGTCGGCAGCTCGATCACGTTGACGGTCTTCGCCTTCTACGGCGGGCCGATCGTCGTCAGCGGGCTGACCTCCGCGCTCACGGCCGTCTGGGACGGGCTCCACGGCGGCCCCGTGCTCGCCGCGGTCGACGCCGGGCTGCTCATCCTGGTCGAGGGCGGCATCCAGGTGCTGTTCCTGGCGACGTTCGTGCGGACGCACCGGCACTGGTTCCGCCGGTCGAGGTCGTGACCGGGCTGTGGCGAACGCCGAGCCCGGCCGATCGCGATGATCGGCCGGGCTCGCCGGTGGGTGGTGCGGATCAGGCCAGGTCGAAGCGGTCGAGCTCCATGACCTTGGTCCAGGCCGCGACGAAGTCCGTGACGAACTTCTCGCGGGCGTCGTCGCTGGCGTAGACCTCGGCGAGGGCGCGCAGCTGCGAGTTGGAGCCGAAGACGAGGTCGACCGGGGTGGCGGTCCACTTCGGCTCGTCCGTGGCGGCGTCGCGGATCTCGTAGACGTTCTCCTCCGACTCCGACGCCTTCCACCGGGTGCCCGGGGAGAGCAGGTTGGCGAAGAAGTCGTTGGTGAGCACGCCGGGCCGGTCGGTGAGGACGCCGTGCTTGGCGCCACCGTGGTTGGCCCCGAGGGCGCGCAGGCCGCCGACGAGGACGGTCATCTCCGGCGGAGTCAGGTCCAGCATGTAGGCCCGGTCGACGAGCAGCACCTCGGGCTGGGTCTTCTCGCCGGCCCGCACGTAGTTGCGGAACCCGTCGGCGCGCGGCTCCAGGACGCTGAAGGACTCGACGTCCGTCTGCTCCTGGGAGGCGTCGGTGCGGCCCGGGTGGAACGGCACCGTCACGGGCACGCCGGCCTCCTGGGCCGCCTTCTCGACCGCGGCCGAGCCGCCCAGCACGATCAGGTCGGCGAGCGAGATCTTCGCGCCGCCGCCCTCGTTGAACTTGCGCTGGATGTTCTCGAGGACGGGCAGGACCGCCGCGAGCTGCTCGGGCTGGTTGACCTCCCAGTTGCGCTGCGGCTCCAGGCGGATCCGGGCGCCGTTGGCGCCGCCGCGCTTGTCGGTGGAGCGGAAGCTCGCGGCCGAGGCCCAGGCGGTGGTGACGAGCTGGGCGGTCGTGAGGCCGGACGCCAGGATCTGCTCCTTGAGCGCGGCCACGTCGGCGTCGCTGACCAGCTCGTGGTCGACGGCCGGCACCGGGTCCTGCCACAGCTGGGGCTCGGCGACCCACGGCCCGAGGTAGCGGCTGACCGGGCCCATGTCGCGGTGCAGCAGTTTGTACCAGGCCTTGGCGAAGGCGAGCTGGAACTCGTCCGGGTTGTTGAGGAAGCGGAGCGAGATCTCGCGGTAGATCGGGTCGACGCGCAGCGACAGGTCGGTCGTCAGCATCGTCGGCTTGTGCTTCTTCGCCGGGTCGAAGGGGTCGGGGATGATCTCCTCGGCGTCCTTGGCGACCCACTGCTTGGCCCCGCCGGGGCTCGTGGTGAGCTCCCACTCGTGGCCGAACAGGATCTCGAAGAAGCGGTTGCTCCACTGGGTGGGCACGTCGGTCCACGTCACCTCGAGACCGCTGGTGATCGTGTCGGAGCCCTTGCCGCTGCCGTGCGTGCTGAGCCAGCCGAGGCCCTGCGCCTCCAGCGGCGCGCCCTCCGGCTCCGGGCCCACGTGGTCGTCGGCCACGCCGGCGCCGTGGGTCTTGCCGAAGGTGTGGCCGCCGGCGATGAGGGCGACGGTCTCCTCGTCGTTCATCGCCATCCGGGCGAAGGTCTCGCGGATGAAGTGCGCGGCCGCGGCCGGGTCGGCGTTGCCGCGCGGGCCCTCCGGGTTGACGTAGATGAGGCCCATCTCGGTGGCGCCGACCTGCGGCACCATCTCGCTCTCCGAGACGTAGCGCTCGTCGCCGAGCCAGGCGTCCTCGGGGCCCCAGAAGATCTCCTCGGGCTCCCAGACGTCCTTGCGGCCGAAGCCGAAGCCGAAGGTCTTGAAGCCCATCGACTCCAGGGCGACGTTGCCGGCGAGCACGAGCAGGTCGGCCCAGGAGATCTTCTGGCCGTACTTCTGCTTGACCGGCCACAGCAGGCGCCGGGCCTTGTCGAGGTTGGCGTTGTCGGGCCAGCTGTTGAGCGGGGCGAAGCGCTGCCCGCCGTCACCGGCGCCGCCGCGGCCGTCGTGGATGCGGTAGGTGCCCGCGGCGTGCCAGCTCATGCGGATCATCAGACCGCCGTAGTGGCCGAAGTCGGCCGGCCACCAGTCCTGCGAGGTGGTGAGCACCTCGGTGATGTCGCGCTTGAGCGCCTCGACGTCGAGCTTCTCGAACTCCTTGGCGTAGTCGAAGTCCGGCCCGAGCGGGTTGCTCCTGGACGAGTGCGCGCGCAGCATCGAGAGGTCGAGCTGGTTGGGCCACCAGTCGCGGTTCGTGCGCGGACGGCCGTGCCTCTTGGCGCTCGGCGAGTCGATCGCCGGGTTCTCGCTCTCGCTGCCGTGCGCGGTCACCGAGTCGTGCGCGACCGGGCAGCCGGCCGCTTCCTTGCGGTCCACGCCCTGCGCGCTCGATGGCCTGTTGTCCTGCGTGTCGCTCATCTATTTCCTTCCGAACTGCCAAATCACTGGGCAATGCGTTGGTTCGTACAGTCGGGGCAGGTGCCCCAGTAGACGACCTCGGCCTCGTCGATCACGAAGCCCTGGTCGTCCGAGGCGGTGAGACAAGGGGCCTCGCCGACGGCGCAGTCGACGTCCGCGATCATGCCGCAGGAGCGGCACACGAGGTGGTGGTGGTTGTCCCCCACCCGCAGCTCGTAGCGGGCCGCCGCGCCGGCGGGCTCGATGCGCCGCACCAGGCCGGCCGTGGTGAGCGCGCGCAGCACGTCGTAGACCGCCTGGTGGGAGACCCTGGGGAGCTCGGCCCGCACCAGGGAGATCACCGTGTCGGTGTCGACGTGAGCGTGGTCGCGCAGCGCCCCGAGCACTGCCAGCCGCGGCCGGGTCACGCGCAGCGAGGCCGCTCGGAGCTGTGCCTCGAAGTCGGACGCCATGTGCACAACATAGCCCCCTAAACTGGAACAGTTCAAGTTTACTGGTCGTGTCCACGACATGCCTTTACCGGAAGCGGAACGTCCGGATCGGCCTCTACCGTGGCAGCATGACTCACGAGGACCCCTGGTGGGAGCCGCCCGTCGCCGGCACCGAGGCCGAACACCTCGTCGGCGCGCTCGACCGTCTGCGCGCGACCTTCCGATGGAAGGCCGACGACCTCGACACCGAGGGGCTGCGGGCCCGCGTCGGCGCATCGACTCTTACCCTGGGCGGCCTGCTCAAGCACCTCGCGTTCGTCGAGGACCACATGTCCGGCCCGCGGCTGAGCGGCGCGCCGCTGGGCCCGCCGTGGGACGCCGTCGACTGGGCGGCCGACCCCGGCTGGGACTTCACCTCGGCCGCCGCCGACCGCCCCGAGGACCTCTACGCGCTCTACGACGCCGCCGTCGAGCGCTCGCGGGCCCGGGTCGGCGAGGCGCTGGCCGCCGGCGGGCCCGGCCGGCTCGTCCACCTCGCCTGGCCGGACGGGCGCCGGCTCAGCCTGCGCCGGCTGATCTGCGACGTGATCGAGGAGTACGGCCGCCACACCGGCCACGCCGACCTGCTGCGCGAGGCGGTGGACGGGGTGACCGGCGAGGACCCGCCGCCCGGCTGGCGCCCGGTGTCCGGAGCGGCGCCCGGCGGCCCGGTCAGCAGTCGGTTCAGTAGTCGATGAACGCGTACAGGGCGAGGTGGTCCGACTTGGTGCCGCTCACCGTGTGGTCGACGGCCGAGGGCCGCACGGCGCCCTTGACGAACAGGTAGTCGATCTTCCTGGACCCCATGGTCGGCTTGGCGCCGTAACCGGTCATGCCGAAGCCGGACAGGGTGGTGCGGGCGATGCCGGTGCGGTTGGCGTCCACGCCGAGCACGCGGATCGCCGAGGCGTTCATCAGGCTCGTGGCGTCCGCGCCGACATGGATGCCGGTGCCGCCGATGCCGGTGTAGCCGGCGCCCGCGCAGGCGTTCGCGCCGTTCTGCTCCGGCAGGTGCAGGGTGGCGGCGAAGACCGCCGTCCCCGTCTCCTTGATCGTGAAGCGGGCCGCGATGGCGCTGGTGCGCTTCCACTTGTAGGTGTAGGCGGCGCCGTCGTCGTTGCTCGGCGGCTTGTAGAGCGTGCAGCCGGCGCCGCCGGCGTACGCGGTGCCCGGCTTCAGCCAGCCCGCGCTCCAGTACTTCGACACGTCGCCGGCGGCGAGGCTCAGCGTGCGGGTGTTGTAAAGGATGCCGTTGGTCTGCTTCTTCTTCAGGTCGCCGAGCGACTGGACGCTGCACTTGTGGCTGCCGCCCCACGGCTCGGGGTCGTCCCAGGCCACGATCGCCTTGTACGTGCCGGCGGGGTAGCCGAACTTGGCCGAGAGCTGGTCGGCGTAGGCGGTGGCCTGGCCGGTGCCGCGCACCTGCTGGACGATCAGCAGGTCGGGCGCCCGGACGCCGCCGGTGCCGGTCCTGCCGTCGTCGTCGACCAGCATGGACGTGAGGTGGTCCGGGCCCGAGACGCGGGTGCAGGTGCCGTCGGGGTTGTTGCGCACCAGGTTCTCGATGTTGTCGTTGTAGACCCGCAGGACCCGGTCGGCGGCGGCGGGGGCGGCGGCCAGGGCGGGGGTGGTCGTGGTGAGCGAGAGGCCGGCCGCGAGGATCATCGCGCCGGTCCGCCTGAGGGGTAAGGCCATCCCCGCAATCTAGCGACGATCTTGCCGCGGGTGGAGACCGCGTGGCGCCGCCCCCGCCGGCACGCGGCGGGGGCGGCGTCACCGTCGCAGGTCAGCGACCCTTGGACGGGATGCGGCGCGGCGGTGCGATCGGCCGCACGGGCAGCTTCGGCAGCCGCCGGGGTGCCGGGAGGCCGGGCAGGGTCTTGTCGTTCTTGTCGGTCTTGCCTGAGCGGGCACGCATGAGGAAGCTCCTTCACCGGGATCGGGACGCGGCTCACGCCGGTCGGGCAACACGCACGGCTGCCGCGTCTGGGATGAACTGAGACGTCGGGTTGGTCGCCGCTGAGCGCGGATCACAGGTAAAGGCGCATGTCCCCGACCTTAGGGGAGCGGCCCGAGGCCGGGCAATCGCTTTTTCGCCGTTGACTTTGTCGCAGTTCATGTCTCACCATGATGAGACAAAGGTTGCGACAAAGGGAGCGGGTCATGACAGAAGGACGAACGGACGGGCAAGGGGTCCGCGTACGGCCGGGGGACGTGCGCCAGGCCGGGGACTGGCTGGCCCGGCACGGCCTGGGCGAGGCGCCGCCGACGCCGCTGCTCGCCGCGCGGCTGGCGGCGCGGCGGCGGGCACGGCTGGCCGACCACCTCATGCTGGCCGCGCTGATCATCGCGGCGGCGCTGGTGCAGGCGGGCCACCTGCTGGCCGCGCCGGCCCCTGGCGGGCCGGAGCCGGAGCCCGGATCGTGGTGGCCGCTGCTGACGCTGACCGGGCTGGTCGCCGCGCTGCTGGTGACCCGGACCCTGATGGAGTCGTGGGTACGCCGGGTCGACCGGCGGGCCGGGGCGGCGCTGGCCCGGCGGGCCGCGCACCCGGTGCAGCCCGGCTGGCGGGCCCTGCTCGGCAGACCGTACGCCGCCTGGGCCGTGGCCACGTACGCGGCGGCGCTGGCGCTGGCAGGAAGCGCGCTCACCCTCGACGGCACCGGCGTCCGCTACGCGGCGCTCGTCCTGCTCGTCGCCCTGGCCGGCGTCGGGGCGGTCGCCCTCCTGCAGGTGCGCGACCTGCTGGCGCGGCCGGTGGTGGCCGAGGACGAGCTGTCGCTGACCGCCGATGTGATCATGAGGATCGAGGACGCCCGCGATTGCACGTCGCCGGGCACGGTGTGGGGCCTGCCGATGGTGCTGCTGTTCGGCCTGGCGCCCGGCTGGTGGAAGGTCGCCTCGCTCAGCCTGGTGCTCCTGGGGCTGGCCGCCCTGGTCGTGATCCAGGCCCGTACGCCGGGCAGCGCGACGATGGCCAGGCAGATCGTGAGCCTGGGATGATCGTCATCGACGCGGCCTCGCCGGTGCCGCCGTTCGAGCAGCTACGGGCCCAGCTCGCCGGGCAGATCCACGACCGGACGCTGGCCGTGGGGGCGCGGCTGCCGACCATCCGGCGGCTCGCGGCCGACCTGGGGCTGGCCGTGAACACGGTCGGCCGGGCCTACCGGGAGCTGGAGGAGGCGGGGCTGATCGAGACCCGGGGGCGGGCCGGGTCGTTCGTGACGGCGGCCGGGGAGGAGACACGGGAACGCGCCCGGCGGGCCGCCGCCGACTACGCCTCCACGGTCGCCGCGCTCGGCCTCGGCGCGGAGGAGGCGCTGCGCATCGCCGAGGCCGCCCTGCGCTCCCCCGCCCCGTCCACCGGCACATCATCCGGTCACGGATAATCCGCAGCGAAACGGCTTGGGTACGCTGAGGACATGACCGCCATGGCACCCGCCCGTACCGAGACCGACCTGTCCTTCCTTCTCGATCACACCAGCCGCGTGCTGCGCTCGCGGATGGCGGCGGCGCTGGCCGAGATCGGCCTGACGGCGCGCATGCACTGCGTGCTGGTGCACGCGCTGGAGGAGGAACGCACCCAGATCCAGCTCGCCGAGCTGGGCGACATGGACAAGACCACGATGGTGGTGACGGTGGACGCGCTGGAGAAGGCCGGGTACGCCGAGCGCCGCCCGTCGAGCACCGACCGGCGGGCGCGCATCATCGCGGTCACCGAGGAGGGCGCGGCCGTCGCCCGGCGCAGCCAGGAGGTCGTGGACGGCGTGCACCGCGACGCCCTGCAGGCCCTGCCGGACGACGAGCGCGAGGTGCTGGTCCGCGCCCTGAACCGCCTGGTCACCGGCCATCTGGCCGCGCCCGTCGAGAGCCCCGTGCAGACCCGCAGGGCACGGGAGCGCGCGAAATAGGTCCGAAGAGGATCGTCTACAACAGAACTATCTGTTAAGGTCTCACCTGTCTACGAGACGGGAGAGACCTGTGCCGAACGTGCTCGACTCGCGTTGGACAGCCTTGGGAGTGCTGTCCGCGACGGGACTGATGACCATCCTCGACGGCAGCATCGTGACCGTGGCGATGCCTGCCATCCAGCACGACCTGGGCTTCTCGCCCGCCGGTCTGAGCTGGATGGTCAACGCCTATCTGATCCCCTTCGGAGGGCTCCTGCTGCTGGCCGGGCGGCTCGGTGACCTGATCGGGCGGCGGGCGATGTTCCTGGCCGGGAACGCGATCTTCACCGCCGCCTCCCTGCTGGCGGGCCTGGCCACCGGCCCCGGCGTGCTCATCGCGGCCCGTTTCCTTCAGGGCGTGGGCAGCGCGCTGGCCAGTGCCGTGGTGCTGGGCATCCTGGTGACGTTGTTCTCCGGGCCGGCCGAGCGCGGCAAGGCGATCGCGATCTTCAGTTTCACCGGGGCGGCCGGCGCGTCCATCGGGCAGGTGCTGGGCGGGGTGCTCACCGACGGCCTGAGCTGGCCGTGGATCTTCCTCGTCAACGTGCCGATCGGCGTGGTCACCATGGCGCTCGCGCTGCGCGCCCTGCCCGCCGACCGGGGGGCGGGGCTGCGGGCCGGCGCGGACGTCCTCGGCGCCGTGCTGGTCACCTCCGGCCTGATGCTGGGCATCTACGCGGTGGTCAAGGTGGAGGAGCACGGCTGGCTGTCGGCCCACACGCTCGGCCTCGGCGCGCTCTCGCTGGCCCTGCTCGGCGCGTTCGTCGCGCGGCAGGCCACGGCCCGTACGCCGCTCATGCCGCTGCGGATCCTGCGCTCGCGCAACGTCGTCGGGGCCAACCTCGCGCAGATGCTGGCCCTGTCCGGGATGTTCGCCTTCCAGGTGCTCGTCGCCCTCTACATGCAGCGGGTGCTCGGCTACGGGGCGCTGGAGACCGGGCTGGCGATGCTGCCGGCCGCGCTCGGCATCGGCTCGATCTCGCTGTTCGCCTCCGCCAGGCTCGCCGCCCGGTTCGGCGCCCGCGCCGTGCTGGTGACCGGGCTGGCGATGCTGGTGGCGGCGATGACGCTGCTGTCCCGGGTGCCGGCGGACGCCACGTACGCCGTCCACCTGCTGCCTCCCATGCTGCTGATCTCGGGCGGCGGCCTGGTGCTGCCCGCCCTGGCCACGCTCGGCATGTCCGGGGCGCGGGAGAGCGACGCGGGGCTCGCCTCCGGGCTGTTCAACACCACCCAGCAGGTGGGCATGGCGATCGGCGTCGCGGTGCTGTCCACGATGGCGGCCGGGCGCACCGGCGAGCTGCTGGCCGCGGGGACGTCGCAGGCGGCGGCGCTGACCGGCGGCTACCGGCTGGCGTTCGGCGTCGCGGCCGGGCTGCTGGTCACGGCCCTCGCGGTGGCGGTCACGGTCCTGCGCCGCCCCGCCCCGACGGAGACGGCGGAGCAGGGCGCTCCCGGCGGTCAGCCGGCGGCGAGCGCGGCGGCAAAGTAGCCGAGCGAGGCGTCGACCTCGTCGAGGGCCGGGGTCCGGTTGAGGTGCCCGTGCGGCATGCCGCGCGCCAGGTAGGTGCTCACCGGCACCCCGGCCTCACGCAGCTGGCGCTCCAGGAGCTCGCCCGAGGCACGCAGGTCGTCGTACTCCGACAGCAGGATGTGGGTGGCGGGCAGGCCGTCGAGGCGGGCCGCGCCGGGCAGCGCGTCGGGCGGGACGTCGCTGATCCGGCCCACGTAGGCGCGGACCATCCGCTCGACGTCGGCGGGGTGGAAGCGTGTGAACGGCGGCAGCTCGCGCATCTCGGCGGCCAGATCGTCGTCCAGGGCCGGGTTCGGGTAGTGCGCGAACGGATAGGCGAGAAGCAGCAGGTCGGCGGCCCTTCCTCCCCCGCCGGCGGCGCGGTCGCGGGCGCGCAGGGCGGTGGCCACGACGAGCGCCGCGCCCGCGCTGGCCCCGCCCAGCCCGGCGGGCACCCCCGGCGCGGCCTCGCCGGTCAGCCACCGCCAGGCCGCGTCGACGTCGTCGATCGGCACCGGGTGGCGCACGCCGTCCCGTGCCGGCCGGTAGCCGACCGAGACGACGAACGCGCCGCTGCGCGCGGCCAGCTCGGCGCTCACCACGCGGGCCTCCGGCTTGTCCAGGTCGCCGAGGACGAACCCGCCCCCGTGCGCCCACAGCAGGGCCCTGGCGGGGGTGCCGGTCGTGCGGTAGGTCCGGACGGGGATCAGGCCGTGCGGCCCTTCGATGGTGACGTCCTCGGCGGTGACGCCGGCCGGCATCGACCACTCGGCCGGGTCGCGGACGTACTCGGCGAACAGGCGCTGCGCCTCCGGGTCCGTGGCCAGGTCCTCGCGGGTCACGCCGCGCAGCGGCGCCAGCTTCCTGGCGAGCTCGGGGTGGAACGGCATGGCCTCTCTTCTATCGCGCCCGCCCGGACCAGGCGCGGGCGGGGTGAGCCGGAACGTACCAACAAGGGACTTTGGTCCCTACCGGCGGCGGGCCCGGCTGCAGGAAGGTGACGGGGTGCCGTACCGATCCACCCAGCCAAGACCTGTCAGCCACCCGCTGTCCCGCCAGGAGGGCCTGCGCCTGCTCGGCAACGTGACCTTCGGCAGGCTCGTGTTCATCAGCCGCGCCCTGCCGGGCATCCGGCTGGTCAGCCACGTCATGGACGGCGAGGACGTGCTCGTCGGCCTGCCGGAGGACTGCGCGGTCGTCTCGCTGCTCTCCCAGGTCGCGCCGGTCGTCTACGAGGCGGACGCGCTGGACACGGCGACCCGCCACGGATGGAGCATCGTGCTGACCGGCCGCGCCGGGCTGGTGGAGAGCGACGAGGAGATCGCCCGCGCCCTGCGCCTGCTGCGGCCGTGGCCGGGCGAGGAGATCGGGGTGGTCGTCCGGATCCATCCCGAGCTGGTCACCGGCACCCGCATCGACGACGGCCCCTGACGGGACGATCCCCGGGCGGAGGCGGTGGGCCTAGGGTGTGCGCATGAACATCTGCGTCTTCCTCTCCGCCGCCGACCTCGCCGACACCTACACGCGTCCCGCCCGGGAGTTCGCCGAGCTGATCGGCAAGGGCGGCCACACGTTGGTGTGGGGCGGCTCGGACGCCGGGCTGATGAAGGTGGTCGCGGACGGGGTGCACGCCTCCGGCGGGCGGCTGATGGGCGTGTCGGTGCACTTCCTCGCGCACAAGGCACGCCAGGGCGTGGACGACATGGTGATCGCCGCCGACCTGGCCGAACGCAAGAGGCTGCTGCTGGAGAAGGCCGACGCGGTGGTCATCATGGTGGGCGGCACCGGGACGCTGGACGAGGCGACCGAGATCCTGGAGCTGAAGAAGCACGGCCACACCGACAAGCCGGTCGTGCTGCTGAACACGGCCGGCTTCTACGACGGGCTGAAGCAGCAGTTCCAGCGCATGGAGGACGAGGGTTTCCTGCCGCGCCCGCTCACCGAGCTGATGTTCTTCGCCGAGGAGCCGGTCGGCGCGATGGCCTACCTGGAGGAGAACTTCGGCGTGCAGTGAGCGGGCCGCGAGGGGTTCAGCCGAGGAGTGCCAGCTCCTCGGCGGACAGCCGCAGCGCTCCTGCGGCGACGTTCTCGGCCAGGTGGCCCGGGTCGCCGGTGCCCGGGATGGCGAGGACGTGCGGGCCCTGCGCGAGCGTCCAGGCGAGCCTGACCTGCGCCGGCGTCGCCCCGCGCGCCCGCGCGACGGCGAGCACCCGCTCGTCCTCGGCCGCCCCCGCGCCCGCCTCCCGGCCGGCGCCGGCGATGGCGAAGAACGGCACGTACGCGATGCCCTGCTCGCCGCACGCGCGCAGCAGCTCCCGCTCGGCGGCCGGGGCGCCGATGCCAAAGGCGTTCTGGACGCACGCGACGGGCGCGACGGCGCGGGCCTCGGCCAGGTGCGCGGCGGTGGCGTTGGAGAGCCCGAGATGCCGGACGAGCCCGGCCTCGCGCAGCTCGGCGAGGGCGCCGAAGTGCTCGGCGAGCGGCGCGTCCCTGCGGCTCGGCGGGACGCGCAGGTTCACCAGGTCGAGATGGTCGCGGCCGAGCCGGCGCAGGTTCTCCTCGACCTGGCCGCGAAGCTGCTCGGGCCGGGCCCACCACCACTCCCCCGACGGGTCGCGGCCCGGCCAGACCTTCGTGGCGATCACCAGGCCGTCCGGGTACGGGGCGAGCGCCCGGTTGATCAGCTCGTTGGCCGAGAGGAGGGGCGAGAAGTAGAAGGCGGCGGTGTCGATGTGGTTCACACCGAGCTCGACCGCGCGGCGCAGCACGGCGATCGAGCGCTCGCGGAGTACGGCCGCCGTCGGGCCGTCCTGCCGGGAGCCGAAGGCGGCGCGGCCGGTCAGGCGCATCGCGCCGAACCCGATCCGGTTGACGGGCAGCTCGCCGCCGAGCCGCCACATTCCTGCGGTGTTCTGCTGAGTGGACATGAAAAAAGCCTCCCCGGGCGGCGGAGACGACTCCGGCCGGAAAGGCTCGACGTGTTCTGATCATTGTAGCAGGGTCCGTGGAACGGGGTGGAACGTGCTGGAACGCCCAGCGGGAGTAGAGCAACCGCTAATCGACGGGGGAACCACCACCATGCACAGGACCATCCGCATCGCCGCGGCGATCTCGGCCGCGGCGATGGTCGCCGTGTCGGCGGCGACCGCACCGGCTCAGGCGGCCGGGCCGCTCGTGCTGTTCCAGGACAGCGGCTTCGCCGGCACCTCCTGGTCGTTCACGGCGACCAACGGCAACATCTCGGGCTCCGGGGGCGACCGGGTGAGCTCCATCGTCAACCAGGACGTCAACGCCTGGGTCGTCTACCAGCACGACACCTACCGCGGCCGGTCGTACTGCGTCCTGCCGGGACAGAGCCTGTACGACCTGCACGAGCAGCAGTGGCAGTTCGGCGACGCCATCTCGTCCGTACGCCGCCGCCCGGACGGGACCTGCCACGACAACCCGATGTTCCTGTCCCCCTGACGGGGGTCAGGCGGCCAGCCGTTCGACGGCGAAGGCCGTGAGGAACCCCGCGGTGGTGATGAGGCCGGTCAGCAGATGAGCGTCCTCGAACGCCTCGGGGATCATCGTGTCGGCGACCATCGCGAGGATGGCCCCGGCCGCCACGCCCATGATCGCGGCGACGGCGGCCGGGGAGGCCGACTCCAGCCCGAGGTTGCCGAGCATCGCGGCCAGCCCGCTGGCCAGGGCGATGCCGCCCCAGATGCCGAAGACGTAGCCGGCGCCGCGGCCGGCCCGCTTCATGCCGGCGGCGCTGGACAGGCCCTCGGGGACGTTCGAGATGAAGACGGCGGCGACCACGGCGAGGCCGACATCGCCGCCGCCGAGCAGCGACAGGCCGAGCACCACGGACTCGGGCACCCCGTCGAGCAGGGCGCCGACGGCGATCGCCGCGCCACTGCCCTGGACGCCGGCCTCGCTCGGCTGCTGATCGCCGGAGCGTTTGCGGTGGCGGGCGCCGTGCCGGGCGAGCAGCGCGTTGGCGGCCACGTACGCGCAGGCGCCGCCGATGAAGCCCGCCGCGGTAGGGCCGAGCCCGCCGGTGCGTTCGGCCTCGTCCAGCAGCTCGAACGACAGCGCGGCGATGAGCACGCCGGCGCCGAAGGCCATGATCGCGGCGATCGCGCGCGGCGGGACGCGCCGGAACCAGGCGACCGCGGCCCCGATGAGCAGCGCGCCTCCGGCGAGGGCACCCCAGAGTCCCGCCTCCAGCCATCCGGGCATCACCGCACCTCCGTAACGCCGACCCCACGATCTTCGCATCCGCGGACCTCGTCAGTGCCGCCCGCGAAGGGCTGGAGGCGGAGGCGGAGGGCAGGGATGAGGGGCAGGCGAGGGAACAGGCGAGGTGGGGACATGGGCGAGGCGGCGGCGGAGTGCGAGCGGGTGGCGCGGGAGGCGCTCGGGCTGGAGGAGCTGCGTCCGGGCCAGCTCGCCGCCATGACGGCGCTGGCGGAGGGCCGCGACACGCTCGCGGTGATGCCGACGGGCAGCGGCAAGTCGGCGATCTACCAGGTGCCTGCGCTGCTGCTGAAGGGCCCGACCCTGGTGGTGTCGCCGCTCATCGCGCTGCAGCGCGACCAGGTGGAGGCGCTGCGCGAGCGGGACGAGGACGCCGCCAGCCTGGACGCCCGCACCTCGGCACGGGAGCGTACGGCCACGTTCGAGGCCCTGCGGGCGCGCGAGACGGAGTTCCTGTTCTGCGCGCCGGAGCAGCTCGCCCGGCCCGACGTGATCCGCGAGCTGAGGGCCGCCGCCCCGTCGCTCATGGTGGTGGACGAGGCCCACTGCGTGTCGTCGTGGGGGCACGACTTCCGCCCCGACTACCTGCGGCTCGGCTCGGTGGCCGAGGCCCTGGGCCGGCCGGTGATCGCCGCGCTCACCGCGACCGCCGCCCCTCCGGTGCGGGCGGAGATCATTGAGCGGCTGGGCATGCGTGACCCGCTGGAGCTCGTGCAGGGTTTCGACCGGCCGAACATCTGGCTGGAGGTGCGCCGGATGCTGGACGACCCGGCCCCGGAGATCGTCGCGGCGGTGGCGGAGCAGGAGCGGCCCGGGATCGTGTACACGACCACGCGCCGCCGCACCGGCGAGCTGAGCGGCCTGCTGAACGAGGCGGGCGTGCGGGCCGCCGCCTACCACGCGGGGATGCGCCGCCGGGAGCGGGACGAGGTGCACGACCGGTTCATGGACGGCGAGCTGGAGGTGGTGGTCGCGACGAACGCGTTCGGGATGGGCATCGACAAGCCGGACGTGCGGTTCGTCTTCCACGCCGAGGCGCCGGGGTCGCCGGACTCGTACTACCAGGAGATCGGCCGGGCGGGACGGGACGGCGAGCCGGCCGCCGCGGTGCTGTTCTACCGTCCGGAGGACCTGGGGCTGCAGCGCTACTTCACCGGCGGCGTGCCGGACGCCGGGACGCTGGCCGAGGTGGCCGCGGCGGTCGTGGCGGCCGGGCCGGGCGCCGGGCGCAAGGAGCTGCGCGAGCGCACGGGCCTGTCCCCGCGCCGTCTGACGGGCCTGCTCGACCTGCTGGAACGGGTGGGCGCGGCCCGGCTCGGCACCCGGCGCGTGGATCCCGTGCCCGGCGCGCCCGAGCCGGCGGAGGCCGCGGCGCTGGCGCGGGAGCTGGCCGAGCGGCGGCGCGAGGTGGAGCGCACCCGCCTGGAGATGATGCGCCGCTACGCCGAGACCGAGGACTGCCGCCGCCGCTTCCTGCTCGGCTACTTCGGCGAGCACCTGCCGGAGCCGTGCGGCGACTGCGACAACTGCCGGGCGGGAACGGCCGCGCGGCCCCCCGCGCCCGGCGGCGGCCCGTTCCCGCTGCACGCGCGGGTGGAGCACCGTACGTGGGGTCCGGGCCAGGTGATCCAGCGGGGTGAGGACCGGCTGACGGTGCTGTTCGAGGAGGCGGGCTACCGCGAGCTCCAGCTCGACGCGGTCCTGGAGCAGGACCTGCTGACGCGGGCGGACGGGGACGCGCCCTGATTCCGGCGTCGCCGGGGCGGGTCAGGGGACGAGCACGAGCCGGACGGGGTCGCCCTCCTTGCGGGCCAGCCGGTCGAGGGCGGCCGGGGCCTCGGCGAGCGGCAGCAGGTCGCTGACGGAGGCGCTCAGGTCCAGCCGTCCCCGCCCGGCCAGCGTGACCAGGCGCTGGACGTCCTGCGGCGCGGAGCCGTAGTGGCCGCGCACCGACTGGCGGAAGTAGGCCAGGCCGATGTCGTTCGGGATGGCGATGGGCTGCCCGGCGAGGCCCACGACGACGAGCCGGCCGGCCGGGCCGAGCACCGTCAGCGCCTGCTCGCGCACGGCGGGGACGCCGGCGAGGTCGAGGGCGACGTCCAGCCCGAACCCGTCGGTCAGGTCCATGACGGTGTCGCGCAGCTTCGGGTCGGCCGGGTCGAGCACGGCGTCGGCGCCGAGCGTGAGCGCCCGTTCGCGGGCGGCGGGAAGCGGGTCGATGGCGATCACCGGGGCGGCGCCGACCAGGCGCAGGAGCTGCACGGCGTGCGCGCCGAGCCCGCCCGCGCCCCACACGGCGGCGGCGTCGCCCGGCCGGGTGTCGGCGGTCGTGGTCACGGCGGCCCACGGCGTGGAGACGGCGTCGGGGATGACGCAAGCCTGCTCGAACGGCAGCCCGTCGGGGATCGGCACCACGGTCGTCGCGCTCGCCAGGGCGTACTCGGCGTAGCCGCCGTCGTAGTCCACGCCGCGGGTGAGCACGACGCCGCGCAGGTCCAGCTCCCCGGCCTGGAGCAGCACCCGCTGCCCGGCCGTCCAGGCGTCCACGCCCGCGCCGAGCGCGTCGATCACGCCCGCCACCTCGTGCCCGAGGGTGACCGTGTCGCCCTTGAGCCACGCGGGCCGCAGGGTGCCGTCCAGCAGGTGCACGTCGGACAGGCAGACCCCGGCGGCGCGGACCGCGATCCGGACCTGCCCGGGGCCGGGCTCAGGGACCGGGACGCGCTCCATGCGCAGCTCGTTGGTGGGCACGTGCAGCCGGGCGGCGAGCATGTCGGTCACGGCGCTCCTTCTTCCCGCAGATCTCCCGCGGACCCGCCTCGGACTCCCACCGGGCTTCCCGCGGACTTCCATCGGACCCGGACGCGGCCGGACGCCGCTCCCAGGCGCGAGCATACGGCCCGCGCCCGCCGGTGCCGAGCGGGGGCGGATCACCAGCGCTGGCGTGCCTCCTCCGCCCAGCCGGTGAGCCCGTCGAGCGTCACCCAGGAGCCGTCGCCGGCCCGGACCCGGCCGCCGAAGTGGCCGAAGCACTGGTGCGTCTCGGAGCCGACGACGCCCAGCTCCGTACGCGAGATCTTCTCGTGGAACGGGGTGAACTCGACCTCGACGCCGTCCCCGGCGATGCGCCACGGCTTGAGCCAGTCGGAGCGGTCGTAGACCCACTCCAGCTCCGCGCCGATCTTGTGCAGCCGGCCGTCCACGAACAGCGCGTTCTCGGTCGACCCGGTGCCGTCGGTCCACTTGCCGCCGAGCTGCACCGACAGCCCGGGGGCGTGGCCCGCCGCCCAGTTCCAGACCACGGAGTACGGCCACTTGCCGCGCCCGTGGTCGAGCACGGCGAAGGCGCCCTCGCCCACCTCGTGCTCGGCGCCGCCCAGCACGAGCCGGCCGTGCACCGGCCGGCCGACGTCCTTGACGGTGTACTGGAAGCGCCGCGGCCCCCACGGGACCACGACGCCCAGCGACTCGTGCCCCTCGGGCAGCGGGATCTCCAGGTCCAGCGTGAGATCGGGCGCGTACGCCCGCAGCCGGGTGCCGCCCGGTTCCTGGTCGATCTCGACGCGGACGCCGCCGCCCTCGACCCGGGCCGCGCCCGCCCCGCTGACCGCCGGGAACCGCGCGCCGCGGGCCAGGGGCACCACGGCGTCATGGCTCACCTCCGCGCGGGAGGCGCGGTCGAGCACGTAGACGCCGTGGACGCCGGCGTAGTCGAGCGACGACGCCACCAGCCCGATGATGTGGGACGGCGTCACGATCCCCCAGTATTCCCAGCGCTTGCGACGGCCCCACCCGCGCAGATCGGCCCGGTGCAGGGGGCGCCGGGTCCAGCCGACGGCCGCAGGATTGAGGCGGCCGTCGGGCAGGCAGAGGTCGACGGGCTCGGTGATCTCCCGCTCATGGGTCAGCATGGGGGAAATGTACTATCAGGCCGGGAAGTCCTTCGGGTTCACGTGCCGGGTGCCGGCGTTGCCGCCCCGCACCGGGTGCAGGGTCAGCGTGTAGATCCGGGACGCCGTGGCCGTCGTGTAGTAGCGCAGCCGGTCGTTGAAGCGCTGGTAGCTGGCGGAGCGGGTGAAGCGGTGCTGTGACTTGCTGTAGCCGTAGCCGGTGGTGAAGTAGAGCCGGTAGGTGCCGTCCCGTACGTCCTTGATGCTGGCCGTCGACTTGGCGCGGACGTAGATGCTGATGGCCTTGGTCTTGCCTCTGACCAGGATGACGACGCCGTCGGTCCGCAGGCCGTTCTTGATCTTGAGCACGCCCCGGCCGCCGCTGATGCGGTCGAACAGGATGGTGCCGTTGCGCGGGCGGGCCGCAGCCGTCGTGGTGGCACTCGCCGTGGTGGCGCTCGCCGTGGCGCCGGCCGTGGTGGCTCCGGCCGGGGTGGCCGTGACCAGGGCGGCGGCCATGGCGAAGGCGGCGATGAGGCCGGTTCGCGGGGCGAGAAGCTCGTTCTTCACGCGAACGTCTCC
The DNA here is from genome assembly GCF_900111685.1 of Nonomuraea wenchangensis. GTDB lineage: Bacteria > Actinomycetota > Actinomycetes > Streptosporangiales > Streptosporangiaceae > Nonomuraea > Nonomuraea wenchangensis. Next base: position 273,051 of record NZ_FOHX01000008.1, read on the forward strand.
TTAGAGAGGGGGGACATGGTCGAACCACGCCCACCCTAGAGAACCCGGACGCTCCGGCCCACCCGTTATCACGCTCGGGGCCGGAGGAATCCTCCGGCCCCGGCGGCGGGGCCCGTCAACCCTCCAGCACCTCGCGCAGCTTCAGCGCGAAGCCGTCGGGGTCGCCCGGCATCCCGAAGGTGTCGTCGAGGAAGCCGCCGTGGTTGCTGGGGAAGGTGACCGGCTCGACGCCGATGCGCTCGGCCACCCCCAGGCCGCCGCGGCAGGCCATCTGCCCCTCCGACTCGACGCCGACCGCGATCACGATGCGGGTCGAGGCGGCCCGCAGCGCCGCGAAGTCGTGCTCGTGGTGGGTGCAGCTGATGAGGTTCTGGCCGAGCAGCGCGTCGTCGCGGCTGCCGTCGTCCTCGGCCGGCAGCCCGAACATGGCCGGGTCGGGCGCGGGCTGGTCGGCGAAGTCGGCCGGGATCTCGCCCTGCAGCCCGACGATCGTGATGAACTGCGCCATCGCCGGGCCGAACCCGTCGCGCTCGTAGGTCCTGCTGATGCCCTTGATGGCGGCCAGCGCCTGCTCGCGGTCGGGCAGGACGTGGACGGCGGGCGGCTCGTGCGCGACGAGCGTGCGCACCTGCTCCGGGTGCCGGGACACCAGCTCCAGCGCGTTGACCGCGCCGCCGCTGCTGGCGAACAGGTCGACGGGCCCGCCGCCGAGCTCGTCGATGATCCGGTGCAGGTCGTCGGCGTGCTGCTCGGGGGTGGACGTGCCGGGCTCGCCGGTCTTACGGCTCTCGCCGACCCCGCGCGGGTCGTAGGTGACGATCGTGCGCTCCGGCAGCCGCTCGGCCAGCGCGACGAACCCCGCGGCCCCCATGGGCGAGCCGACCAGCAGCAGCACGGGCTTGCCCGACGCCTCGACGGCCTCGCGCACCTCGTAGTGCAGAACCGCGCCGGGCACGTCGAGGGAGTGGGTCTTGAAGTCTCGCATCATTGCCTCCTGTGGGAAAACGCTCGCACCATATGGACCCGCGCCGACAGAAATACTCATCGGGGAGAGCGAGATTTTTCCAGTCCGACCGGCGGCTCGTCCAGATACGCCCCGTGCAGCAGCTCCACGAACGGCTCGGCCGCGGGCAGGTCCGTCGCGCCGACGCGGCGTACGGGGACGCCGGGCGTCCAGGAGTTCATGACCACGGCCCCGGACAGCCTGGGCAGATCGGCGACGGTGACCTCGCGGTCGGCCTGCGGGACGCCCAGCGCGGCGAGCCGGCGGCGCAGGATCGCCATGGTGACGCCCTCCAGCCGGCCGGCCACCGGCCACACCACGGCGGAGCCGTCCCAGAACGCGAGGTTCCAGATGGTGGCCTCGCTGAGGCGGCCCCGGCGGTCGACGAAGGCGGCGTCGTCATAGCCGTCCGCCACGGCCCGGCGCAGGAGATAAGACTTGGCCGTCTCGCCGGTCTGCTTGACGGCGGGCAGGAAACGTTCGTGCTCGGCCACCGCGAGCGCCAGCGGGCCCTCCGGCGGGGTCGCCGGCGGCCCGGTACGCACCAGGATCCGCAGTTCGGACCCGGCGGCGTACACGGTGGCCCGCAGCGACAGGTCGGGCGGGCCGGTCGCGACGGCCGCCCGCAGGCAGGAGAGCACCCGCTCGCCGTCCAGGTCGCGGCCGAACAGCTCGGCGGAGGCCCGGCGCAGCCGGGCCAGGTGCAGGTCGAGACCGCGTACGCGACCGCCGCGGATCTGCATGGCGGTGAAGTGGGCGTCGCCGGCGAAGGCGAGCGGGGCGAGGTCCACGGCGCTCGCCGGGCGGCCGTCGAGGTGCGCGGCCCAAGAGGACGGCATGGCGGGGCTCCTTCCTGATCGTCCACGATCCTCGCACGGGCCGGATGCCGGTGACCGGATCCGTCCGCATCGGGGCCCGATCCGGCCTTACGGCGGGGCGGCGGACCGGCCGAGACTGGATGCGTGAACAGAGCCCTCCTCGTCATCGACGTGCAGCAGTCCTTCCTGCGGCGGCCCCTGTGGCGGGCCGCGTACAACCCCGGGATCACCGGGCCCGTCTCCCGGCTGGTGGACGTGGCCCGCGCCGAGGGCGACCTGGTCGTCTGGGTGCTGCACAGCGAGCCAGGCACCGGCGACGTCTTCGACCCGGCGCTCGGGTACGTCCGCCCGATGGACGGCCTGACCCCGCTGCCCGGCGAGGAACGGATCACCAAGACCTCGCACAACTGCTTCACCACCACCAACCTGCAGCAGATCCTCACCCAGCGCGGCGTCGGCGAGCTGGTCGTGTGCGGGATCCGCACCGAGCAGTGCTGCGAGACGACCGCCAGGATCGGCAGCGACCTGGGCTTCGGCGTCTCCTTCGTCACGGACGCGACCGCGACGACGCCGATCCCGCACCGCGACGCGCCGCCGGAGGCGTCGGTGGAGGAGATCCTCGCCGACCCCCGCACGCTCGGCGTGGAGGCGATCGTCGAGCGCACCGAGTACGCGCTCGCCGGCCGCTTCGCGACGATCAGGACGGTGGCGGAGCTGGCCGGGGCCCCGACCCCCGTAAACTGACCGGATCGTGACCCGCGTCGCCTTCCTCCTCGTGCCCGGGCTGCACCTGCTCGACCTCGCCGGCCCCGCCCAGGTCTTCTCCACGGCCGGCGACCACGGCCTCGGCTACGCGCTGACGTACGTCGCCGAGCGCCCGTCCGTGCCCACCGCGCAGGGGCTCACGCTGACGGCCGGGACGACCTGGCCCGAGCCGGCCGCCGGTGACCTGCTCGTCGTGCCGGGCTGGCGGGCGACGTCCACGCCGGCCGGGTGGGGCGAGCTCGGCCCGGCCGCGCTGGACGCCCTGCGCGCCCACCACGCGGCCGGGGGCACGGTGGCCAGCGTGTGCGCGGGGGCCGACGCGCTGGGCCGCGCCGGGCTGCTCGACGGGCGGCGCTGCACCACCCACCACGAGCTGCAGGACGAGCTGGCCGCCCGCTACCCGAAGGCGTCGGTCGTCCGCGACGTCCTCTACGTCGAGGACGGCCGGGTCATCACCTCGGCGGGCATCGCCAGCGGCATCGACCTCGCCCTGCATCTCGTCGCCACCCGCCACGGCCCGGCCGCCGCCGCCCGGGTGGCCCGCGAGATGGTGGTCTACGCCCGACGCAACGGCGACGAGCGGCAGGCCAGCGCCATGCTCCGGCACCGCGCCCACCTCAGCGACACCGTGCACCGCGTCCAGGACCTCATCGACGCCCGCTTCACCGAGCCGCTCCCGCTGTCGGGCCTCGCCGCCGCCGCCGGATGCAGCCCGCGCACGGTCACCCGGCTGTTCACGCGGGCGACCGGGCTGACGCCGCTGGCCTACCAGCAGCTCCTGCGGCGCGAACGGGCCGAGCACCTGATCGGCCAGGGCGCCACGGTCGAGGCGGCCGCCCACGCGGTCGGCTTCCAGGACGCCCGCATGCTGCGCCGGCTGCGCGCCCAGCCCCGCCCGTGGTAGTGCTGGCCCTACCATCCATCGGGGGACGGCGGCAATGCCGGGTTCGGCGGGCCGTCCCTAGAGTCGGTGACGTACCGGTCCGTCGAGCCAGAATCGAGCGACATGACCATGAAGAGGACGATCTTGATCGCAGGCGTGCTGGGGCTGGCCGCGACGGCGGCGGGATGCGGGATCGCGGGCCCCGACTCCCAGGCCAGGACCTCCTACGAGGTCCCCGGTGACGTGACGGGACTGCGGGTCCAGGTCGACTCGGGCACCGTGGAGCTGACGGGCGTTGACCGGCGTACGGTGCGGGTGACCGAGCGGCTGGCCTGGCGCAAGCACAAGCCGGAGACCAGCCACGAGGTGCGGGGCGGCACGCTCAACCTGGAGCACGAGTGCCCCTCCACGTTCGGGGTGGGCGCGATCGGCGTCGAGTGCGAAGTGAGCTACCGCGTGGAGGTGCCGAAGGGCGTACGGGTGGAGGTGACCTCCGACTCGGGGGACCTGACGCTGTCGGGGTTGTCCGGTGAGGTGCTGGTGAGCTCCGACTCGGGGACGATCCAGGCCGACGGCCTGGCGGGCGGCCGGGTCACGGCGAGGTCCGACTCCGGGGACGTGTCGCTCGCCTTCACGGGGCAGCCTGACGAGGTGACGACCGAGAACGACTCCGGCCACACGGTGGTGCGGGTGCCGGCGGGGCCGTACCGGGTGGTGGCCAAGACGGACTCCGGCGACAAGCGGATCACCGCCGACAACGACGCGTCGGCGGCGCGTTCGATCAAGGTCTCCAGCGACTCCGGCGACCTTGAGGTGCTCACCCCCTGAGCCGGGCCGGCCGGGGCAGTGCCATGGTGACGGACGTCCACCACGTCTCCCCCACCTGGACGGAGCCGCCGTGGACCTCCTCCTCGCGGAAGCCGAGCCGCTCGTAGAGCCGCCTGGCGCCGTGGTTGTGCGCGTAGACGCCCAGGGTGACCCGCTCGACGTCCGGCCCGGCGAAGGCGGCGCCGAGCGCGGCCCGGACCAGGGCCTCGCCGTGGCCGCGACCTCTGGCGTCGGGGGCGACGAGGACCATGCCGAGTCGGAGCGAGCGGGGCGTGCCGTCGGGGCGGAGCATGACGTGGCCGACCGGCCTGCCGTCCGGCCCCGGGGCGACGAGGAGCCTGCGGGCGGGGTCTGCGGCGCGGAAGGCGAGCAGTTGCCCGCCGTCGAACGGCCAGGTGAAGCCGGCTTTCCCGGACCACAGAACGAGCGCCTCGTCGCTGTCGATCCACGAGGCGATCACGGCGGCGTCGGCGTCCGTCAGCGGGCGCAGGGCGGTCATGGCGAAGATCATAGCCGTTTGAGCGGTTCCTGCCCGGGCAGCCCGTATCGCCAGACGGTGGGAGCATCGCCGGCCCCGGGGCGGCGCGGCGCCGTACGCACATGACCGTCCGCCGCCTGCCCGGAGCCGCCCGATGCCCAGCCCGCCGGAGCTCGCCTACGTCCTGCCGCTGCGCTGGGACGACGACGCCGGCCTGGACGAGCTGACCGCGTACCTGCGCCGCCTGTCCCGGCACGCCGCGATCGTCGTCGTGGACGGCAGCCCGCCCGCGCTGTTCGCCCGGCACGCCCGCCGCTGGCGCGGGCTCGCCGTCCACGTGCCGCCCGACCCCGCCCTGGCCTGCGCCAACGGCAAGGTCGCCGGGGTGCTGACGGGCATGCGGCTGGCCCGCGCCGAGCACGTGGTGATCGCCGACGACGACGTACGCTACGACCCGGACGGGCTCAACGCGGTCCGCCGCCTGCTCGGCCACGCCGACCTGGTACGCCCCCAGAACTACTTCTCCCCGCTGCCCTGGCACGCCCGCTGGGACACCGCGCGCACCCTGCTCAACCGGGCCGTGGGCGCGGACTACCCGGGCACGTTCGGCGTGCGCCGCTCCTTCTTCGAGCGGATGGGCGGCTACGACGGCGACGTGCTGTTCGAGAACCTGGAGCTGATCCGGACCGTCCGCGCCCACGGCGGCGTGGAGCTGGCGCCGCCCGGCCTGTACGTGCGCCGCCTGCCGCCCGCCGCGTCCCGTTTCTGGGGGCAGCGGGTCCGGCAGGCGTACGACGACCTGGCGCAGCCGGTGCGGCTGGCACTGTTCCTGTCGGTGCTGCCCGCCTGCGCCGCCGCGCTCCTGCGGCGCAGGCCGGGGCTGCCGGCCGCCGGGGCCGCCGTCGCGGTCGCGCTGGCCGAGGCGGGGCGGCGGCGCGCGGGCGGCCGGCGGATGTTCCCGTGGGTGGCGTCCCTGTTCGCCCCGGTGTGGATCCTGGAGCGGGGCACGTGCAGCTGGCTCGCCGTCGCCGCCGCGCTGCGCGGCGGGGTCCCGTACGCCGGGCGCAGGCTCAAGGTGGCCGCCCACCCGTCGCGGTGGCTGCGCCGTCAGGCGGCGGGGGGCGGGTCCGGCTCGCTGGAGGCGCGGAAGCCGATCGCCTTGTGCGAGCCGTCGCAGAACGGCTTGGTCGACGAGCCCCCGCACCGGCACAGCGCCACCGTGGCCCGCCCCGGGTCGATCGGCTCCCCGTCCTGAGTCACCAGCATGAACGCGCCCCGGACCAGCAGCGGGCCGTCCTCGCACGGCGTCACGGTCACCACGTCGCCACCGTCGCCACGCACCACGTCGTCCTGCATCCCGTCGTCGTCCTGCACCCCGTCGTCCTGCACGGTCGCCGACTGCCCCACGTGCACCAGCGGAAACGCGGGGACAGGCCGGGGGGCGGGGATTCTTGCACCAGGCAATGCTCTGCTACGGTGGCATTCGAGGTGAGCCGGGAAGCCTGGTCGGCGTCGTTTCGCCGTGCCGCAGAGGAAGCTCACGATGACATCCGATTCCGCCCGAGAGGGAGGCACCTCCGCCCGGGTGCGCCCGTGGATGTGCGGCACGGTCGTGGTCATCGACCTGGTCGGCCCGATCATCGGGCCGGAGGTGCTCGCGCTGCGGCGGAGCCTGACGACGGCCCTGGCCCGGCGCAGCGTCCCGCTCGTCGTGCTCAACGCCCGCAGGGCGGGCGAGATCGACCCCGAGGCGCTGCTCGTCGTCGCCGCCGCCGGACGGCACACCCGCGAGGCCGGCGGCCGGCTGATCGTCGCCGACGGGCCCGACGCGGCCCGGCCGCTCGACGACGTGGAGACGCGGGCCACACTGGAGGAGGCACTCGCCGAGCTGGCGAGGGCGAAGCCGTGACCCGGTGCCGGCGCGGCTCAGGTGGCGCGTTCGTCCCCGTTGACCTTATTGCACTGTGCAAAGATGGACTACGGCCGCCGCGCACCGGCGCGGGCGGCCGGTTACCGTGAGAGACGGAGGAGCGTCATGATGCACGCAGACGCTGATGAATCCGGTTTCTCCTGGATCGTCACCCAACAGGACGGCGTCGCCGTGCTGAGCGCGACAGGGGATCTGGACCTTGCCTCGGCCGACGAGTTCCACCACGGGCTGTCGGAGGCGATCGCGCAGGCGGCGCCGCCGCTGGTCGTGGCCGACATGGGAGCGGTGGAGTTCTGCGACTCCTCGGGGCTCAACGCGCTGATCCGGGCCTCGAACGCCGTGGAGTCGGCGGGCGGCCGGCTGGTCCTCAGCGGGCTGCGTCCCCGGCTGTCGCGGCTCCTGCTCGTGACCGGGCTGGACAAGCACTTCGCCGCCGCCGACGACGTCGCCGCCGCCGCGTCACTGCTGACGAGCCCGGACGACGCCAGGACCACCTGCGCCTGACAGCCCCCTCGCCCGGCCGCCTCACATCGCCGCCGCCCGCCGCGGGCGCGGCACCGAAGCGCGCCGGCCGTGGGAGCCCGGAGGCGGCGTGCGGGGGCGGCCCCGGCCGCCGATCAGCGCCAGGAGGCCGCCCAGCGCGATGATCGCGCCGCTCGCCCAGAGCAGGCTCATGAACGGGTTGACCGCGACGCGCAGCACCGCCGACCGGCCGTCGTCGCCGACGTCGGTCACGGAGACGTACAGGTCGTGGAGGAGCACACTGCGCACGGCCGGGCGGGCGACCGGCGGGCCGCCGCTCGCCGGGTAGGAAGTCAGCGACGGGCGCAGGACGTCCACGACCGTGCCCTCGCGGGCCGCGCTGACCACGGCGGTGATCGTCGTCGCCGTGGCGTCGGCGTCGCGTTCGACCGCTTCGAGCCGTACGGTGTAGCCGCCCGCCGGCACGGATCCGCCGGTCCACACCCGGGCCGTGGCCTCCTCGGCGTAGCCGGAGGAGGCGGCCACGGCGACGGCGGCCAGGGCGATCCCGGCGTGCGCCACGAGGCCGCCCGCGCGGCGCAGCCCCATCGGCTCGCCTCCGGTCCTGGCGAGCAGCCGCCCGGCGACCGCGGCCAGCACGAACGCCGCCAGCCCGAACACGGCCAGCGCCATGACCGGCGGCGGCCCCGTGAGCGCCAGGGCGGCGACGGTGCCGGCGCCCACGGCGAGCGGCCAGGCGAGCCCGCGCCGCGCCCCCGTGGCTGTGCCCCAGTGCCGTGTCCCCCCGGCGGTGCCCCAGTGCCGCGTCCCCCCGGCGGTGCCGTCGCGCGGGTGCCGGACGCGGGCGGCGGCGCCCATCAGCGCGAGCAGGGCCAGCAGGCCGGGGACGAGCGTCCCTTCGTAGTACGGCGGTCCCGCCTGCGCCCGCTCGCCCCGCAGCAGCTCCGCGGCCGGCGGGAGCAGGAGGCCGAGCAGCACCGTCCCGGCCAGGACGGTGAGCAGCGCGCAGCCGAGCAGCAGCAGCGGATCCGGACGGGCGGGGTGGCGGGGCTCGCACCGGGCGAGCAGCGCGCGGGCCCCCGCGAGCGTCACCGTCAGCGCCGCCAGCAGGGCGGCCCCCGCGAGCGCGGTCACCGGCAGCACGGTCACCGGCAGCGCGCTCCCGGGTGGCGCGGTGTCGTGCGCGGCCAGGAACATGCCGAAGGGCACCAGCAGGAACGCGGCCAGCGCCAGCGGCGCCACCCACGGCCGCATGGCGCGGGACGGGGCCGCGTGCAGCAGCGCGGTGGCCAGCAGCCACGGCATCAGGGCGCCGTTCTCGACCGGGTCCCACTCCCAGGAGCCGCCCCACCCCAGCGCCCGGTACGACCACCACGCGCCGAGCACGATCCCGGCGGTCAGCGGCACCCAGGCGGCGAGCGTCCAGCGCCGGATCGTCCCGGTCTCGGTACGGCCGGTCACCAGCCAGGCCACGCCGTGGCCGAAGGGCACGGCGAGCGCGGCGGAGCCGAGGTGCAGCAGCGCGCCTGGGCCGGGCCCGTCGGCGGCGGCGGGGACGACGGGCGGCCCGGTGAGGGCGCTGACGGCGAAGAACACGGCGCACACCAGCATGACGGCCGCCATCGCGACGGACTGGAGCCGGTCGCCGGGCCGGCGCCGCCGCCCCGCGACGGCGGCGACGCCGGTGAGCGCGAGCAGCCACAGCAGGAGCGAGGCTTCGAGCGCCGACCACAGGCTCGTCACCATGTAGGAGAGCGGCACGCCGTGCACGCCATGCCCTCCATGCCCGATCAGCCCGGTCACCTGGAGCGCCACGGCCAGCACGGCGCACCCGAGCGCGGCCCGCCCGGCCCGTACGGCGAGGGCGGCGGGACGGGCGCGCTGCCAGGCGAGAGCGGAGACCAGCGAGGCCGGCAGCCCGCACCACAGGGCGGCGGTGCCGAGCGCGGCGGTCACGTTCGCTCGATTCGGCTCGCGGGCACGGCTTCCTCCCGTGACGACTTCGGCGGGGGAAGCAGTTCCATGATCGCGTCTCGGGCAAGCAGGGACAAGTTTCCCCATGATGCTGGCGTGGCGAGCCCCGGCCCCGGTGGGCATGGCGGCCGGTCGGGCGGGGCAGGCTACGGACGGGGGAAGGACGTGGCGGCTCCGCCACGAGGGGGGACGGGGGCCTGATGGACGACGCAGGCGACACGAACAAGCGGGCCGCCCGTCGCGGCGCCGACGCGCCACCGGGCGGGCCGTGGCGGCTGCTCGGCAAGCTCATGGAGCGGTTCCTGCTGGGCGTGGTCGTCGTCAACCTCGTACGGCGCGCGTTCGCCCGCGGCAGGCGCCGCCGCCCGTGACGCGGGGGGCGGCGGGCGGGGTCAGCCCGCGATGATCCCGGCGTCGGAGAGCACGGCGAGGAACAGGCCGGAGCACAGCAGCGCGACCGGCCACACCTTCTGCGAGAGCGCCACCAGGATGCCGGCGAACAGGGCGACGAGGGCGAGGATGCCGAGGGGGTCCATGGCGAGGTTCCTGCCCGGGAAACGCCTACTCAGGCACGCCGTTCCGCTGCCGTTCCCGCGCGGCCAGCCGGGCGCGCTGCGGCTCCACCGTGTACGCGGGGTCGTTCGCCGAGGCGATGCCCGCGTGGAAGACGCCGAACCGGGTGCAGGCGGAGCCGGCCAGCAGCGCGGCGCCCGCGGCGACGGCGGCGGCCCGGCTGCGGCGGCCGGCGGTCGCGCCGAGCAGCGCCCCCGCCGCCGACAGCCCCTCGCCGAGCCGGACCAGGCGGCCCTTGCCCCGCCTGAGCGGCTCGGCGACCGGGCCGAGGCGGCGTTCCATGCGCAGGTAGGCGGCGGCCTCCAGCGCGGTGCCGAGCAGGGCCGTGCCGCGGGCCGGGCCCGCCTCGGCGAGCGGCGCGGCGAGCAGCCCGAGCCCGCCGGCCGCGGCCATGGCCGACCCGGCGAACAGCAGCGGCAGCTCGCGGTGCCCGTCGTGCCAGAGCGGGACGGCGGTGTCGGCGACCAGCACCGCCGTGTACGTGGCGACCGCCGCCCCGGTCAGCCCGGCCCCGGCGCTCGCGGCCCGCCCGAGGCGCGGGAAGCGGCCGGTGACGGCGGTGACGGCGGCGAGCCCGGCCTGCGGGCCGTACGCGCTGAGGATCCACGTGCCGACGCTCATCGGCGAGGTCACCTTGAACACCCGCAGCATGTTGACGAACCTGGACGGCTTGCCGAGGTCGTGGATGAGGGCGTAGAAGGAGCCGCCGATCGCGCAGAGCGCGCCCACCTTGCCGGCCCGCGCGAGCCGCGGCCGGCCGGTCACCCCGGCCGCCGCCGCCAGGATCGAGGAGGCCCCCGCCAGGCCGCCGAGGAACAGGTAGCCGGCGATGTCGTAGTCGTGCCAGGTCGGCTCGTTGAGCACGGGCAGCCCGTAGTAGGAGCGGAAGTCGGCCTCCGGCACCATCGCCCGGTCGCCGCGCCGCCGTTCGCCCCGCCGCCGGTCCCCGCGCCTCCCGTCGCCGCGCGGCTCGCGCCCGCCCGCCGAGCCCACGGTGGCCTCGCGCTCGGGCCGCAGCGCGAGGTCGTCGTCCATGCGGACGTCGGTCTGGTCGGCCGGTCGGTCCTCGCTCATGTGCGGCTCCCCCATGTGGCCGCGGCGATGCCGGCCAGCAGCACGGCCGCCGCGATGCCCGCCTGCCGCCACATCGACGGCAGGTCCCTCGTCGTCACCACCGGGTCCGGCGGCAGCCCGTAAACCTCGGGCTCGTCCAGCAGCAGGAAGAACGCGCCCGTGCCGCCGACGCCGTCGTCCGGGTCGTGGCCGTACAGGCGGGCGGAGTCCACCCCCGCGGCGCGCATCTGCTCCAGCCGGCGCGCGGCGCGCTCGCGCAGCTCGTCCAGCTCGCCGAACTGGATGGAGTCGGTGGGGCAGCTCTTGGCGCAGGCCGGCTCCTGGCCGACGCCGAGCCGGTCGTAGCAGAGCGTGCACTTGGCCGCGACGCCGGTGGTCTCCCGCTTGCCGATCACCCCGTACGGGCAGGCGGGCACGCAGTAGCCGCACCCGTTGCAGATGTCGTCCTGGACGACGACGGTGCCGAACTCGGTGCGGAACAGCGAGCCGGTGGGACAGACGTCCAGGCAGGCCGCGTGGGTGCAGTGCTTGCACACGTCGGAGGCCATGAGCCAGCGGAAGTCCATGCCCTCGACGCCGGGGTCCTGGTGGCCGAGCGGCCGGGGCTGCTCGATGAACGCGACGTGCCGCCAGGTGTCGGCGCTCAGGCTCATCGTGTTGTCGTAGGACATGCCGGTGAAGGTCATCCCGTCGTCGGGGACGGCGTTCCACTCCTTGCAGGCCACCTCGCACGCCTTGCAGCCGATGCAGACGCTGGTGTCGGTGAAGAAGCCCATCCGCTGGGGGTGGGCGGTGTAGCCGCTCGCGGTCGCCGGGTCGACGCTCATCAGATCTCCATGCCGGTGTGCTCGGTGACGCCCGCCCGGCGCTGCTGGTCGCGGACGAGGTCGGTCAGGCCGGGGCCGCGCGGGCGGCGGCCGGGCCGGATGTCGGCCGAGAACGCCTTGACCTCCTGGATGTGGGAGTTCGGGTCGAGGGTGATCGACGACAGCTCGTTGGCGGCGTCGCCCGTGACCAGACCGTTGGGCCCGAAGTGGAACGGCAGCCCGATCTGGTGCACGACCTTGCCGTCGAGGTGCAGGGCGGGCATCCTGCGGGTGACCAGCACCCGCGCCTCGATGGCGTTGCGGGCGGTGACGATCGTGGCCCAGTCGCCGTGCACGAGCCCGCGCTCGGCGGCCAGCTCGGGCGAGACCTCGCAGAACATCTCGGGCTGCAGCTCGGCCAGGTAGGGCACGGTACGGCTCATCGCGCCGGAGGTGAAGTGCTCGGTCAGCCGGTAGGTGGTGACGACGTACGGGTAGAGCGCCGCGCCGGGCTCGTCACCGCTGGGGTTGGCGCGGTTGTGCTCGTGCGGGAAGAGCATGCGGGCCGGGTTGCGCTGCCGGTCCGGGTGGAGCGGGTTGCGCACCGGCGAGTCCTGCGGCTCGTAGTGCACGGGCAGCGGGCCGTCCACCACCCCGGCCGGGGCGAACAGCCAGCCCTTGCCGTCGGCCTGCATGATGAACGGGTCGATGCCGGACAGCGCGTCGGTGCCGAGGGCGTCCGGGGCGGGCCGGTAGTCGGGCGGCTTGGTGGCGTCGAAGTCGGGCACGTCGTAGCCGGTCCAGCGGCCCTGGGCGGCGTCCCACCAGACGAGCTTCTTGCGCTCGCTCCAGGGGCTGCCGTCGGGCCGGGCCGAGGCCCGGTTGTACATCAGCCGCCGGTTGTCCGGCCAGGCCCAGGCCCATTCGGCGGCGATCCAGTTCTGCTCCTCGGCGGGCTTGCGGCGGGCGGCCTGGTTGACGCCGTCCTTGTAGACCCCGCAGTAGATCCAGCAGCCGCACGAGGTGGAGCCGTCCGCCTTGAGCGCGGCGTAGCCGGGCAGCGGGTCGCCGTGCTCGTCCCAGCCGTTGATCTCGGCGAGCACGGCCTCGGCGACCGGCTCGGCCTGGCCGCCCTCGACCGGGTAGTCCCAGGTGAGGTAGAGCACCGGCGCGTCCATCGGGTCGGTGGAGCCGGCCAGTTTCTCCCGGATGATGCGGCCGAGGTGGTACATGAACCACAGCTCGCTGCGGGCGTCGCCGGCCGGCTCGACGGCCTGGTGGTGCCATTGCAGCATGCGGTTGGTGTTGGTGAAGCTGCCGCTCTTCTCGGTGTGGGTGGCGGCGGGCAGGAAGAACACCTCGGTGCCGATGTCCTCGGTGCGCAGCTCGCCGGTCTCGATCTCGGGGCCGTCCTTCCACCAGGTGGCCGACTCGATGAGGTTGAAGTCGCGCACCACCAGCCAGTCGAGGTTGGCCATGCCGAGGCGCTGCATCTTCGCGTTGGCCGAGCCGACCGCGGGGTTCTCGCCGAGCAGGAAGTAGCCCTTGCAGAAGCCGTCGAGCTGGGCCATCACGGTGTCGTACGTGCTGTGACTGCCGGTGAGCCTGGGCAGCCAGTCGAAGCGGAAGTCGTTGTCGGCGCGGGCCGACGACCCCCACCACGCCTTCAGCAGGCTGACCAGGTAGTTGGGCATGTCGGCCCAGTAGCCCTTGTGCGCGGCGTCGGCCATGAGGAAGGCGTTCAGCGTCTCGTGCCGGTGGGCGTGCGGCATCGGGATGTAGCCCGGCAGCAGGTTGAACAGCGTCGGGATGTCGCTGGAGCCCTGGATGCTGGCGTGCCCGCGCAGCGCCTGGATGCCGCCGCCGGGCCGGCCCATGTTGCCGAGCAGGAGCTGCAGGATGCAGGCGGCGCGGATGAACTGGGAGCCGTCGCTGTGCTGGGTCCAGCCGACCGCGTAGACGAACTCGGCGGTGCGCTCGGGCCCGGAGTTCTCCGTCAGGTGGCGGCACACCCGCTCGAACAGCTCCGGCGGGACCCCGCAGGCGCGCTCGACCAGCTCCGGCGTGTAGCGGGCGAAGTGCCGCTTCAGCACCTGCAGCACGCAGCGCGGGTCGGTCAGGGTGTCGTCGCGGCGCGGGGTGCCCTCCATCGAGTGGCCGATCGCGCCGTGCGTCTCGGAGCCGCCGGCCACGTGCTCGTCGTAGTCGCTGTCGTAGGCCTGGTCGCGCTGGCCGGAGGCGGCCACGGTGAGCATGCCCTCGTACTGCCAGGTCTCGCTGGAGTAGTGGCGGTGGTCCGGGTCGAAGCCGGAGAACAGGCCGTCGAGGTCCTCGCTGTCGCGGTAGTCCTCGCGCAGGATCGTGGCCGCGTTGGTGTAGGCGAGGACGAACTCGCGGAAGTACAGCTCGTTGCTCAGGACGTGATTGATGATCCCGCCGAGGAAGGCCACGTCGGAGCCCGCCCTGATGGGCACGTGCAGGTCGGCCAGCGCGCTGGTGCGGGTGAAGCGCGGGTCCACGTGGATGATCACCGCGCCGCGCGCCTTGGCCTCCATCACCCACTGGAAGCCGACCGGGTGCGCCTCGGCGAAGTTCGAGCCCTGGATGATCACGCAGTCGGAGTGCTGGAGGTCCTGCAGGAACGTGGTCGCGCCGCCCCGCCCGAACGACGTGCCGAGCCCGACCACCGTGGAGCTGTGACACACCCGGGCCTGGTTCTCGATCTGCACCACGCCGAGCGACGTGAGCAGCTTCTTGATGAGGTAGTTCTCCTCGTTGTCCAGCGTGGCGCCGCCCAGACTGGCGATGCCCATCGTGCGGGCGGTGCGCTTGCCGGCCTGCTCCCACTCCCACGTCGCCCGCCGGGTGGCGATCACCCGGTCGGCGATCATGTCCATGGCAGTGTCGAGGTCGATCTCCTGCCAGTCGGCCGCGCCCGGCGGCCGGTAGAGCGCCTGGTACAGGCGGCTCTCGCCGGTGGTGAGCTGGAGCGTGGCCGCGCCCTTCGGGCACAGCCTGCCCCGGCTGACCGGGGAGTCGGGATCGCCCTCGATGTGCACGACCCGCTCGTCCTTGACGTAGACGTTCTGCGCGCAGCCCACAGCGCAGTACGGGCACACCGACTTGACCACGCGGTCGGCGTCGGCCGTACGCGCCCTGAGGTGGTCGGTGCGCGCCGACCGGACCGCCGCGCCCCGCCCGGACCGGTCGGGGCCGACGAGCTGCCGAAGGAGCGGCCAGGAGCCCAGCCCGCCAGGTAGGTTCATGGTCATCGGCTCTCTTCCGCGGGCCGCTCGCTCCGGGCCCGCCCGCGGACCCAGGCGTGCACGTCCTCCCGTGCGACCGGGTTGACCTCGCGCGGGTTGACCAGGCGCTGCGTACGGGAGCGCAGCATGCCGGGCCGCTGCCGCTGGGCGCGGGTGACGGTGCCGCCGCCGTCGGCCGGGATGCCGGTCGCGACGAGGTACACCTGCCCGGCGGGGACGTCCAGCCGCCGGGCGATCTCGCCGTAGCCGTGCCCCAGGGCCAGCAGCCGCAGCACCTGCTCCTTGCTCGGCATGTCACCGCCTCCGCCTCGTCCGTCTCGTCCCGTGGGTTGCAGATCGTCCCGTTCCCGGCCATCGATCTACGGAAAACCATCGACCCGCCCGTACGGGTGCATGTTCCGGCAAAGCGGCGGGGTATAGATGCCGCGTGACGGTGGAGACGGGCGTGCGGGTCAGGCCGGTGGCGGGGCACATCGGCGCGGAGATCGAGGGAGTGGACCTGGCGGCCGGGCTCGACGACGCGGCCGTGGCGGCGATCAGGGCGGCGCTGCACCGGTGGAAGGTGGTGTTCTTCCGCGGCCAGCGGCTCGACCACGCCGGGCACGTCGCCCTCGCCCGCCGCTTCGGCGAGCCGGTGGTGCCGGCCCGGCGCGGCTCGGCATCGCCCGAGGGGTTCCCCGAGGTGGAGACCACCGCCGACCGGCTGGAGCTGGCCGGCCGGTACGGCATGGAGCGCGCGGAGTGGCTGGAGCGGCGGCGGCACTCGCACCTGCGGGGCTGGCACTGCGACCACGGCGCGCGGATGGACCCGCCGGCCGCGACGATCCTGCGGGCCGAGAGCGTGCCCGCGTACGGGGGCGACACGACGTGGGCGAACCTGGTGGCCGCCCCCGAGGGGCTGTCGGAGCCGGTGCGCCGCTTCGTGGACGGCCTGCGCGCCGAGCACCGCCTCGGCGTCGGCTACCAGCCGCGCGCCGGCGACGACGCCTACCTCCGGCACCTGCTCTCCCACCAGGTCGCGACCCTGCACCCGCTGGTCAGGGTCCATCCGGAGACGGGCGAACGGGTGCTGTTCGTCAACGGCTACTACCTGGAGCGGATCGCGGAGGTCTCCAGGCTGGAGAGCGGGCCGCTGCTGGAGCTGCTGCTGGGGCAGGCGACCCGCCCGGAGTACACCGTGCGCTTCCGGTGGGAGTCCGGCGACGTGGCCTTCTGGGACAACCGCGCCACCATGCACCTCGCGCCGACCGACACCGGGCAGCTCGCGCAGCCGCGCGTCATGCACCGGGTCATGCTGCGCGGCGAGGTCCCTGTCGGCGTGGACGGCCGCCCCTCGGAGCCGATCATCGGTCCCCCGCCGGGGACCTGGTGAGCGCGGCCCCCGGCGCGGCGGCCGGGGCGGTCAGGAGGACCGGCCGCGGCCGGTGATGGCGTCGCGGATGCGGTCCACCAGCCCGGCCCCCGGCATCAGCAGGCGGTTGCCCGGCGGGGTGTCCGGCGCGTAGGGGTGGGGGCGCGTCGGGGCCGTCTTCTTGGCCCGCTCGACCTTCGCGCCCAGCTCTTCGAGCTGTGCCTGGTCGCACGCCTCGCGCAGCCGGGGGAACAGCTCGTCCTCCTCCTCCCGGAGGTGGTGGCGGACCTCGGCCATGAGCCGGTCCAGCTCGGGCCAGAACCGGTCGTCGCCGGGCTCCAGGTGTTCGAGGTCATGCATCGTCCGCTCGGCCGCGGCGTGCTCGGCGATCTCGTAGTCGGCCAGTTCGTCGCCGCCGGGCACGTGCTCGCGCACGGCCGGGTAGAGGTACTGCTCCTCGGCGACGGAGTGGCGGACGAGCTCGATGACGACGTTCTCGGCCAGCAGCTTGGGCCGCTCGCCGATGGCGCCCCGCATGCTTTCGAGCTCGGAGAACATCTGTTCGACCTCGCGGTGGTCGTGCGTCAGCACCGCGATGACGTCGCGCTGCTCGGCCATGTCGGCTCCCCCTTCGGTGTCCCGGGACCGGGCCCTCCTCATTCCCGCAAGATGTCCGGTTTATTTGGAATTATCCGAGGTAGTGGCCCACGACGCCCGGCCGGCAGGGCGGGCGAAGACGCGACGTCCCGTGGGAGGTGAACATCATCCTCGTCGTGGCACTGGCCATCCCGATCCTGGCCCTCATCGGCCTGATGCTCATGCAGGTCCTGGAGGAGACGCTGCTGGACTCCTCCGCCCCGGCATCCGGCCCCCGTATCCCCGAAGGCGTCTCCCCCGGAACCGGTTCCCCGGCTCCCGCCGACGTCGAACGCCCCGGCTCCCCCGCGAGCACCGCGAGCACCGCAAGCACCGCAAGCACCGAAAGCACCGCAAGCACCGCAAGCGCAGCAAGCACCGGGAGCGCCGCGAGCGCTCCGCACGCCCCGCGCCGGCGTACGCATCGCCGGGCGCACCGGACGGCGGTCCCGCGCCCGCGCCGTCCCGAGCGCCGGGCCCCCCATCCCGCCCTCCCGAACCAGACGGCCCCGGTTCCCGCGGCCTCGGTCTCCGCGGATCCGGTCCCCGCGGCCCCCGTTCCGGTGGCCCCGGTTCCGGTGGCCGCCGAGAGCGGCGCATGAGCGCAGCCCGGGGCCGCGCCGATGGCGCGCCCCGGGCTCTCGCCCGCCCCCGATGATCAAGGCTTCGTCAGGCGGACCAGGAAGCCGTCGTGGTCGGTGTAGCTCAGGCCGTACTTGGCGGTGCTGCCGAAGGTGAGGTCGTTGCTGAAGATCACGTGCTGCACGTCCCCGTCGCCCTTGCGGATGTGGCCGCCCGGCACGCAGTTCTGGGCGTTCTCCGGGTCCGAGGTGTCGTACTCGAGGTTGAAGTCGCCGCCGACGACGGTCCGGCCCGTGATCCCCTCCGCCGACCTGATCGCCGGCACCGCGCTGAACATCAGCGCCTGGCACTGCGCCAGCGCGATCGGCTCGCTGGCCGCGCTCAGGTGGGTGGCGCACGCCAGGTGGTCGCCGATCGCGTACGCGCAGGCGAACGTGCGCTTCTCGGTGCCGCCGTCCTGCGCGGTGTACTCGCCGGCCCAGCCGTTGACGCCCTGCCACAGCGCGGCCGGGACCCGGCCGAGCACGGCGTTGCCGAAACGGTCGCCGTTCGTGCAGGTGATCGGGGCGCCGGTCTGCTTGTTCAGCGCCGGGTAGAAGAGCGAGTACGTCCAGTCGTCCGGCCACGCCTCGGCGAGCGACGGCTGCAGGTAGGCGGGCAGGTCGCCGGCGCAGATCTCGTTGAGCGTCACCAGGTCCGGCGCCAGGTAGTAGATCAGGTCACCGCCCTCGTAGACGGCCTGACCGCCGGCGTAGCAGCCCGCGTGCCCGCTGTTGCAGAGGTTGAGCTGCAGCTCGTGGAAGCGGCGGGCGGCCAGTGTCCCCGCGCGCTCCTCCCGTGCGGCGCCGGCGGGGGCGGCGGCGCGGGCCCGGCCGGCGCGGGCGCGGGCGGTCAGTGCGGCGGCCTTGGCGCCCATCGGCGCGACGGCGCTGACGGGCAGCGGCCCGACCGTGACGGGGGCGGGCGCGGCGCTCGCCGGGGGAGCCAGAGCCAGGACGAGCCCGCACACGGCGGCCACGGCGGCCGTCAGACGGCGGGCGGAACGCGGGATCCTCACAAGGGGTCGCCTCCTTCCGACGCGATCGATGGTGTCCGGCGGGAGGGGCCGGGCGGTAGAGCCTTTACACCTGGCCGCAAACACGACAAACGCCACATTTCGGGTTGACGGCCGGTTGCCCCCATGGTGTCGTACGGGATGACAGGCACAGTCAAGGCGCGAGGGGCCGCATGGGGACCCTGAGGATCCACTTCACCGCCGACGACCTCGCCCGCGTCACGCTCGCCGACCAGCCCGACCCCCTCTGGGAGGTCGTCTTCACCCGCTTCCGGCTCCGCGACCGGGTGCGCCCGCTGACCTTCCGGCCCTGGTTCGCGGCCCTGCACGCCGAGCCGGCCAGGACCGCCCGCATGCGGCCCGGCGCGCTCCTGCTCGACGCGCTCGCCCCCGCCGGGCCGTACTTCCCGGACTTCCTCACTCCGCACGAGGCGGCCCGCGGCCTCGGCCACGGGCTGGAGGCGCTGCGCCGCACCCCCGGGCGGCGGCTGGCCACCGAACTCGGCCGGCTCGCCCGCCACCGGCCGCTGCCCGGCTGGGCCCGGCCGCTCGCCGAGGGCGACACCGGCGCGCTCGCCGCGCTCGCCGACGCCCTGCGTGACTATCACGCCGCCGCAGTCGCCCCGTTCCAGGAGTCCATCGACGCCGCCTTCGCCGCCGACCGCGACAGCCGGGTCAGGGACGTGCTCGGCGGCGGCGTCGAGGCGCTGCTCGCCGGGCTCGGGCCGCCGATCCGCTGGACGCCGCCCGTGCTGGAGGTCGACTACGTCGTGGACCAGGACCTGGCGCTGGGCGGGCGCGGGCTGCGGCTCGTGCCGTCGTACTTCTGCCAGCGCACGCCGCTGTCGATGGCCGACCCCGGACTGCCGCCCGTGCTGATCTACCCGATCCAGCAGCGGCACCGGTGGCGGCCGGCCGCGCGACGGGCCGGCGCCGCCGGGCTGAGCGCGCTCATGGGCGCCAGCCGCTCCGCCGCGCTGCGCGCGCTCGACCACGGCGCCACCACCACCCAGCTCGCCCGCATGCTGGGCGTCTCCCCCGCCACCGCCAGCCGGCACGCCACCGTCCTGCGCGAGGCCGGGCTGATCGAGACCCGCCGCGACGGCACCGCCGTCCTGCACACCCGCACCCCGCTGGGAACGGCCCTGCTGGAGGGTGAGATCGTGGCGAGCCCGCCGCCGCGTCCGAGGCAGACCTAGACGACCTGCGCCTGCCGTACCAAGACTTCCGCCTGAGCGAGCCGGGGCCGGCGGGCTGTCAGGCGAAGGTGATCACCCGCCGGGCCCGGCGCCCATGGCCTCCAGTGCCGCGGGCGCCTCGTCCAGGCCGATCGACGTCACCCGCCGCAGGATGCCGTGCCGCGCCGAAAAGGCCAGCGTGTCGCGCAGGTCGTGCGGCGAGCCGGACGGCGAGGCCATGACGTGCAGCCGGTTCAGCACCATGGGCTGGGAGGGCAGGGTCAGCGGCGTCGCGTCGTAGCCGCACAGCAGCAGGGTGCCGTCCGGGGCGAGACCGGTGAGCAGTGCGGTCGCGGCCTCGGTGGACGGGGCGGCGTTGAGCACGACGTCGGCGCCGCCTCACGCCCTGAGCGCGGCCTCCGTTTCTCTCCCATGATCGAGCAAGCGTCCCGCAGCCTTTACATTGTAGATCAGTTGTGGTCAGCGGTCGCTGGAGACCGCGCGGTAGTGCAGGTCCTGGACGTACGGCGTCGCGCTGATCGCGTACGGCGAGACGACCTTCGCCACCGTCGCCGAACTCCGGGTGACGGTGGCCGAGGCGGTGCCCGGCTTGAGCGGGAACGTCCTGGCCGACACCCCGGCGGGGGCGTCGTAGGTCTGCGTCGTGCCGCCGACCGTGACCGACACCTTGGCCGCGGCGGTGAGCATGCTCAGCACCTCGACCGTGTCACGGGCCGCGGTGCTGCCGCCGCGCAGCTTCATCAGCTTCGTCTGCGCGTACGAAGGCGCGGCCGCCACCGGCTGGACGCGGTGGGTGAGGTAGGCCACGTCGTTGGTGATCTTCGGGCAGCCGAGCTTGTAGCAGGTCAGGTAGTAGGCGTTGATGTCCAGGTAGGTCCACCCGGCGTTCCTGGAGGGGGCGAACTGGGTGTTCTCGGAGTAGTCGTTCCAGGTGGTGAGCTGCACCCAGTCGGCCTTGCCGTCGATCGCGCCCTTCCACGTGGCCCGCAGGTTCTCGGTGTTGCCGGCCTCGTCGAAGATGCCCTGGTTGGGCCGCTCGTCCTGGACGGACACCGGCTGCATCCAGATCTTGCCCAGGCTGTGGGCGGTGGTGATGTTGGCGGTCAGGTTGGCGTTCACAGCGGGGTTGCGGCCACCCCAGTTGGAGAAGCCGTAGCTGATCGGGGCGAAGGCGTCGCGGTTCTTGCCGAAGTCGAGGAAGCAGGGCACCAGGGCGACCTTGATGCCGTGCGCGCTCTCCATGGTCTTCATCCAGTCGGCCCACCAGGCGGCGGTCCGCCCCTCGGCCTTGAACGGCGCCACCACCAGGCGGTCGTCGGCGAGCCGGAGGACCGACTTCGAGGCGGCCAGCTTGGCGATGGCCGAGGCGAGCGTGGCGGCGTCGACCGAGGCCAGGCCGTTCGTGTCCGGCATGAGCACGATCTTGAAACCGGGGTCGACGGCCTCGGCGGCCTTGACGAGGTTCTGCACCCGCGTCCAGTGGGCGCTGGTCACCGACAGGATGTCCACGGTGAAGCCGTCGAGGCCGGCCGCGACGGCCTGCCTGACCTCGGCCTTGAGGTCGGCCAGCGCGTAGTCGCCGCTGATCGGGTCGCGGCCGGTCGGCCGGTCGCGCAGCAGCCCGCCGTAGGCGGCGTGCTTGCCGCTCTCCCCTTCAGGCTTGAGGTAGTTGCGGGCGTAGTAATCGTTTTCCGGAGCGGCATTGTCGAGGGAGAGCGGGTAGGGCGTGAAGTAGTGCGCGAAGACCTTCTTGCCCGAGGCCCGCAGCGCCGCCGTGCCCGGCAGCGTGAACGGCAGCGGACCGGCCGTCTGCCCGCCCCCGGAGCCCGGCGTGTAGGTGACCGTCAGCTTCGGGCCGCGGTCGCCGGTCTCGCGGGAGGACATCAGCACGGTCGTGGTGTCGGACGTCCCGGTGAGCGCGAAGTCGTAGGTGCCGTCGCCGTCCACGGCCGAGGAGACGTCCAGTTTGGCCGTCGCTCCGGCGGTGAACCCGGTGTGCGAGCCGACCACGCCCGTGCCGACGGCCGGGCGGGTGTTCCAGGTCGTGGCGGCCTCGGTCCACGAGCCGGTCACCTCGCGGACGGAGACGGTGGTCGCGGTCGTCCTGGCCGAGACGACGTCCAGGGTGACCTTGACGTCCTCGGCGTCCGCCGGGATGCCGGTGACCTTGAAGCGGGTCAGACCCAGGCGCTGACCCGCGGTGGCACTGCCGCAACCGGCGCCGCACACGCTGAGCCAGGTGGCGGTGGCGAAGCTCTTGGCGGGCTCGGCCTGGCTGACGAAGACGTCCTCCGTGGCGGCGAAGGTCACGCTGACAGGCGCGGACGCCTGCGCCGGGGCGACGGCGACGGTCGCCAGTGTGACCAGGGCGGTCACCGCCGTGAGCAGCGTCCGATATCGGTTGATCATTGAGCTCCCTCTGCGCGGCTGCGCGGGCCCGGCGCGGCGGACCCGCGGTTGTCACGGGCCAGGATGGAGCAAGATCGAACAGCATTCGGGAGTTTTGCGCAAAACCCTCATTTTGGAACGTCACCATATTCCGTCGGCGACACTTCGGTTGCGGCGCGTGACTGTCCGCATCACCTGGCCGGCTCATGCCGGCGTTGGTGACGGCTCTCTCGCTTATTGGCTGACCGGGGCCGTTCACCGCCCCTTGGCGCTGTCGCGGACCGCGGCGGACAGCAGGTCGCCCAGTTCGTGGGGCAGGGGCAGCCGCTCCAGCTCCTCCAGCGGCACCGGCAGGGGCAGCCGCCAGTTGGGGCGCAGGCCGTCGGCGCCCGGGATGTTGGGCCGGCCCCGGGCCGCGAGGGCGTCGTCGAGGGTGGCCGTCAGCAGCAGTGACGGCGCCTCGGCCAGCAGCCGATAGGCGGCGAGGACGGCCTGGGCGGCGCCGGCGTCCGGTTCGAGGCCGCCGTGGGCGGCGAGCGCGTCACGCAGGGCGCGTGAGCCTTCCTCGTTGGGTTCGAGCCCGAGCCGGCGCTGCTCGGCCAGGTCGCCGCCGTCCCACAGACCCGCGACCGTGGGCAGGTCGTGGGTGGTGACGGCGGCCATCGCCCGCTCGGGCCAGGCGGCGGGGTCGTCCCGCTCGAACCAGAGCAGGCGGTACGACAGCAGGTCGCGCCCGGCGAGCGTCTCGCGCACGCCGGGCTCGACCGTCCCGAGGTCCTCGCCGATCACCGGCGCGCCGGCGCGATGGCTCTCCAGGGCGACGATGTCGAGCAGGTCGCCGGCCGGATAGCGGACGTAGGCGCCCCGGCCGGCGCTCTCGCCCGACGGGATCCACCACAGGCGGAACAGGCCCATCACGTGGTCGATGCGCAGCCCGCCGGAGGCGGCGATGGCGGCGCGGACACTCTCCGCGAACGGCGCGTACCCGGCCCGGCGCAGCTTCCACGGCACGAACGGCGGCAGGCCCCAGTCCTGCCCGGCGGCGTTGAACTCGTCCCCGGGCGCGCCGACGCTGACGCCCTCGGCGAGCAGGTCCTGCCAGGACCAGGCGTCGGCCCCGTCCGGGTCCACGCCGACGGGGAGGTCCTGCATGACGGGCAGCTCGGCGACGGCCGCGGCGAGCTGCCGCCCGGTGAGCCACTGCAGCCAGGCGTGGAAGCGGACCCGGTCCGCGTGGTCGCGGGCGAAGCGGGCCACGGCGGGACCGTCCGGGCGCTGGTACTCGGCGGGCCAGGCCCGCCGGCTCGGCCCGTGCCGCTCGGCGAGGGCGCACCACGTCGCGAACTCCTCCAGCGCCCGGCCACGGGCGGCCCGCCACCGCTCGAAGTCGCCGCCGGGCGGCGCGGCGGTGTAGATGCCCTCCAGCGCGGCGAGCTTGAGCCGCCAGGCGGCGTCGCGGTCCAGCTCGGGCCTGTCGTTGAGCGCGCGCCCGCGGGCCACGGTCTCCTCGTCCAGG
The DNA here is from genome assembly GCF_900111685.1 of Nonomuraea wenchangensis. Classification (GTDB taxonomy): domain Bacteria; phylum Actinomycetota; class Actinomycetes; order Streptosporangiales; family Streptosporangiaceae; genus Nonomuraea; species Nonomuraea wenchangensis. The sequence goes on from NZ_FOHX01000008.1 coordinate 296,658, forward strand.
ACCGCCGCGGCGCCGGGCACGTCCTCGATCCGCAGGTAGAGCGGGCTGTGGAAGCGGCGGCTGGCCGGATAGTACGGGCTCGGCTGGACGGGGACGACCGGCGCGGCGGCGTGCAGCGGGTTGACCAGGAGGAACCCGGCCCCGCATCCCGCCGCCCAGCTCGCGAGCCGGCGCAGGTCGGCCAGGTCGCCGACGCCCCAGCTCGTACGGGAGCGGGCGGCGTAGAGCTGCACCGCCCACCCCCAGGCCCGGCGGGCGGGCAGCCGGCAGCGGCCGGGGCTGACGATGAGCCGGTGCGCGGTGTCCTCGCCGGGGCGGCGCAGCGTGTGGTAGCCGTACGGCAGGTCGGGCGGAAGGGCGCCGTCGACGCGCAGCTCGGCGCCGTCCTCCAGGACGAGGTCGGCGGCCCCGACCCGGTCGCCGCGCCGCATCACCAGGGTCTCCGGCTCCACCGGGCCGCCGCTGAAGTCGGGCGGGACGCCGATGACGGCGCGCAGGGCGGCGACCGTCTCAGGAGGCACCCGCTGGTGGCGGCCGGCGGCGTCCTCGTACTCGTGGTCGATCCCCCACGCGTCGGTCATCGGCTCAGCCTTCCAGGATCGCCACGGTGTCGGGCGGCAGGGTCAGGTCGTCCCCGGACAGCGTGATCCCGGGATCGGACGCGGCCAGCAGGCGGGCGCGGCCCCGGGCGGGCACGACCCGCGTACCGTCCCCGAGGTTGGCCGCGACCAGGACCGGACCCCGCTCGACGGACACCAGCCCGGCGGCCTCGTCGCAGTCGGCGCGCACCCGGTCGAGACGGCCGTCGGTGAGCACGGGCAGCCGCCGCCGCAGCGCGATCAGCTCGCGGTGCCAGGCGAGCAGGCGGGCGTGCGGCTCCTCGCCCGGCTCGCCCCAGTCCAGGCGGGAACGTTCGAAGGTGGCGGCGTCCTGTGGGTCGGGCACCTGCCCCGGCTCCCACCCGAAGGCCGCGAACTCCCTGCGGCGGCCCGCGCTGACCGCGCGGCCCAGCTCGGGGTCCTCGTGGTCGGTGAAGTACTGGAACGGGGTGCTCGCCCCCCACTCCTCGCCCTGGAACAACATCGGCGTGAAGGGGGCGGTGAGCAGCAGCGCGGCGGCGACCCGCAGCCGTCCCTCGCTCATCAGCGCGCCGGACCGCTCGCCCCGCGCCCGGTTGCCGACCTGGTCGTGGTTCTGGGCGCACACGACGAACCGGTGGCCGGACAGCCCCGCCGGTGACCTCCCGTGCGCCCGGCCGCGGTGCGGCGACCACGTGCCGTCGTACACCCACGCCTGGCGCAGGGCCTTGGCGAGCAGGCCGAGCGGGCCGAAGTCCATGTAGTAGCCGTCGCGCTCGCCGGTCAGCGCCGCGTGCAGGGCGTGGTGCCACTCGTCGGCCCAAGCGGCGTCGAGGCCGTAGCCGCCGCTCTCGCGGGAGCGGACGAAGCGGGGGTCGTTGAGGTCGCTCTCGGCGATGAGGAACAGCGGGCGGCGCACGTGCGCGGCCAGCTCCGCGACCTCCTCGGCGAGCCGTTCCAGGACGTGCGCGGCCGAGTGGTCGGCGATGGCGTGCACGGCGTCGAGCCGCAGGCCGTCGCAGTGGTAGTCGCGCAGCCACATGAGGGCGTTGTCGATGACGAACGCGCGTACCTCGCCGCTGCCCGGCCCGTCGAAGTTGACCCCGTCGCCCCAGTTGGTGGTGTGGCGTCCGGTGAAGTACGGGCCGAACTCCGGCAGGTAGTTGCCCGACGGGCCGAGATGGTTGTAGACGACGTCCACGACGACGCCGAGTCCGTGCGCGTGACAGGCGTCCACCAGGCGTTTCATGCCGTCGGGGCCGCCGTAGGCGTGATGGGGGGCGTACAGCGAGACGCCGTCGTAGCCCCAGCCGCGGCGACCGGAGAACTCCGCGACCGGCATCAGCTCGATCGCGTCCACGCCCAGCGCGGCCAGGTGCGGCAGGCGCTCGATCACGCCGTCGAAGGTGCCCTCGGGCGAGAAGGTGCCGACGTGCAGCTCGTACAGGACCGCGCCGGGCAGCGGGGTGCCCCGCCAGGCGGCGTCCGTCCAGGGGAAGACGGCGTGGTCGACGGTCCGGGAGTGCGCGTGCGGCCGTACGGCTGGTGCGCCGAGCGCGGATCGGGCCGCGGCGGGCCGCCGTCCAGCGCGTACGCGTAGTCCGTGCCCGGCCCGGCCTCCTCCACCGTGCGCTCCCACCAGCCGCCGGCCGCGGGCCGCATGGGGAGCGCGCGTTCCCCCAGGACCAGCTCCACCCGTTCGCGCCCAGGCGCCCACACCCGGAACTCGTGCGCCACCCGTGCTCCCCCACTCGGCATCCATCCGCGGCGAACGCCTGGCGCTCCGTCCCGGGGCGGGCGGAAGGCCGGGCGCGCGGGTTCCTACCCGCTCCCGCCTCCGGCAAGCCCTTCCCTCGATCTGTCGGTGGTGATCTCTAGTGTGCGTGCCCATGACGACTGCTCAGCGGGCGCCCGAGCGCGCCTGCCCACCCCCCGACGAGATCTCCGCGAGCCTGAGCGGATGGGACGCCGTCCGGCGCGCCGTCGCCGCCGGTGACGCGGCGGCGACGGCCGACGTGGTGCTGCGGCTCGGCGCCGAGGAGCGCCGCGAGATCGCGGGCCGGCTGCGCGCGTACGTGGGCGAGGCGCGGCAGGCCGCCCACGCCCGGTTCGACGCGGCCCGGCAGCGGGCGCAGGAGGCGGAGGAGCGGGCCCAGCGGGAGTTCGTCAGGGAGCACGTGGACCGGGGCGTGGCCGAGCAGGTCGCGCAGGGCTGGTGGTGGGAGGGGCCCTACCACCACCACCAGCAGGTCGTCGACTGGCGCATGCGCAACGTCTGGATCGCGCCGCTCCGCGTCGCGGGAGCGGGCACGCTGGGCGGCGCGGCGGCGGTCACCGACTGGCTGCTCCGGCGCGACTTCGCCGAATGGAGCGAGAGGATGCCGATCGAGCCGCTGCTGCGGGTCGTCGCCGCCCGGCCCGCGGAGTGGCAGGCCGACCTCGCCGCCCGCCTGGCCGCCCGGCTGCGCGGCACCCGCGCCCAGCTCGACAACGGCACCGCCGGGCTGACGCTGGAGCTGCTGCGCCGCACCGGCGGCGCGCCGCCCGCGCACGAGCCGCTGGTCGTGGCCTGGGCGTCCACCGCGCCCGACCTCACCGCCGACCCGCTCGCCCCGCACCTGATCCCCCGGCTGTTCGAGGTGGAGGGCGTGGGCCGGGTGCTGCGCGACGACCGGGCCGACGACCCTTCCGGCCGGTCCTGGCTGCGCCCGCTCGCCGAGACCTCGCTGGTCGGCCGCGAACAGCTCGTGGAAGGCTGCCTGCGCCGGTTCCTGCGCGGCGGCACCGCCGTCGACCTGCGTTTCTTCGTACGGCTGCACGACCTGCTCGATCCAGCCCCCGACCAGGAACGGGTCCGCGACTACCTGCGGCTGCTGCCCGCCGCCCCCGGCCCGGTCGCCGAGCTGGCCCTGCGGATGCTGCGCGGGCCCGGCGTCACGCTGAGCGGAGAGGAGGTCGGCGAGGCGGTGACGGCGCTGCTGTTCCGGCCCGAGAGCAAGCTCGTACGGGCGGGGCTGACGCTGCTCGACCGGGCCGCCCGCGACACCGCCGGCGACCTCGACGACCTGGCGCCGGCGCTCGCCTCGGCGTTCCTGTGCGAGTCGTACGAGGTGCGCGAGCGCGCGGTCCGCTGGGCCGTCAAGCACGCGCGGCGGTTGTCGGCCGTGGGCGCGGAGACGGTGCGGGAGGCGGCGGCCGTCCTGCCGCCCGACCTCGCGGCCCGCCTGGCCCCCGGCTACGGCGCGGTCGAGACCGAGGCCGCGCCCGCCGACGCCTTCGAGCCGGGCGAGCCGCCCAAGTTCGACGCGCCCGCCCGCCGTCCGGTCCGCCCCGCGATGGAGGCGCTGGCCGGCACCTTCAACCGGCTGGATCACGAGTTCGCCTTCGAGCGCTGGCTCGACGGCTTCGTCCGGCACCCGCACGCCAGGAGGGCGCCGGCCGACGTGACGGACCTGCGCCTGGTGGGCGAGTGGCTGTGCCTGGAGCAGTGGACGGAGGTCCTGCTCCGCGCCGCCGCCGGGGAGGCCGTCGCGCTCACCGCCGAGGGGCGGCTGCCCGGCCCGGGGCAGATCGCGCCGCTCCACTTCGCCCTGTTGCGGCGCTGCGCCGAGGTCCATGCCGCGCTGGTGGAGGGGGCGCTGCCGCCTTACCTGCTGGCCACCCCCACCTGCACCTCCGGTCACCTGGACCCGGCCGAGCTGGTCGCGAGGCTCGAAGGCTACGAGCGTGACGGCGTCCGGCCCCTGCCCGACGATCTGGGGCAGGCGCTGCTGAGGCTGCCGCGCGCCGTGGACCCCGACGTGGTGGCCCGCGCCGGCCGGCTTACCTCCGAGGCGGGCGCCACGCTGACGCGCTGGCTGACCCACCGGCCCGAGCCCGTGACCGGCGTCGAGTGGTCGGCGACGCCCGGCGTCCGCCCGCTGGCGCGCGTCCGGCACGAGCCGACCGGGATCGCGTTCGTGGACACGCTGTTCCGCGACCCGCCGTCCCGCCGCTGGGTGAGCTACTACCAGTCGGTGTGGTGGCTCGTGCTGCCCTCCGACCGGGAGGTCATGGCCATGCACCTCGTCCCCTATCTGTACGACGACTGGCGGGGGCCGGGCGGCCTGCAGCCGGAGATCTCCCGGCTCTGCCACCAGGAGGGGCCGGTGGGTGAAGGGATGGCGCTGCTGCTGGGCATCCTGCTGGGCGAGGAGGGCTGGTCCGCCGAACGCTGCAGGGAGCCGCTGCTGCGCGCGGTCGCCACAGGCTCCCTGCCCGCCGTCGAGTGCGGCCGGCAACTGGGGCGGTGCCTGCGCCTGCTCGACCGCGTCAGACCGGCCGTGGTGGTGCGGGCACTCGACGAGTGCGCGCGGCAGGGCGTCCATAGGGAGGTCTGGCAGATCATGAGCGGCCTGCTGCCGGTCCACCTGCCGGGGCCGGGCGAACGGGCCACCTCCGCCCACACCCGGATGCTGGAGTTCGCCGCCGAGGTGGCCGGGTGGGCCGGGGCGCGTGGCGTGATCCCCGAGGTCGCGGCCATCGCCGCGCGTACCGGGTCGAGCGGGCTCGTCCGCGCGGCCCGCCGGCTGCACGGGCAGCTCGCGCAGGAGGACGCCTGCCGTTGACCGTCAGCCGCCCTGGGTCCACACCGTGCGCCGGCGCGAGCACTTGCCGACCGGCCGCGCGGCGGCTTGGGAGCGAGCGGCACCGGGCGGCATCGCTAGAAGGCGAACCCGCCGGGGCGTCCGTTGCGGTCGGCGAGCAGCCCGGCCAGGGTGGCGACGGCGATCTCCGGCGGGGTGCGGGAGCCGATGTTGAGCCCGATCGGGCGGTGGACGCGGGCCACCTCCTCGGGCGGCACTCCGAGGTCGGCCAGCGCCCGCACGTGCGGGCCGACGTGGCGGGGGCTGCCCATGATGCCGATCCAGCGGGCCGGCGACTTGAGCAGGTCGCGCAGGACGGGGCCGATCTCGTCGCGGTGGTGGTCGGTGAGCACGACGTCGGCCGTGGTGTCCACGTGCTCGCCGATCTCGCGTACGGCGGGGAAGCCGTCGAGGCCGCGCGCCGGGTCGGGCTCCAGCAGGACCGGCCGGAAGCCCAGCTCGGCGCCGAGGCGCAGCAGGCACTCGGCCACCGGGGACGCGAAGACGGCGACCAGCGTGCGCCCGGTCTCCTGCGCGGGGGCGTCGCCGTGGGCCACCTCGCAGGCCGGGTCCTCGTCGTGGGTGTGGGTCATGTCCGCAGTGTGACACGTGACGGCGGGCCGCAGGGGGTGCCCTGGCCGTCCGGCAACGATTCCATCACGGGGTGAATATCCGGCGGCGGCCGGGAAGTAGCCATGCCGGTTCTCCCCGGCTGGGGCCCGTAGAAGAGGCCGCAGGCGAGGGTCTCCCCGGAGGTTCCTGATGACGCGCCCGCACCCCCCGACCGGCCCTGGCGCCGATCACCCCAGCCCCGCCGGCGCCGCCGCCGACGGGCCCGCTGATGCCCCGGCCGGCGCAACCGGCGCCCCAGGCGACGCGGCCGGTGACGCGGCCGGTGACGCGGCCGGTGACGCGGCCGACCGGGACGCGTACCGTCTGCTCGCCGACGACGTGCGGGGCGAGCCCGCCGCCTCGCGAGGGCGGCGCGGCGAGGTCGAAGGCTACTTCGGCCGCCCCGGGCGCGCCCTGACCGGCCATCCGTTCGCGTTCGGCTTCACCGCCGCGCTGGGGGTGCTGAGCGCGTGGCTGCTGGTGCAGGCGCTGGCCGCGTCGGCGTCGGTGCTGATCCTCATCGTGGTCTCGCTGTTCCTCGCCATCGGGCTCAACCCGGCCGTGACCCGGCTGGAGGAGCGCGGGCTGTCGCGACAGTGGGCGATCACGGCGGTCTTCGCCGCTGTGATCGTCTTCTTCGTCGGCTTCGGCGTGGCCGTGGTGCCTCCGCTGGCCACGCAGACCGGCGACTTCGTCACGCAGCTCCCGGCCTACATCGGCGAGCTGCAGAACCATCCGCAGGTCCGCGCGCTCGACCAGCAGTACCAGTTGCTCGACCGGCTGCAGCAGTACCTGCTGAGCGGCGATCTCGGGCGGCAGGTCTTCGGCGGGCTGCTGGGCGCGGCCGGGGTGGTGGTCAGCGCCGTGTTCTCGGCGCTGACGGTGCTGATCCTGACGTTGTACCTGCTGGCGTCGCTGCGCTCGATCACCTCGCTCGGCTACCGGCTGGTGCCCGCCAGCCGCCGCGAGCGCGTCCGGCTGCTGGGCGACGAGGTCATCAAGCGGATCGGCGGCTACGTGGCGGGCAACCTGCTGATCTCGCTGATCGCGGGCGTCACGACGTTCGTCTTCCTGTCGATCGCGCGCGTGCCGTACGCGCTCGCGCTCTCCCTCATCGTGGCGATCACCGACCTGATCCCCCTGGTCGGCGCCACGATCGGGGCGGCCATCGGGACGCTCGTCGGGTTGTTCGTGTCGCTGCCGACGGGCATCGCCTGCCTGATCTTCTTCATCGTCTACCAGCAGATCGAGAACTACCTGATCGCACCCCGGATCATGATGTCGTCCGTGGACGTGCCGGCCGCGGTCACCATCATCGCGGCCCTGATCGGCGGGGCGCTGCTCGGCGTCGTGGGAGCGCTGCTGGCCATCCCGATCGCGGCGGCGATCCAGCTCGTCCTGTACGAGGTGACGCTGCCGCGACAGGACCGGCACTGATCGGCAGGTGTAATCGGACAACTACTGTGGGTATTCGTGGTCTGTCAGCCAGTTTTCACCCATAGGAGAAGTCAATGCGTCGCGTTCTGCTCGTTCTCGCCCTCGCCGTGGCCGCCGCCCTGGTGACGCTGTTCCTGCCGCCGGGGCGGCGCTGGATGAAACGCTGATCAGCCGCGAGCAGGCGGGCGGAGCGGGCGATTCAGTCGTCCGCGAGTGCCCGCCTGGCGCGGGCGGCCACGGCGACCCGGGCGGCGCACGCCGCTCCTGCCGCGAGGAGGGCGGCGACGGCGGCCACGACGCGCAGGAGGCCGTCGGCCGAGGCCGGCGCGGCGAAGTAGACGCTGCCGAGCCCGGCGACGGCGGTCACCCCGGCGAGCACGGGCCCGGTGGCGTTCAGCGCCGAGACGGCGGACGCCAGCCGCGGCTCGACCAGCGTGGTGATCCTGGCGATGAGCGGGCTGTACGCGGCGGCGTGCCCGGCTCCGGCGAGGAGCAGCAGCGGGACGGCCGCGACCGGCTCCCACCGGTCGCGGAGGAGCAGCACGAGCAGGAGCGCTCCGGCGGCGAACGCGAGCGGCCCGGCGATCGGCAGGGCGGCCTGGACCCGGCGCGGGTAGCGGGCCCAGGTGAGGCTGAGCGCGCCGAAGCCGACGGCGTAGGGGACGAACGCCAGCCCGGCGAGCAGCGGTGGGAACCTCAGCGCGGACTGCAGGTGCAGGGTCAGCGTGAGCAGGAACACGGTGTAGCAGCCCATGACGATCCAGCAGGCGGCCAGGCCCGGCTTGACCCCGGCCGGCCGCAGCGCCGCCGGGTCCAGCAGCGGGTGCCTGGCCCGGGCCTCGTACCGGGCGAAGGCCGCCAGCAGCGCAGCCCCGCCGGCGAGCGAGAGCCACGCCCAGGCGGGCCAGCCCTGTTCCCGGCCGAAGATGAGCGGAACGGTCAGCGCGGTCATCGCGACGGTCAGGACGGCGACGCCGGCCGGGTCGAGCCGGGCCGGCCCGGAGGTCCGCGTACGCGGCAGCACGCGCCGCCCCGCCAGCAGCACGGCGACGCCGACCGGCACGTTGACGAGGAACACCGGCCGCCACGACAGCCCGAACAGGTCGGCCCCAGCCACCAGCCCTCCCACGACCTGGCCCAGCGCGACCCCGAGGGCCAGCACCATGCTGTAGACGCCGATCGCCCGGCGGCGGGCCGCGCCCTCGTGGTGGAGCTGGATGAGGGAGAAGATCTGCGGCGTGAGCAGCGCCGCCCCCATCCCCTGCGCGACCCGGGCGGCCACCAGCGCGGCCGGTCCCGGCGCGAGCCCGCACAGCAGCGACGCCGCCGTGAACCAGGCGAGCCCGAGCAGGAACGCCCTCCGGTGGCCGACGAGGTCGCCGATCCTGGCGCAGGTGACCAGGAGCACGCCGGTGGTCAGCAGGTAGCCCGACACGACGAGCTGGACGGCCGCGCCGTCCGCGTGCAGCTCGGCGCGGATGGTCTCGGCCGCCACGGACACGATCGAGCCGTCCATGGACGCCATGGCCTGCCCGGTGAGCAGCACGGCCAGCATCCGGCCCGGCCGGAGCGCCGTGCCGGGCGGGGGAACGAGAGTGGTCATCCCCGCAGCATCGGGCGTGCGGGCCCGCCCGGTCTTGAAGATCCTTGCGGCCCGGGCGGGTACGCGGGTCAGCGGCCGAGCCGGTTGCTGACGCCCGTGACGAGCCGGCCGAACAGCCAGGTGGCCAGCCGGTCGGGCAGCGCGACGGCGCCGCGCAGGGCGGTCTCGGTCTGGAACGCCGTACGCGGCCCTGCGGTCGCGACGCCCCGGGTGGCGGCCGCCGAGGCCAGGACGGCCCGCCGCCTGCGGGCGCGCTCGTACGCGGGCAGCGCCGCGGCGGCGTCCTCTCCGGTAGCTCCGGCGAGGGTGTGGGCCAGCGCCGCGACGTCCTCCAGCGCCTGGCCCGCGCCCTGGGCCAGGATGGGCGGCATGGCGTGCGCCGCGTCCCCGATGAGCAGGCTGCGCCCGCGCCCCCAGGGGAGGGAAGCGCGGCGCCGGGTGTGGGGGAAGAGCTCGAGGTCCTTCTCGGACAGCGCCGCCAGCAGGGCGGGGACGGGCGGGGCGTAGGCCGCGTACCGCTCGCGCAGCTCGGCCAGCGCGCGTTCGGGGCCGGCTTCGTCGCCGGGCCGCAGGCGCAGGTCGATGAGCCATTGCAGCATGCCGTCGCCCGCCGGGTGCAGGCCGACGAGACCGTGGCGGCCGAGGAAGAGCCGGGAGCGGGAGCCGAGGTCGAAGGGGGCGGGGATCAGCCCCTGCCAGGTGGCCGCGCCGGTCGGGCGGGCGCCGGTTCCGGGGGCGGCGCCGAAGAGGGCGGCGCGGACCGGGCTGTTGACGCCGTCGGCGCCGATGAGCAGGTCGCCGGTGTGCTCCGTGCCGTCCTCGGTCTCGGCGCGGACGGTCCGGCCGTCGTCGTGGAGCCGGGTGACGCGGGCGCCGAAGCGTACGGTGTCCTCCGGCAGGCCCTCGGCGAGCCGGGCGATCAGGGTGCGGCGGGGGACGACCATCGTCGGCGCGCCGAGCTCGCGTTCCAGCCGGGCGGTGTCCACCGTCATCACCGGCCGGCCGCGGGCGCTGCGCACCTCCAGGGCGTCGAGCCGCCGGCCCAGGCCGTCCAGGGGGACGCCGAGGTCGCGCAGGACGGCGGTGCCGTTGCTCCACAGGACGATCGCATAGCCGCCGTCGCGCAGGGCGGGCGCGCGTTCGAGGACGGTGACCTCGTGTCCCGCCGTACGTAATCCCCTGGCCGCCGCCAGCCCGGCGATGCCGGCTCCCACGATGACGATGCGCATGACCCATCCCTCTACTTTTCGTAGTACTACATCTAGTAGAGCACAAGGGGTCCGCGGTTCATGATCCGGAGCGGTGCAGGAGGGTCGACACCGTCACGGCGGTCAGCACCGTCGCCAGAGGGATGGCGGGAAGGGCGGCGGGCGCGTACGCGAGGACCAGCGCTCCCCCGGCGGCGCCGACCGGGACCGCGGCCAGGACCGACAGGTCGCGCAGCCGGGCCCCCTGCGGGCGGCCGACCGTGATGAGCGCGGCGACGACCCCGGTGAGCGTCCCGGTCAGGTACGTCGTCGACACCCTGTGGCCGCCGCCGAGCCCGCGCATCGCCGCGCTCTGCAGGCCCATCGCCCCGGCCGCCAGGGCGAGCAGCGCGTGCAGCGGCCCGGCGGCGGGCCTGACGCCGGCGACCACCCAGCCGGTGGCGAACACGGCGAGCACGGCCAGCTCCGCCGCCAGCGCCACGATCACCCCTCGCGGGCACCTCCACCTGGCCCCGCCCGCCGCCGCCTCCCGTCGGCCGCGGAACCGGCTGGTGAGGCGGGTGCCGGCGAGGACGCCCGCCGCGTAACCGCCGATGGCCGTGACCCCGGTCAGGAGCTGCGCGAAGGCGGCGGTGCCGATCGCGAACCCGCACACCACCAGGTTGCCGGTCATGACGCTGCTGAACACGCCGCCGAGGCGGGCGAAGCCGGCCACGTCCAGCGTCCCGGTGCCGATGGTGAGCGTGACGGCCAGCAGGGTCAGCCACCCGCCGCCGGACGGCGGGCCGTCCTGGGGCGCGGCGGCGTCTCCAGCCGAGTGACCGCCTCCGGCCGGGTGGCCGCCCCCGGCCGGCGGGGCCGGTCCCGCCGGGCCAGCGGGCATCAGCCGGGTGCGGGCGTGCGGGCGGCGGGCGCCGTTCGCGCCACGGTGAGCCTCATCCTCGCCTCCGCGTTCGTCCCGCTTCCCGGGACGTCTACCCCGTCCGGCGACGCGGCCCGACCCGGAGGGCGCGAACCTTGCCAGGTCTTTGCGGGGGATCGGTGCGGGGGCGGGTCAGTGCGGGGGCGGGCTCACGTAGTGGTGCAGGAGTGCGGGCTCGCCGGCCGCGTTCAGCCAGGTGGCGCGGCTGCTGCCGGTGCGGCGCCAGCCGGAGCGCTCGTAGCGGGCGATGGCCGCCGTCCCCTCGGAGGAGACCTCCAGCGTGACCGGCCGCCCGCGCGCCGCGGCGCGGGCGGCGTCGAGAAGCAGCTCGGCGAGCCCCCGCCCCCGCGCGGCCGGGACGACGAACAGCCGGGTGACCTCCAGGTCAGCGGTCAGCCCCACGTGCCCGAGCACCGCCCCGTCCTCGGCGGCCACCCATGCCCGCTCCAGCCCGCCAGGCGTCAGCCAGCCGCCGGGGTCGTCCGGCCAGTCCACGGGGTAGCGGTCGGCGGCGTGCACGCCGGCGAGGGCCTTGACGCACGCCTCCAGGTCACCGGGGGTTCTCGGGCGGATCAGCACGCGGACCAGCGTAGAGCGGCGGGCCGGGGTCAGCGGAACCGGCCCGCGATCTGGTCGAGTGCCTGGTCGATGAGCTGGCGGAAGTCGCGTTCGTCGTTGCCCGCGCACCACCACTGGGTGGCGACGCGCAGGGCGGCCAGGAACGCCGCGGTGATCACCTCGGGGCGTACGCCGTCGGGCAGGGCGCGGCCGGTGACCGCCTCGCTGAGCTCGTTCTCCAGCCGGACCCGGACGGTGAGCTGCCGGGCCAGCAGGGAGGGGTGGCGCATGGCGAGACGGGTGCGTACGAGCAGCTCGCGGTCGCCGCCGCCGGCCTCGTCGTAGAGGACCTCCAGGGCGGAGCGCAGCGCCTGCCAGGCGGTCCGCTCGGGCGGCTGGTCGCGTACGCGCCGCACGAGCGTGCCGAACCGCTGCTCGTCGCCGTACAGGAGGGCGTCCTCCTTGCCGGCGAAGTAGTTGCTGAACGTGCGGCGGGAGATGTTGGCGGCGTCGGCGATGGCCTCGACGGTGACGTTGTCGAGTCCGTGTTCGAGGGTGAGCCGGAGCGCTGCCTCGTGAACCGCCTGGCGGGTCTCGGCCTTCTTGCGCTCACGCAGCCCTGGCGTGCTGCTCATGATGGAGAGAAGTCTACCCGCCGGGAATATATGCCCAGTGCGCAAAGTTTCCCGATGTGCATGTAGGGTGTCCAGGTCCCGCGATCCGGGACCATTCCCTGACGTTCGTTCCCCCACAGGAGGTTGCGCGTGAGCGCACAGCCGGCAGCGCCGTCCGCGGCGGAGCCGATGACCCATCGGCAGGTACTCGAAGCACTGAGCGGCCTGCTCCTCGTGCTGTTCGTGGCCATGATCAGCGGCACCGTCGTCTCGGTGGCGCTCCCGCAGATCATCGGCGCGCTGAACGGCAGCCAGTCGCAGTACACCTGGGTCGTCACCGCGTCCCTGCTGGCCTCGACCGCCTCGACCCCGATCTGGGGCAAGCTCGCGGACCTGTTCAACAAGAAGCTGCTGCTCCAGATCGCCATCGTGATCTTCATGGTGGCCTCGCTGGCCTGCGGTTTCGCCCAGAACACCGGGCAGCTCATCGCCTTCCGCGCGCTCCAGGGCCTCGGCATGGGCGCGCTGCAGATCCTCGCCCAGGTCGTGATCGCCGCCATGATCAGCCCGAAGGAGCGCGGCCGTTACAACGGCTACCTCGGCGCGGTCATGGCCGTGGCCACCGTCGGCGGCCCGCTGCTCGGCGGCTTCATCGCCGACACCTCGTGGCTCGGCTGGCGCTGGTGCTTCTTCATCGCGGTGCCGTTCACCGTCGCCGCCTTCGCGCTGCTGGCCAAGACCCTGCACCTGCCCACCGTGCGCCGCACGGACGTGAGCATCGACTACTGGGGCGCCGCCCTCATCGCCGCGGGCGTCAGCGTCCTGCTCATCTGGGTGACCTTCGTCGGCAACTCCTTCGACTGGCTGTCCTGGCAGACGGCCGCCATGGTCGGCGGCGGCGTGGTGCTGCTCGCCCTGGCCACGTTGGTGGAGTCCAAGGTGCGCGAGCCGGTCGTGCCGCTGCACGTCGTCCGCCGCCGCGACCCGGCCCTCGCCATCCTGGCCAGCCTCGCGGTCGGCATGGCGATGTTCGGCGGCGCGGTGTTCCTCGGCCAGTACTTCCAGATCGGCCGCGGGTACGGTCCCACCGCCGCGGGCCTGCTGACCATCCCGATGATGGTCGGCGTGCTGTTCTCCTCGACGATCAGCGGCCGGATGGTGTCCAGGAGCGGGCAGACGAAGCCGTACATCCTGGTCGGGCTGGTCGTGCTGCTGGCGGGCTTCGTCGGGCTGTCGACCATCGACCACCAGACGTCCCTGGTCCTGGTGTCGCTCTACATGCTGGCCGTCGGCGTCGGCGTCGGCATGTCCATGCAGAACCTGGTGCTGGTCATCCAGAACACCGTCCCGCTGCGCGAGATCGGCGCGGCCAGCGGCGCGATCACGTTCTTCCGCTCGCTCGGCGGCACCGTCGGCGTGTCGGTGCTCGGCGCCATCCTGGCCAACCGGGTGGCGACCAGCATCACCGAGGGCCTCGCCAAGGCGGGCATCCCGGTCACGGGAAGCCAGGCGGGCAAGAGCCTCAACATCGCCGAGATGCCGGAGCCGATCAAGGAGATCGTCCGGGCCGCGTACGGCGACGCCACCGGCCACATCTTCCTCGTCTCGGCGGGCATCGCCGTGGTCGGCCTGATCGCCGCGGCGTTCCTGCGGCCCGCCAAGCTGCGCGACAGCCTGGACCTGCCCGAGCCGGCCGGTGAGGCCGCCGAGCAGGAGGTCGCGGGCAAGGCCTGACCTTCGATCAAGAAGGCCGCGTTCCTGAGGGGCGCGGCCTTCTCCTTGTTCGGAAACTATCCGAAACTTTCAAGAGCTGTCGGAGGCATTATCCCTGATCGCGGAAACCGTGGACGTCCAGCCGGGGCAGCCACGACCATTCGAGCCATTGACAGCCCTCTTGACGGGTTCGATACTTTCGCCAGTTCGCCGATATTTTCGATGGCAACTGTGGTGGAGGAGATCCGATGAACGACGTCCCGACCCGTCACCGATCCCGCCGCGGCGGCCGTCTCCGGCTGCTACTCGGCGGCGCCTCGGCCCTCGCGCTGATCCTGTCCGCGCTGGTCCTCCCCGGCACCGCCGGCGCCGACACGACCGTCACCTCGAACCAGACGGGCACCAACAACGGTTACTTCTACTCGTTCTGGACCGACAGCCAGGGCACCGTCTCCATGAACCTCGGCTCCGGCGGCAACTACAGCACGTCCTGGAGCAACACCGGCAACTTCGTCGCCGGCAAGGGCTGGAGCACCGGCGCCCGCAGGACCGTGACCTACTCCGGCAGCTTCAACCCGTCGGGCAACGCCTACCTGACCCTCTACGGGTGGACGCGAAACCCGCTCATCGAGTACTACATCGTCGACAACTGGGGCACCTACCGGCCCACCGGGACGTACAAGGGCACCGTGACCAGCGACGGCGGCACGTACGACATCTACCAGACCACCCGCTACAACGCCCCCTCCATCGAGGGCAACAAGACCTTCAACCAGTACTGGAGCGTCCGGCAGTCGAAGCGGACCGGCGGGACCATCACCGCAGGCAACCACTTCGACGCCTGGGCCCGCAACGGCATGAGCCTCGGCAGCCACGACTACCAGATCCTGGCGACGGAGGGCTACCAGAGCAGCGGCAACTCCAACATCACGATCGGCAGCTCCTCCGGAGGCGGCGGGGGCGGCGGTGGCGGTGGCGGCACCGGCGGCTGCTCCGCGACGCTCTCCGCCGGTCAGCAGTGGAGCGACCGCTACAACCTCAACGTCGCCGTCAGCGGATCCAGCAACTGGACCGTGACGATGAACGTCCCCTCCCCCGCGAAGGTCATCGCCACCTGGAACATCAGCGCCAGTTACCCGAACGCCCAGACCCTCACCGCCCGGCCCAACGGCAGCGGCAACAACTGGGGGGTGACGATCCAGCACAACGGCAACTACACCTGGCCGACGGTCTCCTGCAGCGCGAGCTGACGTCCCCCCTTCCGTGACGCGGCGGCCGGACCGGCCGCCGCGTCCGCTTTCGTCGGTGTGAGGTGACATTCGTCAGGGGACGGCCGGCGGCGGGCTGTATAGGCTGCTTGGCGTGAAGGGCAGGCTGTGGAACTGTCTCTACCTCGTCGTCCTGGTGTGGCCGTTGCCCACGTTCCTGGCCTCCTCCCCCTCCCCCGGGCGGGTGGCGCTGGCGGCGGCCGGGCTGGCCGCCTTCATCGGGCTCTACCTGTGGGTCATGTGGTGCGTGGAGCGCTCGCGCCAGACGGGGGGCCTGGTCGCGCTGGCCCTGCTGTACGTGGTCGCCGCCGCGATGACGCCGCTGCTGGGCGAGCTGTGGTTGTTGTCGATGTGGTTCTTCCTCATCGCGGCGGTGGCCGTGTCGTTGCCTGAGCGGGCGCTGCCGGTGGCGGCCGGGGCCACGATCCTGGCCGTCACGCTGGCGTTCCCGCTGCTGCTCGACCTGTCGCTGGCCGAACGCTGGTGGTTCCCGCTGCAAGGCGTGATCTTCGCCTTCGCGATGCGCGCCTTCCTCCGGCTGGAGTCGGCGAACCGGGCGCTCAGCCAGGCCAACGCCGAGGTCGAGCGGCTGGCCGTGGACAACGAGCGGCTGCGCTTCGCCCGCGACATGCACGACCTCCTCGGTCACAGCCTGGCGGTCATGACGGTGAAGAGCCAGCTCGCGGCGCGGCTGGTCACCGCCGACCCGGAACGGGCGCGGGCGGAGGCCGAGGAGGTGGAGGAGCTGTCCCGGCAGGCGCTGACGGACGTGCGGGAGGCGATCACCGGCTACCGGGAGCTGTCACTGGCCGACGAGCTGGACGGGGCGCGGCGCGCGCTCGCCACCGCCGGGGTGCGGCTGGAGGTGGCCGCCGGGCCGCTGCCCGCCGACGTGGAGCCGGTGCTCGCCTGGGTGGTACGGGAGGGGACGACGAACGTGGTCCGGCACAGCGGGGCCCGCCACTGCCGGATCCGGCTGGGGGTGCGGGGTGGGGAGGCGTATGCGGAGGTCAGCGACGACGGCGGCGGATGCCGTACGGACGTCGCGTGCGCGGCAGGCAACGGGCTGCGGGGGCTGGCCGAGCGGGTCGAGGTGGCGGGCGGCGTCCTGGACGGGGGTCCCGCCGAGGGCGGCGGCTTCCGGCTGAGCGCCCGCCTGCCGCTGACGGGCGCGGCCGCATGACCGGCGTGACCGACATGACCGACGTGACCCGCGTGATCCGGGTGCTCCTGGCCGACGACCAGCACCTCGTACGCGAGGCGCTGGCGGCGCTGCTCGGCCTGGAGCCGGACCTGGAGGTGGTCGGCCAGGTGAGCCGAGGCGACGAGGTGGCCCCGGCCGTCACCGCGCTCCGCCCCGACGTGGTGCTGCTCGACATCGAGATGCCCGGCCGCGACGGCCTCACCGTCGCCGGGGACCTGACGGGCGTACGCGTGATCATCCTGACCACGTTCGGCCGGCCGGGCTACCTCAGGCGGGCCATGGACGCCGGCGTCGCCGGGTACGTCGTCAAGGACGCGCGCGCCGGAGAGCTGGCCGACGCGGTGCGGCGGGTGCACGCGGGCGGCCGGGTGTTCGACCGCAGGCTGGCCGCCGCCAGCGTCTCCACCGGCGCGAACCCGCTGACCGGCCGGGAACGGGACGTCCTGCGGGCCGCCACGGAAGGCGGCACCGTGGCCGACATCGCCCGCCGCCTCCACCTGTCGGACGGCACCGTGCGCAACTACCTGTCGTCGGCCATCGGCAAGCTCGGCGCCCGCAACCGCGCCGAGGCCGCCCGCGCCGCCGAGGCCAAGGGCTGGCTCTGACCCGCGCGCCCTGCTGACGAACGTCACTACCGGCCCCGACCGGCCCCGGCGACGCTGGAGGCATGGGAAAACGCCTTCTGCCCGCTCTCGGGCTCTTCGTGCTGTCCCCGCTGGCAGGTGAGTTCCTGCTGGGGAACCTGCCCGTCACCGCGCTGCCCGCGCTGATCGTCCTGGCCCCGCTGTACGGGGGCGGCACCCTGCTCATCCGCGAGCTGGCCCGCCGCGGGGGCGCGGGCTGGCCGGGCATGGTGCTGCTCGCGGTCGCGTACGGGGTGGTGGAGGAGGGCCTGCTCACCCGGTCCCTGTTCGACCCGCACTTCGCCGGGATGGACCTGGCGTCGTACGCGTGGCTGCCGGGCGTGGGCATGAGCGCCTGGTGGACGACGTTCGTGCTGGGCGGCGTGCACGCGGCGGGCAGCGTTCTCGCGCCGATCGCGGTCATGGAGGCGCTGGTGCCGTCCAGGGCGGAGGAGCCGTGGCTGGGCCGGCCCGGCCTGGTCGTGGCCGGGGTGCTGTACGTGCTGGGCGCGGTGGCGACCGGGCTGACGAACCCGGACGTCTACCGCCCGTCGGCCGGGCAGCTCGCGGGGGCGGCCGTGGTGGCGGCCCTGCTGGCCGCCCTCGCCCTGCGCCGCGCACGGGGACAGGCGCCAGAGCCAGTGGCGGAGCGGGCACAGGGGCAGGCGCCAGAGCAAGTGGCGGAGGGGGCGCGGGGGCAGGTGCGGGGGTGGGTGCCGGGGCCGTGGCCGGTGCTGGGGCTCACGCTGGTGGCGGGTCTCGCCTTCTGGCTGGCCGCGCTGACGATCGACACCCTCGGCGCGTGGCCGGCCGTGGCCGCGAACCTGGTCCTGTACGCGGCGGCGTACGCGCTCGTCGCCCGCTGGGCCAGGCGGGCGGGCTGGGGGCTGGCGCAGCGGTTCGCGCTGGGCGCGGGCTGGCTGCTCACCTACGCCTGGCACTCCTTCCTGCAGCCACCGGCCCTGCCCGCCACCCCGGCGGTGGACCTGGCCGGGAACGCGGCCTTCTCGGTGGCCGCCGTCGTCCTGCTGGCCGTGGCCTGGTCCCGGGTCCGGGCGGCGGCGCGCGGGACGTCGGAGACGGCCACGCTCTGACCCTCTGCGGCGGGGTGTTTTGCCCGGTCCTGACCGTCACTCTGGCACCGTGGAGTATGGCCATATTGGGGGAAGAACGCTGGCACATCGCCATCCGGGACCGCGCCGCTACGCTGGCTTTTCCGGAGTGGACACCGCGCGCGGAAGACTGGGCGCAGCTCCATACGGGTTTCATCGACGATGGGACGCCCTATACCGAGGTCTCGGTCTACCGGGACGACGACGGCCGGCAGCGCATTCATTACCGTCGCTACATCGCCGAGGAGCTGCAGCATTTCTGGACCCGGCTGATGAGCGAGTCCGGCGACTGATCCCGCCAGCGTCATCCCGGACAACGCAAGGTGCCCTGCGGCAGAAGCCGCAGGGCACCCGCACGTCAGGCGTCAGCCCTGGTCGCCCGGCACGTTGTTCTTCCAGTCCTCGGGCTTGGCGGCGCCCGGCTTCTTGTCGGCGCCGTTGCGGCCCGGCATCGTGCCCTTGGCCTTGCCCTTGTTCTTGTCCTTGTCGCCGCTCTTCGGCTTGCGCGCGTCCTGAGCCATCGGACTTCCCTTTCTGCGTGTCACGGAGAGAAGCGGTTCGCTACTCCCCGTACACGCGGATGCCCTCAGTGGAGACCGACGAACGACCGAGCGGCCAAGATGCCGACAAAACACGTTAAATAACGCCAAGCGCGGCTGTCAGCCCGTGCGGCATGATGGCGACCGTGACGGACATCGATCCCGCGAGCGCGCGCGCCTTGGCCGAGAGCCTGCGGCAGGTCTACACCGCCGTGGCCGAGAGCATCGGCGCGGACAACGCCGCCTCCCCCCTGATCACCAAGGTGACCGAACACCTCGGCTGCCCGCTCAGTGACGTGGTGGTCGTCGAGGAGAGATACCGCCTCTACGAGCACGCCGCGCTGCAGACCGCCACCGACCTCTACCTCGACCGGCACTCCCCGGACGCCCGCTGGTTCGGCATCGTCGGCGGCGAGCGCCGCTGGGAGAGCGTCATCAACATGCTCCTGGCGGCGATGCGCGACGGAAGCCGGCTGCTCGGCCGCCCCGACTACGGCACGGCCCCGGTCGGGCCCGACGCCACGATCGAGGTCGTGCAGCTCGGCCTGGTCGCCACCGTCGCGCCGGACGGCACGCCGGTGGTCCTCGCGCTGAGCGACCGCGAGGACTACGAACCGCACAGCCTGCTCACCGTGCTCGCGACCGAGCGAGGCACCGCGACGGCGGTGCGCGAGGAGATCGACCGGCTCAAGCGGGCGCACGACCCGTTCCGCGGCCAGGTGCTCAGCTTCGGCTTCAGCGAGCACCGGGACAACGAGCTGCTCACCTTCCTGCCCCGCCCCGAACTGGCCGCCGAGGAGGTGGTGCTGCCGGAGGGACGGCTGGAGACCATCGAGGAGCACATCGTCGGCGTCGCCGAGCTCGCCGACCGGCTCACCGCCGCCGGCCAGCATCTGCGCCGCGGCCTGCTGCTGTACGGGCCGCCGGGAACGGGCAAGACCCACACCACCCGGTACCTGATCGGGCGCCTGCGCGAGCACACGGCGGTGCTCATCACCGGGCCGGCGATGCGGCGCCTCGACTACGCGGTGGCGCTGGCCCGCAGGCTGCAGCCGTCCCTCGTGATCATCGAGGACGTCGACCTCATCGCCGAGGACCGCGGCCACCACGAGACCAGCCCGCTGCTGTTCTCCCTGCTGGACGCGATGGACGGCATCGGCGGGGACGCGGACGTGACGTTCGTGCTGACCACGAACCGGGTCGAGGCGCTGGAGCGGGCCCTGGTCCAGCGGCCGGGACGGGTGGACCTCGCGGTGGAGGTGCCCAGGCCGGACGCGGCGGCGCGGGAGCGGCTGGTCCGGCTGTACGCGCGCGGCCGGCAGATCGACGCCGACACCGGCAAGGTGGTCGCCGCGACCGAGGGCGTGACGGCGTCCTTCGTGAAGGAGCTGCTGCGGCGGGTGATCATGATCGCGCTGCGCGCCGGCGCGCCCACGCTCACCGACGAGCACTTCGACACGGCGCTGCGGGCGATGGCGGGCGACGACCAGGCCCTCACCAGAGCCCTCCTCGGGTCGCAGGAGGGCTCGCGGGAAGGGGCGTCGCAGGGGGTGGTTCCCACCGAGCGGAAGGACACCCGCACCCCGGCCCGCCTGTCACCACCTACCTGCTGACCCGCCGCCGCTCACCCGCCCAGGCGGGGCCGGTTACTCGCCGACGGCCTGGGCCGGGCCTGTGGTCTCGGCGGGCAGCAGGGTGGCGGCGGCGCCGGTGATGGCGAGCAGGCGGGCCGGCATGCCGTGCACGCCGGTCAGCACGAGGGAGCCGCCGCGCCGCCACGCCTCGCGCCGCACGCCGAGCAGCGCGCTCAGCCCGGCGCAGTCGCTGAAGCTCAGGCCGGTCGCGTCGATGACGATCCTGCGTACGCCGCGGCTCAGCAGGTCGTCGCAGGCGGCGCTCAGCAGCGGGCGGGTGAGGAGGTCGAGCTCGCCGTCGAGGCGCACCACGGCGTGCCCGTCCCGCTCCTCGACCCGGACGGTCAGCCAGTCGGGCGTGCCACCGCCGGGCAGTTCGTACGTGGATTCGTCGGTGGTCATCGGCACCGGGTGGCTCCTGTCACGACGGTAGAGAGGTGGCGCGGCGGTCGGGGTCTCCGTCCGGTCGCTCCTGGCCGGGCGGGTGGTCGTCGCGGAACAGGGACAACAGCCCTTCGATCTGGTGGTCGGCGTCGGCCGGGTGGCGGAACGGGCGGCTGGCGTCGACGCTGTAGCGAGTGCGTCTGCCCACGCGGGTGCGGGTGATGTAGCCGGCGCGTTCCAGATCGGTCACGATGTTCTGGGCGGCGCGTTCGGTGATGCCGATCGCGGCCGCGATGTCGCGCACTCGCGCGCCGGGATCGCGGGCGATCTCGGTCAGCACCCGGGCGTGGTTGGTCAGGAACGTCCAGGACCGGTCCGCCGGGGAGGAACGCACCTGCTCCATTGATCCTCCTGGTGGTCGCGGATGAGTGTGCGCACGTCCTGACGAAATCCTATTACGGAAAAGTTTTTCGTGAAAGTCGACGGGGTCGGACGCGGCGCCGCTCAGTGAGCGATCGGACCGGCGTAGTCCATGTAGAGGCGGAGCCGGGAGTGGCCGCCCGGGTGGTCGAGGTCGACCCGGTCGCAGACGCTGCGGATGATGAACAGGCCCATGCCGCGCGTGGGGTTGGGGGCCGGGAGCCGCCTCAGGTGCTCGGGAAGGAGGGTGCCGCCCTCGTCCAGGATCTCGACGACCATGCCCCGGTCGCCGGCGCGGGCGACCAGCCTGCCGCCCTCCCCTCCGTGGTCCAGCACGTTCGTGACGGCCTCGTTGACGGCCAGGACCAGCAGCTCCACCCGTCTGGCCGTCATGCCGGAGGTCAGGGCGTGATCGCGGAGCGCCGACCGGACCGCGGCCAGGTCCGTGCCGGTGGGGAGGCTCAGTTCGAGCAGGTCGCTCAACGTCTCATGTCCCGTCTCGTCAACGTGCGGCGGCTCACGGGCGAATCCGTCCAGTATGGGTCCCCCCGCCCCCTGGAGAGGGAGGCGGGTGCTCCTGATCCCGGCACGGCGGTCATTCCGGATGGCTCAGCCCGTTCGTGGCGTGGTCGAGGTCGTCGTAGGCGGGCAGCTGCTCCTCCAGGCGGGTGATCTCCAGCAGCGCCGCCATGCTCGGGTTCACCTCGATGAGCCGCAGGCCGCCGCTCCGCTCCCGCGCCCGCTCCTGCGCGATGACCAGCGCGCGCAGCCCGCTGGAGTCGCAGAAGACCAGGCCGCCCAGGTCGCAGACGATGTGCGGGCACTCCGCGCCGTGCGGCGCCGCGCCGAGCAGCTCGTCGAACGCGCGCGACAGGTCGGGCTGGGTCTGCCTGTCGAGCTCGCCGCGCAAGGTCAGCAGCCAGTAGCCCGACCGGCGCTCCACCTCGATCGCGAGAGCCGTCACCGCTTTCCCCTCATGGTCCGTGATCCAGGCCGGACGTCTCGTCCGGGCCGTCGCGGAACCCCCGCGGCGGCTTGGCGGAAAGCCTACGCGGGCAAGAGCCACCCGTGGTACGCCCGTCGCGCCGCACGTCATGCCGCCGTATGCCAGGGAATCGCCCACAATTGTCTTCACTGGTCGTCGACAATCATGTTTCCTCGTGGCCCGCTCTTTTGGCACCATTGACGTCATGAGCCTCGCCGGGAAATGGTCGCGCTCGATTATCGCCGTCGTCGCGGCAATGGCGCTGACATCCGGCGTCACGCCCGCTTACGCGGCAGTTCAAGGCATATGTCCGGAGCATTATCAGCCGCCCCTTCCCCCGGCCGCCGGGACCAAACCCGAGCGGATCGCGTTCACCGACCCGCTCGCGCAGATCGCGTTCACCTATCGCGACATGATGGACGTGGACCCCGACTTCGGACGCGATGTCGATCCCACGCACCAGACCCCGGGGCGCGAGGCGTTCAACGGCAGCATGAACGTCGCGGTCGGCTTCTTCGACATCACCGATTGCGATCCGGCCGCCTTCGACAGCCGGTTCGTCACGAGCGTCGAAACGCTCAAGCGCACCAATCCGGCGCTACTCCGGCAATTGGAGCTGCCGCCCGGCACCCGCACCATTCTCGCCATTCCCCGCTTCAATGCGAACAAGACGGCGAAGGGCCTGTTCGGCACCGTCATCGAGCATTCCGAGCCGCGCGTGGTGAAAGGCGGCCGGGCCCGTGAGCTGCCCGTCGAGCGGCTGCTCGTCCTCTACACCGACCTCGCCCCGTGCAGTCCGAGCAGCGCGAACTGCCGGGCGCTGGTGGCCGGCACCAACGCGCGCGTGGTGCATTCCGCCGACTCGCAGGGGCAGCTCTGGGCGGCGCTGAAGGAGGCGCTCGGCAACACGATCAAGGCCGACGCGTTCGCCCTCGACCTGGACGCGCTGGCCGCCGACCCGGCGGAGGGCAGGCGGAGCATCCCGACGATCTTCAGGCCGCGCCCCGACATGGTGACCCCGCCCGTGCCGCCCTCGAACGCCCCGCCCTCATCTGCCCCGAGCTCCGACGGCACGCTGGCCGGCGCGCTGAAGGGCGACGACCTCGGCGGCGTCGACTTCTCCGCGCTGGAGCTGCGCTACTTCGCCGACGCCGGCACCGACGACCCCGCCGGGATCAGGTACGGCTTCACCCCCGCCGGGACCGGGGCGAAGCAGACCAAGGGCCAGCCGGCGGCGGGGGCCGGGTTCCGGGTGACGCGGCAGGCTTCGGACGCCTTCTTCGTGTGGCTGGCGCTGCCCGCCCACAAGTTCACCGTCAACCTCAACCCGTCCGAGCCCGACCGGATCATCGACGCCGACTTCGGCACCACCGACGCGGGCCGCATCCTGCTGGAGGCGGACCTGCACATGAAGAAGACCGTGGCGAAGCTCATCCACCCCGACACGGCGCTCGGCCGCCGGTTCTGGGAGGGCACCCGGGGCAAGTGCCTGGTGTTCCGGCAGTGGATCGTGCCCGCCCCCGCCTCGGTGCACGAACGGGGCGACGAGCTCTACATCCTCGACGCGCCCCTTGAGGTGAAGCTGGAGAACGAATACCTGTCGGCGCGGCGGCCTGGCGGGGAGCTCGGCAAGAGCTGCGCGGGGCAGTCGGCCGCCGACGGCGAGCGGGCCGAGCGGGTGTTCCGGACGCTGATCCTGCCGCGCGTGCGGGAGGCGGTGAACACCGCGCCCGAGTACGCGGCGCTACGGCGGGTCTACCTGAGCCGGGTGGCCGCCGAGTGGTACCGCCGGCGCAGCAGGACTGGGCCCACGACGTACGCCTCGCTGGTGGACAAGGGGGACGTGCGGCCGTGGCGGTCGCGGCAGGAGTGGAGCCCGCGGCAGGTGTTCGACGCCTATGTGCGCTCGTACGAGCGGGGCGAGTTCAAGGTCACCAGGGATCGCGGCGGCCTGCGCTACTCGTACTTCTACGGCGGGGTCGACTTCAGCCGGCTGACCGTCCGGCAGGCAGGCGAGTCCGGCCTGCATGCCAGATGGGACAGCCTGCCGGGGACGGCGGCGGCCGGGGCGGGGAGGACGACGGCCGGGGCCGGGAAGACGCGCTGGCTGACGGGCAGCGCGCCGAGCGCGGACCGCTCGCCCCGGGCGCGGATGCTCTCACGGGTGGCCGGCGCGCTCGCCCTGCTCGCCAAGGGGCTGCTGGTGCTGCTCGCGGCGCTCGTGGTGGCGGGGGTCGTCGCCCTCCTGGTGCTCCGCCGCAGACGCGTCCCCCCTCCCCCGCCCCCGCCCCCGCCCCCGCCGAGGTGGTAAGGCCGGACGAGGTGGTGAGGCGGGCCAGGTGGTGAGGCCGGTGAGGCGGGTCAGCCAGGTAGCAGGGCGGAGCTGAGGCCGAGGACGGCGGTGACGAGGTTGTCACCGAGGCGCCGCCAGGCCCGTTCCGCCTCGTCCCGCGTGGCCTGCCCGGCGGCCAGCTCCGTCTCCAGGTCGGCGCTCATGTGGACGAGGAGCAGCCGGATCATGGCCGCGTGCCGCTCGGTGAGCTCGGTGTCCCGCCCCGCTCCGGCGGAGGGGTGGAGGCGGTCGAGGCGCTGGAAGGAGGGCGTGCAGGTGTACGCCCGCCGCGCGTGCTCGCGCAGCCCCGGCTCCACGACGGCCTGCGCGAGGAAGCGCCCGTACCAGGAGGGGGTGCCGAGCTCGACGTGGTGCTCGATGCCGGGCTCGACGACGCAGGCGATCCACTCGCGCGGCGACGCCTGCCCCCGCGCCTCCAGTACGGCCACCAGCCGGGACCGGTGCCGTTCGACCGCGGCCGCGTGCTGCTCCAGGATGGCGACGATCAGCTCGTCCCGTGAGCTGAAGTGGTACTGCACGGCGGAGTTGTTGCGCTGCCCGGCCGCCTCGCGGATCATCCGCATGGAGACGCCGGCGAAGCCGTGCTCGGCGTACAGTCGCTCGGCGGTCCGCATGAGCTTGTCCCGGGCGCGCAGCGAGCGCGGGGACGGCCGGGAGGACGGCGCGGGGACCGCCGTGCTGACGTTCATGACCGTCCTTAATGATGAATTCGGTGCAGTCTTTCCCCGATTATCACCACGGACGGGGCCTGTTCACCAGGTCACCCACACCTCCTGGAGCCCGCCCGCGATGCCGCCGGTGCGCAGCCGCAGGTCGGACGGGTGGTCGCGGAGCCCGAGGCCGGGCAGACGCCGGGTCAGCAGGCCGAGCACGACCTGCAGCTCCACGCGGGCCAGCGGCTGGCCCAGGCAGTAGTGCGGGCCGGCGCCGAAGGTGAGGTGCTGGGCGACGTTGGGCCGCTGCGGGTCGAACCGGTCGGGGTCGGGGAACTTCGCCGGATCGCGGTTGGCGGCCGGGGTGCTGGGGATCACCGTGCTGCCCGCGGGCACGAGGGTGCCGCTCAGCTCGACGTCCTCGGTGATGTACCGGGGGACGCCGCCGATGACCGACAGCGTGCTGTCGAGGCGCAGCACCTCCTCGACGGTGCCGGGGATCAGGTCGGGGTCGTCGACGACGGCCTCGTAGCGGGAGCGCTCGGACAGCAGCACGGCCGTCATGATCGCGATCATGTTGGAGGTGGTCTCGTGGCCGGCCAGCAGCAGCCCGCGCACGGTGGAGATCAGCTCGTCCCGGCCGAGCCGGCCGTCCTCGGCGTCGGTGATCTGGGTGAGCTCGCTGAGCAGGTCGTCGCCAGGGTGGGCGCGGTTGCGGTCGACGAGGTCCGACACGTAGGCGTTGAACTCGCGGTAGGCCTGGTCGACCTCCTCCTGCGTGTGGGCGGTCAGCGTGAGCATCACCCGCGACCAGTGCGCGAACTTGTCCTGGTCCTCGGCCGGCGCCCCGACCAGGGCGCAGATGACGCGCACCGGCAGGGGCAGCGCGAGCCCGGCCGTCAGGTTGCCCGGGGAGCCCTTGGCGAGCATGGCGTCCAGCAGGTCCTCGGCCATGGCCTGGACGCGGGGCCGCCACACCTCCATCTTCCGCTGCGTGAACCAGCCGCTGAGCAGCCGCCGCCACCGCAGGTGGCCCTGCCCGTCGCGGATGGCGGAGCCGCCGGCCCGCCGACGGCTGAACAGGCCGCCGTCCTCGGTGGTGGCCACCCGGGCCGCGCCCTCCCTGGTCAGGTCGCGGGTGAAGCGCGGGTCGGCCATCACGGCGCGGGCGTCGTCGTAGCGGGTGACGAGCGTGGCCACGTCGCCGCTCGGCAGGCGTACGTGCGCGACCGGGCAGCCTTCGCGCAGCTCGGCGAGGCGCGGCGGCGGCTCCAGCGCGGTCGGGCGGTCGAACGGGTATGCGGGGATCTCGTCAGCCATCGCTTTGGCCCTCCAGCCGGTGACTCCGACCCTCCGAATATAAGATGATCATCTTAATCCGGCAACGTCCGCCCTCCACCGTGGGCTAGAAGGCAGGTTGTTCTCGCGCGCTTCTGGGTACTGGCGAGCTTCCGGTCGAGAGGAGGCGGCGTGAGCCGAGGCGGTTCCCAACAGGCGACCCTGGCGGCCCTGGCGGCCAACGTCGGGATCGCGGTGATGAAATTCGTGGCGTTCCTCTTCACGGGTTCGTCGTCGATGCTCGCCGAGGGCATCCACTCCGTCGCCGACTCCGGCAACCAGGGGCTGCTGCTGCTCGGCAGGTCGCGCTCGAAACGCGGGCCCACCCCGGCCCACCCGTTCGGGTACGGCCGCGAGCGGTACTTCTACGCCTTCCTCGTGTCGGTGGTGCTGTTCTTCGGCGGCGGCCTGTTCGCCCTGTACGAGGGCTACGAGAAGATCAGCCACCCCCACCCGCTGGAGAGCTGGCCGTGGGCGGTCGGGGTGCTGCTGGGCGCGATCGTCATGGAGGGCCTGTCGCTGCGGACCGCCGTACGCAACGCCAACCGGCTGCGCAAGAACCGGTCCTGGACCCGCTACATCCGCGACGCCAAGGCCCCGGAGCTGCCGGTGGTGCTGCTGGAGGACGCCGCGGCCCTGACCGGCCTGGCCTTCGCCCTGATCGGCGTCACCCTCGCGCTGGTGACCGGCAACACGGTCTACGACGGGGTCGGCTCGGTCGCGATCGGCATCCTGCTGATCATCGTGGCGGTGACGCTCGCCAGGGAGACCAAGAGCATGATCATCGGCGAGGCGGCCTCCCCGGAGATCCAGCGTTCCATCGAGGACGTGCTCAGGGCCGACGACGTCATCGCCGGTTACACCCAGCTCCGCACCCTGCACCTGGGGCCGGAGGACCTGCTCGTGGCCGCCCGCGTCACCGTGGCCGGCCACCGGGAGTCCGACGCGGTCGCCGAGGCGCTCGGCGAGACCGAGCGGCGCATCCGCGACCGGGTGCCGATCGCCTCCGTCGTCTACCTCTCGCCCGCGCCCGCCGTACAGCGGGAGCGGGAGCGGGAGGAGGACGAGGGCCGGATCAGGTGAAGCGGCGGTAGCTGACGGCGCGGCCGTCGTTGGCGACGGTCCCGATGCTGACGGTCGACCCGGCGTGCGGCGCGTGGATCATCTTGCCGTCGCCGATGTAGATGCCGACGTGGCCGGCGGGGTTGCCGAAGAAGACCAGGTCACCGGGCTGCGGCGTGCTGACCGGCGTGCCGCTCGCCTGGTAGCCGGCGGCGGTGGTGTCGCCGATCTTGATGCCCGCCTGGTTGAGCACGTAGTAGGCGAGGCCGCTGCAGTCGAAGGCCGACGGGCCGTTGGCGCCCCACACGTACGGCTTGCCCATGTGCAGTTTGGCGGCCTCCACGATGCGGTCGCCGGTGGCGGTGCCCTTCTCGAACGGCAGGGGCGTCGGCGGCGGGCCGTCCCCGGCGTAGCCGGTCGGGCCGCCCGAGGACGGGCCGCCCGCGGGGCCGCCCCCGCCGCCGCCGTCGCCCTGCAGGGTCGTCTTCGGTATCGGCGCGGGCTCCCACTTCACGGTGTGGCCGGGCCCCGGAACGAACGACTGGTCGCCCGGCGCCTTGATCGCGGCGAACGTCGCCGCCCGGTCGTCCAGGAGCTTCTTGACGTCCTTCATGGCCTGGGTCACGGCCGTCTCCGCATCCTTGCCGTGCGGCCGGGCGTCGGAGAGCGCCCTGTTGACCAAGGGGGTGACCGCGGCGTCCTCTTCCTTCTTGTCGGCCTTGGGGTGGGCCGTCCTCCACGCCTGCACGTCGTTCAGCAGCGTGTTGCAGATCCCGTTGACCTTCGACTTGGCCGTCTCCAGCGCCTGGGCGGCGCTGTCGAGGGCGCCCGCGCTGTTGGTCAGGGCGTCGTGGAGGGCGGCGCCCGCCCGGTTGTAGCCGCCCATGTAGGTGACGAAGGCGTCCGCGGACGAGCCGTTCCACGCGTTGTCGACGGTGCGGACCGCGGAGCCGATCCGCCCGCTGTAGCCGTTGACCTTGCCGGCCGCGCCGCGCCACCGCTTGGCGATGCCGCGGATGGACTCGGGGCTGCCGCTGACCTTGCGCAGCAGTTCGGCCAGCTCCCCGCCGCCCGGCAGCGCGGCGACCTGCTCGGCGACGCCCATTACGTGTCACTCCCGCTGGCCAGGTTGGCGTTGCGGAGGTTCTGCCGCACCTTGTCCAGCGCGCGTTCGACGCCTTCGAGCTTGGAGCCGGCATGGCCCAGCTCCTCGCCGGCCGCTTTCTCGACCGCGTCGACGGCGGAGGCCAGCCCGGAGGAGTCGGCCAGCTTGCCGAAGATCGAGGAGTCCGTGGCGCCGGCCGGATAGCCGCCGCCCAGCTCTTTCGCTTCTTTCGCCACCCTCCGCGCGGCGGACGCACAGTCCTCCAACGCCTGGAAGTGGACTTCCAGCCCGCCCATCGCCAGCTCACCCCGTTGCTCGATGTGATCTTCGTTGGTGCGGGATCCATCTTGCCGCAATGTCCCCATGCGACGCATCCGTACCGTCGGACCGGATCCGTCGTCCCCACGTATCGGCGCCATGGGGCGGGGATTGCTGGTAAGGGTGGAAGCATGATCTTTTTCAGGCGGGCGGCCGAGGCCGCCGTGCTCGCGTCCCTGACCGTCCCGATCGTCCTCGTCACCGCCGCGCCACCGGCCGCGGCCGAGGCGGGCTCGGCGGCGCGGGCACGTCGCCTGCTGGATCAGCTCAAGGTCGCCCGGCCGCTGCCCATCCGCGGGTACAGCCACCGGCGGTTCATGCCGAGGTGGGCGCACCACAAGGGGACGTGCGACGCGCGCGAGACGGTGCTGGCCCGCGACGGGCGGCGGGTGCGCAAGAACGCCGCCTGCCACCCGGTCAAGGGCGTCTGGTACAGCCCGTACGACGGCAAGTGGCTGAAGAGCGAGCGGCTGGTGGACGTGGACCACGTGGTGCCGCTCGCCTACGCCTGGCGCTCGGGGGCCAGCCGGTGGAGCCAGGCGAAGCGGCGGGCGTTCGCCAACGACCTGACCCGTCCCGAGCTCATCACGGTCAGCCATTCCGCGAACCTCGCCAAGGGCGGCCAGGGCCCGCAGAGCTGGCGGCCGCAGCGGCGCGCCTACTGGTGCCGGTACGCCACCTCGTGGA
This sequence comes from Nonomuraea wenchangensis, assembly GCF_900111685.1. Classification (GTDB taxonomy): domain Bacteria; phylum Actinomycetota; class Actinomycetes; order Streptosporangiales; family Streptosporangiaceae; genus Nonomuraea; species Nonomuraea wenchangensis. The sequence continues at coordinate 326,213 of NZ_FOHX01000008.1, forward strand.
TCACCGTCAAGCACCACTACCGGCTGTTCGTCACGCGGAGGGAACGGGTGGCGCTGCTCAACATGCTGCGCACCTGCCGGTGACGCCACTTGACCTGCGCTTACGCCCCTTTTAATGGGATGCGTGCACTCTTGTGGTCATACGAACCGTATCGGGAGGACACGATGACAACCCCTGGACCGGACGACTTCAGCACCGCGGAGATCCTCGGCGAGGAGCCGCCCAGGCGCCGGTACCCCCGTTCGCTGGTGCTGGCCGGGGTCACGGCGGCGGTCCTGGTCGCCGGAGCGGGGGTCGCGACGGCGGCGGCGCTGTCCCCGTCGCCGTCCCCGTCCCCGAGCGCGACGGCCGGGGACGGCGCGTCGCCTTCCGCCTCGCCCTCGCAGGACAAGGGCTGGGGCCGGGGCCACCGGGCCGGGATCGGCGGGCCCGCCCTGCACGGCGAGTACGTGGTCCGCGGCGAGGACGGCGGCTACGTGACGGTCGCCACCCAGTACGGCGAGGTCACCGCCGCCGACCAGGACTCCGTCACGGTCAAGAGCGAGGACGGCTACACCAAGGAGTACGCGCTCACCTCCGAGACCCGGATCAACCGGGGCGGCGACGGCGCCGACGCCGTCAAGACCGGCCAGAAGGTCATGGTCGCCGCCAAGGTGGACGGCGGCACGGCCACCGCCGTCGTCGTCCGCGACGTCACCGAGCGCGCGAACACGGCCCGCGAGCCCGGCAAGGGCTGGGGCCGGGGTTGGGGCGGCAAGGGCCACTGGGGCGGCGGCGACGGCGGCGCGGGCCACGGCAGGTGGCATCACGAGCCCTCGACGTCCTCCCCCGCCCCGAGCCCGTCGGAGAGCCCCACCGCCTCCTGACCTCCCGGCTCCTCGCGAAGGGGCACGCGTACCGGCCCGCCGGTGGACGGGGTGACGACGACCTCGTCCGCCGTCACCCGTACCTCCGGCAGTGGCGGCTCCCCGGGGGCGGCGGTGAGCAGGATCAGGCTGACGTACACGGCCGTGCCGCCCGGGTGGGCCGGGCAGGTGACGTACGGGGTGGCCGAGCAGGGGCCGAAGGCGTTGACGCCGTCGCCGGTGACGACGCCGGCGGAGGTGAAGCCGTGCAGGCCGCGCGCCGCGCTGGTCAACCCGTCCGGCCGCCGGGCCACGGCCCGGACGCCCTCGGTGTGGGTGCCGGGTGGCAGCCGGTCGGCGAGGGCGTGCCCGCCGTCGCGGACCAGGTGGCCGGCGGGCGCGGTGACCTGGTGGACGCGGATCTCGGCCGGCCCGTCCACGACCGAGGTCGTCACCACCCGTACGTCGCCGTCCTGGTAAGCGGAAGCGGCCACGCGCTCCCCCACCGCCAGCGGCTCGATGCGGCGGCGGCGCGAGGGGACGCCCTCCGGGGACACGACGGCGAGCTGGTTGTCGGCCGCGCCCGGCGCGAAGTCGGGCCCGGTGTGGCTGGTGTAGGCGAGCCGCAGGTAGAGCGGGTCGGGCTCGCCGTCCCGGCGCTGGACGCGGTCGCGGTCGCTGCCGTGGTTGAGCAGGCGTACGACGCCGTCGGCGCGGGTGGCGTGCAGCAGCCAGCCGGCCGGTGGCACGGGCACGACCTGGTCGGCGAGGTCGATCGGGGCGGCCTCCTCGGGGGCGGTCCACGCCGGGTGGTCCGGCGGCAGGAGCAGGCCGAGGAACGCCTTGCTCGCCCAGTACGGCGAGGCGGGCCCCGAGTAGTCCTGGGTGCCGGGCGGGAAGGGGGCGTACCAGCCGCGGGTGAGCAGCCCGTGCTCGTCGGGCGCGCCGCGCTCGGCGAAGTGGCGCAGGACGCCGCTCGCGATGCGCCGGGTGCGGCCGGGCGGCAGCGGCGAGGCGCCGGTGAGCTCGCCCAGCCACAGCGGGGCGACGGTCGCGAAACGATAGACGAGGGAGCGGCCCTGGTGCACGGGGCCGCCGCCGGCGGCGAAGAAGTGCTGGTAGCGCTCCAGGAAGAGGCGCAGGCGGGCGGCGTAGCGCTCCTGGCGGGCGGTGTCGCCGGACATCCTGGCCCACAGCGACGGGTAGAGGTGCAGCGCCCAGCCGGTGTAGTAGTCGTAGTTCTTGCCCTTGCCGTCGGAGTACCACCCGTCGCCGGTGTACCAGTCCTCGATGCGCTCCAGGCCGGCGGCGATCTCGGCGGGCTCGTACGGGCCGCCCGCCTCGGCCAGGAACTGCTCGACGACCACCTGGAACAGCACCCAGTTGTTGTCCGGCGTGCGCCGCCCCAGGAACCCGGCCAGCCAGGCGAGCACCCGGTCCCGCACGGCGGGGGCGAGCCGGTCGTACAGCCAGGGCCGGGTCTCGTGCAGCGCCAGCGCGATGGAGGCGGCCTCCACCAGCGGCTGGGACATGTCGGCCAGCGGCGGCCAGGCGCAGGGGTGGGCGGGGTCGGTGCCCGCGGCCAGCCCCTCGGCGTAGCGTTCCAGCAGCACGGGCGGGACGTCGCCGCCGGCCCCCGCAATACGGAAGGCGGCCAGCAGGAACGTCCTGGCGAAGCCCTCCAGGCCGTCGCTGACCGGCCCGGACCGGCTCGGGCTGCCGGGCAGGCGGTACTGGGCGAAGCCGTCGGTGGCGTACGGGACCACGGCGTCGAGCAGGCGGTCGGCCATGGCCTCCCAGTGCGCGCGGGTCCAGCCGGTACGCGGGGACAGGCGGAGGTCGGGGGGCGGGAGAGGCATGGAACGGGATCCTACGCCGTTCGGCGGAAAGCGGTTTCCGAGCCCCCGGACCGGTCACGGCCCGGCCAGGATCAGGCCGGCGGCGTGCTCGCCGATCATCATGGCGTCGAGCGCGGTGGGCGAGCGCAGCGGCACCGGCACGATCGACAGGTCGGCGACCCGCAGCCCCTCGACGCCGCGCACCCGGCAGTCCTCCCCCACCACGGCCGCCGCGTCGCCCTCCGGCCCCATCGCGGCCCCGCCGAGCAGCGCGAGGCGGCTGAACGTGCCCGCCCGCAGCAGCTCGTCCAGCTCCGCGTCACCGCCGGGCGCGGCGACCGCCTCGGCGGTGGCGGCGAAGGCGGGATCCCGGGCGAGCTCCCAGGCGTGCCGATACGCCTCCCGCATCCGCCCCAGGTCACCGGGCTCCCGATAGAAGCCGAGGTCGACAAGGGGCGGGCCGGACGGTCCGGCGAGCGTGACCGACCCGCGCGAGGCCGGGACGAGATCGCCGACCATGATCGTGGCCATGGCGGGCCCGCCGTGCGGCGGCGGCCCGCAGAACAGGCACAGGTAAAAGCCGTCGTCCGGCTCGTGGCCCGGCACGGCGGCCAGCCGCGCGACCACCTGCGTCACCGGCGCATCCGCCGGCAGCGCGCCGGGGCGCGGCACGGCGGGCAGGACCGCGCCCGGCTGGTCGTACAGGCCGCGGCCGACCCCCGGCAGGTCGGCGGCCACGTCCACCCCGAGCCCGCGCAGCTCATCGGCCGGGCCGATGCCCGAGCGCAGCAGCAGGGCGGGCGTGAGCGGGGTGCCCGCGGCCAGGATCACCTCGCGGGCGGCGAGCGTCTCTCCCCCGGCCAGCACCCCGTACGCCCGCCCGCGCCGCACCAGCACCCGTTCGGCGGCACGCCCGGGGAGCACGGTCAGGTTCGGCCGGGCGCGGGCGGGCGCGAGGTGCGTCAGCGCGGTGGGCATCCGCCGCCGCCCGCGCCGGTTGTGCGGATAGGGCCCGACGCCGCTCGCGCCGGGCGCGTTCATGTCCGGGCAGTACGGATGCCCGGCGGCCGTCATGGCCTCGACCAGCCCCTGCACCGGCGGCGTCCACTCCGTCTCGGGCCAGCGGGTGATCGGGACCGGCCCGGCGTCGCCATGGTAGGGCCGCCCGCCGTAATCGAGGTCCGTCTCCACCCGCCGGTACGACTCCAGCACCCGCTCCCAGTCCCAGGCGGGCAGCCCGAGCGCGGCCCAGGCGCGGAAGTCCCGGACGGTGGCCCGCAGCGCGCCCATCCCGTTGACCTGCGCTGATCCGCCCACGACCTTGCCCCGCGCCAGCGGCTCGGCCCGGCCCCCGGTCACCGTGGCCCGCAGCCCCCAGTCGCCGTCCTCGCCGTCGGCCCCCGCCTCCAGGACCACGACCTGCCGCGCCGGGTCCGCCGACAGCCGCTCGGCCAGCACGCATCCGGCCGTCCCCGCGCCGACGATCAGGTGATCGATCTCCATGCGACGACCGTAACCAGGCCCCGCCACCTGGCTCTTGGACGAATCTGACCGCCGCGCCCCGCGAGCCGCATTGCATGGACATGCAGAGGTGTGTATATACTTCTGCTCGTGTCCAAGGTACTCACCTCCCTGCCTGTCGGTGAACGAGTCGGGATCGCCTTCTCCGGTGGTCTCGACACTTCGGTAGCGGTCGCGTGGATGCGCGAGAAGGGTGCAGTGCCCTGCACCTACACCGCCGAGATCGGCCAGTACGACGAGCCCGACATCGTCTCCGTCCCCGGCCGCGCCACCGCCTACGGCGCCGAGATCGCCCGCCTGGTCGACTGCCGGGCGGCGCTCGTGGAGGAAGGGCTCGCGGCGCTGGCCTGCGGCGCGTTCCACATCCGCTCCGGCGGGCGCACCTACTTCAACACCACCCCGCTCGGCCGGGCGGTCACCGGCACCCTCCTCGTGCGCGCCATGCTGGAGGACGGCGTGCAGATCTGGGGTGACGGCTCGACGTTCAAGGGCAACGACATCGAGCGCTTCTACCGCTACGGCCTGCTGGCCAACCCCTCCCTGCGCATCTACAAGCCGTGGCTCGACGCCGACTTCGTGCACGAGCTCGGCGGCCGCAAGGAGATGTCGGAGTGGCTGCTGGCCCACGGACTCCCCTACCGCGACAGCACCGAGAAGGCCTACTCGACCGACGCCAACATCTGGGGCGCGACCCACGAGGCCAAGTCGCTGGAGCACCTCGACACCGGCATCGAGATCGTCGAGCCGATCATGGGCGTGCGGTTCTGGGACCCCGAGGTGGAGATCGTCGCCGAGGACGTCACGATCGGCTTCGAGCAGGGCCGCCCGGTGACGATCAACGGCAAGGAGTTCGCCTCCGCCGTCGACCTGGTGCTGGAGGCCAACGCCATCGGCGGCCGGCACGGGCTCGGCATGTCCGACCAGATCGAGAACCGCATCATCGAGGCCAAGAGCCGCGGCGTCTACGAGGCCCCCGGCATGGCGCTGCTGCACGCCGCCTACGAGCGGCTGGTCAACGCCATCCACAACGAGGACACCCTGGCGAGCTACCACATCGAGGGCCGCAAGCTCGGCCGGCTGCTGTACGAGGGCCGCTGGCTCGACCCGCAGGCGCTCATGCTGCGCGAGTCGCTGCAGCGCTGGGTCGGCATGGCGATCACCGGCGAGGTGACGCTGCGGCTGCGCCGCGGCGAGGACTACTCGATCCTCGACACCTCCGGCCCGGCGTTCAGCTACCACCCGGACAAGCTGTCCATGGAGCGCACCGAGGACTCCGCGTTCGGTCCGGTGGACCGCATCGGCCAGCTCACCATGCGCAACCTCGACATCGCCGACTCCCGGTCCAAGCTGGAGCAGTACGCCAGGCTCGGCATGGTCGGCGGCGGGCAGCCGGCCCTGGTGGGCGCGGCGCAGGCCGCCTCGACCGGCCTCATCGGCGCCATGGACGAGGGCGGCGCGGAGGCCATCGCCTCGCGCGGCGAGGCGGTGACGGAGGAGGAGCTGCTGGACCAGGCCGCGATGGAGTTCGGCACCGACTGACCGTGAGCGACGTGCAGTAGGCCGCGGGGGGATGTTCCCCCCGCGGCCTACGCGTTCCTGTTGGGCAGCAGGCGGGCCGCGTCGAGGGCCAGCGCCAGGTCCACCAGGTCGCGGGGGCGGGCCAGCGAGCGGCCGGTGAGCTGCTCGATCCTGCGCACCCGGTTGACGATCGTGTTGCGGTGGCAGAACAGGCGGGCCGCGGCCCTCGCGGCCGAGCCGTCGCAGGCGAGCCAGGTCTCCAGCGTGGTCAGCAGCGTGTCGCGGTCGGCGGAGTCGAGCGCGAGCAGCGGCCCGAGCGCGCTGTCCAGGAGGTGGAAGGCGAGGTCGGGCCGGGTGAGCATGAGCGCGGCGGGCACCCGGCCGTCCAGGCGGGCGATCTCGGGCCCGCCGTCCACGCAGGTGCGCATGGCGAGCAGGGCCAGCTCGTGGGCGGCCCCCAGCTCGGCCAGGCCGGTCACGACGGGGCTGACGCCGGCCACGCCGCTGATGACGTAGCTGAGCTCCCTGCACAGGTCGTCCAGGCCGGCCTCGCCGAGCGCGGCCACGGCCACCTCGTGCCCGGTGCGCATCCGCCACAGCAGGCGCATGCCGTCCAGCGACTCGGGCAGCAGGGCGTCGTCCTGCCGGCCGCCGCGGCGTACGGTGACGACCGCGTAGGCGCCGTGCTCGGGCAGGTCGAGCGCGGCCTCGGCGGCGCGGACCACCCCGGCGTCGGCGGTGCCGTCGAGCAGCGCGTCGAGCAGGGCGTTGACGCGTTCCCTGCTGCGGCCGAGTATCTCCTGCTCGCGCCGGTTGTAGGTGTCGCAGGCCACCATGGACTGGCGGTCGATGGCGTGCCAGACGTGCCCGGCGGCGCGCACCAGCACGCTCAGCCGTTCTGGCCGCTCGCGTTCCATGTGGTCGACGAGCGCCGACCAGACGACCTGGCCGGCCAGCCGGTACATCCGCAGCAGGGAGTCCAGGGGCAGGCCCTGCTCGGCGCGGCGGCGGGCCATGTTCGCGGTGAAGACCAGGTCGCGCCGCTCGGAGGGCGGCTGCAGGATGGCGGTGAGCCCCAGCCGGACGCCTTCGAACGTGCTCTTCCAGTGCTCGTCGTAGGGGACGCAGGCGCAGTACACCTCGTCGCCGTCGCGGGTGCGGGCGACCAACTCGCCGGTCAGCTCGGGCAGGTGCTCCAGCAGGACCACGGCGGCGGTGCGCAGCGTCTGGCGGACGTCCTCGTCCACGACCGTAGGGGGACGCATTCCCCGAGGCTGCCACCGCCCCCCGCTCCAGAACAAGGCTCTGTAGCGTTTTGTGATCCATCGTTGTGCGGCTGCACAACCGGGGCCCGGCCGCGGTGGGCAGGCCGCCCGACTTCACGCCGGCATCTGGACGACGGCGCACGTCAGCGGTTTGGGTGAGCCGGCATGGGGTCTTGGGAGGAAGTCGTATGGCCGAACTGACCGTCGGCGATCTCGTCGTGGACTACGGGCCGGTGCGTGCCCTCTCCGGCGTGTCGATGCGGGTCCCGTCCGGCGCGGTCGTGGCCGTGCTCGGCGCGAACGGCGCAGGGAAGACGACGCTGCTGCGCGCGATCTCGGGAACGCTCCGGTTCCAGCGCGGCCGGATCGCGCGCGGCACGATCGAGCTGGACGGCGCCCGCCTGTCCGGCCTCGGGGCGGCGGCGGTGGTGCGGTGCGGCGTCACGCACGTGCCGGAGGGCCGGCGGGTGTTCGCCCGCATGACCGTGGAGGAGAACCTGCGCGCGGGCGGCCTCGGCACGCCGCGACGGGCCGCCGCCGAGGCGAGGGAACGGGTGCGCGAGCTGTTCCCGGTGCTCGCCGAGCGCTCCCGCCAGCCCGCCGGACTGCTGTCGGGCGGCGAGCAGCAGATGCTGGCCATCGGCCGGGCGCTCATGGCCGGGCCGTCGGTGCTGCTGCTCGACGAGCCCACGCTGGGGCTGGCCCCGCAGATGGCGGCCAGGATCGCCGCGACGATCAGGGCGATCAACGCGGCGGGCACGTCGGTGCTGCTCGTCGAGCAGAACGTGGCCACGGCGCTGTCGCTGGCCTCCTACGCGTACGTGCTGGAGGTCGGCGGGGTGGCCATGGAGGGCCCGGCGGCGGCGCTGGCCGCCAGCGACGAGGTGCGGCGGCGCTACCTGGGCGTCAGCGACGAGACGCCGGCCGAGGTGCGCCCGCGGGCGGCCCTGCCGAGGTGGTCGGCATGACCCGGGCATCAGGCGCGACCCCGGAATCCGGCGCGGCCCCCGAATCCGGCGCGACCCCCGAATCCGGCGCGACCCCGACATACCAACCGGGCGGTATGCCGCCGCTGGAGGTCCGTGACGTGACCGTGCGCTTCGCCGGGCTGACGGCGCTCGACGGCGTCAGCTTCACCGTCGAGCCCGGCACGGTGCACGCGCTGATCGGCCCGAACGGGGCCGGCAAGTCCACCTGCTTCAACGTGCTGTCCGGCGTCTACCGGGCCACCTCGGGCAGCGTCCGGCTGGGCGGGGCCGAGCTGACCGCGCTGCGCCCGCACGAGGTGGCGGCGCTGGGCGTGGCCCGCACGTTCCAGAACATCGCGCTCTCCCCCCGCCTGCCGGTGCGCGACAACCTGCTGCTCGGCCGGCACCGGCTCACCCGCGCCGGCTTCGTCGCGGCCGGGCTGCGGCTGCCCCGCGCCCGCCGCGAGGAGCGCGCGCACGAGGCGAGGATCGCGGAGATCGCCGCGTTCGTCGGGCTCGGCGACCTGCTCGGCACGCCGGTCGGGCTGCTGCCGTACGGGGTGCGCAAACGGGTGGAGCTGGCCCGCGCCCTGGCGATGGAGCCGCGCCTGCTGCTGCTCGACGAGCCGGTCGCCGGCATGAACAGCGGCGAGCGGGTGGAGATGGCCGAGCTGATCGTCTCGGTCAGGGAGAGCCTCGGGATCTCCATCCTGCTCGTGGAGCACGACATGGGCATGGTCATGCGGCTCGCCGACCGGGTGACCGTGCTGGACTTCGGCCGCCGCATCGCCGACGGCCCGCCCGCCGAGGTGCAGAACGATCCCAAGGTCGTCGGCGCGTACCTGGGCACCGAGGAGGGCTTGTGATCACATTCCTGGAGCTGCTCGTCAACGGGATCTCCATCGGGGCCGTGTACGCGCTCATCGCGCTCGGCTTCGTCGTCATCTTCAAGGCGACGGACGTGGTGAACTTCGCGCACGCCTCGCTGCTGCTGGCCGGCGGCTACGTGGTGGCGCGGCTGCACGCCGCGATCGGCTTCTGGCCCGCGCTGCTGGCCGGGATCGCCGTGGCCGCCGTGCTCGGCGCGCTGGTGGAGTTCCTCGTCATCCGCCGGTCGAAGGCGGCCACGCACGGCGTGCTCGCGATCGTGACGATCGGCGTGGACATCGTGCTGACCACCGAGCTGACCCGCAGGATCGGCGCCGAGGTGCTGGCCATGGGCGATCCGTGGGGGTCGCGGGTGGTGCACCTGGGGCCGGTGCCGGTGGCCGAGACCCGGCTGGTCGCGCTGGTCACGGCGGCGCTGCTGATCGCGGTGTTCCTGCTGGCGTTCAAGTTCACCGGCTGGGGCGTGGCGATGCGGGCCACGGCCGAGGACCCGGAGACGGCCGCGCTGATGGGCGTGCGGCTCGGCAGGGTGTCGCTCAGCGCGTGGGCGGTGGCCGGGGCGCTGGCGGCGGTGGCCGCGCTGTTCCTGTGCGTCTTCCCCACGCCGGGCCTGGACCGGGGCGCCTCGTTCGCGGCGCTGAAGGCGTTCCCCGCGGCCATTCTCGGCGGACTGGACTCCACGACGGGCGCGCTGGTCGGCGGCCTGGTCGTCGGGGTCACCGAGGCGCTGATGACCGGCTACCAGAACGACCTGACCTTCCTGGGCCGCGGGATCGGCGACGTGGCGCCGTTCCTCGTCATGATCGCCATCCTGCTGCTGCGGCCCGCGGGCCTGTTCGGTACGAAGGAGCTCGCCCGTGTCTAGGCATCTGATCAGGGCCGGCGTGCTGGCCGCCTTCGTGGTGGTGCCCTTCTACCTGGAGGGGTTCTGGCTGCAGGCGGGGCTGTTCGCGATGTCGGCCGCGGTCGGCGCGATCGGGCTCAACCTGCTGACCGGCGCCACCGGCCAGCTCTCCATGGGCCACGCGTTCTTCCTGGCGGTCGGCGCCTACGCCTACGTGTACTTCGCCGCCGAGCCCACGGGGTCGCTGGGCGGCCTGGGCCTGCCCACGCCGCTCGCCGCCGTGCTCGCCGTGGTCCTGTCGGGGGCGGCGGGCGGGCTGTTCAGCCCGATCGCCGGGCGGCTCAAGGGCGCCTACCTGGGCATCGCCACGCTGGCGCTGATCTTCCTCGGGCAGCACCTGCTGTTCAACGCGGGGCCGGTGACGGGCGGTTTCAACGGCCGCGCGGTGCCGCCGCTGGAGCTGTTCGGCTTCGTCTTCTCCGACGCGCCGGAGCTGGTCGTCATGGACGTGCCGTTCGGCGCGCTGGAGCGGCTGTGGTTCCTCGGCGGGGCGGTGCTGCTGGCCGCGGCGCTGTTCGCCCGCGGCGTGCTGCGCGGCCGTCCCGGGCGGGCCATGAACACCATCCGCGACCACGAGATCGCGGCCGGGGTGATGGGCGTGCCGGTCGCCCGCTACCGGGCCGGGGTGTTCGTGCTGTCGTCCATGTACGGCGGCCTCGCCGGCGTGCTGCTCGCCCTGGTCTTCCAGCGCACGGTGCCGGACTACTTCGGCATGCTGCTCTCCCTCGACTACCTCGCGATGATCGTGATCGGCGGCCTCGGGTCGGTCGGCGGCGCGGTGATCGGGGCGGTCTTCGTCTCCCTGCTGCCGCAGCTGCTGACCCGCTACGGCGACGCGCTGCCGCTGGTGGCCGCGCCGGGCTCCGGCGACGGCGTCTCCCCCGCCGAGGCCGCCCGCCTCCTGTACGGCGCGGCCGTGGTCGCGGTCGTGCTCTTCCTGCCGGGCGGCCTGCTCGGCCTGCTCCACTCGCTGCGCCGGCGGCTGCCCGGCCTGCGGCTCCCCCTGTCCGCGAACCCCACCCCGTCCCCTGAGACCAGGAGCTGACATGTCCACTAACCGCAAGGCCGTCGTCGCCGCGCTCGTGTCCCTGGCGCTGGCCGCCACCGCCTGCGCCAGCGGCAAGGCCACCGGCGGCGACGGCCAGGCGAGCGCCACCGGCGGCGACGGCGTCAAGACGGGCCCCGGCGTGACCGCCGACACGATCACCCTGAGCCTGCTCACCGACCTGACCGGCCCGTACGCCTCGCTCGGCAAGAGCCTCACCCAGGCCCAGCAGCTCTACTTCGACCAGGTCAACCAGGCGGGCGGCGTCTGCGGCAGGAAGATCGAGACCGTCGTGCGCGACCACGGCTACGACGCCCAGAAGGCGATGGCGTCCTATGCCGAGGTGGCGCCGAAGACCGCCGCGATCCCGCAGTTCATCGGCTCGCCGATGGTGACCGCGCTCAAGGACAAGATCAACGCCGACAAGGTGCTCACCATCCCGATGGCGTGGGCGACCGGGCTGCTCGGCAGCGAGGCCATCCAGGTCACCGGCACCACGTACGACGTGGACATGATCAACGGCGTGGACTTCCTGGTGAAGGAGAAGGGGCTCAAGTCCGGCGACAAGATCGGTCACCTGTACTTCGAGGGCGACTACGGCGAGAGCGCCCTCGCCGGGTCCACGTACGCGGCAGGCAAGCTCGGCCTCACCGTGGTCGAGCAGAAGATCAAGGCGACGGACCAGGACATGACGGCCCAGGTGGCGGCGTTCAAGAAGGCGGGGGTGAAGGCCGTGCTGGTCTCGGTCGGCCCGCGCCAGGCCGCCTCGCTGGTCGGCGTGGCCCTGGCCGGCGGGATGGACGTGCCGTTCATGGGCAGCAACTCGGCCTACAGCCCGCAGCTGCTCGACACGCCGGCCGCGCCCGCGCTGTTGAAGGACTTCTACTACGTGACCGCCGGCGCCCCGATCAGCGCGCCGCTGCCCGCCTACCAGAAGCTCATCGCCGACTACGGGGCCAAGTACGCCGGCCAGCCGCTCGACAGCGGCGTGGCGGCCGGCTGGACGGCGGCCGTCATCGTCGGCGACGCCCTGCGCAAGGCGTGCGAGAGCAAGGACCTCAGTCGGGCGGGCATCCTCGCGGCCCACCGCTCGCAGAAGGCGTGGGAGGCCGGGCTGGGCGGCACGCCGATGGACTTCAGCGTCTACGACCGGCCCGCCTCGCGCTCGTCGTACATCGTCAAGCCGGACAAGGACGCTGTCGGCGGCGCCACGCTCGTCAAGGAGGCCGCCGTGTCCGAGCTGGCCGAGGGGTACACCGTCCCCACGGCGGGCTGAGCCCCCGACATGGCCGCGTTATTGGAGGTCTCCGGGCTCACCATGCGCTTCGGCGGGGTCACCGCGCTCTCTGGCGTGGACCTCGCCGTCGGCGAGGGCGAGCTCGTCGGCCTCATCGGGCCCAACGGCGCGGGCAAGAGCACCCTGTTCGACTGCCTGACCCGGCGGTGCGCGCCGCAGGAGGGCCGGGTGCTGCTGGCGGGCGAGGACCTGGCCCGGCTGCCCGCGCACCGGGTGGCGGGGCGCGGGGTGGCCCGCACCTTCCAGAACACCGCGCTGTTCCCCGGCCTGTCGGTGCGGGAGAACGTCATGGCGGGCGCGCACCGGCACGGCCGGGCCGGGTTCTGGGGGGCGGCGCTCGGGCTGGCGGCGGGCGAGGAGCGGCGGCTGCGGGAGACGGCCGACGCGCTGCTGGCCCGGTTCGGGCTGGGCGAGTACGCCGACCATCCGCCCGAGGCGCTGCCGTACGGGACGACCAAGCTCGTCGAGATCGCGCGGGCGCTGGCGGCCGGGCCGCGGCTGCTGCTGCTCGACGAGCCGGCGGGCGGGCTCGCCCCGGCCGAGGTGCCGGCGTTCGCCGGGCTGATCCGGCGGCTGCACGCCGAGCTGCGGCTGACGATCGTCGTCGTGGAGCACCACCTGGACTTCGTGCTGTCGTTGTGCCGCAGGATCGTCTGCCTGGAACGCGGACACAAGATCGCCGACGGCCCGGCGGACGCCGTCCGACGGGACCCCGCCGTGGTGGCGGCCTGCCTGGGAGTCACGCGGTGACCGGCCCGCCAGTGGCAGGCGCCGGGCTGGAGGTGCGGGGGCTGCGGGCCGAGTACGGCGCGGCCCGCGTGCTGCACGGCGTCGACCTGACCGTGCCGGAGGGCGAGATCGCGGTGCTGCTCGGCCCGAACGGCGCGGGCCGCACGACGCTGCTGCGCGCCCTGTCCGGCCTGGTACGGGCGCGCGGCACGGCCACGCTCGACGGGACGCGGCTGCTCGGCCGCGCCCCCGACGAGATCGCCCGGCTCGGGGTCGCGCACGTCACCCAGGAGGGCGGCACGTTCGGCCCGCTGACCGTCGAGGAGAACCTGCGGGTGGGCGCGCGGGCCCGCCCGTGGCCGCGGCGCGGCGCCGGCGAGGACCTGGACCGGCTGTTCGGCTGGTTCCCGGTGCTGCGGGCGCAGCTCAGCCAGCCCGCGGGCACGCTGAGCGGCGGCGAGCAGCGCCTGCTCGCCATCGCCCGCGCGCTGATGGCCCGCCCCCGGCTGCTGCTCATGGACGAGCCGATGCGCGGCCTGGCCCCCCGGACGGCGGGCCTGCTCTTCCGCACCATTCACGCGATCAACAGGGACGAGGGGACCACGATGGTCATCGTCGAGCACAACGTGCCGGCGGCGCTGGAGGTGGCGCACCGGTCCTTCCTCATGGAGGCGGGCCGGATCACCGCCAGGCGCGTCCGAGGGAGGTGGTGAGCCGGTGTTCGGACAGCAACTCCTGGAAGGTCTGGGCGCGGGCGCCGGGTACGCGGCCCTCGCGCTGGCCCTGGTGCTCACCTACCGCTTCACCGGGATCGTCAACTTCGCGCAGGGCGAGCTGGCCATGCTCGCCACCTACGTGGCCTGGCAGCTCGTCGTGTCCGGCATGCCGTACTGGGTGGCGCTGCCGGTGACGGTGGCGCTCGCCTTCGCCGCGGGCGTGCTGACCGAGCGGCTGGTCATCCGCAGGCTGGAGAGCGGCGCGGGCGAGGTGACGCTGGTGGTGACCACGATCGGCCTGTACGTGCTGGTGAACGCGCTGGCCACGCTGGTGTGGACGGCGGCGCTGCGGGCCTTCCCGAGCCCGTTCCCCGACAGCCCGCCGGGGCTCGCCGCGCTGGCGGCCGCGGGCGTGGCCGGAGCGGTGCTGGGGGCGCTCGCGCTGGTGGTCCGGCGGACCGGGCTCGGCCTGGTGATGCGGGCCGTCGCGGCGGACGCCCGCTCGGCGCGGCTGTCGGGCGTACGCGTGGGGCGGGTGCTGGCGCTGGGCTGGGGCGCGGCGGCGGCGGTCGGCGCGCTGTCGGGGGTGCTGCTCGCCCCGACGCTCTTCCTGGAGCCCTCGATGATGACCGGAGTGCTGGTCTACGCCTTCGCCGCCGCCACGCTGGGCGGGTTCGACAGCGCGCTCGGCGCCGTGGCGGGCGGGCTGGCCGTCGGGGTCACCGAGACGCTGGCGGGCACGTACCTCGGATTCGTGGGGGCGGATCTGAAGATCGCGGTGCCGCTGGTGATCGTGGTCGCGGTGCTGCTGCTGCGCCCGCAGGGCCTGTTCGGCTCGGCTCCGGTGGAGCGGGCATGACCGGCGTCCGCGGGGCCGCGCTCACCGGGCACCGGCGGCCGGCGGTGGGGCTCGCGGCCGGCGACCGGCGGCGGACGTGGCCGTGGCGGCGGGCCGCGCTCGCCATGACGGTGGTGGCGGCGGCGGGGCTGCCGTTCGTGCTGCCGCCGTACCGGCTGTTCCAGGTGACGCTGGTGCTGGTGTACGCCGTGGCGCTGCTCGGGCTGGACCTCGTGGTGGGACACAGCGGGCAGATCTCGCTGGGGCACGGGGCCTTCTTCGGCGTCGGGGCGTACGTGGCGGCGGTCATGATCGGGCGGCTGGGGCTGCCGTACCCGGTGACGCTGCCGGCCGCCGCGCTGGTCACGTACGGGCTGGGCTGGGCGGCCGGGCTGCCCGCGCTGCGGCTGCGCGGCCTGTACCTGGCGGTGGTGACCTTCTCCGTCGCGGTGGTGCTGCCGCCGCTGCTCAAGCGGTTCCCGGAGGTCACCGGCGGCGCGATGGGGATGCCGGTGGCCACGCCGCGCGGGGCCGGGCTCGACGACGACCAGTGGATCTACTTCCTGGTGCTGGCCACGGCGGCGGTGGCCGTGGCCGGGATCCGCAACCTGACGCGCTCGCGCGGCGGGCGGGCGCTCACCGCGATCCGGCAGCATCCGGCGGCGGCCGAGGTGCTCGGCATGCAGGCCGCGTCCCACCTGACGCGGGCGTTCGCCTGGAGCGCGATGTACGCGGGCGTGGCGGGCGCCCTCCACACGTGGACGACCGGGTTCGTCGCGCCGGACACCTTCACGCTGAGCCTGTCCATCACCCTGCTGGCGGGGGCGGTGATCGGCGGCCTGGCGACGCCGGCCGGGCCGCTGCTCGGCGCGCTGGTCGTGACGGCGGTGCCGGCCGCGGCCCGCGAGCTGAACCCGGCCGCCCCCGGCCTGGTGTCCGGGCTGCTCATCGTCGCGGTGGTCTACGCGGCCCCGACCGGCCTTGCGGGGCTGCTGCGCCGGGCCGCCGCCGCCGTGGCCGCCCGGCTCCCGGCGGGGAGGCGGGCATGAGGCGCGTCCTGCTGGTCCTGACGCTCCTGCTGCTGACCGGGTGCCGGGCGGACGGCGGCGGCGCCGTGCTCACCGGCGAGTGCGCGGGCCAGGACGGCACCGGCATCGACGCGGATCACGTCAAGGTGGGCGGGATCTACCCGCTGTCCGGGCCCGCCTCCGCCTACGCCGCGGTCGCGCAGGGCGCGAGCGCGTACTTCGCGCACCTCAACCGGCACGGCGGCGTGGACGGGCGGCGCGTCGAGTTCCTGGTCCGCGACGACGCCTACGAGCCGGCCCGCGCGGTCGAGGAGGCCCGCAGGCTGGTGCTGCACGAGCGGGTGTTCGCGCTGTTCCAGACGCTCGGCACGCCCTCGACGGCGGCGGTGCGCGAGTTCGCGCACCGGTGGAAGGTGCCGCAGGTGTTCGTCGCGACCGGGGCCGCCGCGTGGGGCGCCGAGGCCGAGCGCCGCCCCTGGACGATCGGCTTCCAGCCGAGCTACGTCGCCGAGGCCCGCGTCTACGCCCGCTACCTCGCCGAGGAGCTGCCGCACGCCCGCGTCGCGGTGCTCTACCAGAACGACGACTTCGGCCACGAGCTGCTGGACGGCTTCCGCCGCGCGATCGCCGGCACCTCGGTGCGGATCGTGGCCGAGCGCGGCTACGAGGTGACCGACCCCGGCGTGCAGGGCCAGCTCGCCAACCTCGCCGCGTCGAAGGCGGACGTGCTGCTCGACGTGAGCACGCCGAAGTTCGCCGCGCAGGCGCTGGCCGCCGACGCCGCCATGACCGGCTGGAACCCGCTGCACATACTGAACGGCGTGGCCGCCTCCCCCGCCGTGCTCCAGCCGGTCGGCTACGACAAGGTGCAGGGTGTGATCACCGCCGGGTTCCAGAAGGATCCGGCCGCGCCGGAGTGGGCCGACGACCCGGCCGTGCGGACGTATCTGACGGCGCTGGAGCGCTACGCCCCCGAGGCCGACCCCGGCAGCCAGCAGGTGGTCTTCGGCTGGTCGGCGGCGGAGGCGTTCGTCAAGACGCTGCGGCGCATGCGCTGCCCCTCGCGGGAGGCGCTGCGCGCGGCGGCGCACCGGCTGGACGACGTCCGGCTCGGCATGCTGCTGCCGGGGATCACGCTGTCCACCGGGCCGGGTGACGCCTTCCCGATCGAGGCCGAGCAGCTTTCGCGCTTCGAGGGCGAGCGGTGGGTGCCGTTCGGGCGGGTGATCGACACCCGCGCCGGGCCGGCCGGACAGTGATCAGGCGGACAGTGATCAAGCGGGGCGGCGGTGGACGAGCATGTCGTCGCCCGGCAGCGTCGCGGTGCCCGGGGAGCGCAGCAACGACGTCCCTCCCACCCAGCGCCGCAGCGTCGCGATGGCCTCCCTCTGCTCGGCGTCGGGCAGGGAGGCGATGTTGGCGCCGTGGTTGGCGCCCGGCACGACGTACAGGTACGAGTCCCGCCCGGACGGGGTGAACCGTTCGGCGCTCCAGGGGTCGTTCTGGCCGTAGACGAACATCATCCGCTCCGACTGGGTGCGCACCCACAGGTCCACGTCGAGCATGGGCAGGGGCTGGTGCCGGGCGCGCAGCTCGACGGGCAGCACCGAGTTGGGCTGGTAGAGGTCGCGGTACCTGGTGAGGCCGCGCAGGTGGGCGAAGGCGAGGTCGGGCCAGCCGAGCTGGGTGGCGGCCTGGTGGTAGTAGGGCCAGTAGTACTCCAGGCCCTGGTCGGTGTAGAAGCCGAAGAACGCGACGTTGTCGATCCAGGCGTAGAGCTGCTCGTCGGTGGCGGTGGCGGGCGGCACGGAGGCGCAGTCCGCGGCCGTCGAGTACTGCCAGAAGGCCCACACCGTGTCCAGGACGGTCATCTCGTACGAGCGGTCGGCGCTGCCGAGGGTCCTGGTGAAGGTGTAGCCGTTGCGGGCGGCGTCCGCCTCCAGCAGGGGGACCATCCGGTCGCGGCGCAGCAGCGCCTGGCGCTGCACGGTCTCGAGCGCCTGCTGGCAGGGGGCGGTGCCGACCTCGGCGAAGAAGCGGTCGTAGTCGCGGTCGAGCTGGTTGACCGGGTCGTCGGGGGCGACGTAGGCCACGACGCCGTCCACGTCGCCGGGGTAGAAACGGCGGTGGTAGACGGAGGTCATGCCGCCCTTGCTGGCGCCGGTCTGGATCCAGCGGCCCTGGTAGATCATCTTGAGCGCCTGGACGATGCGGTGCTCGTCCGTGGCCTCCTGCCAGATGTTCAGGTCGCGCCAGTCGGCGGGGGCTGGGCGCGAGGAGCGGAAGAAGCGGTGCTCGACGGAGACCTGGTTGGCGTCGAGGATCCTGGTGGGCTCGGTCCGCGAGGGGGCGGGCTGGACGGCCAGGCCGTAGCCGCCGGTGTAGAGGACCACGGGCACGTCGGTGGCGCGGTGGAGCAGGGTGAGGCGCTGCTGGAACGTCCCCTTGCGCGGGTCGCGGTGGTCGACCGGCTGGGTGTAGCTGAGGACGAAGAACCGGTAGCCGGCCGGCTGCGTCTCCGACACCACGGTCAGGCCGGGAACGGCCTTGAGCTGGTCCAGCAGGTCCTGCTCCTCGGCCGCGGCGGCCGGCGCGGCGGCGGGCGCGGTGACGGCGGTCAGGACGAGCAGGACGGTCAGGAGCAGGGTTCGCACGGTGGCGCCTCCAGCCGGACGTGAGCACGGGTCCGACCGCAGTGTCCCCGCGATCTTCCCGGAGGGCAAGGGTTGACTTCTCCCGTTCTGTCCCCTGGGGCTCGCCCGGCGGTGGCCGGACCGCGTTCGCGGCACTCGCCGGATATATCACTGAATTTCAGTGTTTTTCATTTTTCCGGCAAATGCAGTTACACGAATGTCCGTCCAATGAATCCAACTAGTTATCAATACTCCGCGCATTGACCGCCACCGAAACATAGATTTCTTCTTATCTCTCAAGAAGGGGGCGGGACAATGGGATCTGATTACGGGCCGGTGCAGGTGCTGGTTCGCGACGGGGTCATGCAGGTCGGCAGCGACACCTACGCGCTGCGGACCATCACGCACATCGGGCAGCGGAAATTGGTGGCCGACAAGGGCGCGGCCTGGCGGAAATTCGTCGTCCGCGCGCTGCTCACCCTGATCTTCGGCGGCGTGCTCGTGGGGGCGCTGGGCGACGTCTGGACGCTCGCGGTCCTCCTCGTGCTCGCGGTGCTGATCTGGCGGCTGGTCGCGGTGCTCCGGCTGCCGCCGGTGTACGGCCTGGTCATCGGCACCGCCGGAGTCGAGCGCGAAGCCGTCTGGGGCACCGACAGAAGCGAGATCGACCAGCTCTCGGCCGATCTCACCGCCGCCGTGGGCAAGCTCGACCTGCCGCCCATGACCTTCAACATCACCCACGCCGTGGGCCGCAACGAGGTCATCAACCAGTACGGCGCCGGCAGCATCGGGAAAGCGACCCACCACGGCGCCGGAAACATCGAGACCCGATGAACGGCGGCGACGAGATCCACCAATACGGGCCGGGGAGCATCGGAAAGGCGACGCACCACGGGTCCGGCGACATCGTGGCCGGCGGCGGGCAGCCTCATCCGGCCCCGCCGCCCGCTTTTCCGCCCCAGCCGGGAAACGCGGCAGGAAAACCACGAAGAAAAGCGGTGACGGCCGCCGGCGGCGCGGTGCTGTCGGCGGTCGTGAGCGCGCTGATCAATCTGCTCACCGCGTCGTGGAGCTGGTGGGTGTTCGCGGCCGCCGCCGTCCTGCTGGCCGCGTGGGCGGCGGTCGCGTACGCGGGGGAGAAGGACCAGCGGGGCTGACGCCCCTCCCCCGCGCGGCGCTACGTCATGAGCACGACCTTGTTGCAGTCGTCCTGCTTGTTCTTGAACAGCTCGAAGCCGCGCGGCGCCTCGCTCAGCGGCATCCGGTGCGAGATGACGAAGCTCGGGTCGATCTCGCCGGCGCGGATCCGGTCCAGCAGCGGCCGCATGTAGCGCTGCACGTGGCACTGCCCGGCCCGGAGGGTGAGCGAACGGTTCATGACGGTGCCCATCGGGAACTTGTCGATGAACCCGCCGTAGACGCCGATCACCGACACCACGCCGCCGTTGCGGCAGGCCATGATGGCCTCGCGCAGCGCGTACGGGCGCTCGGTCTCCAGCCGGGCGGCCTGCTTGCCGCGGTCGTAGGCGTACATGGCCGGGGTCGGGTGGTGCGCCTCCATGCCGACGGCGTCGATGCAGGCGTCGGGACCGCGCCCGCCGGTCATGTCGCGCAGCGCGTCCAGCACGTTCACCTCCTCGTAGTCGAGGACCTCGGCGCCGGTCCGCTGGGCCCGCTTGAGCCGGTAAGGGAACCGGTCGATGACGATGACCCGGTCGGCGCCGAGCAGGAACGCGCTGGCCGCGGCGAGCTGCCCGACGGGCCCCGCGCCCCAGATCGCGATCGTCTGGCCCGGCTTGATGTCGCACATCTCGGCGCCCATGAAGCCGGTGGGGAAGATGTCGGACAGGAACAGCACCTTGTCGTCCGGCAGGTCGTCCTCGATCTTGATGGGGCCGACGTCGGCGAACGGGACGCGCACGTACTCGGCCTGGCCGCCGGGGTAGCCGCCCAGCATGTGCGAGTAGCCGAAGATGCCGGCGGGCGAGTGGCCCATCAGCTTCTCGGCCATGCCCGCGTTGGGATTGGAGTTCTCGCACAGGGAGTACAGCTCGGCCTCGCAGGCGAAGCAGGCGCCGCAGGCGATCGGGAACGGCACCACGACGCGGTCGCCTGGCCGCAGGTTGCGCACGCCGGGGCCGACCTCGACGACCTCGCCCATGAACTCGTGGCCGAGGATGTCGCCCTTCTTCACGGTCGGGATGTAGCCGTCCACGAGGTGCAGGTCGGAGCCGCAGATCGCGGTCGAGGTGACGCGGACGATCGCGTCGCGCGCGTTGAGCATCGCGGGGTCGGGGACGTTCTGGACCTCGACGCTGTTGCGGCCGGTCCACACGATGGCCTTCATGCGCGCGCTCCGATCGGCTGGGCGGGGTGCTGGTGGAGCTGGCGCAGGGCGCGGTGGCCCTCGGGGCTGCCCTCCGAGCGGACGACCTCGCCGGTCTCCATGACCTGCTTGAAGCGGCGCAGGTCGTCGCGTACCTGCTGCTCGGGGTGCTCGCCGAGCATGCGGGCGACGGCGGCGGCGAGCTTGCGTCCGCGCATGCCGTACTCCAGGGAGACGTCGACGACGGTGCCGCGTCCGGCGGGGCCGTCGGTGAAGCTGACCAGGCCCGCGTTGCGGACGCCCCTGCCGGGCACGGAGCGCCAGGCGATGAGGTCGCCGGCGCGCTCGTCGATGATCTCGGCCTCCCATTCGAGGTCGACCACGGGGCCCTTGGCCCGCCAGCGGGAGCGGCCGCCGCCGAGGGTGCGCACGGACTCCAGGTGGGTCATGAAGGTCGGCAGGTTCTCCAGGTCGCGCCAGAAGCGGTAGACCTCGGCGCGCGGCTTGTTGATGGTGATGGAGGCGCGCACCTGGAGCGGGCTGCGGGCCTTGCGAGTGCGGAGCCCGGCGCAGGTCGCGTCGAGTGCGGCGATGCCGGCGACCGCGCCGAAGGCGAACAGGGCGCGGCGGCGCCGGAAGCCGGTGCGGGCGGCGGCGGCCTTGCCGAGCAGGCCGAGGTCCATCGCGTCGCCGGCCATCCTGGTCCACGTCCACTGGGCGGGCGTCTTGCCGCCGAGCAGCAGCGCGCCGTGCAGCAGCTCGCGTCCCCCCACGAGCCTGGTGATCGTCTTGGCCCCCGGCGCGTCGTCGACGCCGCACAGGCGGGTCACGGCCCGGGGCGCCGCGAGCTGCGCCGTGCCGAGCGCGAGGCTGGTCCAGCCGAGCGCACGGGCGAATCGGTCGGTCATCATGCGGTCCTTCACAGGTGTCGGATGTACGTGCGAGCGCCGGGAGACGCCACGCCTCCCGGTGCCCTTCGCGGCCCGTACCCCTGACAAAAGGGATGACACACCCGGTTTCCGGCACGAAATACACTCTGCGTCCGGCGGGCCCTCAGCCTTTATTGTGATCACCATGGATCCGACGCATCCCGGCCCCGTTTACCGCACGGTGACCGACCCGAGCGGAATGCTGGCCTTGCAAACTTTCGGACGTCCGGATGGGGAAGACATGGTTTTCCGCATTTCCGGCTCCGTCTACGCCAACATTCCCGGCGACGCTCTTAAACCGGATATTCCGCATGGCCGGAAGCTGTTCGGGATCGAGGGCTACAACATTCGCCGCCTCTACCGGGTGCCCGGCACCGACCGGCTCCACCAGCTCTCCCGCGAGCTCGTCTGCTACACCGACCCCGGCGACCCGGCGCGCGTCCTGCGCGAATGGGCGAACCCTCTCGACGGCCGCACCTACCCGGTCGTGCCGATCAACAACGACGCGGTCAACTTCGGCCCGTTCCCCATCACCCCCGCCTTCGCCGGGCCGCCGATGCGCCGGCTGCACGACGAGACCGTCTGGACCAGCGACATCGCCGTCCACGCCGACTACGGCGCCACTCTGGGCGAGACGTTCGGCCTGGTCGGCGGCGTCTACACGGCGCAGGAGATGTTCGAGTTCCAGGTGGACGACCGCGAGGTGGCGGCGCGGACGGTCCCCGGCGAGATCCCGGACGGCGCGATGCGGGTCAAGGTGAGCTGGACGCGCACGGCCCCGTGGGCGCCGTTCATGGGCCTGGCCGAGAGCCAGGTGCGCGGGCAGCTCACCTACCGCGCCCTCGCCTGGTCGCTCGACTCCTACGCCGACGTCGAGCCGTGGCTGCGCGCCGAGGTGGAGGCCCACCACCCGCTCTACACCGCCGCGCCCGACGAGCCGGGGCCGAGCCAGAACTCCTGGACCTCCTTCCACGCCAAGCAGCTCGACAAGGGCACCCTGAGCTGGGCCGGCTGGTGCGCCGCCCACAGCCGGTCGTGAGCACGCCGGTCCTCGACCCGCTGACCGGCCGGGCCGAGCGGCACCTGCGCCCCGTCCCGCCGGACCGGCTCGCCGGGATCGCGGCCGGGCTGCGGGCGCGGGCCGCCGGCTGGGCGGCGGCGGGGCCGGCCGGGCGCGGCCCGGTGCTCGCCCGCTTCGCCGCGGCGCTGGCCCGCGACGAGGACCTGCTGGCCGCGCTGGTGGCCGACACCGGGCGGGTCGCGGAGTCGGTGCTGGAGCGGCGGGTCGTCGCGGAGGCGATCGAGCGGTGGGCGCGGCGGGCGCCCGCGCTGCTCGCCCCGCCCGCCGGGTTCGCCGCCGAGCTGCCCGGGGTGCACGTGGCGGGGGACGCGGTGCCGTACGAGCTGGTCGGGGCGATCACTCCGTGGAACTTCCCGCTGCTGCTCGGCCTCCTCGACGCCGCCCCCGCGCTGGCCGCCGGCTGCGCGGTGCTGGTCAAGCCGAGCGAGGTGACGCCGCGCTTCATCGAGCCGCTGACCCGGCTCGTGCCCGGCGAGCTGCCGCTGGCGGTCGTCGAGGGCGGGCCGGCCACCGGGGCGGCGCTGGTGGGGCTGGTGGACGCCGTGGTGTTCACCGGCAGCGTCCCCACCGGACGGCTGGTGGCCGAGGCGGCGGCCCGCGCGTTCGTCCCCGCGCACCTGGAGCTCGGCGGCAAGGACCCGGCAATCGTCCTGGCCGGGGCGGACCTCGACCGGGCCGCCTCGGCGATCCTGTGGGGCGGCACCGCCAACGCCGGCCAGTCCTGCCAGTCGATCGAGCGCGTCTACGTCGCCCGCGAGGTCCACGACGCCTTCCTGGCGCTGCTCGTGGCCAAGGCGGAGCGGACCCGGCTGACCTGCGAGGGCGGCCCCATTGGACCGATCGTCGCGCCCGACCAGCCCGGCGTGATCGCCGCCCACCTGGCCGACGCCCTGGCGCGGGGCGCCGTCGCGCACACCGGCGGGACGATCGAGCGGCACGGCGGCGGCCACTGGTGCCGCCCCACCGTGCTGTCCGGCGTGGACCACTCGATGCTGGTGATGACCGAGGAGACGTTCGGGCCGGTGCTGCCGGTCATGGCCGTGGACGGGCCGGACGAGGCGGTCGCGCTGGCGGCGGACTCGGCGTACGGGCTGTCGGCCGCGGTGTTCGCCGCCACCGAGGAGGAGGCCATGGCGGTGGCCGTCCGGCTGCCGGTCGGCGCGGTCAGCGTCAACGACGCCGCGCTCACCGCGCTCGTGCACGAGGGCGAGAAGCACTCCTTCCGCCTGTCCGGGCTCGGCGGCTCGCGCATGGGCCCGGCCTCCATCGCCCGGTTCCTGCGCCGCCGGGCGTTCCTCGTCAACCGATCCCCCGCCGCCGACCCCTGGTGGCATCCGACCGAGGAGTAGCCGATGGGACTGCGCGAGGAGATGCCGCTGCTGGCCCGGCACGAGGGCGAGTGGGAGGGGGAATACCTCCATCTCGGCCGCGACGGCGCCCTGCTCGACCGGCACCGCGTCCACATGACGTGCCGCATCGTCGGCGACGCCGCCTACCACCAGACCAACCGCTACACCTGGGACGACGGCCGCACCGAGGTGCACGAGTTCCCCGCCGTCCACCTGGGCGGCGGCCGGTGCCGCATCGACATCGACCGGCTGGAGGGGGAGTTCCGCGAGGTGGACGACAGCACGATCTATCTCACCTGGCGCTACAAGGGCCGGCCGCTGCGGCTGTTCGAGCTGATCGTGCTGAGCGAGGACGGCCGCTCCCGCAGCCGGGTGTGGCAGTGGCTGGAGGACGGCGTATGCGTGCGCAGGACGTTGATAAACGAGTGGAGGACCGGCGCGTGACCGCCTACCTGGCCCTGGCGCTGCAGCTCGGCACGCGGGCCGTCAACGCCGCCGCCGACCCGCGCGCCGAGATCGCCGCCGCCGTCGCCCGCGTCGCCGACCGGGTGGCCGGCTCCAAGGCGTGGCTCGGGCCGGAGCTGCGGCTCGTGGTGCTGCCCGAGTACGCGCTGACCGGCTTCCCGATGCGCGAGAGCCTGCCGGAGTGGCGTGAGCGGGCGGCGCTCGACCCCGGCGGGCCCGAATACCGCCTGCTGGCCGGGATCGCCGTACGCGAGGAGGTGTTCCTGTGCGTCAACGCCTACGAGCGCGACGAGCACTTCCCCGGGCTGTACTTCCAGGCGACGGTGATCCTCTCCCCCGCCGGGGAGGTGGTGCTGCGTTACCGGCGGCTGCACTCGCTGTTCACGCCGACGCCGTACGACGTGTGGGAGCGCTACACGGAGATGTACGGCATCGACGCGGTGCTGCCGGTGGCCCGTACCGAGATCGGCAACCTGGCGGCGCTGGCCTCGGAGGAGGTCCAGGTGCCGGAGCTGGCCCGCGCGCTCGCCCTGCGCGGGGCCGAGGTGTTCTGCAACCCCACCTCGGAGGCGTCCTCCCCGGACCTGACGCCGAAGGCGATCGCCCGTCGCGCCCGCGCCGTGGAGAACCTGGCGTACGTGGTGGCGGCCAACTCCGGCGGCCTGACCGGCAGCGCCGTCCCCGGCGACTCCGTCAACGGCGGCTCGGAGCTGATCGACCCCCAGGGCCGGGCCCTCGCGCGGGCGGGGTCGGGCGAGACGCTGGTCGCCGCGGCCGAGCTGGACCTCGCGGCGCTGCGCCGCGCCCGCCGCCGCCCCGGCCTGGCGAACCTGCCGAGCCGGGTCAAGGCGGCGCTGTGGGCCGACGAGTACGCCCGCCACGACGTCGAACGCCCCTGCGGGCTGGAGTCGGGCCCCCGCGAGCGCGCCTGGTTCCGCACCCGCCAGTCCGAGACCATCGCCCGCCTCCTCGGCCCTGAGGAGCCCCCGGCCTAGCTCTCCTTCGCCAGGGAGCCGCCGTCGGTCGACAGATGCACCACGTTGTCCTCGATCCTGGCGACCTGCTCGGGGGCGACGTACAGGTCGCGCGCGAACAGCCCGCGGCCGTCCACCTTCACGAAGCCGGTCCGCAGCAGCCGGGCCGCCAGCGCGGGCGGCAGGTCGGGCTCGGCGTGGCCGAACACGTCCGACAGCACGGGCACGAAGCCGGGGCTCCGCCCGGGCTGCTGTCCGTCGGTGGTGGCCGCCTGCGGGTCGCCCATCTTGACCAGCTCGACCGTCCCGACCTCCTTGCCGTCGCGGTCGACGACCTTCATGCCGGTGTGCACCTGGCTGATGCCGGGCCGCTGAGGGATCTGCACGGCAACGCTCCTTCGCTCTCGGTCCGGCCGTCACGACTACCCAGCGCGGGGGCGGAAAGTCCTGGCGGACGGGGTGGACGCGGCACGGGGTCGCGGCTCAGGATGGCGGGGTGAGCCCGCCTCTTGATCGGAGGACTCCCGCATGCCCGATCTGGACGGTCTGTCGTTCGAGCCGCTGACCCCCGTCTCCTTCCTCGACCGGGCCGCCGACGCGCACGGCGACCGGATCGCCGTGATCGACGGGGACCGCCGCGTCACCTACCGCGAGCTGCGCGAGCGCTGCCGCCGGATGGCGGGCGCGCTGGCGTCCCTGGCGCGGGGCCGCCCGGTGGCGGTGCTCGCGCCGAACACCTCCGTGCTGCTGGAGGCGAACTTCGGGGTGCCGTGGGCGGGCGTGCCGCTGGTGGCGATCAACACCCGGCTGGCGCCGGGCGAGGTCGGCTACATCCTGGAGCACTCGGGGGCGGGCGTGCTGGTGCACGACCCGGTCTTCGACGGCCTGGTGGACGCGGCGTTCGCCGGGCTGGCCGGGCCGCCGCACCGGATCCGGGCCGGCGCGGAGTACGAGGACCTGCTCGCGCGGGCGGCCCCGCTGGCGCTCACCCCGGCCGACGAGCGGGCGCTGCTGTCGATCAACTACACCTCCGGCACCACCGGCCGCCCGAAGGGCGTCATGTACCACCATCGCGGCGCCTATCTGCAGGCCCTCGCCATGGTGGGGCACGCCGGGCTGTCGCCGGCCACCGTGCACCTGTGGACGCTGCCGATGTTCCACTGCAACGGCTGGTGCTTCCCCTGGGCGGTGACGGCGGCGGCCGGGACGCACGTGTGCCTGCCGAAGCCGGACCCGGCCGAGGTGTGGCGGCTGCTGCGGGCCGAGGGCGTCACCCACCTGGAGGGCGCGCCGACCGTGCTGTCCATGATCGCCTACGCGCCGGACGCGGCCCCGCTGGAGCGCACGGTGCGGGTCTCGACGGGCGGCGCGCCGCCGTCCCCGGCGATCCTGCGCCGCATGTCGGGCCTCGGCTTCGACGTCATCCACCTGTACGGGCTCACCGAGACGTTCGGCCCGGCGATGATCTGCGACTGGCGGCCGGAGTGGGACGGGCTGAGCGGCGAGCGCCAGGCGCGGCTGAAGGCCCGCCAGGGCGTCGGCAACATGATCGCCTGCACCGCCCGCGTCGTGGCCGGGGACGGCGGCGACGTGCCCGCCGACGGCACGACGGTCGGGGAGATCGCGCTGCGCGGCAACAACGTCATGCTCGGCTACTACCGCGATCCCGAGGCGACCGCGGCGGCCGCGCCTGACGGCTGGTTCCGCACCGGCGACCTCGGCGTCCGCCATCCCGACGGGTACGTGGAGCTGCGCGACCGCAGCAAGGACGTGATCATCTCGGGCGGCGAGAACATCGCCTCGGTCGAGGTCGAGCAGGCCATCGCCGACCATCCGGCGGTGCTGGAGGTGGCGGTCGTCGCGGTGCCGGACGAGCACTGGGGCGAGGTGCCCGCCGCGTACGTGACGCTGCGCGAGGGCGCGACGGCCACCGCGGAGGAGATCGTGGAGCACGTGCGGTCGCGGCTGGCACGGTTCAAGGTGCCGAAGCGCGTGGAGTTCGGCGAGCTGCCGAAGACCTCCACCGGCAAGATCCAGAAGTACGTCCTGCGGGACCGGGCCTGGGCGGGCCGGGAGCGCCGCATCAACTGACGAGGATGTCACCCCGCCGGCCGCTTTCAGACAATCTGCAGAAAAGGTAAGTACCCTCCCCCACCATGAAGTGGCAGCGTAAGATCACCACCGCGCTGGAAAGGCACACGGGCCTGCGCATCGAGCGGGTGTCCAAGACCTCCGGCCCGGCCAAACCGGTGGTGCCCGCCAAGAAGGCATCCGACGTCTCGTTCCGCCCGCCCGCGGACCCCGAGGCGGACCGCCTGCTGAGGGCGCCGGTGTTCGTCATCTCGCCCGTGCGGTCCGGCTCGACGCTGCTGCGCTCCATGCTGAACTCCCACCCCGACCTGCACGCCCCGCACGAGCTGCACGTCCGGCGGCTGGGCGTCGACTTCGGCACGAACCTGGCGGAGAAGGCGATGGCCGCGCTCGGCCACAACAAGGCCGACCTGGAGCACCTGCTGTGGGACCGGGTGCTCCACCGGGAGCTGGTCCGCAGCGGCAAGCGGTACATCGTGGACAAGACGCCCGCCAACGCCTTCGCCTTCGAGCGCCTGGCCGCCTGCTGGCCGGACGCGCGCTTCGTGTTCCTGCTGCGCCACCCCGCCTCGATCGCGACCTCCTGGCACGAGGCCAGCCCGGACCGGCGCACGCCCGAGGAGGCGGCGAAGGACGCGCTGCGCTACATGAAGGCGGTGGAGCGTGCCAGGAAGGCGCTGCCCGGCCTGACCGTGCGCTACGAGGAGCTGACCGCCGACCCGGAGCGGACGCTGCGCGAGATCTGCGGCTTCCTGACCATCGAGTGGGCGCCCGCCATGCTCAACTACGGCACCCCCGAGGTGGTGACCAAGGGGCTCGGCGACTGGAAGGACAAGATCCGCTCCGGGCAGGTGCAGCCGGGCCGCGAGCTGCCGGGCCCGGAGGAGGTGCCCGACGTCCTCAAGGGGATGGCGCGCACGTGGGGGTACCTCCCGTGAGGATCCGCTACATGCTGCTGCACGCGTACGGGATGGGCGGCACCATCCGCACGGTCGTCAACCAGGCCAACGCCATGGCCGAGGCGGGCCACGACGTGGAGATCGTCAGCGTCGTGCGCCGGCGCGGCAAGCCGCAGTTCGCCATCGACCCGCGGGTGCGCCTGTCCGCGCTGGTCGACCAGCGCGAGGGGGTGTCGGCCGACTCCCTGGTGCGCAAGGTGTGGCGGCGGGCGCGCGGCAAGATCGTGCCGTACGGCGAGTTCGCCGCCGAGTGGTTCACCGAGCGCGTCGAGGCCGCCGTGATGGACTACGTGTCGTCGCTGAACGACGGCATCCTCGTCACCACCCGCCCGGCGCTCAACCTGATCTCCGCCCGCCGCGCCTCGCGCAAGGTCATCCGGGTCGCGCAGGAGCACATGAACCTGGGCGCCTACCACGAGGCCGTACGCGAGCAGATCGCCCGCCACTACGGGCGCTTCGACGCGGTCGCCGTGCTGACCGAGACCAGCCGCGCCGAGTATCACGCCATCCTGGACGACACGCCCATCGTGCGCATCCCCAACGCGGTCCACATGGACCACCGTGAGCACTCCGACCAGAGCAACCCGGTGGTGATCGCGGCCGGGCGGCTGGTGCCGCAGAAGGGCTACGACATGCTCATCCCGGCCTTCGCCTCGGTGGCGGAGGAGCATCCGGAGTGGCGGCTGCGCATCTTCGGCACCGGTCCTTCGCAGCAGAAGCTGCGGCAGCGCATCGAGGAGACCGGCATGGAGGGGCGGATCTCGCTGATGGGCCGCAGCGACCGCATCCACGAGGAGCTGGCGCGGGCGTCGATCTACGCGCTCAGCTCGCGCATCGAGGGCCTGCCGATGGCGATGATCGAGGCGATGGGCCACGCCCTGCCGGTGGTCGCCTTCGACTGCCCGACCGGGCCCGCCGACGTGCTGGTCTCCGGCCAGAACGGCGTCCTCGTGCCGCCGCGCGACGTGGCGAGGCTGGGCGAGGAGCTGGGCCGGCTCATGGCCGACCGCGAGCTGCGGGCGCGTCTCGGCGCCGCGGCGGCGCGGACGGCGCACGCCTACACGCCGGAGGTCGTGATGCCGCTGTGGGAGGAGCTGTTCACGCTGCTGAGCACCCGCCGGCCGGTCCCCGCCGACTTCGGCAAGGCGCGCTGACCTCCGCCCGTCCGCTGCCGTACGCGTCAAATCCCGGTCCGGTACGCCGGGGCCGGGGCATGCGAGGAGCGGGCCGGGAAAGGACCTCCTGAGAACCGACAGGGTGCTCAGGAGGTCGCCGTGGCCGCGTCGCAAGGCATGTTCCGCCGCAAACCGGTCGAGCAGATCGCGGAGGAGCACGAGGGTGATCTGTCCCGGTCGCTGGGGCTGTGGCAGCTCACGGCGATCGGCGTCGGCGGCATCATCGGCGCGGGCATCTTCGCCCTCGCGGGCGCGGTGGCCAGCCAGACGGCCGGGCCGGCGGTGCTGGTGTCGTTCCTGCTGGCGGGGGTGGCGAGCGCGGCGGCGGCGTTCTCCTACGCCGAGTTCGCGGGCATGATCCCGAAGGCCGGCTCCGCCTACACCTACGGCTACGCGGTGCTCGGCGAGATCGTCGGCTGGTTCATCGGCTGGGACCTGCTGCTGGAGTACACCGCGATCGTGGCGGTGGTCGCCATCGGCATCTCCGGCTACTTCGGCTTCCTGGTGGAGGAGCTGGGCCTCGGGCTGCCCGCCTGGATGCTGGGCGCGCCCGGCACCGGGGACGGCCACGTGGTGGACCTGTTCGCCGTGCTGCTGTGCCTGCTCATCGCCTTCCTGCTGAACCGCGGCATCAAGACGGCCGCCAGGTTCGAGACGTCCGTGGTGGCGATCAAGGTCGCCGTGGTGCTGGTGGTGATCGTGGTCGGGTTCTTCTTCATCGACCCGGCCAACTACTCGCCGTTCTTCCCGTTCGGCGTGGGCGGGGCGATCACCGGCGCGGCGACGGTGTTCTTCGCGGTGTTCGGCTACGACGCGATGAGCACCGCGGCCGAGGAGGCGCGCGACGCCCGGCGGCACATGCCGAAGGCCATCATCTACTCGCTGGTCATCTCGATGATCCTGTACGTCCTGGCCACGCTGGTGCTCACCGGCATGCAGAACTACCGGGAGATCGACCCGGTGAGCGGATTCTCCTCGGCGTTCGCCTCCGTCGGGCTGCGGGGGCTGGCGGGGCTGATCGCGGTGGGCGCCATCGTCGGCATCCTGACCGTGATGTTCACGTTCATGCTGGGCGTCACCCGCGTGTGGTACTCGATGAGCAGGGACGGGCTGCTGCCCGCCTGGTTCGCCCGGCTGCACCCGGTGCGGCGGGTGCCCTCGCGGGTCACTTGGATCGTGGGCGTGGCCTCGGGGCTGATCGCCGGGTTCCTGCCGATCAGGGAGGCGGCCGAGCTGACCAACATCGGGATCCTGCTGGCGTTCGTGGTGGTGTGCACGGCGGTGATCGTGCTCCGCTACCGGCGGCCGGACCTGCACCGGGAGTTCCGGACGCCGTGGATGCCGGTGGTGCCGGCGGTCGGCGTGGTGTTCTCCCTCTGGCTGATCACGTTCCTGGAGCCGCTGACCTGGCTGCGCTTCGCGGTGTGGTTCCTGATCGGGCTCGTGGTCTACCTCGCCTACAGCCGGCGGCACTCGGTGCTCAACCAGGGCTGAGCCCGGTTTTGCCATCCCCATACCAACACAAAGGCGGACGAAAAGGGTCAGGGCATAGCCTGGGTCCCGGGGGCTTCCATCATGACCATCGCTGCACCGAAGACTGGGCCGAAGAGCGGGCCGAAGCCGGGACCGGACGGGTGGCAGACCATGTCGCCGGCCGGCTCGCTGCCGGCCGAGCTCAACAGCTTCGTGGGCCGCCGGCGGGAGATCGCCGAGGTCAAGCGGCTGCTGGGCGAGGGCAGGCTGGTGACGCTGGCCGGCGTGGGCGGCGTCGGCAAGTCACGGCTGGCGCTGCGGGTGGCCTTCGACCTGCGGCGGGCGTACCACGACGGGGTGTGGCTGGTGGAGCTGGCCGCGCTGGAGAGCGCCGAGCTGCTGGTCGCCACCGTCATGGCGGCGCTGGGCCTCCAGGACAGCGCGTCGCGGCCCTCCCTCGAGGTGCTGGCCGCCCACCTGCGCGACCGGCGGACGCTGGTGGTGCTGGACAACTGCGAGCACCTGCTGGACGCGTGCGCGGCCCTGGCCGACCGGCTCGTACGCGCCGCGCCCGGCCTGCGGATCCTCGCCACCAGCAGGCAGGCGCTCGGCGTCACGGGCGAGCAGGTGCTGCAGGTGCCGACGCTGGCCGTCCCCGAGGCCGCCGGGACCGCCGGCCGGGCTGACGGCCAGACCGACGCGGTGCGGCTGTTCGCCGAGCGGGCGCGGGCCGTGCTGCCCGGCTTCGAGATCACCGACGCCAACCGCGAGGCCGTCGCCCGCGTCTGCCGCCGGCTCGACGGCATCCCGCTCGCCATCGAGCTCGCGGCCGTACGGCTGCGGGCGCTGTCGGTCGAGCAGCTCCTGGAACGGCTGGACGACCGCTTCCGGCTGCTCACCACCGGGGCGAGGACCGCCATGCCGCGCCAGCAGACCCTCCGCTCGCTCATCGACTGGAGCCACGCCCTCTGCACCGAGCAGGAGCGGCTGCTGTGGAGCCGGCTGTCGGTGTTCTCCGGCGGGCTCGACCTGGAGGCGGCCGAGCAGGTGTGCTCCGGCGGCGGCATCCCGCCCGAGGACGTGATGGACCTGGTCGGCGGGCTGGTGGACAAGTCGGTGCTGGCCCGCGAGGAGCACCGGCGACGCGTCAGGTACCGGCTGCTGGAGACCATCAGGCAGTACGGGCGCGAGCGGCTGCGCGAGTCGGGCGAGGAGGCGGAGCTGCGTGCCCGGCACCGCGCCTACTTCCGCGACCTGGCCCTGCGCGCCCGGCGTGACTGGTACGGGCCGGACCAGGTCGCCTGGTTCGCCCGCCTGCGCGCCGACCACGGCAACCTGCGCACCGCCCTGGACTCCGCCCTGCCCTCCTCCGGTTCCTCCCCGTACGCGCCGGGGCCGGACGGCGTCCGCGACGGGCTGGTGCTCGCCACGGCGCTCTGCTTCCACTGGATCGCGGCCGGGGCGCTGCGCGAGGGCCGGGCGTGGCTGGCGCGGCTGCTGGCCGCCGCGCCCGAGCCGTCCCCGGAGCGGGCCGAGGCGCTGTGCGTCCAGGCCCGCCTCGCGGTGCTGCAGAGCGACTTCGAGGAGGCCGACGCGCTCCTGCGGGAGTGCAGGGAGCTGGGCGAGGCCCTGCCCGACCCGCCGCCGGCCGCGCCCGTCGCGTACGTCGCCGGCCTGGCCGCGCTGATGCGGCACGACCTCAGGGAAGCGGTGACGCTGCTCGGCGAGGCCGCCGACGGCCACCGGGCGGCCGGCGAGGAGAGCGGCGTGGTCAACGCGCTGATGTACCTGGCGACGGCGCACGGCCTGCTCGGCGACGACGACCAGGCGATCGCCCGGTTCAAGGAGTGCCTGGCGAGGTGCGAGGCTCGCCACGAGCACTGGTTCCGTTCCTACACGCTGTGGATGTTCGGCATCGAGACCTGGCGGCAGGGCGACCCGGCCCGCGCGATCGAGATGGAGCAGGAGGCCATCCGGCTCAAGCAGCCGTTCGACGACCGGCTCGGCGTCGCGCTCTGCGTCGAGGCGCTGGCCTGGATGACCGCGGACGCCTCGGCGGAGCGGGCCGCGACGCTGCTCGGCGCCTCGCAGGAGAGCTGGCGGGCGTTCGGCGGGCCGCTGTTCGGCTACCTGGAGGGCTACCACGACGCCGCCGAGGCGGCGGCGCGCGAGCGTCTGGGCGCCCGCGGGTTCGCCGCCGCCTTCCGCAAGGGCGTGGAGCTGCCTCCCGGCGACGTGCCCGGGTACGCGACGGGCCACGAGAAGCGGCGGCCACGCGCCCCGCGGACCGGCGAGGACTCGCCGCTGACCCGCCGCGAGCGGGAGATCGGGGCGCTGGTCGCCCGCGGCATGAGCAACAAGGAGATCGCCGCCACCCTGGTGATCGCGCAGCGCACCGCCGAGGCGCACGTCGAGCACATCCTGTGCAAGCTCGGCTTCACCTCCCGGGCCCAGATCGCGGCCTGGGTCGCCGGGCAGGGTCCCGCCGCTCAGGATCACGCGGGAGGCTGAGGCGTGCGCAGCCGTACCGGCCCGAACAGGCCGGTGGCGCGCTGGCCGGCGAAGACGAAGTGCGTCGGGCTCACCTCGTCCATGTACGGTCCCAGCGTGCCGAGCACCAGGATCTCCACCACGTTCGGGCCCTCGGCGAGCTCGACGGGGAACCGGTACGGCGAGCAGACCCGCACCCCGCAGGGCTTCCCGTCGACCACGACCTCGGCCGTGCCCCGTACCCGGCCGAGGTCGAGCAGGCCGGGCCCGGCGGCCGGGACGGTGACGGTGGTCCGGTAGCGCACGCCGCCGCTGTAGCCGGGCAGGCCCCGCTCCTCCCAGTCGCCGAGCCGCATGCGGCCGGGACCGCAGGTGAAGCGGACCGGCCCGGTGAAGGCCGCCCCGGCCCGCGCGCCGGGCCC
This sequence comes from Nonomuraea wenchangensis, assembly GCF_900111685.1. GTDB lineage: Bacteria > Actinomycetota > Actinomycetes > Streptosporangiales > Streptosporangiaceae > Nonomuraea > Nonomuraea wenchangensis. Next base: position 359,980 of record NZ_FOHX01000008.1, read on the forward strand.
GGTGACCACCCGCACCTCGACAGGCCCGTCCCCGAGTTCGCCGAGGAGCTCGGCGGCGCCCGTCGTGGGCAGTTCGACGGCGGTCGCGCCCGGCGGCGGGTCGAGCAGGAAACGTTCCTCCCCCGGCCGGTCGCCGGGGACCGCGAACCCGGCGGGCGGCGCGGACGGCCGCCCGTCGAGCCAGCCCGCCTCCGGCAGCGGGTGCGGCCGGGGCCGCAGCCAGAGCGCGGCGGGGTCGCCGTGCTGGCGGCGGCGTACGCGGGGCCGCGGCGACCAGTCCGGCCCCGAGACGGCCAGGCCGTCGGCCAGGATCCAGCCGTCCGACTCCACGGCGATCGTGTTGCGGCCGGGCCGCAGCAGCGGGGCGAGGTCGTAGCGGCGCACGCGCGGGATGTCGGCCTCCGCGTACGGGTCGAACCCGCCCTGCCGGCCCGCCTCCACCCCGTTGACCAGCACCCGGCAGAACGTGGTGGACGCCACCTGCAGCACCCGGTCCCCGCCGCCGTCGCATTCCACGCCGGCCTCCACGACGGTCTCCAGGCGGGGGCCGGCGATCCACTCGGGCCGGGCGGCGTCGGCCGGGTCGGCGGCCAGGCAGGCGTAGGCCCGCAGGTCCAGCTCCTCGTCCGGGACGAGCAGCAGCTCCAGCAGGTGCTCGCCAGGCGGCACGGGGTCACGGGTGACGGCGGCGTACCCGGCGTCGTCGAGGGGGCGCGGCTCGCCGTCGAGCCGGAGCGTCTTGGCCGCGCCCGCGCCGAGCGCCAGCCACCGCGGCGGGCCCGGCGGCACGGTGAGCACGCTGCGGAAACGGGCCTCCACCCCGGCGGCGACCCGGCCGAAGGCCAGGAACTCCACCGGCACGTGCCCCTTGGGGCCGAGGGTGTCGCGGTGCACGGGGTCCTTGCGCAGGCCGCGCGAGGCCGACCAGACCGAGGGCGTCCACGGGCCGTCGCCGACCCGCTGCTCGCCGCGCGGGCCGAAGGTGACGTGGACGGGCTCGCCGCCGGGCGTGCGCAGGGTCCGGTGCTCGACGCCGGCGCCGCCACCGAAGTCCGCCCAGGTGTCGTCGAGGGTGGGGACCAGCTCGACGTCCCATTCGTCCCCGAGGTCCGTCTCCACCGGGTACGCCGGCTCCGGCGGCACTGGATCGCCGCTTGAGCCGTCGAAGACCAGCAGCGCGGCGGGCCCGTCGTCGAACGGCACGACCACCTCGACGGCGTCGCCGCGCCGGACGTGGGGCAGCGGGACCGGGTCGCCGCCCGCGAAGGGGCGCAGCAGCCGGGGCGTGCCCGCCACGTCCCGTACGGTGACGCGCAGTTCGCGGGCGTACCTGGCGGGGTCGAAGTCGATGTCGGCGTCCAGCCAGCCCAGGTCCACGCCCCGCTCCTCGGGCCGGCCGACGCCGATCCTGCTGGCCATGGGATGCGTCGCGGTCAGGAACACCAGCGTGGCGTCGCCGGTCTCGCGGACCAGCGCGGGCACGGGGGACTCGACCCGGCGCGGCATCGCGGCCAGCGCCTCCCCCACGTCCTCGGGGGTGGCGGCGAGCCTGGCCCGGCCGCACAGCGCGGGCGGCACGGCGCCGACGGCCACCAGCAGCCCGCCCGCGTCGGCGAACGCGGTCAGCCGCGCGGCCACGTCGTCGTCGAGCACGGTGACGGCGGGCAGCACGATCGCCCGGTACGCCTCGGTGGACACCGCGAGCCGCCCGTCCGCGGTCTCCGCGCGCCGTACCGAGTCCTCGTCGATCACGTCGGCGTCGAGGCCCAGCCGGTCGAGCACCCCGGGCTTGGTGGCGAACCACGCCATGTCGCCCACCAGCGCCCGGTAGACCTCGTCGGCCCGCGCCGCGTCCGGCCCCGCCGGGCCGCCGCCCGCCAGGGGCGTACCGGACTGGACGGTGGCGGTGGGCAGCAGGACGGCGACGTCGCAGGCGTGGCGGCCCAGCGACAGGGCGGCGCACAGGCGGGTCACCGCGTCGGCGAACACCCGGTGGTGCCGCCAGTACGGCTGCCGCCAGTCGGTGGACGGCGGCGCCCACTCCCACCAGCCGCGCCGGGTCGTGTAGTAGACCGCGTGCGGGTTGTAGAGCGTCGCCCCGGCCCGCAGCCAGGGCAGCAGCCAGTCGAAGGTCTCCTCCAGCGTGCCGCCCCAGCCGCTGCTGTGGAACGCCTCGATCCAGACGCGGGGGCGGCCGTACAGGTGGGCCAGCGAGGCGTGCAGGCGGGCGTCGCCGTGGTGGTCGGAGCCGGGCGCGGAGAACCAGCGGTGGGTGCGGGCGTAGTCGGCGTACAGCTCGACGCCCGCCACCGGATGCCCGGCGCGCGCCGGGTCCTGCTGGTCGCAGCCGTTCAGCAGGCCGTGCCGCTCGTGCCAGTCGGCGAGCGGACGGAAGAACGCCTCCTCGGCCAGCTCGGCGCGGGTCCGCTGGTAGGCGGCCCAGTCGGGGTCGGCGAGCGAGAACTCCTTCCCGCGCCGCGCCAGGTGCTCCTCGGCGAAGCGGGCCGACCAGGTGGGCAGCGTGGGCAGCTCGTCCTGGAACGACCCGGCGACGACCCGCCCGAACCAGTGCCCGACGCGCCGCTCGAACTCGCCGTGCACCTGGTCGAGCAGCACCGTGCACGCCTCGGCCGACAGGTAGTTGAAGCCGCGCGTGGTGATCTCGCCGCCGGGGCCGAGCCACTGCCCGGCGAACTCCGGCCGCTCCTGCACCAGGCGGGCCTGGAGGTCGGCGCCGGAGAAGCCGAGCTGGTCGTAGAACCACAGGCGGGCGCCGAGCTCGAAGGCGTCGGCGCACACCCCGTCCAGCAGCTCCCACCACGCCTCGGACAGGAACGGCGGGTCGTCGGCGTCGGCGCCGAACAGCGGCCCTGACGGGGCGAGGTTGAGTATGACGAGGTTGTGCACGCCCCCGGCGACCAGCCGCTCCATCTGCCAGCGCAGCCGGTCGCGGCGCAGGGGCTCGCCGCTCCACCACCAGATGGCGGCCGGCGAGTAGGCGCGCGGCGGGTCCCGGAAGATCCGGGCGGCCTCGCTCATCCCTTCAGCCCGCTGGAGAAGCCCTTGATGACGTAGCGCTGCAGGGCGAGGAAGACCGCCACGATGGGCAGCGCGCCGAGCACGAGGCCGGCGAAGACCAGGCCGTGCTGGGAGACGTACTGGCCGACGTAGGCGAAGACGCTGACCGGGACCGTCTCGAAACCGGAGCCGCCGAGGTAGACCAGCGGGGTGAAGAAGTCGTTCCAGATGAAGACCGCGTTCAGGATGAGCACCGTGCCGGTGATGGGCCGCAGCAGCGGGAAGACGACGCGGGTGAACGCCGTCAGGTGGCCGGCGCCGTCGATCTGGGCGGCGCTGGCGTACTCGCGGGGCAGCGCCCGGATGAAGCCGGTGTAGAGGAACACGGTGAACGGCAGCTGGATGCCGGTGTAGAAGAGGATCATCCCGGCGTGCGTGCCGATGAGCCCCAGGTCGGTGACCAGCCGGTAGAGCGGGATCATGCCGAGCTGGAAGGGCAGCACGATGCCGAGCAGGAACAGGATGTAGAGCCCGTAGCCGAGCCGGGTCTGCACGCGGGCCAGGAAGTAGGCGGCGAACGAGCCGAGCGCGATGAGCGCGACCAGGCTGACCACGGTGATGACGGTGCTGTTGACCAGCGACGGGCCGAGCGCCGCGGCCGACCAGGCGGTGGCGAAGTTGTCCAGCGTGGGCGGGTCAGGCAGGGCCAGCGGCGCCTGCGAGATCTGCGCCGGGTCCTTCAGCGCCAGCGACACCAGCGTGTAGACGGGGAACAGGAACGCCACCGCCACCGCGATCATGACGATCTCCAGCAGGAACGTACGCCGCATCACACGCTCACCTCCCGGCCGCGCAGGTAGGAGACCTGGATGAGCGAGACCGCGGCCACGAACAGCGCCAGCACCAGCGCGACCGCGGTGCTGTAGCCGAACTTGCCGAAGACGAACGCCTGCTTGTAGAGCACGGTGGACAGGGTCTCGGTGGCGTAGCCGGGGCCGCCGTTGGTGGCGGCGAAGACCTGGTCGAACAGCTTGAGCCCGCCGATCGTGGACAGCATCAGGTTGATCGTGACGGCGGGCGCGAGCAGCGGCCAGGTGACATACCTGAAGCGCTGGAACGTGCCCGCCCCGTCGATCATCGCGGCCTCGTGCAGCTCCTTGGGCACGCCCTCCAGCCCGGCCAGGAAGATGACCATGGAGTAGCCGGCGTACTGCCACACGACCATGCCGGCGATCGACCACAGCGCCACCGACGGGTCGCCGAGCCAGTCCACGTGCAGGCCGAGCAGGCCGTTGAGGCCGGCCTCCGGGTCGGGGTTGTAGATGTACTTCCACAGGAAGGCCACCATGACCGGGCTGACGACGACCGGCGCGAAGAAGACCACGCGCAGCAGGGCGCGGCTCTTCAGCCTGGCGTGCACGCCGAGCGCCAGCAGCAGCCCGACGCCGTTCTGCACGGCGACGACGGCCAGGGTCAGCAGCAGCGTGTTGCCGATCGAACCCATGGCCTGCTCGTCGCCGAGCAGGGTGCGGAAGTTGGCCAGGCCGACGAACGACCAGTCCTCGCCGATGCCGCTCCAGTCGGTGAAGGCGTACACGACGCCGCTGATCGCGGGGTAGAGCACGACCAGCGCGTACACCGCGAGGGCGGGGGCGGCGAACAGCCAGGGCGGGGTGGTGGCGCTGCGGCGCGGGCGGGCGGCACTGGCCGGCCGCGCGCGCCGGGCGGTCAACGGGGTCACTTGCGGTATGCCTCGTCCATCTTCTTCAGTGCTTCGTCGATCGTGGAGTCGCCGGCCAGCAGCTTCTGGACCACCGCGAAGTGCACCGGCTGGACCTCGGCGTTGGGCCAGCGCTGGTCCATGAACGGCACCGCGCGGTCCTTGGTGAACGGCAGGAACGACTCCACCGCCGGGTCGATGGTGGAGGAGGCGTCCTGGGTGAGCGGGATGGCGGCGATCTCCTTGGCCCAGGCGTTGATGTTCTCCTGCTTGCCGAGGAAGTCGATGAACGCCTTGGCCGCCTCGGCGTTCTTGCCCTTGGCGCTGGCGCCGAGCCCGACGACGACGCCGGCCGGGATCCACACCGAGTCGGCGTCGTCGGCGCCCGGCAGGGGGAACATCGACAGGTCGTCGGGCGAGGAGGCGGCCTTGCGGAAGTCGGGCAGCACGGCCGAGACCTGCACGGCCATGGCGGCCTTGCCGGTGGCGACCATCGAGGTCTGCTGCTCGAAGGTGGTGCCGTTGGGCTTGTCGTTGAAGAAGCCGCGTTTCTGCAGCTCCAGGTACATCTCGAAGGCCTGCTGCCAGCCGGAGCCGGCGAACGTCGCCTGCCCGGCCTGCTGCTTGTCGTCGAACGTGGGGTCCTTGGCGTAGACGGTGGAGGGCACCAGCGCGTACGTGATGAGCTGGGTGACCCACGGCGTCTGCGCGCCGAGCGCGATCGGCACGACGCCGGCCTTCTTGAGCTTGTCGCAGACGGCCAGGAACTCGGTCCACGTGGTGGGCGGCGCGTCTATGCCGGCCTGCTGGAAGACCTTCTTGTTGTAGACGGCGCCGATGACCGACGAGCCGGCCGAGTACAGGTAGGTCTTGCCGTCGAGCTGGAAGGCGGGCTTGAAGCCCGCGGGGATGGTCTGCGTCCACGCCTGCGCTGACAGGTCGGCCAGCAGGCCGGCCTGGGCGATCTGGGTCATCGACATGGCGCTGCCGCTGCCGGGGTAGACCACGTGCAGGTCGGGGGCGTTGCCCGCGCCGAGCTGGGTGCGCAGCGAGGTCTGCACCTGGTCGGTGGGCGCGTACGAGGGCGTGACGCGGACGCCGGGCGTGGCCTGGGCGTAGGCGGCGGCCAGTTTGTCCATCGGCGCCTTCTGGTCGGAGACGCCGACGAACTTGAGCTCGGTGGTGGTGCCGCCGCCGCCCGTCGTCGCGGTCGTCTCCGGCCGGGTGGAGCAGGCGGTCGCGGCGCTCGCCAGCGCCAGACCGCCCATCAGGCGGAAGAACTGCCCGCGGCTCACCCGGGCGTCGTGCAGAAGGCCGGTCATGCTCGCCTACCTCCATGAATTGATTGTTAATTTAACAGCCAATTCTGTTACAAGTGATGGATGCAGGGAGGTTACGAGTCGCCCCAGCGGGGTGTCAAGAGTAGGATGCGCAGCCGTCTCACCAGTGTGGAGAGGGCTTCGGTGGATTCGCGTCAGCACACCCCCAGCAGGTCCGCCCGGTGGCGCGGCATGGCCGAGCACATCGTGCGCCAGGGTTCGGCCTCGGTCGCCGAGCTCGCGGAGAGCTTCGGCGTGAGCGTGATGACCGTGCACCGCGACCTCGACGAGCTCGAACGCCAGGGCATGGTCCGCAAGGTCCGCGGCGGGGCGACGGCTCAGGCCAGCAACGTGTGGGAGAGCAACATCGCCTACCGGCTGCAGGCCCACACCGCCGAGAAGGACGCCATAGCGCGGGTCGTGGCGGGCCAGATCGAGCCGGGCAGCTCGATCATGCTCGACGACTCGACCACGGCACTGGCCGTGGCCCGTCATCTGGGGGAGCTCGCGCCGCTCACGGTGGTGACGAACTTCCTGGAGGCGATCCGGCTGCTGGCCGGCGTCCCCGACATCCGGCTCATCGCGCTGGGCGGCGAATATCACGCGAGCCATGATTCTTTCCTCGGGCTCGGCTGCGTGGACGCCGCCGAGGCCGTGAGCACCGACGTGGTCGTGGTGTCCACCTCGGCCGTCTCCGACCAGTACGCCTTCCACCAGGAGCAGGAGATCGTCCTGGTCAAGCGGGCGATGCTGCGTTCGGGCACCCGGCGCATCCTGGCCGTGGACGGCTCGAAGCTGGCCCGGGTGGCGCTGCACCGGGTGGCGCCGCTCGACGACTTCGACGTGATCGTGGTCGACTCCGGCGCGCCCGCCGACCTGCTGCAGCGCCTGCACGACCGGCACCGCAACGTCCTGGTCGCGCAACTGTGACCCTTTCAGCGCCCGGCGGGCGGCGAATGTAACGTCGAGGACGTTATTTGTAACTCGACTCTTGTTAAGACCACATCCTGCTTGCTACAAAGTGAGGGCTTTCGCCCCCCAGCGTAGGAAGCAGGAGCATGGGTCATCCCTCCCGTAGATCCTTCCTCGGCCTCGGCGGCGCCGCCTTCGCCCTGGCCTTCACCTCCGACCTGGCCGACCCGTGGACCGCGTCGGCCGACGCGCGCACCATGGCCCGCGGCGACTACCCCTTCCGGCTCGGCGTCGCCTCCGGCGACCCGCTCCCCGACCGGGTCGTGCTCTGGACCCGGCTGGCGCCCCAGCCGCTGGAGCCGCTCGGCGGTCTGCCGTACCAGAAGATCAAGGTGGAGTGGGAGATCGCCGAGGACGAGGCGTTCACCCGGCGCGTGCGGCACGGCTCGGCCTGGGCCTTGCCCGAGTACGGCCACTCGGTGCACGTGGACGCCACCGGCCTGCGGCCCGGCCGCGACTACCACTACCGCTTCCGCGCCGGCGGCGAGCTCAGCCCCGTCGGCCGCACCAGGACCGCGCCCGCCCACGACGCCGGCCCGGAGGCGCTGCGCCTGGCCTTCGCCTCGTGCGCGTCCTGGCAGGACGGCTACTACAGCGCCTACCGCCACCTCGCCGACGAGCACCCCGACGTGGTCTTCCACCTGGGCGACTACATCTACGAGTTCGGCATCGTGCCGACCGGCGGCAACCGCAACACGCCCGTCCCCGAGCAGTTCCGGGTGCAGTGCGACACCCTCGACCGCTACCGCGTCCAGTACGGCCTCTACAAGAGCGACCCCGACCTGCAGGCCGCCCACCACGCCGCACCGTGGATCGTCACCTGGGACGACCACGAGGTGCTCGACAACTGGGCCGGCCGGTACGGCCCCGGCGGCGACGTGACCGAGCAGGACTACCTCGTCATCCGCGCCAACGCCTTCCGCGCCTTCTGGGAGAACATGCCGGTCCGCCTGCCCTCCGTCGAGGGTCCGGACGCGCGCATCTACCGGCGCTTCACCTTCGGCGACCTCGCCGAGTTCAACGTGCTCGACACCCGCCAGTACCGCGACGACCAGGTCTGCGGCGACGGCCAGCAGGTGGACTGCGCCGACCGGCTCGACCCGGCCCGCCAGATGATCGGCGCCGAGCAGGAGAAGTGGCTGCTGGACGGCCTCGGCGCCTCCCGCGCCCGGTGGAACGTGCTCGCCCAGCAGGTCGCCATGATGCAGCTCGACTTCGACGCGGGGCCGGCGCAGAAGCTCAGCATGGACCTGTGGGACGGCTACAAGGCCGCCAAGGACCGCCTGCTGACCGGCCTGGTCGAGCGGCGGGTCAGCAACCCGGTCGTGCTGACCGGCGACATCCACTACAACCTCGCCGGCGACCTGCGGACGAACTTCGACGACCCCGCCTCGCCGGCCGTCGGCGTCGAGCTGGTCTGCACCTCCGTCAGCAGCGGCGGCAACGGCAACGCGAACACCGGCGTGCCGCCCGGCGGCAGCGACCCCGTCAACCCGCACCTGCGCTTCTCCAGCTACCAGCGCGGCTACGTCTCCTGCGAGGTCACGCGGAGCCAGTGGCGGGCCGACTTCCGGGTCGTCCCGTACGTGGACCGGCCCGGCGCGCCGGTCTCCACCAGGGCCAGCCTGGTCACCCTCGACGGCGCCCCCGGCCTGCACGCGCTCTAGGAGGAAGGTCCGAACATGCGTCACCTCACCGCCGCGCTCGCCGCCACCACGACCCTGGTCACGGCCGCCGCCGCCCTCACGGCCCCCGCCCTGGCGGGGACCGCCGCCCTCACGCCCGCGCCCTCGTCCCCCTCCCCCGCGCTGCCCTCCCCCGCGTCGGAGCCGCCGTCGTCGGCCTCGGTCAAGGTGCGGCCCGGCACGTCCAAGGGCACCGGCGCGCTGACCCCGATCGCCGGCGCCGACCGCCTCGTCGCCCCGCTCGGCGTGGACCCGGCCTGCCCCGCCAGGATCGACATCGGCCTGCGCAGCGACGCGAAGAAGGCCGGCTACGCCACCGCCGCCATCGAGGTGGACAAGCCGCTGACCGCGTCCCGCGCGATGCTCACCAGCTACCTGCCGCCCGGCTACGAGCTGTCCGCCAAGCTGCTGGTGGCCGTGCCGCCCGGCACCGCCGAGGGCACCTACGGCCTGCGCCTGCGCACCACCACCAAGCGCAGCCTGGAGGTGCCGGTCGAGGTCATGACCGTGGACCGGCTCGACAACGGCGGCAACTTCGCCCTGCGCCGCCCCGTCACCGCCTCCTCCCAGCACACCAACGCCAACTACCCGCCGTGCAGCGTCGCCGACGGCGACCGCTCCTCCAACGGCTGGGCCGGCGGCAACGGCTGGAACGACGCCACCGCCCGCGCCTTCCCCGACACCGTCGCGATCGCGCTCGGTGGCGCCCGTCAGATCTCCCGCGTGGACCTGTACACGCTCGACACCGAGCGTTACCCGGCCTACCGCTACGGCGTGCGCGACTGGGACGTCCAGGCCCAGGTGGGCGGCCAGTGGCAGACGGTCGCGCAGGTGCGCGGCAACACCGCGGGGACCGTGCGCTCGGACTTCGCGCCGGTCACCGCGGACGCGGTCCGCGTCGTGGCGCTCGCCTCGAACGGCGCCAACGACTACACCCGCATCATCGAGGTCGAAGTCCGCTGAGCGAAGGGAGAACGCCGGTGAGCGGCACGTTCACTCGGATCACACCGCCCCGCGTCAAGGTGGGGCTGGTCGCCGGAGGGCTGGGGGCGTACTGGCCGCAGTTCCCGGACCTGCTGCCGCAGTTGCGGCGCTCGTCCGCGCGGGTGGCCGAACGCATGGAGGCGCTGGACTGCGAGGTCGTCGACGTCGGCTTCATCTCCGACGCGCAGGAGGGCGCGGTGGCGGCCGAGAAGCTGCGCGCCGCCGGATGCGACCTGATCGTCGGGTTCCTGACGACGTACATGACGGCCACCATGCTCGTGCCGATCGCGCAGCGCAGCGGCGCGCCCGTGCTGCTCATCAACCTGCAGCCGACCGAGTCGATGGACCACGCCACCTTCGACACCGGCCAGTGGCTCGCCTACTGCGGCGCCTGCCCGCTGCCGGAGATGGCCAACGCCTTCACCCGGTGCGGCATCCCGTTCCGCTCGGTGTCGGGCTACCTGGAGGACGAGCGGGCGTGGGAGCGCATCGGCCGCTGGGTGAAGGCGGCCGGGGTGCGCGCCGCGCTGGGCCGCGGCCGGCACGGGCTGATGGGCCACCTCTACCCCGGCATGCTGGACGTGGCCACCGACCTGACCCTGGTCAGCGCCAACCTCGGCGGCCACGTCGAGGTGCTGGAGTTCGACGACCTGCGGGTACGCGTGGAGAAGGTCGCGGGCGACGAGGCCGCCGCCCGGGTCGAGCTGGCCCGCGAGGTCTTCGAGCTGGACGGCTCGGTCAACGAGGAGGACCTCCAGTGGGCCGCCCGCGTCTCGGTCGGCCTGGACCGGCTGGTCGAGGACTTCGCCCTGGACAGCCTCGCCTACTACCACCGCGGCCTGGACGGCGAGATCCACGAGCGGCTGGGCGCCGGCATGATCCTCGGCGCGTCCCTGCTCACGGCCCGGGGCGTCCCGGCGGCCGGCGAGTACGAGCTGCGCACCTCGCTCGCCATGCTGATCATGGACAGGCTGGGCGGCGGCGGCTCCTTCACCGAGCTGCAGGCGCTCGACTTCGCCCGCGGCCACGTCGAGATGGGCCACGACGGCCCCGCCCACCTCGCGATCAGCTCCCGCCGCCCGCTGCTGCGCGGTCTCGGCGTCTACCACGGCAAGCGCGGCTGGGGCGTGTCGGTCGAGTTCGACGTGACGCGCGGCCCGGTCACCGCGTTCGGGCTGCGCCAGGACCGTGACGGCGGCTACGGCTTCGTGGTCTCGGAGGGCGAGGTCGTCGAGGGGCCGCTGCTGCAGATCGGCAACACGACCTCGCGGGTGGACTTCGGCTGCGACCCCGGCGAGTGGACCGACGCCTGGAGCGCCAGCGGCATCTCCCACCACTGGGCCCTCGGCACCGGCCACCGCCTGGCCGAGCTGCGCGCGGTGGCCGACCTTCTCGGCGCCGGGATCACGCACGTCCAGCCAGGGCGGTGAACGGGGGTAAACCCGTACGATGAGGGCGTGAACGGACTGATCCGCTCGCTGGGGCGCTCGGTGTGGAACGAGCCGCGGGCGCCCGGCGCGCCGCGGCGGGTCTGGCGGGACTGGGCGCTCGTCGCGGTGCTCGTGCCGGTGGCGGTCCTGGAGGGCGTGCTGCGACCGGACCTGCCCTTACGGGTGCCGGCGGTGGCCGTCACCGTCGTGCTGGTGCCGTTGCTGCTGTGGCGGCGTCAGCGGCCGCTGCTCGTGATGGTGACCGCGTTCGCCGTGAGCGGGGCCGCGTCGCTGGCCGCGGGCGGGCAGGACGTCGAGACGTACACGATGGTGTTCGTGCTGATCCTCGTCTACGCGCTGTTCCGGTGGGGGTCGGGGCGGGAGGCGGTCGGCGGTCTCCTCGTCGCGCTGGGCGCGCTGGGGCTGTCGGCCGCGCAGGGCCGCCTCGCGCCGGGCGACCTGGTGGCGGGACTGGCGGTGACGTCGGCGGCGCTCGGGCTGGGCGGCGCGATGCGCTTCCGCGCGGGGGCGCGCTCGCGCGAGCTGGACCAGGTGAAGCTGCTGGAGCGCGAGCAACTGGCCCGCGAGCTGCACGACCTCGTGGCCCACCACGTCTCGGCGATGGCGATCAGGGCGCAGGCGGGACTCGCCGCGGCGGCGGCCGAGCAGCCGGACGCCGCGGCCGACGCCCTCCGGGTGATCGAGGCCGAGGCGTCGCGCACGCTGGCCGAGATGCGCACCATGGTGCACGTGCTGCGCCGCAACGAGCCGGCCGAGCTGACGCCGGGCAAGCAGCTGGGCGACCTGACCGAGCTGGCCGGCCGGGCGCGGGTCGGACCGGCGGTGGACGTACGGATCAGCGGCGACGTCGCAGGCGTGCCGCCGTCGGTGGGGGCGGCGATCTACCGGATCGCGCAGGAGTCGGTCACCAACGCCCGCCGGCACGCCCGGCACGCCACCCGCATCGAGGTGGACGTCGCGGCCGACGACGCGGCGGTGCGGCTGCGGGTGACCGATGACGGCGACGGCGTCGTGGCCCGGCAGATCTCCTCGGCCGGGTACGGCCTCATCGGCATGATCGAACGCGCGGGCCTGCTGGGCGGCACCTGCGAGGCGGGCCCGAACCCGGGCCGCGGCTGGACCGTCACCGCGGTCCTGCCCAGGGCGGGGGCCACGACGTGAGCGACCAGGACCAGCGCCCGATCCGGGTGATCGTCGCCGACGACCAGGAGATCGCCAGGACCGGCCTGCGGATGATCCTCGACCTCCAGCCCGGCATCGAGGTGGTCGCCGAGGCCGGCGACGGGCGGCGCGCGGTCGAGCTGGCCCGGCGGCTGCGCCCGGACGTGTGCCTGTTCGACATCCGCATGCCCGCGCTGGACGGCATCGAGGCGACCCGCCTGCTGGCCGGCCCGGCCGTCGCCGACCCCATCGCAGTGGTCGTCATCACGACCTTCGACCTGGACGAGTACGTCTACGCCGCGCTGCGGGCCGGCGCCCGCGGCTTCCTGCTGAAGGACGCCGGGCCCGACCTGCTGGCGCAGGCGGTGCGGGCGGCGGCCGGCGGCGACGCGCTCATCGCCCCGAACGTCACGGCCCGGCTGCTCGGCGCGTTCGCCGGGTCGGCCCCGTCCGCGCCGCCCGCGCAGCCGGTCGAGCCGCTGACCGAGCGGGAGGAGGAGATCCTGGCGACGGTGGCGCGCGGCCGGACCAACAGCGAGATCGCCGCCGAGCTGCACATCTCGCTCAGCACGGTCAAGAGCCATGTGGCGAGCCTGATGACCAAGCTGGGCGTGCGCAACCGGGTCGAGATCGCGATGTGGGCCTACGAGACCGACCGGGTCAGGCGCTGACCTCGGTGGCCCGTGCGGCGGCGGATCAGCCATTCGGCCACGGCCAGGTTGACCGCCCATCCGGCGCCGAGCAGCAGCGCCCGCGTCGTGCCCGTGGGATCGCCGGCGGCGCCCGTCCAGATGCCCAGGATCAGCGCCTGGCTGCCCGCGCCGAGTCCCAGCGCGTAGGCGCGGATCATCCAGGCGCGGTGGCGGGCGTAGCGGCGGCGCAGCACGGCGGCCAGGCCGAGGACGAGCGCGAGCGCCATGAGCGAGCCGAACCCGAGCCGGAACGCGGCCAGCAGGTCGCCGTCGCCGTCCTGACGGGGGTAGAAGAGGGTCATCCATATGCCGGACAGCGCCACGACCAGCCCGAGCGGCAGCAGCATCCGCCCCATCAGCCGGTGCCTGGCGGGCGGCCGGCGGCCCCCGAACTGGAAGGCCCCGAGCACGGTGTAGCCGGTCGCCGCCAGGATGTGCGCCACGACGGGCACGGGCACGGCGGCGAAGCGGGCGCCGTCCGGCAGGACGTCCGGGCCGCCGGACAGGGCGGACAGCCGGAGCGCGCCGGCCACCAGGGGGACGACGGAGAGCGCGATCAGCGCGACGGGCACGAGCCGTGACGCGCGCCGCCCGGCCGGGCCGGTGGGAACGAATGCCTGGGTCATGCCTCGATGGTGGCGGCCGGGACGGGGGCGGCTCATCGGCGCTTCGGCCCTGATCCAGGCGTCCCAAAGGCCACTCGGAAGGTCGTACTTTCGGCGGTTACCCCGGGGCGGGGGCGCGCTCACACTGGCGTTCGTCCGTTCCCACCAGAACAAGGAGCGCCCCGATGAAGGCCTTCGTCCTCGACTCCTACGGCTCCCCCGACGCCCTGAAGCTCACCGAGCTGCCCCGCCCCGTGCCCGGCCCCGGCGAGGTGCTGGTACGGGTGCGCGCCACGTCCGTCCAGCCCTTCGACTGGCACCTGATGCGCGGCGAGCCGCGCCTGGCCCGTCTCATGCCCGGCGGCCCCGGCCTGTTCCGGCCGAGCCTGCCGATCCTCGGCGCGGACGTCGCCGGCGTCGTCGAGGAGACCGGCCCCGGCGTGACCGAGGTCGAGCCCGGCGACGAGGTGTACGCCATGTCCGGCGGCGGCGGCTTCGGCGAGTACGCCGCCGTCAAGGTCGCCGACCTGGCGCCCAAGCCGCGTACGTTGTCGTTCGAGGAGGCCGCGGCGGTGCCGATGGCGGCGCAGACCGCCCTGCTGGCCCTGCGCGACGACGGCGACCTGGAGGACGGGCAGCGGGTCCTGGTCAACGGCGCCTCCGGCGGCGTGGGCACGTTCGCGGTGCAGCTCGCGCGGGCGTTCGGCGGGAAGGTCACCGGCGTGTGCAGCCCCGCGAACCTGGACCTGGTGCGCTCGCTCGGCGCCGAGGAGGTGGTGGACTACACCAAGGAGGACGTCCTGGGCCTCGGCCGCCGCTTCGACCTGGTCGTCGACATCGCGGGCAGCCACCCCGGGCGGGCCTACCGGCGGCTGATCCGCCCGAAGGGGCGGCACGTGCAGGTGGGCGGGCGGGGCAGCCGGTGGCTGCAGCCGATGGGGCGGATGTTCGGGACGATGGCCGCCGCGCCGTTCCTGCCGCACCGGGTGGCCATCACCAACGGCCCGTGGAAGGAGACCCGGCGCAACCTGATCACGCTGGGCGGGCTCATCGACGCGGGCGAGCTGCGGCCGGTGATCGACCGGGCGTACACGTTCGGGGAGATCCCGGCGGCCGTCCGCTACCAGGAGGAGGGCCACGCGCGGGGCAAGGTCGTCGTCACCGTGGCTGAGTCGTGACTGCGACGGAGTCCTGACGTCCTCGCCCGCGTGCCCGCAGGTCAGCCCGCCCGGCCGGTCGCCTGGGCGGGGAAAGCGCTCATAATCCCGGATTTGTCGGGCATTCTAGGGAACCGCGCAGGACGCACGACACCGATGGGAGTCCTTGATGCCGTTCCTGACCCAGCTCGCCGACGTCGCCCGCCGCACCGGCAGCCCGGTCACCGAGGTGGCCGGGTGGCGGACCCGGGGCCACGGGCCGCAGCCGGAGGTCCAGGGCGTCGTCTGCCACCACACGGCCGGCCCGGCCGGCGGCGGCGACTACCCGTCGCTGGCCGTGGTGCGCGACGGGCGGCCCGGGCTCGACGGCCCGCTGTCGCACTTCGGGCTCGGCCGTTCCGGCCGCATCTACGTGATCGCCGCCGGGCGGTGCTGGCACAACGCCCCCTCGACCTCGCCCTGGCACGACAACTCCAGCTCGCTCGGCATCGAGGCCGAAAACAACGGGACCCAGCCCTGGCCGGCCGCGCAGCGGGAGTCCTACGTCCGGCTGTGTGCGGAGCTGTGCCGCGCGTTCGGGCTGCCGGCCTCGCGGGTCAAGGCGCACCGCGAGGTCAACACCGCCAAGCCCGACCCCCACTCCATCGACATGAACGACTTCCGGGCGTCGGTGGCCGCCATCATCAAGAGCGGCCCGGACGCCTTCTGGACGGAGGAGCTCGTGAGGAATCTGCCGGTGATCCGGCTCGGCGACGACAACTACGACGTCAAGACCGTGCGCGGCTGCCTGTTCGCTCGCGGGCACGTGCCCCCGGCCGCGTACGCCGACCTCCCCGGCGGGCTGCGCACCTGGCTGGAGTCCACGGTCGCCGACGAGGGCCTCATGGCGCTGGTGAGCGCGTTCCAGCAGGCGAGAGGGCTCGGCGCGGACGGCGTCGTCGGCCCGGAGACCTGGCCGCCGCTGCTGCGGGTCTGACCCCCGGCACGGACACCGTGACGCTCTCCCCGGTCAGGTCGGCTGACGCCCGCGGCCGGCCGTCCACGTAGACGTCGGCCCGGTCGAGCAGGTGGGTGCGCAGGGCCAGCTCGTCCCCCGAGCCGGCGACCCGCACCTCCAGGCGGCGCGCGGGCAGCGCGGCGAGCAGCCGTCCCGCGTGCGGTCGATCGGGACGCCGTTCCAGTGCGTGACCCGTACGCCGGGGCCGAACCCCTGGGCGGCGAAGCCCGCGACGACCCGGGCGACCACGTAGTGCCGCTCCTGCCCCTCGTAGTACTCCTCGACCTGGTACGGCAGGTACGCGATCCGGCCGGCGAACGGCTCCGGCAGCAGGTAGTTGGTGTGCAGGTCGCGTACCGAGTGGAAGATCTGCGACAGCTCGGCGTGGAAGCGCCACTCGGGGTCCATGCTCGCCTCGCCCTGCCGGCCGAGCCGCAGCGCCAGCAGCCGCTGGACGGGGTTCACGGCGTGCATCGCGACCTTGAGCGGCAGGTGCACGTAGTTCTGCTCGATGAGGACCAGCGCCTGCGCGACCAGCGCGCGCCGGTCGGCGAGGGTCAGCGACCCCGCCCTGTCCAGGAAGTCCCGCAGCTCGACGACTCCGGCGAGCCGCTTGTCCATGGCCTCGGAAGCCTCGGTCATTCCACACCCGTCCCCGTCCGCGGGCACGACAGGGAGCGGGGGGCTCCCCGACCACGCCGTCGGACTGCTCGGAGCCTGTTCGGACCTCCGCAGCCTGGCACCGCCGGCCGCCCGTCCGCATCAGGAGCCGCCCTAGGGCTTTCCCTAGGGCCGGGGTCACGCACAGGTGGTGCGGTTCGCCGGGACCGTGCCGTCCAGCAGGAACCGGTTCACGGTGTCGTCGACGCAGGTGCTGCCCGAGCCGTACGCGCCGTGGCCCTCGCCCCGGTGGACGAGCTCCACGCCGACGCCCAGCCGCTCGGCCATCGTGGCGGCGCCCTCGTACGGCGTCGCCGGGTCGCCGGTGGTGCCGACCACGAGGACGGGCGGCGCTCCGGGGGCGCGCACGTCGGTCGCGGCGGCCGCGCCGGTCACCGGCCAGTCCGTGCACTGCAGCAGCGACCAGGCCAGCAGCTCGCCGAAGACCGGCGAGGCGGCGCGGAACTGCGGCAGCCGGGTGCGTACGTGCGCTGTGGTGTAGCGGTCGCTGGAGTCGGCGCAGTTGACGGCGGCGTTGGCGGACTGCAGGTTCGTGTAGCGGCCGCCGTCGCCTCGGCCGTGGAGGGCGTCGGAGAAGTACAGCAGCAGGTCGCCCTTGCCGTCCTCGACGGCCGAGCGCAGCGCGAGCCGCAGGTACGGCCAGAACTCGCGGGAGTAGAGCGCGGCGGCGATGCCGTACAGGGCCTGGGTCTGGGTGAGCGGGCGTCCGTCGGCGGTGGGCAGCGGGCGGGAGTCGAGGCGGGTGAGCAGCCGGGCCAGGCGCCGCGCGCCGCGCCGGTTGTCCTGCTCTCCGTCCTTCTGCCTGGCGGCCCGTCCGCCGGGGACCGGGCAGTCGCGCCGCCCGGCGCAGTCGCGCAGGAAGTTGCCCAGTGCCCGCTGGAAGCCCTTCGCCTGGTGCAGGGCGACCTGCTCGGCGTTCTCGGTGGGGTCCACGGCGCCGTCCAGCACCATCCGGCCCACCCGGCGCGCGAACAGGTGGGCGTAGACGCCGCCGAGCTTGGTGCCGTACGAGATGCCGAAGTAGTGCAGCCGCTCCTCGCCGAGCGCCTGCCGCAGGAGGTCGAGGTCGCGGGCGGCGTTCTCGGTGCCGACGTACGGCAGCACAGCGCGGGCGTGGCGGGCGCAGGCGGCGGTGAACGCGCGGAACCCGCCCGTGAGGGCGCGCTCCTCGGCCGGGCCGTCGGGGGTGCCGTCCAGGTCGCGCCAGGCGTCGAACGCCCGGCCGTCCAGGCAGCGCACCCCGTCGCTGCGGCCCACCCCGCGCGGGTCGAAGCTCACCAGGTCGTAACGCCGGTGCAGCTTCAGGTAGTCGTCCCTGGCCACCGGCGGCAGCGTGGCCACGCCGGACTCGCCGGGACCGCCGAAGTTGAAGACGAGCGAGCCGAGCCGCCGCTCGCCCGCGCCCGGTCTGGCCTTGGCGCGGACGAGCGCCAGGGGCAGCCGCGGCCCGCCGGGACGGGCGTGGTCCAGCGGCACCTGCAACGTCGCGCACTCCCAGGCGGTGCCGTCGGGCAGCGGCTCCGGCCGGCCGCCCTTCCCCTGGCCCGGGGTGGGCGCCGGGCACCGCTTCCAGGTGAGCTCATGCCCGGTCGGGGTGGCGGGCGAGGTGGCCACGGTGGTGGCCATCAGGGGAACCAGGGCGGCCATGACCGCGAATCTCCTCATGCACGCTCCTCGGGCAGGCGGCCGGTCGCCGCGCGACGACATCCTGACGGCCCGCCCGCCCTCGGCGTACGGCGGTTTCCCGCGCCTTGGCGCGACCACGACCACGTCATCGACGTCCTGCCCCGAGCCCGATGAAATTTTCATCGGCCCCTGCCTGACCTGCTCCGGTCGCCGGGCTGGTGGGCGGCGTGACCCGCGGAAAGGGGTGTGCCGGCGCCCCGTTTCGTGCCCGGCCGGATGACACCGGGCCCGGACCCCTCGCACGTCCGACCATAATCTCGCCGCGAGTGGACCCGCCCTACTCCCCATCAGGAGGACGTGCATGCGAAGCCGCATCGCGCTGTTGCTCGCCGCCATCGCCGTCGCGCTGCTGCCGCTCAGCCCGGCACAGGCCGCGTACGGACCCCCGAGCCCGATCATCCTTCAGGTGAACGCGAGCGACGGCACCCAGCTCGCCCGCGTCGAGGGCACGGTCGCCTTCGACGACGGGAACACGCGGTACACCTACTCGCTGGTGCTGTGCCGCCGTTCGAGCTTCCAGGCGCCGTACGTCAGGATCTACGTCAACGGCGTCCTCTACAACACCCTCTTCTGGAACCCCTCCACGACCGTCCCCTGGTGCTTCTACTCCGGCTTCGCCTCCCCGCACTCGGGCGAGGTGGACTACGGGGCCGTCGTCCGGAACGTCACCTTCGAGCTGATCGGGTCCAGCTTCCCGAACAACGTCTACAGGGAACACCGCAGCGGCTTCACCTACGACAACCCCTACAACTGACGATCCCGCACGACGGCAGAAGGCCACGGCTGATGCGGCCTTCTGCCGTCGGACGGCAAGATCAGTAACATGGCGGCCACGCCGTCATCGCCTCAGGAGCCCGCTTCTCATGTACTTCATCCACCGTGACTGGGAAGCCGGGCCTCTGTGTAAGACCGTCCGGCACGTGCCCGGCCGCACCGTCCTGGAATGGTTTCGCGGCCTGTGGGAGCCGGGCGGCCTCGACCGGGCGCACTCCGACCTGGACGGCGCGCCCTACGAGGTGGAACTGCTGAGGGAATGCGGCGACACCCCTCCTGAGGACATGGTCGAGCTACGCCGCCGGATCCGGACGCAGCTGTGGGCCGACGGGGAGCTGCACGTCGATGATCACAGCATCCGCATCCGCAGCATGGGCGTGCATCTGGAGGAGGCGTTCTACTTCGTCGACGACGCCCGCGTCGCCGAGCAGCCGGACCGCTGGGCCTATCCCCTCCACCCTTCGTGGCCGCTGCCCGACGCCGCCGCTCCCGGCCCGACGCCGTTCGTCGCGCCCCTCCCTTGCGTGGAGCTCGCCTCCTCGACAGCGCGCGACGCCGGCGCCACCTACATGCTGTTCACCACTCTGGACGGCAGGCACGACACCCTTGCCTACGATC
The DNA here is from genome assembly GCF_900111685.1 of Nonomuraea wenchangensis. Lineage (GTDB taxonomy): Bacteria > Actinomycetota > Actinomycetes > Streptosporangiales > Streptosporangiaceae > Nonomuraea > Nonomuraea wenchangensis. Next base: position 379,500 of record NZ_FOHX01000008.1, read on the forward strand.
GCACGTACGTTCTTCCCGGTGTGCGACTGCCTCAATTGGCCGCCGCGCTCCGCCGGCCCATCCAGGATCACGACGCCTGGCCCGGCCGGCTCCTCGACCTCCGAGCGTCGGTGGCCCCCGACGAAGGCGGCATCGCACCCGCCCTCGAACGCGTCAGCCGTTTCGCGGGCGACGCCGCCGAGTTCCCCGAGCCGCATGACCAGGCGCACCGGGCGGCGCTGGAACACCTGCGCACCGTCACCCCCGACGACGGCCGCCTGCCCGAGCGGACACTCATCCACGTCGGAGAGCACCTGGCGCTGATGGCCCTGCACGCGGACTCCAGCGGCCACCGGCCCTGGTTCGTCTTCGACGACGTCTGGGCCAGTGCCCACCCCGACCTGGCCGCCTCACTCATCCATTACGCCTACCACTGGGACCCCGGCTGCACCCGGAGGCACGGGTTGCTGATGCCCTGCGGTCACGAGGAGTACCTGGACCTCCGCCTCGGTTACGCCGACCGCGTCCGCGACTACGAGCCCTACGACGAACCGCTGGTGACCGAGCTGACCGGCGTGCGCAGCGTCGCCGAACTGCGCCGGCAGATCTTCCAGGACGCCGGCACCGGCGAGCAGCGCCTCCTGCTGGTCCTCGACCAGGACCATCGAAGCGAGTTGTTCGGGGTCGTCGGCGCCGTTCTGGGGCATCCGACCCCGGACGCCTGCGAGCTCCGCTACTTCCACCTGGGCAAACCCCACCGCGACCGTCCGGAGCAGCCCACCCGGCTGATCAAGGCGCTCTGTTTCGAGCTGCGGAAAGAGGGCTACGCCAACCTCGTCCTTCGCCGGCCCCCGGACGAGCTGTGCAGGAAGCGGCTGGATCCGGCCACCTTGCGGGGCACGGCGCCCACCGGTCGAGTGATCAGCTTGACCGACTTCTACCCGCCCGAGTTCTACGCCTTGTGGAGAGACCCGTTCCGCCTCTGATCGAGGAGAGCGGCAGCCGTCGCCGCGTCAGAGCTCCACGCCCTCGCGGAGGAGGGACCAGGCGCGGCGGACCGTGGCGTGCCGCTGGGACGCCGGGATGTGGGCGAGGGCGCCGGCGATCATGCCGAAGATCAGCACGAGGTCGTCGGCCGAGACGCCGGGGCGGATGCGGGGGGCCCGCCGTGGGTCGTCGAGGACGCCCTGGAGCAGGCCGACCACGCGCTCGCGCAGGCCGAGGATGCGCGGGTCGGGCTCGGTGGAGGCCCGTGAGACGAGCTCGATGAACGCGGTCGAGGCGACGGCGTTCTCGGTCATCACCGCGAGCAGGTCGTCGATGGTGCTGCCCGGCTCGGCGGCGAGCGCCTCCAGCGCGGCCACCTGCTCCTCGAACACGGCCATGGCCAGCGCGACGCGGTCGGGGAAGTGCCGGTAGAGGCTGCCCTGGCCGACGCCGGCGACGCGGGCGACGGAGCTGAGCGGCGCGCCGTAGCCCTCGGCGGCGAAGACCTGGCGCGCGGCGGTGATCAGCGCGGCGCGGTTCTCGGCGGCGGCGCTGGGTCCTCTGTTCGGTCGACGCGGCCCCGGCATGAAGGCTATCGTAACAACCGGACAGAGATGTCCGGTAGGCGGAGCACCCCCCAGGAAGGCCCGCCGCCCGAGCGGAAGGACTTGCTCATGAACGCTTTCGACGACCGTGTCGCCCTCGTCACGGGAGCGGGATCGGGGATCGGCCGGGCCATGGCGGTGGCCTTCGCCAAGGCCGGCGCCCGGGTGGTGGCCGCCGACGTGGACCGGGCGCGGGCCGAGGAGACGGCCGCCGTCGTGGGCGAGGCCGCGCTCGCCGTCACCGCCGACGTCGGCGACCAGGCGTCGGTCGCGGCGCTGGTGGAGGCGGCGATCGGCGCGTACGGGCGGATCGACGTGCTCTGCAACAACGCCGGCATCCTGGACACCATGGCGCTGCCCGCCGAGATCAGCCCCGAGGTGTGGGACCGGGTGATCCGCGTCAACCTGACCGGCGCGTTCCTGGTCACCCACGCGGTGCTGCCGCACCTGCTGCGCCAGGGCCGTGGCGCGATCGTCAACACCGCCTCCGAGGCGGGCATCCGCGGCGGCGCGGCCGGAGCCGCCTACACCGCCTCCAAGCACGGGCTCATCGGCCTGACCAGGAGTGTCGCCTGGGCGTACGCCAAGGACGGCATCCGCTGCAACGCCATCCTGCCCGGCCCCACCGCGACCAACATCGCCGACGGGGCCACCTTCGACCCGGCCGGCGCCGCCCGCCTGTCGCCGGTGCTGGCCCTGGGCGAGCTCATGGCGCAGCCGGAGCAGATGGCCGACGCCGCGCTCTACCTGGCCTCGGACGCCGCCTCGTTCGTCAACGGCGCGATCGTCCCCGTGGACGGCGGCTGGTCCGCCGGGTAAAGGGCGCTCAGCGGGCGGGCAGTTCCTCGTCCAGGCCGGCGGGGACGCCGCCGAGGCGGCGGGCGGCGGCGCGGCGGCCGGGGATGGTGGTGACGATGAGCGCCGCCAGCACCGCCACGCCCGCCCCGATCACGAACCCGGTACGGAAGCCCGCCTCGGACGGCAACGTCGCCGGACCGAGCCGGATCGTCATGTTGGCCAGCACCGCGCCGAGCACGGCGCTGGCCGACGAGGTGCCGATCGAGCGCATGAGGCTGTTGAGGCCGTTGGCGGCGGCTGTCTCGGTACGCGGGACCGCCGCCATGATGATCGACGGCATGGCCGCGTACGCGAAGCCGATCCCGGCGGCCACCACGGCCGAGAAGATCAGGATGCCCCAGGCGTGCCCCATGAGGACGAGGGCCAGCAGGTAGCCGGCGGCGATGACGAGCGCGCCGAGCAGCAGGGACGTCTTCGGCCCGCGCGCCGCCGACAGGCGGGCCGCCACGGGCGAGATCGCCATCATGACCAGCCCGCCGGGCGCCATCCACAGGCCGGCCTCGACCATCGACAGGCCCAGACCGTAGCCGGTGGCGGTGGGGAGCTGGAGTAGCTGCGGGGTGATGAGCGACATCGCGTACATGGCGAAGCCGATCACGATGGAGGCCAGGTTCGTCATCAGCACCTGGCGGCGGGCGGAGGTGCGCAGGTCGATCAGCGGCGCGGGCACGCGCAGCTCCCACCAGCCCCACAGCAGCAGGACGAGCGCCGAGGCCCCGAACATGCCGAGCGTGGTCCCGCTGGTCCAGCCCCACTCGCTGCCCTTGGAGACCGGCAGCAGGAACAGCACCAGTCCGGCCGCCAGCCCGATCGCGCCGACCACGTCCAGGCGGCCGGGCGACCTGACCGGCGACTCGGGCACGATCACCAGGATCAGCGCGCTCATCAGCAGCCCGAGCCCGGCCGCCGCCCAGAACAGCGCGTGCCAGCTCACGTACTGGGCGACGAGCGCGGCGGCGGGCAGGCCGAGCGCGCCGCCGACGCCGAGCGAGGAGCTCATGAGCCCGATGGCCGAGCCGAGCCGCTGCGGCGGGAGCACGTCGCGCATGATGGCGATGCCGAGCGGGATCACGCCCATGCCGAGGCCCTGCAGGGCGCGGCCGACGACCATGGGGACCAGCGACTCGGCGGGCGCGCACACGAACGAGCCGGCCGACAGCAGGAGGGCGCTGACGACCATGACGCGGCGCTTGCCGTACAGGTCGCCGAGACGGCCGGAGACGGGCATGGCGACCGCGCCGGCGAGCAGCGTGGCGGTGATGGCCCAGAAGGCGTTCGCGGTGGTGGTGTGCAGCAGGGCCGGGAGGGTGGCGATGAGGGGGACGATGAGGGTCTGCATCAGCGAGACCGTGATGCCCGCCGCCGCCAGCACTCCGACGACGAGTCCGCTGCGCGGCACCGTGCCCGGTTCGTCCATACGTCGCTCCCCCGAAGTCGGCCTGCCGCCAGGCGCAAATGGTGTGCATCATACACATGCCCACTCAACGGATATTCTTGACTCCCGCGACAGGAGGCAAGGTGCGCACGGAGATCGCCGACATCGAGCGGGAACTCATGCTGATCGGCCGTTACAAGGAGCTGGTGGCGGCCGAACGGCCCGACGAGCGGCCGCTGGAACGCAGCAGCTACATCCTGCTGAGCCGATTGGAGGCCGAGGGGCCGCTGTCGATCGGGCAGCTCGCGCGGGCGTTCGGCCTCGACACCTCCACCGTGAACCGGCAGACCGCCGTCCTGCTGCGGGCCGGGCTGGCCGAGCGCATCCCCGACCCGGAGGGCGGCATGGCGCGCAAGCTCCGCGTCACCGAGGAGGGGCTGCGGCGGGCGCGGGCCGAGCGGGAGGGCCGGCTGCGCGGGCTGGCGAAGGTGCTGGAGGACTGGACGACGGAGGAGCTGGAGTCCTTCGCGGGCGGGCTCGCGCACTTCAACGCCAGCATCGAGCGCTGAGACCTTCTTACGAGGGCTCCGGGGTCATTCGCCGGCGAAGACCCGTAGTTGCAGGGCGAGCGTGCCGTAGTAGCCGACCAGCGTGGTCAGCTCGAACAGGCCGCGCTCCCCCAGCGCCGCCACCGCCCCCGCGTACTCCTCGTCGTCCAGCCGGCCGCGCGCCGTGAGCGCCGCGACGGCCCGCAGGGCGGCGCGCTCGGCGGGGTCGTCCGGCTCGGGCAGGCCGCCCTCGCGCAGCGTCGCCAGCTCGTCCTCGGTGAGGCCGCAGGCGCGGCCGACCGCCTCGTGCGCCTCGCGCTCGAACGCGCTGTCCCACCACGCGGCCACGGCCAGGATCGCCAGCTCCCGTACGCGGGCGGGCAGGACCGAGCCGTAGCGCACCGCGGCCCCCACCGCCTGCAGCGCGCCGCCGACCGGCGGGCTGAGCAGCATCGCGTTGAACGGGCCGCGCAGCCGTCCCTCCTCGTCGGCGAGCGCGAACGGCTGCGGGCCCACCGACCGGGGGCCGCCCGCGATGGCCTGGTAGACCTGCCGCTGCTCCTCGTCCAGCTCGTCCGGTCGCAGTCCGGCCAGGCGTCGCCCGAGGTCGTTCCGCTCCACTTACGGCCTCCGTCCATCCGTTTAGCTGCGCGTTACAGCGTGCCTTCTATCGTGGCGCGCGAGAACTCTCGGGAGCGTTCATGTCACAGAGAAAGGTCAAGCGCAGGCGTGCCGAGCTGCGGCGCGAGGAGGCCGCGCGGCAGGTCGTCCACAAGCGGGCGATGCGCAGGTTCGTGCTGGTCGCCGTCGCTCTGGTGACGGTGGTGGCGGTCGCCACGGGGGTGCTGGTGGTCACCTCGCTCGGCAAACCGCCGGAGACGGCCGCCCCGGCCGCGCCGTCCCCCACCGTGACCACGACCCCGTCGCCGTCGCCGTCACGGTAGGAGGCCGGCGGTCACGCGTGCTGGAGCGCGGCTTCCTCGGCGTGCGTCTTGAGCATCGCCAGGCTCTGGCGCAGCCGGCGTTCGGGGTCCGTGCCCAGCAGCCGGGCCACGACGTGGCCCGCCGCCCCCGCCACCGGGTTGTACGAGAGCCGCACCTGCACCTGCGTCCGGCCGCCCGGCACCGCGGCCAGCCGCAACGTGCCCGCGTGGGCGATGAGCTCGCCCTCGGCCGACTTCCAGGCGAGTTCGCGGCCCTCCACGCGGCGGGTCTCGCTCGCGTCGAACCGTACGGGCGTGCCGGCCGGGCCGCTGATCAGCCAGTGGGAGATGCGGCCGTCGTCGGACAGGCGCACCTCGTACACCTGGGGCATGAACTTCGGGAACGCCGAGTAGTCGCTGACCAGAGCCCAGACGGCGGCCGGGGACGCGTTCACGGTGACGGCGGCGGTGACGTCGACGCCGCGGCGCCCGGCGTTGATCCCGGTCAGACGGCGCAGCGGCAGGTTCGCCGCGGCGCGGACGGCCAGCACCGCGGCCATGCCGCGCGCCGCCGTCGAGAACGGGCTCGGCAGCCGCAGGGTCCAGAGGACGACCGCGGCGGTGCCCGCCAGGAAGCGGGCGGTCGGCGACCACTGGACCTGCAGCAGTTCGGGCACCGGCCGCCGGAGCCGGCCGCCGTGCAACCGGGACGACCCTCCGGCCTCGCGGTGGGCGGTCCAGACGGCCTCGACCCCCCGGACGCCGGGAACGCGGCGGATCGCCCGGCGGGCCCGCTCGTCCTCCGCCGCCAGCACGTCGCCGGCGAGCGTGACGATCCCGTCGTGCACCAGGACGTCCACGGCGTGCGAGTGGCTGACGTGGCGGCCCAGTTCGGCGCGTACGCGCTCGTGCAGCACCCGGTCGTCGACGGACCGGCCACTGAAGCGGTAACGGACCGCCGCGCCCAGCCCCCGGCTGCGGTTGCTCAGGTCCCGGCTCAGGACGCCGAGGCCGTCGCGCAGCTTGTGCGTGGCGTGGGCGGCCTTGTCCCGCGCTCTGGCCCGGCGGCTGCGTCCCCGTACCGGGTCGAAGAGGTACGCCACCGCGGCCCCGGCGCAGAACGCCCCCGCCGCCGTGACGGCCCTTCCAGGCCCGCTCCGCCCTCCGGCGGCTCTGTCGTCCGTGCTCACGCGCATGGTGTCCCCCCTGGTGCCCCTCGATCAGCGGCTACCCGCCCCCGGCCCCTGTCATGCGTCATCGCTGTTCATCGCACCGGCCCAAAATAAGTCCCTTTTGTCGGCATATGTCGTTTTTCGGTGGAGGGTTCGGGCATGGAGGGACGGATTCCGACCGGCCGCGTACGCGCAAAGGAGCGGGCCAATGAACGAAACGGGCAAAGTCGCGCTGGCCCTCGTCGCCGGCTACTACCTCGGCAGACGGCACAAGTTGCGCATGGCCACGGCCATGGCGGCGACGGTGCTCTTCCGCCGGCTCAAACGGAACGGAGGCGACCTGCTGAGCGCCTCCCCCGAGCTGGGTGAGCTGACCGGACGGCTGCGCGGTGAACTCCTCGATCTGACCAAGTCCGCCGCCATGACGGCCGCGGTCCGGCAGATAGAGGCCCTGGCCGACCGGCTGGAGCAGGCCGGGCAGGCAGAGAAGGGCAGCGAAGAGGGCGCTGAAGAGGGCACTGACGAGGGCGCCGATGAGAACGCTGACCAGGAGGGCGGCGGCGAGGAGGCCGAGGAGGAGGAGGAGCCCCGCAGCGCGAAATCCCGCCTCCCGAAGCCGCGCGCGCCGAAGCCGCACGTGCCCAGGGCCGCCGATCGGGTGAGAGCGGCCGCGTCGGGCGTGGCCCGCCGCCGGTCCTCCGATCGGGACAAGACGAGGGAGTGAGCGCGATGACCGAAGCGCTGAAGGCGGCGGCGAAGGGCGTCGGCAAGGGCAAGGAGACCCTGGACAAGACCCCGGTGGCCGGCAAGGCGACCTCGAAGCTGCCGACGGGAGAGCTCAGTTCCGCCCTGAAGCGGCTGGGGATGGCCGCGGCCGGGCGGGCGCTGACGTCGGCGATCGGCAAGGTCGAGGGCATGAACGGGCGGCTGAACAACCTCACGCCGGGCGGCTCGGGCGGCGGCTCGGAGGGCGGCTCTGAGGGCGGCTCGGGAGGCGGGCTGCTCAGCGGCGCCAAAGGGCTGCTCGGCGGATCGGAAGGCGGCTCGATCGGCGGATCGACGCTGGCCGGAGCGGCGAAGGGCGCCATCAAGGGCGTGTTCGGCAAGATCGGCAAGATCTTCAAGCGCGGTAAAGGCGCGGGCGGCAAGTCGCTCAAGGTCACCAACATCGTCGAGGCGATCGACATCGGGGCGCCGCGCCGGGTGGTCTACAACCAGTGGACGCAGTTCCGGGACTTCCCGACGTTCATGAAGAAGGTCGAGAACATCGACCAGCAGTCCGACGAAAGGCTGGTCTGGAAGGCGCAGGTCTTCTGGTCGCACCGTAACTGGCGCGCGAAGATCCTGGAGCAGGCGCCGGACGAGCGGATCATCTGGCGGTCGGAGGGCGACAAGGGGCACGTGGACGGTTCGGTGACCTTCCACGAGCTCACGCCCGATCTGACCCGCGTCGTGGTGATCCTGGAGTACTACCCGAAGGGGCTGTTCGAGCAGACCGGCAACCTCTGGCGGGCCCAGGGACGGCGGGTACGGCTGGAGCTGAAGCATTTCGCCCGGCACGTCATGTCCCACGTGATGCTGAATCCCGAGGAGATCGCCGAGGACGGCTGGCGGGGCAAGATCCACGACGGCGAGGTGATCCCGCCGGAGGAAGAAGAGGAAGGCGCCCCCGGGGAGGAGGAAGGCCCCGAGGAAGAAGGCGCTGAAGAGGAGGAAGGCGGCGAGGAGGAAGAGCCCGAGGAGGGCGAGGAAGAAGAAGGACCCGAGGAGGAAGAGCCGTCGGGCGAGGAGCCCGAGGAGCCTGAGGACTACGAAGAGGCCGAGGAGCCGGAGGAGCCGGAGGAGCCCGAGGAGCGGCCCGCTGCTGAGCAGAAGCGCGGGGTGCGGGCGGAGCCGCGCAGGGCGGGCAAGCCCAGAGAGTCGATGCGCCCGCTCCGCCGCAGGTCCTGACCATGCCGGTGCCGGGTGAGCAGAGCCAGGGCGCGCGCCTTCGGGCGCCCGCCCTCTACGTGTACGGCATCGTCCCCGCCGACGTCGAGGTGGACGAGCACGCGCAGGGCGTCGGCGAGCCCGGCACCATGCGGGTGATCCGCCACCGCGAGATCGCCGCCCTCGTGAGCGAGACGGACCGGACCACTCCCCGGCCTGCCGACGGGGCAGCGCACGAGGACCTGCTGGACGCCGTCGCCGCCGAGGTCCCCGTGTTCCCGCTCCCCTGCGGGACGGTCGTCCCGGACCGGACGGCGATCCTGGACGACCTGCTGAAGCCGCGTCACGACGAGTTCGCCCACACCCTCCGGGAGCTGGAGGGACGGGCCGAGTACCTCGTCGAGCTGCGCTACCCCGACCAGGAACGGCCGCGCGAGCCCGACGTACGCGCCCTGGTCGAGGCGCTGACCCCGGTCTCGGTACGCCTGTCGCCGGGCCGGCCGACCGGCAGGCGGGACACGGCCCGGCTGGCGGTCCTCGCCGAGACCCGCCGGGCCGGCGAGCTGGAGAGCGCCCTGGACACCCTGGCCGAAGGCTGGGCGGGCCGGATCGAGCTGCGCCTGTTCGGCCCGCTGGCCCCGTACGACTTCACACCCTCCGATCACCAGGCCGATCACAAGTCCGATCACAAGCCGTCCGGCTGAGGTCAGCGGGAGGCGGCCAGGCGGTTGGTGAGCAGCGCCTCCATGACGGCCTGCGCGGCGGGCAGCAGGTTGCCGGCCTGCGCGAGCACCCGCGAGGCGGGCCCGTCGACGACGGCGGCCTCGACCTCGGCCCCGCGGCGGAGCGGCAGGTGGTGCAGGAAGATCGGGTCGGGCCCGGCCGCGGAGAGCAGGTCGGCGGTCACCCGGTAAGGGATGAGCGCCGCCGTCGCCGCCGCGGAGACGGGCCAGGCGCCGGTGCAGACGGCGTCGGCCTCCTTGACCGCCTCGTACGGGTCGGGGGTGACGATCACCTTCCCGCCGCCGGAGGCGGCCTCCTCGGCCCTGGCCAGGACGGCGGGGTCCGGCCCTTCGTTTTCGGGGGCCGCGACGGCCAGGGTCAGGCCGGTCAGGGCGACGGCCTCGATGAGGCTGTGGGTGACGTTCGAGGCCGGGCCGACGCAGGCGAGCTTGCGGCCCCGCAGGTCGCCGAGGTGCTCGCGGAGGGTCATGAGGTCGGCGAGGGTCTGGAGCGGGTGGTGGGCGTCGGTCAGCGCGTTGAGCACCGGCACGTGCGCCGCCCGCGCGAACCTGACCGCCTCGGCGTCGTCGCAGATCTGCAGCACCACGAGCGCGGTGTACGCGCCGATCATCTGGGACGGCTCCCCCAGGCGCCCCGCATGGCCAGGCCGCCCCCGGCCCGGTGCGGCGTGCAACGGGGTCCCTCCCAGCCGGGAGACGGCCGTCTCGATCGGGACGCGGATGCGGGCGCACGGCCGCGTGCAGTACATCAGCACGGTACGCCGGCGCAGCAGCCCTGGCGCCGCGAGCGGCCGGGCCTTGAAGTGGTCGGCACGGTCGAGCAGGAACCTCAGCTCGTGCCGGTCCAGGTCGGCGATGCGCAGCAGGTGCCTCACAGGGGCCGCTCCTCTCGGCGGGCGACGCGGGCGAAGAGGGTTCGCCATCCCAGCGCACCACTGGAACTACCCACCAGTACGGAGGCTAAGGAAACCAAATGGACGGACTTTCGTCCCTACGGCAGCCGGAAGGTGAAAACGCAGGTGCCGGTGGGGATGGAAGCGGTCAGGCGGACCCGATGGACGGTCTCCGGGCGGCCGTCGTGGCCGCGCACCTCCAGTTCCTCCGGCGACGCCCGCCACGGTTCCGGCACGCGGAGCGTCACCGGCCCCCACGAGACCGTTCCCCGGCCCACGACGGGGCGGCGGCGCGAGACGAACACCTCCTCCACCCGGCACTCCCCGCCGTGGAAGGCGAAGTCGTCGGCGACGTCGAGCCGGCCGGGACGCCAGGTGAAGGTGCGGACGAGGCGGGCCAGGCGCGGCGTGCCGTACGCGGCGGTGAGGTCGAGGGCGAGCAGCAGCGGGTCGCCGGGGACGTGCGCGACGACCCGCGCGGCGCGCTCGCGTCCCGGGAGCTGGGCCGCCCCGTCGATCAGGGGGACCGAGTGCCAGTCCGCGGCGGCCTGCGGGGTGCGGTAGCGGAGCGGGCCGAAGTAGTCGCGGGTGTACTCGGGCGCGCCGAGGTCGTCCAGGATCGGCTCGCCGTCCGCGTACAGGACGAAGTGGCCGAGGTCGAGGTGGTTGTGCGGCTCGTCGTTGTGGCCGCCTTTCGCGGCGAACGCGCTCCCCGCGGCGCGGGCGGCGACGATCCCCGCGTGCGGGAGGAACGCCTGCGGGGCCGGCGCGCGACGGACCGCTCCGGTCGTCCACCAGAGCGTTCGGCTGAGGTGCGCCCAGCGGTAGCAGGGGTCGTCGTGGAAGGACGGCCCGTCCCCCGGCCGGGCGGGCACGGGGACGTCCAGGCGTCCGGCCAGCCGGTCGAGCAGCCCGGCCGGGTACGTCCCACGCCCGCTCGCGTCGGCGAAGGCCGGGCGGTGGCCGCCGCCGAGGTCGATGGCCGCCGGGTAGGCGGCCATGGCGCGTACGTGGGGGTCGTCCAGCAGGTCGCGGCCGGTGCGTGCGCGCAGCGCCTCGGCGAAGTAGACGAAATACCCGAAACCATAGGCCCAGTAGTCGGGGCCCTCCAGGCAGGCGCCGTCGGGCGCGGCCCCTGAAAGGTACGAGGCCAGGGCCGCCTCGACGCGCGGCAGCAGGGCGGACAGCCGGCCGGAGTCCAGGGCCAGGGCGGCCATCCCGGCCGCGCCGGCGCAGACGGCGGCCCAGTTGTGCGCGCACGTCTCCCACCACCAGCGGCGGTCCTGCACGGGCGCGAGCACGCGCCGGTCCACCTCGTCACGGACGCGGGCGCGTACGGCCGGCGCGATCCGGTCTCCCAGGAGGGCGACCGCCTCGGCCAGGGTGTGGGCGGTCTCGGCGGCGAACAGGTCCACGTGCCGCTCCCGGTCCGCCGGGTCGTCGCCGTCCGGGGCGTGGGCGGGCAGGATCCAGGTGTGCTCGTCGCAGACGGACCCGAGGAGGTCGTCGAGCGCCGGGTCGGGGCGGCCGTCCAGGTGGGCGGCCAGGAGGAGGGCGGCCAGGCGGCGGCGCCGCTCGAAGTAGACGGCCTCGTACGCCAGCCGGTCGCCGGACTCGGCGAAGCGCCGCCACAGGGCGGAGGTCAGCGCAGGCGCCTCCGTCTCCCGCGCCCGCACCGCCTCCACCCGCACCTCCCGTACGAACCGCTCCAGGCCGGCAGGCAAGGGGAACGGGGTGGGCATCAGGCGATGTGGGGGAGGTCGGAGGGGTGGACGGCGCCGTGGAGGGGGTGGCCGTGGGCGAGGCGCTCGACCTCGGCGACCGCGAACTCCCCGAGCCGCCGCAGCTCCCGCCCCCGCGCCCCGCTGATGTGCGGGGTGACGAGCACGTTGGGCAGCCCGAGCAGCGGATGCCCATGGGGCAGCGGCTCGGGCTCGGTCACGTCGAGCACGGCGCTGATACGCCCGCTCGCGCAGTGGCGGACCAGGGCGGCGGTGTCGATGAGCGCGCCACGGGCGGTGTTGACCACGACCGCGCCGTCCCGCAGCAGCCCGAGGCGGCGCCCGTCGAGCAGGTGACGGGTCTCCGGCAGTTCCGGCGCGTGCAGGGTGACCAGTTCGGCCCGCCGGCACAGTTCGTCGAGCGGCACGTGCCGGGCGCCGAGCGCGGCGGCCTCGTCCGGGCCGACGTACGGGTCGCTGAGCAGGATGTCGGCCCCGTGCCCGCGCAGCCGTGCGATGACCAGCCGGCCCACCCGGGAGGCGCCGACGACGCCGACGGTCGCCCCGGTCAGCCCGCCTCCGTCGCCGGGGGTGGCCACGCCGGGCAGGGCGTCGCCGGACCAGCCGGCCGCCGCGTACGCCCGCGCCCGCGCGAACGCCTGCTTGGCGGCCAGGACGAGCATGGCGAGGGTGTAGTCGGCGACCGGCACCGCGTTGGCCGCCGCCGCCGAGGAGACCGCGATGCCGCGTTCGAAGACGGCCGGCGTCAGGTGCCCTTTGACGCTGCCGGCGGCGTGCACGACCGCGCGCAGGCGCGGCGCGGACGCGAGCACGGCGGCGTCGATGCGCGGACAGCCCCAGCCGGTGATGAGGATGTCGGCGTCGAGCGGGCCGTCGAAGGAGTCGATCACGCCGCCGGCGATCCCGGCGACCGCGGCCAGCCGGCGCATCAGGTCGAGGGGGAACAGCTCGGGCAGCAGAAGCGGCTGCATGGCGAACGCCACACGCGGCATCATCGCCCCGCCGCCCAGGCCGTCATCGCGGGATCACCGGGGTCCGAGGCGTCGTACGGAGCCGCGGACCACGATGTGTGTGCCGAGCGTGAGGACGCGGGCGGAGCCGGCGCCGTCCATGGGACCGGAGGAGGGCGGTCCGGGGGTGAGGCGGCCGAGCGCCAGCCGGACCGCGGTGCGCCCAAGCTCGTCGTGGGGCAGGTGCACCGTGGTCAGGTCGAGGTCCTGCGCCGGGGGGACGTCGTCGTAGCCGACGATCGAGATGTCATCGGGCACGCGCAGCCCGTGCTCGCGCAGCGCCTGGATGGCGCCGGCGGCCACCAGGTCGTTGCCGGCGAAGACGGCGGTGAAGGACGGCGGGCCGGCGGCGAGGCGGCGGCGCATGGCGGCGTAGCCGGCCTCGCGGTCGAACTCGGCCTCCACCTCCAGATCCGGGTCGGCGGGGACGCCGTGCTCGGCGAGGGCGGCGCGGTAGCCGGCCACGCGGCTGTCGGAGGTGGTGTGGCCGGGCCGCAGCCCGAGGTAGAGGATCCTGCGGTGGCCGGCCGACAGCAGGTGGGCGGTGACGGCGTGCGCGCCGCCGGTGTTGTCGAAGCCGACGACGAGCGCCGGCACCCCCTCCCCCAGCGGCGGCCGGCCGCACAGCACCAGGCGGGAGCCGGCGGCGGCGAGCGCGTGGGCGTACTCGGTCATGCGCTCGCGGTACTCGTCGTCGACGACCACGCTGCCGACGAGGATGACGGCCTCGGCCCGCTGCTCGCGCAGGAGCCGCACGATGGACAGCTCGCGGCCGGTGTCGCCGCCGGTGGTGCAGATGAGCGAGAGCCGTCCCTCCTGGGCGGCCTGTTCCTCGACGCCCTGGGCGATGAGCGCGTAGTAGGGGACGGCGACGCTGTTGACGACGATGGCGATGGCGCCGGGGCGGGCGGCGGACAGGGCGCGGGCGTGGGCGTTGGGGACGTAGTCGAGCTCGCGCACGGCCCGGACGACTTTGTTGCGGGTGGCGGCGAGCACCGGGTACTCGCCGCCGAGCACGCGGGACACCGTGGCCACCGAGACGCCGGCCCGCTTGGCCACGTCCCTGATGGTGACGCGGTTGGAAGCGGTCATGCGGGCCTCCTGCTGGTAACCGGTTACCTGATCGCTGTCCTGGACGGTAAGAGATCCGCTTTCCGCCGTCAACCCCACGTGCGGCGCGTTTGTAACGAAAAGTTAACAGCGTGTTGACTCGCCGCGTCGATCGCGTTTACCGTCCGGCTCACGACGTCTGAAGTAACCGGTTACCTGGCATCGGCCCCGATCCTTCCCCCCAGAGAGGTGGCCTCGATGGACGGACCACTCACCCGGCGCGGACTGCTCAGAGGATCCGTGCTCTTCGTCGCCGGCGCCGCCGTCGCCGCCTGCGGCGGTGATCCTCTCGCCAAGACGAAGTCCACCCCCGCCGCCGGGGGCGCCCCGAAGATCACGCTCAACCACTGGTACCACGAGTACGGCGAGGAGGGCACCCAGCAGGCGGCGATGCGGTACGCGGCCGACTTCACCAAGGCCAACCCCGACATCGCGGTCAAGGTCTCGTGGATCCCCGGCGACTACGCCACCAAGTGGACCGCCGCCGTGCTGACCGCCGACGGCCCGGACGTGTACGAGGTCAACGACGTCAGCCCCAACATGGTCAAGGCCGGCCAGGTGACGCCGCTGGACGAGGTGCTGGGCGCGGAGAAGTCCGACTTCGACCCGAAGGTGCTGGCGCCGTACACGTGGGGCGGCAAGGTCTACGCGGTGCCCATGATCATCGACCCGATGTTGCTGTTCTACCGCAAGTCCCTGTTCCAGAAGGCGGGGGTGGCGGTGCCGGGCAGCTTCCCCGAGCTGGTCGCGGCGGCGAAGAAGCTGACGGCGGGCAAGCAGAAGGGGTTGTTCGCCGGCAACGACGGCGTCGGCGCGCTCAACACGATGGTGCCCTGGTCGAACGGCAACCTGCTGATCGACGACCGGAAGATCACCTACGACGACCCCAAGGTGGTCGAGGCGCTGATCGGGCTGAAGGAGCTCTACGACGCGAAGACGACGCTGCAGGGCTACTCGACCGACTGGTGGGACCCGGGCGCGCTGATCAACGGTGCGGCGGCCATGCAGTGGGTGGGCCTGTGGGCGGTGCCCGGCATGACCGAGGCCCTGGGCGACGACTTCGACGCCTTCGCGCTGCCGGCGTTCGGGCCGGGCGGGCGCCCGGTGGTGAACATGGGCGGCTGGGTGCAGGTCGTCAACGGCAAGAGCAGCAACCTGGACGCGGCCAAGAGGTACGTGCGCTGGCTGTGGGTGGAGAACACCGCCGCGCAGACCGACTGGAGCCTCGCCTACGGCTTCCACGTCCCGCCCCGCGTCAGCGCCGCCGCCAAGGCGGACAAACTGACCAGCGGTCCGGCCAAGACCGTGATGGACGCGGTCGCCGCGCACGGCGTCAAGCAGCCGGCGCTCTGGACCGCCGAGGTGCGCCAGCCCTACACCGACGCCGTCACCGCGATCGTCAAGAAGGGCGCCGACCCGGCGAAGACGCTCGCCGAGGCGGCCAGACGCTCGCAGGACATCCTGGACAAGGTGCCCGTGCTATGACGACCACGGCCGGCCTCGCCAGGCTCCGCACCGGCCGCTGGCCGGCCTGGCGCGCGTTCGTCCTGCTCACGCTGCCGATGGTGGCGGGGCTGTTCCTGTTCAAGTACGTCGCCATCGGCTGGGGGCTGCTGCTCAGCTTCAACGACGCCCGGGGCACGATCAGCCTGGGCTCCTGGAACGGGCTGGAGAACTACCGGCGGCTGCTGTCGGACCCGGCCTTCACCCGGTCGCTGGTGACGATCCTGCTGTTCACGCTGTTCATCGTGCCGGTGACGTTCGCGCTGGCGCTCGGGCTGGCGGTGCTGGTGAACCGGCTGCGGCGGGGGCGGGCGCTGTTCCGCACCACGTTCTTCGTGCCGGCGGCGGTGTCGTACGTGGTGGGCGCGCTGATCTGGAAGATGAGCCTGTTCAACGGCACGCCGTCGGGGGTGGCGAACAGCCTGGCCTACCTGCTGGGCCACGAGGACGCCATCGGCTGGGTCGCCACCGTCGATCCGCCGCTGTACTGGATCGTGCTGGTCACCGTGCGGCTGTGGCTGCAGACCGGCTTCTACATGATCCTGTTCCTGGCCGGGATCCAGCAGGTGCCCGCCCAGCTCTACGAGGCCGCGCGGGTGGACGGCGCCCACTCCGAGTGGACGCTGTTCCGGCACATCACCTGGCCCATGCTGCGCAACACGTCGGTGGCGGTCACGCTGCTGCTGATCATCAACGCGTTCCAGGCGTTCGACGAGTTCTACAACATCCTGGCCTCCAACCTGTCGGGGCTGGGCGGCGCGGACGGCCGCACGCCGCTGATCTACCTGTTCCAGACCGCGCTCGGCGAGCAGAACTACGGTGCGGGGTCGGCGGGCGCGTTCGTGGTGACGGCGCTGATCGTGGCGTTCACGCTGCTGCAGGGGCGCTTCGCCGGGTTCGGCAGGACGGCCGAGGAGGAGGCCCGGTGAGCGGCCGAGGAGGAGGCCCGGTGAGGAGGCTGCGGCTGGGCTCGTACGCGGCGGTGGTGGTCTTCGCGGTGCCGTTCCTGCTGCCGTTCTACCTGCTGGTCCGCAACGCGCTGATGACCCGGCGGGAGCTGGGCTCGCTCGACTGGCACTGGTGGCCGGAGACGGTGACGTTCCAGGGGTTCGCCGACGCCTTCGGCAACGACGCGGTGCCGCTCGCGCACGCGCTCGGGAACTCCACGCTGATCTCGGCGATCTCCGCGCCGCTCGCCACGCTGCTGGCCTCGATGGCCGGGTACGGGCTGGCCCGCATCCCGGTGGCGGCGGCGCGGCCGGTGTTCTTCTTCATCATCGCCACCATGATGGTGCCGGGGGCGGCCACGTTCATCCCGACGTTCGTCGTGGTCGGGTCGATGGGCGGGGTCAACACGCTGTGGGGGCTGATCGCGCCCGGTCTGTTCAGCGCGTTCGCGGTGCTGCTGTTCCGCGGCTTCTACCTGCGCTTCCCGCGCGAGCTGGAGGACGCGGGGCGGGTGGACGGCCTCGGCTACATAGGGCTGTACGTCCGGCTGGCGCTGCCGAACTCGGGGGCGCTGTTCGCCTCGCTCGGCATCCTGTCGTTCATCGAGCACTGGAACGCGTTCCTGTGGCCGCTGGTGATCGGCCAGGACCCGGAGTACTGGACGGTCCAGGTGGCGCTGTCCACCAACCTCAACCAGCAGGCGCTCAACCTGCCCGCGCTGTTCGCCGGCGCGCTGGTGGCGATCCTGCCGCTCGTCGTGCTCTTCCTCGTCGCCCAGCGCTGGATCGTGCGGGGCGTCCTGCTCACCGGCGTCAAAGGCTGACTCCCCTTTTCGAAGGAGCTTCCCATGTCCCGTGTGCTGCCCCTGCTGGCCGGGCTGTTACTGATCCTGCTGCCCGCGCCGCCCGCCCGTGCCGCACCCGTGACGGTGCCGGTCGGCGCGGCCTTCACCGACACCTCGGGCGGCGCGCTGCACGCGCACGGCGGCGGGGTGCTCAAGGTCGGCTCGTACTACTACTGGTTCGGCGAGAACCGCAACGCCGACGGCACCTTCCGCTACGTCTCCGCCTACCGGTCGGCCGACCTGCGGAGCTGGGAGTTCAGGAACCACGTGCTCACCCAGTCCAGCGCGGCCGAGCTGCGGGTGGCCAACATCGAGCGGCCGAAGGTGATGTACAACGCGGCGACCGGCCGGTTCGTCATGTGGATGCACAAGGAGAACGGCAGCGACTACGGCGAGGCACGGGCCGCGGTCGCCGTGTCGGACACGGTGGACGGGAACTACACCTACCTGCGGAGTTTCCGGCCGCTCGGGCACATGTCGCGCGACATCACGACCTTCACCGACACCGACGGCGCGGGTTACATGATCTCGGCCGCAAACGAGAACTACGACCTGCACGTCTACCGGCTGACCGCCGACTTCACCGACGTCGCGTCGCTCGTACGGATGTGGGACGGCGACCACCGGGAGGCCCCGGCGCTGTTCAAGCGGGGCGGCGTGTACTTCATGCTGACCTCGGGCGCCACCGGCTGGCAGCCCAACCAGGCCAGGTACGCCACCGCCACCGCCATCACCGGCTCCTGGAGCGCCTGGCAGGACGTCGGCGACGCCACCACCTTCGGCTCGCAGCCGGCGTACGTGCTGCCGGTGCAGGGCACGTCCGGCACCTCCTACCTGTATCTGGGCGACCGGTGGGCCGGGGCGTGGGGCGGGCCGGTCAACGACTCGCGGTACGTGTGGCTGCCGATCCAGTTCCCCTCGGCCATGTCGATGAGCCTGTCGTACGCGCGGGAGCTGACCGTGGACGCGGCGGCCGGCACGATCACCGCGGTCGGCTCCGGCCACGACCGGCTGACCGTGCGCCACTCGGGCAAGTGCGCCGACGTGCGCAACGCCTCCGGCGCGAACCTGACCGCGGTCATCCAGTACACCTGCGGCGGCGGCTTCAACCAGCAGTGGCGGATCCAGTCGGTGAGCGGCGGCTACGTGCAGGTCGTCGCCAGGCACTCGGGCAAGTGCCTGGACGTGAACGGGCAGAGCACCGCCGACGGGGCCGCGATCCAGCAGTACACCTGCGGCTCGGGCGCCAACCAGCAGTGGTCGCCGCAGGACGCGGGCGGCGGGTACGTGCGGCTGGTGGCCAGGCATTCGGGCAAGTGCGCGGACCTGCCGTCCTCGTCGCAGGCCGACGACGTGCAGTTCAAGCAGTATCCGTGCAACGGCGGCCAGAACCAGCAGTTCCTGCGCACCCCGTTGTAGGGGCGGCTCGTCCCAGGAGGCGGTCATGACCTGGTAAAAGGCCCACCCCCGCCCGAATCGGCACAATTTGTGACGTTAGAGTGACAAATTGTGAACGAGAAGCTCGTGGAAATAGCCTGGCCCGGCCTCGGTATCACCGTCGCCGCCGAACTCGACCAGCGGAACCCGGCCCTCGCCCAGTGCTTCTGGGACGCGCTGCCGTACCGGAGCCTTCAGGGCCACGCCCTGGTCGCCGGCCACCACCTCTACCACGTCGCACCGGTCCACTCGCTGCTGCACGCGCCCGCGGAGCACCGCGTGGACCGGCGCACCGTCCCGGACGGGACCCTGTTCTGCTCGCGCCTGCAGCACCTCGGCATCAAGTACGGCGAGCTCACCGAACCCATGACCGCCACACCCATCGGCCAGGTGCTGCCCGAGCACCTGGACGGCCTGATCGAGGCGGGCCGCGAGGTCTGGCGGGCCGTCTACACCACCAAGGAGCCCGTCATCGCCGAGGTGCGCCGCGCCGGAGAGACCGGCGGGCACCGGCTGCCCCGGCTCCCGGTCGGCGACCCGCAGGTCAACGCGCTCATCTCCGACGTGCACGCCGAGACCGAGCGCATCTGGCTCGACCCGCCGCGCGAGCTGGTGGACCTGCACCAGGGCCGCATCGCCTCCCGCGCCGGGAGCTACGAGACGGTCCTGACCACGCTGCTGTTCGTCAACGGCGAGACCCGCCCGCTCGGCTACAGCTGCTACGGCGGCCTCGTCCGCGCCGCCATCGAGGGCATGCCGATGCCGTGGCTGCGGCAGATGACCCGGCTGCTGGCCCACACCCCGGCGGAGTTCCTCGGCTACTGCGGCCTGGACACGCTGTGGGGATTCACCCGGCGGCTCCTGGACAACCTCGACCGCGTCAACGACCACGTCGACTTCATGTCGGTGATGGCCACCATGGCCCTCTACTGCAACTGCCTCGGCGGGTGGAACCTGCACCTGTTCCCGTGGGAGGCGGGCGACAGCCTGCGCCGCGTGGAGGCCCACGTATGACCGACACGCGCGTGGCGGTGATCGGCGGCGGCGTCATCGGCCTGTCGATCGCCTACCATCTCGCGGAGGCCGGAGTCGAGACGACGCTGCTCGAACGCGGCGCGCTCGGCTCCGGCGCCTCGCGCGCCACCGCCGACGTGGTCCGGTCGTACTTCGCCGGCAACCCCGTCAGCTCGGCGCTGGCCGTACGGAGCCTGGACGCCTACCGGGCCTTCCCGGTCCGGCCGGGGGCCGACCTGCCGCTGCGGCAGGTCGGCTACCTCGTCCTGTTCTCCACGCCCGAGCAGGTCGCCGCCTTCGAGGCCGACCTGCCCGCGCAGCGGCGGGCGGGCGTGGACGTGCGGCTCATCGACGTGGAGGAGGCCAGGGAGCGCAACCCGCTCCTCGGCGACCTCCCGCTGGTGGCCGCCGCCTGGTCGCCGCAGGCGTACGTCTCCGACACCGCCGCCATCGTCACGGCCTACGCCGAGGCGGCCCGGCGCTCCGGCGCCACGCTCATCACCGACCGCCCGGTCTCCAGGATCGACTCCTCGGCCGGGCGGGTGTTCACCGAGGACGGCGGCGAGCTGACGGCCGAGGCGGTCATCTGTGCCGCCGGCGCCTGGTCGCCCGCCCTCGTCCGCGGCGCGGGCGTGGACCTGCCGATGACCGAACCCATCGAGCAGGAGCTGCTGGTCACCGATCCGCTGCCGCCCGGCACGCCGGAGATCCCGTGCACCCTGCACGCGGCGAGCGGCCTGCTGTCGCGGACCCGCGGCGACCGGCTGCTGGTCGGGATGGGGTATCCGGGTCCCGACCGGGAGGCGTGGCGGCGCGAGGTGGCGGAGCGGTTCGCGGAGACGTACCCGGGACTGTCGGAGCCGGCCCTGCACCCGGCCGTCACCGGGCTGCGCGACGCCAGCCCGGACCGGCGCGCCTTCATCGGCCACCTGCCGGGGCCCCCGGCGTTCCTGTACGCCACCGGCTTCTCCGGCCACGGCCTGTGCAACGCGCCGGCCGCCGGCGAGCTCGTCCGCGACCTCTACCTCGACCAGGACCCCGGCATCGACGTGACCGCCTTCGCGGTCGGCAGACAACGAACGGGATGACCTATGACCGAGCTCGTGCGTTTCATCATCGATCCCGCGGCCCAGGACCCGCACGCCGACAACGAGCGGCTGCGCGCGGCAGGACCGCTCGTGCCGGTGACCGCCGAGGGCGTGGACGCCTGGGCGGCCACCAGGTACGCCACCCTGATGACCGTCCTCACCCATCCCGACCTCACGAGAGAGATCCAGTACTGGGACCCGCTGGAACGTTCCAAACTGCCGCCGGGCACCGCCATCGACCGCATCGTCACCGACATCTCCATGCTGAACGCCGACGGCGAGGAGCACCGGCGGCTGCGCACGCCGCTCGCCGCCGGCTTCACCCCGCGCCGGGTGCAGGGCCTGCGGCCCAAGATCGAGGCGCTGACCGGCGCGCTGATCGACGACCTCGCCACCCTGCCCGCGCACGAGCCGGTGGACCTGCGGGCGCGCTTCGCCTATCCGCTGCCGCGTGACGTCATCTCCGAGATGATCGGCATCCCGCCGGCCCATCAGGAGCGGATGCACGAGCTGACCGACGCGGTCGCGCACGTCAGCGCGGACCTGACGGACGGCCCGCGGGTGCGCGAGGAGCTGCACGCGCTGCTGCACCGCATCATCGAGGAGCGGCGGCGCTCGCCCGGCGAGGACATCATCACCGACCTGATCAGGCTGCGCGAGCAGGACGGCGGCAGGCTCTCGGAGGACGAGCTGATCGCCACCATCGACCTGCTGTTCATCGCCGGCCACGTGACGACCGTCAACCTCATCACCAACGCCGTCGGCGCGCTGCTGCACACGCCCGGCCAGCTCGCCCTGGTGCGCTCGGGCCGGTGCCCGTTCAGCGCGGCCGTGGAGGAGACGCTGCGCTGGGACTCGCCGATCGCCTACTTCCCGTTCCGGTACGCCAAGCGCGACGTCGAGATCGACGGCGTGCACCTGCGGGCGGGCGAGGCCGTGCTGGCCTGCTTCGCCTCCTCCGGGCGGGACCCGGAGCAGTTCGGCGCGGACGCCGACCGCTTCGACGTCACCGATCCGCCGGCCTCGCACCTGGCCTTCGGGCACGGGCCGCACTTCTGCCTGGGCGCGCCGCTGGCCCGGCTGGAGGCGGAGATCGCGTTGCGGGCCCTGTTCACGGCCTTCCCGGCGATCAGGGCCGCCGGGCCGCGGGACGAGTTGCGGCAGATCGACACGTTGCTCGGCAACAGCACCCGTACGATGCCGGTCGTCCTCGGGCCCCGCGCCCGGTAGACGGCAGCGGCGCCTACCGGGCGGCAGCGGCGCCGGAGGAACGGGTTCCTCCGGCGCCCCGGCCGGCCGAGGGCGATAGCCTCTTACCGTGTCTCAGCCCGATCTGCGCGCTCCGATGCGCCTGGCGACCACCATCCGCCCCTACGACTGGGGATCGGTGACCGCTCTGCCGGAGTTGTTCGGCACGGAGCCGACCGGACAGCCGCAGGCCGAGCTCTGGATGGGCGCCCATCCCGGCGCGCCCTCCACCGTCGGGGGCGTCCCGCTCGACGCCGTCATCGCCGCCGACCCGGCCGCCGCCCTCGGCCCCGGCACCGCCGGGCGCTTCGGCGGGCGGCTCCCCTACCTGCTCAAGATCCTGGCCGTGGCCCGCCCGCTGTCGCTGCAGGTGCATCCCAGCGCCGAGCAGGCACGCGCCGGCTACGCCGCGGAGAACGCGCGGGGCATCCCGCTCGACGCGCGCGAGCGCACTTACAAGGACGACTCGCACAAGCCGGAGATGGTGTGCGCCGTCACGCCGTTCCACGGGCTGTGCGGCTTCCGCTCCCCCGCCGCCACCGCCGGCCTGCTCGACCGGCTCGGCGTGCCCGGCCTGCGACCCTGGATCGGCGCGCTGCGTGACGGCGAGCCGGCCGCGGCCCTGCGGACGGTCTTCGCCGAGATGCTCGGCGACGCCGCCGCGCCGCTGCGTGCGGAGGTGGAGCGCGCGCTGCTCGCCGCCGGCGATCCTGAGCTGGCCCCGTACGCGGAGATCGCCCGCGCCTGCCCCGGCGACCGCGGCGTGACCGCCGCCCTGCTGCTGCACCACGTGGAGCTGGCCCCCGGCGAGGCCCTCTACCTGGGGGCCGGCGTGCCGCACGCCTACCTCGGCGGCGTCGCCGTCGAGATCATGGCCAACTCCGACAACGTGCTGCGCTGCGGCCTGACCTCCAAGCACATCGACGTGCCCGAGCTGATGCGGGTGGTCGGCTTCGCGCCCGGCGAGCCGCACCGCGTGGCCGCCGAGCGGGGCGGTCCCGGCGAGCACCGCTATCTGCCGCCCGCGCCGGAGTTCGCGCTGGCCCGGCACGAGCTCGACGGCGAGCGGGCGCACGAGCTGCCCGGCGGCGTGCCGCAGATCGTGGTCTGCGTCGAGGGCGAGGCCCGGCTGGACGGCGTCGCGGCGCTGCGCCCCGGAGAGTCGGCTTTCCTCCCGGCGGAGGTTTCGAACACCCTCCTAGAGGGTAAGGGGACGACCTACCGGGCGACCCCAGGAGCTTGACAAACCGGGCATCTCGACGATGCAGCTTCATCCGCGGCGAACAGTGCCGTAAGTCCCGGTGCCTGCGGCCCTTCGCCGCTACCCCCAGGTTCCACCGCCCGGCCATCATCATGGTGTCCCCGTTTCCCGGAGGTGAACCGATCATGGTTGGTGGTCGCATGCTCATGGACACGCCCGCTCTCGACGTCGAACTGCTGGCGGTCAAGAAGCGGCTCTCCGAGCTGGAGGAGCAGGTGCGCACGCTCAGCGCGGCGAACCTGGCCCTCGTCCGCGCGATGGAAGGGCTCGACGAGCGCGTACGCGCCCGCGAGGACGACCGGCCCTTGGCCCCCACCCTCTGAACGT
The DNA here is from genome assembly GCF_900111685.1 of Nonomuraea wenchangensis. Classification (GTDB taxonomy): domain Bacteria; phylum Actinomycetota; class Actinomycetes; order Streptosporangiales; family Streptosporangiaceae; genus Nonomuraea; species Nonomuraea wenchangensis. The sequence goes on from NZ_FOHX01000008.1 coordinate 403,044, forward strand.
CCCGCTCTTGCTAGTCAGATCATGGCTAGCCATACTATGGCTATGCCGCCCAGGGAGACCGTCCCGCGCTCCGCGCTGGGACTGATCGTGCTCGGGCTCCTCAACGAGGAGCCGATGCACGTCTACCGCATGCAGAAACTCATCGAGCAGTACGGCAAGGCCCGCGTGGTCAACGTCCGCCGCCGGGCCAGCCTCTACCAGAGCGTGGAACGCCTCGCCCGGCACGGGCTCGTGGAGGCACGCGAGTCCGTCAGCGGCGAAGGCGCCCCCGACCGCATCGTCTACGCCATCACCGACGAAGGCCGCGAGACCAGCGCCCGCTGGCTGCGCGAGATGCTCACCACGACCGGCGCCGAGTTCCCCGAGTTCTTCGCCGCGCTGTCCGTGCTCGCGGGCCTCACCCCCGACGACGCCCTCCACCACCTGCGGGTCCGGGCCGACCACCTGGCCGCCGACCTCGCCGCCACCGAGGCGCTCATGACCGCCGAGCCGCGCCCGCCGCGGCTGTTCCTGCTGGAGGAGGAGTGCCGCCGCCTGCTGCTGCGCACCGAGCTGGAGTGGGTGCGCGGCGTCGTGGAGGACCTGCGCGCCGGCCGTCTCACCTGGGACGAGCCGTGGCGGCTGGCCGTGCGGAGCGCGTTCGTGGCCGAGGACGGTGACCGATGAGCGAGCTGCGCCTGCCCGGCGTGGGACTCCACTACGAGGTGGCGGGCTCGGGCCCGGCGCTGCTGCTGATCCCCGGCGGCACCGACGACGCCCGCGACTTCGCCGGCCTCCTGCCTCACCTGACCGCCAAATACACCGTCATCTCCTACGACCCGCGGGGCAACTCCCGCAGCGCGCTCGACGGTCCTCCGGCGGACGTCACGGTCGAGACCCACGCCGATGACGCCCTGCGGCTGCTCCTGGCCCTTACGGGGGACGGGCGCGTACGGGTGTTCGGCACGAGCGCCGGCGCCCAGGTCGCTCTCGCGTTGACGGCGGCGGCGCCGGACCTGGTGGACACCGTGGTCGCGCACGAGCCGCCCGCGCTGAACGCCCTGCCGGACGGCGACCCGCGCCGCGACCTGGCCCGCGAGGTCGGCGAGAGCTACCGGGCGGGCGGCGTCGCGGCGGCGCTGGCCACCTATGTCGCCGGCTCCGGGCTGGACCGGATGCCCGAGGGACCGGCCGCCGAGAGCGCGGAGGCCGCCGCGGACATGGGATCCAAACTGGGCCGCATGCAGGCGAACGCCGACTTCTTCTTCGCCCGTCACGCGTCGGCGACCGCCACGTACCTGCCCGACGTGGCCGCCCTGCGGGGCGGCGCGGCCCGGATCGTGCTCGCCGCGGGCGAGCAGTCGGCCGGGCAGCTCGCCCACGACGCCGCGCTCGCCCTGGCCGGGCGGCTGGGCCTGCGGGCGGTCACCTTTCCCGGCGGGCACGCGGGCTACGTCACCCATCCCACGGGGTTCGCCCGCGCGCTGCGCGACGTCCTGGACGCCTCCCTGACGGGGGACGTCGGCACTACTGCCTGATCCCGCCTTCCCTGTGCCGGGTCTCCTCGCCCCTGCCCGCGAGGTCGAACGTCTGCAGGGTCCTGCCCTCGGCGTCGATCCGCCAGAAGCGGGCGAAGCCCAGGCCGCCGCGCCAGACGCGGAGCAGCTCGGCCTTGCCGTCGCCGTCATGGTCGGCCACCGACCAGGTCGTCACCACGCCTGACCGCCATTCCTTGAGTCGCTTCCCCTCGGGGGTCCGGTCGGGGCCCCGGTGGGTGACGACCAGGCCGGGGCGGCGCAGTCCTTGCGGGGAGCCGGTCAGGATCTCCGCCCGGCCGGTGGCGCGGGCGGAGGCGGCGACCTCGCCGGAGACGAGGTCGTCCCGGCCGTCACCGTTCAGGTCTCCGGAGGCGAGGCCGCCGCGCAGGCCGGTGAGGATCTGCGGTTCGCCGCCGCGGCCGTGGAAGACGCGGGTGACGCCGTCGACGGACGGGGCCTCCGTCTCGAAGCCGGGCTCGTCGTTGCGCGCTCCGCTGTCGCCGATCGCCACGTCGCGGCGGCCGTCGCCGTCGAAGTCGCCGAACACGGCCGAACTGCCCGTGGCCACCTCGCGGAACTCGCCGCCGGCGAGGAGCCAGGCGCGGGCCTGCTCGCCGTCGTCGGGTCCGTACAGGACCGCGCCCGGCCCGTGCGGGTCGGTGACCAGCCGGCCCGGCCACTCGCCTTCGGGCAGCGGCCGGCTCGTCTCGCGGGCCGGTCGGCCGGACCTGGTGAACGGGCCGTGGAGGAGGACGAGCCGCGAGCGGTCCGCGCCGTCGCCCTTGTCGACCGCCATGAGGTCGATCGCGTCGTCGCCGTCGAGGTCGGCCACGCCGGAGCCGCCGTCGAAGGCCAGGACGGTGGCCGGACCCTGCCCGCCCCAGAAGATCGACAACGCGGCGTCGCTGATGACGACGTCGGCGCAGCCGTCGCCGTCGAGATCCGCGAGCTGCGGGACCGCCTCACCGGACATGCTCCCGTCGCCCTCGACCCGCGCCGTGGACGGATCGAGCCCGCGCGGCGATCCCCGCACCACCACGAGCTGCCCCCGCTCCAGCGGCTCGCCCGTGGCGCCCCGCCAGACGAAGGCGAGGTCGGCGTAGCCGTCGCCGTCGAGGTCGCCGGGCACCCCGTCACCGCCGCACCGCGGCTCCGGCCGCGGGTACGGCGAGGCGGCCGGGGTGACCATGACCGGGGAGGACGCGCCGGCCGCGGACGGGGCCGGTGACGCGGCAGGGCGGGAGGCGGCGCAGCCGGCGAGCGTCAACGCCACGAGGGCGACGCCCAGCTTCCTCACCATGTCGGCCCACTATGCCGCAATCCAGGACGTCACGCTCCCCCGTCGAGGGAACGGCGCTCAAGGGCGCCGGCGGGCCCTGATCACGTAGTCCGCGTGGGTGCCGGGGGTGCCGTCGGGCGCGCTGCGCTCGCGGGTGAACTCCTCGCAGGTCAGCACCTCCCACCCGGGCCCGGTCAGCTCGACCGCGTCGAGGACGTCGCCCGGCGTCGGGAAGGCGACCTCGACGGGTGGCTGCTCCATCCAGGACGGCCAGCCCAGGTGACCGGTGATCAGCAGTGTCCCGCCGGGCACGACGGCCGCCGCGGCCTTGCGCAGCACCTCCTCGCGCGGCAACTGCACCGGGGAGTGCAGGTAGCTCGCGCTGACCAGGTCGTAGGAGCCGTCGGGGAAGGACGTCGCCAGGTCGTGGCGGCGCCACTCGATCCGGTCGGCCACGCCCGCCCGCTCCGCCTCCTCGGCGGCGCGGTCCAGCGCCACCTGGGAGATGTCGGCGGCGGTGACCCGCCAGCCGCGCTGGGCCAGCCAGACGGCGTCGGCTCCCTCGCCGCAGCCGAGGTCGAGGGCGCGGCCGGGCGGCAGGCCGGTGACCTCGCGGACGAGGGCGACGTTGGGCGCGCCGCTCCAGATACGGTCCTGCTCGCCGTAGCGGCCGTCCCAGAACTCCTCCGCCGTGACCCCTTCGGGCACCTCGAAGCCGCTGTGCCCGTGCCCGTGACCGTGACCGTGCTGGTTCTTCGGGTCATGGCCGGCCGCGCGGCGGGCGGCGACGGCGCGGCGGGTCTCCTGCTCGATCAGGTCGGCGTTGATGGCCGCCCCCGCCCGTACGCCGCCCGCCGCCGCCGCGATGACCTGGTCGGTCACGTTGACGGCGTTGCCCGCCACCCACACGCCCGGCACGCCGGTGGCGCCGGTCGCGTCCGCGGGCACGTGGGTGCCGATGACGTGCCCGGCCATGACCAGCTCCGCCGTCTCCAGCCCCAGACCGGGCAGCAGGTCGGCGCGGACGCTGAGCCGGGTGCCGACGGCGAGCGCCTCGCACGCCACCACCCGCCCGCCGTCCAGCCGCACCCCGGTCAGCCCGCCCTCGCCGTTCTCCAGGCCGGCCACCCGCTCCTCGACCACGGTGACGCCCCGCGCGGCCAGCTTCTCGCGCTGCTCGTCGTCCGGCCGGGGCCCGTCGTGCAGGAAGAACGTCACCCGCTCGCTCCACTGCCGCCACAGCAGCGCCTGGTGCACCCCCAGCGGCCCGGTGGACAGCACCCCGATGGCCCGGTCGCGCACCTCCCACCCATGGCAGTACGGGCAGTGCAGCACGTCCTTCCCCCACCGCTCGGCGAGGCCCGGCACGTCCGGCAGCTCGTCCACCAGGCCGGTGGCCAGCAGCAGCCGCTCGGCCACGACCGTCGATCCGTCCGCCAGCGTCACCCGGAACGGGCCCGGCTCCTCGCCGCCCAGGCGCTCGGCCGCGACGACGGTCCCGGTGACGATCTCGCCGCCGTACCCGGTGACCTCCTCGCGGCCGATGGCCAGCAGCTCGTGCGGCGGCACGCCCTCCCTGGTCAGGAAGGTGTGCACGCCCTGGGCGGGGGCGTTGCGCGGCCGGCCCGCGTCCACGACCAGCACCTTGCGCCGCGCCCGCCCCAGGGTCAGCGCCCCGCTCAGCCCGGCGGCCCCGCCGCCCACGATCACCACGTCGTACTTCGTGTCCACCACTTCGGTTCCTTCCGCGTCGCGTCGTGACGCCACTGTCCGCGATCAGCGGCCGAATTGACAAACTTCGTTGCCGGAATGGCAAAATCGAGAGGGTGGAGGACCTAGACGAGACGCTGCAGTCGGTGGGGCCGCGGTTGCGTGCCCTGCGCCAGGAGCGCGACGTGACGCTGGCGGAGCTGTCCAAGAGCACCGGCATCTCGGTCAGCACGCTGTCGCGGCTGGAGTCCGGGCACCGCAAGCCCACTCTGGAGCTGCTGCTGCCGCTGGCCCGCGCCCACCAGGTGCAGCTCGACGAGCTGGTGGGCGCGCCCGTCACGGGCGATCCGCGGGTGACCATGCGGCCGGTCAAGCGCAACGGCGTGACCTGGATCCCGCTGAGCCGCAGTCCGGGCGGGCTGCAGGCGGTCAAGCTGATCTACCCGCCCGGCTGGCCGGGCTTCGTGCCCGAGCAGCGGGTCCACGAGGGTTACGACTGGCTTTACATGCTCTCGGGGCGGCTGCGGCTGCTGCTCGGCCCGCACGAGGTGGTGCTGAAGGCGGGCGAGGCGGCGGAGTTCGACACCCGCACCCCGCACGCCTTCCACAACCCGGGCGACGAGCCGGCCGAGGTGCTGGCCCTGTTCGGGCCGCAGGGCGAGCGCATGCACGTACGCGCCCGTCCTGCCCCCAAATAGCCCCGGTGCGGGGTCAGCCGCGGGTGTCGTCGGTGCCGAAGCCGTCCAGCGCCTGGCGCTCCTCGGCGGCCTGCAGCTCCTGGAAAATGGTGATGTGCATGCCGCCGGGCGCGTCGAGACGGGCGTTCAGCGACTGCCACGGGGTGACGGTCGGCGGCGCCACCTCGCTCGCGCCGGCCTCGACCAGCCGCTCGGTCGTGCCGCGCGAGTCGTCCACCTCGAACGCCACCCGGAACTTGGGCGCGACCTGCCGCCCCACCTCGACCTCGTCGATCATCTTCTTCTGCGCCGGGTTGGCGATCTCCAGGGTGGCCCGGCCGGCGTCGAGGATCGCCACCCGGGCGCCGTCGCCGGTGGAGAAGGCCGCCTCCTCGGGCAGCCCCAGGACGTCGCGGTAGAAGGCCAGCGCGGCATCGTAGTCCTCGACCTCGACGACCAGGCGAAGCTGGCGGACGGGGCCGCGGTCCTCGGCGTGCGTGCTCAATGCGTGCTCCTCAGTGGGCGAGTGTGCGGATGCTTCCCCCTCGGCAACCCGCGCGGGCCGCGCGATCATCCCCGGCGGGCCGGTCAGCCGCGTCCGTAGCGGTCCTCGGCCCGCCAGAAGTACCAGAACCCGCCGACAAGAGTGACCACCGCCCAGCACAGGCACGACAGCCACACCATGGACGGGGGCGTGTGACGGTCGAGGAGCAGGTCGCGCATGAACTCGATGAACGAGGCCGCCGGATTGAGGTACATCGCCGTGGCGACCCACTCGGGCAGCCCGGCCGAGCCGACGACCTTGTCGTGGATGGCGAAGAACACGCCCGAGGCGTACAGCCAGGTGCGCATGATGAACGGCAGGAGCTGGCCGAGGTCGCGGAGGGACGCCCCGAGCCGGGCCATGACCAGCCCCGCCCCGATGTTGAACATCGTCTGCAGCAGCAGGACCACCGGGACCATCAGCCAGAACCAGCTGATCGGCTCCCCGGTGATGAGCACGATGACCAGCAGCACCCCCATCGAGACGGCGAGCTGCTGCAGCTCCTGGATCGTGTACGCCAGCGGCAGCGAGGCCCGCGGGAAGTGCAGCGCCCGGATGAGGGACAGGTTCCCGGAGATGGATCTGGCCCCCGCGGTGACCGTGCGCTGCGTGTAGGTGAACACGAACATCCCGGTCAGCAGGAACGCCGGATAGTTCGGGATGTTCTTGCTGCCGCCCAGGATGAGGCCGAACATCACATAGTAGATGGCCGCGTTCAGCAGCGGCGTGAGGACCTGCCACAACTGCCCCAGCGCCGACCCCGAGTATTTCGAGACGTTGCGCGAGGTGGCGTAGGTCAGGATGAAATGGCGGCGTTCCCAGAGCTGGCGCAGGTAGGCGGGGAAGCGGGGGCGCGCGATGGCGGGGCGCAGCCCGTGCTTCCTGGCGAGCTCGGCGAGCGACCCGCTCTCGGGCGCGGTCTCTTCCAGTTGGCTCATGGGCACCTCGGTCGCGACGGTCCGACAACCGGGGATGCTAGCAAGGGACTCGCGTGTCTTCCCTGCTTATGGCCGTGGACGGGCGGCGCGGCGTCAGGGGACGGTCACGCCGGTGATGGCGAAGCGCTCCACCTCGGCGACGTGGCCGCCGGTGGAGGCCACGACGGTCAGCGTCGTGCCGGGCGCCGGTCTGAAGGTGAGCCTGGCCGACCAAGGGGATTTCTCGCCGCCCGCGCCCACGCAGCAGTGCTCGCCGAGCGCCTTGTCGCCGCCGGGACGGCGCACCTGGACGCGGATGCTCTCGTCCACGCCGGTGATCCGGCCGCCGACCGTCATCGGGGAGCCGACGGAGGCGCCGTACTCGGGGGTGGTGAGGGAGAAGGTGGTGTCGTCGGTGCCGACGACCTCCCAGGGGGCGTCCGCGCCTTCCCCGTAGCGGACCAGGTGGACGACGGCGGCGACCATCGGGCGCGGGCCATCCTCGGCGGCCAGGCCGACGTGCACGCGGGCGTGGGCCCCGTCGAGGTTCGTCTTCACCGCGCGGTCGATCTCGCTGAAGCCGAGGTGGTCGCGGGCGAACCGGACCGCGGTCCGAGCCGGGTCGAGGTGCCAGGCGCCGGCGCCGTCCTCGCGGTGGCGGCTCCGCCACGCCTCCGCCGCCGCGGCGTCGGCGAACGGCCACAGCGGCTGGTAGCGCCCGGCCACGAGGTCACGGGACGTCGGCGGCGGGGAGGTCCCGGCGGGCGAGCCCGCCGAGGGTGACGTCGCCGAGGGCGGGGTCGTGGAGGGAGGGGCGGGGGACGAGACGGCAGGGGACGAGGTGCGGCCCGGCTCGCCGCCACAGCCCGCCACGGCCGACCCCAGCGCGATCAGCAGGACCACGGCGCGGCCGGTGCGTGCTGTCATGTCATGCCTCCTGGGGGTGGGGGTTCAACGCCTGCCGTCGGGGGTCCTACCCTGCCAGCCTGAAGCCCCACCGTGCCGGGACTTCAGGCGGAATACGCCCCCGTCAGCCGGCGGCGGAACACCCAGTACGTCCACGCCTGGTATCCCAGCACCACGGGCGTGAAGACGGCCGCCACCCAGGTCATCACGGTCAGCGTGTACGGCGAGGAGGCCGCGTTCGTCACGGTGAGGCTGTTGGCCGGGTCGAGGGCGGGCAGCACGTTCGGCCACATGCTGGTGAACAGGGTGGCGACGAACGCGGCGATGGCCACAGCGCTGCCGGTGAAGGCCCACCCGTCGCGCCCGCGCAGCGTGGCGATCAGCGCGACGGCGAGCCCGACCGCGGCCACGGCGACCGCCACCCAGGACAGGACGCCGGCCCGCGCCATGAGGAGGAAGACGAGGACCACGACGACGGTGGCCGGCGCGAGCGCGGCGGCGATCCTGGCCGCGCCCTTGCGCAGCTCGCCGGTGGTGCGCAGGGCGAGGAAGACCGCGCCGTGCTGGGTGCAGAGCAGCAGCATGGCCAGGCCGCCGAGCAGCGCGAACGGGTTGAGCAGGGTGAACAGCGTCCCGGTGTACTCGTGGTCGGCGTCGAGCGGCACGCCCCGCACCATGTTGGCGAAGGCGACGCCCCACAGCAGGGCGGGGCCGAGCGAGCCCCAGAAGAAGGCGCGGTCCCAGCCCTTGGTGCTGTCGCTCTTGCCGCGGTACTCCAGGGCCACGCCCCGCACGATCAGCGCCAGCAGGATGAGGAACAGCGGCAGGTAGAAGCCGCTGAAGAGGGTGGCGTACCACTCGGGGAAGGCGGCGAAGGTGGCGCCGCCGGCGACGAGCAGCCACACCTCGTTGCCGTCCCAGACGGGGCCGATCGTCTTGACGATGGTGCGGCGCTCCCCGTCGCCGCCGCCGAGGAAGGGCAGCAGGATGCCGACGCCGAAGTCGAAGCCCTCCAGGACGAAGTAGCCGGTCCACAGCACGGCGATGAGCAAGAACCAGACGGTGGTGAGTTCCATGGCCGGTTAGTTCCTTAGTAGGACAGGGCGGGCACGGGAGCTTCGGGTTCGAGCTCCTCCTGCGCGCCGCGCTTGATGAACTTGAGCAGCAGCCGCACCTCGATCACGGCGAGGACCGCGTACACGAGGGTGAATCCGACCAGGGTGATCGCGACGGAGGGGACGTCGGCGCCGGGCGAGACGGCGGCGGCGGTGCGCATGAGGCCGAACACCGTCCACGGCTGGCGGCCCATCTCGGTGAAGATCCAGCCGAGCGAGTTGGCGACGAACGGCAGCCCGATGCCGAGCATGGCCAGGCGGTAGGCCCACTTGCCCGCGGGCAGCCGGCCGCGCCGGGTGAGCCAGAGCCCGGCGAGGGCCAGCAGCGCGGACAGCATGCCGAAGCCGATCATGAGCCGGAACGACCAGTACGCGAGGCCGACGACCGGCCGGTAGTCGCCGGGGCCGTACAGGGCCTGGTATCGCTCCTGGATGTCGTTGATGCCCTCGACCTTGCCGTCCAGGGTGTTGGTGGCGAGGAGGCTGAGGCCGTAGGGGATCTGCAGGTTGACGTGGTTGCGGCCGTTCTCGACGTCGCCGATCGCGAACAGCGAGAACCCGGCCGAGCTCTCGTCGTCCCACAGCGCCTCGGCGGCGGCCATCTTCATCGGCTGCTGCTCGGTCATGATCTGCGCCTGCCAGTGGCCGGACAGCGACACGCCGACCGCGGCGACCAGGCTGACGACCATGGCGAGCCGGGCGGCGGGGCGGAAGACGTCCACCTCGCGCCGGCGCATGAGGAACCAGGCGCTGACGCCGAGCACGAAGGCGCCCGCCACGAGGAACCCGCCGGCGATGACGTGCGGGAAGGTGACGAGCGTGGTGGAGTTGGTGAGCACCGCCCAGATGTCGGTCAGCTCGGCGCGGCCGTTGTTGATGCGGTAGCCGACCGGGTGCTGCATCCAGGAGTTGGCCGCGAGGATGAAGTACGCGGAGATGTTGGTGCCGATGGCGGCCAGCCAGATCGTGGCCAGGTGCACCTTCTTGGGCAGCTTGTCCCAGCCGAAGATCCACAGGCCGAGGAACGTCGACTCCATGAAGAACGCGATCAGCCCCTCCATGGCGAGCGGAGCCCCGAAGACGTCCCCGACGAAGCGCGAGTAGTCGCTCCAGTTCATCCCGAACTGGAACTCCTGCACGATGCCGGTCACCACGCCCATCGCGAAGTTGATGAGGAACAGCCGCCCCCAGAACCGGGTCATGCGCAGGTACTCCTGCTTGCCGGTGCGGTACCAGGCGGTCTGGAGCCCGGCCACGATCACCGACAGGCCGATGGTCAGCGGCACGAACAGGAAGTGGTAGACGGTGGTGATCCCGAACTGCCATCGGGAGAGGTCGAGGACGTCCATGCGGATCAGCGTCTTGCATGATCTCGGGCCTCACCTAGGGACCGGGGGCCCTGCGAGGCGGGACCTTGGTCCTCTCCCTCCGGGGACCTACGCCATTCCGGGCCGCCTATTCGAGCAGGTCACCCACGGGGCGGCGGACCGTCTCGGCGTCGTCGAAGGTGATCCCGAGCCGCATGATCATCTGCGGGCGGGCGCCCGCGCACAGCTCCTCGCGCAGGAACGCGCGCAGGTGGTCCATCTCCAGCGCCTGGGTGTGGAAGGCCGCCGACACGCCGTACGCGCTGGCCTTCAGCAGCACGTGCTGCAGCGCCTGGCCGGCGTTCAGCCAGTCCTGCCTGGTGTCGTCCGCGGTGGTGAGCACCGTCACGACGCCGGGCGAGGTCGAGCCGGCCTGGTCGGCGGGGTTGCCCCAGTCGTGGCGCCAGGCGTAGTCGCGCTGCGCGAAGGCGGGGTCGGTGCGCGGCTCGTCGTGCGGGTAGGCCCCGGCGGGCACGCCGTCCTTGCGGGCGCTGCCCGGCGGCCGGGCCCAGCGGACGACCTCCAGGTGGCGCGGCCGGTCCTCGCTCTGCACGATCTGGGCGGCCCGGGTCAGCGCGGCGACCGCCTCGGCGGCCGGCGGGGCCAGCACGAGCAGCGCGGCGCCCTCCTCCCCCGCGGTCCTCGCCAGCGCCTGGACCAGCCGGTCCGGCACCGGCAGGGTGGTGAACCCGGACCGGTGCGTACGCCGCCGCTCGAACTCCCCGGCCAGCACCCGCGTGTGCTCGTCGGGCTCGACCTCGGCGCCGGGCCGGACGAGGGCGAGCAGCGACGGGCGGTCGGGGTCGGGCAGGACGCGCACGACGGGCTCGAAGCCCGCGCGGCGGATCGCCGTACGGAGGTTGAACAGCGCCGCGCCGCAGCTGATGAGCAGCTCCCGGCCGGCCGGGTCGCCGACGCGCAGCCGGCGCTCGGTGTCGGCGCGCAGGCCGATCTCGTCGCCGGACACGGCGAACGACCAGGGCTGGGTGTTGTGCACGGACGGGGCCCAGCGCGCGGCTTCCAGCGCGGCCTGGACGGCGTCGCTCGCCGTACGGATGCTCATGTCTCCACCTCCAGCGGACGATACGTCCAGTTCATCACGGGGTATGGCGGCAGGTGAGGGCCGAAGGTCCCCTCGGGGCAGAGGCGTCGGGCCTCGCGCGCGGCCGTCCGGGCACCCGGCCTGACCAAGGACCGCCTGCCCCGGGACTTCCGTCCCTACTCCCCCGGCCCGCCGGGCGATGTGATGGAGGCGACCGCAAAGGAGGCAGGCATGCGAATGACCGTAGCGGACGTCATGACCGGCGAGGTGGTCTCCGTCACCGAGGAGACGCCGTTCAAGGACATCGCCCAGGCCCTCATCGAGCACGGCATCAGCGCCGTGCCGGTCGTCGACGGCGACCGGCACGTGGTCGGCGTGGTGTCCGAGGCCGACCTGCTGCGCAAGGAGGAGTTCCGCGAGGAGTTCTACCGCGAGGGTTACCGTCCCCCGCTCCGCGCCCGGCTGCGCCACCCCAAGGGCCGGCAGAAGGCCGAGGGCGACACGGCCGCGGAGCTCATGACCCGTCCCGCCGTCACGATCACCGGCGAGGCCTCGGCCGTCTCGGCCGCCCGGCTCATGGACGCCCACGACGTCAAGCGGCTGGCCGTGGTGGACCACAACGGCCGCCTGACCGGCGTCGTCAGCCGGCGCGACCTGGTCAAGGTGTTCCTGCGCCCGGACGAGGAGATCGCCACAGAGGTCCGCGACGAGATCCTGGACCAGGCGCTGTGGGTGGACACCGCGGGCGTCCACGTGGAGGTGCACCAGGGCGTCGTCACGCTCACCGGCTGGATGGACCGCCGCACCGAGGCGGCGATCGCGGTGCGCATGACCGGCCGGGTCAACGGCGTGGTCGGCGTGGTCGACAAGCTGACCTGGAAGCAGGACGACACGAGGTGGGAGGCGCAGTAGCCATGCTGGTGCGCGAGGTCATGAGCACCCCGGCGATCACGGTGCGCCGTACCGATCCGGTGCGGCACGCCGTCCGGGTGCTCCACGGCAACGACATCACGGCCGCCCCCGTCGTGGACGACGGCGGCCGGCTGGTGGGCGTCGTCAGCGAGCTGGACCTGCTGCGCGGCGAGTTCGGCCCCGACCCGCGCGCCACCGCGCGCCGCCTGCCGCTCCCGGAGGCGCCGCCGCCCCGCCAGGTTCAGGACGTCATGACCGGCGCCGACGCGGGCGGGGTCGTCACCGTCACCGAGACCACCGACGTCACCACCGCGATCGAGCTCATGGTGGGCAGGAAGATCAAGAGCCTGCCCGTGCTGCGGGGCGAGGAGATCGTGGGCATGGTCAGCCGCCGCGACCTCACGGCGATGCTGGCCCGTACGGACGAGGAGCTGCGCGCGGCGGTCGAGGCCGCGCTGCGCGAGCAGTACCCCTTCGGCCCGCGCTGGACGGTCGCCGTGCACGACGGCGTCGCCGAGCTGAGCGGGCCCCGGCACGAGCACGCGGACAAGATCGCCGACGTGCTCGCCCGCACCGTCCCCGGCATCGTCCGGGTCAGGCATCCGAGGTGATCTCCACGACCGCCCGGCCTTCCGTTTGATGATCTTGGTGCGGTAGCCTTCGGCGTCCCCTCGTCGTGGAAGGACCGCCGGTGTTCCGTCTCCTGGCCGTGCTGGCGGCCGGCATGCCCGCCGTGCTCGCGTCGGTCCTTCCCGGCGAGACGTGCGGGTACTTCGGCTACCGGATGCCGGAGCCCTCCGCGCTCGCCGTGGCGGTCTACTCCGCCGCCGGGTGGGGAGTCGACCTGCTGCCCGTGGCGCTGGCGCTCACCGGGCTGTGGCTGCCGCGCCGCTTCCCCGTGCTCGGGGCGGCGCTCTCCGGGCTGGTTCTGCTGCTGGGCGGGCTGACATTTTTGGTGCCGTACGTCAACATATGCGGGACGACGCAGGGCCTCGGGTTCGTGACCGGGTGCGCGGCGGCGGCGACGGCGGCCTGCCTCCTCGCGCGCCTCGACACCGGCCCGCGCCGAATCCCTGCGGCTGTGACGGCGGCCTGGACCACTGTCCTCTGCCTCGCGCTCGCCGGCTCCCTCACGGAGGACGACCGGAAGTGCTTTCCTGACCTGACGTACGAATGGGCGACGTGGTGGATCCGCCTGGACTCCGCCGAGATGGTGGGCCTCTGGGTGGCCGTGGCGGCGCTCGGCTCCGTCCTCGTCAGCGGGCGGGGCGCGACGGCCGCCGCCGTGGCGCTGCTCGTCCCGGCGCTTTACACGCCGCTCGCCACGGTGCTGTCAGGCGCGGCGCACGACTGCTCGGACCTGGTCGGATGGCCGTACGTGGCCGCGGCGGCCATCGGCGTGATGGCGGCCAGGGCCGCGCGGGACGTCACTCCAGCAGACCGCGGGTGACGTCGGGGACGCGGGACCCGACGCGGGGCGGGCGGCGGTAGCCGGTGGGAGCCGGCCGCTCGGGGATCTCCAGCGGCGCGCGCCGCACCTCGTGGTACGGGATCGAGGCCAGCAGGTGGGCGATCATGTTGACACGGGCCCGCCGTTTGTCCTCGCTCTCCACGTCGTACCAGGGGGCCTCGGGGATGTGGGTGTGCACCATCATCTCGTCCTTGGCCCGCGAGTAGTCCTCCCAGCGGTTGATCGACTCCAGGTCGATCTCCGACAGCTTCCAGCGCCGCATCGGGTCCTCGAGCCGGGCGCGGAAGCGCCGCTCCTGCTCGGCGTCGCTCACCGAGAACCAGTACTTGCGCAGCAGGATGCCGTCCTCGATCAGCAGCCGCTCGAAGATCGGGCACTGGTGCAGGAACCGGGTGTACTCCTCCTGGGTGCAGAAACCCATGACCCGCTCCACCCCGGCCCGGTTGTACCAGCTCCGGTCGAACAGCACGATCTCCCCGGCCGCCGGCAGGTGCGCCACGTAGCGCTGGAAGTACCACTGCGTGCGCTCCCGCTCGGTGGGGGCGGGCAGGGCCGCGATGCGGGCCACGCGCGGGTTGAGGTACTCGGCCACGCGCTTGATCGTGCTGCCCTTCCCGGCGGCGTCCCTGCCCTCGAAGATCACGACGACCCGGTGGCCGCCGGCCTTCACCCACTCCTGCAGCTTGACCAGCTCCCCTTGCAGGCGAAGCAGCTCCTTCTCGTACGCCTTGCGCTTCAACCGGCCGGTACGCGGATCGGTGCTCATCCTGGCAGCCAACCGGTTCCCGGCCCGCCGGGCAAGGATCAGCGCACCACGGCGACGGCGCAGCGGGCGTGGTGGAGGACGCCGCGGCTGACCGAGCCGAGCAGGGCCGAGCCCATCGCGCCACGGCCGTGCGAGCCGACCACCACGAGGTCGGCCTGCGCGCCGGCCGCCGTCAGCACGTCCACGGGGTGCCCGGAGTGCGTCTCCTCGATGATCTCGACGGCCGGGTGCTCCGCGCGGAAGGACTCCAGCGCGCCGGTGAGGAGCTGCTGCTGGGCGACGCGGATCTCGTCCACGTCGTAGGCGATCTCCGGCGCGAACGCGTGCACGGGGAGCTGCCAGGCGTGCACCGCCCGCAGCTTGGCGCCGCGCAGCTCGGCCTGGCGGAAGGCGTAGGCGAGGGCGGGCCGGCACTCGGGCGAGTCGTCGACGCCGACCACGATCTCGCCGGAGACGGGCTGCCGCTGGGCGCGTACCACGACGACGGGGCAGCGGACGTGCCCGGCCACGTGGGTGCTGACGGAGCCGAGCAACGCCCCGGCGAAGCCGCCGAGCCCTCGGCTGCCGACCACGATCCCGCTCGCGCCCTCGGCCTCCTCGCGCAGCACGAGGGCGGGGGCGCCCTCCACCTCGCGCGTCTCCACCTCCACCTGCGGCTGCCGCTCGCGTACCAGGGCGACGGCCTCGTCCAGGATCCTGCGGCCCTCGCGCAGCAGCACGTCGGGCAGGGTCGGGGTGGGGAACCTGCCGATCTGGTACGGCGTGCGGTCCACGGCGTGCACGAGCCGCAGCGGCTCCCGCGTCCGCAGCGCGTCAGCGGCGGCCCATTCCACGGCCGCGCGCGCCGCCACCGACCCGTCGACGCCCACAACGATCATGACTTCCTCCTTGGCCGCTCCGGCTGACACTCCAAGTCGACCGCACGGGCGGTGGCGGATGCAGGGCCGGAGGTCCCGGGGCGCCGGGTCCAACGGCCCATGGGCGGGCCCCGCGATGGCTGGCCAGGAGCCTCGGGGGTAGCGTTCCAGGAGATGGTCACCGCTTTCGGCGGAGCTTCATCCGACACCGACCACCGGGCGGCCCAGGAACGGAGGGAACCATCATGACCGGAACCGGCGATCTGGGCCGGCGCCTGATCCATCACCGCGAGCGCCTCGGCCTGACCCGCGAGCAGGTCGCCGCACGCGCCGAGATGTCGGCGGGCTACGTCCAGTACCTGGAGGAGCACGCCGACATGACGGAGACCGGGTCGCTGCACCGGCTGGCCAACGCCCTGGGCACGACGATGGACGAGCTGCTCGGCGGGGGCCTCGATCGGCCTCCCGGGCGCGGCCCGGCGATGGCCCATCCCTCGCTGGAGGTGATGGGCGAGGAGGAGTGCCGGCGGCTGATCGAGCCGGGCGGGATCGGGCGGGTGGCCTTCTCCGGCTCGCACGGGCCGACGGTGCTGCCGGTGAACTTCCGGATGTACGGCGGCGCGGTCGTCTTCCGCACCGCCTACGGCGGACCGATGGACCAGGACCTGCGGTCCGGGGTGGCGGGCGTCGAGATCAAGATCGCCTTCGAGGTGGACCACATCGACGAGGCCCGCCGGGAGGGGTGGAGCGTGCTGGTGCAGGGGGCCGCGCACCACGTGCCGGAGGAGGAGGCGGCCGAGGCGGCCGGATGCGAGGTGACGCCGTGGGCGGGCGGCGAGCGCCACCTCTACGTCAGGATCGTCCCGCAGCAGATCAGCGGGCGGCGCATCCAGGGGCTGTGATCACTCGGCCTCCGGCCGGGCGCCGTAGTGGGCGGCGACGGCGGCGAACGCCTCCTTCGGCTCCCAGGGCAGGTCCGGGTAGGTCGTGCCGCGGCCGTCGGCCAGCACCTTGACGATGCCGTAGCTGGCCAGGTCGAGGTCGTCGCGCGGGTCGCCGTCCGGGCGGTGCACGTGGTCGTAGAGGGCCAGGATGAACACGAACGCGCTGTCCACGCCCGCGGCGTCGAACACCTCCAGCAGCTCGCGCACGTACGCGGCCTGGCCGGGCTCGTCGCGCTCGTACGTGCCGCGCAGCCGGATCGGGCCGCGCTCGTCGTCGTACTCGACGGCCTCCAGCGCGGTCGCGCCCAGGTCGCCCGCGCCCCGGTAGCCGGCCGCGCCGAACTCGGTGACGGCGACCGGCCTGCCCTGCGCGACCAGGGCGCGCACGCCGTCCTCGAAGCGGTCGGCGACCTCGGCCGACCGGTAGAGGTCCACGGAGACGAAGTCGAACGGCGTCCAGTCGACGCGTTCGAGCGGGATGGAGGCGTAGGTGACCCGGCCGCCGAACCGTTCGCGGACCAGCGTCACGGCCTCGCCGAGGAAGTCGTTGACCCGGATGCTCACCTCGGCGACGCGCTGCGGCAGGTCCTCGCCGCCCAGGAGCCCGTCGAGCCGTTCCCTGAGGCTGCCGCCGGGCAGGAAGCCGGGGTTCATCAGGCTGAGCTCGGCGCCGGTGACGAAGACGACCTCGGCGCCGCGCCGCCTGACGCGCTCCGCCCGCTCGGCGCAGTCGGCGAACAGCTTCAGGCACTCCGCCGTGGTCAGCTCCAGCGGGTAGGGCGAGAACCAGACCTCCAGGCCGAGCTCGGCGGCGCAGGTGGCGGCGAACTCCAGCCGGTCGGGATCGCCGCCGATCACGCGTACGGCGGTGCAGTGCAGGTCGTCGCGGATGATCCGCAGCTCGCGACGGACCATGTCGTGGTCGAACTCCCGGCGGGAGAGCTTGCCCTTGTGCAGGAAGCCGGTCTCGTAGCTGATGCCTTTGGCGCGCATGACCGCACACCCCTCTCTGCTCATTTTTAGGGTACGGCCAGTACCGTAGACCCAAGCGGCACAGGACACAACCCCGTTCCGCTAAGGTACGGACGTGAGCGATTCGACGAAGCGGCCGCGCCGCCGCGGCGCCGCGCTCGAGGAGGCGATCCTGCGCGCCGCGGCCGACGAGCTGGCCGCGTCCGGCTACGCCGGCTTCACGATGGACCGCGTCGCCGCCCGCGCCGGCACCAACAAGAACGCCCTCTACCGCCGCTGGCCCAACCGCCTCGCCCTCGGCGTGGACGCCTACCGCCTGCTGACCGCGACCGTCCAGCCTCCCGACACCGGCGACCTGCGCGAGGACGCCCTGGAGATGCTGCGCCGGGCCAACCGGCACTGGAGCTCACCGCTCGGCATGATCCTGCGCGAGCTGATGGCGGCGGCCGGGGGCGCGAGCGAGCTCCTGACCCGCCTGCCCGACCAGTCCACCGACACGACGGCCGCCACCTGGCTGACCATACTCGGGCGCGCGGTCGCCCGCGGCGAGGCCGCCCCGGAGGCGCTGCACCCGCGGGTCGCCACCGTGGCCATCGTGCTGCTGCGCAACGAGTTCGTGGTGCGCGGCGTCCCTACCGCGCCCGACGACGTCCTCGTCGAGATCGTCGACGAGGTGTTCCTGCCGCTGGTGGCGAGGCGCGGCCCGGCCGGCTCATGACGTCTCCATCACGATGGAGGTGCCCTGGGCGTCGGAGCGCAGGGTGAAGCGCTCGACGTTGTTCCTCGCCAGCCAGAGGCCCCGGCCACGCGGATGGTCCGGCGGCGGCAGGCGGGGCTCGGCCGCGCCGCCCGGCCCCTGGTCGTCGACCCTGCAAAAGAGCCGGGGGCCCTGCTGCCACAGGCTCAGCCGGCCGTGCCCGCCGCCGTGGCGTACCGCGTTGGTGGTGATCTCGTTGACCGCGACGACGAAGCGGTACAACGTCAGGCCGGTCAGCCCCCATCCACGGCAGGCGCGCTCCACCTCGTGCCGGAGCCGGACCAGCGTGTGACGGTCGAACTCGCGCGCCAGCAGGTCCTGTGGGCCGGACGGCTGCGTCTCGGAGTGCCCTTGCTCGTTCATCGCGCCTCTCCAGGAAGGAGCGGGCGCGCGGCCAGGATGCAGGTGTCGTCGTCGGGGTTGGCGTGCCGGAGCTGCTTCAGCAGGTCGGCCAGCGGGTGCGGGGCCGGCTCGGCGGTGATCCGGTCGAGGACGGCCAGCACAGGGGCGAGCCCTTCGTCGAGGTTGCGCCGGCGGTGCTCGACGAGGCCGTCCGTGTAGAGCAGCAGCACGTCGCCGGGGCGCATACGGGTGGAGGTGGTGGAGTAGCGGGCGTCGGGGAAGGCGCCGAGCAGCGGCCCGCCGGGCCGGTCCAGCTCGACGGTCCGGCCGGCGCGGGCCAGCAACGGCGGAGGATGCCCGGCGCGGGCCCACACCAGGCGGCCGGTGGCCGGCTCGTAGCGGGCCACGACGGCGGTGGCCGTCACGGGCACCCCGCCGCGCGGCGGGCCGGTCGGGTCGCCCGCGAACAGCAGCCGGTTGAGCGCGGCGAGCAGCCGGGCCGGGTCGCGGGTGGTGGTGACGGACAGCGCGGCCAGGGCGTGGCGGAGCCGGGCCATCGCGGCGGCCGCCTCGATCCCGTGCCCGGCCACGTCGCCCACGGCCAGCAGGACGGCGCCGTCGCCGGCGGGCGCGGCGTGATACCAGTCGCCGCCGACCCTGCTGGCCTGCTCGGCCGGCAGGTAGCGGACCGCGACCCGCAGGCCGGGCAGGTCGATCGGCTCGCGCGGCATCGGCAGCACGATCTGCTGGAGCCGCCCGGCCAGCTCGTGCTCGGCGGCGAGGATGCGCTGGTGCTCGCGGAGCTGCTCCTCGACCTCGGTCAGCCTGAGCCGGCTGGTCTCGCGGGCGGTGACGTCCTGGAGGATCCCGTACACCTTGACCGGGACGCCCGCCGCGTCGCGGACCGCGTCCACGACCATGCGGACGTGCTTGACGCGGCCCGCCACCCCGATACGGAAGGTGGCGTCCACGGCCTCGCCACGCCCGAACGCCTCCGCCGCCTCGCGGCGCACGGGCAGGTCCTCGGGCAGGACCAGCGCCTCGCTCTCCTCGCGGGGCAGCGGCCCGGCGGCGGGGTCGCGCTCGTAGATCTGGTAGAGCCCGGCCGACCAGCGGGTCTGCCCGGCGACCAGGTCCCATTCCGCCCAGCCCATGTTGCCCAGACGCTCGGTCTGGGCGATGCGCTCGGCCAGCCGCGTCTCCTCGTCGTGGCGGACCCAGCTCTGCAGCAGGCCGCCGCCGACCGGCCACACCTTCACGGTGAGCAGCACCTCGGCGGGCGCGCGCTCCGCCGAGCTGGTGTAGGGGACGGGGCCGACCTCGCGCGGCCTGCCGTCGCGCAGCGTCTCGCGCCAGGCGTCCCAGATGGGGCCGCCGACCACCGACGGGTAGATCTCGCTCATCCGGCGGCCGAGGATCTCCGCGCCGCCGCGCCCCGACAGGTCCACCACGGACGGGGCGGCGGCGGCGATGACGTAGTCGGCGACCTGGCCCGTCGCGTCGTACTCGGGGAGGATCAGGATGTGGCGCTCGGGGAGGGCGTCGAGCACCTGCCGCACGGCCTCGACCCACGCCCGCCGCGGCAGCGCGGACGGCCCGGTGGACGGCAGGGCGGACGGCCCGGTGGACGGCAGGGCGGACGGCGGGGCGGACGGCGACGTGGGCGGCGACGTGGGCGGCAGGGCCGGGGACAGTGTGGGGGGCGGGGCGGGTGGCAGGGTGGCGTGGCGGGCGGGGCCGCGGCGGGACGGCAGGGCCGCCTCCACGGTGGCGGCCAGCCCGGCCTCGCCGCGCGGCGGCACGCGTTCCAGCGCCGCCAGCACCTCGGCGGCCAGCTCGTGGACGGGCCGCCGCCGCTCGGCGGCCAGCCGCACCAGGTAGGCGTGGGCCTCCCCCACCCGGCAGCCGGTCCGCCCGGCGAGCAGGCCGCTCGCCCGCGCCAGCAGCACCTCGGGGTGGGAGCGCGCCCGCGCGAGGCGGGCGTCGAGGTCGGCCAGCCGCCCGCGGTAGCCCTCAAGCGGGTCCATCATTCGAGGCCGAACGCCGTCAGCAGCCCCGTGGTGCGCAGTTGGTCCAGCATGCGGCGGGTGGGGTTCTCGACGCGGAAGTCGGCCTGCGCGGCCAGGGCCACGCGCATGGCGTCGACGAGCACGCCGATCCCCGTGGAGTCCATGAACGTCACCCCGGCCAGGTCGACGCGGACCGCCGCGGGCCGCCGCTCGGACACGGCGTCCGTGATGATCTTGTGGATCTCGGTCGAGTTCGTGAAGTCGATCTCGCCGCGCAGCGTCACGCGCAGCGCGCCGTCGTCGTTGGTGTCGACCGACGCCTCATGCATGGCGTTTACCCCCTCCAATACCGTTCGAGAGATGAAACCGGCATGAACGCCACGACCTACCGACTCCGCGACTCTGCGTCTCACACGGGTTGCACCAGGCGTATTCTTCCGCAACCATCGCCCTCTGTCAGTGGTACGTCGCAGCGCAGGGCCCGCGGGGCGCCGGCTCAGCGGGGCAGGCGCAGGACGAGCATGGCGACGTCGTCGTCGTTGTCGCCCGGCCGCACCCCCGACAGCAGCAGGTCGCAGAGGGAGTCCAGGGGCCGCCCGACCAGCCCGGCGGCGTAGGCGGCCAGCTTGTCGAGCCCTTCGTCGAGGATGCGGCCCGGCGACTCGATCAGCCCGTCGGTGTAGAGCAGCAGCGTGGAGCCGGGCGGCAGCTCGACGGCGGCCTCCGGCCGCGGCTCGCGCAAGCCGGTGCCGAGCAGGAGGCCGTTGCCGTCCTCCAGGTAGCGGGCCCGCCCGTCGTGCCCCACCAGCAGCGGCGGCGGATGGCCCGCGTTGGTCCAGCGCAGCGTCCAGCGGCCGGACGGCCCGGGCTCTAGCCGGGCGAGGACCATGGTGGCCATGACGGGCTGGACCATCCGCGTCACGGCCTGGTCGAGCCGGTCCACGATGGCGTGCGGCGGCTCGTCCTGGCCGCCGGCGTACGCGCGCAGCATGTTGCAGACCTGCGCCATGCCGGCGGCGGCGTCGAGGTCGTGGCCGACGACGTCGCCGATCACCAGGGCGGTCGCGCCGCCGGGGAGGGGGAAGGCGTCGTACCAGTCGCCGCCGACCTGCGAGGCGCGCGGCGCGGGCCGGTAGCAGGCGGTCATCCGCAGGCCGGGCACCGACGGGAGCTGCGGCAGCAGGTGACGTTGCATGGTCTCGGCGACCCGGCGCTGCCGCTCGTACAGGCGGGCGTTGTCCAGCGCGAGGCCGGCCCGGCGCGCGATGTCCTCCACCAGCAGCAGCTCGCTCCGGGTGAACGCCTCGGCCTGGGAGGCGCGGCCGAGGGTCAGCGCCCCGACCGTCTCCCTGACGCCGCGGATCGGCGCGATGCTCGCCGAGTGCATGCCGGTCGCCTGGAACAGCTCCTGCTGGACGACCGCGAGGGCCGAGTCGGGCCGTCCCCGGTAGGTCCCGGGCCCGGCCAGGGCCCCGGTGACCCCGCGCAGCGCCCGCGACAGCGGCATCGAGGACGCCTCCGGCACGGGCGGCATGGCCCTCTCCAGGTCCTCGTGGTGGACCAGCTCGCCGTTCTCGTGGTGTACGACGAGCTGCCGCACCACGCCGCCCTCCTCGGTGAGCAGGTCCACGACCGCCCAGTCGGCGAGCAGCGGCACCACCAGCCGGACGAGCTGGCGCAGGATCTCCTGGACGTCGAGGGTGGAGGTGAGGGTGGCCGTCGTCTCCGCGAGCAGGGCGAGCCGGTCCAGCTCCGACATCGGCCCCTCGGCGTCGGCCGCCCACGGGCCGGGGAGCGCGGCCGGGTCGACCTGGTGGAAGATCACCAGCGCGCCCCGCTCCCCCGGCGCGAGCTCGCAGGGTGCGACGGTCCAGGCCATCGGCAGCAGGGAGCCGTCGCCGCGCTCGAACCACGCGAGCTCGCTGTGCAGGGTGCGCCCGGACAGGAACGCCTGCCGCACCATGCACCGGATACGGGGGATCGACCCGCCGCGGCTGTCGCGGTGCAGCAGCTCGTGGGCGTCGCGGCCGAGCAGGTCGGTGGCCCTGCGGCCGACCAGCCGCTCGGCCTGGGCGTTGACCGCGACGATGAGGCCCCGGTCGTCCACGACGTACATGCCGGCATCGGCGAGCTCGGGCAGCCGCCAGGCCGGCCAGTCCGAGGCCGTCCGGCCCGGCGCCCGACCGCTCTCCACGCGCTCGTCCTCCGCCTGCCCGTCCTCCGCCTGCCCGCCGTCTGTCCGTACGTCCTCCGTGTGCGTGGCCCGCGGGCCGCTCCTGTCGCCGGCACCGTCCATGGTCCGGATCTCCTTCGGCTCACCTCCCGCTTCCACTACCCGCCCGGCCTGAGCCCATTACCGTCGGCTGCGCCCGCGTGACGCGGTGTCGCCGTGGCGCTACTTCTTCCGTGGAGCGTCGTAGACGCCGACGGCCCAGGCGCCCGGCTGCTCCCTCACCTCGGCGGCCAGGCGGTCGCGCACCTCGGGATCCATCAGCGCCCGTGCCTGGTCGATCTCGGCGCAGCCGGTCGGGTCGCAGCCGGCGGCCGGCTTCATCACCTTCCTGATCGGGGCGTCCGCGGGGAAGACCCAGATCTCCAGGGACTGGGGGCGCTTCAGCCAGCCGGACGGCGCCGACAGCTCGTCGTGGTGCCCGCCGCCGCCCCTCTCCCCGCACCGTCCGGTCGTGCCGCCCGGCTCCCCGCTCTTGGTGGCGATGATCGTGACGACCCAGGCCCGCGGGTCTTCGCAGACCACCCTGTACGCGGTGTACTTGCTGACCGGGGAGAAGGTGACGGTCCGGGAGGCGCCGACCGTGGAGAACCGCTCGGTGTGGATGAGCGGCAGCTCGAACCGTTCGGTGAACAGCACCACCTTGTACGTCGGGGGCGGCTCGGGAACGCGGCCCATCCTGGCCGTGTCCGCAGGCCGGCTCGCGGTCATCGAGACCGGCGGCGCTTCCTGCCGGACGATCGGGAGGGTGAACACCAGCGTGACGGCGGCGGCGAGCGCGCCGCCCGCGGCCAGCGCCCGGCGGACCCGGCGGATGCGGCGGCCCCGCCGGACGATCGCGTCGAGGCTCACGGCCGGCTCGCCTCCCGCCGGGTGGTGGCCGCGCTCGTCGAGCAGCGCGCGCAGGTCGCTTTCCGTGTGGCTCATCGCGAGGTCCTCTCCAACGTCATGGTCTGGATGTCCGGATCGACGCGCAGCCGGGTGAGCGCCCGGCCGAGCTGGCTCTTCACCGCTCCCAGCGAGCAGCCGACGATCTCGGCGACCTGGGCGAGCGTCCGGCCCTCGAAGTAGTGCAGGACGATCACCGCGCGCTGGCGCGGCGACAACGTGCCGATCGCGTTCCACAGCGCGGCCCGGTCCTCCAGCAGGGCGGCCGGGTCGTACGGGTCCGCCGTGTCGGGCAGCGTGGCGGCCGGGATCTCGCCCCGCCAGCGCCGTCTCCACCAGGAGGAGTGGGTGTTCACGATGATGCGGTAGACGTACGGATCGGGGTTGCCCTCGATCCGCCGCCAGGCGAGCCACGCCTTGGCCAGCGCCGTCTGCACCAGGTCCTCGGCCGTGCCCCAGTCCCGGGCGAGGAGGTATGCCATCCGGCACAGGCGCAGGTGACGCTGCGCCACGTACTCGGCGAACCCGTCGTCCATCAGTCAGCTCCGTCTTGTCGGTTCCGCCGATGACTACCGGCCGGGACGGCGTTTCGGTTGACAGCGACTCGCGGATGTACATGCCTTTTAGGGCCTTCTGGGCTATGGTCACCGGTATGACGGGACCGTGGCGGAGTGCACCCGGGGCCATCGCACGTCTCGGCGTGATGGGCCTGGTTCTGCTGGCCATGGTGCTCATGGTCTGCACGAACGCCGGCTCTCCCGCGGGCGCCGCGCACGCGTCGGCGTCGGTCTCCCACTCCGGCTGGACCCCCGACGGGCTGGACGCCCGCCTGTCGAGCCTGCCGCCCATGCATCACGTCACCGCCCGCGAGCTCCACATGCTGTCGCTCTGGCCGCGCGGTGACCGCGCCGCCGACGCGCACATGGCGCTGCTGCCCGGGCCGTGCGCCGAGGCGGCCGCCCTGCGCGGCCCCCAGCAGCTCGGCCACTGCGCCGCAGGCTCGCGCAGTCCGCCCCTGATCTGACCGGTTCCCGCCCTACGTTCTGCGTTCCTTCCGGGCCGCCCGCCGTTCGCGGGTCGTGGCCCTTCCCCGTGGTTTCCCCTTCCGAGAAGGAGCCGATCTTCGTCATGGCCGGCGTTGGATCCCTTCACGACCTCATGCGGCACTACGACCAGCACCTGGAGCGGCTGGAGAGTCTGCGTACCCTGCTGCACGACCAGCTCGCCGCCGCGGGACGCCTCCGGGACTCCCGGTCGGCGCGACGGGCGGCCGCCATCGAGGCGGCGCTGGAGCGCATGGACCGCGGATGCTACGGCACCTGCCTGCGATGCGGCGCGCTGATCCCGTTCGAGCAGCTCATGCGGCGGCCCCAGCGCCGCCACTGCGACGGCTGCGCCGAGACCCCGACCCGGGCCGCCTGACGGCCCGCCGGTGACCGGCGGCTGTACTCGGGACCGTCGCGCTCGTCTCGCGCGCCCGTCCCGAGTACAGCCGCCGGAAAGATCGTGATACGTTCGGCGTCGCCGTGCATCGCCCGCGACCTGAGGAGGTGAGACCGATCAACGTTGTGACAGATCGGGGCTCCCTCCCTCGCATGGCCTAGGGAGCGCCCGCAGCAGTCATCCCGAAAGGCATGAACCGCTTTGCGCTTCACTCCTGCGACGTCGTCGGACGGCGTCACCGAACGATCGTTCACCCTCGGCGAGATCCCCGGCGTGCTCTGGACGCCGCAGGACGCCACCGGCCCCCGTCCCCTGATCCTGATCGGGCACGGCGGCGGGCAGCACAAGAAGGCTCCGGGCGTCGTGGCCCGCGCGCGGCGCTTCGCCGCCGAGGGCGGCTTCGCGGCGGCCGCGATCGACGCGCCCCACCACGGCGAGCGGCCGAAGACGGAGGAGTTCGCCCGGATCACGGCCGGGCTGCGGGCCGGCATGGCCGCGGGCGAGGACGTGAGCGGGCATCTCGCCACGATGCACACGTTCCTGGCCGGGCAGGCGGTGCCCGAATGGCGGGCGGTCCTCACCGCCCTGCGGGAGCTCGACGCCGTCGGCGACGGGCCGGCGGGCTACTGGGGCATGTCGATGGGCTGCGCGCTCGGCGTCCCCCTCGTCGCCGCCGAGCCGCGGATCGGCGCCGCGGTGCTGGGTCTGCTCGGCGCGGACGGGCTGGCCGAGAACGCCGCGAAGGTCGCCGTCCCGGTGCTGTTCCTGCTCCAGTGGGACGACGACAGGGTGCCACGGGACCAGGGCCTGGCGCTGTTCGACGCCCTGGCCTCGCCCGGCAAGACGCTGCACGCGAACCCCGGCGGGCACGGGGAGATCCCCGAGCCGGAGACCGGCAGCGCGCTGCGGTTCTTCGCCCGGCACCTGACGTAGGGCCTTCCGGCCCCGCCTCCGGACGCGGGCGTCAGGGGGCGGGGGTGGCGGAGGCCGGCACCGGCGCCGGCCGCCGCAGGTGCACGGTGGCGGTGGTGCTCGCGGGGGTCTCGGCCGGCGCCGGGGGCTGCTGCGGCTCGGCGCGGTGCCCCTGGCAGTAGCCGTTGCTGACGATCAGCCGGCCGCGCGCGGCGGTGTAGGCGCTGTTGTCGGGAGCGATGAGCACGCCCTGACAGGTGGGGCAGACGAGGGGCTGGTCGGCGGTCATGGTGGCCCTTTCGGTGAGGGAATCGTCGTACGGGCATGCGATCAGGAGGGCTTTTGCCCAGGACACGTCGGGTCACACCCGGCGCTTCCGCATCCGTCGCCGTCCCAGCGCGTTCGGGAGGCGCGCCACCTCGCAGTATGCCCCGCGAGCCGGCCTTGCGCGGCGCGCGGGGCGCGGGGCGGCTAAGGATCGTCATCCCGTGAGTACGTTTCCTTACATCCCACGAGGGACAACTTCTCCCGTGGGGCGGGGGGTCGGCGCCGCCAAGGTGATATTCATCTCAACTCCGACAAGCCGTACCAATTACTGAGATTCGCCGTGAAAACGGACCTAGCGTCCGGCCGTCACGACGGGGACGGCTCGGCCGCTGCCGGGGCCGTGCGCGGCAGGACGGCCCCGGCGATGAGCACGGCGGCGAGCAGCAGCCCGGCGGCCAGGGTGAGCCCGATCGCGTACCCCTCCGCGAGCGCCGCGGGACCGGCCGCCCCGCCGGCGCGGCCGTACGCGACGGTCCCGAGGCCGGCCAGCCCGAGCGCGGCGCCGAGCTGACGTGAGCTGTTCAGCAGGCCCGACGCGGTGCCGCTCTCGTGGGCCGCGACGCCGGCCGTGGCGGTGGAGACGACCGGCCCGAGACAGAGCCCGAACCCGGCGCCGGCGACCACCGAGGGCCCGAGGACATCGGTGAGGAAGGCGCCGTCCGGGCTGATCAGGCCGAACCAGGCGAACCCGGCCGCGGTGAGCAGCCCGCCGAACACCATGAGGGCCCGCGGCGCGAGCCGGTAACCGAGCCGCACGCCGAGGGCGGCGCCCGCGGCCACGGCGAGCGCGAACGGCAGGAACTGCAGCCCGGTCAGGGCCGGCCCGGTGCCGAGCACCCGCTGCAGGTAGAGGGAGACGAAGTAGAAGGCGGCGGCCATGGCCGCGCCGAGCAGGAGGTTGTAGGCGTTCGCGGCGGCGACCGAGCGGTTGGCGAACAGGCCGAGCCGGATCAGCGGCTCGCGGGCGGTGGTCCGCTCGACGTGCGCGAACGCGGCCAGCAGCGCCACGGCGACGGCCAGCGTCACCACGGTGACCGGCGAGGCCCACCCGTGCTCCCCTGTGCGTACGACCCCGAACACCAGCAGCGTCATGCCCGCCGTGACCAGGACCGCGCCGAGGACGTCCGGCCGCCCGCCGCGCACCGGGGCGGGGCCGGCCGCGACCCGCCAGGCCAGGGCGAGCGCGACCGCCGCCATGGGCACGTTCACGAACATCACCCAGCGCCAACCGGCGTACTCGGTGAGCAGGCCGCCGATGAGCACGCCGAGCGCGCCGCCGGCGGCGTTCGTGGCGCTCCACACCCCGAAGGCCCGCACCCGCGCGCGTCCGGCGGGGAACGCCGCCGTCAGCAGCGCGAGGGCGGCCGGGGCCAGCGCGGCGGCCCCGACGCCCTGCGCGGCGCGGGCGGCCACCAGGTGGCCGGGCGCCTGGGCGAGACCGCCGAGCAACGAGGCGAGGCCGAACAGGACGAGCCCCGACAGCAGGACCCGCTTCCTGCCGTACCGGTCGGCGGCCTTGCCGCCGAGGAGCAGCAGGCCGCCGAAGGTGAGCGCGTAGGCGTGGATCACCCAGGTCAGGCCCACGCCGCTGAAGCCGAGACCGGCCGCGATGCTCGGCAGCCCGACGTTCACGACGGACAGGTCCAGGGACACCATGAACTGCACGACGGCCACCGCGGCCAGGGTGATCCCCGGCCCGGCTCTTCTCATGGACTTTTGGAACATGTTCCGAAAGTAGCACCGCAGGCGCCCCGCCGTCGACACGCGAACGGGGACACCAGAACGGGACGCCAGAATGGGACGGTGTCCGGAACCGAATCGTCGCGCGGCCGCACCGGCCGGCCGCCGCTCACCTCCCGCGAGCAGATCCTGGCCGCGGCCCGCCGCATCATCGACAGGGACGGCTGGGAGAAGCTGACCGTCCGCCGGCTGGCCGCCGAGCTGGGCATCGGCGCGACGACCGTCTACCACCACGTACGCGACCGCGAGGACCTGCTGATCCAGCTCCTCAACCAGCACGCCGACCAGACCCTGAGCCCCGACCTGCCCGCCGAGCCGCGCGAGCGGATCGTGGCGGCGGCCGTCGCCATCCACGACTCCCTCGCCGCCTGGCCGTGGGCGGCGGAGGTCCTCACCACCGACGGCTTCCTCGGCCGCCTCGGCGAATCAGCGCTGCGGATGGTGGAGGCGGTCGTGGCCGGCGCCGTCGACCACGGGTGCACGCCGGAGCAGGCCGTGCACGTCTTCCGCGCCATCTGGTACTACACCGTGGGCGAGATCCTGGTCCGCACCCACTCGGAGGGGCGGCGGCCGGCCGGCGACGGGCGGCCCGCCTTCTTCGCCGGCGCCGACCTGTCGCGGCTGCCGCGCCTCGCCGCCCTGGGCGATCAGTGGCCGGCGCTCGCCGCGCGCGACACCTACCGGGAGGCGCTGCGCGCCTTCGTCGACGGGCTCCTCGCCCAGGCCACCGCGACGGCACCCTGACCCTTGGCATCATAGATACAAGCATGTATACATGCCGGTACGCTGGGCGTATGCCTGATGCCGTCGCCAAACGCCCCTCCGCCGCCGAGGCCGCGTACACACTGACCAAGGAGCTGATCCTCTCCGGCGAGCTGCCCGGCGGCAGCCTCATCAGCGAGGGCGAGATCGCCGGCCGGGTCCAGGTGAGCAGGACCCCGGTGCGCGAGGCGTTCCTGCGGCTGGAGTCGGAGGAGCTGCTGGCGCTGCACCCCAAGCGCGGCGCCGTGGTCGTGCCGGTGCCGCCGGGCGAGGCGGCGGACGTGCTGGAGCTGCGGCTGGCGCTGGAACGTTCCGCCGCCGAGCGCATCGCCCGCACCGGCCTGGCCGCCGGGCACCTCGACCGGATGCGCGAGCTGCTGCGGCGGCAGCGCGCCCTCGCCACGGCGGCGGACGTCGGCGGGTTCGCCGCCGCCGACGAGGCGTTCCACCGGTGCGTCGTGGAGGCGTCGGGGAACCGGCTGGCCGGCCGGTTCTACGCCACGCTGGGCGATCGGCAGCGCCGGATGAGCGTGTCCGCGCTGGGGCCCAGGCCGGAGCGGCTGTCGCTGCTGGCCGACGAGCACGAGACCCTGCTCGGCCACCTGGTGGACGGCGACGCCGCCGCCTTCGGCGCGGCACTGCTCGCCCACCTCACCGCCACCCACGGCTCCCCCACCACCGGCTGACGCCCGTCCCCCTCCGGACCCAGCCGCCCGCCCGTCCCCCTGCCGGCCCGGCCATCCGCTTGCCCTCTTTCCAGACCGGCGGTCCGCCCGTCCCTCTTTCGGCCCGGCCGACCGCTTACTCCCTTTCCGGCCCGGCCGTCCGCTCGTTCCCGTGAAAGCCCTTTCTCGCATGCTCCGTAACCCTTCGTCCGTACCGCCCCGGCCGACCGCCTGGCGGGCCGTCGCGCTGGCGATGTTCGTCTGCGGCTGGGGCGGCAACCAGTTCACGCCGCTCCTGCTCATGTACCGCCGGCTGGGCGGCTACTCGGCGCTCAGCGTCGATGCCTTCCTCGGCGCGTACGTCGTGGGCCTCGTCCCCGGCCTCCTGCTCGCCGGGCCGGTGTCGGACCGGCGCGGACGCCGTCCGGTGCTGGTGGCGGGCACCGCCGCCTCGGCCGTCGCGAGCCTGGTGCTCTGCTTCGGCGGCGGGAGCGCCTGGCCCATCTACGCGGGCCGGCTGCTCACCGGCGTCGCCGTCGGCATCGCCATGGCTGTGGGCACGAGCTGGGTCAAGGAGCTGTCCAGCGGAGCCGACCGGGCGCTGCCGGCCCGCCGCGCCTCGCTCTGCCAGACGGCCGGGTTCGCGCTCGGCGCGGGGGTGGCGGGCGCGCTGGCGCAGTGGGGGCCGTGGCCGATGGTGACCCCGTACGCGGTCCACGTCCTGCTCACCGCGGCGGTGCCGGTGCTGCTCCTGAGGGTGCCGGAAACTCGGCCGCCGCTCCGGGGCGCGGTCTCCCCGCGGCGGGGCCTGCTGCGGGCGCTGCCGGCGGATCTGCGTGTCCCCGCCCCGGCCAGGAGGCGGTTCAGGCTGGTGGTGCTGCCGATGGCGCCGTGGGTGTTCGGCTCGGCGGGACTCGCCTACGCCGTCATGCCGCAGCTCGTCGGCTTCCGCGTGGGCGACTGGGGCCTCGCGTACGCGACCGGCCTCACCGTCCTGACCCTCGGCATGGGCCTGGCCGTGCAGCCCGTGGCCAAGAAGCTGCACGCCGCGGCCCGCGCCGGACGCGCGCCGGTGGCGGCGATGACGGCGATGCTCGCCGGCACGGCGCTGTGCGCGGCGAACGCGGTGCTGCTGTCCGCCTGGCTCGCCGCCGCGGCGGCGGCCGTCCTGGGCGCGGCCTACGGCATCGCGGT
Source organism: Nonomuraea wenchangensis (assembly GCF_900111685.1). Classification (GTDB taxonomy): domain Bacteria; phylum Actinomycetota; class Actinomycetes; order Streptosporangiales; family Streptosporangiaceae; genus Nonomuraea; species Nonomuraea wenchangensis. The sequence goes on from NZ_FOHX01000008.1 coordinate 433,309, forward strand.
GGTCTCCGGCCTGCTGGAGATCCAGCGCATGGCCGGCCCGGACGACCCCGCCGGGCTGACCGGCGTCTACTACACGCTCGCCTACGCCGGATTCCTGCTGCCCGCCCTGCTCGCCTCCCTGTCGGCGTGGCTGTCGTACCCGGTCATGCTGACCGCGGTGGCCGGTGCGGCGCTGCTCTGCCTCGCCCTGGTCGCGACCGGCGCCCGGGTGACCGCGCCCGCAGGGACGAGCGGGTAGGACAGGCGGCCCGGATTTCCGGTCTCCACCTGCGGACGCGCATACATTGCACGCTTTACGTGAAGAGAAGCGCCATGGACACCAGCCCCCGCGGCGACACTCCGCTGCCGGACCTGCTCGACGCCACCCCCGGCCTGTGGGTGGACGACCGCGAGGAGGACGACCCGGTGCTGCTGCGCGCCGACGGCCGCCCGGTCGACACCTGGCGCCAGCACTATCCGTACGGCTCCCGCCTGTCCCGCGACGAGTACGAGCGCGACAAGCGGCTGCTGCAGATCGAACTGGTCAAGCTGCAGTACTGGATCAAGGACACCGGGCAACGGCTGGTGATCCTCTTCGAGGGACGCGACGCGGCCGGCAAGGGCGGCACGATCAAGCGGTTCACGGAGCACCTCAACCCGCGCGGCGCGACCGTCGTCGCCCTGGAGAAGCCGAGCGAGCGCGAGCGCGCCCAGTGGTACTTCCAGCGGTACATCGCCCACCTCCCGGCCAGGGGGGAGATCGTGCTGTTCGACCGTTCCTGGTACAACCGGGCGGGCGTGGAGCGGGTCATGGGGTTCTGCACCGAGGAGGAGTACCTGGAGTTCATCGAGCAGACGCCGCGGCTGGAGGACCTGCTGGTGGAGTCGGGGCTGCACCTGGTCAAGCTGTGGTTCTCGGTGTCGCGGGCCGAGCAGCGCACCCGCTTCATCATCCGGCAGGTGGACCCGGTCAGGCAGTGGAAACTGTCGTCGATGGACCTCGCCTCGCTGCACAAGTGGGACGACTACACCCGGGCGAAGGAGGACATGTTCCTGCACACCGACACCGAGCGCGCCCCGTGGACGGTCATCAAGAGCAACGACAAGAAACGCGCCCGGCTGGAGGCCATGCGGCACGTGCTCAGCCTCTTCGACTACGAGGGCAAGGACCGCGAGGTCGTCGGCACCCCGGACCCGCTCATCGTGATCTCGGCCGGGGACATCTTCGACGAGGACCACACCCTGCCGGACTCCCCGTAGCCCCCATCGGCCCGTCGAGCCGAGTGTCCGGCCGATGCTGGATGTCCGATAAGTTCTCTTTCGGCCATGCCTTTGCTCACTCCCGGAGGGTCGATGCCGGTGCGCGGAACGCTGCTGATCGCGGCTCTGGTCGGGAGCCTGGCCGGCTGCGCCGCCGTCCCCGGACGCATCACCTGGCCCGCCGGCGACTCCACCTCCGCCCCGGCGACCCGGCCCGCGACGCCACCGACCCCGGCCCCCTCCCCCTCCCCCTCC
>NZ_FOHX01000020.1 GCF_900111685.1 Nonomuraea wenchangensis
CATTCAGCCGGCAAGGCGGCCCGCCTGGCCCCTTCGACACCAGCGCCTCGGCCCCTGCCGTGCGCCATGCCTTGTGCCAGACATAGGCCGACTTACGTGAGACCCGCAGCTTCCTGGCCACCGCAGGCGGCGACATGCCCGCGGCGAACAACCCGGCAGCCTCCAAGCGGACTTGTTCACGCTTGGCTCGCGCCGCCGGGGTCAGACCACCACCATCCGGGTAACGCATCCCACCGGCATACTCCCGAACCCCGCCGCGAGCAGGCAACCGCGCGGTGACACCTCAGTTTTTCAACCTCTGTACCGCTATGGCTACCCCGCGAACCACACCTGGACTACTTGCTACCGACCATTGACCTGCCCCAGCAACATCACCCCCGCCGCTCAGAGCGCGGCAGAGACCAGCCCACTCTCGTAGGCAGCAATCACCAACTGCGCCCGATCCCGAGCCTCCAGCTTGGCCAGCAGCCGGGTGATGTGCGTCTTCACCGTCGCCAAGCTCACTTGCAGATGCAGAGCGATCTCTCCGTTCGACAACCCACGCGCGATCAGCAAAAGCACGTCGCGCTCCCGCTCCGTGACCCCATCGAGCCCTTTCACCTGGGGAACCACCGGACTACGAGCGAACTGCTCAATCAACCGCCGTGTGACCGTGGGAGCCAGCAGGGCTTCTCCGCCGGCCACAATCCGAATGGCAGCCAGCAGATCGGCGGGAGGGGTGTCCTTGAGCAAGAACCCGCTCGCCCCTGCTCGCAGGGCATCGTAGACATACGCATCCAAGTCGAACATGGTCACGACCAGAACCCGAGAGACATCTCTGATCTGTCGCGTGGCCTCAATGCCGTCCATCTCCGGCATCCGTACGTCCATCAGGACCACGTCTGGCTTCTGCCTCAGGGTTACTGCGACCGCCTCCACCCCGGTGGCCGCCTCTCCCACCACAGCGAGGTCCGGCTCGGAGTCGACCAGCACCTTGAAGCTGCCCCGAAGCAATGCCTGATCGTCGGCGATGACCACTCGAATCACGTGATCTCCTCCCCGTACGGCAAGCGTGCGAAGACCCGAAATCCTCGTCCAGGCAGGCCACCGGCCTCAAAGGCACCGCCATACATCATCACCCGCTCTCGCATACCGATGAGCCCGTGACCGGCCCCCGCAGAGGGCAGCGTTCTCCTGCCTGGCCCGTCATCGACGACTTCGATCCTCACGTCCCTTCCATCACCGAGAACGGAGACCCGGCACCGGGCCGGTGCGGCATGTTTGATGACATTGGTGAGCGCCTCCTGCACGATCCGGTACACCGCCAACTCGATACCTTCAGGCAACCGCGCTGCTGAAGACCCGACGGCCCCAGGCGCGCCACCAACGCCCTCACCACCAACTCTTTCCTCAGCAATGCCCTCGCCCTCAGGCGCGCAGCCACCAACAACAGCGCCATCAGCACAGGGGTCGGAAGCCACGACGCCAGAAGCCGCTGTGTCAGAAGCCGCAGCGCCAGAAGTGACGGTTCCAGAAGCAACGGTGCCGGAAGCCGCGGGGCCGGAAGCAACAGTGCCAACTGGTGCACCATTGACCCACGCACCCTTGGTCCGCACACCGTCAACTGCAGTGCCGCCTCCACCAGCACCGTGAGCCGTAGTGCCATCAGTCACAGAGTCACCAGCAGTGGCGCCGCTCATGCCGTTGCCGCCCCCGCCGTTGCCGCGCGTATCGCCATGGTCGATGCCATCGATGCCGTTGCGCCGCTCGACGTCCCGGTCATCGTTATCTCGACCGGCAGCACCTCGGCCTACAGCACCTCGACCGTCAAGACCATTGCCACCGACGTGCTTTCCATCCGAATCGTCCTGGTCTTCACCCCGACTCCCGGCCACGCTTCTCTCCCCAGTGGCAACGTGGAAGCGCGCCTCGAACTGCACCTCAATCCCTGCGGAACGAGCCTGTCGGACAAGACCGTCGAGCCCAGCAAGCCCTGGCGCCGGAGTCCGTTCGGCCGCATCAGAAGTCGATCGCAACATCCCGAGCAGGTGCCGCATCTCGATCAAGGCGCCTCTGCTGGCGGTCTCGATCACGCGTAAGGCGTCCTGCGCTTCCTCCGGCCTGGTCGCGATCACGTGATTCGCCACCCCCGCCTTGACCGCGATCAGGCCGACGCTGTGCGTGACGACGTCGTGAAGTTCTCGGGCAATGCGTAGCCGCTCCTGTGTCACCGCCTGCGCGGCCAACCGCTCGGCGTTGCGTGCCGCGTACAGCCGGCGCTCGTACACGGCTCTGCCGATCGTCCAGGCGCCGCCTAGCGCCGCGATGCCCATCAACGGCTCGTCGAGGTTCAGGACCCATGAGGGGACGGCCTGCGGCGTGCCCGCCACCACCAGCCCCGCGACGGTGAGCAGACTCAGCGACCCGATGGCCGAGACCGGCACCAGACTGCCGGCTCGCTCGTTCAGCGCGACCACGTAGAGCGCGTACGCGGGCGCGAAGTAGGAGAACGTGACAGCGCCCGTGATCTGAGCTACGACCGCGAGCGCCAGCGTGAACAGGAAAACAGGCATCGGCCACACCCTCCGCAACGCCACGGGCAGCCCGAGCCCGAGCGGCAGTGCGACCTTCGCCCACGATGGAAGCTGCGCCGCGGCGGCCGCGGACGTGAGGAACACGAAGGCGATGACGAGCCCCGCCACCAGATCGAGCATGACCAACTGTCCGCGCCCCAGGCGTCTGGCGAAGAAGGGGCCGCGGTCCTTGCTGCTCACGGTGTCGGGGATCTCGTCCACGCGAGGAACCGTAGCCGCTGCGGCGGCGTGCGCACATCAACCCGGGGTCTGACCTTGAAGTTCGGACCGTGGTCCGACGCGCTAGCCACGCGCCGTCCGGCAAGCTGCACGCCGTGATCGAGCTTCAGCACCTCACCAAGCGCTATGGCGGCACTCTCGCCGTCGACGACCTGTCCTTCAACGTCGAGCCCGGCCATGTGACGGGTTTCCTGGGCCCCAACGGCGCAGGCAAGTCGACGACGATGCGCCTGATATTGGGCCTGGACACCCCTACTTCCGGGCAGGCGCTGATCAACGGACACCGCTACACGTCGTTGCGCAAGCCGATGCGCGAGGTCGGCGCGCTGCTGGACGCCGGCGCGGTTCACGGTGGCCGCAGTGCCTACAATCACCTGCTCGCCCTAGCCCGCACCAACGACATCGGCCCGCGGCGCGTTGCCGAGGTATTGGAGGAGGTAGGTCTGGCAGGTGTGGCGCGAAAACGCCTGTCCGGTTTCTCCCTCGGGATGAAACAACGGCTGGGCATCGCCGCCGCGCTACTGGGAGATCCGGGCGTGCTGATGTTCGACGAGCCGGTCAACGGCCTCGACCCTGACGGCGTGCGCTGGATCCGCGACCTCATGCGTTCCCTGGCCGCCGAGGGCCGGACGATCCTGCTGTCCAGCCATCTGATGAGCGAGATGGCCCTCACCGCCGAACGCATCGTCATCATCGGCCGAGGCCGGCTCATCACCGAGGCCACGGTCGCGGACCTGACCAGTCGTTATCCGTCCCTAGAGGACGCCTACATAGCCCTGACGGCCGACAGCGTCCAGTACGGAGCAACCAGATGACGACCGCCATCCCCGCGGAGCGGCTCACGCCACGTTCACTGCCTGCCGCCCTTACCGCCTACCCCGCCTCCGCCCTTACCGCCGGCCACCATCTGCTTCAGGAGAAGAGACGCATGATCCCCCCGGAAGACCGCCGCACGGCCCCATGCCCCGCCGCAGACGGCTTCCAGCACCGCACCCGTCTCGCCACCTTCCAGGGAGCGGCGTCATGAGTGTTCTTGCCGCCGAATGGTTGAAAGTCCGCTCAGTCCGCTCCACCTACCTGATCCTCGGCATGAGCCTGGGGACCATCCTCCTGGGCCTCGGGCTTGCCGCGATGGCCGCGGGGATGTACGACAGCGCGCCAGTGGACAAGCGCCCGGACGCGCGCATCGCGGATCTGGAGGAAGTCCTGGTGATCGTGCCTCAACTGTGCCTGGGCATCCTGGGCGCGTTGGCCGTGACCTCTGAGTACGCGACAGGGCTCATCAGAACAAGCCTCGCGGTCGTCCCCCGACGTTGGCCGGTTCTCGCTGCCAAAGCGGCCACTGTCGGCGCAGTGGGCCTGATCATCGGTCCGATCGCCGTCTTCGGCACTTACGCCGTGTCCCGAGCGGTGCTCGGCGACCGCTTCTCCGGTGCGTACGCCGGCCCGTTCGTGGACAGGTTGCCAATTCTGGCCGTTCTCAGCCTCACGGTTCCGGTCTTCGCGCTGCTCGGGCTCGGTCTGGGCGCTCTGCTCCGCTCCACCGCCGGATCGATCGCGATCATCGCCGGGCTCGTCTATGTGATCCCGATCATCATCGGCAACATCCCCGAGCCATGGAGTGAACGGCTCGGTTCGGTCATGATCGGCGCTCTCCCCCGGCAGATCACCAGCGACGGCAATGCCTCCTCGGTGTTCGGCTCCCTCCTGTCACCCGCGACCGCCACCGCAGTCCTGCTCGCCTATGCGGTCCTGCCTCTTCTCGCCGCCATCTGGGCGATCCGCAGAAGGGACGTCTGACCTGGGCCTGCGCGGCCCATTGCGACACATCGAAGCGGACGTCTGAAGTGGCGTCGAATGGAGGTCTGCATGCATCCACCATCCTCGCAGTCGTGCCTGCTTCCTGGCCGCATGCTCCGGCTACGCGGAACAACGCACCGCCGCATTCGATGCGTTCGGCGCGGCATTCGACGACTCCTCGGATGGGTGTACACGGCTTGTGCCTGGCGGACATCGCCTGCCGGAACTGTCCGCCCCCTGATCAAAGGAATGTTTCGCAGGCTCTCCGACAGTCTCAGCCGCGGTCGCAGTGGCGTCGCCACGGTGTCCGGCGAAGGCCTTGGCGCATGCAGCATGACCGACGGCGGAGGGCTCAGTTCGACGCCGAGGTTCTGTTGGCGTTCTCGTACCGGGATAAAAGCCTGTCGCTGCTCACGAACAGCAGCACGATCGCAGTCCCCGCGGGAAGCAGGGCCGCGCCGGCGGCTCCAGACAGCAGAACTGAGGTGCCCACCGCAAGTGATGGAGTCTCAGATACGGTCTTCCGCGACGCCTGCACAGGCGTGACCATCTGCAGCAGAGTCACCGCGTTGTCCGCCAGCCTCGACATCACTCCACCAGGACTGGACGGCGGCGAGGACCTGCCCTCGGTACGGCAAGAGCGAACGGCGTCGGTACGGCAGACGATGGTGGCGTCTGCCGTACCGCCGGGGTGGTCAGACTTCGACCACCACAGGAATGATCATCGGTCGGCGCCGGTAGGTGTCGCTCACCCAGCGTCCCACCGTACGCCGGACCACGCGGCGGATCTCCTGCATGTCCACCACGCCGTCGGCGGCCTTGTCCTCAAGCGCCCGCTCGATCTGCGGGATGAACTCGTCGAACTGCGCCGGATCGATACCCGAGCCGCGAGCGTGGATCTCGGGACCGGCGGTGAGTTTGCCAGTCGCCGAGTCGACGACCACGACCACGGAGATGAATCCCTCGTCGCCGAGAATCCTGCGATCCTTGAGCGAGGTGTCGGTGATCTCGCCCACGGAGGTGCCGTCCACGTACACGTAGCCGGCATGCACCGCGCCGGCGATCCTCGCCCTGCCGTCGACCAGGTCGACCACGACCCCGTCCTCGGCGATCACGATGTGGTCGTCGGGAACGCCGGTGAGGGCGGCCAGCTTGGCGTGAGCGCGCAGGTGGCGCCACTCCCCGTGCACGGGCATGAAGTTCGAGGGGCGGGTCAGGTTCAGCACGTACAGGAGCTCGCCGGCGGCCGCATGGCCGGAGACGTGCACCTTGGCGTTGCCCTTGTGAATGACCCGGGCACCCCACCTGGTCAGCCCGTTGATCACCTTGTTGACCGCCGTCTCGTTGCCGGGCACCAGCGACGAGGCCAGCAGCACGGTGTCGCCTTGAGCGATGCGGATCGGGTGGTCACGATTGGCCATCCGCGACAGCGCCGCCATCGGCTCGCCCTGCGAACCGGTGCAGATGAGCACCACGTCCTGCGGCGGCCACTCCTCGATGTCCCGGGAGTCGACGATCAGCTCCGGTGGCACCTTGAGGTAGCCGAGGTCGCGGGCCACACCCATGTTGCGCACCATCGACCGGCCGACCAGGGCGACCTTGCGGCCGTGCTTGGCGGCGGCGTCCATGACCTGCTGGATGCGGTGCACGTGGGAGGCGAAGCTGGCGACGATGACCCGTTGCTCGGAGGTGCGGATCACCTCGTCGATGACGGGTGCGATCTCTCGCTCACTGGTGACGAATCCGGGCACCTCGGCGTTGGTGGAGTCGGACATCAGCAGATCGACGCCCTCGCTGCCGAGCCTGGCGAAGCCACCGAGGTCGGTGAGCCGGCCGTCACTCGGCAACTGATCCATACGGAAGTCGCCGGTGTGCAGGACGATGCCGGCCGGCGTCCTGATCGCCACGGCCAGTGCGTCCGGGATCGAATGGTTGACCGCGAGGAACTCGCAGTCGAAAGGCCCGAAGACGTGCCGCTCGCCCTCGACGACCTCCAGCTTCTTCGGCTGGATCCGGTGCTCGCTGAGTTTGGCCTCGATCAGGGCCAAAGTGAGCTTAGAACCGATCAGAGGGATGTTGCGTCGTTCACGCAACAGGTACGGCACCGCCCCGATGTGGTCCTCGTGGGCGTGTGTCAGCACCATGGCCTCGATGTCGTCGAGGCGGTCCCTGATGTACTCGAAGTCGGGCAGGATGAGGTCGACGCCCGGCTGGTCGGGTTCGGGGAACAAGACCCCGCAGTCGACGATCAGCAGCCGGCCGTCGTATTCGAAGACGGCCATGTTTCTGCCGATCTCTCCCAGCCCGCCGAGCGCGACGATGCGCAGGCCGCCGTCAGGCAGCGTCGGCGGGGGGCCAAGCTCAGGATGCGGATGGCTCATGCGCGGCCCCCACTATCAAATGGTCTGTACAAAACTGCCAGTTCCTCCCCGTTCCTATACGTCTGTCAACTTCACCCCGCCGGCCACCAGGCAAGCACGCAGCTCGGCGATTTGCTGTTCTGTGGCGTCCACGAGCGGCAGCCGTACCGGTCCCACCGGCACGCCGACCATGCTCAATGCCGCCTTTGCCATGATCGCGCCACCCGCGCGCAGCATGATGCCGTCCACCACGGGCGCGACCTGAGTGTGTACGGCCAGCGAGCCGGTGACGTCACCGCTCTTGTGCAGGCGGATCATCCGTGCCAGTTCGGCACCCACCACGTGTCCCACCACGCTGACGAACCCGGCCGCGCCGAGCGAGAGCCAGGCGAGGTTGAGCAGGTCGTCGCCGGAGTAGAAGGCGAGATCGGTCGCCGTCATCACCTGGCTTGCGGCGAACAGGTCACCCTTGGCGTCCTTCACGGCCACGATGCGCTCGTGTTGCGCGAGCCGGATGAGCGTTTCTGTCTTGATCGGCACACCGCTGCGGCCCGGGATGTCATAGAGCATCACGGGAAGGTCGGTCGCGTCAGCGACGGCGGTGAAGTGCCGGTAGAGCCCTTCCTGCGGAGGCTTATTGTAGTACGGCGTCACCACGAGCAGCCCGTGCGCGCCGGCGCGAGCTGCCTGTTTGGCAAGCTCGACGCTATGGCGGGTGTCGTTCGTGCCCGCTCCCGCCACCACGGCCGCGCGGTCGCCGACCGCGTCGAGGACTGCGCTGACGATGCGCTGCTTCTCCTCGTCCGAGGTGGTGGGGGATTCCCCGGTCGTCCCGTTGACGATCAAACCGTCGTTGCGCTGCTCGTCCACGAGGTAGGTGGCGAGCCGACGCACAGCACCGTAATCGACTTCGCCGTCGGCGGTGAACGGTGTGACCATGGCGGTCAGCATGCGGCCGAAGGGCGCATCGGTGGTTCCAGTTGGCGATGCCATAGTGCGAACGCTACCTGGATTCGGAAATCCATTGGACGCCGCCACCCCGCTTTGCCTGCCTGGAGCCGCTTTTTGCCCGCTTTCGCGGGCATTTCAGTGAGGGGTCCCCCGAGGCTCGGCTCACAAACCACCCGATCGGGCAATCTGCTCCTGACTCCGTACCAACCGGGCTATGTCCAACAGGTCGATCTGGGGGGCGCCGAAGCACTGGTCATCGGCCGCCTTGGTCGGTTATTGAGGCGCCGCCGCGCCGAGCCGGGCTGGCTTGGGCCCCTCCGGGCCGGCTTGGGCAGGCCGGCCGGACCGCTACGGGCCAGGCCGGTTGGGCCGGCTTGGCCGGGCCGGTTGGGTCGCCTCGCGTCGGCTTAGGCCGGGGTAGTCCGGGCCGGCTGGGCCTGTTCGGGCCGGTTGGGCCGCCTCAAGTCGGGCTGGCTGGGCAGCCGCCAGCCAGGCCGGTTGGGCCGCCTCGCGTCGGCTTGGCCCGGGCTTAACCGGGCCTGCCGGACCGGTTCGCCTGTCCTGAGTGGTTGGGCTGCGCCGGGCTGGTTGGGCTGCGCCGACCTGGACGGTGACGTTGGTTCGCGTGGGTTCCGAGGCAGCCCCGTTCCCGCGCCCCTTCGATCACCGTGGCGCGAAGAGGGCCTGTCTCATGCCCTTGCCTCGCATCTCCGCCCCCGGACAGGCCCTACAGGCAGTCGTCGGCATCAGCCACTTGTGCACACCTAGAGAGGGAACGGACCAGCCTCGCTAGGCTCCGCGGCGTCTGGCTCCGCTCCACCTGTCGACCTCCCTCGAAGGCTGCCTCGGATGTCCGCCTGGAACACATCCCCATCCCTGGCCGACAACTCGTCCGGACTGCATCGCTCGTACAGATGGATGTCCGACTCGAACAGCCCTTACTCGGCATCACAGTCAGCGGGAAGGACGTTGCCTAGGCCGATCGTCACTGTCCCGTACGTTACGGGGAGTCATATGGGCGCAGTTGGAGCAAATAGGGACGAATCACGTTCCTTGGGCGATGTTCATCAACAGCGAGACAAGATGAACGCTTCCCTCTCCGCATGCGGACGGGGAGGACATGCTTGACCGGAACATTACCGCGAACCATTCCATACACAGGGTTACCGGGCCGGTCGTTGAGCGTGGCGTCGTCACGTCCCAGGAGGTCACGGCAGGTCGCGCTGATCAAGCAGACAGGACCGGACAATGGAAGAGGCCGCCGATATGTGCTCGGGGGTACACACATCGACGACCTCTACCGGAGAATCGGGGACCCTTACGGCTGCGTTACAGAGTTTCTCCGATAATTTTCCGCCATCGCAAAGTTGGGGCTCCAGCAGCCTTCGATGACGGTCGGTTACCTGCCGAATACGGCAACATGGGGCAACGCCTCACACGAACCCCCCAGGGATGGACTAGTGGCCACCTCAGATCCGGTCTACCTGCGTGTCGTCGAAGACATCCGGCGACAGATCACCGACGGCACCCTTCCGCCTGGTGCGCCCATTCCCTCGCGGGCGCAGCTGACCCGCAAATACCAGGTGGGCGAGACTGCCGCTCGTCATGCGCTGCGTGTGCTCGCGAGCGAGGGTCTCATCATCGGCCGCGTCGGCTCTGGTCATTACGTCAGGGAACGCCCCGTTCTGACCTCTCTCCACCGTTGGCGTTACCTCGATCACCCGGCCCCGATAGCGGCCGACCTGCAATCTCAGGGCAGACGCGTGACCTGGGAATGGCACAGCGAACCGGCCGAGGCGGGGCCCGAGATCGCACGCCGCCTCCGGGTCAGGGAGACGACGACGCTCACCAAGACGCACTACGTCTTCCGGGGCGACGGAAGACCGCTCCAACTCGCGACCTCGTACGAGCCGATGGACTTCGCGCCGCACACCGAGGAGGAGCGGCGCAGCCTGTTCGCGAGGCTGTACGCGCACGGCATCAAGGTCACCGAGGTCGTCGAGAGCGTCAGCACCCGCGTTCCCCGCCCAGCCGAGAGCGACGCACTTGACCTGTCGGCGGGGGTGCACGTGCTGCATGTGGAGCGTACGCATTGGGCGGGCGATCGTCCCGTCGAGACGAGCGACATCGTCATTCCCGGCGACCGGTTCCGGGTGACGTACAGCATGCCCGCTTAGGAGCTGCTCAGCCGACGCGGAAGGCTCCGGGCGAGCCCCACCATCTCCTCGCCCGGAACCTCCTACCGTCCATACTCCGCATCGGTACGTCGAAGCCCAAGACGAGCAAGGCAGACCTCACCCCCACCCCGCCCATTCATCGCCTGTGATGTCGCAGCGCCGAGGGGCCCTTTGGTCGGCGAGTGCCGGCGGCACGGCACGCCTGAACGTCTCATCTTTCCGCTGAAGATGCGTGAATACGTACTGGCGGGATGGGTGCTTATGCAATCGCCTGACGTTCCGCGGCGCGGGGTTGCGACGCCGTGTCTCCGTGAACGGCAGGTCAGGGAGTTGAAGCTGGTTGCGGTCAGGCCCTCCGCCCGCGTTCAGGGCTCGGGGCAGGGGACGGCAGGAGGTCCGTCTTGTCCGACCGCGCGAGTTGCGTGATCTTATTGAGGCAGACGGTAGGGTGGAGAGGCCCTGCTCGTGGGCAGACTCGGCAGGCGTTGAGGCGGTAGCGAGGCTCCGGTTGGGGCATCAGCTCCTGATCAACTGGCGCCTGGTCGCGGGCCTCCACCCATTCGCGGCGCGGCGACCATCCTGCGCACGTTCATCGTGATCAGGGCCGTACCAGATGAGAGAGTCCGCTGCTCTGCAACGCTCTGGTCGACTTGAGCCGAGCAAAACGACTTCGCACTGCTCAGCGTAGACAAATGACTGATGGCTGTCGCTGCACCTTCCGAGGGCGGCATTTGCCGACATATCTCCGGTAGGCGGCGGGTAGACGATCGTGCACGTCGTCGGCTGATCACTGACGACGGCACGCTTTCTCCGCTCTCCAATGCGCATCGTATCGGCCGCATATTGGGCGCTTCTCTTGATCGTAAACAAAATATACAAGACGTAACAATCGTCCAGTAACGAGCAGAACGCATGGCAGCAGGAGCGGGCCGGAAATTGTCGGTTGTCGTTGATAGAACGGTCGCGGAGGTTGCCGATGCGTCTCAAAGACTTGTCCAAGCAAGACCGGCCCCGCGAACGCCTTATGTCCAGGGGTGCGAGTGCCCTGGCGGACCGGGAGCTGCTGGCCGTGATCCTCGGCTCCGGGTTCCGTGGCTCCAGCGCCCTGGATCTGGCCACACAAGTCATCGATCACTGTGGAGACCTCGACAGGCTGGGCCGTTCCGACCCGCATCGGCTGCTCACCGTACCGGGCATCGGCCCTGCCAAGGCGGCGAGGGTGGCGGCGGCCTTCCACCTCGCCCGGCGGGCCGAGGCCGAGCCCGAGCGCGCACGCATCACCAGCACCACCGACCTGGCCCGTCACTGCGCCCCTCTCCTCCGCGGGCACACACAGGAACGCCTGGTCATGGTCGTGTGTGACACGGGCGGACGGGTGCTGAAACGGTCAGTCGTCACCGAAGGCGGCGCCGATCACACGGCGATGCCGGTTCGGGAGATGATCACCGAGGTGCTCACCACGGGCGGCGCGATGTTCGGCCTCGCGCACAACCATCCGAGCGGATCCCTGGATCCGAGCAGCGCCGATCGGGAGGCGACCGCCCGCCTCATCGAGGCCGCCGAAACAGTCGGATTGCGGCTGCTCGACCACCTGATCATCACGGACACCGCTTGGCGGCGAATCCCCACATAAATGCCATCCACTCGCCCACCGAACGCTAAAGGGAATCATCTTGTGTATAGCGTCGAACGGCTATTTTCCAAGCTCGGCCCATGAGAATCTAATGCCGCGGGTAGGCCGTTACGGACGTCAGCCGGCCAGTGCTCGTCATGGGTGTGGTCCTCCGCCTTCTGGGCGAGGGTCGTGTCCATGCTTCCGCGCCGATCCCAGGCGAAGTGTTCTCGGTCGCGTCGATGGTTTTCTGACCGGGGCGTTCCCGCCTGAGGTTGCGGTGCGAAGGCGCGCAGCGCGTGAAGGATGGTCTACTTCACGTGCGCACGGCAGAGGTGCCCGTATTCCGGGTCCGCGGCTTCGGCTTGGAATACGGGCACCTCTGCCAACACCTACCGGTCGGTGCCGGCAGGTCGTGTTTCGTCAGTGCAGACAGCAAAGAAGAGTGCGATTCCCGCCGCAGTGCGCCCTCCTGGCCTCTGAGAGGGCTAGACCCACCGCGGCGTCGATCCTCATAGTCAGCTGGGCTCGGTGCTGTTTGGGTCGACGGTCCGTTGAGGGGAGGAGGTGATCGTGAGTGGCGTCGGCGATCGCTCTCGTCGGCGAAGTCCCGCCCAGCGTTGAGGTCGGTCGGGCGAGTTTCGAGGCGATCTCCGGTACTGCGGCTGAGCCGGGGCCTCGTGATCGTGGGCGTGGCCGACGGCAGGTGCGGTGCAGAGGGAACACCTGCCGTGTACGGGACAAATGAGTGCAGTTCACCTGTCTCCGTTCAACGGGCGCGGTGGTACCCGCGGCCGTGGAACACGACATCGTGAGCACCTTGATATCCCTGAGTACGAATGTCGTGTCAGACCCGGCTCGGCGGCGGCGGTGGAGCCGGGAAGCGGGGAGCGGGGAGCGGGGAGCGGGGATTTCGTTCCGAATGACCCAGGAGTTCAGTCAGGCAGGGAACCTGGGTCGTTCGAGAAGCCCGGGTACTTCACGGGCATGTTGGTTCGGCGGGTGCAGGGTGCGCACCTGTGTTCCGAACGGCGGGGTCGCTTCGGTTCGGGTGTAGATAGTGCCGACGCAAGAGGTCGAGGCGGCGCAAGAGGTCGAGGCAACGGTCAACGCATAGATTTCGACACAAGACGTTATCGAGACAGCAGGTTTCCGCGCAAAAAGCGTCGGTCGCTACATGCTCAATGGTGTCGGGGTGGGGCCATGGGTTTGATGTGGGGTAATTAGGTGGCTCTGCCCTGTAGGAGCCTCATCCACATCGTCGTTATGCCGGCCGGGCTGAATCGAGGGCACTCATCGATCAGGATGCCTCCATCATCTCTGCGCGTTCTGCGGATGAAGAAGAGGCCGCCTGTCTGGCAGAGCTCATAGGAGACGAGCTGACAGGTACATGTGTAGTCGCGCACGCGTACACGTTCCCAAGGTGCACGGGGTGGCGCCCACTGCAGAGAGACATGGCCGGGGCGGGGTCGCGGGACATGCGCGGCTAGGCAGGCGGCGCGCGGGGAGAGGGCGAGCTCGGTCATGACTTGATCATACGTCTAGTTGTATCTGCTTGTGCGCTCAGTAAGGAGCATCTGTCTAAACGGGCAGGACAATATGCCAGGTCTTGTACCTCTTCGCCTATGTTTCATGTGTGCTCGACTACGACGGCGACACCCACATCTACCTCCAGATCGCCGACATCATCCGGCGGCGCGTTGCCGGGCTCTCGTCCGGACACCCAGTGCCCAGCGAGGCCGACATCCAGCAGGAGTTCGGCGTTGCGAGGACCACGGCCAGACGGGCGATTCACGTCCTGCGCGAAGAGGGGCTTGTCTACACCGTTCAGGGCGAAGGGGCATTCGTCGGCACACCCGACGAAGCTCCTCGCAAGAAGCGAAAAGTGCCGCTGTATCAGCAGATTGCCTCGGACATCGCGGAACAGATCAAGTCAGGTGAGTTCGCCCCTCGGCGTCCTATCCCGGGCGAGGCTGCCCTGGTCAACCAGTACGGCGTGGCGCGTGAGACGGTGCGACGGGCCATGGCGCTCCTGCGAGAGCAGGGCTGGGTCTACACCGTTGCTCAGCGTGGCAGTTATGTCTCACCGAAAGAGTCGTGGCCCCAGGCTTGAACTCACTCAACTGCTTGTATCGAGACGTCTACGCTGGGAACGTGCTCGACCGTAACGGGCCTGTCCCGCTCTACATCCAGGTCGCTGAGGTCATCGAGGAACGGATCGCCAGCGGTGAGCTGACCCATGGCGACGCCGTGCCGAGTGAGGCTGCCATGGAGGAGGAGTTCGAGATCGCGCGCACCACGGCGCGCAACGTGGCGCGGGAGCTTCGCAGGCGCCGGCTGGTTCACACCGTTCAGGGAGAGGGCACGTTCGTGGGGCCGCCCGGAGTGCCGTTGCGGAAGCGTTCGAGGGCCATATACGTACGGATCGCGGACGAGATCGCGCTCCGGATTCGGCGGGGTGAGCTGCGGCCCCACCGGGCGATTCCGAGTGAGGAGTCGTTGATGCGGCGGCATGGGGTCGCCAAGGTCACCGCGCGAAAGGCTGTGGCGCGTCTGCGGGAGTGTGGCTGGGTGTTCACGGTGCCTCAGCGCGGGACCTACGTCTCGGCGCGGGAGGAGTGGCCGGTCGAATGGCGCTGATCGTCGGGGCCGGCTCGATGGCGCCGCAGGGATCGGCCAAATGAGCGTTCATCAGGGCTGAGGCTTGCTGGGCGAGGCGTCGGTCGAGTGCGGACGGCGGGAGGCCTGGCCTGTCAGGTGCTTCTCGACGATTGGTTCGTCGGCCCCGGGAAGGCATCATGCGGCGGGTCTGGGTCGCGGTCGGGCGCTCGGCTCTTCTCGTCCGGATTTCGTTTGTCGGGGATCGGCTGTGCTCCTGCGAGGCAGTGCGCTCAACCGCCGATGGCGGGCCATGGAGCGACGCTCGCTTCGGTGATGTGCTCGATGAGCTCGTCTACGGGGTGTCGACAACGTGGAAGCGTACGCAGACGACGATCGTGGTGTCATCGACATCGAAGCCCTGCGACGACCAATAGTCGCGGTGGACCTCGCGCCAGTTCTCGATCGAGGTGTAGCCCTCGCCTTCCGCGTGGGCGAAGTCCCACGGAACGTTCGCGAACGGGACGAGGTCGACTCGGGTGATCTCCAGTTCGGCCGCCCGGTCCCCGGCGTCGGTCAGCAGGATCAGGCGTTCGCCGACGTGCTCGACCTCCTCGCCCTCGGCCTCGTAGTCCAGGGCGAGGAGGCCGGCCGTCGCGGTCTTACGGCCGATGAGGACCAGATTGGTGAGCCGGGTACGAAGTTCGCCCGGAGTGCCGAGTTCGAGCGTCCGGAGCCCATCGAATCGAGGCCACATGGGCAATACCGTACGGGACCGTACCGGTCAGAAGACCGGGATGATGTCCTCCGGGTCGAGGAAGTCGACCTCGACCCCTTCCAGGTCCAGCTCGGGGATGGCGGGAAAGGCGATGCCCCACCGCTCGACGATGGCGCGGACGCGGGCCATGGCGACGCGCCAGTTCTCCGCCTGCTCCTCGTACGACAGCACCCCCAGCCCCGCCTCCCTCGCGTAGTCCATGAGGACGCGGTGGTTGTGCAGGAAGTACGGCGGCAATTCCCAGAAGCCCCCGGGCGGCTCCCAGAGGATCATGCTGAGGAAGACGAAGCCCGCCCGGAGCTGGCGTGTGATGAGGCCGCGGGTGTCGTCGGTGAGGCCGGGCCATTCGTTGTCCAGGATCGTCATGCAGATCTGGAGATGGCGGGACTCGTCGCGTCCGATGCGCTGGAACATCTCGCTGAAGACCGGGTGCTGCGTGCCCGACGACATGCCTCTGAACAGTGTCGAGGCCGCCATCTCGCCCATCATGAAGCTGGTGAACAGCACCGGCAGCGAGTACTTGCCGACGGCCGAGTTGTAGCCGTTCCAGTAGCGGCCGCCGTTGTGGTAGAGCCAGCCGATGTTGTTGTGGGCGGCGTGTTCCAGGTCGTCGGACGGGGTCCAGTCGAGCGGGCCGCCGGGCCAGAGCTTGGCGATGGAGCGCTGGCAGCACTCCTCGTGGTTCATCTCGTCGCGGGTGATCGAGAAGAAGCACTTCCTGACCGGGTCTTCCTCGTGCTTCTCGAAGGCGCTGATGGTGGCGCGGGCGAAGACGGCGGGCCCCGAGGCGTCGAAGTTGGCCAGGACGGCGAACCAGTACATGATCCCGAGGCGCTGCTCACGGGTGAAGTCCTCGGGCTTGAGCTGGTCCCAGGGCAGGTCGGCCGGGTTCCAGACCATGCGTTTGGACTTCTCGTAGATCGCGGCGAGTTTCTCCGTCTCGACGCGCCACTCCATCGGATAGATGTTGGGCTGCGGGATTTCCGGTGCGGGCCAGAAGCCGCCCTCCGGGATCGTGAGGTCCGCCATAGTTTGTGACACCTCCTCTTCCAATCCTGCGCGGAGGCGTCACGGCTTTCAAGTACGGGCGCGCTGGGTGATGGCGACACAGACGAGTACGGCGAGCGCGGCGGCCACCGTCACCGGACCGAACCGTTCGCCCATGAGGAACCACGCCCAGATCAGGGTGAGGAGCGGCTGGGTGAGCTGGGTCTGGCCGGCGCGGGCGATTCCGCCCTTGGCGAGACCCGCATACCAGGGGAAGAAACCCAGGAACATGGAGATGACCGCGACGTAGGCGAAACCGGCGAGCGCCCCGGGGGTGACGGTGACGGGCGTGAGCACGGTCAGCGCGGCCGTGACGGGGGCGGTGACGGGCAGGGACAGAACGAGGGCGTGGGAGATCACCTGCCAGCCGGGGGTGTCACGGGCCAACCGGCCGCCCTCGGTGTAGCCGATCGCGGCGGAACCCAGCGCGGCCAGGAGAAGCAGGTCGGGCCAGGCCGCGGCTGCCGTACCTTCCTGCTGGAGGAGGGTGAAGGCGGTGACGGCTGCGGCGCCCGACAGGCAGGCCGCCCAGAACAGCGGACGCGGGCGTTCACCGGCGCGCAGCACGGCACAGGCGGCGGTGGCGGCCGGGAGGAGCGCGGTGATCACGGCGGCATGGGACGTGCTGGAGCCCAAGGCCAGGGCCAGACCGCTGAAGACGGGGAAGCCGAAGACGACGCCAAGGGAGATCAGCGCGTACGGGCCCCAGAGGTGGCGCGGCGGGAGAAGAGGGCGGCGGGCGGCTCGCAAGCAGACGACGGCGAGCACGCCGGCCACGGCGGCCCGGCCGATGGCCACCAGCCACGGGTTGAAGCCCTCCATGGCGTAGACGGTGCCGGGGAAGGAGCCGGAGAAGGCGAGCACGCCGAGAAGGGCCAGAAACGTCCCCCCAGTACGGGCCCTACGGGCGTTCAAGGCCCGAGCGTTCAAGGCTCGAGTGTCGAGGTCCTGAGCGTCCTGACCCTGAGCGTCCTGACCCTGAGCGTCCAGGTCCTGAGGGGCGGGCCCAGGAGCACCGGATCTCCGAACGCCGGGCTTTCGGGAGACCCCGGCAGGGACGCGCGGGCCGCCAGAAGCAGCGACTTCCGAAGTGGCCGCTGCGCCGGGCGCAGCGGGCGCAGCGGAGGAGACCGCTACTCCCTCCCCATCAGTAGCGCTATCATCATTCTTCATGACCAACGATAGCAGTATCGCCCACATCGCCGCGATACTGCGCGAAGAGGCCGCCCGCCTCGGCCCCGGCGCCCGCCTCCCCTCCAGCCGGGAGATCATGCGCACCCACAACGTCTCCCCCGTCACCGTCTCCCGCGCGATCGGCCAGCTGGCCGCCGAGGGCCGGGTGGTCAGCAGGCCAGGGAGCGGGGCCTTCGTCACCCACCCCCAGAAAACGACCGGCGGGGAGTCCGCTGACCTCTCCTGGCAGACGGTCGCGCTCGGCGACCGCGTCGTCGACGAGGGTCCCGTCGCCGCCCTCCTGGCCGAGGCCCCCGACGGCGTGGTCCCGCTGACCGGCGGCTACCTGCCGCCCGGCCTGCGCCCCGACCGGCAGCTCGCGGCGGCCGCCGCGCGCGCCGTACGCCGCCCGGACGCCTGGGCCAAGCCGCCGCTCGCCGGTCTCGCCGAGCTGCGGCGCTGGTTCGCCGACCAGACGGGCGGCGACGTGACCGCGGCGGACGCGCTGGTCGTCAGCGGCGGGCAGGCCGCGCTCACCCACGCCTTCCGCGCGCTGGCGGCTCCGGGGACGCCGGTGCTGGTGGAGACGCCGACGTACCCGGGAGCGCTGGCCGCGGCGAAGGCGGCCGGGCTGCGGGCGACGGCCGTGCCCGTGGACGCGTCCGGCGTCCGCCCGGAGCTGCTGGCGGAGGCGTTCGCGGTGACCGGCGCCCGCGTCTTCTTCTGTCAGCCCACGCTGCACAACCCGACCGGCGCCACCCTTCCTCCCGAGCGCCGCCGGCAGGTGCTGGAGGTGGCGCGGGCGGCGGGCGCGTTCGTGATCGAGGACGATTACGCCCACTACCTCAGTGAGCAGCCGCCGCCCACGCTGGCCGCGATGGACGAGCACGGCACGGTGGTCCATGTCCGGTCCCTGACGAAGATCCTCTCCCCCAGCATGCGGGTGGCCGCGGTGATCGCGCGCGGCCCGGCCGCGCACCGGCTGCGGGCCGGGCAGCTCGTGGAGTCGTTCTTCGTGGCCCGTCCGCTGCAGGAGACGGCGCTGGAGCTGGTGGGCTCGCCGGCCTGGCGGCGCCATCTGACGGCCGTCCACGCCGAGCTGCGCGTTCGCAGGGACGCTCTCGCCGCCGCGCTCGCCGCCCGCCTGCCGGAGGAGGCCGAGGTGCACCTGCTGCCCGCGGGCGGCATGCACCTGTGGCTGCGCCTGCCCGCCGGTCTGGACGAGGACGCCCTGGTGGAGGCGGCGCGGCGGCATGGCGTGCTGGTGAGCCCCGGGCGGATGTACTACCCGTCCGAGCCGCCGGGACCGCGGCTCAGAGTGACGCATGCCGCCGCGGCCCACCTGGCGGAGCTGGACGAGGGGGTACGCCGCCTGGCCCGGGCGTTCCAGGACCTCGCCCACCCGGACGCGTGAGCCCAAGACCCGCCCGCACGTACGCGCGACCCCAGGACCTCGTCCGCACGTACGCGGGACCCCAGGACCTCGCCCACCCGGACACATGACCCCCGGACCTCGTGCTGGGCGGAGGCGCGATCATGAGGTTCATGATCGCCCGCTAGAGTAGGGACATGTCGTCCCCCGCGGAGCTCGTCCGAGACTTCGTGAACACCTACGACGTCGCAACCGACACCGACGAGCTCTCCTCCCCCGCCGAGCTGGCCGTCTGGCTGCGCGAGCGTGGCCTGACCGGCCCGCGCGAGCGCGCCACCGACGACGACCTGCACACCGCGCACGCCCTCCGCGAGGGCATGCGGGCGGCGCTGCGGCGCGAGCCGGCCACTCTGCCCGGCCTGCCGCTACAGGTCAGGGTGGGGGCGAGTGGTGAGCCGGAGCTGGTGCCGGCCGGGGCGGGCGTCGCAGGCGGGCTGGCCGCGATCGCGGCCGCGACGCTCGGCGCCGCGTGGGACCGGCTGAAGGTGTGCGCGGAGGGAACGTGTCAGCGGGCGTTCATCGATTCGTCCAGGAACCGTTCCCGCTCGTGGTGTTCTATGCGTGTATGCGGCAACCGCACCAAGACACGGGCTTACCGGGCGAGGAAGCGGGGTTCGCGTCGTCTCCAAGCCTCAAACACCGATACGGTGTAACTCGTGCCTTGTGGCATGAACGGCAGGCGAAGGAGCGGGCCGAGATGGCAGACGTAGGCGTCCGGGCGGCCCGGCGCGAGGATGTGCTCCAGGTTGCGAATTGTCAGATTCGCGCCTGGCGCTACGGCTACCGGGACTTTCTCCCGGAAGGGCCGCTTGAGCAGATGACGGGCCCCGCGGCCGAGAAGATGTGGCTGCGCCAGTGGGACGAGGCGATCGTCGCCCCGCCCAGCCCCATGCACCGGGTGCTGGTCGCGGTGGAGACCATCCTCGACACCGAGGGGTTCCCCGCCCTGGGCGCGGGCGGCAGTGCGGCGCTCGTCACGCCGCGCGGCGGCGAGCGCGTGGTCGGCCTGGCCTCGCACGCTCCCGCCGAGGACCCCGACCTCGACCCCAGCGTCGTGGCGGAGATGCTGACGCTGCTGGTGGACCCCGACTTCGTCCGTCGCGGGCACGGCAGCCGGCTGCTCAACGCCACCGTCGACTACCTCCGCGATGACGGCTTCCGGCAGATCGTCACCTGGGTGTTCGCCGACAACTACGCGGTGCTCGGCTTCCTGGAGTCGGCCGGCTGGGGCGAGGACATGGCGGAGCGCGTGCTCGACATGGGCCGCCCCATCCGCATGGTGAGGCTCACCACAGACATCAGTTAGGCAAGGACGAGGCAGAGGACGACGAGGCAGAGGAAATGGCAACACCCGGCCAATGGATCGCCGGCGCCCGGCCCCGCACGCTCCCCAACGCCGTCGTCCCCGTCATGGTGGGCACGGGCGTGGCGATCGGCGAGGGCGGCTTCGTATGGTGGCGGGCCCTGCTGGCGCTGCTCGTGGCGCTCGCTCTGCAGATCGGCGTCAACTACGCCAACGACTACAGCGACGGCATCCGCGGCACCGACGACCAGCGGGTCGGCCCGATGCGGCTCGTGGGCTCGCGCGTGGCCACCCCGCGCCAGGTGCTGACGGCCGCGCTGAGCTGCTTCGCCGTCGCCGCGGTGCTGGGGCTGGCGCTGGTCGTGGTCACGCGGGCCTGGTGGATCCTGCTGGTGGGCGTGGCCTGCATCGCCGCCGCCTGGTTCTACACCGGCGGCAGACGCCCTTACGGCTATCGCGGGCTGGGCGAGGTGGCCGTGTTCGTGTTCTTCGGCGTGGTGCCGGTGGTGGGCACGACGTACGTGCAGACGGAGTCGCTGAGCTGGGCGGCGCTGTTCGCCTCGATCCCGGTGGGCCTGCTGTCGTGCTCGATGCTCGTCGTCAACAACCTGCGCGACGTGGGCACCGACGGGCAGTCGGGCAAGCGCACGCTGGCGGTCGTGCTGGGCGCGCAGCGCACGAGGGCACTGTACGTGGCCTGCCAGGTGCTGCCGTTCGTGGTGGCGCTGGCGATGATGGCGGTCACGCCGTGGGCGGCGCTGGCGCTGCTGGCGGCCCCGCTGGCGGTGGCGCCGATCCGGGCCGTGCTGGGCCGGGCGGTCGGGCCCGCGCTGATCGCGGTGCTGCAGCAGACGGGCAAGCTGCAGATGGCGTACGGGCTGCTGTTCGCGGTGGGTCTCGCTCTGGTCTTCTGAGGGCGGCGTTCTAGTCTGGGCAGATGAAGGACTTCATCGCCGGGCTGCCCAAGTGCGAGCTCCACCTGCACATCGAAGGAACTCTGGAGCCGGAGCTCAAGTTCGAGCTGGCCGCGCGCAACGGGCTCGGACTGCCCTACGCGTCGGCCGAGGAGATGCGCGCGGCCTACTCCTTCGACAGTCTGCCGTCCTTCCTCACCGTCTACTACGAGGGCATGCGGGTGCTGCGCACCGAGCCCGACTTCTACGACCTGGCCATGGCCTACCTCCGTAAGGCCGCCGCGCAGAACGTCCGCTACGCGGAGATCTTCTTCGATCCGCAGGCGCACACCGGGCGCGGGGTGCCGTTCGACGTGGTGATCCGGGGGCTGCGGCGGGCGCTGATGGACGCCGAGGCGCAGCTCGGGGTGCGGGCGCAGCTCATCATGTGCTTCCTGCGCGACTTCCAGGCCGAGTACGCGATGGCGACGCTGCTGGAGTCGCTGCCTTACAAGGAGTGGATCGCCGGCGTCGGCCTGGACTCCGACGAGAAGGGCAACCCACCTTCGAAGTTCGCCGAGGTCTACGCCCGTGCCCGCGCGGAGGGCTATCTGCTGACCATGCACTGCGACGTCGACCAGGACGACGCGGTCGAGCACATCCGCCAGGCGATCGAGGACATCGGCGTCGACCGGATCGACCACGGCGTCAACATCCTGGAGGACCAGCGGCTGGTGGAGCTGGTGCTGGCGCGGGGCATGGGGCTCACCTGCTGCCCGATCTCCAACGGCTTCGTCACCGACTCGATGAAGGCCGAGGGCATCCGCAAGCTGATGGACCTGGGCGTGCGGGTGACGATCAACTCCGACGACCCGGCGTACTTCGACGGCTACGTTCAGGAGAACCTGATCGCGCTGCACAAGGCGCTGCAGCTCAGCGAGGAGGAGCTGGCGGGGCTGGAGCGCAACGCGTTCGAGGTGACCTGGCTCCCCCGTCCGGTCAAGGACGCCTACCTCGCCGAAGTGGACGCCTACCTCGCCTCACGGGCCCGCTGAGGGGTGGCGTAAGGCCCGTACCGCAGGGCAGTCTTATCGTTACGGACGGTCCGGACAACCGAGGGCGAGGGATCTTCGTTGAACCGGCCTAGTGTCCCCATGGACATCGAGGAGTTCGAACGGGCGCTCGGCGACTGCCTCTCCATCGCCGGCCGCGCCATGCCCGATTCCCCCATGATGAGCATCGCGCTGCGCGACGAGGGCGGGCTGCGTACGGTCGCCTGCTCCGACGCGCGCGCCGAGCTGCTCGACGAGCTGCAGTCGGTCACCGGTCAGGGGCCCTGCGTCGACGCGCTCGACACGGGCGAGCCCGTCACCTCGGCCGACCTGGCGGCCGACCCCCGCTGGTCGCGGTTCTCCGCCGAGGCCGGGCTGCGCAGCCTGCACGCCGAGCCGCTGAAGTCCGAGGGCCTGCTGCTGGGCGTCCTGACGCTCTACTCGGGCGAGCGGGGCGGCTTCGCCGAGGCGACGCGCGTGACGGCGCGGGTGACGGCCGAGCACATCGGCGTGCTGTTCCGCACCGCGCTCGGCGCGGCCCGGATGAAGGAGGTGGCCGCGCAGCTCAAGGAGGCGCTCAACACGCGAGCGGTGATCGACCAGGCGCTCGGCATCGTGATGGCGCAGCGCCGCTGCACCTCGCAGCAGGCGTTCGAGATGCTGCGGCACGTCTCCCAGGACCGCAACATCAAGGTCTACCAGGTGGCGGCGGGCATCGTACGGAAGGTGACCGGGGAGGCGCCGCAACGCCCGCGTTTCGAGGATCCGCCGCCGCGGGTGCGTCCCCGGACGCGGTGAACACCCTTCCGCCCCAAAAATCCACGATATTTATCGACTTTTCCGGGAATGGCGTCATAACCCGGGAGCATTCTTTTCTTGACGTCGTGAATCTTGACTGTTCGGCAAAGTGGGTGAAAATAGAGCGGGGTGCATCACGACGCTAAGAGGTAGCCGTTGTCACTCAGCCCTGAGCCGGAACTCTCGCACGCCACAGGGTTCCCGGACCTCCTCGACGTCGACGCGTTATTGGCGGGAGGCTGGCGCCCGCTCGCCTTCCAGCAGTTCATCCTCAAGGTCCACAGCCGCTGCGACCTGGCCTGCCACCACTGCTACGTGTACGAGATGGCCGACCAGAGCTGGCGCGAGCAGCCGCGCAGGATGTCCGACGCGATCGCCGACCGCGCGATCGAGCGCATCGCCGAGCACGCCGCCGCGCACGACCTCGGCGAGATCGACGTCATCCTGCACGGCGGCGAGCCGCTGCTGGCCGGCCCCGAGCTCATCGCCCGGATCGTACGAGGGGTGCGCGGCGCGGTGGCCACGGGCACCCGCGTCAACGCCCACATCCAGACGAACGGCGTACGCCTGCACGACGACTACCTACGCCTGTTCGAGTCGCTGGAGATCCGGATCGGGGTCAGCCTGGACGGCGACGCGGAGGGCCAGGACCGCCACCGCCGCTTCGCCGACGGGCGCGGCAGCCACGCCCTGGTCAGCGAGTCGCTGCGGCGGCTGAGCGAGGGGCCTTATCACCATCTGTTCAGCGGCCTCCTCTGCACTGTTGACGTGCGCAACGACCCGATCCGCACCTACGAGGCGCTGCTGGAGTTCGACCCGCCGGCGATCGACTTCCTGCTGCCGCACGGCAACTGGGCGGAGCCGCCGCCGTTCCGTGAGCCGGACTCCCCCGGCACCCCCTACGCCGACTGGCTGATCCAGATCTTCGACCGCTGGTACGACAGCCCGGTGCTGCAGACCGACGTCCGCCTGTTCAGGGAGATCATGCGGCTGCTGATGGGCGGCCAATCGCGTGCGGAGAACGTGGGCCTGTCCCCGGTGCGCATGGTCGTCATCGAGACCGACGGCGGCATCGAGCAGTCCGACAGCCTGAAGAGCGCTTTCCAGGGCGCGGCCAGGACCCCGCTGCACGTGCTGCGCGACCCCCTGGACCACGCCCTGCTGCATCCCGCCATCGTCGCCCGCCAGATCGGCGAGCTGGCGCTGTCGTCCACCTGCCGCCGCTGCGACCTCGTCTCGGTCTGCGGCGGCGGCCAGTACGCCCACCGCTACAGCCCGCTCACCGGCTTCGCCGAGCCGTCGGTCTACTGCCCCGACCTCTACCGGCTGATCAGCCACATCGGGGCGCGCTGCGGGCGGGACGTGGCCCGGCTGAGAGCAGGGCGATGAGACCCGTCACGCACCGGTTGTCCGCCGCCGCGTTCGCCGAGCTGGCCACGGGCGGCGGCGGCGCGGACGCCCTGGCCGAGCTGCGCGCCGCCCAGACGAGCAAACATCGCCTGCTGGTACGCCTGGCCGCCGAGGAGTCCGGCACCGCCGCCCGCGCCTACGAGGCGCTGGCCGAGCTGGAGGCGGGCGCGCCCGCCGAGGTGAGCGCCTGCCTGTGCCATTCCGCGGTGGGCGCGTGGGCGCTGCGGGCCTGCCGTGGCCAGGCCGACCCCGGCCGGCTGGCCGCGGTCGCGCTGGCCGCGGCCGTGCGAGCCGGGGCGGCGTGCCGGCTGGAGGTCCCGGTGCCCGGCGGCCGGCTCGTGCTGCCCTCCCTCGGCCTGCTGACCCTGCCGCCCGGCGGCCCGGACCGGATCACGGCCGCCGTCGAGCCGACGGACGGCGGCGCGCGGATCCACGCCGGGGGGCGCGCTTTCCCGGTGCGTCCCGGCCGCGACGGGCAGGACTGGCAGGCCCTGCACCGGATGTCCTTCGGCCCGGACACCACCATGACCGTGGACGACCTCGACCCCTATCGGTGGCTGGGCGACGACGTGGCAGGCCGCCTGCCCCCGGCCCGGCGGCGGCGCTGGAGCACCTGTCTCGGCCAGGCGTGGGAGATCCTGCGGGCGCGCCACGCCACGGTGGCCGAGGAGGTCGGCGCAGTTGTCTCGGTGCTCACGCCGATCCTCGGCACCGCCCTGGAACAGCGCAGCGCCTCCGCGCGCGACCTCTTCGGCACGATCGCCCTGTCCGACCCCGTGGACGGGATCGGCATGGCGCTCACGCTGACGCACGAGCTCCAGCACATCAAGCTGTACGCGCTGACCGACCTCGTCACGCTCACCCTGCCGGACGACGGGCGCCGCTTCTACGCCCCCTGGCGGCCCGATCCGCGTCCGCTGCACGGGCTGCTGCACGGCGCGTACGCGCATGCCGCCGTCGCGGCCTTCTGGCGGCGGCACCTCGCCGACCCGGAGCACGGGGCGAAGGCCGAGGTGGAGTTCGCCCGCTGGCGCGAGGCTTCCACGCAGGTCACGGCGACGCTGCTGGACAGCGGCGGCCTGACCGAGGAGGGCACGCGTTTCGTCGGCACGCTGCGCGACACGCTCGCGGGCCTGGACGGCGAGCCCGTGAGCGCGGGCGCGGCGGCGCGGGCCCGCCTGATGGCTGAGGCCCACCGCCGCTCCCACGGCCCCGGATGAGGCAGGCCGGCTCCGCCCCCGGGGTGAGGTGGGTCAGCCCGGGTGAGGCAGGTCAGATGGGCGGCGGGTCGAAGTCGCAGTTGAGCCGTTCGCCCGCGAGCAGCCCCAGCGCGTCGGGATGCTCGCGCCCCATGGCCAGCTCGAAGCGCTGCGTCGTCTCGGCGAGCAGCCGTTTGGATTCCTCGCTCGCCCCGACGGCCTCCAGGTCGAGGCAGAGGTTGGCCGCGCAGATGAGGCTGAGGTAGTGGTCGGCGGAGAAGCCGGCCTGGACGATCCGCAGGTTCTCCTCGCCGACGGCGCGCGCGTCCTCGTGCCTGCCGAGCGCGGCGAGGTCGTTCTGGAGGTTGATCGCGCAGCTCACGGTGTAGTCGTGGTCGCGGCCGACGCGGGCGGTGAGCCCGGCCAGCGCCCGCTCGTCCAGCGCGAGGGCGGCCTCGGGGTTGCCCGTGAGGCGGAGGAGCAGGGCGTGGTTGATCCGCGCCGCGTGGGTGAACGGGTGATCGTCGCCGAAGACCGCCGGGTAGAGCCGCAGGGCCCGCTCGGTGATCTCCAGCGCCTCGTCCAGCTCGCCGACGGCGCGCAGCACGTTGGCCAGGCCGAAGGCGGCGGCCAGTGTGTAGGCGTGCTCGTCGCCGAACAGCCGGCGCGAACGGATGTGGGTGTCCCGCATGAGCTGCAGGGCCTCGGGCAGCCTGCCCACGCGGCGCAGGCAGACCGCGAAGTCCTTGGCCGCGAGCAGCGTGCTCGGGTGGTCCTCGCCCAGGCTCGCCACGCCGTAGGAGTAGGCCTCCTCGGCCAGGTCGGTGGCCACCTCGAACTGGCCGTTCAGGCGGACGGCCCGGCTGAGGTTGGTCCACGTGAGCAGCAGCACCCGGCGGCCGATGCCCTCCATGCTGCTCTGCTTGAGGTAGACGTCCTGGAGCAGCTCGCTGGCCCGGTCGTAGTCGCTGGTCAGGGTGTAGTCGAGGGCGAGGCTGTGGCGGGCGCGCAGGGTCAGCGGGTCGCTGTCGCCGTAGAGGCGCTCGTAGGTCTCGGACGCCTCCGCGTCCAGCTTCTGGGCCTGGGAGAACTCGCCCCGGCCGCGCAGGGCGCCGGCGTAGCCGATCTTTGCCCACAACGTCTCGGAGTGGTCGGCGCCGAGCGTGTCGGTCATCAGGGCGAAGGTCTCGGCGACGAGCTGGACGGACTTGGTGTACTGGGCGAGCTGCAGGTAGACGTTGGACAGGTGGACGCGGGCGACCAGCACGTCCTTGTGGTCGAGGCCGTCTACCTGGGTCCACTTCGCGATGTACTCGTTGATCAGCGCCTGCGCCTGGCGGTAGCTGCCGCGTACGTACAGGTAGCGCACCAGGTCGAGGGCGAACCTGCGGACGCTCGGCACCGTGCAGTCGATCAGGCCGGACGGCTCCAGGTGCGCGGCCAGCTCCTCGTAGCGGGGCCAGTTGACCGTGTCGTCGGGGTCGGCGGGTGCGGTGCCCGACAGCAGCAGGTGGACCTCGTGGCGCAGCTCTGCGCGGTCCTTCTCCGGGGTCTCGTCGCGCAGCAGGGCCTGGTTGAGCCGGTGGACCTGGAGGGTGCGTACGGACGGCTCCACCTTGACCAGGGCCAGCCGCTCCAGCTGGCTCAGCGCGTTGGTGAGCGTGATCGGGTCGGAGAGGATGGGCCCGAGACGCGGGCCGACCGCGCGGTTGCCCCGGCGGAAGACGTCGCGCGGGATGGGCTCGGGGCCGAAGAACGCGCAGCAGCGCAGCACCTCGACGGCGGCGGGAAGGGTCTTCTGCAGCTGGTCGACCGACAGGCGCCACGCCGCCGTCATGGAGGTCGGGTAGGTGGGTGACTTCTCCAGCTCCAGCAGCCTGCTGGTCTGCTCCTGCAGCAGCTCCAGGTAGTCCTCCACCGGCATCAGGGTGCGGACCAGCAGGGCCGCGGCCTGTTCGAGCGCGATCGGCAGGTCTCCGAGCTGCTCGGCGATGCGGTCGGCCTCGTCGAGGCTGACCGTCTCGTTGAGGCGCCTGCGGAGGAAGGCCACGCTCTCCTCACGCCTGAAGACGTCCACCTGGATCGTGGGCTCGTGGTCGCTCCAGCGCGAGTTGCGCGAGGTGATGATGACGTGGCCGGGGCCTCGCGGGATGAACTCCTTGACGAACTCGGGTTCTTCGGCGTTGTCGAAGATCACCAGCCAGCCGCGGTACGGTGACCCGCTCTCCAGCGCGCGGATGACCTCCTGGGCGGTCTTCTCCACGCCGGTGCTGCTCGCGGGGGGCAGGCCGAGCTTCGGCGCCATGTCCGCCAGCGTCGAGGGCACCAGCAGGGGCTGGTCGGCGGAGACCCAGAGGACCAGGTCGTAGTGGGCGCGGTATTGCCAGGCGTACTCGATGGCCAGCTGCGTCTTGCCGACGCCGCCGAGGCCCTGGAGCGCCCGCGGCTGCGCGACGACCGCGGTCACGGTGTTGATGCTTTTTCTCAGTGCCGTGAGGAGGTCCTTGCGGCCGGTGAAGTTCGGATTGCGATTGGGCACGCGTTCCCAGACCTGAGAGCTCTGCGGCGGCAGGAAATTCTCCGACACGTCGGTCCTCCGCTTCATATCCGAAGAGGTGAGGCAACCGTAGAACCCCATACTAGAGGTTGATTAGCGCACCGCGCTGTCACAGAATGCTAAATAGCCCCAATGAAGAACGCGCCCGCGCATCGGTTCCTGTGCGGGCGACCGAAACGGATGGAGTGCGCATGCGTGACGGGCATCAGAAGCAGGGCACGTTGATCGACGTCAGCGCTCTTTCCTTGGCGGACATGCTGTCGGTGGAAAGCGCGGCGCTCCGCGCGGCGATGACGTCCTGCCTGGACGAGGGCGGCGACGTCGCGGCCTTCGGCAACTCCCTGGCGGGGCTGTCCACCGAGCTCCGCGCTCGATGACGGCACGCGGGATTTCCGCGACGCGCCTTTTTTGATGAATGGCCGGGGAAACTCACCTTTCGACCCCGGGCGAGGGCACGAGGTCCCGAGACGGGCGGTGTGCCCCGAGCAGCTTCGGCAGTCTCGGCAGCTCGGGCCTCGGCAGGTCGGGCGGCAGCAGCGGGGTCAACCGCGCGCCTATCGGCGGCCAGCCGCTCAGTGCCGCCGCGGTCAGCATGAGCAGGCACAACACCGCCGAGCCGCCCTGCACGTCGCCCCAGGCCACCATGAAGCCGCCCAGGGGCGCGGCGAAGCAGAACGCACCGTACGAGGAGAGGCGTGACACGCCGACGACCCGGGCCAGCGTCGCCGGATCGACCTTGTGGACCTCCACCGACCTGATCGCCACGTTGCTGAGCGCGCCCCCGATGCCCGTGGCCACCAGAGCCAGGGCGAAGAAGTAGGACGGCAGGCTCACGTACGTGCCGAACGCCGCCAGCACGAGCGCGAACGCCCAGATCCACAGGTGCAGCCGCAGCACGCCGCGCAGAGGCGGCAGGACGACCGACAGGGCCGAGCCCAGCACGCCGCCCACCCCTCCCGCCGCCAGCACGATCCCGACCTTGAGCGAGGACATGTCCCCGGACCCCGCGACGTAGATCATGATCAGGGTGTTGACCATGAGGTTGGTGAAGGTGGTCACCACGATCGAGCCGCCCAGGAACGGCAGCTTGGTGAGCTCGCGGAAGCCCTCGGCCAGGTCCCGCAGCCGTGACGGCCGGTTGGGGCCCCGGCCCGTGTCGCGCCCCCAGCCGAAGAACAGGGCGTAGGAGACCGCGAAGAGGACCGAGTTGACCACGAAGGGAACGAACCGGCCGACCCCGAAAAGATAGCCGCCGAGCGGCCGGCCGGCCAGCGAGGCGAAGTGGCTCGCGGCCTCGCTCTTGGCGAGCGCGTTGTGCATCCTGGCCGGCTGCACCATCGCGGGCAGCAGGGCCGACTCCGCCAGGGTGTAGAGCACCCAGAGGCTGCCCTCGACCGCCGCGGCCAGCAGGAGGTGCGTGAGCGACGGCCCGCCGAACATCATGGCGACCAGCACGGAGGCCACGCTGAGCAGGCGACCGGCCTCCACGCACAGGATGACCCGGCGGGGTGAGATCCGGTCGACCAGAAAGCCGCCGGGCACGTAGAAGAGCAGGATGGGGAGGGTGAGCGCGAATCCGGCCCAGCCTGCGGCGGCGGGTGAGGACGTCTGCACCAGGGCGAGAAGCGGATAGGCGACACCGAGCGTGCGCGTACCGACTGTCGAAATGGCCGAACCAGCCCAAATCGGGGCGATTCCGGACCTTATCGGCATTTTTTGCGCTTTATGCCGCGTTTGGCCAACCGTCTCGTCCACGCCCCCTGCCTTTTCGAACCCGACCTTTCGGTCATAAGCGGTCGAGCATGACACAAGCCGCCTCTTACATGGGGGATGGGACTACTTACCAGCTATTTACCAGCCGCGACCCGTTGCAGTATAGGGGACAACACCCTGCCGTACGCATCCGGCACCCCTTCTGGTCCGTCACTATACCGTCGCCAGCGTGGCATTTATGCCGCCATGATCAACAGAACGGCTAAGAATGACCAAACAGCCTCGACAGCACCCCCTGCGCCTGATCGGATGATCTTGTGACCACTAAGAGCCTTAAGTGCCCGATATACACCTTTAACGCCCTGAGTCGTGATTTTTCAGCTCTTGGTGTGGCTTTCGGTCAGGTCGTGATGCTGCACTCCTCGCTGCGCCAGGTCGGTCCCACCGAAGGCGGGGCCGCCACCGTGGTCGCGGCCCTGCGCGGGCTGCTCGGCGACGGCGGCACGCTCGCCGTCCCCGCCGGCACCGCCGGGAACTCCGACACCTCGCCCCTCTACCGGGCGGCGGTGGCCGGGATGACGCCCGAGGAGGTCGCCGCCTACCGCGAACGCATGCCGGCCTTCGATCCCGCCACCACGCCGTCGCAGGGGATGGGAGTGATCGCCGAGCACGTACGTACGCTGCCGGGAGCGCGGCGCAGCGCGCACCCGCACACCTCGATCGCCGCCGTCGGGCCCAGGGCGGCGGAGATCACCGACGGGCACGCGCGGGACTGCCTGCTCGGCGAGCGCTCCCCCCTCGCCCGCCTGTACGACGCCGACGCCCAGGTGCTGCTGCTCGGCGTCGGCTACGACCGGTGCACCGCCTTCCACCTGGCCGAATACCGGTGCGCCGACCACCCGCCACGGCGCACCTACCGGGCCGTGGTGGACGACGGGGACGGGCGACGGTGGGTCGAGTTCGAGGACCTGAAGCTGGACGCGAGCGACTTCAGCACGCTCGGGGCCGCGTTCGAGCGGACGGGGGCGGTGCGGAGGGGACAGGTGGGGGCGGCCGAGGCGCGGCTGTTCTCCCTACGGGCCGCCGTGGACCACGCCACCGGTTGGCTCACCACCCACCGCCCCCGCCCTTAGACGCCCATGGCAGTCAGGCAGTGGCGGCGCTCATCACCACGCGGGGCGCGACCTCCAGGCCGAGCTCGCGCTCGTGCTCCACCAGCGCGCGCAGCTCCGGCCCCCACTCCTCCGGCGGGAGGACGGCGAAGCCGTGACGGGTGTACCAGGGGGCGTTCCACGGGACGTCGCGGTAGGTGGTCAGCGTCACGCGCGGGGCTCCGACGGCGCGGGCGTGGTCGAGGACGGCCGTCACGAGCCGCCCGCCGATGCCGCGGCGCATGCTCTCAGGGTGCACGGCGAGCTGGTCGAGATGGAGGTGCCCGTCCACCTGGCCCATCAGCGCGAACCCGGCCGGCGGCTCGCCCTCGACCAGGACGCGCCCGGGATCGCCGGCCTCCTCGATCATCGTCGTGCCCGGCGGGAACGTGATGCCGACCTGCTCGAACAGCCGGTCGGCCGCCAGCTCGACCGACACCAGACCGGGGAGTTCTTCCGGATCAGCCCATCGCACCACGCCGACACGATCTCATCCTTCGGGCCGATCGCGCACGCCGTTATTAATGTGGGTGATCGTAGGCCCGGCTGTGCGGAGTCGGGACCCTCTCCTCACGGCGTGCCCACCGGCCCATCGCCTGGTGGGCACGTCGTGCGGCCGTGCCGGTCGCAGGTCGGGCCGGTCACAGGTCGAGCAGGGGCTCCAGGCCGATCGTGAGGCCGGGAAGCTCGCGCACCCGGCGGACCCCGAGCAGGACGCCCGGCGTGAACGCCGACCGGCTCATCGTGTCGTGGCGGATCGTGAGGATCTCGCCGTCGCCGCCCAGCAGGACCTCCTGGTGCGCGATGAGGCCGGCCAGGCGCACCGCGTGCACGCGCACACCGCCGACGTCTGCCCCGCGGGCTCCGTCGAGCGAGGTGCTGGTCGCGTCGGGCATCGCACCCGTGCCGGCCTTGGCGCGGGCCTCGGCCACCAGCTCCGCGGTACGGCGGGCGGTGCCGGACGGGGCGTCGGCCTTGTTGGGGTGGTGCAGCTCGACGATCTCGACCGACTCGAAGTAGCGGGCCGCCTGCTGGGCGAAGTGCATCATGAGCACGGCGGCGATGCCGAAGTTGGGGGCGATCAGGCAGTTGGTGCCGGGATTCTCGCCCAGCCAGGCGCGTACGGTCGCCAGCCGCCCCTCGTCGAACCCCGTCGTCCCCACGACGGGATGGATGCCGTGGGAGATCGCCCATTCGAGGTTGCCCATGACGACGTCGGGGTGGGTGAAGTCGACCACCACCTCCGCGCCCGTGAGCCCTTCGACGGGGTCGTCCTTGTCGAGCGCGGCAACCAGCTCCATGTCGGGGGCCGCCTCGACCGCCTTGCACACCTCGACGCCCACGCGCCCGAGCGCGCCCAGCACACCTACCCTGATCACAGGGCAACCCTATCCCAAGGCACGCGAACGGCCCCCGCGCCGGGCGGGCGCGAGGGCCGTCCACCGCCGTCCACCGCCGTTCGACAGCCGTTTCGCTGCCGATCCGCCGGCGTTCAGCGGATCGCGTCGGTGAAGTCCTTGTCGCCGTACGGGCCGATCACGGCGAGCGTGAGCGGCCGGTTGAGCACGTCGCGGGCGATCTCGTCGATCTCCTCGGAGGTGACCGCCTCGATGCGCGCCAGCACCTCGTCCACCGACATGAGCTCCTCGTAGACGAGCTCGTTCTTGCCGATCCTGGACATGCGCGAGCCGGTGTCCTCCAGCCCGAGCACGAGGCCGCCGCGCATCTGGCCCTTGCCGCGCCCGATCTCCTCCTCGCTCAGCCCTTCGGCGACCACCCGGGCCACCTCGTCCCGGCAGATCTTGAGCACGTCGTCGATCTTCGTCGGCAGGCAGCCGACGTAGATGCCGAACTGCCCGGTGTCGGCGTAGGCGGAGGTGTAGCTGTAGGCGGAGTACGCCAGCCCGCGCTTCTCCCTGATCTCCTGGAACAGCCGCGACGACATGCCGCCGCCGAGCGCCGCGTTGAGCACGCCCAGCGCGAAGCGGCGGTCGTCGGTCCGGGACAGGCCGGTGGTGCCGAGCACCAGGTTGGCCTGCTCGGTGGGCCGGTCGAGCACCCGCACGCCGGGACGCGGGCCGGCGCCGGGGCCGCTGGTGCGCGGCGGTTCGTACTCGGCGGGGCCGCTCAGCGCGCCGGCCCGCTCGTACGCCCGCGCGACCAGCTCGACGACCTCCTCATGCCGGACGTTGCCGGCGACGGAGACCACGGTGCGGCGCGGCCGGTAGTAGCGGTGGTAGTACTCGGCGATGCGCTCGCGCCCGAGCGTGTTGATCGACTCGACCGTGCCGAGGATGGGCCGGCCGATCGGCGAGTCGCCGTAGAGCGCCGCGGCGAACTGCTCGTGCACGACGTCGGACGGGTCGTCGTCGTGCATGGCGATCTCCTCCAGGATCACGCCCCGCTCGGACTCCACGTCGTCCTCGGTCACCAGCGAGCTGGTCACCACGTCGGCGAGGACGTCCACCGCGAGCGGCAGGTCCTCGTCGAGCACCCGCGCGTAGTAGCAGGTGTATTCCTTGGCGGTGAAGGCGTTGATCTCGCCGCCGATGCCCTCGACGGAGGCCGAGATCTCCATCGCGTCCCGCGTGGGGGTGCCCTTGAACAGCAGGTGTTCGAGGAAGTGGGTGGCGCCCATGTGCTCGGGGGCCTCGTCCCGCGAGCCGATGCCGACCCACATGCCGACCGCGACGCTACGCACGGTCGGCATGGTCTCGGTCACCACACGCAGCCCACCGGGGAGGACGGTGCGCTTGACTTCCCCGGCTCCGTCCTTACCGGGGTGCAGCGTGGTGGTGTTCACGAGTTGCGGTCGTCCCCCTCGCCGTTGGCCGAGCCGCGGGTGCGCACGCGGGTGCGGGTGCGGCGCGGGCGCTCCGAACGGTCCTCGGCGGGCGCGGCGTCGGCGTCGGCCTGCGGGGCCTCGCCCTCGTCGCCCTCGCCGGCCGTGGCGGCCTTGGCCTCGCGCTCGGCGGCCTCCTTCTCGATGACCTCGACCGGAACCAGGGACAGCTTGCCCCGGCCGTCGATCTCGGCGATCTCGACCTGGATCTTCTCGCCGACGCCCATGACGTCCTCGACGTTCTCGATCCGCTTGCCGCCGTGCAGCTTGCGGATCTGCGAGACGTGCAGCAGGCCGTCCTTGCCGGGCATGAGCGAGACGAACGCGCCGAAGGCGGCGATCTTGACGACCGTGCCCAGGTAGCGCTCGCCGACCTCCGGCATGTGCGGGTTGGCGATGGCGTTGATCGCCGACCGGGCCGCCTCGGCGGACGGGCCGTCGGTGGCGCCGATGTAGATCGTGCCGTCGTCCTCGATGGTGATCTCGGCGCCCGTGTCGTCCTGGATCTGGTTGATCATCTTGCCCTTCGGGCCGATGACCTCGCCGATCTTGTCTACCGGGACCTTGATCGTGATGATGCGCGGCGCGGTCGGGTTCATCTCGGCCGGCCGGTCGATGGCCTCCTGCATGACGTCGAGGATCGCCAGGCGGGCGCCCTTGGCCTGCTTGAGCGCGCCGGCCAGCACGGAGGCCGGGATGCCGTCGAGCTTGGTGTCGAGCTGCAGGGCGGTGATGACGTCACGGGTGCCGGCGACCTTGAAGTCCATGTCGCCCATGGCGTCCTCGGCGCCGAGGATGTCGGTGAGCGTGACGTAGTCGTCGCCCTCGCCGATCAGGCCCATCGCGATGCCCGCGACCATCTCCTTGAGCGGCACGCCGGCGTCCAGCAGCGACATCGTCGAGGCGCAGACCGAGCCCATCGAGGTCGAGCCGTTGGAGCCGAGCGCCTCGGAGACCTGGCGGATGGCGTACGGGAACTCCTCGCGCGTCGGCAGCACGGGGATCAGCGCCCGCTCGGCCAGCGCGCCGTGGCCGATCTCGCGCCGCTTGGGCGAGCCCACGCGGCCGGTCTCGCCCGTGGAGTAGGGCGGGAAGTTGTAGTTGTGCATGTAGCGCTTGGTGCGGTCGGGGTTGAGCGTGTCGATGACCTGCTCCATGCGCAGCATGTTGAGGGTGGTGATGCCCATGATCTGGGTCTCGCCACGCTCGAACAGCGCCGAGCCGTGCACCCGCGGCACCACGTGGACCTCGGCGGACAGCTCACGGATGTCCTTGGTGCCGCGGCCGTCGATGCGTACGCCCTCGCTGACCACGCGGGCGCGCATCAGCTTCTTCATCACGGCGCGGAAAGCGGCGCCGATCTCCTTCTCGCGGCCCTCGAACTCGGGCAGCAGCTTCTCGGCGGCGAGCGCCTTGACCTTGTCGAGCTCGTTCTCGCGCTCCTGCTTGCCTGCGATGGTGAGCGCGGCGGCCAGCTCGTTCTTGATCGCGGCCTCGACGGCGGCGTAGGTGTCGTCCTGGTAGTCGAGGAAGACCGGGTATTCGGCGGTCTCCTTGGCCGCGACCTGCGCGATGCGCGACTGCGCCTCGCACAGCACCTTGATGAACGGCTTCGCGGCGTCCAGGCCCTGCGCCACGGCCTCCTCGTTGGGCGCGACCGCGCCCTCGGCGACCAGCTTGAGCGTGTCCTTGGTGGACTCGGCCTCGACCATCATGATCGCGACGTCGCCGTCGGCCAGCACCCGGCCGGCCACCACCATGTCGAACGTGGCCCGCTCCAGCTCGGGATGCGTCGGGAAGGCCACCCACTGGCCGTCGATCAGCGCGACCCGCACGCCGCCGATCGGACCGGAGAACGGCAGCCCGGCGAGCTGCGTGGACAGCGAAGCGGCGTTGATGGCGACCACGTCGTAGAGGTGGTCGGGGTGCAGCGCCATGACGGTGGCGACGACCTGCACCTCGTTGCGCAGGCCCTTGACGAACGACGGGCGCAGCGGCCGGTCGATCAGCCGGCAGGTGAGGATGGCGTCCTCGGACGGCCGGCCCTCACGGCGGAAGAACGAGCCGGGGATGCGGCCCGCCGCGTACATGCGCTCCTCGACGTCGACCGTCAGCGGGAAGAAGTCGAACTGCTCCTTGGGGGTCTTGGAAGCCGTGGTGGCCGACAGGACCATGGTCTCGTTGTCGAGATAGGCGACCGCGGAGCCGGCCGCCTGACGCGCGAGACGACCGGTCTCGAACCGGATCGTACGCGTGCCGAAAGAGCCGTTGTCTATGACGGCTTCAGCGGTGTGGACACCCTCCACGGGGGACCTCCTTGTGGTCGGTCTCCCGCGCCCTTTTCTCACCGGCACCCTCGTTAGGTGCAGCGCCGGTCTTCGATCGAAGCGCCCGGTCACGTGCGTTCTTACCGGAAGCCACTACCGAGGACCGGCCCGCAGGCGTCGCGGGTCGCATGGTGCTGAGCGGACGCGGGGGCTGTGTGTCTCGGATCTTCAGTTGTACGTCAGGCGCGGGGCTGTTTTCACCTCGCCACGCGCCTCACGCTGTTGCTCTACCCATATGAAGAAGGGAGCGGCGTGCGCGCCGCTCCCTTCCCATGCTATCGGCGCAGACCGAGGCGCTCGATGAGCGTCCGGTAGCGCTGGATGTCGACCTTCTGCAGGTACTTCAGCAGACGGCGGCGACGGCCGACGAGCAGCAGCAGGCCGCGACGGCTGTGGTGGTCGTGCTTGTGCGTCTTGAGGTGCTCGGTCAGCTCGCTGATGCGCTTGCTGAGCAGCGCGATCTGCACCTCGGGCGAGCCGGTGTCGCCTTCGGCGGTGGCGTACTCGCTGATGATGTTCTTCTTGGCAGCGGTGTCGAGGGACACGGCTCTCCTTCGATCTTCGGGCACGCGTGAATGTGACAAAAGCGCGAACGACCGTGCGTGCCTACAGTCGCCGCGAGGATGGCCGACGTGGGCGAAGGCGCGAAAGCGCTGCCGTCACAGAGCCGACATGCCACGTTACCATCTCGTGCACGGTGCTCGGGCGAGCGCCGCGCCGGAGCCTCACGCGGTCAGCCGGCGGGCGGCCTCGACGTCGGCCTGGATCTGCTCGACCAGCGCCTCGATCGACTCGAAGCGGGTGTTGCCGCGCAGCCGGGCGGCGAAGTCGACCGCCACGTGCGCGCCGTAGAGCTCGAGGTCGTCGCGGTCCAGCGCGTACGCCTCCACCGTGCGCGGCACCCCCTCGAACGTCGGATTGGTGCCGACCGAGATGGCCGCCGGCCACCGCTCGCCGGGATAGAGCGCGGGCAGGTTGGCCACGGGCACGCACTCCAGCCAGCCGGCGTAGACGCCGTCGGCCGGGATCGCGGTGTGCGGGGGCGTCTCGACGTTGGCGGTGGGGAAGCCGAGCTGCCGGCCCCGCTGGTAGCCGCGCACGACGACGCCCTCCACCCGGTGCGGGCGGCCGAGCAGCGCCGCCGCGCCCTCGACGTCGCCGGCCACGATGCGCTCGCGTACGCCGGTCGAGGACACCCCGGCCACGCGGGGCAGGACCTCGACCGTGAAGTCGTACTTGTCGCCCAGCGCCCGCAAAGTCTCGACATCGCCGCCGGCGTCCCGCCCGAAGGTGAACCCCTCCCCCACTACCACGACCGCCGCCCGCAGCCGCTCGGCCAGCACCGTACGCGCGAACTCGGCCGCGTCGGCGCGCGACAGCTCCAGCGTGAACGGCACGACCTCGACCACGTCCACGCCGAGCGCGCGCAGCAGCTCAGCGCGGCGTCGGGCACCGGTCAGCCGGGCCGGATGCGTCCCGGGGCGCACGACCTCGTCGGGGTGCGGTTCGAAGGTGACGGCCACGGCGGGCAGCCCCCGCTCGCGCGCGACGGCCACGGCCCGTCCGAGGACACGCTGGTGGCCCCGGTGCACTCCGTCGTACACGCCGACGGTGACGACAGACCTACCCGAACCCTGCACGCCGGACCCCATTCGCTCGTCGCGGATCGAACCACACAAGCCTGCCACGCGCCTGGCCGTGACCTCCAACCGAGGGGGCTACACTCGGCCATCATGCCTCGATACGCGCTTCTGATCCTGCCTGCGTTCAACCGGGTCTACGCCGACAGCTCCGTCCGGCTGACGAGGAGCGAGCTGGCCGTCTTCGGCGCGCGGGGGCTGCGGGCGGAGATTTCCGGGAGTGAGGAGCGCGTGTTCGGTGGCGTCCCCTACGTCACGTTCGAGACGGCCGCGCCGCTGGCGGAGCAGGACGTCGCGCTGCTGTCCAACCTGTCGTCGGTCTACGCGCTGTTCGGTGTCGAGGGTGTCGAGGGTGAGGACGAGCAGCAGCCGCTGCTGCGCCCGCTGCCCGTACGGCCGCTCGACCGGCTGAGCAGCGACCTCATCACCATCCAGAAGTACGCCGGCAAGACCAACGAGCACTTCACCAAGCTGCTGCTCAACGTCACCGCGCTGGCCTCGGGCAAGGGCCTCGGCGAGCGGCTGTCGGTGTTCGACCCGCTCTGCGGCCGGGGGACCACGCTCAACCAGGCCCTCATGTACGGCTACGACGCCTACGGCCTCGACGTCGACGCCAAGGACTTCGAGGCATACACCGGCTTCATCAAGACCTGGCTGCGCAACAAGCGGCTCAAGCACACCGCCGAGACCGTGCCGGTGCGCCGGGAGCGGGCGCTCGTAGGGCGGCGGCTCAACGTCACGTTCGGGCCGTCGAAGGAGGCGGTCAAGCACGGCGACGTGCAGCACCTCGCCATGGTCAACGGCGACACGCTGCGGAGCAGGGAGTTCTTCAAGCCGCGCTCGTTCGACCTGGTGGTCACCGACGCGCCCTACGGCGTCCAGCACGGCAGCAAGGGCGGCTCGGGCCTGTCGCGCAGCCCGCTGGAGCTGCTGCGCCGGGCGGTGCCGATCTGGGCGGAGCTGCTGCGGCCCGGCGGGGCCATGGGCATCGCCTGGAACACCTACGGCGGCAAGCGCGAGGAGCTCGCCGCCATCCTGACCGGCGCCGGCCTGGAGGTCATGGACTACCCCGACTTCGAGCACTGGGTGGACCAGGCGATCGTGCGCGACATCATCGTCGCCACCAAGCCCGCCTAGACGAAGCCGACCTAGACGAAGACAGCGAGCGGCCTGGCCGTACGGCCCTGCTCCTCCATCAGCGCCAGCAGCGTGCCGTCCGGGCCGAACACGCCGATCGGCCCCTCGCCCAGCCCGGCCGCGGCCAGCCGGCCGCCGTGCCCGATGACCCTCGCCTCCTCGGCGGTGACGTCCCTGCGCGGGAACGCCGCGGCGACCGCCTCCCCGATGGGCAGGATCACGCACCGCTCGGCGAGCTCGTCGATCGTCCTGGCCAGCGACAGGTCGTACGGGCCGACGCGGGTGCGGCGCAGCCGCGTCAGGTGGCCGCCGACGCCGAGCGCGGCCCCGAGGTCGCGGGCCAGCGAGCGGATGTAGGTGCCGCTGGAGCAGGTGACCACGGCGTCCACGTCCACCACATCGTCATGGGCGCGTACGTCGAGCACGTCGAAGGCCCGCACCGTGACGGGCCGGGCGGCCAGCTCGACCTCCTCGCCCGCGCGCGCCATCTTGTAGGCCCGCTGCCCGTTGACCTTGATGG
Source organism: Nonomuraea wenchangensis (assembly GCF_900111685.1). Lineage (GTDB taxonomy): Bacteria > Actinomycetota > Actinomycetes > Streptosporangiales > Streptosporangiaceae > Nonomuraea > Nonomuraea wenchangensis. Next base: position 39,263 of record NZ_FOHX01000020.1, read on the forward strand.
CGCTGACCTGCGGCGGAACCTGCATGATGGCGCCCGTCAGCGCCTCGACGCCCTTGCGGATCTCTTCGGCGGCGACGCCGGACGCCGACGCGGTCGCGGTGATCTCGCCCTCGGCGTCGTCGGTGTTGGTGGTGACGCCGAGCCGGATGGTGGCCTCGTAGACCTTCTCCGTCAGCGTCAGGTGACCGAGCAGCCGGGTGGCCTTCTCCACGCCGACCACCAGCACGCCCGTCGCCATCGGGTCGAGGGTGCCGGCGTGGCCCACGCGGCGGGTGCCCGCGAGGCGCCGCATCCTGGCCACCACGTCATGGGAGGTCCACTCGCCCGGCTTGTCGACGATGATCAGACCGCTCTCGGCCATCTACGCCTTTCCCAGCTCTCTCCTGAGGGCGGCCATGGTGTCCTCGACGCCATCGTGCGAGGTGTAGCCGGCCGCGTTGTGATGGCCGCCGCCGCCCAGGGCCGCGCACGCGGCGCCCACGTCGACGGCGCCCTTGGACCTGGTGGACACCTGCCAGGCGCCCTCGTCGTCTTCCTTGAGCACGACCGCCACCTCGGCCTCGTCGGTGCGGCGCACGACGTCGATGATGCCCTCGATCTCCGCGTACGGGAGCCCGTGCGCGGCCCGGTCGACCCGCGTGACGTACGTCCAGACCAGGTCGTCCTCCAGCCGCACCCGGTCGAGCGCCGCCGCCAGCACCTTGAGGTAGCCGAACGGCGAGCGGTCCCACAGCTCGCGGGCGATCTCGTCGGTGCGCAGCCCCGTCGCCACCAGCCTCGCCGCCATCTCATGCACGGCAGGCGTCGTGGAGGAGTAGCGGAACGAGCCGGTGTCGGTCACCAGCCCGGCGTAGAGGCAGGTGGCGATGTCACGGTCGAGCCGCCCGCCGAGCCGGTAGATGAGCTGCTCGGCCAGCATCGCCGTGGCGGCGGCGTGGGAGTCGACGAGCCCCAGCGTGCCGAACCCGGCGCCGGCCGGATGGTGGTCGACCACGATGACCTCGGCCGCCCGCGCGGTGTTGCCGCTGAGCAGCCCCAGCCGCTCGAACGTCGACGAGTCGAAGGTGATCACCAGCTCGGGCGCGGCGGGAAACTCGGCCGGCGGCACCAGCATCTCCTGCCCCGGCAGGAACCGCAGCAGGCGCGGCACCTCGAACTGCCGGTCGCCGAACGACGCGCGCACCCGCTTGCCCATCGCGCGCAGCGTGAACGCCACCGCCAGCATGGAGCCGAGCGCGTCGCCGTCGGGCGTCACGTGGCAGGCCAGCCCGATCTCGTCGGCCGAGTCGATCAGCCGCAGCGCGCGCTTCCACGCGCTCTCGGGGATGCCGTGGCCCGCGCCCGCCCGGGTCCGCGGCGGCCGGTCGGCCCGGTCGCGTACGTCCGGCGTCACGCCTGGTCGTCCCCGGCCGCGCGTTCGCTCCCCTGGAGGTCGGCGAGCTCGTCGTCGTCCTCCTCCTCTGGCTTGCGGTAGGGGTCCGGCTCGCCGGCGTAGGAGGCGCCCTGCGCCTGCCGGGCCACCTCGGCGTCGCGCGCCCGTGCCGCGCTGATGAGGTCGTCCAGGTGGCGGGCGCTGTCGGGCAGCGGGTCGTGCTTGAAGGTCAGCGTCGGGGCGAAGCGCACACCGGTCTGGCGGCCCACCTCGGAACGGATGATCCCCTTGGCGCTCTCCAGGGCGGCCGCGCTGTCGGCCCGCTCGGCCTCGGAGCCGAAAACCGTGTAGAAGACCGTCGCCTCGCGCAGGTCAGCGGTGACGCGCGTGTCGGTCACGGTGACGAAGCCGAGACGCGGGTCCTTGATCCGTCGCTCCAGCATCTCGGCGACGATCTGCTGGATGCGGTCGGCGAGCTTGCGCGCTCGTGCGGCATCCACCATGTTGGCTCCCCCTCACGCACGATCTGGCCGTGCTAGTCGTTCAATCCTCGTCGTGGTACAGACGCTGCCTGGCCGACAGCAGCTCGATCTCCGGGCGGAAGGCCACCATCCGCTCGCAGGCGTCCATCACCTCTTTGCAGTTACCCGCGGAGGCGGAAAGCACCGCGATGCCGACCTCGGCTCTGCGATGCAGATCGTGACGCCCGGTCTCGGCGACCGCTATGGCGGGGTAACGGCGCCGCAGCTCGGCGATCAGCGGCCGTACGACGGAGCGCTTCTGCTTCAGCGAGCGAACGTCGCCGAGCAGGATGTCCAGGGTCAGAGCACCCACATACATCGTTGGTCACCACCGCTTGGCCTGGTGTGCTGAGCGCGCGCCCGTCCTGCCGCGGTGGGGAGCAGGCCAGGACGCGCGAGAGGCGCCCGGCGGAGGTCCCGCCGGGCGCCCGGCCGCGTGTCACACGCGCGGCTTCTCCCGCATCTCGAACGTCTCGATCACGTCGTCGATCCGGATGTCGTTGTAGCCGACACCGATGCCGCACTCGAAGCCCTCGCGGACCTCGGTCGCGTCATCCTTGAAGCGACGCAGCGACGAGACGGTCAGGTTGTCGGCGATGACGACGCCATCGCGGATCACCCTGGCCTTGCTGTTGCGGACGATCACACCGGAACGGACGAGAGTACCGGCGACGTTGCCGATCTTCGGCACCTTGAAGACCTCGCGGACTTCGGCGGTGCCCATCTGGACCTCTTCGAACTCCGGCTTGAGCATGCCCTTGAGGGCCGCCTCGATCTCCTCGATCGCCTGGTAGATGACCGAGTAGTAGCGGATGTCGACGCCCTCGCGCTCGGCCAGGTCGCGTGCCCGCGGCTCGGGCCGCACGTTGAAGCCGATGATGACCGCGTTGTCGTCGGCGACCGCCAGGTTGACGTCGTACTCGGTGATCGCGCCGACCGCGCGGTGCAGGACACGGAGCCTGACCTCGTCGCCGACGTCGATCTTGAGCAGGGCGTCTTCCAGGGCCTCCACCGAACCGGACACGTCACCCTTGATGATGAGCTTGAGCTCGTCGACGCGGCCCTTCTCGAGGTCGCTGAACAGCTCCTCGAGGGTGCGGCGACGGCTCGACTTCGCCATCTCGGCGCTGCGCTTGCGCGCCGCGCGCTGCTGGGCGATCTGCCGGGCCATCCGGTCGTCGGTGACGACGATGAAGTTGTCACCGGCGCTCGGCACGGCCGTCAGACCCATCACCAGGACCGGACGCGACGGCGTGGCCTCGTCGACCGGCTCGCCGGTGTCGTCGAGCATCGCCCGGACGCGGCCGAAGGCCTCGCCACAGACGATCGAGTCGCCGACGCGCAGCGTGCCGCGCTGGACCAGGACGGTCGCGACCGGGCCGCGGCCCTTGTCGAGGTGCGCCTCGATGGCGATGCCCTGGGCGTCCATCGTCGGGTTGGCCCGCAGGTCGAGCTCGGCGTCGGCGGTCAGCAGGATCGCCTCGAGGAGGCTCTCGATGCCGATGCCGTTCTTCGCCGAGATGTCGACGAACAGCGTGCTGCCGCCGTACTCCTCGGCGACCAGGCCGTACTCGGTGAGCTGGGCCCGCACCTTGTTGGGGTCGGCCCCTTCCTTGTCGATCTTGTTGACCGCGACCACGACCGGCACGTCGGCCGCCTGGGCGTGGTTGAGCGCCTCGATCGTCTGCGGCTTGACGCCGTCGTCGGCCGCGACCACCAGCACCGCGATGTCGGTCGACTTCGCGCCTCGGGCACGCATGGCGGTGAACGCCTCGTGACCCGGGGTGTCGATGAAGGTGATCTTGCGCTCTTGGCCCTCGTGCTCGGCGGCGACCTGGTAAGCACCGATGTGCTGGGTGATGCCACCCGCCTCGCGCGACACCACGTTCGTGTTGCGGATGGCGTCGAGCAGCCTGGTCTTACCGTGGTCGACGTGACCCATGACGGTCACGACCGGCGGACGCGCGGCGAGGTCGGCCTCGTCGCCCTCGTCCTCGCCGAACTCGATGTCGAAGGCCTCGAGAAGCTCGCGGTCCTCCTCCTCCGGGCTCACGACCTGGATGTCGTAGTCGAGCTCGGCGCCGAGCAGCTGCAGCGTCTCCTCGTTGACCGACTGCGTGGCGGTCACCATCTCGCCGAGGTGCAGCATGATCTGCACGAGCGAGGCGGGGTTGGCGCCGATGCGGTCGGCGAAGTCGGACAGCGACGCGCCGCGCGGGAGGCGGATCGTCGCGCCGTTGCCGCGCGCGACCTGCACGCCGCCGATCGACGGCGCCGACATGTTGTCGAACTCCTGGCGCCTCTGCCGCTTCGACTTGCGCCCGCGGGCCGGACGGCCACCGGGACGGCCGAAGGCACCCGCGGTGCCGCCGCCACGACCACGGCCACCGCCGCCGGGACGGCCGCCGAAGCCACCGCCGCCGCCACCGGGACCACCGGTGCCGGTGCGCGGACCCGCGCCACCGCCACCGGGACGGCCGGCGAAACCGCCGCCGCCGGGACGACCGCCGCCACCACCGGGACGGCCACCGCCGCCACCGCCGGGACGACCGCCGCCGCCACCCGGGCCACCGCCCGGACGGCCTGCGCCGGGACCGGAAGGACGGCCCTGCGGCATCATCATCGGGTTGGGACGCGGACCACCGGGACGCGGACCACCGGCGCCACCGGCGCCGGGACCCGGACGCGGGCCGCCGGGGGGCGGACCGGGACGCGGGCCGGGAGTGGGCCGGTCGCCGCCGCGACCCTGCGGCGGACGCGGCATCGCGCCGTCGCGCGGCGGGCCGTCACGGCGCTCGCCACGCGGGCCGGGGCCACCGTCACGCTGGCCGCCGCCCGGACGCTGCGGCCGGGGCGCCTGGCCCATGCCGCTGGCGTTGGACGAGAACGGGTTGTTGCCCGGACGCGGGCCACGCGGGCCCGGCTTGGGGCCGGGACGCGGGCCGCCGCCGGTGGGCGCGCCGCCAGGACGCGGCGCCTGCGCCGCGCCGCCGCCGCCCTGCTGGGCGGGACGCGGGCCCGGCTTGGGGCCGGGACCCGGACGCGGAGCCGGGCCGGGACGCGGACCCGGGGTCGGCCGGGCCGGCGCGCCGCTCTCGAAGCGCGCCTGCGGAGCCGGGGACGCCTCACCGCGCGCGGCCTGCGGCTGCTGCTGGTGAGGCATGGGAACCGGCGGGCGGGGCTGGCCGCCGCCCTGAGGACCTTGCGGACCCTGCGGGCCCTGGGGCCCCTGCGGACCCTGAGGGCCGCTCTGCGGGGCCGGACGCGGACCGGGCCGGGGGCCCGGACGCGGAGGAGCAGGCACCGGGGCCTGCCCGGAACCGTTGCCGGCCTGGCCTTCCGCCGGCCGGTGCGCAGCCCTTGGCGGCTGCGGCCTGTTGGACGGCTGTCCGCCGCCCCTGGAGGGCCCACCCTTCGATGCGCCCAGAGCTTCGGTGAGCCTGCGGACCACCGGCGCCTCGATGGTGGAGGACGCCGAACGGACGAACTCCCCCATCTCTTGGAGCTTGGCCATGACGACCTTGCTCTCGACGCCGAACTCCTTAGCGAGCTCGTATACCCGGACCTTCGCCACTGCACTCCCTTACTCGGCCCGGGAGGCTGGCTGTGCCGTCCGGACCGTCGCTACCTTGACGTCTTCATCGCCGCGTGCTCATCAGGCGCTCATAGCAATCTGACTCCGCCCATCAACTCGGCGTCCTACATGACATTGGGTTCTCCCTCCAGGTGTGCCCGCACGGGCGAGACGTCGAGCGGCCCCGTCACGCGAAACGCGCGAGGGAACGCCCGCCGCCGCTCGGCGAACTCCAGACAGCTCAAGGCCGGATGCAGCGACGCACCTCGGCCTGGAAGCCGTCCTCGCAGGTCGGGGACCACATGGTCTCCTACCCGCACCAGGCGGAGCAGCTCGGACTTGGCCGTGCGAACCCTGCAGCCCACACACGTGCGCTGAGGGCCCCTAAGGCCACCATATTCCAGCTTACCGCTTTGACGCATCTACGGAACCGGCGGCATCCTCCGCCTGTGTGTCCGGCCGGATGTCGATCCGCCATCCGGTGAGCCTCGCCGCGAGCCGGGCGTTCTGCCCCTCTTTGCCGATGGCCAGGGAAAGCTGGTAGTCGGGCACGGTGACCCGCGCGACCCGGCCGTCGAGATCGAGAACCTCGACATGGGAAACACGCGCAGGGGACAGGGCATTCCCGACGAACTCGGCAGGGTCCTCGGACCAGTCGATGATGTCGATCTTCTCGCCGTGGAGCTCGGTCATCACGTTGCGCACCCGCGAGCCCATGGGGCCGATGCAGGCGCCCTTGGCGTTGACACCGGGCTTGCGCGACCGCACCGCGATCTTGGTGCGGTGGCCGGCCTCGCGGGCCACGGCGGCGATCTCCACGGTGCCGTCGGCGATCTCCGGCACCTCCAGCGCGAACAGCTTCTTCACCAGGCCGGGATGCGTGCGCGAGAGGGTGACGGAGGGACCCTTGTGGCCCTTCTTGACCTGCACGACGTAGGCGCGAATGCGCTCGCCGTGCACGTAGTCCTCCCCGGGCACCTGCTCGGCGTGCGGCAGGACGGCCTCGATCTTGCCGAGGTCGACCAGCACCACGCGAGGGTCCTTGCCCTGCTGGATGACGCCCGAGACCAGCTCGCCCTCACGGCTGGCGAACTCGCCGAAGTTGATCTCGTCCTCGGCGTCGCGGAGCTGCTGCAGGATGACCTGCTTGGCGGTGGTGGCGGCGATCCTGCTGAAATTGCCAGGGGTGTCGTCGAACTCCCTGACCACCTCGCCCTCGTCGCCCAGCTCGGCGGCCCAGATCGTGACGTGACCGCTGGCGCGGTCGAGCTCGGCCCGCGCCTTCGAGGCCGCGCCCTCGGTGCGGAAGTAGGCGATCAGCAGCGCGTCCTCGATCGCCTTGACCACCAGGTCGAAGGAGATGTCCTTCTCCCGTTCGAGGCTGCGCAGGACGCTCATGTCGATGTCCACGGCGGCTCCCCCTTAGCCCTCGTCGCCGTCGACGTCGTCGATGCGGCGGAACTCCACCTGGACCCGTCCGCGGGCCAGGTCCTCGTACTCAAGCCGGCGCGGCGCGCCCTCGACGTCGAGATCGACGCCGGCGTCGTCCGCGGCCGTGATCCGGCCCTCCACCACGCTGCCGTCGCGCAGCTCCGCCTTCACCAGACGTGTGGCCGCGCGACGCCAGTGGCGCGGCTCGGTGAGGGGGCGGTCGACACCCGGCGAGGAGACCTCCAGCGTGTATGCCGCCTGTCCCATCGCGTCGTCGTCGTCCAGCGCCGCGGAGACGGCCTGGCTCACGTCGGCGACGTCGTCGAGGCTCACGCCGCCGTCGCGGTCGACGATCACACGCAGCACGCGTCTCCTGCCCGCCTGGGTGACCGTGATGTCCTCCAGATCGAGGCCCTCCGCGCTGACCACGGGCTCCAGGAGCTTCATCAGGTGGTCGCGGGGTGATGCGCTGCCCATATCGACCTCCCCTATTGTCAAGTCTCAGCCGGGCGGACCTCGCCACTGGCTCCTCGTCGCCCGGCCGCTCGGCCAGCGACGACAGTTGACACCCTATCCGTACGAGGGCACAGAAAGAGCGCCACTCGTCCCGGCCGAATGGCGGAGCGTCGCCTGGCGGCGATCGCGGGCTCAGACCGTACGATGCTATCTGCGTCAGTGACAACAGGAGGTTCCCGCTCGTGCGCCCGCGTCACCTCTCCCGTCGTGGCCTGCTGGCGGGCGGAGCGGCCGCGCTCGCCGCCTGCAGCGCCTCCGGGCCGGCCCAGCCGTCCGCGCCCGCCCCCGACTCGCCCGAGACGGTCCTCGTGAAGCAGCTGATCGCGGAGAAGGAGCGGACGATCGCGCTCTACTCGGCGCTGATCGCGGACGGCGGCGAGCGGCTCGTGCCCTTCCGCGACCGTCACCAGGCGCACGTCAATGAGCTGCGCAAGCACGTGACCGGCCCCGGCGCTCCCGCCACCGGCGCGACCGGCTCCCCCGCCCCTTCGGGCTCGCCCGCCCCCTCCGGCTCCGCCGAGCCGGACAAGCCGTCGCTGTCGCGGCTGCGCGAGCTGGAGCGGAAGGCGGCGGCGCTGCGGCCCAAGCAGCTCGCGGGCCTCTCCCCCGGGATGGCGCAGCTCATCGCCAGCATCGGCGCCTGCGAGGCGGCGCACGTCGTCGCCCTGCCGAAGTCACTGTGAACGCGGCGAACGGGGTGACCGTGAACGGGGACGATCTGGAGAAGCTGCGCAAGGCGCTGGCGGCCGAGCACGCCGCGCTGTTCGCGTACGGGCTGCTGGGGGCGCGGACGTCAGGGGAGCTCCGGGAGCGGATGACCGCGGCCTACGACGCCCATCGGGCGCGGCGCGACCAGGTCCGCGCGCTCATCACGGCGCGCGGCGGCAAGCCCGTGGAGGCGGAGGCGTCGTACGCGCTGCCGTTCTTCCCCTCGGACGCGAAGCTGGCGGCCCGGCTGGCGGCGCACCTCGAAGGCGGGGTGACGGCCGCCTATCTGGAGCTGGTGGCGGCCGGGGACGCCGCGCTGCGGCGGTTCGCGGCCCTGGCCATGCAGCAGGCCGTCACCCGCTCGTACGCCTTCCGCCCGGCCCAGCCGGCCGCGTTCCCCGGCATGCCGGCGGCCCCCGCGCCCGCCACACCCACCGCCCAGGGCGGCAGCTGAAGGGTGGGCGCCCTGGCGGTCAGGGCGCCCACGGCGCGGGTCAGGCGGCGGTGACGGCCATGATGCGGTCGGCGGCCTCCGCGAGGGGGATCTCCGACTTCTCGCCGGTCACCCGGTCGCGGAGCTCGATGACGCCCTGGGAGAGTCCGCGGCCGATGACCACGACGGTCGGGACGCCCAGCAGCTCGGCGTCCTTGAACTTGACGCCGGGCGAGACCTGCGGCCGGTCGTCCACGAGCACGCGCAGGCCGCGCGACTCCAGCTCGCCGGCCAGCTCCAGGGCGGCCTCGACCTGGTTGTCCTTGCCGGTGCCGACGATGTGCACGTCGGCGGGCGCCACCTCGCGCGGCCAGACCAGGCCGAGCTGGTCGTGGGCCTGCTCGGCGATGACGGCGACGGCGCGCGAGACGCCGATGCCGTAGGAGCCCATGGTGATGCGGATGGGCTTGCCGTCGGGGCCGAGGGCGTCGAGGCCGGCGGCGTCGGCGTATTTGCGGCCGAGCTGGAAGATGTGGCCGATCTCGATGCCGCGGTCGATGGACAGCTCGGCGCCGCAGCGGGGGCAGGGGTCGCCGGCGCGGATCTCGGCGGCCTCGATGGTGCCGTCGGGGGTGAAGTCGCGGCCCGCGACGACGTTGGCGGCGTGCCTGCCGGGCTCGTTGGCGCCGGTCACCCAGGAGGTGCCGGTGGCCACGCGCGGGTCGACGAGGTAGCGGATGCCGAGCTCGCGCAGGATCTGCGGGCCGATGTAGCCGCGCACGAGGCCGGGGTGCTTGGCGAAGTCGGCGGCCTCGAAGATGGCGGGCTCGCCGGGGGCGAGCGCGGCCTCCAGGCGCTTGAAGTCGACCTCGCGGTCGCCGGGGACGCCGATGATGAGCGTCTCGGTCTTGTCGGAGCCCGGGGTGGTGACCTTGACGACGACGTTCTTCAGGGTGTCGGCGGCGGTGACGGAGAGGCCGTGGTGCTCGTTGACGTACGACACCAGCGTCTCGATGGTCGGGGTGTCGGGCGTGTCCATGACGGCGAGCGGGGGCAGGTCGTCGTAGGGGCGGGCGGCGGGCGCGGTCGTGGTGACCGCCTCGGCGTTGGCCGCGTAGCCGCAGGAGTGGCAGGCCACGAAGGTGTCCTCGCCGGTGGGCGTGGGGGCCAGGAACTCCTCGGAGGCCGAGCCGCCCATGGCGCCCGACTGGGCGAAGACGATCTTGTAGTGGATGCCGAGCCGGTCGAACGTGCGGATGTAGGCCTCGCGGTGCTGCTCGTAGGAGTGCTTGAGGCCGTCGTCGTCGAGGTCGAAGGAGTAGGAGTCCTTCATCAGGAACTCCCGGCCGCGCAGGATGCCGGCCCTGGGGCGGGCCTCGTCGCGGTATTTCGTCTGGATCTGGTAGAGGGTGACCGGGTAGTCCTTGTAGGAGGAGTACTCGCCCTTGACCATGTCGGTGAAGAGCTCCTCGTGCGTGGGGCCGAGGAGGTAGTCGGCGCCCTTGCGGTCCTGGAGGCGGAAGAGCGTGTCGCCGTATTCGGTCCAGCGGCCGGTGGCCTCGTAGTACTCGCGGGGCAGCAGGGCGGGGAAGAGCACCTCCTGGGCGCCCATCCGGTTCATCTCCTCGCGGACGATCCTGGTGACGTTCTCCAGCACCAGTTTGCCGAGCGGCAGCCAGGAGTAGATGCCGGGGGCCACGCGGCGGACGTAGCCGGCGCGGACCAGCAGCTTGTGGCTCGGCACTTCCGCGTCTGCCGGGTCGTCCCGCAGGGTGCGAAGAAACAACGACGACATGCGCAGCAACACGGCTACTCCTTGCTCGAACCTGGATGAGGACTTACAGGCTATCGAGTCGAGGTGACCGCCCGCTCGGGCTTAAACGCTGCGCCCCTCAGGCGGCCCTCAGGCGAGGGCCGGGAGCCAGCCCGTGACGAACACCGCCAGCCACGCCGTGAACAGCACGGAGAAGAGCGTGGAGAGGGCGAGGGCGCGCACGCGGGAGCGGGCGTTCCTGCGCAGCGTGAGCACCACGGCGACCGACAGCACGCCGACCAGCAGGGCCGGGCCCGGCCAGAAGGAGCCCTCGACGCCGATGAGGCCCGGCGTGGCGCGGTCCACGACGTCGGCGATGAGCGCGGCTCCGATGCCGCCCGCGGCCAGGTCGCCCCAGCCGTCGTCCCTGCGGGTGACGTAGGCCAGCAGGCCGAGCCCCACGAGCAGGGCGAGGACCCAGTTGAGCCCGGCGGCGCCACCGCCGCCGAGGTCGGCGAGGGCCAGGTCGCCGCGGACGGCGCCCGTGCCCATGGCCGCGACCAGGGTGGAGACCGCGGCCAGGAACGTGGTCACCAGCGCCCATCCGAACCCGGTGGCGGTCGCGCCGACGGCCAGCGCCAGGGCGAGGTAGGCGTAGGGCTCGTAGAGGTGGTCGATCCAGCCGGGGGCACGACCGGAGACGAGCGCGCCGACGATGCCGACGGCCAGTCCACCGAGGAAGGCCGCGACCAAATGGCGCTCGATGCCGCGCTGGCGCCGGTCGTATTCGGCGAAGTCGGCGTAGTCGATCGTGGTGTTGTTCATGTCCCTTTCCCTGGTCAACCCCTCCCCTGGAACCTTCTGGAATTGACCTGTTTCAGATTATGTGAACCTACACAAAAGGCAAAAATCGGTCATTCCTCTACCAACTCAAGCAAGTGCTTGGTTAGCATGACGGCGTGTCGCTTCCCGAAGAACTCGGCGCCCTCGTCCGCGAACACCTCGCCGCCCGCCCCGGCGCGTCCTGGGCGGAGCTCGCGCGGGAGGTGGGGGTGGCCGGGCTGCTCGTCCCCGAGGAGCACGGGGGCGCGGGCTGCGGTCCCGCCGAGCTGGCCGCCGTGGCCGAGGAGATGGGAGGGGCGCTCTCGCCGCACCCCTTCCTGCAGACCGCGGTCATGGCGGTGACCGCCGCGACCGCCTGCGGGGCCGCCGACCTGCTGAAGGCCGTCGCCGACGGCGGCGTGAGCGCGACCGTGGTGCTGCCGGGCGAGGCGGAGCTGCGACTGGCGGGCGGGCGGCTCAGCGGGGTGGCGCCGTACGTCATGGCGGGCGAGCTGGTGCTGCTCTACGCGGGCGGGCAGCTCGTGGAGGCCGTGCCGACGCGGCGGGAGGCGTACCTGACGATGGACGAGAGCCGGCCGCTGGAGCGGCTGACCTTCGAGGACGTGCCCGTACGGCGGCTCGGCGACGGCACGTCGGCGGGATGGGTGCGCGACCTCGGGATCGCGGCCCTGGCCGCCGAGCAGGTGGGCGGGGCGCAGCGGTGCCTGGACATGGCGGTCGCGTACGCGCGCACGCGGGTGCAGTTCGGCCGGCCGATCGGGGCCTTCCAGGCGGTCAAGCACAAGCTGGCGGACGTGCTGCTGCTGGTGGAGTCGGCCAGGTCGGCGGCGCGCGCCGCGGCGGATCACGAGGTAGCGGCGGCGGTGGCGGGGTCGTACTGCACGGAGGCTTACCTGGCGGCGGCGGGCGAGAACATCCAGATCCACGGAGGGATCGGGATCACCTGGGAGCATCCGGCGCATCGCTACTTCAAGCGGGCCACCTCCGACGCCCAGCTCTTCGGCCCGCCCCAGGCGCACCGCGCCCGCCTCGCCGAGTTGGTCTTCGGCGGGCCGTGAGCCCGAGATCAGCCGCCGAGCAGCTCTTCCCAGGGGTGGCGGGTGTTGGTGCGGCGGGTGGTGTCGAGCGCCTCGGCGAGACGCCAGAGGCCGGGCCGGGCGCGGGAGGCCGCGCGGCCCATGGGGTCGATGGCGCGCAGCTCGACGCGGACGCCCATCACGTCGAGGATCGCCGTGGCGGCCCCGCCGGGTCCGGCCTCGGTGACGAGCGGCTCTTCGTCGTCGGGGTCGAGGACCCGCTCGGTCAGCAGGCCGGCCACCTCGGAGGCGTAGGGCCCGTCGCGCCACTCGATGTGCCAGGTGTGGTCGCCACCGCGCCACCAGGTCAGGTCGCGGCACGACTCCATGAAGTCGGCCTCGGACGCCAGCGCCGCCATGACCCGTCCGAACGCCTCGTAGCGGCGGGCACTCGTGAGCGAGAGGTCGTCGCCGTCGAGGCCGGGATCTTCGGCGTCCTTCGGCCGTCTCAGCGCGTGCTTTCGCTTCACGAGCAACCACTCTGATCGCGCCCGCGCCCTTCCCGCAAGTCCTCGCCGCTGATACGCTCTACCAAGCGAGCGCTTGGTTTCCTACTGTGCCGGAGGCGCGATGACGTCCCTACGGATCAGCCTGGGGTACGAGCTGGAGGTCCGCGGACGCACCCGCGACGTCGAGCAGCAGGCGTTCCACAACGTGGTCGAGCAGGTCGTGCTGGGCGACCGGCTGGGGTTCGACACCGCCTGGTTCGTGGAGCACCACTTCACCCGGGGCTTCTCCCACTCCTCGGCCCCCGACCTGGTCCTCGCCGCCGTCTCCCAGCGGACCGAGCGCATCCACCTGGGGCTCGGCGTGGTGCTGCTGCCGTTCCAGTCGCCGATCCGCACGGCCGAGCGCGTCGCCACCCTGGACGTGCTCAGCGGCGGCCGGGTCGAGTTCGGCACCGGCCGCGGTGCCTCCCCCCTGGAGTACCAGGCGTTCCAGCGGCCGTTCGAGCAGTCCCGGCGGATCTGGGAGGACTCGCTGGAGGCCGTGCTCGCGATCTGGAACGCCGACGGCGAGCCCGTCAGCCGCTCGACCGAGTTCTTCGAGATCCCCGACGTCGCCGTCTACCCGCGCCCGGCCCAGCGGCCCCACCCGCCGGTGTGGGTGGCCTCCACCTCCCTGGACGGCTACCTCGCCGCCGCCAGGCACGGCTACAACCTGCTCGGCATGACCATGCTCAAGGGCATCGACGACGTGGCCGCCGACATCGCGCGCTACCGCGAGGGCCTGGCCGAGCACGGCTTCGACCCGGACACCCGCCGGGTCGCCCTCATGATCCCCTGGTACGTCGCCCCCACCCGCGAGGCCGCGACCGCCACGGCCGCCGACCCCGTCCTGTGGTACATCCGCCGCCAGGTCAACCTGGTCACCCCGCCCGACTACTACGACGCCCGCCACGCCACCCACCGCGTACTCGGCCAGCTCGCCGCCGGGCTGCCGCCCGAGGAGGCGATGGCCACGCTGCGCGAGCACCTCATGGTCGTGGTGGACGACGTGGCGGGCTCGCGCAAGGCACTCGCCAGGATCGCCGAGGCCGGGGCGACCGACCTCATCATCCAGGCCCAGGTCGGCGGGCTCGCGCACGAGCAGGTGTGCGAGTCGATGACGCTGTTCATGACCGAGGTGGTGCGCTGATGGGCCGGTGGCTGACGCGGGACGACCTCGGGGCCGCCGCGGGCTCGGCCGCCGGGCTCCTGCTGGTCTCCCCCGACGCGGCCAGTGCCTTCCCGCTCGGCCCCGAGGACCGGCGGACCGCCGCCGGGCTGACCGCAGCGGCCCTGCGCGCGGCCGGGGTGGGCGAGCGGGACCGGGTCGCCGTGGCCCTCGCCGAACCGGCCGGCTCGCTGTGGGCCGCCGCCGCGGCCGAGGTCGCCCAGGCCGCCGCCGGGCTCGGGCCGCGCGGGCGCATGCGGCTGCACCACGCGCTGTCGGCGCTGCGGGCCACGACGCTGGTCGCCACCCCGACCGGCGCGATGGACCTCCTGGCCCGCCTGCACCTGGAGTTCCTGCTGGACCCGCTGGACCTCGGGCTCGCCCACATCGTCCTGACCGGCGAGATCGCCTCCAGGAGCACGCTGCGGCACCTCGCGGGCGAGTTCGGCGCCCGGGTCACCGAGGTGTACGCGAGCCCGTTCGGCGGCACCGCGCTGGCCTGGCGGGCCGCCGAGGAGGACCCGCTCACGCCGCTCGCGGACGGCCTGCTGGGCCTGGCCGCCCTGGGCAAGGACGCCCCCGCCGACCCCGGCGCCCCGCTGGCCGAGCTGATCGTCACCCCGCGCGGGCACGCCACGCTCGGCGACGCGACGCTGAGGACCGGCCACGTCGTACGCGGCGGCGAGGGCCTGCCCGCCCCCGCCCACACCGTGGGCGACCACGTGCTGGTCAGGGGCGTGTGGCTGGCGCTGCCCCGGCTGGAGAAGGCGCTGGCGAAGATCGACGGCGTGGCCGGCTGGGACCTGACCGTCAGCCGTCCGGGCACGCTGGACTCCGCCGTGCTCACCGTGACGTTCGGCCGCGAGAGCCTCGTCGGCAACCCCATGTGGCGCTCGCGCGTCCAGGAGGCCGTACGGGCGCTGACGCCGGTCTCGATCGGCGTGGAGATCGCCCCGGAGGCGGCCGAGGGGCCGCGGCCGGGCACGGTGACCGACCTGCGCGGCCACCATCTGGGCAGGGACCGGGCGCTCGTCACCTAGCTCGTCACCTAGGGGTGGACATGGCACCGATGCCGGAGTGGGGGACGCTCCCCCGCATGCTGCGCGACCAGGCCGAACGGCACCCCGGCGGCACGGTCGTGGCCGGACGCGGCGGGCACGGCACGCTCGCCGGGCTGCGCGAGGCCGCCTCCGCGGTCGCCCGCGGCCTCATCGCGCTCGGCGTCGAGCCGGGCGACCGGGTGGCGCTGTGGGGGGTGAACTCGGCGTACTGGGTGGAGCACGTGCTCGGCGTCTGGGACGCGGGCGCGGTCGTCGTGCCGCTGTCGCCGCGCTTCAAGGGCATCGAGGCCGCCGAGGTCGTCACGAGGACCGGCGCGAAGGTGCTGATCACGGGTGACGGCCCTGCGGGCGTGCGGCTCGCCGGGCTGCTCCCGCCGCTGCCCGGCCTGCGGCACACGCTCGTCCCGCCGGCGACGGAGCTGCGCGCGCTCGGGGAGCGGGTGCCCCGGCGCGAGGCCGAGGAGCGGGCGCTCGCCGTCCGGCCCGGCGACCTGTGCGAGATCATGTCCACCTCCGGCACCACGGGCACGCCCAAGGGCGTCATGCTGGACCACTCCCAGGTCCTGCGCGGCTACTGGGACTGGTCGGAGATCGTCACCCTCGACGAGCACGACCGTTATCCGGTGATCGCCCCGTTCAGCCACGGGTTCGGGCTGAACGCCGGACTAGTGGCCTGCGTGCTGCGCCGGGCCACGATGCTGCCGATCCCGGCCTTCAGCCCGGACGCGCTCATGTCGCTGATCTCCCGCGAGCGGGTCACCGTGCTCGCCGGGCCGCCCACGCTCTTCCACCGCATCCTGGACGAGCTGGAGCGCGGCTCCTGGGACGTCTCCTCGCTGCGCGTGGCCATCTGCGGCGCCGCCGCGGTGCCCGCGTCCCTGATCACCCGGCTGGTCGAGCGGGTCGGACTGGAACGGATGATCAACGCGTACGGGCTGATGGAGGGCACGGTCGTCTCCATGACCCGGGCCGGCGACCCGATCGAGGTCGTCGCGGGGACCACCGGCAGGCCCGTGCCCGGCATCGCGGTCAAGGTCGTGGACGGCGACGGCAAGGAGGTCGCGCCCGGCGAGCGCGGCGAGATCCTGCAGCGCGGCTACGGCGTCATGCGCGGCTACTGGGACGACCCCGTGCGGACCGCCGAGGCCGTGGACGCCGACGGCTGGCTGCACACCGGCGACATCGGCGTCCTGGACGAGCGGGGCAACCTCGCCGTCGTGGACCGCAAGAAGGAGCTCTACATCGTCAACGGCTTCAACGTCTCGCCCGCCGAGGTCGAGTCGCTGCTGCTGCGTGAGGGGTCGCCGGCCCAGGTCGCCGTGGTCGGCGTGCCGGACGCGTCGGCGGGCGAGGCCGGGGTGGCGTTCGTGGTGCCCAGGCCGGGCGCGCGCGTGGTCCCCGAGGAGCTGATCGCCTGGGCGCGGGCCAACATGTCCGACTACAAGGTCCCGAAGCGGGTGGTCGTCGTGGACGCCCTGCCGGCGAACGTCAACGGCAAGATCGACAAGCGGGCGCTGCGGAAGCGGGCGGCCGGGTAGCCGCGCGGGGTGTTTCTTCCGCCCGGCGGCGGGCGTGAGCGGCTACGTTGGCAGGAGCACGGATCAAGCTGTTTTCGCCGGGGATGGGTTCACCCGCGCCGGCGATCGGGGATACATCGATCACACCGGCCGGTTACGTCTAATGGGGCCCAGTTGATGGAGCCCGGTGAGGCGCCTGCCCCGGGCGGCCGGCTCTGAGGAGGCAGCGTGGCGTTGCGTGTGGCGGTCATCGGATCGGGACCCGCCGGCATCTACACGGCGGAGGCGCTGGTCAAACAGTCGGCCGGTGGGGTGCGGGTGGACGTGCTCGAACGCCTGCCCACCCCGTACGGGCTGGTGAGATACGGGGTCGCCCCCGACCACACCTCGATCAAGTCGATCGCGAACTATCTGAAGCGGGTGCTCGAGCTGCCCGAGGTGCGTTTCCTCGGCGGCGTCACGCTGGGCGAGCACCTGTCGGTCGCCGACCTGCTCGGCCACTACGACGCCGTGGTCTACTGCACCGGCGCGATGGTCGACCGGCGGCTCGGCATCCCCGGCGAGGACCTGCCGGGCAGCGTGGCCGCCACCGACTTCGTCAACTGGTACTGCGGCCATCCCGACGTGGACCCCTCGCGCTTCACGCTCGACAGCTCCGAGGTCGCGGTGATCGGCGTCGGGAACGTGGCCGTCGACGTCGTACGGATCCTCGCCAAGACCGCCGACGAGCTGAGCCGCACCGACGTGCCCCACGACGTGCTCCAGCGGCTGTCCGAGAGCCAGGTCAAGGCCATCCACATGGTCGGCCGGCGCGGGCCCGAGCACGCCAAGTTCACCCTCAAGGAGCTGCGCGAGCTGGGCGAGCTGGACAACGCCGACGTGGTGGTGCGGCCCGACGAGGCCCAGGTGCTCGGCTCCGGCTTCTCCCGGCAGGTGCAGGGCAACGTGGACGTCATCAGGTCGTGGGCGGCCCGCGAGCCTGTCGGCCGGGCCCGCCGCCTCGACGTGCGCTTCTGGCTGCGGCCGGTGGAGATCCTCGGCGCCGAGCGGGTCGAGGGGCTGCGCCTGGAGCGCACCCGGCTGTCGCCTGAGGGGCGCGTGGTCGGCACGGGCGAGTTCGAGACGCTGCCGGTCGGCATGGTGCTGCGGTCGGTGGGCTACCAGAGCGTGCCGCTGCCGGGGGTGCCGTTCTCGGAGGACACCATGACCGTGCCCAACCAGGCGGGGCGGGTGCGCGAGCGCGAGTACGTCGCGGGCTGGCTCAAACGCGGCCCCACCGGCGTCATCGGCACGAACAAGTCCGACGCCGCCGAGACGGTGCGCACCCTGCTGGCCGACCTGGAGGGCCGCGAGCGGGTGCCCGCGACGGCGACGATCGACGCGCTGCTGGCCGAGCGGGGCGTGCGGCCGATCACCTACGACGAGTGGCAGGCGATCGAGGCGGCCGAGACCGAGCTGGCCAAGTCGCTCGGGCGCGGCGACCGGGTCAAGCTCGTCGGGCTGGAGGCCATGCTCCGTGCCTGCCGTCCCTGATCCGCCGGTCCCCGCGGGGTTCGCCGCGGCTTACCAGGCCCAGCGGGCGCGCTTTCCTGGCCTCTCGGGTTGGCAGCCGGTCCACACCGTGTACGTGCCCGCCGACCGGTTCTCCTCCGGGACCGTCGGCGCGTGGCGGGACGAGGCCCTGGGCCTGGTCCACGCCCATCTGGCCGGGCCGGGCGAGCTGGCCGAGGTGTTCGGCGTCCCGCCGGCGACGGCCGCCGCCGTGCACGCCAAGCTGCTGGTCAAGCTCGGCCGCGAGCCGATCGAGGACCTGCGGATCGACTTCGAGGACGGCTACGGCACCCCGCCGGACGCGGTCGAGGACGGGCACGTCGAGCAGGCGGCCGAGGCCGTGGCCGCGCTGCACGCCGCCGGGGCGCTGCCGCGCCGCTGGGGGCCGCGGGTGAAGTCGTTCGCGGACGGCGACCCCGAACGCTCGATCAGGACGCTCGCCGGGCTGGTGCGCGGCGTGACGAAGCGGGCCGGCGAGCTGCCTGCCGGGTTCACGGTGACGTTCCCCAAGGTGCTCATGGAGGACTACCTGCGGCAGTTCGCGGACGTGCTGGCCCGCCTGGAGGCCGGGCTCGGGGTGCGGCTGCGGTTCGAGATGCAGGTGGAGGCGCCGCAGACGCTGCCGTTCCTGCGGGCCGAGCTTCCCGGGGCGCTGGACGGGCGGCTCGCGGCGGCGCACTTCGGGGTGTTCGACTACACGGCCGCGCTCGGGCTGCCGCCGCACGAGCAGCGGCTCGACCATCCGGCCTGCGACCACGCCCGGCACGTCATGCAGACGGCGTTCGCGGGCACGGGGGTGGAGCTCTCCGACGGCTCGCTCGCCGCCTCGCCCGCCTCCGGGCGGGCCGAGGACGTGCACGCCTTGTGGCGGCGGCACGCCGAGCTCGTACGGCACTCGCTGCGGCACGGCTTCCACCAGGGCTGGGACATGCACCCGTCGCATCTGGTCAGCCGCTTCGCCACCGTGTACGCCTTCCACCTCGCCGACTACGACGCGTACCGGGAGCGGGTTCGGGCGTGGGAGGAGCGGCGGGAGGCCGGGGGCGGGGTCATGGACGAGCCCGCCACGATCCGCACCCTCGCCGCGGCGCTGCGCCGGGCCGACGCCGTGCTGCCCTGACGGCGGCACGGCGCACGCTCCGGGCCTCCCCCGGCCGAGGGGCAGCGGAGGGCACGGGCGGGCAGACAGGGCCTTAGACGACGGACCAGGGCCGTACAGGCGGCTTTGACAGGTCCCGGGACGCGGGGTCAGTCGCGTGGGCGGTGTCAGTCTCGTTCGACGAGGGTGCGCCAGCGGCGGACCAGGCGCCGCTCCACGGGGTCGGACCAGCTCGCGCGGGCCGCCGAGCCGATGTGGAAGGCGCGGATGCCCTGGTCGAGCAGCACCGGCACGTGGGCGGGGCGCAGCCCGCCGCCGGCCAGGATGATCGAGCCGTCGCCCGCCTCCGCACGCGCCCGCAGCACCGCGAGGCCGTCGCCGACCCCGGTGGGGGCGCCCGCGGTGAGCACGGTCGCCAGGTTGGGCAGCAGCCGCACCGCGCGCCAGGCCGCCTGGACGTCGGCAGCGTGGTCCACGGCGCGGTGGAACGTCCACGGGAGGGGGGAGACGGCGTGGATCAGGGCCTCGGTGGCGGCCAGGTCGACCGCTCCCGCGCCGTCGAGGAAGCCGAACACGAACCCGGCGGCCCCGGCCTGGGCCAGCGCCTTGGCGTCGCGGGCCAGCCGGTCGAGGGTCTCCGGGGCGGCGGTGAACGTGGCGTCGCAGCGGAGCATCACCATCTGCGGGAGAGGGCACTCGGCCGCGATCGCGGCGACCGTCTCCGGTGAGGGGGTCAGCCCGTCGGCCGCCATGTCGGCGACGACCTCCAGCCGGTCGGCTCCGCCCTGTTCGGCGGCCACGGCGTCGCGCACGTCGAGCGCGATCACCTCGAGCAGGGATCCGGTCATGCTGCAGAGGTTATATGGCGCTCTGTACCGTTGCGCCCCAAACTGGCCTCCCACCTGCGCAGAACCCCGCGCCGGGGGGCCGGCCCGGCCTCCGAGGGAGGCCGGGCGGTCGGGCGGTCAGGCGGCGGTGATCAGCTCGGCGAGGGTCAGGTCGCGGAAGGGCATCGCGACGAGATCCTCGGACCGGCGCTGGAAGAGGGCGCCGCTGGCGCGGTGCGGCAGGTCCACCGTACGGAGGTGCTGGAAGCCGCGGCTGCGGTAGTAGTGCTGCAGGCGCGGGTTCGCCTTGGCGCAGTCGAGCCGCACGTACGGCAGCCCGGCGGCGAAGGCGCTGGCCCCGGCCCAGTCCAGGAGGGCGTCGCCGAGGCCGCTGCCGGACCACGGCCGGGCCACGGCGAGCTTGTGGACGTACAGCGCCGCCCCGGGTTCGTCGGCGGGTGTCCAGAACTCCGGGTCGGCGTGCCCGTCCAGGGCTATGGTGGCCACAGGAGGCGCCGCCAGGTCCGGGTCGAGATAGCGCAGTTCGTCGTCGAGCAGGTAGAGCACGCGGTCCTCGATCAGCGGCATGATCCGCTCAGGCCCGAAGCCCTGGCGGGGCCACTGCCGCACCCCCTGCCGGTACAGCCATTCCGAGGTGTCGGCGAACAGCGTCAGAACGCCGGGAAGGTCGCTGGGCTCGGCACGGCGGAGTGCGAGGGGGTGAAGCAGCGTGTTGGTGTGCATAGTAAAACTCCCGTTGCATTGGGCGTTCACGCGCACGCGCACAGTGATGACGCGTTGTCGCGTAAGGGTGATGTGGTGCCTCAATCCGATATATCCGAGATATCCGATATATGGGAATTAAGGCGATTTAGGGGAGTATGCACGACTCCCCCAGGCCAGCGAGGCGGCTAATTCTCGCTGCACCCGGCCGGCGGGATCACCCCTTCTTACGAGCTCTCCAGCGGCGAATCGAGCTCGTATCTGATCAAATGTTTGTCGGCTGGCAACACCGACACGGCGACACGCACAGGCATGTCGGCCCCGTCGTACCCCACTCGGACGTAGACCATTACTGGTGTGCCGAGTTCTAGCTGGAGGCGTTCGGCCTCCTCCTGGTTGGGCATGCGCGCCCAGATGTCGTCGACGACGCGCACCTGGGCATGGCCCAGCTCCTCCAGGACCCGGTTCGCCCCTCGGGCGATGTCGCCGGGCCTGGCGATCTCGGAGTCGGCCACGAGATCACGGGGGAAGTAGGAGTCGTTGGTGTTGTACGGCTGCCCGTCCACGAACCTCAGACGGCGTCTCACCACGGCCAACTCCCCGTCGGCCAACTCCAGCCTGCTGGCGATCTCCTCGACGGGAGACACCGTCAGCACCTCGATGTACTGGCTCGGCTCGCGGCCCTCCTGCGCCACGGCGTAGGCGAATGCCTCGCGCAGTTCACCGCGCGAGCGCGGCTCAAGCTCGCGCTGGGGATAGATGAGCAGCGGCCGCCGGTCCCTGACCACGGTTCCGCGTCGCGGCGTGCGCGTGACGAGCCCCTCGTTGACGAGCTCTCCGAGGGCCAGTCTGACGGTGTTCCTGCTCACCCCATGGTCTTCCATGAGTTGTGCCTCGGTCGGAAGCTGCGCCCCGGGGCCGAGGACACCCGAGTAGATGGCTCGACGCAACTCCGCCGCCACCTGCTGATACAGCACCGACCTTGCCACTTTCACCCCTTTTGTTCCAACAATTTAGACGATCTGGTTCTAGCAGGCCACAACCCCTTGACCGAACCCCCTCGATCGGCCCATCATCCATTCGTTGGTACAAATCCATCTAAAGGCCGGTGAGGGGGTGAAGGCCAATGCCGCCGGTCAGCACGGGTGAGTCGTACCTGCCCTGGAAAGACCTTGGCGAAGCAACACGTTTACTGCGTTACGCGTTGCCGCGCCAGGGTTTCACCCACACCTACCAGAGCAACCGGCACGGCGCGTCCGCGCACTCGGCGTCCACTGAGCTGACCGCGAAGCGCGAAGACGGATCCTTAGTCGCAGTTGAGGAGGGTGGCGCCCCCGTCACGCGCTTCATCGATGACCCGGTCGGTGCAGCTCGACGCATCGCCGCACGTTGCCGGCAGCAGGAGCCCTCACACTCCCCCATCGACTCCGTGAGCGCATCCGCGGTCTAGGACTCCATCCCTCGCCGGAGTCCTGGCGCCGCCGCTCACGGGGCAGGAAGCGCGTCCTGGCGGGTCCCCCACGCCCGCCAGGGCGCGCTTTCCTCTTGAGGGGGACCGTCATGTGGAACGCAACAACCTCTCGACAGAGTGCTTCCTCCCGCTGGACCACCGCCGCGCACGGCGGCGGCCGGGCCCGCGGGCGCAGCCGGACGGCCGGCGCGAGCGCGGCCCGTGGCCGCCCCGCCGCCGCCGAGCCGGTTCCGCTCACGTGCGCCGCCCCGTTCGTGTCGTCCGCGCTGACGTCTACAGACTCATCATCTGCCTTCTCGCGCGCGACGTGGGGCCGATTAGGCGTTGTGGGACTCGTGGGATTGGTGGGTACGAAACCAAACCGAACGGGTTCCTTATCCGGCCGGCCCCCAGTCCACCAGCGTCAGGTCCGCGTCCACGCGCCGGAAGACCCCGTGCACCCGCTCCCCGCCCCGGGGCTCGCGCCCGCCCCGCCAGTTCCCGTGCACCAGGCCGTCCGGCACCGCCGCGAGGCGCACCAGGACGACCACGTACGGCGTCGCGAGCCCCGGCACGAACGGCTGATGGCTGACGATCCAGCTCTCCACCCGCCCCTCGGGCGGCACCGCCCGCCACTCCCACTCCTCGCTCCGGCACGCGGGGCAGAACGCCCGCGCGGGGAAGCGGTCCGCGCCGCAGCCGGCGCACCGCTGCACCGTGAACTCGCCCCGGGCCACCCGCTCCCACCATTCGCGCGAGTCCCGGTCCGGCTCGGGCCGGTGGACGGTCATCACGCCCTCCTGAGGATCAGCGCCGACGTGGCGGGGAGGATGTATCCCGGTTGCGCCGTGGACAGCGCCACCTCCGCGCCCGGCACCTGCCGGTCCCCCGCCTCCCCCCGGAGCTGGGACACCGCCTCCGCGATGTGGTTGACGCCATGCACGTAGCCCTCGGACAGGAAGCCGCCGTGCGTGTT
This sequence comes from Nonomuraea wenchangensis, assembly GCF_900111685.1. GTDB lineage: Bacteria > Actinomycetota > Actinomycetes > Streptosporangiales > Streptosporangiaceae > Nonomuraea > Nonomuraea wenchangensis. The sequence goes on from NZ_FOHX01000020.1 coordinate 62,350, forward strand.
GACCGGCAGGGGGCCGTCGAGCGCGGTGGCCCCGGAGGCGACGTACGGGCCGCCCTCCCCCTTGGGGCAGAACCCGTAGTCCTCAAGCTGCACGATCACCGAGTACGTGAAGCAGTCGTAGATCTCGGCCACGTCCACGTCCTCCGGACCGAGGCCGGCCTGGGCGTACAGGCGCGGGGCCAGCCCGGCCGCGGCGGTGACCGTCGGGTCGCCTCCCGACAGGTGGGACTGGCCGCCGCCCCAGGCCGCCGCGGAGATCAGCACCGGCGGGCGGCGCAGCTCGCGGGCGCGTTCGGCGGTGGTGACCACGACGGCGCAGGCGCCGTCGGTCTCCAGGCAGCAGTCCAGCAGCCGGAACGGCTCGGCGATCCACCGGCTCGCCAGGTAGTCGTCCAGGGTGATGGGCGAGCGCATGAGGGCGCGGGGGTTCTTGGCGGCGTTGGCGCGCTGGGTGACCGCGAGCGTCCCGAAGTGCTCGGCGGTGGTGCCGTACCTGAGCATGTGGGCGCGGGCGTACATGGCGTACTGCTGGGGCGGGGCGACGTAACCGTACGGGGCCTGGTACTGCACCTCGGGGCTGACCGGCAGGCCGCGCCCGGTGCCGCCCATGCGGAACTCGGAGCGGGCGTTGATCGCCCGGTAGCAGACGACGGTCTCGGCCATCCCGGTCGCGACCGCCAGCGCGGCCTGGCCGACGACGGCGTGGGAGACGCTGCCCCCGCCGAACTGGTCGAGGTGCCAGGACAGGTCGGTCAGGCCGAGCGCGGGGCCGACCAGGGTGGGCGGGGCCGAGTCGCCGACACGGTGGGTGGCGAGGCCGTCCACGTCGTCCGCGGTGAGCCCGGCGTCGGCCAGGGCGGCCAGCACCGCGCGGCAGGCCAGGGTCAGCGTGCTGGCCCCGGAGTTCTTGGTGAAGGGGGTGTATCCGACGCCGGCGATCGCCGTCGCGTTCCGGAATTCAAGCAAGCGCTTGGTCACAACCAGCACGTTAGGCCGGACATTTCACGCATGTCAACGCGGGCTCCCGCGCGTCCGGCCGGGCTACTTGACACCTTTTCCGGCTTCCCCCTACCGTCCAAGCAAGCGCTTGGTATAGTAGGCGCAGCCGGTGAACTAGGAGGCGGACCCCCCATGAGCACACACGCTGCCCGGCTCGTAGCGCCGGAGAGCTGTCGCGGCCTTCCGACGCCACCTCAGCGCAGGATTCGCAACGGAGCCACCATGCCGACGGGCCCAACCCCCCAGAGCGCGAACGGCCACCTCGACAGCCGCCGCTTCCGGCAGGTCCTCGGCCGCTTCGCCACCGGCGTGGTGGCGATCACCGCGCTCGACTCCCACGACGGGCGGCCCTGCGGCCTGGCCGCCAACTCCTTCACCTCGGTCTCGCTCGACCCGCCGCTCGTCGCCTTCTGCGTGGCCCACACCAGCACGAGCTGGCCACGGGTGCGCGGCGCCCGCGTCGTCACCGTGAACGTCCTCGCCGAGCACCAGCAGGAGGTGTGCGCGCAGATGGCGTCGAGGGGCGGCGACAAGTTCGCCGGCCTGGAGTGGACCGGCTCGCCCGGCGGCAACCCGGTGCTGGAGGGCGCGCTCGCCTGGCTCGACTGCGTCGTCGAGGCCGAGCACCCGGCCGGCGACCACAACATCGTGGTGGCCCGGGTGCTGCAACTCGACACGCACGCCGACGGCGGCCCGCTGGTGTTCTTCCAGGGCGGCTACGGCGGCTTCCGTTGATCCCTGGGGAGACCCCCGGCTTCCGCGAGCGGGCGCGGGCCTGGCTGGAGGAGGCGCTCGGCGGCGAGTTCGCCGCGGCCCGCGGCCTCGGCGGCCCCGGCCGCGAGCACGAGGGGCACGACCTGCGCCTGGCGTGGGAGCGGCACCTCGGCGCGCACGGCTGGACCTGCCTCGGCTGGCCCGAGCGGTACGGCGGGCGCGCCGCCCCCCTCGCCGACCAGATGGCCTTCCACGAGGAGTACGCGCGGGCCGACGCCCCCGCCAGGGTCGGCCACATCGGCGAGACCCTGGTCGGCCCCACCGTCCTGGAGTTCGGCGACGAGGGGCAGAAGGAGCGCTTCCTGCCCCCGATCCGCCGCGGCGCGGAGCTGTGGTGCCAGGGCTACTCCGAGCCGGACGCCGGCTCCGACCTCGCCGCCGTCCGCACCAGCGCCCGGCTGGAGGGCGGCGAATGGGTGATCACCGGGCAGAAGGTGTGGACGTCGCTCGCGCACGTCGCCGACTGGTGCTTCGTCCTCTGCCGCACCGAGCCGGGGTCGCGGCGGCATCAGGGGCTGTCGTACCTGCTGGTCCCGATGCGCGGGCCGGGCGTCACGGTCCGGCCGATCACGCAGCTCACCGGGACGTCGGAGTTCAACGAGGTGTTCTTCGACGGCGCGCGCACCGCGGCGGGGAACGTGCTCGGCGCGCCCGGCGACGGCTGGCGGGTCGCGATGGCCACCCTGCGGCACGAGCGCGGCGCGTCCACACTCGGCCAGCAGCTCGGCTTCCGCCGCGAGCTGGCCAAGGTCGTCGAGACCGCCCGCCGCACGGGCGCCGCCGACGACCCGGTCCTGCGCGACCGCCTCGTACGGGCGTGGCTGGAGCTGGAGGTCATGCGGCTCAACGCGCTGCGCATGCTGGGCCCCGACCCGGGGCCCGAGGCGTCGATCGCCAAGCTCTACTGGTCGGAGTGGCACCGGCGGCTCGGCGAGCTGGCGCAGGCCGTCCAGGGGAAGGCGGGGCTGGTGGGCGAGCTGAACGAGCTCCAGCGGCTCTACCTGTTCAGCCGGGCCGACACGATCTACGCCGGCTCCAGCGAGATCCAGCGGAACATCATCGCCGAGCGCACCCTGGGGCTCCCCCGCTGACCGGCGCGCGCTGATTGGAGAGAGAGCCGATGCTCCCGCCCCCCAAGGCACACGGACTGCTCGACGGCAAGGTGACGCTGGTGACGGCCGCCGCGGGCGCGGGCATCGGCTACGCGACCGCGCGCCGCTGCGCCGAGGAGGGCGCCACCATCGTCCTGTCCGACCGGCACGAGCGCCGCCTCGCCGCCGCCGCCGACTCACTGACCGAGCTCACCGGCGTCCGGCCGCTCGCCGTGCCGTGCGACGTGACGTCGGAGCCGCAGGTGCTGGCGCTGTTCGACGCGGTGGCCGAGGCGCACGGCCGGCTCGACGTGGTGGTCAACAACGCCGGGCTCGGCGGCACGGCGGAGCTGGCCGGGATGACCGACGAGCAGTGGCACGCGGTCCTCGACGTCACGCTCAACGGCACCATGCGCTGCACCAGGGCGGCGCTGCGGCAGATGTACGGCCAGGGCTCCGGCGTCATCGTCAACAACGCCTCCGTGGTCGGCTGGCGGGCGCAGCGCGGCCAGGCGCACTACGCCGCGGCCAAGGCCGGGGTGATGGCGCTCACCCGGTGCGTCGCGCTGGAGGCCGCCGAGCACGGGGTGCGGGTCAACGCCGTGGCGCCGTCGCTGGCGGTGCACCCGTTCCTCGCCAAGGTGACCGGCGAGGAGCTGCTGACGGAGCTGGCGGCGCGGGAGGCGTTCGGGCGGTCGGCGGAGCCGTGGGAGGTGGCCAACGTGATCGTCTTCCTGGCCAGCGACTACTCCTCGTACATGACGGGCGAGGTCGTGTCGGTGTCGTCGCAGCATCCCTGAGTCCGGGGTGGTCGAGAGCCGCTTGCGGGGTTACCGTCCGTGGCATGGGCTCACGCACCAGCTTCCTGCTCGACGTCCTCATGACCGAGTTCGGCGACTCGATCGCCCGCGACCCGGCCGCGTTCCGCCGCAAGTTCCGCAAGATGGCGGCCTCGCCGTTCGCCTTCTACCGGGGCAGCGCGTGCCTGTTCTACGCCGACATGACCGGCCCGTACGCCGACGACGCCTACCTCGACGGCCCGACCGGGCGCGTCTGGATCCACGGCGACCTGCACGCCGAGAACTTCGGCACGTACATGAACGCCTCCGGCGAGCTGGTGTTCAACGTCAACGACTTCGACGAGGCGTACGTGGGGCCGTACGTCTGGGACCTCAAGCGCTTCGCGGGCAGCGTGGCGCTGCTCGGCTACGCCAAGGCGCTGTCGGACGAGGCCATCGGCGGGCTGGTGGCCGACTTCGCGGGGGCGTACGTCGAGGAGCTGACCGCCATCGCGGCGGGCGGCGACGACGCGATCGGCTCGCTCACCCTGGGCACCACGACGGGCGTGCTGCACCGGGTGCTCCAGACCGCCCGGCTCAGCACGCGGGTGGCGCTGCTGGACGTGGAGACCGTGATCGACGACTACGACCGCCGCTTCGCGCTCATGGACGGGCGCGAGCCGGTGGACGGGCCGACGCGGGAGGCGGTGCTGGCCGCGTTCGCGCATTACCTGACGACGTTGCCCGGTCACGACGGCCCGGCCGAGCGGGCGGTCGAGCACGTGGTCAAGGACGTGGCGCTGCGCAAGGGCGTGGGCATCGGGTCGGCGGGGCTGCCGTCGTACAACCTGCTGCTGGAGGGGCGCTCGCAGGCGCTGGAGAACGACGTCATCCTCTACATGAAGCAGGCGGCGGCGCCGGCGGTGGCCCGGCACGTCGCCGACGACAAGGTGGCCTCCTACTTCCTGCACCAGGGGCACCGCACGGCCGAGTCGCAGCGGGCGCTGCAGGCGTACGCCGATCCGTGGCTGGGCTACACCACGCTGCACGGGGTCGGGCAGCTCGTCGCCGAGGTCTCGCCGTACTCGGCGGACCTGGACTGGGACGACGTCAACGAGCCGGGCGAGCTGCGCTCGATCATGCGCGACCTGGGGCGGGCGGTGGCGCGCATGCACTCGGTGGCCGACGACGAGTCCAGCCACGACCTGGTCGACTTCTCGACGGAGGAGGCGATCGTGGCGGTGATCGGCGGGGACCGGGCGGGGTTCACGGCGATGCTCGTGGAGTTCGCCCACCGGTACGGCGCCCAGGCCCGCGGCGACCACCAGCGGTTCGTGGACCTGTTCCGCAACGGCCTCCTGCCCGGGGTGTGAACCGACCGGCCGGTATGGCATGCTCCGGACCATGACTCTGTTCTCGGTGGAAGGCAAGACGGTCGTGGTGACCGGCGGCTCGCGCGGCATCGGCCGGATGATCGCGGCGGGGTTCGTGGCGGCGGGCGCGAACGTCTACATCTCGGCGCGCAAGACGGCCGAGGTCGAGAAGACGGCCGCCGAACTGGGCTGCGCCGCCGTGCCCGCCGACCTGTCCACGGCCGAGGGGCGCGAGAGCCTCGCCGCGGCCGTGGACGGGCCGCTGCACGTGCTGATCAACAACGCGGGCGCGACCTGGGGCGCGCCCCTGGAGGAATATCCCGAGTCCGCCTTCGACAAGCTCTGGAACATCAACGTCAAGGGCGTGTTCGCGCTGACCCAGCGGTTCCTGCCGCAGCTCAGGCAGGCCGCCGGTCCTGACGACCCGGCCCGGGTGATCAACGTGGGCTCGGTGGACGGCATCCGGGTGCCGGTGCTGCCGACGTACGCCTACTCCTCCACGAAGTCGGCGGTGCACATGCTCACCCGGCATCTGGCCCGGCACCTGGCGAAGGAGCACATCACGGTCAACGCCATCGCGCCGGGGCCGTTCGAGTCGAAGATGATGGCCTTCGCCCTCGACGACCCCGGCACCCGGGAGGCCATCGAGACCGGCGTGCCGCTCGGGCGCATCGGCCGGCCCGACGACATGGCGGGCACGGCGATCTTCCTGGCCTCGCGGGCGGGGGCTTACCTGACGGGCACGGTGATCCCGGTGGACGGCGGGATCACCGCCTGATTACAGCAGCTCGACCAGGGCCTTGGCGAACGCCTGCGGAGCGCCGGGGTCGTGGCGCAGGAACAGGTAGGGCTCGGTCAGCTCCAGCTCGATGACCGCGGGCTCGCCGCCGGGCAGCCGGACCAGGTCCACGCGGGCGTACAGCAGCGGGCCCGGCACCGTGGCGAGCACCCGCTCGGCCAGCTCGACCTGGTCGGCGTCGGGCGTGCGGGCCTCGGCCAGCGAGGCGTCGGCGTCGCCGCCCGCCAGCATCGGGTTGCGGCGCACCGCGTGGCTGAGGCGGCGGTTGAAGTAGAGCAGCGAGGTCTCGCCCTCGGTCTCCACCATGTCGAGGTAGGGCTGCACCATCGGCGTGCGCCCGGCGGCCTCCAGCGCGGCGGCCAGGGCGACGGCCTCGCCGCGGTCGCGGGTGCGCGTGGTGTCGCGGGCGCCCGCCGAGATCGCGGGCTTGACGACGTACTCGGGCCAGTGCGGCAGGTCCTCGGACGACCAGTGCGTGGGCACCGACGGCAGGTCGCGCAGGTAGGTCTTGTCGGTGTTGGCCGCGATCACGGCGGCCGGGTTGAGCAGCCGGCTGACCGACTCCACGTGGCGGGCCCAGGCCAGGAACTCCGCGCGCCGCGGCACGTAGTCCCACACCGAGCGGACGACGACCGCGTCGTAGGCGCTCCAGTCGGCGGCGGGGTCGTCCCAGCGCTCGGCGCGGCCCTCGACGCCGGCCGCGCGCCAGGCCGCGAGGACCGGGTCGAGCTCGTCGTCGCTGTCCTGACCGTCAAAAGTGGCATACGCGCAGATAGTCACCCAGAGATGCTAATACGGCACGAGCCAGACCGTTTCCGGCCTGGCTCGTGCGTGACGGGGTGCGCGGCGGCTACCAGTCGACGACGTCGTCGACGTAGGCGCCGCTGCGGTGCGCCGTCGTCACGGCGTTGCCGTTGACGGCGTTGACGCTGGTGGCGCTGGCGCCGGAGGTGTTGCGGTTGCCGACGTTGCCGAAGTTGTTGCCGGACTGGGAGGCGTTGGTGTTGCGGCTGGCGTTGCCGGCGTTGGTGTCGGCGTGGGCGGGGGCCGACAGGAAGGCGGCGCCCGCCGCGGCCGCCACGAGGACACCGGTCACGCAGAGCTTCTTCATCATCGGGTGGAGGTCCTTTCGATCGCTGGAACCGGGCGTGAGCCGGTCAGTCGAAGACGTAGGTCACGACGATGCCGCCGTGCGCGGCCGTCGAGGCGATGCCATTGACGTTGTTGACGTTCGTCGAGGCGCCCTGGCCGCGGTTGACCGTGGCGACGTCGCCGAAGTTGTTGCCTGACTGGGAAGAGTCGCTGTTGGCGCTGCCGTTCGTGGCCCAGAACCAGCCGCCGGGCCAGACGTCGGCGTACGCGGGGACAGCGGCCGGAAGAGCAAGGAAAGCGCCGCCGGCGACCGCTGTCACCACTGCCGCGGCGGCGCACACTCTTCGGATCAACTCTGCTCCTTCGCCGTCGGGAAGACGTTCTCGTGGCGAGCCTATAACTCACAGTTGCCGAAAAGTAGCTTACAGTAGTCAGAATTTTGTTCGGGGCGGACGGGACACTGACATGGGTTGTCAGCGAACCGGTCCTACCGTCGCCTGCCATGACGATCTACGAACTGCGGCGCTACACCCTGCACCCCGGGCGGCGCGACGCCCTCATCGACCTGTTCGAGCGGGAGTTCGTCGAGCCGCAGGAGGCGGCCGGCATGCGCGTGGCCGGCACCTTCCGCGACCCGGACGCGCCCGACACCTTCACCTGGCTGCGCGGCTTTCCCGACATGGCGGCGCGGAAGGAGGCGCTGGAGAGCTTCTACTCGGGGCCGGTGTGGCTCGCCCACCGGGAGGAGGCCAACGCCACGATGCTCGACTCCGACGACGTGCTGCTGCTGCGGGCGCTCACGGAGCCCGCCCCGCTGCCACGGCCGCCGGTGGGGGCCCCGGAGTCGCCGGCGGCCACGTACGTCGCCACGATCTACCCCGCGGACGGCGACCTCGCCGATCATTTCGCCGCCGTGGTCGCGCCCACGCTGACGGAGGCCGGGGTGCCGCCGGTCGCGGCCTTCGCCACCGAGCACGCCGAGAACACCTTTCCTCGGCTGCCGGTGCGGAGCGGGGTGAACGTTGTTGTGTGGTTCGTCCGATGGGAGGAGGACGTGCCGGACCTCGGGGCCGTGGACCTGCCGCTGGTGGAGTCGCGGCTGACGGCGGCGCCCCAGCGGCTCCGCCTGCGCCCCACGGCGCGCTCCGCCATGCGCTGATCATCCTCGCGGGGACTGCTCGCGCCGGCGTCTGCGGCGCAGCAGCCCCCAGATGATCCCGGGTTGCGCGAGGCCCGTGAGGAGCAGTGTCGCCCACAGCAGGAACGGGACCAGCCACCACAGCTCGTCGGGCACCGCGTCGAAGGTGGCCAGTTCGCCCCAGAGGACGCTCAGGGGAAGGCTGACCAGCGCCAGCGGCCACAGCACGACGGTGTCCTTGCCCATGAGCACGCCGGCGAGGGAGACCGCCCCGGCCGCCACGATGACGGCCGCGTAGACCATGACGGCGATCTCGGCGGCGCTGAACCGCGGGTGCGGACGTCGAATCATGAGCGCTCCTCCTCGGCCGCGTTCTCCGCGAGGCTACGCCAGAGGGGGATCTCGCCGCCGCCGTCCACCCGCACCTCGGCGCCCGTGACGTAGCCGGGGGCGGCGAGCCACAGGCACGCCTCGGCCACGTCGGCGGGGGTGGCGAGGCGGCCGGCCGGGATCGCCGCCCCCAAGCCCTGGTCGCCGTAGTGGCCGGTGGCGGCGGCCTCGGTCGCGGCCAGGCCCACCACGACCGTGTTGACCCGCACCTCGGGCGCCCACTCGGCGGCGAGGCAGCGGGCCAGGTGGTGCAGCCCGGCCTTGGCGGCACCGTAGGCGGAGGTGCCGGGCGAGGGACGCACGCCGCTGGCGCTGCCGATCATCACCACCGCCCCGCGCGCGGCGGCCAGCAGGGGCCGGGCGTACTGCGCGACCAGGAGCGGAGCCGTCAGGTTGAGCTCGATGACCCGGGCGTGCAGGCGCGGCGAGGTGCCCGCCAGCGGCGCGTACGGCGACCCGCCCGCGTTGTTGACCACCACGTCGAGCCGCCCGAACCCGGCCATCAGCCGCTCGACGTCCTCCGGCGCCCGCACGTCGGCGGGGACGAACCGGAACTCCGCCCGCTCGGGCGGGTGCCGGGCGCACACGGTGACGTCGGCGCCGGCCCGCGCGAAGGCGCGCGCGACGCCGAGCCCGATGCCCTTGGTGCCGCCGGTCACCAGGACGGACCTGCCCGTGTAGTCGTAAGTGACGGTCACGGGTGCTACCGTACCAAGCAAGCGTTAGGTGCAACCAGGAGGTGGGGCGGCGGGATGGGGATCACGCTGCGGGCCGGGCCGGTCGCCGAGGTCGTCATGGACGTCCCCCCGGTGAACGCGCTGACCGTACGGGCCTGGGAGGAGCTGGCGACGACCCTGCGGGCGGCCGGGGACGACCCCGCGACCCGGGTGGTCGTGCTCCGGGCCGAGGGACGCGGCTTCAACGCCGGGGTGGACATCAAGGAGCTGCGGGACGCACCCGGCCACGAGGCGCTGGTCGCCGTCAACCGGGCCTGCTACGCCGCCTTCGCCGCCGTCTACGAGTGCGCGGTCCCAGTGATCGCCGCCGTGCAGGGGCACTGCCTGGGCGGCGGGGTCGGCCTGGCAGGCAACGCCGACGTCGTGGTCGCCGCCGAGGACGCCTACTTCGGGCTGCCCGAGGTGGACCGGGGCGCGCTCGGCGCGGCCACCCACCTCGCCCGGCTGGTGCCGCAGCACCTGATGCGGGCCATGGTCTACACGTGCAGGAACGTCACGGCGGCCGAGCTGCACGCGTTCGGCTCGGTGCTGGAGGTCGCGCCGCGCGACAAGCTGCGCGAGGCGGCGCTGGAGGTGGCGGGGCAGATCGCGGCCAAGGACCCGTACGTCGTCCGCCGCGCCAAGGAGTCGCTCAACGGCATCGACCCGGTGGACGTCCGGCGCAGCTACCGGTTCGAGCAGGGGTTCACCTTCGAGCTCAACCTGATGGGCGCGGGCGATCGGCACAGGGAGCGGTTCAGGTGACCGGGGCGAGCGGGGCCGGGACGAAGGTGATGACCGCCGAGCAGGTCGCGGCCGGGCTGGAGAGCGGCATGACCGTCGGCATCGGCGGCTGGGGGTCGCGGCGCAAGCCGATGGCCCTGGTGGCCGCCGTGCTCCGCTCCCCCGTCCGTGACCTGACCGTCGTCTCCTACGGCGGGCCGGACGTCGGCATGCTGTGCGCGGCCGGGAAGGTGCGCCGGGTGGTGGCCCCGTTCGTCACGCTCGACTCCATCCCGCTGGAGCCGCACTTCCGCCGCGCCCGGCAGGCCGGGGAGATCGAGTTCACCGAGTACGACGAGGGCATGTTCATGTTCGGCCTGCTGGCGGCGGCGCACCGGCTGCCGTTCCTGCCGACGCGGGCGGGTCTCGGCTCGGACGTGCTGCGGGTCAACCCGGAGCTGCGCACGGTGTACTCGCCGTACGGGGACGGGGAGGAGCTGGTCGCGGTGCCCGCGCTCACCCTGGACGTGGCGCTGGTGCACCTCAACCGGGCCGACGCCCGGGGCAACGCCCAGTATCTGGGGCCCGACCCGTACTTCGACGACCTCTACGCCAAGGCGGCGGCCCGCTGCTACGTCTCCTGCGAGCGCCTGGTCGACACCGCCGACCTGCTGAAGGAGGGGCCGGTGCAGTCGCTGCTGATCAGTCGGTCCATGGTGACAGGCGTCGTGGAGGCGCCCGGCGGGGCCGGGTTCACCGCGTGCGAGCCGGACTACGGGCGCGACGAGGAGCGGCAGCGGCGCTACGTGGAGACGGGGCGTGATGACGAGCAGGGCTGACGTGTGTGTGCTGGCCTGCGCGGAGGCGTTCCGCGGCGACGGCGAGATCCTCGCGGCCGGGATCGGTGGGGCGGTGACGGTGCTGGCGGCGCGGCTGGCGCGGCTGACGTTCGAGCCCGGCCTGCTCACCCACGACGGTGTCTGCCTGCTCACCGGCGACGTGCCCGCCCTGGGGCGGCCTCCGGAGGTCGTGGAGGGGTGGCTGCCGTTCCGCGACCACCTGTGGCTGGTGCTGAACGGCCGCCGGCACGTCATGCTCGGCGCGAGCCAGATCGACCGGCACGGCAACACCAACATCTCCTGCATCGGCGACTGGGCCCGGCCGAAGGCGCAGCTCCTGGGCGTGCGCGGCGCGCCGGGCAACACCCGGTGCGACCCGACGAGCTACTGGATCCCCCGGCACACGCCGCGCGTGTTCGTGCCGCGGGTGGACATGGTGAGCGGGATCGGCACCGACCGGGGAGCCTGCGACCTGCGCCGCGTGGTGACGAACCTCGCCGTGCTCGACTTCGCCACCCCGGACGGGTCGATGCGGCTGGCGTCCACGCACCCGGGGGTGAGCGTGGCGGAGGTGGTGGCGGCGACCGGCTTCGAGCTGACCGTGCCCGCCGAGGTGCCGGTGACGCGGGAGCCCACCGCCGGGGAGCTGGACGTGCTCGACCGGCTCGATCCCGGCCGGGCCCGCGAGCGCGAGGTCGCGGCGTGAGGACCGCGCTGACCTCCCTGGTCGGCTGCCGGCATCCGATCGTGCAGACCGGCATGGGGTACGTCGCGGGCGCCCGGCTCGCGGCGGCCGCCTCCCGGGCCGGGGCGCTGGGCGTGATCGGCGCGGCCACCCTGTCGGTCGAGGAGATGACCGCGGCCATCCGCCGCGTCAAGGAGCGTACGGACCAGCCGTTCGGCGTCAACCTGCGCTCCGACGCCGACGACGCGGCCGAGCGGGTGGAGGTGCTGGTGCGCGAGGGCGTGCGGGTGGCCTCCTTCGCGCAGGCGCCCCGGCGGGACCTGATCGCCCGGCTCAAGGACGCGGGCGTGGTGACGATCCCGTCGGTGGGCGCGCGCCGGCACGCCGAGAAGGTGGCCGCGTGGGGCGTGGACGCCGTCATCGTGCAGGGCGGCGAGGGCGGCGGTCACACCGGCCCGCTCGCCACGACCCTGCTGCTGCCCCAGGTGGTGGACGCGGTGGACATCCCGGTGATCGCGGCCGGCGGCTTCTTCGACGGGCGCGGCCTGGTGGCGGCGCTGGCGTACGGGGCCTGCGGCGTCGCCATGGGCACGCGTTTCCTGCTCACCGCCGACTCGCCCGTGCCGGACGAGGTGAAGAAGGTCTATCTGGCCGCCCGCGAGACCGTGGTGACCACCAAGGTGGACGGGGTGCCGCACCGGGTGCTCGCCACGCCGTTCGTGGCCGGGCTCGAACGCCTGCGCCTGGCCCGCGCGCTGCTGAACGGGGCGCGGTTCAAACGGCTGTCGGGCCTGTCGTGGGCGGCGATGCTGCGCGAGGGCCGCCGGATGCGCCGCGGCAGGGAGCTGACCTGGGCGCAGGTGCTGCAGGCGGCCAACACCCCGATGTTGCTGCGCGCGGCCATGGTGGAGGGCAGGGCGGACCTCGGGGTGATGGCGTCGGGGCAGGTCGTGGGGGTCATCGACGACCTGCCGACGTGTCAGGAGCTCGTGGAGCGGATCATGGCCGAGGCGGCGGAGGCGCTAGGGCGGCTGGGACGTTCTTGAGCGCCTCGCGGCGGCTCAGGCCCGACAGGCCCTTGGCGCGGACGTAGCGGACGACCTCGGCCGGGTTGGTCTTGGCGTATTCGCGTAACGCCCAGCCGATCGCCTTGCGGGCGAAGAAGTCGTTGTCCGACAGGCTGGGCTCGATGCAGGCATAGAGGAGCGCGGTGTCGGTGCGGGACCTGAAGCGGTTCTGGCAGAGGATCGCGGTGCGGCGCTTCCACAGGTCGGCGTCGTGCGCCCACTCCAGCATGAGGGGGCGCATCGAGTCGGGGTAGGCGGCGAGCAGGGCGCCGACGCGGTGGGTGGCCAGCTCGTCCACGAGGTCCCACCAGGCGCCGGTGACGATCATCTCCTCGTACATGGGGATGGTGTAGAGGGTCTGGAAGCGCCGGTAGTAGTGGTGGCCGGACAGGTCGACGGCGGCGTAGCGCTCCTCGCGGTATTCCGCCTCGCGCCACAGCGCGAGCACCGCGCGCCGCCACTCGGGGGCGCTGTCGATGCGGTGCTCGGCGAAGACGCGCCGGAGCGTGGCCCGCCGCGGCACCGCCTGGACGCCCAGGAACGGCATGGGGGACTTCATGTAGGCCCGCATGGTCTCCGCCTTGTCCGGCTCGGCCGCCTCCTGGAGGGCCAGCCGGACCGCTTTGCCGAGGCTCATCCCTGGGGCTGGGTCGTCCGCTCGCCGGTGGCGAGGCCGTCGAACAACACCGTGATGTAGTGCTCGGCCAGGCCGTTGGTGTTGAGCCTGCCTCCCGGGCGGAACCAGCGGACCGCGACCCAGATGGTGTCGCGGATCATCCGGTAGGTGAGCTTGGGGTCGACGTCGGCGCGGAACTGCCCGGCGGCCTGGCCGGCCTTGATCTGGGTGACCCAGATCTGCTCGACCTCGTCCTCGGCCTTGACGAGGTAGTTGAAGCGCTCGAACTGACGCAGGTAGTTCCAGTCGTTCTGCATGACCGTGATGGCGGCGCGGTGGGGCTCCAGGGTGCCGAAGCCGATGCGGACCATGTCCGACAGCACCGTGCGCGGGTCGGCGCTGGTGTCGACGGCGGCGCGGTAGCGGGCGATGAGGTCGTCGAGGAAGGTGGACAGCACCTCGTCGACGATCGTCTCCTTGGAGTCGAAGTGGTGGTAGAGACTTCCGGAGAGGATGCCGGCCTCGTCGGCGATCTCGCGTACGGTCGTGGCCTGGAAGCCCTTGCGCGCGAAGAGCTCCGCGGCGAGCTTGACGAGGTGGTCGCGGCGCTCGGAGGCCGAGCCTGATGCGGCCCGCTGGCGCTTCGCCGGTGTGGTGGTGGTGCCGGAGTTCTTTCGCGTGGTCACGTCACCATTATGAGCCCTCGCACAATCGCTTGTTCACACTACGAGCCCAGCTCATCCGGCATTCCGCGCTTTACCAAGCGCTTGTTAGGATGCCGGGATGAGAGAGGCGTACATCGTCGGCGCCGTCCGCAGCCCCGTCGGGCGCAGGAACGGCGGCCTGGCCCGCACCCATCCCGCCGACCTCGGCGCCCACGTGCTCAAGGAGCTGATGAGCGGCGTGGACGCCGACCCCTCGGCCGTCGAGGACGTGATCTTCGGCTGCGTGGACACCGTCGGACCGCAGGCGGGGGACGTGGCCCGCACCTGCTGGCTGGCCGCCGGGCTGCCCGAGGAGGTGCCCGGCGTCACCGTGGACCGCCAGTGCGGCTCGGCCCAGCAGGCGCTGCACTTCGCCGCCCAGGCCGTGCTGTCGGGCACGAGCGACCTGGTCGTGGCAGGTGGCGTGCAGAACATGAGCATGATCCCGATCTCCTCGGCCATGCTCGCCGGGCAGCCGCTCGGCCACGCGGACCCGTTCACCGGCTCCAAGGGCTGGGCCGCCAGGTACGGCACCCAGGAGGTCTCCCAGTTCACCGGCGCGGAGCGGATCGCCGAGCGGTGGGACCTGTCGCGCGAGGAGATGGAGCGGTACGCGTACGAGTCGCACCGCAGGGCCCTGCGCGCCATCGACGCCGGACACTTCCGGCGGGAGATCGCCCCCTGCGACGGCGTGACCGACGACGAGGGCCCGCGCAGGGACACCACGCCGGAGCGGATGGCCGCGCTGAAGCCCCTCGTCCCCGGCGGCCGGCTGACCGCCGCGCTCGCCTCGCAGATCTCCGACGGGGCCGCCGCCCTGCTCATCGCCTCCCCCCGCGCGGTACGCGACCACGGCCTGACCCCGCGCGCCCGCATCCACCACCTCTCGGCCCGCGGGGACGACCCGATCACGATGCTGACCGCGCCGATCCCGGCCACCGCGTACGCGCTCGGCAGGACCGGCATGTCCATCGACGACTTCGACGCCGTCGAGGTCAACGAGGCGTTCGCCCCGGTCGTGCTGGCCTGGATCAAGGAGACCGGGGCCGATCCCGCCCGGGTCAACCCGAACGGCGGCGCGATCGCCCTCGGCCATCCGCTCGGCGCGACCGGCGCGGTGCTCGCCGTCAAGCTGCTGCACGAGCTGGAGCGGACCGGCGGCAGGTACGGCCTGCAGACGATGTGCGAGGGCGGCGGCCAGGCGAACGTCACCATCATCGAACGCCTGACGTCAGAAGATGCCACTAGCAAATAAGAAACTTTCCTATTAGATTCGGAGGCATGCCACAGAGCGGTGACCTGCTGCGCCTCGCCGACGCCGTACTCTTCCCGGGCTTCGCCGGGCGGACGCCACCCGACTGGCTCCGCCGCAGGCTCGGCGAAGGGCTGGCGGGGGTGGCGCTGTTCTCGCGCAACATCGCCGATCCCGGCCAGCTCGCCGGGCTCACGGCCGCGCTGCGCGCCGAGAACCCCCTGGTGCTCGTCGGCACCGACGAGGAGTCCGGCGAGGTCACCCGACTGGAGGTCGCCGACGGCAGCAGCCGGCCCGGCGCGTACGCGCTCGGCGTCGTGGACGACGAGGCCCTGACCGAGGCCGTCGCCCGCGACCTCGGCGCGGACCTGGCGCGGGCCGGGATCACCATCGACTTCGCGCCGTCCGCCGACGTCAACGCCAACCCCGACAACCCGGTCATCGGGCTGCGGGCGTTCGGCTCGGAGCCGGAGCTGGTCGCCCGGCACACACGGGCGTTCGTCCGCGGGCTCCAGGCGGCGGGCGTCGCGGCCTGCGCCAAACACTTCCCCGGGCACGGCGACACCTCGGTCGACTCGCACCACGGCGTGCCCGTGGTCGCCGGCGACGGCGTCGAGGACGCGCTGCTGCCCTTCCGCGAGGCGATCAAGGAGGGCGTCAGGACGGTCATGACGGGGCATCTGCTCGTGCCGTCGTACGACGCCGAGCTGCCCGCCACGCTCAGCCCCAAGCTGCTCACCGGGCTGCTCCGCGAGGAGCTGGGCTTCGACGGCGTGATCGTCACCGACGGCATCGAGATGGCGGCGGTTTCCGGGGCGTACGGGATCGGAGGCGCCGCCGCCCGCGCCATCGCGGCCGGGGCGGACGCGATCTGCGTGGGCGGCGAACGGGCCGACGAGGCGACGGCCGTGGAGATCCGCGACGCCATCGCCGCCGCCGTGGCCGGCGGACTGCTGCCCGAGGAGCGGCTGGCCGACGCCGCACGCCGGGTCCGCGAGCTGGCGACCTGGGCCGCCGCCTCCTCGGGCGGCTCGGCCGCGGCCGGGACCGGCTCGCGGGACGGCGGGCCGGGATCGGGCGGCTCGCGGGACGGTGTGCCGGGACCGGGCGATGGGCTCGGGCTGGTCGCGGCCCGCCGGGCGGTGCAGGTGACCCGCCGCTCCGCCGCCCCGGTGCTGCCGCTGTCCGGCCCGGCGTCCGTCGTGGAGCTGGCGCCCGAGATGAACCTCGCCATCGACAAGGGCACCCCGTGGGGCGTCGGCGAGCCGCTGTCGCGCCTGCTGCCCGGCACCACCGTCGCCCGGCTGACCGCCGCCGAGGCGACGGGCGCGGCGCTGGAGCGCCTGCTCGGCGCGGCCATCGGCCGCCCGCTGGTGGTCGTGGTGCGCGACGCCCACCGCTACGCCTGGCAGGGCGAGGCGCTGCGGCACCTGCTGAGCGCCCGCCCGGACGCGGTCGTGGTCGAGATGGGCCTGCCCGCGCGGGCGGACCTCGGCGCGGCGCACGTCTCCACGTACGGCTCGGCCCGGGTCTGCGGCCAGGCGGCGGCGGAGGTGCTGACCGGTAGGCTCTGAGCCGTGGAGTTCGACGGCGAGGACCTTTCACGCAAGGCGCTGAGCGAGCGGCTGCCGCCCGGCGAGCCGCACGTCTTCCGCGGCTGCGACCTCACCGAGACCGACCTGTGGGGCGCCTCGCTGGCCGGGGCCGTCTTCGACGCGTGCGTGCTCGACCAGACCGACTTCCGCCGGGCCGACCTCGACGGGGCGGTGTTCACCGGCGGGGGCGGGATGCGCGTCCGCTTCAACGACGCCGACCTCATCGACGCCTCCTTCACCGACGTCGATCTGTCCTCGGCACAGTTCGCCGGGGCGCTGGTCACCGACGCCTCCTTCACCGGCTGCCGCATGATCGGCGCCTCCTTGACCGCCTCGCGCGGCACCGGCTTCCGGCTGTCCCGCTCCAACCTCACCCTCGCCAACCTCGGCGGCTGCTCGCTGCGGGGCGAGCTGGTCGAGGGCGTGCGCTTCGACGACGCCGACCTGTCGGGCTGCGACTTCACCGGCGCCACCTTCAGCGACTGCCGCTTCATCGGCACCCGGCTGCTCGGCACCACGTTCGCCAAGGCCGACCTGCGGGGCGCCGACCTCGGGCAGCCCGACGACGCCAAGCTGCGCGCCTTCGCGGGCGCGGTGATCAACCAGACCCAGGCCAACGCCATCCTCGCCGCCCGGGGCATCACCGTCCTCTGACGCCGATCGCCGGAGTCGACGACTACTGGAGGCCGCATCCGGAGCAGATCGAGCCGGGTCAGACGCGCTACCGGGTGGCGACCGGCCCGGTTGCGCCCTGCGAGGTCGTTCCCGGCGGGCCGGTCATGGAAGAGGGCCCGGAGGGCGGCATCGGCGGCTGACGTGACTCCTCGTCGAGCAGCCGGCGGCACGCGGTCAGCCGGCGCACGAAACCGGCGGTCACCGCGCCGACGAGGCGTCCGTCGCGGTGGTACTCGGCGAAGAAGCGGCCGTCAGGTTCCCTGGTGACCAACCGCAGGTCGTAACCGGCCCCGGTGAAGCCGACGGACTGCAGCCGGTGGCCGTACAGGTGGCACCAGAACGACGGGACAGGGTCGAAGGGGGCGGCGACGCCGAGCAGCGCCCGGGCCGCCTGCGCGCCCTGTTCGAGTGCGTTGCCGTGATGCTCCACCCGGACGAGCTCCCCGCCGAGCAGCGCGGACGGCCGGCGGGCGACGTCGCCGGCGGCGGCCACCCGTGGCGCGGCCAGCCCGAGGTGATCGACGACGACGCCGTGGTCCAGGCGCAGGCCGCAGCCGCGGAGCCACTCGGTCTCGGGTTCGGCGCCGAGTGCCACGACGAGCAGGTCGGCCGGCAGCGCCGTGCCGTCGTCGAGGTGCACCCGCTCCACCCGCCCGGCGCCGGTGACGCCGGCGACGCGCCGGCCGAGCCGCAGGTCCACGCCGTGGGCGCGGTGCAGGCCGGCGACGATCGCGCCGACCTGCTCGCCCAGCGGCCGACGCAGCGGCACCGAGTCCGGTTCCACCAGCGTGACCGGCAAGTCCAGGGCGCGCAGGGTGGCCGCGACCTCGGAGCCGAGGAACCCGGCTCCGGCGACGACCACGCGGGGACGGCCGGCGAGCGCGGCGCGCAACGCCAGGGCGTCGTCGAGGCCGCGCAGCGTGACCACGCCGCGCAGCTCGCCGGCGCCCGGCAGGGTGCGGGCGCGCACCCCGGTGGCGATCACCAGGGCGTCGAAAGGGACGGGCGGCAGGGCGCCGCGGCGCACCCGGCGGCCGGCCAGGTCCAGTCCGGTCGCCGGGTGGCCCAGCAGCCAGGTCGCGCTCAGCTCGTCGGTCCCGGCGAGGGCGACGTCGGTGGTGTCGTCGAGAAGGTACTCCTTGGACAGCGGCGGCCTCCGGTAGGGCCGGTGGCGCTCGGCGCCGATCATGCTGATCTCGCCGTCGTGGCCGAGCCGGCGGAGCTCCTGTGCGGCGGTCAGTCCGGCGAGGCCGGCGCCCGCGATCGCGACGCGGCGCATGGGTCAGTCTCCGTCCAGGAAGATGGCTTGTACGGGACACGCCCGAGCGGCCTGCTCGACGGCGGGCCACGACGCGTCGCCGGGTGTGGCGTCGTACACCAGCTCGTCATCGTCGTCGAGGGCGAACACCTCCGGAGCGGCGAACACGCATTGGGCGTGGGTCTGGCACAGGGTCAGGTCGACACGGACACGCATGGTTGCCTTTCAGCGGGTCAGGCGGGGTTGAAGCGGGAGTACTTGCCGAACGACCACCGTTGGGGGACGTCGCCGGCGATGTGGACGACCTTCTCGACGTCGAAGTCGATCAGGCGCTGCGCGCCCGGCACGGCGGCCGCCCTGTCCGGGTCCCAGTCCACGTGGGCGCGGCCGGTCAGGTGCAGGGTGTGGCCGTTCTCCCAGTCGAGGAAGAGCAGCCCGCAGCGCGGTTCGAGTTCGAGGTTGCCCAACGTCATGTACATCGCGTTGCCCACGTAGTCGGGCCAGGTCAGCCGGCGGTCGCCGGTCACGCGGACGAAGCCGGGGTTGCCGCCCCGGTGCGAGGCGTCGGCCCCCAGCCCGGCCGCGTAGGTGGCGACGAAGAACGTGTCGGCTTCGGCGATCCACCGTCGGTGGCCGGCGGCGAGCTCGTCGGTGACGAGCACTGTCCTGCTGACCGAGGGGGCGTCGTCGGCGTGGGCGCGGGTCTGGATGTACTTCGGACAGTTCGAGTACACCTGTTCGGTGTGGATCGCCAGGCGGCCGTGGTCGTCGTGGGCGCGGCCGTTGACCCGCATCCTTCTCCGGGTGGCCGGCTCGATCGCGAGCAGGCCGACCGGCCGCTCGGCGCCGAAGAGGCCGGCGAGCGGATCGCCGGCTCCGGGCAGCCGGTCGGCGATGACGGTGCGGTCGTCGGGCACGGTGACGAATCCCGGCGGCCCGGTGAGCGCGCCGGCCCACGCGGCGCCCGTGTCGTCCACGGCCGCGATGACCACCAGGCGCTGCTGACCGAGGAAGTCCGCGGCCACCTGGGGGATGGTCGCGCCCACGCCCGCCGACCCCCAGCCGTCTACGGTGATACCGGCGCGGCGCTGGACGGCATGCTCGCCTCGATGGAACATGCGAACCCTTTCCTTGGCGGGGCCCGGGCCGCGGCGCGCGGCCCGGGCGGTCTTTTAGAAGAAGCCGCAGGTGGGGGCGCCCTGCACGGGCGCCGCCGCGGTCTCGGCGCCGGTCGGCGCGTAGATCTCCAGGCGGATGCCGTCCGGGTCGGTGAAGAAGACGCCGCCGGAGGACGCGCCCTCGCCGTGCGGGACGACCCCGTCGTAGGCGAACTTCACGCCGAGGTCCCGCAGGACGGCCTCGTGGCGGCGGACCGCCTCGAGGTCGGGCACCTGGAACGACAGGTGGTGCAGTCCGGGGCGGTCCGTGGGGAAGGCGCCGTCGCTCTGCTGCCACAGCGTCAGCACGAGGGCTCCGTCGCGGCCGAGGAAGGCGAACCTGCGCTCGCCCTCGGTCTGCTCGCCCAGGGTTTCGAAGCCGAAGACCTGACGGTAGAAGGCGGTGGAACGTGCCAGGTCGGTCACGTTCAGGGCGACGTGTCCGGTCTGCAGGGCTGACGTGGTCATGAGGATTCTCCAGAGTGAGCGCGATTTCTAACGGACTACCGCCGTTGGAGGCGTTAGAAATATGGCAGACGGTTTCTCATGGTGTCAACTCGCGGGTAGCGTTAGAAAAGTGGAAGTGGCTCACCTGGCAAGCGGCGGCGCCCCGCTCCTCGGCGAACCGCCGCCGATCGAACTCGCCAACACCTCGTACGCGGCGAGAGGCCGCCCCAAGGACGGCCTGCAGAGCACCGAGCACCTGGCCGCGTGGCTGCGCGACATGCGCCCGCGCCTGGCGGTCCCGCTCACCGACGCCGACCTGCGTGAGGTGAGCGACGGCGACCTGCACACCGCCAGGGAGGTCCGGGACGCCGTCCGGGCCCTCGCCGTCGCGACCGTCGCCGGTCGTGATCCTGACCCCGCCGCCGTGGCGGCGCTCAACGGGCACGCGCGCCGGACCCCGCGCTGGCACGAGTTGCGCACCACTCCCGAACCGCACCTGACGGTCTGCA
The DNA here is from genome assembly GCF_900111685.1 of Nonomuraea wenchangensis. GTDB lineage: Bacteria > Actinomycetota > Actinomycetes > Streptosporangiales > Streptosporangiaceae > Nonomuraea > Nonomuraea wenchangensis. The sequence continues at coordinate 83,028 of NZ_FOHX01000020.1, forward strand.
CCGCGGGCCGGCCCGTCGCGGCCGCGATCGCCGCGCTGGCCGAGGAGGCCGTCGTCCTGTTCGCCGGACCGCTCCGCCACGAGCTGCGCGCCTGTCACGGCCCCGGCTGCGTGCTGCACTTCGTCCGCGACACCACGCGGCGCGAGTGGTGCTCGGCCGGCTGCGGCAACCGGGCGCGCGCCGCGCGCCACTACGCCAAGGTGCGCGGCCAAGGCTGAGGAGTCAGGCCCCTACCTGGTCCACAGAGCGTCCTGGACGGCCTGCACCAGGGCCATGAGCTCGGGCGTCACCCGTTCCCTCGACCACGCCAGCGCGTACGTGATCCGCAGCTCGCCCGCCTCCAGCGGCACGAAACGCACGTCGTCCCTGCGCACGGCGCGGACCAGGAGCTGCGGGATCGGCAGCACGCCCGCGCCGGCCGCGACCAGGTCGAGGCCGGCGGCGAAGTCGTCGTCGGGCACCAGCCGGACGTGGCCTGGCAGCCCGGCCCACGGGCGGGCGGACGGGGTGAGCAGGGTCTGGCCGGCCAGGTCGTCCGGGGCCAGCCGGGACCGGGCGGCCAGGCGGTGGCCGGCGGGCACCGCCACATGGTCGACGGTCACGTGGAAGCGGGCCGCCGTGACGAACGCGGCCGGGGCCGGCGTGGCGAGGATGGCCGCGGAGACCTCGCCCGCCGCCAGCGCCCGCGCGGCCTCGGCGCGCCCGGCCGCCCGCAGCTCCACCCCGATCGAGGGCCCCATCGACGGCCCGCGCCCGGCGAGGCGGCGGGCGACGCGGGCGGCGAGCGTCCCGACGAGCGGTGGATAAGCCAGGTGAATGGTCGGGCGGGCGAGCCTGGCGGCCTCGGCGGTGAACGCGGTGACCGACTCCAGCGCCTGCTCGGCGTAGGGCAGCAGGGCCTTGCCCGCCGCGGTGAGGCGCACCTCGCGGGCCGAGCGCTCGAAGAGGCGGACCCCGGCGGCGCGCTCCAGGCGGGTGATGGCCTGGCTCATCGCCGGCTGCGACATGCCCAGGTCCGCGGCGGCGGCCGAGAAGCTCAGCCGGGCGGCGACCCGCGTGAAGCAGTGGATCTCCCTGAGCATAAGCAGCATCGATCCATGGTGCACCACCCGGTCCCGGGTCGGCACGATCACGGCGATCACTCGTACGCAGAAGAGGAAGCCGAGGACAAGATGACGCCGTTTCCGACGTCCACCGTGCTGGGATATCCGCGGATCGGGCCGCGCAGGGAGCTGAAGCGGGCGCTGGAGTCGTACTGGGACGGGAAGAGCACGCGGGCCGAGCTGGAACGGGCCGGGGCCGAGCTGCGCGCCCGGACCTGGCACAGGCTGGCCGGGCTGGGGCTGGAGGGGCTGCCGTCCAACACGTTCTCCCTGTACGACCACGTGCTCGACACGGCCGTGCTGCTCGGCGCGGTGCCGGAGCGCTACCGGGAGGCCGCCGACCCCTACTTCGCGATGGCCAGGGGCACCGACGGGCTCGCGCCGCTGCGGATGACGAAGTGGTTCGACACGAACTACCACTGCCTGGTCCCCGAGCTCGGCCCGGAGATCACGCTCAAGCTGGACGCCGCCAAGCCGCTCGGCGAGATCCGGGAGGCGCGTGCCCTCGGCTTCGAGACCCGGCCCGTGTTCGTGGGACCGGTGACGTTCGTGCTGCTCGCCGGGGCGCTCGACCGGCTGGACGACGTGCTCCCCCTCTACGAGGAGCTGCTGGGCGAGCTGGCCGCCGAGGGCGTGGCCTGGGCGCAGCTCGACGAGCCCGCGCTGGCGGCCGACCGGACGCCGCAGGAGCTGGCCGCCGTGCGCGCCGCCTACGAACGGCTGGGCGCGGTGCGGGCGCGGCCCCGGCTGTTCGTGGCGTCGTACTTCGGCGAGCTGGGCGCGGCGCTGCCCGCGCTGGCGGCCACGCCGGTGGAGGCGATCGGCCTGGATCTGGTACGGGGCGGCGTCCCCGTCGCCGACCTGACGGGCAAGACCGTGGTCGCGGGCGTGGTGTCCGGACGGGACGTGTGGCGGACCCCGGCGGAGCGGGCGCTCGCCGCGCTGGCGGCCCTGTCGGCGACCGGGGCGGAGCGGGTCGCGGTGAGCACGTCGTGCTCGCTGCTGCACGTGCCCCACGACGTGGCCGACGAGCCGGAGCTGGATCCGGCGCTGCGGGCCCGCCTCGCCTTCGCCGACCAGAAGGTGGCCGAGGTCGTCGCGCTGGCGGCGGCGCTGGACGACCTGCCCGCGACCCTGTCCCAGGAGTACGGGCCGTCCGTGGCGCTGGCCGACCCGCCGCCCTCGGAGGGCCGGGCCCCGTACCCGGTGCGGGCGGCGGCGCAGGCCGCGCGCCTCGGGCTGCCGCCGCTGCCGGTCACCACGATCGGCTCGTTCCCGCAGACCGGGGAGCTGCGCGAGGCCCGCGCCGCCGTCGCGGCGGGCACCCTGGCCGAGGACGCCTACGAGCGGCGCGTCGCCGCCGAGATCGAGCGGGCCATTCGGCTGCAGGAACGGCTCGGCCTGGACGTCCTCGTGCACGGCGAGCCCGAGCGCAACGACATGGTGCAGTACTTCGCCGAGCGCCTCGACGGCTTCGCGGTCACCAGGAACGGCTGGGTCCAGTCCTACGGCTCGCGCTGCACCCGCCCGCCGATCCTGCACGGCGACGTGCGCCGGCCGGCGCCGATCACCGTCCGGTGGGCCGAGTACGCGCGGTCGCTGACGGACCGGCCGGTCAAGGGCATGCTGACCGGTCCTGTGACGATCGTGGCCTGGTCGTTCCGCCGCGACGACCTGCCGCTGCGCGACGTGGTGTTCCAGGTGGCGGAGGCCGTCAGGGAGGAGGTGGCCGACCTGGAGGCGGCCGGGGTGCCGATCATCCAGGTGGACGAGCCGGCGCTGCGCGAGCTGCTGCCGCTGCGGCGGGCGGCCCAGGAGGAATACCTGGAGTGGGCGGTGGCGGCGTACCGGAGGGCCACGTCGGGGGCCGGTGACAGCACGCAGATCCACACGCACCTGTGCTATTCGGACGCCGACCAGATCCTGGCCGCGATCGACGGGCTGGACGCCGACGTGACCACCATCGAGTCGGCCCGGTCGGGGGCGCGCATCCTGGACGCGGTGGAGGGGTTCGGGCGCGGGCTCGGGCCGGGCGTCTACGACATCCACTCGCCCCGGGTGCCCTCGGCCGAGGAGGTCGAGGAGCTGCTGCGCAGGACGTTGCGGGCGCTGCCGGCCGGCCGGGTGTGGGTCAACCCGGACTGCGGGCTGAAGACGCGGACGTACGAGCAGGTCGAGGCGGCGCTCGCCAACGTGGTCGCGGCGGCCCGCCGCCTGCGCGCCGAGGTCTGAGCCGGGCCGGAGGTCAGGCGAACGTCCAGGGCAGGTGGGCGAGGGCGGCGTCGGCATAGTGGCGGGGGCCGGTGCTGAGGCCGTAGGCGAGGTCCTCGATCAGCGCGCAGCGGGCGTGGAAACGCACGCGGGCGCGGTCGTCCTCGTCCAGAGAGGGCGGGTAGTGCGCGACGACCAGCTCGAAGACCTCGGGGCCGAGGTCGCGGTAGAGCCGGGCGAAGTCGTGCGCGGGATCGGTGACGGCGGCGTCGCTCCAGTCGATGACGCCGGTCACCGCGCCCGTCGCGGCGTCCACCAGGATGTGCTCGGCGCCGAGGTCGTTGTGGCAGAAGCGCGGCGAGCGGGGCTCGCCCGGCGGCTCCTCGGCCAGGAACCGCTCGACCAGGGGACGCTGGTCCTCGGGGACGTGCCGCTCGACGTCGCGGTAGTCCAGCTCGGCCTCCTCAAGAAGGGTCGCGGCCGGGTAGAGGTCGAGCGGGGCGAGCTCGCCCATGCGGCCGGGGTCGGCGGCGTGCAGGGCGGCGAGGAAACGCCCCAGCGGCTCGGCGAGCCGCTCAGGACGCTCCGGCGGGCACGTGTCGAGCGACTCGCCGGGCAGCTTGCGGTAGGCGATGGCGCCCGCCTCTGCGTCGGCGAAGACGACCTCGGGCACCGGCAGCGGCGACAGCCCGGCGACGGCCGCCAGGAGGTCCACCTCCCGCCGGAGCGTCTGAGGGTCGGCCGCCCTGGGCAGCCGGATCAGCAGCTCGCCGTTGACCTCGTGCACGGTGTGGTCGAGGCCCCGGCCGAGCGGGCGGACGGAGCCGACCTCGTAGCCGGGGAGGTGGCGGGCCAGCAACGCGCGGATGTCGCCAGTCACATCCGGCACCCTAGAGCGGGCGGGCCGGGCGCGCGAGCCATTTGCGCGCACCGGCCCAACTCATCACATCCCGCCTATTTCACCGCGCCTGCGGTCAGACCCGCCTGGATCTGGCGCTGGAAGACCGTGTAGACGATCAGCATCGGCAGGATGGCGAGGGTCAGCGCGGCGAACAGGGCCGACCAGTCCTGGTCGTAGCCGGCGGCGGTCGAGATGTCGGCGATGCCCTGGGTGAGCACCCACTTGTCCCGCTCCTGGAGCAGCACCAGCGGGAGCTGGTACTGGTTCCACTGGCCCAGCACGTTGAAGATCGTGATGCTGACGATGCCCGGCCGCGCCATCGGCAGCATGATCTGGAAGAACACCCGCGTGTGCGACGCCCCGTCCACCATGGCCGCCTCACCCACCGCCGTCGGCAGCGTACGGAAGAAGGCCGACAGGAAGAAGACGGTGAACGGCATCGAGTACGCGATGTAGACCAGCACGAGCCCGGCGTGCGTGTTGAGCCCGATGAACGGCCCGACGACCGGCACGTTGCCCATGTTCTGGACCACGAAGAACAGCGGCGTCAGCGCCAGGTAGACGGGGAAGGCCAGGCCCGACACGAACAGCAGGTAGACCGCCCGGTTGCCGCGGAAGGGGTAGCGGGCCAGCACGTACGCCGCCATCGACCCGACGAGCATCGTGCCGAACGTGCTGAACGCCACCACGACCACGCTGTTGAGCATGTACTGCCCGATGTGCGCCTGCTCCCAGGCCCGCGCGAAGTTGTCCCAGCGCAGGGCGGCGGGCAGCGACCAGGCGTCGCCGAAGATCTCGTCCTCGCTCTTGACCGAGGCCAGGAACGTCCACACCATCGGCACGATCACCAGCAGCGTCCAGACCAGCAGCGCCACGTGCGTGAGCACGCCCAGCGGGCCGAGCCGCCTCCTGCGCTCCCGCCGGGCGAGCCTGCGCGAGTTCGCCACCGTCCATGACGTCGTCGTCGTGCTCATCTCTAGTACTCGATTCGTTCGCGCCTGGACAGGCGCAGCGACAGGACGGAGAACCCGACGATGAAGACGAACATCATCACGCCGAGGGCGGAGGCGTAGCCGAAGCGGAAGTACTGGAAGGCGTTGCGGTAGATCTCGGCGGCCATGACCGTGGTGGACCAGTCGGGGCCGCCGTGCTGGTCGGTCATCACCCACACGATCGCGAACACGTCCAGGGCGAGGATGCCGAGGTAGACCCAGGCGACCTGAAGGGTGTCCCAGAGCAGCGGGAGCGTGATGCGGAAGAAGAGGCTGAGCCGGCCGGCGCCGTCGATCTGCGCCGCCTCGAACATGTCACGGGGGATGCTCGCCAGGCCCGCGGAGAACAGCACGACGTAGAAGCCGACGGCCTGCCACACCATGACGCCGAGCACCGACCAGAACGCCACGTCCGGGTCCGACAGGAACCCGATCGGCTTGATGCCGAGCGCCATGAGCGGGCCGTTGAGCATGCCGCTGCCGTCCGGCCGGAACACCTGCTGGAACAGCACCGCCACCACGGCGACGGCCAGCACCTGCGGGAAGAAGAACACCACGCGGTAGAACTTCGACCCGCGGATGCCGGTCACGCCCTGCGCGCCGCCCACGTTGAGCAGGAAGGCGAAGAACAGCGCGATGACGATCGTGCTCAGCGGCAGCAGCACCAGCAGGGCCGCGTTGTGCGTGACGGCCTTCCAGAAGATGTCGTCGCCGAACAGCCGGACGAAGTTGTCCAGGCCGACGAAGGCGGGCGTGGCCGTCACGCCCCGCCAGTCGGTCATCGCGATGTAGAACGCCTGGGCGTACGGCGAGATCACGTAGACCAGGTAGAGAATCACCGGGGCTGCCAGGAACGAGGTGATGAACAGCCCACGGCGATATCTGTTGAACAGCATCAGCGCTTGTACTTCTTGACGGAGGAGTCCTTCTTGATGTCGTCGGCCTTCTTCTGCAGGCGCTCCAGGTAGGCCTCCGGCTTGAGCCCGCCGGTCATGAGCTCGCCGGTGGCGGCGACGGCCTCGTCCTTGAGCTGGGCGTACCAGGTCTGCCAGCGGTAGTAGACGACGTTCTGCCCGGCGTCGGCGAACGCCTTGGTGGCGCTGGCCGCGCCCGGGGAGAGCTGACGGCCATCGCCCGCGCCCTTGACCACCGAGACGGTCTTGACCAGCTCGCTGAAGTCGCCGGCCGCCTTCTTCGACAGCATGGCGCGCAGGTACTCCATGCCGCCCTGCGGGTTGGCGGACCTGGACGGGACGATGAAGTTCTCGCTCGGCTGGCTGTGCAGGGTGCCGTACGGCATCGCGTCGGAGCCGGTGATGTCGGGGATGGGGAACATGCCGTACTCGAAGTCGGCCGGGGTGGTGGTCTTCTGCTCGTTCTCCAGCCAGGAGCCGGACGGCAGCATGGCGACCTTGTACTTGTTCTGGGCGGTCTGGGTCTGGACGTGGTCGAGGCCGGGGGTGCCCTCCAGGAGGTATTTGGCGCCGATCTCGGCCCAGGCGGTGGCCGAGGTCTTCATGGCCTCGCTGGTCCAGGCGCCGTCCTCCAGGTTGTCGATGTTGACCAGCACCTCGTTGCCGCCGATCTTGGCGGCCATGGTGAGCAGCGGCTCGTACAGGTATTGGGGGAACTTGCCGGCGTAGGTGAAGGGCGCCATCTTGCCGGACTTCTTGATGGTCTCGCAGAGCTTGAGGAACTCGTCCCAGGTCTTGGGCGGCTCCCAGCCGTTGTCGCGGAACGCCTTCTGCGAGTACCAGATGCCGAAGATGTAGTTGACGTAGCCGAGCACGCTGAAGGTGCCGTCGTAGGTGCCGAGGTCGATGACGGCCTGGTCGATGGTGTCGCGGACCTTGACGTTGGGGTCGTCCCAGCTCGGGGCGTCGAGCAGCGGCGTGAGGTCCTGGAGCTGGGAGTCCTGGGCGAGCGCGCCGAAGTCCATGGCGTTCGCGCCGGAGTTGTCGATCACTTCGGGCGGGTTGCCGCCGGCGAAGCGCGGCTGGAGGACCTTGGTGATCTCCTTGGTCGCGTTGTGCTTGATCGCGACCTCGGGATATTTGGCGGCGAACAGCGGCTGGTGGATGTTCTTGGCGTAGTCCTGGCCGAAGCCGCCGTCGAAGATCCACACCTCCAGCGGCTTCTTGCCGTCCACGCCGAAGGGGTTGGCGGCGCTGGTCGCGACCGGCGCGGCCGAGCCGGACGCCGCGGGCTTGGCGGCGGGGGTCGCGCACGCGGCGAGCGCGCCGGCCACGGGCACGAGGGCCGCGCCACGGAGGAGTTCACGCCTGCTGATATGGGGGGTGGGCATAACGGCTACTCCTGACTTCTTACGATTCGCGGATCGTCACGCTCCGCGCCTGATGCGGCCCTGGTAGCGGCTCTCCAGGGCCTTGTTGTGCTCGTCACCGCCCGTCACGTTCACGGACAGGTAGACCGGGGGCGTCTCCCCCAGCGCGACGAGCTCGTCCACCGCCTCGGTGACCACCATCTGCGCCAGCAGCGCCGAGGTGATCGTGGACACCGCGCCGTAACTGCCGCCGCCGGGCAGGTCGAGGATCGCGTCACCGTACGGCGCGCCGTTGTCCAGCACGACGTCGGCCAGGTCCATGAGCTTGGATCCTGACGGGTGACGCGAGGTCATCCCGGCGCTGTGCGCGACCGAGGTGAGGGCGATGAGGGGGTGGCCGCGGTCCTTGACGAGCCGGGCGAGCTCGACGACCGCGCCGTTGATGCCGGAGCTGGAGATCAGCACGAACACGTCCTGCGGCGCGACCGGCGCGAGCGCGTAGATCTCGTGCGCGACGGCGGGGTCGCGTTCCAGCTCGGGAGTGAGCACGCCCGGCGGGCGGCCGCCGTACAGGACCAGGTCGCGGGGCGAGAGGCGGTTGCTCGGCACGAGGCCGCCGGCCCGTCCGGCGATCTCCATGGCGACGGCCTCGGAGTGGCCGGAGCCGAACGCCTGGACCACCCCGCCATCCCTGAGCGCGGCCACCAGCAGCGCGGCGGCGCGCCGGACGGGCTCCGCCTGGCTCTCCGCGACCCGCCGGGCCAGCTCCAGGACCTCGTTGACGTACGACATTCAGCCTCTTTCCACCCGGTGACTCTCCACGGCGCTGATCGTGCGCTCGAACGCCTCGTTCGTGCGCTCGTAGGTGCGCTGGGCGACGGCCACGTACACGGCGTCCAGCACGAAGACCTGTGAGTGGACGGCGGCCAGCCCGCCCAGCCGGAACGTCGTCTCCCTGCTGGCGGTGGTCAGCACCAGGTCGGCCAGCTCGGCCAGCGGGCTGCGCGGGAAGGAGGTGACCGCGACCGTCAGCGCGCCGTGACTGCCCGCCTCGGCCAGCGCCTCCATGACCTCGCGGGTGCGGCCCCGGTGGCTGACGCCGACGGCCACGTCGCCCTCCTTGAGCAGCGCCGCCTCCGCCAGGGCCACGTGCGCGTCGCCCGCGCTCCAACCGGGGACGCCGATCCTGCGCAGCCGCCCCTCCAGCATCCTCGCGACGTCGCCGCTGGTGGAGACGCCGACCAGGAGCACCCGGGGAGCCGCCACGATCGCGTCGGCGACCCGGGCCACGGTGTCCAGGTCGAGCTGGGCGGCGGTGTCCTGGATGAGGCGGGTGTCGGCGGCGGCCATGACCTCGATGGCGCTGTCGAGCGGGTCGTCGGGCCCGATCTCGTGGCCCACGCCCGCGCCCCAGCCCGCCTGGGCGGCGCGGCCGGTCTCGGTGGCGAGGGCGACGCGCAGCTCGGCGTAGCCGGAGAAGCCGAAGGCCCGGCAGAACCTGGTCACGGTCGCGGGCGAGCTGCCGGCCCGCTCGGCCAGCGCGATGATCGTCGATCGCGCGGCCTCGGCGGGGTCGCCGAGTATCACCTCGCCGACCCGGCGCAACGCCTCCGGCAAACCGGGTAGTTCTGTCTCGACGCGTCCGAGCGCACCTGAAGTCACGAATATTCCTTCCGAATACCCGGCCTTGCGGCGAAAATTATTCTTGCTAACCGGCGTAGTCAACCCCCAGACTCGGACCGTGACGAAATCGGGAGTGGGCGGAGCGCTGGTGATCGGCGTGGACGCCGGAGCCACCTCCACCCGGGTCGCCGTGCACACGCTCGACGGCACGCGGGTGGGCTACGCGCGGGCCGGCGCGGGCAACCCCACCGCCCACGGGATGGTCAAGGCGGTGGCCGCCGTCGAGGAGGCGCTGTCGGCCGCGCTCGCCGGGCTCGACAGCGGGCGGGTCGTGGCCTCGCTGGCCGGGGTCGCCGGGCACGTGCCCGAGCTGACGCCGGAGCTGGCGAAGGTCTGGGCGGACCACGGCGTCGCCGAGGGGCCGCGGTGCGAGGGCGACCTGCTCATCGGGTACGTCGCCGGCTCCGCCGAGCCCGACGGCGCGCTGCTGCTGTCCGGCACCGGCGCGGCGGCGGCCAGGATCGCCGATTTCCGGCTCGACGCCGTCGCCGACGCGCTCGGCTGGCTGCTGGCCGACGCCGGCTCCGGGTTCTGGATCGGGCGCGCGGCGGCGATGGCCGTGGTGGACGCCTTCGACCGCGGCCTGCCGGTCACGGCGATCGACGACCCGGCGGAGCGGCTGGTGCCCCTGGTCGCGCGCGACTTCCTCGGCGCCGAACGGCCGGACACGCCGCGCGCGGTCGCCTCGCGGATCGTCCGGCTGGCGCAGGCCGACCACATGCGGCTGGCGACCCTCGCCGCGCTGGTCAGCAGGGCCGCCGCGGCGGGCGACCCGATGGCCGTCACGATCGTCGAGGACGCCGCCGACCGGCTGGCCGCCACGCTGCGCCGGGTGCACGTCTCCGGCCCGGTGGTGCTCGCCGGCAGCGTGCTGACCAGCGAAGGGCCGGTGCGCGCGGCCGTGACCGCGCGGCTGCCCGACGTGCCGATCGGCACCGCCCGCGACGCGGCCGGGGCGGCCGCCTGGCTGGCGGCCCGCCCGCTGCTGGAGGAGGGCGAGGCGAAGGCGCGGCACGGCGCCTTCACGGGGCTCAGTCCGTAGGGAACGCCTCGCCGCGGACCGGGTTCCTCGCCAGGTGCTCCTTCGTCACCAGGAGGCGGACCGCGCCGTCGCGGATGGACTCGGCGTCCCAGACGTACCAGCCTGGTCCCACCCCGGACGCCTCCTGTCCCGGCCGCGCCGAGAAGCCGCCGTTCGGGGACGGCGTGATGAGCTGGTAGACGACCTCCAGGCCGCGAGCCCGCGCCGCCGCGCTCACCTCGCCCACGGTCCGCCCGCCGATCTCGACGCCCTCCAGGGGCTCGCCCTCGGCGTCCGCGCGTCCCGGAGCCTCGTACGCCTCCCCCGGCCGCGCGGCGCGGCCGAGCTTGACCCAGGCCCGCCCCTCGAACGTGACCGGCAGCCTGATCACCAGCACGCAGCCGGGCCGCCCTACGACACATCCCGACGGCTCGCTGCCGGTCCTCATCGCCGTGCTCTCTCCCGTGGCGCCGCCCGCGCTCTCCACCCCGCTCTGCACCACGCCACCGGCCCGGCTCGGCCCGGCCGGCACGATCTGCAGGTGCACGTCGAGGCCCACAGCGGCGAACCCCCGGGTGTAAGCGTCGTACTGGGCGTAGGCGTCCTTGACGCGGGCCACCCACTCGCCGCCCTCCCTGGTGATGTCCAGCTCGGTGCTGGCGTAGACGGCGGTGCCGCCCGGACCGGACAACAGGCCCGGGCCGAGCACCGCCCCGGCGGCGAGCACCGCCGTGGCGGCGGCCCCCGCCAGGAGCCGCCTGGCGGGTGTACCGAGCCGGCGGGCACGGGGGGCCGGAGCGGGCTCCACGTGACCGGCGGTGATCGCGGCGAGCAGGGCCCGCGCCCCCTCCGTGGACGACTGCCCGGTCAGTTCCTCGTCGCGCACCCGCGCGAGGCGCGTCAACTCGTTCATGCGGTCTCCATCACGATGCGGCCTGCGGGAACGCCGGCCGCGGCCAGCGCCTTGGTCAGCCGCCGGCGCGCCCGGTGCAGCCGGATGCGCACGGCGTTGCGCGAGCAGCCCAGGACGGCGGCGATCTCGCCGTGGTCCAGCCCCTCCCAGGCGACCAGCGAGATCAGCTCGCGGTCGTCGTCCGACAGCACGGCGAGCGCCTGAACGACCGCCTCCAGGTCGGCGGGCGGGTCGTGGGCGGGCGAGTGGGCGCGGGCGTACAGATCGGCGAGGCCGGCGTCGAACGCCACCAGACGGGCGTGGCGGCGGTGCTCGCCGCGGCGGTGGTTGGCCAGCACGTTCCTGGCGACGCCGTAGAGCCACAGCCGGGCCTCGTCGCCGGGCGGCAGCGCGTCCACGCGCCGCCAGGCGATGGCGAAGGTCTCGGCCACCACGTCCGCGGCGTCCTCGGGAGAGTCGCAGCGGCGGACGGCGTAGCCCAGGATGCGGTCGTACGTCTGTCTGTAGACGGCCTCGAACCGGATCTTCCGGTCATCGTCCACGGGCAGTCCCCATGGTCGGCCTCCTCGGGGTCGGTGTCGGGACACCCTCTACATGTCGCCGGCCGCGTCGGCATTTCGCCCTGTTTCAGCCCTTGACCGCCCCCGCCGTCATCCCGGTGCCCACCCGCCGCTGCAGGAACAGGAAGAGCAGCAGCGCGGGCAGCGCGAACAGGCTCGCCGCCGCCATCGTGGCGCCCCAGTCGGTGCCGAAGACGTCGCGGAAGGACGACAACCACACCGGCAGCGTCCGCTTGTCCTGGTCCTTGATGATGAGCACGTTGACGAAGGCGAACTCGTTCCACGCCGTGATGAAGCCGAACAGGGAGGTCGCCATCAGCCCCGGCGCGAGCAGCGGGAAGATCACCCGGCGGAAGGCCACCAGCCGCGAGCAGCCGTCCACCTGCGCCGCCTCCTCCAGCTCCGCCGGGATCGCGGCGAGGAACCCGCGCAGCGTCACGATCGTGAACGGCAACGTGATCATGAAGTAGACGCCGCTCAGCATGGCCAGCGAGTCCAGCAGCTCGCTGTCGCGGGCGATGATGAACACCGGCACCAGCAGCGCCTCCCACGGCGCCATCTGCGCGGCGAACACCGCGACCACGAACGCCGAGCGCCCCCGCCACCGCATCCGCGCCACCGCGAACGCCGCCAGCAACGCCACCACCAGCGCGATCACCACCGCCGCCGCCGTCACCACGAGGCTGTTGCGCCAGTAGACCCAGAAGCCCGGCGCCTCGACCGCGGTGACGAAGTGCTCCAGGGTCGGATGCTCCGGCCAGAACGTGGGGGTGGCCGACTGGATGTCCCTGGTCGGCTTGAACGCGGTCAGAAACATCCAGTAGACCGGGAAGACCGTCGTGGCGAGCACCGCCAGCGCCGCCATATTGAGCAGGAGCCGCCTCACTGGCGCACCATCCTTCGCAGATTGCTGACCAGGGCCACGGCGAGCAGCACGACCGTGAGCATGGCGACCGCCGAGCCGAGGTCGTAGCGGTGCAGCACGCGGGCGACCTTGAACGCGTACACCGGCAGGGTCGTCGTGGCGCCGTCCGGGCCGCCCTGGCTGAGCACCCAGATCTGCGGGAAGCACTTGGCCACCCAGATCACCTCCAGCGAGGCGACCAGCGCGAAGAGCTGCCTGAGCATGGGCAGGGTGACCTTCATGAAGATCTGCGGGCCGCTGCCGCCGTCGATCCTGGCCGACTCGTACAGCTCGGACGGGATCGTGGTGAGCCCGGCGTAGAGGGTGAGCGCGGCGAACGGCACCGACTGCCACACCACGAGGATCACCAGCACCGCGAACGTGGCCGTGCCGTCGGCGAACCAGGTGTAGCCGCGGAAGGAGTCGAACCCGAGCGTGACCAGCAGCCAGTTGACCACGCCCAGCTCCGACTGGAACAGCCACTGGAACACGGTCGTGGCCGCGATGATCGGCGTGGCCCAGGCGAGGGCGAGCGCGCTCATCAGGGCCAGGCGCAGGCCGCGGCGCAGCCTCACCAGCATGAGGGCGACGCCCGTGGACAGCGTCACGATGAGCACGACGTTGATCGCCGTCCAGACGGCGGTGCGCCCCAGCACCCGCCAGAACTCCTCGCCGGCCAGCAGCTCGGCGTAGTTGTCCAGGCCGGCGAGGGTCGCCCCGCCCCGGATCAGCTCGCCCATCCGGAAGTGCTGGAACGAGATCACCGTCGCCTTGAGCAGCGGATACAGCAGCAGGAAGGCCCCGCCTGCCACCGCGGGCGCGATGAGCAGGTAGGGCCAGAGCGAGGTTGTGCGCTCCCGCATCAGGATCCGCTGTTCAGGGTCGTGGTGATGGTGTCCGAGACCTTCTTCGCCTCCGTCGCCGGGTCGGCGCCGGTGAGCACGGCGGTCATGTACTGCTTGATCACCGAGGTGGCCTCGACGGCGGCCCAGTTGGGGGTGTTGGGGGTGGCGCGGCCGTTGGCCGCCCCGGCCGCCATGGCGGCGGTGCCCTCGTCACCGGCCAGGACGCCGGCCAGCGAGGTGCGGTTCGGCACGAAGCTCATCGCCTTGGCCAGCTCGGTCTGGAACTTCTCCCCGGCCAGGGCCTTGACCAGCTCGTACGCCTCCTCCTGCCGTTGGGACGCGGCCGGGACGATGAGGTCGGAGCCGCCGGTGAAGACCGTGCCCGGCTTGTCCGCCGTCTTGCCGGGGATGGGGAAGAAGCCCATCTTGCCGGCCAGCTTCGGCTCCACCTCCAGCACGCGGGCGGCGACGCCGGGCACGGCGATGATCTGGGCGACCTTGCCCTGCGCGAACACCTCGTGCTGCGGCGGGTTGGCCTCGTCGGCGTCCTTCGGGCCCTTGCCGAGCGCCTGGAGCCGCCGGTAGAAGTCCATGCCGGCGAGGGCCTGCGGGGTGTCGAGGGCGCCCTTCCACCTGCCGCCCTCCTGGACGGCCAGGTCGCCGCCCTCGTCCCAGATGAAGCCGGCCAGGGCGTACCAGGTCTGGCCGGTCAGGTAGATGCCCTGGTCGCCGCCCCGGTCGAGCTTGGCGGTGATCTCCAGCCACTCGTCGCGGGTCTTCGGCGGCTCCTTGACGCCGGCCTTGGCCCAGAGGTCCTTGTTGTAGACGACGACGCGGTTGGCGGCGTACCACGGGATGCCGTACTGGTGGCCGTCGACGTTGCCCGGCTGGGCCAGGCCGGGCAGCCAGTCCTCGCCCTTCAGCTCGGCGATCTTCGCGGTCAGGTCGGTGACGCCGCCGCTCGCGGAGTACTGGGCGACCTGGGTGTTGCCGACCTCGATCACGTCGGGGGCGTCGGTGCTGGCCAGGGCCGCGGTGACGCGTTCGCCGATGCCGTCCCATGCCTGGATCTGCAGGTCGAGGTCGATGCCCTGGTGTGCGGCCTCGTACTCGGTCTCGAACGACTTCAGCAGGTCCTTCGTGACGCTGCCGTCCATGATCCAGACGGTCAGCTTGACCGGGCCCGCGGCGTTCTGGGGCTGCTCCGTGGCGCCGCAGGCGGCCAGCGCGAACACGGCCGCCAGCGCCAGGATGCGGTTGTTCATGGCGCTTCCTCTTAGGAGTTGGGGACGGTGTCGCGGAAGGCGGTGCCGGCGGCGCGCAGGGCGCCGACCCGGCTCACCACGTCGGCGGGCGGGACGACCTCGTTCTTGCTGTAGTAGAGCCAGTCGACCTGCTGGCGGTAGGTACGCGTGCCGGTGGCCGCCTGGAGGTCGATGAACCACTGGTTGAACATGATCCACATCGGGGTCTCGGGGTAGTAGATGTCCCCGTGGTCGGCGAAGAGCCGGCCGTCCACGTAGTAGCGGATCCGGCCGCCGGAGACCTGGATGACCAGGTCGTGCCAGCCCGCGAAGCTCGCCCGCTCCTCGGTGTGGGTGTTCACGGCCTGCCAGGGGTCGCCCTGGTAGGTCTCCCAGCTCGTGGTGTAGAGGATGTTCGACGGCTCGCCCCAGCCGCCGTTCGGGAGGTACTCGAAGTCCAGCTCGCCGTAGTCGGGGTCCAGGTTGAAGCGGAGCGGGGTGATGGTGAAGAACGTCTGCACGACGTGCTCGCCGTCGGGGCCGCTGGTGGGCGCGTCGGTGAAGCGCACACGGGCGCCGTAGGTGCCCTCGAAGAACTTGCGGTTCGCGGTGGACAGCTCGGCCTGTACGGTGCCGGCGGCGGTGCCGTTCGTGGTGGAGTCGAGCGTCAGCAGGCCGCCGGGGAACGAGACGGCCGACGGCGACCAGGTCGCGCCGGGCACGCCGGGACCGCCGGAGCTGGAGCGTACGTTCCAGCCGCGCTGGGCGAGCAGCGGGTCGGAGGGGCCCGAGTAGGTGAAGTCGTCGAACAGCACGCCCGTCGAGCCGGGGCCGGTCGGTGTGATGGTGGGCGTCGGCGTCGGCTCGGTGCCGTGGGGCTTGCCCCAGGCGAGCGCGCCGTTGACGTGCACGGTCGCCTTGTCCCAGTTCGCGTAGGCGGTGCCGGGGCCGTAGGAGTAGTCGTCGCTCTGCGTGAACGTCTGCCAGTCGGCGCGGTAGAAACGCAGTTGCAGGTCGCCGGTGTCGGCGCCGGGGGCGAGGGAGCCCGAGGTGAAGCCGACCTCCAGATACTGGTCGGCGCCCGACTGGCGGACGAACCGGCCGGTCACCGTCGAACAGCTCACCACGGCCCAGGAGCAGGCGAAGCGGTAGGTCTCGGTGCCCGTGAGGTAGTAGCGGATGACGACCTGGTTGAGCTGGATGGTGGTGGTGCCGTCGTTGAAGAGCTTGAACCAGGGCTCGGACTGGGCGGTGGTCGCGCCGGGGGCGCTGGTGCGGTACTGGAGGCGTACGGACTGGGCGGCGCCGGCCGGGGTGACGAGGGCGCCGACGAGGAGGACGAGCGGGAGGGCTAAGGAGAGGACGATTTTGGCGATTTTTCTGGACATGGGGGGTGTCTCCTTGCATGCCGGACTGGCCTCATGGCGAGGCCCGGAGGAGCAGGGTGATCAGGCTGGGTGATCAGGCGCCGCGCCGGATGCGGCCGGCGTAGCGGGCTTCGAGCGTGAGGTTGTGGGCGTCGCCCTCCGGGACGTTCGCGGAGAGGTACACCGGCGGGATCTCGCCCGCGTCGAGCAGGTTGCGCACGGTGCGGGTCACGACGAGCTGGGCCAGCAGCGCCGAGGTGATGGTGGAGACGGCCCCGACGGCGCCGCCGCCGGGCAGAGGGAGCACGGCGTCGCCGTAGGGCGCGCGGTTGTCGAGGACGACGTCGGCGAGGTCGGCGAGCCGCCGGCCCGACGGGTGACGGGAGGGGACGGCTTCGGTGTGGGCGCGCGAGGTGATCGCGACCAGGTCGTGACCGCGCTCCTTGACCAGCGTGGCGAGCTCGACGACCACGCCATTGACGCCCGAGTTGGAGATGAGGACGAACAGGTCGTGCGGCTGCACGGGGGCCAGGTCGAGGATCGTGCGGGCAACGGCGGGGTCGCGTTCGAGGTCGTAGCGGTCCAGCTCGGCGCGGGGCGCGTCGCCGTACAGGACGATGTCCCTGAGCGCGAGCCGGTTGGTGGGGACGAGGCCGCCGGCCCGGCCGGCGATTTCCATGGCGACGGCCTCGGAGTGTCCCGAGCCGAACGCCTGGATGACGCCGCCCGCGGTCAGCGCCTTGGTGAAGAGGTCGGCGGCGCGGTCGAGCTCGGGGTCGGCGGGCAGCTCGTGGACGAGGGCGGCGACCTGCGCGGCGTATTGTTCCGGATCTATTGTCATGAATCCCCTTCCGGTAGGCGGTGTCCGGCGACGGCGCGGACGGTGACGTCGAACGCCTGCTTGGTGCGCTCGTACGTGCGCTGCGCGACCGACACGTACACGACGTCGAGCACCAGGAGCTGCGAGTGGATCGCGGCGAACCCCTCCGATCGGAAGCTCGTCGCCCGGCTGGCCGTGGTCAGCACCAGCTCTGCCACCTCCGCGAGCGGCGAGCGCGGCTGCGAGGTGACCGCCACGGTGATCGCGCCGTGGCTGCCCGCCTCCGCCAGCACCTCGATGACCTCGCGGGTGCGCCCGCTGTGCGAGATGCCGATCGCCACATCGCCCTGACCGAGCAGCGCGGCGTCGGTCAGCGCGCTGTGGGCGTCGGACCTGCTCCAGGTCGGCACCCGCATGCGCTGCAGGCGGTACTCCATCTCGCTGGCCACGGCCGCGCTGCTCGACACCCCGAACAGCAGCACCCGCCCCGCCCGCGCCACCGCCTGCGCGACCTTCTCCACCACGGCGAGGTCGAGCTGGTCGGCGGTCTCCTGGATCAGGCGGATGTCGTTGCCGGACACCACGCCGAGCACCTTGTCGAGGCTGTCGTCGGGGAGGATCTCCTGGCCGATGTCGGTCTGCCAGGTCTGCCGCGCCTGCCGGCCGGTCTCGGTGGCGACGGCGACGCGCAGTTCGGCGTACCCGGCGAAGCCGAGCGCGCGGCAGAAGCGGGTGATGGTCGCCGTGGAGGTCCCGCTCCGCTCGGCGAGGTCCACGATCGTCAGCCGGGCAGCCTCGGCGGGGGCGGCGAGGATGGTCTCGGCCACCTTGCGGAGAGCGTCGGGCAGATCGGGACGTTCGGCCTGGATGCGGGTGAGAAGTTCCACGCCGTGAAAATTATGCACAGCATCTGGTGCCGTCAAGGTGTTCGGGCGATAATTTTTGACATGTCATTCCGGGCGGCGCTCTCAAGCGGTGAGGAGGGCCGCGCTGCCGTAGCTGCCGCCGAAGCCGGTCACCAGGGCCACCTCGTGGCGGCCCGCCCGCAGCTCCCTCACTGCCTGGGCCACGTTGTTGAGCCCGTGCACGTAGCCCTCCGACAGCAGGCCGCCGTGCGGGTTGACCCAGGCGTGGTGGCGCTCCAGCAGGTAGTCCCCCAGCTCCTCGCGGACGACCAGCCCGAAGTCCTCCAGCTGCCTGGGCACCAGCCACGAGTACGCGTCGTAGGGCAGCATCACGTCCACGTCCGCGGGCCGCAGGCCGGAGGCGTCCCAGAGCATGGGGGCCACGTACGCCGAGAAGATCGCGCTCACGTCGGCCGCCCGGTCCATCGACGAGCAGCCCGGCCCGCCCCCGCGCACGACCGCCCGCACCCGTGGCCCGTCCAGCTCGCCGCTCACCAGCAGCGCGCAGGCCCCGTCGGTCTCCTGGCAGCAGTCCACGGTGCGCAGCGGCGTGGCGACGTACGGGCGGGCGAGGTAGCCGGCGAGGTCCAGCGGCTCCCGCCGCGGCGCCCGGGGGTTGTCCCTGGCGTTCTCCCTGGACTGGGCGACGACGGCGTGCAGGTGCTCCTCGGTCAGGCCGGTCTCGTGCAGGTAGCGGGTGGCGGCCAGGGCGAACAGCGGGATCGGCCCGGCGAGCCCGTACGTGAGCCGTTCCTGGGGGCCGGTGGAGACGGTGTTCATGCGCCGGCCGGACCGGCCGTTGAGCGCGCGGTAGATCAGGACGTGCCTGGCCAGCCCGGCGTGGATCAGCATGGCCGCGTCGCCGAGGATCGAGGCCGCCTGCGTGCCGCCGCCGGCGATGTCGTTGTGCCAGCCGAGCCGTTCGACGCCGAGGGCGCGGGCGACCTGGACGACGGGCGCGGAGTCGCCGAGGTGGTAGCTGAGCATCGCGTCCACGTCGCCGGGCCGCAGGCCGGCGTCGGCGCAGGCGGCGCGGCACGCCTCGACGGCGAGCTCCAGCTCGGCGCGCCCGGAGCGACGGGTCAGCGCCGTCATCCCGATCCCGGCCACGGCGGCCCGCCCGGCGAACGCCTGGGTTCCCACCCGCCCACGCTATCCGGCCAAGCGCTTGCTAGGCAAGCGCGTATCGGCCGGCCGCAATCCCGCCCCCGGCCCGCCCGGAGCCCGCCCTCCGTGACGGCCCGGCACCATCGGCGGCGCCCGCCACCAGCCCGTACGGCCCTGTCCCCGGCGAGGTCACGCTCCCCTGGTGACTGAGCGTCTTCACGGGAGCTGTCGCGTCTTGTAATACGGAGGTGCGATCTTCCGACAGCCCATCACCATCACCCCGAGGTGAGCGATGGATCTACGCTACGTCCGGTACGCCATGGCGATCGCACGGGCGGGCAGCCTGCGCCGCGCCGCCGCCGCGCTGCACATCGCCCAGCCCACGCTGTCGGAGCAGCTCCGGGCGCTGGAGAAGGAGGTCGGCGTCGAGCTGTTCAGCCGCTCCTCCAGCGGCGTGCAGCTCACCGAGGCCGGCGAGGCGTTCCTCGCCCAGGCCACGGTCGCGGTGGACGCCTTCGAGCGGGCCGTGGCGGCGGCCAGGAGCGGCGGCAGGGACGCCCGCCTCGGCGTCGCCGACGGCCTGGCCGACGTGGTCGCCCGCGTGCTGTCGCAGCTCCACGGCCTGCGGCTACGCGTGGCCCCCATGAGCACCGCCGAGCAGATCGTCTCCATCGTGGACGGCACCCTGCAGGCGGGCCTCGGGTACGCCCCCGGCTCGCTGCCGCGCGGCGTGGCCCGGATGCTGGTCCACCGCTTCCCCGTGCGCGCGCTGATGCACCGCGACCACCCGCTCGCCGGGGCGGACGCGGTGTCGCTGGCGGACCTCGCCGCCGAGCCGCTGGTGATGCCGGAGTCGGACGCGGTGGCGGGCGCGCGGCGGTTCCTGGAGGGCTTCGTCCGCCATCGCCTGCATCCCCGGCTCGGCCCGTCCGCCGCGACCCACGACCTGGCGATCACGATGATCAAGCGCGGCGCCGGCTACACGCTCTGCGTGCACGAGGGGACGCCGGTGCCGGACGCCCTGACCTTCCTGCCGGTGAAGGAGGACGTGCCGCCGCTGGAGGTGGTCTTCCTCTGGAACCGGCAGGCGGACGTTCCTGAGCTGGTCAGCGCGGCCCGCCACGTCGCCCGTACTGGATAGCTGTATTATCCAATGGCGCTATCATCCAGGGATGCGCATCTCCGAACTCAGCTCCCGCTCCGGCGTCGCCATCCCCACGATCAAGTACTACCTGCGCGAGGGGCTGCTGCACCAGGGCGCGCAGACGGCGGCGACCCGCGCCGAGTACGACGACTCGCACCTGCGCAGGCTCCGCCTCGTCAGGGCGCTGCTGGAGGTGGGCAAGCTGCCGGTGGCCTCGATCAAGACGATCATCGAGGCCGTGGACGACGAGGCGCTGCCCATCCACGAGATGCTCGGCACCGCCCACTACGCCCTCGGCCCCACGGTCGAGCCGGAGCCCGGCGAGGAGTGGCGCACCGCCCGCGCCGACGTGGACGCCCTCATCGACGACCTCGGCTGGCGGATCCACCCGCAGGCCCCGACCCGCGACGAGCTGGCCCAGACGCTGGTGCGGATGCGCCAGCTCGGCCTCCGCGTCGACCTGCGGCCCTACGTCGAGGCGGCGCGCCGGCTGGTCGCCGAGGTCGAGATGGACACCATCCCCTTCGACGGGCCGCGCGACGCCGCCGTGGAGGCGCTGGTGCTGGGCTCGGTGCTGTACGGCAAGGCGTTCGACGCGCTGCGCCGCATGGCCCAGGAGTCGGAGTCGGCCCGCCGGTTGACGTAGCTGTTCAGAGCAGACCGTTGGCCCGCAGGAGCCGCACCGCCCGCACGGTGACCGCGCCGCGCCACTCCAGGGACCCGGCGGGCGAGATCCGCGCGAAGTCCACCGTCCAGCCGCCGTCGTCCTGCTGGCCCTCCGCCAGGCGTACGAGGTCGGCGGCGATCACCTCCGGCGCGAACAGCTCGCGGACCGGCCGCCCGGGGAACGGCGCGAAGTCGAGCGGCCGCAGCGCCTCGTCCGCCGTGCCGCCCTCGACGGGCACCCGGCCGTCCGCCGGGATGTACCCGGCCAGCCGCTTCAGCAGGTCCGCGGCGCGGGGCTCGGTGTCGTGCACGGCGTCGAGGAAGCCGACGGCGAACGACAGCACGTACGCGTGCGGCCGCTCCTCCAGCGCCTGGATCGCGTCCAGGCAGTAGCGGGTGGCCCGGGCCAGCCACGGGTGAGCGGCCACGGCCGGGTCGTGGGCGGCCACCCGGTGCGCGGCCGCGGCCGACACGGCGGTGGTCTGCAGGGACGACACGGCCGGATCGGCGCCCGCCCACCAGGGCGCGGTGCCGTCGGCCACGGTCAGCGGCAGCGCGAACGGCAGCCCGCCGTCCGGCAGCGTCACCGACTCCAGGTAGTCGCAGAGCGCCACGGCCGCCGCGGAGGTGCGCGGCGCGACCTCCTCGAACACCTCGAAGGCGTGCAGCGCGGCGCCCGGCTGACTCTCCGGCGAGCGCAGGTCGGGCTCCAGTCCCCACCCGTAGCCGCCGTCCGCGTTGCGGTAGCCCTCCAGAGCGGCCAGCACGCCCGCCTCGCCGCCGCCACCGCCCATGAGCGACGCGTACCGTCTGCGGTCGAGCAGCCGTGCGTGGGTCGCGAGGAAGCCGGGGATCAGGTCGAGGTTCACGTTCATGGGCCCATCGTGCCCGGGGCCGCGACGTGCAGTCTTGTAGGTTCCGGACACCGGCCGCCCAGCCGCCCGGCACGGCTCAGCCGCCGAGTGCCTTGAGGAGCGGCAGCGGGTTGATGTAGTCGCGGTAGGAGACCACCTGCCCGTCGCGCACGCGGATCACCGCCACGGGCCGCTGCTCGAAGGGCGCGCCGGTGGCGGTGACCGTGCCGCGCGCGGTGTACTCGACGATCACCACCTCCGCCGCACCCGGGCCGAACAGCGCCGCGACAGTGAGGAGCGCATCCTCGCCGCGGCCCGCGAGATCTTCGTCGAGCGCGGCTACGAGCGCACCACCATCCGCGCGGTGGCCGCCGCCGCAGGGGTCAACGCCGGGCGGGGGCCCGCCGATGGCTGGAGGACATCGAGGAGGCCGTTCCCGCCGCCGACGCCGACCTGCGCGCCGGGCTGATCGGCGCGATCATGACGGGCGTGGTCGTGGACCGCTACCTGCTCAAGCTCGGCGCGGTGGCCGACGCGCCCGCGGAGGACATCCTGGCCCTCCTGCGCCCCTGCTTCGAGAGCCTGACGAGAGACTAGGACGAAGGACCAGGACGAGGGGCTGGGCGGATGAACGAGGAGGAGGCGCGGCGCCGGTTCGCCGCGGCGCGGGTGGCGCGGCTGGCCACGGTGCGCGGCGACGGCACGCCGCGCCTGGTGCCCGTCGTGTTCGCCGTGATCGGAGGGCGCGTGGTGAACGCGGTGGACCACAAGCCGAAGACGACCACCGACCTGCGCCGGCTGGCCGACATCCGCGCCGATCCGCGCGTCACCCTGCTGGCCGACCACTACGACGAGGACTGGTCGCTGCTGTGGTGGGTCCGCGCCGACGGCCTGGCCAGAGTCGCCGCGGCCGGCACGGAGCGCGAGGAGGCGCTGGACGCGCTGACGGCGAAATACCCGCAGTACCGCGAGCGCCGCCCCGCCGGACCCGCCGTCGTGGTGGAGGTGACCCGCTGGCGCGGCTGGGCGGCTACTCCGCCACCGTGACCGGCTGTTTGAGCAGCCAGAGCGCGGCCCGCTTGAGCATCGTCCTGTGCACCTCGTTGTCGTAGGAGCGGGTGTCGTGGCCGAGTGCGTCGTAGAAGACCCGGCCGCGCCGCACCGGCCGCGCCCACACCAGCGGCTGGCCGTTCGCCGAGGCCAGCGGCTCGACGTCGGGCAGGAGGTCGAGGTCGCTGTAGACCTCGTCCACCACGTCGAAGTCGCGCAGGCCCGCCACCACCGGATGCGAGCCGTGGACGCGCACGCTCGTCCAGCCGAGCGCCGGATGGTGCGACTTGGGCCAGACCCAGCGTCCGCCGAGCACGCGCGGCCAGCCCTGCCAGTCGTCGAAGCAGATGGACGCCGCGTGCATGCACAGCAGTCCGCCGCCCCGGTCGAGATGGTCGAGGATCGCGGTGCGGGCCTCGCCCGGCAGCTCGAAGCGCCACTGGGGGCGTAGGTCGGCGAAGCGGTCCTGGCCCATCCCCCAGCGCAGCGCGTTGACGGTGATGAGCTGGACCTCCGGCGGCTCGCTGAGCGCGCCCGCGATGTCCTCGGTGATCTCGGAGTCGACCCCCACCTCGGTCAGCAGCTCCGCCAGGGCGGCCGACGTGGCGGCGAAGTCGTGGAACAGGCCTCCCGACAAAATCAGATTTCTTGCCACTCGCCCAGCTCATCACGGTTGTGGCGGCATTACCATCCCGGGACGTCACCGCCGGCGACGGCCGAACCGGCGGCCCCGGCGTTCCACCTGCCGGGAGGAGACGGCATGATGCCTGGCGTGGAGACCCGAACGGACGCCGAGTTGGACTTCGAACAGCACCGGCCGATGCTGCTCGGGCTGGCCTACCGCCTGCTCGGCAGCATGTGGGACGCCGAGGACGTGGTGCAGGAGGCCTGGCTGCGCTGGCAGGGCACCGACCGGGACCAGGTCAGGGAGCCGCGGGCGTTCCTGGTGACGGTGGTGTCGCGGCTGGCGCTGGACCAGCTCCGCTCGGCGCGGGTGAAACGGGAGGCGTACACCGGGCCGTGGCTGCCCGAGCCAGTCGCGACGGGCGAGGCCGGGCCCATGGACACCGCCGAGCTGCGCGACACCGTCTCCTACGCGACCCTGCACCTGATGGAGCGGCTGTCGCCGCCGGAGCGGGCGGTGTTCGTGCTGCGGGAGGCGTTCGAGCTGCCCTACGACCAGATCTCCGAGATCGTCGACGTCTCGGTGGCCAACGCCCGCCAGCTCCACCGCCGGGCCTCGGTGCGGCTGGCCGACGGCCGCGACCGGTTCACGCCCTCGGCGGAGGATCACACGCGGCTGCTGCGCAGGTTCGTGGCGGCGGCGTCCGGCGGCGACCTCGACGCGCTGAAGGACCTGTTCCACGA
Organism: Nonomuraea wenchangensis; assembly: GCF_900111685.1. Taxonomy (GTDB): domain Bacteria; phylum Actinomycetota; class Actinomycetes; order Streptosporangiales; family Streptosporangiaceae; genus Nonomuraea; species Nonomuraea wenchangensis. The sequence goes on from NZ_FOHX01000020.1 coordinate 106,970, forward strand.
GGACGTCGTGGCCTGGAACGACGGCGGCGGCAAGGTGCGCGCCGCACTGCGCCCGATCCTCGGCCGGCACAAGGTGGTGGCCTTCCTGGGCGGCCTGCTCAGCCGCTACGACTACAGCGGCGCCCGCATGCTGGACGTCAACGGCCAGGCGGCTGTCTGGACGCGGTTCGGCGAGAGCGACCAGCTCACCATGATCGAGATCAGGGACGGCCGGATCCACGGCATCTACAGCGTCCTCAACCCGGACAAACTCGCCCGGGTCCGCCCGGGCGATCAAAACGCCCTATAGTCAGCCCATGGATCTCGGCATCTCGGGCAAGGTCGCCCTGGTCACCGGAGGCAGCGCGGGCATCGGACTCGCCACGGCCAAGAGCCTCGCGCGCGAGGGCTGCGACGTCTGCGTCGTCGGCCGCACCCCCGAACGTCTCGCGGACGCGGTGGTGGAACTCCAGGAGTTCGGCAAGGTCGTGCACGCCGTGCTGGCCGACGTGGAGGACCCGTCGGCCGCCCGGCGCGTCGTGGAGGAGACCCGCGACGTGCTCGGCCCGGTGGACATCCTGGTCGCCAACGCGGGCGGCCCGCCGCCCGGCCGCTTCACCGACGCGAGCCTCGCCGACTGGGACGTCGCCGTCCAGCGCAACCTGCTCGGCACCGTACGCCTGATCCACGCCGTGCTGCCGGAGATGCGCTCGCGCGGCTGGGGCCGGATCGTGACGATCACCAGCCGGTCGGTGCGCGAGGCGCTGGACGGCCTCGCCCTGTCCAACGCCACCCGCTCGGCCGTGGCCGGGGTGGTGCGCACGCTCGCCCGCGAGGTCGCCGGCGACGGCGTGCTGGTCAACAACGTGCTTCCGGGCCCCATCGACACCGACCGGCTGCGCGAGACGTCGGGCGGCGAGGAGAACCTCGCCGAACGCGGCAGGTCGGTGCCGGTGGGCCGGATCGGGCGGCCCGAGGAGGTGGGGGACGTCGTGGCGTTCCTGGCCAGCGAGCGGGCGTCGTTCGTGAACGGCGTGTCGCTGCTGGTAGACGGCGGCGAGAGCCGCGTCATCGCCTGAGCCCGGATCAGCGCCCGAGCCCGGGTCAGCGCCTGAGCAGCGTGCGCACGATCGAAGCGGCCCAGGTGGCGTCGTCGTCCGGCGGATCGACGTAGTAGGACAGGTTGGCCCGGTGGAAGCAGGCGCCCATGAGCATGGACGCCGCCGCGCCCGCGTCGATCTTCCGGTCGATCCGGTCGCGGTCCTGCTCGCCGGCGATCACGTCGGCGAGCGCCAGGATCGGCAGGTGCGGGCCCGACCCGCTCCTGGCGAGCATGGTACGGAACCCCTCCGTGAGCGAGGGGTCGGCCAGCACGCCCGCGGCGATGCCCGCCGCCCGCGTGTAGAACTCCAGCGCGGCCAGCGTGAACGCGGTGAGATGGTCGGCCACGTCGCCGGTGCCGGCCGCGAGCCGCAGCCGGGTGAGCGCGGGGCCGAGCGCGGGCAGCCGCTCCAGCAGCACCGCGAGCAGCAGCGACTCCTTTCCGGGGAAGTGCTTGTAGAGCAGCGCCTCGGAGCAGCCGGCCGCCGCCGCGATGCGCTTGGTGGTCGCGCCCACGATGCCGAACTCGCGGACGACCTGCTCGGCGGCGTCGACGATGCGCTCGCGGGTGCCCATCCGCCCATCATAGGAGCGCTGACCTGAGCGGGTTCCCGCCTGGTCGCCCGCGCATGACATGCTTCCCATAGGGGCCGTTTCAGGGACCAAAGGGGAGAGGCAAAACGCATGGACAAGCCGGTCATCGTGACGGTGGACGACGACCCGGGCGTCTCGCGGGCAGTGGCGCGCGACCTGCGGCGCCGCTACGGCCAGGAATACCGCATCGTCCGTGCCGAGACCGCCCTCGACGGCATCGAGGCCGTCAAGGAGATGCGGCTGCGCGGCGACGACGTGGCGGCCATCCTGGCCGACTACCGCATGCCGCAGATGAACGGGGTGCAGTTCCTCGAAGCCGCCATGGACATGTACCCGTACGCGCGGCGCGTGCTGCTGACCGCCTACGCCGACACCGAGGCGGCCATCCAGGCCATCAACGTCGTGGACCTCGACCACTACCTGCTCAAGCCGTGGGACCCGCCGGAGGAGAAGTTCTACCCGGTCATCGACGGGCAGCTCGACGCGTGGCTGCGCACCGACCGGATCGAACGCTCCGAGCTGCGGGTCGTGGGCGACCGGTGGTCGGCGCAGTCCTACCAGGTGCGCGACTTCCTGGCCCGCAACCACGTGCCCTACCAGTGGATGCTCTCCGAGGACCCGGAGGGCGCGCAGCTCGTGAAGGCGGCCGGCGAGGGCTGCCACCTGCCGCTGGTGGTCACCACCGACGGCACCACGCTGGAGTCGCCCGACCAGGCCACGCTGGCCACGGCCGTCGGCCTGTCCACCACCCCGGCCACCGACTTCTACGACCTGATCGTGGTCGGCGGCGGCCCGGCCGGGCTGGGCGCGGCCGTCTACGGCGCCTCGGAAGGGCTCAACACCGTGCTCGTCGAGTCGCACTCCTCGGGCGGCCAGGCGGGCCAGAGCTCCCGGATCGAGAACTACCTGGGCTTCCCCGACGGCGTCTCCGGCCAGCAGCTCGCCGACCGGGCGCGGCGGCAGGCGCTGAAGTTCGGGGCCGAGCTGCTGACCGCGCGCAAGGTGACCCTGCTGGAGCCGCGCGGCCAGGCCCGGGTGGTCGGCTTCAAGGACGGCGGCGAGATCGCCGCGCACGCGGTCATCCTGGCCACCGGCGTCACCTACCGGCGGCTGGACGCGCCGGGCCTGGACGAGTTCGTCGGCCGGGGCGTCTTCTACGGCGCCGCGCTCACCGAGGCGCCCGCCTGCTCCGACGCCGAGGTCCACATCGTGGGCGCGGCCAACTCGGCCGGGCAGGCCGCCGTCTACCTGGCGGGATTCGCGAGCAAGGTTCACTTGTTGGTGAGGGGTGATGGTTTGGAGAAGTCCATGTCCCACTACCTCATCGAGCAGATCGCCGCGATCCCCAACATCGAGGTGCACCTGGAGACGGAGGTCGCCGGAGGCGGCGGCACCGGTCACCTGGAGCGGCTGACGCTGTCCACCAGGGGCGAGGAGCGCACGGTCGACGCCCAGTGGCTGTTCGTCTTCATCGGCGCGGAGCCGTTCACCTCGTGGCTGGGCGAGACTGTCGAGCGCGACCCGCGCGGGTTCGTACTGACCGGGCCCGACCTGGTCCAGGGCGGCCGGCGGCCGCGCAACTGGCCGCTGCGGCGCGAGCCTTACTACCTGGAGACCAACGTGCCCGGGGTGTTCGCCGCGGGCGACGTACGGGCCGAGTCGATCAAGAGAGTGGCCTCCGCCGTCGGGGAGGGCGCGATGGCCGTCGCGCTCGTGCACCGCTACCTGGAGAAGCAATGACCGAGACAGACGCCCGCGTCGACATCGACGAGCTGCGCAAACTCTTCCTGTTCGAGCGGCTGAACGACGCCCAGCTCGCCAAGCTCGCCGACAGCGGCCGGATGGCGACGTTCGCGGCGGACGAGGACATCGTCCGGCAGGGCGATCCGGCCGACTGTTTCGCCGTGCTGATCGAGGGCGAGATCCAGATGATCAGCGAGACGGTCAGCGCCGGCACCGTCGCCATGCCGCGCGTCTCCCAGCCCGGCGTGTACGGCGGCGCCACCAGCGCCTACCTCGGCGACCGCGCCCCCCAGACCTACCAGCACACGCTGCGCGCCACCGCGCCGTCGCGGATGTTCATCCTGCCCGCCAGGAAGTTCGCCTACATCGTGGCCGAATGGTTCCCGATGGCGATGCACCTGCTCGACGGCATGCTGTCGGGCGGGCGCATGCAGCGCGAGATCATCGACCGGCGGCAGCGGCTGACCGCACTCGGCACCATCACCGCGGGCCTCACCCACGAGCTGAACAATCCGGCCGCGGCGGCCGTACGCGCCGTCGGCGAGCTGCGCCAGCTCATCAAGAACTCCCGGCTGCAGCTCGCCCAGCTCGCCGAGGACGGCATCCCGCCGGAGAAGCTGCGGACGCTCATCGAGGCGCAGGAGGCGTGCACGAGCAAGCTGGGCAGGCAGCCGCAGCGTTCGCCGCTGGAGATCTCCGACGCCGAGGACGAGCTCGGCGAGGCGCTGGAGGAGCTGGGCGTGGAGGACGCCTGGGACCTCGCCCCCGCGCTGGTCCAGGCCGAGTTCTCGCCCGAGGACCTGGAGAAGATCCGCGGCAAGGTGGGCGAGGAGCACGCCCCGGCGGCGGTGCGCTGGCTGGCCGAGGCCGTCGAGATCTCGCAGATGCTGAGCGAGGTGGGCGAGGCGACCGAGCGCATCACCACGCTGATCCGCTCGGCGAAGCAGTACTCCCAGATGGACCGGGCGCCGTTCCAGAACGTGGACGTGCACGAGCTGCTGGACAGCACGCTCGCCATCTTCCGCGGCAAGATCCCGCCCGGCATCACGGTGGTCACCGACTACGACCGTACGCTGCCGCCCATCCCCTGCTACGCGGGCGAGCTCAACCAGGTGTGGACGAACCTCATCCACAACGCACTCGACGCCATGGAGGACGTCGGCACGCTGACCGTCCGCACGGCGTACGACGAGGACGAGGCGATCGTCGAGATCGGCGACACCGGCCACGGGGTGCCCGAGGCGATCCTGGACCGCATCTTCGAGCCGTTCTTCACGACCAAGAGCGTGGGCGAGGGCACGGGGCTCGGCCTGGACATCTCCTACCGCATCGTGGCCGGCCGGCACGGCGGCGAGATCAAGGTGCGCTCGGTGCCCGGCGAGACGTGGTTCGAGGTGCGCCTGCCGCTGCGGGAGCCGGTGCCGGCGGCCTGAACTGCCGCGCCGGCGATGAGTTTCGGGGCCCGCGCCGGTCTTCTCTCTTGAATACCTGGAAGGGAGAACGGCATGAAGATCACTCTGGCGACGTTCCTGACGATGGACGGGGTCATGCAGGGGCCGGGCGGCCCCGAGGAGGACACCAGCGGCGGCTTCGAGCACGGCGGCTGGCAGTTCCCGTACGCCGACGAGGAGATCGGGGCACACATCACCCGCTGGTTCGGCGAGGCGGACGCGTTCCTGCTGGGCCGGCGGACGTACGACATCTTCGCGAGCTACTGGCCGGACGTCACCGACCCTGACGACCCGATCGCCGGGCCGCTCAACGCGCTGCCGAAGTACGTCGTCTCGACCACGATGGAGAGCGCGGCCTGGCACAACACGACGATCGTGCGCTCGCTGGACGACATCGCCGCGCTGCGCGCCCGCCCTGGCCGTGAGCTGCAGATCCACGGCAGCGGCGTGCTCGCCCAGGCGCTGCTGGACCGAGGGCTGATCGACGAGCTGCGGCTTTACACGTTCCCGGTCGTGCTGGGCGCCGGGAAGCGGCTGTTCGAGCCGGGCCGGGTGCCGACGGCGCTGCGGCTGGTCGAGTCGGTGACGGGCGGCAGCGGTTGCGTGCTCAACGTCTACAGGCCGGCGGGCAAGCCGGGTTACGGCTCGTTCTGAGCGGTCACGCTCACCGGCATGTTCGACGGCTCGCCACCGAACATGATCACGATGTCGCGGCCGTTGGCGTAGCTCACCACCGGCCGTCGCAGCGCCTCACCCGCCTGGCGGGCGACCGCCTGCCACAGGTCGACCATCTCCGGGCTGTCGGCGGTGATCCTGAACCGGCCGCTCGCCCGCAGGTGCTCGGTCACCAGCGGGACGAAGCCCGCCTCGGCGCGGACGCGCTCGTCCGGGGTCAGCGGGGTGCGGCGTGGGGCTGGGTGGGTCATCGTCGATCTCCTCGTTCCGGCCGTCGGGTCCAGCTTGCCACGCCCCCGGGCCCGGCGCGTCTTCACCTGGTCACGACCGGCGGCCGACGGTCAGGGCGGCCGACCAGTGGCGGGTGAGCCGCCCGTCCGGGCGGGCGGCGAGCAGGCGTCGCACCTCCCGGTAGAGGTGCTCCCGCTTGTCCGGCTCCATGGCGATATGACCGGAGAACGTGTCGAGCAGCGCGAGATAGGCATCCGCCGTGTAGCGCAGCGCCCACAGGTAGCGCCGCGCCGCCACGACCGTGAACCGCCCGGAGGCGGCGAACTCGGCGGCGGTGGGATCGGCTTCGTCCTCCGGCGGCGGCCACGGGCCCGGGTGGCCCTCGCCGATCTCCTCGTACACCTTCTGGATCTCGGCGAAGAACGGGTCGAAGCCGACGGGCAGCGCGTGGTCGGCGTTCCACACGGCCAGGTGGCCGCCGGGGACGAGCAGGCGGGCGGCTTTGTCGTACTTGACCGCCGAATCCACCCACTTCCACGCCGTGGCCGCGTACACCAGGTCGAAGCGATCCGCCGCCGCCGGCTCCCACTCCTCGAAGGCCGACGTGACCACCGACACCCCGGCGTACCCGGCCAGCCGCCGCCGTGCCTCCCGCGCCAGCGCGGGCCCGAGCTCGACCGCGGTGACGGGGAAGCCCATCCGCGCCAGCGGCACCGTCGCCTTCCCCGGCCCACACCCCACTTCGAGCAAGCGCGCGGGCGGCCTGAGCCCGGTGATCATGAGCAGGTCGGCGTAGAGCTCGCGGGGGTAGTCGGGGCGGGCGTCCTGGTAGGTCTCGGCCGCTACGTCGAAGGTCGCGCGCAGCCGCGCATCAGGGGACACTCCCCGATTCTGGCAGCCCTCGCCGCCGATGGCCGCCGTCCAGCCGCCCCAAGGTGACCTTCAGCTCCACAAGGCCTTGGTGTGACGGACGATGCGCTCCACCAAAAGTTCCTCTTCCCCTTAGAGAGACACCGTAAAGTGTCCAGTCATGTACATAGAGTTACATGCATACGTGGACGAGTCCATGCGGATCCACGATGGACTCTATGTACTGGCCGCTGTCATCGTGCCCTGCGAGTATGCGGACGAGCACCGAGCCGCGCTGCGCGCTCTGCTGCTGGGGAAACAACCCCGGCTGCATTGGCGCGACGAACGGCCGAAACGTCGTCTCGAGATCACCCACGCTGTGGCGGCCCTCCACCCGAACACGGTCATCGTCATCGGCACCCGCCTCAAGCCGGCAAAGCAGCGACGAGCGCGGCGCAAGTGCCTCGAACGGCTGCTCTGGCATCTCACGTGTCGTGATGTGTCGCGCGTCGTCATGGAGCGGCGGAGCGCCGAAGGCAACAAGGAGGACCTCGACATGGTCAACGCGCTACGCGCCCGCGAAGCACTGCCCCAGGACATCCATGTCGAGTGGACCAGCCCACTGGTCGAAGAACTCCTCTGGCTCCCCGACGTGGTGGCGGGCATCTTCGCGAGAGCCGAGACGGGCGATCGGACTCTGGAGGATCTCCTGTCGGGAGATCACCTGGTCGAGCGCATCAGCTGCGATTGACGCCGACAGCGCAAAGCCCGGGTTCCCGTCAATTCCGGCGGTAAGCCCGGGCTCACTTCCTCTCCCCCTCACAGGGGGCGGCAGGGAAAGGATACCCCTCAGACACCCGGTTGAACATCACTATCCGTTACACCTCTGCGACACTCGGCTGTCAAGGAGTTATGGACGCGCCCCTCGTAGCTGTCACGAGAGAGTGGTCAGCCCGCCCCAAAGTGATCGCCTCCGCCGGGTCGATGGTCACCTGCGTATCCCGGACGGGCGGTTAGCCGTACGTGAAGCCAGTGCTCGTGCATGTGATTCAGCAGGTCATGGAGGCGGCGAATCCCGCCCTGGTGGCTCCTCCGGCCCGGATGACGGGCTCGGCGTGGTCGGCGTGGACGCCGCCGATCCGCGTCACCAGAGTCCAATCACGATAGGCGTTCGATGCTCCTGTGCTCCCCCCTGCTTCGCGGAGCTCATGACCTTCAGAGCATTGGCATACCGGGTGCGGAGCAGAGTCTTCAGCCGATTGATCTCCTGTTCGTGGCGCGCGATGACCGTCCGCTGGGCATCCGCGTACGCGGCGAGTCGTGCGCCGCTGTAGTCGACCTGCAGACGGCATCGCTCGTCGGCGAGCGCAGTTTTGATCTCGTCCGCCGTCGGCTGCCGCCAAGCCTCCGTGTCGCCTCTCCCGGCCCAGCGCTTGTCCGCCTCGGCCTCGGCCGGCATGGTGTAGCCGTATCCAGAGCGGCGCATGCAGGTGCTCCATTCCGAGTTGGCCGCCGAGACGCGCTTGTCCTGGTAGGCGAGTTCCGCAGCGTCGTCCATGTAGGCATAGAGCATTTTGTAGATGCTCGGCTTGGCGGGTGCGACGCCGTCTGGGCCCGGGGCGTTCCCGTTGAGCGTTCGCTGGGCCTGGCCGTCACACCCCTCGCGCGGCACGGCTTTGCCACGGAACCTCTTCACCGTCCCGACCTGCACCGCTTCCTGGCTCCGAGGGATCGAATAGCCGCGGATCCCGGTCACCGCCGCGGCTGCCTCCGCGGCTTGGCCCCTCGGGCCGCTGTATCCGTATGTGCCAACCTGCTTTGCCCCAAGCCAGCCAAGGTAGGAGGCGTTCTTGGGGTAGGCGACCGGTTTGGTGTCGTGAGGGCTGAACGAGAGGCCGAAGTCCGATAGGCATCGCTCTATCAAGCGGTAGCGCGCGCTCTGGACGATCGAACGTTCAATACCGTTCAGGTCATAGGCGTCCAGCGGAAGAACGAGATCGGCTTCGCTCTTCACCCGATGGGCCTCTGGGGAAGGCACGTCGGTCGAGCAAGCCCCGGTGACGGCGAGGACGACGACGAGCGGCAAGAACGTCCGCGCCGACAGCAGAAAGGCCATGAGCGAACTCTCCGTCGTGCAGCGTGGAGCGGCGCGCGACGTGCAGGAGTACCACGGCGACGGCGTTCGGAAGTACGCGGACGGACAGGTCGCTGTCTTCGATGGCGTGCTCCTGTGCATTCTTGACGATCGGCCAGCTTTCCGGCGAGATCCGGCCGTGACAGCGTTGAGATCTTCATTCGCGAAGATCTTTCCCAGCCTCCGTTCCGGACGGCACGGAATTGAGCGGGGAGCGCATGAGCATGGGTCGATGGACGATCGGGCCGGCTCTCGCGCTGACCGCATCGATCTCAGTCTCGGTCATCGGCACGCACGCCGAAGCCGCCAGCCGTCCAGATCCAGTCGCGGTACTGAAGCGGCAACTCAACGGTCACGGCGGGGTGCGGGAGAGCTCGGTGTATCGAATCGTCTGGGGGCCGAAGAAGGATCACGTCACCAGCCGATCGAGGGCCGTCTACGAGTTCGGTAGCCGCGGGATCATGGCTATGGACCTCCGCTACTCGAAGTTCTCACCCGGCGACTCCCGGAGCATAGTCTTCCAGGACCGCGCCTACGGCTGGGAGCGCGACCACCCTGATTACCTGCCGCCGGGCAAGTCGTGGATCCTGGAGACCAAGAAGAACGACCTCTATCTGGCGTGCGGGCAGATCAGGCTGAGCGATCCCGCCACCCTCCGGCATGTGCTGGCCACTACGGCGGTCAAGCGGCCCGCTGGCGTCTACGACGGCACCCGTACCACCCTCTACGAGGGCAGCACCACCATCGGCGAGCTGTATAAGCTGAATCCACGCCTGCAGGTGGGCGACTTCGAAAAACCCGTCGGACAGTACGCGAGCTACTCCAAGCTCCCCGTGAAATGGCGGCTCTGGCTCGGCACGGACCAGCTCATACGCAGATGCCAGACGCGCTATGACGAGCCCGACTCCCCCTGGAACGTCAAAGACCGCAGTCTCAAGACCGCCGATGTGCGGTTCTCCGGCTGGGGCGACCCGATCGACATCAAACCGCCGCCTGCCGAACTTGTGGCGACGCGCGATGAACTGGTCTTCTCCGACGAAGGCTAAACGCAGGGAGGCCACCGCACACTTGTGGCCTGGGTGTCCGGCCATCTCGATGGGAAGCTACGAACCGTGGCGGCGACCGGCCCAAAGAGGGGCTGGAGCGCCAGGTGCCCATGAACCTGTCCTTCTCCCTGAGCATCCCCCACTGCCTCTGAGCCCCGACGGCGTCTACGGATGGATCACGGACTTCGGGGTTGTCGGAGTGGCTTCGGTGCGGTCCGGGGCACGACCAGGGGATGCCGACAGCTGAGGAATTCCCCCTGCCTCACCGCTGATGCCCTGATGGCATGGCCGAGCGAGGCAATGTCGGCGGCTCCCCCGGTCAACACGGCAATCGGGCGCGCTTATGGAGGGCGGAGCCCCCTGGGAGACGCTGTCTGGAGCTTCTTCGCGCGGAGCGCCCCCGGGCGGAAGGCCGTGCGCTTGAGCCCAGGCGTGATACTCTCCCAAGCGAGCGCTTGGTTTACCTCCGAGGGGCCGCCGCATGAAGTTCTCGACCTTCCACCTCTTCCACCGCTTCGACGGCCAGAGCTTCAAGGACGTCTACGACTACCACCTGGAGCTCATCGAGCTGGCCGAGGAGCTGGGCTTCGACGGGGTACGGCTGGCCGAGCACCACTTCCGCGACTACGGCGTCGTCCCCAACCTGTTCACCATGCTCGCCCACGTCGCCGCCCGCACCGAGCGGCTGCGGCTCGGCACCGGGATCGTCGTCCTGCCCCTGCACAACCCGGTTCACGTGGCCGAGGAGGCCGCGCAGGTGGACGTGCTGTCCGGCGGGCGGCTGGAGCTCGGCATCGGGCGCGGTTACCAGAGCTACGAGTTCGAGGGGTTCGGGATCGATCTGGCCGAGGCGCGCGACCGGTTCAACGAGGCGCTGGAGGTGATCGTCGGGCTATGGACGCGGGAGGCGTACCGGCACGAAGGGAAGTTCTACCGGACCGGGGCCGAGGTGTCGCTGGTGCCCCGGCCCGTGCAGGCCCCCCATCCGCCGCTGCACGTGGCGGCGGTCTCCCCCGAGACCGTCACCATGTACGCCGAGCGCGGCCTGCCCATCCTGGCCGACCCGGCGGCGACGTTCAGGAAGGTCGTCAAGGCGGCCGAGACGTGGCGGGAGACGGCGGCGCGGGCCGGGCACCCGGAGGGGGCCGAGCTGGTGGTGGCCCGCAGCGTGTACGTCGCCCCCACCCTGGAGCGGGCCCGCGAGGACCAGGAGCGTTTCGAGGCGTCGTTCGACCGCTCGCGCATCTTCAACGACCGCAGCGCCCCCATCGACCCCAGGACCGGCCGGGCCGCCCAGGGTTTCGAGTACTACCAGGACCGCTATCTCAAGGGCGGCACGGTCTCGGCCGACTTCCGGTGGGAGCAGCTGGAGGTCATCGGGGACCCGGCGCGGGTCGTCGAGCAGATCACGCTGCTCAAGGACGCCGGGTTCTCGAACCTGCTCTGCGACTTCGGCAGCACCCGCCCGATGCCGCTCGCGGACATGAAGCGGGTCATGCGCTTCTTCGCCGCCGAGGTCATGCCCGCGTTCCAGTGACCCCCTTCCCGGAGGCTGACGATGATCCACAGCCTGTCCCTGTCCGACGTTCTCGCCGAGCACGCCCGCAGCCGCCCCGGTACGACGGCCGTGGTGGACGGGGAGCTCCGGCTCTCCTATCCGGAGCTGGACGCCCGCGTGTCCCGGCTCGCGGGCGCGCTGGCCGGGCGCGGCGTCGGCGGCGGCGACCGGGTGGTGTGGCTCGGCCAGAACAGCCACGCCGTGCTGGAGCTGCTGCTCGCGTGCAGCCGCCTGGGGGCGGTGTTCTGCCCGGCGAACTGGCGGCAGTCGGCGGACGAGCTGCGCTTCGTGCTCCAGGATCTCGGCCCGGCGGCCGTGGTCTGGGAGCACTCGGACACCCTCGGCGCGCTCGACCACGACGAGCGGTGGGTGCGGGCGGGGGCGGACTACGAGGAGCTGGTGGCGGGCGGGCCGGCGCGGGAGTTCCCGCAGGTCGCCGACGCCGAGCCGGTCCTCGCGCTCTACACGGCCGCCTTCGACGGGCGCCCGAACGCGGCCCTGCTCAGCAGCGCCGCCCTGGTGGCGCACGCCACGTCGCTGCTCGTCGTACGCCAGATGGAGCCGGGCTTCACCTTCCTCAACAACGGGCCGCTCTTCCATGTCGGGACGATGATGTTCTGCCTGGCGACGCTGCAGATCGGCGGCACGAACGTCTTCACCCCCGCCTTCGACCCCGAGGAGGTGTGCCGGCTGGTGGACGCCGAGCGGGTGACGCAGGCGTTCCTGTTCGGGCCGATGATCGACGCGGTGGTGAAGGCGAACGCGGGCGGCAAGTACGACCTGTCCTCGCTGCGCTTCGTCGCCGCCTCCGACGAGTGGAACGCGATGATCACGGTGGACGACTCGCCGTGGTGCCGGTCGAAGATGGGCGGGTACGGGCAGACCGAGGTGGGCGGCATGCTGACGTTCCTCGGGCTGGCGGAGGGCGGGGCCGGGTACGCGGGGCGGCCGTCGCCGCTGGCGCAGGTGCGGATCATGGGGCCGGACGACGTGGAGGTGCCGGCGGGCGAGGTGGGCGAGATCTGCGCCCGCGGCAAGACCCTCTTCTCCGGATATTTCGCCCGCCCAGACTTAAATGCGGAAAAGCTGCGGAACGGCTGGCACCACACCGGCGACCTCGGCCGCCGCGAACCCGACGGCACGATCACCTTCATCGGCCCCAAGCTGCGCATGATCAAGTCCGGCGCCGAGAACGTCTACCCGGCCGAGGTCGAGCGCGCGCTCAAGTCCCATCCGGCCGTGGCCGACGCCGCCGTGATCGGCGTGCCGGACCCGGCCTGGCACCAGGCGGTCAAGGCCGTCGTGGCGCTGCGCGAGGGGGCCGCGGCGACCACCGAGGAGCTGATCGAGCACGTCAGGGGCCAGATCGCGTCCTACAAGAAGCCGCGTGAGGTGGTGTTCGCGGACGAGATCCCGAAGCGCGGCTTCACCCCGGACTACGACGCGATCGACGCCGCCCACGGCGGCGGCAACTACCCCGGTTCGGCCTGACGGGCGATCGGCAGGCCCGCCTCCAGGTGGGCGAGGGCCCGGTCGAACGCGGCGGGCGCGTCGAGCCCGGGATCGGCGGCCCACTCGAACCACAGCGCGAGCATCACGCCCGAGACCGCCCCGGTGACGTTGCGGATCTCGGGGTCGTCCGGGTCGCGGCCCTCGCGCGCGGCCAGCTCGGCGCGCAGGCCGGCGAGGACGCCGCGGATGTTGTCGATGCTCGCCGTCCACAGCTCGGGGACGGTGAACATGAGCCGCTCGCGCTCCAAGCCGTCGTTGCGCTCCTCCGGCGTCTGGGCCGCGAACACGTGGCCGATGGCGACGCGTACGGCCTGGACGGGGTTGAGCTCGGGCGGCGCGGCCCGCAGCGCCTCGACGAAGGGAGGGTACTGGTCGACCAGCACCAGATCCTCCTTCGTCGGGAAATAGCGGAACACGGTGCTGGGCGCGACCTCGGCCGCCTCCGCGATCTGCTCGACCGTCGTCTCGGCGTAGCCCCGCTCACGGAACAGCCGCAGCGCCGCCTTCTGGATCAGGGCCCTGGTCTTGGCCTTCTTCCGCTCCCGGAGACCGGGTCCTTCGCTCATGGAATCGCATTCTGGAGGGTCGGCCCCGGGACGTCCACTCACGACTCATTTCCAACTTCTGCTAGTCAACTCCTATTTGAGAGTCTACTCTCGCTTTCATGCGCAGACTTCCCGTCGAACGTGACCCTCGACGTCCCCTCGACCCGCCGCCCGCCCTCCGCGGCCTGCCGCCCATGACCCGCCTGGAGATGGCCGACGGCCACCTCGGCTGGCTCGCCACCACGCTCGACGCCGCCCGCGCGGTCCTCGGCGACCCCCGGTTCAGCGCCCGGCAGGAGCTCAAGCACCCCGCCGTACGGTCGTCGGCCGCCGTCGCCGGGCCCGGCCGCCCCGCGCCGCCCGGCTTCTTCGCCACCACCGATCCGCCCGAGCACACGCGCTACCGGCGGCTGCTCACCGGCGAGTTCACGTTGCGCAGGATGCGCCTGCTGGAGCCGCGCATCGAGCGCATCGCCGCCGACCACCTCGACGCCATGGCCGCGGCGGAGCCGCCCGCCGACCTGGTGACCGCGTACGCGCTGCCGATCCCGTCCATGGTCATCTGCGAGCTGCTCGGCGTCCCGTACGCCGACCACGACTTCTTCCAGGAACGCAGCCGCGAGCTGGTCGCGCCCGACGGGGACGTGGCGGGCGCGAACGCCGACCTGCATGCCTACCTCGCGGAGCTGGTGCGCCGCAAGCGGGCCGAGCCGGGCGACGACCTGATCAGCGGGCTGACCGGCGAGCTCACCGACGACGCCGAGCTGGCCAACGTCGCCATGATCCTGCTCGTCGCCGGGCACGAGACCACCGCGAACATGCTCGCCCTCGGCGTCCTCGCCCTGCTCACGGCGGGCCTGACGTACGAGGAGGGCGCGGAGGAGGAGCTGCTGCGCTGGCTGTCGATCCTGCACCTCGGCGCGCCCAGCCGGGCCGCGCTGGAGGACGTCGAGGTGGCCGGCGTACGGGTCGCGAAGGGCGAGACGGTGGCGGTGTCGCTGCCCGTGGTCAACCGCGACCCGGCCGCCTTCGCCGCGCCGGACACGCTCGACCCGGCCCGCCCTGACGCCCGCCGCCACCTGGCCTTCGGTCACGGCGTCCACCAGTGCCTCGGCCAGCAGCTCGCCAGGAACGAGCTGCGCATCGGCTACCGCGCCCTCTTCGACCGCTTCCCCGGCCTGCGACTGGCCGTCCCCGTCACCGAGGTGCCGCTCCGGCAGGACGCGGTGGTGTTCGGCGTCGGCAGCCTGCCGGTCACCTGGGGCTAGAGGATCGCGAGCGGGGTCAGGGGGCTGCCGGTGCCGCCCTCGACGCGCAGCGGGGCCGCCACGAACACGAACTCCGTCCGTCCCGTCGCCGCCAGCTCCTCCAGCCACAACAGCTCGATCAGGTGGATGCCGTGCCGGTGGAGCAGGATGAGGTGCAGGTCGTCGGCCAGGCCCTCGGCGGCCAGGCCGCGCGCGTCGAGGCCGCCGATCGCGGCGTTGTCGGCGGCCACCACGGCGACGTCGTGCGCGGCGAGCCAGCGTCCGGCCGCCGCCGACAGCCCCGGCTGGCCCGACCAGTACTCCTCAGGCGACCGCTCCCACACCTGCGGCCAGCCGGTACGGATCACCGCCACGTCCCCGGGCCGCGGCACGGCGATCTCCTCCAGCTCGCCGGGCTCGATCCGGTGCCCGGCGGGCAGATGGTCGAGGCCGAGCCGCCGGGGCACGTCGAACAGCACCCCCCGGGCGATCACGCCGCCGACCCGCTCGATGCCGCACCGGGTGGCGCCGTACGAGCGGACACGGGCCGCCGGATGCCCGTTGTAGAGCCGGTCGCCGGACCACATGTGGCACAGGGCGTCCATGTGGGTGGTGGTCCCGTGCGGGGTCACGACGAGGGCGTCGTCCGCCACGCACAGGCCCTCGCCGATCGGCCGCGCGCCGGCCGCGTAGTCGCCGCCGTCCACGGACATGAAGTGCTGCGGCAGCGGCCGGCCCCGCAGGTGCGGGACAGTGGCAGGCGCGGGCGAGGAGGTCGCGCCGCGGATCGGCAGGGCCAGGCTCAGCACCTCGCCGGTCGTGGCCGCGCGCAGGGCGTCGAGCACCACGGACGGGGTGAGGAGGTTCAGGGTGCCCCGCTGATCGTCTGGGCCGAATCGTCCCCAGTTGTTAGGCTCGTGAACCACGTAAGCGCTCCCTTTCCGTGGAGGTCCGATGCACTGCGATCCCCGCTTCTCCCGCGTCCGCGAGGTCTTCGAACGGCACTTCGCCGACGGCGAGGAGCTCGGCGCCGCCTTCGCCGTCTACCAGGACGGCGAGCTGGTCGTGGACCTGTGGGACGGCGTCGCCGACCGGAACACGGGACGGCCCTGGGAGCGCGACACGCCCGCCTTCGCCTACTCCTGCACCAAGGCGGTCACCGCCACCGTGCTGCTGCAGCTCGCCGAGCGCGGGCTGGTGGACGTGAGCGCGCCGGTGGCCGAGGTGTGGCCGGAGTTCGCGGCGCGGGGCAAGGCGGCGATCACCGTCGAGCACCTGCTCACCCACCAGTCGGGGCTGCCGGTGCTGGAGGAGCCGGTGCCGGTGGAGGAGTTCGAGGACCAGGCCGCCATCGCGGCCCGGCTCGCCGGGCAGGAGCCGCTGTGGGAGCCGGGGACGGCGCACGGCTACCACGCGCTGACGTACGGGTTCCTGGTGGGCGAGGTGATCCGGCGGGTGACCGGCAAGTCCGTGGGCGAGCTGGTGGCGGCGGAGATCGCCGGGCCGCTCGGCCTGGAGATGTGGGTGGGCGCGCCGGATGACGTGATCCCGAGGACGGCCCGGTTGAAGGCGGCCGAACGGCCCCAGGCGCTCAAGGTCACCGAGGCCGGCGCCGCGCCCACAGGCGAGGGCGCGGCCCCCACGGGCGCGGGCCCAACCACGACCGGCGCTGGTCCGGCCGCCACCGGTGCGGGCCCAGCCGCCACCGGTGCGGGCGAGGGCGGGCAGGGGCGGCCTGATGACCTCATCGCCGCGATGACCAGGGCCGCGCTCGACCCGCAGAGCCTCATGAACCGCGCCCTCGGCAACCCCGCCATGCACCGCGTCCAGGGCGGCGCGAACAACCCGGTCATCCTGCGCGCCGGCTGGCCGGCCGCCGGCCTGGTGACCACGGCCAGGGGTCTGGCCGGCTTCTACCGCTCCCTCGCCGCCGGCGACATCCTCCGCCCCGAGACGCTGCGTGACGCCACCCGCACCCGCGTTAACGGCCCCGACCGCGTCCTGCTCCTGGACACGGCGTTCGGGCTGGGCTACATGCGGCCGTCGCTGACGTTCCTGATGCCGTCGGGGAGCGCGTTCGGGCACAGCGGCATGGGCGGCTCCATCGGGCTCGGCGACCCCGAGCGCGGGCTCGGCATCGCGTACGTCATGAACAAGATGGCCAACGCGCTCTCCGGCAACCTGCGCGGCATCCGCCTCGTGGAGGCGGTCTACCAGTCGCTCTGAGCCGGTCAATGCATCGTGACGCCGCCGCTGACGGACAGCGTCTGGCCGGTGATGTACGCCGCCCGTTCGGTGCAGAGGAAGGCGACCAGTCCGGCCACGTCCTCGGGCCTGCCGAGGCGGCGCAGCGGGATGCCGCGGGCGATCCGGTCGACCAGCCCCGGCTCGGCCGCCGAGATCCGCCGCAGCATCGGCGTGTCCGTCGGGCCGGGGCAGACCACGTTCGAGGTGACCTGGCCGCGGGCGGCCTCCCTGGCGAGCGTCTTGGCCAGCCCGAACAGGCCCGCCTTGGTGGCCGCGTACGCGCCCTCGCCGCCGGAGCCGGCCCGCGCCCCGTCGCTGGAGACGAACACCAGCCGCCCCCACCCCCTCGCCGTCATCCCGGGCAGCAGCAGCTTGGTCAGCAGCATGGGGCCGCGCAGGTTGACCTGCCACATGAGGTCCCAGGAGGCCGGGTCGCTCTCCGCGAACGGCCCGATCACCGCGACCCCGGCGTTGTGCACGAGCACGTCCACGTCCCCGGCCACGCGGACGAAGGCCGTGACCGACTCGGGATCGGTGAGGTCCAGGGCGACGGCCCGCGCGCCCGGCAGGGCGGCGGCGGCCTGGCGCGCGCCGGGCAGGTCCAGGTCGGCGAGCACGACGCGGGCGCCGAGCGCGGTGAGGTCGGCGGCGATGGCCGCGCCGATCGCGCCCGCTCCCCCGGTGACGACGGCGGTCCTGCCGTCCAGCCGCATGCCGTCCATGGGGCCGCTCAACTCCAGCTCCCGGCGAGGTCGGCGGCGGTGGCGCGGGTGGCCAGGAGGCTGATCGTGTGCCACAGGACGGCCCGCGCGTACTCCTCCGGGATGCCCGCGACCCCGTCCGTGACGACGGTGACCCGGTAGCCGAGGTTGACCGCCTCCAGCGCCAGCCCGGGGATGCCGAGGTTGAGCGAGACCCCGGTGGCGACGACGGTGGAGACGCCGAGCGAGCGCAGCGTCATGTCGAGCGAGGTGCCGGTGAACGGCGAGAAGCCGTGGTGCCTGCGGCTCTCCAGGTCGCCGGGGGCGCGCAGCTCGGGCAGCACCTCGACGGCCGGGGTGCCCTCCAGCATGTGGGCGGGGTCCTTGAGGAGGGAGACGATGAAGGGGCAGTTCGCGGTGTGGGAGCCGGCCCGGTCGGCGCGGAAGGCGGCCGTGCAGTGCACGACCGGGATCGCGGCGGCGCGGGCGGCCTTGAGGAGCCCGGCGATGTTGGGGACGACGTCGTGCCGCTCGCACGCCGCCCGCAGGTCAGGAAATTTCGTGAGATCACCGACGACGCCCCGCTGCATCTCCATCACGAGCACCGCCACACCCTCCACCTGCCCACCTCACTCCACTCCGCTTCACTTCATTTACCCGAGCGCTTGCTTGGCGTAAATGAGATTATCACCGCCATCTCCCGTGATAAGGGGTTAACTCACGGCGAAATAGCCGCACTCGTGACAACCAACACCCCGGGTGAGACCGTCGAACCCAGAGACGGCCGCCGTATGGGGGTAGGACTTGGTCCCTGGTTACCGCGAAGTACGCCAGCTCGGCGCGGGCCGCACCGGCCGCGTGTTCCTCGCCACGTACCAATCGACCGGCGCCTACGTGGCGATCAAGTACCTGAACGCCACGCTGCGCAGGGACGCCGAGTTCATGGAACGCTTCCGGTCGGACACCCACCACCTGGTCGAGCTCGACCAGCCCGACATCGTCCGCCTCTACGAGTACGTCGAGACCCCGGCCCGCGCGGCGCTCGTCATGGAGCTCGTGGACGGCGTGACCCTGCGCGCGCTGCTGGCCGAGCACGGCCACGTGACCCCGGAGGCCGCGCTCGCCGTGCTCAAGGGAATCCTGCTGGCCCTCGCCGCCGCGCACGAGAAGGGCGTGGCGCACCGCGACGTCAAGCCGGAGAACGTCCTCGTCCAGGCGGACGGCACCAGCAAGCTCACCGACTTCGGCGTCGTGGTGCACGCCGAGGAGCCCGGCGTGCCGGCGGGCAGCCCGCCGTACATGTCGCCCGAGCTGTGGACCCGGCACCAGGCCGGGCCGCAGGCCGACCTGTACGCCGCCGCCTGCACGCTGTTCGAGGCGGTCAGGGGACGGCCGCCGTTCCGCGCCGCCGGGGAGGGCGACCAGGACGAGCTGGACGTGCCGGCCACCCGGGACCGGCACCTGGTCGAGCCGATCCCCCTGGAGGTGGTGCCGGACACGCTGCGCGACCTGCTCCGGCGCGGCCTGGCCAAGGACCCGGCCGACCGGTACGCCTCCGCCCGCGAGTTCGCCGCCGAGCTGGAGGAGGACGCGGTCGCCGGCTACGGCCCGGAATGGGAGAAACGCGGCCGCCGCCACCTGGCCGAGCCGGCCACGCTGCTGGCCCTCCGCTTCCCGCTGGCGCGTACCGATCGCGCCACGAGCGGCGGCGGCCCGGCGGTGGCCCTGCGCGACCGGCTCTCGCGCATGCCGCGCCTCCCGCCGCACCTGTGGGTGACGGGCGTGCTGGTGATGGCGGTGGCGATCGGGCTCGTGCTGTCGGGCGGGCGGCTGCCGACCGGGCCGGGGGCGATCCTCCTGCCGTCGCCTGAGGAGAAGTCCGAGCCCGTCCCCTCGCCTGCCGACGCCACGACCGGTCCCACGTCCGGCCCCACGGCCGGTCCCACTGGGCGCCCCACCTCGCGCGCCACGGGCGGGGTCACCCCCCGTACGCCCGCCGCCACGCCTGGCCGGACCAGCGCCGCCGCCCCGCGCCGTACCCCGTCCGCCACCGCGTCGGCGCGGCCCACCGGCGGCCAGGCGAGTGCCGGCGGGTCCCACCCTGACGTGCGGGCGGCCACGATCGTCGCCTGGAGCGGGCGGAGCGGCTCGGTACGAGTGGCCGCGAACGGGACCGGCGAGGTGCGGCTGCGGGTGACGTACACGCGGCGCGACGACGACGACGCCCGCGCCACGACCCTGCACGAGGAGACCCGCGTCCTCAGCGGCCACACGTCGTACACCAGCGCCGTCGGCCACGACCCCGGCGCGGTGGCCTGCGGCCGGCGGGTCTACGCCGGCATCGTGGTGATGACCGAGCCCGCCTCCGGCAACGGCCCTCAGGTGAGCGAGGTCCCCGTGGACGGCCCCGCCTGCCCCACCCCGTCCTCCACCCAGCCCAGCCGGCCCGCCTCCCCCTCCCCCAGCCCTGCGAACGCCCCGGCGACCGGCCACGCCACCGGCCCCGCGTCCGGCTCCGACAGCGCCCCGAACGGCGGCCCCTACAGCGACGGCGCCCCCGACGGCTTCATGGAGGGGCCGTCGGAGCTTGTCGGCACCTTGGCCCCCACCCGGTGACGGGGCGCGGCCTTGCCGGGCAACCAAGCGTGCGCTAGCTTGGCAAGCGATGAGCGCCGACACCGCCACGCCCCCTCTCCCCGACCCGCCCGCTCACCTGGCCGGGTACCGGGCCGCCTGCGCGCGGGGCGAGCTGGTCGTCCAGCGCTGCGCGGGCTGCGGCCGGTGGGTGCAGCTCCCGGAGGCTGCCTGCCCGTGGTGCGGCGGCGGCGAGCTGACGTACGAGCCGGTGACCGGTACGGGCGTGGTGCACACGTTCACCGTCGTGCACCGGTCGTTCGCGCCCGGCTACCGGGGGCGGGAGCCGTACGTGATGGCGTGGGTGGACCTGCCCGCCGGCGTGCGCGCGTTCGGGCACGTGGTGGGGTGCGCGCCGGAGGAGGTACGCATCGGCATGCCGGTGCGGGTGACGTTCGTCGACGAGTTGCCGCATTGGAGGCCCGCGTGAAGCTGGGCAACGTGCTGATCCCGGTGGCCGACCTGGACGAGGCCATCGCCTTCTACGGGCTGCCGGTGAAGTTCCGCGACGGCGACCGGTTCGCGGCGCTGGACGGGGGCGGCGTCACCGTGGCGCTGGCCGGGCCCGCCGAGCACGTGACGCCGGGGGCGGCGCCGTCGTACAAGGTGGACGACGTGCGGGAGAGCGTGCGTGAGCTGGCCGCGCGCGGGGCCGAGGTGGTGCGCGGCCCCGAGGAGGGGCCGCACGAGCGGCGGGCCGTGCTGCGCGATCCCTCGGGAAACGTCTTCGTGCTCTATTCCCCCCTCTGAGCCCCTGAGCCCCGCCGATCTGGAGGCGCCCCCCATGGCCCCATCACCGTACGGCAACTACGGCCACGCGATCCTGACCGCCGGCGCGCTGCGCACCCCCGACCGGGTGGCGCTGACGTACTGCGGCGAGCGGAGCTTCACCTACGAGGAGTTGAACGCGAACGTCAACCGCCGCGCGAACGCCCTCCTCGCCGCCGGGATCGGCCCGGGACGGCGGGTCGCGGCGCTGCTCAACGAGACGCTGACGGTGGCCGAGGTCTACCTGGCGCAGGCCAAGATCGGGGCGGTGACGGCGGCGCTGAACCCGTACTGGCCGGTCGAGACGCTGCGGGACGTGGTGGCCGCCTCGGGCTGCACGGCGTTCGTGCACGACGCGACCGTGGCGGAGACGGTCGAGCGGATCAGGGGCTCGCTGCCCGAGGTCACCACGTGGCTCGACGCGGGCGAGCTGACCGGCGACCCGGACGCCGAGCCGCCACTCGCCGGTTTCCATGACGATCCGCTCGCGCTCTACTACACCTCGGGCACCACGGGCCTGCCGAAGGCGGTCGTGCACACGCACGCCTCCTCGCTGGCCACCGCGCAGATCTGGCTGGACGTGCCGCGCGGCCCCGACGCGGTGTTCGGCACCGGCGCGATCATCTGGGGCATCGGCTTCCCCGCCATCGTCGGCCCCGCCCTGTACGCGGGCCTGCGCCTGGTGCTGGAGCAGGACTGGGGGCCGGCGAACTTCCTGCGCGTCGTGCCGCGTGAACGGGTCACGCACGTGTCGCAGATCCCGTCGTTCTACGCGGCGCTGCTGGGCTCGCCGGAGCACGAGGACGTGGACCTGTCGTCCATCCGGGTGATCATGCTGGGCGGCGAGCCGCTGACCGCGCCCATGCTGGACCGGATCAAGGCCCGGCTGCCCGAGGCGGGCGTCTACTCCTACTACGGGCAGACCGAGGCCCCGTACACGTGCATGGGCCGGGTGGACGACGGCTCGACGCCGCTCGGCTCCTCCGGCCGGGCCCGCACCGGCAACGCCGTACGGGTCACGGACCCGAGGGGCCGCCGGGTGATCGACGAGGTCGGCGAGATCAACCTGGCCGGGCCGCACCGCATGGCGGGCTACGACGGCCTGCCGGAGCGGACGGCGGAGGTGCTGCGCGGCGAGTGGTACGTCGGCGGCGACCTCGGCTCCGTCTCCGCCGACGGCGTGCTGCGCGTGCTGGGCCGGCGCGAGGACGCGATCGCCAAGGGCGGCGTGTGGACGCAGCCGGCCGCGGTCGAGGAGGCCGCCGCGGCGCTCGACGGCGTGGCCGAGGCGGGCGCCGTCGGGGTGCCCGAGGGGGCCGCGGAGCAGCGCATCCTGCTGGCCGTCGTGCCGCGCGCCGGGCACTCGCTGGACGCCTCCAAACTGGCGCTGTCCCTGGCCGACACGCTGCCGGAGCACCGGCGGCCGGACCACATCGTGGTGGCCGAGGAGCTGCCGCACTCGCAGGACGCCTCGGGCGGGCCGGGCAAGCTGCTCCGTAAGGCCATCCGCGACCAGTACGGGCACCTGCTCGGGTGAGCGCGCCGGAGCACGTTCACGAGCACGTTCAGGAGCACGTTCACGAGCACGTGGTCAAGGCGATGCTGCGCGAGGCCGGGGTGCCGGTGCCGCGCGGCGTCGTGCTCCCCCCTGACACGAGGGACTTCGGGGCGGCCGGGGAGCTGGCCGAGCCGCTGGTGCTGAAGGCGTTCGGGCCGGGGCTGGTGCACAAGTCGGAGGCCGGCGCGGTGACGCTCGGGCTGCGCGCGGCCGAGCTGCCCGGCGCGGCGGCCCGGATGCGGGAACGGGTGCCGGGGCTCGCCGGGTTCCTGGTCGAGGAGCAGGCGGCGGCCGGGGTCGAGCTGATCGTGGGCCTGGTCAGGGACGCCGCGTTCGGCCCGGTGCTGCTCGCCGGGCTGGGCGGCGTGTGGACGGAGACGCTGCGGGACACGGCGCTGCGGCTGTGCCCGGTGTCGGAGCCGGACGCGCGGCGCATGCTGGCCTCGCTGCGCGCCGCCCCGCTGCTCGCCGGGAGCAGGGGCCTGCCGCCGGTGGACCTGGCCGCGCTGGTCAAGCTGCTGCTGGCGGTGGGCGGTCCAGGCGGGCTGTGGGAGCGGCTGGAGCTCGGCGAGTTCGAGTTGAACCCGGTGATCGCGACCCCGGACGGCGTGACGGCGGTGGACGCCCGCCACCTGCCCGCCGCGCCGCCCCCGCCCGTCACGCGCGGGGGGACGGCCGACTTCCTGCCGCTGTTCGAGCCGCGCGCGGTTGCCGTCGTGGGCGCCTCCACCACGCGGCCCACCTTCGGGAACATGTTCCTCGACTTCTACCGGTCCGCCGGGGTCCCGCTGGTCGCCGTGCACCCGCAGGCGGAGGAGGTGGCGGGCGTGCCGGCCGTGCGCTCGCTCGCCGAGGCCGCCGCGACCGCCGGCGTGGACTACGCCCTGGTCGCCGTGCCCGCCGAGCGTTGCGCCGAGGTGGTGGCGCAGGCGGCGGGCGTGCCGTTCGTGCAGGTGATGAGCGGCGGCTTCGGCGAGGCGGGTCGCGCCGGGCTGGAGGACGAGCTGGCCGCCGCCGCCCGCGCGGCCGGCACCCGCCTGCTCGGGCCCAACTGCATGGGCGTCTACTGCCCGCGCGGCCGGCAGACGTTCGTCGGCGGCGGGCTGGGGCCGCCTGGCTCGGTGGCGCTGATCTCGCAGAGCGGCGGCCTGGCCGGCGAGGTGATCAAGGTCGGGGAGCGGCGCGGCCTGGCCTTCAGCCGGGTCGTCACCGTCGGGAACGCCGCCGACGTCACCCCCGCCGAGCTGCTGCGCTGGCTGGCGCGGGACGAGGAGACCCGGGCCGTCGGCCTCTACCTGGAGGACCCGCGCGACGGGCGGGAGCTGTTCGAGGCGCTGCGGGCGCTGGACCGGCCGGTCGTGCTGCTGGTGGGCGGGCGCACCGGGCAGGGCAGGGCGGCCGCCGCCTCGCACACCGGTGGCCTGGTGAGTGACCGGCGCCTGTGGGAGGCGGTCGCCGAGCAGGCCGGGGCGGCGCTGGTGACGAGCCAGGACGACCTCATCGGCGTGCTCGCGTACTTCCAGGCCCACGGCGCCCGCCCCACCGACGGGGAAGGGGTGCTGGTGATAGGGCCGAGCGGGGGCGCGAGCGTGCTGGCGGCCGACGCGTTCGACGCCGCGGGGGTGTGCCTGGACCCGCTGCCCGAGGACGTGGCCGGCGAGCTGCGCGGGCTCGGCGTGGCGGCCTTCGGCAACCCGCTGGAGGCGCCGGTGGGCCCGCGTGGCCGCCCGGACCTGGTGCCCGCCGTGGTCGCGGCGATCCTGCGCGCGCGGGCGTACCGCGAAGTGGTGGCGCACGTCAACGTGCAGGCGTTCTTCACCTACGGCGACACCCCGGAGCCCTTGTACGCCTACACGCACGCGCTGGCCGCCGCCCAGGGGGCGCTGCCGCGTACCAGGTTCACGCTCGTCACCAGGAACGGCGAGTGCGCGCCGCCGGGCGTCGATGACGAGGTACGGCGCGTCGCGGCGGCGGCGGGCATCCCGGTTTACCGGTCCATGGAGGCGGCCGCGGCGGCCGTGGCGGCAGGAGGAGATCATGGGGCTGCTTGACGGCAAGGTCGCGCTGATCACCGGCGGGGCGCGCGGCATGGGCGCGGCGCACGTGCGGCTGTTCCTCGCCGAGGGCGCGCGGGTGGTGTTCGGCGACGTCCTGGACGAGGAGGGCAAGGCGCTGGCCGAGGAGACGGGCGCCGCCTACGTCCGGCACGACGTGCGCAGCGCGGCCGACTGGCAGCAGGCCGTGGACACCGCCGTGAGCCTGCACGGCCGGCTGGACGTGCTGGTCAACAACGCCGGCATCCTCAGGTACGGCCGCATCGCGGACATGCCGCCCGAGGAGTTCGACCGGGTGATCGACGTCAACCTCAAGGGCGCCTGGCTGGGCATCAAGTCGGTGATCGATCCCCTGACGGCGGCCGGCGGCGGCTCGATCGTGAACATCTCCTCCATCGAGGGCCTGATCGGCGCGGCGGGGCTGTCGGCGTACGCGGCCTCGAAGTTCGCGGTGCGCGGACTCACGAAGTCGGCGGCGCGGGAGCTGGCGAGGTTCGGGATCCGGGTGAACTCGGTGCATCCCGGGGCGATCAACACGCCGATGGTGCAGGATCCGGACCTCGCGCGGGAGGTGGACGGGGAGGCGTTCGTCAAGGCGATGGTGATTAAACGCTTCGCCGAGCCGGTGGAGGTGTCGCACGTGGTGGCGTTCCTGGCCTCGGACCGGGCGGGCTACTGCACGGGCAGCGAGTTCACCGTGGACGGCGGGCTGCTCACGGGCGCGGGCTACTGATTACTAACCCTTGGGACAGGTAGATCTTTTACGGTTAAACAGCGCTCGCTCGGACATTTCTGGCAGCATCCTGACCTGCGATTTCCTTGCCCCACAGGCTTTGCCGTCCCTTTGAGCGTGCTTGACCTGGGATTACGGCACGGTAACCTCGCTTCATCACGGTAGATGACAAGCCTCCGGTCTTGTCCCACCAGTCACAGGGGGCTTCTCTACCCGGCGCTGCGTGGGGCGAAACCGGTCTTGCCCGGAAGGTGCCCGCATACTTCCATGACGCCAGAGACGCAGAAGTTCATCGAGTTGCTCCAGAGCCAGCTCGGCTACGCCGAGAAGGCCGGCGCGTACACCAAGTTCGGCGACTGGTACGGCAAGAACGTCGAGTTCGACGCCGACTACACCGCCGCCCCCTGGTGCGACATGTTCCTCTCCTGGGCCGCGCACAAGCTCGGCTACGAGGAGTGGATGGGGCAGTTCGCGTGGACGGTGGAGCACGCGAAGTGGTTCAAGAAGCAGGGCGCCTGGGGCACCAAGCCCAAGCCCGGCGCGTTCGTCTTCTACGACTGGGGCGGCTCCAAGAGCATCGACCGCATCGACCACGTCGGCGTCGTGGTCCGTGTCGAGGGCAACAAGATCATCACGATCGAGGGCAACATCGACGGCGGTGTCGCCAAGTACAAGAAGCGTGACACCAGCAAGGTCGTCGGCTACGGCTACCCCGACGTGGTCAAGGCCAAGCTCGACGCCAGGGCGGCGAAGAAGAAGTCCGAGGTCGAGGGGTCGCTGCCGCCCGAATCCGGCCCCGGCACCCCCACGCTCTACGTCCAGGACGGCTCGCTCACCGCGATGATCCCGCAGCGCGGCGCCGAGCAGGAGAGCGGCGCGCGGCCCCCGTTCGCCGCCCGGCCCGCCGCACCGGAGCGGAAGAGCGAGCGGACCACCGCGTCCAAGGCCCAGACCACGTCACCGAAGAAGACCGAGCGGTCCACCGGCTCCCCCGCGGACGTGCGGGCGGGCGCGACGACGGACGCCCGGACCGGCACGGGCGCGACGACGACCGGCACGGGCGCCACCCCGTCACCGGCCACCCCCGGCCAGGGGACCAAGCTGGGCAAGCACGCCAAGCCGAGCACCGCCGACACGACCGCGGCCACCGCCGAGCCGCTGCCGACGCACGCCGACGCGAGCGCCACTGGACCGCTCCCGGCCATCGCCTCGCCGACGCTGATCGGCTCGACGCTGGTGGCCGCCCTGGCGCTGCTCGCCGTCGCCAAGACCCGCCAGAACCGGGTACGCGCCGCCGCGGCCGCCGCCTCCCCCGCCCCGCGTCCGGTCCCGTCCCACCGGGGACGCCGCCGCAAGCGCCGCGGCGCCGCCCTGCCCGTCACCCGGCCCGCGTGGAGCCGTACGCTCGCGTCCGACGCCGCCGAGCTCGTCACGGGCTCGGCCCCGCGCCTCACCACCGAACCGGCGACCACGGCCGGCCTCACCGCCGCGACGGCCGCCGACCTCGTCGCCACGTCCGCCGCCGACCTCACCGCCGCCGAGACCCTGTTCGCGCGAGAGGACGCCGACCTGTTCGCCGCCGAGACCCCGTTCGTGCGGGGCGACGCCGACGTGGTCGCGGCCGGCACCTCCCCCGTCGGGGCCAGGGACGCGCGGCTCGTCGCGGCGGGCGGCAGCGGCAGCGACGCCTCGCCCGCCGAGCAGGTACGCCGCATCAGGGAAGCCCGGCCCTTCGACCCGTTCGCGGACGCCGCCCCGCTGCGCCGCGGCCGTGGCCGCCGCGCCGCCGAGCCCGACCCGCGCACCGGCATCGCCGTCGACAACCCCTACCGGCGCACCGGCCGCCACGCCTACGCCGACGCCGAGTCCTTCGGCGAGCCGGTGGACGTCGGCCCGTTCGAGCCGTGCTGGGACACCGGCCCGATGCGGCGGATCGGCGACGGCGACCCGCGCGACACGGGCGCGTTCGTCTTCGAGACCGGCCCGTTCCAGCGGATCGTCATCCCGGAGGCGACCAGCTCGTTCGACGCCTTCGCCCCCGTCTGGACCGGCGACGTCCTCGACGACGGCCCGGCCCCCGTGCCCGCCTCCTACCGGGGACGCCGCCGCCGCCAGGACCCGCCCGCCGAGGAGCCCTTCGTGGACCTGCTGCCGCGTGGCCGCCGGCACCGCCACGAGGAGCGCGAGCTGGTCGGCGCGATCAGCGCCACCTCGACCGGCCACCGCAGCCGGGGCCGCCACCGCGCCTAGGCTCCGCCCGCGTGGAGGCTCAGGCCGGAGGTCAGGTCCCGGTGCAGGGCGGTCCGGTCCAGCGTGTCGATCCGCCAGGTGCGGGAGCGGAGCGTGCCCCGGTGGCGGTAGGCGCGCATGATCCGTACGTGGGCCGGCAGCCGGACGAACGCGTGGAGATCGTCCTCCGCGCGCCACACCGACAGCGAGCCCACGCGGCGTGCGCCGATGTCGGCCCAGAGCCACATGCCCACGGCGCCGGGCAGCGTCGGCCACAGGCGGCTCAGCGACCGGCCCTGCCGGGCTATGCCGGGCAGGTCGAGGAGCCGGTGCGCGCGGTAGTCCGTCAGCGCGGCGACCAGCGGCCCCGGCTCGCCGGCCGCGGGGCCGGCGATCCAGCGGGACCTCAGCACGCCGCCGCGGTCCGGCGGAGCAGGGGCTCGGCGGCGGTGCGCAGCTCGTCGCTGAACGGCGCGGGCCGCAGGGTGGCCGGGTCCAGGTTGACGTTGACGCGATAGCCCTCGGCGTGCACCACCGCGCGATCGGCCGACAGCACGCGGAAGCCGTAGACGCCGCTGGTGCGGCCCATGCGCTCGATCCAGAAGTGCACCAGCGGCTCGCCCGGCCCCGCAATGGGCAGGTGGTAGGTCACCTTGAACTCGCGTACGGCCAGGAAGACGTCCTTGAACGCCGACCCGGCCGGGTCCGGGGCCCAGCCCAGGCGCTGCCAGTAGGCGCTGATCGCCCGCTCGACCAGCAGGGCGTAGCGGGAGTTGTGCAGCAGGCCCATGGCGTCGAGATCGTCGAAATGCACCTGGACCGGCTCGTGCACGCCGTCTTCGTTCATGGTCAGTCCTCCGGGAGAAGCGTCGGGTCGGGGCAGAGCGCGCGCAGGCGTTGCAGCACGGCGCGGCGGGCGTGGACGAGGGAGGCCGGCCCGTCGTACAGGCGGGAGTGGATGATCACCATCTCCCCGAGGGCGTCGATCTCGTACGCGAGCTGGGCGACGTCCACGCCCTCCGCGAGCTCGCCCATCGCCACGGCCTCGGTCACCTGCCGCCGGATGAACTCCTGCCACTCCCTCATGGCCCGCGCGACGCGGTCGCGCAGCGCACCGGGGCGGTCGTCGAACTCGGCCTGGACGGTGAAGAAGAAGCACCCGCCGGGCAGCGTGCCCTCTCCGTAGAAGCTCAGCCGCGCCTCGTGCAGCGCGAACAGCCGCCGCACCCCGGCCGGGGCCCGCAGGGCGGGCGCCACGATCCGCTCGGTCCACTGGCGGGCGGCCCAGTCCACGGCGTCGAGCTGGAGTTGCTCTTTGTCGCGCCAATGGGCAAAAAATCCGGACTTGCTGGTGCCGGTCGCCGCCGCCAGTCGCCCCAGGGAGAGTCCGTCCAGCCCTTCGACGGAGGCCAGGCACACCGCCTGCTCAAGGATCGCCTCGCGGCTGCGCAGCCCGCGCAGCCGCCGGCCGTCTTGTGTCATGAGGGCAAAACTACATTAACGACCGATCGTTTGTATATCTCGGCCTACTCCGTACCGCTCGGCGAAGGCCGTCAGGGCGGCGACCGCGTCCCGTCCGCGCGTCCACGGCCGGACGATCAGCCGCTCCACGCCCAGCGCCGCCCACGCGGGGACCTCCTCGGGCGGGCCCAGCGCGTACGCGTGCGCCGTCACCGGCACCCCGCCCCCCAGCCGGTCGAGCTGGGGCCTGATGGAGTCGAGGGTGTGCGGCATGCTGATCCACCCGTCGCAGAGCCGCGCCGCGCGGCGCAGCGCCGCCGCCGACTCGCCGCCCGCGAGCACCGGCAGCCGCCGCTGCACGGGTTTCGGCTCGAAGGCGACCTCCGGGAAGGAGTAGAACCTGCCGGCATAGGCGACCACCGGCTCGGTCCACAGCCGCCGTACGACCGCGATGGCCTCGTCCAGCCGCGCCCCGCGCGTCTCGAACGGGATCCCGGCCGCGTCCCACTCCCCCCGGTACCAACCGGCCCCCACCCCGCACACGGCCCGCCCGCCCGAGACCACGTCCAGCGTGGCGAAGGCACGCGCCGACACGAAGGGATGGCGCAGGGCGAGGAGCTGCACGGCGGTGCCGAGCAGGACCCGGCTGGTGTGCGCGGCCAGCCAGCAGAGGTACGCGGGCGCGTCGAACAGCGGCGTCTCCGGCCTGATCCCCGGGTCGGCGCCGCCCGGATAGCGGGCGAGCGACAGGTCCGTGGCGAAGACCAGATGCTCGGGCAGCCACACCGACTCGAACCCCAGCTCGTCGGCCGCCACCGCCACGTCCTTCCACGCGGCCGGATGCAGCAGCCCGAGCGGCACCCCGAACTTCACGGCCACCTCCGCGCGTCGCCGCCGAGCAGCGCGGCCCGCACACGTTCGCGGTGGACGGCGCTGGTCCCGTACGCCGCCCCCAGCGACCAGGCGCGGGCGAGCCAGAACCGCAGGTCCAGCTCGTCGGTGTAGCCGACGGCCCCGTGCACCTGGAGCGCGGAGCCGGCGGCGAGCGCGGCGGCCTCCCCGGCGGCGGCCTTGGCGGCGCTCGCGTCCCTGCCGGCGGCGGGCGCTCCGGCGTCCAGCGCGAGGGCGGCCCGCCACACGAGCGGCGCCGCGAACTCCACGGCCACCGCCACGTCGGCGAGCCGGTGCTTGACCGCCTGGAAGGACCCGATGGGCGCCCCGAACTGGGTACGGACCCGCGCGTAGGCCACGGAGCGCGCCAGCAGCTCCTTGGCCACGCCGACGAGCTGCGCGGCGGTCGCCACGGCAAGCCGGTGCAGCACGGGTCCGGCCGGGGCCTCCAGCGGTTCGTACGCGTCGTAGGCGACGGCGAACAGCGGCCGGCACGGATCGATCCCCGGTCGGGGGGTGAGCTCGGCCGCCTGGACCAGCCGGGCCCCGTCCGGGCGGAGCACCACGAGGAGGTCGGCGAGGTCGGCGTCCGCCGCGTACGCCTGCCCGGGAGCGACCACGCTCACGCACAGCTCGCCGCCGGCGGCCTTGGGCAGCAGCGGCGCGGCCACGGCGGTCTCCGCGACCGGCCCCGGCAGGCAGGCCCGCCCGGTCTCCTCCAGCGCGGGCAGCACGTCGGTCAGCCCGAGCCCGAGCCCGTCGTGCTCCGGCGGCAGCAGCGCGGCGAAGAAGCCGAGCTCGGCGAGCCCCCGCCAGCCGGGCCGCCGCTCGGTGCGCAGCGCGGCCGGCGGGCAGGCGTCACGGAGCACGTCGCGGACGGCCGCGCCGAGCGCGAGCTGTTCGTCGGTGAAGGCGAAGTTCATCGTGGCAGCCCCAGGACGCGTTCGGCGACGATGGTGCGCTGGATCTCGTTCGTGCCCGCGTAGATGGGCCCGGCCAGCGCGAACAGGAAGCCGTCCAGCCAGGGCGTCTCCCCGGCCCGCTCGCCCAGCAGCTCCAGGGCGAGGGCGTGCATGCGCAGGTCCAGCTCCGACCAGAAGATCTTGCCCAGGCTGGATGCCGCCCCGGCCGCCTCCCCCGCCATGATCCGGCGCGCGGTCGCGTACGTGTGCAGCCGGTACGCCTCCGCCTCCGTCCAGCACCGCGCCGCCCGGTCGGCCGCCGCCGGGTCCCCGGACTCGCGGGCCAGCGCGAGGAGCCGGTCGGCGGTGGCGAGGAAACGTCCGGGGCTGCGCAGGGTGAGGCCGCGTTCGGAGGAGGTGGTGGCCATGGCGATGGACCAGCCCTGCCCGGCCTCGCCGAGCACCATCGACTCCTCGACCCGTACGCCGTCGAAGTGCAGCTCGGCGAAGCCGGGCAGCCCGTCGAGCTGGGCGACGGGGCGGACCGCGACCTCGTCCAGGGGGAACATGAAGTAGGTCAGGCCCTTGTGCCGCGCTCCCGAGGTGCGGAAGAGGCCGAAGCCGTGGGTGGCGTGGGCGGCCCGCGAGCTCCACGTCTTGTGCCCGTACAGCCGCCAGCCGCCGCCGGGGACGGGCTCGGCGCGGGAGGTGAGCGCGGCGAGGTCGCTGCCCGCCTCCGGCTCGGACCAGGCCTGCGCCCAGACGTCGGCGCCGCTGGCCATGCGCGGCAGCCAGCGGGCGCGCTGCCCGGGGGTGCCGAACCGCAGGAGGCACGGGGCCAGCAGGAAGATGCCGTTCTGGGTGACGCGGGCGGGGGCGCCGGCGGCCCAGTACTCCTCCTCGAAGATCAGCCAGTCGATGAGGGAGACGCCGCGGCCGCCGTACTCCTCGGGCCAGGAGACGACCGAGAGCCGGGCCGCGGCGAGCCGCGCCTCCCACGCGCGGTGCGCCTGGAAGCCCTCGGCGGTGTCCATGGACGGCAGCGGCGGATCGGGGACGTTGGCGCTCAGCCAGTCGCGAACCTCGGCGCGGAAGTCCCGCTCGGCCGGGGAGAAGTCGAGATCCACATAAACCAACCTAGCGCACGCTTGGTTGGTTGCCCAGACTCCCCGTCAGACCCCGTACGCCCGCCGCAGCGCCGCGACCCTGGCCTCCCGCGCCCGGCGGCTCAGCGCCGCGTCCGGCACCATCATGTCGAACCCGTGGAAGGCCCCCGGATAGAGGTGGAACTCGGTCGAGACCCCCGCCCGCGCCAGCCGCCAGGCGTAGTCCATGTCCTCGTCGCGGAACACCTCCATCTCGCCCACGTCGATGAACGCCGGCGGCAGCCCCGACAGGTCCTCGGCCCGCGCCGGGGCCGCGTACGGGGACACGTCGGGCCCGCCCGCCCGCTCGCCGAGCAGCGCCTTCCACCCGTAGCGGTTCGCGGTCCTGTTCCAGACCACGGCGTCGGCGTGCTGCTCGCTGGAGTGCGTGGCGTCGCGGTCGTCCAGCATGGGGCAGATCAGGAGCTGGAAGGCCACGTCGGGGCCGCCGCGGTCGCGGGCCAGCAGCACGGTCGCCGCGGCGAGCCCGCCGCCCGCGCTGGCGCCGCCCACCGCCAGCCTGGCCGGGTCGATGCCCAGCTCGACGGCGGACTTGGCGGTCCACACGAGCCCCGCGTAGCAGTCCTCGACCGGCGCGGGATGCGGGTGCTCCGGGGCCAGCCGGTAGTCCACGGAGACCGCGACCAGGCCGAGCCGCTCCACGTAGTCGATCATCATGGCGTCGTCGAGGTCGGGGCTGCCCATGATCATGCCGCCGCCGTGGATCCAGTAGAGGCCGGGCCGCTCCGCGCCGCCGCCCGCCGGGCGGTAGATCCGCACCCGCACCTCAGGAGCGTCGTCCGGCCCGGGGACGTACCGGTCCTCGATGGTCACACCGGTCTCCGGCCGCGGCACGGCGGCCACGAACGCGTCGGCCTCCGCGCGCCGCGCCCGCAGCTCCTCCAGCGTCATGGCCGCGAGGTCGACGACGGGCATCGGAGCCGCCTCGATCGCGGCGCGGAGCTCGGGATCGAGATTGGGGTGATAGGTCATGGGAAGGACCCTTCCACGCCACACGGCGCGCTACTCCTCGGCAAGTGGATATCCGTGATCCTTGGCGGCATGCTGGCGGACATGTGCCATTCCACCGACAGCAGGCCGCCCGCTCCGCCCGTCCAGGGAGAGGTGGCCTCGCACGAGCAGTTCGAGCTGACCGCGGCCGACGGCAACCGCTTCATGGCCTTCAGGGCCGAGCCCGCCGAGCCGAACGGCCGCAGCGTCGTGATCATGCCGGACGTGCGCGGGCTGCACCCGTTCTACCGCGACCTCGCGCTGCGCTTCGCCGAGGCGGGCTTCCGTACGATCGCGATCGACTACTTCGGCCGCACCGCGGGCATCGGCGACCGCGGCGACGGTTTCGACTTCATGACGCACGTCAAGCAGCTGAACGCCGACGGCATCCGCGCCGACGTGCGCGCCGCCACCGACGCGCTGCCCGGCCCGGTCTTCACGGTCGGCTTCTGCATGGGCGGCGCGCACTCCTGGCGGCAGGCCCACGAGGGCGGCAACGGGATCGCCGGCGGCATCGGCTTCTACGGCGCGCTGCGGGCCATCCAGGCGCCGGAGACCGGGCCGGGCGCGCCGGTCTTGCTGCTGCGGGGCGGCGCGGACACGGTCTCCACGCCGGAGCAGTTCGCGGCGTACGAGGCGGCGCTGGAGCGGGCCGGCACCCCGTACGAGGAGCACGTGTACGACGGCGCCCCCCACTCGTTCTTCGACCGCTCGTACAAGGAGTGGGAGAGCGCCTGCCAGGACGCCTGGCGGCGGATCCTGTCGTTCACCGAGCGGCACGCTCAGCCCAGGTAGGCGGCGCGGACCACCGGGTCCTCCCGCACCGAGGCCGGGGCGCCGGCCGCGATGACCCGGCCGAGGTCGAGCACCACGACGCGGTCGCAGACGTCCATGACGAAGCCCATGTCGTGCTCGACCAGCAGCACGGTCGTCTCCAGCGCCCGCACGACCTCGGCGAGCCGGGCGGTCTGGGCGGCGTCGAGTCCGGAGGTGGGCTCGTCGAGCAGCAGCAGCGCGGGCCGGTCGGCGAGCGCCCTGGCCAGCTCGACGAGCCGGCGCCGGCCGACGGGGAGCGCGGCGGCGTACGCCTCGCGCAGCGGCGTGAGCCCGCACAGCTCCAGCACCTCGGCCACGCGCTCGCGCCGCTCCCGCTCGCGCCGCCGCCGTCCCGGCCAGCCGGCGAGGTCGGCGGCGAGCCCGCCGCCGCCCCAGCGCCGGTCGGACTCGTGCCAGTCGAGCGCGGCCAGCACGTTGTCGGCCACGGTGAGCCGGCCGAAGACCTGGGTGCGCTGGAACGTGCGGCGCACCCCCGCCCTGGCCCGCGCGGCCGGTGACGTCCCGGTCAGGTCGCGCCCGTCCAGCCGGACCCGGCCCGCGTCCGGCCGCCGCAGCCCGGACACCACGTCGAACAGCGTGGTCTTGCCCGCCCCGTTCGGCCCGATCACCCCGCACACCTGGCCCTCGGGCACCTCGAACGACACCTCCTCCAGCGCCCGCACCCCGCCGAACGCCACCGACACCCCCTCGATCGCCAGCACCGTCAGCCCACCCCCAGGTACGCGGCCGTCAGCCGCTCGCCGTCGACCTCGGATCGCGGCCCGGCCCAGGTGATTTGCCCTAGCCGCATGAACGCGACCCGGTCGGCGAGCGCCAGCGCCTCGGTCGCCTTCTCCTCGACCAGCAGCAGCGCCACCCCGCGCTCGCGCAGCTCGGCGAAGACCTCGAAGACCTGCCGGACGAGCAACGGCGCGAGCCCGAGCGACGGCTCGTCGGCGATGAGCACGCGGGGCGGGCGGACCAGCGCCGGGGCGAGCGTGAGGAGCTGCTGCTCGCCGCCGGACAGCGCGCCGGCGAGGACGTCGCGGCGCTCGGCGAGGCGCGGCAGCCGCTCGTAGACGGGCTCGGGGTCGGGCAGCCAGGTGCGCAGGTTCTCCTCGACGGTGAGGCCGGGGAAGACGCCGCGCCCCTCGGGGGCCAGCAGGATCCCGGCCCGGGCCCGGCGGTGCGCGGGCCAGGAGGTGACGTCCACGCCGTCGAGCAGGATCCGCCCGCCGGTGGCCGGCAGGTCTCCTGCGGCCACGGCGCAGGCGGTGGACTTGCCGGCGCCGTTCGCGCCGAGCAGCGCGACGACCTCGCCGGGGCGGACGGCGAGGTCCACGCCGCGCAGGACCGCGCAGTCGGCGTACCCGGCGGCGACGCCCTCCAGCCGGAAGACCGCGCCCTCGGCCGGCGACGACACCGGCAGGCCGGTGTCCGGTTCCGTGGGCGGCGGCTTCCGGTGGCGCAGCTCGGCGAGCTGGGTGAGCACGCCGTCGGGATGCTTGGCCAGGATCATGCCGCCGAGCCCGAACAGGATGGCTCCGACGTGCGCGGAGACGTCCCAGGTGGCCAGCAGCTCGGGCACGGCGACCGCGACGAGCCCGCCGAGCACCGCGCCGCCGATCCGGCGCACGCCCTGGAGCACCACGATCGCCAGCCAGACGAACCCGGAGAAGGCGGGCAGATCGGTGGCGGTGATCGAGCCCTTCGCGACCGCGTACAGCACCCCGCCGAGCCCGGCGATCGCCGACGCCAGCACGAACAGCGTGATCTTGGCGCGGGTCGGCGACAGCCCGCAGGTGAGCGCGGCGGCCGGGGCCGAGCGCACGGCGAGGATGGCCCGCCCGGACGCCGACCGTTCAAGGTTCCGCACCAGCACCGCGACGCCGCCGATGAGCACGAGCAGCACCGCGACCAGCACCCGGGGGTCGGAGGTGTCGGCGAGGCCCAGCCCGAGCGCGGGCAGCGGCCAGCCGATGGTGCCGTTGCTGAAGGCGTCCACCTGGAAGAGCACCTGGTCGGCGAGGAGCGCCAGGGCGAGCGTGGCCAGCGTCAGCACCCGCCCGCCGAGGCGCAGCGCGGGCAGCGCCACGAGCAGCCCGGCGGCCGACGCCGCGAGCACGCCCAGCCCGATCGCGGCGGCGAACGGCAGCCCGGAGGCGAACGCCCAGCCGCAGGTGAGCGCGGCCATCGCGGCGAAGGCGGCCTGCGCCAGGTTCACCATGCCGCCGATCCCGGTGACCACGACGAACGAGCAGAAGATCAGCGCCAGCACCAGCCCCTGCGCGGCCACGCCCACGTAGTACGCGGGCGCGGCGAGGGCGAAGACCGCCAGCGCGGCCAGCCCGGCCGCCCACGGCAGGCGGCGGCGCCACGGCGGCAGCCCGGCCAGGTGGTCCGGCGGCGGGGCGTCCTCGGCGGCGCTGCCCGCGACCCGCTCGCGCGAGCGGTTGAGCAGCACCAGCCCGGCGAACAGCAGGATCACCGGCACGGCGGTGCGCAGCCCGGTGACCTCCTGGAGGAAGCCGGTGTATCCGGCGACCAGGTTCTGCACGACGCCGAGGGCGAGCCCGGCGGCGAACGTCCACGGGATCGAGCGCAGCCGCCCGAACACCGCCGCCGTGGCCGAGGCGAACAGCAGCACCGTGTACGCGGTCGCGTCCAGCCCGAGCACCGCGACCGCCAGCACCCCGGCGAGCCCGGCGAGGCCCGAGCCGAGCATCCACGCCAGCGCGGAGGTCGCGTCCGGGTCGATGCCGCGCAGCGCCGCCAGGTCGCGCCGGTCCACGCAGGCGCGCATGCGCAGCCCGTACGGGGTGTGCCGCAGGAACGCCCACAGCCCGATCGCGGTGACCACGGCGAAGCCGAACGTGATGAGCTGGTCGGTGTCGAGGGTGACCCCCAGCACGCCGACGGGCACGGACGGATGCGGGCCGACGCCGCGCGGCAGCGAGGTGGCGTCCGCGGGCGGCAGCCCGGCCAGGTCCACGACCAGCAGGCCGAGCGCGGGCAGCGCGATCGTCAGCCCGATGGTGGCGACGATCTGCGCGGTCTCCCCTGCCCTGGCGAGGCCGCGGAACATGGCCTTGTGCAGCACGTAGCCGAGCGCGGGCGCGAACAGCCCGGCCGCGATGAGCGCCGAGAGCCAGGCGGGCAGCCCGGCGGCGGCGTTGAGCTCGTGGAACAGCAGCGCGGCCAGGAAGCCGAGCGCCCCGTGGGCGAAGTTGAACACCCCGGTCGCGGCGTAGGAGAGCGTGAGGCCGGCCCCCATGATGGCGAAGATGCCGCCGGTGACCAGGCCGCTGAGGACGTAGCCGACGATCATCTGAGCGGCACGTTGTCGAAGCACTTCATGCTCTTGGCCACCCGGAAGGCGCCGCCCTCCAGCTTGACCAGGGCGCCGCAGCCGTTCGGCTCGGTGTGGTCCTTGGGGTACTCGATCCGGCCGAAGCCCGGGTTCTCGTACAGATAGGACCCGTTGGCCGTGGCCAGGAACTTCTCCCTGGTGAGGTCCTGGCCGGTCTTGTCGAGCAGGTCGAGGAAGATGTCGGCGGCCCAGTAGCCGATGGCCAGGTGCTGGGTGAGCGGGGTGCCGGGGGCGACCTTCTCGACGTCCTGCCTGAGCCGGGCGATCTCAGGGGCGGTGGACTCGAAGGGCTCGAACATCGGGGCGGCGATCACCCCGTCGAGCGCCCCGGCGCTGGCCGGGTCCTTGAGTATGGCGACGTCGTAGCTGGTGGCGTCGGTGAGCACGCCCTTGTAGCCGGCCCGCTTGAGCGCGCCGTAGAGGCCGACGTTGAACTTGGTGCCGGCGATCACCGAGACCACCACGTCGGGCGGGCCGCCGCCGTCGGAGGTCATGATCTTGTTGACGTACGGCAGCCAGTCGGGGGGCGGCGCGGCGGCGGGCAGCCCCGAGTCGACCCCGGCCAGCTCGAAGCCCGCCGCCGTGAAGGACTGGGAGATGGTGGTGCCGCCGTACTTGCTGCCGCTGGAGTCGCTGGTCTGGACGTAGACGCTCTTGCCCTCGGCGCCGCCGAGCAGCTCGGCCAGCTGCCGGCCCCACCAGGTCTGGGAGCCGTCGCCCTGCTTGGGGGCCAGGCAGCCGTTGTAGCCGAAGCCGGTCCTGGTGCCGCACCACTGGGGGCCGGTGGCCCAGCCGAACCACGGCACGCCCTGCTGCTCCAGGAAGGCCGCGCCGCCGAAGTTGGGCGCGTGCACCGGCACCAGGGCGAAGACCTGGTCCTTCTGCACGAGCTTCTTGGCGGCGGCGTCGCCCTTGGCCGCGTCCTGGCCGTCGTCCTCCGCGCCGATGAACTCGATCGTCCTGCCGTGCACGCCGCCCTCGGCGTTGGCCCGTTCGAAGCGGGCCCGCGCGCCGGTCTCTGCGTCCTTGGTGGAGTAGCCGCTGGCGCTGGTCTTGGTGAGCACGCCGCCGACCTTGACCGTCGTGCCGGTGACGCCCGGCACGGCGCCGCCCTCCTGCCGGGGAGCGCCCTTCTGCTGGGCGGCGCAGCCTGCTGCCGCCACCAGCAGCACCGGTAGGAGCGCCGCCGTCACACCCCGCCGTGCGATCATGGTCACCTCACGATTTGGCCTAGCGATCGCTTGGTTTTGCGGTGAGCGTAAATTCGCCCGGAAGGGGTGTCAACGGCCTACCTAGCAACCGCTTGCTCGAATATGGCCGTCCGGTTACCGTGAGGCGCATGCTGATGCGCGCGGCCGTGCTGACCGGGTTCCAGGCCCCCATGGAGATCCGCGAGGTGGAGATCGACGACCCCGGCCCCGGCGAGGTCCGCGTACGGATCAAGGCGTCCGGCGTGTGCGGCTCCGACCTCAAGGCCATCGACGGCAAGAGCCCCGTCGTGCGCGAGCCGCCGTTCATCCTCGGGCACGAGAGCGCGGGCGTGGTGGAAAGCGTCGGCGCGGGCGTCACCGGGCTCAGGCCGGGCGATCCCGTCATCATCGCCATGAACGGCCCGTGCGGGCGCTGCCGGCACTGCGGCGCGGGACGGTTCCACCTGTGCTCGGGCCCGGCCCGGCTGCAGGCCATCATGGGCGGCGCGCCCCGCGTCCGGCTGGACGGCCGCGAGACCCGCCGCTTCATCGGCATCGGCTCCTTCGCCGAGTACGCGGTCGTCGCCGAGACCATGTGCGTCAAGGTCGGCGGCGACGGCGCCGACTTCGCCGCGCTGGCCCTGCTGGCCTGCGGCGTCGTCACCGGCGTGGGCGCGGTGCTCAACGTCGCCCGGGTGGAGCCCGGCTCGTCGGTCCTGGTCGTGGGCTGCGGCGGCGTGGGGCTCAACGTCGTCCAGGGCGCGGTGCTGGCGGGCGCGACCACGATCGTCGCGGCGGACGTGGCCGAGTCCAAGCTCAAGCTGGCCGAGCGCTTCGGCGCCACCCACACCCTGCTCGCCGCCGACCTCCCGAAGCAGGTGGGCGAGCTGGTACGGGGCGGCGCCGACTACGCCTTCGACGTGACCGGCGTCCCCGGCGTGCTGGCGCAGGCGTTCGCCGCCACGAGGCAGGGTGGCACGACGATCATGGTCGGCAGCCCGCCTGCGGGGCGTCCGGTGGAGCTGGACCCGGGGCTGCTGTTCGCCTCCCGCCGCCTCATGGGCACCCAGGGCGGCGACGCCGCGCCGCACCGCGACCTGCCCATGCTCGCCGGCCTCTACCGGCGGGGCCGCCTCGACCTGGACGGGCTGATCTCCGAACGCCTCCCGCTCGACGCGGTCAACGACGCCGTCGCCCACGTGCGGGAGGGGGCGGTCGCGCGCACGGTCATCACGTTCTAGGCTATTCTAAGCTTCCTTAGAACGTTAGAAGGAGGCGGAATGTCCTACCCCCCGATCCGTTATGAAGGCGAGAAGGGCACCACCGGCGGCGTGCTGCGGGCCGGCGACCTCGCCCCCGACCTGCGGATAGGCGAGAACGGCACCCAGGTCCACTACCTCGGCACCGGCGACTCCACGGGCGGCGCATTCGGCCTCTACCGCTGGGAGATGGGCCCCAACCCGTCCGGCCCGAGCCCCCACTTCCACCGCACGATCACCGAGTCGTTCTACGTGCTGTCCGGCGAGATCAAGCTGTTCAACGGCGAGACGTGGGCGACGGGCCGCCCCGGCGACTTCCTGTTCGTGCCGGAGGGCGGCATCCACGCCTTCCGCAACGAGTCCGGCGCGCCCGCCTCGATGCTGATCCTGTTCACGCCGGGCGCGCCCCGCGAGGCGTACTTCGAGGAGCTGGCCGACATCGCCAACAACGGCCGGGAGCTCACGGCCGAGGAGTGGACGGAGCTCTACCTCCGGCACGACCAGTACATGGTCTGATGTCCGAGTTCCCCGAGGAGCCGATCTACCAGCAGCTCGCCCGCGTCTCCAAGGCCCTCGCCAGCCCGGTGCGGCTGCGCCTGCTCGACGTGCTCGACCAGCGCGAGCGCACGGTCGAGGAGCTGGCCACGGCGGCCGGCGTCCCGCTCAAGAACACCTCGGCGCAGCTCCAGCAGCTCCGCGCCGCCCACCTGGTGACCAGCAGGAGGGACGGCCCCCGTGTCTACTACCGGCTGGCCGACGAGCGGGTCTCCCGCTTCCTCGGGGAGCTCCAGGGCTTCGCCCACGACCGGCTGGCCGGGCTGCGCGACGCCGTACGCGACCGGCTCGGCACCCTGGAGGGCGTCACCGCCGGCGAGCTGGCCGGCCGCCTGGCCGACCCGGCCACGCTCGTCCTCGACGTGCGCTCGGCCGCCGACTACGCGGCCGGGCACGTCCCAGGGGCGATCTCGGTGCCGCTGGCCGAGCTGCGCGAGCGGCTGGCCGAGCTGCCGCGCGACGCCTCGATCGTGGCCTACTGCGGCGGGCCCTACTGCGTGGTCTCGCCCGAGGCCGTACGCGTGCTGCGCGAGCACGGCTTCGACGCCCGCCCGCTGGACGGCGGCTACCTGGGATGGCGGCGCGGAATGTGATAGTCACTCCAAGTGACCGAAACATCACGACAGAGGCAGGCGCGCACGCGCGTCACCCGCACCGCCGCGGCCGGTCTGCTCGGGCTCCTCACCCTGGGCGGCCCGGCCCCGGCCTCCGCCGCCCGCCTCTACGACTTCGCCGTGCCCGACGTCGCCATCCGGAGCGAGCCGACGGCGAGCTCCGTCCAGGTCGGCCTCGGCCAGCCCGGCCAGAGCTTCGCCCTCTACCGCTCGGAGGAGCACGAGCTCTACAGCTGCGGCCCGTTCGAGAGCACCCTGTGGCACCACGGCCGCAACCTGGCCACCGACGTCACCGGCTGGGTGCCCGCGTGCAACACCGACGACCCCGACTGACGGCCCGCCGGGGCCTACACCCCGGCGGGTTCGCGATGCCTGGGGGCCGGCGTCGCGGACTCCTCCTCGTCCTCCTCGTTACCCTCCACCGACAGGTTCGGCAGGAGGCGGTCCAGCCAGCGCGGGCACCACCAGTTGGCCCGGCCGAGCAGCACCATCGTGGCGGGCACCAGGAAGCCGCGGATGATCGTGGCGTCCACCGCGATCGCCACCGCGAGCCCCACCCCGAACGTCTTGACCAGCGCGTCCGGATAGGCGATGAACGCCACGAAGACGGCCACCATGATCAGCGCGGCGGACGTGATGACCCGCCCGGTCGAGCCGAGCCCCTCGGCCACCGCCCGCGCGTTGCGCCCGTGCCGGACGTACGACTGCCGCACCGCCGTCAGCAGGAACACCTCGTAGTCCATCGACAGCCCGAACAGCACCGCGAACAGCATCAGCGGCACATAACTCTCGATCGGCACGGTGAAGAAGACCGTCGCCAGGTACGACGAGCTGACCGGCGGATCCATGCCCACCAGCCCGCTGCCCAGCCCGACCGAGAACACCAGCGCCAGCGCGCCGAACGCGGCCCCGAGCGAGACCAGGTTCATCACCGCCGCCTTGATCGCGACCA
Organism: Nonomuraea wenchangensis; assembly: GCF_900111685.1. Classification (GTDB taxonomy): domain Bacteria; phylum Actinomycetota; class Actinomycetes; order Streptosporangiales; family Streptosporangiaceae; genus Nonomuraea; species Nonomuraea wenchangensis. Next base: position 148,725 of record NZ_FOHX01000020.1, read on the forward strand.
CCGGCGCGCGGAAGGCGAACAGCAGCAGCAGCGCGCTGAGCAGCACCACCACGCCGATCACCAGCGGAGTGCGCTCGGCCATACGGTCACCGGCGTCCGTGAGCCCCGCGACCTTGCCGCCGACGTGCACGTCCACGCCGGGCAGCGCGATCTTCCTGACCTCGTGGACGACGTCCACGGTCCGGCTGTCGCTGGGGGCGTACTCGGGGATCGCCTGGAGCAGCACCGAGCGGCCCGAGTCGTTGACCTTGGGGTCGGTGACGTGCGCGACGCCCTCGACGTCCCCGACCGCGCTCTTGAGCTCCTTGACCAGCGGGTCCTTGGCGTCCTTCACCTTCTCCGGCAGCTCGGCGACCACGATGAGCGGGCCGTTGGAGCCGGGGCCGAAGGCCGTGGCCATCAGCTCGTACGCGCGCCGCGAGTCCGACCCCTGGGTGCCGTACCCCTCGTCGAGCGAGCCGAGCTTGAGCGCGAGCGCCGGGGCGGCCAGCGCGCCCAGCACGACCACGCTGGCGAGCAGCACCCGCCACGGCCGCCGCGCCACCCACGAGCCGAGCCCGGCCCAGCCGCCACCGCCCGAGCCGGCGGAGCCGGCGGCGCGCAGGCCAGGCACCTTGAGCGCGTTGACGCGGTGGCCGAGCAGCCCGAGCAGGGCGGGAACGAGCGTGATGGAGGTCAGCACGGCGGCGACGACGGAGATGCCGGTCACCCAGCCGAGCGTGGCCAGCAGCGGGAACCCGGCCAGCAGCAGCGCGCTCAACGCGATGATCACGGTGCCGCCAGCGAAGACGACCGCGCCGCCGGAGCTGGCGACCGTGCGACGTACCGACTCGACCACCGGCACGCCCTGGGCGAGCAGCCGGCGGTGGCGCGAGAGCAGGAACAGCGCGTAGTCGATGCCGACGCCGAGCCCGATCATCGTGGCCATGATGCCGGCCTGCTTGGGCATGTCCACGACCCAGCCGAGCAGCCCGATCAGGCCGAGCCCCGAGGCCACGCTGACCAGCGCCGCGAAGATCGGGACCATGGCGGCGACCAGCGTCCCGAACGCGAACACCAGCACCAGCAGCGCGCACACCACGCCGATGATCTCGCTCGGCCCGGTCTTGATCTCCTTGTCCGCGGGGCTGGAGCTGTCGGCGGGGACGACCTCCAGCCCGGCGGCGCGCGCGGGGTCGGCGGCCTTCGACAGGGTCTGCGTCGTCTCGGCGAGCTTGGTGGGGTCCTGGCCCTCGAGTCTGACGCCGATGACGCCGATCTGCAGGTTCGAGGAGATGCCGCCCCTGCGGAAGGGCGTGTCCACCTGATCCACGTGCGGCACCTTGCGGATGCTCGCGATCGCGTCCTCGACGGCCCGCTTGCGCTTGTCCTCAAGCAGCGGGCCGTCGGGCGAGTACACCAGGAGCTGGATGCTGCCGCCCTGGTCGTAACCCGGCCCGAAGCCCTCCTTCATGAGGTCGTGGGCACGCTGCGCGTCGGTCCCGGGGATGCTGGCGTCGTTGCTGGTGGGGCTGGGGAAGGCGAGGTTCGCTCCCATGAGACCGGCCGCCACCACGACCCATAATGCGAGTACGATCCCGCCGTGCCGCGCGCACCAGCCGCCCAGCCGCCCCAGCAACCGCGTCATCGCTCCGCCCCCACCCTCGACGCCCGTCCTGTACGGTCGTACAAGATACGATAAGGCCGGAACAGTCCGGCAGGCTGTCCCCCCAGGGAAATGAGACGATGACCACAGCCGACGACACCCGCACCCGGATCCTGGCCGCGGCCAGGGAGTTGTTCGCCGAGCGCGGCTACGCGGCCACCTCACTCGCCGACATCGCCGCCGCCGTCGGCCTCACCAAGACCGCCGTCGCCTACCACTTCCACCCCAAGGACCGGCTGGCGGCCGAGCTGCTGTCCCCGGTGGCCGACGACATGCTGGCACTGCTCGGCGACGACTACGCCGACCGGCCGGCGTTCGTGTCGGCGCTGGTCTCGTTCGCGGTGCGCTACCGGTCGGTGATCCGGCTGTTCATGGAGGACCTGGCGGGCGACGACGCCGTCTCGCCCGTCTCGCCCGACTCGGAGGCGGCGGCGATCCGCACCTTCCGCGACGGCATCTTCGTCAAGCTGGCCGGGGAGGACCCGGACGCGGCGACGACCGTACGATGCTGGGCCCTGCTCGGGGCACTGCAGTGGGGCGTGGTCAAGACCATGGACCTGCCCGAGGACGAGGTCGAGGCCGTGCTCCTGGAGGCGGTCCGCACCCTCTGACCAGCACGCTGCGCTTCAGGGCGCTTCCGGGGGGACCTCGCCGCCGCCGGACGGGAGCGTCGGGGTGGCGGAGGGCTCGGTGGGGTCGGGGCCGGACTGGCTCCGCAGGCCGACCGTGAGGACGACGGCCGCCCCGGACCCGGCGCACGCCCCCGGCTGGAGGCTCTGCGCGATGACCATGCCCACCTGCGACGGATTGTCGACCACCTGGCCCCGCGCCCGTGCGGTGAGCCCCGCGACCCGGAGCGCGGCGCGGGCGTCCGCGCGGGACCGGCCGACCACCGAGGGGACGCTCACGCCCTCCCGCGACACGGTCAGCGCCACCGCCGTGCCGCCCGCGACGCGCGTGCCCGGCTCGGGCCGCGCGGCGAGGACGCTGTCGTCCGGCTTCGCCGAGCACGCACGGGTCACCGCGCCCGCCTTGAGACCCGCGGCGGCCAGGGCGGACAGGGCCGCCTCGCGCTGCTGCCCCAGCACGGCCGGGACGGGGACCCCCGCCGACACCCGGAGCGCGACCGTGGCGCCCTTCGCCGCCCGCGCGCCGGCGGCGGGCTGGCTGGAGAGGACCTTGCCGATCTTCTCCGGCGAGTCGGCCTGGGTCACGACGCCGGGGACCAGACCCGCCCGCTTGATGGCCTTGACCGCCGCGGCCCGGTCCAGGCCGGTCAGCGCCGGAACGATCACCGGGGGCAGCGCGGGGCCGGTGCCCGGGACGGTGGCGGGGTTGGTCGCGGGGTTCGTGACGGGATTCGTGACGGGGTTCGTGACGGGGTTCGCGCCCGGCCGGGCCTGGTTGCGGTCGGCGGGCTGGTTCCGCTGGCCCTGACGGGGCGGGGCGGCGGTGGACGGCGGCTTCCTGCTGCCGGGCCCGGACGTCACGGGCCACGTCCCGGCCATCGGGCCGGCCACCTGGGCGGCCTGGCCGTTCCTGCCGAGGGTGGGGACGAGGACGGCGAGCAGCACGGTGGCGGTCACCAGCAGGGCCACGCAGACGGCCAGCGCCGCCCGCATCCACCCCGCCTTCCTGGCCGGATCCCCGGCAACCCGCAGCCGGCCACCCCCGGGCGGCCCCATCCCCACCCCACCCCGCCCAACCTCCTGCCCTTCCCCGCCCCTCCCGGCCCTCCCCACTTTCCCGCCGCTCTCGGCCTCCCCCGCTTCCCCGCCCCTCTCGGTCGGAGAGGTGGGGGAGTCCGGAACACCCGAGAAAGCCGAGACACCTGGGGCGGCGGGCTCGCTGGAGTCGCCTCCCTCGGGAAGCACGTAGCCGCCCGGCGTGCCGGTGGCCTCGGGCTCGGCGACCGGCACACGCTGCTCGGGAACCAGGGGCGGGGGCGGGGCGCGGAGGATGTGCGGGGGCGGGGTGTCGAGGACCTCGGAGGGCAGCGCCGCCGCCGACGACTCCCCCAGCAGCTCGAACAGCAGCTCCCTGCTCCCAGGCCGGTTCCTGGCGTCCTTCTCCAGGCACGCCTCGACCAGCACCCGCAGCCGCCCCTCCAGCCGCCCGAGCTCGGGCGGAGCGGTGAGGATGCGGTGCAGGACCGGCGCCACGGAGTCCTGCCCGAACGGGGCCGTGGCGTTGGCGGCGAAGCACATCGTCGCGGCCCATGAGAACACGTCCGCCTTGCCGGTGACGGCCGAGGCGGTGATCTGCTCCGGCGCCATGTACGCCGGGGTCCCCACCCCCCTGCCGCTCACCGTGGCCGCCGCGTCGAGGGCGCGGGCGAGCCCGAAGTCGATCACGCGCGGCCCGTCGGAGCCGAGCAGCACGTTCTGGGGCTTGAAGTCGCGGTGGACGATGCCCGCCCGGTGGATCGCGGTGATCGCGGTCGCCGTGCCGACCGCCAGCCGCTCCAGCGCGCCGCCGCGCCGTGGCCCGGTCAGCGCGACCTCGCGGGCCAGGGACGGGCCGTCCACGTACTCGCTCACGATGTACGCCCGGCCCTCGTCGAACCCGGCGTCGATCACCTGCGCCGTGCAGAACCTCGCCACGTGCTTGGCCAGCTCGACCTCGCGCAGGAACGCCCCCCGCTCGTCACCCACCGGTCCGTGGAGCAGCTTGACCGCGTACGCCTCGCCGTCCCTCGCGCCGAGGAACACGACGCCCTGGCCGCCCTCCCCAAGGCGCCCGGACAGCTCGTACGCGCCGAGCCGGGCAGGGTCCCCCGTCCTGAGCGGCTGTGCCGTTGGCACCGGGTGCCTCCCCTCGCCGCCACCCGTTCCTGCTTACCAGTGGAAGCAACCGGTTGCTCGCAGTCAACCTCGCGCAGCACAATGCCACCTGACCGTGACACTCGCCGGTCAGGAAGCGCGGGTCACGGTGCCCGAATACGTCACTTCTTCCTGGCCCTCGCGCGTCACCTTGATGGCGAGCTGGTCGGCGTACGCGGTGGGGAGCAGCCGCAGCGTCCCTGGATAGCACGCCTCGCCCGCGACCTCGTGGAGGGCGTACACCGTCCCGCCGTCGCCGTCGAGGCCGATGCGCCCCGAGCAGTGGAGGTCGCTGCCCCACCGCATGGTGCCCGCGCCGTCCTCGCCGAGGCGCAGCTCCACCGGGAACACCCGCTCGGCCGTGGCGTGCTCGGCCGAGCCGGTCCAGGTGCCGGCCAGGCCGGGGGCGTACGCGCCCTGGAGCCAGTAGACGGCTCCGGCCACGGCCATCCCCAGCCCGGCCAGCCCGACGACCACCTGCCACACCCGGAGCCGCCGCCGCACCGGCCGGGGCTCGGGAGCGAGGATGGTTCCGGTGACGGCCGGGAAGGCGCTGGTCGGGGCCGGGTCCGTGGTGGCGGCGGAAAGCGGGGTGAGGGCGGACGAGGGGAGGGCAGCGGCGGACGGCGGGAGGGCGGCCATGGCGCCCGAGGTCAGGACGTCACCCCCCGAGCCGTCCTGTCCCAGCAGCCGCCGCAGCACCTCCTCCGCGTCCGGCCGGTCACCGGGCTCCCGCGCCAGGCACGCCTCGACGATCTCCCGCAGCCGCCCGCCGAGCGGCCCCAGGTCGGGCTTGCCGAACAGGATCCTGGCCAGCACCTCCTGATAGGTCTCCCCCGTGTACGCGTGCCGCCCGCTCGCCGTGTACGCCACCGTCAGCGCCCAGGCCCACAGGTCGGCCGGCGGTCCGGCGCCCTCGCCGTTGATCCGCTCGGGCGGCAGGTAGGCGGGGGTTCCGACGGGCGAGAGCCCGGTGGTGACCGTGGTGCCCACCAGGCGCGAGATGCCGAAGTCGATCACGCGGGGCCCGTCCAGGCCGAGCAGCACGTTGCCGGGTTTGAAGTCCCGGTGCACGACCCCGGCCCGGTGGATGGCGCCGAGCGCGGTGGCGGTGCCGATGGCCAGGCGTTCCAGTGAGCCGCCGAGCGCCGGCCCTCTGGCGGTGACGTGCTCGCGCAGCGACGGGCCCTCGACGTACTCGCTGACCAGGTAGGGGCGGTCGCCTTCGAGGTCGGCGTCCAGGAGCTGGGCGGTGCAGAACGCGGCCACCCGCCGGACGGCCTCGACCTCGCCGAGGAAGCGCCGCCGTACGGCGGGGTCGGCGGAGAGCCCGGCGTGCAGCAGCTTGACCGCGACCTGCGCGCCCTGCGGCGAGTGCCCGAGGTAGACGACGCCCTGCCCGCCCTGCCCGAGCCGCCGCGACAACCGGTAGGACCCCAGGTGGCGCGGGTCGTCGGGACGTAACTCGGACATGCTCCGGAATTATGCCGTCTTCTCGATCAGTTGGGCGTAATGGTCGAGGATCGGCAGCACCTTGTCGGCCGGGCCGCTCGGCAGGGCGGCGACGACCTCCTCGACGCCGAGCCCGGCGTAGTGGTCGAGCTTCTCGGCGGTGGGCAGGGTGCCGAACGGGATGACGCGGGCGGGCGGGCGTCCGGCCCGCTCGCACGCCTCGCGGAGCGCGGGCAGCGCGGCCTTGACGCCCTTGCCGCCGATGGGCATCCAGCCGTCGGCGTACTCGGCTACGTGGGCGAAGAGTTTCGGCCCCGCCGCGCCGCCGACGTAGACGGGCGGGCGGCGCCGCGGCTTGGGCCAGGACCAGGCCGGTTCGACCCCGTCCAGTAGGCCGTCGAAGGAGGCGCGCTCGTCGCGCCAGAGCGCCTGCATGGCGAGGACGTGCCGGCGGGCGAGGTCGCGGCGGCCGGCGTACGGGACGCCGTGGTTCTCGATCTCCTCGACGTTCCAGCCGAACCCGACGCCGACGGTCACCCGCCCGCCGGACAGGTGGTCGAGCGAGGCGATGGCCTTGGCGGTGACGATGGGGTCGCGCTGGGCGGCGAGCAGGATGCCGGTGCCGACCTCCAGCGTACGGGTGGCGGCGGCGGCGAAGGAGAGGGCCACGAGCGGGTCGAGGGTGCGCCGGTACTCCTCGGGCAGCTCGCCGCCGGCCGCGCCGGGGTAGGGGGTGCGGCGGGAGACGGGGATGTGGGTGTGCTCGGGCACGTAGAGAGAGGAGAATCCGCGCTCCTCGGCCGCTATGGCCAGCTCGTGGATCGGCATGGCGAGATCCGTGGCGAACATGGTGACGCCCAGCCTCATGGGCCCTCCTCGTGGTTAACCAAGCGATTGCTCGGTTAAGATTTCCAGAGTACCTTGCGTAGGAACACTCCGCGGAAAGAGGTCCCCGGTGAAGTTTTCCATCTTCCTGAACCCGCAGATTCCAGGCTCCGGATACGCGGCCGAGGAGAACGCCAAGGCCCGGCGCCCGATCGGGCGGGACACGGAGTCGTACCAGAATCTGCTGCACGAGGTGCGGGAGATAGCGGTGCTGGCCGACCAGCTCGGGTTCGACGCGCTGATGATGACCGAGCACCACTTCCACTCCGAGGGCATGGAGTTCTCGGTCAACCCGCTGATGTTCCTCACCGACCTCGCCGCCCGCACGGAGCGCATCCTGCTCGCCCCGCTCGGCCTGGTGCTGCCCGCCTGGGACCCGATCAGGGCGGCCGAGGACGTGGCGCTGCTCGACCAGTTCTGCAGGGGTCGGCTGCGGCTGGGCGTGGCCCGCGGCTACCAGAACCGCTGGATGAACGTGCTCGGCCAGCGCTGGCACGCCGCCGCCGCGCGCTCCGACGGCTCGGCCTCCGACACGCGCAACTTCGACGTCTTCGGCGAGGTGCTGAAGATCATGAAGATGGCGTGGACACAGGAGACGATCCGCTACAAGTCCGACGTGCTGGACTATCAGGTGCCCTACCCGTACGAGGGCATCGAAGGCTGGCCCGCCCAGGAGTGGACGAAGACCTTCGGCGCGCCCGCCGAGCTGGACGAGGACGGTAAGGTCGTCTCCGTCTCCGTCTGCCCCCGCCCCTACCAGAACCCCCACCCGGAGCTGTGGCAGCCGTTCACCATCTCCGACCGGTCGGTGATCAGGGCGGCGCAGGAGAACATCCTGCCGTGGATGTTCACCCCCAACCCCGACGACCACGCCGCCAAGGCCAAGCTCTACCAGGAGGAGTCCGCCCGCCAGGGCCGCGACTACAAGCTGGGCGAGCACACCGGCATCCTCAAGATCGTCGGCATCGCGGACACCACCGAGGAGGCCGTCAACACCTTCGGCCGCAACATCCCCAAGGACTTCGCCGCCTTCTTCGGCCCCTTCGGCTACCTGGAGGTGCTGCGCAAGAAGGAGGACGAGAAGCACAAGCCCATCTCGCCGGAGAAGGGCGACGCCAACCGCATGAAGGACGTCGAGATGGCGCTGTTCGGCACCCCTGACGACGTCAAGCGCGGCATCCAGCGCATGCTCGACCGGATGCCCGACCTGGAGTGGTTCGGCCTCTACATGCAGGGTCAGCAGGGCGTGCTGCCGCTGGACACCGTCAAGCGCAACCTCGAACTGTTCGCCACCAAGGTCGCCCCAGAGTTCCGTTGAGCGAGGGAGCCGCGATGAAGATCTGGCTTGCCGCCTCCTTCGTCGAGACCGGCCAGTTCACCGAGCTGGCACGGGCCGCCGAGCGCTGCGGGTTCGACACGTTGACGCTCTCCGACCATCTCTTCTACGCCGACTTCGACACGCCCTACCCGTACTCGCGCTCGGGCCGGCCCCGCTGGAACGCCGCCACGCACTGGCCGGACGTGTGGGTGACGATCGGGGCGATGGCGGCGGTCACCGCCACCCTGCGTTTCTCCCCCAACGTCTACATCGCGCCCGCCCGCGACCTGTTCACCGTGGCCAAGCAGGTCTCCACGGCGGCGGTGCTGTCGGGCGACCGGGTGACGTTCGGGGTCGGGGTGGGCTGGTGCAAGGAGGAGTTCGTCGGCACCGGGCAGGACTTCCACACGCGCGGCCGGCGCCTGGACGCCATGTTGCCGGTGCTGCGGGCGCTGTGGGCGGGCGAGCGGGTCACGCTCGACGGACTGCCGGAGCTGTCGATCTCGCCGACCCCGGCCGAGCCCGTCCCGGTGTACGTCGGCGGCGACAGCGAGGCCGCCCTGCGCCGCGCCGCCCGGCTCGGCGACGGCTGGATCGGCAACCGCATCTACACCGAGGACGAGCTGGACCCGGTGCTCGCCACCCTGCGCCGGCTGCTGGCCGAGAACGGCAGGGACGGCCAGCCGTTCGAAATCATCGCCCCCCTGGCCGAGCTGCCCGACGCCGCGACCTACCGCCGCTACGCCGCCAAGGGTGTGACCGGCACGCTGGCCGCCCCCTGGTGGCTCGCCACGCCGGAGGAGAAGGCCCGGCACGGCGAGGGCACGCTGGAGCTCAAGCTCGCGACCATGGAGCGCTTCGCCGAGGAGGTCATCGCCAAGCTCTGACCCGGCCGCTCCCCTCCACGGCCGGGTCAGACCTCCTCGTCCTCGCCGTCGGCGAGCTCTTCCTCGCCGTCCGCGAGGTTGCGCAGCATGCGGCGCAGCAGGTCGGTCATCACTTCCAGCTCCTCCGGCCCGAACCCGTCGAAGACCTGGCGGCTGACCTGCCCGAAGACGGGCGGCAGGCGCGGCACGAGCGCCTGCCCCTGCTCGGTGAGCTCCACGACGACCGAGCGGCGGTCGCGCGGATGCCGGGCCCGCCGCAGCAGCCCTTTGGCCTGGAGCCGGTCGAGCAGCCTGGTCATTCCGGCCGTGTCGGTGCCGACCAGGTCCTTGAGCCGGCTCGGCGTGCCGGCGCCGCGGGCGGCGTGCAGGAGCAGCGCCGCCTGCTGCGCGGTGAGGCCGAGGGGCGCGAGGCGGCGCTCGGTCTCGGTGGTCAGCTCCCGTCCCACCTGGGCGAGCAGCGACCCGCCGCCCAGCACCAGCTCGAACGCCCGGTTGTCGATCACGCATGCATCATAGCTGCTGCGACATTTGCTGTCGCGACAGCTATCGACGTACACTCGCCGCCATGACCGACTTACACGTCCTCATCGTCGGAGGCGGCATCGCCGGACTGTGCCTCGCCCAGGGCCTGCGCCAGGCGGGCCTCGACGTCACCGTGTACGAACGCGACCCCTCCCCCGGCCACCGCCCCCAGGGCCACCGGGTCACACTCAAGGAGACCGGCGCGGGGGCGCTGCGGGCCTGCCTGCCGGACCGGCTGTTCGACCTGGCCGTGGCCACCTCCATCCACCCGGCCACCCGCATGATCTTCATGGACCCCGGCCTGCGGCCCGCGTTCGCCAAGGACCTCCCCGATCAGCCACCCGGCGTCGACGGCCTCGGCGTCCACCGGCTCACCCTCCGCGAGATCCTGATGACCGGCCTCCGGGTGCGCTTCGGCATGGACTACCGACGTTACGAGCCCCTGCCCGGCGGCCGGGTGCGCGCGCACTTCGCGGGCGGGGAGAGCGCCGACGGCGACCTCCTCGTCGGCGCCGACGGCGCCCGCTCCCGCGTACGGGCCCAGCTCCTGCCGGACGCCGTCGTGGACGACCTGGGCTGGGGCCTCTACGGCCGCACCTGGCTCACCCCCGAGCTGCTGGCCGCCACGCCCCCGGAGCTGGTCGACACCTTCAACCGGGTCACCGCCCCCGACGGCACGGCCTTCGCCGTCGCCACCTGCCGGCCCCGCGTGCCGATCCCCGAGGCCGTGGCCCGGCACGCGCCGGAGGCCCGGCTCACCGACGTGCCCGGCTCCTTCTCCTGGACGATGACCCCGCCCGGCTCACGCCCTGACGGGGTGGCGGAGCCGCATCGGCTCGCCGTGGACGCGGTCGCGGGCTGGCACGAGGGGGTGCGCGCGATCGTCGGCGCGGCCGACGCCCCGGCCACGTTCGTGCTGCGCACCCGCGCGGCCCGGCGCGTGGCCCCCTGGGACGAGCCCGCCGTCACGCTGGTCGGCGACGCCATCCACAGCATGGGCCCCGGCCGGGGCGACGGCGCGAACGTCGGCCTCCGCGACGCCCGCCTGCTCTCCGAGCTGCTGGCGGGGGCGCGCACCGCCGCGGACGTGGCGGCGGCCAAGGCGGCCTACGAGCCCGCCATGCTCGACTACGCCTTCGCCGCCGTCGAGGCCTCGCGGGAGCACCCGTTCGCCCCGTTCGCCCGGCCGGGTGGCAGGCTGTGACGCCGGGGGACGAAAGTACCTCCGACGGGCGATAGCCTCGTGTCGTGCTGGATAGGATCGCAGCCACCCGTTACGTCACCCCGCTGCGGGAGGGCGGTTCGCTGCCCGGCGTCGTCGAGGCCGACGACCTGGGCACCTACGTCGTCAAGTTCCGCGAGGCGGGGCAGGGCCGCCGGGTCCTGGTCGCCGAGATCATCGCCGGCGAGCTGGCCCGCAGGCTGGGGCTGCGCACCCCCGAGCTCAAGCTCATCGACATCGACCCGCAGCTCGGCGCCCGCGAGCCCGACGAGGAGGTCCAGGACCTCCTCAAGGCCAGCGCCGGGCTCAACCTGGCGGTCGACTTCCTGCCGGGCGCGCTCGGGTTCGAGCCGCTGGCGTGGGCGGCCGACCCGGTGTTCGCTGCCCGGGTGGTGTGGTTCGACGGCCTCATCCACAACATCGACCGGAGCTGGCGCAACCCCAATCTGCTCATCTGGCACCGCGACACCTGGCTGATCGACCACGGCGCGTCCCTGTGGTTCCACCACAACTGGCCGACCGCCGATCCGCAGCGGCCGTTCGACGCCGCCGAGCACGTGCTGGCCCCCTACGCCGGCGACGTCACCGCCGCCGGCGCCCACCTGGCCGGTAGGATCACCCGCGAGCTGCTGGAGAGCGTGACCGCGCTGGTGCCCGACGAGTGGCTGGCCGGCGAGCCGGGCTTCGACGGGCCGGCGGCGGTGCGGGCGGCGTACGTCGAGCATCTGCTGGCCCGCGCCCACGGGCCGGGCGGGTGGCTGGTGCGCGGCGAGCGGCGCGAGCAGCGTTCCGGGCCGGGTTCGGTCGGCGAGTTCTGGCGGGGAGGCGGCCGGTGAGCAGGGACGTCTACGAGTACGCGGTGATCCGCGTCATCCCCAAGATCGAGCGGGGCGAGCAGATCAACGTGGGCGTGCTGCTCTACTGCCAGCCGCGCGGCTACCTGTGCGCCCGCGTCGAGCTGGACGCGGCCCGGCTGCGGGCGCTCGACCCGGCGGCGGACGTCGACGCGGTGCGGCGGGCGCTCACCGCGTACGAGCTGGCCTGCGGCGAGCGTCCAGGCCCGCTCGCGGCCGAGCCGCTGGGCGGCAGGTTCCGGTGGCTGACCGCGCCCCGCAGCACGATCGTGCAGTCCGGCCCCGTGCACGCGGGCCTCACCGCCGACCCGGACACCGAGCTGGCCCGCCTGTTCGACAAGCTGGTCCGCGTCTAGAGAAGCGACGCCTCAGAGAAGCGACGCCTCAGAAAAGAACCGACATGAAGGTGTCGACCTCGGCGAAGCCCACCTTCTTGTAGACCGCGCGGGCCGAGCGGTTGTAGTCGTTGACGTAGAGGCTGACCACGGGGGCGAAGCACTCCCTGGCCGCCTCCACGACGGCCGCCATGCCGGCCACCGCGTGCCCGCGCCCGCGCAGCTCCGGGTCCACCCACACGCCCTGGATCTGGCACGCCTGCGGCGTGACCGCCCCCACCTCCGCCTTGAAGACGACCCGGCCGTCCTCGATGCGCGCGTAGGAGCGGCCGATCCTGATCAGCTCGGCGACCCGGGTGCGGTAGAGCGCGCCGCCGTCGCCCAGGTTGGGCGAGACGCCGACCTCCTCGGTGAACATGGCCACGCACGCCGGCAGCAGGACGTCGAACTCCTCCGGCCGCACCCGGCGCACCCACGGATCGGCGGGGACCGCCGGCTTGCGCGAGATCGCCATGACCGGCTGCGCCCAGCGGATGGCCCGCGCCCGCCCCCAGTGCGGCTCCAGCCGCTCCCACAGCAGCGACACCGCGTCGACCGGGCCGACGATGGACGAGCAGCGCCGCCCCTGCCTGCGGGCGCGGTCGGCGAACGCGTGGACCGCCTCGGGCCCGGCATTGACCGGCACCATGTTGGCTCCGGCGTAACAGAGCGAGACGAGGGCTCCGCGCGGCCCGAACCCCCACATCTGCCCGCCGAGCCGCGCCGGATTGAGTCCGACGGCCCGCACCCGGGAGGAGACGAAGACGTTGGCGACCGGATCGGTGTCCAGCAGGGCGAGGACTTCGTCCCGGTCGCTGTCGTCCAGCACGCGCGACGCCGAGGTACGCAGCATCACATGGTCAGACTACGCGAAGGGTCACCGATTAGCTCATCCGGCGCAGCCCACAGTGACCCATTCTTGACGTCATTTCAGAGACGGCAGCCCTATCAGGCCGAGAACGCCCAGAAGCCCGCCCACGCCGGGCGACGCCGACGCCGGGACGCGGCGGGCCGCCATCCGCTCGGCGGGACGCGGCGCGGGCAGCGCTGCGCACTCCGTGTCACGCTTCGGCAGGGTGCCGTCACGCAGGTAAGCGGCCAGATGCCGGTCGACGCACTGGTTGCCGGCCAGCGCCACCCCATGGTTGCCGCCCTGGTCCACGACCATCCTCGCCGTCGGGAAGAGCCGCCGCATCCGCAGCGCCCCGTCGTACGGCGTCGGGGCGTCGTCGCGCGCCTGGAGCATGAGGACCGGCGGCAGCTTCGCCGAGCCGCGCACGTTCACCGGGGTGCCGCCGGACACCGGCCAGAAGGCGCACGGGGCGTTGAACCACGCGTTCGGCCAGGTCAGGAAGGGCGCGGTGCGGTGCGCCGCGACCATGTCGGTCCGCCACGTGGACCACTCGCGCGGCCAGCGGGCGTCGCGGCACTGGACGGCGAGGTAGACGGCGTAGCCGTTCTCGTCGTCGGCGTCGTTCTTGCCGTGCTTGTCGTAGAGGTCGAGCAGCCCCTTCGTGTCCCCCTGCCGGACGTAGTCGGACCACGCCTGCGCGAACTGCGGCCAGATCCGGTCGCTGTAGCCGGCCAGGGTGAAGGTGTCGTCCAGCTCGCTCGGCCCCATGACGCCGCCCGCCGGCCGGGTGCGCAGCCGGTCGCGCATCGCGTAGTAGGCGAACTGCGTCTGCTTGAGCGTACGGCCCAGCTTGTAGACGTCGTGGTGCTCGGCGATCCAGGTGAGGAACTGGCGGTGGCGGCGTTCGAAGGAGTGGTCCTGGGCCAGGTTGGAGCGGTACCAGACCGCGGTCGGGTCCACGATGCTGTCCAGGACCAGCCGCTTGACCCGGTTGGGGAACAGCGTGGCGTAGACGGCGCCGAGGTAGGTGCCGTACGAGAAGCCCAGGTAGCTGATCTTCTTCTCGCCGAGGGCGGCGCGGATCTGGTCGAGGTCCCTGGCAGCGTTCTCGGTGGTGAGGTGCGGCAGCAGCCAGGACCAGCGCTCGCCGCAGCTGCCGGCGTACTCGGCGGCCCTCGCCAGCAGCCGCTGCTCGTCGCCCGCGCCGTGCGGCACGGCGTCCTGGCGCGGCGCCTTGTAGAAGACGTCCGGGTCCACGCAGTGCATCGCCGGGTCGCTGCCGCCGACGCCGCGCGGGTCGAAGCCGATGATGTCGTAGCGCTCGCGCACGCCGGCCGGCAGCCCGGCGGCGACGTACTCGGTCAGCGCCCGCCCGGACGCCCCCGGCCCGCCCGGGTTGATCAGCAGCGCGCCCAGCCGGTCGGCGCTCCGCGACGTCTTGGCCTTGATCCGGTTGATCGCCACCTTGATCGACCGGCCCGAGGGCCGGCTGTAGTCGAGCGGCACCTGAACGGTGGCGCACTCGAGCGCGGCGTTGACCGCCTTGCCCGTCACCCGGGGACACGCGCCCCAGACCGCCGGCGCCACCGGCGCCGCGGGCGCCGCCTCCACGGCGGCGTTTCCGGCCATCGCCGGCTGCTCCACGCTCGCCACCAGCCCGACCAGGACCGCCATCCCGGCGACCATCCCAAGTACCCGCTTCACCCGGCCCCCTTCTGTCATTAGGTCCTGCGATGCTCGCTAAGTGAGAGCACGGTCACGCAGCGTATGGGAAAAAACTTGCCAATCCGTAATCAGCCCATGACAAGAAGTGATCACGAAGAAAACGCGGACGCGACCGTGGAACGCCCTGCGTCTGCCGGGCGCCACGGACCCGGCCATCAAAAAGCTGGGCACGTTGCTCGGACTCGGGACGCTCGGCCCATGGGACCTGATCGAGGCCACGAATGGCGCTCCGGGAAGGGCTGGCGCAGCCGTACCGAACGCATCGAGGCCGCCCACGAGATCCTGGTGCTCACGTCGTTCTTCGAGGCCGTGGACGATCTGCGGCTGCCGTTCACCAAGAAGGACCTGCTGTTCGCCAAGCAGCAGGCGCTCCCGGCGGACCAGAGCCGGCGACCAGCGGCAAGGAGAGTGTGCGGCCGGACCAGGGGCCCGGCTCGCTGACGATGTACACGCGGATGATCTGAACCGACGGCTCAGGCGCGCTGGGCGGTGTCGTAGAGGGCCTTGGCGGCGGCGCCGAAGTACGGGCCGTACATCGTGCGCGCGTCGTCGGTGTACTTGAAGCTGCTCAGCGAGGTGATCCGGCCGCGGCCGGTGGCCGGGTCGAACCCGGTCAGCCAGGGGCCGCCGCTGGAGCCGGCCGTCATGTCGCAGCCGAGCCCCTGGTCGCGGGTCTGCTTGTAAGGGTCGTCGCGCAGCCGCCCCGCGCAGTAGACCAGGCGGTCGCCACGGTACGGCGGGTCCGCCGGATAGCCGAAGCCGTACGCCTGGCCGCCGCGCGGCACGTTGAAGGCGATCTCCTGGGAGCCCACCACGTCGGACGCGTGCCGCCCGCCCGAGGTGGCGAGCGCGACCATGCCGATGTCGTAGTCGTCGTCGGCCTTGCGCGCCCACGAGCCGGCGACGAACATGCGGCGTGCGGCGTAGCGGCCGTATGGCTGCCCGCCGCGGCTGCCGTAGCCCGGCACGAACGTCCAGTTCTGGGCCCATTCGCCGGCGCCGTCCTTGACACAGTGGCCGGCGGTGACGACGACGTCCCGGTTGGCGCTCTTCACGGTGCTGGCCGAGCAGACGAAGTCGGCGCCGTTCAGCGTCATGAACACCCGCCCGGTGGTCCTGGACACCGCGCCGCCCGCGCCCCAGCGGGCGCCGATCGTGCTGGCCGAGGGCGCCGCGGCCACCTGGTGGCTCGGCACGGGCAGCTTGGAGGCGGCGGGCGCGGGCAGGGTCAGCGCCCCTGCCTGCCCGGCCTTCGGGAGCGGCCGGCCGGTCAGCTCGCCCAGCAGGTCGTCGCCGCCGGTCATCAGGTCGAGCAGGTTGATGGGCAGGGCCCCGGCCATGCGCTGCGGCGTCCAGTAGTCGAGCACGCGCTGCTGCTCGGCCGCGGTCTGCGCGGCGACGTGCTCGACCACGCGTTCGGCGGCGGGCCGGGCGGACGGAGTGGTCGGCCCGGCGGCCGATCCCGCGGCCAGTTGCCGGGCCGGATGGGACGCCGGGACGGGTTCTGCCTGCCGCGGGCCGGTGGCCGCGCCGATGAGTGCGGGGCCCATCAGCCCCGCCACCAGCGGAGCCGCCGCAAGCAGGGGGGTGCTCAGAGTCATGGCCCCCGAGTTTGCACCACCCGCCGTGTCGTTGTGACTACTTTCGGTGAATTACTCAGAGTACGCCGGTGGTTTGCGCTGATTGGTAGACGGCTTGGGCCTCGTTCCCGAAATAGGGGCCGAACATCCAGTTGGGGGCGAAGCCGTATTTGAAGCTGTTCACCGAATTGAGCGTGCCGAGCCCGGTCGACTCGTCGAACGCGAGCATCCAGGGGCCGCCGCTGGCGCCGCCGGTCTGGTCGCAGGTCAGGCCGAGGTCATCGGAGAGCAGGTAGTCGTCGAAGGCACGGCCGCTGCAGTAGACGAGCTTCGAGCCGTCGTACGGCGCCGCCGCCGGGTAGCCGAAGGCGTACATCTGCCGGCGGCGCGGCTGGTTGAAGGCCACGCCCTGGCCGCCCACCACGTCCACCAGGCTTCTGCCGTCCAGCGGGGCGACCACGGCGGCGGCCATGTCGTGGTCGACGTCCTCGCTCGCGTCCCACTGCGGGGTGGTCAGCAGCTGGGTGGCGGCCCAGGTGCCGTACGGGCGGGCGCCCCTGTCGTAGCCGGGGACGAAGACCCAGTTGGTGTGGAAGGCGCCGTTCAGCTTGACGCAGTGGCCAGCGGTGATCACCACGCTCTTGTTCGCGCTGGTCACCGCCGAGCCCGAGCAGGAGGCGTTGCGGCCCTGGGTGGTGAAGAAGATCCGGCCGGTGGTCCGCACCACCGCCCCGCCGCCGGTCCAGGCGGCACCACCACTGCGGGCCGCCTGAAGCGCGGGGGCCGCCGAGGAGGCGGGTAAAGCCGTCGGGGCCACGGCAGACGGGGCCGGAGCGGTCGGGGCCGCCGTGGACGGGGCTGCTGCTGCGGACGGGGCTCTCACGTCGGCGGGTGACAGCTTGGCGCCCTTGGCCGGGTTGGGCGGGTTCAGGGGCTCGGCCGCCTCCATCCTCGCCTCCGTCCAGTAGCGCACGACCTGCCGGCGCTCGCCGGCCGAGTCCGCGGCCGCGTGCTGGGCGGGCCTGGGCCGGCCCGACGCCGAGCCCCGGGCCGGGGCCTGAGCCTGACGCCGGGCCGGAGCCGTGGCCTGACCTCGGACCAGAGCCTGCTCCCGGGCCGGAGCCTGCTCCCGGACCGGGACTCCGGCCTGGCCCCGGACCGAACCCCGGACCAAGCCCCCGACCGGGCCACCGACCGGGCCACCGACCGGGCCACCGACCGGGCCACCGACCGAAGGCGAGGCCGAGGGCCGGGCCGAGGCGCCGGCCGGGGGCTGGGCCTGCGCCGCGGTCGCGGTCGCGGGCAGCAGCGCGGCGGCGCTCCCCACGGCGAGGGCAAGAGTGGAGAGCAGAGCGAGTCTGCGGTGGTGCATTACGTACCTCCCGAAACCGGACGTGAGGTTGGAAGGTAGCCGCCGCAATATGCGAATTTCTCAAGATATGCGCATACCGATATAGCCATATCCCGACACAAATACGACCCATTCTCTGCCGTCACATGCGTAAACGAATTTCGGGACGTACCGCACCCCGTGCCCGGGCGCGTCCCGTACCGGGGACAATGGACAGGTGCACGCAGAGACCCACCGTCCCCCCGCAAGGTCCGTCGTCCTGCTCGGCTCCACCGGCTCCATCGGCACGCAGGCCCTCGACGTCGTCGCCGCCGACCCCGGCCGCTTCGAGGTCGTGGCGCTGGCCGCCGGCGGCGCCAAGGTCGAGCTGCTCGCCCGGCAGGCGGCCGAGTTCGGCGTCGAGGCGGTGGCGGTGGCCGACCCCGCGGCGGTCCCCGCGCTGAAGGAGGCGCTGGCCGGGCACGGCGTCCGGCCCAAGGTCCTCGCCGGTCCTGAAGGGGTCGCCGAGGCGGCTGCCTGGCGCTGCGACACTGTGCTCAACGGCATCACCGGCGCGCTCGGCCTCACCTCCACGCTGGTCGCGCTGGAGGCGGGCCGCACCCTCGCCCTCGCCAACAAGGAGTCCCTGATCATCGGCGGCCCGCTGGTCAAGCGGCTGGCCGCGCCCGGCCAGATCCTGCCCGTCGACTCCGAGCACTCGGCGCTCCAGCAGTGCCTGTGGGCGGCGGGGCCCGGCGTGTACGACCCGTCGAGCGTCCGCCGCCTCGTGGTCACCGCCAGCGGCGGGCCGTTCCGGGGGCGGCGGCGCGAGGAGCTGACCGGCGTCACGCCCGAGATGGCGCTGGCCCACCCCACCTGGTCGATGGGCCCGGTCATCACCGTCAACTCCGCCACCCTGGTCAACAAGGGGCTGGAGGTCATCGAGGCGCACCTGCTGTTCGACCTGGGTTTCGACCGCATCGACGTGGTGGTCCACCCCCAGTCGATCATCCACTCCATGGTCGAGTACGTCGACGGCTCCACCATGGCCCAGGCCAGTCCCCCCGACATGCGCCTGCCGATCGCGCTCGCCCTCGGCCATCCGCACCGCGTCCCTGGCGCGGCCCGCGGCGTCGACTGGACCAAGGCCCACACCTGGACCTTCGAGCCCCTCGACGACGTGGCGTTCCCGTCGGTCGCCCTGGCCAGGCACGTCGGCACCGAGGGCGGCACCGCGCCCGCCGTCTACAACGCCGCCAACGAGGTGTGCGTGGAGGCGTTCCTGGGGGGCAGTCTGCCGTTCCTGGCGATCGTCGACACGGTCGCCAAGGTGGTGGAGGAGCACCAGGTCACCGCGGCCGAGTCCGTCGACGAGGTGCTCGCGGCCGACGCCTGGGCCCGCGCCCGTGCGGCCGAACTCACGGCGGGGCAGTCCCGCTAGCTACATAAACTTGAATTCGTCGCCACAGTAAGGGTTGATATGTCTTCCGTAGCTCTCGGCATCCCGACGGTCCGTCCCAAGCCGCTCGCCGAACGCCGCCACTCCCGCCAGATCATGGTGGGCAACGTGCCCGTGGGCGGCGACGCGCCGGTCTCGGTGCAGTCGATGACGACCACGGTGACCGCCGACGTCAACTCCACCCTGCAGCAGATCGCCGAGCTGACCGCGTCCGGCTGCCAGATCGTACGCGTGGCCGTGCCGTCCCAGGACGACGCCGAGGCGCTGCCCATCATCGCGAAGAAGTCGCAGATCCCGGTGATCGCCGACATCCACTTCCAGCCGAAGTACGTCTTCGCCGCCATCGAGGCGGGCTGCGCGGCCGTCCGGGTCAACCCGGGCAACATCAAGAAGTTCGACGACAAGGTGAGCGAGATCGCCAGGGCCGCCGCCGACCACGGCGTGCCCATCCGCATCGGCGTCAACGCCGGCTCCCTCGACCCCCGCCTGCTGCAGAAGTACGGCAAGGCCACCCCCGAGGCGCTGGTCGAGTCCGCCCTGTGGGAGTGCTCGCTGTTCGAGGAGCACGGCTTCCGCGACATCAAGATCTCGGTCAAGCACAACGACCCGGTCGTCATGATCAACGCCTACCGCCTGCTCGCCGCCAAGTGCGACTACCCGCTGCACCTGGGCGTGACCGAGGCGGGCCCGGCCTTCCAGGGCACGATCAAGTCCGCGGTCGCCTTCGGCGCCCTGCTCGCCGAGGGCATCGGCGACACCATCCGCGTCTCGCTGTCCGCCCCTCCGGTCGAGGAGGTCAAGGTCGGCAACCAGATCCTGGAGTCGCTGGGCCTGCGCGAGCGCGGCCTGGAGATCGTCTCCTGCCCGTCCTGCGGACGCGCCCAGGTCGACGTCTACACCCTGGCCGACCAGGTGCAGGCCGGCCTTGAGGGCCTGAAGGTGCCGCTGCGGGTGGCCGTGATGGGCTGCGTCGTCAACGGCCCCGGCGAGGCCCGCGAGGCCGACCTCGGGGTCGCCTCGGGCAACGGCAAGGGCCAGATCTTCGTCAAGGGCGAGGTCATCAAGACCGTCCCCGAGTCGCAGATCGTGGAGACGCTGATCGAGGAGGCGCTGCGCCTGGCCGAGGAGATGGGCGTCGAGATCGACCTCGACGACGACTCCCCCGCCACCTCGGGCCCGGTCGTCACGGTCGGCTGATCACCCGCCCGCCGGACGGGCCCGGTGCCCGTCCGGCCGCAGGAGGTCGTCACCGACCCTGCTCCCTGCCCGGCTATCCGGGCAGGACGGGCTGGGCGTCGGTCCAGCCCGAGTCCACGACCGCCCAGTAGTCCAGCATCCTGCCGGGGGCCTGCCACGTCTCGCTGTCCGGGCCCGGTTCGAGCTGGATGTCGCGGCCGCCCAGCAGCTTGCCGGTGCGCTGGTCGAAGAGCACCTGCCGCTGGATGGTCCCGCGGCCGTCGGCGCTGTCGAACGGGGCCGCGAGGGCGACCGCGGCACGTCCGAGCGGGTCCTTGACGGCCCCCAGCCGCTGCACACCGGGATAGTCGGTGATCAGGCGCATGAGACCGGCCCGCACCTTGGACGGGACGGGCGTGTCCGCGAGCAGGGAGAAGACCTGGTCGAGCACCCTCCCGGGCTCCTCGCAGTGCTTCGGCGCGCCGGTGCGGCCGTCGACGAGCTTGATCGAGCCCTCGCACAGGAGCTTGCGCAGATCCTCCGGGTCGGTGGGCAGGTCCTGGAGTTCCTGGTAGGTGAACCGGCCGAGCCCGCCGATGTCGAACACGCCGCCGCCCCGGTCGCCCGGGGGATCCTCCTGCCAGGGGCCGGGCTTGGACGCGAGCGTCCTGGTGAGGCCCGACGAGCGGATCTGCCAGCTCGGCGGCGAGCCCGCCGCGCGCCAGGCGTCGGCGTCGGCCTTGGTCTGGGGCTTGCCAGGGAAGTCACGGCCGTAGAAGGAAGTGCCGTCGCCACGGTCACGTCCCGTCCAGGCGAAGACCTCGGTGCGTTCCTCCACGACGTATCCGCCGGTGCGGCCGAGCGCGAGCGCCGCGAAGGCGATGCGCTGGTGCGTGTACCAGTAGCGGCCCTCCTGCTGCAGCTCCGCCTGGGTGGCGGCGGCCAGCATCATGCCGCGCGGCGACGAGGCGTCAGTGCCCACCGTCACGCCGGGACGAGGCCGTACGGAGTCGCCGGGCGAGAGCGCCAGGCCCGCCGCCACCGCCGTGGCCGTGGCGGCGGCCACCAGGCCGAGCGGCAGGCGCCACGCACGGCGGCGGCGCGCCGGCAGGGAGCCGTCCTGGGTCAGCATGCGACGGCGGGCGTCCGCCGCGGTGGCCGCGGACGGAGGAGGCGGGTCGTCGTACACGCCGCGGACGAGATCCAGGTCGTTCATCGTCAGGCCTCTTCCTCATCGAGCAGGGGGTTCGTCTCGCCCAGCGCCTTGCGTAATTTCCTGCGAGCCCGGTTGAGCCGCGAGGACACCGTGCCGAACGGCACGTCCAGTGCCTGCGCCACCTCGTCGTAGCTCAACCCGGCGAGCGCCACCAGCAGCAGCACGTCCCGCTGGGCGGCGGGCAGGGCGGCGATGGCGCCGGCCAGCGGACCCTTGACGTTCTGCGCGCTCACCTTGGCCGTCACCTCGTCCTCGTGGCCCCGGGCCGGCTCCGCCAGGGCATGCAGCCGGTCCACGGCTCGCAGGAGGCGCACCTCGTCACGGCGGTGCCGGCTGATGAGATTGGTCGCGATGCCGTACAGCCAGGGGCGGGCGCTGCGGTGGCTCAGGTCGAAGCGGCGGCGCCGGCGGAAGGCCAGGGCGAACGTCTCGGCGGAGACGTCGTCGGCGGCCTGCGGTCCGAGCCGCCGGGAGACATACCGATGGATCTCCGCGTAGTGGACGTCGAAAACGGCGCCGAAACACTCGGGCTCGTCCCAGGACCGCTCGATCCACACGGCGTCGTCCGGAGGAGCGGTCAGGTAGGGCTCATGCATGCGAAAGCCTTGCGGTCGTGGGGCGTCGGTCACCTGTTGTTGTCCGAAGCCCCCCGCCGCCTTCCCCCCGAGTTCCGCCCAGCCGAGGTTCGTACGGCTATGAGGACGGCTCCGAGGCAGGGCGGGGCACGGAGGCCCATTCGGGGAGTGTGAACCACCGGGGCACGGCGCGGCGTAGCGCTTCGGGGCCCTGCACCTCGACCGCGTTGATGCGCAGGGCGTCCGGCCAGCTCAGGTCGCCGCGCCAGACCTCGACCATGCTGCGCACACCGGCGGTCACCGTCACGGTCACGGCGTGGCCAGGGTCCGTGTCACAGACGTCGACCTCGTCACTCGTGATCACGAGCCACCAGCGGCGGCTGTTGGACGGCACGTCCGGGAACCGGAACTCGATGACCGTCCGCCCGTCCGGGACGGCGGTCCGGTCGACGTTGCGGTGCATGTCCCACAGCAGCAGCTTCGGGTCCAGGTCCTCGTCGCCCAGCTCCCCGATCCAGCGGATGCCCCAGGCGGCCAGTGCCTCGACCACTGGGCGCAGCTCGTGGCCGGCCTCGGTCAGGACGTATCGCACATCGTTGTCCTTGACGTGCCTCTCCACGATGCCGGCATGGGTGAGCTGGTGCAGCCGCCGGGACAGCAGCGTGGGGGACATGCGCGGCAGACCGCGGCGCAGCTCGTTGAAACGCTCGGTCCCGCACACCAGCTCCCGGATGACGAGAAGGGTCCAGCGTTCGTCGAGCAGTTCAACGGCCTTGGCCACGGGACAGAACTGGTGGTAGGAGGAGCCCATGTCCGGAGTCTAGATTCAGCCGCCACGAATGCCCCGGTACAGATCGTGTACTAGATAGCGATTCCGCCCTTCCTTACCGTCGATTCCAATCCACCGATCACGATGAGGGAGCAGCGCGATGACCGTTCCGAGCGACCCGCCAGACGCCGACCGTGCCCTGAAGGCCAAGCATCGCGCCATGTGGGCGCAGGGCGACTATCCCGCGGTCGCCGCCGAGGTCATCCCCGACCTGGGCGCGATCCTGACCGAGGCCTGCGGGGTGGGGCCCGGGGACCGGGTGTTGGACGTGGCCGCCGGGTCCGGGAACGCCGCCATTCCCGCTGCCCTGGCCGGGGCGAGCGTGGTGGCCGGCGACCTGACCCCCGAACTGCTGGAGGCCGGACGGGCCCTGGCGGCGCAGCGCGGCGCGGAGGTCGAGTGGGAGCAGGCCGACGCGGAGGCCCTGCCGTACGCCGACGGCGAGTTCGACACGGTCATGTCCTGCGTCGGGGTGATGTTCGCCCCCCACCACCAGGCAAGCGCCGACGAGCTGGTCCGGGTCTGCCGCCCGGGCGGCACGATCGGTCTGATCAACTGGACGCCGGAGGGGTTCATCGGTCAGATGTTCGCGGCGATGAAGCCGTATGTGGCCCCACCTCCGCCCGGCGCGCAGCCCCCTCCGCTGTGGGGCAGCGAGGGTCACGTCCGTGCGCTGCTCGGGGACGCGGTCACCGAGGTCGTCGCCCGCCGGCAGATGGTCACGATCGACCGGTTCGCTCACCCCGGAGAGTTCCTCGACTACTTCAAGGCCAACTACGGCCCGACCATCGCCGCCTACCGGGGGGTAGCCGGGGACCCCGAACGGGTCGCCGCCCTGGACCACGCTCTCACCGAACTGGCCCGCGCCCATCTGCGGGGTGAGGACAAAGCGGTGATGGAATGGGAGTATCTCCTCCTCACGGCACGCAAGCGCGGCTGACGTCGTTTCACCAGTCGCGCGCCGCGCGCCGGGGGAACACCACCCCCACCTCGTACGCGAGCACCACTGCCTGCACCCGGTCCCGCACGCCGAGCTTGGCGAAGATGCGGTTGATGTGCGTCTTCACGGTCGCCTCGCCGAGATGCAGCTCACCGGAGATCTCACGGTTGGACAGCCCTCGCGCCAGCAACCGCAGGACCTCGGTCTCCCGGGCGGTCAGGTCGGTCAGCCCGGGAGCGCTGACCGGGGGTGCCAAGGAGGTGTAGTGGTCGATCAGACGGCGGGTGATCTCCGGTGAGAGCAGCGTGTCTCCACCGACGGCGGCGTGCAGCGCGCCCGCCAGCTCCTTCGGCGGAGTGGTCTTGAGCAGGAATCCGCAGGCGCCCGCGCGCAACGACCGGTAGACGTACTCGTCGAGGTCGAAGGTGGTCAGCATGACGACGCGGCGGTCGGGGCGGGCCGCGAGGATCCTCTCCGTGGCGGCCACGCCGTCGAGCCTCGGCATGTGGATGTCCATCAGCACGACGTCCGGATCGTGCCGGGCGGTCAGCCTCAGCGCCTCCTCGCCGTCCGCGGCTTCCGCGACCACCTCGATGCCGGGCTGGGTGCCGAGGATCATCCGCAGGCCGGTGCGTACGAGCACCTCGTCGTCCGCGATGAGGACGCGCGTCACACCGACGCTCCCGCATGCGACGGCGCCGCGGATCCCCCGCTCAGGGGCAACTCCACCCGCACCTCGAACCCACCACCATTCCCCGGACGGGTGGTGGCCGTGCCTCCGAAGAGCTCGACCCGTTCGCTGATCCCCGTCAACCCGAAGCCGCTGCCGTCGCTCCTGCGGACGATCCGCGGGCCGTCGTCCACGACGTGAATCCTCAGATCGGTGTGTCCCACGTCGATCGTGACCGAGACCGCGGCCCCCGGGGCGTGTTTGACCACGTTGGTCAGGGCCTCCTGCAGCACCCGATAGCCGCTGACGTCGACGGCCGCGGGAACCCTGCCGAGGTCGCCGTCGACGATGAGCTCGACGCGTACGCCGGCGGCCCGGACCCCGCTCAGGAGCGGATCGAGGTGCCGGAGCGAGGGCAGCCGCTCCAGGCTCCCCTCGGCCCGGAGGACGAGGAGCAGGCGGCGCAACTCGACGACGACGTCACGGCCGACGTCCTGGACCGCGTCCAGTGACTCATGGGCCTGCCGGACGTCGGAGTCGAGCACGGCCTGGGCGGCTCCGGCCTGCAGCACCATCACGGCGACGCCGTGCGAGACGATGTCGTGCAGCTCGCGGGCCACTCGGAGCCGCTCGTCGGTGCGGGCGGCGGCCTCCCGTTCGGCGGCGAGCGCGACCAGTCGTTCCGCCTCGGCACGCCGCATGCGGACGGCGTAGGCGGGCCCCATGACGGCGAGCGCGACGAAGATGATGAAGGCCCAGTCGGGGTCGTTCGCGATCGTGGTCTCGATCCCGGCCGAGACGAAGTAGGAGACGGCGGCGATCATCGGCGCGTGGCGGCCGCCCACGGCGACGCACGTGAAGCAGACGATGACCAACGCCGTGAGCGGCGCGGCCGGTGATTCGGGAAGGAGCGGCGTGAGGCTCTGCGCGACGAAGCAGACCCCGGCCAGGACCACCGCGGCCCGTGGGTACGTGCCGCAGGCCGCGACGGCGAGGCAGTAGCCGGCGAGCAGCACGGTCAGCACGGCCATCCAGCCGCCGGACAACTCGGTGGGGTCGGGGCCGTCGCCCTCGACGTAGGGGGCGAGTGGGACGTAGAGCTCGGCCAGGCCGAACCCGAACAGCGCGAACCCCACTGCGACAGTGCCGAGGGCACGCCGCCCGATGCCCCGGAGCCGTCTCATGGCAGGGAGCGTACGCGAGCCGCCCGCCGCCTGGCATCAACCCACGGGTTGATCGGCGTCCCGAGGGATCAACCCGTCGATCAACGTCCCAGCGGACGACCCGAGCGGTACGACGCTCCTAGCCTCTGCGTCGTCAGCCGGATCACGACGGGAGATGTCGATGGATGAGCAGACCACCAGACCGTACGGCCCACGTTTCGCGGCAGTCGCGATGGCGGGCGGCGGCGTTCTCTACAGCGCGGCCAACGCCTTCTACTGGGCGATGTTCCCGGACGAGGTGTCCGAGACCGCGGCGAACGTGGACGTGGCCGCCTCCGCCCTAGGCGCCTGGCGGGTGGAGACGATCCTCTTCATGCTGGCGCACCTGCTGCTCCTGCCGGCGATGGCGGGTCTGATCGTGGCGGTCGGACGCCGCAGGCGCCTGCTCGCCACCGTCGGCGCGGCATTCGTCGTTCCCGGTCTCTACTTCTCGGCGGTCCACCTGTGGTACTACAACGCCTTCTTCGGGGCCCTCGCCGGAGGGGGCGTGAAGACGGACGCGGTCCGGCCGGTGGTCGACGCCCTCGACCAGGATCCGCTGGTGATGGCGTCGTTCATGGTCTGGATCCTGGGCTGGCTGGTCGGGCTCCTGATCCTGGCCTTCGGCGCGTGGCGGGCCGGCCTGGTGTCCCTGTGGGTGCCCCTCGTCCTCACCGTCGGCATGGTGCTCGACGTCGTCTCCAGCGGCCTGGCGCCCAAACTCGCGGTGAGCGCGCTGATGGCCGCCGGGCTGATCGGGCTGGCGCAGGGCCTCCGCCCGGCCCGCCCGGAGCGCGTGCCGGTGGCGGGTGAGGCCGATCACGTACCTGGGAGGTAATCGACGGCTGGACCTCCCGGGTGGGAGGGTCGGGCCATGAGCGAACAGAACACCCGTGACGTCGTGGAAGAGCTGTTGCGCAGGATGGCCGAGGGCGATCACGAGCGCGTCGCCGCGTTGTTCGCCGAGCCGGTCGACTGGCGGCTCGACTGGCCGGACGAGGGGCACCCGGCGGTGCCGTGGATCCGGCCGCGCAGCACCAGGGCGGACGTCGCGGACCACTTCCGGACGCTGGAGGCGCACCACGTGCCCGAGCTGAACGGCACGTCCGTGGCGCAGATCCTGGTGGACGGGGCCGACGCCGTCGTGTTCGGCGACATCGTCCAGACGGTGCGGGGCGACGGCGGGGTGGCGTACACCTCGCCGTTCGCGTTGCGCCTGACGGTCGAGGGCGGCTTCATCACGCGCTACCACATCTACGAGGACAGCCTGACGGTGGCGCGCGCCCTCAGCCTTCAGGGGTGAGAGCGCGCGCCACCGGCGGGGAGATCAGAGGGTCAGGCCGGTGAGGACCATGACCTTCTCGTACGTGTAGTCCTCCATCGCCGCGTGCAGCCCCTCGCGGCCGATCCCGGAGTCCTTGACGCCGCCGTACGGCATCTGGTCGGCCCGGTAGGAGGGCACGTCGCCGATGATGACGCCGCCCACCTCCAGCTCACGGTTCGCGCGGAAGGCGGCGTCGAGTGAGCGGGTGAAGACGCCGGCCTGCAGGCCGTACTTCGAGTCGTTGACCATCGCGTACGCCTCGTCGATCGAGGCGGCCGGCTGCAGGATCAGGACCGGCCCGAAGACCTCCTCGCAGGCGACCTTGGCGTCGTGCGGGACGTCGGCGAGCACGGTCGGCGCGATCGTGGCGCCGTCGCGGGTGCCGCCGGTCAGCAGGCGGGCCCCGCCGGCCACGGCCTCCTGGACCCACTGCTCGACGCGCTCGGCGGCGGCCTCCGACACCAGCGGCCCCACCTGGGTCTTCTCGTCGGCCGGGTCGCCGGTGACGAGGGCGTCCACGGCGGGCAGCAGGCGCTCGACGAAGGCGTCGTAGACGAGCTGCTCGACGATCACCCGCTGGACGGCGATGCAGCTCTGCCCGGCCTGGTAGTTGGAGTAGAGGGCGACGCGCTGCGCGGCCCAGTCGAGGTCGGCGTCGGCGAGGACGACGGCCGCGGCGTTGCCGCCCAGCTCCAGGGTCACGTGCTTGCGCGGCACCTGGTCGGCGATGGCGTAGCCGACGGGCGCGGAGCCGGTGAACGACACGATCGGCAGGCGCGGGTCGGCGACGAGGGCGGCGGCGCGCTCGTTCGGCAGGGGCAGCACCGAGAACATGCCCGCGGGCAGGTCGGTCTCGGCCAGGATCTCGCCGAGCACCAGCGCCGACAGCGGGGTGGCGGGCGCGGGCTTGACGACGACCGGCGCGCCGACGGCGATGGCGGGGGCCACCTTGTGCGCGACGAGGTTCAGCGGGAAGTTGAACGGGGTGATCGCCAGCACGGGGCCCTTCGGCACCCGCGACACGTACGCCAGGCGCCCGTTCGCGGCCGGCTCGGTGTCGAGCCGCTGGACCTCGCCCGACCAGCGGCGGGTCTCCTCGGCGGCGAAGCGGAACGTGGCGACGGCCCGCGAGACCTCGCCGCGCGCCCAGAGGATGGGCTTGCCGTTCTCGTGGGAGATGAGCTGGGCGATCTCCTCGGCCCGCTCGGCCAGCCGGCGCGAGACGTGGGCCAGGGCCTCGGCCCGTACGTGCACGGGCAGGGCGGCGGCCTCCTTCGCGACCGCGTGGGCGCCCGCGACGGCCTCCTCCACCTGGGCGTCGGTGGGCACGGAGTGCCGGCCGACCTCCCGGCCGTCGTGGGGGTTGGTCACAATGAGCTCGGAGTCCCCGGTCGCCGGGCTGCCGTTCAGCCAGAAGCTACGCACGTCCATACGGGAACGTTATGTCACGCCCGGGACCGGGGAATTACACCACGTTGCACAAGAGCCTCGCGAGCGCTCACCGCTAAGTACAAGCCCCCTTGTATACCCAGGATGTAACAGAAGTAGACCTAATTCGGGATGTTTACCGTGGGGAGGGGTTTGAGGGAACTCCGCCTTGGCTAAGTCATCGAGTGCGGGTCTCCAGCGCGGCGGGCCCCCGATCAGAAAGGCGTGGGCCCCGTGACCGAACAGCGTGAGGTCACCAGGACGACGAAGTCCTCGGCCGCCGGGGAGGTGGTCTCATGACCTCGGCGCCCATGGGGCTGCAGGGCGCCTATCTCCTGGGTGAACGCGCCGGCCATGACGAACTGCGTTCCCGCCTGCTCGACGTGGCGGTCAACCTGCTCGAGACGGACGGGTCCGAGAGCCTGACGATGCGCCGCATCGCCGCCGAGGCGGGCTGCACGACGACGGTCATCTACACGATGTTCGGCAACCGGGAGGGCCTGGCGGAGGCGCTCTATCTGGAGGGGTTCGAGCGCTTCCGCCGCTTTCTTGAGTCCGTGCCGCAGCGGCGCGACCCTCTGGAGCACCTCAACGCCCTCGGGCCGGCCTACCGGGAGGCGTGCCTGGCCGAGCCGGGCTACTACAGCCTGATGTTCGAGCGGGCCATCCCCGGGTTCGAGCCGAGCGAGCGCGCCCGTACGCTGGCGCGCGCCGCGCTCAACATCCTCGACCGGGTGATCGCCGACTGCATCTCGGCCGGCTACCTCGCGCCGACCCAGCCGCGCAAGGTCGCCGACGCGCTGTGGTCCGCCGCCCAGGGGGCGATCAGCCTGGAGCGGGCCGGGCATCTGCGCGACGGCAGCACGTACGAGACCGTGACCACGGCCGTCATCAGCTGCTATCTGCTGCGCAAGAAGTGACCGGATAGCGGCGGGCCGCCTCCAGGGCGAGCCACAGCTCCGCGCGCACTCCCGGATCGTCGAGGTCGCGGCCCAGCAGGTCGCCGACCCGGCGCATGCGGTAGCGCAGGGTGTGCCGGTGGACGCCGAGCCGCTGGGCGGCGGCGTCCCAGTGGCCGTTGCTCTCCAGGTAGGCGCGCAGCGACTCGACCAGGTCGGCGCGGGAGCCGTACGCGGTCAGCGGCGCCAGCAGCGCGGCCGCGAACGCCTGGGCCGTGGGCTGGTCCAGCAGCCCCAGCAGGCCCTGCCCGGCCAGCTCCGCGAACCGCACCACCCGCCCGCCGGCGGCTTCCTGCGGCGGGGCGGCATCGAGGGCACGTCTGGCCTGGTCGATGGCCGTGGCCAGGGACGCCGGGTCGTACGTCGCGGGCAGGCTGACCCCGACGACCGTGTCCGCCTCCCCCGCCACCTCCGCCACCAGCGCCTCCGGCACCAGCGCGAACACCACCCCACCGGCTTCGGGCCCGGCGTGCGGCTCAGGTGCCGCGAAGACCCGGGTCTCCAGCACGTCCAGGGCGTCGGCCCGGGCGGCGAGGACCACGAGCGGCGGCTCCGGCAGCCGTCCGCCGAGTGCGGCCAGCACGTCACGGGCCTGCTGCCCGGCCCCGGACAGCAGCAGGTCCAGCGCCGCCGACCGGACGCGGCGCTCGGCCGCCGCCTGGGTGCGCCCCTGCTCCATGGCGAGCGTGAGCAGCGAGCCCGCGGCGTTGATCACCGTGTGGGTGACCGGCGAGAACGCCTCCCTGGCCCCCACGGCGAAGAACCCGCGTGGCCGCGCACCGCCGCCGCCCAGCGGCTGCACCACGATGTGCTCCCCCGGCCCCGACAGCGCCAGGCTGGCCGGCCACCGCCCCCGGCTGCCCTCCCCCGGCCGCTCCTCGCCCGGTCCGGCAGGAGCGGGTCGTCCGTGGCCGGTGAGGAGCCGGCCGAGCTCGGCCGTGACCCCGTCCGTACGGGCCCCGCGAGTGGCGTGGAGCACCGCGCCGGTCTCGTCGAGCAGCGCCGCCCATCCGCCGACCTCCTTGGCCAGCCGGTCGATGACCGCGTGCATGCCCTCGGGCCGCAGCGCCGCCCTGGTCAGCCGCCCCTGCGCGGCGAAGGCGCGGGTGATCTCCTCGTACTGCTCGGCGGCCAGCAGCTCGCTGACGGCCTTGCCGACGGCGATGAACGGCGTCTCGCGCGGCACCTCCAGCAGCGGCAGCCCCGCCCGCCCCGCGGCCTCGACGAGGGCCGGGGGCACCTCGGCGTGGGAGACCCCGACGCCGAAACCGAGCCCGGCGACGCCCCGCGCCACGAGCCGCCCGACATATTCGGCCAGGTCGCCTTCCATCCGCAGCCCGGTGGTGAGCAGCAGCTCGTCGCCCTCCAGGTAGGGCGTGGGGTCGGCCAGCTCGCTCACCGCCACCCAGCGCACCACGGTGTCCGGCGGCAGCCCTCCGGCCAGCGGCCGCAGGCCCATCCGGCGCACGACGGTCTGCAGCGTAGGCGGCATACGGTTCAGTCCATTCGGTTTTGTCCATTCCGGCGAAGACGAGCACCCCCAGTGTGCCATATCGACGTATCGGCCCAGGTAGAAGGCCACCGTAGCGTCGGGGACATGAGCATTCCGCAGGAGCGGCGCGTCGTCACCGCGATCCCCGGCCCCAAGTCCCAGGAGCTGCTGGCCCGCAAGCAGGCGGCCGTCCCGGCCGGCATCGGCACCACGCTGCCGGTCTTCGTCACCCGCGCCGGCGGCGGCGTCGTCGAGGATGCCGACGGCAACTCGCTGATCGACTTCGGCTCCGGCATCGCCGTCACGAACGTCGGCAACGCCGCGCCCAAGGTCGTCGAGCGGGTCCAGAAGCAGGTGGCGGACTTCACCCACACCTGTTTCATGGTGACCCCGTACGAGTCGTACGTCCGGGTCTGCGAGAAGCTGAACGAGCTCACCCCGGGCGACCACGAGAAGCGCACCTTCCTCGTCAACTCGGGCGCCGAGGCCGTCGAGAACGCCGTGAAGGTCGCCCGGCACGCCACCGGCCGCCAGGCGGTCGTCGTCTTCGAGCACGGCTACCACGGCCGCACGCTGCTGACGATGACGCTGACCGCCAAGAACATGCCCTACAAGCACCGGTTCGGCCCGTTCGCGCCGGAGGTGTACCGGGTGCCGCTGGCGTACCCGTACCGGTGGCCGACCGGCCCGGACAACTGCGCCGAGGAGGCCGCCGCGCAGGCCATCGACGCCATCACCAAGCAGATCGGCGCCGAGAACGTGGCCGCCGTGGTGATCGAGCCGATCGCCGGCGAGGGCGGCTTCATCGTGCCGGCCAGGGGTTTCCTGCCGCGCATCGCGGAGTTCTGCAAGGACAACGGCATCGTGTTCGTGGCCGACGAGGTGCAGACCGGCTTCGCCCGTACCGGCACGCTGTTCGCCTGCGAGGACGAGGGCGTCGTGCCCGACATCATCGCGACCGCCAAGGGCATCGCGGGCGGCCTGCCGCTCGCCGCCGTGACCGGCCGCGCGGAGCTGATGGACGCGGTGCACGTGGGCGGGCTCGGCGGCACGTACGGCGGCAACCCCCTGGCCTGCGAGGCCGCCCTGGGCGTGCTGGAGACCATCGAGGAGGAGGACCTCGTCGCGAAGGCCCGCCGCATCGGCGAGATCATGCTCCCGCGCCTGGAGGCGATGAAGGAGCGCTTCGACGGGATCGGCGACGTGCGCGGCCGGGGCGCGATGATCGCGATCGAGCTGGTCGAGCCCGGCACCAAGGAGCCCAACCCCACCGCCGTCCAGGCGGTCGTCAAGCGCTGCCACGCCGAGGGCCTGCTGGTGCTGACCGCCGGCACGTACGGCAACGTGCTGCGCTTCCTGCCCCCGCTGGTGATGCCCGAGCACCTGCTCGAAGAGGGCCTGGGGATCCTTGAGAAAGCCATCGCCGAACTGTAGATACCCCTCGATATCGGGCATCCAGCTTTGTGGCTGGATGCCCGATTTTGTTGGTGTAAAGCCGGTCAGGTGGGTAGAGAATTCACCCTGACTTGACGCTCAGCTGGACGCTCATGGCCACGGTCAGGGGTTATAACGGATCCGACATACGGATGGGCGATGGCTGCTGGGAACGTGATGAACTGGGGTCCGACAAGAACGGCGCGGAGTATGTTGACGTTCGACCCTGAGGGCCTGAGCTGGGCTCAGCGCGAAGGTGACGTGTGCGTCGTCTGCCACAAGCGGTGGCCGCGCCCCCGCGTGCGGGTGGGCCGGCTGCCCGACGACTCGGCCGTGCTGGCCTGCTCCGACTGCGCCGAGGCCCTCATGCCCGCCCCGCTCGCCACCGTGGTGGCCTTCCCGTCCCGCTAGTATCGCCCCGTCCCGCTGACCGGCCCTATTTCGCCAGCTCGCGCCACCGCTCGGCCCAGGCGTCGTAGTCGGGGCACCCGCCGTCCTCCGCCCGGCAGTCCGCCGGCGGCCGCTCGGCGAAACGCACCCGCGACAGCCTCTTGGCGTCGCCCACGCCGTACATCTGGCAGATCTGCCTCGCCCGCCCCTTGCACGCCTTGTCGTTGGCGGGCGCGAGGCCCACCCACGCGGCCGCGTCGCGCTGCGCCTCCGGCGCGGCCATCCAGTTGAGCCAGCGGTAGGCGCAGGACGTGTCGGGGACGTTCGCGCCCAGCATCCAGGAGTCGACCCAGCCGGTCGTCTTGCCCGCCGGGACCGTCTTGACCTGCTTGCCGGCCTTCTGCAGCAGCAGCCGGTAGTAGGGGGTGGCCTGCGCGTAGTCGAGCGCCCCCGTCGCGAAGCCCTTGACCAGGTCGAGCGGGTTGGACCAGTAGGTGCGCTCCTTCGCCCCCTCCAGCAGCCCCACCGCCGTGTCGAGCTGCTCCTCGGTGAGCGCGTAGGGGTCGTCCTCGCCGGCCGCCAGCGCGGCGTCGGCGATCGTCATCGGGCTGTCGCGGAGCGCCGCGCGCTCGGAGGTGAACGCCTCCTTCAGCTCGCCCTTGACCCGGGCCGGGTCGTAGACGAACTCGTGGTAGCCCCACAGATAGGGCACCCCGTAGACCTTGCCGGACACCGTCGTCATCTCGCGGAAGCGCTTGTCGAGGTCACCGTAGCCGCTGATCTTGGCGGGATCGACGGGCTGCACCTGCTTGGCCGAGATGAGCGCGCCCGCGAGCGCGGGGCCGGCCGAGACCAGGTCGTAGGGCCGGGCCCGGAGCTGGACCATCATGTCCTCGGCGGTCTGCACGGTGTCGAGCTTGGCGATGCGGCAGCCGGTCTCCTTCTCGAAGTCGCCCACCCAGTTGAAGCGGGGGCTGATGCCGCCGGACTCGGCGAAGCCACGGTAGGTGAGGATCTGCAGCGTGCCGTCGCTCTGCGTGGCGGAGGCGGTGGGGGTGGGGGAAGGGGATGGGGTCGGGCTCGCCGCGCCCGTGCCGGCCACCAGCGTCGCCGTGACGAGCGCCAGCGCGTACGTACGTCGGCGATGCACGAGAAGTCCCCCTCTTGTCCGGGTCCCCTTGCCCCGGTGCCAAGGAGCTTACCGGGACCCGGGCCGGGAAGGACGCGCATCCTCCCCGGCCGGTGGGGGCTCACTTGTTGGTGGGGAAGCCCAGGTTCACGCCCCCGTGGGAGGGGTCGAGCCAGCGGGAGGTGACCACCTTGCCGCGGGTGTAGAAGTGCACGCCCTCGGTGCCGTGCACGTGCGTGTCGCCGAACAGCGACGCCTTCCAGCCGCCGAAGCTGTAGAACGCCATCGGCACCGGGATCGGCACGTTGATGCCGACCATGCCGACCTCCACCTCGTTCTGGAAGCGCCGGGCGGCGCCGCCGTCGTTGGTGAAGATGGCCGTGCCGTTGCCGTACTCGCCGCCGTTGATGAGCTCCAGGCCCTCCTCGTACGAGCCCACCCGCACGATCGACAGCACCGGGCCGAAGATCTCCTCGGTGTGCGTGCGCGAGCCGGGCGGCACCCGGTCGAGGACCGTCGGCCCGAGCCAGAAGCCCGGCGCGTCGGCCGCCGTGCCGCCCCCGAGGACCGCCGTGTGCCGGCCGTCCACGACCAGCTCCGCGCCCTCCTCGACGCCGAGGTCGAGGTAGGAGGCGACCTTGTCGCGGTGCTCGCGGGTGACCAGCGGGCCCATTTCGGACTTGGGGTCGTCGCCGGGGCCGAGGACGAGCCTGTCCACCCGTTCGGTGATCTTCTTGACCAGCTCGTCGCCGACCGGGTCCACGGCCAGCACGACGGAGATCGCCATGCACCGCTCGCCCGCCGAGCCGAACCCGGCCGAGACCGCCGCGTCCGCCACCAGGTCGAGGTCGGCGTCGGGGAGCACCAGCATGTGGTTCTTGGCGCCGCCGAGCGCCTGCACCCGCTTGCCGTGGGCGGTGCCGGTCTCGTACACGTAGCGGGCGATCGGGGTGGAGCCGACGAACGACACGGCGCGCACGTCGGGGTGCTGCAGCAGCCGGTCCACCGCCGTCTTGTCGCCCTGGACGACGCTGAACACGCCGTCGGGCAGCCCGGCCTCCTTCCACAGCCGCGCCATCAGCAGCGACGCCGACGGGTCCTTCTCCGACGGCTTCAGCACGAAGGCGTTGCCGCAGGCGATGGCCAGCGGGAACATCCACATCGGCACCATGGCGGGGAAGTTGAACGGGGTGATCCCGGCCACCACGCCGAGCGGCTGGCGGATCGAGTAGGAGTCGACCCGGGTCGAGACGCCTTCGCTGAAGCCGCCCTTGAGCAGGTGCGGGATGCCGCAGGCGAACTCCACGACCTCCAGGCCGCGGGCCACCTCGCCGAGCGCGTCGGAGTGCACCTTGCCGTGCTCGGCGGAGATCAGCGCGGCCAGCTCGTCGCGGTGGGCGACCATCAGCTCGCGGAAGCGGAACAGCACCTGGGCGCGCTTGACCAGGGAGGCGTCCCGCCAGGCGGGGAAGGCCGCGACGGCCGCGGCGACGGCGGCGTCCACGTCGGCGACGTCCGCCAGCGCGACGTGGCCGGACACCTCGCCGGTGGCCGGGTTGAACAGCTCCGCCGTACGGCCCGAGCCGCCCTCGGCCGGAGCGCCGTTGATCCAGTGGGTGACCGACTTCACTGCTGCGCCGCCTCCGCGTCGATGGTCTCCAGGGCGCTGACGATGATGCCGAGGCCCTCGACCGCCTCCTCCACCGTGAGGGTGAGGGGCGGGGCCATGCGGATGGCGGTGCCGTACAGGCCGCCCTTGCCCGCCAGCAGGCCCGCCTTCTTGGTCTCCTCCATGAAGCGGGCCGCCTGGGCGGGGCTCGCCAGCTCGACGGCGAACATCAGGCCCTTGCCGCGTACGTCCTTGACGACCGACAGCCGCTCGGCGGCCTCCTTGAGCCCGTCGATGATGATGGCCCCGGTGCGCGCGGCGTTGGCCTGCAGGTCGTGGTCGAGCACGTAGTCGAGGGTGGCGTTGGCGGCGGCCATGGAGATGGGGTTGCCGCCGAAGGTGGACAGGCCCACGGCGTGCGGGGCGTCCATGAGGTCACCGCGGGCCACGACGCCGCCCACGGCGAAGCCGTTGCCGAGACCCTTGGCGAAGGTGATCACGTCGGGGGTGACGCCGTGGTCCTGGATGCCGAAGAACGCGCTGCCGGTGCGGCCCCACCCGGTCTGCACCTCGTCGGAGATGAACAGGATGCCCTGCTCGTCCAGCACCTCCTTGTACGCCGCGAACAGCCCGTCGGGCGCCATGGTGAACCCGCCCACGCCCTGGATCGGCTCGGCGATGAGCGCCGCCACGTCGTTGGAGACGGACGTGGCGAGGACGTGGCGCAGGTCGTCCACGCACGCGGCGATGTAGTCGGCGTCCGACAGGCCCTTGAACTGCGTCAGGTGCCGGTCGGCGCCGTGCAGGAAGTGCACGTTGAGCGGGGAGAGGGAGTTGTTCTTCCAAGCGCGGTTGGAGGTGACGCTGACCGCGCCGAAGCTGCGGCCGTGGTAGCTCTGCCGCATGGCGAGCACCTGGTCGCTCTTGCGCGCGTACGTGGCCAGCAGCAGCGCCGTCTCGTTGGCCTCGGTGCCGGAGTTGGTGAAGAAGACCTTGGCGTCGGGGATGCCGGACAGCCGGGCGATCTTCTCGGCCAGCTCGACCTGGCCGCGGAGCAAGTAGACCGTGCTGGTGTGGACGACGCCGGTGGCGAGCTGACGCTCGACGGCCTCGCGCACCTCGGGCACGTCGTAGCCGATCATGTTGGTCAGGATGCCGGCGAAGAAGTCGAGGTAGCTCTTGCCGTCGGCGTCGACGACCCGGTTGCCTTTGCCGCTGACGATCTCGATGGGCTCGTTGTAGTTGAGCGCCAGCCAGTTCGGCATGACTGCCCGGTGGCGCGCTAGTAGCTCCGACATGTTATCGAGTATCCCGTCCCGCTCCCCGTCCTCATATGTGCAATGTGTCGGCTTAGCGGAAAATCGGGTTACGAGCTGTAAACCGGCTCCTGGTCGGCGGCGGGCTTCGCCGGGCGCAGCACCGACACGGCGAGCAGCGCCGCCGCCACGCAGAAGGCCGCGCCCACCCACGAGCCTAGGTGCATGGCGGAGGTGAAGGCCGCGTTCGCGGGCTCGGCCAGGCCGGCGAGGTGCGCCCCGCCGATCGACTCCCTGGCCGCCTCCGGCAGGCCGGCGGGCATCTCGGCGGTGTAGCGCCCGGCCAGCACACTGCCGAGGACCGCGATGCTGAGCGCCACGCCGACCTGCTGCACGGTGTCGTTGAGCGCCGACCCGACGCCCGCGTGCTCGACCGGGATCGCGTTCATCAGCGAGGCGTACGCCGACGGGCCGGCCAGCCCGCCGCCCACCCCCATGACGATCAGCCCGGTGAGCAGCCCGCCGTAGCCGGTGGTCAGGGCCATGACGGCGAAGCCGCCCGCCATGAGCGTCAGCCCGGCGCCGACCAGCGTCCGGTTGCCGACCCGCTGCCCGAGCGCCGCGCCCACGCCGTTGAAGACGGCGGCGGCCGCGGCGTACGGCAGCATGGCGAGCCCGGCCTGGATCTCGGAGTAGCCCAGCACGAACTGCAGGTACTGGCTGAGCATCAGCATCACCGCGCCCGCGCCGAACGACATCAGCAGGATCGAGAACGACGCGCCGCCGAAGTTGCGGTCGGCGAACAGGTGCAGCGGCAGCATGGGCTGGTCCTGCCGGCGCTCCCACACGACGAAGGCGGCCAGCGCGAGCACCGCGACCGCGATGACGGGGATGTTCCACTCGCGCTCGATGATCACGTAGACGCCGGCGGTGAGGCCGGCGGTGGACAGCACGACGCCCACGGGGTCGATCCGCCGGCTCGCGCTGCGGCTCTCGGGCATGAGCACGAGGGCGGCGACGACGGCGACGGCCGCGATCGGCACGTTCAGCAGGAAGATCGAGCCCCACCAGTAGTGCGCGAGCAGGAAGCCGCCGAGGGTCGGGCCCGACACCAGGCCGACCAGCGCCACGGCGCTCCAGGCGGCCATCGCCTTGCGCCGCTCGTCCTCGTCGAAGACGGTCAGCAGGATCGACAGCGTGGACGGCATGACGAGCGAGCCGCCGACGCCCATGAGCGCCCGCGCGGCGATGAGCTGCCAGGGCTCCGTCACCAGCACGGCCAGCAGCGAGGCGCCGCCGAAGAACACCAGGCCGATGACGAGCAGGCGGCGGCGGCCGTACCGGTCGGACAGGGCTCCGGAGGTGAGCAGGAGGCCGGCGTAGGCCAGCACGTACGCGTCGATGATCCATTGGATGTCCGACGGGGTGGCGCCCATCTCCTTGTTGAGCGAGGGGATCGCCAGGTTCAGCACGGTGTTGTCGACGACCAGGACCAGCAGGGCCAGGCACAGGACGAAGAGGATCCACCAGCGACGGGGGTCTCGTACAGTGTTCGAGGTCACTCGCACACTGTACGACGACCCTCGTACAGTGTGCGAGTGCATTTATCCTGAAGCCATGAGCAGGCAGTTCACCTCCGTCTGGACCCGCGAGCCGCGCAGCAAGCCCCCCGGCCCCGGGCGCAGCCGCGAGGAGATCGTCAAGGCCGCCGTCGAACTGCTCGACGCCGAAGGGCTCGACGGGCTGAGCATGCGCAAGCTCGGCGCCAAGCTCATGTCCGGCGCCACCAGCATCTACTGGTACGTCGCCACCAAGGACGACCTGCTGGAGCTGGCCTACGACGAGGTGTGGGCCGAGATCACCGTCCCCGACCCCGACGAGGCGCACTGGCGCGAGGTCGCCTCCGTCCTGGCCCACAGCATGCGCCGTGCGATGCTCAACCACCCCTGGTCGGCCGACCTCCTCGGCCGCCTGCCCGCGCTCGGCCCGCACGCGATCGGCGTCAGCGAGCGCATGCGCCGCACGTTCCGGCTGGCCGGGTTCGCCGGCACCGACATCGATTTCGCCGGCGCGACGCTCACCGCCTTCATCTTCGGCATGACCATCCCGGAGATCGCCTGGGAGACCACGGTGGAGGGCGCCTGGGACACCTCGGCGGCGCAGGCCGCGCTCACGAAGGCCGCCGCCGGGCACCCCGAGCTCCTCGACGCGATCGGCACCACGCCCGACGAGGATCCGCGGGTCATGCGCGCGGTGGCCTTCGACTTCGGCCTGGTGTCGGTGCTCGACGGCCTTGAGCGACGGCTGACGACGTAGCAGGATCCCGGACATGAGCGATTTCCGCGCCGCCCGCGACCTCCTGCTGAACGCCGACCCCGCCACCGCCCGCCGCGACTTCCGCTGGCCGGAGCTGACGGAGTTCAACTGGGCGCTCGACTGGTTCGACGGGGTGCTCGCCGCCGAGACCCCCGACGCCGTGGCGCTCAAGATCGTCGGCGACCACCCGGCCCGCTACACCTTCGCCGAACTGTCGGCACGCTCCGGCCAGGTCGCCACCTGGCTGCGCCGGCAGGGCGTGCGCCGCGGCGACCGCGTCCTGCTCATGCTGGGCAACCAGCCCGAGCTGTGGGAAGCGCTGCTGGCCGCGATGAAGCTGGGCGCGGTCGTCATCCCCGCCACCACGCTGCTCACGGCCAAGGACGTCGCCGAGCGCGTCGAGCGCGGCGGCGTCGCGCACGTGATCGCGAACGCCGAGGACGCCGGGAAGTTCGGGCCGGGAGAGTTCACCAGGATCTCCGTCGGCGACGCCTACAACTGGCTGCCCTTCCACGAGGCGTACGACACCCCGCCCGGCTTCGAGCCCGACGGGCCCACCAGGGCCGGCGACCCGCTGCTGCTCTACTTCACCTCCGGCACCACCTCCCAGCCGAAGCTGGTCGAGCACACCCACGCCTCCTACCCGGCGGGCCACCTGTCCACGATGCACTGGATCGGCGTACGCCCCGGCGAGGTGCACCTCAACGTCTCCTCGCCCGGCTGGGCCAAGCACGCCTGGAGCAACGTCTTCGCGCCGTGGAACGCCGGCGCCACCGTGCTGGTCCACGACTACCGCCGCTTCTCCGCCCCGGCCCTGCTCGAAGTGATGCGGGACGAGCGCGTGAGCACGTTCTGCGCCCCGCCGACCGTCTGGCGGATGCTCATCCAGGAGGACCTCGCCGCCTGGAAGCTGCCGCTGCGCGCCGCCGTGGCCGCCGGCGAGCCGCTCAACCCGGAGATCATCGACCAGGTGCGCAAGGCGTGGGGCATCACCATCCGCGACGGCTACGGCCAGACCGAGACCACCGCGCAGATCGGCAACCCGCCCGGCGAACCGGTCAAGCCGGGCTCGATGGGCCGGCCGCTGCCCGGCTACGAGATCGCGCTGCTCGACCCGCACACCGGCGAGGAGGGCGACGACGGCGAGATCTGCCTCCCCCTCGACGGCCGCCGGCCGCTCGGCCTCATGGCGGGCTACGTGGGTGGCCCCTTGAGTGGCTCCGGCGAGGCGATGCGCGACGGCTACTACCACACGGGCGACGTCGCCACCCGCGACGCCGACGGCTACATCACCTACGTCGGCCGCACCGACGACGTCTTCAAGGCCTCCGACTACCGCATCTCCCCGTTCGAGCTGGAGAGCGTGCTGCTGGAGCACGAAGGGGTGGCCGAGGCCGCCGTGGTGCCCGCCCCCGACCCGGTGCGCCTGGCGGTGCCCAAGGCGTACGTCACGCCGGCCCCCGGGTTCGAGCCCGGCGAGGAGCTGGCGCGGTCGATCTTCGAGCACTGCCGGCGGGGGCTGGCGCCGTACAAACGGGTGCGGCGGCTGGAGTTCGGCGAGCTGCCCAAGACCATCTCCGGCAAGATCCGCCGGGTCGAGCTCCGGGTGCGCGAGCCCCACAGGGAATACCGGGAGGACGACCTCAGCTCCTGACAGATCGTAAATCGTCGCATTGCCGATCTTACAGATCGATCGGCTAGGCTCTGCCCCGTGCTCCCCACCATCGCCGACGTCCTCGAACTCGAAACCGTGCGCCGGGGCGGCCCGCGCGTGGTCGCGGGCGCCGACCGGCTGGACACGCGGGTGCGATGGGTGCACGTCGGCGAGATCGCCGAGATCGCCGGGCTGCTGCGCGGCGGCGAGCTGGTGCTGACCACCGGCGTAGCGCTGCCCGACGACCCCGACAAGCTCGCCGACTACATCGGCGCGCTGGCCGACGTCGGCGCGTCCGGGCTGGTCGTGGAGCTCGGCCGCCGGTTCGTCCGCGAGCTGCCGCGGGCGGTGCTCAAGGCCGCCGAGGAGCACGGGCTGCCGGTCATCGTGCTGACCAGGGAGACCCCGTTCGTACAGATCACCGAGTCGGTGCACGCCCGGATCATCGACATCCAGCTTGAGGAGCTGCGGGCCTCCGAGCAGCTCCACGAGGTCTTCACCGAGCTGTCGGTCGAGGGCGCCTCGCCGACGGAGGTCCTCGCCCAGGTGGCCCGGCTGGCCGGCCGCCCGGTGCTGCTGGAGAACCTCGCCCACCAGGTGCTGGCCTGCGAGTCCGCCGGGCGCGACGCGGGCACCCTGCTGGCCGGCTGGGAGACCCGGTCGCGGGCGGTGGCGCCGACCGGGCGGACGGCCTACGACCCGGCCTCCGGCTGGCTCGTCACCACCGTCGGGGCCCGGGGCCAGGACTGGGGCCGGCTCATCCTGGTCTGCGACGCCTCGCCGTCGCCGCGCGACCTCGTGCTGGCCGAACGCGCCGCCACCACGCTCGCCCTCGGCCGCCTGCTCGAACGCCACCAGGAGTCGCTGGAGCGCCAGGCCCACGGCACGATCATCGCCGGCATCCTCACCCACGCCTACGCCGACCCCGACGAGGCCGCCGCCCGCGCCCGCGCCGTCGGCGTGCCGCTGACCGGGCGCAAGCTGGTCAGCGTCGTCATCAGGCCGACCGACCCGGCCGACCAGGCGCTCGACGGCCAGGCCCAGCTCGGCGAGCTGGCCGAGGCCACCGCCGGGGCCTGCAGGGACGCCCGGCTGCCGGCCCTCGTCGGCGCACTCGACCAGGAGCGGGTGGGCGTCCTGCTGCCGCTCCCGCCGCGCACCCAGGCCGAGGCCGCGCTGACCACCCTCGCCGACCGGCTGCGCATGCTGTGGCCGCCCGGGGCGGCGTTCGTGCTCGCCGCCGGGTCCGTGGTGGAGTCCATCCGCGACGTACGCCGCAGCTTCCTGGAGGCCGAGCAGGTCGCCGACGTGGCCGTCCGCCAGCCGGACGGCCGCGCCTTCTACCGCCTGCCCGACCTGCGCCTGCGCGGGCTGCTCCACCTGCTGCGCGACGACGCGCGGCTGCAGACGTTCGCCGAACGCGAGCTCGGGCCGCTGCTCGCGCACGACGCCCAGCGCGGCGGCGACCTCACCCGCATCCTGCGCGTCTACCTCGACTCGGGGCGCAACAAGGCGGTCGCCGCGCAGAAGGCGCACCTGTCCAGGCCCGCCTTCTACGACCGGCTGCGCCGGCTCGAACGCATCCTCGACACCGACCTCGACGACGTCGAGTCGTGCCTGTCGCTGCACGTCGCGATCCTCGCCCTGGAGTCCTTCCGCCGCGACAGCCGCACCTGAGACCCGTCCGCGACCCGTCTCAGGGCCCGTGTCAGCACGGCGACGGTCCCGTGTCAGAGCGCTCGGCGATGGTGAATGCCAAGAACACGGCAAGATCCTGAAGGAGCGCACATCATGTCCATCACCCCCATCGGCCAGGACCGTCCCGAACTGCGGCAGACCATCCAGGAGATCGTCGACTCCGGCTTCGTCGGGTTGCAGCTGCGCGTGCACGACGCGCGGGGCGAGTGGACCGGCAGCGCCGGCGTACGCAAGCTGGG
Source organism: Nonomuraea wenchangensis (assembly GCF_900111685.1). Classification (GTDB taxonomy): domain Bacteria; phylum Actinomycetota; class Actinomycetes; order Streptosporangiales; family Streptosporangiaceae; genus Nonomuraea; species Nonomuraea wenchangensis. The sequence continues at coordinate 191,189 of NZ_FOHX01000020.1, forward strand.
CGAGAGCGAGAGGCCGTCGACGGACGGGCGCTTCCGCATCGGCAGCGCCACCAAGCCCTTCGTCGCGGCCACGGTGCTGCGGCTGGTGGCCGAGGGCAAGGTCGGGCTGGACGCCCCGGCGGACGACCACCTGCCCGAGTTCGGCCTGGACCGGCGGATCACGGCGCGGATGCTGCTGCAGCACACCAGCGGCGTGTTCAACTTCACCGGCGAGTACTACGAGGACGGGACGTTCGCGCCGGGCATCCCCTGGTCGGGCCAGGAGTGGGTGGACAACCGCCTCAAGACCTACCAGCCGGAAGAGCTGGTACGGCTCGCGCTGTCCAAGCCGGCCCGGTTCGAGCCGGGCACCGACTGGAGCTACTCCAACACCAACTACGTGCTGGCCAGGCTGCTGATCGAGAAGGTCACCGGCCGCCCGTTCGCCGAGGAGCTGCAGCGGCTGATCCTCGGACCGCTCGGAATGACGGAGACCGTCGCGCCGGGCACCGACACGGAGATCCCCGGGCCGCACGCCCACAGCTACTACCGGTACGAGGTCGCGGGCCAGGAGAAGACGGTCGACGTCACCCGCCAGAACCCCTCCTGGATCTCCGCCGGCGGCGACATGATCTCCACCACCCGGGATCTGCACACGTTCTTCTCCGCGCTGATGGGCGGCAGGCTCCTCCCGGCCCCGCTGCTGGACGAGATGCGCCGGCCGGACCCGAAGATCGGCTACGGCCTGGGGGTGTTCGCGCAGGAGACGGAGTGCGGCGGCACCATCTTCCACCACAACGGCGGCATGGCGGGCTCGGCGGCGCTCATGTACAGCACGCCCGACGGCGGCACGACCATGACCGCCGGGCTGACCTACGTGGACGACGCCGCACTGTCCCTGTCGGAGACGTTTCAGAAGGCGACGCAGCGGCTCGTCAACGAGGTGTTCTGCGGGGGGAGCGGCCCGGCCGAGGACGCCGAGCCGGCTCGGTAGCAGCGGGAGGGCGCCGCGGCCCCCTTCTTCAGAAACCCATCGCGTCCCGCACCTCGCGCAGGGTGTCCGCGGCCCGCTCGCGGGCGCGCGCGTTGCCCTCCTCCAGCACCCGCCGTACGCCGGCGGCCGAGAGCTCGCGCCGCCGCGCCCGGATCGGCCGCAGGAAGTCGTTGACCGCGTCGGTGGCCAGGCGCTTGAGCGCGAGGCCGCCGCCGTCGCCGATCTCGTCGGCCAGCTCGCGCGGCTTGCGGCCGAGGCAGAGGCCCGCCAGCGTGAGCAGGTTCGCCACCTCGGGGCGGCGCTCCTCGTCGAAGGTGATCAGCCGGTCGGCGTCGGTGCGGGCCTTCCTGATGAGCGCGGCCGTCTCGTCCTCGGTGGCCTTCAGCGCGATCGCGTTGCCGCGGCTCTTGCTCATCTTGCCGCCGTCCAGGCCCTTCAGCAGGGGACGCTCGCCCATGACGGCCTCAGGCAGCGGGAACACCTCGCCGTAACGCTCGTTGAACCGGCGCGCGACCAGCCGCGTCACCTCCACGTGCGGCAACTGGTCCCGGCCGACGGGCACCAGCGTGCCCTTGCAGAACAGGATGTCGGCCGCCTGGTGCACCGGATAGGTGAACATCAGCCCGCTCACGGCCGCCTGCGAGCTGTGTGCGATCTCGTCCTTCACCGTGGGGTTGCGGCTCAGCTCCGACACCGACACCAGGCTCAGGAACGGCAGCATCAACTGGTTGAGCTCGGGCACCGCGCTGTGCTGGAAGATCGTCACCTTGGCCGGGTCGAGCCCGACGGCCAGGTAGTCGAGCAGCAGGTCGGTGATGTTCGCCTGGATCTCGCCGGGCCGGTCGCGGTCGGTGATGACCTGGTAGTCGGCGATCAGGACGTACATGGGGTGCTCGTCCTGCATCCGCACCCGGTTGGCCAGCGAGCCGAAGTAGTGGCCGAGATGCAGCGGCCCGGTCGGGCGGTCGCCGGTGAGCACGACGTGGTCCATCGGGGTCTCCTCCTTGATCGATGCCGTCTCAGGAGGACCCCGGCGCATGGTCGGCGGGCCGTCCGGAGACGGCCCTCTGCATGCGGTGTCAGCGGCCGTCCGTCGGCCGCCACCACAGGCAGATGCGCTTCATACCGGAATTGTAACCAAGGTGGCTGTCTATTTCGTAATCCCTACGGCCAATTCGCGTGTTCGCCTGTCCAGCGAACCTTGATCTCGCCAGTATGGTGCGGTCCCTTTTCGTGCCCTCTGGAGAGTTCATGTCTCGACGCACCCTCGCCGGCGGCCTGGCCATAGCCGCGGCGATCACGGTCACCACGCTGCCTGCCGCCTCGGTCGCGGCGGAACAGGCGGCGGTGGCCTTCCCGTCGGCCAGGTTCCCGCTGGGAGCCAAGTCCGTGCCGACCAAGGCGATGACCGCCGTAGCCCCGGGCATCGACCTGTACGACGTCAAAGCCGGCAGCGCGACCGACGGCTACACGCTCACGCTCCTGATGCCGAGCGGCCGCGACTACGGCACCCGGCCGACCGCGGAGGCCGTCGCCGCCGAGGTCGAGGCCGCCGGCGAGACCCCGAGCGTGCAGGAGGTGATACGGCCGAGCGTCGCCGACGCCCCCTCGCAGACCGTCTACATGGTCCGGGTCGGCCTGTGGTCGCTCAAGGACAAGAAGAAGGCCGAGGAGGCGGCCAAGACGCTCAAGGAAGCCGGGCTGAAGGTCAAGGTCGACTACCTCGGCGACGACGGCCTGCAGACCACCGGCCCCTGGGACGTCAAGGTCGTCATGATCGACGCAAGGGCGTTCCGCGGCTCGTACGCCGCCTCGCTCGGCGCGAGCGTCGCCAAGCGCGAGACGGTCTCCGCGATGGCCAAGTCCGCGGGCGCGGTCGTCGGCGTCAACGGCGGCTTCTTCAACATCCACACGGCCAAGAACCTGCGCGGCGAGCCCGTCGGCGCCTCCGTGGTCGGCGGCAAGCTGCTCAGCGAGGCCGTGCCCGGCCGTACGGCCGTCGTCCTCCAGGGCCGCTCCGCCAGGATCACCGAGCTCGCCACCACCGTCACCGCGATCTCCCAGGACGGCGAGAAGGCCCAGGTCAACGGCGTGAACCGGGCCGCCGCCGTGGACGAGCTGATCCTCTACACCGAGGAGTACGGCGCCAAGACCCCCACCGGCGGCACCGACGCCGTCCTCGACGCCAACGGCAAGGTGCTGGGCCTGCGCGCCTCCGGCGCCGACGTGGCCAAGGGCACCCGGGTGCTGCACGGCAACGGCATCTCCGCCGACTGGCTCAACCAGCACGCCTGGCAGGACTGGACCGTACGCGTCGACACCAGGGTCGTGGACCTGCGCACCAGGAAGGCGCTCAAGCTGACCCCCGACCTGCACGTCATCGCGGGCAACGTCAACCTGGTCCGCAACGGCAAGGTCCAGATCACCGCCAAGCGGGACGGCCACGACTCGATCAACATGATCCTGCGCCGCCACCCGCGCACTCTGCTCGGCGTCACCAGGAACGGCAGCCTCATCCTCGCCACCATCGACGGCCGCCAGCCGGGCGTCACCGTGGGCGCGAACTTCCACGAGGCCGCCCAGCTCATGCGCTGGCTCGGCGCCCGCCAGGCGGTCAACCTCGACGGCGGCGGTTCGACGGCCATGGTGGTGAAGAACAAACTGGTCAACCGGCCCTCGGACGGCGTGGAACGCGGCGTCGGCGACGCCCTGCTCGTCCTGCCCCAGTAACTGACTCCTCAGCCACGAGGCCGTTGGCGACCGGGGCCCTGACAACCGGGCCTCGGTCGCCAACACCCTGGCATCAAGGGCGCGGGACAGGGCCGGGGCGTCGCAGGAGGACTTCCTCCACCCGGCACCCGGCCATCACGAAAACGGTTTCCTCCCAACCCCCATGAGCTCATAGCCTCGGCCGCGTGAGCGATCAAGCCTTCGTCCCCGACGACTTCACCGTCCCCTCGCACCTGGCCACCCCGCGGTTCCGGCTGGAACCCCTGGGCCCCCAGCACAACGCCGCCGACCATGCCGCCTGGACCGGCAGCATCGAGCACATCCGCGCCACCCCGGGCTTCCGTGACCGTAAATGGCCTCCCGCGGACGGCATGACCCTGGAGGCGAACCTCGCCGACCTGGAACGTCACGCCGACGACTTCGGCCGGCGCCGCGGATTCACCTACACCGTCCTCGACCCGGCCACCGGCGACGTGATCGGATGCGTCTACATCTACCCCTCGCGCCGCACCGACCACGACGCCGCCGTGTCCTCCTGGGTCCGCGCCGACCGGGCCGAACTGGACGTGCCCGTGTACGAGGCCGTGACGGCCTGGCTCTCCACGCACTGGCCCTTCGGGTCGATCACCTATCACCCACGCTGACCTCACCGGAAATGCAGAAGGGCCCCGACGCTAAGCGTCGGGGCCCTCCATAAAGATTGTCCGGCGGTGACCTACTCTCCCACACCCTCCCGAGTGCAGTACCATCGGCGCAGAGAAGCTTAACTTCCGGGTTCGGAATGTAACCGGGTGTTTCCTTCCCGCCATAACCGCCGTAACCCTCCGAAACAAACAAACACAGACGTGTTTGCAGTCTCAGAATTGCCTAGTGGACGCGAGCAAAAAATCCCAGAAAGAATGCTTTGTGGTCAAGTCCTCGGCCTATTAGTACCGGTCAGCTCCACACGTTACCGCGCTTCCACCTCCGGCCTATCAACCCGGTCTTCTACCGGGAGCCTTACCCACTCT
>NZ_FOHX01000003.1:0-378949 GCF_900111685.1 Nonomuraea wenchangensis
GCTCATCAGCAGCTCGGCGGGCCGATCGTGCTGATCTGGGACAACGTCAGCACCCACCTCGACGCCCGGATGCGCGCCCTGATCGAGGCGCGTCCGTGGCTGACGGTGTTCTACCTGCCGACCTACGCACCCGACCTCAACCCGGTGGAGATGGCGTGGTCGCACCTCAAACGCAGCCTGGGCAATCTGGCCCCCTGCACACTCGACGAACTCGCCAAGGTCATCCGCAGCCGACTCAAGCAGATGCAGTACCGCGCCAGCCTCCTGGACGCCTTCCTGGCACACACCGGCCTGATCACGAACCCGAGATCGACATGAAACCTCAAACTTTCAATCTCTGTAGTAGACACACTGACACAGGCGATATCCAACCTGGGCGTGCTTCTGGTGCTGGCACTGCTGACCATGTGGTAGGACACGCTGATTATCTGGTGGTGACACAGCATGCCGAGAAGCAAAGGCAGGGCTGGTCGCCCCTGGCGTAGGGCACGGGCTCAGGTGCTAGCTGCTTCCAATATTTGCTGGCTCTGTGGTCGGCCTATCGACATGGACTTGCCTCCGAATCATCGTATGAGTGCGACAGTCGATCACATTGACCCGATTTCTCGTGGCGGCGATCCGCTAAATATCGCGCTGCTTCGTCCTGCTCATCGGTCCTGCAACAGCAGCCGAGGAAATAAGGACCCGAAGCCTCGTAGGCGACAGTCACGGGACTGGTAGGGCGGCCACGGGGGTGCCTTGCCCTCGAAGAATTCCCGAACCGGGTGACCCCCCACGCAGGCGACCTTTTTTTGTGCGAAACGGCAGGGGGACGTCACGATGCGTGAATCCGCAGGCCAGCGAGCGAAGTCAAGCAAGCGTCCGGACAGGTACGACGACGAGAATCACGGCCCCATTGAGACGGCTGTACGTCGCGAAATCGCGGAAATCGGCCTCGAAGGAAAGATGACGGACTCCTACGCGGAGATTTGCTACAACCTCGCGCGCACGCTCGACAACGGCGCTGGATATGTCGCGGCGGCTGTCGCCAAGGAGCTCAGGGAGACGCTTCAAATGATTGAGGAGGCTTCCGGTGACGACAACAGCGCCGACCTCTTCACTCGACTCGCAGCTCATATGCCTTCCCCGGTTCGGAACGCCTCGTAATTACGACCGTCCGACGTATGGGCCAATGGTCGGCGAGATTGCTCGAAGTCTCGGCACTCCGCTCATGCCCTGGCAGCAGTACGTCGTTGACGTCGCACTTGAGTACGACCCTAATACCGGCCTCCTGTTCTACGAGGAGGTCGTATTAACGGTCCCTCGGCAGTCGGGCAAGACCACGCTGCTTCTCTCGGCCATGGTTCAGCGAGCCATCGGCTTCGGGGAAAAGCAGCGGATCATCTACACGGCTCAGAACCGAATTTCGGCCCGCAAGAAGTGGGAAGACGAGCACGTAGAGACGCTGAGGAAGTCCAAGGAGTTCAAGAAGCTCTTCAGCGTCCGGAAGCAGCTCGGCCAAGAGGCTATCCGCTGGAACAACGGCTCGACGCACGGCATCGAGTCCAACACCGAGAAGGCCGGTCACGGCGAGACGCTCGACATGGGCGTGATCGACGAGGCGTTCGCTCAGGAAGACGATCGTCTGGAGCAGGCATTCAAGCCCGCGATGAGCACGAGGCCGCTGGCTCAGCTCTGGGTCCTCTCGACGGCCGGTAACGCCAAGAGCACGTACCTCCGGTCGAAGGTGGACGCCGGACGTGCTCATGTCCGCGAAGGACTCGACTGCGGCGTCTGCTACTTCGAGTGGTCGGCTCCTCCGGAAGCCGATCCTGGTGACCCTGCTACGTGGTGGGCCTGCATGCCTGCGCTCGGGCACACGATCAGCGAGAAGAAGATCGCTGGGTTCTACAAGTCGATGAAGCTGCCGGAGTTCCGGCGTGCGTTCCTCAACCAGTGGCCGGACGACTCGCCTGACGAGTGGCTGGTCATTCCGAAGCCGTCCTGGGACAACCTCTTCGACGAGGACTCGGACGCCAGGGACCTCCTGGTCTTCAGCGCCGACGTCACGCCGGACAGGTCCATGGGCTCGATCGTGTTGGCCGGCAAGCGGTCGGACGGTCTGATCCATGTCGAGCTGACGGACAACAAGCGTGGTACCGGCTGGATGCTTGGCCGGCTCATCGAGCTCAACGATCGCTGGAAGCCTGCCTGCGTCGCCATCGACGAGCGCGGGAACGCAGCGTTCCTGATCCCTGGCCTCATCGCCGCTGGCGTGAACGTCGTCAAGCCGTACGCACGAGAAATCGCGTCGGCATCGGCCTACGTGTACGACGCCGTGACGGACATGAAGACGATCCGGCATCTCGATCAGCCCGAGCTCAATTCGGCGCTGGCAGGAGCCGTCAAGCGTGAGCTCAGCGGCGGTTGGTCATGGGCTCGGCTCAGTCCGAGCGTCGATATCTCGCCGCTGGTCGCGATGACCAATGCCGTTTGGGGCCTTGAGCTGAATCCGAACGCGCACAAGAAGAAGGGCTCACGCCCGAAGGTCCGTTTCCTGTGAGGTAATCCGTGCCCAAGTTTTCAGGGCTTTCTCTGTCACGGGCTGGCGCGGTTCTGGGGTCGGTCCTCCTCGTCCTCGGAGTCGCGCTGTCCTTCGGCTTCGCATACTCCCTGATCCTCCTCGGAGCGCTGATCCTTACTGGCTCGCTCCTGTTCATCGACACCGAACCGGACGAGCGGAAGGAGCTGCGTAGGTGAACCTCCTTCAGCGCGCACTTTCAGGAATTCGGCGAGACGAGAAGCGCTACAGCTTCTCCGACTGGGTAGCGGACAAGCAGCTCGGTCTTAACGCATCGCCGTTCTATGGCTGGTCCTATTCGGCCAACGTCGAAGAGGTCGAGAACAGTTTCGTCGGATACATCAACGGCGTTTATAAGGCCAACGGCGTGATTTTCTCGTCGATCGAGGCGCGCAAGCTCCTGTTCACCGAGGCGCGTTTCCAGTTCCAGCGTCTTCAGAACGGCACGCCTGGCGAGCTGTTCGGCACTCACGAGCTCGACATCCTGGAAAATCCGTGGCCGAACGGTACGACTGGCGACCTCCTTGCCCGCATGGAGCAGGACGTCAGCCTCGCTGGGAACTTCTACGCGGTCCGTGAAGGCAAGCGTCTCCGGCGACTTCGACCCGACTGGGTTTACATCGTCTTGACGTCTGCGCCTGACGAGGCCGTGAAGTCCGACATCGCAGGCTACCAGTACCGGCCTGGCGGACTGAATTCCAACGCCGAGGCCAAGACGTACCTCCCGAATGAGGTCGTCCACTGGGCTCCAATTCCTGATCCCGATGCGCAGTACCGGGGAATGAGCTGGATCACTCCGGTCATTCGCGAGGTCATCTCGGACAAGGCCGCGACGCTCCATAAGTCGAAGTTCTACGAGAACGCGGCGACTCCAAACATGGTCGTGTCCTTCAAGGAGACGGTCACGGAGGACCAGTTCGAGCAGTACATGGAGGAGCTCGCAGCAGCTCATCAGGGCGCTACGAACGCCTACAAGACCATGTATCTGGCTGGTGGCGCTGACGTAAGGGTTGTCGGCTCCGACTTCGCTCAGATGGACTTCAAGGCCGTCCAGGGCGCTGGTGAGACTCGCATTGCGGCGGCTGCTCGTGTGCCGGCAATCATCGTCGGCCTGTCCGAGGGTCTGGCGGCTGCCACCTACAGCAACTATGGCCAGGCTCGTCGAGCGTTCGGCGATCACTGGGCTCGTCCGCAATGGCGTTCGGCGTGTGCGGCGCTTTCCACGGTCATCAATGTCCCGAGGGGCTGTCGCCTCTGGTACGACGACCGCGACATCGCGTTCCTCCGTGACGATCAGATGGACATCGCGAAAATCGCGGCGATGAATGCGCAGTCCATTCGATCCCTCGTTGAGGCCGGTTATGAGCCCGACGCAGTTGCGCAGGCGATCGTCTCGGATGACCTGTCAATCCTGATCGGCAATCACACGGGCGTCTTCTCGGTTCAGCTTCAGCCTGCTGTTGATCCCGACGCTGATCCAACGGACGTGGACCCCGAACCTCCTGATCCGGACCTGATGCCGGACGACGGGGACGATCCTGTTTCCGCGAAGGAAGGTAATTAGCGGTGGAAGTTATCCGCGACCTCGATATCGTCCGCGCGGTTCCGCCTTCTGCCCTTCTGCGCGCGGAAGACGGGCCCGCGAATTCCATGCCGACTATGACCGTTCGGTTCTCCCAGTTCGACACCTGGTACGAAATCGACTCGGTCTGGGAGGGGCGGTTCCTGGAGCGCACCGTGAAGGGTGCCTTCAAGAAGACGATCTCCGAAAATCGGCAAAACGTGAAGGTCCTGTTCGACCATGGATATGACCCTTCAGTTGGCAACAAGGTCCTCGGCGCGATCGAGTCGCTGAGCGAGGGACCTGACGGCCCTGTCGGCGAAGTCCCGCTGTTCGACACCTCATACAACAGGGACCTGCTCCCTGGCCTTGAGGCCGGTGTCTACGGCTCCTCGTTCCGGTTCCGCGTGATCCGCGACGAGTGGAACGACGATCCTGGCCGGTCCGAGTACAACCCGGACGGAATTCCTGAGCGGACTATCAAGGAGGTCAGGCTCTTCGAGTTCGGTCCGGTCACTTTTCCGGCCAATCCTGATTCGACGGCAGGTGTCCGGTCTCAGACCGACATTTATTACGAGCATCTCCGCAGCCGAGAACCGCAGAAGGTTGCCGACCTGTATGAGCGTGCTCGCTCTCTCCGCACCCTGCCGACCCTTGACGGCAGCGCCGCGTCCATTCCGAACCTCGCGCCGGTTGATGCCACCCGAGGTCTTTCCGCAAGCGCACGAGAGCGAATTCTCGCGCTTCCGTTTCTGACTGAGGGAAACAAGTAAATGAATCTCACTGCACGTCTCACCGAGGTTGAGAACGAGCTCCGCAGCATCCACGAGGGCGCTGGCGGCGACGCTCTGACCGCCGAGGCCGAGGCTCGCTGGGACGAGCTGGTCACTGAGCGGGACAGCCTGAACGCCTCCATCCGCAAGGACGAGGAGCGTCGGGCGCTGGCCAACGAGCTGGCCGCGAAGCCGGCGAACGTCCAGACTGGCGACGGCGTCCGTAGCGCGCCCAACGTAATCGTCAAGCGCAGCCCGTTCGAGGCCATTGAGAACCGCTCCGGCATGAGCGGCCAGGAGTACCGCAAGGCGCTCGTGGACGCGAACCTTCGCGCTGCCGAGGGTCTGATCGACGGTGCCGCGAACGAAAAGCGGTTCGAGTACCTGGTCAAGCGTCACGCTGGTGACACCGACTGGGCCAAGAACATCCTGGCTCGCTCCCGTCCCGAGTACACCTCGGCCTGGAGCAAGCTCATGCGCGGTCGTCCCGAGATGCTGACCAGCGAGGAGCGCGCGGCGCTGGCCGTGAGCACCAACACTCAGGGCGGCTACCTGGTCCCGACCCACCTGGATCCGACGCTGATCCTGACGAACGACGGCTCGTCCAACGTCATGCGCAGCATCGCCCGTGTCGTGACTCTGACCAACGGCGCGAACGTCTGGCACGGTGTCAGCACCGCTGGCGTTACCGCTTCGTGGGATGGCGAGCTCACCGAGGTCTCGGACGACTCCCCGAGCCTGGTTGGTCCGTCGATCCCGGTCCACAGCGCCAAGTCGCTGGTTCAGGCGTCGATCGAGGCGTTCGAGGATATCGACAACCTGTCGTCTGACGTCCTCATGATGTTCGCGGATGCCCGTGACCGGCTTGAGGGCGCTGCGCACATGACCGGCTCCGGCTCGAACCAGCCGCGCGGTATCTTCACCGCTCTGGACGCCAACACCAACGTCGAGCTCGTCTCGACCACGGCGGCGACCATCGGCGAGGTTGACCTGAGCGCGCTCTACAAGGCCGTTCCGGTTCGGTATCGTCGCAACTCGTCCTGGGTCATGAACCCGCTCTACAACCTGGCCATCAAGCGTCTCGGCACTGCCGTCAGCTCCGCCTTCTCCGGCGACCTGCGGCTCGCTCCGACCGACGCGATTCTCGGCCGTCCGGTTGTGGAGAGCGACGACGCTCCGTCCACCCAGACCACTACGGTTCGGGACAACGAGATCGTCTTCGGCGACTTCTCGAACTACGTGATCGTGGACAAGCCTGGTTCGACCAGCGTGGAGTTCATTCCCCACATGTTCAACCCGACCACGAACCTGCCTGACGGTCGTCGGGCCTGGTACATGCACTTCCGTACCGGCGCTGACTCGGTCAACGACGGCGCGTTCCGCCTGCTCCAGGACAAGACCTCGGCGTAACGGAATTCGGCTCTGGCGTACTGCTGCGCGCTGCGCTGGAGCCGTTTCAACGAGGAGGGTCGGTTTTCTGCGGGGATGCCGACCCTCCTTCAATCCCCGCAATTCCCGCGCATTAGGAGTTTCAGCATGCGTCGCGTTCGAGTTCGACCGGCCTCTGAAGGCGGTCCCTGCGCCGTTCAGCACCCTGTGCACGGCCAACTCATCGTCCCGAATCCGTCCGAGACCTACGACGCCAACGATCCGCTTGTTCGGGCGTTCCCGTGGCTGTTCGTCGATATCACCGAGGCGGGTTCCCCGGCTCCGGTAGAGCAGGCGACCAAGGCTCCTGGTGAGAAGCGCGCGTACACCAGGCGGAACCGTTGATCCAGGGCTCGGCCGTCATCGGCATCATCGACAACGGCTCCTGGTCAGCCTGCTTCGGCCTGTCGTTCGCCGAGACGATGCTCTACGACGCAGGAGCCGGCCAACGGTTCTACCGAGGCCCGAGGCCCTTCATCAGGGTCACGGCCGGAACGATGGGACTCGTCGCTGCCAGGAACGAGATCGTACGAGGCTTCTTGGACAAGACCGAGGCCGAATGGCTGGTCTTCATCGACACGGACATGGGATTCGCTCCCGACACCGTGGACCGTCTCATCGCCTCGGCTGATCCAAAAGATCGGCCGGTCGTAGGAGCGCTCTGCTTCTCCCTCAAGAAGGAGAAGGGGAACGACTACTACGCCCAGTCGAACAGCCTCAAGCCGACGCTGTATCAGTACCATGAGCTGGAGAACGAGGTCGGCTTCGCTGCCATCTACGACTACGAGCGGGACGCTCTGGTTGAGGTCTCCGGCACTGGAGCAGCGTGCATCGTCATCCACCGATCGGCGCTGGAGAGAATCCGAAAGTCGCTCGGTGACGTCTGGTTCGACCAGATCACTCACCCGACAGGCGATCACGGTAAGCCGAGGCAGTTCTCCGAGGACTTGTCCTTCTGCGTGCGGCTGGCGTCGATGGATACGCCCATCTACGTTGATACCTCGGTGAAGACGACCCATGAGAAGGGCGCTCTTTACCTGGACGAGCCTACGTATGACCGCTTCCGCGCCATGTCTGCGGCTGGCTCCTGATCCTCGTCTCAGTCTGACGAGTACGCCTAGACGGTCTGAGATCGCCTCTTGGGTACTTATCATTTCCTAGCTCAGAGGGAGTACGCCTATGGCTCTGGGAGACACGTACGCGACTCTGGAAGAGCTCAAGGCGTACATGTCGATCGACAAGCCGACGCTGAGCCTCAACGACGACCTCCTGGAAGAGGCCCTTGAATCGGCCTCTCGGGAAATCGACCGACACTGCGAGCGTCAGTTCAATAAGGCCGACGTCGTTTCCACACGGATCTACAGGCCGAAGGGCTGCAAGCTCGTCACGGTGGACGACTTCTACTCGACCGAGGGTCTGGTCATCGCCACAGATTCCGGCGACACGGGCTCGTTCAACACGGTCTGGTCGGAAACGCAGTACGAGCTGGAGCCGCTCAACGGGATCGTGAACGGCGAGTTCGGCTGGCCGTATTTTCGCATCCGGGCTGTCGGATCTGCTGCTTTCCCGGTCACCCACGACCGCGCGAGCCTTCAAATAACAGCACTGTGGGGCTGGAGCGCTGTTCCGGCTCCAGTGAAGCGCGCAACGCTCGTCATCGCCAGCGAGACGGCCAAGCTCAAGGATTCCCCGTTCGGTGTCGCTGGTTACGGCGAATTCGGGCCAGTCCGAGTCAAGAATTCCCCGGTGGCCATGCGCATGCTCGCACCGTACCGGCTTCGTCCCGTGAAGGTGGGCTGATATGACCGAGGCGTCGATTCCCGAAATCATGCTGGGCATCAAGGAACGGCTGGACACGATCCTTGAGCTCAACACCTACGACCACTCACCGGAACAGATAACAGCTCCTGCGGCCTTCGTGACCGTTCCACCGATCTCGAATTATCGGACGGCGATGAAGCGCGGTACGTATGAGATTCGGCCGACAGTGGTTGTCCTGGTGAGCGCCTCATCCGGCGAAGATGGTCAGTACGATCTCGCCGAATACATGACCCCTTTCGGTGACAAGTCCATCGTCCAGGCTATCGAAGGTGATCGAACGCTCGGAGGCCGCGTAAACGATTGCGTGGTCGAGTCCTTCGAGCCTCTCGGCATGGAGCCTGTCGGCCAGATCGAGTACATCGGCGGCGTTTTCACGCTCCGGGTTCTAGCAAGAGGTGGAAGCGAATGACCAAGCGCGCCTACAGGGTGTCCGGTCCCCGACCCGTTGCTGGCGTCGGCACCGGAGGCACGGTGCATCTCGATCCCGAGGCTGTGAATATTCCGGCACTGATCGAGGCAGGGCACATCGAAATCGTCCGGAAGCCGTCCGTGAAGGAATCGGCTCCCGAGAAGACCGCTGAGGAGGTCGCAGCCTAATGGAATTCACCATGACGGACTGTACGGCCTACGTCGGCGGCTACGACTTCACGACCGACGTCAACAAGATGTCGCTCAAGGCCGAGGTCGAAGACAAGGAAAACACGACGTTCGGCAACGGCGGCTGGAAGTCCCGTGTCGGAGGTCTGCGGGACATCACGCTGGACATGGACGGGTACTGGCAGTCGGCCACAGCCGATGCCGTCGATCCCGTGGCGTTCAACAACCTCGGCCAGGCCAACCGCGTCGTAACGGTCTCTCAGACCGGCCAGGCCGGAAGCACGGCCTACTTCTTCGAGGGCGGCTCGTTCAATTACGAGCTCTTCGGCTCTGTCGGCGACGTCACGCCGTTCACGATCGGCCACAAGGGCACGTCCAAGAGCGGCCTCGTTCGCGGGAAGCTGGCTAAGGCCAAGGGCCTCGTCTCGGCTACCGGTGTTGCCGGCTCACCTGTGGAGCTCGGCGCTGTGGCCGACGGTCAGTACCTCTACGCGGTTGTCCACGTCTTTTCTCCCGGCACGACGGTCACGCTGAAGATCGAGTCTGACGCTGCGTCGAGCTTCGCCTCCGCGACCGACGTTGCCGCCCTTCCCGCGATCATCACGGCTGGCGGTACCTGGGTCACCCGAATTGCCGGCCCGATCACGGACACCTACTTCCGGTTCAACGCCACGGCGATTACCGGATCGTTCACGCTCGCTGCTGCCATCGGCATCGGCAGCTAACCCTTCGAGCAAATCTCAGGCCGTCCAGGTGGGCGGCTTTTTTCGTATGCGAGGAGTTTCCGCCGATGGCGACTTTTGTTTACACCGATGCGGTCGTGACGATCAACTCGGTTGACCTGTCCGACCACGTCACCAAGGCCACGCTGAAGATCGACGTGGAGGACAAGGACACCACCGCGTTCGGTGGCAACGGCTGGAAGACCCGGCTCGGTGGCCTGAAGGAGGGCACGGTCGAGCTGGAGTTTAACCAGGACTTTGCGGCCTCCGAGGTGGACGCCACGCTGTGGCCTCTGATCGGCACCGTGACCTCGATTACCATCAAGCCGACTTCCGGTTCGGTCTCCGCGACCAATCCCGAGTATTCCGGCAGCGTGCTCGTGAAGGAGTACTCGCCGCTGGACGGCTCGGTCGGCGACGTGGCCAAGACCTCGGTTTCCTGGCCCACTTCCGGCGCTGTCTCTCGCGCCACATCCTAATAGGAGCGGCGTGTCAAACATTGCCTATATTCAGGGCACAGACGAGCTCGTAGACCTTGCCAAGCGCCTCAAGGAGGCTGGCGACAAGAAGCTACAGCGCGAATTGGCGCGGTCGGTCCGTCAGGTCACGAAGCCCATCGTCAACGACCTCAAGGGCGCGATTAAGTCGCTTCCTGTCTCCGGTTCCCGAGGCCGTGGTTCCCGCACGCGAGCGAACTACGACCTCGACCGGATGAAGAAGCTCACCGAGAAAAACGCGCGCAAGGCGATCAAGCGAGCAGGGCTCCGAGACACAATCGCTCGTGCTATCCGCTCTGACCTTAAGACGTCCGGCCGTTCGGCTGGCGTAAAGATTTCGGTCAAGGGTCAGCTCATTCCTCCGGACCAGCGAGTACTTCCGAAGTACCTGGATTCCGCTAGTGGCTGGCGTCACCCGGTTTTCGGCAATCGCGAAAATTGGGCCGCTCAGAAGGGCCGTCCGTGGTGGATGGTCACGATTCAACCCCATGCCGATAAGGCCCGACAGGAAATCCTCGAAGGTGCTCGGCGAGTAGTCGAAAGGACCGTCATCAAGTGATTGTCACCTACACCCCGCAGGGTGGCACGGCTCAGACCTGGACGTACAAGCAGGACGAGCTGACCTCTGCGGAAGCTGAGCTTATTGAGGACTCGACCGGTTTGACGATCGAGGAGTTCGACGCTGAGCTCATCAAGGGCCGGACGAAGTGCAAGCGTGCGCTGCTCTGGCTCCAGATGCGGAAGGATCACCCGAGTCTGCGGTTCAACGAGGTCGAATTTCGTGTCGGCGACCTGAAGACCGAGTACGACAACGACGAGAAGGCCCTTCTGCGCGACGCCATCGAGAAGTCGGATCTGCCGGAGTCGCAGAAGAAGGCGGCTCTGGAACTGCTCGCCAACACCGAGCCTGAGGCCGAGGTGAATACCAGGGCCCCAAAAAAGGGCGCTGGCGAGAACGACGGCTAAAGTACCTTCCCCTCTTCAGCCACCTGTTCGGTCTCCATCCGTGGGACGTTGACGGGCTGAAGGTCGCAGAATTCCGCGCCTATCAGGGATTCGCGGATGAGTGGGTTGAGGCCCACAACAATTAAATAGCGCGAAGGAGATGTCGTGGCTGACTCGTCCTTGGTTTTTCGACTTTTCGGCCGCGACATCTCCCTCGGCAGGGCGCTCAAGAGCGCTTCGCGTGATGCGGAGACGCTGAACAAGCATCTGAAGGGCGTCGGTTCCGTTGGCGGCTCGGCGGTCAAGCTCACCGGTACGGCTCTCGCAGCCTCGTACATGGGCGCTTCCGCTGCCTCCGCTGCCGGCTCAATCGTCTCCTTCACGGCTGCTCTGGCTCCGGCCAGTGGAATCATCGCGGCGCTGCCCGCTGGTGCTCTCCTGGCCGCTGGCGCGATTGCGACACTGAAGGTCGCGACGTCCGGCATGGGCGATGCCTTCAAGGCCGCTCTGAGCGGCGACCTATCGAAGTTCAACGAGGCAGTCAAGGACCTGAGCCCGGCTGCTCGGGCTGTCGCCACCGAATTCCGCAACATCAAGCCCGTCTTGGACGACCTGAAGCGCAGCGTCCAGGACGCCCTCTTCAAGCCTCTGGTCGGCGAGATCAAGGCCACGGCCACGGCTCTGGCCGGTCCGCTGAAGACCGGTATGTCTGGCGTGGCATCCGAGTTCGGGAATCTCGGCTCGAAGGTGAGCCGGTTCGCTCGCGAAACCCGCACGGTACGGCTCGTCGGTGAAGTCTTCAGCACGCTCAAGACTCAGATTTCTGGAGCCGGTTCTGGGCTTACTCCCCTGCTTCAGGGGCTCCGTGATTTTGCTGGCGCTGCGCTTCCTGCCTTCAAGGGCGCTGGAAATGCGATCGGTGCGCTGGCGACCAAGCTCGGGACGTTCCTGTCCGAGGCCGCGAATTCCGGCAAGGCGCTTGAATGGATCGAGACTGCCAAGGGTGTTTTCAAGCAGCTCGGTACGATCGCCGGAAATATCGGCGGAATTATCGGCTCCGTATTCAGGGCTGCGCAGGGTACCGGTGGCGGTCTTCTCGGCACGCTCGGGCAGATTACCGGCACGCTGAGGGAGTTTTTTAACTCCGCCAAGGGCCAGGAGGCTTTGACCTCCATTTTCAGTGGGCTGGCCAGTATCGGCAGTGCGCTCATGCCTGTTATTCGGGCCTTGGGCGTTGCGCTCGGTCAGGTAGCTCCGCACATCGGAAATATCGCGACTGCCTTGGGTCCTGGCCTTGCTGTTGCTGTTTCGGCACTCGGCCCTGCTCTGACTGCTCTCGGTCCTGGTTTGACCACCGTCGCCCAGGCGCTTTCCGATGCCTTTGCCTCTCCGGAGATGAAGGCTGGCCTGATCGCGCTCGGAAATGGGCTCTCGACTGCGCTTACCGCGCTAGCTCCGATTATCCCGGTCGTCGGTCAGATCGTCGGAATTATCGGCCAGCTTGCTGGTACTGCGCTGACGAATCTCGGCTCCGCGCTTGGTCCGGTTATCTCGGCCTTGGCCGGTGCGCTGAAGCCCGCACTGAGCTCCATTTCGACCGCCTTCGAGCAGCTCGCTCCGCTGATGCAGCCGCTCTACTCGGCGTTCGGAACGCTTCTCGGAGCGGTGATCACGCAGCTTCTTCCGCCGATTCTTCAGCTCGTTCCGTCGCTACTTAATGGACTGGTTCCGGCTTTCGTCCAGATCGCCGAGGCGATTATCCCGCTGATCCCGGATTTGACGGATCTTGCGGTTCTCCTGATTTCTCAGGTGCTTCCCGCGATCATTCCGCTCATTCCGATGGCAGTCAAGCTCGGCGTTGCGTTCGCGCAGATCGGTGTCAAGGTGGCCTCCTGGGTCGCCGCTATGGCACCGAAGATCGAAGCTGGCGTTCGGATCGTCCGGTCTGGTATCTCGACGATCAAGGGCTGGATCGGCCGGCTCAGTGAGATTCCTGGTCAGATCGCGGCCTGGTTCGGTAGGGCCAAGGAAGCGATCGTCGCCAAGTGGAATTCCGCCGTGGCGTTCGTCAAGGGAATTCCGGCGAAGATCAAGGCTGGTCTCGGGAACCTCAAGTCGCTGCTGCTTCAGGCTGGCCGTGACGTCATTCAGGGTCTGATCAACGGCATCAAGGGCATGGCGAGTCAGGCGGCCAGCGCTGCCAGGAACGTCGTGTCGAACGCCATCGCATCGGCCAAGAATGCGCTCGGGATTAAGTCGCCGTCGAAGGTCTTCACCTGGATTGGCCAGATGACGACCAAGGGCCTCGTCAAGGGTCTGCTCGGCGGTACTTCCGAGGTCAAGTCCACGTCGAAGAAGCTGTCCGACACGGTCCTTGCTGCCTGGAAGGGCAAGCGGATTTCCTTCAAGTTCGCTGAGTCCCTCCTGACGATCATCGACCGTGACAACACGAAGCTTCAGGCGTTGGCGACGAAGCGCGAGTCGATTCTCAAGCGGATCGAGGAGGCGCAGAAGTTCGCGACCGATGTCTCCGATAAGGCGCGCAGCACGGCTACTCTGGCGTCGCTCGATTTCGGCGAAGGGCAGAAGGCGAGCCCTGGCGGTATCCGCAAGCAGCTCTCTGTGAAGCTCAGCCAGATCAAGCGGTTCTCCACCGTGGTCAGGCGGCTGGCGGCTCGTGGCCTCAACAAGAACCTGCTCCGTCAGGTGATCGAGGCCGGTCCTGAAGAGGGCCTGGAGCTCGGCGAGGCGCTTCTCCGCGCTGACGCTGGCACGCTCAAGTCCATCAACTCGGCTCAGTCGTCGATCGACTCCGCTGCCACTTCCCTCGGGAAGTTCAGCGCCGATGTGATGTACGACAGCGGGAAGCAGGCCGGGAAGGGATTCCTCACGGGCCTCATGGCTCAGAAGAAGGACATCCTCGCTGCCATCGACAACCTCGCGAATTCGCTGGTTCAGCGTGTCCGTAAGGCGCTCAAGATCAAGTCTCCCTCGCAGGTTCTCCACGCTCTCGGTGCCTACACCGGCCAGGGGTTCGCTGGCGGAATTCTGTCCGAAGTCGGCTCGGTCGAGTCGGCTTCTGATCGTCTGGCCGGAGCGGCAGTTCCTACCGCTGGCTCTCGGCCGGTTGGTCCGCAGTACGGCGCGCAGGCGGCTGCCTCGAATGGCGGCGGCGAGACGAAGGTCATCTTCGACGGCCGAGGCATCGACGGGGAGCTCCTCAAGATGCTCCGCAAGATGGTCCGAGTCGAAGGCGGCGGCTCCGTTCAGACAGCTTTCGGAAAGGCGTAACGATGGCGTTCCCGAACGATCCCTTGGACGTGACGGTCGAGCTCTACATCGACGGTTCCTGGACCGACATCACGACCGATGTGCTCGTTCGGGACGGCATCAACATCACCCGAGGGCGAGCTGACGAGGGCACGCGAACCGACCCCTCGAAGTGCCGTTTCAGCATCAAGAATGTTGACGGGAAGTACAGCCCGCGAAATCCGGTGTCTCCGTACTACGGGAAAATAGGCAGGAACACACCTGTCCGAGTGTCGGTAGACGGGGATATCCGGTTCGTCGGCGAGATTAGCTCCTGGCCTCCGCGCTGGGATCTCTCCGGTAAGGACGTGTGGGTTCCGATCGAGGCTGCTGGAATTCTCCGGCGTCTCGGTCAGGGCTCGACAGCCTTCAGGAGCGTCATGTACCGGGGGCTTACCGTACCTGGTCAGACTGCTCCTCCTGTCGCGTACTGGCCCTGTGAGGACGCTCCTGGCGCTTCATCGCTGGCATCCGGAATCGGCGGTCCGTCCATGGCGGTATCTGGTACTCCGGAGCTGGCCGCGTACGCCGGCTTCATCGCCTCGGACCCGATTCCGCTCATGCGTGACAGCGAATGGACCGGCGTTGTCCCGTACTACGAGCCGACCGGCGCTGCGTCCACCCGATTCCTGATCTACATCCCCGACTCGGGTATCTCGGGGGACCAGGCGCTCGTCACGACCTACACCACGGGTACGGCTACTCAGTGGGTCATCCGGTACGGGAACTCTCCGACCGGATCGCTGAAGGTGCAGGCGTACGACGCTGACGGCTCGGTGCTGCTCGACTCCGGCTTCATCACGTTCAACGTCATCGGCAAGAAGACCAGGATCTCGCTCGACCTGAGCCAGGTTGGTTCGGACATCGAGTGGGACGTTTCGACGCTGGAGCCTGGCGCTTCCGTTGGCCTGACGTTCGGTGGCACGCTCAGCTCGCAAACGCTGGGCCGTGTGCTGAAGGTCGTCGCCAGCGCCGGAGGCGGCATCCTGGATTCGGCCATGGGCCATATCTCCGTGCAGTCGGCGGTTGAATCTATCCACGACCTCGGCCCGCAGCTCGGAGCGTACGACGGCGAATCGGCCGGACGTCGGATTGAGCGGCTCTGTGCCGAGGAGAACATCAGCTTCACGTCAGCCGGCGATTTGGATGACTCGACCAAGCTGGGCCCGCAGACTCCGGACACCTTCATCAACCTCATCACCGAGGCCGCTGAGACTGACCTCGGACTCCTGTACGAGCCGAGGAACGATCTCGGTCTGGCGTACCGGACGAGGACGAGCCTCTACAACCAGGCAGCCATGGTGGCGCTCGACTACGAGGAAGGCCACCTGGCCCCTCCGCTGGAGCCCGTTGACGACGACCAGTCCACCCGGAACGACGTCACAACCACCAGGAAGTCTGGGTCCTCTGCGCGGTACGTAATGGAGTCCGGCCCGCTGTCTGTGGCTGATCCTCCGGCCGGTGTCGGCCGGTACGACGAGCAGGTAACCGTCAACGTCCAGTCGGACGGCGAGCTCCTGAACCAGGCGAACTGGCGAGTCCACCTCGGCACCGTTGACGAGGCTCGGTACCCGCAGATTACGGTTGACCTGTCCAGCCCTGGCGTAGCCAGTGACGCTGGACTGACGGCTGACGTCGTCTTCATGGACCTCGGTGACCGGCTCACGATCGACAACCAGCCCGCGTGGCTGCCTCCGAATCAGATCAGCCAGCTCGTCTACGGCTGCTCTGAGCGCATGGCTACCTACGACTGGGAGATCACGGTCAACTGCGTGCCGGAAAGCCCGTGGCAGGTCGCTGTCTACGGGACGTCCCGGTATGGCACCGAGTACAGCACCTTGAACTCCTCGGTCACCAGCTCCGCAACGAGCATCTCCGTGGCCACGAGCAAGGGACCGCTCTGGACGACCTCGGCCGGTGACCTCCCGCTGGATATCGAAATCGGCGGTGAGCGGATGCGGGTCACTGCGATCTCAGGATCGAGCTCTCCTCAGACGTTCACGGTCACCCGGCACATCAACGGAATCACAAAGTCGCACTCGTCCGGCTCCGTTGTGAAGCTCGCTAATCCGGCTGTCCGAGCACTCTGATCAAGAGAAAGAATCATGCCTGACATCACTGATGGCGCGGTCGCCTCAGCGTCCGATTTTCCTCCGTCCGTCTACGCATTCGACGACACACGGATTTCTGACATCGACAGCACGTCCTACATCACCGGATCGCCAGTCGTGTTCGTGTATTTCACGGCTCCGACGTCCGGGAAGGTGCTTTTGACGATCGGCGGAGGTCTCCAGGATTCCAGTACGGCCAACCGAGTTCACCTGGCTCCGGTTGTCCGTGAGGACGGTCCTGGAGGCTCTGCCGTCGTCTCGGCCAACGTTGTCACCCGAGGAATCGGCTGCCCTGAGCAGACGACGTCGTTCATGTACCTGTCCAGAACGTCGCTCATTACGGGCCTTACTCCTGGCCGCACGTATTACGCGCACACGGCTCACAAGGTGTCCGGTGGTTCGTCCGGAGACATCGCGTCTCGCGATCTAACGGTGGTGCCTGTTTCATGAGTAATTACACGGCTGGTACGCGAATCAACGCGCTGGATTTTCCGCCGTCGCAATTCAACCGAGACGGTACTGACGTGGTCGCGACCTCTAACTCTTATTCGGATGGAAGTCCGCAGGTATCAACGACGTTCACGGCTCCGACATCGGGCCGAGTTCTCATCTCGATCGGTGGTGGAATTCGCGGAGACGGGACTCGCCGAGTCCACCTAGCGCCTGTCGTGAAGCAGACCAACGACTCGGGCACGACGGTCCTGTCCCCGAACGTGGTCACCCGAGGAATCGGCGTTCAGGAAAACGCGACCGGCTACGTCTACTACACCCGCACGACGCTGCTCGAAGGGCTTGAGCCTGGTCGTGTGTATTTCGCGAAGGTCCAGCACAAGGCTTCATCCGGCTCAGGGACTACCAACGGGTTCGACACCCGCGATATTTACGTCACGCCTGTGTCCTAGGAGGATTTATGCCGGACATCCTCGTCGGCGCGAAAATCAAGGCTGCCGATAATCCCGCCTCCGTCTGGGCGCAGGACACGACCGAGATTTCCAACATCTCGTCCACGTCCTGGATCGCCGGCTCGCCTGAAGTTGGCGTGACTTTCGTCGCACCGACTAGCGGCAAGGTCCTGATGTTCGTCGGCGGCTCTGCCAGGGCTAACACGGGTGACGACCGGATTCAGATGTCCGCGAACGTTTTCCTGGGATCGAACAGTTCGGGCACGCAAATCCTGTCTCCGAGTGTCGGCTTCACTGGATGCGGATTTTCGGCGGCATCGACAAGCTACTACTACCAGAACCGGTTGTTCCACTTGACCGGGCTAACGCCTGGCTCAACGTACTACGCACGAGTGATGTATTCGGTCGTCAACACGGGAACCGCGAACAACGCGGGTGACATCTCGTGCCGAGAAATCGGCGTGAGTCCAATCTCCTAGCACTCCATTTTTCGGGGAGACCATGACCGAATTCCTGGCCATCGCTGGTGGCCTCGTAACTATCGCTACCGCTGTGGCCGTCGTCATCCAGATCATGAAGTTCCTGAAGAAGGTGTCCAACTTCATCGACGACTGGCAGGGAGAGCCCGAGCGTCCTGGAGTTCCTGGCCGTGATGGCGTGATGACTCGACTGGAGAAGATCGAGGCCGAACTGAAGACCAACCACGGATCGTCTCTGCGCGATGCGATCAACCGAATTGAGGCCAATCTTGACGACCTGAGCTCTCGGTTCGATGAACACGTCAAGCAGTCCGACTCCGGCCGAATTCCTGGCCTGATCGACGAAAGCAACTAAGGAAGTCCTCATGGCAATGGCTACGGCTTTTCTGAACGTGTGCGCTGACGCTGGCGGTGCTGCGATCACGCACATCGGGCTCGTGAACGGCTCCGGTACCGAGCTGACTGGCGGCTCGTACGCGCGCAAGGCGGTCACCTGGACTACGGCCTCGAACGGCCTGATCCGTCCGAGCGCTGACCTCGTGTTCGATGCGCCGGCTGGTTCGACGGTCGCTGGTTGGCGCGGTTTCTCGGCCTCCACGTCTGGTACGAACTACGGCGGCGCTGATCTGACCTCTCAGGCATTCGCCACGGCGGGCACGTACACGCTCCTGGCTGCCAGCACTTCGATCGACCTCGACTAATCCGGTAGCTCGGACGACAGGAGGCCGACAGTGAATAAGCGGGCCAGGTCCGAGAAGATCATCCGCTCGTTCAGGAACGGCCGGAAGCCGAACCGGTCTGGTCGTCCTGAACGTGTGCGTGGCGGGAAGCGCCTCGTCTTCACGGCCGAGCCGGGCTACATCCGGAGTTCGGCTGGCGAGATCATCGGCGTAGACGCATGGGTCGAGCTCTACGACGAGTCCGGCCGAGAAATCCCGATCGACCCGCACCGCAGGATCGTCAACCCGCCTACCGTCCCGAGGTCTGGAGAGGACGACCCGTACGAGGCGTTCATCGAGGCCGTCTGGGATTCGGTCGAGTCCGCCCCCTACCCTCGTGGCTGGCGTACTGCTGGCACAGTTACCACGGTATTCGGCGACACCGCAGACGGTCGTCTCGAAGGCCAGGGCGCTACGTACACCGTGGCCAGACAGGGCACCGGAACAATCCAGATCGACACCACGGGCGTAACCTCCGCCACGGGGCAGTTCTTCAGCTCGACCTACTCCTGTTACCAGCAGTTCTGGTCGTTCGACACGTCCGCCATCACCGACACGGACGAGGTCACAGGCGTCACGCTGGAGCTGTACCAGACCGGCCAGAACCTCACAGGTGGCAACTTCACGGTCGAGGCCCGAGAGTTCGACTGGGGAACGTCGCTCACGACTGCCGATTTTCGGCAGGGAAGCACGCTGGCCAGTCTCCCGCTGCTCGCCAGCATCGCCACCAGCGGTATGGGGACGCTCAACCGGTACTACGCCTTCACGAGCACGAGCGCGTTCCTGACGGCATCGGGTCTGAAGACCGGCTCTGTCCGGCTGCTCACGACCTCCTCGAAGCAGCGGACTGGTACGGCTCCGACTGACCGTGAGTTCGTCCAGTTCGCGACTGCGGAAGCTTCCGGTACGACGACTGACCCGAAGCTGACGATCACGCACGGAGACCCGAACGCGGTCCGATTCATCGGGGCATCGCACGCCAACTCCCTGAACGGCGTGATGCCGTCGAATACGCAGTCCGGCGATATGTTGATCGCCATTATTCAGGCGAGTCAGCCGCCTACCGGCCCTACTGGCTGGACGAAACTCGGCGACGACCGGACAGCCAACGGTTACACGGCGAACGTCTGGTACATCGTCCGAGGCGCTTCCAACCCGGATCTGAGCTGGGCCAACTTCGGCGTGAACCCGTCCACGGACATCGTCGCTTACCGGAACGCCGGTTCAGCGCCGCATGTGTGGGCTCAGAGCTCTGCTGGTAGCAGCGTCGCTCCGTCCGTGACCACGACGGCCGCCAGTACCGTCCTGGTCGCTCTCCACGCCGATTACCAGGCTGCGGCCTCGGTGCCTTCCGGAATGACGGAGCGTACCGTCAGCGCGGACTTCAACCGGATTGCTGATCTGGCCGTTCCCTCGACTGGCGCAACGGGCACGAAGACGTTCGGCGGAACCACTCCGATGGGCGCATGGTCCATCGTTCTCGCTCAGGCCGGAAGTTCCGAGGATCACTCTGGCGGGTCGTCCACGTCGGTCAGCCACACCGCATCCGGAGCTGGTCGTGCGAGCTTCTCCGGCAGCTCTTCGACCTCGATCTCGGTCACGTCCTCGGCTGGCGGATCGGTAGCCTTCTCGGCGGGTTCAGGGACTTCCGCGACCGTCTCCGTGTCGGCTTCCGGTTCCCCTGGTCCTTCATCCGGCTCCGGTACGCCTGTCTCGGTCAATGTCGCTTCGGCCGGCTCTCCGGGCTTCCTGGGCGGTTCCGACGTCACGGTTGAGGTCGTCGCCACAGGTGGTGGTCAGGCATCCTCGGACGCGTCGGGAGGCTCCAGCTCGGTCGTCTCGGTGACCGTGTCTGGTGCCGGTTCTGCGGCCTTCTCCAATGGCTCTGAGACGTCCCTGACGCACGTCGTCACTGGCTCTGGTTCTGCCAGCGCTGCTGGTGGTTCCAGTGTCGTCGTCACGCACTCCGTGTCCGGCGGCGGCATCGTCCTGGTCGTGGATATCTCCATCGAGATCGCTCCGACCGTCGTCATCCGGCGCTTCGAGCTCGGGACGTCGAAGATCGGTATCGAGTCCGACGACAACCGGCTGTCCGCGTCGTCCGATGACAACCGGGCGCGAGAGCTCGTCACGATGGCCAGCTCGTCTGTCCGTGAGCGTGTCTCCGTCGAGTCGACTCGACTTCTCACGGAAATCGGAGAAGACCGGCTCGGTAAGAGCGTCGATCCTTCCCGTGTTACCCGAATGGAGTGAGTGTTGGCCGAGATTTTCCACACGGCTACCGAGTACGTAGCCAACGCGATCACGATCACCCGAGGCAGCGTTGCCGACATCGTCTCGGTTGGCGTCTATCACACGACCGACCCGAACAGCGTCCCATCCGTGGAGGACTTCACGAGCGTGACGCTGGTTGACGGCACGGCTGCCGAGCCTGATCCGCTGGCCGAGGCTGGCGTCATTGACGTCCTGTCTCTAATCGGCCCGAGGAACGGGGAAGTCGAGCTGACTGCTGGCGACTACCAGCGCTTCGTCCTCATCACGACCGCGACCGAGGACATTATCCGCAAGGTCGATGTCCTGACGATCCTGTAAGGAGGACGTCGGCATGCCGATTTCACAATTCGCTGGCTGGCTGACCGTGCCCTACTCCGGCCACGACCTGTCTCGGGTGTTCATCGCTGTCGGCGACCCGAACGACTGGCGACCGGCGTTCCTGGACTGGGCTGATGGCGAGCGCGTGGCGAAGATCCGGCCTCCGGCTCCGACTGGCAAGGCCGTCAAGGTCTGGCTGAAGGTGAACGACTCGGTGACGGAAGTTGGCAAGGTCATCCACTAACCGCCATCTGGGGCTATGTGTGCTGGGAAGCTGCCCTCGACCTGTCCTGACCTGCGTTTCTACGCCCACGCAAGAACCCCCGCTCGACT
Organism: Nonomuraea wenchangensis; assembly: GCF_900111685.1. Classification (GTDB taxonomy): domain Bacteria; phylum Actinomycetota; class Actinomycetes; order Streptosporangiales; family Streptosporangiaceae; genus Nonomuraea; species Nonomuraea wenchangensis. The sequence continues at coordinate 21,350 of NZ_FOHX01000003.1, forward strand.
GTCATTGATCGTGACGGTCGGGCGGGGGTTCTTTTTTTGATGCCCGCGTCCGCAGAATGCTGACAAAGTTCCTAAACAGTCCATAACGCCCTAAGATCAATAACCTTTTTTCACACCAGTTTTCCTGCACAGGGTTCGCCTTGCCTGCCACTTGCCCAGCACATGCTTCCACCTGCGGGTTCTTTCCGCATGGCCTACCGGAATTGGGGACGGTCATCTTCCCTATACACAGGGTTATCCACAGGTTATCCACAGCCCGGACACCCCTAAATCCACAGAGTTATCCACAGGCCAACTTGCGGACCAGAAGCGACTAACGGTTGCATTCACCTACGACGGTTCGAGGCGGTCGCCCCACAAAAGGCGACGGCCTCCCGCTGCAACGGAAGGCCGTCGGATCACACAAGGTTAGGCAGCCCTAAGGAGGCTTACCTGTACGCGAACGTATCGCATGACGGTAGACACCCCCTCACCGGGGAGTCAACGTCCCTGACGGTGACCGTTACGGAACGGCCGTCTTCGCTCCCGCTGCCGATCATCGGGCAGCTCGCTGAACAGTCCGGCATCGTCGGCTTCTGCCTCGCTGCCACCGTGCTGCTCATCATCCTGGGCGTCATCTACCCGGCCGTCTGGTCAAGGAAGACCGCCCGTCGCAAGGCCGCCGTGGAGGTGATCGACCGAATCTTCCGGCGGCGTCGGTAGCGTCGTCTCCCTGGGTCCCGCTTCTTGGTGCCAGGAGCGGGACCCTCGGTCCGCCTAGGGTTCAGGCACGGACCCGATAGTTGTGCCAGTCCTGAGCGGCCTTCAGCATCGCTGCTTTCCACTGGGCCGAGTCGGCCTCGGCGATCTCTCGCCACATGTTGATGCTGGCGGTGAAGAAGGCGTCCAGGCCCTTGGTCGGTGCCTCCTTCCACGCTGGCAGGCCGGAGGCAACCATCTCGGCCTCCTCGGGAGTGTGACCACCGGCGATCAACCGGAGGATCAGGCATGCCGGATCGATCCACCCGGCTCCCTTGGTCGGCCAGGCCCAATCGATGAGGAGAGCTCGGCCGTCCGAGACGAGCACGTTCAGCGGGTTGTAGTCGGTGTGGAGGAGCCGTTCACCGACGAACCAGCGGAGGTCCTCGGGCTTGTCCACGTACGTCTTCCAGCGGCTCTCCGCCGTTTTCAGAGGGAGGTTCGGGCAGATGAGCCGGCCGAGTCTCCGCATCGTGTCGAGGAGCTTCTCCAGGTCCTCAGAGCCTGGCTCGTAGCTGGCGTGGCGACCGGGGATGTACTCGAAGCCGATCAGGTCCCACTCTTCGTCCTCCGTGGTCCGCCACTGGATGCGCGGCGAAATTCCGGAGACGTACGGCCCGATCATCCACTCCATGTCCTGCGTCCAGCGCCTCGGGTATGAGCGCTTCAGCCCCTTGACGAAGAACTTGTCGAACGCGGTCTCCAGGATCATCGCAACGGCCGAGTTCATCCCATCGGACACGGTCTCCGCGCGCATGACTCGACCGGCGTACTTCTCCACGGTCGCTCTGGTGGGCTCGGGAAGGTCCTCCCAGTGTGTCCGCTCTACGGCCAATGTCCCTCCTTCGTGAAAGCCAGGGGGCCGCCCTACGGTATCCGCAGGACGGCCCTGGAACTGGTCGCCTTCTAGTACGGCTGGTCGTCGCTCGCCGAGCACGAGCACTTCTCAGGCCCAAGCAGGGCCTCCAGATCCGGGATTACCTCGATCTCAGGCTTGGGCGCGGGTCGCGAACCGATTTCGATCATTCGTGCGGTCATGTGGCTGTCACCTCCTTCCTCTCCCTGTGCTGGCAGTAGTTGGCCAGCGGGGACTTGGCCTTCCGGTAGAGCTGGACGAGCGGCATGCAGGTGCCACAGGAGCCCTGAAGCGTGCATCCGGTACAGCCGCCCTGCCGGAGAAGCAGGGAGTCAGCGATCTCACCGAGGCGAGCCATTCCGGCTGGTCCCTCGGCGACGAGGTCGATGTTCGGCTCTCGGCCGATCTTGCAGATCGAGGCCATGCCGTGCGGATCGACGTGGAAGAACGTGTGGCCGGCATTGCAGCCGGTGAACGGCTTGCGGCTGCGTAGGTGCTCCAGAGATTGGGATGGGAGCGTCTCCGGCCCGCCATAGATCGTCGGCGACATGTTGACGAAGGTCACGTACGGGATGCCGAAATCCTCGGCCATGCCCTCCATGCGCGCCTGCTCGTCCGCGTTGTGCTTGGTTATGATCAGGCTGAACTTGAGCGGAAGTCCGGCCTCGCGACCGGCCTTGACTCCCTTAATGAACTTCCGGTACGAGCCAGGCCGACGTGTGAGGCCGTCGTAGCTCGCCTCTGTCGCTCCGTACACGCTGATCGTGATGTCGTGCGGACGGTGCTCGGTGAGCATCGACAGAATCCGAGCGTCGTGAAGCTTGGAGCCGTTCGACAGGATGCTGATCATCATGCCGAGCTCGTAGCCGAGCATGTACGTCTCCCGGAAGAGCTTGTCGATCGTCGGCTCTCCTCCGGTGAGCTGGAGCCAGAGCACACCGAGATCTCGGAGATCGCGGAGCATCTTGGACCTGTCCGGCCACGACAATCCCTCGAACGCCTTGACTCCGAGGTAGCAGTGCTCGCAGTCGTAGTTGCAGCCGAGGTTGAGTTCGTACGTCGCTCTGACGTAGCCGTACGGGCTTGGTTGCCGGACGAGGACCTTCTCCCGGTAGGGGTTTAGCGACACGTCCGGCCACAGGCTGGCCACGGCTTCGGAGAACCAGGCCGGAGAATCGGCCGAGGTCGAGAGCTCCCGGTACTTGTCGTGGGAGATGCGGAGCCCTCCGTTGTGTCCCGGACTGACGACGAAGTACTCGCCATCGAGGTACGGGCTGACGATCACGTTGTGCATGTCGATCTCCTCCGTTTCCTGGCGGATGGAAGCCCTGCCAGCCGAACCGACACCTGGAACAACTGGCAGGGGGCTCTAGGAGCGGCTCAGGACAGCCCACACGTTGCGCTTGCCCGACTCGGTGACGAAGGTTCCCCATGCTCGGGCGTAGTCCCTGACGATCCCGAGTCCTCGTCCGCTCTCGGCCTCGATCGCTGGCATGCGCGCATTGGGGATCGAGAAGCGCCTGAGCGGTCCAGGGTCAATGACCTCCAGGAGGAGATCGGTGTCGAGCCAGCTCGCTCGGAGAACGATGGACTCCCTGCCGAGGCCGTTCTCAGGGTGAATGACGGCGTTCGTCAGGAGCTCGCTGACTATCTGCTGCGCGTCGAACAGGAGCGGGTCGTCACTAAGCCATCCGGCTAGGACGTGTCGTCCGCGTGCGACTGCTCTGGGATTTCGGTAGAGACGCAGCTCAGCTATAAGCGTCGATTCTTCAGGTGGGCGGGATTCCTCAACCGCCTCGGGTGTCTCAGTCACGTGTGCTGTGTCCGTCGTCGTCACGTATACCACCGACCGTTGTGGGAGGTTTCTGGCGGTTCACACGTCCTACGGACCGTTGTGGACCGGAGTTCTCCTGTTGCTCTGAAGACACTCCCCAGCGTGGCCCTGGCCAGCTAGTTTGAGTAGGTAACGAGCAACACAGTTGTCAACACATGCAGGTGACTGCTGTGTGTGTATCTGTGAATCGGGAGGGAGGTGAGCCCATGACAGGAAGCGTGATCGATCCGGCAGCGAGCCCACTCGCGCTATATGGGTCAGAATTGCGCCGGTTACGGGAGGAAAAGGGCATCACTCAGGAGCAGCTCGCCGACTTCTGCCACGTCAGCAAATCCCTGGTCAGCCAGATCGAGAACGCCAAACGCAACCCGTCCTGGAAGTTCACAGAGGATGTGGAGAAGCGACTCGGAATAACTGATCAATCGCTAGCCAGGCTTCTTCCTCTTGTCCTCAAATCAGGTCCGACGTGGTTTCGTGAGTGGCCGAAAATTGAGTCCAACGCCCATAACCTGCGCACATGGCAACCGCTCGTCGTCCCTGGACTGCTTCAGACAAGGGCCTACGCACGCGCTGTCCTGCGCGGTGAGCCGAGCGTCGGTGACGCAACCGTTGACGATGCCACCGAGGCTCGAATCGCTCGGCAGACCATCTTCGACCGACCAGAGCCGCCGCTGTACGTGGCAGTGATCGACGAATCCGTTCTTGACCGCCCGATCGGCGGCCCGTCCGTGATGCGCGAGCAGATCGAGCGCCTGATCAAGGTCTCCGACTCGCCATCCATCACGATTCAGCTCGTCCGGATGTCGTCAGTACCGAGCGTTGGGCTTCTCGGCGGATTCGTCATTGCTCACCAGTCGCAGGGTCCTGACACCGTGTACTTGGACAACGCGGCTGATGGAGAAGTAACAGATCGCGAGGATCGGGTGAGGAGGGTTAGTCTCAGATTCGACGTCATCAGGGCCTATGCCAGGCCGGTGGACGAGACGATGGGCGCGCTACACAGGAAGTTGGAGGAGTACCAAGGTGAATGACGAACTGGCGGACGAGCTGAAGACGGCTGCGTGGCGTAAGGCCACAGCGTCTGGTGCCAACGGTGGCGACTGCATCGAGGTCGCTCCGCTGAGCGGTGACCGTGTCGGTATCCGTGACACCGAGAGCCCTGAGCAGGCTCCGTACGTGGTCCGTGGATCTGTTTTTCGGGCGTGGGTTGACGGGGCCAAGAAGGGCGAGTTCGACTTCTAGTCCCGAAAACAGGAAACCCCCCGACCAGAGCCGGCCAGGGGGTTTCTTGCTGTGTTAATCAGGCGGCGGCCTGTACCGTCCCGAATTCCTGCTTGAGGCGGTTGAGCAGGTCGTTGGCCCGGTTGGTCGAGAGGCCGGTACCACGCTCGCGCATGCGCTCGATCAGGTTGTTCCGGGTGAGCTTCTGACCGTCCTTGGCCAGCTCCTCGGCAACCTCCAGACCAACAGGGACGAGCTCCTCGATCGTGGGCGCAGCCTTGGCACGCTTGCCGTTCTTCGTTTCGGTGTACTCGGGAAGAATCTGCTCCTCGGTCTCCTCCTCGACGGCCGAGATCAGCTCGGTCGGGACGAGCTCGCCAAGCTTGTACTCGACACGCTCACGGCGGGTGGCCTTGAGACGCCACATCCGGCCGTAGCGCTCCTGGAGGTCGGCCTTGGCGTAGGCGCGGTCACGCTCACGCCGGAGAGCGGCCTCGTAGGAGCGGGTCTCCCAGAGGACGGACCGACGCCACAGGAAGAACGTGGAGATCGGCGAGAGGATCCAGCGGGAAAGCCGGATGGCCTCCATGTTCTTGGCCTGCGACAGCTTGTACCTGCGACGGACGGCGTAGGCGATGACTTCGACGGCCATGACCCACAGGCCGGGCAGTACCGCGTGAGCGATGATCCCGAAGAGGTTGGTCTCTCCGGCGACGTTCAGGTAGACGGTCACTGCCGTCAGCGTCCAGGGGACGAGCTTGAGGATCGACAGCCGCATGCCGAGGCGCGCGAGGAGGATCTCCACGGCGGAGAAGGCTCCGATGGCCAGGTCCACGCCGATGGGCAGCGTCCAGGCCAGGCCACCGAAGTAGGGTACGGCGGCCAGCTTGACTGCGGCGAAGCTGTTGACGAAGCCGAGGATGCCGAGCGCCAGGACGACGAGGCCGACCGAGATGACGGCCACCTTCTCGCCCTTGGTCAGCTCACGGGGAGCCTCGGACGTGGCGGTTGCTCCGATCAGGTCGCTACGACGGTTGATCGGGGAAACGATAGACTGGTTCATGGTCCACTTCCTGGTCTAGTCAGGCAGATGGGCTAGGGCTCGATCGGCGTTGCTGCGCTGGTCGGGCCCGTTTTTTGTTGTACCTCCATGGTTACACACCAAGATCAGAAAATAGTAGCGCCGCCCTCCAGCGCCGGACGGCCGAGCGAGTCCTGACGTCCCTCGAAGACCCTGACGAGGTCGAGGAGCGCTCCGAGCGTCCGGCCGGTGGCCAGATTGCGCGCGTGCTCCTCGGTTGGTCGCTGGTAGCCATGTCGCTCCAGGAGGTCGATGACCTCGGACACGAGGCCGAAGGTGAAGCGGTCGTCATCGCCAGTCAGGGACGTGGACACGGGATCGGTCGGCATGTAGCCTCCTTGTGTGTCTTTTGGTGCACCTTGCACTGGCAGCCCTACCGCTACACGCGCCTGGCCCACGACGTCAACGGCCGCAAGGTCGCCGACTTCCCCGGCTGGCTCGCCGACCTGGGCCGCCGCGCGGTCGCCGAGGCGTACGGCCGCCCGGCCGACGACTACGAGCCCGACACGGCCCTGGTCAACTTCTACGACGCCGAGGCCCGGATGGGCATGCACCAGGACAAGGACGAGCGGTCGCCCGCCCCGGTGGTCTCGCTGAGCATCGGCGACACGTGCCTGTTCAGGTTCGGCAACACCGAGACGCGCGGCCGGCCGTACACGGACGTGGAGCTGGCCTCCGGCGACCTGTTCGTGTTCGGCGGGCCGTCGCGGCTCGCCTACCACGGGGTGCCGAAGATCTATCCCGGCACCGGCGACCCGGCCACCGGGCTCGCCGCCGGCCGCCTCAACCTCACGCTGAGGGTCACCGGCCTCCGGTGACGTAGTCGAAGTCGTCGTCGGAGAGGGTGCGGCGCAGCGTCCGCAGCACCTTGTTCGCGTCGTCGCCCGGCTGCTCCAGGTAGAACGGCCTGCCGTCGCGGCCGAACGTGATCGCCGAGCCGCCCTCCCACTTGCCGAGCGCGTCGGCGACCGGCCCGAAGTCCTCGTGCGGCTCGAACCCGAGCGTGCGGGCGTGGTCGACGGAGCCGAGCACCAGGTGCCTGGCCAGCTCGTACGGCGCCTCCTGCCAGCCCGCGTACTCGCCGAAGAAGTACTCGCGGAAGCGCGCCAGCTCCCGGTCGTCCATGATCTGCGGGCCGATGGCGTTGCGCACGCCGAGGCAGAACACGTCGGCGAGGTAGCCGGAGACCTCCATGCGGTCCCAGGAGTGGCGGCGGGCGACGAGCACGCACACCATGCCGTCGGCGCCGGACTCCGGCGCCTCGTCGCTCCAGCCGAGCGCGGGGTCCACGCCGAGGCCGGCGCTCCAGCCGACGTTGATCCAGCATCCGACCAGCTCGGAGGTGCCGCCACCGGCCGTGGTCTCCGCGGCGATCTCCCTCACCAGCGGCGCCACGACGGACGGCGGCACCTTGAGCGCGCGGGCGATCTCCTTGGGAGAACGGCCCTGAGCACGGAGTTCGCGTACCTGGTCCTTCAATTCCGCATTGTCCACGCGGGCAGCCTAGCCGTTCCGCTCCGACAGCCGCCGGGCAAGCCACGCCAGGGCGAGCGGGTAACGGTACTCGATGCCGCCGTGCCCGGCGTCGAACAGCTCGAAGCGGACCCGCTCGTCCGGCACGCCCGCCGCCGCCACCGCCCGGCGGAACGCGACCGCGGCGAAGTCCAGGAAGTACTCGTCCCGGTGCCCGGCGTCCACCCAGATGCCGCGCATCGAGCGCAGCGCCTCGGCGTAGCGGGGCTCGCCCGCCATGACCACCGGGTCGCGCGCCAGCCAGCGCCGCCACACCTCCGGCACGGTCGCCCCGGTGTCGTCGAACGGCAGCCGCACCGTGCCGTCCTCGTCGGCCGAGTACGCCGCCGCGTAGGCGTACATCTCCAGCAGCTCCAGGTCGCCCTCCCGCGTCCCGGCCAGCCGGGAGCGGAAGTCGGCGAGGAAGGCGTCGTAGGAGCCGCCGTACATGTCGCGCAGCCGCCGCGCCAGCCCCGGGAACGCGTGCCGCATGCTGACCTCGAACAGCGCGTCCCCGGCGTGGGTGGCCAGCGCGCCGAAGACGTGCGGGGCGAGCATGGCGGTCACCATGGCGCCGTAGCCGCCGCTGGACTTGCCGGTGACCGCCCGGTGGTCGCGGCCGGGGAGGGTGCGGTAGTTGGCGTCCACCCAGGGGACGACCTCCTCGCACAGGTACGAGTGGTAGCGGCCGGTGGCGGGCGAGTCGAGGTACTGGCTGCCGCCGAGCGCGGTCCAGGCGTCGACGTAGACGACGATCGCGGGCGGCGCCTCCCCCGCGGCGAACATGGCGTCGGCCAGCTCGGGGAACGGCCGGCGGAACGGCGCCCTGTTGAGCCACATGGCGACGTGGCCGGTGTAGCCGAGCAGCACGTACAGGGAGGGGTAGCGGCGGCGGGGCTCGTCGTCGTAGCCCGGCGGCACGTACACCAGCAGCGGCCGCTCGTGCGGGTCGCCCAGCGGGTTGCCGCGCAGCAGCGCGCTGTCGATCACGCGGTGGTCGAGACGGCCGGCCAGCTCGGCGGACCAGGGCAGCATGCGGGCTCCTTACAAGGAACGAGGGCTCAGAGGGAGGAGGTGACCGTGTCGACGCCGGTCTGCGTGACGGCCCGTCCCGCGACCAGGACGAGCACGAGCTCGCGCAGGTCGGAGATGCGGCGGAGCGGGTCGCCGCGTACCGCGATCAGGTCGGCCCGTTTGCCGGTCTCGACGGTCCCGGTCACCGCGCCGACCCCGCAGGCGTCGGCGGCCCGCGCGGTGGCCAGCTCGATCACCTCGGCGTTGCCGAATCCGGCGCCCGCGAACACCTCCAGCCCCGCCACGTAGCCGTCGGTGCGGTTGCCGACGCCCGCGGCGGCGAAGCCGGAGTCGGTGCCGGCGATGAGGCGCACCCCGGCGTCCCGCAGGGCGACGATCCCGTGCAGCCAGTCGTCGAGCATCTCGGGGCCGAGCGTGTCGCGCAGCCGCCAGTAGACGCCGTGCAGGGTGGGGCACACGTACGTGCCGCTCTCCGCGACCACGTCGGCCAGCTCAGGGTCGTAACGGTGGCCGGAGGGGGTGAAGAACGAGCAGTGCTCGATCGTGGCCACCCCGGCCTCGACCGCGCTGCGGATGGCCGCGTGCGCGTGGGCGTGCGCGGCGACGCCCTTGCCGCGCGCACCGGCCTCCTCCACGACCGCGCGGATCTCCTCGGTGGAGTACTGCTGGACCCAGCTCGGCGCCGCGCTCGGCGTCATCTGGCCGCCGGAGGCCATGATCTTGAGGCAGTCGGCGCCGGCGCGCAGGTTCTCCCTGGCCACGCGGCGGATGGCGGGCAGGTCGTCGGCCTCGCCGCCCATGTACCAGCAGTGGCCGCCGGTGGGCGTGATGGGCCGGGTCGCGGCGATCAGGTGGGGGCCGACGGCCAGCCCCTCCTCGATCGCGTCGCGCAGGGCCAGGTCGAGGAAGCCGCGCGCGCCGAGGTCGCGGGCGGTGGTGACGCCGGCGGAGACGAGTTTGCGGGCGTTCTCGGCCATGCGCAGCAGCAGGTGGCGGTCGCTCTCGGGGCTCTGCCTGGTCACCGGGTCGACCTTGTCGTCGAAGCCCAGGTGCACGTGCGCGTCGATGAGCCCCGGCAGCAGGGTGCAGCCGGGCAGGTCGACGACCTCGTCGGCGTCGCCCGGCTCGCCGGCGCCGCCGCGCGGCCCCGCGAAGGCGATCATGTCGCCGTCCACGGCCACCTCGCCGTACGGGATCACCTCTCCGGGGCGGCCGGTGAGCACCTGCGCGGCGCGAAGGATGCGCATGCCCCAAGGGTGCCACAACGGGTCTTAAGGGCACAGGAAGGCGTTCGTAAGGGGGGCGCGCGACCGTGAAGGTGTTCCGCCCACGAACCCGCGCCAGGAGGATCCGATGTCGCAGACCGCCGAGTACACGATCACCCGCCACTTCGCCGCCCCGCGCCACCGCGTCTGGGACGCCTGGACCGACCCGGAGCGCTTCTCTCGGTGGTTCGGGCCGCGCGGGATGGCCACGCCGCTCGGCCGGATCACCCTGGACGCGGTGCCCGGCGGGGTCTGGCGGGCCACGCTGGTCGGCGAGGAGGGGTTCGAGGTGACGCTGGACGGCCGCTACCGCGAGGTGCGCGCGCCGGGCCGGCTGGTGTTCACGACCGGCGACCCCGACGCCCCCGGCGACGGCCCGGCTTCGGTGGTGACCGTGGACCTCGCGGCGACCGGCGACCGCACCGAGATGCGCTTCCACCAGTACGGCGTCAACACCGCCCCCGAGCACGCCGAGCAGGCGAAGGCGGGCTGGGTCGAGTTCTTCGACCGCCTGGCCGAACACGTCGAGCACGTCGAGCACGTCGAGCAGGTCGAGCAGGTCGAGCGGGTCCCGCAGGGGTGAGCGTCACAGCAGGTCGTGGACCTCGTCGAGCTTGCGGGCCGCGCCGTCGGCGTGGGCGGCGGCGTACGCCTCCGCGCCGATGCCGTCGCGCACCCGTGCCGCGATGCGGTCGTACTCCTCCTGCTCCGCCGGGCCGGCGGGCAGGCTGAGCCGTTCCCTGGTGGCCGCCGCCAGCCCCAGGAGCCGCGCCGCCCGGCTGCTCGCCCCGCAGGCGGAGGCCGCGCCGACCACGGCCCAGATCACGGTCCGGGGGTCGCCGATCCTGAGCGCCGCGACGATGGCCTCCTCGTGCAGCGCCAGGGCGGCGGCCGGGTCGCCGCGCGACTCGCGTACGTGGCCCAGCTCGGTGAGCACGTCGGCCACGTGCAGGGCCGGCTCGACGTCGGGGTCGCGCGGCACGCCCTCCAGGAGCCGGAGCAGGTGCCGCTCGGCCAGGTCGAGGTGGCCGGCGCGGCGGGCGGCGAAGGCGAGGCCCATCTCGCCCATGCTCTCGCCCTCCCGGTAGCCCTGGTCGGCGGCCATCTTCCTGGCGCGCTCGCACAGCTCCATGGCGCGCTCGTACGCGCCGCTCTCCAGGGCGACCCAGCCGAGCCAGGCGGTGTGGGTGGCGACCTCCGGCCACAGGCCGAGGTCCTCGGCCATCCGCAGGCCCTCGCCGAAGAGCCGGTTCGCGCGCTCGGCGTCGCGGCTCATCTCGGCGGCCGAGGCCAGCCACTCCGTGGCGCGCAGCAGGCCCCAGCGGTCGCCCAGGGAGGTGAAGATCCGTACGCTCTCGCCGGCGCAGCGGTCGAGCGCCTCGTGGTCGCGCCGGGTGAAGGCGTCCCTGGCCTGGCAGGCGAGGGACGCCGCCTCGCCCCACCGGTCGCCGACGGCGCGGAAGGCGGCCAGCGCCCGCTCGTTGAGCTCTTGGCCGGTCGGCATGTCCCTGACGTGCATGCCGACGAACAGCTCGGCCCTCGCCCGCTGCCCAGGATCGGCGACGGCGGCGAGCACCGGCCGCCAGGCGACTTGCTCGCCCAGCATCATGGCGAACCCGGCGTGCCAGGCGGCGGCCCGCGCCCGTTCCGGGGAGTCGGGGCCCGGCACCGACAGGGCGGCGGTCAGCGAGCGCCGGCCCTCGGCCAGCCGGCCGCGCAGGAACCAGTACCAGGCCAGGGCGTTCACCAGCCGCGCCGCGCTCGCGGCGTCCCCGGTGCCGACGGCGGTGTCCAGGGCGGCGCGCAGGTTGGCGGCCTCGGCGTCGAGGCGCAGCAGCCGGTCGCGCTGCTCGTGGCCGTACAGGCCGGGCTCGGACTCCTCGGCGAGCGCCAGGTAGTGGCGCAGGTGGGCGCGGCGGACGTCGTCGAGCTCGCCCGCCTCCTCCAGCCTGGCCAGGCAGTACGCCGCCACCGACTCCAGCAGCCGGTAGCGCGTCCCCGCCGGGGAGTGGGCGACGACCACGAGCGAGCGGTCCACCAGCCGGGGCAGCAGGTCGAGCACGTCGAGCGCGGGACCGCCGTCGGCCGACACGGCCTCGGCGGCCTCCAGGGTGCAGCCCTCGGCGTGCACCGCCAGGCGGCGCAGCACCCGCCGCTCGTCCTCGGCGAGCAGGTCCCAGCTCCAGTCGATGACCGCGGTCAGCGTCTGCTGGCGGGCCGGCGCGCCGCGCGATCCGGAGGCGAGCAGCCGGAACCGGTCGTCCAGCCGGGACGCCACCCCGTGCACGCCGAGCGCGCGCACCCGGGTCGCGGCCAGCTCCAGCGCCAGCGGGATGCCGTCGAGGCGGCGGCAGAGCTGCGCGATCGCCTGGGCGTTGCCCGCGTCGAGGGCGAAGCCGCGCGCGGAGGCGGCGGCGCGGGTCACGAACAGCCGGACCGCGTCCGAGCGGGCCATCGCGCCGAGGTCGGTGCTCGCCGGCACCTCCAGCGGGGGGACGCTCCACAGCACCTCGCCGGCCACGGACAGGGGCTCCCTGCTGGTGGCGAGCACCCGCAGGCCGGGGCAGGAGCGCAGGAGCAGCTCGGTCAGCTCGGCGACCTCCGCCACGACGTGCTCGCAGTTGTCGAGGACGAGCAGGGCGTCGCGGTGCCGCAGCGCCTCGGCGAGCTGCCCGGCCACGTCGGCGGAGTCCGCGTCCTCCCTGATGTCCAGCGCGGCCATGACGGCCTCGGCGGGCGTCCGCGGCGCCGCCGCCCCGCCCGCCGCGTTCGCGTCCCGGCCCGTACGGTGCAACCCGGTCTGTACGGCCTGGTCCAGCTCGACCAGCCAGGCGCCGTCGGCGAAGCCGTCGAGGAGCCGGTCGGCCGCGGCCAGCGCCAGCCGGGTCTTGCCGACGCCGCCGCTGCCGGTGAGCGTGACCAGCCGCTCCTCCCCGACCAGGCCGCACACCTCGGTCAGTGCCTCGTCGCGGCCGATCAGTCTGCTGACGGCGGCGGGCAGGTTCGTCAGCGGGCGGCCGGCCGGGAGGCTGAGCGCCGGGTCCTGGCCGAGTATCGCCTGGTGCAGCGCCACGAGCTCGGGCCCGGGATCGAGGCCGAGCTCGTCGGCCAGCCGTTCGCGCAGGTCGGCGTAGCCGGCGAGGGCCTCGCTCTGGCGGCCGGCCCGGTACAGCGCCCGCATGTGCACCGCCCGCAGCCGCTCCCTGAGCGGATGGCGGGTCACGAGGTCGCCGAGCTCGCCCACCAGCAGCGCGTGCTCGCCCAGCTCCAGCCGGGCCTCGGCGTGCTGCTCCAGCGCCGACAGCCGCTGCTCCTCCAGGCGCAGGATCGCGGCGCGGGTGTGCTCCTCGTCGGCGAAGTCCGCGTACGCCGGGCCGCGCCACAGCGCCAGCGCCTCCCCCAGCAGCGCGGCCCTGGTCCGCGGGCTGCCCGCGGCCTCGGCCCGCGCCAGCAGCTCCGCGAACCGCCCGGCGTCCACCGCCCCGGGGTCGGGCCGCAGCAGGTAGCCGGGGGCGCGCGAGACCACCAGGTTCTTGCCGCCCGCCTCGGCGTCCTCCAGCGCCTTGCGGAGCTGGGACACCCGGACCTGGAGCGCGGCGGCCGGGTTGCCCGGCGGCTCCTCGCCCCACAGGTCGTCGACCAGCCGGTCCACCGAGACCGGGTGGCCCTCGTGGACGAGCAGGTCCACGAGCAGCGCCCGCACCTTGAGTCCGGGGATCGTCACGGCCTCGCCGGCGTCGGTCCACACGGCCAGCGGCCCCAGCACTCCGAAACGCATGTTCGACAGCCTATGCGGGGGTTCGTACCGGCGAGAAGGTCGCGGGCGTCCCTCACGGCGGGGCTTTGCGGGCCGAGCCGCGGTAGCGGTCGGCGTCGTAGCGGCGCTCGTTGTCGGCCAGCTTGTCCGTGGCCGCCGCCAGCAGGTCGACGCCCAGCACGTCGGCGAGCCGCACCAGGTAGAGGGTCACGTCCCCCAGCTCGGTGCGCATGCGGGCCAGCGCCTCGGGGCCGGGGTCGGCGGACTCGGCGGCGGTGAGCCACTGGAACTCGGCCACCAGCTCCCCCACCTCGCCGGCCAGCGCCATCGCCAGGTTCTTCGGCGTGTGGAACTGCTCCCAGTCGCGGGCGCGGGCGAACGCGCGCAGGCGGGCGGCCAGGTCCTCCAGGTCCGTCGTCACGCCGCACGACCTTATCCATTTCCGGCCGGTAGGTTGCTCACTGTGAATGGCGTCGAGTTGTTCCTGCTGGGCCGCGCGCTGATGAAGATCGGCGAGGAGGCGATGCCGGTCGAGGGCATCGGCGAGCACTCGACGAGCGTGCGCACGGTGCTGATCGTGGTCAGCGACCTGCGCGGCCATCCCGGCACCACGGTCGGGGAGATCGCCGCCCGCACCGGCCTGCCGCAGAGCGCGGTGTCGGCGGCCGTGGCCCGGCTGCGTACGGCGGGGGCGGTCCTCGCCGACACCGACCCGAGGGACCGCCGCCGGACGATCATCCGCGAGGCCCCGGAGACGTCGGACCGGGTGACCCGCGTCCGTGACACCCCGGTGGACGACGCCCTCGCCGCCGCCCTGGGCACGGACGACCGCGAGCACGTCCGCGAGACCGTCGAGACCCTGGAGAGGCTGGCCGACCGCCTGCTCCCCGGTCTCCGCCGCTGAACAATCCATCAAGCTTGATGTATCAGTTTTGATGGATTAATGTCTTCGCCATGCCCAATCTCACCGTCCCCGGCGGCTCCCTCCACTACGAGCTCCGCGGCGCCGGCCCCCTCCTGCTGATCTCACAGAGCGGCGAGGGCGACGCCGGCCGCACCGCGGACCTCGTCGGCCACCTCGCCGAGTCCCGCACCGTGGTCACCTACGACCGCCGCGGCCTCGGCCGCAGCACGGTCCCCGACACGACCGTGAGCGTCAGGGAGCACGCCGGCGACGTCCACCACCTGCTCGCCCACCTCACGGACGAGCCCGTCGTCATGCTCGGCCAGAGCCTCGGCGCCTCCATCGGGCTGCACCTGGCCGCCGACCACCCCGGGCAGCTCAGCCTGCTCATCGCGCACGAGCCCGTCTCCCCGTGGCTGCTCCCCGAGCCCGACCGCGACCACCACCGCGCCGAGCTGGCCGCGATCCGCGACCTCTACCTCGCCACCGACCTGCCCACCGCGCTCAAAGAGGTGACCCGCGTGCTCGGCATCACGCCCGGCGGCGACGCCGAGCCCGGCCTGACCGCGTTCCCCATGACGGCCGAGCGCGAGGCCGGCTTCGACTTCTTCATCCGGCACGACTTCCAGGCCGTCATCGACGACCCCGGCCCCGACGACCCCGCCGCCTGCCTCGTGCCGGTGGTCCCGGCGGCCGGCGAGCGGACCCCGGCCGCCGTCTTCGACCGTCAATGCGCCGACCGGCTCGCGGCGCTCACCGGCGTGCCGCTCGCGGTGTTCCCCGGCGGCCACAACGGCAACCTCAGCCACCCCCGCGCCTACGCGGCCCGCCTCCGCGAAGTTATTGGGTCGACTCCTTGAGCAGCCGCCGCAGCCGCTCCACCAGCGCGTCGTCGCCGCCGAAGGTCAGCGCCGCCCCGTCCTGCCGCCCCCACAGCCAGAGCAGGACGTCCTGCGGCGTTCCCGCGACCGACGCGGCCCCGCTCGCGCGCTCGCCCCGCGCCACCTCCACCCCGGCGGGCGTGGCGCGCACCAGCCAGCGCTCCTCCCCCGCCGCGATCGAGACCGGCCGCCCGTCGGCCTCGGCGAGCCCGTCACCGAACTCGTCCGCCCAGGTGGTGGTCGCGAAGGCCAGCATCACCGTCAGGATCTCGTCGATGCCGTCGGCGGCGAGGTCGTCGGCCACCGGCGTGACGGGCGTCCCGGCCGCCAGCTCGGCGTCGATCCGGTGCACCACGGTCTCCAGCGCCATCCTGCGGACCCAGAACCCGACCGTCTGGTCCGGGTCGTACCAGGTGAGCGCGGCCTCCCCGGGCTCGCGGGCGGCGAACTCAGCGCACAACGCCGCATAGGCCCGGTCGAGGCGGTGCAGCGGGCCCTCGGGGTCCGGCTCCGGCGGCCACGGCTCCGGCCAGGCCCCGAGACGCATGGTCTCCGCCTTGTGCAGATAGACCTCGCCCACGTGATCGACCAGGTCGGCGAGCGTCCACCCCGGACAGGACGGCACGGACGCCGCCGGATCGGCGGCCCCGGCCGCACGCAGCCGCCGGTGGTCCTCCTCCAACAATGTCAGGTAACGAGCAGAATTGAGCACACCCCATCCAAGCACGGGGGCTACGGGTGGCGGGCGGTGCTCTCGCGGACGATGAGCTCGGTGGCGAGCTCCACGCGCTTGGTCTCCGGGACCTCGCCGCGGCCCATGGCCAGCACCGTGCGCGTCGCCAGCGCGGCCATCTCCTGCAACGGCTGGCGTACGGTGGTCAGCGGCGGCCAGGCGGACTTGGAGAGCGGCAGGTCGTCGAAGCCGACCACGCTCAGGTCCTCGGGCACCCGTAGCCCGCGCTGCCGGGCGGCCTCGAAGACGCCGAAGGCCATCAGGTCGCTGCCCGCGAAGATCGCCGTCGGCGGGTCGGCCAGGTCGAGCAGGGCGTGACCCTCGTCGTGGCCGGAGTCGACGAGGAAGGTGCCCCGGCGGACCAGCTCGGGCACGAGCGGGACGCCGGCCGTCTCCAGCGCGGCGCGGTAGCCGTCGATGCGGGCCTGGCTGCAGAGCATGTCGGCGGGGCCGCTGATCATGCCGATCCTGCGGTGGCCCAGCTCCAGCAGGTGGCGGGTGGCGGCCAGGCCGCCGTTCCAGTTGGTGGCGCCGACCGAGATCACGCCGGGCGCGGGCTCGCCCTCGGGGTCCACCACCGCGAACGGCAGCGAGCGGGCGCCGAGCTGCGCCTGGATGCCGGTGGACAGCCGGGAGGCGACGATCACCACCCCGTCGGTGCGCCGGGCGGCCAGGCGTTCGAGCCAGTCACGGCCGGGCCCGGCGTGGGTGTGCAGGACCGAGATGACGACGCCGGCCCCCGCCTCGCGGGCCGCGCTCTCCGCGCCTCGGACGATCTCCATCGCCCACGGCGACTCGATCTCGGCGAACACCAGGTCGATCAGTCCGGCCGGGGTGTCGTCCTGGCTCACGCGGCGCTGGTAGCCGCGCTCCTGGAGCAGCCGCTCCACCTTGTGGCGGGTGGCAGGGGCTACTTCAGGGCGCCCGTTGATGACCTTGGAGACCGTGGGGATGGAGACCCCCGCCTCTTCCGCGATCAGTGCGATCGTGACCCGCCTCTTCGCTGACACGATCGGGAGTGTATCCGAAAGTTTCGGTTCGGCGTCGCTCGGAGCGGGGGTGTTGACGCGTTACTTCAAGGTTACCTAAGCTCCGGGCAAAGAAAATATCGGGGGTTAAACGAAAGTTTCTTTCTGTTCCGCCAGGCTCAGCATGCTCCGCCCAGCAGAGAAGGGACCCCTCGGAATGAAACGCAGTGTGGTGTTGATCGCGACCGCGGTACTCGTGGCAGGCTGCGGCGGCGGAGGTGGCGGTGGCGGCACCGCGGCCTCCGGGTCCGGCGAGAGCGCCGCCCCGGCGAAGGTCACCCTGGAGTGGTGGCACCTGTCGACCGCCGAGCCGCTGAAGACGCTGTGGGCGCAGCGGGCCAAGGAGTTCGAGGCCCAGAACCCCAACGTCACCATCAAGGCGACGGTCCTGGAGAACGACGCCTACAAGGCCAAGCTCACCACGATCACGCAGTCAGGCAAGGCCCCCGACATCTTCGCCACCTGGGGCGGCGGCGTGCTCAAGCAGCAGATCGACGCCGACCTGGTGAAGGACCTCTCCTCCGACGTCGCCGACATCCTGCCCGGCTTCACCACGGCATCGCTCAGCGCGTACCAGTTCGACGGCAAGATCTACGGCCTGCCGACCGACATCGGCATGGTCGGCTTCTGGTACAACAAGAAACTCTTCGGCAAGGCCGGCATCACGCAGCCGCCCGCCACCTGGTCGGAGTTCCTCGACGACGTCAAGAAGCTCAAGGCCGCCGGCGTCACCCCCATCGCCCTCGCCGGCAAGGAGAAGTGGCCCGGCCACTACTACTGGGCCTACCTCGCCATGCGCATCGCCGGGCTCGACGCGCTCAAGCAGGCGGCCGTGGACAAGAACTTCAACACGCCGGACTTCGTCGCCGCCGGGCAGCAGGTGAAGGCCCTGGCCGACCTGCAGCCGTTCCAGAAGGGCTTCCTCGGCGCGGCCTACTCGACGCCCGACGGGCAGGCCGCCACGATCGGCAACGGCAAGGCCGCCATGGAGCTGATGGGCCAGTGGGCCCCGTCCGTGCAGAAGGACGCGGGCAAGGGCCTCGGCGAGGACCTCGGCTTCTTCCCGTTCCCCGCCGTCGAGGGCGGCAAGGGCTCGGCCACGGACGCGTTCGGCGGAGGCGGCGGCCTGGCCGTCGGCGTGGACGCGCCGAAGGAGGCCGTGGACTTCGTGAAGTTCATGACCCGGATGGACAACCACACCAAGGCCGTCCAGGCCGGCGGCGTGCTGCCGGTGCTCAAGGGCGAGGAGAGCGCGGTCACCGACCCCAACCTCAAGGAGGTGGCCACGAAGCTGGCCGGTGCGACCGGCTATCAGCTCTACCTGGACCAGGCGTACCCGCCGGCCGTCGGCCAGCAGGTCAACGACAGCGTGGCCGAGCTGATCGCCGGCACCAAGACGCCTGAGCAGGTCGCCCAGGCCATCACCGAAGTGGCGAAGACGGAAGAATGACGACACTGACCCGAGGGCCGGAGGCGGTCAAGCTTCCGGCCCCCGCCCCTGCCGCCAGGCGCCGCGGCCGGGCATTGACGATCACGTTGTTCGTCCTGCCCGCGCTGGTGTTGTTCCTGCTGCTGGTCGTGGCGCCGATCCTGGTCGCCTTCTACGCCAGCGCGTTCCGCTGGAACGGGTTCGGCGGCCTGCCCACCAACTTCATCGGCTTCGACAACTTCACCCGGCTGTTCAGCACGGAGATCTTCCGGCGGGACCTGTGGCACCTGCTCGTGCTGGTGCTGCTGTCGCTCTGCGTGCAGCTGCCGCTCTCGCTGGCCATCGCGCTGCTGCTGAACCAGCGCATCCGCGGCCGGGCGGTGTACCGGCTGGTGTTCTTCGCGCCGTACGTGCTGTCCGAAGTGATCACCGGCGTGCTGTTCTCGCTTATCCTCGCGCCCGACGCCGGGATGGCCAACCAGGTGCTGGCGCTGTTCGGCGCCGACTCCGACTGGCTGGCGGACCCGGACACGGTGATGCCGTCGCTGTTCCTCGTCATGACCTGGAAGTACTTCGGCTTCCACATGATGATCCTGCTGGCCGGCCGGCAGAACATCCCCGGCGAGCTCATCGAGGCCGCCCAGATCGACGGGGCGAGCGGCTGGAGGACCTTCAGGCACATCACGCTGCCGCTGCTCGGGCCGACCATCCGGATCAGCGTCTTCCTGTCCGTCATCTACACGATCCAGCTCTTCGACCTGGTCTGGATCCTCACCGGGGGCGGCCCGTCGCACTCGTCGGAGACGATGGCCGTGACGATGTTCGAGTGGGGGTTCAAGCGCTCCCAGGTCGGCTACGCCAGCGCGATCAGCGTCGTGATGTTCGTGCTCGCCCTCGTCTTCGCCCTGTTCTACCAGCGGTTCGTGATGCGCCGTGACCTGGAGGGCGCGACCACCAGCATGGGAGGCCGCAGATGACGCGCGGCAAGAAGCAGACGCCCCGGCGCAACACGCTGCCGCTGCACCTCATCGCGTGGGTCGTCGGCGCGTTCGTCCTGATCCCGGTGGTCTACGCGGCCCTCGGCGGGTTCAAGCGCAACAGCGAGCTGTCCACCAACCCGTTCGGGCTGCCCTCGACCTGGGTGACCGGCAACTACACCGAGGTGCTCGCCTCGTCGTCGTTCTGGCTGCAGCTCTGGAACAGCACGTTCATCGCGGTCGTCACCACCGTGCTCACGGTGGGGGTGGCGGCGCTGGCCGGGTTCGTCTTCGCCCGGTTCGCCTTCCGGGGCAGGGAGGTGTTGTTCACGCTGTTCACGGCGGGGCTGATGTTCCCGTTCGCGGTGGCCATCCTGCCGATCTTCGTGCTGCTGCGCGCGCTCGGCCTGCTCGGCGACCCGCTCGGCGTCATCCTCGTGCAGGCGGCGTTCGGCCTGCCGCTGACGATCATCATCCTGCGCGGCTTCTTCCGGAGCATCCCCGGGGAGATCGAGGAGGCCGCGATCATCGACGGGTGCGGTCCGTTCGGGTTCTTCTGGCGGATCCTGCTGCCCATGGCCAAGCCCGCCATCGCCACCGTCTCGGTGCTCGCCGTCGTCGGGAGCTGGAACAACTTCATGCTGCCGCTGGTGGTCTTCACCGAGGAGGCCAACTGGACCCTGCCGCTCGGCATCCAGCAGTTCCAGGGCCAGTACGCCTCCGACACCGCCCGCATCCTCGCCTACCTCGTCCTGGCCATGATCCCGGCGCTCGGGTTCTACGCCGTCGCGGAACGCCACCTGGTCGGCGGGCTCACCGCCGGCGCCACGAAGGGATGACCTCTGACATGCTGCGTGTGTCCGGAAACCACCTCGTCACGGAAGACGACACGCCGGTGCGCCTCCGCGGGGTGGGCCTCGGGGGCTGGATGAACATGGAGAACTTCGTCACCGGCTATCCCGCCAACGAGAGCTCGATGCGCGACGCGGTGCGCGACGTGCTCGGCGAGGAGCGCGCCGAGCTGTTCTTCGACCGCCTGCTGACCTCGTTCTTCACCGAGCGGGACGCCGAGCTGCTGGCCGGCCTCGGCATGAACTGCGTGCGCATCCCGGTGAACTACCGCCACTGGGAGTCGGACGAGCGGCCCTTCGAGATCGACCCGCGCGGGTTCCGCCACCTCGACCGGGTGATCGGCCTGCTCGGGGCGCACGGCATCTACAGCGTCATCGACCTGCACGCGCTGCCCGGCTCGCAGAACCAGCACTGGCACTCCGACAACCCCACCCACGTGGCGGCGTTCTGGCGGCACCGCCACTTCCAGGACCGGGTCGTGCACCTGTGGGAGGTCCTGGCCGACCACTACCGCGACAACCCGTGGGTGGCCGGCTACAACCCGGCGAACGAGCCCGCCGACGTCACCGGCCGGGTGATCGGCCCGTTCTACGACCGGCTGGTGAAGGCCGTGCGCGGTGCCGACCCGCACCACGTGCTGTTCCTGGACGGCAACACCTACTCCACCGACTTCTCGATCTTCCGTGAGGTGTACGAGAACACGGTCTTCGTCATGCACGACTACGCCCTCGCCGGTTTCGCCCACGGCGGACCGTACCCCGGGCACACGCGGGGCGAGTGGTGCGACCGGGACGAGCTGGAGCGGACGTTCGCCAAGCGCTCCCGCTTCCAGCGCGAGACCGGGACGCCGCTGTGGGTGGGCGAGTTCGGGCCGGTCTACACCGGTGACCCGGAGAAGGACGCGCAGCGGTACCAGATCCTGCGCGACCAGCTCGCGATCTACGACGCGGAGGGGGCGGGCTGGTCGTTGTGGACGTACAAGGATGTGGGGTTGCAGGGGCTGGTGCACGCGGCGGGGCCCTACCTGGAGCGGTTCGGCGGGTTCCTCGCCAAGAAGCGGCGGCTCGGCGCGGACCGCTGGGGGTCCACGATGGAGGAGGCCGCGGACGTGCTCGGGCCGCTGCACGAGCTGATCGAGACCGAGTTCCCCGGCTGGGACCCCTACCCGTGGGGCGCCCGCTACCAGAGCGACGATCTCATCAGGCACATCCTGTTCGCGCAGGCGCTGCTCCCCGAGTACGCCGAGCTGTTCCGCGGGCTCGGCGACGACGAGCTGACCGCGCTCGCGGACTCGTTCCTGCTGGAGCGGTGCGTGCGCCGCGAACCGCTGCTCGACCTCCTGGCCGGCAGTCTGGCGGGCGACTAGGGACGGGGTGACGACGAACACACCGGGCATGCATGGACAGAACGCCGCGGGAGCTCTAATTTAGGGGAGCCTTACCTAAGAACCCCGCGGGAGTGTCCGTGTTCGCCAGTTATCTCATCGGGCTGCGCGAGGGCCTGGAGGCGACTCTCGTCGTCTCGGTCCTCGTCGCCTTTCTCGTCAAGAGCGACCGCAAGGACCGGCTCCCCCAGGTCTGGGCCGGCGTGGGCGTGGCCGTCGCCCTGTCGGCGGCGTTCGGCGCGCTGCTGACCTTCACGGCGGCCCATCTGGCGTACACGGGGCAGGAGCTGTTCGAGGCGATCGCCTCGCTGCTGGCCGTCGTCTTCGTCACCTGGATGATCTTCTGGATGCGGCGGGCGGCCCGCACGCTCTCCGGCGAGCTGCGCGGCAGACTGAGCGACGCGCTGGAGCTGGGCCGGCTCGCCGTGGCCGTCATGGCCTTCCTCGCCGTCGCCAGGGAGGGGCTGGAGACCGCCCTGCTGTTCTTCGCCTCCGCGCAGGGCGCCGCCACGACCACCACGCCGCTGATCGGCATCACGCTGGGCGTGCTCACCTCGGTCGCCATCGGCTGGGGCCTCTACCTCAGCGCAGTCAGGATCAACCTCACCAGGTTCTTCACCTGGACCGGGCTGCTGCTCATCGTGGTCGCCGCGGGCATTCTCAAGTACGGCGTGCACGACCTCCAGGAGGCGGGCGTGCTGCCCGCCCTCGCCACGCCGGCCTTCGACCTCGGCTCCGCGCTGCCCGCCGACTCCTGGTACGGCACACTGCTGGCGGGGATGTTCAACATCACCCCGCAGCCCAGCGTCGCCGAGGTCGTCGCCTGGGCCGCTTACCTGCTGCCCGCCCTCGTCCTCTTCCTCCGCCCGCGGCGGACGTCCCTGCCCGCGGCGCCGACCGCGGCAGCCTGAACAGGAGCACCATGCGTACCGTCCTCCGCCTGTCCACCGGCGTGCTCGCCGTGGCCGCGCTCACCGCCTGCGGCTCCTCCTCCTCCGACAGCGGCGCGGGCGGCGCGACGGCCGCGTCCGGCTCGCCGGGGAAGATCGCCGTGGCCGCGTCGGACACCGCGTGCGAGGTGCCGGTGACGGAGGTGACCGCGGGCACCACGACGTTCACGATCACCAACGGCGGCAGCAAGGTGACCGAGTTCTACGTGCTCGCCGCCGGCGACCGCATCATGGCCGAGGTCGAGAACATCGTGCCCGGCCTGACGCGGGAGCTCATCGCCGAGCTGCCGGCCGGCACGTACGAGACCGCGTGCAAGCCCGGCATGGTCGGCAAGGGCATCCGCAACCCGCTCAAGGTCACCGGCGAGCACAAGCCGCTCACCGCCGACGCCCAGCTCGCCGCCGCGGTGACCGGCTACAAGCGCTACATCAAGACGCAGAGCGACACGCTGCTGGTCAAGACGCAGGAGTTCGTGGACGCCGTCAAGGCGGGGAAGATCGACGAGGCGAAGGCGCTGTACCCGGTGGCGCGGACGTACTGGGAGCGCATCGAGCCGGTGGCCGAGATCTTCGGCGACCTCGACCCGGCCATCGACGCCCGCGAGGCCGACCTGGCCGAGGGCGAGAAGTGGACCGGTTTCCACCGGATCGAGAAGGACCTGTGGATCCACAAGGACGTCAGCGAGGACGGCCCGATCGCCGACAAGCTCATCGCCGATGTCAAGACCATCGTCGGCAAGGCCAACGCCGCCGAGCTCACCCCGCTCAACCTGGCCAACGGCGCCAAGGAACTGCTCGACGAGGTCGCCACCGGCAAGATCACCGGCGAGGAGGACATCTGGTCGCATACCGACCTCTGGGACTTCGCGGCCAACCTCGAAGGCTCCAAGGCCGCCGTGCAATCGCTCAGGCCGGTGCTGGAGGAACGGGCCCCCGACCTGGTAAAGACGTTGGACGAGAAGTTCGCGGCGGCCGAGGCGGCGCTGGAGGCGCACCGCAAGGGCGACGGCTGGCAGCTTCACGACGAGCTGTCCAAGGCGCAGCTCAAGACCCTGTCCGACGCGATCAACGCGCTCGGCGAACCGATCAGCAAGATCGCCCCTGTGGTGGCGAAGTAGCGGGAGGACCCCATGTCCGACCCCTCCGGGAACGGACGGCGGATGAGCCGGAGGAGCCTGTTCGGGCTCGGCGCGGCCGGCGCGGCGGTGGCCGGTGCGGGTGCCGTGGGCGCGCGGTCGCTGCTCGACGAGCCGCCCGTCGCGCACGCCGCCTCCACCTCCGCCCCCTACCCCTTCTACGGCGAGCACCAGGCGGGCATCGTCACCCCCGCCCAGGACCGCCTGCACTTCGTCGCCTTCGACGTCACCACCGGCGACCGCGCCGAGCTGATCGACCTCCTCCAGGAGTGGACCGCCGCCGCGGCCCGGCTCACGCAGGGCAAGGAGGCCGGATCGTTCGGCGCGGTGGGCGGCGACCCGGCCGCCGCGCCCGACGACACCGGCGAGGCGCTGGGGCTGCCCGCCTCCGGGCTGACGCTGACCGTCGGGTTCGGGCCGTCGCTGTTCGACAAGCGGTTCGGGCTGGCCGACCGGCGGCCCGCCGCCCTCGCCGACCTGCCGAAGTTCCCCGGCGAGCAGCTCGTGCCGGAGATCTCCGGCGGGGACCTCTGCGTGCAGGCGTGCGCGCACGACCCCCAGGTCGCCGTGCACGCCATCCGCAACCTGGCCAGGATCGGCTTCGGCAAGGTGTCGGTGCGCTGGTCGCAGCTCGGCTTCGGGCGTACGTCGTCCACGTCCCGCGCCCAGGCGACCCCGCGCAACCTCATGGGCTTCAAGGACGGCACCAACAACCTCAAACTGGAGGACGCGGCCCTGCTGCGCGAACAGCTCTGGGCGGACGCCGGGGACGGCGCGGCCTGGATGACCGGTGGCACCTACCTGGTCACCAGGAAGATCCGCATGACGATCGAGACCTGGGACCGCACCTCGCTCACCGAACAGGAGCAGATCTTCGGGCGGGACAAGGGCGAGGGCGCGCCGCTCGGCGCGAAACGCGAGTTCGACCCGCTGGACTTCGCCGCCAAGGGACCCGACGGGCAGCCCCACATCGCGTCGAACGCCCACATCCGGCTGGCCCACCCCAGCTCGCACGGCAACGCGCACCTGTTGCGCCGAGGCTACAACTTCGTGGACGGCTCCGACGGGCTCGGCCGCCTCGACGCCGGCCTGTTCTTCATCGCCTACCAGCGCGACCCGCGCAAGCAGTTCGTGCCGGTGCAGATGCGGCTGGCCCGCGAGGACCCGCTGAACGAGTACATCAAGCACGTCTCCAGCGGCCTGTTCGCCTGCCCACCAGGCGTCCGCGACGCCTCCGACTACTGGGGCCGCACCCTCTTCGAACCCTGATCCAGCGGGCGGGGGACGTCGGGGCCGTCGCCCGCCATCAGGTGGGCGAGGAGTTCGCGTACGCACTCGTGGCGTTCGGTGTCAGGCAGCCAGGCGAGCTCTTCTGCCAGTAACGTCCCGGCCGTCATCGTCATGTGACGCAGGGGAGCCGAGGGAGCTCAGCCACGGTGGCGGGCGCGGGAGGCGGCGGCGTGGGCGCGGTTGGCGCAGCGGGTCGAGCAGAACTGGCGGCGGCCCGGGCGGCTGCGGTCCACGAAGGCGTCCCGGCAGGGGCGGGCTGCGCAGAGGCGCAGGCGGTCCCAGTCGCCGGAGGAGGCCAGGTCGAGGAGGTCGGCGACGGCCCGTACGGCTAGGCGGGCCGCGAGCGGCGCCCGGCCGCGCTCGGGATCGGCGGTGAGGCGTAGGCGTGGGGTGCCGTCGTGGTCCTCGACGGTCGCGGCGATCGGGAGCTCGGCCGACCACCGGGCCAGGGCGTGGGTGCGGAGTTCCGGGGTGTCGTGGGCCAGCACGTCGCGCAGCCGCGTCCGCACCCGCCGTACGGCGCCGAGGTCGGCGTCGGTGGGCGCGCCCGCCGGTTCGCCCAGCTCATGGCAGAAGCGGCCCAGTGCCGCCACGTCCGGGAGGCGTTCCGGGGCGTCGAGCCATTCGTCCCACGTGTTGGCCAGGTCGATGGCCACCAATCCGGTCTCCGCGAACTGGCGCATCCGCCCTCCCCTTTGCTAGCGTCACGAGTATGAGCATCATAACCCCTGACGCAACCCGCCGGCTGACCGTGCTCGACGCGCCGTCCAACCTCGGCCTGCGCCCGCCCGCGCCCGATGTCGTCCCCGGCTGCTACAAGGCCCCCTGGGCGCTTCGCGACGCGGGTCTCGTGGCGCGGCTCGGAGCCGCCGACGCCGGCGCGCTCGTCCCGCCCCGGTACGTCGCCACCTGGCAGCCGGGCGACGGCGTGCGCAACGGCCCCGCCATCGCCGCCTACGCCAGGAGGCTGGCCGACCGGGTCGCCGCGATCCGGGCGGACGGCGGGTTCCCGGTGCTGCTGGGCGGCGACTGCTCGATCCTGCTGGGCCCCGCGCTGGCGCTGCGCCGGACCGGCCGGTACGGGCTGGCCTACCTGGACGCCCACTCCGACTTCCGCCACCTGGGCAACTCCCCCCACGTCGGCTCGGCGGCGGGCGAGGACGTGGCGCTGGTCACCGGCCGCGGCGACGACTACCTGACCGACCTCGACGGCCTGCGCCCCTACGTCAGGGACGAGGACGTGATCCTGCTCGGCGTCCGCGACGACGAGGACCTGCCCGAGCTGGCCGAGAGCGGTCTCGCGTACGTCCCCGGCAGCGACCTCGACCTCGACCTCGGGCTCGACCAGGCCAGGAAGGTCCTGGTCCGGGACGAGCTGGACGGGTTCTGGATCCACGTGGACGCCGACATCCTCGACCCGTCGGTCCTGCCCGCCGTCGACTCCCCAACCCGGGGCGGCCTCGACGCCGCCCAGCTCACCGCCCTCCTACGCGGCCTGCTGGCGCTGCCGGGGGCGGCCGGGCTGGAGGTGACCATCCTGGACCCCGACCTGGACGAGGACGGCAGCCAGGCCGCAGTGCTCGCCGACATCCTGGTCGACGCCCTGACCGGGAACTAGATGATCAATGCCAAGGGTCACCTAGGGCATGACGTAGGGGGTGGTGCTGCTTTCGCCGGCCCCGTTCGTCGCCGTGATCGCGGTCCATGGGGCCGAAGGCGTGTACGGCACCCACGCCGACTCCAGCCGCCCCCGCCCGTACCAGCCCTGCTCGACCGTCACGCCCTCCGGCTCGAAGCGGAGGGTGCCGCCCCGCAGGTTGTGACCCTCGACGAGGATGCCGGCCTGCCCGTTCATGTCCTTGCGTACGGCGCTGACCACGATGGGCTCCTGCCAGCCGCTCGCGATGTCGTCGGCCAGCGAGGGCGTGTCGTAGCGGGCCTGGCAGGTGAAGAAGGGGTCCCACCCGTACGAGATGATCTTCTGGGCGTGCGTGCCGGCGGCCATGACCTGCCGGTCCAGGCGGCTCTTCGTGGTCCGCCCGCGCAGCGGCAGCGGATCGACCCGCCCGCACTCGCCGTCCACGGGCGAGGGCTCGAAGCCTTCGATGTTCACCCAGAGCTGCACGCCGGGCGGCACCCGCCGGGCCGCCGCCGCGATGTAGTCGCTGGTGGCCCCGTAGTACGCCTGCGCGTTGCTGACGTCGCCGACCACGGGCACCAGGCGCGGCTCGACCTTGGCGTCCCGCTCGTGCGGGCCGTGCACGGGGACCTTGCCGGTGCCCCTGCCGTCCTGCACCGCGACGGCCATGGGCGCGCCCGCCCGGGTACGGGCGAGGTCGGCGAGCCCGTCCCCGGCCTGCTCGGGCGGGAAGCCGCGGCCCCGCCGCGCGTCGATGTACGGGCTGACCAGGATCGTCCGGCCGGGCAGCGTGGCGGCGACGGTCGCGTGCTGGGCGGCGTACAGCTTGATGATCGGATCGTCCGGCGCGCGGTCGCGCATGGCCAGCTCGAACGACTGGTAAACCCCCGCGAACGCCGCCGACCCGCCGAACCGCGCCCGGTAGTCGGCCAGCACCCGCCCGGTGAACGCGGTCAGCGCGGCCGTGTGGTCGTGGTCGGGCTCCCAGGTCTTGCCGGGCTCCTGCGACGCGGCGGGCAGCCCGGGGAAGACCTTCATCCCGTACGCCGCCGCCTCGGTCATCAGGTTGCCGAGCCCGTCGCCGTCCGTGGAGATCAGCACGAGGTCATGGACCGGGTCGTCGCAGGACGCGGCGAGCGACACCCGGTAGAAGACCCGCTCGCCCGCCTCGACCCGCCGGTCCAGCCCCTGGCAGCGCAGCAGTCCCGGCCCGAACTCCTCGCTCGTCGTGTACGTGTACACGTGCCGCACCCGCCTGCCCGGCACCTCGGCGCAGGGCCGCCCGTCCACGACGCAGTCCGCGAAGCCGGGATCGGGCTCGCCCGCGTCGAACCGCGGCCCGAACGTGATCAGCGTGTCGCCGCCGATCTGGTGCACGGCCTCGACCATGCGCCGGGTGACGCACGGGTCGGCCCGCGGGATGACCCAGTAGCCGGTCACCGCATAGGGAGCGCTGACCCGCGTGTCGCGCGGCTGGCACTCCTCCGGCTCCCGTGCCGGCCCCTCCGACACGGCCGGCACGACCACCCCGACGACCACCCAGACGAGCCCCGCGACGGCCGTCATCGCCGCCACGACCCACAGGATCCGGTGCACCCACGCCCCTTCCACGCCCGGCTCCAGCCTACGTAGTCGATCTGCCCCGTGGCCGGGCGAAAAACGACCCCGGTGCGCGCCCGCCCCAGCGGGGCACGCAAAAATGGGCCCCAAAGGGGGGTACGACATCGTGCGCATCGATCTCAGCGGGAAGACCGCGCTCGTCACCGGCTCGACCCAGGGCATCGGGGCGGCCATCGCCGCCGGGCTGGCGCGGGCAGGGGCCCGGGTCGGCGTCAACGGCAGGAGCGAGGGCGGGGTGGCGGCGGCCATCGAGCGGATGACCCCGGGCGCGCCGGACGGCCTGCCCGCCGCCGCGGCGGCCGAGCTGGTCGCCGCGCCCGGCGACGTCTCCACGGAGGAGGGGTGCGCCCAGGTGCTGAGCCTGCTCCCGCAGGTGGACATCCTGGTCAACAACCTCGGCATCTTCGGCGCCCGGCCGGCGCTGGAGATCGACGACGCCGAGTGGCGGCACTACTTCGAGGTCAACGTACTGGCCGGGGTGCGGCTCACGCGGGCCTACCTGCCGGGGATGAAGGAGCGCGGCTGGGGGCGGATCCAGTACATCGCCAGCGACTCGGCGGTGACGATCCCGGCCGAGATGATCCACTACGGCATGACGAAGACGGCGCTGCTGGCCGTCTCGCGTGGGTTCGCGAAGGAGGCGGCGGGCACCGGAGTGACGGTCAACTCGGTGATCGCCGGGCCGACGCACACGGGCGGCGTGGAGGAGTTCGTCTACCAGCTCGTGGACCGGGACCTGCCGTGGGAGGAGGCGCAGCGGGCGTTCATGCGGCAGCACCGGCCGCAGTCGCTGCTCCAGCGGCTGATCGAGCCCGAGGAGATCGCCAACATGGTGGTCTATCTCAGCTCACCGTACGCGTCGGCGACCACGGGCGGGGCGGTGCGGGTGGACGGCGGCTACGTGGACGCCATCCTGCCCTGACGGAGGGGATCCCCTGAAGGAGGGGGCCGTCCCCCACTCGTGGGGGAGGTCCGCGGCGGCCCCCGGGGCCAGCCTTGAGCCATGATTCTCCGGACCTTACTGGCCGGCGCCCTGGCGCTCGGGGCGCTCGCCGCCCCCGTCCACGCCGCCGCGCCCGCGTCCCGGCAGCCGTCGGTGACCTGGCACGAGTGCCCCGCCTACTCCGACGACGTGCTGCGCTCGCTCGGCGTGCCCGACAAGGAGTTCGCGAAGTTCCGCGCGCTCTACGGCCGCACCGAGTGCGGCACGCTGGCCGTCCCGCAGGACTACGCCGACCCCGGCGGCAAGCAGATCACCATCGCCTTCACCCGGCTTCGGGCGAGTGACCGGGCCCGCCGTCTCGGCAGCCTCGCGGTCAACCCGGGCGGTCCCGGCGGCAGCGGCTACCTGATGCCGATCGACCTGGTCATGGGCGGCATGAAGCTGAACGAGCGCTACGACCTCATCGGCCTCGACCCGCGCGGCACCGGCTACAGCACCAAGGCCGCCTGCCGGCCGCCCGAGCAGGGGCCCCCGCCGCCCGGCCCGGTCACCGAGCAGCAGGCCCGCGCGGTCTACGCGGCGACGGTCGCGGCCAACAAGGCGTGCGCGGCCACCGACCCGGGTCTCCTCGGCCAGCTCACGACCGCGAACGCGGCCCGCGACCTCGACCGGCTCCGCGCCGCGCTCGGCGAGCGCAAGATCGCCTTCCTCGGGGTGTCGTGGGGCACCTGGTTCGGCGCCGTCTACCGCAGCCTGTTCCCTGACCGGGTGCGGGCCATGTGGCTGGACAGCGTGGCCCTCACGGTGCCGAGGATGGACGTCTTCACCGAGGTGCGCGCGGGCGCCGCCGACCGCGACTTCCGGCGCATGGCCGCCTGGGTCGCCGCGCGGGACGACACGTACGGCTTCGGCGACACCCAGGCCGAGGTCGTCGAGGCGCTGACCCGGCTGCGTGAGCGCTTCGCCGCCGACCCCGTCACCTTCACCGACATCGACCTGACCGTGGACGGCCGGATGATCGCCGACGCGGCGAGCCAGCCCAGCCCCGCCTGGCCGGACACCGCGCAGGTGTTCAAGGAGCTGGTGACGGCCACCGGCCCGGACGCCCCGCCCACGCTCAAGAGGCTGGCGGGCGGCGAGCGGCCCGCTCCGCCGGCCGGCGCGCCCGAGCGGGGCAACAAGCCGGCGAACATCGCCTACTTCTGCAACGAGGACTCCGGGCCGCGCACGTTCGAGTCGGCGTGGCGGGCCTACCAGGAGCGGCTGACGCGGTATCCGGTGACCGGCGAGGCCACGGCGTTCGTCCCCGGCTGCGCGGGCTGGCCGCTGCCGGTCCGTGAGGTCCGGCTGCGGAACGGCGGCGGGCCGCTGGTGCTGTCGGGTCACCTGCACGAGAGCCCGTCGCCGTACCAGTGGACGCTCGACATGCGGGCGGCCGTCGGCGGGACCGTGGTGACCGTGGACGACGACGTGCACGGCTCGGGGCTGCGGACGCCGGACTGCGTGGCGGCGGTGGTCGCCTTCTTCGAGACCGGCCGACGGGTGCGTACGTGTGAGGGGGTCCCGCTGCCCTAAAGCGGGTGCCGCAGGTTCGAGTCCTGCTGGGGGCACTCATCTCGACCAGGAAATTTGCTCTCTGACCTGCGGTTTCTCAGCCGCAGGTCTTTTGCTTCCCGGACCTTGATAGGCAGCTGACGGTGCTCGCATGCGGCCGTAAGACCATGATCAGGGGACATACGAGAGGCACGGAGGACGAGGTGTCCCGCACGATCGCGGCCCACCACCACAGGTGACGCGACTCGACACATCCTCAACGCCGTCTCAACACCCTCCGCCCCGCCATGAGGATCACCAGTCGATCACCCGACGAAGGGGGCAACATGCGGTGGAGGACCAGGATTCCAGGGGTGCTGGCGGCCGTCGGCGCGGTCATGGCGGGGACACTCGTGTACAGGCCGGCCGCGTCGGCGGCCGGCATGCCCGGTCGGTGCAGTGCTCCCGCCATCTCCAACCTGGACGGCGGCTACGGCGTGATGAAGGGCTCGCTCAACCTCAAGGACGGGCCCTACATGAGCGGGTGCAAGA
The DNA here is from genome assembly GCF_900111685.1 of Nonomuraea wenchangensis. Taxonomy (GTDB): domain Bacteria; phylum Actinomycetota; class Actinomycetes; order Streptosporangiales; family Streptosporangiaceae; genus Nonomuraea; species Nonomuraea wenchangensis. The sequence continues at coordinate 52,500 of NZ_FOHX01000003.1, forward strand.
GCGTGACCAGGCTCGGCAAGGGCGCTCAGGGACATGGGGCCCGGTCCGCTCAGGCGGACCACGCCGCAAGGAGTTCCGCCGGACCGTACGCGGCGTCGAGCCCCTTGCAGTCGGTCCCGCTGCGCGAGGCGGCGACCACCGGGACGGGATCCGACGTGAGCGCGGCGCGGTGCCGGTGCAGCGCCGCGAGGTCGTGCCGGTCGAACGGGGAGTTCTCCAGCCACTTCACCGAGCCGACGAAGAGCAACTCCTTGGCGATCGGCCCACGGTCCGCTCCCACGATGTCGATCTCCACATCGTTGGTACGGGTCCAGTAACCACCTATGACGGGGGCGGCGGGAAGGTTCGCGTCGGGCAGCAGCCGTGCCAACGCCTCGCGCACCAGAGGTTCGACGGCCCTGCCGCGCCAGTTGGTCCAGTTCTCGCGGATGCGGCGCAGCGTCAGGTCACCTCGGCCCCGCTCGATCTCTTCCATCGCCGGACCCAGGAGCTTCAGCCAGAAGCGGAGGTAGGAATCCTTGACCCGGTAGCGGCGGTCCTTCGAGGGCCGAGTCGAAACAGGAAGCTCTGCCGCGATGACCCGCTTGTCCGTGAGAAGCTCCAGCGCCCGATGGAGCGGGGTCGCCCCGATCCCGCCGGCGGCGCGGGCGATGTTGGTGAAGTTCCGCTCACCGCTGCCGATCGCTGAGAGGACAGCGCGGGCCTGCACCTGCTGGGGGAACTCCGCAGCGAGCGAACGCTCCGCCGACACCAGCAGGGCCGAGACCGGATCGCTGAGTGACGCGCGCAGGAAATCCCACATTCCCGCACCGTGCGGCCACTCTGCGCAGATCAGGGGCAGTCCACCGGTGATCAATGCCGCGTCGAAGGCCGCGGCCGGCTCAAGGCCGAGCATCTCGCCCACCTCCGCCGGGTTGAGCGGACCCAGCACCATCTCCCGACCGCGCTGATGGAATGGGCGTCCGTAGCTGTTGAGCGCCTCCATCATCGACAGGTCGGAGCCGATGAGAACCAGCAGAACCGGCTTGGTCTCCAGCGCCCGGTCCCAGGCTCGCTGAAGCATGCCTTCGAAGGCGCCATCCTCGTCCATCAGATAAGGCACCTTGTCCAGAACCACCACACTCGCCCGGTCCTGTGGTAGTGCCGCCGCCAGTACGTCGAAGGCGGCATCCCAGCTCGCCGGACGGGCGGCGGACAGGAGATTCGCAAACGGAAGGGTGGACGTTTGCGCGTCCCGGCTGAGTCTCTCCAGGTCCGCCTCCGGCGACGCCCCTGTGGCGGCGTAGAAAAGGAAGGGCGCACCAGACCTCTCGGCGAACCGCTCCACCAACCGCGACTTACCCACCCGGCGTCGGCCTCGTAGCATCAAGCACCGACCGGGCCGCTCCCCACCGACCTCAGCCGTCACCTTGCTCAGCTCGCGATCCAGCGCCTCGAGCTCGCGCCGCCTCCCTACGAAGGTTGCCATCTCACCCCCAGAACGCAGACTAACAACAAGGTTACTAACATCGATCTTAGTAACATTCATGTTAGCAACATAGGCGCGAAGCCGCCATGCGATGCGGTCAGCCGGCGACAGGGTGGCAGGGCGCGAGGGGCGCAGGCCGGCCGGTTTGGCGACCGGCGCGGATCGCCGTCTGGCCTCCCGGATCAACGGGGGGCTCCGGCGTGAGCGCCGCGGCGCGGCGATCGGGCACGACGCCGGCCGCGCGATAGCCATTTCCGTTCACCGTTGCCCGGACCTTTAACGCCGCCCTTGCACGCATTTTCAGATCATGTTAGATGGAGGCGAGCAGAGAGGACCGGGGAACGTGACGCTGATTCTCGATCGCGTCTCCGTACGCCAGCGCGGAGAAATCTGGCTCGACGACATCCGACTGGAAACCGGCACCGGACTGACGACCCTGATCGGGCCGCTGAACTCGGGTAAGACGACCTTGATGCGGGTCGTCGCGGGATTACAGCCCCCCGATTCCGGCCGGGTCCTGGTCGCCGGAAAGGACGTCACCTCGATTTCCGTCCGGAACAGATCTATCGCCTTCGTCTATCAGCGGTTCATCAATTATCCGTCGCTCACGATTTACGAGAACATCGCCTCGCCGCTCCGCCTGGACGGGCGTTTCCGTGGCCCCGCGATCGACCGGCGGGTGCGCGAGGTGGCCGAGCTCATGGGCCTGGCCGGCCTGCTCGACCGCCGCCCCGCCGAGCTGTCGGGCGGCCAGCAGCAGCGCACCGCCATCGCCCGCGCCCTGGCCCGCCCCGTGGACGTGCTGCTCCTCGACGAACCCCTCGCCAACCTGGACTTCAAGCTGCGCGAGCAGCTCCGCGCCGACCTCAAGGCCCGTTTCGCGGACGCGCCCGGCGTCGTGCTCTACTCCACGGCCGACCCCGCCGAGGCGCTGACGTTCGCCGCGCCCACGGTGGTGCTCGGCGAGGGCCGGGTGCTGGAGACCGGCGACGTGGCCGCGATGTACGCCCGCCCGCCCACGCTCGCCGTCGCCGCCACGCTCAGCGACCCCCCGCTCAACCTGCTGCCCGGCGTCGTACGCGAGGGCCGGAGCGCGGAGGGCGGGGTGCTGCTCGGCATCCGCCCCCACCAGGTCACCCTCGCCCCCCGTGGCCCTGGCGCGGTGGAGCTGCCCGCCGAGATCAGGCTGGCCGAGGTGACCGGCAGCGCCACGTTCCTGCACCTGCTGCTGCGCGGCGAGCGGCACCTGGTCGCCCATCTGCCGGGCACGTGGCGGTTCCAGCCGGGCGAGGCCACCCGCGCGTACGTGGACCCCGCGCACGTCCTCGTCTTCGACGAGGGCGGCGACCGGCTGCCGCTCTCCGGGGCGGAGGTCGACCTGCATGGCTGACATCCGGCTGGAGGGCGTCGCCCACAGCTACGACGGCGGCCGGACGTGGGCGCTGCGGCCGACGACGTGGACGTGGCGGAGCGGGCGGGCGTACGCGCTGCTCGGCCCCAGCGGTTGCGGCAAGACGACGCTGCTCAACATCATCTCGGGCCTGCTCACGCCCACCGAGGGCCGGGTGCTGTTCGACGGCCGGGACGTCACCGGCGTGCCCACGGCGGGCCGCGACATCGCGCAGGTCTTCCAGTTCCCCGTCCTGTACGAGGAGATGTCCGTCTACGACAACCTCGCCTTCCCGCTGCGCAACCGCCGCCGCCCGAAGCAGGAGATCGACCGGCGGGTGCGCGAGGTCTCCCGGCTGCTCGGGCTCGACCCCGTGCTCGGCCGCCGCTCGCGCCGCCTCGACCCCGGCCGCCAGCAGATCGTCTGCCTGGGCCGGGGCCTGGTCCGGCACGAGGTGGCGGCCGTGCTGCTGGACGAGCCGCTGACCGTCGTGGACCCGGCGCTGAAGTGGACGCTGCGCAGCAAGCTCAAGGAGATCCACCGCGACACCGGGCACACGCTGATCTACGTCACCCACGACCAGACCGAGGCGCTGACCTTCGCCGACGAGGTCGTGGTGGTCAACGAGGGGGCGATCGTGCAGGCGGGCGAGCCGGCCGAGCTGTTCCTGTCGCCGGCGCACGAGTTCGTCGGGCACTTCATCGGCTCGCCCGGCATGAACATGCTGCCCGCCGAGATCGCCGGCGGCGTGGTCAGGGTGGCCGGCGCCGACGCCGGCGCGGCCCTGCCCGACACCGCCGCTCAAGCGGCCCTGGCCGACGGCGAGAAGCTGCCGCCCGGCCCCGTACGGATCGGGGTGCGGCCTGAGTTCGTGGAGCTCGGCGCCGCGCCCGGCGTGCCGGCCCGCGTCTCCGGCGTGGACCGCATGGGGGCCTACGACCTGGTCCACGCCCTGGTCGGCGAGCATCCGGTGGTGGCCAGGACCGAGGCGGGCACCGCGTACGAGCCGGGCGCCGCCGTGTGCCTGCGTTTCCCGCCGGAGCGCGCGTTCCTCTTCCGTGACCAGGTCAGATGCGGCTCGCTCGGGCCGCTCACCGGAAAGGGGGCGGCGTGACGCGGCCCGATCCGCGGCGCCGCGCCAACCGGGCCTGGCTGCTGGTGCTGCCGGTGGTCGTGTCGGTGGCGTTCACGGCGGTGATCCCGCTGATGACCGTGGTCAACTTCTCCGTCCAGGACGTCTTCAGCCCCACCGACCGGGTGTTCGTCGGCCTCGACTGGTTCTACGAGGCCGTACGGCGGCCGGAGAACCGCGAGGCGTTCGTCCGCACGCTGCTGTTCTCCGCCCAGGTGCTGCTGGTGGAGATCCCGCTCGGGGTGGCGATCGCGGTGGCGATGCCGCGCCGCGGGGTCTGGGTGTCGGTGGCGCTGGTGCTGGTGGCGCTGCCGCTGCTCATCCCGTGGAACGTGGTCGGCACGATCTGGCAGATCTTCGCCCGCCCCGACATCGGCCTCGGCGGCTGGACGGTCGCCAACCTGCTCGGCGTGGACTACAACTACACGCTCGACTCCACCGACGCCTGGATCACGATCCTCGTCATGGACGTGTGGCACTGGACGCCGCTCGTCGCGCTGCTCGCCTACGCGGGGCTGCGGTCGATCCCGCAGCCGTACTTCCAGGCCGCGCAGATCGACGGGGCCTCGGCCTGGGCGACGTTCCGCCACATCCAGCTCCCGCGGCTGCGCGGGGTGCTGACGATCGCGATCCTGCTGCGGTTCATGGACAGCTTCATGATCTACACCGAGCCGTTCGTGGTGACCGGCGGCGGTCCTGGCAACGCGACGACGTTCCTCAGCATCCTGCTGTCGAAGATGGCCGTCGGGCAGTTCGACGTGGGGCCTGCGGGGGCGTTCTCGCTGATCTACTTCCTCGTCGTGCAGATCCTCTGCTACGTCTTCTTCACCGCGCTGACCAGGTCGGGGAGGTGAGCGCGATGGCGCGGACCACCGGCGGGCGGCTCCCCTGGGCGCGCACGGTCTTCTGGTTGTACGTGGCCACCCTCATGCTGCCGCTGCTGTGGATGTTCGGCATGTCGATCCGCCCGAACGAGGACATCCTCGGCAGTTTCTCGCTGATCCCGCAGCGGGTGACGTTCGAGAACTACCAGACCTTCTTCGGCGACCCGTCGTGGTATTCGAGCTATCTCAACTCGATCGTCTACACCTCGATGAACGCGGTGATGTCGCTGGTCGTGGCGCTGCCCGCGGCGTACGCGTTCTCGCGCTTCCGCTTCGCCGGCGACAAGCACCTGTTCTTCTGGCTGCTGACCAACCGCATGGCCCCGCCCGCCGTGTTCCTGCTGCCGTTCTTCCAGATCTACCAGGCCGTGGGCCTGTTCGACACGCATCTCGGCGTGGCCGTCGCGCACATGCTGTTCAATGTGCCGCTCGCGGTGTGGATCCTGGAGGGGTTCATGTCCGGCATCCCGCGCGAGATCGACGAGACCGCGGCCGTGGACGGCTACTCGCTGCCGCGCTTCTTCGTCCGGATCTTCCTGCCGCTGATCCGCTCGGCGATCGGCGTGACGCTGTTCTTCTGCTTCATGTTCAGCTGGGTGGAGCTGCTGATCGCGCGGACCATCACGTCGGTGGACGCCAAGCCGATCGCCGCGACCATGACCAGGACGGTCAGCGCGGCCGGGGTGGACTGGGGGCTGCTGGCCGCCGCCGGGGTGCTCACGATCGTGCCCGGCGCGGTCGTCATCTGGTTCGTGCGCAACTACATCGCCAAGGGCTTCGCGCTGGGGAGGGTGTAGCCGGATGTTCGAGTGGATGGTGTGGACCCCGCCGACGGCGCTGGTGTTCGCCGGGCTGGCGCTGCTGCTGGTCGTCATGACGGTCTGGGGCCACTTCTCCCCTCCCGTGGCCAGGCGGGGCTTTCTGCGCATCGAGACCGACCGCGGCGACCGGCTCTACATCGGGCTGATCGGCGCGGCGGTCGTACTGGTCGGCTGGATGGCCGTCACCGACCTGTCCATGTGGCTCGCGCTCGGCTGCGCGGTCCTCGTGGTGGTCGTGATCGGGATATGGGGCTGACAGGAGAGGAGCCCAGCGATGACGCATCGGGCAGGCAGGTCCGTCACCGCGGCACTGGCCGCGCTGGTCCTCGCGGCCACCGCCTGCGCGCAGGGCGCGCAGCGGCCGTCGAGCGACTTCCGTGAGGCCGACGGGAAGGCGGCGGCGCAGCGGTGGGTGACGCGGGAGTTCACCCCGAGCACGCTGTCGAAGGACCAGCAGCTCGCCGAGATGGACTGGTTCATCAAGGCCGCGGCCCCCTACCGGGGCATGCAGATCAACGTCGTGTCGGAGACGATCACCACCCACGAGTACGAGTCCCAGCAGCTCGCCAAGGCGTTCACCGAGATCACCGGGATCAGGATCAAGCACGACCTGATCCAGGAGGGCGACGTCATCGAGAAGCTCCAGACCCAGATCCAGGGCAACCAGAACATCTACGACGCCTACGTCAACGACTCCGACCTCATCGGCACCCACTCGCGCGGCACGTACGTGCTGCCGCTGTCGGACTACATCGCCGGCGAGGGCAAGGACGTCACCTCGCCCACCCTCGACCTGAACGACTTCATCGGCATCAGCTTCACCACCGGCCCGGACAAGAAGATCTACCAGCTCCCCGACCAGCAGTTCGCCAACCTCTACTGGTTCCGCTACGACTGGTTCACCGATCCGGCGATCAAGAAGCAGTTCAAGGACCTGTACGGCTACGACCTCGGCGTCCCGGTCAACTGGGCGGCCTACGAGGACATCGCCGACTTCTTCACCAACAAGGTCAACGGCGACGGCACGATCGACGGCAAGAAGGTCTACGGCCACATGGACTACGGCCGCAAGGACCCGTCGCTGGGCTGGCGCTTCACCGACGCCTGGCTGTCGATGGCGGGCAACGGCGACCCCGGCATCCCCAACGGCCTGCCCGTGGACGACTGGGGCATCCGGGTCGAGAACTGCCGCCCGGTCGGCTCGTCCGTCACCCGTGGCGGCGACACCAACGGCCCCGCCTCGGTGTACGCGCTGGTGAAGTACATCGACTGGCTGAAGAAGTACGCGCCCAAGGAGGCCGCGGGCATGAACTTCAGCGAGTCGGGCCCGGTGCCCGCGCAGGGCGCGATCGCCCAGCAGATCTTCTGGTACACCGCGTTCACCGCCGACCTGACCAAGCCCGGCCTGCCGGTCGTCAACGCCGACGGCACGCCGAAGTGGCGGATGGCGCCGAGCCCGCACGGCGCGTACTGGAAGGAGGGTCATAAGCTCGGCTACCAGGACGCGGGCTCGTGGACGCTGCTGAAGAACACCCCGAAGGAGCGGCGGGCCGCCGCCTGGCTGTACGCGCAGTTCGTCACGTCCAAGACGGTGTCGCTGAAGAAGACGATCACCGGGCTGACCTTCATCAGGGACTCCGACATCAGGAGCGCGTACTTCGACGACAACGCGAAGAAGTACGGCGGCCTCATCGAGTTCTACCGCTCCCCCGCCCGCAAGCAGTGGACCCCCACCGGGACGAACGTCCCCGACTACCCCAAACTGGCCCAGCTCTGGTGGCAGAACGTGGCCACCGCCGTGACCGGCGAGACCACGCCGCAGCAGTCGATGGACAACCTCGCCAAGCAGCAGGACGAGATCCTGTCCCGGCTGGAGCGGGTCGGCTACGGCGGCGCCTGCGCGCCCAAGCTCAACCCCGAGCAGCCCGCCCAGCAGTGGCTGGACCAGCCGGGCGCGCCGGTGGCCAAGCTGGCCGACGAGCGCGGCAAGCCGGCCACCGTCGACTACGACAAGCTCCTCGCCCAGTGGAAGAGCGGCAACTAGGCGAGGGCGCCGGCCACCGCGTGATCATTCGGAGTTCGTGAAGACAACAAAAGATCGTGCGGTGGCCGTGAGACCCTGACGGCTGGTGGTCATCTTCAACGAGCTGATGACCCCGATCGCCGGCCGGTTCGGCCGCATCGAACCACGTCGCGCCGCGAGTGCAGCGGACATCTTCGACGAAGCCCATCCAGCCCTGGCCCAAGGTGAGGTTCCGGCCGGACATTCCACAGCTGACGGAACGAGATCGATCCTTCGTGGAGAGTCGGCCCCGCCGGCCGCACGGCTGTTCGTGCTGGAGCCCACCGCCGGAGCCTGCGTGGCCACGCGGGCCTGACCCGGCCCCGGCCTCTGGACGAGGTCAGAAGCCGACGCGGTCCCCGCCCTTGAGCGCGAGCAGCCGGCGGGCCTCGTCCGGCGTGGCGACTTCGAGGCTCAGCGACTCCAGGATGGTTCGGATGCGCTCGACCTGGTGCGCGTTGCTCTCGGCGAGCCGTCCTGGGCCCAGCCACAGCGAGTCCTCCAGGCCGACCCGCACGTTGGAGCCCATGGCGGCCCCCATACTGGCCAGCGGGAGCTGGTGCCGGCCGGCTCCGAGGACGGACCAGGTGTAGGCGTCGCCGAGCAGCCGGTCCGCGGTCCGCCGCATGTGCAGGACGTCCTCCGGGTGCGGGCCGATGCCGCCCAGCAGCCCGAACACCGACTGCACGAACAGGGGCCCCTGGGTCAGGCCCCTGTCGTGGAAGTGGGCCAGGTTGTACAGGTGGGAGACGTCGTAGCATTCGTACTCGAACCTGGTCCCGTTGCCGCTGCCGAGGTCGAGGATGCGTTCGATGTCGGCGAAGGTGTTCCTGAACACGATGTCGCGGCTGTTCTCCAGCGCCTGGCGTTCCCAGTCGTGCTCGAACTCCTTGAACCTCTCCAGCATCGGGAAGAGGCCGAAGTTCATGGATCCCATGTTCAGGGAGGCGAGCTCCGGCTTGAACTCGGCGACCGGGCGCAACCGTTCGTCGACGCCCATGTGGGGTGCGCCGCCCGTGGTCAGGTTGATCACCACGTCGCTGTTGCGCTTGATCGCTTCAAGGACAGGGGCGAAGTGAGCGGGGTCCTGGGAGGGCCGGCCGTCGCGGGGGTCGCGGGCGTGCAGGTGTACGACGGCCGCCCCCGCCTCCGCCGCTCCGATGGCGGCCTCCGCGATCTCCTGGGGCGACACGGGGAGGAACCTGGACATCGACGGCGTGTGGATCGCCCCGGTCACCGCGCAGGTGATGATTACTTTGCGTGCGGCCACGACGGCCACCTCCCGAGAAGTCGCAACTCAGGCCTCCACGGCCCTGGCTGAGGCCGCGTCCTTGCCGACGAGTCGCCGTAGCACCGCCACGGCGACCAGGGCCAGGCAGCAGGCGCCGGTGAGAAGCAGGATGGCGCTGGCCGGATCGCCGGTCCGGCTCTCGGCGATCCCGAACAGGTTCGGGCCGAAGAAGCCGCCGAGCAGGCCGATGGAGTTGATCATGGCGAGGCCGGCGGCCGACTGCACCCCGCTCATCCGGCTCATGGCCACCGACCAGAGCACGGGCGCGGTGCCGGTGACGAAGAACTGCATGACGGCGAGCGACACCAAGGCTCCGGCGACGCCGCTGGCCGACGCCACGTACGTGGCCACCGCGGCGCCCGCCATGGCGACGGCGGCGAAGAGGATCGGCCTGCCGTAGGCGCGGTACAGGCGGGGATAGACGTAGACGCCGATGAGGGCGCCGATGGCGGGCAGGCCGGCCATGGCGCCGATCTGGAAGGACCCCTTGACACCTGCGGCTTCGATGATGCTCGGCATGAAGAACGTGATGCCGTACACGCACAGTTGCGTGACGAAGTAGATGACCGCGATCAGGAGCAGGGCGCCGCTGGAGAAGACCGACTTGAGCGCGCGACGTACGGAATGATCGGCGGCCTGGCCGTCGCCCGTGGCTTCGAGCAGGGCCTGCTTCTCCTCGGCCTTGAGCCAGCGCGCGTCGGCGGGGCCGTCCGGCAGGTAGAACCACAGGAAGAAGCCGAAGAGCACGGTGGGCAGGCCCTCCAGAAGGAGCATCCACTGCCAGCCGTGCAGCCCCAGGTTGCCGTCCAGAGTCATCAGCGCGCCACCCAGTGGGCTGCCGAAGACGGTGGCGACCTGTGGCGCCATGAGCAGGACGCCGATCGCGATGGCCCGATCCCGAGGGGCGAACCACAGCGTGAAGTAGAAGAGCATCCCGGGATAGAACCCTGCTTCGGCGACGCCGAGCAGCAACCGCATGATGTAGAAGGTGGTCTCGTTCTGCACGAACATGGTGAGCGTGGAGATGGCTCCCCAGCTGATGACGATCCGGCTGATCCAGCGGCGGGCACCCACCCGGTGCAACATGATGTTGCTGGGAATCTCGAGCGTGCAGTAGGCGAGGAAGAACAGGCCGGCGCCGAGGCCGAAGGCCGCGGCCGAGATTCCGAGGTCGACTTCGAGGTGGTTCTTGGCCAGCGCGATGTTCGTCCGGTCCAGGAAGTTGAGTACGTACGCGAGGAGAATGACCGGTATCAACCGTGCCCACACCTGCCGGGTCCCGGTGAGATAGGCGGCCGGCGTCGTGGGGGTGTCGGGGGGTGTGCTCATGACAGACCTCTTACATGCTTGCCTGGGTGATAGGGCCTGGGGGAAGACCGCTCAGTCTCGCGGGGCGGCCGGGTTGTCGTTCTCGGCCGTCAGTTGGGCGTCGAGCCGCTTCCTGGCCTCGTCCTGCCGGCCGGGCGGCCAGGTGAGGAGGCCGGCCCCGGTCTTGGCGCCCAGGCGTCCGGCGTCGACGGCTTCGCGGAGCAGGCGGCTGGGCTCCTCGTCGCGGCTCAGGTGCGGGAACAGGTATTCGTGGACGGCCAGCACCAGGTCGAGGCCGACGTAGTCGGCGTTCTCGATCGGGCCCATGGCGGGCAGCCTCAGACCGAAGCCGTTGCGTACGACGAGGTCGATCGTCTCGGCGTCGCAGGCGCCGGTCTCGACCAGGTGCAGCGCCTCGCGCCACATGGCGTGCTGAAGGCGGTTGCCGAGGAAGCCGGGGATGTCCCGCCGGACGTGCACCGGCAGTTTCCCCGCCTGCCGCAGCACGCCCATCACCCATGCCACGCAGGCCGGATCCGTCGCATCCGACTCGACCACCTCGACCAGCGGGACGAGGTGGGGCGGGTTGAACCAGTGGGTGCCGAGAACCCGGCGGCGGTCGGCCCTCCGGCCGACCTCGGCGATCTTCAGGACCGACGTGTTGGTCGCCATGACCGCCTCGGGAGCAAGGTCGCTGACCTCGGCGAAGATGCGTTGCTTGAGTTCCAGCCGCTCTGGGACGGCCTCGATGACCAGGTGAGCGGCGGCTACGGCGGCCGGAAGCTCGGAGCAGATCCTGACGCCGTCGGCGGCCTCGGGATCGAGCAGTTGCCGTCTCATGTCGGCCAGCCCTTGCCGCAGCGCGGGCTCGTGCGTGTCGAAGAGCGACACCTGAGACCCCGCACCGGCGAACACCCCCGCGATCGAGTGCCCCATCAGGCCGGCACCGATAACCGCGACCCGCGTGTCCTCCACCATGTCGGGCAGGGTGTTGACCATCGGTTTCTCCCTTCCAGCTGTTCTCCATCCTCCAGTGCGGGCTCATCGCCCGGGAATGGAAAGGTCTTCCACCGTTTGGCAACCGATGGTGTGTGCACCGCACAAGGGTGCGAGCTTCCTTATCGGCTCGACCGAGACAGCTTGTGCAGGCGTACCGCCAGATGGATCCGCAGGCCGGGCTCGGGGTCGCGCCAGCCGGGGCCCAAGAGTTCGCTGATCCGGTCGAGGCGCTTCAGCATCGTGTTGACGTGGACGTGCAGATGCCGTGCGGCCTGGGCGACGTTTCCCGAGGCGTCGAAATACGCGGCCAGCGTCGGCAGCAGATCGGTGGACCGGCGCCGGTCGTAGTCCAGCAGCGGCCCGATGGTGCTGGACAGGAAGTGCCTCAGCTCCTTGTCGCGCGCGGGGTCGAAGGCCAGGGCGTACAGCTCGTAGTCCTGCGTGCTCACGGCGCGGTCCGCGTCGCCCAGGACCTTCGCCACGGAAAGGCAGCGGGCGGTCAGGGTGAAGGTGGCGACCCAGTCGGGCCGGTCCGTCGCCCGGCCGGACACGACGAGCACCGGCGCTTCGGTCTCCGCCTTCAACCGCCGATGGACGGCACGTGCCGCGGCGGGGACGTCTTCCGCGGTGAGCAACATGACGGCCGAGCCCAGGTGCTCACCTGCCAGCCCCTGCCAGTCTTCCGCCATCGCGTGCAGGCGGCGCCCCATCTCCGCCACGCGCTCCGCGCCGGCGTCGGCGATGATCAGGCCGGTCAGCCGGTCCAGATCCACGCCCCGGGCCGAAGCCCGGGCCCGGAGCCCGTCGTCGATCGTGTGCCCGCGCAGAACCTCGGTCAGGAGTTCGCCCCTGACCCGGTTCTCCGCCTCGACCATGGCCTCCTGCGTCAGCGTGAGCAGGCCGACGATCTGCGCCGCGCGTTCGAGAGTGTCCTCCTCGGCGTCGGTGATCGGCTCTGCCCTGGTGAGCACCACATGGCCGAGAAGGGTCTCACCGGCCAGAACCGCGACGATCTGGTGCCTGCGGCCGTCCGGGTCGAGGTGCTCGCGGCGCCGTCCCGCGCGGCGCGTCTCAGCGAACACCGCCGAGGAGACCGGGGACGACGCCTCGGCCGGACCTTGCGCGCAGCGCGATGCCTGGATCTGTCCGGTCCTGTCGTAGACGGTGACCCGGCCTCCGAGGTGCGCCACGAGCATCTCGGCGACCTCCCCGGCGTGACCGCCGTCGAGCACCAGCCGGGTCAGGTCCTCATGAATCGCCGCCGCGCGGCGCATGGTCTCCACCTGGGCCTCGATGGTGCTGTAGGCCTGGCGGAGGTCGTCGAGCGCGCGGCGGGCTTCCTGATAGAGACGGGCGTTCTCCAGTACGACCGCCGCGTGGTCCGCGAACGCGGCCAGCATGCCGACCTCGTCACCGGCGAAGGAGCGCCGTTGCCTGTCGGCGGCGTACAGCACGCCGACGACCGCCCCGGAGACCAGCAACGGCACGCCCAGCAGCGCTTTCATGCCCTCGGTACGGACCACCTCGTCGAAACCCGGGTCGTGGTCCAGGGTCTCGTCGGCCAGGTAGTCGACGGTCCAGTACGGAGCCGCCGACTCGATGACCTTGGCGCCCACCCCCGTGCTGATGGGGACGCGAGCGGTACGGAACACCGAGGAGAAAACCCCTTCGTGGGCCCGCAGGCTGAGGTTTCCGTTCTCGTCGATGACCGATAGATAGGTGAAGTCGGTGCCCACGAGGTCATGAGCGTGCTTGACGATCGCCGCCAGCACCTCGTCGGGCTCGCCGAGGGCCGTCAGGGCGCGGGCGCTGGCGAACAGGGAGTGCAGCGCTCGATCGCGCCGTCCAGGATCCATGGCCTCCTGGTCCAGGCGTCTCGGCCTGGGGCGTCGCCTGTCGGGAGCCATCGTGGTCACCCGCCGATCTCCGCTGTGTCGCTTCCGGGGCTCCCCGCTGGGACGCCTCGGCCGACAAGCTACCAAGCATGTCAAACGGCATCCGGGACCGTAACGGCTCCGCGTTGTGCGACGCTCGACGGCGACGGTACGTGCTCGGGGACGGGATCCCCTGGCACCGCGGCCAACGGCTTGATCACATTCCTAGGCGAGGGCGCCGGCCAGCCAGTCGAAGGCCCGGTCCTGCATCGGCACGTCGAAGCTGTGCGGCACGTCGGCGAAGACCGCCTCGTACGCGCCGGGCGCGTCCCGGTAGCGGGCGGTGATCGTCTCGTGGGCGCGGCGCATGCCCGCGGCGGGGAACAACTCGTCGCGGGTGGCGTACTGGACCATGAGGGGGGCGGGCGCGCGGGCGGCCACCAGGTCCGGCCAGTCGGCCAGGCGCGGCAGGCCCGGCGGGTAGAACATCCAGGTGTGCCGGGCCACGTGCCCGTCCAGCAGGTCGCGGTAGCTGCTGGCCATCGCGGCCACCACGACCGCGTCCATGTGCTCGTCGAACGCGCCGAGCAGCCCGGCGCGCAGGCCGCCGCCCGACAGGCCCGCGCAGCCGGTCCTCGACACGTCGGGACGGGAGCGCAGGTACGCCGCGGCGGCCAGGTCCTCGCCGGCGACGACGCCGGTGAACGAGGTGCCGAGCACGGCGCAGTGCTTGGCCACCACGTGCTCGTGGTCGCGGGCGGCCGCGTCGTAGCGGTCGGCCTCGCTCTCCGGGCCCGGCGGGAGGTCGAGCGGGAAGCGGCGGCTGCCCCACACGAACACGTCGTGCGCGAGGACCACGAAGCCGCGGCGGGCCAGGGCGTTGGCGAACGCCCGGCCGCCGTAGAGCTCCGTGCGCAGTCTCGCGACCTCCGGGGACGGGCCCTCGGGGGCGTCGGCGATCTTCTCCTTGCCGGCCCACTTCATGCCGGCGTGGCAGTGCAGCGCCACCACGCCGGGGAGTGGACCCGTCGCGTCCGCGGGCTTGAGGAGGAAGGCGCGGGTGCGCGGGCCGAAGCCGACGGACCAGGACAGCTCCTCGCCGTACAGGTCGCCGTCGGTCCAGGAGCGCTCGACCCGCACGTCACCGGCGCGCAGGTCGAGCACCCCCATCGCGTCCCGTGCCGCCGCCCGCAGCCCCGGACCGGGCTCGGGGTAGACCCCGAACTGCGCCCCGGCGACCCCGGCCAGCTCCCGGAAGAGCTCAGCTGACACGGGTGCCGTGGTCCGACAGGTGGACCGGGGCGCCCGTGCGGGCGGAGACGGTGGCGGCGACGCCGGTGAGCACGCTGCGGATGCCGTCGCGGTAGCCCGCCTGGCGGGCCAGCGGGTCGTTGTCCGGCCCGCGGAAGACGTCGTTCAGCAGCAGCCGGTCGCCGCCTCCGTGCCCGCCCGCGCCGTTCTCGATGGGGATCTCCTCGGGCTCGCTCCAGTGCCGCCGCAGCAGCAGCCGCTCCGACGAGCCGGTGGCGTGCTCCTTGGCCGCCGCGCTCGGGTCGACGGCCGCGTGCGGCGGCGTCCACTCCCGCTCGACGACGTCCAGCTCCAGCCGCCCGGCGGTGCCGTTGAAGGCGACCCGGTAGCCTTCCCACGGAGCGTGGGCGTGCAGCGAGTAGGTGAGGACCGCCCGGTTGGTGTAGCGCACCAGCACCGACATGTTGTCGTCGATGTCGATGCCCTCGCCGAAGACGTCCTGGTCCCTGACGTAGCCGTCCTCGTGCTCGGCGTCCAGGTAGAGGCGCTTGAGCCGGGGGTCGGCGGAGATGTCCAGGATGAACGGGTCCGAGCCGAGCCCCGGAGCGCCCTGCCCTCGCTCGGGGCGCTCGTCGAGGCCGCGCTTCCTGGCGTTGCCGGCGCCGTAGAAACGCAGGTCGGTCTGGGCGAAGACGAGCTCGGGCGCGGCGTCGAGCCACCAGTTGACCAGGTCGAAGTGGTGGGTCGACTTGTGCACGAGCAGCCCGCCCGAGCTGGCCCGCTGCCGGTGCCAGCGGCGGAAGTAGTCGGCGCCGTGGATGGTGTCCAGCGTCCACTCGAAGTGCACGGAGGTCACCTCGCCGATCGCGCCCTCCATGAGCAGCCGGCGCACCGCGGAGTTGCGCGGCGAGTAGCGGTAGTTGAACGTGACGATCAGCTTGCCGCTGCTGCGCTCGGCCGCGGCGGCGATGGCCGCGCAGCCCTCGGCGTCCACGGTGAGCGGCTTCTCGACGATGACGTCCCGACCGGCGTCGAGCGCCGCGCACACGTAGCGGGCGTGCGTGGCGTCGACGGTCGTGACGATGACCGCGTCGGCGAGCTCGAGCACCTTGTCGAACTCGTCGGGCGCGAAGCACGGCACCTCCTGGCCGATCCGCTCGACGTAGTAGTCCATGCGGGTCCGGTTGAGGTCGCACAGGGCGACGATGGTGCCGGCGTCACGCCACTCTCCGAGCAGCGCGTCGACGTACATCTGCGCGCGGTGCCCGAGCCCGACGAACGCGTACCTCATGTCTCTCCTTAGCCGGCGATGGAGGCGTTCGCCTCCGTGATGAACTTCTGGGCGGCGTCGTCAGGCGTCATCCGGCCGAACATGACCTCCTCGGAGTACCGGGTGAGGATGTCCTCCATGGCGCTGGCGCCCTTCGGCGGGGCGGCCGGCGGGTCGGACATCTCGCCGCGGGTCTTGTCGAGGAAGTCGAGCGTCTTCTTGTCGGCGTCCGGCAGCTTGTCCCTGACCGCCGCCAGCACCTTGGAGCTGGCGGGCAGGCCGCGGTCGCTGAGGATGATCTGACCCGCCTCCGGGTCGTTGACCATGAAGTCGATGAACTTGGCCGCCTCGGCCGCGTGCGCGGACTTGGAGGAGGCGGTGTAGAACATGGCGGGCTGCAGGAACATGCCGCCGGTGCTCGCGCCCTGGACCTTCGGCATGCGCAGCAGCTCCAGGTTCTGGCCGGACGCCTTCGCCGCCGCGCCGAGCTGGTTGCTCCACCACATGCCCATCGCGCCGGTGTTGGTGCCGAGCAGCGACTGGTCGATGCTGGTGGCGCCGATCTCGGAGCTCTTGGCGGCTTCGGGGGCGCCCTTGGTCTTGATCAGGTTCTGCATGATGCCCCACCAGTCCTTGACGGTCTGAGGGCTCAGGCCGAGCTTGTTGCCGTTGTAGAAGGGCTCGCCCTTCTGCGCGGCGTAGATCTGGAGGTAGGCCGGGTTCCAGCTGAGCTGGGTGCCGATCTGCTTGCCACCGCTCCCCGAGGTGATCTTCGAGGCGAACTGCACGAAGTCGTCCCAGGTCCACGAGGTGTCGTCGGGCAGCTTGGCGCCGCTGCTCTCGACCGCGGCCGGGTTGACGATCAGCGAGAAGGCGTTGACGCCGGTCGGGATGGCGAACTGCTTGCCGTCGATCGCGCCCGTGGACAGGACCTTGGCGTCGATGTCGGCCGTGTTGACCTTGCTGGCCAGGTCGGCCAGCGTGCCGCGGTCGGCGTACTCGCGCAGGCCGCGGATCTCCAGCGTGATCACGTCCGGCGCGTCGTTGCCGGCGACCTTCGTGGACAGCGTCTCGTAGTAGCTGGCGAAGTCGGAGAACTCGCCCTCGACGTCGATGGTGGGGTTCTTGGCCTCGAACTTCTTGATGGCCTCTTCGGTCATCTTCTGCCGAGCGTCGCTGCCCCAGTAGGAGAAGCGCAGCTTGATCTTGCCGTCGGCGGTCTCACCGCCGCTGCCGCCACTGCCGCACGCCGCGGTGACCGCCAGCACGGCGGTGGCCAGCAGCGCCGCCGACCACATCTTCTTGCCAGAGCTCACGGCTCTACCTCCTAGGGGGTGTTCTGTTGGGGGGTGGGGGGAAAGGACTACTTCAGGCCGGTGGTGGCCACGCCGCGGATCAGGTACTTCTGACCGACCAGGAAGAAACCGAAGATCGGCCCCAGCGCGAGGATCGACATGGCGAACATCGGCCCCCAGGACGAGTCGCTGCTGGAGTCCAGGAACGTACGAAGTGCCACCGGAACGGTGAAGTTGTCCGGGTTGTTGAGGTAAAGAAGCTGGCTGAGGAAGTCGTTCCACGTCCAGATGAACGTGAAGATCGCGGTCGTGGCCAGAGCCGGCAGGCAGAGCGGCATGACGACCCTGAGGTAAATCCGCCAGTATCCCGCCCCATCGATCTCGGCCGCCTCGTCCAACTCTCTGGGCAGTGTACGGATGAACTGCACCATCAGGAAGACGAAGAACGCGTCCGTCGCCAGCACCTTGGGCATCACCAGAGGCCAGATGGTGTTGATCAGGTCGAGCTCGGAGAACATGATGTACTGCGGCACGAGCACCACGTGGTGCGGCAGCATGATCGTGCCCAGCATGAGGGCGAACCAGAGCTTCTTCAGCGGGAAGTTCAGCCGGGCGAAGGCGTACGCGGCCAGCGAGCAGGCCACCAGGTTCGCCACCACCGACAGCGCGGTGATCACGGCCGAGTTCCACAGGTAGTAGCCGAAGGGGTGCTTGAGCGCGTACCAGCCCTCGGTGTAGTTCTCCAGCGTGACCGTGCTGGGCAGCAGGCCGGGCTCCCGGAAGATCAGCTCCTCCGGCTTGAGCGAGCTGGAGATCATCCAGAGCAGCGGGTACAACATGACCAGGCCGAAGCCGATCAGCAGCACGTGCTTGACCAGCGGTCCGCCCTGGAGCGGGCGGAACAGGACCGGGACCGGCCGCCTACTTGTCGTCGCCATAGAAGACCCAATACTTGGAAGCGAGGAAGTTCACCCCGGTGAGGGCCGCGATGATGAGCAGCAGGACCCACGCCATCGCGGCCGCGTAGCCCATGTCGTAGCTCTTGAAGCCCTTGAGGTAGAGGTAGAGGGTGTAGAACAGCGTCGAGTCGGCGGGGCCGCCCTTGCCGTTGCTCACGATGAACGCCTGCGTGAACGACTGGAACGACTTGATGATCTCCAGCACGAGGTTGAAGAAGATGATCGGCGTCAGCAGCGGCATCGTGATCGACTTGAACTGCCGGAGCACGCCCGCGCCGTCCACCGCCGCTGCCTCGTAGTAGCTCGACGGGATCTGGCGCAGGCCGGCCAGGAAGATGATCATCGGGGCGCCGAACGTCCAGACGTGCAGGAGGATCAGCGTGCCGAGCGCGGTGTCGGGGTCGCCCACCCAGCCCTGGCCTTCGATGCCGAAGATCCCGAGCACCGCGTTGACCAGGCCGTCCGCGCCGAACACCTTGCGCCAGAGGATGGCGATGGCCACGCTGCCGCCCAGCAGCGAGGGCAGGTAGAAGATCGAGCGGTAGAACGACAGGCCGCGCAGCCCGCGGTCGAGCACCAGTGCGAGCGCGAGGGCGAAGGCCAACTGCAACGGGACCGAGACGACCACGTAGATGGTGGTCACCTTGAGCGAGGCGATGAACCTCGGGTCCTCGGTGAACATCCTGACGTAGTTGTCCATCCCGATCCACTTGGCCTCCTGGAGGAGGCTGTAGTCGGTGAAGGAGAGGTAGAGAGAGGCGAAGATCGGACCGATCGTGATGACGAGCAGGCCGAGGAACCAGGGCGCCAGGAAGAGGTAGGCCGCCCGCGCCTCGCGGCGGGAACGTTGGGTGGAGCGGTGACCGCCCTGCGCGGGTGGACTCGCCGCCTTCCGGGGCTTCACCGCCACCGAGTCAGCCATGACGGAACTCATTCGTCATCACGGACCTTCCGGCGAAATGTGAATGGATAGCGCTTTCCTATAGCTGCCGGGAAAGTTACGTCAACCCTTTGCAGGCGTTACATAGCCGTTACCGATATATCGCCACAGCGTTTCCGCAGGTGACACGGGTGCCCTCCGGAGAAGTCAGACGAATTTGCTTCTGGGTTAGTACAACCGGTTGCAGCAGGCACGCTATCGTGGCGCTGCGGTCGAGTCCCTGACGACCAGCCGGGTCTCCAGCGACGTCGTGGCGGCCACCTCCTGGATGAGCAGATCGACCGCCAGCCGGCCGGCGGCGGCCGTCGGCATGGCCACAGTGGTCAGCTTGGGCCGATTGAGCCGTCCTGGAACGATATCGTCGATCCCCACCACGGAGACGTCCCCCGGCACCTCCAGCCCGAGATCGCCGAGCCCCTCGATGAGCCCGATGGCCACGAGGTCGTTGTAGGCGAGCACGCCGGTCGCCCCCGACTCGCGCACCCGCTCGGCGGCGCCGAACCCGCCCCGCTCGGTCGGCGGGTTCGGCCCGATCACCACCAGCTCGACGCCGGGCACCTGCTCGGCGGCGGTGCGGATCTCGTCGCTCGTCCACGAGCCGGCCGGCCCCGTGACCAGGGCGACACGGCGGTGCCCCAGCCCGGCCAGGTGCTCGACCGCGAGCCTCGCGCCGTGGCCGACGTCCATCAGCACGGTGGCCGCGCCGCGCAGCCGCCGGTTGATGACCACGAACGGCACCCGCTCGGCCAGCCGCTCCAGCACCTTGTTGGAGGAGCGCGGGCTGCACAGCACCACGCCGTCCACCTGCTTGGAGAACGCCTGGATCAGCTCCTCCTCGGCGGCCGGCTCCTCGTCGGTGTCGGCCACGAACAGGTGGTAGTCGCGCTGCCTGGCGGCCGCGTGCGCCGCCTTGATCAGCGGGGGGAAGAACGGGTTGGCGATGTCGGCCACGATGAGCCCGAGGTTGTGCGTGCGCCCGGTCGTGAGCGCCCGCGCCGCCCGGTTGGGGCGGTAGCCCAGCTCCTCGGCCACCGTCAGCACCCTGCTACGGGTGGCGGCGTTGACCATGTGGGGCGCGGAGAACGTCCGCGACACCGTGGACACATGCACGCCGGACGCCCGGGCCACATCACGAATCGTCACTGTCACAAATGCCCACCCTAACGCAACCGCTTGCAGAACCCATGGGTACGCTGAAAGCGCTTGCCGGTCTACCCCGTACCCGGACCAGCCGGAAACCCCCTGGTAGCACCAGCGCCACGAAATCCCCTCTTGACGCCCCGGCCCTGGGGACACAAAGGTTTAGTGCAACTGTTTGCAGTCTTGAAGGAGCCCCTCACGGTGAGCAGAGTCCTCGTCACCGGAAGCGCAGGACGCCTCGGCCGCAGTGTGGTCGCCACGCTGGCGGCGGCCGGGCACGAGGTCATCGGCGTCGACAGCGCCCCCGGGACACCGGCGGAGGCCGCCGCCGTCTTACCGGCCGACCTCACCGACACGGGAGAGGCGTTCGAGGTCGTCGCGCGTTTCCGCCCCGAGTCGGTGATCCACCTGGCGGCCATCGCCACGCCGTTCAGCCGGCCCGAGTCGGTGATCTTCAAGGTCAACACGCAGCTCGCGTTCAACGTGTGCGAGGCCTCGGTGACGCTCGGCGTGCGGAACGTGGTGATCGCCAGCAGCCCCACGGTGATCGGCTACGGGGCGCCGGGCGGGTGGGCGCCGGCGTACCTGCCGATCGACGAGGAGCACCCGGTGCGGCCCTGGAACGCGTACAACCTGTCCAAGGTGACCGCCGAGCAGACCATGAAGACGTTCGCCGAGGCCGGCACCACGCACTTCGCCGCCATCAGGCCGTGCTTCGTCATCGCCCCCGAGGAGTGGGCCGGCGCCCCCACGCAGTCGGGCCACACGCTCACCGAGCGCCTGGACCGGCCCGAGCTGGGCGGGGTGTCGCTGTTCAACTACGTGGACGCCCGCGACGCCGCCGAGTTCACCGGCGTGCTCATCGAGGCGCTGCCCGAGCTGCCGAACGGCGAGGTGTTCTTCGTCGGCGCCGCAGACGCCCTCGCCAGGGAGCCGCTGGCCGAGCTGCTTCCCCAGGTGGTGCCGGGCACCGAACCGTTCGCGGCGGGGCTCACCGGCGCCTCCCCCGCCTTCTCGACCACCAAGGCAGAGCGTCTGCTCGGCTGGCAGGCCAAGCGGAGCTGGCGTACCGAGCTCAAGGAAGAGTCCTGATGAATCTCAGCGGTGTGCTGTTCTTCCCCGTCACCCCCTTCGACGCCGAGGGCAGGCTCGCCGAGGAGGCGCTGGCCGAGCACATCGGGCGCGGCCTGGAGCACGGGCCGGGCGGCGTGTTCGCCGCCTGCGGCACCGGCGAGTTCTCCGCGCTCTCCGAGGCCGAGCACGAGCGCGTGATCCGGGTGGCGGCCGACGTGGTGGGCGGGCGGGTGCCGCTGTTCGCGGGCGCGGGCGGGCCGCTCGGCGCGGCGCTCAGCCAGGCGCGGGCCGCGCGGGAGGCAGGGGCCGACGGGCTGCTGCTCATGCCGCCTTACCTGGCGCAGGGGCCGGGGCACGGCTTCCGCGCGTACGTGGAGGCGGTCGCCGCCGAGCTGCCGGTCATCGTCTACCAGCGCGGCTCGGTGGTGCTGGAGCCGGAGGCCGTGGTCGAGCTGGCCGGCGTCCCCGGCGTGATCGGGCTCAAGGACGGGCTCGGCGACATCGACCGCATGCAGCGGACCGTGCTCGCGGTGCGCGAGACGCACCCGGACTTCCTGTTCTTCAACGGGCTGCCGACGGCGGAGCTGACCATGCCCGCCTACCGGGGCATCGGCGTGGAGCTCTACTCCAGCGCGGTGTTCGCGTTCGCGCCGGAGATCGCGAAGGCTTACCTGAACGGCGACGAGCGGCTGCTCACCGAGTTCTACGCCCCCCTCGTACGGCTGCGCGGCAAGGTCCCCGGCTACGCCGTCGCCCTGGTCAAGGCCGGCGTACGGCTGCGCGGCCTGGACGCGGGCCCGGTCCGCCCGCCGCTCGTGGACGTGACCGACGAGCACCTGGCGGAGCTGGAGGCGCTGATCAAGACCGGCCTGGAGCTGGCGGCGTCATGACGGTCGCCGACCTGCGCACCGAGCTGCGCACCGCCCCGCTCCCCCGCCCGTGGGGCGCGGACGTGCCGGCCAACCACGTCATCGTCACCCACGTCACGCTCAAGGACGGCCGCACCGGCACCGGGTTCGCGTGGACGCCGCAGATCGGCGCGCACGCCGTACGGGCACTGCTCGACCACGACCTGCGCGAGGCGCTGATCGGCCAGCCCCCGCACCCGGAGGTGGTGTGGGACCGGCTCTGGCGGCACACCCGCGAGGCCGGCCCCGGCGGGATCACCACGATCGCGCTGGCCGGGATCGACCTCGCCCTGTGGGACCTGCGCTGCGGCGAGGCCGCCCTGCCCGACGTGCTCGGCCGGCGGCGCGACGAGGTCCCGGTCTACGGCAGCGGCGTCAACCTGCACTACTCGCTGGAGGAGCTGGTCGAGCAGGCCCGCCGCTGGACGGCCGCCGGCCTCCGTGGCGTCAAGATCAAGGTGGGCCGTCCCGACCTGGCCGAGGACGTCGCCAGGGTCGCCGCCGTCCGCGAGGTCATCGGCCCCGACCGGCTGCTGATGATCGACGCCAACCAGCGCTGGGACCTGCACCGCGCCCGGCGGGCCATCGCCGCGCTGCGCGAGTTCGGCCTGCACTGGATCGAGGAGCCGCTGCCCGCCGACGACGTGGCCGCGCACGTGGAGCTGCGCCGCTCCATCGACGTGCCGATCGCCGTCGGCGAGAACGTCTACACCACCTACGGCTTCCGCGACCTGCTGGCCGCCGGGGCCTGCGACGTGGTGCAGCCGAACGTGGTCAGGGTCGGCGGCATCACGCCGTTCCTGCGCATCGCCGAGCTGGCGAGGACGTACGACGTGCCGGTCTACCCGCACCTGCTGAGCGAGCTGTCCGGGCAGCTCGCGCTGGCCCTGCCGCTGCCGGCCATGGCCGAGGACGTGGAGGACGCCTCCTTCGCGGCGCTCGGGCTGCTGCGGGAGCCGTACCCGGTGGAGGTGTCCGGAGGGATGCTGCGCGCGGGCGGGCACGCGGGACTCGGACTGAGGTGGTCGTGATGGAGAAGGTCGTTCTGGTCGGGGCCAACGGGCACGGCCGGCACCACCTGGGCAACCTGCGCGGGCTGGCCGCCCAGGGGCTGGTCGAGCTGGTCGGGATCTGCGACGTGCGGCCGGTCGAGGTCGACTTCGGCACGCCGCTGCAGTCGCCCGACCTGGGCGAGCTGATCGAGAAGACCGGCGCGGAGTTCACCGTCATCTGCACGCCGATCCACACGCACGCCGACCTCGCGGTGACCGCGCTGCGCGCCGGCTCCCACGTGCTGCTGGAGAAGCCCCCGGCGCCCAGCCCGGACGAGCACCGGCGGATCGCGGCGGCGGTCGAGGAGACCGGGCGGGCGCTCCAGGTCGGCTTCCAGTCGCTCGGCTCGGCGGCCGTCCCCGCGCTGCGCGAGCTGATCGCGGGCGGCGCACTCGGCGAGGTGCGCGGCATCGGCGGCGCGGGCGCCTGGGAACGGCCGGCGGCGTACTTCACCCGCTCGGCCTGGGCCGGCAAGCGCCGGCTGAACGGCGTGGACGTCGTGGACGGCGCGCTCACCAACCCGTTCGCGCACGCCGTCGCGACCGCGCTGGCGCTCACCGGCAGCGGCGTCGCCGGCATCGAGACCGAGCTCTACCACGCCAACCCGATCGAGTCGGACGACACCTCCTGTGTACGGATCCGGCTCGACGACGGGCTGACGATCACGATCGCGGTGTCGCTGTGCGCGGCCGAGCGGCACGAGCCGTACCTCGTCGTGCACGGCGACCGGGGCCGCGCCACGCTCGTCTACACCCAGGACCAGCTCAAGGTCGAGCACGCCGACGGCTCGGTCACCACCACCGTCTACGAGCGCACCGGCCTGCTGGAGAACCTGATCGACCACGTCAGGACGGGCGCGGAGCTGCTGGTGCCGCTGGCCCGCACCGAGGCGTTCACCCAGGTCCTGGACGCCGTGCGGCGCGCCCCCGAGCCGCTGCCGATCGCCGAGCGGCACCAGGTGGCCGAGCGGGACGCGGCGGGCGAGGTGGTCCGCAGGCTGCTGCCCGGCATCGCCGAGCTGACCGCCCGCAGCGCGGACGAGCTGGCGCTCTACTCCGAGCTGGACGCGCCGTGGTCGCGGGTGAACCTGCTGGTCGGCGGCGCGGAGGTGGCCGCGTACGAGATCCGGCCCGACCTGCCCGCCACCGACTCGCCCCGGCCCTACCTGCACCGGGTGCGCACGCTGGGCGGCGTCGAGGTCACCGAGGTACGGCCCGAGGACCACGTGCACCACCTGGGCGCGGGCGTGGCGATCTCCGACCTCGGCGGGGTGAACTTCTGGGGCGGGCGCACGTACGTCAAGGACCAGGGGCCGACCTGGCTCGACGACCACGGCACGCAGTGGCACCGGGCCTTCACCCGGCTCGCCGACGACGGCTTCACCGAGGAGCTGGAGTGGGCGGGCCCGGACGGGCGGGTCGTGGCGCGCGAGGAGCGCGTCGTCACCGCCCGGCCGCTGGGGGACGGCGCCTGGGCGCTGGACTTCGCGTTCACGCTGACGAACCTCACCGGGGCGCCCGTCGAGGTCAACAGCTCGGCCAGCAAGGGGCGCGCGGGGGCGGGGTACGGCGGCTTCTTCTGGCGCGCGCCCGGCACGTCCACGGACCGGGCGACGCTCCCCGGCGGCGAGGAGGCCGTGCACGGGAGCCGCGACCGGTGGGTGGCGCTGTCCGGCACCGACCCGGACGGGCGGGACTGGACGCTGGTGTTCGTCCAGGACGACGGGGACGCCTGGTTCGTCCGCAACACGGAGTATCCGGGGGTGGGGCAGGCGCTGGCCTGGGACCGGCCGCTGGTCGTCGGGGAACGGCTGGCCCGCCGGGTCGTCACGATCGTCGCCGACGGCCGCCTGACCACCGACCAGGCCGCCGCCCTCGCCGCCCAGGTCTGACCCGGGACCCCGGTCCCCTGCTACCCGCCGCCCTTCGCCCCCCTACCCACCGTCCCCCCGCTGCTCGCCTGCTGCGGGGTCGGCGGGTGCGGGGCGGTGGGCAGGCTCCGACCGATCGGGGTGGCGGGGGCCGGTGGCCTCGTGGCGGAGGAGGCGGAGGGCGCCGCGGGAGAGGGCCGTCAGGATGTCGGCGCACTCGTCCAGGTCGGGGTAGCGCCCCTCCAGGTGGCCGATGGCGAGGGCGTTGGTGGCGGCGTTGATGCCCTCGGCGATCATCTCCAGCCGCCGCCGGTCCCGCTCGTCGTCGGCGGTGTAGCCGAGCGCGGCCAGGTCGGCGGCGTGGTGGTCGCGGTAGGCCGCCGCCGTCCGTACGGCGAAGTCGCGCAGCGCGGACGACGGGTCGTGCCGCGCCCGTAGCTGGATGCGCAGCAGCTCAGGATGCCGGCAGCTGGCCTCCAGGGGGATGCGGAAGGTGTCGCGGTGCCGGTCGAGGTCGCCGGGCTCCTCGCGGGCCTTGCGCCGGGCCTCGCGCATCGCGCCGCGCAGCCGTTCGCCGCCTTCCTCGGCCAGCACCCGCAGCAGGTCCTGCATGTCCTTGAAGTGCACGTAGAAGCTGGACTGGGCGATCCCGGCCGCCTTGGCCACCTTGACGGTGCTCAGTCCGGCCTCGCCCTCCTGGTCGAGGATCGCGAGCGCGGCCCGGATCAGCCGCCGCCGGGTCTGATCCTTCGCCTCGCTCCTGCTGAGCGGCGGTGTCGTCATCACGCGGTCCTCTAGGGTCTTGTGCGATTTTTCACCGATAGTACTATCGGTGAAATTGCTCTCGGGGGACGATCCGGGAGGAGGCGTGAATGAAACGCTGGAGAACGCCGGCCACGCTGTTACTGGCCACGGCCGTGCTGCTGGCCTGCAGCGGCCAACGCCCGGTCGCCGGCCCGCCGGGCGGGGGCCCGTCGGCCGCGTCATCGGGGCCCGCGCAGGGCGGCCGGCTGGTGTACGGGCTGAGCGCCGACGCCAACGGGTTCAACCCGGTGACCGACCAGTTCGCGGCGCAGAGCTACAGCATGGTCACCACGATCATCGAGCCGCTGGTGGCGGTGGCCGCCGACGGGAGCTGGAAGCCCTACCTGGCGGAGTCGGTCACCCCCAACGACAAGTACGACGAATGGACGATCAAGGTCAGGTCCGGCATCGCGTTCACCGACGGGATCCGGCTGACCGGTGACATCGTCAAGGCCAACCTGGAGGCGCAGAAGGCGTCGCCGCTGACCGCGGCGGTGTTCGTGCCCATCAAGTCGTTCGAGCTGGCCGACCCGATGACGGTCAAGGTCAAGCTGTCGCAGCCGTGGGTGGCCTTCCCCTACTACCTCGCCGCCCAGAACGGCATGATCGTGCCGCCCGCCTCCCTCGCCGACCCGAGGACCGCCAGCCTCAAACCGGTCGGCACCGGGCCGTTCATCTTCAAGGAGTACGTGCCGGACAACCGCATGGTCGTCGTCAAGAACCCGCACTACTGGCGGAACGGACTCCCCTACCTGGACGAGATCGAGTTCCGCATCCTGCCCGACAGCCAGACCCGCGCGCAGACCCTGGAGGCCGGCGGCATCGACGCCATCGGCACCTCCCGCGACGAGGACCTGACCAAGTTCGGCGCCATGAAGGACGCCTACAGCGTGCACCGGGCCGAGGGCATGGCCGTCGCCGAGTACTTCTTCCTGCTCAACACCGCCGTCGCGCCGCTCGACGACGTACGCGTGCGCCGGGCACTCGCCCACGCCACCGACCGCAGGACGGTGATCTCGACCCTGCGCGGCGGGCTGACCGAGCCGGCCGACGGGCCGTGGTCGAAGGACTCCCCCTGGTACGCCGCCGGCGGCTACCCCGACTACGACCTCGCCAAGGCCACCGCCCTCGTCAAGGAGGTCGAGGCGGAGAAGGGCCCGATCCGCTTCGAGCTGATCTCCACTCCCGACCCGAACACCATGCAGGGCGTCGAGCTGGCCCAGGACATGTGGCGCAAGGCCGGCATCGAGGTGTCGATCAAGCAGGCCGACCAGGCCGACCTGATCAACCGTGCGATCACCGGCGGCTTCCAGGCCACGGTGTGGACGCAGTTCTCCGCCCAGGACCCCGACGGCGAGTACATCTGGATGCACCAGGGTTACGCCAAGCCGGTCGGCTCGATCTCGCTCAACATGACCAGGCTCAAGGACGACCGGCTCAGCAAGGCCCTCGACGTCGGCCGGATCAGCCCGGACGAGGCCACCCGCAAGCAGGCGTACGCCACCGTGCAGGAGCGCCTGCGCGAGCTCGTCCCGTACGTGTTCGTCGACCACCTCAACACCGGGGCGATCATCGCCCGGTCGCGCGTGCAGGGCATCGGCGAGCACACGCTGCCGGACGGCGAGAAGGGGCTGCCGCTGACCGGCTCGCCCATCCCCTACCACCCGTTCACGCAGATCTGGGTCACCCAGCGGTGATCGTCGTCCACCGGCTGGTCCGGCTCCTGATCGTGCTGCTCGCGGTCACCTTCCTGTCGTACGCGCTGCTCAACCTGCTGCCCGGCGATCCGGTCACGCAGATCCTGGGCCTGTCGGCGACGGAGGAGGCCCGCGCGCAGGTGCGCCAGGAGCTGGGCCTGGACCAGCCGCTGCTGGTGCGCTACCTCGACTGGCTGGGCGGGATCGCGACCGGCGACTTCGGCACCTCGTACATCACCCGGATGCCGGTCGCCGCCGAGCTGGCCGAGCGCCTGCCCGTCACGCTGGAGCTGCTGGTCGCGGCGCAGGTCATCGCGCTCGGCCTGGCGATCCCGATCGGCGTGGCCGCCGCCCGCCGCGCCGGCCGGGCCCTCGACCAGGCGCTCACCGCCCTCAGCTTCGCGCTGCTGTCCACGCCCGTGTTCGTGCTCGGCGTGCTGCTCATCCTGGTCTTCGCGGTGACCTGGCAGGTCGTGCCCGCGACCGGGTGGACGCCGATCTCGCTCGACCTGGGATGGAACCTGACGTCGGTGATCCTGCCGGCGGTCACGCTGGGCTGCGGGCAGCTCGCGGTCTACGCGCGGCTGCTGCGTACGGACCTGATCGCCACCCTCCAGGAGGACTACATCACGCTCGCCCGCGCCCGCGGGCTGTCGCCGCGCCGCATCCTGTGGCGGCACGCGCTGCGCCCGTCCGCCATCACGCTCATCACCGCCGTCGGGCTCAACCTGGGCGCGCTCATCGGCGGCGCGGTCATCATCGAGACCCTCTTCGGGCTGCCCGGCGTCGGGCGGCTCATCGTCGACTCCATCTTCTCCCGGGATTACCTGTCCGTTCAGGGAGGCGTCGTGCTGATCTCGGTCGGCTACGTGGCCGTCAACGTCGCGGTGGACCTCGTGTACGCCGCCGTGGACCCCAGGATCCGTCGTGCGTAGGGGCCGGCTGAGTGCTCGACTCGGGCTCGGGTTCTGGCTGGCGACCGGCTGGATCCTGCTGGTGCTGCTGGCCGCGCTGCTGGCGGACGTGCTGCCGCTGGCCCGCTACGACGAGACGCTGGCAGGACCGCCCCGGTCCGGGCCCTCGCCCGCCCATCCCTTCGGCACCGACGGGCTCGGCCGCGACGTGCTGAGCCGCGTGGTGCACGGGGCCCGCGTCTCGCTCGGCGTCGGCCTCGGCGCGGTGCTGCTCGGGCTCGCCATCGGCGCGCCGCTCGGGCTGCTCGCCGGCTACCGCAGGAAGGCCGCCGACGCGGTGATCATGGCGTTGAACGACGTGGCGCAGGCGTTCCCCGCGCTCGTCTTCGCCCTCGCCGTGGTGGCGTTCGCGGGCGCGAACCTGCGCAATGTGATCATCGTGCTGGGTGTGCTCGGGGTGCCGTCGTGGGTGCGGCTCGTGCGCGGATCCACGCTCACCTACGCCGGGCGGGAGTTCGTGCTCGCCGCCCGGGTGCTCGGCGCCCGCGACCGGCGCATCCTGTGGCGCGAGGTCGTGCCGAACGTCGCCGTGCCGGCCTCGTCGTACGCGTTCATCGGCATGGCCGTGGTCATCGTCGCCGAGGGCAGCCTCGCCTTCCTCGGCCTGTCGGTCCAGGCTCCCACCCCGACCTGGGGCGGCCTCATCAACGAGGGCCGCACCATCATGGAGGACGCCCCCAACGTGGTCCTCGCGCCGTCGGTCGTGATGTTCCTGACCGTGCTGTCGTTCAACCTGGTCGGCGACCGGCTGCGGGCGCTGACCGACGTGCGGGAGATCGGCCTGGAGCCGGTGCGCCAGGCGGTCGCCGCCGTCCCCGCGCCCACCGCGCCGCACCCCGTGCGGGACTGCCTGCTGCAGGCCGAGGACGTGCGGACGCACTTCGTCACCCCGCGCGGCCTGGTCAAGGCCGTGGACGGGGTCTCCTTCACGCTGGAACGCGGCCGGACGCTGGCCGTCGTGGGCGAGTCCGGTTCGGGGAAGTCCATGCTCATCAGGTCGATCCTCGGCCTGCTGCCCGGCACGGCGGTGCGCGGCGGCACCGTCTACCTGTCCGGCGACGACCTGACCGCCCGCTCGCCCGCCGAGATGCGCTCGGTGCTCGGGCCGCGCCTCGGGACCGTCTTCCAGGACCCGATGACCGCGCTCAACCCGGTGCGGACCATCGGCGCCCAGGTGACCGAGCCGCTGCGGGTGCACCTGCGCATGGGCCGGCGGCAGGCGCGCGAGGAGGCCGTACGGCTGCTGGCCTCCGTCGGCATCCCCGACCCCGCCCGCACGCTGCGCCGCTACCCGCACCAGCTCTCCGGCGGGATGCGGCAGCGGGTGACGATCGCCATGGCGCTGTCGTGCGGGCCCGACGTGCTGTTCGCCGACGAGCCGACGACCGCGCTCGACGTCACCATCCAGGACCAGGTGCTGCGGCTGCTGCACCGGCTGCGCGAGGAGCGCGACATGGCCGTGGTGCTGGTCAGCCACGACCTGTCGGTGGTGGCGCGCTGGGCGGACGAGGTCATCGTCATGTACGCCGGGCGGGTGGTCGAGCGGGGGCCGGCGGCCGAGGTGTTCGGCCGGCCGCGCATGCCGTACACGGAGGCCCTGCTCCAGGCCGCGCCCCGACTCACCGACCCGGCCCACCACCGGCTCCGGGTCATCTCCGGCCGGCCGCCCGACCTCGCCGACCTGCCCGCCGGGTGCGCCTTCCGCGCGCGCTGCGCGTACGCCGGGGACCGCTGCGCCACCGAGCCGCCGCCGCTGACGGAGGTGGAGGGGCGCGCGTACGCGTGCTGGCACCCGCTCCCCTCGACCGAGACCTCTCTGGAAGGGACGCACGTCGATGGCCGGTAGCGGGAACGCGCACCTGCGCCCTCGTGACGAGGTGCTGCTGCGGGTGGAGGATCTGGTCGTGGAGTTCCCCGCGGGCCGTGCCGGCCGTACGGTGAGCGCCGTCGCCGGGGTCAGCTTCGACCTGCGGAGGGGCGAGACGCTCGGCATCGTCGGCGAGTCCGGGTGCGGCAAGTCGAGCGCGGCCCGCGCCCTCGTGCAACTGCCGCCGCCGCGCTCGGGCTCGGTGCTGCTGGACGGCCAGGAGCTGACCGCCCTGCGCGGCGAGGCCCTGCGCCGTACCCGCCGGCGCCTCCAGATGATCTTCCAGGACCCGATCTCCTCGCTCAACCCGCGCCGCCGCGTCCGCGACATCGTCGGCGAGGGCCCGCGCGTGTGGCAGTTGCCCGGCGACCGGGTGGACGAGGTGCTGGAGGCGGTCGGCCTCGACCCGGGGACGGCGGCGGAGCGGCGGCCGCACGAGTTCTCGGGCGGGCAGTGCCAGCGCATCTCCATCGCCCGCGCCCTGATCCTGGAGCCCGAGGTGGTGATCTGCGACGAGCCGGTGTCGGCGCTGGACGTGTCGGTGCAGGCCCAGATTCTCAACCTGCTGGAGGACCTCAAGGCGCGCTACCGGCTGACGCTCGTGTTCATCGCGCACGACCTGGCCGTGGTGAAGAACGTGAGCGACCGCGTCATGGTGATGTACCTGGGCAAGGTGTGCGAGCTGGCGCCGGGCGGGGACCTCATCTCCCGGCCCGCGCATCCGTACACCCGGGCCCTGATCGCCTCCATCCCGAGCAGCGCCCGGCCGGCGGAGACCCTGATCACCGGCGAGCCGCCCTCCCCCGTGGACCCGCCCTCCGGCTGCCGGTTCCGTACGCGCTGCCCGCGCGCCACGGACCGCTGCTCGCTGGAGGAGCCCCAGATCCGGCAGATCGGCGAAGACCACTGGCTGGCCTGCCACAACCCCGCACCGAACCACTGAGAGGCACGATGGCCATCGACTTCACCCTCGCCCCCGAGCACGAGGAGATCCGCAAACGGGTCCGCTCGTTCATCCAGGGCACCGTCATCCCCGCCATGGAGGAGGTGCGGGAGGGCGACCGGGACGCCTACCTGCGCGCCATCTTCCGGCTCCGCTCCCAGGCGAAGGCCGAGGGCCTGTGGCTGCCGCACATGCCGAAGGAGTGGGGCGGCATGGGATTGGGGCACGTGGAGCTGGCCATGGTGCAGTCGGAGGCGGCCAAGACCCGCATCGGCCCGTGGGTGCTCAACTGCCAGGCCCCGGACGAGGGCAACATGCACACCCTGCTGCACTGGGCGACCGACGAGCAGAAGGAGAAGTATCTCCGCCCGCTGCTGGAGGGCACCCAGATGTCCTGCTTCGCGATGACCGAGCCCGAGGTCGCCGGCTCCGACCCGACCCTCATCCGGACGACCGCCGTGCAGGACGGCGACGAATGGGTGATCAACGGCCACAAATGGTTCATCTCCAACGCCCGCCGGGCCAGTTTCGCCATCCTCATCGCCCGCACCGAGCAGGACGTCCCCGAGGGCACCCGCGGCGCCACCACCGCCTTCCTCGTGGACCTGCCCAACCCCGGCTGGAAGGACGTCCGCGAGGTCGAGACCATGCACGGCTCCACCGGCCACAGCGAGATCGTCATCGAGGACCTCCGCCTGCCGGACACCGCCGTGCTCGGCGGCCGGGGCAACGGCCACCGCCTGGGACAGTACCGTCTCGGACCGGCCCGCCTCGCCCACTGCATGCGCTGGATCTCCCAGGCGGAGACGGCCCTGGACATGATGGTCGACCGCGCGCTCAACCGCTACAGCCACGGCTCCCTGCTCGCCGAGAAGCAGGGCGTCCAGTGGCTGATCGCCGACTCGGCGATGGAGCTCTACCAGTGCAAGCTGATGGTCCTGCACGCCGCCTCGAAGATCGACAAGGGCGAGGACTTCCGTACGGAGGTCTCGATGGCCAAGCACTTCGTGGCCAACAGCCTCAACCGCATCGTGGACCGCGCCATCCAGGTGCACGGCGCGCTGGGCTACTCGACGGACACGCCGCTGGCGGACATGTTCCAGCACGCCCGCTGGGCCCGCTTCGCCGACGGCGCGGACGAGATCCACCAGATGCGCATCGCCGAACGCACCATCGCCGCCTACCAGGCGACCGGATCCACCAGCTCCGCCACCGGCGGACTGCCCATCTGACGCCACACCGCCGGCGGTCCTCCGGGACCGCCGGCACCCCCATTTGCGCCCTGACCCCGGTCGTCGACCGCACGTACGCGCTGACCGACGCCCGCGAAGCCATGCGCCACTTCGAGACCGGCCACCCCACGGGAAAGATCGTCGTGACCGTGTGACGACGGACGGTGAATGCGGTTGCCCCTCCCGGGCAGTAACCGCACTATGATCGACGATTTTCTGGGCCACTGGTGGGCCCTGGCCCTGCGCGGGGTGCTCGCCCTGATCTTCGGCATTCTCGCCGTCGCCTGGCCGGGGATCACCCTGCTGGTGCTGGCCGTCGTGTTCGGCGCGTACGCGCTCGTGGACGGCATCCTCGCCGGCGTCGCCGCCACCCGCGCGGCCAAGGGGCGGCGCGCCCCGCTGATCCTGCTGGCCGTGGCCGGGGTGGTGTTCGGGATCCTGTGCCTGCTCTGGCCCGGGGTGACGGTGCTGGTCATCACGCTGCTCATCGGGATCTGGGCGGTCGTGACCGGCGTCGCGGAGATCATGACCGCGATCAGGATGCGCCGCGAGATCCAGGGCGAGTGGCTGCACGTCCTCGGCGGCGCGCTGTCGGTGCTGTTCGGCGTGCTGGTGCTGGCCTGGCCGGCGGCCGGGGCGCTCACCGTCGCGCTGATCATCGGCATCTACGCCATCCTGGCCGGGATCGTGCTGATCGTCCTCGCCTTCCGGATGCGGCGGCTGCGGGCGCACGCCGCGGTGTGACGCGCGTTAGGCGGTCCGCCCCAGGGGCAGACCGCTGAGCATGCCGGAAACCACACCACCACCACAGCAGAACCAGCAGTACCCCGGCCGTACGGGCGAGATGTCCCCGGAGCCCCGCGACGAGATGCGCGACTACGTCGGACGGAACCTCCTGGAAGGCAAGAAGGCGCTGATCACCGGCGGCGACTCCGGCATCGGCAGGGCCGTCGCGGTGGCCTTCGCCAAGGAGGGCGCCGACGTCGCGGTCGCGTACCTGAGCGAGCACGAGGACGCCGCCCACACCCGCAAGCTGGTCGAGGAGGCCGGCCGTCGCTGCGTGCTGCTGCCGGGCGACCTCGGGGACGCGGCGCACTGCGGCTCGGTCGTCGCGCAGGCGGTGTCCGAGCTGGGCGGGCTGGACGTCCTGGTCAACAACGTGGCCTACCAGGCGCCGGTGGACGGCCTGGAGGAGCTGTCCGACGAGCAGTGGGAGCACACGTTCGCGGTCAACATCCACAGCTACTTCCGCGTCACCAAGGCCGCGCTCCCCCATCTGCGCGAGGGCAGCGCGATCATCAACACGTCCTCGATCAACGGGCTGCGTGGCAACAAGACGCTCATCGACTACGCCGCCACCAAGGGCGCGATCAACGCGTTCACCTACTCCATGGCCCAGAACCTCACCGAACGCGGCATCAGGGTCAACGCCGTCGCGCCGGGCCCGGTCTGGACGCCGCTGATCCCGGCGACCATGCCGGAGGGCAAGGTGGAGAAGTTCGGCGAGCAGGCGCCCATGGGACGGGCCGCCGACCCGGACGAGATCGCCCCCTCGTACGTCTTCTTCGCCGCGAACCGCATGTCGTCGTACTACACCGGCGAGGTTCTCGCCCCCATCGGCGGCGAGACGCTGCCGGGCTGAGCCCGCCCTCGCGGGCTCCGCCGGGAGCCCGCGAGGTTTGCCGATCGTCCACAGCGGTACGGTCCCCATCAGGGGGAACATGAAGAAGATCGCCGCTGTTGCAGGGCTCGTGGTGGTGACCGCGATGGGAGGTCCCGCCGCCGCAGGTGATGGCATGTCGCAGCAGGAAGTCAGCCGGGAGCAGTATCAGGTCCTGGTCTCCCAGTGCCGCTACGCCGACACCGCCAAGGCCCGGGCGCGATGCCGCGCCGAGGTCGTGGAGCTGTACCGCATCGGCCGGACGGACAAATCACTCGACTGCCGCACCTACTCCGGCATCACGGTGTGCGGCAAGCTCAGGCTCAGCAAGTCCGAGCGCCAGTGCGTACGACACTCCGTCGAACAGGGCGTGCCCTACCGGCGGGCCGAGGTCGAGTGTTACGCCCTGTCATGATCCTCGTCGGGGTGGACGGGTCGCGGACCGGGCTGGAGGCCGCCGCGTGGGCCGGGGCCGAGGCGGCGCTGCGCCGTACGCCGCTGACCGTGGCCCACGCCGTCGCCCGCTGGGTGACCGAGAACGACAGCGGCCGCTACGCCGAGGTCAGCCGGTGGCTGCGCGAGGGCGGCGCGACCGTGCTCGCCGCGGCCGAGGACCGGGTGCGGAGGGAGCACCCGTACGTCGAGGTGCACACCGAGCTGCTGCCCGGCGATCCGCGCGCCGCGCTCATCGAGGCCGCCGCGGACGCCGAGCTGCTGGTCGTGGGCAACCGGGGGACCGGCGGCCTGCGCGGGCTGCTGATCGGGTCCGTGGCGTACGGGGTGGCCGCGCACTCCGGCACGGACGTGGTGCTGGTGCCGGCCCGGCCCGCGGGCACGCCGGGAACGCGCGGCGAGATCGTGGCCGGCGTCGACGGCTCCCCCCACGGGCTGCGGGCGCTGGACTTCGCCCTGGCCGAGGCGGGCAGGCGCGGCGTGCCGCTGCGGGCCGTGCACGGGTGGGCCTGGCCGCAGGTCACCGGGTTCGGCCCGGCCGACCCCGACAGCGAGCAGGACGTCCTGCGCGAGCTGCAGGCGCTCGTGGAGGAGCGGCAGGAACGGCATCCGGGCGTCACGGTCGTGACGGAGGTCGTCCACGGCCATCCGGTCGAAGTGCTCAAGGAGGCGGCGGCGGGGGCGGACCTGCTCGTGGTCGGCTCGCGCGGCCACACCTACTTCGCCGGGCTGATCCTCGGCTCGGTCAGCCAGGCCCTGCTCCATCACGCGCCGTGCCCGCTCGCCGTCGTCCGCTGAAAGTTACACGCTCCGGTACGGCAACGCCGCAGGTCGCGGCTCCTTGACCGGTTAGCCGCTTTCCGTCGTACGACCGCGCTTTTACGATCAGCGCCAGACGACGACGGGAGAGCGGACGATGCGGAAGACCAGCGGTGCGCTGGCGGCGTTCCTGGCCCTGGCCGCGGTGGTGATGTACCTGACCGCCACGCCGGCCAGCGCGGCCGCCATCAGGATCATGCCCTTGGGAGACTCGATCACGGGGTCGCCGGGCTGCTGGCGGGCACTGCTCTGGAACAAGTTACAGAGCACCGGCTACACCGACATCGACTTCGTCGGCACGCTGCCGCCCCAGGGCTGCGGGGTCGCCCACGACGGCGACAACGAGGGCCACGGCGGCTACCTGGCCACGAACGTGGCCAACCAGAACCTGTTGCCCGGCTGGCTCTCCGCCACCAGGCCCGACGTCGTCATGATGCACTTCGGCACCAACGACGTGTGGAGCAACATCCCGCCGGCGACGATCCTCGGCGCGTTCACCACGCTGGTGAACCAGATGCGGGCCAGCAACCCCGCCATGAAGATCCTGGTCGCCAAGATCATTCCGATGAACCCGTCAAGTTGCGCCGAGTGCGGCCAGCGCACCGTCACCTTCAACAACGCCATCCCCGCCTGGGCCTCGTCCACCTCGACCGCGCAGTCCCCCATCACCGTGGTCGACCAGTGGACCGGCTTCAACACGGCCAGCGACACCTACGACGGGGTGCACCCGAACGCGGCCGGCGACCAGAAGATGTCGGACAAGTGGTATCCGGCGCTGGTGAACGCCCTGTCCGGCGTCACCCCGACCCCGACCGTCACCCCCACGGTCACCCCCACCACGAGCGGCGGATGCACCGCCACCTACCGCAACGCCGGCCAGTGGCAGGGCGGCTTCCAGGGCGAGGTCACCGTCAAGAACACCGGCACGGCGCCGATGAGCGGCTGGACCGTGCGCTGGACGTTCGCGAACGGCCAGCAGGTCACCCAGATCTGGGGCGGCACGCTGAGCGCGAGCGGCGCGA
Organism: Nonomuraea wenchangensis; assembly: GCF_900111685.1. Lineage (GTDB taxonomy): Bacteria > Actinomycetota > Actinomycetes > Streptosporangiales > Streptosporangiaceae > Nonomuraea > Nonomuraea wenchangensis. Next base: position 88,960 of record NZ_FOHX01000003.1, read on the forward strand.
ACGTCACCGTGCGCAACGAGAGCTGGAACGGCTCGCTGGCGCCGGGCGCGTCCACCACGTTCGGCTTCCTGGCCTCCTACAACGGCACCAACACCGCCCCCAGCCCCACCTGCTCCTGACCATCCCCCGCCGGTGGCCGGCAGGTCGCTCAGGACGTGGCCTTCACCACCGGCGGGCCCTCACTGGCCTGCACCAGCACGAACCCCTGCCCCCTGAACGCGAGCTGCATGGCCTCCCCGCTCCCCCGCCCGATGAGCGCCCCCATCTTCACCGTACGGTTCACGCCCACCTCAAGCTGCGTGCTCCAGCACACGGCCGACTGCGCGTCCACGTACGTCGGCATGCGCGCCGCGTCGAGCAGCACCGGCGTGCCGTGCGTGGTCACCGCCACCCACCCGGTGCCCGTGACGGTCGTGTTGAACAGCCCGCCGGCCGCCATTCCGGCACCCTGCACCCGCTTGATGTCCCAGGTGAGCGACGGCTGGAACGCCAGCAGGTTCCGCCCGTTGACCGTCAGGCCCTCGTTCTCCAGAAAGAACAGGTGGATGTCGTCGGCGTTGTCCGCGAGATAGAGCAGCCCCTGGCCGCGCACCCGCATCAGCGCGGCCCCTTCGCCCGTCACCGCCTTCTTCAGCAGCTTCCCGAGCCCGCCGCCCTCGTAGTCGAAGTCCATCTGCCCCTGGAAGGCGACCATGGACCCCTGCTTGGCCAGCACCTCGGAGGGCAGCTCGACCCGCAGCATCTTGCCGTTCTGCAGGACGAACCCGCCCGGCAGCCCCTGCCCCTCCAGATTGCCGAACACCGAGCTACGCACGCCTCAGACCTCTCCGCCGCTCCGGACTTCTGCCCCGCCAGCGTACGGAACAATTCGGACCCGCGCGCAGGGGCCGCCGTTGATCAGCCCCTGGCCGCCAACTCCCGCACGACCTCGATCAGCTCCGCCGGATCGAACGGCTTCGTCAGGTAGGCGTCCACCCCGATCCCCAACCCCCGCCGCCGGTCGTCGTCCTGCGCCCGCGCCGTGACCAGCACCACCCTGATGTGGCTGGTGTCCGGCTCCGTACGCAACCTCTCGGCCGTGGACCAGCCGTCCAAGTGCGGCATCATGACGTCGAGCGTGATGACATCCGGTTTGATGTCCCGTACCCGATCCAGGCAGTCCTGCCCGTCGGTGGCGGTCTCCACCTCGAACCCCTCCAGGTTGAGGTTGACCGCGATGAGCTGCCGGATGACCTCGTCGTCATCAACGACCAGTACTTTCCCAAGAACCTCGGCCACGGCCGCCAAGCTAACTCCTGAGACGGCACGCGCGTGCGGGTTTCGCGGGATGTGTTCGACGAGCGTTATCTGGTGCCGACCACTCCCCAGATGCTGATAGCCTTTTCCCTTGTTGAGCCCCCTTAGCTCAGGGGATAGAGCACCGGCCTCCGGAGCCGGGTGCGCAGGTTCGAATCCTGCAGGGGGCACACACGATCTACCTCGCAAGAGGGCAAAGGACCTGCGGAAACGCAGGTCCTTTTATGTTCTGGAGGGCCTGTCGATGAGCGCATGCCACTGCGTCCTGTGCGACGACCCTGGTGACCTGGATCGTCGTACTCTGGCCACGATCGAGAAGGTTCAGGAGCACGGCCTGCAGGTCGTGATGATCCCTCATGACGAGCACGGGCCAGGCTGGGCCTTCACCATCGGGCTGTGGCACAACTACCGTTCGCCCGAGCTGGCCATGTTCGGCCTGGACATCCACGACATGCGGACCTGCCTCAACACCCTCGGCGAAAAGGTGGTCGCGGGCCTGGCACTGGAGGCCGAACAGGAATGGCGCGACATCATCGACCAACACCCCGTCGCTCTCAAAGCCGTCGATCACCACTGGTACCGCGCCTTCTTCGGCACGGCCATCGGGTTCTACCGACGGCCGCCCTTCCCGTTTCTCCAGGTCGTCTGGCCCGACCGGGACGGCAGTTTCCCATGGCGATCAGACGGGGACGACCGCTACCGCGGCCACCAGCCGCACCTGTGGTTGAGGCCTGACGAACATCCTCCCGGCGTATGGACACAAGACCTGTGAAGGCCGAGCCGGATGTCCGGTCGTTCACCAGAACGGGTGTTGGTATCGGCGCTCTCTCACCTGATCATAGATGGCGCGTAACCACGGCTGACGAACCTCCGGCAGGAGCGCCAACGTACTGACGAACATCTCCCAATCGGGCCGGAACGGTCTCCATGGCAACAGTGGCGGCGGATCATCGCGGCGGACACCGTCAGGCATCCCACTCGCCGCTGGGACAAGGCGCCGATCGTCGTGGAAGGCCAGGTACATCCACACGTCAGCAGCCAGCGGCACCACCGCCCGCGCATCGGTCGGCCACACCTCACCAGTCTGCGGATGTTGCGGCACCAGGGCTATGTCCGTGATCGCTGCGGGCAGGCCAGGTCCGGCCAAGACCATCTCGCGTGTCGGCGCCCCCGGCGGGAGCAGGATGTCGATCGCCTTGCGAAACGCCTCGGCGACCGGCCCGTCGGGGACGGCCATTCGCTTGCCGCCCGACACCGCCAGCAGGCGGGCCAGTGCCACCGCGACCGCCGCCGTCCACACCGGGCTCCACCGTCCGGGTTGCTCGACCGGTGGCGTACCCGGATGTTCCTCCCGTAGCGCCTCCCAGCCGACCACTCGACGAGCGGGGGCCTCGACGCCGACCGGCCGCACAGCGCGCGGGTCAAGCCACACCACCTGCCACAACGTGCAGTCGTCGATGCGCGTCGCCACCGCCTGCCCGCATCCCTCGCAGGCCAGATTCGGGCCGTCCCGACCGTCCAGCCCCAAGCAGTAACCGTCGCACCGCTCAGGGATCAGAACGGTTCCGCGAACATCGCCCGGCGCGACGCCCACCCTTCCGGGAGGCCCGTACGACAGGGTGTAGACCGGTGCATAAACGCCGCGGGCCGCTGCTTCGTCCGCACCCACCTCCTCCCATCGCCGTCGCGGCGGTCCGGAAGGTTCCGGGTCCACCGCGTACGTCCCAGATTCCAGGAGCGCAGGCAGTAACTCGTGGCCGAACTTCTGTGCGGCGTGGACGGGGAGCGCGACCTGTGACACCGGCGTCGTCAGCACGGCTCCGCACCCCACACACACGAACACGACCATCCGGCCCATGCTGACTCACATTCGGTCTTGGAGGAAGCACTTGCGACACGTTCAGACGAGAAGCACGAGTGACTGCTCCTTGGTCGTCCTCTCGATCCACACCTCGCCGTAGTCGGCTGCCGCCCCCATTTACGAAACTGGAGTTGCGCAATTCAGGAGCGAAGCGTAGCCTCTATTTCGCTACCTGAGTTTCGAAAGAGGAGAGGGCGGCATGGTGCCTCGGGGACGACCACGTGACACGCAAGTTGACGAGCGGGTGCTGCGGATCGCCGCCGCCCTGCTGCTCGAACGCGGCTACACCGGCCTGTCCATCGACGAGGTGGCCGAGCAGGCAGGGGTGGCCAAGACCACGCTGTACCGCCGCTGGCCGGCCAAGGACCACCTGGCCGTCGCGGTGGTGGCACGACTGCAGGCCGACGACGAGATCACCGACACCGGCGACATCCGGGCGGACCTCGTCAACTACCTGGAGAAGATCGCCGCCGGGCTCAACCGCATGCGCGCGGCCGGGCACCGCGAAGGCCCCTCCGCCGGAACGGTCGGCGAACTCGTGGCCGCCGCGGCCAGGCACGAGGACATCGGCCGCCTGACCCGCAAGCAGTACGCCGAGCGCAACACTCTCGCGCTCGCCCTGATCGAGGCGGCGCGCGTGCGCGGCGAGCTACGCGCGGACCTCGACGCCGAGCCGCTGTTCGACCAGCTGGCCGGCGCCCTCTACTACCGAGTGATGATCACAGGCGCGCCGGTCGACCGGGCCTACGTAGAACGGCTCGTGTCCTCCGCGCTCGAAAGGAACCTGACATGTCCCTGATCGTGGAAACCGCCATCGTCCGCGAAGTCGACGCCGAGACCATCATCTCGCCCAAGGCGACCGGGCGGCTGCTGCTCGACTCCAGCGACACCGGCGGTGCGCTCAGCACCATCCGGATGACGCTCACCGAAGGCGCGGACGGCGCCGTGCCCCACCACCACGCCACCTCCACCGAACTCTTCTACATCCTGGACGGCAAGGCCCGCATCCTGTCGGGCGATCAGATCGTGACGCTGGAACGGGGCGACGTGGCGGCCGTGCCCCCGCTGACACCCCACGCGTTCGCCGCCGCCCCCGGCCACACCGCCGACCTCCTCATCGTCGTCGCCCCCGGGATCCAGCGCTTCGAGTACTTCCGCCTGCTCGACCGCCTCCGCCGGGGCGAGGCCACGCTCGAGGAACTGCTCGCGTCCCAGGACCTCTACGACAACCACTTCCTCGACAGCCCTGCCTGGACCCGCGACCGCCAGGCGTCCTGACCCTCACCCGAGCGCCGATGACGCGCGTTGACCGGTGAACAGTGTCCAGCACGCGGAGGCCATCTTCGGGGTTCCGGGCGGCCGAAACCGAGAGGAGCGGGGGATGTTCGCCCACCCAGAACGCTTCTCCCAGCGGGCCCACCGCCGGGCAGCCGGGGGAACGGCGACCGCGTCCTGTTGGACGCCTATGCCGCGGTCGCCTCGCCGGACACGATCTGGGCCTTCAGCGGGGCGAGGGCGCCGGCGATGGCGGTGATGGTCTCCCCCTCGACCCCACAGTGCTCCAGTGCGCCGGCGAGGTGCGCGACGACCGCGTCGAACTGCTCGGCGGTGATCCCCAGCCCGGCGTGCGCCTCGCCCATCGACTTGCCCCGGTACTCCTGCGGGCCGCCGAGAGCGGCGGCCACGAAGCTGCGCTGGTGCGACTTGAGCTTGCTCATGTCGGTGCCGGTGAAGTGGCTCGCGAGGCGGGGGTCGGCCAGGACGCGACCGTAGAAGTCGTCGACCACGGCGGAGACCGCGCTCGCGCCACCGATCCGATCGAAGATGGACGCCATGCCCAAGCTCCCTCCAGTGCTGTTGGACAAGAGCATCACCGCAGGTCGTTTCGCCGGCGTGACGTGCCGGCAATGCGCCGGAGACGGGGGGCTCACAACAGTGACACACGAGCAACGATCAGTGATCGCCCACCCGTGCGGTGGCCGGGTTCGAGGTGTCAGCCGGTGCGGCGGGTGCGGGCCAGGGCCAGGGCCAGGCGCGATGATCATGCCGGCCAGGCCCAGCAGCGCGGCCACCACCGGACCAGACGCGCCCGGCGGTCAGGCACGACGACATCGGCCGGCTGATCCGCAAGCAGTACGCCGAGCGCAACACCCTCGCGCTCGCCCTGATGGAGGCGGCGCGGCGCGCCTGCGCGGTGACCTGCGTGGACCTCGACGCCGAGTCGCTGTTCGGCAGTTGGCCGGGCCGAAGAGGTCCGATCCCCCGCAGGCACTATAACGACCGAAATCCATCGGCCCGGTTGCCGCAAACCGGGCCGCCTCCGACTGAACGTCCCAGCGCAATGACGTCCACTGTTGATGGCGCGGCTTATCGCAGCCCCGCGAGCCGTGGGCGCCCTCAGGCCACAGTAGGACCGCATGCGGGCTTTGCTGCCCTTGCATAAGGCCGCCCCAGCCGTTCGGGATGAGAATCGGGCGGGTCTCCGGGGGCGAGGAACAACGGGACAGCAATGAGCGCTACGGGCTGTTCGAGCAGGTCAGGGCGGTGCACGAAGAACCGTGTCGAGTCGGCTCTTCGGCCCGAACAAGGCCGAATGGTGCCTCACTCCGGGATGCAGAGCACATCGGAGAAGACGTTGAGCAGCTTGTCCGTGGGGTTCTTGGCCTTGACCTCGTAGCTGCGGGACTTGCCGTCGGCGTCGAACACCAGGGTCGCCTTGGACACGATGACGTCCGGCATGACCGCCTCGTTGCGCAATTCATAGATCTCGTAGCCGCCGCTCACCGCGATCTGCCCACGCAGGCACTTGCTGATGTAGGACCCTTCGGTGTGCGGATGCAGCAACGCGCTCAGGCCGCCACGGAATTGGCCGTCGAACGGGTTCGGCCCCTCAGGACCCGTGGGTCCGGCAGGGCCCGCAGGACCGGTGGGGCCCGCGGGACCCTGCTGGTTCCATGTGATGACCCGCTCCCCGGCCGTGCACCCCTCCGGACCCGGCTCGCCAGTGGGCGCCAGTTCCGTCTGCGACGTCGGGGAGGGCCACGGGTTGGTTGTGGGCCGCGCGGTGCTGGGAATGCGCAGCGTGCCGCTTGACGTGACGCACGCTGTGATCACATCGGCGGACGCCACCACCCCGGCGACCGCCACCCCCGAGCCTCCCACGATCAGCCCCGCCACCGCTCCGACCGCCAGCATGGTCTTCCTGCCGCTCATCATGTCCCTTCCTGCCGTATGACGACCCCACGCCGTCGGATGACGCCCACCGTCGTGCATGGCAATGGTGACCGGCTTGGAAGTCACTTGATCTTCAGGGCGCGGAGGCGAGGAACAACGGGACAGCAATGAGCGCCACGGGCTGTTCGAGCAGCTCAGGGCACCCATGGTCCATCTCACCGCTAATGGCCGGCCCTGCATTTCCCGGCTTTAGGCGCCGACGATACGCATGCTATCGGGGGATTCGATCTTTAAGGGAGCGCAGCAGGGGGAACGCGGATGAATGCCGCACCGGGAAATGCGCCTGGGGGATCTGACGACCACAGATCGAGGCGTCCCATATGTTCTACTGGCTCATGGGCGAGCTCGCGACTCTGGCCACGGGACTCGGCGCCGAAGCCCGAGCCGGAGCGAGCCGCCGGCACGATCATGATGCCCCCTGGGTACGGCGCGTACGTCTACGAGGCCCAATTCCTCGGCACGCCGATCGTCGCCCAACTACCGGCAGGCACAAGCGTGTCGATCATCTGCACCGTGCAGGGTGACACTGTGACTTCGAACGGGTCCACCTGGGACAGAATCGACCAGGGGTACATACCCCACGTAAACGTAAATACGGGGACCAGGCAGGCCACAATGCCGACGTGCCCGTGAACCACGACGACGATCGCCGGGCGGTCCCTCTCCGGTCAACCGGACCGCCATGGTGTTCAGGTTCTTGCTCGCCGGTGGCAGATCACTTGTCGGCCAGGCACAGCGTCAGTTCGCTGCTGCTCTGGCCGCCCCTTGAGAGGAATTGCGTGTACCTGCTGGTCGCCGAAGGAAAAGCGTTGCAGTTCTGGATGCCTTCGAGCCGCCCCACAACCTGGTACGCCGCGTCGGACCCCTCACAACTCACGCGCTCTTTGTCAGCACTGAGGCAGTCACCCACCTCTGCACCGCCTGCGGCCACCCTCCCGTTGAACCACCAAACCACGAAAAGGATGGCAGCGAGGAGCAGGATCGCGACTAATGTCCGGCCCAGGCCAGATTTCTTTCCGGACTCCACCAGATTCTCCCTGCATGAAAGCCCCGAACTGGGCCAGAGCATAGAATCATCAGCATTCCCCGTCAATCGGCGCCCGGCGGCCACGAGAGCGGCGAATCGCTGAATGGCTGGAACGCCTACAGGACCAGAAGGCTGTTCATCGGCTCGCGGGGGCGGTGCGCGCGGAGGCCTGTCGTGCCCCCTCAGCGGCTCCGGCCATCTCTTCCTTCACATGGGCGACCTCGCGCCTGGTCGTGACGCTCGCGGCCCGCAGCCGTCGCAGGCCCAGCAGCGCAAGGGCCCCACCCACCGTGAGATACCCGCTGGTCAGTGCCAGAGCTGCGCGCTTCGGAGACAACGTCGACTCCAGAAAGCGGAGCAGGGTCACCGATCCAGCGTGCAGCGCCAGCAGTCCGAGCAGGGCACCGGCCGCCATCATGCCTCCCCCGATGCCGGCGCGCCGTACATTCTCGGACATCTCCGAACGCAAGCGTGCCACTTCCTGCCGGACCAGCCCAGCCGCATCGGATGCCAGCCGACCCGCGACGTCTTCCTCGACTGGGCGTGGATTGTCGTGGTTTCGCATCTGGCCTGTCTCCCCCTCTGCGGCCTCCAAACGGCCGCACTCACCGGCTGCTACCCGTGACCGGACAGCCGAACCCGGCACCTGCCTGCGGCTGACCGAGCAAGTCCAGAGCTACGATCACCTGCTCCGACGGATCGGGTCCGGCCCCACTTCCGATCAGCCGCGTCGGAACTGCTCGGACTCACTGCCTCTCCTGCGAGGCAGGCTCGCCAGGAGCCGGACCACCCTCACTTCTGCAGGAGGAGCCACGGCTCGCGGAGCCGATCTACAACGACATCTTCGCCCTGGGACGTCTCCAGCCGTTCGTCGACGACCCTGAGGTGGAGAGCATCGACGGCGACGACGAACTGGTAGGCGACCTCCGTCGGTGGGGCACAAACGCCGAGTCACGCGCCCGAATGCCCTGGTCGCAGGCGGTCGCAGCCCTTGACGTCGGCGAGGAATTCCGGGTCGATGGCCTCACCTCGGCGCAGCACGCTGATGTCACCGGTGCGTTCCAGGATCACCGCGGCCACGTCCCCGTAGCGGTGAACCGAGGCCAGGCGTAGCTTCTGACGGAGTTCGTCCTCGTTGATCTGCGCCTTGCGCAGGTTGTCGTGCAGCACCGCGCCGTCGGCCATGAGCAGCAGAGGGGCGTTGCTCATCAAACATTCCAGCCGGCTGTTGCGGCGCATGAGCCGGAAGGCCGTCTGGAGGGCGAACAGGGTGCACATACCGATCAAGCCCGCGAGCAGGGTCGGGGTGTAGCCCAGCACGGCACGTCCCATGACCGCGCCGAGGGCGACGGCCGCAGCGAGGTCGAAGCTCGACATCGTCGCCAGAGCCCGCTGGCCGACGATCCTGATGAGCACCAGGAACGCGAGATAGATCACGACCGTGGAAAGGACGACCGTGCCCGCGTCTGTCCAGGTCAGTCCGATGCGCATGCCCACTCCCCCTGCCAGTCGGCCACATCGCGGAAGACCGCGGTCCTCAACGCCGTGCCGTTTGGAAGGTCCACCCATGCCGCCAGGCCAGCCCCCAGGTCCCGCCGTTCTCGCTGCCGTCACGCGTCGCGCGAACCGTTGACTTCCGCATTACATACTCACGCTCGAAGGCGTTCTCGACCTGGACTCCTACCCGCTTCTCCAGGTCAGGCTCGCCGGTGCGCTCACGCTTTACGGACCGCCGTCGAAGGCCGGCCATGGGCAAGCTCAAGACCGCGGCCACCAAGCCAAGCACCATCCTGGCGACCGTGACCCTGCTGGCCGCCTAACTGCTCGGCCGCTTCACACGCTGCAAACGGTGATCCCTGAGTCCGTCTCCTTAACTCCTTGCACTCCGAAGTGTTAGCGCGGCTCCCCGTAGGCCAGGCGCATCGCGGCGACGAACGCCGCGTGGTTCCGCATACTCGACCGTCCCCCGGCGTGCCGGGCTCACAGCATTTACGTGGGCAGGCGTCTCGGGCTGGTTCCACAGACCCGCGAGTCTCCTTCCTGATCGCGGGAACGGCTCGACAAGCCGCATGATCACCTAGATCCGAGCCTGCTCAGCTCAGGCGTCGCAGCACGCCACGGGCGCGCGGGCGGCCTGCGCCTCCTCGGTCTCGGGTTCCGCACCGAACAGGTCGCCCTGGTCGGCTCCCACAGCGAACAGCTTCTCCTGCCGATCGAACACGTGGCGGTGTCCTTCCCCCCGCTGACTGTCAGCCCCCCGCCCGTTGTTCACGGCGAACATCTGAACGAGAAGTGACCGGATCTTAAGCGCCTCGCCCTTTTCGCAAGAGCGTGGTCGCGGGCATCACCGCAAAGCGGGGGCCGCCGCGTCCGAAGGTCCGGACGGCGGGGAGGTCAGCGGCGGCGGGAGGCGCATTTCACGCAGGTCTTGATGGCCGGGAGGACCTCCAGGCGCTCGAGGGGGATGCGTTGCCCGCACTTCGCGCAGATCCCGTAGGTGCCATCGCGGAGCCGCTCGGCAGCGAGGTCCAGTTCGGCGAGGTGTGTCAGGGCCTGGTCGAGAAGGGCCTGGACGTGGGCCCGCTCGAACGCTGTGGACGATCCCTCGGGGTCGTGCTCGTCGTCGGAGGCCGTCAGCGCCGACGAGGTGACGATCTCGTCCCGGTCGCGGCCCAGCAGGGCGATGCGGTCCGTGGTTCTGCGGCGGTCGGTGTCGAGTAGTTCTCGTATGGTCGCCTGCTCGGAGGGGGTAAGAGCGGCGTCCCGGTGGTGTTCGGTCATCCTGGCTCCTCACCTTCCCCACCAGATTATTCGCCGCCCTTCCCTGGAGATGACCTGGGCTGGTAACCGGGGTGGTCCTGGGCCTTTCACCCCCGAACAGGTCAGGGCCAGCGCACCTCCGGGGTGCGTTCCACGAACTGCGCGTACTGCTCGAACGCCCGCTCCACCTCCGCCCGGTCGCTGCTGTGGAGTGGTGTGAGCGGCTGCACGGCGATCCGTACCTGGCTCTTCGTGAGGGTGCGTTTCCAGGTGGCCACGACCCGGCCGGCGCGTACCACTGTGGACTGGAAGATGCCGTTGTTGCCGGGGACGATGGCCGCCTTGTGCTCGTCGGCGACCATGAGCGAGCGGTCTTTGTAGCCCAGCAGGTATTCGTCGAACCCCGGCAGCACGAGCAGCTCGTCGTCGCCGACCGGGAGAGGGGCGGTGTCGAGGAGCGCGGCGTGGAGGTAGGTCTCCACCCCATCGACGGTCACCCGGGCCAGCGCGTCGCCGGCCACCGCGATGCCGCGTTTGGCGTCGGCCGCGGTCAGGCCGGTCCAGCCCGCGAAGTCGTGCCGGGTGGCCGGCCCGCGACCGCGGAAGTAGCGCAGGGCGATGGTGCCCAGCGCCTCGTCGCGCTCCGGCCGGTGCGGGTCGGGAACCCACTCGTCGAGCAGCACGAAGCTCTGCTCGTTGCCGATGTTGGGGGCGATGCACAGCAGGCCCCGCTGGCTGGCGTACCACAGCAGGTGGTAGCCGCGCTGGCCACTGGTGTCGATGCCCTTGTCGGTCAGCGCTGCCAGGCACTCCGACCGGGTCAGCCGCCCGCCGCCGGTCAGGGCCGCGCCCAGCACCTCCATGGCCTGAGCGACGGTCTCCTCCGAGAGGCCGAGTTGTTCGCGCTGCCTCGCCGCGCCGTTCAGCACCCGGACGCCCATCAGTTCGACCATCCAGCGGGCGTCGCGGGACGGGACGAAGTGGATGGTGCCGCGCATCGGCCACGTGCGCAGCGCCTCACGGCGCTCCAGCGCGGCGGTGACGTCGGCGGCGGTGTGTCCGGGCAGTCTCGTGCCGAACGACCACAGACCGCTGGCCAGGTCTTGCGCCTGCATCGCCCCGAGCCAGGTCACCACCTCGGCCACGCCCGTCGCTTGGCCGGCGCCGCCGGGCGACGCTCGTAGCAGCAGGCTGGACATCCGCAAACCGAGCACCTGCTGGGGGGTGAGTTCCACCGGTCAACCGTATCCTCCGCCACCGACAATCCCACCGACGTGATCACCGGGCCGGGGGAAGCCACTCCTGAAGTCCGGCGAGATGCCCGAGTTCCGACTCGACGCGCTGCCGGTCGTCGATGGTGAGCTCCAGACCGCGCAGGTCAGCGAGCCAGGGATCGGTGGGCTCGCCGAGTACGGTGGCCAAGTCGATGAGGTGACACAGGACGATGGCCCGCTCGGCCACCGAGGCGTCCGCGTGGTGCCTGCGCATCGCGGACTTGAGGGCGCGGAAGGCCTGCAGGTCGTCGTTCTTGAACTCGCGCAGGATCCGGGCGTTGTCGAGCGCCTTGGCCAGGCCCGTCAGCTTCTTCGAGCCGCCGTACTCCAACTCGGCGGGCTCGTCACGCTGGATGAAGAGGATCGAGTTCCCGGACGGATCGATCAGGGTGAACCGGGACGCGCCGGGCCGGTAACGGGTGATCCGCGGAACGCCGGAGGCCAGCACCTTCCCGTAGACCCGGCGCATCGCGGCGACGAACGCCGCGTGGTACGGCGCCACGGCGTCGACCATGACCAGGCAGCTTCCCGAGCCCTCCCGCGTCGGGTCCAGGTCCTTGGGCGCCGGGCCGAAGTGCAGCTGGAATCCGCTCCACCGCAGCGCCAGATATACATAGGGCCTGCTCTGTTTGTAGGTCGCCTCGAACCCCAGCGCCTCTTAGAACGCCAGGGTCTCCTCCACTGACGCGCACGGCATCAACGGCACCGTCGTCTCGTTCGGCCGAACCTCGGGTTCGCTCAAGTGCTTCTCCTTCCAGGTGGCCCGGCGATGTTTGCACCCTTCGGGGAGGCTCGCATATGGATCGCTCCAATCCGTATCGGCTTGTCGCGCACTTGTACTGGGTGGACGCGAGCGAGCACTGATTCGATGTTTCTCTAATTTGACAGAAGCCTAAGCACGGACGCAGACTCGGGACTGCTTAGACGTCCGTCGAAATCAGGAGATCGGAGATCGTCATGTCTCGCGTCCAGCTCGCTCTGCGCGTCGCCGACCTGGAAGGCTCGATCGCCTTCTACTCCAAGTTGTTCGGCGCCGAGCCGGCCAAGCGCCGCCCCGGCTACGCCAACTTCGCCATCGCCGAACCGCCGCTCAAGCTGGTGCTCATCGAGGGAGAGGAGGGGGAGGCGACCCGCCTGGACCACCTGGGCGTCGAGGTCGAGGACACCGCCCAGGTCAACGCCGCCACCCAGCGGCTCAAGGACGCCGGCCTGGCGACGTTCGAGGAGAACGACACCTCCTGCTGCTACGCCCTCCAGGACAAGGTCTGGGTCCACGGTCCTGGAGCGGAGCCATGGGAGGTGTACGTGGTCAAGGGTGACGCCGACACCCTGGCCAAGGAGACCGACTCGGCATGCTGCTGACCGCAGCGCCGCGCCCCTAGTCCGGATCGAGTACGCGCGTCATCCAGATCGTGTCGCCGTGTTCGGCGTCCTCGGTGACGCGGCCGCTGTGGTGGAAACCGAGCTTCCCGAGGACGCGGAACGAGGGTGCGTTCCACTCCCGCACGGTCGCCCAGAGTCGCCGGCGTCCGGTTCGAGCCGCGGCTTCCATGACCGCACGAGCGGCTTCCGTCGCGTATCCGCGGCCGTGAGCTCGTCGTGCCAGCTCGTACGCGATCTCAGGCTCGTCGAAAGACCCCTGGCCGATGGTCAATCCGCAGTAGCCGATGAACTCACCGGTGGCGCGCAGCTCGACAGGCAGCAACCCGAGCCCCGGAGCCGCCAACAGCGGATTGTCGAGGAGCCAGCCGCGGATGTCCTCGACCGTCGGGCGGCCCTCGGCGTCGATCCGCCGGGCCGGCGGCACTCGTGGGTCCCGCTCAAGCGACAACCCGCGATAGTCCTCGGCATCCGACGGCACCCACCGCCGCAACCGCAGCCGCTCGGTCATCAGCTCCGCCGGCAGCTCCCCATAGATCCCCACCCGAGCAACCTAACCCAGCCTTAATGCTCGTATCGACGTGGCCGAAATAACGGATCAGTGAGATGCGGCATCACGGCGCCGACTGCGATCTCGTCTGAAGCCGGCGATGGAGTTGTCAGTGGTCGGCGGCGGTGGCGAAGTCGGGTAGCTCGGTGGAGAGCAGTCCCTCGGCGGCTCCGTCGAGGAGCCGGGCCATCTCCGTGGAGCGGGGAAGCATGGTCTTCTCGTAGGCATGGATCGCCTCGCCGACGGTGTCGTGGTGGGCGAGGGCGAGGGCGAGTTCGCTGGCGTCCAGCATGGCGAGGTTGACGCCCACGCCGAGCGGGGGCATGAGGTGGGCGGCGTCGCCGAGCAGGGTCACCGTGGGGTTGTGCTCCCAGACGTGCGGGACGGGCAGGGCGAAGATCGGGCGGTCGACGTAGGCGCCGTCGTTGTCGGAGATCAGCCGGCGCAGGCGGGGCGACCAGTCGCGGTAGCGCTCCAGAAGGAGGGCGCGGATGCCGTCGGCCGTGAGGCCGCCGGCGGTGATCCAGTCGGCCGGGACGCGCTGGATGAGGTAGACGCGGATGTGGTCGCCGCCGTTGCGCTGGGCGAACAGGCCGCGCTCGCCGTCGGCCGCGGCGGCTCCGCCCTGGCCGACGAGCTCGGCGATGCCGGGGTGCCGGGTCTCGACGTCGTGGAACCAGGCTTCGAGGAAGCTCACGCCGGTGTAGCGGGGGGTGGCCGGGGAGACGGCGCGGCGGACCTTGGACCAGGCGCCGTCGGCGCCGATGACGAGGTCGGCTTCGACGGTGGTGCCGTCCGTGAAGTGCAGCTGCCTGTGGCCTTCGGCGGGGCCGCTGACGGCGCGCAGGGCGTGGCCCCAGCGCACGGTGCCGGGCTGGAGCGAGTTGAGCAGCAGGCCGCGGTCGATCTCCGGTTTGTACCGCTCGTCCGGCTCGGGGACGTGGAAGAGCATCGTGCCGGCCGGGTCCAGCTGGCGCATCTCCTGGCCCTCCGGCCGGGCCAGTCGGAAGAACTCGTCCAGGAGGCCGGCTTCGCGGAGGGCGAGCTGGCCGTTGTCGGCGTGCAGGTCGAGGGTGCCGCCCTGGTCGCGGGCGGCGGGGCCGGTGTCGCGGTCGTGGACGGTGGTGGTGATGCCGTGCCGTTGGAGGATGCGGGCGCAGGTCAGGCCGCCGGGGCCGGCTCCGATGATGGCGATGCGGAGGGTGGGGGTGGTGTTCATGAAGGGTGCTCCGGCGTGAGCGGTCCGAGGGCCAGTCCATCCCGGCCGCGCTGCGCGAGCACGCCCTGACCACCCGGGTGGCCGCCGGTGAAGGCGGCGACGCCCGCTTCGCCGCCTTCACCGAGCTGGTGGCCAGTACGCCTGCGCAGCGCGACTACGCCCAGAACATGTGGCTACGCCACACCGCCGCGCTCGCCCGGGCCATCGCGGAGGAGAGCGGCCTCGCCCCATCAGCTGAGCGGCACGCGCCGGCGGTAGACGACGTAGGGCCGCCACAGGTACGCGACGGGCGCGGACCAGACGTGGACGAGCCTGGTGAACGGCCAGATCGCGGCGAGCAGCCAGGCGGACAGGGCGTGCAGCTGGAAGACCAGCGGCACGTCGGCCATCAGGGCGGGGTCGGGGTGGAGGGTGAGGACGCCGCGGAACCAGACGGCGATCGTGGCGCGGTAGTCGTAGCCGCCGCCGAGCAGGTTCGCGCCGATGGTCGCGCTCATGCCGAGCAGGATCACCACGGCGAGGACGGCGAACAGGACCTTGTCGGCGCGGGTGGTCGTACGGCGCACCCGCGGGCTGGTGAAGCGGCGGGCCAGCAGCAGCGCCAGGCCCGCGACCACCATGAGCCCGGCCACGGTGCCGGCGACCACCGACACCAGGTGGTAGAGGTGCTCGTCGATCCCGACGGCCGCGGTCCACGACTTGGGGACGAGCAGACCGAGCACGTGCCCGCCGATGGCGGCGAACGCGCCGAGATGGAACAGCGGCGAGCCGAGCCGCAGCAGCCGGCTCTCCAGCACCTGCGTGGTACGGGTCGTCCAGCCGAACTGGTCGACGCGCCAGCGCCAGACGTGCCCGACGACGAAGACCGTCAGCGCGATGTAGGGGACGACGACCCAGAGCGCGACGTTCACGGTCTGACCTCCAGTTCGGTGAGCGGCGGGCCGTACGGCGCCAGCCCGACCTCCTCGGCGGGCGGCCCGGCCAGGGCGAGGTCGGCGACGGCGGCGTGCTCGGCCGCCGACAGCTCGGGCAGCTCGCCGCAGAGCGCGTCGAGGACGAGCGCGTACGGCGAGCCGCTCTCGTGCAGCGCGGTGCGGATGAGCTCCAGGCCCTTGCGGTGCTGCCGGAGCGGCGCCTCCCCTGTGGCGGGACCGGCCAGGGCGGCGAACTCGCAGACGACGGGCAGGAAGTCGGGCAGTTCGCCCTCGGGCGGGGTGAGCCCGGCGACCCGGTAACGCTGCTTGAGCGTGAGCAGGGCCATGCCGCGGCGGCGGGTGTCGCCGTGCAGGTAGTAGGTGAGGTAGAGGCTCGATCTGCGGCGCAGGTCGAAGGTCTGGACGTAGTGGCGGGCCAGCTCCATCGGCTGCCGGCCGCCGAACCAGGCCACGAAGGCGGTCAGCGAGGCGCGGGCCGCCGACTCCGGCAGGGCGCGTACCGCCTGGGCCAGCTCGTCGCGGGCGGCGAGGAGGGCGGGGTCGGGGTACTGGAGCAGGAGGGAGACCAGCCGGAGCAGCGCCGCCCGCTCTCCAGGCGCTGGCTGCGTGCTGGTCTCCGTGCCGGGTCGCGTGTCGGACCTCAGGCGGAGTCTCATGCCTGGCCTCCCTTGCCGACGAAGAGCTTCAGGCCCAGCCGGCCGTCGCCGCGTCGGCCGGTGACACCGGTGGGGTGGAAGTCGCTCATGCCGGGCCCGCCGTCGCCGTCGAGGCTGCACCCGCCGGCCTGGGCGGACAGGGCGGCGGCGTCCTCGCGGTGGGCGGCGGGCACGACGTAGCGCTCGTCGTACTTGGCGATGGCGAGCAGCCGGTACATGTCCTCCATGTCGGCGGCCGTCATCCCGGCCGACTCCAGCAGGTCCGTGGCGACGGTGCCGTCGATGGTGCGGGCCCGCATGTACGCCCGCATCGCCGACAGCTTCATCAGCACCCCGGCCACCACCTCGGTGTCGCCGGCCGAGAACAGGCTCGCCAGATACTCCAGCGGGATGCGCAGGTCGGTGATGGCGTGGAAGACGTTGTCGGGGTCGTCGGCGTCGGCGCCCACGCCGGTGACGGCGTCGAGGACGGGCGAGAGCGGCGGGATGTACCAGACCATGGGCAGCGTCCGGTACTCCGGGTGCAGCGGCAGCGCGACCCGGTAACGCATGGCCAGCCGGTAGATCGGGGAGCGTCGGGCCGCCTCGATCCAGTCCTCGCTGATGCCGCCGGCGCGGGCCGCGGCGATCACCGCGGGATCCTCCGGGTCGAGGAAGACCCGGCGCTGCGCCTCCAGCAGGTCGCGGGGGTCGGTGACGCGGGCGGCGTCGAGCACGGCGTCGGCGTCGTACAGGATGAGGCCGAGGTAGCGCAGCCGGCCGACGCAGGTCTCGGCGCACACGGTGGGCTGGCCGGCCTCGATGCGGGGGAAGCAGAAGGTGCACTTCTCGGCCTTGCCGGTCTTGTGGTTGACGTACACCTTCTTGTACGGGCACGACGAGACGCACATGCGCCAGCCGCGGCAGCGTTCCTGGTCCACGAGGACGATGCCGTCCTCCTCGCGCTTGTACATGGCGCCGGACGGGCAGGCGGCGACGCAGGCCGGGTTGAGGCAGTGCTCGCAGATGCGCGGCAGGTGGAACATGAAGGTCTTGTCGAACTCCATCGCCACCTTCTCCGCCATCGCGGCGAGGTTGGGGTCGGCCGGGGCGTGCTCGGGGGCGCCGCCGAGGTCGTCCTCCCAGTTCGCGCCCCAGGTGATGGCCATGTCGCGGCCGGTGATGGCGGATTTGGGGCGGATGACCGGGGTGTGCGGTCCAGCGGGGGCGTTGATGAGGGTGTCGTAGTCGTAGGTGGCCGGCTCGTAGTAGTCGTCCAGGGTGGGCAGGTCGGGGTTGGAGAACAGGTTGAGCAGGCGCTTGATCCGGCCGCCGGCGCGGAGCTTGAGCCGGCCGCGCCCGTCGAGCTGCCAGCCGCCGTGCCAGCGGTCCTGGTCCTCGTAGCGCTTCGGGTAGCCGACGCCGGGCTTGGTCTCGACGTTGTTGAACCAGACGTACTCGACGCCGTCCCGGTTGGTCCAGGTCTGCTTGCAGGTGACCGAGCAGGTGTGGCAGCCGATGCACTTGTCCAGGTTCATGACCATGGCGACCTGTGCCATGACGCGCATCAGTACGTCACCTCCTGGCCCCGGCGGCGGATCACCGTGATCTCGTCACGCTGGTTGCCGGTGGGCCCGTAGTAGTTGAAGGCGTAGGTGAACTGCGCGTACCCGCCGATGAGGTGGCTGGGCTTGAGCAGCAGCCGGGTGAGGGAGTTGTGCACGCCGCCGCGCCGGCCCGACTTCTCGGTCAGGGGGACGTTCACGTTGCGGTCCTTGGCGTGGTACATGTACACGGTCCCGGCGGGCATGCGGTGCGAGACGACGGCCCGTGCCACGACCACGCCGTTGCGGTTGTACGCCTCGATCCAGTCGTTGTCGGCCACCCCGATCCTGGCGGCGTCCTCGACGCTCATCCAGATCGTCGGCCCGCCGCGCGACAGCGCCAGCATGTAGGCGTTGTCCTGGTACTCCGAGTGGATGGACCACTTCGAGTGCGGCGTCAGGTAGCGCACGGTGACCTCGGCCCCGTCCTGGCCGTCGCCCTGCTCGCCGTAGTGGCGGCGCATGTTGAGCGGCGGCCGGTAGGCGGGCAGCTGCTCCCCCAGCTCGATCATCCAGTCGTGGTCGAGGAAGAACTGCTGGCGGCCGGTCAGCGTGTGCCAGGGTTTGTCGCGTTCGACGTTGATGACGAAGGCGGAGTAGCGGCGTCCGCCGGTCTCGGACCCGGACCATTCGGGCGAGGTGATGACGGGCTGCGGCCTGGACCGGGTGTCGGCGAACGTGATCCGCTTGCCCTCGTGCTCGGCGGCCAGGTCGGCGAGCCGGGTGCCGGTGCGCCGCTCCAGCGTCTCGAAGCCCTGCGTGGACAGGCGGCCGTTGGTGGTGCCGGACAGCGCGAGGATGGCCTCGCACATGCGGTCGGCCGTGGCCAGGGAGACGTGGCCCTCGGGGGTGGCGCCGTTCCTGGCGCGCAGGTCGTCCAGCTCGGGCCCGACCCGGTACGTGACGCCCTTGGTGGTCAGGCCCAGCTCGGCGAAGAGCGGCCCGATGCCGCGCATCCGCTCGCCGACGGCGGCGTAGTCGCGCTCGATCGTGACGATCTTCGGCATGGTCTTCCCGGGGATCGGCTCGCACTCGCCGTGCTTCCAGTCGCGTACGCGGCCACCGGGCTGCGCCAGCTCGTCCGGCGTGTCGTGGGCGAGCGGGACGGCGAGGACGTCGGTCCGCTTGCCGAGGTGGCGGGCGGCCAGCTCGGAGAAGGCGTCGGCGAGGCCGAGGAAGACGTCGTAGTCGGCGCGGGTCTGCCACGGCGGGGCGATGGCCGGGTTGAAGGCGTGGACGAACGGGTGCATGTCGGTCGAGGACAGGTCGTGCTTCTCGTACCAGGTGGCGGCCGGCAGCACGATGTCGGCGAACAGCGCCGTGGACGTCATGCGGAAGTCGATCGTGGTGAGCAGGTCGAGCTTGCCCTCGGTGGCCTCCTCCCGCCAGCGCACCTCGGTGGGGTGGATGCCCTCCCGGTTGCGGGTCTCGGCGTCGGCGCCGAGGAGGTGCCGCAGGAAGTACTCGTTGCCCTTGCCGGACGAGCCCAGCAGGTTGGCCCGCCAGACGGTGAGCACGCGCGGGAAGTTCGCCGGCTCGCCGGGATCCTCGGCGGCGAAGCGCAGCCGGCCGGACCTGAGCTCGTCCACCACGTGCTCGGCCACGCCGACGCCCTTCGCGGCGGCCTCGTCGGCGAGCGTGAGCGGGTTCCGGTTGAACGTCGGGTGCGACGGCAGCCAGCCCAGCCGGGCCGCCTGGGCGTTGCAGTCGGCGAACGACCGTCCCTCGAACAGGCCGTCCCCGAGCGGGCTGGACAGCTCGTCGGCCTGGATCTGCTCGTAGCGCCACTGGTCGGTGGCGAGGTACCAGAACGCCGTCCCCGCCATGTGCCGGGTCGGCCGCTGCCAGTCGAAGGCGAAGGCCAGGTGCTGGAAGCCGGTGATCGGCCGGACCTTCTCCTGGCCGACGTAGTGGCCCCAGCCGCCGCCGTTGACGCCCTGGCAGCCGGTCAGCAGCACCAGCGTCAGGAAGGCCCGGTAGATCTGGTCGGAGTGGAACCAGTGGTTGGTGCCCGCGCCCATCGCGATCATCGACCGGCCCTCGGTGACCTCGGCGTTGCGGGCGAACTCGCGGCCGATCCTGGCGATCGTCGCGGCGGGGACCGAGGTGATCTCCTCCGCCCAGGCCGGCGTGTACGGCTGCGCCGCGTCCTCGTAGCCCTGCGGCCACTCGCCGGGCAGGTCGGCGCGCGGCACGCCGTACTGGGCCATGAGCAGGTCGAACACCGTCGTGACGAGCTTGCCGCCCACCTCGGTCGCGGGCACGCCGCGGCGCATGACCGAGCCGCCCTCGGTGGCGCCCTCGTCGAAGCGCGGCAGGTCGACCTCGACGGCGCGGCCGGCGCGGCCGAGCAGGGTCAGGGCGGGGGTGGCGCCGGCCAGGTCGAGGTTCCAGCGGCCCTCGCCCTCCTCGCCCCAGCGGAAGCCGAGCGAGCCGTTCGGGACGCGCGGCTCGCCCGTCTCCTCGTCCAGGAAGACGGTCTTGAACGCGGCGTTCTCGCCGGCGTCGTCAGTCAGGTCGGCGGCGGTCAGGAAGCGGCGCGGCACGTAGGCGTCGCCGCGCGGCTCCAGCGTCACCAGGAACGGCAGGTCGGTGTATTTCCGTACGTAGTCGGTGAAGTACGGGACCTGCCGCTCGCGGAAGAACTCGGTCAGCACCACGTGCCCCATCGCCATCGCCAGCGCGCCGTCCGTGCCCGGATGCGGCGCCAGCCAGTCGTCGGCGAACTTGACGTTGTCGGCGTAGTCGGGGCTGACCGCCACCACCTTCGTGCCCTGGTAGCGGGCCTCGGTCATGAAATGGGCGTCCGGGGTGCGGGTGACCGGGATGTTGGAGCCCCACATGATCAGGTAGCGGGAGTTCCACCAGTCGGCCGCCTCGGGCACGTCCGTCTGGTCGCCCCACACCTGCGGCGAGGCGATCGGCAGGTCGGCGTACCAGTCGTAGAACGACAGCAGCGTGCCGCCGATCATCGACAGGAACCGCGTCCCTGCCGCGAACGACGCCATCGACATGGCCGGGATGGGCGAGAACCCCACCACCCGGTCAGGCCCGTACTCCTTGACCGTGTGCACGTGCGCGGCGGCCATCAGCTCCAGGACCTCGTCCCACTCCGCGCGGACGAACCCGCCCTTGCCGCGGGCCCGCTTGTACGCCCGCGCCCGCTCCGGGTCGCCGGTCAGCTCCGCCCACGCCAGCACCGGGTCCCCCAGCCTGGACCTGGCCTCCCGCCACGCCTCCAGCAGCACCCCGCGCACGTACGGGTAGCGCACCCGCGACGGCGAGTAGGTGTACCAGGAGAACGACGCGCCACGGGGGCAGCCGCGCGGCTCGTACTCGGGCGACTCCGGCCCCACCGAGGGATAGTCGGTCGCCTGGTGCTCCCACGTGATGAGCCCGTCCTTGACGAACACCTGCCACGAGCACGAACCCGTGCAGTTCACGCCGTGCGTCGAGCGCACCACCTTGTCGTGCGCCCAACGGTCCCGGTAGAAGCGGTCCCAGCCGCTCGGGTCGACCTGGTGCAGGGTCCGGCCGTCGGCCGACACCTCCGACCTGGTGAAGAACGTACGGGCGGCCAGCAGCGGCCCCATCCCGGGAACCGCATCGATGTCGGTCATGGAACCTTCCTCGCCACAGGGGATACAGGGCTCACGAGGAAAGACTTCCGGCATAGGCACCATGTCGGGCAGGGACCAAAGTCCCGCCTCCCAAGGCGATAGGCCCTCAGGTGGCTGGCAGGGCGGTGGCCAGCAGCACGACGCCCAGCGAACCCACCAGCGACGTCACCGCCATCACCCGGGCGAGCCTCGGCCGGCCCGCACCGGTCAGCCACCCGTGCGCCCCGGCGGCGGCCATGACGGCGCAGAACAGCAGCAGCTTCGCCGCCAGGATCCGGCCGTAACCAGGCTCGGCGAGCGAGGCCCACGTCACGCCCTTGTGCCAGGCGATGGCCACCCCGGTGGCGAGTTGCACCGGCAGGAACACCGCGGCGGTGAGCAGCCCGAAGCGGCGGCCCACGGCGCTCAGCACCTGGCCCCGCCGCTGCTCGTCCAGCAGCCGCCGGGCCAGGGGCAGCAGCACCAGCGACACCGAGAGCTGGCCGCCGACCCACAGCGCCGCGCCCAGCACGTGCAGGAACCGCACCACCGACCACCACGTCATGACCCGCTCACCTCGAACAGCCCGTGCGCGCCCGCCTCCGCCTGACGCATCGTGTGGTCCACCACCGGGTACTTGCCCGGCTCGGGGAAGACCAGCTCGGCGAAGCCGCCCTGCGCGGGGGCGAGGTCGAGCGTCTGCGCCCCGCCGGGGTCGCCGGATCGCAGCGCGTACGCGCCCTCCTTGTAGACCGTGTCGAACGGCGCTCCGACCACGTGCAGCGACGTGCCCGAGCTGGGCCCGGCGGCCACGGCCCACAGGCGTACGCGCTCGCCGGCCTCGGCCCGCAGCGGGGCGTGGTCGTAGCCCGCGGCGGCGCCGTTGAACATCCAGCCGTCCGGCTCGCCCGCCCGCATCTTGGCGACCTGGGCCTCGCTGCCGGGCTCGCCGAGGTAGAGCTCGCCCTGCACCAGGAGGTATTCGCGGTCCACCGGCGGCAGGCCGGGCGGGTCGATGACGACCGCGCCGTACATGCCGTTGGCGATGTGCTGCGTCATGGGCATGGTCGAGCAATGGTACAGCCAGGCCCCGGCGAACTCCGCGCGGAACCGGTACGTCAGCCGCTCCCCCGGCTGGATCGTCCGCATCGGGCCGTCCGGCGCGGTGGCCCCGGCGTGGAAGTCGATGCCGTGGCCCATCGTGCCGCCGTTGACGAACGTCACGACGAACACGTCACCGACCTTGCCGCGCAGCACCGGCCCCGGCATGGTCCCGTTGAACGTCCACACGCGCTGCCGCACCCCGGGCGCGACCTCCTGGACGACCTTGTCGTCGGCGCGGATCTCGACGTGGTGCTCGGTGCCGCCGGGCGCGGGCCGCAGGGCGGCGTCGTACGGCATCCAGCCCGGCGACATGGGGGCGGCGAGGTCGAGGCGGGCGGGGCCGGACGGGTGCGCGGCGGCGTGGGCGGATATTTCCGTTCCTGTCGGGACGATCCGCATCGTCATGCCCGCCGCCCGATGCCCGGCCACCGTGCACCAGCCGTCCACGGCCGCGCCGAGGGCCGCCAGCTTCAGCGTCGCGCTCTGGCCGGGGGCGAGCGCCGGGGTGCGCTCGCCGGTGGCCAGGCGCAGGTCGTGGCGCTGGGCGTCGGCGTTGGTGACCCGCAACGTCAGGACCGTGCCCGGGGGCGCCTCGATCACCGCCGGGCGGATGCTCATCCCGGACAACGTCACCTCGACCGTACGGGAGCCGGTCACGGTGACCGTGGCCGGGCCCGTACCACCCGTCGTGGCGACGACGACCGCGGCCGCCGTCAGCAGGCAACCGGCGGCCACCCCGGCCACGGCCGGCGACGATCGCCACGACGCCGCACGGGCGCGGGTCAGTGCGGTGACCGCCAGCACGACGAACGCCGCGGCCGAGCCCAGGACGAGCGCCCAGCCCAGCAGCATCACAGGGGGCGGCACCGGCAGGACCAGCAGCGGCACCCCCACGTTGAGCGCCGCCAGCCGCACCGGCCAGCCGCGCTCCAGCAGCGCCGCGTTCTCCTTGAACCGGGCCGGCCCGCCGCCCAGCACCGCGGGCAGCAGGTGCAGCAGCGAGCCGAACAGCACCTGGGCCACGAACCCGACGAGCACCAGCGGCAGCAGCGGCTCCAGCGCCGCGGCGACCCCGGCCGCCGGGCGGGTGGCGACGACCACCGCGTTCGCGACCAGAGCCACCTCGAACCAGGCAATCGCCGCGCCCAGCATCCAGGCGGCCCCGGTGTGGGGCCGCCTGCGCCGCAGCGCGTCGGCCAGCGGCACGAGCGCCGCCAGCGCCCCCGCCGCGTACGCCACCAGCCCGGCCAGGGCCACCCACCGCCAGCCCGCCAGCAACCCGCCGGTCGCGACCGCCAGCCCGGGAACGGCCAGCCGCAGCCCCAGGCGGGAGGCCCGCCTCGTCCCGTCCGCCATGCGGGTGCGCAGCACCGTGGGCCAGAGCGTGAACAGCGTGCCGAGCACGGTCAGCCCGATCCAGCCGAACAGGTTCACGACGGCGTGCGCGGCCTGCATCCGCTCGTGGGCCGCGCCGTGCCCGACGTCCGCGGCCAGCAGCCCGCCGAGCACGCCGCCGGTGGCGAGCGCTACGGGGGCGGCGACGTACCAGCCGACGACGTGACCGAACCGGCCGGGCAGCGCCTGACGTACCAGCGTGACGAGCACGCCGGCGTGCCACAGCACCGCCCCCGCCACCAGCGCCGCGCCGGCGGCGGCGACCTGCCACGGCCCGGCCGACACCCCGGCCAGCACCGCGACCGCGCCCGCGTTGAGCAGGCCGAGCCTGGCGAGGCTGCCTCGGCCCGGCGGGGTGCGGACGCGCAGCAGCGCGACGGTGAAGTGCTCGCTCCAGATGAGGATGGCGGTGCTGATCGCGCCCAGCAGGAACACGTGGATCAGCAGCCAGCGCGGCGCCGGCAGCACGTCGCCGACCAGCGCCGCCACCACGGTGAGGGCGAGCCAGCCGACGACGACCGCGTTCGCCCGCAGGTGCCACGAGGCGCGGGGACGCGGCGGTGGCGCGAGCGGCGGTCTGCCGCCCTCGATGCGGATGTCGACCGGACTCACCTCGATGACCTCCCTGTCAGACGCCGGCCGGCTGGGCCGTGCGGCGGGCGGCCACCGAGCGGATCACGGTCACCGTCAGGGCCAGGGTGAGCACGGCGGTGACGGCCAGCAGCGCCAGGCCGAGCCCGTACGAGCCGAGCCGCCCGTAGACGAAGCCCATCACCAGCGGCGGGACGAACCCGCCGAGCCCGCCCGCCGCGCCGACCAGCCCCGTCACCGTGCCGACCTTGTCGGCCGGCGCGACCTGGGCGACGAGGGCGAAGGTGGCGCCGCTGCCCGCGCCGAGCGCGGCGGCCATGGTCAGGAAGGCGATCGTGCCGATCGGCATCAGCCCCGGCGTCAGCGCCTGCACCCCGGCCGAGACGGCGATGACGACGAACACGCCGGTCAGCACGGGCACGGGGCCGATCCGGTCGGACAGCCAGCCGCCGAGCGGCCGGGCCAGGACCGCCAGCACCACGAAGCCGGCCATGCGGTTGGCGGCGTCGACCTGTTCGAGCCCGTAGCCGGTCTGGAGGTAGGCGGGCAGGTAGACGGAGAAGGCGACGTAGCCGCCGAACGCGACCGCGTACAGCACGCACGCCTGCCACGTGATCGGCAGCTTCACCGTGGCCGCCATGCGCGTCATCAGGGGCTGGGTCGCGACGCTGCGGCCGGGCGCGTCGCGCAGCACCAGCCAGGCGACGACGGCGTAGACGGCGAGCACCCCAGCGGTGATCAGGAAGGGGGTGGCCGAGCCGCCGGTGCGCACCAGGGGCACGGTGGTCAGCGCGCTGATCGCGGTGCCGCCCATCCCCGCGCCGAAGACGCCCACAGCGAAGCCGCGGCGGTGCGGCGGGAACCACGCGTTGACGAACGGCACGCCGACGGCGAACACCGTCCCGCCGACGCCGAGGAAGAACCCGCCGACCAGCAGCGCGGCCAGCGAGGTCTGCCCGGCGACGCCGATGAACAGCACGGGCACGATGGTGGCCGCGGAGATGAGCGGGAACATCACCCGCCCGCCAAAGCGGTCGGTCAGCGCGCCGACCGGGATGCGGCCGAGCGAGCCGACGATCACGGGTACGGCGACCAGCAGCGCCTGCTGCCCTGCCGACAGCCCGAGCAGCTCCTTGAAACGCGGTCCCAGCGGGCTGAGCAGCGCCCACGCCCAGAAGTTCACCGCGAAGCCCAGGGTCGCCAGGCCGAGCATCAGCACGGGTACGCGCGCGTGAGGAGAGGCTGGTGCGTTCGTCATGAACCCCAAGATCCCGCCCTCCCCGGGGTCACCGGCAGGGACCAAAGTCCTTGAAAACCCGTCCGATGGCCCGTCTTCCGCCACCGGCCGGGGCAGGAGAAGGTAAAGGGCCGCTATGGGGATAATCGCGGCCGATAAAGGAGTCGCGCTCCGCGCGTTTGACCGGAGAATATGCGTGCGGCGCCGTATCAATAATGTCCGCCGTTCGTCTTGACGCTGCTCCGAGACGGGGGTTCAGGATGGAGGGGTCAGCGGAGAACGCGAACCGCGGGAGGAACCATGCTCAAGGAAGCCTGCGCTGTCAGCGCCCTTGTGGCGGCCGCCCTCGTCCCTTCGATGCCTTCGCAGGCGCAGGCCGCGAACGCCGGCGCCACGACCTCGTCCATCGACTCCTCCGCCACGCAGGCGCCGAAATGCAAATGGCTCGAGGAGAACGGCAAGAGATGTTATTACTGCCGCGGCGAGAAAGGCAGCGGATACAAGAGGCAGTACTGCGAGCGGCGGCGCAGCGAGTCCCAGATGCGGGGCAACGAGTCCCAGATGCACGGGAACAAGTCTCAGATGCACGGCAACAAGTCCCAGATGCAGGGCAACATGCCTCACATGCCGATGAGCCTCGAATGCGTGACCACCAAGAAGCCCACCACGAACAGCCCGAACCGCACCTGCAAGACCTGCAAGGACGCCAGCACCGGCAAGCAGATCTACCAGGAGTGCAACAGCTAGAGCCCGCAGGACGCTCCTGACCTGCGTGAAAGCCCCGCCCGGGTGGTTCTGCCCCGGGCGGGGCCCAGGTCAGGGAACCTGGCCGGGCTCGTCCACGACGCCGGTGGACAGGACGGACATCGCCGCGGTCACCCCGTCCCGCTCCACCGTGAGCCCCAGGTAGTGGTAGTCCTCCGGGTCGAGGATGTAGGAGCCCTTGCCGGCCGCCCCGAGGTCGAGCACGACGCCGATGCCGGTGCGGCCGTCGCCGTCGGTCGCGTTCTGCTCGATCCTGACGTTCGGGATCTTGGCCAGTGCCCGGTACATCCCGGCCGCCGTGTCCGGTGGCACCAGCCGGCCGTAGCTCATGTACCAGCCGATCGCGCCGAACGCCTTCACGTCCTGCTCGGTGCCCGCCGGGCACTCGGGGGCGCAGATCGACAGCGGCGTCAGCTCACGTGGCAGCGAGCGGAAGTGCCGGAGCAGCTCGTCGGGGTCGGTGGGCAGCCGCCGGAGCTCGGCCAGGGTCTTGCCGGGGTGCGAGGGGCCCCGCTCGGCGTCGGTGACCTTCAGCTTGCCGCCCTCCGTGCGGATGGCGGTCCTGGTGCCGTCCAGCTTGTGCCAGCTCTCGTACGTCGGCAGGTCGCCGCCGGGCATGTGCTGCGTCTGCTGCCGGTAGAACCACTGGTCCGGGCCGGGCTCGGCGGCCATGGTGGACGCGGCGGCGAGCGCGGCCCGCTCCAGCACGGCTGCAGGGGCGGTGATCGTGGCCGGATGATGCGCCACGGCGGGCCGGACGCCCTCCGCCGCCCCGCCCCGCGTGAGCTGCCAGCCGCCCACGCCGAGAACGCACGCGGCGGCCAGCGCGAGCCCCCACCGGAGCCGGGGCAGGCGGCGCGACTTCACCGGCCGGCGGCGAGTACGGAGCTCGGCGAGACGGCGTTCCACGCCGCTCAGGTCCTGCCGCACGGGCACCTCCGCGCGCATCCGCCTCACCAGGTCGAACTCGTCGTGGATCTTCGTCACCAGCCCGCTCCTTCGTCCTCGGCCGCCGGGTCCAGCCCGCGCAGCGCGCGGCGTAGCGCGAACCGGGCCCGGTTCATCCGCGAACGCACCGTCCCGACCGGGATGCCGAGCGCCGCGGCCGCCTCCTCGTACGTCAGCTCCGCCCACATGACCAGCAGCAACGTGTCCCGGTGCGCGCGTGACAACCCGGCCAGCGCCTTGGCCAGCCGCTGCCGCGCCGCGCCCGCCGCCACCCGCCGCTCCACGTCGTCGGTGAACGGCTCCACCACCGGGTCCGCCCCCGTACGGCTGAGGGCCCGGTAGAGCGCGATCTCCCTGCGGCGGTGCTGGCCGATCAGGTTGGTGGCGATGCCGTACAGCCAGGAGCGCTCGTCGCCGCGCGCCACGTCGTACGACTCCAGGTGCTGGAACGCCTGCGCGAACGTCTCGGCCACGATGTCGTCGGCCGGTTCGACGCCGAGCCGCCGGACGACGTACCGCTTGAGCCCCGGTCCGTGCTGGGTGAACAGCTCGGCGAACCGGTCGGAGGGTGGCCGCGGGGGCGCGTCCGTCCAGCTCTCATGTCGCATCTCGTGCCTCTCATGTCATCGTGCTGACAGAGGTAATTGGCACGAGCCGGGCCGGCGGTTCCATGAAATCTCAGCGGTTGCGCCAGCGCGGCGGGCGTTTCTCGGCGAACGCGGTCAGGCCCTCCGTGACGTCCTCGCTGACCATGAGGTCGTCCAGCGCCGGCGACGGGTGGGTGACCGCGTCCAACACGTCCGCGATCCCCTGCGTCTCGGCCATGATCTGCAGGGACGCCCGTACGGACGTCGGCGAGCTCTCCAGGACCTCCCTGGCCAGCTCCCGCGCGCCCGCCAGTGCCTGCCCCGGCTCGGTCACCCGGTTGACCAGGCCGTGCTCCAGGGCCTCCGCGGCACTGAGCCGGCGGCCGGTGAGGATCATCTCGGTGGCGAGCTTGCCGGGCAGCGCCCTGGGGAGGCGTACGAGGCCGCCCGCCGCCGCGACCAGGCCCACCTTGACCTCGCTCAGCGCGAAGCGGGCCGTCGCGTCGGCGACCACCAAGTGGCAGGCCAGCGCGATCTCGAACCCGCCGCCCATGGCGAAGCCGTTGACCGCCGCGATGACCGGCTTGGTGATGTTCCGGCGCGAGGTGAGGCCGGCGAAGCCGTTCTTCGGCACCCACATGGGCCGGCCTGAGGCCGAGTAGAGCAGGTCGTTCCCGGCGGAGAACGCCTGGTCGCCCGCGCCCGTGATGATCGCCACCCACAGGCCGGGGTCGGCGAAGAAGGCGTCGAAGACCTCGTCGAGCTCGTCGTTCGCGGGCGGGTGGAGGCTGTTGCGGCTGTCCGGCCGGTTGATCGTCACCTCCAGGACGTGGCCGTCGCGGCGGACCAGCACGTGCTCGTAGTCGTCACGCAGGACGGCCGGCCTGGGCGGGAACAAGTCGTCCATGAGGGCGTCGTCCACGGCGACGCGGTTGCCGGATGCGAAGGAGCGGACGTAGACCCGCCGCCCGATCGGCTCGCCGACGGTGAGCAGGCCGAGCGTACGCTCGTCGTCGGTCGTGGCGATGAACCGGCGGCCGTCGGCCTCCAGACGGCCCACGACGATCCCGGTACGCTTCCCGCCCCGGCCGTGCTTGACCGTGTAGGTCTCGATCGTGCCCCAGCCGTCGGCCTGGAATGCCTGCTCGACGCCGGGCCGGGAGTCGAGCTCGGCCTGGAGCGCGGCGCTGCGGTCCGGCCGCCAGGGGGTGGGCGTGGTGGAGTAGACGCCGGCCGAGTACTTGCTGAGCGAGCCGCCGTTCGCGCCGACCAGCCCGTACGCGCCCGGCTGCGCCCGCAGCCGCCGTACGGTCTCGGCGATGGCGTGCATCGAGTAGTTGTTGCCCGCACCCCCGAAGAACGGCAGCCCGCCGGTCACGGTCAGCTCGCGCGAGCCGTCGGCGGGCAGGCCGAGCCCGTCGCAGACGGCGGACACGGCGATCGGGAAACAGGAGTAGAGGTCGATCACGGCCAGCTCGTCCGCCCCGATCCCGGCCTGCTCCAGCGCGTGCCGTACGGCCAGCACGGCGGCGGGGGCGCCGCTCAGGTCAGCGCGCTCCAGCAGACCGCGCTCACGCAGATCGGCATGACCGTGCAGGAAAACCCACCGCTCCCCCGGCACCCCCAGCCGCCGCGCCTCGGCCACGGACATCAACAGCACCGCCGCACCCTGGTTGACCTTCTCGCGCGCCACGACATAGCGGGTGTAGGGCTCGGCGATGAACCGGTTCTTCTCGCTCGGCGTGACCAGTTCCTCGGCAGTGCGCTCGACGGGCGCGGCGGCGTGCGGATTGGCCGCCGCGACCTTCGTGAACGGCGCGAACAACGCGCCCATGCCGGCCGCGTACTCCTCCCGCGTCTGCCCGAGACGGGCACGGCGAGCGTTGTCGAACAGGGCGTACTGGCTCGGCGCGTCCGTCAGCCCGTGAGCCGCCTGCTGCCGCGACACCAGTCCCTTGAGCCCGTAGCCACGGTCCTCCAGGTCCCCTTCGACACTCTCACTGAAGTCGGGCTTGTCCTCGGCCTTGGCAAGATGCTGCGCGGTCGAGATCGCCTCAGACCCGAAGACCAGCACCACCTGCGCCTCGCCGCTCGCGATGGCAGCCGCCATCTCGTTCACCAGACGCTGCGGCCCCTGCCCCCCGACCACCTCCAGAATCGCCCGCCGGGGAGCGGCCCCGACGCGGGCGGCGACCGACCGCGGATAGTTGGTGGACCTGCCCAGCGGGGACGGAATACCGGGTGCCGAAATCTCGAACTGCCGCACCCCCGCAACCGTGTCCACGGCCGCGGCCACCTCGCTGGGGTCCGCCCCACTGTCGCCGAGCGCTTGGCGCGCCGCCGCAGCGGCCAGTTCGACGGCCGACAGGCGGCGGTACCCAGGCTCCCCGATCCGCTCCGACGCCTCCCCGACGCCGACGAGCACCGGCGTGCGCGGATCAAGATCCTGGTACGTCATCCTCATACTCCTGTCGGCACCCGTTTGCAGACAAAAATCGTCCGCAACATGGCCGAGAGTATCCCCACCCAACGAACCGGACAACCATGCTGCCCAGTGCGACCGCCGAGCTCATCATGAAGGGTGGCCGTCTTTGGGGCAGTCGACGTCAGACACCCTGAGCGTGAGAGTTTCCGCAGCAAGCGTGCATTTGACATCGCCCATGTCTATGTCGAAGTACGATTGGCCGGAGACTTCCCGATGGGCGATATCTTCCAAGGTCTCCGCCGCCCGGGGTTCATAATCAGCGGGAAGCTCCATCTTGAGATTCCTTATTCCGCCGAATTCCAGCTCCACGACATGCGACTCGGCATCGGACCCCCGTAACTTCCCAAAGTAGACGAAACGGATCGTCAGGGTGGATCTTCGGGGAGAGATCGTCAGATCCTCGAGGTCGGCCATATTGTGGAGATCTATAAGCCCGCGAGCTGTTTCGAACTCTATTTCAGGCCATGTCGAAAATGGCTCCAACCCGATGAATCTCGCCATGTCGATATCCGTTCAGACGCTCACATCATGCCGATTTTTTGGAGCTTAGCATCACACTCCGAAACACAACGACAATCGACGGCGATGGATCACCCTCAGGTCAGGGGTGGGCGGTGAGCCGTAGGTGTCCGGGGTTCGGCAGAATGCTCGTGTGCGTGTTGGATTGTTGGGGCCGTTCGAGGTCAGGGGCGGCGGCGGAGACCTGGTGGAGGTCCCCGGGGCCAGGTTGCGTGCGTTGCTGGCGGCGCTCGCGCTCGAACCTGGCAAGATCGTCGCCCGGTCGAGGCTGGTCGAGTGGATCTGGGGGGAGCGGCCGCCCGCGGACGAGGTCAACGCGCTGCAGGCGCTGGTGTCCCGGCTGCGCAGAGTGCTGCCGGACGGTGTGGTGGAGGCGGACGCCGGCGGATACCGGCTGGTGCTGAGCGGCGATGCCGTGGATGTGTGCCGGTTCGAGCGGCTGGTCGGGGAGGCGCGGGCCGCCGAGCCGGCGGAGCGGGCGGAGCTGTTGCGTTCGGCTCTCGGGCTGTGGCGCGGCGCGGCCATGGCGGAGGTCGGGCTGCGGGACAGCGAGTTGTTCGATGCCGCCGTCGCGCGCCTGGACGAGCTGCGCATGGCCGCGCTCGGCGACCGGGTGGAGGCGGACCTGCGGCTCGGGCGGGGCGCGGAGCTGGTGTCCGAGCTGAGCGATCTGGTCGCCACCTACCCGCTGCGTGAGGGGTTCGTGGCGGCGTTGATGCGGGCGCTCGCCGAGACGGGGCGCGGGAACGAGGCGCTGACCGTCTACCAGCGCACCCGCGAGCGGCTGGCCGACGAGCTGGGCGCCGACCCGTCGGCCGAGCTCTCCGCCCTGCACACCGCGCTGCTGCGGGGCGAGCTGGGCGGGCGGGCGGACGCGCGCCGGACGAACCTGCGCGCCGCGCTGACGAGCTACGTCGGCAAGGACGACGACCTCGCCACGGTCGCCGGGCTGACCGCCAAGCACCGGCTGGTCACGCTGACGGGGCCGGGCGGCTCCGGCAAGACCCGGCTGGCCACGGAGACCGCGCGGGCCGTGCTCGCCGAGCTGCCCGACGGCGCGTGGCTGGTCGAGCTGGCCCCGTTACGGGCGGGCGGCGACCTCGCCCAGGCCGCGCTGACCGCGATCGGCCTGCGTGACCAGGCGCTGCTCGGCGCGGCGCGGGCCGGGGAGCCGATGGACCGGCTCGTCGTCGCGCTCAGGGAGCGGGCGATCCTGCTCGTCCTGGACAACTGCGAGCACGTGATCGAGGCGGCCGCGGCGTTCGCGGACCGGCTGCTGGGCGAGTGCCGCGGGCTGCGGATCCTCGCCACGAGCAGGGAGCCGCTCGGCATCACCGGGGAGGTGCTGTGGCAGGTCGAGCCGCTGGCGCTGCCCACGGACCCCGCCGGGGCCGGGTCCTCGCCCGCGGTGCGGCTGCTGCGGGACCGTGTCGAGCTGGTACGCCAGGACCTCGGCGGCGATCCGGGCACCCTCGCGGCGATGGCCAGGATCTGCCGGGCGCTCGACGGCATACCGCTGGCGATCGAGCTGGCGGCTGCGCGGCTGCGCACCATGTCCGTCGAGCAGCTCGCGCATCGGCTGGACGACCGGTTCCGGCTGCTGACCGGCGGCAGCCGTACGGCGCTGCCCAGGCACCGGACGCTGCGCGCGGTCGTGGACTGGAGCTGGGACCTGCTGAGCGAGGCGGAGCGCGGGGTGCTGCGGCGGCTCTCGGTGTTCGCGGGCGGGGCGAGCCTGGACGCGGCCGAGGCCGTGTGCGGTGACGGTTCCGATGGCGAGCTGACACTGGATCTGCTCAGTGCGCTCGTGGAGAAATCGCTGCTGCTCGCCGACGCGGAAGCCGAGGGCATGCCGCGTTACCGGATGCTCGGCACCATCAGGGAGTACGCGGCCCACCGGCTCGTCGAGGCCGGCGAGGGCGAGCGGACCCGCCGGGCGCATCTCGCGTACTTCACCGAGCTGGCCGAGACCGCCGATCCGCACCTGCGCCGGGCCGGGCAGCTGGAGTGGCTGGCCCGGCTGGACGCCGAGCGCGACAACATCGGTACGGCCCTGCGCGGCGCGATCGACGAGGGCTGGGCCGAGGAGGCGATGCGGCTGGTCGGGGCCGTGGGCTGGTACTGGTTCCTGCGCGGGCAGCGGATGGAGGCCATCGAGCTGAGTGTGGCGGCGGCCTCCCTGCCGGGTGAGGTGCGGGACGAGGTGCGGGCGATGGCGTACACGATCGTGACGATCTTCGTGACCTCGGGGCCGGGCCGCGACCAGTTCGAGGCGCGGGAGTGGATCCAGGGGGCGCACCGGCTCGGCAGAAACGGCCGCCGCCACCCCCTGCTCGGGTTCGTCGAGCCGCTGGAGCGGCTGGTGCGGGAGCCGGCGGGGTTCCTGCCCGCGTTCGAGCCGCTGATCGCCGACGACGACCCGTGGGTACGCGCGCAGGCGCGGCTCTCGCGCGGCCGGCTGCGGCTCACGCTCGGCGGCGACGAGACCGACGTGGACGCCGACATCGAGACCGCGCTCGCCGAGTTCCGCGCGCTGGGCGACCGGTGGGGGATCTCGCTGGCGCGTACCTATCTGGGCGACCGGCTCGCCATGCGCGGCGAGTTCGGCCCGGCGTGCGAGCACTACGAGGAGGCGGGCGCGGCCCTGGAGGAGGTGGGCGCGGACGAGGACGTGATCGGTCTGCGGGCGCGCCAGGCGCAGCTCTACTGGCTGCTCGGCGACGAACGCTCCAGCGCGGCCGCGATGGCCGAGGCGGAGCGGCGCGCGGGCGGGATCGCCTGGCCGGACGTGCTCGCCGACCTGGCGCTCGCCAAGGCGCAGCTGGCCCGCTGGCGCGGCGAGCCGGACCGGGCGCGACGCCTTCTGGATGCCGCGGATCCGGAGCTCAGCGATTGGACCCGGGCCTGGGTCATGGACCTGTACGGCTACCTCGCCGAGGACCTTGAGGAGGCTCGCGGGTGCCGCCGTTCGGCGTTCGACGCGGCCGTGGAGACGGCGTACCCGCCGCTGATCGCCGGGGCGCTGGTCGGGATCGCCGATCTCGCGCTGCGCCAGGGACGCCACGAGCAGGCCGCGCGGCTGCTCGCGGCGAGCGAGGGCGTGCGCGGCACGCCGGACCGCTCGCTGCCGGACGCCGCCAGGATCGCCGCGGCCGCGCGGGACCGTCTCGGGGAGGCGGGGTTCGCCGAGGCGGACGGCGAGGGCCGGCGGCGGGACTGGCGAGAGCTGGCCGAGCTCGCCCTCGCTCCCTGAACGCTGGATGCCGGGTCGGGCTATATTCAGAAAGGGGGACAAAAGCCCCGAGGAGGGAGAATCCTCATGCCTGGCAACAAAGGAGTCAAGTACGAAGGCCCAGGCAAGGTCGAGGTCCACGAGATCGACTATCCGGAATTCACGCTGCAGGACGGCCCCGGCGTGAACCCGGCCAACGTAGGCCGCAAACTGCCGCACGCCGCGATCATCAAGTCGGTCGCCACCAACATCTGCGGCAGCGACCAGCACATGGTGCGCGGTCGCACCACGGCGCCACCCGGCCTCGTCCTAGGCCACGAGATCACCGGTGAGGTCGTCGAGACCGGCCCCGACGTGGAGTTCATCAAGAACGGCGACCTGGTGTCCGTGCCGTTCAACATCGCCTGCGGGCGCTGCCGCAACTGCAAGGAGGGCAAGACCGGCATCTGCGAGAACGTCAACCCCGACCGGCCCGGCTCGGCGTACGGCTACGTCGACATGGGCGGCTGGGTGGGCGGGCAGGCGCAGTACGTCCTCGTCCCGTACGCGGACTGGAACCTGCTCAAGTTTCCCGACAAGGACCGGGCGATGGAGAAGATCCTCGACCTGGCCATGCTCTCCGACATCTTCCCGACCGGCTTCCACGGCTGCGTGACCGCCGGGGTGGGGCCGGGTTCGACGGTCTACATCGCCGGCGCGGGCCCGGTCGGGCTGGCGGCGGCGGCGTCGGCGTTCCTGCTCGGGGCCGCCGTGGTCATCGTCGGCGACCTGAACGAGCAGCGCCTCGGCCAGGCCCGCAGCTTCGGCTGCGAGACCGTCGACGTCTCGAAGGGCGACCCGAAGGACCAGATCGAGCAGATACTCGGCGAGCCGGAGGTGGACTGCGCCGTGGACGCGGTCGGCTTCGAGGCGCGCGGCCACGGCAGCGAGGCGGAGACGGAACGCCCCGCCACGGTGCTCAACACGCTCATGGACGTCACCAGGGCGGGCGGCGCGCTCGGCATTCCCGGCCTGTACGTGACGGGCGACCCGGGCGCCGCCGACGAGGCGGCCAAGCAGGGGTCGCTGTCCATCCGCATCGGCCTGGGCTGGGCGAAGTCGCACAGCCTCGCCACCGGCCAGTGCCCTGTCATGCGCTACAACCGGCAGCTCATGCAGGCGATCCTGCACGACCGGGTGCAGATCGCCAAGGCGGTCAACGCCACGCCGATCCCGCTGGAGGAGGCGCCGCGCGGGTACCACGAGTTCGACGAGGGCGCGGCACGCAAGTACGTCCTCGATCCGAACGGCATGCTGCCCACGGCAGCGTGACACCCGTACTGGACAGGTTTAGTCATGCTTTTCCCGACGAATCATCAATAACAGCCTCATTGCATTGCATTTCCGGCATTGCTTTGGGGGGATTCGTGCCATACAAACCCCTTCAGAGATCTGGAGGGGTTGTATGGCGGGGATTACTGGCCGGCGCGTGGTCCGGGTGCTGGCGGCGACCGTGGGGGGCGCCGTCGTGGCCGGGGTCGTGGGCGGCGGAGCGGCGCGGCTGTTGATGAGCCTGATCACGATCGCGGCGGCCGAGGAGAGCACGTTCACGCTGGTCGGCACGCTGGCCGTCCTGATGGTGTTCGGCGTGCTCGCCGTGCCCGCGGCGCTCACCGCGACCGCCCCGACGGTGGTACGGGTCGGCGGCCGGTGGGTGACCGCTCTCCTGACCGGGTTCGGCGTGGCGACCACCGGGTTCTCCGACGGCGCGGCCATCATCCTGGCGCCCGACTCGCGCATGACCCTCATCGCCGTCCTGGTCGTCGGATTCGGCGCCGTCGTGGCCGCGCACGGCCAGATCGCCCAGTACGCCTCTCGCCGCCTCGCCGGCGACGCCACCCGCCCCGCCGCCGCCACCACCGGACCGGAGCCCGCCCTGGCCTGACCCCGGCGCTCGCGGTCCACCGCGATCTGTCGGTGGCGGTCGTTACCGTCGCGCCCATGATCGCTTCTTTGGCACGGGCCGCCGTGGCGGCGCGGCGCGGCGAGGTGGCCGCATGAATCCCTGGCGGGAGGTCCTCGACCGCATCGAGGCGGGCGACGACCGGGACCTGGCGACGTTCCTGGACGGCCTGAGCGACCTCGGGCGGCGGGCGGTCGCCGTGCAGCTTCACGGGCACCTGACCGAGGAACTGCGCGGCGGGTTCCTCGCCCGGGCCGACATCGAGGGCCTGGCGACCGGCTTCCGGCTGGCCGGAGCGGCCTGTTTCACCGGCGCCGAGCAGGTCGCGGCCTGGCTCGACCGCAGGGAGCTGCGCCGGCCGCGCGATCCCGACCTGGACACCGCCCTCCTCCTCCCCCGGCTGCGCCGCCGCCCCCTGGAGTGGCGGCGCGACCTCGCCGTCCGGCTGGCCGCGCGGCTCCGCCCTGCGACCGGCCGCCGGCGGTGGCAGCGCGAGGAGGGCGTGCCCGGCTGGGACCTCGTCGCCGCGCTGGTCGCCGACACCGGCCTGGAGCCGCCCGACGGTGACGCCTTCGTCGTCGGCTGGGTCTGGCGGCTGGCCCGGCGGTGGCCCAGCGAGGACCTGGGTCTCGACGCCGATCCGCTGCTCGACGCCCTGCTGCCGCGCCTGTTCCGGGCGCAGGGCGTGGCCGAGCCGCTGGGGCGGAGCACGGCCATGAGCGAGCTGGCCGCGCTGGCTCGTACGGGCCGGGTGCCGCGCGCGACGCTGGTCGACGGGTGCGCCTCCCGGTTCCTGGCCGGGGGCCCGGACGCGGAGATGATGCCGTTCGTGTGGCTCTGGCGGCTGCTCGCGCCGGAGCCGCCGGAGGTCCCGGTGCTCGACCTGGTGCGCCTGCTGCCGTCGGCCGGCGCCTCGGTAGCCGAGCTGGCGGTGGAGGAGCTGCGGCGGGCCGAGGAGGCGGGGCTGCTGGACGACGAGCTGTTCGCCGAGGCGGTGGGGGCGCTGGCGTACCGGCCGGAGAAGAAGCTGGTCGAGGAGGCGGTGCGATGGGCGGCGCGGGCCACCGGCCCCCGGGGCGGCGGGACGGTGCCCGCGCTCGCCGCCGTGTTCGACGTGGACGATCCCGCCCTGCGGGGGCGGGCGGTGCGGCTGGCGGTCCGGCTGGCCCCGTACGCCGGTGAGGCGGGCCGGGACGCGGTCCGCGAGGCCGCCGCGCGGCTGCCCGCCGACCTGCGCGAGCGCGTCGCCGCCGGCTACGGCGAGGTCGCCGGGGCGGAGCCGGAGCGGCCGGTCGCCGCCGTGCTGCGCGCGCCCGCGCCGCCCGCTCTCGCGCCGCCGATCGCCTCACCGGCCGAGCTGGTCGCGGAGCTGCGGGCGCTCGACTGGCGGAGCGAGCCGGCGCGGTGCGAGCGGGCTCTGGGCGGGCTCGTCGAGCTGACCCACCGTGACCGGGCGGCGGTGGCGGCGGCGCTGCGGCCGTGGTGGGAGGAGACCCTGCCGGACGGGGCCGCCGCCGGGCGCGATCCCGAGGAGGAGACCTACCTGTACGGGTTCGGCCTCAGCTCCTACGACAGGGGCATTCCCTCCCTGGTGCTCCACTGCGCGCTGGCGGTCGTCGCGCCCGCGTGGAGCCGGCGGCTGGCCCGCGACCACGACTCCTCGGAGTGGGCCTGCCGGCGGCTCGTCCGGCGGCGGCTGGAGGAGGTGATCGCGCTGTTCGAGGACGGGCGCACGGTGCCCGCCCTGCTCGCCACGCCGACCTCGGCCACCGGGCACGTCGACGCGACGGTCCTGGTGGAGCGGATGGAGCGGCTGGAGGGCGGCGAGCCGCTGCCGGCCGACTTCGAGCAGGCGCTGCTGAGGCTGCCCCGGCGCCACGACCCCGAGCTGGTCGTACGGGCGGAGAAGCTGCCCGGCGAGGCGGGGCGGACGCTGGCCGCCTGGCTGCGGGACGGCGGATGGCCGGATCCGGTCGTGCGCGTGACGCCGTACGAGGACGAGCGGTCGCACGACAACTACAGCCCGCGCAGCTGGTCCCGGCGGATGCGGGTGGAGGTCGTGGCCCCCGCGGGCCTGCCGGCGTGGCTCGCCGGGTCATGGGGCGTCGACCAGCGCGGCCGCGCCTACCTGTCGTCTCCGGAGGACGCCCTGTGGGGGCCGCTGGTGCTGCCGTCGCACCGCGAGCTCGTGGCCGCCGCCCTGGTGCGCTTCCAGCCCTGGGTGTCCGACTCCAACGACGCCAGGACGACCGTCCTCGCGGCCCTGGCCCACGGTGACGGGCCGGTGGGCGCCGCCACCGCGATGCTGATCGCGGGCGGGCTGGGGCACCGGCGGGACGCGCAGCGGGCGGCGGCGGCCGAGGCTGCGCTCACGCTCGCCGCGCGCGGGCAGCTTCCGGCGGCCGACCTCGGGCGGGCCGTCGCGCGGCTGGTCGAGGCCGAGTTCGTGGTGCTCAAGCGGATCACGGCCGCGCTCGACGACCTGACGGCGGCGGGCGCGCACGCCGAGGTGTGGGCGGTGCTGGCCGAGGCTCTGCCTGCCCTGCTGCCCCGGCCCGGCGAGCGGCCTCGCGCGGGGTTGGGCGAGCTGCTGGCGGTCGCGGCGCGGGCCGCCGCGCTCACGGGGGCGCGCGGCGAGGTCGCCGGGCTGGCGGAAATGGCCGCGCGCAAGGGGTCGAGCCGCGTCCTGTACGAGGCCCGCCACCTGCACGAGACGCTGACGGCCACCAGCAGTACGTGACGTCAGTTCTCGTAGCGGGCCCGGCGGGCGACGGTCTCGAAGCCGAGGCCGCGGAAGAGCGCGGCCGAGGCCGGGTTGTTCTCGTTGACGTCCAGGAAGACCTCCGTCGCGCCCGCCGCCCGCATCCGCCCGAGCGCGGCGACGGCGAGCGCCCGCGCCAGGCCGCGCCGCCGCCATTCGGGCACCGCGCCGACCTGGATGAGGAAGCCCTCCGCGCACGCGACGAAACCGGCGGCGGCGCCGTCCGCCGTACGCGCGACCAGGGAGCAGCCGGGCAGGAACTCGTCGTCCACCAGCCAGTCCACCCACTCCTGCCGGGACCAGCCGGGGAAGCCGGGCCGGTCGGCGAACGACGCGGAGTAGGCCGCGTGGAAGACCTCCTCGGTGGCGGGCGACCACTCCTCCACGGCCAGCTCCGGCGGCAGCGGGACGTCCGGCAGCGGCAGGGCCAGGTCGCGGCGGAAGACGTCCTCGGCGAACGTCCGCCGGAAGCCGCGGGCGCGGAAGAGCGCGTCGGCCTCGGGCGTCAGCGACTCGGTCTCCAGCCGTACGGGGCCCTTGGCCAGCCGGTCAAGCAGGTCCGAGCCGAGCCCCTGCCCCCGGTGGGCGGGGTCGACCAGGCCGGTCACGGCCGTCGCCTGGCCGGCGGGGCCGGCGGCGGCGCAGGCGACCAGACGGCCGCCGGCGTACGCGCCCACCCCGGGTCCGGCGGCGTACCTGCGTTCCAGGAAGGACGGGGAGGTGGTCGCCGGGAGCCCGCCGTCGTGGGCGAGGCAGCGCCGGGCGAGTTCGGCGATCGCCGGCAGGTCGGCGGCGGACAACGGGGCCCACTCGATGGTCACCTACTGCTCCTTCTCCTGGGGGTGGCTGATCATTATGCCTGGCGCGCGCAGGAAGACGGCGGCGACGAGGACGCCGAGCAGGACGAGGGCGGTGTTGGCCGCGACGGCGACGAGGACGCCGTGCCGGATCGCGCCGGCCGAGATCGCGCCGCCGGTCACGGCGGTGACGATCGCGGACATGATCGGCGTCCCCATGGTGATGCCGACCTGCTGGGACATCGACGCCAGCCCGGTGGCGAGCCCCTGCTGGTGGTCGGGCAGGCCCGCCGTGGCGGTGACCATGAAGCCGACGATGACCAGCATGTTGCCGACGCCGCCCAGGAACGTGGCGGGCAGCAGCAGCGCCATGGCCGCCCCCGTGTCGCCGAGCAGCAGCAGGGCGGCGGTGCTGACGGCCTGCAGCAGCCCGCCGCCGACCAGTACGGCGATGGTGGAGGTGCGGGCGATGACCTTCGGCGCGAGCAGGCCGCCGGCCACGGTGCCGAGCCCGAGCACGCCGAAGGAGAGCCCGGCCGCGAGGGCCGAGAAGCCGAGGGTCTTCTGCAGGTAGAGGGTGAGCAGGTACACCAGGGACGTCTCGGTGACGAAGGCGAGCAGCCCGATCAGGTTGCCCCAGGCCACGGTCGGCCTGGCCAGCACCCGCAGCGGGACCAGGGGCTGGGCGGCCCGGCGCTCGACGAGGAGGAAGACGGCGAGCAGGGCCGCGCCGGCGAGCAGCCCCGTCACCGCGTACGGGTGCGTCCAGCCGTGCTCGCCGGCCTGGGTGAGGCCGTAGACGACGCCGAGCAGGCCGAGGGTGACGCTGAGCGCGCCGGGCAGGTCGAGCCGGGGCCGGTCGGCGGGCCGGGACTCGGCGATGACGGCGGGCGCGACGACGAGCACGGCGAGCGCGACGGGCACGTTGACGAAGAACGCCCAGCGCCAGGAGAGCACGTCGGTGAGCACGCCGCCGAGCACCGCGCCCGCCGTGAACCCGGCGGACATGAGGGCGCCGTTGAGCCCGAGCGCCTTCTGCCGCAGCGGGCCTTCGGGGAAGGACGTGGTCAGCAGGGCCAGCCCTGAGGGGGTGGCGGCGGCGGTGGCGAGCCCCTGGGCGACCCGGGCAGCGATGAGGAGCTCGGGGGTCGGGGCGAGCCCGCCCACGAGTGAGGCCACGCCGAGGAGCGCGAGGCTGCCGAGGAAGATGCGTTTGCGGCCGAGCAGGTCGCCGATGCGGCCGAAGAAGAGGGTGAACCCGGCCGCGCACAGGGCGAAGGCGGTGGCGATCCACTGGAGGCCGCCCAGGGAGAAGCCCAGGTCGTCGCCGATGGCGGGGAGTGCCACGTTCAGGATCGAGAAGTCGACGGCCAGCATGAACTGGGCGACCAGGAGCACCGCGAGGGTGACCCGATGGCGGCCGGTCAGGAGGGGGGCGGGTGCCGGGAGGGGGTGGGTGATGGACATGAGGGGGCTTCCTCTCGACCCTAAATGGGTCTGGAGTTCCGTTAAGATGAGGGAACGGTAGCACCAGCTACCGCCTTAAGGGAACTCCAGTCCCGATAAGGGTCGAGGGGGAGGGAGAGTCCGACATGCCCGACGCTGTGCAGCCCGGCGCCGTCCGGCCTGGTGGGCGTACCGCTCGTGTACGCGAGGCCGTGCTCCAGGCCGCCGGCGACGTCCTGGCCGAGAACGGCTTCCACGGGCTCGACCTCGGCGAGGTCGCCCGCGTCGCGGGCGTCGGGAAGACCACCGTCTACCGCCGCTGGGGCTCGCCCGGCGCGCTCGCCGCCGACCTGCTCCAGGACATGGCCGAACGCTCGCTCCCCCGCTCCCGCCACGGCGACGTCGCACGGGACCTGCGCGACAACGCCCGCCTGGTCGTCAGGACCCTCACCGACCCCCGCCAGGGGAGGCTGTTCAAAGCGCTGATCGCCGCCGCGCTCTGCGACGAGCAGGCCGCCGGGGCGCTGCGCCGCTTCTACGCCGTACGCGTCGGCGAGTGGGCCGGCTGCGTCACCGACGCCGTCGAGCGGGGCGAGCTGCCGCCCGGCACCGACGCGCGCCGGGTGATCGCCGCCGTCTCCGCGCCCCTGTACTACGCGCTGCTCAACACCGGCGAACCTCTCGACGAGGCCGCCGCCGACCGGGCCGCGGCGGCGGCGCTGGCCGCGGCCCGTGCCGGGGTGATGCGGTGATCAGTCGTCCATCGCGCGGGCGAGGCCGGCCGGGCGCATGTCCGTCCAATGGGTCTCGACGTACTGGAGGCACAGGTCGCGGGCGCCGGGCCCGTACACGTCCCGCCAGCCCTCGGGCAGCGGGATCCACGCGGGCCACAGCGCGTGCTGAGCCTCGTCGTTGACCACCACGAGGTAGTCGGTCTCGGGGTCCTCGAACGGGTTGGTCAACGCAGTCGCTCCTTCAGTATGCGGGCCACCTGGGCGAGCGGCCCGGGATCGGCCAGTTGGTGGTGCGCGCAGTCGAGGACGTGCTCCTCGACGGCGCCGCCCACGTACGGGCGCCAGCGGCCGGGTTCGAGTCCCGAGCCGGTCTTGTCCGCGCCCGCCGTGACGAACAGCAGATCCCCGTCGTAGTACGGGTGCCGGTCGGCGGTGATGAGGCGCTCGGCGTTGACGGCGACGTCGATCATCGCGCCGATCGTGGCCTCCTCGATCTCGGCCAGCGCCCCTCCCCCGGCCCGCAGGTACCGCACCACCCGCCGCCGGTCGAGCGGCCCGCGGGCGTCGTGCCCGGCCAGTCGGAGCAGGAAACGCAGGGCGTCCTGCTCGTCGTCGCCGGTCTCCGGCCGTTCGCCGGGCAGCAGCGGGTAGGAGTCGAGCATCGCCAGCAGGGCCACCTCCTCGCCCTCGCGACGCAGGCGGGCGGCCATCGCGTGCGCGACGACGCCGCCGAACGACCAGCCGAGCAGCCGGTACGGCCCCGCCGGCGCGACCGCCCGGACGGCGTCCAGGTAGCCGGCGGCCATCTCGTCCAGGGTGCGCGGCAGCGGCTCCGGCCCGGCCAGGCCGCGCGCCTGGAGCCCGTACACCGGCACGTCCAGGGACCCCGCCAGGCCGGTGAAGCACCAGGCGAGCCCGAACAGCGGGTGCACGCAGAACAGCGGCGGCCCCTCGCCGGACGTCCTGATGGGCAGCAGCACGTCGAGGGCGTGCCCGGGGCGGTGCGGCGCACGCACCGCGGCGGCCAGGGCGGCGGGCGTGGGCGCCTCGAACAGCGTCCTGACCGGCAGCCGCACCCCGAACTCGGCCGCGACGGCGGTCATCAGCCGGCCCGCCAGCAGCGAGTGGCCGCCCAGCTCGAAGAAGCCCTCGTCCGGTCCTGGCACGGGAACGCCGAGCACGTCCGCGAACAGCTCCGCCACCCGCCGCACGTCCACCGGCGACCCGGCCGTCCCCGCAGTGGCGGGCACCGGCGTCCAGTCAGCGGGGGTCACCGGCGGCACGTCCAGCTCGCTCAGGCGGGTGTCAGGGGCGCGGGCCACCGTGGCCAGCAGCTCCGCCAGCGCGCCCGCGATCCGCTCCGCCGTGCCCCTGGTGAACAGGTCGGTACGGTACTCGACCGCCCCCTCACCCTCCTCCGCCAGCGACACCGCCAGGTCGAACTTGGCCGTGCCCGTGGACACCTCCTCGATCTCGGCCGCCGCCTCCCCCAGCGGCCCGAGCGGCCGGCCCGCCGGATGGTAGGCCACCGCCACCTGGAACAGCGGATGCCAGGCCGGCGACCGGGCCGGCGCGACCGCCTGGACCACCTGGTCGAACGGCATGTCGGCATGCTCGAACGCGGCCAGGTCCGCGTCGCGGACCCGTTCAAGCAGCTCGGCGAAGGCGGGATCGCCGCCGGTGTCCACCCGCAGCACGACGGTGTTGACGAAGAAACCCACCAGATCGGCCAGCGCGTCGTCCGGCCGGTTCGCGACGGGCGTGCCCACGGCGACGTCGGTGCCCGCGCCGAGCCTGGTCAGCAGCGCGGCCACGGCGGCGTGCACCACCATGAACATGGTCGCGCCGCCGTCCGCCGCGAGCCGGGCCAGGCCCTGCCGCGTGCCGGGCGGCAGGCGGAACTCCACCACGTCCCCGTCGCCGGTGGCGACCGCCGGACGGGGCAGGTCGTGCGGGAGCCGCGGGTGCTCGGGGAGCCCGGCGAGGGCCCGCCGCCAGTACGCGAGCCGGTCAGGGTCGTGGTTCTCGCGTTCCCACAGGGTGTAGTCGGCGTACTGGACGAGCAGCGGCGTCCAGTCCGGCGCGCGGCCCTCGGCGCGGGCCCGGTAGGCGGCGGCCAGGTCGTCCCACAGCGGCCCGACCGACCACTCGTCCGCCGCGATGTGGTGCAGGAGGACGAGCAGCAGGTGCTCGCCGGGTGCCGTGGCGTGCAGCCAGACCTTGATCGGCGGCTCGTCGTCGAGGCGGAACCGGTGGCCGGGATCTCCCGGCCCGTCCATCACCTGCACCCGCGCCGGGTCGAGAACGACCTGGTACGGCCCCAGCTCGTCCTCGGCGGCGACCGTGCGGAGCGCTTCGTGCCTGGCCACGACGTCCCCGACGGCCTCGCGCAACGCATCGACGGACAGGGGGCCGCGCAGCCGTACGGCGAGCGGCACGTTGTAGGCGGCCGACGGCCCGTCGAGCGTGTGCAGGAACCACAGCCGGCGCTGCGCCGACGACAGCGGCACCCGTTCGCCTCGCGCTCGCGGGCGAACCGCAGGGACGGGGTCGGGGACGCGGGCGAGCCTGGCCGCCAGCCCGGCGACGGTGGGGGCGTCGAACACGTCCCTGACCGTGACCGCCGCGCCCAGCTCGGCCCTGATCCGGCTGATCAGCCGGACCGCGAGCAGCGAGTGGCCGCCCAGGTGGAAGAAGTCGTCGCCGGCCCCGACCCCGGCCACGTCCAGCACCTCCTCGAAGATCGCCGTCATCCGGCGCTCGGTCGGCCCTTCGGGCTCCCGCCGCGCGATTTCGCGACGGGCAGGACGGGGGTCCCCGACGCCGAGACCTACCGCCGGCAGGTCGAGGGCGCTGAGCGGCGCGGCGGGGGTTGCGGCGACCTGTTCCAGCACGCGCAGCAGGGCGTCGGTGACGCTCTCGG
Source organism: Nonomuraea wenchangensis (assembly GCF_900111685.1). Lineage (GTDB taxonomy): Bacteria > Actinomycetota > Actinomycetes > Streptosporangiales > Streptosporangiaceae > Nonomuraea > Nonomuraea wenchangensis. The sequence goes on from NZ_FOHX01000003.1 coordinate 133,800, forward strand.
CCACGTCCGGCGCGAGCCGGTGCTCGACGGCCACCTCCAGCCCGCTCGTCTCGGTGAACGCGAAGGCGAGGTCGAACTTGGGGGCGGGCGGCCCGGGCTCCGGCAGCACCTCCAGCGCGGCCGGCCCGCTCCGCTGGTACGTCACCATGACCTGGAACAGCGGGTTCCCCGCACCCGAGCGGCCGGGGTTGACCGCCTCCACCACCCGCTCGAACGGCGCCCCGGCGTGCTCGAACGCGGCCAGGTCCACCTCGCGCACCCGTTCCAGCAGCTCGGCGAAGGCGGGGTCGCCGCCGGTGTCCACCCGCAGCACGACGGTGTTGACGAAGAAGCCCACCAGGTCGGGCGGCGCGTCGTCCGGCCGCCCCGCGACCGGCGTACCCACGGGGACGTCCGTGCCCGCGCCGAGCCTGGTCAGCAGCGCCGCCACCGCCGCGTGCAGCACCATGAACAGGCTCGTGCCCGCGCGGGCGGCGAGCGCGGCGAGCGCGTCCCGCACCCCGGCGGGCGCCTGGCGGACGACCGCGCCGCCTGCCCCGGCCGGCGGCAGCGCGAGCCGTTCCGGCAGCCCGGCGAGGACCTTCGTCCAGTACGCCAGGTGCTCGGGCAGGGTCGCGTCGAGCCGGTCGCGCTCCCACAGGGCGTGGTCGGCCACCTGCACGGGCAGCGGCGCGAGGTCCGGCGCGCGGCCGTCGGCCCGTGCCCGCAGCGCGGCGGCCAGGTCGGCGAGCAGCGGGGCCACGGACCACTCGTCGCAGGCGATGTGGTGCAGCAGCAGCGTGAGCCGGTCGCCGTCCAGCCACGCCCGCAGCGGCGGCTCGGCGGCCAGGTCGAAGACGTGCCCGAGGTCCGGCGGCCCGACCGCGACCTCGGGGTCCGCGGGATCGAGGACCACCTGGTACGGGACGCCGTCCGCCTCGCGGTAGACCGTGCGCAGGACCTCGTGCCGGCGTACCACGTCGCCGAGCGCCGCCCGGAGCACGGACGGCTCCACAGGCCCTGGCAGCCGCACCGCCAGGGGCACGTTGTAGGTCGCCGACCGGCCTTCCAGCGCCCCCAGGAACCAGAGCCGGAGCTGCGCCGACGACAACGGGACCCGCTCCGGCCGTACGGCCCGCACGAGGTCGCCGGGGCGGGCCGGCGGCGAGGCGGCGAGCGCGCCCGCGAGGCCCGCGACCGTGGGCGTGTCGAACAGGGCGCGCAGCGGCAGGTCCGCGCCCAGCCCGTCCCGCACCCGGGCCAGCACCTTGACCGCGAGCAGCGAGTGCCCGCCCAGGTGGAAGAAGTTGTCGTCCACGCCCACGCCCTCGACGCCCAGCACGTCGGCGAAGATCGCGCACAGCGCCCGTTCCGCCGGGGTGCGCGGCCCCCGCGACCGCCCGGCGGCGAGGGCGCCGGGAGCGGGCAGCGCCTTCCTGTCCACCTTGCCGTTGACCATGAGCGGCAGCGCGTCGAGCGCGACGAACGCGGCGGGCACCATGTAGTCGGGCAGCCGCGCGGCGACGTGCGCCCGCAGGGTGGCGGGGTCGGTCCCGGCCCCGGTCACGTACGCCACGAGCCGGCGCTCACCCGGCCGGTCCTCGCGGGCGACCACCGCGACCTCGCGGACGCCGGGGCAGCCGGCCAGCGCCGACTCCACCTCGCCGGGCTCGATGCGGAAGCCCCGGATCTTGATCTGGCCGTCGGCGCGGCCGGCGAACTCCACCGCGCCGTCGTCGCGCCACCGGGCCAGGTCGCCGGTGCGGTACATACGGGTGCCCGGCGGCCCGTACGGGTCGGGCACGAAACGTTCGCCGGTCAGGGCGGGCCGGTCGAGGTAGCCACGGGCGAGGCCGGCGCCCGCCACGTACAGCTCGCCGATGACGCCGGGCGGCGTGGGACGCAGCGCGCGGTCCAGGACGTAGACGCGTTTGCCCACGTCGGGGCGGCCGATGGGCACGGTCGTGAGGGCGTCGAGGTCGCCGTGGGCGGGCCAGAGCGTGGAGTTGACCATGGCCTCGGTCGGCCCGTAGGCGTCGATGACGCGGTGCCGGCCGGCCCAGCGCCGTACCAGCTCGGGCGTCACCGTCTCGGTGCCGACCAGCAGCGTGGCGCCCTCCGGCAGCGTGCAGCCGTCGGGCAGGGCCGACAGCAGCGCGGGCGGCAGCGCCAGGTGGGTGACGTCGTGACGGGTGGCGTACTCGGTCAGCTCGGGGCCGGCCACCCGCCGTTCGGCGGGCACGACGACGAGCGTCGCGCCGGTGCACAGCGCCATGGTCAGCTCCCAGAACGCCACGTCGAAGGAGATCGAGGCGAACTGCAGGACGCGGCTGCCCGGGCCGACGCCGAACCGCCGTACGGCGGTGTCCACGAGCGCCCGCACCCCCGCGTGCTCCAGGACCACGCCCTTGGGGCGGCCGGTCGAGCCGGAGGTGTAGATCACGTAGACGGGGTGGCGGGGCAGCGGCCGGACGGGCGGCCCGGCGGGGGCGGGCGGGTCGTCCATGAGCAGGGGCGTCATGGGGACGCCCCTGGCGGTCTCGCGGGTGGCGAGCAGCAGGACGGGCCGCGCGTCCTCCAGCATCGCGGCGATCCGCCCGGCGGGCTGGGCCGGGTCGATCGGCAGGTACGCGGCCCCGGCCTTGGCCACCGCCAGCACGCCGACCACCATCCGCGGGTCGCGGGGCAGCGCCACGGCCACGATGCGTTCGGGGCCCGCGCCGGCCGCCGCGAGCGAGGCGGCCAGGCGGTCCGCCCGCGCGTCCAGCTCCGCGTACGTCAGCGACTCCGACTCGCACCGGACCGCGATCGCGTCCGGCGTGGCCCTCACCTGGGCCTCGAACAGCTCGGACAGGGTCAGGAACGGCTCGGCGGAGCCGGTGTCGTTCCAGGTGGTGAGCACGGTCTCCAGCTCGGCGGGCGCGAGGAGCGGATACTCGCTCAGCCGCCGTCCGGGGTCGGCGGTGACCGCGTCGAGCAGGCGGAGCAGGTGCGCCGCGTACCGGCCGGCCGCGCCGCCCCGGTGCTCGACCAGCACGTCCAGCTCGGCCGAGCCTGGACGTTCCGTGAAGGTGACGGAGAGGTCGAACTTGGCCGGTCCGGGCGGCGCGGGCTCCTCCTCGGCGGCGAAGCCTGGGGCCGACCCGGTGGCCGGGTGGTAGGCCACGGCCACCTGGAACAGCGGGTCGCCGTCGCCGCGTTCGGGATTGACCGCCTCCACCACCTGGTCGAAGGGGACGTCGGCGTGCTCGAACGCGGCCAGGTCGGCGGCCCGCACCCGCGCCAGCAGCTCGGCGAACGTGGGATCGCCGCCGGTGTCCACCCGCAGCACGACGGTGTTGACGAAGAAGCCGATCAGCCCGGTCAGCACCTCGTCCGTACGGCCCGCGACGGCCGCGCCCACCGGGACGTCGGTGCCCGCGCCGAGCCTGGTCAGCAGGGCCGCCACGACCGCGTGGGCGGCCATGAACACGGTCGTTCCGTTGCGGCGGGCCAGCTCGCGCAGGGGCGCGGCGGGGCGGGAGGCGGCGGCGGTGGCGTCCCCGCAGGCCCACGCGGGCAGCTCCAGGCGTCCGGGGAGGTCGGCGAGCACGCCGGTCCAGTGGGCGAGCTGCCGGTCGGCGAGGCCGCCGGCGAGCAGGTCGCGCTGCCACAGGGCGTAGTCGGCGTACTGGACGGGCAGCGGCGTCCAGTCCGGCGCGCGGCCCTCGGCGCGGGCCCGGTAGGCGGTGGCGAGGTCGTCCCGGAGCGGGCCGACCGACCACTCGTCGGCGGCGAGGTGGTGGAGCAGCACCGTGAGCCGGTCGCCGTCCAGCCACACCCGCAGCGGCGGCTCGGCCGCCAGGTCGAAGACGTGCCCGAGGTCGGCGGGCCCGGCCGTGACGGGCGGATCCACCCGGTCCAGCACGATCTGGTACGGCTCGCCGTCCTCCTCCCCGAACACGGTCCGCAGCGCCTCGTGCCGCTCCATCAGGTCGCCGACCGCCCGGCGCAGGACCGCCGGGTCCAGCGGCTCGCGCAGCCGCAGGAGGAGCGGCACGGTGTAGGCGTCGGACGGGCCGTGCAGCCGGTGCAGGAACCACAACCGCCGCTGCGCCGCCGCCAACGGCACCCGCTCGGGCCGCTCCCGCACCTCCAGTGGCGGCGCCCCGCCTCCCACGGCAGGGGCGAGGCGGGCGGCCAGTGCGGCGGGGGTCGGGGCGGCGAAGACGTCGCCGAGCGCCGCCTCCGTCCCCGTGACGGCCCTGATCCGCGCGGCCAGCCGCCCGGCGAGCAGCGAGTGCCCGCCCAGCAGGAAGAAGTCGTCGGCCGCGCCCACGTCGCGGACCCCGAGCACCTCGCCGAACAGCCGGCACAGCACCCGCTCGGCCTCCGTACGCGGCTCCGCCCCGCCCACTCCGCTGGGCAGGCCGCGTACGGCGGGCGCCCGCATGGGGGCGACGGGAAGCTCGGCGATCGACCGCTCGGGCCGGAGCGCCGCCTGCCGGACGACCTCCGCCAGCCGCGCCCCGAGCCCTTCGGCGGTGGCGGCGTCGAACAGGTCGGTGCGGTACTCCACCTGCCCCCCGCCCGGCCCGAGCACGAACGTCAGGTCGAACTTCGAGACCCCGGGCCCGCCGGCCTCCTCGACCGGCAGCCCCGAGTCGCGCTCGTACGCGATCATCACCTGGAACAGCGGGTGCCGGCCGGGCACCCGCACCGGCCGCAACTCCTCCACCAGCAGGTCGAACGGGATCTCCGCGTGGTCGAACGCGGCCAGGTCAGCGGCCCGCACCTGTTCGAGCAGCCCGGCGAAGGTGACCTCGCCGCCGGTGTCCACCCGCAGGACGACGGTGTTGACGAAGAGTCCCACCAGGTCGTTCAGCGCCTCGTCCACGCGGCCCGCGACCGGCGTGCCGAGCACGATGTCGGCACCCGCGCCGAGCCGGGTCAGCAGCGCCGCCACCGCCGCGTGCAGCACCATGAACGGCGTGCACCCGTGCCGCCCGGCCAGCTCGTCGATCGCGTCCAGCGGCAGGTCGAAGTCGATCGTCGCGCCGCGCCGGCCGGGCTCGTCGGGGAAGGGCCGGTCCACGGGCAGCGGCAGCTCGGGCGGCAGGCCGTCGAGCGCGCGCCGCCAGTACGCCAGCTCCTTCGCCGGCCGGCCCGCCGGATCGTCCAGGTCGCCCAGCAGCTCGCGCTGCCACAGGGCGTAGTCGGCGTACTGGACGGGCAGCGGCGTCCAGTCCGGCGCGCGGCCCTCGGCGCGGGCCCGGTAGGCGGCGGTCAGGTCGGCGACCAGCGGGCGCAGCGACAGCTCGTCCCCGGCGATGTGGTGCAGGAGCACGGTCAGCCGGTCGCCGTCCAGCCACGCCCGCAGCGGCGGCTCGGTGGCCAGGTCGAAGACGTGCCCGAGGTCGGCGGGCCCGGTCTCGACGCGCACGTCCGCCCGGTCCAGCACGATCTGGTACGGCTCGCCGTCCTCCTCCCCGAACACCGTCCGCAGCACCTCGTGCCGCTCCACCACGTCCGCCAGCGCGAGCTCCAGCGCGGCCACGTCGGGCGGGCCGTCCAGCCGCAGCGCGAAGGGCATGTTGTAGGTGGCCGAGCCGCCCTCCAGCCGGTGCTGGAGCCACAGGCCCCGCTGGGCGTGCGAGACCGGCACCCGTTCCGGGCGTGGGCGCGGGACCAGCGGCGGGCGCGCGGCGGCCACGCCGAGCCGGCCGCTCAGCTCGGCGACGGTCGGCGCGTCGAACAGCGTGCGGACCCCGGCCGCCGCGCCGAGCTCGGTCCTGAGCCTGCTCACCAGCCGGGCGGCGAGCAGCGAGTGGCCGCCCAGCTCGAAGAAGTCGTCGTCGGCGCCGACCCGGTCCACGCCCAGCACGTCGGCGAACAGCGCGCACAGCCGCTCCTCCAGCGGGCCGCGCGGCTCACGTCCCGCCGCCCGCGTCCCGGCGGGATCGGGCAGGGCGCGCCGGTCCACCTTGCCGTTGGGCAGCAGCGGCAGCTCGGCGAGCCGGACGACCGCCGACGGCACCAGCGGCCTGGGCAGCACGCCCCGCAGGTACGCCCGTACCTCGTCCTCGTCCGCCCGGCCGCGTACGTAGGCGACGAGCCGCGGCCCGCCCGCGCCGTCCTCACGCACCGCCACGGCGGCCTCCTCGACGCCGGGGCAGCCCGCCAGCGCGGCCTCCACCTCGCCCGGCTCGATCCGGAACCCGCGGATCTTCACCTGGTCGTCGGCCCGCCCGGCCAGCTCCAGCCGGCCGTCCCGCCATCGCGCGAGGTCGCCGGTGCGGTACATGCGGGCGCCCGGAGGCCCGTACGGGCAGGGCACGAAACGTTCGGCGGTCAGCCCCGGCCGCCCCAGGTAGCCGCGGGCCAGCCCGGCTCCCGCCAGGTACAGCTCGCCGGTCACGCCGGGCGGCGCCGGGCGCAGCATCGGGTCGAGCACCAGCGCGCGTACGCCGGGCACGGGGCCCTCGGTGCCGTCCTGCCTGCGCACGTAGGCGTCCACCGTGCACTCGGTCGGGCCGTACAGGTCCCTGGCGATCACGCCCGGCAGCGCGCGGAGCCGCCGCCAGAGCGGGCCGGGCACCGCCTCGCCGCCGACCGCGACGACGGCGGGCCGGTGCGGGCCGTCCTCCAGCGCGCTGATGAGCGAGGCCAGGTAAGACGGCGTCACGTCCACGTAGTCGATCCGGTGCTCGGCCAGATAGCCCGCGAGCAGCTCGGGATCCTGGTACGTGGCGTCGTCCAGCACGTGCAGCTCGTGCCCGGCGAGCATCCACAGCAGCGGGTCCACCGAGGCGTCGAACGAGAACGACGCGCTGTGCGCCACCCGCAGCCGCCGGCCCCCGGTGGCGGCGACCGCAGCCGCGACGGTGTCCGCCTCGTGCGCGGCCAGCAGGTTGGCGACGGCTCCGTGCGGCACCACGACGCCCTTGGGGCGGCCGGTGGAGCCCGAGGTGTAGATCACGTACGCGGGATGCTCGGGCCGGGCGGCCTCGCGGTTCGCGGTTCCCGGGGCGGGGTCGTCGGCCAGGACGATCCTGGCGTCCCCGGTGAGGGGCAGGCCGGGCGCGGTCGCGGAGTCGGTGACCACGACGGCGGCCCGCGCGTCGCCGAGCATGAGCGCGATCCGGTCCGCCGGATAGCCGGGATCGACCGGCAGGTAGGCCGCGCTGGACCGCCAGACCGCCAGGACGGCCGCGACCAGGTCGAGACCGCGCGGCAACGCCAGGGCGACGACGTCCTCGGGGCCGACGCCGAGCGCCCCGGCCAGCCGGTCGGCCCGCGCGGCCAGTCCGGCGTAGGTGAGGGCGTTCCCGGCGGCGTCCACCACGGCGGTCGCGTCCGGCGTGGCCGCGCAACGCTCGGCGAAGGCGTCGGCCGGGGTTCGCACGGGGTACGGCCCGGCCGTGCCCGCCTGGGCGCCGAGCACCTGGGCGCGTTCGGTCTCGTCCAGCAGGTCGATCAGGCCGATCGGGCGGTCGGGGGCGGCGGCCAGCCGGTCCAGCGCGCGGACCAGCCGGTCGAGCATCCGCCCGGCCTCGGCGGCGCTCACCCGGCCCTCCCGGTACGCCAGCTCCAGCCGCAGCCGCTCACCCGGGCGGGCGCAGAGCGTGATCGGGTAGTGGGTGGCGTCGCGCTCCTCGACGCTCTCGACCAGCGGGCCGACGGGGCCCGCCGGATGGTTCTCGAAGAGCACCAGCGTGTCGAACAGCTCGCCTGCCCCCGCGAGCCGCTGGATCTCGGCCAGCCCGAGGTGCTGGTGGTCGGCGAGCCTGGCGTGGGCGTCGCGGAGCCGGGCGAGGCAGGCGGTGACCGGCTCCGCCGCGCGCAGCCGGACCCGTACCGGCAGGGTGTTGATGAACAGGCCGATCATGCGGTCGGCGGCCGGCAGCTCGGGCGGCCGACCGGAGACCGTGGTGCCGAACACCACGTCGTCCCGGCCGGTGAGCGCACCCAGCACGAGCGCCCACGCGGTCTGCACGACCATGCTCATCGTGACGCCCGATCGGCGGGCCTGCGCGGCGAGCCGCCCGGTCAGGTCGGCGGTCAGCTCGGTCACGACCTCGCGGGCCGCGCCGGGACCGTCCGTTCCGGGGGCCACCAGCGTGGGCTCCCCGAGCCCCGCCAGGTGCTCTCGCCAGGCGTTCCGCGCCGCCGCGACGTCCCGTCCGCCCAGCCAGGCCAGGTAGTCCTGGTACGGCGGCGCGGGCGGCGGCTCGGCTCCCGCGTACAGCTCGAACAGCTCGCGCAGCGCCAGGTTCAGCGACCAGCCGTCCAGCACCAGGTGGTGGTTGGCGACGAGCAGCAGGTGCCGGTCGGGGGCCTCCCTTACCAGGGTGAACCGCAGCAGCGGCGGCGCCTCCAGGTCGAACGGCGTCCGCCGGTCCCGCTCCACGACCTCGGCGACCGAGCCTCCCCCGGTCAGGTCCACCTCCCGCCAGCGGAGCGCGGCGCGGGCCGCGATGACCTGCACCGGCCGGCCGTTCCTCCGGCTGCGGAAGGCCGCGCGCAGCGGGTCGTGGCGGGCCAGCAGGCGCTCGGCCGCGCCCCGCAGGGCCGCCGCGTCGAGCGGGCCGCGCAGCCGTACGGTGGTGTGGACGGTGTACGGATCGTCCTCGCCGTGTCGCGCGTGGAAGAACAGTCCCTCCTGGAGCGGGGTGAGCGGCCAGACGTCCTTGATCTTCTTGGCCTCGGGGCCGGTCACGCCAGGGTCTCCTCGAACTCGTCAAGCTCGGCCTGGTCCAGCTCGACCAGGAAGGCGCCGGAGGGCGCGGTGGCGCGCAGCTCGTCGAGCCATCGCCCGGACAGCTCGCGCACGGCGGGCTCGGTCAGCACGCGGGACGCCCACGTCCAGGTGGACTCCAGCCGCGCCCCCGCCGGGCCCTCGGCCACGAACGCGTCCACGGTCAGGACGTGCGCGAGCGGCAGGCCGGGATCGGCCAGGTCCAGGAAGCTCCCCGGCTCCAGGACCATCCCCCAGTCGCCCGGCTCCTCGGGGAAGCGGCCCAGGAAGTTGACGCAGATCGCCGGCCTGGGCAGGCGGGCCAGGCGCGGGCCGGCGTCCTGGTCGAGGTGACGGAGCAGGCCGTAGCCGACGCCCTTGCCGGGCACCTCGCGCAGCCGGGCGGAGGTACGGGCGAGCGCGTCGGCCCCACCCACTCGACCGGGGTCCAGCCGGACCGGCCAGATGGCGGTGAACCAGCCCACCGTGCGCGACAGGTCCGCGCCGGCCACCAGGTCCTCGCGGCCGTGCGCCTCGACGTCGAACAGGACCTCACGACCGCCCGGCAGGCCATGCCCGGCCCGGTGCCCGGCGACGGCCAGTGCGAGCGCGGCGAGCACCCGGTCGAGCGTGACGTCCAGCGGGGCGCTCACGGTGAGCCGGGCGGCGGTCGCGGCGGTGTCCCGCGCCGGGTCGAGCCGCCAGGGCTCCTCGGCGGCGAGGGTGTCCGTCCAGTACGGCAGCTCGGCGCGGCGATCCAGCGCGGGCAGGGCGCGGGCCCACGTCCTGAAGGAGGTGGAGCGGGTGAGCGGCGTCGTGCCGGCGTACGCCTGCGCCAGGTCCTCGGCCAGGATCCGCCAGGAGACGCCGTCCACGACGAGATGGTGCGCGACCAGGTGCAGCAGGCCGCGGTGCCGTACGGCGCGCAGCATCACGCCGTCGCGCGGGGCCAGCGCGGCGCGGGCCGCCGTGAGCGCCCCCGGCAGGAGGGCGTCGTCCGTGACCTCGCGCAGCAGGCCCTCGGCGGGCGCGGCGCCGGGCGGCGGCACGTGCAGGCCGCCGGCGGTGAGCCGGGCGCGGAGCAGGTCGTGGTGGTCCAGCAGGGCGCGCAGGGCTCCGACGAGGCGGTCATGGTCCACGTCGCGAGGCAGGCGCAGGGTGACCGACTGGGCGAAGTGCTCGGCGGTCGCGTCGCCGCGCTCGCGTAGCCAGTTCATGATCGGGGTGGCGGGGACGTCGCCGAGCGCCGCCTCCGGAGGCTCGGCCACGCCCTCCGCGCCGACGGCGGCGGCGGCCAGGGCGCGGGCGGTGCCGAGTTCGAGCACCTGTCGGGCGGTGATCGCCAGGCCGGCGCGGCGGGCCCGGCCGACGAGGTGGAGCGCGAGGATGCTGTCGCCCCCCAGCGCGAAGAAGTCGTCCGCGGGCCGCACATTGGACAGCCGCAACACCTCCGCGACCAGCGCGACCAGCCGCCCTTCTGCGCCCTCCCCCACCTCGATGTCGTCCGCCGCCGCGTCCTCGGGCGGGGGCGGGAGGGCGCGGCGGTCGAGTTTGCCGTTCGCCGTCAACGGGACCGACGCCAAGGGGACGAAGACGGCGGGCACCATGGGGCCGGGCAGCCGGGCGGCGGCGTGGGCGCGCAGCGCGTCCGGGTCCACGACCGCACCTTCGACAGGCACCACGTGGCCGGTCAGCAGCGTGACGCCGGGACGCACCTCATGGGCGGTCACCACGGCCTGACGCACGTCGGGGTGGGCGTTCAGCACGGCCTCGACCTCGCCGGGCTCGACCCGGAAGCCGCGGATCTTGATCTGGTCGTCGGCGCGGCCCGCGTACTCGACCACCCCGTCAGGGCGGCGGCGGGCGAGGTCGCCGGTCCGGTACATTCGGCTGCCCGGCGGCCCGTACGGGTCCGGGACGAACCGCCCGGCGGTCAGCCCCGGCCGCCCGAGATAACCGCGGGCCAGTTGCACGCCGGCGAGATAGAGCTCACCGGCCGCGGCCGGCCGCAGGTCGCGGGCCAGCACGTGGACGGCGGTGTTCCAGACCGGGCGGCCGATCGGCACCGGCCCGCGCTCCCCCGGCCGGCACGCCCAGTACGTGACGTCCACGGCGGCCTCGGTCGGCCCGTACAGGTTGTGCAGCCCGCACCCGGGCAGCGCGGCGTGGAACTCGGCGGCCAGCCCGGCGGGCAGCTCCTCGCCGCTGCAGATCACCCGGCGCAGCCCGGTGCAGCCCGCCGCGTCCGGATCGGCCAGGAACGCGCGCAGCATCGACGGCACGAAGTGCACGGTCGTGACGCGTTCCCGCCGGATGAGCCCGGCCAGGTACGCCGCGTCGCGGTGCCCGCCCGGCTCGGCCACCACGAGCGTGGCCCCGGCGATCAGCGGCCAGAAGAACTCCCACACCGACACGTCGAAGCCGGCCGGCGTCTTCTGCAGCACCCGGTCCTCGGCGGTGAGGCCGTACTCGGCCTGCATCCAGCGCAGCCGGTTGACGATGGCCTCGTGGGCGACCACGACGCCTTTGGGCCGGCCGGTGGAGCCGGAGGTGTAGATCACGTACGCGGGGTTGCGCGGATCGGCGGGCGTGGCCGGCTCGGGCCGTCCGCCCGGTTCGAGCTCCACCTCGCGCAGCGTGACCACGGGCGCGGCGTCGGCCAGCATGGACGCGGTCCGCCCGGCCGGCTGCTCGGGGTCCACCGGCAGGTACGCGGCCCCGGTCTTCAGCACCGCGACCAGCGCCACGACCAGCTCGGCCGAGCGCGGCAGCGCGACCGCGACCACGCGCTCGGGGCCCGCGCCCCGCTCCCGGAGGCGGGCGGCCAGCGCGGAGGCGGCCGCGTCCAGCTCGCGGTAGGTGAGCGTACGGTCGCGGAAGCGCAGCGCGGGCCGTCCGGGGGTGGCGGCGGCCTGCTCCTCGACGAGCCCGATGAGGGTGAGCGGACGGGTCATCGGGCCGGCTCCAGGACCGCGGGCGAGGCGAGGGAGCCGGCGATCTCGCCGGCCCGCACGGCCGTCGTGGACAGCAGCGTGGCGGTCAGGCCGTGGGTGTGCTCGGTCGCGCCCTGGAGGTAGATGCCGCAGGTCAGCTCGGGCGTGGTGCGTACCCGGTGGTCGCGGCCGACGAGCAGCGCGCCGTCGTCGTCGCGCAGGCAGTGGGGCCCGGCGGCGCCGAGCAGGTCGAGCGGGTCCACGGGCCGGTAGCCGGTGGCGTAGACGACCACGTCGGCGCGCAGCGCCTCGACCTCGCCGCTGACCAGCGACCGGACGTGCACGGTCACCTCGCCGGGGCGGGTCTCCAGGCCGACGGCGCGCGACAGGTTCATGATCCGCAGCCGCTCGACGCCCGCGACCTTCTCCCGGTAGGCCCGCCCGAACAGCTCCTTCAGCAGGTCGAGGTCCACGACGGAGTAGTTGGTGTTGGCGTGGTAGTCCAGGATCATGCGCTTGACCTCGGGCGGCGCGTCGTAGAAGTGGTCGACGGCGGCGGGGTCGAAGACGCTGTTGGCGAAGGGGCTGTCGTCGGCGGGGCTGTAGCCGTACCGGGAGAAGACCGCGCAGATCTGGGCGGAGGGGAAGCGGCTGTGCAGGTGCTCGGTCACCTCGGCGGCGCTCTGGCCCGCCCCGACGACCACGAACCTGCGCGGCCGGCCGGCCGGCGGGTCCGCGAGCCGGTGCATGAGCTCCTGGCTGTGCCACACGCGCTCGCCGGCGACGACGCCGGGCGGCAGCACGGGCTGCAGGCCGGCGGCGAGCACGACGTTGCGCGCCCGGTAGGTGGTCAGCTCGCCGTGCTGGGCCACGATGTCGAGGTGGGTGATCGTGCCGCCGTCCGTGACGGGCCGGATGGTGACGGCCTCGGCCCCGTAGACGACCTGGTGCTCGAAGCGGGCGGCGACCCACTCCAGGTAGTCGTGGAACTCCAGGCGGGTGGGGTACATCGTCTTCTGGTTGATGAAGTCGGCCAGCCGGCCCTTGGCGTGCAAGTAGCCGACGAAGCTGTGGGGGCTCGCCGGGTTGCGCATCGTGACCAGGTCCTTGAGGAAGGACACCTGCATGGTCGCGCCCTCGATCAGCATCCCCCGGTGCCAGCCGAACGACGGCTGCCGCTCCAGGAAGACGGCGGACGGCGCCGGCGTGCGCGACTCGGCGAGCGCGACGGCCAGGGCGAGGTTGGAGGGGCCGAAGCCGATTCCGACGAGGTCGTAGGCCGGGGTCACCACTGAGGAAGGTCCTCCTGAGCACGCGGGTACACCATCAGCGCCGCCGTCTTGTGCGGCATCGTCACCTCTCCCGCGCGGACGAACCCGGCTGCGGTGAAGGCCCGGACGGAGGGCTCGTTGCGCACGTCCGGCTCGGCGACGACGCGGGTGCAGCGCTCGTCGGCCGCCAGCAGGCCCACGGCGACCGCGCGCAGCAGCCGGCGGCCCACGCCGTGGCCGAGGTCGCGCTCGTCGCCGATCGCGATGTGCACGCCGAGGTCGTGCGGCCGGTACGGGTACAGCGGCGCCAGCCGGTCCCGCAGCACCCGGTACAGCTCCAGGTAGGCGACCGGTTCGCCGTCCCGGTACGCCAGGCACGGCCGGGAGTGCCGCCCCGCCGCCTGGCGGGCGATCTCGGCGGCCCAACGCTCGTACGGCCACGCCTGGTCCCAGGGGCCGGCCACGTGCGGCCGGTTCATCCAGTCGTGGACCACGGCGACGCCGTCCGCGCCGGGCTCGATCGGGGCCACCCGCCAGCCGCCGTCCAGTGAGGGGATCGGCGGGGCGCCGACCTCCTCCTCCACGTACACGTCCACACACCCTCCAAAGTTAGGTTTGCCTTACCTAAGTTCACGGCCACGCACAACACATCATGGATAAAGTGCGACCGTCAAGACGCGGCGAAGGTGGATTCCGCGTCGCTTCCGGGTCAGAGCTGGCATATCCCCTCTTCAGACCACAGGTCGGACATGTTAGGTTAGGCTCGCCTTACTGTCGATCTTCGGGAGCGCCGCTTGCACACCGGGCGGGACGTACTGCTGCGCACGGTCGCGAGCCAATGGCGCAGGCTGGCCGGGGGCTCGCTGCTCGGCGCCGGGCACCAGGCGGGCGAGGCCCTGGTGCCCGTACTCATCGGGGTCGCCATCGACCAGGCCGTCGCGGGCGGCGACTGGGGGCGGCTGCTCCTGTGGCTGGCGGTGCTCGCCGCCGTCTACGTCGGCCTGTCGTTCAGCTACCGCTTCGGCGCCCGCGCCGGCGAACGCGCCGCCGAGGAGGCCGCGCACGAGCTGCGCACCGCCGTCGTCGCCAGGGTGCTGCACCCCGGCGGCGGCGCCGAGGACCGCCTGCCCGGCGCGCTGACCGGCATCGCCACCGAGGACGTACGGCGGGTCGGCGCGGTCCTGATGGCGGCGCTCGCCGCCGTCGCCGGGCTCACCGGCCTGGTCGTGGCCGGGGTGCTGCTGCTGAACACCTCCGTCCAGCTCGGGCTGATCGTGCTGGCCGGCACCCCGGCGCTGCTGTGGCTCGGGCACCTGCTCGGCAAGCCGCTGGAACGCCGCAGCGCCGTCGAGCAGGAGCACGCCGCGCGCGCCTCGGGCATGGCCGCCGACCTGGTGACCGGGCTGCGGGTGCTCAAGGGGATCGGCGCGGAGCGGGCCGCGGTCGAACGCTACCGGCGTACCAGCCGCGACTCCCTCGCCGCCACCCTGCGCGCCGCCCGCGCCGAGGCCCTGCAGAACGGCGTGGTGCTCGCGCTCACCGGCGCCTTCATCGCGCTGATCGCGCTGGCCGGCGGCTACTTCGCCACCACCGGCGACATCACGCTCGGGCAGCTCGTCTCCGCGGTCGGGCTGGCCCTCTTCCTCCAAGGTCCTCTGCAGCTCTTCGCCTGGGTGAACGCCGAGTTCGCGCAGGCCAGGGCGTCGGCCGCCCGGGTCGCGGCGCTGCTGTCCGCGCCGCCCGCCGTGCCCGCCGGCGACCGCGAGCCGCCCGGGGACGTGGCGGGCGCGCTCCGGCTGCGGTCGGTCACCTACGGGCGGCTGCGCGACCTCGACCTGGACATCGCGCCCGGCGAGCTGGTGGGGGTGGCCGCCACCGATCCGGCGGCGGCCGCGTCCCTGGTCCGCTGCCTGGGGCGGCAGGCCGATCCCGAGACCGGGACGGTGGAGCTCGACGGCGTGCCGTTGCGGGACCTCGATCCCGGGCGGCTGCGGGAGGCGGTGCTGGTGGCCGAGCACGAGGCGGTCCTCTTCGAGGGCACCGTGACCAGCAACGTCACCAGCGACGCCGGGCATGCGCCGGGGGCGGCCGTCGCCGAGGCGCTGGAGGCCGCCGGCGCGGGGGACATCCCGCCCGGCACCCCGGTCAGCGAGCGCGGCGGCTCGCTCTCCGGCGGCCAGCGCCAGCGGGTGGCGCTGGCGCGGGCGCTCGCCGTGGCCCGCCCGGTGCTCGTCCTGCACGACCCCACCACCGCCGTGGACGCCGTCACCGAGACTCGGATCGCCGACGGCATCAGCCGGCTGCGCCGCGACCGCACGACCGTGCTGGTGACCACCAGCCCCGCCCTGCTCGCGGTGGCCGACCGGGTGCTGCTGCTGCACGAGGGCCGCGTGGCCGACGAAGCCCCCCACTCCGACCTGCTGCGCCGCAACCCCGGCTACCGGGCGGCGGTGCTCGCATGACCCGGGAGCTGCTGCCGACCGCGACGCCGGCCCGTACCCGGGCGGCCGTACTCCAAGCCGTGCGCCCGCACCGGCGGACCGCCGTGGCCGGGTTCGGCCTGCTGATCGTGGCCACCTCCGTGGGCCTGCTCATCCAGCCGCTGCTCGGCCACATCGTCGACCTGGTGGCCGGCCGCGAGCAGGCGGCGGCGCTGGCCGTCCCCGCCGCGCTGCTGGTGCTCGTCGGCCTGGTCCAGGGGGCGCTGACCGCCTGGGGCCTGACGCTGGTGGCCAGGCTCGGCGAGACCGCCCTCGCCGACCTGCGCGAACGTTTCGTGGAACGGGTCCTCGCCCTGCCGCTCGACCGCGCGGAACGGGCCGGCTCCGGCGACCTCACCTCCCGGGTGACGGGCGACGTGGCGCGGGTCGCCGAGGCCGTACGCTCGGCACTGCCCGCGCTGGCCCGGTCGCTGCTGTCGATCGTCCTGACGCTGGGCGCCCTGGCGCTGCTGGACTGGCGCTTCCTGGTGGCGGCGCTGCTCGCCGTCCCGGTGCAGGTGCACACCGCCCGCTGGTATGTGCGCAACGCCGTGCCGCTCTACGCGGCCCAGCGGGTGGCGACCGGCGAGCAGCAGCAGCAACTGCTCGACACGATCGCGGGGGCGTCGACCGTACGGGCCTTCCGCGCCGAGCGGGAGCACCTGGAGCGGGTCGCCGGCCGTTCGCGGGCCGCGGTCGAGCTGACGATGCGCGGGGTGCGGCTGATGCTGCGCTTCTACAGCCGCCTGCACGTGGCCGAGTACGCCGGCCTGGCCGCGGTGCTCGCGGTCGGGGTGCTGCTGGTCCGCGACGGCTCGGCCACGATCGGCACCGCCACGGCCGCAGCGCTGTACTTCCACAACCTCTTCGGCCCGATCAACACGGCCCTGGCCCTGCTGGACGACGCCCAGGCGGCCACCGCCAGCCTGGCCCGCGTCGTAGGCGTCGCCGACGCCGCACCCGCCGACGCCGCACCCGCGATCCGGCAGCAGGAAGGCGGCGGGGTGAGCGTGCGCGGCCTCGCCCACGCCTACGAGCCGGGCGACCCGGTGCTGCACGGCGTGGACCTCGACATCCGCCCCGGCGAGCGGGTCGCGCTGGTCGGGGCGAGCGGCGCGGGCAAGACCACACTCGCCAAGCTGGTCGCCGGCGTGCACGAGCCCACCGCCGGCACCGTCGAGACGCCGCCCGGCGTCGCCATGGTGACCCAGGAGGTACACGTCTTCGCCGGTCCGCTGGCCGACGACCTGCGCCTGGCCCGCCCGGACGCCACCGACGACGAGCTGCGCGCGGCCCTCGCCACCGTGGACGCCCTCGCCTGGGCGGAGGAGCTGCCCGACGGCCTCGCGACGGTCGTCGGGGAGGGCGGGCACCGCCTGACCGGCGCCCAGCGGCAGCAACTCGCGCTGGCCCGGCTGGTGCTGGCCGACCCGGCGGTGGCGGTCCTCGACGAGGCCACGGCCGAGGCGGGCAGCGTCGGCGCCCGCCTGCTGGAACGCGCGGTCGAGCGGGCCGTGGACGGGCGTACCGCGCTCATCGTCGCCCACCGGCTCACCCAGGCCGCCGCCGCGGACAGCGTGGTGGTGATGGAGGACGGCCGGGTCGTGGAACGCGGCTCGCACGCGGACCTGCGCGCCGCGGGCGGCCGCTACGCCGCCCACTGGTCCGCCTGGACCGACCACCGCCAGGACGTCTGACGGGGGGTAGCCGAACCGTTAGGCGAGTGAGGCTCATGTTCCTCTTGCCGAGCCCGCGACCGCGATGGATGCTGACGGCGACCCCGGTCACTCAGCCTGGGAGGTGGTCCCCGTGTTCCACCCGCTCAGGACGGCCGCGGCCGTCCTCCTCCTGGCCGGCGCGCTGGTCGCGCCGTCCTCCCCCGCTCCCGCCGCCGCCGCCGCCCCCGCTCCCGTGAGCGGCTTCGTCGACGGCCACAGTCATCTGTTCTCCTACGAGGCGTTCGGCGGCATGCTGATGTGCGGCAAGCCGTTCGACCCTGACGGCATCGCGCGCGCCCTGGCCGACTGCCCCGACCACTACCCGGACGGCCGGCTCGCCTGGTACGAGAACTTCACCCGCACCGGCTCCCCCACCGGCACCCATGTCGGCGTCCGTTAAACACACCATTGAATAGATCCGATGATCTCGGCTTGATTCCGACTAGTGACACCGCGCAACGCTGCAGCTACGATCAGGAACCACTTACTCCGCCAGTGGGGAGACAGGCGACCGCACCGTCAGCCGTCCACTCCCCATGGGCAATGGCCTGGCGGTGCGGTCCCGTAAGGGGGCGGGACCCCGGCAGACGAATTGCCGGGGTCCCAGTCCCTGCGGAGCCTAAAGCTCCCTCCCGCCGCCACCCCTGACGACCAGCGTCGTCCGATCGCCGGCCAGCACCTCCGGCTCGGCGCCGGGCCGCTCCACCACGAAGACCGGCACCCCCTCCGCAACGCCGAGCACGCGGCGTTCCTTCTGGGTGGGCATGCGTGTCCGGACTTGAGTGTCCTCGCTCAACGACACCTCCGCCATGTCCGGTTGCGGACGCACACGCGAGCCCTGCCGTGTGGTGACGATCAGCCCTTCCGCGCGCAGCAGCGCCATCGCCTTGCGAACCGAGTCGCGGCCGATCTCGTATTCGTCCACGTACTCAGGCTCGGTCCTCAGCCTCTGGCCGGGGCGCAGTTCGCCGCGATCGATCTGGCCCCGGATCACGTCTGCCAGTTGGCGGTAGACGGGACGGCCCGAGTCGGGATCGATCATGAAGGGAGCGTAGGAGCACTACCGCGTCATGCGGATCATGCGTACGTGCGCATGACGAGGTTCCGCAGCATGACAACGGCCCCGTCTCCCAACGGGAGACGGGGCCGCGAGCGTTCCAAGGTCCGGCGTCAGCTCTCGGGTCCGCGGATCTCCACCGTCTCCGCGGGCAGCACCTCGACTTCGCCGCCCTTCTCCACGACGAGTACGTGGGCACCCTCGGCCAGGTCGAGCCGTTCACGCTCCTGTGCGGTGGCCTCCCGGACGACGGCGCGGCTGCCGGGCGCCATGACGACGACAGTGATGGTGTCGGCGCCGGCTTTCACGACGGTGCCCCAGTTGGAGACGGTGTAGACGTAGCCGGTGTCGCGCAGGTGCTTGATCGCTTTGAGGACGGTGTTGCGGGCCACGCCGTATTCGTGTTCCAGGGCGACGACGGACGGCAGACGTCGGCGTGGCGGCCATTCGCCTGATTCGATGCGGGCTCGGAGCTGCGCTGCGACCTGCAGGTACACCGGCTGTTCGCCCCTCGGATCGATCACGGTTCAACGGTAGGGATAGGTACCGTTAGGGCCTGATTGCGCTCAACGTACTAGGCGAAACCTGCGCCGTCACGTGACGGAGTGTGCACCGCTTAGTGGCCTACTGTTGAGTAACTGTTTATGGTCCTTCTATGGCCCTACCGGACGACATCGAAGCGGCCACCCAGGAGCTCCAGCAGCGCTTCCCCGGATGGTCGGTCTGGCGCAGCGACATAGGCCGCTGGTGGGCGCTCCGCAACGACGGCAACATCCCGCCCGGCGCCCGCGCGAACCTGGACGCCGACAGCGCTCACGACCTCGAAGCGACGCTCATCGACGAGGAGAGGGCCCGGACAGCGCGCACCTCCTCGCCTCTACGCAGGACCCCTCTCCCTTGGCGCACCACCGACGATCCGAGCGGCCTCCGGACAGGTGATGCACCGTGATGCCGGTTCCGTACGTGACCGCCTACGACGGTGAGCACGTCACTTACCAGCTCACGCTCGTCGCCGACGAGACGGCCACGGACGGCATACGCATGTCGTACGCCGACGAGACAGCCACGGACCGAATGTTCGGGGTGTTGTGGCACCGGCACGGGATGACCAGGACGGGCCGGCCGATGTGGCGGCTGGTGAACACGCTGCGGCAGCGCCGTTGCATGCTCCGCTCGCTCTGCCAGGTGTGCGGCAAGACCGCGGTGGACGGCGATACAGGGCGCATCTGGTGGCTGCTGCCGGAGGCGCCCGGCCGCTGCCCTGATGGTGGCTGGTACACCAACACACCGCCGACGTGCGCGGCCTGCGTCCCGGTGGCGCGCAACCACTGCCCTCAGCTTCGGAAGTGGTCCCGGCTGTGCACTGTGTCAGAGGCTGAGCCGTACGGGGTCGTGGCCGAGGTGTTCACTCCGATCTCTGGCACGCTCGCGTCCGTCGATGCGGCGACCGAGCTGCCGCTGGACGCGTTCCGCAAGCTTGAAATGGCGCTCGCCAAACAGCTCGTCGTCTCCCTAGACGACTTACGTCCGGCGTGACGCGCCCATAGACCACCCCCGCCCGGAGGATCCATCGGAGGGACGGCCGGGCGGGGGTCTCCAACAGGAACTATGCGGCGGAGTTACGGCGGGCCGCGAGGATCGAGTTCACGATGGCCTTGGGGTGGGCCTCTCGGGCGATCATGCCCTCGACTGTCGATGCCTCCATCGGGTCGAGGTACGGCACGTGGTCGTACACGTAGTCGAAGCAGTCGTCCTCGTCGCTGAAGTCATATTGCCGCGATGCGCCAGCATCGTGCCGATCGTGTCGATCGGAATGATGTGATGTGTGGTTGGTATGTGTAGTTGTTGTCAACTGAGACAACCACCAGAGGTCAACTGAGTTAACTACCCTGGTTGTCTCAGTTGACCACCCGAGGCGCTTCGCTACACCGATTCGGATGGCGACTCGCTGGGCGACGGGGTTGAGGGACGCGAAGCCTGGCTCCTCTTTGTCCACGAGCATCGGCACGTGGTCCAGAGTTCGAGGCGTGCACAACTGGTACCTGTCGGCGAGGTGGCTCGTCGCTCCCCTGTTGGACTCCACCCGGTAGACGAAGCCGAGGTAGCGCATGGTCGCCAGCGCGTCGATCACGGTCGGCTTGCTGTACCCGGTGGTCGCCATGAGCAGCTTCAGGCCGGGGAAGACCCGGTGGCCGCTCCTGTTGCTGAACGTGGCAGCAGCGAAGCCGACAAGCTTCACTGAGGGCTGGGCGATGACCTCCCGCCACGTCCGCAGCCACACGTACGAGTACTTGATCGCGAATAACGCCGAGGGTGGCGGGTCCTGGAAATGCGGCTTGGGCAACGACCTTCCGATCTCTCGAAGGAATCCGAGAGAGCAGAACCGTTCGCCTTACCGGGCTTCACATCGCACAGCCGTCTTGTACGATGTAGATGGACTGAGATGAGGTTCTGAACTCTCGGAACTCGCGCGAAGCCCCGGCCTGGACGCCGGGGTTTCTGCGTTTCTAAGCCTACTCCCGAGATCGCGTATCGAACGCTATTTCGGTATGCGTCCGGTTCCGCCACACGGGCGGCAGTTGACCCGCCTTTGTGTGGTGACTTTGCTGCCTTCGGGGCTGGTCACTTCAACGGGCTCATACCAGTAGCCCTGGCCTTGGCACCTGCCGCACGGCTGCTTGTCGTCGGCAGTTTCAGTGCGTGGCGGGAGGGGTTCGGCGGGCGGTCCGTACTGCTCGGCCACACGGCCGGCCTCCCGCTCGGTGAGGTTGGGGAAGTGGACGACACTTCCCGAGGGGGTGGTGATCGTAGCGAAGTGATCACGCTCGGTGGGGTCCATGCCCTCAATGTAGAACCAGCAGGCCGGAGGCAACAGGCCGCAATCGCCCTAGTCCGGGATGGGGAATGAGTACAGCCACTCAAACCTGCTGGCCGCGTGCACGCCCTTGGCGTACTCGACCACGTAACCTTCGGCGGTCTTGATCCATCGCGTGAGTTCCACTACGGGCTCGCCCGGCGGTAGGCGCAGTACGTCCACCTCGTCAGTCGTTGGCATCCGTGCCTTTAGCTTCTCGTCCACGTCCTGCGGCGCCAGCCCGAGATCGGTGAGGATGGCGAAGCTTCCTCCTCTGCCGGCCATGCCGGGGCGGTCGTCCATGATGGGAGTGTCGCGCACTTCCTCAGGCCGGTAGTAGCTCACCATCGTGTGCGTGGGGAGCCCGTCACGGAAGACGGTGCGCGAACGTTCCACGACAAGGGACGCGATCGGAACCCCGAGGGCCACCGCGACGTCCTCTTCCGCGGGGACGATCTCAACCTCTTGGGCCTGTGTTCCCTGTTGCTCTTTCTCTCGGCCGTCGTCCTCGCCGTGGGCGCGCACGCGCGTCTCTTGCCACTTGCTCCGGGCGTACCGGTCCGGCCCCAGGGTTCTGATGGGGTGCGACTCGCGTACGTACGCGCCGGAGCCGTAGCGGGTCACGATCGCGCCTTCGGTGCGGAGGATGTTGATCGCCTTCGCGGCGGTGTTGCGGCTGACGCCGTACTGCTTGGCGAGGTCGCGCACGGGTGGTAGCTGCGCGCCGGGCTGGTATCGGCCGTCGGCGATGGCCGCGCGGAGTTCTGCGGCGATGCGGTTGGCGGGCCCGGTCTGGGGCTCTGGACTCATGCGCTCACGATAACAAATTGTCCTACGACAATTCCAAGATCCTTTTTCTGTGCGCCTTGACACGCTCCAAAGCGTCGTACGACAGTTAGGGAAAGCGTCGTACGATGCTTTTCCCGGACTTCCCCGGGGATTCCGCCCAACGTGACCAAATGTCCGTTCTGGAGGTTGCCTTGACCACCACGCAAAGCGGTCGGTCACACACCCGCACCTGGATGAAGTCCGCCGAAGCCGCCGCAGCGTGCAACGTCACAGCCGAGACGGTCATCGAGTGGGCGAAAGCCGGCCAGTTGAACGCGACCCGGACGCCAGGTGGCCACTACCGGTTCGACTCCGCCGAGGTCCACGCGCTCCTACAGGCGCGGCAGGCAGAGCAGGAAGACGCGACGCCCGCGAACACGAAGAAGGCGGCCCCCATCGTCCAAGACCGAGGCCGCCTCTCTTGCCCCACTGATCGAGTCAAGGGAGCAACCCCATGATGACACACGCCGCCGCCGTGTTCTCGGAGGACGAGCGGCGCCAGATCGCCGCGATGGTCGCCGAATGGGACCGCCGAGCACAGTCGCTGATCGCGAACGCGGCCGAGGTGCGCGCCATCGCCGGCCTCTCCGCTACGCCCGCCGGTGTCGCGGACCTGTCCCTGTATCGGGCGCGGAGGTCGCGATGACCCCCGCCGAGATGCAGGCCCGTACCGCCGACCTGTACGCGCGGATGAGGACCCCGGCCAAGCCCCTTGCTCACCCGATCGACCGGGGCGGCTGCACCAACCCCCGCTGCACGTCCTGCCCGAAGGAGTCGCAGCGATGACGATCGACCCGTTCACCACCCCGGCCGAGGCCCAGTGTGAGGGTTTGGCCCGGCAGGCGCGCGACTTCTTCGCGCTCGCCATGACGCCCACGGACCTCGTCGGCCACGAGTACGGACAGAACTACCGGCTCACCTACGAAAACGGCGTACAGGCGGTGCGGGACGCGCTGGTCGGCCAGGGCCACGCGACGCTCGCGGTCAACGCCAACCTGGACCGGATCGCCACCGCGCTGGAGACTCTCGCAGCCGCTCCGTCTGCGATCGCGGAGATCAGCCGCCGGATCGACCACTTGACGGCCACGCTCGACCAGGGTGTCGAGTTCGCCGACTCGGCCGCGGCTGCAGCCGACGCTACGGCCTCGGCCGTGCAGGACCTCGCCGAGTTCGCGAACCGTCCGCGCTGGTGGCAGTGGCGACGGCGGCGCAGCGTGTCCGCCATCGACGAGGCGAACGCCTGATGACCAGGGCCCGGCCGTCCAGCACCCTCCCCGCCACGGCGGCCGGGCCCTCCCCTCTACTCCCCAGCCAACCGAACCGTTGATCGGACTCGATATGGAACCGCCCTTCACCAGCCCGCCCCCGACCGTCCCCGAGGACGTCCGCGGCCGGCTGCTCGCCCTCGCCTCCCAGGGCGTCACCACCGAGGACGCCGCCGCCCAACTCGGGATCACCGTCCGCGAGGTCTGGCGGTACCTGGGGCCGATGCGCGACGCCGGAGACATCCACCTGGCACGAGCCACGGACGGGCCCGGCGTCGAGTGGCGGACGAACGAGAACCACAGGAGCGCGTGATGGACCTCTCCCTGTACTGGCCTCCGCCCGCCTGGGCCGTGTGGACGATCGCCGGAGTCGTCTCCGTCGTCGTCACCTGGTTCACGGTCCGGGCAGCCCTCGAAGGCGTCCGCTACGCCGCCCGCTCGCTGCAGGCTTGGCGCCGCAACCGCGCCGCCACCGAGAAGCGGCCCGCCGAGCTCGAAGACGTCCTCACCTGGGTCATGGCAGGCATCGCGACGTCGGTGTCCGCGTCCGGTATGTGGAAGTTCGCCGGCGACGTCCTGCAGCTCGACGGGTTCTGGCGCGTCTTGTTCTTCGCCTTCATCGAAGGCGCGATCGTCATCTCCGCGCTGCGGGCTCGCCGCAGCATGCGCGAGAACTACACCGCCGGCCTCGACGGGATCGCCGTGTGGGCGCTGGCCGCCCTCACCGCCGTGCTGGCGAGCATCGACGCCAAGAGCGGCGGAGAGATGGTGTTCCGTCTCGCCGCGCCGATGGTCGCAGCGTGGCTGTGGGAGCGGGGCATGCGGCTGGAGCGGCGCAAGCTGCGTGGCCTGTCCGGCATCAACTGGCGGCTCACCCCGGAGCGGATCCTGGTCCGGCTTGGGCTGGCCGAGGCGACCGACCGGACCGCGTCCGAGGTCGACGCCCACCGCCGCATCACGCGTGTCGCTCTCGCCGCGAAGAAGGTCCACCTGTTGCGCTCCGCGAACGCCTCCGCCCGCAGGATCCGCAGAGCGGCGGCGGCGCTCGACAAGCGTCTGGACCAGGCCGTCGAACACACCGGCCTCGCCCGCGACGACCGCATGAAGTGGGCGCTACTCGACCAGGTCGGCACCCTCGGCGGCGCCGAGCAGTTGTGCAACCTGCTGGAGAACGCGCAGGGCCCGTGGGCGCAGACGGACCACCCGCTCGTCACGGGCGCCGCCAAGCACCACGAGGCCGTGCAACTCGCCGAGGCGATGAACGAGTGGAGCGACGCTCTCCGTCAGCAGCGCGACCCCGAGACGACCGCCGCGATCCACTCCATGGCCGCCTACATCGCCCGCCTCGAAGGGCGCCCCGTCCCCGAATTTCCGACCGCTGGACCGACGACTTCGGTCGCGCCGGCGGTCGCTTCCCCGGCCTCCGGCGCGACTGAGACGCGACCGGAACTGCGACCGGCGATGCAAGGTTTCGGTGCCCCCCTGACGGTCGTCAATTCGGTCGCGCCTCCGGTCGTCGACGACGACGAAATCGGCGACCGAACCGGCGACCGTGATGGCGACCAGGACGGCGACCGTGAAAGGCCCGATGAGCAGGACAATCGCGAGGCTCGGGAGTGGATTCGCGCAAAGTGCCGTGGCAGAAGCGGCTTCGGGCGCAAGCCATCCAAAGCCGAGGTGGCGAAGAAGTTCGGATTCAGCGAAACCTGGGCCTTCGACCGCGTCCGAGAAGTGCAGGACCGGATGACGGCCCAGGGCTACACGTTCGAGCCCGACGGGACGGTGATCGCTCCGACAAGATCGGTCGCCGACTCGGACGCTTCCGACCGGTCGGAGGTGTCGGTCTGATGGCCCGCCATACGACCTTCGTTCATCGTCCGATCACCTTGTGGTCGCTGGCCGGGAGCGCACCGCCGATCCCGTCTGCCGCCTCTGCGGTCTACACGCCAGAGGATCCGTTCGCTGTCGAGTTCGCCGTCCCCAGCCGGGACGGCGGCGAGCCGCACAGTGTGCTGTTCGCCCGCGGGCTCCTCATCGACGGAAGTGGCCGAACCCGTCGGCGACGGAGACGTCCGCGTCGCACCCCACCCCGACAGCGACGACTGGGTCCGGCTGGAGTTGCCGATCGACGGGCGGCCGGCCGAGTTCTACGCCGCGAGGTCCGCGATCGACGAGTTCGTGGACGCAACGTGTCTGCTGGTTCCGTCGGGCCGGGAAGCGGCCGAATTGAATCTCGACGGGATGATCGCCCGGCTGCTGGGGGCGGGCCGATGAAGACGTTTGAGGTGACTGTCCGTGAGCGGCGTATGGGCCGTCAGAGGCTGTCTAGACGGCCGATGCCCTTTCGCGGAAGCGCCCTACGCGCAGGGGCGCGGCGCGCGGCGCGGGCGGCGCGCGAGGAGACCGTATCACAAATCACGCAACGTAACCAAGGAGAGTTGTTGTCTGCCGCCGATTCGATCGACAAGCGCCGCGCTCATGCGGAGTCCCGGATCGCGTCCGCGCGCGACCCCTGGACCAAGTTCCTGAAGACGGCCGAGTGGCTGGCATCGGAGCTGAAGCATCAGGCACTCCGCGATCCCGAAGCGGCCCGCAAGAGCGCCGAGAGCCTGGCTCAGCAGACCCGCAGCTTCGCCGGGAAGCTCAACGAGCAGGCTCGGGAGGCACTGTGATGTTCGAGTTCGTGCCGCCTGCCCCGCTCGCGAAAGACTCCGCGGCGCCCGACATCCAGAAGCCAGCAGCGCCAGCGGCAACACCGCCCGCGGGGCTGCGCGCTGAGCACCGCGCCGAGGACCGCCGACGAGCACCCCGCCGAAGCTGGGTGGAGTGGCTGGAGGACCGGGCAGGCATGAGCGGCCTCGGATCCGCCCAACTCCCCTCCCCTGCGACCGTTCACGCCTACCACAAGGCAGGCAACTACGTGCCCGGCGAGGTCGGCGTCCTGGAGTGGACTGCGCGCGTGCACGGCGTGGTCGCGGTCGCCTGGTGCCTCGTGTTCACCTGCGTGGCCTGGCTCGGGTCGGGTGCCTACCGGCAGCGGTTCCGCACCCTGTGGAGCAGCGGCGTGCCGGGCGTGTGGCGCACCCAGCTTCCGCCGCTGGACATCGTGTCGCCGCCGGCCCGGCCGTGGGTGGCGTGGTGGTCCGCGGTCGCCTGGCTCGGGCTCAAGTTCTGGCGCTTCCCCATCTTTCTCGTCTACCTGGCAGCCGCCGTGCTGCCGATCGTCTTCTGAAAGGACCCTGCCGTGATCTGGCTGTTCGTCATCGGGCCGTTCTGTCTGGCCGCCGGCCTCGTCCTCGCGCGGTTCCGCCGCAAGGACAAAGGGAAGGGCGAGCCGCGCAAGAAGGTCGCCGTCGTCGCCACGATGCTGATCCTGGTGTTCTCGCTGTGCATGTTCTGGACCCCGCTCGCCGGGGCGTGCGTCAACCTGGGCGCGTGGATGGTCGACACCGCCAAGAGCGGCGGCGTCTCCACGGTGTTCGGGTACGCCGTCATCGCCCTGACCAGCTTCGCGCTCGGGCTCCTGGTCGTTGGAGTCGTCCGGGACATCGCCAAGGACGGCGTGGCCGACCGGCCGACGTTCATCGCCGCCGCGGTGGTGTGGGCCGTCGCTGCGATCGCGTTCGGGGTGGTGTTCGGCCCGACCGAGTACGACCGCGTCACCGTCGAGGTCATGAAGGCGACGGTGAACACCTGGTGAGCGACATGTTCCTGGCGGTGCTCGCCGTCCTCATGGCTCTGGCCGTTTTCGTGCCGTGCGCGTTGTTCGCGTCGGGCAAGTGGCGTCCGGGCCGCGTGGAGGAGCCGCCGCCCCCCTTGCAGGACGTCCAGGCGATGGACCCGCCGGAGCGCGCGGCGCCGGAACCTCCCTCGTACACCGTCGAGCAGACGTGGACGCGGAAGACCACGAACGTAGCGATCACCTGGATCCGCAACGGCATCACCAGGGGCAGGCAGGGCGGCGCCGCGAAGGCGCTGCCCGCGAAAATCGAGGAGGGCAACGACCTCGACGACGAACCCGACAGCCCGCCTTCCGCAGTGGAGCCGGCAGCGTGGACTGCGGACGTCGATGTGGTCCACACGCCGGCGTCACCGACGTCGCTGATCCCCCGACTGGTGCGACGGGCGCTGCCGTGGCAGGCCGAGGGAGGCCACGACGACCTTCCACGGCCCGCCGAGAGAGTCGCGGACCATGACGTTCCCCAGCCCGCCCCGCCGACCTTCGAGTCCGTGCGGGTGGACGACTCTCCCGTCCCGCCACCGGCTGGCATGTCGGCAACGGACCGGCCCGTGATCATCGACCCTCACCCTGTCGCCCTCGAAGGAGTGGACATGTCCGACGCCCCTCTCGTCCCGTCCGGAGACGGCTCAGCGGTCCGCCTGGCGCCCGTCAGCCAGTTGCGGACCGCTCTGGCTACGGGCGGGTTCTCGCGGCTGATGGCGTGGCTGCGCGCCTTCCGTAAGGCCAGCAACAACACCTTGGCGCAGGCTAACGAGATGCACGCGCAGGCGCTCCTGGTCGCCCGACGCACCCGCAACGCGCACATGCAGGCTCTGCAGGCGTTCCAGGCTGTGCAGTCCGACAAGCTGGACCGCCAGATGATCAACCAGACGTGGCAGATGCTGCAGACCACCCAGACGCAGGCGGCAGCCGCGGCCCAGTTGACCCGCGCGACCGCCGCGTTCGTCGTCGCCTCTGGCGGCCAGCAGCCCGCCGTCGCCGCGGCGGTCAACGCGCTGCAGCGTCACGCCCCCATCGCCGCTGCGATCAAGTCGGCGCATGTCGAGCCGGTCAAGAACCTCGACTTCTACCGCCAGTAGCCCCTCTCATCCGCGTTTGGAGTAGCGCCGTGACCACCGATGTGCAGCAGCTCGCCGACGAGCAGGAAGATGGCAAGGCCGGCCTGGCTGCCGCGGTGGCCGCGGCCCGCGAGCTGAAGAAGAAGGGCTACCGCTACCGGCACGCGCTCGTACCTCACGCGGTTGTGGCGGGCACCTGGTGCACGGGTGTCACCTTGCACGCGTTCGCGGTGCCCGCTTGGCAGGTGCTGGCCGGTGAGGTGGTGGTGGCTGCGGTGGCCGCGGCAGGGTTCCCGAAGGCACGCACGCGTCTGCGTCGCCGTATCTGGTGGACCGCCGCCGGCATGTGGCTGCCGATCGCGGCCGAGTTGGGTGCAGGCGACTGGCGGTTGTCGCTGCTCGCCGGCGTAGGTGGTCTGCTGGCGATCCCGCGGGTGTGGCGGTACCGCATCTCCATCGTCCGCCCGACCAAGAGCCGCCGGGAACTGGCCAGGAGCAAGCAGCGGGCGGCTTTGGAGGCGAAAGCTCCGGACCCGAACGTGACCGTATGGGCGGCGAAGACCGCCTCGCGCAAGGGCTCCCTGCCTGGGTCGAAGTTGACGAATCGGACCCCGTTCGAGTACGGGGTCCGCTACCGGATCGAACTGGACGGGCAGACCACCGAAGACGCGACGGGTGCCCGCAAGCAGATCTGCGCCGACTTCGGCAAAGCCCTCGATTACCTGCTGGTCGACGAGACCGACGACGGGCTGCTCAACGCGGCAGAGCTGACCATTCTGGACCGACTCGCCGTCGAGGACGTGCAGCCATGGACCGAGCCGGGGCTCGACCTCGAAACCGGCGTGTGGCGGATCGCCCCGTTCGCTGACGGCCGCGGCGACGCAGCGCTGCAGGTGTGGGAGCCCGGCTCGGGGCCGCTGCCGGTCGGCGTGTTCGGCGCGATGCGCGTCGGGAAGTCCAGCATCATCAAGCAGGCTGCCGTCGAGTTCCGCAAGGCCACAGAACGCGGCTACCCGATCCACCTCATCTACATGGACCCGCAGCGCGGCCAGTCCGCCCCCTCGGTTCTCCCCTACGTGTCCGAACCTGCGCTCGGCATCGACGAGATCCGGACCCGGCTGCTGCAGTTGCGGCAGGAGATGAACGACCGTAACGCCTACCTGGCGAAGGTCGAACACGTCGACAGCAACGGCTTCAAGCAGCGGGGCGTCCAGTCCTACGACCGGCCCGGCGCCCACGGCCTGCCGATGCTCATCGCCCCCATCGACGAGTTCCACAAGGTGGCGCAGTACGACGACCTCGCCGAGATCGTGCACGAGCTGATGGCCGAAGGGTCGAAGTGCGGCATCATGCCGTGGATCCTCAACCAGGACGCGATCGTCGACTCTCTGGGCGGCGGCGAGATCCTGCGTCTGCTCAACTCCGGCAACCTCGTCGTGCTGCGGACCGGCGACACTTACACGGCGCAGGCCACGTTCGGGGCGCGGCTGGAGGCGTACCCGGACCGGATCAGGAAGACGTTCCCCAATAGCAACAAGCACACCAAGGGCTGCGGCTACGTGCTCGGCGCCACCAGCCGATCAGTGATGATGCGCATCCGCGACGTCGCCAACCTGGGTGCGGTGCTCGGCGACGAACCCCCGCAGCCTATCCAGTGGATGTGCGGCACCTCCGCGCCCGCCGGCTCACCAGCGGAACCCGCCGCGGGCGACGACCAGGGCGAGCCCGGCGTCGAAGAGTTGCCGGACCTCGACCTGGACGGCAACGTCGTCGACTTCGTGGCGCTCGACCAGGAGCAGCAGACCAACGCGGAGCAGACCATCCTGCGCCTGCTGGACGGGGCGGAGAACGGCCTGGACGCGGCCGACCTCACGCTCGGCGCGGGCCTGCCGCTGGTGACGGTGTTCCGAGTCGCGACGGACCTGTGCCACGCCGGCGTGGTGAGGCAGGACGGCGACCGGTACGTGAAGGTCGCCTCGTGAGTCAGCGGCGGATCCACTCCGGTTCCGGGATGTCGCTGGTGACCTTCCACAGCGGGTCTGGGAACCGTGACGGCCAGTCCTGGTACATGGCGTGCACGTACACGTTGCCGCCGACATCGCCGTGCTTGCGTCGGGCCTCGGCGAGTGTGTCCAAGAGCCGCTTGAGCGATTCGGCGGCGTACCTTCCGGGGCAGGTAAGCGCGCACATCGGCGCTTCTCCCAGCACTCCTGCCATGAGCCGCACCCAGTTTGCCCGGTCCAACCATTTGGTCGGGTGGTATTTCGTCCGGTCGTCCCTTTCGTTCTCGACGTCGAGGGTCACCGACGTGATGGCGTCGGCTCGAACCATCCGGAACCCGTTCTCGGCCACCAGCCACGCTGTCATGCCTGCCAGCGTGAGCGACACCGCGTCAATGAGCAACCCCAGTTCACGGCAACCAAACCTCACCGAAGAAAAGGAGCAGCGCATGGCGCTGTCCGACTACACCCCCGAGGCGATCGAGAAGATCCTCGACAGCGCCGTCGACATGGCGATCGCGTGTGACGACGGCGACCACGACGGTGCCCAGGCAGCCACCAACAAGGCGATCATCCTCGCCCGTAACCTCCGCAACCGGAGCCGCTGAGGTTGCGGATCCCCGCCCGGCGACGTCGGGCGGGGTGTCCGGAGCAGAGCGCTCCGGGAGCAGAAAGAGGATCACCATGGCCAGAAACATCGCCTCCAGAGAGAGCCGCCAAGAGAGAGTGCTGGTCGGCGTTCGCGAAGTCCTCAAGCGGAACCGTCACTGGCTCAACCAGGACCTCGACTGGGCCTCGCGTCAAATCGCCGCCGACCTGACGCGGGCGGGGGACCCCTGCACGGAGCAGGAGGTTCGGGCCGCTCTCGACGAGATCAAAACCCGGGCGTGAAGACCATCTGGGACAACCTCACGGACGGCAGAAGGGAAAGCCCGTGAGAGGGTTCACGCACCCCGACGTGCTCACCCGAGGTGTCCGGGAGGGGTGGGCCGACCCGGAGACGGACCCGACCCGCATCTCCTGGGCGCCGCGCCAAGCCGCCGCGCCTGGCTGTATGTGAGAGCCCTGGCCTGCTTCCCCGCGGGCCGGGGCTCTCCGTGTGTTTCTTCATGATTTTCAAGAAACTCTACTGACGGTGCCCCACTCGCGGCGTAGCGTCAAAGCCGCGTCCTCCGAACCGAGGTGAGCATGACAAGCCACGACACGATCATGCAGGCACGGCAGGCACTCGCCGCCCGCCTCAAAGAACTCCGCCTCCATGCCGACGGCCAGCGCATGACCGGCGAACGCCTCGCCGCAGCAATGGGCTGGGAAGGCAGGAAGGCCCGCATCTCGAAAATCGAGAACGGCACGCAACTCCCCTCCGTGGACGACATCCGCGCGTGGGCCACCGCGTGCGGCGCCGAAGACCAGATCCCCGACTTGATTGAGCAGGTGCGCACCATCGACAGCATGTACACCGAGTGGCGCCGGCTGGAGAAGACCGGCCTAGGCCAGATCCAGGAAGCGTTCGTCGGCCTCTACGAGCGGACCGTCCAGCTCCGGGTGTGGCAGCACTCCGCAGTGCCCGGCCTGCTACAGACGGAGGCGTACGCGCGAGCACACCTCTCGACGATCATCTCGTTCCGCGGCATCCCCGACGATGTGGAACGGGCCGTCGCGGCGAGAATGGCGCAGCAGCAAACGATCGGCGGAGTACGCCGGTTCGCGTTCCTGATCGGCGAGCAGGCGTTGAGGACGCCGATGGTCGACCCCAGCGACATGGCCGCCCAGCTCGACAAGCTGGCTGGTCTGACCAGCGGTAGCCCGCACGTGAGTGTCGGCATCCTGCCGGGCGGGGTGAAGCCTCCGGTGATGCCACCAGAGAACTTCTGGATCTACGACACGGCGGAGGTCCGGGTGGATGGCGTCGCAGCGCAGTTCCGGATCAAGAAGCCTGACGACGTCGCGGTGTACGAGAAGGCGTTCGCTGCGTTGGCGCAGGTTGCGGTGTACGGGCAGGCTGCTCGCGAGCTGATCGAAGCCGCCGCCGGAGATATTTAAGCAACTTCTCGAAACTTCGTTGGCCCCTCTCGCGCCTCCTATCTACCGTCAGGAACGAACCACTCGCCTGCATGTGAGGAGGTCCACGTGGATCTGTACAAGCATCCGCTCAACCAGCCGACGTTCCGCCGTCTGTGCGGAGGCAACCAGGACGAGGAAGAGATGGAGTCCTGCGTCGAGATCGCCCCGATTTCCGGCGCTCCGGACACGTTCGCCCTGCGTGACTCGAAGAACCCGAACGCCGGGACACTCCGGTTCACCGGCGACGAGCTGCGCGCGGCCGGCATGAACGTCTAGCACGACACCATGAGGGCGGCCCCTGCCTGATCCAAGCAAGCAGGGGCCGCCCTTTGCACTCTACGAGAGAGAGCCGATCATGCACTGGCACGCCTACCGGTGGACCGGCAACGGAGCCGACCGCGGCAACGAGGGCGAGCGCCGCCCTTCCTCGCCGGACTTCCCCGGTTCGCACCTGCCGCCGATGCGAACGGGCGACTGGCTGGCCAAGCCCGCCTCCCGTATCGCCGATACTTTCCACGGCGCGGAGGACGCGGTGGGGTGGCTGGCCGGCGAGTACGGCAAGGTAGGCGCGGCTCTGCTTTGCGGGGACCGCATCCCCTTGGAGGACCGTCTGGCGGACGCGCGGGACTTGCTGCCTCGCGGGGTGGACGTCCAGTGGGGCGAGTGGATGCAGGGCGGCCGGTTCGTGACCTTGGGCGTGATCTGCTGCCCGAACCGGCACGTGCCCCATCCCTGCCCACTGCGCTGAGCGGAGACGCGCGAGAGCCTCAGCCTGCTTCCCTGCGGGCTGGGGCTCTCTCATGTCAGGCTATGGGACACCTGCTCGACGACCCGAAGGGAGCATCCTCGTGAGCCGCGCACACTGGGAGGACATGCCGGAGCAGGCTCACGCCGAGGTGGAGGCTCGCCTCGGGCGGGTCGTCAAGGCGGAGACGGTCGAGGGCGGCATCATGCCCGGACTGGCCTGCCGCCTGCACATGGAGGACGGCCGGGACGTGTTCCTGAAGGCGATCCAATCCACGCATCCGGGCGCGACCCTGCACCGGCGGGAAGCGTGGGCCGGGCGAGCCCTGCCGGAGACGGTTCCCGCGCCGCGGCTACTGTGGCACGGCGATGTGGCTGGCTGGCTCCTGATGGCGTCCGAGTTCGTCGGCGACGCCCGGCACGCTGATCTGTCGCCCGGCTCGCCGGATCTGCCCGCCGTCCTGGAGACGATCGCGGGGCTCGGTGCGATGCTGACCCCTGCCCCTGGCGGTGCGCCGCCGGTCCTCGACAACATTGCTCCGCTGCAGGCGACGGGGCGTCACCTGCTGCACAGGCCCCCCGGAGTCCTGCCCGACCGGGACGTGTACGCGGCGGCGCTCGCCCGGTTCGACGCCGGCGCGGTCCGCGGGGACACGCTCCTGCACTACGACCTGTCCGCGAGCAACCTGCTCGTCGCCGACGGCAGGGTGCACGTCCTGGACTGGTCGTTCGCCGCCCGCGGTGCCGCCTGGATGGACGCGGCCATGTTCGCCCCCCGACTGGTCGAGGCGGGCCACGCCCCGGACGCGGTGGACGCCATGCTGTCGCGGGTCCCGTCGTGGCGCGAGGTGCCCCGAGACGCGCTCGTGGGCCTGGCTGCGCTGTGGACGATGTTCCGCGTCTACAAGTCGATGTACGGGCCGGAGGAAGTAAGGGAGGGTCGGGCTCGGGCAGCAGCCGCGGGCCGGGCCTGGCTGGAGCGTCTTGCCGCATAACGTCTCCCTGGCCGAAACAGACCCGCGCTCCCCGCGCTGGCGCGTAGCGTGAAACCCACTACGCATCGCCTACCGCCGGGGAGCACAGCCATGTCCGAGCCCTTCCGACCCCACGTCGGCGTGCACCTGATCCTCATCGAGGACGGCAAGATCCTGCTGCTGCTCCGCGCGAACACGAGCTTCGCTGACGGATCCTGGTCAGTGCCCGGCGGCTGCCTCGACGCCGGCGAAACCCTGCCCGAGGGCGCCGCGCGCGAGGCCCGCGAAGAGCTCGGCATCGTCATCGACCCTGCCGACCTCGCGTTCGCTGGCCTGTGCCACCACGCCGACCCTGATGGCCAGGCCCGCATCGGCGTGTTCTTCGCCGCCACCCGCTGGACTGGGGAGCCCATCAACGCCGAGCCCGGCAGATGCGACCAGATCGCCTGGTTCGCGCTCGACGACCTTCCCGACGACGTCGTCACCTACATCCGTACTGGCATCGACGCGTACCGCCACGAACAGGCATTCAGCCTCGACGGCTGGCAGGCAGCGGTCGCGGGCCGGACACGGCTCGACCGCCTGACCGCGTGACCTCGCGCGGACTGTGCGCCCTCGACTCGCCACGAGTCGGGGGCGTTCGCGTGTTACGCCTCCTGCGCCGCCCTGGCTGCCTTTCGGAGCGCCGCCTCCGCCTTGATGGGTCCGCCGTCCCCGTCCCAGCGTTTGTGGCCCAGGAGGGCAGCGAGGGCGTCGAGACGGGCGGTACGGGCCGCTTCCCACTCCTCCTGGAGCTCTCGCGGTACTGCCGCCTCTCCGGCCGCTACAGCCGTGCTCGACGGCATGAGCGCGGTGAGGCGCTGAACCTCGGCGTCGACGAGGTCGTAGGCGCGCTGCGCTTCGATCGCCTCAGACGGTATCTGCTGGTCAGACAATGCTTTCCCCCAGGATGCGGCACGGTCCGTTGATCCTACGACGCCCGCTCATGCCGATCGCCGCTGACGCCCCAGCGGAAGGTGGGACTCCGACTTGTCTACGGCCCGTGACAACCCGATCACGTCTGCCGCCGTCTCACTCGTGTCACGTTCCACCCCCTAGTCTCTGGAGTCTCGATGCTCAGACGTCTGCTCGTGTCCGCCGTCCTCGCCGGGTCGGCTCTGGCCGGCCCTGTGGCGGCTTCCGCGCCCGCCCTGGCCGCCGCTCAGGCACAGGCTTCGGCTGCGTGCACGTACAAGCGGGACGGGAACGTGTGGCGCTGCATCACGCCTGGCGCGTACTGCCCGAAGGCCGCCCACAGCCGGTACGGGTACGCCAAGACCACGGGCAAGCGGTACCGGTGTACTCAGTACACGCGGACGACCTGGCGGTGGAAGCGCGCCTGACCTCGGACAGCACGAAGGAGCCCCCGCCGGTCCGAAGACCAGCGGGGGCTCCCCTGTTTGATGAGTTCGTTTCGGTGGCGCACAACCTGATCAAACATTGCTGGTCAGGCTCTTTGACGGTCATTTGCCGGCAGTGGCTCCTCGGGCTCCACGTCGGGGTCGTCGAGCGGGATGTCCAGCAGTTCGGCGATGTTCCGAGGGATGGGCGGGCCGGTGTACTCGTCGTCGCTCATCGCACCTCCCAACGAGCTCCCAGCTTCTCCCAGTTCTGGGAGTTGAAAGGGGCCGGGCGGCCTTGCGGCGACCCGACCCCGTAAGCCTGCCCAGCCCCGACCTCCAAGCCGGGACGCGAAGCCGCACCGGGCAGGCATGTACCCGCTCTCCGTGTTTCCCGAGACAGGTCAGCAGGCCGCCCAGCGCACGTGGTAGGCGACCCGCCGAGCACGCCTCCTGGTCATCGGATGCGAGCACCGCGGCTACGTACCTGCACCACGACTTGAACGTGGGCCCTCCGCTGTATGAAGGCGGCGCTCTCACCAACTGAGCTATGCAGGCTTGGGCGGCTACCAGTCCCGGACTCGCACCGGCCCTGTCCCGCCGCCAGGGTGCCCCTTCGGGCCTGCGCCTCGACTATCCCACCGATATGAGGTGGTCCTCCACCTCTTATCGCCGAGAAGCACGAGAGCCCCGCACAAGGGCGGGGCTCAAGGCGGGCGCGGAACCGGGGCGGCTCACCGTCCGGAGAACTCCCCGGCCCACTTCCCTCCCCTACTGGAGAGGACAACGCCAGTCTAGCGCGGCAGGTCCTCCGACCGCTTCGCGTTCGGCACCACCCACACGCCCAGAGACGTGAGCACCGCGAGCACGATGTCGATCCACTCCTGAGGAGTGATCAGGCCGTCTGTGACCGCCGACTTCGCCACGACCACGGCAGCGAACAGCGCCGCGACCACGGTCTTCGCGTACTTGCCTACCTGCATGACGGCCTCCTATCGGGCCACGTAGCCGAAGCTGAAGTTGTACGCCCGCGACTTGCTCTCGGTGCCGAGCGTGACCCAGGCGATGTCCCAGGCGGCCCACTTGTTGGAGCCGGAAGGGCCGTTGTTGAAGATGTGGCCGTTGTAGCCGCAGGCCGTCCGCATGTTGGCGTACACGTGCCGGACTCCCGCCCGGTCCACGGAGGCAGCGCCCGCACCCATGTGGATGCGCAGGACAGCGCCGTTCGGCAGGACGTCAGCAGTCGCCTCCGGGGCGACCGGCAGGACACCGGCACGGAGGCGGTAGGTGTTGCAGCCGAACGTCTTGTCCCGGCCCTTCGCCCAGGCGTCCTGCACCAGCAGGTCCTTGACGTTGACGTCGGCCCGCGCGGTCACCTCAACGAACTCGTCGTTCCGGTTGGCCGCGGTGTCCGCGCCGTAGGCGTTGTAGCCGATCGCGGTGATGTCCAGCGAGGAGATGTCCGCCGAGGCCGGAACGGCACCAGCCACGCTGACAGCAGCGGCGAGGAAGACGGCGGACAGAAGGGTCGCGCTCTTGGAGATGCGCATTTGAGAGTGCTCCTACAGGGAGGTGAATACGAGAGAGCGCGCCGCATCGGGCAGCGCGCTCCAGGGGAACCTTTTCCTCGAAGGAAACTGTTCGTCAGTTGGCCTCATCCACGAGGCCGGGACTGTGCCCGTCTCCGGGCTGCTCCTCCAGCTCGGGACTCGGAGGAGAGATCAGGGTTGGCCACGGCCAGCGGCCCAGCCACAGGGCGTCGCTCACTTGCCGACGTCGAGACGGATGGAGACGTTCTCCAGCTCGGCGCGGATCCGGTCCAGCAGCGAGTCAGCGTCCAGGTTGCTGTCGCGGGCGGCGAGAGCGTCCGCCAGCGCCTTGATGGTGGCGTCCTGGGCGGCAAGGCGGGCCAGGATCTCCCGGTCCCTGGCGTAACCGTCCTTCGTGTACGCCCAGATCTGCCGCAGCGCCGTCTTGGGGTCGATCTTCTGGCCGACGTCCAGGATCTTCTCCCGTGCGGCCCACACGTCGCCGGTGACCGTGCCCGTGAACCGCTCGTAGACGGCGTCAGCGATGTCCTTCGCAGACGGCATGTCGTCCTCCTCGTAGTCGGGGTTCCAGAAGCCGGCGATGACGTCAGCGGACCTGACGCGCCTCTTCACGGCGTCGCCGCTGTTGCCCTCGATCGTCTGCACCCTGCCGTCCGGCAGAACCTGCTCCACGAGGCCGACGTGGTCGATCGCGGCGATCCGGTCGGTGTACTGCCAGTCGAAGTAGACGACCGCGCCAGGCTGGGCGTACTTCTTGATGTTGGCGACGGTGCCGGCGTGCCAGCGGCCCAGCGCTTCGCCGTCCTCGGCACTCCACACCGTGTACGCGCGGTCTCCTCGCGGCAGCACAGCGTCTTCGTTGCCGGACTGGCGGGCCCACCAGGTGATGCTCATCTGGCACCAGGCCACCGCGAGGAACTCGGCACCGTTCCGTTTCGCGTAGTCCTTCGTGATCCGGTTCGGCCGGCCGGTGAGGCCGAGGTCCTTGCGTGCGGCGGCGAGCATGGCTTTCGCGGTCACTTGCTCTCCCCTTCGCCCCGGTAGACGCCGTCCGCGCCAGGAGGCCCGTACAGGGACTTCAGGACGTCCTCCTCGTCGGCCTCGGTCGGGCCCCAGTCGTGCACGTCCACGTGCGTCCGGGCGAGGTCGGCCTCGGTCTGCTGCTCGCTCACTGCGCACCTCCATGCGGGTAGTGCTCCACGGGCTCCAAGCCGGCTGTGACGATCTGCTGTCTCAGGTTGCCGATCATGCGTTCCATGTAGGCGATCCGGGAGCTCATCTCGCCCATCTCTCGCTGCGCCCGATGTAGCTGGTCCCGCAGGTCCTGGGACGCGGTCCGCTCCGACAGCAGCTTCTCGCTGATCTTGTCGAGCTGTTCCTGAGTCCGTTCGTACTGGGCGCGGATCCGCGCCAGCTCCTCACGCAACTCGCCGATCGCGTGGTCATAGATCTCTTTCGCGCGGGCGAACGCCTCAGACTCCACCCGCGCCCGCTCGGCCGCGGCATGCTGCTCGGCGACCCGCTCGTTGGACTGGGCAGTGACCTTGTTGGCCTTCACGCTCGCCCGCCCAGCCAGAATGCCGGTCACCGCAGCGCTCACCAGCGCCAGCGCAGCCACACTGATGGCGACCGTATTGTCCGGCGCCCATCCTTGCGGCTCGACCAGCAAGGTGGTGATCAATGGGCGTCACCTTTCGTTGGGAAGGGATGGGGTCGTAGCCTCCGGGACCTTCGCGATCGTGTGAACCACCCTCGCGAACCCCAGCCAGATCACCACCGACCACCACGCCTGAGGCACCCCCCACAGCCAGGCGGCGGCGTGCAGCAACGCCCAACCCACCTTCAGCGCGGACGCAGCCGCGAACGCCCACCGGTCGTGCGCGGCGAATGCCTGCACCAGACACAGCCCGCCGACGGCCGCCCACACCGCCCCCCACACAGGAAGCGGCGCCAACGCGGCTAGGAACTGGCCTGTCGGAGTCATGGACGTCTCAGGCGAAGGCCAGGTAAGCCTGTAGGCGTTGACGAAGTCCAGCAAGGCCAGCGCCAGCAGGAACTCGCCACGGATCCCAATACGTCGTCGAACACAGCACAGCAGGGGCACCATCAAGCAGCTCCGGAGGCAGGCATAGCAGGAGGGCAGGGCGCCTGTGTTACGGGTCGAGCCGGAGGAAAGGGGGGTGCCGCCCGCCCCGCACCCTCAACAGGCGGACGGCACCGACAAGGGGTGGACCGCCCGCGGGTCCCTTCACCGACGCGACAGCGCCCCCGGTGGCGCAGGAGTCGATTACCGCGGGCGGCCACGTATCAGGGGGCAGGCCACAGGCCGATCGTCGCGCCCTTGTTGATCACGTCGCGGAGTGGGGTGAACAGTTGATTGACCACGTCAGCGCGTAGATCGTTGTAGTTCTGCGCGGTCGGGGTGCCGCCGATCGTCGCCGGGCTCGTGAAAGACGCCGGGTACGGCGGAGTCGCGACGGGCACGTTGAGCTGGTTGAGGCGCTGCGTACCCGACGACGTCGCCACGAAAAGCTCGCCACCGTTGCTGCCGATCTGGATCTCCCCCGGCCCCACGGAGGGGATCGCCATGTCAGCCATCCGCCAGCCCTGCGACGCCGTAGTGAGCGGTGCCCGCTGCCGGACCAGCGCCCGCAGTTCGTTGACCTCCGCCCGTAGCCGCGCTACTTCGTCGGCGAGGTCACCAGGGAACTTATCCACCCGACGGCACCTCGATTCCCTCGAAGATCAATTGCGCAGTCTCTTTGCCGTTGTCTGCCGAGGGCGGAGTGATGCCGATGCCGATGATCCGCCGCACCCTCGACTGGGCGGGGTGCCATTCGTT
Source organism: Nonomuraea wenchangensis (assembly GCF_900111685.1). Classification (GTDB taxonomy): domain Bacteria; phylum Actinomycetota; class Actinomycetes; order Streptosporangiales; family Streptosporangiaceae; genus Nonomuraea; species Nonomuraea wenchangensis. Next base: position 173,254 of record NZ_FOHX01000003.1, read on the forward strand.
GTGCAGGTAGATCCGCGCCTTGTCGCCGAGGCTGTTCGGCGTGAATGTCGGCTGCTGGCCGAGAGCGACCGTAACCGAGTCCACCCGCAGAGCACCCGGCGCGTTCGCAGCCCAGTAGGCGGCGTAGTCGTCCAGCGTCCCCTCGACCGACTCGCGCGGGAACGTCACCGTACGGTCCAACCGCGGCCAGCCGGCTTCGAGATGCGCCTCGGCGAGGACCGGCTCCGACACGAGGGGCATGCCGGAGGTCGAGGCGTCCTCGCTGACAGAGTCGCCTCGGGCCCGCCAGTAGGTGCCGCCCCGCAGGGCGTCCATCTCCTCCGACCAGGACAGGATGTCGCCGCCGTGCGGGGCGTCGCTGAAAACGTGTTCGACGTCGGACGACCCGAGAGTTGGGCTTCCCCACACCCAGTGCCGTTCGATGCCGGACACGCCGGCGGCGATGTTGACCATCCACTCGAAGCCGTTGTCGGCCTGCCCGAGCTCCTGGAGGCGCTGCCCGTAGGAGCCTTCGTGGGCCGCATACGTGATGTCCCGGGTGACGCCGCTGCTGCCCGCCGCCGGGAGGAGCCGCAGATTGGCGTGATCGAGCCCCTGCATGGACTCGATCAAGCTACGTGCGATGTCGATCTGGTCCTCGCCGATGAAATCCAGCGGCTCGGGGATCATCACCTGCGTCATGTAGGCGTCCATCGTGGACCCGGTGAGGCTGATGCTGGGCGCTTCCCTGCCGGACCGGGACACGGTGGCCGACGTGATCCAGTACTCGCCCCAGGGGACGCCGTCGCGGAGGACGACGCAGGTGACGACGCCAGGCCCCACGCCGAGGTCGGCAGGGTTGGGCGAGATGACGCGCTTCACCCTGTCGCGGATCTTTGTCGAGGTGATGGGGATGGTCGCGCTGAAGCTTCCCGCCTGGCCGATCCGCTTGTCGAAGGTGACGCCGGACAGTTCCAGGTCGTCCAGGTAGGTACCGTCCCAGCGGGTGAAAACCCACCGGTACAGGGCGCTGCCCCGGCCCGGCGTGAAGGCGGGCGGCGGCGGGCCTGTGTCGGGCTCGGTGACCACCGACGCGATCGAAATGCTGACGCCGATCCCAAACCGGATGTCCGGCGGAGAGAACACGAAGTCCTTCTGGCCGGTCGGCGCCGACGAGTTGATCTGTCGTGACGCCGCCACCGACGACAAGGTGTCGCTCTCCTGCACGACGCCGCGCAGGCTGTAGCCGGACGGCGGAGTCCAGGTGAGGGTCTGGCCCGCGTACGGGTAGACGCTCGCCAGCCGCAGCTCGATGCTGGAAGCGGCGGCGGGCGGCACCTCGGGCGTGGGTGCCGTCTCGGCAACGATGTCCTCGATCGCGACCTGCGGCGACGTGGACGTGTCCGCTCCGGTGATGCACAGGATGTGGACGGTGCCGGACGCCTCGATGTCCTGCTCGAACTCGTAGGAGGTGGGCTCGCTGGCGGTGGCGGTTTTGCGGTAGATGCGGACGGCGAGGATGTTCGGGTAGTTCTGCGACGCCAGCCCTGACCACCCGGAGGGGCCGCGCGTCCCGGACAGGCCGTACGTGTTGAAATGGACCGCGATCAGGATGTCACCGGCAGCGACGCCGGAAGGCCGGTTGACTTCAATGAAGTCGCCGAACGCGGCACCCGTGGCATGAGAGCGGACCTTGGCGGGCACGATCACCCCCGCCAACGTCGGTCGTGGCCTAGAGCCAGGCGTCCCGGTACAGCACGGTCAGGCCGGTCGTGCCGCCCGAGTCGGCGGCGAACGTCAGCACGTTGGTGTCGCGTTCGAGGACGAAGTCCGCGACCGGGGCGGACGCGCCGGTCAGAGTGGACAGGACGCTCTCCCCGTTGACGGTGGCATTGCCTGCATCAGTGTCGATGGTGAGGCGTTGCCCGCTCGGGACGGTGAGGAGGAAGCTCAGCGTCCGCTCCAGGGTCGGGTTGGTGATGACCGGGTTGACCACCGGCCCATCCACCCTCAGCAATGGGTGCGAGGCGACGTTGCCCGCGTTCTCGACGTCGGCGGTAGACCCCGGCGGGATGGCGACACCGGACCTGACGACGTTGTAGCGGCGCGGGTCCGCGCAGATCCAGCGGACCGACACCTGCACCCAGCCGACGTGGTACGACGCCATCGGCATGGCGCGGGTGTCCACGACCGCCTCAGGCACCATCAGCACCTCGTCGCGGGTGGACACCACCAGCGGCTGACCGGCTTCACTCGCGGGAGGCGTCAGCAGGCGGCGCAACGTGGCGACCGCGCCGGCGAAGTCGTCGCCGTCGCCGACGTTGATGGCGAGCGTGGCGGTGACCTGCCGCTCCTGCGACCGGTACCGGCCCGGCCACGACCCGTGCCAGGTGGGCCGGGACACGTTGGAGGAGTCCATGCCGGGCAGGTCGTCCCAGCCCTCAACGCCGATGATCTGGTAAATGTTGCCGTGCCCGCCGAACAGCGTCCCGTTGTACTCGATCTGGTACGAGCCGGTGATCGAATCGCCGGGCTTGATCGGCACCGACACGCCAGGACTGGGCCACTCCGACGTCGTCTCGAAGACCGGCAGGACGGGGTGGTAGTCGTAGGCGAACTCCAGCCCAGGCCACTCCGACGTCGTCTCGAACGGCCCGAGGAACAGGTTGGCGTTCGGGGTCTCAACGCTGACCGGCGGCCACTCCGAGACGGTCTCGAAGATGCCGAGCGTCCGCGACTGATCCCAGTTTCGAGGGTGCCGGGACAGGCTCGGCCGGTTCGGATAGGAGCGTCCAGCGCGGGCCACCGGTCACCCCCTCACCAGGAAGCGGCGCGGTGAACCGCCCCGGTAGGACGGAAAACAGCAGCACGAGGAAGGTCGGGCGCGGCGAGGACCTCAATCGCGGCCCAGTTCCACAACCTGCTACCGCTGCCGTTGAAATTCAGCGTGACCGTGCTGCCGGGCGTCGGGGTAGTCGCCGCCTTATGGACCGCAATGCCGGAGGTCTCGCCGCTGACGTTCCAGGCATACCCGACGTCGCTGCTGGTGACCGCACCAGCCTGGTTCTCGTCCGCCGCGATGCCCACCGCAAGCGAGTTCTTGCCCGTCGAGGTATAGACGTTCGGCGTCAGGCTCGCGGTGCTGCTGCTGCCCTCACCTGTCGCGCCGACCGGCACGGACAACTCCACCCCAGTGATGACAAGAACCTTGAGCGTCACGAAAGTGCCGAAAACGGAGGTGGCCGTCACCGTACGCGCGGCCGAGGAGGCCGCAGGCGCAGTAAAGATCTCCACCGCAGGGACGTTGCCGCCGCTGTCGAGGATGTCCCTTTTGACCCGGCTGGTCCAGGTCAGCGTGCCGCCGGTGCTGCTCATCGTGTGAGTGGTTGTGCCAGCGTTCGACGAGACCAGCGCCACCAGCAGCGAATCCGCCGGGGCGGTGAAAGACGCCGTGGTGCGCGGCTTGTCGCCCGTAACAAGCGCCGGAGAAGAGGAATGGACGACGAGCGCCACCTAGCAGCGCTCCCAGATCATGGTGGCCCGTACGCTGACGCTGGCACCGGCGGTGAACCTCAGCACGAACCCCTCGGACACGGCCGAGTCGAAGGTGTCGCCCAACGGCAGGTCATACAGGAGCGTGCCACCGTTCGGGGTGAGCGGAATCTCGCCGATCACGCTCAGCACCGTCGGCTCCGAGGTCCAGTTCTTCGCCGCTGTCACCCCGTGGGCGATGGTCCGCCCGTACACCTGCGCCGGCGTCACCGAAGACGAGCTGGTGCCCGGCCCATTGGTTGCGAAAGTGGCGTAGCAAAGCTCGCAGGTGACCGGCGCTTCCGAGGCGGTCACGCCGGTGAAGCCCCACCACACCTTCTTCAGGTCGATACCGAAGTCTGCGGCGGACTTCACGCCGAGCACCGACTTGGTGGTAGACGACGCCAGGGACACGGCCCCGCCCGTCACGATCGAGTAGCCGCACTTGGCCACGATCGGCCTCCTTACATGCGAAAAGCCCGGCCATCAGGCACGGGCGAGAGTCGAAAAGGCCGGGTCAGGCGGTATTGCGGAGCACCTGCCGCCACACCCCGTCGGAGTGCCACGAAAGGGTGTAGCTGCCGTCGGCCGTGCTGTACGTCTGGCCGAAGAACCGCATCAGAACGGCCCGGCTGGACAAGGACGGGACATAGATGAGAATCCCGGCGGCGTCGATCGTGGACTCGGTCCAGGTGACCGAGCCGAGCTTCCAGCCGATCTTGTTCGCGGCGCTCCCGAGCTCGGCGAAGCTGACCACTGTCAGGTCCGCGCCGCCCGCCGTATAGCCGGGGCCCGAGGACTCGCCGGAGTTCAGCGGCGACGTGCCATAGGCCGGGTTTGCCTGCGAGAAGTTCGGCGACGCCGACTCCTCGTAAAGGGCGCCCTTGAAGGCTCCCGGAGTGGTGTCGGCCAAGTTCAGCGCGATGGTGTTGGACAAGGCCGCGACCATCGTCGAGTTGAACCAGCCATCCTGGGTGAGCGCCAACGCGGACGCCTCCTTAACTCAGGTTGATGTGGACGTCCCTGCGCTGCCTGCCGTGGCCGTCTGTTCGCTCGGTCACCCGGTTGCCGAGTTGGTCGATGACCCGCTTGAACCGACCGCCGTCGGCGGTTCGGCCCTCCCTCACCTGGTCACGGGTGACCCAGGTCCGATCGCCGACGACCACGTCAGCGGTGCGCCCCTCACCGAGAGGCGCACCACCGCGCATGTGCTCGCCGAACGTCTCGCCGCTCTCGGGATCCCAGGGCATGCCGAAGACGCCTCCTGTAGATATAGATGGATCAGCGAGGCCGCGCCTTGGACAGCCAGTAGAGCTCCCGCGCGATGGCGCCTGGCGACTGCTCCGGGGTGGCGTTGAACTGGTCGATGTTGAACAGCGGGCCATCGCCGCCGCGCGTCGCCCCCTGCATGGACTGCCACTGCTGATCCGTCAGCACCGGCTCAGGCGAGCCCGTCCCGTTGTAGACCAGGCTGTGACCGGTCGGCAGGTAGCCGCCCGAGTCGTACTCCGTGGGCGGGACGCCGATCACCTGAGCAGCGCGGGCGGCCACCTCGCGCACCTTCAGCCCGGTCTGCGGCGCCTCGACGATCGTGTTGGGACCCGAATACATCCACACATGGCCCGGATGCGGGAAACCAAGCGCACCTGGCACAGGCGCACTGATGGGCTTGACCCATCCCATCTGCTGCTGGCTGGTCCGGGGGATGTCGGACCGGCCGGCGGCCTGCCATGCGCGCATGGTCAGGCCCGAGCAGTCGAAGGTGTTCGGACCGGTCGCGCCGAACTCGTAGTCCTTGCCAATCTGTGCCCGCGCGAACGCGAGCGCCTTGGCCGCGCCTGGCCCGCCCTGCTTCGCCTCCTCGGCGGTCAGGAAGTCGATCACGCCCTTCACGAGCACCTTGGGCACGTTGACGAGCATCTGCGCGAACGGGTTGTCGCCCATCGCCGCTGATGCCCGATCCAGGATCGGGTTCAGGATCTTCTCCGCGCCGAGCTTCACGCCCTGCGCGAGGATGTCGCCGACGATGCCGCCGCCGGCGAACGCGCCCATAAACCGCTGCACCCCGGACACGCCGCCGCGGCGAGCAGCCGCATTGGCCTGGTGCACGTAGTCGGATCCGACCGCCCGCGTCCACTCCGGACGCATGATGGCCTCGCCACCGCTGACGGCTGCCACTCCGACGTCACGGCCAGGCGTGTAGCCGGGGTAGATGCCGCCCTTGGCGAACCCGGAGAACTTGAGCTCCGGCAGTTCGGACAGCTTCAACGCCTTCGCCACCGCGTTCCACACGGCACGGATGCCGTTGTTGTAGACGGTGTTGACCATGAACTCGACCGGCTTGGCCGCGATCGACTTCAGGCTGTCCCAGAACTTTCCGATCAGCTCGACCCCGGACTTGAAACCCTTCGGCAGGGTGTCGGTCACAAAAGTCCACAGCGCCTTCACCGCGGGCTGGATGACGTTCTCCCAGGCAACCTTGATGCCCTTGCCGATCGCATCCCAGGCAGGCTTAATGACCTTTTCCCACAGCCACGTGATTGCAGGTCCGAGGATGGTCTGCCAGTACAGGACCAACGCGGCGACGGCAGGCTTGATGATGTTGTTCCAGGCGAACTTGACAGCCGCCGAGATGCCATCCCATGCGGGCTTGACGATGTTGTTCCACAGCCACGTGATCACCGGGCCGAGGACCTTCTGCCAGTACAGCACCAGCGCCGCCACGGCAGGCTTGACGATGTTCTGCCACGCCCACTGAATCGCGGTGCTGATCGCGTCCCACGCGGGCTTGACGACGTTCTCGTACAACCAGGTGATGACCGGCCCCAGAATCGTCTGCCAGTACAGCACCAGCGCGGCGATTGCGGGCTGGATGATGTTCGTCCATGCCCACTCGATCGCTGCGGCGATGCCGTCCCACGCGGGCTTGAGCACGTTCTGCCAGAGCCATGTCGCCGCCGGAGCGATGACGTTCTGCCACAGCCAGACCAGCCCGTTGAAGACCGGCTGCAGCACGTTCGTCCACAGCCACTGGGCCGCTACGCCGATCGCCTTAAACGCGGCATCCACGATCGACCGGAACGTCTCGCTGTTCTGGTAGGCGTAGGTGAGTCCGGCGACGAGCAGCCCGATCGCAGTGATGATCAGCCCGATGGGGTTCTTCGACAGAACCACGTTCAGCACTCGCTGAGCGATCGCCCACGCCTTGACGCCGAGCACGATCCCGCCGATTGCTAGGGCAATGGCCTGGATGGCGGACGGGCTGAGCTTGCCGATCCACCCGACCAGGGCCGACAGCCCGGACAAGGCGGCGGAGCCGAACGGGGCCAGAGCAGAGATGATGTTGCCGATCGCCGAGCCGATGTTCTTGAACAGCTCGACGACCTTCGGGATGTTCGCCTGCGCGAAGCTGATGAACTTCTGGAAGCCGGGGTTGGACTGCAGGTTCTTGCCCCAGGTGGCGAACGCGGAGGTGGCCTTCTCGATGCCGCCCACCACCGTGCCGGAGAACGGCAGGAACGCCCGGATAATCCCTGCGATGCCCTCGATGACGTTGCCGAATGACTTCCCGAGCCCCTCAACCACGCCGGGCGCCTGCTTGCTGAGCTGGTCGAAGAAGTCCTTCCAGAACGGGCCGCCGAGCGCCTTGCGGGCGGAGTCCTCCAGCCCGACCAGCGAGTCGGCGGTCCCCTTGATCAGCGGAGTGAGCGGCTTGAACAGCGACTCGATGACCTTCAGACCGCCCGTGATGACCGGCAGCACCGACGTGCCGAGGTCCTTCTGGAACCGCTCGTATGACTCCTTGAACGCCTTGATCGACTGAGCTGCAGCCTGCTCCGCCGGCGACAGGTCGGCCGTCTTCTGTGCGGCGGTAGCTTGGGTGGCGGAAGCGCGAGCCGCCTGCTTGGCGGCCTGCTTTGCCTGCTCTGCACGGATTTTCTCCTGCAGCTTGGCGATCTTCTGGTCGCGCTTGACCCGCTCCAGAGCCGCCTTCGCGTCGTCGACCCGGTCCTCGGCGTCTCGGACGGCCTTGCGGGCGTCGGCGACCCGCTTGGCCGCCTCCTCGCCCGCCTTGCCCGCCTCCTCGTAAGCCTTGGCCAGGTCCCGCTCGGCGTCGATCACGCGGCGGTTCGCCGCCTCGACCTGCTCCTTCGCCGAGACCACGCGGTCGTTGCCTTCGACGCCCTTGGCTTGCTCTTCGTTGAGCCGCTCCTGCTCGGCCTTCAGCTCCTCGACCCGGAGCTGGGTGCGCTCGTAGGCGATCGACGCGCGTTCGATCTCGTCCGCGTTGCCGCTCCTGCGGGCCTTCGCCAGATCGGCTTCGGCCTCCTTCAGGTCGAGCGCCGCCTGCCGCTGATCCAGCGCGTTACCCCGCAGCGTGCGGGCCACATCCTGCAGGTGCTTGATCGCCTCGGCACGGGCCCGATTCAGGTCCTCCTGCGCTCGCAGCGCCTGCCGTTGAGCATCGGCCAGCGACCGTTCCGCAGACGTCGCGCGCTGAGCCGCGGAAACCTGCGCCTGCGCCGCAGCCTGGACCGCCGACTTCAGCCGATCCTTGGCTTGCGAGACGCCGGCCACGGCGTCCTTGACCCGGTCCTGAGCCTGCCGGAGCTGGTCGGCGGCGTTCGCCGCCTGTAGCTGGGCGATCTGAGCCTGAGCCTGCTCGATCACCAGGTTCCGGGTCGCCCCGGCAGCGTTCGACAGGCCGCGTGCGGCGCTGTTCGCCGCCGTTTCCTGCGCCTTCAACGCCTCGTTAATCCGTGACAGCGACGGGATCGCGACAGCCGACAGCGCCGCTATGCCCACGCCAGCAGTCACCGCTGCCCCGGCCAGCCCGGCGGCGCCCAGCCCGACCGCCGCAGCCGCAGGTAGTGCCGCCAGAGCCGCAGACACTGCGGCGATCCCGGCCAGCGCCCCCGCCACATCGGCGTCAACTTGGACGTGGGCAGTGCGGCCATCCACCCGCGAGACAGAAGCGTCGGTCGCCGCCATTCCCGCCTGGGCGCCGGCAGTGTCCACATCGACCCGCACATCGGCGCGGCGGCCATCCAGCCGCGACACTGTGCCGTCCAGTGCGGCCATCGCAGCCTGAGCCGCCCCTGTGTCCGCTTGCGCGCCGATCCGCACCTGCTGGCCGGAAGTCCGCTGGGCCTCTCGGGACAGCTCTTGGACGGCGGCTCGGGCGCGCGTTGTGTCCGCCGAGACCGGGATGTCGATCCGCTGCATCTGTGCAGCAATGGACTGCTGCATCTCCCGCCCGACCTTGGCCGCGGCGGGAACGAGTTGCCTGCGTAGCGAATTGATGATCCCGGATGCATCCGGCACAACTGGGACGACAACCTCGCCAGCCTGGAACTCGGCCACGACTCACCCCCGGAAGGTTGCGGATGGGGCCGCGGCCGGCCGTTAGGAGTTGCGCGGCAGGTGAGTGACCTGGCCGGGTTTCGTTTGCTGCCAAGAGCCGGTGAGGGGTGCGCCGCGGATGCGAGCCAGTACCGCTTCCTGCTGTTGCAGCGTGAGTGGCTTGCGGCTCTTGCCGCCCTTCGGTTTGACGCCTGGCCTCGGGACCGGGTCAGGGGGCTTGGATCTGCCCTTGCCCCCGTTGGCGATCACAGTGACGTGGACCAGCCAGCGCACCGAGTCGATCAGTGACGCGAGAAGCATCTCCGCCTGTGACCACTGCCCCTGCGAGGGGTCCGCCGACTTGCTGGCCTGCGACAGTTCGGAATCGCCCATCTGGTTACGCAAAGCCGTCTTGGTGGCGGACTCGGGCGGCAGCCCGCGGATCAGCACGCCGAGCAGCCGCCATGTCAGCCGCGATCGCCCACCGCCCGGCCTTTTCAGGTCCCGAAGGTCAACCTGGTAGCGGAGCCACAGGTCGCCCTCTACCGCCTCCGAGTGCTCTTTGAGGAGCGCGCGGAGGCTTTGGACCCCCCCGGGGTGACTCCGTAATGCTCCTGGCAGGCTTCGAGCAGCTTGTTCAGTTTGCGGGTCGGCACCTCATGTGCAGCGAACCGCTCGAAATCGTCGCCGAGCAGCGCCGCCACGTACGTGAGCAGCCAGTCCGGGGCGCTGGTGTCCGCCAGCGCCTGCCAGTCGATGTCCTCGGGCGCGAGCATCGTGAACACTTCGCCGCCGAGGGTGAATGTGAACGGCTCCTGCGTGGCCTCGTTCTCGACAGCGTCAAGGTCGAAGTGCGACACGGGCTCTCCGGACTGGGTGATCAGCTTGGGGGTTGCCATCATCAGGAGCTGACCTCGTCCACCTCGGGTGCCAGGTAGGCGTGGTAGACCAGGTTGCCCGAGGCGTCCGGGTAGGTGGAGATGGTCCACTCGTAGCCGGCCATCTCGCCCTGGGCGTAGGTAACCTCGGACCGCTCCGTGATCTCGCCTTCGGGGATGAAGAACCGCTCCCAGACGTCGCCGTCGTACACGTCGAAAATCCACGCGCGTCGGTCCGGCATGGAGACGCCGCTCTCGGCGAAGGTCACCACGCCGTCGACGTCCGGCACCAGCTCCGCCACGGCGATCTTGTACTGGAGGCTCTTGACGATCGGCCTGTTCGTCTCCCACGCCGTGAAGCTGAAGGTCCTCACCGAGGAGGTGGTGACGGTACGGAACGGCGAGTTCAGGCCCCACGGCGTGAAGCTTTCGCTGTCCTCGTCCACACCATTGGTGAGACCGTCATCGCTGATGGCGCCGATCGGGAGCCACAGGCCGCTCGGCGTCTCCGCCGGGTCGGTCGGCTGCGCGGTGCCGAGCGGAGCCACCCAGGCCCCGCCGTTGGAGCCGACGAGCGCGAGGTCGTCGGCGCGAACAATGGTTGCCATTGGTGATCTCCTGATCTCCCAGGTAGGGCATGCGAAAGCCCTCGGACAGGCAGGTCCGAGGGCTGAAGTGGATGCGGTTAGGCGGGGTGGATCACGAATGCGTAAGTGGCCTCGTAGCGGCGCAGCGCGGGGTTGTCGTACGGCACCTTGTGCGGGCCAGTCCGGGTCTCCACCCGCGAGAAGACGGCGCCGCCTGTCGTGGCCCCCCACAACTGCGTGTGGAGCGCCTCCTGTACCTGCAGCGCCAGGTCGCTGGCAGCCGGGCCCGTAGCGGCGAAGGCGGAGATGTCCACGGTGGGCTGGTCGCGGCGGAATCCGTCGTAGGGGCCGCCGAGCCGAACCACCTGCAGCCAAGGCAGCCGATCATCCAAGTCAGACGGAGTTTCGGTGGAAGCGTGCACGCCGGCGACGTTGTTCTCCAGCCAGGCGACCAACGCCGCCTCTACGTCGATCATTCGGCGCCTGCCGCTCTGCCCATCACCCGGTAGCGGGGCGTGCGGGAGGAACCCCACTCGACGTAGGGAGCTGCTTCATCATCGTTGATGACCTTGGACACAGCGCGGGGCTTCGGGCCCGGCCGAATGCCCGTCTCGATCCGGAAGCTCGACTTGTATGAGCCAGTGTCCTCGGGCGCGTTAGCGATGCAGCGGTCCTGTACCGCCCTGGCCCGCCGCTCCATCTCGGCCTGCATCTGCCTGGAGGTAAGGATCTTGCCGATGCCCTTGCGGTTGGCCTTGAATCGGGCCCGCTGAGCCATTCGCGCCCCCTCACGCGTCAAGGTGCGGTACGAAAGCGTTCTCGGGGCCAAGGAGAGGAGAGGCGTGTGCGCGTACAGGGGCACTTAGGCGGCTGGGTGGAGTTCGATGGCCAGTTCGTCACCATCGGTCATGGAGGGCTGGCGCGTTTCGCCGTCGGCAACGCCGACAAGCGGATCCACATCAGCCAGGTAGCGTCCGTGCAGATCAAACCGGCAGGGCTGATCAACAACGGGTTCATCCAGTTCGGCATCCCCGGCGGAGTGGAGCGGCGTGGCCAGTTCGGCCGGCAGACCGTCGACGCCGTCAACGACGAGAACAGCGTCGTGTTCCGCCGCGGCCAGCAACCCCAATTCGAGGCGCTGGCCCGCGCCATCGAGCACGAGATCGCCCGACTCCACATGCCTCGACCGGCGCAGCAGTCGAGCGTGGCCGACCAGATCGTACAGTTGTGGCAACTCGTGCAGGCTGGGGCGATAACCCGGGAGGAGTTCGAGCAGCAGAAAGCACAGATCCTCGGACACGCTCCCCCGCCGAGCCCGCAAGGACCGCCCAGGCAGCACCGACACATCAACCCCGGACACGCTCAAGGCGGACTTCCACCCCAGCACGGGTACCGGTGAGCGGGCTCCGCCACGACGACGGCAACCCCTGCACCTCGTAGACCAGGCCGCGGGCCCGGACCTGGTCTGTGGAGCGAACCTCGGTGCCGTACGGGGCCAGCACGGTGAGGCGCTCGCTCGTCTGGTCCTGTCCATGGGTCTCCTCGGTGGAGCCGGTCGGCCACACCGCGCACCCCTCGACGGGGAGTTCGGCCACAGTCCAGACGGGGTTGCCGTGGCTATCCCGGCCCGACTGTGTGCGGCGCAGCAGCACGACGGTCTCCCCTGCGGGCAAAGGCGGCGGCATCCCGTCACCACATCTCGTGCCACTGCCGGGCGTCCGCCCAGCCGTCGCCGTCCATGTCCCATGGCCACGTCGGCGCGGGCGTCGCCTCCGCCGGCGTGGGGTCGATGGTGAACGCGCCGCCCCGCCCGCCGAGCCGCTTCAGCGCGGCGGTCTCGGCCTTGGTCATGTACAGGCCCGCCTGTGGGCGGGAGACCGTGTAGGGGCCGACCGTCTCGGAGGAGACGGCCTGCGGGTTGGCGTACGCCCGACCCGCCATCGCGAGCACTACCGCGGACGCGCCATCCGGCAGAGGCTTGACGACGGACTCGGCGAGGATGGTCGCCTGCTCGATCAGCAGGTTCGCCCGGCACTCGTTGATCTCGGACACGTCCAGGTAGAGAGCCAGATCCACGGCGTTGACCACGACCGACCTCCCCTACAGGTTCTCGATGGCCTCGACCCAGGCGGCGAGATCGCCGGACGGGTCGAGTTCCTTCGACCGCTGCAGGGCCCGCCCGGACGCGGCCGACCACTCCGCAGGGTCGTCGAGCGCCCGCAGGGACGCCTCCCATGCCTCGACGTCGCCCGCCTCGCAGAAGATCCCCGCGTCTGCGAGGCTTTCCGACAGGCCCGGCGTAGGCGTCGCCATGACAGGGATCCCGGACGCGAGCGCCTCGACGCCGACCCGGCCCCACGACTCGACGTGGGACGGCACCAGCAGGACTCGGGTACGGGCGTACACCTGATCCCGCATCTGGTCGCCAGGAACTTGCCGGATCACCTCGACATTCGGCAGGTCACGCACGATCTGATGACCGTAGGCGCCCTCGACGGCGAGGAACCGATGCTCGGGCAGGCGCGCGGCGAGCTTCCAGAACAGGTCGCCGCCCTTCTCCCGGTTCAGATTGATCATCGTGATCAGATCGCCGGGAGTGGTCGCGTAGTCGGCGGCGAACACCGGCGGCCTCACCACCAGCGTCTTCGACGGCTTGAGCCACTTCGGCCGCTCCGCAAACAGCGCCTCGGCCTCCGCCTGCAAGTGCATCGAGTTGTAGACCACCAGCGCCGTCGACCCAGCCGCGATGTTCTTGAAGATCACCGGAGCCGGATTGTGCGCCAACACCACGAACGGGATCCCGTAGCCGCGCGCCAGCGCGCCAGCGGCAGGCACGTTCTCATACTGGCTGACCACGACGTCCGCATGCCGCACCGCCGAACCGAAGTCGAGGCGGGCCGCCAGCGGAATAACCATGATCCCGTCCACGTGGTACGGGTCGCGTGCCTTCCCGTAGCGGGACAGCCACACCTGCACGTCGTGGCCGCGCTCGGCGAGCGGGCGCAGCATGGAGAACAGCGCCCACTCGCCGCCAGCGTTGTGATGCGGTGGCGCCGAGTGGATGCGGACGACGATCCGCTTCGGCCTGTCGGCCTTCCCCTGAAGGGCAGGCATCTCGGCCGGGCCGGCAGGTGCCGCGGCCGACGTCTGGACAGGCTCGGCAGCCGGCTTCGGCGGCCTAGCCTGCCGTGGCCGCTTCGGCGGAGGATCGCCCTCCGCCGCCCTGCGACGCGGCGGCATCAGGAGATGTAGCCGTTCGTCGTGTACTTCACGAACGCCTCGACGTCGCCCACCACGAAGCCGTAGTACGCCTCCGCGAGCAGCAGCACCAGGTTCTCCTGGAACGCCGAGTGGACGCCGCCCTCCTCGTCCACGTACGTCGCCTCGGACGAGATGCGGACGGTGATGTCCATGCCGACGCCATAGGCGGCCTGCGACCAGTCGCCGCCGATCGCCCGCAGACCCGAGTCGGTCGAGGTGGACTGACGGCGGTGCTTACCCGACACGGCCCGCGAGTAGGCGAGCGGCTCACCGATGAGCGTGCCCGCGGACGCGGCGTTCGTGCCCGGCGTGGTCGTGTCCACGAAGATGGGTCGGCCGTTGGTGTCGGTGGCCAGCATGAGCTGCGGCTTCAGACGCGGGTCGGCGGCGGTGCCGGTGAAGTCCCAGTCGTCGTCCACCACCTCAGCCATACCGTTGACCAGGTCGGCGTAGATGCCGCCGTTGGCCTGGGAGGTGGTGCCGAGCTCCTGCCACTTCGTCGTCTCGATCAGGTAGTCCGAGAACGGGCCGGCGGCGCCCTTCATCGTCTTGCCGTGGATGGCGGCGTAGTCGAACGCGCGGGCGAACGCGGTCGGCAGGTCGGCCTGAAGCTGCGTCCACAGACCGGCCGCGTTGGTGTTGACGACCTCCTCCGCGACCGGGATCAGGACGGCGAGCTTCTTCGCGGTCATCTGCTTGACGTCAATGCCGCCCGAAGACAGCGGCTTACGGGCGCCCTGGCCGACCCAGTCCGCGGTCGGGACGTCGAGCGGCACGGGGATGCTGGTGGTGGCGTCGATCGCCAGCGGCGCACGACGCGCCAGCGACATGATCGCCGACTGCTCGACGCTCTTCTCGAAGATCGGCCCCGTCAGGGTGCGGGGCAGAAGAGCGTCGTTGAGGTCAGAGAGCTTGATCGGCTCGGTGACGGGCATGGAGGCTCCTTATTTGCGGCCACGAAGCCGCGAATGAAGAAACCCCGCGAACTCATCCGCGGGGCTTGACGAACGTTGCTTGTTGGCGCTGGACGCCTGTGTCATGTCAGGCGCTGGCCTGCGCTTTTCCGGCTCGGCGGCGGCCTTTGCCAGATGCGGCTTGCGGTCGAGCAGATCGGCCAGGTCGGCCTTGATCTGGTCGGCGTCGATCTCTCCGTCGTCGGAGTAGGCGCCGAACTTCTCCCGCAGGTAGGTGATCGCGTCGTCGGGGTCCTTGAATCCGTCGGCGGCCAGCGCCCGCACCTCGGCGCGCACGGCCCGCTCCAGAAGCGCCTCGGCGCGCTTCTCCGCGTTCTCGGCCCTGGCGAGAGCCTTCTCGGTCTCGCTCTTGTCCTTGTCGCGATACTCCTGGAGCTGATTCTCCAGGTCGCGCCGCGCCCTGTCCGCTTCACGCTTGGCGCGCTCGGCGTCGTTGCGGAGCTTGCGCTCCTTGGCCAGGGCAGCCTTACCGGGGGTTCCGAGCTTGTCGTCGTCGCCCGCTTCGTCGGCGCCCGTCGCGGGCTCCCGTACGGCGGTGTCGACCGTCTCCTCCTCGGACGTGGTGTCGTCGGTGGTGGTCTGCTCGGTGGTGGTGTCGTCAGCCATCGCGGCCTCTCGTTGCTGGCCGAGCCGTCGCGGCTCCGGGCCTTGGGGTGATCACCCCGCAGAGGCGGGGTCGGAACGCCGGAAGGCCGCGCGATGGCGGCCTTCCGGAAGCTTGAACGGGCCTATTCGAGCTCTTCGCCGCCGCCCTCGAACGCTTTGCGCCAGGCGCGGAGCTTGCCCTTCGTGCCGTAGACGCCTGCGGTGGATTCGGCGTACAGCCGCTCCCACTCCTGCACGTGCTCGGGCGGCTCCCAGCGCTGCCCTCTCATAATCGGAATCACATTGCACGAGCAGTGATCGTGGAATTTGTAGTTGCCTCCGCCCTTGAACGCGCGATTGACGCGCCCACCTGCGGTTTCTTCCGAGTGGTAGACGGCGCCGCGTACGGCCATTAGCCCGCAGAAGGCGCACGGGTCGGCATCGGTGACCCTCGCCCAGCCGATCGCCTCGGGATCCTCATCCAGCGCCTCGATGATGGTGTCCCGTCCAACGTCCGCCACGAGCTTCTGGGCTGCACCTTGCGCCTTCTTCTCGGCGGCGCCCAGCCGCTGCTCGATCGGTGGCGGGTTCTCGTCCTCGGGGATCCACAGGTCCTTCGTGGCCCACCGCAGCGATACTTCCGCCTTCCCGCCTGGGATCCCGGCCGGCGCGGGCACGAACACCCCGCGGGAGCGGGCAATGTCCCGCTCCTCGGAGTAGTAGTCGGCGGCGAGCGTCCCCGACATGCGGGCAAACGCCTCCAGCAGTTCCTTCACCGCCTCGATCCACAGTGGGATCGTGGTCGCGAACGCGCCGAGACGGATCAGATCCCACAGCGGGCCGAGTTGCTCGGCCAGACGGGCAGACAGGGCGCGCTGGGCGGCCTGATGCTCAGCGGCCCTCGACTGCTGCGTCATCCGCGGCCTCCGGCTCAGCCTCGCGTCCATGTGCCGCACGGCGGGCGGCGAGCTCGTTGCCGAGGTCAGTCAGCGCCTGCCGGCCCTGTGCGCGCCGTCGGTCTGCGTGGACCCGGCGCCGCTGCCCCTCGGTCAGGCCGACCATCTCCAGCGTGACGTCCGAGTCCGCGGGAAGGATGCCCGCCGCGACCAGCTTTGTCGCAGCGTCGGTCTGGCTGGCCATCGTCGGCGTGGCCGGGTTGCGCCACACCGTTTCGATGCGGCGGGACCGGTCAGGGAGGTCCCCTGTCTGGATCAGGATCGCGAGGCGGAACACCTGGCTCCATGGCGTGTTGAACAGCGTCTGCTTGCGCTCGGCGCGCTTCACCAGTTGAGCTTCGGTCGAGCGGATCGCGTCCGCCGACGCCGGATTGTCCGTGGTGTAGCCCAGGTAGTGCGGCGGCAGGCCAAGCTGGGTGGCCATGATCCGCGCGTACATGTCGATCATCCGCGTGTACACGGACGGGTCGTAGGCGGCGAACTGGCCCACGGTCGGGACCTCGCCGTCCTCGTCCCGCTCCAGCGCCAGCACGCGGCCCAAATAAGCTTCCCAGGCGCTCTTGGCGTTGCCTTCGGCGTCCTGGAACGCCGACTCGGACGCGCCGAGGATGTACCGCTGGGGGGCGCCGTAGAACTCGCGGGCGACCTCCATCCCCATCAGGGTTCGGCAGGCAGCGTCCGTGATGGACATGACCGCGTTCGTGATCTCGGATCGTCCGATCCGGTCCGCCGTCCGCTGACGGTTCGAGATCCGCACCACCGGCGGCAGCCCGAGTCCGTGGTCGTCGCGGTCGATGACCTCCCAGCCGGAGTTCGTCGCCACCACGTGGATGGACGAGTTCGGCAGGTACAGCACCGCCGCATCCTGGTCTTCGATCTTGTACAGGCGCAGCCCGCTCGTGACGGCGCGGGCTCGGGCGTCGTAGAAGACCGTCATGTCCAGCGGCGACTCGATCGAGATCAGCGGCGGCATGTCGGCGTCCTCACTCGACCCGACCGCCGCATACGACCGGCCGTAGATCAGCGAATCGAGGTGCGCGAGCTGCGACTCGGCGACCAGCTCATTCGCCTCCGCGATCTCTTCCAGCTCGGTGGAATCGTCTGGCGCGTCCTTGTACCGCCACGCTTCGACGTCGAGCCGCTGCTCCAGCGCGTCCACACCGATCTGAGGCCACCCAATGACGGTGTGCAAGCCCTTGAGCTGCGGCGGGATCGAAATCCCCAGGTCGCGGATGAGCTGCTCGCCGTTGTAGTAGCAATCCCGCAGCTCCAGGTCGAAACGGCGCGATATCAGTTCGCTCCGCAGCACGCCGAGCAGCGCCGCCTCGTCGTCCGTCAAGGTCAGCAGCCCCAGCTCGGGAATCGTGACGGTCACCGCAGCACCACCGCCCGCCCTTGTCCTCTGCGACCCAGACCCTTGGAGATGGCGTCGAGACGTGCCTGCCACGCCAGCATGGCCGCGATGGCGGCGTCGATCTTCCGCCGTGATGTCGGATGCTCTTTTGCGATCGTCAGCCCCGACCTCGACGGCCGGCGGCGAGCGTTCAGCATGTGGCGGGTCAGCGCGAACGACCCGTCATGAGAGAGCTCGCCGTTCACGATCGCCGCGTGCAGCTGCTCCAACGCTCTGACGACCATGTTGGTGCGGTTCATCCACCACTCGATCGGGTGATTCTGCGACGACCGCACCCGCAGCCGCCGCCCGTACGTGTACTCCCAATCCGCGACGTACGACCGCCAGTCCGCGGCCGGGTCTGCGTAGAAGCCCACCACCCGGTAGCGCTGGAAAGCGGACCGGACTGCGGCCTCGACTTCCGGGATCGGCACCCACCAGTCGCGGCCTGCAGCGCCGTCCGGCTGCTCCCACACCGCGACCTCGAACAGGTGCCCGTCGCTGACGCGGCAGCCGATCAACGCCGTGGCGTCCGTCACCCCACGCTCGCGGTGCCGGGAACCGTCGAACCCGAGCGTGATCCGCTCCCCGTCCGCGACCACCTTGGAGGCGTCCACGCACGCTGCCCACTCCGGCTGAGACAGCCACGAGTCCGATGCGTGCGTGACCTGGTTGCCGTAGTACTGGCGCGACGATTCGGGCGTCGTGGCCGGGTCGTGAATCTCGGCGACGATCCGGTCCAGGTCCACCCAGCCGCGACGCTCGCACGGCGGCTCGTGGATGCGACACCCACCCGGCAGGTTCGCCGAGTCGCCGTAGGCGTAGGCCAGCCCGTTGTACAGCGACCCCGGATCCGACATGTCGGTCTCCGGCGGCCACTCCCGGTGGTCGTACAGCAGACCCTCATCCTTGGCTCTACCCTCCAGGATCTGCTGCAGGTACTGGGCGGACGCCTCGGCAACCGACTCCTCACCGGGCACGTAGGCGTTCGGAGCTTCGATCGATGAGCCGCCGGTCTTGCCCAGGTTCCGGCGCAGCGTCGCCGCGAGCCGCACCCCGCCGTTGACCGGCATCCACGACTCGGTCTGGTCGAGACACACATGCACGGGCCGGTTGCCCTCACGGCTAGTCGCCGCGGCGGTCACGAACTCGATCCGGCCCTTCGGCAAGGCGACGAACGTGTCCATCGGGTCGAGTCCCGGATAGGCGTCCATCACCGGGCCCTCGCGGAGCATCTCCAGCAGCGGCGCCCACGCGTTCTTCGTCTGGTCCTCGCTGGTGGCCGCGATCTGCACCCACGGGGTGCGGATGTCCGACCATGGCCGGCCCACGGGCTGCCCGTCGGCGTCCCAGCCGTCCGGGACGACGGGCCCCATCCCCTCGGCGGCGCAGATGGCGCTCAGCAGCGGAGACTTTCCCGCGCCCTTCGGCCGGCTGTAGACGGCACGCCGGTAGCGCCGCTTACCCGTAACCGGGTTGATCTCGTAGAAGGCCAGGACGAACGCCGCCTGCTCCTTCGTCAGGATCAGCGGCTCGTACTCGCTCCGGTCAGGTGCCGCGAGATGGTCCTCAATCCACGCCAGGACCTCCCAGCCCAGCGTTGGCCGCTCTCCGGGGTACGACGGACGCCACGGCAAGGGAGAACCTCCCTCACGCGTTCTCTGCGGCTCCATCGGGGCGGTTCACACCGGGCAGAACCCGCAGATCCCCGTAACGCTGGCGGGCCGTCTCCTGCACGGGTGGCCGCTTGGAGTCCTTCTCGTCGGCGTCGGCGAAGACGAGCCGGAGCCTTGCGCGATCTTCAGGGGTGGCGCCGAACTTGGCCACCCGTAGCCGAACCTCGGCCGCGAGCGTCCACTGCCCCTTGGACCACATGGCGTCGTGCATGAGCGCGGTGTCGAGCAGGAAGTACCAATCCGACTCGATCATCACTTCGGCTTGAGGCGACCGCTTCCACATCTCCCACCATGCGCGAGTGCGTGGATGCCAGTCGATCTCCTCAGGGAGATCAGGCGGCTCCGCCTTCTCGAAGCGCAGCACCGTCTGCGGAACAGGATCAGCATTCGTACGAGCCCGCCGATGCGCCGGCTTGGGTGCAGGGCCACGACCAGCCACGGAGGATCACCTCCTGAGCGAAAGGGGGTAACAGAAAGTCAAGATCGCGAGGCCCCAGACCTGTAGCCAACCACGGCGCGTACACCTGCCGATGCCGGGCGATCCCCCCATACCGGGCATCCCCCCACCTCAGGCGGAAACCGGACACTTGGTTGTCGCCCTGGGTGATGAGCGTGGCTGTGAGCGATGGGCATGCGCGTCACTACTCGCGCCCATCAAGAGCGTGATGCACGAGCACCCAGCCCATCGACCCGTCCTCGCGAGGCACAGGCACCACCCTTGGTCCGCACACGCACTCGGGCTCGGAGGTGGACGTGTCGTGCGCTACGAGATCACCCACAGGATGGACGTGCAGCACGTCAGCATGCTCGACGTCAGTCATCGTCATCCCCTACGACGAGGAACTGCTGCGCCTCGATGATGCGCTCTGCTGCCTTGATGAGCCCGTACTGGGTGATCCAGTCGAGTGCATCGCTGTCAGCTATGGCGAGCCCTGACTGTCCATCAGGGTTGACCACCTTGGCGATGAGGATGACATCGGAGACGAGAGAACCCTCATCGAGGTCGAGGGTGACGCCCAAGCCATCGACTATGGGGCCGGCAGGCTGTTCCATCGCGGCCCCTCTCTGTCAGCGGTTTCGTCGGTCTCCCGTGTAGTAGCCGACGTTACGCATGTGGAGACGCTGGCAGAAGCCTGCTGCCCTCGGGCCCAGGTACTTCTTGAGCATGCGGTTGCAGCGGGTCCAGTCGCCCTTGGTACCCCATTTGATCTTGGCCCCGCCTTGGCCACCCGTGCTCCAGTAGCGGCGGAGGGCTTCAGCGTTGCCGCTCTTGCGTGCCATGGTCGATCACCTCGGCGTTTCCTGTTCCCGCGATCGCTTGTGGTAGTCGCTAGTCTCGGTCTCCGAGGAGCCGGTCCAGCTTCGCTTCGATGCGCTCTAGGTCGCGCGCGTCTGCCTGGAACAGCAGGTGTTTCGCGCCGAGCAGCAGCGTGGCCTGGATGATGAGCTGCAGGTATTCCGACTGCCAGTTTTCGAACGTGGCCGCCCAGAACTCGGTCCAGCCCTTCTCTGCTATCTCGGGCTGCATCGCGACCGCCTGCCCGATCCATGAGCCGGCGAACAGGACGGCGAGGATGTAGACGGCGCCCCAGCGGCGGAAGTGCTTCATGGTGCGCCTCCTCTGAGGGTGTTTGTCAGTTGTCGATCCATGCCTCTTCGGCGCGGTCGATGGCGTCATAGAAGGCGCTCTGGTTCGGGCCGTCCACGACGACGCCCCAAGCGTCGCCGGTGGCCGGGGTGACGCGCAGGACGTTGCCGGATCCGGTGCCGCCCCATTCGCCATCGAGTTCGATGCGGACCTTGCCGGCGTTGGTGGAGACCTCCCGCCGGCGTACCCCCGTGTCCGGGCCGTCCGGGCTGTCTTCGTCGAAGCCTTCGATGACGACGTCGATGGCGCGGCGGATGCGGGCGATGGATGCGGCGTTGAACGCGGTCTCCACGGGGGTGCCGTCGTCGCCGAGGTGCCGAAAGGCGATCTTGCCGTCGTCGGTGGGGTAGACGTCGATGTCGCCGTAGTCGGTGGGGACGCGGCTGGAGGAGTCGAGCCGGAACAGCGCTTCGTCGAGTTTGTCGATGTCGTTGCGGCTGAGGTTGACGGCGGGGGTGTTCGTGAGCGCTTCGATGCTGTCGGCGTCGCCGGCGACCCGCAGCGAATAGGAGTCGTCTCCGTCCTTCTGGATGTGCGCGACGAGGTGTGAGACCGGCTGCTTGTCGGGGCCGGTCGTGTAGTAGCGGACGATCTGCGATGTGCCGACGTCCACGTCTTCGCCGGCCATGTCGCCGAGGCTGCGGTTCAGTTCCTCTGTGGCCCGCTTGTCGAGGGTGATGGAGGTGCCGTTCGCGGTGAGGGTGGTGGTGCCGTCGCTGTGGCGGTCGAGGGCGATCTCTTTGCCGTCGCGGGTGCGGATGTCTGCGCCGTTGATGATGCTGGGCATGCCTTGGCCGGTGGAGTGCCGGCTGGGTGAGTCTTTGACGGCGTCGGGGCGGGCGGTGTCGCGGAGGGCGGTGGAGATGGCGGACGGGTTGCCGCCGGAGGCTTTGCTGGCGAACTTGCCTTCGCGGTCGCGGGCGATGGCCGACTCTCGGAAGGTGTGGGATCGCATCGGGGCGTCCTCCTTCCGCACAGGCGGCGGTGACGCAGTGTCACATGCGCCGGTTCGTGGAGGCGTCTGGCGAGGTATCCGGCGGGTGGAGACCGGAGACTTTCCGCAGGATGTGCGGGGTGCACGCTGAGTGATGGGCCTACGGGCGGATGGTGGTCTTCACGGCTCCCGGTGGGTGGACTGCAAGTGCTTGGCCGCCTCTCCGATCAAGGCGGCGACGCTGGTCACGGTCACGACCTTCACATCCGCGTGCGCGGCCAGCGCGGACAGGTAGGCGAGTGGCCGGCCGTCGTCGAAGTGGTCGCGGCAGTGCAGGCCGACGCCTCCGTCTTCGTCTCCGCACAGGTAGAGGCGTGGATGGAGGAGCGCGGCGATGAGGTCGTCCTTGGCCACCTTCACGAGCCGGGTCCTCGGACGCTGGCGGAGAGGATCTGGCCGACCAGGTAGAGGGCCTGGTTCTCGTTGAAGCCCGCGCCGACGTAGGCCATGTACGCCTCGTGGAGTTGCACGGCGGCGGCAGCGAGCAGAGTGATCGGGTCCTCGGGATCAGGCATCGGCGTCCTCTCGGCGTGAGGGTTGGAAGCCTTCGCGGAATCGATCAAGGGGAATCTCTTCGCCGGAGGGCATCTCCACGAGGTCATCGCCAAAGAGAAGGCGGACTACCGGCACGCCGAACACTGTCGCGAGCAAGACGATCTCCATGAGTGACACAGGGCGTCGAAGGGTCTCCAGCTGTGTGACCCTGTTCGGTGTCCAGCGCGCACCTTGGGCGCACATCTGGCGCGCGAGGTCGGCCTGCGTCCACCCCTGCTGTTCCCTCAGCTCCGCCATATTGCGGGCAATGACGTGCTCCAATCGCACGGCCACGTTGCGTCTTCTCCTCGTGATGGGCGAGAGCCCGGCGCACGAGGACGCCGGGCTCTCTACCTCCAGGAGCTACCTGGAGGGTTCTAATGGGGGCAGTGCAGGCGTGCGTCTGCGGGATGATGAAGCCATGGGCATGCAGATCATCAAGCAGCCGTCCGGCCAGTTCGCCATCTTCGACTCCGTCACGGACACGGTCATCGTCTGGGACGCAACCGAAGAGGAGGTCGTCGAGTACTTCGCCGAACGGGCCGCTGACCGCGCTCGCGAAGATGCCCGCCGCCAGGTCAGCCACGTCGCCGCAGGGAACCCGCGCAAGGCGTACTTCCAGTTCGCCATGACGTGGGATGAGGCGCTCACCAAGGATCGGAAGCATGGCGGCACAGCGTGGAAGGAGTGCCAGCAGCGTGGATGATCTCGCGAAGCGCCCGGCTATCTGATCCCGGGGTGCCGTTCCGGCGGCCTCCGCATCCGTCCTTGCTTGTCCGCCTTTGCCTTGCCGCCCTCGGACGACGACTTGTAGACGTGGCACCGCTGGGCGGTCCGGAGCCCGTGGATGGGCCTCAGCACCTCTATGCGGTGGTCGGTGCGGTCGCCGAGGTGGTCCACGTCCGTCGCCCCCGGCTCCCCGCACACGTGGCAGGTGTCGCCGTACACGCGGAAGCACTCGGCGCGGATTTCTGGCCAGTCGGTCGGCAAGTCTGCCGAGCGGTCGTGGCCTGCCCACTGTGCGTTTGCCATCAGCCCACGCCCAAGCTTGCGGCGCGCTCCGAGATCAGTGCCCGGATCGCTGCCCCGTCCCCGGCTGCGTCCATGTACCGCTGGTAGAGGGCGACGGCCTGCTCGTACGCCGGTCCTGTCTTCGCCGCGGACTGGTGGTGCAGGGCGTACACGCGGCCTTCGTGGCGCACGGGCTCTGCGCCGAGGAGCGTGCGGTGGCTGATCAGCCACGCCACGTCCTCCGGAGCCCAGCCGAGGAAGCGCTCGTCCTGCCCGCCGCACGCCCACCACGTCTCCAGCGAGGTTACGTACACGCCCGAGGTGGCTGCGGGCACCACCAGATGGTTGCAGCGGTCAAGCGGCGCCCCGCGCCGGTATTGGGCTGTGCCGTCCGCTCTTAGCGACCGGTACTCGGTGTACGGCAGATGCACCCGCCCGCTGACGGCTGCGCCTTCGACCGCCGCCAGCAGCGGCTCCCTCTCGGGCAGCGTGTCCGCGTCGCCGAGCACCACCACGTCCGCGCCGGACTCCTCCGCCAGCCGGACGCCCCGGTTGCGGCAGGCGGCCAGACAGAACGGCTCATGCCCGGTGTCCACATCCACGATCTCGACGCCCGGCAGCAGCTCCCGGTAGCGGGCCACCGTCAACCGGTGGGCGAGCACACGGGACGGCTGAGGTCTCCACGGGATCACGACCAGCACCCGAAGGTCAGTAGTCATGCCCTGCCCTTTCGTGCCCGATGTGCGTCACCAACGGCGTATCGTCACGGCGGCCCCAGTACGCGCCGCGCGCCTTCGGGTCGGTGAACAGTTCCCGGCCGAACCTCGACTCCGACCAGTCGCCCTCAGGCCACGGCCGGCGCAGCGTCGAAGCGGGGATGAGGGACGGGTTGCCGGTGAAGCAGGCCCGGTGCTCAATCCACGAGTAGGTGTCCTCCGTGCGCTGCTGGAAGAGGTTGCCCTGCGCCTCCAGCGCCTCGATCAACCCGCCGCGCTCGCGCTCGTTGTGGAACCACGGCTGGCGCACCAGGGCAACCTGTGTCAGGTACGGGTGGCCATCCAGCACTGTGGCGAGGTCGGCGGCGTCAAGCGGCTGGTTGAGGACGAAGTCCTCCTCCCAGAAGAACACCCAGCGGCAGCCTGCGGCGGCCTGCCAGACACGGCGCATCGCCCGCCAGTACCCGGCCCGGTCTTCGGCGACGGGGACGACCTCGGCCGTGAACTCGGCTTGCAGCCAGTCCCGGTAAGCAGCGTCTCCGGAGTCGTCCACAATCAGCGGCGACCCCACACCGGACAGGTTGGCGCGGATAGACGCGAGCGCCTGCGTGATGCAGTCCTTACGCCCGTTGCCGAGGACGATCAGTGGAACCGACACAGGCGACCGCCTCTCTCGCCATGCGAGGCGGCCGTCGCTCTATTCGTGCTGGTAGAACTCGTAGATGTGAGCGCCGTCGTCAGTGACCGAGCCTGTAGGCCGATAGTCCGCGACGGGCATGTGTGAATCCCAAGGGTCCGCATACTCGAATGTCGTCAGCGGCCTAGCCTCGGGCTGTCTCCACATGGGCGGAAGCTCGTGCCAGCGAAACCTCGTCCCGTCGTCGCCATTCGGTCCACGCAACTCGATCAGGAATGGCTTGTCTGCCCAATCCTCGCGATTGAACTTCGACAGGGCATTCACATCGTCCATCGTCCCATTATGCCGTGAGGGTGCGCCTCACGCCCTCCTCGATCGACACCTGCGGCTCGTAGAAGCCGAGCATGCGGGACGGGTCGCACACCCGGTAGGCGACGCCTGCGGGGGCGTCGGGACGGTAGGTGAAGGAAGGGCTGTACCCGGCCTCCGCGGTGAACAGCTTCGCCAGGTCCGTCATCGACGTCGCCAGGCCAGTGCCGAGGTTGACCGGCCCGTCCACGCCGTACTCCCACGCGGCCAAGACGGCGCCCACGATGTCGGACACGTGGATCCAGTCGCGCGTCTGGGTGCCGTCGCCCCAGATCGTGAACGGGTCTTCCCGGCGGTTGGCGCGACCTTGGAAGGCTCCGAACGGGAACCGCTCGCCCTGGTCCTCGCCGTAGCCGGAGAACGGGCGTAGCACCGTCACCGTGCCGCCCTGCTGCCGGTAGCTGGCCGCCAGGTGCTCGCCCGTGAGTTTCAGCCAGCCGTAGATGGCGTCCGGCTGCTCCGGCGCGTCCAAGCTGATGTGGTCCTCGCGGAGGCGGACCGACAGGCCAGGCTGCTGCAGCGACATCGGATAGGCGGCCGACGACGAGAAGTACACCACCCTGCCGGGCTTGGCCCGCAGCGCCCATTGGAACATGGCGGCATCGAGCTCAAGACAGCCGGCGCCCACGGTCAGCGGTGAGGCGTCGATCGCGGAACGGTGAGGCTCGACCGCGGCGCAGTGCGCCACCAGGTCGAAGCGGGCGCCACCATGCCGGAACAGGTTGAGCGCGTCCCGCCCGTCCGTGATGTCGACGCCGGTCACGTCATGGCCGAGGTCTGACAGGGCGGCCGTGAGGTGGCGGCCGATGAATCCGGCCGAGCCGGTGACGAGCGCTCTCACGGATCACACCCTTAAAGCGTCTGCGGGGATACGGAGGGTGCCGTCGCCGTTGAAGCCCTGGCCGACGAACCGGCCTGGCGTGCGCGGTGTCGGGAAGTCGCGTTTGTCGTCGAACCCGTCCGGCTCGAACTGGGGGCTCTCGGCGCTGGTGTGGACCATCAGCGACTGTCTCGCCAGCGGGTACACCTGGTGGGCCAGCCAAAGCTGGTCGGCCTGCCACCGTTCCACGCCGGCGTGCTTCTCCGGCAGGAGCCGGGCCGCTGCCGCGGCGCCGTCCCGTCTGGCACCCCACATCCCAGCCAGGATCGGCATGCCGTGCTCCGGGTGGTCCCGCATGGCGTGGAACTGCCTGCCGGACGCCAGCCATTCCTTAACGGCGGCGCGCTCACGCTCGCACGGGCGGGAGTCCGCGTCGCGGAACAGCGTCACCTCGTTGCCGTCCCGCAAGGCGTGGAACCGCCAGAACGTCGACCACCAGTCCTCCGAGGCCCCAACCATGCGGACGATCCCGGCGCCCTGCTGGGCGAGCTCGCCGACGACGTGGGACGGGATGGAGTCACCGACATAGAAGCGGCACACGAAGTCGGGGTAGAGCTCGGCGCACAGGCGGACGTTCTCCACCGCGCCCACCCGGTACAGCTCGTCCGGGCCGAACAGGCTGAACGAGATGACCTTCACCCGAGCAGTGCTTTCAGCTTGTCGACGTCGCCGGGCATGCGGTGCTCCAGCCAGGCGGCGTAGGCGAGCCGGTCAGCCTCGGCGGCGTCCGCGTTGTTGACCTCGCGGTAGCGGTCGTCCTCGGCGGCCTTGCCGTTGAGGTAGTGCTGGTGCTCCACCACCACCCGCGGCAGGTACCGGATCCGGTCGATCGCCCGGCCGAGGTCGAGCCACACGTTGTCGGCCCACAGGTGCAGGATCCCGTCCGGCACCATCCAGCCGAGCGCCATCACGATGTCGGACGTGACCGCGACCTGAGTGGGCAGGCGTTCGCCGGCCAGCAGGTCGTTGCCGTAGACGAAGCCCGTCCCGAGGTCGCGCAGGGCCGCCAGGTAGTGCTCGTCCCAGCCGCGGGTGCGGGGCCGGTGGTCGTCGCCGAGGAACCCGATCGCGAAGTGGTGGGGGGCGTGCTCGACGGCGACCTTGTTCAAGGTCGGGCACATGCGCAGCCGCGGACCCACGGTCAGGGCGATGCCGCGGTCGGCGCACACCTGCCGGTAGTCATCGAGAGTGGGGTCGTCGTCGTCGACAGCAACAAGCAGACCGGTGGGGCCGGTGGTGGCCGCAGTCCAGGCGTCATGCAGGTCGGCGATGTTGTGCGGGCGCCCACGCGAGGGGACGATCACCAGCAGGTCAGGCACGGCACCCCTCTCACGTGATGTTGATAGGGCCGCTGCGGATCAACGGCTCTTCCTGGGCGGTGACCGGTTTGACCCAGATCACGTACTTGCCTTCGTTGAGGGTCCCGATCCCGGTGTCGCCGCCGTACATGGCGCGCACAGTGCCGGTGGCGGTGTGCCATTCGGCCTCATGCCATACGTCGCCGTCCCTCTCGGGCTCCACGTCATACGGCATGACCGCCATGTAGACCGGCGTCGTGGGCGTGTACGTGCCCGTCACCACGCCAGAGTGCATCCACTCCTTAGTGCCAGACGGGTAGCAGGGGATGCTCACGAGGACCACCCCCTGCTCAGCGTCGTATCGGCGCGGTCGCGGACCACCTGCGGGGGACTGGATCGCTCGTGCGCCAACCTCTGGCTGGCGCGGTAGCGGACCATTGCCGGTGCGTCGGCGGGCCGATCGTGATGTCGATCTCCTGCGGGAGGTCTCCCGTCGACACGGACGGCGTCGGAATCGACGCGACCGCGGCCACCGCGGGCGGTCTTGCTGTGGTGGACAGCAGCGCCGCGGGGATCGTGGCGTACGCCTGGACCGCTGCCGGAGTAGCAGCGACCAGGATCGTGGTGGTGGGTGTAGGTACCGCGGCAGTAGCCAGGACGATCGCGGGTTGAGCGGTGATGCTCGTCCCGGTGGACGGTCCCGGGATAGCCGCGGCGGCGTTGACCGTCTGAGGGGTGGCGGTGGCATTGCCGCCGGCCTCGACAGTCGGCGCCGGGATGTTCGCGTCCGCCTGGACGGTGTCCGGGGTGGCGGTCGCTCCGGTCGCTGCGGTCGGGCCGGGGATCGCCGTGGACGCCCCTACGACCTCCGGAGAGGCCGTAGAAGAGGCGGACACCTCAGGAACGCCTACGGACGCCTCAGAGGCGACTACAGGCGCGCTCGCGGTGGTCCCAGCCGAGACGTCCGGCTCCGGGATGGAGGCGGACGCCGCGACAGCGCCGGGTGTCGCGGTCGCCCCCGCCGAGGCGGTGGGTGCCGGGATCGTGGCGGTAGCGGGGACTGTCGTGGGCGAGGCTGTGGCGTCCGAGACCAGAAGGCCGCCGACGTTGTCCCAGACGACGGTGGTGTCCGCGCCGACCGCCTGCCAGGCCCCGGCCTGGAGGATCAGCCGCGTCGAGGTGACCGTGATCGGGGTCGCCTCGGAGTGCAGCTCCGCCCAGGAGGAGCCGTCCGGGGACGCCTCCCAGTAGGTGGTGCCCGCGTCCTCCCGGATGCGGAGCCAGCGGTGATCTGCCGGGCTGTAGGAGTGGAAGGCGAGGCTGGACTGGCTGCCGGAGACGACCTTGTAGATGCCGACGAATCCGCCCGCGATGACGAAGAACAGCCGGTTGATGGCGTCGGCCTCGACGATCGCGTAGACCTCAAGGCCGGTGGCCTGCGAACCGGCGTCGACCAGCTCGACCGCGAAGGCGCTGCCGGTCAGGTCGTAGGTGCCGGCGCTGGCGATCTGGCTGAACGCGACCGCCGAGCCGCTGATCTCGAACTGGTAGACGTCGTTCTGGCTGCCGGTGACGCCCGCGTTGTTGGTCGCTGTCCACAGGGCCGTGTCCAGCGTCGTCCCAGTGAAGGTGTCGCGGAGCTCGGATGCCGGAACGATACCGCCCGACACGTCAGGGGCCGGGACCGACGCGGACGCCTGGACGGTGTCCGGTGATGCCGTGGCGCCCGCCGATGTGGCAGGCTCCGGGATGTCGGCCGTCGATTCCACGGCCGCTGGGGCAGCCGACGAGCCGGCGCCTGCTTGCGGTGTCGGGATGGTGGTGGTCGCCGAGACCACGCCAGGGCTCGCAGTCGCCCCGGCGGTCGAAGTAGGCGCTGGAACGCTGGCAGTGGCCTCGACGACGTCTGTGGTGGCCGTGGAGCTCGCGGAGACGTCGGGCGTGTCCACGGAGCTGGTGGCCGTGACCGGTGCAGGAGTAGCCGCTGTGACGGCGCCGACCGCCGGGGCGGGCACCGACGACGTCGCCTGTACGACGGACGGGGCCGCGGTGGCGCCGGCACCCGCAGTCGGGGCCGGGACGGTCGTGGAGGCGGTGACGATGCTCGGGGAGGCGACGACCTCGGCCAGCACCGAAGCCTCAGGGACGGACGCGGTCGCCTGCACCACGGAGGGTGAGGCGGTGACGCCCGCCGTGACAGACGGGGCCGGCACCGACGACTGTGCCTGGACGACCGCGGGCGAGACGGTAGAGCTGGTGCTCGCGGACGGCGCCGGCACTGCGGCCGAGGCCGGAACGATCGCAGGTGAGGCGGTGGAGCCGGTCGTGACCGTGACCGACGGCACCGAGACCGACGCGGTGGCCACCGTCGGCGAGGCGGTGGAGCCCGCTGACGTGGTGGGTGCCGGGACGGTCGCTGTTGCGGGGGCGACGCCCGGCGTGAGAGTCGACCCGGTGGAGATCGTCGCCGACGGCACCGACGTGGTGGCTGCGACGACGCCAGGAGCAGCCGTAGCACCCGCCCCGGCCGTAGGAGCGGGGACGCTGGCTGATGCCGACACCACGCCCGGAGAGACGGTCGAGCCCGCGCCGGTACTGGGAGCGGGAACCGATGCCGTGCCCGCCACCACTGACGGGGTGGCGGTGGCGTCCTGGCTAGACGGGGTGGCACCCGCGATGCCGATCGTGTGACCGGCAGCGAAGACGAGCGACGCCGAGGGGGTGAAGTTCGCGGTGCTCGTCGGCGTCGAGCTGGACAGGGTGCGGGTGGCGAGCGTGGAGGTGACGTAGGTGGTGGACTGCAGGTCCGCCTGCTCGCTGAGCCCGCCGGGGGCGGTCCAGGAGACAGAACCGGGAGCAGTCGGGACACCCGTCGCGAACCGCAACTCCACGCTGTTGGCGGCGGGAGGGGTGATGCCGGGCGTACCGATCGACGTGCCCGAGCCGGACGTCTCCTGCACCGTCGGCGTGGAAGTGGACGCGCCCGAGTAGGCGGCGATGATCACCGTGCCGTCAGCCGAGGCGTCCTGGGAGAAGTCCCACGACGTGGGCTCGCTGCCTCCTGCGATCTTCCAGTAGATGACGACCTGTAGGGCGTTCTCGCCCGCCGTGTACGTACGCAAGACCTGCCAGGTGGCACCGCCTGTGGGGGTGCCCATGTCGTCGAGGGTGCCGACGTCAGCCGAGTGGTGGGCGACCAGCAGGTCGCCGGAGACGACACCCGTCGGCTTGGTGGCGGTGAGCGGCGTCGTCCTCCCCGCGACGGACGTCACAGTGCCGCGCAGGACAGGCGGTGAGGCCGGAGCGGAGCCGTCCGACACGCTCGGAGCCGGAATCGACGCCGACCCGGTGACGACGCTCGGGGTGGCCGTGGCCGACGCCGGAGCCGACACCGACGGGGCAGGAACCGACGACGTCGCGGCCACCACCGAAGGGGTGGCGGTCGCGTCCGTGCCGCCCCCGGACGGCAGGAAGACCGTGAACCCCAACCTGGACACGATCGCGCCGGACGCCAGATGGTTCTGGGCGCCCGTCGCTGCATTCGAACTAAGGATCTTGTACGCGGCCTCGGCATGCGTGAGCCACCCATGGTTCAGGTCCGCGCCAGCAGGCTCGGTGTACGTCGAAGGCGGGGCGAATGTCCGCGCGTTACCGTCGCCGTCCGCGCCAGCGAACCTGATCTCGATACCGCTGCTGCTGGATGGGGTGACGGTGGGCGTCTGGACGTTGTTGCCCGTCCCGGCGCTCACGCTCCCGTACACGCCGGGAAGGGCAGCCCCGGACACACAGATCAGGATCGCAACCGACGACGCCCCGGCATGCGCGACCGAGTACGTGGTCGGCTCCGACCCAGTCGCGGTTTTCACGAACGTCCGGCCACGCGTGTACGTCTGGCCGCTGTTCATGCTGGACGCGAGCGTCCACCCTGACGGGGTTGTGATGTCGGTGGCGTTGCCGCTGTCAGTGAAAACCGCCAGAACCAGCACATCGCCCGAGACCACGTCCGAGGGGCGGGCGATCGTGTAGCCGCCGTTCGCGTTGCTCGCCGTGCTGTGGGAGCGGTACGCAGCAACCACACCGACCCCCGGACATGCGAAAGCCGCCCGGAGGCGGCGACGTCAGGCGGCGTTTGCGCTGGTCAGGCGGCCAAGGTCAGGGCGAAGATCCCGCTCGCGGACCAGGAAATTACGAGGCTCCCGTTGGACGTGGAGTAGTCGCTTCCCAGGTTGACCAACACTATGGCGTTGTTGCCCGCCAGAGCGTCCGCGTAGATGAGCGCGCCCTTCGCCCCCGTGATGGTCGAAGACGACCAGGTCACATCGGAGGCGTCGAACGTCGCCACGCCACCCGACCCGGTGAACGTCGTACCCGTCAGCAGCGCGCCGCCGGACGTGTACCCGGTGCCGGACACCTCGTTGGCGTTGTACGGGGAGACGCCATAGGCGGTGTCCGTGGTGAAGTTCGGCGTGGTGAGACTGTTCGTGAAGAGGGCGACCTTGTGCGTTTCCAGGTCGAGGTCGAGGGCGAGTTGAGTGGTATCCAGCACGTCAACGAACGTGCTGACGTACAGGCCCGATGCGGAGATGGCCACGGTTACGCCCCCTCAACCTTCGAAGTGACGTCCGCCTTCACGGTGTCGGACGGGGACGGGTCGGGGCTGCCGGGCTCCACGTAGGCGTCGCCGCCCACCGACACGCCGTCGGAGCGGGTGTTCTGCCGGTGCTCGCGCAGCGCCTCAGCGGCGGCCTGCTTGCGGTCCTTCGCCTCGTCGGAGGAGTCGGCAGCGTAGGCGTCCTTCGCTGCCTGGAGTTCGTCGAGAAGCCGCTTCTCGACCTCGGTGGCTTCGATCTGGCTGCGGAGTGAGGCCAGCCGGTCGTCAACCGACATCGCCCACCTCCTTCTTCTGTGGTGAGCGTTGGATGACGGCGTGCACGGTTTCGGGGCTTTTGATGTGGACGGACTGCTGGTCGCGGCCGTGCTGGACGACCCGGTTGCCGAGTTGGTCGGTGACGTCCTTCACCCGGCGTCCGTCCTTGCCGACGTACTCGCGGGCCTGGTCGTGGGTGGCGTGCGTCCATCCGCCGGCGCGGACCTGGAGACCCTTGGAGCGCAGCCACGCCCCGTAGGAGCCGTGGCGGTCGGGGTCGTACTCCTCCCGCATCACCACCCCCTGACGTGCGAGAAGCCCGCACGATGGCGGGCTCAGGTGGTCGGACGGTCAGGTGATGCGGTGGTCGAGCTGGAACCCGTCAGCGGCGAGCAGAGCCTTGACGTCAGCCATCGGCAGCGCGTCGAGCCGCGTCCAGCACGGGCACAGGCTGGCGGCGGAGCACATCTCACCGCAGTCTCCGCAGCGCCAAGGCGGGCAGTCGCCGCAGCGCCCGGACGGGAACAGGTCTGTCGGGTCCCCGGTCGGTTCCGGCTTGGTCGCGCCACAGCCCTTACAGGCGAGGATCGGGGCCACGTCACCCCCCGCACGCGGGAAGCCCACACAAAGGCGGGCACAGGTCGGCGGGCGGGCGGGTCAGTGGCGGCGGAACGGGTCCAACACAGCCATCACGAGCAGGTAGGCGACGAGGACGACGGGCAGGAACGCCTTCCACCCGTACGCCGCACAGAAGGCGACCGCGAAGATGGGCGGGAACACGATCAACGCTGAGGTGATCCAGCTACGCATGCTCGTACCGCTGGTGGAGTCATCGGGCATCGGCTTCCTCCGGGGTGAGGAGCCGGGCGGGCTCGACCTTCTCCGCCTCGTCGGCCAGCTCGATCAATCGGGCGGCGATCCTGCGTGCTTTCGCCGGGGTGTAGTCCCACTCGTGGAGTCTGCCGCAGCAGCCGCACCTGCCCGGCATGAGGACCGCGCCCCGGTAGCGGTCGGGCCACTCCCCTTCGCGGAGGTGGGCGTCCCAGTCGTCGTCAAGGGTGAGCTCTTCGCCCTCGTCGCTTCGTGGCGTGACGGCTTGGTTCAGCAGCTTCTCCGCGTCGCCTGCCTGCGGCGGGCGGGAGACGAGCCTCGCGTAGGCGAACTCCGCGTCGCCGCCATAGGCAGAGCAGCGGTGGTGCCAGTCCACGACCTCGTAGACGACGTTGCCGAGCACCGTGATCCGGTCGCCCTCGACCTTCGCAACGTCCAGCCCGGCCGCGTTCAGCCAGTCGCGAGGGAAGGCCGTGTAGGGGGCGGCGTAGGTGACCGTGGGCAGCCCGTACTCAGGCCACTCGATCGTCACGCCGTCGTGGTTGCAGAACTCCACGCGATCTCCAGTGGGGTTGAGGGGTTGGTGCGCGCGAGGCCCCGCACTATGAAGGGCCTGCAAGGTTGAGCGGGCAGCTACGAGCCGGAACGGATGCGTGGCACGCGGCGGTAGTCCTCGCCCTCGACGGGCTCCACCTCGTGGGCCTGGAACCAGGACGTGTACGGCTTCTCTAGGTGGGCGCGGTAACCGCCAGGGACGTCCATGACGTACTGGACTTGCGCTTCCCAGGACCGGTCCGACTTCTGCCTCCACGCGATCAGATACCCCGCTTTCGCGGGATGACCTGGAAGTTTCACCACCGGAGGCTCGCCTTGCATGAGGCGACCCTACCCGGCAGGTCGAACTCCTATTCGAGCCAGATGATCCCGCCCGAGCAGGACACGACCACGTTGTCCGGGAGGTCCAGCCAGATCACGTTCGACGGCGAGACGACAGTCTCAGACAAGGCAACCTCCAAGGTCAGAAGTCATGGGCGCAGCACGGGCAGAACTCCACCTGCCGTACGTCCGTCACAGGCACGAGAGCAGGCGTCCCGTAGTCGGTACCGTCCGGCCCGTCCAATTCGGCTTCGGCCATTCGCCGGCGCTCGGAGTTGTAGGCGGCGAGGAGATCGGAGGGCGTCGCGAAAGCGTGGCCGCACTCCAGGCACACCTTGAACACGCCCTCGCGGGGCTCGTCAACGTCGTGCGCGCCGCAGTGCGTCTGCTCGCAGGAGGAGGACGGGGCGTGGACGGCGAGGTTCACGACCACCTCCGAGCGAGAGTTGATCCGGGCGGGCGGCGGCGTGCAGACAGACCACCCGCCCGGAGGTCTACAGATCAGCGACGAGAGCCAGCCGTGGCCGCTTCGGGATCATCGTCTTGCCGGGCGTCGGCCAGTGGTCGGCGTCCACCCCGCAGTACGGCTCTGTCCAGCGCCGGTACGCCTTCTCGCAGTGCAGGGCGTAAATCTTGGCCCAGTCGGCGGCGAAGTAGCGAGGCAGCAGCCCGCCCGTGTTCGGGATCGGCTCTGGCGGTTCGCCTCGCGCGGCCAACTGCTGTTTGACCTCGCGGGCGCGGGCGGCGTGGCGGCGGCAGAACCAGTGGTTGGTGTGCCAGCCGGTCACCATGTCGCGTTCCTTCACGCGGATGGTGGCGGTGGCTCCACAGATGGTGCCGCCCTCGGTGTGGTCGTGAGCATGCCCGCCAGCGCCGTACACCTCGGGGAAGCGGCACGGGCCGATGTGCGGGTGGTCCAGGTAGCAGCCGGACGGCGGGCGCTCGCGCGGCTTGTACGGGCGGACCCTTGGCCCCTCGCACGAGCCGTTGCCCAGCGACCAGTCGGAGCGGTTCTCGTATCGGGGAGCGTCAGCCGCGATCAGTTCCGAGAGGCGAGGGCGACCCATCCGGTCGCCGCCGAGTGAGCGGCGGACCAGCGTCCAGAACTTGACCTCGGGGTGGGCGACCGGGCCGCGTTCCAACGCCCACGCCATCGCCAGAGCGACTTCGCGGGTGCCGGGCGGCATCCGGTCGTCGGCGTAGACGCGGCAGACCAGGTCATCGAACTTCATGAGCCGGTCGAGTTCTTCGGCACTGCGCTCGTTCATGCCGCGCCGCCCATCGCCTTGCGCAGCGAGCCGAAGTCGTTGAGCCGCTTGACCGCCCGGTCCCACGCCCATCCTTCACCAGCAGGGGTGAGGCGGGAGGAGGTGGACACCTGCTCGCCTCGCGTCCTCGTGTCGTACCGGGTCGTCTTCGTCCGGACGTAGTCCCGTTCGGTGGCGAAAGAGGTCGGCTGGTTCTTGCGGATCGTGTTACCCCGGATGATCAGGCCGATGTCGCCGAGGAAGTCCCACACGTCCTCGTGCAGGATGCGGACGCCGCAGTTCTGGAGCGCCCACGCCTTCAGCTTGTTGGCGAAGTCGCCGATGGCCATGCAGCCGTCCGCTGCCCGGTGGTGGTCGGCTTCGGCGGCCTTCGGCTCAAGGACCGCGATCTCTTCCTCGGCTGCCTGCCTGCCCGCTGCCTCGATCGCGGCGCGCTGCTCGGCAGCCTCGCGGGCTTCGATCTCCGCCGCCCACTTGCGAAGCGTCTCGGGGTGGGAGGGGATCGCCGTGACCGGGGACGGCGCGGGGGCGTACCCGCCCGTACGGCGGATGGAAGGGATGACGTCGTGGAACACCCAGCGCTGGAAGCGGACGACCTGCTTCTGAACGTCCTCGTTCTTGATCCGCGCGGTCTGCCGTTGCCCCAGAACGCGGTAGAAGCCCGGCTCGGTGACGTGCCACATCTGCTGCTCGCCGCCAAGGGTGGGAGCTATCTCCCACCCCTTCTCGTCATCCGGAACGGTACGGAGCATGTCCCGTGCGGAGTGGAAGGACAGCGAGCGGGCCAGGCCCGGCGCTTGGACGCGGAAGCTATCTCCGACGCGAGTGATCTCCAGGTTGAACTCTCCGTTGTCGAAGATCTGGAGGTCGGAACCCGGCCCCTGATTCTCGTCGCGGGAGTCCGAGGAAGTACGGTTGTCCATGGTCGATCTCCTGGTGATGCAGGTGGATCGGCAAGCCTCGGACGGCCGTCGCAACACGACCGTTCGGGGCGCTCTCATTTCGAGATGAGAGCCCGAATTACTCTGAATTCTACTATTCGACCTGCACAAATGCCGGAATGAACGCATTTGCAGTGATCGAATTCGCAGGCGTTTTAGCAGGTCAGGCAGCGTGACGAACGCCACATCAATTGCGCCCGATTTAGGTTAGATATGTCCGTTTACTCGTCGCGCTTGTCGGCGCGGCGGCGGGCCATCTCCTGCACCACGAGAGGCGCGGCCTGGAACGCGATCTCGTACGTCTTGACCTCGGCTCGCGCCTCGTCCCTCTGTCGCACCACCCAAAGCAGCGCAGCCACAAGGACGACATCCCACAGCGTGGTCCAGGCGAGGCGCGGCCACTCCTCGGGAGCGGCCACCCGGTACAGCCACGAGACGATCTCGACCGGCAGGAGCGTCTTCAACCATGCCGCCGCTTCGCTCTTGGCAGGGTCGGCGTACACCCGCCAGACACGGGAGAGGACGGTCACTAACGCCTCTTCGGGATGAGCCGGCGAACCGCGTCAGCCTCGTACACCACCACCGCGCCGGCGACTTCGGCCACGATCCGGGACCGCCCGGTATCGGCCACTACCTGACGGTCGGGCTGCCAGCGCTGCATCCACGCCGCCACCTCGTGAAGGTGGGCGGCGGGCAGCGTGCTCACTCGCCAGCCCTCGGCTCGTGATCGACGCTCCCGTACACGGTGTCGCGAGCCTCGCAGAGTGCGCCGATGAGCCGGTCGATACCCTCCCGATCCAAGGTCACCCCGTGGCCGAGGAACCGGAGCCCGTCGCTGGAAGGAGCATCGCGGTCGATCGTCGCCAAGGTCACGCGCCTCGTCGGCGCGGGGAACCAGAACATCTCGACTTGCTTCTGTCGTCCGGACGCGCAGTCGATGCGCTCGCTGGGCATCAGCTCTGCTCCTCTTCCGGTAGGAGCGCCTTGTCCACGAGAGCACGGGCGTCCTGCCAGCCTCGCTTATAGGCCAGCCCTGCGTCGTCGTCGGGCAGATGCTCGGGCTCGCGAGGGATCTCGATCACGCGGGAGACGATCGCCCGGAGACGGGCGATCTCCAGGCGGTAGCGGTCGATCTCGACCCGCCACTCGTCCATCTGCCGGGCCTCGGACGGTGTGGCTGCTGCTTCGGTGGCGCACTTCTTGCACAGGCGGGGTCCGCCGCAGCGGGCGACGAGAGTCGGGCGCGGCTGGTCGGTGTCGATGACGCCGTAGGCGTGGCCGTGGCTCGTGTACGGCATCAGCGGCTCTCCGAAGACGCGAGATGATCCTGCGGGTCCCGGCACAGCGAGAAGCCGTCCGCCTCGGTGAACGACAGGCGCTCCACCGTCAACCAGCGTCCATGCAGCGACTGGGACGGGTCGATGCCCAACTGACTGCACACCAGGTCGTGCGGCACCGTGAAGTGGTCGGCGGTGCGATGGACGGGCGTCTCAAGGACGGTCTTGCCGTCCACCTCGTACCAGACCTTCACGTCGATCCGGTCGAGTTCGGCGACGACGGACGCCGCCCACTCGTTCCGCTCGGCGAGGAAGTTCGCGCACTGCGCCTCGGACGCCGCCTTCACCTTGTCCAGGTCCCAGCCCTCGACGACCACCTTGTAGGGGCGGTCGCGGTCCTTCGGGTTGCGGTCAACCTGTACCTCGATGCGGTCTGGGTCGCCGAGGAAGTCGAGCTGGTCCACGCGGTGAACGGGCTCGCCGCTCCCGGCGTCCTTGCCGAACGTGCGCGTGATCGTGTGCCAGTCGCGCACCTCGGGCGGCGCGTCGAGCAGTTCGAACTCTTCGATGTCATGAGCGCGCCCGTACGCTTCGGCCGCCTCGCGGGTCCTGAAGACCTGCTGGATGCTGTACCAGTAATCGCCGCGATATCCGCTGGTCGCTACGTACACCTTCATCAGTAGGTCCCCCACGTCACCGCAGGGACAGGCTCGTACGTCTCGGCGAACACGTCCGGCTTGCACGGGTAAAGCTCGCCCTTCACGCCCTTGATGATCCAGTCGCCCACGTTCGCGCGCATGTCGCCTTCGAGCGTGGTGATGATCAGCCAGTCCGGGTTCTTCTCGGTGGGGCCGTAGATGTTCTCGGCGCTGAACACGTCCCAGAGGTGGTTGATGTTGTCGCCTGTCCACTGGACGGCGGTGACCTCGACGGGCTTCTTCCTGTAGCGGCGCATCAGGCGTCCACCTCGCCGGGCGTCCACTCGCACTTCTGCGAGTCCCACACCATGCCGAGCGCCTTGTTGTTCAGCCACTCGGCGCGCAGCTCGCCGAACACCTTACGGACGTGCTCGATGTCCCACCCGCTGACCACGAGATCGCCATAGCATTCGCGGCCACGGTGACCGACCCACCGGTGTTCGACACGGTTGGGGTGGCCGTCGTAGTCGCGGCGCTCCGGCCGGTCATCCTCGGACGGGTTGGGGATCTTGTCGCCTTCGGGAGGACTCCACGAGAAGTGGACCACGTACTCAGGCTCCGGGCGGTCCGGCTGCCACCTCAGCGTGTGCCAGGACCGGACCTCCTGCGGCCCCTCCTTCAGCTCGAACTCTTCGACGTCGTCTGCGAGTTCGTACGCTTCAGCGTCTTCCTCGCGGGCGAACACGCCACGGACGCGGTAGTCGGAGTACGAGCCGGACGTTGCCAGGTACACCTTCATCGGGGTTCTCCAGGGGTTGGTAAGGGGTTTGTGGCGCGGCCCTGATCAACCCCTTGAAAACAGGGCCGCGCGTCTATGGGGGTCGCCCGGTCCCCGCTCCCTCGCATGTCACGGGAACCGGGCAACCAGCGGCTCTACACGGCGGGCATCCTGGGGGATAGACCGTGGAGCCGGGCGCGTCACCAGCACCGGGACGCGCGCTCTTGGGGTTTCTAACGGTGTCTAGGCCGCGGGCTTCAGTGCGGCGCGGAGCTCGTCCCGCTCCTCCGGAGACGGCGGGACCTTCTGCCCAATGTGGATCTGCCGGCCAATCGTGCAAAGGTCGAGCCAGTCGTAGTAGACGGTCTTGCCGACCTTCAGCAGCCGACGCCCCCGATATCGGGACGCCCAGCAGCGCACCAAGGGTTCCGGCTTGTCCAGTCGCTCCGCGGCCTCTGCGATGGTGATGGGCTCCCGCTGCATACCGCCCCCAGACATGCAGAAAGGCCCCCGGCGAAGTTGCCTGAGGGCCTATTTCTGGACGATCTCCTCGTTTATAGCAGGTCACCTATCGCCATGCCAAACGTGGCCGAATTATGGGGCTGGCGTGTCGGACGTAGCCTCTGCTACGGGATAGCGGTCGGCTGGCTCGCCGTAGTGCTCGCGGATCATTCGGATGTGATCCATGAGTTCCGGGTCGGGCCTGAAGCGCTCCCTGCCGAGCGGTATCCGGAGGTGGGCGAACTGCTTATGCCGCATCCGCTCAAGCTCCTCATGGCCGGGCTCGGTGGCGAGGATCTCGTCCGGCATGAGCGAGGTCATGCGGTATTTGAAGCTGGTCGTTGTACCGATCTTGATGTAGTTGCCGATTCGGACGTAGTACACGACCATCCGGCCCTCTTTGCGCGCCTCGTCGAGCCGTTGCTCGACGCGGGACCGCTGGTCCTCGTGGTGGCGCCGGGACAGGGCCAGGTCTTGCGCCTCCCAAGCATCAAGCTTCGCTTGGCGTTGGAGGTACTCTTCGTGCCGTTCCAGATGCTTGCCGCAGAGCGCAATGCCGTGCTCCCGCGATCCGGGGACCACCACGTAGCCGCACTGTTCGCCTGTCTCGGTAACCCCCACGCACAGAGGGCGCGATCTCGGCACATCTACGTGGACTCTCGCCCCGCACCCGCACCGATATGCGCCCTTGCCGCGTAATGTGTCGATGCCCATCTTGCGGCTACATCCGCACGTGACGGTAAGTTCTTGCATGTCAGCCTGCTCCTAACAGGTTGGCCGCGCCCCGGGACGGCTGGAACCGTCGCCGGGGTTCGAATACCTGTTCATTATCGCAGGCCCGGCCGACTTTTCGGCTGGGAATGAGGCATTTATACGCCCATCCCAGAGAGCAAGTTGCAGGTCAGGGCGTGCCGCTGCCCAATTCATCGGGAAGGCCGAAATACTCCTCGACGGTCATCGACCGCTGCTCATCGGCGACGAACAACGGCAGGTGGGACGGCACTACATCGACGCCGCCCTCGCGTCGGAAGCATTGGAAGACCGGGGCAGGAGGGGAAGTGGTGCACATCTCTTCTCCGACGTTCCCGGACATGGTTAAGCCTCGCTGACTGGGCTCGAACCAGCGTCCATCCGGTTAGCAGAGCCGGATGCTCTACCACTGAGCTACAGCGAGGCTGCCACCATCATCGCGCATCAGGGCGTGTGCCCGCCACCTGAAAGCGGACGAGACGGAAGATCCGAGACGACCACGCCCGCCGCGAGACCGTGTGCGGCATGCTCGACCAGGTCCGGCTTGACCTGCTTGCCGCTGAATACGCCCGCGCGGCGCAGCAGCGACGCCCACACCGGGTCGGCGACCGTCACCCCGTGCACGAGTTCCGGCGTCGGCTTGAACGCCGCCACACGGTGCTTGGCAGGGCTGGCGGTCCAGCCCGTCTCCGCCGGGTCAAGGCCCGCTTCCGCGCACGCCTGCTCGACGTCGGCGCGGGTGCACGTCACCAGCCCGGACAGCACCTCCCACGGCAGCGGCAGCGACGCCCACACCTTCGTGTTCGGATCGACGTCGCCGCCCGTGCTGCGATGCCACCACGCCAAGTCCGCTGCCATAAGCCGCATCACCTTGCCAGGACATGCTGCGTCCAGCAGCGGCAGGGCGCCCATCGACTGCAGGCAGGCCAGCCAGCCGGCGCGGGCCGCGTTGTACGCCTGGGCGACGGTGTTCCACGTGGACGAGTCGTCGCCGCGGCGCACCACCATCGACATGCGGTTGAGCGGGCGAGTCTGCCAGACCCGCTCCAGCCGGTCGGCGCATTGCCGCATCACCGCATACCAGGCGCCCAGCATCTCTCCACGCTCGGCGTCGGCGAGCCGGGCCAGAACGGACGGCTTGGCGTACACGACGGCGATCATCGCCCAGTCGGTGTCCGGGTTTGCCTCGCACCGGGCCAGCAGCATCTGCGCCACGTCGTCGAACGGGTTGCCCCTGCCGTTCAGGCTGAACTGCCGGCGCAGG
Organism: Nonomuraea wenchangensis; assembly: GCF_900111685.1. Lineage (GTDB taxonomy): Bacteria > Actinomycetota > Actinomycetes > Streptosporangiales > Streptosporangiaceae > Nonomuraea > Nonomuraea wenchangensis. The sequence continues at coordinate 214,495 of NZ_FOHX01000003.1, forward strand.
TTCCGCCGCGCGGTGAAATAGGCGACGAAGCAGGCCGCGTCAGGGTCGGCGACGAACCTCTCCTCGGTGATGGTCGCCGCGAACCCGCTCCGGCCGACAAGCAGCAGCCGGCGCATCTCCTGGCCGTCGCCGAGCCTGCCCGCCTTGGCCGCGAGCCGCCCGAGCGCCCGGAATCGGCGGTTGTACTGCCGCTTGGGCACGTCGATGCCCGCTTCCCGGCGGGCGGCGCGGTCGAGCCGGTCGTGCTTGAAGTCCGCCCGGTCCGGGCTCCAGCCGATCTCCTGCCCGGCGAGCTGGGCGACCTCGGCCAGGGACACCGGGTCGCCAGGGTCGCGCTCGGCCCACTCCTGACGGTCGAACAGCCGCGCGACCGCAGCGAGCTGGTATGCGCCATCCTGCGGCTTGGCGAACTCCTCCGTCATGGACGACACCCAGCCGAGGCGCCGGTACGAGTGCGCCGCGGCCCGGTCCAGGGTCAACCGCTCCGGAGTCGAGAGCGAACCGTCCAGGGCGAGCGAGATCAGGTCTGCGACGTCCTCTGGGCGCAGGCGACGGTCGAGGGAGCGGTGCAGTTCGAGCAGCGGCTTGTTCGTCATCTGGGGGCTCCAGGGTTGGTGTGGCGAGGGTAGCCCGGCCGCGCAGCCGGGCGCGAAGGGGTTTCAGGCGCGCCGGCTGGTGTGGTCGTCCCGGCCTGCCGGTTGGAGAGGCCGCCGCCTGTAGGACTTGACCGGCTCTACGCGCGCCCTCGTCAGGTCGGTGTACTGCTCGGCGTCGTACTCGGCCCGGCACTGCCGGCACCGCGCCCCCGCGGGCTGCCCGTCGTCGTCCAGCAGCTCAAACAACTCCGGATAGCCGCAGTCGCAGTACACCCCGGACAGGTGCCTGCTCGGCTGCTTGGTGTCGGTGAGGAAGCGCCTGCACCGGTGGGCGAGGTCGAGCAGGTCGAGGCCGGCGTCGGCCCCGTCCAGGTCAACGAACTCGCCGTCGCGGAGCATCGGTTCGGCGCCGAGCGCGAGCAGCGCGTCCAGGTGGGCGGCGAGGATCGTCCACGACTGCGAGAACACGACGCCGTCGCGGCGCCGGCGGGACGTGGCGGTGTCGAGAGGCTTCAGCCGGGCGACGGTACGGACCCGCTCCTCCCAGGAGACGAGCGTGGCGAGGATCAGTCGCAGCAACTCGTCGGCGGCGAGGGACAGCGGCACCGGGGCGGTCTTGGAGACGGCGACGATGGGGCCGCCTGCGACGGCCTGGAAGGTCTTGTCGAGCCGCTGGTGGACGCGCACGAACAGCTCGGGCAGGTCGTTGAGCGCCTTGCTGATCGCGTTCCGGTCCTGGGGGCAGAACGCCTGGTAGGTGAGCGCCGGGAGGCGGACTGTACGGCCGCTCTCGTCGGAGAGGCGCGGTGCTGAGCAGCGGTCGCCGCGGGCGCACTCCCGCTGGCCATCCTCGGTGTAGTCGTCCGGAGCTGAGTGAATCCAGTATCGGCGTGACACGTGGGCCTCCCCCGAGGTCGGTACGCTAGCGGGAGGCTTCTGTGGCTGCAGGGGCGGGCGAGGTCGAGGCGGCTCTCCGGTGGTGCGGAGGGCCGCTTTCGCGTTCACGGAGAGTATCGCGCATGCAGGCGTTCGTGTTCTGTCCGCGATTGTCTCACTTCCGCACGATCAGCCAAAACCATCCGGCAAGGATCATCAGCCCCAGCACGGCCAGCACGGCGGCGAGGGCGGGCTGCCAGTCTTGCAGGAATAGTGGAAGGACGACGATGCTGACGAGGGCGACCGCGACGGCCACCCCGCCCTTGGGTAAGGGTCGTTCTGCCCATGGTGGGGAGTCCGGCTCCCACTGAGCAGGCGCCGGAGGCTCGGCGTGCTCGGCCGGTTGTTGCGGGAGTGCTTCCCACAGCATGCCGCAGTCGGGGCAGCGCCACGCTATGGGGGTGCCAGCGCCGAGCGGCGGCTTGCACTCGTGGTCCGTCACCATCTGGCGTCTGGGGTCTCGTAGGGCTCTCCGAAGTGCAGTATCACCACAGGCTCGTCGCTGGGCGCGGCGAGGAAGCACTGCCGTTCCTCGTCCCACACGCTTACGGCGGGGTCTTCGAGGACGAGCAGGCTGTCGGCCCAGCCGTGCGTGGTCGAGTAGGTGCGGATCGGCGCTACGAAGGGCATCGGTCGGTCCTCTCTGGAGCCCACTCGGGAAGGTATCCGGGACGGTGGCGGTAGCGGCTGGCGATACGGCGGACGGTAGGGCAGTCCCCGTCCAGGATCCACATGCAGTTGTCGTCCACGCCGGCGCATTCGTGGCTGCCCTCGTGGTCGTCGAGGATCGCCAGGTCCGCTTGGCAGTCGGTGATGATCTGCTGCGGGTCGTTGAACGCGATGTGCGCCAGGTCGTCCTCGTCCACTCCAGGGCTGGGCAGGGCGACGCCGAACAGCTCGGTCCCGTCCTCGGCGTCCACTACAGCTACGAGGTCATCAGCGCCGCCGTCTGGGCGTTCGGAGAGTCGTCCGCGGACCTCCCATGAGGCTCCGTGCGCCTCTTCAGCGAGCGACTTCCGGTGCTCGATCTGCTGGCGTGTCCAGGACAGCATGTCGGAGGTCACGAGGCCGCTCCCGTCTCTGCGGTCTGTTCTGTGTGCCGGTAGGTGCAGTGTCCGCAACGAGGGCAGTGGGGGTGATCGCCCTTGCCGCAGTCGGGGCCGGGGTTCCAGGTGCAGCGCTCGCACGAGTCGCAGGTGGCGTTGAGGGTCCGCAGGCGGGCGGGCACTAGGTCGTGCAGGTGGGCGCGCACGAACTCGCGCCACTCCGCCATGTCGACCCCTTCCGGGTCGGCAGGGCTGATCAGGTCGGCCAGCCACGCCTCGACATCCACCGGCGGGTTCACGATCTCGGCCATGTCGCACTCGTGGCCAGCCGCCCAGCATTCGTGGCAGTTCTGGTCCTGCTCGGCGTCGTGGCCGGCGCAGATGAGGAACAAGCCGAGGTGTTCGTGGACGCAGCCTGCGACGAGCAGCCGTTTCGCTGGCATCTGGCAGGGGCGGCGGGACTCGGTGTGGATGCCGCTACAGGGGAGGGGGATGTGTTTGCCCTCGGCGACGAGCTGGTAGAGGGCGTCCAGCGCGGTCATGGCGTCGCCTCGCCGTTGCTCTCAGGGCAGCAGTCACGGCAGTTGAGTTCATTGCAGGTGCGGCACAGGGTGAGGTGGTGTCCGTCCACCACGTCGCTGGCCAGTTCGTGGCCTTCGTGGGCTGCCATCCAGCGGTCGTGACGTGTGGTCGTCGTGGTCATGTCGCACCTTCCAGGAGGTCGGTCTGTCCGTCGCAGTCTCCCCCGTCGCGCTTCGAGAAGCGGGGCGACGAAGGGGTGGTGATCCCCAGCCGTTCGGCGCAGTCAGGCCCGTACCCGAGACGGCGGGATTCCGGGTCCCACAACTTCTTGCCGCACCCTGCCCGGCACTTCATGACCGGGAGGGGTGGGGCGTCGAGGTCAAGCAGGTCCACTACCGCTCCCGGTGCCTGTCCAGCGCAGCCTCGGTCTCCTTCAGGAGCCTGTCCACTCTGCGCAAGGCACGCCAGCACACCGCCGCGAGCGGGATGCCGACCAGCGCCCATAAGGCGATCACGAGCAGGTCGAGGGCGAGAGCGAGTTCATCCACGGCGGCGGCTCCTCGCCGTTTCGGCGATCTGCTTGTTGATCTGGGCGACCTTGACCCAGTCCCGTTCGGCTGCCTTCCATGACTCCTCGGCGCGTTTCCAGTTCGCGATCGTCTCCCGTGCGGAGCGTCGCACCTGGCAGAGAGTGTGGAAGGAGAACACCAGTGCAGCGAAAGAGAATGCGAGCACTCCGTAGACGAGCCAAGCGGGCATGGTCACGTCTCCTCCTCGGCGGCTTCCTGTCGCTCCATGAGCCGCTGCCCGAGTAGAGGCAGAGCGTACGCCCACGCTTTCGCGAGGAGCTGTTCCTCGGGAGACTCCGGCGGGCGGTAGTCGTCCTCAAGCACGTCGCCTCCTCCTTCGGGTGCGCCGCTGGTACTGGCTCCGTCAGGGTTGGTCATGCCGTCCAGTCTCCTCCTCGTCCAGCAGGTCCGGCGGCGGGTCGAGTGCGTCCCGGAGTTCTCCGGCGACCAAATCGAACCAGTTCCTCGCGCTCGCGCGAGTCGCGGTTTCGGCGTTCAACTCGTACACGTCGGCCAACTGCCGAACGCGGGCGATGGTCGCCTCAGCCTCGCGGAGCCGCTCCATCTCCTCGTCTCGTACGGCGGCGACCACCTCGGCCAGTTCCGCACATGACGGCGTCCAGAACGAGCGGCACCCATCCCCTGCGGTGACCATGACGTACGGCGTCTGCCCGATCCGGTCGGCGGGCTCGGGCTTCTCCACCCGCTCGTTCTCGCCGTCCCGGTCGCAGCGGTAGACCGGCTCGGTGAACTTCGCGGCGAGCGCTTCGGCGTAGCGCTGGCGGAGGTCGTCACTCATCGTCGTCAGGCTCCTCGGTCTCTTCGGGTCCGTACAGCATGTCCAGCCAGGCCGTGCGACGCTCGGCGACCACCAGGGCGAGGCGATCTCGCAGATCTGCGAGACGCCGGTTCTGCGCCTGCTGGCGGCGCCGATAGGAGCGCAGCGCCGCCAGGGTGCTGTCTGTTGGGTGGCGGAGGTCGTGACTCACAGGACCAGCTCCCGGACCGCCAGGGACAGAGCATCAACCTCGGGCAGTGGACGCACGTCCGTCAGGTAGGTTCGCCTGCCCTCGGTGACCCGCACCCGCCCTAACGGCTCCCTGCCGCGCTGCTCGGGGTGGGTGTGCCAGCCGACAGGTCCGGAACCGCAGGCGGACCCGTCGCACTCGACCTCGAAGTACGAGAGGGGGATCAGGCCAGGGTCGAAGGGGTTCAAAGGGTGATCCTCTCGTTGAGGGAGACGCACGCCCACCCGGTTGGGGGCAGAGCGCACGTCGGCATGGTCGGCTCCTAGACGGACACCCGACCGCAGCCAGGGCAGGAGCGCTGACGGTGGGTACGGGACATGGCTTCCGCCCACTCGTGCCACGCCAGGTAGCCGGAAGGGGCGGGAGTGTGAAGGGCGGCGCGAGGGCAGGGGCGGAGGTCGTCAACCATGCCGCACCTGCTCTTCGGTAATCCACAGTGCGCCCTCATCGCTGGGCTCTTCGTCGCGCTCGTGCACAGCCCACGTGCGTGCGCCGTTGGTGCCGAGTGCGCTCCCCTCCGTCATCTCCGTGGCCACAAGGTCGCCGCCGAAGATGTCGTGACTGCTGAGAGCGTTCAGGGCGGCGTCGAGACTGGCACCCACGGCGATGCGCTTGCGTCCGTCCACGGGATTCTCGCTGAACCAGATCACTTCGGCGATGTAGACGACGGCGGGGTCAGGCATGGTCGTTCCTCTCGGGTAGGGCGGCTTGGTAGGAGTCGGCGAGCTCGCGGAGCGCGTCGTCGGCCTGCTTCTGATGGATCTTGGCCAACCGTGACATCCCTTGATCCAGTGCCCAGGCGGCCTTGCCTTTGTGTCTGCGAGCCTCACTCTTCAGGATGCTCAAGTACAGATCGTTCCTGGCCATGTCAGCCCTCCTCGGGCAGAGCGGCGCGGAGACGGTTCATCGCCTCCACCTCTCGCTTCAGGTCGCTTCCTCGGTACAGGTAGGCGCGCAGATCTTCGGCGGAGACGACGACCAGCCCTGCGCCGGCCAATGCGTCGAGGGCGATTCTGGCCCCCTCTTCGGCCTCCCGGCCGGACAGCATGATCGGCTTGTCGAGCATGGCGTCGGTCAAGGCCCGCTTGCCGAGACGGAGTCTCAGGTGCTCCCGCAGCGCCTTCTCGATCAGCTCAGCGGGGGTCATGGGCCGCTCCCTCGATCTCGTCGGCGACCGCGAGCAGCACAGCCACGACGCTGTCCCCTGTGACCAGCCGCTTGTGGCGGGACTTGAACGCCCTCCAGGCGTCCATCGGGTACGGGCCGTCGTCGGCGACGATGGCGCGGATCTCCTCGGCTACCTTGCGGCGTGTGCGCGCTTCGATGTGCGACAGGGACTCGCCCACGTGCCAGCCCAGCGGTCCATCCCAGTACGGGCAGCATGCGCGCACATGCTCTACGCCCGGATGGTCGCCGTGGCAGACGCACGGGCAGGCTTGTACGGCCCCTTCGGGGATCTCAGGCATCGCTGCCTCCTTGTCGTTGAGGTCTCGGGGTTCGAGCGCCCTCTCTGCGCTCCGAACGCTGTCCCGGCCGGTACCGGGAGGGAGAGGGCTGGGGGTCAATCCTTCGCCGCGTAGTACTTCCTGACCTCCGCCTCGACGTCCACGACGCGCAGGCCGAGAAGCCGGTACCACCAGCGGAAGGCGCGGGCGGTCGGGATGCAGAAGTCCTGCACGATGTCGTCGTTGGCGTCGAGGATGTCGAGCACGGCGTAGCAGTCGCACGGGCCGTCCTCGTGGGTGGTGGGGCGGACGAAGCCGATCGCCCACGCCCTCCGCAGGGAGCGGCGGATGACCCGCTTGGGGTCGGAGGAGTCGACGGGCTCGCTGACGGTGTACTGGCGTCCGTCGCCGTCCGGCAGCGCTCGGAACGCGGACACGGCGACGGCGTTCTCGTGGAGTTCGGGCAGTTCCGGCTTGGTGGCAATGGTCGCGCTCATCGGGGACGCTCCGTTCAAGATCGGGTTGGGTGGCCCGGTGAGAACCGGGCCGGTATCGGCGGCGGTGCCGTCAAACAGTTCGGGCGCGGACCTCTTTCAGCCATGCCGCCACTACGGCCGGATCTTCGCCTGCGGACAGCCGGTCGCACGCCTGCCTGATCGCCGTGTCCAGAGTGGAGATGCGGGCCGCGTCCGCTCGGCGGGCTTCCGCAGTCAGGCGAGCATTGACGGCCAGGCTCCGCTCCTCGTGCTGCTCCTGGGCGGCGTCCCGCAGCAGGCCGGCGCGTGACAGGAGCAGGATCACGCCGAGGCTGTAGTCGTCGGCGTGCCACAGCACCCACCGGCGCTCGTTGAGGGCGTCGACAGCGGCCTGCTCGGCGGGGTTGAGCGGCTGGTCTTCGCGGAGGATCGCTCGGGCTTGGGCGGCGTCGGCGGTGGCGGCCATCGGGGTCTCCTCTGGGTCGGGCAGGAAGCAGATGCGGTCAGGCGGCCGGGAACAGCCCGGCCAGCGGGTTGCCGCAGTCCCGGCACCGCAGCGCGTCCGGGGCGGCAGGACGGCCCTGCGGAGGCTCCCCGCAAGAGCCGCAGCGAACGGACGGGCGGGGTCGGCGGAACAGAGACCGCAGACCCTCGACGAACAGGTCCACGAACTGGCGGGGCGAGCGGGGGACGTAGGCGAGCATCGGGGTTCCGTTCAGCATTGAGGGGGCAGCTCGTGGCAGGTGTAGCCGTGCTCGGCCAGCCACCTGCGGGTCTTCGCCAGCGACATCGGGCCGGTCTCAGGAGTGCCGGTCGCGCTCCACACGGCCTGAAGCTTGAAGTCGGCGTAGTGAAGTACCAGCCCGTAGTGGACGCCGTTCTCCAGCACGGGCATCGTTCGGGGAAGGCGAAGATCCTTCGGCATGTCGATCTCCAAGTCGGGACGGGAGGCTCCGGGCAGAGCCCGGAGCCCAGAAGACGGTCAGGCGTCGGCGGGCCAGAAGCGAGCAACCTGCCGCTCCGCCCAAGCGCGTTCACGGGGCGACTCTGAGACGTTGTAGTCGCGCACCAGGCCGGCGTCAGCGCTGAGGAGGCGTCTGACGATGGTCAGCGCCTCACGCGGCGGCAGGTCGTCCAGCTCGGCATCCCGCACCCCGACTGCGAAGCCAGCCAGCGCAGTCACCATGTCGTCGCGTGACATCCGGAACTCGACCCGGAGCGTGATCCGCTCGACGCCGTCGCGCGACATCGTGACGTTGACGTGCTCTGGGTTCGTCATCTCCGGCTCCTTGGTCGTCGGGGGGTTGGGGTCGGTGTCCGGTCCCGGTACGGGACACCGGGACCGGGAGGGGGCGGGTCAGGCGGCGATCGTGCGCTGGTACTCGTCGTCGCGCAGCGCCTCCGCCAGGTCGTCGAGGGCGCCGACGGCGGGCTGCAGCAGCGTGTCCATGACCTCGCGCGCCTGCTCGGCGGTGTCGCCGGCGTCTTCGGGCAGGGCCGCGCCGAGGGCGAGCAGGACACCGTGGACGATGCCCTTCAGCTTCTCGACCACCTCGGGGCTGTCGGAGGGCTGGTCGTTGAGGCGGGTGGTGAGGGCGTCCATGGCCTTCTCGGCGGCGGCGGCGAGCTCGATGGTGGTCATGTCGGTCTCCTTGATCGAAGGGGCGGGTCTTTGCGCCTGTCTCGGGAGTCGAACCCGAGCGGACCGGTACAGGCAGAGGGGCGGGCCCCCGGAGGGGCCCTGAGGCTGCTACCAGCCGGGGTAGAGGGTGGGGGCCTGCTCGCGGGCTCCGGCCCAGAACGCGTCCTCGGCCTTGGGGTCCAGCGCCAGGCTGTCGGCCGCGGCCTGCAGGTCCTGGAGGGTCATGGCGGGGTTGTCGATCAGGAGGATCTTGGCGGCGAGGCTGGCGTTCATCTCGGTCTCCCTGGTGTGGCGTCCCTTGCTGATGACTCGAAACTACCAGATCTGGCTTAGTCGTCAAGCCTTCTGTGGCCTACTCGCTTCACCGTCACCATGTTGTGACCGAGCCAAGAACGGCTTGACCGCCACGCCGCCGTCGGTACGCTGATCGCGTGAGCCACAACCATGACGTCGTTGGATACGCCGAGATCATCGACCGCGCGCGCGACGAGTTCGAGGCGGAGTTCCCCATGAGCACCGTCCGCAACTGGGAGAAGTACCGGCGCGCCTGGGTGGCCAAGGGCTCCCCCGCGCGCTCCGGCCTCCGCCCCCGCGAAACGCCCATGCCCGAACCGGTCGCCACCGTCAACGGCACCCCCGCCTGGTGCTGGCAGAAGGTCCGCGAGTGGCTGCTCCACAGCCAGCGGGTCGAACAGCCTTCCACTGACGGCTCCCCCGAGTAGGTCACCGGGACTCCCCTGTCCTGCTGGCGGGCCCGTCATGCCCCGTCACGAGCTGGACGGCGGCAACGTGGGGGCAGTCGGCCTCGCCCGTCTCGCACGAGCACAGCCATCGCCCGTCGTAGTTGCGTCGCACGAAGTAGCGGCCGGACTGTCCCTGCATATGCGCACGTACAGCCAGCGGGCGGTCGTTGTCGTCTCGGCCGGTGGCCGCGAACACTGTGACCTTGCCTGCTCGCAGGTATGAGCAGGCTTGGGAGCGGACATCGACGGCCATCAGGACGCCTCCCCTGCCCGGTCTGCGTTCTCGGCGGCATGCTCCCGCCCGTGCAGGTACCGGGCGTCCACCAGGAGCACGTCGTGGCGGCGCAGGTAGCTCTCGATCTCCGCCGCCACCTTCTGCCGGTCCGAGAGGGGCAGCCACGCTCCGACGGACCGGAGTGCGGGATGGACGGCGTTGAACAGGTGGTCGGAGACGGTCACGACGCCTCCCCGGACTGGTGGGAGGCGGGAGCGGTCAGGCAGTCACAGTCGCCGCCAGGGCTGCACGCGACACACCGGTAGGTTCCATCCGGGTGCTTGGTCCACTCCGCCTCGGTGACCGTGGACGCGTCAGCCGCGTTGTCGAAGTGGACGATGTAGCCCTCGCCGGACTCGTCGAACATCTCGGTGCAGTCCGGGCAGCCGCATTCCACGAACAGGCATGACTGCTCGCGCTGGCGCGGGACCCAGCCCGGCTCAGTTTCCTTGGCTGCGTCATCACTGGACCTGAAGTGCGGCTGAAGGTCCCCGTTGTCCCACAGGGCACCGGTCTCGGCGTTGACGAGAATCCAGCAGTTGTCTGCCATGTTGTTCGATTCCTCCATCGAATAGCGATCTTGAGAGTCAAGATCCGTGATCTTTCTCGGACTGGTGAGCGGACAGCGGAGCGCCAGAAGCCACGCTGAATCGCCTAGCGCTCCGCTGTCCGCTACCGGGAGACCGGAGCGGCCTCAAACTCGGCGAGAGACGGCCTCTGGGGCCCGCTACGGGCATCCCCGCCCGAGCCGTCCCCCGCCGTTCGCGCCGCGAGGGCGGTCAGGTCGAACTCTCCGGCGCGGACCCCCGCCAGGAACGCCGCCCACTCATCGCCGTCGAATCGCAGCGAGGGCCCGTCCGGATCCTTGCCGTCCCGCACCAACACGCCGCCCCCGTCCGCGAGCGGCGCCACCTCGACGCAGGACCCGGCGTTGCAGGCGCTCGCCGTACGCCAGGCGGTCACGACGCGGACCCGTTCAGGACACGAGCCACAGCCAGGGCCTCACGGAAGCAGTAGCAGTCCTCGCCGATCGCGCCGTCGCAGGTGTCGTGCAGACGTCCTCGAACCTCGTCGTCGAACTTCTTGGCCGTCTTCTCCAGCCAGGAGGCCAGAGGCTCAGCCAGGAGCGGGTTCACCAGAGCCATCCACTCTGCGGTCTCCTTCTCCAGCGGCTCGTCGAGGACGTACTCGAAGTCGTCGTCGAAGTCCGTACCGGGAACGTTCCGCCACGCCACGAGGCGGTCGCCGTTGTCGAGCGACTCCCACGGGCCTGCTAGCGCGTTGCCGCCGCTCTCGCGCAGCCGCGCTGCCGCCTCTCGGAGTTCGCCGGCGAGGGTCTTCTCAGTCGTGATCTCAGCCATGGTCGGGGGTCTCCTCTTCGGCGGCTTTGGACGGGATGAGGGCGGGGTAGGTGTGCTCGTGGCCGCTGGCAGCGCGACGGAGCTCGCCGATCGTGGCGTGCCAGTCCGTAGCCACGCGCTGCCGTGTCCTGCACGAAAGGTCAGGGCAGGCGACGATCAGCGAGTCGCCCTCGGCGACCACCTCAAAGCGGTCCACGTCGGCGACCGGGGCGAGAGTCTTCTCGGAGGTGTCAGCCACGGACAGCCACCTCCTGCGGCCTCGTGTCGGCGAACATCCGCGCGGGCCGCTCGAACTCGTCTCGGGGGAACAGCCCCTCCTGGCCGGGAGGGTCCGGGATCGGAGTCGGCTCGCCCGGCCCGCCGTCGTCCTCGTCGCGGAAGTACAGGCACGTGTACTGGTCGCCCAGCCGGAACTCGTCCTTGCGTAGCCACTCCGCCGGCGTCTTGCCCGTGTAGGCGACGAGGATGATCGGGCAGGCGTTCTCGTAGTCGTCGTTGCGGGCGGGCTTGTCGTGCACGCAGCGGTGGCAGTTGTTCGCCATCCAGGCGTAGCCCTCGGTGCCGTTCGAGAACGGCGACCCCTCGGCGGCCTTCGCGAACACCTCGTCGGCGGTTGGCAGGCTCATCGGGCGGACACCTCGCCCCCGTGCTCGGCGTCGGACAGTTCGCCGGACTCCAGCAGGCTCGCGGCCAAGCCCATCGCTGTGGCCTGGATAACCACGGCGATGCCGCCACTCTTGCCCGCCGAGACATCGGCGACGGCGTCATTCAGCCGAGGTTCGGCGTAGGCGCGCAGTTCGGCGACGCAGCGGGCGCGCTCGTCGGCGCGGATCTCCGCTTCCGTCGCGGTCTTGGTGTCGCTCATTGGTGGTCCTTCCTGGACTGTCGGGTAAGAGCGGGAGGGGTGTCGAGCACGGGGGCACTGATCAGGTGCAGGGGGGCGGGAACGGCGTCGTCCGCCTCTTCCAGGCTGGGTGTGGGCAGTTCCAGGCCGCCGAGCACAACGGACAGGACGGGCGGGACTGGGCGTGCGGCCTCCACGCGGGCCAGGACCGGCCAGTCGTCGGCGCGGATCCCGACCTTTGGCGGCGCCCACGACCCGTCCGCCTTGCGGTAGTTCTTCTCCCAGTCCCACGGCAGGTAGCACGGCAGCAGACCGCCCCGGTTCGGCAACGGCACCGGAAGGCCGGCGTCACGGCGCCGCTTCTCGGCCGCATTCGCGGCGTCCGCCTCCTGCCGGTGACGGGAGCAGAAGCGGGCCATCTGCCAGGTGCCATCCACAGGGTTCGTCACCTGGAAACCGACCATCGGGCTACGCCCGCACAGGCGCTTCGCCCGCGGCAGCTCGGCCACGCACCCGGCGTCGTACGGTTCCGGGTCCGGCTCGTACCGGGGCAAGTCAGAGCGGATCAACTCCCAAAACCGGAAGTTGTCCAGCCCCATCACCTCGCACGTCCGCTTGATCCGCGCGCCTCGGGGAGCACGCTCCACCCCGAGAACCCAGATCGCGGTCACGACGAACATGCGCAGGTCGCCGCCCCACCGGTTCGGGTTCGGGAACCGGGTGTCGTTCATCGCCCTGGAGATGTCCTCGCGGACTTTCAGCAGGTAGCGAAGATCTTCGCCGTTCACGGGACCTCCTTCGGGTCAGGAACAGGAAGCGCCGGCGAAGGCGCCGGGTCAGGAGGGGGCGGATCCGAGAGCACCTCGTCCAGGAGGCGGATCAGCTCCCGTAACGGCGGGCCCCAGTTCGAGCCGCAGCGGCACACCAGCGAGGCAGGACCTTCGCCCGGCAGGCAGCCGCCGCAGCTCGGGCACGGGTTAGAAGGGAGGCGCATCAGGCGCGCCGCCGTTCGCCCACGGGTCGTCACCGCCGCCGGTCGACCGCTCGGCAGCCTTCGCCGGCCAGCGCAGGTTCGGGCCGGCCGCCTCGACCCGCACCTCGATGCGGGACTGCTTGACACCGTCCTTCTCCCAGTTCGACTGGAACGCCTGCCCGGACACCACCACCGCGGCGCCCTTGCGAAGGTTCTCGGTGATGTGCTCGGCGAGCTGCTCCCACGCCGTGCACGTCCAGAACGTGGTGTCAGCGTCTTCCCACTGGTCGCCGTTCTTGCGGCGGCGGGACGTGACGACGGTGAAGCGGGCAATCGCCTTGCCCTGCTGGGTGAACTTCAGCTCGGGATCGCCGGCCATGCGGCCGGTGAGGGTGATGGGTGCGGACATGTCTAGGCGCTCCTTCGCGCGTTGGACTCCCAGCCAGGTGCCGGGATGAAGTCGGGGGCGATCTGCCAGGGCCAGCTACCTTCGCCGCCGTAGGTGAGGCGGGTGGGCCAGTCGCGGTCGTCTCGGGCGCCGCGCCATGCCTTCACGGCGACGGTGCGGCAGCGCTCGCCATCGCGCATGTCGGGATCGTCGGGTGCGATGCCGAACCCGAACTCCGGCCAGCGCAGCAGCAGGCTGGAGCCGACGGGGCGTACGGAGCGGTTCTTGCCTTGCTCGCCCTGCCCCCCGTGGCCGGCATGTGCCTCGATGACCATGGCGCAGTCGCCCAGGACTCGGGCCTGGTCGAGGACGGCCACGGTCTTGCGGGCGGCGTCTTCGTCGTTGATGTTGCCTGCGTGCAGACGGTAGAAGGGGCCGATGAACAGCAGGTCGGGCTTGTGGGCGGTAACCCGCTCAAGCAGCCAGGCGGCGTCGTCGGCTCGAAGAACGTCGATGCCTGCTGGCCGATGGATGAGCCGCAGGGCGCCATCCGGAACGCGGTGGCCGAATTTGATGGAGCAGGCGGCGAGTGGGCGAAACTTACGGCGGGACTGCTGCTCGGAGTTCTCGCAGTCGATCAGCAGAACCCGCATAGGCGGGATGTCGGTCCACTTGAACGGGTGCAGGCCCGCAGCGACCATGACCGCCATCTGGCGAATCGCCATGGACTTGCCCAGGCCCTCGAACCCGGTCCACACCAGCCGATCGCCACGCTCAAGCAGGTTGGGAACGACCCAGTCGTAGTCGGTGTCGTCGACTGAGATGAACTCCCACAGGTCCGGCGCAAGGTCGGGCTTGGACTCTTCCTCGCTCGTCCAGATCGGCACCAGATCTGGAAGCTTCTTGCCAGCAGCGAAGTGGTCAGTGGCGTCCTTGCCTACCGCGGGCTCCACGAGGCGGATTGACGAGGCGACACCAAGGAGCGCATCACGGACCTGACGGGCGTGCGCTTCGCCGGCATCGTCACGGTCGCAGATGATCGTGACATCAGCCTCGCGGAAGACCTCGGTGTACTCCGGTCGCCACTTGCCGGCGCCGCCGGGGTTGCAGGTGGCCACGAGACCCTGTTTCTCCAGCGTGTGGACATCTTTCTCGCCCTCGGTGATGAAGATGACGTGGCCATCGCGGATGCCCTCGATGACCTTCGGCAGCCGGTAGAGCGGGCGCCGGGTGTCGCCGAGTCTCCAACTCCATCCCTTGGGGCGTGACGGGTCCGGCACGCGGCACGGGAACTGCTTGTCGGCGGTGCGCATCACCTGGAACAGCAGCTTGCCGTCCTCGTCGACGTAGTCGTAGACGGCGACCGCCGGTCCGCGCGGAGTCCACTCGGCGTGCTGGTCGCGTTGCTCTCGCGGCTTGCACAGGTCGGGCCACGACAGGCCGAGCGCGGCGAGGATGTCCTCCGTCTCGCACATCGCGTGGCAGTGGAAGACCACAGGCTGCTCTTTGCCGCGGGTGACGGACAGGCTCTGCTTGTTGTCCGGGTGGGCGGGACACAGCGCCATGTAGCCCCCAGGCTGGGCGCGGACGCCTTCGAGCCGAGGGAGAACGAGGTCGTTGAGGATGTCCATTAGTTGTTCCAGAATTCGTTGGCGACGGGTCTGCGGGTGGGTCGTTGCTCCTTGTAGCGCCGGCCATTGAGCCAGCCCTGAGCCCATTTGGTGCGGTCTGGGTTGCGGCGGGGGTCGTCGCGGAACCATGCCGCGGCTTGGATGATCAGTTCGGGGTTGTCACCGCGGGCTACGGCTGCCTGCCATGCCTTGAAGGCGTCGAACTTGCCGCCTTTCTCGGGGTAGATTTCCCAGAAGCGGACGAAGTCAGGGTCGGATTCGTAGTCCTCGGCATTCGAGCGCCGCTTGCGGCGCTTTCCCCCTGGGGGGGTAGGGGGGGTCTTTTCTTTTGTCTCTGTCTCTGTCTCTGTCTCTGGCGATCGCTCCCGACTCGCTCCAGCGATCGGTGTGCGACGTGCATTGTGGTCGTGCAGGTCAGAGTCCATTCCGGGGATCGGCTCGAAGTGGGAGCCGTTGACTGATGGCGCGCCCTCTTCCGCCTCAACCGCCCCTTCCCCGGTCCTTCGGGCCCCGTTTGAGGAGGGAGACGATTCGGTGTGCGACTCGCCCACCCGATCGGTAACCGAGTCGGAGGTGCGATCGGTGGAGCGATCCATGCCGGACCGGCAGTGGATGCATGCCTCGTTGAACTGCCCCTTCTTCTGGTGCCACCGGATGTGGTTCCCCAAGGTCCCGCCAGCGGCCTTGTCCTCGGCAAGCCGAAGCACCTCAGCTCTCGTGCGGTTCCGCTTCCCGTAGGCGCACACCAGAAAGCCGCCTTCGACCCGTTCCAGCAGACGGGCCTGCACCAGCCGCTCAGCGTCGCGCAGCCCGTTGTCCCACGTGTCGGGGTAGACGAGGATGCCGACCTCTTCCTCCGGCACGAAACCGTCCGACAGGTTGCGCTTGCAGTACAGAGCCATCTGCACGTACAGATCCCGCAGGCCGCGTACGTCGGGGCCGTATCGAAGCAGGCTGCGCACCTTCGGGTCCTCGGCGAAGTTGACGACCAGTTCGATGTAAATCTCCGCCGCGGCAGCCATCAGGCAGACCTCCTACGGGCCGCAGGCCGCGGGGCTCTGGCGAACGACAGGCGGCCGAACTCGCCGAATTGCTCCTTGACGTAATCCCGGCCGGCGTTCCCCGTCTTGCGCGTCATGTTGCGCTGATGGGCGACAGCAGCAACCGCGGAGATGTACTGCCGATTGTGGATCAGACCGTCCTCGGTCCCGCAATGCCGACAGAACCGCCCGTCGAGGCGGGTCTGCGTGAAGCACCACTCTTCACAGACCTCGCACTGGCCGATCGCGATGCGATAGTCGCCGGCCACCGCATGCCAGTTGGCAGATCGACCCGGCTCGCCTGCGGCCCTGAGGATGACGACAAGCTCGCCGCCAGGCTCGTCGGGTGCCGCGACAGCCTTATGGAACTGGCGCGTCTTGTGCAGTCGCTGATTGTGGCCCCCCTTCACCTCGCACCAGACGTTCTGGCCGGGAAGCCGAAAGTCTGCGAGGTAGCGGACGCCACCGCCGAGGTCGACGGCCCATGGCTCGTACTCGTAGTACCAGCCGAGCGTGTCGAACGTGGCTGCCCAATCCGCTTCGAGTGTTGAGCGGTAGGTGGTCCCGTTGTAGGTCAACGGGACAGCGCGGATGTTCAAGGTGCGGGAGGACCTTCCGTGCTGGTGGTGCCAGTGGGACAGGTGGACCTATGTCTCATAATACGCACTCAGTACGTGTTAAGAGAGCCAGTTATGAGGACACGCAAAAGATGCGTGTTTTATCATCAGGTTGTGGTAACGCGCACATGAGACGCTGAAGGAGTGGAGCCCGAGATGACCGCTGAACTGGTAGAAGCCGCGACCGCCTACAACGAAGCGCCGAAGCGGCTGCGCGACGCGATCGTGAAGGCTGCCGAGACCAGCGACGCGACCGCCACGGAGATCGCCCAGGCGATCAACTTCACGTACTCCGTGGACTACGTGGCGAAGATCGTGCGCGAGGCCGGCGTTGCCCGCCCCCGCGGCCGGCGTCCTCGCGCGCCGCGCTCCGACTCCTGATCTGGTTTGGCGGGTACCGGAAGAGGTCATGACGCCTCCCCCGGCCTGCGTGGTCGCCATTCCTGGTGCCATCTGTGCCCGCCTCCTTTCGCGTGTTCCGAGGGCCGCCCGCCCTGTAGCGGGCGGCCCGTTTTCGTGTGGTGACCAGCTCAGGTGTCAGCTGAAGGCATGGTCATGAAGCTGGTCCGTCGCCAGTGGCGCGGAGAGCCCTGTGGCACGGCTCGGCATGTCGGCCGGTTCGGGTCGGGCCCGGATTGTCGGGTCGGCCTGGCGAGAACGTGTCGTGTCCGGGGCTGTCGGCCAGGAGCGGGTGGGCGTGGCATGTCGTCGAGGACTGTCGCCGGGTAGGCGAGGTGTGTCGGCGCGGAGCGGCTGGGCCGGCGTGGACAAGTCGGCCGGGGGTAGCGCATGGGCCGGCGTGGGTAGTCGCGTTGCCGTGGGAAGGCTCGGCTCGTCGGCGTGGCGAGGGATGGAAGGGTCTGGCATGTCGGTGTGATTTGGCGGGAACGAGACGGGGCTGGGCTTGTCGGCGCGGCGGGAGTGTGAGCAAGGCGTGGAGTGTCGGCCTGGACGGGGCGGTGCTGGTTTGTCGCGCAGGGGTGGCTAGCCGTATCGGTCACGGCGTCGCAGAAGAGGGCGTCCATCAGATCCGCTCCCAGGCCAGCAGCTCGAACTTGCCGTCCGACCGGCCGCGGTCGGCGCCGACGCCGATGTCCTCGCCGCGCTCCCAGATGCGCCCCCAGGCTTGCGGGGTGAGGAAGTCGTCGTGGACCTTCAGCTCGAACTCCAGGACCGGCGACTGGACGTACTCGACGCGGTTGATCGACGAGCGGGGCCCCTGCGGGGTCATGACGTGCTTGATGCGCTCCTCAACGCCGGTGGGCTCCTTCACACCGAGCCCGATGTACACGTCGGGGACGAACACCCGCTCCGACAGGGTCGCCATCAGCCCCTTCCGGAAGCCCTTCGGCAGCGGCCGGCCCACGTCGCTTCCGGTGGCGGTCTTGCCGTCCCAGTCGACGCCGGGGTAGGCCGAGTTCGCCCACTCCTTCAGCGCCGCCTTCATGCACCGGCCCTCGTAGGCGAGCTCGCCCGTGTCGGGGACGCGTTTGAACCCGTTGATCGACGGGGCGGCGTCGGACTCCATGAGCGCGTCGGCGAGCTCGTCCGCGGACGGCTGACGGTCCGGGAACCGCTCCGTGAGGGTCTTCTGCACGAGCTCTTGCAGGTGCCGGTCGCCGATGTCCATGCGGGTCTTCAGCCAGCCCTTGATGACGGACGGCGACGACGGAACCCCTCCCACGATCTTGTCGAGGATCTGCAGCCGGACCCGGTAGCAGGCCACGCTGGAGGAGGTGCCGAAGATGTCGACGGCGCCCATCAGCCGGCCGCCTTCCGGTCCGCGGGGACAGCGGTCAGGCTCGGGCGTGCGGTGGCCCGTTCCAGCGCCGCCTCGGCGTTCTTGCGCTTGTGCTTCTCCTCGTCGACCTTCGCTTGGAGGCTGGCCACGTAGTCGGCGACGGACGGCGGCAGCTCGATCGGCTCGGCCAGTTCGGCGCGGGTCTGCCGCAGCGCCCGCTTGGCCTGCCCGTAGCGGACCACGACCGACTGGACCTGCGTCGCCCCTTCGAGGGCGCGGAACAGGTCGAACAGCTCGCGCGGCGTCTTGCCGTCGAGGGTTTGCCCGGTGATCGCCTCGATGTCTGCGCGGACGCCGGGGTCGTGCTGGATCAGCGCCACGACGGCGTCGAACTCGTCCGGGCTGTAGTCCTGGGGGTTGCGTGCTCTCATCGTTGAAGTCCTCGGGGTGCGTGGTGGTCAGGTTGCGGAAGCAGCGGCGCGGCTTGCGGCACGCTGGCGGCGGCGTTTGATGGCGTCGCGCTCGGCGTCGGTGGTTCCGCCCCACACACCGACCACGCCATTCGCCAGCGCCCACTCCTTGCAAGAACTGATGACGCGGCAGCCGCCGCAGACCTTCTTGGCCTTCTCGATCTGCAGAAGGGCGGCACCGGTGTTGCCGATCGGGAAGAACATCTCGGGGTCGATGGAGCGGCAGGCGGCGCGGCGGCGCCAGCCCGATCCAGGGCTAGTCATGGGATGTCGTCTCCGTTTCGTCGTTTCGGGTGGGGTCTCCAAGGGAGAGCGCTGCCGCTACCGCCTTGTAGGCGACCGCGGCCACCAGGCTCGGGTGGTCGTGGACGACGCCGCCCCTCGTGTGGCAGCGCTGGGCGAGTGCGTACGCGAGCGGATCGGACAGCGTCGGGTTCGCGCGGAGTTCGCCGGCGCGAGCCTCGAAGTAGGCCGCGGCGTCCACGCAGGCGCGGTCACGGGCATGCTGCTCGTGGAGCTTGAACTCGCCGCGTACGATCGCCTCGATGTCCACCACAGGGACCGGCAGCGTGACCGACGTCGGTTCAGGACGCATCGGCCGCCTCCTCGTCGAACAGGGACGGGGTGACGTTCGGGAACGGGCGGTTCGACCACAGGACCTCGGTGCGGGCCGACCACTTCTGCGCCTGCCCGGTTGCCGTCGGGATCTCCACCCGGTGCCAGCTGCCATACAGGTCGTCGTACAGCGGTGAGTCGTAGCCAGACAGCACCACCGCGGCGTCGCAGTCGAGCAGCGCTTTGGCGAGTTCAACGTGCTGGTCCTCGCGCGGCATCTCGTGCAGGTAGTTGACGCTCGTCCTCGTCGATGCGAGGTAAGGCGGATCGACGTACAGGCAGACCTCGCGGTGCTTGCCGTAGGAGGCGATCACGTCCAGGGCGGGGCGGCACTCCAGCGAGACCGCGGCCAGCCGCTGAGCCGCGGCCGCGATCCGGGTCACGTACGCGGCGAGGTAGTCGGGCATCCCGGTGGAACCGACCGGTCGGACATAGTGCCGCCAGCCCGTGTTGCGCAGGGTGCCGCCGCGGCCCTGGGTGAGCCTCACCCACACGCGGCGGGCCTGCTCCAGCTCGTCGGCGGCGGGCTCGTACGCGGCCGTGTGCTCGGCGCGGGAGTGTGGCGTCAGCGCGCACACCCGCTCTAGGTCCGCGGGCCGGTCTCGGAGAATCCTCCAGAACGCCATCAAGTCCTGGTCCAGGTCATTGACCGTCTCCATCCGGGACGGCGTCTTGGCCAGCAGCACCGCGAGTGACCCGGCGAACGGCTCCACGTAGTGCTCGTGGGTGGGCAGCAGGCGCACGATCTTCTCGGCGAGAGTCGTCTTACCGCCGTAGTACGTGAGTGGGGGCTTAGGCATCGGCCGCCCCCTTAGGGGTGACCGGCGCGGCGGTCTTGGGGTCGGGCAGGTCGAACAGGACCTCGTCTTGCGGGTCCTCGGCTCGGGCGTCGCACACCCGGTAGTGGTCGGCAGGGGTGGAGCCGTCGAGGGCGGCCTGCTGGCAGCACGGGAGGAGGCTGGTCATGCCGTCACCCGCTCGCGCAGGACTCGCTCGTAGCGCCCCGCCGTCCGCCAGGTGACGCCGATCCGGGCGGCAGCCTGGTCGCGAGGCTCACCCCAGGACCGCAACTCCCTGTAGTCCTCGCGTCTGGCCGCAGCGTTGGCGCGGACAGACGCGATGGCGAGTTGCCGGGCGTCCTCGCGAGACATCGGCGGAGGAGGCCCCTCCGCGGGGCGCCCGGCCCGCTTCCACCGCTGGTAGCAGGCAGAGCACCAGCCACGCACCGCCTTGCCGTCATTGATCGCCTGCTGGCAGCAGGTCCGGAGGTCATTCACCGTCGCCCTCCTCGACGTCGTGAAGGTCCACGGGCAGCAGGGCGTCCACGCGGGCGCAGGCTCGGGCGGTCTTCTCGGCCACCCAGGCGAGCCCGTACACGTACAGGCGGGCAGCGAAGGAGATCACCGGTCACGCCCCCATTGCCGGTCCCATTCGGCGGTCAGCCGGTCGGCTTCGTCGCCGAGGGCGTCGCGGACGACGTGCTCCACCCGGAGCGGCGGGGCGAGTTCGCGGGTGTCGGCTGCCGGGTCGAGCACGTCGAGGCCGGCGTTCGGACGGCGGGCGGGCAGGCGGTTGAGGCGGTCCCTCAGCCACACCACTCCTACGGCGGCGAGGACCAGAGCCAGCAGCGCGATGACGAGCAGCAGGGTGCCGTTGGCGGCGTCGTTGAAGAACACCGCCAACGTCTCCAGCTTGTCGAGGGCGCCCATCACGCGCCCCCGCCCGGCTTCCACTCGATGCCGAGCAGGGAGCGGATCTCGGCGGCGGCGTAGTCCTGGCGTGCCGCCCCCGCCCGGTTGCCGATCTCGCGGTAGGCGTCCTCGGCGTTGGCGAGTTCGCGGAGCCGGGTCTCGGCCTTGGCGCGGAGTGCGGAATCGTGCCCCGCCTCCACCTGCGGGGCGTCTCCCGCGAGGGCCAGGAACGCCTCCAGCTCGTGGACGGGAGTGCCGACGGCCTGTGCTGCCGCTATCTCCGCCCGGCAGCCTTTGGACTGCTCCCAGCCGGGAAGGACCACGACCGCGTCAGCGGACTGCACGATCCATGACAGGACGTTGGCGAGAGCCGGGCGCAGGTCGTGCGGGTCGAAACCTGCGTCGGGGTTAGGCTCGGCCGGGCAGCGCACCTCGTAGCCGAGAGCACGCAGCCGTTCGGCAGCGGCAAGGAACGCCGGGAACCCCATGTCGAGGCGGCCTCGCATCGGGCCGGCGATGTAGACCGCACTGCCGGGGGTCATCGGCTCAGGCATCGTCGTCTCCGTCCTGCTCGTCGGCGAGTACCGCCATCTGGTCGGGCGAGAGCGCGAGCAGGGCTTCCTGAGCCTCGTGCGTGAGAGTGGCGGCCTGGTCGGCGGGAAGGCTCCCGCCGGCGACGTGGGAGCGGTACAGGGCCCGCATGGCGTCCAGCAGCGCCGGGGAGAGGGTCACGAACGGGTCGGCGTCAGCCGGGACCACGATCGCCCGGAAGTCGGGGTCGTCGTCGGTCGGGCTGACGCCGATCGAGACGACGTTGCCGTCCCGCGACACAGCCCAGCCGTAGATGCCGATGGCGTCGGCCACCATCTCGGCGATGAGGTCCGGGGTGGGAGTGGGGATGATCACTTGCCACCACCCCGTCCGACCAGCGCCAGCGTGATCGTCAGGAACGCCGAAGCCAGCAGCGCCGTGTCGTAGCCCATCGTCGGGATGACCGGCCACCACTCGTGGTGGAGGATGCCGACGAACATCATCAGCGCCCACGCGGAGGCCACCCAGCCGCCGACGACGATCGCGATGAAGAGAAGGACGGCACCCATCACGCACCCCCGCCCTGCTCCGCCTGAGCGGCCTCAGCCCGACGACGAGCGATCTCCTCGTCGGCGAGCTTCTGCGCCTCATCGGCCAGTGCGGCCAGACGAGCGGCCAAGCGCCGCGCCTCGACGGGAGTCAGGAAGCCCACGTTGGTGGCCTTCATCGTGTTGACGACCACGAACAGGTCTGGGCTCACCCACGAGCGGACCTCGTCGGCGGGTCCCCACTCCACCTCCAG
The DNA here is from genome assembly GCF_900111685.1 of Nonomuraea wenchangensis. GTDB lineage: Bacteria > Actinomycetota > Actinomycetes > Streptosporangiales > Streptosporangiaceae > Nonomuraea > Nonomuraea wenchangensis. The sequence continues at coordinate 236,476 of NZ_FOHX01000003.1, forward strand.
CGTGGCGGGACGCTCCAGCACGATCGGGGTCTGCTCGCCCTCGACGACGACCGCCCGGAAGTGGACCTCGGGCAGCTTGGTTCCCTCGTCGTCGTCGGCGTAGGGCGTGATCCCGATGTGGACGACGTTTCCGGCAGCGCCGATCGACGGGTGCCAGTAGTTGCCGTCGTGGTAGTCGTTGTCGCCCATCGTCAGCATCTCGGCGACGTTCTCCGGAGTCGGAGGGGTAGCGGCGACCTTCTCGGGGGTGATGTCGCTCATGCGGCACCGTCCTGAGCGGTCAGCGAGTCAATGAGCGCCTGGGCGGCGGCGATCTCGGATCGCAGCTCAGCGGCCCGCTCGCGCCCGTACTCGTCGTCGCGGTCGTCGTACATGCCCAGGTACTTGGCGCACTGTGCGATCTGGCCTACAGCGGCTGCGTGGACGGCCTTACGGGTCGCCCACACCTCGTCGAGGACCGGCGTCCGCTTCTCGCTGATGCACTCGCCGATGTAGCCGTAGACGGTGTTGACGTTGAGGAACGCGTCCCGGTCGTAGAACGCCGCCTTGTAGAAGACGCTGACGCGCCGGCGTCCCAGCTCGTCAACCAGGTACGACCACATGGCGTGGTCGGAGCCCTCGCGCTTCCAGCCGGTCGGGAGTTCGGCGTGCCGGAACAGCGGATCGCCGGCGACCTTGTCGCCCAGCTTGAAGCCGAGCGCGGTCAGCTCGTCCTCGGTGCCGTAGTTGAGGCGGGACGGCAGGACGGTGGAGTTGACGATCTCGCGCTGGCCCTGCGCCTCCATCCGCTCGATAGAGGCGGACGGGCCGCCAGGACCCATCGCGTCGGCCAGGAGCAGGAGAGGGTCGGTCTTGCTGGTGTTGCGCGGGCTGCTCATGCTGCTGTGCCTTCCGGGGAGTCGTAGGGGTGCCGGTAGCCGGCGAACGGGGCCTCCATCGGGAAGATCCCGAGAGGCGTCGTGCGGGGCTGGGAGAAGTCGTCCACGGGGAAGAGCTGCGACAGGCTGGACCAGCCCGTCCACGAGCCGCGCGAGCGGGCCGGGCGGGGGCGGGGAGGGCGGTAGCCGCGACGACGGTGGCGGCCCTTACCGGACAGCAGGGCGGTCACGAGTGCCCCCCAGCGCGCTCCAGGTCGGCGTGGGCGGCGTCGAAACGCTCCAGGGCGCCGTCCGGGGCGTGCGACAACTCCCCGCCGAACGGAGGGATGTGGACACCGGCGGCGGCCAGCATGTCGGCGTAGCCTTTGGCGACATCCTGCGCGGCCCGAGCCTCGGCCTCGGCCTGCCGCTTCTCGCCGTCCTTCTGGATCACCCACGCCTGCTTCTCGGCGATCTCCTTCTCCAGTTGGGCGATCTCCTCGCCCTTCTGGATGGCCGTCCCGCCCATCGAGGTGGCGTGCCGGGCAGCCTCCTGGTACTTGGCGGTCAGCTCGGCCACGATCCGCTGAGCGGCGTGCTCGGTGACGAACACCACAGCCGGCGACGGGGCGGGGAACTGGTCGGTCTTGCGAGACATTCACGTTCTCCTGGTGCGAGATAGGTCGGTTTGGTGCTCGCCCCCTCTCTCGGAGGGGGCGGGGAAGAGAGCGGGCTACGGGGTGGGCGACGGCTTCTCAGCCCGGCGGGTCACCTCGGCGAGGTTGAAGATGTCGTCCTCGCTCGGCGGGGTGAACGAGCCACCGCACCAGCCGTCGAGGCAGGACTCGAACTCGGCGCGCACGTGGTCAGCGCGACCGTCCGCCACGTAGCCACTCAGGGCGTAGCTGAGGATGCGGGACAGCGCCTCACGCTGCTGGGTCGAGAGGACAGGCGGGAGGGCAGAGCCAGCCATCACGCACCCCCGGAGAGCGAGGTCTGACCGGGGTGAACCTCGGTCTCGGCGGGCTTGGCGTCCTGGATGGTCTGCTGAAGTTCCTGAGTAGCCGTAAGGGTCTGCCAGCGCTTGAGTGCCGCGTCCTGGACCGCCTTCGGGTCGATGCCGAACGACTCCAGCGCCGTCCACGTCAGAGCGACGAGAGGCGGGTCCTCCCAGTCGTCCCACATCTGGGCGGCGATCTCGTCCGCCTTCTCCGGCAGGTGCTCGATCAGGGCGCGCAGCAGGAACGACACCGAATGCTCGGCGGTCATAAGCGCCTGATTCTGGAGGTAGCGGGACGCGGCGTCGGCGAAGTTCTCGCCCGACTTCTCCGCCTCCATCTGCGCCTTGAAGAAGGTCTGGTTCAGTGACGCCGACCAGTGCGCCTCTACCGCCATGTACTCGGCGAGCCGGCGCGCGGTCGCCTCCTCGGGCGTGTTCGGGTAGGAGGCGAAGTCGTCCACCGTGGGCAGGTTGTCGGTCATCAGGCGTCGCTCCCTGCGAAGAGTTCGGCTTGCTCGTCGCGGGCGTACTCGCCGGCGTAGTACATGTCCCAGACCTCTTCGAAGAGAGGCAGGTCCCTGCGGGTCCAGGCGTAGGTTTCGCGAACCGCGCCGCTGACGGTGTCCTCGGCCCGCTTGGCAGGCATCGGACGCTGTTCGGCGAGCGCGACCTTGACCACGCGACGCCCGAACCAGGACTGCGCAGACCTGATCTGCGCCTGCGTGAGCCCCTTCGACTTCAGGAAGTCAGGAACGTACAGCGGCAGGTCCTCGTCGGGAATCTCCGGCTCCTCGCCGAGACCGATCGACGTGTGGATCTGGATCCTTAAGCGCTGCCACTTCGGGTCGAGATAGCCATCGCCCGCGATGAGCAGTTCGACCCTCGCCTTGGCGAGGTGGACGCGCTCGATCGCCTCTGAGCGCTGCTCGTGGGTGGCGACCTCTTCGACGTTCAGGAGGTAGGCGCGGACATCCTTGGCGACGGCCGACTCGGTGAGCATCTGGCCGACGTTGAGGATGGCGCGGCGGTTGAAGATGTTGAGCGACCGGCGGTTGGGCGAGGGGGTCAGGTTGACCCTCTCGAACTCGCGCAGGTCTTCGCCCTCAAGGCGCTTCAGGCCGTTGCGCTCAAGCTCCTGCCGGTTGCGCCGGACGACGCTCTTGATGGTCTCGACTTCCACCTCGTAGTAGTCGGCGACCAGTTCGGTGGTCATGTGTACGCCGTCAGACAGGAGGCTGAGCGCCTTCACCTTGTCGAGGACGTCCACCCGCTCCACGTACTGAGCGCGGAGGGTAGGGCTCTCGATCATCGCCAGCTCGTTCACGCCGCCGCTCCCGTGCGGCACATGCGCTGCCGCGCCTCGTACGCCTCGATGGAGGTGATGAGCACCTTGACGGGCGAGTTGCGGGCGTCGCCCAGCTTGATCGCCTCGATCTCGCCGGCGCGGATGTGCTTGAGCAGCGTCGGAGGGCTGATGTTGAGCCGACCGCAGGCTTGCGTTCTGGACAGGTACATGTGACTCACTCCTTCCCTTCGCTTTCCATCTCTTGCCAATCTTAGCCAACTCTAGCCGCTAAATGAATGCCCAAGCGACAGGGAATCTCTGGTCATCTCTGTACACATGGAAGGGTGAGCGACAACGCCCCCGCCAAGCCGTTCCTCGACCTGGTCGAAGCCACCCTCGCCGAGATGGGCCGCACCAAGACCTGGCTCTCCCAGCGCAGCAACGTCAGCCGCGCCACGATCAACAACTGGGCACACCAGCCACGGACACCGCAATCCGCGAGCGTCATCGCCGTCGCCGAAGCGCTCGGCATTGACCAGAGGAGAGCACTCCGTCTGGCCGGCCTCCCGTCCACCGGCAGCACCCCAGAGACCGTCCCGCCGGACCTGTCGTCGATGCCGCTGCCCGCCCTCGCCGAGCGGCTGCACCACCTGAGCGAAGAACTCGACCGCGTCGCCGCCGAACTCGCACGCCGCCCTTCGGCCTGACATCTGCTCTTCTCTCCTACGGTCGGTCTGCTGCTGTAAGGGGGTGTCCGCTACCGACCCCGACCCCCGATGGACGGGGTCGGCAGCGGGAGATCAGAAGTCGCCGTCAGCGACCTGGAGCACGGTCAGGCCCATCGCCCGCCACATCTCGACCACTTGCCGCCGGTCGTCCAGCACGCAGGACACGTCGTAGACGTCGCGAACATGGGCGTCGAACAGCTCGGCCTTGACGATGGAGTCCTTGCGGTGGTCGCCGGCCTCCCGCATGTGCAGGGCGTCGTAGGCGAGGCCGACATGCGCCGTCAGCCACTCCTCCGTCGCCGCCCGGCATGCGTCCGACCGGCCCGACATGAACACGACCCGGTTACCTGCCGCGTGAAGCGCGCGGATGACGGCGATGACCGGGAGGTTCGGCCGGTCATCGCCGACGCGCGTCTCATCGAACGGCGACCTGTCGCCCATCAGGGCGGCGGTCCCGTCGATGTCCACCAGCACGGCCTTCGGGGTGCCCGGCTTGGCCTTGTATGGCTTCACCGCGTTGTCGTCACCAGGCTCCTCCGGCAGCGGCAGGGGGTAGGGGCGGCCCTTCAGGTAGCGGGTGTGCATGCCACGGATGACGTCCCCGCCAACCGGTCGCTCGCGGGCAGCGTCGCGGGCGATGCACTCGTCCACGGAACGGTGGGTCAGATCCCACACCTCGAAGTCGGCGCCGGCGCGGCGAGCGACCCTGGCCAGGTCCCGGACCGTGCGGTTCGGCAGGTTGGTGTCGTCGCACACCACGTCCACGCCCTTGCGCAGCAGCGCCGAAATGGCGGCGTCCCGCGCGGTGAGGATGCGCGGCTCTGTGACGCCCGCGATGTACACGCTGTCGTGGACCATGGCGCGCAGGTCGTCACGGTTGATGCGGGCCCGCTTCTCCGGGTCCTCGGCCACCCACGCCGACGCCATGCACGTCTTGCCGCACCCTGGTAGGCCACGAGTGATGTAGAGGGTGCTCACGCGGCGTCCTCCGAGAACGTGACGGGCCGCATGTCGCCGGACGGGCGCAGCGTCCTCCAAATGGCCGGCCGCGGATCCTTGCCGTCGAGCAGGTTGAACAGCCATGGACGCAGCGTCGACTTGGCCGCTTCCAGGGCGTAGTCCTTGCGCGTCCACCCCTCCGGCAGTCGGCCGAGGATCTTGTCGTGGAACTGCTCGGTGTCGTACAGCAGGTCGTCGGCCTCCTGCGTCAGCCGTCCGGCGAGGTCCTTCACCCACTGGTGGAACTCGTCCGGAAGCGGCTCGCAGATGTCCGCGACGCTCTTGCCTGCGCCGAGCAGCTCCCACACGCCGCGCGCGTTCAGGCCGGTGATGACCTTGTGTAGTGCCACGTAGTCGGCCTGCTTCAGCTTCACCATGTGGCCCGAGTCGAGCATCCGGACCACCAGCCCTTCCGCTCCAGGCCGGGGCGGCATCGCTAACGCCTCGCCCAGCGTGCGGACGCTGAACACCGTTGCCTGCGGCCCGTCCCAGCCCGAAACCCAGTCAGGCCCGACCACTGCGCCGGTCGCGATGTCCACCGCGCCGAGGAGGAACAGGTCGTCCGCGCCGCCGTAGTCGCACACGATCCGGTTCTCCGGATACACGACCTCGAACAGCACCGTCATGCCGGGCGGCGGCTCGAAGTCGCCGTACCGGGCCCTGAAGACAGCCGTGGCGTGCGCCGCCTGCATCGAAGTGAACGAACCGCGCGTCGCCACCGCATACCCGGCAGACGTGGGGTGGAGGATCCCCAACGAGCCGTCCATCTTGTCGATGACCTCGGCCGGCGCCGACAGGTCGAGGTCGCCCGCGAGCGGGTCGCCGTAGTTGAAGAACTTCGCGAACGGCCTCGCCACAATGGCGCCCTGCTCGTCCACGATCAAGCCACGACACGTCCTGGTCACCACGTCCCAGACGCCCTCGTACTGCGTCTTCTCGGTGTAGTTATAGATCTCCAGAGGCTCGGTGGGGTGCTCCTGGACGCGGACGTAACCGGCCTCGATGCACTTCTCCAGATACTCCAGGTCGAACAGGTCCCAGATGTGCGTCACGGGTGGCTCCTAGATGCCGATGCGGACGTAGGCCATGAGGACGATCCCGACGAGGAGCGCGACCGCGCCGCCGGCGAGGACGGCTATGACGGCGGACAGGCAGCCGGAGCCCTCGTCTTCGGGGTCAGGGCGGGCGGGGGTAGGCAGGATCACGGGTCAGCCCACCTTCGCCACGAGCGAGACGGGCGTCCGCACGTCCTGCGGCCGGTCCGACTGGAGGTAGTCGCCCGTCCAGGTGATGAGCGTCCCGTCCGTCGTGAAGAAGAAGACGCCCTCCTCGTTGCCGCCGTACGTGCCGTCATCGCCAGCCGAATCGACGACGTACTTCTCGGTGCAGGACCCGCACGTGGAGTCGGCGAGGTCGTCCTGCGGCAGGAGCTGCGAAGAGACCGACGTCACCTTGCCCTTGATCGTGTAGTAGGCGATGACCTTCGCGTCCTTGCTGAGCAGGTACACGTAGGAGACCCGGTTCGGGTCGTTCGAGCGCTTCAGGTACTCGGCGACGTTCTTGCGGTCCAGCGGATACGACAGGTCCCCCGCGGGGAACGGGACGGCCTTCTCGTACTTCTTCTGCTGGTCGTTGCTCGCCTTCTGTGCGGCCTCCCGCTCGGGGTTGCCGGTGCAGGCGGTCAGCAGCAGCATCGCGGCGGCGGACGCGGCGACAAGCTTGCGGTTCATGACGTGTCTCCGGGGGTTAGTTGCAGTCGGGGGTGTCGTCGCCGATCTCGGCGGGCAGGTCGCGGTCCTTGAACAGCGACCGGTTGGCCTTGGCGGAGTCGGCGTTGTACTTCGCGGCCTGGTCGGCGCGGAACTGCTGCAGGCCGGTCAGCTCGGTGTCGAGCCGGTCCCGCTTCGGGGCGGCCTGGAACCGGTCGGAAGGGTCGCCGTCCGGGTGGCGCTTGTCGTACGCGGCGATCTCGCCCTGCTTCGCGGCGATCTTGACGTCGGTGGCGGCGACGGAAGCGCACAGGTCGTGGAAGTGCTCGTACTGGTAGAGCACGTTGTCCGGGTCTCCGACCCGCTCCCGCACACCGTTCGCGGTACGGACGGGCTGCGTCAGCCAGCCGATCAGGACGACGACCAGCCAGGTCGCCAGCGCGGCGCCGATGACGCCGAGGAACCACTTCATGGGAGCCCCTTTCAGGGGTTGTAGAGGTCGTTCGGGGTGCCGTGCTCGATCAGGTCGGCACGGCGGGCGAGGTCTGCGGTCATGGCCGCGATACAGGCGGGGCAGCCTCCGCACGGGGTGTCGTCCGGTGGGCGGTTGGTGCAGCCGACCGCGCCGGCAGGGCACACGTGATCGGCGGGCAGGGTGGATCGGCACCAGGGGCAGAACCGCATGTCGATGACGCTCACGACGCCACCACCTGTACGACGAACGGCGACGACCCGCACCCGCACGTGAACAGCCCCTCGACGGGGGCGGACCAGCCGGGGCACTGCAGGTGCCCGTACCGGTCCATCGCCTCCGCGAACGCGCCGTCCTGCTGGATCAGCTCCCGCTCCGTGCACGCCACGACAGGGGTCGGCCGGCGCCCTTCCGCGTACGAGCCCGCGGGGGCGGGACGGTGCCCGCCCTTGTCGTCGAGCAGCACCCAGCCGAAGCGGGCGTGCTTGACGGGGATCTCCCACGGGCGGGCCACACCGGAGCGGACCTTCAACCCCAGGCGTTCGGCGGCACTGACCTCCACCCCATCGATGAGGCGATGATCGCGGCGGCATGCTGCGAGCAGCGTGGCGGGCGAGTTCGACCACTCCGCCCTCGTACCGCCGGCCTTCTTCCCCTCACGGTGCGCCGGGTCGTGCGCCTCGCTGGCCCCCCCGCAGGAGAGACCGACCTCGCACACGCCGCCAGACCTACGCACGAGGATGCGCTTCACCGCAGCGGGCACACCCTTCGGCCGGGCCGTCTTCTTCGGCTTGGTCCGCTTCAACGGCTTGCGCGGCTTCTCCTCCTTCTCGGAGGGCGGGAACACCAGGTGCCAGCCGCGCATGCACTGCTCCACATCCGTGGGCAGCACCCGGGACACGCCCAGGTTCTTGATGCGCTCCCAGTAGCGGCGGGCTTCCTCCTCGCTGGCGAAGGTGGCCTTGTTGCAGCAGGTGGGCGTCTTCGTCTTCACCGGCCACCCCCGCGGTAGGAGTGGTATGCCGCCTGAGCGTTGTTGTTGAGCGACTGCGCGAGACTGTTCTGCTCCCGCAGCTTCCACATGTAGCCCGTGGCGTTGGCCAAGTGCAGCTCGGCGAAGTGCACCGCCTCCCACTCCTTGATGACCTTGGAGAACACCCATGCGTCGCGCTCGGCGGCGGTGACCATCCCGAGCCCGCGACCGACCTTCGGGCAGTCCGGAGACAGGAACATCTCGTTCTCGGCCTTCTTGTGAGCGGCCTGGCATTCAGCGAGGCGAGTCCGGGCCTCCTCTACCGCCGCACGGGATGTCTCCAGCTCGTTGCTGAGGTGCTGCAGCAGCGAGTCCGCCTGCGCGGGGTTGAGCGGTGTGCCAGGCCGGGCGAAGACGAAGCCGCCGCTGGCTGCCCGCCGGAATGCCTCAGTCACTGCTGCTCACCCGCCTCAAGGGCGGGCCGGATCAGGTCCGTGATCGACAGGGCGCCGGACTGCCAGGCGTTCGCGATCTGGTCGCGGCCGTTCGGCTTACCCTTCTTCGCGGTCTCGAAGGTGAGGGCGAACTCGCCGGTCGGCTTGCCCTTGACGACCTTGCGGATCTGCACGAGCTCGCCGGTCGTCTCGTTGGCCAACTGCCCGTCCTCGTCCAGCGAGGCGAGCAGCTTGGCCTTGTAGGCGGGGCGGATCTTCTTTCCGACCAGGTCAGGGTGCAGCTTGCGGATGTAGGCCACCACGTCCGGCAGGGTCAGCGCGGTCGGGGATACCGCATACTCGATCTCCTCCGGCTTGTTCGCCTCCACCCACGCGAGCAGCGCGTCCTCGTCGTCCCGGACGACGTCCTTGCCGGCCTTGATGGAGACGGTTCCGACCACGTCACCCGAGGGCAGCGCCACCTCCAGTTGCTTGACGCCCGAGGCCCGCAGGGCGGCGAAGCCGGGCTCGGCCTCCTTGCGCGCGTCGGCGAGCGCCTTATTGACGCGCTTCGACAGGGCGTCCAACGCGGCGATGCGCAGCGGCTCGCTAGGCGGCGTCATGCTGCTCACCCGCCATCGCCTGCTTCAGAGCGTCCGCGAGCGCCGCAGCCGGATCTTCCGACTTGGCCAGCGGGTCCAGCTTCTCGATGAGCTGCTGAGCCTGCGCGTTCGTCAGGTCCTTGGTGGCGGCGACGTGCAGCCCGGTCAGAGCGCCGATCGTCATCAGGATCTCGTCGCGGCCGGCCAGCCCCAACGTGGCGTACTGCGCGGACAGTCGGCGGAGCAGCGCCTTGGAGACGGGCTGCTCGCCAGGCTCCGGCTTGGTCGGCCAGCCTTGCTGGTCGTGAGGCCCAAACTCCCGTTCCGCCTCTCGGGTGCGAACGTCCAGTGAGGTCGCGATGCCCTTCTTCGTGTCCGCCGCGAAGGCCGCCACCAGGGCGCGGCCCCATGCGGACGTCTCGGCGTTCATCAGCTCCGAGTTGCGGGTGTAAGGCGTCGTGCCGGGGAACGGCTCCCACGCGACCCCGATGCCGGGCATCGGGTCATCGGGTGTCCGGTAGAAGGCGGCGCAGTAGACGATGAACGTCTTCTCGCCGATCGTCTCGATCGTGTACGGCTTGGACGGGTCGAGCGGGCGCAGGATGCCCTCGGGGTGCTTCTTGCGGGCCTCGACGATCCGTGTGGCGACCTCGTTGTAGCCGCTGTCCGCCGGGTTGAAGTCGCGTGCCATCAGGCGTTGTCTCCCTCGTCGCTGGGGGTGTCGTCGTCCGGTGCTGCGAGTTCGTCCCGCAGGCGCTCCTCCCAGCGCAGGTACCGGTAGAAGGTGGCGTCGTTGGTGAAGCCGAGCTGGCGCAGCGCGTCCCACCGGTCCACGCCGGCGGCGAGAGCGGCTGAGAACTCGGCGAGGCGGATGATGAACGGGACCTTGGACCGGTATTTGATGGCGAGCATCTTGGCCCGCTTCTCGCTGATCACTGCTGGTCCTTGGATCGCTGGTACTCGTCTTCGATGAAGGCGGGGAGGTGGGGTCCGCCGCCCACGGTCGGCCTCGCGACCTTGGGAGCGTTGAGCCACACGATGTGCGCGTCCACGGACTCCTCCGAGACGCGGGTGTGCTCGTGGGAGGTCTCGACCACCAGCCCCCACGCGCCCTTCCGCTTGCCGAGCCTGAGCACGTCGTCTCCGGTGAGCAGGTATCCGGTCTCGGTCCAGATGCGGGTGATGGTGGCGCTCACCGTCAGCCAGCGACCCTTCATGACGCGACCTGCTCGACCTGGCCGAGGTATCGGGCGTAGATCCGGCACTCACGCCCGACCGTGCGAGCGGTGGCCTCGAAAGACCCCCTGATCGCGAGCGTCTGCACCTGGCCGGCGGTGATGCGGTGCGCTATCGCCGCCGCCCGGTGCGAGGTGTCAGCCAAGCCCACCCGGTGCCACCGGCCAGGGTCGGCGCACAAGGCGGCGGCGATCTCCGGGTAGTTGAGCGGGTCCGCCCGAACGTAGGTGATCGACCTCGCCGGGGGATCCTCGCGGACGATCTCGAAGGCGGTGCTCATGCCTGCTCCTCCGTCCGGCCGTAGCCGGCGGCGAGGATGGCGCGAGCGTTGGCCTCGGCGGTCGACCACGGGTCGATCAGCTCGACGAGCTGCTTGAGCTGTTCTGGGTCCGGCTCGGCGTCCGCGAGGTCGGCAGCGGCGGCCAGGTGGGCGGCGTAGTCGCGCGCCTGCATGGTGGGCACGGACCCGACGACGCGGAGCCCTGCCGAGGCGTTGACGTTCCTACCGTCGACCCAGCCCTCGGTGCGCAGCTCATGGGTGTCCGGGCGGGGCAGGATGATCGGCGGCTCCTGGCCGGCGGCCCGGTACAGGGCGGCGACTATCTCCGGAAGGTCGGCGGCGGGGACATCGACCACCCGTCCGCCTACCCCGACCTCGGCAGCCTCCCCGTATATGTCGGACTTGTCGATCGTGAGGTTGTAGTTGTGGGGGCCCATGAAGGTGTAGCTCATGCGCTCGCCTCCGCCTTCTCGGCGGACTTCACGGCGTCGTACCGCTGGACGCCCCACACGATCGCGTGACAGGCCCATAGGAACGACCAGTCCCAGTCGCGGAGATCCCACTCCTGCCAGCCCTCGAACTGGAACTTGTGGCCGTCGTCGGAGGTGAACGAGAACTCGTCGAGGCCGCGCAGCACGGTCTCCTCGTACTCGGTGCCGCAGCCCCACCAGGGGTCGAAGAAGTGCTCGTGGACCGCCTTCCGCAGCCTCCGCATGTGGTCGCGGGTCTGCTCGTGGCACGGCTTGGCAAGCTCGGGACCCAGCAGGTTGACGGTGTCGAGGCCGAGCTGCGAGGCCCTCTCGGTGAGCCGCGCGTGCAGGAAGTCCTCGTACTCGTCCCTCAGCGCCTGCCGGATGTGCTGGTGCAGCAGGTCCTGGGAGTACTTCTGGACGGAGTGGCGTCCCTCGGGCAGCTTCTCCGCCCAGTAGTCCGGGTTGATCTCTTTGGACCTGCGAGCGCGGAAGAACTGGAACATGTCGGGGGTGCGGGAGAACACGTACGCGTCGTTGAGGTCGCCGCGGATGGCGAGGCTGCCCGGCCAAGTGACGATGTCGAACCAGTAGAGGCCACGCCTGCCGCGGCAGCGCAGGTGCCGGTACAGCCCGTCGTTGTGCAGGACGGTCATCTTGTGCCAGCGGGTGTCCATCGCGAACCGCTTGGCGATCTCCGGGTAGTCGCTCATGCCCGCGCCTCCGCCTTCTCGGCGAGGCCCGCCTCGTGTGCGGCTTTGGCCAGCGCGTCCAGCACCTCATGCAGGGACATGGCGTCCAACCGGTCACCGACATCCGTGATCAGGTCGTCCAGCGGCATGCCCACCACGTCACGGCCGGGCAGGACCAGCTCGGCGAGGTAGAAGGCGGCGTCCACGAGTTGGCGGTCGGACGGCTCCCAGGGCGCGTTCCAGTCGCTGAGTCCCATCCACACGTCCGGCTCGGAGCCGGCGGCGACGGCGAGAGCGCCGAAGGCGTCCACCGCACCCGAGGCGATGACGAAGTTGCTGGAGCACATGCCGCGCTGCTCCAGGACGGTGATGGCGTCGGCGAGGATCGAGGCGGCGTTCACGCGACGCCCCCGTCCTGCTCGGCGGCCAGGTGCGCGGCCACGCGGCGGTCGCTCGGAGTGGCGTCCACCCGCTCGACAGCCAGCAGCGTCCACCACATGCCGCCCGACCACACCTCACGCTCCCCGTGAGCCATGGCAGCCTCCCGAGTGGGCGGGTTGAGCTCGGTGACGACCACGCTGTAGCCGGGCTCGCGGTGGTAGGTGTCGCCCACCTCAAGGTCGGCAGCGATCCGGATGGTCAGCTCGGCGGTACTCACGCGCCCACCTGCACAACCTGGTCGTAGGAGCGGCGCGCCCTGTGGGCCGCGTACGCCGCGTCGTGCACGTGGGAGACGCTGAAGCTGATGCCGCCGACCTCGATCCACAGCGTCCGGCCGTGCTCGTGGACGCTGTACTCGTGAGCGATGCCGGCCTGCTGCACGGCCTTGGCTGCGGCTTCCATGGTGGGCACCGCAGTCTTGTCCCGACCGCCCACGGCCCAGCCGAGGATCGACTGGACCGGGATCTCCGGCACCTGCTCGAACATGTCGATGAGGGCGCGCAGACCCGCGATGATCTCGGCTCGCTCGTTGGCGGTCTGGCTGGTGATCTCGGAAGGGGGTGAGATGATGCTCATCAGTCCTGCTCTCTAGGTCGTGGTCCGACTTGGGGTTGAGCGGGATCAGCGGGTCCGTCAGTGGCGTCTGGCGGGCCCGCAGCCCGTTAGGGCGTGCGGTGGCGGCCGACGTAGACGGCGACACCGGGGTCGGCGCGGTCCACGGCGGCGAGCTGCGAGACGCGCACCGAAAGGCCGAGCGTCATCAGGAAGGCACCCCAGCGCTGCTCGGGGGTCATGCCGCCTCCCCCGCCTGCGCGGGCAGAGAGGTACGGATGCCACCGAGGACTCGGGCGATGAGCGTGAGCTGGTCCGGCTCCAGCGGGCCCCATCCGGCGACGAGCCTCTGGATGTCGGGCTGCTGGGAGCGGTCCGCGAGGTAGGCGAGGTAGTCGGCCTCGTTCTGGGGGATCATCAGGCGCTCACCTGCTCGATCTCGAAGACGTCTTCGAAGCGCAGGTCAGGGAAGGCGTAGAGGACGCCGGCGATGAAGTTTTCGCCGGGCCGGATGCCGCCTGGCTCGGAGGGTCCTTGCTGGACTCGGCTGACGGTGGTGCGACTGACGCCGATCCGCTCGGCACGAGCGCTGTCGGTCGCCAGGTCTTTGGCGTTCATGCGGCGCTCCCACTCCTTCAGCCGGAGGCTGATGACGGGCCGCATCGTTCGTTCGTGCATGCACGCACTCTTGCATGTGGGAGTGCACGCACGCAACATCTTCTGGCTGGAATCTTGTTCTCTCAGGCCACGCTGTGCACTCACGCACCACTGGTCACAGCCATATCCCGAGCTGCAACAGCACTGACATGAGTCAGGTTGCGTGTTATGGTGCGTGCGTGCACACCAGTCAGTCGGAGTGGAACGCTGACCTACTCCGGACAACCCTCCAAGAGATCCGGGACCGCGCCGGACTCACCCATGCCGACATCGGCAAACTCGCCGGCCGTGACCGCACCACCGCCAGCAAATGGCTGCACGGCAAGCACCAGCCGGACGTCGAAGCAGTCACGCGCCTCACCACCGCACTGCGCGCCTCGCACCCCGAACTCGGCGACCTCATCGACCAGTTCATGCAGGCGGCGGGCTACCAGGTGCACGCCTCGACGGACGCCCTCATCCCCCCGCCTCACCGCATCGTCGAGGCACTCAGGGAGCAGGCTCGAAGCCGCAACCAGTCACTCGGCGAACTCCTAGTCGGAGAGGGGCTGGCTCACCCGGACGAACTGATCGTCCCGGACGCCCTTCCGCCAGACCCGACAATTGAGGAGATCAACGCCTCGGACATCTCGGACGAGACAAAGGCGACTCTTATTCGGCTTCACCTTGAGAATCGCGCCAGACGCTTCGAACAGGAGCGCCTTAAACGCGCAAAACCGGATGGCCGAAACTAGGCCATCCGGTTGGATCTTTTGCTTTCAACCGAGGCGGCGCAGTTGCCTCGGACTGATAGGCGATAGATCTTGTGCGTCGTATCGCGCCACCGCGTCGCTTCGGACACCCATCTCGAAGAACCGCTCAACGGCGAGAACATGCTTGGCGAGGATTTCGGCGTGGTCCGACGTCGCCTTCTCGTTCCGTTCGGCGTGGGTCGACGTCGCCTTCTCCATCCTCTCGGCATGCTCTGCGACCTTGCCGGATACCCGTGCGACCTGATCCACCAGCCGGGCCATGCCGGCCCGTACCGTTGCGCAGATCGCTGTAGTGGCCCCCACCCCTACCGTCACCAGCAGGATCGCCGTGTTGCGCAGCTCCGGCAGCGAGTGCACGACGGCGCCAGCCCAAGCCAGAACCGCCACGCCGACCAGAATGACATTCGTGCGATCTTTCAATTTGCGAGTCCTGCCCTCCGGGCCGCGCCCTTGCGGCCCACCGTTCACCGCGTTCTCCCCATGAGCAACAGTCCCGTTACTCTAAGCGTTCACGACAATGGGGACCAGTAGGGTCGAACTACTTTTCTGAGCCTTCCACATGTTTGTCCGGGGAACGCTCCAACGCCGCCGCGCCGACCACCACCCTTCAGTGGTGCGTTCCCGCACGTGACAGCGAAGTTTCCTGCGGGCGGTCTGCACTCCCAGTGGACAACAAGGGTAAGTAAAGCATTACCGGTCCGTCAGTTTCTCCATTACGGTCAGGCCCTCCTCGGTGTCACCCGCACCGACTCCTCATCAGCGAAACGCTTACGCCCGGAGCCGATAGGCAAGATCTCCACCGTGAACAGCGACGCGATCACCTCACGCTGCTGCGCCAGATCCAGCCCCCGCCACCGCGCCGGCACATGCTCCGGCCCGTCCTCGGTCAGATGTGGGACGTGCGGCATGAACTGAACAGACTGGATGTCCCGCACCTCGCCCTCAATCGCCCGGATCTTCGGCAGCCGGGCCGCCTCCACCCGCACCAGCCCCTCGGCGGACAACTCCCCCGCCTCCGCCTTCGCATAGAAGGCGTCCAACTCGGCGCGCTCCTTCTCCAGCCGGGCCAGCGCCTCGCTCAGCTTCGTGCTCTCCTGGCCGTCCAGCATGGCCGCCAGCGCGTCCGGCTGCTGCAGCACGGCGATCGTGACGCTCTCCACGTAGGCGTCCACCCGTGCTTTGCCGCGCGTGAGATGAGTGACGATACGCCCCTCACCGTCGAGAGATCGGCAGGTGTATCGCACCACGCCGGCGCGGGGCGCGGTCTTCAGCTTCGTGCCACAAATCCCGCACAGCGCGATCCCGGAAAGCAGGTGCTTGACAGCGGAAGGCCGGGGTCCGCCGCGTTCCGGGTTCGTGAGCCTGGCGACCAGCATGTAGTGGACGTGCTCGTCCAGGATGGGCGGGAACCACTCCTCGCTCTTGATCCGCTCACCGTTATGGACGCGGTAGCCCAGATACGACGGGTGCAGCAGCATCCGCTTGATGGGGCCCGCCTGCCAGTGCTCGGCCCGAGGCGCGGGGGTGCCGCGGCCGTTCAGGCGCCGGGCAATCCCTTCGAGGGTCACGCCGCTTTTCACCCAGTCGGCCATCTCTCGGACGACGGCGGCCTCGTCCGGTTCGATGACCTGACCGACGAGGGCGCCGGTGGCGGGGTCATAGACGCGGCGGTAGCCGTAGCGGGCGGGGCCGTGGGGGCGGCCTTCGGCGGCTCTGGCGCGGGTGCCGCGCCTGATCCGTTCGCTGATCTTGCCTGATTCGTATTCCGAGTCCACGCCGTCCTCCGCCAGCGACCGCCGATCGCGAGGCTTACGGACATCATAGGTGTGGTCATGGGACGTTATGTGGATGAGGACGCCCTGCTCCTGGCAGAGGTTGAGCAGCGTCGACCATCCCTGGAGCTCGCGCCCGCCGCGGCTGGGCTCCCACATGACAAGGACGTCGAACGCGCCGCCCGCGAGCGCTTCCAGGAGTCGCTCCCAGTCGGGCCGGCCTCCCCGCGCGTAGCGGGAGGCGGATTTGTCGTTGTCGGTGAAGATCTCAGCGACGGCCCACCCGTGCCTGTCACAGTGCGTGACGTTGGCGACCTTCTGTTCTTCGACGGATCGGGCGTCGCGCCGCTTGTCCTTGGAGACGCGATCATAGATAGCTGCTCTGAGCTGGGGTTTTTCGGGGGGCATGTACCGAGCGTAAAGGGTTTGGAGTGTCTACGCAATCAGATCTCACGACCCCGTCGGCTGGCCCACCTTCCGCGACTGGCCGGCGCACGACTCGCTCACCCACCAGCAGGCGTACTACACCTGGGTCGAGCGCGCCTGGCGGGGCGGGCTGCGGGTGCTGGTCAACCACCTGGTGGCCAACCGGCAGCTCTGCGCGATCTACCCGCTCAAGAAGTACTCCTGCGACGAGATGACCTCCATCAGGCTCCAGGCGCAGCGCGCCCGCGAGCTGCAGGCCCACATCGACGCCGAGGCGGGCGGCCCCGGCAAGGGGTGGTTCCGCATCGTCGCCGATCCCGCCGAGGCCAGGCAGGTGATCGGGGCCGGCAAGCTGGCCGTCGTGCTCGGCGTCGAGACCTCCGAGCCGTTCGGCTGCCGCCAGATCCTCGGCATCCCGCAGTGCACCAAGGCCCAGATCGACCGGGGCCTGGACGAGATGCGGGCGCTCGGCGTGCGCACCATGTTCGTCTGCCACAAGTACGACAACGCGCTGTGCGGCGTACGCTTCGACTCCGGTACCCAGGGCGCGATCGTCAACGTCGGCAACCTGCTCGCCACCGGCTCGTTCTGGCAGGCCCGCACGTGCACCGGCCCCGAGCACGACAACCCGATCGACCCGGCCGGCGTGCTCCCCGACCAGATCGCCCGGCTGCTCCCGCCCGGCGTGTCGCTGCCGCTCTATCCGCCGGCTCCGCACTGCAACACCCGGGGCCTGACCGCACTCGGCGAGTACATGGTCCAGGGCCTGATGAGGCGCGGCATGCTGATCGAGCTCGACCACATGAGCGTCAAGGCCGCCGGCCGTACGCTCGACCTGCTGGAGGCGGCCCGCTACCCCGGCGTCATCTCCTCCCACAGCTGGGCCGACCCGAACTTCCTCCCCCGCATCTACGCCCTCGGCGGCATGGTCACCCAGTACGGCCACGACGCCACCGAGTTCGTCGCGGAGTGGCGGCGCACGGCGCCGCTGCGGCAGCGCTACCAGGTGCCGGGCTACGGCTACGGGCTCGACGTCAACGGCATGGGCAAGCTGCCCGGGCCGCGCGCCGGCAACGCCGCGAACCCGGTGACGTACCCGTTCACCTCGTACGACGGGAGCGTGGTGCTGGACCGGCCGCGCACCGGCGAACGTGTCTGGGACGTCAACGTGGACGGGGTGGCCCACTACGGCCTGGTCCCCGACTGGATCGAGGACATGCGTCACCTCGCCGGCCAGGACCTGGTACGCGACCTCGCGGCGGGCGCGGAGTCGTACCTGCGGACGTGGGAGGCCGCCATTACCGACGGCTGAGCAGAGCGGCGGCGATGGCGACCTGGGCGGGTTCCAGCGTCGCCTTGCCGTCCTCGACGTCCCACAAGGCGTTCTGCAGCACGCGGCCGAGTGTCCAGCCGGTCGCCCGGCCCCGGTCCAGACCCAGGACCTCGGTCAGCAGGTCGAACCGCCGGAGCACCGCGCGAGCCACGTCACCGGTGGCCTCCACCTCGTCCCACCGGTTGTCCAGCGCCGGCAGCAGCTCGAACCCCGGGGCGCCGGCCAGCGGTTCGGGGTCGATGGCCAGCCAGGGCTCGCGCTCTCCGGCGAGGACATTGTCGTAGTGCAGATCCCAGTGCAGCAGGCGGTCGCCGGGTTCGCCCACCAGCTCGGCCACGGCGGACGCGCAGGTGCGCACCAGCCGCCGGTCGGCGGGGTCACGCAGGGCCCGCACCGCCTCCGGGACCTGGTCGAGCATGGCGGCGGCGAGGTCCGACAGCCGCCGCAGGCCCGGCGGGGCGGGCACCGCGGTCAGCCGCGCCATCAGCTCGGCCAGGATCCGCAGCGCCTTCGTGTCGTCGGCGACCGAGGACAGGGGCCTGGCCGCGTCCAGCCGCTCCAGCAGCTGCGTGGCGCTGCCCTCGTCATGGTCGAGCAGGCGTACGATCCCGTCGCCGTCCCACGCCCGCAGCCCGGCCGCGGTGCCGGCGGTCTCCTCCCGCGGCTGCTGAAGCTTCAGCACGGCGGGCGTTCCGTCGGCCCGGAGCACGGGCAGGACCAGCGACGCCATGCCGTGAGCGGGCGAACCGTCCGGCCGCAGCTCCCAGCGGTCCAGGAACGCCCCGCCCAGCCGGGGCAACTCGGCCAGCCACGCCCGCGCCTCGGCGCCCTGGGTGCCGTAGGACTCGGCGAACGCCTCAGGAACATCGACGGAGATCAACTCGGCCACGGCTGCCAGCCTAGGTCAGAGGGCCGGCTCCAGGAGGCCGCCCAGTGCTCCTGCGTACGCCAGGCCGCTGGTCGCCGCGATCTCGTCGAGGGTCTGCGCGGTCCGTACGGTGGCCAGGCGCACCTCGCCGCCGTCCGCGACCGTGAAGCCGTGCACCCCCGGGTACGGCAGGCTGTTGTACGCCCACGGCGTCGAGAAGTAGTACGCCCCGGTGTCGCGCAACACGACCACGTCGCCCTCCGCCAGCTCCGGCAGCTCCCTGGCGTGCGCGACCACGTCCCCGGCGAAGCAGCACGGCCCGGCCACGTCCTGCACCAGGAGCGGGCCGTCCTTCGGCAGCCCGTCGGCGTCGTACGCGGCCACCCGCAGCGGCCACGCCTCCGGCATGAACACCGTGCGGGTCGCGACCTGCGCGCCCGCGTGCGTGATCGCGATCCGCCGCCCGCCCGCGTCCTTGGTGTACTCGACCAGGGCGGCGATGAAGCCGTTCTTGGCCAGGAGGGAGCGGCCGAACTCGGTGACCAGCGCGTACCGGCCGTCGAGGATCCCGGGGACGGCGGCCTGGAGCGCGGCCACGTACTCGGCGTAGGTGGGGGTGGTCTCGTCGTCGGCGAAGTTCACCGGCAGGCCGCCGCCGATGTCGAGGCTGGTGATCCGGCGCTCGCCCAGGACGGCGTTGATCTCCTCGGCCAGCGCGTACGTCTCGGCGATGCCCGCCGCGATGAGCTCCAGCGGGCAGCCCTGGGAGCCGACGTGCGCGTGCAGGCGGGTCAGCCAGGGACGCTCGGCGAAGGCGCGCACCACGCGCTCACGGTTGCCCGGGTCGCGCAGCGTCACCCCGAACTTGGACGTGGCCGTCGCCGTGCTCATCGCGCCGATGGAGCCGCTGCCCACCTGCGGGTTCACCCGCAGCCCGACGACCGACGCGGACCCGGGCCCGCGCAGCTCGTCGATGCGGCGCAGCTCGTCGAGGTTGTCGGCGTTGACCGCGACCCCGAGCGCCAGCGCCTCGGCGAGCTCCGCGCGCGTCTTGGCGGGCGAGTCGAGGACGATGTCGCCGGGCGCGAACCCGGCGTCGAGCGCGATACGCAGCTCACCCGGGCTGGCGACCTCGCAGCCCATGCCCTGCTCGGCGAGCAGCCGCAGGACCGGGATCAGGGACGCGGCCTTGGCGGCGAAGGTGTGCAGCACCCGGGGCGCGGGGGCGAACGCCTCGCGCAGGGCGGCGACCGAGTCGCGTACGGCCTCGACGTCGACGAAGCCGGCGACCGGGTGGGCCGGACCGACCGCGCCGGTCATGACCGCGTGCCGGACGACGTCGGCCACCCGGTCGGCGGTGGTGCGGGCGGGGGAGAGCGTGGGGCTGCCGTGGATCACGGTACGGGGCTCCTGGACGGACACGGGGGGTGCGTGGCTTTCGGACTGGGACCAAAACAGATTCGGGCATACGGAGCCCGATCGTCTTCGTCCGCCCGGCCAAAGGTCACGACCGGCTCTGTCCGTACGGCCAAAAGAGGTCAGCGCGGCGGGCGGGTCGCCAGACGGACCGCGAGGGTGAGCATGAGCCGGACATCGGGGTCGTCCAGGTCCACGCCGTACCGGTCGCGGACGCGGCGCAGCCGGTAGCGCAGGGTGTTGGGGTGCAGGACCAGCCGCTTGGCCGCCCGGCCGACGTCGCAGGAGGCGTCCAGGTACGCGGCGAGCGATCGGACCAACTCACCGCCCGCCGCGAGATCGGCCCGCACCAGGTCGTACACGGGGCCGCTACCCCGCTCCCAGACCGGACGCACCGCGTCCAGCACCCGCTGAACATCCAGGGCAGCACCCAACTCGCCGGCCGACGCATACCGACGCGGCCCCCGCCCCTCACCAGCCGCCCACCCCTCACCGGCAGCCCGCCGATCGTCGGCAGTCCCTCCGCCACCGGCTGGCCCGACTCCGGCCGCCGGCTCCTGCGCGACGCTCGCCGCCCGCTCGCGCAGCACCCGGACGACCAGCTCGGCGTCGGCGCGGGAGTCGGCGGCGCGCAGCGGGGACGGCACGACCGGCCCCGCCCCCACCCACACCGGCCCCGCACCCTGGGCCGCGCCTCCCAGCGAAGCGGCCAGGGTGTCCAGCTCCCGGGCCAGGGCCAGCACGTCCCGCTCGGCACCCCGCCGCACCGGCACCAACGCCATCACCCGCCCGCCATCCCGCAGCACCCGAATTCCGGCCCGGTAGGAGACCGCCTGCACGGCCAACAGCCCCATCGTCCGCTCCACCACTGCCTCCCGCTGCCCATCAGCTGTGGCGGACGTGGCCGCTGGGGTGACGGCGGCCGACGAGGCGGCAACCGTGGCAGCCGACGGCGCGGCGGACGCGGCAGCCGGCGGTGCAGGGGGCGGGGTGATGGAGACGGGGGGTGCGGGGGTGGGGGGATGGGCCAGGTCGGTGGGGTCGGCGATCACGACCGCGCAGGGCTGGTCCGGGGCGAGGCCGAGGGTCCAGGCGTGGGTGCTCATGTCCCCGCGGCCCGCCAGCAGGGCGCGCAGCGCGTGCTCCTCGCGCCGCCGCGCGCCGCTCTCCCGCAGCCGGTGCTGCACCAGGTACGGCACCGCCACCTCGGCCGCCCGCCGCAGCGCCCGCGCCGCGCCTTCGGTGAACGGGCCGCCGGCGTCGGCGGCGGCCCAGATGGAGCCGAGCATCTCCCGCCCGCTGCGGATGGCGATGATGAGCCGTTCCGGGCTGGAGCCGTCGGCGGGCCGGTGGATCACCTCGTCGGAGGACCACAACGTACGCAGCAGCCCGCTGCGCCGCAGCTCCTCCACCCGCCAGTCGGGCACCCGGCCGCCGAGGATGGTGGAGCGGCGCAGCTCGTCGGCCTCGGGCCCGATGGCGGAGTAGGCCAGCACCCGGAACGCGGTGTCCTCGATGGTGATCGACCCGCCGGTGAACTCGGCCACCGCCGACGCCAGCGCCGCCAGCCCGCCGCCGGCCGTGACGTCGGCCATCCGGTCCCCGCGCCCGGCTCCGGCGTAGGCGGCGGCCGAGCGCACCAGGGTGGCCACGTCGTCCCAGTCGGCCCAGGCGGCGCGGGCGAGCAGCGCGACCCCGGCACGTTCCGCGACCGCGACCGCCCCCGCCTCAGCCCCCGTCCCTGGACCCGGCTCAGCCTGTACGTCTTCGGGGGCCGGGTCGAGGCTGGGGTCGTCGCGCAGCACGACGGCGACGGCGCCGCGTCCGGCGGCCTCGCGGATGAAGTCGTTCACCGACGGCAGCACCCCCACCGCCAGGACGATCCGCCCCTCGTACGAGCGGGCCGCCCCCTCCTCACCGATGATCATCCCGGTGATGGCCACGTCCTGCCCGGAGGGCGCGAGCAGCAGCCGCAGGATGCCGCCCTCGTCGAAGGCGAGCAGCTCGCGCAGGGTGAGTCCGGTGTCGCGGGTGGCGCGGGCGGTCATGCGGGGGAGCATACGGAAGCGGCCTGACCTCGCAGAACCCGGGGCTCACAGAGCGGCGCGGGCGGGGACCAGGCGGGCGCCGAGGGCGCGGGCGCCGATCACCAGGGCCGCGGCGGCGAGGACGATGTCCTTGAAGATGTACTGCGCCTCCAGCGTGGGCGCGCCGGGGAACAGATCGGTGAAGAACAGCGCGTACGGTGCGAAGAACCCGGCCAGCGCACCGGCCATCACCACCAGCCCGGTCTTCAGCAGCCGGCCCGTCACCAGCGTGAGGCCGATGAAGACCTCCAGTCCGGCGATCACGGCCTGCGCGGCGTACCCCGACAGCAGGCCCATGGACAGCCTCTCCAGCGTGGCCACCGACAGCGCCTCCGCCGGACTCACCCCCGGGAAGAACTTGAGCGTCCCGAAGGCCACGAAGACCAGCCCGAGGCTGATCCGCAGGATGTCGATGCTGTGCCGGCTCAGCCAGGCGGCCAGTTTGGAGATCATGGTCTCGATGGCGGCGGTCATGTCGCGCTCCCTGTCGAAGAAGTCGTTTCCGTCGTGCTCAAGACTCCTGAATCGGGAGGCGCCGGACATCCGGCCTCGGGCGGCACTCGTGCTACGCCACCGCGGGTACGGCGGGGTCAGGGTCTACCGCCCTGGTCCTCAGGGGTCCGCCCTAGGGGACGGCCGCTCACCACGTCGGGCACCCGGGCGCGTACTCCGCCGGGCGTACGCGCTCAGAGCCCGAGGTCGTCCAGTTCCTTGTGGAGGGACGAACGCGAGCCGCCGGATGCGGGCGAGGCGGCGGGCTTGGAGGCGGCGGGCCTGCGGTCGCGGAAGATCCAGCCACCCAGCGTGCCGGCCAGGAACCCGAACAGGTGCGCCTGCCAGCCGATCCCCTCCTGCGGCAGCAGCCCGGCGAACTGGTAGGCGAAGGACAGCGCCATGACCACGCCGATCACGATGTCGATCAGGTGCCGGTCGAAGACGCCGCGCACCAGGACGTACCCGAAATATCCGAAGACGACGCCGCTCGCCCCTGCCCCGACGGCGTCCGGGTCCGCGGTGAACCACTCACCGAGCCCGCTGACCAGGACGATGAGCGCCGTCACGCTGAAGAACTTGGCCACGCCCCGGTAGGCGGCGAGGAAGCCGAAGACGAACAGCGGCCCCGAGTTGGCCTCGATGTGTTCCCAGCTCCAGTGCAGGAACGCCGAGGAGATGATGCCCGGCAGCGTCTCCGGGTGCCACGCCTGCACGCCGTACTCGCGGCTGAGCGCGTAGCCGGACAGCCAGTTGGGGATCTGCAGGACCCAGATGACGGCCAGGAACCCGACCATCACCCATAACGCCTTGCGGGCCTCCGCGATCATGATTTCGGCCGTCTGGCCCCTGGACTCCATCGGTCTGCTCCCCTGGTCGATCATGTGCCGGGCGGACCAAGTATCACGCCTTGCGTCTCGTACGGGTAGTGAGCGCCACCAGCACCCCGGCGTACAGGACCAGCACCAGCAGCAGCCACAGCAGGCTCGTGACGGGCAGCGCGACCAGCCCCAGCACCGGCGCGAGCGGCGAGAGCGGCAGCAGCAGGCCGGCCGCCGCGAGCGCGCCCGTGGCCAGGCCGAGCGGGCGCGACACCCGCGCGACGGGGCGCAGGAGCAGCATGATGGCGGCCTGGGTGAGCACGTTCTCGACCAGCCAGCCGGTGTGGAAGGCCGACTCGTCCAGCACGCCGTGGACGCGGGTCAGCACCGCGAACGTGACCAGGTCGACGCCCGCGTTCACCAGGCCGAACCCCGCGATGAAGCGGAGCACGGCCTGCCGCCGCAGCCGGAACGGGCGGCGCAGCACGGCCGGGCCTGGCCGCTCGAAGGCGAGGGCGAGCTGGGCGGCGTCGAAGCAGAGGTTCTGGGCGAGCACCTGGACGGGCAGCATCGGCAGGAACGGCAGCGCCAGCCCGGCGACCAGCATGGCGATCACGTTGCCCAGGTTCGAGGACAGGGCGATGCGCAGGTAGGTGACGATGTTGCCGCTGCTGCGCCGGCCCACGACGACCGCCTGGCCGATGGCGGAAAGGTCCTTGCCGGCCAGCACGACGTCGGCGGCCTCGCGGGTGACGTCCACGGCGGAGCGCGGGCAGATGCCGACGTCGGCGGCGCGCATGGCGGGCAGGTCGTTGACGCCGTCGCCGAGGAAGCCGACGGTGTGCCCGGCGGCGCGCAGCGCGCGTACCACGCGGGCCTTCTGCTCCGGTGTGCAGCGGGCGATCACCGTGGCCCGTTCGGCCCCGGCGGCGGTGAGGCCGGCCGCGTCGGCCACCTCGCCCGCCTCCAGGCCCAGCTCGCGGCAGATCCTGGCCGCCGTGCCCGGATGGTCGCCGGTCAGGATCTTGACCTTGACGCCACGGCGGGCCAGCAGCGCGAGGGCGGCCGCGGCGTCCGGGGAGGGCTCGTCGGCCAGGGTGACGAAGCCGACGAGGGTGAGGCCGCGCTCTCCGGCCTCGTCCAGGCGGGGCTGGGGGGACGCGGTCCCACGGGCCACGGCCTCCTGGGCGAACGCGGTCCGGTGGGCCACGGCCTCCTGCGCGGACGCGGGCCCGCGGGCCACGGCCAGCACGCGCGCGCCGGACCGCGCCAGGGCGGCGGCGGTGGCGGCGGCGCGCCGCCGCTCGCGCTCGCTCGTCGCGCACCGCTCCAGCACCGCCTCGACGGCGCCCTTGACGACCACGACGACGTCGTCGCCGTCGCGTACGAGCGCGCGGGAGACCCGGGTCAGCGGATCGAACGGCACCGCGTCCAGTCCCTCGACCTCGCCCAGCTGCTCGGGGGCGCCGGCGAGGATGGCCTCGTCGAGCGGGTCGGGGGCGGGCGGGTCGGCGAGGTGCAGCGTCACCAGGCCGTTGACGGCCGCCCAGCGCAGCGGCTCGGGGTCGGGCCGCCCGCCGGGGCCGACGGACCCGCTCAGCACCGGGCGGTCGCGGGTGAGCGTGCCGGTCTTGTCCATGCACAGGACGTCGATCGCGCCCATGTCGGGCAGCGCGGACAGCCGTTTGACGATCACGCCGCGCCGCGCCAGCAGCGCCGACCCCCTGGCCAGCACGGTGGTCACCACGACGGGCAACATCTCGGGCGTCAGCCCGACCGCCACGGCCACCGCGAACGGCAGCGCCTCCAGCCCCTTGCCGCGCAGCACCGCGTTGGCGACCAGGGCGACCGGCGGGATGACCAGCATGCCCCGGACCAGGACCCAGGAGAGCCCGTACACGGACCGGTCGAAGGCCGACGTCCGCCGCCCGGCCCGGCCTCGCGGTAACCGCGCGCCCGCACGCCGGGAAAGCCGCACTCCGGGCCCCGCCCGCCGGGAAAGCCGCGCACCGGGCGGGGGGACGGCGTAGGCGCCGGCGAAGCGGGTGGCCGCTCCCGTCGCGGTCACCACGGCGAGCGCGCTCCCCGAGGCCACGCTGCTGCCCTGCCACAGCAGGTGCTCGTCGCCCTCCGGCAGGTCGAGCGCCCGCTTGGCCACCGGCGCGGACTCCCCGGTGAGCTGTGCCTGGTGCACGGTCAGGCCGTTGGCCCGCAGCAGCCGCGCGTCGGCGGGCACCAGGTCCCCTGGGCCCAGCTTGATCACGTCTCCGGGCACGAGCTGGTCGGCCGGGATCTCCCGCTCCTCCGGCTCGGCGTCCTTCGTGGCGCGCCGCCGTACGGTCGTCGTGGTGGCGACCAGCTTGCGCAGCGCGGCCGTCGAGCGGTCGGCGCGATGTTCGCCGTTGGAGCGCAGCAGGCAGCTCACCAGGACGAGGACGACGATGACGCCCGCCGTCGCCCAGGACGCGATGAGCGCGCTGACCAGCCCCAGCCCCAGCAGCACCAGCGTGAACGGGTCGCGCAGGCTGCGGAGCAGCCGGCGCGGCCAGGTGGGCGGCAGCCGGGACGGGACGACGTTCTCGCCGTGGTCGAGCAGCCGGGCCTCGGCGTCGGCGGTGACGAGACCGCGCGGACCGCTCTCCAGCCGCCGCAGGACCCGGAGCGGGGTGTCGGCAGTCTCAGGCGCCCAGACCACGGGCGCGCTCCCCGGGGCCCCGCCGCTCGGCGAGCCGGCCGACCAGGCCCTGCACCGTGGTCACGATGTCCTGGTCGTCGATGAGGTAGACCACCCTGCGGCCCTCGCGCCGCGACCGGACGAGGCCCGCCAGCTTGAGCTTGGCCAGGTGCTGGCTGACCGCGGGCAGCGCGCCACCCACCCGTTCGGCCAGCCCGGACACATCGCACTCGCCCTGCGCCAGCGCCCACACGATGTGCAGCCGGGACGGCGAGGACAGCAGCCCGAACACGGCCGCCGCCTGGTCGAGCACGTCGGCCGGCGGGTCGGGCCTCTCATTGGCCGACATCTTCCCCCTTGTCGTCCGTGAGGCCCTCGACGGTGGTGAGCTCGGCGAGCCCCGAGATCGTCAGAACGGGTTCGATCAGCGGGTTGGCGACCAGCCGGATGCGTTCGACGTGGGAGAACAGCACGGTCAGGCCCGCGCTGTCGAGATATTCGACCGCGCTCAGGTCGACCAGCACCGTGCCG
Organism: Nonomuraea wenchangensis; assembly: GCF_900111685.1. GTDB lineage: Bacteria > Actinomycetota > Actinomycetes > Streptosporangiales > Streptosporangiaceae > Nonomuraea > Nonomuraea wenchangensis. Next base: position 263,035 of record NZ_FOHX01000003.1, read on the forward strand.
CCGCCGTCGGCGCCCGCCAGCGCCTCCTCCAGCGCGCCGGCGTTGCTCATGTCGATCTCGCCCACGCAGGCGAGGACCAGGGTGCCGTCCGGCCGCTGCGAGGCGACCACGGTGAGAGGTGCGGTCATCGTGAGATCCTCGTCTGCAGGTCGACGGTGGTCCCGGCGGCGCCGGGGTGGATGGAGACCTCGTTCATCAGGGCGCGCATGAGCGCGACGCCCCGTCCGCGGTGCGGGTTGGCCTCGGGCTCGGGGATCTTCCAGCGACCGGTGTCGGTGACGGTGAGGTGCAGGCCGCTGCCGGTGGCGACCGCCCGCAGGCGGATCGTCCGGCCGGGGGCGTCGCGGTGGCCGTGCTCGATGGCGTTGGCGCACGCCTCACCCGCCGCCACGAGCACGTTCTGCATCTGCGCGGGGGCGAGCTGGCAGCGGCTCAGCCAGTCGCGCAGCGCCGCGCGTACGGGGGCGAGCTGGCTGGACTCGGCGGGGAAGGCGACCTCCAGCGGGGCGGGCTGGCGGTAGAGGAGCAGCGCGACGTCGTCGCTGAAGCCGCCGTCCGGGGTGAGGCTGGCCATGACCTCGCTCGCGAGCGCCTCGATGGGGGCGGCGCAGCCCGCCTGTACGGCCGCGCTGGCCTCGTCGATGCCGACCGTCAGCGGACGCCGGCGCCGCTCGACCAGCCCGTCGGTGTAGACGAGCAGCGTGGACCGGGGCGGCATGGTGCACCTCGCCTCCGGTCGCGGCCTGCCCATCGGCACGGCGAGCGGGGCCGCCCGGCCGCCCTCCAGGAGCTGGGTGCTGCCGTCGGCGTGGGCGAGGATGCCGGGCGGGTGGCCGGCGCTGGAGTAGACGAGCTCGCCGGTGGCGGTGTCGAGCACGCCGCAGAAGGCGGTGGTGCACTTGGCGCCGGGGATGAGCGCGGCGAACCTGTCGAGCGCGGTGAACACCTGCGCGGGCCCGGCGTCCTGGAGCAGCAGGGCCCGGCAGGCGCTGCGCAGCTGCCCCATGACGGCGGCGGCCTCCAGCCCGCGCCCCACGCAGTCGCCGACCACGATCCCGATGCGCCCGCCGGACAGCGGCACGATGTCGTACCAGTCGCCGCCGACCTCCAGGGGGCGGCCGGCCGGCTCGTAGCGGACGGCGAAGCCGTCGGGCAGCTCGGACGGGCCCAGGATGGCCCGCTGGAGCGCCACGGCGGCCTCGCGCTGCTGGTCGAGCTGGTGCACCCGGTGCAGGCCCTGGCCGAGGTGGCCGGCGAGCAGCGCCAGCAGGGTCTGGTCCTCACTGGTGAAAGGCCGGTTCTGGCTGAGGTCGACCCAGACGGTGAGCAGTCCCTCGGGGTGTTCGAGGGTGATGCCGGCGCCGTCCGCGCCGGGCGCGACCGGGCGGAGTGGCGGCTGGTCGCGCAGCGCGGCCAGCTTCTCCCGCAGCTCCTCGGGCAGGTCCGGCCAGTCGCCGCCCGCGGGCGCGCGGGCCAGGCCGCGTGGCCGGCCGTCGTTCCACACCGCGGCGAGGACCTGCCGGGCCCGCCACACCTCCTGCAACGCCTCCAGCCCGCCGGCCAGGGCGTCGGTCAGGTTGACGGCCTGGGAGACGCGCATGCTGAGCGCGGCGAGCGCGCTCTCGCGCTGCACGAGGTAGTGCTCGGCGGTGACGTCGCGCATGGTGCCCACGACGCGGCGGCGGCCGGTGTCGGGGTCGGTGACCGCGTTGAAGGTGAACGTGATCCACACCTGGTGCCCGTCCCGGTGGGTGACAGGGACGACGTTGCTGCCCCTGCCCTCGCGCATCATGCGCTCGAACGCCTCGGCGACCAGGGCGTGCGCCTGCGGATCCGCGTTCACGTCCGGCCACCAGGGGTGCTCGGCCGCGTACGGCAGGTCTTCGGGCCCGTAGCCGAGGATGTCGGTGAAGGCGGAGTTGACCTCGATCACCGCGCCGGTCTCGTCGGTGACGAAGAACGCCTCCTGCAGCGAGTCGATCATGGCGGTGCGCCACCGGGTGTGGTGGTTGCGCATCCGCGCCAGCTCCACGTTGGCCCGCGCCCGCGCCAGCAGCTCGGCGGCGGAGAACGGCTTGACCAGGTAGTCGTCGGCGCCCGCCTCCAGGCCCTCGATCGAGTCCTCCTGCCCGGCGCGGGCCGACAGCAGCAGCACCGGCACGCCGGCGGTGCGCGGGTCGGACCGCAGCGCCGAGACCAGGGCAAGGCCGTCGAGGCGCGGCATCATGACGTCGCTGACCACGAGGTCGGGCGCGTCCGCGCGGACGGCGTCCAGGGCCTCCAGCCCGTCGCCGACGGCGGTGGCGTGGTAGCCGGCGCCCCTGAGCAGCCGGACGAGGTATTCGCGCATGTCGCTGTTGTCGTCGGCGATCAGCACCCGGGCCGCCGCGCCGCCGTCCGGTGCCGGCAGGCCGGCTCCGGCGGGGACCTCGGCCGCCGGCTGGGCGACGCCGTCGTCCTCGGGGAGCCAGCGCAGGGCCTCCTGGACGTACGGGTCGGCGCCGGCCGTGACCGTCTCGGCCGCGCCGGGCGCGATGATGCTGTCAGGAGGCAGGTGCGCGGCGCCGAAGGGCAGCCGGACGGTGAACGTGGTGCCCTCGTCCTCGACGCTGTCGGCGGCGATGGTGCCGCCGTGCAGGCCGACCAGCTCCTGCACCAGGGCCAGTCCGATGCCGCTGCCCTCGTGGGAGCGCGAGCGGGCGCTCTCGATCCGGTGGAACCGCTCGAACAGCCGCGGCAGCTCCTCGGCCGGGATGCCGATGCCCGTGTCGGTGACCGTCACCACCGCGTGCCCGTCGTGCTCGCGCACGCTGATGCCGACCGAGCCCTCGAAGGTGAACTTCAGCGCGTTGCTCAGCAGGTTGAGCACGACCTTCTCCCACATGCTCCGGTCGAGGTGGACCGGCTCGGCGAGCGGGGGGCAGTCGACCACGAACTCCAGCCCGGCCTTGTCGATGGCGGAGCGGAAGACGCTGGCCAGCTCGGCGGTGACGGCCGCGAGGTCCACCGGCTCGTAGCGGGCCTGCATGCGGCCGGCCTCGAGGCGGGAGAAGTCGAGCAGCGTGTTGACGAGCTTGCCGAGGCGCAGCCCGTTGCGGTGGATGACCTCGAGGTCCTGGCGCACCTGCGGGGAGGCGTCGGCGAGCGCGCCGCGCAGCTCCTGCACCGGCCCCATGATCAGGGTGAGCGGGGTGCGGAACTCGTGGCTGATGTTGGAGAAGAAGACGGTCTTCGCCCGGTCCAGCTCGGCCAGCTCCTCGGCCCGCCGCTGCTGGGCCTGGTAGCTGCGGGCGGAGGAGATGCCGGCCGCGACGTGGCCGGCGGCCAGCTCGACGAAGCCGCGGTAGCCGTCGTCCAGCGGCCGGTAGCGGTTGAGCGCGGCCACCAGGAACCCGTACGGCCCGCCGCCCTGCTGGAGCAGCGGCACCACGAGCGCCTGCGTGGGCGGCTCGTTCCAGTGTCCGGCCGGCAGGCCGGTGAACGGCGCGCCGTCGAGCGCCACCAGCTCGGACTCGCCCTGGGCCAGCGCGGCGAGCGGCCACACCGGGTGGGGGTCGTCGGCGGGCAGGACGATCGGGGCGGCCGGGTGCCCGGCCGGGATGCCGGTCGCCTCGGCCAGCCGCGCGCCGCCCTCGTCGTCGAACAGGTAGGTGATGGTGAAGGGGAGGTCCTGCGGGTTCTGCCCGAGCTGGCGGCAGGCGAAGGCCAGCATCTCCTGCTCGGTGCGCACCACGCTGGGGTCGGAGCCGAGGTCGCGCAGGGTCGCCATGCGCCGCTCGCCGACGACCCGGTCGGTCTCCTCGCTGACCACGCAGAGCATGCCGACCACCGCGCCGTCGTCGTCGCGCAGCGGGCTGTAGGAGAAGGTGTGGTAGGTCTCCTCCGGATAGCCGGCCCGCTCCAGGAACAGCAGCAGCGCCTCGTCCCAGGTGGCCCGGCCGGTGTCGAGCACGGCGTGGATGCGGGGCCCGATGTCGCCCCAGATCTCCGCCCACACCTCGCTGGCCGGGCGGCCGAGCGCCCACGGGTATTTCCTGCCGAGGGTGTCGCGGCGGTAGGCGGCGTTGCAGAAGAACGTGAGCTCCGGCCCCCACGCCATCCACATGGAGAAGCGGGACGACAGCAGGATGCTCACGGCCGTCTGGAGGCTCTGCGGCCACTCCTCCGGGGGGCCGAGCGGGGTGGCGCGCCAGTCCACCAGGGCGAGTTCGCGGCCGATCTCGTCGTCCACGGTGAAGATCCCGGCCCCCGCGGCCGGCACCGGGCCGCGCTCAGCGTCGTCGCGTGCCACACGAGACCCTTTCGTTCGTAGCCGGGCAGGTCAGACACCAGCTCGCCAGTACGTAGAATAGGGCAGATCACCCCATGGCTCGTGCCCCTCTTCCCCAGGCGCGAGGACCCACCCCTCTCTCAGGAGCCTCGGTGCAGCAGGATCCCGGTCTGACCGTCACCTACCAACCGCATTCGGCTCGCATCCACGTGCTGGTCGTCGCCGGCGACCTCGATCACCACACCTCGCCGCGGCTCCAGGCCGCGCTCGACCAGGTGGCGCTCGCGCCCGGCGACGGGCTGGTGATCGACCTGTCGGCGCTGCCGTTCTGCGACTCCACGGGCATCTCCGTGCTCGTGATGGCGCACCAGCGGGCCCAGGAGGCCGGGGCCCGGCTCGGGCTGGCCGGGCTGGAGCCCGACATCGCCCACGTCTTCAAGATCATGGGACTGGATCGGCTGCTCTCCTTCTACGAGAGCCGCGACCTGGCCATCGCCGCGCTGCAGTAGCGCGGTCAGCTCCGGTCGGCCGGTGCGGAGCTCGCGGCGAGCAGCCGCTCCCCCAGGGTGCGCGCCGCCCGCACCAGGTCCGGACATTTCACGATCCGGTACGGCACCGGCAGCCTGGCCAGCTCCTCGGCGTACCAGGCCGGGTTGTTCGTGCTGCCCACCAGCCGGGTGGTGGCGGCGCCGAGCGGTTCGGGGCGGCCCATGACGCGGGAGAGCCAGCCCGCCACCCGCTCGGCGGGGGCCTCGACGACGACCTCGACCTCGTGGTCCCAGCCGACGGCCAGGTGCTCCTCCAGTACGGCGGCCGGGTCGAGCCCGGCGGGCGGCTCGAAGGGGACGTCGAGGACCCGCACGTCACCGACCCGGTCGACCCGGTAGGCGCGGCGGCCGGCGGAGGTGTGGGACCAGCACAGCAGATACCAGCGGCCGTGGCGGACGACGACCGCCCACGGGTCCACCTCGATCAGCCGCTCGTTGCCCGCCTCGGAACGGTAGCCGAGCCGCGCCCGGCGGCGGGCCGAGCACGCCTGGACGAGGGTGGCCGTGATGTCGGGGTCCGGCCGGGCCGCGGCGCGGTCGGGCACGGGCGCGGTGGTCCGCCGGACCGCCTCGGCCTGGGCGGCCACCTGCTCGGGCAGCGCCCGCATGATCTTGCCGAGCGCGCTGCCGACCGGGTCGGACGGATCGCCCGCGTCGTGGTGGCCGTCGAGCACGGCCATGACCAGGCCCAGGGCCTCGGCCGCGGTGAACGTCAGTGGCGGCAGCCGCAGCCCCCGCCCGAGCCGGTAGCCGCCGTACGGGCCGCGGACGGCCTCGACGGGGATGCCGGCCTCGCGCAGGATGCCGATGTAGCGGCGGGCGGCGCGCTCGGAGACACCGAGCCTGCCGGCCAGCCGGTCGGCCGTGATGCCGGGGTGGGCCTGAAGCAGGTCGAGCGTCATCAGGGCCCGGGCCGTGGGGCTCGCGCCGGGCTCCATGGGGCCTCCGCCGCTGATCCGGAAGTGGAACGTCCGGAAGGGAAATTAGCACGCCCTCTTCACATGGCTGAAAGTTCAATATTTCGGAACTTGTCGGCTGTAGCATCGGCGCGGCGTCACGGACGTCCGCACGATTCGCGAAAGGGACACCCCCATGCATTCCTCCTCCCCGAGCCTTCTCGACGCGCCCGCGGAGCAGCCTCCGCCCGACACCGCGCCGGAGCAGGAGGACGGCGGCGGTGTCCTCACCGTCCTGGAGCGCATCGGCGCCGTGGTGGTGCCGGTCGGCGTCGCGCTGTACGCCGTGCTCTACCTCGGCGTCGAGCAGGTCTACTGGGTCTTCGGCGTCAACCCGCAGCAGGCCGGCATCGACCAGTCCGTCCTGCTGGGCCGGCTCATGGGCACGCTCATCCTGCTCCTGCTGGCGCTCATCCCGGCCATCGGCGTCCTGGTCGGCCTCGGCTGGCTCATCGACAGGATCACGCGGGGCGCGGCCGGTCGGCTGCTCAGGCGGCTGCGCGAGCGCCCGTGGATCGTCGCCGCGCTGGCCGCGCTTTGGTCGGGGGCGACGTACTGGGGGCTGTTCAACCTGGTCGCCGACCTGACCCTGGGCATCATGGTCGCCGTCGCGGTGGGGCTCGGCGTGCTCGCCTTCCTGATCCCGTTCCGGCTGCTGCGCCGCAGGCGGGTGGGCCGCGCGGGCATGACGGTGCTGGTGGCCGCGCTGACCGGGCTCGGGCTGGGCTTCGTGCTGATCCTCAGCCTGGTCAAGGGCGCGGTCGAGGTGCAGGAGACCGGCCAGGCCAACGACCTGCTCGGCTACGTCGGCTTCCAGGACCAGTGGGCGGTGCTGCGTGACGCCGCCACCGACAAGCCGCTCTACGACGGCCGCTGGATGATGCTGCTCGGCGAGAAGGAGAACACCTACGTCTTCTACGACTGCGACAAGCAGGAGACCTTCCGCCGCTCCATGTCGACCACGAACCTCGGCAACCTGCAGCTCGACCCGGACCGCGAGCCAGGCTTCCGCTGCGGCACCCTCGCCGAGGACACCACCGGCTGACCTCCCGCTATCGTGGGATCCCCGCCTCGAGGAGCAGCAACCATGCCCGACGCACTCCCGGTCACCCTGGACGACGTCCACGACGCCGCGGCCCGCCTCAAAGGGGTCGCGCACCGCACGCCCGTGCTGCGCTCCCGCACGCTCGACGCGCTGGCCGGGGCCGAGGTCTTCGTCAAGTGCGAGAACCTGCAACGGGTGGGGGCGTTCAAGTTCCGCGGCGCCTACAACGCGATCTCGCGGCTGACGCCGGAGCAGCTCGCGCGGGGCATCGCCACCTACTCCTCGGGCAACCACGCCCAGGCCGTCGCCCTGGCCGCGCGCGAGCTGGGCAGCAGCGCGGTGATCGTCATGCCGGAGGACACCCCGCTGCTCAAGCGCGAGGCCACCGCCGGCTACGGCGCCGAGATCGTCACCTACGACCGCTACACCGGCGACCGGGTGGCGATCGGGGAGGCGCTGGCCGCCGAGCGCGGGCTGACGCTCATCCCCCCGTACGAGCACCCGCACGTCATCGCCGGTCAGGGCACCGCGACGCTGGAGCTGATCGAGGAGGCCGGCGAGCTGGACGCGCTGGTCGTCCCCATCGGCGGCGGCGGCCTGATCGCGGGCAGCGCGACGGCGGCCAAGGGGCTGCTGCCGGGGATCCGGGTGATCGGCGTGGAGCCCGAGGCGGGCGACGACACCAAGCGCTCGCTGGCCGCCGGCGAGCGCGTGTCGATCCCGATCCCGCGCACGATCGCCGACGGGATGGCGGCCGAGATCCCGGGCGAGCTGACGTTCTCGATCAACAGGCGCCTGGTGGACGAGGTCGTCCTGGTCTCCGACGACGAGATCCGGCAGGCGATGCGGACGGCGTTCGAGCGGATGAAGACGGTCGTCGAGCCGAGCGGCGCCACGCCGCTCGCCGCGCTGCTGGCCGGGCGGCTGGGTGAGCCGCCGCGGCGCGTCGGCGTGATCCTCTCCGGCGGCAACGTGGACGTCCGGCGCTTCGCGGAGCTGGTCTCCTACTAGCGGCTCACCCCCGAGGCGAGGAAGAACGGCAGGGCCAGGAACAGCCGGTCCGTCTCCGCGCGCCGGCGCTGCTCGGCCACCCACGCCGCCTCCTGATCGGCGTCGATCGCCCCGGCCGCGCGGGCCGCCGCGGCGAGCCCGGCCAGCACCGGCAGCATCGCCGCGTCCGTGAACACCTCCGTGCGCACCTCCGCGTGCACGTCCTCGAACCCGGCGTCGAGCAGCAGGTTGCGCTGCCGCCGGGCGGCCCGGGGCGCGGTCACCAGGTCGGCGCGGGCGTGCACGAGCCGCCGGGTGAGCGCCGGGTCGTCGGAGTCGATGACGAAGGTGTCCCAGTCCTGGCCGGCCAGCACGATCCGGCCGCCCGGCGCGAGCACCCGCCGCGCCTCCGCCAGCGCCCGCGCCGGCTCGGCCAGCTCGTGGAAGACCTTGTCGGCGCGGTAGCCCGCCACCGAGCCGTCCTCCAGCGGCAGCGCGCAGGCGTCGCCGAGCCGGAAGTCGCCCTCCGGCCACCGGTGGCGGGCCACCGCGAGCGTCTCCGCGCTGACGTCCACGCCGACCGGCCGCGCCCCGCGCCCGGCCAGCTCCGCCACCGCGCGCCCCGCTCCGCAGCCGACATCCACGACGCCCGCCCCGGCCGGCAGCTCCAGCAGCTCGTACGACCGGGCGCGCAGCGCGGCGGCCCCGGGCCGGCCGTCCACCGCGTCGAGGCGCCGGACGAGCGCCTCCACCTTTTCCTTCTTCTCCGACATGCCGACCAGCCTGCGACCTCAGGTCGACCTGAGGTCAAGGCGTGATCGCGAAGTTGTCGCGGAAAACGTTGCCTGGGTCGTAGCGGCGCTTGAGCTCCCGCAGGCGGCTCAGGGTGGGCTCGGGGAAGGCGTCGTGGAGGCGTTCCGGACGGGTGTCGGTCTCGAAGTTGAGATAGAGGCCGGAGAAGTGGGGGCGCATCGCGTCCCAGAGAGGGTCCAGGCCGGCCCGGCTGGAGCCGAAGGCGGCGAGGGAGAAGTTCGCCGAGCGGCCCGCGTACGCGGTGGCGTCCGCCGGCACGTCGGCGACCGCGCCGCCGGCCGCCCGGATGTGGAAGAAGTACGTCTCCCCGCTCGCGACCAGGCGGGCGGCGGCCTCGGCCAGCTCGGGGGTGAGGTGGTCGGCGAGCGCGGAGCGGCTGACCGGCTCGCCCTGGCCGTGGTGCGGCCCCGCCGGCACGTTCATGAGGGCCGCGTACGGGAGGATCTGGATGTTGTGGTCGAGCAGCGGCGCGACGGCGGCGAGCGGGCGCAGGCGGGCCAGCACCGTGTCCGCGTCGTCGGCGTCCACCACGGCCATGACCTGGGCGATCGACGGCCGTCCCGGCTGTGGGCGGCCGAGGATGAGCGAGCTGGTGAGGTCTCTCGGCGCGGCCTCGACCGCCGCTCCCCAGTCGCGCAGCAGCGCCGCCGGGTCCGCGGCGTCCAGGATTAACTGCGCGAAACCGACGTCGCCCACCTCGTCCACCTCGAACTCGAAGCTCGTCACGATGCCGAAGTTCGCCCCGGCACCGCGCACGCCCCAGAACAGCTCGGCGTTCTCGGTGTCGTCGGCCCTGACCAGGCTGCCGTCCGCGAGCACCAGCTCGACGGCCCGCAGGTGGTCGATGGTCAGGCCGTGCTCGCGGGCCAGCCAGCCGATGCCGCCCGCGGTCGCCAGGCCGCCGACGCCGACCCCGCCGTGGTCGCCGGAGGTGAGCCCCCAGCCGTACGGGGCCAGCGCCGCCGCCACGTCGCTCCACCGCGCGCCCGGGCCGAGGCGGACCCGGCGGGTGGCCTTGTCCAGCACCTCGATCGTGTTCAGGCGGGAGACGTCGAGCACGATGCCGCCGTGGTTGGTCGAGCGGCCGCTGATGCCGTGGCCGCCGCTGCGGACGGCCAGCTTCACCGGCTGCGTACGGGCGAAGGCCAGCGCGTCGGCGACCTCGGCGGGCGTGCCGGGGCGCAGGACCAGGCCGGGCGAGCCGCCGCGCAGGTAGGTGGAGCGGACGTGGGCGTATCCCGCGTCACCCGGCTCGACCCGTTCGAGGTGGGCGGGGACGGCGTCGTAGGCGATGCCGGGGTGGCGGCGGGACCGGGCGTCGGGGCGGGCGATCCTGGCGGAGTCCATCGCTCACCTGCCCGCGCGCTCGGCGGCCACGAGCCGGCGCGTCTCGGGCGCGACCTCCTGGCCGAACGTCCGCAACGTCACCGGGTCGTCGGCCATCACGATGTAGGTGCCGATCCCGTACCGCAGGGAGATGGCGGCGAGCTGCTCGGCCCACTGCCGTGGCGGCCCCGACAGCAGCCGGTCACCGGGCGGGCCGAACCGGCCGCCGATGTTGAGCAGGCGGCGCACCGCGCCGGGCTCCCGCCCGGCGGCCAGCGCCGCCTCGTCGATGATCGCGTTGCCCTCGTCGAGCTGGTCGAGGCTCTGCAGGTAGGACAGCGACGGCAGCCATCCGTCAGCCTTCGTCCCGACGAGGCGGAGCATGCGCGGTTTGTACGCCCCCAGCCAGATGCCGATGTCGTGCGCCGGAGCCGGCCCCCGCTTGGCCCCGTTGACCTGGTAATAAGTGCCGTCCACGCGGAACCGTCCGGTGTTGCCCGCGTCCCAGAAGCCGCGGATGACGTCGATCGCCTCGTCGAGCGCGTCCACGGCCTGGGCCGGGGTGAGCCGCCGCCCGCCCATGGCCTCGACCGCGTCCCAGAACGCCCCCGCGCCCAGCCCCAGCTCGAACCGGCCCCCGCTGAGCAGGTCGAGGCTCGCCGCCGCGCGGGCGAGCACGGCCGGCGGGCGCAGCGGCAGGTTCGTGACGTTGGCCGAGACGTGCACCCGCTGGGTGCGCGCGGCGACGTAGGTGAGCAGCGTCCAGGTGTCGAGGAAGCCCGGCTGGTAGGGGTGGTCCTGGAACGTCACGAGGTCCAGCCCCGCGTCCTCGGACTCCCGCGCCAGGTCGAGGACCTGCTCCGGCGCGGCGTTGGCGGGCGTGATGAACGACCCGAACGTCAGGTCGTGGCCGTAGTCAGGCATGTGATCCCCTCGGGAGATGTGCTGCTCCACAAACCGTATGTGGTGGAGATGTGTTGTCAAACCGCAGATCTCCGCGCAGTATTCCCCCGGGAAAGGGTCACGTCAGCGGCGGCGCTCGCCGCCCAGCAGCTCGTCCACGACGTCGCAGGGGTCGGTGCCCGCGTCCACGTCGGCCACGCCGCACGCCACCCGCCGCAACATCCCCCTGAACGACTCCCGCTCCTCCGGCGAGAGCGACCGCAGCACGTGGTCCTCGATGGCGCGCACCCGCCGCTCCAGGTCGCCCAGCACCGTGATGCCCCGCTCCGTGGGCACGATCTTGCGCTGCCGCCGGTCGGCGGGGTTGGGCCGCCGCTCCACGAGCCCCGCCTCGACCAGGTCGTCGATGAGGTACGTCATTACCGTCCTGTCGATGCCCAGGTGGGCGGCCAGGGCGAGCTGGCTCGGCTGGTCGCCGTGGACGACGGTGGACAGCGTCTGGTAGCCGCGCGGACCGTGCGGAAAGTCCTTCAGCACCCGGCCCATCGAGCCGTGCAGGGCGCGCAGCAGCACGCCGAGGGACCAGCCGAAGTCGCGCTCGTCTGCCTTCTCCTCCTCGACGGTCATACTTCGCAATATACCCACGACACGTGGCACGACCACCGATCCGCCCGGCCGACCATCTGCCGCACCACGCGTCACGCGTCCAGAGGGAGCATGAGGTGGGTGACGAGCCGGTCGGGCTCGGTGGTCGCCGGGTCGGAGACGTACACCTCGCGGACCGGCCCGCGCAGCGGATGCCCGCGCTCGGCGCACCACGCCAGCACGGCGTGCGTGGTGAGCATGATCTGGTCGTACGGCCCCACATGGGTCGCGCACGCGAACGTGCCCCCGGGCAGCGCCTCCAGGCCGACGCCCGCCCCCTCCCACGGCCGGGCGGGGTCGTCACGATCGACGACGAGCCCGGCCCGTACCTCGAAGGCGTCGTCCAGCTCGACCGGGAACAGCCCGACGAGCCGCGGCGGGCCGGTTCGGGGCAGCGCCCGCAGGAGGCGGGCGATCGCGGCCGAGGTGGCGCGGCCCACGTCGGCGGGCCCGGCCGCGCTCTCGCGCTCCACCGCCACCGTACGGTCCGGCTCGGTGACGACCCGCACCGGCGTGGCGGGCAGCCCGTCGGCCATCACCCGCTCCAGCGTCGCCAGCGTCCGCCGCCGCCGGGCCAGCTCGGCCTCCAGCGTCTCGCGCACGCCGCCCAGGGCGTCGGCCGCGCCCGCCAGCACCTCGGCGATGACCGGCAGCGGCACGTCCAGCGAACGCAGCAGCCCGATGGACAGCGCCTGCCTGGCCTGCGCCCGCCGGTAGTAGCGGTAGCCGGAGCCGGCGTCCACGTACGCCGGGGGCAGCAGCCCCAGCTCGTCGTAGTGCCGCAACTGCTTGACGCTCAACCGGCTGAGCCTGGCGAACTGCCCGATCGGCAGGAGATCTCCGTCCACGACTCAAGCATGGCCCCTCCCCCCGAGAGGGCCGGACGCGCGCTCAGGCGCGCAGCGGCAGGAGGGCGCCGCCCCAGGCGAGGACCTGGTCGAGGACCATGCCGAGGCGCTCCTCGTGCAGGGCGGCCGGGCTGAAGTCGACGCCGTTCTCGAAGTCGGTCCAGTACGACAACGTGACCTGCGCCGGCACGGTGGCGACGCCGAGCATGGCGAGGACGTGCCGCAGATGCTCCACCGCGCGCACCCCGCCGTCCACGCCGTAGCCGACGAAGCCGGCGGCCTTGTTGCCCCACTCGGCGTACAGGAAGTCCACGGCGGTCTTGAGCACGCCGGGGAAGGAGTGGTTGTACTCCGGCGTCACGAAGACGAACGCGTCGAAGGACGCGATCTTGTCCGCCCACCGCCGGGTGTGCTCGTGCCGGTAGTCGCCCGTGGCCGCCGCCTGCGGCTCGTCCAGGTGGGGCAGCTCGAAGTCGGCCAGGTCGACCACCTCGTACGCGGCGTCGCCGCGCTTGACGGCCAGATCGTGCACCCAGCGGGCCACCGCCTCGCCGTTGCGGCCGGGACGGGTGCTGCCGAGGATGATGCCTACCCTGATCATGACAAAGCGCCTTTCCTTCAGTGGTCATAGGGGGTGCGGAAACCACCGTAGGCGGGATCGCTGAGCGGATGAATGCTTGAAGAGCTCTACTTTTTGCGTCATCGTCTATGGGCTTAGACTTGGTGCATGGACATGCTGAGTGATGTCGTCGCACTCATGCGGATCGGGCGGCCGGTCTCGGCCCGCGTCACATGGCGGGCCCCGTGGGGAGTGGCGATCCCGCCACAGCCCGGATCCGCGGCGTTCCAGGTGGTTCTGCGCGGGTCGTGCTGGCTCCTCCCGCCGAGCGGCGAGCCGATGGCGCTGAGCGTCGGCGACGTGGTGTTCCTGCCGCACGGCCACGGCTACGGGCTCGCCGACAGCCTCGACACGCCGCTCACCGAGCCGGCCGGCGAGCCGTGCGAGGGCGGCGCGCTGTCCTCGCTGACGGCGTGCGGGGGCGCCGGCGCCGAGACCGTCACCGTCTACGGCTCCTACCGCACGATCCCGGCCCGCACCCACCCGATCTTCGGCGCGCTGCCCGAGGTGATCCACCTGCCGACGACGCTCGGCCGCCACCCCGAGCTCAGGGCGACCGTCGAGCTGCTCGGCAACGAGATCGCCATGCCCCGGCCGGGGGGCGACACCGTGGTCACGTCCCTGCTCGACATGCTCCAGCTCTACATCCTGCGCGCCTGGTTCGAGACGTCGCCCGGCGTGTGCGATCACAAGGGGTGGGCGCTGGCGCTGGCCGACCCGTCGATCAGCCGGGCGCTCGACGCCGTGCACAACGATCCCGCGCACCGCTGGACGGTCGCCGAGCTGGCCGCCCGCGCGGGGCTCTCGCGGGCCGGGTTCGCGCGGCGGTTCACGGAGCTGGTGGGGCAGCCGCCGCTGGCGTACCTGACGTGGTGGCGGCTGGGCGTGGCGGCCCAGCTGCTGCGGCAGGACCACGTGCCGGTGTCGGAGGTCGCGGCGCGGGTCGGCTACGGGTCGGAGTTCGCGTTCAACAACGCCTTCAAGCGGGAGTTCGGGATCGCGCCCGGCCGCTACCAGCGGCAGGCGTGCGCGGAGAACAAGGCAGCTTTGGAGTTGTAGCCGGGGCAAATGGTGATGAACTGCCCCACAATGGAGGGATGGCATACCCTCCTCAGCCTCCGCAGCCCCACCAGCAAGGACAGTGGGGCCCGCAGGCACAGGGACCTGGCCAACCGGGATACGGCCCGCCGTCTGGCCCGGGCCAAGAGCCGGAGCCCGGCCCCGCCCAGCCTCCCTACGGCGCCCAGCCGCCGGGGCCGGTCCAGCAGGGGTACGTGCCCACCGCCGAGGCGTACGGCCAGGAGTACGGCGGGCCGCCGGCCCCCCAGGCGTACGCCACCCCACCGGCCCAGCCCACGCCCTCCGGCCCGCCCTTCCCACCGCACCCGCAGAACGCCCCCGGCCACGGCTACCCACCCGGCCCCGCCTTCCCTCCAGCCCAGGGCCCTCCCACCCCCAATGCCGCTCCGACACCGGGCTACCCGCAGGCACAAGGAGCTCCGGCCCAAGGACCGGGACACGACCCGGCCCAGGCGCAGGGCTACCCGCCCGGACAGGGCTACCCGCTGGGCCAGGGAGGTCCCGTCCAAGGGCCGGGACCCGATGCGGCCCAGGGGCACGGCTACCCTCCCGCGCAGGGTTACCCGCAGGGACAGGGAGCTCCCGGCCCGGGTTTCCCTCCGGGGCAGGGCTACCCGCAGGGACAGGGTTTTCCGCAGGGGCAGGGCTACCCGCCCGGGCAGGGTTACGGCCCCGGACAGAGCTACGGCCCCGGGCAGGGTTACGGCCCCGGGCAGGGTTACGGTCCCGGGCAGCAGGGGCATCCCGGCCCGCCGCCCAAGCGGCGCAACAACGGCCTGATCATCACCCTCTGCATCGTCCTGGGCGTGCTGCTCCTCGGCGGCGGCACCGTCGGCGTGATCGCCTACCTCAACCGCTCGGACCCGGCCACCACGGCCGCCCTCACCACCACCGTCCCGACCCCGGCCCCTTCGGAGACCCAGCAGCCGGCGACCCCGTCGGACTCCCCCACGTCCGACCCGGACCCCAGCCCCACGGCCACGGCCGCCCCGCCCTCCTCGGCCGAGTCCCCGCTCCGCCACGACGAGTTCAAGGACTGGAACTTCCAGCTCGGCACCCT
This sequence comes from Nonomuraea wenchangensis, assembly GCF_900111685.1. GTDB lineage: Bacteria > Actinomycetota > Actinomycetes > Streptosporangiales > Streptosporangiaceae > Nonomuraea > Nonomuraea wenchangensis. The sequence continues at coordinate 278,138 of NZ_FOHX01000003.1, forward strand.
CAAGTTCGCCGCCCAGAAGGTCGCCGGCTGGACCTACGACAATTGCGACGCGGTGGACGGCGAGGGCGTGCTGGCCAAGTACAACTGCCAGAGCGCCGTCCAGCTCGCCTACACCGCGTACGGCGGCCACCTCAAGGCGGTGCAGCTCATCATGGCCTTCCCGTCCACGGCCGACGCCAAGAGCGCCTCCAACCGCCTGCAGAAGCTCACCTCCGACGCGGTGAAGTGGCGTACGGACAAGACCCACAAGAGCTACGCGTACGGCAAGATCCTGTCCGGCTCGGCCCTGAAGTACGTGCTGGTCACCATCGTCACCGCGGACAACTCGGCCAAGGCGAAGGCGTCGAAGTTCCAGGCGTACCTGCAGACCGACCACGCGAACTACTTCGTCCTGCGCGGCGAGGCCCTGACGAGCTGACGGCCCGGGAACGTCCGCCGGGCTACAGCAGCCCGGCCCGGCGGGCGGCTGCGGCGGCCTGGGTACGGGTGGCGACCTCCAGCTTGGCCAGGATGTTCGACACGTGCACGCTCACCGTCTTCTGCGCGATGAACAGCCGCTCGGCGACCTCCCGGTTGGTCAGCCCCTCGGCGACCAGGCGCAGCACCTCCAGCTCGCGCGCGGTGAGCGAGCCGGGACCACCCGGACCACCCGGACCACCTGGAGCCCCGCCGCCGAAGCGGGCCCGGCGGCCGAACTCGGTGAGCGCGTTCTCCAGGGGCGTCGCCCTCAGCTTGCCCGCCGTCTCCCTCGCCAGCTCCCACTCCGCCTGCGCCGCCTCGCGCTCGCCGTGGGCGAGCAGGGCCTCGGCCAGCCGCCAGCGGGAGCGGGCCACCTCGTACACGAAGCCGAAGTCGAAGGCCGCGACGACCCGGCGCCACAGCTCGACGTCGTGCCGCCCGTGGGCGCGCTGCCACTCGGCCTCGGCCCGCAGCCCCCAGGCCAGCCCTTCGGGCCCGAGATGCCCGGGCTGGCCCGCGGGGCCGTGCTCGACCGTGAAGCGGGCCCGTTCGAGCAGGTCGTCGGCCTCGGCCCGGTCGAAGTCGCCGAGCTCGGTCATGGCGGCGAGCCCGAGTGCGGACAGCCGCAGCGCCCCGGCCTCGCCGGGGGTGAGGGGCGCCATCGCCGCGCGTACGTGCTCCAGGGCCCCCGCGGGGTCGCCCTGCCAGAGGGCGTGCTCGGCGGCAAGCCCCCGGGACATGTAGGCGACCAGGTCATCGGACCAGAAGGGCCGCAGCCAGCTCAGCCGGCTCTCCACGCCGGGCAGCCCCCGCCCGACCTCGACGAAGAGCGAGAACGACGACAGCGTGGCCTCCGGCTGGGTGCCCACCCGTACGGGGAAGGTGGCCGCGACCGCCTCCGCCTGGTCCCACTCGCCGGCGACGTAGTGGATGAGGAAGCGCAGGAAGCGCAGGTCGGTGCCGTAGGTGCTCCACTTGAGCCCGGTGTCGAGCGCCATCTTGATGCCGTCGTCGGCGACCTCGGCGGCGTGGTCGAGCCGGCCCTGCTCGTAGTGGATGCGCGCGTGGTGGAAGCGGGCGCGCAGGTCCATGGCCAGGTCGCAGGTGGTGAGGGCGGAGGCGGTCTCGATCAGCTCGTGGGCGCGGGCGATGTCGCCGTGGTATTCGCGGTAGGTGGCCAGTGTGAGCAGCGCTCCGACCTCGGCGTCGGCGGCCCCGGCGGCGCGGGCGGTGTCGAGCGCGCGGCCGGCGAGGGTCTCGACCTCCTTGAGCCGGGGGCTCCAGAACAGGGTGCGGGCGTGGGTGGCGAGGGCGCGGGCGAGGTCGGCGTCGTTGTCGGCGCTCTCGACGGCGCGCTCGGCGGCGGCGACGGCCCCCGCCGGGTCGTCGGTCTCCCACAGGTAGTAGGCCAGGCGCTCGCTCACCTCGGACGTGGGCGGCAGCGCGCGGAGCTGGACCACGGCGCGGTGGTTGTCGCCGCTGTCGGCGGCCATGATCGCGCTGCGGAAGGCCAGCTCGGCGCGGCTCTCGCCGGTCAGCTCGGCGGCGTCCTCGACCCGGTCCCACAGGCTGAGCGCCTGGTCGTAGTGGCTGTGGGCCTCGGCGGGTGCGCCCAGCCGCTCGGCCAGCCGGCCCGCCTCGGCAGACGCCTTGAGCGCCCCGGCGAGGTCGTGGCCGGCGAGGTAGTGGTGGGCCAGCTCGGCGGGCGCGGTGAGCAGGCGGGCGAAGGCGGCGTGCAGCCGGGTGCGCTCGCCGGGCAGCAGGTCGGTGTAGACGGCCTCCTGCAGCAGCGCGTGGCGGAAGGTGTAGCCGAAGCCGTCGACCCGGAGCAGCCCGCGCGAGACGATCTCCCTGACCGCCTCCTCGAACTCGGCCAGCGGCAGCCCGGACACCTCGCGCAGCAGCTCGTCCTCCACCCGGCGGCCGGCCACGGCGGCGGCCCGCAGCACCTGCTGGCTCGCCTCGGACAGCACCTCGACGCGGGACATCAGCAGGCTGGCCAGCCCGTCGGGCAGGCTGTCGCCCTCGGCCAGCGCCGCGAACAGCTCCTCGGCGTAGAACGGGTTGCCGTCGGCCCGTGCGACGATCTCGCCCAGCTCCTGGGCGCCCACCCGGCCCATCGTGGCGACATAGTCCGACAGATCGCCCGTGCTGAGCGGGCCCAGCTCCACGCCCGTCACCGTGGGCAGCCGCTTGAGCTCGGCCAGCACCGACCGCAGCGGATGGCGGCGGTGCAGGTCGTCGGTGCGGTAGGTGCCCATGACGCAGACCTGCTCGCTCTGGAGCATGCGGCTGAGGAAGACCAGCAGGTCACGGGTGGAGCGGTCGGCCCAGTGCAGGTCCTCGATCACGAACAGCACCGGCTGCACGTCGGCCAGCAGCCCGAGCAGCGAGCCGAACAGCCGCTGCTGGGTGAGCCCGCTGGAGGGCGCGCTCTCGGTGCCGGGCAGGAGCTGGCCCAGCAGGGGGTGGGCGGCGGCGGACTCCCGCACCGCGGGCTCGGCGCCACGCAGCGCGTCGGCCAGCGGCAGGTAGGGCAGCGCGTCGCCCAGCTCGGCGCACTGGCCGACGAGGACGTGGAAGCCCCGCTCGCGGGCCCGCGACACCAGCTCGCCGACCAGCCGCGTCTTGCCGATGCCCGCGTCGCCGCCGATGAGCGCGACGCCGGCCGTGCCTTCCGTGGCGGACTCCAGCACCCGCACGAGTCTGTCCAGCTCAACCGAGCGCCCGACGAGAAGTCCGTTCACGCCACAACTATGCCACGCCGGGCCGACACCTTAATGATCCGGCATTGGTCCGGCAAAGCGGCGGTCAATTGGCCCAGACGCCCGGACCAAAGCCGACCTATGCTTCGGAGCCGTGATCTCCCCCACGACGTACGCCTTCTTCGTCACGGCCTCGCTCGCCCTCGTGCTGATCCCCGGCCCGAACCATCTCTACATCACCGCCCGCGGCCTGGCCCAGGGCCGGCCGGCGGCGCTGGCCAGCGCCTTCGGCGTGGAGACCGGCACGCTGGTGCACATCGCCGCCGCGGCGGCGGGGCTGTCGTACCTGATCTCGCGGTCGGCGGCGCTGTTCGCGGTCGTGAAGTGGGCGGGCGTGGCCTACCTCGGCTACCTGGCCTTCCGCGCGTTCACCGGCGGCGGGCAGGAGGAGGGCGCCGCGCCGCCCCCGCAGCCGCTGCGCCGGGTGTTCCTGGAAGGGATGCTGGTCAACGTGCTCAACCCCAAGGTGGCGCTGTTCTTCCTGGCGTTCCTGCCACAGTTCGTACGCCCCGAGGCGGGCTCGCCCGCGCTGCAGATAGTGCTGTTCGGCCTGACGCTGCTGCTGCTCGGCCTGCTGTCCGACCTCGTGTACGCCTGGACCGCCGGCGCGCTCGGCGGCCGGCTGCGCGGCCGGGAGAGGGTCATGCGTCGCCTCAGCGGCGTGGTCTACCTGGGCCTCGGCGTGGCCACGGCGTTCGCCGGGAGAAAATGAGGCGCATGGCCCCGAGGAAGCAGCAGGAGATCTTCGACGCGACGTTGCGGCTGGTCGCCGAGAAGGGCTACGACGGGCTGACCGTCGAGGGCGTCGCCGAACGGTCGGGCGTCAACAAGACGACGATCTACCGGTGGTGGCCGTCCAAGGCCGCGCTGCTCGGGGCGGCGCTGGTGGAGGCCGACGTGCTGGGGTTCGAGCCGCCCGACACGGGCAGCCTGCGCGGCGACCTCGTGGCGCTGGTGGAGAGCATGATCCGGCTGCTCACCGAGCCGCCGTCCGCGGACATCGCGGTGGCCGCGCTCGCCGCCGCCGCCCGCCATCCGGAGCTGGACACCCGCAATTTCTTCGCCGACCGCTTCGCGAAGGAGCGGGAGATCTTCGAGCGGGCCGCCCAGCGCGGCGAGCTGTCCGCCTCGGCCGATCCGATGCTGGTGCTCGACCTGCTCGCGGGGGCGGTGTGGTCGCGGGTGGTCCTGCGCGGGCTGCGGGCGCCGGACGGCTTCGCCGCCAAGGCCGTCTCGGCCCTGCTCGACGGCGTCTAGCTCCCACGCCGCGCCTGGCCGCTGCCCGCCTCCTGGTCCTGGGCGATGCGGCCGCGCAGCATGACCTCCATGACCTTCATGAAGCGCTGCGCCCTGGCACGACCGATGATGAACGGGTTCGCCGTCCTCGTGGGGTCGGCGCGCAGCTCCTCGATGCGCGCGAGGCCGTGGTCGGCGCCGCCGTGGTTGTTCAGCTCGACCTCCACCCCCGCCCGTCGCATCGTGGCGGCGAAGGCGAGGACGGAGGACAGGTTCGCGCGCTTGCCCTCGATCGCGGCGGGCGGATTGGTGCCGCCCCACAACATCGCGGTGTGCCGGCGCCCCTTCCAGCGCACCGGGAAGATCGGCGAGACGGTGCCCGGCGTGTGCCCGGGAGTGTGGTGGAACGTGACCGTGGTGTCCCCGAGGGTGATCTTCTGTCCGTCGGCGATCACCAGGTCCCGCTTGGGCGCGTTGGCGGGGCGTTCGGCGGCGACGAGGTCCCAGTCGGCCCGGCTCATCAGGACGCGGGCGCCGTACCGGTCCGCCAGGAGCTGCGCGCCGCCGAAATGATCGTGGTGGCCGTGGGCGACCACCACGTACTTGATCTGGGCGGGGTCCGCACCCACCGCGCGCAGCCCCGGAATGATGATGTTCTCGGCGTCGTCAGGCGAGCCCATCGCGTCGATGAGGATGACGCCCTGAGAGGTGAGCAGCGCCGTGGCCTGGACGAAGCTGGTGCCCAGCACCGCGACGTCGTCGAAGATCCGCATCGGCGCGAGGGGTTTCGCGGCCGGCATCGTCAGGTCCGGCCCGAGCGCTTTGACCAGGGCCCGCAGGACCGGGTCGTCACCGGCCAGCCTGGCCGCGCGGTCGTAGTAGCGCTGCGCGCTCTCCGGGGCGGCGGCGGCCGACGCCTCGGCCGGGCGGCCCGCCAGCGGCAGGAGGGCTCCCGCGGCCAGCAACGCGCGGCGGGACGGAACGGACTGTCCGAAGGACATGGGTGGGACACCTGCTTTCAGGGGCTGCGGATCTCGATGCGAGCGGCCCCGATGGACGTCGATGCCCGTCCAGCAGACCAGAGTTGATCAATGACGTCCAATAGTGGTATGGGAGGCCCAGCGATAAGGAAGCGAATATCGAAGCTGGTCAGGGCCGCACGGTCCGGTGCGTCAGGCCGGTTTCCCCCGGCCTAGAGGACTTCGGCGAGCGCGGCCGGGATGCGGTCGAGCACCGGGTGCGGGGCCAGCCCGTACGCGTAGAAGTCGACCGCGAGCGCCCCCGCCGCCTTGGCCGCCCGGACCTTGGCCACGAGCCGGTCGAGCGAGTCGCTGTCGGGATGGCCGGGCCGCAGCACCGCCCGCACCTCGCGGTCCTTGCCGACCGACCGCAGGTAGGCCCCCACGTCGTCGGCCACCCGCGCCGCGTCGCGGGCGTAGGCCAGCACGCCGAACGCCGGAACCAGATCGCCCAGCGCCACCAGGTCGACGCCGAGCTGCCAGGCGTCGTGCGCGGCCAGGCCGGGCGTGGGCAGGCCGTCGGCGTAGCCCTTGACGGCGCCCGTGGAGTCGATGAACACCAGCTTGGAGCCCTCCTCGGCGACCGCCGACGCCACCTCGGAGACCAGCGTCGTCACGGTCTCCGAACGGGCGCGGGCGTAGGCCACGACGTCGGGCCCCGCATACGCCGTGAGCGCCGCCCGGGTCACCTCGCCCTGCGCGGGCGGGTCGCCGTCGAGCACCCGTCCCACGATGCGCGCGCACTCCTCGCGCGCCATCTCGGCGTCCACGCCCAGGTCGGCGGCGCGGCGCAGGCAGTAGTCGCAGAAGCAGAGGCCGAACAGGTAGGCGTCCATCGGCCCGAGCGGCACGAACGACCGCTCGGCCGCGAGCGGCTGGAAGTGCAGCGCCTCGGCCGGCACGCTCTCGACGCCGAGCCGCGCGACGGCCCGGGCCAGCGCGACGGCGTACTCGCGCACGTCGGGGTGGGCGGGGCACAGGTCGGCAGGGGAGCCGCGGTCGCCGAAGCAGTCGCGTACGGTGACGTCGGGATGCTCGGCGCCGAGCGTCGCGTTGCGCAGGAAGACGGTCCAGCCGTGCAGCTTCATGGACCGCTTCGCGCACGCCTCGCGCAGGCCGTCGAGCACGGCGGCGTGACCGGGCACCGGCCACAGCCGCCGGCCGTCGAACAGCTCGGCCGGCGGGGTGAAGTGCGCCGCGTCATGGCGGACGGTCAGTCTGGACAGCCCGTGCGGGGTGACGTCGCGGGCGGCGTGGTGCGCGACGCCGACGGTGACGCCGGCGACGCCGTACCCGCTGATCCTGTCGAGCACCCGCTCGACGCCCTCACCGCGCAGATCCTCGGCGAAGACGTATACCGAACTGTCCACGAGCGAACTTTACGCGCTCTTGTGCGCGACGAAGTCGATCTCCACCAGGATGCCCAGGAGCTGGGACCCCACCGTGGTGCGAACGGGGTAGGGAGCGTTGAAGTACGACTTGTAGACCTCGTTGTAGGCGGCGAAGTCGCGCTCGACGTGCTGCAGGTGGACCGTGGACTTCACCACGTCGTCGAAGCCGAGCCCGTGCGCGGCGAGGATCGCGCCGAGGTTGCGCATGACCTGATGGGTCTGGGCGGCCACGTCGTCGCCGACGAGCTCACCGGTGTGCGGGTCGAGCGGCCCCATGCCCGAGGTGAAGACGAAGTCGCCCACCACGAGGCCCTGCGAGTAGGCGCCGATGGGGGCGGCGCCTTCGCTGGTGCGAAGCTCCTTTTTCACGAAACGCTCCAAAGTCAGTGGAAATCGGTACTGATCGTGCCTACGACACGGTAGTCCTCGTCCACCACGGGCAGCATCCGCCACTTGTCGAAGGCCGTGCAGGGGTGGGAGATGCCGAAGGACAGCAGGTCACCGGGCGCGAGCCCGTCGGCGCGCAGCAGCGTGTGCTGGTCCTGCATCCTCAGCACGGTCACGCCCTCGCGGCGTGGGACCGGCAGGCCCTCGTCGTATGGGGCGTCGCGCTTGCCCATGCCGACGATGGCGAGGCCGGGCTCCGGCACCGACAGCACGTACGCCCACACCTCCAGCGCCGACCGCAGCTCGCCGCCGATGCGGTTGAACGGGGTGCGCTCGCGGTAGTAGCCCTCGTCGTGGGTGACGTACGCGCCGCTGCGCAGCAGGATCCTGGCCTGGACGGCGGCCAGTTCGCGGCCGATCACGTCGAACCACTGGCTGCCGCCGACGGACAGGATCGGGTTGCGGACGCGCAGGTGCCCCAGGGCCTCGGTCAGTGTGTCCAGATATTTCCGTACGTGGTGGGCGTCCGGCAGGCCGCCTTCGTACCCGGCCACCCCGGCGACCTCGACCCCCGGCGTCTTCGCCGCGTGCGCCGCCACCCGCAGGAACTCCTCCAGCGTGCGGCACCCGGCCCGGCCACCCGCGTGCCCCATCTCCACCAGCACCCGGAACGGCCGCTCCCCGGCGTGCTCGGCGAGGATGTCGACGCCCTGCACGGAGTCGGCGAAGCTCAGGAACTCGAAGTCGGGATCCGCCGCCAGCTCCGCCGCCGCCCAGTCGAGCCCGGCCGGGCTCACCACCTGGTTGGCCACCACGATCCGCCGGGCGCCGAAGGCCCGGACCGCGCGGGCCTGCCGGGTGTCGGCCACGGTCAGCCCCCAGGCGCCCGCCGCGAGCTGCAGCTGCGCGATCTCCTTCGACAGGTGCGTCTTGGCGTGCGGCGCCAGCTCCATGCCGTGGTCGCGGGCGAAGGCCGCCATCGTCGCGATGTTGTGCTCCAGCGCGTCCCGGCGCACCACCATCAGCGGAAACTCGTAATCGCCCTCGAAGACCACTGCAGACACGGGACCCCCTCCATCCGTGTTCCGACCCTATTACAACGATCATGATGACCACGATCGACACCGGCGCCGGTCGGGGCGCGCGGGCCGGGACGGGGACGGTCAGGGACGCAGCGCGCGGCCGGTGAGCGCGCCGGTCAGCTCGCCGCCGGCCAGCACCGGGACGCCCGACACGAGCACGTCGGCGACGCCGGTCGCGAGCTCGCGCGGCTCGGCGTAGGTGGCCCGGTCGGCCACGGTGGCCGGATCGATCACCACCAGGTCGGCGGCGAACCCCGTGCGCACCAGCCCCCGGTCGCTCAGCCCGAAGCGGCGGGCGGGATGCCCGGCGAGGTGCACGGCGGCCTGCTCCCACGTCCAGTCGCCCAGCTCCCTGACATGCCGGCCGAGGAACCGGGCGAAGGCCCCGAACCCGCGCGGATGCGGATGACCGCCCACGTAGATGCCGTCGGAGCCGCCGGTCTGCGAGGGGTGGCGCAGCACGCGGCGTACGGACTGCTCCCCCTCGGGCCCCTCGTCCGGGCGGGCCGACACGACGCCCGCCTCCAGCCGCGTCTCGATGAGCAGGCGCCGGCACAGCTCGGCCGGGGACACCCCCACCCGCTCGGCCGCCGCCGCCACGGTCAGCCCCTCCGTCCACTCCATGCCGGGGGCGTGCGAGACGGTCAGCCGGGGCCAGCTCGCGTCGAGCCCGGGCCACCACTCGTCCAGGTCGGCGGCGGCGATCAGCTCCAGCGCCCGGCCGGTCTCGGCGGCGGGCACGGACGGCGGCAGCACGACCATCGCCAGGATCGTGTTGCCCCGCAGGTAGGGGTAGGTGTCGAAGGTCAGGTCGACGTCGCGGGCGAGCGCGTCGCCGACCAGCGGCAGCAGCACGTCGGCCGGGCCGTGCAGGTGGGAGACGTGCACGGCGGCGCCCGAGCGGGAGGCGATGTCCACGACCTCGGCCATGCCGACCCCGGCGCCGGGTCCGTAGGCGCGCATGTGGGTGACGTACGGGAGGCCGCCGAGCGGCCGGCACAGCGCGGCCAGTTCCTCGGCGTCGGCGTAGCGGCCCGGCAGGTATTCCAGGCCCGTGGACAGCCCGGCCGCGCCCTCCGCCAGGCCGCGCTCGACGCGCCTGAGCATCGCGGCCAGGTCGTCGGCGGAGGCAGGGGCGGACGAGGGGCCCATGACGTCGTAGCGGATCGTGCCGTGCGGCAGCAGGTAGGCCGTGTTGACCGCGACCGCACGGTCATAGGAGCCCAGCAGGTCAGCGACGCTCAGCGGCCCCTCGCGCGGCGGCCCCTCATGTGTCGGCCCCTCGCGCAGCGGGCCGTTGACGGCGGCGAAGTAGCGGGAGGCGTAGGCGACGGTCTCGGCCGAGCCCGGCGCGAACGACAGGCCGTCCTGGCCGAGCACGAACGTCGTCACCCCCTGCCGCAGCGCCGCTCGCTGCACCGCCGGGTCGAAGACCGCCGCGTCACCGTGGACATGGCAGTCGACGAACCCCGGCGCGACGAACCGGCCGCTCGCGTCGATCACCGTCGCCGCCTCGGCGTCCTCCAGACGGCCCACGGCCGCGACGCGGTCACCGCTCACCGCCACGTCCGCCCGGAACGGCGGGGCGCCCGTGCCGTCGAGCACCCTGCCACCCCGGATGATCAGGTCGAAGCTCACCCCAGGATTCAATCAGAGGAGCCCGACCGGCGCCGGTCGCAGTCCGCCGTCCTGTGGACAGGGTGCGCGGCCAGCAGGTCGCGGGCCTGCGCGCGGGCCAGGTTCCAGCCGTTCCAGGGGTCCGGCCGGTCCAGCTCGTTGGCCGCGATCACGTCGGCCAGCACACAGCTCCGCTGTGGCTCCGGCAGCCGGTCGAGCGCCGGCACCGCCTCCGCGCCGAGATCGCCCAGGTAGTCGGAGTCCAGGTTGGCGACGCCGCGCACCTCGACCTGCGTGGCCGCGACCCGCAGATCCGGGTTGACCAGCGCGAACGCGCCCAGCCCCAGCCCCGTCACCAGGACGATCGTCCGCGGCAGCCAGCCCGAGCCGCGCCCCGTCAGGCGGGCCGCCCCGGCCAGCAGCACCAGCGCGAACACCGCCCCCAGCCACCAGACCGTGGCCTGCACCGACAGCCGCAGCCGGGACAGGCCGTAGGCGTCGGTGTAGAGGCTCATCCGGTGCAGGGCAGAGGCAAGCACCACCATGGTCAGGCCGCAGAGCACGCCCAGCAGCCCGGCCAGCACCCAGCGCTCCCGCCGCCCGGTCCGCAGCAGCCCGGCCGCCACCGCCACGATGCCGAGCACGAACACGCTCACCACGACGAGCTGGAAGAAGCCCTGCCTGGCGTACTCGGCGTAGGTCAGCCCGGCCGTCCGCAGCACCAGCGTGTCGCCACCGAACAGCGCCGTGATCTGCACCGCCACGAACGCCGCGAACAGCAGGTTGACCGCCGTCAGCGGCACCAGCCACACGCTCCTGCTCACGGCGAACTTCCGCTCCGGGCCCACCGGGTCGTTCACCGGCCGCAACGCGACCAGCACCACGGCCGCCAGCAGCACGGCGAACAGCACGAACAGCACGATCCGCGCCGGTACGGACTCCGCCCACGCGGGGGCGGTCAGCAGGCGCTCGGCGTACGAGGCGAACACCGCGTCCGCCGAGGCGAACAGCAACCCGAACACCAGCAGCAGCACCACCGTGATCCCGAGCGCCGCCACCGTCGGCAGCACCCGCCGCCGGGCCGTGAGCTTCTTCAGCGGCCCGGCCAGGAACCACGGCACCGGGCCCAGCGCCAGCAGCACCGACAGGCCGCCCCTGAGCACGCCGAGCCAGGCGGCCCCGGCCCCCGACACCGCCAGCGCGCCCAGCCCGGCCCCCGCCACGAGCAGGATCGCAACCAGCCAGTCGGCGTCCCGGACCGCCGCCATCGAGATCAGCCCGTACGCGGTGAGCCCGAACGCCACCGTCCACGGCGTCATCCGCCTGACCACGGCCGGCAGCGCCGCCGCGCCGAGCACCATCGACACGAGCACGATCCCCAGCCCGACCTGCGCCTCCGGCAGCGCCACGGCCGCGAACACCCCGGCCCCGCCGGCCGCGGGCAGCAGCCAGCGCGGCGGGGTGGGCAACTCGGGCCGCGGGAACAGCGGCGGCGGCACGTACGTCGGCGGCCCATGACCCGCCGGTCCAGGACCCGCCGGCCCCCGCCCCTCAAGCACGCCCGGCGCCTGCCCCACGGCCACCCCACCCCACAACACCGGCGCCGGAGGGTGCCCGACGGGCGCCCCCACCGCCTGCCCACTGCCCTGTCCGACGGCCGGTCCCACGGGCATCGGAGGCATCGGGGGTGGCGCGGGCGTCGCGGCGGGGCCAGTTCCCGCCGTCTGCTCCGCAGGTCCAGTTTGCGCCGTCGGCCCCGTTGGTTGGCCTTCTGTGCTCATCGCAGCCCCGCTTTCTTGTCCTGTGGACGTGATCGGTCGTGGTGGGTGGGCGGTGAGCGGGCCCGGCCGCGCCACCTGCGCCATCTGGTACGCCACCGCCGCCGCGCGCCGCGCCGAGCCCGCGCCCAGGGCCACGCCGAACGCGCCCACCCCAGCCGTGCAGAGGACGAGCGTGACGAGTGCCAGCCCGTCCGAGACGACCACGCTGACGAACACGGCGGCGAACATCCCGAGCAGGAGACCGACCATGATCCCGACGACGCCCCCACCGATCATCCGTACGAGCCCCGAGCCCGCCGAAGGCACGGGCACCCCCGCCGCCGGCACCACCCCACCCGCCGCGACGCCGGCCCCCGCCGGAGTCGCCGCCGGAGCCCCCTCCGCTGCCGCACTGCCGGCCGCGGTCTCAGCCGCGGCCTCGGCTTCGGGCTCGGGAGGAAGGACGTCCACCCGTACGGGAGCGTCCTGACCCACCTCCACCGCCGGCATCGTCCGCCCTGGTAACTCGACGACCATCCGGCACCCCGCGCCCTCGCCGATCCGCACCGCTCCCCCGTGCAGCTCGACGATCTCCTTCACGATGGCCAGCCCGAGCCCGGCCCCGCCGGAGTCGGCGGCCCGCCCGGAGTCCAGGCGCGAGAACCGTTCGAACACCCGCCCCCGCTCCGCCTCCGGAATACCTGGCCCGTGGTCGGCGACGGCGACCCGCACGCCGGCCCCGTGCGCGGTCCCGCTGACGGTGACCACCCCGCCGGGCGGGCTGTGGCGTACGGCGTTGTCCAGGAGGTTCGCGAGGACCTGCGCGAGCAGGTCGGGGTCGGCCCGCACCACCAGCCCCGCCGGCACCTCGGCGCGGATCGCGACGTCCTCCCTGGCCAGCCCGGCCTCCCGTACGGCCTGGTCGACGAGCGGCGCCAGGGTGACGGCCTCGGCCTCGATGAGCCGCGCCCCGCTGTCCAGCCTGGACAGGTCGAGGAGCTGCGCGACGAGCCGGCCGAGCCGTTCGGTCTGGGCGAGCGCGGTGGCCATGGTGACGGGGTCGGGCGCGGAGACGCCGTCCACGACGTTCTCCAGCACGGCGCGCAGGCCGGTGATGGGCGTGCGCAGCTCGTGGCTGACGTTGGCGACCAGCTCGCGCCGCTGGCGGTCCACCTCGCCGAGGTCGGCCGCCATGGCGTTGAACGCCCTGGCCAGCTCGCCCACCTCGTCGCGTGAGGTGGCGCTGACCCGCAGCTTGTAGTGGCCCTTGGCGATGGTCTGGGCGGCGCGGGCCATCTGGCGCAGCGGCTTGGTCATCCCCATGGCGAGGAGCTGCACCATGATCAGCGCCAGCACGACGGCGACCGCGATGCGCACCTCGCGCGACAGCCCCGAGTTGATCCCGACCTCGTTGACGACGAAGGCGGTGCCGACGGCGAGCACGATGACGATGCCGAGTTTGACCTTGATCCGGCCCAGGAAGTCGAGCGGCCTCATCGCCGTACCAGGGCGTAGCCGACGCCGTGCACGGTCCGTACGACGTCGGGGCCGAGCTTGCGGCGCAGCGCCCGTACGTGGCTGTCGACCGTCCGGGTGGCGGCGGCCTCGGAGAAGCCCCACACGTCCGTCAGCAGCCGGTCGCGCTCGAAGACCTGTCCCGGCCGCTCGGCGAGCCGCCGCAGCAGGTCGAACTCGGTACGGGTGAGCTGCGCCTCGCTGCCGCGCACGAACACCCGGCGGGCGGCGGTGTCGATCTCGACCTCGCCCACCCTGATCACGGTGTCCTCGGCGGCAAGCTGGGCGGCCCGCTCCACCCGGCGCAGCAGCGCGTGGATGCGCGCGACGAGCTCGCGCATGCTGAACGGCTTGGCCAGGTAGTCGTCGGCCCCGACGCCCAGCCCGACCAGGACGTCGGTCTCGTCGCCGAGCGCGGTCAGCATGAGCACGGGCACCGGCCGGGCGGCCTGCATGCGCCGGCACACCTCCAGCCCGTCCAGGCCGGGCAGGAGCCGGTCGAGGATCACCAGGTCGGGCTCGGCCCTGGCGTACTGGACGAGGGCGTCCTGCCCGTCGCCCGCCACCCGGACGTCGAACCCCTCGGCGGCCAGGCGGTTCCGTACGGCCAGGGCGATCGTGCGGTCGTCCTCGACCACGAGGATGCGTCGCTGCTCTGCCACGTACGGAAGCGTAGAAGCGGGCTGTGCAGACCACACCTCCTTAAGCGTGCACATACAGTGCAGACTTGGCAGGTGACCATCGCCGCTTACCTCGGCCGCATCGGCCTGCCCCATCTGCTCGGCGCGCCCGCCACCGCCGACAACCTGCGCGTCCTGCACGCCGCGCACGTCGAGAAGGTCGCCTACGAGGCTCTGGAGATCTGGCTCGACCGTCCCACGTCCGTGGACCCCGCCGAGTCCGCCGCGCGGATCCTGCGCGGCCGGGGCGGCTACTGCTTCCATCTGAACGGCGCGTTCCACGCCCTCCTGACGGGGCTCGGCTACGACGTGACCCGGCACGTCGGCGGCGTGCAGTCGCGCGGCGACGAGCCGAACGTCGGCGCCAACCATCTGGTGCTCACGGCCCGCGGCCTGCCCTCGCCGGAGAACCCGGGCGGCGAGTGGCTGGTGGACGTGGGGCTCGGCGACGCCCTGCACGAGCCGCTGCCGCTGGTGGCGGGCGCCTACCGGCAGGGGCCGTTCACGTACGGGCTGCGCCCGTCGGAGGTCGCGCCCGGCGGCTGGCGGCTCGAACACGATCCGAGTGGTTCGTTCCTGGGCATGGATTTCGGTCCGGAGGCGGCGGAGATGTCCGCGTTCGACAAGCAGCACCACCATCTGACGACGTCGCCGGAGTCGGGGTTCGTCCGGGTGTGCTCGGTGGCGCGGCGCGACGGGTCGGGCGTGGACCAGTTGCGCGGGCTCACGCTGTCCAGGATCGGCGCGTCCAGGGCTGGCTCGTCCAGGACCGGCGCGGGCGCCGACGAGCTCACCCTCGACACCGCGCGCGACTACTTCGCGGCCCTCGCGGACGTCTTCTGCCTGCCGCTCGACGACGTCGGCCAGGAGGAGAAGGACCGGCTGTGGCGCAGGCTGCACAGCGCGCACGAGTCCTGGCTGGCCGGCCGGGCGACGTGACGGCGACGAGCGGAAGGGTGCGGGGCTGGATGGTTCCGGGCGGACGTGGAGGTTGTCGTGCACCTCGACATGGGAGGGCCCAGGAAGCTGGCCGGTCGTTACCGCCTGCTCGATCCCTCGGCGGCGGGCCCTGAGCGTCCTGCCTTCGACGAGTCCGACCGGCGCGAGGTGACGGTCAGGGAGCTGCGCCTGCCGGCCGAGCTGCGCGCGGCGGCGCTGCACCGGGCGCGCGCGGCGGCGGCGCTGCGGCATCCGTCGATCGTGCGGGTGCTCGACGTGGTGACGCAGGACGACGCGCCGTGGCTGGTCATGGAGCCGGTCGCCGGGACGACGCTGGAGTCTGCGGTGGGGTCGCGGCGGCCTCTTCCCGTGGTGCAGGCGGCCAGGGCGGGGGTGGGCGTGCTGGCGGCGCTGACGGCCGCGCACGCGGCGTCGTACGTACACGGCAACGTCGATCCCGGCCACGTGCTGCTGACGGCTGAGGGCCGGGCGATGCTGACCGGGTTCGGGCTGCCGAGCCGGAGCACCTGGCCGTCGGCCGACCTGTGGTCACTGGGGGCGACGCTGCACTTCGCGGTCGAGGGCCGGCCGCCCGGCGCGTCACCGGCGGCTGGCCCTGAGCCGTTCAGGTCGCTGGTCAGGGCGATGCTGAACCCGTCGGGCCCGCCGCCGGTGGAGGTGATCCGCGAGACGCTGGAGCGGCTGGCCGTGGACCGGCCGCTGGACCGGCTCATCGAGGCGCTCGGGCCGCTGCCGCCCGCCGAGGTGGCGGCGATCGGCCTGGCGGTGGCCGACCGGCTGCGCCAGGGGCAGGGGCCGCACGGCGGGGTGCACCCCGGGAACGTTCTAGTGGACGATCGGGGCCGGGCGACGCTGCTGCCGTCCGTGCGGTCGGGGACGCCGCCCGCGTACGCGGCGCCGGAGGGCGGGCTCGGCCCGGCGGCCGACCTGTGGTCGCTCGGGGCCACGTTGTACGCCGCCCTGGAGGGCCGCCCGCCCGCGCCGGGCGCGGCGATGACCAGGGCCGGCGTGCTGGGACCGCTGCTGTTCCGGCTGCTGTCGCCCGATCCGGCGGCGCGCCCGTCGCTGGAGGAGGTCGCCGCCGGGCTGAGCCCGACCGGCCGCCGCCGCGGCCCCGGCCAAGACAGCCCCGGTGAGGACGGCGCCGGGCGAGGCCGGTGAAAGCGATCCGGCACTTCGGGCAATCAGCGGTGACCGTCTTCGCGAACCGAACGGAGAGCCGCGCGTGACCCCAGCACGAACGCCGACGAGGCCGCCCGCATGAACGTCCCCACCCATCAAGCGCTGGACCTGGACCAGATCTTCGACACGTACTTCACGGAGATCCACCGCTACATCGCCCGGCGGCTCTCCAGGGACGACGCCGACGACCTGGCGGGCGAGGTCTTCCTGATCGCCGCCGAAGGCGGGTACGAGCCTTCGCGCGGCGACGTCAAACCGTGGTTGTACGGCATCGCCACCAAGCTCATCTCACGGCACCACCGCGGCGAGGTCCGCCGATGGAGGGCGCTCAGCCGGACGGCGGAGCGCGAGGCGCACAGCCACGAGGACACGACGCTCGCGCGGGTCACGGCCGGCGCGCTCACCGGCAGGCTCGCGGGGGCGCTTGCCGGGCTGAACAGGGGTGACCGGGACGTGGTGCTCCTGGTGGCGCTGGGCGGCTTCACCCACCAGGAGGTCGCGACCGCCCTGGAGATCCCCTACGGCACCGTCGCGTCCCGGCTCAGCCGGGCACGCAAGCGCCTCCGCCTGGCACTGGGCGACGTCAACCCGCTGAAGGAGGGCCACGATGGATGAGATCACCCTGCTCGCCCAGGCGATCCCTGACGAGCCGCCGCCTTCGGCCGAGACCGTGGCACGGGCCCGTGCGCGGCTGAGCGCCCGCCACCGCACGGCCCGTTCGGCGCGCCCGAGCCCCCGCCGGCGCTGGGGCTGGACGGTGGGCGCCGCCGCGGCCACCGCGGCGGTCGTCACGGCCGTCGCTGTGTCGGTGTCGAACCTGACCGGCGTCACCGGCCCCGCGCCCCTGGCCTCGCCCCCGCCCTCACCGGCCTTCGAGGAGCCGCCCCACGCCTACAAGGGGCTGAACCTCCTGTCGGCGACGACGGCGCCGCGCTCGGCGACGAAGAAGCGCCTCCGCTTCCACCCCACCAGCGAGGACGTCAAGCTCGTGATCTTCTGCCAGGAGCCAGGCTCGATCTTCTTCACCCATGAGGGAACGAGCGGCGCCACCGGCACCTGCGGCCCCGACGGCGGGCTCAGCATGCTCGCGGACAAGGCGTACGAGCCGGGCTGGCTCGGCCGCGACCACCAGGTCACGGTCTGGGTCTTCCCCCCTGACGCCCCGGTCGCGCGCGTGTCCGGCCCGAAGGCGGCCGACCGGCTGGCCGCCGAATTCGGTGAGCGGGCCGGGGCCTGGTCGGTCGCGGCGTACGACGCCGGCTGACGATTTCGCGATACATCGCGAAAGGGAACCTCCAGGGTGTCCCGATCGTTGGATCGGCGACGCAGAATATGGAAGAGGCGGGGCGTGCGCTCCCGCGTTCGGAGGAAGAGGATGTCGCCAATCCAGAAATACGCCATCGGCGCGGGCATAGCCGTCCTGATCTCGCTGATCTTCCTGCCGGGTTGGGTCACCCTGCTGGTGGTGCTGGGCGTGATCGGCGCTCCGGTGGTCGGCTACCTGATGCTCGACCCCTCGCAGCGCGAGCGGCTGAAGAGGGCGCGCCGGCGCGGGATCGGCCGCTGAGGCCGGCCGGCGGAGGCCGGTCCCGTACGTACGGGTCTCAGGCCTCCGCCGCGGCCGGCGCGGCCGACTGGACGCGCTCGGTCACCTTGCGTTCGATGAAGAACGACAGGAAGGGCACGGTGCCGCCGAGCATGACGCCCAGCATGTAGGGCCACGACCAGCGCGCCTTCATGCCGAGGTTCATGACCGCGACCAGATAGAGCATGTAGAGCCCGCCGTGGATCGGCGCGGTGATCTTCGACAGGGTGGGGTTGCCGAAGCCGTAGCGCAGCACCATGGCGGCGCACAGGATGAGCAGCATGCAGCCGACGACGTAGGCGAGCACCCGGAAGGGCTTCAGAGCCGATTCCACGTTTTAACCTTCCAGAGCCATCTCAGGGGATTTGCCACGATCTCGATCCGCCCGTACGGCATCCCGTACGAAGTGGAACCACATGAAAACGGCGAACCCTGCAAAGATCCACCAGTTAGCGGCATATGCCAGGTTACGCCAGGTAAACGCGCCCTCGGTCGCCGGCGGCGAGATCGCGACCTGCGTCAACGAGCCGGACGGCGGCTGCGCGACCACGAAGCCGGGCCGCACCTTCTGACCGACCCACAGGTTGACCAACTCGCCCGTGGAGACCGTCTGCACCTGCCCGGCGGGCAGGGCCGCGGCGCGCCGCTGCACGCTGTCGGTGCCCTGCTGCGGGCTCAGCCGGCCGGTCACCGTGACCCGGCCCTGCGGCACGTCGGCCACCGCCGGGTCGTCGCTCCTCGGCGCCCAGCCCCGCACCACCGGCATCAGCGTGCCGTCGTCGAGCCGGAGCGGCGTGAGCACCCAGTAGCCGTCGTCCTGCGAGACCTTGCCACCCGGCGCGTCCACGTCGGCGCGGCGGTCGGCCACGAGAAGCTGGCGGTCGGGGTCGTAGGAGCCCTCGGCGGTCACCCTGCGCCCGACGACGTCGCCGACGAGCTGGGCGGCCAGGGGGGCGAGCGTGGCGGCGGGCACCGGCGCGGGGTCGGCGGCGGCGCGCGGCCGGCCCGACTCCTCGAACACCCCGAGCTGCCAGCGCCCGAGGAAGATGAACGCGATCAGGACCCCGATCGTGAGCAGGTGCAACCCGACGATGCGGGGCGAGAAAAGGGTCCTGAGCATGCTTCCAAGCTATCCGCCGGGCGGGGCGGTCCCGTCATCAGCCCACCCCGAGGAATCGCGCAAAAAGCCGCAAACGTCACAGCCGTTGCCGCTAGGCTTGCGCCCATGTCTGACCAGCATATCGACCCCGCGGGCAACACCCAGGCTTTCCGCGCCTTCGCGAACGCGCGTGAGCAGGAGTCCGAGGCCACGCCCAAGAAGTCGCCCCTGCTGCCCATCATCGCGGTGGTCGCGGCGATCGTGATCATCGGCGTCGCCGCCTTCCTGCTTCTCCGGTAGGGCGACCTCCGGCAAGGCCGACCCGCCGCGACGCCGTGGCGGGTTTTCGCCGTTCCCTGAAGCTCCCATATGCCCTACATTGGACAATGCGTCCAATAGGAGGTTCGCGTGGGTGAGCAGCCAGGGATCGTCATCGTCGGCGCCGGCTTCGCCGGGATCTGCATGGCCGTGAAGCTGAAGGAAGCCGGTTACCACGACTTCGTCATCCTGGAGAAGGCCGGCGAACCGGGCGGGACCTGGCGCGACAACACCTATCCCGGCTGCGCCTGCGACGTCCCGTCCCACATGTACTCCTTCTCCTTCGAGCTCAATCCCGGCTGGTCCCGGATGTTCGCCCCGCAGGAGGAGATCCAGCGCTATCTGCGCGCATGCGCCGACAAGTACGGCGTCACCCCGCACATCCGCCACGGCCGGACCGTCACGGCCCTGGAGTACGACGACGAGCGCCGCTCCTGGTCGGTGACCACCGGCGACGGGCAGACGTTGCGGGCCAACGCCGTGGTGTCCGCGATCGGCGCCCTCCACATCCCGAAATATCCGGATATACCGGGGCGGGAGGCGTTCACCGGCCCCGCCTTCCACTCCGCCACCTGGGACCACTCCATCGACCTGACCGGCAAGCGCGTCGCCGTCATCGGCACCGGCGCCTCCGCCGTCCAGTTCGTCCCCCAGATCGCGCAGCGCGCCGCCCACCTGACGGTCTTCCAGCGCACTCCCCCGTGGCTGCAGCCCAAGCCCGACTTCGCCTTCTCCCCGCGCGCCCGGCGGCTGCTCCGCCTGCCCGGCGCGGCCAGGGCTCTCCGGTACGGCATCTACTGGGCGCTGGAGACCAGGGCGCTCGGCTTCGCCGTCCACCCGCGCCTCATGAAAGGCCACGAACGGATGGCACTGCGCCACCTGGAGAGGCAGGTCCCCGACCCGGAGCTGCGCCGCGCCCTCACCCCCGACTACACGATCGGCTGCAAGCGCGTCCTCGTCTCCAGCGACTACTATCCGGCCCTGACCAGGGACAACGTCTCCCTGGTCACCGACGCGGTCACCGAGATCCGCGAGCGCTCCCTGGTGGACGCCACCGGCCGCGAGCACCCGGCCGACGTCATCGTGCACGGCACCGGCTTCAAGGTCGTGGACTCCTTCACCGAGCAGCACATCCTCGGCCGCGGCGGCCTCGGCATCCAGGACGCCTGGAAGGACGGCGTCGAGGCGTACCACGGCATCGCCGCCTCCGGCTTCCCCAACCTGTTCTTCCTGCTCGGCCCCAACACCGGCCTCGGGCACAACTCGGTCGTCTTCATGATCGAGTCACAGGCGAAGTACGTCGTCGAGTGCCTGCGCCTGCTGTCGAGGACCCGCGCCAGGGCCCTCGACGTGCGCCAGGAGGCGCAGGCGGCCTTCAACCGCCGCCTGCGCGCCCGCCTCGACCCCCTGGTGTGGAACGCCGGCGGCTGCCGCTCCTGGTATCTCGACGAGCACGGCGTCAACCGGACGATCTGGCCGGGCTTCACCTTCGAGTACTGGGCGCGTACGAGAAGGGTGAAGCCCGAGGACTACGAGCTCATCTACTAGACCTGACCACCATCGCGCTGCCGCCGCCGCGCCGGGTCGGCTCGGCCACGGCCTGGACCTTGTCCCGCCCGAGGAACTCCAGCGCCGTAGCCGCGCCGATCTCCGCGATGGGCACGAGACGGTGCTTGCGGGCCTCCAGTTCGGGGCCGTAGGTGCCGATGAATCCCGGTTCGGCCTGCGTATCCGCGGTGTTGCGCTGGGTGGCGCGGGGCGCGGCGAGCGCCTCCTTCAGGTTCATGCCGAAGTCGTACCGGTTGAGCAGGATCTGCAGCACGGTCGTGATGATCGTCGAGCCGCCGGGCGAGCCGACCGCCAGCACCGGCTTGCCGCCCTTGAGCACCACCGTGGGCGCCATCGACGAGCGGGGCCGCTTGCCCGGGCCGGGCAGGTTGGGGTCGCCGGGGGCGGGGCCGAAGGTGAAGTCGGTCAGCTCGTTGTTGAGCAGCACGCCGCGGCCGGGCACGACGATGCCGTTGCCGCCGGTGGACTCGATGGTGAGGTTGTAGGCGACGACGTTGCCCCAGCGGTCGGCCACGACCAGGTGCGTGGTCTCGGGGCCTTCCTTCGCGGTCGGGGCGGCGGTGCCGGTGGGCTGGGCGCAGGGGCCGTAC
This sequence comes from Nonomuraea wenchangensis, assembly GCF_900111685.1. Classification (GTDB taxonomy): domain Bacteria; phylum Actinomycetota; class Actinomycetes; order Streptosporangiales; family Streptosporangiaceae; genus Nonomuraea; species Nonomuraea wenchangensis. The sequence continues at coordinate 299,352 of NZ_FOHX01000003.1, forward strand.
GAGCCGTCAGGGACGCCGGGCGCGACGGGGCTGGTGAGGGCCTGGTCGCCGATCAGGCAGGCGCGTTCCTTGGCGAAGCCGTCGGACAGCAGCTCCTTCAGCGGCACGCCGGGGATGTCGCCGACGTAGGCGTTGCGGTCGGCGAACGCCAGCCTGGACGCCTCCAGGTACTCGTGCACGCCCACGTGGGGCAGGGCCTGGAGGATGTTGAGCGCCTCGCCGACGGTGGAGCCGCCGGAGGACGGGGGCGCCATGCCGTACACGTCGAGGCCCTTGTAGGAGACCTTGGTGGGCTCGCGGAGCAGGGCCCGGTAGGCGGTCAGGTCCGACAGCTCCATCAGGCCGGGCCGGACGTTGCGGGTGCTGCCGGGGGTGACCGGCGGGCGCTTGACGGTGGCCACGATCTCGGCGCCGAACTTGCCGCCGTACAACCAGCCGGGGCCGCGCCGGCCCAGCTCACGGTAGGTCTCGGCGAGCTCGGGGTTGCGGAAGACCGAGCCGACGGGCGGCGGCGCGCCGTTCGGCAGGTAGAGCTTGGCGGTGGAGGTGAAGTCCTTGAAGCGGGCGGCGTTGGCGGCGGTCTGGTCGTAGAAGGTCTGGTCCACGACGAAGCCCTTGGACGCCACCTCGATCGCGGGCTGGAGCGCCTGCCGGAACGAGAGCGTGCCGAAGCGGCGCAGGGCCAGGTCCCAGGTGGCGACGGTGCCGGGCACGCCCGCCGACAGGCCGCTGGTGACGCCCTCCTCGAACGGGATGCCCTCGAACGTGCTCGCGGTCATCGCCCTGGGCGCCGTCTCCCGGCCGTCCACGGTGTGGACCTTGCGGCTGGCGGCGTCGTAGTAGACCAGGAAGCCGCCGCCGGTCGGCCCGGCCGAGTACGGCTCCGTGACGCCCAGGACCGCCCCGGCCGCCACGGCCGCGTCCACGGCGTTGCCGCCCCTCCGCAGCACGGAGATGGCGGCCTTGGTCGCGTCGAGGTCGACGGTGGCGACGGCGCCGCCGTACCCGACGGCTTCCGGGACCTTCTGCTGGGGCTCGGCGGGCGCGGCCACGGCGGGGGCGGCCGGTACGAACGCGATGAGTACTGCTGCTGCGGGAAGGAGCACTGAACGCATGTTCCCCACGTAACACCAGCTACGCCCGTCGCGGTAGGGCCCCCTGCGACTGGGGGGTGATGCGCAGGTCAGAGCGCTCGTCTAGCGTTGGGGCGTGCGCTCCAAGTCCGGTTTCGCCCCTTACCTCGCCCTCATCACGGCCGTCTTCCAGGTCGTGCTGTCGCAGGTGGCGGCCTACGGGCAGCAGCGCGCGTTCAGGGCCCCGCTCGACGAGTGGGCGTACGCGCTGCTGCTGGTCGGACCGCTGATGATCGCGTTGCACCGCAGATATCCGATCCCCACGGCCGTGGGCGCCTTCGTGGCGACCTTCCTCTACATCGGCGGCGGCTACCCCTACGGCGGGGTGTTCATCACGCCGATCGTCATGGTGTTCCAGCTCGTCGGGCGGGGGCGCCGACCGGCCGCGTGGATCCTCGCCGGGGTGTCGCTGGCGGCCTTCATCGCCTACGCGTGGACGACCAACCAGCCGCAGCGTGGCCTCTTCCACGACCTCGCGGTCTCCTCGTTCATCCTGCTCACGATGATCGCGGCCGAGCTGGTCAGGATCGCCCGCGAGCGCCGCGCCCAGCAGCAGCGGGCGGTCGAGGAGGAGAGCCGGCGCCAGGCCAGCGAGGAGCGGCTGGTCATGGCGCAGGAGCTGCACGACGTGCTGGCGCACAACATCTCGCTCATCCACGTGCAGGCCGCGACCGCGCTGCACCTCATCGACGACCATCCGGAGCAGGCGAGGACGGCGCTCGCCACCATCAAGGCCGCCTCCAAGGAGGTGCTGGGCGAGATGCGCTCGGTGCTCGACGTGCTGCGTGAGGGCGCGCCTCGCTCCCCCACGGCGGGGCTCGACCGGCTGGAGGAGCTGATCGAGCGCTGCGGGCTGGAGGTGGAGCTGGAGCGGGTCGGCTCGCGCCCGCTGCCGCCGGCGGTGGAACGGGCCGCGTACCGGATCGTGCAGGAGTCGCTGACGAACGCGGCCCGCCACGCCCCCGGCTCGGCGGTCACCGTGCGGCTGGAGTACGGCGGGCGCGAGCTGGCCATCCAGGTGAGCGACACCGGCGCGACCGGGCCGACCGTCCTGTCCGGCGAGGGCAGCGGCAACGGCATCCCCGGCATGCGCGAGCGGGCCGCCGCGCTCGGCGGCTCGCTCGTCGCCGCCCCCGCAGGGCCGGGTTTCCAGGTGGAGGCCCGGCTGCCCCTACCCGAGGAGACGACCGCATGATCAAGGTGTTGCTGGCCGACGACCAGGCGCTGGTCCGCGCGGGCTTCAAGGCGCTGCTGGACGCCCAGCCGGACATGACCGTGGTGGCCGAGGCCGGCGACGGGGCCGAGGCGGTGCGGCTGTCGGAGCGGCACGGCCCTGACGTGGTCCTCATGGACATCCGGATGCCCGGCACCGACGGCCTGACCGCCACCAGGCTGATGCCGGAGGGGCCGCGGATCATCATCCTGACCACGTTCGAGCTGGACGAGTACGTCTTCGAGGCCCTGCGCAGCGGCGCCAGCGGCTTCCTGGTGAAGGACACCGAGCCCGCCGAGCTGATCCAGGCCGTCCGGGTGGTCGCGGCCGGGGAGGCGCTGCTGTCGCCCAGCGTGACCCGCCGCCTGATCGCCGAGTACGCCAGCCGCGCCAAGGAGCCGGTCGCCGCGGGCGGCCTCGACCAGCTCACCGAGCGCGAGCGGGAGGTGCTGGCCCTGGTCGGCACCGGCATGACGAACGACGAGATCGCCGCCAAGCTCTTCATGTCGCCGGCCACGGCGAAGACCCACGTCAGCCGGACGATGATGAAGCTGCACGCCCGCGACCGGGCGCAGCTCGTCGTCATCGCCTACGAGTCGGGCCTGGTGCGGCCGGGCTGGCTCTAAATTCTGTTGATCCAAAAGCCCGCCCCGGGCCATCGTCGGAGGATGCGGCGCTCCTATGACGATCTCGTCCACGAGGCGAGCACGGTCTCCGTGGACGGCTGGGACTTCTCCTGGCTCGACGGCCGGGCCACCGAGGAACGGCCCTCCTGGGGCTACTCCCGGCTGCTCGCCGGGCGGATGGCGGCCGCGCGGGCCGCGCTCGACCTCCAGACCGGCGGCGGCGAGGTGCTGGCCGGGGTGCCCGCGCTGCCGCCGCTGGCCGTGGCCACCGAGTCGTGGCCGCCCAACCTGCGGCTGGCCGCCTCCCGGCTGCGCCCGCGCGGGGCCAGGGTGGTGGCCGCCGCCGACGACGGCCCGCGCCTGCCGTTCGCCGACGGCCGTTTCGACCTGGTGACCAGCCGGCATCCGGTGCACACGCAGTGGGCGGAGATCGCCCGGGTGCTGCGCCCCGGCGGGTCCTTCTTCTCGCAGCAGGTCGGGCCGCGCACCGCCGGGGAGCTGGCCGAGTGGTTCCTCGGCCCGTACGACGGCTGGACGCGCGAGCCGGCGCGGGCCAGGGAGGAGGCCGAGGCCGCCGGCCTGGAGGTCGTCGATCTGCGCAGCGAACGCCCGCGCATGGAGTTCGGCGACATCGGCGCGGTGGTCTACTTCCTGCGCAAGGTGATCTGGATCGTGCCGGGCTTCTCGCCCGAGAGGTACGCGGACAGGCTGCGCGCCCTGCACGACCGCATCGAGGCCGAAGGCCCGTTCGTCGCCCATTCCGCCCGGTTCCTCATCGAGGCGCGTAACCCTTAAACGTCACGAACCGTACGACATCTGTCACTGGCCGCGTCCGCCGGGCCGGATTACCGTACGGGTATGCCATCCGGCGCGGAGCGCGCCCTCTGAGCGCCCAGGCCGCCGCCCTGCTCGCCGGCGGGGTGGCCGCGGGCCTGGTGGCGGGCACCGCGACGTGCGCCGCCACCCAGGGTGGCCTGCTCGTGGGCCTGGTCGGCCGGGGCGGCGACCGGGCCGCGGTCGGGTGGTTCCTGGGCGGGCGGCTGGTCTCGTACACCGTGGCCGGGGCGCTGCTCGGGCTGCTCGGCTCGGCCGTCAGTCTGCCGCCGCCGGCGCGCGCGGCGCTGCTCGTCGCGGCCGGCGTCGTGGTGGTCGGGTTCGCGGTCCGGATGCTGCGGCGCGGGCACTGCGCCGCCCCGGGCGACGGCGGCGAGGTCCCCCGGCTCAAGGCGCCGCTGCTCGGCGCGGCCACGATCCTCGTGCCGTGCGGGATGACGCTCGGCGTGGAGATGATCGCCGTCTCCAGCGGCTCGCCGCTCGCCGGGGCGGCGGCCATGGCGGGGTTCGTGCTCGGCACCGCGCCCGCGTTCGCGCTGCTCGGCTACGTCCTGCGCCGCGTCTCCCGCACCCGCCTGTCCAGGGTCGCCGGGGTGATCGCGATCGCCGCCGGGGTGTGGACCGCCGGGACCGGGCTCAACCTGGCGGGCTGGCTGCCCGCCGCCGCGCCGGCGACCGGCCCCGCGGTCGGACCCGCCGTACCCGCCGCCGGCCCCGCGGTCGTGACCGTGTGGGCCACGCGCACCGGCTACCGCCCGTTCCTGGTGACGGTCCCCGCGGGCGTGCCGGTCGAGATCGACTTCAGGGTGGCCGAGCCGGGCTGCACCGGCACCGTCGTCATCGCCGGGCGCGACGTCGCGCTCCCCGCCACCGTCCGCCTGCCGCCGCAGCCGCCGGGCAGGCTCCGCTACGCCTGCGGCATGGGCATGTTCACCGGTTTTCTCGACTTCCGGTGACACCAGCCGCGCGTTGTCGGCGATTACGGTTCGCGATCGGGCGATCACATGCCACCCTGTGGCCTATGGCCTGGCAAGGAGAGGTGGCGGCGCCCGCCGTACCGGCGCCGCGGATGGGCGAGGAGCCCGAGCTGCTGACCGCCGCGTGCACGGGCGACCCGGAGGCCGCGCACCGGCTCGGCAAGCTCTACGCCCAGCACGGCGACCGCGTGTCCGCCAAGCACTGGTGGGAGCTGGCCGCCGCGGGCGGCAACGTCGACAGCGCCTTCAACCTCGGCGTCTGGCACGAGAAGCACGGCAGCCTGGTGGACGCCCTCACCTGGTACGAGTCCGCGGCTCTCGCCGGCGACGCCGAGGCCGCCGCCAACCTGGCGACGCTGCTGCTGGAGCAGCGCGGCGACGTCGAGACGGCCCGGCGCTGGTTCGAAAGCGCCGCCAGGGGCGGCTCCCGCGTGGCCGCCCGCCGGCTGGCGCTGGTCTGCGAGGACGCCGGCGAGCGGGCCGCGGCGCGCGAGTGGCACCGCAGGGCGGCGGCGGCCGGCGACACGGCCTCCGCCCACGACCTCGGCTTCCTGGCGTACGCGGCGGGCGAGGACGAGGAGACCGTGCACTGGTGGGAGTCGGCCGCGCGGGGCGGGCACGTCGAGTCGGCCTACTGCATGGGCCTCTACCTCGACGCGGGGCGTGATCCCGAGGGCGCCGAGGTCTACTACCGGCTGGCCGCGCGGAGCGAGCATCCGGGCGCGGCCTCCTGGCTCGGCGGCATCGCGCTGTCCCGTGGCGACCTGCGCACCGCGCGGGCCTGGTACGAACGGGCCGCCAACGCCGGCCGGGCCGAGGACCAGCGCATGGCCGGGTTCGTCTGCGTGGAGCTGGGCGACACCGCCTCGGCCGGCCACTGGTTCGGCCGGGCGGCGGCAGGTGGCGACGCCGAGGCGGCCTTCACCTACGGCCTGCTGCTCATCGCCGAGTTCGGCGACCTGGCCGGCGGCCGGCACTGGTTCAGGCAGGCGGCGCAGGCCGGCCACCGCGAGGCGGCGGTCGAGCTGGGCGGGCTGCTGACGGCCTCAGGCGAGCTGGGCGAGGCGCACCAGTGGCTGTCCGACCCGCCGCCGCCCGTCTGGGCCCGTCCCGCGGAGCCTGAGCTGGCCGCGAGGGCGGAGCTGGCCGCACTCGCGACCGGGCGGCGGGGCGGCGAGGCGCTCGACGCGGCCGAGCTGACCGAGATCCTCGCCACCTGGGACCTGATGACCCGGCCGCTGCACGACCATTCGGACGTGGTGAGCTGGCTGCTGCGGCGCACCGGGGCGCACCGCAGCGCGATCGAACACCTGGCGTCGGTGCGGGGCACGCTGCTGCGGCCGGGCGCCGCGCCGTGGCCGAGCCCCGCTGAGGTCCAGCACGTCCTCGCCACCGCCCGCGACCTGCGCGGGCGGCTCGGGCTGGAGTGACGGGGCGCGGTCGTGGCTGGCTAGAGCACCTCGGAGAGCGGCGTGTAGGGCAGGTCGAGCGCCTCGGCGACCGGCCGGTTGGTCAGCCGGCCGGCGTGCGTGTTGAGGCCGGCGGCGAGCGCCTGGTCGGCCGTCAGCGCCTCGCACCAGCCGAGGTTGGCCAGCTTGACGGCGTACGGAAGGGTCGCGTTGGTCAGGGCGTGGGTGGAGGTGTGGGCCACCGAGCCCGGCATGTTGGCCACGCAGTAGAAGACCGACCCGTGCACCTGGTAGGTCGGCTCGGCGTGCGTGGTCGGCCGCGAGTCCTCGAAGCAGCCGCCCTGGTCGATGGCGATGTCCACCAGCACAGAGCCCGGCTTCATGCGGCTGACCAGCTCGTTGGAGACCAGCGTCGGGGCCTTGGCGCCGGGGATCAGTACCGCGCCGATCACCAGGTCGGCCTGGAGGACCTCCTGCTCGATGGCGTACCGGGTGGAGATGAGGGTCTTCATCCGGCCCTGGTAGATCGCGTCGATCTGGCGGAGCCGGTCGATGTTGGTGTCGAGTACGGTGACCTCGGCGCCCATGCCGACCGCGATCTGGGCCGCGTTCAGCCCCGACACGCCGCCGCCGATGACGACGACCTTGGCCGGGGCCACGCCGGGCACGCCGCCGGGCAGGATGCCGCGCCCGCCGTTGAAGCGCATGAGGTTGTAGGCCCCCACCTGCGGGGCGAGCCGCCCGGCGACCTCCGACATCGGGGCGAGCAGCGGCAGGGCGTTGCCGACCTGGACGGTCTCGTACGCGATGCCGGTCGTCCCGGCCGACAGCAGGGCGTCGGTGCACGGCCGGGAGGCCGCGAGGTGCAGGTAGGTGAACAGCACCAGCCCTTCGCGGAGCCGGTGGTACTCCTCCGCGATCGGCTCCTTGACCTTGAGCACCATGTCCGCCTCGGCCCAGACGGCGTCGGCGCCGTCGAGGATCTTCGCGCCGGCGGACAGGTACTCCTCGTCGGTGATGTGTGAGCCGAGGCCAGCACCACTCTGGACCATGACGTCGTGGCCGTTGCGCACCAGCTCGTGGACGCCGGCGGGTGTGACGGCCACGCGGTACTCGTGGTTCTTGACCTCGGCAGGGACGCCGATTTTCATGGCGGTGCATCCTTTCGGGTACCGGCACGCCGTCGTGCCGGGGGCTGAGGGGTGTGTCAGAGGCGGGCCCACGCCTCGGTGAGGACGCCACGAAGGATGGAGCCGATCTCCTCGAACTCCTGCGGACCCGCGATCAGAGGGGGCGCGAGCTGGATGACGGGGTCGCCGCGGTCGTCGGCGCGGCAGTAGAGCCCGGCGTCGAACAGCGCCTTGGACAGGAAGCCGCGCAGCAGCCGCTCGGACTCGGCGGCGTCGAAGGTCTCCTTGGTGGCCTTGTCCTTGACGAGCTCGATGCCCCAGAAGTAGCCGGAGCCGCGCACGTCGCCGACGATGGGCAGCTCGCGCAGGTCGTCGAGGGTCTGCCGGAACAGCGGCTCGTTCCTGGTGACGTGGCCGAGCAGGTCCTCGCGCTCGAAGATGTCGAGGTTGGCGAGGGCGACGGCGGCCGAGACCGGGTGGCCGCCGAAGGTGTAGCCGTGGGCGAACATGGTGTCGCCGTCCTTGAACGGCTCGAACAGCCGCTCGTGCGCGATCATCGCGCCGATGGGCGAGTAGCCGCTGGTCAGGCCCTTGGCGCAGGTGATGATGTCGGGCACGTAGTCGAACTTCTGGCCGCCGAACATGGTGCCGAGGCGGCCGAAGGCGCAGATGACCTCGTCGGAGACGAGCAGGACGTCGTACTCGTCGCAGATCTCGCGCAGCCGCTGGAAGTAGCCGGGGGGCGGCGGGAAGCAGCCGCCGGCGTTCTGGACGGGCTCGGCGAAGACGGCGGCCACGGTGTCGGGGCCCTCCATCTCGATGGCGCGGGCCACGCGGTCGGCCGCCCAGATGCCGTACTCCTCGGGGGTCATGCCCGGGACGCCGGTGATCTCGTCGGCGCGGTAGTGGTTGGTGTTGGGCACGCGGACCGAGCCGGGCACCAGCGGCTCGAACATCTGCTTGAACGCGGGGATGCCGGTGATCGACAGGGCGCCCTGCGGGGTGCCGTGGTAGGCGATCTGGCGGCTGATGACCTTGTGCTTGAGCGGCTTGCCGACAAGCTTGTAGTACTGCTTGGCGAGCTTCCACGCGGTCTCGACGGCCTCGCCGCCGCCGGTGGTGAAGAAGACGCGGTTGAGCTCGCCGGGGGTCTGCGCGGCCAGGCGCTCGGCCAGCTCGGCGGCCTTGGGGTGGGCGTAGGACCACAGAGGGAAGAAGGCCAGCTCCTGGGCCTGCTTGGCGGCGGCGTCGGCCAGCTCCTGGCGGCCGTGGCCGACCTGGACGACGAAGAGCCCGGCCAGGCCGTCGAGGTAACGCTTGCCGTGGATGTCGTAGACGTAGGACCCCTCACCGCGCACGATGGTCGGGATCTCGGACTGTTCGTAGGCGCTGTGCCTGGTGAAGTGCAACCAAAGATGGTCTTGCGCGGCCTTCAGGACGTCGTGTTCCGGCTGCGTCATGGTTATCTTCCCTCGTCTCTCAGCTAGCCCAAGTTTGCCTGCTCACCGATCGTTTGCCAAGCGAATCGGTCGTAGCACTGTGCGGGGAAATCGAGATCCGCAGCAGCACCATGTAACGGCAACGAAATCCGCATGTAGATTAACGCGAGGAAGCATGTCCGTTTCGCCCCATTTACGAGGATGCGTCCCAGCTAGGCGGGCGGATGTGATCCAATGAGTGGCAAACTGTCCAGCTTCGACGAGAACCACCCCCGGGGGAGCGTCCCAGTGACTCCAGACCAGATAGAGAGCGCCGTAGCCGCCTCGATGCCCCAGACGGTCGAGGACCTCAAGCGGCTGGCCGCCATCCCCTCCGTCGCGTTCCCGGGGCACCCGGAGGAGCCCGTGCTCGCCGCCGCCGCGGTGACCGAGGACCTGCTCCGCTCGGCCGGCCTGCCGCGCGTGCAGCAGGTCGCCGTCGAGGGCAGCTACCCCGCGGTCTACGCCGAGGCCCCCGCCCCGCCCGGCGCCCCCACCGTGCTGCTGTACGCGCACTACGACGTGCAGCCCGCCGGCGACCCGGCCGCCTGGCGCACGCCCCCGTTCGAGCCGACCCTCATCGACGGCCGCCTCTACGGCCGCGGCACCGCCGACGACAAGTCCGGCGTGATGTCGCACGTCGCCGCCCTGCGCGCGTTCCGCGGCCGGTTCCCGGTGGGGATCAAGGTCATCGTCGAGGGCCAGGAGGAGTACGCGGGCGAGCGCCTGGAGGCGTTCGTCGAGCGCAACCCCGAGCTGCTGCGCGCCGACGCCATCGTGGTCGCCGACACCGGCAACCCGCGCGTCGGCGACCCGGCGGTCACGACCTCGCTGCGCGGCATGGCCGCCTTCACCGTCGAGGTCCGCACGCTGCGCGAGCCCGTGCACAGCGGCTCGGCCGGCGGCGCCGCCCCCGACGCGCTGGCCGCGCTCATGCGCATGCTGACCGCGCTGCACGACGACAACGGCGACATCCGCGTCCCCGGGCTGCCGCGCGGCTCGTTCTTCGGCCAGGGGCCGTCGGAGGAGGAGTTCAGGAAGACGGCCGGGGTGCTGGACGGGGTGTCACTGGTGGGCTCCGGCTCGCTCGCCGACCGCCTGTGGTCGTCGTACGCCATCACCGTCACCGGCCTCGACGTGCCGACGGTGGCGCAGGCGATCAACGCGGTGCAGCCCGTGGCGCGGGCCCGCGTGACGGTCCGCGTCCCGCCGGCCGGCGACCCGAAGACGACCGTGAACGCCGTCGTCGACTTCCTGCGCCAGGTGGCCCCGTGGGGGGTGCAGGTGGGCTTCGGCGACTTCACCGTGGGCTCCGGCTTCCAGGCCGACTCCGGCGGCGCCGCCCGCGCCGCGCTCAACCGGGCCATGGAGCGCGCCTTCGGCCGCCCGCCGCGCGACGTCGGCGCCGGCGGCTCCATCCCGCTGGTCAACACGCTGCTCAAGCAGTTCCCCGCGGCGGAGATCCTGCTGTTCGGCGCCGAGGACGAGGACGCCGGCTGCCACGCCCCCAACGAGCGGGTGGACCTGGAGGAGCTGCGCAAGGTCGCCACCGCCGAGGCCCTGTTCCTCCTGGAGCTCGGCTCCCCCGGCGCGGCCTGACCCTGCTTCAGCCGCCTGACCCGGAGGGGTTCTCCGCCAGCAGCTCCCTGTGGGCGGGCTGGAGGCCCTCCGGGAGGTCGCCGGGGTCGCACCAGCGGGCCTCCAGGATCTCCAGGGGGTCCAGCTTCAGGGTGCCGCCGGTCAGTACGGCCTCGTAGGCGACCTCGGCGCGCAGGGCGTAGCCGCTGCGGACCCTGAGCAGCCGGCCCACGCGCACGTCCAGGCCGGTCTCCTCGCGTACCTCACGGCGGACGGTCTCCTCGAACGTCTCCCCCCGCTTGGCGTAGCCCGTGGGGAAGCCCCACGGGCGGCGCTCCGGCCACAGCCGGTGGCACAGCACGAGCAGCCGGCCCTCGTCGTCGCGCACCAGGCCGGTGACGCCGATCATGAACGTGGCGTGCGTGAGCCACACCAGCCGCCACCGCAGCCGGCCGCCCAGCATCCTCCACACGCGGGCGAGAAGCCGTGTCACCGCGCTCCTTCTCTCTCTAGATCGTTCGTGGTCCCGTGGGACATAGTGTCGCGTGATGGACTGGAACGAGTGGCACGACGAGTACGACCGGCCGGGCTCACGGCTGGCGCGGCGGTTGGTGGCGGTCCAGGAGCGCGTCAGGGCGGCGCTGGACGCCGCGCCCGCCGGGCCGTTGCGGGTGATCAGCATGTGCGCGGGCCAGGGGCGGGACCTCATCCCCGTGCTGGCGGAGCACCCTCGGCGCGACGACGTACGGGCGCGGCTGGTGGAGCTGGACCCCGCCAACTGCGATCTCGCGCGCGCCGCCGCCGCGGCGGCCGGGCTCGGCCGGGTCGAGGTGGTCGAAGGGGACGCCTCCCTCGCCGGCGGGTACGCGGACCTGGCGCCGGCGGACCTCGTCCTCGCCTGCGGCATCTTCGGCAACATCAGCGACGACGACGTGCGGCGGACCGTCGGCTTCTTCCCTCAGCTGTGCGCGGAGGGCGGCACGGTCGTCTGGACCCGGCATCGCGAGGAGCCGGACCTGGTGCCGCGGATCCGCACGTGGTTCGAGGAGAACGGCTTCGCCCTGGAGTGGGTGTCGCCGCCGCAGGCCGGGTACGGGGTCGGCGCCCACCGCTTCACCGGGCGCCCGCGGCCGCTCGCGGCCGGGGAGAGCATGTTCAGCTTCCTCGGTTACGACCAGCCGCGCCCGGCCGGTTCCTAGGGTGGCCTGAGGTCAGTGCCCAGAGGTCAGTGCTCGGCCGCGTGGCGGGGCGGCGTGCCGGTGTGGACGAGGCGCAGGCCGGTCTCCACCAGGGCCCAGCCGAGCCGGGCGCGCCACCGGTGCGGGGCCGCTGTCGTCCGAGGGCGGGCGGCCTCGGCTCGCAGTTCGCGGGCCCGGACTCGCTCGACGTACAGGTAAAGATCGGGATCCATGGGGGTTCCTCCTGGTCGGTGTCATGGCCGCCACGAGCGGAACGGGAAACCGTACATGTGGACGGCGACGCTCTCGCGCCCCTCCGTGTCGCCCGCGTCGCGGGCCGCCCGGCCGCGTGCCCGCCACCGGTCGGACAGCTCGCGCAGCTCGTCGCCCAGGTCGCGCAGCTCGTCGGACGTGAGCCACATCAGGTATTCGGAGGAGAAGGCCGCGTCGCGCCAGGCGGGCTCCCAGCCCATCTGGGCGTCGAGGAAGCTTTCGTACATCTCGTGCTGCTGGCGGGTGTGGGCGCGGCTCACGGCGGCGTGGACGGCGACCTCCTCGGGGTTGTCACGGAAGTCCGCGTCCCTGGTGGAGATGCTCTCGGCGGCCGGGCGCCACCAGCGCTCGCGGGCGTCGCCGCCGCCGGCCCCCGGCGCCTCCTCGATGAGGCCGTGCGCGGCCAGCTTGCGCAGGTGGTAGCTGACCAGGCTCACGGCCTCGTCGACCTGGTCGGCGAGGTGCGAGGCGGTGGCCGAGCCCGCGACGTAGAGCGCGCGGTAGAGCTTCATGCGCAGCGGGTGCCCGAGCGCCTTGAGCGTGTCGAGGTCGCGGACCTGGCGCGTCTTCTCGGTGGCCATGACACCACGATAGATGGGAAAACTTATTTGCGCAAATAAAATTGCGCATCTGCCGCTCAGAAGCTCCAGCGGGTCTGCGCGTACGAGCCCTTGGCGAAGCCCAGCACCTTGCCGGGAACGAGCGCGAACACCAGCGCCTCCCCGCCCGCCTCGTGCGTGAAGACGCCGTCGCCGACACCGAAACGCCAGCCGGGGCCGTACTTCGCCTCCCACGCGGCGGCAAGGTCCTTGAGCCTGCCGGGGTCGGTGACCCGCTCGGCGCGGCCCTCGACCACCAGGTCCAGGCCCTCGTGCAGGGCGTTCGTGCCGGTGGTGAGCGCGCAGCGGCGCTCGTGCTCCAGGTTGCGCGCCTTCTGCTCCTCAGGGCCGGTGCAGAAGTGCAGCGCCGCGTCCCGCCAGACGGCCAGCAGCGGCGTGACGTGCGGGCGGCCGTCGGCCCTCACGGTGGTCAGCCAGTACGTCTCCGCCCGTTCGAGCAGCTCCCTGGCCTCGGACCAGGGCGTCGGCACGGCGCCGGGGTCGCTGTAGCGGATGTCGAGCGTGGTGGTCGGCTCCATGATCGGTCCTTCCCGGGTCGGGGCGTCCTTCATGGAGGAGACCGGCGGGGCGTCAGGAACTCATCGCACCGGGAGGTCGTAGGCGCGGCGCACGCTGCCGCCGAGCCGCCTCAGGTCGGCCCCGTACACGTGCACGGAGACCCCGACCTCGGCGCTGGTGTTGACCACCTTGTGGATGTCGCCGGGCGGCGCGAAGCCGCTGACCTCGCCAGGCCGGTTGTCGGTCCGGCCGAGCTCGCGCAGGTGGTCGCCCATGTCCCGGTAGAGGGTCTCGTGCTCGACGCCGCTCAGGATGCCGAACGCGCACCAGGAGACGTGGTCGTGGATCACGGTGACCTGGCCGGGCCGCCACACGACGCCGACGACCGAGAAGCCCTCCTCGGCGTGGAGCAGGTGGGAGGCGTACGTGTCGGGCCTGCCCGCCCGCTCCTCCGGCGTGAGCAGGCCGGGGCCGGGCAGGCGCTCGCGCAGCACGCCGGCGGCGGCGTACGCGGTGTGCTCGGGGTCCAGGCCCCGGGCCACGACGGCGGAGATGCCGCTGACGAGCGGCTCCAGGCCCGGCCTGGCGAGTGCGGTGACGGCGACTTCCATGGTTGCCCTTCGGGGAGAGCAGACGGTGGTCCTTGCCTCTCCACAGTGCTACCGCCGGTATCGATAGGTCCAACAGAAGTGTTCTGGCTCACCCATAGATATGGTTGATGGATGCTGGACGTCGTGCGCCTCCGGGTCCTCCTCGCGGTCGCCCGCAAGGGCTCGGTCACCGCCGCCGCCAAGGAGCTGCACTACTCGCAGCCGTCCGTGAGCCACCACCTGGCCCGGCTGGAGGCCGAGACCGGGGCCCGGCTGGTGCAGCGCGTGGGCCGGGGCATCCGGCTCACCGAGGCCGGGTGGCTGCTCGCCGAGCGCGCCGCCGAGATCATCGGCCGGCTCGACGACGCCGCCGAGGAGCTGGCCGCCCACGTGGGCCTGCGCACCGGCCGGGTGCGCCTGGCCGCCTTCCCCTCCTCGCTCGGGACGTTCGTCCCGCGGGCGGTCATGGCGCTCAAGGCCGGCCATCCCGGTCTCCGGCTCGACCTCACCGAGGCGGAGCCGCCACAGGCGCTGCGGCTGCTGCGCGCCGGCCGCGCCGACGTGGCCGTGATCTTCCGCTATGACGACACCGCCCCCGAGGAACGCGGCATCACCATGATCCCCCTCCTGGACGACCCCAGCTACCTGGTCGCCGACCGCCCGGTGGACGGCGACCTGGCGGCGCACGCCGACGCCTCCTGGATCGCCGGCTGCGAACGCTGCCGCAGCCACCTCCTGGACGTGTGCGCCAGGGCGGGCTTCGTCCCGCGCGTCTCGTTCACCAGCGACGACATCGTGGCCGTGCAGGCGCTGGTGGCGTCCGGTCTCGGCCTCACCATGCTGCCAGGACTCGCCCTGCGCGCCCACCGCCACCCGGGCGTCGAGGTCGCCGAGATCGCCGGCTCGACCCGGCACGTGTACGCCGCCGTCCACGGCGAGCCGCCCCACCCGCCGCCCACCGAGGCGCTGCTCCACGCGCTGAGGAAAAGCCTTTGACGCTCTTCTTACGATGCTCGTATGCCTGATGTCGCGACTCTCGCGCTGTTCTGCGCGTTCACGCTCGGCCTGCTCGTGGTGCCGGGACCCGCGGTCCTCTACATCGTCACCCGCAGCGTCGCCCAGGGCCGCGGCGCGGGGCTGGTCAGCGTGCTGGGCGTGCACGCCGGATCGGTCGTGCACGTGGCCGCGGCGGCGCTCGGCCTCAGCGCGCTGCTGGCTGCCTCCGCCACGGCCTACGCCGTGGTCAAGTGGGGCGGCATCGCCTACCTCGTCTGGCTCGGCGTACGCAACCTCGTCCGGCGCGGGGGCGGCGGCGAGGAGGCCGTGGAGCCGCCGGCGCAGTCGAAGCGGCGGCTGTTCTGGGAGGGGGCCGTGGTCAACGTGCTCAACCCGAAGACGGCGATCTTCTTCCTGGCGTTACTGCCGCAGTTCACCGTTCCGGCCGCGGGGCCCGTCGGGCCGCAGATCCTGCTGCTCGGGCTGCTGTGGATCGTGCTCGGCATGGCCTCCGACGGCACGTACGCGATGCTCGCCTCGGCCCTCGCCGGGCGGCTGCGGGCCTCCCGGCGGGCGCGGCGGCGGCTGGAGGTGGGCAGCGGGGTCGTCTACCTCGGGCTGGCGGCCTGGCTCACGGCCGAGAAGGCCTGACGGGCCAGGGGACACACAGGGTTCACCTCCCGGCCATCCGCCTCTTGATCGCCATCACATGACCGGCGATACCTTCTCCGAGCGGTCATCGTTCCCCTGGAGCAAGGTGGCAGATGTTACAAGCGCGCGCTTTGTCGGCATTCTCCCGTCAGTTCCTGATCCCCCTGCTGTCCGTCGTGATGGTGGTATGCCTCGCCCCCGCCCTGCCGGCGCGGGCGGCCGACCAGGACGTCACCATCACCCTCAACGCCTCCGACCTCGGCCTGAGCCCTGCCGTCCTGCGGGACGTCGTCCCTGAAGTGCAGGCGGAGATCAGGGAGCACGGCGGCCTGGGCGGCGCGCTCAAGCAGGCCGTCGCGGACGGCTCGGCCCCGGTGCACGAACGGGTCGACCCCTCGGTGTGGCCCAACTTCGCCGGCACGGTCAACCTGACTCCCAACGGCAGCGGGCTGGTCCTCACCATCCCGGCCGGCGAGATCACCACCTCCAGCTTCTGGCAGGACATCGCCGCCACGGCCATCGGCTGGATCATCGGATACGGCCTCAGGATGCTGTGCATCGGCTTCCTGACGTCCAGCGGCGTGGGCGCCGCGATCATCCCGCTGGTCTGCACCCCGCTCCAGACCACCGTGACCGGCATCATGACGGCGATCATGACGCACACGTTCGCCGGAACCCTGGGCACCATCGAGGCGACCAGGGACATCATCATCGCCGGGATCCTCGGGCTGGCGGGCGGCGTCCTGTGGGAGAAGTACCTCGCCCCCTGGGCGAAGGCCCAGCTCGCCACGTCCATCAAGAAGGCCGGCGGCTGGCTCAGGAACCAGGTGCCCTGGCTCGACCGCTGGTTCGGCGGCGTGGTCGCCCAGCGGGTGGAGAACCTCGGCGGGCGGTTCGAGGAGCTGGAGCGGCTCATCGCCGAGGAGACGGCGGCCTGGGCCGGGGTCGAGTCGAACCTCCAGCGGGAGCTGCGGATCATGCCGCTGGGCGACTCGATCACCTACGGCGCGGGCAGCTCCAACGGCGGCGGTTACCGGCCGGCGCTCCACAACCTGCTGAAGGACGACAGGGCCGCCGTCACGTTCGTCGGCTCACAACGCTCGGGCCCGGCGCCCGACGCCCACGAGGGGCACTCCGGCTGGACGATCTCCCAGCTCGCCGGCATCACCGACGCGGCGCTGGCGACGTACCGGCCCAACGTGGTGCTGCTGCACATCGGCACCAACGACCTGAACAACAACGACAACCCGGGCGGCGCGCCGGCCAGGCTCGGGGCCCTCATCGACCAGATCTTCCGGGCCGCCCCCGACGTGACCCTCCTGGTCTCGACGATCGTCCCGTCCGGCTGGGGGCCGACCCAGGAGCGGATCCTGCGCTTCAACGAGGCGATCCGGCTGGAGGCGGGGGCGCGGTGGGCCTCCGGCAAGCACGTCTACCTCGTCAACCTGACCACGGTGACGCTCACCGACCTGGCCGACGTCCTGCATCCGAACGACTCCGGCTACCTGAAGATGGCGGGAGCGTTCTACCAGGGCCTGGTGCAGGTGGGGCGGGCCGGCTGGATCGACGCGCCCGGCGGCGGGAACCCGGCGCCCGCCCCCGTCAGAGGCTGGGTCCCGCAGGGCACGATCGCGTCCGGGACCTACGGCGGAGACACCAGCAAGGTCATCTACGCCGACCTCGACGGCGACCGCAGAGCCGACTACCTCCAGGTCAACGGCAACAGCTCGGTCCAGGCCTGGATCAACGGCGGCCCCAACCCCAAGGAGCCCGTCGGCGGCGGCGACTGGCTCTGGTTCCCCCAGGGCACCATCGCGAGCGGCGTCGGGGCGCCCGGGGCGAACATCCGCTTCGCGGACCTCAACGGCGACGGCAGAGCCGACTACGTGAAGGTCAACGACGACAGCTCGGTCCAAGCGTGGATCAATGGCGGCCCCAACCCCAAGGAGCCCGTCGGCGGCGGTGACTGGCTCTGGTTTCCCCAAGGCACCATCGCGGGCGGCGTCGGCGCGCCGGGCAGCCACATCCGCCTCGCCGACCTCAACGGCGACGGCAGAGCCGACTACGTGAAGGTCAACGACGACAGCTCCGTCCAGGCCTGGCTCAACGGCGGGCCCAAGCCCGGAGGCGGCGACTACTACTGGTTCCCCCAGGGCACCATCGCGAGCGGCGTCGGCCAGCCCGGCCACCGGATCCGCTTCGCCCCGCTCCACGGGAGCCGGTCCGCCGACTACATCCTCATGGGCCGTTTCGACGACAACCACACCGGCACCCAGCCCTACGACAGCTCGGTGCAGGTCTGGCGGAACGGCGGGCCCAAGCCCGAAGGCGGCGACTGGTACTGGGTGCCGGGCGGCGAGGTCGCCAGCGGCGTCCTCGTCGAGGGCTCCAGGATCCAGTTCGCCGACCTCGACGCCGACGGCCGGGCCGACTACCTGGACGTCGCCCCGGGAACGGGCATGACCCGGGCCTGGATCAACTTCGGCTGACCGCGAGCCCGTCGGGGCCGGCTCAGGATTCGCCGGCCTCGACGGTCTCCCGCGCCCACCGGTAGTCCGCCTTCCCCGCCGGGGAGCGGACCATCTGGTCCACGAACGCGTACGAGCGCGGCACCTTGTAGCCCGACAGCAGCCTGCGGCAGTGCGCGTCCAGCTCCGCCGCCGTGAGCTCCGCCCCAGGCCGCGGCTCGACGACCGCCGCCACCCGGTTGCCCCAGCGCTCGTCCGGCACCCCGGTCACCACCGCGTCGAACACGCCGGGATGGCCCTTGAGCACCGCCTCGACCTCCTCGGGGAACACCTTCTCGCCGCCCGTGTTGATGCACTGCGAGCCGCGCCCGAACACGTTGACCGTGCCGTCCGGGTCGACGGTGGCGAGGTCGCCGGTGAGCAGCCAGCGGGTGCCCTGCTCGTCGGTGACGAACGTGCGGGCGGTCTTGCCGGGGTCGTTGTAGTAGCCGAACGCGACCCGTCCCGTCCTCGCGACGGTGCCGAGCGCGCCGGAGCCCGGCTCGACCGGCCGGCCCGCCTCGTCCAGCACGGCCAGCCGGACCACCGCGTTCGGCTGGTAGCGCAGGCCCTTCTCGGGCGAGGACCCGGCGACGGCGGAGGCCGTGTAGCCGGACTCGGTGGAGCCGAAGTTGTCGAGGATCATGACGTTCGGCAGGAGCTCCTGGAGGCGGTCGCGGACCGCGCCCGACAGGATGGCGCCCGTCGAGCTGACCACGAACAACGACGACACGTCGTAGGAGCCCGCGGCCAGCGCCTCGGCGAGCGGCCTGGCCATGGCGTCGCCGGTGATGTTGACGGTGAGCACGCGCTCGCGCTCGACGGTCCGCCACACCTCGTCGGGGTCGAACTTGCGGACGTAGACCATGGTCCCGCCCATGCACCAGGTGATGAACGTGGCCATCTGCGCCGCCCCGTGCATGAGCGGCGGCACCGCCATCATCGTCATCGGCCCGGCCTTCACCGCCTCGTCGATGACCTCCTGCGGGGTGGACCGCGGCTCGCCGCCCGGGTTGCCGCCGCCGAAGCCGAAGAACAGGTCCTCGACCCGCCACATGGCGCCCTTCGGCATGCCGGTGGTGCCGCCGGTGTAGATGATGTAGACGTCCTGGCCGGAGCGCGGCGAGAAGCCCCGTTCCGGCTTGCCGCTCTCCAGCGCGGCCTCGTACGTCACCGCCGAGCCGATCGACGGCGGCCCGCCGGCCGCGACCAGGTGTTCGAGCAGGGGCGCCTCGCCCACGACGGCGGCGACGCGCGGCTCGAACTCGACGTCGTAGATCAGCGCGCGGATGTCGGAGTCCCGGTAGAGGTAGAGGAGCTCGGACTCCACGTAGCGGTAGTTGACGTTGATCGGCACGGCACGGAGCTTCAGCGAGGCCAGCATCCCTGCGACGTACGGCAGCCCGTTGTAGAGCTGGAGCCCGACGTGGTCACCGGGGCCGACGCCCAGGCCGTCGAGGTAGTGGGCGAGCCGGTTGGCCTCGGCGTCCAGCTCGGCGTAGGTGCGGCGGTCGGCGCCGCAGATCACCGCGACGCGCTCGGGGATCGCGTCCGCCAGCCCTTCGAACAGGTCCGCGTGGTTGAACTCCATCAGAGCTTCTCCCGCCCGACGATCCACATGGCGAAGAACTGGGCGCCGCCGCCGTAGGCGTGGCCGAGCGCGGTGCGGGCGCCGTCCACCTGGTGCTCGCGGGCCTGGCCGCGCACCTGCTGGGCGGCCTCGGCGAACCTGATGAGCCCGGACGCGCCGATCGGGTTGCTGGACAGCACGCCGCCGGAGGCGTTCCAGGGGGTGTCGCCGTCGAGGGCGGTGGCGCCGGACTCGGTGAGCTTCCAGCCCTCGCCCTCGGCGCAGAAGCCGAGGTTCTCCAGCCACATGGGCTCGTACCAGGAGAAGGGCACGTAGACCTCGGCCACGTCGATCTGCCGGCGCGGGTCGGTGATGCCGGCCTGCCGGTAGACGTCGGCGGCGCAGTCCTTGCCCGCCTGCGGGCTGACCGTGTCGCGGTCGGCGCGGAAGATCGGCTCGGAGCGCATGGCGGTGCCGTGCACCCAGGCGGGCGTGCCGGTGACGGCCGACTCGGCGGCGAGCACCATGGCGCAGGCGCCGTCGCTGGACGGGCAGGTCTCCAGGTAGCGGATCGGCTCCCAGAGCATCGGCGTGGACTCGACCATCTTCTGGTCGATGCCGGGGATCTTGAGGTGCGCGTACGGGTTCTTCAGCGCGTTGAGCCGGTCCTTCACGGCGACGAGCGTGCCGATGTGGCCGGGCGCGCCGGTCCTGCGCATGTACTCGCGGATGTGCGGCGCGAAGTAGCCGCCCGCCCCGACCACGAGCGAGGCGCTGAACGGCAGGTGCGTGGACAGCGCCCAGGTGGCGTTCGACTCCGACTGCTTCTCGAAGGCCACGACCAGCACCCGCTCGTGCACCCCGCCCTGGATGAGCGAGGCGCCGACCAGCGCGGTGGAGCCGCCGACGCTGCCCGCGGTGTGGACCCGCATGACCGGCTTGCCGGCCGCGCCGAGCGCGTCGGCCAGGTACGCCTCCGGCATCATCACGCCCTCGAACAGGTCCGGCGCCTTGCCGATGACGACGGCGTCGATGTCCTTGAACGTCAGCCCGGCGTCCTCCAGGGCCCGCACCGCGGCCTCGCGCACCAGCCCGGCGATCGAGACGTCCTGGCGGCGGGTCGTGTAGTGCGTCTGCCCGACGCCGATGACCGCACAGCGGTTGCCCATCTCAGCCCTCCAGGACGGTGACGAGGTTGTGCTGCAGGCAGGGGCCGCCGGCGGCGTGCGCGACGGTCCGGTGGTTGCGGCCGTCGAGGATGCGCCGCGCGGCCTCGCCGACGCGGATGAGGCCCGTGGCCATGACGGGGTTGGCGGCGAGCGGGCCGCCTGACGGGTTGATGAGAGTGTCGCCGGTCAGCTCCAGCGCCTCGCGCAGGATGATCTCCTCGTGCGCGAACTGGGCGTGCAGCTCGGCCACCTCGACGGGCCCCTTGCCGACGCCCGCGGCGCGGGCGGCGTCGGCCGCGGAGGCCGACCGGGCGAGGTCGCGCATGCCCAGGTAGTGGGGTTCGATCCGGTGGGCGAGGCCCCTGATGTAGGCGGGGGTGGAGGTGAGGCGGGTGGCGAGGTCGCCGGCGGCCAGCACGACCGCCGCCGCGCCGTCGGTGATGGGCGGCGCCACGAGGCCGTCCCCTTCGGGGTCGGGCAGGTCCAGCGCGTACGGGTTCGCCCGCCCGTCCGCCCGGCTGCGGCGCACGATCTCGTCCAGCTCCGCGCGCTCCGCGCCGAGGGCGGCTGCCTGGAGCCCGGCGTAGGAGAGCTGGTCGAGGCCGAGCGGCGCCAGATAGTACGGATCGAGCTGCAACGTCATGATCGTGCGCAGGTCGCCGAGCGAGGTCTTGCCGAACCCGTACACGAGGGCCGAGTCGATGTCGCCGTGCTGGAGGCGTACCCATGCCTCGTACAGCGCCCAGGCGGCGTCCATCTCGACGTGGCTCTCGGAGATCGGCGGCCAGGCGGCCAGCGCGTCGAGCGCCGAGACGAACGAGAACGGCGCGCCCGCCAGGTAGTCGCAGCTCCCCGAGCAGGTGAAGCCGAACCTGGTGAGCCCGGTGCGCTCCTTGACCTCGTTGATGACGGGCAGGATCAGCTCGGGCTCGCTGAGCCCGGTGTCGTGGTCGGTGTGCCGCGTCTGCGCGAACGCGACGATCGCTACCTCTCTCATGACAGCTCCACGTCGGGCTCGCCGGTGGGGGCGAACCAGCGGATGTTCGCCATGGACGCCGTACGCTCGCTCTCGGGCACCCACACGGCCCGCACCCGCATGCCCTGCCGCACCTCGTGCGCGGGCACGCCCGCGACCAGTGCGATCATCGGGAGATCGGCGCCGTCGAGCAGGATGTACGCCGACACGAAGGGCACTTCGGGCGCTCGCGGGTCGGGCAGGTTGTTGATGGCGAACGTGGTGATCGTCCCGGTGTCGGGCAGTTCGAGGGTGTCCGGGATGGGGCCTCCGCACTCGGGGCAGAAGGTGCGGTAGGGGACGTACACCTTCGCGCACCGCTCGCAGCGCCCGCCGAGCAGCACCCCGCGCTCCACGCCCGCCAGGAACACCGCCAGCGAGCCGCCCGCCCGCAGCCGGTACTCCGCCCGCACCGGGGAGACGATCTTCGTGACCTCGGGGGCGAAGTGCCGGATGTCGGTGATGTGGCCCGTGGGCTGCTCGCGCCACACCGGCCGGACCCGCATCCCGGTCCGCATCGCCTTGGGGTGCTCGGGGACGACGGCGTGCACGAGCGCCGTGTCCGCGCCGTCGAGCGCGATCAGCGCCCAGGCGAAGGGGACGTCCACCGGGTGGGTGTCGAGGGGTTCCTCCACCCACGTCCAGGTGGTCACCGTGCCGGCCGGGCCGACCTCGACGTACTCGCCGGTCACGGGCTCGCCGGTGGCGGGGTCGTACTCCAGGGGCGGCACCAGCACGCCGCCCTCGCTCGTGCGTACGCCGACGATGCGGCGCTCGCGCAGCTCGGTGAGGAAGCGGCCGACCACCGGGCCGGTCGAGCGGGTGTAACCGCCGGGGAACTCCAGGACGTGCTGAGCGACCAGCGGATCAGATGGCACGGTCGTGTCCCTCCCAGTACGGGTCGCGGAGCTTGCGTTTGTGCAGCTTGCCGTTCGGTTCGCGGGGCATCTCGGCGATGAAGTCGATCGTTCGCGGCCACTTCATGCGGGCCAGCCGGCCCTCCAGGGAGGCCAGCAGCTCGGCGGCGAGCGCGGGGCCTGGCTCGGCGCCCGGGGCGGGCTCGACGACGGCCTTGATCTGCTCGCCCCACTCCTCGTCCGGGATGCCGAACACGGCGACGTCCGCGACCTTGGGGTGGATCATGAGCTCGTTCTCGATCTCGGCGGGGTAGATGTTCGCCCCGCCCGAGATGATCAGGTCGGCCTTGCGGTCGCACAGGTAGAGGAAGCCGTCCTCGTCGAGGTAGCCGATGTCGCCGACGGTGAAGTGGTCCTTGAGTCGGTTGGCGGCGGTCTTGTCCGGGTCGCCCTTGTACTCGAACGAGGCCCCGAGCATCTTCATGTAGATCGTGCCGGGGGTGCGGGTGGGGACGGGCTCGCCCTGCTCGTCCACGATGAGCAGCTCGCTGATGGGCCAGGCCGTGCCGACCGTGCCCGGGTGCGTCTTCCAGCCCTCGGGGGTGGCGAGGGTGCCGCCGCCCTCGGTGGCCGCGTAGTACTCGTACACGCAGTCGCCCCACCACTCCAACATCGCCCATTTCACCGGGACGGGACAGGGGGCGGCGGCGTGGATCATCCACCTGAGCGAGGAGAGGTCGTACGCGCGCCGGGTCTCCTCCGGCAGCGCGAGCAGCCGCTTGAAGTGCGTCGGCACCATGTGGGAGCTGGTGACGCGGTGCCGCTCGCACAGGCGCAGCAGTTCCTCGGCGTCGAAGCGGTCCATGTAGACGAGCGTGTGCCCCATGTGCAGCGCGGTGCCGCCGAACTGGGTGACGGCGGTGTGGTAGCTCGGCGAGGTGACCAGGTGCGCGTTGGGGCGTCCCGGGGTGACGCCGAACAACCCCAGCAGGAACGTCATCAGCTCGGCCGAGTCGTCCGGGTCCAGGCCGCTGAGCGGGCGGCGCACGCCCTTCGGCTTGCCGGTGGTGCCGGAGGTGTAGTGCATGGTCAGGCCGGCGGTCCGGTCGGGAGGCGCGGTGTCGGGACGACCGTCGGTCAGCTCCCGCATCGGCCGGAACCCGTCCGTCCCCTCCCCCATGAGGAAGCGGCGCTCGGGCGCGATGGCCTCGGCCGCCCGCGTGCCCTCCTCGATGAAGCGCGGGTGCACGAAGAACGCCTTGGCCTCGCTGTCGGAGACGATGTAGGCGATCTCCGGTCCGGTGAGATGCCAGTTGACGGGCGTGTAGTACCAGCCGGCCTGGAGCGCGGCCAGGTACAGCACCAGGCCGTCGGCGCCGTTCGGGACCAGGCCGCAGACGCCGTCGCCCGGCTGGAGCCCTAGGTCGTCGCGCAGGCCGTGGACGAGGCGGTTGGCCCGGGCCAGAAGGTCGCCCGCGCGGTGTTCGACCCCGTCGGGGTCCACGGCGGCGATCCAATCGGGATCCGCCTGCGCGAGCCTCCAGAAACCGAGCGTGCCCATGTGCGCTCCTCGCGGCCGACGAAAAAACAGGAACCTGTTCTCGTTTGCTGCTGGGAGCGTATCCTGGGGCGAAGTGCGTAGCAAGCGCTTGATACGAGACTTCGGAGGCATCGTGGAGCTCCTGCCGATCAGCACCCCCCACTGCCGGATCGAACGCGACGGACACGTCCTCGTCGTCACCATGAACCGGCCGGAGGCCCGCAACGCGCTCTCCTCGGAAATGCTGATCGGCCTCGCCTCGGCCTGGGCGTACGCGAGCGCCGAGCCGGACATCCGGGTCGCGATCCTGACCGGCGCCGAGGGCACCTTCTGCGCCGGCGCCGACCTCAAGGCCATGGGCCAGTCCTCCACCGACCCCGAGGTGCAGGCGCGCGCCGCCCGGATGCCGAACTTCCACTGGAAGGGCCTGCTGCGCGAGGACCTGCCCACCAAGCCGATCATCTGCGCCGTCGAGGGCTACGCGGTCGCCGGCGGCACCGAGCTGCTGGTGGGCACGGACCTGCGGGTGGTGGCCGAGTCGGCCACACTGGGGCTGTTCGAGGCCAAGCGGGCGCTCTTCCCCATGGGCGGCAGCGCGGTCCGGCTCCCCCGCCAGATCCCGTACTGCCACGCGATGGACCTCCTCCTGACCGGCCGCGCCGTCACGGCCGCCGAGGCCCTGTCGATGGGCCTGGTCAACCGCGTCGTCCCGGACGGGCAGGCCCTGGCCGTGGCCCGCGAGCTGGCCGACGACGTCGCCGCCTCCGGCCCGCTCGCCGTCCAGGCGATCCTCCGCACCTACCGCGACACCCTCGGCCTGCCCGAACCCGAGGCACTGAAGGTCTCCGACGACCTCGGCTGGCCGGTCATCGGCTCCGAGGACGCCAAGGAAGGCACCCGCGCCTTCCGCGAGAAGCGCCCCGCCCACTACCAGGGCCACTGAACAAGACGCCGGCTGACCGCCCTCTTGTTTCATGAGAACGCGCCGTAGAATCGACAGCATGACGGCACTGCAGGAAGAGTACGAAGATCTTCACCGCCTGGTCGACCAGCTCCGGCCCGACCAGGTGCGTGAAGGGCGTGCGCGACTCCTCCGGCTCGTCCACCCGGGCTCCGAGGAGCTCGAGCTCGGCCGCGACGGCATGCCCGCCCTCTTCGGCGCTTACGAAGCCGGCCGGAGCGACGCCTCAGAACAGGTGGAAGAGATCCTTGGGGAGGGCTACGGTCACGAAGCGTGATCGTAGTCGACACCGGCCCGATCGTGGCCGCGACCTTCCGGGACGACAAGAACCACGAGCGCTGCCTGCAGGAGTTCGGGCGCCTCCGCAACGCCGATCGGCCGTTGCTCGTCCCCAGCTTCGTCGCCGGCGAGAGCTGCTACATGATCGGCAGGCTTGGCGGCGCGAAGGCGGAGGCGGCGTTCCTGCGGTTGATCGAGTCCGGCTGGTTCCGGCTCGTCAACCTCACGGAGTCCGATCTTTCGAGAATCGCGGTCCTCGTCGAGCGGTACCACGACCTTCCCTTGGGCGCGGCCGATGCCTCAGTCGTGGCCGTGGCAGAGCGCATGCGGGTCACTGAAGTGATGACGATCGACGTCCGTGACTTCTCCGTCGTCCGTCCGGTCCACACCCCCGCCCTCACCCTGTTGCCCAGGTAGAGACCAGTTGCGAGATGCTCTCGCGGGCGGGGCGGCGACCCGGCGAGTGACCGCCGCCCGATCCGGGCTCAGTCCTCTGTGATGCGGTCCAGTCGTTCCAGGGCCTCGCCGTACTCCGTCATCAGGTTGAAGATCACGTCCTTGGTGGAGCGGACCTGGTTCATGAGGCCGATGATCTGGCCGGCCGGGAAGGTGGCCAGTTCCGAGGCGTCGGAGCGGCCGATGCGGCGCAGCGCGTCCGAGACCAGCATGAACTGCAGGGGCATGGGCAGCGTGCCCGGCGAGTCCGTGGACTCCCACGCCTCGGTCCACTCGTTCCTGAGCAGGCGGGCGGGCTTGCCGGTCCAGCTCCGGGAGCGGACGGTGTCACGGGAGGTGGCCTCCAGGATGCGGCGCTTGGCCATCTCCGGCGTGTCGGCCTCCTCGACCGTGAGCCACAGGGAGCCGGTCCACACGCCCTCCGCGCCGAGCGCCAGGCCGGCGGCCATCTGGCGGCCGTTGCCGATGCCGCCGGCGGCCAGCACCGGCACGTCCACGGCGTCCACCACCTGCGGGATGAGGACCATGGTGGAGATCTCGCCGGTGTGCCCGCCCGCCTCGGTGCCCTGGGCGACGACGACGTCCACGCCGACCTCGACCTGCTTGAGCGCGTGCCGGGGCGTGGAGGCGAGGGCCGCGACCTTGACGCCGTGGGAGTGGGCCAGCTCGACGACGTCGGCCGGGGGCGGGCCGAGGGCGTTGGCGA
Source organism: Nonomuraea wenchangensis (assembly GCF_900111685.1). Classification (GTDB taxonomy): domain Bacteria; phylum Actinomycetota; class Actinomycetes; order Streptosporangiales; family Streptosporangiaceae; genus Nonomuraea; species Nonomuraea wenchangensis. The sequence continues at coordinate 325,596 of NZ_FOHX01000003.1, forward strand.
GCAGCGCGATGGGGTGGCGGAGGGCGACCTCGACCTGCGGGCGGGCCGTGGCGTCCGTCCAGCCGAGCAGCACGCGTCCCGCGTCGGCGTCCGCCGAGAGCGGGGGCACACCGTGCTCGGCCAGCAGGTTCTCCACGAACGAGCGATGCCCTTCGGGGATCATCGCCTGGAGGCGGCCGACCAGCTCGTCGGTGGCGAAGTCGGCCCCCTCGTACGAGGCCGGCATGACGACGTCCACGCCGTACGGCCGGCCGTCCACGTGGTCGTCGATCCACTTGAGCTCCGTCTCGAGCTCTTCCGGGGTGAAGTAGAGGGCTCCGAGCACGCCCATGCCGCCCGCGCGGCTGACGGCGGCGACGACGTCCCTGCAGTGGCTGAACGCGAAGATCGGGAGCTCGATTCCGAACATGTCCGTGACACGTGTCCGCATGGCCCGACAATACGTCCGGCGCAACGCGAACTGCAACGTGTTCTACACTAGAACCTTTCGTCGGTACCGGTGAGTAACCTCCGCCTATAACAGGTTCTAGCCGAAATCCCGAAAAAGAAAAAGGCCCGCCTTTCGGCGGGCCTCAAAAAACGCGTTGTTTCACGCGGTGGCCGGGCGGCGGCGGCCCAGCACCACGCCGGCGAGCACCAGCGCCACGCCCACGATGAGCACCACCAGCGGGATGATGTTCCGCAGCAGGTTGATCTGGCTCTTGCCCTCCTGCGCGTTCTTGACCAGGCCGGAGACGGTCTCGTCGGTCATCACGGCGGTGCCGATGAAGGCCGCCGAGCGCTCCACGCCGTCCTGGGTCTTCAGCACCTCGTGGCGCTGCACCTCCTGCTTGACCGGCGAGCCGGTGACGGGCTCGATCCAGAAGGTGGTCTTGCCGTCGTACCAGCGGTCCACCTGCACGTCACCGGTGGTGTCCGTCATGCCGAGCACGTTGGCGGGGGCGGTGCGGGTCTCGGTCTTGGTCGGCGGGACGGCCTGCTCGAAGACGTACACCGGCAGGCCGTTGACCTTGTCCTCACGGACGAAGGTGGCGTCGAAGGCCTTCTGCGCCTGCGCGTTGAACACCTTGTACGTCTTCTTCTCCACGTCGAACGGCCACTTGTAGATCTGGCCCTCCAGCTGCACCGGAGCCTTGTCCACGCTGGAGCCGCAGCAGTTGACGGCGACACCGGTGTAGCGGTTGAAGGCGCTGCGCCGCTCGGACAGGTCGATCTGCGGGCGGCTGTTGGTGACGTCGTTGACGACCGTGGCCTCGTCCCAGACGACCCGGTCGGAGTTGGCCTCCTTCACGTCGCCGCGCGTGGTGACGATGATGTCGAGGTCGCCGGTGAGGACCTTCAGGTCCTGGAGGGAGAAGTACTGCGCCTGCTTGGCCTCCAGGTGGGAGATCCCGAACTGGTTCGCCGGCGCGGAGATGATCTTCTCGGCCGCCCAGAATTTCACCAACGGGGCCAGTGCGATGAAGAAAGCTCCGAACCCGATGAGGACGAGCGTGGAGATACGACCCATCGAGGCCTCCGCATTTGTAGAACGTGTTGTCATCAGGTCTGATCGTCGAGCAACAAAGTATGACAGGGGGTGGTGCGCGTCACCGCCGCGCCTCCCTCCGTCACCAAATCGATAGAAACAAGTTCTATCGTGGTTTCCGCGCACCGATCCGCGGAGGTGAGGACAGGGATGAAGAACAGGGACGCGGCCCTCGACGGCGTCCGCGCCTGCGCCGCGCTCGGCGTCTGGCTGCTGCACGTCGGGAGCAACACCGGCGTGATGTACCGCGAGGGCATGTACGCCTGGCTGATGGCGCGGCTCGGCATCGCCGTCCCCATCTTCTTCCTGCTGTCCGGCCTGCTTCTCTACCGCCCGTGGGCGCGCGCGGCGATCGAGGGCACCGAACGCCCCCGGCCCGTCACGTACCTGTGGCGGCGGGTGCTGCGCGTCATGCCGGTCTACTGGCTGGTGACCGCGCTGACGCTCTGGGCGTGGGGCGGCCTCGACTGGGCCGGCTGGGTCAAGTGGCTGCTCCTGCTGCAGAACTACTTCCCCGGCGAACCCACCCCCGACGGCCTCTACCAGATGTGGACGCTGCCCATCGAGATGGCCTTCTACGTCGCGCTGCCGCTGCTCGCCTGGGCGCTCGACCGGTGGGCTCGGGGCGGTAACCGGCCGGTGCGGCTGCTGACCGGCATCGGCCTGCTGCCGCTGGTCTCGGTGGCCTCCATCGTCGTGGCCCGGCTGACCGACCGGCCGGAGTTCGGGCTCTGGCTGCCGTACCATCTGGTCTTCTTCGCCTGCGGCATGGCGATGGCGGTGCTGTCGGTGTGGCTCAAGGAGAGCCGGGCGATCGACGCGCTCGCGCCGCAGCTCCTCGTGCTGGCCTTCCTGCTGTACGCGGTGCTGAGCACCGGCCTCGCCGGCCCGCGCACGCTCACGCTGCCCACCCTCGGCGAGTCGCTGGTCAGGGTGAGCCTGGAGGCGGCGGTCGCGGTGCTGCTCGTGGCGCCGTTCGCGCTGGCGCCGCGCGCGGACTCGCTGCGCCACCGGGTGCTCGGCAACCCGGTCGTCGCCTACTTCGGCCGCATCTCCTACAGCTTCTTCCTCTGGCACGCACCGGTGATCACGTTGCAGCTCAAGCTCACCGGGGCGCAGCCGTTCCAGGGCGACTTCCCGACCGTGGCCGTGCTGTCGTTCATCGTGACGCTGCTGCTCAGCGTGGGGAGCTACCATCTCGTCGAGGTCACCGCCCTCAGGCTGAGCCGGCGCCGGCCAGCACCTGCTCCTCGGCCGGCTGCCCGGGAGGCGGCGCCGGCCGCGCCGGCCGGGTGACGTGCTGGCCGAACAGCGCCCCGACGGCCGCCGACGACAGCAGTTGAGGCACGTGGTCCATCAGCACCGCGAGGTCGATCCCCTGCTCGCGCAGCACCAGGTGGACCGCCAGCGACGCGGTCGCCACGCCGAACAGCCCGGCTGACAGCCAGTGCGCCGGCAGCTTCCTGGCCCGCAGCGCGAACGTCACCAGCATCGCCGCCAGCACCGCCAGCGCGCCCTGCCAGCTCGCCACCCAGCCGCCGAACGCCAGGCCCAGCACGACCGCGTACGGCGCCCGCAGCCGCGACATCCGCGCCCTCCCGGCCGGGGCGGTCTCGAGCACGTGCTCGGGACGCGGCCCACGCAGCACCAGCGCGCCCAGGGCGAGCAGCGCGATCCCCGCCATCCCGTACGCCAGCGCGAGCCCGTAGGCGCGGTCCGGCACGTACTCCAGCCGCACGGTCCCCGACGTCCCGGCGGGCAGCTCCCACGCCTGCTTCCAACCGTCGACACGCACCGGCCGCAGCGTCTGCCCGTCCACCCGGGCCCGCCAGCCGGCGTTGAAGTTCTCGTTGACGACGAGGAAGGCGTCCTTGGGGGCGCTCACCTTGACCTCGCGCTCGGAGGCCGTCCAGATCCCGCGCACCGCCGCGCCCTCGACGCCGCGCGGCTCGTCCGGCAGCCGGCCGACCACGAGGTCGTCGATCGCGAAGGAGTCCCATCCGGCCACCCGCACCCGGTTGTCCCCGGCCTTCAGCTCGGCCCGCGCACAGCCCTGGATCCGTACGGGCCGCTTCTCCAGCAGGTCGGCGTGGGTGCCCGCGACCTTGGTCGCGATGGACGTGCCGTTCACCTCGACGGTCGGGCCGAAGCCGCAGGGCAGCCGCAGCGGGATGTCGGCGGGCCTGGTCACCGGGTCGAGGCCCGGCACGACCAGCTCGGTGAGCTGCAGCCGCTTGGAGTAGGGCGTGAAGCGCAGCTTGAGCTCGGTCGTGCGCAGCGGCCGGAAGGTGAGGTTCCCCTCCTGGTCCACGCGGCCGGCGCGGGCGATGCCGTTGTCGCCGGTGACGACCACGTCGAGCGGCTGCATGCGGTCGCCGGCCGGGCGGCCCAGCTTGATCCGCGAGATCGTCTTCTCGCCCTTCCAGGTGAGCGTGAGCGTCGGCTGGGTGTCCTCGGCGGCCGGCATCCAGGTGGTGCTCGCGTCGCCGTCGAACGCCGAGCGCGGCGAGACCACCGGATCGTCGGTGAGCTGGGACGAGCCGGTCACCTGCGTGAGCCCGGTGCTGACGCGGGTGAAGCGGTCGGCCAGCGCGGAGTCCTTGAGCACGGCCGTGCCGCGCACGTTCACGGTGTCGGCGGCCGGGGCCGTGAACGTGCGGTCGAAGCCGGTCTCCTCGCTCCGCTTGGTCAGCACCGCGTCGTTGCACACCCACCGCACCTGGTTGCGCATGCAGGCGGAGCGGGCGTCGAGCCCCTGGTCCATGACGTACGCGTCGCCGCCCGTGCCGGGCAGCCTGATCGTGCGCTCGGCCACGACGCCGGGGATCGACAGCTCGATGACGCCGACCCGCTGGCCGTAGCTCCACCGCTCCGAGCCGGTCGCCACGATCTTGATCCGCAGCCAGGTCGCCGGGCCCTCCGGCACCCGCAGCCACTGCGGGTCGGTGGTGTCGCGGACGTCCTGCGTCAGGCTGCCCGAGTCGGTCTCGACGGCCACCCGCGTGACGGACTGCCCGAGCAGGAAACCGGAGCCGAACATGACCTGGACCTGCTCGATCCGCCGCTGCGCCGGCAGGTCCACGCGCAGCCACTGCCCCTCGGGGCGGCTGGTGCCGCTGGTCTCCCAGCCGGTGGCGACGTTGCCGTCCATGGCCGCCCACGGGCCCCGGCTCGGGTCGCCGCTGCCCGCGACCGCGTCGGGGTCGGCGATCGAGGAGGAGGCCGTGACGCCGGAGATCCCGTGGTACTCGGCGGTCGCGGTGTCGTCCAGCCAGCCGTTCTCCAGCAGGTCCAGCGCGCGTACGCCGGCGAAGTCGGCCTTGTGGTCGGCGGTGAGCGTGGGCGACTGGTTGGAGCGCAGCTCGCCGAACGAGCGCTCGCGCAGCCGCAGCGCGTCGCTGACGACGGTGGGCAGCTCGCGCTTGCCCGCGTCGCCGCCGACCAGCACCGGGGCGTCGCCGAGCAGCCCGAGATCGCCCATCGCGAGCAGCGAGTCCGGCCCGCCGCGCACGGCCAGCGCGTCGGCCGCCGACTGCACGGACACCAGGTCGGCCGCGTCGGACACCTCGTACAGGTCGAGCGCGGGGAAGGCCGGGTCGAGCGAGTGCTGGGCGTCGTCGCTCTCCCGGTCGCCGACGGGCTCGCCGAAGGAGCGTACGAGCTTGACGCCGGGCGTCTCGCGCAGCGCCTCGTAGATCCGCGACGGCCAGGCGCCCTGGAGGTTCTGCCGCATGAGATCGTTGCGTACCAGCAGGTAGCGCACGCCGAGGCGGCGCAGCACCGCCGTCACGCCGGCCGAGCCGTGCCCGGCGGCCAGGCGCTGGTCGACGACGTCGAGCAGCCGGGTCAGGCCGACCGAGCCCGGCGGCTCGATCCGCCTGGTGGTCCAGCGGGCCGTGGTCAGCGCCTGCAGGGGCTCGTCCATGGGGCGGCCCCAGACGTACTCGGCGAACTTGGCGCCCGGCACGAGCAGCACGCCGTCGTCGCCGGCGTTCTCGTCCAGCCAGGACGCAGCCTCCCGCCAGTACGGCGGCACGTCCTCGAAGTCGCCGGGCGCGGCGAGTCCCTGGTTGAAGACGGGCAGCACGAGCGCGGCCGAGGCCACGACGGCCAGCGTGCGGAGCGGCAGCCGGGCCCGCGCCAGCAGGTGCGCCAGGCCGAAGGCGAGCGCCAGCCGGACCAGCGGGTCGAACTTGCGCAGGTTGCGCAGCGGCGCGAGCGGCCCGTCCAGCAGCCAGCGGACCGGCTCGGCGGTGATCGGCTCCAGCGCGCTGATGTGCCCGGCCACCAGCGCGGCCACGCCCACCACGAACAGCGCCAGCACGAACCCCTTCGCGGGCAGGTCGCGGCGGGCCAGCCCGGCCAGGCCGAGCGCGGCCAGCACGCCGGTGACCACGACCATCGTGGCCGAGGTGGCGATCGCGAAGCCGGGCGGCTGCTCGAAGACGCCGTTCACGGGAAGGTAACGCACCCAGTCGGAGGCGCCGCGCAGGACGTTCGTGAGCGAGGTGACCTGGGTGGTGGTGCCCGCGGTCTCGGTGTACGGCAGGAACGAGAAGGCGTACCTGCCGACCAGCAGCAGCGGCAGCCACCAGAAGAGGGTGGCGACCGCGACGGCGGCGCTCCACCAGCCGAGCAGCCGCCAGCGCGGCACCGGGCGCGGCCGGGTCAGGATGTAGAGGATGGGGGCCACGAGCACGGCCAGCACCGCCACCGCGTTCACGCCGCCGCACAGCGCCACCGCGAGCGCCGACCTTATCGCGCCGCGCGCCCGCTGGCCCGTCTCGGAGGCCGTGAGCAGCGGGATGAGGATCCACGGCAGCATCGCGGCGGGCAGCCACTCGATGCTGATCTCGCCGAGGATGGACAGCGTGCGCGGGGCCAGCGCGTACGCCAGCGCCCCGGCGATCCTGGTGCCCGGCGTGCCGAGGCCGAGCTGCCGGGACAGCCGCTCCACGCCGAGGAAGGCCACGCACATGAGCAGCGTGAGCCAGAGCCGCTGCGTCACCCACGGGGCCAGCCCGGCGAGGTCGCCGAGGGCGAAGAACGGGCCCATGGGGAAGATGTAGCCCGCCACCTGGTTCTGGAGCTGGCCGAAGTGCTGCAGGTCCCACAGGTGGGCGGCGCGCTCCAGCCAGCCGATCGGGTTGAGCGCGAGGTCCATCTTGGTGTCGGAGATCAGGTGGCCGGGCTTGGTGGTGAACGCCAGCAGGCCGAAGCCGAGGCAGCAGATCACCAGCCACCACCGCCGCCACGCCGGCTCGCCGAGGGCACGCGTACTCGTCCTGCGGCCGGTGCCGGGGCGGCCCCAGACCAGCTTGTCGGTGGCCGGCGGCCGGCTCATCGTTCCTCCCCGGCCCACTCACCGAGGTCGGAGGAACGCTCGCCCGGGGCGCGGCCCTCCAGGACGGCGAGGAGCCGTTCGGCGCTGCGGTCCCAGGAGAATCGGTCAGCCCATTCCCGACATTTCACGGAATAAGTGTCGTCCACCTCGTCGAGTGCTCCGGCAATGCCCTTGGCCAGCCCGGTGCCCTCGGCCCCCTCGGGCAGCAGCCATCCGGTCTCGCCGGGCCGTACCGCGTCGCGGAGCCCGTCCACGTCGAAGGCCACGGTCGGCACCCCGAGCGCCGCCGCCTCCAGCACGCTGAGCCCCCACCCCTCGCCCTGGGAGGCGCTGACGTGCAGCCAGGCCCGTGCGACCAGCCGGCTCTTGTCCCGCTCGGACAGGTAGCCGTGCAGGGTGACGCCCTCGGGCAGCCGCGCCCGCAGCCGCTCCTCCTCGGGCCCCCGGCCGATGACGTCCACCTGGAGGTCCGGCCGGTGCCGCCGCAGCTCGGCGACGGCGTCGAGGAGCAGGTGCACCCGCTTGTGCGCGACCAGCCGCCCCAGGCAGACCAGCCGGGGCTCGGCGCTCCGCGCGACCTCGCCGGGGTCGGCGACGCTGACGCCGTTCGGGACGATGTGAATGGGCCCCTTCCAGGCCAGCCGCTCGCGCATGGCGAGCTCCGTGGACGGCGACACGGCCACGCTCGGGTGCCGCCGGTAGCTCCACCGCGACACCGGCCCCTCCAGGAACCGCCCGACGGCGGCCAGCCATCCCGGCAGGTGCACGCCGAACTGCCGGTCGTGCACGTGGTGCACCACGCAGACCACCTTCGTCCGCCGCCGCACCACCCACGGGGTGAAGAACGGGATGCCGTTCTGGCAGTCCAGCACCGCGTCGAAGCGCCCGCGCCGGACCAGCAGCCAGGCCAGCACCAGCGGGTAGACGGTGAACGTCGCGCCCATGCGGGCGAAGCGCACGCCCTCGACGGTCTCCTTCCCGCGCTGGCCGGGCGCCCGCGCGGTGACGAACCACACCTGGTGGCCCGCGCCCGCGAGGCGGCGGGCCAGCTCCCAGGCGAACGTCTCGGCGCCGCCCGCCTGGGGATGCCAGGGGTCACGCCAGTTGACGAAGGCGATCTTCACGGAGATCCGACGGGGTCAGGCGCGGCCGGCGGCTCCCAGGCCGGGTGGACGGCGGGGCGCGGCCTGGCTCGCGGCCTCGGGCGCAGCCGCAGCCAGATGCGTCCCATCTCCAGTACGATGCCGAAGGTGTGCCGGGCCGGCGAGAACCGCGACCCCGGCACGTCCAGCCAGCGCACGGGGATCTCGTGCACCTCCGAGCCGTCCGCCGCGCACCGCGCGAGCAATTCGACGTCGAAGGCGAAGCCGGGCGTGCGGAGCAGCGCGGCGACCTCGCGGGCGAGCACGCCGTCGAAGAACTTGAAGCCGCACTGGGTGTCGCTCACCCCCGGCACGAGCACGCCGGCCAGCGCCCGGAACCAGGCGGCGCCCAGCTCGCGGACCCTGCTGTGGCGGTTCTCCACGACGGAGCCCTCGTGGGCACGGGAGCCGACGACCACGCGCTCACCGGACAGCAGCAGGCCGAGCGCCGCGTCGATGGCGTCCAGGTCGGTCGCCATGTCGGCATCGCAGAAGCCGACGAACGGGGCGCCGGTCTCCAGCAGCCCGGCCCGCACGGCGGCGCCCTTGCCCGGGACGGGGCAAGGGATGAGCCGGACCGGTACGGGCCCGGCCGGCCAGTTCTCGACGATCTCCGCGGTGCGATCCGTGCTGTTGTTGTCGACGACTATGACGGCAGCCGGGAACGGCATGCGGGCAAGCTTCGCGCACAGCTGCAGGAGCCCCCCGGGAAGTCGCCGTTCCTCGTTGTACGCCGGAACGACGATCTCAAGCAGTGGTGGTCGGCTCTGCCCGCCGTCCCCTTGCGGAGAGGGCGGCATGCTGATCCGGCCTTACCGGTCGCCGTAGTTGTAGAGAGGTTGGTTGACCGGCGTGGCCGTGGAGCCTGTGAAGGAGACCGTGGTGACCGTCGCCACGAGGGCCGCCACGGCGACGCCGATGATCGCTGCTAAGAGGGCCTTGATCACGGGACTTCCTCCTCGGCGGGCAGTTAGGAGCGGCAGGCACCCAACTTAGAACCAATTCTTGCTACTCGGAAGTAGCTAGACGAAATCTTAACAAAATACCTGCTCAGTGGCTTACCGGGCCCTCTACCCGGTACAACCGCAGGTCACGGTCGTGGACCAGAACGTGTGCTCTGCGTAGCCATACGTCAAAGCGCGCCCGCTCTTCAACTGTCCCCGCGTTGACTATCACATAGCGGATCCCGGCTCCCGGCAGGTCGGGCGAAGGCCCTCCTAGTACGTGTTCTAGTTCACGGGCGCGCGGGTCCTCGCTCCCCACGACGAGATCGCCGACCCGTACGGCGTCGTTCGTCACCACCCGCCGGCCCCCCACCGCGAAGAAGCGCTGCGCCGGGTCGAGCACCGGGCGGTCGCCGTTCCAGGGGAAGCGCCGGTAGGACTCGAAGGGCAGCACCAGCACGTCGCCTGGCTCAGGGTCACGCTCGATGACCGCACGGGCGGCGCTCCAGCTCGACGGGTACGCCACCGCGCCCAGCGTCCCCAGCGCGCCCCAGGCCAGTGTGGGCAGGACGGCCACCGGCACGAGGGCCATCGCCCCCACCCACGCCCTGCGCCCCGCCACGCGCTCCGTGAGCGCCCCGAGGCCGAGGGCCGCCACCAGCGTCAGCGGCGCGATGAACTGCTGCGCGTCCCTGAACACCGCGAACCCGCCCCACCAGCCCACCACCTGCTCGTACGCCACCCGCCCGGGCTCGCTCACCCCGACGGACGCCACGGCGAGCCCCACGAGCGCCGCCCCGGCGAGCCCGCGACGGAACGGCAGCTCGGAGCGCAGGAACGCCACCACCCCGGCGACCACCAGCAGCAGCCGGGCCACCGCGCCCACCCAGGTCTCGTAGCCGGGCGGCACGGCGCGGGCGTTCCAGATCCCGCCGAGCGACAGCAGGCTCCCCACCGCCCCGAACGGGGTGTCGGCCCGCGCCGCGAACGCCTCGATCCCCACCGGGTCCGCCGCCAGCCCCTCGGGCCGCAGCGCGGTCGCCGCCAGCCACGGCAGGCTGAACGCGACCAGCACCCCGGCGGTCACGATCACCTCCCGCCACCCGCGGCGGGCAAGGGCGAGCGGGAGGGCCGTGAGCGCGGTGACCGTCATCGCGGCGAAGCCGCCCACGGCGGCCGGGAGGACCGCGACCGCGCGCCGCCGCCCCGACCACACGGCCCGGACCACCCACGGCAGCCCCGCGTACCCGAGCAGCAGCGCCCACTGCCCGATGAGCAGCCGCTCGGCCACGTACGGGTTCCACACGTAGAACGCGCCGGCCACCAGCCGCGGCCCGAGCGAGGCCGACGGCGACAGCAGCGCCGCCCCCGTGCACCCCAGGACGAAGATCCCGAGCAGGATCAGCTTCTGCACCAGCTCGGCGGGCAGCACCTGGGCCAGCGCGGTCACCACGGCGTCGCTCGGCACCACCCGCGCCGCGCCTCCCGCCAGCCCGAACGTCCAGGCGGAGAACTCCGGGTCCGGCACGAACACCATGTCGTGCAGCAGCACGAACCCCCATCCCAGCCCGGGGCCGAGGGCCAGGCAGCCGAGCGCCAGCCCGAGGAGGGCGGCGGCGAGCCCGGCTCGGGTCGTCTGCGACATGCGGCTATGACATCACAGCACTTCCACCACTATGTCCCTCCATGGTTGAGTTGCGCCCGAGAGGACGGGGTGATGGAGAGCGTGGCGACCGCCGGGGGGCGCCCGTGGCTGCGCGGTGGCGACGCCGTGCTCGCCGCCGGGCTGGTCATGGTGGCCGTGCAACTGGTGTGGAAGGCCGGACTGGTCAACCGGACGTACTTCCGCCAGGACGACTTCATGTTCCTCGCGCGGGGCCTGGAGAACGGGTTCACCTGGGACTACCTCATGCGGGTGGACTACGGCCACCTGATGCCGGGCGCGTTCGCGATCCACTGGGCGCTCGGGCGGCTCGGCGGCCACAACGACGTGCTCGCGCACGTGCTCACGCTCGGCCTCCAGGCGGCGGCCGGGCTGGCGCTGCTGCGGCTGCTCCGGGTGCTGTTCGGGCCGCGTCCGGCGATCCTGGTGCCGCTCGGGTTCGCCCTCGTCACCCCGATGACGATCTCCGGGCTGTCGTGGTGGGCGGTGGTGGCCGAGACGCTGCCGTTCCAGATCGCGCTGCCGATGGCGCTCGCCTCGCACGTGCTCTGCGTGCGCACCGGGCGCCTGCGGCACGCGGTCGCGGCGGCGGCCTGGACGGCGTCAGGGATGGTGTTCTTCGTCAAGGCGCCGTTCATCCCGATCCTCGCCTTCGTGCTGACCGTCGGCTGGCTCGGCGGATGGCACGGCGCGCGGCGGCTGCTCCGGGTGTGGGCGCTCTACCTGGCCGTGCTGGTGCCGTACGCGGTGCTCTTCCTGCACCAGCTCCTCACGACCGTGCAGCTCACCCGGCAGACCTCGCCCATCTCGCTGCCGAGCGCCGAGGTGGCCGCGAAGTCGGTCTGGACGCTGCTGACCGGCTCGCTCATCCCCACCTCGCTCGGCGGGCCCTGGCGCTGGCAGCCGATCGGCGAGGACTACGCGCTGGCCGCCACCCCCGCCCCACTGATGTGGGCGAGCCTCGCCGTGGCCGTCGCCGCCGTGGCCGTGTCGGTGCGCCTGCGGCGGCGGGCCTGGCTGGCGTGGGCGAGCCTGCTCGGCTACTTCCTGCTGGCGGACGTCGCGCCGATCATGCTCGGCCGGATCGAGCTGCTCGGTCCCGACCTGAGCGGGTACGAGCTGCGCTACCTCTCCTCGACCGCCGTGGTCGTGGCGATCGTCATCGGGCTGGCGTTCATCCCCGTGGCGGGCGAGCAACGGCCGTGGCTGCGGCCGGCAGGCCCGCTGCGCCTGGCCTGGGCGCCGCTCGCCGCCGTGGTGGCGGTGAGCTCGGTCTGGTCCGTCGCCGCCTACGCCGACCGGCCGCTCGGCCGCAACGTCAAGAGCTACGTGGAGACCGCCGAGGCGGCGCTGGCGCTGGTGCCCGCGGGCACGGTCGTGCTGGACACGTACGTGCCGGAGAAGGTGGCGTTCCCGCTGTTCTTCTACGACTACGCCCGCCACTCGAAGGTCGTCGACCCGGCCGCCCGCCACCACGTCACGTGGACGCGCCGGCTCGCCGGGCCGACGACCGTCCCCCGGATGTTCGACGCCCGGGGACGACTGCGCCCGCTGCGCCTCACGGGCACGACGATCCCCGCAGGAGCCGCGTGCCGGCCGGTCGGCGCGACGGAGGTGCGCTTCCCGATCCCTGACCCGCCGGCGGGCGGCGAGCAGGTCGTCCAGATCTCCTACCTGAACGGCGAGGCCACCACCCTGGAGGTGCGGATGGGCCTCGCCAGGACCTCGGTGCCCGCCGGCGCGAACCTGGGCATCACGTACGCCACGCTCGACGGCGGCGCCCCCGAGCTCGCCCTCCGCACGGTCGGCGGCGGCACCACGTGCGTGGGCGAGATCAGGGTCGGCGTGCCGGCCGCGGACGAGACGGCCGCCGCCGTCCCGCCGCAGCCGGTCGAGCGCTAGCCGCGCCCGGCCATCACTTGCCGGGCCGTCACTTGCCCGGCTCGGGGTCCCTGGGCAGGCCGAGCATGCGCTCACCGATGATGTTGAGCTGCACCTCGGTGGTGCCGCCGTAGATCGTCATGGCGCGGGTGGCGAGGACGGCCCGGTTCCAGTAGCCCGCGTCGCCCAGCTTCATGTCCGCCGCGGCGGTCGCGGCGGCGCCGAGCAGCTCGACGGCGGTCTCCGAGACGTGCTGGGCGTGCGAGGTGGACAGCAGCTTGCGCACGGAGGCGTCCGCGCCCGGCTCGTTGCCGGCGAGCTGCTTGAGCGTGACCCGCAGCGACAGCGCGTTGATCGAGTGGCCCTCGCAGACGACCTCGGCCACCCGCTGCGCCTCGACCGGCGTCAGCTCGCGACCGAGCCGGCCGGCCAGGCCGAGCAGGTCGGGCACCGACGAGCCGGTGCCGCCCGAGCCGGACGACAGCGACACCCGCTCGTTGGACAGCGTGTTGCGCGCCACCTTCCAGCCCTCGCCGACCTCGCCCACGACCAGGTCGTCCGGGACGAACACGTCGTCGAGGAAGACCTCGTTGAACAGGTTCTCGCCGGTCATCTCGGTCAGCGGGCGCACGGTGACGCCGGGGCCCTTCATGTCGACCAGGAAGTACGTGATGCCCTCGTGCTTGGAGCCCTCGCTGGAGTTGCGGGCGATGCAGATGCCCCATTCGGCGACGTGGGCGACCGACGTCCAGATCTTCTGGCCGTTGAGCTTCCAGCCGCCCTCGACCTTCTCGGCCTTCATCTGCAGCGAGGCGAGGTCGGAGCCGGCGCCGGGCTCGGAGAAGAGCTGGCACCAGATCATCTCGCCGCTGAGCGTCTTCGGCAGGAAACGCTCCTGCTGCTCCTGGGTGCCGTACACGGCGATGGACGGCACGACCCAGGCGCCGATGATGAGGGCGGGCAGGCGTACCTTGGCGGCCTTGAGCTCCTGCGCGATGAGCACCTGCTCCAGCGGCTTGGCGTCGCGGCCCCAGGGGCGGGGCAGGTGGGGCATGACGAAGCCGCGCTCGGCGAGCGCCCGCTTCTGCTCCTTGCCCTCGAGCCGGGCGATCTCCGCGATCTCGGCGCGGATCGACTCGCGCAGCGCCTCGGCGTCCTCGGGCAGGTCGAGCTCCATCTCGCGGCTGACACCCTGGAGCGCCAGCGCGGTGACCTCGGCGGCCCAGTCGGCGGACGAGCCGAGCAGGGCGCGCAGGGTGAGCGCGCGGCGGTAGTAGAGGTGCGCGTCGTGCTCGAAGGTGTAGCCGATGCCGCCGAAGGTCTGGATGGCGTCCTTCGCGCACTGCACGGCGGCGTCGGGGGCCATGACGCCGGCCACGGCGGCGGCGTAGGCGAGCTCCTTGCCGTCGGCGCGGGTGGCGTCCCAGACGGTGGCGCGGGCCTGCTCCAGCGCGACCAGCATGCGCGACAGCTTGTGCTTGATGCCCTGGAACTGGCCGATCGGGCGGCCGAACTGCACGCGGACCTTGGCGTAGTCGGCGGCGGCGGTGACGCACCAGGAGGCGAGGCCGGCGGCCTCCGCGCCGAGCAGGATGGCCGCGAGGTGGCGTACCTCGGCGCTCTCGACGCCCTCCAGCACCCGGTCGGCGGGCACGACGGTCTCGGCCACCTCGACCTTGGCCACCGCGCGGGTCAGGTCGAGCGACTTCTGCTCGGTGACGGTCGCGGCGGCGGCGTCCAGCGCGATCCACCGCTCGCCGTCGGGCGTGGACACCGGCAGCACGAGCACGTCGGCGAGCGCGCCGGCGAGCACCGGCTCGACCGCGCCGGAGACGGTCAGCGAGCCGTCCTCGGCGCTGCTGCCGGTGAGCGCGCCGGTCAGGGCGACGGCGCCGGTGAGGGTGCCGTCGGCGAGCCGCTCCAGCAGCTCGTGGCGCTTGCTCGCGTGGATGACCGCGCTCGCCAGCACGGTCGGCACGTACGGTCCCGGCGCCATGCGCTCGGCCAGCGCCTCGACGGCCACGGCGGCCTCCAGCAGGCCGTAGCCGGAGCCGCCGCTCTCCTCGGGCAGGTGGAGGCCGAGCAGGCCCTGCTCGGCCAGGCCGGACCAGAACGGCGGGCGTCCCTCGGCGCCGGCGCGCAGGAGGTCGCTGGTGATGTTCCGCTTGGCCCAGCCGCTCACCGACTCGTGGAGCGCCTCGTGCTCCTCGCTCAATCCGATCGCCATCGCTCATCCTCCAGCAGGTCCAGGTGGTGCCGGTGCAATACCGGAACCATATTCTAGAGGATGCTTCTGACCAACGCCTTACAGCGGACGAACCTGCCGGGCGATCGTGCTCAGGTCCGGCCAGCGGGCCTTGTTCGTCTCAGGGATCGAGGCCAGGAGCATGGCCGGCTTCGTCTTGCCCACCTCGACCACCGTCACCAGGGCCTGGGCGACCTGCTGCTCGCCACCCTCGGTGTAGGTGACCTTGTAGCCGAGCGTCCAGCCCTTGCCCACCGGGACCTTCTGGGAGGCGGTCCACTCGACCGCCGCGCCCTTCGGGTACTGGCTGCGCATCGCCCAGCGGACGGCGTCGGTGGCGATCTCCCGGTAGTCGGCGTCCGAGCTGGGCTTCTTCGCCGGGGACTCGCCCGGGTACATCGCCGAGGCGATCAGGGTGTACGGCATCTCCACCTTGCCGATGCGCTGCGCGATCGAGTATGGCGGATAGGACCTGGCCTGCCACGGCGCGGCGAGCCGCGGATAGGAGATGCCGACCGTCTTGTCGGAGATCGTACCGATGACCACCGCCGGGGTGCCGGGGAACGCCTTCAACGCCCTGTTCGCCGGGACCGGGGGCAGCACGACCGCGCTCGCCGACGGGGTCGCCGAGGCGGAGGCCGACGCGCTGGGCGTGGCGGAGGCGGACGGCAGCGGGGCGACGCGGACGACGTCCTCGTCCCCGGAGGGCTGCTGGTTGGCCGGGACGTCGCCGGAGAAGACCACGAAGACCAGCAGGACGGCGGCGACCGTGGCGACGATCGCGCCGATCAGGTAGACGACCTTGATCGGGATGTCGCCGAGGCCGCGCCGGGGCGGCACCGGGGGCACGGGCGGCAGCGTCGGCGCCGTCGGCCCGCCTCCCACCCGCAGCTCCTCAGGCCGGCCGCCCGGGAACGGCGGCACCCCCTGCTGCCGCATCGCCTGCCCGGGCGCCGCCTGCGCCGGCTGCGGAGATTTGGTCTGCGGCGGCGTCGTCTGTGGCGGCGTCGTCTGCGGGGGCATGGGCTGCCGCGGCATCGACTGCGGCGGCATGGGCTGCGCGGCCCGCTGCTGCGGGCCGGACTGCGGCTGGGGCCGGGCCTGCGGGCCGGATGGCGGTTGGGGCTGGGGGCCGGAGGGCGGCTGGGGGCGGGGTGGGGCGGCCGGGGGTCGCTGGACCTGCGCCGTCTCCTCGGCCGGCGGCAGGACGACCTTGCGGAACGGAGTGGTGGGTGAGTTCGAGGAGGGTATCTGGTCTCCGACGTCCGCCATGGCCATGAGGTTACGTCACCGCAGAGCGGGTTATTTCCTCTATAGCCCCAGCAGAATCTAATTCTGTAAGGTCTGGCTACATGAGGGGTTTCTACGAGATCGCCGCGGAAGACCCGGATCGCCCCGCCCTCCTCGGCGACGAGGGCCTCACCTACGGAGCCTTACTGTCCCGGGTGAACCAGACGTCGAACGGCCTCGCCTCGCGCGGAGTCCGCCGGGGCGACTGCGTGGTGACCGTGCTGAAGAACGGCCAGGACGCGCTCACCATGATGCTGGCGACGTACCAGATCGGCGCCTACCTGGTGCCCGTCAACTGGCACTTCACCGCCGAGGAGATCGACTACGTCATCGCCGACTGCGGCGCCAAGGTGGTGGTCTCCCCCGACGCGCTCTCGGTCGCCGAGCTGGCCGCGGGGCAGCCCGACACCGCCCCCGCCGAGCGCTGGGCCGGCTCCATGATGCTCTACACCTCGGGCACCACCGGCCGCCCCAAGGGCGTACGGCGGCGGCTGCTAGAGCTGACACCCGAGGAGCTGCACCCGATCCTCATGCGCAAGAGCTGGCGGCACTTCGGGCTGCCGACGGGCGGGGTGCACCTGGTGTGCTCGCAGCTCTACCACTCGGCGCCGTACGGGCAGGCGATGATGGCGCTGCAGTTCGGGCACGCGATCGTGGCGCCCGAGCGGTTCGACGCGGCCGAGACGCTGCGGCTCGTCGAGCGGCACCGGGTGACGAACGCGTTCATGGTGCCCACGATGTTCCACCGGCTGCTGGCCGTGCCGGACCGGGAGTCGTACGACCTGTCGTCCCTCACCCACCTCTACCACGGGGCCGCCTTCTGCCCGCCCGCCATCAAGCAGGCGATGATCGACTGGCTCGGCCCGGTGCTGTGGGAGTACTACGGCTCCACCGAGGCGGCCGTGGCCACGATGGTGTCGTCCCAGGAGTGGCTGGAGCGGCCGGGCACGGTCGGCAGGGCGCTGGACGGCATGCGCTTCACGATCGTCGGCGAGGACGGCGAGGAGCAGCCGCCCGGCCGGCCCGGCCTGGTCTACATCGGCGGCATCAACCGCTTCGAGTACCACGGCGACCCGGACAAGACGGCCGCCGCCATGCGCGGGCGCGACTACACCCCCGGCGACATCGGCTACCTGGACGAGGACGGCTACCTGTTCCTGCTCGACCGCCGTACCGATCTGATCATCTCGGGCGGCGTGAACATCTATCCCGCCGAGATCGAGGCGGCGCTGCTGGAGCATCCGGCGGTCGCGGACGTGGCCGTGATCGGCGTCCCCGACCCGGAGTGGGGCCACAAGGTCGTGGCGCTGGTCCAGCCGGCGCCCGGGGTGACGGGCGGCGAGGAGCTGACCGCCGAGCTGCTGCGGCACTGCGCGCCCCGGCTGGCCCGGCTGAAGCATCCGCGGGTGATCGAGTACCGCGAGTCGCTGCCGCGTACCCCCACTGGCAAGCTCAGCAGGCGAAATGTCCGGGAGGAGTATCTTTCGCACTGATTCGGGCACACATCTGCCATGAGGCAGCCCACGAGGGAAACGCCCATGAGGAGGACCGCGGCGGCGTTCGCCGCCGCCGCCGTGCTGCTCGCGGGCTGCGGAACGCTTCCCGCCACCGGCACGCGGCCCCCGGCCGCCGCGCCCACCGCGACGTCACCGGGCGCGACCTCACCGGGGGCCACGTCACCGCAGGAGGGCGCGGGCACCCCGGGCCCGGCGGGCGGCGGACCCGCCCAGGGCCTGGAGGCCGCCTACGAGCAGGTCATCGCGAACGTCCTGCCGTCCATCGTGCAGATCAACACCAAGGTCGGCCTCGGCTCCGGCATCGTCTTCGACCACGCCGGCCACATCATCACCAACGCGCACGTGGTCGGCGAGGCCACCGAGATGAGCGTCGCCTTCGCCACGGGCGGCCCGGACCGGAAGGCGCGGCTGGTGCGCTCCTTCGCCACCGGCGACCTGGCCGTGATCAAGGTGGACAACCCCGACGGGCTGCGGCCGGCCACGTTCGCGGACTCCTCGAAGGTCCGGGTCGGGCAGATCGTGCTCGCCATGGGCAACCCGCTCGGCCTGTCGGGCAGCGTCACCGACGGCATCGTCTCGGCGGTCGGGCGTACCATCTCCGAGCCGCAGGAGGCCGGCTCCCCCGGCGCCACGATCGCCAACTCCATCCAGACCTCGGCCGCCATCAACCCCGGCAACAGCGGCGGCGCGCTGGTCAACCTGTCCGGCCAGGTGATCGGCATCCCGACGCTCGCGGCCACCAACCCCGAGCTCGGCGGCGGAGCGGCCCCCGGCATCGGCTTCGCCATCCCCGGCAACACCGCCGTCGACATCGCCAACCAGATCATCAAGCACGGCAAGGTCACCAACAGCCGCCGGGCCGCGCTCGGCATCCGCGGCGGCACGGTGCTCGGCGCGAACGGCCAGCCCGCCGGCGTCGGCGTGGCCCGCGTGGAGCCGGGCGGCGGCGCGGCCAAGGCCGGCATCGAGGCCGGCGACGTGATCGTCTCGGTCAACGACCAGGAGACGCCCACCATCGCCACCCTGACCGAGACCATCGCCACCCTGCAGCCGGGCACCGAGGTCAAGGTGGGACTCATCCGCGAGGACGGCTCCCGGGCGACCGTGACGGTGACCCTGGGGCAGCTTCCCGGGGACTGACCCGCTACCGCTTCGAGGTGAAGACGATCTCGACCCGCCGGTTCTTCGCCCGGTTGCCCGCGATCGGCTTGCCCTCCACGATGTTGGGCAGTTTGGGGCGGCTCTCGCCGTACCCGGTGGCCTGGAGGGTGACGCCCTGGACGGTGATCAGGCCCCGTACGGCCTGCTGGACGGCCTGCGCGCGGCGGCGCGACAGCGCCAGGTTGTAGGCGTCCGTGCCCTGGTCGTCGGTGTGACCCTCGATCCTGACGACGCCGCCCGCGCTCTCCTCATTGACCTTGGCGGCCACCCGCTCCAGCCGCTGCCTAGCCTTGGCGGTGAGCCGCCACTTGTCCAGCGCGAACAGCACGTCGCTGGTCACCGCGAGGGTCACCTGGCGTCCCTGCTTGGTCTCGCTCTCGGTGCCGTCCATGGACTCGACCTCGCCGATGATGTCCTCGACCGGCAGCACCAGGTCCTCGACGACGCCGGCGGCGTCGGCCGGCACCTCGGGCACCGGGGTGGGGGCCGGCGTCGGGGACGACAGGGCGAGGACCAGGGCCGCGCTAAGAGATCGGAACATCGGTGAACACCCCGATCCCCGGCATCTCGACATTGATCGTGCTCACGTCGGCCGGCGGGGCGGCGAAGACCGCGTACAGCGTGGACGCCTCGTCCTTCTCCAGGAACTGGCCCTGGGTGCGGGAGCACACGCAGGCGGCGTCCGCGCCGGTGCCGTTGCGGGCGACGCGGTAACGCTTGGCGTTGACCGGGTCGATGAGGGCGACGCCCGAGACCGTGTAGTCCAGCGTGCCGGTGCTGAGGCCGTTGTGCACGTTGACCTTGCCGTCCAGCGCGGTGATGACCCAGGTCAGGGTGGCGGTCCTGCCCTGCCGCTTGAGGCCGGTGAGATCGACGCGGGCCTCGCCGTGCATGTCGCCGGTGCCGACCTTGGTCTCCTTGGTTGCGATCACCGCGCTCTGCTGCGGAGGAGCGCTCTCCTGCGCGGGCTCCTGGGTGGGGTCCGGGGCGGACGCGGTCGTGCTCTCCGAGACGGGCCGCGACTGCCGCTCCTCGCCGCCGCTGCCGCTGCCCTGCGGGACGCCCGGCAGCACGCCGCAGCCCGCGAGCGCGACCGCCGCCATGGCCAGCACGATCGTCTTTCGCATCGTCGTGATCACCTTCATCGTTCGGGGATGTGGCCCTGACCCTGGGGACGCGGCGTTCCGGCGAGCCGCGCGGCCTCGGCCGCACCCGTACGGGCCTCCCGGCCGCTCTCGCCAAGACCGTCAAACTCTCCCATAGCGCGCACAACCGCTCAACCGCATCACCAGCACCACCCGCGAGAGGCAGCCGGTTCAGCCGAGGGCCGAGCGCTGCGTCAGGCGGTAGCGGGAGGGCGAGATCCCGTACCGGTCGAGGAACGCCTGCCGCAGCGTCTCGGCCGTCCCGAACCCGCAGCGCGCCGCGATCGAGGACATCGGCAGCGACGTGGAGGTCAGCAGGTGGGCGGCGGCCTCGGCGCGGGCCTGGCGGACGTACCGGCCGGGCGTCCTGCCCAGGTGGCGCAGGAACAGCCGGGTGAGGTGCCGCTCGCTGACCCCGGCGGCGCCGGCGAGCGCGGCGGTGGACAGGTCGTCGGCGAGGTGGCCGCCGATGTGCTCGACGGTCCGCTTGACCAGGGTGTCCGCGGGCGAGGGCGCGGCGACGAACATGCTCATCTGCGCCTGGTTGCCGGGCCGCTGCAGGTAGGTGACGAGGTGGCGGGCCACGGTGCGGGACAGTTCGGGGCCGTTGTCCTCCTCGACGAGGGCGAGGGTGAGGTCGAGGGCGGCCGTGACGCCCGCGGAGGTGGCCACGTCGCCGTCCCGCAGGAAGATCGGGCCGGGGTCGACGGCGACCTCGGGGTGGCGGGCGGCCAGCTCGCCGGCGAGCCGCCAGTGCGTGGTGGCCCGCCGCCCGTCGAGCAGCCCGGCCGCGGCCAGCACGAACGCCCCCGTGCACACGGACGCGACCCGCCGGCTCTCCCTGGACAGCCGGCGTACGTGGCCCACGACGGCCGGGCTCGCCGCCGCGTCCTCGAAGCCGATGCCGCCGCACACGACAAGGGTGTCGAGCGGCCCGGTGACGCGCTCCAGCGGGAGCTGGGCCTGGACGGTGAGCCCGGTGCCGCAGGTGACCGAGCTGCCGCCCGGCGCGGCGACGCGTACCTCGTAGCAGGGCGCCGCGCCGTGCCAGTTGGCCTCCTCCAGCGTGGAGGTGACGCAGGCGAGGTCGAGCAGGGAGGCCGCCTCGTACGCCACCACGACCACCCGCCGGACGTCCATGCCCACGACTCTAGGGTTAAAGGACCAGGACCCCAAGTTTCCGGACTTGTCCGGCCGCCCGCCTTGGCCCGCGCCCGCCCGCCCGGGGACAGTCGGACCCATGACCACGACGAACACGAACGCAGGCACGGGCACAGGTGGCGCGACCGGCCGCCGTTGGGGCAGATTCTTCCTCCACTACCTTGAGATGATCATCGCGATGTTCGCCGGGATGTTCGCCCTCGGCGCGCTGCTCGACGTGCTCGGCCTCGGCGTCTCCCACGACGCGCAGCCGGAGCTGGGCTACCTGGTGATGGCGCTGAACATGTCGATCGGCATGGCCGCGTGGATGCGCTTCCGCCGGCACGGCTGGGCCTCGACGCTGGAGATGTGCGCGGCGATGTTCGTCCCGGTCGTGCCGCTCTTCCCGATGATGTGGCTCGGCTGGATCGACGCGGGCACGATGATGACGCTCGCGCACGTGGCCATGTTCCCGCTCATGCTGGCCGCGATGCTGCGCCGCCTCGACGAGTACGCGGGCTGCGCGCACTGACAAGCCCGCCGCGGCGGCCGGTGATGACGCCGTTACCACTTTGGGCACCTTGTCGCCTACCCTTTGTGGATGCGTTATGTCCCTTTTGTCATGATTGCTGCCACTTTGCTGACAGGGGCCACTGCCCTGCCGGCGGCCGCCATCACGAACGGCTCGGCCGACGGTGACGCCCACCCCGAGGTCGGCGCCATGGTCGCCGACCGGCCGCACGCCGACGGCACCTGGACGTACTGCACCGGCACCCTCGTCTCCCCGACGGTCTTCCTCACCGCCGCCCACTGCGGCGAGAAGGGACAGAAGACCGCCAAGGTGACGTTCTCCTCCCAGTACAAGCCCGGCAGCGCACTCCACAGCGGCCGGTTCATCCCGGACCCTCGGTTCAATGACAAATCGGACCTGCATGACATGGCGGTGGTCGTCTTCGACCAGCCCGTCACCGGCATCCGCCCGGCCCAGCTCCCCGCCCCCGGCCTGCTCGACCGCCTCAAGGCCGAGGGCAAGCTGACCCAGTTCACCCCGGTCGGGTACGGCTCCCTCGCGCCGGCCAAGAAGGCGCGCGAGGAGGTCTACCACTACACCGACACCCGCAACCAGGCGACCATCTCCTACAAGGGGATGTCGAAGCGCTGGCTGAACCTGTCGATGTCCGTCAAGAGCGACGGCAGCACCTGCTTCGGCGACTCCGGCGGCCCCAACTTCCTCGGCGGCCCCGACTCGCACCTGCTGGTGGCCACCTCCATCAGCGGCGCCGACGACGCCTGCAAGGGCACCAACTACGACTACCGCCTCGACAGCCAGTCGGCCCGCACCTTCCTCGGCAAGTACGTCACCCTCCCCCGCTGACCCCGGGGCGGCCGAGGACCCGACCCGCGACGGCGCCTGGGGCTTCCTGGACGGCCACATCAGGGCCCGCGTGCACCACTTCCACTTCGCCGACCACATGCGCCCGCCTTCGTCGAGGCGTCCACCGGCGTCGCCTTCGGGCCCGGGCATCATCTCCGGCATGCCTTGAAAACATCGTCTCGATAGGAGACCATGTTTTCGGCGCCCGGCCGTCGGAGGCGGGGCACCGGTAGTGGTACTACTGGAGATCCACGAAGGAGGCCCGGACCGACAAGCAGGTGCACCCATGCCCATCCCCTACCTGGGCGTCGTCGGCATCGCCGAGGCACTGGGGGTGACCAGGCACGCGGTGCACAAGTGGCGCACCCGCTACCCGTCCGGGTCCGACCATCCCTTCCCCGAGCCGGACGTGGAGGTCGACGGCGCCCCGGGCTGGCGTCCCGAGCGGGTCGCCGACATCGTGCGCTGGCGCGACGGGCTGCCCGGCCGAGGCTCCGGCGGGGGCCGGCCGACGCTGGCCCGCCAGGAATACCTCAAGGAGGCGGCGGCCCGCGGTCTCACCCGTGACGAGGCGGTCCGCGCGCTCGCCACGTTCGCCGCGGAGTTTCCCGAGATGACCGAGCAGGAGCTGTGCGCCTGGCTGGTCGGGAAGTGGCGCCGCTAGCGCCTCCTTCGTCCCATCACGTGAAGCGACGGAAGGCGATGACGCATGCCCGAGATCAGCGGAGACACCGCGCCGGGGTTCGAGCCCGTACGTGAGGCGTTCGCCGCCAACCTGGCCGGCGGCCACGAGGCGGGGGCGGCGGTCGCCGTCTACCTGCACGGCCGCCCGGTCGTCGACCTGTGGGGCGGCCTCGCCGACCCGGCGACCGGCCGGCCCTGGGAACGCGACACCCTCCAGGTCGTCTTCTCCACGACCAAGGCGGTGACGGCGGCCTGCGCCCTCCTGCTGGCCCAGCGCGGCGAGCTGGACCTGGACGCGCCCGTGGCCCGCTACTGGCCCGAGTTCGCCGCGCACGGCAAGGACCGCGTCCCGGTGCGGTGGCTGCTCACCCACCAGGCGGGGCTGCCCGCCGTGGACCGCCCGCTCACCAGGGCCGACGCGATCGCCGGCACGCCCGTGGTGGAGGCGCTTGCCGCGCAGCGGCCGTACTGGGAGCCGGGCACCGCCCACGGCTACCACGCGCACACCTACGGCTGGCTGGTCGGCGAGGTCGTCCGCCGGGTGAGCGGGCGCAGCCTCGGCACGTTCCTGGCCGAGGAGATCGCCGCGCCGCTCGGCCTGGACCTGTGGATCGGCCTGCCGAGGTCGCAGGCGCACCGGGTGAGCCGGCTCGTCACCACGCCGATCGACTTCGACGCCCTGGCCGCCGTCGACCTCGACGCGATCCCGGAGCCGATGCGCGAGGTCATGGCCGCCTTCGCCGACCCCACCTCGCTGACCACGCGCGCCGTGACCCTCTTCTCGCCCCCGCTGAACCACGACGACCCGGAGGAGCTGCACGCCGAGATGCCCGCCACGAACGACGTCTGCACCGCCCGCGCCCTCGCCCGCCTCTACGCGGCCCTCATCGGCAAGGTCGACGGCCACCGCGTCCTGACCCCCGCCACGCTGACGGCCGCCACGAAGGAGCAGGCCGGCGGCGTGGACCGGATCCTGCGCGTCCCGGTGCGGATCGCCACCGGCTTCGGCCTGCCGACGCCGGACGCCTTCTGGCACTCCCCCACCGCGTTCGGCTTCTCCGGCCACGGCGGCTCGATCGGCTACGCCGACCCGGCGAGCGGCCTCGCCTTCGCCTACGTCATGAACCGCATCCAGGACAGCCCGCCGGACCCGCGAGCGGCGAGCCTGGTGGCCGCCGTACGCGCGTCCCTCGCGGAGATCCGGCCGTGAAACGCGAAAACGGCGGTGCCCATGGGACACCGCCGTCGCGGATACAGATGAGTGGAGGTGGCGGGAATCGAACCCGCGTCCTTCAACCCCAAGTCAGGGCTTCTCCGGGCGCAGCCTGCTGTGTTTTTCTCAGCCCCGGCGATCACGCAGGCGAGTCGCCGACGGGCTCAGCCACTGTTAGATTTCCCGATCGCCCCCGTGGCCGGGTTGATCGGTTGAGCCTTCTGACGATGCCAGATCCCGGGCCGAAGGCACTCCCGGGCTGACAGTGGTTTCGCTACTTAGGCAGCGAGGGCCAGGGAGTCCTGGCCGACCACAGTGCGCTTAGAGTTGGCACTTGTTGTTTGCGGTCACAGGATTAACGAGGTTATGTCCGCAGTCCTCGGCCCGCTTCACCTGGCTTGCAAAGTCGAAGTCGAAGCCAGTCACCCCCTGTGCAGTTGTCAACACGCCCCGCGCGAGCGAGGTGAGCAACTTGAATCTACACGGGAGAACGCCCCCGGCGCCAACTTAATTCCCCGTGGCGCGACCACCCCGGAGATGCCGAAACCCCCGGGAGCGCGGCGCACAAGCACGCGCTCCCGGGGGCCGACCGGCAGGGTCGAGCCGGTCCGGACGGCAGGGCTTCCCCCGAGATGAAGCCCTGATCTCATCACGGCGACTGGGACCGCAACCCCCCGAGCGGGCCCAGTCACTAAGGAAGACGCCCGGAAGGCATCCGATGGTTGCTCGCCGTCACGACCTTTTCACGGAGAGGTGCGGAGGGCCGAGAAGAAGCTCCCCGCGACGGCCGAGGCGTTGTAGTTCTTCGACAGCACCGCGATCGCCAGATCGCCCTGCCAGCCGACGAACCAGGTCAGCTGGTTGCCCGCCGTGGCCGTCACGCCGTAGACCTTGGCCTGCTGCGCCAGCGCCGGCGTGCTGAGCGCGCCGGCCCGCATCATCGTGGTCAGCGCCGTGCGTACCTTCGCGTCAAGCTGCACGGGGTCGGGCTGGACGAGCGGCGCCTTCTCGGTGGAGGGGTCGGGCGAGCCGGGCTCGGTGACGAGCACGGGCGGGTGCCAGGTGCCGGACGCCACCGCGGCCCCGACCAGCGCCATGCCGAGCGGGCTGACCTGGACGCTCTGGCCCGCGATCGCCTTGGCCTTGTCGGCGTCGCCGGCCAGCGAAGGGAACGAGCCGTTGAACGACCTCAGCGGCAGCCGCCACGGCTGCCCCACCCCGAACGCCTCCGCGCTCTTGCGCAGGTCGTCGGCCTTGACCCGGCGGGCCAGCGAGGCGAGCGCGGTGACGCAGCCCTTCGCGAAGTTCTCCTGGAAGGTGCCCGACGTGTTGGCGCCGAGCTGCCCGGCGTGCACGAACCTGGCCCCGCCGACCGTGCGCTCGGCCGGGCAGCTCAGCCGCTGCTTGGGGCTCACCCCGGCCTTGAGCAGCGCGTCGGCCGCCACGATCGAGAACGCCGTGCCGGCGGGGAACTTGCCGGCCAGCGCGTCCTTCTCCTGGTGCATGCCCTTGGTGGCGACCGCGCGGATCTCGCCGGAGTTCTTGTCCACCACGACGAGGGAGCTGGTGGCGGAGTCGGCCACGGCCTGCTCGGCGGCGGCCTGCACGCTCCGGTCGAGGGTGGTCTTGACCGAGACGTTCTGCCGGCCCAGCCACTCCTTGAGCTTGGCGACCTCCTTGCCGGTCTTGAGGTCGAGCGTGATGACCTTGGTCTCGGTGGAGCCGGTCAGGTAGTCCTGGTATGCCTGCTGCAGGCCGCTCTTGCCGACGGAGTCGCCGGCCCGCTGCGGGCCGCCGAGCTTCTGCTCGGTCTCCGGGGTCAGCGCGCTGACGCTGCCGACGATCTGCCGGGGCGCGTCGGGGTTGACCGGCTGGTCCTGCGGATCGATCTTGATGCCGGGGATGGCGTTGAGCTTGCTCTGCAGCGCCTGGTAGCGCGCGCGGCCGAAGGTCACCAGGGGCACGAACTTGTCAGGCGGGGACGACCTGATGCGGCTCAGCAGCCGGTCCTGGGCGTAGTTGGTGATCTCCGACAGCTTGACGACGACATCCTCGGCCCGGTCGCCGAGCTGGGCGGGGTAGACGCCGGCGACGTAGAGCACGGTGTCGGTCTGCAGGGGGTCGCCGGTGCGGTCGACGACCGGCTGGCGCGGGTTGGGCCCGATGTCGACCGCGAAGCGCTGGCCCTCCTTGAGCTGGGGGTGCAGCACGGACGGCGACCAGCGCACCTTCCACGAGCCGTCCACCAGGTGCAGCGGCAGCACGCCGTCGTACTCCCAGAGCGGGTTGTTCTCGCCCAGGTCGACCTCGGCGCGGAAGTCGGCCTTGGACTCCTCGCCGTCCACGGTGACGCTCTTGATCTTGAATCGGAACGAGGCCGCGTCGAGCTCCAGCTTGGCGTCCGACAGGGCCTTGCGTACCGTCGCCTGGTCGCCGTCCGTGCGGCCGGCGGCCAGGTCGTAGTCCTCGCTCTGCCAGCCCACGAGGAAGTCGCGCACCGCGTCGTGCGGTGACGGCTCCTCGAAGCAGCCGGTCAGCGTGGTGCAGGCGATCGCCAGGGTGACGGTCGCGGAAAGGGTGCGGCGGGCGCGTCTCATCGCTGGCGGTGTCGCGCCTCTCATCGGTGGCGGTAGCGCAGGGCGCGGGCCATCTCCCGCTTGGCCTGCTGCTCCGCCAGCGTCTGCCGCTTGTCCCAGTCCTTCTTGCCGCGGGCCAGGCCGATCTCGACCTTGGCCCGGCCGTCCTTGAAGTACAGCGACAGCGGAATGATCGTCAGCCCGCCCTCCTTGGTCTTGACGGCGAGCTTGTCGATCTCCTTGCGGTGCAGCAGCAGCTTGCGCTTGCGGCGGGCGGCGTGGTTGGTCCACGTCCCCTGCGCGTATTCGGGGATGTGCACGTTGAGCAGCCACGCTTCGTCACCGTCGATGCTGGCGTAGCCGTCGACGAGCGAGGCGCGGCCCTCGCGGAGCGACTTGACCTCGGTGCCCTGCAGCACGAGCCCCGCCTCGAAGGTGTCCTCGATGTGGTAATCGTGCCGAGCGCGTTTGTTCTGGGCGATGACCTTCCGCCCGGTCTCACGTGGCATGTTTCGACTTTACCGGCGTTCCGTCACACTCTGAGGTATCGGCGGAGGGTGACGAACGACGCGAGCACACAGATCACCACGCCGATGATCATGGTGAAGGTGATCGTCTGCGCCACCGTGTCCCAGCCGAGCTGCGCCTGCGGGCCGCCGACGAAGGCGCCGAGCCCCTCGAACAGCAGGACCTTCGTGACGATCAGCATGACCGCCGCGAAGACGCCGCCGATGAGGCCCGCGATCACGCCCTCCATGATGAAGGGGAGCTGGATGTAGAGGTTGGAGGCGCCGACCAGCCGCATGATGCCGGTCTCCCGCCGCCGGTTGAACGCCGACAGCCGGACGGTGTTGCCGATGAGCAGCGCCGCCGCCAGCACCAGGATGATCGCGACCGCCAGCGCGTAGTAGGCGAGCTTGTCGAGCATCTGGAAGAACGGCCCGACGAGCTGCTTCTGGTCGGTCACCTGGGAGACGCCGGGCTGGCCCTGGATCGCCTGGATGACCGACTGGTAGTTGCTGGGGTCGGCCACCTTGATCCGGAACGAGGTCGGCATGTCCTCGACCTTGGTGGCGCTCAGCAGGGGCTTGTTGGAGGCGAAGGCCTGCTTGAAGTTCTCGTAGGCGGCCGCCTGGTCCTCGTAGAAGACCTCCTTGACGCCAGGGGTGCCCTTGAGGTGCTCCTGGAGCTTGGTGGTCTGGGCCTGCGTGATCGCCTTGCCGTTGCAGGCCTGGACCGCCGAGCCCTTGGTGCACAGGAAGACCGAGACCTCGACTTTGTCGTCCCAATAACCGCGGATCAGACCGACCTGGGCGTTGATCATCAGGCCGACGCCCAGCATCGCCATTCCGACCGCCACGGTGATGACCACCGCGATCGTCATGGTCAGGTTGCGGCGGAGGCCGATCCAGACCTCGGAGAAGATGAAGTTCGCCCGCATGTTCTGTCTACAGCTCCCTGTCAGTACGCCTGGCCGTAAACGCCACGCGACTGGTCACGGACGATCTTGCCGTCCTCCAGCTCCACGACACGCTTGCGCATGGAGTCGACGATGGCCGCGTCGTGCGTGGCCATGACGACCGTGGTGCCAGTCCTGTTGATGCGGTCGAGCACCTTCATGATGCCGATGCTCGTCGCGGGGTCGATGTTGCCCGTGGGCTCGTCGGCCAGCAGGATCATCGGCCTGTTGACGAACGCGCGGGCCATGGCGACGCGCTGCTGCTCGCCGCCGGACAGCTCGTCGGGCATGCGGTGGGCCTTGCCCTCCAGGCCGACCAGCTCGATGACCTCGGGCACGACCTTGCGGATGAACCGCCGGGGCTTGCCGATGACCTCGAGCGCGAACGCCACGTTCTCGTAGACGTTCTTGTTCGGCAGCAGCCGGAAGTCCTGGAAGACGCAGCCGATGCGGCGGCGCAGGTGCGGCACCTTGAAGTTGGAGAGGCGGGCCAGATCCTTGCCGGCGACGTGGATCGCCCCGGAGTTGGGCCGCTCCTCCTTGAGGATCAGACGCAGGAACGTGGACTTGCCTGACCCCGAAGGGCCGACGAGGAACACGAACTCGCCCTTGTCCACGTCTACGGACACGTGGTCGAGGGCGGGCCGGTTCTGGTTGGCGTAGACCTTGGTGACATTATCGAAATGGATCACGAGAGCATCACGGCATGCCAGTCTAGGGGTCAGGACGGAAGCGAGGGTGGCACATGCCCACTTCCCGCCACCGGCCACTCGGCGGCCGTCGCTTTACCAATGATCGACGTTCCGATTGGCCAGACGACAGTCTAGGGGGAAGACTGGCATGGAACGTCCATAACGGAAACAAAACGATTGTGCGGCTAGACTTGGGGCTGACATGAGTTGCGAACACCTCGTATGCGCGCAGTGCGCCCACCCCGTCATCGAGGGCCGCTGCCCGCTCTGCCGCGCCAATCGCGAGCGGCTGCACCAGCACGGCTTCGCCGGGCTCTCGCCCGCCCTGATCGCCCTGCTGCTGGTCGTCCTGCTCTTCGCGACGCTCGCGGCCGAGCACCTGGCCTTCCGGTAAGCGAACCGCTCACAACGGGCCGCTCAGGACCGGCGCTCAGGACGGGCCGCCCCAGGACGGCGCTGACGACGGGCGCTAAGCCCGCCCGCTCATCCCGGGCGGCCGGGCGTCACCCCGCCGCGCCCGTCTCCTGCCGCCGCATCCACCGGATCTCCGACTCGATGAACTCGTCGAGGTCGCCGTCGAGCACCGCCGTCGGGTTGCCCGCCTCGGTGCCCGTGCGCAGGTCCTTGACGATCTGGTAGGGGTGCAGCACGTAGTTGCGGATCTGCGTGCCCCACGACGTGGTCGTGGCCCCGCGCAGCTCCGACATCTTCTCGGCCTCCTCCTGCCGCTTGCGCTCCAGCAGCTTGGCCTGCAGGACCGCCATGGCGGTCGCGCGGTTTTGCAGCTGCGAGCGCTCGTTCTGGCAGGAGACGACGATGTTGGTCGGCAGGTGGGTGATGCGCACCGCGGAGTCGGTGGTGTTGACGCCCTGGCCGCCGGGGCCGCTGGAGCGGTAGACGTCGACGCGGATCTCGTCCTCGTTGATGTCGATGTGGTCGGTCTGCTCCACGACGGGGACGATGTCGACCCCGGCGAACGAGGTCTGCCGCCGCCCCTGGTTGTCGAACGGGCTGATGCGGACCAGGCGGTGGGTGCCATGCTCGCCGCGCAGCGTGCCGTAGGCGTAGGGGGCCTTGATCGTGAAGGTGGCCGACTTGATGCCGGCCTCCTCGGCGTAGGAGGTGTCGTAGACCTCGGTGGAGTAGCCCTTGCGCTCGGCCCACCGGAGGTACATGCGCAGCAGCATCTCGGCCCAGTCGGCCGCGTCGACGCCGCCGGCCTGCGCGTTGATGCTGACCAGGGCCTCGCGGGCGTCATATTCGCCCGACAGCAGGGTGCGGACCTCCAGCGCCCCGATGTCGGACCTCAGGGACTCCAGCTCCTTGTCGGCCTCGGCGCGCGTGTCGGCGTCGCCCTCCTCGGCCGCGAGCTCGTAGAGGACGCCCAGGTCGTCGAGCCGGCGGGACACGCCCTCGACACGGTTGAGCTCGCCCTGGAGATGGGAGAGCCGGCTCGTGACCTTTTGGGCCTGCTCGGGGTCGTCCCAGAGGTCGGGCGCGGCGACCTGCTGCTCCAGCTCCTCGATCTGCTTGCGCATCGCGTCGAGGTCGAGCACGTCCTGGATGCTGCGGAGCGTGCCCGCGAGCTCGTTGATCTCTTCTGCCGGATCGATGCCTGCCACGTCTCCCAAGGGTACGCGACCGTCGCGGGCCCGAATAACATGGCGAGGTGCGTGCATACGGGCGGCGGTGGCTCCTGGCGCTCGCCGCCGGCGTCCTGGCCGGGGCGACCGCCTGCTCGGGTGATGCCGCGCCGCCCCCTCCCACCAGGTCCGCCGCGGCCGTGCCGGCCACGCCCACGCCCTCGCCGAGCCTGGTCGCGATCACCAAGGCCGAGGCGGCCGAGGTGTTCACCGAGATCACCGCCACCGACGACACGCTGCGCGTCAAGAGCGACCTCGACGGCCGGCTGCGCATGGCGGTGGACCTCACGACCGGCGGGCAGACCCCGCTGAGCCTCGCCGCCTACCTGTCCACCGACTACGCGCCGCCCCGCTACCGATGGGGCACGCCCGCGCTCTTCGTGCCGAAGTTCGGCCCCGCCGAGCAGGCGCCCTGGTTCACCGCCCTCGCGACCCGCGACGGCCGGCCGACGCTGCTGACCTTCGCGAGGTCCGACCGGTGGCGGCTGAGCTCGGTGGCCGAGCTCCTGCCGGGCCAGAAACTGCCGGAGATCGCCGAGGACGCCGAGGGCTACGCGACGGCGCTGCCGCCCGACGACAAGAGCGTCACCATCAGCCCTCAGTACATGCAGCCGGTGCACGCCAGCGTGGCCGAGACCGGCTCGTCGGGCGTGACGGCGGGGCTCGTGGCGGCCGGCCCCTACACCACCGAGGTGGCCGAGCAGATCGCCTCGCTGCGGGAGAAGGCGAAGGCCGACGGCTTCAGCTACGACTCCATCTTCAGCGCCGACAGCTTCCCCGTCTACGCGCTGCGCACGGCCGACGGCGGGGCGCTGATCCAATACTCGCTGTCGCGCACGACGACCACGACCACCAAGACGGCCGAGGACGACTACATCCCGGTGCCCGACGCGGCCCGCTGGGCGATCAACTCGACGGTGCTGCGGCGTACGCTGCGGCTGGTCGAGACGCACCAGTTCGCCACCGCCGTCCCGCCCATCACCAAGGCGGGGGCGGCGGCCGTGATCGCCCACGACGGGGGCCTCACGCGCGCCACCGGCACGTG
Source organism: Nonomuraea wenchangensis (assembly GCF_900111685.1). Taxonomy (GTDB): domain Bacteria; phylum Actinomycetota; class Actinomycetes; order Streptosporangiales; family Streptosporangiaceae; genus Nonomuraea; species Nonomuraea wenchangensis. Next base: position 357,283 of record NZ_FOHX01000003.1, read on the forward strand.
AGCCCCCGGGCGCGGCGCCGCCGCGCCCGGGGCGCCGGTGACTACGCCTCCGTGTAGGGGAGGTTGCTGGCGGCCACCAGGGTGCGGACGGCCCGCAGCGCGACCGACAGCGTGGCCAGGTCGAAGTTGTCGCTCTCCCAGATCTCCGACAGCGTCTGCCTGGCCCGGGAGACGGCCGCCGAGTTGGCCTCCGACCAGCGGGCCAGCCGCTCCTCGGGCGCCAGGCCCGGCTCGCTGTGGGCCAGCACGTCCTGGGTGAGCGAGGCGTGCGCGGCGTACAGGTCGTCGCGCAGCGCCGAGCGGGCGATGGAGTTCCAGCGGTTGTCCCTGGGCAGCGCGATCACGCGCTCCCGCAGGCGGGCGAGCTGGAGCCGGTCGGCCAGGTCGAAGTAGACCTCGGCCACCTCGCTGACCGGCCGCTCGCTGCGCGAGGCGATCTCCACCAGGTCGAGCGTGGAGTACGCGGGCACCATCGCGGCCACCCGCTCGGCCAGCTCCTGGGGCACGCCGCGGGCGAGGAAGGCGTCCCTGCGGTCCTCGTAGGCGGCCTGGTCGGGCCCGGTGAGCAGCTTGGGGATGTGGGCGAGCAGCCCGTTGACGCCCTTGATGAAGAAGCCGGCCGACCCGGCGAGGTCGAGCGGCGGCCGGCGGTTGACCAGCAGCCAGCGGGTGCCCCGCTCGATCAGCTTGCGCGCCTCCAGCAGCATGGCGATCTGGGTGGCGGTGTCCACCTGGTTGTCGAGGGCCTCGACCGCCCGGTAGAAGCTCGGCAGGTCGAACAGCTCGCGGGCGACCAGCCAGGCCCGCACGATGTCGGGCGCGGAGGCGCCGGTCTCCTCCCCGAAGCGGTGCATGAACGTGGTGCCCATGGAGTTGACCAGCTCGTTCACCACGCAGGTGGTGATGATCTCGCGGCGCAGCGGGTGCGCGTCCATGTAAGGACGGAACCGCTCCCGCAGGGCCGACGGGAAGTACGAGACCAGCCACGGCTCCAGGTAGGGCTCGTCGGGCAGGTCGGAGCCCAGCACCTCGGCGTCCAGCACCAGCTTGGTGTAGGCGAGCAGCACGGAGAACTCGGGCGAGGTCAGCCCGAGCCGCGCCTGGCGGCGCTCGGCCAGCGTCTTGTCCGAGGGCAGGAACTCCAGCTCCCGGTTGACCAGCCCGTCGCGCTCCAGCCGCCGCAGGTAGCGGGAGTGGATGTGCAGCATCTCGACGGCCTGGGCGCGGGCGGCGTCGAGGACCACGTTCTGGGCGTGGTTGTCGCGCAGCACGAGCTGGGCGACCTCGTCGGTCATCGAGGTGAAGACCTGGTTGCGCTGCTTGTCGGTCAGCTCGCCGTCGCGGACGACCTGGTCGAGCAGGATCTTGATGTTCACCTCGTGGTCGGAGGTGTCGACGCCGGCCGAGTTGTCGATGAAGTCGGTGTTGACCAGGCCGCCCCCGCGCGCGAACTCGATCCGGGCGAGCTGGGTCAGGCCCAGGTTGCCGCCCTCACCGATGACCTTGCAGCGCAGATCGGCGGCGTCGACGCGCACCGCGTCGTTGGCCTTGTCGCCGACGTCGGCGTGCGACTCGGACGACGCCTTGACGTAGGTGCCGATGCCGCCGTTCCACAGCAGGTCGACCGGGGCCTTGAGGATGGCGCTGATCAGGTCGCTGGGCGCCATCGAGGTGACGCCGGCCGGGATGCCGAGCGCCTCGCGCATCTGCGGCGTGATCTGGACGGACTTGGCGGTGCGGGAGAAGACGCCGCCGCCCGCCGAGATCAGCCCGGAGTCGTAGTCCTCCCAGGAGCTGCGCGGCAGCTCGAACAGGCGCCGCCGCTCGGCGTAGGAGCGGGAGGCGTCGGGGTCGGGGTCGACGAAGATGTGCCGGTGGTCGAAGGCGGCCACGAGGCGGATGTGCTCGGACAGCAGCATGCCGTTGCCGAACACGTCGCCCGACATGTCGCCGATGCCGGCCACGGTGAAGTCGGTGGTCTGGGTGTCCACGCCCGTGGTGCGGAAGTGGTACTTGACCGACTCCCAGGCGCCGCGGGCGGTGATGCCCATGGCCTTGTGGTCGTAGCCGATGGAGCCGCCGGAGGCGAAGGCGTCGCCGAGCCAGAAGCCGTACTCCTTGGCCACCGCGTTGGCGATGTCGGAGAAGGTGGCGGTGCCCTTGTCGGCCGCGACGACGAGGTAGGTGTCGTCGCCGTCGTGCCTGACCACGTCGCGCGGGGGCACGACCTTGCCGTCCACGAGGTTGTCGGTGACGTCCAGCAGCCCGGAGATGAAGGTGCGGTAGCAGGCGATGCCCTCGGCCATCAGCTCCTCGCGGGTGCCGCCGACCGGAGGACGCTTGACGACAAATCCACCTTTAGACCCAGTCGGGACAATAACGGTGTTTTTCACCATTTGCGCCTTGACCAGGCCCAGGATCTCCGTCCGGAAATCCTCCATCCGGTCCGACCACCGCAGACCACCGCGCGCCACCTTCCCGAACCGCAGGTGCACGCCTTCGACGCGCGGCGAGTAGACGAATATCTCGAACTTCGGCCGCGGCAACGGCAGCACGCTGATGGCCTGCGGGTCGAATTTGAGAGAAATGTACGTTTTGCGGTGTCCATCCACCGTCTGGAAGTAATTGGTGCGCAATGTCGCCTGGATCATCTCCAGGTACGCCCGCAGGATGCGGTCCTCGTCCAGCGAGGCCACCTCGTCCAGCGCGCCCAGGATCTCCTCGTTCAGCGCGTCCACCAGGTCGCACCGCACGTCCTCGTCGCGCCGCGGGTCGAGCCTGGCCTCGAACAGGTTGACCAGCAGCCGCGCCAGCCGCACGTTGCCGTTGAGCACCTTCTCCATGTAAGGCTGCGAGAACGTGCTGCCCGCCTGCCGCAGATATTTGGCGTACACCCGCAGGATCTCGACCTGCTCCCAGGTCAGCCCGGCCCGCAGGATCAGCGCGTTGAGGTCGTCGGCCTGCACCCGCCCCGTCCACAGGGCCCGCAGGCCGTCCTGGAACAGGCGCTTGAAGTCGTTCCTGTCCACCTCGGCCGACGGCGTGTAGCGCAGGCCGAAGTCGTAGATCCAGGCGTTCTTGGTGGCCGGGTCGTTGTCCCTGTCGACCTCGTAGGGCCGCTCGTCCACGACCTCGACGCCGAGCCGCTGGATGAGGGGCAGCGCGTGGGACAGCGAGATCGGCGAACCGATCTTGTAGATCTTGAGCCGCCGCTCCCCCTCGGTCGCGTCGTACGGCTCGTACAGGTTGATCCCGACCTCGCCGCCGTCACCGCCCGCGACCAGCTCCTCCAGGCGGCGCAGGTCCACCACGGCCACTTTGGGCGGGAAGTCGGCCTTGTAGCCCTCGGGGAAGGCGGCGGCGTAACGGCGGGTGAGCGCCGGCGCCTCCTCCTCGGAGGTCATCTCGGCCAGCGCCACGGCCAGGTCGTCCTCCCAGGAGCGGGTGATGGCGGCCAGGCGCGCCTCCAGCTCCTCCACGTCCACGCGCGGCGGCGGGAGCTGCTTGCCCCGCTCGCCCCGCACCACGACGTGCAGGCGGGCCAGCGACGACTCGCCGATCATCGCGCTGTAGTCGAGCGACCGGCCGCCCAGCGCCTTGAGCAGCACCTCCTGCATCTTCAGCCGGATCTTGGTGGTGTAGCGGTCGCGCGGCAGGTAGATGAGGCAGGAGATGTAGCGGCCGTAGTCGTCGCGGCGCAGGAACAGCTTGACCTGCTTGCGCTCGCGCAGCCGCAGCACGCCGAGCGCGATCGGCAGCAACTGCTCCACGGAGGTCTGGAACAGCTCGTCGCGCGGGAACGACTCCAGGATCTCGATGAGGTCCTTGCCGTCGTGGCTGTCGGGGGCGAGCCCGGCCCGCTCCAGCACGTCGGCCAGCTTGCGGCGCAGCACCGGGATACGGGAGATCGACTCGTTGTAGGCCACGTGGGTGAACAGGCCGAGGAAGCGGCGCTCGCCGATGACCTCGCCGTCCGGCGAGAACATCTTGACCCCGATGTAGTCGAGGTAGGCCGCGCGGTGGACGGTGGCCCGCGAGTTGGCCTTGGTGATGATCATGAGCTGCTTCTCGCGCGCCTTGGCCCGCACCTCGGGCGGCAGCACGGAGAAGCTCTCGGAGCCGATCCGGTCGTCGCGCAGGATGCCGAGCGCCGCGCCCGGCAGCGCCCGCAGCGCCTCGCCACGGTCGGTGTCCTCCAGGCGGTACTCCCGGTAGCCGAGGAAGGTGAAGTGCCCGTCGGCGAGCCAGCGCAGCAGGTCGATGCTGTCCTCGACCTCGGCCGGCTCCAGCGGCGGCGGGCTCATGCTGAGGTCCTCGGCGACCTGGACGGCGACCGCCCGCATCTTCCTGAAGTCCTCGACCGCGTGGCGCACGTCGGTGAGCACCCGCTGCAGGTCGTTCTCCAGCGCCTTCAGCGCCGCCGGGTCGGCCTGCCTGTCGATCTCGATGTGGATCCAGGACTCGACCAGCATCTGGCCGGTGACGTCCTCCTGGCCACGGCCCAGCATCCGGCCCGTCATGTCCCTGCGCACCCGCATCTGCGGGTGGACCAGCAGGTGGATGCCGAAGTCGTGCCGGTCCAGCTCCATCGTCACCGAGTCGACCAGGAACGGCATGTCGTCGGTGACCACCTCGACCACCGAGTGGCCGGGGTCCCACCCGTTCGCCTCGATGGTGGGGGTGAAGGCGCGGATCACGGCCCGGCCCTGGGGACGCTGCTCGGCGAGCCGGCGCTGTGACATCGCGGGGCCGTACACGTCGACGGCGTCGCGGTCCAGCAGGTCCTCGGGGGCCACGTGGCGGTAGTAGAGCCTCAGGAAGGACAGCGCCTCGTCGGTGATGTCGTGTTCGCTGCTCGCCACGCAGTGCTCGGCCGCTCGCTGGAGCAGCTCGTCCTTGGCCTCGTCGAGGGGCATGTCAGGTCTCACTCCTTTGTGAGGGTTGGCCGGGCCGGTCAGGGCCAGGCTCTTGTTCCCGGAACAGCGGGAAGTAGTGGTGCGGGCGCGTGCGAACGCGCGGCGGCCCCTGCCAGGAGAGGGCGGCCGGGAAAGCATCCCACAGCGCGGGCGCCGCGGCGGGGCTCGGGAACGACGCGAGAAGGCCCCGGGGCGTCATCGCCTCCAGGACCTCGGCCTGCTCGCCGCCGGGGGGCCGGAGATGCCGGGGTACGAGCGCATCACCATCGATGCTCACCGAACACCTCCCCCTGAACGCCTTGCCGTTACCGATACCACCCGAAAAGGGGATGGACGTCAACGCGACATAGACATAGGGGGATCGTCGTCGGAAGCGGAGGGGGTGTGCTTCAGCTCGTCGAGCTGCTCGGGCAACTCGACGAGCTCGACGAGCTCACGCCGGCACTGCTCGCACTCGTCGAGGTGGCGCTCGAACGCCTCGTGCTCCTCTTCATCGAGGACGCCGAGGACGTAGGCGGCCACCTCGTCATGCATCAGCCGGCTACCCCCTTGTCCCGCAGCAGCTCGCGGAGAGCCCGGATGCCGTAGTAGAGCCGGGACTTCACCGTGCCCGGCGGAATCCCCAGAATCTCCGCCGCCTCACTTATCGTACGGTCTCGGAGGTAGGTCTGCTCAATGACTTCGCGGTGTTCGTCGGACAGACTGCGGAGCGCGTCGGCGACGACGATCGCCGACAGGGCTCGCTCAGAGCCGTCCGGCACCGCCATCATGTCGACTTCGGGCGGCTCGACCTCGTGAGGCCGCACGCTCTTGCGTCGACGTCCGTCGATGACGATCCTGCGGGCTACCGTCAGTAGCCACGCCCATAAGAGGCTTGGTTCCCATTGCAGTCTTGCCGAGTTACGCCAGGCTCGGACGAGCGTCTCCTGCACGACGTCTTCGGCCCATTGGAGGTCGTTACCAGTACTTTTGCGCACGTGGCGCAGCAGAGGGCCGCCGAACTCCTGGTAAAGCACCGCGATGCGGTGCTCCGCCTCGGCATCAGCACTCTCGAACCTGCCGTCGAGGTGACCTAGCACGGGGCACATCTTTACACCTTTGTTATCGGTCCGGTAGCCACTCCGATAACTCCAGTCATTTCTAACTATTCCCGGCCATAGCTGAACCTGACCCGCTGCCGCCGCGTACCTCCGACCATGCACAGGCTTTTGCGAGGCGAGCTGTTCATGCTCGGTGGCTTCGTCCTGGCCGCCGCCGTGACGATCGTGCTGGTCATGCCCCCGTCGATCGATCCGGCGGCCGCCCAGTTCACGCAGACGTCCGCGGGACCGCTCACCGCCGCGGACCGCGACCTGCTGGTCAAGGTCCGGCAGGCCGGTCTCTGGGAGATGCCCGCGGGCGACATGGCCCAGACCCGAGCCGAGTCGCAGCGGGTCAAGGAGGTGGGCCGGCTGATCATGGAAGATCACAAGAAGCTGGACGCCCTGACCGTCCAGGCCGCCAAGAAGCTCGGCGTGGTCATCCCCGACGAGCCCAACGCCGACCAGCAACGCTGGCTCGCCCAGCTCGCGGCGGAGAGCGGCCCCGCCTTCGACAAGGACTACGCGAACCTGTTGCGTGCCGCGCACGGCAAGGTCTTCACCGTCGTGGCGGGCGTACGGTCCGGCACCCGCAACACCGAGATCAGGAAGTTCGCCGCAGAAGGCATCAACTTCGTGATGCGCCACATGGCTCTTCTGGAGTCCACGGGCCTGGTCGACTTCCAGCAGCTCCCGGAGCCCCCGACGCCCTCACCTGCACCACCCGTCGCTCTGGCGGTCGACACGAGGAGACACTAAATGACGAGTTCCAGACGCATGGCCGCGGCCATGTCCGCCTTGGCCGTGGTGGCTAGCGGGCTGGTGTCCGCGGCCGTCATCGGCGTCACCCCCGCACGGGCCGATCACTGCGACCCGGCCGAGCAGGCATCCCAGGGTCAGCAGCAGAACAACAACCGGCAGCGGCGCAACGGCGACCAACAGGGCCAGGACGACCAGCAGGACCAGAACCAGAACCAGGGTCAGGACCAAGGCCAGAACCAGGACCAAGGCCAGAACCAGGACCAGGGTCAGGGCCAGAACGACCAGCAGAACGGCGACCAGCAGCAGAACGACCAGCAGCAGGGAGGCGACCAGCAGCAGGGAGGCGACCAGCAGCAGGGCCAGGACCAGCAGCAGAACGGCGACCAGCAGGCCCCACAGGGCGGCGCCAAGCTGCTCGACCCGGCCGCGTCCCCCGAGGCCGCTCCCGAGGATGAGCAGACCGCCTCGACGTTCTCCCGCCGCCGCAACAACCCCACCAGGACCGCCACGCCGGTCCCCACCAGGAACAACCCCGGCGGCGGCAACGCCTCGCCGACCGCCTCGCCCAGCGGCTCGGCCACGAACGACCCCGACGAGGCCGCCTGCGCCGACCTGGGCCCGTTCCCCGAGGACTTCGTCGACATCCGCCAGGTCGCCCCGCAGCGGGTGAACGCACGCTTCAACCGCAACGGCTCCCGCGGCACCTTCGTCTCCCAGTGCGGCAGGAACGAGAACAAGCACAACAACCCGGACAACTTCATCGTGGCCCCCGGCGTGAGCAACGGGGCGCACCACCTGCACGACTACGTGGGCAACCTGTCGACGGACGCCTTCTCCACCGACGAGAGCCTGGCCGGGGCGGGCACCACCTGCCGGCTCGGCGACAAGTCCACCTACTTCTGGCCGGTGCTGCGCAACCGCAAGGTCGACGCGAACGACAACGACCCGGACGGCAACGTCGGCCAGCAGCTGACCGCCCGCGCGGTGCAGCTCCAGTTCCGCGGCAACGCCAGCTCCCGGGTGGTCGCCATGCCGAGGTTCCTGCGGATCATCACCGGTGACGCCAAGGCCGCGACCAACGGCCCGGCCAACGCCAAGGCCGCCTGGTCCTGCACGGGATTCCAAAATCGCATAACTACCGACAAATATCCGCTTTGCCCGCGCGGCAGCCTCGTCCTTCGTATTCTGGACTTCCCGAGCTGCTGGGACGGACAGAACACCGACAGCGCCAACCATCGCACGCACGTGGTCTTCCCCGACCAGAACGGTGCCTGTCCGCAGGGCACGCGAGCCGTCCCGCAGCTCCGCATGACGCTCGCCTACTCGGTGCCGCAGGGTCCCTCGTACGCGCTGGACGCCTTCCCCGAGCAGAAGCACAACCCGGTGACGGACCACGCAGACTTCGCCAACGTCATGCCTGACCGGCTGATGCAGACCGTCGTCTCCTGCATCAACCGGGGCCGCCGTTGCTGACCTGAGAACCGCGCCCGCGAAGGGTCATCCGCCTTCCGAGTCGCACCCTCACCCGACCTTGGAGGGAAATAGATGCTCCACAGACGACACCCCCGGCACCACGCGACCCAGCTGGACACCCGAAGCGTCCGGCTGGGGGCCAGCGCCATGGTCATGGCGGTCCTGCTGTCGGCGTTCGCGCTGACCAGGACCGAGCGTGGCATCGAACTGCTCGGCCGCGGGGTCGGCTTCCTCGAGTTCTACGCGGGCGTGTTCGCCCTGGTGCTGCTGACCGCGACGGTCGCGCTCGGCATCATCACCACCGAACGCGTCTTCCTGTCGCCGCCGAACCGGGTCCGGGCGCAGCTCGCGCACCGGGCCACCGCCCTCATCGGGCTGGCCTACCTGATCACGCACGTCTCCCTCATGATCAGTCTCGGCCACATCCCGCTGGGGGCGGCGTTCGTGCCGGTGGCCGGGATCTACGTGGCCCTCGGGACGGTGGCACTCGACCTGATGGTCCTGGCCGTGGTCACGGGGATGATCCGGGGACGCTTCGCGACGCGGAACAGGCCGTGGATGTGGCGGGTCATGCACTCCGCCGCGTACCTGGCCTGGCCCGTCGCGATCATGCACGGACTCACGGCCGGCCGCCCGCCGGCCGGCTGGGTGGCCTGGTCGTACGTGGCCAGCCTGGCGGCGGTCGGCGGGGCGCTGATCGTACGCGTGCTGGCCTCGCTCCGCAGGCCGCCCGTGGTGGCCGAAAGGGTCGAAGGACCCGCGGTGACCGCTCCGGCGGCCGTGGGCGTGCCCGCCGAGCGGCCGCAGCGGATCGCCGCAAGCAACACGGCCGCCGCCACGGCGGCGGCGAGGAACGCGCCGGTGAGCCTCGCGGAGGCTCGCCGCAGATACCGGGAGGCCGGTTGAGTAACTCGATTGCCATCGCGAAGGAGCGACCGTGATCCCGGCCAGAGTGCCCAGGGTGCTGCGTATGGGTCCGGCCCGGCTGACCGCCGGGCTGGACCACTGCCGTCGGCTGGACCTGCCCGCCCACCGCACGCTCCACGGCCTCGTGGAGCCGCGCGAGCTGGGCGAGCTCATCTCGTACGCCAACGAGGTGGACATGCGCGGGCGCGGCGGCGCGGCCTTCCCGTTCGCGCGCAAACTGCGGGCCGTGGCCGACGCGGCCGGCTCGAACGGCGAGAGCGTCGTGCTGGTCAACGGCGCCGAGGGCGAGCCGGCCAGCTCGAAGGACGCCATGCTGCTGACCCGCAACCCGCATCTCGTCCTCGACGGCGCGGTGCTGGCCGCCGAGGCCCTGGGAGCCAGGGAGGTGGTGGTCGCGACGGCCGGGGGCGAGGTGGCCGAGGCGTCCGTCGCCGCCGCGGTGGCCGAGCGCCGGGCGGCCAACGTCTCCGGCGGGGCCGAGAGCCGGGTGCCGATCCGGGTGGTCGGCATCAAGGAGCGCTTCATCTCCGGCGAGGGCGGCGCGCTGGTCAAGGCGGTCAACGGCGAGGAGGGCATCCCGCCCGGCCGCAAGAAGCGGGCCGCGACGAGCGGCGTGGACGGGCTGCCGACGCTGCTGTCCAATACCGAGACGTACGCGCAGCTCGCGCTGCTGGCCGAGTACGGCCCCCAGAAGTACGCCGCCGTCGGCACCGCCAAGGAGCCCGGCACCATCCTGCTCACCGTGAGCGGCGGCGCCGCCGACGGCGCCGTCATCGAGACCCCGACCGGCACCCTGCTGGCCGACGTGCTCGCCATGTGCGAGGCCGACATCGGCGACGGGGTGCTGATCGGCGGCTACCACGGCGCGTGGCTGTCGGCCGACGCCGTCGAGACGGCCGTGATCTCCCGCGAGGGCATGAAGGCCGCCGGCGCCACCCTCGGGGCCGGCATCATCGTGCCGCTGGGCGAGGCCACGTGCGCGCTCGGCGAGGCCGCCCGGGTCGCCTCCTACCTGGCGGGCGAGTCGGCCGGCCAGTGCGGCCCCTGCCGGCTCGGCCTGCCGGACATCGCCAAGCTGATGAACGCGCTGGTCGAGGGGACCGGCTCGGTGGACGCCGTACGCCGGGCCGTCCGGCTGGTCGAGCGGCGGGGCGCGTGCTTCCACCCCGACGGCACCGCCAAGTTCGTGCTGTCGGCGCTGGACGCCTTCGAGGCGGAGATCGCGCTCCACCTGGAGCACGGCTCGTGCGGGCGGCCGGTGCGCGGCGTCATGCCGATGCCCGAGCGCGCGGCCGAGCTGGAGTACCGCCTGGAGGTGGACTGGTCGCGCTGCCAGGGCCACGGGCTGTGCGCGCACCTGCTGCCGGAGTTCGTGGAGCTGGACGACTACGGCTTCCCGTCGTTCCGCAACGTGCCCGCGTGGATGGCCAAGGAGGCGCGGCGGGCCGTGGACATGTGCCCGGCGCTGGCCCTGCGGCTGGCCGGCACGGGCGGGGACGGGCACGGGCCCGGCCCGTCGAAGCCGACCGGCTCGCCGCTCCGGCTGGTCAAGGACGGCGTGATGAAGGCGGCGAGCGTGCCCAGGCTGGCCCGGGCCGGCGCCGGAGGAGGAGCGGCCGGGTGACGGACTCGTGACGAACCCGGTGCTCCATGCCGGCGTCTCACCGTTGGGCACCACGACGGAGAGGACCCTCATGGATCGCCGGGATCTGCTGCGCGCGGCGGCGGTGGCCCCGCTCGCCGCCTTCGCCTCCGCCCCCGACTGGCGGGCGCTGCGCCGGCGGCTGGACGGGACGCTGGTGCTGCCCGCGGACGCCGGGTACGCCGCAGCCCGCCGCCTGTTCAACCCGGCCTACGACCGGATCAGGCCGGCCGGGCTCGCCTACTGCGCGAGCGCGGCCGACGTGGCGGCGTGCCTGGCCTTCGCCCGGGCGGGCGGCATCCCCGTCACCGCCCGCTCGGGCGGCCACTCGTACGCGGGCTGGTCCACGGGCACCGGGCTGGTGATCGACCTGTCCAGGATGTCGTCGGTCCGCTACGCGGGCGGCCGGGCCACGGTCGGCGCCGGGGCGAGACTCATCGACGTCTACGACCGCCTCGCCTCGCACGGCGTGAGCGTGCCCGCCGGCTCCTGCCCGACGGTGGGGGTCGGCGGTCTCGCGCTCGGCGGCGGCCTCGGCGTCGTGTCCAGGAAGCACGGCCTGACCTGCGACGCGCTGGAGGCGGTCCGGGTGGTGACGGCCGACGGGCGGGTGCTCGACTGCGACGCCTCCCGGCATCCCGACCTCTTCTGGGCCTGCAGGGGCGGGGGCGGCGGCAACTTCGGCGTGGCCGTGTCCTTCACCTTCCGTACGTTCGCGACCGGCAGGGCGACGGTGTTCTTCCTGCACTGGCCGTGGGCGAAGGCGGGGGCGGCGGTGCGCGAGTGGCAGACGTGGGCCCCGTCCGCGCCGGACGAGCTGTGGTCGTCGCTGCACCTGACGCGTTCGGCGGGCGGGCTGGACGTGGAGGTCGTGGGCACCTTCCTCGGCGGCGCGGCGGCGCTGGACCGGGCGCTGGCCCCGCTGGTCGCGCGGCTCGGGCGGCCCGCCCGGCGGTGGGCGCGCACGGTGTCGCACCTGGAGGCCATGAAGGCCATGGGCGGCTGCGGGTCGCGGACGACGGCCGAGTGCAGGCGGATCCCGCGCACGGCGTTCGCCGCCAGGTCGCATCTGGCCTACCGGCGGCTGCCGGCGGACGGGATCCGGGCACTGGTGGAGGGGGTGGCCCGCGGCGGGCGGCACTCGGTGCTGCTCGACGCCATGGGCGGCGCGATCGGACGGGTGGCGCCGGCGGCGACGGCTTTTCCGCACCGGGCGGCCCTTTACAGCGTACAGTATTACCAAGAAGGAATGGATCGGACATGGTTGCGGGCAATACACGCCGACATGTCCGAATATTTCGGGGATCATGCGTATGTGAATTACATCGACCCCGATTTAGCGAACTGGCGGAGCGCGTATTACGGGCCCAACGCGGCGCGGCTGGCGGCGGTCAAGGCCGCCTACGACCCCGGCCGGCTCTTCCGGCTCCCGCAGGGCGTGTGACCTGTCTCTAGGACTTGTCCTGGCGCTTGGCCCGGTGGATCTTGCCGCGCACGTACACCGGGTCGCCTACCTTGACGATCTCGAACAGCCGCTTGGAGACCGCCATCGGCACCCGTACGCAGCCGTGCGAGGCCGGCCGCAGCGGCACCTGCGTCGAGCCGTGCAGGGCGATCCCGCCGACGAAGTAGAGCGAGTTGTACATCGAGCCCAGCCGCCCGGTCGTCCAGCCCGGCGCGCGGCTGGTGACCCGGAAGTCGCCCACCGGCGTGATCGCGTTCCCGCAGCGCCCGCCCTCGCAGTAGCGCACCTCGGCGCCCGAGGAGATGTGCGAGGTGAGCACCGGGCGGCGGTTGCGGTAGACGGTGAGGAGCTGGTAGGTCAGGTCCACCTCGACCCGGTTCGCGGCGCCCTTGGGCACCAGGGGCCCCCGGCGCTTGCGCCGGTCGAACGCCTTCAGCATCTCGGGGCCGACCGCGGCAGTCGGCATGATCCTGCGGCTCTTCTGGAAGGCCCAGACGGCGAACTTGGTCTGCTCGTCGTAGACGCCGTTGGACCGGCCGAAGTAGAAGCCGCGGTCGTGGAGGCGCCGCTGCAGCGCCTTGACCTCCTCGCCGCGGTCGCCCGGCCGCAGCACGACCTCGGGAGTCGTTTCCTCGTCGGCCACGGCCGGCGCACTCATCAGCATTGAAAAGCCGCATCCCAGGATGAGTGCGGCTATTCCTCGTACCTTAGTCCTCATATAGCGCGCGTACCCGAATCATCGAATAAGCACCTTCTCGCTTCGGAAAACAAGTCGCGATCCTCCCATCTGTTCCGGGAAGATGTGGCGGTATGCGTAACTGGCCGCTTTTCAACCTGTCCATCACGACGCCGCGTCTCGTGCTGCGTATCCCGTCCCTGGAGGACCTCGACGAGCTGGGCGACCGCGCCGCCGAGGGCATCCACGAGGACGGCTTCATGCCGTTCCTGTTCCCCTGGACGGAGGGCGAGCCCGCCGAGCGGGCCCGCAGGACCGCGCAGTACCACTTCCGCGCCTGGGGCGCGCTGACCGCCGACGACTGGGCGCTGGAGTTCGCCGTCCTGTACGAGGGCCAGGTCGTCGGCACCCAGGGGCTCCAGGCCAAGAACTTCGCCGTCACCCGTGAGGCGGGCTCCGGCTCCTGGCTCGGCCGGCGCTTCCAGGGGCAGGGCATCGGCACCGAGATGCGGGCGGCCGTCCTGCACCTGGCCTTCGCCGGGCTCGGCGCACGCTACGCGGTGACGGAGGCGTTCGAGGACAACCACGCCTCGATGGCGGTCACGCGCAAGCTCGGCTACCGAGAGGACGGTTTCTGGACGCACGCCCGCAAGGGCGAGCCGGTCGTCTCCCAGCGCTTCCGGCTGGCCGCCGAGGACTGGAGCGAGACCCCGGGCATCGAGATCCACAACCTCGGCCCGTGCCTGCCACTGCTGGGCCTCGACGGCTCCTGACCTGCCAATTTAGCCCGATTTATCGCCATTTCCGAGGACGTCTTACCCTAGAACGGAGTTCGAGCCTGGAGGTGGCCGTGGTCACGGGTGTGTTGATCGACTGGGGCGGGGTGCTCACGACCAGTCTCGCCGACTCCATCGCCAAGTGGATCGAGGCGGACCGGATCGACGGCGAGCACTACCGCTCCGTCATGCGCGAGATGATCGACCACGCCTACGGCGAGGGCGCGGGCGAGAGCGCCGTGCACGCCCTGGAGCGCGGCGAGCTCGACGGGCCCGCGTTCGAGCGCGACCTCGCCGCCCGCCTGCTGACCCTCGACGGGGTGCCGCCGGTCGCCGACGGGCTGCTGGAGCGCATGTTCGCCGGGTTCGAACGGGTCGAGGCGATGCACGACATGCTGCGCGACGTACGCGCCCAGGGCGTCAGGACCTGCCTGGTCTCCAACTCCTGGTCCCACACCTACCAGCGCGACGGCTGGGACGACATCTTCGACGCCGTGGTCATCTCGGGCGAGGTCGGCATGCGCAAGCCCGAGCCGCGCATCTTCCACCACGCCCTCGCCCTGGTCGGGCTGCCCGGCGCGGAATGCGTGTTCATCGACGACATCGAGGCCAACATCACGGCCGCGCGCGCCCTCGGCATGGCCGGGATCCACCACCGCGACGCGGACACGACCATCACGGAACTCGAGTCTCTCCTACGCCTCACGCTCCGGCGGGCATGATAGGTGCCCTGCACGCCGGGCCGGTCCCGGCGGCCTGAAGCACGAAAGGTTCGTGATGCGCGTCTATCTGCCGTGCACCCTCCCGGCCCTGGCCACCGCGGTCAAGCTGGGAGAGCTGGGCCCGGCCCCGCTGACCGGCTACGCGGTGACCCCCGCGCTGACCGAGTGGTACGCCTCGGGCGACACCGAGGAGCTCGAGTACGTGGCGCTGACCGAGGCCGCCCGCGCCTCGCTGCGCATGCTGGCGGCCGACCGCGCCGACGGCGTCCAGGCGCCGGCGCGCCGGGTGGTGATCGCCGCCGAGGTGCCGGAGTCCGCCGCCAGAGCCGGCGCCGACCTGGAGGAACGCGCCCGCGTACGGCTCGCGCAGGCGGTGCCGCTGACCAAGGTGGCCGCCGTGCACATCGACGACGTGGAGGCGACCGCCGACGTCGAGGCCGCGCTCGCCGCGCTGCCCGCCGCCGACGAGGGCGACGACGACGCCCGCTTCACGGTGGACGGGGCGGAGGCCCACGAGCTCATGTGGTACGCCACCCAGGAGATCCCCGACCTGTTGCGATCATGAAAAAGATCACAAAACCTTGACCAATCCGCGCCGATCATCGCTAATGTCCCGACGCAGCACTGTTTCTTACACGAGGAGTCGATTCCAAGTGAAGCTTCGCGTAGCGGCGACCGCGATCGGGGCAGCGGCGGTCACCCTCCTGGCGGGCTCCCCAGCCCACGCACAGGCCGCGCTGAAGCCCTATGACCACCAGGATCCCTACCGCAGCGGTTGCGGCAACTCGGCGCGCGTCGTGCGCACCGCCGCGATCAAGACCCGGTTCAACGACAAGGTGGGCACGGTCAAGCTCATGTGGTCGGGCAAGTGCAAGACCAACTGGACCGAGATCACCACGATGTCCTCCGCGTCCGGCACCATCCGGGTCTACCGCAATGGCGCGTACGACACCTTCCAGTTCAAGAAGGGCAACGGCGGCCGGCACTGGGGCAACATGCTCTACGCCAACAACGTCTGCGCGTGGGGCAGCGCCTCCGTCCAGTGGAACGGCGGCCGGGGCGGCCAGACCGGCACCGGCACCACCTCCAAGGCCTGCGGCTGAGCACGTCCCCGGGCCGCGGCCGGTCGGTCGTGTCCCGGGGCCTTCGCGGGGAAATGTCGGCCCCGGCTAATAAGCTGACCCCCAAATGACGAAACACATCATTTGGGACTGGAACGGCACACTGTTCCACGACATCGACGCCGTGGTCGGGGCCACCAACGAGGTCTTCAAGGCGTACGCGCTGCCCGCCCTGACCGCCGACGGCTTCCGCGCCGTCTACACCCGGCCCATCTGGGTCGCCTACGAGCGCCTGCTCGGCCGCCCGCTCGCCGAGGGCGAGTGGGAACTGCTCGACGACGGCTTCCACGAGCACTACTTCCGGCTCAGCGAGGTCTGCGGGCTCGCCGCCGACGCCGAGACGGTGCTCACCGGCTGGACCGGCACCCAGTCGCTCTGCTCGATGGCGCCGCACACGCACCTGGTGCCGAAGGTGGACGCGTTCGGCATCACCCGGCACTTCACCCGCGTCGACGGGCTGCACGGCACCACCGGCGGCGAGAAGGCCGCCCACATGGCCGCACACATCCAGGCGCTCGACGTGGACCCCTCCGAGGTGCTGGTGATCGGCGACAGCGTGGACGACGGGATGGCCGCCCGCCACGTGGGCGCGCGGGCCGTGCTCTACACCGGCGGCATGTCCACCAGGGCCGAGCTGGAGGACACCGGGCTGCCGGTGGTCGACACGCTGGCCGCCGCCCTCGACTTCGCCTGACGCGGGTCATACGAAATCCCCCGGACGGCGGGCCCGCGCGGGCGCGCCGCCCTTACTCTTGCAGTGTTCCTTCCAGGAGGCTGCCATCAACCGCCTTGTGCTGTGGAACGTCGACCTGACGCTGGTCGACGTCGCCATCGTGACCAGAGACGCCTACGCCGAGGCGTTCCGGGCCGTGACCGGCCGCCCACTGGTCAAGCTCGTCCCGCCCATGGGCCGGCCCGACTCCGAGGTCGTCTTCGAGACGCTCGCCGTCAACGGGGTGCAGGCCGAGGACGACCATCTGCCGGGGTTCCTGGCCGCGCTGGCCACGGCCTTCGCCGCGCGCAAGGGGCGGCTGGCCAAGGAGGGGCGGGCGATGGCCGGGGCCAAGGACGCGCTGCGGGCGGTGGCCCGGCTGGACGGCGTGGCGCAGACCGTGCTCACCGGGACGATCAAGAGCAACGCGGTGCTCAAGCTGAAGGCGTTCGGGCTGGACAAGTTCGTCGACTTCGAGCTCGGCGGCTACGGCGAGGAGCCCTACCCCAAGGCGACGCTGCTCCAGGTCGCCCAGGGGCGGGCCAAGGCGCGGCTCGGCACGACCTTCACGGCGGCCAACACCGTGCTGATCGGCGACTCCGTCCGGGACGTCCAGGCGGCCAGGATCGGCGGGGCGGCGATGATCGGCGTCGCCTCCGGGCGCTCGATGGCCGCCGAGCTCCGGGAGGCCGGCGCCGACCTGGTGCTCCCCGACCTCTCCAACGCCTCCGAGGTCGTCCAGGCCGTCGCCGCCCTCACCACCCCCGCCACCCGCAAGGCCGGCTGACCTCAGCCGAGAGCCCGCAGGAAGCGGGCGGCGGCCGGGGCCGCCACGGCGGAGCCCGCGCCGCCGCCCTCGGCGATCACGGCGAAGGCCACGTCCCCCTTGTAGCCGATGAACCACGAGTGCGCCGGCGGCTCCTCGCCGGAGCCGTACTCCGCGGTGCCGGTCTTGCCCGCGGTGCCGGCCGGGAAGTGCACGGCCTGCGCGGTCCCGTCCGTGACGACGGCGGGCATGAGGCTGCGCAGGGCGGCCACCACGGCGGGCTCCAGCGGCCGGGGGGCGCGGTCCAGGCTGCTGGGGTGCTCCTCAAGGACGAGCCGGGGCGGGATCCACGCCCCCGACGCGATGGCGGCGGCGACGGAGGCCATGTTGAGCGGGCTCGCCAGCACCCGCCCCTGGCCGATGGAGGCGGAGGCGAGGTCGGTGTCGTCCTTGGGGTCGGGGAACTCCGCCCGTACGGCGGGCACGCCGGGCGTGATCGGCGTGCCGAAGCCGAAGCTCCGCGCGACCTCCGCCAGCCGCCCTCCGCCGAGCGAGGCCACGCTCATCTCGCCGAACGTCGTGTTGCACGAGTGCGCGAACGCCTCGCGGAAGGTCAGCGTCCCGAAGTCCTCGAACCCGGCGTTGTGGAACGGGAAGCCGCCGATGTTCTTCTCGGCCGGGCAGGTGACCCGCTGCCCCGGCTTGACGCCGTCCGCGACCAGCGCCGAGGCCGTCACGACCTTGAACGTCGAGCCCGGCGGGTACGCTCCGAGCAGCGCCCGGTTGAACCCGCCCGGCTTGTTGACCACGGCCAGGATCTCCCCCGTCGAGGCCCGCAGCGCCACGAGCGAGGCGGGCTGGGTGACGTCCTCCAGCGCCGCCGCGCCCGCCCGGTGGACGGCGAGGTCGAGGGTGGTCTTGACGGGCCGCACCCCGCCGGCTGGTACGACATTCCGCACCAGCTGGTTCCCCTGGTAAAGGTCGATCCGGGCGCGGTCGAGGGGCTTGAAGCGGTCGGGGTAGGTCTGCTTGACGCCTTCGACGAGCTGCTGCACCGAGCCTGGCGCGTCCGGGGTGCTGATGGACGTGCCGTCCGCGGCCAGCACCTGCGGCGGGTCGATCTTCTCCGTCTTCACGCGCAGGGAGTGGTCCGGGGAGGTGAGCAGCGGGTGCAGGGCGGCCGGCGTCCAGGCGACCTTCCACGCGCCGCCGCGCTCGACCATGCGCAGCCTTCCGTCGTAATCCCAGTCGCGGCCACCGGACAGCTTCGCGTTGAAGGACAGGTAGCCCTCGTCGTCCGGCCCGTTGTAGGCGAAGGGCCCGGTGGAGACCGACCGGCGGAACGTCGCCTGAGTGATCTTGAGATCGGTACGGAACCGCTGGAGCCGGGTCTCGAAGTCGGCGGGCGGGTCGGCGACGAGCTCCCGCATGGCGGCGTGGTCCTGGTCGCTCCAGGCCGCGAGGTAGCGGTCGGCGGTCTCCTCGGCCGACCCTTCGGTGCGCAGCGCCCAGATCACGCCGCCCGCGGCCACGACCGGGATCAGGAGCACGGCGAGCAGCCAGGGCCAGCGGCGTCGTCGCCGCCGGATGGGCTGCTCCGGCTGAAGATAGGCATACTTTGCCCCCGTTTGTGGTGCCATGCGAGGAAGCAGACCAGAGCGGCCACCGGGATGTCCAATAGTGATATAGGACTTCCATCCTTATAAAAATGGATATGGTCCCTGGTCCGGCAGCCTTTCTCAGCGGAGGCGAGGGAGAAGGCAGGCGGCCACGAGCACCAGAGCCGAGCACACGGCCAACGCGGCCTCAAGCGAGAACGTGTCGACGATCAGGCCGTTCATCGTTCCTGCGAGGGCGCGAGAGCCTGTCAGCGCGACCGTCCAGAGCGCCATGACCCGGCCGCGGAACTCCTCGGCCACCCGTTCGTACAGCATGGTGCTGAAGCTCGTCACGGCCAAGGTCATACCGACGCCGGCGAGCCCCAGCAGCACACACGCGAGCCACGGCAGGTCCGCGACGGCGAGGACCAAGGTGCTGACGGCGAGCAGCGCCGCTCCACCCGCACCGGTACGGACCCGGCCGAGGAGCCTCCTGCTCACGGACAGAACCGGGTAAGCCGCCATGGCTCCCACGCCGAAGGACGCGGCCAGGACACCCACCAACGCCTGGTCGTCCCCCAGCTTCTCGGACAGGGACGGCACCAGGGTGATCGCGGGGTCCGCCCCGATGGACACCGCCGCCGTCCCGAAGAGCAGGACGAGCAGCCCGGTGTCCGAGCGCAGGTAGCGAAAACCTCCCAGAAGCGACGTTCCCACGTTCGAGGCGAGGCGCTTCGTCCGCTCCAGGGGCAGCGTACGGATCACCAGCGCGAACACGACATGCGCTGCCGCCGCCATGGCGAACGCCTGAGCGGGCCCGGCGAACACCATGATGGCGACACCGAGCACCGGCCCGGCCACCCGGGCCAGCGTCCCCGGCAGGTTGTAGAGCGCGACGGCCTGCGGCAACTCGGACGGACGGACCAGCAAGGGAAGCATCGCGTTCAGGGCAGGACCGCCGATGGCGAACCCGATCCCGAGCACGAGGCCCGCTCCCACCAGGGCCGGCACCGGAAGCGCCGCCGCCCCCACGACGGCGATCCAGACCGCCAGGCCACCCGATCCCAGGATGGCCAGGCTCCGGCCCAGGAGGATCTGACGCCGCAGGTTCCCCCGATCGGCCATCGCACCGCTCAACGGCGCCAGAACGATCTGAGGTGACCACTGGGCCGCCATGACGAGGCCGACGACGAGCGTCGACCTGGTCAACTGGTAGGCGAGGCTGACGGAGACGATGCTGTGGATCCACACCGCCCACGTCGCCAGGTTCAGGCCCCAGAAGTAGGAGCCGAAGACCCGGTCGAGTACGAGCTTGAGTGAGTTCCTCGCGGCTGCCGAGCCCTCCCCCGCCCTGACCTCCGTCACGACCCGGCATCCGTCAGCGGTTGTCGAGCTTCATCCACGAGCAGGGTCTCCCGAGCCGATGGTCCAGGTGTCCTCGCCGTGGAGCAGGCCGGCGAGGCTGCCCGCGCCCTTGTCGGCCGTGGCCGCCCGGACCTGCTCGTTGAGCAGCTGGTCGTACGACGGCCGGTCGATGGAGCGGAAGACGCCGATCGGCACGTGCTCGAACGCCGGCTCGTCCAGCCGCGACAGCGCGAACGCCGCCGACGGGTCGGGGTTGTGGGCGTCGTGCACGAGGATCTCGCCGTCGGCGACCTCGGCGCGGCGCACGACCTCGACGCCGCCCGTGGGCGACAGCCGTACGGCGCGCTCGTTGTCGCCGGTGCCGAACACGATCGGCTGCCCGTGCTCCAGCCGGACGGTGATCTCGTCGCGGGTGCCCGAGTCCTTCAGCGTGTCGAAGGCGCCGTCGTTGAAGATGTTGCAGTTCTGGTAGATCTCCACCAGCGAGGCGCCGCGGTGCTCGACGGCCTGGCGCAGCACGCCCTGCAGGTGCTTGCGGTCGCTGTCGATGGTCCGGGCGACGAACCCGGCCTCGGCCCCGAGCGCCAGCGAGATCGGGTTGAACGGCTTGTCCAGCGAGCCCATCGGCGTCGACTTGGTGATCTTGCCGATCTCGCTCGTGGGAGAGTACTGCCCCTTGGTCAGGCCGTAGATCCTGTTGTTGAACAGCAGGATGTTCAGGTTGACGTTGCGGCGCAGCGCATGGATCAGGTGGTTGCCGCCGATCGACAGCGCGTCGCCGTCACCGGTGATCACCCACACCGACAGGTCCGGCCGGGAGGCGGCCAGCCCGGTGGCGATGGCCGGAGCCCGCCCGTGGATCGAGTGGAACCCGTAGGTGTCGAGGTAGTAAGGGAACCGCGAGGAGCAGCCGATGCCGGAGACGAACACGATGTTCTCGCGCCTCAGCCCCAGCTCGGGCAGGAAGCTCTGCACCGCCGCCAGGATCGCGTAGTCACCGCAGCCCGGGCACCAGCGCACCTCCTGGTCGGACTTGAAGTCCTTCAGGCTCTGCTTGCCGTCGGCGCGGGGGACGAGGGCCAGTCCCTTGCCGTTGAGGGTGTCAGTCACTTTCGATCACTTCCTGGATGACGGCGGCGAGCTCGGCGGCCTTGAACGGGAGCCCGCGCACCCGGTTGTAGCTGATCACGTCGACCAGATGGCGGGCCCGCAGCAGCATCGCGAGCTGGCCGAGGTTGATCTCGGGCAGCAGCACCTTGTCGTAGGAGCGCAGCACCTCGCCGGTGTTGGCGGGCAGCGGGTTGAGGTGCCGCAGGTGCGCCTGGGCCACCTTGTGCCCGGCCGCGCGCACCCGGCGGGCCGCGGCCGCGATCGGCCCGTAAGTCGAGCCCCAGCCGAGCACGAGCACCCGGGCGTCGCCGTCGGGGTCGTCCACGGTCAGGTCGGGCACGTCGATGCCGTCGATCTTGGCCTGGCGCAGCCGGACCATCCGGTCGTGGTTGTCGGGGTCGTAGGAGATGTTGCCGGTGCCGTCGGCCTTCTCGATGCCGCCGATCCGGTGCTCCAGCCCCGCCGTGCCGGGCACCGCCCACGGGCGGGCCAGCGTCTCGGGGTCGCGACTGTACGGCAGGTAAGTCGTGCCGTCCTCGCCGTTGGGCTCGGTGGTG
>NZ_FOHX01000003.1:378959-735499 GCF_900111685.1 Nonomuraea wenchangensis
CGATCCGGTGCTCCAGCCCGGCGGTGCCGGGGATCGCCCACGGCCGGGCCAGGGTCTCGGTGTCCCGCTTGAACGGCAGGAACGTGCCGTCCTCGCCGTTGGGGGCGGTGGTGAACTCCTGCGAGATGTCCGGCAGGTCGGACACCTCCGGCAGCCGCCACGGCTCGGAGCCGTTGGCGAGGTAGCCGTCGGAGAGCAGCATGACCGGGGTGCGGTACTTGACCGCGATCCTGGCCGCCTCGATGGCGGCGTCGAAGCAGTCGCTCGGCGACATCGGCGCCACGACCGGCACCGGGGACTCGCCGTTGCGGCCGTACAGCGCCATCAGCAGGTCGGTCTGCTCGGTCTTGGTCGGCATGCCGGTGCTCGGCCCGGCCCGCTGCACGTCCACGATGATCAGCGGCAGCTCGGTGGTGACCGCCAGACCGACCGTCTCGGCCTTCAGCGCCACACCCGGGCCGGAGGTCGTGGTCACGCCGAGCGCGCCGCCGAACGCGGCCCCGAGCGCCGCGCCGACGCCGGCGATCTCGTCCTCCGCCTGGAAGGTACGGATGCCGAACCGCTTGTGCTTGGACAGCTCGTGCAGGATGTCGGAGGCCGGCGTGATCGGGTAGGAGCCCAGGAACAGCGGCAGCTTCGCCTGCACGCTCGCCGCGATCAGGCCGTAGGCGAGAGCCTGGTTGCCGGAGATGTTGCGATAGACGCCGGGCGCGAGACGGGCCGGCTTGACCTCGTAGGAGACCGAGAACGACTCGGTGGTCTCGCCGTAGTTCCAGCCCGCCTGGAAGGCCGCGATGTTGGCCTTGGCGATCTCGGGCTTCTTGGCGAACTTGTTCTCCAGGAACTTGATCGTGTGCTCGGTCGGCCGGTGGTAGAGCCAGCTCAGCAGGCCGAGGGCGAACATGTTCTTGGAGCGCTCGGCGTCCTTCTTGGACAGGTCGAAGCCTTCGAGCGCCTTGACCGTGAGCGAGGTCAGCGGGACCGCGTGCACCCGCCACTCGGCCAGCGAGTCGTCCTCCAGCGGGTTGGTCGCGTAGCCGACCTTCTGGAGGTTGCGCTTGGTGAACTCGTCGGTGTTGGCGATGATGTCCGCGCCTCGCGGCAGGTCGCCGAGGTTGGCCTTGAGCGCCGCGGGGTTCATCGCGACCAGCACGTTGGGTGCGTCGCCGGGGGTGAGGATGTCGTGGTCGGCGAAGTGGAGCTGGAAGCTCGACACGCCGGGAAGGGTCCCCTGCGGGGCGCGGATCTCGGCCGGGAAGTTGGGCAGCGTCGACAAGTCGTTGCCGAACTCCGCCGTGCCCGCCGTGAATCGGTCGCCGGTGAGCTGCATGCCGTCGCCGGAGTCGCCGGCGAACCGGATGATCACGCGGTCGAGTTGCTGGACCTGCTTTGCCACAGCCGCTCAGTCCTCCTCGACGCGCCGGGGCGCGGTTGCATTGGGCGCGTTCTCTGTTTCCATGCTAGATCCTCGAAAGGGTCACGCGTTTGCAAGCCGCTGAACGCGGGTAAACGCGGTGGGAGTCAGGGTGAGATCGGAGAACGTCGACGACACAGCCCGGACGCGAGCCTGCAGAGGTCGACATGCAGGCGGGCGAACAGGACGGTACGGGTCACGAGCGCCAACTATACGTCCCTCCGACACATGGCCTAATTCAGGGGCTGCTTGCGTGACGGCTCACTCCCTGACCTGTACAGGCGTCCGGCCTGCATGCCGGCAGCTCCGTACAACTCTGGAACGGTGACGAAGGTGTAACCCTTCCCGCGCAGCCGCTTGACGATGTCCGGGACCGCGGCCACGGACTCCTGGTGGATGTCGTGCAACAGAATGATCGCACCCGGATGCGCGCCGCGCACGCTTCTGTCCACGATGTCCTGGGTCGCGCCGCCCTGCTGGTCGAAGGCGTCCACGTCCCAGGTCACCAGCGGGAAGCCCTGCTCCCTCGCCACGTTGCGCAGCGTCCCGCTCACGGCCCCGTACGGCGGCCGGACCAGCGTCGGGGCCTGGCCGATGGCCGCGGCCACCACGTCACGGGTGCGCTCCAGCGAGTCGGCGATCTTGGCGGTGCCCGGCTTCGACAGGTCCGTGTGCGACCAGCTGTGGTTGCCGACGAGGTGGCCCTCGTCGCTCATGCGGCGCAGCAGGTCCGGCTGGGCGGCCGCGTTGCCGCCGACGACGAAGAAGGTCGCGCGGGCGTCCTCGCGCTTCAGGCTGTCCAGGAGCTCGGCGGTGTGGGGGCCGGGGCCGTCGTCGAAGGTCAGGGCCACGCACTTGGTGGCGGCGCAGTCGACGGTGCCGGCGCGGCTGCTGGCGGCGGGGGAACGCGGCGGCGCGGCGAACGGCCCGCCGGAGGTGTTGTCGGGTGTGCTGCCGGGCGTGTCGTTCCGCGGGCTGTCCGGCCCGTCACCAGCTGCGGTGGCGGTCAGTGGCGCGGTGCCGGTGGCGCGGCCGCTGTGGGCGGTGCCGTCGAGGGTCGCCTGCTGGGCCCGGTGGCCGAGCTCCGACAGCAGCGGAGCCGCCCGCCCCGCGGGCACGGCCACGGCGAGCCGGCCGAGCCCGCACGGCGTCAGCTGGCAGTCGTCGAACTCGACCACCAGGTCCCCCGCGCGGTTGAAGGCCATCGAGTCGAACTGGTCGTCGTCGGCCGTGACCGCGTCCCGCTCGACCTGCGCGCCGCGGTCCTTGAGCTGCTCCTTGACCAGCGTCACCAGCCGCCGCCTGGCGTCGTCGCCGGCGAGCAGGGCGGTGGAGCCGGTGGTCCTGCCGGAGCGGGGGTCGTACCAGAGGGTGCGGGTGGAGTTCTCCCAGCGCGCGCCCGTGAACTCGCCGGTGCGCAGCCGCACCGCGACCGCCTCGGGGGAAGCGGCGGCGAGCTGCCATTCGACGTTCAGCTCGGGCCGCGGCTCGGAGATCTCGTCGCCGGTCCGCGTACGGAAGTCGTGAAGCTGCCGCCGCGCCTGCTCGCGCAGCGTCTGCGCGAGCGCGGGCGCGCCGGCCAGCGCGGGATAGGTGATGTGCACGTAGCGCGGTCCGCGGGAGGCGTGGCCCTCGGTGAGCGTCTCGGCGGACAGGCCGGGGACGGCCGCCGGGTCGACGAAGTCGATCAGCGTCGGCTCTGCCGGGACCAGGACGTTCCGCTCGGGGCCGGCGGCGGCGGCGAGGCCGCATCCGCCGGTCGAGAGGGCCAGCAGAGCGATTCCGAGGACGAACCGCTTGTTGTGCATGAGTGTCACACTATGGTGCTGATCATCCTCTTTGGGGTGATTTGTAGGGAAGTGGCGGGGACTTTGACGGGTCTTGGGTTTAGCCGGCCTTCTGACGGACGCGGGCCCTGAGTTCCGTGGACGAGGGCCCTGGGTTCCGCGGACGCGGCGGGCTACGATCGCGATATGGACGGCTATTTCGGGTCGTACGTGCTGGTCGCCGCGCTGTTCGCCATCGGCGTCGCCATCGTGGCGGGGGCCCTCATGGCCAACCGCCTGCTCCGCCCGACCCGTCCCACGCCCGAGAAGCTGACCACGTACGAGTGCGGGGTGGACCCCGTCGGCGAGGGCTGGGCGCAGTCGCAGGTCCGCTACTACGTCTTCACCTACCTCTACGTCGTCTTCGCCGTGGACGCCGTCTTCCTCTTCCCCTGGGCCACGGTCTTCGACGCGCCCGGCTACGGGCTGACGACGCTCGCCGAGATGTTCGTCTTCCTCGGCTTCATCGCGCTCGGCATCGTCTACGCCTGGCGCAAACGCGTCCTCACCTGGACCTGAAGTCCCGGGGTCACCTTTGCGGCGCGGTCGATCCGCGCGAGAATGGATGACATGGCAGCGACGGATCTCCCGATGCCCACCGTGGGCCCGGTCTCGCGGCTGGCGCCCAAGCCGATGCGCTTCGTGCTCAACTGGGGCCGCCGCTACTCCCTGTGGGTGTTCAACTTCGGGCTGGCGTGCTGCGCCATCGAGTTCATCGCCACCTCCATGAGCCGGCACGATTTCATCAGGTTCGGGGTCATCCCGTTCGCCAACGGGCCGCGCCAGGCCGACCTAATGATCGTCTCGGGCACGGTCACCGACAAGATGGCGCCCGCCGTCAAGCGTCTCTACGAGCAGATGCCCGACCCCAAATACGTCATCTCGTTCGGCGCCTGCTCCAACTCCGGCGGGCCCTACTGGGACTCCTACTGCGTGACGAACGGCGTCGACCAGATCATCCCCGTCGACGTCTACGTCCCCGGTTGCCCGCCCCGCCCCGAGGCCCTGCTCCACGGCATCATGAAGCTGCAGGAGAAGATCGCCGGCGAACGGCTGAGCGACCGCTACGTGTGGTCCAGGTCCCACGGGGAGGAGGCGTGAGCGATCTTCTCGCCCGCCGTTTCGGCGATCGGGCGACCAGCACCGAGTCCTACGGCGAGCTCACCGTCGACGTCGCCCCCGCCGACTGGATCGAACTGCTCACCTTCGCCCGCGACGACCTCGGCCACGTCTTCTTCGACTGGCTGACCGGCGTCGACGAGCCGCCCGACACCTTCGTGATCGTCGCCCACGTCTACAACCCGGCCGCCCACGAACGCCTGCTGCTGCGCACCTCCGTCCCGCGCGCCGACCCCCGCCTGCCGAGCGCCGTCGGCGTCTACCGGGGGGCCGACTGGCACGAGCGCGAGACGTACGAGATGTTCGGCGTCGTCTTCGAGGGCCACCCCAACCTCGTGCCGCTGCTCCTGCCCGACGGCTTCGAGGGCCATCCGCTGCGCAAGGACTTCGTCCTCGCCGCCCGCGTCGCCAAGGCGTGGCCCGGCGCGAAGGAGCCGGGGGAGTCCGGCCACGGCGCACCGAGCCGCCGTAAGACCCTGCCGCCGGGCGTACCCGCCGATTGGGGCACGCCGCCCACCTGACCCCCGCTGGGAGCCGCCCGATGCTGCTGCACGTGGTGTTGAGCTTCGCCGTCATCATCGTCGTGTTCCTGGTGCTGCCGCTCATCGTCGGGCAGACCGAGCACAAGGTCATGGCCCACATGCAGTCGCGCCTCGGCCCCATGTACGCCGGCGGCTTCCACGGCTGGGCGCAGCTCATCGCCGACGGGGTGAAGTTCGCCCAGAAGGAGGACGTCATCCCGGCCGCGGCCGACCGCCGCGTCTTCATGATCGCGCCCGGGGTGGCGCTGGTGCCGTACCTGGTCGTGCTCGTCGTCATCCCCTTCGACCGCGACTTCGTGGCCGTGGACCTCGACCTCGGGCTGTTCTTCGTGCTGGCGGTCATGGGCGTCGGCGTGCTGGGCGCGATCATGGCGGGCTGGGCGTCGGCGAACAAGTACTCCGTGCTCGGCGGCATGCGCGCCGCCGCCCAGCTCATGTCGTACGAGCTGCCGCTGGTCCTCGCCGCCTCCTCGGTCGCGATGGCCGCCGGCACGCTGTCGATCCCCGGCATCGTCGAGGCGTGGCAGTGGTGGTGGCTGCCGTGGCAGGCGGTCGGGGGCGTGGTGTTCTTCGTGGCCGGGCTGGCCGAGCTGCGCCGGCCGCCGTTCGACATGCCGATCGCCGAGTCCGAGATCATCATGGGGCCGATGACCGAGTACACCGGCATGCGCTTCGCGCTGTTCATGCTGGCCGAGTACGCCGGGATCGTCGTGCTGTCGTTCCTGACCGCCGTGCTGTTCCTGGGCGGCTGGCACGGGCCGTTCCTGCCGGGGTGGCTGTGGACGCTGCTGAAGGTGTTCGCGCTGGCGTTCGTGGTGATCTGGCTGCGGGTGACGTATCCGCGGCTGCGTGAGGACCAGTTGCAGAAGCTCGCGTGGGTGGTGCTGGTGCCGCTGGCGTTGGGACAGCTCGCCCTGACCGGAGTGGTGAAGGTCCTGCTCTGAAGCCTTCCGCCGCTTTCGGACGTACCATCCTGAAAAGAGGACGAACGAGCTGGACTGGGGGGTGAAACCGCCCCCGACGATCATTGACGTGCACGGCTCACGGGCCGGCACAAGACGGCTCAGGGGGTGGCGGCGAGGTGCGCGAACTCATCCCGGCGACCGGCGCGACAGCCAGGAGCAGGCGTCCCCGACTCTCGATGACCGCCGACGCGGGCACCCTGACCGTCACCGACCGCGCCTCCGGCGAGACGGTCCAGGTCAGGCCCGCCACTCTCTACCTCTACCACTACGAGCGCCCCGGCTCCGAGAAGCTTTATGGCGTGGCCGCCCTGGACGCCGACGGCCTCGTCCTGCTCGACCTGCCCGGCGGCTGGCACGCCCCCAGCCTGAAGGAGTTCGCCGCGCAGGCGGGGATCCCGGTGTCGGGGAGCCGCTACCAGAGCCCCGCCCACATCGGCGCGAACCTCGCGGCCCGCGCCCCCGGCTGGCGGCGCTTATCCGGCCTGCCCCGCCGCCGCCGGTTCACGATGGGGCACAAGGTCGCGGTCGTCGGCGCGGGAGTGGCCGGCCTGGCCGTGATGACGATCCTGGCCGTCAACGGGATGTGGTTCGCCTGGCGCGGTGTGTCCACCCTGGGCCGGATCCTCGTCGAGCTGCTGGAGGTGAAGTGGCTGTTCCTCGCCTTCTTCAGCCCGCTCCTCCTGGTGATGCGTCCCATCACCGGGCGGCTGCACCGCCGGCGGGTGGGGCAGGGCTCGATCGTCGGCCCGCCGTCGGGGCCGTACCTGGTGGGCCGGCAGCCGAGCACCCTGGAGGTCGCCGGGGGCGGGCAGACCCTCGCCACCCTGCGCCGGGGCCGCGCGCCCGGCCAGGCCAATGGGCTGCTCCTCTACCGCCACGAGGACCTGACCGGCCTGTTCATCCTGGACAGCCTCGGCAAGGCCCTCCACCACCTGCCCGGCCCGTGGCCGACGACCGACCTCGACCGCTTCGCCAAGCGCAACGACCTGACGCTGGCCGTGCACGGGTTGACGCACGACGAGTACAAAACCCTCGCCAAATCCACCAACTCCGGCACCCCCTGATGCCGGCCCCTGACACCGGCCCCGCTCTGGGTCCGTCGCCCCCGCCCCCGCCCCCAGCTTGGGCCGCCCCCAGCTTGGGCCGCCCCCAGCTTGGGCCGCCCCCAGCTTGGGCCGCCCCCAGCTTGAGCCGACCCCAGCTTGAGCCGACCCCAGCTTGAGCCGACCCCGGCCGCCTTCAGGCGATGATGGCCAGCATCACATCCGAAGCCGACGGCCGTTCGTCCGGCCGCTTGTTGAGGCACGACCCCACGATCCCCCGCAACCCCGGCGGAAGCGGCGACAGATCCGGGTGGACCGTGAGCACCCGGTTGAACACCGCCGGCACCGTGTCCTCCCCGAACGCCGGCCGCCCCGTGGCCGCGAACATCATCGTCACCGCCCAGCTGAAGACGTCCGAGGCCGGCCCCACGGCCTCGCCCGTGAGCTGCTCCGGCGACATGTAGGGCGGTGTCCCCACCATCTTCCCGGCCGTCAGCGTCACCTGGTCGAGCCCGCGCGCGATGCCGAAGTCGATCACCCGTGGCCCGTCCGGCCCGATGAGCACGTTGCTCGGCTTGAAGTCCCTGTGGACGACGCCCGCCTTGTGGATGGCCGCCAGCGCACCGGCTGTGGATAACGCCAGCCGCGTCAGCCCGTCCTCGTCCCGGGGCCCGTGCTTCTTGACCAGCTGCTCCAGCGAGGGCCCGTCCACGAACTCGCTCACGATGTAGGGGAACCGCCCGCTGATGTCGACGTCCAGGACCCGGGCCGTGGAGAACGTCGCCACCCGCCGTGCCGCCTCGACCTCACGGGCGAACCTGGCCCGTGCCGTCTCGTCCACAAGGTCGTGCAGCACCTTGACGGCGACCCGCGTCCCGTTGGGCGCCGCCGCGAGGTAGACCGCTCCCTGCCCGCCCCGCCCGAGCGACCTGAGAACCCGATAGTGCCCGATCCACTCGGGCTCGCCGGGCCGGCGCTGGTGGGTGGGCTCGGTGCCGCGCTGCTGAACGTTCATGGGCGGCGGCGTCGGGTGCTGGCCGCCCATGCCCGGAACGTGCCGTTGATCTCCCATGACCGGCATGTGCCGCTGACCGCCCATAGGGGACACCTGCGTCGGACGCTGATGCAGGGGCGGATACATCGGTGGACGCAGCCGCGCCCGGACCATCCTCGGCACCAGCACCGCCGAATGGACGACGCCGCCGAACCACGCCACGACCAGCCCCAGCGACACCAGGAACTCGAGCGGCTGCGGGATGTCCTCGATGTTGTCGTACGAGAGCGCGCCGATCACGAAGGAGCCGATGCAGACGAGGTAAACCGAGGCGGCGACGGCCTGGAGGGCACTCCGCAGCCAGTATGCGGCGAACCCGATGGTGAACGGGGTCGCCAGCCCGCACGTGAACAGAGGCAGGCAGGCCCACACGACGGCGGCCGCCCACGCCCCTCCGCTCGGACGGACTGCTTGGCTGTGCTGCATGGCGGGAAGACTATCGCCCCGTCGTGGTTCATACCGGGCATGCGCTCAGCTTGTGGATAACCACCCCTCATTCTGTGGATGGCTGTGGAAAACCTGTGGACAACGCCCCCGCTCATTCACGTGCGCGCCCACTTGCGCCATGATGTTGAACATGGGGCGAGTACCAGGAGTGGGACTGGTGAAGGGACTGTCCATCACCCTTCGCCACATGCTGCGCAAATCCGTGACGCAGCAATACCCCGAGGTCAAGCCCGCCCTCCCGCCCCGCAGCCGAGGCGTCATCGCCCTGGTTGAGGAGAATTGCACCTCTTGCATGCTGTGTGCCCGGGAATGCCCGGACTGGTGCATCTACATCGACTCCCACAAAGAGACCGTCCCGGCTCCCGAAGGCGGCCGCCCGCGCCAGCGCAACGTCCTCGACCGGTTCGCCATCGACTTCGCCCTGTGCATGTACTGCGGCATCTGCATCGAGGTCTGCCCCTTCGACGCGCTGTTCTGGTCGCCGGAGTTCGAGTACGCCGAGGGTGACATCCGCAACCTCCTGCACGAGAAGGACCGGCTGAGCACCTGGTCGCAGACCGTACCGCCGCCGCCGTCCCACGACCCGGGCGCCGAACCCCCGAAGGAGCTCACGGCCGCTCCCCGCCGCCCCGCCGGCCGAGCCACCCCAGGCACCCCCACCCCTGCCGACCGCCCCGCCCGCGAATCGCGCGCCGCGAAGACGTCACACCCGCCCACACCCACCGACACGCCCGCTCCCTCTCCCGGCCCGGCGACACCACCGCCCGCCGTCACTCCCGAAGCTCCCTCCGGCGCCCTACACGCCGAAACGGCCCCGCCCCAGCAGCCGGACGCGGGTACCGGCGGCACAAGCACTGGTGGCACGGGCACCGGCGGCACAGGCACCGCAGGCGTGGAAGGCCCGCAGTCGCCCACCGCTGCCCAGCCGCCCACAGCCGCTCCGGCTCCGGGCCCCGAGCCCGGCCGCCAAGGCCAGGAGGCGGAGGCAGGCACCCCGGGCAGGCCCCAACGCCCCCGCCGCGCCATGTCCAACGTGCGGGGCATCCGCCCGCCCGGCACCCTCCCAGCCCGCCCCGCGGGCGATACCCCCGCCACCCGAGCCGACGACGCGTCCGCCGCCAAAGCTGCTGCCGCCCCGTCGTCCTCAGGCACTTCCCCTGCCGAGGCTCCGCCCCGACCTGCCGCTCCGCCTGCTCGCCGCACGGCGGCGGAAGGAGGCGACGAGGAGCCCCAGGGACCCCAGCCCACCGGCGAGCCGTCATCCACAGGCGGTCCGACCGAAGAAGAGTTGTCCACAGGTTCGGGCGAGACGCGATCGAAGCCCGATCCGGAGGAGCAGACTGCTGCTCCGAGCCCGCGCCGGCGCCGGATGGCCGACCCCCGGTCCATCCGACCACCCGGCAGGCTCGGCCCTGACGAGCCGAAGGAGCCCGAGGAGGAGTCGTGACCGAGGCGGTGCCCTCCTACCTGTCACCCACAGGGCAAGAAGTCGTCTTCTTGCTGCTGGGCGCGGTAGCGGTCGGATCGGCGCTGCTCGTTGTCACGACCAGGCAACTGGTCCATGCCGCCCTCTGGCTCGTGGTCTGCTTCGGCGCACTGGCGGGCTGCTATCTCGTGCTGACGGCCGAGTTCGTGGCCTGGGTGCAGGTGCTCATCTATGTGGGCGCGATCGTGGTGCTGCTGCTGTTCGGCATCATGCTCACGCGCGCCCCGATCGGCCGCTCCGCCGACCTCGACAGCGGCAACCGCGTCGTCTCGGCCGTGGTCGCGCTCGCCACCGCGGCCATCCTGGTCACGGTCGTCATCGACGGCTTCCGTACGGCCTACACCCCGCTCGATCCCGGCGCCGGCGCGGCGAAGGAGCTGGGTGCGAGCATCTTCGCCACGTGGGTGCTCCCGTTCGAGGCGCTGTCCGTCCTCCTGCTCGCCGCGCTGATCGGCGCGATCGTCCTGTCCCGTACGGACATTCCAGGCGGTTCGCCACCGATGGGCCCGGCACCGCCGACGGGCCCGGCGCCCCCGACAGGCCCGGCCACCGGCAGGGCCGATCCGCCTGCCAGAGGCGACCCCGCGCCACCTGACCGCCCATCCGACCAGACGAGCGGGGGCCACTAGTGCACATCGTCTATCCGGCGGTCGTCTCCGCGCTGTTGTTCTCGATCGGTGTCTACGGCGTGCTGGCCCGCCGCAACACGATCCTCGTGCTCATGTCGGTCGAGCTGATGCTCAACGCCGTCAGCCTCAATCTGGTCGCGTTCGACGTCTGGCTGGCGGATCGCCTGCACAGTGGTCAGGTCCTCACCCTCTTCGTGATCGTGATCGCGGCGGCCGAGGTCGGGCTGGGCCTGGCCATCGTCCTGGCGCTCTACCGCAACCGCCGTACGGTCGATCTCGACCACCTCCGCGCCCTGGCCGAGCCCGCGACCGCCACCGGTCCCGAACAGGAAGATTTAGGGGCGGGCGGCCTCACCGGCACGGCCCGGGAGTCGCCGCAGCCGGTCAACGTCGCCGTGCCTCAGGGAGCGGCGGAGGAGCGCCGAACGGCAGGAGGAGGAGAAGCCCAGGCTGAAGGGGGCGGCGGGGGCGGGCAGGCTGTCCGGCGAGAGAGGGGCACGCCGTGACGACGTTCCCGCTGATGGCCGTCCTGTTGCCCTTCGTCGCCGCCTTCGCGGGCCTGCTGCTCAGCCGCCGGCCGCATCGCCCCCCGCCCGCATCGTCCGGTGCCAGGGCGGCCGACAGGCAGGCCGGCACCCGGGCCGCCTGGATCGCGATCATCCCCACCGCCGTCTCCGCCGCCCTGGCCGCCTGGCTCGCCTGGGACCGAGGGTTCGCCTTCCTCAACAACACGGGCTCGGGCGCGCCGACCGGTCACACCTACGGCACGATCATCACCGGCGGCATCCCGATCTCGCTGACCCTCCAGGCCGACAACCTGTCCGCCCTCCTCGGCGTCCTGGTCACCCTCGTGGCCCTGGCCGTCCAGGTCTACTCGGTCGGCTACCTCGCCGACGACCCCCGCTACCCCTCCTACAGCGCGTTCATCAGCCTGTTCACCAGCGCGATGCTCCTGGTGGTCTACGCGGGCGACCTCCTGGTCCTGTACGTCGGCTGGGAGATCATGGGCCTCTGCTCCTACCTCCTCATCGGCCACTGGTGGGAGGACAGAGGCAACTCGCGGGCCGCGGTGAAGGCGTTCCTCGTGACCCGGCTCGGCGACGTCGGCTTCCTGTTCGGCATCTTCGTGCTGGGCTCGGCCGCGGGCAGTTTCCGCGTCGCCGACGTCCTGGCGAAGGTGCCGGAGATGTCCCAGGCGACGCTCGTGACCGCCACGCTGCTCCTGCTGGCGGGCGTGGCGGGCAAGAGCGCCCAGGTCCCGCTGCACACCTGGCTCCCCGACGCGATGGCGGGCCCGACGCCGATCAGCGCCCTCATCCACGCCGCCACCATGGTCGCCGCCGGCATCTTCATCGTGGCGAGGCTCTTCCCCGCCTTCCTCGCCGCGCCGCCGACGATGGACGTGCTGGCGGTGCTGGCCGCCGTCGGCATGCTGGGCGCGGCCCTCGCCGCCCTGGCCCAGGACGACCTCAAACGCGTGCTCGCCTACTCCACGGTCAGCCAGCTCGCTTACATGGCGGGCGGCCTCGCGGCGGGCTCCGACACGGCGGCGATCTTCCATCTGGTGACGCACGGCGCGTTCAAGGCGCTGCTGTTCCTCTGCGCGGGCGTGGTGATCCACCACGTCGGCTCCAACCTCATGACCCGGATGGGCGGCCTGCGCCGCGAGCTGCCGATCACGTTCACGACGATGACGATCGGCCTGGCCGCCCTCATGGGCATCCCGCCGGCCAGCGGCTTCTTCAGCAAGGACGCGGTAATCGCCGCCATGGACGACGCCGTGACCGCCGGCACGCTCACCGACGCCGCGGCCCTGCTGCTGTACGGCTGCGCGCTCGCCACGGTGGCCGTCACGGGCGCGTACGCGACCAGGGCCTGGCTGCGCACGTTCTTCGGCCGAGCCAGGGCGGTGCCGGTGCCGCTGCCCGAGCCGCCGCCGGGCACGGCCCACGTCGTGGACGTCACCGAGGCCCCGAGGACGATGCTCGTCCCCGTCGTCCTCCTCGCCGTGCCCGCCCTCCTGCTGGGCCTGGCCGGCGGGCTGCACATGGAGGTCGGCGTGGCGGCCGTCGGCGTGGTGCTCGCGCTGCTGGGCGCCGGAGCGGTCTACGCGTTCTGGCGCATGGACCCGCTCGCCGACCCGGCCCGCCTGCTCGGCCCGCTGCGGGCGCCCTGCGAGCAGGCGTTCTACGTCGACCGGGGTTACGCCGCGCTGTTCGTCCGCCCGGTCCTGGCCCTCGCCAGGCTGGTGGTGCGGACGGACGACACGGTCGTGGACGGCGCGGTGCGCGGCTCCGGCCGTACGGTGCGCGGCCTGGCGGGTGTGCTGCGCCTGGCCCAGAACGGCAACGTCCAGCTCTACGTGAGCGGCCTGCTCGCGGGTGTCCTGCTGATCGCGGTGGGGGCGGTGGTGTTCACGTGACCGGGGTGGTGTTCGCATGACCGGGACGGGATGGCTGCCAGTCGCGCTGCCGGTCGCGTTGTTGGCCGTGCCGCTGCTCGGGGCGCTCGGCCTCGTCGTACTCCCGCACGTCCTCCGCCCGGTGCTGCGCGCGTACGGGCTGGTCCTGTCGGGTGTGACGCTGGCGCTGGCCGCGCTGCTGGTGGCGACGTTCGACTACGAGCGGCCGGCGAGCCCGCAGTTCGAGCTGGACGTGCCGTGGATCCCCGGCCTCGGTCTACGCCTCCACCTGGGGATCGACGGGATCTCGTTGCCGCTGGTCGCGTTGACGGCGCTGCTGACGTTCCTGTGCTTCGGTTACCTGTCCTGGGGGCGCGCCCGCGCCGGCGAGTTCCTGCGTGCCCGGCCGCGGGCGCTGGTGTTCACGTTGCTGGTGCTCGAAGTCGGCATGATCGGCACATTCCTCGCCCTCGACCTGCTGCTCTTCTTCGTCTTCTTCGAGATCGTGCTCGTCCCGATGTACTTCCTGATCGGCATCTGGGGCGGCGAGGGCCGGCGGGCCGCGTCGATCAAGTTCATCCTCTACACCCTGCTCGGCTCGGTCGTGATGCTGCTCGGCCTGCTGCTGATCTGGGCGCAGACCGGCACGTTCGACATCGAGGCGCTGGCCGCGGCCCACGGCAGCGGGATGGCCAGATCGGTGCAGATCCTCGCGTTCGTGGCGATCGGGATCGGCCTGGCCGTCAAGACCCCCATGTGGCCGCTGCACACCTGGCTGCCCGACGCGCACACCGAGGCGCCCACGACGGGCTCGGTGCTGCTGGCCGGCGTGCTGCTCAAGATGGGCACGTACGGCTTCGCCAGGATCGCCATCCCCGTCCTGCCCGAGGGCGCGCTGGCCGTCGCGCCGTGGCTGGGCGCGTTGGCCGTGGTCGGCATCGTGTACGGCTCTCTCGCCTGCCTGGCCCAGCGCGACCTCAAACGCATGATCGCCTACTCCTCGGTCGGTCACATGGGCTTCGTCCTGCTGGGCTTCGCCACGCTCACGCCCACCGGCATCAACGGCGCACTCTTCGCGAACGTCGCCCACGGCCTGATCACCGGCCTGCTGTTCTTCCTGGCCGGCGCGATCAAGGACCGCTACCACACGGCCGACATGACGGCGCTCGGCGGCGGCCTGCTGGCCACGCTGCCGCGCCTGGGGTCGGTGCTGACGTTCGCCGCGGTCGCCTCGCTCGGGCTGCCGGGGCTGGCCGGGTTCTGGGGGGAGATGCTGGCGCTGCTCGGCGCGTTCCGGCCGGCGGACGGGCTGCCGCGCGGGCTGTTCCTGACCTACATGGTGATCGGCGGGCTGGGCGCGGTGCTGACGGCCGCGTACTTCCTGGTCATGCTCTCCCGCGTCACCCACGGCCGGCCGCCGCCACTCCCCGCCGAAGCTGAGGCCGAGGCCGTGGCCGAGCCCCGGGTCGTGGAGAGTCTCGCCGCCCGGCCCGTCGCCACCCTCGCGCACCGTGACGTCCGGCCGTACGAGTTGCTCGCCTGGACCCCGCTCGTGGCCCTCATCCTGCTGTTCGGACTCTGGCCGGGCCTCCTGCTCTCCCTCACCACCCCGGCCGTCCACACCCTGCTGGGAGCCCTGCCATGAGCCAGCAGATCGACTACTTCGCGATCGCGCCGCCGCTCGCGCTCGCCCTCACGGCCGCCCTGGTGCTCCTGCTGGACGTGTTCCTGCCGCATCGCCCCCGTACGCGGGCCGCGCTGGGCCTGGTCACGTTGGCCGGCGTGCTGGTGTCCCTGGGCTTCGTCCTCGCGCAGGCGATGACGGGCCGGACCCTCGGCACGTTCTGCGTCCCGCCCGCCCTGGCCGGGTCAGGAGGCCCGGCCCCGTGCTCGTATGTCGTGGACGGCTTCACGCTGGTCCTCGCTGGCCTGGTGCTGGCCTCCGCCGTGGTGATCGTGCTGATGTCGATGACCGAGCTGGCCGACGGCGGCATCCCGGCAGGGGAGTGGCACTTCCTCCTGCTGTGCACCCTCGTGGGCGCGGTGACCCTGCCCGCCTCCCGCGACCTGGTCATGCTCGTGGTCGCGCTCGAACTCGTCTCGTTGCCGGTCTTCGCCCTCACCGCGCTGAAACGCTACGACGGCCGCGCCTCCGAGGCCGCGGTGAAGTTGTTCGTCGTGTCCGTGGTGTCCACGGCGGTCATGTTGTTCGGGGTGTCCCTTCTGTACGGGATGACCGGCACCGTCCACCTGTCCGGCCTGGCCGCGCAGGTCCAGGCTGTGACCGGGGTGCCGGTCGTCACGGTCGGGATCGTGCTCGTCGTCGCCGGGTTCGGCTTCAAGATCGCCGCGGTGCCGTTCCACGCCTGGGCGGCCGACGTCTACCAGGGCGCCCCGGTCCCGGTGGCCGCGTTGCTGTCAGTGGTGTCGAAGGCGTCCGGGTTCGCCGGGCTCATCCTGGTCCTCGCCACAGCGCTCCCCGGGCAGGCCGGCACCTGGGGCCCCGTCGTGGCGATCCTCTCGGCGTTGACCATGACGGCGGGCAACCTGCTGGCCCTGCGCCAGCGCTCCGCCGTACGCCTGCTGGCCTGGTCCTCCGTCGCCCAGTCCGGCTACGTCCTGGCCCCGCTCGCCGTCACCGGGACGATCGGGGCGCAGGCGGCCGTCGGCGCGTCCGTCGCCTACCTCGTCATCTACGCGGCCATGAACCTCGGCGCCTTCGCCGTCGTCCTGCTGGTAGCCAGGACAGCCGGGCGCAACGAGCTCGACGACTACCGCGGCCTCGCCTTCCGCAGCCCGGCGGCGGGTCTCGCGCTCGCGTTCTGCCTGGTCTGCCTGGCGGGGCTGCCGCCGGGCCTCGCGGGGCTGTTCGCCAAGGTGTTCGTGTTCCGGGCGATCGTCGAGGGCGGGCTGGGCTGGCTGGCGCTGGTCATGGCGGTCAACACGGTGATCGGGCTCTACTACTACGCGGTGTGGGCCGCCCGCCTGTTCACCCCGGCCGCGCGCTCGCTCACCCTCCGCGCCGCACCCGCGCTCTGGCCCGCGATGGGCCTGGCGGTGGCGGTCGCGATCGTGTTCTCGCTCGCCCCGCAGCTCGTCCTCGACCTGACCGGGTTGTGAGGCTCGCGGGGTCGCGCTCCGCCCTCGGCTGAGCACGCCGGGGAACGAAGAGCCGGGTCGTCTTCGTTGGAGGTGGTGAACCCAGAGCACGAAGGGGGAGCCTTGCACCACAACGGTCTGCGCACAGCCGTCCTGCTGGGCGGCATGTCGGCGCTGATCCTGCTGGTGGGCGCGTGGTTGGGCGGTGGCGCCGGTGTCCAGATCGCGTTCGTTCTCGCCCTGGTGGGCAACGGCGTCGCCTATTTCTTCTCCGACCGGATCGCGCTGTCGGCCATGCGGGCCAGGCCCGTCAGCGAGGTCGAGCACCCCACCCTCTACCGGATCGTCCGCGAGCTGAGCACGCAGGCCCGGCAGCCGATGCCGCGGCTCTACATCTCGCCGACCGTGCAGCCCAACGCGTTCGCGACCGGCCGCAGCCCGCGGCAGGCGGCGGTCTGCGTCACGTACGGGCTGACGCAGCTCCTCGACGAGTCCGAGCTGCGCGGCGTGATCGGGCACGAGCTGTCGCACGTCTACAACCGCGACATCCTCCTCTCGTCCGTGGCCGGCGCGCTGGCCACCATGATCACCTGGCTCAGCTACCTCGCGGTCTTCTTCGGCGGCTCCGACGACGACGAGGGCCCCGGCTTCCTGGGCGCGCTGCTCATGATGGTGCTCGGCCCGGTCGCGGCCGGAATGGTGCAGATGGCGATCAGCCGCACCCGCGAGTTCCAGGCGGACGAATCGGGCGCCCGCCTCACCGGCGACCCGCTCGCCCTCGCCTCGGCCCTCCGCAAGATCGAGCTGGGCGCCCGCCGGCTGCCGCTCCCCGAGAACAGCCGCCTGACCTCCGCCTCCCACCTGATGATCGCCAACCCGTTCGCCGGCTCCGGCATCGGCCGCCTGTTCTCCACGCATCCGCCCACGTCCGAGCGGGTCGCGCGGCTGGAGCGCATGGCCGGATACCGGCGATGATGGGGCGCATGCCGCGATTAACCGAGGCCGAACGCCGCCTCTGGAACGCCTTTCCGACCGGCGAGCTCGTCGCCCTCGGCCCGGCGACACCGAGCAGGCCCGGCACGCCCCCCGGCGGCAACGCGCCCAAGGACGGCGACACCTGGGGCGCCGAGCGGACGATCCGGGCCAAGGTCATCGCGTCCCTGCTGCTCGGCGCCCGGGAGACGACCGCCGGCGCGGTCCCGGCGGTCCGGCTGCGCGGGGCCCGCATCACCGGCCAGCTCGCGCTGCTCGGCGGGACGATCCCGTACGAACTGGCCCTCAGCGGCTGTCACCTGGACCAGCCGCTCCAGCTCATGGGCAGCACCACCCGCACCATCCGGCTGACCGACTGCACCTTCCCCGGCCTGGGCGGGAGCGGCCTGCGCGTCGCCGGCCACCTCAGCCTGTCCGGCTCGAACATCACCGGCACCGTACGCGCGGCCAGGGCCGTCTTCGAGAGCGGCCTGTGGGCCTCCGGCACCAAGATCGTCAGCGACGACGGCGAATGGGCCCTCTACGCGAACGCCACCGTCGTCGACTCCGGCCTGTTCTTCCGCAACTCCGACTTCACCGGCGGCGTCAGCCTGGTGGGCGCCCGGCTGAACGGCGGCTGCTTCATGGAGGGCGCGACCCTCCGCAACCCGGGCAAGGACGCCCTCGCCGCCGACAACGTCGTGGTCGAGGACGTGATGCTCCTGACCGACGATTTCCGGGCAGAAGGCTGCGTACGCCTGCGCGGCGCCCGCATCAACGGCCGCTTCGCCCTGGGCGGCACCGTGACCAGCCCCGACACCCGCTACGCCCTCCACCTGAGCCACATGGAGATCCGCGAGGCGACCCTCATGCCCACCGCGCCCGTGGACGGCGTCGTCACCCTCGCGCACAGCAAGCTCGGCACCCTGCACGACGACCCCGACACCTGGCCCGCCAAGCTCCGCCTCAACGGCCTCACCTACGAACGCCTGCGCGGCTCCGGCGTGAAACGCAGGATCGAATGGGTCACGAGGGACCCCGAGGGCTTTCGGCCGCAGCCGTACGAGCAGCTCGCCGCCTGGTATCTCAGCGACGGCAACGACGCACTCGCCCGCCGCGCCCAGCTCGCCAAGCTCCGCGCCCGCCGCCGGACGCAGGGCCTGGGCGGCCGGATCTGGGGCCGGCTGCTCGACGCCGCCGTCGGCTACGGCTACCGGCCCTGGCTGGCCGGCATGTGGTTCACGCTGCTGCTGGCGATCGGCACGGCCGTCTTCGCCGTACAGCCGCCCCGGGCGATCAAACCCGACGAGAGCCCGCATTTCAACGCGTTCGCGTACGCCTTCGACCTGCTCCTGCCGCTGCCCGCCTTCGGCCAGCGCGAGGCGTTCGACCCGATGGGGTGGACGCAGTGGCTGGCGTACACGCTGATCGTCGCCGGCTGGATCCTCGCCACCGCGCTGATCGCCGGCGCTACCCGAGTTCTCCGGCCGCAATGATCTTTCGTACGATGTCCGCCAGGTCCTCCGGGAAGTACTTCTCCTCGGTGCTCTCCAGCTCCGCCACGCTCCACCACCGGTAGGCGGTCGTGGTGTCCTTCTCGATCTGCTCCATGTGCTCGAACGACACGGCGGACGCCGCCTCGGCCACCCGGATCGCGTAGAAGGTCTGGTCCTGGGTGATGGTGTACCCGCCCCAGTCGAAGGTGATGGTGATGGTCCCGTACGGGCCGCGGAGGTCGCCGGCGTCCGCCCGGATCCCGACCTCCTCGAACAACTCCCGCACCGCCGCCCCGACCTCCGTCTCGCCGTCCTCCACGGCTCCGCCGACCGTGAACCAGAACGGTTGGTCGGGGCGATCCGGGTCGAACCCGTACAGCAGGAGCACCCGATCCTGCTCGTCGAAGGGGAGGGCACGTGCCGTGAACCGGCGCAGGGGGATCTTCGTCACATCCTGGAGCTTACGGCGACCCGGTGCGGCGCGAGAGGGGCCGTGGGCGGGCTGTGGCCGGGCTGTGGGCGGGCTCTGCGGGCGGGCTCTGTGGGCGATGGCGAGGCGGAGGGCGTGCGCCGCCCGCCCCGCCGCCCCGACGAGATGCCTCGTGTCGACCCGCCGACACCGTGATCGCCCACCAAGGACCTTGACCGAGGACAGCCGGATCATGACCGCCGGATCATGACCGATGAACTCCATGACCCACGACCCCCACGACCGCACGCCATCCTGCCCAACCGGCCACCCTCACCGCGCCACCGCTCAGCCTCGGTGCCGTCCCGCAGCCGGCGCCAGCCGCATCATTACCGGTAGTTCACGAACTGCAATGCGATGTCCAGATCCTTGCCCTTGAGCAGTGAGATGACATCCTGCAGATCATCCTTCTTCTTCGAACTGACCCGCAGCTCCTCACCCTGAATCTGGGCCTTGATCCCCTTCGGCCCCTCATCCCGGATCAACTTGGAGATCTTCTTCGCGTTCTCCTGATCGATGCCCTCCTTGAGCCCGATCATCATCCGGTACTCCTTGCCGGACAGCTTCGGCTCCCCAGCATCGATGATCTTCAGCGAGAGCCCCCGCTTGACCACCTTGTCCTTGAAGACGTCCAGCGCCGCGTTGGCCCGCTCCTCACTGTTCGCCTTGATCTCGATGTTGTTCTGCCCGGACCAACTGATGCTCGCCCCGGTGCCCTTGAAGTCGAACCGGTGCCCGATCTCCTTGACCGTCTGGTTCAGCGCGTTGTCGACCTCCTGCCGGTCGATCTTGCTGACGATGTCGAACGACGAATCAGCCACAACACCCACCCTCTCAGCTGCGAAGTCCTCTAAGGATCCGACCACCCGGACGTACCCCTGTGCCCGGCGCACCGACGCGCATGATGCACCTGAGCCTGGACACGCCCGTACACGCGGACCCAGCGACCGAGCCTAGCCAGCATCGCCGCCCCATGCAGTCCACCGCCCCCGCCCCACCACCCCGTCCGACGCAACCCGCCGCGAGAACCCGCCCCAGGACAAACCGGTGTCACGTACACCTCCGAAGTCCGCTATCCTTCTGTGTGTCGCCGCGAGAGCGGAAGACAAGGCAGGTTGCCCGAGTGGCCAAAGGGAGCGGTCTGTAAAACCGTCGGCTCAGCCTACGCAAGTTCGAACCTTGCACCTGCCACCAGCCGTAACAGCAGGTCAGAGGCCCTTCGGGGCCTCTTCTGCGTTTCCGGAGTATGCAGCCAGATGCAGCCCTGAGCGGCCGTTTGTCGGCGGTCACGGGATATACGCGGGATGGATCCGGGGACGTTTCCCCAGGTCGCGGCCCATGATCCGGAGTATGCGCGGGATGGCGTGGCCCCTGCAACGCCGAAAGGCCCCGGGGAAACCGGAGCCCTTCGAGTGGTGCCGTTCGCGATCTCATGCGGTGAGCACGTCCGCGATCCGCTGGTTGACGATGTCCTCCTGGCCGTCGATGCACTTGGCATAGACCCTGAGCAGGACGTCCACCCCGTGGCCGGCACGGGCGGCTACCTCTGGAGCCGGTACGCCGCCGTTGAGCCAGAGCGAGACGGCCGCATGCCGCAGGTCGTACGGTCGCCGCGCGAGCGGTGAGGCAACCTGAACCGGTGTGAGGGCGAGGGTGCGGGCTTCCTGCCAGACCTCGGTGTAGGCCGTCGAGGCGACCACGCCGCCGCGTTCACTGCGGAACAGCCGCCCGTCTGGAGCTACGCCGAAGTCTTCGATGTGTTGCCGAAGGATCTTCACCAGTTCCGGAGGGATCGGGATCCGGCGGACGTCATCCTCACCCCGATGCTTGAGACCGCGCAGCTCGTGAGCGTCCCCGGTGTCGGTCCATCGGCGGTTCACCTCGGGTCGTGAGCTGTCGAGGGTGAGCCGTCCCCAGCCGTTCGCCGGGAGGTGGCAGTCCTGTTCGCGGAGACTGACCGCCTCGCCGGGGCGGAGGGCGGCGAAGTACATGCAGGCGAACATGGCCATCAACCGTCGGCCCCGCCCCTTTCCGTCGCGCTGGCGCTTGCCCACGTAGGTGAGCGCCACGAGCAGTTCTCTGGCCTGGCCAGGGTTGACCACGACCCGCGGATCCACGGTTTCGGTCGTCTTCGGGGCCTTCCATTTGATGCGGTGCAGCGGGTTGGACGGCAGCTCTTCCAGTTCCACCGCGTACTCGAAAACGTGGTGAAGGACAGCGCGCTTGCGCCTGATCGTGTTGGCGCCGGCCTGCTGGCCGTCGAGGCGGAGCGCGAGGGCATCGAGGGCAGGGCGGACGGCTTTGGTCTCGTTGAGGTCTGTCATGTTGAGCGATGCCGCCTCCAGCCAGCGGACGGCTCGCGCGATGTCGGCAGGCATGGCCGGCCGCTTCCCTTCGGGCAGCAGCACGTAGTGGCGCAGGGCCTTGCGGAGGAGCGCGGCATCCGGGCGTCCGGCCTTCTCCGTCGTCAGCGCCGGGAGAGCCGTCGCCAGGGCGTCGGACATGCTGTCTCGGCTCTTGGCAGCCGCGTACGGCCAGCGCGCCTCAACGTACGCCTTCACGAAGTCGAGGACCGTCCGTGCGTCCTTGGCCTTGGTCATCGACTCGGGGAGACCGGTCTCCAGATCGAACGCCTCACCGCGTCTCGCGGCCTGCCGTAGGTCGGTCAGGAAGCTCTCGCCGAGGGCCTTGGTCTTGTAGGTCTTGGACTTCTGCCAGCCGCCGACCTTCCAGCGCACCTCATAGGAGGGTGACTTGCTGGACTTGTTCCGCCGGATCTCCCAGAACTTCACGTCGTACGAGGTTGTCATGCGGCGCTCCTGAGGGATTCGAGCCAGGCTTCGAGGTCGCTGCGGTAGATGCGGAGTTCGCCGTTGGGCAGGCGGATGCCCTTGGGTGCTTTGCCGATCTCGCGCCAGCGGTAGAAGGTGCGGCGGGAGATCCCGCCGAGTTCGTCGAGGACCTGGGCGACGGTGAGAAGTTCGTCCCGTCTGCTCATGCCGCCATCCCGGTGGGCTCAGTTGCCGAAAGATCTTGACCGGCTGCTCTGGCCTCCAGCTCTCTGAGGTGGGCTCGCCACCGTTGGCGTTCGGCCACGGTGCGCAGCAGGCGTACGGCGAGGGGAGGCACGTTGGCGTCGCCGGCCGGGACTGGCCGCCAGATGTAGCGGTGCGGGTCGGTGGGCTCGTCGGCCTGGCCGAGGGCTTCCAGGACCCAGGTACGGCGGTCCTGCCGATGCTCGGCCAGGGTCTTGTTGGACCACTTGCGCGAGACCAGGACACGGCGCCCGGCGTAGCCGAGGTGATCGGGCTTGTGGGCCTTGCCACGGCACCGGCCAGGCTGCATGCCGGACTTGGCTCCCTTGGGCTGGACGCCGTAGCGGAGCCAGTTCGGGCAGGTGGGCGAGCAGGGTTCGTA
This sequence comes from Nonomuraea wenchangensis, assembly GCF_900111685.1. Lineage (GTDB taxonomy): Bacteria > Actinomycetota > Actinomycetes > Streptosporangiales > Streptosporangiaceae > Nonomuraea > Nonomuraea wenchangensis. The sequence goes on from NZ_FOHX01000003.1 coordinate 401,339, forward strand.
GCGGAGAGCGTCGAGCATGCGGTCGGCGTGCTCGCGTTGAACCTGGCCGCCGTCGAGGGCGTCGCCGAGGGACTTGGTGAGGTACTTGGACAGGTAGCGGATGCACTGGTCGGCGTCCGGGGTGCCGGCCAAGACGCCTTGGACATCGACTTGCTCGCCGAAACGGATCACATGCAGTGGTTCGACCTCCTCGTCCAGCGCGTCGAGGGCTTCGTCCCAGGTGGGCAGAACCTCCCCGGTGGCCGGGTCGAGGTAGCCGCCCTGCTCGTCCCAGACGGGCAGGTGGTCACCGTCGAAGCGCACTTCGTCAGCCTGTGGCCACCAGACCTGGTGGTAGGTGGCAGCGGCTATCTGCTTGATCTCCGCGCGCGGAAGGGTGCCGCGAATAGCCATGTGCAGGTGCGGGGCGAGCCGCTTCTGAGGCTCCACCGAGGCGAAGTACTGCACGTCATAGCCCGCGACCCGGCGCAGGTTCTGCACGAAGCGGTCCACGAGCTTGGAGAAGTGCAGCGCGTCCCGAGCCGCCCGCCGGTAGTCGTAGGCGTCCGGGTCGACCGGGATGCCGTCACGAACCTTGCCGTACGAGGGCAGGGTGAGCGTCACGAACAGCGACGGCCGGTAGACCTTCCCGTCCGTGCCGTGGAAGGTGCGTCCCAGGGTGGTGTGAGCCATCTTGCGCTTGGGCAGGTCCGGCGCATCCTGCCGCCGCCGGGTGGAGCGGGAGCGCTTGGCGGCGGTACGGCCGAGGACGTTGCCGCGCATCCCGGCGGCGTTGATCTCCTCGTCCAGACCGCTGATCAGCTCGTCCAACTCGGAAGTGTCGTCGCCGGCCTTCTCGGCGGCTTCACGCTGGGCGTGGACGTCGGCGCGGAACTCCACCAGCCAGCGCTGTTCCTCGTCCGGCTCGTTCGGCGTGATGACGGGTTCGGCGTCGAGGTGCCAGCCCTCCCGGCACTGAGCCTTACGGAGCTGCTTGTTGCGCTTGGCGCACGGCGGGCACTTGCTGTCGAAGGTGGCCCCGCACGGGACGTCGATGATCTCCCAAGTGCCGGTGTGGGTGTCGAGGCGCTTGAGCGGGATGGGCCGGATGCAGACGCCGTGCTGCTTGGCGACCTCCAAGAGCACATCCCGGGCCATCGGCATGGCCTGGCGGACGGCCCGAGGAAGGGCGCGGTCGTGGGCATGAGTCATGCGGCCTGCCCGTGGTAGGCGACCATGGCGCGGATGTCGGTGTCGGAGACGTAGGCGGCGCGGACACGGATCGGTTCGGGCGAGGTCTCCAGGCGCATGTAGGCGACGCCCGCGCCCAGCTCGGGCACTGGTGAGATGTGATCGGCCAGGGCGCCCCGGTCGCGTGCGCCGTCGCCGAGGACCATGTCCACCTGCTCGGACTCGTCCAGCCGCAGGGCGATCTTGTCGGGGAAGAGGTTGCGGATGTTCATGACCTCCTTGCGCGGGTCCTGAAGTGCGGCCATGACGCCGACGCCGACCGAGCGGCCTTGCGTGGCGAGCGTGGCCAGGGCGGCGGAGGTTCGCTGCCGGAGCTGACGGTCGGGCTGGTAGGCGGTCAGGAACGCCACCTCGTCGACGATCACCAGGACGAACGGGTCCTCCACGGTGGGGGAGTGGGAGCGCTGGAGGCCGGCGAAGCGGGTGGCGCGCTTCTGCATGACGCTGACCGCCTCGTCCAGCAGGTCGGCGCACTCGGCCGGGTCGGCGGCGTACCGGCCTTGGAAGAGCTCTCGCCCGAAGGACAGTTCCATCAGCTTGGGATCGAGCGCCCAGACCTCGCACCGGCCGGCACGCATGGCGGGGAGCAGTCCGCGGATCGTGTCCCAGAGGAAGGAGCCCTTGCCTGCCCCGGTCGCGCCCGCGATCAGGACGTGAGTGCCGTGCACCTTGAGCCGGAGTGGCTTGCCGTCCTCCTGCCTGCCGATCTCGACCGGCCCCACGGTTGGTTCGTCGGGGATGGGCAGTGCCGGCATGGGGGCGGCGAGTGGGTCGGTGCGTGGGAAGGTGATCAGGAGCCTGCCGCCTTTGAGGAGCGCGATGCGGCAGGAGGCCGCGCCGAAGCCTTGGGCGAGGTTGTCGATGCGGTCGGTCCAGTCCTTGACCGCCTGGCCGCCGAGCATCCGGACGGTGACCCGGTCGGCCCAGCCGTCACAGGTGACGCGGAGCAGGCGCGGCATGTAGACGTGTCCGTGGACGCGCTTGGCCAGGCCGGAGACGTCCATGACGGACTGCCAGTGTCGGCGGTAAACCGACATGAGCCGCCACCAGGCCAGCAGTCGCCAGCCGACGAGCCGGGCGAAGGAGCCGGGCGCGGTGCAGGCCCAGGCGAGCAGGGACAGCACGGCGAAGCCGAGCGTGGATGCCGCGGCGGGCCAGCCATAGACGTTCCAGATGATGCCAAGGGTGACCGGGATGGCGACCGCGACGGGATGACGCCAGGTGGTGCGGACGAGGGCGGCCAGGAAGCGCCAGCCGTAGACGATGAAGGTGACGAGGGCGGGTGTCTTGAGCACGGCCGGGCGGAAGACGACGGCCGTGTCGGGCGTGGTGGAGACAAGATTGCGCGCCTCGTCTCCAGGCAGCCGCTTGAACATAAGCTGGGAACCTCTCGTGATGTGGAGTCGTGGGAGAACCGAGGGGCCGCCGGAAGTTGCCGCTTCCAGCGGCCCCGCCTCATGTCAGACCGCCGGGTCGGTGGCGTCCTTGTCGTCGGCCGTCTGTTCGGCGTGCAACTGCTCGCAGTCGGCCAGGTAGCGAGCGGCAGCGGTGAAGATCTCGCGAGCGGTGGCCAGATCGGCGTCGGTGACGGGACCCGCCCCGGTGGTGGAGATGTGCACGTTCGCCTCGTGGGAGCTGAACTCCAGGTACGGGCGCGGGTCGCTGAGCAGCAGTCCGGCACGGACCTTCAGGTGCGGCGTGTGGAAGGAGACGCCGACCTGCGGCGCGGACTCCGGCCTCATGGACAGGGTCAGGTAGGTGTAGGGGCCGAGCGTCACGCCGCGACCCCCTTGCCGTTGGGCAGCCCGTAGAAGCTGCGCTCCAGCGAGCGGGCGAAGCGCGATGCCTCTCGGGCGAGTTGCCGCGCGAACTCCAGGTCCTCCACCGTGACCGGCCCACTGGTGGTCACCAGGACGGAGGTGGCGCCGAAGTCGAGCGCCAGAACGGGCTCACGACGTGGGAACGGGTGGTTGAGGGTGCGGGCGGCGTGCCCGGTGGTCAGCCGGATCACGCTGTTGCGCGGGGTACGGCGTCGGGTCATCAGGCGGCGTCCTTTCCTGCCTTGGCAGTGGGCTGAGCGGTCGGGCGGGGTGCGTGCATCTCGCGGACCTTGATTGAGTACGCGAGACGGCTGGCAGCGTTGACGTACGGCGTGACGGACATGCCGTCGAACTCGACCGGCGTGAACGGCAGCCCCGGCATCGGCTGCGGGGGCACCGGCTGGACCGGCGCGAGGATCTTGACCGCCACCGTCTTCTGGGCGGGCTTGAGGGTCGGGTCACCGTCCATGACCGCGACCTGCCAGACCAGCTCACCGGTCTGCTTGTCGCGGGCCTGCACGAACCGGCCGTTGGACGAGGCGTCGAAGTCCTTGACGGGCTCGACCTCGCCGACGACGTAGCAGCCGTGCGGGAAGACCATGTCGAAGGTGACGGGGATGGGACCTTGCAGAGCCATAACAGCTTCCTCTCTTGGATGACAGGCACTCGACCTATCAAGTAGCTAGACCGTAACCCTCCGTAACTTGCTAGGTCAAGTGGCTAGGTAGGAGGTGACGGGCGTGTCACCCATCCGATAGACAGTCGTCGAGGTCAACCAGCCGGACATTCCAGGAGGCTCTAGTGCGAACCATGCGGTTGGTCACAGCCGGGGTCGTGGTGATCCTGCTGGCAGGATTGTTCGTCCTGGCCATGAACCCGGTGTGGCGTGATGACGCCCGGCTCCAAGCCTTCTACGAGCGCGTGGTCGCCTACCCGCTCCCACCGAACACCCGAGACATCTTCCCCATGGATCGTGATGTGGTCTTCGGGAAGAACCTGGTGGGAGGCGGCGGCTCCTATTGCGACTACCGTGTCCGCCTCACGCTGCAGACAGCACTCACGCCGCAGGAGATCCGCCGCCACTACGACCATGCCGCGATCGCTGGAGCCGAGGCGAAAGCAGAAATCTCCTTGTACTTCAGAGAACAGGATCCCGCTGGTGGTCGCAGAGTCATCCTCGAGGCGTACGACTCCCATGACTGGGACTGGGATTGGCGCTGCTATTGACGCGCAGCTAGGAGCCCTGGTGGTTCTACATGATCGGATAGGCGTCTTCCAGCTCATGACGATCAGCGGGCAGCAGAACCTCTACGACAGCCAAAGGCCGGCCGGAGGCATCACGCACCGCACCGAAGACCGCCAGGATCGGCACGTTCTTCGGCATGCCCAACTGCTTGGCCTCCCCGGCCGAGGGCATGCGCGCGGTGATCTGCTCCACGATGTGATCGAAACGCACGCCCTTGCGCGCATGAAGATGCTCCCGAAACCCCTGCCGCAACGGCTCCCCGCTGGTCAGATCCGTCCCCTCGGAAAGCTCCAACGGCAACCACAACGCCACCAGCTCGGTCGGCTCACCCTCACGCACGATCAACCGCCGCCGCACGAACACCTTGCTCTGAGGCTGCACGCCGAGCAGGATGGCGATGCGATTTGGCGCGGCGACGGCACCCACTTCGACGATCTCACCCGCCGTGTCGGTCTCCGGCTTGGTCAGGTACGCCTGCCCCGGCCGCTTCTGCTCGATCGACGCCATCGCCGGCCGCCCGCGCACGAACCGGCCCTTGCCCTGCTGCGACTCGATCCAGCCCTGCTCGCGCAGCACCCGCAGCGCGGCGACGACAGTAGGACGGGAGACGCTGAACTCCTGAATGAGCTGGTTCTCGCTCGGGAGGAGCGTGCCCGGTGGGTAGTCTCCCGACTCGATGCGCCTCTGGAGAGTCTGCACAAGCTGCGCATACTTAGGCGGCACGGACTCTAGCGACATCATGACCGTCCAACAGCCGACAAGTTGTTTTACCAAGTTTGAGCGTATCCGGCTCGCCACTCTCTGTCCATGCGGTTGGCGACACCGGAGCCGCGAACGCCAGATCCGGCAGGCAGCGCAGCGGCGGCTGGGAAGGTTGCCGCGGTGGCGGTCCCTGCGACTGCCTGCCGGAGAGAGACGCGACGAGACACAGCAGCGGCTCCACCCCCCTCCGAGAAGAACCGTGCCTGTCCCGCCGCGCCCCGTCATCACCTGGCGATGTACTCGGCCAGGACGTTCGCCGCACCCGCCGGATCGTTGGTCGGATGCCGTCGCTCGGCGTTCTGCCAGGAGTAGTAGGCCCCGCCGTACCCGACGAACACCCACACCGGCAGACCCGGCTCCGGCTTGTGCACCATGAGCGCACTGTTGTTGTCGCGCAGCTCGGCATTGACGCCGAGAGCCACGAGCCGGTCACGCAGCCGGACGAGCATGTCCCCCTCGTCCTGAGCCTGCATAAAGCCGGCCGCAGCCGCCTGCATGATCGAATTCATCTTCCGCTCCCTTCGGCCTGGCCGCCGCCGAGGCAGTCGAGACACTGCCGCTCCTCACTCGAAAGCTGATCTCCGCTGTCGTCGCCGATGAGGAGCGCACGGCGCGAGTTGCGCAGCTTGATCCCGCGTCCCCGGCAAGTGGGGCAGGGCGACGTCTTGCATGTCTCGTCTGGCCGGGTCACCGTCGCCAATCTCCTCGTTCATCCGGCGTTCCCTGTGGCGGGAGGCCGCGTGACGTACCGTGGTTGATTGATGACAAGTCCACCGGCAACCGCGTTCGAGCAGGACCCCTGATCGGCCCCCTTGTTTCCCCTTTCGAGCCCCCAGCCGGGAGGAAGACCCGAAGATGCCCGACTACATCCCGAACGTTCGCCTCCGCGCCTGGCGCAACGAAAGGCACCTGTCACGGGCCCAGATGGCCGACCAGGTCAACGCCACACCCATCGGCATCGCCGAAAGGCTGACGTGTGACGAGGAGCGCGTACGCCGCTGGGAAGCCGGCGAAGTCCGATGGCCACGCACGCCATACCGATTGGCGCTCACGCAACTGACCGGGCTGGAGCCGGAAGCACTCGGGTTCTCCCAGACCAAGCAGACCGGCAGCCGCCTCATTGAGGCCCACGTGATCCCCGCCGACGCCCTCCACGCCGAGGCTGACCTGTACGGCACCATGGAACTCGCCCAGCAGCTTCAGGCATCCGACGTGGGAGCCGGAACCCTGGAGGCCCTTGCCGAGGCCGTCGATCTCCTGTGCCGCGCCTATCCCGTCGTACCCGCAGGCACGCTACGCGACCGCACCCAAAAGCGCCTGGCACAGATCAACCGCCTGCTCGCTGGTCGCCTCACCCTGGCCCAGCATCGCGAACTGCTCGTCATCACCGGCTGGCTCACCGCCCTGCTGGGCTGCGTCCACTACGACCTGGGCGAGCGAGAAGAGGCCGAAACCGCCCGACGCGCCGCCTTCGAGATGGGCCGCCAAGTCGGACACGGCGAACTCATGGGTTGGGCACACGAGATGTCCGCCTGGTTCGCCCTTGTCGAGGGCCGCTACGAAGACGTCGTCACCGCCGCTCGCATGGGCCAAGCCGTGGCCGGCACCAGCAGCGCCATGGTCCAACTCACCCTCCAAGAAGCCCGCGGCTTGGCCCGCATCGGCGACCGCCGCGAAGCCGACCGCGCACTGACGCGCGGAGCCGAAGTACTCGGCAGCTTGCCCATGCCCGAACACCCGGATCACCACTTTGTGTTCGACCACGCCAAGTGGGTCTTCTACGCCGCCACCTGCTATACCTGGCTCGCCGACGACGACCGTGCTGAAGAACACGCCCGTGAAACCATCCAGATGCACACCCGTCCAGACGGCACGTCCAACGCCCCGATGAGAGTCGCCGACGCGCGCATAGACCTTGGAATTGTCCACGCTCGACGTGGCGATCTCGACGCGGCTGTTGATGAGGGCCTAGCTGCCTTCGAGATTGACAGGCGATCCCTCACCGACCTCGTCAATCGGGCTGGAGATCTCGATCGAGTCCTACGGCAACGCTATCGACGAGAAGCGCTCGCGATGGAATTTCATGACCGATTTGTGACTGCACGGAGGGCCCTCTCGAACCGTCGTCCAGATCTACTCGACTAATCTCTGGAAATCGAAGGCTCCGCTTTCGTCACGATGGGAAATGCTCGTCGATCAGCACTCCTGTATGGGCCTCCACACGTAAGCTCACCCACTGCCTGCGGCCGATCGCGCCGCCCCATACAAGCAAGCCTTACATCATCCACGCAGGTCAAAGCCCATAATGGTGGCTCCACATCAGGCATACAAGCGATGAGGCCGCTCATCGAGTGCGACGTTTGCGGCAATGGGGATGTAAGCGCCACGCTTCGTAGAGATGGGAACGCTCAGCAGCTCCGGGGCCAGAATGGGCCGTGTAGCAGACCAAGTACGCCCATGCTCGTACAGAAAAAGTTCAAAACACTCGACGAGACTCAGAAGCTCTTCTGAGCAGACAACCAGAATCTCGCCGTCAACGCCGAAACCTGTCAGTGGCTTCTGCGATGCAACCTCCTTTAATGCTCGTTGCAATTCATCTCGTTCTGACACTGGCCCGTCATGAAGAAAAATGCTCGACACATCGATCAATTGGTGAGGGTTGCGCAGCACCACGGGGTTAACATCCCTCAAAAGCGACACCGCGAGGCGCGGCTTTGGGCCCGACGGAAAACGCTTCACGTACTGCTTGAACATCGTTTTGGGATACTTGACGGCTCTCAGCCGCAGGATCGTCTTCTGCATCTCATCGCTGGCAGCCAACCGCTCGCTTAGTTGATCGACACCACGTTTTAGGAGCACTTCAGGCCGTACTATCGTTCGATAGGCATCTACATACTTTGGATTCAGCTCAACGCCAATTCCACGCCGAGCTAGACGCTCAGCTTCGACTACAACCGTTCCTGATCCAGCGAATGGATCGAAAACGACATCGCCGGGATCGGTGCTGAGGAATAGGATTCTTTCGACGAGATCCGCCGGCAGAGGGCACGCATGCTGTACGGCAGAGTTGGCCCATGTCCCCTGAGTGGGTATGGGGATCTCCCAGACGTTGGTGGGCGTCTTTCCTTGCGGATTATAGCGCTCCGGATACTGCACCCACCATTTTGCCAATTCTGTCGTCTCGCGCAGGCGATGCAAGTGGTATTTATATTTATCAGACTTCACCAAGAAGAGTACATACTCAAATATGTTGCGTAGACGACCGCGCCCTGACCAGGGACGCGTCTTATCCTTCTGCCAGACGATGACATCCCTCAGAGTCCATCCTGCACGTGAAGCCTCGCGGGCAAGGTCGAACGGAAGAGGGCGGACGGCGCTAGGCTTCTTGGACTGATCGTAAATAGTGTCGGCAATCAGCCACAAAGAACCATCGTCGGCGGTATTACTATATATGTCTCGAAAAATATGATGACAGTCCGCTAGGTATTCTTCATAACTTTGACCCCAGCCAACTTGACCGGACGCCTTATAGTCAATCAGGTCAGCATACGGCGGCGAGGTGATCGTGCAAGTGATCAGCGGGCGATCTTTGGTAGGCAGAGGCCCCAGGGTCGCAGCTATGTCACGTGCATCCCCTACATGCACTCTGTAGTACGGATCGAGTTCGCGTACTTCCCCCACTGGGCCACCCCTCTCCACCGCCCGCTAGTGGTTGCCTAAGCATAAGGCTTCCGCACAGGGAGATCTACTGCCGAGAAGAAGATCATCTGGATAGAACAGCAGCTCGCTAGGATGATCCACTACAGCAGGACGAGATCTCCATCTTCAGTGACGCGCCCGGCTCCTTGAAGAACCGTCCCGAGCCCGTCCGTAAGCACTGTGTGAGGAGTGGAAGCAGCTCGTGGATCCCGCACAAAGTCCATGATCCACGTGGCCATCGGCGCAGTGTTGCCTGCTTCCCCGCCATACCGGAGATTGTGTGTTACCTCAACTCGCCACCCCATGGTGTACACCCGACGAATGATTTGGGCAGGCACAAACGCCATCAGAATATGCTGTTGGTCTACTCTTTCGCAGATGTGCATAGCCACAGGAGGCTCCGCATTGATTCTTCCATAGAGAGGATCTCCGAATAGCCGTTTGCACCCCTGGTCGTAAGGAGGACATAATGTGCACTGCTCCGCCAAAAAACGTTGTGCGGCAAGTTGTGTATCGCCCGGCCATCGAACTTCTCCCTGAACCGTAAGCAGAAGGGTCCAGTCATATGGAGGGCTCTGAGCCGTTTGTAGGGTCGCAATTTTGACAACAGCTTCCAGGATAGGGAAGACTCCATTCCTAAAAAGAAAGCTGTCGTTGAAATCCAAATTTATGACTGCGGCAATGAAAGGATCTTTGCCTTGTCCTGTTGGAAACACAATAGGACTGGATCCGTGAAGTCGGCTATAGATGTCGCTCTGGAGAATCTTTAGGCCGGGGAAGCTACGCTGAAGTTCCAGCACAGCCAGGCTATCCTTCTCGACAGCGATAACTCGTCGATTATCCTTATCCGCTATGGCTCCTGATTCCGTAGTGGCTATCAAGCCATGGTCGATAAGATGCTTCAGGTCTAGGCCGGCAGCACCTGGCAGGGTCACATAGAATGGGATGTTCGATCCGACTCCGCTCTTACGTCTGCGGACCACGTCTACCCATAGATCACGTATTGTGGACTTTGCTGGCCGCTCTGCTGACATCGCATGATCAATTTGTCTTGGGGGGGACACGTTACCCCCGCAACCGTTTGGTGAGCTCTTCGATGAACTTCTGCGCCGCCTCCTTGGAAAGAGTCTCGTTTGCTACTTCTAGAACGATTTCATAGACCTCACTTACGGAATACTTCCTGTTTACGGAGTGAGCGGCTGCCTTAGTGCTTCTTCTAGCGCGTGTGGTACCGCTATCTGCGGGTGCTGCTGGAGGCGTTACTGGGAAAGCATCCTCAATTTTCCTTGCTACATCGGCACCCAATGTATCTTTCACGCGGCTAGCTGCAGCCTTGATGCGGGTAACTTCGGCCGTATTTCGCTCTTTCTGGCGCTGTTCAGAAGGTTTCACGTAAAGTTCTCTGCGGACTTCGCGAATGAAGTCAGACAGTTCTTTATGAAACCACTTTCTCAGTTCGACGTAGGCGGGGTGTGTGTCACGCAAGGTGCGCCGGTCGATGTTTAGGGCATCTTCCAAACGATCGTCTGCATAGATCTCTGCAGATATCCAGCGCTGGAACAAAGTTCCCTCTGCGTGAGGAAAGTCCAGGAAGTTCTTGCTGTACTCGCCTACGGCGGCGTTCCGGATGCGGATCAAAACGCCGTTTAAATCCTCCGGCCGAAGGACACCTCTTTGAGCGTAAATCCAGCCTTGTGCGCCGACATGGTCTCCATCGAGTTCGACTATACGGACGATCGACTCGGATTCGTCCCCTCCTCGAAGAGCGATAGGTTTTAGAAGAGGCGTACCGTCATACTCCACCTGGAAAGCTAGGGCCTTTGCTTGCTCTTCGAACTCGGCGAGACTCGGTCGATGTTCGTCAGGTATCCAGGCCGGCGCATAGGGCACGGGGACGTTCAGCGCGACGCCCAGCATCGTTTGGCTGTAGCCATCCAAAGATGACCAGGAGTTCAGAGATGCCAGCCGAGCAGTTACAGTCTCAGCCTTCAGTCCGTATAGTGAGGACTCTCGGATAGGTGATGTTGGACTTCCTGCGCCAACCAAAATATTTCGTGCTTCGCCGCGGACACGCTTGAGGAATATCTTAGTGTAGTGATCTTCCTGGGCTGTTTGCAGCACTTCGCCGTAATAGTCGCCTTTAGCGTATGCGCTCTCGCCCCCGCGTCGTCGTTGCTCCGGCGGGAGCCGCATCATCTCGAAGTCGATGGTGACATGCAAGAGCTCCGTACTGCCGCGCGTGGTGGAGTAGATTTCCATCTCTTCACAGAGCTCATTGGCTGCGATGAACCCGATACCGATTTTGCCGATCTTGGGACGCCCGGAAGCCGTATACTCGGAATCGTCTCGCTTGTGCGACTCGCTGATTCGACTGAAATGGCTCACGAATTGGCTCTGCGTCATGCCCTCGCCATCATCTTCAATGATGATTCGATCGGCGTCAGGCTTTACCATGACGCGAACAATTGTTGCATCCGCGTCGTAGCTGTTGTTAATGAGCTCTTTCAAGCAGGCCGCTGGCGACTTATACAAGCCCGAGCTTAGATCGTCGATAATGCGGGAACCGACAGTGATCTCGCCCTTGAACTGGGTGCCGTGCTCAGGAGCGGGTTCGCTTGCGATCGTCATGGACGCCCCCTATCCCTCTCGCGGCGGCTCTGTCTGAAAGCGAGCGTAGCGTCTTCTATGGATCTAGGGGAGATGCGGCGGGCTGGAAGAGATTCTCTCATGTCTACAGTGTTCCCCGATTCTTGTATTCGAACACCCATCCGGATCTCGTAGAGGTGCTCCGCATGTGCGGAGGCTCTCAGATGTGTCCCCCTACAGAGGCCGTGGGTCAGGCCTCAATCGTTTCGCCCGGCAGCGCACCAAGCTCGTATCCCGAGTTCATCGCCTACGGGCATGCCGAAAGATACACCTGAAACCGGCATGTCTCGGAAAAATTGCCCCGACCTCAACGGAGTTAAGAGCCTTGCCGAATTGCCCTCATAGGGATCAAGCGGCGGCGCGGCGCGCCGCCGCACCTCCGGCCCTCCGCCCGCCCGCCGTCCGGGCGTGCGGCCTGGGGGCCGGTCCCGGACGGCGGCGGGACACCGGGCCGGCCACCGTACGCCGCCCCCGCCGTACGGGCCGAACGCGCCGACCAGGGTTGCCGCGCCGCCGCACAGATGCCGCCCTACGATCGCCACTGCATGGCTGGCCAACGTATGTGCTGGGGGCGATCGAAGGTCCAGGGCTTCGTTCCTCAGCCCTGGCCCACCGTATTTCCTGTGCGCGGGTAGTGGTCATCAGACGGTAGGAGGCAAGCCGGGCAGTACCCCAGGCGCGAGTCGCGGATCTCTGGCAGCTTTCCGAGCCTGGGGCGGGAGTAGATACAGCGTTGCCGATTGAGATGCAGATGTTCGGAGCCGTACGGCATCATGACGGATATGACCCATCTCAGCATCGAGGAGATCCGGGAGCGCAAGCGATGGGTCTTGTCCGTGATGGCGGAACAGGGCGGAGACTTCCTCCGGCTACCGCCTCGCGATCAGCCGTACACGTGCCCATGCTGCTTCCATCCGACCCTTCAGTACCGCGGGGGTTTCGGGTTCTGCGAAGAATGCTGGTGGGAGGACGACGGACAGGATGATCACAACGCTGATGTCGTCATGGGTGGCCCCAACGGGTCGGCCAGCTTGACCGAGGAGCGGCGGCGCTACCGAGAAATGCGGGGGCTGCCGCCGCTGGAGCTGTGACAGCAACGGCCACGAACGATGGCCGATTGGCTGGCTCCGCCTCGCGGGATATACGCGGGATCGTGCTTCCTGTAGGCGATGTCTGTGAGGCCTTCCCAGAGGTCAGGGGCCTGATGCAGTCAGGAACGTCGACCCGCTGTAAAACCGTCGGCTCAGCCTACGCAAGTTCGAACCTTGCACCTGCCACACGCAGTTAGCGCAGCTCAGAGGCCCTACGGGGCCTCTTCTGCATTTCAGGGATGTGCAGCCGAATGCCGCCGTGAGCGGCCCGTTGTCGCGGGTCCCGGAATATGTCCGGAATTGATCATGGGCGTTTCCCCTGGTCGAGGGCCTTGATCCGGAACATCCGCGGGTCGCGGGGGCGTGGGAACGCATAGGGAACGGCGAAGGGTCCCGGTGGCGTTCCGGGACCCTTCGGGGTAGTGCCTGGTGATCATGCGGCGAGGCTGACGTGCGTGCGAGAGATGATCTAGGCTGGGCGCCCCCATCTACGACCACATGGCGGCGATCTTGCTTCCGTTATCGGCGATTCCCCCGCGCTGGGGGGTGCCCTTGCTGGCTGTGGGGGCTCTGGCGGCTCCCGCCTTGCGTACTTTCTCGTTGTACTTCCCCGAAGGGTCGACCTACTCAACGGAAGTCTTTGTCTGCCCCTTAAGTTCCGAGCTAGTCCTTACGGATGTCGGCTGGCTGATAGAGATCAACTGGCGAACCATCTCTGCGGAGCTGAACGGCTGGCCCACCGCGGTGATGGCGCTTGGATTGTGTGCAATTCTCGCTCTTCGGGGCAGGTGGGGCATAGCCGCCGCGTGGCTGACGTCGGTGCTGTTCGTGGTCATCGCCGGGGTGTTCACCATCCCCTACGCCGTTGAGATCATCTCGGACGGCTGTACGGACACGCTCCGCTTCGGCGGTTGGGAAATCGTCGAGTCCGGGCCGATCCTGCACTATTTGGCGGGCGCAGTGCTGGTTGCGTTCTTGGCGCTGATTCGTCGTGAGGAGATGGGCTGCAGTCCCGCGCTCAGGGGAACCTTGCCGTAGCCTTCGCCGTCTATGGGCAGTGCAAGCCCGGAAGGGTCCCAGGCGAGGTTCCAGGACCCCTTCGACGTCGTGCTGGACGATCACGCGGCGAGGGCGTCCTCAATCCGCTTGTTGGCGATCTCCTGTTGACCATCGAGGCACTTGGCGTAGACCCTGAGGAGCACGTCCACGCCATGTCCGGCTCGCTCGGCTACATCGGGGGCTGGTACGCCCGCGTTGAGCCCAGAGGGAGACGGCGGCGTGTCGCAAGTCGTAGGGCCTGCGGGCCAAGGGAGAGGCGACCTGGGCGGGTGTTAGCGCTGGCGCTCGGGCGTCCTGCCAGACCTCTATGTAGGCGGTCGAGGCCACGACCTTGCCGCGCTCGCTGCGGAACAGCCGGCCATCCTCGGCCACGCCGAACTCTTCGATGTGTTGCCGAAGGATCTGGACCAGCTTGGGCGGAATGGGAACCGGGCGGACGTCGTCGCGGCCCCGGTGCTTGAGGCCGCGTTCCTCGTGGGCGTCTCCGGTGTCGGTCCATCGGGTGTTCACTTCTGGGCGGGAGACATCGACGAGGATGCGGCCCCAGCCGGTTGCCGGAACAGGGTGAGCGTGACGAACAGCGATGGCCGGTAGACCTTGCCATTGGACGCGTGGAAGGTGCGTCCCAGGCTGGCGCTGGTCATCTTGCGCTTGGGCGGATTACGACGGTTCGCAAGCGAGGCTCCATGGTGGCTATTGAGCCGACGCGGGAGCCGTATGACGTGCCGGTCGGAGCCCGCGTGATCGCTCGCATGCCGACTCCGGACGAGCGGCGGGACCTGGCCACGTCGGGGGAGTTGCGCGAGTTCGGCGGGATGCCTGAAGGGGTGCCGGTCTTCGAGATCGTTCCCGGGCCTCGCAAGCATCGGCGAGTGCTCCGTGGTGACCGTATCGAGTTGATGGTTCGTGGACCTGAGAACAGCGAGTAGCCCGGCGGTTTCTGCGGAATACTGCGGCAATCTGCGGATCAGGTTGGCGTGCGTAGGAGGCGGCCTAACTGGGCGGCGCGCCTGCGTTCCCTCCTTTCGAGGAAGGATTCTGCGGATTGATGCTCTGGAACCTTGGGCTTCGGCTGTGGCCTAGGGTTTTCCGTCGGGCAGGTAGTTCGAGGACCTGAAGTGGCTGAACCGTTCCGGGTTGGTTGGAGGCCCAACAAACCCGGAACGGTTCACCTATTCCGCCACCGTTACCGAGGCGAAGGCGTTGACGATTCGGTGGTCGGAGCATGCCTTGTCGCGGTTGGCGCCGCAGATGTACCCGATCGGCTGGGAGTCCTCCCGGTAGCTGGTGAGCTTGTCGGCTTCGGCGAACACGAGGTCCACCTTGCCCGACTGGCCGCACGAGCCCAGGGTGTTGCTCTCCGTGGTTTGCTCTCCCCAGCCGGGGCAGATCGGGTCCTCATCGTCGAGCTCGTGATATCGGCCCTGGTTACCGGCGTTGTTCACTGTGTTGACCGTGGGCGAGTACCAGCTGTCGAGCAGGGGGCTGTGCGGCTGGATGTTGAAGTCCCCTGCGATCAGCACCGTGTCGCCCTGGGCGCGGTATCGCTCGATGACGGCGTGCACGTAGCCGAGCTGCGTCGCCTGGGAGTCCTTGACGTAGGTGAGGTGGGTGGTGCAGAACCGCAGGTGCGGTCGGGTGGCGACGGGCGCGCAGAGCAGCTTGCGTTGCTTGTCTTCGGCCGCCTGCGGAAGAGTGAACCGGTCGGTGGGGCCGAGGGCGAAGCGGCTGAAGATCGCGACACCGTAGCCTTTGCCGGCGCAATAACTTGAGTCGTCGGCCGGGGTCATCCGCTCGTAACGGGCGAAGTTGAGCGGATTCTGGGGCCAGCCGATTCTCTGCAGGTAGTCGATCACCGCGCCGTACTGGTTGTGGCACATCTCGTTGACCGACACGAAGTCGGGGTTGCGAGCGCTGATCGAGCCGCCGATCGCCTGGATGATGCCGTTGGTCGTGGAGCCGAGATGCTTGCTGTGGCCGGCGATGTTCCAGTGCCAGATCTGGTACGTCGTGGCCGTGCTCATGTGGGCGTGGGACGGCGTCATCGTCGTCACGGCGATCGTGACGGCCGTCGCCATCACTGCCCAAAGCCGTCGCGAGGCGCCTCGCCATAAAATAATCTTCATGTGAGCAAATGTGCACCACCTCTCCCCGTCGCGGCATCGGTCATGTAACAGATTTTCCTGCGGACGTCCCCGGTGACCATTTATGACGGTGCGAAGAGCACCAGATGGTCGTGGCGCTGTCCCGAGGGGAGCGTGCGACGGCTGGATGGTGCACAAGCTTGCTCCGCACGCCTTCAAGTCCGACTACGGGCATGGCGGTGATGGCGGGCAGGCTCCGCTTATCCCCGACGACCCCCTGCATTACGCTCAGCGCAGCTGGCGCTCGGCAGGCAAGATCCTCGCCGTGGGACTGATCGCATGGTGGCTACCCGTGGCCGCGGTCGCGCTGCTCGCCGCATTCCTGGTGGCCTCCAACCAGCCCGGAACGGTTCAGCGGACGAGATCACCGTGCAGAGGGCCATGCGCAGGGCGGCTCGCAATCATCGACGTGATGCTGCGTGCTAGCCGCCATTGGCTCGTCGACGAGGCACTCAGGGATTACCTGCTGGCCCCGTACGTCTTCAGCTATCGCTCCGGGTGTTCGGACTTCCACACCGGCTACTGGAAGCGTTCCGAGCGTTTCGGGAACTGTCCGGCGACCGTCGTTACCTGCTTGTGCTGTACGCCAATGTGCGTCAGTTCTCTGCCTCGGTGTCCCTCCCCATCCGTTCCCACGACAGCATTCTTGGTCACGGAAGCGCAGGTCAGAGCGTTCTTGCGACGGCACTGTAAAACCGTCGGCTCAGCCTACGCAAGGTCGAACCTTGCACCTGCCACATATGAAGGATCATGGTCCGATGCCTCGCGGCCTGTATGGGCAGCGCGCGTCCGGGCTGCCCTGGCTGCCTCTGGCGGGCGGCGCGTGGGATGGTGGCAAATGAGCCAGTGCGCTATCTGAATGCCGAAGATCCGCTGGCGGTCGCGATGGTCAAGGGCATACACCGTGGCGATGCAGGCAAGCTGCGGTGGTTGCTGGCGGAGCATCCCAGCCTGGCCCTGATGTTAGAGTTCGCCGGTCAAGATCACCGTATCGCCCGTTCGCGAGATTAGCGCGGTGGGCGGTTGGAGCGAGATCGCTTCGGCGCGGCGTGGGCCGTAGGGTGAGGCGCCTCCTGGAGCCCGGGGTTGAGAAGTCGGTGTCGGGGGCCCGGAATACGGCGAAAAGAGCCAGGGGTGTCGGTTTCCGCTGGTCAAGGGCTGGTCAGTAGGTAGCGGCGACTACTGGTCGCGCGTCAGGTATTGCCATTTGGTCATGCGGTTTCGCAGGTCGAGGGTGTCGGCGTTGCCGGAGTAGGTGCCGTTGCCACGATGATGGAACTCACCCGTTCCTCGTTTGCCGGCATCGAACCAGGCTCGCTCGCCGCGGAGAATCCACAGGTTGTAGTCGTCGACGAGCCTGTCATCGGCCACGGTGCATTCGATGTTGGCGAAGCACTCCTGAACAAGAGGCGCTCGGACGACAGCCGCAGGTGTGGGAGTGAAGCCGAACTTCCCCCATTTGTCGACGTCGCGGCCGGAGGTGTTGCCGACGTCGGTCACCTGTTCGGCCAGGTTGATGGAGGGGATGGCGATGACGCACTCGCCGGTGGTGCGCAACGCGTCGTAGCTGTGATCCCACGGGCCAAGGATCAGCCCGATGAGCGCACCATGCGCGATCGGCATGTTGAAACCGTTGGTCATCAGGTTGGCGCGCTCGCCGTCGAAGGTGGACACCATGATGACCGGCCCGGGCTCGATCAGCCGATGCACGAGGTCCAGCGGGTATTCAGGAGAATCCTGTGGGGCTCATGTCGGACCTTTCATTGTGGGCGAGCGGGGGCCGATGGCTGGTCGGTGCTCGGTCATCGGCCTCCCTTCTCGGGGTTGCCGCTTGGGCTAGACGGCCTGGGCGGTGGGCAGGATGGTGATCTCGGTGAGGTTGACGTGGCGGGGCACGGCGGCCATGAAGGCCACGGTCTCGGCGATGTCGCTGGACTGCAGGACGTCGATCTGGTCGATCAGGTCGGCCATGAGCTTGGTGGCATCGGGGTCGGTGACGTGGTCGGGCAGCTCGGTGTCGACCATGCCGGGCTCAATGGTGGCCACGCGGACGTTCTTCGGGCCGAGCTCCACCCGCAGCAGCCTGGTGAAGTGGCTGATGTAAGCCTTGGTGCCGGAGTAGATCGAGAACTTCTCAAGGATCCGGGTGGCGGCGATAGAGGAGGTGGTGATCAGGTCGGCCGGCTTTCCCGCCTCGGCGGCGGCGCTCAGCTGCGGCAGGAAGGCGCCGATGACGTTCATCACGCCGGTGATGTTCAGGTCGATCTGGCGCTGCCACTCGTCGAGTCGCAGCTCATCAATGGCGGAGATCAGCTGGACACCGGCGTTGTTGAAGACCAGATCCGCTCGCCCGAGCTGCTCGGCGACCTGGCCGGCGGCGTCGTGGACGGCTTCGCGGTCGGTGACATCGACGGGCAGCGCCAAGGCGACCCCGCCAGAGGCTTGAATGCTGTCAACGAGGGTGTCGAGCTTGTCCTTGCGCCTGGCCATGACGGCGACCTTGGCGCCGAGCTGGGCCAGGCGTTGCGCGGTGGCGGCGCCGATGCCGCTGGAGGCGCCGGTGACCACGGCCACGCGGCCGGCGAGCGGAGTACCGGTGAGCAGAGCAGACATGAGTCGGGCCCCTTCTTCTGGTGGAAGACTTCTTGGGATCGGTGACGGTCGGTAGTGGTGTCTGACGCCACGGATGAGCTCAGTGCCGGTCGACCGCGAAGTCGGTCCCGGCGACAGCGCTCTCCCATGTCCCGGGCTCTGTCCGTAGGCGGAGAGCTCAGTACTACGTACGGGTCAGGCGGCGTCGTCGTGCGCGGTGGCCGCCGACTTGTCCCGCCAGGCGTTCAGGTCATGGTGGATCTGCTCGAGCTTTACCTGCAGCCGATCGATGGTGTCGGGCCCGAGGTACAGGTGCCGGGGCAGGACGGTCTGGCCGGTGACCTCGTAGATCAGGGCCGCGCTCTTGACGGGGTCGCCGAGCTGGGTGTGGTTGGCGTCCTGAGCCCAGTCGAGGGTGACGTGCGCGGGGGTGCCGTCATAGTCGGCGATCCGCTCTCGCGCCAGCGACAACGAGCTGGCGTCCAGGAAGTCGGTGCGCAGCACGCCCGGTTCGACGACCATGGACTGGATGCCGAACGGCGACATCTCCGCGGCGAGGGCTTCGCTGATCCCGGCGACGGCGAACTTGGAGGCGCTGTACATGCTGACTCCCGGCTCGCCTTCGAATCCGGAGCGCGAACCGATGTTGACGATCTTGCCCGAGCCCTGGCGGCGCATGCCGGGCAGCACGGCCCGGGTCATGTTGATCAGGCCGAACACGTTGAGATCGAACAAGGAGCGGGCCTCGTCGTCGCCGATCTCCTCCAGGGCGCCCAGCAGGCCCCGGCCGGCGTTGTTGACCAGCACGTCGATGCCGCCGAAGCGGTCCGTCGCGGCCTGGACGGCGGCGGGGATGGCACCGCTGTCGGTGACGTCCAGGGCGACGGCGAGGACCTGGTCGCAGGTCTGCAGGTCCCCGGGGAGCCTGCCGGGGTTGCGGACCGCGACGACCACGTTGTCCCCGCCCTTGAGTGCGGCTCGGGCGATCTCGGCGCCGAGGCCGCGGGAAGCACCGGTGATGAACCAGGTAGCCATGATGTCGTCTCTTCCCTATGTGTGTCTCTTGTGGAGAGTTCCGGCGGAGTCGGGTCCCGCCGCTGACAGATTCGAGTCTGTGCAGCTCACGGGCAGGGATGAAGGCCGGGACTTTCCTGGGAGTAACACACCTAGGATGAGATCGTCGGGTGAAGGCCGAGCTCGGACAGGAGGCGGTACGAGCCGGGCGTGTGCTTGGGCCACCTCTCTGCTGCGGTGCGGTGGGAGCGGTCAGATCACGTCGTTTTTGTGCAGCATCCTTGCCGTCGAGGAGCGCAGTCGCTCGAACGCGGCCGCGGTCGCCGAGGCGGGCTCGGCCTGGTAGACGACGAGTTCCTGGTGCGGGGCGCCGTTGACGGTGAAGGCGGAGAACCGGATGTGCAGGTCGCCCACGCGTGGGTGCCGCAGGTGCTTGCCCTCCTGCGTCTTCGACTTCACCTCGTGGCGGGCCCACAGCTCGGCGAACGCGGGGCTGGCCGAGCAGAGCTCGTCGACGATCTGGTTGATGCGCGCGGACTCCGGGTCGTGCCCGTAGGCGGCCCGCAGCTCGGCCACGCAGGAGTGCGCGACCCGCTCCCAGTCCTGATAGAACTCCCGCCCCGCGGGATCGGTGAACACCATGCGCGCCAGGTTGTCGGCGGCGGCGAACCCTTCGTGCAGGGCAGTGGCCATCGTGTTGGCGGCCAGAATGTCCAGGGCGGGGCCCAGCACGAACGCCGGCGAGGTGGACCAACTGTCCATCAGCTGTAGCAACTGCGGGCTGACCTGGTCGGTGGTGGCGGCTCGGCGCCGAGCAGGCGGCCGGATCAAGCGGTGAAGGTGCTCGGTGGCCTCCTCATCCAGGCTCAGGGCGCGCGCCACGGCCTCGACCACCTGCGGCGAAGGGCTCGTCTCCCGGCCCTGTTCGAGCCGTACGTAGTAGTCGCTGCTCATGCCCGCCAGCATCGCCACTTCCTCACGGCGCAGACCCTTCACCCGGCGCCGCCCATACTCCGGCAGGCCGACGTCCTGCGGTTTGAGAGCCTCGCGACGAGCTCGCAAGAACTCCCCCAAAGGTGTGCTTTGGCTCATTTGACCAAGCTATGGGACCCATGCCCGATGAGTCACAACATGGAGGGGTTGGTCTTTTCCTAGGAAAAGTACGCCCTGGCTGTGGTGATCCCTTTGCCGCCGCTCTCGCCTAGCCTCCATGCCATGGACGGTGCCGACACGAGCAACGCCTTGGGGCAGTTCCTACGCCGCCACCGCGCGTTGACACGCCCCGAACAGGCGGGGTCACAGCCACTGGGCCGCCGCCAGGTGCCCGGGCTACGCCGTGACGAGGTCGCCAGGCTGGCCGGGCTCAGCACCAGCTACTATGCGCGACTGGAGCAGGGCAGGCAGCGACATCCTTCGCGGCAGACGGTCGCCACCCTGGCGCAGGCTCTGCGGCTGGACGAGCTGGCCGCAGCCGAGTTGTACCGCCTGGCCCGTCCGGTCGTTCGCCGCCGGCGCCCGGCGCGGGTAGAGCGGGTAGCCCCAGAGGTACTCCGGCTCATGCACGGCTGGACGGACGTCCCCGCGTACGTTCTGGGCTGGTCGCAGGACGTGCTGGCGCGCAACCCGCTCGCCGGTGCCCTGCACAGCCGGTTCGCCCACGACGACAACATGCTGCGCATGATCTTCCTCGATCCCGCAGGGCGAGAGTTCTTCCGTGACTGGAGTGAGACGGCCTGCGCAGCCGTGGCCGAGCTGCGCGAGATCGCGCTCATGGTGCCCGACGAGCGAGGCCTGGCCGAACTGGTGGGCGAGCTGTCCATCAAGAGCCCGCAGTTCCGGCGATTGTGGGCGGAGCAGAGGTCCGGAGAGACCGTGCGCCGCAGGATCCGGCTCTCCCACCCGGAGGTCGACGAGTTGCGCCTGAGCAGGGAGGTCTTCCTGATCGCCGGTGCGCCCGGTCAGCGGCTGGTCACCTACCAGGCCGAGCCCGGCTCGCCGTCCGCGGACGCGCTGGCCCTCCTGGCGACCCTGGCCGCGCCGGATCTCGGCGAGTCCGGCCCGTCCGCGTAACTTCTCCAGGCCGCGCCCGCCGTCGCGACGGTGTGCCGTCGATGTCAGGGCATGCATGCCCTTGATCTTGTGCTGAACACGTCTTCCACCCTGGGTGCGGCACTCCCAGGAAAACAGCGGCCTTCTTCGCCCTGGGCGACGTGGACAGACTCGGACCTGCCAGCGGTGGAACCCCACCGCAACCGACGGAGAGAAGGCCCCATGAACGCCGACACGACCCTCGACCAGCTGCGCCGCCAGGACGCCGATCGCGATCGGCGCGTTCTGCTGACCGGTGCCACGATCGTCACCATGGATCCCGATCTCGGCGTTCTGCCCAAAGGGGATCTACTCATCCAGGGCAGCGCCATCGCCGCCGTAGCCCCTGACCTGCGCACCGCCGGCGCCGCCTCGGGCGCGGTCGTCATCGACGCCACTGGCACCATCCTGGCCCCCGGCTTTGTCGACACCCACCGGCATGCCTGGGAGGCGCAGCTGCGCCGGATCATGCCCGACGTGAACGACCTCGGCGAGTACGTCAGGTCCACCCTGGCCGACATCGCTCCCGCGTACCAGCCGCAGGACATGTACGTCGGGACGAAGCTCGCCGCCCTGACCGCCATCGACGGCGGCATCACCACGATGCTCGACTTCTCTCACAACTCGCGCACCGCCGCCCACTCCGACAGTGCTATCGAGGCCTTGATCGACACCGGCATCCGCGGTGTGCACGCCTCCATGCGGCCGCACTTCGGCGACTGGGACGGCCAGTGGCCAGGTGACCTGAACCGGCTGCTCGACAAGTACTTCTCCTCGAGCGACCAGTTGCTCACTCTGCGCCTGGCGGCTCTGGCCACCGATGAGATCGCCGGCCCCGATCTCGCCTACGGGCCCGACTTCGCCCGTGTCGCGCGCGAGCTCGGCATCGGCGTCAGCGTCGACGCCGTCTTCGGCATCCCCTCCTCCCAGGCCATTTTGCGCTGGTCGGCCGATGGGCTGCTCGGCCCGGACGTGACGCTCATCCACAGCACCGGCTTGACCGCCGACGCCTGGCGGGCCATGGGTGACTCGGGCACCACGGTGGCGCTCGCCCCCACCTCCGAGGCGCAGATCGGCCTGGAGACCGCGATCCCCGCCATCGACGAGGCGCTCGTGGCCGGCATCCGCCCCGGTCTGAGCATCGACGTCGAAGTGGCGCTGGCCAGCGACATGTTCACCCAGATGCGCGCCTTGCACGCGATCCAGCGGATGCGCGCGGTCAATGCCGCCTACGGCAGTGCCGCCACCCCTCCTCGGATCGGCGTGGCCGACGTCTTGGACTTCGCGACCCTGCAGGGCGCCAAGACCGTCGGACTCGGCGACGTCACCGGCTCGCTCACCCCCGGCAAGCAGGCCGACTTCCTCATCGTCGGAGCCGAGGACCTCAACAACATGCCGCTCAACGACCCGATCGGCACCCTCGTTCTCGGCTCCGACCCGCGCAACATCCAGGCCGTCTTCATCTCGGGCCGAGTGCGCAAGTGGGCCGGCGCCGTCCTCGACGTCGACCCGGCCGAGCTGCGTCAGGACGTGCGCGAGTCCCGTGATCGCGTCCTGCGCGCCGTCGCCCACTGAGGGCGACCCGTACCAGAGCACAACTCACCTACTTCCAGGCACAACGATCACTGAAGGAAAGCGTCCCGACATGCGCACTCCGGAACTGCTCAAGGTCATCAACAACGACGACGTTCGCCCCGTGCTACTGACCGGCGGCACTGTCATCAGCATGAACCCGATGCTGGGTGACTGGGAACAAGCCGACGTCCTGATCGGCGGTCCCGTGATCGTCGGTGTCGGCCCCGGCTTGCTCACCGCCGCCGAGGACGACGGGATGATCATCATCGATTGTGCCGGCTGTCTCGTACTGCCCTCCCGCACCGACTTCGCCGAAACCGGCACCACCGGCACGCTGACCCCAGGCGATCGCGCCGACATCGCAGTGATCAGGATCGCCGACCCCGAAGGCACCCCGAACGGCCCGGCCATCGCCCGCGGCGGCCATCTGGACGTTCTCCTGAAGGACGGCCGCGTGACGGTATGGGACGGACGCCCGGCCAGTGATCCCCCGACCGTCTCCGAGGCCGCGCCGCCTGAGGCCGGCATCGACCACTCCTACCTCGGCCTGTGGGTGGATGAGAACGACTTCGTCCGCCAGCGGTTACTGCCCGATGGCCGCTACGACGAGGCCCGCGGCGACCGTCCCAGCGCCTACCAGGGACGGTACTGGATCAACGGAACCCGCATCGACTATCTCGACGACCTGGGCTTCTGGGCCTACGGAGAATTCCGGGACGGCCAACTGCACCACGCCGGCTACCGGTTCACCCGCCGCTGACAGCCACCCAGGACACTCCGCTCACCGACCAGGAAGGTCACGACCATGAAGACAAGCCTGTTCCTCGGGCTCGGCCTGTCCACCGTGCTGACCGCCGGTCGGGCGTTGATGCCCCGCGTACATCGAAAGTCGAGGGCAACGGTGATCTTGTAGCGAGTGCGCAGAGCTTGATCGTTCCCTATACGTTCCCTAGCGATCAGGGAGAGGGGCCGTGGTCATCTCGATGAGCTGGCTCCTCGGTACGTATGTCTCTCGCTCAGGGGGCGGCGCCCCTGCCACGGCCCATACGGTGCCAGTGATACTCCGGCCACGGCCAGGACTCGGAGATCACTCGGTCCCGGTGATGACACCCCGTGCAAGATCCGGCCACGGGAGGATGGGGGACATGACGCACTACAGCAGGCTCCACAAGGTCGTGATTGATGTGCCGGAGGGCGATCACGACAAGGAACTGACGTTCTGGCAGGAAGCAACCGGTCAGACGTTGACCCCGTTTCAGCGGTACCCGGAATACCACGGCGCCTTCTTATCCGGTGACGTCTTCGCCCTGCTCATCCAGCGACTCGGGACAGGCCCTGCGCGTGTCCATCTCGACATCCACACCGACGACCTGGAGGCGGAGACCGCGCGCCTGGAGGCCCTCGGCGCCCGACGTCTGCGGCTGGTGAACGACCATTGGTGGGTTATGGAGGACCCCGCCGGGCTGCCCTTCTGCGTCATCCCCCAGCCCCCGGGCTCCCTGAACGAGCACAATGCCCAACGCTGGGACGACTGACAGTGTCCGATCCGGACCGGAGCGCCGTAAGTTGCTGGGGGCGATCGACGATCCGTGCTTCGTTCCTCAGCACGGCTCACCGGAAAAGGCGGTTGCGGTCTGTGTCCAATCTGAGGCCTGCTGCGGCCTTTTTCAAGGCACCTTTCGTGATCCGGAACATGCACGGAATGATCTCCAGGACCAGCGTCTTGCCAGGCGGTCGTCACGCAGGTCAGAAGCTGCATCCAGCCGGAACGGGTGACGCCCTGTAAAATCGTCGGCTCAGCCTACGCAAGTTCGAACCTTGCACCTGCCACTAGCAGTAACTGCAGGTCAGAGGCCCTTCGGGGCCTCTTCTGCGTTTCAGGAGTCATGCCGTCGTGAGCGCCCTGTTGTCGCAGGTCCCGGAATATGTCCGGAATGGATCACGAGGCGTTTTCCCTGGTCGGGGGTGTCGGATGGCATCCAATCCGGCCAGGTATCTGCGTCATTTGAAATGGTCATTTTCCGGCGGAGGGAGCAGTTGCCGTGTCTGACGCTGCTCGGTCAGCTGGCGTCGTCGGCGGTTGCAGTGCTATGCCGCAGTAGCTCCACTGACGACCTCCGGTTAGGAGCGTCTCGTTCCGAGGAGGCGCCTGCGGATCGCGGGTGTTCCGAACAGCACGCCCATGACGACGATCCACGCCAGCAGCACGGGGATTGGGTCCCCACCCACCGGCAGTGTGAACAGGAGCACAGCCCAGGCCGCGTAGGCGGCGATGAGCACAGTGACAACGATGCGGAGGGCGCGCATACGTTTCACCATACCGCGCAGGACCTTTGCTAGCGGCGATGCAAGCGGCACCCGCGACAGCACCTGTACGGTTGTCGGCACGTCGGTCCTCGCGGACCCACCTCTATGGCCACTTCGGCTGGCACGTGGCCAGATAGCGCGTCACCTGACACGGGGGCCTTGATCCGGAAGATCTGCGGATCGTGTGGGCGTGGGAAAGTATGTGGAACGGCGAAGGGCCCCGGTGGCGTTCCGGGACCCTTCGGGGCCGTGCTGGGTGATCATGCGGCGAGGGCATCCTCAATCCGCTTGTTGGCGATCTCCTGTTGGCCGTCGAGGTACTTGGATGGGTGGGCGTGAGGGCCAGCTTCCGGGCCTCTTGCCAGACCTCCGTGTAGGCCGTCGAGGCCACGACTCCACCACGCTCGCTGCGGAACAGCCGGCCATCCTCGGCAACGCCGAACTCTTGGATGTGCTGCCGAAGAATCCGAACCAGCTTGGGTGGAATGGGCACCGGGCGGGCATCGTCGCGGCCCCGGTGCTTGAGCCCGCGTTCCTCGTGGGCGTCGCCGGTGTCAGTCCACCGGAGGTTGACCTCCGGCCGGGAGACATCCACGAGGACGCGGCCCCAGCCGGTTGCCGGAAGATGACAGTCCTGCTGTCGGAGCGCCACCGTCTCGCCGGGGCGGAGGGCGGCGTAGTACATACAGGCGAACATGGCCTGAAGCCGACGCTCGCGGCCCCGCCCACCCACGGAGGCGACTGCGGCCAGCAACGCCTCAGCCTGACGAGGATTCACCACCACCGTTCCGGGTGGATTAACCAGGTGCCTCGCAACTCGACCGCCCCTATGCCGCCGGTGCGATTGTTAATGCTGACTGACCCATATAGCGGCATTTCAATGTGTTTCGAGTGCCGCTGATAGAGCAGCCGCGACCTCTGTGACGTTGAGGTCGACCAGGACCTCCCTACCCGCGGTCACGCCACGTTCAGAAACTGCAAGCCCGATCAAAGCCAACGCTCCAGCCTGATCACGAACTCTTTGCTGCTCATGGCTCTCATCGCTGATCTCGTCATATTCGCTGCGCTCCCAGGCGGCGACGGCGGCGGCAGCCAGGTCACTTGGTATGCGCACGGGCAGACGGTTCACTTGGGGTTCAAGCCGCCGTCCGACCTCGGCGAGCACAGTGGCATCGTGACGGTACCTGTCGTATTGCGGGGACTCCCTCATAACTGTGATCGTACTTACTGACGGCGTGCCCGTCGGGTGCCCGATGGGATGGGAATTCAGGGGCAACGACGGGGAGTCACGGGGATGGCCATCAGTGGTGCGCTGAGCTGCGTGTCCGCTGGTGGGGAAAGATCGGCTTACGTCTTTGCAAGCAGGACGTCAGGAGCCCCGTCCTTGGAAGGCTCCTCTACCGGCGCGGCTCCCGCGCGAGACCGGCCCCCAGGCCGCACGCTCGCGCGGGGATGGCCGCGCGGGTGCGGGGCGGAGCCGCCACCTTGATCCTCACGATGGCAATTCGGCAGCGATTCCCCAGAAACGGTTCTAAAACTGACGATCATCGTTGACACCTGGGTCTCCGACCAACTACAGAGATCCACATGTCTCAGCCCAGCCCCCGCTCGATCGTGAGGCCAAGCGGCGCCTGGCGGTCATCCGGCACGTAGAGGAGGTCACGCGGGCGGCGAGGTCAACCGCTCGCATGCCAGTATCCGCGCTATCGGCGAGCGCGCCGTCGCGACCTTGAAGGCATGGAAGGTCCTGACCAAGCTGCGCTGCTGCCCGCATCGCGCGATCACGCTCGTGCAGGCGATCCTCGTGCTGCAACTCGTGGAAGAGGGCCGTTACCCGGGATGAAAAAGGCTCAGGGTGTCGAAGGCTCGGTCCGCGCTCCGTACAAGGGCAAGAACAAGCCCGAGTCCCAAAGCAGGCCAACCGCGCGCCCACACCCGCCTTCGCGGTCCCGGAGAACGCGCGAACGCGCAGCTGAAGAGCTGGAAGATCCTTCGCAAGTTGCAGCCCTTCCACGGCGGGCCATCTCTCTGCAAGGCCGTCGCCGTCCTCCAGGACCGCCGCGTACAGTAGCTCAGGCATCCTGAAGATAAAAAAGGGGTCACTGAGAAATCCGACACGGCGTCGGAACATTGGCCACGCTTCATCGTGAGCTATACGCTCGGCGGCGATCGTGAACCGACCTGTCACTGAGCATCGGAGGCGGCCATGGGGCCTATGAGGAAAATCCTGATTCGGCTTGCTACGGTCGTGACAATAACCGGGTCCAGCATGACGTTCACCGCGGTCGGCGACGCGGTGGCACAACCGGTGGCCCAAGAGCCTTCCCAGTTGGCGCGCCTGGTGGGCGCGGACCTGGGCACCATCTTGTCGATGGTTCCGGCGGTCTTCTGCGGCAACCGGCTGGTCAACTACAACTCTCCTTCGTCTAACTCTCCCACGAAATGCGTCAACGGGGCAGAAAACAGCGGCAACTCCACCAACAGCGGGAATTACCATAGCGAAGGGAATCCCATCAACAGCGGAAACTTCTCGAACGTGAACGGCTCCACGAACAGCAACAACGCCACCGACAGCGGCAACATTGCCAACGGATCCCAGTCCCTGCGGTGACCGGGCGGGTGGAATGAGAGAGTACGTGCACATGACCGGCCTGGCCATCGCCGTTGTCGGCCTGGCGTTCTTCGCCGCGACGATCCCGACTCTGCCCGCCGAATCGTCGACTTACGAGAAGGCGGCCTATGCTCCCGCGAAGAACAAGGGAAACTTGCGAAAGCAGGGCAATTACTGGAGCAAGGGCAGGGCGATCAACAGCGGAAACTTCGTGAACGTGGTCGACTCCTACAAGACCAATAACTCGTTCTCCGGCAGCGCGAACATCGTCAACGGCCCGCAACGCGTCATCGTAAGACGCAGATAGCGTCTGCCCTCGGGGACAAACAGTTGCGCCAGGTGGAGTCCTCTCGACACATGCTCACGCCTATGAACAGTGTGCCCGAGTTCTTCGATCGCGGCTGCCCGGTGACGTCTACTGCTGTCCCCGAGGCGGCGCGGTCGAATGCCCTCAAGGTTGCGAGCCGCGGTCGCCCCGGAGGGCGACCGCCGCCCTGCTCGCTCGAGGCACTTGGCATAGGCCCTAGGAGCATATCCACGCCGTACCCGGCCGGCCCCTCGTGCCCTGATCCCAGTCATTTCCAACTCGCCTTACAGTCGCGATCTCTAATGTCCGTTCACATGAAGAAGATCATGATCGCTGCTGGTGCCGCCCTGACCGTGCTCACCACTGGTAGCACCGCTTCGGCGGAGGAAACCACCGCCGCCGTGGCTCCCGTTCCGGGCGAGGTGTTCATCGACGACGACAACGTCGGCGTCCACCGGGCGGGCCAGGCTGTCATCACTCTGGCCGCCGTCCAACTGCCCGAGGCGGGAAACTACCTCCTGCACGCCAGCCTCGACTTCGCCCAGGATGGCGGCACCCCGCGGAAAACCGGCGCCCGCTGCGACTTCCAGCTGCCGAATGAGCGCCTCGTCTGGTACGGCATGCAGACGTCGATCGTAGGCCCGGAGGAGGAGGGCACCCTGTCGTTCCAGACGGCCGTGACGACCACCGCGCCCGGCCCGGTCAATCTCAAGTGCTACTCATTCTTGAACGGAGGGCCGGACGTCTTCTTCAACCACGCCACCCTCACGGCTCAGTCCGTGCCGAAGATCACACGGTTCTGAGCCGAAGTCGTTCGGCCCGCGTGTTCGAGCTGGTGCAGCTGGGTTACGGAGCCGAGGTCCGAGGTCTTCTCACGTCTCGGCGCGCTGGAAGACGATGGCCTGCCTGTCGGTATGGTGCGTGAAGCTTCTCGGCCGGGGTGATGGTGCAGGCCGGGCAGGCGGCTCAGGTAGTCGAGTAGTTTGCCATGGACCAGTGGGCGAAGGACTGCGATCTGGCTGGTCGGGTGGGGGCCGTCGCCGAGTTTTCGTCGTCAGGACGCAGGAGACGGGGATGGCCACCAACCGCTGAGGGCGCAGCAGACCGGTCCGATCTCGTCGGGCCGGTGAATGACATCGCCTGAGGTGTCCTGGTGGTTTGCCAGGGGGCCGCGCGGCGCTCTCCTTCCAAAGCCCGGCTCGGACTGTGTTGCGCCGTTGGCAGGAACCGCTTGAAGGCCGTGTCGGTGGATGGTGGGCCGCAGGCACGACCCGTGCGTTGGGCACACGTCGATCACGGTCATCTGCTGCCCGGTCCCATCGGTCCGGTGCATCTGCTTCACGGCTGGCTGGCGTTTCCACTGGTCGGGTGCCGAGGTCCGCGCGCCCTGTCCCACCTGCTCCGGTACTTCCGCATGGATCGGTGTGGCCTGACCGGTGATTTTTCCGCGCCGTCCTGGTCTGTACGCCGAGTACCGACACACAGGAGGCTGACGCCATGCGGAAACTGACCTTCGGGATGAACGTGAGCCTGGACGGCTACATCGCCGCACCCGGCGATGACCTCAGCTGGGGCGTGTCGAGCGACGAGCAGTTCCAGTGGTGGTCCGACCGGGTGGGCGCGACGGGCCTGGCGCTGTACGGGCGCAGACTGTGGGAGACGATGAGCTCCCACTGGCCGACCGCCGACCAGCAGCCTGGTGCCACACCGGCGCAGATCGAGTTCGCCGGCCGTTGGCGGGACATGCCGAAGGTGGTGTTCTCCTCGAAGATCAGTACGGTCGACTGGAACACCCGCCTGGTCACCGGCGACGCGGTCACCGAGATCACCCGGCTCAAGGCCGAGGACGGTGACTTCATGGACATCAGCGGCGCCACACTCGCCGCAGCGGCCTCACGGGCCGGGCTGATCGACGAGTACGTGCTGGTCACCGCACCGGTCTTGGTGGGTGGCGGCACGCCGTTCTTCACGGCCCTGGACAACTGGGTGAACCTGAACCTGGTGGAGACCCGGACGTTCCCCGGCGGCGTACTCATGACCAGGTACGAGACCAGGCGCTGAGCACCCACCTCGGATGGGCCCGTGCTTCGGGCCACCCGAGGAAGGGGTGCACGGTACAGCCGAGAAGTGCAGCGACCGGCGGGATCGTCAGCGAACTCCGGCTGCCGCCCGGGCATGCGGGCTGGGGGCGGTCCCGGGCGGCAGCGGCACGGGCCGCCACACCGACCGCCGACCCCGCCAACTCAAGCGCCATGCCGCCGTACGGATACAGCCCCGTCACCTGCGGAGACGCGGTGACGGGCCTCTCGCTCCGCGTCCGGCTGTCCGTGATCAACGGGCGGCCGTCCACGGCGGATACGCGGCTAGGTCTGGGAGGTGTAGTCGCGTACGAAAAGCGCGGCAGCCCCTCTTCCGGGCACTTGGTCAGCGCCAGATGACGGCCTGGGTGCCGCGGCCGGTGCTCCAGTAGTAGGTGACGGAGCCGGCGATCCAGCCTAGGTCGTTGATGTCGAAAGCCTGGGTGCTGGTTACCCGCGCATCCGTGGGCAGCGGTAGGAGGCGGGGCTGGGTGGTGGGGGAGTCCCACAGGGCTGCGAAGTTGTACCAGTCGCCAGCCTTGATGTAGCCGCCGACGATCTGGCCGCGGTCGTTGATGGCGTCGGCGCCGGCGTAGTCGGAGGCATCGGCGGGCAGGGGAAGGGCCGTCATGGAGGAGCCGTTCCAGAAGAAGCCGCGGCGGTGGCCGTCGGCCGTGTCGGAGTTGCCGACCACCTGGCCGAGGTTGTTGATCGAGCTGGGGGCGCTCATCCCACCGAGCGTGCCGAGCTCGCGTCCGGTGCCGTTGTGCCACAGGTACGCCTGGTAGGTCGACAGCGGCAAGCCCTCGTCGTTGACCGTGTAGTTGTCGGCGCCGACCACTTGGCCGTGGTCGTTGACGGCGTTGGCGGTCAGGCCAGGGCGGCGGTCGATGGCGGTTTTGACGTCACCGGACAGCAGGAAGGCTCGATATTCGGCGAAACCGGGCGTGGGCGCGTAAGTGACGGTGATGTGCCCGTTGGCGATCGCTGCGCCGCAGTAGCCGGGGGCGCCGTGCGCGCCAAGGTCGTTCATCTTGCCGTTGTGCCAGAGGAAGGGAGTCCACTGGCCCGAGGGCAGCTCGCTGCAGCCGACGATGCGGCCGTCGTCGTCGATTCCGGAGGCGAAGCTGGTCTCGCCACCGAGCGTGCCGAGGTCGGTCATCGTGCCGTTCTTCCACAGGAACGCGTGGCTGACCCCTGACTCCAGCGGGCTGTCGCCGACGACGTGGCCGCGGTCGTTGATCCCTCGGGCGATGCTCCATGTGCCGCCGAGGGTGCCGAGGTGGACGATGCGGAGGTGCTTCGGACCCGCGGCGGCGGCCGGCGCAGAGGCGAGCGGGGCTAACGACGTGGTCGCGATCAGGGCGATGGCCATGGTCATGGCACGGCGGAGGGATCGGCGCATGTTGAGTCCCTTCGGAGGCACGCACGGGGCGATGTCGTGATCACCCTAAGCACCGCCCAGGCCGACGTTTCTCACGGAATCCTTACGTCCGGCAGGCGTCGCGACTGCTGGAGGTCGTAGGCCAGTTCCTCGGCAGCGGAGAAGGGGCTGTCATTGGACAACACGTGAGGCAGAGTGTTACTGACCTTGATGAAGATCGTTCACTTCAGGCGAGGGGGCCTTTCCTTGGCGCCTTGCCCCCCGTTGTGGCGTATCGTCTGCTCGCCCCGGCGGACGCCGCCTGACACCACATGAGGGAGCTAGTTGCCCGGCGGGATGCGGTAGACGGACACGTGGGAGCGGGACTCCGCGGTGAAGTCTGCTCCCGCCCAGTCGGCATGCCGGCTTTCCAGCTCGAACCCGGCCAGTTGGGCCATGAGGTCGAGCTCTGATGGCCAGATGTAGCGGTGGGGACTGCGGAACAGGCGGGCCTGTCTGCTCGCATCGAACGTGAAGTGGTGTGACACAAGCTGCTGCCGCACGATGTCGTAGGTGTCCAAGCCGATGTAGCCGGGCTCGCTGTGGAAGACCACGGCCTGCTGACCCGAGGGGAGCTTGCGCAGCTCAGGGACCCAGAGCTCGATCACGAAGCGGCCGCCGGGTAGAAGGTGACGGGCAGCGTTACGGAAGCAGGCGACCTGTTCGGCTTGGGTGAGTAGGTTGGAGATCGTGTTGAAGACGAGGTAGACGAGCGTGTATTTCCCGGGAGCCGTCGCTGTTGCCATATCGCCGGCGATCACTGGGATCGTCGCCTCGTCCACCTTCGTACGAAGTTGGTCGATCATCGGAGCTGACAGCTCGATGCCGGTGACGGGCACGCCGCGCTCGGCCAGCGGCACAGCCACCCGGCCTGTGCCGATGGCGAACTCAAGCGCACGACCCTCGCCTGCGAGTTCGGCGAGGCGGTCCACGGTCGGCTCCAAGACCTCGGGGGCGAACATGCCGACGCCCGGCGTGTCATAGCTCTGGGCGGTCTCGGCGTCCCAGATGTCCTCCTGTCGCATGCCGGTAAGGCTGCCAACGGACGCACGGATTGTCGAAGGGTTTTGACCTCGCAGTCGCGGTCGGTCTTCGCAGCTGCGGTAGGCAATGGACCATAGGGCGCTTCGTTCGAGCTGTGCCGCTTCGGGGCCGGACGCCCAGGGCGGAGGATGACTTTCCACGAACTCGCGCGGAAAGTCTGGGAGTCCATGGGGATGACCGACGACCATGTCGGCGTCGTCCAGGCCGGTGCCGGTGGGTGGAGTGTGGCCGTCGAACTGCGGGGTTTCCAGGCGACGCTGGCAGAGCCGTTGATCGGGCTGTCCCGGGGGTGCGAGGTGGTGGCCGTCGGACGGCACGATTATGCCGAGGACAGCTTCGTGTACGCGGTAGATGGCGAGGTCGTCACCAGCTTCACGCCGCACCTGCCGGGCACGCGGTGGGGCAGCGACCCGGACCGGATCAACGAGCTCATGCGTGAGTCCGGCTTGCCTCCGGAGAAGCTGGATGATGAGGTATGGGAGGCGACGTGGGATGACATGTACAGCAACAGGATCTCGCGTGCGTTCCTGCTGGCCGCCGAGATCACTGGTGTGGTGTTCACTCCGAGCAGCCTGGATGGGCTCCTGCTCGTCGGCACCATCCGTCGCTGATTACGAGAGTGGTGTGCGCTGATGCCGCGGGTGGCTATCAAGTCTTTCCGGCTGCCGAATTCGAGGGGCGAACCGCTGGTCCGCCAATGAAGGTGCGCTGATCTTAAGTGCGTTCCCGCAGGTCGCGTGCCGGCCGCTGTGGGTGGTTGCCGCGCTCGCTCTGGGCCTCATGTGGGTAGTGGCCGTGGTGCCGTTGATGCCAGCGCTCGAAGTAGCCGATGCCCATCATGCTCACCGCGCCGAAGGCGGATACGCAGAGGCAGAAGAGCAAGGCTGGCGGCGCGAAGGCGTATTCGTATCCGGCTGCGGCGCTGATCAACGAGAAGAGGAGGAAGAAGCCGCCGACAGCAGCGCCGGCGACCAGCCCCAGGCGCACAGGGTGGGCCGCAGAGAAACGCTGACCGCGATGCGGCTTGGCGTCGCCACCCAAAGATGCATCCACTCGCCAGAACCAGCCCGCAATCAGCCTCGACAATCGCACAGCGAATTCCTTCCATGCCTCCAGCGGGGCGCTCCGACTTCGGGGTAATGCCGAGCCTTCCTTCCGGGCTGCAAGTGGCTGAGGTGGAAACCTGATCATCCCGCGCGCCGTCGGCCCGGGACAAGCCGGGCAGATCAGGGCCACGAGGTTAAGGTCGGTCCTCCAGTTGGGCTCCGCCTTGGCCTCGGGGCCCTTCCCGTTCCTTTCGGGTGGGTCGACGGCAGATGTTCGCACGGGGATGTGCCCGGCAATGTTGTCGCAGCAGATGTCGAACCCGCTGTGGCGGGGGCATTCGACCTCTTGTGAAGTAGGGCAGAGGTAGATGTCGAGGCTGGCTGCCAAGCTCCTCACGTTCGTCGCCTTCTTGCTGATCGGCTCAGGCATACTTGCCGGCCTTATGCCTGTTACTTCATAGAAGGTGAGGAGTGTGGTTCCGCATTCATTCCTGCCTCTCTCCCTGATTACTTGGCAGGCTGATCAAATGAACGAGGCCGTCCGTCGTGCGGGCCCTCAGATTCATCATGATTGTGCAGCTGGCCTTCGGCCTCGCCGCGTTCAGCGATCCGCGGCTTTTTGCCCTGTCGCTCCGGCTCGTCGGAGTCGTGGTGCTCATGGGGTGGCTGGTGGCTCGATGGTCGTCCCGTAGGAAGTGGGTGCGCTGGTGTGTCGTCGACAGGGAGTTCGGTCGGGTGACGCTGGTCCACCCGGCCACACTCCTGCCGTTGGCGATCGTCGTCGGATTGCTCACGCCTGCGGCGGCACGCTGGTTCGACCGCTGACCTTTGGCTTCCTCAGTATTCGAGGACGCCGTGGGCGGCCACCACGTCGCTTGACGCGTTCGGGCGCACCTCGGTGATGCGCTCGGCCAGCAGCAGCGCGGCGGCGAGCCCGCCCCCCGACGTGTTGCCGGGCAGTTCGAGCTTGGTCCGGTCGGCCAGGAAGTCCTCCGGGATGCCGTCCTCGTCGTCGCCGAACAGCGGGTCGAAGGTCAGGATGCTGCGGCCGTCGGCATAATGGACGAAGGACGCGACCAGGTTGACGTTGACGAAGACGCTCGCCGCGACCGTCCCGGCCGACAAGCGCTGCAGCACCTCAGGCAGGGTGCCGGCGAAGCCGTTCCACTCGCTCAGGATGGTCCCGCCCTCGGCCGGTCGGGCGCAGATGAGCCCTTCCTCGAACTCGCCTTCCTCGTCATCCCCGTCCAACACGTCGATGCCGAGACGGGCCAGCGCCTCGTGTGGGCTGAGACCGCGGACGAAGGTCGCGCAGAACGCTTCGTCGTCGAGCCATTCGTAGGTGTTCACGGGGGGTCCTGTTCTCTCGGGACGGATGATGGAGAGGATGGCAGACGGGTCCGACGAAACAGTGCCGCGCTGGAAGTCCTCCGGCCGTTGTCACATGTACGGATCGTTCGGATCCACCAGCAGCACCACGCGGTCAGCGTCGACGTCGAACCCCAGATCTGGATGGTCAGGGGATCCTTCCGCGCTCAGCAGCACGGACTTCCCGAGGCGTCGTCCGATCAGGCGGAAGACGTCCATGAGGACGTCCAGCCGTTCCTGACCCCGCAACTCTCTCAGGTCGACATCGAAGTCGATCGACTCGACCTGATACATGCGGAAGATGAGCAGCATGTCGTTGACCGGCCGGACCCGCAGCTCGGGTGTCTCGCCGGCATGTGCGGCTTCGGCCATGCCGGCAGCAGAGGTGAGCTCCGTCGGCTCGCCGCCCACCGAATAGGTGCACTGCCAGCCCTGCGCCCGGACGAGGTCCAGAAGCAGCTGCCAGTCCTCGACTGTGGTCCTCTCGACGACGACGTCCGGCAGGGCTCCGTTGACCTCAGGGTCGAAGAGGACCTTCACGTCGTCCCACCTCAGGTCAGGCACAGCCCCATCATGGCAGTCCTCGCAGTTCAGCCATGGTTGCCGCAGCCGCGGATCCGGTTGGAGGCCACCGCCTCCGGGCAGGCCCGCGTGATCCAGGCCGCTCGCGACCAGTCCATCCACGTGCATCTGCACGGACAGCAGGAGCCGGTACGGTGGCCGCACCAGGTCGGGGCCGCGCCGCAGCCCGCCGAGGGGTTCCACGCCGGGGGCAACGCCGACCAGGCGGCGGCCCGTTTCGTGGCCTGGACCAGGGGCGCGCTCCCGGCCCGCGCCGGGGGCACAGGTCACGCAGGTCCGCCGGGGCGCTTAAGAGGTGACCTTGTCGAGGAGGCCGTTGATGACCGGGATTCGGCGTTCGGTGTGGTCGTTGATCGCGATGACGGCCATGGTCAGGTCCAGCTCGGGCACCCAGGCGTGCAGGGCGCGCAGGCCCGTCCAGCCTCCTCCGTGCCGGTAGACGCGGTACCCGCCGTGTGAGCGGACGCCGATGCCCCAGGCGTAGTCGAGTGGTGTTCCGTCATCGAGGTGCCCTGGGGTCTGCAGGAGCGCCGAGATGCCGAGTTCGTCGGCGTTGAGCGCCTGGCCCCAGCACAGCAGATCGTTGAGGGTCGTCCATACCCCTCCGTCGCCCAAGGACAGCGGGGCGGGGTGCGGTCGGACGAGCGGTGCGGCACCCGGGGGCGCAGGGTCAGGCCCGGCCCAGTAGCGCGTGTCCGGCATCGCCAGCGGGACGAACAGGTGGCGTCGCGCGACCTCGGGCAGCGGCAGGTCCGCCGCTCGTTCCACCGCTGCGGCAAGGCAGACGTATCCGGCGTTGGAATAGACATGGGCGGCGCCCGGCGGGTGGTCCAGGGCCGGGAACCGGGTGAGTGCTTGGATGACGCCCGAGCTGGTCCGATCAGGGTCGCCGGCGATGATGGCGTCGATCTTGTGGTCGGCAGGGAGGCCCGCGGTGTGATGGATGAGGTGGCGCAGGGTGATAGTGCCGGCCCACGCCGGTAGCTGAGGCAACCAGTACGACAGAGGCGAGTCCACGTCCAGCGCGCCCTGCTGGGTGAGCAGGGCTGCGCAGGCCGCGGTCATTTGCTTTGAGAGTGATGCCGCGTAGACGAGCGTCGTGGCGGTCAGCCCTTGGGCGAGGGAAAAGGGCGGAACGCCGCGACGTTGCAGCCCGACCGCTAGCGGTTCGTCACTGCGGTAACCGGCTTCGGAGAGGAGGGCTGTGACGCGCTGGTGCAGCTGGGACACGGCATGATCTTTTCAGCGCCTCTCGGCCCGCACCAGCGGGTGTTCCTCCGCTACCGTCACGAAGATGGACGACGATAACGCCTTCATCTCCTCGTCATTGAGCGATGACGCCCTTCTCGTCGGAAGCGGCATCGCCGTGTTGCTGCTGCTCCTTCCCACCATCATCTGGCTGACTGTGACATTGCTGCGAGGCCGTGAATAACGCCGGCGACGGCTGTCGTACGGATTCGGATGTGACCATGGGGCGGATGGCTTCGTCTGTGAGGGTGTGAAGACGACACCCCGTTCGCGGAGGACGCCATCGGCAGCCGGATCGAGCAGCTCTATCGCGAGCACTGGCATCTGGTCTGCGGATATCTCATGCGCCGGACCCGTGACCCGCACCTCGCCGAGGATCTCGCTCAGGAGACGTTCGTCAAGGCCACCCGCGCGATGCTCGGCTGGCGCGGCGAGTCCCCGGCCGCGTGGCTGCTCGCCATCGCCCGCAACGTCCTCCTCGACCACGTACGCCGGAGCCGGATCTCCCTGCCTCTGCCTTCTCCCGACGCTCTGGGCGTCCCCGAGCTCATCGAGGACGCCGTCGAGGTCCGCGACGTGCTGGACCGCATGCCGGAGCAGCAGCGCCGGCTGCTCACACTCGTCTACTTCGACGGGTTCTCCCTGGTCGAGGTGGCCGCGATGACCGGCCGTTCCGTCTCGTCGGTCAAAACCGCCCTGTGGCGGGCCCGCGCCGCCTTTGCCGAGAGCTATGGAGCACGCCGATGACCGAACAGGAATTCCTCCCTCCCATTCCGGACTTCGACGCGGGCAGGACGAGACGAGCCGTACGGCGGGGTGTGCTGCGCACCGCACTCACTTCCGCCGTGATGTTGCTCGTGGTCGTGTTGCTGCTCAACCTAGGGGCCCAGTGGTTCCAGCGGCGCGGCGACCGGGACGATCGCATGCTGAACGTGCTCGGCACGGCCCTGCAGGTCGCCAACCCCGGCTACCAGGTCGATGCCATGATGTGTTGTGACACGACACCGTTCTCACTCTCCTTCACCGTGCGGCTCACCCCGCTCCGAGCCGGCGGATACTCCACGCCGAACCAGTTCGGCGGTGCCGACTTCACGGTGAGCCAGAACCAGTTCGGGCGAGTCGACTGGCCGCCTCCGGGGTTCCTCAAGGAGACGTCCCTGTTCACGGCGCTCGACTCGGTCGGCACGGATGCCCCTCCTGGCAAGGCGGACACCAAGAAGATCTTGGACCGGCTGCCCGAGTCGATGTACGCCCTGGCGGTGGTCGATTTCGCCGAGCCGTTGGGGGAGCGCGAGTTCTCGGCGTTCGTTCAGCGACACGGAGGCGTCCCACCGGAGATAGCGATCTACGACGGGCGGATCGGCGGGACCCCGATCAGCTGGCGCCTGGACACGCCTCTGCCGGATGCGTCACAAGGCGACGCCCCGGAGCTCACCGACGCCGAACTTCCCAGGAACGGCTTGGCCGGGTTCCGTCGCTGGGTCGGAGACCTGCGCGATCATGACGCGGTCAACCTGGACAAGTTCGGCCTCGGTCTGAAGCTGCTGCGAAAGTGGGCCGCCGACGGCCTGGCGTACGCCTATGTCACCCAGCACGCCCGCGTCGCCGACCTCCGCGCCCTGATCGACGACCCCCAAATCCGCGCGATCAGGCTGGCCGACGTCGCGTACGATCTCACCGGCCTCGACTGATCGCGGGTGCCTGGGCGGCGGGCTTGCCGAACCAGCGGGAGAGGTGGTCGTTCAGGTCCTGCTGGTTGTCGCCGATCCAGGCGACGTGGCCGTCGGGGCGGAGCAGGACGCACGGGACGTCCAGTGCCGCAGAGGGGTCCGCGAGGTGATCGACGCGGTCGGACCAGCCGCCGGCGGTCAGGCGCCCGGTGCGGTCCAGCAGCAGGCCGCGGCCGTGGTGCAGCAGGCCGTAGAGGTGGCCCTGTTCCACTTCGAGGTCGGGGAGGCGGCGGCCGAGGAGGTCGGGGCCCGGACCGAAGTCGTAGCGGACGGCGGTTGCGGTGATCTTCTCGGTCAGGTGGCGGTTCACCTCGTCGAAGTCCATCAGTTCGGTGAGGAGCCTGCGTACGGCCCGGGCGCCAGGTTCGGTGGACAGGAGTTCCGTCTGGGCGCGGGTGTTGTCGAGCACGTCCTCGGCGACCGGGCGGCGTTCGGCCTCGTACGTGTCCAGCAGCGTGTCAGGGGCCCAGCCGCGGATCTGCGCGGCCAGTTTCCAGCCGAGGTTGACGGCGTCCTGGACGCCCAGGTTGAGGCCCTGGCCGCCGATCGGCGGGTGGATGTGTGCCGCGTCGCCGGCCAGCAGCACCCGCCCGGCCCGGTAATGCTCGGCCAGCCGGGTGGCGTCTCCGAAGCGGGACAGCCAGCGCGGGGAGTGCACGCCGAAGTCGGTACCGGCGATGGCGTGCAACTGTCGCCGGAAGTCGTCGAGGGTGGGCGGTTGCGCGCGGTCGCTGACTTCCGCGGCGGGGACCAGGACGCTGTAGATCCTTTCGCCGAAGGGCCGGAGCCAGAATCGGTGATGGGTGTCGCGGAGTTCGGCCGTCCTGGCGGCGATCTCCTCCTGCGGTACGCCCACTTCCATCTCGCCCATCAGCGTGTCGGTGCGCGAGGGCTCGCCAGGGAAGCCGACTCCGAGCAGTTTGCGTACCGTGCTGCGCGCGCCGTCACAGCCGACGAGATAGCGCGTACGCAGCCGTTCGCCGTCGGCCAGCTCGACGGTCACGCCCTCGTCGTCCTGCGCGAGGCCGGTGACCGCGCGGCCGCGCCGGACCTGCCCGCCCAGCTTGATCGCATGCTCTTCCAGCAGGCGTTCGACGACGGGCTGCGGGATGCCCAGCAAGTAGGCGTACGCGGAATCGAGGCTCTTGGGCGCGGGTTTGGCGATGGCGGCGAAGATGCCGCCGGCCGGACGCCGCCTGCCATGCGGGAGGAGGCGGTCCAGCAGCCCGCGCATCGCCATCAGCTCCAGACTGCGGGCATGCAGGCTGACGATGCGTACGAAGGACTTGGGCTCGGTCTCCTGCTCCAGGACGAGCACCCGGACGTCGTGCAGCCGCAGTTCGGCGGCCAGCATCGCGCCGGTCGGACCGCACCCGGCGATGATCACGTCGAAGGGGGAAGAGTGCACAGGTGTTGCCTTTCGGAAGTGCCTTGTCAGGAAGGCGCTCCCGGCGACACCTACATCGATCGCCCGGCCGTGACGGGGAGGGGGAGCACCCACAGCGATACAGCGTTCATGGGTCTCACCTCCTCGGGCGGCGTCACGGTCGCCTGCAAGCTACAAGCCCGGACGTCGTCCCGTCCAACCCTTTTCCCGCCATGTAGGGCCAGGCGACGTCGTCGACCGCGAGGAACGGCGAGCGCGCGACCGCCGTCGGCGTGGTCCCGGCGAAGGCCATGACGTCCCTGTTCAGGTGGGACTGGTCGGCGTAGCCGCTCTCGGCCGCCACGAAGGCGGCCCGCTGACCGGCGGCCAGGCGGTGGACCGCGTGGTCGAAGCGGATGAGCTGGGCGACCCGTTTGGGGGTGAGGCCGATCTGGTCGCGGAAGCGGGACCACAGGCGCTTGCGGCTCCAGCCGGTCTCGGCGACCAGCCGTCCGACGCGTACCCGGCCCCGGCCGGCCACCATCCGCCGCCAGGAGAAGGCCACCTCCGGGTCCACCGTGCGGCGCGGGTCGGCCCTGCGGGCGAGCGCGGTCTCCGCGATCGCGAAGCGCTCCCGCCAGGAGCTGGCCTCGCGCAGGCGTTCCTGGATCAGCAGGGCCTCGCGTCCCCACAGGTCGTCGAGCGCGGCCACCGTCCCGCCCAGCTCCGCGGACGCGCCCAGCACGGCGTGGGCGACGAGCGGCGAGAGTCGCACCTGCAGGCACTCCCAGCTCCTGACCAGCCCTCGCCCGCGGGCCCGGTCGGGCGCGAGCCCGGCGACGACGCGCTCCCGCTGCCGCGCGCCGCGGCCGTCCTCGATCACGAACGGCTCGTCACCGAGGTCGAACAGCACGGTGACGGCGGGGTGCGGCACCAGCGCGAGGTCGGTGAGCTCGTTGGCGCGGTCGCTGAAGCCCGCCATCGTGACCCCGGGCAGGCCGCCGGGAGGCGACGGGAGCGTGATCTCCCATCGCGGCACGGTCGATCCCACGTCGACATGGTACGAGCCGACGGGCGGCGGGGGCGCGGCTCACGCTCCCGGCGGCCCCGCCAGGGACCGCCGGGAGCGGACGTACCGTTACGGAGCGGTGATCCGGTAGGCGCGGATCACGCTCTGCTCCACCGTGTTGCCGTTGACGTCGGTCGAACGGGCCCGAAGCGACACGAACCCGCTGCGCCCAGGATGGTCCAGGACGACCTTGGACCCGGCGGTCTTCGCCCGGCTCCAGGTCGCGCCGTCGTCGTACGACACCTCCACGACCACCTCACGCGCGGGGCCCGCCGCGCTTCCGGCGAGCCGTTGCACGGTGAACGGCACCATGAAGCGCCGCCCCGCCGGAGCGGAGTTGCGCGCGTCGAGGTCAGGGGTGAACCGCACCACGGACAGCGGCAGCCGGGTCGGCGAGCTCGTACTCTCCGACCGGAACGTCCACGTCGCCGAGCTGCGCGTGGACAACACCGCGGACTCTCCCCGCTCCGCGTCGGCGACCAGCCGGTACGTCCCCCCGCCCGCCGGTACGGTGAAACTCTCCATGAGCCAGTCGCTCTCGCCGACGAGTTGGCCGTCGCGGTAGAGGGACACGTGCTCGGTGGCCGGCCAGGAGTCCCCGATCGACCCGCGCCCGTCGCCGAACATCGGCAGATCCACCGCGATCGTGTCGCCGGTGCGGCTCGCGACCTCGCGCGGCTGGTCCTCCGCCGGGAGTGAGGGGCCGAACAGGCCGCGGTTCCACAACTCCGTGCTGACGCTGCCCGGCCGCAGCCGCACGGGCGCGGACGAGAGCGTGTTGATCTGGTCGTCGGCGCCGTACTCGACCATGGTGGCGTACCAGCGGATGCCGTCGTCGGTGTTGACGTACTCGGTCAACGTCGACGGCGGGGTGAGCTCGTGCAGGCCGTCATACCTCGTGGGCATGACGCCATGGCTCGGCGCGGCCTGACGGCTGACCAGCACCTGGGCGCCAGGCAGATGCTCCGCGACGTCGACACGTACGCGCGCCAGACTCTTGGGATCCACCGCCCGGTCATAGCCGGTGATCATGCGGTCCCGCTCGAACCAGGCGAGCCGGTAGCTGTCCTGACCCGCCTGGTAGTGCGCGCTC
This sequence comes from Nonomuraea wenchangensis, assembly GCF_900111685.1. GTDB lineage: Bacteria > Actinomycetota > Actinomycetes > Streptosporangiales > Streptosporangiaceae > Nonomuraea > Nonomuraea wenchangensis. Next base: position 443,577 of record NZ_FOHX01000003.1, read on the forward strand.
ACCCGGGTGAGCATGCCCTCTTCCGTCTGCTTAGGGGCCGAGCTGCGCGGTGAACGCCCTGGCGAAGCTCCTCGGGTACCAGCCTCTGACGTTCAACCGGCCGGGCGTCCTGAACAAGTACGCGACGCTGCCCTCCTTCAGCTCCGCGCCGGGCGTGGGCGGGCGGATCGCCGTGGGCCGGCCCAGCCGGGCGTCCGCCTCGACGGTCCACGCCCTGTCCAGGCGCAGGCGTGGCTGCACGAGCAGCGCCACGCCGTCCTCGCTCAGGACGGTGGAGTCCAGCAGGTACTCGCCCTTCGGCAGGCGGAAGGTCATCGAGCTCTCGGTCGGCCAGAACACCTGGGGCGACGGCTCCGCGGCGTCCAGCCGCCAGATCACCATCTGATAGTCGGCCGTCGGCCTGCCCGACCGGTCGGTCTGGTTGACGGTCAGGTCGTAGCTCTCGATCTCCTTCTCCACCGCGGCGGGCGTGCTCACCACGACGCCGCCCGGCCCCTTGGCCTCGACGAAGGCGCCGAGGAAGCCGTCGGGCTCGCCCGTGCGCGTGTCCGCCGTCACCGTCGCCTCTGCCTGTCCGCCCGCGGGCACCGTCAGCGTGGCCGGGCTCACCGAGAAGGTCGTGCCCGACGTGACGCCGAGGTCGAGGGTGACCGGCGAGTCACCGTGATTGCGGTAGGTGAGCTTCCTGGTGAGCACCTCGTCGTCGGCATGGGGCCAGCGCTGCAGGCCGAACCCCAGGCCGGGCGGGTCCGCGGTCACCGTCTGCGTGGCCGCCCGCTCGGCGTCCACGCGTCCCGCTCCCTGGGCGAACACCCCCGTCTGCGGCTGTGGTCTGGCCGAGCCCATGAGCGCGGCCTTCAGCTCGGCCGCCTTCCAGTTCGCGTGCGCGCCCGCCAGCAGCGCGGCCGTTCCCGCGACGTGCGGGGTCGCCATCGAGGTCCCCGACATGGCCACGTACGGGCCGCTGCCCGCGCTGTCCTTGCTCCGCGCGGCGGTGATCTCCACACCAGGTGCGGTGATCTCCGGCTTCAGCCCGTGGTCGCCCACGCGCGGGCCCTTGCTGGAGAAGTCCGCCAGCCGGTCCGTCCGGTCCACGGCCCCCACGGCCAGGGCGGCGTCCGCGCTGGCGGGGGAGCTGACCGAACGGTCGGCCCCGTCGTTGCCCGCCGCGACCACGAACAGCGTCCCGTGGCTCTCGCTCAGTCGCTGAACGGCCTCCTCCAACGGGTCGAGACCGGGCTCGTCCAGGCCGCCCAGGCTCATGTTGACCACCCGGGCGCCCTGGTCGGCGGCCCACTGCATCCCGGCCAGAATGGCGGAGTAGGTGCAGAAATCCGGTTCGCACACCTTGCCGTCCAGCAGTTGGGCGTCCGGCGCCGCCCCGCGGTACCTGCCGCCGGAGGACGCTCCGGTGCCCGCGATGGTGGACGCCACGTGCGTGCCGTGACCGGACACATCGCGTTCGTCGGGCGTCTCGGTGAAGTCGGCTCGCGCGACCACCTTCCCGGCCAGGTCAGGATGGGCACTGTCGATGCCGCTGTCCAGCACCGCCACCTTGACTCCCGCGCCGGTGAGCCCCTTCGCCCAGGCCGCGGGAGCGCCGATCTGCTTGACGCTCGTGTCAAGGGACGGCTTCACGCGCGCGTCGAGCCAGATCTTGCCCTCGACGTTCCGCAGGTCCTGCCAGAACCGGACGGCCTGCGCTCTGTCCTGCCGCACGGCGAAACCGTCGACGGCGGCCAGCGTCCGCTGCCCCGCCCCGCCGCGCAACGATCTGAGCGCGGGCGCACCGGTGACGACGAGCGCCAGGTGCCGGCTCCGGTCGTCGTAACCGGACGCGGCCAGCGTGCTCACCTCGAACAGGCGCGGATCCAGGCGCCCCTGCCGCAGGGGCTCGATCGCGTCACCCGGCACGACCCGCAACCGCTCGCCGCTGCCGAAGGTGTGGAAGTCGATGCCTTCCCTTCCCTTGCCCGGCGTGATCAGGGGACTTCCGTCCGGTGCGAGGACCACCCGGTCGCCGGTGATCAGGGTGACGCTGCGGGCGTTCCCCGCTGCCCCGGCGCTCGCGTGAGCGGGGGGTAACACGATGATGGATGCGGCGACCAGCAGGAACGCGCCCGCCGCTCTCTTCGTCGTCTTTCGCACTCCGTCTTCTCCCTTTCCGGAACCGGGTCGGCGATGATCACTCGCTGTCCCAGACGCTCGGGAGGTCGTCCCTGGTTGCACGGCGCCGGCGATCCCCAGGTGACGGTGACAGGCGGGGGCGGGGGCGGGGTCAGGGTCTGAGTCAGCTCGCGGCGCGGTCGCCCGGCGGGCGGCGGCGGAGCGCGGGGTCGGTCAGGGGTGGCGGGTTCCAGAGGGCGACCGGCTGGTAGACGTTGGTGCCGGGCGGCACGAGCTCGTCGATCCGGTCGAGCGCGGCGTCGTCGAGCGTCAGCGAGGCGCCCTTCAGCAGGCCCTCAAGCTGCTCCATCGTACGGGGCCCGAGGATGACCGAGGTGACCGCCGGATGGGAGGCGACGAAGGCGACGGCCAGTTCGGGCAGGGTGCGGCCGAGCTCGTCCGCCAGCTTCACCAGCCCCTCTACGACCTCCAGCTTGGCGGCGTTGACCGGGACCGACGGGTCGAACCGTTCGGGGGCGCGGGCGGCGCGGCCCTGCGACAGGTCGATCTCCCGCCCCTTGCGGTAGCGGCCGGTCAGGAACCCCCAGCCCAGCGGGCTGTAGGTGAGCACGCCCATGCCGAGCCGCTGCGCCGTGGGAAGCACGTCGCCCTCGATGCCGCGGGCCAGGATGTTGTACGGCGGCTGCTCGGTGCGGAACCGGTACAGGCCGCGCTGCCGGGCCACGTGGTAGGCCTCGACGGTCTCGTGGGCGGGGAAGGCCGAGCTGCCGAAGGCCCGGATCTTGCCCTGGCGCACCAGGTCGGTCAGCGCGGAGAGGGTCTCCTCGATGTCCGTACGGTGGTCGGGGCGGTGGATCTGGTAGAGGTCGATCCAGTCCGTACGCAGCCGCCTGAGACTCGCCTCGACGGCGCGCGTGATCCAGCGCCGCGAGTTGCCGCCGCGGTTGGGCCCCTCTCCCATCGGGAAGTGCACCTTGGTCGCCAGGACGACGTCGTCCCGCCGGCCCTGCAGCGCCTTGCCCACGATCTCCTCCGACTCGCCCGCCGAGTACATGTCGGCGGTGTCGACGAAGTTGATGCCGTGGTCGAGCGCGGTGTGGATGATGCGGATGCTGTCGTCGTGGTCGGGGTTGCCGGCCGCGCCGAACATCATGGTGCCGAGGCAGTAGGTGCTGACCTCGATGCCGGTGCCGCCGAGGATGCGATATCTCATGATTGCGAACCGTAGGATCTAGAGTGCGCTCTAAGGCAAACTGAATGACATGTCGGGTTTGAGCATCGGCCAGGTCGCCGAACGCACCGGGCTCAGCGTGCACACCCTCCGGTTCTACGAGCGGGAGGGCCTGCTGGCCCAGCCCGTGCGGCGAGGCGCCGCGGGACACCGGATCTACGACGAGGGCGACGTCGACTGGCTGGGCGTGTGCATCCGGCTGCGGGCCTCCGGCATGCCCCTGACCGACATCCGGCGCTACACCGAGCTCGTCAGGGCCGGCCAGGGCAACGAGGCCGAACGGCTCGAGGTGCTGCGCGAGCACCGCGAACGCGTGCTCGCCCAGCGGCACGAGCTCGACGAATGCCTCAAGCTGATCACTCACAAGGTCGACATCTACGAGAGCCGTCTGGGCCTGCGGGACCACGTGCCCGATTGTGCGCCCCTGTCACAGGAGAGCGAGCCGGGCTAGGCTGCCGTCCATGTCCTCGCTCGTACGCCGCCGCCTGACCCCCGCGGAGACCGGCCCGGCGCTGCGGGCGCTGTGCGCGTGGACGCCGGCCGACGTGCCGGGCGGCGGCCTCCATCCCGGGGACGTGGGGTGGTATCTACACTTCGACGACGCGGCCGTTCTGCTCTGGCTCGATGACGGGGAGCCGGTGGCGGCCGGCTTTCTCGACGGTCCCGTGCTGCGCGTGACGGCCGCCCCCGGCGCCGACCTGGAGGCGCTCTCGGCCGACGCCGAGGAGGCGCTGGGGCCCGGCGACGACTGGTGCGACGGCCTGCCGATGCCCGGATGGGGGCTCGACCAGGACTCGCCGTGGCTGGTCATGTCGTGGACGCCGCGCCCGGTCCCGGACCACGGCGAGCCGGTAGGCGCGGACGACGCGGCCGATCGGGTGCTGGTGCAGCGGGCCGCGTTCGAGGGCTCCACGTTCACCGTCGAGCGGTGGCGGGCGATGAGGCGGTCGCCGGCGGGCGAGCTGGCCGTGGAGACGCTCGTGCGCACGCCGGCGGGGGAGCCCGCCGCCGCCGCGACCGGCTGGTTCGCCGGCGCGGGCAGGTGCGGGCTGCTGGAGCCGGTCGGCACCCACCCGGACCACCGCGGGCACGGCTACGGCCGCGAGGCCGTGCTGGGCACGTGCGCGGCGCTCGCCCGGAGCGGCGCGAGCGCGGTCGCCGTGGTGACACCGGCCGCGAACGAGGCCGCCGTGGCGTTGTACCGGTCGGCCGGCTTCACCGTCGTACGCGAGCACCACGACCGGGTCAGGGCCGGACGACCGGCCTGATCGCCGCGGCCGGCTCAGCCGGTCTCCCGCCGCCCGCCCGACGGCCAAGGAGCAGGCCCCATCGCACCAGCCCGGCGAACAGCACCGGCAGCCCGACGGACCAGCAGAACAGGATCGCCAGGGGTCCTTCGTTGGCGTGCCCGCCGTTGCCCCGGATCTCGGGCGCGAGCGCGGAGGCGCCGCCGGCGAACGCGGCGCAGAACGCCGGCCCGCTCCGCCCGAGCCGCGGCCCCTTGGGCAGGACGGCGAGAACGGCGGCGGCGGCGAGCAGCCCGAGCACCGCCCCCTTGGCGGCGCCGACGGGGAACGGGATCCAGGCGTTCCACGGGTAGGTCTCGACCGTGGCGGCCGTCCACGCGCCGACCGCGCCCCAGGCGAGGACTCCCAGAGTGGTCCCGGCGCACAGCACGTCCCAGACCCGCATGTCCCGGTCACCCGGCAGGGCGGCGGGCTTCATCCTTGCAGCGCCCGGCCCCGGGCGAGACGCCACAGCACGTACGCCTGCAGCAGCCCCACGACCGTGAGGATCACGATCAGCAGGACGGGGTCCCTGAGCTCGAGCGGGACCACGTCCCAGGCCCACCACACGAGCGGCCCGAGGGGGAGGGTGACGATCATGAGGATGACGCCGGTGATCAGGATCGGGTCCTGGACGGTCAGCAGGATGACCACGGAGACGACGCCGAGGAGCGCCACCAGCGCGGCGTACCCGCCGGAGAGGGCCGCCGCCGAGCGGCCGTTACGGTAACGCCTCACCCCTCCACGCTAGCTCAGGTCACCTGACCCAGCACGCGATGCGGGGTGAGACGGATGACGACGCGGACGGCCTCCGGAGGGAGCCGGAGGTACTCCTCACCGGCGCCCTCGCCCTCGTAGCGCTCGGCCAGGGACACCGCCAGCCGCCGCCCCTCGTCCACGGTGACCGTGGCCGTGCCGCGGACCTCGACGTAGCGCTCGGAGTCGGCGAGGTCGAAGACGCACAGGCTGGCGCGCGGGTCACGTTCCAGGTTGCGGATCTTGCGCCGGCCGGCCTGGGAGGAGATGACGACGTCGTCGCCGTCGGTGCCGATCCAGACGACGGAGGTCTGCGGACTGCCGTCGGGGTTGACGGTGGCGAGGACGCCGGCGTTGGGCGCGTCGAGGAGCCGCCGGACGGCGTCGCTGAGGGGAACGGTCATGATCGGTAGCGTACGTTCTCAGCCGGCGATCCTGCCGGTACGAAAGGTGCGGCGGTAGGCGTCGGGCGGGACGCCGACCGTGCGGTTGAAGTGGCGGCGGAGCGTGGCCGCGGTGCCCATGCCGGTGGCCGCCGCGATGGCGTCCACGCTGTCGTCCGTGGTCTCCAGGAGCTCCTGGGCGCGCCGGATCCGCTGGGTGTGCAGCCACTGGAGCGGCGTGGTGCCGGTCATGGACTTGAAGTGGCGGCCGAGGTGGCGCGAGCTGAGGTTGGCCCGGCGGGCGAGGTCCTCCACGGTGAGCGGCTGGTCCAGGTGCTCGACGGTCCAGCCGAGCAGCTCGCCGAGCGGGTGGCCGTCCGGCTCCGGCACGGGGGTGGCGACGAACTGTGCCTGGCCGCCGGGCCGGTGCGGCGCGACGACCAGCCGCCGGGCGATCGCGTTGGCGACCGCCGAGCCGTGGTCGCGGCGGACGAGGTGCAGGCACAGGTCCAGGGCGGCGGCCTTGCCCGCGGAGGTGAGCACGCTGCCCTCGTCCACGTAGAGGACGTCGGCGTCGACCTCGACCTCGGGGTGGCGGGCGGCCAGGGCCTCGGCGTGCGCCCAGTGCGTGGTCGCTCGCCGCCCGTCGAGCAGCCCGGCGGCGGCCAGGACGAACGCGCCGGTGCAGAGCGAGGCCACCCGCGCGCCGGCGTCGTACGCGGCGCGGACGGCGGCGACGAGGTCGGCCGGCGGGTCCACGTCGACCTCGGCCCAGCCGGGGACGATCACGGTGTCGGCGCTCGTGAGCCGGTCGAGCCCGCAGTCGGGTTCGAGCAGGAACCGGCCGTCGGCCCGTACGGGCGCCGCGCCGCAGATCACGGGCTCGTACCAGTGGCTGACCGGCATCGGCGGCGCGCCGCTGAACAGCTCGTAGGCCAGGGCCAGCTCGAAGTGGAGTATCCCGTCGGCGACGGCTATCGCTACTGTGCTCACGTCCGGAATTGTACGCATCGTGTCGTTCCGGACGCTCGTGCGGTGAGCACCTGCCCCGCCACGATGTGGGGGTGAGGCTTTCCGGCGGCAAGGGAGATGTGATGATCACGGTTTACGGCGCGTACGGGCACACGGGCCGCTTCGTGGTGGCGGAGCTGCGGCGGCGCGGGCTCGTGCCCGTACTCGCCGGGCGGGACGGCGGCAAGCTGCGGGACCTGGCCGCCGAGCACCCGGAGCTGGAGGTCCGTGAGGCGTCGGTGGACGACCCGGCGGCGCTGGACCGGGCGCTGGCCGGGGCCGACGCGGTGATCAACTGTGCCGGGCCGTTCGCCGACACGGCCGGTCCCGTGGTCGAGGCGGCGCTGCGGGCCGGGATCCCCTACGTGGACGTGGCGGCCGAGATCGAGGCGAACCTGGACACGTTCACGCTGTTCGCCGAGCGGGCCGAGAAGGCGGGGGCCGTGGTCGTGCCGGCGATGGCCTTCTACGGCGGTCTCGGCGACCTGCTGGTCACGGCGGCCATGGGCGAGTGGCAGGAGGCGGACTCGGCGCACGTGGCGTACGGGCTGGACAGCTGGCACCCCACGACCGGCACCCGTGACGCGGGCGCGGTCTCCCGGCGGCGGCGGGGCGGCCGGCGGGTGCGTTACGCGGGCGGGCGGCTGGAGTACCGCGACGACGCCGCGCCGACCGGCACGTGGTCGTTCCCGGAGCCGGCGGGCGTGCGCGACGTGATCGGGGAGTTCTCGATGGCCGACATCGTGACCGTGCCGAGCCACCTGGCGATCCCCGAGGTGTGCTCGTACATGACCGTCGAGGCGGCCAAGGACCTCTCCGGCGCCGACACGCCGGCCCCGGTCGCGGTGGACGAGCTCGGGCGCTCGGCGCAGTCGTTCGTCGTGGACGTACGGGTCCGCGCCGGCTCGGCCGAGCGCCGGGCCGTGGCCAGGGGGCAGGACATCTACGCCGTCAGCGCCCCGCTCGCCGTGGAGGCCGTGCACCGGATCCTCACCGGGCGGACCAAGGCCGTCGGGGTGGCCTCGGCGGGCGAGATCTTCGACGCGGCGGACTTCCTGGCGGCGCTGGAGCCCCACATCGTGGTCGAGGTGGACCACGCCACCGCCGGCCGGTGACGGGTCAGGACTGGCCGGCGGCGTCCTGGAACCGGGAGCGCCCCGGGTCGTCCTCGGGGGAGTCGTCCGGGGCCGGCGTCTCGCGGCGGTGGTGCAGCCGCAGCGGGTGCCGGGGTGTCGGCGGCCGGGTGCCGCGCGGAGGCGCGTCCGCGGCCGACGCCGCGCCGCGGGACTCGGCGACGGGCCGGTAGGCCATGAAGAGCTCCAGCCGGGAGTGGCCTTCCGGATGGTCCAGCCGTACCTCGTCGCAGACCTGGCGGATCACCCAGAGCCCCATCCCGTGGGTGGGCGGCCAGGGCGGCGAGCGGTCCAGGTCGGCGGGCCGGAGCCGCCCGGCCGGGTCGACGATCTGCACGCGTACGCCCTCGTCCGCCCGCCACAGATGGACCGAGCCGGTGCCGGCCCCGTGGTCCAGGACGTTGGTGACGGCCTCGTTGACCGCGAGCACCAGGTTCTGGAGCCGCTCGCCCGCCAGCCCCGCCTCCTCGGCGAAGCCACGCACCGCCTGGCGGATCCTGGCCAGGTCGGCGTCGATCGGCAGCGTCATGGCGGCCGGCTTGTCCATCCTTCCTCCGTCCTCGACGTCGGCGGAACGGCTGGCGACATGTGCCCGCGAGCAGCCCTCGGACGCCGTTCACACACTCAAGTGTCGCGCGTGAACGTGCCGAACGGTTGCAGATCGCTTAACACGTACAAGTTGGTCGAACCACCACAAAGGAAAAGCCCCCTCGCCGCCGCGCGATGCGGGCGGCGAGGGGGAAGCGCTCGGGCTGCTTACCGCACGCTGCGTCGGCCGTACATCCCGGCCGCCACCGCCACGCCGATGCCGGCGAGCACCACCTGGAGGATCAGTTCGATCCAGTCGATGCCCTTGGTGTCGGCGACCCCGAACGCGGCCGCGAGGGCGGTGCCGATCAGCGCGGCGACGATACCGATCACGATGGTGAGCCAGATCGGGATGCTCTGGCGTCCGGGCACGACCAGACGGCCGAGAACACCGATGACGAGCCCGATGATGAGGGCGGAGATGATGCCGGTGACTGCCACGCTGCACGCTCCTGTCGCTTGGCGACCTGACCCTTGGGCAGGTCAACGCTTCTTAACCTGACAGTCGAGTGCTGCCCATTTGCGCAAAGCGGAAACAAGCCGCTTCGCCGCTATTCGCTCACCTCGATGGCGAACGCGGGGCAGACCGCGGCCGCCTCATGCACGGCGGCGTGCCGGTCGGCGCCCGGCTCGGCGTCCAGCAGGACGACGATGCCGTCCTCGTCACGCTGGTCGAAGACCTCCGGCGCGATGAGCACACACTGCCCCGCGCCGCAGCACTTGTCCTCGTCGATGGTCACTTTCATGGCAGATGTCTCCTCAGTCAGAACGGTTACCAGCGGACCGGAACGGTGCGGAGGCCGCCGACGGCCAGCCCCTCGACGCGCTCCAGCTCCGCCTCGGGGGCGGCCAGCTCCAGGGTGGGCAGCTTGCGCAGCAGCACCTCCAGCACGACCTGCAGCTCGGTACGGGCCAGCGCCTGCCCGAGGCAGGAGTGCGCGCCCGCGCCGAACGCCAGGTGCGGGTTGGGGCTGCGGGTCAGGTCGAACTCCTCGGCGGCCTCGAAGGCGCTCTCGTCCCGGTTGGCGGCGGCCATGCTGCAGATGACCGTGGTGCCCTTGGGCAGCTCGACGCCGCTGACCTCGGTGCCCTCCTTGAGGTAGCGCGGCAGGCCGAAGCCGGAGTTGGCGTCGAGGCGCAGCGACTCCTCGACCGTCGTGCGGATCAGCGACCGGTCGGCCAGCAGCGCCTCCCAGCGGCTGCGGTCGGCGAGCAGCATGGAGACCATCTTGCCGATCATGTTGGCGGTGGTCTCGTGCCCGGCGACCAGCAGCGCCATGCCGGTGACCAGGATCTGCAGGTCGTCGAGCCCGCCGTTCTCGGGGCCCCCGGCCGCGATCAGCTCGCTCAGCAGGTCGTCGCCTGGCTCGGCGCGCTTGCCGGCCAGCAGGTCGGTCATGTACTGGAAGAACTCGGCCTGGGCGGCCTCGGTCTCGTCCTTGCCGTAGCGGGTGAGGTTGAGCAGGGTGTCCGACCAGTACGAGAACCGGTCGCGGTCCTCGGCCGGCACGCCCAGCATGTCGCAGATGACGTACACCGGCAGCGGGAAGCCCAGCGACGCCTTGAGGTCGCCCGGCGCGCCGCGCTCGACCATCTCGTCGATGAGGTCCTCGGCGATCCTGGCCATCGCGGGCCGCATGGCGTTCATCCGCTTGGCGGTGAACCACTTGCTGACCAGCCGCCGCCAGTGCTGGTGCTCCTCCCCGCTGTCGGGGATGATCATCGCCATCTCGCTGTTGAACACGCCGCCGCCGTCGGCCGAGAGCCGGGCCGCGTCGGGCGCGTTGAGCTGGCGGGTGAAGCGCGGGTCGGCCAGCACCTGCCGGACGTCCTCGTAGCGGGTCAGCAGCCGGGCCCGGTCGCCGCTCGGCAGCTCGACGTGCGCCACCGGGCACGTGCCGCGCAGCTCGGCCCACTCCGCGGGCGGCCGCAGCGCCGCGTCGTTCGGGATGGGGTAGGGCAGGACCTGCTCGTCGATGCTCATTCGGCTTCTCCTTGAGGGGTCGGTGGAAACGTCGTCACGCGGTCGTGAGCGGCTGGACCAGGACCTGCTGGCGCAGCAGACGGGCCTGTTTGGGCATGTTCCAGCCGAGCACGGCGGTGACCTGGCCGCCCTCCCGGTAGAGGGCGGCGAAACGGTGCTGCTCGGGGTCGCCCTCGGTGACGGTCACCTCGGCCGCGGGCGACGGCAGGCCGTGGGCCTGGATCTTGACGTCGTACTGGTCGGTCCAGAAGTAGGGGATCGGGGTGTACGGGCGGTCCGCGCCGAGCACGTTCGCCGCGACCGTCTGGGCCTGCTCGGTGGCGTTGGTGCGGTTCTCCAGGCGCAGCCGCCTGCCGAGCTCCTCGTGGTGGAAGGAGGCTACGTCGCCGACCGCGTAGACGCCCTCGGCGGCGCGGCAGCGGGAGTCGCACTCCACGCCGTCGCCCAGGGCGAGGCCGCTGCCGTCGAGCCAGCCGGTGGCCGGGCGGGAGCCGACGGCGACCACGACGACGTCGGCGGGCAGCGTCTCGCCGGTGGCCAGCCGCACGCCGGTGACCCGGCCGCCCTCGCCCTCCAGGCCCTCCACCGCGACGCCGAGCCGCAGCCGGACGCCGCGGCCGGCGTGCGTACGGGTGAGCAGGCCGCTGACGAACGGGCCGAGCTGGTCGCCGAGCACGGCCGGGCCGAGGCCGGCGAGGGTGACCTCCAGGCCGAGGCCGCGGGCGGTGGCGGCGATCTCGCCGCCCAGCACGCCCTCGCCGACGACCACGAGCCGGGTGCCGGCGGTCAGGTGGGCGCGCAGGGTGAGCGCGTGGTCCAGGCCGCGCAGCACGTGCACCCCCGCGAGGCCGCCTTGACCCGGCAGCCGGCACGGGGTGAGTCCGGTGGCGAGGACCACGGCGTCGGCGCGCAGGACGCGCCCCGAGGCGGTGGTGACCGCGCGCCCGGCGACGTCCAGCGACACGGCGCGCTCGCCCCGGACGAACTCCGCCTCCAGGGCGTCGAGCTGGGCCTGGCCGCGCAGCCGGGCGCGCTCCGGCTCCCAGGCTCCGGCCAGCACCTGCTTCGACAGCGGCGGCCGGTCGTAGGGGAGGTGGGGCTCGGCGTCCAGCAGCGTCAGCCGGCCGTCGTGGCCGAGCCGGCGCAGCGCCTCGGCGGTGCTCAGCCCGGCGGCGGACGCGCCGACGATCAGAACGTCCACAGGGCCTCTCCCCGCTCGCGTACGCTGGCTTGACCTGCACAAATGCGCATCTCGCGATGATCCTTCCCGACGGTCGGACTTGACCACAGTACCTTACAACTGCAAGTTAACTGACACATGTCAGCTAAAGGTAAACTGCTATATGTGTCCGGCATGAAAGACAGCAGAACCCCGTCCATGGACCGGCGGGTCCTCCGTACGCGGTCGGCCCTGGCCCGCGCCCTCCTGACGCTGGTCGAGGAGCGGGAGCTGTCCAGGATCGGCGTCTCCGACGTGGCCGAGCGCGCCGGCGTGAGCCGCACGGCCTTCTACGACCACTACCGCGACGTCCACGAGCTGGCCGAGGCCGCCTGCACCGCGATGATCGACGGCCTGACCAGGTCGCTGCCCACGCCCCGCCCCGACTCGGCCGACCTCCAGGGGGAGGCCACCCGGTCGCTGGAGGCGTTCTTCGCGAGCCTGGCCGAGCACGCCGGGCTCTACCGCAGCCTGCTCGGGCCGCAGGGCAGCGCGCGGGTGGCCGACCACATCCGCCGCCGGCTGACCGACGGCGTACGCGAGCGCGTCCGCGAGGCGCACGACGTGCCGGCCGCGTTCACGGCGGGCGCGATCTACGGCGTCGCGGCCGACTGGCTGCAGCGCGGCTGCCCCGAACCGCCCGCCCGGATGGCCGCGCTCACCTGGCCGCTCTTCCACGCGCTCTACGATGTGGTGAACGCGCCCCCGCCGCCCGCGACCTGATCCGTCCGCGCCCTGATCCGCCCGCCGTCTTGGTTCCCAAGTCGGCTCCAAGCCATGGACAAGAGCGATCGCGCACCATGGCCGACCGTGAGCGGATATTTCAGAAAAACCTTCGCGAAGATCGCCGCGAGTACGGCGGTCGTCCTGGCGGTCGCGCTGCCCGCGGCCCCCGCGGCGGCCGACGAGTCGCCCGACCAGCGGCCGGACATCCCCGTCGGCACCTGGCTGGCCGCGCGCACGCAGCCGGCGGTCCAGCTGACCAGCTTCTCCTACACCGGCACCGTCGCCGTCCCGACGAGCACGATCAACGAGAACGCCTTCCAGCAGCTGACCCAGCAGGCCGTCATCGCCGTGCAGAACGGCAAGATCCCGTCCGACGAGCGCAGCATCGCCAAGTGGCTCTTCCAGCGCATCGCCGCCAACGTGGACACCTACCTCGTCGAGACCACCCCGGAGCGTACGGTCGAGGCCGAGGTCGGCGGCATGTGCACCGGCTGGTGGGTCACCCCGGACGGCTACATGGTCACCGGCGCGCACTGCGTCCAGGTCGGCGACACCGAGCTCAACCAGCTCTTCGCGCAGCAGGCGCTGAAGAAGTTCAACGAGCAGGACGCGAAGGAGATCATCAAGGGCCTCCAGGGCATCGAGGCCGACGAGGAGATGGTCAAGCTCGCCCAGCAGATCTACATCACCTTCAACAGCACCCACATGCGGCTGCGCGGGCTCAAGCAGAGCCTGTCGGTGCTGCAGAGCCTGCCCGGCGGCGGCGTGGACAAGACCGCGAAGGCGGTCCCCGCCGAGCTGGTCTCGGTGGGCGAGAGCTACCCGGGCAAGGACTTCGCGCTGCTCAAGGTGAACGGGCAGCAGAACCTGCCGACCGTGCCGCTCGGCGAGGACGCCGACGTGCGCACCGGTGACACGCTCTACATCAGCGGCTTCCCCGGCCTGGTCACGAACACGCCGTTCTTCAGCCTGGAGTCGAAGCTGGAGCCGGCGCTGACCGAGGGGCCTTACAACGCCAAGCGCTCCACGCAGACCGGCGTGCCGTACATCCAGACCCAGGCCCCGTCCTACCACGGCAACTCCGGCGGCCCGGTGTTCAGCAAGGACGGCAAGGTCATCGGCATGCTGATCGCGGGCACGGTGAGCGAGGGCGGCGAGGCGTCGGAGAGCGAGAGCTTCGTGCTGCCCGTCAGCATCATCAAGGAGAAGCTCGGCGAGAAGAACATCAAGGCCGCCCAGGCGACCACGACCACGCGCTACAACGAGGCGCTGAACGACTACTTCCGCAACTACTTCGAGGACGCCCTGCCGAAGTTCCGCGAGGTGCAGGCGCTCTTCCCGAACCACCCGTACGTGGCCAAGTACATCAGCGAGTCGCAGACGGCGATCTCGGCGGGCAAGGACGAGTCGCCCAAGCCCATGATGATGTGGGTGCTGATCGGCGGCGGCGTGCTGGTCGTCCTGGTGCTGGCCCTGGTGCTGGTCCGGCTGCTGACGCGGCGCAAGCGGCCCGGCGTCTCCTACGGTCCGCCGGCGCAGCCCGCGTACAATGCGGTGCCCTCGCCCCCGTGGCAGCAGCATCAGCTCCCGGCCGGCGCGGGTCAGGGTCAGCACGTCAACGGCCACGACCACCAGTACGGCTCCGGCCCGCAGTACAACCCCGGCCCGCAGTACGACCCCCAGTACGGCTCAGGCCCGCAGTACGGCCCCGGCCCCCAGCAGGGCTCCGGCCCGCAGTACGGCCCCGGCCCCCAGTACGGCCCCGGCGGCCAGCCCGGCCAGTACGGCCAGCAGGGCAACTACGGCCAGCCCGGCCACTACGACCAGCAGGGCAACTACGGTCAGCAGGGCCACTACGACCAGTACGGCCGGCCCGGCCAGCACCCCGCCGACCCGACCCGTGACGTCCGCTACGGCCAGTTCGCGCCGCCGCCGGATGGCCACCAGCAGTGAGCGCCCGGGGCGCCTCCGGCCCGACGCCGGACCGCCCCGAGCCCACCGGACCCTCCCGCTGAAACGTCCGATCGCCGCCAGCGCGCGGCGGTGACCGGTCGCGACAGTGGGACGCATGAGCGACACCACCACTACCGCCACTACCGCCACCACCATCGCCGGCGAGCACGCCCGCATCGAGCCGAACATCCTCTACTTCGGCACCCCGGTCGTGCTCATCTCGACACTCAACGAGGACGGCTCCCCGAACCTGGCCCCGATGTCGTCCGCCTTCTGGCTCGGCTGGCGCGGCCTGCTGGGGCTCGGCGCGCGCGCCAAGACGGCGCAGAACCTGCTGCGCACCCGCGAGTGCGTGCTCAATCTGCCGTCCGACGCCCTGGCCCCGGCCGTGGACCGGCTGGCGCTGACGACCGGCAGCGACCCCGTCCCCGAGCGCAAGTGGGAGCGGGGCTACCGGCATGTCGCGGACAAGTTCGGCCGCGCGGGGCTGACGCCGGTGCCGTCGGAGACGGTCGCGCCGCCGCGGGCCGCCGAGTGCCCGGTCGCCATGGAGACCGTGGTCGAGGCGGTCCACCCGATCGGCGAGGGCGGCGGCACGCTCGCCTTCGAGGTACGGGTGCAGCGTGTGTGGGCGCACGAGGGGATCAGGCTGGCCGGCACGGACGACCACATCGACCCCGACGCCTGGCGTCCGCTCATCATGAGCTTCCAGAAGCTGTACGGGCTGGGGCCGCAGGTCCACCCGTCGACCCTGGCCACCATTCCTGAGCGGATGTACCGCTCCGACGACCTGGAGCGGGCCAGGTCCCTCTAGATGAGGACCCGCCAGACGTGATCGGGGCACACCCGCGCGATCTCCTCGCGCGCCAGCCATTCGGCGCGGGTGCTCTCGGAGCCGGGGGGCGGCGCGGTGGGAGCGCCGGGGCCGGGCAGGACGGCGCGGAACACGGCCATGTGGGCGAGTGACGGGTAGCGGTAGCCGGCCGGCGGCGGCTCCAGCAGCTCGATGCGCTGCCAGGCGAAGGCGGTCAGCGCGGCGGCCGGCAGGCTCAGCCCGGTCTCCTCGCGCAGCTCGCGGACCGCCGCCTCGACGGCGCTCTCGCCCGGCTCCAGGTGACCGCCGGGGATGTCCCAGCCGCGGCCCTCCCTGTCGACGTACGTCATGAGGGTCCTGCCGAGCCCGTCGGCGACGAGGACGAACGCGGACGTGGTCGATTCGAGAGGTGGCGTCTCACCGGTGCGGATGACGTCAAGGCGGTGCGCCACGGGGATCCACGGCACGATCCTCGTCGCGATCAAGTGGGACACCAGGACACTTTCATGTCAAAGCAATGGGGATGTCAAGGCATTATTGGGGCGATAAGTCCGTTCCGTCCACAATGCTGGGGGCACACCCTGTACCTGATCCGTAACGTCGCGCGACTGTGGACCGTACTCATCCCCGCCCTGGCGCTGCTCTCGCTCGGGCTCTCCTGGGGCCGCGAACCGGCCGGCCCGCTCGTACTCGTCCTCGCGCTCCTCCTGGCCGGCGCGGTGCTCGCCGCCGTGCACCACGCCGAGGTCATCGCCCACCGCGTCGGCGAACCCTTCGGCTCGCTCGTGCTCGCCGTGGCCGTCACGGTGATCGAGGTGGCGCTCATCGTGAGCCTCATGATCTCCGGCGGCGACCAGACGGCCACGCTGGCCCGCGACACCGTCTTCGCCGCCGTGATGATCACCTGCAACGGCATCGTGGGACTCTCCCTGCTCACCGTCACGCTGAAACGGCGGACCGCGGCGTTCAACGCCGAGGGCACGGGCAAAGCGCTGGGCACCGTGGCCACGCTCAGCACGCTGAGCCTGGTGCTGCCGACGTTCACCACGAGCGAAGGGGGACCGGCCTTCTCCGGCCCGCAGCTCGGCTTCGCCGCGGTGGTCTCGCTCGCGCTGTACGGCCTCTTCGTCGTCACGCAGACGGTCCGCCACCGCGACTACTTCCTGCCCGTCGCCAGGGACGGCGCGCCCCCCGACCCCGAGGAGCACGCGCCCCGGCCCTCCGGCCGCACCGCCCTGGCCAGCCTCGGCCTGCTGCTGGTCGCGCTGGTGTCGGTGGTCGGGCTGGCCAAGGTGGAGTCACCGGTGATCGAGGCGGCCGTGTCGGCGGCCGGCCTGCCGCAGGCCGTCGTCGGCGTCGCGATCGCGCTGCTGGTCCTGCTCCCCGAGACCATCGCCGCCGTCCGGGCGGCCCGCCGTGACCAGGTCCAGATCAGCCTGAACCTGGCGCACGGCTCGGCGATGGCCAGCATCGGGCTGACCATCCCGACCATAGCGGTGGCCTCGATCTGGCTCGACGGGCCGCTGTTCCTGGGGCTCGGCGGCACTCACATGGTGCTGTTCGCGCTGACGGTGGTCGTCTCCACGCTCACCGTCGTGCCGGGGCGGGCCACGCTCATGCAGAGCGGGCTGCACCTGGTGCTGTTCGCGGCGTTCCTGTTCCTCGCGATCAGCCCCTGATCAAGCCCTTGCGCATCGCCCTGACGCCCAGGGCGAGGCCGGCCGCGGCGATCAGACAGGCGGAGGCGGTGCCGTACACGACCGACGGGTCGGCGAGGTCGCCGGCGAACAACGCCCGTTGCGCGTCCACGACGTACGTCACCGGATTCACCTGCCCGATCGCCCGCAGCCACGCCGGGGCGCTCTCCAGCGGCAGCAGCACGCCCGACAGCAGCAGCAGCGGGAACAGGATCGACTGGCTGACCACGTAGAACAGCGTGCCGCCCGGGGCCGACCTGAGCGCCAGCACGAACGAGAACGCCCCCAGCCCCACCCCGAAGACCACGAGCTGGGCCAGCCCCGCGAGCACCCCGGCCGCGTGCAGCTCGAAGCCCAGCGGGATCGCCATCAGGATGATAAGCACGGCCTGGACCAGCAGCAGCACGAGAGCCTTGAGCGCCCGCCCGACCAGCATCGCCGTCCGGCTGAGCGGCGTCACCATCAGCCGCTCCATCGAGCCGCCGATCAGCTCGACCAGCAGCGAGTAGCCGGAGGACATGGGCCCGGTCAGGCACATCATCACGAGGATCCCCGGCACGAACCACTGCCACGACGAGCCGACCGCGCCGTCCAGCAGCGCCCCGAACAGGAACAGGAACAGCAGCGGCTGCCCCATCTCGAACACCAGCGCCACCGGGTTGCGCAGCGCGGGCCGCACCTCGCGGGAGAAGACGGTGGCGGTGTCACGCAGGAATGTCGTCATCGGCAAGGCTTCTTCCTGTCAGGGCGAGGAACACGTCGTCGAGGGTGGGGCGGGTGGTCTCGGCCGTGACGACCTCGACCAGCTTCGCGTCGAGGGTGCGCAGGCACTCGGGCATCGCGGCGGCGGCGTTGGGGACCCGCAGGCGCACGGTCGTGCCCTCCGCCGTGCCGCCGACGGCCGCGGCGGCCCGCGCGGCGTCGTCCGCGGTGCCCGTGGTGAGCGTGACGAGGTCGCCGGCCAGGTCGTTCTTGAGCTGCTCCGGGGTGCCGTCGGCGATGACCCGGCCGTTGTCGATGATCACCACCCGTTCGGCCATGGTGTCGGCCTCCTCCAGGTAGTGGGTGGTGAGGAACAGCGTCGTCCCGTACGCCTCGCGCAGCCGGAGGATGTGCTGCCAGATCTCGGCGCGGCTCTTCGGGTCCAGCCCGGTCGAGGGCTCGTCGAGGAAGAGCAGGTCGGGGCGGTGGACGAGGCCGATCGCGAGGTCGAGGCGGCGGCGCTGGCCGCCGGAGAGCGTGCCTGGCGTGCGCTTGGCCAGCGGGGCGAGGTCGAGCAGGTCGAGCAGCTCGTCGGCGCGGGCGGCGGCCTCCCTGGGGCGCAGACCGTAGCAGCGGCCCTGGGTCACCAGCTCGTCGCGGACGCGGAACTCCTCGCCGGCGCTGCTGCGCTGGCCGACGTAGCCGATGCGGGCGCGCACGGCGGCCGGCTCGGTCGCCACGTCGTGCCCGGCCACCGTGGCGGTGCCGGAGGTCGGGGGCAGGAGGGTGGTGAGGATGCGGAGGGTGGTCGACTTTCCCGCGCCGTTCGGGCCGAGGAAGGCCGTGAGCTGTCCGGCCTCGACGTCGAGGTCGAGGCCGCGCACGGCCTCCACCCTCTCCTTCTTGACTTTGAACGTACGGGTCAGCGCCCGGGCATGGATCATGGCGGTCGGTCTCCTGCGGGCATGACGAAGAAACCCCTGGTCGGGGGCTCGGTTGATCGGGATCCGCACCAGTTTGTGCAGAGAGAAGCGGCTTTGGCAAACGCGAATGTGACGTTCATATACGGCTCTGACCTGCGGAAACACCACGTGGCGCGGGGTGTCGCGGCGAGTGATTTCAGCGCCTCTGACGTGCGGTTTCCCGGCTTCCTGGCGCCGATTTCGGCTGCGCCTCGCCGGGGTGCTGGCGGGCGACCTGATGCGATTTATTGATATTCCCGGCCTTGCGGAGTTCTGTCAGACCTCGTAAGGATCATCCGCGTGAAACGACTGGGGCTATTAGCGGTAATCGCGGTTTCGGGGATTATGGGGAGCTGGGGGACCGCGTCCGCGGCCGACGGGGTGGCCGGGGTCGACGTCAGCAACTGGACCGGCGAGATCGACTGGGCGAATGTCGCAGAAGGGGGCGGGAAGTTCGCGTTCGTGCAGCTCACCGAGGGCACGAACGTCCGCAATCCGGTATTCGACGCGCAGTTCGGCGGCGCCGCGTCGGCCGGTCTGTATCGCGGGGCCTATCACTTCGCGCAACCGCATGAATCCGATGGGGTTACGCAGGCCGACTTTTTCCTGCAGAACGGCGGCGACTGGATCGCGGACGGCCGCACCCTGCCCGGAGTGCTCGATGTCGAGGACAATCCGTACCGCGACAAGAACGGCAAGAACTCCTGTTACGGCCTGTCCACGAAGGACATGGTCGCCTGGCTGAAGGCGTTCACGAAGCGCTACAAACAGCGCACCGGCCTCCAGGCGATCATCTACACCACCACGAGCTGGTGGCGGACGTGCACCGGCGACTCGGCGGCCTTCGCCGCCCACCCGCTGTGGCTGGCCCGCTGGGGCGCCGACCCCGGTGAGCTGCCGAAGAGCTGGACGTCCCACACCTTCTGGCAGTCGGCGGAGAAGGGGCCGCTAGCCGGGGGCGGCGACGTCTTCAACGGCACCGAGGACGACCTCAAGGCCCTGGCCAACCCGCCGGCCGAGATCTCGGTCGCGGCGGCCGCGAAGAGTCGCAGGTCCTACACGGTGACGCTCAGGAACACCGGCCCCTACCCGGTCACGGACGTCAAGGTCGCGGCCCGGACGTTCGGCGGGCAGCGGGTGGTCGGCGCGCCGGACGGCTGCCGGGTGAGCGGCACGGCGGTGCGCTGCACGGTCGCCGAGGTCGCGCGGGGGTCGAAGGTGACGCTGACGTTCACCACCAAGCCGCGCCGGGCCCGGGGGACGGTGGGCATGAACGTGACCGTCGGGACGACGAAGTTCACCATCAAAGTCCGATAAGGCACCATAAGTTCCGAAACCTGGCCATTTCGGGGGGACGGAGACGTTATGAGCGGGCGGCGCCGCACGGCCCTGGCCCCGCTGACGGCGCTGCTTCTCGCACTGACCTTGGTCGCGTCCGTGCCGGTCTCGACCTGGACGCAGCCGCGCGTCGTGCGGCTGGCGTACGAGCTCGGACGGCTCGGCGTCGAGTACTCGTGGGGCGGCGGCCACGCCGAGGCCCCCGGGCCGTCCACCGGCACCTGCCAGGGCTACCAGGGCCGGATCCGGCCCTGCCCGGCCGCCCGTACGAGGGGGCTGGACTGCTCGGGCTTCACCCGCTGGGTGTACGCCCTCGCGCACGGCCGCGACGTGCTCGGGCCGGGTAACACCGACGACCACGTACGCCGCATGCACCGCGTCCGCTCCGCCCCTCTCCCCGGCGACCTCGTCTTCTTCGGCGTCATCGCCGGCGACACCGTACGGACCCACCACGTCGGCGTCTACCTGGGCGGCGGCCTGATGATGAACGCCCCGGAGACCGGCGCGCGGGTCCGCGTCGACCGGCTCGCCGGCCGGAAGGACCTAGCCGGTTTCTACCGCTACTGAGCGGGACGTCTGTGGCGCGCGGAAATTGAGAGACCCGGAGGCTACTCTGTGCGGCTATGGAAAGGCGATGGGTCGGTCTCGACGGATACGACGTCGTGGGCGCCGTGCGGGGCGGGCGTCAGGTGCTCCGTGTGCGCAGGCACGGCCGGGTGGTCGCCGACTGCGTGTCCGTGGCCGAGGTGGCCCGGCACGTCGAGCTGGCCGACCTCTGTGAGGTCGTCGAGCTGGCCGCGCGGCGGGCCGGACCAGGAAAGATCGCCGAGGCCCGGATCAGTTCGCGTCATCGCTGAGTGCCGTGTATGGTTACACCTGTCCGCAGCGCCGGACAGGCCCCTATAGCTCAGTCGGCAGAGCGTCTCCATGGTAAGGAGAAGGTCAACGGTTCGATTCCGTTTGGGGGCTCCCAGTCTGACAAGGAAAAACGCCCGGTCCGAGATCACTCGGAGCCGGGCGTTCGTGTTTCGTGCGGTCCGTTCGCGGCCAATGCGCGTCAGTCGTCCACCTTCGTGGACACCGTGGCGGGGGCCGGGGCCTTGATGGACACCCGCTTGCCCCACGAGGTGAAGCGGGTGTCGATGGTCATCGTCTTGCCCTCGAAGCCCGAGGTGTCGAAGACGCCGGTGGCGGCGTACGAACTGCTCACCTTGGTGACCAGGCCCGCGCCGCTCAGGGTGAGGCGGTAGGAGACCTTCGTGTCGTCGTGGAAGCGGAGCGGGATCGAGGCCCCGAACCACGGCGAGACCTTGTCCAGCTCCTTGAAGGTGATCGTGCCGGTCAGCGTGTTCCCGGCCCGCTTGCCCTTCTTCACCAAGGCGGCCAGCGTGCTCGGCTCGACCGGGTTGATCACCTGGCCGTAGAAGCCGGCGCCGCCGCCCCGCAGGCCGCCGGTGCGATACCACCGCTTGCCCTCGGGAAGCTTCTCCGCCCAGAGGCCGCCGGACAGGTAGGAGACCTTCCCGATGGTGATGACCCGCTCGGGGACGGTCTCCCTGCGGTCCTTGGCCGTGATGTCGGCGGCGGCGACCCCCTTCCTGCTGAACTGGAAGGTGCCGGTACGGCGCTGCAGCACCTGCTTGTCCGAGCCGTCGACCAGGGTGGTGGTCTCGGTGAAGCGGACGCCGTGGCCGGCGACGAGCTTGGCCTTCAGCGCGCGTACGGGGTCTTTGGGGGCCGCCGCCTGGGCGGGCAGGGGGGCCAGCAACAGCGCGCCGCCGGCGGACAGGGTGATGATGATCATGCGTTTCATGGCAGGCGATGGTGCCAGTCCCTGATCACGAAAGTGTGCAGAGCGGACCCCGGCGGGGAATAGGATTTCTGCTATCGGGGTTGTTGATGCATACTGGTTCCACCCTTGCCCGATCAGGTGCGTTACGACTCTGGTCCCGCTTCGGGTATCCTCTACGGGGCCGGGTTCACACCGGCCCAAAGGCGGAGTAGCTCAGTCTGGCAGAGCAAACGGCTCATAATCGTTGTGTCGCCGGTTCAAGTCCGGCCTCCGCTACTGCCCAGCCCCAGGTCACCTGACCTGGGCATGGGTATGTCCATATCCCGAACGTAGAAAGGCACTCCCCAGTGGCTGCCACCGACGTTAGGCCGAAGATCACGCTGGCCTGCCAGGAGTGCAAGCACCGCAACTACATCACGCGGAAGAACCGGCGCAACGACCCGGATCGGCTTGAGCTGAAGAAGTACTGCCCCAACTGCCGCTGCCACCGCGCGCACCGCGAGACCCGATAGCGGCTCGCCGGGGGGCACCCCAACCTCTGTTCACGCACAACCGGCGTCCCGATCGCGGGCGCCGGTTTGTCGTGTTTAGGCACCGCTCGCGTTCGCGTAAAAACCCGGCCATCCGCGACGACAGCCGAACCTTGTTCTGTTAGCGTCGGCCTCAGCAGCGCTCGGATGACGGACATGCGAGGGAGCACTGATGGCCTTGAACCGTGACTTCGTGGGCAGGAGCTATCCGCCCAGCGCCCCTTACGAGGTCAGCCGGGTGAAGATCAGGGAGTTCGCGGCGGCGATCGGCGACGGCAACCCGCTCTACCGTGACCAGGCGGCGGCCCGCGCGGCCGGCTACCGCGACGTGATCGCGCCCCCCACGTTCCCCATCGTCTTCAGCCTCCAGAGCGGCGGCGAGGCCCTGGCCGACCCCGACCTCGGGCTCAACTTCGCCATGGTGGTCCACGGCGAGCAGCGGTTCGAGTACGTACGCCCGATCTGCGCGGGCGACCAGCTCGTCACCACCGCCACGATCACCGACATCCGCTCCGCCGGGCGCAACGAGCTGCTGACCGTGCGCAGCGAGGTCACGACCGTCGAGGGCGAGCCGGTCTGCGTCACCTACAACACGATCGTCGAGCGCGGAGGGGCGGGCTGATGGCGGCGACGGTGAAGTACGACGAGGTGGAGGTCGGGCAGGAGATCCCGGCCGTCGACTACAACGTGCGCCGGCTCAACCTGGTGATGTACGCCGGCGCCTCCGGCGACTTCAACCAGATCCACTGGAACGAGCGCTTCGCCAAGATGGTCGGGCTGCCCGACGTCATCGCGCACGGCATGTTCACGATGGCGCAGGCCGGGCGGTTCGTGACGGACTGGGCGGGCGATCCTGGCGCGGTGGTGGACTTCGGGGTGCGGTTCTCGTCCATGGTGGTCGTGCCGGACGACGACCAGGGCGCGACGATCTCCGTCAGCGGCGTCGTGGAAGAAAAGCTGGAGGACCGGCGGGTGGTCATCGGGCTGACCGCGAGGGCCGGGGACGCCAAGGTGCTGTCGAAGGCGCGGGCGGTCGTCCAGCTCGACTGACATTTCATGATAAATCGGGCGACGCTCGGGTACCCGTTTGCCTATGACTGAAGCTGCGCGACAGGTATGGCCCTCGGTCCGGTCGATCCCCGTCTCCGCCGTGACCGACGCCAAGCCGCACGGGCGGCTGCGACCGGCACGTCCGGAGCAGGTGGCGGGCGGCGCGGGCACGGGACGCGACACATCGGGCGGCGCCGCCGCCGGGCACGGCGGCACGGGCGGCGGCGGCTCGCCGGCGACGGGCGTGGGCACGGCGGGCGCGCACCCCCGGGGCACGCACGCCCGCCTCAACCCGGCCGCCGAGCTGGGCTTCTCCGGCGACCCGGGGCAGCACGGCGACCACGGCGACGAGCTCCTGCACGCCCAGCGCATCTGGGACGGCACCCTCGCCACCAACCGGCTCGACGACGCCGGACTGAACGCCGAGCGCCAGCGCGTGGAGACCCAGGACGTCACGGCCGCCGTGAGCCTGCTGGTGGACGGCTGGCCGCAGGACGTACGCGCGTGCGTCGAGTCGCTGCTCGACCACACACACGTCAAGGTGCTCGCCCTGGACCTCGGCGACGTGGACGGCGCGGGCGACGTACTGGCCGGGCTGGCCGAGCGGCATCCGGAGCGGGTCACGCTCTGGCGGGTGGCCGAGCGGCCGCACTGGCGCGGCGGCACCGCGACCTGGGGCGAGAGCCGGGCCAAGCTGCTGCGCCTCGACGACTCGGACGTGCACGTGCTCATGGAGACCTCCGTCGCGCTGCGCGGCGACGCGCTGACCCCGCTGCTCGCCGCCATCGCCGAGGGCGCGGCGGCGGCCGGCTGGCACGGCGCGGACCTCTACGACGACGGCCTGCGCGAGGCCGGACCCGGCCGGGTCCAGGCGCTGACCGGTGAGATCGTCGCCGTGCGGCGGCAGGCGGCGCTGAGCGCGCTCCCCGAGGACGCGCACTACGTCCGCAACGCCGACCTGGCGCTCTCGCTCGGCCTGCGCGGCGAGCTGGTCGTGCCCGAGGGTACGCCGCCGCTGGTGCGGCTGAGCGCCCACGACGTGCCCGCCGACTACGCCGACCGCGAAGCCCGGCGCAACTACGACGGCGCCCTGCGGCTGACCAGAGGGTGATCAGGCGGGGGAGTCCCGGGCATGGCGGGGGCCTCCTAAGCTAGTGGCTCATGGAGATGCTCGCGCCGTACACCACGCTGGGCCTGGGCGGCCCCGCCCGTGACTTCGCCGAAGTGACCACGGCGGAGCAGCTCGTGTCCCTGATCGCCGAGGCCGACGCGGCCGCCGAGCCCACGCTCGTGCTCGGCGGCGGCAGCAACGTCGTGGTCGCCGACGAGGGCTTCGACGGGCTCGTGGTCAAGGTGGCCACCCAGGGTGTGTCCTTCTCCCGCGACGGCGAGCAGCTGATCGTCACCGCCGAGGCGGGCGAGGACTGGGACGCGCTGGTGCGGCGGGCCGTGGCGGAGGGCTGGTCGGGCATCGAGTGCATGTCCGGCATCCCGGGCCTGGTCGGGTCCACGCCCATCCAGAACGTCGGCGCCTACGGGCAGGAGGTCGCCCACACCGTGTGGTGCGTACGCGCCTACGACCGGCGCACCCGGCACGTCGTCGACCTCGAGGCCAGGCAGTGCGGCTTCGCCTACCGCGACAGCATGTTCAAGCGCGATCCCGCCCGTTACGTCGTGCTGGCGGTGACGTACGCGCTGGAGCTCTCCGACCGCTCCGGCCCCGTGCGCTACGAGGAGCTGGCCCGGCGGCTGGACGTCGAGCCCGGCGGCCGGGTGCCGCTGGAGGAGGCCAGGGAGGCGGTGCTCGCGCTGCGGCGCGGCAAGGGCATGGTCCTCGACCCTGACGACCCCGACACGCGCAGCGCCGGCTCGTTCTTCACCAACCCGGTCCTCACCCCGGAGGAGGCCGCCGAGCTGGCCGTCCGCGCCCCCGGCCACCCCGGCTGGGAGATGCCGGGCGGCGCGCGCAAGGTGCCCGCCGCCTGGCTCATCGAGCAGGCCGGCTTCCCCAAGGGCTACGCGCGCGGGCCCGTACGCATCTCCACCAAGCACACCCTCGCCCTGACCAACCCGTCCGGCGCCGCCACCGCCGCCGACCTGCTGGCGCTGGCCCGCGAGGTGCGCGACGGCGTACGCGAGAAGTTCGGCGTGACCCTGGTCAACGAGCCGGTCCTGGTCGGCTGCGCGCTGGGGGAATAGTCGCCTTGACGAGGCTGTTAAGGTGTGTTGGTAACACCGAAGGGGAGTAGTCCCAATCGCGTGGTCGACACGCTGGCGCCGCTCGCGGCGCCCGGTCACGCGGGCCTTTCTTCGTGAGGCGGACGAGACCTTCGGCCTGGCAGTCAGTTCATCACGGACAAGACGCTGCCGGGCCGAAGCCGTCGTGCCCGAAATCCCCTGGCTCAATGCTTCCGGTCCGGTTTGCGCGGAAGAGGACCGTTGGAAGCGTTCTGGATCAGTCTCGTCGCCATCTTCGTGGCCGAGCTCGGCGACAAGAGCCAGCTCATGGCGATGACCTTCGCCACCCGTTTCAAGACCTCCACCGTGCTCCTGGGCATCACCATCGCGACGACCGTCGTACACCTGTTGAGCGTCGCCGTGGGCGGCCTGCTCGGCAGCGCCCTCCCGACCACGGCCATCTCCATCGTGGCCGGCGTGGCATTCCTCGGCTTCGCCGTGTGGACGCTGCGCGGCGACGAGCTGACCGAGGACGAGTCCAAGAAGGCCCAGCGCACCACCAGGAACGCGCTGATCGCGGTGACCGTGGCGTTCTTCCTGAGCGAGCTGGGCGACAAGACCATGCTGGCCACGATCACCCTGGCCACGCAGCACGGCTGGGTCGGCACCTGGATCGGCTCGACGGTCGGCATGGTGGCCGCCGACGCCCTCGCCATCCTCGTGGGCCGCATGCTCGGCCGCCACCTCCCGGAGAAGGCCATCCGCTACGGCGCCGCGGCCGCCTTCGCCATCTTCGGCATCGTCCTCCTGGCCGAGGCCCTGATGTGAGCGTGATGTCGTGTGGTAGCGCGCGACGCTCCAGGCTCCGTGCGCCAGACCGCCTCGACCACCTTCCGGGTGCGGCCGGCGCGCGAACACGCTCCGGCCGCCTTCGCCGTCGTCCTCGCCTGGGTGCAGAAAAGCCAGGCCAGCAGCTCCCCCTGAAACGGAGCGCATAGCAGTGGAAGCAAGACGGGTGGCGGCTGTTGCGTAACCTGAGACGTAGCTTGCAGCTTACGCAAGTCCCGTCAATCACGTGCGTCGTCTCCTGCGTTCAGCAGCTCCGCGATGCCTTCCCGAAGCGCGGCGGCATCGTTCCTCGTACCCCAGGTGACGAGGCGGAGGGAGGAACGCAGGGACGCCGCGTACGTTTGCGCCGGCTCGCTGAACCCGTTCCTGGCGACGACCAGCAGCGCCGCAGGGACGGGGAACGAGTCCGCCACCCGCGCGTGCCATCCCATGAGCTCGCGGAGGCGACTTTCCTCCACCTTGCGCGTCAGCGCCGCCACTTCGATGAAGACCATCTTCCTGGCGTTGCTGAAGACGAAGTCCACCTCTCTGGGTTGGTCAGGGAACAGGCGGCTTCCGCCCGCTTCGAAGACGCGTCCCAGGTCATCCATTCGGCGAAGCGCCGCGAACACCTGGTGCTCGAACGTGAGCGCCTCCATGGAGTAGACGAAGCCCTCACTGACCTGCTGCCCGCAAACCCGCGCCGCGCCGAACGCGAGCCCGACCGCGTGGCTCTGGTCGACCTCTACCAGCGTGCGTAGGCTCTGGACGGACCGCTCCTCGTCGCTCACCACAGTGGTCCGGCTCAGGGGAAAGCCCAGTTCGAGATCCAGCATGGCGGCCTGGACGAGCCTGTAGGCCTCCGCTCGCGAGGCTGCCAGGCGCGGCGGGACCGCGATCATCAGGCGCCACTCGTCGGCTTCCACCAGATGTGCCCACAGGGCGGTGCTGACGGGGAAGCCCCGGTCGTTCAACTCCTGGAGCAGCCGGGCACCGCCGTCGATGTCTCGCTTCACCAGTTTCGTCTCACCCACGGAAGCACCCCATGTCCGCGTTGGCTGATGGCTTTGTAGAGGTTCCTCGCCTCGCTCTCGTTCCAGACCCTATAGCGGCTGCTTTCGTTCCAGTCCTTGACGATCGACCAGTTGGCGGCAAAGGCCGGATCGGAGCTTTCCTGTACGGCTAGCGCGCCCTTGAGGTCGGCCAGGTTGACGAGCTTGGCGAGGTCATGGGTGTGTCCGTCTTTGACGAGCTGAAGATCCGGCATGCAGTATTGGCGGAATTCGCGTGCGATGCACACCTTGAGTCCGCACTCAACCGCATATCCTGCCAAATAGTATGCTCCCGACCATTCTTTATGATCCAGCAGGATGCGTGCCTCGCGTATGCGCATCCGCGTGATCAGGCGGAAGTCCGCTGCTGATGCCAGTTCTGTTCCTTTCCCTTGCAGGCGTTGGAGAGCGAGTGCAGAGCCTCGATGAGTCCGGCCGGGTTGTGGAAGGCGAGTTGACCGAGGAGCTCTGCGAGGTAATCCGCCTCGCTCAACGCGAGGTCGAGCCACGCGGGCCTCAAATTCGAGATGGTGGGTCCGTAGGTGATGCGTATGGACGGTTCAGCGGGTTGGGCGTGCCTGTGTTCTTCTTGACGGCACACAAGGGTCAGCACATGAGTGGGGGTTGAAAAGTCCATCTTTTCGCTGATGTGTTCACGGCTGGTCTCTGTGGTCAGATGGCGAATGCGGCACCATGCCAGGCGATCACACGGTCCCGAAGGTATATTTCTGTCCACGATCTGTCTCCTGATATCCGCAGGAAGTGGATCTAGGTCCCGTCGGGTGGTGGTGCACCGGGCGGGACCTACCATCGATACAGAGTATCGATACTCTGTATCGGCAACGTTAGCCCCTGTCTCTCGGCGGCGCAACAGCCTTTCGATACCTTGTTGCGTATGGCGACTGACATCGACCCTTTGGATGCGCTCGCGGAGAGCACGCGCCGTTACCGCGAGACGGAGCGGGCGCACGAGAAGTCGCGTGACGCCGTGGTCGAATGCATCGTGACGGCGCTCAAGGCCGGCAAGCGTCCCACCGACGTGGCCGCGCGCTCGCCGTTCACCGACGCGTACGTACGGCGGCTGGCCAGGGAGAACGGGATCCAGGCACAACCACGTCAAAGAGGGTGACAGGGAACGCCGTTGACCAGGACGAGCCGGGCGGCCTGAGCCTGCTGGCGAAGCTCTGATCCATCGGCGGGCCCGAGATCGAACAGCTTGGCGGCCCGTTGATGCAGTCGCTGGCGGAGCGGCGGCGTCGCGGGCACA
This sequence comes from Nonomuraea wenchangensis, assembly GCF_900111685.1. Classification (GTDB taxonomy): domain Bacteria; phylum Actinomycetota; class Actinomycetes; order Streptosporangiales; family Streptosporangiaceae; genus Nonomuraea; species Nonomuraea wenchangensis. The sequence goes on from NZ_FOHX01000003.1 coordinate 472,184, forward strand.
ATGCCGCTGTCGATCATGCGCACAGAGAGGCAGCCCCATGCCCCGTAGTCGCCATCTGCGATGGTGGCTGGCCGCGCTGGTGATGTGCGTGCTGAGCTTCCTGTCTCTCTGGCTGCCGTCCTTCTTCGAGGGGGACGGGGCTGCCGGTTGCGCCGGCTACTACCCGCTTCCGTTCGGCTTGGCGGAGCTTTGGGACGATCTGCAGTGGACGTGGCTCCGGCTGCGTGAGCCCGTGATCGAACACATGGTGGTCCTCAACGGCCTGCCGTCCGTTAGCGCACTGCTGTCGGCCCTTGTCGCCGCCTGGGCGAGGTGGCCGCTCAGCACTGCGGTGGGGTCGCTCGCCGTTCTGGTCGTGGCGGTGGTCGGGCTCGACTGGGTGTTCATGGCGTTCTCGTACTTCATGCTGCTCGGCTGCGCGGGCTGGGAGGGACGGGTGCTGTGGATGCTGTGGCGTCTGCTGCCGGTGGTCGGGTACGGCAGCGCGATCGTCCTGCTGGTCGTGGGGATGCGGACCCATCGGCGTACTCGGTGAGGGCCGCTCATCGCCGTTCCTTGTCGTCGGCGTGGAGAAAGACGATGTCGAGGTCCCGGAGCCGGTCCGGGTCGGTGTCGATGGTGATATGGGTGATCTTCCCGTTGCTCACGGTGAAGGTGAAGACGGCCTTCGACCGGCCGCGATGCGACCAGACGGCCGCGGGAACGCCGTCGACCAGGGCGAGCCGGGCGGCCTGAGCTCGGCCGGCGAAGAACGACGCGACCGCGTGGGCGCCCCGGACCTCAAGGGCCACGGCGTCCGGATCGAGCAGGTCGAGCAGGGCGGTGAAGTCGCCGCTACGGGAGGCGGCGAGGAAGGCGGCGACGATGTCCCGCTTCGCCGACCGTGCGGCCTCGGACGCGTCCGCCGCGCCCTGCACCCGGCGCCGGGCCCTGCTGGCGAGTTGTCTGGCCGCGGCCGGGGAACGGTCGAGGATGGCGCCGATCTCGCCGAACGACACGGCGAAGACGTCGTGCAGGACGAACGCGAGCCGTTCGGCGGGCGTGAGCGTGTCCAGCACCACCATCAGCGCGACACCGACCGAATCGGCGAGCAGCGCCTCGTCCTCGGGGCCGGCCCGGTCGGCCGGACGAGTGTCCGGGGGCGGCTCGGGCGGCAGCGCGCCGACCGAGTCCTCACGCCGGGACCGGCGTGCCTCAAGCATGTTCAGGCAGACCCGGGCCGTGATCGTGGTGAGCCAGCCGGCCATGTTCTCCACCTGGCCGGTGTCGGCGCGGCTGACCCGCAGCCACGTCTCCTGCACCGCGTCCTCGGCCTCGCCGGGTGAGCCGAGCATCCGGTGGGCCACCGCGCGCAAGCGGTCCCGATGCTCGGCGAACCGCTCGCTCAGCCAGTCCTGCTCGACCATGTGTCACATTCCTCCGTCTCGGCCTGTCATACGAAATGACCGGCGAATCCACGCTGATGTGACATCCGGTCCCATACGCTACGAACAGGGGATACACCATGAAAGCGCACGTGAGCTCGATCCTGCTCGGTGTCCAGGACATGGAGCGGGCCAAGCGGTTCTACACGGACGGCCTCGGCTGGAAGATCAAGAACGACTACGGCATCTCGGTCTTCTTCGAGTCGGACGGAGCCTCGCCTGTCGGCTTCTACGCCCGCGACGGCCTCGCCGACATGGTGGGAACGAGCCGGGACGGCAGCGGCTTCAGCGGGCTTGTCCTCACCTACGTCGTCCGCAGCGAGGCCCGGGTCGACGAGATCATGGTCGAGGCCGAGAAGGCCGGCGCCACGGTGCTCAAGCCCGCCGGCGCTCTGCCGTGGGGCGGCTACGGCGGCACCTTCGCCGACCCGGACGGCTACATCTGGAGCCTCGGCTACAGCGCCCAGGGCACGGACCAGCCCTACGCGGAGTAGCCCGGCAAAGGGGAGCACGTCGTGAAGTCCCGCCGCCCGTGACTTCAGTGGCCTTGGACGTCGAAGACGGTCTTGGAGAAGTCGCGGGCAGCGAGGTGGTCCCGGCGTATGCCCCAGATGAGGTGCGCCCCGTCTCCCCAGATCATGTGGTCCGTCTCGTCCAGTTGCAGGAGCAGCGCCCACTGGCGGGCCTCGGCGTGGAACGACTCCTCGCCGTACCAGCCCGCACCCTGACGTTGGGCGGCAACGGCCTCGAACGGCACCTGCAGCACCATGGCGTGGCCGCCGACCTGGTGCCGTGAGCCATGGTGGCGTCGCTCGTACTCGCCGATCACTTCCATGAACTCCCGCCCGGCCGACACATGCCTCCACACCGCCTCGAACGCCGCCAAGTCGCCGCCAAAGGCTTCAGCGAGCTCCGGCTGGACATTGTCCGGCCAGGTGAGCACGGTTCGTGCGGTGAGCAGCTCCTCCGGATGAGCCCAGCCTTCAGACTGCCGAAGCGTGGGCGTCCCGGCGGGCACATGGATCACGGCATCGCCGTCGCCCTCGAACTCGACGAAGAACAGCAGCGCGCCGTCCCCGGGCAGCTCGATGTCGACCTCATGCCTGGCCAGTCGTGCGCAGTCGAGAGTGGCGACGAGCGACAGCGGCCGCGAACTCGGCCCGACCGGCCAAGGCACACCTTCCGGCAGGTCCGCGGCTCCGCCCAGTCGCCCGACCACCGGCTGGTCATCCTGAGCGATCGACAGCTGGATCGCCGGACGTAACAGCGCGAGCAGCCGGTCGGCGGTGTCGGCGGGAAGATGGGCTCGGGCGAGGTCGGCGAAGGTCGTCATGCTCGGAAAGCGTGCCAGGGTGCACCGACATTCAGTCCCCTTGAGACCGTTCCGTCAGTGCCCTGCATCAGGCTGGGGACAGCGGCGCTCCACGTCCGTACGGCGGCACTCAGCGGTCTTCCATGGCGCAGCCAAGGTCCGCGGATCTGGCCTGCCAGGCGTGCTCCTCGTCGTGCCAGCCCTGGGTACGCGCCGCCTGCACCGCGAGTTCGATGACGGCTGGAGCGACGGCCACGTGGTTCTCCAATCGCCACCCCTCGTTCGAGGGCTTCCACAGGGTCCCGCGGCAACCGTCCTCGGCCGGAACCCTCGAACTCCACCACTGCGCGGCGAGTTCGAGCGCGGCCCTGGGCCGGTGCAGTGCCAGGTGACAGCACATCCGATTGTGGACGTTGATTCCTGCCGGGGCGTAGCCCTGACGGGCCGCTTTGCGTAGATGCCCAAGCGCGCGGGCAGGATCCACTGGTATCAGGCAGAAGCCCAGGTTGTTCCGCGACGGGGTGTCGTCGGGCCACTGCTGTACCGCGAATTCGAAGAGCGCCGCCGCCTCAGTGGCTCGCCCTTCCGCCAGCAGGTGGCGCGCGCGGTCGCTCATCTGGGCGAGCATGAACTCGGTCCGTGGCTCCGAGGGCGTCGGCTCCCAGTCGAGCGCGGTGCGGCGGGCGATCTCGTCGGTGAGCTCGGCGTACGACACGATGCGCTCTGCCATGACCCAGGCGGGGAACGTCATCGGCTGCAGATCATTGCGATAGCGATACTCGAGGAGCAGCGAGGACATGCTCCACGACTTCAGGTAGGTCTCGCTGAGCCGCTCGACGAGCCAGCGGTAGTGCACGACGACAGGCGAGTATGTCGGCTGCGGGAGATCTCCCGACCAGAACTCGTCCTCGCCGGGCACTTCGAGGCTTATCAGCTTGCGTAGCTCAGCGTGTCCTGCCCAGGCCAGGAGCCGGGGCGCAACCTTTTGCGCGGTCTCCTTCACCAGCGCCGTCAACTCGTCATCACGCTTGGGCGCGACGGCGGGAATGCGGAGCAGGGCCCGCCATCCGTCGATGTCCACGCCTGTTTCGGAGGTGTCCGAGTTCGCGGACGGCGGGAGGATGTAGTCGATCAGTAAGACGCCGAGGGCCGGACCCAGGACGTCGCCGAGCATGCCGTAGCGGACGATGGCGTCGGCATCGAGACCCCGCTCCACCAATTCCTCCGCGGCGCCTTCGAAGGATCTGACGGCTTCATCACCGGTGGTGGTGAAGCGGCTGCGCAGGGCGTCCTGCATCTCTCGCAGCAAACTGGTGAGCCGCCAGCTTGTCCGCGAACCCGTGCGATCCTCGCAGAGCAGGATCTTGTTCGCGTCGAACGGCTCCGTAGCTTCCTCCAACACCCCTCCGCATGCCGAAGACCTGACTGAATAGTTACGCCCGTCGCCTGAACCTATGGGTAGGATCCTACCTATGATCCTGGCAACCGGAGGGCTGCTGTGACCGACACGATCTTCCAAGCATCGGATCTCGCGAACAGGCGTACGGAGATCCTGGAGCAGGCGCGGCACGGCCTGGCTCAGATCCGCGACAAGGACAGCACGAGCCTCGTCATGCTTCCTGAACGCCGACTGCGCATGCTGGAGGAGATCGCCAAATGGTCGCTCGCTCACATGCGCCTGGACGACCTGCTCCGTCGGGATGCCGAGCCCAGCGTCTCTGAGCTGGGCGACCTCGCGTGGTTGCGCGTGTTCGAGGTCGAGGACCTTCGAGAGTTCGTCGACGAGTTGCACGCCGTGCTCATCGCTGCCCACTCCGACCAGGATCCGTCCGCCCTCGACGAGTTCATCCATGCGTGGCGCACCACCGCGCGACAGCTTGAGGACCCGCTGAGGAGGTCGATCCTCCTCGGTCGCCACGACCCCGATGACTTCGTAGAGGCGCCCGCACCCCGATGACCAGTTCCTATGACCCGATGCGTCCGGCCCGTCGGCCGGGAGGTCGGCCGGCCGCGGCGCCTCAATACCGGGTGCTCGTGCATCGGCGTTACCTTCAGCACTTCCGTCAACTGGAGGAACGCGTCGGTCTGCAACAGGCCCAGCAGTTCTGGGACCACGTCTCGCAGGAGCCGGGAAAGCCGTCGGCGCTGGCGTCCATCACGATCCTGCGCGGTGCTGCGGGCAGGCCGCGTGGCCCTGGGTGGTCTCGTACGCACCACTATGAGCTCACCAGCAAGGCGCGGGTCGATTACCAATACCACGACGAATACACAACAGAGGCGGGCGCGGATCCGCATCCTGTGGTGGCCATCCTTACCATCAGTTTCGGCAGCCACTGAGCTGAGGGAAGGGTGGGCGGTATGGAGATCTGGATTAATCCGGGGTGTTCGAAGTGCCGGGCGGCGTTGTCGGTGCTGGATGCCGAGGCGGCCGACTACACCGTACGCCGTTATCTCGACGATCCGCCGAGCGCGGACGAGATCCGGGACGTTCTCGGGCGGCTGGGGCTGGAGCCGTGGGACATCGCGCGGACCGGGGAGCCGGTGGCGGCGGAGCTCGGGATGGGGGCGTGGCCGAGGGACGCGGGGGAGCGGGAGCGGTGGATCGGGGCGCTGGCCGCGCATCCGATCCTCATCCAGCGGCCGATCATCACCGCCGACGACGGTACGGCGGTGGTGGGGCGGAGCGAGGAGGCCGTGCGGTCCGTGCTGCCGCCGTCACCGTCAGGCGAGTAGCGAGAGGCGGTGGGCGGCGGCGGCCGCCTCGCCTCGCGTGGTGACGCCGAGCTTGGCCAGGATGTTCGACACGTGCACGCTGACCGTCTTGGCCGAGATGAACAGCTCGGCGGCGATGTCGCGGTTGGTGCGGCCCTGGGTGACCAGGCGCAGCACCTCCAGCTCGCGCGGCGTCAGCAGTTCGGACGGCTCCTGCGACTGCGGCGCGCCCCCGCCGACCCGGCGTGACAGGGTCACGATGTCCTCGATGAGCGGGGTCGCGCAGAGGGCGCGGGCCAGGGGCAGGGCGACCTTGAGCCGGGCCGCGGCCCCCTCGCGGTCGCCGGTGCGGGCGGCGTCGGCGGCGGCCCGCAGCAGTGTCTTGGCCTGGTTGTGGGGGCGGTTGAGGCGCTCCCAGCCGGCCGCCGCGGCGTCGAAGTCCCCGCTGTACGACAGCCGGTACGCCTCCACCACCGGCCCGATGACAGAAAGCTGCGCGGCGACCTCGGCGGCCCGCGCCCGCACGGCGGCGGTGCGCTCGGGCTCGGCCGGCTCGGCGGCGTCGCAGACGTTGCGCAGCAGGGAGAGCAGCCGCCAGCCGAGCTTGGCCTTGCTGGAGCGCGTGGGGTGGGCGAGCACCTGCTCGGCCGTGGCCAGCGCCTGCGTCGGCTCGCCCCTGAGCAGGTGCCAGCCGATGCGCAGCCGCGCGTTGTTGGTGATGTCCTGGACGAAGTCCTCGGGGCGGTCCTTGAACACGCCGACCTCGGACAGGATGTTCTCGACCAGCTCCGCCTCGCCGCGCCCGAGCGCGATGTCGGCGCGCACGCGCAGCAGCGCGTAGCGGGTGCGGAGGGCGGGCCCGTAGGCGAGGGCGGCCTCGACGATCTCGATGGCCTCGTCCCAGCGGCCGATGGCCTCCAGGACCTCGGCCCAGTTGTTCATGATGAACAGGCCGCTGCCGCGTAGCCTGCCCCACTTCCTGGCGGTCTCCCAGCCCTGCTCGGACAGGGCCAGTGCCTCCTCGTGGCGGCCCATCTCGATGAGGGAGTCGATGTTGTTGCCGATCGCCCGCAGGATGATGCGGTGGGACTGCTCCTCGCGGCCGATCTCCAGCGCCTGCTCGTTGAGCGCGATCACGGACTCGGTCTCGCCGTTGAGCGAGTGGCCGAGGGCGAGGTTCATCAGCAGGTCGCTCTCCAGGCAGCGGTCGCCGTGCCGCCTGGCCAGGCGCAGGCCCTCGGTGATCAGCTCGCTCGCCTCGGCGATCCGGCCGCGCAGCATGAGGTGGCGGCTGAGCTGGGTGACGACCTCGGCGCGTTCGAGGCTGTCCTGCGGGACGAGCCGGAGGGCGTCCCTGAGGTCCTCGATGACGCCGATGTGGCCCTTGCCGCTCTTGAACGCGGCCCGCCGGACGATGAGCTGCGCCACGCGGGCCGGTTCGGTGGTCTCGTCGAGCTGCTTCAGCGCGGCCTTGACGAACTTCATGCCCTTGTCGACGTCGCCGCCGGCGTGCGCGGCCTCGGAGGCGCGTTCCAGGACGGCGGTGTGGTCGGCGCCGATGCGTTCGGCGACGTCAGGCACCCGGTCCCAGAGCATGAGCACGCGTTCGAGCAGCGGCACGGCCTCGGTGTAGGCGAACGCCTTGAACGACTTGCGTGCCGCCTCCCACGCCGAGATCAGCGCCCAGAGGTCGTTGCGGGCGCCGTACCAGTGGTGGGCGAGCTCGACGGCGGCGCGGCCGGGCGGGACGAGCGCGCGGTCCTTGGAGATCTCCTCGGCGTAGCGGGAGTGCAGGCGCTGGTGCTCGCCGGGCAGCAGCTCGTCGTGCACGGCCTCCTGGATGAGGGAGTGGCGGAAGACGTAGGCCCGGTTGTCGGCGACCTGGAGCACGTTGCCGGCGATGGCGGGGCGGAGCGCGGTCTCCAGCTCGATGTCGGACAGGCCGCTCACGGCGGCCAGCAGCGCGTGGCCGACCCGGATGCCGCCGGCGGCGGCGATGCGCAGCACGCGCTGGGTCTCCTCGGGCAGCCGCTCGACCGAGTTGAGTATGAGGTCCTGCATGGACTCGGGGAAGCCGCAGTCCTCGCCGCTCTCCAGCATGGCCTCGACGAACAGGGGGATGCCCTCGCTGCGCTCGTAGACCTTCTCGACCCTGGCGTACTCGGGGACGCGGCCGAGGATGGCGGTCATCTGCTGGGCGACCTCGTCGCGCGACAGGCGGGGCAGGTCGAGCCGGTCCACGCCCTGCACCCGGCCGAGCTCGGCCAGCACGGGCCGGAGGGGGTGCTGGCGGTGCAGGTCGTCGCTGCGGTACGTCATGAGGATCAGCACCTGCGGGATGTGCAGGTTGCGGCTGAGGAAGGCGATGAGGTCGCGGCTGGAGCGGTCGGCCCAGTGGATGTCCTCGATGACGAGCACGGTGGGCCGGGCGTCGGACAGGCGTTCCAGGAGGGTGAGGATCTGCTCGAACAGCCGGGCGCGGCCGGTGTCGGTCTCGCCGTCGCCGACCGGCTCGCCGAACTCGGGCAGCAGCCGGGCGAGGTCGCGCTCGGCGCCCTCGGGCAGCAGCGCGGCGACGGCGGCGGGGCCCTGCTCGCGGACGAGCTGGCGCAGCGCGGCGGTGAAGGGCGCGTACGCCAGGCCCTCGGTGGACAGCTCGACGCAGCCGCCGAGCAGCACCTGCGCCCCGTCGGCCGCGCAGCGTTCGGCGAAGCGCTGGACCAGCCGGGTCTTGCCGACGCCGGCCTCGCCCCCCAGCAGGACGGCTGTCACCTTGCCTTTGAGTGCGTCCTCGAAGCTCTCCGAGAGGGCCGCCAGTTCCTCTTCCCGCCCGACGAAGACGGGACTGACGCTTCGTCCCCGCATGTCATCCAGCATGTCATGCCTTATCAGTGCTTTCGACGGATTTGTGAGCCGTTAGGGGGGCATCGAGGCCCGGCCACGAGGGAGGTGGTGGCCGGGCTCTCGTGGGACGGTCATGACGTGCGGCGCTTGCCGAAGACCGAGCGGCGCTCGGCCTTGTTGAGGCGCTCCGCCTCGCGTACGCGGCGGTGCTGGGCGGCGGCCCGGCGCAGCTCGTTCGCGTGGCTCTTCATGAGCTCGTACTCGATTTCGGGATTCATGCCCGTGTCTCCTGACATTTCGTGTGTCTTGCTGACATCTTCAAGAATCGGGCTAAGGTGCACCCCCGCACATCGGGTGGATGCCTTATCTCCTGGGCCCGCGCCGGCCGGGCATACCTAGGGATCCCGCCGTTCTGCCCTAGGCGATCGGTTTGGAGGTCACGGGACCGGTCGGCGATGCTGTGATGGTGTCAACTATGACGACTTCGCTCGCGGACGTCGCCGCGTCCGGCGCGACGCTGCGGGCCTTCTTGCACGGCCTGCCCGGCGTCGACCGGGTAGGCGCCGACCAGCGGGCGGCCACGCTCGGCACCCGTTCGATCAAGACCTCAGCCAAGGCCACCGCCATCGACCTCGCCATCTCCATGGTCGACCTCACCACCCTGGAAGGCGCCGACACGGCCGGCAAGGTGCGCGCCATGTGCACCAAGGCCGTGCGCCCCGGCGGCGGCGCGCCCAAGGTGGCGGCCGTCTGCGTCTACCCCGACCTGGTCGCCGTGGCCGTCGAGGCGCTGCGCGGCTCGGGGGTGAGGGTGGCCTCGGTCGCCACCGCCTTCCCGAGCGGGCGCACCTCGCTGGAGGTCAAGGTGACCGACACGGCCCTGGCCGTGGCCGCCGGCGCCGACGAGATCGACATGGTGATCGACCGTGGCGCGTTCCTGTCCGGCGACTACCTGAAGGTGTACGAGGAGATCGTGGCGGTCAAGGCCGCCTGCGGACAGGCCCACCTCAAGGTCATTCTGGAGACCGGCGAGCTGTCCACCTACGACAACGTGCGGCGCGCGTCCTGGCTGGCGATGCTGGCGGGCGCCGACTTCATCAAGACCTCGACGGGCAAGGTCTCCCCGGCCGCGACGCTGCCGGTGACGCTGGTCATGCTGGAGGCCGTACGCGACTTCCGCGACGCCACGGGGCGGCAGGTGGGCGTCAAGCCGGCCGGCGGCATCCGTACGACGAAGGACGCCATCAAGCACCTGGTGCTGGTCAACGAGACGGCCGGCGACGACTGGCTGACCCCCGAGTGGTTCAGGCTCGGCGCCTCCTCGCTGCTCAACGACCTGCTCATGCAGCGTCAGAAGCTGACCACCGGACGGTACGCCGGCCCCGACTACTTCACGTTGGACTGATGATGGCGATCTTCGAGTACGCTCCCGCCCCCGAGTCCCGCGCCGTCGTCGATCTCCAGCCGGCCTACGGGCTGTTCATCAACGGAGAGTTCACCGACGGCTCCGGCCCCACGTTCAAGACCGTCAACCCCGCCACCGAGGAGCCGCTGGCCGAGATCGCCACGGCGACCTCCGACGACGTCGACCGGGCGGTGCAGGCCGCGCGCAAGGCGTTCGGCGTGTGGAGCGCGCTGCCCGGCGCCGAGCGGGCCAAATACCTGTTCCGCATCGCGCGCATCATCCAGGAGCGGGCCCGCGAGCTGGCCGTGCTGGAGTCGCTGGACAACGGCAAGCCCATCCGCGAGTCGCGCGACGTGGACCTGCCGCTGGTCGCCGCCCACTTCTTCTACTACGCGGGGTGGGCCGACAAGCTGGAGTACGCCGGGTTCGGCCGGAGGACGACGAATGGGCACAGCGGCACCAAGCCCTTGGGAGTCGCGGGGCAGGTCATCCCGTGGAACTTCCCGCTGCTCATGCTGGCCTGGAAGATCGCCCCGGCGCTGGCCTGCGGCAACACCGTGGTGCTGAAGCCCGCCGAGACCACGCCGCTCAGCGCGCTCTGGTTCGCCGACATCTGCCGGCAGGCCGACCTGCCGCCCGGCGTGGTCAACATCGTCACCGGCGCGGGCGAGACCGGCGCGGCCGTCGTCGCGCACCCCGACGTCAACAAGGTCGCCTTCACCGGCTCCACCGAGGTCGGCCGGATCATCGCCCGCACGGTCGCGGGCACCGACAAGAAGCTGACGCTGGAGCTGGGCGGCAAGGCCGCGAACATCGTCTTCGAGGACGCCGCGCTCGACCAGGCCGTCGAGGGCATCGTCAACGGCATCTTCTTCAACCAGGGGCACGTCTGCTGCGCGGGCTCCCGCCTGCTGGTGCAGGAGTCGATCCACGACGAGCTGCTGGCCGCGCTCAAGCGCCGCATGGCGACGCTGCGAGTCGGCGACCCGCTGGACAAGAACACCGACGTGGGCGCGATCAACTCGGCCGCGCAGCTCGCCAAGATCCGCGAGCTGTCGGAGCTGGGCGAGGCCGAAGGCGCCGAGCGCTGGTCGGCGCCGTGCGAGCTGCCCGAGCGCGGCTTCTGGTTCGCGCCGACCGTCTTCACGGGGGTCGCGCAGTCGCACGCGATCGCGCGGGACGAGATCTTCGGGCCGGTGCTGTCCGTGCTGACCTTCCGCACCCCGGCCGAGGCCGTGGAGAAGGCCAACAACACCCCGTACGGGCTGTCGGCCGGCATCTGGACCGAGAAGGGCTCGCGCATCCTGTGGATGGCCGACCGGCTGCGCGCGGGCGTGGTGTGGGCCAACACGTTCAACAAGTTCGACCCGGCCTCGCCGTTCGGCGGCTACAAGGAGTCCGGTTACGGCCGTGAGGGCGGCCTGCTCGGGTTGGAGGCCTACCTTGACGTGTGAGCATCGCCGTCGAGGCCGCGCCAGGCGGCGGGCGCAGGCCACGCGCGGCCACGCCTTCGCCCGCGCCGGCCGGCCCGTACGCACCGGCTGGTACGCCCACCGCTGCGGCGTGAGCCGGTGCGGCCAGGTCTTCGTGCCGGTCCAGATGTCGCAGGAGTCCACGTGGAGGGGGCGGGGCGATGAGTAGGTTGTCCGTCAGAAAGACCTACAAGCTCTACATCGGAGGGGCGTTCCCGCGCTCGGAGAGTGGGAGGTCCTACCCCGTGACCTCGGCCAAGGGCGACTTCCTCGCCAACGCCTCGCTGGCCTCGCGCAAGGACGCCCGCGACGCGGTGGTGGCCGCGCGCAAGGCGTTCCCCGGCTGGTCCGGCGCGACCGCCTACAACCGGGGGCAGATCCTCTACCGGGTCGCCGAGATGCTGGAGGGGCGGCGCGCGCAGTTCGCCGAGGAGCACGGCGGCGGCAAGCGTACGGCGCTGGAGTCCGTTGACGCGGCCGTGGACCGGCTGGTCTGGTACGCGGGCTGGTCCGACAAGATCACCTCGGTGCACGGGGCGGCCAACGCGGTCGCCGGGCCCTACTTCAACCTGTCGGCGCCCGAGCCGACCGGCGTGGTCGCGGTGGTCGCGCCCGCCGATCCGCTGCTCGGGCTGGTGTCCGTGGTCGCGCCGGTGATCGTGACCGGCAACACCTGCGTGGTGGTGGCCTCGGAGCCGTCGCCGCTGGCCGCGATCACCCTGGCGGAGGTGCTGGCCACCTCCGACCTGCCGGGTGGCGTGGTCAACCTGCTCACCGGCAAGCAGGCGGAGCTGGCGCCCTGGCTGGCGGCCCACATGGACGTCAACGGGCTCGACCTCACCGGGGTGACGGACGCCGACCTGGCGCTGCGCTGCGAGCAGGAGGCGGCGGAAAACCTCAAGCGGGTCCTGCGGCCGGTCCAGGAGGACTGGACGGCCGATCCCGGCATCGGGCGCATGACCCGGTTCCTGGAGACCAAGACGGTCTGGCACCCCAAGGGCGTCTGAGCGGCTTTCAGGCGTAACCGGGCGGGCGCACCAGCGGGTGGGCGGCCTGGAGCTGGGCGGCGAGGCCGAGCAGGTGCGGCTCGCCGCCCGGCGGGGCGACGAGCTGCACGCCGATCGGCAGCCCGCCGCTGTGCGTGGCGACGGGCACGGTGAGCGCGGGCCAGCCGCACATGTTCCAGGGTCCGGCGCCGGGGGCGAAGCGTACGTTCACCAGCAGGTTGCGCAGCAGCCCGCGCTCGCCCCACCGCTCGGCCCGTGGCGGCACGGTCGCCAGCACCGGCATGACCAGCGCGTCGGCGTTGTCGAACCACTGGTCTGCTCCGTAGGCGCGCCAGCGCTCGCGGCCCCGGCTGCCGTCGGCGCGTACGGCGGCGAGTGCCCGGCCGGCGCGGGCCAGCGACCTGGTGCGCCGCTCCAGCCCGTCCCGGTCCAGGCCCTCGGCCGTCAGCGCGGCCTGGCGGAGCCAGGTGGCCACCGTGGCGGGGCCGAGCCAGGTTGGCAGCTTGCGGTCGTGCTCGACCACCGTGTGCCCGGCCACGCGCAGCGTCTCCGCCGCCGCGCGCACCGCCGCCTGGAACTCCTTGTCCACCGGCAGACCGGCCGGCAGCGGCTGCGGGGCGTAGGCCACCCGCAGGTCGAACGGCTCAGGCCCGGGGGGCGGCGGCTGCGGCTGCCACACCTCGGCGTCGTCGGCCCACACCGAGCGCAGCATCGGCGGGCTCGGGTCCGTACGCCGCCCGGTCCGCCACGCCTCGGCCAGCGACGGGTCGGCGGCCAGCACCGACAGCGCGAGCGCCAGGTCCGCGGCGGTCGCGGCGATCGGGCCGTTCTCGGTCAGGCCGTCCCAGTCCTGCGCCGGCGCGGGCACCAGGCCGAGGCCGGGCTTGACGGCCAGCACGCCGCAGGCCGCGCCGGGGATGCGGAGGGAGCCGAGGCCGTCGTTGCCGAGCGCGAGCGGCACCATGCCGGCCGCCACGGCGGCGGCGCCGCCGGAGGACGAGCCGCCCGCGGTGCGCTCGTGGTTCCACGGGTTGCGTACGATGCCGTACGCGCTGTCGCCGACCGCCACCAGCCCCAGCTCCGGCAGGTTGGTCAGCCCGATGACCAGCGCGCCCGCCGCGCGCAGCCGGGCGACGGTCTCGTGGTCACCGGCCGCGGGCGTGTCGGGGCTCGCCGCCGAGCCGTGCCGGGTGGGTTCGCCGGCGACCTCCAGGTTGTCCTTGACGGCCACCGGCACCCCGGCGAGCGGCAGCTCGGCCAGGTCGCGCCGTTTCTGCAGGGCCTGCGCCTCCTCGACGACCTGCTCGCGGACCAGCCGGAACGCTCCGATCCTGGGCTCGCGCTCCGCGATGACGCGCAGATGTTCCTCGACGACGGTGACGGCGGTGACCTCTCCCTGCCGGACGGCCGTCGCGATCTCGATGGCGGACCTGCCTGCCCACAACATGTCTAGAGTGTGCAGGGTTTCACTCTTCGTTGCGAGATGTTGCGCGAGATGGCCCCAGATAGCAACCGATAGGATCCGAACACGTGATCCACGCTTCACTCGCCACCGGCCAGCGCTCCCTCGGCGACCGCGACACCGTCTATCCGTTGTTCCCGCCCCTGACCCGCGGCTGCCCCGCCACCAGCACCGGCGAGCTCGCCTACCCCCTTGAGGTCGGCTACGACTACGACCGCGTCGACCGCCGCCTGTTCGACCAGGAGCCCGGCCCCGACCTCGCGCGCTGGGCGCCGCTGCTGCCGCCGCTCGCCGCGCCTACCTTGGGCGAGGGCGGCACTCCACTGCTGGAGCTGGAGGGCGTCTTCGTCAAGGACGAGTCCCGCAACCCGACCTGGTCGCACAAGGACCGGCTCAACCGGGTCACGGTGAGCGCCGCCGTCGCCGCGGGCGCGCCCGGCGTCGTCGTCGCCTCCTCCGGCAACCACGGGGCCTCGGCCGCCGCCTACGCCCCGAGGGCTACAAGACCATCGCCTACGAGCTGTTCCTGCAGCTCGGCACGGTGCCCGCGGCGGTGTTCGCGCCCACGGGCTACGCCGAGCTGCTGTTCGGGATCTGGAAGGGCTTCACCGAGCTGCGGCTGCTCGGGCTGAGCGAGGCGACGCCGCGCATGTACGCCTGCGAGAGCGCGGCCGGCGGCCCCCACGCGCACGCCCTCGGCACCGGCGCGCCCGCCGCGATCGTCGGGACCGGGCCGAGCGCGGCGTACAGCATCCTGTGCGAGGTCGGCGGCCACCGGGGCGTGCTGGCCGTGCGGGAGAGCGGCGGCGAGGCGGTCAGGGTGAGCGACGACGAGCTGCGTACGGCCCAGCGCGACCTCGCCCGGCACGGGCTGTGGCAGGAGCTGTCGGGGGCGGCGGGGCTGGCCGCGTACCGGAGGCTGGGGCGCGCGTTCGACGGGCCGGTGGTGTGCGTCGCGACCTCCAGCGGGTTCAAGGACTTCGGGGTCGGCGAGCGGACCTTCCCCGTGACCGAGAACCCCACGCTGGAGGATCTGCGCTAGCCCTTCAGCCAGACGCGCAGCGGGCCCGCGGTCTCGAAGCCGTGCCGCAGGGCGGCGGAGGGGTCCTGTTCGTAGCCGACCAGCGGGCGGCCGGGGAAACGGGCGGCGGCCGCCGCGACGACGCCGGCCCAGGCGGTGTCCTCGTCGCAGCCCGTGGCGAACACGTTGGAGACGCCGACGACCCGTTCGCGCGGCGTGAGCACGCAGCCGCAGACCAGCTCGCCCCCGATCCGGCCGGACAGAACGCTCACCTCGGCGAGCAGCGCGGCCGGGAACAGCCCGCTCACCTCGCCGTCGAAGCACGCCCGCTCCCACTCGGGCAGCGTGCCGGGCGTGGCCTCCTCCCACCCGACCGGGGACGGGCCCGCCACCAGCGCGGGGTGGTGGATCCACCGCGCCTCGAACAGCACGTCGAAGCCCGGCAGGTCGAGCGTGGCGAAGCTGTCCTTGACGCTCGCCCCGGGGCCCGCGTCGATGCCGCCGAGCACGTCGGCGGCGGTCGCGGCGGGGGAGAGCGTCACCGCGTCGGGATAGTAGAGCGGCGTCCTGACGGCGCTGGTCCAGGCCCGCTCGGCGAACGCGCCGCCGGAGCCGTGGGCGCGGCACATGGTGTCGCACCACTCGGCGTTGTCGCGGGCGGCCAGCTCGGCGATGGTCATGAGCGGTTCCTGGGGTTCGTACGGCGGGTGGGCGGCGCGGTCAGCGGGTCCTCCGGCCAGGGATGCTTCGGATAACGACCGCGCAGCTCCGCGCGTACGGCACGATAGCCCTCCGCCCAGAACGAGGCGAGATCGGCCGTCACCGCCACCGGGCGGCCCGCCGGGGACAGCAGGTGCACCAGCACCGGTACGCCCGCGATCCGCGGCGTCTCCCGCAGGCCGAACAGCTCCTGCAGCTTCACCGCCAGCACCGGCTGCTCGCCCGAGTAGTCCACGCGTACGTGCGACCCGCTCGGCACCTCGACGCGCTCGGGCGCGGCCACGTCCAGGCGCTCGCTCCACGGGACCAGCCGGCGCAGGGCCTGGGCCACGTCGATCCGTTCCAGGTCGGCGCGGCGGCGGGCGCGCGACAGCTCGGGCTCCAGCCACCGGTCGGCCAGGGTCACGAGGTCGTCCACGGGCGGCCAGGGGTCGCCGAGCGCCCGGTGGCAGAAGGCCAGCCGGTCGCGCAGCTCCTTCGCCTGCCTGGTCCAGGTCAGCACGTCCTCCGTACGCAGGCCGTGCAGGAGCGCGGGGCGGACGTCGGCGCCCTCGATGGGGGTGGCGGACAGCTCGATCGCGCCCAGGCGCTCGACGGTGCGGGCCACGACGTCGCCGCGCCGCCCGCCGGGCGGCACCCGCCACTCGACCTCGTCCTCGTACGTGATCGGATGGGCGAGCCTGGCGATCTCCTCGTCGATGGCCACCGCCTGGCGGACCCGCGCCGAGGCCGCGCCGGTGGGGCGGTCGGCCACCGCGACGGCCAGCCACGGCGCGCTCTGGAGCCGTGAGCCGTCGGGGAGCAGGGCCTGGGTGCCCGAGGCCATCAGGTAGCCGCCGCCGCGCCGGCGCGCCACCCGCTCGGGGAACGCCAGCGCCACGACCAGCCCCGCCACGGCGTCGTCCGAAGCGTCCTCCGATCCGGGGGAGGCGGTGCGGCGGAGGCGGCGGGTCTCCTGGCGCCAGCGGGCGGCGAAGCCGGTGCCGCCGCGCCGCGCCGTACGCCAGACCTCCACGAGGTCGTCACCGGCGTCCCTCGGCAGCTGCTCGGAGAGCAGGGCCACCACCTCGGCGGCGCGCGGCCCGCCGTCGAGCAGCGCGCGGGCCAGCCGCGGGTGGACGCCCGCGAGCGCCATCCGCCGCCCCCGCCCCGTCACCCTGCCGCCGGCGTCCAGCGCGCCGAGTGCGGCGAGCGTGCGGGCGGCGGCCGACATGGCGGCCGGGGGCGGCGGGTCGAGCAGCGCGAGGCCGTTCGCGTCCGGATCACCCCAGCAGGCCGCCTGCAGCGCGAAGCCGGTCAGGTCGGCGAGCGCGATCTCCGGCCGCGGCTGCTCGGCCAGCCGCTCGTGCTCGGCCTCCGTCCAGCAGCGGTAGACCGCTCCGGGGGCCTCGCGGCCCGCCCGGCCGGCGCGCTGCCCGGCCGCCGCCTTCGACACGCGTACGGTGGTCAGCGAGCCGAGCCCGCGCGCGTGGTCGGTGCGCGGCTCCCGCGCCAGCCCCGAGTCCACGACCACCCGCACCCCGGGGACGGTCAGGCTCGACTCGGCCACGGACGTGGCGAGCACCACGCGGCGGGCCGCCCCGGCGGCGAGGACGGCGTCCTGCACGTGGGCGGGCGCCTGCCCGTGCACCTGGAGCACGTCCACGTCCAGCCCCGCGAGCAGCCCGGCCACCCTGGCGATCTCGCCGACGCCCGGCAGGAAGCACAGCACGTCGCCGTCGCGCTCGGCGAGCGCGCGCCGCACCACGGCGGCGACGTGCGCGAGCAGGGCCGGGTCGACACGCAGGCCGTGCGGCGGCGCGACCGGGCGCGGCGGCGGCGCCCAGACGGTCTCGACCGGGTGCGCCACGCCGCTCGCCGCCACCACCGGGCCGCCGAGCAGGCCGGACCAGCGCCCGGCGTCGGCGGTGGCCGAGGCCGCGACGAGCCGCAGGTCGGGCCGGAGCGTGGCGCGTACGTCGAGCAGGAAGGCGAGCGCGGTGTCGGCGTCCAGGTGCCGCTCGTGGCATTCGTCCAGGATGACGGCGTCGATCCCGGCCAGCTCCTGGTCCCGCTGGAGGCGCTGGAGCAGCACGCCGGTGGTGACCACCTCGACCATGGGGTTGGCCCCGGTGTGGCGCTCGCCGCGGATGGTATAGCTGACGCCCATGCGCCGGGCGGCGGCGCGCACCGCGAGCCGGCGCGGCTCGGCCACCAGCACCCGCATCCCGGCCTCGGCCAGGGCGAGCGGGACGACGGTCGTCTTGCCGGTGCCGGGCGGCGCGGTCAGCACGGCCGTCCCCGGCCCGTCGAGAACGCCCAGCAGGTCGGGCAGGACGTCCCGGATGGGCAGGGTGTCCCAGGTCGTGTCCCAGGTCACGGGCGGCCCACGCCCAGCACGGAGTTGAGCACCGAGTCGAGCAGGCCGGGGAAGCGGCGGTCGAGGTCGTCGCGGCGCAGGCTCATGTACTTCAGCCTGCCCACCTGCTTGGTGAGCACCACGCCGGCCTCGCGCAGCATGCGGTAGTGGTGCGAGGCCGTGGACTTGTGGACGCCGAGGTCGTCGCCGGCCACGGTGCAGGTCATCTCGCCGGCCACCGCGAGCCGGGCGACGATCTCCAGCCGGACGGGGTCGGACAGCGCCCGCAGAACCTCGGTGAGCTCGATGTTCTCCGTGGCGGGGTGAGGCAGCAGGCGCATGGCTGGAACCCTACCTCCGTTTTATTGTTTGACAACGATCCAACTATACGTCAGTTTGATGGACGTCCAATTGTTGTGTCGTGGAGGCTTCATTGAGCGCGCGGCTCTACCCCCTGGCCGTCGGGAACTTCGCCCTCGGCACCGGCATGTTCGTCACCGCCGGGTTGCTCCCGCCCATCTCGGCCGACCTCGGCGTCTCGCGCTCGGCCGCGGGGCAGCTCATGACGGTGTTCGCGCTGGCGTACGCGGTGCTCTCGCCCCTGCTGGCCGCCCTGACGGCGCGCATGCCGCGCAGACGGCTGCTGCTGCTCGCCATGGGCGTCTTCGTGGCGGGGAACGTGCTGACGGCGCTCGCGCCGACGTACCCGTTAGTGCTGGCCACGCGGGTGCTCGCGGCGGCGGGCGCGGCCATGTTCACCCCGACCGCGTCCGGCGTGGCCAACGCGCTGAGCACGCCCGAGCGGCGCGGGCGGGCGCTCGCGCTGGTGATGGGCGGGCTGAGCGTGTCCTCGGCGATCGGCGTGCCGCTCGGCACCTGGCTGGGCGGCGAGGCCGGCTGGCGGGCCACGCTCTGGATGGTGACCGGGCTCGGCGTGGTGGGGCTGGCCTGGGTGGCCGCCGTGGTGCCCGAGGTCAGGATGCCCGCGTCCGGGCGGCTGCGCGAGCGCTTCGCGCCGCTGGCCGAACGGCCGGTGCTGGCGGTCCTGGCGACGCAGTTGCTGATGTTCGCGGCGGGGTTCACCGCCTACACCTACATCGGGTCGCTGTTCGACCTGCCGCTGACGGCCGTGCTCTGGGCGTGGGGGCTCGGCGGCGTCGCCGGCAACCAGCTCGGCGGCCGGCTCACCGACCTGTACGGCCCCCGCCGGATGATCATCGTCGGCCTGGCCGCGTCCACCGTCTTCCTGGCCCTCATCCCGGTCGCCAACCTCGCCCTGCCCGTCGCGCTGGTGTGGGCGTTCCTGTGGGGCGCGCTCGGCTGGCTGATCGCCCCGGCGCAGCAGTTCAGGACCGTGGCCGCGGTGCCGGACAACGTGCCGATCGGGCTCGGGCTGCTGTCGTCCGCGCAGTACCTCGGGCTGTTCGTTGCGGGGCTGGCGGGCGGCGCGGCACTCGACTGGTTCGGCCGGACCGGGGTGACGGTGGTCGCCACCGCGTTCGGGCTGACGGCCCTGGTCGTGACGCTGGTCACGTACCGGCCGGCGCGGACGCCGGTGCCGGTGGCCTAGCCTGCCGGGCGATCTTCTCCCTCCCGTAGCGGACGGCGGATCGTCCGGCAGGCGGACGACCGCTCGCGGAAGCGGCGCCTACCGTTCGCGGCATGTTGAAGAACCAGGTGACCTTCCGCCGCGTCACGGCAGGCGTCCTGCTGATCGTGGCCCCGCTGCTCCAGGCCGTCGCCGTCGTCGTCGACCCGGGAACCTGGGGCGACGACCGCGAGGCCGTCAGCTTCGGCGACAACCCCGCGCTCGCGCAGGTCCAGTCCGCCCTCTACCACTGGTCGTGGATGCTCATGGCCGTCGCCGTGCTCGGGCTCGTGCACTTCACCCGGCGCAGGGCCAGCGTGCTCGGGCACGTCAGCGGCGGCCTGACGATCCTCGGCTACCTCGCGCTGTCGGCGCTGCTGATGATCGACCCCGTCGAGTGGTATCTCGGGCAGCGCAACTCCCCCGAGCAGGCGCAGAAGATCCTCGACGAGATGCTGAACCTGCCCGGCGTCATCTTCGGCTTCCAGATGCCGTGGATGTTCTTCGGCATCCTCGGCCTGCCGGTGGTGCTGCTCGCGGTCTGGCGGGCCGGCGCCGTGCACTGGTGGGTGCCGCTGGTCGTCGGCGTCGGCTACGTCGGCTCGTTCGCCGTCGACTACGGCCCGCTCACGGTGCCGCTCTGGGTCGGGCCCGCCGTGGCGCTCGGCTGGGTGGGCGTGAAGGTGCTGCGGATGGGGGACGCGGCCTGGGCCGCCTACTATCCGGCGCCGGTGCCCGCACCCGTGACCGAGGGCGCGCCCGCCTGAGGGTCGAGCCAGCCCATGCTGATCGCGAAGAGGATGAAGAGCCCCAGGAGGATCCGGTAGACCACGAAACCGGTGAACTTGTGCGTGCTGATGTACCGCAGGAACCAGGACACCGCCGCGTAGCCGACGGCGAACGAGATGACGGTGGCGAGGATGGTCGGCCCCCAGTCGGGGGCCGGCCCTTCGCCGATGTCCTTCAGCTCGAACAGCCCCGACGCCAGCACGGCCGGGATGGCCAGCAGGAACGAGTATTTGGCGGCGTCCTCGCGGCGGTAGTCGAGCAGCAGGCCGGCGGTGACGGTGCCGCCCGAGCGGGACACGCCGGGGATGAGCGCGAGCGCCTGGGCGAAGCCGTAGACGACGGCGTGGGTGAAGCTGAGGTGGCGCTCCAGCGTCAGCTTGTTGCGGGCGGTGTGGTCGGCGAACCACAGGATGACCGCGAAGACGATCAGCGTCGTGCTGACCAGCCGCAGGTCGCGGAAGACGGTCTCGATCTGGTCCTTCAGCAGCAGGCCGAGGATGCCGATGGGCAGCGTGCCGGCGATGACGTACCAGCCCATGCGGGCCGCCCAGTGGCCGCGCAGCTCCTTGTCGAACAGGGATCTGGTCCAGGTGGAGATGATCTCCCAGATCTCCTTGCGGAAGTAGATGAGCACCGCGGCCTCGGTGCCGAGCTGGATGACCGCGGTGAACGCCGCGCCGGGATCGGGCCATCCGGCGAAGGCGGACACCACGCGGATGTGGGCGCTGGAGGAGATCGGCAGGAACTCCGTGAGCCCCTGGACCAACCCCAAGATCACCGCTTCCAGCCAGCCGATCACGCGGACATCCTTCCAACACGTGCGAAGTGACGAAGGCGAGGCTAGCGGAACCGGTGGGCGTTGGCGCGGGCGAAGTCGACGAAGTCACGCGCCGGCCGGCCGAGGGC
The DNA here is from genome assembly GCF_900111685.1 of Nonomuraea wenchangensis. Lineage (GTDB taxonomy): Bacteria > Actinomycetota > Actinomycetes > Streptosporangiales > Streptosporangiaceae > Nonomuraea > Nonomuraea wenchangensis. Next base: position 493,184 of record NZ_FOHX01000003.1, read on the forward strand.
TCGCGGCACGCCGTCGGCGACGCTCGCGTTGCGGCCGTCCAGGATGCCGGTGAACAGGGCAGACAGCCCTTCCGCCTCCTCGCGCGGCACGCCGTGCGCGACGGCGCCGGCCACGTAATCCTCGGGCGTCACCCGGGTGAAGACGACCGGCCGGCCGACAGCCGCCGCCAGCTCCTCGGCCGCCTGGGCGAACGTCAGCAGCCGAGGCCCGGTCAGCTCGTACACCTGGCCCGCGTGGCCGCCGTCCCCGGCGAGCGCGGCCGCGGCCACGTCGGCGATGTCGTCGGCGTCCACGAACGGCTCCGGCACGTCCGCGGCCGGCAGCGCGATGACGCCGGCGCGCACCGGCTCCAGGATGAAGCCCTCGCTGAAGTTCTGCATGAACCAGCTGCAACGCACGATCGTCCACTCCGCGCCGGACTCCTGAACCGTGCGCTCGCTCGCCTGCGCCTCCGGCTCGCCCCGGCCCGACAGCAGCACCAGCCGGCGCACGCCGGAGCGCACGGCCAGCTCGGTGAACGCCTTCACGTCGTCGTACGCGCCGGGAAAGGCCAGGTCGGGATAGTAGGAGACGTACGCCGCCGTCACGCCCTCCAGCGCGGCGGGCCAGGTCGAGCGGTCCTCCCAGGCGAAGGACGGCGTGGCGGAGCGGGAGCCGACGCGCACGCTCAGCCCGCGGGCGGTGAGCCGGTCGGCGACGCGGCGGCCGGTCTTGCCCGTGCCGCCCAGAACCAGAATCGTCATGGATCCAGTAAGCCGCCTGCCCGTAAGACTCTCCATGGTTGAGAAGCGCAAAGGCATATGCGATCGTCTAACTCATGGATCAGCTCGCGGCGTTACTGGACGGCCCGCGGGCCCGTGGCGCGTTCCTGCTGCGCTGCGTCCTCGACCCGCCGTGGTCCATCCTGGTGCAGGACGAGGCCCCGCTGTCGGTGACCGCGCTGGTGCGCGGCGAGGCGTGGGTGCTGCTCGACGGCGCCGAGCCGGTACGCCTCGGTCCGGGCGAGGTGGCGGTCAACCGGGGGCCGGAGCCGTACGTGGTGGCCGACCGGCCCGGCACCGCGCCGCAGATCGTCATCCACCCCGGCCAGCGCTGCACCACGCTGGACGGCAGCACCCTCCACCAGGCCATGGACCTGGGGGTGCGGACATGGGGCAACGCCGCCGACGGCGGGACCGTCATGCTGACCGGCACGTACACGATGGAGGGCGAGGTCAGCAGGCGGCTGCTTGAGGCGCTGCCGCCGCTCGTCGTGCGGCCGGGCGGCCCGATCATCGGCCTGCTCGGCGCGGAGATCGACAAGGACGAGCCGGGCCAGGAGGCCGTGCTGGACCGGCTGCTCGACCTGCTGCTCATCGCCGTGCTGCGGGCGCATTTCGCCGCCCACGAGGCCCCGGCGTGGTACCGCGCCATGGGCGACCCCGTCGTGGGCAAGGCCCTGCGCATGCTGCACCACAACCCCGCCCACCCGTGGACGGTCGCCGCGCTGGCCGCCGAGGTCGGCGTCTCGCGGGCGGCCCTCGCCCGGCGCTTCACCGAGCTGGTGGGGGAGCCGCCGATGGCCTTCCTCACCGGCTGGCGGCTGGCGCTCGCCGCCGACCTGCTGCGCGAGCCCGACGCCACGATCGGGGCGGTGGCGCGCAAGGTCGGCTACGGCAGCCCGTTCGCGCTGAGCGCGGCCTTCAAGCGGGTACGCGGCGTGAGCCCCCAGGAATACCGGCGGCAGCCGGCCGGAGCCGTCGGGTGAGACCGCTGGTGCTGCTCGACGTGGACGGCGTGCTCAACCCGATCGGCCGCCGGCCCCCGGGCTACCGGCGTTACCGCTGCGTCGTTGAGGGCGTGACGTACGTCGTGAGCCTCGACCCCCGGCACGGCCGCCGCCTGCTCGGCCTCGCCGAGGCCACCGGGGCGGAGCTGGTGTGGGCGACGACCTGGGAGGAGCACGCCAACGACTGGATCGCCCCGCGCATCGGCCTGCCCTCGCTGCCCGTCGTCGCGGTGAACGCCGACACCCTGCCGGTGAGCGGGCACGGGGAGATGTTCAAGACCCCGGCGGTGGCGGCGTACGCGGGGCTGCGGCCGTTCGTCTGGTTCGACGATCAGGTGTGGGCCGAGGACGAGGAGTATCTCAGGGTCCATCAGGGTGTCGGCGATTTCCTGCTCGTGCACGTGGACCCGGCACACGGACTGACCAGCGATCATCTGGGCATGGCAAAGGAGTGGCTGACCCTTACAGGGTTTTCTCAGGGTTCCTGACGGGAGTCCTGAGCGCGGCCCCGTCCGTTGGCCCAGTAGGTCGAGAAACGGAAGGAACAACATGTACCGCTCCCGAGAGCACAGAATCCTCGCCGGCGTCTGCGGCGGCATCGCCGACAAGACGGGCATGCCCCCCACGCTGGTCCGGATCCTCTGGCTGCTCCTCTCCCTCATCCCCGGACCGCTCTGGGTCGTCTACGTCGCCATGTGGATCCTCGTCCCCGAGGAGCCCAAGGGCTACCGCACCGTCTGATCCAGCCAGTTCCGCAGCGTCTCGGCGAACCACAGGGGGTCGTCGAGCCACGGGAAGTGGCCGCCCCCGGGCTGCACCACGAGCCCGGCACGGGGGAACAGGCCGGCGACCTCGGCCACGGCCGGAGGCGGGCCGGCCACGTCCACCTCGCCGGCCAGTACGAGCACCGGCGCGTCGAGTGTCTTGAGCGCGGCGCGGGTGGCCGCCGGGTCGAAGGCGCCCTCGGCGCCGAACCCGGCCGCCGCCTCCCGGCTCAGCAGCCGCTCCCCGTCGGCGTGGTGGGCCCGCGCGGGCGCGTCCCAGCGCCCGTAGGTGAAGGGGGCGATCAGCGTGCCGTCGCCGGGCCGGCCCTCGCCGGCCGTGATCCGCTCCAGCGCCGCGTACGCCTCGGCGAACCAGGGCTCGGCGGCGCGCGAGCGGGCGACCTCGCGCCGCGCCTCCCCGGGGATGTCGACGCCGACGGCCCGGGTGCTGGGGGTGATCAGGACGAGGCGGGCGATCCTGGCGGGGTGGCGGGCGGCGTACTGGACGGCGAGGTTCGCGCCCGCGCAGTGGCCGAGGAGGTCGAGGCGGTCCTCGCCGAGATGCGCGCGCAGGGCCTCCACGTCCTCGGCCTGCCGGTCGCACCGGTACGTCCCCGCGTCGGCGGGCGTCGCGGACTCCCCGGTGCCGCGCAGGTCCAGCGTGATCACCCGCCGGTGGGCGGACAGCCCGCCCAGATCGCCCAGGTAAGCCGACGCCTGCGGCCCGCCCGGCAGGCAGACGAGCGGCCGGTCCCCGGAGCCGTGGACGTGGTAGGCGAGCGTGGTGCCGTCATGAGCGGCGAAGGTCGGCATGGCGGGCATTCTGGCAGGAGTCCCTGGCGTCCGCGGCGTTCCGGTGGCGGCATATCCTCGAACCATGAGGGCAAGGCCGTTGACACTCCTCCAGGACGATCTCGTCGACTACGACCCCGCGATGGAGCGCATGACCGACCTCGTCGGGCAGCGCCAGCGGGACGAACGCCCCGACACGCTCTGGCTGCTCAGCCATCCGTCCGTCTTCACCGTCGGCCGCCGCACCCCGGTCGCCCACCTGCCCGACCCCTCGCACGGCATCCCCGTCGCCGAGACCGGCCGCGGCGGGCAGCTCACCTACCACGGCCCCGGGCAGCTCGTCGGCTACCTCATCGTCAAGCTCGCCGAGGACGAGGGCATCGTCGACTACGTACGCGAGGTGGAGCTGCGCCTGGTGGAGGCGCTGGGCAAGCTCGGGCTCCCGGCCGAGCGGCGCGACACCCCGCCCGGCTCCGAGCTGCTGACCGGCGTGTGGACCTCCGAGACAGGCCGCAAGATCATCTCGATCGGCATGCGGCAGAGCCGCGGCGTCACCAGCCACGGCTTCGCGCTCAACGTCGACGGCGACCTCACGCCGTGGAGCTGGGCGGTCGCCTGCGGCATGCCGGACGTCGACATGACCTCGCTCCAGCGCGAGCTGGGCACGGCCACCATGGACGAGGTCCGCAAGGTCGTCGCGGAGGCGTTCGAGGCGTCCGACTGAGGGCCTGCCCGCCCCGGCCGGCAGGCCCCCTTCTGAGTGCGGTCAGACGGTCTCGGTCTCCTCGTCGACGGTCCGGCGCGGGCCGGTGAACCAGTGGCGGGCCGACAGGGTCCACCACAGCGCGATGAGGACGAGCACGACGCCGACCGCGATCGGCGCGTAGTTCACCGACGTCCAGGTGAAGTCGTCGCCGCCCGGCACGCCGGCCGGGCTGAACGGCATGATGAAGTAGATCGAGACGATCACGATCTCGACGCAGGCGATCCAGCACAGCACCTTGTACTTGCGTCCGAGGGTCCACGGTCCCGGCTGGAAGGCGTCGCCCATGCGCAGGCGCAGCCAGATCGGGATGAGGAAGGCCAGATAGAGGCCGATAACCGCGATCGACACGACGGCGTAGAACGCGACCGGGGTCGTCAGCCCGGCGGGGGCGTAGAGGGCGGGCAGGGTGATCAGGGCGGCCACGACGCAGCCGGCGATGATGGCGTTGACGGGCGTGCGGTTGCGGTCCACCTTCGACCACAGCCGCCAGCCGGGCACCGCGCCGTCCCGCGAGAAGGCGTACGTCATCCGCGACATCGAGGTCACGCAGCTCATGCCGCAGAAGAACTGGCCGATGGTGGAGATGGCGAAGACGGCCGTGGCGAGCGGCGAGGACAGCGCGGTCTCGAAGATGGCGCCGACGAACCCGCCCTGCTTGTTGAGCTCGTCCACGTTGGTGGCGGCGAACAGGAACGCGAGCAGCAGGATCCAGCCGCCGATCGCCGAGTAGAAGATCGACTGCCACAGGCCGCGGGCGGCGGTCCTGGCCGCGCCGTGGGTCTCCTCGGAGACGTGGGCGCAGGCGTCGAACCCGGTGATCGTGTACTGCGTGAGCAGGAAGCCGAGCGGCAGCACGTACAGCCAGAAGGGCAGGCCGTCGGAGCCGTCGCCGAAGCCGGAGTTGTTGTTGGTGCCGCCGAAGACGAAGCCGAGCGACTGGTGGTCGGAGGGGGCGAAGACCAGGATCGCGACGACGATCACGGCGCCGGCGACGTGCCACCAGACGCTCACGTTCTGCAGCAGCGAGATGAGCCGGTGGCTGAAGATGTTGATCAGGGCGTGCAGGGCGAGCACGATTACGAACAGCAGGAACGTCTGCGGGAGCGTGCCCTCCCAGGCGCCGCCGGTCAGGCGGGACAGGACGATGTTGAGGAACGTGGCGCAGCCGTAGTCGACCGACGCGGTGACGGCGATGAGCCCGATGAGGTTGAGCCAGCCGGTGAACCAGCCGTGGATCGGCTTGCCCATCTTGGCGGCCCACCAGTAGATGCCGCCCGCCGTCGGGTAGGCCGAGACCAGCTCGGCCATGCAGAACCCGATGATGAGGATGAACAGCGAGATCACCGGCCAGCCCCATGAGATGGCGATGGGGCCGCCGTTGTTCCAGGCCTGTCCGAAGGTCGTGAAGCAGCCGGCGAGGATCGAGATGATGGAGAAGGAGATGGCGAAGTTCGAGAATCCGCTCCAGGTGCGGGCCAGCTCTTGCTTGTAGCCGAGCTCGGCGAGTCGCCTGGAATCCTCGTCAACGGACATGAGGTCTCCCTGGGGGGCGCGGAGGACGCTCTGTATGGTCTACGTCTAGACCATTTCCTGCCGTGGGACAAGGCGTTACAGGCGGGTTTCGATCTCGTCAGGGCCGAACGGCGGCGGCCGGCGACCTCCTGGAGGTCGCCGGCCGCCCGATGCGGGTCACTGGCCGAACGCGTCGGTCGCGGCCTGGCAGAACGCCTTGAGGTCGTCGGGCTTGCGGCTGGTGACGAGGGTGTTCGGGCCCTCGGTGTCCACCACGACCTCCTGGTCGACCCAGGTGGCGCCGGCGTTGCGGAGATCGGTCTGGAGGCTCGGCCACGAGGTCATCGTGCGCCCGCGCACCACGTCCGCCTCGATCAGCGTCCAGGGCGCGTGGCAGATGGCCGCGACCGGCTTGCCGGCGTCGAAGAACGCGTGGACGAACCGTACGGCGCCGGGCTGCGTGCGCAGGAAGTCCGGGTTGGCGACGCCTCCGGGCAGCACGAGGCCGTCGAAGGACCCCGGGTCGGCGTTGTCCACCGTGTCGTCCACGGCGAACTCGTCGGCCTTGTCCAGGTGGTGGAACCCCTGGATCTGCCCGGAGTCGGTGGAGATCAGCTTGGGCGTGCCGCCCGCCTGCTTGACCGCCTTCCACGGTTCGGTGAGCTCCACCTGCTCCACGCCCTCGGGCGCGACGAGAAAGGCGATGGTCTTGCCGTTCATCATGGGAACTCCTCTATGAGTGTGGCGTTTTCTCCCCTCTATCCGGCCGTGTCGGATGTATGCGTCTTTACCCTAGGGGGGTATAGTGCCCGGGGAACGTCACTGTGAGGAGGGAGTCGACATGACCGTCACGACATACCAGGTCGAGGGCATGACCTGCGGCCACTGCGTGAGCTCGGTGACCGAGGAGGTCGGCAAGGTGGCCGGGGTGAGCGGGGTCGAGGTGGACCTGGCGTCCGGGGCCGTGACCGTGACTAGCGCCGCGCCGCTCGACGCGGACGCGGTGGAGGCCGCCGTCAACGAGGCGGGCTACGAGTTGGCCGGCCGGATCGAGCTGCTGCCGCAGGCGGGCGGTGGCGGGTGCTGCGGCGGCTCCTGCGGCTGCGGCTGACCGCTCAGCGCGCCAGGCGGGCGCGGGTGACGGTGTGGATGACCCATGCCACGCCCGCGCCGACCGCGTACCAGAGCAGGTCGGGCGGGTTGAAGGTGCTGCCCAGCAGTGGCCGCAGCGCGGCAGGGATCTCCCCGAGCTGGGCGAACTCGATCGCCCAGCTCAGCCCGGCCGACACCAGCGCCGCGGCCCACGGCCGCACCCGCGGGGCCACGAGCAGCACGAACGTGTAGATCAACACGGTGTAGAGCGCGTCACCGGCGTACTTCGGCACCGGCCCGTCCCAGAGCAGGCGCACGCCGAGACCCGCGGCGACGGTCAGGACGGCGGCGAGGGCGGTGAGCGGGCGGGGCACCGCATTCACGGTAGTGCCGTGAAGACTGAAAATTTACACCGCTAAAGGATACGAAGATGAAACAATTTTCCGTGTCTCGTTGACACGCGGTCTCCGTATGGTGTGCCTTTCCATACACAGGAAAACCCCGCCTGAAGGTGAGGCACTCATGAGGAAATGGCTCGCGCGCTTCGTAGCGCTGGGCGTGGCGGTATTAGTAGCAGGTCAGGGCACCACAGCGGCCCTTGCGCAGGAACCGGCGGCGGGGAAGAAGATCTTCAGGGTCGGCGCGACGCAGTCGATGGACTCGATGAACCCGTTCCTCGCGGTCCGCCTGGTCTCGACCTCCATCCACCGCTGGATGTACGGCTTCCTGACGGTGCCCGACCCCAAGACCCTGGCGCCCAGCCCCGACCTGGCCGAGTCGTGGACGACGTCGGAGGACGGGCTCACCTGGACGTTCAAGATCCGCCAGGCGAAGTGGTCCGACGGCCAGCCGATCACGGCTGACGACGCCGCCTGGACGTTCAACAAGATGATGACCGACGAGGCCGCCAAGACGGCGAACGGCCCCGCGGTGGAGAACTTCGAGACCGTCACGGCCAACGGCCAGGACCTCGTCATCAAGCTGAAGGCGCCGCAGGCGTCCATGCTGGAGAACCCGGTGCCGATCATGCCCAAGCACGCTTGGGAGTCGGTCACCGACATGGCCAACTACGACTCCGAGAAGTACCCCTCGGTGAGCAGCGGGCCGTACATCGCGGTCGAGCACAAGAAGGACCAGTACGTCAAGCTCCAGGCCAACCCCAACTACTGGCGGGGCAAGCCCAAGATCGACGAGCTCCAGGTCATCTTCTACGACAACCCGCAGGCCGCCATCGCGGGCCTGAAGAAGGGTGACATCGACCTGCTCGGCCGGATGTCCCCGCAGGAGTTCGAGGCCATCCAGAACGACCCGAACATCGAGGCCTGGAACACCCAGGGCCGGCGCGCGGCCTACCTGCAGGTCAACCACGGCGCCACCACGACCGACGACAAGGCCGTCGGCGACGGCCACCCGGCGCTGAAGGACGTCAAGGTCCGCCAGGCCGTGCACTACGCCATCGACAAGCAGAAGCTGGTCGACGAGGTCCAGAACGGCCTGGCCAAGCCCGCCGACGGCTCGATCGTGCCGCCGATGTACAAGGACTGGTTCTGGGAGGCCACCGGCGAGGAGAAGGTCACCTACGACCCCGCCAAGGCCAACCAGATCCTCGACGACGCGGGCTACAAGAAGGGCTCCGACGGCGTCCGTACGATGCCCGACGGCAAGCGCAAGCTGGAGTTCCGCTTCACCATCCACACCGACACGCCGGTCGAGGACAAGCTCGCCGAATACCTGACCGCCTTCCTCAAGGAGGTCGGCATCACGGTCACCACGGTCAAGCTGGACTCCAGCAAGTTCACCGAGGAGACCGGCACCACCGGCAACTTCGACATCGCGATCAGCGGCTGGTCCGTCAACCCCGACCCGGAGGAGGTCCTGGCCACGCACCTGTGCAGCCGGCGGCCCGCTCCGAACGGCGAGGGCGGCGGCACCGAGTCGTTCTTCTGCGACGACACCTTCGAGAAGCTCTACCAGGACCAGCTCAAGGAGCTGGACCGGCCCAAGCGCGTCGAGCTGATCAAGCAGATGCAGGAGCGGCTCTACACCCAGGCGCCGATCATCGCCATCTACTACACCAACGACCTTGAGGGCTACCGCAAGGACCGGGTCACCAGCATCACCCCGATCCCCGAGGACAAGGGCCTGCTCTACGGCGGCAGCGGCTACTGGCCGTTCTACACCGTGGACGTCAAGGCCGCGGCCGCGGCCGGCGCGAGCGGCGAGAGCGGCTCGAACACCGGGCTCATCGCCGGGATCGTCGGCGTCGTGGTGGTCCTCGGCCTCGGTGCCTTCTTCCTGACCAGGCGGCGCAAGAGCACCGCAGACGAGCGCGAATGACCACACCGCTCGAGTCAACGGAGCCCGCCGTCCAGGCGGCGGGCTCCGCGGACGACAGCCCCGCCCGCCGTGGCACGCTGCGTTACGCGGCGTCCAAGGCAGGCGGGGCGCTGTTCAGCATCGCCATGGTGATCGTCGGGACGTTCTTCCTCTTCCGCATGCTTCCCGGTGATCCCGTACGCAACCTGGCGCAGGGCCGCAACATGACCCCTGCGCAGCTCGACCTGGAACGTCGCCGGCTGGGCCTGGACAAGCCGCTGATCGACCAGTTCTTCGACTTCGTCGGCAAGACCCTCCGGCTCGACCTCGGCACCTCCTACGAGTACAAGCGGCCCGTGCTCGACCTCATCGGCGAGCGCATCGGCCCGACGCTGCTGCTCGCCGGCACCGGGCTGGTCATCGCGGTCAGCCTCGGCATCTGGCAGGGCACCCGCGCCGGCTGGCGGCACGGCACCCGCTTCGACCGCTTCTCCACCGGCGTGTCGCTGGTGCTCTGGTCGGTGCCGACCTTCTGGCTCGGACTGCTGCTCATGATGGTGCTCGGCGTCGGCATCGGGCCGATCCCCGGGCTGTTCCCGTTCCGGGGCATCGAGAGCGTGGACGCGCCCGACGGGTTCGCGTACGTGCTGGACGTCGCCTCGCACATGGTGCTGCCCTGCCTGACGCTGGTCGCCGTCGTCTACGCCCAGTACCTGCTCGTCATGCGCTCGTCGCTGCTGGAGGAGGTCGGGCAGGACTACGTCACCGTGGCGCGGGCCAAGGGGCTGCGCGACGACGACGTACGGCGGCGGCACGCCGTGCCCAACGCGCTGCTGCCGACCGTGACGCTGGTGTTCATGCGGATCGGGTTCGTCGTGGGCGGCGCGGTCACCGTCGAGACCATCTTCACCTGGCCCGGCCTCGGGCAGCTGTTCTACGAGGCGGTGCGGGTGCCTGACTTCACGCTCATGCAGGGCACGTTCCTGCTGATCACGGTCGCCGTGATCCTCATGAACACCCTGGCCGACGTGGTCTACCACATCCTCGACCCGAGAGTGAGGTCGGCATGACGAGCCTCGCCGCGACGCGGCGCCGCCTCGCGCTGAGCCGCTTCTGGGCCGACTTCCGCACCCATCGGGCCGGGCTCGCCGGCGCGGTGATCCTGCTGGTCGCCGTGCTGCTCGCGCTCGTCGCCCCGCTGTTCATCAGCGAGAACGTGACCAGCGTCGTGGAGGGCACCGGCCAGAAGTTCGCGCCGCCCAGCCTCGCCGAGCCGTTCGGCACCGACGAGTCGGGCCGCTCGATCCTGCTCATGGTGTGGTGGGGCTCGCGCACGTCGCTGCTCATCGGCTTCCTCGCCGCGCTGCTCAGCGTGGTCATCGGCCTGGTCGTCGGCGTCGCCGCCGGGCACTTCCGCGGCTGGCTCGGCGGCGCGCTCATGCGGGTCACCGACTGGTTCCTGGTGCTGCCGTCGCTGGTGACGGCGCTGGTGCTGGCGGCGATCCTGGGCGGCAGCACGCTGACGATCGTCACCGCGATCGCGATCACGACCTGGCCCTCGACCGCCCGGCTGATCCGCGCCCAGACGCTCGCCGTCGAGGCCCGCCCCTACATCGAGCGCTCCAAGGCGCTCGGCGCGGGGCACTGGCACATCACCACCCGGCACGTGCTGCCCAACGTGGCCCCGCTGCTGCTGGCCAGCACCACGCTGGAGGTGGCCAGCGCGATCGTGACCGAGTCCACGCTCGCCTTCCTCGGCGCCAGCGCCAACAAGACGTCCTGGGGCACGATGCTGCGCGCCTCCTACGACTTCGGCGCCGCCACCAACGCGGCCTGGTGGTACATCCTCATCCCCGGCCTCGCCATCCTCATCGTCGTCATGGCGTTCACCCTCATGGGGCGGGCGCTGGAGGCCGTGCTCAACCCCCAGCTCAGGAGGAAGGCGTGAGTCTCCTCGAACTCGATGACGTGTCGGTGACGTACCGGATCGCCGCCGGCGAGGTGCCCGCGGTGCGCGGCGTGTCACTGACCCTCGACTCCGGGGCGGCGCTCGGGGTCGCCGGCGAGTCGGGATCCGGCAAGTCGACGCTGGCCATGGCGCTGCTCAGGCTCCTGCCCGGGGACGCGCGCGTCGACGGCCGGATCCTCCTCGGCGGCGAGGACATCGCCGCCATGAAGTGGGGACGCCTGCGGGCCGTGCGCTGGGCGGAGGCGTCGATCGTCTTCCAGGGCGCGCAGCACGGGCTCAACCCCGTACGCAGGATCGGCGACCAGATCGCCGAGCCGCTGCTCGTCCACGGCCTGGCCAAGCCCGAGGGCGCCCGCAAGCGGGTGACCGAGCTGCTCGAACAGGTCGGCCTGCCGGCCTGGCGGGCGCGCAGCTACCCGCACGAGCTGTCGGGCGGGCAGCGGCAGCGCGTCATGATCGCGATGGCGCTGGCCTGCTCGCCGCGGCTGATCATCGCCGACGAGCCGACCACCGCGCTCGACGTGATGGTCCAGGCGCAGGTCCTGACGCTGATCAAGGAGCTGGTCGCCGAGCACGGCATCTCGCTGATCATGATCTCGCACGACCTGTCGGTGCTCGCCGACGTCTGCGACCAGCTCGCGGTCATGTACGCCGGCCGCGTCGTCGAGCACGGCCCGTCCGCGCAGGTCTTCCACGACCCGCGGCACCCGTACGCCAAGGCGCTGGCGGCGGCGTTCCCGACCGTGGGCGACCCGGCCTCGCGCATGGCGCCCAAGGGGCTCGGCGGCGACCCGCCCGACCCCATGCAGCTCCCGACCGGCTGCGCCTTCCACCCGCGCTGCCCGGTGGCGCTGCCGGAGTGCGCGAGCACCGACGTGGAGCTGTGGCCGGCCGGTCCCGGCCGCGTCGCGGCCTGCGTGCACGTACGGGCGAAGGAGGATGCCTCATGACCGAGACGCAGACCCCCGCCGAGGCGGTCGAGACCTCGCGGCCCACCCTGCTGGAGGCCCGCGACCTGCGCGTGGAGTTCAGCTCGCGGGGCCGCAGGGCGCGCGCCGTGGACGGCGTCAACCTGGCCATCGGCAAGGGCGAGATCGTCGCGCTGGTCGGCGAGTCGGGCTGCGGCAAGACCACGCTCGCCCGCACCCTGCTCGGCCTCGAACGCCCCACCGCCGGCGAGGTCCGCTTCGACGGGGCCGCGCTCGACTACCGGGCGCGGGCGCTCAAGGCGTACCGGCGGCAGGTCCAGCTCGTCCTTCAGGACCCGATGGGCTCGCTCAACCCCCGCCACACCGTGTACGAGGCCGTCGCCGAGGGCCCCCGCATCCACGGCCTGGCCGACGAGCGGGAGGTCGTGTCCACGGCCCTGTCGCACGCCGGGCTCCGGCCGCCGGACCGGTTCTTCCTGCGCCATCCGCACGAGCTGTCCGGCGGGCAGCGGCAGCGCGTGGTGATCGCGGGCGCGCTGGCCCTCGACCCGAAGGTGCTGATCGCCGACGAGCCGGTGGCCTCCCTGGACGCCTCCGTACGCGGTGAGATCCTGGCGCTGCTGCTCCGGCTGCGCGCCGAGCTGGGGCTGTCGGCGCTGGTCGTCACGCACGACCTCGGGCTGGCGTGGAACATCGCCGACCGGGTCGCCGTGATGTACCTCGGCAGGATCGTCGAGTCGGGGCCGGTCGAGCAGGTGCTGACCGCGCCGCGGCATCCGTACACGCAGGCGCTGCTGTCGGTGCTGCCGGAGTCGCCGGAACGGGTGGTGCTGACCGGCGAGCCGCCGGACCCGACCCGGATCCCCGGCGGGTGCCGCTTCCACGCCCGCTGCCAGGTGCTCGCCTCGGGGCGGGCGGCCGAGGCCGGGGTGGACGGCAGGTGCCGCTCCGAGCCGCCGGCCGTCCTGCCCGCCGACGCCGTGGCGCGGGCGGCCTGCCACTACGCGGAAGTGACCGGTTAGCCGAGCTCCGCGTCGTGGACCAGGATGGCCGCCTGGACCCGGTTGGCCAGGCCCAGCTTGGCCAGCACCCGGCTGACGTGCGCCTTGACCGTGGCCTCGGTCAGCCGCAGCTCGCGGCCGATCTCGGCGTTGGACAGGCCGCGGGCCAGGGCCCTGATCACGTCCTCCTCGCGATCGGTCAGCGCGGCGAGGCGGCGGCGGGCGGACTCGGCCCTGGACGGGGCGCGGCCGGCGTAGGAGGCGAGCAGGCGCCTGGTGACCGACGGGGCGAGCATGGCCTGGCCGGCCGCGACCGTGCGGACGGCCGCGGCCAGCTCCCTCGGCGGGGTGTCCTTGAGCAGGAAGCCGACCGCGCCGAGGCGCAGCGCCTCGTGGACGTACTCGTCGAGGTCGAACGTGGTCAGCATGACCACCTTGGGCGGGCTGGGGGCGGCGAGGAGCCTGGCGGCGGCGGTCAGTCCGTCGGTGCCGGGCATGCGCACGTCCATGAGCACGACCTCGGGGCGCAGCCGCGCCGCCGCCGAGACCGCCTCGGCGCCGTCGCGGGCCTCGGCGATCACGGCGATGTCGCCGGCCGCCTCCAGGATCAGCCGGAGCCCGGAGCGCACCAGCTCCTCGTCGTCGGCGACCAGGACCCGGATCACGCGGGGATCCTCGCCGCGACCAGGAAACCGCCGTCGTCCTGCGCGCTGGTGCGCAGGGTGCCGCCGAGCAGCTCGACCCGCTCGCGCAGGCCGACCAGCCCCCAGCCCGCGCCGGGCAGCCCGGCGGGCGGCGCTCCGGGGGCGCGGTTGCGCACCTCCACCTCCAGCGCCTCCGGCCGGTAGCGGACCCGCACGTCGGTGCGGGCGTCGGCGGCGTGCCGGTGCACGTTGGTGAGCGCCTCCTGCACCACCCGGTACGCGGTCCGCGCCACCGCCGGCTCCACCTCCCGCGCCTCGCCCTCGTCGTGCCTGACGACCTCGACGCCGAGCGCGCGCGACTGGTCGAGCAGCCGGTCGAGGTCGGCGAACGTGGGCGGCGGCGCGACCTCCTCCGCCCGCGGCCGGCCGGTGGCCCGGTCGGTGGCCCGATCGGTGGCCCGGTCGGTGGCCCGGTCGGTGGCCCAATCGGTGGCCCGGTCGGTGGCCCAATCGGTGGCGCGGTCGGTGGCGCGGAGCACGCCGAGCACGTCGCGCAGGTTCGCCAGCGCCTCGCGGCCGATGCCGCCGATGAGCGCGGCGGTCCGCGCGGCCTCCTCGTCGCCCGTACGCACCTCCAGCGCCCCGGCGTGCAGCACGATCAGCGAGACCCGGTGGGCGACCACGTCGTGCATCTCCCTGGCGATGCGGGCCCGTTCCTGGGCCCTCACCTGCTCGGCCCGCATGATCTGCTCGCGTTCGGCGCGCCGGCGCAGCTCGCGGCGGGCCCGCGTCCACAGGCCCAGCGCGAACGGCAGCCCGACCACGGCCAGCGCCATGAACAGCGCGTTGCCGGGGGTGGCCGCCAGGACCTCCCGCACGCCGTCGTGCCAGGCCCCCACCAGCGCGGACGCCCCGAACACGGCCGCGCAGCCGCCCAGGTAGGCCGCGACGTCCCGGCCCCTGACCAGGTCGCGGCCCGCGTGGTAGGAGGCGGCCAGCAGCGGCGGCCACAGCAGGAGCAAGGCGTGGCCGACGGCGGCCACGGCGGCGAGGGGCCACCAGGACCGCCGGGTCCACCACGCGGCCAGCCCGGCCGCCGCGGCGACCGCGAGCTCCGCCGGCAGCGGGAGCCCGGAAGGCGCCCCCGCCTGCCCCTGGAGGACGAACAGGGAGAGCCCGAACATGGCCGCGCCGAGCAGGACGAACCGCATGCCACCAGCGTAGGGGCCCGGCCGGAAGAGGCTTTACGACGAAAGTAGGGGGCGGCGATCGACGATCGGGGCGCACGCCCCGGCGGCTCCCGCCGCCAGATTGGCTCCCATGCTGAAGATTCTGACCGCCCTGTCCCTGGTCGCGGTGCCGCCGCAGGCGGACCTCGCGCTGCCGGAGCCCACCGGCCCGCTGCCCGTGGGCACGACCGACCTGCACCTGGTGGACGAGAGCCGGCCCGACCCCTGGAACCCGGAGGCGGACCGGCGCGAGCTGATGGTCACCCTCTGGTATCCGGCCCGGCGCGACAGCGGCGAGCGGGCGCGCTATCTGAGCCCGCAGGAGTCGGCCGCGGTCCTCGCCCCCTACCGCGACGTCCCCCCGGACGCGCTCACCCGGGTCAGGACCCACGCCGGGCGGGGCGCCGCCGTCCGCGCGGGCCGCCATCCGCTCGTCGTCCTCTCGCCCGGTTTCACCTTCCCCCGCGCCACCCTGACCTCGCTCGGCGAGGACCTGGCGAGCCGGGGCTACCTGGTCGCGGCCGTCGAGCACACCTACGAGTCGGTCGCCACCACGTTCCCCGACGGCCGTACGACCTCGTGTCTCGCCTGCGTCCCCGGCCAGGACGGCGCCGTCGTCGCGGCCGGGCGGGCGGCGGACGTGAGTTTCGTCCTCGACGAGCTGACGGCGGCGCGCTGGGGCCGGTCCGTCGACCGTTCGCGGATCGCCGTGGCCGGCCATTCGATGGGCGGCAACAGCGCCGCCGCCGTCCTGGCGAAGGACCGCCGGATCAAGGCCGGCGCCAACCTGGACGGCACCTTCATCCCGCCGGTCGAGCGCCTGGACCGGCCGTTCCTGTTGATCGGCTCCCCGCGTACGCATGCCTGGGACGGCAGCGACGACTCGTGGAAGAAGTCCTGGGCCCACCTGAAGGGTCCGAAGAAGTGGATCACGATCGCGGGCACCGATCACTCCGCCTTCGTGGACTACGCCGTGCTCCGGCCTCCGCTCGGCATCCCCGCTCAGGAGCTCGACGGCGCGCGGGCGCTGCGGATCACCCGTGATCACCTCGCGGCCTTCCTCGACCGCCACCTGCGGGGGCGGAAGACGCCGGTCCCGGCCTACCCTGAGGTCGTCGATCAGGGGCGGAAGGCGGCGGCGTTCTCCTCGGCCCACTGACGGAAGCTCCTGGCGTCCCGGCCGGTGACCTCCTTGACGGTCGGGACGACGGTGTAGCCGACCTCCGGCGTGTGGCCGAGCGCGCCGATCAGGAACTCGACGGTCTCCTCGCCCATGCCGTCGGCGCGCCACTTGGCGCGGGCCTCGTCCACGGTGAGCTCGACGAAGCGCACGTCCCTGCCGACGGCGGCGGCCAGGATCGCGACCTTCTCCCTGAGCGTGATCGCCTCGGGGCCGGTCAGCACGTACGTCCGCCCGCCGTGCCCGCCCTCCGTGAGCACGGTCGCGGCGACGGCGGCGATGTCGCGCTCGTGCACCAGCGCGCTCAGCCGGTCGCCGAACGGCTCCTTGATGACGCCCTCGGTCCGGACCGTCTCGGCCCACCAGCGCAGCGTGTTGGACATGAACTCGACCGGGTGCAGCAGCGTCCACTCGATGCCGCTGCCGGCGAGCGCCCGCTCCAGCTCGCCGTCCTCGCGCCCGCCGAGCACGGTGGCCCGCCGCACGCCCGCCTCGGCGGCCAGCCCGACCAGCGCGGCGCCGTCGGGGAGCGGGGCGTAGTCGTCGCCCGCGAAGTTGATGAGGTGCGCGGCCTCGACGCCGTCGAAGACGCCGGCCAGCTCGGCGGGCCGGGCGAGGTCGCCCGCGACCACCTCGACGCCCTCGGGCAGCGCGGCGGTGGCGGGGTTCCTGGTCAGGGCGCGGACCCGCTGCCCGGCGGCGAGCAGCTCCTCGACGACGAGCCGGCCGACGGTCCCGGTGGCGCCGGTGACGAGAACGGTCATGCTGAGACCCCCATAATTCGGAACGGAACGTTCTGCTCTCATAATAGCAGAACGGAATGGTTCATTCCATGTAATCCTTGAGCCCGATGGCGTTCGCCGCCCGGCGGATCGGCCCGGCGACGCGCTCCACCATGCGGTCGCGGCCCGGCAGGCGGGGGATCAGCCGGATCATCGCGAGCTGGAACCACAGGGCGAACCGCGACGGGATGACCATGCCCTTGAGGTTGGCGTCCGCCAGCGCCTGGTTGGCCGTGACGAAGTCGCGCAGCTCCCGCTCGTAGCCCTCCGGGCCGCGGCCCGCCGCCAGCTCGCCGGCCAGCACGTACGCCCCCACGACCGCCAGGCTCGTGCCCTGCCCCGAGGCGGGGGAGGCGCAGTAGGCCGCGTCGCCGAGCAGCACCACCCGCCCCTTCGACCAGCGGTCCATGCGGATCTGGCAGACCGCGTCGAAGTAGAGGTCGTCGGCCTCGCGCACCGCGTCGAGCAGGCGCGGCACCTCCCAGCGCATCCCGGACATGGCCGCGCCCAGCAGCTCCTTCTGCCGCTCGACGTCCCGGTGGTCGTAGGCGAGCGGCGGTGACGACCAGATGAACATGGCCCTGGCCACGCCGTCGTCCTGGCGGGTGCTGTAGACGTTGGCGGTGCGGCGGGGTGCCGCGTGCACCGCCTCCTCGCGGTCCAGACCGAGCGGGTCGGGCACCGAGCAGATCGAGATGTAGTGGCCGAGGTGGCGTACGAAGCCCTCCTCCGGCCCGAACGCCAGCCGCCGGACGTTGGAGTGCGCGCCGTCGGCCCCGATGACCAGGTCGAACACGCGCGGGGCGGAGCGCTCGAAGGTGACCGTGCCGTCCTCGGCGATGGCCGTGACCGAGTCGTCGAAGACGTACTCGACCTCGTCGCGGGTCAGCTCGTACAGCAGCTCGTTGAGGTCGCCGCGCATGATCTCGACGTCGTCGCCGGTGCGCCCGCCGAACAGGTCGGCGTCCATGGTCGCGACCTTCTCGCCGTCGGCGTCGTAGTGGGTGGCGACGCGCATGTCCGTGGCGCGGGCGCGGACCGCGTCCATGATCCCCATGCGCTCGATCACCCGCAGCGCCGCGCCCCTGAGGTCCACCTTGTAGCCGCCGGCGCGGACGGCGGGGGCCCGCTCGACCACGGTGACGGTGAAGCCGTGCCGGCGCAGCCAGTAGGCCGCGGACGTGCCGGCGATGCTCGCGCCGGAGATGAGGATGTTCGCCATGCCGGAAACAGTACAACTGTCTTAGACGCTTGTCTAGGACGATTGTGCTAGTCTTCTGGCATGGGAAACAGGGAGGACCTGCTGGCGGGCGCCAAGCGGTGTCTGGTCGAGAAGGGCTACACCCGCACCACGGCGCGCGACGTCGCGAAAGCGTCGGGCGTGAGCCTCGCGGCCATCGGCTACCACTTCAAGTCGAAGGAGGCGCTGCTCAACGAGGCGCTGTTCGAGGTCATGCGGGAGTGGGGCGACGAGCTGGCGACGACGCTGTCGGCCGAGGTGGAGCCGGGCGCGGACGGGCTGGAGCGCTTCGCCGTCGTCTGGGACCGCGTGCTGGAGTCGTTCGCGCGGCTGCGGCCGCTCTGGGTGACGCAGCTCGAACTCCTGGGCCAGGTCGAGCACCTGCCGGAGGTGCGCGAGCAGCTCGCCGCCGCGAACCGGGACGCCCAGGAGGGGCTCGCGGAGCTCTTCGGCGGCGGCGAGCCGGGCGCCGGTCCCGAGGACGCCCGGCTGACCGGGGCGCTCTACCAGGCGCTGCTCACTGGCTTCCTGTCCCAGTGGCTGCTCGATCCCGAGCGGGCGCTGTCGGGCCGCGAGGTGGCCGCCGCCCTGCGCCTGGTGACCGCGTGAACTTCTAGAACGCGCTGATGGTGGCCGGGGCGCGCTCGGCCCGGCTCAGCGTGCGGATGACCGCCGTCGCGCCGTGCCGGTGCACCGCCAGCCGGGCCAGCAGCTCGACCACGGGCCGGATGACCTCCGGCGGCAGCGCGGGCGTCTCGACGCCCACGCTGGCGGCCAGGTCGTCGGCGTGGACCACCAGCTCCACCAGGCGGGTGAGCAGGAAGTCGTCCAGGGTGAGCGCCCAGCCGGACCACTTCACGTGGACCACCCGGTCGGCGGGCTCGGCGGGCAGCGCGGTGATCTGCGCGTCGAGCAGCGCCCGCGTCCGCTCGATCAGCGCGGCCGGGCCGTCGGCCGCGGCGGCCTCGCCGCCCCGCCGGATGCCGACGTTGGTCTCGTGGTCGAGGCCCGCCTCCACCCACGGCGAGCGCGAGTAGTGCTCCAGGAGCTCGATCGGCTCGTGGCCGGCGCCGTCGGAGTCGAGCACGTCGCGAACCCGGACGATCTGGTGCGCCAGGTGCCCCGCCAGCCCCGCCACGCTGAACTCGGTGAGCGCGCTCGGTTTGTCCCAGGCCGCCGACACCGCCGGCTCCTCGAGCAGCGACACCGCCGACGTCGCGGCGATCACGTACGACTTCCTGATGTCCACCATCGTTCGCCCTTCCCTGTGTCAGGCCGTGATCCGGGCCAACACTATCCCTCCCACGATCAGCGCGAGCGCCGCCATCCGCCCCGCCGAGACGGGGTCGTCGTGGAGCACCACGCCCAGCGTGATCGCGCCGACCGCGCCGATGCCGGTGAAGACCGCGTACGCGGTGCCGACCGGCAGCGTGTTCATGGCCCGCGACAGCAGCCAGACGGCGGTGGCCATGAGCAGCAGGCTGACCAGCGTGGGCAGCGGGCGGGTGAAGTTCTGGGTCGGCTTGATGCTCTGCGACCAGGCCACTTCCACCAGCCCGGCCAGCAGCAGGACGAGCCAGCTCACCGCGCCGCCTCCGTGAGGGCCAGGGCGCGGACCTGGGCGCGGGCGGCGGCCAGCGACTCCTCGTGCCGCGCCCGCAGGTGGGCGAGCGCCGGGTCGAGGCGGGCGTTGACCAGCTCGGCGTGGATGAACGTCACGTCCTCGACCTGGAAGTGGCCCCGGAGGAAGTCGCGCAGGTAGCGCTCCTCGTGGTCGTACGGCTCGCGGGGGGTGCCGGGACCGTACGCGCCGCCCCGCGCGCCGGTCACCACGAACGAGCGGCCGGCCAGTGACATCTTGGGGAAGGTGATCTGGTCGAGCCACGCCTTGAGCGACGACGGGATCGAGTAGTTGTACATCGGCGTGCCGATCAGCACGACGTCGGCGGCGACGACCTCGGCGAGCAGCGGCTCGACGATCGCCCAGGCGGCCTTCTGCGCGGGGGTGCGGACCGCCTCGGGGTAGCGGGCGGGGTCGGTGATCCCGTGCTCCAGGACGTGGTCGCACAGCTCCGTCCACGCCTCGCCGATGTGCGGCACGGGGCGGGCGGCGAGGTCGCGGTAGGTGTAGCCGGCGTCGGGGTGGGCGGCGCGCCAGGCGCCGGCGTACTCGGCGGACAGCAGGCGCGAGAACGAGTTCCGACGCGCGCTGGCGTCCAGGTGCAGCAGCATCGTGGATCTCCTCAGCTATGTGGACGCTGTGTCCACTTCACTATAACCGGACGCCGTGTCCACCTACAATGGGCGCATGGAGAGAGCCGACGCCGCCCGCAACCGCGCCAGGATCCTGGAGGCCGCCGCCGCGCTCTTCGCCGAGCGCCCGCCCCAGGACGTGACGATGGACGACATCGCCAAGAAGGCCGGCGTCGGCCGGGGCACGCTCTACCGGCGCTATCCCGACCGCGCCTCGATCGCCGTCGCGCTGCTCGACGAGCACGAACGCGAGCTCCAGGAACGACTGCTGCGCGGCGAACCGCCGCTCGGCCCCGGCGCGCCCCCCGCCGACCGGCTCGCCGCCTTCTACGCCGCGATGGTGCGCCTGCTGGAGGACCACGCCCACCTGGTCCTGGGCACGGAGGTGGGCCGCTCGCGCTTCGAGACCGGCGCGTACGGCTTCTGGCGGGCCCACGTACGGGCCCTGCTGGTGGCGGCCGGCACCCCCGACCCGGACGCGCTGGTGGAGGTGCTGCTCGCCCCCCTCGCCCCCGAGGTGTACGGCCACCAGCGCACCCGGCTCGGCCTCACCCCGGACCGGATCATCGAGGCGCTGACCCGCCTGACCGTGCTGCTCAGGCCAGGGTCTTCCTGATCGCCGACCGGATGAACGCGCGGGCCAGCTTGGCCCGGCGGAAGCGGCTGAGCGGGGTGCGCGGCGTGCCGTACCTGCGGGCGCGCACGTCGGCCACCACGAGCTCGGGCGCCCCCATCCCCGGCAGCAGGTCCAGGGCCTCCCGCTTGGTGATGAGCCGCCCGTCGGCGAGCGTGACCGCGGCCCGCGCGACCGTCACCGTGCCGAGGTCCACCCAGATGTCATGCAGCCAGCGCCGCCGCCCGCGCGTCTTCTCCAGCCAGTAGTCCCGCAGATCCGTACGGACGAACTCGGCCAGCTCGGCGTCCGACACCGGCGGCAGCAGCCCGGCGGGCGACGGACCGTACAGTTCGAGCGCCTTCACGTGCAGCTCGCGCCGGGTCACGGGGGTCACCGGGCGGCGGAAGATCTGCTCGTGCGCCCACGTCACGTGCTCGGCGGACGGATCGGCCAGCTCCTGGCGCGGCATGTACGAGCAGTGCAGCCGGTCCGCCAGCGGCAGGTCCAGGCCGCGGTGCACGGCCTTGATCCGCCGCCAGTGCTCCATCGTGACCGGCTTGTCCACGACCGCGACGAGATCGAGGTCGCTGCGGCCAGGCTGGTAGTCGTCGCTCGCCAGCGACCCGTGGGCCCACAGCGCGACGAGGGGGACGGCGGGCTCCACGGCCTCCAGGAAACGGCTCAGCAGACGGTCGGTCGCGACGTGCATGATGGTCACTATGATCGATCCTCGCCTCACTGGAAAGGTCGCGTTGATCACCGGCGCCAATCAGGGCATCGGGGCGGCGGCCGCGATCGCGCTGGCGGCCCAGGGTGTGGCGGTCTTCCTGACGTACAAACGGCTCGACCCGCTGAAGCATCCGGCCTATCCCGAGGCGTACGACCGGCTGCGCGCCCGCGACGCAGGCGAGGTCGTGGCGCGGGTGCGCGAGGCGGGCGGCAGGGCGGAGTCGGCGGAGGCCGACCTCGCCGACCCGGAGACGCCCGGCCGGCTGTTCGACCTGGCGGAGTCGGCGTTCGGCCCGGTCGAGATCCTGGTCAACAACGCGAGCGGCTGGATCGCCGACACCTTCTCGGCGCAGGAGCACGACGGCTTCGGCCGCCCGACGCGGCAGGTGGACGCGGCGACGCACGACCGCCAGTTCGCGGTGGACGTGCGCGCGCCCGCGCTGCTCATCGCCGAGTTCGCCCGGCGGCACGTCGCCAGGGGCGCGAGCTGGGGCCGCGTCATCGGCCTGACCTCCGAGGGGCCGCACGGCTTCCCCGGCGAGGTCAGCTACGGCGCGGCCAAGTCGGCCCAGGAGAGCTACACGATGTCGGCGGCGCACGAGCTGGGCCGCCACGGCATCACCGCCAACATGATCCACCCTCCGATCACCGACACCGGCTGGATCAACGAGGAGGTGGAGAGCCTGGCCCGCGCGCACGGCCCGATCGGCACCGTCGGCCGCCCGGAGGAGGTGGCCGAGGTGATCACCTACCTCGCCTCCCACCAGGCCCGCCGGGTGACCGCACAAGTGATCAGAATGTACTGACCGGGGCGATTCCCGAGCGCTAAAATCCGGAAATTATGACTGAGGTTCTGCAGGTCGTCATCGGAGGGCCTGCGGCGGCGATGCCGCTTTCTGACCCTTATCTGGCTGATGTCATCGACCTCCTGCAGACCGTCGACAACGTCATGTGGCAGATCCGCGCGGCGGAAATAGTTCGTCGCGGCTTGCAGATCGGCCGGCGTGACCCCCGAAGCTACGGGCAGGGGTATCCTCCTCCGCCGGACGAGCCGACCCGCCGCGTCGGACGAGAATTACTCCACCGGGTGCGGCGTGAGATCGAGGACAAGCCGGCCGGCCTCGCGCGGCTCACCCGAATATCCATGGCGTCGCCGTTGGTGGCGGATTTAGCGGTCGCCGGCATGAGCGGCGCCGGCATCATTTCCGCCACCGTCTATCTGTTCAAGCATCCCGACCAGATCGGGGCGTGGTTTCCCACGCTCCAGACGTCATGGTGGAAAGGGCGCGAGGAGGCGCTGAAAGCGAAACAGTCCTTCGAGAAGCTGCGTGACGCGGGCGTGGAGATGCGGCAGCTCGAGGACTGATCGCGGCGGTGGGGCTCAGGGGATCAGGTCGGGGGTGAGCGCGGCGAGGTCGGGCAGGACCCGCCAGGCCAGCGCCAGCGCGTCCGGGGCGGGCGGGTAGCGGGGGTGCGGCACCGCGATCACCCGCATCCCCGCCGCGTACGCCGAGCGCAGCCCGTTGCTGGAGTCCTCGACCGCGACGCAGCCGCCCGGGTCCACGCCCATGCGCCGCGCCGCCTCCAGGTAGCCGTCGGGCGCGGGCTTGCCCCGTTCGACCTCCTCGGTCGAGACGGTGGCCGCGAAACAGGCCGTCAGCCCGGCCGCGTCCAGCACCACGTCGATCAGCCGTCGGGGGGACGAGCTGGCGAGCCCGAGCGTGCGCTCAGCCGCGAGCCGCCGTACGGCCTCCACCGCGCCCGGCATCAGCGGCACCTCGTCGCGGTAGCGGGCCGTCATCCGGTCGACGACCCCGCGCGCGATCTCGTCGGGTGTCAGGCGGACGCCCAGCTCGTGCAGGTAGGCGGCCCACTCGCCGGTGCTCATGCCCATGAGCCGCGACTGGGTGTCCGGCTGCCACGTGCCGCCGTGCTCGGCCACGAACGCCCGCCGCACCTCCTCCCACACCGGCTCGGAGTCGACCAGCACGCCGTCGAGATCGAACACACACGCTCCCATGGACGATCACTCTAATCACCCGGCCGGCCGTCCCGCTTGTCCCTATTGCCCGAGATTCATCCTCTAAGGGGGAATTGTTGAGCTATCCGGGAGCCTCTCCCGGGCATGCGGACAGACATGGCAGACCTTCCGTTTCGCGACACGGGCGACTTCGACGACGCCGATCGCGGCTTCATCGCCAAGCTCGACCCCGGAGTGATCAAAACGGCCGATGGCAGGGTCATCTGGGACGTCGACGCCTACGACTTCCTCCACGACGAATGCCCCGAGACCGCCCACCCCAGCCTGTGGCGCCAGGCCCGGCTCAGCGCCCGCCAAGGTCTGTACGAGGTCACCCCGGGCGTCTACCAGGTGCGCGGCCTCGACCTGGCCAACATGACGCTGGTCGAGGGCGAGCGGGGTGTCGTCGTCATCGACCCGCTCGGCTCCGTCGAGTGCGCCGCCGCCGCGCTCAAGCTCTACCGCGCCCACCGCGGTGAGCGCCCCGTCACCGGCGTCGTCTACACCCACCCTCACACCGACCACTACGGCGGCGGGCGCGGCGTCACCCACGGCGGCGTCCCGATCCTGGCCGCCACCGGGTTCCTGGAGCACGCGGTGGCGGAGAGCCTGTACGCCGGCCCCGCGCGGGCCCGCCGCGCCGTCTACATGTACGGCCCCGCCCTGCCCCGCTCGCCGGAGGGCCAGCTCGGCTCCGGCCTCGGCATGACCGTCGCCCCCGGCACCCGGTCGCTGCTCCCGCCCACGCTGGAGATCGCCCGTACCGGGCAGGAGGAGATCATCGACGGCGTGGAGCTGCTCTTCCAGCTCACACCCGGCGGTGGCGCGCCCGCCGAGCTGAGCATCCTCCTGCCCGCGCACCGGGCGCTGTTCCTCGCCGAGAACGCCGGCCGCGGCCAGCACGCCGTCCTGTCCCTGCGCGGCTCAGCCGTCCGCGACCCCCGGGCGTGGGCCCGCCACCTCGACGAGGCGCTCGCCCTGCTCGCCCCGCACGCCGACGTCGCCCTGGCCGCGCACCACTGGCCCACCTGGGGCGGCGACGGCATCGCGGGCCACCTCACCCGCCAGCGCGACCTGTACGCGTACCTGCACGACCAGACCCTTCGCCTGCTCAACAAGGGCCTGACCGCCGCCGAGATCGCCGAGGCCGTACGCCTGCCGCCCGAGCTGGAGCAGACCTGGCACGCCCGCGGCCACCACGGCTCGACCGCGCACAACGTCAAGGCCGTCTACCAGCGCTACCTCGGCTGGTTCGACGGCAACCCCGCCCACCTCTGGGAGCACCCGCCGAAGGAGAGCGCCATCAGGTATGTCGACTGCCTGGGCGGCGGCGCGGCCGTGGTCGCCTGCGCCCGCCGCTACATCGGCGAGAACGACCTGCGCTTCGCCGTCCAGCTGCTCAACCACGCCGTCTTCGCCGACGAGGGCAACAAGGAGGCCCGCGACCTGCTCGCCGAGGTCTACACCAGGCTCGGCCACGGCGCGGAGAACGCCGCCTGGCGCAACTTCTACCTGATGGCCGCGCTGGAGCTGACCGACGGCATCGTCCCGGCCACGCCGGAGCGGACCGCGCCGGACGTGCTGGCCGCGCTGAGCGTGGCGCAGATCTTCGACACGCTCGCCGTACGGGTGGACGGGCCGCGCGCCTGGCACGAACGCCTGGCCATCGACTGGCACCTGACCGACCTCGGCGAGCGCCACCGTACGACCCTCTCGAACGGCGCCCTCATCCACCAGCCGAACCCGCCCGCCGACGTGCCGCCCGACCTGACCCTGCGGCTGACGAAGGCGCAGCTCGTGGGGCTGATGGCGGGCAAGGGCGTGGAGGGCGTGGAGCGGGAGGGCGACACGACGGCGCTCAAGCGCCTGGTGGCCGTCCTCGACCATCCGATCCCGGACTTCGCGATCGTCACGGCGTGACCGGCGGCGCGGGCCGCTCCTGTGCCGTCCGGCCGGGATGCTCGGGCACGGGCCGGTCGGCATGCTCGCGCATGGACCGGCAGGCCAGCGCGAGCAGCGTGACCACGACCGCCGCCAGCGCGGGGCCCACCACCAGCGGCACCGCCGGCTCGCCCGCGTGCCACGCCGCCGCGAGGATCGCCGCCGACGTCACCGCCCCCACCCCGAACATCGCCAGCCAGAGCGGCAGCACCCGCACATAGGTGTAGAGCAGCGGGAACGCCGGCCACACGAACGGCGCCGAGGCGACGGCCAGCACCAGCCAGAGCGCCGTCAGCGCCCCGAGCCACACCGGCCCGGCCACCGGCCGGCCCTCGACCGACGGCCCGGCCGCGTAGAGCGCGCCGAGCAGCACGCCTCCCGCGGCGATCCCCACCTGGTCCTCGCGCAGCACGGTGACCACGGCCATCGCCAGCAGCCCGAAGACCGTGAGATGCACCGCCCACGTCAGCAACCGCAACGGTATGTCCATCATCGATCACCAACAGTAACGGCGATCGGCCGCGGACGCGACGTACCAGGCGGTGACGGGTTTCAGGCGCCGGACCGGTCCGCCGCGCGGCGGCGCGCGCCCACCGGCATCGTGGCGGCGAAGTACAGCACCCCGGCCACCACCAGCGCGATCACCACGCCGATGTTCGCCGCCCCGAACGTGGACCCCTTCAGCTCCTCGCTCATCAGGAACCCGACGACCTTCGCGATGTTCTCGTCCGCCGAGGTGATCAGCCCCATCCCGACGACCGACGCCACCACCAGTGTGGCGACGCCCGTCCAGTTGACGGCGGGCCCGCCGGGACGCAGCAGCCGCTCGTCGTAGCCGCGCCCGCCGTCCCGCAGCCGCCACATGTCCACCAGGAAGATCGCCACCCAGGCGGCCATCACCACGCCGACGATCGCCAGGAACGCCTGGAAGGTGCCGAAGAAGCTGTCGCTGACGAACAGCAGGTAGTAGCCGCCGAGCACCATGAGCACCCCGTCGATGAGCACCGCGAGGTGCCGCCGCACCGGCACCCCGAGCGCCAGCATCGACAGCCCGGACGAGTAGATGTCCATGATCGCCCCGGCCAGGAACCCGCCGATCGCGGTCAGCAGGTACGGCAGCAGGAACCACGTCGGCAACGCCCCCGCCAGCGCCGCCACCGGATCGCCCCCGGCCGCCTCGGCCAGCTTGGGGTCGCCGCCCGCCAGCAGCACCCCGAACACCAGCAGCACCATCGGCGGCAGCGCGCCCCCGAGCATCGTCCAGAACGCCACCGCCCGCCCGGACGAGCGGGAAGGCAGGTAGCGCGAGTAGTCCGCGCCGCAGTTGACCCAGCCGAGGCCGAGCAGCGTCATCGCGAAGATGATCCCGCCGATCCAGCCGCCGGCGCCGGTGGTGGTCTCCAGCGACACGCCGAGCCTGGGCATCATGAGCGCCATGTAGACGAGGGTCAGCACGACGAACGCGTACGTCAGGTACCGCTGCACCACCATGATCAGCGCGTGTCCGTACACGCCGACGGCGATCACGACCAGCGCCGCGACCGCGAAGCAGACGGCGGTGGCCGTCGTGCGGGGCAGGCCGGGCGCGAGCCGGGCGAGGATGGCCGCCCCGCTCTGCGCCGACAGCGTGACCAGCACGATCTCCCAGCCGACGTTCGAGATGTACGACAGCGTGGCGGGCAGCTTGTTGCCCTGGTAGCCGAAGGGCGCCCGGCCCAGCGTCATCGTCGGCACGCCGGACCGGGTGCCGCCGACCGCGACCAGGCCGACCAGCAGGAACGACAGCGCGTACCCGACGGCGCCGGTGATGATCGCCGGGATGACGCCGAGGCCGAGCCCGACGATGTAGACGCCGAACGCGACCCCGAACAGCGACAGGTTGGAGCCGGCCCAAGGCCAGAAGAGGTCACCCGGCCGGCCGTGCCGCTCCGCCTCGGGGACCGCGTTGATGCCGTTCTGCTCGACGGCCATCGTGTCCATGATCCGGACGTTACATCCGGTCTGTGGCGAAACCCACCCTTCGCGAATATCGGGATCGTTACGGCGACGAAATCCTGGTTAGGGAAGGACGATATTCGCACGCCGGCCGGGGGGAAGGGCAGCCGCTGATGAAGGCGTCGTCGTGGCGGGCCGACCCGCGCGGGCGTGCGCTCGCCGTGTGCCTGGTGGCGGCCTTCATGACCGGGCTCGACGTCAGCATCGTGAACGTGGCCCTGCCGTCCATCCGCGAGGGCCTGCACGCGATGGAGGACGGGCTCCAGTGGACGCTGTCCGGGTACGCGCTCACGTTCGGCCTGCTGCTGGTGCCCGCCGGGCGGCTAGGGGACGCGCGGAGCCGGCGCACGCTCTTCATGTGGGGCGTGGTGCTGTTCACGCTGGCCAGCGTCGCCTGCGGTCTTGCCTGGAACATGAACGTGCTCATCGTGTCGAGGCTCCTCCAGGGCATGGCGGCCGGCCTGTTGAACCCGCAGGTGTCGGGGCTGATCCAGCAGATGTTCCGCGGGCACGAGCGGGGCCGCGCCTTCGGCGCTCTGGGCGCCACCATCGGCGTCTCCACGGCCGCCGGCCCCCTGATCGGCGGGGCCCTGGTGACCGGGTTCGGGCCGGAGCTCGGGTGGCGCTGGGTCTTCCTGGTCAACCTCCCGATCGGCCTCGCCCTCCTCCCGATGGCCCGCCGCGTGCTCCCCACCCCGGACCCCGCGCAGCTCTCCGGGCGGAGGGAGAGCATGGACCCCGTGGGCGTCCTGCTGCTCGGCCTGGGCGTGGGCTGCCTGCTCCTGCCCTTCATCCAGCAGCACCAGTGGCACGGCCAGGTGAAGTGGCTCCTCGTCCCCGCCGCCCTGATCATCCTGGCCGGCTTCGTGCTCTGGGAACGCGCCTACCGCCGCGAACCCCTGATCAACCTGGCGCTCTTCCGCAAGCGCTCCTACAGCCTGGGCTCCGCCATCGCCCTGTTCTACTTCGCGGGCTTCACCGGCATCTTCTTCACCTTCACGCTCTACCTGCAGAGCGGCCTCGACTACAGCCCTCTCATGGCGGGGCTGTCGATCACGCCGTTCGCGCTGGGCTCGGCCTCCGCCTCCGTGGTCGGCGGACGCCTCGTGGGGCGGGCGGGCCGCCGGCTGGTGGCCGCCGGGCTCACCACCGTGATCGTCGGGCTGTGCGCCACGATGGCCGCCACCGTGCTCGTGCCCGGGCACAACGTCGGCCTGGCCACCGCCCTGCCGCTGCTGATCGCGGGCGTGGGCAGCGGCCTGGTCATCTCGCCGAACCAGGCGATCACCCTCTCCGAGGTGCCGCCCAAGGGCGGCGGCAGCGCGGCCGGGGTGCTGCAGACCGGCCAGCGCCTCGGCTCGTCGATCGGCATCGCCGCCGCAGGCTCGATCTTCTTCAGCGCCCTTCCCCAGGGCTGGCCGACCGCCTTCCGTCACGGCCTCCTGGTGGTGCTCACGTGCGTCTCCATCGCCCTGCTGGCCGCCGGCTACGACCTCCTCCGCACCTACCGCCGCTGACGCGCCCCGCCGTGCCCGCGGCCCCAGCCCCCCGACGTGCCCGCAGCCCCAGGACGCCGCCCGCCCCAGGGCGCCGCCCGCCCCCAGAGCGCTGCCCGCCCCCAGAGCGCTGCCCGCCCCCAGGGTGCCGCCCGGTCACAGGCCCAGCAGGCGGGCCTCCACCTCCGGGGCGAGGCCCTTGCGGGGGCGGTCGGGGCGGTGCGGGGCCTCGCCGCCGATGCTCCGCAGCCACGCCCACGTGTCGCCCACCGTCTCGGCCACCGGCCGGCAGCTCAACCCGGCCGCCACCGCCTTCGACACGTCGCCGCCGTGCAGGAAGTCGTAGTCGGGGTTGACCAGCCAGAACGGCAGCTCCGTCCACGGCTGCACCCCGGCCGCCAGGATCGTCTCCGGATCGACCCAGCGCAGCTCCGCCGCCGCCCCCGTCACCTCGACGCAGGTCTCCAGCATCTCGCGCATCGTCACGAACCCGGGCGGGCTCACCACGTTGAACGCCCCGCCGATGCCGCGCTCGGCCGCCCGCAGGCACCACAGCGCGAGGTCGCGCGCGTCGATGTACTGGAGCCCCTGATCGGCGGGACCGGGCGCGAGGACCGGCCCGCCCCGCGCGATCCGGTTGAGCCACCACGGCAGCCGCCCGATGTTCTCGTAGGGCCCGACGATCAGCCCGGCCCTGGCCAGCAGCGCCCGCTCCCCGAACGCCGCCACCGCCCCCAGCTCGCCCCCCGCCTTGTTCCTGGCGTAGTCGGAGGGGTCGTCGTCGTCGGCCGAGGCCGGCACCACCGGTGCGTTCTCGTCGGCGCCGAACGGCACCGGCTCGGCGTGCACGGACCTGCTGGAGACGTAGACGTAGTGGCCCGCCCGCCCGGCGAGCAGCGAGGCCGCGTCGCGCACCGCCGAGGCCGCCCACGACCAGGTGTCGAGCACGACGTCCCACTCGCCGCGCTCCAGCGCCGCGAGGCCGCCGGGGGCCGTGCGGTCGCCGAGCAACGCGGTGACCCCGGCCGGGGGCGCGTGGGTGCCCCGGTTGAAGACCGTGACGTCCCACCCGAGACCGAGCGCCTCCTCGACGACCGCCCGCCCCACGAACTCCGTGCCGCCCAGCACCAGGATTCTCATGCCGCCCACTCTGGCGCAGGCGGCGGGCCGCGCGTACCCGTGCACGCCCGCAGCGGAATCGCCACGAGCGAAACCCGCCGGGCGCGTCCGTTCAGTACTCGCAGCCGCCCGGGTCCGGCAGGTCGTCGTCGAACTCCGGGGGAGGGGGCGGCTTCGGCACGCGCCGCTCGCCGTGCTCCATCCCCGGCCGCGCCCGCCCGGACACCCGGACGGTGAGCCCCTGGCCGCCGCGCGGACCGGCTTCCAGCAACACCTCGATGTCCCGCATCGCCCCGTCCTCTCGCCTCTCGCCGCCGTCGTCCGTTCCGAATGATGGACGGCATGGATGCACGGAGCGTGGCGAAACGCCCCTCATGGCACCCCGCTTACCGAATCTCGATCCCCCATAGGTCCGCCCCGCGCGGGCCGTACACTCCGGTGGTGGACCTGCGGCAGCTCTCCGACGCGATCGAGTCCGTCTCCAGCCGGTACGCCGCCTCGCTCGGCATCGAGCGGGACGACATCTGGCACATACTGAAGCTGCAGGAGGAGGTAGGCGAGCTCACCCAGGCGTTCCTCACCCGCAGCGGCAGGGCCAGGACCAGGGGCCGCACCCCGTCCGAGATCGAGGCCGACTTCCGCGAGGAGCTCGCCGACGTCCTGTGCCAGGTGCTGCTCCTCGCCCGCCATCACGGCGTGGACGTGGAGGCGGAGGTCCAGCGCAAGTGGCTGAGCCGCCTGCCTGACTGAGGGGTGGCAGGCGCCGGAAAATGCGTGGCGCGGCCGTGCCGGGCGGGAGTTCACTGGGGCGGTCCCCACCCGCGAAGGAGCCCTCCCCGCATGATCGTGATCACGGCCGCCTCCGGTGCGCTCGGCCGCCTCGTCCTCGACCGGCTGCGAGCCGCCGGAGCGGAGGTGACGGCCGCCGTGCGCGATCCCGCCCGCGCGCCCGGGGGCGTTCCTGCCCGGCACGGCGACTACGACGACCCCCGCAGCCTGCGGGCCGCCTTCGAGGGCGCCGACCGCGTCCTGCTGATCTCCTCCCCCGAGCTCGACACCGGCCGCAGGATCGAGCAGCACCTGGCCGCCGTGACCGCCGCCAAGGAGACCGGCGTGGGCGCGATCGTGTTCACCAGCTTCCTCGGCGCCGACACCGCCGCGACCGGCCTGACCGAGGCTTACCACGTGACCGAGCGGGCGATCATCGACAGCGGCCTGCCGTACACCCTGCTCCGTCACCCCTACTACAGCGACGCGTTCGTGCCGCGCGTCACCCCGGACGGGGAGGTCGTGAGCGGCACCGGCGGCCGGGGGCTCAACACCGCCTTCCGCGCCGACCTCGCCGCCGCCGCGGCGAACGTCCTGACCGGCGGCGACGGCCACCTGGGCCGGGCCTACGACTTCACCGGGCCGCTGTGGACGTACCCGGAGGTCGCCGCGGCCCTCGGCGCGACCTACCGCGAGCTGCCCGCCGACGCCGAGCAGGGGCCCATGGGCTGGATCTCCGCGAGGATCCGCGCCGGCGCGCTGGAGCGGCAGACCTCCGACCTCGAACGGGTCCTGGGCCGCCCCGCCGAGACCATGATCGACCACCTCGGCGCGTGACGGGCGCGTGCACTACGGTTTCCGCTCATGGCCGACTTCATCTCCCTCCCCTTCTACGACCTGTTCCACGAGAACGGTCACGTCCCGGTCATCCGTGAGAAGCTGCCGCCGCTCCTGGCCGGGGTGACGCGCAGCATCCTGGAGATCGGCGCCGGCTCCGGCCTGATCACCGTCTCGCTGGCCGAGTGGACCCCGGCGGAGATCTTCGCGCTGGAGCCCTCCGCCGGCATGCGCGGGATCCTGCTGTCCCGGCTCTGCGGCCGTCCCGAGCTCCTCGACCGGGTCACCGTCCTGCCCTGCGACGCGCTCGCCGCCCGGGTGCCCGAGCCGGTCGAGGCCGTCGTGATGATCAACGTCATGTACTCGCTGCCGCACGACTACCGCAAGCGGCTCTGGCCCGTGCTCGCCGAGCTCATGGAGCCCGGCGGCCTGCTCGTCTTCACCTGGCACGACGGCGGCGCGCCCGCCTCGCGGCCGGTCGAGAAGCTGGAGAGCCGCCAGGTGGGCCGCCACACCTACTCCATCTGGTCCGGGATCACCCAGCTGGACGCGGAGACCTTCGAGGGCCGCTTCGTCCACCGCGTGACCGAGGGCGACACGGTGATCAGCGAGGAGGAGCTGGTCGGCGAGGCCTACCGGCCGCTCTGGCCGACCATCGAGAGCGAGCTCACGGGCGCCGGCTTCACCCGCGAGGACGCTCCCGACGGACTGCTCGCCTGGCGTCGTTCCTGAGCGGTCACACTTCCGGCGGCTGAGGGGTCAACGAGATGCCGGGCCGTACGCGGCCCGGCATCCGTAACGCCGGAAGGAGAGCCACCGATGTCCACCGCCGCTGTCGTCGTCACCGTCCTGACCGCCCTCTGGGTGGGGTTCTCGGCCCTGTCGGTCTTCATCCGCGCCAGTTGGGTCGTGGAGCCGCTCGCCGAGTACGGCGTGCCGCGCGCCGCGTGGCCCTGGCTGGGCACGGCCAAGGCGCTGGGCGCGGCCGGCCTGCTCGCCGGGCTGGCCGTGCCCCCGCTCGGCGTGGCCGCCGGGATCGGGCTGGTGGTGTACTTCACGGGCGCGGTCGTCACCGTGCTCCGCGCCCGTTCGTACCGGCATGTGCCGTTCCCGCTGCTCTACCTGACGCCGGTCGTGGTCGCCATGGCGCTCGCCTGATCAGCGCCGGGCGGCGAGGCGCGCGACGTACTCCTTGACGGCCAGGGAGAGCGCCAGCGCCTCGGGGCCGAGCAGCAGCCCGGCGCAGAGCAGCCGATACCAGAACGCGGCGGTCAGGGGCCCTTCGGCCAGCCCCTCGGCCGTCCAGCGCAGCACCTCGGCGAAGACCGGCAGCAGCAGCAGGCAGAACCAGGCGACCACGCCCGCGAAGCCCGCCAGCCACACCCAGCGGAACCAGCGCCCCACCCGCAGGTCGGTGTCGGTCGCGTCGGCCAGCTCGGCGGCCTCCTCCTCGGTCAGCCGCCCGAACGCCCGCCGCAGCATCAGCGTCTTCACCCGCCACAGGTTGCGGCAGCCGAGCGCGTTCACCAGCACCGCGTAGAGGTCGGTACGCAGGAACACGAGGCTCTGCCAGAGCATCTGCATGATCTTGATGAACGCCCACGCGGCCAGCAGCGCGGCCACCAGCCCGGGAGCGGCCCACACGCCGGTGTCGATCAGCAGCCGGCCGGTGAGCAGCGCGGCCAGCAGCACGGAGTCGACGGCGAGACCGGCCAGCAGCGGCCCGTACCGCTGCCGGCGCGGCAGCGTCCAGAGCTGGGTGAGGTCGGTCTCGAAGACGAGCATCCACAGGCGGCGGTCGACGCCGAAGCGGGTCTGGATGCCGAGGGCCCGCGCGCCGAGCCAGTGCCCGCACTCGTGGCTGGCCGCCGCGAACCAGACGAACGGCAGCCAGGCGAGCGCGCTCAGCCCGGTGTCGCCGAAGGCGAAGGCGTCCTCGGCGGGATCGGGGGCAAGGCCGGGGCGCAGGACGAGGACGGCCACGGAGTAGAGCAGGCAGGCGGCGTAGAAGGTCCAGGCGACGGGGCCGAAGAAGGGGCGGACCGTCTCGGGGCGGATGCCGGTCATCCACCTGCTGGCCTGGATGGGCGCGGTGCGCACCGGTGAGGCCGCTTCCTCGCCGTCCTCCGCGAGGAAACCGAGCTCCCCGAGGGTGTCGACGAACGACGGCACGTTGACCGGCTCCCCGGCGAACTCCGCGGCCTCGGCCGCCGCCTCCTCGACGCTCGCACCCCGCTGGAGCGCGGCGATCACCACCCCGCCGACCGCCGGGATCGTCACGAACGTACCGGTCGCCGGATCGCCGACCAGCACCTCGTCCTCGCCCTCGGGGACGACGCTGAGCGGCTTGAGCCGGACCGTCGCGGGCACCGTCACCGCCGGTCACCCTCGCGCGGCGGCGCCAGCCGGCAGACCCGGCACTCCGGGTTCGCGGGGAGTGGCCGCCGCTCCGGCGTCAGGCCCTCGCGCAGGTCGAGCGTGACCCGCTGCCCGGCCGCCCGCGGCGGCTCGAACCCGGTGAGGTAGCGCTGCGCCTCCAGGGCGAGCAGCGAGCCGACCTGCATCGCCATCGGCCCGGTGAGCGGGTTGCTCAGCTTCATGTTCTCCACGATCCGGTACGCCACCGCCTCCGGGTCGTCCCCGACCGGCCGGTCCGCGTAGTCGCAGGCCAGGCACGCGGTGCGGCCCGGGTCCACGGACAGGTACATGAGCTGGCTGCGGTTCGCGCCCCCCAGCACGTACGGGATCCCGGCCCGCACGGCGGCCTCGTTCGCCCAAAGGTTGGCGTGCGGATGGCCGTCGAGGCCGCCCGCGATGAGGTCAACGCCCTGGACCAGGTCCGCCAGGTCCTCCGGCGCCGACACCCAGCGGTCCACCGGATGGACCTTGATGTCCGGGTCGTACTCGCGGACCCAGGCCGCGGCCCGCTCGGCCTTCGACAGGCCGAGGTCGGCGTGGTGGTAGAGGAACTGGCGGGCGAAGTTGCGCGACTCGACGCGGTCCTGGTCCACCAGCGTCAGCTCGCCGACGCCGAGCCCGGCCAGGCACTGGACCAGCGAGGACCCGCCCCCGCCGACGCCGAGCACCAGCACGTGCGCCTCGCGCATCGAACGCTGGAACGCGGCCCGGTGGCGGTCCAGGGCGGCGTAGGTGCCGTAGAAGCTGAGGTTGGAGAAGTGCCGCTCGTTCTCGCCGGGATCGTCGAGCGCGCGGCCGTCGGCGTCCTCGACCAGGCCCAGGGAGTCGAGCCCGGCCAGGCCCCGGCCGACGTCCTCCTCGGAGAGCAGGAAACCGCGCCCGGCGAGGGCCACGCTCAGCTCGGCGGCGGTCCGAGGGGCCTCGCGCAGCTCGCTCAGGAGCGCGGCCACCTGCCCTTCGGGATCGCTCAGGGTCATCGCCTCGCGAGCGTCGAAGATCACGAGGAGGTCCTCGCCGATCGTCTCCCACTCGCATTCCTTCAACGCCACACGCATCGTGCCTCCAGCGCCGGCCAGTACGCAAAGGGATCCCGCGGGGAGCCCGAACTCCCCGCGGGACAGTCGTCAGGCGGTGTCAGCCCCTCACGTGGCGGGGTTCTGGGTGGCCTTGACGGACTCGACCTTCTTGACCTTGATCTCCATGACGTTCCTCCTCGTGAGGGTTGTGCGGCCGGGTGCGCCGCTCGTGACCAGAGTGCGTCGTGGTACTGAAATGGCGCTTACTTTCGGCTGATCCGGCGGTTAGGCTGCCGGTAATGATCATTGGCGGCACGCTCCCGCGGCCGGGAACAGGAGGCGGAGACGGGTACGAGGGAGGGCGTCGAGTTCCGTCTGCTGGGTCCGGTGGGGGTGTGGGACGCGGGGCGGCTCCTCGGCCCGTCCACCGCGCAGCAGCGCACCGTCCTCGCCATGCTGCTGCTCGAACCGGGACGCCCGGTGCCGGTGACGCGGCTGGAGACCGGCCTGTGGGGCGCCGAACCGCCCGACTCATCTCGCAACGCCATCCAGGGCCACATCTCCCGGCTGCGCAGGCTGCTGGCCCCGTTCCCCGAGGCGGCGCTGACCACCTCCGCGCACGGCTACTGCCTGACCGTCGCGCGCGAGCGCGTCGATCTGCACCGCTTCCGTGACCTGGTCCGCGAGGCCGGCGGCGAGCCGGAGCCGGAGCGGGCCACCGGCCTGCTGCGCGCCGCGCTCACGCTGTGGCAGGGCACGCCGCTGGCGGACGCCGCCGGCCGGTGGGCCGCCGACGTCGTCGCGCCCGGACTGGAGGAGGAACGGCTCACGGCCCTGGAACGGCTGGCCGCGCTCGACCTGCGGCAGGGACGCCACCAGGAGGTCGCCGCCGAGCTGGTGGCGCTGCTCGGCGAGCATCCGCTGCGCGAGCGGCTGGTGTCCCTGCTGATGACGGCGTTGCTGCGGGACGACCGGCGGACCGAGGCGCTCGCCGTCTTCCGCCGCGTACGCCGGCGCTTCGCCGAGGACCTGGGCATCGAGCCGGGGGAGGAGCTGCAACGGCTGCACCAGGCGATCCTCGCCGGCCACGAGCCCCCGGCCGCCGCCGCGCCCGGCGGATCCCCTGACGGGCCGTCCGGTGGGCCGTCCGGTGGGCCGTCCGGTGGGCCGTCCGGCGGGCCGGCCGCGCTCGCCGTGCCGCGGCACCTGCCGCCCGACACCGAGCTGTTCACCGCCCGCGTGGAGGAGCTGGCCGCCCTCGACCGGCTGACGCTCCCGCCCGACGGCTCCCCGGTGCTCGCGCCCTGCGTGATCACCGGCACCGGCGGCGTCGGCAAGACCACGCTGGCCGTGCACTGGGGACACCGCGTACGCGACCGCTTCCCCGACGGCCAGCTCTACGTGAACCTGCACGGCTTCGGCCCAACGCACGGCCTGCGCCCGCCCGCCGAGGCGGTGCGGCTGTTCCTGGACGCGCTCCAGGTGCCGCCGCAGCACATCCCCGCCACGCTGGAGGCCCAGGTCGGGCTCTACCGCAGCCTGCTCGCCGAGCGCCGCATGCTCATCCTGCTCGACAACGCCCTCGACTCCGACCAGGTGCGCCCGCTGCTGCCCAACACGCCCGGCTGCCTGGCCCTGATCACCAGCCGCGCCGAGCTGACCGGCCTGGTCGCCGCCGAGGGCGCGCACACGCTGTCGCTCGGGCTGTTCTCGCCCGCGCAGTCGCGCGAGCTGCTGACCCGCCGGCTCGGCGTGGACAAGGTGGGCGCCGAGCCGCGGGCCGTGGACGACATCGTCTCCCGGTGCGCCGGGCTGCCGCTGGCGCTCGCCATCGTGGCCGCCCGCGCGAACGAGCGGCCGGCGTTCCCGCTCGGCACCCTCGTCTCCGACCTCGCCGGCGAAGGTGACTCTTCCGAGGACCTGGACGTGTTCGACGGAGGCGACGCCGCGACGAACATGCGCACCGTGCTGTCCTGGTCCTACCGCGCGCTCAGCCCCGACGCCGCGCGCCTCTTCCGCCTGCGCGGCCTGCTGCCGGCCCCGGAGATCTTCACCGCCGCGGCCGCCAGCCTGGCCGGCATCCCCGTGCCCCGGGCCCGCCGCCTGCTGACCGAGCTGACCAGGGCCAACCTCGCCACCGAACGCACCCCGGGCCGCTACGGCTGGCACGACCTGCTGCGTGCGTACGCGGAGGAGCTGACCCGCCTGCACGACTCGGCGGCCGAGCGCCGCGAGGCCCTGCACCGGCTGCTCGACCACTACCTGCACAGCGCCCGCGTCGGCGACCGGCTCCTCGACCTGCTGCACCGCGTACCGCTCACGCCGCCGCCGCCCCGCCCCGGCGTGGTCCTGGCCCGCATCACCGATCCAGCGCAGAGCCGGGCGTGGTTCGCCCAGGAGCACCGGACGCTGCTCGCCGCGATCCGGCACGCGGCCCGATCCGGGTTCGACGTCCACGCCTGGCAACTGGCCGGCGCCTGCTGGGGCTTCCTGTCGCAGGACGTACGCTCCGACGACCAGGCGGCGATCTTCACGATCGCGATGGAGGCGGCGTCCCGGCTGGGGGACCGGGCCGCGGAGGCCCACGCCCGCGTCGGCCTCGCCCACGCCTTCACCCGGCTGGGCCGCGACGAGGACGGCGAGTCGCACCTGCGCCGGGCCCGCGAGCTGTTCGCCGGGCTCGGCGACCCGGCCGGCGAGGCCCTGTGCCTCATCTACCTCAGCGTCCTGATGGACCGCCACGACCAGTACGCGGACGGGCTGGCCCTCAGCGAGGAGGCGCTGCGGCTCTGCCGGGCGGCCGGCGACCGGGCGGGCGAGGGCCGGGTGCTCAACAACATCGGCTGGTTCCACGCCCAGCTCGGCGCGTACGAGGAGGCGCTGCGCCGCTGCGAGGAGGCGCTCGCCATCCACCGCGAGCTGACCGACCTGCCCGGCGAGTCCGCCACCCTCGACAGCATGGGCCACATCCACCACCTGCTCGGCCAGTACGAGGAGGCGATCGCCTACTACCCACGGTCGCTCGCCTGGCGGGGCGGCGGGAAGCGCGCGCTCGGCGCCCGTACCCTGCGCCGCCTCGGCGAGGCCCAGCTCGCCGCGGGCCGGCTGCGCGAGGGTGGCGAGACGCTGCGTCAGGCCCTCGCCCTCATCTCCGAGCTGGCCCCTGGGGACGCCGAAGCCCTTCGCGCCCGGGTCGCCTCCCTGCCGGACGCACCAGGTACACATCCACCGCGTCCTCGCGCTCGAACGTGAACCCGTGCCGCTCGTACAGGCGGCGCGCCGGGCTGCCCTGCAACACGTTCAGCCGGACGACCGCGTCCTCACGGTCGCATCGCTCCAGCAGCTCCCGCAGCACCGCCGATCCGATCCCCCTGCCCTGCGCGCGCGGGTCCAGGTAGAAGTGCTCCAGCCAGTAGCCGCTCCGGCCGTCCCCCTCGCTGCCGCCCGCCGGCCGTAGCGCGACAGATCCGGCGAAGACCCCGTCGAGCTCGATCATCCAGGTGTGCGCCGGCAGGAAGCCGTCGCGCAGCCGCTGCCGCACCCGATGCTCGTCGTAGCGGCCGAGCCTTTCGAGATCCGCCCGCATCACCACGGCCCGCAACTCGGCCACGGCCTCGACGTCCGCCGCCGAAGCCTGCCGAACACCCCAATTCACCACAAATCACGATGCTATCGGCCCTGCCTCGCGGGATGGGGGGTCCGAAATCAGCTGAAGTTGTCAGTCCGAATCGCGCCAGCCCCTTTCCTGCGGCGGCTCATAACGTATTAACCGCACAGCGGATCTAAATAAGGAAAAACAATATGGACCTTCAGCTTTCCGGCCGGATCGCCATTGTCACCGGCGCTTCCAAGGGCATCGGACTGGCCGTCACCCGCACTCTCCTCGCCGAAGGCGTCCGCGTCGTGGCCGCCTCGCGGAAAAGCACGCCCGAACTCGAAGCGCTCGCCGGCGACCTGATCCACGTCCCGGTCGACCTGATGGACCCCGAGGCTCCCGGCCGGCTCGTGGCGAGGGCCGTGGCCGAGTTCGGCGGGCTCGACATCCTGGTGAACAACGCCGGCGGACCGCCGCCCGGCGTGGCGCTGCCGCGCTTCGGGTTCCTGACCCCGAACGACGAGGACTGGCGGGTGATGTTCGAGTTCAACCTGTTCGCGGTCGTACGCGCGGTCCGGGCGGCCGTCCCGGCGATGCTCGCCCGTGGTGGAGGGTCGATCGTCAACGTGTCGTCCGGCAACGCCCGCATGCCCGCTCCCATGAACGTCGACTACAACGCCGCCAAGGCGGGGCTCAACACCCTGACCAAGGCCCTGTCCGAGGAGTTCGCGCCCCAGGGCATCCGGGTGAACACCGTCTCCCCGGGCCCGGTGCGTACGGCGTGGTGGACGGAGACCGGCGGCGCGGCCGACATCATCGCCGCCCAGGCCGGGACCGACCGCGACACCGTGATCACCCAGGTCGCGCCCGAGATGATGAAGCTGTCGACCGGCCGGCTGGTGGAGCCGCAGGAGATCGCCGACGTGGTCGCCCTGCTCGCCTCACCGCGTTCGGCCAGCACGACCGGTGCGGACTTCGCCGTCGACGCCGGCTTCCTCAAGCAGGTCTGACCGCCGCGAGTGCGATGATGGACGGCGTGGAGCAGGTCGAGGTCGTCGTCGCCCATCGCGAGCGCGCCACCCTGCGCGTCGGGGACGTGTTCCTGAAGATCGACGCCGATCAGACACGCGCCGACGTCGAGGTCGAGGCGATGGCCGCGGCGCCCGTCCCGACTCCTGAGGTCCTGTGGCGCAGGCCGCCCGTGCTCGCGCTCGCCGCGCTCCGGGGGACGGCGCTCGGCCGCCTCGGCGAGCCGTCGCCCGCGTCGCCGGCGGCGTGGGCCGCGGCGGGCGCCGCCGCGCGGACCCTGCACGACGCGCCGCTGCCGCCCTGGCCCCGCCGGAGCCCCGACGAGGTCGCCGCGGACCTCGACGCCGAGTGCGCGTGGCTGGTCACGAACGGCGTCCTCCCCGCCCAGGTGGTCACGCGCAACCGCCGGGTCGCCGAGGCCGCGTTACGGCCGTGGACGCCGGTGTTCGCGCACGGCGACCTCCAGGTCACCCACGTGTTCGTGGACGGCGACGAGGTCACCGGCGTGCTCGACTGGTCCGAGGCGGGCCGGGGCGACGCCCTGTTCGACCTCGCCACCTTGACGCTCGGGCACCCGGAGCGCCTCGGCGACGTCGTCGCCGGCTACGGCGCCGACGTCGACCTCGACGTGATCCGCGCGTGGTGGTCGTTGCGCAGCCTGCGGGCGATCCGCTGGCTGACCGAGCACGGCTTCGACCCCCGGCCCGAGATCGCCGTCCTGGAGGGCTGCGATGATACGTGGTCATGATCGGAGAACCGCAGATTCTGGCCTGTTCCGGGGTGCTGGACCCGCCCGAAGGGTTCCGGCACGCCGGCGCGCAGATATGGCAGGCGAGGCAGCTCGCCGGCGTGCGCAGGCCGCGCATGTGCCTCGTCCCGACGGCGGTGGGCGACGCGCGGGAGCACATCGACGGCTGGCTGGCGCGGGCGGCGTCGTTCGGCGACGCGGAGCTGTCACACCTCCAGCTCTTCACGCAGCCGAACGTGCAGGACGTGCGGGCACACCTGCTCGCCCAGGACGTGATCTTCGTGTCCGGCGGCAGCGTGGTGAACCTGCTGGCGGTCTGGCGCGCGCACCGGCTCGACGCGATCCTCCGCGAGTGCTGGGAGAAAGGCGTCGTGCTGGCCGGTCAGAGCGCGGGCAGCCTGTGCTGGCACGCGGGAGGCGTGACCGACTCCTTCGGTGACGACCTGGACGTTCTCGACGACGGCCTGGGATTCGTGCCGTTCAGCAACGGCGTCCATGACGACCTGGGCGACCAGCCCCGGCGGGCCCGGTTCCGCGAGTCCGTGGGCGGCGGGGCGCTGCCGTCGGGATACGCCACCGAGGACGGCGTCGCCCTCCACTACGTGGGCGACCGGCTGCACGAGGTCGTGAGCGTGCTCCCCGACCGGAACGCCTGGTTCGTCGAGGCCGACGGCGAGGGCGGGAGCAGGGAGACCGCCCTTCCCGCACGCCGCTGGGTCCCCTTGGAAGAGGTCCAGGCATGAACACGCGGACAGACGGCTCGGCCGTCCGGATCGGCGTCCTCGCACCGCTGACCCCGCCTGGCTGGGTCCAGGCGGGGCAGCACCTGCTCGCCGGGGCCGAGCTCGCCGCACGCGAGGTCAACGACGCCGGCGGGATCGGCGGAAGGCCGCTCGAACTGCTGGTACGCGACACCGCGGCCGACCCGGAGAAGGCGGCGGCGGCCGTGGACGAGCTCGCCCGGCTGGGCGTGGCCGCCCTGGCGGGGGAGTACCACAGCGTCGTCGCCCGTGCCGCCGCCGCCCGCGCCGACGCCCTCGGCCTGCCGTTCCTCTGCTCGTCGGCGGTGCTCGACGCGCTCACCGACGAGCCGGCGGAGCGGGTCGCGCGCCTCGCCCCGGCGCAGTCACACTCCTGGCGGATCTACGCGGACTTCCTCCTCGGCGCGGGCCACTCCAGGATCGCCGTGGCCGCCGCCCCGAGCGCCTACTGGGCGTCCGGGACCCGCATCCTGCGGGAGCACCTCGCGCCACGTGGCGGCGCGGTCGTCGAGCTCGACATGAGCGCCCCCGTGTGCGACGAGCTCGCCGGCAGCCACGCCACCGCCCTCCTTCTCCTGGTCGGGCACCCCGAGCCGGCGGTGCCGATCGTCAGGTCGGTCCGCCGGGACCCGCGCCTCGCCGGGATCATGATGGGCGCTCCCGCCGGGCAGCCGGAGTTCGCCGCATGGGAGGCGGCGCTGGGCGGGGACGGCGCCGCGATCCCGTTCCTGCGCTACCTGCCCGAGCGGCTCGGCCCGCTCGGCGCCCGGGTCGCGGCGGCCCTCCGCGAGCGGCTGCCGGAGCCGCCGTCGTTCGTCGCCTTCGAGGGGTACGACACGATCGCCGTGCTCGCCGAAGCGCTGCGTTCCGGCCCCATCCCGTCCTGGCCGGACGTCGCGGTCGAGGGCACCCGTGGGACGATCAGGTTCTCCCGGACCCCGGGCATCAGCGTCTGGCAGTGGGCGTGGCCGCCGGTCCAGGTCGTCGATCGCGATCCGGCACGACCCGATCGTCTCCGGGTCCTGCACACCGGCTGAGAAAAAACTTCGCGGCACCTGTCCGGAACCGGCTCGGCCGTACGTCATCAGGGTGAAACCGAACAAGGAGAACGTGATGAAGTACATGATGTTCGTCTGCAGCGACACCGAGCCCGACACCGACACCGCCGACTACCCCGACATCGAGGTGTGGGTGGCCGAGCGGGACGCGGCCGGGCAGCGGCTGCAGGGGATGGCGCTGGCGCCGACGAGCGCGGCGACCACCGTACGCGTCCGTAACGGCGAGCTGCTGGTGTCCGACGGGCCGTTCACCGAGACGAAGGAGATCATCGTCGGGTTCGACCTGCTGGAGTGCGCCGACCTGGACGAGGCGATCGAGGTCGCGCGGGCGCATCCGATGGCGCGCGGCGGCCGGTTGGAGATCCGGCCGGTGGCCGACTTCGAGCAGTGACCGGGCCAGGTCGGAGACACCCCGCCGATGCGGCCGTCGCGGAGGCGGCCGCCGAGGCGTACACGAGGATCGTCGCGGCGCTCATCCGGATCACCGGCGACTGGACGCTCGCCGAGGACTGCGCGCAGGAGGCGCTGGCCCAGGCGTTGTCGCGGTGGCCGGAGAGCGGCGTACCCGACAATCCGGGCGGCTGGCTGATGGCCGTGGCCCGCAACCGCGCGCTCGACCAGCTACGTCGCGCGTCCGTCGAACGCCGCAAACTGCGCGAGCTGGCCGTGCTGGCGCTGACCGCGGCCACCGGCGGGCCCGCGCCGGAGGAGGGGGAGGACGTCGTGGACGACCGGCTGCGCCTGATCTTCACCTGCTGCCATCCGGCGCTGGCGATGGAGGCCAGGGTGGCGCTGACGCTCCGCACGATCTGCGCGGTGCCCACGCGGGACGTTGCGCGGGCGTTCCTGGTCAGCGAGTCCGCCATGACCCGCCGGCTGACCCGGGCGAAGACGAAGATCGCCGACGCCCGGATCCCTTACCGGGTGCCGGGCGGGCCCGCGCTGGCCGAACGGCTGCCGGGCGTGCTCGCCGTGCTCTACCTGCTGTTCACCACCGGCTACGACGCCGACGGTGAGCCCGCGTTCGCGGCCGAGGCGATCCGGCTGGCCAGGCTGCTCGCCGGC
Source organism: Nonomuraea wenchangensis (assembly GCF_900111685.1). Lineage (GTDB taxonomy): Bacteria > Actinomycetota > Actinomycetes > Streptosporangiales > Streptosporangiaceae > Nonomuraea > Nonomuraea wenchangensis. The sequence continues at coordinate 536,633 of NZ_FOHX01000003.1, forward strand.
CTGGTGCCCGGCGAGGGCGAGCCGCGCGCGCTGCTGGCCCTCTTCCTGCTGCAGAACTCCCGGCGCGACGCCCGCAGGGACGCCGGCGGCGATCTTGTCCCGCTCGACCGGCAGGACCGCACCCGCTGGGACCGGGCCGCCATCGCCGAGGCGGCCGGCCTGCTGCGCGACCTGCGGCACACCGGCCCGTACGTGCTGCAGGCCAGGATCGCCGCCTCCCACGCCTCCGGTGACGCCGACTGGCCGGCCGTCGCGCACCTCTACGACCGGCTCGCCGCCCTCCAGCCGAACCCGGTCGTCGAGCTCAACCGCGCGGTCGCCCACGGCTACGCGTACGGGCCGCGGGCGGGGCTGGCCGTGCTCGCCGCGGCGCGCTCGGGCGGCGCGCTGGACGGTTATCCGCTCGCCCTGGCCGCCGAGGCCGACCTCACCGCGCGGGCCGGTGACCGCACCAGGGCCGCCGGGCTCTTCCGCGAGGCCGCCGCGCGGACGCACAGCGAGGCGGAACGGCGGGCGCTGCTCGCCCGCGCCGACGAGATCACCTGACCCTGCCCTACGCTCTGAGCGTGCGCACCACGACCGCTCTGGAGGCTTTCGCCCGGCGGCCGCTCTCCTTTCTCCGCTCGGTCTGGCCCTGGCGGTCGCTCGCCTACCTGCTGGCGGGCGTCGTGCCCGGGATCGTCGTCGCCGCCGCCGTGGTCACGGTGTCCCTCGTGGAGCCGGTGCCGCTGATGGCCGTCGCCGGGCTCGTCGCCGTGGTGGCGCCGGCCCCGTTCGTGGCGAGGTTCGAGTGGTGGCGGCTGCGGCTCGTCGATCTCGCGCCGCCGGCCAGGAAAAGCGGGCTGTCGGTGCGGGAGGCGGTGCTGGGCGTGGTCTCCCTGCTCGCGCTCTGGTGGATCGACCTGGTGGTGGCCGGGTTCGCCGTGGCGGGGCCCGCGGTGCTGATCCTGTCGCCCGTGCTGCAACCTCTGGAGGGGGACGGGGCTGTCGCGGCGGCGGTGGCCGTGTCCGGGGCGGGGCTGCTGCTGCTTCCGGTGGCCGCGTACGTCGTGACGGCCTGGGCCGGGGCGCGCGGAGCCGTGACCAGGGCGCTGCTCGCGCCGGACGAGCTGGCCGAGGTGCTGCGCTCGCGGGCCCGGCTGCTGGAGTCGTTCGAGGCCGAACGCCGCAGGATCGAACGCGACCTGCACGACGGCGCCCAGCAGCGGCTGGTCGCGTTGAGCATGAGGCTGGGCCTCGCCCGGCTCGACCTCCCGCCGGACTCCCCCGCCGCGACGGAGCTCGCCGAGGCGCACGAGGAGGCCCAGCGCGCCCTCGCCGAGCTGCGCGAGCTGATCCGCGGCGTGCACCCGCAGGTGCTCACCGACCGGGGACTCGCCGCCGCCGTACGGGACGTGGCGGGGCGTTCCCCCGTGCCGGTCGAGGTGGACGTCCGCCTCCCGCGACTCCCCGAAGCCGTCGAGACGACCGCCTACTACGTCGTGGCCGAGGCCCTCGCGAACGTCGCCAGGCACAGCCGGGCGACCCGGGCGCGCGTCCACGGCCGCCTGACCGGGGAGGTGGCCGTCGTGGAGATCCGGGACGACGGCGTCGGCGGCGCCGATCCGGCGCGCGGCACCGGCATGGCGGGCCTGGCCGACCGGGTCGCGGCGGCTGGCGGCAGACTGGCGCTGTCGAGCCCGGCGGGCGGGCCGACGACGATGAGCGTGGAGCTTCCGTGCGCGTGGTGATCGCCGAAGACGCAGTCCTCCTCCGTGAGGGCCTGGTCAGCCTGCTCGAACGCTTCGGGCACACGGTCGTCGCCGCGGTCGCGGACGCGGTCGCGCTGACCGCCGCGGTGGACGAGCACGAGCCGGACATCGCGGTGGTCGACGTACGCATGCCGCCGACCTTCACCGACGAGGGGCTGCGGGCCGCGCTCGCGCTGCGCGCGGCCCGGCCTGAGCTGGCCGTGCTGGTGCTCAGCCAGTACGTCGAGCAGACGTACGCGGCCGAGCTGCTCGCCTCCGGCCGCGGCGCCGGAGTCGGCTACCTGCTGAAGGAACGCATCGGGAAGGTCACCGAGTTCGCCGACGCGCTCGTCCAGGTCGCGGGCGGCGCCACGGTGGTCGACCCGGAGGTGGTCCGGCAACTGCTGAGCAGGAACCGCGACCCGCTGGACCGCCTCACGCCCAGGGAACGCGAAGTGCTCGCCCTCATCGCGGAAGGGCGGTCGAACGCGTCGATAGCGCGGGAGCTGTTCGTGACCGACGCGGCGGTCGCCAAGCACATCGCCGCCATCTTCACCAAGCTCGGCCTCCCGCCGACCGTCGACGGGCACCGCCGCGTGCTCGCGGTCCTCGCCTATCTGCAGGCCGAACCGGGATGGTAGTGCCAGGTCCACCAGGAAGGCTCGCCCGTACGCCAATGCGCCGGCGCGCGCGCCGCCGGTTGGATCGACGGCATGACACCCTCCTCGTTCGACTTCCCCGGTCGTTGGGCTGAAGCGGCCGGGCTGATCCTCGGGCCGGTGCTGATGCTCGCCGGCGTCCTGCTCCGCGCCGGCACGGACGGCTTCTTCCCTGCCCAGCTCGCCGCCTACGCCGCCGACCCGGCCCTGATGAGCCTGTCGTACGGCGCCTTCGCCGCCGGGAACGTGCTGCTGTGGCCCGCCGTCATCGCCCTGGTCCGGCGGATGTGGCCGGCGCAGCCGCGCTGGGCGCTGTGGGGCGGGGCGCTGGTGCTGCTCGGCCTGTTCGCCCGGACCTTCCACGCCGGGGTCAACCATCTCGCCTTCCAGCTCGTCGACGTACAAGGGGTGCGGGCGGCGCAGCAGGCCGTGGCCGAGTCGTACGGCGCCTTCCACGTGTTCCAGACGCTGTCGTTCGCGATCTTCTTCGGCTGGATCGTGCTGGCCGTGGGAACGTGGCGGTCGCGCGTCCTCGGACCCGTCCGGTCCGTGGCCCTGGCGTCGATGAGCGCCCTGCCGCTCGGCGTGCTCAAGGGCACCGGGCCGATGTCCGTCGTCGCCACCGCCGGCCTGTGCGTGGCCTTGGTGCCGCTGGGGCTGCGGGTCCTCAGGGACGGCCCGGCTCCGCGATGGTGGGCCTACCCGCTGGCGCTCGCCCTGGGCGGCGCGGCGGTCCTGCTGGGCCTGGCCGGCTGAAAACCGCGTGCGTCGCCGGGGTGATCACGTCCATCCTGATGCTGGGAGGACCACCATGACCGCGAACGTCTTACTCGCCGGCATCGTCGGCTCGACCGCGTACGGACTGGCCGGGCCCGGCAGCGACGTGGACCGGCTCGGCCTCTACGCCGCCCCCACGCTCGACCTGGTCGGCCTGACCCGCCCCAAGGAGAGCGTCGTCTCCACCGGCCCGGACCGGACGCTGCACGAGGCGGGCAAGTGGTGCGGGCTCGCCCTGGGCGGCAACCCGACCGTGATGGAGCTGCTGTGGCTGCCGGACGACCTGTACGAGACCCGCACACCGCTCGGCGACGAGCTCATCTCGATCAGGGACGCGTTCCTGTCGGCGCCGCGCGTCCGCGACGCCTATCTGGGCTACGCCACCCAGCAGTTCCGGCGGCTCGAACAGCGCGGCGACGGCTCGTTCTCGGCCGACACCCGTAAGCGCACCGCGAAGCACGCCCGGCATCTCGCCCGCCTCCTGCACCAGGGCCGCGAACTGTACGAGACCGGGCACCTCCCCATCCGCCTGTCCGACCCCGACGCCGTCCACGCCTTCGGTGAGCGGGTCGCCGCCGGAGACACCGAGGCGGCGCGCACCCTGCTGACGTCCACGGAGACGGCCTTCGACACCATGCGCACCCCGCTGCCCGCGCAGCCCCACCGCGCCGTGGTGGAGGAATGGCTGCGGCAGGTCCGCGTCACCCACTGGGAACCGCTCGCGTCCCGACAGTGACCTGGAGGTCTTCCTCAGCGGCCAGCACGTCACCGCCGAACGCGAGCCGAGCCGCGGCCACGGAGGCGTCCCGGTCGTTGCCCGGCCAGAAGTGGGTGAGCATCAGCCGCCGGGCGCCCGCCCGTGCGGCCCACTGGCCGGCCTCGGCGGAGGTCAGGAGATTACGGGTAGGGCGATCGGTCTCGCCGTCCCGATCGGTGGCCTCGACGATGAACAGGTCGGCGTCGCGGCCAAGCTCGGCGAGCAGGGGGGTCGGGCCGGTGTCCCCGGAGTAGGCCAGGGCGACCCCGTCGGCCTCCAGGCGGATGCCCGCATTGGGCACGTAGTGCGGGAGCGGCAGCCCTGTCAGCTCGAAGGGGCCCAGCCGGTGGCTTCCGGGCAGCGGACGCACGTCGAAGACCGCGTGCAGATCGACGTCCGGCTCCAGGCCGCCGAGCCGGTCGAGCACGCCGGGCGGGCAGTAGAGCGGCAGCTTGGGCCCGCCGGGGTCGCCGTAGAGCCGCATCCGGAACAGCCCGTGCAGGTCGACGCAGTGATCAGGGTGCTCGTGGGTGATGACGACGGCGTCCACCGCGCCGTCCGGCCAGTGCGCGAGCAGCCGGGGCAGCGTGGCGTAGCCGAGGTCGAGCACCAGGCGGAAACCGTCCCAGTCCACCGCGAAACCACTGCAGGCACGGCCTGGCTCGGGAAAGGCGCCACAACTGCCGAGCACGGTGACCTGTCGCATCCGCCCAGGATGTCAGTTCGGGCCGGCCGGCCTCGTGACAGATTCATCACTCACCTGACTATGGTCACGATGCGTGCTCTTTCGACAGCATTGAGTCTCCACAGAAGAGCGGAGGCGAATGTGGCCAGTGAGTTCCAGCGTAAGAAGGTCGGCGGAGTCTTCCGGGCGATGGACGTGGACGGCGACGGCCTGCTGACCCAGGCCGACTTCCAGGCGCTCGCGCACCGCTGGACGGCCGTCGCGGGCTCCGCCGGCCCGGAACGGCTGGCCGCCGTCATGACCGGTTGGTGGCCGGTGCTGCGGGCCGCCTCCAGGGGCGACGACGGGGTCTCCCTCGACGAGGTGCTCCGCGTCGTGGACGGGCTCGGCGACCTGACCGACGCCGTCTCCGGCACCGCCGACGTCATGTTCGAGACCATCGACCTCGACGGCGACGGGCTCATCTCCCGCTCGGAGTACGCCGTGCTCATCGAGACGTGGAACGGCGCCCCGGCGGGGACCGACGAGATCTTCCCGCGCCTCGACCTGGACGGTGACGGCCACCTCACCCGCGACGAGTTCCGCGTCCACTGGACGGAGTTCTGGGCCGGCGACGACCCGGACGCTCCAGGAAGCTACGTCTTCGGCGCGCTCATGGACTAGCGACGCCTGGTCAGGGGCCCTTTTGGTCAGGTCTGGCCGGAGGCGGCGTCCAGGTTCCCGACTCGGTGTTGGTATCTTGCCAACGGCGCGTCGGTAACTCGGGCGCTCATCCGTCTCCGTGAAAAACCCTTCACAGAAGGAGTGCCATGTTCCTGGCCTGGCGCGAGCTGGTCTTCGCCCGCGCACGTTTCGGCCTGATGAGCGGAGTCGTCGCCCTCATCGCGATCCTCGTCGTCCTGCTGTCCGGCCTCTCCTCCGGGCTCGTCAACGACGGCGTCTCCGGGCTCCAGCGGCTGCCCGTCACCGCGTTCGCCTTCGCCGAGGGCACCAAGACCGACTCCGCCTTCTCCCGCAGCACCGTCAACGTGAGCCAGGCCGAGGCGTGGAAGGGCCGCCCCGACGTCGGCGACGCCGCGCCGTTCGGCAACATGCTGGTCAACGCCAAGGCCACGACCGCCGCCGGCACGCAGGTGCCGATCGACCTCGCCCTGTTCGGCGTCGAACCCGGCTCGTTCCTCGCACCTGCCGTCTCCGACGGCGCGAAGCTGGGCGACCCCGACGGGATCGTGGTCAGCCAGACCGTCCTGGACGAGGGCCTGGCCCTCGGCGACACCGTCGTCATCGACCGCCTCGGCACCCGGCTCAAGGTCATCGGCACCACCGGCGACCAGCGCACCTTCGGGCACGTGGACGTGGCGTACCTGCCGCTGCGCGCCTGGCAGCAGGTGCACGCCGGCGCCGGTCCTGGGGACGAGGCGCGTGAGGGGGCGTACGAGGAGGCCACGGCCATCGCCCTGCGCGCCCGGGACGGCAGCCGGATCGACCTCGCCGGCGGCGACGCCGCGGCGGGCACCACGAGCATGACGCTGGAGGACTCCTTCAGCGCCTCACCCGGCTACTCCGCCGAGACCTCCACGCTCACGCTCATCCAGGTCTTCCTGTACGCCATCTCCGCGCTCGTCGTCGGCACGTTCTTCACCGTGTGGACGATCCAGCGCAAGCACGAGCTCGCCGTCATCCGGGCCATGGGCGCCTCCACCGGCTACCTCATGCGGGACACGATGATCCAGGCGACCGTCATCCTGGCCGGGTCCACCGCCGTGGGCTTCCTGGCGGGGGTGGGCGGCGGCACGCTGCTCACCACGACCGCCATGCCGTTCGCGCTGGAGGCGGGTCCGCTCGTCCTCGCCGCCCTGCTCCTCGTCGGCCTCGGCCTCGCCGGCGCCGCGGCGGCCGTGGGCCGCATCGTCCGCGTCGACCCGCTCGCAGCCCTGGGAGGGCAGAGATGACCACCAGCTCCACGTCCCCGCGCCCCGGCTACCGCCGGGACCGCGCCGAACAGGAACGCGGCGGCCTCCTGGTCGAGGGCGTCACCCTGTCCCTCGGTGACGGCGACGCCACGGTCACCGCGCTCGACGACGTTCACCTCGACGTGGCGCCCGGCGAGTTCGTCGCGATCGTCGGGCCGTCCGGCTCGGGCAAGTCGAGCCTGCTCGCCGTCGCCGGCGCGCTCACCACGCCGGACAGCGGCCGGGTCCTGCTCGACGGCGTCGACATCTCCCGCGCGAGCGCCCGCGAGAAGGCCCGCCACCGCCGCGAGCGGATCGGGTTCGTCTTCCAGTCCGGCAACCTCATCCCGGCCCTCACCGCGCTCGACCAGCTCCGCTTCGCGCTCGACGTGGCGGGCAGGCGCGCCGGTGACGGGTACGACCCGCGCGAGCTGCTCGACCGCGTCGGCATGGGGCACCGCGCGAGGCACCGCCCCCACCAGCTGTCCGGCGGCGAACGGCAGCGGGTGGGCATCGCCCGCGCGCTCGTCACCCGCCCGGCCGTGCTCCTGGTGGACGAGCCGACCGCCGCGCTCGACCGCGCCCGTAGCGACGACATCGTCACGCTGCTCGCCGCCGAGACGCACGAGGCGAACGTGGCGACGATCATGGTCACCCACGACCACGACGTGCTCCACCACTGCGATCGTGTCCTGTCGATGGTGGATGGGAGACTGTCGGAGTAGGCCGACCATGGGGGAGGGGGGCAGGTGCCGCGCATCCGGGCGTCGACCGTCGCCGAGCACCGGGCCGTCCAGCGCCGGGCGCTGCTCGACGCCGCCAGGGAGATCCTCGCCGAGACCGGCCGGCCGCCGACGCTGACCCTGGTCGCGGCGCGCGCCGGGCTGGCCCGGCCCAGCCTCTACCAGTACTTCCGGTCGCCCCAGGACCTGCTCAACGCGATGGTGGAGGACGTCTTCCCCCGCTGGTCGGCCCGGGTCGCCGCCGCCATGGACGCCGCGGCGACCCCCGGCGATCGTGTGCTCGCGTACGTGCTGACCAACTTCGAGCTCATCACCGAGGGCGAGCACGCGCTGGCGACCGCCCTCGCGGAGGTCGCGCCGGGCGACACGGTCGCCGAGCAGAGCCACGCCATGCACCAGCACCTCCTGGAGCCACTGGTGGAGACCCTGCGCAGGCTCGGCGTCCGTACGGTGCCGGAGACGGCGGAGATGATCAACGCCATCGTGTTCGCGGGATCCCGGCTGATCGAGTCCGGCGCCGACCTGGAGACCGTGTGGGCGTCGGCGCGGGCCCTGCTGGAGCCGTTCGTACGGGCTTCGGCCGAGACGACGCCAAAATTGCAGTCGACTCCAAGTATGGAGTCTGATTAAAGTTCTCCCCATGTCCGAAGGGCTACGGGAACGCAAGAAACGCGAGACCCGGCGGCACATCAGGGAGACCGCCATCGCGCTGTTCGTCGAGCGGGGCTTCGAGCACGTGACGATCGCCGAGGTCGCCGCCGTCGCCGGAGTGTCGGCCAACACCGTCTACAACTACTTCGAGACGAAGGAGAACCTCGTCCTGCCGCCCGACGAGGCGTCCCCCCAAAGGCTCGCCGACATGGTGCGCCGGCGCCGGCCCGGCGAGGCCGCCGTGCCAGCCGTGCTGCGCACCCTGCGCGGCGAGGTGCGGCGGCGCGACCCCAGTCTCGGCCTGACCGACGGATTCGGCCGCGTCTTCGAGATGATGCGGGCCGCGCCCACGCTGACGGCCCGCCTTGAGGACCTCGGCCGGCAGATGACGGACGCGCTCGCCGCCGTACTCGCCGAGGAGACCGGCGCCGCACCCACCGCCCCGCTGCCCCGCGTGGTGGCCTGGCAGGTCGGCGCCCTGCACGCGCTCGTGTACACCGAGATCGGCAGGCGCACTGCCCTCGGGGAGGAGCCGGACACCATCGCCGCCGCCGTCCTCGGCATCCTCGACGCCGCCGAGGAACTGCTCGGCGGCCACATCCTCACCTATGCCGTCAGAAAGGACCCCCAGTGTTCAGAGTGATCATCTCCGGCAGGTTCGGCGAGCTCGACGAGGCCGGCCGCGCCGCCGTGCTCGCCGCGTCCGAGGTGGCCTTCACCGAGCGCGGCGCCTTCACCCACGACGGCACCCTGTCGGCGTTCACCTTCCGCTGCCAGGTGCCGGCCGGACCGGACGACGGCGAGCAGGACGCCACCCGGCGCGCCTTCGCGGCACTGGACGCGTACGGGCAGGCGTACGACGTCCTGCGGGTCGCGGTGACCGACATGCGCGCCATCAAGACGCGCCGACGTCCTGCCTAGCCGTTCCCGAATTGAACGACCTGAGCTGTGAACAGGTCACCGGTCTCGATTCGCTGCGCCGGCCACGGACGGGCGTCATACTGTTGCTGACGGTCATCGCTGTTCTCCTTCTTGGAATCGTTGCTATGAAGGATCACGCGATGACCGTTCTCACTTCACGGCGCCACCCCCGCTGACCCCACCGGATGGCCTGGGTCGTGCCGGATCTGGCAGGCTGATCATCATGGGAACCGGTGCGGCGACTCTGGGGCTCGTGGAGGTCATGTCGGCGTTGGAGACTGCTCTCACCGCCTTGAAGGCGGCAGGGGCCGACCCGGCGTACCGTGTGGGCGGCACCGGCGCGGCCCTGCTGCAAGGCGTCCGGCTGCCAGTCGGGGACCTCGACCTCCTGGTTGCGCAGCGAAAGGACGTGGACGCGTTCGCCGCCGCCCTCTCGTCCTTCCCCTGCCTCTACACGCCGTCCTGGCTGCCGGAAAGCGCGCAGTATTTCACCCGTTACGAGGTGAACGGGGTGCACCTGGAGATCAGCACGGTCGAGAAGGAGACGGACTCCGACGCCATGGAGTGCATCGGCCGCGGCCCCTGGCAGCACTACGTCCTGATCGCGTGCGGCCCCTACCGGGTCCCTGCCGTACGCCTGGAACTGCGCCTGGCCACGGAGCTCCTGCGCGATCGCCCCGACCGGTACGAGCCACTCCTCGACCACCTGGCCACGCACGGGTACGACGCGGATCTCCTGGACAGAGCCATGACCGGGTGCGCTCTGCCGACGGAACGCCGGCGCTTGGCCCACGACCGCCTCGACGGCCGCCCGGCCCTCGGCTCGACCGACCTCGGGATTCATCACTCGGGAAACCCCAGCGTCTGAAAAACACCCCACCACCTGCTCGCCGGGCCCGGCCCTGTTAAATCTGGCCATGTAACGGAACAAGTCCGTCGATATCGGTATCGATCTTGGTTGCCTGGGCTCAAGCAGTAGGAAACACTGCAGCGTGCACTCCGAAGAGCAGGCCGAACAGAGGGTCGACGAGTTGAGCTGCCGTATCTACACGGCATTACGTGACGGCGGCCTGGAGACCGAACCCCTCCTCGAACTGGCCTACTTGCTGGAGGAATGGGACATGAGCACTCCGGCGACGCAGGAGCTTCTCAAGCGCCCCGCCGCTCAGTTGACCACGGCCGATCTGACCCGCCTGGGCGAGAGCCTGCTCCGCGACTCCAACTTCGAGCCGACCTTCGCCCTCGAACCACGTCTGTGGGCGACGCTGGAGCACGCGCTGGAGGTCGTGGAGCGCGACGTTCGCGCCCGAGGCATCACCGGTACGCTCCGCTTGATCAGTCACGACTGGGGCAACGGCAGTCAAGCCTGGGTGGAGTTCCAGGGCGGCTACCACGGCAACGGCATCCCGCCGATCGTGGGAAGCGACCCTCAATCGGCGCTCACGGTGGTTGCCGATGCCGTCCAAGAAACGATCATGGAGCTGATCTGGAAAGTCTGGCCCGTCTGCGCTGAGCACAATCTCGGCCTGCACGCCGGGTGGGAACATGAGACCCCGGTTTGGCGGTGCGCCGGCGATGGAACGCACACCGTCGCGCCGGTCGGCGAACTGCCTTGATCACGTCGGCGGGTGTGTGTGGGAATGCGCACAGGACTGTGGACAGACGACCGCTACCACTCGGTGAGCCGGTGGGGCATCCCCATATTGAAGATCCCAGGGCCCTGCTGGGCGTCCTGAAAAAGGCAAACCCGAGCTGTCAGCTGGGAACAGCATGGATCACCGCAGCGCCCACCGGACGTTCGATGGCCGCACTTCCTGGCCGGACCGGGCGTGATCACAGAGTGAAGCTACGCCACCTTGACCGAGTGGGGTCCGACACTGATGGTGATGTCGAGATGCCCGCCCAACGCGACTGCATAGGCGCGAAGGGTCTCCAGCTCCATGGCCTCGATGTTGCCGTTCTCGATCTGAGAGATCCGGGATTGGGACACGCCCAGGATCTGGGCGACCTCGGCTTGTGTCTTCCCGGTGGCCTTGCGGAGTTCCTTGAGGTGATGGCCGGCGATGTAGGCGTCGAGTTCGGCGCGCGCCTTCGCCTGACGTCCTGGATCCGCCAACTCGGGATGCCGGCGGTGTGCCTCGGCCTTGACGTCCTGCCATCGGCGGGCGCTACTCATCGGTCGGCCTCCTTGTTTTGCTCCGCTCGGTAATCCGAGTAACGGGCCTCGGCTAGTGGTATGGCTTCGTCATACCATCGGGACCATTGTCCTGCTTTATCCCCTGCAACCAAGAAGATCGCTGATCGGTCGGGATCGAAGACGAAGAGCATGCGGATCTCTGATCGCTTACGCGAGCCTGGCCGGAGCTCCTTCAAGTTCTTGAGGTTGCTGTGGTCAAGGGTGTCAACGAGCGGGCGCCCGAGCGCGGGTCCAACCTCGGCGAGGCGGTCGATGGCCTGTTCGATCAGCGCTGCCGTGTCCGGGTCGGACTCGCAGAGCTTCATGAACCACATCTCCACCGGTTCCAGGAGGATGATATCCCACGCCATGCAGCGAATATAACTCAGGGCTCATGTCTTGTCCTTGTTTCAGGCCCAGGCCGTCACTGTGCTTCATGTTGGATGCCCCCTGATCAACTCCTGGGGAGGTCGGTGCCGCCGTGTGGATCGACGAATGCGGCGAGGTTGAGTGGGAGCGCAATGCACATACGCCCATCCTCCTGATCCAGCTGTGGTGTCCCACGGGTTGTTGCTGAGCATGATGTTGACGTCGATCCTGCCGTCCGCCACCTACGCAAGATCGATGGCGACCGAGCGAACGTCCGGAAGTCCTCAGGCCGCCTGCTCCCCAGCCGGGCGCCGACGGCGACGCGGCCGGCTTCGCCTGAGGAGGGCCTCGTCCTCATGATCGTCCGCTGCCGCTGAACGGGCCGCCTATTGACGTGCCCGAAACCGGTCATTAGCATTGCGCATCAATTCCTAATACGTATTAATAGGGGTTGATGTGGTTCCTCCTCCACGGCAGCGCCGCGCCACCCAGGTGGACATCGCCAGGCGTGCCGGCGTCTCCCAAGCCACCGTGTCGCTTGTGCTCAGCGGCGGCGCGGTGAGCGACCAGATCGCCGAATCGACCCGGCAGGCGGTCCTCGCGGCCGCGGCCGAGCTGGGCTACTCGGTCAACATCGCCGCGCGCAGCCTCAAGGGCGGGCGCAACCACCTGCTGGGCCTGTACACCTTCGAGCCCGTCTTCCCGACCGACCAGCGTGACTTCTACTTCCCCTTCCTCATGGGCGTGGAGGAGGAGACCGCGCGGCAGGGCTACGACCTGCTGCTGTTCAGCTCGGTCAGCTCGGGCGACCGGGCGATCTACACCGGCGGGGTGAACAGACTCAAGCTCGCCGACGGCTGCGTGCTGCTCGGCCGCAACGTCCGGCGCGAGGAGCTGGCGGAGCTGGTCAGGGAGGACTTCCCGTTCGTCTTCATCGGCCGCCGCGAGCTGCCGGGCGCCGAGCTGTCCTACGTCGGGGCCGACTACGTGACGGCCACCAGTGACCTGGTCGCCGAGCTGGTCCGGCTCGGCCATCGCAGGATCCTCTACCTGCGCGAGCCCGCCGACACCGAGCCGACCCGCGACCGCGAGGCGGGCTACCGCCAGGGCCTCGCCGCCGCCGGCATCGAGGTGGACGAGTCGCTCATCCACGAGCTCGCCGACCCGGCCGACCTGTCGCCCGCGTTCGTCGGGCACTGGACCGGCACCGCGGGGGTCACCGCGATCCTCGTGGAGCCGAGCGAGGACAACCGGCTGACCACCGCCCTGGACGCGACCAGTACGGCGGCCACGATGCGCTTCCCCGACGACTGCTCGATCGCGCTGCTCGGCGACCCGCCGTCGTGGACCCCGGAGCTGCGGGACTGGACCCGCTTCTCCCTGCCCCGCGCCGACATGGCCCGTACGGCCGTGCAGATCCTCGTCGACCTGCTCGGCGACCCGCACGGCGCGGCCCGGCAGGTCACCCTGCCCTGCAGTTTCGTGCCGGGTGACTCCATCGGCCCGGCGCCCGACCGGAGGTGGCCGCGGTGATCCGGATGATCGTGCGCCGGCTGCTGATCGGCCTGTTCGTGATGTGGGGCGCCGCGTCGGTCATCTTCATCATCGTGCGGGCCGCGCCGGGCGATCCGGTGACGGTCTTCCTCGGCCCGGACGCGAGCAGGGAGCAGATCGACCGGCTCACCGCGGCGCTCGGGCTGGACCGGCCGCTGTACGAGCAGTACGTCAGCTACCTCGGCGACGTGCTGCGGCTGGACTTCGGCGAGTCCTACCGGCTGGGCCGCCCGGCGATGGAGGCGGTGCTGGAACGGCTGCCGGCCACGATCGACCTCACGCTGACCGCCACGGCCATCGCCGTCATCGCCGGGCTGGCCCTCGGGCTCCTCGCGGGTCGCCGGCCCGGCGGCGCGGTGGACCGGGTGGTGTCGGCGGCGACGATCGCGCTGCAGTCCTTCCCGACGTTCTGGGTGGGGATCATGCTGGTCCTGACCTTCGCGCTCGGCCTGCGGCTGCTGCCGAGCGCCGGGGTGGGCACGCCCGCTCACCTGGTGCTGCCGGCGGTGACGCTGGCCCTGCCCTTCACCGCCATCGTCGCCCGCCTGACCAGGAGCAGCATCACCGAGGCGATGAGCGAGCCATATGTCCAGACGGCCCGCTCCAAGGGGCTCACCGAGCGGCAGGTCCTGCTGGGCCACGCGCTGCGCAACTCGCTCATCCCGGTCGTGACGATCGTCGGGCTGCAGATGGGCGCGCTCATGGGCGGCGCGGTGATCGTGGAGAACGTCTTCGCCTGGCCCGGGCTCGGCTCGCTGGTCGTCGGCGCGGTCGCCAACCGTGACTACGCCGTGGTGCAGGCGGTGACCCTGCTGATCGCGGGCATCGTGATGGTGCTCAACCTCGCCGCCGACGTGCTCTACACCAGGCTGGACCCGCGCATCAGGACGGAGGCCCGGTCATGAGCGGCGCCGCGGTCCTGCCCCGGCGGGCCGCCGCCGCCCGCCGGTGGCATCGGGGCGTGCCGGCGCGGGTGCCGTACGTGGTGATCGCGCTGTACGCGCTGATGGCGGTCCTCGGGCCGCTCGTCATCGACTACGACCCGGTGCACACCCCGCTGCAGGACCGGCTGCTCGCCCCCGGCGCGCGGATCGCGTCCGGCGAGATCGCCTGGCTCGGCACCGACGCGCTCGGCCGGGACATCCTCGCGCAGATCGTCTACGGCGCGCGTACGTCCCTGACCATCGGCCTCGCCACGGTGCTGGTGGCCTCGCTGGTCGGGGTGACGATCGGCGTCGTGTCCGGCTACGCCCGCGGTCGGCTGGACGCGGTGCTGGCCCGGATCATCGACATCCTGCAGGCGTTTCCGGCGATCCTGCTCGCGATCGTGATCGCCGGCGTGTTCGCCCGCAGCGTCCCGGTGGTGGTGCTGGCGCTGTCGGTGACGGCCTGGATCTCCTTCGCCAGGGTCACCCGCGGCGTCGCGCTGTCGTTGCGGGAGCGGGCCTGGGTCGACGCCGCCCGGGTGATGGGCGTGCCCGTCCGTTCGATCATGGTCCGGCACGTGCTGCCGTTCACCGTCGGGCCGGTCGTCGCGCTGGCCACCCTCGAGTTCGCCCTCGTCGTGCTGGCCGAGGCGGGCCTGAGCTTCCTCGGCATCGGGCTGCCCAGCACGGCCGTGTCGTGGGGGCAGACGATCGCGAACGGCCAGCAGTACCTGGAGACCGCCTGGTGGATCTCGACGCTGCCGGGCATCGCGCTGTCCCTGTTGATCATCAATATCGGCATCCTCGGCGACCAGCTCACCGCCCGCTACGGGCAGCGTCGCGGCCGGATCTGACCCCCCTTCTCCGACAGGAGCCCCCCGATGACCCACTTCCGCAAGAGCACGGCGACCGCGGCCGTGGCCGTCCTGCTGCTGACCGCCTGTTCCACGACCACCGGCGGCACGGCCGGCGGCGGCACCGCCGGCCGCGACCTGACCGCCGCCGGCACCTATCCGATCGAGAGCCTCGACCCGCACGGCGCCCAGGGCGCGACGACCGGCACGCAGCTCGCCGCCCAGGCGATCTTCAGCAGGCTCGTCCGCCCGGACGCCACCGGCCAGGTCACCGGTGACCTGGCCGAGAAATGGGAGCCCGGCGCCACCGCCGCGCAGTGGAACTTCCACCTGCGCAGCGGCGCCACCTTCTCCGACGGCAAGCCGGTGACCAGCGCCGACGTGGTCGCCTCCTTCGAACGCATGCAGAAGCTGGACGGCCCCAACGCCGCCAACTTCCCTGACTACGAAATGACCGCGCCGTCCGCGGACCAGGTCACCCTGACCGCCCCGGCGCCGGACGCGTCCATCCCGCGCAAGCTCGGCCTCTTCTACGTCATCCCGGCCGGCGTCACCGCCGAGGACACCGCCTTCTTCGAGCGGCCGGTCGGCTCCGGCCCGTTCACCGTGAACCGCTTCGCGCCGAGCGAGGTGCTGGCGATGTCGGCGAACAGCAAGCACTGGGCCGGCGCGCCCCAGCTCGACCGGCTGGAGATCCGTACCATCCCGGACCTGTCGGCGCGGCTGACCGCGCTGCGCACCGGCGAGGTGGACGTGGTCTGGGGCATCCCCGACGACCAGCTGCCCGTCCTGCGCGGTACGAGCGGCGTGACCGTCGAGACGGTGCCGAGCACCGCGGTGTTCACCATGTGGTTCAACTCCTCCAGCCCGGCGCTGAAGAGCCCGAAGGTGCGCCGCGCCCTGTGGCAGGCGGTCGACTTCGCCACGATCATCAAGCAGCTCTACCCGGAGACCGGCGCCCTGGCCGACGGCCTGGTGGCGCCCCCGGTGCTCGGCTACGCCAAGCAGGAGCCGGTCGGCTACGACCCGCAGGCCGCCAAGGCCGCGCTGCGGGAGGCCGGTTTCGAGAGCGGCGAGAAGCTGCGGCTGCAGTTCTCCGACGCCGAGTTCCGCCCGTTCGTCCAGGCGGTCGCGTCCGGGCTGGCCGAGAGCGGCGTGCAGGTGGACGTGCTGGAGAAGGAGAAGGCCGTCTTCACCAAGGACCTGCTCGCGCTCAACTGGGACATCAACTTCCAGCAGCTCGCGACGCCGACGTACGACGCCGCCAGCAACCTGGGCCGCCTCTACCCCTGCGCGGCGGGCCGTACCGGCTACTGCAACAAGGAGCTGGACGCGCTGCTCGCCAAGGCGGGCGCCAGCGCCGACGAGGCCGAGCGCGCCGAGCTCTACGGCCAGGCCGGCCAGATCATCTGGCGGGACGCGGTCGGCATGTACCCGATGACCGTGAAGCTCGCCTACGCCTGGGGCAAGAAGGTCACCGAGTTCACCCCGGACCCGAGCGGGCTGCCCGACTTCTCCCGCGTGAAGCTCACGGCGAAGTGATGGGGGAGCCACTGACAGCACCGCGGGCCACCACGGCCGCGCCGCTCCTGCGGGCCGACGGGCTGACCGTCGACCTGCCTGCCCCCGGAGGCGGAGAGCCGGTCCGGGTCGTGGACGGCGTGACGTTCGACGTGCCGGCTGGCACCACCGTCGGCCTCATCGGCGAGTCGGGCAGTGGCAAGACGATGACCGCGCTCGCGGTCATCGGCCTGCTGCCCGAGCGGGCCGCGACAGGCGGTGAGCTGGCCTGGCGCGGGGAGAACCTGCTGCGCCCCGGCACCGACTGGCATCGGGTCAGGGGCCACGAGATTGCGATGATCTTCCAGGATCCGCTCGCCGCGCTGAACCCGAGCCTGACCATCGGCCGCCAGGTGGGCGAGATCCTGCGCCGCGCGGGCCGGCCCCGGGCCGAGGTCCGGCGCGCCGTCGCCGACCTGCTCGACCGCGTCGGGGTGCCCGACCCCGTGCGGCGGATGGACGCCTATCCCCACGAGTTGTCGGGCGGGCTGCGGCAGCGCGCCATGATCGCCCTGGCCCTGGCCGGCAGTCCGTCGCTGCTGCTCGCCGACGAGCCGACCACCGCGCTCGACGTCACCGTCCAGGCCAGGATCCTGCGCCTGCTCCGCTCGATCCAGCAGGAGCAGGGGCTGGCGATGCTGCTGGTCAGCCATGACCTGCGGGTGGTCGCTCACGTGGCCGACGAGGCCGTGGTCATGTACGCGGGACGCGTCGCAGAACGCGGGCCGGCCGGTGCGACCCTGCGGCGCCCGGCCCATCCCTACACGCGGGCCCTGGTGGCGAGCGTGCCGGCGGTACGCACCCGGACGGCGCTCGCCGACCCGCTGCCCGGCGCGCCCGCGACGCCGGCCAACCGGCCCTCCGGCTGCGCCTTCCACCCGCGCTGCTCGCTGGCCAGGGACAGGTGCCGGATCGAGGTGCCCCGGACCCGCGAGGTCGAGCCGGGCAGGTGGAGCGCCTGCCACTTCGCCGAGGAGGTGATCGGGTCGTGAGCGACCTGCTCGTGGTGTCCGACCTGCGGGTCACCTTCGGCGGCCGGCCAAACGGCCGGGCAGGCGGCCGAACCAAGAGCTGGGCCCGGCGTGGCAGGACCGGGCTGGTCGCCGTCGACGGCGTCAGTCTGCGGGTCGCGCCGGAGGAGACCCTCGCCGTCGTGGGGGAGTCCGGCTCGGGAAAGACCACCGTGGCCCGCTGCGTGGTCGGGCTGCAACGGCCGGACTCGGGCTCGGTGACCTTCGAAGGCCGGCCGCTCGGCCCGGTGGGACGCCGCCCGCCCGAACTGCAGCGCGCCGTCCAAATGGTCTTCCAGGACCCGCGCTCCTCGCTCAACCCCCGGATGACGGTGGCCGAGCTCATCGGGGAGGCCTGGCGGACCCATCCGGCCGCCGCGCCCGCCGGGGACAGGCCCGCGGCGCTGCGCCGCGTGCTCGCCGACGTCGGCCTCGACGGCGACGTGGCCGCCCGGCGCGCCGGTGACCTGTCCGGCGGCCAGTGCCAGCGGGTCAGCATCGCCCGCGCGCTGGCGGTCGGCCCGCGCCTGCTGGTGTGCGACGAGGCCGTCTCGGCCCTGGACGTGTCCGTCCAGGCGCAGATCCTGCGGCTGCTCGTGGACCTGCGCAGCAGCCACCGGCTCGCGCTGCTGTTCATCACGCACGACCTGGGCGTGGTCCACCAGATCGCCGACCGGGTCGCGGTCATGCGGGGCGGCGCCCTCGTCGAGGAAGGCCCCGCGGGACAGGTGCTCGGCGCGCCCCGGCACGAATACACCAGAACCCTGCTGGACGCGGCGCTGGACCTGGGAGCTGAAGCATGACCACGGGCTGGAACACCTGGGACGTCACCACCCACACCGGCATGGTGCACCTGCCGTCCGGGCTGCGGATCCGCTTCGGCGTGCCCGGCGCCCCGCTCGACGGCTTCACCTGGCGCGACGGGCTGGTACGTCTCGGACACCACAGCGTCGGCGGGGAGTACGCGGAGGTCACCGTCGAGGCCGGCGGCGGCCGGCTGCACCTGGTGATGGCCGGTGGGCCCGGCGACGAGCTGTACGTACGGGCCGAGGGCAGCAAGGGCGTCCTCGTGGTCCTCGACGGCTGGCACGGCGCCCGCGTGACCGCCGACGGCGGGCTCGTCCGGGCCGGCGACACGCTCTGGCAGGTGGACGCCTCGACACCGGCCGATGGCCTGGAGCTGGAGTTCGCCGACCAGGCCGACCTGTACGTAGCCCCGCACGGCGCGCCCGGCAGCGCCCGCGACGTGGGCCGGGAACTGGCGCGGCGACGGGCCCAGGCGGAGCGCACCGCACCGCGTTCCGAGGGCTGGCTGGGCGAGGCCGCCTGGGCCGCGACCCGCGCCGTCACCTGGAACACGATCTACGCGCCCGACCTCGGCCGGGTGCTCACCCCCACCTCCCGCGACTTCGTCTCCGCCCAGCGCAAGGGCTTCTACGGCACCTGGGCGCTGCACGCCTGGGACACGTTCTTCACCGGGCTGGTCGCCTCAACCGTCGACCGTGACTACGCCCGCGAGATCTTCGGCCAGATCCTGCCCTTCGCCGACGCCTCGGGCATGATCCCCAACCGGGTGTCCGACGAGCGGGGCACCACCGCCGACCGCTCGCAGCCCCCGGTGGGCGCGCTGACCGTGCACAAGGCGTACCTGGCGGGCGGTCTGTCCGACGACACCCGCGACCGGGCGCTGCTCGCCGGAACGTTCCCGGCGCTGCTGGCCTGGCACGACTGGTGGCCCGGCGCCCGCCGCGGCCCGCACGGCCTGCTCACCTGGGGTTCCGACCCGGTCGCGGACGACCCGGAGTCGGCGACCCTGGACCGGGCGAAACGGGAGTCCGGCCTGGACGACTCGCCGATGTACGACGACGTCGCCTACGACCCCGCCACCCGCACCATGAACCTCACCGACGTAGGGCTCGTCGCCCTGCACATCGCCGACGCCGACGCGCTCGCCGCGATCGCCGACGTCCTGGGGAAGCACGATGTGGCCCAGCGGCTGCGGGACGAGGCGGCGGCTGCGCGTAAGAGCGCGGACGCGCTGCTGTGGGACCCCGGCCGGGGCGGCTACCGCAACCTGCGTGCCGACGGCACCCACGACCCGCACGTCTCCCCGACCCTGCTGTACCCGCTGCTGGCCGCGATGCCGGACGCCGGCCGGGCCGCCGCCCTCGCCGCCCGGCTGCTGCGACCAGAAACGCTCGGCGGCGATCCGCCGCTGCCGAGCGCCGCCCGCGACGATCCCGGCTACGCGGCGACGTACTGGCGCGGGCGGATCTGGGCGCCTATGGCGTTCCTCGCGATCGAGGGCCTGCGCCGCTACGAGCTCACCGAGGCCAGCCGTCCGCTGGTCGGCGCGCTGCTGCGGCTGTTCCTCGCCGAATGGGACCGGCACAGCCACGTCCGCGAGAACTATCCGGCCACCTCGGGCGAGGACGTACGGGCGTTCCAGGCGCGCTCCGACGGGCTGATGGCCTGGGGCGGCCTGCTCGCCTACCTCGCCTACGGCGAACTCGCCGACGCCCGGCAGGACGGCTGGCGCTTCGCCCATCCCGGCGAGCCCGCCGAGCTGGCCAACCTGCCGCTCGGCGACGGCCTGCTCACCGTGACCGCCGGAGACCGGCTGACGGTGACGCTGGACGGGCGGACGCTGCTCGACGCCGCGCCGGGCGTCGTGGTCACCGCATACCGGCGCACCGCCGAGGAGGTCACCGGGATCGCCCACGGCAGCGGCGACCTGCTCCTCAGCCCGCCCGGCGCCGGCGAACCGGTCCGGGTGGCGGTCACCGGGGAGCCACGGCCCTTCCGGTTGCACCGCGACGATCGACACGACAACGATGGGGGAATGCCCGCGTGACCGAACAATCCGAGACCATGGCCGACATCCTCGTCGCCGGTGGCGGGCTCGGCGGGGTCGCCGCCGCGCTGGCCGCACTGCGCAGGGGACGCTCCGTGCTCATGGTCGAGCCGACCGACTGGCTCGGCGGCCAGCTCACCAGCCAGGGGGTGCCACCGGACGAGCACACCTGGATCGAGCAGTTCGGATGCACCCGCAGCTATCGCCGCCTGCGTGACGCGATCCGGGACCACTACCGCACGTGGTACCCGCTGACCGACGAGGCGCGCGCCCGCCCCGACCTCAACCCCGGCGAGGGCCGGGTCTCCCGGCTGTGCCACGAGCCCAAGGTCGCCGCCGCCGTGCTGGAGGCCATGGTCGCGCCGTACGTGTCGGCCGGCCGGCTGCGCGTCCTCCACCACCATGAGGTCGTCGGCGCCGCCATGGACGGCGACAGGGTCGGCGCGGTCACCGTCGAGTCGCGCGACGGGCGCCGGCTGACGGTGACGGCCGCGTACGTGCTGGACGCCACCGAGCTCGGCGACCTGCTGCCGCTCACCGGGGCCGAGCACGTCACCGGCTTCGAGTCCCGGCACGACACCGGCGAGCCGAGCGCCCCCGACGAGGCCCAGCCGGCGAACATGCAGGCGTTCTCGTGGGTGTTCGCGGTCGACCACCGGCAGGGGGAGGACCACACCGTCGACCGTCCCGCCGGCTACCGGGACTGGGTGCGCTACCAGCCGCCCCAGTGGCCGAACCCGCTGCTCAGCCTGAGCGCGCCCGACCCCAGGACGCTCAGGACGGTGAGCCGCGCGTTCGTCCCGAACGCCGAGACCGGTCCGGTCGTCGCGGACCAGCGGGCCGATCCGGGCGACAAGGAGCTGTGGGCGTTCCGCAGGGTGCTGTCCCGCGGCCTGTTCCGGCCCGGCTTCGCCGCGAGCGACGTCACCATCGTGAACTGGCCCATGATCGACTACCTGCCCGGCCCGTTGATCGGGGTGAGCGACGAGGAGCGGGCCAAGCACCTGGCGGGCGCCCGCGAGCTGAGCATGAGCATGCTGTACTGGCTGCAGACGGAGGCGCCCCGCCCGGACGGCGGCACCGGCTGGCCCGGCCTCCGGCTGCGCGGCGACGTGATGGGCACCACCGACGGGCTGGCCAAGGCGCCCTACATCCGCGAGTCCCGCCGCATCGCCGCCCGCTACCGCGTCACCGAGCAGGACCTGTCGATGGCCGTACGCGGCGAGGCCGGCGCGGTGCGCTACCCCGACTCGGTCGGGATCGGCATGTACCGCATCGACCTGCATCCTTCGACCGGCGGCGACACCTACATCGACGTCGCCAGCTCCCCGTTCCAGATCCCGCTCGGCGCGCTGCTCCCGGTCCGGCTGCGCAACCTGCTGCCGGCCGCCAAGAACATCGGCACCACCCACATCACCAACGGCTGCTACCGGCTGCACCCGGTGGAGTGGAACATCGGCGAGGTCGCCGGGGCGCTCGCCGCGCACTGCCTGGAACACCGGCTGGAACCCGAGCAGGTGCACGCCGACGGCGCCCGGCTGCGGGCCTTCCAGGACGAGCTGGCCGCCGACGGCGTCGAGCTGGCCTGGCCCGAGATCAAGGGGTACTGATGCCGACCGACGGCCGGCGACTTCTACGGGGCGTGATGATCCCCCTCGTCACGCCGATGAGCGAGCCGGGGAGGCCGTCCGCCGAGGCGGCGACGACGCTGCTCCAGAGGCTCGCCGCGGCGGGCGCGCGCAGCCTGATGTTGTTCGGCAGCAACGGCGAGGGCCCGCTGCTGCCGGTCTCCCGCCTGGCCGGCTTCGCCGAGCGGGTGGCGGAGGAGTGGCGCGGGCTGACCGGCGGCCCGGTGCTGTGCAACGTCACCGCGGCCGGCACCGCGGAGGCGCTCGACCGCGCGGCGGCGCTCGCGCCGGCCCGGCCCGACGCGCTGGTGCTCAGCCCGCCCATCTATTTCCGGCACCGCGACGACGAGATCATGGCGCACTACGCCGCCGTGGCCGCGGCCGGCGTCCCGCTGGTCGCCTACAACGCGCCGCGCTACAGCAACCCGCTCGGCCCGGCGCTCATCGACCGGCTGGTGGAGCTTCCCGGCGTGGTGGGCATCAAGGACAGCTCCGGCGACCTGGACCTGCTGCGGCACATCGTCTCCGCCGCCCGGCGCCGGCCCGACTTCGGCGTGAGCCAGGGGGCGGAGACCCAGCTGCTCGCCGCGCTGCGGCTCGGCGCCGACGGCATCGTCCCGGGCATCGCGAACCTGGCGCCCGGAGCCGCCGTCGAGCTCGTCGAGGCCCACGGAACCGGCCGGGACGGCGAGGCGGAGGCCGCGCAGGGCGTGCTCACCCGGCTGCTCGCCCTGCACGGCGTACGGCCGGGCGTGCCCGCCGTCAAGGCGGTGCTCGACGACCGGGGCCTGTGCCCCCCGCACGTGGCCGCGCCGCTCCTGCCGTGCACCGAGGCCGAACGCCGCGAACTGATCGCCCTGCTCAGCACCGACGAAACCCATCTCTTACCGCGGAGGTAGCACGTGGCCCAGCCAGATCCCCATCACCCCCTCATCGGCCGCCGCGCGTTCGGCCTCGGGGCCGCCGCGGCTTCGGTGGCCGCGGTGCTCGGCCCGGCCCTGCCCGCGAGCGCGGCGGCGGCCCGGCCGCCCCGGGCCTCCTTCGACGACTTCACCCTGTGGGACAACACCGTGGATCCGCTGCAGAGCTACCACGTCCACGGGCTGACCGTGCTGCCGGACGACACCATCCTCGTCGTCACCGAGGGACGTCACGAGGTGTGCGACGCCGGCCCCCGCGACCTGGTGCTGCGGCGCAGCCCGGACGGCGGCGACACCTGGGAGCCGACGCGTACGCTCATCAGCTCCGTCGACGGCCAGTCGTGGGGCAACCCGGCGTTCGTCGTCGACCGGGCCACCGGCGAGATCTTCCTGTTCTACATGCTGTCCATCCTGCTGCCGGAGAACACCGGGTGCTCCGGCGACATCGGCGACCTCTACCTGATCTCCAGCGCCGACGGCGGCAGGACGTGGAGCGAGCCGCGCGCGATGTCCGGGCTGTTCGACCACTTCCCCCACGACTGGCGACTGCACAGCCCCGGCCCCGGCCACGGCATCCAGCTCGACGACGGCCGGCTGCTGATGAACTGCGCACACCGCCGGGTCATCATCGGCAACACCGTCGAGCAGCGGAACTACGGCGTCGCGTCCATCTACAGCGACGACCACGGGAAGACCTGGAAGGCCACCGCCGAAGTGCCGGTCTCCGTCCCGTACCCGATCAACGAGGCCAGGCTGATCCAGCGCTCCGACGGCACTGTGCTGGTCAACGGGCGCGCCGCCGCGGGCGGCAACCGGCAGCGGATCGTGTCGGTCAGCACCGACCGCGGGCTCACCTGGTCGCCGCCCCGCCTGGACGGCTCCACCGGGACGTTCAACGCGGTGGACGCCAGCCTGCTGCGCTACACCGGCGGGCCGGGCTCGTCCGAACCGAGCCGGGTGCTGTTCAGCCGCCCCGACTCGCCGGTGCGTACCAACATGACCGTCTCGATCAGCTACGACGACGCGCACTCCTTCCGCTACAGCCGCGTCATCAACGAGGGCCGGTCGTACTACTCCGAGCTGGCGAGGCTGTCGGACGGCACGATCCTGCTGGTGTACGGCTGCGACGGCGACAACCCGAGCTTCCCGCGCCGGGTGGCCCTGTGCCGGTTCTCCCTCGAATGGCTCACCGACGGCAGGGACGGCCTGCGCAAGGGACCCCGCTACCGCGAACGGCTCGTGGACCTGGCGACGGGGGCACGCGCCACCGACGGCGCCGTGTCCGTGGTCGCCGATCCGGTGGCCCGCGGGGGCAGCCGGGCCGAGTTCACCCCGGCGCGGACCGGCGCGTACGTCGAGTACACGGTGAACGTCCCGGTGCCGGGGGACTACGAGCTGCTGCTGCGCTACTTCCGCGCCGCCGCCGGCGGGCTGGTCACCGTGACGGTCGACGGCAGCGCGATCCCGGCCCTGGTGCTGGACACCACGGCCGACCGCGCCGACGGTTACGACGTCGCCCAGCTCGGCAGCGTACGGCTGAAGCGCGGCCCGCACACGATCCGCTTCACCGCCTCCGGCGCGGGCCGCGGCGGCGGCAGCCTGATCTCGCTGGACACGCTGAGCCTGATCACCGCCCCGTCCCAGCCGGACGTACGCGAGGAGGTGGTGGTCGACAACGACGAGCTCGGTTACCAGGTGGTAAGCGGTACCTGGTCGGCGGGGACGGGGGTGGCCGGCTACCGGGGCGGCAACTACCGATCCGCGCCTGCCGGCACCGGCGCCCGCGTCGTCCGGTGGCGCCCGGTGGTCCCACGCGCGGGCGACTACGAGGTGCAGGTCTCCTACACCGCGCACGAGAACCGCGCGAGCAACGCCCCCTACACCGTCACCCACGCGGACGGCACCACCGTGGTGCGCGTCGACCAGCGCAAGCCAGGGGCGCCGGAGCCGCGCGGCGGTTCCTGGGTGTCGCTCGGCACGTTCCGCATGGCCGCGGGGCTGGCGGCGATCGAGCTGAGCGACGCCGCCGACGGCACCGTCATCGCCGACGCCGTCCGGCTGATCGACGTACGGAGGTAACGATGCCCCTTCCCCTCATGCGGCCGGCGGTCGTCGTCGCGGTCTCCGCCGCCCTGCTCCTCGCCGGCGCGCCGGCCGGCCACGCGCAGGAGCCGGCCGGTCCGCTGCGGCTCGTGTCGCTGTCCGGCCCCGCGGACACGGTGAGCGGCGACGACGTGCTCATCCAGGTGGACGCCAAAGGACGCTTCCCTCTCGACGCCGTCAAGGTCACGCACGACGGTACGGACGTGACGCACCTGTTCGACCCCGACCCCGACCCGCGGCAGCGCCGGCTGACCGGCCTCGTCAGCCGCCTGCGGCCGGGCGCCAACACGCTGACGGCCTCCCTGAGCTCCGGCCGTGGCGGCACGGCCCGCCTCACGGTCGTCAACCACCCGATCACCGGCCCGGTCATCAGCGGTCCGCACGAGCAGCCGTACATATGCGCCACGCAGCGGTTCAAGCTCGTGGACGGGACCACGCTGGGCGCGCCCCTGGACGCCGACTGCTCGATCGCGACCCGGGTGGACTACGCCTACCGCTCGACCTCGGGGACCGTCAAAGCGCTGCCCGACCCGGCCGTCCGACCGGCCGACCTCGCCCAGACCACGACCTCGGACGGCGTGACCGTTCCGTTCCTGATCCGGATCGAGACCGGCACGATCAACCGGGGCATCTACCAGATCTCGATGCTGCACGACCCGGCACAGCCCGAGCCCGCCCGCGCCGACCGGAGCGACGGCTGGAACGGCCGGCTGATCTACACCTTCGGCGGCGGCTGCCGCAGCGGCTGGTACGTCCAGGGCGCGAACACCGGCGGCGTGACGAACCCGGAGATGCTGGGCCGCGGATACGCGGTCGCGTCCTCGTCCCTGAACGTGATGGGCAACAACTGCAACGACCTCCTCGCCGCCGAGACCATGATGATGGTGAAGGAGCACTTCAACGAGCGGTACGGCCCGCCGCGCTTCACCATCGGCTGGGGCACCTCGGGCGGCTCCTACCAGAGCCACCAGATCGCCGACAACTATCCCGGTCTGCTCGACGGCATCATCGTCGGCCAGAGCTTCCCCGACGTCGCCTCGGCCACCAACATCACGCTCATGGACGCCCGGCTGCTCGACACCTACTTCAAGCAGTCGCCCGACGCGTTCACCCCCGAACAGCAGCGCGAGATCGCCGGCTTCAGGGTGGCCGCCAGCGTCCCCAACCTGAGCGGCGGGGCGATCCGGCTGGACCCGGACGGAGAGTTCGCCTCCTACGTGCCGGCCGCGCTGCGCTACAACGCCACGACGAATCCGGGTGGCGCCCGCGGCGACGTCTACGACCACACCGTGAACGTCTACGGCAGGGACCCCGCCACCGGCTTCGCGCTGCGGCCGCTGGACAACGTCGGCGTACAGTACGGGCTGGCCGCGCTCAACAAGGCGGTCATCAGCAAGCAGCAGTTCCTCGACCTCAACGCCGGCGTCGGCGGCCTCGACATCGACGCCGACCACGTCGCCGAACGCACCGTGGCCGACCTGCCGGCCACCCGCGCCGCCTACGAGACCGGCCGCATCCTGTCGGGGGGAGGGGGCCTGGGCTCCACGCCCGTCATCGACTACCGGGCGTACTCGGACGACGCGCCCGGCGGCGACATCCACATGATGGTCCACGGATTCTCCACCCGGGCCCGGCTCGTCGCCGAGAACGGGGACGCGCGCAACCACGTGATCCTCGTGGAGGACAACCGGTTCGGCGGCTTCAGCCTCGACAGCCCGGTCCTGCGCGACGCCCTGACGGGCATGGACGCCTGGCTGAGCGCGATCACCGCCGACACCTCCGGCCGAGGCCCGCGCGACAAGGTGCTCCGGCACAGGCCCGCCGACCTGACCGACGCCTGCTGGACACCCGGCACCCCCTCCCGCAAGATCACCCAGGTGCTGACCGCCGACAACCAGGGGGAGTGCGGCGCCCTGTTCCCCGCCTTCACCACCCCGCGACTCGCCGCGGGCGCGCCGCTGGCCGACAACGTGGTGAAATGCCGACTCAAGCCGGTGGACAGCGCGGACTACGCCGTCACGTTCACACCCGCCGAACTCGACCGGCTACGCGGCATCTTCCCGGACGGGGTGTGCGACTGGTCGGCGCCCGGCGTGGAACAGCGTCCGCTCAAGAAGACCTGGCTCGCGCTCGACTGACAGTGACGACGGAGGCGAGAGCTTCCCTCCAACGGGTCCGACCCGTCGACAGACTGCCCTCGAGTCCTCGACGGGATCTGCCGGCCCTGGCAGGGAAGCACTCACCTGCCTGGTCATCAGCGCTGACGTCGGAGGCCGTGGCATACAACTCCGCGCCTCTGGACCAGCTCGTTGCTCTGGCTCCTCCGCCGTCGTCGCCGCTCTTCGGCACTCGCGCATGGGATGAGCTCTTCGCGGATATCGGAATCCGGCTTCCGGACGACTACGTCGCCTTCATCGAGCGCTATGGCAGCTGTCAGTTCGCTCGCTGGCTCGGCATCTACGACAGGCGCCTTTTCAGCAAAGAGGATTGTGCTCAAGTGCCGCAAGAAATGGACTACTACCGAGAGTGGCGAGACGACTCCCCAGAAGAGCATTCCCTTGCCATGTGGCCGGAGCCTGGCGGCTTCTTCCAGTGGGGTAGCACCATCGACGGCGACGCGATGGGCTGGTTGACAGTCGGCGTGCCTGAAGAATGGCCGGTGGCTGGTGGGGTGGGCTTCCGGCAATCGATACGACAGCAGCGGATTCGCTGAAGGCGCCGAAGGCCATCCGCTGGTGTGCGAAAGGTGGTGAAGGGCCCTCTCACCGCAAGCTCGCCCTGCGCGCCGGCGCCTGCGCCGCCGCCTTGCAAGCGCATCGTCAGCATCCCGGCACCCCTGCTTGCCCCTCCACTCACCATGGGACACACCACCCCGCCCGGTCATGCGATCTCCGCCCTATGGTTCTCTCATGAACAAGTCACTACGGCTGGCGCCTATCACCCCTGCCAACGTTGAGATGGCCATCGCTGTGAAAGTCCGTCCCGACCAGGAGCATTTCGTCTCACCGGTGGTGAAGTCTCTCGCAGAGGCCTACGTGCAGCCACAGGTGGCCTGGCCTCGCCTCATCCTGGACGGCGATCGTCCCGTCGGATTCCTTATGGCCTTTCTCGACATCGACTGGGACGGTAAGGGCGTCGACTTCCGGTCAGGCTTGTGGCGCCTCAACGTGATACCCGAGGCACAGGGACAGGGCGTCGGCCGATTCGCCGTCAGGGCCGTGGCCGCCGAAGTCAGGCGTCGCGGTGGCGGGCAGATGTATGTCACGTGGGAGCCGGGAGAAGGCGGGCCCGAAAACTTCTACCGAAAGCTCGGGTTCCAGCTCACAGGCGAGGAAAGCGGTGGCCAGAGGGTCGGGATGCTGGACCTGACTGAACTGGACCTGCACTGAGAGAGCCCAGGCACATGCCGAATGTGTTCAGAGGGGGATGACACACAGGAACTCGCAGAGCGGCGCGGCGCTCAGGCTTCCACCTCACCCACCTACGACCCTGGCGTGACGCATGGCCATCATCCCGGAGCCGGAGCGCCCTCGCCGGAGCCTCTAGGAGGCGCGCCGATCGGTGGTGGAACGGTTGTCAGCAAGGGTTCGGACGACGTCAGGAGCCCATGTGTACTCGACGACGGGCAGTTCGAATCCTGCCGGGAAGCGTTCTATGAACTCTTTGCTGGGCTGGCCACCGAGGCGCCGGTAGAAGGTGATCGCGGCGACGTTGTCGCGCAACACCTCCAGGTAGACCGCCTTGTCAGGGTGTTGCTCGGAGGCCCAGCCAAAAGCGTGGTAGACGAGTTGGCGGCCGATTCCGGACTGCTTGCGCTCCGGCTGGACATGCAGGTTGTCGAGCAAGAGACGCCCGTCGGTTGCGACGGCGAGATAGGCGAACCCCAGGAGCGCGTCGTCATCAACAGCAACGAGCAGGCAGCGGCTGTGATCCTGTTCCGCAGTGACAGTGGCGAGCCGCGTGCTCCACATGGCCTTGCGCTCGTCGAGCAGGGGCCCACCCAGGTAGCTGGCAGGCATGATCTCGGCATAGGCGGTCAGCCAGCTACGAGTGTGGAGCTCTGCGATGTGCTCGGCGTCGTCTTTGGTACCGGACCTGATGTGCATGGCGTAGAGGTTGGCATAGTGGCTGATAGGGGCGTTAATCGCCGGGAGCGTCTTCTTGAGGCCGAGTGGTCAATCGGAGCAGAGCGGGTTGCTTCGATCCGAGGTATCAGCAGGTCAAGGTAGCGGTCGCTGAGGAGCGGTCCAGCGGCGGCGTGCCGCGGGAACCGGTGGGCGACATTGGACATGGCGGGGCGCGCTACGGCGATGCGCCGGCGCGGGCCGCCAACTGTCCGGCCCGATAGCGGAATCGAACCCGTACAAGATCAAAGCCCAGGTCCCGAACCCCTGGATCAACCTGGGCTTCCACCTCGAGAGCGGGTGACGGGAATCCAACCCGCGCTGTCAGCTTGGGAACTCGCTACTGATCTTGGCGTCCTGAGCTGGGAAAACGGGGATGTAGGTCAGCACGGCTCGTTGCCCTTGAGCGACCGTGAGAGGCCGCGACTGCCCGCCTGTTCAGGCACAGATCTGGCACCCGATCGATTTCTCCATGTCGTGGCATTGTCGGCCGAAGCTGGCAGCATGCAGCCTCATGACGTGGACGACTACAGGCTCTTCCTTCATCGGTCCCGCACGCGGAGCGCAGATCATGACCGAGGATGAGATCTTCGAAGCGATACGGTCAGACGCTGGGCCCGATGTCCTACCGGTGGCCTCGTCCGAGGCGGTTGCTGAGGCTGAAGAGGCCATTGGGTACCCGCTTCCCTCGCTGCTACGGCGGTTGTATCTGGAGGTGGGAAACGGAGGTTTCGGCCCTCGGGGTGGCATCATCGGTGTCCGAGGCTACGACTTCTGGAGCAGCGATATCTTCGCGGACATCACTGAATCGGCTGTGGGGTTTCAGACCGGGTCCTACGGACGACGGGCAGGCATGATCCAATTGTTGGACTGGGGGTGTGCGATCGCGTCACTGCTGGATTGTCGTGATCCTGAGGGTGCGATGTGGGGATGGGATCCCAACCTGTGCTGCTTGGATCATGCGCTTTTTCCTCAGGACGTCACCTTCGCGGCGTGGCTTGCGGAGTCGATTGGCCGCGACTTCGCCGAGCCCTTCTATGACGGTTACTTCGAGGTCTCGTCGCAAGATGACACAGGGAGCGCGGTGAGCACCTTCGGAGAAGAGGATGAACCGTGCATGTGGGTGCCACCCGTCTGGGTGAAAGGCAGGAAGACCGGCATCTGGGAGCGCCGTCACCAGTCCGATGACTGACGGGTCGGGCCTCGTAAGCAAGTGCGGGGCCCAGCCGGGAGGAGCACTTCCAGTCGGATCTCGGGATTCCGCATCCGGCCTGGACCATCACAATGAGGAGCAAAAGATCCAGTTCAGGCCGTTCCAGATCGTTCAATGTAGGTCAGAGTCACGGTCGCTCAACGGGCGGATGCCCAGGTCAGCGTTTTCCCTGGTCGGAGGGCATGACCTTGAAAGAGTTCCCAAGCGGACCAGCGCGGGTTCGATTCCCGTCACCCGCTCCACGCGCCGCCATACGGCTCACCAAGCAGGTACGGGGGTTCGCACGCAACGGCTGTGAACGGCCTCGTATTGCAACCCGAACTGCAACCCTGGCGGCTCGCTGACGACCACGAACGGACGGCCTGACCTTCGTCCGGCACAGCTCATGATTGTTCGTTTCGGTGGCTCCCGGGGAGGGCGGGCTTGCCAGCGGATCACCACGAGTATCGGCGGCTCACGCGGGCACTGGCATGGCTCCCGAATCAGATCGAATCCGCGGGGTTCACCCAGACTCGGCGGCAGTGGTTCGGTGTCTGCTTCGATCACGGTTATGGAACCAGAAGCGGCACGCTATGAGCCGATGACTCCGGCACACCTGGCCGTAGAGCATGGCGACCTGAGGGAGCTGACCCGACTGCTCGACGCCGGCACCGATCCAAATGAGGTGTGGTCCAGCATGACACTGCTCTTGCACGCGATCGACGTGGAGGCGGACGGAGCAGCCCAGACCGGAGAGCCACTCGATGCTGCATGCACCGCCGTGCTGCTGGCATATGGGGCGGATCCCGAACGCCCGGGGCCCCATGGGGAGATCCCGCTGCTCTTCGCCTTCCACTACGGTCATGGGCTGGCTGTTCGGCTACTTGAGGCTCACATCACCCACCGTCACGGTGGCACCGCGCCTGTCCGCTGTCCCGAGCTTCCTCCAGCAGAACCGAGGTCGCGCCCCCGGCCCTAGCGAGTTCTACGTACCGCCACCATCGTCGACGAGACAGCCAGCTACAGAAGGGACTACGGGGTGATCGCTTTCGATGGGATCTTCTATCGCATCACGGATCCGGAGTTCGAGATGACGATCCCAGCATGGGACGGGCACGAGCCGGACACCGCGGATGAGGCGGACGCGACGATCACTTTTCGCGACGGCTCACGCCGGTATGCGACCTTCATGACCATGGATGTGGTCCGCCGGAACATGGACAAGAACGTGCGCACCGGTGAGTGTCTCGGCGGCAGGTACTTCTGGTGCTCAGACTTGATCATCATCCGGGACGCTGGGTTCGACAGTATGGCGGCTGCGATTCGCGATCTGATCTCGTCTGGAGACATCGAGGGAGCTTGCGGCCTGCTCGCTCCTGATGACGATGACGGGGAGAAATGAATGCCCCGGGACACGCGGGAGTTGAAGCGGGTGACGGGATCGAACTCGCGCTGTCAGCTTGGGAAGTGCAGGGATCATGACTGCCGTAGCTCGCGTTCCCCGGTCAGCGCCGCTGTCGGGCCGGTCGTGAGTGACCGTGGTTGACCCCTTGTCACCCCCCTTAATGGCACGCTAATAGCACGACGATCAATCCGCGAACGTGGGGCGCCGGTCACTCTCGAAGGTCATTACCGGCATAGGACTGGAAATCGCTTTTCCGCAGAAACCAGGGCGTCAACGGTCGCCGGGATGTCCGTCTGATCCAAGCCTTCTAGCTCGAACCGGAGAGTGTTACGCATCGAAGGATGGTCCGCTATCGTCCCCGCGACGGAGAGGGAACCTCTTGGATGACAGTCCACGATGAGCTCCACCCAGTGCTCCATCGAGGACAGTACGGCGCGCCCCTGAACCTCTGCGTAGATGCGTTGTAGATCCACTCGGAAGTCACGTAGTTCCTCGACCCGGAGCCCGGCGTCGATCTTGGCAATGAAGCCTCCGACGCGCACGAGGACGGGAGAGGCGAGCCAGTTTCCGTCCCAGAAATCAGTGGTGCCGGGGTGCATGCGACCTACTACTTGGATCGCCACATGATCGGCCTGCCTGCTCCTGCCAATGACGATCTCCGTGGAGTCCATGCGCTCATCCTGCACGAGCAGGCGCGGCCTCGCGCACCCTGCCCGCCTGCCTGATCATCCCGTCTGCCGTCGACCCGCCCGTAGGGGAAGCGGGCCCTGGTCTGCTCGGCTTGTCCCGGGTCGATGGAGGGCGGGATGATCAGGCTTCCACCTCAGCGACCTACGCGACGGCGAGGGACTGGCCAAGGCCATCTTGCGCGACCGTACAGTCACCGCGTGGCTCGCTCTCGCGCGCGCCGACGACCTCCGCGTCATCACCTCTGCCGCCACCCTCGTTGAGGCGGTCCACCCCCGCATCAAACGGCCGGCCCTGGGGTGGACGCTATCCCGCCTTATCGTCGAGCCAGTCACTGAGCCCCTCGCCCGCGCTGCTCTGTACGGCGTACGCGTCACCGCCATCAAGGTCTGAGTCATGCTTCCCACCCTGCTTCGCTCGGATCGCGTAGTCGCCGGCTTTGAGGTCCCCGTCGTAAGCTGCGCAAGGGGAGCGGTTCACATGATCATCGGCGATGGCTCAGGGGGCCGTCCACCGACCAGCACAAGAGCCCCGCCGAAGCCGACCCGATAGGCCGGCGAGCAAGATCGATCCATGTTCGGCGTGGCGGCGTGACGACTGGTGCGGATGCCGTCAGGATGGCCGGATTCCCCCTGATCGCTACCCCTCGGACCTGACCAATGGGCAGTGGGAGCTGACGGAGCCCTTACTTCCCGAGCCGAACACCGGTGCGCGCCCGGAGAAGCATCCGCGCCGGGAGATTGTCGACGCGATCCTGTACGTGGTCCGCTCGGGCTGCCCGTGGCGGTACCTGCCCTCTTCGCCGATCAAGGCTTCGCTGGACGACAGCTGTACTGGCCCGTGACACCCTGTGCACCACGTTGGAGATCGTGCGCGAGCCCGCCGACCAGCGCGGCTTCAACGTCATCTCCCGCAGGTGGGTGGTGGAGAGGACGCTCGCGTGGCTGACCACCTACCGCCGTCCGGCTCGTGACCACGAACGCGATACCGCCATCTCCGAGGCCATCCACCCTCGGCAGCGCGTCAGCCGAGCGCGAGCGACACCCCTGCCACGACGGTGTACGCCGCCACCGCGGCCAGGATGATCGCGAGCGTGCGCCAGCCCTCGCGGGCGCGGATGCACTGCGCCCCGCCGAGCGCGAACGCGAGGCCGAACAGCACGAAGCCGACGACGTCGTCCTCGCGCGGGTTCTCGATGATGCCGCCGGCGAGCCGCCAGACGATCGCGCCGACCGCGATGAGGGCTCCCGCGACGACGAGCGCCCAGAGCGCCGCGAGGAGCGGTCCGCGCGGCCGGTCCTCCGACGCGACACCTCCTGCGGGCAGGCCGCGGCGGTCTGGCGCGAGGAGCAGGGGCGGCACGACGAGCAGCGCGAGCCATCCGGCCGCGAAGATCGCGGCGTCGAGGAGGTCGTGCCCCTGGATGACCGACGAGACCACGCTGGTGATGCCCATCGCCGCGACCATCGCGACGAACCAGCCGGTGAGCGCTGACCGCCGGCGCGGCAGTACGGCGAGGACGATGCCCGCGGCGCCGACCGCGCCCATGACCGCGGCGCTCATGGTGTCGGCCGTCCGGTGCAGTTCCGGAGTGCGGGTCCAGCCGTGGTCCGTGGTGTCGGCGAAGCTCACCCACGGCGTGAGGATCGACAGCCACACGCCGAATCCGACGATGAGCAGCAGCGCGATCGCGGCGACGATGATGCGGAACGCGATGTGGCGACGGACCCGCGTGGGTGACGCGGGCGCGGGCGGAGACGCTTCGGCGGACAGGGACATGGGATCTCCTCCGGATCACGGACTGGTGGACTGGGTCGTGCTCGACCAGCGTCGCGGCGCGAGGGCGCCCCGGAATAGGGCGAGGGAACCCGTCGACTCGGGCGATGTGCCCGGCCGAACGGGACACCGGCCCGTGGCGTTCCGGGCGCGCGGGCTCCAGACTGATCCCATGTGGGTCCCGAGAGCCGCCGTCGGTGCGGTCGCCGTGCTCGTCGGCGTGGCCGGCCTGGCCGGCGCGGCGGCCGAGGGGTTCGCCGCGGCCGCCTACGGCGTACGGCTCCCCCTCACGCTCGCGCTGGCCGGCACGCTGGTCGGTGTCGGATGGTCCGTCGCCGGCGCGCTCCTCGCCTGGCTCCGCCCCGCCAACGCGATCGGCTGGCTCCTCCTCGTCGTCGGGACCATGACCCAGCTCTCGCTGACCGAGGAGGCGTTCGCCGCGGCCGGATGGCTCGGCCCCGCAGCGGCCGCGGGCGACTGGACGGCACGCGCTCCCGGGCTGGTCCTCACCCTGGTCGGCGGATGGAGCATCATGGCGATGCTGGGCACGCTGCCCGCGTTCTTCCCCACGGGGCGCCCGCCCGGACGTACCTGGTGGTGGCCGGTGGGCGTCGTCGCCCTCGGCGCGGTGCTCATCCAGTTGCACTGGCTCGCGGGGCAACCGTCGGACGACCCGCTCGGCGCGGTGTCCTTCGTCGTGTACCTGGCCGGTGCGGCGACGATCTGGGTGCTCGCGACCATCAGGCTGGCCAGGTCGGCCGGGCCGCGACGCCAGCAGCTCGCCTGGCTGCTCGGCAGTGTCATCCTCATCATCGTGGTGAACCTGCTCGGCGACAGTCTGGTCGCCCAGGTCGCCCAAATCACGAGCCTGTATCTGCTGCCGGCGGCGATCGCGATCGCCGTGCTGCGCTATCGCCTGCTGGGCATCGACGCGTCACCACGGGCGGATCCGGTGCGGATCGTAACCGAGATCGGCACGCACGTCGGCGCGTCGGCCGACACCGAGGGCGAACTGCTCACCGCGGTACTCGCCGCCGTGCGGCGGTCGGTCGCCGCCCCCGGCGCTCGGATCCGCGACGCCTCCCGATCGGTGATCGCGTGCAGCGGCGACCTGCAGCCCGACGCCGAGCTTCCCCCCACGGCGTTCAGCGCCGCCCTGGCGGTCGGGGACCTGCCGCTCGGCGTGCTTGAGGTCGCGCCGAAATGGCCGGAGGAGGGGTTCGCACGGCGCGAGGAACGGATGCTCGCCGCGCTGGCCGCGCAGGTGGCCGCCGTGCTCCACGCCCGGAGCCTGGCCGAACAGCTCGAAGCGCAGCGGGATGCCGCGATGGACGCCCGCACGCGGGAGCGCGAACGGCTCCGCCACGAGCTGCACGACGGGCTCGGGCCCGCCCTGACGGGGATGGGACTGGGGCTTGCCGGACTGGAGGACGCGATCCGGGCGTCCAGCGCGACGACCGCGCTGCAGATCACCGGGGTGCTCCGAGCCGAGGTGGCCAGGACCGTGTCGGAGGTACGTCGCATCCTCGACGACCTGCAGCCGACGGCGCTCGAGGAGCGCGGCTTCGCCGAGGCGATCCGGCGCGGGGCCGTCTCGGTGGCCGCGGCCCTGCCGGTCAGCGTGGAGGTCGGTCCGCTGCCCGCGCTGCCGCCGCGGGTGGAGCAGACGGCCTACCGGGTCGTTGCCGAGGCGGTGACCAACGCCGTCCGCCACGCCGGCGCCACGCGACTCGACGTGTGCGTGCGAGGGGACGAGGGCGACAACCTCGTTATCGACGTACGCGACGACGGCGCGGGATTCGACCCGTCCCGGCCGCCGCGCGACGGGATCGGCCTGGCCTCGATGCGGGCACGGGCCCGCGAGCTCGGCGGCGAGCTGGCGATCAGCTCGTCGGATGCGGGCACCACGGTGACGCTGAGGGTGCCGGCGGCGGTGCTGATCGCATGAGCGCGCCGGTCGATGCATCCGCCCCCGTGCGTCTGGTCGTCGCCGACGACCACCCGATGTTCCGCTTCGGCCTGCGCGCCGCGCTGGCCTCCTCACCCGACGTCGAAGTCGTCGGCGAGGCCGCTGACGGCGCGGAGCTGGTCCGTCTCGTGGCGGAACTGTCACCCCAGGTCGCGCTCACCGACCTTGAGATGCCCGGGGTCGACGGGCTCAGTGCCCTCGCCGTACTGACCGCCCGCTTCCCCGACCTCGGGGTGCTCGTGCTGACGATGCACGCCGACGATGAGCGGCTGCTCGCCGCGGTCCGCGCCGGCGCCCGCGGCTACCTGCTCAAGGGCGCGGAGCGCGAGGAGATCACCCGCGCCGTCCTCGTGGTCGCCGCCGGCGGCACCGTATTCGGCGGAGAGGTCGGCCGCCGGATCGCCGCGTACGCGACACGACCGCTCACCGCCGCGGGCAAGGTCTTCCCAGAGCTCACCGATCGCGAGCACGAGGTGCTCGGCCTCGTGGCGGCGGGGCTCGGCAACCACGAGATCGCGGCCAGGCTCGTCCTCTCCGAGAAGACCGTGCGCAACCACGTCGCCGCCATCCTCGCCAAGCTCCAGGCGCGCGACCGCGCAGCGCTCGTCGCGCGCGCCCGCGACCGCGGACTCGGGCAGCATGAGGTCGAGTGACGTCGTACGCGGTCGAGGATCGGCGCCTGCGCCGCGTCTCGAGACCTTGCCGTCGGTCTCGAGACGCCTGCGGCGCTGCGGCCGGCGAGTGTTGTCGCGCGTCCAGAAACCCGGGCGGGCGGCGCTTGCCGCGCAGCTCGAGGCCAGGCGTCACGAGCAAGGCGAGGAAGAACGCGTTGAGGACGTGCTGCCAGGCGCGCGCCACGCGGGGAGACCGACGGGCGCGCCACCTGGTGGCGCGACCATGCCCCGCTCCGGGACCCGTCACGGTCCGGCCCCAGCCACCTACGGACTCCAGCCCAACGCGGGCGATCATCCCGGAGCCCGAGTGCCCCCGCCGGAGGCGGTCTTCTAGCCTGTCGGAGGCGTCTGCGACGCTGGGGCCATGACGCGCGAGAGGGTTCCGGAGTTCCTGCAGATCACCGGTCCGGGCGAGATGTCTCCCGACCTGCGACGGGAGATCATCGAGTGCTGGGTCACCGTGAGCAACGCTGGGGGCGCAGCCGGTTTTCCGTTCCCGCCGGTCGGCTTCGATCAGGTGGCGGAGGTGGCTGATCGGATCATCGCCGGCCTTTCTCCACAACGCAGTCGGTTCCTCCTGGCCTGCGCCGACGGGACGCTCGCCGGGTGGCTGAACGTGCGGAGGGACACCAACCCGTTGATCAGGCATTGGGGCACGGTCCATCACGTCCAGACGCATACCAGCTTCCGTGGCAGGGGCATCGGGGCCGCGTTGATGCACCGTTTGCATCGCCTCGCGCGCGAAGAGATGGGGCTCGAACAGCTCCACCTTGCCGCCCGGGGTGGAGTAGGGCTTGAAGACTTCTATGGGCGACTGGGCTGGAAAGAGATCGGCCGGTGGCCTGGTGCGCTCCGGCTCGACCCCGGCGATGACCGCGACGAGATCCTGATGGTGCTTGAGCTCTGACCAGATGTGGAGGTGGCGCGGCGCTGGCGTCGGCGAGTTCGCTTGGTACGGCGGACGCGGCGGTCGGCGTAGCGGTCCGGCGCTGCCGCAGTCCGGGACCGGCCCCCAGGCCGCACGTTCGGGCGGCGGGCAAGCGACGGGCCGCCGTACGCCGGCGCGCCGCGCCGCCGCTTGATTCCTACAAGAACGTTTCGGCAGTGTGGGCGGCATGGCCGAGTTCGTCGAGGTCCATGTGACCGTGCCGGATCGTGACACCGCTGAGCGGATCGCTGATGTGGTGGTGGGGGAACGCCTGGCCGCCGCTGCACAGCTCGTCGCGCCGGTCACGTCCGTTTACTGGTGGCGTGGGGAGATCAACCGGGGCGAGGAGTGGTTGCTGTTCATGATGACGACGGCTGAACGGTTCGACGAGCTGGCCGTTGCGATCCGGGGGCTGCACCCGTATGAGGTGCCGCAGATCATTGCCGTGCCGCTGGTCGCCGGGACGGCGGACTACCTGGAGTGGATCAGGCGGGAGACGACCCCAGAGCCCGGCGTGTAGAGATCAGGTCGCCCAGGAGTTCGCGAGCGGCAGGATCACGCTGGCCGGTCAGCGTCTTCTCCACGTTGCCCAGGTGTTGCAGGCCCCATGTCGACTCGGTTCGTTGGGCTGCGTCCAGAGCGCGGCGAGCGTAGGTGACGCCGGTGGGGATGTCGCCGATCTGGAGCTGTGCTTGGGCGATGTCGGCGTAGATGACGGCGATGCGCTTGTGGTCGCCGTCGCCGTCGCCGTCGCCGTCGCCGTCAATGGAGGTGAGGGCCTGTTGCCCGGCTGCGGTCACCTGTCGTTCGTCGCCCAGTCGTACTGAACGGAGAGCTGGAAGGCGGCCATGCGGCCGGTGTCCAGGAAGCGGGTCCAGGCGCGTTCGCGGTGGGGGCGGGGGCGGTGGAAGGCATCTTCCGCCTGCTGTAGCCGTTCGGCTGCTTGCCGATCTCCCAGGCCGGCGAGGTATTCAGCTTCCAGGCAGAGCAGCCATGCTCGTGTGGCGTCGTCGCCTTGCGCTGGTAGGAACTGCTGCGCCCGCCGTACCGCTTCCAGGGCGGCCCGTCCTTCCAAGGCGTACGAGTGGCAGGCGTGGGTGCATGCCTGAATGTAGGCCAACACCCTCGGCCGGTCCGCCTGGAACGGCATGGCACGGCCGGTGGACTGCAACCCAACTCGCCGAGCTCGCCGCCACCTCGCCCGACCCCTCGCCGTCCTCGGCATCACGTAACCAACTGAAGCTCAACCGACTTTTGCCGGGGCCCCCTGGTCACCCTCGGACTCACGTGATCATCAAGGGCTCATCAATTATGTCGACACCCTGAGACCGTCACCGATAGGCCTTTACCTAAGGCTTTGCATCCTTCTAATCTTGATCACCATGAAACGGGCTCTGATCATTCTTTCCGGCATAGTCGCCGTCATGCTCCCCTACGGAACAGCCCACGCGTATCCAATCAAGAACAACACCCTCACCGTCAACGCGATCTACAGCAGCGGAGCTCTCAACACCACTGAGTGTCCGGAGAAGCCCATCAAGCGGCGCAATGTGAAGCTCGCCGAGGCCTATGTGAAGGTCGTCGTGGGCTGCCTCAACACCACATGGGCAGCCCAGTTCGAGAAGTCGGGTCAGGCATTCAGGCGCCCGAAGCTGAAGCTGGTCACCAAGCCACCCGCCAAGTTCTGCGCGCTCAAGTGGGATCAGTCTGAGCAGGACGCGTACTACTGCGACCAGACCGAGACGATCTTTATCGTGCTCGGCAACGACCTGCTCGACGACCCTTCCGATCTGTACCTCTTCAACCTGGTGAGCATGGAATACGGCCAGCACGTCCAGACGCTCACCGACATCTACAGCGAGTACGAGGAAATCGACTTCCGCAACAAGAAAGAGCTCCAGGAGCAGGGCCGCCGCTACCAATTGCAGAACAACTGCTTCGGCGCCGCTTTCCTCGCGAGCGTCTGGAACTCCCTCGACCGCTCCTCGGCCGATTGGAAGCTGCTGCTCTCACAGGTTAAGGACTGGACCGACAAGGACAACGCGACAAGGACGAACATTGCCTACTGGATGAACCAGGGGTTCAGCACGGGAGATCCGGGGGCATGCAACACCTGGGCGGCGTCTGTCAAGCGCGTGGCCTAACTGACTGATGACGACGCGGCCCGAGGGCTGGCGACAGACGTCTATGCAACGTCAAAGGTCTTCGGCCGTGGCCGTCGACCCACTGGCCTCGCGCCTTGGCATCGACAACGAGAACACCCTGAGCGCTTGGCTGAACTTGGCCTACGCGTATCTGCTCCTCGGCGACTCTGCAGAGGCAAGTCGCCAACTGACCGATGTCTTGATGACGTACGAGAACGGTTGTCGTGCTCCGGACGAGCTGCTGGCATCCGCACAGGATCTGCAGCGTCAACTAGGCTGAGACCGCACTGAATTGGCAGCAGGTGTGGTCGGCCCGAAGCTGCCTGGTCTTTGGCCTCAGCTGTCTCCGGGGAGCCATTGAGCGGCGGACGGTTGATGCTCGGGAGGCAAGACAGGGCCGTCTGGGAGCACAGCAACCGGTGCGTCGGGAATCGAATCCGCGCTGTCAGCTTGGAGAGCCTTTCCAAGATCATGGACCCTGAGCAGGGGAAACGCTGACCTGGGCATCTGCGAGTGGAGTGACCGTGAGTTCTGTGACTCCCCGCGGATCGCTCTGCGAACGGGCACGCAACGAGCGTGAACCTATGGCCATTCGATGCGAACGAGATAGACCTCGCGCTGCTGGTCCAAAACCACATAGGTGGCGAGACCGCGCTCTCCGAACGGGTGCGTAAGCATGTTCGCCCTGGGGTTTCTGGAGTTGTACGGGTTGCCGCTCCAAGGAGCGGCCTCCAGCAGCGCGAACAGATCCGCGAGCGGATGCAGTGCGTGATCGGGTAGCCCGGCGATCTGTTCCTCGGCTACGGGATCGATGATGAGCTTGAACACCTAGACATCGATCCCGCGAGCAGCAAGGATCTCCCGCCACGACCTCCCCTGAGGAACGGGTTCGCCAGCAAGAGCCTGCTGGGCGCGGACGTGCATCTGACGGCGCCCCTCGGGATCCTTTGCGGTGTCACACGCGGAGATCCACCAGCGGTGCACGAAAGTGTTCAGCGCCCCAAGATCCAGGCTCACCCTGACATCGTCGAGCACGGCCTTGAGCCCGGCGTCGAAAGCTTCGCGATCTTCCGGGACGACCAGCGCGGCGCGGATGGCCCGCAGGTTCTTCTCAGGCAGAGGTGCGCCGACGGAGATGAAGTCCTGCGGTTGTGCGGTCATGCCCGCTCCCTTCCTTGTCCTGTAGAGACTACAGAGGAGGAGTGACATCCTTCACGCACACACGAGAGATGGGCCCGCCATGAGAGTGGAGCGGTGACGGGAATCGAACCCGCGCTGGGACTGAAGCCGGCGTGGGTGACCGTGGGCGCCCTCTCGTTGACGCCCTCAACGGGACGTTAATGGCACGACGATCAGGCTCTCGACCTCAATCGTTGCCACCATGAAGGCTTACTGACACGGGCGGTTGTCCTGCGTTGCGTCTCTCCTGTCACGGCGTACTTGAAGAACGCCTCAAGGTCCTGCTCGGCTCCGTTGTGGATCCGCTTTGCGACCTCGTTATGTGGATAGCCGCGAAGCTGCTCGGGGCTCTCCACGGCGGCGGCGTTCTCGTCCGTGCAGTACACCCATGTCAAGTCGCTGTTTCGGACGATCATCTCGCCGAGACAGGCCCTCGCACCCGTGATCACGCTGTGGATGGCCTCGGGCGACGGCTTCGAGGCGGCGAACTCGGTGCAGTAGTTGTCGAGATGATGGATGAACGCCGGGTCCCAGTCGAAGGAGTATCCGTTCTCGCGTGTGTGCTCAACGAAGAGCTCAGCCAGGTTCCGCATGTGCTCTGCAGTCTCAGCGTCGCTCGGTGGCGGTTCCTGTTGCGACTTCCTGCGCACCATCGACTCCTACGTCCCGGTTCGGATCATCAGCGCTGCTTCTCATGACACGGTCTGAAGACGGAGGCCTGGTCCGCGCGCCGCGCGCACCAGCCCCACTGATCACCTGTGCGCCGTCGATCCACCCGAAGGAGAAGCGGGCCAGGGCCACGGGCCCGAGGGCGGACGGGATGAGCAGTCTTCCACTTCAGCCACCTACGGTCTCGCTCTCAGCTTTTACGGTCGAGGTCGGCCGGCAGTCCACGCGCGTACGCACTCGCCGCGCGATGTGGTTCGATGCGCCCGAACCGGCTGGCGATCCGGGTCATCAGTTCGTTGAAGATGACCATCCAGCCGTCAGGGTTTGCGCTGTGGCTCGGCCACGGCACGAACTCTGAATGATCACGCTGGGGCGTCTCCAGACCGTGATTACCTGTCAGCACGCCCGTCGGGGAATGGACAAGGTCTTCGCCGTGGCCATCGATGAGCACGACCCGTCGAGCGGGAGTCGCCGTGGTTGCCAGGTGGGTGAATCGGCTCGGACCAAGCCGCTTGCCGCCACCTACCCGGGCCCGGGCAACGCGCAGTACGGGCGATGGCGAGCGGAGCGAGCGTTCGGGGGTCGAAGAGGGCGGAGCCCCCTGGGAAGCAGAGCCTGGAGCTGTGAGCGCGAAGCGCCCCCGAAGCGAAAGACCGCGCAGTCAAGGCCCCCACATGATGGGAGCGGGTGACGGGAATCGAACCCGCGCTGTCAGCTTGGGAACTGCATCGATCACGGCCGGATGAGGCGCTGAGCTGGTCAGAAGACTGGTCGTGAGTGACCGTGGTTGACCCCTCGTCGCCCCTCTTAATGGCCCGCTAATGGCCCGGTGATCAGCCCGGTGGGTAAGGATTCCATTTGGTCGGAGCACTGCCGTACGGTATGCGGTCCACGGGGATTGGCGTGTTCACCTGTTGGAATGCCCTGACTGGCCAGGGAGACGGTCATCCCGTCCTCATGATGTGACGGCCCAGCGCGCCTCGGACAACGAGTATGCATCGAGAAAGGCAGAACGATGAGCAGCATCCTCCGTACGGTCGCGGGCGAGGTGAGGGCCGAACATGGACTCTTCGCCGTGGCCAGCGTCGTTGACGGTCAATTAGTAGGTTCGGCGCTCGGGGAGATGGAACCGCCAGACGGTCCAGATGAAAGGGTTTCCGCGGGTCACGACGGGCTCATCA
Organism: Nonomuraea wenchangensis; assembly: GCF_900111685.1. Taxonomy (GTDB): domain Bacteria; phylum Actinomycetota; class Actinomycetes; order Streptosporangiales; family Streptosporangiaceae; genus Nonomuraea; species Nonomuraea wenchangensis. The sequence continues at coordinate 579,390 of NZ_FOHX01000003.1, forward strand.
TCCAGGCGGCACACCACCTCCACCACCTGCATGCGATTCATGGCCGGTTCGAGCGGTGGGACGGGCTTCCGCCGATGGATGCCTGGGAAGAACTGTGGGCCGGGCGGCTCTTTCTGAAGTCCGAGCTGGTCGGCGTCGTGGCTTGGGCGGCTGGCTATCCATACCGGTTGGAATTCGATCTGGGGCAGGGCGAGACGACCTGGTCCGCACGGGTAGTCACCAAGATTCTTCAGACCGAGGAGGAAGCCGGTTTCCCCGAAGCAATTGCCCAGGTCGAATTGTACAAGATCCAGTTTTGGACCTGAGGACTGCATACCTGTCCGCCATACCTGGTCCTGCTGATGCGACCCGGCTGGCTGGAAACGCCGGACATATGCAGGGATGACGATCAAGAGCGTGCTGGTCCCTATCCAATCCGCAACGAGCTGCCCTTCGATCTGCTGGCGCAGGGCTTGCCTCTGCCTGGACGCAGACCGCAACCACGTTATCCGGTGAGCCGTGCTGAGGAACGAAGCACGGATCGTCGATCGCCCCCAAGCACGTACGGCGTCCAGCCATGCAGTGGCGATCGTAAGGGCTGCGCGTGTGCGGCGGCGGGGCAACCCTGGTCGGGGGGTTTGGTCGGTACGGCGGGGGCGGTGTGCGGTGGCCGGCCCGGTGTCCCGCCGCCGTCCGGGACCGGCCCCCAGGCCGCATGCCCGGACGGCGGGCGGGCGGAGGGCCGGGGGTACGGCGGCGCGCCGCGCCGCCGCTTGATACCTACAAGAGCTATTCGGCAATGTTCCGGTTGAACGCCGCAGCCTTACCGGGTCTCGGCGATGAGTTCGACCAGGTCAGCGACGAGCTTGGGGCTTGCTGCGATGGTCGCGTGGGCGGTCATGTTGTGTGGACTGCCGTCGATATCGATCACGGTTGCTCCTGCTTCTCGGGCGATGATGACGCCTGCCGCGGTGTCCCATGGGTTGTTGCTGAGCATGATGTTGGCGTCGATCCTGCCGTCCGCCACCCATGCGAGATCGATGGCGGCTGAGCCGAACATCCGGATGCGCTGGACGCGGGCGGCCAGCTCTTGGGTCAGGGCGAGCCGCGGCCGGTTCCGCTTGTCCGCATCCTCGCCCACGGCGTAATCGCCGATCGCCACGATCGCCGTTCGGAGTTCTCGGGCATCGCTTACGTGTATGGCGGATCCGTTGGCATTGGCGCCGGCTGCCTCTGCTGCCGAGTAGCGGAGGTTGAGGAACGGCAGGTCGATCACACCGAGTGTAGGCGTGTCCTTGTCGACCAGGCCGAGGGAGACGCCGCAGAGCGGGATGCCGTGCAGGAAGTTGGCCGTTCCGTCCACAGGGTCCAGCGCCCACGTAAGGCCGTCGCCCTTGTAGCTGAGGCCTTCCTCTTCGCCGAGGAATCCGATCTCGGGTGTCTCGTGGGACAGGAACTCGCGCACGGCATGCTCGACTGCGTAGTCCACCTCCGTCGCCATGTCCCGGTCCCCCTTGGCTGTGATGATGCCTGGAGCCTTGGTACGGATGATCTCGCTGGCGATCGACACGGCGCGCTCAGCGATGGGGAGGAGAGTTCGGGCGTCGATGGTCATACGGGTTTGCTCCGCTCCCATATATCCCTGAACACCTGGTCGAAGACGGGGAACAGCCCCTCTGCGGCGGTGTTGTCCTTGATAACGAAGGTCGGTGAATCGACGCCGCGTGCCTGCGGCAGGTACGGCTGGACCACGCACAGCGCCCGGTCCACGAAGAGCAGGTTGAATCGGATCGTCTCGTCGTAGACGTGGAGTTCGAGACGCTGGGCCGACGTGGTGTCGAGCCGGTCGCGCAGCCTGGTCAACATGCTGATGTTGAGCGCTGTGAGGGTCGTCAGGGTGCTGTCGGTGTAGCCCTCTTCCGCTTCGCGGGCGCGGATCGCCTGGCCCTTCGGGTCGAGGAAGAGACAGCGGATGCGCGTGCCGGTGTCGAGCAGACGCTTGAGCTGATGGTCGGGGTAGCTCTGGCAGAGGATGTTGAGCGACAGGCCTGCCGCGTTGATCTCCTTCGCGTCGTCGAACAGTGACGAGGCAGGGTAGGCGGAGGAGAAGGCTGAGCGGCTGCTGAAGACCGCGGTCACGTCGGCCATCTGCGGCATCGAGCAGGCGGCGGTGTCGGGGCCGGCGCTTCTGCCTGGCTCCGGGGCTGATCTCTGCGCGGGGATCTCAACCGCAGTCGCGGAGAACAGCTCATGTGCTGACCTGCCTGGGAACATCGCCTCCAGGACGCGGCAGTGGCCCGAGTACGGCAAGCCCTTGAGTTCCCCGTTCAGCCATCGGTGGAGCTGCGCCCGGCTCGGCCAGCCACCCTGCAACGACGGGTCCACCTTCTTGGCCGCCTTGTCGTACTCCTTGCAGAAGGTGCTGTACGTCTGCCAATGGCGTTGCGTCAGGAGGGTCTTCAACAGGATCGGCTGGTCAGTCATGATCCGCGCCTCGGGCTGGGGTGCCATATAGGCCCAGGTTAGCGACAGAGACGGTCTCGGACGAGACAAAGAGGAGACGAACAGAGACGGGTCGATCACAGACGGTGCTCGGGAGCGATCGAGACGTGACAGTTGCTCGGGCAATTCTCGTTCCATGACTGCGCCGTGTAACTCCTGCTCAGGCCGGGGCTGGAAATACATCAGCCTCCGCCGGACCGTGGTGGTGGCCGGGAACAGCTCAGACGATGTCGCTGCGGACGACCGGCACCGTGATGACTGCTGGCGGTGCAACGGAACCGGGCGGGCGGGTGCGTCGCTGTGAAGATCTATGTCGGCTGTTTCGCGCCTCACGTCGGTCCGCCTCGTCCGAACCAGATGCGCTTGGTTTGGCGTGAGGTTGCTCGCGAGCAAGATCCTCCGCGCGTGGTCGAGTACACCTGTGGTTGCGAGGACACGTTTTACGAGCTGTGCCGCGAGGCCGGCCTTGCCTACATCCGCCGGATCACCCGTCTCGACGGAGCGGTGCAGGCGATCCACGAGACGTATCGCTGGCGGTGCAAGGAGACGCACGAGGTCTGGATCGCCCTTCTCAACGGCGAGGCCCAGTAAGCGGGCGCGGCGGTCGGCGAGTACAGGGGTGCCAGGCCGTCGCGTCTTGGTGCTGGTGGAGGGACTGTCTGTTGCGCAGTCAGATGGTCCTCCGCCAGTCCGTACGCTTCCTGAAACAGAGAGGAAGACAGGGCGTCCATCTCCAATTACGCTTGACGACAAGTCGAGTTGTTGGATGGTCGTCATGTCCTCTGAAGAGTTCGCGCCACCGAAGTATGCCCAGATCGTGCAGACGATCAGGCAGAAGATCGCGGACGGGACCTATCCGCCCGGCTCCCTGCTGCCCTCCGAGACGCAGCTTGTCCGCGAGTTCAAGGTGAGCCGGCCGACCGTCGTCCGCGCTCTCCAAGTGCTCCAGCTCCGTGGAGTCATCGAGCGTGAGCACGGCAAGGGGTCCTTCGTGAAGGCTGCCCCACCGGGCGCGTCCAACCAGAACTCACGTCCAGGTCGGGCCGTTCTGGACCGGGTGGAAGCGGACGAGAACTGTGCGGTCATCGAGGCTGGAACGCTAGCGGCTACCGGCGCGGTCGCCAACCTGCTGGACGTGCCAGAGGGGTCCACGGTAATGCGGCGCCGTGTTCTCTTTCGCGATGGCGAGCGGCCGACTGACCTGTTGACCGTGTGGTGTCCGGCGCATCAGGCAGAGGGAACGGACCTCGGCGAGACAGGGCCGCTCACCGCCGGCATCAGGGAGCATCTATGGGCGAGCAAAGGCGTCAAACTTCAGCATGTTGTCGAGCGGCTGAATGCTCGGCATCCGTCAGCCGACGAAGCCAAGCTCATGGAGGTCCGCAGGACGACACCCGTCCTCGGTGTGCTGGCGAGTGTGTTCAATGGAGGAGGGCGGCCCGTGCTCGTCGTGGACCTGGTGCTCCCCGGTGACCTCCACGAGCTGGAAGACTCTTACTCCCTATAGTTCAGAGCCCGTTTCTGCGGCGCTCCTGTTCCTGCTCCCAGGCCCGTTTTAGCGCCATGCGCCGCATTAGGGCTTTTTCTTCTGCCGTGGTCAGCCTATGTCTGGCTAGCTGCCGATTGCGCGCTTTGGCGACTTCGATCCACCGCGTCCCTCGCGCGCCTGGTGGCCGCATGGGTTCGTCGTCGGGCTCGCTCCTGATCGACATGTCGCGAGCGTGGTTCAGGTCGTACCGTAATTTCGAGATCTCGCACACTCCTTGCACGGTCCCATATCGGCGCGACTGCCACATGGTCCCCGCATGAGTCGTGGAGATCACGTGGAGTTGGTCGTCATTTAAACCGATCCAACTGTTATGCCGCAATGGCTTATGGATGGATTTGTTGCGACCTCGTAAAAGATCTTGAAAGAATCCCGCTAACTCGTGTTGTCAAGTCGCTGAGCTGCGGGTACCTTCATGACAACTCGACAAGACGAGTTAGCGACAAGACGACTAGTTAGGAGCAAGCCTCATGGCACTGCAAGGTCCCATCCCCGTCTCGTTCGACATGGTCTTCCCGCACGGCTGCTACATCGTGGGCGAGGTCGAGCCCGTCAAGGACTTCGAGGCCTCGACCAACGGGCGCTTCGTCCAGACCCGCGACAAGCAGAGCGGGGAGCTCGTCTGGCAGGTCAGCGTCATGGACGCGGACCCGACGCTCAAGGCGGCCCAGAAGACCGTGTCCGTCAAGATCCTCAGCCCGGTGCAGCCGGTTCCTCCCGCTCCGATGGCGGGGATGCCGTTCACGCCGGTCGAGTTCGACCAGATGACCGCCACGCCGTACGTCAACCAGGCCGGGAGGCTGGCGTACTCGATCAAGGTCCGCGAGATGCGGGCTCCTCGCCCGGCCGGTAAGGCGACGGCCGCTGCCAAGGACGCGGCGTGATGGGGCGGCGGAAGGCCCGTCCGGTCAGCACGATCGCCCTCAAGGCCGGCCAGGGCGCTGACGTGCGGAACCATCCGTATCCGCAGCGCTCGCCGGTCCTGGGGCTCGTCTTCGGCGGCACACAGGTGCTCGTCACCACCTCGGCCAATGATCACGTCACCCTGGACGACGTCGAGTTCGCCCGGAGCCTGGCGCGCGAGGCCGCCATGTTCGCCGGTGCGGTGGAGCGCATGTTCCACGGCCTGCCGAACGGGCCGGGGGTGGCGGGTCGATGACGCTCAGCCCGTACACCTACGTCACCGTCTCCATGCGTCCCGGTCAGCCGTCCCGGTTCAACGTCTCCTTCTGCTCGGCGGAGCTGCGGGTGCATGCCTGGCTCGGGGACACCGGCAAGCCCTGCCTCGACCTGAACACCTCGGACACGTCGGTGACCGTCTCGACCTCGGGGCCGGTGACCGACCACGACGTGACCGTTGCTCGCGAGATCTTCAACGCCGCCGCGCGGTACCTGGCCGACTGCGAGCGGCTGCACTCCGGTCAGACGGACAAGGCCACCGGCAGCGAGGCGGCCTGATGCTCAGCGGGGCCGCAGGAAGCGGCAACTTCCGGCGGCCCCTCGGTCTTCCGTACACACGCGACATGCTTGGAAGGACTTCACCCTAATGTTCAAGAGGATGCCCGGCGACGAGCCGCACCGCATCGTCTCCACCACCCCTGACACGGCGGTGGTTTTCAAACCGGCCGTGGTGCAGACCCCGGCGATCATCACTCTGGTCATCTTCATCGCCCGGTTCGTGGCCGGCCTCTTTCGGCTGGCCTGGCGGCATCCCATCGCGCTGGCGGCCGTCGCCGTTCCTGCTGGGCTCTGCCTCACGTACGGCTGGCGCGTCGCGCTGCTGCCCGTCGTTCCGGCTCTTGTGGCCATGGGCGCCTGGGCGGTCCTCGACAGGCCGACGTTCCTGCGATGGGTCGGCTGGCGGCTGCTCGCCTTCGCACGCTGGTTCTGGATCTACCGGCGGCACTGGCAACCAGTCATGACCGTCGCCGGTCTCGCTCGGCACATAAGCGGACGGGAGTACGTTCCGCGGCTGGTCAAGGTCACCTCCGACTCCTGGGCCGACAGGCTCACCGTTCGCATGCTCGACGGCCAGGCGGCCAAGGACTGGTCCGACAGGATCGAGAACCTGTCCCATGGCTTCGGGTCGGAGTCATGCCGTGTGGCGGTGGCCAAGGCTGGTCGGCTCGTGCTGACGTTCCCGCGTCACGATCCGCTGGCCGCGCCGATAGCAGCGCTTCCGATTCCGGGCACGCCGACCGTCGGGCCGGTCGAGATCGGCAGGCAAGAGGACGGTTCACCGTGGCTCCTACGACTGCACGGGACTCATGTCCTCGTCGCCGGTGCCACCGGGGCGGGCAAGGGCTCGATCATCTGGTCAGCGATTCGCGGGCTCATGCCTGCGATGCGTGCGGGCCTGGTCGAGATATGGGCGCTCGACCCCAAGCTCATGGAGCTGTCGTACGGCAAGGCTCTCTTCGGCGGTCGGTACGCGGCCGACCCCGCTGACTGCGCTGATCTGCTCGACGAGGCCGTGAGCGTCATGCACAAGCGGGCGGCTCGGTTCGCCGGGGTCCAGCGATCACATACGCCCACCCTCGACGATCCCTTCGTCCTGGTCGTGGTCGACGAGGTGGCGTTCCTGACCGCCTACCAGTCCGACAGGCAGCTCAGGCAACGCATCTCCGCTGCCCTGGCCACGCTGACCACCCAAGGGCGTGCGGTCGGCGTCGGCGTCCTGGCGGCTCTTCAGGGCCCACGCAAGGAGGTCATGAACATCCGCAACCTGTTCCCCGACAAGATCGCCCTACGACTCGACGAGTCGGAGCAGGTGGACATGGTGCTCGGCGACGGGGCGAGGGATCGCGGCGCGCTGGCCGACCGCATCTCTCCTCGTCCGGAGCGGGGCGCAGGCGTCGGATATGTGCGGCTGGAGATCAGTCCCGATCCAATTCGCGTCCGTGCCGCGTACGTCTCCGACTACGACATCCGCGCGATGGCTGGTGAGGTCCGATGACACTGGCTCACTTCCTCGACGGCCTTCGCTGCGCCCTGTGCGGCGCGCTGAATGCCCTCTGGCTCGACTCGCTGCGTGGCCTGGTCGAGTGCTCCGAGTGCGGACAGACCGCGCTCACGTCCCCAGAGATCGGAGAGGAGGCCCGTTGACCGACCGCAAGACTCCGCGAGCGATCCGCATGGCTCAACCGCTCGCCCGTGACGTGGCCGAGGAGATCGCCAAGCTTCACGGCGTCTGCATCCGGCCCGTGGCGCTCAGGCGGCTCGACATGACGACCGGCAAGTCAGAGGTCGTCGATGTCCCGTGCGGCTCCCCGCTGGAGAGCAAGTGTCCTCCGTGCGCCAAGCGCAACCGGCAGCTCCGGATGGCGCAGTGCCGCGAGGGCTGGCACCTCGACGAGGAGCCGATCATCACGCCCGATGAGCCGACCGACGGGCAGCGCTGGCTTGTCGAGTTCCGGGCCGACATGCAGGCCAAGCGCGATGAGGAGGCAAAGGCCGGCGGAGACACCTCCGACCTGGACGCCGTGCTCACCGGGCTTGACATCGAGATCAACGAGGCCGGGATGCGCGGGAACGTGGTAGGCCGAACGAGCTCCAAGCGGGTCCGTTCGACGAAGCGCCGCCAGGACGCACCCGACCTGCCCAAGCGGAAGATGGCCAGCACCACCCTGGGCCGGACCTTCGAGGCGGCCGACGGCAGGACCTACCGTCCTTCGCTGTTCGTCACGCTCACCCTGCCGAGCTACGGCAAGGTCCTCAACGGCGCGCCCATCGACCCGGACGCGTACGACTATGTCCGGGCCGCTCGTGACGCGCTGCACTTCTCCAAGCTGGTGGACCGGTTCGTGCAGAACCTTCGCCGGGTCGCCGGCTACGACGTGCAGTACTTCGCCACCGTGGAGCCTCAGAAGCGGCTCGCCCCGCATCTGCACATGGCCATCCGGGGCACCTCGCCGCGCGCCGAGATGAAGCAGATCGCGGCGGCGACGTACCACCAGGTCTGGTGGCCTCAGGCGGACGAAGCCCGCTTCGAGGGTGAGCACCTGCCCGTCTGGAACGACGGCACCGGCTACGCGGACCCCGACACCGGCGAGGTCCTGCCCACCTGGGACGAAGCTCTTGACCAGCTCGGCGACGAGCCTATGCACATGATCCGCTTCGGTGACCAGGTGGACGTGAAGGGTGTGCTCGCCGGGTCGCCGGACGCTGACCAGTGCATCCGGTATCTGTCCAAGTACCTGACGAAGAGCCTCGGCGAGACCTTGGACGGCCAAGCTCAGCGGGAGCACGCCGCCCGCTTCGTCGATGCGCTCCGCTACGAGCCGTGCTCGCCGACCTGCCCGAACTGGCTCCGGTACGGCGTGCAGCCCAAGAACGCCAAGCCGGGGATGGTTCCCGGATGCTGCCGGTCGAAGGCCCACAAGCCGGAACACCTCGGGTACGCCGGTCGCCGGGTCCTCGTCTCCCGCAAGTGGAGCAACAAGACCCTCGCCGAACACAAGCAGGACCGCCGCACCTGGGTCCTGGAAGCGCTCGGCCAGGCCGACGAGCCCACCGCCCCGCACCGCTACGTCTGGCAGCCGGTACGGCCCGGTGATCCCGATGTAGCTCCGATCGGCGTCCGGCTCCTCAGGTCCATCGCCGAACGGCAGCGATGGCGCGCTCACCTGAGACGGCTCGAAGAACTTTCGGCAAATCCGCAGGCAGCCTGAGAGGAGGAGATCTTGGACCAACTGTTCACCGTCCCGGAAGCGGCCGAACTGCTCAGCACCTCGGTTCGCTTCGTCCGCCGGCTGATCGCTGAACGCCGGATCGAGTTCGTGAAGGTCGGGCGGCACGTCCGCATCCGAGAGTCCGCACTGATCGCCTTCGTCGTCGCCGGGACCGTCGCGCCCATGACGACCTTCGACGCAACCGGGAGGGCCGCCTGATGGCGAACAAGGACAACCATCGCCGTTTCGGCAACATCCGCAAGCGGGAGTCTGGTCGGTACCAGATCCGGTATCTCGCACCGGACGGCCGGATGCGCACGGGCACCGAGACCTACGAACGCAAGTCCGACGCGGAACGGGCGCTGTCGCTCATCGAAGCACAAATCATCAAGGGCGAATGGAACGATCCAGAGCGCGGCAAGATCAAGCTGCGCGACTACGCCGAGACCTGGATCGCTCAGCGCCCTGGCCTGCGTCCCCGGACCGTCGATCTCTATCGCTGGCTGCTCAAGAAGCACATCACGCCGTATCTCGGCAACGTCCAGATAGCCAAGATCAGCACAACGACCGTCCGGCAGTGGCGGGCCGATCTGCTCGGCAATGGTGTGTCGGTGAGCATGGCGGCCAAGGCGTACCGGCTGCTGCGGGCCGTGCTGATGACCGCCGCCGATGACCGGGTCATCCCGCACAACCCGTGCCGGATTCGAGGGGCCGGCGACGAGCACGCTCAAGAACGGCCGGTGCTCACTGTCCCCCAGGTGTTCGAGCTGGCCGACCGGGTCGGGCTACGACCGATCGGCAACGTCCGCAAGATCAAGGACGGGGCGTACCGGCTGCGTTTTCAACGGTACGGCGCGATGCGAGCCCATACGGAAACCTTCCACACGCGTGCTGCCGCTGAGCGTGCACTGTGGAGGATGGCCATGGAGGGAAAGGCAGACTCCACCCAGGACCGGCGGTTCCGCGCGATGGTGCTGCTGGCCACGTTCGCGAGCCTGCGTTGGGTTGAGGTCAGCGCACTACGCCGGATGGATGTCGATCTCAAGGCGCGTACGGTCCGCGTCCGGGTCGCCTTCGTCGAGCGCTCCACGGGCGGGCTGGTGCTGGGGCCTCCCAAGTCCAAGGCCGGACGCCGGACGGTCGGCATTCCCCAGAGCATCGTCCCCGTCCTCCAGGAGCACATCAACACGTACGTGCAGGACGACCCGGCCGCCCTCATGTTCCCAGGGGCCAAGGGCGGCCCGATCCGCCGCAGCGGCTTCAACACCCGCACACGGTGGGTGGACGTCGTCACGGAGATGGGCCTGCCGGGGCTCCACTTCCACGACCTGCGCCACACCGGGAACATGCTCGCCGCGGAGTCCGGCGCGGGTCTCAAGGACCTCATGGCGCGCATGGGGCACGACAACGTACGGGCGGCCATGATCTACCAGCACGCGGTCAGAGGAGCCGACGAGGCGATCACCAACGCCATCGATCGGCAACTCGAAGCACGTGACGATGACGACGACGAGGGCACAGCGGGCGTACTGGTCCCGGCAGGCTGATCAAGAGCTAATGGCCCGTTAATGGCCCGCGAAGATCGAATCAGTCGGGAAACTACTAAGGCCCGGGTCGGGATTCATGTCCCCACCTGGGCCTTCACCTTGAGAGCGGGTGACGGGAATCGAACCCGCGCTGTCAGCTTGGGAAGCTGATGTTCTGCCATTGAACTACACCCGCGCGCACTTCCCGAAGCCCACAGCCCAGAACCCACAACCTCACAGCCCGCAGCCTTGGGGAAACTCGCGTCCCCCACTGTAGCGGAACTTTGGCCCTCAACAGCACTCCCGAGCGCCGAACTTCGACCCCGACCGGTAAGTTGCTCTCCGTGCTGCTATCTGATCGTGACATCCTCGCCGAGATCGACTCCGGCCGGCTGGTGCTGGAGCCCTTCGACCAGGAGATGATCCAGCCGTCCAGCATCGACGTGCGGCTCGACCGGTTCTTCCGGGTGTTCGAGAACCATCGTTACCCGCACATCGATCCGTCCGTGGAGCAGCCGGATCTGACGCGTATGGTGGAGCCGGACGGCGAGGAGCCGTTCATCCTGCATCCGGGGGAGTTCGTGCTGGCCTCGACGTACGAGGTCATCACGCTGCCCGACGATCTGGCGTCCCGGCTGGAGGGGAAGAGTTCGCTCGGGCGGCTCGGGCTGCTGACGCATTCGACGGCGGGGTTCATCGATCCGGGGTTCAGCGGGCACGTGACGCTGGAGCTGTCGAACGTGGCGACGTTGCCGATCAAGTTGTGGCCGGGGATGAAGATCGGGCAGCTGTGCGTGTTCCGGTTGAGCTCGCCGGCGGAGCACCCGTACGGCTCCGCCAAGTACAGCTCCCGCTACCAGGGCCAGCGCGGTCCGACCCCGTCGCGCTCCTATCGAAACTTCCACCGTACGCAGATCTGATTCAGATGAACATCAGGTGAACGGCCGGGGAACAGTCGGATGAACGGGCGGGCGTCCGGCCTGATCAGGAGGGCCGGCCCCGGCTCGCCGGAGCGGGCTGGAGCTGCAAAAAGGCCCGAAAACTAGCGGATTTCTCGGTGTCGCGCCACCTACTACGGGTAGCCATTAGGCGAAGGGGACATGAAGTTCGCATTTCGCCTGGTAGGCCGTACCCTCTTCCACGGACCATCCCCGCACATCTGGAGAACGACGTGCGCCTGCGTCTCACGCCACGTGAGGACAGCTACTACGACCTGTTCGCCGACTCCGCGAACAACCTGGTCACGGCATCGCGCCTGCTGGTCGAGATCATCAGCGACGGCTCGGACAGGGAGGCCCTGGCCGAGAAGATGCGCGCCTGCGAGCACGCCGGTGACGAACGCACCCACGCGATCATGAACCGGCTCAACGAGAGCTTCATCACCCCGTTCGACCGCGAGGACATCTACCGTCTCGCCTCCAACCTCGACGACGTCATGGACGCGATGGAGGCCGCCTCCGACCTCATCGTCCTTTACCAGCTCGACCATCTCCCCAAAGATGTCGTGCGCCAGGTCGAGGTGCTGGAGAGGGCCGCCGAGCTGACCGCGGAGGCCATGCCGCGCCTGCGCTCGATGAAGAACCTCAACGAGTACTGGATCGAGGTCAACCGCCTGGAGAACCAGGGTGACCAGGTCTACCGCCGGCTGCTGGCCAAGCTGTTCAGCGGCGAGTACGACGCCCTCACCGTCATGAAGATGAAGGAGGTCGTCGACGCCCTCGAGGAGGCCGCCGACGCCTTCGAGCACGTGGCCAACACCGTCGAGTCGATCGCGGTCAAGGAAAGCTAGGCCCGCCCAGTGGACCTCACGCTCGCCCTCGTCATCGGCGTGGTCGTCGTCGCTCTGATCTTCGACTACACCAACGGGTTCCACGACGCGGCGAACGCCATCGCGACCTCCGTCTCGACCCGGGCCCTGACCCCCAGGGCCGCCCTGTTCATGGCGGCGGCCATGAACTTCATCGGCGCCCACCTGGGCACCCAAGTCGCCCAGACGGTCGGCAAAGGCATCATCGACGCACCGGACGGCTCACATGGTTTGGTGATCGTCGCCTCGGGGCTCATCGGCGCGATCGCCTGGAACCTCATCACCTGGTACTTCGGTCTCCCGTCCTCCTCCAGCCACGCGCTGATCGGCGGTCTCGTCGGGGCGGCGCTCGCCTCGGCCAGCGTCGTGCACTGGGACGGCGTGCTCGAGAAGGTCGTCATCCCCATGGTGCTGTCGCCGCTGGTCGGCTTCACGCTGGCGGCGGGCATCATGATCGCCATCTACTGGATCTTCCGGCATGCCCAGCCGGGCAAGACCAACCGCGGCTTCCGCTACGCCCAGACCGTCTCGGCCGCCGCCATGGCGCTCGGGCACGGCCTCCAGGACGCGCAGAAGACCATGGGTGTGATCTTCCTGGCCCTCGTCGTCGGCGGGTTCGCCTCTCCCGGCGACGACATCCCGCAGTGGGTCATCCTGGCCGCCGCGGGCGCGATCTCGCTCGGCACGTACGCGGGCGGCTGGCGGATCATGCGCACCCTGGGCCGGCGCATCATCGCGCTCGACCCGCCCCAGGGCTTTGCCGCGGAGTCGGCGGCGGCGACGGTGCTGTACGTGGCCGCAATCGGGTTCGGGGCGCCCATCTCCACCACGCACACGATCACCTCGGCGATCATGGGTGTCGGCGCGACCAAGCGACTCAGCGCCGTGCGGTGGGGCGTGGCCGGCAACATCGTGACCGCCTGGATCCTGACCATCCCGGCCGCGGCCGCGGTGGCCGCAGTGTCCTACTTCATCCTCCACGCGATCATCGAGTAAGCAGGATCACGCGATCGCGTACATCACGTCCACGTCCCAGCGGGCGAACCCCAGCCCCTCGTACAGCCTGATCGCGGCCGTGTTGGCCTCGTCCACGTAGAGCATGGCCTGGGCGAGGCCGCGCGCCCGCAGGTGGTCGAGGCCGGCCAGGGTGAGGGCCTTGCCCAGGCCGGTGCCCTGCTGGGAGGGGTCGACGCCGACGACGTACACCTCGCCGAGCGGCTCGTGGCCGTGCTCGGTGGACTCGGTGGAGCCGTGGATCTTCGTCCAGTGGAAGCCGACCAGCCGATCGCCGCGGACGGCGAGGAAGAAGCCCTCCGGGTCGAACCAGGGCTCCCGCTCGCGCCGCAGCAGGTCGTCCATGGTCCACGCGCCCTGCTCGGGGTGGTGGGCGAAGGCGGCGGCGTTGACCTTGAGCCAGGACTCCTCGTCCTGGCCGGGCACGAACGTCCGCATCCGCACCCCCTCCGGCAGCGTGTACGCCGCCAGCGGCGCGAACAACGAGCGGCGCATCTGCCAGAGCGACCGGACGCGTTCCAGGCCGAACGAGGCCGCGAGCGCCCCGGCGGCGACGTGGTCGCCGTGGGCCCAGAGGCGCAGCCGGCCGTCGGCCAGGTCGAGTACGGCCCGCAGCAGGCGGGCGCCGTTGCCGGAACGCCGGTGCGCGGGGTGGATGACCAGCTCGGCGCTCGGGCCCTCGACCTCGTCGGTCGGATCGACGTGGGCGTAACCTGCCAGAACATCGTCCTGGAAGAGCAGGATCGAACGGGCTCGTACGTCGCCGCCGTAGCGGAGGTGGAGCATCACGTGCTCGTTGAGCGGGCGGACGCCGTCGGCCTGCGTCGCGGCCTCCACCAGCCGCAGCACCTCGGCGATCTCGGGGTCGTCCAGTCGTTGCCTGATTTCCACGTGCGCGCTCACACCAGAACTCTAGGCGTACGACTGGCAAATAACGCCATGCGACAGCCGGGCAAATCGTTACCTTTGCGACATTGGCCGCTTGGGTTCCGGCTTTAACGTGGTGGGCCATGACGTCTCGTTCATTCCTCCGGCTGGTCCTCGCCGGAGCCGTCGCCTCGGGCGCGGTCGTGCTGGCCGCCGTCCCCGCGGGCGCGGCGAGCCCGGGCAAGGCGAAGGCGCCGCTCACGGTCCCCGTGCGGCTGCTCGCGCTCAACGACTTCCACGGCAACCTCGAACCCCCGACCGGCTCCTCGGGCCGCATGGTGGACGAGAACGGCAACACCGTCGACGCCGGCGGTGCGGCGTACATCGCCACGCACATGAAGGCACTGACCGACAAGAACACGATCGCCGTGGCCCAGGGCGACCTCATCGGCGCCTCGCCGCTGCTGTCGGCGGCCTACCACGACGAGCCGTCCGTCGAGTTCCTGGGCAAGCTCGGGCTCAAGGTGGCCGCGGTCGGCAACCACGAGTTCGACGAGGGCTACACCGAGCTGCGCCGCATCATGAAGGGCGGCTGCCACCCGGTCGACGGCTGCTCGCCGGCCGGCAAGTGGAAGGGCGCCACGTTCGACTACGTGGGCGCGAACGTGCTGTTCAAGAACCCGAACGAGCGCACCGACGCGCTCGCCTCGCTCGGCGCCCAGCAGGCGCAGGCGAAGAAGCTCATGGCCGACTGGGGCGTGCCCGCCCTGCCGCCGGTCAGCGTCAAGTGGGTCAACGGCGTGCCGATCGGCTTCATCGGCCTGGTCACCCAGACCACGCCGAACATCGTCACCGCCGAGGGCATCAAGAACCTCAAGTTCATCGACGAGGTCAAGGCCGCGAACGTGGCCTCGAAGATCCTCAAGCTCGTCGGCGTCAAGGCGCAGGTCGTGCTGATGCACGAGGGCGACCAGGTCAACGCGGGGCAGTCGCCGGACGCCTGCTCGGCCGTCGCGGGCGCGGGGGCGCGCATCGCCACGCAGGTGGACCCGGAGATCGACGTCGTGCTCAGCGGGCACTCGCACCAGGCGTACCTCTGCAAGATCAAGGACCCGGCGGGCAACGACCGGCTCTACTCGCAGGGCGGCTCGTTCGGGCGGGTCATCACCCAGGTGGACCTCAAGGTCAACCTGAAGAACCTGGACATCGACCGGTCCTCGGTCGTCGCGGACAATCACGTCGTGACCCGGACGGTCGATCCCGATTCGGATATCAACACCTTCGTCCAGACGTGGAGGGACCGCGTGGCCCCGGTCGCCAACAAGACGATCGGCTCCATCACGGCCGAACTCAGCAACACCGCCACGCCCTCCGGCGAGTCCCCGCTCGGCGACGTCATCGCCGACGCCCAGCTCGCCGCCACCAGGACCGGCGGCAACGCGCAGATCGCGCTCATGAACCCGGGCGGCGTGCGGACCTTGCTCAGCTACCCCTCCTCCCCGGCCGGCGAGGGCGACGGCGTCGTGACCTACGGCGAGGCGTTCGCCGTGCAGCCGTTCAACAACCTCATGCAGGTCGTGACGCTGACCGGCGCGCAGCTCAAGACGGTGCTGGAGCAGCAGTTCACCGGCGGACCCAACAACCAGCCCTTCACCAAGATCCTCCAGCCCTCCGCGAACTTCACCTACACCTACAGCACCGGCGCCCCCTGGGGCTCGAAGGTGTCGGACATGAAGATCGACGGCGTGCCGGTGACGGACGCCCAGACCATCCGGGTCGCGGCGAACAACTTCCTGGTCGGCGGCGGCGACGCCTTCGCCGCCTTCACCCAGGGCACCGACCTGTGGAGCGGGCCGCTGGACATCGACGCCTTCGTCGCCTACCTCGGCACGAACAGCCCCATCGCCCCGCCGGCCACGAACCGCATCACCGTGACCAGCTGAGTTCGCTGAACGGGCCCGCCGCGCGGCGGGCCCGTTCCGCTTGCCGGAGGGGAAAACCGGTTGACCGGGGGCCGGCCCGGTGACCATCGTCGGGCGGATGCGCATCCAGTTCACGAGGTTCGCGGCGGCCGACGCCGCCGCCCTGGCCGACTTCCTCACCGGCGAGGAGTGGCCCTACCACGCCGGGGTCCAGGAGCGGGAGGCCGTCCTGCGGCGGGTCGCCGAGGGCGGCTACGACGACGGCGGCAACCGTACGTTCTGGATCGTGGCTGGCGGCGAGCGCGCGGGGCTGGTCAGGCTCCAGGACCTCGACGACGACACGCCGATGTTCGACCTGCGTGTGAGGGCCGCCTGGCGCGGCAAGGGCCTCGGCACGGCGGCCGTCGCCTGGCTGACCCGCTACCTGTTCACCGAGCTGCCCGGGATCGACCGGATCGAGGGCAACACCCGCCAGGACAACCGCGCCATGCGCGCCGCCTTCCGCCGCAACGGCTACGCCAAGGAGGCGCACTACCGGCGGGCCTGGCCCGCCCCCGATGGTGCGCGCCACGACACGATCGGCTACGGCATCCTGCGCTCCGACTGGGAGTCGGGCGAGGTCACCCCGCCCGACTGGGACGACGAGCTCACCTGAGCTCGGAGCTCAGCAACCCCATCATGAGGAAGTCGTGCCGCTTGCCCCGGGCGCGGAAGGACTCCCTCCTGCGGCCCTCCTCCACGAACCCGACCTTCGTGTACGCCCGCACCGCCGCCGCGTTGTCGGCCACCACCCACAAGGTCACACGGTGCAGGCCCATCTCCTCGAAGGCGTAGCGGCAGATGACCCGGAGGGCGTCGGTGGCGTAGCCGCCGCCCCAGCGGTCGCGGTCGCCGATGGCGATGCTCTGCAGCTCGGCCTCGCCGTGCCGGAAGTCGGTGTCGCCGAGGGCGACGTAGCCGATGAGCTTGCCGTCGTCGAGCGCCTCGATGCCGAGGACCATCTGCTCGAAGGTGTTGCGCGGGCGGTTCTGGCCCTTCTCGATGTTTTGAGCCAGGGAGATGGGCGGGGTGCCGTCCATCCACCGGCCCACCTCGGGGTCGTGGTACCAGCGCCACAGCGGCTCGCTGTCGGCGGGTTCGAGGGCTCTCAGGCGTACGCGTCTTCCGGTCAGCACGCCGGCCAGGTCTACCAGGCCGGCGCTGCCGCCCGCAAAGGGATTTCCGTGGTCAGGCGTACAGGAAGTAGTAGGAGTACTGGGCCTCGCAGTGCCAGAAGCCCCACCAGCCCTGGCTGTAGCCGTACTGGCCTATCCGCTGGCACTCGGAGTAGTCGTAGTAGACGCCTCGCAGGCTCTCCGCGTGCGCCGGGGCGGCGGTGAACGTCGTGAGCGCGCCCCCCACCAGCAGAGTCGAGACGAGCAGAGCACGTGCTTTGCGCATCGATACCTCCCGCGGAACGGTTCCTGCCGGGATTGTCATCGAAAAAGGCGATCAACCCTCGCTCGAACAGCGGGTAAAGCGTGACGGAAGGCCCTGATCAGTAGAAACAGCGCATAAGGGCACTGAAACTTTCACCCCGCCCATGGCGGTTTCAAGCGCGACTACGCCGGGTAAGGCCGTCGGTAATTTCTGAGCTACCTGTTGTTCAGGAGCCACAAATGTCCGCTGTCACGCTCACTCCCGCGGCTCGTGAAGCTCTGCGTGACGACGAAGTGGTGTTCTTCGACTGGCACGTCACCGGCCTCTGCTGCGCGGACGCCGGCGAGTTCTCCGTCCGGCCGCTGCGCCGCTCCCGCCTGCCGAAGCGGGCGCGCGGCCTGCTGCCTGACATGGTGTACGCGCACCCCACCGCCTGGGTGCACCTGGCCGGGGCCCCGGTCGTGATCGACTGCCGCCCGCTGTGGCGCTGGCGGCGCTTCACCACCGATCTGCCGCCGGACGCCGGCCTCCGCTGCTGCCTGGGGCGTCCGCTGTACGGCTCATCCCATGGGAGGTAACCGGTGAAGCTGCGTTCCGTCATCATCTGGACGGCGGTCGCCGTCGTGGGCGCCACCGGCTGGGCGGTCCTCGCCCTGTCCCGGGGCGAGAACGTCAACGCGGTGTGGCTGCTGTGCGCCGCGCTCGGCTCGTACGCCATCGCCTACCGGTTCTACGCCCGCTTCATCGTGCGCAGGGTGCTGGGGGCCGACGACCGCCGGGCCACCCCGGCCGAGCGGCTCGACAACGGCATCGACTACCAGCCGACGGACCGGCGCATCCTGTTCGGCCACCACTTCGCGGCCATCGCCGGCGCCGGGCCGCTGGTCGGGCCGGTGCTGGCCGCCCAGATGGGCTACCTGCCCGGCACCATCTGGATCATCGCGGGCGTCATCTTCGCCGGGGCCGTCCAGGACATGGTGGTGCTGTTCTTCTCCATGCGCCGCAACGGCCGCAGCCTCGGTCAGATGGCCCGCGAGGAGATCGGTCCGGTCGGCGGGGCGGCGGCGCTCGTCGCCGTGTTCGCCATCATGATCATCCTGCTCGCGGTGCTGGCGCTGGTCGTGGTCAACGCGCTCGCGCGCTCGCCGTGGGGCGTCTTCTCGATCGCGATGACCATCCCGATCGCCCTGTTCATGGGCTTCTACCTGCGGGTGCTGCGGCCCGGCCGGGTCGTCGAGACGACCGTGATCGGGGTCGCGCTGCTGGTCCTCGCCATCGTGGCGGGCGGCTGGGTGCAGGGGTCGAGCTGGGCGCCGTTCTTCACGCTGAGCCCGTCGGCGCTCGCGCTCTGGCTCATCGCGTACGGGTTCGTCGCCGCGGTCCTGCCGGTGTGGATGCTGCTCGCGCCGCGCGACTACCTCTCGACGTTCATGAAGATCGGCACCATCGCGCTGATCGCGATCGGCATCGCGGTCACCATGCCGCCGCTGCGCACGACCGCCTTCACCGACTTCGCCTTCAACGGCAAGGGGCCGGTCTTCGCGGGCTCGCTGTTCCCGTTCGTGTTCATCATCATCGCCTGCGGGGCGCTGTCCGGGTTCCACGCCCTGATCTCCTCCGGCACCACGCCGAAGCTGATCCAGAAGGAGACCCAGGTCCGGATGATCGGCTACGGCAGCATGCTCATGGAGTCGTTCGTGGCCGTCATGGCCATCACGGCGGCCTGCGTGCTGTCGCCCGGCCTCTACTTCGCGATGAACGCCCCGGCCGGGGTGCTCGGCGCCACCGTGCAGTCGGCCTCCGAGGCCGTCGCGAACATGGGCTTCACGATCACCCCCGAACAGCTCCAGGCCGCGGCGGCGGCCGTGCAGGAGGAGACGCTGATCGCCCGCACCGGCGGGGCGCCGACGCTGGCCGTCGGCATCTCGCAGATCTTCTCCGGCTTCCTCGGCGGGGCCGCGCTCCAGGCGTTCTGGTACCACTTCGCGATCATGTTCGAGGCGCTGTTCATCCTCACGACCGTGGACGCCGGCACCCGGGTGGGCCGGTTCATGCTCCAGGACACCCTCGGCAACCTGTGGAAGCCGATGGCGCGGGTGAGCTGGTGGCCGGGCCTGCTCGGCTCCAGCGCGGTGGTCGTGGCGGCCTGGGGCTACTTCCTCTACCAAGGCGTCAACGACCCGCTGGGCGGCATCAACCAGCTCTTCCCGCTGTTCGGCATCGCCAACCAGCTCCTCGCGGCGGTGGCGCTCACCGTGGCGACCACGCTGCTGATCAAGAGCGGGCGGCTCAAGTGGGCCTGGGTGACGGGGGTGCCGCTGGCCTGGGACGCCGCGGTCACCCTGACGGCGAGCTACCAGAAGGTCTTCTCCACCGACCCGACGCTCGGCTTCTTCGCCCAGCGCGACCGCTACCAGAGCGCGCTCGACCAGGGGCAGCTGCTCGCGCCCGCCAAGTCGACGGACGCGATGCGGCAGATCGTCATCAACTCCACCGTGGACGGCGTCCTGGCCGCGCTGTTCGCCGTCATGATCGTCATCGTGATCCTGGACGCGGTCCGCGTGTGGTTCAAGGCGGTCCGGGCGCGCGAGCCGCTGCCGACCACGGAGGAGCCGTTCGAGGAGTCGAGGCTGCTCGCGCCGTCCGGCCTCATCGCCACCCGCGCGGAGAAGGAGGCGATGGCCGCCCGCGGCGCCGCCGGCCCCTAGCGGCGGCCCGCCTGGGGGATCAGGGCGCGAGCCAGCGGGCCGTCGGCCAGCTCTCGCGCCGCCAGGCGCTGTCCCAGAACATCCACTCGTACGCCGCCGCCGTCAGGTAAGCCTGCTCCATGGCCGCCCGCGTGTCCGGGGCCGCGCCTTCGGCGAGCCGGTCGGCGATCGCCTTGGCCCGGGTCACCGACGCCGCGAACTCCGGGTCCGAGTAGGTGGAGATCCACTTGCCGTACGGGTGGCCGCCGAGGTCGCCCGCGCGCCCGAGCAGCGTCGTGCCCACGTCCTGGTAGATCCAGAAACACGGCAGCACCGCCGCCACCAGCACCGGGTACGGCGCCGCCAGCGCCGTCGCCTGGAGGTAGGACGCGTACGCCAGGCACGTCGGCGACGTGGCGATCCCGGTCGCCTCCGCGCCCAGCTCGGCGACGTACCCGGCGTGCAGCAGGCGCTCGGCGGCCAGCGCCGTGTGTGCGCTGCTCGCGAAGAACGCCGCCTCCTCCAGGTCCGTGGCCCGCGCCGAGGCGGTGGCGAGCGCCCTGGAGAACGCCTCCAGGTAGCGGGCGTCCTGCACGATGTAGAACGCGAACCGGTCGGCGTCGAGACTGCCGTCGCCGAGCGCGACGTTGAACGGGTGGTCGTGGATCGCGGTCATCAGGTCGGCCGTGCGCAGCCACATGTCATCGCAGAACATGACGTCCCTTCGCTAGTGCGAGCTAGATCAGGTTCGACGGGTGTGATCTCAGCCCGGATCGCCGGGCACCCCGCGTCAGTCGATCACTGTAACAGGTGTTCGGATATCGTGGACGGGGTGACCGGCGAGGAGACCCGCGAGGGCGTGACGCTGACCAATCTCGACCAGCCGCTGTTCGACGGCGCCGAGGCCACCAAACGCGACCTGGTCGACTATCTCGACGCGGTCGCGGACCGGCTGGTGCCGGTGCTGCGCGACCGGGCGCTCTCGGTCGTCCGGGTACGCCCCGGCCAGGAGCCCTTCATGCAGAAGAACCTGCCGAAGTACGCCCCTCCGTGGATCGAGCGCGTCTCGGTGTGGGCGGACTCCTCGCGGCGGCAGGTGACGTACGCGCTGGGCAACGACCGGCGGACGCTGATCTGGTTCGGCAACCAGCGGGCGGTGGAGTTCCACCCGGCGCTGTTCGTCGGCGACCACTTCACCCATCTGGTGCTGGACCTCGATCCGCCGGAGGGCGCGGAGTCGTTCGGGCTGGCCGTGCGGGCGGCGTTCCTGGTGCGGCAGGCGCTGGCGGACGCGGGGCTCGCGGGCGCGGTGAAGACCAGCGGGGCCAAGGGCGTGCACGTGTTCGTGCCGGTCGAGCCGGGCATCCCGATGGCGGACCTGGCCGCGGCCACCCGCGCGATCGGGGCCCGCGCCGAGCGGGTGGACCCGGGGCTCGCGACGACGGCGTTCATCAGGGAGGACCGCGCGGGCAAGGTCTTCATCGACTCCACGCGGGCGGGCGGCGCGACGGTCGTGGCCGCCTACAGCCCGCGGATCCGGCCCGGCGTGCCGGTGTCGTTCCCCGTGCCGTGGTCGGACCTGGACCGGGTCACGCCGCGCGACTTCACCATCAGGACGGCGGCGGCGCTGGTGGAGAAGTCCGATCCGTGGGCGGGGGAGATGCCGGAGCCGCAGCGCCTGCCCGCCGGCCTGGTGGAGGAGGGGCACACGATCCCGGTGGCGCGGGTGCAGGCGATGCACGAGGGGAAGCGGCGCGCCCGCGCCCGCCGCGAGGCGACCTGAAATATCGTAAATCCGCGGTGATAGTGGGCCTTCTCGGCGGCTCAGTACCGGGTTACGTTCGCGTTCGGCGCGGCTCGGGGGGACTACGCGCGCCGTACCCGATCCCGGCACCAGGGAGATCCGTCGCATGCGTATGCGCAGATTCGCCGTCGCGCTCGGCCTGCTCCTCACCACGGTCCTCGCCGCGGTCCTCGCCGCGCCACCCGCCCAGGCACGGACCGGCGGCCTCGACGACGTCTTCGCCGAACTGCTCGTCAAGCAGGTCAAGGGCACGAACGTGGCCAAGCACCTCAAGGCGCTCCAGGCCATCGCCGACGCCAACGGCGGCACCCGCGCCGTCGGCACCCCCGGCTACCGGGCCTCCCGCGACTACGTGGCGGGCAAGCTGCGCAGGGCCGGCTACAAGGTCACCCTGCAGCCGGTGAAGTTCGTGGAGAGCTGGAGCGAGAACACGCCGCCGACGCTCGCCGTGCAGGGCGGCGCCACGTACGTGCCGAACGAGGACTTCTTCACCTTCGAGCCGTCCCCGTCCGGCGACGTGACCGCGCAGGTCCAGGCCGTGGACCTGACCCTGCCGCCCGCGCCGGCGCCCTCCTCCACCAGCGGCTGCGAGGCGGCCGACTTCGCCGGGTTCGTCGCCGGCCGGATCGCGCTGGTCCAGCGCGGCACCTGCCCGTTCGTCACCAAGGTCGAGAACGCGCTCGCCGCCGGCGCGAGCGCGATCATCATCTTCAACGAGGGCCAGCCGGGACGGACCGACGCCTTCGCGCTGAACCTCAGCGGCCTGCAGGGCCTGCCGATGGTGTTCGCCGACTTCGCGGTCGGCCAGGCGCTGGCCGCCACGCCGGGCGCGACCGTGCACCTCAAGGTCGACGCCAACCTGGCGCTCGGCACCGAGGACAACGTCATCGCCGAGTCCCGGCTCGGCGACCCGGGCGAGGTCGTCATGGTCGGCGCCCACCTCGACAGCGTGACCGAGGGCCCCGGCATCAACGACAACGGCTCGGGCAGCGCCGCCATCCTGGAGGTCGCCGAGCGGATGGCGCTCTACCCGGTGAAGCACAAGGTCCGCTTCGCGTTCTGGGCGGCGGAGGAGATCGGGCTGCTCGGCTCCACGCAGTACGTCGCCTCCCTGTCGCAGCAGCAGCGCGACCGCGTCCGGCTCTACCTGAACTTCGACATGATCGCCTCCCCGAACCACGCCTACAAGCTGTACGACGGGGACGACTCCGACGGCATGGGCTCCCCGGCGGGCCCGCCCGGATCGGCCCAGATCGAGCAGCGGCTCGCCACGTTCTTCGGCTCGCGCGGCCTGCCCACGGTCGGCACCGACTTCGACGGCCGCTCCGACTACGGGCCGTTCATCGCGATCGGCATCCCGTCCGGCGGCATCTTCACCGGCGCCGAGGGCGTCAAGACCGCCGAGGAGGCCGCGCTGTTCGGCGGCACGGCCGGGGCCCCGTACGACGGCTGCTACCACCAGGCGTGCGACACGCTCGCCAACGTGAACGCGACGGCGCTCGACGTCGACTCCGACGCCATCGCCGACTCCGTCGCCCGCTACGCCTTCGACCTGCGCTCCATCCCGACGAGAACGACCGCCGCCACGACCACCGCCGCCCGCGCCGCCCTCACCGGCGCGGCCGGCTGATTCCACCTCGCCGGGCGGCGACGGAGACCGCCGCCCGGCAGGGGATCAGGGGTCGGTGAGCAGGTCGAGGAAGGCGGTGGCGGCGGGGGAGGGGCGGTCGGCCCAGATCAGGTGCTCGACGCGGGCCGGGGCGTCGCGGAGGCGGATGACGCGCAGGTCGCGCAGCCGGGGCGCGTACGCGGAGGGGAGCAGGCCCACGCCGAGCCCGTGGCGGACGAGGTCGGCCATGAACTCGGCGGACGAGACCTCGAAGGCGACGTCCCGGTGCACGCCCGCGGCGGCGAACGCCTCGTCGGACTGGGCGCGGCCGGCGTGCCCCGCCCGGAAGTCGACGAACGGCTCGTCGGCGAGGCTCGCCAGGTCCGTCTCCTCGTCCGCCAGGTGGTGGTCGGGGGCGACCACGGCGACCAGCTCGTCCCTGGCCAGCGCGCGGCCCCGGACGCCCCTCGGCTCGGCCCGCGTGGTCAGGCCGAGGAAGGCCACGTCCACGTCGGCGCGGCGGACCCGCTCGATCAGGTCCTCGCTGCCGGCCGCGGCGAGCGTGACGCGCACCCGCGGATGCCGGCGGCGGAACTCCTTCAGCAGCGCCGGCAGATCCACGGCCGCGACCGTGGTGATGGCGCCGATGGCGAGCCGTCCGCGCAGCTCGCCGCTCGCGGCGGCCACCTCGGCCCTGGCCCGGTCGGCGGCCTCCAGGCACTCGCGGGCCGCGGGCAGGAACGCCTCACCGGCCGAGGTCAGGCGGACACGCCGGCTGGTGCGCTCGAACAGGCGGGCGCCGAGCTCACGCTCCAGGGCGGCGATCTGGTGGCTGAGCGCCGACTGCACGACCCGGCAGTGTTCGGCGGCCCGGGTGAAGTTGCTGGTCTCGGCGACCGCGACGACGTACCTGAGTTGTTGCAGCTCCATGGCATCTATCGTGCAGCACGATCGATCTCGATGAAAACTATGTGTTGGACTCATTGATCGGGTGGGGCCCACTCTTAGATGTATGACTGTGCATGGAGATCGCCCGCTGTCAGCCACGCGGGCCTGGCTGGGGGTCGCCGCGATCACGGCGAGCCTGTTCGTCTTTCTCACCACCGAGCTGATGCCGGTCGGCCTGCTCACCCCCTTGAGCGAGAGTCTGGGGGTGTCGGTGGGCGCCGCCGGGCTCATGGTCACGCTCCAGGGCGTCTCCGCCGGGCTGGGCGTGCCGTTCATCGTGGCCTGGTCCAGGCGGGTCAACCGGCGGCTGCTGCTGTCCGCGCTGCTCGCCGTGCTGGCCCTGGGCAACCTGGTGACCGCCCTGTCGCCGAGCTACGCGCTGATCCTGACCACGCGGTTGCTCATGGGGTTCGCCAGCGGGGTGTTCTGGGCCATCGGCGTCGGCATGGCGATGCGCCTGGTGCCCGAGCGGCAGGCGAACAAGGCGTCCGCGACGGTGATGTCCGGCATCTCGATCGCCACGGTGGCGGGCATCCCGCTGGGGACGTTCCTGGAGAGCCGTACCGACTGGCGGACCACGTTCCTCATCTGGGCCGGGCTCAGCGTGCTGGTGTTCGTCGCGGTCACGGCGCTGATCCCGTCGCTGCCGTCGCGCAACGCCGTCCCGATCAGGGAGGTCTTCGGGCTGCCGGTCAGGAACGTGCCGCTGCGGCTGGTGCTGGTCACCGTCGTGCTGTTCGTGCTCGGGCACTTCGGGGCCTACACGTTCGTCCGGCCGATCCTGGAGGGCCACACCGGCGCGACGCCCGCCTTCGTCACCGTCGTGCTCATGATCTTCGGCGCCGCCGGAGCCGTCGGGAACTTCGTCGCCGGGCACACGGTGAGCAGGAGCCTGCGGGGCACGTTCGCCGTCGGCTGCGCCGGGCTCGTGGTGTCGTTGCTGGCGCTGCTCGCGATCGGCGGCGGGGAGGCGGGCGCGGTCGCCGCGCTGGTGGTGTGGGGGCTCTCCTTCGGGGCCGTGCAACTGTGCCAGGTCAACCTGACGCTGGCCGCCGCGCCCGACACCTTCGAGGCCGCGATGTCGCTCAACACCATGGCGTACAACACCTCCATCGCGCTCGGAGCGCTCTTCGGCGGGCTGTTCGCCGACAACCTCGGGGTCACCGCCGTGGTCTGGTTCGGGGTGGCGCTGACCGCGAGCTCGCTGCTGGTCAACCTCACCACCGGACGGAGGGCGGCGCGCCGGCGGGACCCCGTCGCCGCGACCTCCTCGTCCTGAGCCGGAACAAGTCGGCATGCCATTGAACCGGGGGTCGCCGCAGGGCGTACCACGTGGCGGACGACGGCGCCCCGGGGTTCCGGGAGCGCCTGACCTGCGCTGATCACCTGTGACCGGGGAGGCGATGGCGATGGACTTCCACGGATGGAGCGGCGGCCTCGCTCTGCAGCCGCGCGACTACCTCGCGAGCGGCCGGCCGCTCCTCGACGTCGTACGGGCCGCCGGCCCCTTCCGTGGCGAGACGCTGCACGCGCTCGCGCTCGGCACCGCCGCCACCATGGCCAGGCTGCACCTGGCCGGCATCGCGGGGCTGCGGCTCGGCCCGGACAACGTGCTGATCGGCCGGTACGGTCAGGCGCTCTTCGCCCCCGGGCCGCGCGACAGCGAGTTCCCTTCGCACGACGTGCGGGCGTGGGCCGAAGTGATGATCTTCGCCGCCACCGGGACGGAGGCGGGGCAGGGCGGGGAGCCCGGCCTCGACCGGCTGCCGCCGGCGCTGCGCACGGTGCTCGACGAGTGCCGCAGCCCCGATCCTGACTCCCGGCCCACGGCGGCCGAACTGGTCGCCGCCCTGCTCGGCCGGCCCGCCCCCGGTGGCCGCGCCCAGGTCGAGCGGCTGCTGCGCGAGGCGGAGAGGCGGAACTCGCCGTACCAGCCGCCCGCGTACGAGGAGACGCTGATCAGCACGCCGCGCTGGCGGCGGCCCGCCTTCCTCGTGGGCGTCGTGCTCGGCCTGGCCGTCGTCGCGCTTCTGGCGGGCGCGGTCGTCCTTATCTCCTCGCTGGCCACGGGAGGCGTGTGATGAAGGATCTCGGGCTCGGCGTGCTCGTCGGCATCCTGCTCGGCACCGTGGTGGCGTCGCTGGCGTTCGCGCTGTCCGACCTGCCGTCGGCTCGGGCGGCGGGGGTGGGGCCGTCGATAATCCGGGCAGCAGGGATGATCACGATCCCGTCTCCGGGGGCGGCGAGCATAACCTGATTTATCAATTAAATCTGGCTGTCGGGCGAATAGGGCGAAGCGCCTGACCGCGCTCCCGCCCCTGGCTAGAGTGATAAATCCCATATCAGCGCGATATGCGATGGATATCGCGGAGTGCGCGAGGAGCCCACCCCCTTGTGAGCAATCACCGCGTAACCGAAGACGCCATGGTCCGAGCCCTCTACCGCGAATACGGCGCCCCCCTGATGGCCTTCGCCGTCCGGCTGACGGGCGGCGACCGGCGTTGGGCCGAGGACGTCGTCCAGGAGACCCTGGTCCGCGCCTGGCGCAACCTCCCCGACCTCCGCACCGACTCCGGCTCGCTCATGCCGTGGCTCGCCACCGTCGCCCGCCGGGTCGTCATCGACGACCGCCGCCGCTCCGGCACCCGCCCCCTGGACACCGTCGAGGCGATCCCCGAACGCGCCCAGCCCACCCCCGCCGACGACGAGCGGCTGCTGCGCGAGATCGTCGTGACGGACGCCATGCTCTCGCTCTCCCCCTCGCACCGCCAGGTGCTCACCGAGACCTTCCTGCTCGACCGCTCGCTGGCCGAGGCGGCCGAGACGATCGGCGTGCCGATCGGAACGATCAAGTCCCGCGTGTACTACGCCATGCGGGCCTTGCGCGTCGCATTGGAAGAAAGGGGGGTGATGCTGCCATGAAAGCGCCGGCGCGTCACAGTATGGAGTGGGGGTGGTGACACCATGACCGAGGTCCAACACGAGGACGTCGCCGCGTACGCGCTGGGTCTGCTCGACGAGGGGGAGCGGGCGGCGTTCGAACGCCATCTGGCGGGCTGCCCGAGCTGCGCCGCCGAGGTGGGCATGTTCGCCGAGATGGGCGAGCTGATCAAGGGCGTGCATCCCGACGACCTGCTGCCCAGCCCGCCCGACCCGCAGGTCGAGTCGCTGCTGGTCCGGCGGGCCGCGGCCGAGCGCCGCCGCCGGGGGCTGCACCGTACGCTGACGGCCGCCGCCGCGTGCGTGCTGATCGGGGCCGGCGTGCTGCTGGCCGTCCGGTCGTTCGCCGCGGGGCCCAACCCGGACAGCGTTCACAGCCCGGCCGCGGCGCTGCTGATGACCGGGAAGACCTACAGCGAGACCGACCCGGCCAGCGGGGTCACCGCCGTCGTCGGCCTGGAGGACAAGGGCTGGGGCACCCACGTCGCGCTGCAGCTCAAGGGCGTGAAGGGGCCGCTCCAGTGCCGGCTGCTCGCGGTGGGCGACGACGGGCGCTCCGAGGTCGTGGCGAGCTGGGGCGTCCCCGACAAGGGCTACGGCGTGCCGGGCGCGCCCGACGCGCTGCTGCTGCACGGCGGCACGAGCCTCACCCAGGACCAGCTCAACCACTTCACGGTCGAGACCTTCGACGGCCGTACGCTCGCCTCGATCGCGGTCTGACGCGGGGTCATGCGCATCGACCTGCACAGCCACAGCGACGCCTCCGACGGCACGCAGCCGCCGGCCGACGTGGTGCGCCGGGCCCGCGAGCGCGGCCTCGACGTGCTCGCGCTGACCGACCACGACACCGTCGCCGGGCACCGGGAGGCGGCCGCCGCGCTGCCCGGTGGGCTGACGCTGGTGCCCGGCATGGAGCTGTCCTGCCGCCGCGGCGACCAGGGCATCCACCTGCTCGCCTACCTCTTCGACCCGGCCGAGCCCGAGCTGCGCGCCGAATGCGTACGGCTCAGGGAGGCCCGCGAGACCCGCGCGCGGCTCACCGTCGAGCGGCTGGCCGAGCTGGGCGTGCCGGTGACGTGGACGCAGGTCGCCGAGCTGGCGGCGGGCGGCCCGGTCGGCCGGCCGCACATCGCCCGCGCCATGGTCGCGGCGGGGGCGATCGCCGCGCCCGACCTGGCGTTCACGCCGGAGTGGATCGGCACGGGCGGGCGCGCGCACGTCAACCGCTACGCGCTCGACCCCGTACGGGCGGTCCGGCTGTTGCGCGCCGCGGGCGGCGTCCCGGTGCTCGCGCATCCCAAGGCCGCCAGGCGCGGCCCCGTCGTGCCCGACGAGTGGATCGCCGAGCTGGCCGGGGCCGGGCTGTTCGGGGTGGAGGCCGACCATCTCGACCACGACGGGCCGGCCCGCGCCCGGCTGCGCGGCCTGGCCGCCGAGCTGGGCCTGGCGGTGACCGGCTCCAGCGACGACCACGGCGAGCTGACCGGCCACCGCCTCGGCTGCGAGACCACGGACCCCGAGGTCTACGAACGCCTCGTCGCCGAGGCCACCGGCGCGGCCCCCATCAGCGCGAGCTAGATGGGTGCGCGGCCCGTGCGCGGGGCCGCGAAGTGCGTGACGAACCAGGCGCGGGCCAGGTCCGCGACCGCGTCCAGCGCGCCGGGCTCCTCGAACAGGTGCGTGGCGCCGGGCACGATCGTGAGGCGGCACTCGGCGCTCATCCGCTGCTGGGCCTCCTGGTTGAGCTCGATCACGACCGGGTCCCTGCCGCCGACGACGAGCAGCGTGGGCGCGCGCACCGCAGCCAGCCGCGGCCCGGCCAGGTCGGGCCGGCCGCCGCGCGAGACGACGGCCGCGATGTCGTTGCCCGGCTGGGCCGCCGCCCATAGCGCCGCCGCCGCGCCTGTGCTGGCCCCGAAGTAGCCGATCGGCAGGCCGGCCGAGTCCGGATGCTCCCGGACCTCACGGGTGCGCTCCAGCAGGCGTTCGGCCAGCAGGCCGATGTCGAAGACGTTCGCCCGGTCCACCTCCTCCTCCGGCGTCAGCAGGTCGAACAGCAGCGTCGCCAGCCCGGCCTCGTTGAGCGCGCCGGCCACGTACCGGTTGCGCGGGCTGTGCCGGCTGCTGCCGCTGCCGTGCGCGAACAGCACCAGACCCTGAGCGGCGTCAGGGACGACCAGATCACCCTCCCCGGACACGCGCAACACCTCCCCCCTGCCAGCCCCGCTACCCGGGCGAGCTCCCTCTATCCACCCGCCCCTGCCTCCTCCAGGCTGGTGTCATGCCTGAACCTCCCGCTCCGCACTGCCTGCTGCATCCCGCCGTCGAGGTCCGGCCCTCGCCGATCGCCGGCGACGGCCTGTTCGCCACGACCCCGCTGCCCGCGGGGACCGTCGTCTCCCGCCTCGGCGGCCGGCTGGTCACCCGTGGCTGCGACCCCAATCTGTGGTGGAGCGCCCCCTACGCCCTCGTCGTCCGCCGCGACGTGGGACGAGGGGAGGAGCTGACGCTGGACTACGCGACCTGCACGAAGGCGCCCGGATTCGTGCTGGAGTGCCGGTGCGGCGCCCCGCTGTGCCGGGGACGGGTGACCGGGGAGGACTGGAAACGGGCCGACCTGCGCGAGCGCTACGGCGATCACTGGTCGTTCCCGCTGCCCGTCCGGTGACGTTCAGCGCAGCAGCAGTGCCGTCACGAACTGGAGGAGGTGCCAGGCGCCGTACGCGCCCACCGCCCAGAACGCCCACTCCTTGCCCCGCCGGATCCGGGAGACCCAGCGCAGCTCCTCCACCGGCTCCCTGCGGGCGCGCAGGGTCCTGGTCACCAGGTAGGCGGCGTTCAGCCAGGCGAACCCGGAGACCAGGAGCAGCCCGATCGAGAGCCCGAGCAGCGACTCGGCCCCGCCGGGCGCCTCCCACGGCGTCTGTCTCAGCCAGGCGGCGGCCACGCCCGCGAGCAGCGCGAGGGTGATCCGCCGGTCCGTACGGGCCTGTCGTTTGAGCCACTTCAGGTCGCCGCGCCGGGCCTGGTTCTGCCGGAGCATCAGGATCACCTCCGCTGGTTGGTCGAAGTCACCAGCGAACACGAGACCGCCGCCGAAGATCTGCGACCTCAGCCCTCGGATTTCCCTACTTTCATCGGCGATTCACGGCAAATACCGGAGTTCTTCCGCGACCCGGCCGGCTTCCTGCACGTCCCCGACCTCCTCCAGCGTCCGCGCCGCCTCCGTCAGGCAGGCCACGGCCGCGTCCCGGTCGCCGAGTCGCGCCGCGACCAGCCCGAGCGCCCGCAGCGCGCAGCCGAGATCGCGCCGCGTGCCGCACTCCTGGTGCACGTCCCTGGACTGCCGGGCCAGCTCCAGCGCCTCCCCGGGCCGGTCCAGGTCCAGCAGGACCAGCGAGAGCGCGGTGAGCGCCGCCGCCCACCGGTCGCGGGTGCCGGCCGCCCGCTGCAGCTCGACGGCCTCCGTCGCCGGGCCGAGCGCCTCCGCCGCCCGGCCCGCCGCGTGCCGGGCCTGCGCGACCGACAGCAGCGCGCTCGCCCGGTTGTCGCCCAGCTCCTCCCTGATCGCCAGCGACGCCCGCGCCGCCCGCAGCGCGGAGGCGTGCAGGCCGAGCGACAGGTACGTGTACGCCAGCGTCTCCTGCACGTCCGCCTCGGCCCGCCGGTTGCCGGTGCCCTGCACGATGTCCAGGGCCTCCAGCGCGTGCACGAACGCCACCTGCGGCTGCCCCTGCCGCCTGCGCACCCGGGCCAGCCGGTTGAGCGTGCGGGCCTCTCCCGGCGCGTCGTGGATCACCCGGCTGATCGCCAGCGCCTGGTTGAGGTAGTCGTCGGCGCGCAGGTAGTCGGCCAGCCGCCAGTACACGAGCCCGATGTCGGCCAGCGTCTCGGCCTTGCCCTGCTCGTGGTGGAGCTCCACCTGCACCGCGAGCGCCTGCTCGTAACAGGCCAGGGCCTCGTCGTAGCGGGAGCCGTTGCGGGCGACGCGGCCGAGCGCGCACAGGGCCCGTCCGCTGCCGTGGTGGTCGCCGGCGGCGGTGTAGCCGGCCAGCGCCCGTTCGGCGTCGCGCCGGGCGTCGTGCGGCAGGCGCAGCAGGTCGTAGATCTCGGCCAGGCAGAGCAGGGTCTCGGCCTCGGCCTGCTCGTCGCCCAGCTCTTGGCAGATCGACAGCGCCTCCAGGCCCTCCGACAGCGCCGCCTCCGGCTCGCCGAGGTCGCGCTGGACGCGGGCCAGCAGGATCAGGCTCTGCGCGGTGCCGCGCCGCTCGCCCAGCTCCGCGCGTACGGCGAGGGCCTGGCGCGCGTACGTGAGCGCCGGCTCGTAGCGCTCCTGCGACAGGTGCAGCCGGGACAGCGTGTGCAGGCAGTTCGCCACGCCGGTCCGGTCGCCGATCTCGCCGTACAGGTCCAGGGCCTCGCCGGCGCGGCGGAGCGCGTCCTCGACCTTGCCCGCGATGCCGTACACCTCGGCGAGGTCGATGAGCGCGCGGGCCCGGCCGACGTCGTCGCCGAGCGAGGTGTGGTCGGCGAGCGCCTCGCCGATGAAGCGGGCGGCCAGCGTGGACGGGCCGATGTCGCGGTGGATGGAGCCGAGGTTGCCGCGCATGAGCGCGATGGCGCGCCGGTTGCCGACCTGGAGGGCGGAGGTCAGGCCGGACTGCTGGATCTCCAGGTTGTTCTCGTAGAAGCGGAGCCGCCTGAACGGCGTGAACACCGCCTCGGCCAGCCGCCACGCCATCCCGTACGCGCCGCTCTCCTCGGCCAGCCGCACGGCCGACACCAGCGAGCGGCGCTCGGCCTCGAACCACTCGCGCGGCGTCGTGGGATCGCCGGCGACGGCCAGGTAGTGGTCGAGCAGCCGCGCCCGCGCCTCGCGCACGCCCGCCTCCGCGTGCCGGCCCAGCTCCCTGGCCAGCCGCTTGACCAGGTCGTGCACCCGGTAGCGCGGCCCCGGCAGCGGCTCCACCAGGTAGGCCCGGTGCAGCCCCTCGACCGCCGCGACGGCCTCGGCCACCGGCACGCCCAGCGCGGCGGCCAGCACCTGCGGGGTGAAGTCGCGCCCCGGCAGCAGCCCGACGTGACGGAAGGCCCGCCGCCGCGCCGGGGTCAGCGACTCGTACGCGAGGTCCAGCGCCGACCGGAACGCCTCCTCGGGATCGCCGACCAGCACCCGGCCGGGCCGGCGCAGCTCCTGGATCCGCTCCTCGACGCTCATGCCGGGGTTCTCGGCCAGCTTGGCGGCCGAGATGCGCAGCGCGAACGGATGGTAGGAGCACACCCGGGCCAGCTCGGCCAGCGCGTCCCGGTCGGCCGCCCGCGGCGAGCCCTTCCCGAGCACCCCGACCAGCAGCGCGACCGCGTTGCCCGGGTCGAGCACGGGCAGGTCCATGAGGTCGGCGTGGCCGGTCGCGCGCAGCTGCGCCATGCGGGTGCGGCTGGTCACCAGCACCACGCAGTCCTTGCCGCCGGGCAGCAGCGGGCGCACCTGGGCGGCGTCGGCGGCGTTGTCGAGGATGAGCAGCAGCCTGCGCCCGGCCGTCCTGCTGCGGTAGAGCAGCATCAGCTCGGCCTCGTCGGCGGCGGGCTCGCCGACGCCGAGCGAGCGCAGGATCTGGCCGAGCGCCTCGACCGCGCTCATCGGGGGCTGGCTGGGCGACTGCCCGCGCAGGTCGATGACGATCTGGCCGTCGGGGAAGCGGCCCGCGTGCAGGTGCCCCCAGTGCGTCACCAGCGCGGTCTTGCCGACGCCTGGCAGGCCCTGCACGACCATGGTGCCGGTGCGGCGGGGCCGGTCCAGCCAGGCGGTGAGCAGGTCGAGGCTCTGCTGGCGGCCGGTGAAGTCGGGCACGTCGGCGGGGAGCTGGCGGGGCTTCGGCAGCTCGCCGACCGGCAGCGGCTCCGCCTGCGCGCCCGGCCGGGTCAGGAACGGGGTCACGCGGCCGGTGAAGGGCGCCGACAGGTGCTCCCATTCCCCGGCGGCGGCCCGCAGCGCGGGCGGGTCCTCGACGCGCAGCCGCCGGTAGCCGGGGCGGACCAGCCAGCCGCGCCGCGTCCACTGCTGGAGCTGACGCTGCACCACGTCGGGGGAGCTGCCGACCAGGTCGGCCAGGGTCTCCATGGACAGCGGCGGCGCCGACTCCGAGGCGAGGCCGTACCGCTCGTCGAGGTGCAGCAGCCACACCGCGAGCCGGGCGGCGACCGGGGCGCGGGACAGGGCCTCGTGCCTGCGGGCGGCGACGTTCCTGGCGAACAGCTCCTGCACCAGCGCCGTCGCCACGGCGGGGCTGGCGGCGGCGTGCTCGCGCAGCCGCCGCAGGTCGATCGGCCAGGCGCGCAGCTCGGTCAGCGCGTCCACCCTGACCCGCTCGGCGGGGCTCCAGAAGGCCAGCTCGCCGATCAGGTCGCCGTCGCCGCGCAGGTCGTGGAGGCATTCGCGGTCGCCGCCGGGGGTGTATTCGCGGGCGTAGCCGTAGTCGATGACGTAAACGTGATGAGGGGCCCGTAACGGGGAGCAGATGGTCTCGTTACGCCGGAACACGCGCGGCCGGGCGCCCTCGTCCACCAGCGATCTGAACGACTGCACCCCGACACCACCCATCGTCGGACGGCGGTGTCCTCGGCCTGACACTAGCTGAACGCATTGACCACCAATGTGTCACATCGGGCGGCCCTGCTGTCAATGCCGTGCCGGCGGTCCCGCTCAGACGGTCGCGGTGTCGGCCCGGTCGGGGACGAAGCGGTAGCCGACGTTGCGGACCGTCCCGATCAGGGATTCGTTCTCGGTGCCGAGCTTGGCGCGCAGCCGCCGGACGTGCACGTCGACCGTGCGGGTGCCGCCGAAGTAGTCGTAGCCCCAGACCTCCTGGAGGAGCTGGGCGCGGGTGAAGACCCTGCCCGGGTGCTGCGCGAGGTATTTCAGCAGCTCGAACTCCTTGAAGGTGAGGTCGAGCACCCGGCCGCGCAGCCGGGCGGTGTAGGTGGCCTCGTCGATGGACAGGTCGCCGCTGCGGATCTCGTCGGGCACGTCCTCGGCGGCGGCCTGGCTGATGCGACCGGTCGCCATGCGCAACCGCGCTTCGACCTCGGCCGGGCCGGCGCTGTCGAGGAGGACGTCGTCGACGCCCCACTCGGCGGTCATGGCGGCGAGGCCGCCCTCGGTGACGATCACGAGCAGCGGGCAGTCGATGCCCGTGGTGCGGATCAGCCGGCACAGGCTCTTGGCCTGGACGAGCTCCTTGCGCGCGTCCACGATGACGGCGTCGGCAGGCGGCGTGTCGATGAGCGCGGACGCCTCGGCGGGCGCCACACGGACCGAGTGGAGCAGCAACCCCAGCGCCGGAAGCACCTCTGAGGACGGCTCGAGGGCGTTGGTCAGCAGGAGCAGATTGCTCATTACGGCCTCCTCAAACGCGCAAGGACCCGGGGGCTACGTCGCCCAGGTCCTGTGAGTGAGGATATCCCACGAGTAAGACCCGTCCATTGCGGGTCCACCAGATGAACAGCGCGTCTCGTGAAACAACCTTGTTAAGGAAGACGCACAATGGTCCGGTAAGGATTGTGAGGATCAAATGGCCACAGGCAAAATACGGTATTGGGCGGCGGCCAAGGAAGCGGCGGGCGTCGCCGAGGAGACGTTCGACGCGGTCACGCTCAGCGAACTGATGACGAAAATCACAGCGGACCGGTCCGAGTTGGCGCGAGTCGTACGGCGCTGCTCGTTCCTGGTCGACGGCGCCCCCGTGGGAAAGCGCCCGCACGACGAGGTCGCGCTCGGCGACGGCGTCACCGTCGAGGTGCTGCCGCCTTTCGCCGGCGGGTGATCAACCGCCTCGTGGGGGAATGAGAGTCCCTGGTCGATAGGCTCGTACCCCCCGCCTGTACAGGGAGCCCCATGCGCAAGCTGATCGTTTTCCTGATCGTGCTGGTCATTCTCCTTGTCGCCGTCGACCGCGTCGCGGCTGCCGGGGTCGAACGCGACCTCGCCAACCGCATCGCGGCCGCCGCCGACCTCTCCGGCACGCCCAAGGTCACCATCGAGGGCATCCCGTTCCTCACCCAGGCCGTCAGCGGGCGCTATCCGGAGGTGCGGTTCGATCTCGGCACCCTCACCTACGGCGGCGTGCCGGTGAAGAACCTGCGGGGCGCCGCCTACGACGTGACCGCGCCGCTGGCCGACGTCCTGCAGAACAGAGCCGACATCCGGGCCGGCCGCCTGACCGTCAGCGGCACCCTCACCAGGGCCACGATCGACAAGTACGCCCCCCGCGGCGTCAAGATCGGCGGCAACGGGCAGCGGCTCACCGCGTCGGGCGAGGTGACGCTTGGGGCCAACAAGGTGAAGTTCGACGCCGAGCTGCGGGTCTCGGTGATCGACGGGCAGATCAGGCTGCAGGCCGAGAAGATCGAGGGCGTGCCCGCGGCGCTCGCGCAGTTCGTCTCGATCCCGATCCCGTTCAAGGGCGATCTGCCCTTCGACGTGAAGGTCACCCGGGTCAGGAGCGTGGCCGAAGGACTGGAGTTCACCGCCGAGGCGACTGACGTGCCGCTCAGTGGATGAGCCTGAACCGATCCGCCCCGCCGTACGTGATGAGGGCGTGAGCGCAGCCGGGACCGCCGACGAGGAACTCGTGAGGACCCTCTTCGACGAGCACGCGGGGCCGCTCTACGGCTACGTGCTGCGACTGACCGGCGACTCGGGAAGGGCGGAGGACGTGGTGCAGGAGACGCTGCTGCGGGCCTGGCGGCATCCCGACGCGCTCACCGACCGGCCGATCAGGGCGTGGCTGTTCACCGTGGCCCGTAACCTCGTGGTGGACCAGCACCGCGCCAGGAAGGCCAGGCCGCCGGAGATCAGCGACGAGGCGCTGACCGTCGTGCCGGCCGAGGACGAGCTGGAGCGCGCCGTCGAGTCGTGGGCGGTGGCCGAGGCGCTGGCCGCGCTGCGGCCCGAGCACCGCGAGGTGCTGATGGAGGTCTACTACCGGGGGCGATCGGTGAAGGAGGCGTCGGACACGCTGGGCATTCCACCGGGGACGGTCAAGTCGCGCACCTACTACGCGCTGCGCGCGCTCAAGCTCGCGCTGGAGGAGCGGGGGCTGGCGCCGTGATGACCTGCGAGGAGGTGCGGATGTCCCTGGGGGTGCGGGCGCTCGGCGCGCTCGACCCCGAGGAGGCGCTGGAGGTCGACAACCACCTGGCGACCTGCGAGGCGTGCGCGGCCGAGCTGCTGGAGCTGGAGGACGTCACCTCGTTCCTGGGCAAGGTGTCGGAACGGGACGTCGAGCT
Source organism: Nonomuraea wenchangensis (assembly GCF_900111685.1). GTDB lineage: Bacteria > Actinomycetota > Actinomycetes > Streptosporangiales > Streptosporangiaceae > Nonomuraea > Nonomuraea wenchangensis. The sequence continues at coordinate 615,918 of NZ_FOHX01000003.1, forward strand.
GGTCGCCAGCCCGCCGCGCCAGGTGCTGGACCGGCTGCTCGACGATCGCGCCCGGCGCACCAGGCGCGGGCGGATGCTGCTGCTGTCGGCCGCGTCCGTCGCGGCGCTCGTGGTCGGCGGCGCGGTCTGGACGGCCGTGACCGGCGACGGCCCGCACATGACCGCGGCGAGCGCGCCGGAGCGGGCGACCTCCTCCGACTCCGCCGCCTCGTCCGGCCCGGCCGACGCGGCCGCCTCCACCGCCGAGCAGCCCGCGCCGCTCGCCGACCAGAACAACGAGCTGCGTGCGACCGGCGATCCGCTCCCCAGCCCGTCCGCTCTGCCCACGAAGCAGCGGAAGCAGGCGGTGGCGGGCCCCGAGTTCACCGGCGAGAACGCCGCCGACGGCTACCACGCCACGATCCTCGCCTGGCCCGCCGAGAACGGCACCGAGCTGGCCGTACGACTGCGCGGCGTGCCGGACGGCACCCCCTGCCGGGTCCGCGTCGCGGCCGGCGGCGGGCGGCGGGACGTCACCGACGGCTGGGTCGCCGGCGACGACGGTCACGAGGAGCGCGACGCCTTCAAGACCACGACCGGGCTGCCGCTCGCCGACATCGTCCGCTTCGACGTGATCGACGACCGCACCGGGAAGGTGCTGGTCCGGGTCAAGGTGCCCGGCAGGTAGCCCGGGGGCGGGAAGCAATCGCGGGCCGCGCCGGTTGGACCTTCACGTGACGGGTTCGTTGTCCGAGGGGGATCTCGGCGCCGCCCTCGGTGAGCGGGCGACGCTGGTGCAGTTCTCCACCGCGTTCTGCCAGCCGTGCCGGGCGACCAGGCGGGTGCTCGCCGACGTGAGCGCGCTCGTGCCGGGCGTGCGGCACGTCGAGGTGGACGCGGAGTCCCGGCTCGACCTGGTGCGCAGGCTGGACGTCACCGGCACGCCCACGGTGTTCGTGCTCGACGGCGCGGGACGGATCGTCAGGCGGGCCGCCGGGCAGCCGCGCAAGGCGGAGGTCCTGGTGGCGCTCGCGGGGGCGTTGACCCCCGAATCGTCTCACCAACCGGACGAGATGTGACAGATGTCGAGACGCCGAGTAGTGTCTTGGCTATGACCCCTTCGACAGAGCTGCTCACGAAGCGGCGCGCGGTTGATTTCTGCCGCGTGGCCACCGCGCTCTGTCGCGCTGCCTGAGGACGATCTAGCGCGGATCAGCTGATCCGCCCCAATCGACCCTTCAGGAGCATCCCGCGATGCGTGCCGACCTTCCTTTGTCGCGCCTCCGCGCGCCGATCACGACCCTGACCACCGTCCTCGTCACCTCGACGGGGCGCTTCCGGTTGTCCGAGGCCGCGCGCATCCAGCCGGAGCTCCTCACGAAGATCCTCACCGCAGCCTCGGGATCCAGCCTTGGCTGCGCCACGTACCCGCATATTCGCCGTCTACTGCCCGCCGCCAACATGGAGGTTTCCCAATGAGCCGCTCCGCCGCACTGGTGGACGCCGACTGGGTCGAGGCCAACCTCGACACGCCCGGAGTCGTCATCGTCGAGGTCGACGAGGACGTCAGCGCCTACGACAGCGGCCACATCCGTGGCGCTGTGAAGATCGACTGGCGGACGGACCTGCAGGACCCGGTCCGCCGCGACTTCGTGGACAAGACCGGTTTCGAGGCCCTGCTGTCCGACCGAGGCATCTCCAACGACGACACCGTGGTGCTGTACGGCGGCAACAACAACTGGTTCGCCGCCTACGCCTACTGGTACTTCAAGCTCTACGGCCACGACAACGTCAAGCTGCTCGACGGCGGGCGCAAGAAGTGGGAGCTCGACTCGCGCGAGCTGGTCAAGGACGTCACCGAGCGGGCCAAGACCCAATATGTCGCCCAGGAGCAGGACGCCTCCATCCGCGCCTTCCGCGACGAGGTGGTCGACGCCATCGGCAAGCTCAACCTGGTCGACGTGCGCTCGCCCGACGAGTTCACCGGCAAGCTGCTGGCCCCGGCCCACGTTCCGCAGGAGGCGGCGCAGCGCGGCGGCCACGTGCCGACCGCCCGCAACATCCCGTGGTCCAAGGCGGCCAACGACGACGGCACCTTCAAGTCCGACGACGCGCTGCGCACCCTCTACCAGGACGCGGGCGTCGACTTCGGCAAGGACACCATCGCCTACTGCCGCATCGGCGAGCGGTCGGCGCACACCTGGTTCGTGCTGCACGAGATCCTCGGGCAGGCGAACGTGAAGAACTACGACGGTTCGTGGACCGAGTACGGCTCGCTCGTGGGCGTGCCGATCGAGCTGGGGGAGGCCCGCTGATGACCGCACAGGGTTGCGGAGCGCCGGAGCAGACCGTGGCGCTGCCCGCAGGCATCGATCTGTCCAACCAGGCCGTGATCCAGGGCGTGGTGACCGGCACGGGCACCGCCTACGCCCGCCTGCTCGACCGCACCGGTGAGTTCACCGGCGAGGTCGTGGTGTCCGAGGACGGCGTCTTCCGCTTCTTCGCCGCCCCCGGCGACTGGACCGTCCGCATCATCGCGGGCGGCGGCGTCACCAGGGACGTGCAGGTGGAGGCCAGGCTGGGCGAGGTCGCCCAGCTCGCGGTCGCCGTCTGAGCCTGACCGTGGAAGGGCCCGCGCCGGTCTCCGGCGCGGGCCTTTCCGTGTCTCAGGGCTTGACCGGGTAGCGCATGAGCAGCGTGGCCCTGACGAGGTCGGGGCCGTGCGCGCGGTAGCCGTGGAGCACGTCGGAGCGCCAGGAGATGTGGTCGCCGGGGCCGGCGGTCAGCGGCTCCTTGACGGGCCCGGCGCTGAGCGTGCCGGTGAAGACCGTGACGTGCTCGGTGACGCCTTCGTGGTGGGCGGGGCTGGTCTGGGTGAGGCCGGGCGGGACGCGCACCCGGTAGAGCTCGTAGATGACGCGGTCGTCCTCGAAGACCTCCAGCAGCTCGGCCTCCATGGCCGTGCCGCGCATGATCTGCGGCTCGGGCGGCGGGTCGAGTACGGCCCCGATCGGCACGCCGAGCTGGGCGGTGATGGCCCAGAGCGTCGCGAGCGCCGGGCTGTGGACGCCGTTCTCGACGCCCGAGAGCGCGTCCCTGCCGATGCCGGCCCGGTCGGCGAGCTCGGCGAGTGAGACGCCGCGCTCCTGACGCAGCCGCCGCAGTCGATCTCCCACCGCGCGAGGATCGGTGTCGAACGCGGGGAGCGGTTCCATAGGCTCATAGTGGGCCCGCCGCGCCGGGGTTCGTACGGGGGAGCACCGACTTGTCACCTCGGCCGCAGGCCGGGCACGTTTCCTAGGTTGCTGCTGCGACACCAGGGACAGGCCGCTACGATTCCACAGATGTCCGGTTCGACAGGCGTGATGACACCACCCGCGTCCGGGCCGGCACCGGCTCAGCGGATGCCCTCGCCGTACTCGCTGCCCCTGCACGCGCTGCGGCTCGCGGGGAAATGCGCGCTGCCCCTGATCCTCTGGTTCGCCGCCGGCGAGGCGGCCCGCTACGCGCTCCTCTACGGGGCCACCGAGGTCGCCTACGGCGAATGGCGCCAGGTCCGCCTGGTGCTGGTCATGACGCTGCTCACGTTCATCGTGCTGAGCGCGATGATCGTCACGACCGGGATGCTGCACGCGCTGCGCGGCGCGCTCTGGGAGATGCGCGCGAGGGCCGGGGAGGGTGTGGCGGCCGAGCCGTTCTTCCGCGCCCTCGACCGGGTCGCGCCGGCCTTCGCCGTCCTCTACCTCGCCTGGGGCTTCCAGCGCGAGGACGCCAGGGACGTCTACCAGATGGACATGTTCCATCACCTCGACGAGCAGATGACGGCCTCGTTCTTCGGCGAGAGCAGCGACGTCGGCCGCGGCCTGATCGACCTCGACTGGCGGGTCTCGCTCGGCGCGATGGTCGTCACCTTCGCGCTGAAGTCGCTCTTCGCCAAGGCCGTGGAGAGGGGCAGGAGCGGCTTCTACGGGTTCCTGGGCGCCTTGTCCGAGTTCGCGTTCGTCTTCTACGGGCTGAACGCCACCGTGGCCTTCGCCGACGCCCGCTCCGAGTGGGTGGAGCACCGCAGCGTCGTCGCGGGCACCGAGGAGGTCGTGACCGCGGCGAAGGAGAACGTCCCGGTGTGGGACGCGATCACCGGCGAGTACTGGCCGCTGTTCATCGACGCCGTCGCCGTGCCGCTGGCCTGGCTCACCGTGGCGATGCTGGTCTTCGGCGCCTACTCCGACGAGACCCGCGTCCTGGTCAAGGGGACCCGGCTGGAGAAGGGCGTGGAGCGGCTGGAGAGCAGCCACGACCTCACCCAGAAGTCGTTCGACCGGCTCACCGGCGGCTTCAGGGACCGCTGGCTGCCGCTCGCGAACTCGCTGCGCCTGGTGTTCAGGAGCGGCTTCCCGCTGTTCGGCATGATGTGCCTGTGCTACGTGGCCCTCTCGGTGGGCGGCGACTACGCGGTGCGCGCCGTGGTGGGGCTCCTCGGCTCCCGCGAGGAATGGGTGTGGGCCTACCAGGACGTGCCGCTGGTCTTCCTGCGCGAGATGGTCGTGACCGTGCTGACCATGGCGCTGCTGGCGGCGACGTACGATCTGGCCGCCACCAGGGCGCGGCTGCGCGGCGAGCCGCTCAACGACGTCTGAACCGCAGCACGTACACGTCCAGGCCCAGCGCCTCCATCTTCTCCCGGTCGAACAGGTCCTCCGTCGGGGTGTCCGAGCGGTAGTCGCTCGGCTCGAACGACAGCTCGACCTCCTGCGCCACGGCCGTGGGGACGATCGCCATGCCCTGGATCCGGTAGTCCTTGCCCACCTCCATCCGCTCCAGCGGGCGGTCGCCGACGACCTCGAACGGGACCGTCCACTCGCGGCCGGCCCGGTCGCGGAGCTTCATGTCGCCGGGGTCGCCGATCATGGTGGCGGAGGCCGGGTCCACGACCCTCCTCGCGATGTCGATCTTCAGCCAGGTCACCTCGGGGCCGTGCTTGTTGCCCTCCGGAGGCTTCATCGGGGCGACGGCGACCCGCCACTCGGTGTTGTACACCTTGCCCGGCTGCCCGGCGGGGACGACGGTCTCGATGTGGTTCAGGCCGCGGGTGATCTGCTGCTGGTAGAAGTCGTGGTGGTCGTAGAGGCTGACCGCGACCGTGAGCAGCGAGACCGCGACGGCGGCGACGGCGACGAGGAGGCGGCGGGGCTTTTTCGCCCCCGCGGGGGCCTGCCCTGTGGCCTGCCCGGCGCTCGCGGGCCGGGGCGGGAGTCCCTGGGGCGGCCACGGCCGGGCGGCCGGGGCTCCGGGGACGGCCGGGATGGGCTGCGTCGAGCTCCCCGGCTGCTGCCGGTTGCCGGCGGGCGGCCACACCTGCTGGTCCGGGTACGGGCCCCGCATCTGCGGCCTGGGCTGCCGGGTGTCGTACGGCTGCGGCCTGGCGTGGCGGCGGGGAGGTGCGCCGGGCCCCGGCCGGGCGTGCTGCCCGGTGTAGCCCTCGGGGGCCGGCGTCCAGCCCTGCGGCGGCGGCTGCTGTGGCTGCTGCGGCGGCTGCTGCGGCGGCTGCTGCGGTTGCCGCTGCTCCGGCGAGAACCAGTCACGCTCGTTCGTGCTCATGTGCCGATCACTTCTTGACGGTCGGGTAGACGTCCTGGGCCGAGGCCACGAGCTTGCGCGCGCTCTCGTCGTCCAGACCGAGATCGATCTCCACCTCCGGCCGGTACGGCTCCAGCACCACGCCCTGCTGCGGCAGGCTGAACCGTACGCTCGCGCCCGGCAGCGCCGACGCGGGCACCTCGAAGTAGAACCGCCCGCTCACCCAGATGTCCGGCTGCACGAACGTGTTGGACAGCGTGACGGACCTGTCCACCCGGTCGGTGGCCTCGAACCGCTTGCCGCCGGCGGTGACCAGGACGGGCGTCGCCAGATGGTACGGCTTGAGGCTCGACTTGGCGGAGGCCGCGACGACGAGGAAGACGTTGTCCGTGGCGATGGTCTTCGACGAGCCCTGGAGGGCCTTCGCGGCGGCGATCGAGTCGAGCCGGAGGGTGAACCTGCGGGCGTCCACGTCCTCGCCCTTGGAGCCGGTGTAGACGATCGGGTCGGCGACCTCGGCCGGCCTCAGCTTGAGTGTCTGCAGTCCCATCGCGCCCGCGATCAGGAGCACTCCGGCCGCCACGGCGAGCAGCCGCGCGCCGAGACCGGGCCGGCGGCCGGCCGGCGGCCCGCCGGGCTGAGGGAGGGCGGCGGCGCGGGGCTCGGTGGCGGTCATGCGCCGGCCTCCTGCCTGACGGGCAGCGTCACCCGCGCCTTGATCTCGGGGACGAACTTGTCGCCCACCTCCTCGGACACCATCTGCCACCGGGGCTCGGCGCTGAGGAAGTCGGTCCCCTCCTCGAAGGAGCCGACGTCGATGGTGATCTTGTCCGGTGGCCGCTCGCCCTCCTTGAGCCGGTAGCGGACGACGACCTGCGTCGGGACGTCCGGCTGGAGCTGCTGCGACTCGTCGCCCTTGATCAGCGCGAAGGTGAACGGCCCCGACTCCTTGGGGAAGGCGGGGCTGATCTTCAGGAGCGAGCCCGCGAAGCTGGTCAGCGCGAACGCCCGCTCCGGCTGCTCGGGCGGCATCCCGACCCGGGCGGTCTCGTCGGTCTTGTTGGTGACGTCGAAGACGAGCTCGACGAAGCGCTTGTCGGCGTCGAAGGAGAGCTCGCCCTTCTCCACCTTCACCCGTGACTCGACGAACTTGGTGGAGTACATGCCCTGGTCCAGCACCGCGCCCTGGCCGAGCGGCTCAGGCGCGTCGGGAGCCTCGTCGAGCCCGCCCAGCAGAGCGGTGACGCCGAGGGCGGTGAGCGCCACCAGGGCGATGGCGGGTACCACCACCGGGCGTCTCGGCCTCTGCTCGCTGCCGCCGGAGGGTTCCGTCATGGCTATGGATGGTAATAGGTATCGCTTGTACCATCTGCCGCATTGCTCCCAACGCTTCGGCCGAATTGCCGAGAAACTCTGCCGTTCCGGGGGTTGAAGCTCTTACGCTGTCACGAGGCGGGAAAGGGCGACCCGACATTGGGAGAACGATCGCGGCCGGAGGGTCACGTGGCAGACGTGCATCCCGAGCATGCCCAGCTTCAGGCTGACCGCATCTACCTGGGCTGGCAATACCTCCTGCTGCACCCCGATCCCGGCCCGCCGCCCAAACGGCCCTCGCCGGGCGAGGAGCCCGCGGCCGGGCCCGATCCCGTCCTGGCCGAGTCGGACCGCCGCGAGCGGATGCAGGACGACATGCTCAACCAGCCGGTCCGGCTGTTCCGCGGGTTCGCGCTCGTGCTGAGCGTGCTGCTCCTGATCGTCGCCGTCGCGGGCTACCTCGACTGGTCGTTCGCGATCGTCGGGCTGGTGGCGGCCGGCGGCGTGGCGGCCATCTGCACCTACGCCCTCATGCAGGGCGACAAGGCGGTCCGCTACCGAGCGCTGGAGCAGCAGGCGAGGGACCAGCGCCGGCGTCAGGAACGTGACAAGGAGCTGTTCAAGGCCCAGGAGGAGCACGCCAGGCGCTACCGCGAGTGGCAGGAGTCCAAGGACCGCCACGACCGCCAGCTCAGCTGGTACGCCGTCGCCGTCCCCGACGAGATCGACCGCATCGACGTGGCGGGCGGCACCCTGCCCGGCTGGTCCGCGCTGATCACGCTGCTCGGCGCGACCCGCCTCTACAGCGGCGGCCACCTCACCGTGCTCGACCTCTCCGAGGGCGCCATCGCCAAGGACCTCATCGAGCTGGCCCGCAAGGGCGGCGACGACCCGCTCGTGTGGGTGCTGCCGGTGGACCTGCCCAAGCTCGACCTCGGCGCCACGCTCAAGCCTGAGGCGTTCGCGGACGTCCTCGCGCACGTGGTCAGCGTCAGCGAGGAGCACCGCACCACCCGCGACCTCAGCTTCGACAACGCCATCCTGGAACGGGTGCTGGAGGTCCTGGGCGAGAACGCCACCATCAGCCAGGTCACGGCCGCCCTGCGGGCGCTCGCGCAGGTCGGTGACCCGCGCGACGACCTGCGCTTCGGGCTGCTCACCGCCACCCAGCTCGAACGCATCGGCACCCTCTTCGGGCGCGGCGTCAGCGACCGCGTGGTGATCGAGCGGGCCTGGGCACTCGAGTCGCAGCTCCGCAAGCTGGAGACGCTCGGCACCGAGGCCGTACGCCTGCCGCCGGCCCGGCTGCGGGTGGTGAGCATGGACCGGCAGGCCGGGGTGTTCGGCAACCGGGTGCTCGGCACGTACGTCGCCACCGCGCTCACCCACATCCTGCGCCAGTCGCCCGCCTCCGACCGGCCCTGGTACCACACGATCATCGTGGCCGGCGCGGACAAGCTCAGGGGCGACGTGCTCGATCGGCTCATGGACGCCTGCGAGACCTCGCGCACCGGGCTCGTCCTGACCTACCGCTCGCTCACCCCCACCGTGCGCGAACGACTCGGCAGAGGGCATGCGGCGGTGGCGTTCATGCGGCTCGGCAACGCCGAGGACGCCCGCGTCGCGAGCGAGCACGTCGGCACCGAGCACCGCCTGGAGCTGGCCCAGCTCACCGAGACGATCAGCGCGTCGCTGCCGGGGCTCAACGGCGGCTACACCTCCACGGTCTCCCAGGTGGACGACGAGCGGGAGCTGCGCGAGGAGAGCGAGGCCGACCTCGCCGAGGACATCACCGAGTCCACCGAGTGGGGCCGCACCGCCGACAAGATCTCCGAGAAGGAGCGCGTGCTCCAGCGCTCGCGCGAGTTCCTGGTCGAGCCGCACGAGCTCCAGCAGCTCCCCACGACCTCCGTCATCGTCACCGACGCCACGGCCACCGGCCGGCGGGTCCGCCTCGCCGACGCCAACCCCGCCATCCTCACCTTCCCCAAGACCACACTCGGCCAGCTGGAGGACGTGCGCGAGTCCGCGCCGGCGCTCGACCCCCAGGGCGCCGACGGGGAGGAGAAGCCGCCGCCCAACCTCGGACCGCCCCCGCCACGGCTCGACTGGCGAAAGGGCCGGGCATGACCGGGTAATGACATGGTCAATGTCAAGGTGACGAGCTGGCGGTTGCTGGAATTTGGCCGAGAACCGTCTCTGGGGGATTGATGATGCAGCCGAGCGTCTCGCTGAGCGGGCCCTGGTACCGAATCCAGTCGATCGCCGCGCCCTCGCGAAGCTCGTCGGCGGAATGGGACTTCGTCACCGTGCTGCCCGCCGTGTTGTCGGCGGCGCAGCGCGACCGGCCGTTCGTCATCGGCTGGCTGTCACGGGGATCCGGCGCGCCGCTCGAACTCATCACCAACGCGGGCCCGCTGTCGCCGCCGCGCCAGCCGCGCCGCGCCACCGACGTGCCCGACCGGCCGAGGGGGCCGCAGCCGCTGCTGTTCCCCGGCGGGGCGCGCGGCGTGCAGCTCTCCGACGAATACCTGGCCGACCTGGCCGACCTGGTGTGGGCGCCCTGCCCGGGACGGCAGGCGCCGCCGCTGGGCGGCCGTGAACGCCACGCCGACCACGACGAGCTGACCCGGCCCACGCTGTTCGAGGCGACGCTGGTCACGCTCATGTCGCGGCCGTTCGCCTGGCTCGTCGTGGCCGAGCCGACCGACCTGCTGGACGCCGAGGTGGCCCACCTGCGCACCCAGCTCAACGTGCTGCGCCAGTACGGCGACGCCTCCGAGCGCTCCAGGTTCGACGCCGAACGGGCCGAGCGGCGCATGCAGGAGCTGGACGCCTTCCGCGAGGCCGGGCTCTGGAACGTGCGGGTGCTGGCCGGCGCCGCCACCGCCGACGAGCTGCGGCAGCTCGCGCCCGTGCTGGTCGGGTCGGTCGAGATGAGCCACCACCCCTACCGGCTGCGGAGCTCCCACGGGGCCGCGTACTCACTGGCGGAGTCGCTGGCCGTCACCGTGCAGGACCCGGCCGACGGGGCCGCCGCGCCGTTCGCCGCGACCGCGGGAGCGCTCGCCGCGCTGGCCGGGCTGCCCCGGCGCGAGGTGCCCGGCGTCCGCGTGCTCGACTCGGGCTTCTTCGACGTGACGTCCGAGGCCGACGGGGGCGAGCTGGAGCTCGGCGAGATCCTCGACGGGCAGGACCGCGCCGTCGGCTCGTTCCGGGTGCCGCTCGCCACGCTCAACCGGCACGCCTTCGTCACCGGGGCGACCGGCTCGGGCAAGTCGCAGACCGTACGGCACCTGCTGGAGCAGCTCAGCCGGGCGCGCATCCCGTGGCTGGCGATCGAGCCGGCCAAGTCCGAGTACGCCGCCATGGCCGGCCGCGTCGACGAGCCGGTCACCGTGATCAACCCGTCCGCGCCCGAGGGCGTGCCGTTCAGCGTCAACCCGCTCGAACCTGAGCCTGGTTATCCCGTACAGGCCCACATCGACATGATCAGGGCGCTGTTCATGGCCGCCTTCGACGCCGAGGAGCCGTTCCCGCAGATCATGTCGCTGGCGCTGCAGCGCGTCTACGAGGCCACCGGCTGGGACGTCGTCACCGGCGGCGCGGTCCCCGGCTCCAGCGTCCCGCCCAGCGTCCCCACCCTCGAACAGCTCCAGCAGCACGCCATGGACGTCATCAAGGAGATCGGCTACGGCCGCGAGGTCCAGGCCGACGTCGAGGGCTTCATCTCGCTGCGGCTGCGCTCGCTGCGCGTCGGCTCGGCCGGGCGCTTCTTCGAGGGCGGCCACCCCGCCGACATCGGCGGCCTGCTGGAACGCAACGTCGTGCTCGCCATCGAGGACGTCGCCAACGACGAGGACAAGGCGTTCCTGATGGGCACGCTGATCATCCGGATCGTCGAGCACCTGCGGATGCGGGCGCGCAAGGAGAAGTCCCACGACCTGCGGCACGTCATCGTCATCGAGGAGGCGCACCGGCTGCTGCGCGACCGCGGGCAGGGGCGGGCCTCGACGCACGCGGTCGAGCTGCTGGCGGGGATGCTGGCCGAGATCAGGGCGTACGGCGAGGGCATCGTCGTCGCCGAGCAGATCCCGTCCAAGCTCGTCTCCGACGTGGTCAAGAACACCGCGCTCAAGGTCGTGCACCGGCTGCCCGCCGAGGACGACAGGAAGCTCGTCGGCGCGGCCATGAACCTCAGCGAGGAGCAGTCCAGGCACGTCGTGTCGCTGCAGCCCGGCTCGGCCGCGGTCTTCGCCGACGGCATGGACCGGCCGCTGCGGGTCCGCGTGCCGCTCGGCGAGTCCAGGGAGAAGCTGCTGCCGGGGCCGCCGCCGCCCATCAGGGGCCGCCGGTCGGCCGCCTGCGGCGCCCAGTGCCGCGGCGGACAGGCGTGCACGCTGGTCGAGCTGCGCGAGGCGGACGTGCTCGCCGACGCGCCGGAATGGGCGTGGCTGCGCATCTGGTGCGACACGGTCGTGCTCGCCTTCGTCAGCAACCGGCCGCTGCCGGGCGTGCCGCGCGTCCTCGCCGCGGCGTGGGGCGAGCTGCCCGCGCGGCGGCGCGAATGCCTGCTCGCCACCCTCGTCGAACGGTCGGTGCAGCGGCGGGCCTGGTCGCTGCGGAGCTGGTTCGACCCCACACTGCTGACCGAGAAGGCGGCCGAGAAAGCCACGCGGCTGCTCGCGGGGCTGGAGGGCGGCGGCGAGCGTCCTGGGGCGTCGTGGGTGATCCCGCAGGTGCGGTGGCTGCACGAGGTGGACCGGCTCTTCCCGCACGGGCAGCCGGCCCCCAACCTGCGCAGCCCCGCCCCGCCGATGGAGTACGCCCTGTTCCGGCCGCCCCACGCCGGCCCCGCCGTCAACGGGTCACCCGAGCGGGTGCACACGGAGCTGCTCGGCCACCGCGCCAAGGCGCTGCGCCACCACCCGCTGTCCATGGAGGTGGACCGCAACCGGGCGCTGGCCTGGCGGGTCATCCTGGGCGACGACGAGAACGAGGCCGTGCAGCGCGACATCACGACCGTCGCCATCGGCATCGAGGCGTCGGCCAGGATCCGGCACGTGGGGCAGACGATGGGGGCGGGATGGCTCGAAGGCGTGCTGTCCTGGCCGCGCCGCTTCGTCCTGCCCTTCGACCACGGCGGCACTCCTGAGCTCGCCTTCCCCACCCCGGTCCCGGCCCTCTGACGGGGGCGGACGGAGGACGTTTTCGTGTGCGTAACGAGAGTACGGCCCAATCCCGACTAGGATCCTTGCACATGACCCAGCTTCCTCTGCGGGCTCAGCTCGCCAGCGCCCTGGGCCGCAGTGCCGCCACGCTGTCCAGGATGACCGGGCGCGGTGACGGCTCTGTGATCGGGGGCCGGGTCGGCCTGATGCTGGAGCCCGATCTCCTGCGCAAGCTGGCCCGCGACCGAAAGCTGGCCCTGGTCAGCGCCACGAACGGCAAGACCACCACCACCCGCCTGATCGTCTCGGCCCTGCTCGACATCGGCGAGGTCGCGACCAACGCCTTCGGCGCCAACATGCCGGCCGGTCACGTCTCGGCGCTGTCGCAGCACAAGCACGCCCCCTACGGCGTGCTGGAGGTGGACGAGAAATACCTGCCCGAGGTGCTCGACACCACCGGCGCGAGCGTGGTCTGCCTGATGAACCTCAGCCGCGACCAGATGGACCGCGCGGCCGAGATCTGGCTCTTGGCGCAGAAGTGGCGGCGCGCGCTCGCGGGCAAGCCCACGCACGTCATCGCCAACTGCGACGACCCGCTGGTCACCTGGGGCGCCTCGACGGCCGCCTCGGTCACCTGGGTAGCCGGCGGCCAGCGCTGGAAGGAGGACTCCTGGTGCTGCCCCGAGTGCGGCGGCCCGCTCGACCGCAAGGACTCCTTCTGGGCCTGCCGTGAGTGCACCTTCCACCGTCCCGAGCCCCACTGGGTGCTCGACGACGAGACGGCGATCGACCCGCGCGGGCAGCGGTGGATGCTCGACATCCAGCTTCCCGGCTCGGCCAACCGCTCCAACGCGGTGATGGCGCTCGCGGTGGCGGAGACGTTCGGGGTGCCGGTGGACCGGGCGCTGCCGCGGCTGCGCGAGGTCACCTCCGTGGCCGGCCGCTACACGATGGTCGAGCGCGACGGCCGGCACGCGCGGCTGCTGCTGGCGAAGAACCCGGCGGGCTGGCTGGAGGCGTTCGACGTCGCCGACGCGCAGCTGCCGATCATCCTGTCGGTCAACGCCCAGGGCCCTGACGGGCGCGACACGTCGTGGCTGTGGGACGTCGACTACCGCATCCTGCGCGGCCGTCCGGTGTTCGTGACCGGCGAACGCCGGCTCGACCTCGCGCTCCGGCTCGACGTGGCGGACGTGCCGTTCACGCTGTGCGGCTCGTTCAACGAGGCGCTGGCCATGCAGCCGCCCGGCCGGGTCGACGTCATCGCCAACTACACCGCCTTCCAGCAGATCCGATCGGAGTTCGGTCGTGCCGTCTGACAGCGTCCTGCGCATCGTCTGGATCTATCCCGACCTGCTGAGCACCTACGGCGACCAGGGCAACGTCCTGGTGCTGGAGCAGCGCGCCCGGCGGCGCGGGATCGACACCGAGACGATCCACGTGCGCTCGTCCGACCCGGTGCCGGAGAGCGGCGACGTCTACCTCATCGGCGGCGGCGAGGACCGCCCGCAGATCCTGGCCGCCCAGCGCCTGCGCAAGGACGGTGGCCTGCACCGGGCCATCGCCGGCGGGGCGTCGATGCTGGCGGTGTGCGCCGGCTACCAGATCATGGGCAGCACGTTCGGCGGCGAGGAGGGGCAGCCGGTCGACGGCATCGGCCTGCTCGACATCGCGAGCACGCGCGGCCCGGCCCGCGCCGTGGGCGAGCTGGTGGCCGAGGTGGACGCGGCGCTCGGCCTGCCCACGCTGACCGGGTTCGAGAACCACATGGGCGTCACGCGGCTCGGCCCCGGCGTCCGGCCGCTGTCGCGCACGGTCAAGGGCACCGGCAACGGCGACGGCTACGAAGGCTGCTACGCGGGCCACGTGGTCGGCACCTACCTGCACGGCCCCGCGCTGGCCCGCAACCCGGCGCTCGCCGACCTGCTGCTGGCCTGGCGGGTGGGGCAGCTCGCCCCGCTCGACGACTCCCGCTACGAGGCGCTGCGCCAGGAACGCCTGGCCACGGTCCTGGCCGACTGATTCCCTGATGAATTCCGGCGAACCGGGGTAGACGGTTCGCCGTGGGTTCAACGGTTACGGTCCCCCAGACCCGGACGATGAGCGGCGAGGAGCTGTCCGCCGACGACGCCTGGGCGACCATGCGCAACTACGGCGGCTGGCAGCTCGTCCGCGACTCGCTGGTGAGGTTCCGCTACGGCGACGGCATGAGCCATGCCCGCGCGCTGGCCTTCCAGCTCTGCCTGGCCATCATCCCCGGCACGATCGCGCTCGTCGGGCTGAGCGAGGTGACCGACCACGGCCGGCTCGGCCGGGTGCTGGGCCTCACGCTGCGCGGCCTCGCGCCCGGCGGCGGGGCCGAGGCGGTCAAGGAGGCGCTGGCGGGCGGCAACCAGACCTCCGGCACGCTCGCCCTCCTGCTGGGCCTCGGCACCACGCTCGTGGCGCTGGCGACGGCGATGGCGCAGTTCGAGCGCGGAGCCAACCGCATCTACGGCGTCGAACGCGACCGGCCCTTCCCCCGCAAGTACGCGCGGGCGGCCGCGCTGGCGTTGACCTCCGGCGTCCTCATGATCACCGGGTTCACGATCCTGGTGGGCGGCGGCGCGCTCGGCCACGCGCTCTCCGAGGTCTACGACTGGGGGGACGGGACGCGGCAGGCGTTCTCGCTCGTCCGCTGGCCGCTCGGCTTCCTGCTGGCGATGGTGAGCACGGTCACGCTGTTCCGGGCCTCGCCCCGGCGGCGGCAGCCGGGCCACACCTGGCTGGCCGTGGGCGCGCTGGTGGCGCTCGCCCTGTGGACGGCCTTCACGCTGGCGCTCGCGCTCTACACGGACAACAACAGCTCGTTCGGCGAGACGTACGGGCCGTTGACGGCCGTCATGGCGCTGCTGCTGTGGTCCTTCCTCAGCTCGATCGCGCTCTTCCTGGGCATCGCGTTCGCGGCGCAGCTGGAGGCGTGCCGGGCCGGCTGCGCCGCGCCCGCCCACCCCGACCCGCTGCCGGAGGGAACGAGCGCTCAGTAGACGAGCGCCTGCACGCCCTCCGCGGTCGCCTCCTCGACGAACGTCGGCGCCCCGGCGATGCGCACGCCGTCGATGACGTCGTCCACGGTGATCCCGCGGCGGGCCGCGCACTGCGTGCACAACGTCACCCGGCCCGCGGCCAGCACGGCTCCGAGCAGGTCGGCGAGCGGCGCGGCGTGCGGGAGGTCGAACTCGGCGGCCCGCCCCGGCAGCGCGAACCACGACGACTCGCCGGTCAGCCACAGGGAGACGGGGACACCGCTCGCCAGCGCGGCGGCCGCGACGTTGAACGCCTGGTTGCAGCGCTCGGGGGCGTCGGCCCCGGCGGTTACCTTGATCACCAGAGATCGTGCCATGCCCGCCACCCTAGCCCCGGCCACTAGGCTTGGGGACCATGGAAGAACCTGAGGTGCACCCCGCCCTGGAGCCGATCGCGTTCCTGCTCGGCCGGTGGGAGGGCGCGGGCGTCGGCGGCTACCCGACGATTGAGAGCTTCAACTTCGGGCAGGAGATCGAGTTCGGTCACAACGGCAAGCCGTTCCTGACCTACGTCAGCCGCACCTGGCTGCTCGACGCGGACGGCAACCGGGTCCGGCCGCTGGCCACCGAGTCCGGCTACTGGCGGGCCCTGCCCGACCGGCAGCTCGAGGTGGTGCTCTCGCACCCGACCGGCATCGTCGAGATCTACATCGGCGAGGTCGTCTTCCACAAGATCGAGCTGCGCACCGACGTGGTGGCCCGCACCGCCAGCGCGAAGGAATACACCGCGGGCTACCGCCTCTACGGGCTGGTCAACGGCAACCTCATGTGGGCCTACGAGATGGCCGCCATGGGGCAGCCGCTGTCGGACCACATGTCGGCCGAGCTGAAGAAGGTCGCGTGAGCACGCCGTTCACCCCCGACGCGGTCGAGGCGATCAAGCGCCACATGAACGACGACCACGCCGGGGACTCCCTGCTCATCGTCCGGGCCCTCGCCGGCCGGCCGTCCGCCACCACGGCGGTGACCAGCGACGTGGACGCCGAGGCGATCGAGTTCACGATCGACGGCGGCGAGCGCGTACGCGTGCCGTGGGGCGAGACGCTCACCGAGCGCGCACAGGTGCGCAAGGCCGTCGTGTCCCTCTACCGCCGCGCCTGCGCCGACCTGGGGGTCACGCCGCGCGGCGAGCACTGACCCGCCGCCGAGGCTAGCCGGGGCCGTAGCGGGCGGCGACGTCCTCAGAGGAGGCCCAGCGGCTGTAGGCCGGCGACTGGGGCCAGCCTTCCGGTGAGTCCTGCCACTCCTCCTGCCGCCCGTACGGCAGCAGGTCGATCAGCGCGAAGGTGTGGGTGAGCTGCTCGGTGCCGCGCCCGTCGGTGTGCCAGGTGCGGTAGACGTCGTCGCCGTCGCGCAGGAACACGTTGACGGCGAAGCCGCCGCCGGGCGGGGCGCCCACGTCGGCGCCGAACGGGCTGTTGGCGGTGGAATACCAGGTCATGGTGTTGCCGACGCGCCGCTTGTAGGCGAGCGCCTCGTCGATCGGGCCCTGGGTGACGACGACGAACCTGGCGTCGTAGTCGTCGAGGAAGTCCAGGCGGGTGAACTGCGCGGTGAACCCGGTGCAGCCCGGGCACTGCCACTCCTTGCCCGGGAACCACATGTGGTGGTAGACGATCAGCTGCCGCGCGCCGTCGAAGACGTCCGCCAGCCGGACAGGGCCGTTCTCGCCGTCCAGGACGTAGTCGGGCAGCCGCACCATGGGCAGGCGGCGGCGCTGGGCGGCGATGGCGTCGAGCTCACGGGTGGCGGCCTTCTCGCGGGCGCGCAGCGCGTCCAGCTCGCGCCGCCAGGTCGCGGCGTCGACGACGGGTGGCAGGGGGTTGGCGCTCATGGTCCCTCTCTCCGTGGATGTGCGGGTGCACATCTGTGGACCGGGACCGGGCGCGGAACTCATCGGTGGCCGGGAAATGAAGAAGGGCCCCGGACAACACTCCGCCCGCTCGTGCGGGTGGGCCGGATGGACCACGGACGGGATGCGTTCGCTCCCGCCCTCCGGCTGTCAGGGGCCCCGGTAGTTGCCTCGAATTCGCGTCACGTCACGAGACCGAGACAAGCGTCCGCGACGTCAGCGGACAACCACCTCGCTAGCCCGACTATGACTAACCATTATTCGGACCACCTCCTTTCCGCGTACCCACGAAGTTATGTGGTGGTTCGCGCGGGAGGCAAATGAATATCGCCGGGCCGTAGACTCGGGAGCATGACCGAGACGCAGTGGCACGAGGAACTCCGTGCGAAGGGCTACCGGGTCACGCCGCAGCGCCAGCTCGTCCTCGAAGCGGTCAAGGATCTGGAGCACGCCACACCTGAGGAGATCTGCGTCAAGGTGCGCGAGACGGCGCGCGGGGTCAACATCTCGACCGTCTACCGCACCCTGGAGCTGCTGGAGGAGCTGGGGCTGGTCACCCACACGCATCTCGGGCACGGCGCGCCGACCTACCACCTGGCGGCCGAGGCCGACCACGTCCACCTGGTGTGCCGGGGCTGCGACCAGGTGTTCGAGGTGCGGCCGGAGCTGGCCGAGGGGTTGGTGAAGGCGCTGGACGACGAGATGGGGTTCGTCGCCGACGTGCACCACCTGACCGTCTTCGGACGTTGCCGCGACTGCCGATAGCCTGGAAGGCATGCGTAGCCCTCTGCTCGACCTCCCCGGCGCGGTCGCCGCTGACGCCCCGGACTCCGACGTAGCCGCCCACTACGGCGACCTGTTCGCCGAGCAGCGCGCGCTGGCCAAGGGCGAGGCGGTCGTCGATCGCAGCAACCGCGAGGTGATCCGGATCTCCGGCGCCGACCGGCTGAAGTGGCTCAACGACCTGACCTCGCAGAAGCTCGACACTCTCAAACCGGGCGAGTGGACGCAGACGCTCGACCTCGACCTGCAGGGCCGCGTGCTGCACCACCTGACCCTGGTCGACGACGGCGAGAGCGTGCTGGCCCACGTCGAGCCGGGCACCGCGCAGAGCCTGATCGACTATCTCGACCGCATGCGGTTCATGCTGCGGGTCGAGGTGTCGCGGGCCGACGACCTCGCCGTGCTCTCCACGGCCGACGCGGACGTCCTGGTGCCGCGCGCCGAGCTGCCCGAGCACCTGGGCAGGCCGCTGGCGGGGCTGTGGGCGTACGAAGCGCTGCGCATCGAGGCGCACCGGCCGCGGCTGGGCTTCGAGACCGACCACAAGACGATCCCGCACGAGGTGGGCTGGATCGGCGCGGCGGTCCACCTGACCAAGGGCTGCTACCGCGGTCAGGAGACCGTGGCCCGGGTGCACAACCTCGGGCACCCGCCGCGCCGCCTGGTGTTCCTGCACCTCGACGGCAGCGTCGACACGCTGCCCGTGCACGGCGACCCGGTGATCTTCGAGAGCCAGGAGGTCGGCGTGGTCGGCTCGGCGGCCCGCCACCACGAGCTGGGCCCGATCGCGCTGGCCGTGGTCAAGCGCACGGTGCCGGTCGACGCGCCGCTGCTGGCGGGCGGCGTCGCGGCGAGCCAGGAGGTCGTGGTGCCGCCGGACGCCGGGCGCAACGTCTCCATCGACCCGTCGCTGCGCCGCCGGATCAGGTGATCAGGGAGCTCAGAAGTCGAGGACGAGGGTGATCGGGCCGTCGTTGACGAGCGAGACCTTCATGTCCGCGCCGAACACGCCTGTCTCCACGTGGGCGCCGAGCGCGCGCAGCTCCTCGACGACGGCGTTCACCAGGGGCTCGGCGACGGGCCCTGGGGCGGCGGCCTGCCAGGTGGGCCGCCGGCCCTTGCGCGCGTCGCCGTAGAGGGTGAACTGGCTGATCACCAGGAGCGGGGCGGCGACGTCGGAGCACGACTTCTCGCCGTGCAGGATCCGCAGGCCCCACAGCTTGGCGGCGAGCTTGGCCGCCTCGGCCCTGGTGTCGGTGTGCGTGACCCCGACCAGGACGAGCAGGCCGGGCTCGGCGATCTCGCCGACCGTCCGGCCCTCGACCTCCACGGACGCTGAACTCACTCGCTGCACCACTGCTCGCATGACATCTCATTCTGGACCAGGAAAGACCCTTCATAGACTCGTCCCGAAAGGGGTACGGATATGTCGTTGATCGTGGAAGTGGTGCGGTCCGGGTTCGTGGAGTCCACGCATCAGGCTCGCATGCTGACCGTGGACGCCGAAGGCCGCCTGGTCGAGACGCGGGGCGCGGTGCACGTGCCCGCCTCGCCGCGCTCGTCGATGAAGCCGCTCCAGGCGCTCGGCATGCTGCGCAGCGGGCTGGCGCTGGAGGACGAGCTGCTGGCGCTCGCCTGCGCCTCGCACTCGGGCGAGCCGTTCCACGTGGACGGGGTACGCAAGATCCTCGCGGGCGCCGGGCTGGAGGAGTCGGCGCTGCGCTGCCCCGAGGACCACCCGTTCGACCGGAACTCGACCGAGTACGGACGGATCTACATGAACTGCTCCGGCAAGCACGCCGCCATGCTGGCCACCTGCGTGGTCAACGACTGGCCGCTGACCACCTACCTGGAGCCGTCGCACCCGTTGCAGCGGGCGATCAGGGCGACCGTCGAGGAGTTCACCGGCGAGCGGGTGGCGGCCTCGGGCGTGGACGGCTGCGGTGCGCCGCTGTTCTTCGTGTCGATGCTGGGGGTGACGAAGGCGTTCCGCGCGTTCCCGAGGTCGTCGGCCGACTCGTACGAACGCAAGATCTTCGACGCGATGCGCGCCCACCCCGAGTGGACGTCCGGCACCGACCGGCCCGAGGCGAAGCTCATGCGCGCGCTGCCCGGCCTGATGCTGAAGGCGGGCGCCGAGGGGTTCGACGCGTTCGCGTTCGAGGACGGCAGGGCGGGCACCGTCAAGATCGAGGACGGCTCGGCGCGGGCCCGCGGTCCGGTCACGGTGGCGGCGCTGCGCTCGCTCGGCCTCGACGCCCCGGAGCTGGCCGAGGTGGCCGCCCCGCCGGTGCTGGGCGGGGGACTGCCGGTCGGCGAGGTGAGGATCCGCTAGCCGCGGGCGGCCTACAGGCTGCGGAACTGCCGGGTCGCGGAGATGGCGCCCGAGGTCGTCGTGCAGAACGTGCGCATCGAGCCGGCGAACTTCGACAGGTCCCACTCCGCGGGCCCGTGATACCAGTAGAGGTTGTCGGCCTGGTGGCCGTTGCCGGTGACGGAGGCCACCACGCGCGACCAGTGCTCCACGCCGTCGAAGATCACCGCGTACGGCAGATAGCGGGAGAACAGCTCCACCCGGTGCTGCTCGGGCACGTGGCCCAGCTCGCCGGAGAACAGATACTCGCGGAAGCCCAGGGTGTGGGCCAGCGCCGCCGAGCCCTTGGCGGTCTTGGCCGGCATGTACTGCCCGCCGATGGCGAGCGCGCCGCCCGCGATGATGACGGCGAGGCCGAGCAGCCCGTACGTGGTGAACCAGGCGAGCCCGGCCGTGGCGAGCACGCCGGCCACGATGAGGACCACGCCGGCCGTCGTCCACCGGGTGCGCTCGGTGTCGGGACGGCGGGCGAACCAGCCCTGCTTGACCACGTCGGCGTAGAGCGCGTCACGGACCTTGCCGAGGTGCGTGGCGAACGTCCCGGACAGTTGCGACAGCAGCACCGCGTCCCGGCCGTCGAAGATGGCGTCGTGGAGCGCCTTCTCGTACGGCAGGAGGGCGTCGGCCGGCGCGGTGGGCAGCCGTACGAGCAGCCAGTCGGGCGCGTCGTACGTCTGGCGGGGCTGCTCGTCGATGCGCAGGTAGCCACGGACGGCGAGGTCCACGATGGTGGCGGTGACGTCCACGACGTCGGCCTGCTCGTCCACGAGCGTGCCGATCTGGCCGGGCCGGACCCCGTCCGGCGGGGAGAAGTGCCCGTTCTGTACGGGATTGACCGCCCCCTGGCCGCCGCCCGTCGCGCGGGCGTCGCGGCCCCGCGTCCAGTAGAGCAGGCCCACGCCGCCGAGCAGCAGCACCAGCAGGCCGGCCAGGGCGCCGCCGGTGACGGTGTTCAGCGTGAACGCCGACGCCAGCGAGAAGCGCCGCTCCAGGATCGGCGTGCCCTTGCTGGAGCCCGCCGGGTAGCCGATGACGACGGTCAAAGCCTCGCCGGGCGCGAGGTCCTCCTGCTCGAAGTCGGCGTGCGTGGCGGAGTGGTCCATGGAGGCGGCGGTGCAGCCGACGGCCGAGGTGAGCTCGCCGGCGAAGCAGGACAGGTTCTGGACCTGGCCGGGGCCCTCCACCTTGACGGTGGCCTTGGCGACCGGCTGGTTCCAGCCGCTCACCGCGAACCAGCGCAGCTCCTCCACGCCGCCCGAGGACATCACCGCGCCCTTGACGTCGTACTCGACGGTGCCGCTCGTCACGGTGAGCGTGTCGCCGTCGAACGTGCCGCCCTTGACGTTCTCGATCCGGTAGAGGCGGTCGTTGCCGTCGTCGTAGCGGGTGCGGGTGATGAAGGTGCGCTTCAGACCGCTCGACCCGCCGCTGATCTTCTCGACCACGTGCAGGGTGCCGTCCTTGCCGAGGGTCATCGTGACGTCGTCCGTGATCCCGGCCGTCGCGGCGAGGGCGGCGGGAGCGGCGGTCAGCGTCAGAGCGGTGGCCCCCAGCGCGGCCAGCGTGAGTCTGATACCGGTCATGGCGGCAAATCGTAGCGGTTTGTCCCGTCAATCGAGCGTGATGGCGTGCGCCGCCCGCTGGATGCTCTCCGGGGCCGCGCCCTGGCCGGGGTTCTCGGTGGCGAGCGCCTGGTTGGCGGCCACGAACGGGCGCATCCGCCGCTCGTAGCGGTCGAACGCGCCGGCCGGGGCGGCGCCGAGCTCCTGCGCCAGCACGTACGCCCCCACCATGGCGAGGCTGGTGCCCTGCCCGGACAGCGGCGAGGCGCAGTAGCCGGCGTCGCCGACCAGCGTCACCCGTCCGGCCGACCAGCGGTCCATCACGATCTGCGCCATCGCGTCGAAGTAGAAGTCGTCCGCCTTACCCATCGCGTCGAGCAGCCGGGGCACCTCCCAGCCGAGGCCGGCGCAGCGCTCCTGGACGAGCCGCTTCTGGGCGTCGAGGTCGCGGTGGTCGTAGGCGATCGGGCCGTCCTCGAAGCCCAGGTTGACCCGCATCGTGGTGGTGTCGCGGTCGCTGTAGACGACGCCGCCCACCTGGCCGTCGCGGAACCAGGTCTGCCAGTGGTCGAGGCCGAGGAAGTTGGGCGCGGTGAAGATGGAGACGTACGCGCCGAGGTGGCGGACGTAGCGCTCCTCGGGGCCGAAGGCCAGGCGGCGTACGTTGGAGTGCAGCCCGTCGGCGCCGACCACGTAGTCGTAGCGTTCGCGCCGGCCGCTGTCGAACGTGACGTCCACGCCGTCCGCGTCCTGGTCGAGGGCGGCGATCGAGTCGCCGTACACGATGGCGGGGCCGGCGGCGGCGAGGACCAGCGCGGTCAGGTCGTCGCGCATGATCTCGACGTCGGGGCTGTCGAACGCGCCGCCGCTCAGCGTGCCCTCGGTGCTGCGCATGAGCTCGGCGCCGGAGCCGTCCACCATCGACATGCCGCGCATCCGGGTCCGCAGGGCTCTGGCCTGCTCCAGGACGCCCATCCGGTCGGCGACCGTGAGGGCCGCGCCCCGGACGTCGATGGCCTGCCCGCCGGTGCGCGGGGCCGGGGCCCGCTCGACGATCTCCGCCTCGATCCCGTGCCGCCCCAGCCAGTAGGCCAGGACGGGACCGCCGACGCTCGCGCCCGAGATGAGCACCTTCATGTTCCGCTCCTTTGTTTGTACGTTGTACGCAGGAACTGAATGTACGGCGTACATACAGCAGGCAGCAAGGCTAGGATGGAGAGATCTGTACTAGAACAGGGGATGAGATGGACACTCCGCCCTACGCCCGCATCGCCGGCGACATCAAGCGACGCATCGCCGACGGCAGGCTGCGCCCCGGCGACCGCGTGCCCTCCACCCGCCAGCTCGCCCGCGACTGGGACGTCGCCCTGGCCACCGCCGCCAAGGCCCTCGCGCTGCTGGCCCAGGAGGGAGTGGTGATCGCCGAGCCGCGGGTCGGCACGGTGGTCGCCGAGCAGCGCGGGCCCGGCCGCCCGGCGGCCCGCCGCGGCGCGGGGCAGGCGGCCCGCGGACCGGGACGGCCGGGCGACGCCCGCGAGCGCGTCGTGCGCGCGGCCGTCGAGCTCGCCGACGCCGACGGGCTCGACGAGCTGACCATGCGCGCGCTCGCCGACCGGCTGGGGATGGCCACGATGTCCCTCTACCGCCACGTCAGCGGCAAGGACGAGCTGGTCCTGCTCATGGTCGACGCGGTCATCGACGACCACCCGTTGCCCGAGGAACGGCCCGCCGGCTGGCGCGAGACGCTGGAGACGAGCGCCCGGCTGCAGTGGGCGGCCTACCGGGCGCACCCCTGGATGGCGGGGGTCACCTCGCTGTACCGCCCGCTGCCCTCCGCCGGCCTGCTGAAGCACTCGGAGTGGGTGATGAGCGCCCTGGCCGGCACCCGGCTCGACGCGACGGCCAAGATGAACGTCCACATCCTGCTCTACAGCTTCGTGCAGGGCCTGGCCGCCAACTTCGAGCAGGAGCGGCGGGCCCGCGCCGCCACCGGCCTGTCGGACGAGGAGTGGATGAGCGCGCAGGAGGAGCGCATGCGGGCGGTGAGCGAGTCGCCGGGATACGGGGCCTTCGCCGCGTTCCTGGGTGAGCTGGGGGAGTTCGACCTCGATCTCGACCGGCTCTTCGAGTTCGGGCTGCGGCCCCTGCTCGACGGCCTGGCCCGGCAGATCGACCAGCCGGGCTGAGGCCCCTCGCGCTCACTCGGTCTTCGCGACCGCCTCTCCGGGCTCCGGCAGGCGCCTGAGCCAGCCCTGAGCGCGGGCCAGGGCGGCGATCCGCGTCAGATGTGTCAGATCCACCTTGTCCGGATAGGAGCCGAGCGTGACGTTCGCGACCACCTTCTGGGAGATCTTGGTGTACGTGGGCAGCGCCGCGCGCGCGAGCTCAGGATCGGCGGCGACCAGGCGTGCCGCCTTGCCCAGCGCGCGCTGGAAGGCCGCCAGCGTGCGCGGGTTGCGCCGGATCCACCTCTCGGTGGCGGTCATGCCCGAGGTCTGCAGGTTCGCGAGGTCGCCGCTCATCGCGTCCCCGAGGACCCGTACCTGCCCGCCCTCACGTCCGACCGTGACGAAGGGCTCGGCCAGCAGGGCGGCGTCGAACCGTCCCCCCTTCAGCCCGCCGAGCATCTCGGGATAGGGCGACTCGACCAGCACGACGTCCTTCGACGTCAGCCCCGCCCGCTCCAGCACGGCGGTCAGAGCCAGCGAGGGGAGCCCGCCGAGCTGGTGGACGGCGATCCTCTTGCGCTTGAGGCCGGTGACCGTCCGCACCTTCGAGGTGGTGTTCACCACGAGGGCCAGCGTTCCCGGCGCGGACTGATGGGAGGCCGTCACGATCTTGAGGTGCTTGCCGGACTCGGTCGCTCGGAAAAACGTCGCGTAGTCGAGCTGGATCAGATCCAGCCGGTTCGCCTCCAGCAAGGGCACCCCCTGCGCCGACCCGGGCAGGAACATCGGCTGCACGCTCAGCCCTTCCTCCCGGAAATAGCCCATCCTCAGGGCCACGATCAGGACCGCCGACTCCACCGTCGGCACCACGCCGACGCTGATGCTCGACCGCTCCGGCGGGAGGGACGGAGCGACCGCGGCGGGAGGTTCCGCGAGCAACGCCCGCGCCCCGATCGTGGCGGCGAGCAGGGTGACCACGACCGTCGCGGCGGCGGCGAACGCTATCAGGTTGCGCCTTCTCCGCTGATAGCGCGCCATCACCGTCGCGCCCAGGTCGTGCTGCGGCATCTCGTCGGCGATGCGGCCGAGCTGGTCTCCGAGCCAGGTCATCGGCGTGCCCCCTCGTTCCAGGCCGGGTCGTCGTTCAGTACGGGCAGATAGGACGCCAGCTCGGGCGCGAGCGCGCGCAGCCGCGCCAGCGCGTGGTGCGCCTGGCTCTTGACCGTGCCGACCGAGCAGCCCATCAGTTCGGCCACCTCGCGTTCGGTCCGGTCCTCGTAGAAGCGCAGCACCAGCACGGCCCGCTGCTTGGGCGTCAGCCGCATGAGCGCCTGACGCAGCACGATCCGCAGGACGGCGGAGTCCTCGCTCGAATGGGCGCGCTCCGGTAACTCGGATCTCAGCACCTCGCCCGAGCCGCGTCGCCGTCGCCACGAGATGTACTGGTTCACCAGCGCCTTACGGGCGTAGGCGTCCAGATTGTCGATGTGACGCAGCTTCGGCCACCGTCCGAGCATGCGGACCAGCACGCTCTGCAGGAGGTCCTCCGCGAGATGGACCTCTCCGGTGAGCAGATAGCACAGGCGCAGCAGCGGGCGTTGGTGGGTATCCAGGAACGCCGTGAACGCGGCATCGCGATCCAACGTCTCTCCTCATGTCGGCACTGCCCCTTGAACGCCGTGGCCGTGGAGAAAGGTTGGCATCGCTGCGCGTGCGCATCACGATTGACCGTGTGCTAGGCTGACAGCAGTTGCAGTTGTGGTACCCATAATGAACTTGTGTGCGCCTGACGGTATGTAGCGTCGGGTGCATTTTTTGTTTGCCGGTCTTCTCCGGGTGTGGGCCTATCTGGCGACGCGAGATCCGTAAGGTGCGGATCTCGGCTTGGCACCGATCAAGAGGAGATCATCATGGCTACTGGCACCGTGAAGTGGTTCAACTCCGAAAAGGGCTTCGGCTTCATCGAGCAGGACGGCGGCGGCGCCGACGTCTTCGCCCACTACTCCAACATCGTCTCCCAGGGCGGCTACCGCGAGCTGCACGAGGGCCAGAAGGTGTCCTTCGACATCACCCAGGGCCAGAAGGGCCCGCAGGCCGAGAACATCGTGGCCGCCTGACCCGAGAGCGCCACACCAAGACCCGGCCAGCTTCACGCTGCCGGGTCTTCTTGCGTCACGGGTGCTACTGCCCGGCCGGGCGGTCGCGCGCGGCGTTGATGCGCAGCGCCTCGGCGAGCTGATCCTCCAGGATGATGATCCGGCAGGCCGCTTCCACGGGCGTGCCCTGATCGACGAGTTCCCTGGCGCGCGCGGCCAGCCGTAGCTGGTAGCGGGAGTAGCGGCGGTGCCCGCCGCTGGAGCGTTTCGGCTCGATCAGTTTCGCGGCGCCCAGAGCCCGCAGGAACGCGGGGCTGACACCGAGCATCTCCGCGGCCGCGCCCATGCTGTAGGCGGGGTAATCCTCATCGTCGAACCGGTCTTCGGCGCCGGCTCCACTTTCGGCAGCCGAGCGAGGTTGATCCATACATTCCTTTCCAGAACGCGCACAGGGGGCCCCGGCGCGTGTCGCGCCGGGGCCCCGAAGAGTTCAACACCATCTACCGGCCGTTCGGCCGGCTCACTGTTTTCCGCATTCGCCGTGCTGAACGGCGGTGATGCGGGGATCGCGGATGCGTGACCGTAGACCACCTTCCTATCTGTGGAACTGCGGTACCCGAGCGGCGAGACTCAGCCGGCAGCGGGCGATCCCGATGGCGTTCAACACTCCCTTCATCTCTATCTTCCGGACCACTGTCCAACTTCACCTGTGGCAGCGCGTCCACGATCTGGGCCCCTTACAACTGCGCTGGCCCTTCACGTCCGACCTTCTGCCGTACATCGTGCTCCGGGCAGTTCGTCGTGGTGCCGATGTTTCCGCTGCCCGGTCCAACCGTTCCTTGCGATATGAGAAACACTAGCCTCAACGGCCACGAATGTCTACTGCGGCGAACACAGATTTTCGGTGTCCGGCGTGGAAGGTGTCCTCAGCCGGCGTCGCGGCGGAAGGCCGCCCGGTAGTCCTGCGGGCGCCGCCCGGTGTGCCGGGCGAACAGGGCGGCGAAGGTGCCGGGGTCCCGGTAGCCGACCGCCGCGGCGATCCCGGCCACCGTGCGGTCGGTCGTCTCAAGGAGATGGCGGGCGCGGCGGACCCGCGAGGACTGGAGGTAGGCGAGCGGGCTCCGGCCGGTCTCGCCGGCGAAGCGCCGCAGCAGCGTCCGGGTGCTGACGTTGAACGCCCTCGACAGCGCGGCCAGGTCGTACGGGTCGGCGAGGTTCTGGTCGAGCCGGCGCATGACCCGCCGTGAGAACTGGTGCCCGGGCTGCGGCAGGAGCCGGGTGTCGACGTACGGGGCCTGGGACGAGCGGGCGTCGTCGACGAGCGCCACCCGCGCGGTCGTCCGTGCCACGCGGGGGCCGCTGTGCTCGCGGATCAGCGCCAGCGCGAAGTCGTACATGGCGCTGAAGGCCGCCGTCGTCGTCACCCCTTTGTCGGTGACGACCAGGTGTTCGGCCTGGACCTCGGCGTCCGGGCAGCGCCGGGCCAGCTCATCGGCGAGCAGCCAGGCCGTGGTGGCCCGGCGCCGGTGGAGCAGCCCGGCCTCGGCGACCAGGAAGGCGCCGGCGCAGATGGAGACCACGGCGTTGCCCGTGGCCGCGTGCGAGCGGATCACGGCGATCTCAGGGCCGAGGGGCGCCAGCCTCGCGTCCACGTCCAGGGCAGGCCCGAGCTCGAATCCCGGCACCACGAGGACGTCCACCTCGCGTACCGGGCAGACGCCCAGCGTCGTGCCGCCCGAGGCGGCGACCCGGCCGCGCGGCGACATGACCGCCACCTCGTAGCTCACCAGGTCGGGACCGCCGAGGTGGGTGGCCATCGTCAGCAGGTCGGGGACGCCGAACACTTCGGAGGCGAAACACCCCGGATAGGCCAGGACGCCCACACGCAGCTCGCTCACGCTCGCCCTCCTTGCTACGGCTGTGGCGAGATTACCCCTGGACCTGGCGATCCGGCCGGTCGCCCCGGGCTGCCCGATCGGTACAGGCTGCCCTCATGAGCCTTGACGATCCCATCACCGATTTCCTCCGTCGCAGTGTGGAAGTGGAGGGGGTGGTGAAGACGGTGTACGTCGCGGGCTCCGGCCCCGCGGTGGTGCTGATGCCGGAGATGCCGGGCATCAGCCCTGACGTCCTCCGCCTGGCCCGGTGGATACGGGACGCCGGTTTCACCGTCCACGTTCCGTCGCTCTTCGGCAGGGACGGGGCCTATCCAACGGTCGAGGACGGCGAGAAGGTCCTCCGCCGCGCGTGCGTGAGCGCCGAGTTCCGGGCGTTCGCCGGAGGCGGCACCAGCCCGGTCACGGCCTGGCTGCGCGGGCTCGCGCGGCAGGCCCACGCCGAGTGCGGAGGCCCGGGCGTCGGCGCGATCGGACTGTGCTTCACGGGCAACTTCGCCCTCACGATGGCGCTGGAGCCGGCCGTCATCGCGCCGGTGGTCAACCATCCGTCACTGCCGCTGGACGACCCCGCCGGGCTGGAGCTCAGCGAGGCCGACGCGCTCGCGGTGCGCGAGCGCGTCAGGCGCGACGGGCTGAAGGTGCTCGGCTATCGCTTCGAGGGTGACCGCTGGTGCACCGGCCGGCGTTTCGCCGCCTATCAGGCGCTCCTGGGAGACGCCTTCGACGGCCGGGTCCTACCTGACGGCGTCGCCGGCGACGATCCGCCGCCGTTCTTCCGTGACGTGGTGGGGACCCCGCACAGCGTGGTCACCGCCCATCTCGTGGACGAGGAAGGGCACCCCACGCTCGCGGCCCGGGACGAGATCCTCGCCTTCCTGGCCGGCGCGCTCGGAGTGGGTCACCAGGGCCCGTAGGGGCCGTTGTTGCCGCCCCGGCCCATGCCCTTCACGGCGGGCTTGACGTCCACGATGTAGACGGCCGCGGCGATGACGGCCAGGATCGAGAAGATCCCGAGCCCGATGCCCATGAACTGGCTGCTGCCGAGGAAGAGGAAGGTGATGAGGTATTCGTAGGCGTTCGCGGCCGAGAACAGCGTCGCGAGCACCAGGATGAGCAGCCAGAGCGGCTTCTGGAGCTTGCCCGCCGAGAGGAACGCATTGGCCGGCACCCGTAGCGCGTGCACGAGCGCGTAGACGGACATGCCGAAGATGACGGCGGCGAGCACCAGGAAGAGGAGGTTGAAGACTCCGTTGATCAGACTCATGTGTCGGCTCCGCCCAACGCCCTTGATGAAAAACCGTTCCCCAGCCTAATAGCCGGGACCGACAGCCGGGCACCCCCGACGAGAAAGGCCCGTCTCCGTGGGACGGAGACGGGCCGTGCGCGACCGGCCGCGCGGGTCATGCGCGCGGATCAGGCCTTGGCGGCCTTGGTGGCGGCGCGGGGCCGACCGGCCGGCTTCTTCGTCTCGACGGGCTTGGCGGCGGGCGGCTCGGCGGCCTCCGACACCTCCTCCAGCTCAAGGGCGGCGGTGCCGCTGGCCTGGCTGACGACCTTGCGGCCGCGCGTGGCGAGGTCCTCGTAGACCTCGGTGGCGCGGTTGGTCAGCTGGTCGGCGTACTCGCGGGCCTTGTCGGGGAACTCGCGGGCGACGGACTCGACCCTGTCGGCGTAGGCGCGGGTGCGCTCGGGCAGGTCGCGGGCGAGCTCGTAGCGCCGCGACTGGAGCTTCTGGAGCTGCTCGGGCAGCTCGCGCAGCTTCTCGACGGCGTAGTCGCCGACACCGGCGACGACGTAGAACGGCTTGGAATCGGTGAGCTTCTTGACCTCGGTCGCGAGCGTCATGGGTTAACCTTCCTTGGTTTCCTGGGTGACGTTGCCGTTGCGTGAGGTCGCCGCGTAGGGCTCAAGCGCGGCGAGAAACTCCTCGGGCAGCGGCTCGTCGTCCTGCTCGGATCCGGAGTGAGGGCGAGCGTTCTGGGAGGTCTGCTCGTCCTCCTCCGGATTCTCCTTGCGGAACGACTCATAGATGTCGATCAGCACCTGGCGCTGCCGCTCGGTGAGACGCGAGTCGGCCCGGATCGCCGTGATCACGTCGCTCGGCGGCTCCCGGTCCTCGATCAGGCCGGCCTGCACGTAGAGCGCCTGTGAGGAGATCCGCAGACCTTTGGCGATCTGGTTGAGGATCTCCGCGCTCGGCTTGCGCAGCCCCCGTTCGATCTGGCTGAGGTAGGGGTTGGAGACCCCGGCAGCCGCCGCGAGCTGGCGCAGGGAGATCTTCGCCTGCTGCCGCTGCTCGCGGATGTATTCACCGATCGAACCGACCTTGGGTAGTGCCATACCCATAGTCTGCCTCCCGCTGCTTGCAATTGCAAACGCGGTAGTTAACACCAGCAAGCATCAGAGCTGGTAGACCCACAGGGTGGGTGCGGCGGTGAGCAATGTCACAGCGAGCGTGAGATAACCGTAACGCACCGTCGCCGCGAGCTCGGGACCGGGCTTGACCAGGCGGTTCACCCGCGCCATGACGTTGTGGGCGTGCACACCGAGCATGCCGTGGGGCGTGGGCATGGCGCCCGCCGACCCGAACCTGAGCAGCGCCGTGGCCAGCCTGCGCGGCGAGCAGTAGCGCCGGGCCCGGTCGTCGGCGGCCATCTCGATGAGCAGCTCCACCTGCGCCTGCGCGTCGGCCACGACCTTCGACCACGGCAGCGCCCTGCGCAGCGCCGCGAAGGGCAGCAGCACCAGGTCGTGACGCTCGCGTACGTGCGCCGCCTCGTGCGCCAGCACGGCCGCGAGCTCGTCCTGCGACAGCAGCCTGCGCGCGCCCTCGCTCACCACGACCTGCGAGCGCAGCCCCGGCACGCAGTAGGCGGCGGCGCCGGGGTGGTCGAGCACCCGCACGCCCGGCATCGCCGGGTCGTCGTGGGCGATGAGCGCGAGCAGCGTGCGGTGCCGGTGGCGGGCCCGCAGCGCCTGCACACCGGCGGTGAGCAGCACCGCGACGAGCACGGCCAGCGCGGTGACGCCCGCGATCATGGCGAGCACGTGCAGCGCGTCCCACGGGGTGGCCGGAGTCTCCCCCCGCGCGAACGCGATGAGCCCCGGCAGCACGCCGAGGTCGTAGGGCTGGACCGCGTACGCCAGCATCGCGCCGGTCGTCGCGAGCCCCCAGGCCACGCCCAGGGACTGCCAGAGAAAGATGGCCAGCCGCGGCGCGCGCGGGGTCCAGCCGGCTCTGGTGAAACGCCAGGAGCCGAGGGCGCACGCCGTAGCGAGCACCGCCAGCGCCGCTGCCGTGATCACTCTTCCTCCAGCTCCGTGAGGGCTCTGCGCAGGATGTCCGCCTCCGGGCCTGACACGGCCTGGGCGAAGCGGGTGAGGGCGGCCGACCGGTCGCCCGTCATACCCAGGGCTTCCAGCATAAGCTCGGCGATGTAGGCGTCGCGGCTTTCGGCCGGCTGATATCTCCAGGCCCGGCCGTCGCGGGTGCGGTGCAGGAACCCTTTGCGGGTGAGGCGGTCGAGAACGGTCATCACCGTGGTCGGCGCGAGGTCACGGTCGGCGATGAGCCTGCCGACCTCGCGGGCGGTCAGCGCGCCGTCCTCCGCCCACAGGATGTCCATGATGCTGCGCTCAAGTTCGCCAAGACCCTTCACGTCCTTCAGGGTAGCTCTACAAAGCGTCGAGCTGGCATTCGGGTGCCGGATGTCACACACCGGAACCTTGCCGAGGGGAGAGCCGGACATGAACATCACGCTGGTCAAGGGCGACATCACCGCGCAGCCGGTGGACGCCGTCGTCAACGCCGCCAACTCCTCCCTCATGGGCGGCGGCGGCGTGGACGGCGCCATCCACCGGCGCGGCGGCCCCGACATCCTGCGGGCCTGCAGGGAGCTGCGCGCCGGTCACTACGGCGGCGGCCTGCCGACCGGCCAGGCCGTGGCCACGACCGCGGGCCTGCTGCCCGCCCGCTGGGTGATCCACACCGTGGGGCCCGTCCACTCGGCCGCCGAGGACCGCTCGCACCTGCTGGCCTCCTGCTACCGCGAGTCGCTGCGGGTGGCCGACGAGCTGGAGGCCGCCACGGTGGCCTTCCCCGCCATCTCCACCGGCATCTACGGCTGGCCGATGGACGACGCCGCCCGCATCGCCGTGGCCGCGGTGCGGGCGGCGGAGACGTCGGTGACGGAGGTCAGGTTCGTGCTGTTCGACTCCGCGGCGTACGAGGTCTTCGAGGCGCGGCTCGGCTAGGGCGCGGAGCCCGTACGAGGATCGATCGCGGCCCACGGCAGGGTCAGCTCGCCCAGCCGCCACCGCCGCCACCCGCCCAGCGGCGGCCGGTCGCACACCGGCCAGGAGCCCGCCAGCAGACGTACGGCGGCCAGCCAGCGCTGCCGCGCCCCGTGCGCCCCGTAGGGGGCGCTCACCGCCCAGGCGTGGTCGAAATCGCGCAGGAACGCATGGATCCGCTCACCGGGCACGTTCCGGTGGATGAGCGACTTCGGCAACCGGTCGGCGAGGTCGGAGGGCCGCTCGAAGGCGTCGAACCTGGCCGAGAACGTCAGCGTGCCCGGCCCCTCGGGCGACAGGCCCACCCACACCGCCCGCCGCCCGTTCTCCGAGCAGGTGCCCTCGACCAGCGCGCCGTCCGGGGCCAGCTTGCCGCACAGCACCTCCCAGTAGCGCCAGGCGTCCGCCTCGGGGTACTGCCGCAGCACGTTGAACGCCCGGACCAGCGCCGGCGGCCGGTCCACGGGCAGCTCGAAGCCGCCGAGCCGGAAGCTCAGGCCCTCCCGCTCGTACGGCTTCGCCAGCGCCACCCGCGCCGGGTCGATCTCGATGCCCACCACCTCGACGCGGGGCGCGACCCGGCGCAGCCGCGTGAACAGCTCCAGCGTCGTGGTGTGCGAGGCCCCGTAGCCCAGATCGACCACCAGGGGCCACTCGGCCGTCCGCAGCCGCCGCCCGTGCACCGCGACCACCCACCGGTCGCAGCGCCGCAGCCGGTTGTGGCCGGTCGTGCCCCGGGTGACGGCCCCGACTGGCCTGCTCACCGGACCCTGCTCATCGGATTCTGCTCACCGGACCTTGATCATCTGACGCGGTGCACCTTGTGCTGGGCCGCCTGGGCGCGCGGCCGGATGACCAGGCGGTCGATGTTGACGTGAGCCGGCCTGGTGACGCACCAGGCGATGGCGTCGGCGACGTCGTCGCTGCTCAGCGGGTCGGGGACGCCTTCGTAGACGCGGTCGGCGGCCTCCTGGTCGCCGCGGAACCTGGTGACCGCGAAGCCCTCGCTCCGCACCATGCCAGGCGCGATCTCCACCACGCGCACCGGCTGCCCGACCAGCTCCAGGCGCAGGGTCTCGGCCATCGAGCTCTGGGCGTGCTTGGCCGCGCAGTAGCCGCCGCCGCCCTCGTACGACACCAGGCCGGCGGTCGAGGTCAGCATCACCAGCACGCCGTCGCCGGAGTCGATCAGCTTGGGGGTCAGCGCCTGGGTCATGCGCAGGGAGCCGAGCACGTTGACGTCGTACATGCGCTGCCAGTCGGCGAGCCGCCCCTCGGCGACCGGCTCCAGGCCGAACGCGCCGCCCGCGTTGTTGACCAGCACGTCGCAGCGCTCCAGCGAGGCCGCGAGCGCGGCCACCGACTCGTCGGAGGTCACGTCGAGCGTCACCGCCCGGATGCCGGGCACCTCGGCGGCCAGCTTGTCGAGCCGGTCGCGCCGGCGCGCGCCGGCCACCACGTCGTATCCCTCGGCGGCGAGCCGGCGCGCCGTCGCCTCGCCGATCCCGCTGCTCGCCCCGGTCACCACAGCCGTCTTCCGCATGCCCCACATCCTGCCAGCGCGGGGCCGCCGCGTCCGACGTGCCCCCGGTGTGGTGACATGTCGGGAATGTCGTAAAAATCTGGATGGTTAGCAGCAGGGAGGTGATGTCGAGTGAGGCGACGACGGGTCAGCCGGGTCGCGACCATCAGCATGCACACGTCGCCCCTGCACCAGCCCGGAACGGGCGACGCCGGCGGCATGAACGTGTACATCGTCGAGTCCGCCAGACGGCTCGCCGAGCTCGGCGTGGAGGTGGAGATCTTCACCCGCGCCACCGCCCGCGACCTGCCCCCCGTGGCCGAGCTCGCCCCCGGCGTCCTCGTCCGGCACGTCACCGCCGGCCCGTACGAGGAGATGGACCGCGCCGACCTGCCCGCACAGCTCTGCGCGTTCCTGTCCGAGGTGCTGCGCATCGAGGCCATGTACGACCCCGGCCGCTACGACGTCATCCACTCCCACTACTGGCTCTCCGGCCAGGTCGGCTGGCTGGCCAAGGAGCGCTGGGGCGTCCCCCTCGTCCACACCATGCACACCATGGCCAAGGTCAAGAACCTCCTGCTCGCCGCCGGCGACAAGCCCGAGCCGCAGGCCCGCGTGGTCGGCGAGGAGCAGGTCGTGCAGATCGCCGACCGCCTGGTCGCCAACACCGCCGACGAGGCCGGCGAGCTCATCGACCTGTACGGCGCCGCCGAGCAGCGCGTCGCCGTCGTCAACCCCGGCGTCGACCTCGACGTCTTCAGTCCCGCCTCGCAGGCCGCCGCCCGGCACCGCCTGGGCCTGCCGCTGGGCGCGCACGTGCTGCTGTTCGTCGGCCGCATCCAGCCGCTCAAGGCGCCGGACGTGCTGCTGCGGGCCGCCTCCAGGCTGCTCATCGAGGACCCGTCGCTGCGCGGGCGGCTCGTCGTGGCCTGCGTCGGCGGCCCGTCGGGCAACGGGCTCGCCCGCCCGTCGATCCTCGCCGAACTGGCCGTCGAGCGGGGCATACTCGACGTCGTCCGGCTCGTGCCCGCCGTGCCGCAGCAGGAGCTCGCCGACTGGTACCGCGCGGCCACGGTCACGGTCGTGCCGTCCTACAGCGAGTCGTTCGGCCTCGTCGCGCTGGAGTCGCAGGCGTGCGGCACGCCGGTCGCCGCCGCGGCCGTCGGCGGGCTGCGCACCGCCGTCAGGCACGGCGTCTCCGGCCTGCTCCTCGACACCCACGACCCGGCCGAGTGGGCGCGGGCGCTGAGCCGCTTCGTCACCGAGCCCGCCTGGCGCGACCGGCTCGCCGACGGCGCCCGCGCGCACGCCGCCGCCTTCGGCTGGCAGGCCACGGCGTCCCGGCTGGTGGAGGTCTACTCGGCCGCCGTCGCTCACCTGCACAAGACGCCCGTGGCGATCAATCTGTAGCCTGCGTAACCATGCGAGAAGCCGTACGAGAAGTCGTCGAAGCCGCGCTCGAAGCCTCGGAGGTCACCTACGACGAGCCGAGGCCGGGGGCGTTCCTCGTCAGGCTCCCCGGCCAGCACAAGCTCGCCACCATGACCTGGCTCATCGTCGGCGAGCGGGTGCTGCACGTCGAGGCGTTCTTCTGCCGCAGGCCGGACGAGAACCACGAGGAGTTCCAGCGCTGGCTGCTGGAGAAGAACGGCTCCATGTACGGCGTGCACTTCTCCCTCGACCCCGTCGGCGACGTCTACCTGGTGGGCCGTGTCCCGCTGGCCGCCGTGGACGCCGACGAGGTGGACCGGCTGCTCGGCTGCGTGCTCACGTACGCGGACGACTGGTTCGACCGGGCGCTCGAGCTGGGCTTCGCCTCCTCGATCCGGCGCGAGTGGGCCTGGCGCGCCAAGCGCGGCGAGTCACTGGCGAACCTCCAGGCGTTCGCCCGTTTCGCCGACCCCGACCGCTGAGAGCCCGCCCGGACCGTGAAAGCCAGCCCCGGACCGTGAAAGCCCGCGCGGACCGGCCACCCCTAGGATTGGGCCATGGCGACTTTGGTGCTGCTACGGCACGGCGAGAGTGACTGGAACGCGAAGGGCCTGTTCACCGGCTGGGTGGATGTGAGCCTGTCCGCCAAGGGCGAGGAAGAGGCCCGCCGGGGCGGCAAGCTCCTCGTGGAGGCCGGGCTGCGCCCGGACATCGTCCACACCAGCCTGCTCAGCCGGGCCATCCAGACGGCCCAGCTCGCGCTGGGCGAGGCCGACCTGGCCTGGCTGCCGGTCAAGCGGAGCTGGCGGCTCAACGAGCGCCACTACGGCGCGCTCCAGGGCAAGAACAAGGCGCAGACGCGCGCGGAGTTCGGCGACGAGCAGTTCATGCTCTGGCGCCGCTCCTACGACGTGCCGCCGCCCCCGATCGCTGACGACGACGAGTTCTCCCAGGCCGGCGACCGCCGCTACGCGCTGCTCCCGCCGGAGCTGATGCCCCGTACGGAGTGCCTGAAGGACGTCGTGGAGCGCATGCTGCCCTACTGGTACGACGAGATCGTGCCCGACCTCGCGGCCGGCCGCACGGTGCTGGTGGCCGCCCACGGCAACTCGCTGCGGGCCCTGGTCAAGCACCTCGACGGCGTCGGCGACGAGGCCATCGCGGGGCTCAACATCCCGACCGGCATCCCGCTGCGCTACGAGCTGGACGCCGAGTTCCGCCCGCTCGTCAAGGGCGGCGAATACCTCGACCCCGAGGCCGCCAAGGCCGCCATCGAGGCCGTGGCCAACCAGGGCCGCTGAGGCTCACCCGCCCGTGGTCGGGCCGAACGGGAGACCCCGTTCGGCCTTGTCCACGCAGTCCGGGCAGACCGGCAGGTCCACCGAGCGGGCCACGGCCTCCGGCGTCGCCGGCCGCAGCGTGCCCGCGACGGTGATGCCGGGCGGCAGCCCGGTCGCCCGGTCCACCAGGAACATCGTCACGTCCGCGGGGTCGTAGTCGAACTCCCGCCTGCACGCGTAGCAGCGACCGCGCTCCATGAGGCCCGCCCCTTCCGACGCCTGACGGGCCCCAGCCTAACGGCGCGGCCTTCACCGGTGGCCGGCTCAGCTCGGGCGGCTGCCGGTGACGAGGTAGACGACGTCCTGCGCGACCCGTACGGCGTGGTCGGCGTAACGCTCGTAGTAGCGGCCGATGAGCGTGACGTCGATGGCCGCCTCCACCCCGTGCTGCCAGTCCTTGCTGAGCAGCATCCGGAACAGCCGGCGGTGCAGCCGGTCCATCGCGTCGTCGTCCTGCGGCAGCTCCAGCGCCGACTCCACGTCGCGCGAGGCGACGCAGCTCCCGGCCTTGGTGACGAGGGCCTCGGCGATCTGGCCCATCTCCACGATCGTGGAGCGCATCTGCGGCGGGATCGCCGAGTCGGGGTGACGCAGCCGGGTGACCTTGGCGACGTGGACCGCGAGGTCGCCCATCCGCTCCAGGTCGGTGCCCATGCGCAGCGCGGTGATGACCAGCCGCAGGTCCACCGCCACCGGCTGCTGCCTGGCCATCAGGTCGAAGATGGTGGTCTCGATCTGGGCGAAGATCGCGTTGACCTCTTCGTCGCGCGAGATGACGCTCTCGGCGATCGCCAGGTCCGAGTCGAGGAGGGCGGTGGTGGCACGGGAGATGGCGGACCTGACCAGCCTGGTCATCTCGACCAGCTTGTCGGTCAGTCCTTCAAGTTCTTCATGGTAGGCGTCGCGCATGTCGTCACCGTACGAGGCGCTTGATGAACGAACCCCGACCGCGAGATGAACTTTCCACGAAAGGGACGTTCATCCCCTGGTGAGAGGGCTTGGCCCCCGAAACGGGCCACCTACCATCGAAGACATGAGTGAGATGGCCATGAGCTTCGCGGCCCTGGCCGGGTTCGTCGTGGGAGCCCTGGCGGTCCTGTTCTACCGCAACCAGATCGAGGCGCCGAGCCGCACCGCCGCCGACGAGGGCGTGACGCCGGCGACGGCGCTGCCGCAGGGCGTGGCCTCGGTGCTCGCGGTGCTGCCCTCCTCCGCCGTGGTGCTCGACGCGCACGACCGGGTGCTGCGGGCCAGCTCGGCGGCGCGGGCGTTCGGGCTGGTCAGGGGGGATCGGCTGATGGCCGCCGAACTGCTCGCCCTGGCCCGCCAGGTACGCCGCGACGGCGAGATCCGCGAGAGCGAGATCGACGTCGCCGGCCACAAGTTCGGTCAGGAGACCACGAACTTCGCCGTCCGCGTCGCGCCGCTCGGCTCCTACGGCCAGGTGCTCGTGCTGGCGGAGGACCAGACCGAGCGGCGGCGCGTCGAGGCGGTGCGCCGTGACTTCGTCGCCAATGTCAGCCACGAGCTGAAGACCCCCGTCGGCGCGCTCAGCCTGCTGGCCGAGACCATCCAGGACGCAGCCGACGACCCCGAGGCCGTCACCCGCTTCGCCAACCGCATGCAGCACGAGGCGGCCCGGCTCAACTACCTCGTCCAGGACCTCATCACGCTGAGCAGGATCCAGGGCGCCGAGCCCATCCCCACCCCTGAACAGGTCCCGATCGACGAGGCCGTCCAGGACGCCATAGACCACTGCAACACCAAGGCCGCGGCGAAGGACATCGCGATCGTCACCGGCGGCACCGAGGGCCTGCGCGCCTGGGGCGACGACGAGCTGCTCGTCACCGCCCTGCGCAACCTCATCGACAACGCCGTCGCCTACAGCCCCGAACACACCCGGGTCGTCGTCAGCGTCAGACCGGCCGGTGACTCGGTCGAGATCAGCGTCAGCGACCAGGGCATCGGCATCCCGGAGGAGGCGCTGGAGCGCATCTTCGAGCGCTTCTTCCGGGTCGACGCGGCGAGGTCCCGAGCCACCGGCGGCACCGGTCTCGGCCTCGCCATCGTCAAGCACGTCGCCGTCGCGCACGCCGGCGAGGTGTCCGTCTGGAGCAAGGAAGGGTCCGGCTCCACCTTCACCCTCCGCCTGCCGGCCTTCGGCGGCACGGCGGTGGCCGTACCACCCGCAACCCCTCTGGAGGCAGCCCGTGACTGAGCGGAGCCCACGAACCATCGGACACAGCATCCTGCCGGTCACGCGGCCGGCGAAGGAGGAGTCGTGACCCGGGTGCTCGTCGTCGAGGACGAGGAGTCGTTCTCGGACGCCCTGTCCTACATGCTGCGCAAGGAGGGGTTCGAGGTGTCCGTCGCGGCCACCGGGCCGGAGGCGCTCGACACGTTCGACCGCAACGGCGCCGACCTGGTGCTGCTCGACCTCATGCTGCCCGGCCTGCCCGGCACGGAGGTGTGCAGGTCGCTGCGGCAGCGCTCCAGGGTGCCGGTGATCATGCTGACCGCCAAGGACAGCGAGATCGACAAGGTCGTCGGCCTGGAGCTCGGCGCCGACGACTACGTGACCAAGCCGTTCTCCTCGCGCGAGCTGGTCGCCCGCATCCGGGCGGTGCTACGCCGCCAGGGCGACGTCGTGGAGGAGCTGGAGAGCGCCGTGCTCGCCGTCGGGCCGGTGCGCATGGACGTCGACCGGCACGTGGTGGCGGTGCGCGGCGAGCAGGTGCAGCTGCCGCTGAAGGAGTTCGAGCTGCTGGAGGTGCTGCTGCGCAACGCCGGACGGGTGCTCACCCGCGGCCAGCTCATCGACCGCGTCTGGGGCGCCGACTACGTGGGCGACACCAAGACGCTCGACGTGCACGTCAAGCGCCTGCGCGCGAAGATCGAGGCCGATCCGTCCAACCCGCGGTGCATCCTGACCGTGCGTGGCCTCGGCTACAAGTTCGACGTGGTGGACGACTGAAGAACCCCTTGTTCCGGTACGTGGTGCGTACCGGAACAAGGGGTTTTCGGCTGCCTTGGGGCTGCTGCTAGTGCGACTCCTCCTCGGCGGGGGCCGAGGCGGAGGGAGTGGGCGTGGGGGCGGGGGTCGCGCCGGGGGCCGGGGGGTAGTCGGCGAACTCGCGGCTGCGCGTCACCACAGGCACGTTGAGAGACACGGTGCCGGCGTTGGCGAACTGGAGGTCCAGCTTGATGGTCTCGCCGCCCCTGAGGCTCTTGGAGATCCCTTCGAGCATGAGCTGAGGGCTGGGCTTGCCGGTGTTGACGAGCTGGTTGCTCGGGAGCTGGATCGGGGTCGCGATCTTGACCGAGCCCATGTTTCCGGCCGAGACCGCCTGAAGGGTGTCGGGGGTGGCCGTGGTGTTGAGGATGTTGAGATAGATCGGGGCGGAGCCGCGCCACGGGAGCTGGGCTCCGGAGTCGGGGCCGAGGATGAACGCCTGCGGGATGTTGATGCCACGCGAGCCGTAAGCGCCGTTCTCGATGAGGACCTGAGCCTCGTTAGGGGCGTACGGCTTGGCTGTGGTGGCGTCGAATCCCGCGCCGCAGCCGGCGAGCACGGGGGCAGCCAAGAACGCTGCGGCGGCGACAATCCAGCGACGGCTGGTCACGAGCGGGTACTCCTTGGGTCTTGCGCATGCGTGTCGGGGGCTCTCGCGCATGTATCAACGGCGCGTGAGTGCAGCGCCAACCATATCGATCCGAATCCATGGTCATATCCGCGCCCCCGCAGGTCATTCGCTATGTCCGGAAATGTCAGGCATAGAGTTGAGCGCATGTCAAGCCCCAATATGCGGCTTTGACCTGCAGTTATGAGGATTTCACTGTTCCGGGAGGCTGTGGATGCGTGGTACCCTGGAGTACAGCGGAAGGGGTACTTGTCACATGACTTTCCAGGTCGGCGACACTGTCGTCTACCCCCACCATGGGGCTGCTCGGATCGAAGCAATCACGACGCGATCCATCAAGGGTGAGGAAAAGACCTACCTGGTGCTCAAGGTCGACAAGGGCGACCTTACCGTCCAGGTGCCAGCCGAAAACGCAGAACTTGTCGGTGTGCGCGATGTCGTCGGCCAGGAAGGCCTTGAGCGGGTTTTCGATGTCCTTCGCATGCCGCACACGGAAGAGCCGACCAACTGGTCTCGTCGTTACAAGGCCAATCTGGAGAAGCTCGCGTCCGGAGATGTGAACAAGGTCGCCGAAGTCGTTCGGGACCTGTGGCGGAGGGACCGCGAGCGCGGTCTGTCCGCGGGGGAGAAGCG
This sequence comes from Nonomuraea wenchangensis, assembly GCF_900111685.1. Taxonomy (GTDB): domain Bacteria; phylum Actinomycetota; class Actinomycetes; order Streptosporangiales; family Streptosporangiaceae; genus Nonomuraea; species Nonomuraea wenchangensis. The sequence goes on from NZ_FOHX01000003.1 coordinate 656,617, forward strand.
CATGCTCGCCAAGGCGCGCCAGATCCTGGTCAGCGAGTTGGCGCTCGCCGAGAAGACCAATGAGGACAAGGCTGAGGCCCTTCTCGACGAGGTTCTCAACAGCTGAACACGAATCTTCCACGGGTGGGCGTCGGTGTCGACGTCCACCCGTTCGCTTCGAAGGACTCAGGGCGCGAGCTGAGCCTCGCCGGGCTGCACTGGCCGGGGGAGCTCGGCCTTGAGGGCCACTCCGACGGCGACGCCGCCGCCCACGCCGCCTGCGACGCGCTGCTGTCCGCGGCCGGCCTGGGTGACCTGGGCCGCCTGTTCGGCACCTCCGACCCGCGCTGGGCGGGCGCCACCGGCGTCGCCCTGCTGGAGGAGACCGCCCGCCAGGTGCGGGCCGCGGGCTACGAGATCGGCAACATCGCCGTCCAGGTGATCGGCAACCGGCCGAAGCTCGCGCCGCGCCGCGTCGAGGCCGAGCTCGCGCTCACCAACGCCGCGGGCGCGCCCGTGAGCGTCTCCGCCACCACCACCGACGGGCTCGGGCTGACCGGCCGTGGTGAGGGCATCGCCGCCGTCGCGACCGCGCTGGTGGTCAACCTCTCCGGCTAGCCGGGCGTCTCTCATGTGGGATGCGTGAGGGTGTCCCGGCGGGTCGTCAGCCAGCCCGCCAGAATCGGAGGCGGCGGTTCGTCACTGGCGCGGTACGGACCGCCGCCTTCCTCCTGCATTTGGGTTGTTTGTCCTGCTCAGGGGTACGTCTTCCCGAGACATGTGAACGTCTTCGGGGGGAGCTCCACATGATCGGCGCGATCGTCTCAGCCGTGATCATCGGCGCCATCGTCGGTGCGCTCGGCCGCCTGCTGGTGCCGGGCAAGCAGAACATGTCCATCGGTCTGACCCTCATCGTCGGCATCGTCGCCGCCTTGATAGGCACAGCGATCGCGTCAGCGCTCGGCGTGGCCAACACGAGGGGCATCAACTGGATCGAGCACATCATCCAGATCGTTCTGGCCGTCATAGGCGTGCTGCTCGTCACCCGGATGGGCATCGGACGCGGTCGCGGAGGACGTTCACGCGGCACCACGGCCAGATGACCTGCGCAAACCAAAATGGGCGCATAATCGCGGGAGATCGGGTAGCGACATCCCCGTGAGAGTGAATGGGTCACCTCACGGGGAGGTTTCGAACCATGACAATCCAGTCCATCCTTGGCGCCATTGTGATTGGTGCCGTGATTGGCGCAATCGGTCGCCTGCTGCTTCCCGGCAGGCAGGCCATCGGGTGGATCCTCACCGTCGTCGTCGGCATCGTGGCCGCCCTCGTGGGCACGCTGCTCGCGCAGGTGCTGGGCGTGGAGACGACCCCCGGCATCGACTGGATCGAGCTGGTGATGCAGGTCGTACTCGCCGTCGTGGGCGTCGGCCTGGTCGCCGGCCTCAAGCGCGGCCACCGCGTCTAGCAACCGGCAGCAGGCCGGCACACCGGCACACCGGCACACCGGCGCACGCGCGTACGTGCGCCGGAGCTGAGCCGGAGACACGCCGGACATACATCGGCCCGCCTCGCGCGATCGCTCTGACGATCGCTTCGCGAGGCGGGCCTTCCTGCTGGGCGTTCAGCCCTCCGGCTCTGGAGGGCGCGGAGTGGCCCGTAGACGGCCGGACGGGGCCGGGGTGTCCTCGCGGATCACCGGGTGGGGGGCGGTGTCCTCCAACTCGCCCTCAGAGGCGTCCGACGGGGACTGGGGCTTGGGTCGGGGTTCGTCGTCCCTGAGGACGGGCTGGGGCTGGGTGTCGGCGTTCCTGGGGTCGGGGCGGGGGTGGACCAGGACGTCGGTGGGCTTGTAACGGTCACCCCAGCGAACCGGACGGGTGGGAGGCTCCTGCGGCCGGGGGGCGTCGGGTTCTGCGGACTCCGCGGGCTCTGTGGGCTCTGCGGCGCTGTCGCCGGGGTCGGCCTGGCGGTCGCGCTGAGCGCCACGGTCCTCATGCTCGTCGTCATGGCCGCCGGCACCGCCGGGGCCGTCCGGAACGTCGTCGTCGCCGTGCTGATCGTCGCGGACGGCGGAGCGTTCCTGCGGCGGCTCCTGACCGTGCTCAGACGCGACCGTGTCCGCGACCTCATCCCGGACCTCCGGCTCCGGCTCCGGCGCCTCCGTCTCCCGGAACTCCGGCTGCCGCGAGTCCGGCTCCTCAGACTGGTGGGGCTGTTGCGACTCTTGAGCGGCATGCCATTCGGCGACCTGCTCCGACACCGGAACGCTCAGCGACCCGGGCTCGTCCTCCCTCCTGGCCGTTCCCGCTTCGGAAGGCGAGACCGGAGGAGTCTCGGGGGCGGGAGTGGGCCCCACGACCGGCGTGGGCTCAAGCACCGCAACCGCCGCCACAGCGGGGGAGCCCGTCGCGCTCGTCGTCACCAGCGGCGGCGGACCCGCCTCCGCCGCGCCCCGCCCCCTGTGGAACGGCACGATGTCCGTCTCCGCGGCACCGTCGTCCTCGGCACCCGAGACACGCCCACCGCCCGACTGGACGTGCTTGATCAGCAGCAGCCACAGCCACAGGGCCACGGCGAGCATGACCCACGGAGCCAGCGCCACCCCCACGGCCACCTGCCGGGTGTCGAAGGCGAAGCGCGTCGCGGTTGCCACATTGACCGCCGCCGCGGCGACGATGAGCAGGACCAGCACGGTCGCCGCCTGCACGCGTACCAGCACGCGCGCCGAACGCAGCAGCAGCACGCACACCAGCGCGACCACGAGCAGCGCGTCGAAGGCGGCCGGGTAGAGGAAGGCGAGGTCGGTCCTGGCCTCGCCGACGACGGCGAGCGCGCGCAGGTCGTCGAACGAGAGCGCGCACGCGGCACCGGCGAGAGCGGCGACCGCGAGCCCCGCGAGGGCGATGCCCAGGCGGCGGAGCAAAGAGGGGGGAGTCACGTCCATGGCGGTTTCGAGCCTACAGAAGAATGTGATCCGAGACCGATCAAGGAGAGACATGGCCGAGTTGCCCGAGGAAGCACGCAAACTCCTGGACGCGCCCAATTACGCCACCGTCACCAGCCTCAATGCCGACGGCGGCCCCCAGTCGACGGTGGTGTGGGTACGCACCGACGGCGACGATGTGCTGTTCTCCACCGTGAAGGGCCGCGTGAAGCCGCGCAACTTCGAGCGCGATCCCCGGGCGAGCCTGCTGGTCATCGATCCCGACAATCCGTACCGCTATCTGGAGGTCCGGGGCACGGTGACCATGACGCCCGACCCCGAGGGCGCGCTGATTCAGGAGCTCTCGCAGAAGTACCAGGGACGGCCGTGGCAGGACAAGCCGGGCGCCGAGCGCCTTGTTGTCCGGATCCGACCGGACAGGGTCGTGTTGCGAGACTGATTTATCGGCCTGACGACGGCGATGAGGCGTTAGCCTTGCGTTCGTGAGCCTGCACATCTACGACACCAGCACGCGCGCCATCCGTGAATTCGTTCCGGTCGAAGCCGGCCGGGCGTCGATTTACCTGTGTGGGGCCACCGTGCAGGCTCCGCCGCATATCGGGCACATCCGCTCGGGCGTGAACTTCGACGTGCTCCGGCGCTGGCTGGCCCGTTCCGGCTATGACGTGACGTTCTGCCGCAACGTCACCGACATCGACGACAAGATCATCAGGGTGGCGGCCGAGGAGGGCGTGCCCTGGTTCGTGGTGGCCGAGCGCAACCAGCGGGCCTTCACCTGGGCGTACGACACGCTGGGCTGCCTGCCGCCGACGGTCGAGCCGCGGGCGACGGGGCACGTGCCCGAGATGATCACCCTCATGCAGCGGCTGATCGACCGCGGGCACGCCTACGCCTCCGGCGGCGACGTCTACTTCGACGTACGCTCCTGGGCCGACCACTACGGCTCCCTCTCCAACCAGAAGCTGGAGAACATGCGGGGCGCGGGCGACACCGACGACGAGAGCTGCAAGCACGACCCGCGCGACTTCGCCCTGTGGAAGGGCGAGAAGCCCGGCGAGCCCACCTGGCCCACGCCGTGGGGCCCCGGGCGTCCCGGCTGGCACCTCGAATGCTCGGCGATGGCCACGAAATACCTCGGGCCGACGTTCGACATCCACGGGGGCGGCCTCGACCTGATCTTCCCGCACCATGAGAACGAGATCGCCCAGTCCCAGGCGGCCGGCGACGGTTTCGCCCGCAACTGGATGCACAACGGCCTGGTCAAGATCGGCGCGGAGAAGATGAGCAAGTCGCTCGGCAACTCCCTGCTGATTCCCGAGATGGTGCAGAAGGTACGCCCGGTCGAGCTCCGCTACTACCTGGCGGCGCCGCACTACCGCTCCTCCATCGAGTACTCGGAGGAGGCGCTGCGGGAGGCGGCGGCGGCCTACCAGCGGATCGAGGGCTTCGTCACCCGCGCCGCCGAGGTCATCCACGACGTCGACGCGGACGCGCCGCTGCCCCAGGCGTTCGTGGACGCGCTCAACGACGACCTGGGCACGCCCCAGGCGCTGGCGGTCGTCCACGAGGTGGTGCGCGAGGGCAACGTTGCGCTGTCGCGCGGCGACAAGGAGGCCGTGGCGCGGCTGCTCGCCGAGACCCAGAACATGCTCGACGTCCTCGGCCTCGACCCGCGTTCGCCGCAGTGGCGCGGCACCGGCTCGGACCTGTCGCCCGTCGTGGACGCGCTGGTGGCGGTGGCCCTGGAGCAGCGCAAGGCGGCCCGCGCCCGCAAGGACTACGCGGCGGCCGACGCGATCCGCGACCAGCTCTCGGCCGCGGGCATCACGGTCGAGGACACACCGCACGGCGCCCGCTGGGAGCTGTCCCGGTGACGGAGCCTCACTCCGAGTGGAGTGAGGCGCCCGGCGGCCCGAGTACCCTTGTTCACATGGCAGCAGGCGGTAGGGCTTCGGGGAGGCCCGCGAAGAAGAAGGGCCCGAGCAAGGGCACCGGAGGCCAGGTGCGCCGCGGTCTCCAGGGCAAGGGCGCGACCCCGCCTGCCGAGATGCGTCACTGGTTCAAGGACAAGGCCCGCTCCGAGCGCCTCGCCCGCGAGGAGCGCGGCGGGGGCACGGGCGCCCGCCGCCCGTCCGCCGGGGCGACCCGCCAGCGCCGCTCCGAGGACTCCCCGGAATACATCGGCGGACGCAACCCCGTCCTTGAGGCCCTGCAGGCCGGGGTGCCCTGCACCACCCTGTACATCGCCCAGCGCCTCGACAACGACGACCGCGTGCGCGACTCCATCAAGATCGCCGCGGAACAGGGCATCGCGCTGCTCGAAGTCACCCGCGACAAGCTCGACCGCCTGACCGAGGGCGCGGTCCACCAGGGCATCGCCCTCCAGATCCCCGCGTACGACTACGCGCACCCGTCCGACCTCGTCGACCTCGCACAGGACGCCGCCGAGACCCCGCTGATCGTCGCCCTCGACTCGGTCACGGACCCGCGCAACCTCGGGGCCATCGCCCGCTCCGCCACCGCGTTCGGCGCCCACGGCCTGCTCATCCCGTCCCGCCGCTCGGCCGGCGTCACGGCGGGAGCCTGGAAGACCTCGGCCGGCACCCTCGCCAGCCTCCGCGTCGCCCGCGCCTCCAACCTCACCGCCGCCCTCCGCGAATACCGCGACGCCGGCCTCTTCGTCATCGGCCTGGACGGCACCGGCGACACCGACATCGCCGACGTCGACCTCCTGACCGAGCCGGCCGTCATCGTCGTCGGCTCCGAAGGCAAGGGCCTGTCCCGCCTGGTCCGCGAACAATGCGACGTCCTGGCCCGCATCCCGATGCAGGCCGCCGCCGAGTCCCTGAACGCGGGAGTGGCAGCCGGAGTGGCGTTGTACGAGGTCGCTCGTCAGAGACGCCACTAGCGTCTACACTGATAGGCCGCGCCGACGTAGCTCAATCGGCAGAGCATCTGTCTTGTAAACAGAAGGTCAGGGGTTCGATTCCCCTCGTCGGCTCTGCAACCAGAAGCCCCTGAACAGGCGATTCGCCGTCAGGGGCTTCTTGGTTTGTCAGGACAATGTCGGGATCTTGCTAATGGGCTTGCTAACACGCTGGTACCTCTTCGTCACTCGTTGATCACCCTGGTGGAGATCTCTGCCGCTGTCGCGGCTTGCTCGTGGATGACGTGGGCGTAGACCCGCAGGGTGATCGCCGGGTCGGTGTGGCCGAGTCGGGCCGCCACGACGTGAACGGGTACGCCGGCCAGGAGCAGCGTCGTGGCATGGAGGTGGCAGAGGTATGCAGGCGGGCGTGGGGGAGTTGGGCTCTTCGGTTCTGCTTGTTGTGGGTCTTGATGAGCTTGGGCATCAGGGAGCTGGGCGTGTCCGGGAAGAGCGGGTCTCCCCAGCCGGTGGTGAAGACGTACGCGCCGCCGCCCTTCCAGGACTCGCCGATCCTCAGGCGTTCTTCGTCCTGGTGGGCGCGGTGGGCCTTGAGGGCTCGGACCGTGCTGGGGTCGAGGGACACGACGCGGGAGCGTCCGCTCTTGCTGGTGCCCTCGATTCGTTGACGGTCGATCACTGCGGCTGCGCCGGTGATGTGGATCTGGGGCTTGTCGAGGTCCACGTCCGTCCAGCGGAGGTTGAGCAGTTCGCCGCGACGAGCGCCCGTGTAGGCGGCCAGGTGGAAGAAGGCGTACAGGCAATGCTCTTGTGTGGTGGCGAGGAACGCGCGGAGCTGGGCGGGGGTCCAGATCATGCCCGGCTCTGCGGCTTGGACGCGGGGGAGCTTGGCGCCTTCGGCGGGGTTATTGGGAAGTAGTTCGTCCACGAGTACGGCGTCCGTCAGGGGGCTTACGGAGCACCGTGTGGACGTGCTTGACGGTGTTCGGCGCGAGTGGGCCGCCCTTCCTGCCCCCGCTCGTCAGCAGGTCCCGGTAGAACTTGGGGATCGCTGACGGGCGTAGCGCCTGGAGGCGGGCCCGTCCGGGCCGTGGAGGCGGATGACGGCATGGAAGTGGACGACGCCGCGGCGCTGGTATTCGGCGACCTTGGCGAAGGCGATGGTGACCTGCTCGCTTAGGGTCTTGACGGTCAGGCCGTTGAGCCGGGCGAAGCGGCGGCGCAGGGCGAGGGTGAAGCGGCGCCATAGTTCGGGGCTGATGGCGTTGAGCAGGACCGAGCCGTCGTAGCAGTCAGGGCAGAGCGGTTCGCCGAGGCGTAGGTCTTCCGTGCCGTGCCGGTCGGTGCAGGACATCGTCCGGCCGTGCGGGCAGGTCTCGGCGTCGCGGCGGGCGTGGCAGGGCTGGATCTTGCCGTTCTTCTCCCGCCGGACATGAATGCTCCCGATGGAGGGGGCGGTGAGGGTGACGAACAGGGCGCTCGCGCTCCCGTTCTGTGTTGTGCCGCTTGCGGTTTTGACCTGGGACAACGTGTGCTGTTTCTGCTTCGGCTGGGCCGGAGGAACAGAAATCCGCCGCACCGCTTGTAACCCTTTCGGGAGCTTCTGACCAAACAGGGGTGTAAGTCGACGAAGGGAGCTTTGCCGGTGTTTCGCAGACAGGCGGAGATCGCCACAGATCCGGTGGCGTTCGAAGCCTTCTACCGGCGACACGTCGATGCGGTCACCCGATTCCTCGCTCGGCGCGTCGACGATCCCCACATGGTCGCCGACCTGGTCGCCGAGGTGTTCATGGCGGTGCTCGACTCCGCCCACACCTACCGGGCCGGGCGAGGAACCGAGATCGCCTGGCTGTGCGGCGTGGCCAGCAACACGCTCTCGGCCGAGCGGCGGCGGGCGTTCAAGGAATCCCGGTTGACGAACCGGATGAGCGGGCAGCGGCCGTTGGACGCGGACGACCTCGCCAGACTCGAAGAACGCATCGATGCGGAGCGGAAAGCCAGGCAGATCTTCACGGCCATGGCCGACCTGCCTGAGGGGGAGCGCGCCGTACTCGAACTGGTCGTCATCGACCAGCTCACGGTGACCGAGGCGGCGATGGCTCTCGGCATCCGACCGGGAAACGCCAAAGTGCGGTTGCACCGCGCTCGCCGCAAGATGCGCGAAGTGCCCCTCGTCAGGGAGGAAACATCAAGATGAGCTTTGAGGAGCAGATTCTCATGGAAGTGAAAGCCGAGATCATCGCGCGCGCCGAACGACGTCGTCGCACTCGTAAGCGACTTTTCGCGGGGGCGGCGATGGCCGGGCTGGCCGCTGTGGCGGCAGTCGCGGTGCCACTGCTGACCGGGTCGGAGCAGGCCGCGTACGCGGTGACCAAGAACACCAACGGCACGATCAACGTCAAGCTGAACGAGTTCAAGGATGCCGACAAGCTGGAACAGGACCTGAAGAGGATGGGGGTGTCCGCGGACATCACTTATCTCGAGGCCGGCAAGACGTGCCAGGGTACAAGGGGCGACATCGTCGGGGGCGGCTCGCCAGAGGAATGGGAGAATTCCGCGTCCGCCAAGGCCGCTCGCCTGCTGGCTGGGGGCGGGGTGGAAATCGATCCTCGCCAAGTCGGGAACGGGCAGACCTTGGTGATGATGTTCGCCGGGGATAAGGACCACGTCTTCGGGGCGAAGAAGTCGGGGACGCAGTGGAGCCTCCCTACTTACGTGGTCAATGGCCAGGTCAAGCCATGCGTTGTGGTCGACGACCCGCTCTGGAAGGACGTCGACGGCTCAGGCCGGCCTCCGGCGGGAAGCTGAGGTCGTCCGTCCAGGTATCCGAATGGGTGCCTTCGGTCAGCGGCCAATGATGCTGCCATGAAGCATCTGCAAGGGTCGTCAGCGCCGTTTCGTGAATCCATTCCTGCATGATCGTCGTAGCTGATTGGGGACGATCGAAGGTTCAGGGTCTTCTTCCTCAGCCTGGCCCACCGGACGTTGTGGCCGGCGCGCCCGATGGGGCGGGAAACGGCTGACCAGTGCGCAGAACTGCGTTCGCTCCGGTGAAGCGGGGTCTGCGTGCGTCCCTGCAAGCAGGATGTCAGGAGCTCGACTCTCTTAGGCTCCACGTAGACAAAAGCCCAGGTCATCGGCCTGGGCTTTTGATCTTCAGCGGGCCTGCCATGGGGGTCATGTGGTTCTGCGCCTCCGGCTCGGCCGTGGAGCTGGCGCTGGAGGTGGAGGGACGGGCCGGCGAACGATGGCGGGAGGTGCTAAGCGTCATGCGGACGTGCTCGCCAGCTGACTCCTCACAGGGCGGCGCTACCGATCAGGCATCGCTCGGTCGTCGCCGATCGTCGGCGGTTGTCAGTGACCGCTCGTGATCTTTGTAGGCAGTGCGAAGTTGTCGGTCTGCACCGGGAAGCGCCGAGCAGGCGATTCGCTGGGGCTCAAGGGTTCAGGTCGTATCGGTACCAACGGCGCGGATCGCCGTTCTCGTGCAGCCACAGGGTTCCGTCTCTGCCGATGTTTCCTCGTGCCCAGCCGGTCGGGTGTCGGTCGTCTGGTAGCAGCAGGTTTGCTCGGTCTGTCTCGGTGACGGCTCCGTCCTCTCTGCGGGCCCTGCGGATCTCCCAGCGGAAGCCGCCTCCTGCTCGGTGTTGATCGAGGAAGGCGAGTTCGGAGCCGGAGACGGCCAGGCCGGTGCATCGTTTGACGGGGTTCGGTGTGATGCTCCGGACGCCATCACTGTCGATCTCGATCAGCGGGAAGTCGGTGTAGGGGCAGGCGTGGACCACGTCATGGCCGACGTTCAACGCATAGCAGTGGCACCAGACGACGTCTACGGTGTGGGACGGCGCCATCCAGGGGGAGCTGCCGTGGCTGTCCCAGCGGGCGAGGCCGATCATCAAACTGTAGGAGCGGGTGCCGTCCGGGTTGGGGAACCAGTAGTTCGACTCGTCGGAGTAGCTGATCCAGATGTTGCCCTGGGGGTCCGTCAGGAGTTGCTCGATGCCGTCGCCGGCGTAGAAGGCCGATTGGGTCTGTCCGTCTGCGTCGATCACTTGGACGTTGTCGGTGAGGCTTAGTTCGTCCTCTTGAACCAACCATCGAAAGCGCTCGATGTCGACGCCCGCGGGCTTGCAGCGTGCGGCGGCCAGCACGATGCCGTCGCCGAGGGTGTCGATGTGGGTGAACCAAAGATCGAGATCTGTCAGCGTGATCTCGCGGATCTCGTCGCCGTCGCAGATGACGGCGGTCGCGTCGTAGCGCGGGGGCGGACGTAGCGCGGAGGAGGGCGGGATGAGGGTGAAGCCCTGAGCGAGGTCGGCCACCAGGGCGGCGAGCCGGCCGCGGTGGTCGATGGTTGAGGCCAGGACCTCATGATGGGCGTAGCGGTCGGGAAGCGTCGCGTGCAGCGCGAGCCGGTGGTCAGCGGCCATGGGCCTTTCTTGTTGTCATTCCTCGATGATCGCATAACAACGCGGCTCCGGGTCGTCGGTGCCCGCTGAGCAGGCGCCGGGGAAAGCAGTTGTCGCAGCCCGTACTGTCTTGTCCTGTGACAGATATCGACGACTTGCTCGCGGCCTATGACCAGCAGATGCGGGGAACGCCTCCCCACCCGCCCGCCGGGGTCACGTACGAGCAGGACGGTCCGTTGTTGCGGATCGTCGGCCAGTTCCGCGGCTTCGTCAGCGCCCCGCGCGACGTCGGGGTCCGCGGCGGCGAACTCGACCAGTTGATCATCCGCCAGCGCGACTACTTCGCGGCGCGTGGAGAGGCGGTCGAATGGAAGACGCGCGGGCACGACCAGCCGGCCGACCTCACCGAGCGCCTGCGCGCGGCGGGATTCGTTCCGGAGGAGCAGGAGACCGTCCTCATCGGCCTGGCCAAGGACATGACCGCGGCACCGGCGCTGCCGAGCGGCGTCACCCTGCGGCAGGTGACCGACGACGGCGACATGCGTCGCATCGCCGCCATGGAATCAGTCGTCTGGGGGCAGGACTGGTCCTGGCTCGGCGATGACCTGATCGCCCGCGTCTCGGCGGCCCCGGACCAGATCGCCGTCATGGTCGCCGAAGCCGATGGAGAGGTGGTCTCCGCGGCCTGGCTGGTCTTCCGTGAGGGCACCGAGTTCGCCGGCTTGTGGGGCGGCTCCACGTTGCCGGCGTGGCGTGGCCGGGGCATCTACCGGGCGCTGGTCGCCGCCCGGGCGGAGCTCGCCGTTGCCCGCGATGTCAGGTTCCTGCACGTGGACGCGTCCGACGACAGCGCGCCGATCCTGCGGCGGCTCGGCTTCCGCTCGGTGACCACGACCACGCCGTACGTGTGGTCGCCGCCGCAGTCCTGACTGGCCGCGTAGACACAGCCAGGACGTCTGATCAGCGGGCGGTACCGCCTGGAGTCCGTTCTGGGCGGTGGGGGCTTCGGACGGGTCTGGAAGGCTCACGACGAATCCCTCGACGTGGAGGTGGCGGTGAAGGAGGTCTGGCTCCCGTCGGCCGCCTTCGACGAGGAGCATGCGCAGCGGCTGCGACGCGCCGAGCGTGAGGCGCGCAACGCGGCCCGGCTGCGGTCGCATCCGCACATCGTCACCCTCCACGACGTGGTGATCGAGGATCAAGCGCCGTGGATCGTCATGGAACACGTGAAGCCGGCGAACGTGCTGTTCGCGCGGGACGGCCGCGTGCTCCTCACCGACTTCGGGATCGCCGTGAAGCAGGGGGACACCGCCCTCACGATGAGCGGTGGGCTGATGGGCTGATGGGCTCGCTGGAGTACATCGCGCCGGAACGGTTCAACGGTGCGGACAGCGGCGGTGCGGGGGATCTGTACTCGCTCGGAGTGACGCTGTATCAAGCGTTGGAAGGGGTGTCCCCGTTCCATCGGGACACCCCGACGGAGACGCTCACCGCTGTGCTGTCAGGGGAAGCGGCGCCGCCGGCGTTGCCTATCCACGGGCGCGTAGCGCCTCCCGCATCTCGTTCGCGGTGGAGGTGGGGTCGAAGCCCTCGGGGACGCCTTCGACCAGGATGATGGCGCCCTCGATGTGCCGTGAGCGCAGCGGTGCGATCTCCTGGTACGCGGGTGAGTCCCACCAGCTCTGCGCTTCTGCGATCCCCGGGAAGCCGATCATCACGATGTGCCCCGGCCAGCCGCCCTCCAGCACCTTGCGCTGCGCGCCGCGCACGAGGAAACGGCCGCCGTACGGCTCGAAGGTGGCGGAGACGCGCTCCATGTACTCGGCGATCTCCGGGTGCGGGGCGGCCTCTTGCAGGTGAGCAATGACGTAGGCGGACATGGGATCCCTTCCGGTCGGTCGCGCCTCGTACTTCGGCGATCGTGGCAGACGGTCGTGTCGTGCGTCGATGACCTCACAGGTAAAGAACGAGCGGCGGTCGAGCGCTCAGACCTGTTCGAAGTGGAAGGACTTGATGAAGCAGTCACGGGGCTGGGTGACCGCGAAGAGGATGCAGTCCACGAGTGACTGCGCGGTGAGGGCGTCCTTGGCTCCCCGTGGCGTGGATTCCCACTCCTCCGAGAGGGGGTCGGGGTTGTCGAAGTCGGGTGGGTAGAGCGAGATCACCCGGACTCCCCGGGGCCGCAGGCGCTTGGAGAGGATCTCGGTGAACCCGGCTTGGGCGCTCTTGGCCGCGTAGAAGGCGTCGTGCGCGTCGGAGCGGTGATGTCCGGCCGTGCCGCAGGCGGAGACCATCGTCACTACATCCGGCTTGTCCGAGTTGAGGAGGAGAGGGAGGAAGTTCTTCACGGTCAGGACCGTGCCCGTCGCGCCGGACGCGATGGTGTCGACGACATCGTCGTCGGAGGCCGACTGGAGGTCCGGCCCGTGGTGGTAGCGGGCGCCGTTGTTGATCAGGATATCGACGCGGTCGGTGTGCCGGGCGACGCCGGACGCGAAGTCGCGGATCGAGGCGGGAGCCGTCAGGTCGCAGGCATGGGCGTGGACGCGCTGATGGCCTCGGTCGCGGATCTCGTCGCGGACCCGCTCGGCGGCGGCAAGGCTGCGCGCGGACAGGAAGACCTCCGCGCCGAGGTCGGCGAATCGGATGGCCAAGGTTCGCCCGAAGTCGCGGCCGGCAGCGGTGATGACCACGCGATGGTCGTCGAATCTCATGGTTGCGCTCCTTGTCCGGTTTGTGGCATGGACCACTATGCCGGAGCGGGATCGGCCTCCTGCGATGGCTGCGCCGGCTCCGAGCTCATGATCTCCCGGCCCGGCTGAGGGGTGGGCGGCGTGCCCAGGTGGCCCAGCGCCAGAGCCACTCGATGGGGCCCTGGCGGTAGCGGCGCAGCCAGAGCGTGCAGAACAGCCACTGGGTGGCGAGGATGGCTCCCGCGGTCCAGTACGCCGCCGTCAAGGACTGGCTGATCGGCAGGCCGAGGACGTGCGCGGCGAGAAGAACGAGGAGCGTGGCGGTCAGGTAGCCGGTCAGCGCCATCCGGCCCAGTGGTGCGAAGACGAACCGCAGCACCGGTCGCAGCGGCGTTCTGACCAGGATCAGCATGCCGCACACGTACACGCCGACGAGCAGCAGATCGGCCAGGGTGGTCACGGCGGGCAGGTACGTCGTGGCCCCCACGGCCCGCATGCTCGCCTGTGCCCACAGGGCGGCGGCCAGTCCCGCCGCGAACACCAGGCCCAGCAGGAGCGGCCCGCGGGTGGACCGCTCGATCCGGCCGATCACCCCGTAGCGGACCAGCGCCGCGCCCAGGAGGAACAGCCCGGCGATCAGCAGAGGCCCGCCCCCGCCGAAGATCAGCGCCGCCGGGATGAGTACGCCGGCGAGGCCGGCCATGGCCCAGCGCGGCAGCCAGGTCGAGGGCAGCAGCACCAGCATGCCGACGACGGCGTAGTCGGTCAGGATCTCGCCCGGCCACAGCAGCATGTGGACGAGGCCGATCGCGAGCAGCGCCCCGAGCCGGCGCAGCAGGACCAGCCGTGGGCGAGGGACGCGGCTCGCGGCCGAGTCCAGCAGGAGCGCGAACCCGATGCCGAACAGCAGGGAGAAGATCGGCAGCCCGAGCCAGGGATCCCAGTCGCCCATGGGCTGCACCGCGACGGCCGAGCCGCCGGTGGCCATGAGCTGGATGTTGGCGAGCAGGATCTCGCACAGCGCGAACCCGCGCAGCACGTCGAGCGCGATGATCCGGGGCCGGCCCGAGGAGAGCACGGCGCTCTCGGGCCGTCGGCCGGCTGGGAACTGGAGGGGTGTCTCCGGGGGGAGATCTTCGCGTGACATGGGGCTTCATCCTGGAGAGCCACGCGAGGTGACGGCACCGGTCGGAAGCAGGGGCCGTGGTGGCCGGGATCATACTTTCGGCCGGTTCGGGGGGTGGATGCGTTCGGCGAAACCTCATGCCGTGGCGGGCGGGACGTTGATCGCTACGCTGGCCGCCATGCGTGGACGTGTGAGCCAGATTGTGGTGGACTGCCGGGATCCGGCGAGTTTGGTGGGGTTCTGGGCGGCGCTGCTCGGGGGTGAGCCGGTGCACCGGGCGCGGGGATGGTCGCACGTGGAGCCGCCCGGCGGCGTACGGCTCGCGTTCCAGCCGGTCGCCGAGGGCAAGGCGGTGAAGAACCGGCTGCACCTCGACATCGAGGTCGAGGCGATCGGGCCGGCCGTCGCCGCCGCGGTACGGCTCGGCGCCGCGCCGATCGGCGAGCAGGTCGTGGACGATCAGGGGGCGTTCCAGGTCATGGCCGATCCCGAGGGCAACGAGTTCTGCTTCGTCGCGTCCGCTGGATGAGGTCCGGATTCGGCCGGTGCTGCCACTGGGTGCACGCCGGTCAGCGCGAGGGTGAGCAGCCGGTCGGCGTGGGCCGCCGCGTCGGGTTCCTGCTCGACGGTCAGGCAGATGGCGTTGACGAGGGTGAGCAGGTCCGTGATGGAGACGTCGGGCCGGGCGGCGTTCGCCTCGCGGGCACGGGCCAGCAGGCCGGCCCCGGCATTGGTGATCATGGCGTGACAGGTCGCGCCCAGGGTGGGGTCGTGGGCTCCCCGCATCAGGGCGGTGGCCAGCCCGCGGTTGGACACGGCGTGCCCGGCGACGGCGCGCAGCCAGGTCGCCAGCGCGCGCCCGGGATCGGGGCCGGCGGCCAGGTCGGCGGCGCGGGCGCACAGGGCCTCGACCTTGTCGCGGAAGACGGCTTCCAGCAGTTGCTGCCGGGAGGGGAAGTGCCGGTGCAGCGTGGCCGAGCCGACGCCGGCGCGCCGGGCGATCTCCTCAAGGGACGCCTCGGCCCCCTGCTCGGCGACGGCCTCGGCGGCGGCGGCCAGGAGGCGGTCGTAGTTGCGGCGCGCGTCGGCGCGCATCGGCCGGGCGGGCGGGCTCGTACGGCTGTCTGACGGCATGTGATCTCCGGCGGGCTTGCATAAACGGGGTGGCCCTCCATATCGTACTCACACAGAACCGGAGGGCCACCCCATTTTGGCGGGTGGCTTCCGCATGCCTACATGCCGGGAGACACACATCGTGAAGACCATCGTGGTGATGGGGGCCACCGGACTGCAGGGCCGTGCCGTCACGGCACACCTGCTCGCGGACGGCCGGCCGGTACGCGCGGTGACGCGCGATCCGGACGCCGCGCCGGCCCGGGCGCTGGCGGAGGCGGGCGCCGAGGTCGTCCGCGCCGACATGGACGACCTCGCCTCGCTCGTCGCCGCCGCCGAGGGCGCCCACGGCCTGTTCAGCGTGCAGCCCACCGTCGGCTCCCCGGGCACCCCCGCGGGCTTCTCCGCCGAGGACGAGGTCCGCTGGGGACGCAACGTCGCCGACGCCGCGCGCGCCGCCGGTGTACGGCACCTGGTCTACGCCTCGCTCGCCGGCGCGGGCCACCACGACACCGAAAAGCTGCCGCGGAACACGATCAGCAAGTGGCGGATCGAGCAGCACATCACCCGCCTGGGCCTGCCCGCCACCTTCCTGCGCCCGGTCTCCTTCATGGAGAACTACACCGGCGGCTACCACCTGCACGACGGCGCCGTGGCCACCGCGTTCGCCGCCGACACGCCGCAGCAGATCATGGCCGTCGACGACGTCGGAGCCTTCGCCGCCCTGGCCTTCGCCCGGCCGGGTGAGTGGATCGGCCGGGCCGTCGACCTGGCCGGGGACGAGCTGACGCCGCGCCGGATCGCCGCGGCCATCTCCGAGGCGATCGGCCGGCCGCTGCCGTACGTGCGGATCCCGATCGAGGTGATCGCACAGGCGGGGGAGGAGTTCGCCTACGCCTACACCTGGCTCAACGAGCGCGGCTACCGCGCCGACGTCGCCTTCACCCGCGCCCTGCACCCTGCGTTGATGGACCTGCGCACCTGGCTGCGGCGGACGGGGGCAGCCCAAATCGCCGGTTTCCTGGCCTGTCAGCAGGACCGGTGAACGCGCTCGCCGTCGGCCGGGCCGGCATCTGGGCGGGCGAGGCCTGCTCGGGCCGCGAGCGCTGCTGGCGGTCACCCAGCTTGTCGTCCTGGACCCGTCCCGCGCCCGCGCGGCCGAGTTGGCCCGCGCGCACGCGGCCGCCGCGCTGCCCAACCGGCTCGTGCTGCTGCGCGACCTGGGGTTCGACGACGCGGACGCCCTCCCTGACCGGCTGGTGGACGCCCTGGTCGTCACCGGCGGGCCCGAGGACGTCGTGCGGCGGGTCGAGGAGCAGCACGAGGCCGGTGCGGATCACGTCAGCCTGCACGTGCTGACGGCCACACCGGACGAGCCGCCTCTGCGGCAGTGGCGTGAGCTTGCCGCGTACTTGTGGTGAGCGGGCTTTCCACATGCGGCGAACCTGTGCAGCCGCCCTGGAGGTGAGGTGAGGGTGTCGGGCGGATACCGTGCAGACCGCCGTCCCGGCGCGGGAGCGCGCCTACCTTGCGAGGTATGCGAAGAGTGGACGTACTGGTGGTGGGGGCGGGTCTGGCCGGTCTGCACACCGCCCGGCTGCTCGCCCGGCGCGATCTGGACGTGCTGGTGATCGACCGGCGCAGGTCGCCGGACGCGGGGATCCGGACGACGGGGATCTTCGTCCGCCGTACCCTCGACGACTTCGACCTGCCCGAGCACCTGCTCGGGCCCGGCATCAGGGACGTGCTGCTGTACCCGCCGTCGCGGCGCTCCCCGGTCCGGCTCACCAGCGATCGGGACGAGTACCGCGTGGCCGACCTGCCGGGTGTCTACCGGTACGCGCGCCGCGCGGCGGAGACCGCCGGGGCGGAGGTCCTGCCCGGCGTCCGGTACGTCGGGGCGCGGGCGGGCGTCGTGACACTGGAGGGGGCGGAGCCGGTGGCGGCGAGGTTCGTCGTCGGCGCGGACGGCGCCCGCTCGCACGTGGCCCGTGACCTGGGGCTCGACGTCAACCGGCGGTTCCTGGTCGGCGCGGAGCTGGTGCACGCGATCGCGCCGGGGACGGGCGGCCCGGCGTTCCACTGTGTGCTGGATCCGCGGGTCGCGCCCGGATACCTGGGGTGGGTGGTGGACGACGGGCGGCAGGCGCACGTCGGCGTGGCGGGGGATCCGCGCGCGATGAGAACGGGGGTACGGCACCTGCTGGACGCCTTCCTGGCGGACGGGGCGCCCGGTCACGCGCCCCCGGCCGGTCCGGTCGAGCGCCGGGGCGGGCCGATCCCGGTGGGCGGGGTGCTGCGGCGGCTGGCCTGCCCGTACGGGCTGCTCGTCGGGGACGCGGCGGGCGCGGTGTCGCCGCTGACGGCCGGCGGGCTGGACCCGTGCCTGCGCCTGTCGGAGCTGGCGGCGGCGGTCGTGGCCGGATACCTGCGGACCGGTGATGAGAAGGTGCTGCGGCGGTACGACGGGGGCGCGCTGCGGGCCCGGTTCCGTGGGCGGCTGCTGCTGCGGCGGGCGCTCGCCGGCGTCCGGACGGCCGCGGCGGCGGAGGTCGCGGTGGGGCTGCTGCGCGGCCGGGCCGGGCGGGCGCTGGCGGCGCGGGTCCTGTTCGGCGACGGGTCGTTCCCCGACGTACGGGCCGGGCTCGCTACGCGGGGCTGATCGTCGCGGCGAGGGTGGCGCCGAGCTCCCAGCAGGCCGCCAGGTCGTCCTTGCCTGGTGGGCCCGTGACCGAGACCGGCCGGACGACCCGCTCCCAGCCGAGCCCGGCGGCGATCGACTCGACGGCGCGCACGGCCCCGGTCGTGTCGTTGTTGCCGTGGACGTACAGCCCGTACGGCAGCCGCCTCGTCTCCTCCAGGCACGGGTAGTAGACGGTGTCGAAGAAGTGCTTGAGCGCACCGCTCATGTAGCCGATGTTGGCGGGCGTGCCCAGGATGATCCCGTCGGCCTCGAACACGTCGACGGCGGTGGCCCGCAGCGCCGCCCGGGTGACCACCTCCACGCCTTCGACCTCGTCGGTCGTGGCGCCGTCGCGCACGGCGGCGAAGAGCTCCTGGAGCGTGGGCGAGGCGGTGTGGTGCACGATCAGCAGGCGGCGGACGTCTCGTGACACGGCGACGATCCTCTCACGCCTCCTGCGGGCGGCCCGTGTCGGCGCGCGCGGCGTGGATGTCGTCGAGGTGCTCCTCCACCCAGGAGCGCAGCAGGCCGAGGGGGCCGGCGACGCCGCGGCCGAGGTCGGTGAGCGCGTACTCGACGTGCAGCGGGACCGCCGGGTAGATCGTACGGTCGACGAACCCGTTCTCCTCCAGGCGGCGCAGGGTCTGGGTGAGCACCTTGGGGCTCACGCCCTCCAGCCGCCGCTGCAGCACGCCGAACCGCTGCGGCCCCTCCTCCAGCGCGCCGACGGCGAGGGCGGACCACTTGTTGGCCAGCAGGTCGAGGACGTCCCGGCAGGGGCACTGTGCGGCGTAGACGTCGTGCCGGTCGTGCAGGCCGGAGCGGCAGGCGAGCGCCATGGCCTGGTCCTTTCCTTCATGGGTGATTACTTCCCGAAGGATAGTAGTGTCCCTTGCTAGTTACTACCCTCCTTTGGGTAGCTTCGGCTGCATGTCATCCACCATGCACGCGATCGTTCAGGACTCCTTCGGCGGCCCGGAGGTGCTGCGCCTCGCCGAGGTGCCGCGACCGGCCCCGCTGCCCACCGAGATCCTCGTACGGGTGCACGCCGCCGGCGTGAACCCCGTGGACTGGAAGACCCGTCAGGGCGGCGGTATGGCCGGGGTGCTGGGGGAGCCGCCGTTCATCCTGGGCTGGGACGTCTCCGGCGTGGTCGAGGAGACCGGGTTCGGAGTGACCATCTTCGAGCCGGGGGACGAGGTGTTCGGCATGCCGTGGTTCCCGCGCCAGGCGGGGGCGTACGCGGAGTACGTGACCGCGCCCGCCCGTCACTTCGCCCGCAAGCCGCGCGCCTTCGGCCACGAGGCCGCCGCCGGGACGCCGCTGGCCGTGCTCACCGCCTGGCAGTCCCTGGTGGACACCGCCGCGCTCGGCAGCGGGCAGCGGGTCCTGGTCCATGCGGCGGCGGGCGGCGTCGGCCATCTGGCGGTGCAGCTCGCCCGGCACGCGGGCGCGTACGTGATCGGCACCGCGAGCGCCGCCAGGCACGACTGGCTGCGGTCGCTGGGCGTGGACGAGGTGATCGACTACACCACGACCAGGTTCGAGGACGCCGTACGCGACGTGGACGTGGTGCTCGACCTCGTCGGCGACTCCCATGACCGGACGAGCACCCGTTCGCTGGAGGTGCTGCGGCCGGGCGGGCTGCTCATCGCGGTGCCGTCGGGCGTGGCGCCGGAGCTGGTCGAGCGCGCCCGCGAACGCGGGGTGCGCGCGACCGGGATCCTGGTCGAGCCGGACGGCGCGGCGCTGGCCAGAATCGCCGAGCTGATCGACAAGGGCGAGCTGAGCGTCGAGGTCGAGGACGTCTTCCCGCTCGCGGAGGCGGCCGAGGCGCACCGGCGTGGCGAGCGGGGACGCACCCGGGGCAAGATCGTGCTCCGCGTCCCCTGACCGGCCGGCCGGGTCCGGCCCCTGACCTGCTGTGTCTTTTGTTATGTATTGCGCCTTATGTGAGCTTTGTGGAAAAACTGGCGCATGGTGGAGCGCGATCTTCGCAGTGGCGATCTGGAGCTCGACCGCCTCATGGCGGAGTTCCAGGCGAGTTCTCAGGAGTTCTCCGAGGTCATCGGGAAGGTCGGTGACGTGGTGGGACAGGCCGAGAGCACGGACGGCAAGATCAGGGTGCGGGTCTCGTCCTCGGGGCAGCTCGTCGGCCTGCACCTCGACCCCCGGGCGATGCGGCTGGGGTCGCAGGAGCTGGCGGGCGCGATCATGGAGCTGTCGCGGCGCGCGACCGACGACGCGGCGCGACGGCTCATGGAGGTGACGCGGCCCTACCTTGAGGGCGACCGGCCCAAGGACGACCGGTCCAGGGACGACCGGCGCGGCGACGCCTGGGAGCGCCGCCGCCGCTGACCTCCGTGCCCTCCGGGTCACGTCGGCCGTCACGGACGCGCGATGAGGCTGCGCGTGCCGTGGATCAGGAACTTCTGGTACATCTCCTCCTTGGTCAGGCCGTGCTCCGTGCCGGGCAGCGGGTTGTCCCCGTGCTGCGCGTCCATGGTCATCGAGTACGTGACGGACGACGCCATCCGGGGCAGGAAGCTGCCGGTGTTCAGCTCGGTGCCGTTCGGCAGCTTGACGTGGGTGGCGATGTTCCGCAGGCCGGGCACCTTCGCCATGAGCGCCGTGCTGCCCTCGGCCACCGTGTCGAAGGCCATGTTCGCGACGAAGTGCTCGCGCAGGGCGTCGAAGTTGTAGCCGGCCGATCTGACGTCGTTGCCCGACAGGTCCTTCTTGACGCCGCCCAGGTAGTTGAGCCCCAGGGGCAGCACGACCTCGCCCGTCGCGTACGCGGCGCTGTCGGCCAGCATGTAGGCGAACAGCGGCAGGAGCATGACGACGAACCGGTTGGCGGTGAACTTGAGCACCAGCGCCTTCCGCTTCATGATCGCCTGGAGGATCTTCCAGGTGACCACCTGGTATCCGATGGTGTACATCATGTCCACCGTCAGGATCCAGCACAGCACGTGCAGGGCGTGGTTGACCTTCTCGATCGTGTCGGCGTAGGCGCGGCAGGCGTTGGCGACGTTCCGGTGCTTGAGCGAGACCGCGAGCACGGCCGGGCCGAACTGGTTGGTCCAGAAGTCCTTGAACTCGTCGACCGCGGGATCCTTGCTGGTCTTCCAGACCTTCTCGGCGGACGCGTTCGCCTCGCGGAAGTCCTTGTCGATCTTGTCGGCGATGTCGTCCAGCGTGTCGGCCAGCTCGCGGATCTTCTTCGGGTCGCCGTCCATGTACGAGATGCCGAACAGCACCTCGGGCGCCAGCGCGCCCGCGAGTCCGGCCCCGGCCATGCCGGTCAGCGCGACCTTCGCTCCGAGCCCCAGGGCCATGCCCGTCCCCTCCCTCGCCGGCCGTCAGGCCAGCTCGACGGGGGTGGTGGGCACGGGGATGTCCTTCGGCTGCTGCTTGCCGAACTCCACCAGGCCGTGCACGAAGGCGTTCTTGTCGACCATGTTGGCCCAGTCGGCGGCCTTGACGTTCTTGCTCATGGCCGTGACGGCCGCGCCGATGGCCTCGTACGACTTGCTGAGGTTGTCGAGGGCCGTGTCCAGGTCCTTCTGCGCGGCGTCGTAGCCGGGGTGGCCGTCCTTGCCCCGGCGGAAGATCAGTGCGGCCTCGTCCTCGCCGAGGTAGACCCTGAGGGTCTCCACGTTCGAGCGGTCCTGGATGATCGCCCGGGCGAACTCGCCGCCGTCGTCGTGGATCGCCTTGCCGGCGGCCTCCATGCTCTTGTGATCGATGTCCACAACAGCCCCTCCTGCCACTTGTGCACGGAATCGCCAGTCTCTGAATCGTTTATTTCGTCGAGATGTCCTAACGGTTGCTACTTAGAAGCGAAGCCCTTCCCCGCAGGCCGGAGAAAATGAGAGAGCGCTCTCTTGACAGGGGCGGTGATGTTGCCGGAAGGTTTCCGTAAAGTCACGACTCGTGGATCCGATGAGGTAACCCGAATGGTGCGCACCCCCCGAACACCACGAACGCTGCTCGCCGTCGGCGCCGCGCTCGTCTCGATGCTCGCCCTGCTCGTGCCCCTGGCCGGCACCGCGAGCGCCGCCCCCGCCCCCGGCCCGCTGGTCTGGTCCGACGAGTTCGACGGAGCCGCCGGCAGCGCCGTGAACGCCGCCAAGTGGCGCTTCGACATCGGCGGCGGCGGCTGGGGCAACAACGAGCAGCAGTACTACACCGACAGCACCCGCAACGCCGCCCTGGACGGCTCGGGCAACCTGGTGATCACGGCCCGCCGCGAGAACCCGGCCAACTACCAGTGCCACTACGGCACCTGCCAGTACACCTCGGCCCGGCTGCTCACCTCCGCCACCTTCACCCGCGCCTACGGCCGCTTCGAGGCCCGCATGAAGCTCCCCAGGGGCCAGGGCATCTGGCCGGCCTTCTGGATGCTGGGCAACGACATCGGCTCGGTCGGCTGGCCCAACAGCGGCGAGATCGACATCATGGAGAACATCGGCCGCGAGCCGAACACCGTCCACGGCACCATCCACGGCCCCGGCTACTCCGGTGGCGGCGGCATCGGCGCGGCGTACACGATCGGCGGCGCGTTCGCCGACGCCTTCCACACCTTCGCCGTCGACTGGTCGCCCAACCTGATCATCTGGTACGTGGACGGCGTCGAGTACCAGCGGCGCACCCCCGCCGACCTCGGCGGCAACCGCTGGGTCTACGACCACCCGTTCTTCATGATCATGAACGTCGCGGTCGGCGGCAACTGGCCCGGCTACCCCGACGGGAGCACCACGTTCCCCCAGACGATGACCGTCGACTACGTCCGCGTCTACGCCCCGCCCACCGACACCGGCACCGGCGGCCGGATCACCGGGATCGGCGGCAAGTGCGTCGACGTGGCCGGGGCCGCCACCGCCAACGGCACCGCCGTACAGCTCTGGGACTGCAACGGCACGGGCGCCCAGAACTGGTCGTGGAACGCCGACGGCTCGGTACGGGCGCTCGGCAAGTGCATGGACGTCACCAGCGGCTCCACGGCCAACGGCGCGAAGGTGCAGCTCTACGACTGCAACGGCACCGGCGCCCAGAAGTGGACGTACAACTCCGGCAACGGCCAGATCGTCAATCCGCAGTCGGGGAAATGCCTCGACGCGACCGACGTGAGCTCGGCCAACGGCACCCGCCTGCAGATCTGGGACTGCGGCGGCGGCGCGAACCAGAAGTGGTCCCGCTCCTGAGAGCGCGTTCTCGCGCATGGCGGCCCTGCCCGGCGTACGGGCGGGGCCGCGTCATTCCCTTCAGCGCTCTGTGAAGACAGGCAGCCGCAGCACGAAGCGGGCGCCCACGTCGGAGTCCTCGATCGTCAGCGAGCCGCCGTGCGTGTGGGCGATCTCGCGGGCGATCGGCAGGCCGAGCCCGGTGCCTCCGGCGTCCCTGCTGCGGGAGGCGTCGAGGCGGGTGAAACGCTGGAAGACCATCTCGCGGTGCTCAGGCGCGATGCCCGCGCCGTCGTCCAGCACCTCGAGCACGGCCTCCCCGTCCTGCTGCCGTACGGTGACGTGAATCAGCCGCTCGGCGTGCCGTTCGGCGTTGTCCAGCAGGTTGGTGAGCAGGCGGACGAGCTGGAGCGGGTCGCCGCTGACGACGACGCCCGGCCGCAGGCTGGTGATCACCTGCTTGGCGCGGGGCCGGGCGGTCTCGGCGGCGACCAGCGCGCCGAGGTCCACCGACTCCCTGGAGGAGGGCGCGCCGGCGTCCAGCTTGCTGAGGGTGAGCAGGTCGCCGACGATGGCCTGGAGCCGGTCGAGGCTGGTCAGCACCTCCCGCCCGGTCTCCGGCCAGTCGGCGTCCTCGGGATGGAGCAGGGCGTCCTCGACCTGCGTGCGCATGGCGGTGATCGGGCTGCGCAGGTCGTGGGAGGCGTCGGTGGCGAACCTGCGCTGCCGTTCCATCGCGAGGTCCTGCTGGCGCATCGCCGTCTCCAGCCGGTCCAGCATGTGGTTGCCGGTCACGGCGAGGTCCCTGATCTCGTCGTCGTGCTGCGTGACGGGCAGGCGCATGGCGCCGTCGCCGCTCGCCGTGATGTCGGCCAGCCTTCTCGTGATGGCGCTGACCGGGGCGAGCGTCTTGGCCACGATGTGGGAGACCCCGAAATAGGACAGCGCGACCAGCAGCGCCGTGACGCACGCCTGGAAGACGAGCAGCCGCGGGCTGGCGTACCAGGGGACGGCAGGGGAGAAGGCGAGGATGCGGTAGTCGCCTTCCGGCTGGTAGGCGATCAGCCCGGCCACCGTCTTGCAGGTGCCGGGGAAGGCGGGCAGGTCGCAGATCTCCTCGGCGACGTCGCTGGCCATGCTTCCGCGCGGGACGAGGTCCGTCTGCCGGGGCTGCCCGGCCAGGTTGGGGGTCGAGGAGATCGGGCGGCCGGCCGGGTCGAGCACCTGGATGCCGTCGAGGCCGTTGTACGGCAGGGTCGCCCCGAGCTGGTCGCGCTTGATCAGGAGGAGCACGAACAGGGCCCTGCCCGACGTCTGGTGCCCGTGGACGATCACGGCCTGGTTCCGGACGCCCCACACCACGAACGCGCTGACCACCACGTTCAGCAGCAGCATCACGACGGCCGCGTACACTGCCAGCCGGCTGCGGAGCGAATGCCCCAAAGGTGTCTTCACGCCCCTCCCCCGCTGGCCAGGACATCACAGCCCGCGTTTTCGGCGAAGGATCAGCCACCTCAAGGTTGGATAAAAAGGTCGCCGAGGCGGCACGACTGCCGGCGGCCGAGCAGGGAAGTGACCCCGCTGATGTCCTCCCCTGATCTTGTCCTGGCCCTCGCCGGCGCCGCCGCGCTGCTCGCCGCCGTCCTGCCCGGCCTGCTCGCCCGCCGGGCGCTCTCGCTTCCCCTCGTCTACCTGCTCGCCGGCATGGCGCTGTACCTGCTGCCGATCGGGCTCCCCGAGCCCGACCCCGTCGTCCACCGGACGGCCGTCGAGCACATCACCGAGATCTGCGTGCTGGTCTCGCTCATGGGCGCCGGGCTCGCGCTGAACCGGTCGGCCGGGTTACGGAGCTGGTCGACCACGTGGCGGCTGCTCGGCTGGGCGATGCCGCTGACCGTCGCCGGGGTCGCCGCCGCCGCGACGGGCGTGCTCGGCTGGCCGCTCGCCGCCGCGCTGCTGCTCGGGGCGGTGCTCGCGCCGACCGACCCCGTGCTCGCCTCCGACGTCAGCGTGGGCGAGCCGGTCGACGCCGAGAACGCCGACGACGAGGTCCGCTTCGCCCTCACCTCCGAGGCCGGGCTGAACGACGGCCTCGCCTTCCCCTTCGTGTACGCCGCCATCGCCCTCGCCACCATCGGCGGCACGGACTGGCTGGGCGAATGGGCGCTGACCGACGTGCTCTACCGGGTCGTCGCCGGCGTGGTCTGCGGCCTGCTCATCGGCCGCCTGATCGGCCGGCTGACCTTCCACTCGCCGGCCGAGGAGCTGCGGCTGGCCGAACGCCGCGACGGCTTCGTGGCGCTGGCCGCCACCCTCCTCGCGTACGGCGTGACCGAGCTGGCCGGCGGCTACGGCTTCATCGCCGTGTTCGTCACCGCCTGCGCCATCCGCCGGGTCGAGCGCGGCCACGGCTACAACAGCGTCCTGCACGGCTTCGTCGAGCAGCTCGAACGGCTCTTCACCGCCTGGCTGCTGCTCCTGCTCGGCGGGTTCGTCGCGGCCGGCGGCCTGGCCCCGCTCACCTGGGGCGGCGCCGCCGTCGGCCTGCTGCTGCTCCTGGTCATCCGCCCGCTGGCCGGCTGGCTCTCCCAGCTCCGCGGCCCGGCCGGGCCACGGGAGCGGGGGGTGATCTCGTTCTTCGGCATCCGGGGGATCGGGTCGCTGTTCTACCTGGCGTACGCGCTGGGCCACGCCGACTTCGGCGTGCCGGCGGAGGAGCTGTGGGCGGTGACCGCCTTCACCGTGGTGGTCTCGGTCGTCCTGCACGGCGTCACCGCAACCCCCGCCATGAACCGCCTGGACGCCCTCCGCGAGCGCGTCGCGGAGAGCGGCCGGGGCTAGGCGAAGGTCACCGGCGGGCGTACGTCCAGCCGGGCAGGCCGGGCCGCGGACCCGGGTACGGGCGCGGCGCGCTCCTGGCGCTCATCTCGGCGGGCGGGACCGCCGGGCAGCGGGCGCCCTTGGCGGGCAGCTCGCGGGAGACCAGGTAGCGGTCGATGGCGGCCGTCGGGCAGTCACCGCTTCCGTAGATGCCGTGCCCCCACCCTTCGTACGTCAGCAGCCGGGCCTCCCGCCCGATCTGCGCCGCCGCGTTGACCGCCCACGGGTAGGGCGTGGCGGGGTCGTGCAGGGCGTTGCCGACCAGCAGCCCGGGCGAGCCGTCCACCTTGAGCCGGTGCTGCGGGTTCGGGGTGCGCGTGCCCTGGCAGGCCAGCGCGAGCGGATGCGCCACGGCGCTGACCAGCATGTCCGGGGCGATGGCCGCCGACCTGCGCAGCAGCCGGTCCCATTCGCGGAAGTCGCGTACGGGCAGCGCGTAGTCCTGGCAGAAGACGAAGCTCGCGTCGTTGATGGTCTCCTCTGCGGCCTTCTTGGCGGTCATCGGGGCGAGGAGGGGGCTCACCGTCCCCGTGCCGCTCTCCATGGCCGCCAGCAGCTCGGCGAACTGCTGCCAGATCGGCCCGTAGAAGGAGCTGAAGGCGAGCCCGACGAGGTCGAGCTTGCGCAGCACGATCTCGGGCTCCCCGGGGAAGGTCAGCTCGCCGCGCTCGGCCCTCGCCAGCAGCTCGTGCCAGAGCGCGCGGACGTCCCTGCCGTGCAGCGCGCACGTGTCGGTCCGGCCGCACCAGGCCACGAACTCGTCGAAGGAGTCCTGCGCGGTCCACGACTCGGTGTCCAGGAACGCCTGGGTGCCGAGGCTGTGGTCCATGTTGCTGTCGAGCGCGAGGGCGCGGACCCGGCGGGGGTAGCGTTCGGCGTAGAGCTGGCCGATCAGCGTGCCGTAGGAGATGCCGTAGTAGGTGAGCTTGTCGTCGCCGAGCGCGGCGCGCAGGGCGTCGAGGTCGCGGATCACGTTACCGGTGTGGACGTGGTCGAACAGCGGCCCGGTACGCCGGCGGCAGTCGTCGGCGTAGCGCCGGTTGTGGGCCAGCAGCGCGTCCCAGTCGGCCTGGCCGCGCAGCGACAGCGGGTCGGGGGCCTGGACGGCGAGCTCCAACGAGCAGGTGATCGGGTGGCTGCGGGCCACGCCGCGTGGGTCGAAGCCGACCACGTCGAACCGGCTGGTGACCTCGGGGGTGAAGCCGAGCCAGTCGTGCAGCACGGCGTCCGCGCCGGAGCCGCCGGGGCCGCCCGGGTTGATCACCAGGGAGCCCACGCGGGCGGCCTGGTCGCTCGCCCTGCGCCGGGCGAGGGCCAGCTCGAACGTTCCGCCGCGCGGGTTGTCCCAGTCGATCGGCACGGTCAGGGTCCCGCACTCGACGGCGGCGTTCTCGGCGCAGGGGGCCCACCGCACTGCCGGCGCCGCGCCGGTCGTGCCGGCTGTCGCGTCGGCTGCCGCGCCGGCCGCGGTCGCCGGCGCGAGCGGCGCGGTGAGCCCCAGGAGGAGGGCGAGGATCAGGACTGGTCGTCGCATCGCGATTCCCATCGTCGGGGGCTTCGATCATCGGCCGTCCATCCGACAAGAGCATCCGACTGAAGTAGGAAATCGTGTCATGTCCGGGCATCGCCCGGCGGGGTCACCCGCGTACGGCGCAGAGCAGCCGGTTGTTGCCGCGCTGCCAGAGCGTGCCCACCTCGCCGAACCCGGCCGCCCGCAGCGCCTCGACGTGCTCCGACAGCAGGTGGGACTCCGAGCCGTGGTGGTCCGCCCCGGCCGTGGTCCGCTCGCGGTCGAGCTCGGCGAGCGCCGGGTCCGCGCTGACGGCGTCCCACCAGGCGCGCCAGTCCTCCGGCCGCTCCGCGCCGAACACCCGCTGGGCCTCGCGCTCGTGCACCGCGCGCTCCAGCCGGGCGAGCTCGGGCGTGACGTCGTCGCTGTCCAGGTGGTCGCCGTTGAGCAGCAGCCCGCCGGGACGGAGCGCCCCGGCCAGCTCGGTGTAGACCCTGAGCAGGTCGGGGCCGGAGATCCAGTGCAGCGCCGTCGTGCTGACGGCCGCGTCCGCGGGCCGGTCGAGGCCGAGCAGGTCGCTCCAGCCGGGCGTGCGCAGGTCGGCGGGGACGAACGTGAGCCCCGGATAGGCCGCCCGGCCGAGCCCGAGCAGCAGCGGGTCGGCGTCCACCGACACCACCCTGGCCCCGGGCAGCCGCTCCACGATCCGCGCCGACAGCGACCCCGGCCCGCACCCGAGGTCGATGACCAGCGGGTCGGGCCGGTCCAGGGCTTCGAGCGCGTCGATCAGTACGGTGAAACGCTCCTCGCGGTCGGGCAGGTAGCCCTCCTGCTGGCGGTCCCAGCGCGCGATCCACTCCAGTGCGGCATCGTGAGTGAGCACAGACATCTCCCTGTGACTGTCATTTATGCTTTCGTCAGTCACAACATAGAACGCGAAGGTGTAACCGGTCAATTGGACTTCAACAGTCACACCGATGGGGTGGTCCGGGTGACGGTGGCGTTGGTGAACGCCCTGACCCCCGGTGAGCAGCGCGGACGCCCCTTCCCTGGCCCCGCGGACGCCTGCGTCGCGGCCACCGACGCCCTGCGGTCCGTCTATCGCACGCACCGGGCGGTGAGCGCCGCCGAGGGTGGCGAGCTGGCCGCGGTCGCCGCCCGCCTGCGCGAGGTCTTCGCCGCCGTCGCGGCCGGGGACGTGGACACCGCCGCGATCACGGTCAACGGGCTGCTGGAGGAGTTCCACGCCCGCCCGATGCTCGAACGCCACGACGGCGAGCCCTGGCACCTGCACTTCCACGGCCCCGGCGGCACCACGGCCGGCGAGTGGGGGGCGAGCTGCGCGACGGGCCTCGCCATCGTGCTCGGCAGCGAGTTCGCCGAGAGGCTCGGGGTGTGCACGGCGCCGCACTGCGACCGCGTCTACGTGGACGTCTCGCGCAACGGCGCCCGGAGGTTCTGCTCCACCGCCTGCCAGAACCGGGTCAAGACGGCCGCCTTCCGTGCCCGGGGCCGCGCGGGGGAGTGACGCACGGAGGTCGCCCCCTGCTCCAGCTCCCCGTGCGCGGACGGGGAGCTGGAGCCCGTTCTAACCGGCTTCCTGCGCCGGGGCGCCGAGCCGTTCCGCCTCTTCGTGCAGCGCGAGGACCAGCACCAGCTCCAGACGGAGCTCGTCGAGGTCCGGCGCCGCGAGGCCGCCGAGGACGCGCATCATCAGCCTCCCTGCCGATGAGACGCATCAACGGTCACACGGGATTACCGACCGGGCCCTCGGATCTGAACCTTTCCCACGCCGACTGCCGCGTCATGCCGAGTGCGGCGCCGATGCGTTCCCAGCTCACGTTCCGGTCGCGGAGTTGCGCGACCCAGTCGTGCAGATTGTCATCCACCTGAGCCTGTACGGCGGCGATTTTCGGCAGATGGTCGAGGATTTCCTGATCGGACATGGATTCCCAGGCGGGAAGCCGGGGCTCCGGGGAAGCGGTGGCGCGTTCGCTTTCCAGGATTGCGTTGCACAGGTCCACGCATTCGTTACAGATGTGCACACCAGGGCCTGCGATGAGTTTGCTCACTTCCGCGCTTCTCTTGTGGCAGAAGGAACAGCGGAGTTTGTCTTTCCAGTCAGGCATGGCCTGACGATACGCCTGTCAGGCGACTCCTGACAAGCCCTGGTGCCGCGAACTTCGCGCGAACTGCTCCTCCACGATGGCCTGGCGCTCCTCGGTGATGCGCCCGCAGATCGCCACGTAGGCGTTGAGCACCTTGCAGTAGGCCTGCCGCGCCTGCTCCACGTCCGCGCGCAGGGCGAGGACGCGCTCGGCGTCGCCGCTCAGCTCGGCCTCGGCCAGCAGCGCGCCGGCCTCGCGGACGATCTCCTCGGCGCGCTTCCTCGTCCGGCGGAGCAGCGCCGAGCATTCGTGCAACTCGGTCAACCGAGCCGAGGAGACGATGAACTCAGCGACATGCACGGCCGATCCCATTTCCTGCCACCTCCCGGTCACGGTTGCCTAACTGTAGACGCGCGTACCCCTTGAGTGGATCACACCGTCCGTATGGGAGTACCTCAGTGCACCCTCCGGAGAGGTTTCTACCACCGGGAGGGAAAACCTCTTTCCTGAGCCGCGTTCGGTCGCGCGGTAATGCGGCAATTGGCGGCCCTGCCGGTGCTTATCGGCGAAATGCGGTCATTATCCGTTGTCTGCAAAAAGCCGGAGGCGAAGACAGCCGATCGGGCCCCCGGAGGTCGCGTCTTGGTCACATACTGAGACCAGAACGCGACTGACAGTGATCACGGGAGTGGTGGAGCGATGCCGGCGCCTGGCAACGACGACGCGGTGGACGTCAGTGTCGTCATCCCCGCACACAACTGCCGCGACTACCTGGACAGATGTCTCACGTCCGTGCTGGTGCAGCGGGTGAAGAAGGAGATCGTCGTGGTGGACGACGGCTCCACCGACGGCAGCGCCGACCTGCTCGACCTCTACGCCGCCTACCACAGGGACAGCGTGCGCGTCGTGCACACCAGGGGCGGGGGCGGCGCCGGCCGCCCACGCAACGTCGGCATCGAGCACGCCACCGGCCGCTACGTGTTCTTCTGCGACGCCGACGACTACCTCGGCCCCGAGGCGCTGGAACGCATGGTGGCCATGGGCGACCGCAACGGCTCCGACATCGTCCTCGGCAAGATCGTCGGGCACGGCCGCCGCGCGCCGCAGTCGATGTTCCAGCACAACGCCGACCGCGCCGACCTCGGCGACAGCACCGTCTACAACAGCCTGAGCTGCTTCAAGCTGTTCCGCAGGGACCTGCTGGAGCGCCACCGCATCCGCTTCGGCGAGGGCATGCTCGTCGGCGAGGACATCATCTTCACCGTCCACGCCTACTGCCACGCCCGGGTCATCTCCGTGGTCGCCGACTACGACTGCTACCACCTGGTGTCCCGGCCCGACGGCAGCAGCATCATGCAGCAGCCCGGCAGCCGCGACCCGCTCGCCTGGCTCGCCATGATCCGCGAGCCGATCCGGCTCATGGCCCGGCACATCCCGCCCGGCGCGCTCCGCGACCACCTGCTGCGCCGGCACTTCAGGCTCGACGCCTTCGCCCAGCTCGGCTCGGTCTTCCTGGAGAGCGACGACATCCGGCGCAAGGACATCGCCCGCGAGGTCGCCGCCCTGTGCGAGGAGTGGTACACCCCGGGCGTGCACGAGCGGCTCAACAGCATCGACCGGCAGCGGGCCGGCGCGCTCGACGACATCGACCGGCTGGTGCGCCTGGCCCGCATCGAGAGCGCCACCGTACGCCGCCGGCTGACCGGGCTGCGCTGGGACGGCGACCGCCTGGTGGTGACCGGAGCCGCCCGCCTCGACGGCATCAGCAGGGACGACGGGGTCGCCCTGGTCCTGCGCTCGCGCTACGACCCGCACGCCGAGCTGGTCGTCCCCGCCCGGCGCAAGGGCGGCGAGTTCGTCGCCCCGATCGACGTGGCGGCGCTCGACTCCGGCATCTGGGACCTCCGGGTCGCGGTCGAGCTGGAGGGCGTGGTGCGTCACGGCCGGCTCGGCGCCGAGCGCGACAAGAGCGTCACCCGGCCGGAGCCCAGGCTGGTGGGCGAGATGGCGGTGCTCCCTTACTTCACCCGCGACAACGGCAACCTGAGCATCGACGTCGGCGGGCACGTGGTGGACGTGCCGGGCGCGGTGCGGCTGCTGCGCACCCGCTGGTCGCTCGGGCACCGGCTGCAGCTGCACGGCGAGGTGAGCGTCGCCGGGTCCACCCCGTCCGCCGCGGCGGTCCGGCAGCTCGTCTGGCGCGAGCGGCGCAGCGGGCGCGAGCGGGCCGAGCCGGTGACGGCGCTGTCCGGCGGCGCTTTCACGGCCCGGCCCTCGATCGGGCGGCTCGCGCCCGGCACCTGGGACGCCTTCCTGGAGCTCGATCTCGGCGGTCCGCCCGCGCGGTTCAGGATCGAGGCCGACGCGGACGCGGTGGCCGCGCCGCGCCGGTGGCCGGGGGTCGCCCTGCTGCGGAGCGTGCGGCCGTACGCGACGTCGGGCAAGGGACGGCTGAGCGCGGTGGTCAGGCGCATGTCGGCGAGGAGCTTCGCCAGGAGGATTCTCAAGTAATTGCCACCTATGTGCAGGTGCAACTCGATGTCCTAAAGTAGGGGGTTGTTCGTCCCCATTTGGTGGGTCGTCCCCTTTTTGGGAGGCAAGGTCGTGCACGTACCTGACGGGTTCTTCAATGTGGTGACGTCGATCTCCGCCGGAGCGGTGGCGGCGGCCGGGGTCGCCGTGTGCCTGCGCGGCGCACGCCGGGAGCTCGACGACCGCACCGCGCCCATGGCCGGGCTGGTCGCGGCCTTCATCTTCGCCGTCCAGATGCTCAACTTCCCCGTCGCGGCCGGCACCAGCGGGCACCTGCTGGGAGGAGCGCTCGCCGCGATACTCGTCGGACCCTATACCGGCGTCTTGTGCATGACCGTGGTCCTCCTCGTCCAGGCCGTGTTCTTCGCCGACGGCGGGCTGACCGCGCTGGGCGTCAACGTCACGATCATGGGCCTGGTCACCGTGCTCGCCGGATGGGCGGTCTTCCGCGTGGTCACCGGCTTCGCGCGGGGCAAGGGCGGGGTGACGGCGGCGGCCTTCCTGGCGGCGCTGATCTCCGTGCCCGCCTCGGCGCTGGTGTTCACGCTGCTGTTCTGGATCGGGGGCACCGCGCCGATCTCGGTCGGCGCGGTCGCGGCCGCGATGGGCGGCGTGCACCTGCTCATCGGCATCGGCGAGGGCGTCATCACGGCGGTCACCGTCGGCGCGGTCCTGGCCGTCCGGCCCGACCTCGTGTACGGCGCCCGCGGCCTGGCCAAGCCGCTGGTGCTGCGCGGCGCGGACGGCGAAAGCACGCCCGTCGGCGCCCCCGAGCCCGCGGCGGCCCCGGCGGGAGGGCGGCTCAAGCCGTTCCTGCTCGGCGGCGTCGGCGTGACGCTGCTGCTGGCCGGGCTCGTGTCGTTCGTCGCCTCGCCCGACCCCGACGGGCTGGAGGCCGTGGCCGAGAACCAGGGCTTCGGCGAGCAGGCCGGCGAGCACGCCTTCGGCGGATGGGCGCTGGCCGACTACGGCGAGGTCGGCGGGATCCCGGTCGGCATCGCCGGGGTCATCGGCGTCGGGCTGGTGCTGCTCATCGCCGGAGCGGTGGCCTTCGCCGCCAGGAGCCGCGACGGCGTCAGGGCGTGACGAGGTGAGCGCGGGCCACCACCACCGGCTCCACCTGCCGGGCGACTCCGTCGTGCACCGGCTGCCGCCGCAGTGCAAGCTGCTGGCGGTCCTCGCGTTCGCGATCGTGGTGGTGGCCACCCCGCGGGAGCGGTTCTGGGCGTTCGCCGCCTACGCCGTGCTGCTCGGCGCGGTCGCGGCGGCCGCCAGGGTGCCGGCCGGGCACATCGCCAGGCGGATGGTGATCGAGGTGCCGTTCGTGCTGTTCGCGGTGCTCATCCCGGTCATCGGGCTGGGGGAGCGGGTCAGCGTGCTCGGCCTCTCGCTGAGCGTGGAAGGGCTCTGGGCGGCCTGGAACATCCTCGCCAAGGCCACACTCGGCGTGGTGGCCTCCATCCTGCTGGCCGCCACCACGGAGCCGCGGGTGATCCTGCTCGGCGCGCAGCGGCTGCGGCTGCCGGACCTGCTCGTGCAGATCGCCATGTTCATGCTGCGCTACATGGACGTGATCCTCGACGAGATGCGCCGGATGCGGGTGGCGCGGGAGTCGCGGGGGTTCGAGGCCAGGAACGCCCGGCACATCCCGGTGATCGCCCGTTCGGCGGGGGCGCTGTTCATCCGCTCGTACGAGCGGGGCGAGCGGGTGCACCTGGCCATGCTGAGCCGCGGCTACACCGGCCGGATGCCGATAATGGCAGACATGACGGCATCGACCGCCCAATGGGCCACCGCTCTCGCCCTGCCCGCCGGAGCCTTCGCCGTGCTGGGCCTCTCCCTGGCGGGGCTCGGGTGAACTCCCTGGCTCCGGTGAACTCCCTGGAGGTCAGTCGGCTCGCCTACGCCTACCCGGACGGCACGCAGGCGCTGTTCGGCGTGGACCTGTCGATCGCCCGCGGCGAGCGGGTGGCGCTCCTCGGCCCCAACGGCGCGGGCAAGACCACGCTCGTCATGCATCTCAACGGCATACTCACCGCCGGCCACGGCACCGTCACCGTGGCCGGCACCCCGGTGCGCAAGGACACGCTCAAGGAGGTCAGGCAGCGCGTCGGCCTGGTCTTCCAGGACCCCGACGACCAGCTCTTCATGCCCACGGTCCGCGACGACGTGGCCTTCGGCCCGGCCAACGCCGGCCTGCGCGGCGCGGAGCTGGACCGGGTCGTGACGGCGGCACTGGAGCGGGTGGGCATGCTGGACGCGATCGACCGGCCGCCGCACCACCTGTCGTTCGGCCAGCGGCGCCGGGTGGCCGTCGCGACCGTGCTCGCCATGGAGCCCGAGATCCTGGTGCTCGACGAGCCCTCCTCCAACCTCGACCCGGCCGCGCGCCGGGAGCTGGCCGAGATCCTGCGCTCGCTCGACGTGACCGTGCTCATGGTCACCCACGATCTGCCGTACGCGCTGGAGCTGTGCGAGCGCTCCCTCATCCTGTCCGGCGGGGTGATCGCCGCCGACGGGCCCACCCGTAAGCTCCTCTCCGACGCGGAGCTGCTGGCCGAGCACCGCCTGGAGCTCCCGTACGGGTTCACGATCCCGGCCGTGTGACCAGGGCTGTCCCAACTCGCCCGTTTTATGCGGGTGTTCGTGGTCTGTGCATGCCCAGTAAAGGGGCATGTCGAAGTACAGTGGCTCATCGAGGAGGGGCCCAAATGAAGCTGCGGCTTGCGCGACATGCCCTGGGAGACGCCGTGGTGGTGGCCGTTGAGGGAGAGCTCGACCTGTTCACCGCACCGTTCCTCCGGGACGAAGTACGCGACGCCATAAAGCAGGACAGCGCGAAGCTCGTGCTCGACCTGCAGCAGCTGTCGTTCATGGACTCCAGCGGGCTGTCGGTGCTGATCGAGGCCTGGCGCCTGGCCACCGGAGAGGGCGGTGGGGTGTCGCTCGCGGCCCCGCAGGCCCCCGTCGCGCGCATCCTGCGCACCACGGGCCTGGACCGCCGGATCAAGGTTTACTCCGACGTGGACAGCGCCGTGGGCGAGATTTAACCACCCCCAAGTAGAACTTCATTCGGTTCTCGGGTTAGGGTCCGGCTATGGACGTGAACGGATCCTCAGCAATCATCTCCGGCGGCGCCAGCGGCCTCGGCGAGGCGACCGCCCGCGAGCTGGCCCGCGCCGGCGCCACCGTGGTCGTGGCCGACCTCAACGAAGAGCGCGGCAAGTCGGTCGCCGACGAGATCGGCGGCGTCTTCGCCAAGACCGACGTGTCGGACGAGGAGCAGGTGCAGGCGGCCGTGGACGCCGCCGTCGCCACCGGCAAGCCGCTCCGCGTGGTGGTCAACAGCGCCGGCATCGGCTGGGCCGAGCGCACGGTCAACCGCGACGGCAGCCCGCACAACCCGGCCACCTACCGCAAGGTGATCGAGGTCAACCTGATCGGCACGTTCAACCTCATGCGCCTGGCGGCGGCCGCCATCGCCAAGACCGAGCCGGCCGACGCCGACGGTCAGCGCGGCGTCGTCGTCAACACCGCCTCCGTCGCCGCTCTGGAGGGCCAGACCGGTCAGCTCGCGTACTCGGCCTCCAAGGGCGGCATCGTGGGCATGACCCTGCCCGCGGCGCGCGACCTGTCCGCCATCGGCGTCCGGGTCAACACGATCTGCCCCGGCATCATCGACACCCCGATCTACGGCTTCTCGCCCAACTCGGAGGAGTTCAAGGCCAAGCTGGTCGCGCCGGTCGTCTTCCCCAAGCGCATGGGGCGGGCCGACGAGTTCGCGCACCTGGTGCGCTCGCTGGTCGAGAACGACTACATGAACGGTGAGGTCATCCGCTTCGACGGCGGCATCCGTTTCCAGCCCAAGTAGCCCCGGGAGTCTTTCTCGTGTCTGACGAAGTGCTCGTCGAGGAGTCCGGCAACGTCGCGATCCTCACGATCAACCGCCCCAAGGCCCGCAACGCGGTCAACGGCGCGGTGGCGCGCGGGATCGCGGAGGCCCTGGACGGCCTCGACGCCCGCCCCGAGATCTCCGCGTACGTCCTGACCGGCGCGGGCGGCACGTTCTGCGCCGGCATGGACCTGAAGGGCTTCCTGACCGGCGACCTGCCGGTGGTGGAGGGACGCGGCTTCGGCGGCCTCACCGAGGCCCCGCCGAAGAAGCCGCTGGTGGCGGCCGTCGAGGGCTACGCGCTCGCCGGCGGCTTCGAGCTGGCCCTGGCCTGCGACCTCATCGTGGCCTCCGCGGAGTCCACCTTCGGCCTGCCGGAGCCCAAGCGCGGCCTCGTGGCCGGCGCGGGCGGCATCATGCGGCTGCCGCGGCGGATCCCGTACCACGTGGCCATGGAGATGGCGCTGACCGGCGACCACTACCCGGCCTCGCGCCTGTACGAGCTCGGCCTGGTCAACCGGATCGCCGAGCCGGGCAAGGCCCTTGAGGACGCTCTGGAGCTGGCCCGCAAGATCGCCGCCAACGCGCCGCTGGCCCTCGCCGCGACCAAGAAGGTCGTCATCGAGTCCCAGGACTGGTCGCTGGAGGAGATGTTCAAGAAGCAAGGTGCGATCATCAACCCGGTCTTCGGCTCGAAGGACGCCATGGAGGGCGCCGCCGCGTTCGCGGAGAAGCGCGCCCCCCAGTGGAAGGGCGAGTAACGCCCTGGTCCCGGCCCTCCCGTCCCTGCTCGGGGGCGGGAGGGACTTAGCGCGCGCATAGCTCTCTCCGCTTACGGTAAAGAAAGAGGGAACAAGCTACCGGGAGAGCGCATGGGCGACTATTCGGGTTCGAGGTTCGACTCCGTCAAGCGAGGCGCGGGGTCGCTGCTCTCGGGCGCGCTGAGCGCGTTCCTGATCGTGGCCGCCATGCTCGCGATCATGTGGATCGTCGAGATCGTCGACGTCTTCCTCAACGGCGCGCTGGACCAGACCCTGGCGCTTCGGGGAGGGGATCCCGACCGGCTGTTCGGCATCCTCTTCACGCCGTTCCTGCACGGCGGGTTCGGGCACCTCATCGCCAACTCGCTGCCGCTGCTCGTGCTGGGCTTCTTCGCCGGCCTGCGCGACCTGCGCAAGTTCTTCTGGGCCACCCTGATCATCATCGTGGTCGGCGGGTTCGGCACGTGGCTGATCAGCCCCGCGATCCCCACGGTGGGCGCGAGCGGGCTGGTCTTCGGCTACTTCGGCTACATCATGGCCCGGGGGCTGTTCGACCGGCGCCTGCTCGACCTCGCCATCGCCGTGGGCGTCGGCATCGCCTACTGGGGGATCCTGGCCGGCCTGCTGCCCAACCAGCCGGGCATCTCCTGGCAGGGACACCTGTGCGGGCTGCTCGCCGGCGTGCTGGCCGGCTGGCTGCTGCGCCGCAGGACCAAAAAGGAGATCCCCGCCTACTGAGCGCGCAGGCGGGGAACTCGGGCGGAGCGCTAGAGGCGCTCGACCACGTAGTCGACGCAGGTCGTGAGCGCCTCGACGTCGGCCGGGTCGATGGCCGGGAACATCGCGATGCGGAGCTGGTTGCGGCCCAGCTTGCGGTAGGGCTCGGTGTCGACGATGCCGTTGGCGCGCAGCACCTTGGCCACGGCGGCGGCGTCCACGTCGTCGCTGAAGTCGATCGTGCCGACCACCTGCGAGCGGAACTCGGGCGCGGCGAACGGCGTGGCGTAGGACGACTTCTCGGCCCAGGTGTAGAGGCGCGAGCTGGAGTCGGCCGTGCGGGCGGTGGTCCAGGCCAGGCCGCCGTTGCCGTTCATCCAGTCGAGCTGGTCGGCCAGCAGGAACAGCGTGGCCACGGCCGGGGTGTTGTAGGTCTGGTCCTTGCCGGAGTTGTCGATCGCGATCGGCAGGCTGAAGAACTCGGGCACGTAGCGGTCGGTCGCGGCGATCTCCTCGACGCGGGCCAGGGCGCGCGGCGACATGAGCGCGATCCACAGGCCGCCGTCGGAGGCGAAGCTCTTCTGCGGCGCGAAGTAGTAGACGTCGGTCTCGGCGATGTCGACCGGCAGGCCGCCCGCGCCGGAGGTGGCGTCCACGAGCACCAGGGAGTCGTCGCCGCCGACCCGCCCGATCGGCATGGCGACGCCGGTCGAGGTCTCGTTGTGGGTGAGCGCGTAGACGTCGACGCCGTCCTCGGCGACCGCCGTGGGGTAGGTGCCGACGTCGGACTTGATGACGCTCGGCTCGGCCAGCCACGGCGCCTTCTTGGTGACGGCGGCGAACTTCGAGGAGAACTCGCCGAAGGACAGGTGCTGCGACTTCTCGCGCACCAGCCCGAAGGCGGCGATGTCCCAGAACGCGGTGGTGCCGCCGTTGCCCAGGACCACCTGGTAGCCCTCGGGCAGCGAGAACAGGTCGGCGAGACCGGAGCGTACGCGGCCGACCAGGCTCTTGACCGGCTTCTGGCGGTGCGAGGTGCCCATGAACTCCGCCCCGGAGGCGGCGAGCGCGGCCAGTTGCTCGGGGCGAACCTTCGAGGGCCCGCAGCCGAAGCGGCCGTCGGCGGGCTTGATGTCAGCGGGAATCACGATGTCAGCCACATGGTCGAGCCTACCGACCGGCGCCGGGTGGCTCGCACGGGGTCCGACATCTGAGATTGACGCGTTTCGCCGCCATGTGCCCAGGTCAGCGGCCCTGCCGGACGCGCGCGGACAGGGGGCGGGGCAGGCGGGCATGGAACGGCCGCCGCGCGGGTGCGAGCCACGCGGCGGCCGTCCGTATCGTCACCGGAGCCGGGTCCGGTCAGGGGGTGTCAGAGCTTGCCGACGACCTCGTCGGCGCCCGGCACGTCGCTCAGCGGACGCGAGGACGGGCCGACGTAGTTGGCGCTGGGGCGGACGAGCCTGCCCGTGCGCTTCTGCTCCAGGATGTGCGCCGCCCAGCCGGCCGTGCGGGCGCAGGTGAACATCGCGGTGAACATGTTGGAGGGAACCTCGGCGAAGTCGAGCACCACGGCCGCCCAGTACTCCACGTTGGTCGCGAGCACCCGGTCGGGCTTGCGGGCGTGCAGCTCCTCCAGTGCGGCCTGCTCCAGCGCCGCGGCGACCTCGTACCGGGGAGCGTCGAGCTCCTTGGCGGTGCGGCGCAGCACACGGGCCCGCGGGTCCTCCGCGCGGTAGACGCGGTGGCCGAAGCCCATGAGCCTGTTGCCCTTGTCGAGCTCGCTCTGCACGTACTTCTTGGCGTCGCCGAGCTGCTCGACGCCCTCGATCATGTGCAGCACGCGGGCCGGGGCCCCGCCGTGCAGCGGGCCCGACATGGCGCCCACGGCGCCGGAGAGCGAGGCTGCCACGTCGGCGCCGGTGGAGGCGATGACGCGGGCGGTGAACGTGGAGGCGTTCATGCCGTGCTCGGCGGCGGAGGTCCAGTAGGCGTCGATGGCCTTCACATGCTTGGGATCGGGCTCGCCGCGCCAGCGGACCATGAAACGTTCGACGATGCTCGTGGCCTGGTCGACCTTGCTCTCGGGAACCATCGGCAGGCCGAGTCCGCGGGCGGACTGCGCCACGAACGACAGGGCCATGACCGAAGCGCGGGCGAGCTGGTCGCGGGCCTCTTCGTCGCTGATGTCGAGCAGCGGCTTGAAGCCATAGGCCGGAGCCAGCATGGCGAGCGCGCTCTGTACGTCTACGCGGATGTCACCGGAGTGGACAGGGATGGGGAACGGCTCCGCCGGGGGCAGACCCGGCTGGAACGTGTTGTCGACCAGCAGGCCCCAAACGTGCCCGAAGGGGACACGGCCGACCAGCTCTTCGATGTCGACGCCCCGGTATCGAAGGGCGCCCCCTTCTTTGTCCGGTTCCGCGATCTCGGTCTCGAAAGCTACGACGCCTTCAAGTCCGGGTTTGAAGTCGGACATACTCGGCCGCCTCCCTTTCTGCCATGTTCCGGCAATGCAAAGCCTTGATGTCGAGATACCGGCGGGTCAATTTAACCCCCTCCCAGCTCGTGCTCGGTCTCCGGACCCGCCGAAGCGCCAAAGCCGCTGGTGGGGAGCGGTGTAGTGGGATCTACCACACGAGCGCGCAACAATACCGTCTCGTGGATGCCACCCCGCGCCCGCCCTCGCTGGCGGGGCTCCGACGCACGTACGAGGGCGAGCCGCTGCTCGAAGCCGATCTCGCGGCCGACCCGTTCGCCCAGTTCACCCTCTGGTTCCAGGAGGCCACGGCCGCCGGGATCCCGGAGCCCAACGCCATGGTGCTCGCCACCGCCTCCGCGGGCGGCCGGCCGAGCGCCCGCATCGTCCTGCTCAAGGGCTACGACGAACGCGGCTTCGTCTTCTACACGAACTACGAGTCCCGCAAGGGCCGCGACCTGGCCGAGAACGCCCGCGCGTCCCTGCTGTTCCCCTGGCACGCCATCCGCCGCCAGGTCCGCGTGGACGGCACCGTGAGCCGCATCTCCCACGAGGAGTCGGCCGAGTACTTCAACTCCCGCCCGTACGGCTCCCGCATCGGCGCGTGGGCGTCGCGGCAGTCGGCCGTCGTACGCTCGCGGGAGGAGCTGGACGCCCGCTACGAGAAGCTGGCGGCGCGCTGGCCGGAGGAGCCGCCGGTGCCCGACTTCTGGGGCGGGTTCCGTGTCCATCCGGTGGAGATGGAGTTCTGGCAGGGGCAGCTCGACCGGATGCACGACCGGCTCCGCTACCGGCGGACGCCACCCGGATGGGTTCTGGAGAGACTTGCACCTTAATGTTCGGTAAGTGGCTTTCGGGGACTTGATCAAGCGTCATCTCGTGGACACCCGGCCGCTCGGCGTGCCCGCCTACCGGCGGATCTGGCTCGGCCAGGCGGTCTCGCACGTAGGGGTCGGGGTCACCGTCGTCGCGGTCGGCAAGCAGGTCTACGACATCACGGGGTCCTCGTTCTGGGTCGGGCTGCTCGGCCTCGCCAACCTGGTCCCGCTCGTCGTCTTCGGGCTGTGGGGCGGGGCCGTGGCCGACGCCGTCGACCGGCGCAAGCTGCTGCTCGCCGGCTCGGCCGTGGCCTGGACGGCGACGCTGTTCATCCTCGTCCAGGCGCTGCTCGGGCTCGACAACGTCTACGTGATCTTCGCCGCGGTCGCGGTGAACGCCACCGGGTTCGCCATCACCGGGCCGACCCGGGGCGCGATCATCCCCCGCATCCTGCGTCCGGAGCTGGTCCCCGCCGCCAACGCGCTCAACTCGCTGGTCTACAGCATCGGCGCGGTGATCGGGCCGATGGTCGGCGGCCTGCTGCTCGTGGGCGGCGGCTACGCGGCCGCGTACGCCGTGGACGCCCTGCTGTTCACCGCGGGCCTCTACGCGGCCTTCAAGCTGCCCCCGCTGCCCCCGCTGGGCGAGGTGACCCGGCCGGGCGCGCGGGCGGTGCTGGAGGGGCTCGCCTTCATCGTGCGCAGCCCCGTGCTGCTCATGTCGTTCGTCGTGGACATCATCGCCATGGTCTTCGCCCTGCCGAGGGCGCTCTTCCCCGAGGCGGCCGACCTGTGGTTCGGCGGCTCGGCGCTCGCGCTCGGCTGGCTCAACGCGGCCATGGCCATCGGCTCCGTCGTCGGCGCGCTGTTCTCCGGCTGGGTCGGCCGGGTGCGGCGGCAGGGCGTCGCGCTGGTCGTCGTCATCGCCGTGTGGGGGCTCGCCGTCGCCGCCGCCGGGATGACGGGGAACCTGTGGCTGGTGGTGACGTTCATGGCCGTCGGCGGCGTGGCCGACGTGATCTCGTCGGTGTGGCGGCAGTCGATACTCCAGCTCTACGCGCCGGACGAGATGCGCGGGCGGATGCAGGGCGCTTTCATGGTGGTCGTGGCCGGCGGGCCGCGCCTCGGCGACCTGCGGGCCGGCGCGACCGCCACGATGATCGGGCTGAGCGGCGCCTGGGTGGGCGGCGGCCTCGCCTGCGCGGCCGTGGTGCTGGTGGTCGGGCTGTCGGTCGCGGGCTTCCGCAACTACCGCGCCGACCTGGTGGCCGAGCGGGCGGGCTAGGCGACGTCCGCCGCCGCGCGGAGGTCGGACAGGAAGCCCGCGTACGCGGCCTCCCGGTCGGGGGCGCGCAGCACGGCCGACGGGTGGATCGTCGCCACCGCCAGTCGGTCGCCGAGCGGCACCACCTCGCCCCGGTGCCGCGTCACCCTGAACGCGGCCCCGAGCAGCGAACGCGCCGCCGTCGCGCCGAGCACCACGACCACGCGCGGCTCCACCACGGCCAGCTCGGCCTCCAGCCACGGCCGGCAGGCGGTGATCTCGGCGGCCGTCGGCTTCTGGTGGATGCGCCGCTTGCCGCGCGGCACCCAGGAGAAGTGCTTGACGGCGTTCGTCAGGTAGACGTCGTCGCGCGCGATGCCCGCCTCCTCCAGCCCCCTGTCCAGCACGCGGCCCGCCGGGCCCACGAACGGATGCCCCTGCCGGTCCTCCTGGTCGCCCGGTTGCTCGCCCACGAGCATGAACGCCGCCTTCCTCGGGCCCTCGCCGAACACCGTCTGCGTGGCGTCGCGGTAGAGCCCGCAGCCCTCGCAGCGGGCCGCCGCCGCGCGCAGCGACGCGAGGTCGAGCACGTCGGGAAGGAAGTCGCTCGCGCCGTTGTTGCCGTCCTTGACCATCGTCGGTCGTTCTCCCAATAGGGTTCCCTGCGTGACCTACGTGCCCGAGGCGGACGGGCTCAGTCCCCGCCACGACCGACGTAACATTCAGTTGGGAGGACTGCCTTGACCGCACACGGCCTGATCGACACGACGGAGATGTACCTCCGCACGATTTACGAGCTCGAGGAGGAGGGCATCGTCCCGCTGCGTGCCCGCATCGCCGAGCGCCTGCAGCAGAGCGGCCCCACCGTGAGCCAGACCGTCGCCCGCATGGAGCGCGACGGGCTCGTCCGGGTCGAGGGCGACCGCCACCTCGCGATGACCGACCTGGGCCGCCAGCTCGCCACCCGCGTGATGCGCAAGCACCGCCTCGCCGAATGCCTGCTCACCCAGGTCATCGGCCTGCCATGGGAAGAGGTCCACGTCGAGGCGTGCCGCTGGGAGCACGTGATGTCGGAGTCGGTCGAGGCCCGGCTGGTGACCCTGCTCGACAACCCCACCGTCTGCCCGCACGGCAACCCCATCCCCGGCCTGGCGGAGCTCGGCGCCAAGGAGCCGGCCGAGGCCGCTCCCGACGGGCTCGCGTCGATGAGCGACATCGCGGTGGGCCCCATGGGCGTGCCCGCGGTGGTGCGGCGAATTAGCGAACAAGTGCAAAGTGATCCCGCTGTGATGCTTAAACTCAAGCAAGTTGGGATACAACCCGGACGCGAGGTCACGCTCGCGGCGAGCGACGACGGTGTGCGGGTGACAGGTGACGGTGACGCGAACGACAATCCCGCGGAGCTTCCGCGTGATGTTGCCGCGCACGTTTTTGTCTCCAAGCGCTGACGTGCGCGCAGCGGCTTGGTTGAATCCCTTCTGGGAGGCCCTCCACTCTCCCCAGACCAAGACTGTTGCAGGAGCGCTCGTGGTTCGCTGTGCATGCTCGCCACCCCGAGGAGTGGTCTTCGGATGAAGCGTTGGGGGGATCTGTCGCAGGACGGGGTTGATCATCTCGCCGCCGGGTCCGTTCTCGACCATGCCGAGATGGCAGTGGTCGTCACCGACCGTTTCAGCAATCTCCTCTACTGGAACCCCTTCGCCGAGAAGCTGTTCGGCCGCCCGGGCGGCGCGGCGCCGCGGGACACCTCCGTCCTGTCCCTCGGGATCATGGAGAAGGACCACCCGCAGGCGATCGAGCTGGCCAAGCACGTGCTCAAGGGCGGGGTCTGGGAGGGCACCTTCGACGTCAAGCGCGGCGACGGCACCATCGTCTACGTCCGCGCCCAGGCCGTGCCGCTGCGCCACACCTCCGGAGCCGTCACCGGCATCGTGATCACCGCCCGCGAGGCCCTGCGCAGCAACGAGCGCGAGAAGGACCGCTTCGGCCTGCTGGAGCGCATCGGCGAGCGGCTGGCCGGCTCCCTCTACGTCGAGGAGACGCTCAAGCGGGTCGCCGAGATGCTCGTCCCGCAGTTCGCCGACCACTGCTTCATCGAGCTGATGGAGGGCGACCGCCTCGTCCGGCGGGTCGCGCAGCACGTGCAGGGGTGGACCCCGCCGTCGGGCACATGGAAGCCGGTGGGCGCGGAGATCCGCTACCCCATCGGCCACTACGCCGACACCGCGCTGCGCCGCCAGGAGACCATCCTCGTCGAGGACTTCGCCGGCGGCAGCTTCCCCGCGCCCAGCGAGGGCAGCGCCCGCCTGTGCGGCGAGATCGGCATGACCTCGGCCATCGTCGCCCCGCTGCTGGTGCGCGGCGAGACCCTGGGCCTGATGTACCTCGGCCTGTCCAACCTCACCGACCGCCGCAGCCCCCACTACGACGCCTTCGACCGTGACTTCGTCGGGGCGATCGCCACCCGGGTCGCGGTCGCGATCGACAACGCGCTGCTGTTCGAGGAGGAGCGCCACACCGCCGAGTCGTTC
Organism: Nonomuraea wenchangensis; assembly: GCF_900111685.1. Lineage (GTDB taxonomy): Bacteria > Actinomycetota > Actinomycetes > Streptosporangiales > Streptosporangiaceae > Nonomuraea > Nonomuraea wenchangensis. Next base: position 701,132 of record NZ_FOHX01000003.1, read on the forward strand.
CAGAAATATCTGCTGCCGCGCGGCGCGCTGCCCCGTCTCGACGGCCTGCAGATCGCGGTGCGCTACTACCCGGCGGCTCCGCTGGCCTCCCACGGGCAGGGCATCCAGACCCAGGTCGGCGGCGACTGGTACGACGTGATCCCGCTGTCGGCCGGCCGGGTCGGCATCGTCATCGGCGACGTCGAGGGCCGGGGCGCCAAGGCGGCGGCCGTCATGGGCCAGCTCAGGGCCGCCCTGAGGGCCTTCGCGCAGGACGACAAGTCGCCCGCCGACATCCTCGCCAGGCTCGACGAGTGGACCCGCATCATCGCCACGCCCGAGCAGGACGACAGCGGCGCCGACATCAGCATCCCGCCCATTGTGACCTGCCAATACCTCGTCTACGACGCCTGGTCGCGGCAGCTGTCCTTCGCCAACGCCGGGCACGCCCCGCCGTTGCTGCTGGTCGACGGCCAGTGCGTGGAGCTCGACATCGAGGAGGTCGGCCAGCCGCTCGGCGTCCGCGCCAAGGGCCTGCACGCCGACCTGGTCTACAAGGAGGAGACGCGCACCCTCCCGCCGGGCGCGGCGCTGCTGCTCTACACCGACGGCCTGGTCGACCGGCGGCCCGGCCGCGACGGCCACCCGCCGAGCGAATCCGAGACGTTGGGCGTGCTCCGCGAGAAGCTGTCCAAGCTGTCCGACGCCGACGTCGAGCGCATCGCCGAGACCGCCACGGTCGCGGTGCCCGGCGAGATCGACGACGACATGGCGATCCTGGTGGTCCGCTCCAGCGACGTCGATCTCGACGTCGAGGAGCGTACGTTCCCGGCGCAGCCGATCATGGTCGGCGAGGCGCGGCGGATGGCCGGCGAGGCCTTCTCCGGCTGGAACGTGCCCGAGGAGCGGGCCGAGCTGGCCTGTCTGCTGGTCTCCGAGGTCGTCACCAACGTCGTGCTGCACGCCTCCACCGCGACCGTGCCGCGCAGGGAGCTGTCCGTGGACGGGCCGCCGCTGCCGTTCGAGGAGTCCTGGGACATGCCGGGCTTCGAGGACGAGGCGATCGGCGACAAGGAGTTCACGCTCCGGCTGCGCAGGGGCGAGGAGGCGGTCTGGGTCGAGGTGTTCGACCAGGACCTGCGCCTGCCGCGGATCCGCAGCGCCGGCGAGAACGACGAGGGCGGGCGCGGCCTCTACCTGGTGGACCAGCTTGCCCGGCGTTGGGGCTCGCGTCCTACCAAGGAAGGCAAAGCCGTATGGTTCGAGATTCCCACTCGCGGCAGGTGAGTGCTCTACTGGCTGCATGGACCTGGCCTTCGAACGGCGGGGCACCGGCGCGCCGCTGATCCTCATCCACGGCATCGGGCACCACTGGCAGGCCTGGCTGCCGGTGATGGACCGGCTCGCCGCCGCGCGCACGGTCATCGCCTTGGACCTGCCCGGTTTCGGCGACTCGCCGGAGCTGCCGGCGGGTGTCCCGTACACACCGGAGTCGCTGGCGGACGCGGTCGAGTCGTTCTGCGCGCTGCTCGGCATCCGCGAGCCCGCTGTGGCGGGCAACTCGCTCGGCGGCTACCTCGCGCTCGAACTGGCCGCCCGCGGGGTCGTCAGCTCGGCCGTCGCGCTGTCGCCGGCCGGCTTCTGGACCCGTTCCGAGTTCCTGTACGCCCGCACGGTGCTGCGCGCGCTGCGCGCCACGGCCCGCGCCCTGCCGCCCGAGCAGGCCGCCCGCATGGCGGAGGAGCCCGCCTCGCGGGCCCTGTCCGCAGGGATGCTGGTCGCCCGCCCCTCCCGGCTGGAGCCCATGGCGCTGATCGCCGCCACGCAGGCGCTGGCGGCCGCGCCCGGCTTCGACGAGACGCTCGCCTCCTTCGAGGGGCTCATGCCGCCCGGGCCGCCCAAGTCGCCGATCACGATCGCGTGGGGCGAGCACGACCGGCTGCTGCCGCGCAGACAGGCGGTCCGCGCCGCGCGGTGGTCGGGGCAGCGGGTCAAGCTGCTGAACGGGTGCGGTCACGTCCCGATGAGCGACGATCCCGCGCTGGTCGCGCGGGTGATCCTGGACGCGATCCAGCCGTTCGCGCCGGGGTAGCATCGCCACCCTATGCACGAGGACAAGGACATCGCCGCCATCGAACGCGCGATGGTCGCCATCAGGCGCAGGCAGCGGCGGCGCGCCCTCGCCGCGGCCGACGGCGCGGGCCCCGAGCACGACGTCCTCGACGTCATCGAGGGCGCCGGCGGGCCGGTCACGGTGACCGGGGTGGCCGAGGCACTGGGCGTGGACCAGCCGCGGGCGAGCCGGCTGGTGGCCGCCGCCGTGACGGGCGGCCTGGTGCGGCGCGAGGCCGACCAGGCCGACGGCCGGCGCTCGCACCTGGTGCTGACCGGCGCCGGACGGGCCGCGCTGGCCCGTGCGCGGGAGAGCAGGCAGGCGAGCTTCGCCGCGGTCACGCGGACGTGGACGGCGGCCGAGCGGGCGGAGTTCGCCCGGCTGCTCACCCGGTTCGTGGAAGGGCTGCGCTAGACCTTCGTCTGGCCCCAGACGAGCAGCATGGCGATGATGAACACGATCATCACGCCCGCGTAGCCCACGGCTCCCAGGCGGAAGGCCCGGCGCACCCGGTTGAGCAGCCAGGCGAACAGCAACGCCAGGAAGACCAGGAGGATCAGGCCGCCGGATTCCATGCTGTCCAGTATGCGGCGCGGGGCCGGGCCGCGCGCGGCCCCGCGGGTTTCCGGTCAGAAATCGAAGGACCGGCCGATGATCTCCTTCATGATCTCGGTGGTGCCGCCGTAGATCGTCTGCACCCGGCTGTCCAGCCAGGCCCTCGCCACCGGGTACTCCGTCATGTAGCCGTAGCCGCCGTGGAGCTGGAGGCAGCGGTCGATGACCTTGTTCTGCAGCTCGGTGGTCCACCACTTGGCCTTGGCCGCGTCCACCGCCGTGAGCTTGCCGGCGTTGAGCGCGATGATGCACTTGTCGACGTAGTGGCGGGCGATGTCGGTCTCGGTGGCCAGCTCGGCCAGGACGAACCTGGTGTTCTGGAACGAGCCGATGTTGCGGCCGAAGGCCTGGCGGGACCTGCAGTACTCGATGGTCTGCTCCAGCACCGACTCCGCCGAGGCCACCGCCGCCACGGCGATCGACAGGCGCTCCTGAGGCAGGTTGTGCATGAGCTGGAAGAAGCCCTCGCCGTCGTTCGGGCCGAGGCGGTTGGCGACTGGGACCCGGACGTTCTCGAAGAACAACTCGGCGGTGTCCTGGGCCTTCATGCCGACCTTGTCCAGGTTGCGCCCGCGCTGGAAGCCCTCCGTGCCCCGTTCGACGACGATCAGCGTCGTGCCTCTGGCCCTGGCCGCCGGGTCGGTCTTGGTGACCACGACCACCAGGTCGGCGTTGATGCCGTTGGTGATGAAGGTCTTCTGGCCGTTGATGACGTAGTGGTCGCCCTCGCGGACCGCGGTCGTCCTGATGCCCTGCAGGTCGCTGCCCGCGCCGGGCTCGCTCATCGCGATCGCGGTGATCAGCTCGCCGCTCACGAAGCCGGGCAGCCAGCGCTGCTTCTGCTCGTCGTTCGTGAGATCCACGACGTACGGGGCCATGACGTCGTTGTGCAGCGAGAACCCGAGGCCGGACGCGCCGTGCCGGATGATCTCCTCGACGATCACCGCGTTGTAGCGGAAGTCCTTGACGCCCGCGCCGCCGTACTCCTCGGGCACCGAGAACCCGAACATCCCCAGCTCACCGGCCTGTTTCCAGACCTCGCGCGGAACGATGCCCTCCTTCTCCCACCGCGCGTGATGCGGCACCACCTCGCGGGTCATGAACTCGCGCACCGTCTCACGGAAGAGCAGGTGCTCCTCGTCGAAAAGATCTCTCTCCATAAGCCACCTCCAGAACGGGATTCTGTTACTGGACACGGCTTCATCACAAGTGATGGAAGATGGGGCGTTCCGTATGTGTTGTCGGTCTTCGCGACTCTAGGATCTACCCTCGGTCTATTTGTGGGTGATCGGAGTCTCCCGTGAGTCGGTGGCGCAAGGCGTTGATCGCCGCAGGGGTGGGCATGGCCGCGTCGGCGGCGTTAGTCATGACGCCCGCCGAGGCGGAGTCGTTCAATCTCGTCGTCAACTACAGCTGCACCGGCGGCATCGCCGGGAACAACCCGGTGACGATCAAGGCACGGGTGAACATCCCCACCGTGGTCGAGGTCGGCAGCGCCATGAACCTCTCCTGGACCCTCGAGTACACCAACACCCGCAGATTCCTCTCCCCGGACTACTTCGAGGCCGGTGCCCTCACCAGCATCGTCGCCAACATGAAGCTGGACGGCGCCTGGAACGGCGTCCTGGAGGCGCACGGCACCCAGGAACAGTCCGCGCTGCAGCCCAACGTCCGGCTGGAGACGCCGGCCGGCCTCAGCTCCTCCGCCCACCTCACCGAGGAGGGCGTGATCCAGCTCCGCCCGCAGGGCATGACCGTGGACTTCATCCCGCCGGCCGGCGTGGTCACGATCAACAATGACGAGCTCAACCGCATCAAGTACCAGGGTCCCTGGGTCCATGACCCCGCCACCCCGGTCGAGTACGGCGACCACCTGCGCGACGTGCACACCAGCCCTCAGGTGGACTCGACGGCCAGGATCGACTTCCTCGGCACCGGCTTCGAGTACATCGGCCGCCGGATGCCGGGCGTCAGCAAGGTGCGCGTGCGCGTCGACGACGACACCACCGGCGTCGTCGATCCCACCAAGACCGAGAGCGGCCAGCCGACGAACGCCATCAACGGCAACGTCTCGCTGTGGAAGCGGGTGGACCTGCCGTACGGCAAGCACACCGTCATCATCCGCAACCTGGACAACGCGCCCATCCACCTGGACGCGTTCAAGGTGCACACCGGCGCCATGATCGAGCCGCCGACGCTGCACCGGGCCAACTGCGTGGTGACCAGCGCGCCGGACGTGGTCGAGATCACCGTCAAGGGCCACGACGCCCCGACGAGCCCGCCGCCCACGACCACCGGCCCCACGACCACTCCGCCGACCAGCCCGACGCCGACCAACACCGGCACCCCGACGAACACGGCCACCGGCACGCACTCGCCGTCGCCGAGCTCGCAGTACACCCACCCGGGGATCGTGATCGTCGGACCCGGCGGCACCAGCACCGCCACTCCCACCGCCTCGACCTCGGCCACCCCGACCGTGACCAAGTACGTCAGGCCGCAGGTGGTCAAGACCCCCAAGGGCGGCGTGAACACCGGTGAGGCGCCGGATCCGCCGATGGACTCCGGGGCGTACACGTTGATCGCGGGCGGCTCCGCGATGATCATGGGCAGCGCTGCGGGCGGCCTGGTGCTGTGGCGTCGCCGCGCCGCGCACGCCGGAGGTGTGAAGTGATGAGCGAGCAGAAGCAGAAGACGACTCTCGAGAAGGCGCTGCCGGGCCTGCTGATCGCGGGCTCGCTGGCCGGGGTGGGCGCCGTCATGGTGGGCCTGCTCTCGCTGGCGCCCACGGTGGACGACGGCTCCGGGCCCGGCGGCCCCCTGGCGGCTGGCCAGCCGTCCACGGTGCAGATCGAGAACGCGGGCGCGTTCGTGCTGCCGCCGACCGTCGGCCCCGGCGGCAAGAGCGGCCTGACGCCGGCCCGCATCGACGCGCCGCCGCCGCTGGCCGCGGTGCCGACCGTAGCCCCGATCCCGGCGGCCAAGACCACGAAGGCCAAGGTCAAGGCCAAGCCGTCGCGGATCAAGATCCCGAAGATCAAGGTGAACTCGCCGGTCGGCCAGGTCACGGTGGACCTCAAGGGCAACCTGGGCACCCCGTCGCTGAGCAAGCCGAACCAGACCGGGTGGTACCGCTTCTCCCCGCTCCCGGGCGAGAACGGCCCGACGATCATCAACGGGCACGTCAGCACCCGCAAGGGCCCCGCCGTCTTCGCCCGGCTCTCGGAGCTGGTGAAGGGCGACAACATCTACGTGTACCGGTCGGACGGCAAGGTCGCCCGCTACACGGTGAGCGGGATCGAGCAGGTCAGCAAGACGACGTTCCCGACGAAGCGGGTCTACGGCAACACCGAGGGCGCGCAGCTCCGGCTGATCACCTGCGGCGGCGTCTACAACAAGGGAGCGCACAGCTATAAGGACAACATCGTCGTGTACGCCACGCTCTCGAAGAAGAAGGTCTGACCGGGAGCAACCGATTTGACGGTTTACGGGAAGTTGACAGGTAGAGTTCGTAAGATCTTGACCTAGCCGAGACCAAGAATTGGCGAGCTGGCACACTCCCGCCAACCTGTGCTGAATTGGAGATGGAAGTGCTGACGTCCAAGGCGCGGCGCCGCCTCGCCCTCAAGACATCCGCCATGGCCGTCCTCGGTGCAGGGATCTTCGGTGGGCTGCCGGTGGTGGCCGCGCTGGCCGCCCCGGTCGATGTGGTCTACAACTGCGGGCCTGCGACCGCGAAGTCCCCTTACTGGTTCAACATGGAGCTGAGGACTCCGGCGAGCGCGGTCACGCCCAACGCGACGGTGACCGTCACGTGGGACGTCAAGCCCCCGACCGGGACCCCGTCGCACTCGCCGGCGGCGACCGCCAGTGAGCAGATCACCCCGACCAGCACCATCGTCGCGAGGGGAACGGTGAACCCCAGCGGCTCGCCGATGCCGTCCACCTCGATCACCGCCAGTGGCGCCGCCACACAGTTCACGACCATCTCGCCCGGCGCCACCATGCCGGCGGTGGCCATGACGATGGTGATCAAGCCGACGGCGACGGGCACGATCGGGCTCAAGGGCGGCAACTTCGAGCTCCAGGTCAACGGCGAGACCTGGTACGAGTGCGAGCCCGGCGCGTCCGGGGGGCCGTCGGCGCACTTCGTGGTGACGACCGGAAGCACAGGCACGCCCACGGGCACCGGCACCCCCACCAACACCGGGACCGGCACCCCGACGCCCACGCCCACCACCTCCACCCCGAGGCCGACCAAGACGACCACCGAGATCGTCACCGTCACCCCGTCCAGCGAGCGCTCCACGAAGAAGTCCCAGACCCCCAAGTCGGGCGCGGACACCGGTGCGGGCGGCATGATGGGTCCTGACGGGCGGACGTTCATCCTGGCCGGGACCGCGCTGATCGGGGCCGCCGCACTGGGCGGGCTGCTCATGCGCCGGCGCAACGCCACCAGGGGCTGAGCGCGGTGTCGGGATACCACCCGTACGGCGGCGGCCATCCGGCCCCGCAGCCGCCGCAGCCGGACAAGGGGAGCACGGCGCTCAGGGCGGTGCTGATCGTGGCGGCCGTCGCCGGGGTCGTGACGGTCGTGGCCGGGCTGCTGATCGTGCTGGGCTCGCCCGACGAGTACGGCCTGGCCGCGAACAACCGCGACAGCCTGGCGCTGCCGTCCCAGCCGCACGCCGCGGGCAACAACCCGGAGCAGGCGCTCTTCCAGGCCGACCCGGACGCGCCGCCGCCGCTGCCGCAGATCACCCCGGCCCCGCCGATGCTGCCGTCCACCCCGATCCGGGTCGTGATCAAGCGGCTGGGGATCAACGCCCCGGTCAAGACCGTCGGCCTGGCCAAGGACGGCACGATCGAGGTGCCGCCCTCGGACGACCCCAACCTCGTGGGCTGGTATCGCAGCATGTCCACGCCGGGCGAGGCGGGCCCGGCCGTGCTGCTCGGGCACAAGGACACCAGGACGCGCAGCGCGGTGTTCAGCAGGCTGCCGGAGATCAAGAACGGCGACACCATCGAGGTCAAGCGGCAGGACAAGACCACGGCGGTGTTCACCGTGGGCGGCGTGGAGCAGGCGAACAAGAAGACGTTCCCGACGCAGCGCGTCTACGGGCCGCAGGACAACGCCCAACTGCACCTGATCACCTGCGGCGGGACCTACGATCGGCGTACCGGGCACTACACCGACAACATCATCGTCTACGCGACGATGACGAGCTCCTATCGAAGCTGACCGCATAGAGCGGCTCACTGGCAAGCGCGGAGGCGGGCATGGGCTGGATGGCCAAGCGGAGACTGCGTACGGGCCCGACGGCGGTGCTGCCGTCCAAGGTCCAGCCGGCCGAGCTGTTGCGCGTCGTACGGCTGGCCGATCCAGGCGCCCGCCTGGACGGCGACGACGTCGTGGCCACGGACGTACGGGTGTGCGCCCCCGTGGAGGCGGAGCCCGAGCTGACGGGCGGCGTGCTGGAGAAGTCGTGGGCGGTGCGGGTGGCCGGCGAGGGGCCGCTGCCGCTGGACTTCTTCGACCGGTTCCTGGCCGAGGGCATCGCGTTCCGGCTGAAGGGGCTCGCGGTCTGCCGCGGCGAGGTGAGCGACCCGGCCGACGAGGACAACGCGGGTCCGGCGGTGATCGTCCCGGTGCGCCCGTCGGCCGAGGAGCTGGCGCCGCTGCTGGAGCCGCAGGAGGACGACGAGTTCACGTTCACGGCGGGGGAGATCCGGGCCGTGCTGGTGCCGCAGAAGGGGCAGCCGCCCGCGGTGGGGGAGTTGCTGCCGTTCGCGACCGAGCTGACCGCGATCGAGCTGCGCGGTGACGAGCCGGCCAAGCTGGGTGCGTTGGCGCTGGAGCTCGCCGACCAGCTCAACGGGCTGGTGGTGGACCGGTGGCGGTTCCGTGTGGACGCCGCGGAGGACCTTCTCCCCTCGGAGTGAGCAGCGCCAGAACGTCGTTCTGTTGTAGGCTGCCCTTAGTAACCGAATAATGCTCGGTTTCCAGGAGGCACTGTGGCAGAGGCGTACATCGTCGGGGCGGTCCGCACCCCGGTCGGCAAGAAGAAGGGCGGTCTTTCCACCGTCCACCCCACTGACCTGGCCGCTCACACGCTGAAGGCGCTCATCGAGCGCACCGGTGTGGACCCTGCCGCGGTCGAGGACGTCATTCTGGGATGCGTCATGCAGTTCGGCCCCCAGAGCATGGACATCGCCCGTAACGCCTGGCTGTCGGCCGGTCTGCCGGAGAACGTCCCCGGCGTCACCATCGACCGCCAGTGCGGCTCCTCGCAGCAGTCGATCCACTTCGCCGCCCAGGGCGTCATGTCCGGCACGCAGGACCTCGTCGTGGCCGGCGGCGTGGAGTCGATGAGCATCGTCCCCATGGGTTCGTCCATCAAGGCCGCCCTGGACATGGGGATGCCGTTCCCGTTCGGCGAGATGTGGGTCGAGCGGTACGGCAAGCAGGAGATCTCGCAGTTCCGCGGCGCGGAGCTGATGTGCGAGAAGTGGGGCTACACTCGCGAGGTCCTGGAGCAGTTCGCGCTGGAGTCGCACCAGCGCGCCGCCAAGGCCATCGCGAACGGCTACTTCAAGGAGCAGATCGCCCCGATCAACGGCGTCGAGGACGACGAGGGCCCGCGGGCGGACACCACCCTGGAGAAGATGGGCACGCTCAAGACCCTGAAGGAGGGCGGCCAGATCACCGCGGCCACCTCGTCGCAGATCTCCGACGGCTCGGGCGCCGTGCTCATCGCCTCCGAGCAGGCGGTCAAGGACCACGGGCTGACCCCGCGCGCCCGCATCCACCAGCTCGCGCTCATGGGCGACGACCCGGTCTACATGCTGACCGCGCCGATCCCCGCCACGCAGCGGGCGCTGAAGAAGGCCGGCATGTCGATCGACCAGATCGACGTCGTGGAGATCAACGAGGCGTTCGCCCCGGTGCCGCTGGCCTGGACGCACGAGCTCGGGGCCGACCCGGCCAAGGTCAACCCCAACGGCGGCGCCATCGCCCTCGGCCACCCCCTGGGCGGCACCGGCGCGATCCTGATGACCAAGCTCCTGCACGAGCTGGAGCGCACGGGCGGCCGTTACGGCCTGCAGACGATGTGCGAGGGCGGCGGCCAGGCCAACGTCACGATCATCGAGCGGCTCTAGGAGCAGGTAGCAGGAAGGGAGCGCCGCCTCCGCACGTCACGGGGGGCGGCGCTCACACCCGGGCCGCGGCGATCACCCGGTCGAGGGCGTCGCGGGACTCGCCCAGGTCAGCCATCGCGCGGTCGATGCGCTCGCGCTCGCCGCGCAGCCGCCCCAGCACGTCCGGGCACGTCGGGGCCAGCACCTCGCCCTCGGGTTCCAGGCAGGGCAGCACGGTCGCGATCGTCGAGGTGGACAGGCCCGCCGACAGCAGGCAGCGGATGCGGCGCACGGTCTCCACGTGGGCCTCGGTGTAGTCGCGGTAGCCGCTGGGACGGCGCTCCGGGGCCAGCAGGCCCTGCTCCTCGTAGTAGCGCAGCAGCCGCTCGCTCACGCCGGTGCGCCGGACGAGCTCGCCGATCCGCATGTGATCTCCCTCACGGCCGATTGACTCTCACATCCATGTGAGACTTTAGCGTACCCGCATGAGACAGGGTCTTCTCGTGCCGGCCATGCTCATGGCGAGCGTCTTCGTCGTCGGCACCTCCGAGTATCTGATCGCCGGGTTGCTGCCGCAGGTGGCCGCGGACCTGGACGTCACGCTGTCCACGGCCGGGCACGCGGTGACGGCGTACGCGCTGGGCGTCGTGGCCGGTGGGCCGCTGGTGACGATCGCGACGGTCCGGCTGCCGCGCAAGGGGCTGGCGCTGGGGCTGCTGGTGCTGTTCGCGGCGGGCAACGGGATCTGCGCCTTCGCCGGGTCGTACGGGCTGCTGATCGCGGGCAGGGTGGTCGCCTCGCTCAGCCACGCCGCGTTCCTGACGCTGGCGCTCATGCTGACCGTACGGGCGGTCGCGCCGGATCGGGTGGGGACGGCGATCGCGGTCGTCGGCTCCGGGTTCTCGGCAGCGACCCTGCTCGGCGTGCCGGTGGGCGTGCTGGTGGGGGACGGGGCCGGGTGGCGGGCGCCGTTCGCGGGGCTCGCGGTGCTGGCGCTGGCCGCCGTCGCGCTGCTGGCCGCCGTGCTGCCCAGGGAGGCCGCGCCGGACACCAGCGTCGCGGCCGAGCTGCGGACGATGCTGCGCCGGCCGGTGCCGGTCGTGATCGCGACCACCGCCGTGGGGCTGGCGGCCACCTCGACCGTGTTCACCTACCTCGCGCCCGCGTTGTCGCGGATCACCGGGTTCGCTCCGGCGGCGGTGTCCGCGCTGCTGCTGGTGTACGGCCTGGGCGGGCTGGCGGGCGGCCTGGTGGCGGGACGGCTGGCCGACCGGTCGCTGCCGGCCACGGTGCGCGTGACGTTCGCCGGGCTCGCGGTGGTGCTGGCGCTGTTCCCGTTCGCGCTGGGGTGGCCGGTGGCGGCCGTGGCCGTGGTGCTCGCGTTCGGCCTGCTGACCTCCGCCACGACACCCGTGCTGCAGAGCCTGCTGCTGCGGCACGCGGGCGGCGCCCCGACGCTGGCCGTGTCGGTGAACGTGTGCGCGTTCAACATCGGCATCGCGGCCGGCTCCGCGCTCGGCGGCGGCCTGGTGGCGGCGGGCGGCCTGCGCTGGCTCGGTCTCGCCGCCGCCGCGCTCGCCCTGGCCGCCCTGGCCGTGAGCTACGCCGCCGTCCCGGCGGCCCGCCGTGCGCTCAGCGGTTCTGTCCCCGCAGCGCGAGCACGCGGGCGAGCGTGACGGCGGCTCCCGCGAGGGCGGCCACCAGCAGCGTGATCGACAGCGGCGCCGCGAAGTACGTGAGCTGGGCCCACGTGACCGTCCTGCCGTTCATGAGGAACGACACCCAGTCGGGGTAGGTCGCCAGCACCACGGCCGGCAGCAGGGCGGGCAGCAGCCGGAGCACGTACCACCGGCGGGGCCGGCCCGCCCAGCGGCGGGCGCGAAGCACGCCCAGCACGCCCAGCCCGGCCGCCACGAGCGCGATGGCGGCCAGGATCCCGTCGTAGAGCCGCCGGTCGGCGCCCGGCGGCTCGGGCACGCGGCCCTCGCTGAGCGCCGTCAGCCCTTGCATGATCGTGTACGTGTCGTCCTGGAGGGCCGCGCTGTTGCTCATGACGGCGAAGCCGTACCCGGTGCGCGGCGAGAGGGCGGCCACCGCCGTGTACGTGAACAGGTTGCCGGAATGCACGAGCTGCCCGGTCTCCTCCTCCACGCCCCAGCCCATCCCGTACCGGCGGATCGCGACAGGCGTGTGCATGGTCTCCAGGCTCCGCTTCCCGACCAGCGGCCGGCCGTCCCCGGTCTGGGCGATGAGCCACTTGCCCATGTCGTCCGCCGTGGTGACGACGCCGCCCGAGCCGCTGCCGTTGAGGAAGGCGGGCAGCTCGGGGCGCGGCAGCCAGGCCCCGTAGACGGAGTTGTAGCCGTCGGCGGGGCGGACCACCTGGTCGCTGACGGCGCTGGAGGTCATGCCGAGCGGCCCGAAGACCCGCTCGCGCAGGTACGCGCCGAAGTCCAGGCCCCCGGCCACCTCCACCAGCCGGGCGGCGAGGTCGTAGTTGACGTTGCAGTACTCCCAGCGGGTGCCCGGCTCGGCCCGCAGCCGCCCGCCGGACAGCCGGGCGGTGTAGGCGGCGAGCGTGTTCGTCTCCTCCAGGGCGTTGACGTCGACCGTGCTGTCCGACAGGCCGGAGGTCTGGTTGAGCAGTTGGCGCACGGTGACGCGGGAGGCGCGCGGGTCGGCCATCCTGAAGCCGGGGAGCTGCGCGGCGACCGGGTCGTCCAGCCGGATCTTGCCGCGCTCGACGAGCGTCATCACCGCCGTCGCGGTGAACGCCTTGCTCAGCGAGGCCACCCGCATCGGCGTGCCGGCCGTGACTGGGTGGCCCTCGGAGTCGTGGCCGTAGCCGGCGGCGTGCACGACCCGGCCGCCATGGGTCACGACCACCGACACGCCCGGCAGGCCGGTGGTGGCGACGGCGTCGCGCACGTACGCGTCCACGGCGGCGGGAGTCAGGGCGGGAGCGGCGGGGGTCGGGAAGAGCGCGCCCGCCGCGAAGAGGCTGACCAGGAGGGATTTCATGGCAGGAAACCTAGGGAAGGTGAGCCCCCCTCCGGATCTGCCGTCCGGGCAGCGGCACCCCTGACGAAAGTCAGGTCTGTGCTCGCCCCCCTGTCAAAGAGGGCATATATCCGGGGCCGGGACGGCGCGACGTCGGGAGGCGCGGATGACGCAGCAAACCAGGTACGAGGAGTCCAGAGCGGTCGGTGAGCAGGCACGCGAGCAGGAGTGGGCCAGGCCCAGCTTCGGCAAGCAGCTCTTCCTCGGCGACTTCCGGCTGGAGCTGGTCCATCCGGCGCCCGCGCTCCCCGACGAGGCCGCCAAGCGGGGGGAGGAGTTCGTCCGGGCGGTCCGCCACTTCCTGGAACGGCACGTCGATCCCGCGCTCATCGAGCGGACCGGGCAGATCCCGGACGACGTGGTCAAGGGCCTGGCCGGGCTGGGCGCGTTCGGCATCACGATCGGCGAGGAGTACGGCGGGCTCGGCCTGCCCTACCTGTACTACTGCCGGGCCCTCATGCTCGTCGGCTCGTACTGCCCGGCGCTCGCCACGCTGCTGTCGGCGCACCAGTCGATCGGCGTGCCGCAGCCGCTGAAGCTGTTCGGCACCGAGGAGCAGAAGCGCGCGTTCCTGCCGCGCTGCGCGAGAGGCGAGATCTCGGCGTTCCTGCTGACCGAGCCCGACGTGGGATCCGACCCGGCCCGCCTGGCGACCACCGCCGTCCGCGACGGCGACGACTACGTGCTCGACGGCGTCAAGCTGTGGACGACCAACGGCGTCATCGCCGACCTGCTCGTGGTCATGGCGCGGACCGGGAAGAAGATCAGCGCGTTCGTGGTCGAGGCCGACTCGCCGGGCATCACGGTCAGGCGGCGCAACACGTTCATGGGCCTGCGCGGCATCGAGAACGGCGTCACCGAGTTCCGCCAGGTCAGAGTGCCCGCGGGGAACCTGATCGGGCGCGAGGGCGACGGGCTGCGGATCGCGCTCACCACGCTGAACACCGGCCGCCTCTCCCTGCCCGCCACCTGCGCGGGCAACGCCAAGTGGGCGGTGCGGATCGCCCGCGAGTGGAGCAACGCCCGGGTGCAGTGGGGCCACGCCATCGGCCGGCACGAGGCCGTGGCCACGAAGATCGCCTTCATCGCGGCCACCGCGTACGCGCTGGAGGCCGTCATGGAGCTCAACTGCCGCCTGGCCGACGACAAGCGCAACGACATCAGGATCGAGGCCGCGCTCGGCAAGCTGTACGCCTCGGAGATGGGCTACCAGGTGCTGGACGAGCTGGTCCAGATCAGGGGCGGGCGCGGCTACGAGAGCGCGGAGTCGCTGGCCGCGCGCGGCGAGCGCGGCGTGCCCGCCGAGCAGATGCTGCGCGACGCCCGGATCAACCGCATCTTCGAGGGCTCCACCGAGATCATGCACCTGGCGATCACTCGCGAGGCCGTGGACGCCCACCTGTCGGCCGCCGGCGAGCTGATCAACCCGGACGCCTCCCGCCAGGAGCGCGCCCAGGCGGTCAAGCGGGCCGGCCGCTTCTACGCCGGCTGGCTGCCCACGCTGGTCGCCGGTACGGGCACCCTGCCCGGCGGGTACGCCGCCTTCGGCCCCCTCGCCACCCACCTCCGGTTCGTGGAGCGGACCAGCAGGAAGCTGGCCAGGTCCACCTTCTACGCGATGTCCCGCTGGCAGGGCCGGCTGGAGCACCGGCAGGCGTTCCTCGGGCGGGTCGTGGACATCGGGGCGGAGCTGTTCGCCATGACCGCCGTCTGCGTCAAGGCCGAGGCCGACTCCGCCGATCTCGGGCGGCGGCCGTACGAGCTGGCCGACACCTTCTGCCACCAGGCGCGACGCCGGGTGGACACGCTGCTCGACCGGCTCTGGGACAACACCGACGCCAGGGACGTCCGGCTGGCCGGGTACGTCCTGGACGGCCGCTACGACTTCGTCGAGGACGGCGTGCTCGACCCGTCCATCGACGGGCCGTGGATCGGCGCGCCCGAGGGCGGCGAGAACGTCCGGCGGAAGATCACCTGACATCTGGTCTAGACCGGTTGTGCGTCACGGTCGCGGTGACTGTTGTCGAACCGCAATAGCCCGGTATAGACCGGGCGGGGAACGCTCGCTTACGCTTGCGCAAACACGGAGGGCCTCCAGGTATGGCAGCGCCCTCCGTGAGGTCATCCCCCTGGGCGGGGTCCGACCACTGGTACGGACCAGCGTCACCCGTCCGACGAGAAGGCGGTATCTCCAGTGAACATGAAGCTTGTGGGCGGCGCCGCTCTCAGCCTTGCCACGCTGCTGGTCCTGACCAGCTGCGGCTCGGGCGACGGCGGCAGCGGCAGCGGCAGCGGCGACCAGGCGTCCTCCGGCGGCGAGGTCACGCTCAAGATGGTCGCCGCCGACTACGGCGACGGACCGGGCAAGCCGAACTCGGGCGAGACGTTCTGGAAGGGCGTCGTGGACGAGTTCCAGGCCGCGAACCCCGGCATCAAGGTCGACGTCCAGGTCATCAACTGGAACGACATCGACAAGCAGGTCGCCACCATGGTCCAGAACGGCCAGGTGCCCGACATCCTGCAGACCGGCGACTACTCCGGCTTCGTCAAGGACGGGCTGCTCTACAAGACCGACGAGGTCCTCTCCCCGAACGTCTCCGGCGACCTGCTGCAGAAGTTCGCCGACTTCGGCAAGGTCGACGGCACCGCGTACGGCATCCCGTTCGTCTCCTCCGCCCGCGCCATGTTCTACAACAAGGACCTGTTCAGCAAGGCCGGCATCAGCGAGCCCCCCAAGACCTGGGACGAGCTCAAGGCCGCCGCCGAGAAGCTGAAGGCGGCCGGCGTGACCCAGCCGTTCGGCCTGCCCCTCGGCCAGGAGGAGGCCCAGGGCGAGTCGTTCCTGTGGATGCTCGGCAACGGCGGCGGCTACAAGGACGCCTCCGGCAAGTGGGCCATCAACTCCCCGCAGAACGTCGAGACCTTCACCTACATGAAGGGCCTGGTCGACGCCGGCCTGACCACCCCCAACCCCGGCACCAAGGACCGCAAGACGGTCTGGGAGGACTTCGGCGCCGGCAAGGTCGGCATGGTCAACGGCGGCCCCATGTCGATCCCGATCTTCGACGCGGCCGGCCTGAAGAACTACGGCGTCGCGCCCATCCCCGGCAAGAGCGGGCCGCTCGACACCACGCTCGGCGTCATGGACTGGATCATGGCGTTCAACAAGAACGGCCACGCCGCCGAGATCAAGAAGTTCTTCGACTTCTTCTACACCGGCAACGCCGCCCAGAAGATCTCCGACACCTACAAGCTGCTGCCGGTCACCAACGGCGGCATCGAGAAGCTGTCGGGCGACGAGAAGCTGAAGCCGTTCCTGGACGCGCTGCCCAACGCCAGCTTCTACCCCTTCCAGGACCCGAAGTGGGCCGAGGTGAACCCGGCGATCAAGCAGACCATCGGCGGCGCCGTCAAGGAGGACCCGGCCAAGGTCCTCGGCGAGCTGCAGAAGGTCGCCGAGGCGGGCTGATCACGGCGGCCGGCCCGGCGCCCGTGACGGGCGCCGGGCCGCCTCCCATGACGGCACTGTCCCACGTGGAAGGTCTTGCATGAGAAGGTTGCGCGCCCTCGAACCCCTCGCCTGGGTCGGGCCGGCCGTCGTGCTCATCGCGGTGGTCGTGCTCTGGCCGGTGATCGAGATGATCCGGTCGTCGTTCCTCAAGATCAGCCGGTTCGGCGTGGTCCAGGGCGGCAACGGGTGGGCGAACTACGAGAAGCTCGTCAACGAGAAGGACTTCGCGGACATCATGCTCCGCAGCGTGATCTGGGTGGTCGCGGTCGTCGTGCTCACCGTGCTGGTCTCGCTGGCCCTCGCCCAGCTGTTCAACCAGCGCTTCCCGCTGCGCAAGGTCGCCCGCTGGGCGCTCATCGCGCCCTGGGCGGCGTCCGTGCTGATGACGGCGATCATCTTCAAGTGGATGCTCGACCCCGAAGTGGGCGTCATCAACCAGATCCGCCTCAAACTCGGGCTCATCGACGCCATGGGCGGCGCGGCGGCCGACCAGCTCGGCGACGCCTCCACGGCCATGCCGTGGCTGGTGTTCGTGGCCGTGTTCGTGTCGGTGCCGTTCACGACGTACGCGCTGCTCGCCGGCCTCGCCACCATCCCCGGCGACGTCTACGAGGCGGCCAGGATGGACGGCGCGGGACGGCTGCGTACGTACTGGTCGGTCACGCTGCCGTTGCTGCGTCCCGCGCTCACCGTGGCCGCGCTGATCAACATGATGAACGTCTTCAACAGCTTCCCGATCATCTGGGCCATGACCCACGGGCAGCCCGGCTACTCCACGGCCACCTCGACGATCCTCATGTTCATCCTCAAGAGCTCCGACATCGGCGAGTCGGCCGCCATGTCCGTGGTCAACTTCGGCATGGTCGTCGTGCTGACCGTGATCTTCCTGCGGGTGTCGCGGTGGAACAAGGAGGTGGCGTGATGGCCGTCGGGACCGCCCCCCGCAGGACCCCGCCCGCGTCGCGGGCCGCGAACCGCGGCGCCGCCGTGCGCCACCTGCCCCGGCTCAAGACCGTGCTCGTCGCGGCCGCCGCCTACGTCATCGCGCTGATCTTCCTGTTCCCGTACGTGGTGATGCTGCTCACCTCGCTGCGCAGCCAGGACTCGCTGCGGGACGTGACGTTCTGGCCCGACGAGTGGGTGTGGTCGAACCTCGCCGGCTTCTGGAGCAGCGGACTCGCGGGCAACCTCTGGGTCACGATCAAGGTGGCCGCCGGCTCCACCGTGCTGGTGCTCCTGGTGGCGCTGCCCGCGGCGTACTACTCGGCCCGGCATCGTTTCAGGGGGCGGACCGCGTTCCTGATCCTGGTGCTGATCACCCAGATGTTCCAGCCCACGGCCATGCTGGTCGGCATCTACCGCGAGTTCTACCAGTTCGGGCTGGTCGACTCGATCTGGTCGCTGATCCTGGTCAACGGCGGGTTCAACCTGGCGTTCGCGGTGTGGATCCTGAACGCCTACTTCTCCTCGATCCCCCGCGAGCTGGAGGAGGCGGCCTTCATCGACGGAAACGGGCGCTTCGGCGCGCTGTTCCGCATCACGCTGCCGCTCGCCATGCCCGGGGTCATCACGGCGCTGATCTTCACGTTCATCGCGGCGTGGAACGAGTTCGTGGTCGCGCTCACGCTGACCACGACGCCCGAGAAGCAGCCGCTCACCGTGGCGCTGAACTCCTTCATCGGGCAGTACCAGGTGGACTGGCAGAACCTGTTCGCCGGGTCGGTGATCGCCACGATCCCGGTGATCATCCTGTTCGCGCTGATCGAGCGCAAGGTCGTCGGCGGCCTGACCGCCGGATCGATCAAGTGAGGAGCGCGGGGAGGCCCACCGGCCTCCCCGCTCAGCTCCCGCTCTGCGGGACGCGCGCCACGCAGAAGACCGTCTGGCCGAACGGCGGACGGAAGAACCGCTCGATGAGCCGGGTGAGCGGCACCACCGTGCGGTCGTAGATCTTGACCAGGCGCGGGTCGGGATAGCCGACGCCGCCCCGGCGCACCGCCGCCCACCAGGCGATGCCGCCCAGGAAGTTGATCGGCTTGAGCACCTCGACGTCCAGGCCCGCCCGCGCGACCGTGGCGCCCAGCGTCTTCGGCGTGTAGCGCTGGACATGGCCGACCTTGCGGTCGAAGTCGCCGTAGAGCTGGGGGTAGCCCGGCACCCAGATGATGATCCGGCCGCCCGGCAGCGTCACCCGCGCCAGCGAGCGCAGCGCCTCGGCGTCGTCCTCGATGTGCTCCAGGACGTTCATCAGCACGACGGTGTCGACCTTGTCCTCCAGCGGGATGTCGGTCGGCAGGCCGAACTGCAGCACGTCGATCTCGTCGCGCCCCGCGAAACGCTTCTCCAGCTGCTCGACGCAGTAGGGGTCGAAGTCGCTGACCACGAGCCGGTCGAGACGCGGCAGGAACTGCTCGGCGAAGTGCCCGAGACCCGAACCGATCTCCAGCATCGAGCGGCCCACGTGCGGGGCGACCATGTCGAACTCGTACTGCCGGTAGTTCTTGGCCTCGTCCCCACCGAGGTGGTTCTCCAGTGCCTCGTCACCGGCCGCCGGTTGCACTACACGGTCATACCCAGAAGACATAGTCCCGTTCCTTCAAGGAGCACACGGATTGCCCGAGTCTAATGCCCCGATCAGCGGCAGGGGTCACGCGATCCGGTGGACGCTCTTCCCTGCAAGCCCTGATTTGCGGTGGAATCTGACTCGTCATGGACGACGACGAGGCGATCACGCGCTCGCTCGACGGTGACCTGAACGCCTATGAGGCTCTGGTCGCCCGCTACAGCGCGCTCGCCCACCGTACCGCTTACCTCCTCGGCGCGGGGGACGAAGCCGAGGACGTGGTGCAGGAGGCGTTCGTCAAGGCGTTCCGGCACCTGCCGGGCTTCCGGCGGGAGTCGCCCTTCCGGCCGTGGCTGCTGCGGATCGTGGCCAACGAGACCCACAACCTGACCCGGTCGCGGGGGCGGCGCGCCGAGCTGGCGCTCCGCCTGGGCGCGGCGGCCGACGAGCGGGCGCCGGACGACCCCGAGGGGTCCGCCGTCGCCACCGACCGGCGCGCCCGGCTGCTGGCCGCCGTTCGGACGCTGCCCGAGCGGGAACGCCAGGCCGTGGTGTGCCGGTACTTCTTACAGCTGACGGAGGCGGAGACGGCCCAGGTGCTGGACTGTCCCGTGGGCACCGTCAAGTCCAGCACCCATCGCGGGCTGGCGCGGCTGAGGGAGGAGGTGGGCAATGAACTCGCATGACCCGAACGACCCCGACACTCCGGACACGGCTGCTGACGCTTCGGACGCGCGTGCGGACACTCCGGACGCGGCTGCTGACGCTTCGGACACGGACGCGCTGGAGGCTGAACTGCTCGCCCTCGGCAGCTTGCTCGACGTGCCCACCGCCGCGCCCGCCCCCGACGTGGCCGCCGCCGTCCGCGCCCGCCTCACCCAACCCGACCCCGGCGCGCCCGCCTCACCTGACCTCGGCGTGCCCGCCCGGCCGGACCCCGACGTGCCCTCCCCACTCGACCCCGGCGTGTCCGCCCCACCCCACCCCGACATGCCAGCCGATCCGGCGCATGGGGCGGACGGCCGTCGCCCACAGCGGCCGGGTGGGCGTTCGCGGAGGCGGCGGTGGGGTGTCGTGGTGGCTGTGGTGGCGGTGGTCGTGGCCGTCACCGCCGCCACCCCGCAGGGCCGGGCCGCCGTGGTGAAGATCCTCCGGTTCGCGGGCGTCGAGCTGCGGGTCTCCGACACCCCGCCCCCTCCGCTCACCACCACCGCGCCGCTCCCCGGCGAGCGCGCCGTGGCACCGGAGGAGCTGCCGGCCCTGGCCCGTTTCCCGGTGCGCACCCCCACCCGCCTCGGCCCCCCGCAGGCGGCGACGGTCTCCGACGGCGGACGGGTGGTGTCGATGTTCTGGCCGGGCGGCATCCGCCTGGACCAGTTCGACGGCGAGATGGAGCCGTACTTCTTCAAGCAGCTCGGCCCGCCGTTCCCGACCCACGTCGAGCTGGGCGGCGGCGCGGAGGGCTGGTGGGTCGGCGGCGAGCATCCGCTCGGCCACCTCCGCCGCGTGGACGGCACGGTCGTGCCGCTCCGCCAGGCGGCGCCCACCCTCATCTGGACGAGCGGCGGCGTCAACCTCCGTCTGGAGGGCGTACGCACCGCGCGCGAGGCCGCCGCGATCGCCGACTCACTCCGCTGACCCGGTGAGCCAGTCGTCGACGCCCTTCAGCAGCTCCTTGCGCACCGTCTCGGGCGCCGCCGACGAGCGCACCGACTGACGGGCCAGCTCGGCGATCTCGGCGTCGGAGAAGGCGTACTCGTCCCTGGCCAGCTCGTACTGGCGCAGCAGCCGGTCGCCGAACAGCAGCGGGTCGTCGGCGCCCAGCGCGATCGGCACCCCCGCGTCGAACAGCCGCCGCAGCGGCACGTCGGCGGCCCGCTCGGCCACCCCCAGCCCGACGTTCGAGGTGGGGCAGACCTCGCAGCAGATCTGCCGGTCGGCCAGGCGGCTCATGAGCCAGTCGTCCTCGGCCGACCGTACGCCGTGCCCGACCCGGTCGGCCCCCAGGTCGTCCACGCACTGCTGGACGCTGCGCGGGCCCATCAGCTCGCCGCCGTGCGGCACGGCCAGCAGCCCGCCCCGCTTGGCGATCCTGAAGGCGCGCTCGAAGTCGCGGGCCTGGCCCCGGCGCTCGTCGTTGGACAGCCCGAAGCCGACGACCCCGTGGTCGCGATATTGGAGGGCGAGCCTGGCCAGCGTGTTGGCGTCCAGCGGATGCCTGGTCCGGTTCGCGGCCACGATCACCGCGATGCCGACGCGGGAGTGCTCGGCGGCCTGCCGCGCGGCGTCCAGCATCAGCTCCAGCGTGGCCGTCAGCCCGCCGAACCGCTGGGCGTAGCCGGACGGGTCCACCTGGATCTCCAGCCAGCGCGACCCGGCCGCCGCCTCGTCCTCGGCGGTCTCGCGCAGCAGCCGGTAGACGTGTTCCGGGCGGGTCAGGACGGACCGGGCGATGTCGTACAGCCTCTGGAACCTGAACCAGCCGCGCTCGTCGGTGGCGCGCAGTTTGGGCGGCCAGTCCTGCTCCAGCGCGTCGGGCAGGTGCAGCCCCTGGTCCCTGGCCAGCTCGATCAGCGTGGCGTGCCGCATGGAACCGGTGAAGTGCAGATGAAGATGTGCTTTAGGGAGTGTGACCAGGGGCTTCGGCATCTCCTCATCTTGCCACCGGCGTCGCCATCGGTTGGTTCAAAAGAGGGGTAGGAGGCGGGCCGGGCAGGGGATCATCGGGAAATGATCCCGGACGGGCGTGTGTACGGGCAGGAACCCGCGGACGGCACCGCGTACGCGGGCGGGCAGGGCAGGCGGGCGGCGCTCGCGGCGCTGGCGTTCACGGCGACGGCGGTGGCCATCTACGGGCTGTTCGCGTCGGGGTTCGGGCGGGTACGCCCCCCCGAGGCGGAGGAGCCGGCCGCCGCCGCGCAGGGCCCACCCGCCCCAGCCCCGCCGCCGCGGACTCCGACGCCCGAGCCGGCCGCGCCGCCCGCGCCCACGCTGGCGGTGATCGCCGACGGCTTCTACCTCACCTACCTCCCGCCGGGCCTGAAGCGCACCGGCGGAGGAACGTTCGGCCCCGGGGCGGGCGGCTGGGCCAGATATGCCCTGGCGGGCTCCGCCCAGTCAGGCAGGTACGTCGTGGCGCGCGTCGATCGCGGCCCCGTCGCCGCCGACTGGCCGAGCTACCGCGCCCACGCCGCCGTGCTCGACGCCCGCGAGACCGTCGTCCGGGGCAGGCCCGCCGTGGTAGGCCGCGACCCGCGCGGCGGCCGGACGATCGCCTGGCTGGAGCGCCGCGGCACGGGCGTGCGAGTCAGGGCCGGTGAAACCCTGCGTAAGGAACTCCTCGCAGTTGCCGCCTCGGTCAAGGCTCGTGTAGGAGACTAGAGCCCCTTCCCGTCCCCTTCCCGGGGTGTCCACACACGTCATGGGGGGTCCATGCGGCGTCCGGCGGCGGCGCTCCTCGCGCTCGCGCTCTCCGGCTGCGCACTCTCCGGCTGCGCGGGCGGCGGCGGTTCGGGCAGCGGTGAGGCCCCGGTGCCCCGTACGTCCGCCGAGGTCCTGTCCGCGGAGACCCCGTCCGCCGATTCCCCGTCCGCCGATTCCCTGGGCGACGAGCAGGGTGGCAACCGGGCGCTGGCGCTGTCGTGCGACGCCGCCTCCGAGGTCCACCTGCCCGCCGTGCCCGCCCCGCTCCGACGCGCGGGCGCCTTCTCCCGCCTGCCCGCGCTCACCCGCCCGCTCGACGTGCACGGCCTGATCTGGAGCCAGAACGACGAGCGGCTGTACGTCGGCGTGGTGTGCGGCCCGCGTACCGCCGAGCAGTTCGTCACGCTGGTGGCGCAGGCGCGGCTCACGATGTGGGAGGGCCGGCCCGCGCTGCACTGGACCACGCGCACGGGCGTGCGCAACTTCATGTGGCTGGAGCGTCCCGGCGTCGCGGTCTATGTCGGCGCGACGCCGGGGCTCAGCGACCGGATCCATCCGATCGCCACCGGGATCGGCTAGTCAGCGGGCCTCGGCCAGCAGCTTGCCCAGGCGGCTGACGCCCTCGACCAGGTCGTCGTCGCCCAGCGCGTACGACAGCCGGAAGTATCCAGGCGTCCCGAACGCCTCCCCGGGCACCACCGCGACCTCGGCCTCCTCCAGGATCAGCTCGGCCAGCTCGGCGGACGTGCCCGGCCGCCGCCCCCGCAGCTCCTTGCCGACCAGCGCCTTGACCGACGGGTATGCGTAGAACGCCCCCTTGGGCTCGGGGCACAACACGCCCGGGATGTCGTTGAGCATCCGCACCATCGTCTGCCGCCGCCGGTCGAAGGCCGTGCGCATCTCGGCCACCGCCGACAGGTCGCCGGAGACCGCCGCCAGCGCCGCCATCTGCGAGACGTTGGAGACGTTGGAGGTGGCGTGCGACTGCAGGTTGGTGGCCGCCTTGACGACGTCGGGCGGGCCGATCAGCCAGCCCACCCGCCAGCCGGTCATCGCGTACGTCTTGGCCACGCCGTTGAGTATCACGACCCGGTCGCCCAGCTCGGGGACGGCCGTGGCGATGCTGGTGAACTCGGCGCCGCCGTACACCAGGTGCTCGTAGATCTCGTCGGTGATCACCCACAGGCCGTGCTCGGAGGCCCACCGGCCGATCTCCACCGTCTGCTCGCGGGTGTGGACGGCGCCCGTCGGGTTGGACGGCGAGACGAACAGCAGCGCCTTCGTCCGCTCCGTGCGCGCCGCCTCCAGCTGCTCGACGCTCGCGAGGTAGCCGGTGGACTCGTCGGTGACCACGTCGACCTGCGTGCCGCCCGCCAGCTTGATCGCCTCGGGGTAGGTCGTCCAGTAGGGCGCCACGACGAGCACCTCGTCGCCCGGGTCGAGCAGGGTGGCGAACGCCTCGTAGACGGCCTGCTTGCCGCCGTTGGTGACGAGCACCTGCGAGGGCTCGGCGGAGTAGCCGGAGTCGCGCCGCGTCTTGGCCGCGATGGCCTGCTTGAGCTCGGGCAGCCCGCCGGCCGGGGTGTACTTGTGGAAGCGCGGGTCGCGGGCCGCCTCGACCGCCGCCTCGACGATGTAGCCGGGCGTCGGGAAGTCGGGCTCGCCCGCGCCGAACCCGATGACCGGGCGCCCGGCGGCCTTCATGGCCTTCGCCTTGGCGTCCACGGCCAGCGTGGCGGACTCGGAAATCGCGGAGATTCTTGCGGAGATGCGGCGTCGGCTCGGCATGGTTCCATCGTCGCACGACACGCTGACCTGGGCGATCAGGTTTCGGTTCGACGTGCCGGGCAATCCCCCGTATGCTTCACCTCGGTCCTTCCGCCGCATGTCGGCGAGCGGTTCGGTCCAGGCAGTGATTCAATCAGGGTAGTCTGGTTGATGACATAGGGCACTGGCGCAATTGGTAGCGCACCGGTCTCCAAAACCGGCGGTTGGGGGTTCGAGTCCCTCGTGCCCTGCGAGTGCGGTCCGCGCAAGATAGGCGTGTAAGCGCGCCGCGAAACTGCGTTGGATACGACGAATTCAGGTGAGGACTGTGGCGATCGACACGCGCGGCGAGACCGCAGACAAGCCCAGTGGCGAGAAGAAGACGCGCACTTCACCTGCCCTCTTTTATCGGCAGGTCGTCAACGAGCTTCGTAAGGTCATCTGGCCGACACGCAAGGATCTCATCACTTACACCACGGTCGTTCTGATATTCGTTCTGATCATGGTTGGCATCGTCTATGGGCTTGATACCGCCCTGGGATGGGCAGTGCTGAAGGTCTTCGGCGGGGCCTGATCCTGACGCCGCCGGTCGACTGACGGAGTCGCCCTTCGATTCGACGAAAGAGGAAGAGTCACCGTGTCCGAGTCTTCATTTCCGGCGGACGAGTCTCGCGACGAGTGGGACGACGAGCTGGAAGAGGCCACTGAGGAAACCGCCGGGGCGGAGTCCGAGGAGGCCGAGGTCGCGGAGAGCGACGAGCCGACCGAGGCCGACGCTTCCGCCGCCGAGGACGCTTCGGCCCTTCCCGACGTCGATCCCGTCGAGGAGTTCAAGCAGTCGCTGCGCGGCCTGCCCGGCGAGTGGTACGTCATCCACTCCTACGCCGGCTACGAGAACCGCGTGAAGTCCAACATCGAGAGCCGCAACGTGTCGCTCAACATGGAGGACTACATCTACCAGGTCGAGGTGCCGACGCACACCGTCCAGGAGTTCAAGAGCGGCAAGAAGGTGCCGGTCAAGGAGCGCGTGCTGCCCGGCTACGTCCTGGTGCGCATGGAGCTGACCGACGAGTCCTGGGCCGCGGTGCGCAACACCCCTGGCGTCACCGGCTTCGTCGGCCTGTCCAACAAGCCGAGCCCGCTCAGCCTCGACGAGGTCGCCAAGCTGCTCGCGCCCGAGCCGACCGAGGAGACCAAGAAGGCGGCCACCAAGACCGCCGCGGGCCCCACGGTCGAGTTCGAGATCGGCGAGTCCGTCACGGTCATGGACGGCCCGTTCGCCACCCTGCCGGCCTCGGTGAGCGAGATCAGCCCCGAGTCGCAGAAGCTCAAGGTGCTCGTCTCGATCTTCGGCCGGGAGACCCCGGTGGAGCTGTCGTTCAACCAGGTCTCGAAGATCTAGGACGATCACTTACACTTAGACGTTCGGACTGGCCGCCTGCGCTGTCGGGCGGCCTCCGACATGTCAGGGCCGCATCCGCCGCCCGGCATCGCATCACAATCCAGGACCCGGAGAAGGACACATGCCTCCGAAGAAGAAAATCGCCGCGTTGGTGAAGGTCCAGCTCCCCGCTGGCCAGGCCACCCCGGCGCCGCCGGTGGGTACCGCCCTCGGTCCCCACGGCGTCAACATCATGGACTTCGTCAAGCAGTACAACGCTGCCACGGAGTCCCAGCGGGGCAACATCATCCCCGTTGAGATCACCATTTTCGAGGACCGCAGCTTCACCTTCGTCACGAAGACGCCGCCGGCCCCCGAGCTGATCAAGAAGGCCCTCGGCATCGACAAGGGCAGCGCGGTCCCGCACCGCGACAAGGTCGGCAAGCTGAGCCGCGAGCAGCTGCGCAGCATCGCCGAGACCAAGATGCCCGACCTCAACGCCAACGACGTCGAGGCGGCCGAGAAGATCATCGCCGGCACCGCCCGGTCGATGGGCATCACGATCGCCGAGTAACACCCTTCTCTTCCCACACGTGGGAGGGCCGAAAGAGCGACCGGCCCGAATACCACTAGGAGTTAATGCAATGAAGCGCAGCAAAGCGCACAAGGACGCGGCGGCCAAGGTCGACCGCGACAAGCTCTACACCCCGGTCGAGGCCGCCAAGCTCGCCAAGGAGACGTCGACCACCAAGTTCGACGCCACCGTCGAGGTCGCGCTGCGGCTGGGCGTCGACCCTCGCAAGGCAGACCAGATCGTGCGCGGCACGGTCAACCTTCCGCACGGCACCGGCAAGACCGCCCGGGTCCTGGTCTTCGCGACCGGTGACCGTGCCGAGGCTGCCCGCGAGGCGGGCGCCGACATCGTCGGCGCCGACGAGCTGATCGACGAGATCTCCAAGGGCAACCGGCTCAACGAGTTCGACGCCGTGGTGGCCACGCCCGACATGATGGGCAAGGTCGGCCGCCTGGGCCGCGTGCTCGGCCCGCGTGGCCTCATGCCCAACCCGAAGACCGGCACCGTGACGCCCGACGTCGCGAAGGCCGTCACGGACATCAAGGGCGGCAAGATCGAGTTCCGCACCGACCGGCAGGCCAACCTGCACTTCATCATCGGCAAGACGTCCTTCGGCGAGCGCCAGCTCCTGGAGAACTACGCTGCCGCGCTGGACGAGGTGCTGCGTCTCAAGCCGTCGGCCGCCAAGGGCCGCTACCTGAAGAAGGTCACCTTCTCCACGACGATGGGGCCGGGCGTTCCCGTCGACCCCAACGTCACCCGCGGCATCACCGCCGAGCTGGGCGAGTAGTCGACCGGCCGCACGTGTGCTCCGAAGAGCCCCGCCCGTTTCGTACGGGCGGGGCTCTTTTGCGTCTCGGAACGGGCGGGATCTTTGCGTCGGCGGGGTTGGGGGGTTGTGGAGGAGCTGTGCAGAGTGTGTGGGGGAGAACCCTGGGTTTTCCCCTAATTGTGCGGGGAAGCCGCTACAGTCCCGGATCGCAAAAGTAGGGTCAAGACATGCTGAAGCGCACGATAAGTCTCGCTGCGGCCGGAGCCGCGCTCGCCGTGGCCGCGGTTGCCGGTTGTGGCTCCAACGCCCAACCCATCCAGGTCAATTTGGCGGCCTCTGAGGTCCTGGCGCAGGCCGCGCAGAAGACCGCCGAGGTCACCAGCTACACCGTCGACGCCGTCGTCAACGCCTCCGGCGCCAAGGAAGGCAACGGCCGGGTGCAGGGCCGCATGCTCTACCAGAGCAAGCCCGAGCTCGCCGTGGACCTCACGCTGGACACCGTGGACATGGGCGGTCAGAGCCTGCCGGGCGGCGTCCGCGCCGTGCTGCAGGGCGACACCGTCTACGTCAAGGTCGAGGCGCTGAACAAGATGCTGGGCGCCACCAAGCCGTGGATCAAGGTCTCGCTGAACGAGGTCGGCGACCGTACGCAGATCGACCAGTACCTCGCCCAGATCCAGCAGTTCGACCTGGCCAACGTCACCAAGCTCGTCACGGCCTCCAAGGACGTGAAGCAGGCCGGCACCGAGACCGTCAACGGTGAGGACACCACCCACTACACCGGCACCTTCCCGGTGGAGGCGGCCGTGCTGCTGCTGCCGGCCGACCGCCAGGAGCAGGCCCGCTCGAACCTGGCCGAGCTCAAGGACGTCGCGTTCGACGTCTGGGTGGCCGCCGACGGCCTGCCCCGCAAGCTCGCCCTGAACGGCCAGAAGGACGGCGACAAGCTGGACGCCACGCTGTTCTTCAAGGACTACAACAAGCCCGTGACCATCCAGGCCCCGGCAGCCGACCAGGTCGGCGAGATGCCGAAGACCATGACCAACTAGGAACCATCACCGAGAACGATTTGGAAACTCGGCGGCCAGCACCTATTCTGGTCGTTGCCGAAGACCGCCGGTCGTCGTCAGGTGCTCACATCCTGGCGGCCGAAGGTTCCACGTCTTGTGGACGACCCGCGCAGGTGTGATGCGAGTTTCCCGCATGGATGGTCATCCATGTGCGTGAGCCCCGTGTGCGCCCTGCGCCCGGGGCTGTTCTCATTTCAGCAGACCTTCGCCGGCGGCACATCTGGAAGGAGGCCCATGGCGAGGGCGGATAAGGCGACGGCTGTTGCCGAGCTCAAGAACGAGTTCGAAGGTAGCGCCGGCGCCGTTCTGACCGAGTACCGCGGTCTCACCGTCGCGCAGCTCAAGGACCTGCGCAAGTCTCTCGGTGAGAATGCGAAGTTCGCCGTGGCGAAGAACACCCTGACCAAGATCGCGGCCAACGAGGCCGGCGTGACGGGTCTGGACGACCTGCTGGTCGGCCCCACCGCTGTCGCCTTCGTCAAGGGCGACGTCGTGGAGGCGGCCAAGGGTCTGCGTGACTTCGCCAAGGCCAATCCCCTTCTGGTGATCAAGGGCGGCGTGCTCGAGGGCAAGACGCTCGACGCCACCGAGATCACCAAGCTCGCCGACCTCGAGTCCCGCGAGGTTCTCCTCGCGAAGCTTGCCGGTGCGCTCAAGGCGAAGCAGAGCGCCGCTGCCGCGATGTTCGCCGCGCTGCCCACGCAAATGGCTCAGCTGGCCGAAGCCCTTCGCGCCAAGCGCGAAGAAGCGGGCGAGTAACACGGGGGTTGCCGCACCCACCGCGGTCCCGTTCCTAGTTTTCAGCAAGTCCTAAACGTAAGGAAACGCATCATGGCGAAGCTCAGCAACGACGAGCTCATCGACGCTTTCAAGGAGATGACCCTCCTTGAGCTCTCCGAGTTCGTGAAGCAGTTCGAGGACATCTTCGACGTCAAGGCCGCCGCCCCCGTCGCGGTCGCCGCCGCCCCCGCCGCCGGTGGCGCCGGTGCCGAGGCCGCTGCCGCCGAGGAGCAGGACGAGTTCGACGTCATCCTCGAGGCCGCCGGCGACAAGAAGATCCAGGTCATCAAGGAGATCCGCGCCCTGACGTCCCTGGGCCTCAAGGAGGCCAAGGACCTGGTGGACGGCGCTCCGAAGCCGGTCTTCGACGGCAAGGTCAACAAGGAGCAGGCGGAGAAGGCCAAGGCTGCCCTCGAGGGCGCCGGCGCGACCGTCACCGTCAAGTAAGACGGCTGGAGCTCCTGGCTCGACGCTGAAGGGGCGGAGGACATCCTGGTGCCGGATGTCCGCCGCCCCTTTTCGCGTTCGCAGGGGCTTTCGCGACCACGACGGCGGGCTCAGGAACTTCTCATGCCCGTCTCAGGGCGGCTCCACCCCGCCTGCCCAGCGTGCGGGACGTGAAAGACAAGTCTCGATGGGCGCTCGCCGCTCTGCTTGTGGCCACGGGCGTGCTCTACGTCTGGGGGCTCGACGCCTCGGGCTGGGCGAACGCGTACTACGCGGCCGCCGTGCAGGCGGGCAGCCAGAGCTGGAAGGCGTTCTTCTTCGGGGCCTCCGACGCCGCGAACGCGATCACCGTGGACAAGACCCCGGCCTCGCTCTGGCCGATGGGGCTGAGCGTGCGGCTGTTCGGGCTGAACACGTGGGCCATGCTCGTGCCGCAGGCGCTGATGGGGGTCGCGACGGTGGCCCTGGTGCACGCCTCGGCGGGACCGACGCGGTGCGGGCCGCGTTCTGGGTGTGGGGGAGCCGGCTGGTGGTCACGGGGCTGGTCTTCAGCCTCATGCGGGGGATCTTCCACGCGTACTACACGGTGGCGCTGGCTCCGGCCGTCGCGGTGCTGGTGGGCATGGGCGTGGCGGTGCTGTGGGAGCGCGGGGCGCGCCGGGCGCTCGCGGTCGTGGTCATGGGGACGGCGGTGTGGTCGTACGTGTTGCTGTCGCGCAGCGCCGGCTGGAATCCCTGGCTCGGGCGGCGGGGGAGGGCTGCTCGACGCCGGCGCTCCGAGCGCCGAGATCACCGCGCTGCTGAAGGCCGGCGGCGCCGCATACATGTGGGCGGCGGCCACCGTCGGCTCCAACAACGCGGCCGGCTACCAGCTCGCCACCGGCCTGCCGGTGATGGCGGTGGGCGGCTTCAACGGGACCGATCCCGCGCCGACGCTGGAGCGGTTCCAGCGCCACGTCGCGGAGGGGAAGATCCGCTACTTCCTCGGCACGGGGATGGGCGGCTTCGGCGGGGGCCGTACGGGGGCGGGCGGCAGCGACGACGCGGCCAGGATCGCCGCCTGGGTCCAGGAGAACTTCACCGCCGCCACCGTCGGCGGCGTCACCGTCTTCGACCTCACCCGGAGGTGACAGTCTCGGTACGTACCCGGGCGATGGCACTGGTGTCCATGTAGTCCCTGGTGTGGACGATCGCGCCGTCCCGTACCCGGAGGATCACCAGGCTGGGGACCTCCACCGCGCGCTCCCCGGCCCTGACGCGCGTCGCCTGCTCCACGACCACCACCTCGGGGTCGTGCGTGCGGTGCAGCGCCACCAGCCGCACCTCCTCCGCCTCGAACGGCGAGCCGCCCCACATGGACCGGTACGCGTCCCTGACGGCCTCCCTCCCGGGGAGCGGCGCGAGCCTTCCGAACGGGAACTCGTGCAGACCGTCGGGGGCGTAAAGCTGGGCCAGCTCGTCGGGCGACTTGTGCAGCATCGCGGCCTGGTAGGCGGCGACGATCTCCTCGATGGACATGGCCGTCCCTTCGCTCAACGTACGTTGACTCAACGAGCGTAGAGCGAAAAAGCCCGGCCGGTCAACGCGGGTAGAGTCGGCGACGTGAGCGAACGACTGCCGCCCCGGGCCGAGCGGCGGCGCAGGACCGAGCGGCACATCCTCGACGCGGCCCGGACGCTGTTCGCCGAGGTGGGGTTCGAACGCACCACGATCCGGGCGGTCGCCCGCGCGGCCGGCGTCGACCCCGCCCTGGTCATGCAGTACTTCGGCAGCAAGCAGGAGCTGTTCAGGCACGCCGCCGAGGCGGCCCCGCCCCCGGAGGAGGGACTGGACGCCGACGAGCTGGTCGACCACCTCCTCGGCACCCTCGACACCAAGATCGGCGAGCTGTCCCCTGGATCGCTGGCCATGCTGCGCTCGATGCTCACCCACCCCGAGGCCGGCGCCGCCGCCCGCGAGGCGCTGGCCCGGCAGATCGACCGGCTGTCCGCCGCGATCCCCGGCGACGACGCCCGGCTGCGGGCCGCGCTGATGGCCGTGGTCATGCTGGGCGTCACCATCGGCCACCAGCTGCTGGAGCTGGAGGAGCTGCGCGCGGTCCCGCCGGAGGAGATCGCCCGGCTGCTGCGGCCCGGCCTGCGGGCCCTTACTGGACCCGAGGTCTCATAGCCGCTTCCCAAGCGGCCCGCGTCCCCGTTACGGTGAGGCCATCGTTCGCGACTGGGAGGTGGCCGGTGGGCGTCGAGGTCGTCGTGGAAGGGCTCACCAAGTCGTTCGGGCGCCAGGTCATCTGGGAGGACGTCTCCTTCACCCTCCCGGCCGGGCAGATCTCCGTGCTGCTCGGCCCGTCCGGCACCGGCAAGTCCGTCTTCCTCAAGACGCTGGTCGGCCTGCTCCGTCCCGACCGCGGCCACATCTGGATCGACGGTCACGACCTGGCCAACTGCCGCGAGAGCAAGCTCTACGAGCTGCGCAGGCTGTTCGGCGTGCTCTTTCAGGACGGCGCGCTGTTCGGCTCGCTCAACTTCTACGACAACATCGCCTTCCCGCTGCGCGAGCACACGAAGAAGAGCGAGTCCCGGATCCGCGACGTCGTCATGGAGAAGATCGAGCTGGTCGGCCTCCGGGGCGCGGAGGGCAAGTTGCCCGGCGAGATCTCGGGCGGCATGCGCAAGCGGGCCGGGCTGGCCAGGGCGCTCGTGCTGGAGCCCGAGATCATCCTGTTCGACGAGCCGGACTCCGGGCTCGACCCGGTGCGCACCGCGCTGCTCAACCAGCTCATCGTGGACCTCAACGCCGAGGTCGAGGCCACGTTCCTGATCGTGACGCATGACATCAACACCGCCCGTACCGTGCCGGACAGCATCGGGATGCTCTTCCGGCGCGAGCTGGTGATGTTCGGTCCGCGCGAGATGCTGCTGTCCAGCGACGAGCCGGTGGTGCGGCAGTTCCTCAACGCCCGCCGGCACGGCCCGATCGGCATGTCGGAGGAGAAGGACCTGTCCGAGCTGGAGGCCGAGGCCCAGCTGGGGCACGACCCCGGCGTGCTGCCGCCGATCCCGCCGCAGCTCATGCCGACGGGCAACCGGATCCGCCGCACCCAGCAGCCGCCCGGCACGTGGCTGGCGGCCAATGGCGTGATCCCGCCGCAGGGCTCGTTCGTGGACGAGCGCGGGCGCAACTGGCTGGAGGAGTACCCCCGCCTGGTCAACGCTCACCTGCACGGGGTCCAGTAGCCCGACGGGCCCGGGGGGAGTGGTCCGGACGGGGGTTGTTCTGCCCGGAGCGGCCACCTCAGGGCCGTCTGGGGGCATTTTACGGACACATCCGCCGTCGCTCCCGCTACCACACCGCCTCGGTTGTTTCCGGGACTCCGGGAACGGACACCGCGTTATGATCCGGCGGTCTGGGAGGGGTGAGCGGTCATGGCATGGCTGGGCGTCCGTTCCGCGCGCATCGTGATCGCGGTGCTCGGCGGGATGCTGGCGGTGCTCGTGGGCATGGGCGCCTGGATCGCCGCAGAGGCCCGCGAGGTGCAGGGCAGGGCGGGCGACCGCGAGGCCGTGCTGCTGGCCGCCGGCGCCCACGCCAAGAACCTCGTCTCGCTCGACTACCGCACCGTGGACGCCGACCTGCAGCGCATTCTCGACACCTCCACGGGCCCGGCGCGAGCCGAGTACGTCGCCACCGCCGCCAAGCTGAAGACCACCACCGTGGAGAGCAAGGTGGTCCAGACCGGCGTGCTGCGCGCCGCGGGCCTGGTCTCGCTGACCGGCGGCAAGGCCAAGGCGCTGGCGGTCGCCGACGTGGAGATCCACTGGGACGGCTCGGACAGCCCGGCCCAGGAGCGCTACTACCGCTGGTCCATGGAGCTGGAGAAGGTCGGCGGCGTCTGGCTGGTGTCGAAGGCGGTGCAGGTGTTGTGAGGATGTTCGCGATCGTGCTGCTGGGCGTCCTGGTGGCGGTGGCCGCCGTGCTGGTGCCGACCATGTGGTTCAACCTGCGCGACCTGCGGGAGGCCGACGCGGCCGGCGACTCCGCGATGGCCGCCGCCCGGCAGGTCGCCCCCCAGCTGCTCTCCTACGACTACCGCACGATCGAGCAGGACCTCGCGCGGGCCGGCGGGCACACCACCGGCGAGCTCACCCGGCACTACAAGGAGCTGGCGACCAGCCTGGTCACGCGGGCCAAGGCGGAGAGGATCGTACGGACCGCCGCCGTCGCGGGGGC
This sequence comes from Nonomuraea wenchangensis, assembly GCF_900111685.1. GTDB lineage: Bacteria > Actinomycetota > Actinomycetes > Streptosporangiales > Streptosporangiaceae > Nonomuraea > Nonomuraea wenchangensis. Next base: position 734,557 of record NZ_FOHX01000003.1, read on the forward strand.
GGCGGTGGAGCACGCAAGCCCCGACCGCGTCGAGGTTCTGCTTTTCGTGAACATGGGTACGGTCAGACAGGTGCCCGGTCAGTCCGGGCCGCAGCAGCAGGTGGCGCAGAACCGCGCCAGGCTCGTCATGGTCCGTCAGGGCGAGCGCTGGCTGGCCGCCGATCTTTCCACGCTCCTGGGGAGCGCGTGAGGCCCGCCGCAGGGCCGATGACCTGCGCCTGGAGCCGCCGGGCGCGCCGTCGGGTTCAATTGTTACCAAAAATCTGGTTTAGCGTCGTCCAAGGCGGGGGTAATCCAGTCACAGCTACACCGGTGATCGGCATGGGTTCGACCCCCGGTGTGACGGAGCGTTAACCGCCCCCGTTCGCGGGTATCGTCTTGGGCCATGGCGGTAGGCGATCTGTCACGCAGGGAAGAAAACCCAGCGTCCGGGCCCCGAACCGGCTATTAGTCGGGCTCGTGGGCTTGACGTATCCGCCCGAACGGGCGATGCTGCGACCAACGTGGAGCATGCAGCGAGAGCGAAGTGGACAGGCGTGTGCCGATCGGCTACACTGCCCCTTTGCGCTGCCCTTTGACGACCCGTGATGCTTGCTCACGTTGCGAGGTTGTCTGGCGTGCGTGTAGTCAGTCCGCCGCGAGCCCTCGGAAGGACATCTGTTGGCAGCCTCGCGCAACGCCTCCGCCGTACCCGCTGGTCCCCGTCGCGTGTCTTTCGCGCGTATCCAGGAGCCGCTCGAAGTTCCTGACCTTCTCGCTCTGCAGACCGAGTCTTTCGACTGGCTGCTCGGCAACGACAAGTGGAAGGCCCGGGTAGAGGCGGCTCGCCAGGCCGGGCGCAGGGACGTCCCGACCCAGTCGGGCCTCGAAGAGATCTTCGAAGAGATCAGTCCGATCGAGGACTTCTCGGGGACCATGTCCTTGTCGTTCCGCGATCACCGGT
>NZ_FOHX01000025.1 GCF_900111685.1 Nonomuraea wenchangensis
TCCTCACCGGTGGCCAGGTCATCGCCGAGGAGGTCGGTCTCAAGCTCGAGAACGCCACCCTCGACCTGCTGGGCCGCGCGCGCAAGGTCGTCGTCACCAAGGACGAGACCACGATCGTCGACGGCGCCGGTGACGCCGAGCAGATCTCCGGCCGGGTCAACGAGATCCGCGCCGAGATCGAGCGCACCGACTCCGACTACGACCGCGAGAAGCTCCAGGAGCGCCTCGCCAAGCTGGCCGGCGGCGTCGCCGTCATCAAGGCCGGCGCGGCCACCGAGGTCGAGCTCAAGGAGCGCAAGCACCGCATCGAGGACGCCGTGCGCAACGCGAAGGCGGCCGTCGAGGAGGGCATCGTCCCCGGCGGTGGCGTGGCGCTGCTGCAGGCCGGCGCCAAGGCGTTCGACAAGCTGGAGCTGTCCGGCGACGAGGCCACCGGTGCCTCGATCGTCAAGAAGGCTCTGGAGGAGCCGCTCAAGCAGATCGCGGTCAACGCCGGTCTCGAGGGCGGCGTCGTGGTGGAGAAGGTCCGCAACCTCACTCCGGGCGAGGGCCTCAACGCCGCCAGCGGCGAGTACGTCAACATGTTCGAGTCGGGCATCATCGACCCGGCCAAGGTGACGCGCTCCGCGCTGCAGAACGCCGCCTCCATCGCGGCGCTCTTCCTCACCACCGAGGCTGTCATCGCCGAGAAGCCCGAGAAGGCCGCTGCCGCTCCGGCCATGCCGGGTGGCGGCGACATGGACTTCTGAGCCCGTCCTCAGCCTCCGCGACCCGCGGTCGGCTGCGCCGCCCATCGGGGCGCGGCCGGCCGAACGCTTCCTTCCACAGGGCCTCGACGAAGACAGGTGACGACGTGACACTGCCCACCACCGGCCTCGGCAGGACCGGACTCCAGGTCAGCCGCCTCGGCTACGGAGCGATGGAGCTCCGCGGACCTCGGGCATGGGGCCCGCCGGTCACCGACGACCAAGCCGGCACGCTGCTGAACACCGTCCTCGACTCGGGGATGAACCTCATCGACACCTCACCGGACTACGGCGACGCCGAGGAGCACATCGGCCGTTCGATCTCCCACCGGCGTGCGGAGTTCGTCCTGTCCAGCAAGTGCGGCTGCCCGAGGTCCGCGGGCGGCGACCCGCGAGCACAACCACCGCATGACTACACCCGAGCGAACATCCGCGCCGGCGTCGAGCAGAGCCTGCGCCGCATGCGCACTGACCACCTCGACATCCTGATGGTCCACATGAGCCCCAGTGTCGCCGTCCTGCGGAGCGAGGACACGATGGCCGAGATGCTCGCCCTCCAGGCCGAAGGAAAGATCCGCTTCACGGGGATGTCGGGCGAACTGCCGCACCTTCCTGACCACATCGCGCTGGGGGTGTTCGACGTGTACCTCGTGCCGTACTCTCCGACGGCCCTGACCCACGGCGACCTCATCACCGCCGCCTCGGCCACCGGTGCGGGCACGATCGCCCGCGGCGCGATCGCCCGGCCGCTCACTCCCCTGCCCGGCGCCCTCCCGGAACCGATCCGCCGGCCGCTCGCCGCCCTGCACGAACGGCTCGCCGCCGCCCGGCTGGACGATCTGGCGGACGGAGCCTCGCCGATGGAGCTGCTGCTCCGCTTCCTGCTCGGCCACCCGGCTCTGGACGCGGTGCTCGTCGGCTCGACCCAGGTCGCGCACATAGCGGCCAATGTCGCAGCCGCCGGCAAGGGCCCGCTCCCACCGGACGTGTACGACGAGCTGCGCCTGCGCCTCACCGGGCCGTCGACCGTTCCGGAGAACCGGTGATCATGACAAACCGACGGGGCGTGGTGGTGGGCATCGGGCCGCTGATGAACTGAGGGCCTGGTGGGTAGCGGCTGCGGATGAGATCAACTCCGGCCTCCACGCCGCGGCGTCGGTTCATCATCCTCCTGACGGCCGTTCTGCTGCTCGGCGTCACCGAGGCCATGATCGGCCCTTACCTCGTCCTGTTCGGCGCGGAACGGCTGCGCTTATCGGCATTTCAGATCGGCCTCTTCCTCTCCTTGACGTCGGTGAGCGGCATGGCCGTCAGCCTCCTGCTCGGCCGCCGCTACGACCGCCGGCCAGGACGGCAGCCGGCCGTGCTGGCCGGCTGCCTGGCCGGGACGGGATACCTGCTGCTCCTGACCGGCCCGCCCTATCCGCTGCTGCTCCTCATCGCCGTGCTGTTCCTCGGCCCGGGCATCGCGTTGTTCCCGCAGCTGTTCGCCCTGGCGAGGAGCCACGAGGACCGGACGGAGTCCCCTTCCGGGGACGGTTCCGGGGCCCGCACTCCCCTGCTGCGCTCGGTGTGGTCGCTCGCCTGGGCGATCGGCCCTCTGGCGGGCGCCGCGCTCCTGGGCGGTGGCGGCTACACCGCGGTGCTCGCGGCCACCGCCGCCGGGTACTGCCTGATGGTCGTGACCGTGCTCGGCCTCGGCGGGTTCCCGTACGGCCGCGTGGCCGTACGGGAACCCGCCGGGGGGGACGGGGGCCCGGCCGTGTCCGCGCGCGCCGCCGTGCTGCCGGTCGCCGCCTTCACGCTGTTCCACACCGCGATGTTCTCGGGGGCCGTGGTGCTGCCGCTGTACGTCACCCAAGGACTGGGCGGCTCGGCCGACACGGTCGGTTGGATGTTCAGCGTCTGCGCGGCGGCCGAGATCCCCGCCGCGCTCGCCCTGCTGCTCCCCGGCCGGTGGAGCAGGCGGCGGGCGATCCTGCTCGGCATGGCGCTCATGACCGTACACCTCGCGCTCCTCGCGGTCTTCACCTCGACCCTGGCACTGGTGCTCGTCCACCTCGCCCGGGGCGTCGCCATCGCCGTCGTGGGCGCGCTGGGCATCAGCCACATGCAGAACCTGTTCCCGCACGCCCCCGGCCGGGCCACCACGCTGTTCGCCAACACCGCGGCGGCCGGCGCGCTGATGTCCGGCCTCGCCGCCGGGGGACTCTCCCAGGTCCTCGGCCACCACGCGGCGCTGGTCTGCTGCGCCGTCGTCAGCGCCGTGGCCTGGCTGCTGTTCCTGCTGGCCGGACGTCGGACGCCGGTCAGGTCGGAGGAACCGGACGGCGCTCAGACCTGCCATTCGTCGTCGCGCAGCAGCTCGATCGCGCCGCCGTCCTGACCGATGCCGGTCACGGTGACCTCGGGGCCGCCCACCATGAAGTCGACGTGGACGCTGGAGGCGTTGACCCCGGCCGCGTCGAGCGTGGCGGCGTCCCCGTTACGCAGGTGTTCCGGCACGCCGGGAGGCAGCCCAGCGCCCCACGCGAGGTGGCAGGTGGCGTTCTCGTCCAGAAGCGTCTCGAGGTAGGTGACACCCGACCGGCCGACCGGTGAGGTGCCGTCGACGAGGGCCAGCTCGCCCAGCCGGGCGGCGCCGGCGTCCGTCGCCTGGTGGGTGCGGACGACGTCCGCGCCGGTGCTCGCCCGGACCTGGCTCACCACTCCGGCGCTGAACGTCAGCTCCAGGTCCCGCACGACGGTGCCGTCGAGGGAGAGCGGGCGCGTCGAGCGGACGGTGCCCTCGACCCGCCGGTAGTCGGGCGTGGTGAACACCTCCTCCGTGGGGAAGTTCGCCTGGAACACGTGCCCGCGGACCGATTCCAGCTGCGCCGCGGTCCAGTGCGCGCCGGGCAGCAGGCCGATGGTCAGGTCGGTGCCCGGTCCCTCGAAGCGCACGGCGTCCAGGCGCATCGCGGTGAGGGTCTTGGCGCGTTCGAGCAGGTCGGCGATGCGTTGCTGCCAGGCGGCGCGGGGGTCGGGCTGGTCCAGGCGCAGGATGCGGCGAAGGTGCTGCCACAGTCTGGCCTCGTCGGGCTCGCCGAAGATCGCCCGAGCCCATTCGGCCGTCGGGCAGGGGACCATGACCCAGCGGACGAGGTTGCCGAGCTGGAGCCGCTGCCTGGACGACAGCTGCGGCATGCGGTCGCGGCCGGCCCTGACCGGGTCCTGTCCGGCGAGCAGGTCCGGTGCGGCGGCGCCGCGGATGTTGACCAGGATCCCGCAGTGGCGGGCCAGCTCCTCGTTGCGGGCGTCCAGCCAGGAGGGCACCTCGTGCAGGGTCGCGGCATCCGCGTGCCGGACCCGGGAACGTTTGGCGTGGGGGTCGAAGTACCAGATGTCGACATAACGGGCGCCTCTGGCGTACGCCGCCTCGGTCAGGGCCCGGGCCAGCGGGGCGTGCTCGATCTCGGCGTTGATCAGCACGCGGTCTCCGGCGGCGACCGGCACGGCGATGTCGAAGACGACCTCGGCGTAGCCGGCCAGGTCAGCGGACGAAATGGTCATGACGTTCTCCTTCTGGACGCTTCGGGATGAAGGGACAGGAGCAGCGGCGCCAGGCCCGCCACGCAGGCGGCGACGGCGAAACCCTGGGCCAGGCCGTGGGACTGTGCGACGGCGCCGAGCGCGAGGGCCGCGCTCAGGAACCCCAGGTCGAAGAAGGCCGTGGTGGTGGCCACCGCCGAGCCGCGCTGCCCGGCGGGCACCCCGGTCACCGCCATCGTCAGGAACGCGGGGAGGCCGAGCGCCTGCCCGGCCGCCAGGACGGCCGTGGCGCAGAGCGCCCCCTCGACGGTGGGCCAGGCGACGAACATGACCAGCCCCGCTGCGGTCAGCAACAGCGCGGCGGTCGCCGTCCTGCGCGCGGGGATCCGGGCGAGCGCCCGATGGCCGCCCACCCGTACGGCGAGCAGCACACAGCCGTAGACCAGGAAATGCGGGCCGCTGCCGCCGCCGAGCGCGGCCAGGTGCAGCGGCAGGAAGGCGCTGAAGGCGGTGTAGCCCCACACCGACGCCCAGTACGCCAGCCCCGGCACCAGCCCTGCCATGTGGACACCCGTACCGGCGCGGCGGCGCTCGCGGGAGGCGGCGGCCCCATCGCGGGCGTCCCGGTCGCGAGCGGCCCCGTCGCGGGCATCCCGGGCGCCGGGCAGGAACAGGCAGGCGGCGAAGGCGACGGCGGCCACGGCGGCGGACACCGCCCACACGGCCGGCGGGCCGGCCAGGGCGGCGACTGCCGCGGCCATCGGCGCGCCGGCGAGCAGGCCCGCGTTGACCGCGACGGAGAAGCCGTTGAGCGCCGGGCCCGGACGGTCATGGTCGCTGGCCGCGGCGGCCAGGCCGACGTACATCAGGGCCTCGCCGACGCCCGCGACGGCGCGGCAGGCCAGGAACGACGGCATGCTCCCCGTCCAGGGGACGACCCCGGACGTGAGCGCCAGCAGCGCGGCGCCGCCCGCCGCGGCGAACCTACGGCTCCGCCGGTCGGCGAGCCGTCCCGCGAGGGGCCTGGCGAGCACCGCGCACACCGCCGTGACCGCCAGGCAGGCGCCGACCGAGGCGGGTCCCTGGCCGAGGACTCCGGTGACGTGGACGGGGATGGCGGGGATGAGCAGGCCGAGCGACAGGAAGCACCCGCCTGCGCACAACAGCGGGAGGCGGGTCATCGCACGTCGTCGAGTTCCGGGAGCAGCGCGCCGGCGCGGGGCATGGCCGGCCGAGGCAGCCCAGTTTCCCAAGGCATGTTGGGATAGTAACTTTCCCAAGAACTATTGGGAAGATCCGAGCCGGAGCGTCCTACCGTGCCGCGTACAGCGCGTGTGCCGCCTCGATCGCCTGCCCGGCGAAGTCCAGCACGTCCCTGCGGCGGTCGAAGGGCGAGCCGTACAGCGAGCGCCGGGGCGTGCCGAAGTCCTCGCCGAGCCCCGACAGCAGGCCGCCGAACGTCGGCTGCGCGTCGTCCTCCTCGCGCAGCCGCAGCGCCTCGCGCACCACACGCTGCCAGCGCCCGGGGAACGCCTCCAGCGCGTGCCGGGCCGCGCCCGTCTTCGAGGTCACCTCGCCGGTGGCCAGCGTGTAGTGCAGCCGGGAGACACCGGTGACGATCCAGACGGTGGCGTACCCGCCGAGCGCCGCGAGCCCCCACGGGCGGACCGGGCTGGCGGCCCGGCTCACCAGGCGGCGCCAGTAGCGGTCGAGGTTGTCGTCGGTCCACGCCGCGAGCACGTCTGGATCGCTCCAGATGTCGAACTCGCCCGGCTTGGGACCGCGGCAGGTGACGCCGTGGTGCGCGAGGGTGTGCCAGATGACCGGGTTGACGCCGCGGCGCGGCTCGAACCGGCCGGCCTGCGCTCCGGGCCGGGCGTCCAGCTCGCAGGGATCGCCCCGGAGGTCGTCCCAGGTGAGGTAGACGCCCTCGAACGGGTGCGCGCCGAGGCTCGCGTGGACGCGGGCGAGCACCTCGACGGGCGGCGCGGCCGAGGTCACCGCCACGAAGTCCACGTCGCTGGTGGCGGGGTGGTAGTCGTCGAGGGCCGCCGAGCCCTCCAGGTAGAGCCCTTCGATCAGGCCCGGAGCCTCCGCGTCGGCCAGCGACAGGTATGTCTCGACGATCGCCTCGATCTTCGGGTGGGGGGTCATGGCCGCCCAGCCTGCCACAGGTCGCGGCACCGCCTCACCACAATGCAAATCCTAGAATGCGTGGGTGAACGACGCATACAGCGTAGAAAGCCTCAAAGCCCGAAATGACGGCTTCAAGTGGGCGAAAGCTGGAGCCGGAGTCATCCCAGCCTGGATCGCCGACATGGACCTGCCGACCGCCCCACCGGTCATCGAGGCCCTGCACCGGCGCGCCGACGGCGACCTCGGCTACCCGACCTGGCTGGACCAGCCGAACGCGGGCCCGCTGGCGGAGGCGTTCGGCGAGCGGATGGCCGCCCGCTACGACTGGTCCCCCGACATCTCCCGCGTCCACGCCTTCTCCGACGTCAACCAGGCGCTCCAGGTGATGCTGCACCTCTGGACGCGGCCGGGCGACGGCGTGGCCCTGCACACCCCTGCCTACCACCCGTTCCTCGGGACGATGGAGGTCATGCAGCGGCCGGTGCGCCCGATCCAGGCCGAGCCGGACGGCGACTCCTGGCGCTTCACCATCCCCGACCTGACGGGCTGCCGGGTGCTCCTGCTGGTCAACCCGCACAATCCGACCGGCCGCGTGCTCACCCGCGCGGAGCTGGAGGAGCTGGCCGAGCTGGCCGAGCGTCACGATCTGCTCGTCATCTCCGACGAGATCCACGCCGACCTCACCTTTGCGCCGCACCGGCACATCCCGTTCGCCACGATCGCCCCGCATCGTACGGTGACGCTCACCTCCGCCACCAAGGCGTTCAACCTGGGCGGCATCCGCTGCTCGGTCGCCCACCTGGGGCATGAGGGCGTACGCAAGGCGCTGGAGGCGCAGCCGCCCTTCCTGTTCGGCTCGACGCACCTGTTCGGCGTCGAGGCGACGGTCGCCGCCTGGCGGCACGGGGACGCCTGGCTGGAGGAGGTCCGCGCGCTGCTGGACCGCAACCGGCGGGCCATCGCCGCGCGGCTGCCGGCGACGTTCGGCTACCGGATGCCGGAGGCGACGTACCTGGCCTGGCTGCACGCGGGGCGGGCGGGGATGGCGGAGGTCGTCGAACGCGAGGCCAAGGTCATGCTCTCGGACGGGGCCGCGTTCGGGCCGGGCGGCGAGGAGTACGTCCGGCTGAACTTCGCCACCTCGGAGACCGTCCTCGCCGAGATCCTGGACCGGCTGTCCCGCCTGGCCTGACCCCGGTGACCGGCCCGCCTCGGCAGGAGGCGGGCCGGCCACACCAGGCCCATCAGGCCAGGGCCGGTCAGATCAGGCGCGGTCAGGCCAGGGGCGGGAGCTCGGGCGCCGTGGCGGCCGGGTTCTCGTCGAGGGCGGCGAGCGCCAGCTCGACCGCCCGGTCGAGCTGCGGGTCCCGCCCGGCGACCCGGTCCTGCGGCGTGGTGACCACCTCGACGTCGGGATCGACGCCGTGGTTCTCCACCCCCCAGCCGTGCCCCTCCAGCCAGAACGAGTACCGCGGCTGGGTGACCCGGGTGCCGTCCACGAGCTGGTAGCGGTTGTCGATGCCGATCACGCCGCCCCACGTACGGGTGCCGACGAGCGGCCCGAGGCCGCGGATCTTGATCCCGGCGCTGACGATGTCGCCGTCGGAGCCGGCGAACTCGTCGGTGACGGCCACGACCGGGCCACGCGGCGAGTCGGCCGGGTAACGGCTCGGCTCGAACCCGCGGGCCCACGTCCAGCCGGTGACCTTGCGGCTGAGCTTCTCCAGCACCAGCTCGGACAGGTGCCCGCCGCCGTTGTCCCGCAGGTCCACGACAAGTCCGTCGGCGGACATCTCGGTACGCAGGTCGCGGTGGAACTGCGCCCATCCGGAGGCCACCATGTCCGGCACGTGCAGGTAGCCGAGCCGCCCGCCGGAGAGCTCCTTGACGCGGGCCCGGCGGCTCTCCACCCAGTCGTGGTAGCGCAGCGCGGTCTCGTCGGCGAGGGGGCTCACCACGACCCGGCGGGTCTCGCCGCCGGATCCCGGCCGTACGGTCAGCTCCACCGGCTGGTTGGCGGTGCCGGCGAGCAGGGCGAGCGGGCCGCGTACCGGATCGACCGGACGCCCGCCGACGGCGACGACGGCGTCTCCTGGGCGGACGGCGACACCGGGGGCGAGCAGCGGCGAGCGGGCCTCGTGGTCGGAGGACTCGCCGGCGAGGATGCGCTCGACCCGCCACACGCCGTCGGCGTCCTTGGCGAGGTCGGCGCCGAGCAGACCTTGGCGGCGGCGCGGGTCGGAGCCGCCGGCGGGGGCGGTGGCGTAGGCGTGTGAGGTGCCGAGCTCGCCCTGGACCTCCCAGAGCAGGTCGATCAGCTCGGTGTGGGCGCCGAGGCGCTCGACCAGCGGCGCGTAGCGGTCGAGCACGCCCTGCCAGTCGACGCCGTTCATGTCCTCGCGCCAGTAGTGGTCGCGCATGAGCCGGCCGGCCTCGCGGTAGCCCTGCCGCCACTCGGCGACGGGGTCGAGCTGCACCGTGATCCGGTCGAGGTCGATGGTGACGACCTCGTCGCCCTCGCTCGCGGCGCGGGTCTGCAGGCCGTTCTTGCCGTGGACGACCAGACGGGTGCCGTCGCCGCTGACCTCGAACGAGCGGATCTCCCTGCCGAGCTCGCCCTTGGCGCGCTTCTTGAGGTCGTAGCGTTCCAGCACGATCTCGTGGGGCGCGTCGCTGCCGTCGCCGAGCTGCCCGGCGAGCGGGTGGCGCAGCCACAGCAGGGCGTCCTTGGCGGTGCGGAGGTTGCCGTAGCGGCCGGCGGGCACCGGTACGGGCACCACGCGCGAGCCGATCCCCTCGGGGTCCACCTCGGTCCGTGGCGGCGTGTCGTCCTTGGAGGACTTGTCGTCCTTGCCGGGCTTGTCGTCCTCGCCGTTGAAGCCGCGGCCCTGGAGGGAGGGGTCGAACGGCGAGGGCGTGTCCGCCTTCAGCGGCACCAGGTAAGGCCGGCACGCCTGTGGGAACGACATGTCGAAGACGTGCGCGTCGTAGACGGGATCGAAGGTGCGCATCGACAGGAAGGCCAGATGCTTGCCGTCCCTGGTGAACATCGGGTCGTAGTCGGCGAAGCGCACCGGCGTCACCTCGATCACGGAGGTGCCGTCCACCCGGCCCATCCTGATCTGGGACAGCGGCTCCTGGTGCGGATGGACCCAGGCCAGCCACGAGGAGTCGGGCGAGAACGTCAGCCCGCTGACGTCGCCGTACGAGGTGCGGTCCAGCTCGCGCAGGGCGCCCGACTCCAGGTCCACGACCAGCAGCCGCCCGTCGTGGGTGGCCACGGCGGCGTGCTTGCCGTCGGGGGCGGCCTCCAGCTCCAGCACCCGCCCGAGCTGCCCGGCCGCCAGCGTGCGGACCTCGCCGCCGGGCGTGCCGATCTCCAGGCCGTCCTCGCCGCTCGCGTCGGAGACCCAGATGGCGTGGCCGTCGGCGTTCAGCACGCGCGGCAGGCGTGCGCGGACGCCGGGCTCGGCGCGCAGCGTGCCGGCGGGGCCGTCGCGGTGGGCGATCCAGTGGGCGGTGCCGCGGATCTCGACGGCGCTGGCCCGGCCGGTGGTGTCCGGCGCGTACGAGCCGACCCGCAGCGGCGCCGGCCGCTTGGCCCGGCCGGGACGCGGCCCGCCGAGCCGGATGTCGAGCGGGCGCGGCTCGGCGTCCAGGCTCTCCAGCAGCCACAGGTCGCCGGCGTGGCTGTAGACGATCCGCGTACCGTCGCCGGTGGCGTGCCGGGCGTAGAACTCCTCGTGCGCGGTGTGCCGGCGCAGGTCGGAGCCGTCGGGCAGGGCGGAGTAGAGGTTGCCGACGCCGTCGGGGTCGGCGAGGAAGACCAGCCGGTCGCCGATCCAGTTGACCGCCCAGTGCTGGGCGGGGTTGTCGGCGAACAGCCGGGCGAACTCGCCGTCGCCGTTCGCGTCCACCCAGATCTTGGCGGCCGTGCCGCCCCGGTAGCGCTTCCACTGCGACGGCTCGCGCCAGATGGGCGAGACGGTGGCGACCCGGTCGCCGGAGATCGCGACGTCGCTGACCCAGCCGTACGGCAGCCGCTCGGCCGGTCCGGCGTCGAGCGGCACCGCGTGGGCCCAGGTCCGGCTGCGCGAGCCTTCCCCGGTCGCGCTGACGGCCAGGACCCGCCCGTCGTCGCTCCAGCCGCGTACCCGGGTCGTGGCGCTGCCCCAGAAGGTCAGCCGCTCGCCCTCGGGGCCGTCGACCTCGGCCGCGAACACCTCGGGCGCGCCTTCCCTGCCGCCGGTCCACGCGATGCGGGTGCCGTCGGGCGAGAACCGCGGCTCGCTCACGGGCACACGGTCGGCGGTGAAGCGCCAGGCGCGTCCGCCGCTGAGGGGGGCGAGCCAGATGTCGTCGTCGGCGACGAAGGTGACCAGGTCACCGTGGAGATGCGGATATCTGAGGTATGCGCCATTTGTCACAGATGAACATTAGTGCGCGACACCAAACCCGGCCCAAGAATTCTCCTCCTGGCGGACCGGCTGTGTACGAGGAATGCCAAGAACGGGCTGTTCGGCACGCGCGGGGGCAGGTGGGCGGGCGACCGGATCAGGAGGGGAACATGAGGATCTTCGCCCGCGCCCACCAGCTTCCGCCGCGACTGGCGGCCGCCGCCTTCATCCTGCACTCGGGAGCCGACATGATCGGCGCCGACGAGGAGCGGGCGAGCGGCCTGCACGCGATGGCGGCCGGCGCCTACCCCTTCCTCGGCTCGATGGAGCCCGTGCCGTTCACCCGCCTGCTGTCGCGGGCCGAGCTCGCGCTCGGGGCCGCGCTGGCGCTGCCGTTCGTGCCGTCGCTGGTGGCGGGGGCGGCGCTGACCGGGTTCGCCGGCGGGCTCGTGGGGCTCTACCTCCTGACGCCGGGCATGCGCCGCGAGGGCAGCCTCCGGCCGACGCAGCAGGGTCTCGGTGTGGCCAAGGACGTCTGGCTGCTCGGCATCGGCCTGGGGCTGGTCCTGGAGGAGCTGGGCAAGGGAGGATGTCGACACGCCGGGCACTAAACCGGACATACCCGGGTAGCCGGGACGCATGGTACAGATCGGCTACACCCTGATGTCGGAGCAGACACCGGCCCGCGAGCTGGTCGACTACGCCGCGGCGGCCGAGCGGATCGGCTTCGACTACGCCGTCATCTCCGACCACTACTTCCCATGGGTCGAGGAGATGGGGCATTCGCCCTACTGCTGGTCGGTGCTCGGCGCCGTGGCCCAGGCCACCGAGCGCATCCCGCTCATGACGTACGTGACCTGCCCCATCATGCGCTACCACCCGGCCGTGGTGGCCCAGAAGGCGGCCACGATGGGCGTGCTCAGCGAAGGCAGGTTCACCCTCGGCCTCGGCGCGGGCGAGAACCTCAACGAGCACGTCATCGGCGAGGGATGGCCGCCCGTCGACACCCGGCACCGGATGTTCGCCGAGGCCGTACGGATCATCAAGGAGCTGTTCGGCGGCGGCTACGTCACCTACCAGGGAGAGTACTTCGACGTCGACTCGGCCAAGCTGTACGACCTGCCCGACCGGCCGGTGCCGATCGGCATCGCCGCCTCGGGCGGACAGTCGGCCGACCTGGCCGCCGAGCTCGCCGACGCGCTCGTCATCAACGACCCGATGCCGCAGGTCGTCGAGCACTTCAGGGCCGCGGGCGGGCAGGGCAAGCCGGTCTACGGCCAGCTCGCCCTCTCCTACGACACCGACGCCGAGGCCGCCAAGCAGCGCGCGCACAAGCTGTGGCGCTGGTCGGCCGTGGGCGGCTGGAAGGTCATGGCCGAGCTGCCCGGCCCGGTCAACTTCGCCGCGGCGGCCACCACGGTCCGGCCCGACGACGTCGCCCAGAGCGTGCCGTGCGGCGACGACGTGGACGCCGTCGTGCAGAGCGTCAAGAAGTTCGCCGACGCCGGCTACACGCATGTGGCGCTCGTGCAGGTCGGCCACGACCAGCAGGAGCCCTTCTTCGACTGGGCCGAGAAGGAGCTCCTGCCGGCGCTCAGGTCTCTCTAGCTCCCGGGGAGGCTAGGGGACGATGTTGACCAGCTTGGGCGCGCGGACGATGACCTTGCGCGGCATGCCGGACAGGTAGGCCGAGACCTTCTCCGAGGCCAGGGCCAGGGCCCGCAGGTCCTCCTCGGAGATGCCCGGCGGCACCTCCAGGCGGTCACGGACCTTGCCCGCCACCTGCACCACGCAGGTGACCGACTCCTGCACCAGCAGCGCCGGGTCGGCCACCGGCCAGCCGGCGAAGGCGACGGGACCGGTGCGGCCCAGCCGCTCCCAGCCCTCCTCGGCGGTGTAGGGGGCGACCAGGGACAGCATGACCGCCAGCGTCTCGGCGGCCTCGCGGACGGCCGGGTCGGCGGGGCCGGGGCCCGAGTCGATCGCCTTGCGCGCCGCGGAGGTCAGCTCCATCATGCGCGCCACCGCCACGTTGAAGCGGTAGGAGTCGAGCAGCTTGGTGACCTCGTCGATCGTGCGGTGCACGACCTTGCGCAACTCGGCGTCACCGGCCTCGACCGGCGCGCCGGGCTCGCCGGTGACCTCGGACATCACGCGCAGCGCGCGGGCCAGGAACTTCTGCGAGGCCAGCGGCGAGAGGTCGGCCCAGTCGATGTCGTCCTCGGGCGGACCGGCGAAGATCATGGTCAGGCGCACCGCGTCGACGCCGTAGGCGTCGATCTGCTGCCCCAGGTCGACGCCGTTGCCCAGCGACTTGGACATGGCCTTGCCGCCGTTGATGACCTGGCCCTGGTTGAGCATGCGCCTGAAGGGCTCGGTGAAGTCCACCATGCCCATGTCGTGCAGGACCTTGGTGAAGAAGCGCGAGTAGAGCAGGTGCAGCACGGCGTGCTCGATGCCGCCGACGTATTGGTCGACCGGGCCCCACTTGCGCACCTGCTCGACGTCGAACGGGCCGTCGGTGTAGCCGGGCGAGCAGTAACGCAGGAAGTACCAGGACGAGTCGACGAAGGTGTCCATCGTGTCGGTGTCGCGCTGGGCCCGGCCGCCGCACTTGGGGCAGGAGACGTTGACCCACTCGGCGGCGGAGGCCAGCGGGGCCACGCCCTTGGGCGCCAGCGCCTCGCCGCGCAGGTCGGGCAGCGTGACGGGAAGCTGGTCGTCGGGGACCGGGACCTCGCCGCAGTCGGGGCAGTGGATGATCGGGATCGGCGTGCCCCAGTAGCGCTGGCGGGACAGCAGCCAGTCGCGCAGGCGGTAGTTGACCGCGCCGATGCCCTTGCCGTCCTTGTCCAGGAGCTCGATGATCCGGGAGATGCCCTCGGCCTTGCTCAGGCCGTCCAGCGGGCCGGAGTTGACCAGCGAGCCCTCGCCGGGCGTGGCCACGCCGGTCTCGCCCGGGTCGGCCAGGCCGGTGTGCACGACGACCTTGACCGGCAGGTCGAACTTGCGCGCGAAGTCGAGGTCGCGCTGGTCGTGGGCGGGCACCGCCATGATGGCGCCGTGGCCGTAGTCGGACAGCACGTAGTCGGCCGCCCAGACCGGGATGCGCTCGCCGTTGACCGGGTTGATCGCGTGGCGGCCCAGGAAGACGCCGGTCTTCTCCTTGTCGGTGGACAGGCGCTCGATGTCGCTCAGCCGGGCGACCTCGGCGCGGTAGGCCTCGAACGCGGGCCGCTGCTCGTCGGTGACGATCTCGTCGGCCAGCGCGGCGTCCGCGGCGACGACGAAGAACGTGGCGCCGAACAGGGTGTCGGGGCGCGTGGTGTAGACCTGGACCGGCTCCTCGCGGCCCTCGATCTCGAACAGCACGTCGGCGCCCTCGGAGCGGCCGATCCAGTTGCGCTGCATGGTCAGCAGCCGCTCGGGCCAGCCCTCCAGCTGCTCCATGTCGTCCAGCAGCCGCTGCGCGTAGTCAGTGATCTTGAAGTACCACTGGGTCAGCTCGCGGCGGATGACGTCGGCGCCGCAGCGCTCGCACTTGCCGGCCACGACCTGCTCGTTGGCCAGCACCGTCTGGTCGTTGGGGCACCAGTTGACCAGGCCGCCCTTGCGGTAGGCCAGGCCGCGCTCGAAGAAGCGGATGAACAGCCACTGGTTCCAGCGGTAGTAGTCGGGGTCGCTGGTGTGCAGGCGGCGCGACCAGTCGAAGGACAGCGCGTAACGCTTGAAGGAGGTGGCCTGCGTGTCGATGTTGGCGTAGGTCCACTCGGCCGGGTGCGCGTTGCGCTTGATCGCGGCGTTCTCGGCGGGCAGGCCGAAGGAGTCCCAGCCGATGGGGTGCAGCACGTTGTAGCCCTGCTGCATCCAGTAGCGCGCCACGACGTCGCCGAGCCCGAACGCCTCGGCGTGGCCCATGTGCAGGTCGCCGGAGGGGTAGGGGAACATGTCGAGCATGTAGCGCCGCTCGCGGGGGTCGGCGGGGTCTTCGCTCGCCCGGTAGGGCTCCTGCTCCTCCCAGCGCTGCAGCCACTTGGCCTGCAGTGCCTGCGGGTCATACTCACTCACGGCTACTGTCCTTCTGGCTTGACTCGGACCCATAAGAAAACCCCCCGTGCACAACGAGGGGTAGCCGCGACGGCGAGAACTCAGGGCCGTCGCGGCCCGCTAAGAAGCAGGGTCGCGGAACGCATGTGTCAAGCCTAGCGCACCTCTTCGGCTGAATGCAGGCAGACGATCGGCACTCACCGGCACAATGGACGCTTCAGGGTTGACGAGACCCGATGGTGATGTATCCGTTGTGACCTCATTCGTCCCAGAAGATTACGCTTGTCGCCGTGGTATACCCAGCTGAGCCTCATCGACCGGAGGATGGCCTGCCCATGCAGGACCCGCCGACGGATCCGCATGGCTTCGCTCGTTTCGCTGCGGAACCACCCGCATCTCCTGGAAAATCCCATGAGATCATGCCTGGTACGTCAAATCCGGATATATGGGTTGATCCGGACAGAACTTCGGGAGGACCGGCAGACATGGCAACGGATAACTCCGGACCACACCTGCCCCCGTCCTGGCCGGAGGCGCCGCGCAGGGAAGCCCCCTCGTGGGCCAGCACGCCCTCCGAACAGGACTCCTCCCCCTCCTGGGCGGGGACACCCGCGGCCGAGGTGCCCATGTCGTGGCCGGAGTCGCCGCGGCCGGCCGGTCACGACCCCTCCTGGCCCGAGCCGCCGCGCCCCGATGGCTCCTGGCCCGAGCCGCCCCGCCCGTCCCGAGGCGGGACGGGCAACGGCACGGGTCACGGCCCCGGCCACAGCGCGGCGAACGGGAACGGTCCGGGGTACGGCGGTGCGAACGGTCCGGAGTACGGCGGGGCCAACGGCCCGGGGTACGGCGGAGCGAACGGCGCGGCCGGCGATGGCCGCCGCGCGGAGCCCCCGCGGTCCTACGGCTCGCAGGACCCCGGCCCGTCCTGGCCCGAGCCGCCCCGCCCCGACTCCGGCTGGCCCGAGCCGCCGCGCAAGGACGGCGGCGCTCCGGCGTGGGCCGGCGAACGCGGCGACGGCCGCTCTCCCGCGCCCGGCCCGATGCCGAACTCCGGACCCAACGGCAGGCCCGACCTCATGGGTTCCGGGCCCAACGGCAGGCCCGACCCCATGAGCTCCGGGTCCGGCCGCATGCCCGACCCGGCGTTCGACGCGGCGCCCCATCGGGTGCCCGACCCGGTGCCCGCCTGGCAGCAGCCGCCGACGCCCTCCCCCGGCGCGTGGGCCAACCTGTCCACGCCGGCGCCCTGGCCGCCCCGCGCCCCTGAGCCCGTCGACGCCCCCGAAGCGCGCCCGTTCGACGGCGGCCCGGCCGCGTCTGCTCCGGCCCCGTCTGCTCCGGTCGCGTCGGCTCCGGCCTCGTTCGGCCAGGCCGCCGCCGGCGCGCCCGCCGGGACCCTGCCGCACGAGGGCCCGTCCGGGCCGCACGGTCCACCTCCCCAGACGTCCGAGGAGCGCACGATCACCTACGGCCGACCCGGCGAGACCCACATCGGCGCCCCGCCGACGGGGCCCGACGAGCACGGGCAGCCGCCCCATCAGGGCTCACGCGCCGGCTCCAACCTGAGCCGCGACCCCTCCGACCCGGAGAACAGGTTCGTGACCGCGGGCCAGATCAGCGGCTCGCGCACCCCGCCGCCCGAGCGTCAGCAGGAGCTCTGGAACACCGTCTTCGGCGACAACTACGAGTCGATGGGCGAGCGGGACCCTCTGGACGACGACGACGAGGGCAAGCCGATCTGGATCTACGCCCTCGGCGGCTCCGTGGCGATCGCGCTGGTGGCCGCGCTGCTGTGGGCGTTCCTGGCGGGGCCGCTGGCCGGCGAGGACCCGGCGAGCACCGCCGCCGCCGGTCCCACGGCCTCGCAGAAGGCGAGCACGACCAAGTCCGCCACCTCGATCGGCCCGCTGCCGAAGTACCCGGGCAAGGCCTCGCCGGTGATCGGCCGGGTGCCCGACCAGGAGGCCGGGATCTCGGTCCCGCGGCTCGGCGGCACCTGGCAGCTCGACCAGCGCGCGACGGTCAAGGCCACCTATGGCTATGGCACCCGCCAGTACGTCCCGATCACCGAGGACAAGTCGGCCATGGTCATGTCGGGGCCGCTGCCGGAGCGGCTGGCCTCGTACTACGACCAGGACGACCTGGAGCCGGTGATCAAGCAGGTCGTGCTGGACGCCAGGAAGCGGTTCTTCCCGTCGGACAACAAGGTGCGCAAGGTCGCCCAGCAGGCGATCAAGGTGGGCGACCAGACCGGACGGCTGATCGCGTACTCGCTGACGTCGGGCACCGACAAGGCCACGATCGTGACGATGGCGGTCAACACCGGCGGCAGCGTGCCCGCCATCGTCTTCGTGTCGATCCCGGCCGAGAGCAAGCAGCTCCTGCCCGACATCCGGGTGGTGATGAACCAGCTCAGGCTGGGCTAGAAGCGGCACTCCATGTGCTTGATGCCGTTGATGAACGAGGAGTGCAGCCGGTCCGGCTCGCCGCCCTCGATCTGGGGCACCCGGCGCAGCAGCTCGCGGAACATCACCGTGATCTCGCGCCGGGCCAGGTGCGCGCCGAGGCAGAAGTGGGGCCCCGGCCCGCCGAAGCCGACGTGCGGGTTGGGGTGGCGGGTGACGTCGAAGCGGTACGGGTCCTCGAAGACCGCCTCGTCCCGGTTGGCGGCCCAGTAGAACAGGACGGCCTTCTCGCCCTTGCGGTAGAGGTGGCCGTTCATCTCGAAGTCGCGGGTGACCTTGCGGCGCATGAAGTTGACCGGCGAGGCCAGCCGGACGATCTCCTCGACGGCCGCGGGAGCGTGCCCGTCGAGGTCCTCCAGCCAGCGGGCGCGCTGGTCGGGGTTCCTGGTCAGCAGGTGCAGGCCGTGGGAGATGGCGTTGCGGGTGGTCTCGTTGCCCGCCACGACGAGCAGGATGAAGAACGAGCCCAGCTCCTGCATGGTCAGCCGCTCGCCGTCGATGTTGGCGTTGACCAGTGACGAGGTGAGGTCCCCCGTCGGGTTGTCGCTGCGGTGGGCGGCGAGGTCCTGGACGAGCTGCTGCAGCTCCATGCCGGCGGTGAGCAGGCGGGTGGCGATCTGTTCGAGGTCGCCGCCGGTGTACTCGGGGTCGAAGCCGCCGAGGATGACGTTCGAGCGGTCGAAGACGTAGGTGTAGTCCCGCTCGGGGATGCCCATCATGTCGCAGATGATCTTCAGGGGGAGCCGGGCGGCCACCTCGGTGACGAAGTCGACGCCGGGGCCCTTGGCCAGCAGGTCGTCCACTATGGCGGTGGCCGCCGACTCGACGTCCGCCTCGAACTGCTTGATCATCTTGGGGGTGAACGCCCGCGAGACGATCCTGCGCAGCCGGGCGTGGCGCGGATCGTCCATGTTGATCATCGAGCCGAAGTACTCGGTGAACTCGCTCGGCATGTCGGGGATGTTGGTCGCGCCGCCGTCGCCCGAGCAGAAGACCTCCGGGTTGCGGCTGGCCTCCAGGATGTCTGCGTGCTTGACCAGGGCGTGGTAGCCGGGGCCCTTGGGGGCGACGCCGACGTCCATCTCCTCGAAGAACGCGGGGGTCTCACGGGCACGCAGCCGGTCGAAGGCCTGCTCGCGCTCCTCCATGGGTCTGGCCCAGAAGTCGCGGTCCGACAGGTCGAAGTCGAGGACGCTCATGAGGCAATCATTGGAAAAGCGAGCACTTACGTCAATGGTTCTTACGTACACCGTACGTACGTGATCAATCGAGGCCCCGTCCTGGGGCTAGAATGACCGCCATGTACGCGTTCTTCTTCGCCCTCGGCTAGCGATCCGCCGGCGGGTCGCGGAGCACCCACCGCCGGCGATGCGGGACGGCTGAATCAGCGCCGTCCCGGGTCGCGACGTGGGAGAAGGACACGTGCATACTTTTGCCGTGGCCAGGGCGGTGCACGGCATCGAGCCCCTGGTTGCCACGGAGATCCGGCGTTCCGGTGCGGGCGTGGTGCGCGGGATGCGCCATCGCGAGGTGTGGTTCGAGACCCCGGGCACAGCGGGGCTGCCGGCGTTGCGGACGGCCGACGACGTGCTGCTGGCCGCCGCAGTGGTGGACGGGATCGGGCGGGAGCGCTCCGCCCTGCGGCGGCTCGCCAGGGCCGCGCGCGAGCTGGACCCAGGGCTGCTGCCGGCGCCCGGCGCCGCCGGGCTGGAGGTGTCGGCCTCGTTCGTGGGCCGGCGCAACTACACGAGGTACGACGTCGAGGACGCGGTGGGCGCCGAGCTGGCCCGGCCGGCGCGGGTGGCGTACCACTCGCGGCGCGACGGCGCGCGGCCACCCGGCGGGGCGACGGCCTGGCGGGTCACGATCGAAGGCGAGCGCGCGGTCATCGCGGTACGGCCGGCCCCGCGGCCGCTGCACCGGCGCGCGTACAAGACAGCCTCCGTCCGTGGCACCCTGCACCCGCCGCTGGCCGCCGCCATGGGAGAGCTCGCCGAGCTGGCCGGGCCGGCCGGGGCGAGGACGGTGCTGGACCCGTGCTGCGGCGCGGGCACGACGCTGATCGAGGCGCGCGCGCTCGCGCCAGGAGCCCGCTTCCTGGGCTTCGACCACGCCCCGGACGCGCTCGCCGCCGCCAGGGCCAACGCCGGAGGCGGCGGAGGCGGCGGAGCGTTCACTTGGGCGCTCGCCGACGGCGGCCGCGTCCCCGTACGGGACGGGGCGGCCGACCGGGTGCTGGTCAACCCGCCGTGGGGCCGCCAGGTGCCGCCCCTGGGGCTGCTCGCCGGCGGGCTCGGCCCGCTGTGGCGGGAGGTGCGGCGGGTGCTGGCCGACGACGGGCTCGCGGTGGCGCTGGTCCACGACGACCGGCCGCCGCGCGGGCTCGCCGTGGAGCGGGCCGTGCGGGTGAGCCTGTCGGGACGGCACCCCCTGATCGCGGTGCTCAGGAAGGAGTAGGGAGGGTCAGGCGGGCCCGAGCCAGTCGAGGATCAGCCGGTTGACCTCGTCCGGCCGCTCCAGGTGCAGGAAGTGGCCCGCGTCGGCCACCACCTCGGCCCGCGACCCGGCCGGCAGGTGCGCGGCGACGTCCTTGACGAGCCCGGCGCCCAGGCAGCCGTCCTGGGCGCCGTGCAGGTAGAGCAGGGGGCCGCGCGCCTCCGGCTCCGGCTCCGGGTAGCGGCCGGAGGGCGGGGTGGTGCCGAGCATCGCGCGGTAGTAGCCGATGGCCGCCGCGAGGTTGGCGGGGTCGTCGAGCAGGCTGCGGCGGACGAAGGCGAGGTCCTCGGTGGCGTCGTACCCCGGTGACCAGTCGCGCCAGAGGCCGTCGAGGAAGCCGGGGGCCGCCGCGGCGGTCTCGGCGAGCGGGGTCTGGAACAGGAAGATGTAGAACGAGCGCCGGAGCTGCTCGTAGTCGAAGAAGGCGCCGGCCATCGCGCCCGGCGGCGGCACCGCCAGCGCGACGGCCCGGCGGAAGCGGCCGGCGCACTGGTGGACGGGGAAGGCGCCCCAGTCGTGCCCGATGACGACGGCGTCCGCGCCGCCGCCGAGCTCCTCGTGCAGCGCGCGGACGTCGGCGGCCAGCGCCGCCCCTTCGTACGCCCCGTCGGCCGGGATCTCGGTGGGCGCGTAGCCGCGCAGGAACGGCGCGACCGCACGGTAGCCCCGCTCGGCCAGCGCCGGCATGAGGTGCCGCCAGGTGTGCGCGGTGTCGGGGAAGCCGTGCAGGCACAGCGCCAGCGGTCCATCCCCCAGGGTCAGATACGCGAACTCCAGCCCGTTGGCGTGGACAGTCCTGATCTCCATGACTGCGAAACCTAGCATTCGGGTCAGACGGTATAGCGCAGGTGCTTCACACCGTTGATGAAGTTGGACAGCAGGAATTCCGGCTCTCCTGCCGCGCGGATGCCGGGCAGGCGGGTGAACAGCTCGCGGAACATCACCGTCATCTCCCTGCGCGCCAGGTGGGCGCCGAGGCAGTAGTGCGGGCCGGGGCCGCCGAAGCCGACGTGCGGGTTGGGGTCGCGGGTGATGTCGAACCTGTCGGGGTGGTCGAAGACGGCTTCGTCGCGGTTGGCGGAGTTGTAGAAGAGCAGCACCTTGTCGCCCTTCTTGTACGCCGTCCCGTTCATCTCGTGGTCGCGGGTGAGCGTCCGCCGGAACTGGATGACCGGGGTGGCGTAGCGGACGATCTCGTCGCAGGCGGCCACGATGTGCCCGTCGAAGTTCGCCAGGAGCAGCTCGCGCTGCTCGGGATGGTCGGTGAGCAGCTTCAGCCCGTAGGCGATGGCGTTCCTGGTGGTCTCGCTGCCGGCCACCACGAGCAGGATGAAGAACGACCCCAGCTCCTGCGACGACAGCCGTTCCTCGCCGTTGACCAGCAGGCTGACGAGGTCGCCGGTGGGCCGCTTGCGCCGCTCGTCGCCGAGGCGGGCGGCCAGCCGGTTGAGCGAGTAGCCGGCGTGCAGCAGCTTGGCCAGGCCGCGGGCCACGTTGAGCCGGCCGAAGTCGGGCGACAGGCCGGTGTACTCGGGGTCGGCGTTGCCGAGGATGACGTTGGTGCGCCGCAGCACCATGTCGTGGTACTGGGCGGGGATGCCCATCATGTCGCAGATGACGCGGACCGGGAGCCGGGCCGCGATCTGGGTGACGAAGTCGCCCGGTCCCTCCTCGACGGCCCGGTCCACGATCTCGGCGGCGGCCCGCGCGAGGTCCTCCTCCATCTTGGCGAGGATGCGCGGGGTGAAGGCGCGGGAGACGATCCGCCGCAGCCGGGCGTGCCGCGGATCGTCCATGTTGATCATCGACCCGAAGTACACGCTGAGCCAGCGCGGCATGTCCGGGATGCTGTTGGAGCACGGCTCGCTGCTGAAGACGGCCGCGTTCCTGCTGGCTTCGGTCACGTCGGCGTGGCGGACGAGGGCGTAGTAGCCCGGTCCGCCGCCGACGAACGGCACGGCCTGCTCGCGCACGAACACCGGGCGATCGAGCGCGCGCAGCCGACGGAAGGCATCCATGCGCTCGGCCTGCGGCAGCGCCCAGAACGGGATGTGCGACAGGTCGACGTCGGTGGACAGCGTCATACCCACCAACATTGTGCAAGTGACCACTTACGTCAAGGGCGGCTCACGTTCGCCCGAGGATCAGGCCCGCCCGAGGCTCAGGCCCGCCCGAGGATCAGGCCCCGCCGAGGATCAGCTCCGCCCCCTTCTCGCCGATCATGATGGCCGGGGCGTGCGTGTGGCCGCGGTTGAGCGTCGGCATGACCGACGCGTCCGCGACGCGCAGGCCCTCCACGCCGCGCACGCGCAGCGACGGGTCCACGACCGAGCCCTCGTCGACGCCCATCCGGCAGGTGCCGACCGGGTGGTAGAGGGTCTCGG
Source organism: Nonomuraea wenchangensis (assembly GCF_900111685.1). GTDB lineage: Bacteria > Actinomycetota > Actinomycetes > Streptosporangiales > Streptosporangiaceae > Nonomuraea > Nonomuraea wenchangensis. The sequence goes on from NZ_FOHX01000025.1 coordinate 22,203, forward strand.
CGCGCTCGCGCACCCACTGGGCCAGCTCCTCGTCGCTCTCCGGCCCCCAGTAGGGGTCCATCGGCCCGCCCGCGTACGGCCGCATCGCCGAGGTCGTGAACACCTGCTTGGCCGCCTTCAGCCCGGCGACCAGCCGCCGCACGTCGGCCTCCGCGCTCAGGTAGGCGGGGTCGATGACCGGGTCGCGGCCGTTGAGCGTGATCCGGCCGCGGCTCTCCGGCTGCAGCAGCACCACGCCCACGGTCAGGCCATGACCGGTCGCCGGGACGAGGCCGTGCTCGACGAACGGGACCGGCGCGAAGACCAGCTCGATGTCCGGCGCGGGCTCCTCGGGCGAGGTGCGCAGGAACGCGACCGCCTCGCCGACGTTCGTGGTGAGCATGCCGGAACGCAGCACGAGGTAACGCAGCAGGTTGCCGACGGACTCGGCCTTGGTGAGCGTGACCGGCTGGAGGCAGGAGACGTACACGCCGGAGGCCAGGTGGTCCTGGAGGTTCCTGCCCACCTCGGGCAGGTCGTGCACGACCTCGACGCCGGCCTCGCGCAGCTCCGCGGCGGCGCCCACGCCCGAGCGCATGAGCAGGTGCGGCGAGCCGATCGCGCCCGCGGCCAGGATGACCTCACGCCGCGCCTTCAGCTGCGCGCCGCCGTGCTCGATCCCCACCGCCCGGCGGCCGTCGAACAGCACCCGCTCGACGGTCACCCCGGTGACCACGGTCAGGTTGGACCGCTTGAGCGCCGGGCGCAGGTAGGCGTCGGCCGAGCTCCAGCGCCGGCCGCGGTACTGGGTGACGGGGGTCGGGCAGTAGCCCTCGTTGGAGGGGCCGTTCAGCTCCCGCAGCCGCTGGTAGCCCAGCTCCTCGCAGGCGCGCAGGAACGCGGCCGTGGTGACGTTGGGGCTGCGCAGCTCGGAGATGTGCAGCGGGCCTCCGGTGCCGTAGACGTCGCCGTCGTTGGTGCCGATCCGGTGCTCGGCCCTGGTGAAGTACGGCAGCACGTCCGCGTAGGACCAGCCGGGCACCTCCCACTGGTCGTAGTCGCGGGCGCAGCCGCGCACCCACATCTGGGCGTTGAGCGAGGACGAGCCGCCGACGACCCGGCCGCGCGGCCAGTAGAGCTCCCGGCCGGACAGCTCGTCCTGCTTGGCCGTCGTGTAGTTCCAGTCGTAGTCGGTCTTGAAGAGCTTGGCGAAACCCGCGGGCATGCGGATCTCCAGCTTGTCGTCCTGGCCGCCCGCCTCGACCAGGGCCACAGACACGCCCGGATCGGCCGACAGCCGGTTGGCCAGCACGCAGCCCGCCGAGCCGGCGCCCACGATCACGTAGTCGTACTCCATGGTTCCCTCCATGGGGGCAAGTAATTGACTACTTGCTTACGCCACGCGACCGGGGGACGTCCATATCCAGTTGTAACCTCCGTTACCTACCGGTCGGTATGGCCATGCTGCGAAGATGGCGCGAAAGCCGGCTAGAGGAGGAAGGCGTCATGCTGAACTTGTCGATCGTCCTGGAGGACAGCGCCAGGAACAACCCGGACGGCACGGCCATCGTCTTCGGTGACATGCGGCTGCCGTACTCGATGATCGACACGGTGGCCAACCAGGTGGCGAACCTGCTGGTGTCCCGCGGCATCCGCAAGGGCGACAAGGTCGCGCTGGCCTGCCCCAACCTGCCGTACTTCCCGTTCGTCTACTACGGCATCCTCAAGGCCGGAGCGACCGTGGTGCCGCTCAACGTGCTGCTGCAGTCCCGCGAGATCGCCTACCACCTCGACGACAGCGACGCCAAGGCGCTGTTCTGCTTCGAGGGCACGCCCGAGCTGCCGCTCGGCGAGCGCGGCAAGGCCGGCTTCGAGGCGGCCGAGGGCTGTGAGCACTTCTTCGTGCTGCCCGCCACCCCGCTCGCCACCGAGTCTGAGTACGGCGAGTCGTTCTGGGCGGCGCTCGGCGGCATGGCGGCCGGGTTCGAGACCGTGCAGACCGCGCCCGACGACACCGCGGTCATCCTCTACACCTCCGGCACCACCGGGCAGCCCAAGGGCGCCGAGCTCAGCCACCAGAACATGCTGATGAACGCCATCGTCAGCGACCGCATGTTCCCGGCCACCGAGGGCGGCGACGTCTACCTGGGCGTGCTGCCGATGTTCCACTCCTTCGGCCAGACCACCGTCATGAACACCGGGTTCCTGCGCGGCGCGACCGTCGTACTCATGCCGCGCTTCGAGCCCGGCGAGGCCCTGGAGATCATGCGCAAGGAGGGCGTGACGTTCTTCGCGGGCGTCCCCACCATGTACTGGGGCATGCTCACCAAGATCCACGCCGAGGGCGCCGAGGTGCCGGACACGCTGCGGATCGCCGTCGCGGGCGGCGCGTCCTCGCCGGTCGAGGTGCTGAAGGACTTCGAGCAGACCTTCGGCATCGGCATCCTGGAGGGCTACGGCCTGTCGGAGACCTCGCCGGTGGCGAGCTTCAACCAGCCGGGCCGGCCGGCCAAGCCGGGCACCATCGGCACCCCCATCTGGGGCGTGGAGATGAAGCTCGTGGACGGCGACTGGAAGACGGTCGAGGGCGAGGGCCCCGGCGAGATCGCCATCCGCGGCCACAACGTCATGAAGGGCTACTACGGCCGCCCAGAGGCCACGGCCGAGGTCATGCACGACGGCTGGTTCCGTACGGGCGACATCGCCACGCGCGACGCCGACGGCTACTACGCCATCATCGACCGGGCCAAGGACATGATCATCCGCGGCGGCTTCAACGTCTACCCGCGCGAGCTCGAAGAGGTCCTGATGACCCACGAGGCCGTCTCGCTGGCCGCCGTCGTGGGCGTGACGCACGAATCGCACGGCGAGGAGATCAAGGCGTACGTCATCAGGACGCCGGGCGCCACGATCACCGAGGACGAGCTCATGGCCTGGTGCAAGGAGAACATGGCGGCCTACAAGTATCCGCGGATCATCGAGTTCCGTGACGCGCTGCCGATGACGGCCACCGGCAAGATCCTCAAGCGCGAGCTGCGCTGACCTTCGTCCCGAAAGGCGGACGCCGTACGGCGTTCGCCTTTCTGCCGTGCTGATTGTAATCTTGCGGTAACCGCATGCAACCGAGCACGGCAAAGGAGGTCGCGTGGGCCGCCACGAGAAGCCCCACACCCCCAAGGACCAGCCAGAAGAGGGCAACGAAACCGCCAGGCCGGCCGAGCTCCGGCCGAGCCGCGGCAAGCACGCCGCTCCGGCCGAGGACCCGGAGTAGACCTCTCCCCCTAACGGTCCTCCGGCGCGTGGGCCGCCACCTCGGCGCGGAGGTGGCGGCCATCCTCACCGCCCCCCATCCTCACCGTCCCCCCGCAGCACCGTCCCCCAGCAGTGCCAGGGCCAGGCTTCGCACCGAGCGGGTGAACCGGCGCGGGTCCTCCGGCGGCGTCACGTGCCGGATCAGCGCCCCGTCGAAGACCGCGAGCAGGGCGTGGGCCACGAAGCCGGCGTCCAGGTCCGGACGGGCCTCGGCGACGAGGTCGCTGAGGTGCCCGTGCCAGGAGCGGTAGCTCGGGTCGTCATATTTGTCCTCGGCGCACGCCTGCTCGTGCGCCGCCAGCAGGATCGCGTTCCCCTCGGCGATCGCGCCGAGGCCGTCGAGGAAGGCGAGCAGCCGGTCGCGGGCCGGCGCGCCGGGGCCGAGCGGCGGCGGGCCGCCGGTCACCGCCTCCCGCAGGTCCTTCGAGCGCTCCTCCAGCAGCGCCTGCAGCAGCCCGGCCCGGCTGCCGAACCTCCGGAACACCGTGCCCTTCCCGACCCCGGCCAGCGCCGCGACCCGGTCGATGGACACGTGGTCGCCGCCGCCCTCCGCCAGCAGCCGCTCGGTCGCCCGCAACACCGCCACCCGGTTACGCGCGGCGTCCCCCCGCTCGGGCCGGTCGCGCACGACATCAACCCGCTCGGGCCGGTCGCGCGCCCCGCCACCCCGCTCCGCTCGATCGCGCGCGGCGTCGATCCGCTCCGTCCGCCCGTCTGCCCTCACGTGCCGCCTCCCCCTCGTTGTTGCGGACCGCCGGTCCGCTTATGCTAGCGTGCGTAGCCATCCGGACCGACGGTCCGATTAACTTTCCTCACCAAGGAGACAGCCCGACCATGCGCGCTCTCGTCGCCGACCCCGGCACTCCCGGCGCCCTGCGCCTCGGCACCGCGCCCGAGCCGGAGCCCGGCCCCGGCCGGCTCGTGCTCGACGTCCACCACGTCTCGCTCAACCGCGGCGAGGTCATCGGCGCCGCCGGCCGCCCGCCCGGCACCGTCCACGGGTTCGACGCGGCCGGGACCGTCCGCGAGGCCGCGACGGACGGCGCCGGCCCGCCCGCCGGCACCAGAGTGGTGGCGTTCGGGGAGGGGGCGTGGGCGCAGCGGATGGCGGTGGACGTCACGGCCGTGGCCGCCGTCCCCGACGGCGTGGACCTGGCCGCCGCCGCCGCGCTCCCGATGGCCGGCCTGACCGCGCTGCGCACCCTGCGCACCCGTCCCATCCTCGGCCGCCGCGTGCTCGTCACCGGCGCGGCGGGCGGCGTCGGCCGCTACGCGGTACAGCTCGCCGCACTCGGCGGCGCCCACGTCATCGCCTCGGTCGGCTCGCCGGCCCGCGCCGCCGGCCTGGCCGAACTCGGCGCGGCCGAGGTCGTGATCGGCCTGGACGGCGTCGGCGAGCCCGTGGACCTGATCCTCGACAACGTCGGCGGCCCCCAGCTCGCCGCCGCCTGGCGACTGCTCGCGCCCGGCGGCGACATCCAGGCCATCGGCTGGGCCTCGGGCGAGCCCGCCGTCCTCGCGCCGTACTCGCTGTTCTCGCTCGGCCCGGCGAGGACGATGAGCACGTTCGGCGACGTACGCGAGCCAGGACCGGACCTCGCCACGCTGCTCGCGCTCGTGGCGTCGGGCCGGTTGTCGCCGGAGGTGGGCTGGCGGGGGCCCTGGGACCGGGTCGGCGAGGCCGCCGCGGCCCTGCTGGAGCGCCGGGTCGCGGGAAAGGCCGTCCTGGACGTCACCCCGGCGCCGGACGGGACGGCCCCCTAGCCGCGGGCGGGAAGGTCAGGGCCAGTCGCGGGCCGGGCGCAGCGGCACGCCGGAGCGGCCGTGCTCGTCCAGCTTGACCGCCAGCACCTGGTGGAGCTGGACCTTGTTGCGCTCGAAGCCCACGATGCAGCCGGCCATGTAGAGCGCCCAGACGCGGGCGGTGCCCATGCCGACCTCCTGGACCGCCTCGTCCCAGTTGGCGTCGAGGTTGTCGCACCAGTGGCGGAGGGTCTTGGCGTAGTGCTCGCGGAGGTTCTCCTCGTGGCGGATCTCGAAGCCGAGGTCCTCCATCTCGCGGATCAGCCAGCCCACCGACTCCAGCTCGCCGTCGGGGAAGACGTAGCGGTTGATGAAGCCGCCTTTGTTGAAGGTCTTCTCCTTGCCCGTCGGGCGCGTGATGCAGTGGTTGAGCAGCCGGCCGCCCGGCTTGAGCTTGCCGTACAGGAACGCGAAGTACGCCGGCAGGTTGTCCTTGCCGATGTGCTCGGTCAGGCCGATGGAGCTGACCGCGTCGAAACCGGTCTCACGGACGTCGCGGTAGTCCATGAAACGGACCTCGGCGAGGTCCTGCAGCCCCTCGTCGGCGATGGCCTTCTGCGCCCACTCGGCCTGCTGCTTGCTCAGCGTGACGCCGAGCGCCTTGACGCCGTAGTGCTTGGCGGCGTGGATGACCATGCCGCCCCAGCCGCAGCCGACGTCGAGCAGGCGCATGCCCTCCTTGAGGCCGAGCTTGCGCGCCACCAGGTCGAACTTGGCGAACTGGGCCTCCTCCAGCGAGGAGTCCTCCTCGGGAAAGGCCGCGCACGTGTAGGCCATCGACGGGCCGAGCACCCACCGGTAGAACCGGTTGGAGACGTCATAGTGGTGGTGGATGGCCTCGGCGTCGCGCTGCTTGGCATGCCGGGAGCCCAGCCTGGCCAGCGTGCTCTGCCGCATCTCCTGCGGCGGCGGCGGGACCCGCATGAGCAGCGGCTTGACCCCGAGCGCCCGCACCGCGGCGACCTTCTCGGCGGTGGACAGATCGTTGGTGGTGATGTTCCACATGCGGTCGAGCAGGGTGTACATGTCGCCGTGCACGTCCATGTGGCCGGAGACGTACGCCCGCGCCAGGCCCAGTTCCCCCGGGGCCTGCGCCAGGTAGGCCACCGCGATCGGTGACTTGACCTCGAGTGCGAGGTCGGCCGCGTCCGGCCCCGCCTTGCTGCCGTCGTAGGCCATGAACGCGATGTTGGCGTCCTTGCCGACGATCTTCTCAAAGATGGTTGCGAGAGCCATCGACTCACCTTCCCCGCACACACTTGTCGTACAGGTCCAGCAGGCGTCCGTTCGGGTCGTACTCCTGCTTGACCGGCCAGTAGGCGTCGCCGTTGTACAACTGCCAGAACTGCTCAGGGTCGTAGAAGGACGTCGAGTAGAGCGACTTGTGGCCGTCGAGATCGTGCACCGCGTTCTCGATCAGCCGGTTGTAGTAACCGTCGAACTGTCCCCGTGGCAGCGGCACCATACCCCAGAAGCCGAAGTTGACATACAGCCGCCCCGGCTCCAGTGGATAGAGCGGCCATCGGGAGCCGGCCCGGAGCGGGCACATCCACACCGGGGTCATGCCCACCTTGTCGTGGAAGAACTCCAGGAACTCCGCGCCCCGCTCGACGGGCGTCTCGACGTCCTGGATGACCGACTCGTGGACGGGCTGGTCGCGCCAGCGGTCGACGCGGGCGGTCACGCCGTATCTCCGGTCGAGCGCGACCAGGCGGCGGTAGACGTCGGAGCGCATCCATCGGCGCGGCATGAGCGAGCGGACCACGGGCTGCTGCACGCCGAAGGCGCGCGAGCACCAGAACCAGTCGGTGTCCCAGCGCCAGAGGTAGTCGTGGATGGTCAGCCAGTCGCGGTTGCGCTGCCTGATCGACTGGTAGTAGATGCGCATGCCGGTGTAGTCGGAGACGTAGGGCGCGCGCTCGGCGAAGCGGCCGAGGGTGATGTACATCTCGCCGGGGTCGAAGAAGACGCCGTCCACGAAGTCGACCCGCTCGCCGTCGTGGACCATGCTCTCGCAGATCTCCTGCATCGCGAGCATGCACTTGGCGGCGTCGGTGAACCTGACGTGGGTGAGATGCACGTACGGCTGGACCTTGCGGAGCTTGATCCTGATGCGCAGGGCGTAGCCGAGCGTGCCGTAGGAGTTGGGGAAGGAGCGGAACAGCTCGCGGTGCTCGTTGTCCTCGCGCGCGACGATCACCCGCCCGTCGCCGGTGAGGATCTCCAGCTCCTCGACCGACTCGTGGGGCAGGCCGTCCCTGAAGCTGGTCGACTCGATGCCGAGGCCGGTGACCGCGCCGCCGAGCGTGATGGTCTTGAGCTGAGGCACGACGTACGGCATGAGCCCGTGCGGCAGGGTGGCCTCGACCAGGTGCTCGTAGGTGGTCATGCCCTGGACCTCGGCCGTCATGGTCTCGGGGTCCACGCTGATGACCTCGTCGAGGTCGCGTGCCGACAGCTTCGCGGTGCGGGCGGAGTCGCGGAACCTGAAGAGGTTCGACGTCGACTTGGCCAGCCGGGGCGCCGCGCCGCCGGGGATCTCCGCGTACGACTGCCTGATCTGCTCTACTGCCCGTCGGTGTGTCGACATCGTCGTCGTCACCAAAGCACCCCCTTGAGCTGGTAGAGATCGTCCGTCAGCACGGTATCTCCCGCTAGCGGCTCGGACCAGACCGGGGTCGTTAAAGACACGAAAACTGTTTATCGTGCCAGTTGACATCCTCCCCCGCCCGAAGGCGAGGAATTCCAACCTTTCCTACGCCGCCGAGGGGAGGTCGGGTTGAGGTTCGCGGTTCACCGGCCCGCCTGATGGCAGGCCTCCCCGCGCAGTGACCGCATGCCCTGCGGCCGTGTCCCGCATGTTCTTGGCCGCGTTGACGTCGGCGTTGTCCCGATGCCCGCAGGCGACGCAGTCCCGACTGCCCGCAGGCGACGCACAGGAAGAGGGCTTGGCTCTCGCGGCTCTCGCTGGCGACGTGCTTGCAGGCGTTGCAGGTCTGCGACGTGTGACGCGGGTTGATCTTCTGGACGCGGCCGGGGGCCTTTTGCTCCAGCCGTTGCACGAGCCGTCCCCATCCGGCGGCGAGGATGCCCCGGTTGAGCCCGGCCTTCTGGCGCACGTTACGGCCCGGAGCTTCGAGCGTCCCTCTGGCCGTCCGGGTCATGCTACGGATCTTGAGGTCTTCGACGGCGATCACGTCGAACCGGCGGGCCAGGTCCGTGCTGGTCTTCTCCGCCCAGTCCTTGCGCCGGTCGGCCTCGCGGGCTTTCAGCCGGGCGATGGCGGTCTTGACCTTGGCCCGGCGGTTGGAGCCGCGCTTGGCCCGTGCGAGCTTGCGCAGCAGCCGCCCAAGGCGCGCCTTTTCGGTGTCGCGCAGGCCGCGGACGGTCAGCAGCTCGCCGGTGGACAGGGCGGCGCTGACGGTGACGCCCCGGTCCACGCCGACGACCTGGCCGGTGCCGGGCCCGGTGATCGGCTCCGGAACGGCGGCGAAGGCGAGATGCCAGCGTCCGGCACGGTCCCGGGTGACGCGGTAGGACTTGGCCCCGCCGGGGACGGCGCGGGACCAGCGGAACCGTACCCAGCCGACCTTGGGGATCTTCACCTCGCCGACGTTGCGCGACAGGCGGCGCACGTCGCCCGTCTTGACCGCGACGATGCGGAAGCCTTCGGTCTGGCCGCGTTTGCGCCAGGTCGGCCGCCGGTGGGTGCCGCCGAAGAAGTTCGCCATGGCCTGGGCGAAGTCCTTGAGCGCCTGCTGCTGCACGACGACCGAACCGGCGGCCAGCCACGGGCTCGCAGCGCGGGCTTCGGTGAGCTGGCGGCACTGCTCGGCGAATCCCGGCGCGCTCTTGCGGCCCGGTTTCCAGTGCGCGTGCTGCTCGACGGCGAGGTTCCACACGTACCGAGCGTGCGCGCAGTGCTCCGCCAGCGCCGCCTCCTGGGCGGGTGCGGGCTGGAGCCGGAAGCGTGACACAGAGTCACGTTACCATCACAGAAATGGCATGCGGCGGCTATTCTGCCGAGATGAGACAGATCACGCTGCGGCTTCCCGACGATCTCCACGCACGGCTGAAGGAGCTGGCTGAGCAGGAGCACCGATCCTTGCACGCGCAGGTGCTGCACATTGTGGAACAGGCTGTCCCGGCTACGCCGGGCCATCCCCCAGCGGGACCACGCCCATTCCTACCCCGCCTGAAGGCCATGGCATCCTGGCGGTCTCCGGTGAATCGGTTATCGGGTAGTCGTACCGAAAGACTTCCTGCGGACCGTAGGCGGCAGGCCGTTCACCACGCCGGTCAGTTCGCGGCCTTCGACGGCGGCGAGGAGGTTGTCCACGACGGCGGTCAGCAGCCGGCCGCTCGCCTCGGGCGTGACGCCCGCGACATGCGGGCTGAGCAGCACGTTCGGCAGCTCGCGCAGGGGGTCGCCGGGCGGCGGCGGCTCGGTCTCGAAGACGTCCAGCGCGGCTCCGGCCAGGTGGCCCGAGCGTAGCGCCCGCACCAGCGCCGCCTGGTCGACGACCTCGCCGCGGGCGGCGTTGACGAGCAGCGCGCCGGGCTTCATCAGGGCCGGGTCGATGAGGCGCGTGGTCTCCTCCGACAGCGCGATGACGACCACCACGACGTCGCTGCCCGCCAGGAGCGCGCCGAGATCCTGGTAGGCGGGGTCCTCGCGAGGGGTGCGGGTCCAGAAGCGCACCTCGCAGCCGAGCGCGCGGAACAACTCGGCGCAGGCCACGCCGATGGGGCCGTGGCCGACGACACCGACGGTCCGGCCGCGCAGCTCGTACGGCCGCAGGCTCTGCTGCGGCCACTCCCCGGCCCGGACCGCGGTGTCGCCCGCGACGAGCCGGCGCGCCAGCGCCAGGGCGGCGGCCAGGCACCATTCGGAGACGGCGACGGCGCTGACGCCCGGCGTGTTCGCCAGCGGCACCCCGGCGGCCGTCAGCGCGCCGAGGTCGTGGCCGTCCACGCCGACCGAGGGCTGCTGGACGAAGGCCAGCCGGGGCGCGGCGGCGACCGCCACGCCGTCGAGGACGAGCGTGCCCGTCCAGTCGCCGAGCACGATCTCGGCGTCCGGCAGCGCCGCCAGCAGCGCGTCACGGTCGCGGGCGGCAGGCACCCGTACGTCCACCCGGTCGCCGAGCGGGGCGAGCAGGTCGCGGACGAACGCCTCGGGAAGCGGCGGCAGGGCGAGCAGGGTCCAGGGGCTCATGCCCCCACCGTAAAGCTGTTGATCACCTGCCGCATCAGCCGCTGGCTGCGCGCCCACTGGCCCTCCGCGACCGTCCAGGACAGGACGTAGGCCGTGTCGCCCACGACCACGGCCCTGCGCAGCTCGCGGTAGCGGGCGCCGGGCGTGATCCAGGGCGCGCCGCCCTCGGCGCCCGCCGTGTAGGTGACCTCCCACTCCAGCGCCTTGACGCCCTGGTGGTCGACCGTGCGGCGGCCCCGGGTGACGACGTCCTCGGCGCTCTGCCGCAGCTCGTCACGGGTGGTGATCATCAGCTCGGAGGGGTCGGTGCTGCTGTAGACGGCCTGCACGCCGAAGTGGGCGCCCCGGTCGCGGCGCGTCCACTCGGTGTACGCCTCCCGCCGCGCCCCCCGCCAGCCGTAGGGCCGCAGGATCGACCAGCCGTCGGGCGAGCGCCAGGCCCGTACGAGCGGCGCCGCCACCCGCGTGACGCTCGGCCTGGGCGTCGGGGTCACGCTGGGCGTGGGCGTGGCCGACTCCGGGACGGGGGTGAGCGGGGCGGTCGCGGCGGCGGGCGCGGCACTGGCGCGCGGCGCCCCCTCGGCGGGCGTGGCGAACCTGAAGTAGCCGAACGTCCCCGCGCCGATCACCACGACGGCGACCGTGGCCGCCGCGAGCAGGGTCCGGCCCCGTCCGCCGCCCCCGCGCCGGGGCTCGTCGGCGTCGTCGTAGGCGGGGCGGGAGGTGGCGGCGAGCTCGGTCAGCAGCCGGTCGGCCTCCTCGGCGCTCAGCCGGTGCTCCGGCTCCTTCTGCAGCAGGCCGCGGAGCACCGGGTGCATGGCGGGCGGGATGCGCCGGTAGTCGGGCTCCTCGTTGAGCAGCGCGTTGAGCGTGGCCATGGCCTCGCCCCGCTCGAACGGCGAGCGGCCCACCAGGCAGGCGTACAGCGTCGCGCCGAGCGACCACAGGTCGGAGGCCGGCCCCGCCGCGTCGGCGCGCACCCGTTCGGGGGCGAGGAAGCTGGGGGAGCCGGTGACCATGCCGGTGCGGGTGAGCGAGGCGTCGCCCTCGACCGTGGCGATGCCGAAGTCGGTGAGCACCGCCCGGCCGTCCTCGGTCATGAGGATGTTGCTCGGTTTGACGTCCCGGTGCAGGATGCCGGCCTCGTGCGCGGCGCGCAGCGCCGACAGCACCTGGCGGCCGACGTCGGCGGCCTCACGGATCGGCAGCGCGCCGGTGCCGAGCACCACCTGCTCGATCGTGGGGCAGCTCAGCAGCTCCATCACGATCCAGGGCCGGCCGCCCTCCTCGACGACGTCGTAGACGGCGACGACGCCGGGATGGTTGAGCTTGGCCGCGGTGCGGGCCTCGCGGACGGTGCGCATGAGCTGACGTTCCCGGTCGCCGGCCGGCAGCCCTTCGGGCAGGACGACTTCCTTGATGGCCACCTGACGGTTGAGGAGCGTGTCCCGGCCTTCCCAGACCACGCCCATCCCCCCGCGGCCCAGCTCGCGCACTAACTCGTAGCGCCTGGCGATGAGCCGGTTGCTATCCGATACCATGTCCGTCCCCTGTAGACCACCACGAACAGTGGGCAAGTTTCCCATACCTGATGGGCGTGCGAGGGAAGCTCGCGAAGCCTGCTTGCACCAGATGACCGAATGTTGTTCTACTGTGGGTATGACTGATGGACGTCGCGGCCCGCTGGCCGGTGTTCGCGTGCTGGAGCTCGCCGGGCTGGCCCCCGGTCCTTTCGCCGGGATGATGCTGGCCGACCACGGGGCCGAGGTGCTGAGGGTGGACCGCGTCAAGGCGGTCTCCGACCGGCCTCGTACCGACGTGATGGACCGCGGCAAGCACTCGATCGGGCTGGATCTGAAGTCGCCCGAGGGGGTGGCCGCGTTCAAGGAGCTGGCGCGGCACGCCGACGTGGTGATCGAGGTGTTCCGGCCGGGCGTGGCCGAGCGGCTCGGCATCGGCCCCGACGACCTGCACGCCGTCAACGAGCGGCTGGTCTACGGCCGGATGACCGGGTGGGGCCAGGACGGCCCGCTGGCCTCCACAGCCGGCCACGACATCGACTACATCGCGATCTCCGGCGTGCTGTCGATGCTCGGCCGCGAGGGCGGCAAGCCCACCCCGCCGATCAACATCCTCGGCGACTTCGCCGGCGGCGGCCTCATGCTCGCCTACGGCGTGCTGCTGGCGCTGCTCGAACGCGAGCGCACCGGCAAGGGCCGGGTGATCGACGCGGCCATGGTGGACGGTGCGGCGGTCCTGTTCGCGATGTTCTACCAGGGCGTGCAGAGCGGCTTCTGGGGGCCGCGCGGCACGAACCTGCTCGACACCGGTGCCCCCCAGTACGACACGTACGAGACCGCCGACGGCGAGTACCTGGCCGTGGGCTCGCTTGAGCCGCAGTTCTGGAAGGCCATGGTCGAGCTCATGGGCCTGACCGACCTGCCCGACCGCGACGACCGGGCGCAGTGGCCGGCGCTGCGGGCCCGGCTCACCGAGGAGTTCAGGAAGCGGACCCGGGCCGAGTGGGAGAAGGTGTTCGACGGCTCGGACGCGTGCGTGTCGCCCGTGCTGTCCATGTCCGAGGCCGCCACCCATCCGCACAACGTCGCCCGCGACTCCTTCACCGAGGTCGGCGGGCTCGTCCAGCCCCGGCCCGCGCCGCGCCTGCTGGGCGTGCCCGAGCAGGACCTCTCCCCCGCCACCCGCCTGACGGACCTGTCCGACTGGGGCCTGTCGCGGGAGGAGGCGGACAGGCTGCGCGGCCAAGGGGTGCTCGGGTGATCGTCGATCTGCTCGACGGCGACCTGTACGCCGGGGACCCCACCCCGGTCTACGCCTGGCTGCGCGAGCACTCCCCCGTCCACCACGACGAGGCCAACGGCCTCTGGGGCGTCTCCCGGCACGCCGACATCGCGGCCGTCGAGCGCGACCCCGGTCTGTGGACGAGCACCGGCGGCTACCGGCCGCAGCTCCCGTCCGAGCCGTCCATGATCGGCTTGGACGACCCCGAGCACGCGGCCCGGCGCCGCCTGGTCTACCGCCGCTTCACCCCGCGCCACGTCCGCGACGCCTACGCCGGCCGGGTGCGCGCGGTCGTCGCCGAGCAACTGGACCGGGCCCTGGAGAAGGGCACGGTGGACGCTGTGGACGAGCTCGCGGCCCCGCTGCCGGCCCGGATGATCGGCTGGCTGCTCGGCTTCCCCGACGAGGAGTGGCCGCGGCTCAAACACTGGTCGGAGACGACGATCGTGGCGGGCGGCGGCCGGCGGTACGTCACCCACGAGGCCGTGGTGGCCGCCGCCGAGTACAGCCACGCCGTCCTGGAGCTGGCCGCCGAGCGCCGCCAACGCCCGCGCGACGACCTGTTGTCGCTGTGGAGCGCGAGCCCCGACTACGACGACGAACGCCTGGCGAACGACGCGCTGCTGCTGCTCGACGGCGGCGCCGAGACCACCAGGACGGTGATCGCCACGGCGATCGACGCGCTGATCCGCCATCCGGACCAGTGGCGGCTGCTGCGCGCGGACCCGGCCCTGATGGAGGGGGCGGTCGAGGAGTTCGTCCGGTGGACCACGCCCGTGCTCAACATGTGCCGGTCGGCCACCCGCGACACCGTCCTGCGCGGTACGCCGATCCCGCGAGGGGCGCAGGTGCTCCTCATGTACGGCTCCGCCAACCGCGACCCGGACATCTTCGATGACCCGGACGCCTTCGACGTGACCAGGAAGCCCGGCGGGCACCTCGCCTTCGGTCTCGGCACGCACTTCTGCCTGGGCGCGGCGCTGGCCCGGCTGGAGCTGCGGATCTTCTTCGAGGAGTGGGTGGCGCGGGTGCGGGAGGCGGCGTGGGCCGACGAGCGCGGCCCGCGCATCCTGCCGAACGCCTTCGTCAGGGGCGTGACGTCGTTCCCGATCTCGCTGCGCCCCTGGTGAGAGCGGCCTGGATCGCGAGGTAGCGGCCTGGATCGTGAGGTAGCGGCCTAGATCGCGAGGTAGAGGTCGACGCCGTCGCGGTGGTGCACCTCGACGTCCGTCGTGAACGCGCGCGGCGGGACGCCGCCGGACTCGGTGTGCTTCCACACCCCCTGCCACGCCTCGATCAGCGCCTGCGGAAGCTGCCCCCGGGCCTCGACCAGCAGCGCCGGCCCGGCCGGCACGCGTACGGCCACCATGCCCTCCGGCAGCCGCGGCGCGGTGCGCACCCCGACGCCGACGATCTGGGTGTAGGCCCCGTGGTGGTCGCTCTCGTAGTCGGTCAGCACCGCGTAGAGATTCTCGTCGATCCGCCCCGGCACGTGCGCGAACACGCCCGGCGCGCCCGCGCGCTGCCACAGGGCGGGCAGTCTGGCGCGTGCCGGGTCCATCTCGTCGGCGTTGCTGGTGCGTACGACCCAGCCGACCACAGTCAGCTCGGCTCGTTCGGTGACGTTCACGAGTCCCCTCCCCCCGCAAATGTATCCGGGCCGATCATAAGGCCCCCGCGAACGGGCAAACTCCAGGTGGAGCACTTACGACATAAGATGGATGAACGTGAAATTTCTTAATGATGTCCAGCCTCGGCACGATCTGACCTACAGCGACGTGTTCATGGTGCCGTCGCGTTCCGCCGTCGGATCGCGGCTCGCGGTCGACCTTTCCACCGGCGACGGCACGGGCACGACCATCCCACTCGTCGTGGCGAACATGACCGCGGTCGCCGGCCGCCGCATGGCCGAGACCGTGGCCAGACGCGGCGGCATCACCGTCATCCCGCAGGACATCCCCCTGGACGTCGTGACGAACGTCGTCGAATGGGTGAAGGGCCGCGACCTCGTCCACGACACGCCGCTCACGCTCACCTCGCACGAGACCGTCGGCGAGGCGCTGCAACTGCTGCCCAAGCGGGCGCACGGCGCGGTCATCGTCGTGGACTGGGACAACCGGCCGGTCGGCGTCGTCACCGAGGCCGACTGCCAGGGCGTGGACATGTTCACGCAGCTCTCCAACGTCATGTCCAGCGAGCTGCTGACGCTGCCGGCCGGGCTCGACCCCCGGGAGGCGTTCGACCGGCTGCACGACGGCAGGCACCGCCTCGCGCCCATCGTGGACGGCGACGGCCGCCTGGTCGGCATCCTCACCCGTACCGGCGCCCTGCGCGCCACCCTCTACCAGCCCGCCGTGGACGACCGGGGACGGCTGCGCGTCGCCGCCGCCGTCGGCGTCAACGGCGACGTGGCCGCCAGGGCGAAGGAGCTGCTGGAGGCCGGCATCGACTGCCTGGTCGTGGACACCGCGCACGGCCACCAGGAGAAGATGATCTCGGCCCTGCGGGCCGTGCGCGCCCTCGACCCCGGGGTGCCCGTCGCGGCGGGGAACGTCGTGACCGCCGGCGGCGTACGCGACCTCGTCGAGGCCGGGGCCGACATCCTCAAGGTCGGCGTGGGGCCCGGCGCGATGTGCACCACGCGGATGATGACCGGCGTGGGGCGGCCCCAGTTCTCCGCCGTGCTGGAGTGCGCCGCCGAGGCCCGCCGCCTCGGCCGGCACGTGTGGGCGGACGGCGGCGTGCGCCACCCGCGCGACGTGGCGCTCGCCCTCGCCGCCGGGGCGTCCAACGTGATGATCGGGTCGTGGTTCGCGGGGACGTACGAATCGCCCGGCGACACCCACGTGGACGCCGACGGGCGCAGGTACAAGGAGAACTTCGGCATGGCCTCGGCGCGGGCCGTGCGGCTGCGGACCGCCGAGGACTCGGCGTTCGAGCGGGCCAGGAAGGCGCTGTTCGAGGAGGGCATCTCCACGTCCAGGATGTACCTGGACCCGAAGCGGCCCAGCGTGGAGGACCAGATCGACGCGATCGTGGCCGGGCTGCGGTCGGCCTGCACGTACGCCGGGGCCTCGACGCTGGAGGAGTTCCACGAGCGGGCCGTGGTGGGCCTGCAGAGCTCGTCCGGGTACGCGGAGGGCATGCCCCTGCACACGAGCTGGTGAGCGCGCGTGGGCCGGTGAGCGTAGGGGTCAGGTGCGGCGCCAGCCGCCGGCCGCGTGGATGCCGCCGTCCACGTGCACGGTCGTGCCCGTGACGAACCTGGCCAGGTCGCCGGCCAGGAACACGGCCGCCCCCGCCGCCTCCACAGGCTCGCCGAGCCGGCCGAGGGGCGGGAGGCGTACCGGCTCATAGGGCAGGGAGCCGTCGGCCAGCATGCGCTCGCGCACGCCCTCCTCGCCCTCCGTGGGCAGGGCGTCGGGCGCGATGGCGTTGACCCGGACGCCGCGCGGCGCCAGCTCCAGCGCCAGCGACCTGGTCAGGCTCTCCACGGCCGCCTTCATGGCCGCGTACACGGCGAAGCCCGGCGCCGCCTGGTGCGCCTCGCTCGACGTCACGTTGATGATCGACGAGCCCGGCCGCATCAGCGGCAGCAGCCTGCGGATCATGGCGGTGAGCTGGGTGAAGTTCTCCTCGATCAGCGTACGCTCGCCGCGCGGCGACAGGCTCTCGAACGGGGCGTGGAAGGTGCCGCCCGCGTTGTTGACCAGCACGTCCACCCGCCCCCAGCGCTCGCCCACCGCGCGGGCGAACACCTCCGCCGCCACCGGGTCGCGAACGTCGAGCGTCATGGCCGGCTCCCCGAAGGGCGGCTTGTCGCGGTCGCAGACGGCCACGTGCGCGCCGAAGGCGGCGAAGGTCTCGGCGACGGCGAGCCCGATCCCGCGGGCTCCCCCGGTGACGACGGCCACGCGGCCGGTGAGCAGGATCGCGTCGGGACTCAGAGCGGCCACGAACGAAGACGATATCCCGAGCGCATAGAGTCGTCAGGTCCGAATCACAACGTCAAGTCGCCGACAGGAGCACTTTCGTGGCACTCGAGAAGCCCGAGATCGACTTCCCCGAGGGCAACCCGCCCAAGGACCTTGAGATCGTCGACCTGGTCGAGGGCGACGGCCCCGAGGCCAAGCCCGGCCACCACGTCCGCGTCCACTACGTCGGCGTGGCCTTCTCCACCGGGGAGGAGTTCGACGCGTCCTGGAACCGGGGGGACGCCTTCGAGTTCCCCCTCGGCGGCGGGCGCGTCATCGCGGGCTGGGACCAGGGCGTCGCAGGCATGAAGGTCGGCGGACGGCGCAAGCTGGTCATCCCGCCGCACCTCGGCTACGGCAGCCGCGGCGCCGGCGCCGCCATCAAGCCGAACGAGACCCTCATCTTCGTCGTCGACCTGCTCGGCGTCAGGTAGGGCCCGCACGCCCACCGGCCGCCCGCGTGACGGCCGGCCGGTGGGCGCCGGTAGGGAATGTCGGCGGCGTGAGGCACGATAGGCGTGTGCTTCTGATCGACGTGGTCCGAGTTTCCGAGGCGGTGACGCGCACGTCCGCCAGGTTGGGCAAGATCGCACATCTGGCGGAGCTGCTGGGCCGGGTCGGCCCGGACGAGGCGGAGATCGCCATCTCCTACCTGTCGGGCGAGCTGCCCCAGCGCCAGGTCGGCGTCGGCTGGCGCACCCTGGAGGAGATCCCGCAGCCCAAGCTCGTCGCCACCGCCACCCTGACCACGGTCGACGCGCTGCTGACCCGGATCAAGGCCGTGTCCGGCCCCGGCTCCCAGGCGGCCCGCAGGGCGCTGGTGAGCGAGCTGTTCGCCGGGCTGACCAGTCAGGAGCAGCAGTTCGTGCGCCGCCTGCTCAACGGCGAGCTGCGGCAGGGCGCGCTCGACGGCGTCATGATCGAGGCGGTGGCCAAGGCGTCCGGCGCCCCGTCCGCCGACGTCCGGCGGGCGCTGACGTTGCGCGGCTGGCTGCCCGCCGTCGGCGCGGCGGCGCTGAGTGGCGGGGTGGAGGCGCTGCACGCCTTCCGCCTGGAGGTCGGGCGGCCGGTCTCCCCCATGCTGGCCGGCAGCGCGCCCAACGTCGCCGCCGCCCTCGATAAGGCGGGCGCGCCCGCTGCGCTGGAGTGGAAGCTGGACGGCATCCGGGTGCAGGCCCACAGGTCCGGCGAGGAGGTCAGGGTCTTCACCCGCACACTCGACGACATCACCGCACAGGTGCCCGAGCTGGTCGAGGCCGTGCTGAAGACGCCGTCGGACGACCTCGTGCTGGACGGCGAGGTGCTCGCGCTGCGTCCCGACGGCCGACCGCACCCGTTCCAGGTGACCGCCGCGCGGGTCTCCAGCAAGCTCAAGGTCGAGCAGTTGCGCGAGCAGACGCCGCTCAGCGTCTTCTTCTTCGACGCGCTGCGCGCCGACGGCGACGACCTCCTCGACCTCCCCTACGCCGAGCGCCAGGAGGCGCTGGCCAGGGTCGTGCCGCGGACCCTGCTGACGCCGCGCCTGGTGACGGGCGACGTGGCGGAGGCCGAGCAGTTCTTCATCGACGTGGTCAAGGCCGGGCACGAGGGCCTGGTGGTGAAGGCGCTGGCGTCGCCGTACGCGGCCGGGCGGCGCGGAGCGGGCTGGATCAAGGTCAAGCCGCGTCACACGCTCGACCTGGTGGTGCTGGCCGCCGAGTGGGGCCACGGCCGGCGCGAGGGCAAGCTGTCCAACCTGCACCTGGGGGCGCGCGACCCGGAGGGCGGGTTCGTGATGCTCGGCAAGACGTTCAAGGGCCTGACGGACGAGCTGCTGGCCTGGCAGACCGAGCGGTTCCTGGAGCTGGCCGAGGGGCCGACGGACGACTGGACCGTGCGGCTGCGTCCTGAGCTGGTGGTGGAGATCGCCTTCGACGGGGTGCAGCGCTCGCCGCGCTATCCGGGCGGGATGGCGCTGCGGTTCGCGCGGGTGCTGCGTTACCGGCCGGACAAGCGGGTGGAGGACGCCGACACCGTGGACACCGTCCGCTCTCTCATGATCTGACCGCTTCCACCGGACTCCCTGACTCGCTCCCCCGCGCCGGCGACGGCAGCCCTCCAGGCACCCCGGCCCAACTTTTCGGGTGGACGGCGGACCTCATCGGCCAGAGAGCGTCCCCGCGAGCGCGGAGGGGTGCCATGGGGGCGACGCGGCGTCCACGAAAGAGCCGCCCCGGCATCAACGCCCCTCCTGACTCCCGCACCCCGGGGTTTCTGGCTCCCGTAACGAAGGGGCCGAGCTCTTCGACGATCTCTTTCTCGCCTTCCGCTTTTCCCGCACGCCCGCGACCCCGGCCGCCGGAGTTTCGCAGCATCACCCCTTAACCCTTGAGGCGCAGCGCACCCATTTGCCCTGATCAAACCCCTCTTTTGCGATCAAGCCGCCCCCAACGTCATTTCCGCTGGAATTGATCGATCAATCGCACAAAGCTGACCTTTAGTGCGATCTTGATATCGAAGTGAGATATGTCACTAGATTAGGGATTAACTTGTCTTTACTGGCTGTTTGTCCCGTATGTTCGTCCTCACCGCGCGGCATCCCCCGCCGCGCCGACGGAAACGGCCGCCGTACGCCCCCACCCCCGCCGGACCGGCCTTTCCCTTCCCTACCCTAGCCAGGACCGTGGTTTACCTTGGGCCAGCATTCCCACAAGCCGTTCCTCACCGGCAGGCGCCGCTGGACCGCCGTCGCAGCGGGTGCCGCCGTCATCGCCACCGCCTCGGCCTCCGCTTACGCGGCGCTGGCCGACGACGAACCCGCCAAGCGCACCGCGACCGCCGCCAAGCCCCTCGCCGAGACCGGCGCAGGCGCGGCGAGGACCACGAACGAGGCGGGCCGCCAGTCGAACCCGAAGCCTCTCTCCCCGGCCCCGAGGCCACCGGCCGCCGCCAACCCGAACCCCGCCTCCCCCCGAACCCCCACCCCGCAGAGCACGACCCCGCAGGACGCGGAGGCAGTGGGCGCCTCACCGTCGGCGACGGCGCCGAGCGCGTCCAGCGGCAAGCCGTCACAGCCCCCCAAGCCGACACAGCCCGCCACCCCCAAGCCGGCCAAGTCCGTCGCCAAGAAGCCCAAGGCGAAGGTCCTCTCCTCCGGCTCCTGCGGCGCCTCGTACTACGACGAGCCCCAGATGACCGCCAGCGGCGAGCGATTCAACCCGTCCGCCATGACGGCCGCCCATAAGACCCTCCCCCTGGGCAGCAAGGTCCGGGTGATCAACCCGAACAACGGCAAATCGGTCACCGTCCGCATCAACGACCGTGGCCCGTACATCGGCGGTCGCTGCCTCGACCTGTCCGCCGCCGCCTTCTCCGCCATCGGCAACACGAACGCCGGCGTGATGCACGTGAAGTACCAGGTCCTGGCCCGCTGACCCCGCCCTCCGCACCCCCCTGTACGTGCGAACCCCCCGAGGACAGCCTGCGAAGCAGCACGCCGCCGGCGGGGCACCTACGACCGCCCCGCCCTCAACCGGTACGGGCAAGCACCCGGACCGGCGCGTGAGCTACGGCGGCGTGGGTCTGGGAAGCTTCGGCTATTTGACCAGGCGGACCGTCAGCGGGTAGCGGTAGTCGCCATCGGTCAGGGAGTTGACGCCGGCGACGATCGCGAGGACGAACGCCGCCACCCAGATCACGGGCACCAGCACCACGCCGATGACCGTGAGCGGGAGCAGGATCGACGCCCCGACCACCGTCAGCCCGAAGTTGAGCGCCTCCACGGCGTGCCGCCGGATGTACGGCGACGTCTTGCCCGCGGCGAGCAGCAGGATCAGCGGGCCGACGATCGGGAAGCCCAGGGCCAGGAGCAGATGACCGGCCGCGGCGCCGAGGCGTTCGTTGCCCTCCACGGACCCAGCCGGCCGCCCCGGGTAGGTGGGGGCAGGTCGCGGAGCGAGCCGGGGCACCGCCTGCGTGCCGTACAGCTCGGTCATGATGGGCATCAGGTCGCCGTGGGTGCGTGCCGTCATCGCCCGCTCAAGCCGGTCGTCGAACTCGAGCTTGTCGAACCGGCCCTCCGCGTACGCCGCTTTGACGTGCTCGACCACATGCTCTCGGTCCTGGTTGGTGACGCGCAGGTGAGCTGGCGGCACCTGTCCCGGCCCGGGGGTTGTCGGTACCCCAGCCATAGTCGCCATGCCTCTCCTTCAGTGATCGGTGATGTCTTCCATACTGCTTGGCCGAACGGGCAACTGCCATCAGGAGAAACCCGGAGCTGTCCCCGAGATCGCCCCCTGAAAAGATCATTTCTCCTACGCGCGAAAGCGCCAGACGATATAAAAAGGACCTATGAGATGGCGAGACCGGTATGGCCTTCGTCGATGGCGCGGCCCGAAGATCGCGAAGTTCGACCGTGAGGCGACAGACGCCGACATCGAGGCGTTGATCGCATTCGCCCGTTCCCGGCGCGGCGTCGAGTTCTACGTCGAGCCGGAAACGTTCGCCACCGACACGACCGCCGTCGCCGTCGCCGACGACGGCGAGTGGACCAGGCGCCGTGTCGGCTCTCCCGCCGTGATTCACAAGGTCGCCCGTGATCTGGCACTGCCGGTGTACGACGTCCAGCTCACCGGATATCCGCCCCGCATGCGGGCATTCAACGAACGCCGCCGCCGCGAAGAAGGCTCACTCTAGTCACGGTCGCCCGGCCCGGTTTGGGCGGCATGGTTTCGACGTCGTGGTTTCGGCGGTGTGCTCGGGCATCGGCTGATTTCAGGATTCGGGATGTCACGAGGGGCGACACGGGCCGGGATCGACCCTTGTGAGGTGTGCTTCTCGGCGCACGCTCAGGTGTCCCCCACTTGTTTTCCGCCGCCGCTCGTCACTGGAGCGACGCTCAATCTCCTGGGACGGGGGTTTCGTCGTCCAGCAGGAGGCCCGACAGAGGCAGGAGCCAGCCCGCGTGGGCGGCGCCCATGGCCGTGTCGAGCTCGGCGGGGGTCGGCATGCGGTCGCGCAGGATCGCGGGTGAGAGCAGATTCTGGAGCGCGTGCATGAGCAGGTTGGCCATCGAGTAGCCAGGGTCGATGGCCAGGGCGCGTTCGAGGGCGACGGTGGCCAGGATGTTGTCGCCCGACCGCCAAGCCGCCATCGCCAGCAGGGACGCCGCAGGTGGTGCGAAGCGCGGCTCCAAGCGGCGGGTCAGGTCTTTCCACAGCGCCACGTGGGACTCGTCCATGAGCGTCCATGCCTCGTCGCGGATCCGGACCAGCGCGAGGTCGAGGCCCAGCCTGGCGGCCTCCAGGTCGGTGAGCCGCCCGCCCTCCTCATGGGTAGCCAGGGCTTTGCGGACGCGGGACAGGCCCTCCGCCACGAAGGCGCGGGTGAAGGCGTCGAGGTTGGTGGCCGCCGCCAGCGCGGCCTTGACCTCGCCGGCCGCGCCGGACGTGGCGCGGCGCATCGCCAGCCGGACCGGGCCCGTGACCGGGGCGAGGGTGCGTTCGAGGGTCTCGCGATCGGGCAGGGCGACCAGGCCGTGCACCGTGGCCTCGGCGGCGATGCGGCTGCTCCCGGGGTCGTACGGGGTGCCCTCGGCGGGGCAGCAGGACGGGAGGGCGCAGACGTAGGACCAGTAGCGGCCGGCGTCGGCCCGCAGTGCCTCTCCTACGCGGACCCCGGCGCGCGCCGCCACCCGCCTGACCTCGTCCATGGCGGGGGTGACGGCCTTTCCGGGGCCGTAGCCGATGGCGACCATCTCGGTCACCTTTTCCCGTCTGAACATGGTCTCCAGGGCGTCGAGGGTGCCCGAGGACAGGGGGAGGTCCCAGCGGACCACCATCACGGCCCGGCCGTGCTCCAAACCCACCGCGACCAGGCTGTTGGAGGGGTGGAAGCCGACGAGATAGGGGACGGCGGCCAGGATGTCCGACGGGCTGGTGAGGGTGAGGAACGGTGAAGTGGAAGCGGGGGTCGAAGGAGGGGTGAAGGGGGGCGGGGGCGAGGGCGGGGAGGTGTTGGTCGTCATGGACCGTCAGGGTGCCCGGAAGCGCGGGCCTGGAATGAGCCGAAGCCGATTCTGGGGATAAGCGTGCGGGCGACGGGCCGCCCTGTGGACAACGCCCGCACAGGTGGTGGCGCCCGCCCGGCCACTTGAGCGACCCATCGGATGAGGGTGGGGTGCTCGGGGCCGGCGGATGGGCACGACGCTGGGCGCAACCGGTGGCTGCGGGGTCAAGGCTGCCCCCCGGTCGCCGACCAGAGGGTGACCGACGGGTGCAGGCAAGGGCGGCCTGTGAGCGCGGACCAGAGGGTGACCGACGGCTACGGGCCAAGGAGCAGCCAGCAGGTGCGGTCAGATGGTGATCGGCCGTTCCCGGCAAGGTGCAGCCAGCGGGCACAGACCAGAGGGCGACCGACCGCTACGGGCCGAGCAGCAGCCAGCAGGCACAGACCAGGGGGGTGACCGATGGCTCCTGGCCGAGGAGCAGCCAGCGGGTGCGGATCCCCCGAGGACCATGGACGCGGATCAGAGGGTGACCGGTGGATGCGGGGCGGGGAGCGGGTGGCGGGTCAGGGGGTGGTCGGGGGGTGGGGGGCCTGGATGGTGGGGGCGATGTGGTGGCGGACCAGGAAGGCGGCGCCGGCCACCGCCGCCGGCATGGCGATCACCGCCACGAACGGCACCAGGAACAGGACGAACACCGCCACCCCGAACCCCAGCGTCACGCCCATGTTGGCGCGCAGCAGCCGGAAACGTTCCTTGCGCGCCACGCCCCGCCGCTCCAGCGCCAGCGTCGTGAGCTCGACGGTCAGGAAGAACCCGGACACCGCCGCCCCCAGCACGGGCACCACGGTCTGCCCCAGCACCGGCACGAACCCCAGCACGAACAGCGGCAGGGTGAACAGCAGCACGTAGCAGAGCGTCACCAGGCTGTCCCTGATCGAGCGCGGCAGGGTGCGCCACCACGGCTGCTCGATCTCGTCGTCCAGCGGGTCGGCCGCCGCCGACAGCCGCTCGTAGAACGGCTCGCCGATGGCGAGGGTGACCGCGGTGAACGTCACCACCGCGAGCGCCAGCCCGCCGGCGAACAGCACGATCCCGACCAGGGTGCGGAAGACGCCCTGCCAGCTCCAGGCGTCGGCGAACGGGGTCAGGAACTCGGCCAGCTCGAACGCGTACATGCCCAGGAAGATCAGCGCCACCACGTAGACGGCGAACGCGATGAGCGCGGGGATGAGCCCGAAGCCCCACCACCGGCCGTTCCTGGCCACCCAGCCGAACCCCTTGAGAAAGAAGCCGATTCCGGCCGAGAAGTCGCGCAATGATCGCATGTCCGGCAGGCTAGCGCCAGAACGCCGTCACCGCGTAGCCGAGCTCGGCGAGCAGGTCGCGCAGCAGCGGCAGCGACAGGCCGAGCACGTTGCCGTGGTCGCCGTCGATGCCCTCGACGAACCAGCCGCCGCGCCCCTCGATGCTGAACGCCCCGGCCAGTCCGAGCGGTTCGCCGGTGGCGGCGTAGGCGGCGATCTCCTCGTCGGACGGCTGCCCGAAGCGCACCACGGTGGTCGCCACCTCGGCGACCTGCCGTCCGGCGGCGACGTCGATGACGCAGTGGCCGGTCACGAGGCGGCCGGTGCGGCCACGCATGATCCGCCACCGCTCCACGACCTCCTCCGCGGAGGCCGGCTTGCCGTAGGGGCGGCCGTCGAGCTCCAGGATGGAGTCGCAGCCGATGACCACGCCCTGGTCGAGCCCGTCCGCGACGGCCTCGGCCTTGGCCCTCGCCAGCACGAGGCTGAGCGCGGCCGGGCTGTGCGCGGTGTAGGCGTCCTCGTCGACCCCGCTGACGATCACCTTGGGGTCGAGGCCGGCGTGGCGCAGCAGGGCCAGGCGGGCGGGAGAGGCGGAAGCCAGAACGATCACCGGACAAGCCTACCGGTCGCGACCGGTCACCAGTCGGGAAGGGACGTTCCGGGCAGTCCGCCGTAGATCCCGGGACGGCCGGGGCCGGGGCCGAAGATGTGGTCGAGCAGTTCGTCGAGGAGTTCGCGGCGCGCGTCGGGCAGGGCGGCGCGCTCGCGTTCGAGCTCGTCGACCAGGGCGTCCGCGTCGAGGTCGCGGCCGTCGGCCCGGGTGGCCAGGAGGTACATCACCATGGGGGCGATCAGCGGCAGCAGCTTCATCATGGCGCCGGTGTCGACGCCGAACAGCCGCCCCAGCCCGGTCGCCGCCGCCTCGGTGCCCTGCCCGCCGAGCACGTGGCCGAGGATGCTGTGGCCGTCGCGGGTGAGCGAGGCCACGTCGCCGTCGAAGGGGTCGGCGTCGACGTGGTCCTCCAGCGCGCCGCGCAGGGCGTCGGCCCCGTCGGGGTACTGCACGTTGCGGGCGAGGCCGCCGATGACGATGCCGGTGACGGCCTGGACGATGTCGCGGGCCTTGTCCTCGTCGGTGCCGAGCATGGCGGCGGTCTGCTCCACGCCCGGCCGGCCGAGTTGGTCGAGCAGCTGCTGGTCGAGGAGTTCGTCGTACGGCGTCACGGCTCTCCTCCGATCCTCGGCGCTCGAAGGCTCCTGACGCTACAGGTGCCCATGACACCGCCCGACAACCGCCGCACAATGCCCGCTTTGTGCTAATTCTCGGGAAAAATCAGGAGGTGACGTCGGCCTTCGACTGGCTGGCCAGACCGGCCGCGGCGTACGCGTCGGCCTCGTCCAGCGTCTCGTGCTCCAGCAGCGCCGCCACGATCGCCTCCAGCTTGTCGCGGTTGTCGGTGAGCACCTGGACCGCGCGCTCGTAGCACTGCTCCACGATGCGCCGCGCCTCCTCGTCCACGGTGGCGAGGGTGGCGGCGCTGGCCTGCGGCTGCGAGCCGTCGTTGGGCAGGATGGTGAGCGGGCCGACCTTCTCCGACATGCCCCAGCGGCCGACCATGCCCCGGGCGATCATGGTGACCTGTTCGAGGTCGTTCTCGGCGCCGGTGGTGATGACGCCGTAGATGACCTGCTCGGCCGCCATGCCGCCGAGCGCGCCGGTGATGCGGCCGCGGAGGTATTGCTCGTCGTAGGCGTAGCGGTCGGTGTCGGGGGTGGACAGCGTCACGCCGAGCGCGCGCCCGCGCGGGATGATCGAGATCTTCCTGACCGGGTCGGCGCCGGGCTGGAGCATGCCGAGCAGCGCGTGACCGGCCTCGTGGTAGGCGGTGCGGGTGCGCTCCTCCTCCGGCATCACGATGCTGCGGGCCGCGCCGAGCTGCAGCTTCTCCAGCGCGTCGGTGAAGTCGGATCTGGTGACCTTCTCCTTGCCGCGCTTGGCGGCGAGCAGGGCCGACTCGTTGACGAGGTTGGCCAGGTCGGCGCCGGTCATGCCGGGCGTGGTCTTGGCGAGCTGGTCGAGGCTGACCTCGGCGTCCAGCGGGACGCCGCGGGTGTGCACGCCGAGGATCGCGGTGCGCCCGGCGGCGTCCGGCAGCCCCACCTGCACGGTCCGGTCGAACCGGCCGGGGCGCAGCAGCGCCGGGTCGAGGATCTCGGGACGGTTGGTGGCGCCGATGACGATGACGCCCTCGGCCCCGGAGAAGCCGTCCATCTCGGTGAGGATCTGGTTGAGCGTCTGCTCGCGCTCGTCGTGGCCGCCGATGCCGCCCGCGCCGCCCCTGGCCCGGCCGATGGCGTCGATCTCGTCGATGAACACGATCGACGGCGCCACCTTGCGCGCCTCCTCGAACAGGTCGCGTACGCGCGAGGCGCCCACGCCGACGATCATCTCGATGAACTCGGAGGCGGAGGCGGAGAAGTAGGGGACCTTGGCCTCGCCCGCGACGGCCCTGGCCAGCAGCGTCTTGCCGGTGCCGGGCGGGCCGGCGAGCAGCACGCCCTTGGGCAGCTTGGCGCCGAGCCGGCGGTATTTGCCCGGGTCCTTGAGGTAGTCGACGATCTCGACCAGCTCGTTCTCGACCTCGTCGATGCCGGCGACGTCGTCGAAGGTGACCCGCACCTGCCCGGCCTCGACCGGCTTGGCCGCCTTGGACTTGCCGAGGCCGCCGAGCCCGCCGCCGCCCATCATGCTGGCGCCGCGCCGCATGATCCAGATCCACAGGCCGGCCAGCAGCAGCACGGGCAGCAGCGACAGCAGCAGGTTGGAGAAGAAGCCGCGGGTGAGCGGCTTGGAGGTGATCTCCACCTGGCCGCTGCGGAGCTGCTGGTCGAGCTGGTCGGTGTTGGCGAAGGCGGGGATCTCGGTGGAGAACCTCGTGTACGTGGCGCCGCCGTCGGGGTTCTTCGCCGCGCTCCTCAGGTCGCCCTCGACCGACAGGCCCTGGGCGGAGATGTCCTTGACGTTCTTGGCGTCGACCTGGGTGGTGAACTCGGTGTACGAGATGGTCTCCACCGACTCGTTGTCGACGAACGACGACACGACGAAGAAGCCCGCGTACACGACCAGCAGCGTGACGACAAACCGCCACCAATTGATCTTGGGCCGGCCGCCGGGCGTGCCGGGCAGGCCCTCAGAGCGCCAGGGCGGCTTGCCCTTGCCCTTGCCTGGTGCCTGCGGCGGTCCAGAGCGTTCCACGGCGTCCACTCCCCACGTCGCCGCCACCATGATCCTTCTAGCCTAGAACACGCACCCCCGAGGCCACGCGGGCGATGTCGCTCCACTGCTTGCGCTGCGCGTCAGGCACTGTCACGAACGCCAAACCCGGCTTGGACATTCCCCCGTCCACCACGACCACCGCCGCGCGCGAGGAGCGCTTGCCGTACGTGACCCGGTAGACGAGCATCCAGCCGTGCCTGACCGGCTGCGAGGCCAGCCAGGTGATGCGGGCGCCCTTCGGGTGATGGTTGAGCGTCCAGCGGGCGGCGAGCAGCGCACTGTCGCGCGGCGACTTCTGCTCCATGATCGGCAGCGGGCAGGTGACGAACATGCCCCGTACCGTGCCGCCGCGCAGCCGCGGCAGCACCTGCCTGGTGGTGAACGGCGCCGGCCCGTACGTCTTCCAGGGCTTCGGCAGCTTCGGCACGGCGAGGCCGCTCCGCCGGTCCTTGGTCACCCGGCGGGAGGGGGCCGGGAGCCGCATGCGCTTGACCTTCGCGGTCAGCTCGGGGACGCGGGGGTCGGCGTACAGGGCCTCCATGGCGGTGTAGCCGGGGGCCAGGGACGTGCCGGGCGTCGGCGTGACCTGGGCGGCGGGCGCGGCCGGGGTCACGGTCTCCGACGGTGACGCCGACGCGGACGCCGACGCGGACACGGACACCGACGCCTCCGCGGAGGGGCCGGACGAGGGCTGCGCGGCCGGCGGCGCGGTTACCGGCCCCGCGACGACCCCGTCCGGCTCCGACGGGAGCACCACGACCACCGCCACGGCGGCCGCCGCGACGGCGGCGGCCACGGCGAGGCCCCGGTACACCACCCGCATACGGATGTCACCGATGCGGGAGCGTTCGGGCGGAGAGGTAAGGGTTCTGGGCTTGGTCGCGGTTCTCACACGGGAACCCTTGATCTCATCTTCCCCATCGAGCACGACGGGAGCGTACGACATATCCCGCCATTACGTATGTGATGCGACCGAAGTGCAATCATGACGTCGTGCAACAGGTGGAGCTCCGCTTCGATCACGCCTCGCGGGCGTCCCAGACCCATACGAACCTCTCGGCGCTCCGCCAGAGCCCCCACGGCGTCTGGGTGGCCGGCGACGAGACCGCCTCCTTCGAGCATCTGGCCTGGACCGGCGACCACTTCGGCGACCAGCGCACGTTCCGCCTGGCGGACTACATCGACCTGCCCGCAGGCCCCGACGACGAGGCCGACATCGAGGGCATGGCGCGGGCCGGTGGGCACCTGTGGGTGGTCGGCTCGCACAGCCTCAAGCGCAGGCGGGTCAAGTCGAAGGACCCGGCCAAGGCCGCCGCCCGCCTGGCCACCCTGGTCAGGGAGGAGAACCGCTACATCCTCGCCCGGCTGCCGCTGCACGGCGAGGAGCCCGGCGCGGGGGCGGTGCTGTCCGGGGAACGCGGCCTCGCGGCGCACCTGCGCGAGGACCCGCATCTCGGGCCGTTCCTGGCGATTCCCGGCAAGGACAACGGCCTCGACGTCGAGGGCATCGCCGTGGTGGGCGAGCGGGTCTACCTCGGGCTGCGCGGCCCGGTGCTGCGCGGCTGGGCGGTGGTGCTGGAGCTGCGGCTGGAGGAGACGGGACGGGGGCGGCTGCGGCTGCGCGAGCCGTACCGCAAGCACTTCCTCGACCTCGGCGGGCTCGGCGTGCGGGACCTGTGCCCCGACGGCGACCCGGACGGCGACCCGGACGACTGCGGACTGCTGATGCTCACCGGCCCGTCCATGGCGCTCGACGGCCCGGTGCACGTGCGGCGCTGGTGGCCGGGGCGGCGGTCGGGCGTGGTGCCCGCGGGCGAGCTGGAGGTCGTCATGGACCTGCCGTACGGGGCCGGCTGCGACCATCCCGAGGGGCTGGCGCGGCTGGCCGACGGCCGGCTGATGGTCGTCTACGACAGCCCGTCGCCGGCCCGGATCACCCCGGCCGGCGGCGTGCTGGCCGACGTCTTCACGATCTAGCGACCCGGCCCCGGAGCCAGGGCGCGTCGGCGACGAACGTGCACGAGCCCGGCTCGATCTCGGTGAACCCGGCGTCGCGCACGACCGGCAGCCCGGCCGCGACCATGGCGTCGAAGTCGTCCCGCGCCGGGGCCGTACGGACCGAGACGGCCAGCCCGGCGGCCCGCCAGGCCGCGCGCCCGGCGGCGTCGCTGGCCCACCAGGCGAGCTGGGCCGCGTGCCCGGCCTGCGCCATGGCCTTGCCCGCGGTCATCTCCAGGCCGGGGTTGGCCCACAGGACCGGGGGGACGGCGGGCGGCGGCTCGTGGGCGTCGCTCAGCTCGGTGCCCCCGACCTGCAGCCGGGCGAGGTCGCGCGGCCAGTCGTCCAGCGGCACCGGCGGATGGACGCGGACCTCGGCCGTGCGGTGCTCGACCGTACGGCCGGGCAGCGCCACGGCCCGCCGCCACTCGGCGCCGCGCGCCCTGCGCACGACCTTGCGGATCTTCCCGGTGGACTGCCAGGCGTGCAGCTCGGCGGCCCACTCCCCCGGGTCGTCGAGCAGGCCGAGCACCGCCATGGCGGCGGCCTCCAGCGCGTCGGTGCGTTCGGGGGGCGTGGCCCGCTCGATCCTGACGACCAGCGGCAGCACGTACAACTCTTCGTTCATCGGGTCCTAGCATGCCTGATCGCCAGGGACATGCCGGCGGCGAGGAGGCAGAGCGCGCCCGCCGCGTACCAGGCGAGGTCGTAGGCGCCGAGGTGGTCGCGGGTGAGCCCGGCGGCGACGGCGGCGAACGCGGCCCCCACCTGGTGGGAGGCGAACACCCAGCCGAACACCACGGCCCCGTCCGCGCCGTAGATGCGGCGGCACAGCGCCACGGTGGGCGGCACGGTCGCCACCCAGTCCAGGCCGTAGAAGATGATGAAGATCAGCATGCTGGGCTCGGTCGTGGCCGCGAACAGGCTGGGCAGCACCATCAGCGACAGCCCGCGCAGCCCGTAGTAGAGGCCGAGCAGCACCTTCGGGTCGATCCTGTCGCTCAGCCAGCCCGAGGCGACGGTGCCGGCGATGTCGAAGATCCCGATGACGGCGAGCAGCCCGGCCGCGACGGGCTCGGCCATGCCGTGGTCGTGGGCGGCGGGGATGAAGTGGGTGCCGACCAGGCCGTTCGTGCTCGCGCCGCAGATCGCGAAGCCGCCCGCCAGCAGCCAGAACGGGCGCGTGCGTGCCGCCCGGCCGAGCACGGCGAGCGCGCGGAGCGCCGCGTTGCCGCTGCCGGGGGCCGGGCGTTCCTGGCCCGGCTCCGCGCCGAGCGCCGTCGTTCCGATGTCCTCGGGGCGGTCGCGCAGCAGCCACCACACGAACGGCACCACCGCCAGCGCCGCCCCGGCGACCGCGATCGAGGCCCAGCGCCAGCCGGGACCCTCGGCCAGCCAGGCGAGAACGGGCAGGAAGACGAGCTGCCCGGTCGCGCCGGCCGCCGTGAGGATGCCGGTGACCAGCCCCCGGTGCCTGACGAACCAGCGGTCCACCACGGTCGCGGCGAACACCAGCGCCATCGAGCCGGTTCCGAGCCCGACGAAGATGCCCCAGAACAGCAGGAGATGCCAGCTCGCCGTCATGAACACGGTCAGCCCGCTGCCCGCCGCGATCAGCAGCAGGGCCAGCGCGACCACGCGGCGCATGCCGAACCGGTCCATGAGCGCGGCGGCGAAGGGGGCGGTGAGGCCGTACAGGACCAGGTTGACCGACACCGCCAGCGAGACGGTGCCGGTGGACCAGCCGAACTCCGCGCGCAGCGGCGTGATCAGCACGCCCGGCGTGGCCCGGAACCCGGCCGCGCCCAGGATCGCCACGAAGGCGACGGCCGCCACGTACCAGGCGCGGTGCGGGCCGCGGCGGATCGGCCCGGCGACGGGGGCGCGGGCGGGGGTGGTGCTGGAGGTCATGCGGCAATCCTGGGGGTTCTGCCAATGAGGGGACGAGTGGCCGGAAAGCCAATATGTGCAAGAATCCGGCCATGCGCCGTCATCGTATCGCCGTGGTCGCGCTCAACCACTTCGCCCCGCTCGACTTCGGCATCCCCGGCCAGGTCTTCTGGGCCGCCGAGACCCCCGGCGGCGAGAAACTGTACGAGGTCGTGACCTGCTCCGAGGGCCGCCGGCCGGTGCGCTGCTCGGCGGGCTACAGCGTCCAGCCCGACCACGACCTCGACGTGCTCGACACAGCCGACACCGTCCTCGTGCCCGGCATCCACGCGGGCCGGGTGCTCAAGGACGGCACGCTCTCCGCCGGGCTGCGCGCCGCCCTGCGCGGCCGGCCGCGGGTGATGTCGATCTGCACGGGGGCGTTCGTGCTGGCCGCGGCCGGGCTACTCGACGGCCGTCCGGCCACCACGCACTGGCGGGAGGCGCCCCGGTTCGCGGAGCTGTTCCCGCAGGTGAAGCTGGACCCCGACGTCCTGTTCGTGGACGACGGCGACGTGCTGACCTCGGCCGGCGTGGCCGCGGGCATGGACCTGTGCCTGCACGTCATCCGGCGCGACCACGGCAGCGAGGTGGCCAACCGCACCGCCCGCCGGTGCGTGATGCCGCCGTGGCGGGAGGGCGGCCAGGCGCAGTACGTCGAGCGTCCGTTGCCGCACGAGCCGGCCGGCGGCCTGGGCGCGACCCGGGAGTGGATGCTCGCCCACCTCGACCGCCCGCTCGACCTCAACGCCCTCGCCGGGCACGCCAGGATGAGCGTACGCACCTTCACCCGGCGCTTCCGCGAGGAGACCGGGGTGAGCCCGGCCAGATGGCTGGCCGCCCAGCGGGTGCAGCACGCCAGGCACCTGCTGGAGACCACCGATCTCGGGGTGGAGGAGGTGGCGAGGCGGGCCGGGTTCGGCACGGCGGTCTCGCTGCGCCAGCACCTGCACGCGGCGGTGGGGGTGGCGCCGCTGGCGTACCGGCACACGTTCCGGCGGGTGTGATCTACCGCCGCGTCCGCGTTCCACCTAAAGTCGGGACATGACCGAGACGGACCGCGTGCCGGCCGGGATCGACCCCAACGTGCCGAGCGTCGCCCGCATGTACGACTACTACCTCGGCGGCCGGGACAACTTCGCCGTGGACCGCGAGGCCGCCGAGAAGATGATCGAGCTCGGCCGGCGGCTCGGCAACGACGCCCGCGAGATCGCCCTCGCCAACCGCGCCTTCCTCGGCCGGGCGGTGCGCATGCTGGCCGAGGCGGGCGTGCGTCAGTTCCTGGACATCGGCGCAGGGCTGCCCACACAGGACAACGTCCACCAGGTCGCGCGGCGGCACGGGCCGGGCTCGCGGGTCGTCTACGTGGACAACGATCCGATCGTCCTCACCCACGCCCGCGCCCTGCTCGCCACGGACCCCGACGTGATCGTGGTGCAGGGCGACCTCAAGGACGCGGACGCGATCTTCGACGACCCGCGCGTGGCCGGGCACCTGGACCTGTCGCGGCCGTTCGCCGTCCTGATGGTCGCCGTGCTGCACTTCGTCCCCGACGACGCCGAGGCCGGACGCATCGCGGCGCGGGTGCGGGAGCGGCTGCGCCCGGGCGGGCACCTCGTGCTGTCCCACCTGTACGCGGGCGACGCCGGCGAGGACGCCGTGCTGGCCGGACGCCAGGTGTACGCGAACACGCCCTCCGGCGGCCTCGTGCGGCGCGGCCACGACCAGATCGCGGCCTTCTTCGACGGGCTGGAGCTGGTCGGGCCCGGCGTGGTGCCGGTCGCCGACTGGACGCCGGACGGCGCGCCCGGCGGGGAGCACGACTACGTGAGGTCCGGCATCCTGGCCGGCGTCGGCCGCGTCCCGGCCTAGCCCCTTCTCACGCGGCCTGCGGGCCGACCACGTCCACCACCCAGGTGACGCCGAAACGGTCCTTCAGCATGCCGTAGAGCGCCGCCCACTCGGCGGGCCCGAACGGCCGCAGCACGCTCGCCCCGACGGCGAGCTTCTCCCAGTAGGCGGTCACCTCGGCGGCGTCCTGGCCGCGCAGCGAGAGGAAGAACGCGTTCTGGCCCTGGTCCCACGGCTGGCCCGACGGCACGTCGTAGGCCATCACGCGGAACCCGTTGGGCGCGCTCACCTGGCCCCACATGACCTGGCCGGCCTCGGCCGGGTCCTGGACGTTCCCGGCGTCCTGGTAGGTGACGGCGACCACGTCGCCGCCGAACACGGACTGGTAGAAGGCGAGCGCCTCGCGGGCGTCGCCACGGAAGTTGAGGTGGGTCACGGCGTCGACGGACATGATCGCTCCTTGCGCTGTCAGACGGTGGTCAGCGAGCGGGCGCTTTCCCGGC
Source organism: Nonomuraea wenchangensis (assembly GCF_900111685.1). Lineage (GTDB taxonomy): Bacteria > Actinomycetota > Actinomycetes > Streptosporangiales > Streptosporangiaceae > Nonomuraea > Nonomuraea wenchangensis. Next base: position 56,142 of record NZ_FOHX01000025.1, read on the forward strand.
CCGCTCGATGACCACCGTGCCAGCCGAAGCGGCCAGGTTGTGTCCTCTTCCCGCCGTGACCCCACCCGCCTCACAGCAGCAGCAGCGCGTCCGCCACCGGAACGGTGCTGTAGTCCTCGCCCGCGACCGGGCGGATGTCCTCCCACGGCACCCAGCGCGCCTGCCCCTCGTGCGCGACGCCGTCGTCCGCCGGCCGCGCCCGCGGCGGCCACAGCAGGAAACCCCAACGTTCGCCCGCGGCGTCGTCACCCCAGGCGAGCAGATAGCGCGCCGCGCCGGCGCGAAGAACGATCGGCGGCCGCCAGAGCTCGGGAAGTTCCTTCGGCGTGAGATCCATGTCACCATTATACGAACGCCAGTTCGATATCGCCACCTATAGAGAGCGGGCGGTCTCGCCCCCGGTGACGGCGAACGCCCTGCGGTAGGCGGACGGCGACGTCCGCATGGCCCTGGCGAAGTGCCGCCGGAACGTCACCGCGCTCTCGAACCCCACCGCCGCCCCGATCTCCTCCACCGGCGCCCCCGTGGACTCCAGCATCGGCAGGCTGGCCGCCACCCGCTGCGCGATCACCCACCGCAGCGGGCTGGTGCCGGTCCGCCGGTGGAAGTGCCTGATGAACGAGCGCTGCGACATGGTCGCCACCCGCGCCAGGTCGGCCACCGTGATCGGCCGGGCCAGGTGCTCCATGGCCCACGCCATCGCCCGCGCCACCGCGTCGTCGCCGCCGACCGGCGTGACCGCCGCCTCGATGAACTGGGCCTGCCCGCCCTCCCGGTGCGGCGGCACGACCAGGCGGCGGGCGACGGCGTTGGCGACGCGCGGGCCGTGGTCGGTGCGGACGAGGTGGATCAGCAGGTCGAGCCCCGCGGCGCTGCCCGCGCTGGTCAGCACGTCGCCGTCGTCCACGTACAGGACCGAGGGGTTGACCCGGACGGCGGGGAAGCGTTCCTGGAGCAGGGCCGCGTACCTCCAGTGGGTGGTGGCCGGGCGGCCGTCGAGCAGCCCGGCGGCGGCCAGCGCGAAGGCGCCCGAGCAGATCGACACCAGCCGCGCGCCACGCCCGTGCGCCCGGCGCAGCGCCGCCACGAGCGGGGCAGGCACCGGCCCGCGCACGTCCGCCACCCCGGGGACGATCACCGTGTCGGCCTCGGCCAGCACGTCGAGGCCGTGCTCGGCGCTCATGGTGAATCCGCCCACCACGCGCAGCGGCTCCGGGGACGCCGCGCACACCCTGAGGTCGTACCAGGGGACGCCGTACTCGGCCAGCTCGGGCCGTGGCAGCCCGAACAGCTCCACCACGCAGCCCAGCTCGAACGGCGCCATCCCGTCGAAGGCCAGCGCGGCGACCCGGTGCGGCCGGGCCGGGTCGGGGAGGAGCATGAGCGCATGTTAGCCGGGCTCCTCCAGCGGCAGAGGAAGTGCATGCATATCTCGGCGGTACAGACGGTTCTCCCCGATCACCGCTACGAGCAGGCGGAGATCACCGAGGCGTTCGCCCGTCTGACCCACTGCGACGAGGACCTCCTGCGGCGCTTCCACGAGGCGACCGGCGTGACGGGCCGCAGTCTGGCGCTCCCGCTGGAGGACTACGCCAAGCTCGACTCCTTCGGCCGCGCCAACGACGCGTACGTGGAGGTCGGCCTCGACCTGACCGAGCGGGCGCTGACGGCCGCGCTCGACCAGGCGGGCGTGGAGCCGAAGAGGGTCGATCACCTGCTGTTCTGCTCGACCACGGGCCTGGCCACGCCCTCGCTGGACGCGCGGCTGGCCAAACGCATGGGGCTGCGGCCTGACGTCAAGCGGCTGCCGGTGTTCGGGCTGGGGTGCGCGGCCGGGGCGTCGGGCCTGTCCCGCCTGTACGACTACCTGCGCGGCTGGCCGGACCACGTCGCGGCCCTGGTGTGCCTGGAGCTGTGCTCGCTCACCATCCAGCGGGACGACACCTCGATCGCGAACCTCGTGGCGAGCGGCCTGTTCGGCGACGCCGCGGGGGCCGTCGTGGCGACTGGGCGCGGACGGGGGCCGGAGGTCGTGGCGACCCGCAGCCGGCTCTACCCCGGCACCGAGCACCTGATGGGCTGGGAGGTCGGCGACCACGGCTTCCGCATCGTCCTGGACGCCGACCTGACCGATTTCGTCGAGGAGGTGCTGGCGGGCGACATCCGGGCCTTCCTCGCCGACTACGGCCTGACCCCCGACCAGGTGGGCACCTGGATCTGCCACCCCGGCGGCCCCAAGGTCATCGAGAAGATCGTGGAGACGCTGGGCCTGCCGCCGAAGGCGGTCGAGGTGACCTGGCGCTCGCTGCGCCGGCACGGCAACCTGTCGTCCGTGTCGGTGCTCAACGTGCTGCAGGAGACGCGCGGCCGGCCGGGGGCGCCCGCGGTGCTGATGGCCCTGGGGCCGGGCTTCTCCGCCGAGCTGCTCCTGCTGCACTGGTGAGCGCCTACCTGGTGCTGATCGGGCTGGTCGTCATGGAACGGCTGGCCGAGCTGGTCGTGGCCCGGCGCAACCTGGCGTGGGCGCGTGCGCGGGGCGGCGTCGAGCACGGCAGGGGCCACTACCCCTGGATCGTGGCGGCGCACGTGGCGCTCCTGGTGGCCGCGCCGGCCGAGGTGTGGCTGCTCGACCGGCCGTTCGTGCCGGCGCTGGGCTGGCCGATGCTGGCCGTGGTGCTGCTCGCGCAGGCGCTGCGCTGGTGGTGCGTCGCGACGCTGGGGCGTCAGTGGAACACGCGGGTGGTCGTGGTGCCGGGGCTGCCGCTGGTGAGCGGCGGGCCGTACCGGTGGGTGCGGCACCCCAACTACGTGGCCGTCGTGGCGGAGGGGGTGGCGCTGCCGCTCGTCCACACCGCCTGGCTCACCGCGCTGGTCTTCACCGCGGCCAACGCGGTCCTTCTGACGATTCGGATCACGGAGGAGGACCGGGCGCTGGCATCCTGTAGCTCATGAGAGAAGAGTTGCTGCCGATGCTGCGCGGGGCCGCCCAGCGCACCGCCGACCTGGTCACCAGCGTTCCCGAGGAGGAGCTCGGCCGGCCCACGCCGTGCTCGGAGTTCGACGTCAGGGGGCTGGTCAACCATATGGAGTGGGCCGTCTCCCTGTTCGAGTCGGTCGCGGGCGGTGGCGGGTTCCCGCCGCAGAAGGACTACACCGGCGACTTCCCGGAGCGGGCCGAGCGCATGCTGATCGCCTGGGACAAGCCGGAGTCGTGGGAGGGCGTCAGCGAGGCCATGGGCGGGCTGCCGCGCACGGTCATCGCCCACATGGCGCTCACCGACCTGGTCGCCCACGGCTGGGACCTCTCCCGTGCGACCGGCCGCGGCTACGAGGTGGAGGAGGCGACCGCCGCCAGGCTGCTCGCCTTCGCCAGGGACATGGCGCCGATCGGCCGGGCGCGGGGCGCGTTCGGCGAGGAGGTCGCCGTGCCGCAGGACGCGCCCGCGCTGGAGAGGTTCCTCGGCCTCATCGGCCGGGATCCGGCCTGGAGACCGTGATCGGCTCCAGCCCCTCGGGCTGCTTGCCGGGGTAGAGCCCGGTGAGCAGGGCGCTGACGGTGTAGAGGTGCCAGGCGAGCGCGGGCTTCTTGACCACAGGGTCGGCGAACAGGGCCCGCGCCTCGTCCGGGTTCACGATGGGCGCGAGCGCGTCGAGGCTGCCGAGCACCTGCCGGCGCAGCACGTCCGTGAGCGCGGGGCCGGGGCTGGTCCGCCAGCTCCAGCCGCCGCCGGTCTTCACGGTCGGCATGGCGGGCGGCGGGACGTGGGCCCACGGCAGGCGCCGGGTCAGGCCCTCCGCGAAGCGCCACGGCTTGCCCTCGATCGGCACGTCACGCAGGCGCGGCGCGAAGCGCAGGACGAGCTGGTAGATCACCTCTTCCGACAGCCGCCAGCGCTGGTCGAGGGCGAGCGCCGCGCGCACCACCCGGTTGTCCAGGAACGGCCGCACCGGGTCGCCGCGGCGCAGGGCGCCGGCCCGCGCGCTGGCCTGCCACCGGCCGACCTTGTACCAGATGTAGATGTGGTCGAGGGCCTCCAGCCGGTCGGGCCGCTCCTGCCAGGGGCGGGCCAGCTCGCGGGCGTGCTCGTTGGCCTCGGCGGTGAACAGCTTGTCGTCCTTGCAGAAGGTCGTGGTGATGCGGCGCAGCAGGGCCTTGTCGCCGAGGTCGGTCTGCAGGAGGTTGAGGCTGCCCGCGCGCAGCGTCTCGCCGCTCTGCCCGGACATGGTGGGCTTGCCGGAGTACGGCAGGTAGCTCACGATCGACTCGTACGCCGAGGTCATGCCCTCGCACGTGCGCAACGTCTCCCAGGCGCGGGCCAGCGGGTGCTCCACCAGCACGGCGTCCTTGGCGGCCGTCTGCGGCGGCGCGATGACCGTGTGCTCGACCTTCAGCTCGGCGGCGATCCGCCGCGCGATGATCACGTCGGGGTGCGTGTCGAGGCCGTTCGTCGTCACCCGGAACGGCACCCGCGCGGCGTGCAGCAGCGCCGCCAGGACGCGGGTGTCGCGCCCGCCGGTCAGCGCCAGGTTGACCGGCTCGCCCAGGGAGCGCAGCGGCTCGACGGTGGCGAGCAGCGCGTCGGCAAGCTCGTCCACGGCGGCCCGCTTGGCCCGGCGGTTCGCCGGCGGCGGCGCCGCCTGCGGCAGCGGGGTCTCGATGATCACGCGCCGGCCGTCGCGCACCTCGACGCGCGTGCTCGGCCGCAGCGCCGACACCCCCTTGTACGGCGTCTCGTCCGACAGGAAGAACCCCTGCCTGACCATCGTCTGGAGCGCCAGGACGTCGTGCTCGACGCGGTCGCCCGGCTGGGCCATCAGATGCACGAGCAGGGCGCGGCTGCCGATGAGGTGCAGGTCGGGCGTCTCGGCGTGGAAGACGGGGCACACCCGGTTGATCGCGGTGCTCGCGCCCAGCTCGCCGTCGCGCGCGTACCAGGAGGAGAAGCAGCCGCCGAGCGGGTCGCCGGGGTCGCGGGGCAGCCGGGCGACGTCGGCGGGGTCGGCCAGGTGGCCGTTCAGCCCGATGATCCGGCCACCGTGCTCGGACAGCAGCGGCGGCAGACGGAGGTCGTCGGGCTCGTTGGTCCAGCCGAGCAGGGAGACGCCTCTGCCGTGCCATTCCCGGCCGCGGATGACGTCCGGGGGCACGGGGAAGGCGAGCTCGATGACGGAGCGGGCCTTCTCCAGGGCAGGAAGGGGGATCTCCCCGTGCTTGGCGGCTATACCGAGGTAGACGCGCATGCCAGTCACATTTATCTCATTTGCGCCGATCGTCACAACTGATCACGTATCGATCGCGGTTTGTGCTCGCTTACGTCACCGCCCCGGCGAACCACCGGTCAGCCGCCGTCGTAAGGGGTCGGAGGTGGTTGAGATGAGAATCCGCCCGTTGTCGGTCGGTGCCGGACTGGTCGCCGTCCTCGTACTCGCCGGGTGCGGTGGCTCCGGCGGCAGCGCGGGAAGCGCCGAGCGCGCCAACGCCCCCGTGGCGTCCCAGGCTCCCGCCCGGCCGGAGTCGACCGGCGCGGACGAGCAGGACGAGCAGGAGACGGCCACGGCTCAGATCTCCACGTTCGCGCTGGACGTGGACACCGCCTCGTACGGCTACGCCCGCCGCACCCTGCAGGAGGGCCGCTGGCCCGAGCCGGACCGGATCCGCCCCGAGGAGTGGGTCAACGCCTTCCGCCAGGACTACGAGCAGCCGCCCGACGACGGGTTCGCGGTGCACGTGGACGGCGCCCTGCTGCCCGGCGGCCGGGACGAGGCCGTGCTGCGGGTGGGCCTGCAGACCCGCGCCACCGAGGCCGCCGCGCGCCGGCCCGTCAACCTCACCTTCGTGGTCGACGTGTCCGGCTCGATGGCCGAGCCCGGCCGCCTGGACCTGGTGAAGTCCTCGCTGCGCACGCTGCTCGACCAGCTCGCGCCCGGCGACCAGGTGTCGATCGTGGCGTTCAGCGACGAGGCCGAGGTGCTGGCCTCGATGACCCCGCTCACCGCCCGCGCCGACCTGCGGGCCGCCGTGGACCGGCTCACCGTCGAGGGCGGCACGAACCTGGAGAGCGGCCTGGTCACCGGCTACCAGGAGGCCGCCAAGGCGTTCCGCCCGGCCGCGACCAACCGGGTCGTCCTGCTCTCCGACGGCCTCGCCAACCAGGGCGAGACCGAGTGGCAGGGCATCCTCGCCCAGGCCAAGGAGTACGCGGCCCGCCAGGTCACGCTGCTCACCGTCGGCGTCGGCCGCGAGTACGGCGACACCCTCATGGAGCAGCTCGCCGACAACGGCGACGGCATGGCCGTCTACGTCAGCTCCCAGCAGGACGCGGACAAGCTCTTCACCACCCGGCTCACGGCCACCATCGAGCTGCGCGCCCGCGACGCCAAGGCCCAGGTGGTCTTCAACCCGTCCGTCGTCGACACCTACCGCCTCATCGGCTACGAGAACCGCGCCCTCACCACCGAGGAGTTCCGCGACGACAGCCGCGACGGCGGCGAGATCGGGCCCGGCCACGCGGTGACCGCGCTCTACGCGCTCAAGCTCAAGCCGGGGGCGCGCGGGCAGCTCGCCCAGGCCACGGTCCGCTGGCAGGACCCCGACACGCGCGAGGCGTCGGAGGCCGGCAAGTCGCTGCGGGCCGCCGACCTGGCCAAGGGCGTGTGGGACAAGGGCACGCCGGTCCGGCTCCAGGTGGACGTGCTGGTGGCGGCATTCGCGATGTACCTGCGGGAGCGGCAGGCGTTCGGGCTGGACCTGCCGGACCTCGCCGAGCACTCCACCCGGCTCGCCGCCCTGTCGGAGGACCCGATGGTGACCGAGCTGACGGCGCTCATCGACAAGGCCCGCGCGGTCGACTGACCCGGCGCGGAAAACGGTTTGCGGACGATCGGCCGGGCCGAGCAAGGTGTCAGACATGACGCGGCACCACCTGATCACCCCACCGGCCCGGCTCGGCGAGAGCGTCCTGCCCGACGGCCGCCGCCTGGCCCGCGCCGAGTGGGACCGGCCACCGGGACGCCGGTCGTGCTCTGCCCGGGGGCGGGCACGAGCCGGTGGCTCGGCTTCGGCGCCGGCGTCGTGGACGAGCTCGGCGTCCGCCTCATCTCCCTCGACCGGCCCGGCCTCGGCTCCTCCGACCCCGACCCCGGCCGCACCCTGACCTCCTGGGCCGCCGACGTCGCCGCCCTCGGCCTCGACGGGCCGCGGGTGGTCGGCTTCTCGCAGGGCGCCCCGTTCGCGCTGGCCTGCGCGTTCGTCCCGGGCGTACGCCGGGTCGCGGTCGTCTCGGGGGCCGACGAGGTCGCCACCATGACCGGCGTGCTGCCCGGCCACTTCCGTGAGCTGGTCGAGACGGTCGCCGCCGACCCGGCCGCCGCCGAGAAGTTCTTCTCCTCCCTCACCCCCGACGCCCTCTGGGACATGATCGTCCCCAACAGTCCCGCCGTGGACCGGGAGATCTACGAGCAGCCCGACTTCGCCCGCGCCTACCGCCGGGCCATGACCGAGGCGTTCGCCCAGGGCCCGGCCGGCTACGCCCGCGACAGCGTGCTCGCCATGAGCCCCTGGCCGTTCCCGCTCGCCGAGGTCCCCGTCCCCGTCGACCTCTGGTACGGCGACCTCGACCTGCACCACTCCCCCGACCAGGGCTTCACCCTGTCCCGGCGGATCCGCGGCGCCCGCCGCCGGCTGATCCCGGGCGCGGGCGGCTCCCTGCTGTGGACACACGCCGAGCCGATCCTGCGGACCCTGCTGGAGTAGCCGGTCCGGGGTGGTCGGTGAGTCCGATACACTCGTACTCACGCAAGGGGCTATGGCGCAGTTGGTAGCGCGCCTCCATGGCATGGAGGAGGTCTGGGGTTCGAATCCCCATAGCTCCACAGACGTTCACGAGATCCCGTCCGATCATTTCGATCGGACGGGATCTCGTCGTTCATCCGGTGCGGCGGGCCAGGTGCAGCGCGGTGCCGACGCTCAACGTCACCTGCTCGCCGAGCAGGTCCTTGAGCGCCGCGAAAAGATCGGCGCGAGCACTCCGGCCGCCGCGTCGGGGTCCTTGAGGTGGTGGAAGTTCCAGAACAGGGCCAGCGCTCCGCCCGGTGCGGGCGCCGCGGCCGCCTTCTCCCATCTCACCGCCGGGTCGGCCCAATGCCAGGCCTGCGCGCTGAACAGCAGGCCGAACGGCTGATCCGGCACATAGTCCTCGAAGGAGGAGACCGCGATCGTCACTTCCGGCAGGCCGGCCACGCGTCGCTTCAGCACAGCGGCCATCGCCGGATCCGGCTCGACGGCGGTGAGGGTGACGCCGCGGGCGGCGAACAGCACCGTCGCCTTCCCCGTGCCCGCGCCCACCTCAAGGGCCGGGGCTTCCGCGAGCCGGGCATAGGTCAGGATGTCCTCCACCAGCTCAGCGGGATAGCCGGGCCGGATTCTGTCGTACTCGTCGGCCACCTCTCCGAACACTCTGGCTCGTACGCGCTCTGTGGTCATGGTTCACGATCTCACGGGCGGGTCGTGGAGCGGGGGCCCGGTTGGAGGGCGGCGTAGGCGTCCTTCACCCAGTCGGTCAGCAGGGGGCGGGTGTCGGCGGGGTCGATGATGTCCTCGACCAGGAACGCCTCCGCCGTCCTGAACGGCGAGCGCACCGCCTCCAGCCGTTCGGCGATCTCCGCCTTGAGCGCCGCCGCGTCCTCGCCGGCCTCGGCGAGCAGGCGTTTGAAGGCGACCTCCAGACCGCCCTCGATCGGCAGTGAGCCCCAGTCGCCGGACGGCCAGGCCACCCGGAAGGTGTAGCGGTCGTGCGGCCGGTGTGCGGCCCCCGCGACGCCGAAGACGCGGCGGACCAGCACCGAGGCCCACGGGACGGTCGACTGGTAGACGGCGGCGAGCGCGCGGGCGCCGCGGCGGATGGTGCCGGCCCGCTCGGCGGCCGTGCCGATGACGAAGCCCGGCTGGTCCACCAGGTGCACCACCGGCAGGTGGAAGGTCTCGGCCAGGTCGACGAAGCGGGCCAGCTTGTCGGAGCCCTGCGCGGTCATGCCGCCGCCGTAGACGCGGGGATCCGAGGCGAGGACCGCCACGGGGTGGCCGTCCAGGAGCGCCAGGGCGGTGATCACGGAGGGGGCGAAGCGGCGGCCCAGCTCCAGGACGCTGCCGGCGTCGAAGACCAGGTCCAGCGCGCGGCGCATGTCGTAGGGGCGGCGGCGGTCGCGCGGCACGAGCTCGCGCAGCTCGGGAGCGGTGCGGTCGGCCGGGTCGGCGGAGGGCGTGACCGGGGGCGGCTGCCAGGCGTTCTGCGGCAGGTAGGACAGCACCCGCCGGGTGAGCGCGAACGCCTCCTCCTCGGTGCCCGCGACCAGGTCGACGGTGCCGGCCGAGGCGGCGACCCGCCAGCCGCCGAGCTCCTCCTTGCCCACGCTCTCCCCCATGCCCGCCTCCACCACGGCGGGTCCGGCGATGAAGACCTGGGACAGCTCCTTCACCATGATCGAGACGTGCGAGGTGACCAGGCGGGCCGCGCCGAGCCCGGCCACCGGGCCGAGGGCCAGGGAGAGCACCGGGATCCGGCCGAGGTTGGCCACCACCTGGTCCCAGCCCGGGTTGTACGGGACGTAGGTGCGCCCGAACTCCTCGAGTTGCTTGACGCTGCCGCCGCCGCCCGTGCCGTCGATGAGCCGGACGAGCGGGACGCGCAGCTCGCCCGCCATGCGCTCGGCCAGGGTCTGCTTGTCGTGGATGGCGGCGTCGGCGGCCCCGCCGCGTACGGTGAAGTCGTCGCCGGACACCACGATCCTGCGGCCGTCGAGGCGGGCCCGGCCGATGATGACGTTACGGCGTGAGGCCGCCGTCCGCGGCCCGGCCGGTCAGCGCGCCGATCTCCTGCCAGGAGTCGGTCAGCGCGGCCAGCCGTTCGCGCACGGTGAGGCGGCCGGTGGCGTGCTGGCGGGCGACGCGTTCCTCGCCTCCCATGCGCTCGGCCAGCTCCCTGCGCCGGCGCAGCTCGGCGAGTTCGGGGTCCCACACGGCGTGGCTCCTTCCCGGCGGTTGGCGTACCGGCCGGTCGGTACGCTACCGGGACCCGCCCCCGAACGCCATCAGAGCGTGTAGTCGAAGGTGTAGGAGTGGCCGCCGTCCGGGCCGATGACGATCTGCATCTCGCCGCGCAGCCCGGTCAGCTCCCCGGTCGCCGAGTCCGGCACCACCGACACGCGCAGCGCGTGGGCGCCCCGGTCGCTGACCGCGTTGTGCTGGACGACGAAGCTGCCCGACCGGCCGTGCAGGGCGCCCTCGATGCGCTCCAGAGCTACGTACGAGCGGGAGTCCTCCACGGGGGTCGTGGCGATCATCAGCGTGACGAGGCTGGTGCCGGTGAGGTCGCCGTGGAAGGTCTTCGTCATGGTGACGAGGCCGAGCGTGACGCCGTCGCGCTCCTCGTAGGGCTGCTTGGCGTCCCAGTTCGCGGTGTCGAAGGTTCCCTTTGCGGTCATGGCGTCCATGCTGGCGGACGTACCTGTCAGGTTCCGTCAGGTTCCGGCGAGGAGTTCCACGACCGGGGCGAACGCCTCCAGGCACGCGGCGTTGACCGTCACGTACGACACCCCGAGCCGGTCCCTGCGGCGGCGCAGCACGTCCGCCATCCGCGCGGGCGTGCCGCGCAGCACGCCGGTGGCCTCGGGGCCGAGGGGGCCGAGCCAGGCGGGCGGCTCGGTGCCGGCGGCGGCCAGGTTCATGGCGAGCTCCAGGTCGTGGAAGCGGTCGCCGGCCAGCTCGTACAGCTCGTCGAGCTTGGCCGCCACCTGCTCCTCCGTGGCGTGCGGCGGGACGCCGAGCGCGACCGTGTCCGCCCTGGCGGCGGCCAGCCGCAGCAGCCGGGTGCCGGCGGCGGCGACGAGGATCGGGACATCCTTCGCCGCCGCGGCGACCGCGTCGATGGTGTCGGCGAGCCTGCGCACCCGCGCGCCGGCGGTGCCGAAGGGCAGGCCCAGCTCGGCGGCGTCGTGCGCGGCGTCCGGGCGCCCGGCGCCGAGGCCCAGCTCGAAGCGTCCGCCGGACAGCTCCCGCAGCGTCGCGGTCTCCCAGGCGACGGCGCGGGGCGTGCGGTTGGCGACGCTCAGCACGTACGTCCCGAGCCGCAGCCGGCTGGTGACCGCGGCCGCCGCGGCGACCGCGCTGAACGGCGAGAACGTGCCGAGCGTGTCGGGCACCAGCAGCGTGTCGTAGCCGAGGTCCTCGGCCCGCCGGGCCAGGCCGGACCAGTCGGGGGCGCGTCCGGCGACCGCGCCGAACCTGAAGGGGTGATCGGTCATGCCCCTGACGATCGCCTACGGGCGGCTCCGGCGCATCGTCCCCGGGACCGGTGACCGGCTACGTCCGTGGACGCAGCGCGCGCCCGGCGGGCTACTCCCCAGGCGGTAGGGCTACTCCCCCAGGAGGCGGCGGGTGAAGTCGTTGGCGAACTTGCCCTCCGGGTCAAGCCGCGCGGCCAGCGACCGGAACCGCTCGGGGCAGGAGGGCCACCGGGTGAACAGCTTGCCCCAGTGGGGCCGCGGCCCGAACGGCGCCAGCGTCTCCTCCACCAGCTCCAGCACGGGCCGTACGCCCTCCGGGTCCTTGATCCAGGTGAAGTGCACGCCGACGCTGTCGCGCCCGTGGAAAGGGCTGAGCCACAGGTCGTCGGCGGCCACGGTGCGCACCTCGGAGATGTGCAGCACCGGCCGGATGCGCTCGCCGATCGCGAACAGCGCGCGCAGCGCCTCGACCGCGTGCTCGCGTGGCAGGATCAGCTCCGACTGCAGCTCGTCGCCCGCGCCGCTGGGCTCGAAGTCGGCGCGGAAGTGCGGCAGCCGCTCGTGCCAGGGGCCGGGCACGCCGAGCTGCGTGGTGCAGGGGTCGGCGGGCATGGCGGGCAGCGGGTGGCGGGGGCCGTCGGCGGGGCGGGTGCCGTACCAGTCGGCGGGCAGCTCGTCGCCGGGGTCGCCGGCGCGCTTGAGCCAGACGCGGGTCTCGCGCCAGTCGGTGAAGAGGCTGACGCTGTAGCCGGCGGCCATGATGTCGTCGAAGTGGGCCAGCGCCTCGACGGGCAGGCCCTCGCGGACGTACTGGCGCACCTCGAAGGAGGGCACCACGTCGAGGGTGAGGGAGGTGACGACGCCGAGCGCGCCCAGCGCCACCACCGCGCCGGGGAAGTCGGCGTCGCCGCGGGCGAGGGTGAGCGTCGAGCCGTCGGCGGTGACGAGGTCGAGCGAGGAGACGGCGGCGGCGAGGCTCGGGATGGCGTCGCCGGAGCCGTGGGTGCCGGTCGCGACCGAGCCGGCGACGGAGATGTGCGGCAGCGAGGCCAGGTTGGCCAGCGCGAGGCCGTGCGCGTCGAGCTGCGGGGCGAGCCGCGCGTACGTCATGCGCGCCGGCACCCGGACCCGCCCGGCGGCGCTGTCGATCTCGACGGCGTCCGGCATCCGGTCGAGGACGACGAGGTCGCCCGTGGTGTCGGCGACGTCGTTGAACGAGTGGCCGCTCCCGAGCGCCCGCACCCGGGCGCTGCCCGCGACGAGCCGGCGCAGTTCGTCGAGCGAGGAGGGGTGATGGACGTCACTTGCCCGGAATGCGGTGTTTCCCGCCCAATTGCTCAGCGTCACGGCCTTACCTTCCCACAACCACCGCTTGTCAGCCCGGTCAGGTGCCGCTAGTTTCGTCTCCGCCGCTGACGGAGGTGCGCCGTGCTCTACCTGTACGAGGCCATGAGCCTGGTCACGCTCGTGCTGTGGCTCTACTGCCTGTTCGACGTGATCACCACGCCCGAGCCGCTCTGCCGCAACCTGCCCAAGATCCTCTGGCTGGTGATCGTGTTCCTCGCGCCGCTGGTCGGCTCGATCGTGTGGCTGCTGGCCGGCCGCCCCGAGCGGCGCGCGGCGGCCCCGGCGAGCCCCTTCCCCGAGTACGACCGCCCCGGCCGCTTCGCCGCCACCAACCCCGACGACGACGAGGAGTTCCTGCGCCGCTGCCGCGAACGCGCCGAGGAGCAGCGCAGGAACGCCCCGAAGAAACCCGCCGACGAGGACTAGAAGCCCTGGGCCAGGCGGTAGTAAGCCTGGTTCCAGCGCAGCTCCTTGGCGAAGCGCTCGGTCGTGGTGTCGGCGTCGATGATCACCAGCTCCACGCCCAGCATCTCGGCCAGGTCCGTCAGCTCCTCGCGGGTGACCGCCGTGGTGAGCACCGTGTGGTGCGGCGCGCCGGCGGTGAGCCACGACTCGGTGGACGTGCGCAGGTTCGGGCGGGGCTGCCACACCGCGCGGGCCACGGGCAGCTTCGGCAGCGGCTCCGGCGGCGCCACGAGGTCGATCTCGTTGGCGACCAGACGGAACCGGTCGCCCATGTCGGCCAGGCCGACCACGATGCCGGGGCCGGGAGCGGCGTCGAACACCAGCCGCACCGGGTCCTCCCTGCCGCCGATGCCGAGCGGGTGGATCTCGCAGGACGGCGTGCCCGCGGCGATCGACGGGCAGACCTCCAGCATGTGCGCGCCCAGGATCAGCTCGTTGCCGGGCGTGAGGTTGTAGGTGTAGTCCTCCATGAAGGACGTGCCGCCCGACGGTGACATCGACTTCAGCGTCCGCAGCAGCACCGACGTCTTCCAGTCGCCCTCGCCGCCGAAGCCGTAGCCGTCGGCCATGAGGCGCTGCACGGCCAGGCCGGGAAGCTGGCGCAGGCCGCCGAGGTCCTCGAAGTTCGTGGTGAAGGCGCGGTAGCCGCCGGCCTCCAGGAAGCCGCGCAGGCCCAGCTCGATCCTGGCCGCGTAGCGCAGCGACTCGGCCCGCTCGCCGAGCAGCTCGGGGGCCACCCGGTACTGCTCCTCGTACTCCTTGACCAGCGCGGCCACGTCCGCGTCGGAGGCCGCGTCCACGGCCTCGACCAGGTCGTTGACGCCGTAGGTGTTGACCGAGACGCCGAAGCGGAGCTGCGCCTCGACCTTGTCGCCCTCGGTGACGGCCACGTCGCGCATGTTGTCGCCGAACCGCACCAGCTTGAGCTGGCGGACCTCGGCGAGGCCCGTGGCGGCGTGCGCCCACGCCTCGATGCGCGCGCCCACGGCCGGGTCGCTGACGTGTCCGGCCACGGTCTTGCGCGGCACGCCGAGCCGGGTCTGCACGAACCCGAACTCGCGGTCGCCGTGCGCGGCCTGGTTGAGGTTCATGAAGTCCATGTCGATGGTGCTCCACGGGAGCTCGACATTGGCCTGGGTGTGCAGGTGCAGCAGCGGCTTGCGCAGCGCGTCGAGGCCGGCGATCCACATCTTGGCCGGGGAGAAGGTGTGCATCCAGGCGATCACGCCGGCGCACGAGTCGTCCGCGTTGGCCTCCAGCATCACCCGCCGGATCGCGGCGGCGTCCGTGAGCACGGGCTTCCACTCGACCGCGACGGGCAACTGCCCGGCGATGGCCTGGGACTGCTCGGCCACCTGGCGGAGCGTGTCCTCGCCGTACAGCCCCTGGCTGCCGGTCAGAAACCAGATCTTCAACGCGGGCTCCTCTGTCCGTAGACGTTCTGGTAACGGTCGTACAGGCGGTCGATGTCGTCCTGGGCGATCGGCAGCGGGTCGCCGAGCTGGCGGGCCACGTGCACGGTACGGGCCACGTCCTCGCACATGACGGCGGCCTTCACCGCCGCCTTGGCGTCCTTGCCGATGGTGAACACCCCGTGGTTCTGCATGAGGACCGCCTTGGAGCGGTGCCCCTTGAGCGTCTCGACGATGCCCTGCCCGATCGAGTCGTCGCCGATCAGCGCGAACGGGCCCACCGGGATCTCGCCGCCGAACTCGTCGGCCATGGCGGTGAGCACGCACGGGATCGCCTCGCCGCGGGCGGCCCAGGCCGAGGCGTACGTCGAGTGGGTGTGCACGACGCCGCCGACCTCGGGCAGGTTGCGGTAGACGTAGGCGTGCGCGGCGGTGTCGCTGGAGGGGGCGTGCTCGCCCTCGACCAGGTTGCCGTCGAGGTCGCACACCACCATGTTCTCCGGGGTCAGCTCGTCGTAGGAGACGCCGGAGGGCTTGATGACGAACAGGTCCTCGCCGGGGACCCGTCCGGAGACGTTGCCGGCCGTCCACACGACGAGGCCGTACCTGACCAGCTCGGCGTGCAACTCGGCGACCGCTGCGCGGATGTTCTTCATGCGTGGGCCTCGTTCCTGATGGCGCGCAGCGTGTGGAGCATGCGGCCGTCTCCGAAGAAGTCGTGGAGCCTGCGGTACTCGGCGTAGAGCCGGTCGTAGGCGTCGGCGCGGTCCGGGTCCGGCGTGTACGCCGCCTCGGTCCGCTGGCCCATGGCGGCCGCCGCCTCCTCGATCCCGGGGTAGGCCCCGGCGGCGACCGCCGCGTGGATGGCCGAGCCGAGCGCGGGCCCCTGGTCGGAGCCGATCACCGACAGCGGCCGGCGCAGCACGTCGGCGTAGATCTGCATGAGGAAGGGGTTCTTCAGCAGCCCGCCGGCGACCACGAACTCCTCGACCGGCACGCCGGCCCGCTCGAACGTCTCGACGATCATGCGGGCGCCGTACGCGGTGGACTCGATGAGCGCGCGGTAGACGTCCTCCGGCCGCGTGGCCAGGGTCTGGCCGACGATGACGCCGGAGAGGTTGTGGTCCACGAGCACCGAGCGGTTGCCGCCGAACCAGTCGAGCGCCACCAGCCCGTGCTGGCCGACGGCCTGCTTCTCGGCGAGCGCGGTCAGCTCCTCGTGGCCGAGGCCGCAGCTGTCGACGTACCAGGCGAAGATGTCGCCGACCGCCGACTGTCCGGCCTCGTAGCCCCACAGGCCGGGGACGATGCCGTCGCGGACGACGCCGCACATGCCGGGCACCTCGGCGAGCCGGTCGCTGGGCATGATGTGGCAGGTGGAGGTGCCCATGATGGCGACCATCTGGCCGGGACGTACGGCGTCCGCGGCGGCGGCGGTGACGTGCGCGTCCACGTTGCCGACGGCGACCGCGATGCCCTCGGGCAGGCCGGTCCATCCGGCCGCCTCGGCGGTCAGCCGGCCGGCGAGGCCGCCGAGCGGGGCGAGTGTGACGCCGCCCTCGTCGGTGCCGACCCGGCCGGTGGCGAGCTTGTCCGCGAAGTCGGCGAAGCCGGGGTTGAGCTCGGCGAGGAACTCCTTCGACGGGTAGGAGCCGTCCTGGAAGACGCCCTTGTAGCCGGCCGTGCAGATGTTGCGGCTCTCGACGCCGGTGAGCTGCCAGATGATCCAGTCGGCGGCCTCGATCCAGCGCTCGGCCCTGGCGTAGACGTCGGGGGCCTCCTCCAGGACCTGCAGCGCCTTGGCGAACTCCCACTCGGAGGAGATCTTGCCGCCGTAGCGCGGCAGCCAGCTCTCGCCGCGGCGCGCGGCCAGCTCGTTGATCCGGTCGGCGTGGGGCTGGGCGGCGTGGTGCTTCCACAGCTTGGGCCAGGCGTGCGGCAGCTCCGGGGTCTCGACGCAGAGCGGCGTGCCGTCGGCCGTGGCCGGCAGCACGGTGCAGGCGGTGAAGTCGGTGCCGATGCCGACGACCTGCTCGGCGGGCACGCCGGCGGCGGCGAGCGCGGCGGGCACCGCGTTCTTCAGCACCTCCAGCCAGTCCTGCGGCGCCTGCAGCGCCCAGTCGGGGCCGAGCCGCACACCGGAGCCGGGCAGCTCCCGCTCGATGACGCGGTGGGCGTACTCGTGGACGGCGCTGCCGAGCTCGGCGCCGTCGCCGACCCGGACGACGACCGCGCGTCCGGACAGCGTGCCGAAGTCGACTCCTACCACATAAGTGTTAGCGTTCACATTGCTCTCCAGGGGGAATTCCGGTGGCATGCCCATCATCTACCGGGTCCAGGGGCGGTGCTGGAGCGCACCACCAGGCGGGGCGGCACGACCAGGCGCCCGTACACGCCGCGCGCGGCCTCGATCTGCCGCAGCAGCACCTCGATGCAGTGCCGGCCCACCACGTCGAAGTCCTGCCTGACCGTGGTCAACGGCGGCGAGAAGAACTCCGACTCCGGGATGTCGTCGAAGCCCACCACGCTGATCTGCTCCGGCACCCGCACGCCCCCTTCGCTGAGGGCGCGCAGCACCCCGAGCGCCATCTGGTCGTTGGCCGCGAAGACCGCCGTGACGCCGTCCATCGCGGCGAGGCTGCGCCCCGCCTCGTAGCCGGCGCGCGGGCTCCAGTCGCCGGCCAGCGGCTCGGGCGCCGGCCGCCCAGCCTCCGCCAGGGCGGCCCGCCACCCCTCCAGCCGGCCCTCGGTCTCCAGCCAGTCGGACGGGCCGCAGACGTGCCAGACCGTCTCGTGGCCCAGCTCCAGCAGGTGGCGGGTGGCGAGCCTGGCGCCCTCGGCCTGGTCGATGCAGACCACCGGGATGTCGTCGCGGTGCGAGCCGCCCTCGACCGCGACCGCCGGCATCCCGGACGGCAGGCTCTCCAGTGCCTGGGCGGCCGAGCGCTGCGGCGCGACCACCACGACCCCGTCCACGCCCTGCTCGGCCAGGTAGTCGATGGCGTCGCGCACGTTGTCGGCGTCGATCGACTTCAGGCTCACGATGCTGACGAAGTAGCCGGCGGTGCGCGCCGCCTGCTCGATGCCGTACACCGTGCTGGCCGGGCCGTACAGCGTGGTGTCGAAGCTCACCACGCCGAGCGTCCGCGACCGCTTGGTCACCAGCGCGCGGGCGACCAGGTTGCGCCGGTAGCCCAGCCGGGTGATCGCCGCCTCCACCCGGGCCCGGGTGTCGGCCCGGACGTTCGGATGGTCGTTGAGCACCCGGGAGACCGTCTGGTGCGACACGCCCGCCTCTTTGGCCACGTCGGCCATGACCGGCAGGCGGCGCTTCGATGCCGTCACGGGCGTCTCCTCTCGCTGGGCGCTCGGGTCGCGGACCGGATCGCGGGCAGGGTCACGGGCAGGGTCGTGCTCAGCGCGTTCCGCCGGCCCGGCGCTTGGTCCAGACGTCGAACGCGACCGCGGCCAGGAGCACCGCGCCCTTGACGAGCATGACCCGCTCGCTGGGCGAGCCGATCAGCGACATGCCGTTGTTGATGACCGCCATGATCAGACCGCCGGTGATGGCGCCGGCCACCTTGCCGACGCCGCCCTGCACGGCCGCGCCGCCGATGAACGCCGCCGCGATGGCGTCCAGCTCGAAGCTGTTGCCCGCCGTCGGACCTGCCTGGTTGAGCCGGCCGGCGAAGATGATGCCGGCGATCGCCGACAGCACGCCCATGTTGACGAAGATCCAGAAGACGACCGACTTGACCTTGACGCCGGACATGACCGCCGCCTGGAGGTTGCCGCCGATGGCGTAGATCTGGCGGCCGAAGACCGTGCGGCCGGCCAGCATCGAGTAGCCGAGCACCAGCACCGCGAGCAGCACGAGCACCCACGGCAGGTTCTTGAACCTGGCGAGCTGCACGACCAGGAAGAGGATCAGCCCGGCGCCGGCCGTCATCTTGAGCGCGAACAGGGCCATCGGCTCGACGGACTGCCCGTAGCCCTTGCGGGCGTTGCGGGAGCGGAGCTGGGCGACCACCATGCCGGCGATCGCGACCAGGCCGATCAGCAGGCTGAACAGGTCGGCGCCGCCGAGCGGGCCGAGACCCACGTTGCCGAGGTAGCCGTTGGTGAAGCCGTTGGCGAGGGTGCGGACCTGGTCGGGGAACGGGCCGATGCCCTGGTTGCCCAGCACCGTGAGGGTCAGCGCGCGGAACAGCAGCATGCCGGCCAGCGTCACGATGAACGCCGGGATGCCGAAGTAGGCGATCCAGTACCCCTGCCACGCGCCGATGAGCGCGCCCGCGACCAGCGTGATCAGCAGGGCCAGCGGCCACGCCACGCCCATGTTGACCATGAGCACGGCGGCCAGCGCTCCGGTCACGGCCACCACCGAGCCGACCGACAGGTCGATGTGCCCGGCGATGATGACGAGGATCATCCCGATCGCGAGGATCAGGACGTAGGAGTTCTGGACGATGATGTTCGAGATGTTCTGCGGCTGCAGCAGCGCGCCGTCGGTGAGCACCGAGAACAGCGCGATGATGAGCGCGAACGCGATGTAGATGCCGCTGGAGCGCAGGTTCAGCGACACCCCGCCGAGCGACACCCTGCCCGGCCGCCGTGGCGCTCCCCCGTCGCCGCCCTTCGCGCCGGTAGCCGTGTCGGCGGGCACGTCTGCGGGCGTGATGCTGCTCATGAGAGCTTCTCCTGTCCCTTGGTCATGAGGTACATGAGCCGTTCCTGGGTGGCGTCCTCGCGCGCCACCTCCCCGGTGATGCGACCCTCGGAAAGCGTGTAGATGCGGTCGCACAGGCCGAGCAGCTCAGGCAACTCACTGGAGATCACCAGCACGGCCTTGCCCTGGTCGGCGAGGCGGTTGATGATCGTGTAGATCTCGTACTTGGCACCGACGTCGATGCCGCGGGTGGGTTCGTCGAGGATCAGCACGTCGGGCTCGGTGAGGATCCACTTGGAGAGCACGACCTTCTGCTGGTTGCCGCCGCTCAGCTTCCCGACCACGCTGTTCACGGTGGGCGCCTTGATGTTCATGCTCCGGTGGAAGCCCTCGGCGACCTTGTACTCCTCGTTCTCGTTCACCCAGCCGCGGCTGGCCAGGCCCTTGAGCCCGGCGGCGCTGATGTTGCGCTTGATGTCGTCGATGAGGTTGAGGCCATAGCGCTTGCGGTCCTCGGTCGCGTACGCGATGCCGTGCCTGATCGCGTCCTGGACGTTGCGGATCACGATCGGCTTGCCGTCCTTGAAGATCTTCCCGGAGATGTTCACCCCGTAGGTCCGCCCGAACACGCTCATCGCGAGCTCGGTACGGCCCGCGCCCATGAGGCCGGCCAGACCCACGATCTCGCCGCGGCGCACGGTGAGCCCGGCGCCGTCCACGACCTTGCGGCCGGGCTGGCTCGGGCTGTGGACGGTCCAGTCCTCGATGCGCAGCACCTCCTCGCCGATCGACGACTCGTGCGGCGGGAAGCGGTTGTCCAGCGCGCGGCCGACCATGCCCGAGATGATGCGGTCCTCGGTCACGTCGTCGGCCGCCATGTCGAGCGTCTCGATCGTGCGGCCGTCGCGGATGATCGTGACGGCGTCGGCGATCGCGGTGACCTCGTTGAGCTTGTGGGAGATGATCACACAGGTGATGCCCTCCTCCCGCAGGCCGCGCAGCAGGTCCAGCAGGTGCGCGGAGTCGTCGTCGTTGAGCGCCGCGGTCGGCTCGTCGAGGATGAGGAGCTTGACCTCCTTCGACAGCGCCTTGGCGATCTCCACGAGCTGCTGCTTGCCCACACCGATGTCGAAGATCGGCGTGGTCGGGTTCTCGCGCAGGCCGACCCGCTTCATCAGCTCGGCGGCCTCGTAGTTGGTGCGGTTCCAGTCGATGATCCCGCGCTTGGCGCGCTCGTTGCCGAGGAAGATGTTCTCCGCGATCGACAGCTGCGGGCTGAGTGCCAGCTCCTGGTGGATGATGACGATGCCGGCGTGCTCGCTGTCGCGGATGCTGCCGAACTCGACCCGCTCGCCCTCGAAGACGATCTCGCCCTCGTACGTGCCGTGCGGGTAGACCCCGGACAGCACCTTCATCAGCGTCGACTTGCCGGCGCCGTTCTCGCCGCAGATGGCGTGGATCTCGCCCCGCCGGACGGACAGGTTGACGTCCTGCAGCGCCTTGACGCCGGGGAAGGTCTTGGTGATCCCGACCATCCGCAAGATGTGCTCGGTCATATGCCCCTCGCTCAGCTCAGGGAAGCCCCCGGGGACGCGCGGTCCCCGGGGGCGAGGCCCTTACTGGAGCTGGTCCTCGGTGTAGTAGTTGCCGCCGACGATGATCTCCTTGTAGTTGGACTTGTCGACGATCACCGGGTCGAGCAGGTACGACGGGACGACCTTGTTGCCGTTGTCGTAGTCCTTGGTGTTGTTGACCTCGGGCTGGCCGCCCTTCAGCACGGCGTCGGCCATCTTCACCGTCTGCTCGGCGAGCTTGCGGGTGTCCTTGAAGATCGTGGAGTACTGCTCGTCGGCGATGATGGACTTGACCGAGGCGAGCTCGGCGTCCTGACCGGTCACGATCGGGTAGGGCTGGCCGCTGGTGCCGTAGCCGGAGCTCTTGAGCGCCGACAGGATGCCGATGGACAGGCCGTCGTACGGCGAGAGCACGCCGTCGACCTTGGCGCTGCCGTAGGTGCTGGTGAGGATGTCCTCCATGCGCTTCTGGGCCGTCGCCGGGTCCCAGCGCAGGATGGCGGCCTGCTTGAAGTCGGTCTGCTTGCTCTTCACGACGAGCGTGCCGTCGTCGATCTTCGGCTGGAGCACCGACAGGGCGCCGTTCCAGAAGAACGTGGCGTTGTTGTCGTCGGGGGAGCCGCCGAAGAGCTCGATGTTGAACGGGCCCTTCTTGCCGTCCTCGACGCCGAGGCCCTTGAGCAGCGAGGTGGCCTGCTGCACGCCGACCTTGAAGTTGTCGAAGGTGGCGTAGTAGTCCACGTTGGGGCTGTTGCGGATCAGCCGGTCGTAGGCGATGACCGGGATCTTGTTGTCGGCGGCCTGCTGGAGCTGCGAGGTGATCGCGGTGCCGTCGATCGAGGCGATGATCAGGAGCTTGGCGCCCTTGGTGATCTGGTTCTCGATCTGGTTGGCCTGGGTGGGAATGTCGTTCTCCGCGTACTGGAGGTCGACCTTGTAGCCCAGCTTCTCCAGCGCCGACTTGACGTTGTCGCCGTCGTGGATCCAGCGCTCCGACGACTTGGTCGGCATCGTCACGCCGATCAGCGCTCCGGCGCCGCCGGCGGCGGAGGACGCGGAGGCCTCGGCGTCGACCGTCTTCTGGCTGGAGCCACAGGCCGTCATGGTCGCGGCGAGAGCGATGGCAGAGACCACGCCCCCGATCCGTCCCAACCTCATGTCATCTCCTTGCGATGGGGGTCGCGGCAGCGCTGGACGCGGCGGCCGCCGGTGTAGAAGATCAATTCGTCCCGCCAGAACGTGACGAATGAGAACAAACTTCGCGTTCGTTTCCGCCGATTGTTATCGCTAACAAAGACTATGTCAACGTTCAGACATCACCTGCCGGAAACATTCAGGTAACTTCCAAGCGCGTGTCCTCCCTGTTCAACGCCTGACCCGCCCGGAGAACGGGCGCTGTAGGAGGATGAACACGAAGAGCAACAGTCCGATGAAAATCTTGGTCCACCAGGAGTTCAGGGTGCCCTCGAAGCTGATGATCGTCTGGATCAGCCCGAGCACCAGCACCCCGAGCACGGTGCCGAGCAGGAACCCGGTGCCGCCGGTGAGCAACGTGCCGCCGATCACCACGGCCGCGATCGCGTCGAGCTCCATGCCCACCGCGTGCAGTCCGTAGCCGGAGAGCATGTAGAACGACAGCAGCACGCCGCCGAGCGCCGAGCAGAAACCGCTGACCGTGTAGACCGTGATCTTCGTACGGGCCACCGGCAGCCCCATGAGCAGCGCCGACTGCTCGTTGCCGCCGGTCGCGTAGACCGACCGGCCGAAGCGCGTGTAGTGCAGCACGTACGCCGCCACCGCCACCACCACCAGGGCGATGACCACGCTCGGCGAGACCCACAGATCGGCGAACAGGTCGATCCTGGTCTGCGCGAACGCCGTGAACGTGGCGTCCCTGATCGGGATGGAGTCGGTCCCGATCGTGTAGCAGAGCCCGCGGGCCAGGAACATGCCCGCCAGCGTCACGATGAACGGCTGGATGTCGAAGGACTGGATGATCCAGCCCATCACCAGCCCGAGCCCCGACCCGATGAGCAGCACCAGCGGCACCACCACGTACGGCGGCCACCCCGGCCCCTCCATCAGGCTCGCCGCGATCATCGTCGACAGCGCCACCACCGAGCCCACCGACAGGTCGATGCCGCCGGTCAGGATCACGAACGTCATCCCCACGGCCACGACCAGCAGGAAGGCGTTGTCGATGAAGACGTTGAGCACGACCTGCCCGCTGGCGAAGCCCTCGTAGCGGATCCCGCCCGCCACGAACATCGCCACGAACAGGCACCCGGTCACCAGGACCGGCAGGTACTTCACCGGGACGGAGGCCCGCCCGAACGTCAGCGCGGTCACGCCGTGCCTCCTCGGCCTGCCAAGACTCTCTCCTCCGGGGACGGTTGCGTGGGCGCCGACCGGCCGCGGCGGCGGAACGCCTTGGCGCGGAAGGACGGGGACTGGATGAGGCAGACGGCCGTCACGACCAGCGCCTTGAACAGCAGCGTGGTCTCCGGCGGCACGCCGATCGAGTAGATCGTCGTGGTCAGCGTCTGGATGATCAGTGCGCCCAGCACCGTGCCGGACAGCGAGAACCGGCCGCCCGCCAGCGAGGTCCCGCCGATCACCACGGCGAGGATCGCGTCGAGCTCGATCCACAGGCCGGCGTTGTTGCCGTCGGCGCTGGAGACGTTCGAGCTGATCATCAGCCCGGCCACGCCCGCGCACAGGGCCGCGGAGGCGTAGACCATGATGACGATCCCGCGCGCCCGGATGCCGGCCAGCCGGCTGGCCTCGGCGTTCCCGCCCACCGACTCGATGAGCATGCCCAGCGCCAGCCGCCGGGTCAGGAACGCGGTGATCCCCAGCACGGCGATCACCACGAGGATGCCGAACGGCACGGTCAGCCAGTAGCCGCCGCCGATCACCTTGTACGCCGGGTCGTTGATCGTGATGATCTGCCCGTCGGTGATGAGCTGCGCGAGGCCCCGCCCGGCCACCATGAGGATCAGCGTGGCGATGATCGGCTGGATGCCGACCGCGGCCACCAGGAACCCGTTCCAGGCCCCCAGCACCAGGCACAGCCCGAGCGCCGCCGCCACCGCCATGGGCAGCCCGGCGTCCTCGCTGATCTGGAGGCAGGCGAGCGCTCCGGAGATCGCCACCACCGAGCCCACCGACAGGTCGATGCCGCCGGTGGCGATGACCAGGGTCATGCCGATCGAGACCAGGATC
Source organism: Nonomuraea wenchangensis (assembly GCF_900111685.1). Lineage (GTDB taxonomy): Bacteria > Actinomycetota > Actinomycetes > Streptosporangiales > Streptosporangiaceae > Nonomuraea > Nonomuraea wenchangensis. Next base: position 80,114 of record NZ_FOHX01000025.1, read on the forward strand.
AGCGGCGCGCCGAAGCGCAGGATGTCGATCAGGCTGCCGTACAGGTGGCCGTCCCTGACCTGGACGGAGAAGAAGCTCGGCGTGAAGAAGATGTTGAGCGCCAGCAGCAGCACGAGGACCACCGCCGGCCACAGCAGGCGTCTCATGACACTCGCCCTCCGCTGGCGATCGTCTCCAGGAGCACGTCGGTGGTCAAGCTCTCGTCGTTGGGCAGCTCGGCCACCAGGCGGCGGTCGCGCAGCACCTCGACCTTGTGGCTGAGCCGCAGCACCTCCTCCAGCTCGGCGGAGATGAACAGCACCGCCATGCCGCCGTCCGACAGCTCGGCCACCAGCCGCTGGATCTCGGCCTTGGCCCCGACGTCGATGCCGCGGGTGGGCTCGTCGAGGATGAGCAGCCGGGGTTCGAGGATGAGCCAGCGGGCCAGCACCACCTTCTGCTGGTTGCCGCCGCTCAGGTTGCGCACCGGGATCTCGGGGTTGGGCGGGCTGATCCGCAGTGCCTTGACGTACTTGCCGACCAGGTCGTCCTGCGTCTCGCGGGGCACCGGGCGGGTCCAGCCGCGGGTGGCCTGGAGCGCCAGCACGATGTTCTCGCGTACGGTGAGGTCGGGCACGAGCCCGTCCTCCTTGCGGTTCTCCGAGCAGAACGCGATGCGGTGCGTCATGGCCGCGCGCGGGGTGCGCAGCGACGTGGGCGCGCCGCCGATCGCGAGCTCGCCGGAGCCGGCGTGGTCGGCCCCGAACAGCAGCCGGGCGACCTCGGTGCGGCCGGAGCCGAGCAGCCCGGCGAGGCCGACGACCTCGCCCTCGTGGATGGTCAGGCTGAACGGCTCGATCGCGCCGGACCGGCCGAGCCCGCGCGCCTCGACCAGGGGGCGGTCGAAGGTCTTGGCCTCGCCGTGCAGGCGTTCCAGCGCGGCCAGCTCCTGGCCGATCATCTTGGCCACGAGCTCGACCTGGCTGAGCTCGCTGGTCGGGTACTCGCCGACCAGCCGGCCGTTGCGCAGGATCGTCATGCGGTCGGAGATCTCGTAGATCTGGTCGAGGAAGTGGGAGACGAAGAGGATCGCGATCCCCTCCTCCTTGAGCCGGCGCATCACCCGGAAGAGCTGCTGGACCTCGTCGGCGTCGAGGCTGGAGGTCGGCTCGTCGAGGATGAGCACGCGGGCGTCGATGTCCACGGCCCGCGCGATGGCCACCATCTGCTGGACGGCCAGCGAGTAGACCGACAGCGGCGCCGAGACGTCGAGCCGGACGTCGAGCCGGGCGAGCAGCTGGTGGGCGCGGGCTCGCATGCGCCTCCAGTCGATGCGCCCCAGGCGGCGCGGCTCGCGGCCGAGCAGGATGTTCTCGGCCACCGAGAGGTTGGGGCAGAGGTTGACCTCCTGGTAGACCGTGCTGATGCCGGCCTGCTGCGCCTCCAGCGGGCTGCCGAAGGCGACGGTCCGCCCGGCCAGCTCGATGGTGCCCGCGTCCGCGGGGTGCACGCCCGTGAGCACTTTGATGAGGGTGGACTTGCCCGCGCCGTTCTCGCCCATGAGCGCGTGCACCTCGCCGGGGAGCAGCCGCAGGTCCACGTCGTCGAGGGCCTTCACCCCCGGGAACTGTTTGCCGATCCCGCTCATCGTCAGGACCGGCGCGGGTACTGCCATGAAGCCTCCAGATGAAGACCGGGCCGGCGGGGCCGCCGGCCCGGCGTCCTTTCGATCAGTACTGGCGGGAGGACAGGACCTGCTTGGCCTGCTCCTGGGTGAAGGTGGTCTCCTCGGTCACCACGCGGGCCGGCACCTCCTCGCCCTTCACGACCTTCTTGGCCAGGTCCATGAGCTGCGGGCCGAGCAGCGGGGAGCACTCGACGATGAAGTTGATCTTTCCGTCGGCGAGCGCCTGCATGCCGTCCTTGACCGCGTCGACCGTGATGATCTTGATGTCCTTGCCGGGGACCTTGCCCGCGCCCTCGATGGCCTCGATGGCGCCGAGACCCATGTCGTCGTTGTGGGCGTAGAGCACGTCGATGTCGGGGTTGGACTTCAGGAAGGCCTCCATGACCTCCTTGCCCTTGGCGCGGGTGAAGTCGCCGGTCTGCGAGGCGATGATCTTGAACTTGGGATCGGCGCCGATGACCTCCTGGAAGCCGGACTTGCGGTCGTTGGCCGGGGCCGAGCCGGTGGTGCCCTGCAGCTCGACGATGTTCACCGTGTCCTTGCTGTCCTTGTACTCATCGACCAGCCACTGACCGGCCTTCTTGCCCTCCTCCACGAAGTCCGAGCCGAGGAAGGTCTTGTAGAGGGAGGTGTCCTTGGAGTCCACGGCGCGGTCGGTCAGGATGACCGGGATCTTGGCGTTCTTGGCCTCGTTCAGCACCGGGTCCCAGCCGGACTCCACCACCGGCGAGAAGGCGATGACGTCCACCTTCTGCTGGATGTAGGAGCGGATGGCCTTGATCTGGTTCTCCTGCTTCTGCTGGGCGTCGGAGAACTTCAGCGTGATGCCGGCGCTCTTCGCCGACTCCTGGACGGACTTGGTGTTCGCGGTCCGCCAGCCGCTCTCCGCGCCGACCTGGGCGAAGCCCATGGTGATCGTGTCGTCGCCGCCACCGCCGGTGCCGGCGCTGGTGGTGCCGTCGCCGCCGCCGCAGGCCGTCACCGACAGCGCGGTGAGCCCGGCGAGGACCAAGGCCGAGATCCTCTTGAACACTGGGGGGTTCCCTTCTGATGTGAACGCTAACACCCCTGATGGGGCCAGGGACCGCCGTCGTCGCGGACGGCCGCTAGCGACCTTCCGGGGGCCGGGCCGTACTGGCCCTGCGGACGAACGCCGGCGGCACCACGAGCCGCTCGCGCTCCTGGAGGCCGTCCTCCAGTCGCCGTACGAGCACCTCGATGCTGTGTCTGCCGACCGCGTCGAAATCCTGACTGATGGTCGTGAGCGGCGGCGAGAAGTACGCCGACTCGGGGATGTCGTCGAAGCCGACGACACTCACCTGGCCGGGCACGCTCACCCCCTGCTCGGTGAACGCCCGCAGCACTCCGAGCGCCATCTGGTCGTTGGCGACGAAGACCGCGGTCACGTCCGTCATGCGCGCCAGGCTGCGGCCCGCCTCGTATCCCGAGCGCGGGCTCCAGTCCCCGGCGAGCGGTTGCGGGGCCTCGCGGCCCGCCTGCTCCAGCGCGGCCCGCCACCCGGCCACGCGTCCTTCGGCCTCCAACCAGTCCGACGGTCCGCTGACGTGCCAGACCGTCTCGTGACCCAGGGAGAGCAGATGCTCGGTGGCGAGCCTGCCCCCCGCGACCTGGTCCACGCTGACCACGGACACCTCCCCCGCCTGGCCGCCCTCGACGGCGACGGTGGGGATGGCGAGCGGCAGGTCGGCGAGGGCCCGGGCGGCCGAGCGCTGCGGCGCGACCACCACCACCCCGTCCACGCCCTGGTCGGCCAGGTAGTCGAGGGCGTCACGGACGCCCGCGGGATCGATGGACTTGAGGCTGACGATGCTGACGAAGTAGCCGGCCGACCTGGCCGCCTGCTCGATGCCGTACACCGTGCTGGCCGGGCCGTACAGCGTGGTGTCGAAACTCACCACGCCGAGCGTCCGCGACCGCTTGGTCACCAGGGCGCGGGCGACGAGATTACGGCGGTAGCCGAGCTTGTCGATCGCCTGGAGCACCCGGGCGCGGGTCTCGCTGCGCACGTTCGGGTGATCGTTGAGCACGCGGGACACGGTCTGGTGCGACACGCCGGCCTCCCTGGCCACATCGGCCATGACGGGTAAGCGACGCCCCAGGCGGGATCCCACTGCCGTGCTCCTTCCCTGGCTTGGCCCCGACTGTGAACGTTAACAACCGGTCTCGTCAAGAGGTCGCCCGATTACGGTCGGGTTACGCAGGCTCGCTCTTGACGTGCTTGGGGGCGGGTCTTTACGGTGGCGCGGATCGCCGTTGTTAACGCTCACTCGTTGTTAGCGTTAACACGACTTGAGGAGCCCCCCGACTCATGACGCGCATCGCCCTGTCGGCCCTGCTGGTGGCCGCCCTGCTGGCCGCGCCGCCACCGGCGGCGGCGTCGGCGGACCCCGTGGACCCCGTGCCCGACGGCGCGGTCGTCGACCAGTTCGACGGCGACGCCCTCGGACAGGACTGGACCGTCCTGTCCCCCGACGAGTCACGCTGGAGCCTGTCCGGCGGGGCGCTGCACCTGGACACCCTGACCGGTGACACCCACCAGGGCACCAACAACGCGCGCAACCTCTTCCTCCTCGACGTCCCCGACGGCGACTTCGAGGTGGTGACCAGGCTGAGCGCGCCCGTCTCCCTCGACTACCAGAGCGCGGGCCTGCTCGCCTGGCAGGACTGGGACAACTACGTGCGGGCCGGGCTCGCCCACGTCGGCTTCGCCGGCGGGCCGGTGATCGAGACCGCGACCGAGGTGGGGGCCGCCTTCACCTCGGCGTTCGCGGCCCGGCCCGGATCGACGGCCGAGACGCTGAAGCTGGCGCGCAGCGGCGACGAGTTCACCTCCTCGTACTGGGACGGCACGGCCTGGGTGCAGGCGTCCCGCATGACGGCCAGGCTGGAGGTGCGCCGGCTCGGGCTGTTCGGGCTCTCGGCGCAGAACGGCGCCTCCATGCGGGTCGACTTCGACTACCTCGCGATCAAGGCGGCCGAGGGCGGACCCGTGGTGCCGGACGGGCCGTTCACGCTGCGCGCGGCGGCGCTGCCCTACCTGGCGGCCGACCGCTCCGGCGCGATCACGGCCTCGGCCCGGCCGCCGCGGACCGGCCTCGCGCTCACCGCCGTACCGAGCGGGGACGGGGTGCTGCTCAAGGACGTCGCCACCGGCCGGTTCCTGCAGGCCGCCGACCGGGTGAGCCTGGCCGCCACCGGCTCGGTCTTCCGGATCGAGGACGCGGGCGGCGGCAAGGTCACGCTCACCTCCGGCGACCGCGCCGCGGCCGTGACCGGCGGCCGGCTGGTCATGGGGAGCCAGGCGGCGAAGTTCCGCGTCGAGGGCTACACGACCGGCACGCTCACCGCCGACACCAGGGCCGCGGGCACGAAGGTCTCCCCCAACCTCTACGGCGTCTTCTACGAGGACATCAACCACGCGGCCGACGGCGGGCTCTACGCCGAGCTGGTGCAGAACCGCTCGTTCGAGTTCAACTCCACCGACGAGCCCTCCTACACCGGGCTGACCGCGTGGAGCAAGGCCGAGCGCGGCGCCACCGCCGCCCTGACCGTCTCCGGCGAGCAGCCGCTCAACCCGAACAACCGCAACCACCTGCGGCTGGAGGTGACCGGCGGCGGCACCGCCGGCGTCGCCAACGCGGGCTTCAACCGCGGCCTGCCGCTCAAGGCCGGCGAGCGCTACGACCTGTCGCTGTGGGCGCGGCGCGACTCGGCCGCCACGCTGACGGTGACCGCCGAGGCCGGCACGGCGGTGCTCGGCAAGGCCGCGGTGCGGGTCAAGGCGGGGGGCTGGGCGAAGTACCGGGCCTCGTTCACCGCCTCGGCGACCACCGACGCCGGCCGCCTGGTGATCCAGGCGCCCGAGGGGCGGACCGACCTCGACATGGTCTCGCTGTTCCCGCGCGAGACGTACAAGGGGCACGGCATGCGGGCCGACCTGGCGAAACTCATCGCCGAGCTGAAGCCGCGGTTCCTGCGCTTCCCCGGCGGCTGCGTGACCAACGTCGGCACCTACGACCCGTACGCGCTGAACCAGGACCGGCGGCGGATCTACCAGTGGAAGGAGACGATCGGCCCGGTCGAGGAGCGGCCTGCGAACTTCAACTTCTGGGGCTACAACCAGTCGTACGGCATCGGCTACCACGAGTACTTCCAGTTCGCCGAGGACATCGGGGCCGAGGCGCTGCCGGTGCTGTCGGTGGGCGTCAACGGCTGCGGCGAGAACCGGCCGCTCACCGACGAGGCCAAGCTGGCCCGCTGGGTGCAGGACACGCTGGACCTCATCGAGTACGCCAACGGCCCGGTCACCTCGACCTGGGGCAGGAAGCGCGCCGAGATGGGGCACCCGAAACCGTTCGGGCTGGAGTACATCGGGCTCGGCAACGAGGAGATCTATCCGGAGTTCTTCACGAACTATCCGAAGTTCGCCGACGCCATCCGGGCGAAGTACCCCAAGATCAAGATCATCAGCAACTCCGGGCAGACCTCCCAGGGTGCCTGGTTCGACCGGATGTGGCAGTTCGCCCGCGACCAGAAGGCCGACCTCGTGGACGAGCACTACTACAACAACCCCGACTGGTTCCTCGCCAACAACCACCGCTACAACACCTATGACCGCAACGGGCCCAAGGTGTTCGTCGGCGAGTACGCCTCGCGCGGCAACGCCTTCTCCAACGCCCTCGCCGAGGCGTCGTTCCTGACCGGCATCGAGCGCAACTCCGACGTGATCGAGCTGGCCTCGTACGCGCCGCTGCTGGCCAACGTCGACTACGTGGACTGGACGCCGGACCTCATCTGGTTCGACAACGACCAGGCGTACGGCTCCCCCAGCTACCACGTGCAGCGATTGTTCTCCCGCCACGTCGGCGACCGGGTGCTGCCGAGCTCCTTCACCGGCGAGGCCAGGCCGGTCGAGGACATCAGGGGCGCGGTCGGGCTCGGCTCCTGGCGCACCCAGGTCCGCTACGACGACGTCAAGGTGACCGCCGCCGACGGGAGCGTCCTGCTCGCGGAGGACTTCTCGGCGGGCGCGCCCGGCTGGACGCCGGGGGCCGGCACCTGGACGGCAGGGGACGGCGCGTACACGCAGAGCGCCCTGGTCGAGGACGCCCGCTCCACCGCCGGCTCGGCCGGCTGGTCGAACTACACGGTCGAGGTGACCGCCCGCAAGACCGGCGGCGACGAGGGCTTCCTGGTGATGTTCGGCGTGCGGGACACCGGAAACTTCTACTGGTGGAACGTGGGCGGCTGGAACAACACCCAGACGGCGATCGAGAAGGCCGTCGACGGCGGCAAGTCGGCGCTCGTCACCTCGGCCGACACCGTGGAGACCGGCCGCGACCACCGCCTCAAGGTGCAGGTGGACGGGCGGCGGATCACGACCTGGCTGGACGGGCGCAAGGTGCACGACTTCGTGGACAGCGCCCGGGTCGAGCCGCTCTACCAGGTGGTGTCCAGGGACGGCGACCGGGTGACGCTCAAGGTCGTCAACGCCCAGGACAGCGCGGTGCGCGCGGCGGTGGACCTCGGCGGCGCCAGGTTCCGGCCGTCCGCCGTGGTCACCTCGCTCACCGGGTCGCCGTCCGACGTCAACACGCTCGCCGAGCCCGAGCGCGTCGCGGCCGAGGAGTGGCGGGAGAACGACCTGTCCGCCTCCTTCGGCTACGACTTCCCCGCCCACTCGGTGACGTTCATCGAGCTCAGGGAGCGATGACCACGCGGTAGTGGGTGGTGATCCTGCCCTCGTCGTCGAGCACGTGGAAGGCGAGCGACGGGGGCAGGACGTAGTCGAGACAGGTCTCCCACGTGGTGCCGCCCTCCCAGGGCAGCGTCAGGGTGGAGACCACGCCGGGCGCGACGAGGAGCGGCCGGCCGGCGAACGTGGTCGCGGCGGCCGTGTGCGCGTGGCCGACCAGGACGGCCGCCACGTTGGGATGGCCGACCAGCTCCGCAAGGCGCGGGCTGGGGCGCAGCATGATGTCGTCCAGCAGCGGCGCGTGCAGCGGCACCGGCGGGTGGTGGAAGGCCACGAACACCGGGCGGTCGCTGTCCGCCAGCACGCCCTCCAGCCAGTCCAGGGTCTCCTCCTCCAGGTGGCCGGGGTGCTCGCGGGGGATGGAGGAGTCGCACATCGCGTAGATCGCGCGCGAGGTGCGCAGGACCTGGTTGACCGGGCCGGGGCCCGGATCGGAATCGCCGAGCAGGACGCGGCGGAACTCCTCGCGCACGTCGTGGTTGCCGGGCCCGATCAGCACGGGATGGCGGGAGGCGAGCAGCTTGCGGGCCTGCTCGTACTCGTCGGCGGTGCCGTGGTCGGCGATGTCGCCGGTCACCAGCACGGCGTCGAGGTCGGCGGGCAGCGCGTCGAGGTGACGCATGACGGCCCGCGCGCGTCCGGCGCTCTCGGGGGTGGCGCCGATGTGCACGTCGCTCAGATGCGCGATCACGATCATGCACTCCACCGTACGCCTGATAGAACCCGCTTCTCGTGGGTAGTGGAGTGCCCTCGCATTCGATGAAGGAGTTCGAGATGGGCTGGAGCTACCGTAAGTCGATCAAGGTGGGCCCCTTACGGCTGAACCTGTCCCGCGGCGGGGTCGGCCACAGCTGGGGCAACCGGCTGTTCCGGGTGACGCGGAGAGCCGATGGGCGTCGTACGCTGTCGGTCAATCTGCCCGGCGGATTTCACTGGCGCAAGACCACCGACGGTCGCTGACCGTTCGCCATAGGACGGACCGGAGGGCTCCCCTCCGGTCCGTTCCCTTGCGTCACGGCCAGCCCGGCCGGGGCGAGGATCAGGAGGCAGGGTGAGCGATCGGGTCATGGAGGTGCTGCGGCGGCTGCGGGCCGGGCGGGAGGCGTTCGCGCCGGGCCCGGCGCTGCCCGTCGTGGACCAGGTCGTGGCGACGGTCCTGTCCCAGGCGACCTCGGACGTCAACTCCGGCCGTGCCTTCGCCCGGCTCAAGGGCAGGTTCCCCTCGTGGGAGCAGGTGGCGGACGCGCCGCCGGAGGAGATCGCCGACGCCATCCGCTGCGGCGGCATCGCCGAGCGCAAGGCCCGCCGCATCCAGGAGATCCTGGCGGCGATCGAGGACCGCGAGGGCGCGATCACCCTGGACCGGCTGGACGGGCTCGACGACGAGGCGGCGGAGAAGTACCTGACCTCGCTGCCGGGCGTCGGCCCGAAGACCGCGGCCTGCGTGCTGATGTTCTCCATGGGGCGGGCGGCGTTCCCCGTGGACACGCACGTGCACCGCGTGACCACCCGGCTCGGCTGGATCCCGCCGGGCACCTCCGCCACGGAGGCGCACCGGCTCCTGCGGCCCATGGTGCCGCCGGAGGTCCGGCACGAGCTGCACCTCGCGCTGATCAGGCACGGGCGGACGGTCTGTCAGGCACGCCGGCCCCGGTGCGAGGAGTGCGTGCTGCGCGAGGTGTGCGCGTACGGCCAGAGCACGCTCAGTCGAAGAAGCGCGCCACGTTAAGCGGGGGAAAGGGTGGAGCTATGGGGATTCGAACCCCAGACCTCCTCCATGCCATGGAGGCGCGCTACCAACTGCGCTATAGCCCCTTGCGATCACCAAGTGTATAGGACTTCCGGAGCGCCCGCGCCCCGGAAAGTCTCAGCCGCAGGTGGTGTGCATGGTCAGGGTGGCCTCGTCGAGCGTGAGCGCGACCTGGACCAGGCCCAGCTCGCCGGTGCGGGCGACGTGGGTGCCGCCGCACGGGATGGCCGCCTCGCCCTCGGGCAGCTCGCAGCGCCAGGTGCGGCGGGCGGTCAGCTCGGGGCCGGGGACGTCGATCCGGACGGGGGCGTCGGCGGCGACCCAGGTCTTGAGCCGCTCGTTCACCTCGCCGGCGACCTCATCGGGGTCGAGCCCTTCGGCGGAGAAGCCCTTCTTCCGCAGCGACTTGCCGAGGCGGTAGACGTCGACGCTGCCGCGCTCGACGATGCGGGACGAGGTGATCGCGGCCTGGTCGAAGTCGGGGTGGCCGAGCCGGTCGAGCGGCGCCTCCTTGCGCCAGCGGCCGGCGAGTGCGGCGTTGAGCGCGAGCGCGGCGAGGTGGCAGGCGGTGTGGCCGGCCGAGAGCGCCGCGCGGTAGGAGGCGTCCACCTCCAGCTCCACCTCGGCTCCCGGAGGGGGCGGCGCCTCGCCGGTCACGTGGACGACGAGCCACCGCCAGCCCTCCTCCCCCCGCCGCGCCGGGATGTCCGCCCCCAGGAAGGTCTCGCCGGTCGCCGACTGGGCCCCTGTCACGCAGTCGAGTACCGGCGTCCCGCCGACCGTGCCGCGGTCGGCGGGCTGGTCGGGCCAGGTGTGGTCGAGGGGGTGGAAGGGCGTCTCGGCGACGACGAGGCCGTGCCGGTCCCCCACCGGCACGACCCCGACGAGCTCGGAGCGGCCCGAGATCCGGCCGCTGGGGAAGGTGACGAGAGTCGAGTTCACCCGTCCATCATCCCAGCGCCCGCTCGTCCTCCAGGTGCCGCTCGCGGCCGGCGTACAGGCCGGAGGCGAGCTGGACGGCCAGCACCACGAAGATCAGCGTGTACGGCAGCGCCCAGCCCCCTGACGCCTCCCGCAGCACGCCGACCAGCAGCGGTCCGCCGCCGGCGATGAGGTAGCCGGCGCTCTGCCCGAAGGCCGACAGCGCGGCGGTCACCTCCGGCGTACGGGTGCGCAGCCCCAGCATCACCAGCGCCAGCGGGAACGACCCCATGCCGACGGCGATCAGCGTCACCCAGAGCGGCGCCCACGAGACCGGCCCCGCCCAGAGCCCGCCGAAGCCGGCCACGTAGAAGACGACGAGCCCGACCACCACCGGCCGCTGGTCGCGGAACCGCGCGGCGATCATGGGCACGGCGACCGAGACCGGGATGTTCAGCGCGGTGAACACGCCGAGGAGCAGCCCGGCCTGGGAGGTGCTGTAGCCGGCGTCGGTGAGGATGGTGGCGAGCCAGCCGAACATGATGTACGCGATCATCGACTGGGTGCCGAAGTAGATCGCGATCATCCAGGCCAGCCGGCTGCCCAGCATCCGCCGGATCCCGGTCTCCCTGCCTGCCGTGTCCCGCTCCGGCTCACTGCGCAGCAGCGCAAGCCACGGAATGGCGGCCACGGCGGCCAGGGCGGCCCACACGCCGAGCGCGACGTGCCAGTTCCCCGACGCGCGCTCGATCGGCACGGTCGCGGCGGCGGCCAGCATCGTGCCAGCCGCCAGGGCCGTGGTGTAGACGGTGGTCATGATCCCGGTGCGCGCCGGGAAGTGCCGCTTGATCAGCGTCGGGATCAGCACGTTGCCCACGGCGCCGCCGGACAGCGCGACGGCGCTGCTCAGCAGGAACACGGGGGCCGAGCCGACCAGCGACCTGACCAGCATCCCCACGCCCAGCGTGACGAGTGCCAGCAGGAGCAGCCGGTGCTCGCCGACCCGCCGGGCGAGCGACGGGGTGACGGCGCCGACGCCGGCGAAGGCCAGCACCGGGAGGGTGGTGAGCAGGCCGGTGCCGACGCTCGTCATGCCGAGCGCCCCGGCGAGCTGGTCGAGGAGCGGGCCTACGCTGGTGACGGCGGTCCGCAGGTTGAGTGCGGCGAGGACGATCCCCAGCACGAGGAGCCAGGCGAGGGGGGTGGTCCTGCCTCTTGGCTCTGACGCCAGAACGCTCATGCCGGGAAAATCCTCCACTCATCAAGTCATGGGACGAATCACCACCTTAACAGGACCGAAATGTGCCTTATTCCCCCGTGCTACTGACCCCCGGACAGACGACAGCGGCCGCCACATGGGCGGCCGCCGTTCGGGTCGGGGGTGTCTTACAGGACCGGTCGGGGACCCTGCGGGGGCTCGTCACGCGGAGGGAAGGCGCCAGGGGCCGGCAGCGTCGTGTCGCCGCCCGGCATGGACGGGTCGGTGCCGCCGATCGTGCCGGGCGGCACCTGCTGCGCGCCGCCGTACGTGGAGCCCTGCTCGTGCGTACGCGGCGCGGCGCCGTCGTGCTGGTGCGGGCCGGGCACGTCGCCGCGCCAGCCGCCCGTCTCCGAGCCACGCGACTCGATGAACTGCTTGAACCGCTTGAGGTCGCCGTTGACCCGCATGCGGACCAGCTGCAGCCAGTCGCCGGCGGTCTCGACGAAGCCCTCGGGGTCGTACTCCATCTGGAGCGTGACCCGCGTGTGGCCGTCGTCGATGCGGTGGAAGGTCACGACGCCCGCCTGGTTCGGCTTGTCGACGCTGCGCCAGGCGACCCGCTCGTCCGGGTGCTGCTCGGTGATGTCGGCGTCGAACTCGCGCCGGACCCCGGCGATCTCCGCCACCCAGTGCGTACGGGTGTCGGTCACCTGTTTGACCGACTCCACCCCTTCCATGAACTCGGGGAAGCTCTCGAACTGCGTCCATTGGTTGTAGGCCACCCGGATGGGGACCTCGACGTCTACGGAGTGCTCGATCGTGCTCATGGGTTCAGCCACTTCCCGGCCGGGCCGGACGTTAACGCCTCAACGCCTTTGCCGGCGCAGCCAGTAGAGCCCGGCGAGCGGCAGCACGAGCGGGATGAAGAGATAACCCTTGCCGTAGACGGACCACACGGTCTCGTCGGGGAAGGCCGCCGGGTCGAGGACGCTGGCCGTGCCGATGATCAGCACGCCGGCCAGCTCGACCAGGAGCGCGGCCAGCGCGAGCCGCCGCGCGCCGCGCCAGAGCGCGACCGTGAGCAGGACGTAGACGGCCGCCGCGAACGCCGACAGGCTGTAGGCGAGCGGCGCCTCCCCGAACCTGGTGGCGATCTGCACCGCCGCCCGCGCGCCCGCGGCCAGCGAGAACAGCCCGTAGACGGCGATCAGCGCCCGCCCAGGCCCGCTGCCGATGGAGCTCATGCCACGCCCTGCCAGATCTGCCCGAGCCGGGCGTTCATGACCGCGATCGCGAACCCGGCCACGACCAGGATCGCGGTCCCCCACCGGGAGCGCTCGGCCAGCGCCAGGAACACCGCCGCGGGCGGGATCACGACCTCGCCGATGAGGTAGCCCCACAGCGTGGCCGGCTCGGGCGACTCCGCTCCCCCGGCCAGCGCCGCGATCACGAAGCCGACCTGCACCAGCACGGCGACCTCCAGCACGCCGAAGCCGATCAGCAGGACCATGCCCATGGGCCGGTCGCGGATCGCGGTGATGAGGCTCGCCAGCATGAGCAGCAGCGCGACCGTGATGACGATCGCGGAGACGGTGGTGTTCATCGGGGGTAAGGCTATCGCCCGGGGGCGGCGCCCCTCATCGCGGCAGCTCGCGCTCGATGCCGTCGAGCAGCCAGCGCAGGCCCCGCTCGAAGTTGTCGTCGGCGCCGGGGACGCCCCGCTCCAGCATGGGCGCCAGGTGCGGCAGCTCGCCGCCGTCCACCAGCTCCCTGACGTACGGCTCGGCGAGGGCGGCCCGCTCGGCGTCGCTGACGCCCTCGCGCCGGGGCGCGGTGCGCTCCCGCGCCTCGCGGACCATGTAGCCGGTCATGTAGTCGGTGCAGGCGGCGAGGAAGCGCCAGGCGGCGGGCGGCTCGACGCCGAGCCGGGCGAGGACGGCGAGCTTGCGCTCGACGTGCCGCAGCGCGTTGGGCCCCGCGGGCAGGCCCTGCGCGACCAGGTCCATCCGCCAGGGGTGGCGGCGGACGAGGTCGCGTTCGCGGCGGGCGATGGCGAGCAGCGCCTCGCGCCAGTCGTCCGGGGCGGGGCCGTCGGCGCCCAGCTCGGCGGCGACCTCGTCGAGCATGAGCGCGAGCAGGTCCTCCTTGCGCTCGATGTAGGAGTAGAGCGTCATCGCCCGCGCCCCCAGCTCGGTCGCCACCCGCCTGATGGAGACGGCGGCGAGGCCCTCGGCGTCGGCGATCGCGATGGCGGCGGCCACGATCGCCTCCCTGGTCAGAGCCGGGCGGCGGGGCGGCGCGGGACGCGACCAGACAGAGCTCACAACCCCGATCCTAAGCCAGGCGATACGCTGTACGAGTGATGATACGTTGTACGCCATGCGATACAGCGTACGAACCCCCTTCGTGACGACCGCCCTGGTGGTCTTCCTGGGCGGCGTCATGACGATGCTGGACTCGACGGTGGTCAACGTGGCGCTCACCACGCTCGCCCACGACTTCCGCACCACCCCCGCCACCATGCAGCAGGCGGTCACCGGCTACCTGCTGGCCATGTCGATGACCGTCCCGGTGACCGGCTGGGCCGTCGGCCGCTTCGGCTCGCGGCGCGTCTGGCTGGTCTCGCTCGTGCTGTTCGCCGGCGGCTCCGCGCTCTGCGCCGCGGCCTGGTCGGCCGGCAGCCTGGTCGCCTTCCGCGCCGTCCAGGGGCTCGGCGGCGGCCTGCTCATGCCCGTGGGCCAGGCGATGCTGGCGCAGGCGGCCGGCAAGGAGCGCATGGGCCGCGCCATGGCGCTGATCACGGTGCCGTCCATGCTGGCGCCGGTGCTCGGGCCGCCGCTCGGCGGCCTCGTCGTCGAAGGGCCCGGCTGGCGGTGGCTGTTCCTGGTCAACCTGCCGATCAGCGCGGTGGCGCTGATCGCGGCGGCGCTGCTGCTGCCGCGCGAGCCGGATCCGGCCGCCGCGCCCCGGCAGCCGCTCGACGTGCTCGGCCTGGCGCTGCTCTCCCCCGGGCTGGCCGCGCTGATCCACGGCCTGTCGGAGGTCGGCGGCGGAGCCTCGTTCGCGCATCCCGCGCTGTGGATCGGGCTCGCGCTGGTCGCGGCGTTCACGGTGCGGGCGCTGCGGGTGCCGGGCGCGCTGGTGGACCTGCGGCTGCTCGGCGACCGTACGTTCGCCGCCGCGGTGGTGGCGCTCGCCTGCTACTCGGCGGCGATGCTCGGCTTCACCGTGCTCGTGCCGCTGCACAGCCAGCTCGCCGGGGGCGGCGGCCCGCTGGAGGCCGGGCTGCTGCTGGCCCCCCTCGGGATCGGGGCGGCGCTCACGCTGCCGATCGCGGGCAGGCTCACCGACAGCCGGGGCGCGCGCGGCGTCGCGGCGACCGGCGTGGCCGCCGTGGTGGCGGGGATCGCGGCGTTCGCGGCGTTCCCCGGGCCGGTGCCCATCCTCGTGGCCGGGCTGGGGCACGGGCTGGTGTCGACGTCGGTGGTCGCGGCGGCGTACGCCACGCTGGAGCGCGCCGCCATCCCGGCGGCGACCACGCTCAGCACGATCGCGCTCCGCCTCGCCTCCTCCTTCGGCGTCGCGGTGCTCGCGGTGCTGCTGCAACTGCTCACCGCGGCGGGCGCGGCCCGGCCCTTCGCCTACGCCTTCGGCTGCGCCGCCGCGCTGGCCGCGCTCTCGCTGGTGCCGATCGTGCTCATAGGATCGAAGACGTGGAGAAGATCCTCGTCAGCGCCTGCCTGATGGGCCGCAAGGTCCGCTACGACGGCGGTGCCAAGACCAGCTCGGCCGCGGTGCTCGCCGATTGGCGGGCGGAGGGCCGGCTGGTGTCGTTCTGTCCCGAGGTGGCGGGCGGGCTGCCGGTGCCGCGCCCGGCCGCCGAGATCGAGGGGGGCGCGGGCGGCGCCGCGGTGCTGGCGGGCACGGCCCGGGTCCTCACGTCCGGCGGCGACGACGTGACGGAGGCGTTCCTCGCGGGCGCGCGGGCGGCGCTGGAGGCGGCCCGGTCGGCGGGCGCCCGGATGGCGGTGCTCAAGGAGGGCAGCCCGTCGTGCGGCGCGCTCGCCGTCTACGACGGCTCCTTCGCGGGCCGCAGGACGCCCGGGCAAGGGGTCACCACGGCGCTGCTGGAGCGGCACGGCATCCGCGTGTTCGGCGAGGACCGCCTCGCCGAGGCGGCCGGCTACCTGCGCACCCTGGAGACGTAGAAGGCCGCGCCGAGGCCGGCGGCGAGCAGGGCCGCGACCGTGCCGTGATACGCCACGAGCAGCGTGCCCGCCTGCACCCCCGGCACGAGCGCCGTCGCGAGCACGCCGAGCAGCACGCCGCCCAGCGCGGCCGCGTGCGTGTAGATCAGCCCGTCCCACGCCCACGGCCGGGGCCTCAGCGCGCCGTACGCGCCGACCAGCATCGCGGCGCAGCACAGTGCCTCCGTGACCACGGCGGGCGGCACCGGGGGCCGGCGCAGCGGGCCGGGACCCGCCCCGGCGTGCAGCAGCGCCGCCACCAGGAAGATCAGCGCGTACAGCAGGGAGAGCCGGCCCAGGGCCCTGCGGATCGTGTCCATGGCACCACGCTCCCACCGCGGGGCGCGGCCGGCCATCGTCCCGGAGGAGGCCGCCCGCGTACGTCCGGCGCGGTAGCCCCGCGAGGAAACTTTCTCCGCCTCCCGGGAGTCCTAGAAGTGGGGGCTCGGAAAATTCCATTCCGAAACGGGGAAAGGGACTTGGCGATGCCAGTCGACCTGAACAACGCACAACCCCTGGCCTGGGACTCGGCCACGCTCGACGCGGACACCAAGGCGATGCTCGACAACCTCCAGCCGAACATTCTGCGCGCTCACGTACGCGAGCACCTGTCCGTCCTGTTCGTCCGGTTCAACGACGCGGCCGAAGGCAGGGCGTTCCTGCGGCACGTGGCCACCACGTGGATGAAGTCCGCGCGCCGGCACCTGGAGGAGGTGCGCGACTTCGCGGGCCGGGGGCGGCGCGGCACCCCGTACGTCGGGATCGGCATCAGCAAGGCCGGCTACCGCGACCTCGGCCACTCGGTCGAGGAGGTGCGCGCCTTCGGCGACCGGGCGTTCCGCGACGGCATGAAGCGGCGCGTCGCCGAGGTCGAGGACCCGCCGGTCGAGCAGTGGGAGCGCGCCTACCAGCGCGAGATCCACGCCGTCGTGCTCATCGGCGACGACCGGCCCGGACCGGTGGCGACGCTGCGGGACGAGATCATCGGCGCGCTGCCGGCCAGCGCCCGGCTGCTCGGCGAGGAGATCGGCCGGGGCATGCGCAACCCGGCCGGCGACGGCATCGAGCACTTCGGCTACGTGGACGGCCGCAGCCAGCCGCTGTTCCTCAAGGACGAGGTGGACCGCGAGCCGCGCAAGCGCTGGGACCCGGCCTTCCCGCTGGCCAACGTGCTGGTGCCGGACCCCTTCTCGCCCGACCCGCGCCGCCACCACGGCAGCTACCTGGTCTTCAGGAAGCTGGAGCAGAACGTACGCGCCTTCAAGGAGATCGAGGAGCGGCTCGCCGACGACCTCGGGCTGAAGGGCGGCGACCGGCACCGGGCGGGCGCCATGCTCGTCGGCCGGTTCAAGGACGGCACGCCGCTGACCGGCAGGGCCAAGGCCGGCGGCGGCCCGGTGGCCAACGACTTCACCTTCGAGGGCGACGACGGCAGCAAGTGCCCCTTCAGCGGCCACATCAGGAAGACCAACCCGCGCTCGTTCGGCCGCGAGGTGCTCATGGCCAGGCGCGGGCAGACCTACGGGCGGCGCGGCGACCAGCCGTGGGACGACGCGCCCCCGGCGACGCGGCCGAGCGGCGAGGTCGGGCTGCTGTTCATGGCGTTCAACAGCAGCCTGGTCGACCAGTTCGAGTTCACCCAGCGGACCTGGGCGGGCAATCCCGACTTCGAGAACCCGGCGACCGGCCACGACCCGGTCATCGGGCAGGGCGAGCGGGCGATCAAGGTGACGTTCCCGAAGGTCTGGGGCAAGCCCGAGCAGTCGCCGCCGCAGGCCCAGGTGCCGCAGACGGTCACGATGAAGGGCGGGGAATACTTCTTCGCGCCGTCGCTGGCCTATCTGCGCGGCCTGTGACCCCGTGAGAGCGCCCGGCGTGCATCGAAGGATGTACGCCGGGTTCGCTCCGGCGTAGGAGGCGGGGGCGGGCCCCGGCCGCGATGATCGTGTCATGACGATCGGCCTGATGCTCACCCTCGCCGCCTTCGCACTGGTGGACAGCACCAGCTTCGGGACGCTGGTCATCCCCCTCTACCTGCTGCTGGCCGGCGAGCGGTCCAGGGTGTCGGGGCAGCTCGTCTACCTGGGCACGATCGCGGTCTTCTACTTCCTGGTCGGGGTCGCGCTCATGCTGGGCCTGTCCGCGGTCATGGACGGCCTCGGCGAGGCCCTGCACAGCGAGGTCGCGTACGGGGTGCAGCTCGCGCTCGGCGTGGGCCTGTTCGCGCTGAGCTTCAGGTTCGACCCGAAGTACCGCGCCAAGCGCGGCCTGCCCGAGCGCCGCTTCGAGCCGCGCGTCGGCGGGCCCCGCACGATGGTGCTGCTCGGGCTGACGGCCGGGGCGGTCGAGGTGGCCACGATGGTCCCCTACCTGGCGGCGGTCGGCGTCATGACCACCTCCGGCCTGCCGGCCGCGCAGTGGCTGCCGCTGCTGGCCGGGTACGTCCTCGTCATGATCACGCCGCCGCTCGCCCTCATGGGCCTGCGCGCCGTCACAGGGGCCCGGCTGGAATCCCGGCTGGAGCGGCTGCGGGACTGGCTGGCCAGGCACTCGGCGTCGATGGTGAGCTGGGCGATCGGCATCATCGGCTTCCTGCTCGCCCGCGACGCGGCGGTCCAGCTGTTCTTCGCCCCGGAGTGACCACTCCCGCCCGGTGAGCATCGCGTCCGCGCGTTTAGGATCGACCTCCGGGGAGGCGATCAAAACGATGTTGCGCACGTTCTTCCGGACCGAGGCGGGCAGCACCAGCGCGCTGCTCGTCGCCACCGTCCTCGCGCTGATCTGGGCCAACTCCCCCTGGACTGACACCTACGAGGCGTTCTGGCACACCCCGATGGGGCTGTCGTTCGGGACGGCCGAGTTCTCGCTCGACCTGCGCCACTGGGTCAACGACGGGCTGATGACGCTGTTCTTCTTCGTCATCGGCCTGGAGATCTCGTACGAGGTCCGGCTCGGACAGCTGCGCGACCGGCGGCTGATCGCGGTGCCGGCGTTGGCGGCGCTGGGCGGCATGCTCGTGCCCGCGGGCATCTACCTGCTGCTCAACGCGGGCGGCCCCGGCGCGGCCGGTTGGGGCGTGCCGATCGCCACCGACACGGCCTTCGTGCTCGGCGTGCTGGCCGTCGTCGGCGCGCGGTGCCCCGATCCGCTGCGGGCGTTCCTGCTGACGCTGGCGATCGTGGACGACGTGCTCGCCATCCTCATCATCGCGCTGTTCTACACGAGCGAGCTGTCGGTGCCCGCCCTGCTCACCGCGGCGGTGCTGCTGGCGGCCATCGTGACGCTGCGCCGGCTGAGGATCTGGCGGGCGCCGGCGTACATCGTGCTGGGGTTCGGGCTGTGGCTGGCCACACTGGAGAGCGGCATCCACCCCACGCTGGTCGGCATCGCGCTCGGCGTGCTCGTCTTCGTCTACGCCCCCTCCGACCAGAAGCTGCTCCTCGCCGGCGAGGCCGTCCACGAGTTCACGAACGAGCCGAGCGCCCGCGCCGCCAGGGAGGCCACCCTGCGGGTCCGGCACGCCGTCTCCGTCAACGAGCGGCTGCAACTGCGCCTGCACCCGTGGAGCAGCTACGTGATCGTGCCGGTGTTCGCGCTGGCCAACGCGGGGGTGCGGCTGGACGGCGAGACCCTGCGGGCGGCGCTCACCTCGCCCGTGTCGTGGGGGGTCGTGGCGGGCCTGCTGCTCGGCAAGTTCGCCGGCATCGCGCTCGGCACGTGGCTGCCGCTCCGCCTCAAGTGGGGCATCCTGCCCGGCAACCTGGTGTGGGGGCAGTTGTTCGGCGGGGCCGCGGTGTCCGGCATCGGGTTCACGGTGGCGCTGTTCATCGTGGACCTGGCCTTCGACGACCCGGCCATCCGCGCCGAGGCCAAGATCGGCATCCTGGCCGGCTCGCTGCTGGCCGCCGCGATGGGCTGGGTGATCTTCCGGATGGCGTGGGACCGCGGCGGGGTCTGCGCCCCGCCCGAGGCCGAGCCCGACGAGGAGCTGCCCGAACTGCTGTCGGTGCCCGTCGGGCCGCGCGACCACATCCGCGGCCGGGCCGACGCCCCGATCACCATCGTCCAGTACGGCGACTTCGAATGCCCCTACTGCGGCCGCCTCCACCCCGTGCTGACGCGGCTGCTCAGGGACAACCCCGACGTACGCCTGGTCTTCCGGCACTTCCCGCTGCGGACCATCCACCCGCGCGCCGCCTCGGCCGCGATCGTCGCCGAGGCGGCGGGCGACCGGGGCCGCTTCTGGGAGATGCACGACGTCCTCTACGACAACCAGCGTTCACTCAGCGACGCCGACCTGGAGCGCCACGCCGCCCGGCTCGGCGTCGAGCCGTGGGAGGACGTGCCGCGGCACGCCTCCAGGATCGCCCTCGACGAGGCTTCCGGCCGCGAGAGCGGCGTCCGCGGCACCCCCACCCTCTTCCTCAACGGCGTCCGCTACCAGGGGCCGCTCGACGAGGACGCGATCGGCCGGGCGATAGCCGAGCTACGCCCGTCGCCGCAGCCTTCCTGACAGGTCCCCCGATCCCCGCAGGAGTCCTCCCTTGACAGACACCGGTTCGCTCATGGTCATCAGCCTCGTCAGCGCGTTGCTGAACGGCATTCTCCTGCTCGTCGGCCTCGTCCTCATGGCGATGCGCCGGCGCGAGCAGGGGCGCGGCGCCGTGCTCGGGATCGCCGGCTGCGTCGTCCTCCTCGTCGGCGCGGGCTTCGCCGTGGCGCAGAGCTTCCTGCAGAGGGAGCTGGTCGGCCTGCTGGGCCTGGCCGCGGGGCTGTCCGTGTCGGTCGCCATCAGCTCGATCATCCATCTCGTCGGCCTCGGCCTGCTGATCGGCGGGGTGGTCGCGCGGCGGACCACGCCCGCGCCCGCCCCTTCGCCTGGACCGCAGGGGTGGCAGCAGCCGCCCGCGGGCTGGGAGCAGCAGGGCTGGAACCAGCCGGCGCCTCAGCCCCAGCCGTACCCCCAGCAGCCGCAGGGCCAGCAGCCCTACCCCCAGCAACCGCAAGCGCAGCCGTATCCGCAGCAGCCGCAGGGCCAGCAGCCCTACCCGCAGCAGCCTCCGCAGCCCGGCGGCCAGCACCCGCCGCAGCCGCCTTACGGCCAGGGCCCGTACGGCTGACCGCCGCCCGTCCCCTCACTCGCCCCGCAGGTACCGCTCCCAGGTGAGCTCCCCTGTCGGCCGGGCCTGGGTGACGAGATGACCGGCGCGGAAGGCCCTGCCGAGCGCGCCGGGGATCGGCATCCGCAGCACCGGCCGGCGCAGCCCGCGCGCCCGCAGCCAGCTCTCGGCGGCCCCGTCCATGGTCAGCACCTCGGGCCCGCCGAACTCCTCGGTCCCCTGCCGGGGCCCGGCCTCGATGAGCCCCGTCAGCCGCCGGGCCACGTCCCTGACGTCCACCGGCTGCGCAGGGATGCCGGGATCGGCCACCAGCGCCCCGAACCGGGCCATGCCGCGCAGCCCCAGCTCCACGAACTCGTGGAACTGCGTGGCCCGCAGCACCGTCCACGGCACCCCGCTGTCACGTACCAGCCCTTCGGCCTGGACCTTGAGCCGGTAGTAGCCCAGCGGCACCCGGTCGGCGCCGACGATCGACATGTAGACCAGGTGCCGTACGCCGGCCGCCCGCGCCGCCGCGAGCAGCGCCCCCGTGCCGTCCAGTTCGAGACGCCGGGTGTAACGCCCCCGGTACGCCGCCGAGGCCAGGTGCACGACCACGTCGGCCCCCTCCACCGCCTCCTCCAGGCCGCGCCCGGTGGTCAGGTCCGCGCCGAACCACCGTACGCCGCCCGCCTCGGAGGCGCGCGGCGACCGGCTGGTCGCCCGCGTCTCGTACCCCTCCTTCGTCAGGGTCTCCAGCGCCGCGCGGCCGAGCCGGCCGCTGCCTCCAGTCACCAGCACACGTGTCATGCGATCTGGACGGGGCAGCAGGCGAAAGTGTGACAATGTCGGCGGAAAGCCTGACACTCCCCACCCAGCGCGTTCGAGGGGCCCATGACTGCGCACCAGCCCGGCCGCCAGGAGCCGGACCCCGACCAGACCATCCGGCACCGCCTCCCCCACCCCGAGTCGCCCCCGCCCCGGCGGGAGCCCCAGGACCCGCCCGCCACCCAGCGGCTGGACTACACCCCTGACATGCTGCCCGACGTCCAGCTCTACGAGGCCAAGCCGCCGCGCGCCGGCTGGTGGTGGGTGGTCGTGGTGGGCGGGCTGGTGCTGCTGCTCGGCGCGCTGGCGGTGGCCGGGATCCTGTGGATGCGCGGCACGCAGTCCTCGGCGGCCGGGCCGCCGGGCACGGCGGTCACTTCCTCGTGAAGTCCATGATCCAGTTCGTCTCCCAGTCGTCGGTGCCCGCCTCGGCGAACGCCTGCTCCCAGCGGGCGGTGTCCTGGTCGATCCGCGTCCAGACGAACCGGGCGCGGACCGGCCGGCCGTCCACGGTCTCGTCGCCGTAGAAGACTCCCCGGTCGCCGTCGAACGCGCCCACCATGGGCCGGGTGTCGAGCTCTCCGCGGGCGCTGCTGGCCCAGTAGATGGACCACTGGCGGGTGCCGGGGTTGTAGACGCGCACGGTCAGGCCGTTCCAGCCCTTGGTGGGGAAGGTGATCTCGTCGAAGCTGGCGGCGCCGGCGAAGTGCCGGGTGGCGACCGAGTGGCCGGGGAACTCGTCCCATTCGTCGCTGCCGGACAGGGGCTTGACGAGCCGGCGGTTGACGACGTTCCAGTGGCCGGCGAAAAAGTCGAAATCGTTCATGCGGGGGACCGTACGCCGGGGTCACTGACAGGTAATGTCAGCGACCATGCGTGCCTCCCGCCTGGTGTCGATCCTGCTGCTCCTGCAGACCCGGGGCCGGCTGACCGCACGCGAGCTGGCCGAGCGGCTGGAGGTCTCGGTCCGTACGATCTACCGCGACGTCGAGTCGCTGCACGCCGCCGGCATCCCCCTGTACGGCGACGCCGGCCCGAACGGCGGCTACCAGCTGCTCGACGGCTACCGCACCCGGCTCACCGGGCTGACCGCGGACGAGGCCGAGTCGCTGTTCCTCGCGGGGCTGCCCGGTCCCGCGGCGGAGCTGGGCCTCGGCGCGGTGGTGACGGCGGCCCAGCTCAAGCTCATGGCCGCGCTGCCGGTCGAGCTGCGCGACCGGGCCGGGCGGCTCCAGGAGCGCTTCCACCTGGACGCGCCCACGTGGTACCGCGAACGGGAACCCCTGGCCCATTTGCCGGCCGTGGCCGACGCCGTGTGGAACGAGCGGCGGATCCTGGTCGTCTACCGGCGGTGGAAGGAGCCGCAGGAGGTGGAGCGGCTGCTGGACCCGTACGGGCTGGTGGTCAAGGCGGGCCGGTGGTATCTCGTGGCGGGGACGGACGGGGACGTGCGGACCTACCGCGTCTCGCAGATCCTCGGCCTGCGCACACTGGACGAGGGTTTCACCCGGCCGCGCGGGTTCGACCTGGCGGCGCACTGGGCGGCCTATCTGGAGGCGTTCGAGGCCCGGCTGCGGCGGGGCGAGGCGGTGGTGCGGCTGTCGCCGCGCGGGCTGGAGCGGCTGCCCGACCTGATGACGCCGGGCATGGTGGAGGCGGCGCGGCGCACCGCCGGGGCGCCGGACGCGGAGGGGTGGACGCGGGTCACGGTGCCGATCGAGTCGGTCGAGCACGCGCTGGCCGAGTTCCTGCGCCTGGGGGTGGACGCGGAGGTGCTGGCTCCGGCCGAGCTGCGGGAGCGGATCGGCGCGACCGCCGCGGCTCTGGCCGAGCGTTACGCGGCAGGGGAAACTTTCACGCCGGAGCCCGCCTAGTTTCCGCCGGCTCGCAGCTCAGGAGGGCGGGTCCGGCCCCGGTGGACCTGGCCTGTTGCGAGGGTGAAAGTTTCTCAACACACTCGCAATGTTTCAGGCCATCGAGAGGAGCCCGGATGAAACTGACAACGCGGTTGGCCAGCGCCGCGGTCGCCGCGATGGCGCTCGTCGTCGCGATGCTGATCTCGGCGCCCCCGGCCGCCTCGGCCCAGCTCACCGAGGTGACCGGCTTCGGCACGAACCCCACCAACCTTCGCATGCATCTCTACGTGCCCGACGGCGTCGGCACCCGCCCGGCGCTGCTCGTGGCCGTCCACTACTGCACAGGCTCCGGCCCGGCCTTCTACTCGGGCACCGAGTTCGCCTCGCTCGCCGACCAGTACAAGTTCATCGTCGTCTACCCCTCGGCGACGCGCAGCGGGTCCTGCTTCGACGTCTCCTCGCCGCAGGCGCTGCGGCACGACGGCGGCAGCGACCCGGTCGGCATCGTCTCCATGGTCAGGTACGTGCAGCAGCGCTACAACGCCGATCCGGCCCGCACGTACGTCACCGGCGCCTCCTCCGGCGGCATGATGACGAACGTGCTGCTGGGCGCGTACCCGGACGTGTTCAAGGCGGGAGCGGCGTTCATGGGCGTTCCGTTCGGCTGCTTCGCCACCACCGACGGGTCGAGCTGGAACAGCACCTGCGCCAACGGCCAGCTCATCAAGACCCCGCAGCAGTGGGGGGACCTGGTGCGCGCCGCCTACCCCGGCTACACCGGGGCGCGCCCCCGCATGCAGGTGTGGCACGGCACCGAGGACACCACCCTGCGCTACCCGAACTTCGCCGAGGAGATCAAGCAGTGGACCAACGTCCACGGCCTGAGCCAGACCCCGTCCATGACCGACCAGCCCCGCTCCGGCTGGACCAGGACCCGCTACGGCGGCACCGGCACCACCGTCGCGGTCGAGGGCATCAGCCTCCAGGGCGTCGGGCACAGCCTGCCGCAGGGCGGGATGGCCGCCATGGTGCTGGCCTTCCTCGGCCTGGACACCCCCGGCGGCGGCCCGTCCCAGACGCCGACCGCGACCCCGACCGTCACCCCGACCGTCACCCCGAGCGGCGCCTGCAAGGTCGCGTACGCCATGAACACCTGGAACAACGGCTTCACGGCCGCCGTGACGATCACCAACACCGGGACCACGCAGCTCTCGTCCTGGTCGCTGGCCTTCACGCTGCCCGCCGGGCAGACGGTCACCGGCGCGTGGAACGCCACCGTCTCCCCCGCCTCGGGCGCGGTGACGGCCAGGAACGTGAGCTACAACGGCACCCTGGCGCCCGGCGCGTCCACCCAGTTCGGCTTCCAGGCCACCCACAACGGCAACACCGCGGCCCCCTCGTCCTTCACCCTGAACGGCGCCGCCTGCACCACCTGACCCACACACGGAAAACGGCGGCGTCCGTGAGGACGCCGCCGTTTCTGTGGTGGTGGAGCTATGGGGATTCGAACCCCAGACCTCCTCCATGCCATGGAGGCGCGCTACCAACTGCGCTATAGCCCCTGGTCACCGCTACGAGCCTGCCCGTTGCGGCGCTCCGAGAGCATATAGCCATCCGCCCGGATTCGCCTAATCGCCTCTCCCGCGAAACCCGGGCCTCAGGTCACGGCCAGGTGGCCGCCACGGTGCCGTGGGCTCTCCGCCTCGTCCAGCAGGACGATCGCGAAGTCCGCGTACGAGACGCGGAGCGCCATGTCCCCGTGTTCGCGGACCTCGTACCGGCCGCTGCGCTCCCCCTCGTGGTCGAAGTCGCCGGCCGGGCTGACGTACACCCAGTCCAGCCCGCCGCCTTCGGCACGCAGCACCTCGAGACCGGCGGCGTGGGCCAGGCAGAAGGGCCGGAACTCGGCGGGGAAGCCGGGCACGTCCAGCAGCAGGATCCCGTCGGGCCCGGGCAGCAGCGTGGCGATCCCGACCGCGACGAGCCGGTCCACCCCGGCCTGCCGCAGGCCCTTGACGAGGGCCCGCGCCGCGTCGCTGAAGAAGGTGTCCGAGCCGATCACCGCCGCCGTGTTGATCGCGGCGTCGTGCCCGGCCGCGAGGGCGGCGACGTCGGCCGCGTCGGTGACGTCCCCCGCGGCGACCCGTACGCCGTCGTCCGCCGGGCCGTCGTACCGTGCCGGGTCGCGGACCACGGCCGTCACCTGGTGGCCGCGCCTGCGCGCCTCGGCGACGGCCCGCCGGCCGGCTCGGCCGCCGGCCCCGAAAATCACGTACCTGCTCATCGTCGGAATACCTCCCGTTGCGTCGATGCTCCGGAAAGATAGCCGCGAGGGCGGTTACCTCCTGGATACCGAGACCCGCGGGAGAGACACCATGACGCACCGGCAGCCGCTGCCCGCCGACCTCTTCGACGAGCTGTGCCCGTCGCCGCTGGTGCCGTTCCGCTTCGGCGACAAGTGGGCGGCGTTGATCATCCGCTGTCTGGAGGACGGCCCGCGCCGGTTCTCGGAGCTCCGCGTGCCGCTGCACCGCGTCACCCCGAAGGTGCTCACGCAGTCGCTACGCGGGCTGGAGCGCGGCGGCCTCGTCTCGCGCACCGTGCACGACGACCCGAGACCCAGGGTGGAGTACGCGCTGACGCCGCTCGGCCGCAGCATGCTGGAGCCGCTGGAGGCGGCCTGCGCGTGGGCGGCCGATCACTGGGACGAGCTGCTCGACGCGCGGGAGCGGCACACCGCCTCCTGAGCGAGGCGAGCGAGCCGCACGGCCCCCGAGCCGCACGGCCGCCCGGCCGTTCTCAGACCTCGGCGTCCGGTTTGTCGTCGCTGCTGATGGGCTCAGGCAGCGTGCCGGCGTTGTGCTCCAGCAACCGCCAGCCCTTGCGCCCTTCCTGGAGCACCGACCACGAGCAGTTGCCGAGCCCGCCGAGCGCCGGCCACAGCTCCTCGGGCAGCCCGAGCAGCTCGCAGATGCCGAGCCGCAGCGCCGCGCCGTGCGAGGCCACGACCAGCAGGCCGTCGTCGTCCAGCTTGGCCGCCCAGCGGCGCATGGCCGACGCCACCCGCTCGGCGACGTCCTGGACCTCCTCGCCGTCGGGAGCCTCCCAGTCGGCGTACTCCTTGGGCCAGCGCGCGGCGATCTCCTCCCGCGTCAGCCCTTCCCACTGGCCGCCCCCGCGCTCGCGGAAGTCCTTGTCGACGTGCACGTCGAGCCGGACCAGGCGGCCCAGCGCGAGCGCTGTGTCGTTGGCCCGCTGCAGGTCGGAGGAGACGATGACGGTGGGACGGAGCGAGGCCAGCAGCGAGGCGGCCCTGGCGGCCTGCGCGATGCCGGTCTCGTCGAGCGGGATGTCGGAGTGGCCCTGGAACCGTCGTTCGACGTTCCACAACGTCTGCCCGTGGCGCAGACACACGATGCGCCGGCTCATGCGGTTTCCCCGCCGGGAAGCCCGGCCCGTCCGCTCACGCGCGCGCCCGCTGCAGGTTGGCCTGCATGACGCTCTCCGGCAGCGCGATGGCCGGGCAGTCCTTCCACAGGCGCTCCAGGGCGTAGAACGTACGGTCCTCCTCGTGCTGGACGTGCACGACGATGTCGATGTAGTCGAGCAGCACCCAGCGGCCCTCACGCTCGCCCTCGCGGCGCACGGGCTTGGCGTCGGCCTCGGTGCGCAGCCGCTCCTCGATCTCGTCGACGATGGCACGGACCTGGCGGTCGTTGGTGGCGGAGCAGAGCAGGAACGCGTCGGTGATGACGAGCTGCTCGCTCACGTCGTAGGCGAGGATGTCATCGGCCAGCTTTTCGGCCGCGGCCTCCGCGGCGATGCGCACGAGCTGGACGGCTCTGTCAGATGCGGTCACGATGCGGGTCTGTCCTCCTGTGTCGGCAGCATGCCTATATGTTGAGGGTACCCGTCCAGGCCGAAACCCCTCACGTACGGCATGGATACCTTCACCCGTGGGCGCGATACAGCCCTCGTTTGTTGATGTACTGCACGATCCCGTCGGGAACCAGATACCAGATCGGCTCCCCTTTGGCCACCCGCTGCCGGCACTCCGACGACGAGATGGCCAGCGCGGGGATCTCCAGCAGCGTCACCCGCCCCTCGGGCAGGCCGGGATCGTGCAGGGTGTGGCCGGGCCTCGTGCAGCCGACGAAGTGCGCCAGCTCGAACAGCTCGTCGGCCTGCTGCCAGTCGAGGATCGCGCCGAGCGCGTCGGCGCCGGTGATGAAGAACAGCTCGACGTCCGGACCGTAAATGTTGGCGATGTCGCGCAGGGTGTCGATCGTGAACGTCGGCCCGGGACGGTCCACGTCCACCCGGCTGACGGAGAAACGGGGGTTCGAGGCGGTGGCGATGACCGTCATGAGGTAGCGGTCCTCGGCGGCGGACACCTCGCGCTCGGACTTCTGGTACGGCCGTCCGGTCGGGACGAAGACGACCTCGTCCAGCTCGAAGTGGTGGGCGACTTCGCTGGCCGCGACAAGGTGTCCGTGGTGGATGGGATCGAACGTCCCGCCCATGACTCCCACTCGTCGCATCCCCTGCACACCCGACGCGTTCTTCATGGAACGGACCTTACGCGGACGCAGCACCACAACTCGATGGCACCCCCCTTCGTGATGTCCGCGCAAGACTTCGGTTGCGGACGTAGCATGCCGGGCATGACGACCACCCCGGACCGCAATCGCGTCCAACTGCCCGGCATCTCGTCCCGAGCCTACGAACACCCCGCAGACCGGTCCGCCCTGGTCGCTCTGCGTAAGTTGAGTGGGTTTGACACGGTTCTCAAGCAGATGTCCGGTCTCATCAGCGAGCGCCGCCTCCGCCTGATGTACCTCGCCTCGGCCGTCCGCGTCAGCGAGACGCAGTTCCGCTCGCTCTACGACATGGGCCGCGACGCCGCCTACACCCTCGACCTGCACCGCATCCCGGAGATCTACGTCCAGCAGGACCCGCAGGTCCAGGCCAAGGCCATCGGCTTCGACGACCCGTTCATCGTCGTGACCACCGGCCTGCTCAACCTCATGAACGAGGAGGAGCAGCGCTTCGTCATCGGCCACGAGACCGCCCACATCCTCTCGGGGCACGCGGTCTACCGGACGATGCTCGACATCCTCACCCGCCTCGCCACCCGCGTCGCCTGGATCCCGCTCGGCTACATCGGCCTGCGGGCCATCGTCGCGGGCCTGGAGGAGTGGTACCGCAAGTCGGAGCTGTCCTCCGACCGCGGCGGCCTGCTCGTCGGCCAGGACCCCGACGCGGGCAAGCGGGCGCTGATGAAGCTCGCCGGCGGCGCCTACACCCACGAGATGAACATCGAGGCGTTCCTGGAGCAGTACAACGAGTACGACACCGCGGGCGACCTTCGCGACGGCTTCCTCAAGGTGCTCAACCTGCTCGGCACCACCCACCCGTTCGCCGTGGTGCGCGTGGCCGAGCTGGACAAGTGGCAGCGCAGCGGCGACTACGACCGCATCCTCGGCGGCGACTACCCGCGCCGCGAGGACGACGCCAGCGCACGGGTCACCGACGAGGTCAAGGCGGCGGCCGAGTCCTACCGCGCGTCCTGGCAGCAGTCGCAGGACCCGTTCATCGGCGTGCTGCGCGACGTCGCCGAGGGCGCGGTCAACGCGGGCGAGCGCATCTTCAACCGCTTCTCCCGCCGCGACGGCGGCCAGGGCTGACCGGCGCCATCGCCACGCGCGGCCGGTCAGCGTGAGCGGCCGCGTCCGTCGGCGGGCCGGTCTTTCGCCGGGGTCCTAGAGCAGGAGGGCGATGGCGCGCACGGCGGCCGCGCACAGGGCGACGAACCCGCCCAGCACCGCCAGCGCCCGCAGTCCCTCCCTGCGCAGGTCCGGCAGCCGGCCGCCGATCCGCTCGATCTCGCGACCGGTGATGCCGCCGCAGAGCATCCCGAACACCACGGCCGCCACGGTCACGGGCGCCGGCTGCTGCCACCAGTCGGTGTCGATCTGGCCGCCGCCGGTCACCCAGAGCGCCCCGCCCGACGCCACCGCGACGGGCAGGCCGGGCCACACCAGCGCGGTCCCCGCCGCGCCGGCCAGCGCCAGCGGGAACAGCAGCACGCGCAGCGTCATCCGCACCCGCCGGGAGCCCCGGTTCCTGATCATCCAGTGGTTCATCCAGAGCGTCCTGGTCAGCACCACGAACACGGCGGTGATCGCGATCGAGGCGATCGGCCAGATCACCGACGTCACCACGCACGGCACCGCCAGCACCGCGAGCAGCAGCAGCGCGCCGTTGCCCGCGGGCAGCGTGGTGGGCGCGTCGCTCTTCCGCCTGACCTGTGGCCGGGCCGCCGCCGCGCGGGTCCGTACGGCGGCGGCCGCACGGGCGCGGGGCGTGGTCATCTTCGCCCGCGGCCCGGTGTTCTTGCCGTCGCCGCTGCCCCGGACGCGCGGCGCGGGCACCTTCCCGTCCGCCGCGCTCCGGGCCCGCGCCGCGGCCCCGTCCATCCTGCTCCGCGCCACAACCCCATCAGCCGGCGTACGCCCCCGCGCGGCACCCCCGTCACCAGCCGTCCGCCCACGAGCAGCGGCACCATCGGCGGCGGCACGCCCACGCGCGGCAGCACCGTCAGCAGGCGCACGCCCACGAGCGGCGGCACCATCAACAGGCGCACGCCCACGAGCAGCGGTCGGATCAGCAGAAGTGCGCCCACGCGCGGCGCTTGGATCAGCAGGCGTGCGCCCACGCGCGGCGGCCCCATCCGCAGGAGTCCGGCCACGCGCGGCAGCCCCGTCCACAGGCGTCCGGCCTCGCGGCTGGGTGGTCTTCCCCTCGGCGGCGGCCCGCCTCGCCGCCTCACCACCGGTACGGCGAGGCGGCGGCACCTTCCCGTCGGCGCCCGTCGGATTGGGCCGCCCGCGCGCCGCCTTGGCCTCGCCCCGCGCGCCCTCGTCCGCGCCCCGCCCCCGCGACGGCGGCGCCTCCTCGGCCGCCTCGCCGCCCGCGTCGGTCTCGGTCGCGCTGGTGACCCTGGCCAGCCGCGACAGCCGGTCGGCCAGCAACGCCGCCGTGGGCCGCTTGCCCGGCTCCCGGTTGAGCGCCGCGCGCACCAGCGGCAGCAGCTCGACCGGCACGCCCTTGAGGTCGGCCTGCCCGTTGAGCACGGCGTACATCTGCGCCTCGGCCGTCCCCCGCCCGAACGTGGGCCGCCCGGTCGCCGCGAACGCCACCGTCGCCGCCCAGGCGTGCACGTCCGCCGGCGAGTCGACGTGCTCGTCGGCGAAGATCTCCGGCGCGGTGTAGCCGGGCGTGCCGAGGAACGTGCCGGTCATGGTCAGCCGGGTCGCGTCCAGGACCTGGGCGATGCCGAAGTCGATGAGCACCGGTCCGCGCGCGGACATGATGATGTTGCCCGGCTTCAGGTCGCGGTGCACGACCCCGGCCGCGTGGATGATCGCCAGCGCCGCCGCGATGCCCTGCGCCATCTCGACCAGCTCGGCGACGTCGAGCGGCCCGTCCCCGCGTACCTTCTCCAGCAGCGTGGCGCCCTCGATGTGCTCCATCACCAGGTAGGGCCGCGCGCAGTTGAGGTCGGCGTCCAGCACCTTGGCGACGTACGGGCTCTCGACCCTGCGCAGCGCGCGGACCTCGCGCTCCAGCCTGACCCGTGAGGTCTCGTCCTCGGCCAGGTCGTGCAGGACCTTCAGCGCGATGCGCTCGCCCCGGCGGGTGGT
The DNA here is from genome assembly GCF_900111685.1 of Nonomuraea wenchangensis. Lineage (GTDB taxonomy): Bacteria > Actinomycetota > Actinomycetes > Streptosporangiales > Streptosporangiaceae > Nonomuraea > Nonomuraea wenchangensis. The sequence goes on from NZ_FOHX01000025.1 coordinate 111,164, forward strand.
CGCGAGGTAGACCTCGCCCATGCCGCCCCGGCCGAGCCGCTCGACCAAGGTGTACGGCCCGACCTTGCCGAGCTTGCTCACCGTCCCTCCCCGCCCGGCGCGCCCATAAGGGACACAACCCTAGCGTTGGGACGGGAGTCAACGCTTGCGGCGCGCCGGAGGTCGTACAGGTTTATCGGCGTGAGTGGTCGGAGAGCATGCTGTCGAGTCGCGCGGTGGGCTCCTCGGACAGCCGCCTGCGACCCTTGCGGCGCCAGCGTACGTGGCCGTGGCTCTCCAGCAGGAGCATCAGACGGTCGGCGGCGAACAGCACCGCGGCGACGAAGGCGAGGGCGACGATGATCTCCATGTCCCCCAGTCAAGCCGCGGTGCGCGGCCACGGTCAGGCCGACACGCCGTCAGCCGGCCACCACGGTGCCTTCTGAGGTGCGCAAATGCCCTTCGCCGGTGTAAACCCACTTCGTGGAGGTGAGCTCCGGCAGCCCCATCGGCCCGCGCGCGTGCAGCTTCTGGGTGGAGATGCCGATCTCCGCCCCGAACCCGAACTCGCCCCCGTCGGTGAACCGCGTGGAGGCGTTGACCGCCACCGCCGCCGAGTCGACCAGCGCCACGAACCGCCTGGCGGCCCGCTGCGACCGGGTCACGATGGCGTCGGTGTGGCCCGAGCCGTGGCGCCTGATGTGCTCCACCGCCTCCTCCAGCGAGCCGACGACGGCCGCGGCGATGTCGAGCGAGAGGTATTCGACGGCGAAGTCGTCGTCGGTGACGGGCACGACGTCGGCGCCGTGGGCGGCGATCCGCTCGTCGCCGTGCACGGTCACGCCCGCCTCGGCCAGCGCCTCCAGCGCCTTCGGCACGAACGCGTCCGCGATGTCCTGGTGAACGAGGAACGTCTCGGCCGCGTTGCACACCGAGGGCCGCTGCGCCTTGGCGTTGACCAGGATCTTCACGGCGAGGTCGACGTCGGCCTCGGCGTCGACGTAGACGTGGCAGTTGCCGACGCCGGTCTCGATGACCGGCACGGTGGACTCCTCGACCACGGAGTTGATCAGGGACGCGCCGCCGCGCGGGATCAGCACGTCGACCAGGCCACGGGCGCGCATGAGCTCCTTGACCGAGTCGCGGGTGCGGCCCGGCACGAGCTGGATCGCGCCGACCGGCACCTCGGTGCCCTCCAGCGCGCCCTGCATGACCGCGACCAGCGCGGTGTTGGAGGAGTAGGCGCTGGAGGAGCCGCGCAGCAGCACGGCGTTGCCGCTCTTGAGGCAGAGCGCGGCGGCGTCCACGGTGACGTTGGGACGGCCTTCGTAGATGATGCCGATGACGCCGAGCGGCACCCGGAGCTGGCGCAGCTCCAGGCCGTTGGGCAGCGTGGAGCCGCGGACCACCTCGCCGACCGGGTCGGGCAGGTCGGCGACCTCGCGCACGGCGTCGGCGATCTTGGCGATGCGGCCCTCGTCCAGCCGCAGCCGGTCGACCATGGCCTCGGACGTGCCCTCGGCCCTGGCCCGCTCGACGTCCTCGGCGTTGGCCGCGACGATCTCGGCGGCGTGGGCGACCAGGGCGTCGGCGATCGCGCGCAACGCCCGATCCTTCGGCGCCCGCGGCAGCGGGGCCAGCTCGGCGGCGGCCTCTCGTGCCGCGCGGGCGACCTTCAGGAACTCTTCGGACATCACGTGCTCCTCGTTCGGCTGCTAAGCGTGGGTCTCCAGTATGACGATGTCGTCGCGGTGGATCAGCTCGCGTTCATATTCCGGACCGAGCGCGCTGGCCAGCTCCCGGGTGGAACGCCCGAGCAGGCCGGGGATCTCGGCGGCGTCGAAGTTGACCAACCCCCGGGCCACCACGTCACCCTCCGGCCCGCACAGGTCCACCGGATCGCCCGCCGCGAACTCGCCCTCCACCGACGTCACCCCGGCCGGCAGCAGCGACTTGCGCCGCCCGACGACGGCCTCCACCGCGCCCGGGTCGAGGCTCAGCCGGCCGCGGCCGGTGGTGGCGTGCGCGAGCCACAGCAGGCGCGTGCCGGGATGGCGCCCGCCGGGGTGGAAGTAGGTGCCGACGTCCGCGCCGCTCAGCGCCTGGGCCGCGTGAGCGGCCGCGGTGAGCACCACGGGGACCCCGGCCCCGGTCGCGATCCTGGCGGCCTGCACCTTGGTCACCATGCCGCCGGTGCCGACGGCCGCGCCGTTCCTGCCCAGCTCGACGCCCGCCAGGTCCTCGGGGCCGCGGATCTCGGCCAGCCGGCGGGCGCCCGCACGGCTCGGCGGGCCGTCGTAGAGCGCGTCCACGTCCGACAGCAGCACCAGCGCGTCGGCGCGGATCAGATGGGACACCAGGGCCGCCAGCCGGTCGTTGTCGCCGAAGCGGATCTCGTCGGTGGCCACCGTGTCGTTCTCGTTGACGATCGGCACGATGCCCAGCTCCAGCAGCCGGTGAAGGGTGCGCTGGGCGTTGACGTGGTGGGCGCGGCGCATCATGTCGTCGGCGGTGAGCAGCACCTGGCCGACGCGCAGCCCGTAGCGGGCGAAGGAGGAGGTGTAGCGGGCCACCAGCACGCCCTGGCCGACGGAGGCGGCGGCCTGCTGGGTCGCGAGGTCACGAGGTCGCGCGCTCAGCCCGAGCGGGCCGAGACCCGCCGCGATCGCCCCGGAGGAGACCAGGACGATCTGCGTCCCGGCCCGGCGCCGCGCCGCCAGCACGTCCACCAGGGCATCGACGCGATCGACGTCGATCGTGCCCTGGGGGGTGGTGAGCGAGGAGGAGCCGACCTTGACCACGACCTTCGACGCCGCGCTGATCTGTTCCCGCACGCTCTGCAGCCTATCCAAGCTCCAGCCCACCCAACGCCCGCCCAACCCCACCCCCTCCCCCGACCTCCCACACCTCGGGCCCTCGCACCCCAGGCCCTGCCCCCGCCCCGGCGCCGTCGCGCAGCGGCTTCAGCCCAGGCGGTTGTCGGTGCCGCGCGGCCCCTGCCGCGTGGACTCCGCGCTCAGCGTCGGCTGCCAGTCGAACACGTAGCCGCCCTCCATAGGCCCGATGACCACCTCGGCCCCCGCCGTGGCCCCGGCCTTGGCCAGCTCCTCCTCGACCCCCAGCCGCTCCAGCCGGTCGGCGAGGTAGCCGACGGCCTCGTCGTTGGTGAAGTCGGTCTGCCGGATCCACCGCTCCGGCTTCTCGCCGGTGACCTGGAACAGGTTCTCGTTGACCCGCCGGACCTTGAACCCGGCGTCCCCGAGCTGCTTGGGCCGGATGACCAGCCGCGTGGGCTCCTCCACCGGCTTGCTGGCCCGCGCCGCCGCGACCCACTCCCCCATCGCGTACGTCAACTCGCGCAGCCCGTCATGCGTGGCCGCCGACACCGTGAACACCCGCAGCCCGCGCTCCTCGAACTCCGGCGTCACCAGCTCGGCCAGCTCCCGCGCGTCCGGCACGTCCGCCTTGTTGAGCACGACGATGCGCGGCCGGTCCTCCAGCTTCCCGTACGCGGCCAGCTCGGCCTCGATCACCTCGTAGTCGCTGACCGGGTCGCGTCCCGGCTCCATCGTGGCGCAGTCGATGACGTGCGCGAGCATGTCGCACCGCTCGACGTGCCGCAGGAACTCGTGCCCGAGCCCCTTCCCCTGCGAGGCGCCCGGGATCAGCCCCGGCACGTCGGCCACGGTGAACACGGTGTCGCCCGCCGTCACCACGCCCAGGTTCGGGACCAGCGTCGTGAACGGATAGTCGGCGATCTTCGGCTTGGCCGCGCTCAGCGCCGCGATCAGCGACGACTTGCCCGCGCTCGGGAAGCCGACCAGCGCCACGTCCGCGACGCTCTTCAGCTCCAGCATCACGTCGAGCCCGTCGCCCGGCTCGCCGAGCAGCGCGAACCCCGGCGCCTTGCGCCTGGCCGTGGCGAGGGCGGCGTTGCCGAGGCCCCCGTGGCCGCCCTGCGCGATGACGTACCGGGTGCCGGCGCCGATCAGGTCCACCAGCACCTCGCCGGTGCGGGCGTCCTTGACCACCGTGCCGTTGGGCACCGGCAGGATCACGTCCTCGCCGTTGGCGCCGTCGCGGTTGGAGCCCTGCCCCTGCTTGCCGTTCTCGGCCTTGCGGTGCGGGCGGCGGTGGTAGTCGAGCAGGGTCGCGGTGTTGGGGTCCACCTCGAGGATGACGTCGCCGCCGCGCCCGCCGTTGCCCCCGTCCGGACCGCCGAGGGGCTTGAACTTCTCCCGGTGGATGGAGGCGCACCCGTTCCCCCCGTCACCGGCCTTGACGTGCAGGACCACCTGGTCCACGAAGTCCGGCATGCAGCAGCACTCCTCCATCGCCCCCGCCAGGGGCTTCTCAACTCATCGAACGGGACCCTACCCAGGTCCCGGGAACGCGGAAGGGGTGGATCGCCCGCGCGATCCACCCCTTTGACGCGAATGGTGCAACGACCCCCGTGACGGGAGCGGAGAACTACTCCGCGACGGGGACGATGCTCACGGCCCGACGGCCGCGCTTGACGCCGAACTGCACGTGACCCGCGGTCAGCGCGAACAGCGTGTCGTCGCCACCACGGCCGACGTTGTCGCCGGGGTGGAAGTGGGTGCCACGCTGACGGACGATGATCTCGCCCGCGTTGACCAGCTGGCCGCCGAAGCGCTTGACGCCCAGGCGCTGAGCATTGGAGTCACGGCCGTTCCGGGTGGACGACGCGCCCTTCTTGTGTGCCATCTCTCAAACTCCCGATCAGGCCTGGTCGATACCGGTGATCTTCACCTGGGTGTACCGCTGGCGGTGACCCTGGCGCTTCTTGTAACCGGTCTTGTTCTTGTACTTGAGAATCCGGATCTTCGGGCCCTTGGTCTCACCGAGGATCTCGGCGCTGACCATGAACTTGCCCACCTCGGTGGTCACGTCGCCATCGTCGACGACGAGCACCGTCGGCAGCGAAACCGAAGAGCCGACCTCGCCGGCGACCTTGTCCACCTCGAGGACGTCACCGACGGAGACCTTCTGCTGCCTGCCGCCGCAACGAACGATCGCGTACACCGCGGAACCCTTCTACTGACTCGCTGTTGCCACAGCCGTCCCCTGAGGGAACGACCGCCGAATGCTGCGCCTGCCATTCGGTCCTGTCTCGAACCGACGAACCGAGTAGGCGCGCCAACAGGGCGCGTCACCTGACGCACCGGTTCACCAGGGTACCGGATGAACGGCCCCCCAGGCGAACCGGACGGATCGTCGGATGTCCACCAAAGGCTAGTCGGCGGACTTGGCTCGGCGGGAGCGTCGCCGCCCTCTGCCGGAAGTCTGGCCCGCTTGGTCGTCCTCAGCCGGGACATCATCAAGCGCACCGGTCACGGTATCACGGCCGGAGGTGTCCTTGGCCGCGGAAACCTTGTCCGAGACCGCCTTCTCGACGGCCATCTTGCCCTGCGTGCCGCGCGGCTCCGGCTTGCTCTCGACCGGCTCGGTCGAGACGATCAGCCCGCGCCCGTTGCAGCACTCGCACGGCGTCGAGAACGCCTCCAGCAGCCCCTGGCCGACCCGCTTGCGCGTCATCTGCACCAGGCCCAGCGAGGTCACCTCGGCCACCTGGTGCTTCGTACGGTCGCGCGCCAGGCACTCCAGCATCCGCCGCAGCACCAGGTCGCGGTTGGACTCCAGCACCATGTCGATGAAGTCGATCACGATGATGCCGCCGATGTCGCGCAGCCGGAGCTGGCGCACGATCTCCTCGGCCGCCTCCAGGTTGTTCCTGGTGACCGTCTCCTCCAGGTTGCCGCCCTGGCCGGTGAACTTGCCGGTGTTGACGTCCACGACCGTCATCGCCTCGGTGCGGTCGATGACCAGCGAGCCGCCGCTCGGCAGCCACACCTTGCGCTCCATCGCCTTGCCGAGCTGCTCGTCGATGCGGTAGGCCTCGAACACGTCGCCCTGCTCGTCCCACTTCGACAGCCGCTCGCCCAGGTGCGGCGCGACGTACTTGACGTAGTCGTCGACCGTGTCCCAGGCGTCGTCGCCCTGGACGACCAGGTTCGTGAAGTCCTCGTTGAAGACGTCACGGATGACGCGGATGGTGAGGTCGGGCTCGGCGGACAGCAGCTCGGGCGGGCTGGCCGACTTGGCCTTCTTCTGGATGCTCTCCCACTGGGCCGACAGCCGGGCCACGTCGCGGGCCAGCTCGTCCTCGGAGGCGCCCTCGGCCGCGGTGCGCACGATGACGCCCGCGTTCTCCGGCATGACCTTCTTCAGGATGCTCTTGAGCCGGGTGCGCTCCTTGTCGGGCAGCTTGCGGCTGATGCCGGTCATCGACCCGTCCGGCACGTACACGAGGTAGCGCCCCGGAAGGCTGATCTGCGAGGTGAGCCGCGCGCCCTTGTGCCCGATCGGGTCCTTGGTGACCTGCACCAGCACCGACTGGCCGGACTTCAGCGCCGACTCGATGCGCTTCGGCTGGCCCTCCATCCCGACCGTGTCAAAGTTGACCTCGCCCGCGTACAGGACCGCGTTGCGGCCCTTGCCGATGTCCACGAACGCCGCCTCCATCGACGGCAGCACGTTCTGGACCTTGCCGAGGTAGACGTTGCCGACGTACGACTGGCTCGCCTCGCGGTTGACGTAGTGCTCGACGAGCACGCCGTCCTCCAGCACCGCGATCTGCGTACGGTCGCCCTGGCGGCGCACCACCATCATGCGGTCGACGGACTCGCGCCGGGCCAGGAACTCCGACTCGGTGATGATCGGCGGACGCCTGCGGCCCAGCTCGCGGCCCTCGCGGCGGCGCTGCTTCTTGGCCTCCAGCCGGGTCGAGCCGCGCACGCTCTGCACGCCGTCCGTGGCGGTCTCCAGCGCACCGGTACGGCCGGAGCGCGGCGCGCGGATGCGCACCACCGTGTTGGGCGGATCGTCGCTGGCCGGCTCGGCGCCCTCGTCACCGCCCCTGCGGCGACGGCGACGGCGGCGGCGGGAGGACGAGCTCTCCTCTTCCTCCTGCGCGGCCGGCTCCTCGGCGGGCTCCTCCTCGGACTCCTCGTCGTGGTCCTCGCCGTCCTCGCCCTCGCCACGCTCACGCGACTTGCCGCGCCCGCGGCCACCACGGCGGCGACGGCGGCGACGGCCGCCGCCGTCCTCCTCCTCGTGCTCCTCGACGGCGTCGGCCTCGGTCTCGTCCTCGACGCCCTCCTCGACGAGGTCCTCGGCCTCCTCCGGCTCGACCGGCTGGGGCGGCTCGGGACGCCGCGTCGCGGCGGGCTTGGCCTGGGTCGGGTCCGGCGCCTGGAACAGCGGCGCGAAGATGGCCGAGGGCCGCTGGAACGCGGCGCCGGGCTCGTCGTAGTGGCGCGCCGAGAACCCGAACGGGTCGGCCAGCAGGCTCGGCCGGGTCGGTTCCTCGTCGAGGTCCTCACCGGCGGGTTCGTCGTCGAGCGGCTCGTCCTCGGGAAGGATCTCGATGATGTCCTCCCCCTCGTCCTCGACGCCCTCGACATCCCCACCGGAAGCCGCCACCGCGCCCTGACCGGCGCCAGCCTGGTCAGTCGCGGCACCCTGCGTGCCCGTGCCGGCGTCCTCGCCCGTCTCGCCGGGCGCCGCCTCCGCGGCGGTCGCGCGCCGGCTGCGCGTCGTCGTGGCGCGCGTGCGCGTCCTCCGGCTACCCGTGCCACGGCCACTCTCGGCCGCCTCGACCTGCGCCCCGGCATCCGCGACACCGGCCTGCGCGTCTGCCTCCGCACCGGCTTCCCCGACGGCCTGCCCCGTGGCCAGCGCCCCGGCCTGTCCGGCGCCCTCCGCGCCGACCTGCCCGGCACCCACGCCACCGGCCGCGCTCACACCAGCGGCCTGCCCGGCGGCGGCCTCGGCCGTCCCAGCGGGCACGCCCTGCTCCCCGGCTGGCACGACGGCCTCCGCCGCCACGTCCTCACCGGCCTTCTTACGAGTCCTGGTACGCCGCTTCGGCGCGGCCTCCTCGGCGGGAGCCGCGGCCACGCCGCTCTCCACCGCACCGGCCGCAGCACCCTCGGCGCTCACGGCCGCACCGGCGCCGCTCTCGGCACCGGCCTCCTCGGCCTCGGCGCCCTTCTTCGTGGTACGCCGCCGCGTCGTCGTCGCGGTGGACCGCGTACGCGACGTCTTCTTGGGCTTCTCCTCGCCGGCTCCGGCCTCGCTCACCGCGTCCGCCACGGCCCCGGCCACAGCGGCCTCCACCGGGCTGACACCAGCCCCGGCACCACCAGCGGCAGCACCAGTGCCGCCGACAGTCTCAGCAGCACCAGCCTCGGCCAAGCCGCCACCGGCCCCGCGAGCACCGCCCGCGGGCCCACTTCCGTTCTCCACGGCAACGGCGACCTCGGCATCCGGCGACCCGGCTGCTCTGCGCACCACGGTGCCTCGCACCGGCGCGCCCTCCGACACCGACACCGACGGCGCGGCCTGCGCGGCGATGACGGTGACCGGCTTCTGCGCCGGCTCCTCGGGCAGCTCGGGCGGCGGCCCCGCGGGCCGGCTGGCGGCGCGGCGGCGCTTGGTCCCCGTTGTCTGTTCAGTTGTCTCCCCGTCGGGGCCAGTGGCCCCGGCGTTGGGCTCGTTGTCGAGCATGCGGGCGCTCTCCCGTCAGCTCCCGGGCGCGTCGCCGCGCCGCGCAGGAGCCATCGTGTCTCAGTTGTCCGCCGGTGCCTCCGTGACGGAGTCGCCGACGCCAAGTCCTGTCAGCGGTCGTGCCCGGCGCATGCTGGGCGCGTCCTCAACCGCCGACGTGCTCACCCGCCGGTCCCGCCTCGCCGCCGCGCGTCGTGTCGCGGTCCAGGCCGAGCGGGTCGGCAAGCGCACCGGTGCTGGCGTCGAGCGGCCCCTGCGCCAGCCTGGTCACCTCGGGGGGAACCGGCGGCGCGAAGTCGGCCACAAGGCGCAGCCCTGTGAGCACATCGTCGGGTCGAACTGCAGGCGTCATGTGCCGAACAACCATGCGCAGTATGACACACGGCCCTCTCTGCACCTGAGCTGCGGTTCTTTCTGTTCCCTCGGAAACCGTCAGCCCCAGGACGGCGCCGCGCGCGTCGAAGCGGCGGGGTCCCTTCTTGGTGAGGCGTTCGACCTCCACGGCACCCTCCGCGAGAAACTTCTCCACCGCCACCTCGGCGAGCTCGCGATCGGCACCGGGCAGGCGCACCTCCCAGTCGGAGACCTCCAAGCGGTCGGCCAGCCCACCCTGACCCGCCTCCACGACGTCGATCACATCGAGCCCCGGCGGCAGCGATCCGTCCAGACTGGACCTGACCTGCTCGGGGTCACACGGCGCGGTGACGCCGATCTCGAGGTATTCGGCTTCGCTGGCGACGCCGGTCGGCGCCGCGCCCGCGTAGGAGATCTTGGGGTGGGGCGAGAAACCCGCGCTGTAGGCCACCGGAATGCCGGCACGGCGGACCGCCCTCTCGACGGCTCGCGAAATGTCGCGGTGGCTGGTGAAGCGCAGGCGACCACGCTTGGCGTAACGCACACGCAGGCGCTGCACCGTGGGCGCGGGCGGAGGCCCTTCGGGAACAGGTTTCAGAGTCTGTCGTCCTTCCCTTGTAAGAGTTCCTTCATTCAGGATAAGCGGCCCCGGCGTATGGACGTGTACAACGAGGCACGGCTCGCCCACTGAGCGCGCTAGACCACGGTGAGCGGAAGGAGCTTCCGTCCCGTCGGGCCGATCTGGATCTCGGTCCCCATGGTGGGGCAGACGCCGCAGTCGTAGCACGGCGTCCAGCGGCAGTCCTCGACCTCGCCGCCGGAGACGGCCTCCTGCCAGTCCTGCCACAACCATTCGCGGTCGAGGCCGGCGTCGAGGTGGTCCCACGGCAGGACCTCGTTCTCCTCCCGCTCGCGGGTGGTGTACCAGTCGACGTCGATCCCGGCCTGGTCCGCCGCGGCCATCCAGCGCTCGTAGGAGAAGTGCTCGCTCCAGCCGTCGAACCGGCCGCCGTCCTCCCAGACGGCCCGGATGACCGCGCCGACGCGGCGGTCGCCGCGCGACAGCAGGCCCTCCACGATCGAGGGTTTGCCGTCGTGGTAGCGGAAGCCGATGGCCCGGCCGTATTCCTTGTCGCCGCGCAGCGAGTCGCGCAGTGCCTTGAGCCGCCGGTCGACGGTCTCGTGGTCGGCCTGCCCGGCCCACTGGAACGGCGTGTGCGGCTTGGGGACGAACCCGCCGATGGACACCGTGCAGCGGATGTCTCTGCTGCCGGTGGCCTCGCGGCCGGCCTTGATGACCTTTTTGGCCAGGTCGGCGATGCCGAGCACGTCCTCGTCCTGCTCGGTGGGCAGGCCGCACATGAAGTAGAGCTTCACCTGCCGCCACCCCTGGGAGTAGGCGGTGGTGACGGTGCGGATGAGGTCTTCCTCGGTGACCATCTTGTTGATCACCTTGCGCATCCGCTCCGAGCCGCCCTCGGGGGCGAACGTCAGGCCCGAGCGCCGGCCGTTCCTGGAGAACTCGTTGGCCAGGTCGATGTTGAACGCGTCGACCCGCGTCGAGGGCAGCGACAGCGAGGTGTTGGTGCCCTCGTAGCGGTCGGCCAGGCCCTTGGCGACCTCGGCGATCTCGGAGTGGTCGGCCGACGACAGCGACAGCAGGCCGACCTCGTTGAAGCCGGACTCCTTGATGCCGTTGTCGACCATCGCCCCGATCGTGGTGATGGACCGCTCGCGCACCGGGCGGGTGATCATGCCCGCCTGGCAGAACCGGCAGCCGCGGGTGCAGCCGCGGAAGATCTCCACGCTGAACCGCTCGTGCACGGTCTCGGCCAGCGGGACCAGGGGTTTCTTCGGATAGGGCCACTCGTCGAGGTCCATCACCGTGTGCTTGTGGACCCGCCACGGCACCTCGGGACGGTTGGGCGCGACCCGCTTGATGCGCCCGTCCGGGTGATAGTCGACGTCGTAGAACTTGGGCACGTAGACGCCGCCGGACTCGGCCAGCCGCATCAGCAGCTCGTCACGGCCGCCGGGTCTGCCCTCGCCCTTCCACTCGCGCACGACCTCGCTGATGGCGATGGAGATCTGCTCCCCGTCGCCCAGCACGGCCGCGTCGACGAAGGCCGCGATCGGCTCGGGGTTGAAGGCCGCGTGGCCGCCCGCGACGACGATCGGATCGTCCTCGCCCCGGTCCGCGGCCTCCAGCGGGATGCCGGCCAGGTCGAGCGCGGTCAGCAGGTTGGTGTAGCCGAGCTCGGTCGAGAACGACACGCCGAGCAGGTCGAAGGCGCGCACCGGGCGGTGCGCGTCCACAGTGAACTGCGGCACGCCCTCGGCCCGCATGAGGGCCTCCAGGTCGGGCCAGACGGCATAGGTGCGCTCGGCGAGCGTGCCGGGCAGCTCGTTGAGGATCTCGTAGAGGATCGCCACGCCCTGGTTGGGCAGCCCGACCTCATAGGCGTCCGGGTACATCAGCGCCCATCGCACGTCGGCGGAGTCCCAGTCCTTGACGGTCGAGTTGAGCTCACCTCCGACGTACTGGATGGGCTTCTGCACCTTGGGCAGCAGCGCTTCCAGGCGGTGGAAAATCGACTCGACAGGCATACCGTCAAGGGTAGCGGGGCCGGGGCGGTGGCAAATCCGGCAAGCGCGTTCACGCCCGGTCAGCGCCGCCGCGGCCGGTCAGAGGAAAGACTGGCCCCGCACCTTGATGGCCTGCAGCAGCCCGATCGCGATCAGGTTGGCGAACGTGGCCGTGCCGCCGTAGGACACGAACGGCAGCGGCAGGCCGGTGATCGGCATGATGCCGATCGTCATGCCGACGTTGACGAACGTCTGGAAGCCGAACCAGCACACGATCATGCCGGCGACCAGCGTCCCGAACCGGTCCTCGCACTTGCGGGCGATGCGCAGCCCGCGCACCAGCACCACCCCGAGCAGCACCACGACCGCGGCCGACCCGAGGAAGCCGAACTCCTCCCCCGCCACGGTGAAGATGAAGTCGGTGTGCTGCTCAGGCACGAACCGCCCGGTGGTCTGCCCGCCGCCGAGCAGCCCCTTGCCGAACACCTGCCCCGACCCGATGGCGATCAGCGACTGCGTCGCGTTGTATCCCACCCCGCGCGGATCGACGCTCGGATCGACGAACGCCGTGAACCGCGCCACCTGGTACGGCTCCAGCAACTGGAAGTAGAACACCGAGAAGATCCCCACCGCGGCGGTGGCCACCAGCCCCGCGATGACCCGTTTGCGCACGCCCCCGAGGACCAGCCCGGCCGCCGTGATCACCGCCAGCACCATGGCCGTGCCCAGGTCGGGCTGGAGCATCACCAGCCCCATCGCGACCACCGCCGCGAGGATCGCCAGCATCACGTCGAGGCCGCGCGGCCGGTCGACGCCCTCCGCCGGCTGCGCCAGCAGCATGGCGATGATCAGCAGCAGCCCCACCTTGGCGAACTCCGACGGCTGCACCGCGAAGCCGCCGCCGAGCAGGATCCACGAGTGCGAGCCGTTGATCGTCGCGCCCAACGGCGTGATCACCAGCCCCAGCCCGACCAGCGACACGAAGAACACCAGCGGCGCGTACGCCCGCATCGCCCGGTGATCGACGGTCGCCACCATGGCGCACAGCACCACGCCGATGGCCTCGTTGAGCATGTGCTTCTTCACCAGCCCGGTGGAGCCGGGCGCCCACGTCCTGGTGCATGACCACACCAGCAGCGTGCCGATCACGCACAGCCCGGCGACCGCCACCAGCATGAGCCCGTCGAGCCTGCGGACCGCGGAGTTCTCCTGCATGAGCCGGCGCAGCAGCGAGGGCCGCTGGACGGCGGCGGTGCGGGCGGTCATCGCGGCGCCACCGTTCCGTCGGGCCGGAAGACCGGCAGCTTGGTGGTGAGCCTGCCCCCGGGCACGGCCGGGGCCCGTTTGATGCCGTAGATGCCCTCGTAGATCTCACGCGCGGCGGGCGCCGCGGTCTGCGCGCCCATGCCGCCCTGGGAGACCATGACGACCACGACGTACTGCGGGTTCTTCGTCGGCGCGAACGAGGCGAACCACGAGGTGTCCTGCTTGCCCCACACCTCCGCGGTGCCGGTCTTGCCGCCCACGCGTACCTTGTCCATCGGGAAACCGGAGAACGCCCCGGCCGCGGTGCCGTCCTGGGCGACCTGGCTGAGCGCGTTCTTGATGTAGTGCCGCTCCTTCTCGCTCAGCGGCAGCTTGCCGACCACTGGCACGGGGATGGTCCTGACCACCTTGCCGTCGGGGCGCACCTGCGCCCAGCCGATGCGCGGGCTGCGCACCTTCCCGTCGCTGACCAGCGCCATGTAGGCCCGCGCGAGCTGCATCGGCGTCACCAGCACGTCGCCCTGCCCGATCGAGAAGTTGGCCGAGTCGCCGGGCCGCAGCAGGAACCCCTCCGTGCAGTTCTCCAGCGCCAGCCGCTTCAGGAAATCCGCCCGCGCGCGGTCCTTGACCTCCGGATAACCCTTGCGCGAGCGCTCGCAGGTGACCGCGTTGGTCTGGTTCCAGAGGCTCTTCTTCCACGCCCGGTCGGGGATGCGGCCTCCGGACTCGCCGGGCAGGTCGACGCCGGTCGGCCGGCCGAACCCGAAAGCCCTGGCCGTGTTGGCGAAGATCTCCTTCGGCGTCTTCTTCGGATAACGCCCGCCGTCCTTGAGGTACTGCTCGTACGCGGCCCGGTAGAAGATCGTGTCACACGACTTCACCAGCGCCGTGTGCAGGTTCATCGGGCCCAGCCCGATGCCGCGGAAGTTGTTGAAGGCCCGCCCGCCCACGTTGTACGACCCCGAGCAGTCGTAGGTGCCGTTCAGCGGATAGCCGGCCCGCAGCATCGACGTCACCGACGAGATCTTGAACGTCGAGCCGGGCGCGAACTGCCCGTTGATCGCCCGCGACACCAACGGCTTGCCCGACTTCTCCGACATCAGCCGCTGGTAGCCGCGCGCCGAGATCCCGCCGCCCCAGATCTCCGGGTCGTAGTTGGGCTGACTGGCCAGCGCCACCACCCTGCCGCTCCGCGCGTCGAGCACCACCGCGGCCCCGCCGTCGGCCTGCGGCGCGGACTTCATGGCCCTGGCGAGGGCCCTCTCGGTCACCGCCTGGATGCGGGAGTCGATGCTGGTCACCAGATGATCACCGGGAACGGGCGTGACCTGGTCCTCCACCCCGAGCGCCTTGCCCATCCGGTCGACCTGCACCCGGCGCAGCCCGGCCTTGCCGCGCAGCGCGTCGTCGTAGACGTACTCCAGCCCGTCGCGCCCGGCCAGGTCGACGCCGGAGAAGGCGGCCTTGAGCCCTTCGCGCTTCTCCAACTCCTCCTCGGTGACCGGCTGCAGGTAGCCCAGCATCTGCGCGCCCGCCCGGCCGCCCGGGTACTGCCGCACCGAGTGGATCTCCGCCGTCACCCCGGGGAACTCCTCCTGGCGCTCCAGGATCTGCAGCGCCTCCCGGGTGTCCACCTTCTCGTCCAGCGGCACCGGCTGGTAGGGCGACCCCGTCCAGCACGGCTTCGGCACCTTCGGCCCGCACGGCGTGATCTTCCGCTGCAGCTCCTGCACCGGCCTGCCGAGCACCTGCGACAGCTTGGTCAGCACCTTCAGCCCGCCGTCGGGCGTCCTGAACAGCAGCGCGCGGTCCACCGACACGACCAGCGCCGTACGGTTGCGCACCAGCGGCCGCCCGGAGGAGTCGAGGATCTGCCCGCGTACGGCCGGCACGATCACCGTGCGCGTCCTGGTCTCCGTCGCCCGCGTCACGAACTCCTGCCCGTGCACCACCTGCACCTGGTAGAGCCGCCCGACCAGCACGACGAGCAGCGTCAGCACCAGCACGTGCAGCACCAGCAGCCGGGTCCGCATCCTGATCATGTCGAGTACCTCGGCTCACCGCCGCGGGTGGCCAGCCAGATGACGACAGGGGACACGAGCAACGTGTAGACGATGGTGACGGGCACCTCCTCGGTCAACGTGGCCAACGTCACCCGGGAGTCGCCGATCAGCATGCTGACGCCCACGGCCAGCAGCGGCGCCAGCAGCACGCACAGCACCACGGTGGTCACCGGGCCGCCCGCGCCCCGCCCGGCCACGTAGCCGACCAGCGCCAGCACGAACGCGTACTGCCCGGCCAGATGGGCGCCCGGCGGCGCGATGTCCACCACGAGCCCGGCGATGAACCCGAGCACCGCCCCCGGCACCGCCCCGCGCGCCAGCGCCGCCCCGACCACGGCCAGCAGCACCAGGTCAGGCGCTCCCCCGCCAGGCAACGGCAGCCGGTTGACCAGCATGACCTGCACCAGCAGCGCCAGCAGCACGCACAGTCCACCGATCACCGCGACCCCTCCTCGTGCCCCAGCCCCCTGATCACCACGACCTACCCTCGGCCAGCAGACGCCCGCACCACCACGACCCGCCTCCGGCCCGCGAACCCCGGCACGACCCGCCTCCGGCCCGCCGACGCCCGCACGACCATGACCCGCCTTCGGCACGCGAACGCCCGCACCACCACGAACCACCCCCGGCACCCGGACGCCCGCGCGACCCACTCCCGGAACGCAGACGCCCGCACGACCCACCCCCGGACGCCGAAGCCATCACGGCCACGACCCGCCTGCCGCGCGCAGGCGCCCGGATCACGGTGACCCCCCTCGGCGCGTGGGCGTCCGCTTCACCGCGTCCCCCTCCTTGCCGGGCAGCACCGCGTCACGGGGGTCCCTCTTGGGCGCCTCGACCACCACGCCGACCGCGTCCAGCGCCGTCAGATCCGCGAACGGCCGCGCGTAGGCGATGCGCGTCAGCTCTCCGGGCGTGGACTCGACCCGCTCGATCACCCCGACCGGCACCCCCGGCACGTACGGCCGCCCGTTCTGCGACCCGAAGCTGACGATCCGCCCGCCCCGCACCAGCGGCGCGGCGGAGTCGAGCAGCCGGAACTGCACGAGCCTCCCATGCTCGCCCACCCCGTGGACGACGCCGATCTCCCTGCCGCCCTCCAGCCGCGCGCCGGCCGCCGAAGCCGGATCGCTGATCAGCAGCACCGTCGAGCTGGTGGTGGAGGCGTGGATGACCCGCCCCACCAGCCCGTCGCCGTTGAGCACGGTCATCTCCGGCTGCACCCCGTCGGCGCTGCCGATATCGATCTGGACAGTGTCCTCGAACCCCGGCTGGCCCCGCCGCGCGACCACGTTGCCGGTGACGATCTTGTATCCGCCGGCTCCCGCCAGCCCCAGCAGCTTCTTCAGCTCGCTGGAGCGGGCGGCGTCGAGCTTGTCGGCCAGCATTCCGGTCCGCAGCCGGGCGTTCTCCTCCGTCAGTACCCGGATCCGCTCCTGCGCCGCCGGCGCGGTGAACAGAGCCTGCACGAACGTGGTGACCGGCCGCACCACCCCGCCTCCGAGCTGCTCGGCCGACCCGAAGACCCAGGCCCCGACCGCGCGGAGCGGGCGCAGCGGCGAGCTCTCGCCGGTGCGATGATCGACGGTCAGGATGACCAGCGCCGCCGTCAGCAGCACCCCGAGGATCAGCCGGGCCCGGCGCGAGTCCCTCATCAGTGCCGTGACTCCGGCACCAGGACCTCCTGCAGCGCCTCGAAGTCCTCGGCGCACTTGCCGGAGCCGATGGCGACGGAATCGAGGGCGTTCTCGACGAGGTGGACCGGCATGCCCGTCTCGGCCTTGACCCGCTCGTCGAGGCCCTTGAGCAGGGCGCCGCCGCCGGTGAGCGCGATGCCGCGGTCCATGATGTCGCCGGACAGCTCGGGCGGGCACTTGTCGAGGGTGGTCTTGACCGCGTCGACGATCGCATTGACCGGCTCCTCGATCGCTTTCCTGATCTCCTCTCCGGAGACGATGATCGTCTTCGGTAGCCCGCTGACGAGGTCGCGCCCGCGGATCTCCGCGTGCAGCTCCTCGCCGTTGGGGCAGGCCGAGCCGATCGCCATCTTGATCTCCTCGGCGGTGCGCTCGCCGAGCATGAGCGAGAACTCCTTCTTGGCGAACGCGATGACCGCCTGGTCGAGCTCGTCGCCGCCGATGCGGATCGACTGGCTGGTGACGAGGCCGCCCATCGAGATGATCGCCACCTCGGTGGTGCCCCCGCCGATGTCGACGACCATGTTGCCGGTGGGCTCGTGCACCGGCAGCCCCGCGCCGATCGCGGCCGCCATGGGCTCCTCGACGATGTAGACCTTGCGTGCGCCGGCCTGGTAGCCGGCCTCTTTCACCGCGCGCTGCTCGACGCTGGTGATGCCGCTCGGCACGGCGATGATGATGCGCGGTTTGGCGAAGTGACGCCGTCTGTGCACTCTCTGGATGAAATATCGCAACATGCGCTCGGTGACGTCGAAGTCGGCGATCACGCCGTCCTTCAACGGCCGGACGGCCACGATGTTGCCGGGCGTGCGGCCGATCATGCGCTTGGCCTCGATGCCGACCGCCACGATCTTCCCCGTGGTGGTGTTGATCGCGACGACTGACGGCTCGTTGAGCACGATGCCGCGGCCACGCACATAGACCAGTGTGTTGGCGGTGCCGAGGTCGACCGCCATGTCACGGCCGAGGAACGCGAGCTTGCTGCCCATGGGGAACGGAGCCCTCCGTAACGTCGTTCGCGAATGACTACGGAATGAATTCGAATCGTAACGTGACGTACCCACCGATGAGTGCAACGAGCCATCGCGCCCCTCAAAAATCTCCAGCCCCAAGCTCAACCGCAATTTTGCCCAGACTGTCGCATAGCGCCCGAATGCTCACTGGATCGTTCCAAAAGCCCCACATGGCATCCCGCAAGTCCCGCGGCACACGCTACGCGGGACCACCGACAAAAACAGAAGCGCCCGCACAGCGTTCGACGCTGTGCGGGCGCGGGATCTCCCTTCGGCCCCTCTAAAGGGACGGCCAGGGCGAGGTCACTAGAAGCGGTCCGGGAAGAAGATCTTGATCTCCCGGGCGGCGGACTCGGGCGAGTCGGAGCCGTGGACGACGTTCTCGCCGATCTCCAGGGCGTGGTCGCCGCGGATCGTGCCGGGGGCGGACTTCACCGGGTCGGTGGCGCCGGCCAACGCGCGGAAGGCCTCGACGGCGCGGTGGCCCTCCAGCACCATGGCGACGAGCGGCCCCGACGTGATGAACTCGACGAGCTCACCGAAGAACGGCCGCTCGGAGTGCTCGGCGTAGTGCGTCTTGGCGGTGTCGGCGTCGAGGGTGCGCAGGTCCATCGCCACGACCTTGAGGCCCTTGCGCTCCACACGGGCGATCACGTCACCGATGAGGCCACGCTTCACTCCGTCGGGCTTGATCAGGACAAGAGTGCGCTCGGACACTTGGAGTTCTCCTTCGAACAGAATGGGGTCGCGGCTACCGGCCCCCGGCCTCATCGCGAGGACGCCTCGACCGGGCACTGGCCCGGACGTCGCCGTAGCCGGGCCCTCAGCTTACCGTCCCGGGCCCGCACCCTCGTTTCGGACAGCGATCCCGCCCCGGCCCTCCGGGCCGCCGTAGCACCCGGGAGTCGCCGTCTATGGGGCACGGTCGTCCTCCGGCGACTTCGCCTGAGGCGGAACGGCGGGCACGGCCCCCTCCGCGGGCTCGCCCTCAGGTTCGCCCTCCGGCTCGGCGAACGCATGCCCGGCCGCCACGGACCGAACACCTTCAGGCGCGCCCTCATCGAGCCGCTCGCCCCCGTCCCGGCCGGGATCGTCCGCGGCGGCGAAGGCGTCTCCCCACTTCCGCCGATCGCCGGCGCAGTCAACGGCCTCGCTGCCCGAACCCGGGCCGTCCTGCGGCGTCGGTACAAGCAGAACGTCCTCGTCGCCCTCCGGCCGCCGGGCCAGCACCGCCGCCAGCACGATAATCGCCACCAGCAGGAACCCGCCGATGAGCGCCCACCAGTGCAGCGCTCCCACGAAGTTGTCGACCAACTCCTGCGCCGACCGGACCCCGTCGAGCAGCGCCATCTGCACCCCGGTCCCCAGCAGGAACCCGGCCAGCACCCCGGCCGCGCACAACGACAGCCCGAACGCCGCCGCCCCGATCCCAACCTCCCGCAGCGTCGCCGTCACGGCCACCGCCGCCCCCACCGCGAGCAACGTGAACGGCACCACCAGCACCATCCCGTCGGCCGACGGCACCGCCAGCCGGACCGAGCACAACCCCGCCACCATGGACAGCAGCCCCAGCGGTGCCAGCCATCTCCCTGCGCCCACCGCGAACATCCCCACGGCCACCGCCGCGCCGATCGCCAGCACCCCCGCGACCACGTACGGGAACCACAGCCCACGCAACCCGGGCCCACCGAGCCCACCCATCTCCACCAGCGTCACCTGAGCCGCGCTCGGCAGCAGCACCACCCCGACGGCCACCAGCACGTACGCGGCCCGGCGGCTCTCCACCGCGCCGATCGACGCCAGCGCCAGCAGCCCGAAGACGGCCGTGGCCGCCAGCAGCACCACCGGAGGCGCCCGCCAGCCCGCCGAAGCCGTGCTGATCGCCACCACGGCGACCCCGGCCGCCAGGACGACGCACAGCAGCAGCCGGCCGCGCTCCCCCACCTCGAAAACGGGAGCCTCGGGCCGGCCCAGCACCATCGAGGCCAGCAGATAAGCCGCCGCCAACGCCAGCGCGACCCCCGTCACCAGCGGATACGGCTGCAACGTCACCTTCCAGCTGCTGACCGCGTCCAGTGGCCACAGCGCCAGCGCCTGCGCCGTGAGCAGACTCAGGCTGAACGTCCCTGCCCACAGACCGCGAAGCACCGGCGTACGCGCCCAGACCGCGACCAGCGTGGCGGGCACGAGCACCCCGCACCCGACGCCGCGCAGCACGCGTACGACGCCCACGAGGAGCTCGGTGGCCGCGTAGCCGCCCGCCGCGTCGGACAGCGCCACCAGCGCCAGCCCGGCGAGCATGAGATGCGCGGCCGGGACCCGGCGCAGCGCCACCGCCGCGAGCGGCACGGTCAGCATGAGCGCGGGCAGCGCGAGCCCGTGCGTACGCATGAGCCCGACCTGATCGATGTCGGCGGGCAGCAGCCTGGCGACGACGGAGAGCGTGTTGGGGATCGTGGTGATCGCCAGCGGCAGCGCACAGACGACCAGCAGCCCGAGCAGAGTGTCGAGCAACCAGCTGTTTCCGGGCGCAGCCGAACGGAGCGACCGCTGGATCGGGGGGACGGCCATGTAGGCCGACTTTAGCGGGTAGTAGCGCCCTCGACACGGCGAGCGACCATAATCGCCGTGATCCATAGTGCCGCGAAGATCGCCCCAAGGAAGAACATGGACGTCACCAGGAACCCGCTGGCGATCGCCAGCACCTGGACGACACTCCCGAGCAGGTAGCCGACCGGTTTCTTGAGCAGGCCGGCGGCGACCACGCACAGCACGGCCAGCCCGATCCCGACGGTCACCGCCAGCGCGGGCTGGACCTTGCCGACGACGATCGCGACGGGCGTGATCAGCCCGGCGACGATCGCCTCCATCCCGAGCACGCTGGCGCCGAGCCTGCGCATGCCCGGCGTCACCTGAAAGCTCATCCCGAACCCCCCTTCATCCTCATCAATCGGGCCGGTGCGCCCGGCGGGCCCGATGCGCCGCATTCGGTCATCAGACGCCGTCCGCCTTCAGCAGCCGCCGCGCGTCCCCGGCTGTGACGACAGAACCCGTGATCAGCACACCGGTGCCGCTGAACTCGCCCTCGGCGTCGGCGATGCCGATGCCCTTGTCGATGGCGTCGTCCAGCCGGTCCTCCACGTGCACCCGCTCCTCGCCGAAGATCGGCTCGGCCAGCGCCGCGAGCTCGTCCGCCGTCAGCGACCTGGGCGAGGAGTTGCGCGTGACGATGATCTCGTCCACGATCGGCTCCAGCAGCTCCAGCAGTCCCTCGACATCCTTGTCGCGCATGACCGCGACCACGGCGATGACCTTCGCGAAGTCGAACGCCTCATGCAGCCCCTCCAGCGTCGCCTGCATGCCGCCGGGGTTGTGCGCGGCGTCGATGACGACCGTCGGAGTGCGGCGTACGACCTCCATGCGTCCCGGCGAGGACGCCTGCGCGAAGGCCTGGCGTACAAGGTCGACGTCGAGCGGGTCGTCGCCGCCCGTCAGCGCCTCGACGGCGGCCAGGGCGCACGCCGCATTGCCCGCCTGGTGAGCGCCGTACAGCGGCAGGTAGACCTCGTCGTAGACGCCCTTGAGGCCGCGCAGGGTGAGCAGTTGCCCGCCGATGGCGACCTCCCGGCTCATCACCCCGAACTCCAGCCCTTCGCGCGCCACTACCGCGCCCACCTCGGCCGAGCGCCGCATCAGCACCTCTGCCGCGGCCAGCTCCTGCTGGGCCAGGATCGCGGTGGCGCCGGGCTTGATGATGCCCGCCTTCTCTCCTGCGATGCTTGGGATGTCGGGCCCGAGCCGGTCGGTGTGGTCGAGGGAGATAGGAGTGATCACGCACACGGTGCCGTCGGCGACATTGGTGGCGTCCCACGATCCGCCCATGCCGGTCTCGATGACCGCGACATCCACGGGCGTGTCGGCGAAGGCCGCGAACGCCATGGCCGTCAGCAGCTCGAAGAACTGGATGCGCCGGCCTTGGGTGTCGGCCAGCTCGACATACGGGATGATCTCCTCGTAGACCTGTGCGAAGCGTTCCTCGCTGAGCGGCTCACCATCGACGGTGATGCGCTCGCGCATGGACACCAGGTGAGGGCTGGTGAACCGCCCCACCCGCAGGTTGCGCTCCTTGAGGAGCGCCTCGGTCAGCCGCGCGGTGCTCGTCTTGCCGTTGGTGCCGGCGATGTGTATGACCGGGTATGCCCGCTGCGGTGAGCCGAGCAGGTCCAGCAGGGCCGCGATCCTGTCCAGCGTCGGCTCGAAGTCCCACTCGACGCCGCGCTCCATGATCGCGCGTTCGACGGCACGATAATCCACACCTCAACCCTACTGACTGCGCGCACCGCTTCCAGCCACGCCCCGCTCCTGCCACACCCGGAAATGCAGAAGGGCCCCGACGCTAAGCGTCGAGGCCCTCCAAAAAGATTGTCCGGCGGTGACCTACTCTCCCACACCCTCCCGAGTGCAGTACCATCGGCGCAGAGAAGCTTAACTTCCGGGTTCGGAATGTAACCGGGTGTTTCCTTCCCGCCATAACCGCCGTAACCCTCCGAAACAAACAAACACAGACGTGTTTGCAGTCTCAGAATTGCCTAGTGGACGCGAGCAAAAAATCCCAGAAAGAATGCTTTGTGGTCAAGTCCTCGGCCTATTAGTACCGGTCAGCTCCACACGTTACCGCGCTTCCACCTCCGGCCTATCAACCCGGTCGTCTACCGGGAGCCTTACCCACTCTCGTGGTGGGAGACCTCATCTCAAGGCGAGCTTCCCGCT
>NZ_FOHX01000022.1 GCF_900111685.1 Nonomuraea wenchangensis
CATTCAGCCGGCAAGGCGGCCCGCCTGGCCCCTTCGACACCAGCGCCTCGGCCCCTGCCGTGCGCCATGCCTTGTGCCAGACATAGGCCGA
The DNA here is from genome assembly GCF_900111685.1 of Nonomuraea wenchangensis. Taxonomy (GTDB): domain Bacteria; phylum Actinomycetota; class Actinomycetes; order Streptosporangiales; family Streptosporangiaceae; genus Nonomuraea; species Nonomuraea wenchangensis. The sequence continues at coordinate 92 of NZ_FOHX01000022.1, forward strand.
CTTACGTGAGACCCGCAGCTTCCTGGCCACCGCAGGCGGCGACATGCCCGCGGCGAACAACCCGGCAGCCTCCAAGCGGACTTGTTCACGCTTGGCTCGCGCCGCCGGGGTCAGACCACCACCATCCGGGTAACGCATCCCACCGGCATACTCCCGAACCCCGCCGCGAGCAGGCAACCGCGCGGTGACACCTCAGTTTTTCAACCTCTGTACGCGTCGAGGACCGCCCCGACCCGCACATCGTCCGGCCGACCGACGCGATCATCCGCGTCACCGCCGCGTGCGTCTGCGGCTCCGACCTGTGGCCCTACCGGGGCGTGGACACCTCCGACGGGCCGGCGCCGATGGGCCACGAGTACGTCGGCGTGGTCGAGTAGATCGGCGACCAGGTCGAAACGATCAAAGTCGGGGACTTCGTCGTCGGATCGTTCTTCGCCTCCGACAACACCTGCGAGATCTGCCGGGCCGGATACCAGTCCCGGTGCGTGCACGCCGAACCGATCGGCGCGATCGGCACCCAGGCACAGTACGCCCGCATCCCGCTCGCCGACGGCACCCTGGTCGCCACCCCCGCCATGCCGGACGCCGACCTCGTCCCGAGCCTGCTGGCCGCCTCCGACGTGCTGGGCACCGGCTGGTTCGGCGCGGTCGCCGCCGAGGCCGGGCCCGGCAGGACGGTCGCCGTCGTGGGGGACGGCGCGGTCGGGCTGCTCGGCGTCCTGGCCGCCCGCCGGCTCGGCGCCGAACGGGTCGTCATCTTCAGCCGCCACGCCGACCGGCAGAAGCTCGCCACCGAGTTCGGCGCCACCGACATCCTCACCGAACGCGGCGACGACGGGGTCGAGGCGCTCAAGGAGTTGACCGGCGGGCTGGGCGCGCACTCGGTGATCGAGGCGGTCGGCACCCAGGAGTCGATGATGCAGGCCATCCGTTCCACCCGGCCCGGCGGGTACGTCGGCTACGTCGGCGTCGCCCACGGCGTCGAACTGCCCGGCGAGGAGCTGTTCTTCTCGGGCGTGCACCTGCACGGCGGCCCCGCCCCCGTCCGCCGCTTCCTGCCCGAGCTGATCAGCCTCATCTGGGACCGGGCCATCAACCCCGGCCGGGTCTTCGACCTGGACCTGCCGCTCGACGAGGCCGCCGAAGGCTACCGGGCCATGGACGAGCGCCGCGCCATCAAGACGCTCCTGCGGCCCTGACCCGCTTACCCCGCGGTGACGCCGCGAGGGTGGCGGCACGGGGCGGGCGCAGGCGGCCGGCCAGGCAGAGCACGACCCCGGTCGTGAGCCAGGCGACCAGGACGACGACCGAGTGGCTGGCACCGCGGCCGTCGAAGAACGCGGTGGAGCGCAGCAACTGGCCACCCGCCCCGGGCGGCAGCAACCGGCCGACGACGCCGGACCAGCCGGGCAGCATCTCGGGCGCGGTCGCGGCGCCCGACAGGGGATTGCCGATGAGCATCATGGCGACGGCGCCGAGACCGAAGCCCGCCGTCCCGAGCAGTGACTCCAGCCCGAGGATGCTCAGAGAGGTGGCCGCGACGGTCAGGGCGACCGCGCCGGCAGCAGTGCGGCGAGCAGGCCACCCATGACCAGGGGCAGGGCTCCGGCGGCCAGTCCGGCGCCGCGCGGGTGGTCGGCCGCCAAGGGAACGAGGTCGCGGACGGCGACCGCCGGGGCTCCCTCCGGTTCGCCTGACAGCTTCTCGCGATGGCCTACTCGGCGGAGCCTTCGGTGTTGCCGGGTGCGGCGGCGGTGATCTCGTGCAGGCGGTACAGCTCGACGGCTTTGCCGGGCGCGCAGGCGTCCAGCTCTCCACGATCGGCCAGCTGGGTGAGCACCCGCAGCACGATGGAGGGGCCGTCGATGTGGAAGTGGCGGCGCAGCGCCCCGCGGGTGTCGGAGTGTCCGAAGCCGTCGGTGCCCAGAGAAGACCAGGGAGCGGGGACGAACGGGGCGATCTGGTCAGGCACCGACCGCATCCAGTCGGACACGGCCGTGACCGGGCCCGGCTCGGTGGCCAGGCGGCGGGTGACGTACGGGATTTTGCGCGGCCGGCCGGGGTGGGTGAGGTTCCACGCGTCGGCGGCGAGGGCTTCGCGGCGCAGTTCGGTCCAGGAGGTCACCGACCAGACATCGGCGCCGACGCCCCAGTCGTCGCGCAGCAGGCGTTGGGCCTGCAACGCCTGCTGCACGGCGATGCCCGAGGCCAGGATCTGCGCGCGCGGCCCGTCGGTCTTCTCGGCCGGGCAGTAGCGGTGCATTCCGGCGAGGATGCCGTCGACGTCGACGTCGGCCGGCTGGGCCGGTTGCGCGATGGGTTCGTTGTAGAGGGTGAGGTAGTAGAAGACGTTCTGGTCCTCACCGTCGCGGGGCTGACCGTACATCCGGCGCAGGCCGTCGCGGACGATGTGGCCGAGTTCGAAGGCGAAGGCGGCATCGTAGGCGATGCATGCGGGGTTGGTGGAGGCCAGCAGCAGCGAGTGGCCGTCCTGGTGTTGCAGGCCCTCGCCGTTGAGGGTGGTCCGGCCGGCGGTGGCGCCGAGCAGGAAGCCGCGGCTCATCTGGTCGGCGGCCGCCCACAGGCCGTCGCCGGTGCGCTGGAAGCCGAACATCGAGTAGAAGATGTAGAGCGGGATCATCACTTCGCCGTGGGTGGCGTAGGAACTGCCGGCCGCGGTCCATGACGCCGTCGCGCCGGCTTCGGTGATGCCCTCGTGCAGCAGGACGCCTTCGGTGTCCTCCTGGTAGCTGAGCATCAGTTCCCGGTCCACGGCCAGGTAGGTGTGCCCGTGCGGGGAGTAGATCTTCGCGGTCGGGAAGAGCGCGTCCATGCCGAAGGTGCGGGCCTCGTCGGGGATGATCGGCACGAACCGGTGGCCGATGCCCGGGTCCTTCATCAGGTCCTTGAGCAACCGGACGAACGCCATCGTGGTGGCGACCTGCTGGCGGCCCGAGCCGCGGCCGGTGACCGCGTAGGCCGCGGCGTCCGGCAGGGTCAGCAGGGGCGGACGGGGCACGCTGCGGGCGGGCAGAGGGCCGCCGAGCGCGTGGCGCCGCTCTCGCAGGTACTCCAGTTCCGGTGAGTTCTCGCTCGGCCGGTGATAGGGCGGCAGCTTCTCGTCGAGGGCCGAGTCGGGGATGTCGAGGTAGAGCCGGTCGCGAAAGGACCTGAGGTCGTCCAGGGTGAGTTTCTTCATCTGGTGGGTGGCGTTGCGGCCCTCGAAGTGCGAGCCGAGGGTCCAGCCCTTGATGGTCTTGGCCAGGATCACGGTCGGCCGGCCGGTGTGCTCCACTGCGGCCCGGTAGGCCGCGTAGAGCTTGCGGTAGTCGTGTCCGCCGCGTTTGAGTCCCCAGATCTCCTCATCCGACAGGTGCGTGACCATGGCGGCCGTGCGCGGGTCGCGGCCGAAGAAGTGCTCGCGGACGAACGCCCCCGACTCGGCCTTGTAGGTCTGGTAGTCCCCGTCCGGTGTGGTGTTCATCAGGTTGACCAGTGCGCCGTCGGTGTCGGCGGCCAGCAGGGGGTCCCATTCGCGGCCCCAGATCACCTTGATGACGTTCCAGCCGGCGCCGCGGAAGAAGGCCTCCAGCTCCTGGATGATCTTCCCGTTGCCGCGGACCGGGCCGTCCAGGCGCTGCAGGTTGCAGTTGATGACGAAGGTGAGGTTGTCGAGTCCCTCGCGGGCGGCCACACCGATCGCGCCGAGTGCCTCGACCTCGTCCATCTCGCCGTCGCCGAGGAAGGCCCACACCCGCTGCCGGCTGGTGTCCTTGATCCCGCGGTGGTGCAGGTAGCGGTTGAACCTAGCCTGGTAGATCGCGTTGATGGCGCCCAGGCCCATCGAGACGGTGGGGAATTCCCAGAAGTCCGGCATCAGCCGCGGGTGGGGGTAGGACGGCAGGCCGCCGGGGTGGGACAGCTCCTGCCGGAATCCGTCGAGCTGGCCGGCCGACAGCCGGCCCTCCAGGAAAGCGCGCGCGTACATGCCCGGCGAGGCGTGTCCCTGGAAGTAGATCTGGTCGCCGCCGCCCTCGGCGCCGTGGCCGCGGAAGAAGTGGTTGAACCCGACCTCATACAGCGACGCGGCCGAGGCGTAGGTGGAGATGTGCCCGCCTACCCCGACGCCGGGCCGCTGCGCCCGGTGCACCATGATTGCGGCGTTCCACCGGATGTAGGCGCGGATGCGCCGTTCGATCTGCTCATCGCCAGGAAACGGCGGCTCCGACTGTGGCGCGATGGTGTTGATGTAGTCGGTGCTGTGCAGGCTGGGCACGCCGATCTGCCGTTGCCGGGCGCGCTGCAGCACGCTGAGCATCAGGTATCGGGCTCGATTCGATCCGGCGTGATCCACTACCGCGTCGAAGGACTCCAGCCACTCCTGCGTCTCGCCGGGGTCCAGGTCGAGAAGCTGACCGAGAAGCTGGCTGGGCAGCCCGTCGCTGTTCAGCGGTTGGCGCTGCGTTTCTGAGGTCATGTCGGCCTTTCTCTAACAAGCGTTGACCTTGCGTCGTTGGCCGGCCCGGAACGCCGGCATGATCCGGCCGGGTCGTCCGATCTGAGCGATGGTGGGGCGCACGGACGAGAGACCGGACCGGTGCGTTGCTCGCCGGCCGCCCGGCTGCGGGGAGGTGGATCGGTCCGGTCGGTCACTGGCGAGCGCCGCCTGGCCGGCGATCACGGGCTCTGCCCCTGGATGAGTTGCCGGGCACGACGATCCAGACGGGGCCGCAGTACCGCCACCTGGATGACCAGCAGGGTCCAGATGGCGATCAGCACCCACCCTCGCGCAAGCTCTGCGCAGCCTTGGCCCCCGCCAGGCTCGCTCCGGCGATCAGATACGTCGCATCATCGGCCATGTCCAGCACCTCTGTCGGTTGCTCGTAGGGTGGTCGCCAGTTGCTCGCGCAGCCGGTCCCAGCTCGCCTCGAACGCGGCCACGCCGTCGTCTTCGAGCCGTTGCACGACGTCGTCGTAGTCGATGCCCAGCCGTCGCAGCCGGTCGAACACCTGCTGAGCCTGCTCGTAATGGTCGGCTATCGAGTCAGGCGGCACCTGGCCGTGGCCGGCCACCGCGCGCAAGGTGGCCTCGGGCATCGTGTTGACCACACCGGGCGCGACCAGATCGACCACGTAGCGCGTGTCGGGGTAGGCCGGGTCCTTGGTCGAGGTCGAGGCCCACAGGGGTCGCTGCGGACGTGCGCCCGCCGCCTCCAGCGCCCGCCAGCGCGGCGAGGCGATCAGCTGCTCGTAGCGTTGATAGGCCAGCCGGGCGTTGGCCAGGGCGGCCTGCCCGCGTAGTTCGGTGGCCTCGTCGGTTCCGATCTTGTCCAATCGCGCGTCGACCTCGGTGTCGAGCCGGGAGACGAAGAACGAGGCTACCGAGGCGAGAGTGGACAGATCCCGTCCGGTCAGCCGGGCGCGTTCCATCCCGTCGAGGAAGGCGTTCATCACCGCGTCGTAGCGGGACAGAGAGAAGATCAGCGTGACGTTGACGCTGATCCCGTCGGCCAGGCACGCGGTGATCGCCGGCAGTCCCTGACGCGCGGCCGGGATTTTGATGAACAGGTTGGGGCGGTCCACCAGCCACCACAACGCCTGCGCCTCGGCGATCGTCGCGTCGGTGTCGTGGGCCAGGCGCGGGTCCACCTCGATCGAGACCCGGCCATCCACTCCGTCGGTGACGTCGTAGACCCGCCGCAGAACGTCGCAGGCCGCGCGGACGTCGAAGGTGGTCAGTGCCCGCAGCGCCTCCGCGGCTTCGACGCCGCGCGCCGCCAAGGCGCTCATCTGTGTGTGGTAGGCGTCGCCGCTGGTCATGGCCTTGGCGAAGATGGTGGGATTGGTGGTAACCCCCGTCACGTGGTACCGCGCGACCAGGTCGGCCAGGCTACCCGAGACCAGCCGTTCCCGGCTCAGGTCGTCCAGCCAGATCGACATCCCGCGGGTAGTGAGTTCGACAAGCGGATCGGCCATGGCATGACTCGCCTTCCTGTGGTGCGGTGATGTACGTCCGGCTGACGTACATCCACCGTCATTCAGGGCTCCACCAGGGCCGACATTCCTCTCATGACACCGACGCCACGCCGGTGGACGTCGAGGCGAGTCCAGCAGATTTCCAGGACGGTGGCGCCTTGGCCCACCTCCGTGGCCCTTGATGGGATTTCTCATCGCGTACCGGCCGGCCCTTGCCGCCGGGGTCGGCGAGGGCTACCGGCCGGCCAGCACGTCGCTGGAGGCGACATGGTCAAGGCGCTGGGTGTCCAGAAGTGGGCCGGCCGGCACCGATGGCTCCTGCGGCCGCGCGGCGATGGACGGCGGGGCGGGCGTGCCGGTGGCGGCTGCCGCGGGTGCGGCCTCGGGCGGTGTCGCACGTTCCAGGAAGCGGAGCAACTCGACCGGGAAGGGCAAGACGAGGGTGGAGTTCTTCTCCGCGGCGACCTCGACGACGGTCTGGAGCAGCCGCAGTTGCAGCGCCGCGGGGTGCTCGGTCATCGTCTCGGCTGCCAGGGCCAGCTTCTGCGAAGCCTGCAGTTCGCCTTCGGCGGTGATGACGCGTGAGCGCCGTTCCCGTTCGGCTTCGGCCTGTCGTGACATGGACCGCTTCATCGTCTCGGGAAGGGCCACGTCCTTGATCTCGACCCGGTCGATGTGCACGCCCCAGCCCACGGCCGGGCTATCGATCATCAGCTCGAGACCCTCATTGAGATGCTCCCGGTTGGACAACAGGTCATCCAGCTCGCTCTTTCCGATGATCGAACGCAGTGAGGCCAGCGCGACCTGCCGAATGGCCGATGTGTAGTCCTGAACGTCGACGACCACCCGCAGCGGATCGACGACCCGGAAGTAGACGACGGCGTCCACTCGAACGGTCACGTTGTCGCGGGTGATGCCGTCCTGTGCGGGTACCGGCATCGTGACGATCTGCATGTTGACCTTGTGCAGCCGGTCGGCGAACGGCGCGATCAGCGCCAGCCCTGGACCGCGGATCTCGGAGCGGACTTTCCCGAACCGTAAGACGACGCCTCGTTCGAACTGTTTGATGACCCGGACACTCGCGCCGAGCACGACCGCGCCCAGCGCAAGGAACGTGATCAGCGCAGCGCTGACGATGGTTCCGATCATTGCATCCTCCGATGCTCTGCCTCAACCGGCCTTCATGGGCGGCTGGAGGCCTTCGCTATCTCCCGCCGGCATCTGCCGACGCCGTCGGTGTCACGGCCGCTCTGCTGATCGATGCGAGCGTGCGTACCAGACCCATCCGGTCAACGCGGCTAACAGCACGGCGAGGACCGGCGATCCGGCCAGCAGCAAGATCACCGCGAACGCCGAGCTGAAGACGAGCATGACCGTGTAGGCCCGTCTGGACAGGTCCGGCGTTGCTGCTCGGTGCAGGCGTTGCGCATCGGTGCCGAACGATTTGGCGAAATCCGGATCTTCGACCAGCAACTGATGCTGGATCTCCCGCAGTGCTTCACGTTCGTAGTCGTCGAGCACGACACACCTCCAGGGCGTTGTCGCCAGGCGCGATCTCATCACCCATCCACCTGGACACATGTATCGTAGCACGATATAAAATGAAGTCCATGAACCCGTCCCGGCGGGCGGCCCGCGCATGGGGCAAGGTGTGCTCATATCGCATTGCGATACGGTTTGAGGGATTCGAGAGAGGGCGGCACGGTCATGGAGGACGAAGCAGCGCAACCCGAGCCCCTGACCAAGCAGGACTTCGAGGCGCTGGCCCGGTTCCGTTTCGGGATCCGCAGCTATCTGCGCTTCAGCGAGGAGGCGGTGCGCGCCGCCGGCCTCACCCCGCAGCAATACCAGCTGCTGCTGGCCCTGAAAGGGTTTCCCGGCCGCGACTGGGCGAGCGTACGGGAGCTCGCCGACCGGCTGCTGTTGCGCCACCACAGCGTGGTCGAACTCATCGGCCGAGCGCAGAAACAAGGCCTCGTGCACCGGAGCGCGCATCCCAGCGACGGCCGGGCAGTGCAGGTGATGCTGACCCCCGAAGGCGAGCGCGTCCTGGCGCGCCTGGGCGCGCTGCACCGCGACGAACTGCGGCACCTGGACACCGCGATCCTCCCCCCGGTATGGGACAGTGCCCCGCAGCCGGACGCGCCGTCCCCGCATGAGGCCGCCCCGAACGCAGGTCTCAGGGAAGACGAGCGGTAAGGGTCGCGATCGCCACGCCAGGAGTGGCGGACCAGGCACGCGTGGGGAAGGACCCGGTGGACTGGCTGCACCGGGGCGCAAAGAGCAGGTCATTCATCCAGACCAACGCATCTACGGCCGGCGCAGGCGAACTGGTCCAGGGAGTTACGGCATCGGCCTCGCCCAGACCCGGTCAAAGGAAAGGATCATGGATACTCAGATCACGTTGACCGAAGAACACGCTCACCTCCTGACCCAGATCACCGACCGAGCCCGTAGCGTTCTGCAGATCGCCTCGCAAGACCGATGGCCGAGCAGGGAGCTGACGGCGCTGGCCCGCTATCTGCGCGCCGAGCTCATCAGGCAGCTCACCGACGAAGAACGGCTGCTCTTCCCCGCCTATGAAGCCACCCCTGAACTGTCCCGGCTGGCCCGCGACCACGCACGGCTGCGCGCCTGCGTGGACACGATCGCCGCCGCGGCCCGTGGGCGCGGCACCCGCTCACCCGCCCAGATCGCCACCACCGTCCGCGACCTGCTCACTCAGCTCCACAACCACTTCGCCACCGAGCAGGCGACCCTGACCGCGCCTGGCAGGCCGATGATCTCCACCGCCGCCCTCGGAGCCTGCCCGCACCGCTGGTATCCGCTTACCGAAGGCCCCGTGATCGACCTGGACGCGCTTCCCGTCGAGCGGCTGCTGGAGGCCATCAGCGACCGGTTGTACAGACTGCCCAGCGGTGAATGCCTCGACCTGTGTTCCCGCACTGACCCGGGCAGATTTTGCGACGCCCTGGCGGCCGGCGAAGACGATTACGGCTTCGCCTATCTGGCCTGCGGGCCGGACCAGTGGCGGGTGAGGGTTACCCACCGGCTGGACAGGTGACCAGCATGGCCGTCACCGAGCACGTCACTCCGGTTGCCCCGCCCGCCACCGCCAAAGGACGGCTGCTGGTGTCGTGGCTGTCGTCGACGGACCACAAGGTCATCGGCTACCTGTACCTGATCACCTCGTTCGGATTCTTCCTGATCGGCGGGGTCATGGCCATGGTGATCCGGGCCGAGTTGATCCAGCCGGGGCTGCAGTTCGTCGGCGCCGGGCAGTACAACCAGCTCTTCACCATGCACGGCACCATCATGCTGCTGCTGTTCGCCACTCCGCTGTTCGCCGGGTTCACCAACGTCATCATGCCGCTGCAGATCGGCGCGCCCGATGTGGCCTTCCCCCGTCTCAACGCGGTCAGTTACTGGCTGTTCCTGTTCGGCGGACTGATCGCCCTCAGCGGCTTCGTCACCCCCGGCGGCGCGGCGGCCTTCGGCTGGTTCGCCTACACACCCCTGTCTGACGTGATCAGCTCCCCGGGTGTCGGCGGCGACCTGTGGATCATGGGCCTGACGCTGAGCGGCCTGGGCACGATCTTGGGCGCGGTCAACTTCGTCACCACGATCATCAGCATGCGCGCCCCGGGCATGACCATGTTCCGGATGCCGATCTTCACCTGGAACGTGCTGCTGACCAGCATGCTCGTGCTGATGGCCTTCCCCGTGCTGGCCGCCGCCCTGCTGGCGCTGGAGGCCGACCGCAAGCTCGGCACGCAGATCTTCAGCCCGGAAAACGGTGGGGCGATGCTGTGGCAGCACCTGTTCTGGTTCTTCGGTCACCCCGAGGTCTACATCATCGCGCTGCCGTTCTTCGGCATCATCACCGAGGTCATCCCGGTCTTCAGCAGAAAGCCCGTCTTCGGCTACATCGGCCTCGTCGGCGCGACCATCGCCATCGCCGGGCTGTCGATGACCGTCTGGGCACACCACATGTTCGGCACCGGACAGGTGCTGCTGCCGTTCTTCTCCTTCATGAGCTTCCTCATCGCGATCCCCACCGGGGTCAAGTTCTTCAACTGGATCGGCACCATGTGGCGCGGGCATCTCAGCTTCGAGACCCCGATGCTGTTCTCGATCGGCTTCCTCATCACCTTCCTGTTCGGCGGCCTGACCGGCGTCATCCTGGCCTCGCCGCCACTGGACTTCCACGTCACCGACAGCTACTTCGTCGTCGCGCACTTCCACTACGTCGTGTTCGGCACCGTGGTGTTCGCCATGTTCGCGGGCTTCTACTTCTGGTGGCCGAAGATGACCGGCAGGCTGCTCCACGAGACCTGGGGAAAGATCCACTTCTGGACGCTGTTCGTCGGCTTCCACACCACCTTCCTGGTCCAGCACTGGCTCGGTATGCTCGGCATGCCCCGGCGCTATGCCGACTACAGCAGCGCCGACGGCTTCACCACGCTCAACGCCATCTCATCGGCGGGCGCGTTTCTGCTCGGAGCCTCCACGCTGCCCTTCCTCTACAACATCTGGCGCACGACACTGGGCGCGCGGCCTACGCTGCCGGACGATCCCTGGGGATTCGGCAACTCGCTGGAGTGGGCCACCTCATGCCCGCCACCACGGCACAACTTCACCGCCGTCCCGCGCATCCGATCCGAACGCCCCGCTTTCGACCTCCACTACCCGCGCGAGCCCGAAAGCTGACGTCTACACGGCTCTTCCGTCGCAGTCGCGCAAGTCGTACCGCAGGCGCCAGATCGGCGATCTCGCTGCAGAACCGGGCAGCATCAGACCGCAGGAACGCAACGTGGGAGGCCCTTGCTGGAGCGCGGCGCGGATCTGCTCGACCGCGGCGGCCGGGCCGGCGACGGCGATCGACACATCGTGCACCGATGAACGTACCGACGGCCAGGCGAAGGCGGTGAGCAGCACGGCGATGGCCGCCGTGAGCAGGACGACTGCCCTGGCCACCGCCGGCCAGGATGATGGTGATGTGTCGGCTGTCGACGGGCCATGAACGGCCATGCCTACTCCTCGAAGACAACGGTTGGTGACAGGGCGGCCCGGCACTCACGTGCCGTGACCGAGGCGCGGTGGCTGATGGATCACTTCAGCGTGAGTGGGGTCTCGGACGCGATGCGGGTCAGCTTGCGTGGGTTGCGGACGTAGTAGATGCCGGCGATGCGGGCGTCCTCGACCTGGACCGCTATGACGCCGTCGATCTCGCCGTCCACGCGCAGGAGGAGCGCCGGGTTGCCGTTGACCACGGTGGGCTCGCTGGTGAGCGCGACCTGGGCCTTGCCGAGGCCGCCGACGATCATCCGGGCCACCTTGTCGGCGCCGATGACGGGCCGCGGCACGGCCTGCTTGACGCCGCCGCCGTCGCTCACCAGGACGACCTCAGGGGCGAGCACGTCGAGCAGGCCCTGCAGGTCCCTGGTCTCGAGCGCGCGCTGGAACGACGCCACAGCCGCCCGGGCCTGGCCAGGGGAGACCGCCTCGCGAGGGCGCCGGGCATCGACGTGCCGGCGGGCCCGGTGCGCGATCTGGCGTACGGTCGCCGGGGTCTTGCCGACGGCGGCGGCGATCTCGTCGTAGCCGACGGTGAAGACCTCGCGCAGCACGAACACGGCCCGCTCGGTCGGCGACAGCGTCTCCAGGACGAGCATCAGCGCCATCGACACGCTCTCGGCGAGCTCGACGTCCTCGGCCACGTCCGGCGTGGTGAGCAGCGGCTCGGGCAGCCACGAGCCGACGTACTCCTCCTTGCGGCGCTTCATGGTACGCAGCCGGTCCAGCGCGCGACGGGTGACGATCCGCACCAGGTAGGCGCGCTGGTCGGACACCTGCCCGAGGTCGACCTTCACCCACCGCAGCCAGGTCTCCTGCAGGGCGTCCTCGGCGTCGGCGGCCGAGCCGAGCATCTCGTAGGCGACGGTGAACAGCAGGTTGCGGTGGGCGACGAACGCCTCGGTCGCCGGGTCCGTCCGATGGCCGCCGGCCGTCGGCTCGGCTGTGCCCATCGTGGCGTCCTTGCGCTCGTTCATGCCCGCTCCTGCCTGTTCACCCGCAAATCCTGCTCCATGCACTAGGCGTCGGCGCGCGCCGCCGTGTGACATCCGGGCCCGGTGACACATGTCACATGGCCGGCGCTGTCACAAAGTCCGGGGCGCCGACGCCGCATGTTCGTCAGGACGCGTCGCATGGCGACCGCCACCCCAGGAGGAACGGAAAGACATGATGAGCAAGGTCTGGTTCGTCACCGGTTCGTCTCGCGGCCTGGGCCGCGCCTTCGTCGAGGCCGCCCTGTCGCGTGGCGACCAGGTGGCCGCGACCGCGCGGACCGCCGCGAGCCTCGACGACCTGGTAGCCGCCTACGGCGAGGCGGTGCTTCCGCTGGAGCTGGACGTGACCGACAAGGCCGCCGTCTCCGAGAGCGTGAAGCGGGCCAGGGAGCACTTCGGCCGGCTCGACGTCATCGTGAACAACGCCGGCTACGCCCAGGTCGGCGCGGTCGAGGAGACGACCGAGCAGCAGTTGCGCGACCAGCTGGAGACCAACGTGTTCGGCGCGGTACGGGTGATCCAGGCCGCCCTGCCCTACCTGCGCGAGCAGGGCTCAGGACACATCATCCAGCTGTCCTCGGCGGCCGGGCTCATGGCGTTCCCGCTCAGCGGCGCCTACAGCGCCTCCAAGTGGGCCCTGGAAGCCCTGAACGACTCCCTCGCCCAGGAGGTCGCCGACTTCGGGATCAAGGTGACCGTGATCGAGCCCGGCGGCTTCGCCACCCGTTCCGGCAAGAATCCCGATCCGCTCGACAACGGCCACATGGCCGAGCCCGACCCGGCCTACGACGGCCTTCGCCGGCGCATCGCCGCGTTCACGAGCAACCAGCCCGCCGGCGACCCGGCCGCCGCGGCCCAGGCGCTGCTCAAGCTCGTCGACTCCGACAACCCGCCCCTGCGGGTGCTCTTCGGCCAGGGCTTCTACCCCTTGCTCCAGCAGGTGTACGCCGACCGGCTCAAGACCTGGGCCGACTGGCAGGACCTCTCGGCGCAGGCCCACGGCGACCTCGACCAAGAAGATCGCTGACCCGGCGCCGGGCCGACTCACCAGAAGCAAGCGAACCGACAGGAGCAACCCCTTGAAGCACCGCATCGTCGTCCTCGGCGCCGGCTATGCCGGGGCGTACGTGGCCGGGAACCTGGCCCGCCGGCTGTCACCGAAGGACACCCAGATCACCGTGGTCAACGCCGTGCCGGACTTCGTCCAGCGCATGCGGCTGCACCAGCTCGCGGCCGGCCGGGACATCGAGGCCCCGAAGCTGGCCGACGTCTTCGCGGGCACGGCGATACGGCTGCGCCTGGCCCGCGTCACCGCCGTCGACCCCGAGCGCCAGGTCGTCGCCCTCACGAGCGGTGGCGGCGAGCTCGGCTACGACACGCTTGTCTACGCGCTCGGCAGCCACGGCGCCGACCACGGCGTCCCCGGCGCGGCCGAGCACGCCTTCGACATCGCCGCCAGGCCCTCGGCGCTGCGCCTGCGCGAGCGCCTGGACAGCTTGGACCGCCTGGGCGGGCGGGTGCTGGTCGTCGGCGACGGGTTGACCGGCATCGAGGCCGCCACCGAGATCGCCGAGTCCCGGCCCGGCCTGTCGGTGGCGCTCATCGCCCGCGGCGAGCTGGGCGCCCGGCTCTCCGACGGAGCTCGCCGCCACCTGCGCCGGGCCTGCGACCGGCTGGGCATCACCGTTCTGGAGCACACCAGCGTCGATGCCGTCGAGGCGACGCGGGTGCTGTGCTCCGACGGCACCGCCCTGGCGTCCGACGCGACCGTGTGGACGGCCGGGTTCGCGGTCAGCACCATTGCCGCCGCCGGCGGGCTGGAGGTCACCGAGAACGGCCGGATCATTGTCGATCGCACCATGCGGTCGGTCTCGCACCCGGACGTCTACGCCATCGGTGACAGCGCCCACGCCATCGGCGACAACGGCCGGCCGCTGCCGATGTCCTGCGCGTCGGCCGGCTACACCGGCCGGCAGGCCATCGAGGCGATCGTGGGACGCCTGACCGGGCGCACGATCCCCAGCACCAAGCTGGTCTACACCTACAACCACATCAGCCTGGGGCGGCGGGACGCGATCCTGCAGGGGGTCGACGATGAAGGGCGGGCGAAGCCGACGTACATGAGCGGCCGGAAAACGGCACGGATCAAGGCCGGCATTCTGTCGATGTCGCTGTGGGCGACGTCGCATCCCACGTACGGCATGCCCACGCGCAGGCACCGCCTGGCCGCCGCGCATGCTTCGTCACCAGTCGGTTCGAGGCCGGCGTAACCGTCGAATCTGGACGCTCTCGATCGCCGGCCTCGCCGGGGTGCCGCCGCTGCCCGGCACCGACCGGCCGCTCGTACAGGCCGCAGGAACGGTGCTGGCCCTGGCCGGGGTGGCGGCCACGCTGGCCGCGCAGACCTCGATGGGAGCCTCGTGGCGCATCGGGGTGGCGGAGAGCGAGACCACCGCGCTGGTCACCACCGGCGCCTTCGCCCTCGCGCGCAACCCCATCTTCACCGCCATGGTCGCCACCGCCGCCGGACTGACCGCGATGGTCCCCAACGCGATCTCCCTGGCCGCGCTGCTGCTGGCCGTGGTGTCGATCGAAGTGCAGGTCCGCGCCGTCGAGGAGCCGTACCTGCTGCGGGTGCACGGTCCCGCCTACCGGCGGTACGCCGCCCGCGTCGGACGCTTCCTGCCCGGCATCGGCCGCCTGCCGTACGACGCGCGTACCTGGTGAACCAGCGGATCAGACCGGCACGCCGAGCGCCATCCCCACGGCCGCCTCGACATGGATGCGGGTGGAGTCGAACACCGGGACGGGGCTGTCGGCGGGGCCGACCAGCAGGGTGATCTCGGTGCAGCCGAGGATCACCCCCTGCGCGCCCCGCCGGGCGAGGCCGGCGATGATCCGCCGGTACTCCTCACGGGAGCAGTCCTCGACCCGGCCCTGGGTCAGCTCCTGGTAGATGACGTCGTGGACGACGGTGCGGTCGGGCTCCTCCGGCACCACGACCTCCACGCCGTGGCGGCGCATGCGGTCGCGGTAGAAGTCCATCTCCATCGTGAAACGGGTGGCGAGCAGGCCCACCGTGGTGATCCCGGCCGCGGCGACGCTGCGCGCGGTGGCATCGACGAGGTGCACGAACGGCACCCCGACGGCCGCCTCGATCGCGTCGGCCACCCGGTGCATGGTGTTCGTGCACAGCAGCACCATGTCGGCGCCCGCCCGTTCCAGGGTGGTGGCCGCCTCGGCGAGAGCGTCGGCGGCCTCGTCCCACCGTCCTTCGCGCTGCATCGCCTCGATCTCGGCGAAGTCGACGGTCAGCAGGATGCTCTTGGCGCAATGGTGCCCGCCCAGGCGCTTGCGGGTCTCCTCGTTGAGCAGCCGGTAGTACTCGGCGGAGGATTCCCAGCTCATGCCGCCCAGCAGGCCGATCGTTCGCATCATGGTCACCAGCGTGCCGGACGGAGCCTGCCCATAGGTAGCCCTGCACTCTTTGGCCTACCCCCAAGCCATACTTATGGCATGGACGTGCAGCGGATGCTGATCTTCCGGGAGATCGCCCGCACCGGATCGATCGCGGGCGCCGCCCGCGGGCTCGGCTGGACGCAGCCGGCCGTCAGCCAGCACCTGCGCCACCTGGAGCGTCAGGCGGGCACGCCCCTGGTGCTGCGGCGGCCACGCGGCGTCCAGCTCACCGAGGCGGGACGGGCCCTGCTGCGGCACGCCGACGCCATCGCCACCCGCGTCCAGGCCGCGACCGCGGATCTGGAGGCGATGGTCCAGCTCCGGGCCGGCACCGTACGGCTGGCCGCCTTCCCCTCCGCGGGCGCCACCCTCATCCCCGCCGCGATGAGCCTGCTCGCCGAACGCCACCCCGGCCTCGACGTACGCCTGCGCGCGGCCGAGCCCCCGCAGGCCGTCGCCCAGCTCGACGCCGGCGAGGTGGACCTGGCCATCACCTTCACCCACGCCGGCCAGACGCCGCCCGGCACCGGCGAGCTGACCCGGATACCGGCCGGCCAGGACCCGCTCCGGCTGGTCCTGCCCCGCACCCACCCCAGCGCCGGCCCGCCGGACACGCCGCTGGACCTGCGCGCGCTGGCGGACGACACCTGGATCGGCGGCTGCGAACGATGCACCGCCCACCTGCTCCAGACCTGCGAGCTGGCCGGCTTCACCCCCGACATCCGGCACGGCACCGACGACTACGTCCTGACCCAGGCGCTCATCGCCCGCGGCCTGGCTGTCGGACTGCTTCCCCAACTGGCCCTGGACGCCGCCCGCGACCCGCGCGTCGCCGTACGCCCCGCACTGGACGTACGACCCAGAACCCTGTACGTCCTGCACCACCGCGAGGCCGAGCAGATCCCCGCCGTCCGCAGCGCCCTGCGAGCCATCCTCGACATCACCGCCACCCACACCCCGGCCCCCACCGGATGAGAGTCCTGGTCAGATCGCTCTTGGCGTTGCTTCCTGCAGACACAGTCGTCGGCCGCCGTGTCCGGCCTCTCGCGGCCAGAACTGCAGGGTGATCAACGTCCGCCGGACGACGTCCGGCGGGAACGCTCCGTGGCCGAGCCGGTCGCGGTGGACGCGTACGTTCCACCGCCGGTCGGGCCGGCCGAGGTCGAACCTGCTGCCGGTCAGATCGGTGCCGGCGTTGTCCTCGGGCTGGATGATGCCGGACTCCAGGTAGACGGCCCCCTGCCAGGTCGAGGCCACGGGCAGGGGCGCCGGCGGCTCGCCGTCCCACACCTCGTACCTGACGAGGCAGCCCTGCTCGATCGGCTCGTCGATGGCGATCCAGTTGTCCTGGGCCGCAGCCCATCCTCCTGGCTCGATGGCGTCGTTGTCGGGGGATTCCTCGGCCGCGGTGTCAACCACGCCGACGAAACCGTGGATCGGGTCGTCGTCCAGTAATTCACTGACCAATGCGGCCATGCTGCCGGCCTCCGCGGTGTTCCAGTGCCAGGCTTTCAGCACGTTGCCGTGCTGCTTGCTCGTGTCCGGTTGATCATGGTATTGCGCGACGCTGTCCTCCCGGAGCCGGGATCGAATGCTCGGGCTCCCGGTAGCGATGGAGCAGAATCCAACGAACCCGCCTATGGCCAGGGCGGCGGCCCTAATCCGAGCAGAGTTGAGCGTGCAGGGTCTGCAAGGTCCACCGTTCCCAGCGCTCACGGGGCCAGCCGCGCTCACGGACGAACAGCAGGTACAGCTCGGGGCTGAGCAGGCCGTAGAGCAGGTCGGCAGCCTCCTCCACCGGCGTCTCCGGCCGGGCGCCGGGCTTGCCGACCAGTGCCTTGGCCGCCCTCTGCTGGACGACATGCCGTGGGTTGACGCCGTGGGGCCACAGCGCGGCGACCTCGGGGTCGCTCGCGACCGCCCCGTCCAGCATCTTGCCGATCGGCGCGACCCGCTCCAGGACCGAGGTCGCGCCCGTGACGTAGGCGCGCAGCAGGTCCTGGGCGGTGCCGGCGGCCAGCGCTTCGACGTACCACGGCCGATCCATGGTGGCCACCGGCTCGTCATCGCCTGCGATCGTCACGTCGACCAGTTCCTTGAGCAGGGCGCGCTTGTTGCCGAAGACGAAGTAGATCGTCTGCACCGCGACTCCGGCTCTGGCGGCGACGTCCTGCAGATTCGTCGCGCCATAGCCGTCCTGCACGAACAGCTCCAGTGCCGCCGCGAGCATGCGACGGCGTGTCTCCCGCGCCTTCTGTGCCCGTTTGCTGGTCCGCTTGACATCGCTCATCGCTAGAGTCTATTTCTAGATTCAGTCACTAGAAGCCAACTCTAGAGAGCAGGTTCAGCCATGTCGGTCATCACCGTCACCCGTTTTCAAGCCGACCCCGCCGACGCCGAGGAGCTTCGGGCCCGACACGCCGCCCTGGTGTCGGCGACCAGGGCGGCCCTCCCCGGACTCACCGAGGCGCGCCTCGGCCGGATCGACGACTCCACGTGGGCCGGCGTCTGGCGCTGGGACTCGGCCGCAAGCTTGCAAGCGGCCCGCCAGGCCGTGCCCGGCGACGCCACCGCCGCCGCGGCCTTCGCGCTGACGCGCGAGGCCACCGTGGACGACATCGCCGTCCTGGACGAGCACTGATGGCCCCCCGGCCCCTCGCGGGGCCGGGACTTCCCCCGATCGAGGAGATCACGTGATCGAGATCGACGCGTTGACCAAGGTGTACGGCGCAGCGCAGGTCCGGGCGGTCGACGAGGTGTCCCTGCACGTCGGCACCGGCACGGTGTTCGGCTTCCTGGGCCCCAACGGCGCCGGCAAGACCACCACCATCAAGATGCTGGCCGGCCTGCTGACCCCCACCTCGGGCCAGGTCCGGCTGGGCGGCTTCGACGTGGCCCGGCAGCGCTCAGCCGCGATGGCGCAGTTCGGCGCCGTGCTGGAAGGCTCGCGCAACGTCTACTGGAGCCTGTCGGCCTGGCAGAACCTGATGTACTTCGGCCGGCTCAAGGGCCTGCGCAAGGCCCGGGTTGCCGAGCGCGCCCAGGATCTGCTCACTGATCTGGGCCTGTGGGAGCGCCGCCACGACAAGGTCGGCGGCTTCTCACGCGGCATGCAGCAGAAGGTCGCGATCGCCGCCGCCCTGATCGCCGACCCGCCGATCGTGCTGCTCGACGAGCCGACCCTCGGCCTGGACGTCGAGGCCACCCGCACCGTCAAGAACTGGATCGCCGAGCAGGCCCGCGAGCTCGGCACCACCATTCTGCTCACCACCCACCAACTGGATGTGGCTCAGGAGCTGTGCGACCGGGTGGCCGTCATGCGCCAGGGGCGGCTGGTGGCCGACCTGCCCACGCGTGAACTTCTGGCGCGCTTCCGAGAGCGCGATCGGTACGAGATCCGCCTCGAAGGAGCGGCACCGCCCGGCTTCGACGCCGTCACCCGGGAGGGCGTCACCACCATCAACGTGCGGGTGAGCGATCCGCGCGAGGTGTACGACGTGGTCGAGCGGCTGCGCGCGCAGGGAGCCGTCCTGGAGTCGCTGACTCAGGTGCAGCCCGATCTGGAGGACGTGTTCCTCGCTTTGGTGAGCGAGCCGTCCCATGCATGAGGTCCTGCGCGCGGAGATCGGCAAAGGGCTGCGGGTTCAGCTCGCTCACCCGGTCGGGCATGTGATCACGCTGCTGATCAGCACCATGATGTACCTCGGCCTGCAGTTCGTCCTGGGCCAGGGCGAGCTGCGTCAGGACCTGCTGCCGCAAACCCTGGTCGCGATCGGCGGCTACTGGTTCCTGCAGTACGCCGGCCTGGTGATGGTCGCCGACCTCATCGAGGAGAAACGGGCAGGGACTTTCGCCCAGTCCCAGATGAGCCCGGCGCCGCCGTGGCTGCCGATGCTCGGCCGGCTGCTCACCGCCTCGATCTTCGGGCTGGCCGTGGCCGCCGTCGCAGCCCTCGTCCCGATGCTGGTGGCCCAGATCGCGATTCCCCTGCGCTGGGCGGCGCTCCTGCCCGCGGTGCTCCTGGGGGTCAACGCGCTGGCCTTCACCTTCCTGCTGGCCTCCCTCGCTCTGGTCTCCCCGATGATCGGCGCCCTGCAGTCGCTGTTCACCTCGCTGGTGCTGCTGCTCAACGGCTCGTTCCTGCCGCTGGAGCTGTATCCGGACTGGCTGGCGACAGCGGCCAGGGTCCTGCCCACCACCCTGGGCATCGAGGCGCTCACCCAGACTCTGTTCGAGGGCCGGACCCTGACCCAGCTCTGGACCGGCGGCGTCCTGCCCTGGCTGCTCGCCCACACCCTCGCGCTCACCGCCGTCGCCGGCCTGCTGTTCGCCCGCAACCACCGCCGAGCCCTGGAGTCGTCATGACCTTCGCCCGCGGATTCGCCGCCGAAGTCCGCAAGGGCCTGCTCAACCTGCTCGCAGGATGGCGCGAAGCCCTGATGGAGATGATCACATTTCCACTGTTCTATCTGCTCATCGTGCTGTTCATGGGACGCGGACAGCTGCGTGCGGACCTGCTGCTGCCGGTGCTGCTCGGCATGGTGGCGCTGACCTTCATCCACGAACAGGTCAACCGGGTGTTCTGGAGCTATCTGGGCGACATCCAGTCCGGTGTTCTTGAACAGACGTACCTGACCCCGCTGCCCTCGGCCGCGAGCATCCTCGGCCGGCAGGTCGCCGCCGTGATCGCGGCCGTACCCACCGCGCTGGCCGTCCTGGCCACCGGCGCCACCGCCGCCGGCCTCCAGGGCGGGCGGCTGCCCTTCGACGCACAGGTGATCGTGCCGCTGGCCGCCATCGTGCTGGGCACCTGCGGACTGTCCCTGATCCTGTGCGGGCTGACCCTGGTGTTCAAGCGCATCGAGATCATCACCCAGCTGTCCGTGGCCGTCTACGCCATCGCGGGCGGCACCCTCGTCCCGCTGGCCGCCATGCCCGACCCGATCGCCTTCCTCAGCCGGCTGGTCGTTCCCATCGCGCCCGGCATCGAGGCGATGCGCGACATCCTGCTCGGCGGGCATTCCCTCGTCGCCCTGCCCACCGGCTGGGGACTCGGCTGGCTGCTGGCCCAGCCGCTGCTCATCACGGCCGCCGGGGTGATCGTGTTCAACCGGCTCGAACACCTCGCCCGGCACCGTGGCACCCTCGGCCGCTACTAGACCAAGAACCCTAAGGAAAGACATGAACGTGTTCCTGTGGGTGGCCCAAGCCGTCCTGGCCGCCGTCTTCGGCCTGACCGGGGCCATGCATGCCACCCAGCCGAAGGAGAAACTGCGCCCCATGGCGCCCTGGGTGGAGGACTTCACCCTCCCCCAGGTCCGCCTGATCGGCGCGGTCGAACTTCTCGGCGCCCTCGGTCTGATCCTGCCCGCCGTCACCGGCATCGCCTCGATCCTCACCCCACTGGCCGCCACCGGCCTGGCCGTCACCATGCTCGGCGCCGCCGCCACCCACGCCCGCCGCAAAGAGCCGACGGCCGTCGTCGTCAACATGGTGCTGCTGGCGCCGGCCGCGCTCATCGCCTGGGGCCGCTTCGGCCCCTACGCCTTCTGAGGACAACACTCCAGAACCAGGAGATCACCATGGCAACGGAGAGTGTGACCCTGCGCCCCGTCGGCCACGTCGTGGGCGGCCGCAGAGAGATGTACGAAGACAACTGGCGCGACGTGCGAGCCGTGATCCAGCTCGACGGCGAGTCGTTCACCGCCTCGGCAGTGCTCGGTCTGGAACACTTCTCCCATCTGGAGGTGGTATTCCTCTTCGACCGGATCGACCCGGCCAAGGTGAACAGCCGGCCCCGCCCCCCGAGAGGAAACCCGAGTGCGGCGCCCGTCGGCGTTTTCGCCCACCGTGGACCATACCGCCCCAACCGCCTGGGCATCTCCCGCTGCAGACTACTCACCGTGGACGGCCTGACCTTGCATGTCGCCGACCTGGACGCGCTTTCGGGCTCACCGGTCTTGGATGTCAAGCCGTACCTGGCTGAGTTCGCCCCCCGGCAACCGGTCGTTCAACCGCCCTGGGCGACCGAACTCATGTCTCACTATTACTGAAGATCCATGCGCGAAGGGGCATCGCGCGCGTCATCCCCACCGGCTCCGATCCGGGTGTGCGCATTCACCCGAAAGTCCGATAGGTGTCCTCCTGTCGCCCTGTTCTCAGATCAGGCGAGCGCAGAGCATGAAGCTCAAAGCCAAACCAATGGGGCTTAAGGAGACGCAATGGGCAACCTCGTACGGGCCCTGACTGCGGGGGCGGTTGGTGCCGTCGTCCTCGCCGGAATCGCCACGCCGGCGCGAGCTGAGGTATGGGACTGCGTTGCAGGCCTGAGCACTGAGGGCAACGTTGCCTACACACAATGCTGGGGCGGATTCGGCTCCTACCGTGTGATCGCGAAATGCAACTCAGGCCACTGGCCCTACACGAGAGACGTCGTTGGCCCATGGGTGACCAAAGTGTCTGGTACGGCAGGCCCGGTATCAAGGGTGAGCGGCGATCCTCAAGGCTGCCACGTCGTCGATTCCCGGACGGATGTCCCGTAAGCCTAGAGCCTTCCGGATCGGCCGGACGGACGTGGTCGTGCTGCTAGCGCAGCATCGGTCGTACAGGCGCCAAGAACTGTCGCAGGGGATCCCTGCACGCAACACTCCGCCGTACCGAAAACCCCAACAGGATCGAGACGCAAGCCATGACCCGCAAAGCGCTCATCACGACGTTCCTGACGTTGTTGGCCTTCTTCGCCACCACGCTCCCCGCCAGAGCAGGCGTCAGCGAGCAGTCCTCCACCAACTCTTACGCGATGGCGACGAACGCTTCCCAGGCAGCGCTACTCGCCACTTGTTCCTCGTCGCCGCCGCCCTGGTGGTTCAACTTCAGCACAACGTTCACCGACACCAATAGATGCAACAAGTGCCTCGAGATGGGAAGGGTGTGGAACGCCCGGGGCTACCAGTCATATTGCTGGACGGTCGCCGATTGGCGGGTTGAACTCTGGCTCTACCACCCCTAGGAACTCACCTGACCCGGATGACGTGGGTCAGTTCCTGGAGAGCCGACACCACTGACTCCGCGTTACTGACGTCAAGCACGGGCTGCGAGTGCGGCAACGGCTGCCTGTCGTGGAACTCCAGCAACCGGTGCGCCGCGGCCGCCCCGGAGACAACGCCGATGCTGTCGGGCTCGCCCTTCTGGGATTCGCCCACGGTGACGGCATAGTAGACGCCGGCAATGTACCCCTCGGCGATGCGGTCCACGGTCTAGGCCTCTTCCTGGCCGCTGGCGGCCGTGTCGTCGGGGAGTGCGTCGGCGTACGTGGCCGCCCACGCGGTGGCCAGCGGCCGCTGGTCGGGGTCGCGCGGGTCGTGCGGGCAG
This sequence comes from Nonomuraea wenchangensis, assembly GCF_900111685.1. GTDB lineage: Bacteria > Actinomycetota > Actinomycetes > Streptosporangiales > Streptosporangiaceae > Nonomuraea > Nonomuraea wenchangensis. Next base: position 22,969 of record NZ_FOHX01000022.1, read on the forward strand.
GCGCCGGGCGTCGCGCCGGCGGTCGCGCTCCTCCAGCTCGGCGCTGATCTGGTCGAGCAGCGCCGGCACCGCCGGGTCCATGCCGTACCGGCCCAGGTTCCGCCCGTACGGGGCGGCCAGGTTGTCAGTGTCCACGCTGAGGAGGTCCGACGCGGCCATGTCGCCGAGGGCACACAGCATGTGTACGTTGGTACACATGACTCCTGACCTGGACGGTCGCTCCATGCGCGAGCGGATGCTCGCCGGTGACCTCTACCTCGCCGACGATCCTGAGCTCGCCGAGCACAACCTGCGGGCCATGGACCTGATGGAGGCGTTCAACACGACGCCGGCCCGCGAACCGCAGAAGCGGCGCCGGCTGCTCACCGAGCTGCTCGGCGCGGTCGGCGAGGGCTCGGAGATCCGGCCGCCGCTGCGGGTCGACTACGGCAGCAACATCCGCATCGGCGCCCGGTCGTTCGCCAACTTCGGCCTCGTCGCCCTGGACGTCGCGCCGATCATCATCGGCGACGACGTGCAGATCGGTACGAACGTCCAGCTGCTCACCCCGACGCACCCGGTCGATCCGGAGCCGCGCCGGGCCAAGTGGGAGGCCGCCCGTCCGATCACCGTCGGCGACAACGTCTGGCTGGGCAGCGGCTCGATCATCCTGGCCGGGGTCACGATCGGGGAGAACACCGTCGTCGGCGCCGGCGCGGTGGTCACCCGCGATCTGCCGGCGAACGTCGTGGCGGTGGGCAATCCCGCTCGCGTGGTCCGTACGATCGAACCCGGTACAGCATGAGCGGCCTCACCGCCACCCCCCAGCCCTCCGCGGCACGGGGGCCACGGCGGCCACGGCGGCACGATCCCGGACGGCGGGACCGGCTGATCGACGCCGCACTCACCGTCATCGCCGAACGCGGCGCCGCCGCGACGACGCACCGGGAGATCGCCCGCGTCGCCGACGTGCCGCTGGGGTCGATGACCTACCACTTCGCCTCCCTGGAGGAGGTCCTCATCGAGGCGTTCACCCGGCACGCCGACTCGGTGGCCCGCCTCTTCGACGAGCGGCTGAGCGCGCCCCGGGACCGTGAGGCGGCCGTCGAGGCCGTGATCGCGCTGGTCTCGGACGACCTGCTCGGCTCGCAGCACGACCTCGTCCTGGCCGTGGAGCTGTACGTGGCCGCGGCACGCAACCCCGCCCTGAGAGCCGTCGTCCAGGCATGGATGGCACGCAGCCGCCAGGCGCTGGAACGCCACTTCGACGCCACCACCGCCCGGGAGCTCGACGCGCTCATCGAAGGGCTCGTGCTGCACAGCGCCCTGTCGACCGACCCGATGACGCCCGAGCAGATCCGCCACGCCATCGAGCGCTACCTGCGCTGACCTCCCGCTCGGCTTCTCTGGCCGTCACCATCCCTGGAGGGTCTCGGTCACGGGCCGGCGGGCGCCGAGGCGGGCGGGAACGGCGGTCAGCGCCGCGACCACGAGCACGGTGGCGAGCACCAGGGTGAGCAGTTGCCAGGGCGCGGGGAGCGTGGCCCTGCCGCTGTCCCCGCCGGTGATCGTGTTGATGGCGGCGAACAGCGCGAATCCTCCCGGGAAGACGCCCAGGACGGCGCCGGCGAGCGCGGGCAGCACCTGCGCGGCGGCCATGGCCGTACTCACCTGACGGGGGCTCGCGCCGAGGGCGCGGGTCAGGGCCGACGCGTGCCGGTTGTCGAGCACCGTCGTCCAGGTGATGACGACGGCGTTGATCGCCGCCAGGGAGAGCAGGAGGACCGTCCAGGCGAGGAGCACGCGGCGCAGCACCTCCACCTGGGCATCGCCGTAGCCGCCGGCGAGTGGCTGGGAGGTGAGGAAGGCGTTGAGCACCAGCAGGACGTAGATCCCGCTGACGGTGATCGCGATGCTGAGGACGCCCAGCGCGACCCGGCGCGGGCGGCGGGCGGCGACCCGGACGGCGAGGAGCAGCGGGACGGGCAGCCGAGCCGAGAGCGCGATCAGCGAGCCGACGCGGCGGGGCGGGCGTGGCGAGTCCGCGAGCGCGGCGACCGTGCTGACGCGGGCAGCCCGTACGGCCGGGACGATCGTCGCGGCCACCGCGACTCCCAGCGCCACGGCGGTCACCAGAACGATCGTGGACAGGGTCATCGGCGGCGGGCTCGCGGCGCCGAGCAGACCGGCGCTCGACTCGGTGAGCAACGGCGCGGCCAGCGTTCCGGCCGTCAATCCGGCGGCGGTGGCGAGGACGGCCACGAGAACGTACTCCGCGAGCAGGACGGCGGCGACGAGGCCCGGAGTCCCACCGACGGCCTTGAGCAGCCCGACGCGTCTGTGCTGGTCGGCCATCCGGCCGCCGACCAGCACGGAGAGGCCGGCCACGGCGAGCAGCCCGAGCAGCCAGGCGCCGATCATCAGCAGGATCTGGGAGTCCTTGGCCAGTTCGGTGGCGTCTTCGAGGACGCTCTGCCAGGACTGCAGTCGTGTGCCGCCGCTGCGATGGGCGTCGACGAAGGTCTGGGCGTCGTCCGGGTCAGCCAGCTTGAGGTTCGTCACGTAGGTCAGGTGGTCCGGATCGAGGCTGCGTACATCTTTCTGGGTGAGCCAGACCAGTCCAGGGTTCTGCAGGAGCCCTTCAGGCGTGTCGGCCGACATGGGCCCGTTGATGCATCCCTGGGCGACAAGGCAGGATCCACTGGGATAGGGCGCCATGGCGGCGGAGACCGCCACGCCGACGACCTCGAACGACCGGCCGTCCAGGGTCACCGGATCGCCGACGCGCACCCCGAACGCGCCGGCGAAGGCGGCCTCGACCACCACACCGTCGTCGCTCACCCAGCTTCCCTCTGTCAGCGCGGGCTGGTCGACCGACGCCGCCGCGCTGTCGCGCCCGACGGCCTGTACGTCCGAGGTTCGGCCCGATGCCTGGAACTTCGCCGCGGCAACCGGGTAGGGGCCGCTGTGGTCGGTGACGCCGGCCAGTTTCTGCAGGTCTGACAGGGGCGCGGGCCGGCCCGCGCCGGCGATCACATCGGGTCCGTGGGTCGCCTCCCGGGTGCTCCGGTAGGGGTCGCCGGCCGCGTCGCGCAGGACGAGCCCGAGCGTCAACGTCGTGGTGGCGGCCATGACGGCGAGCAGCAGGAGCGCGGTCTCCGTACGGCGTCGCCGCAGGTCACGTACGGCGAGCCGGCACACGAGCAGGAGGCGGCCGATCATCCTCAGTCCTCCAGCCCGATCAGGGCGCCGAGGCCGCCGGTGGTGCCGCCCGTCAACCTGGTCTCGTCCACCAGGGCGCCGTCGCGCATCGAGAACATCCGGTCCGCGGTCGCCGCGATCCGCGGGTCGTGCGTGACGATGACCAGCGTCTGCCCCGACTCGTGCAGGTCCTCGAAGAGCTGAAGGACGTCCAGGGTGGCGGCGCTGTCGAGATTTCCGGTCGGTTCGTCGGCCAGGACGACCTTCGGTTCGTTGCTCAGCGCCCGGGCGACCGCGACGCGCTGCCGCTGCCCGCCGGAGAGCGCGGAGGGCAGGAACCGCGTCCGGCCGGCCAGCCCGACCCGCTCCAGCAGCTCCTCGGCGCGCCGTCTGGCGGCACGTGGCGAGCGCCCGGCCAGCAGCGCCGACAGCTCGACGTTCTCCACGGCGGTGAGCTCCTCCATCAGGTGGAACGACTGGAAGACGAAGCCGACGTCGGTCCGCCGCATCCGGGCCAGATCCTTCTCGCTGACGTCGTCGATGCGGCGGCCGTTCAGCGACACCTCTCCGGCCGAGGGCCGGTCCAGGCCCCCGAGCAGGTGTAACAGGGTGGACTTCCCGCAGCCGCTGGGGCCCATGATCGCCACCGTCTCTCCCTCGCCTATCTCGAGATCGACGCCGTCGACGGCCCGCACCAGCCCGTCACCCTTGCCGTACTCCTTGCGTAATCCGTGAGCTCGAAGCACGGGCGTGTACGCAGAGCCGCTCATGTTCCACTCCTCCGGCGGGTCCAGTTCTTCTCACATGCCTCAAGCCAGCGCAGGTCCGCCTGCAGCCGGAGCACGATTCCCTCCAGCAGCAGCGCCGCGTCCGAGCGGTCCGGCTCGGCCATGGCGGCGCGCTGGGCGTCACGCAGCCGGCGCAGCAGCTCGCGGCGCTGCGCGTCGACGATGGTGAGCGGGTCGGCGAGCCCGGCCGACGCCGCCGCGACCAGTTTGAGATGGAACTCGGCGAGGCCGGGTTTCGGCCAGCTCACCTCGGCGATCCACTCGGCGACTCGCTGGTGGCCGCTGGGGGTGAGCGTGTACACCTTGCGATCCGACCGGTCGGCGTCGTCGGCGGACCTCTCGGCCGCCAGCAGCCCGGCCTTCTCCAGCCTGGTCAGCGTGACGTAGACCTGGCCGGCGTTCATCGCGTCACCGAGCGGACCGAGCGCGTCACGCAGCCTCGCGCGCAGCTGGTAGCCGTGCGAGGGCTCCTTCGCCAGCATCGCCAGCAACACTTCCTGCTGCATGGGTCACCTCCCTCTAACCGTTAGCCACTATAGCTAACGGTTAGCCTGGTGGGCGGCCCGCCGTCACAGGTGACTTTCGGCGGTGAATGGCGCGCCCTTTTCGCTGCTGGGTGGCGCCGATGGCTTCACGGGATTCCGGGTGATCGGCACCGGGAGCGGATCGGCCGTTGGTGTTCTCGCTCGGCCTGGAGTCCAGACATCCCGGTGAAGCGTTCGTGGATACCACGCTGGGGCGGCAAGATGGGCCCATGGTCGAGGCTGGCGGGGTGTCGGAAGAGCGATTACTGGCTGATGCGCAGAGGGGCGACCAGGCGGCGTTCGAACTGCTGGTGGAGCGGCATCGCCGGGACCTGTACGCCCACTGCTACCGAATGCTCGGCTCAGTCCAGGACGCCGAGGACGCCGTCCAGGAGTCGCTGCTCGGCGCATGGCGAGGCCTGGCCGGCTTCGAAGGCCGCAGCTCGCTGCGCACCTGGCTCTACCGCGTGGCGACCAACGTCTGCCTGCGGCTGTCCTCGCGGCGACCCCGGCGGATGCTGTCGTCCGAGCATGGCCCGGCCCGCTCCGACGTCCACGACCTCGGCGATCCGGTGACCGGTCCGATCTGGCTGGAGCCGTGGCCCGACGATCTGCCCGCTGAAGAGGAGCCCGACCCGGCGGCGGCCTACCTGCGCAGGGAGAGCGTCGAGCTGGCCTTCGTCGCCGCGCTGCAGCACCTGCCGGGCACCCAGCGCGCGGTGCTGATCCTGCGCGAGGTGCTGGGGTTCACCGCCGCGGAGGTCGCCGGGATCCTCGACACCACGCCCGCGTCGGTGAACAGCGCGATGCAGCGAGCCCGGGCGACACTGGGGCAGCGGGTGCCGCGACGCACCCAGCAGGCCGAACTGACCGCGCTGGGTCCGGGCGGACGCCGCGCGTTGGTGGACGCGTTCGTGACGGCGTGGGAACGGGCCGACGTCCCGGCGCTGATCGACCTGCTGACCGAGGACGCCCGGTTCACCATGCCACCTCTGCCCGCGTGGTTCGACGGTCGGGAGGATGTCGGCCGGTTCATGGCCGAGCGGGTGTTCGCCACGCCGTGGCGGCTGGTGCCGATCGCGGCGAACGGGCAGCCCGCGTTCGCGTGCTACCAGGACGACGGGGAGCGGTTCCGGCTGGGCGCGGTCAATGTGCTGAGCCTGCGGGACAGCCGGATCTCGTGGATTGCCGGCTTCGTCGACCCCCAGATGCTTCGCCGTTTCCCCGTTCCCGCGGAATTTTCTTGGCCGGACCGATGAATCCGGCATCGACGGTGTCTCTGATCGGGTGACAGCTCGAACACCAACCTGAGGGGCACAGCCATGCGCAAACTGATCGTCTCCACCATCATGTCGCTCGACGGGTACGTCGAGGGGCCGGGCCGCAACGTGATGGCTCTGCCGATGGACGGGTTCTTCGACGAGCACAACCTTGAGCGGCAGCGGGCCGCTGACACGCTGCTGCTCGGCGCGACGACGTACATGGGGCTCAAGGGGTACTGGCCGGCGGTGGCCGAGAACCCCGCGGTGTCCCCGGCGGTGGCCAACACCCCCGACGTGGCCGACCTGCACCGTGAGACCGGTCAGCGCAACAACGAGATGCGGAAGTTCGTCGTGTCCGACTCCCTGACCGAAGACGACACCGCGCCGTGGACCGACACCACGACCATCGTGCGACGAGCGGACGCGCACGAGGTCGTCGCGGAACTCAAGGACCAGCCGGGCAAGGACATCCTGATGTTCGGAAGCCGGACGCTCTGGAACGACCTGCTGGTCGCCGGGCTTATCGACGAGCTGTACCTCATGGTCGGCCACGCCGTTCTCGGCGAGGGTACCCCGGCCTTCAGCACCGGCCCGGTCCCGCCGCTGCAGCTCGTGGACACCCGGCGCCGGGACGGCTCGGACAACGTGCTGCTGCATTACAAGGTGGTCAACCGCGACGCATGACGTCGACGAAGTGCGCATGAATGAGATTTCGGCAGGCGCAGTGTTCGTCCCTGGTCGTCCCGGAGAGCTGTTCCGGTGGTTGCCGTTCGAACTGGCAGATGCACTGCGGTGGTCTGTTCGACGGTTATATCTCGATCAAGGCACCGGACACGGTCCACAGCTTCGGCCTGGCGGGGGCAAGGCCAGGGCATTGACGGGTACGACCGGCGCCGGCCATCGTGCCAGCTCGGAAGACATCTCGCTCTATTCAGGGTTCTGTCGGTTTTCCAGCTATCGATCCAGATCGAACCATTGTCGAGTGGATGGCATCACCAACAGCATCAGAACGACGATCGGAATGGATATCCCTCCTACGACACTCCGATCACTCTCCAGGAATGCGACCACGGCAGGTGGTGCCAGACTGACAGATTCGAAGGCGACAGTAGAGCGCCACACCCATTTTCTTCTCGTCTGCCATTTGACCGCAAGAGCGATGGCGATCACACCCACAACAAACCCCACAATAGGGATGATAATTAAAAGCCAGGAAGTCCCAGCAGCTGTTCCGGGCCCCAATGTCGCAATCATGCCGATGAGCGCGAGAAAGAGGCCGCCGAGAATGGCCAGGGCTCCCTGTGCAATCAGTAGCGTTCGCGCAATTCGCGCAGGCATTTGCATGAATAGACTTCCGAATCTGTGTCTGGTTGAGCCTGCCGGTCAACATTATTGCTGCGAGGCCATGCCGGGCGGACTGCCAACTTGGGATTAGGCTGTGCCGGCGTCACCGCTAGACACAGCCACATCTCAAGTTGTCATGGTTCGACCCTAGTAGGGGGGCGACCGGAATACGGCAGAAAGACACCGCAGAGTCTGACAGTCGTGTTGATGGCGGTCTTGAGGGTTGTTGGTGACCTCGGTCGATCGAACTGCGTACCCAAGGTCCGCCAGGGTGGTGTCAGCGCGGGAGCCGGCGGAGGCGTTCACGCCGACCGAGGCCGAGATCGAGTGGGCGCGCGGCTGTACCCAGGATGAGCATCATCTGCTGGAGCTGGTCGTGTGGCTGAAGTCCTACTAGCGACTCGGCTGCTTTCCGCAGGTCGAGGCTGTCCCCGGCGGTGGTGGTCGGTCATGTTCGCAGCGCGGGCGGGCGCCCAGGGCGCGGGGCGCGAGCTTGGGGGCGTCGTCGCGGCGGACGACGGCCCGCTCCGACGCCGCAACGTCGGCGGCGTGGATCGTGGTGAACGCCTCGGGTGCCGCTCGGTGCTGCCGCCCCCCATCGCCCTCGCGATATCAGAAGCCCTGATGGGAGGGCGGCGTCGGCGCGTTGATCGGGCCCGAAGTCCCGTGGCCACGCTCAGGCCAAGTCCGTTCGGGGGTCGGCCAGGATACGGCGGAAACCGGCAACCAGTGATCTTGAGTCGAACTTGCCGCAGGTGGGGTGCTGGGGCGGATCGGCCCCGGCTGCCCGACCAGGGACAGCGATGCGCGAACGCAGCCGGAGGCCCGATCTACGTTCGCACTGGTCGGTCAACGTCTCACCTGATAGCGCAGGTGAAGCACCCGGTTGCCCTGGATCACCACGTCAGGGTCCTCCAGCAGGTGCTGCGCGTGGACCGAACCGAAGTAGCGCTTGCCGGAGCCGAACACGACGGGTACGACGTCCATGCGCACCTCGTCGATCAGGCCCGCGGCAAGCATCTGGCCGCCCACGTCGCCGGCGGCGACCTCGATCATGCGGTCACCCGCGAGCTCCTGCGCCTTGGCCATGGCCGCCTCGACGCCGTCGACGAAGTGAAACGGCGCCTCGGAGTCCCAGCCCTCGGGCTGCGGCCGGTGCGTCACGACGACCACGTGGTCGATGCCGCTCGGAGGCTTTCCGTCCCAGCCGTCCGTCAGGTCGAAGACGTGGCGGCCGACGATCGTGACTCCGATCTGGTCCCAGTACGGCCGGGTGTAGTCGTAGGAGGTCTGCGACACCTTCAGCTCGCCGCTCTCGTCCAAGGGGACGTCACCGCTGGACAGCCAGTCGAACAGCGGTCCGGGCTGGTCATTGTCGTCCGCGACGAAGCCGTCCACGGACACCGAGCTGTACATGACCACCTTGCCCACGGGGCTCTCCTCTGCTTAGGGGTGCCCCAAATTAGCGTGTCGTGAGCTGTCGCTCTTGTAAGAAATCAATCGGCCGGCAGCGGCCAGCCGTCCAGCACGTGGCCGGGATGTTCGCGCAGGAACCGCCGCCGGACTTCGACGTACCGGGTCGGCGTGAGCCCGGTGAACGCCCGGAACTCGTGGCCGAAGTGGGCCTGGTCGAAGTAGCCCGCGCCACCGGCGAGGTCGCCCCAGTCGATCGGTCCGGCGGGGTTGATCGCGAACACGGTGGCGGCGAAGCGGTAGGTGCGGGCCAGCCGCTTCGGCGTGACGCCGATGAGCTCCTTGAACCGCTGCGCCAGATGAGTGCTGCTGACACCGGCTGCCACGCTCAGGTCGCCGATCGCCACCGCCCCGCTGGTCGCCGCGATGACGCTGCTCGTATGGCGGACCAGCCCCAGGCCGGCGGTCTCGCACAGCCGTCGCATGAGCTCCTCCTCGAGCAGCGTCAGCATCTCGTGCGGTCCGTCCGCCGTGGCCAGCCGGTCTCGCAGCTCAGCGACGGCGGGCCGGCCCCAAACCTGCTCTATCGTCACCGGCCGGTCACACAGCTCGGCCGCGGGCATCGGCAGGAACGGCGCCAGCCCCCACGGCTTGACGTGCGCTCCGACGGACCGGGTCCCCGGCGGATAGCCGAATTCGAAGGCGCGGGTGGGCATGGTGACCACGCAGCCGTCGGCGTACTCGGCCGTCTCGATGTCGGTGCCGGCGCGGATGCGGAACGGCGCCCCGAGGTTGACGATGAGCAACGCCGACGGCCCCGGCGGCAGTGTCAGCCGGGCGTACGGCGGCGTACCCTCCAGGTAGTAAAGGTCGTCGATCAGCCCGTCCAGCGGCGGTCGCGGCACTCTGGACACGTACTCCACGCGGACAGTATCGCCGACGCCCCGACGGGATGGTCCAGCCGCGCTGCCGCCGGAAAAGCGGCCGACCGCACCTGGACGCACATCTGCGACTCGGCGCGCCACCCTCCTACCAGGCGGGGTCGCATCGACCGCATCTTCGGTCACCTCGACCGCCTGAGGATGGAGAGCGGCGCCAGCGCCGAGCGCAGCACCTTCGGCTACGGAATGGGTGGGGCTTGGGTTCATACGTCCGCTGGGAGATGGATCCAAGTCCCCGACGTGAAGCGCTGGACGACGTCGAACCAGGTCAGGAAACGTGAACATCCTTATCTGCAACGCTGGGCCTCGCGGCCTTGCGGCGAAAAGGCGAAGATCAAGACTTATTCCAGGTGCCTACCGCTATCGACGAGAACGGTAGAATCGGGCAGTTTCACCTCGATCGGGATGGCAGGAATATGGCGGTCAGCGTTAAAAGCTATCTGCGACAGCGGGACGGTAACTTCATCAGGGTGGAAGATTGCGTGGTTCCCTATGGAGACTCCCGCTACATAGAAGGGGCCATCGAGCTGGTTGTCGATGAAGTTCTGATCATCGGGCTGGAGGAGTGGGACCTTGTCGATCAGCTCTGGGCCTACATCGCAACTATGGTCAAGACACTCTCGGAGTCCGACAGATGCTCTACTTCTTTCCCTGATCAGTCGATCCAGCTCACTTTTCAACGTCAGGGGGCAAGAATTCTTGTATCATGCGAGGTCGGGGAAGTCACGCGAAGTGCCAGTGCGCGATCCCCCGAATTCATCGCTGCACTGAGAGGCGCAGGTCAGCTCTTCTTCAGAAAGATGGCAGAGCTCTACCCTGCTCACGCCGACGCGTATCGGCAAATGATGAAAGATTTGGGCTCTTGAGTTGGAGAGGATTGAAGCCGGGGGTTACGGCAGCTTGAGGCCGAGGCCGGCCTTTGGAGTGCTCCCGGACCGGCGCAATCGGGGCCGGCTCCCGGCACGATGCGCGCTGCGGGCGCGGACACCGCGCCATCCACCTCTGACGATTCCCCGCCGCTCATCAGCGGAAGTCACGTCCTTGCAGGAAGGGCAGTACGGCGCCGCCGGCGACGCCCAGGGCGAGCGAGAGGGTGCCGGCGACGTACGCCACCCCGGCGGGCCAGGAACGCCACCCGATGCGAGGGGACAGGGGTGCGGGCCGGAAGAGCGGGGTGAGCCAGCGCAGGTAGTAGAAGAGGGAGGCGACCGTGTTGACGACGGCGAGCACGGCGAGCCAGGCGTAGCCGCCGTCCATCGCGGCGCTGAAGACCCCCAGTTTGCCGAGGAAGACGCCGGTGGGCGGGGTGCCGACCAGGCCGAGCAGGCAGACGACCAGGACGGCGGCCAGGCCGGGACGGTGGCGGGCGAGCCCGCGGTAGTCGGCGATGGCGCGGGCGCGGGGGAGTGCGGCCACCACGGCGAACGCGCCCAGGTTGGTCAGGGCGTACGCGGCCAGATAGAACAGCAGGGCCGGCCGGGCCAGGTCGCTGCGGGTGGCGACGGCGACGGCCATGAGCAGGTAGCCGACCTGGCTGATGGCGGAGTAGGCGAGCAGGCGCTTGACGGAGGTCTGGAAGAACGCCGCCAGGTTGCCCAGCGTCATGGAGGCGGCGGCGAGTACGGCGACCAGCAGCGGCCAGTCGACGCCGGACGGCAGGGCCTGGTGCAGGAACCGGTGGGCGGCGATCAGCGCGCCGATCTTGGGCAGGGTGGTGACGTAGGCGGCGATCGGCGCCGTGGCACCGTCGGCGACGTCGGGCACCCAGAAGTGCGCCGGCACGCCGCCGGCCTTGAACAGCAGCCCGGCCAGCACCGCGACGAGCCCGGCGGCGACCAGGGCGTGCGGGGCGGCGGGCAGACCCGTGCGCAGGACGGCGTACAGGGTGGCGTGCCCCGCACCGTAGAGCGCGGCCACCCCGGCCAGCATGACGGTGCCCAGCAGCGCCCCCATCAGGTAGTACTTCAGGGCGGCCTCGGTGCCGGCGTCGTCCTTGGCGAAGCCGGCGAGGGCGTAGGCGGGGACGCTGGCCAGCAGGTAGCCGGCGAAGAGCATCAGCAGGTCGGCGGCGCCGATCATGGCGAGGGCGCCGGCGCCGGTCAGGAGCAGCAGCACGTAGTACTCGGCCTCGCGCCTGTCCCGGCGCATCCTGGCCGCGGACATGCCGCAGACCAGCAGCAAGGAGAGGAGGACGATCAACCGCCCCGCATGGGTGGCCGTGTCGACGGCGAACGTGCCCGAGAACACGGTCCGCGCCCGCCCGGAAGCGCCGGCGGTCGCGCCGACGCCGGTCACGCAGGCCGCGGCGGCCAGGGCCGCGACGATCCACTGGCGGCGGCGGGGCAGCCAGGAGCCGGTGAGCAGCCCGGCGACGGCCGCGGCGAGGAGCGCGAGTTCGGGGACGAGGGCGAGCAGGTCCTCCTTCACCGGGAGACCAGCCCCACCAGGACCCGGCTGGCGGGCTCGACCACGTCCAGCAACAGGCGCGGCGCGACGCCGATGACCAGGGCGAGCGCCAGCAGCGGCACGATGGACAGCGTCTCGGCGGTGGCGAGGTCGCGGAAGCCGTTCGCGCCGACGGAGGACGGCAGGCGTACGGGCCCCAGGAACATCCCCCGCAGGGCGCGCAGGAACAGCGCGGCGGTGATGACGATGCCGGTCACGGCCACGGCGGTGGCGACCGCTTGGGAGGCCAGGCTTCCGGTGAAGATCTGGAATTCGGCGATGAAGCCGGAGAAGCCGGGAATGCCGAGGCTCGCGAACGCCGCGACGCCCGTGGCGGCGGCCAGCCTCGGCGACGGCCCGGCCAGACCGGAGTAGGCGTCCATCTCGTAGGTGGCGCCCCGGTCGTGGAGGACGCCGGCGATCAGGAAGAGAGCGCCGGTGATCAGGCCGTGGCTGACCATCTGGGTGACCGCTCCGGTGACGGCGAGGGCACGGGCGCCGGCGTCGGTGCCGGCCAGGACGCCCGCCGCGCCGGCCGCGAGGACGACGTACCCCATGTGGTTGACGGAGGTGTAGGCGATCATCCGTTTGAAGTCGGTCTGGGCCAGGGCCACCAGGGCTCCGTAGACGGCGGACACGGCGCCGACGACGATGAAGACCAGGGCGTAGTCGCGCCAGCTTGCCGGCAGCAGCGGCATCGCGATGCGCACCAGGCCGTAGGTGCCCATCTTCAGCAGGATCCCGGCGAGGATGGCGGACCCGGCGGCCGGGGCCTCGGTGTGCGCGGGCGGCAGCCAGGTGTGGAAGGGCACCGTGGGCGTCTTGACGGCCAGGCCGACGCCGACCGCGAGCAGCACCAGCGCCCCGTACGCGCCCCGCCCGGCCAGCGGGTCGGCCCGCGTCAGCTCGACCAGGTCGAAGGTGTGCGGCGTGGCCGCCAGGTACAGGCCGATGAAGCCCAGCAGCAGGGCGAGCGAGCCGACGAACGTGTAGAGGAAGAACTTCAGCGCCGCCGCCCGTCCCCGCTCGCCGTGGCCCCAGCCCGCGATGACGAAGAACATGCCGACGATGGACAGGTCGAAGAAGACGAAGAACAGGATGAGGTCCTGCGCGGCGAACAGCCCCAGGCAGACCGTCTGCAGGAACAGGAACAGGCACACGTACGAGCGGACCCGGCGCTCCTCGCCCAGCGAGTGGACGGCCACGGCGAGGAAGAGCAGGCACGTCAGCGCCACCAGCGGCAGCGACAGGCCGTCCACGCCGACGTGGTAGCTCACCCCGGCGCCGGGGATCCAGCGCAGCCGCTGCTCGTACTGCAGGCCGCCGCCGGTCCTGAACCCGAGCCACGCGACGAGGACGAGCAGCAGGTCGGCCGCCGCGACGGCGATCCACACCTGGATGTACGTACGGTCGCGCAGCCGTACGAGCAGCAGCGCGGCACACGCCACCAGCGGCAGGAAGACGATGACGCTCAGCACCCTGTCACCCCATCAGCAGCACGAGAAGGAGCAGCGCCGCGAGGCCGATCACGGCCTGGGCGTAGTACTGGTGCAGCAGCCCGGTCTGCGGGCGGCGGGCCCACCGGCCGAGCCGGCGCGCCCCGGCGGCGACCGCGCCGACCAGGGCGTCGATCCCGCCGGCGTCGAACCGGGCCGTCAGGCGGGCGGCGGACAGGCCGCCGAGGGCCAGCCGCCGCACCGCCGCGTCGATGACGCGGTCGTCGAGGTCCGCCAGGAGCTGGGCCAGCGCCGTCACGGGCCGGACGACCAGCGTCCGGGCGGCCCGCTCCAGCCCCAGCCAGTCGGCCGCCCACCCGGCCGCCCTGCCGCTCGCGGGCAGCGGACGCGGCCCCCGCCACCAGGCGAACGCCGCGGCGGCCAGGGCGGCGCCCGCCGACAGCGCGGCCTCCCACGGCTGCGGGGAGGGCCCGCCGGTGTCGCCCACCAGCGTGCGGAGCCGGTCGGCCGGCCCGGGAAGCGCGAGCACCCCCAGCGTGGCGGCGGCGAACGCCAGCACCAGCAGCGGCGCCCGCATGAGCCGGGTGACGCGGCGGGTGCCCGGCCCTTCGGTGTCGTAGCCGTCGGCGGCGTTGCGCGGCAGCGGGCGCCACACGTACCAGAGGGCTTTGACGCTGTAGAGGGCCGAGACGACGGCCGCCGCCAGGCCGACCGCGTACAGGGCCCAGCCGTGTACGCGGGCGGCGGCCAGCACCTCGTCCTTGGCGGCCCACAGCGACAGCGGCGGCAGCCCCGCCAGCGCGAGCGCCCCCACCGTGAAGGCGCCGCCGACCACCGGATGCGTACGGGCGGCGCCCCGCAGCGCGGGCAGCCGCTTGGTGCCCAGCGCGGACAGCCAGGCCCCGGCGGCCAGGAACAGCCCGGCCTTGGTCGCGGCGTGCGCGACGAACTGCGTCGTCCCGGCGGCGACGGCGGCGCAGCCCGCGCCGAGCACCATGAAGCCGACCTGCGCCGCGGTGGACGCCGCCAGGAGCTGCTTCAGGTCCGTTTGGGCGACGGCGACGAGCCCCAGGAGCAGCGCGGTGCCCGCGCCGGCCCACGCCACCAGCGGCCCGGCCCAGCCGGCGGCGGCCTGCAGCGGCACGAGCCGCAGCAGCAGGTATGCGCCGGCCGCGACCATGGCGGCCGAGTGCAGCAGCGCGGAGACCGGGCTCGGGCCCTCCATCGCCCGCGACAGCCAGAAGGAGAACGGCAGTTGCGCGGACTTGCCCAGCGCCGCGACCACCACCCCGGCGGCGGCCACGTGCAGCCACGGTGACGCGGCCGTGGGCAGCTCGTCCAGGCGCAGGGAGCCGACGCCGCCGGCCAGGGCGGCGCCGGCCGCGAGGTACAGGCCGAGGTCGGCGGTCCGCGTGGTGAGGAAGGCGACGTCCGCGGCCCGTACCCGCTGCGGCTCCTGCCACCGGTAGCCGATCAGCGCCCAGCTCGTCGCCCCCATGGCCTCCCACGCCATGAGCAGCGGCGGCAGCGTGGTCGCCGTGACGGTGACCAGCATGGACCCGGCGAACAGCAGCATGAGCCCGAAGAAGCGCCCCCGGTTCGCCTCCCGCCCGAGCTCGCCGGCGGCGAACACCAGGACGGCGACGGTGACGGCGGCGACGGTGAGCGCCGTCACGGCGGACAGGCCGTCCACCCGCAGCCCGGCCTCGATCCCCGCCAGCAGCGGCGTGCTCGCCGCCGGCCGCAGCAGCGCCGCGGCCACGGCCAGGACGAGCGTCACCGCGGCGGCGGCGACGCCCAGGGCCGGCGCCTGCCGGTTCCAGCGGCGGCCGGTGAGGCCGAGCAGCGCTCCGGCGGCCAGCGGTACGGCGACCAGCGCCCAGGCGAGGGCGCTCAATCCTTGAGGTCCTTGGCCAGGTCGGTCATGTCCACCTGCCGGGCGCGGTAGATGGCGGTGGTGACGGCGAAGCCCATCGCCATCTCGACGGCCATCGCCACGACCGCCGACACCACGATCACCTGCCCGCTCGCCGCCGGCGCCAGGAACCGCCAGAACGCGGCGGCGCCGACGACGACTCCGCCGATCATCAGCTCGACACCCATCATGATCATGACGATGGACTGCTGGGACAGCGCCCCGAACAGCCCGATCGCGAACAACCCCGCCGCCAGCAGCAGGAACAGCTGCAGGTTCACCGGCCCACCCCTCCGCCCGCCGGATCGTCGGCCGGCCGCCGGTCGAGGTCGTCGCCGTACCGGTCGTAGCGGCCCCGCCGGGACACCAGAGCCGTGGCGCCCACCATCGTGGACAGCAGTACGAACCCCAGCGTCATCATCGTCAGCATCTGCCCGCCCATCAGCGACTCGCCGAGCTGGAACGTCGTGTCCGCGGGCAGGACGACGGCCGGGGCCGGCCACGGCACGAGCAGGATCCCGGCCGCCAGGGCGAGGAAGACGCCCGCGCTGATGACCAGCGCGCCGCGCTTGTTGTGCAGCATCGACATCGGCATGAGGCCGCCGGGGTTCATCATGTACGCGACCATGAACACGACCATGATCACCATCTCCATGACCATCATCAGCACGACCACGACCCCCAGGTACGGCAGCCCCAGCAGCACCAGCTCGCCGCCGACGCAGATCAGCGCCGCCAGCAGCGCGAACGTCGCCCGCGCCATCGACGCGACGCGGAACACCAGCGCGCCCCCGGCCAGCGCCGCCACGGCCAGCACCCAGAACAGCGCCACCTCCATCGGCGACCCCCCTCTCACAGCACGACCAGCGCCGGGACCAGCGCTTGAAGGACGCTCAGGGGCAGCAGTACGACCCAGGCCACCTCCATGTACCGGTCGGCGCGGATCATCGGCAGCCGCCCGCGCGCCCACACCAGCAGCGCGAGCACGGCCACGGTCTTGACCAGCGACCACGCCCATCCGGGCAGCCAGGGCCCGGCGCCGCCCCCGAGGAACAGCGGCACCGCCATGGCCGACCCCGCGGCCAGCCACAGCCACCGGCCCGCCGACAGCAGCAGCCGCTCCGGCCCCGACGTCTCACCGAACACGCCCCCGGCGATGTCGCCGCCCGCCGGATAGGCGAACGGGCCGGTGAAGCCGAACGCCAGCACGCTCCAGAGATGGACGGCGAACGCCACCGGCATCCACACCGCGAACCACAGCCCGCCCTGCGCGGCGGCGATGTCCCCGACCCGCAACGACTGCGCCCCGATGCCCGGCGTCATCAGCGCGAACATCAGCGGCAGCTCGTACGCCAGCCCCTGGGCGAGATAGCGGTAGCCGCCGACCAGGCTGAACGCGGCGTTCGGCCCCCACCCGGCCAGCCACAGCCCGGCCCAGGTCAGCACCTCCATCGCGTTGAACCACACCAGCCCCACGGACAGGCCGGAGACCGCGAACGGCCCGAAGGGCACGACCATGACCGACAGCACGGCCGCGACCGGCACCGTCACCACGCCGATCCGCCACAGCGGCATGTCGGGCGCGGGCAGCCGGCGCGGCTGCGCCACCAGCAGGCGTGGCACCTCCAGCAGCGGACGCGCCACCGCGGACAGGGCGAAGGGCCGCCCTGCCGCCCGCGCGGACAGCACGCCGTCAGCGGCGACCGCGAGCAGCGCGAGGGCCACCAGGAGGGCCGGGGCGGCGAGCACGCTCCACCACGGTGCGGCATCACTCATGGGCCGTCCCCACCGTGAGGGCCGCCGTCTCGTCCGGGTCCGGATCGAGGCTGGCGACGATCAGCCGGGCCGCGGCCAGCTCGGCGCCCTCAAGGAGGCGCGGCAGCACCGCGGCCAGCGCCACCGACGGCGCCGCCGGCGCAGGCAGGGCCGCCGACGGCGTTCGTGGCGCGGGCAGCTCCGCCGGCGGCGTTCGTGGCGGGGAGAGTGCCTCCGATGGCGTCCGTGGCGTGGGCAGCGGGCCGCGCGGAGGCTCGTGGCGGGCCGGATCGAGCGGGTCGCGCTCCTCCAGCCGGTCCACGTCCTCCCGGACCGTCGTCAGCCAGAGCCGGTAGCGGGCCGGGACGTCGCCGTCCGCCCGCGCCGCCGGCCCGGCGACGCCCGCCGCCGCGGCTTCGCGCGCGGACAGCGGCCCCAGGCCGCGGGTCAGCCAGTACAGGGTGCGCGACCCGCCGACCCGGCGGGCGAGGCGAGCCGCGCGTGGCGAGACGCTCTCGCGGCTCGCTCCGCCCAGCAGGTCGTCACGCAACCGCCGGGCGCTCGTGGCCGCCGCCGGCCATCCCGCGACGGCGAGGAACCGTCCAAGGCTGTCGAGATGCGCGGCCGCCCGGCGGCGGGCCGCCTCCCCGGCCTGGACCCGCTCGCCCGCGGTGGCCCGCGCCCAGGGCTGCGTCCAGAAGGAGGCCGCGGCCGGCCCGCCACCCGCCGGCGGGGCGGCGACCTCGGCCCGCTGGACGACGTCGCCCTGCAGGGTCAGGCGCACCGTCAGCCCGTGCGGCCAGTCGGGCAGGAACGGCCCGAGCGACACGTGCAGCCGGTCCAACGTGAGCCCGTCACGATCCGGCCCTTGCCCGGCCATCGGCAGGCCCGCCGGCGAGTCCATGTCATCACCGCCCCCGCCATGCCCGCCGCCTCCGCTATGCCGGCCGCGCGGGGCTTCTCCGCCCGCGCGCTCGTGCGCTCCGGCGCTCTCCGCGCTCTCCCGGCGAGCGAGGCCGGCACGGGCGTTCGCGACGGCCCTGCCGACCTCCCGCGGATCCTCGGCGTGTGCCCGCCGGCGCGGAGCGGGCATGTCCTGCCACAACCGCTCCACCGCCGCCTCCAGCTCGGGGCAGGCGGGCCCGGCGACGAGCAGGATGTCGGCGTCCGCGGGCGTGAGCGCGACCGGCAGGTCACGCAGGCGGAGCTCCCGTTCCAGGGCCAGCCGTACCGGCGTCCCGCCGGGCATGCTCGCCACGAGCACGTGCGGGCGGGCCGCCGCCGCCCGCAGGAGCGCGGCGGTCAGGTCCATCGCAGGGCCCCTTCACGCCACGCGTACACGACACCGGCCAGCAGGATAGCCAGGAAGGCGAACATCTCGATCACCGCGCTCGCCCCCACGGCGGAGATGACCCTGATCCACGGGTACATGAACACCATCTCCATGTCGAAGGCGAGGAACAGCATCGTCACCGGGTACCAGCGGACGTGGTAGCGGCTCATCGCGTGCTCCGCCGGCTCCCGTCCCGAGTTGAAGGGCGGGGCGGACAGGGGCGCGGCGCTGACGCGCGACCACCACGACACGGCGTACAGCACTCCCACCGCCGCCAGGGCGACGACGAGCAGGGACACGGCGGCGGACAATTCGTTCATCGGGCCGGTGCGGTTCAGGTGACGGAGGCCGCTGTTCCGGCGGGGAAGGCGATGGTCGACAGCAGCGCGAGGGCGGGCTGGCGGGAGTCGAGCCGGGTGTGCTGCACCACGATGGGCACGTCGCTCACGATCACGCTCGCGTAGTCGCTGCCCTTCGGGACGGGCTCGGGCTCGTGCAGGTCGTTGAAGCGCTGGTGCAGCGTCCGCCGGGGCGGCACGACCACCCGGTAGGGTCCCACGGGTTCCCGGTCGGGGAAGAACAGCGTGATCTCGACGTTGGCCGGCGCCGGCCCGGTGTTGAGCATGCACGCGGTCTCGTGGCTGACGAAGGCCCTGCCCTCACCGGTGCTCTCCGGCGGTATGTAGCCCTCGGCGATGATCCAGGTCGTCCGGCCCAGGTGGTCCACGTCTCGTGTCCCTTCGTCGGCTGCGGCGGAGAGCACGATGCCGTCCCCCTTACGACGCGGTCCGGCCCGGCACCCGGGACCGAACGTCGTCACCGTGTGCTTGCCCCGCTGAGCAGGGACGGAATCCGGTTATCCGCCCGGCGTCACCGTCGCGCCGGGAAGCGACTCCCGCTGAGCCTGCGGCGAGCCGACGACGGCGTTGAGCCCGCCTCGGAAGAGCTGCGCCACCGCCTCACCGGAGACGAAGGGCTTCGACGTCTCCCCGGTGACCCTGATCAGCATCCTGGTGGGGGTGCAGAACAGGCTGACCTTGCTCTCGCTAGACACCCCGGCCGCCGGCTCCATCGGCCCGGAGAACCCGTCCTCCCGGCTCGGCTGCCCGGCGGACTCGGTCAGGTCGACGTACATGCTCCAGTCGGAGCCGGACAGGCCGCACCGGCCCGCGGAGTTGATCCAGGCGATCAGGTCGACGGAGCCGACCTTGATCTGCGCGAGCGCCCGCTCCCCGCCGTCGGGCAGCTCGTGGTGATCGACGAGCCCTTTCAGCCCGGTCAGCGGCCACCGCGCCGGATCCTTGAGCAGTGGGTCGTCTACCGGCGCCGAACACGCGCCCAAGACCGGTGCCAGCAATAACGCGGCCACGGCCGCCACCACACGCCTGATCATCATGGCCCCCGGTCGACGTAGCTGCTGCCCGTCCACCGCGTGCTCACGGGACGACCTGGGACAGGAAGCGGTTGACGAGCCGATCTTAGTGCGCGCGGTCCACGTAACTCACCACCCCGACGATGACTGGTCCCTGGTCGACGGTGGCGCCTGTAACGCCAGCATGCATGCCAGCACCTATGGCGGGACGTTCGATCGGCCGTCGGTCGCGGCGTACAGGTCGGCGAACATCTCCTCGTGAAACGGCTCATCGCGGTGCTGAGCCAGGAACGCGTACACGCTGCCTGCCGGGGGATCAATCCCGGCAGGTGCTCCACACATCCGGCCCGACCGGAGCCTAGGCGGCCAGGCGACGGCGTTCCAGGATCGCGGCCACGACGTAGCCAGCGCCGCCCGCGATGGCCAGCACCGAGTAGACGCCCGGGGTGTCGAGGAAGAGGGAGGCGGAGGCGATCAGGGCGAGCCAGGTGCCCAGGCCGTAGTGGAGGGTGTTGCGGCGGACGGCGCCTTCGGCGAGGTTGATCAGGCCGACCACGAGAGCGGAGCCGGCGGGCCAGAGCACGTCCTGCAGTTCGGGCAGGTCGAAGGCGGTGGACACGCCGGTGATGGCCAGTGCCAGGGCGATGAAGCCGGTGGCCCAGGAGGTCCCGACCAGCTTCTCGGCGAGCAGTTCGGACTGGTCGGCGCCACGCTTGGCGCGGGCGCCCGCCCTCATGGTCAGGACCAGGCCGGTCACGATGCCGGCGCCGAGCAGGGTGAGGGGCGCCCAGGCCGGCAGGGAGAGCACAGGGTCGGCGCCCTTGGAGAGCGCGGCCGAGCCGTGCCCGAGGATGAAGGCCGCGGCGAAGCTGATGTAGGCGGAGCGGTTGTCGGCCTTGTTCGCGGCCGGAACCGCGGTGGCGGGGACCGGCGCGGTGAGGGCGGTGGCGTTCATGGTGTGGACCTCCGAGGGGTCTGGTCGGGTGTGTGGTTCGGGGTGAGGTGCGCCAGCGAGGCCACGAGGTGTGGTATGAGCCCGGCCGGCCAGGGGAGGGCGCGGATCACGGTCTGCTGGTGGGCCAGGCCGTGCAGGCCCAGCCACAGCGCGATCGTGTCGGCGCGGGGATTGGTGCTGGTCGAGTGCCCGGCGGCGTACAGGCGTTGCCGGGCGTCCGCACCCGTGACGGCCGCCTCGATCCGGCGGGCCGGCTGCGACGCGGCTGCGACGCGGCGGCGCGGAGCACGACCTCACGTCTCGGGGACGATGACGACCTTGCCGAGGACGGTCCTGGACTCGGCGAGCGTCAGCGCGGCGGACGCGTCGGTGAGCGGGATCCGCGCGGCGATCTGCGGCATCACGGCGCCGTCGGCCACCAGTCGCAGCACCTGGGTGAGGTCCGTGCCGAGCCGGTCGCGGAAGGAGGCCAGGCGGCGCCGGCCCGCCCAGAAGTTGTAGAAGTGCGCGTTCTTGCCGTTGGGCAGGTGGTTCCAGGCCAGCAACCGGGTGAACAGCTTGAGCATCGGCAGGAGGGCGTTGCCCTTGTCGTTCTTGCCCGATGCCGCCCCATAGTTGACCAGCGTGCCGCCCCGCCGAAGCAACCGCCACGACTGGACCAGTCCGGGCCCTCCGACGTGGTCGAAGACGGCGTCGACGCCTTCGGGCGCGAGCTTGCGGATCTGCTGGTACATGTCCGGATCGCGGTAGTCGACGGGGGTCGCGCCCAGCGTGCGCACGGTCTCGTGGTGGCGCGCCGAGGCCGTGCCGATCACCGCCATCCCGGCGTGCCGGGCCAGTTGTACGAGGATGGAGCCGACACCGCCGTTGGCCCCCAGCACCACCACGGTTGCGCCGGCGCGGACCTTGGCCGTGCGGTGCAGCATCTGCCAGGCGGTGACGCCGTTGACGGCCACGGTCTCCGCGGCTGCCGCGTCCACCTCGTCCGGCACCGGTACAAGGTCTCCGGCCTCGACGAGCAGGTGGCTGGCCCACCCGCCGACCTTGATGACCGCGGCGAAGCGGCGGCCCGCCAGCACGGGGTCCACGCCGGGTCCGGTGGCGGTGACCGTGCCCACCACGTCGTAGCCGGGCACGAACGGGAACGGCGGCTGGTCGTAGTACTTGCCCAGGCGCATCTGCTGCTCGGCGAAGGACACGCCGGTGGCGTCCATGCGCAGGAGGACCTGCCCCTCGGCCGGGGGCGGGAGATCGCGGACCTGTACGAGCAGGCCGTCCGGCTCGACTGGGCCAGGTAGGACGATCTCCGTGGCGCGGGTGGCGACAGTGCTGTTCATGACGGATCCCTTGAGGCTTCGCCCGTTTGCTTACGGCTGTAACGTAACGGACGTAAGTCTACGTAGGCAAGGCGAGGCGCCCATAAACTTCGCGGTGTATGGTTACGGGGTGAAGCACAACGAACCGGCGGAGCCGGCCGCACCGGGACCCACCCGGAGGCGCAATCGCCGTGGCGAGGGACGCAAACTGCGCGACGAGATCATCACCGCCGCGGTGGAACTGCTCGACGAACACGGCGACGAACGCGCCATCACCCTGCGCTCAATCGCTCGCCGGATCGGGATCGCCGCGCCCTCGATCTACCCGCACTTCCCGGATCCGCAGGCCATCATGCTGGCCGTCGTACGCCAGGAGTTCGGCCGGCTCGCCACAACCATGCGCACGGCCGCGGCGGGTGGCGGCCAGGATCCCCGGCAACGGCTGCTCGCCGCCTGCCACGCCTACCTCGACCTGGCCCAGATCCACCCCGGGCGCTACCGCATCATGTTCGGCGGCCTGTGGACGCCGGACATGAGCGAAGGTTCGATCACCGAAGACGACATGGACGGGCTGGGCATGGATGCCCTGCAGGTCTTCGTCGACGCCCTCGGCGACTGCGTCGCTGCGGGCCAAGCCACCAGCACCGACCTCTTCAGTGACGCGGTCGCGCTGTGGCTGGGCCTGCACGGCCTGGCCCACCAACGCGCCGTGATCCGCAAATTTCCCTGGCCGCAGGACCTCGCCGAACGCATCATCAGTGCCCTGGCGCACCTCAAGGACACCTGAACGGCCTTCCGCTCCCGAACGTGTCCGCTGGAGGACACCGCGCCGTGGCTGAGCCGTACCTGCTCGGCCTGGTGGGTCTCGGCCTGCGGCACACGGCCGACGCGACGCGCGCCAAGCAGGCCGAGGTCGTGCTCGCGCGGCTGCGGGAGATCAAACGGGCCCGCGACCCGCACAACGTGTTCCGCGCGAACTATCCGGTGCTCGGGGACAGGGCCGTCACCGGTGCGGGCGGCCGCCGTGCCGGCGGATGAGCTCCTCCAGTGCGGTGAGCTCGGCCGACAACGCGGCCCGGCCTTCGTCGGTGATGACGATCCAGGTCTTGGGGCGCCGCCCGTCGTACCCCTTCTCCAGCACGATCAGGCCGGCCTCTTCCAGGACGGCGAGGTGCCGGTTGAGGTTTCCCCTGGTCAGTTCGAGCACTTCGTGGAGGTAGGTGAACTCCACCCTGGCCGCCTCGTCGGCGATGGCGAGGATGCCGAGCCGGTGGCGCTGGTGGACGACGTCGCTCAGGCGTCCGGTCGGGTGGGTCACGGCCGGGTCTTCCGCAGGGCGAGCAGGCCGGCGACGAGGAGGACGGCGGCCGGGAACAGCAGGGCGGTCTCACGCGGGCCGAGGAGGCCGTCGAGGCCGGACCGTTCGAGCAGCCGCTCGTAGAGGTGGATGCCGCTGCTCGCGACGGCCGGGACGACCGCCGCGGCGTAGAGCCCGACGGCGATCCACAGGTGGCGGCTGTGCTCGACGCAGGCCAGGGCGACCAGGCCGAGGCCGATGGTCAGCAGGTGGAAGGGGGCGCCGTCGAAGGGAAGCAGGAGCGACAGCAGGGGGACGGCCACGGCCAGGCCGCCCAGCACCCCCGGCCGGCGCACCGCCGTCTGGATGCCCGTCCGGTAGCCGTGGCGGTGGTAGTGCCACACGGTCAGACCCGTTCCGGCGATCAGCCCGGACACCCACACCATGTCCACGAACTCCTTCGGGAGGAGGTGGGCGAGGGCTCCGCCCGGCGGAAAACGGAGTGCGTCGGCGATCGTCTGGAGAATCGCCGAGAACACGGTGAGGGTGCCGAAGAAGACCAGGGGGTAGCCGAAGGCGTGCCGGTCCGCGCGGGCGCGGCCACGCAGGGCTCTGACCTCGTCGAGCAGGTGATCGGCCGCATCGTACGAGTGCTCCTTCATGATCAGGCCACCCTCTGTCTGTGTCGAAGACTTGTCTGTGTCGCAGACACTACTCGAACGCGAGCCCCCTGGAAAGGGTCATCTCTGGCCGGGGCCGTCCACCACCTTGGCGTCCAGCCGGGCTGTCAGCGTGAGGGGCGTGCCCGCCTCGATGACGAACGACGAGGAGTCGTCGTAGTCCGCGGTCTGGACGCCGTACGTGCCGAGGAAACGGAAGTCGACGGGATCGAGGATGAGGTCGTAGCGGGCCCGCTCACCCGTATAGCTGAACGCGACCCCGTGCCTGCCGTCGGCGTCCACGACGTCCTCGGTGAAGCTCACGCCGGGGATCGTGGCGAGGCCACGGAACAGCGCCGCCCGCACCTCCGGTGGCAACGACTGGGTTCCCATGAGCTGGTACACGGCCTGGAAGAGCTGCTCGTCGATGCTGGGAGGCTGCTGCGATTCGCCCCAGACCATGTGCATGTCCTCCAGCTTCCGGCGGATCGTCGTGAGCACGCCTTCGGGGGTGATCGGCTGCCGGGCCAGATCGGCGGCGCCGAGCCCCGGATGGTTGCCCTGCACGAGCAGCTTTCCGTTGATCAGGGCGGCCACCTGCTTGCCGTCCATGCTGGTCCACTGCTCCCAGACGACGCGCCGGGAGAGGTCCACGCCGTAGCCGCCGTCCTTGGACTGCGGCGCCTGGCGCTCCCTGATGTACAGCCACTGGCCGGGGTTCGGCGCCTGCCCGCGGTCGTCGTAGGCGGCCTGCGCGGCCCGCTCGCCCAGCTCCCGCACGTTCGCCACGGGGACGACGCGCGGCTGATCGCGGGCCACCACCACGCCGGTGCCGACCGCCACGGCCAACGCGCCCGCCAGCGCGGCCCGCCAGCCGAGCCGCCCGGCAAGTCGCCCGGCAAGTCGCGGCGCGCGGCGGGGCTCGGAACCGCGGGCCGCGGCCAGCAGTCGCGCCCGGGCGGCGTTCTCCACCTGGGCCGTCATCGGCGGGGTGTCACGCCTGAATTCCTTGAGCGTGCTCATCACAGCTCTTCCTCTCCTAGTGCGGCCCGTGTCTTCTTCTTGGCCCGGTGCAGCCTCGACCGCACGGTGCCCAGCGGGATGCCGAGCGACTGGGCGACCTCTTCGTAGCTGAGGCCCTCCCACGCGATCAGCAGCAGCACGTCGCGGTCGCCGCGCGACAGTGACGCCAGCGCCCCCGCCAGCTCGCGTTCCTTGTCCCGCGCGGCGACCCTGCTGACCACGACGTCGGCCATCGGCTCCGGCAGCGGGTCCACGCCGGTACGGCTCAGCGCCCGCAGCATCCGCTCCTCCTGACGCCGGTGCCGGGCGATGAGGGTGGTGGCGATGCCGTACAGCCAGGGACGCGCCAGCGGGAACGACAGGTCGTACGATCCACGCCGCCGGAACGCGGCCAGGAACGTCTCGGCCACGATGTCGTCGGCGGCCTGCGTGCCGATCCGCCGCGCGGCGTAGAGGTGGATCTGCCGCGCGTACCGGTCGAACAGTGCGGCGAACTGCTCCGGATCGCTCGCGGAGCGCCTGATCAGCTCGGCGTCGTCGATCTCGGCCGTCTCAACGGTCAACGGCCCTCCTTAAGGTCGGTCGGTCACCCTGCTGTCTCCCGCACGCCCCCGCAAGGTTCTCGCTCCGGCGGAGAAGCGCCGATTTTTGCGCGACTCGCATCTTTGCTTGGCGCGCAAATTTGTGTAGTGTGCTCGCGTGGGGCTGAGAGAGCGCAAGAAGGAAGAAACCCGGCTCGCGCTGAGCTGGGCGGCGATCAAGCTGACCGTCGAGCGTGGCTTCGACAACGTCAAGGTGGAGGACATCGCCGCCGAGGCGGGCGTCTCGCCCCGCACGTTCAACAACTACTTCTCCAGCAAAGGCGAGGCGATCGCGGCCAGGCACTTCGACCGGGCGGTGCGGATCGCCGAGGAGCTGAGGTCCAGGCCGGACGGCGAACCCCTGTGGCAGGCCATCACCAACGCCGTCTTCGCCCGGTTCGCGCTCGGCATGGAGACCGAGCGTCCGGCCGACGAGCGCTGGATCGCCGGCGTCAAGCTGATGAGCCGGCACCCGGAGCACCGGGGCGAGTTCCTCAAGGCCCACGCGGCCGCGCAGGATGCGCTGGCCGCGGCCATCGCCGAACGCACCGGCACCGATGCCGAGCGCGACCTCTATCCGCACCTGGTCGCCGGAGCGGTGGGCGCCGCCGTGCTCGCGGCCATCCACCTGTGGCTCAACGGCGAGGCGCCGGCGCCGTTCCCGGAGCTGCTGCGCGACGCCCTCGAACAGGTCGCCGCCGGACTGCCCACGCCCTGACCGTCCAGACCTCTGCGCCGGCCCGCCGCCGGCCGACCTGTCATGCCCGGAAGGACCACCATGATCGCCGATATCGTCATAGCCGGAGCCGGGCCCAACGGCCTGATGCTGGCCTGCGAGCTCAGCCTCGCCGGAATCCGCCCCCTGGTCCTGGAGCGCCTGCCCGAGCGCACCCAGGAGAACCGCGCCAACGGCCTGGTCGGCCAGGTGGTACGGATGCTGGACCGGCGCGGCCTCTACGAGCGGCTGACGGGTCACGAGGACCCGCCGCGGCCCGCACCCGGATTCGTCTTCGGCGCGCTGCCCATCGACCTGAGCGTGCTGGACGACAACCCCCTCTACCTGCTCCAGGTCCCGCAGCGCAGGATCGAGCAGATGCTGGAGGAACGGGCCGTCGAACTCGCCGTCGAGATCCGGCGCGGCCACGAGCTCACCGGGCTCACCCAGAGCGCCGACGGCGTGACCCTCCAGGCCAGCGGGCCGGCCGGACCGTACTCGATCGAAACGCGCTATCTGATCGGCGCCGACGGCGGGCACAGCATCGTACGCAAGCTGGCCGGCATCGCCTTCCCCGGCGTGACGACCGACGCCATGATCGCGCGCACCGCGCACGCCGTCGTCCCGGCCGAGCTCGTCGATCCGGCCACCGGCGGCCTCGACATTCCCGGGTACGGACCCGTCCCGCCGTTCCTGCACCACCGGACCGAGCGCGGTCTGTTCGTGTACGCGCCCCTGCCGGGCGCCCCCGCACCGTTGATCTCCACCATGGAGTGGAACGGACACGACGCCGAGGGCCCGCTCACGCTCGCGGAGCTGCAGGCCAGCGCCCGCCGCGTGCTCGGCGTGACCATCGCCTTCGGCCCGCCCGCAGGCCCGGGGCCGCACATGTCACGCAAGCTCAACGGCGGCAACACCCGCCTGGCCGAGCGTTTCCGGGACGGCCGGGTGCTGCTGGTCGGCGACGCCGCCCACGTGCACTCGGCGATCGGCGGGCCCGGGCTCAACCTCGGCCTCCAGGACGCGGTCAACCTCGGCTGGAAACTCGCGGCCGAAGTGCGCGGCACGGCCCCCGCCGGCCTCCTCGACACCTACGAGTCCGAACGGCGCCCGGTCGCCGAGCGGGTGGTGATGTCCTCGCGCGCCCAGTCCGCGCTGATCGCCCCTGGCAGCGAGGTCACCGGCCTGCGGGCGCTGTTCGCCGAACTGCTCGGCGACCCGCGCAACGTCGGCCGGATCGCCGACCTGATGTCGGGCGCCGACGTCCGCTACGAGATGGGCTGTGACCATCCGCTGGCCGGTCGATGGGCTCCCGACCTGGATCTCGAAGGCGGGGTCCGGCTCGCCGAGCTGACCCGGGACGGCCGCTCCCACCTGATCGACTTCACCGGCGGCGACTGGGGGCATCCCGCGACAGCGGGGCTGTCCGGTTCCGACGTGCCGTGCACGGCGCTGCTGCTGCGGCCCGACGGGTACGTGGCATGGGCCACCGACGCCCCGCAGCCGGACGCGGAGTCCCGCGCGTCGCTCAAGGCCGCGATGCAGCGTTGGCCGGCCTGACACGCCTGACACGCGGGCCGCCAAGCCGTCGGAGTTTCTCGGCCTGCCGGGCACCGTCGTGGACAGGGGCGCTCCTGCGCTGGGCCAACGAGAACCCCGGTCCGGACGCCGACGCGGCCCGCGCGGCCGCGCCTGCTGCTCCAGCGAACAGGCTGACTTTCCCGGGCCGCGCCGCCCGCTGGAGCCGCGCGGTGAACACTAGGCCAGGCGCGCGCCCGCAGGGCTGAGGATCGACGAGGCGACGCTCTGCACGAGGCGCATGATCAGGGCTTCGAGGAGCATGAAGGCGGCCTTGGCCAGCAGGGAGGCGAAGAACTCGGACACGTCTCTACCTAACGCTCATAAGGGCAGTTACAAGCATATTTCGCGACAAAGGTGACGAACGGGTAGCGGAAGAGTTAACAAATCGATGAACTGTCGGTGACCAGTTCACTCTCTCGCTGTTCGCCGCCTCGCTGTTCGCTCGGCTCCCTGTTCACCCGCCGTTCGGCCAGCACGGCCACCACGGTCGCGGCCGCGGCGCAACCCAGGCCGATGCTCCAGCCGACAGGGCCGGTAGGGCGGGAGCCGAAGAGCCGACTGAGCCCCGGCACCGAAATGATCACGGCCAGCGCGGCCAGCGACGACACCGCGGCGAGCACCACCATCCGGTCACGCCTGCCCAGCGCCAACGTCTGCAGCAACTGCGCCGCCACCAGGCCGATGAGGCCCACCGTATCCGCCCGCCCCCGGGTGCCACTCACCCGGGCCAGCAGCCATGCCATGGTGGCGGCGGCCGCCGTGACGACGGCGCGCAGGTAGATGTCCCGCGTCAGGGCGGCGCCCAGCGAGGCCTCCGGCCCCTCGGACAGCAGGCGCTCGGGACTGGCCGCGCTCGGCGGCCGGACGGCCACCGCCATGGCGGGCAGCATGTCGGTGAGCAGGTTGACCAGCAGGAGCTGGCGGGTGTTCAAGGCGCTCCGGCCGGTCAGGAGGCTGGATCCGAGCGTGAAGGCGATCTCCCCGATGTTGCCGCCGAGCAGGATGCCCAGCGCGTCACGCACGGACGCCCACATGCCCCGGCCCTCGACGATCGCGTCGATGATCGTCTCGATCCGGTCGTCCGCCATGACGATGTCGGCGGCGGCCCTGGCGGCCGGGGCGGCGTTCGTCCCGAGGGCGATGCCCACGTCGGCGAGCCGGATCGCGGGCACGTCATTGGCGCCGTCACCGGTGACGGCCACGACCTTGTCCGCCTTGCGAAAGCTGGTGACGATCCGCGCCTTGTGCTCGGGCGTGACCCGGGCGAACACCGCCACCTCTGCCAGCGCCTCCGTCAGGGCGTCGTCGTCGAGCGACTCAAGTTCGGGGCCGGTCATCACGCGCTGGCCGTTCAGGGCGCCGATCTCCGCCGCGATGGCCTCCGCCGTGCTGGGATGGTCGCCGGTGAGCATGACGACGCGTACGCCCGCCCGCATGAGCTGCTCCACGCTGCGCTTGGCCGTCGGGCGCACCGGGTCGGCCAGGCCGATGAACCCGAGAAAGCTCAGGTTCTCGATGCGCGACTCGTCCAGGTCCGCGCGACTGGAGGCGGGCCGCTCGGCGACGGCGAGCACGCGGAAGCCCTGCAAGGCCAGCCGTTCCATCCCCTGCCCCAGCTCCCGCCTGACGCTCTCGTCCAGCGCGACGCGTCGCCCGTTCACGAGCATGGTGGTGGACCTGGCGATCACGATCTCGGGAGCGCCCTTCACGCTCAGCACCTGTCCCGACTCCGACCGGCCGAGAACGGCGTGATAGCCGCGAGCCGGTTCGAAGGGGAGCTCGTCCACGCGCTGCCACGTACGCAGCCCGTCCTCCGGGGTGACGCCGAGCCGCTCGGCGCCTTCCACGACCGCGCGGTCCGTGGGATGCGGAATGGCGCGCCCGCCCTCGAACCTGGGGCCGGCGCGCAGCGCCGCGCCCACGATCGCCCTCAGCTCCGGCGTGGCCTCCTCGACCACCTGCTCGATCCGCCCGTCCGAGACCATGCGCAGGCTGATGTGGCCTTGGGTGAGGGTTCCCGTCTTGTCGAAGCAGAGCACGTCCACCCGGCCCAGCGCCTCGATCGTGGACGGATTCCGGACCAGCGTGTTGCGGGCGGACAGGCGTTTGGCCGAAGCGAGCTCGGCCACGGTGGCGACGAACGGCAGGCCTTCCGGCACCGCCGCCACCATCAGGCTCACCGCCGGGGCGAGCGCCTGGGCGAACGGCGAGCCGCGGAGCAACTCGACCAGCAGCAGCACCGCGCCGGAGCCCAGCGCGGTCGGCAGGATCTTGCGGCCCAGGGCGCGCAGCCGCAGCTCCACCCCGCTCGGCGGCGGCTGTTCCTGGCTCAGTCTGGCGGTCCTGCCCGCCACGGTCGCCTCACCCGTGGCCACGACCACGGCCAGCCCGTGCCCCGCCGCGACGGTCGTCCCCTCGTAGACCATCGACACGCGATCCGCGACGGCGGGCGCCGCGCTCGGCGCGGCTGTCTTGGTGACGAGCTGGGACTCGCCGGTGAGGGAGGCCTCGTCCATCTCCAGCCCGGCCGCCTTGATCAGCCTCCCGTCGGCCGGTACGGCGTCGCCGGCCCCGAGCTCGATCACGTCACCGGGCACCAGGGCGTCGGCGTCGCCCGGCACGAGACCCGTGGGGCGACGCAGCCGTACCCGGACGGCGGTGCGCTCGGTGAGGCGGTGCAGCGCGCGGTCGGCGCCTCGCCGCTGGGCGCCTCCGAGCAGGGCACCCGTGGCCATCACCGCGCCGATCAGCACCGCGTCGAGCACCGAGCCGAACGCGGCCGACAGTCCCGCACCCACGGCCAGGAGCGGGGTCATCGGGTTGGCGAGCTCCTCCACCGACGCGCCGACCAGGGACTGCGGCCCCTTGGCCGCCGCCGGCCGGGCGGTTCTGCGGCGGTCGGCCTCCGCCTCGGTCAGCCCTTTGGGCGATGTGCGGAGCCGGTCCACGACGTCGCGGGCCGCCATGGCGTGCCAGGGCGTGTGGTCGGCGCGGATCGGCGGGGCCTCCCGCCCGATGCTCCTGGCCGTCCACTGCCCGGCCACGAGGGCGGCCAGTGAGGTGCAGTCGCGCACCAGGTACGCGCGCCCGACCACGGTCGACGCCGGGCCGAGGAGCGCCAGCCCGACGCCGGCGACCGAGCCGGCGGCGGACACGGACACGGCTCGCACGCTCGCCTTCCTGGCCGCGGTCAGGAAGCGGAGGAGCAGGTGCACGCCGTCGAGCTCGGCGATCACATCGGCGTCCCACGGGACCCGCCGTACGCCTTCGAGCAGGCCGATCCCCAGGTCGGCCTGGCGCAGCCCGCGCCGGCCGCGCTGCGACACCACGGCCACGCCGCGCCCCTCGGACTGCAGAGCTCGCACCGATGCGGCGAACCCGGCGCCGCCGCTGATGGACCGTTCCAGGCCCAGGCGCCGGACGAGGCCGGGCTCCCCGTCGGCCAGGACCACCTCGCACCTGCCCTTCGCGGCCGCGACCAGGGCATCGGCGGCGGGATGCAGCTCGCGGGCCAGCCCGACCAGCGCGATCGGCGTGCCGTCCCGCGAGACCTCGACCGGGCGTACGCCGTGCTCACGCCACTGCTCCGGCCACTGATCCGGCGCGCCCGCGTACGGTCGCGCGCTCCACCCGTCGCGGTCGCGCTCGGCGCCGGGGTCGGTGAGGTCGAGCAGTGCGTACAGCCGGGCGTGCAGTTCGTCCAGATCCACGTCGGGAGAGCGCGGCAGCACACCGTCGATCGCCCACCCGCCCGTGGTGAGCACGGCGGCGTCAAGGACCACGGTGTCGATACGGTCCATGCGGCTCAGCGCGTCACGGTTGAGCACCATTGCGGCGCGTCCGGCCAGAGCACGCACGACGGCGCTGGTGAAGGCGTCCCGGCCCAGGCTCGCCGCCTTGGGGATGCCGCTGACCAGCACGGCCAGCCCGCGATGGTGGCTCTGGCTGATGATCCAGGTCGCCCCATGCCCGGCCAGCGACGCGGCGCTGGCCGCGTCGGCGTAGCGCTCCACTGGCCCGAGCCGCAGCGGGACCGGCCGCGCCCCCGCGGGTGCGCTGATGTGCCGGTACGCCCCCGGCGCCGCCGCGAACTCCTCCTCGCGCCGCTCCCACGCCCGCCGCCCGGCACGAGCCTCGACATAGCGTACGGTCGCGGCGACGGAGTCGATCAGCAGCGAGGCGGGGCGCATGCTCAGCGTCTGGGTGACGACCCTGGACGTCACCAGCATCACGTCCACGGCGCGTTTGCCGATGCGCCGCTCCAGCTCCGTACGCACGCGCGGGGTGTTCTCGACCAGCGTGAAGAGATTGGGCACCACGGCGGGCAGCGCGGGCAGGCGGGCCAGCCGGCCGGTCACCGCCAGCCCGGTGCCGGCGAGGTGCATGCCGAGGCGCATCCCGGCCAGGGCCTGCTGCTCCACCCCGTCGAGAACGCGAGCCGGGCCAGGCGGCTGGTCACCGGCGTCGAACTCCGCCACGATGGCCACCAGGTCGGCGACGTCCACCGTCTCATCGCAGCTCACGAAGACGCTGCCGAGCGCCCCGTTCACCTCCGCGCGCGGCATCCCGGCCGCGCGCAGCCGCTGTTCGAGAACGCGGGCGAGCCCCTCCGTCCGGGGCCCGCCGATGCTCCTCAGCTCGATCCGCACTCCCCCGGGGCAGCGCCGCACCCGGCGCGGGCGCGGGAGGACGCTTCGCACCGGTTGCGGGAGCATGTCAAGCAGCGTGTCAAGGGAGAGCATGCCGAACAACGCCATAGATCCTCATGTCCTCCCGTCTATGGCGATGTCGCTGCTCACTTGCTCTTGCGCTTGCTCGCGGCCTCGGCCGCCGCCCGCTGTGCGGCGGCCGCGCCGCGCGTCTTCGGCTCCGGCCGCTCCGGCGGCTCCTGCGGCTGGGCCCGCGCGGTCGTCTCGCTCTTCCTCTCGGTCTTGGACGCCCCCTGCCGCCGTCGCTGCATGACGGCCATGCCCACGCCGATGGCGGCGGCGACCGGCCATTCGATGACCCCGAAGACCGCCATCGCGCCGAGCGCTCCGTAGTAGGCGACGCGCTCGGGCGGCGGAAGGACCGTCCTGGCGACGTCGACGTAGTGTCCGAATTCCTGTTTGCTGATGTGCGGCATCGGGACAGACGGCATCGACACGTGAGGCATCTCGACCTGCCGCCGGCGGACCTCGATACCGAGCATCGGCATGTCGATCCGCCTGGGCTCTCCTCCGTTCGACGTGACCTCGTCACGCCCCTGTTGCTGGGTAGCGGTCATGACCCCTCCTCTGAATCAGACCTTCTTGACCTCCTATCCACAGATCCAGCACCTTATTCCAGATCACCCATATTCAATGATTTTGCCCAATCCTTAATGAATTCTGCTTTTCACCTGGTGACGGGTGCCGTCTCGGTCCGCTCCGCAACCTCCTGGGTCTCATATTCGAACAATTCGCACAGACTTGTGGAAGAGTGAGCTGGACCTGATCGGGATCCGGGCTCATTGTCGGGTCGTCGGCGCGTCCTCGATGATCCAGTGGATCCCATGTGGGATGAGGAAGTCGAGGAAGGCGGTCGGGTGGTAGGCCTGGGCGGGTGCGAGTACTCCCGGCTTGGCGGGGTCGGCGATGAGACGACGGGCGCTTTCGACGGCGATCACCGCGGTCGTGCCGTAGGTGTCGGGGCCCTGGACGATGCCGCGGGCGCGGCGGCCGTCGGCACTGGTGGCGTCGAGCACGTAGGTGAAGCGCTGGGTGCGGCGGCTGTCCTCATCGGGTCCTTCCGGCAGGCTCTCGATGATCTCCGGTGTGAGCGGGATGTTCAGCCGGTCGCCCAACGCCGCCTCGGTCAGGCCCTCGACATGCCGGACGGGGATGTGACGGGGAATGGTCACCACCTCCGGCACCGGAAAGGCCATCACCGGGGTTGCCTCCGACTGTCCTGGCAGCCTGATCGCGGTGTGGCGGGCGGGCACGCCGGGGCGCCAGTCGCCGTCGTCGTAGGTCAGACCTCCCGCCTTGATGGCGTCGATCGTTTCGACCAGCGAGCGCAGCGAACCGCGCGACATGCCGCCGCCCCCGACGATCACGTGGGTAGTGATGATCTCTTCGACCGATTCAAGGTGGTCGGCCAGGATATGGGCCATGAGGTCTACCGGGACGCAGCCGTCGTTGGCGGCGGGTACGACGGTGACCCCGGCGTTCTCCGCCTCCGTGGTGAAGGTGTCGAAGATCTTCTTGATGTAGAGCTGCTCGCCCGAGGTGTCGACGTAGTGACAGCCGGCGGCGATCGCGGCGCGGACCACGGCCTCACCTGAGGAGGTGAAGGGCCCGGCGCAGTTGATGACGCCGTCGCAGCCGCGGAACGCGCGCACCAGCGCCTCATGGTCGCTGGTGTCGGCCACGCGTCGTTCCGCGTGGAGGAGGCCGACCGCCGAGGCCGCCTCCTCCAGGCGCGCGAGATCACGTCCGGCCAGGACCGTCTCGATGTCACGTCGTGCCAGTTCGGTGAGCACGAGCTTTCCCTGGTATCCACTCGCGCCATAAACGGCGATCTTCATGTCGTCTCCTCATGATGGAGCTGCACGGTTGCTCAGCCACCAGCACAGTAAGGTGCCAACACAAGACGATTGAATGCATGATCCGCTCCAGTATTTGCGTCATCGTCTTCGCCGAGGTTGTCGTTGGTTACATTGGCTGCGTGGATGTTCTGTCTGATGTGGTGAGCGCGGCGCGTACCGGTCGACCCCACTCGGGCCGGGTGACCAAGTCCGCCCCCTTCGCCGAGCGGTTTGCGCCGGTGCCGTCCGCCGGGTTCCACATCGTTCTCCAGGGAGCCTGCTGGCTTCTCCCCTCACAGGGTGAGCCGATCGCGCTCGGGCCGGGCGACGTGGTGTTCCTGCCGCGCGGATCCGCACACGGTCTGGCCGACGAACCGTCCACCCCCATGAGCGAGCCGCCCACAACGCTCACCGGAGTCCATGACGACCGCGACGACCGGCCGCCGACGGTGGTCATGCTCTGCGGCGCCTACCTCCTAGACGAATCCGCGCCGCATCCGCTCCTGAACGACCTGCCCGAAGTCATCCACCTACCGACGCGGGTAGGGCGCCACAGGGAACTCCACGCCGCGGTCGAACTCCTCGGCGTGGAACTGGACAACGACGCCCGCCCAGGCTCCGACACCATCCTGCTCACCCTGCTGGATCTTCTCCTGCTCTACATCCTGCGCGCGTGGTTCGAACAACAGCGCGTCTCCGGCCACTCCGCCACCGGCTGGGCCGCGGCCCTGCACGACCCCGCCGTCGCCGCCGCCCTCCGCGCCATCCATGAAGACCCCAGCCGGCCATGGACCGTCGAGGAGTTGGGCGCGCGGGCACGCCTGTCCCGCGCCGCCTTCGCCCGGCGGTTCACCCACCTGGTTGGCCGGCCACCGCTCACCTACCTGACATGGTGGCGGATGACCATCGCCGCTCGACTCCTGCGCACCTCCGACGCCCCCGTCAACACGATTGCCCAACAGGTCGGCTACAGCTCGCAGTACACCTTCACCCATGCCTTCAAACGCCAGTACGGGTCACCGCCCGGCAGCTACCGACACCAGCGCCCCACCTCGCCTCCGCACGGCCAGACAACCCGCGCAAGGCAGCCTGTCGGGAAGTGACGTCGGATGGCCGGGTCCGCACACGAATTGACGACAGGATTTCCGACAGGAAGATCGGGCTCCAACCCTTCCCAGGGAGAGCCCGGTGCAGATCGTCTCCTCCCGCGTCTCCATCGCGACCCGGTCCCTGCTGCGGCAGCGCCACATCCTCACCGAGGCCGGCCTGCTCGTGCGCGCCGAAGGCGTGGCCGAGGGATTCCGGCCGGCCGACGGCGTCCTCCTCTTCGAGGACCCTGCCACCACCTCCAAGATCCCCGCCCTCGACCGGCCCGCGTTCGGCAAGATCGCCGCCAAGGCGCACCCCGGCGACACCCTGTGGGCAGGCGCTCGACCAGGCTGGCCGGAGCCCCGGCCACGACGTCGCCCCGTTCGCGCAGCCTCGCGGCCACGTAGGACTCCAAGAGGTCCAGGTGCCGGACGTTGTAAGCCCACAGCACATGTCCGCAGCAGCCGGCCTGCAACCAGAGCGGTCGCCGGAAGAAGGGATCGACAGGGCCGCCGACGACGGCGGAGCCGACCGTCTCGTCCTTGACGTAGCCACATGCCGCGCAGCGCAGACGCCGACAAAGATTCAAGACCCCGGCGTCCTCAAGGGTCCCCGGCTGCGCCAGCACGACCGCGCACCCGTCGCATCGCGGACAGCGCACCAGCACCTCGTCGACGAAGTCGTACCCGTACTTCCGTTCGCGCCGATCCCGGAACCGTCCGCCGGGATCCGATGCACTCCCTGTCACCTGATCAGTCTGCCTGGACCTGAAGGGATCGAAGGGCCATAAATGGCTCTTCTTACTACGATGTCCGGATGAATTCCGCCCCGCCGCACACCCGCCGCCGTCTGGCCTGGTTGGACGCGCTGCGCGGACTGGCCTCGATGGTGGTGGTGTTCGAGCACGCGCTCCAGCCGCTCTGGCCGGAGGCGCGGGCGCCGATCAAGGCTGTCTTCGACCCCGGCTGGTACGGCGTACTGGTGTTCTTCCTGGTCAGCGGCTACATCGTGCCCGCGTCGCTGGAGCGCAGGGGAAGCGTGCGGGCCTTCTGGATCTCGCGCTTCTTCCGGTTATGGCCGCTGTTCACCGTGTGCGTCGCCGGTATGGCGCTGCTGGCAGCGGTCGGCTGGGACAGCCTCCACACATGGTGGGACAGCCGGCCAGTGGCGCTCGCCCTGGCACACGCCGGCATGCTGCAGAACCTGCTGTACGTGCCGAACCTGGCCAACGTGCTCTGGACTCTGTCCTACGAGATGGCCTTCTACCTTCTGCTGACGGCGATGTTCACCTTGGGTGTGCACCGGCGCAGCACCGCGACCGCGCTGGCGTTCGCGGCGTCCGCTGTGCTGGGCGCCGGGCTGCTGCCGGTGACCCTCCTGTCGGCCGGCGGGGCGGGCCGCATGCTGACGGTCGTGGTCGTGGTGACCGCCGTACTGGCCGCTGGGCTGGCCGCGGTGCTGCGCGGCGGCAGGCGGGTACGGCAGGTCGGCGCCGTGGTCATCGCGGGCACGATCCTGCTGCTGCTGGCGGTCAACCAGAGTTATCCCGGCCCGTGGCAGGGGTTGTTCATCCTGGCGACCATGTTCGCCGGCACCGCGCTGTATCGCGTCGAGACAGGCCAGATCGGCCACGGGCACATCGCCTGGGTGGCGCTGATACCGGTGGCGGGGTTGTGGCTCGCGCGCGCCGAGTCGGGAGTGCAGGTGGCGATCGCGGCGGCCTGGCTGACGTTCGCCGCCGGGGTCGCGCTGCGTCACCGTACGATGCCGTCGTGGCTGACCTGGCTGGGCCTGGTGTCGTACTCGATCTACCTGTTGCACCCGCTGCTGCTGGAGAGCGTGGAGTTCTTCCTGCCGGACGCGACGGCCGTGCCGTTGGCAGTGCGCCTGACGCTGCTGGCGGCCGTGTACGCCGCGCTGCTCGGCCTGTGCGCGCTGACCTGGCGATGGGTGGAGATGCCGGCGCAGCGGCTGGGCAGGCGGCTGATCAGCCGGGCCGAATCCCGGGCAGAGCCCGGCTTGGAGAGGGCGGCCAGCGCGTGAGGCCGCGCTGGGACGAACCACGCGAGTGATGGCCGGCGGGCCGGTATCCCAGGGACGTTGACAGGGTAACCAACCAAGCGCATGCTCGTTTTCGGCGGGTGGGCCGAATCGGCTCGCCCCTGTCGGAAGGGATCACCGATGCGACCTGCCTCACCGGCCTCCGACGACCTCACCCCCCGCGGGCGCAGCCGCCGTTCCCTGCTCATCGCGGGCGGGATCGTGGTCACCGGCGCGGCCCTCGGCCAGAACCCGGCCTACGCCGACGCCGACTACGACGTGGTGGTGGTCGGCTCGGGAGCCGCCGGGATGACCGCGGCCCTGACCGCCGCCAAGCGCGGGCTGAGCACGGTCGTGCTGGAGAAGGCGCCGACGTTCGGCGGGTCGGCGGCCCGGTCGGGGGCGGGCATCTGGATCCCGTGCAACGAGGTGATCCTCGCCGCCGGCGTGCCGGACACCCCGGCCAAGGCCGCCGCCTACCTCGCCCGCGTGGTGGGCGACACCGTCCCGGCGGCGCGGCAGCAGGCGTTCCTCGCCGCGGGACCGGAGATGATCTCCTTCGTGATGCGCAACAGCCCGCTGCGCTTCCGATTCATGGACGGCTACTCCGACTACTATCCGGAGTTCCCCGGCGGCATGCCGGGCGGGCGTTCCATCGAGCCCGACCAGTTCGACGGCAACCTCCTCGGGCCGGAGCTGGCCCGGCTCAACCCGCCGTACATCCCGACCCCGGCGGGCATGGTCGTCTTCAGCGCCGACTACAAGTGGCTGACGCTCGCCCTGGTCAACCCGCAAGGAGCGGCGGTGTCGGCCGCGTGCCTGCTGCGCGGCACCCAGGCCGCGCTGCGCGGCGAGAAGCCGCTCACCATGGGCCAGGCGCTGGCCGGGGGACTGCGGGCCGGGCTGCTGGCGGCCGGCGTCCCCGTGTGGCTCAACACCCCGCTGCTCGACCTGCACGTCGAGAACGGCCGCGTCGCGGGCGTGGTCACCTCGGCCGGGCTGGTCAGGGCCAGGCGCGGGGTGATCGTCGGTTCGGGCGGGTTCGAGCACAGCGCCGCCATGCGCGCCGAGTTCCAGCGCCAGCCCATCGGGACGAGCTGGACCGTCGGCGCCAAGGAGAACACCGGCGACGGCATCGAGGCCGGTGAACGGGCCGGGGCCGCCCTGGACCTGATGGACGACGCCTGGTGGGGGCCGGTCATCCCGCTGCCCGACGAGCCGTACTTCTGCCTGGCCGAACGTACGCTGCCGGGCTGCGTCATCGTCAACGGCAGCGGCCGCCGCTTCGTCAACGAGGCCGCCCCCTACAGCGACGTCGTGCACGTCATGTACGACCGCAACACCGCGTCCGACCCGCACATCCCCGCCTGGCTGATCATCGACCAGCAGTACCGCAACAAGTACCTGTTCAAGGACCTCGCCCCGCTGCTGCCCTTCCCCGACTCCTGGTACGACAGCGGCGCCCTGTTCAGAGCCCCGACGATCGAGCAGCTCGCCCGGAAGATCGGCGTGCCCGAGGCGGCCCTGCGCGCCACGGTCACCCGCTTCAACGGGTTCGCCCTGACCGGACGCGACCCCGACTTCCACCGCGGCGACAGCGCCTACGACCACTACTACGCCGACCCGTACGTGCGGCCCAACCCGTGCCTGGCGCCGCTCTGGCTGCCGCCCTTCTACGCCTTCAAGATCGTCCCCGGTGACCTGGGCACGAAGGGCGGCCTGCGCACCGACGCCCGCGCCCGCGCCCTGCGGGCGGACGGCTCGGTGATCCCCGGCCTGTACGCGGCCGGCAACGCCAGCGGCGCGGTCATGGGCCACAGCTACGCCGGCTCCGGCTCGACGATCGGCCCGGCCATGACGTTCGGCTACATCGCCGCCAACGACCTCGCCGCGACGCGACCGTAAGATCCCCGCTGTGACGGCCCATCGCCTGTCCGCCACCGAGGTTCCCGAGACCCGCAGCCCCTTCTTCAGACCGCTACCGGGACGGGATCCTCCTTCAGCGTGCGCAGCGGAGAAAGCCAGAGCGTCAGTGGAGCCGCCGCGACCAGGATCGCGGCGACCAGCAGAGTGGGCTGCATGCCGATCAGCTCGGCCAGCGCCCCGGCTGCCAGCGCGCCCAGCGGCGCGGCTCCCCACGACAACCATCGACTCGTCGCGGCCAGCCGTCCCTGCATCTCCCTGGGGGTGAGGAGCTGCCGTAGGGTGCGCTGACTGATCTGCAGCACCAGCGCGCCCACCAGAAGCAGAGTCCAGCCGACGCAGACGATCACCGCGCCCGCCGGCCCTGGCGCGACGAGCGCCAGTGGCAGGTCGCCTACGACATAAACCAGCGAACTCCAGAGCACGATGCGCGTGATCCGGCACGCCGCGATCAGCTTCTGAGCCAGCACACCGCCCAGCAGCCCGCCCAGACCGCTGATCCCCAGCACCAGGCCGGACACAGATCGCCACGGCTGCTACGAAGAACGAGATCGCGTCGGCCAGCATCGCCTTGACCGCGCCGAACAGATCCACCAGAAATCCGCCGAACGGCGCCCCCACCGTGGCCGCGCCCATCATCGCGGTGCTGAGCTTCGCGTTGCCCTCGGCGAGGTTCTCCGGACCGAGCAGCGTCAACGGGTAGCTCTGGTAGACCGGGTTGAAGAAGGTCTCGCAGACGCCTGCGATCGCGGCGACCGCGTACAGCTGCCACAGCGTCAGCCCTCCGAAGATCCCCGCGACGGGTATCGACGCCATCGCCGTCCCGGCGATCAGATGCGTCGAGATCATCACCGGCCGCTTGCGCCACTGGTCCGCCAGCGCCCCGGCCGGCAGCGAAGCGAACAGCACCGGCAGCTTCCGGGCGGCGGCGACCACCCCCCATCTCGAACGGTGAAGCCCCTAGCACCACCCCAGCCACCAGCGGCAACGCCAGCATGGTGACCTCTGCGCCCAGCAGGCTGGAACTCTGGCCACTCCACAACAGGACGAAGTCCCGGTTACCCCATAACGATCTTTTCCCCGGCATCCGAGGCACTGTAGTGACTCCCACCCGGTCTCGCAGGCGGCCTGCTCATCTCCCCGAGGCGCGTGGTCGGCATGTGGTGGGTGGCGCGTCCGACGTGAGCAAGCCCATCAAGCGTGAGCCCACCCGCATCAGCTCTCCTTCCCTTGGCGATGATCACGGCGAGGAGACGGCGAGCAGTCCGGCGCTCAGGACGCGGCGTGAGCGGGGGCGTGCTGGGCGTCGCCCAGCCGGAACTGCCGGCCCTGGTAGCGCACACCACGGCGCCGTCCGGACGCCGGGTGACCGACTCGATGCCGGCCCCGGGCAGCGTCACGCCCCACACCCCCTCGCCGAGGTCGCCGCTGAGGTCGACCAGCTTGGGCAGCACCAGCAGGGCAGCGACCCGGGCGACCTCCAGGCAGGCGGCGGCCCGGCCGGCTTCTTCGCGGAGCTGCTCCCGTAGCCGGTCGGCCTCCACGCACCGCTGGTCGGCTCGATCGGCGGCGGTGTCCGGTACGGCATGCTCAACGAGATCGTGCCGCCGAATGGGTACGTGCTCGGCCGCTCGGTGCTCAACATCTCGGTCGGCGGCGACGTGGGTGCCCAACGGCCTGGTGGCGGGCTGCGAGGCGCTGTTCGTGTCCTACGCGCAGCGGTCCGCCGCCGCGGAAGGCGATGCAGGCGGCCGGCGCCACGCCGGCCGGGCTGCTCGCGCGATGCCTGCCGCGGATGCGGCGATGGCCGGGATCGCGGAGCCTCGCTCGCTGTCGATGCGCTGCTTAGCGCCGCCCTGCGCCTATCGTCGAACGGACCCCGCCGCCCGGACCACAACCGGCGCCTGAACCACCTTGAGAAACAGCAATAAGAGGAATAACTGTGGAATCATACGAGTCACCGAGGTTCTGAACCGGCCGCTCAGTCGCGGACTGCTGGCCCGCGACGTGGCTCGCCTGGCCAATGTCGCCAAGGACGGCACACCCGCAACATCCCGATCATCCTCGCCTGGAACGGCACGACGCCCGCCGCCGCGCCCGCGCACCGCCTGCTCCTCCACGTACGTGCGCCAAGGCTGATCGACTTCGAGACCACCCTGCCGAGCGCGGTCGAGGAACTCATCCGCCGGCGAGCCGAGCGTCAGTCCGCCTGAGCGCCCGCACGAGAATCCACGCGCGGCTCCCTACGCGCAATGAAGAGCCGACAGATACACGAAAGGCATAGTCAGTCATGAGAAAGCTCATAGTTCAGCAGTGGACCACCGTCGACAACATCGCCGCTGAGGAGGACGGCGGGCTCAGCTTCGTCTCCGCCGGGCCCTTCTCCACAACCAACGACATGGCGTTCAAGGAACGCGTGATGGGGTTCGTCGACGCGGTCGACACGTTGGTTCTCGGCGCGAACACCTACGCCCAGTCCACGGGCTGGGCAACCGCCGAGGACCAGGGCGAATACGGCGAGAAGCTCAACAACCTCACCAAGTTCGTCGCCTCCTCCAAACTGGAAAAGGCGCCCTGGGGAGACTTTCCCGCCGCGACCGTGACGCGCGACCCGGCCGCCACCGTCCGCGAGCTCAAGCAGCAGGGCGGCAAGGACATTTGGCTGTGGGGCAGCTTGACGCTGATGAACTCCCTGCTGGAGGCCGGACTCGTCGACGAGGTCACCCTGCTGGTCTGCCCGGTCTCACGCGGCAAGGGAAGGCGCGTTTTCGAGGATCGGCAGGACCTGAAGCTGATCGAGGCCACCTCGTTCGACAACGGCGTGGCAGTTCTGCGCTACGAGATCACCAGATAGCCGGAAGGTTCTACAGCTATCTGGTGATCTACTCGGGCCTGCTCTGTCGAAGGGGACGCCGCCGCCCAAGCCACAACCGACCGCTGCGCCGGCAGTGACCGAACTCTCCTGAACCGACGCTGAGAAACAACAATGAGAGGAATCGGCGCTGGGGTGACGGCAGGGCGACCGATGCCCACGCAGGACGACGTGCTCCGGGTACTTCAACACCCTGTCGAACGGGGGACGGTGGGGCGACGATGACGAG
Organism: Nonomuraea wenchangensis; assembly: GCF_900111685.1. Classification (GTDB taxonomy): domain Bacteria; phylum Actinomycetota; class Actinomycetes; order Streptosporangiales; family Streptosporangiaceae; genus Nonomuraea; species Nonomuraea wenchangensis. Next base: position 65,525 of record NZ_FOHX01000022.1, read on the forward strand.
CTCGGCACTCTGCACCACATCACCGACGACGTCCGACCGACGGCGGCGCGGGCCCGGCGCCACGGCAGGAGCGTGTCGTGCGCGAGGGAGGACGCCGTACCGCGTCGGCGGCGAACTCGGGGGCGGCGCGGCCGTAGACCTTGCCCATCTCCATGATGCCGTGACCGGCGATCACGGTTGCCCGATACGTAGGTAGACGCCCCGGGGTGCGTCCCATTCGCCGCTGTTGCCATGCGGGATGAACGAGCCGGGCCCCAGCGACTCGCGCAGAAAGCTCGTGGACAGCTGGGTGAGGATCGTCCCCGCCTGTGCCACGCTGACCAGGCCGCCCCTGCCCATGCAGTCTTGGGAGCTTGAAGTACGCCGCCGGTGTCCTTACCGGCAAGGGCGAGGCATCTGGGCTGCCGCCAACGCCTGTGGCGCCTGCCTGACGAACCGCAGGCGATGGGACATCAGGTCAGCGAATGTTGGTGGTCACGGTGGAGGGCGCCGGCGCTTTGATCGACACCTTGCCGCCCCATCCCGTATAGCGGCTGTCCACGGTGGTGGTGTAGGGGGTGCCGTCCTCTGTGATCGTGTAGCTGGATGTCACTCGGCTGACCAGGCCCGCTGAGGACAGGGTGAGCTTGTAGGAGATCTTCACACCGTCGTGCTCGTTGCCGAGCCTGGCGGCCGACACCCAGGTCGAGACCGCCTTGAGCTCCTTGACCGTGATCGAGCCGGAGACGGTGCCGCCCTTGGTCGTGCCGTTCTTGAGCAGCCGGGCCAAGGTCTTCGCCTCGGCCGGGTTGATGAACTGCGACCACGAGTCGGGCATGCCGCGGTTCTTTTCCTTGAACCAGGTCTTGCCCTCGGGCAGCAGGCCGCCGATCAGGCCGCCGGAATAGTAACCGGTCTTGCCGATGCCGAGGACGCGTTGCTGTTCGTCGCCGTCCTTCAAGGTGATGTCGAAGGCGGCGATGCCCTTCTTACCGAACTGGAAGGCGCCTTTGAGGTCGCGGGCGCCCCGCTCGTCGGTGCCGTCCATCCACGTGACGCTGCCGGTGAACCGCACGCCGTGCCCGGGCACGGTCGTCGCGTTCAGTGCTTTGACCGGGTCCTTGGGTGCCGCGTGTGCGGGCAGCGCGGGCACGGTCAGCGCGGCGAGGGCCGCGATGGCGAGGAGTGCTTGCTTCATGGCAGGTGATCATGCCCGACAGCGGCGACAACCTGGAGCCCTGGATCATCCGCGACCGCGCATCGTTATCCCGATGATGCGGGGGAGTGCACGAGGGCCTGCTGCCCGGCGATGGCTGGCGGCACACAGCCACAGGAGCTCCGCACCGTGACGCGCCCCGGCTCATGCGGTCGCTCTGCATGCCTTACGTGCTGACAACATCATCGCGCTCTTACGCCGTGCCGGGAGTGCAGATGCACGCCACGCTCGCCATCAACGACATAAAGCATCGAAAGTCCACCAACAGGCCGACGCGGTCTGGATGCGCCGAGGCGAACGCGGCCAGTTCCGCATTCACCGACACCCGAACCTCCTGCACGGCGGCATAGGGCGTTGTCCGGCACAGACGCGCGCGGCCTTCCGCTCGGGCGCGCTGTTCGGCGACCGGTAAGCCGAGCTACCGGATGCCATGACAGCTCGCTCTCAAGAACGATGCCGGCTTCAGTTGCGCTGTTGCGGGGCCGTTTGCCATGGCAGGCGATTCTCAAGCTCCACCTCCAAGGAGAAGCTGAGAAAGGTCCGGACTATCACGATGAGCGCGAGGACGCCGACACTGGCAAAGGTAGGAGCCACGGCCACCGTCCGGATGATGTCACCGGCCACGAGGAACTCCAATCCGAGCAGGATGGCTCGGCCCAATCCCTGCCGATATCCCCGGTAGGCTTCGTAGAAGGGCCCTTGCCGGCTGATGGTCCTGAAAGCGAAGCCTACGGTGGCCACCAAGGCGCCCAGCACGATGAGGGCGACACCGGCCACGTCAACCGCCTGGCCGACCAGTTCCACGACATTCGCAAAACTCGTGTCCATGTCATGCCTCCCGGCCGGGACCCATAGAAACTGGCTTTCGTGCGATTCCCCGCCACGGGCACGACAAGAGGACCATAGACGTCAGCATGTACGCCTTGAACCAGCGATGACCCAGCCTTTCACTTGTCTTATCTATAACAGTGAGCCTTTTTTTATCCTGGGCTCGCTCTCACCCCCCCCGCCCAGATCGCCTCACCACTCGCCCGGCGGCCGTACGACCTCCGGCACGCAGCCGTCTCGCTCTGGCTCAACGGCGCCGTCTCGGCTCCGGAAGTGGCCGCCCGTGCCGGCCGCCACGGGGTGAACGTCCTGCTCAGGGTCTATGCCAAGTGCATCGACGGCCAGGAGGAGATCGTCAACCAGCGGATAGCGGATGTGCTCACCGCATGAGATCGCGATCGGCGCCACTCGAAGAGCTCCGGTTTCCCGGGGGCCTTTCGGCGTTGCAGGGGCCACGTCATCCCGCGCATACTCCGGATCATGGGCCTCGACCTGGGGAAACGTCCCCAGATCCATCCCGCGTATTCCCGCGACCACCTACGAACGGCCGCTCAGGGCTGCATCTGGCAGCACACCCCTGAAACGCAGAAGAGGCCCCGAAGGGCCTCTGAGCTGCTGTTCCTGCTGGTGGCAGGTGCAAGCTTCGAGCTTACGTAGGCTGATTCGACGGTTCTACAGGCCGACGTGCGACCGCACTGCCCGGTCAATCAATCGGACTTGCGGATTTGCAGCATTCTCGTCGAGTTCGATCTCGAACGGATCGCCGTCGTACCCGATCAGTTGGGCCAGAGCTCCGCTGTCCCGCTCAACCAAACCACGTTCGCGGACATGCTTGCGCTACTGATCAGCGCTCGCCTTGGCCATGTCCATCCTGTCACCGTAAACCGCCCAAGCCGCTCGGGTGGAACCACAACAGCAGCTCGACAGGCATCGTGTGAGCTCGCGCCACGGCGCGCATCCCCCTGTTGACCCTGTAGCGCCCGCCGGTGTGACATGTGGTCATTTCGTGATCGAATTACTCTGCGTCGATCTTGACGTAAGGGGGGCCAACACGGGTATATCTTGTCGCTTCTCGTACTGGTGAGCGATACAGGAGAGCTATGTTGTCACTCCGGCGATCCGGCAGCGATACGTTGCAGACCCGTCCCCCATACTTCCGATTAGCCCGTCGCCTGTTGACTTGTGCCGCCGCCGTGGTCACGGTGGCGGGTTTGCTCGTCGCGCCCGCCACCGCCGCCGACTCCTTCACCGCCCTCGGGGTCTACCCCCAGAGCATCACCCCTGACGTGACCACCGGGGCCGGCAAGGTGTTCGTCTCGGTCGGCGATCAGATCACCGTCTCGGACACCCAGGGCTCGCTCACCGGCGCCATCACCGGCCTATCGGGAGTCAAGGGCCTCGTCACGACACCCGACGGCACTCGTCTGTACGCGGCGCTGAGCGGCTCCAACCAGGTCGCCGAGATCGACACCGGCTCCCTCGCCGAAATCCGGCGGATCGACCTGGCGGCGTACCTGTGCCCCTCGACTCTCTCCATGGCCGGCGGCCGGCTCTATGTCGGGTACGGCTGCAGCTACGAGAGCAACGGCGGTGTCCTCAGTCTTGACGTGGCTGCGGCCTCGCCCGAGCCCATCCCAATCGAGGCGCGGCTGTTCAACACCCCACTGGTGGCTGCGGCAGGGCAGACGCTGGTGGTCGGCATCACCGGGCTCTCTCCCGGCGCCCTCCGCATCTGTGACATATCCGGTGCCGATGCCACCTTCCGCGGAGTCGTCAGCGGCCACACGTACAGCCTGAGCAATCTGCAGGACATCTCCATCTCCACAGACGGCTCGACGGTGTACTCCGCCTTCGGCGCTCCAGCGAGGTACGACGCTTGGAACACCGCTGACATGACCCTGATCCGGAGCTACCAACTGGATGTCGGAAGCCGCGGCGGCGCCAAAGCGGTCGCGGTCAGCCCGGACGGCGCTCGCCTCCTGGGCGTGACATCGTCCGAACTGGGCGTAGCCGTGTACGACACGACCACGGCCGAGAAGACGTTCACGTACAAGGACCGTCTCTTCGAGATATTCGCGGGGAGCCTCGTCTTCACCGGCAGGGACGTCTTCGGCGTCGTGCGTGAATCTGGCAACGCCTCCGGCAGGATTCACCTGCTGCGATTGCCCGACGTGACTCTCGCGGCCTCGACCCTGACCCTGACGGCCCCGGCCGCTGGAACCATACTGCAGCCGCTCACCCTGGTGGGCCGGCTCTCCTTCGCCGGAGGCGCAACCCCGGGCGAGCGATCCGTAGTGGTGACGCGCCGTCTGCCAGACGGCACCCGCCAGCCACTCCCCGAGATCACGACCGCCACGGACGGCACCTTCAGCATCACTGACACCCCGCAGGTCAGCGGCACCATCACGTACGACGCGCTCTGGGACGGCAGCCCGGATTTCCGGTGGAGCAGGGCGTCGGCCGCCGTCACCATCGCCAAGGTCAGGTCCTCCGTCAGCTGGGCTCCCGCTCCCGCGACGACCCTCTTCGAACCGTTCACCTGGGACCTCCGCCTGTCCCTGGCAGACGGCTCGGCTCCCGGCGCGCAACGCGTGGTGGTGACCCGTCAACTCCCGGACGGCACCATCGAGCCCCTCCCCGAGATCACGACCGCCGCGGACGGCACCTTCAGCATCACTGACACCCCGCAGGTCTCCGAGATGATCTGGTACGAGGTGAGATGGGCCGGTGACTCGGTGTACGACGCAGCGAGGAGCTCACACGGCTTGATGGTGGCCAAACTTCCGGCCACTCTCCAGCTCACGGGGCCGGAGACGACAGTCGTCGGCAGGCGCATCGAACTGAGCGGCAGGCTGGACACCGGCGACAGGCTTCCATCGTCGGGAACCAGCATCACGGTGCACCGCACCGTTACGAATCGCAACGGCACCGTCACGACCACGCTGCCATCACCGCCGCTCGCGGGCGACGGGTCGTTCAGCTTCACCGACACACCGCAAACCAGCGGCGAATACACCTACACCGTCAAGTGGGCCGGAGACGCCATCTTCCTGCCCGCAGAGCACAGCCACGTGGTCGTGGTCCGAGGTCCGCTGAGCTAGGTGTACTGGCCACGGACGTTGGTGACAGCGACACGGCCAGATGAGCTTGAAATGGGTGAGGGCCTCGTGGCGTGGTGTGAGTCGACCAAGATTCACATCCGCCGGAGGCCCTCATGCCCCACCGTAATCCGGATGACGTGCCGGAATCGCGCATCGCGTGGCGCGATGGATCCCCTGCTCGACCGTGATCGCCTGACAGAGACCGATGAAGGGTCAGCGGGCAAACGTGACACCCGCATCCCATCCACAGCTCGAAGCCGGCAACCCAGTGGGCGGTATTCCGCCTTGTGCGGGAAGCGCGGCATGCCGAAAACCTCGTCACCAGGCCGAAGCGGTGACCTCGAGGCCCACGGCCTCGACCACCCCGGACACGTCCCAGCCGAGGATGGCGGGCGGGTCGCCCAGCAGCCTGTCGACCGTCCGTGACTTCCAGCCCGTGGGGTGGACGCCGACGGCGTGCACCCGTACCAGGACCTCCGTCGGCATCGGCTCAGGACGCTCCACCTCGGCCAGCGTCAGCACCTCGGGCCGCCCACGGGCTCTTGAATGATCGCGCGCACCCGCGCCGTCGTGTCTTCGCTCATGGGGGAACCCTTCGTGAAAGAGGGAATGAGCGCGCAGCCCGTCGTTGTGTGGGTTCTTGGACTCTTCTCGCAGGTCAGAGTGAGATGATCTTTCAGGCATGGAAGGCATGTTGACTGGCTCCTCACACCTTGGTGCGAGGAGCCAGCCGCTCCCGTGGGCATTTGGCGATCTCGGACGCCTTGACCCCTTCGGAAGGGGCCGGCTGAGTCGCGTCAGCAGTTCGACGGCGCGCTCTTCAGCCAGCAACGCTGCGTCGTGGTCATCCCTGGCTCCTTCACCGCAGCAGCCCGGTCATGCCGCCGACCAGGGCGCGCAGGAGCGGATCGCGGCCCGCATCCCGCCCGAGGTGACGGGCCGGTCAGCCGGTGAAGGGTTCCAGTGCGAAGCGGCCGATCGCCACGAAGGCGGCCAGGGCAAGGTAGCTCCCGTCCACCAGCGCGGCTATGGTCTCGCCACGGCGGATCCGCATGATCACGGCGCCGGTCATGAGCAGCGTCAGGCTGCTGGCCGCCAGCGGTACCAGAATCGGCGCGATGCCGAGCAAGGCGGGCAGGATCAGGCCCACGGCACCGAGGATCTCGAGTGCTCCGATGGCCTTGAGGGTGCCGGGCTTGAAGTCGAGGACCCAGCGCGCGGCGTTGCCCATCTGGGCCATCTTCTCCCGTGGGACGAACAGCTTCCCGAAGCCGGAGAACAGGTAGATGGCGGTCAGCAGGCCGGTGATGATCCATAGTGCGATGTTCATGAGTCTTCTCTTCGGCAGAGTGTCTGGGGGTGGCGGCCGCGGGGCGGACCCGAGGTCCCGGGTCCGCCTGAGAGCCTGAGGGGGAATGTCCGCGTCAGCCGAACTGGCCGGGCTGGTACTCGCCGCCGGGCGTCCGGGTGATCACGTTCAGCCGGTTGAAGGCGTTGATCGTGCAGATCAGCGCTACCAGAGCCATCAGCTGATCCTCGTCGAAGTGCTTGGCCGCGTTCGCCCACGCCTCATCGGTGACGCCGCTGGAGTCGGCGAGGCGGGTGCCCTGATCGGTGAGTTCCAGCGCCGCCCGCTCCGCCTCGGTGTAGACGGTCGTCTCCCGCCATGCCCCGACCAGGTTGATCCGCACCGCGCTCTCGCCGGCGGCCGCGGCGTCCTTGGTGTGCATGTCGAGGCAGCCGCCGCAGCCGTTGATCTGGCTGGCGCGGATCTTCACCAGCTCCTGCACCGCCTTCGGCAGCGCCGAGTCGGTGATGACCTTGTTCGACGAGATGATGTGCTTGGCCCACTTCGATCCGACCTCGTTGGCCATGGGGTTGATCCGGGTTTCCATCTCAATCTCCTTCGTCTTCGGATACTTGCACCACTACGACGAAGCACCCCGCCGAGACGTAACAACCCCATGCGGCGGACGTGCGCTACTCGGGTCGCGCGGGCAGATTCATGGCGTCGAGGAGCTTGCGGTCGCTCACAGTCAGGAGCTCGACGATCAGGCCGTCGACCACGGTGCACCCCACCACGCCGAGCACCTTGCCTTTCGCACCCCAGGCCACGAACCCGGGCTCGCCGTTGACCAGGACCGCCAGCGCCGAGGTCATCGACCGGATGCCGCGCAGGATCGGACGGGCCACCTCGGCCGCCCCGACCGTGGTCAGTACGCCCTGCGGGTGGTACGTGCGCCAGGTCACCTTCGGATCGAGCAGCCGTACGAGCCCTTCGAAGTCCCCGTTCCGCGCCGCGGCAAGAAATGCGTCGACCACGGCGCGCTGCCGCCGCGGCTCCTCCTCTGGCAGCGAGGTGCCCTGCACCTTCCGGCGGGCCCGGCTGGTGAGCATCTTGGTCGCGTCGGTGGACCGGCCGATGATCTCGCCGATCTCGGCGAAGGGCACCGCGAACATGTCATGCAGGACGAACGCCAGCCGTTCGGTGGGCGTGAGGGTGTCGATCACCACCAGCAGTGCCAGCCCGACCGATTCGGCGAGCATCGCGTCTTCCTCGGGCGCCGCCCCGCCGTCCACGGTCACCACCAGCTCGGGCAGCCGGTCGTCGTACGGCAGCTCGGCCCGGGTTGTGCGCGAGCGCAGCACGTCGAGGCAGACCCGGCCGACCACGGTGGTCAGCCAGCCGGCCAGGTTGTCGATCGCGGCCGCGTCCTGTCGCGCCAGCCGGATCCACGCCTCCTGCACCGCGTCCTCGGCGTCCACCCGCGACCCGAGCATCCGGTAGGCGACCGCCACCAGGCGCTCGCGCTGCTGTTCGAAGGCTTCCGCCAGTGCTTCGTGCGGACCTGATCCGGTCATGTCGTTACCTCCCTTGCGCGAATTCCGTCATGGTCATGACGAGCCCGAAGGTGCCGAGGTAACCGTTCGGCGTGCGTCCTGATGGGAGACCGCAATGTCACAGGGATCGGGTCGCCGGCGCCTCACGGTCGTCAGGACGCTGCGCAAACGATCCACGCGCCTTGTGGAACTTACCGCTGACCTCGAATCGCCCGGACGACTGGTCGAGTGACGCGATCGTCACCGACCGGCCCCCGACTCAAAGAAACCCAAGGAGATCCCAACCATGATCCTGGTAACCGGTGCCACCGGAAACGTCGGTTCCCACGTCGTCCGCCAACTCCTGGAGGAGGGTGAGAAGGTCCGCGTCATGACCCGTAACCCCAGTGGCCATGCGTTCCCGGACGCGGTCGAAGTCGTGACCGGCGACCTGACCCAGCCGGAAACCCTGTCCGAGGCACTGTCCGGCATCGAGCGGACCTTCCTGTTCCCCGTTTTCCATGGGGTCGACGGATTCCTCGATGTGGCCGAGCGAGCCGGCCTGCGGCATGTCGTGATGCTGTCCTCGGTGTCCGTCACGTGGCCAGAGCCCGGCTGGGTCGGCGAGGTGCACCTGCGGCTCGAACGATCCGTCGAAGCGTCCGGGTTGGCGTGGACCTTCGTGCGGCCCGACGGGCTCACGACCAACGACCTGGTCTGGGCACCCCAGATCATCGACGGCGATGTCGTACGCGGACGCTACGGCGAGGCCGCGACGGCCCCGATCGACCCGCGTGACATCGCCGCGGTCGCCGTCCGCAGCATCCTCGACGGCCGTATCGGCGAGGGGTACTCGGTGACCGGGCCGCAGTCGCTGACCCAGATCGACCGCGTGCGCGTCATCGCGGAGACCATCGGGCGGCCGTTGCGGTGGGAAGAGCAGTCCGAGGACTGGTTCCGGGACGAGATGGCCCGCGCCGGCATGCCCGCACCGGGGATCAACGATTACATCGACGCGCTCACCGCGAGAGTCGGCAGGCCCACGGAGGTCCTGCCGACGGTCGAACAGGTCACCGGGCGACCGCCCTTCCCCTACGCACAGTGGGTCGCCGACCACGCCGCCGCCTTCGGCTCGGCGTCGGCCTGACCGGCGGGCGGCACCCTGCGGCCTCCGCGCACGTCCCGGGCAGAACCATCCGGGGCGGGCCGTCCTTCGTCTTCGTGCTCATGATGTCGCCGGGCATGAACGGCGACGATTGACTCGACCACACTCAAGATCATGGACAACGGCGATGTCGCCGTACGTCATCTACGTGCTCAAACGGACTGTCGTTCTACATCGGTTGGCGGGCGGGCTTCCCGGCGATAGCGCGGACGGGCGTTGTGGTGAGTTGACGGACGGTGACGAAGGCCGCGGCGAGGTCGAGGTAGAAGTCCACGACGCGGCCGTTCTTCTCGGTGCTTCGGCAAAGCTTGCCGAAGCCGTTCATCCAGGAGGGTGGGTCGGCCGCGCAGCGAAGTGTCAGCGTTGAGCTGGTCCTTTTCCGCGCGGCCTCCCGCCGAACCGGACAGATCATCACCTCCGCGACGTCGTCATCGGCCTGCGTCCAACCCATGACGTCGCGCCGTGATGCCTGCCGACGGCAGTGATGGCCGCCTCGGCGCCGTCGCAGAGCTCGGCGATGGCCTGGGCGCGATCGGCGGTGAAGCGGATCTGCTGCTTATGCAGCAGCGACAGCTCCCGCGAGGCGGCCATGCGGATCTCGGCCATGGCGTTGAAGACGTTCATGGACGCCTTCGCCTCGGTCCCGTCACTGGCTACGCGGGACTGGGCTGCCAGCGTATCCCGCTCGCGGCGCAGAGCCTCGTCGTGTTCGCGCTGCCGCCGGGCTGCGGTCACCGCGGCGGCCGCAGCCCGGTCGGCCGCATCGGCGGCGGCCTGGCGGGTCGACCGTCGTGGACCTCCCTGACCATGACCGCGGCCATCATCGCCATACGGCTGCTGATAACACCGGCCTGTGGGCACGGCCCGAGCAGCGGCCGGTGCACCAGCACGCGGCCTGACATCGCCCGGGACACGAGCCGAGGGCTACGCCGCCTCCGCCAGGGAGTCGAAGTCGATCTCGGGCAGGTCGGGATCGAAGTCCTCGGGTCTCAGCCACAGCACATCGGTCGCGTACATGCCCAACCGGCTGATGTGCGCGGTCAGGTAGGGGGAGAGCGATGTCTTCGGCGGTGATGTCCTTGCACGGCTGGCGAATGGCGTGAGGCCGTCCGCGCGCAGCGCCTTTGATATTGATGTGGCGGGTCATCACCGCGGTGAGGCGAAGGTGGGCGCGGATGACGGTAAAGCTGTTGTCGCGGCTGTGGCACGCACGTTTGAATCAGCAGGCGACCATGGCCAACTGCGGATTAGTCGGAAAGGAGGAGGCGCTTCATGAGTGAAGCGTTCTACTCGCACCCGAGGCTGTACGACCTGATGTTCCCGGGCGGCGGGCCCGCAGTCGACTTCTACCGGGCCGAGGCCGATCGGCAAGGCGGGCGTGTGTTGGAACTCGGGTGCGGCACCGGGCACAAGCTGATCCCCATCGCTTCCGACGGGCATCCGTGCGTCGGCCTGGACTTCTCGTCAGAGATGCTGGCTGAGGCTCAGCGTAAGGCGAACGAGCGTGGCGTAGCTGTGGAATGGACGCAGGGCGACATGCGGGCCTTCGATCTGGGCCGCACATTCGACTTCGTGTTCATCACAGCCAATTCCCTGCTGCATCTGCATGAGGCTGAGGATCTGGTGAGCTGCTTTCAGTCGGTCCGAAGGCACCTGGCACCTGGAGCACGGTTCGTGTTCGATGTGTTCAACCCGAGCGTGCACATGCTTGCCGAAGCCGATGGCGTGCGGCGCACCCGGGAGTCGTTGTCGTTCATGGATCCTGCCCGTGGCAATGTCAGCGTCGACGTCGCCGAGATCTATGATGCGGCCGCGCAAGTCACACGCGGGACGTGGCACCTGTCGACTGACTCCGAGCCCGACTTCGTCGTCGCACCGCTCGAAATCAGGAGCATCTTCCCGCAGGAACTGCCGCTGCTCGTCTCGCTCGGCGGCCTTCGGCTCGTCGAGCGCTTCGGCGGCTGGTCCGGTCAGCCGTTTGCCATGGACGCGCCACTTCAACTCTGCATCTGCGAGCCCGCGTGATCGAAGGCGGGAGCACAGTCTCGGCCGAGCAGAACTCTCCCTGGCGAACGACACGCGTCCCGCACGGTTGCGTCCACGGAAGTGGTGTACGAGTTTGGCCTGGTCACAGGCGTGGCGTCGTGAAATGAAGACGGCCATCGAGTGATCCTTCGAGTAGCTAGATCAAGATCGAAGGAGAACCAGTCGATGGCCGCAGACAACAGTGTGACGCCTGCTCAATGGCTCGCGAGGCAGATCGAGACCGACGACCCTGACATGTTGCGATCCATGGTGAAGACCATGGCCGAAGCGTTGATGTCGGCCGAGGCCGACAGCCTGTGCGGGGCCGCCTACGGCCAACGCAGCGAGGAGCGGACCAACTCCCGCAACGGCTACCGGGCGCGTGAGTGGGACACCCGCGCAGGAACGATCGAGCTGGCGATCCCGAAGCTGCGTTCCGGCTCCTACTACCCGGACTGGCTGCTGGAGCGACGCCGACGGGCCGAACAGGCGCTGATCAGCGTGGTCGCGACGTCCTATCTGCTCGGCGTCTCCACCCGGCGGGTGGACAAGCTGGTCGAGCAGCTGGGCATCAAGCACATCTCCAAGAGTCAGGTCTCGCAGATGGCCAAGGTGCTGGATGAGCAGGTCGAGGCGTTCCGGACGCGGGCACTGGACGCCGGCCCGTACACCTTCGTCTGGCTGGACGCGCTGACCCAGAAGGTGCGCGAGGGCGGCCGCACGATCAACGTGCACGCGCTGGTCGCCACCGGCGTCAACGCCAACGGCCAGCGCGAGGTCCTCGGCCTGGACGTCACTTCGGCCGAAGACGGCGCCGGCTGGCTGGCGTTCCTGCGCGGCCTGGTCGCGCGCGGCCTGTCCGGCGTCCAGCTGGTCGTCTCCGACGCCCACCGCGGCCTGGTCGAGGCCATCGGCGCCGCCCTGCCGGGCGCGTGCTGGCAGCGCTGCCGCACCCACTACCTGCGCAACCTGCTGACCTGCGTGCCCAAGTCGGCGCAGCCGTGGGTGGCCACGCTGGTGCGCACCATCTTCGACCAGCCCACCTCCGAGCAGGTGCGCACCCAGCATGCCTGGGTCATCGACGCCCTGGAGGCCAAGTACCCGGCCGCGTGTGAGCATCTGGACGCCGCCCGGGAGGACCTGCTGGCCTTCGCCGCCTTCCCGCGCGAGACCTGGCGGCAGATTTGGTCCAACAATCTCCACGTCCGTGGACGTGACCGTCCCGCACCGTCGACAGGCACTTCCACAGCCCGCGTCGTACCGGGGGTGCCGGTAACGAAGCGCCGGCCAGCCAGTTCACCAAGAACATCAGCGAGTAAGCGCGGTCGAGCCGGCTGCTGCTGGTGGATCCGGTCAGTCGGCGCAGCGAGTTCGACAAGCTGGTTCCGGACCGCCCCCATCCAGCTCACCGGCCTGGCTCTCATTCTGCGCGAATGGAGGAGGCGGACGTGCCCGCGATGGTCGAGCTGTTCGACGACCCCGCCGTCGACCGGTGGACGCCGCTGCGCGCCCCCTTCGACGAGACGGCCGCCCGCGCCTACCTGGACCGGGCCCGCGTGCATCGGGCCCAAGGCCGCGGGCTCCAGCTCGCCATCACCACCGACGGCCGCCGGCCTCTCGGCGAGATCCTGCTGTTCCCTACCGGCGCTCCTGGCGAGGTGGAGCTGGCCTACGCCGTCGGCGCCGCGCACCGCGGCCAGGGGCTGGCCGGCCGCGCCGTGCGGCTGATCACGGACTACGCGTACGACAGCCTGGCCGCCACCCGCGTGATCCTGTGCATCTCCGCCGGCAACCTCGCCAGCGCCGGGGTCGCCCGCGCCACCAGCTTCCAGCTCACCCCGGCGCCGCCGATCAGCCGCGCGGGCGCCCGCGACCCTCTGCACACCTGGCTGCACCATCGCGGCCGGCCCGTTGCCGGGCCCGCCGCGACGCGAGAGTCTGGGGTCGCGTCCGAGCCCGTACCGAGGACGACGTGACACGGTCGTGGTGCGTACGCACGGCGGCCCCGACGACTGCGGAGATGACGTGAACCTCGATCCCATTCCCCAGGACCAGCTGACGTTCCGCCTGCCGCCCACGTTCGACGACGTCGAGGCCGAGCGGCGGCACCGCCAGGAGCGGCTGGTCGCCGCGCTGCGGCTGTTCGGCAGGTTCGGCTTCGAGGAGGGCGTGGCGGGGCACATCACCGCCCGCGACCCCGAGCACCCCGACCACTTCTGGGTGAACCCGTTCGGCATGAGCTTCAAGCACATCAAGGTCAGCGACCTGATCCTGGTCAACCACGAGGGCCAGGTCGTCCACGGCAGATACCACGTCAACCAGGCGGCCTTCGCCATCCACTCGATGATCCACCAGGCGCGCCCCGACGCGGTCGCCGCCGCCCACTCCCACTCCGTGTACGGCAAGGCGCTGTCCTCCCTCGGCACCCCGCTGGAGCCGCTGACCCAGGACGCCTGCGCCTTCTACGAGGATCACGGCCTGTTCGACGACTACACGGGTGTGGTGCTGGAGACCGAGGAGGGGCGCCGTATCGCCGCCGCGCTGGGCTCGCACAAGGCCGTCATCCTGCGCAACCACGGCCTGCTCACCGTGGGTGACTCCGTCGACGCCGCCGCCTGGTGGTTCATCACGATGGAGCGCTCCTGCCAGGCCCAGCTGCTGGCCAAGGCGGCGGGCCCGACCGTGTCCATCGATCACGACCAGGCCAAGCTCACCCACGGCCAGATCGGCAACGACCTGGTCGGCTGGATCAACTTCCAGCCGCTGTACGACCAGATCGTCCGCTCCGACACCGACATGTTCGACTGACCGCGGGAGCCGCTTCCTCCGCCGAGGTCTGCGGGCTGGGCAGATATACGATGTCCAGCCCGCAGAATCGCCATGAGGAGAGACGTGAACCTGGCTGATCAGGGCGACGCATTCGCCGCCTTCTGGCGGGAGCGGCATCTGTGCACGCTCGCCACCGCCCGCCCCGACGGCCGTCCGCCGCACGTCGTGCCCGTGGGCGCGACGCTGGACCTGGCCGCCGGCATCGCCAGGGTGATCACCTCGGGCACCTCGCACAAGGCGAGGCTCATCGGCCCGGAGGGGGCGCCGGTCGCGCTCTGTCAGGTGGACGGCCGCCGCTGGTCGACGTTGGAGGGCCGGGCGGTGCTGCGGACCGAGCCGGAGGAGGTGGCCGAGGCGGAGCGGCGCTACGCCGCCCGTTACAGGCCGCCCCGGGTCAACCCGTCGCGGGTGGTCGTGGAGATCCAGGTGACGCGCGTGCTGGGCAACGTGTGATCACCGTCGTGCCGGCGGAGGCGGCCTGATCCCCCTCGGAACACGAGATGTTGGGTGTGACTTTTCGATCGCCCCTATATATGGTGTCCCCTGCAGCCGGTTCGATCACCCAGCCAGGGTGGCCGAGGCAAGAGGGAACCCGGTGGAAATCCGGGACTGCCCCGCAGCGGTGAGTGGGAACGACCGCCGTCAGACGCACTGGGCCAAGGGCCCGGGAAGCGACGGCCAGTAGGCGACGAGCACCATGCCCACGAGTCCGAAGACCTGCCGGCCGCGGCCGTACACGATCACGCGTGTGCGGCGGCTCCGAGGCCGCGCGGGACGGTCGAAGGCACTGGGCGCGAGGGCTGTGCGGTCCCGTGCCGGAGCCTCCTGCGCGTGTTCTCGGCACATGAGCGAGTTCACGAGGGGAGAGCGCAGTGACGGTCACCGGGGACACGACCACCGAGCTGAGCGGTGAGGTGCCCGCGCCGAGGCGGGTCCAGATGCAGGTGCGCAAGCGCAACGGCACGACCGAGCCGGTCGACGTCAACAAGATCGTCCGGGCGGTGGGCCGCTGGGCGGACGATCTGACCGACATCGACCCGATGCGGGTGGCCACCAAGACGATCAGCGGCCTGTACGACGGCGCCACCACCGCCGAGCTGGACCGGCTGTCGATCCAGACCGCCGCCGAGATGATCGGTGAGGAGCCGCAGTACTCCCGCCTGGCCGCGCGGCTGCTGTCCGGCTACATCGACAAGGAGGTACGCGGCCAGGGCGTGGCCTCCTTCAGCCAGTCCATCCGGCTCGGGCACGCGGAAGGGCTCATCGGCGACGAGACCGCCGAGTTCGTCGCCACCAACGCCCGCAAACTCGACGACGCCGTCGACCTCGCCGGTGACCTGCGGTTCGAGTACTTCGGGCTGCGTACGGTCTACGACCGCTACCTGCTGCGGCACCCGTCCACCCGGCTGGTGGTGGAGACGCCGCAGTACTGGCTGCTGCGCGTGGCGTGCGGGCTGGCCGAGACGCCGGCCGAGGCGATCGGGTTCTACCGGCTGATGTCGTCGCTGGCCTACCTGCCGAGCTCGCCGACGCTGTTCAACTCCGGCACGCGGCACACGCAGATGTCGTCGTGCTACCTCGTCGACTCGCCCCGTGACGAGATCGGCTCCATCTACGAGCGCTACGCGCAGGTGGCGCAGCTGTCGAAGTTCGCGGGCGGGATCGGCATCGCCTGGTCGCGGATCCGCTCCAGGGGCGCGCTGATCCGCGGCACCAACGGGCACTCCAACGGCATCGTGCCTTGGCTGCGCACCCTCGACGCGTCCGTGGCCGCCGTCAACCAGGGTGGCCGGCGCAAGGGCGCCGCCTGCGTCTATCTGGAGCCGTGGCACCCGGACGTCGAGGAGTTCCTGGAGCTGCGCGACAACACCGGCGAGGACGCCCGCCGCACCCACAACCTCAACCTGGCCAACTGGATCCCCGACGAGTTCATGCGGCGGGTCGAGGCCGACGGCGTGTGGTCGTTGTTCGACCCCGACGAGCTCCCGGAGCTGCCCGACCTGTGGGGCGAGGCGTTCGACGAGGCGTACCGCGCGGCCGAGCAGGCCGGGCGCTACACCCGCCAGGTCAAGGCCCGTGACCTCTACGCCAAGATGATGCGCACCCTCGCGCAGACCGGCAACGGCTGGATGACCTTCAAGGACGCCGCCAACCGGCTGTGCAACCAGGCGGCCGAGCCCGGCAACGTGGTGCACCTGTCCAACCTGTGCACCGAGATCATCGAGGTGTCCAGCGACGCCGAGACCGCGGTCTGCAACCTCGGCTCCGTCAACCTCGCCGCCCACGTCACGGAGGACGGCGTCGACTGGGAGCGGCTGCGCGCCACCGTACGCACCGCGGTCACGTTCCTGGACCGGGTGATCGACATCAACTACTACCCGAGCGAGCAGGCGGCGGCCAGCAACCCGCGCTGGCGGCCGGTCGGGCTGGGCGTGATGGGGCTGCAGGACGTGTTCTTCGCGCTGCGGCTGCCGTTCGACTCGCCCGAGGCCAAGGAGCTGTCCACCCGCCTGGCCGAGGAGATCTACCTGTCGGCGCTGGAGACCTCCGCCGGCCTGGCCGAGCGGTTCGGCGCCCACCCCGCCTACGACCAGACGTGGGCGGCGCGCGGCAGGCTGCAGCACGACCTGTGGGGCGTCACCGGCACCCAGGCCGAGCGCTGGGACGCCGTACGCGAACGCATCGCCGCCTCCGGCCTGCGCAACTCGTTGCTGATCGCCATCGCGCCCACCGCCACCATCGCCTCGATCGTCGGCGCGTACGAGTGCATCGAGCCGCAGGTGTCCAACCTCTTCAAGCGCGAGACGCTCAGCGGCGAGTTCCTGCAGATCAACAACGCGCTGGTGGCCGAGCTCAAGTCGCGCGGCCTGTGGACCGAGCGCGTCAGGACGGCCATCAGGCAGGCGGAGGGCTCGGTGCAGGGCATCGCCGAGCTCCCGGAGGACGTGCGCCGGTTGTTCCGCACCGCGTGGGAGCTGCCGCAGCGCGCGCTGATCGACCTGGCCGCGGCGCGCTCGCCGTACGTCGACCAGAGCCAGTCGCTCAACCTGTTCATGAGCGCCCCGACGATCGACAAGCTCTCCTCGATGTACCTGTACGCCTGGAAGTCCGGCCTGAAGACCACCTACTACCTGCGCTCGCGACCGGCCACCCGCATCCAGCAGGCCACCGTCCCCGTCGCCGCGAACCAAGCGAACAACGCGAACAAGTCCGACGAGGCACTCGCCTGCTCGCTGGAGAACCCCGAGTCCTGCGAAGCCTGCCAGTGACCTCTCGTGAGGAGAAACCCCCGATGCTGCTCGACCCCGGCATGAGCCTGACCCTGCGCCCCATGCGCTACCCGCTGTTCTTCGACCGCTACCGCGACGCGATCAAGAACACGTGGACCGTGGAGGAGGTGGACCTGCACTCCGACCTGAAGGACCTGAGCAAGCTGTCGCCGGCCGAACGCCACCTCGTCAGCCGCCTGGTCGCCTTCTTCGCCACCGGCGACACGATCGTCGCCAACAACCTGGTGCTCAACCTCTACCAGCACATCAACGCCCCCGAGGCGCGGCTCTACCTGAGCAGGCAGCTGTTCGAGGAGGCCGTGCACGTCCAGTTCTACCTGAACCTGCTCGACACGTACGTGCCCGACGAGCAGGAGCGTTTCGAGGCGTTCGCCGCCGTGGAGAACATCCCCTCCATCCGGCGCAAGGCCGAGTTCTGCTTCCGCTGGATCGACTCCATCGACAACCTCCAGCGGCTGGAGACCCGCGACGACCGGCGCGCCTTCCTGCTCAACCTGATCTGCTTCGCCGCCTGCATCGAGGGGCTGTTCTTCTACGGCGCCTTCGCCTACGTCTACTTCCTGCGCTCGCGCGGCCTGCTGAACGGGCTGGCGTCGGGCACCAACTGGGTCTTCCGCGACGAGTCCATGCACATGGCCTTCGCCTTCGACGTGGTCGGTGTCGTACGCGAGGAGGAGCCGGACCTCTTCGACGAGGACATGGCCACCCAGGTCAGGGAGATGCTGGCCGAGGCGGTGGAGTGCGAGGCCCAGTTCGCCGAGGACCTGCTCGGACAGGGCGTGCCGGGCATGTCGATCGCGGACATGCGCTCCTACCTGGAGCACGTGGCCGACCGGCGGCTGGCCCAGCTCGGCATCGAGCCGCTGTACGGGTCGAAGAACCCGTTCGCGTTCATGGAGCTGCAGGACGTGCAGGAGTTGTCGAACTTCTTCGAGCGGCGCGTCTCGGCGTACCAGGTGGGCGTGACCGGCTCGGTCAGCTTCGACGCCGACTTCTGACGGCCCGAGGGGAGCCCCGGGCCTCTCGGGCCCGGGGTCATGCCGCGCTGAGGGGGGCACCGGAACACCAGCCCCCTCGCCGGGCGCCTGCCAAAGGGCGCGGAGGCCACCCGCGGGTCAGCCGGGCTCGGAGGGCACGACCTCGTAGGGGATGCCCTGGTCGCGCAGTTCCTGGAGCGTCCGCTCGGGCGCGGCGTCGTCGGTGAGCACGAGATCCCAGGCCGGCAGGGGTGCGACCCGGTGCAGGGCGACGCGGTCGAGCTTGGTGTGGTCGACCATGAGGACGCTGCGCCGGGCGGCGCGCATCATGGCCTGTTTGACCAGGACGACCTCCTGCTCCTGGTGGTAGGTGAAGCCGCCGGACACGGCGGAGATCGAGGCGAAGAGCAGATCGACGCGCAGGGCGTCGATCGCCTCAAGGCACGGTACGCCGAGGAACGACTCGTGGGGCCGGTACCACTCGCCGCCCAGCGCGATGAGGCGGATGTTGGGCAGGTCGCGCAGCACGTTGATGGCGCCCATGAAGTTCGTGACGACCGTGAGCGGGATGTCGTCGTCGAGCAGCCGGGCGAGTTCCAGGGTGGTGGTCGAGCCGTCGATCATGATGGCCATGCCGGGCTCGACCAGCTCGCGGGCCCGCCGCGCGAGTGCGCGTTTCTCGCGCACGGCGCTGCGCATCCGGTAGGCGACGTTGGACTCGAAGATGCTCGACGGCTGGACGCTGACTCCGCCGCGATGTTTGCGCACGATGCGCTGGCGTTCCAGTTCGTCCAGGTCGCGGTGGATGGTCATGGTGCTGACGGCGAAGCGCTCAGCGAGGTCCACGGCCGTGGCCGAGCCCTGCTGCAGCACGTATTCAGCGATGTCGGCCTGGCGCTGAGCACGCTTGCTCCCCGGCCCGTGCTTGGTTTCGGACATCGCTCTCCTGCGATCAGCTACTGACGGAACGAGCATAGGCACACCTCTGGCGCCGGAGGTCATCACAGAACGAATGTGTTTATAACACGTTCATCTCAGCGTAGTCGAGGGTGCCCAAGGTCAGGACCTGGCACGTTGAGGATTCCCTATGAGGAAGGCTGTGACAAACCAGCCTTGATCGCCACAGAACCATTGCGAAGTTCACAACCAGATTGTTAGATGTAGCACGAACGCAACATCTCTGCGGGCGGCCCGGAGCGGTCGCTCGCCACCCTCTCAGGAGGACACCATGCCCCCCGGCAGAATCCTGCGTGGCATCTCCGTAGCCGTCTCCGCCGTCATGGTCACCTCGGTGACCGCCTGCGGCGGAGAGGGCGACGGGTTCAGCGGCCAGACCGTCACGTTCTGGCACTCGATGGCCGGCAAGAACGGCGAGGCGGTCGCCAAACTGGTGGCCGACTACAACGGCAGGAACACCGGCAAGATCCGGGTCCAGGCCATCTACCAGGGAAAGTACAACGACGCGCTGACCAAGCTGCGTGCCTCCATCCAGTCCAGGCAGACCCCGAACCTGGTCCAGGTCTTCGAGATCGGCACCAAGCTGATGGTCGACACCAAAGCCGTCGTGCCGTTCGCCGACCTCGCGCAGGCCGGCGGCTTCTCCCTCGACGACCTGGAGCCGGGCATCGCCCGCTACTACACGGTGGGCGGGAAGCTGCAGTCGCTGCCCTTCAACGCCTCCGCCCCGCTGCTGTTCTACAACAAGGACGCCTTCAAGGAGGCCGGGCTCGACCCGGACAAGCCTCCCACCACGCTCGCCGAGATGGCCAAGGCCGCCAAGAAGCTCACGGTCAAGTCGGGCGACTCCGTCAGCCGGTACGGCTTCGTCGCCTCCATCGACGGCTGGCTCGTCGAGCAGCTCCTGGCCAACGCCGGGGTGGAGTACTGCGACGCGGGCAACGGACGGGCGGGCGCGGCCACCGCCGTCAACTGGAACACCCCGACCCTCAAGGGCATCGTCGACTTCTGGTCCACCTCCGTGAAGGACGGCGTGGCGCTCAACGTCGGCCGCAACAACACCGACGCCTCCGCCGCGTTCCAGGCGGGGCGGGCCGCGATGCTCCCGTTCACCTCCGCGAACCTGCGCGACATCATCGGCGGCGCCAAGTTCGAGGTCGGGGTGGCGAACTACGTACGGCCCGACGACGCCGAGCAGGGCAAGGGCGGCGTCTTCAACGGCGGCGGCTCGATCTGGACCCTCGCCGGCCATCCCAAGGAGCAGCAGGACGCCGCCTTCGACTTCCTGAAGTACCTCGCCTCCCCTGAGGCCCAGGCCACCTGGTCCACCAGCACCGGCTACATCGCGGTCAACGCCAAGGCTCAGGACACCGCCACCTACCAGGAGGTGCTGAAGACCTACCCCGACTTCGCCAAGCCCGCCGAGGAACTGCGCGCCGCCGCCGACGTCCCCGCGGCCCAGGGCTGCCTCATGGGCGCGATGCCGCAGGCCAGGGACAAGATGAACGACATCGTGGAGAGCGTCATCCTCGGCCGCGCCACGCCGGAGACCGCCATCGCCGACGCCGAGACGGCGATGACGCCGGCGATCCAGTCCTACAACAAGTCCGTCGGACAGTGACGAGGAGCTCCCTTGCCGATCCTGATTGGCCACCGCGGCGCGCCCCTGCGGCTGCTGGAGAACACCGTCGACTCCCTGAGGCTGGCGCGCGAGCTGGGCGCCGACGCGGTGGAGTTCGACGTGCGCGCCAGCCGCGACGGGCACCCGGTGCTGCTGCACGACCGTACGCTCGAACGCTTCTGGGGACACCCGTCGCCCGTGGGTGAGCTGACCGTGGCGGAGCTGCGCGAGCTGCGCTGCGCCGAGCACCCCACCGCCCGGATCGCCACGCTGGAGGAGGTCGCCGAGAAGGTGGACCTGCGCCTGGTCGTCGACGGCAAGGACCCCGCCCTGGTCCCCGCCATCGTGGAGATCCTGCGCCGCCACGGCGCGCTCGGTCGTTCCTGCTTCATCGGCGCCCCCGACGTGCTCGGCGTCGTCAGGGACGCGCTGCCCGACGCGGAGATCATCCTGTCCTGGTCGGGTACGGAGCCGCCCGGCCGCGACCTGCTCGACCGGCTGCGCCCCAGCACGATCAACCTGCCGTGGAAGGGCTTTCCCGAATCCGTGTGCCAGGCCGCGCTGGAGGGCGGCTACCGGGTGTGGACGTACTCGGTCGACACCCGCGCGGACGCCGAGCGGGCGAGGTCGCTCGGCGTCGAGGGCCTCATCAGCAACGACCTGCCGGGCATCGCATGACCGCCCCGCTGGAGGAGTGGCACGACCTGGCCGTCGGGCTCGCCGCCTGGGCCACCGAGGTGATCGCGAACGGGCGTCCCGATCCCGCCACCTCCGAGACGAAGGTCAACGCCGGTGACTGGGTGACCTCGTTCGACCGGGAGGTCGAACAGCACGTCCGCGCCGAGCTCCGGCGTCTGCTGCCCGGCCATCGCGTGGTCGGCGAGGAGTACGGCGCCGACGCCGACGCCGGGGACGCCGCGGTGACCTGGTACCTCGACCCGATCGACGGCACCACGAACTTCGTGCACGGCGTCCCCTGGGTGGCCTTCAGCCTGGCCGCCTGCGACGAGCGGGGCGCGGCGGTGGGCGTGGTCGCCGACGTGTACCGCGGCGAGATCTTCAGCGCCGTGCGCGGCGGCGGCGCCCGGCTGGACGGCCGGCCGGTGCGCTGCGCCCAGGACGCGGCCGTCACCGGAGGCGTGCTGCTCACCGAGTGGTCCCGGCAGGACGCCTGGCCCGGCATGTACGACTACCTCTCGCGCATCTCCGCGACCTGCGGATCCACCCGGATCATGGGGTCGTGCGCGCTCGCTCTGGCCACCGTCGGCGGCGGCCGGGCGGCGGGCGTGGTGCTGCCCGGCCACTACAACGCGTGGGACGTGGCGGCCGGGGTGCTGATCGCCAGGGAGTCCGGCGCGCTGATCTACGACCGCGAGGGCCCGCACGACGGCGTGCCGCTGCACGGCGTGCTGGCCGCCCCGCCCGGCTCGGCCGAGGAGCTGTGGCGGACGTGGGTGGGAGAGCCATGAGCACGGCCTCCCTGCCCCGCGGGCGGTACCGGCGCAAGGACGTCGTCGTGGCGGTGTGCTTCCTGGCGCCCGCCACCGCGGTGTTCGTGATGTTCGGCTTCTACCCGCTGGTCAGGACCGTCTGGCTGAGCGTGGCCGCGAGCGACATCTTCGGCAACGTCACCGGATTCGTCGGCCTGGACAGGTATGCGGACTTCTTCGCCGACCCGGCGCTGCGGCGGGTGCTGCTCGTCACGCTCGCCTTCGTCCTCGCGACCGTCCTGCCCACGCTGCTGATCGGGCTGTTCCTGGCGCTCGTGCTGCAGGCCAGGGTGCCGGGCATCGGCTTCTTCCGCACCCTGATGGCCACCCCGTTCGCCTTCTCCGCCGCCGCGGCGGCGGTGGTCTTCGACATCTTCTACAGCCCCAGCGTCGGACTGTTCAACGGCCTGCTCGACCTGGCCGGCCTGCCGGTGGCCCAGTGGCTGACCGATCCGGCGACGGCGCTGCCGAGCCTGGCCCTGGTGTCGGTCTGGCGCGACCTCGGGTACGCCATGCTCGTCTTCTCCGCCGGGCTGCAGGCCATCCCCGAGTCGCTGTTCGAGGCGGCGCGCACCGACGGGGCGGGACGCTGGACCCTGCTGCGGCGCATCGTGCTGCCGCTGCTCAGCCCGACGATGTTCTTCCTGCTGGTGGTCTCCACGATCAGCTCGCTGCAGACGTTCGGTGAGATCAACATCCTCACCGGCGGCGGCCCCGACGGCGCGACCACGACCCTGGTCTACGGGCTCTACCAGTCGGCGTTCGCCTTCGGCGCCAGCGACTACGGCCTCGCGTCCGTCCAGGCCGTGGTGCTGCTCGTCCTCGTCATGGTGATCACGATCATCCAGTTCCGGTTTCTGCAACGGAAGGTGTTCTACGGATGAGGAAGGCAGCCACCCTCGCCGGGCTGACCGCGCTGCTCGCGGTCGTCATCTTCCCGCTCTACTACACGGTCGCGGGCTCGCTGATGACACAGGAGGACCTCACCAGGTTCCCGCCCGCGCTGTTCCCGAGCGGGCTGAACTGGGACAACTTCGCCGGCGTGCTGCGGGCGGTGCCGCTGGCCAGGCAGTACCTGAACAGCATCGTCGTCTCGCTCTGCGTGGTGGCGGGCATCCTCGTGACGTCCGTGCTGGCAGGGTACGCGTTCACGTTCCTGGAGTTCCCGTTCCGGCGGTTCGCGTTCGGGTTGTTCCTGTCCACCATGATGATCCCCGCCGAGGCGTCGATCATCCCGAACTACCTGACGATGGCCGACTGGGGGCTGGTCAACACCTTCCCCGCGCTCATCCTGCCGTTCCTGGCCAGCGGATTCGGCACGTTCATGATGCGGCAGTTCTTCATGACCTTCCCCCGCGAGGTGTACGAGGCGGCCAAGGTCGAGGGCTGCGGGCACCTGCGTTTCCTGTGGTCCATCCTGGTGCCGCTGTCCCGGCCGGCGCTCGGCACGCTGGCGGTCTACTCCTTCATCGGCACCTACAACCACTACTTCTGGCCGCTGCTGGTCACCAACACTCCGTCCATGCAGACCCTGCAGATCGGGCTGGCCCAGCTCAACTCGGTCGAGGAACGGGCGCCGAACCTCATCCTGGCCGGGGTGGTCATGGCCATCATCCCGATGCTGGTCATGATCTACGCCTTCCAGCGGCACATCGTCCGCGGACTGACCACAGGAGCGGTGAAATGAGCACGCTGCTGCCGGGCGAGCCGCTCGGCGCGGGAACCGACGGGACGTACCGGCGCCTGACGGCCGGGCCCGGCGAGGCGCACGGGCGCCGCTCGGACTTCACACCGCCGCTCGCCCCCGGCCGGGGCGGCGGCCGGGTCGTGGCCACGCTCGCCCATCTGACCGACCTGCACGTGGTCGATCCCGGATCGCCGGCCCGCCTCGACTTCGCGATGCGCTCAGGAGCCGACCGGCCGGAATGGGGCGGCGCGGTCGACTGGGTGTTCCGCCCGCAGGAACTGCTCACCCCGTACGCGGTCAGATCCATGGTCGCGACCCTGGCCGGGCTGCCGATCGACGTCTGCGTGGTGACCGGCGACAACATCGACAACGCCCAGACGAACGAGCTGGACGCCTACCTGGCGCTGCTCGACGGCGGCGAGGTACGGCTGGCGCCCGCCTACCACGGCCCGCAGCGCCAGGACTGGGACGACGACTGGTACTGGCGGCCCGACCCGGGCGACGACCGTTACAAGCGGAGATGGGGTTTCCCCACCCATCCGGGACTGCTCGACCTGGCCGCCGCCCCGTTCGCCGCCGCCCCGCTCGGCCACCCGTGGCTCGGCTGCCTGGGCAACCACGACCTCCTCGTCGGTGGCTCCAGCCCGGGTCAGGCGTCCCTGGGCGGCCTGGTGACGGGTGACCGCAAACCCGTCGGGCTGCCCGATGACGTCCC
This sequence comes from Nonomuraea wenchangensis, assembly GCF_900111685.1. GTDB lineage: Bacteria > Actinomycetota > Actinomycetes > Streptosporangiales > Streptosporangiaceae > Nonomuraea > Nonomuraea wenchangensis. The sequence continues at coordinate 90,225 of NZ_FOHX01000022.1, forward strand.
GGCCGGTCTCGACACGCTGCTGTCCGGCCCGGCCGCGCTGTTCTCCGGGCGTTCGCGTCCCGTCCCGGCCGTGCCGGAGCGCGCCTTCGCGAGCCGTACGGAACTGATCAGGCGGCATCTCGGCCACGGGTTCACCGAGGAGAACCTGCGCGAGGGCACCGGCTACCACGTCCACGACCCCGTGCCGGGGCTGCGGGTGATCACGCTGGACACCAACCACGCGCTCGGCCACTGGGACGGCAGCATGGACCAGCGGCAGCTCGCCTGGCTGGAGGACCGGCTCACCGAGGCGACGGGGCCGGACGGCCCGCTGGTGGTGCTGGCCTCGCACCACGCGACCGCCTCGCTGAACAACCGCTACGGCGTCTGCGCCGACCGGGAGGCCGACCGCGCGTACGCGGCCGAGGTGCTGAGCACGGCCCTGCGCTGCCCGAACGTCGTGCTCTGGCTCAACGGGCACCACCACGCCAACCGGATCACCGCCCACTTCAGGGCCGGCGGCGGCGGGCTGTACGAGGTGACCACGGCCTCCATCACGGACTGGCCCAGCCAGGCCCGCCTCATCGAGATCGCGATCGAGGCGACCGGCGAGATCCGGCTGACCAGCACCATGATCGACCATGCGGCCCCGGCCGGCGTCTCCGGCGACCTGGCCGACCCCGCCCAGCTCGCCGCCCTGCACCGGGAACTGGCGTACAACGACGGCGTACGCGCCGGGCGGCGCGGCGCCGAAGGCTCCCTGGCGGACCGCAACGTCCACATGTATCTCCCCTGGCTCTGACCCGCTCTGGCACCCTCTCGTCTGGAGAACGACATGCAGCCCTTAGACCGTCGCCACCTGCTTCGCGCCGCCATCGTCGGCGGCACCGCCTCCGCCGCCGCGATGGCGACCGCGGCCACCGCGGCGGCGTCCCCCACGCCGAGCGAGACCCCCTCCCAGGAGTCCCCATCGCCGACCCTCACGGTCGCCGCCGACCCCCTGGTGGTGAACGTCCGCGACCACGGCGCCACGGGTGACGGCGCGACCGACGACACCGCCGCCATCCAGGCCGCGCTCAACGCCGGCAAGGGCAGGACCGTCTATCTGCCGCCCGGCACGTACCTGGTCTCGAACATGCTCAGCGTCTTCTCCAGGACGACCGTCCTCGCGACCCCGGCCACGGTCGTCAAGCGCACAGCGGGACCGGCCCTGCTCGGCAACGGCGTCCTGGGCGATTTCACCGCCACCAAATGGGACGGCGAGTCCGACATCGTCATCCAGGGCGGCGTGTGGGACGTCAACGCGGGCGCCGTGAGCGCCAGCGCCGTCGGCTTCGGGCTCAGCCACGGCACCAACATCCGCGTCCACGACCTGACCATCCGGGACGTGCAGCGCCACCACGCGATCGAGTTGTGCGGCGTCAAGTCGGTGCGGATCTCCAACTGCCGTTTCCTGGGCTTCTCCGACCCGGACGGCAACCGCGGCTACTCCGAGGCCATCCAGATGGACTACGCCGGAGGCCCCAGCCACTTCGGCCTGTTCGGCGCACCCGACTTCTACGGCTGCCAGGACATCGAGGTCAGCGGGTGCTACTGCGGCCCGTCGCAGACCCTCCCGTCCTTCCCCCGGCTGGCCGGCTCGCACGGAGGCCCGAACGGGCACCAGCACACCGGGCTGCGCGTGGTCGGCAACTACGCCGAGGGCTGCACCGAGTGGGCCATCCGCGTCTACGACTGGCTGGACGCGCTGATCGAGGGCAACCAGATCGTCAACGGCGGCGGCGGCATCCAGATCGGCCCCGCCGGAGTGCAGCCCAGCGCCAACATCATCGTCCGCGGCAACAGCCTGCGCGGGCTGAAGGGGGTCCAGGAGGCCGCCGGCCGCCCGGCGGACGCCGCGATCTGCGTCGGCAGGCTCAACGAGGCGCGTACCAGCCGGCTGATCATCGAGGGCAACATCGTGCAGGACGTCAAGATGGAGGGCATCGCGGTCTTCCGCACCGACCACGCCGTCGTGTCCGGCAACCACACCGCCCGCACCAGCGGTGTCGGCATCCGGATCAACAACTCGCCGCGCACGGTCGTCTCCGGCAACACCATCGAGCAGCCCGGGAAGGAAGGCATCGTCGCCCACCTGGGCAGCAACGGCAGCGTGATCACCGGCAACATCGTCAAGGACTCCGGCGCGTACGGCATCGGGATCACCGACCAGATCTCCGACGTGGCGGTGCGGGACAACACCGTGCTCGGCGCGGGCACCACGGCGGGCACCGTCGCGGGCCTGCGGGTCAGCAACAACGCCAACCGTACGAGCCTGGTCGGCAACACCGTACGGCGGCGGGGCAGCGGGAACGAGGCCGCCTACGGCCTGTCCATCACCGCCGCCTGCACCGGCACCTGGTACACCGGCAACGACCTGCGCGACTCCGGGGCGACCGGCCCGGTCAGCGACAGCGGCGCCGGCTCCCAGACCAGCCCGGGAGGGCCCTCCTGACGGCGCTGATCGCGACGGCGTTGTTCGCCCTGTTCACCGGCTACAACGACGCGGGAGCGGTGATCGGCCTCGGGGTGCGGGTACGCGGCCTGCGGCCGATCACCGCCCTGCTCCTGCTGGTGCTGGCGGTGCTGGCGGCGCCGCTGGTCGTGGGCACGGCGGTGGCCGCCACGCTCAGCACGCGACTGGTGTCGTTCGAGGGCGACCAGGCGCCGCTGCTGGCCGGGATCGCGGCGGCCGTCCTGGTCACCGTGGTCCTGGCCACCTGCCGCCTGCCCACGAGCCTGACGCTCGCGCTCATCGGCGGCGTCTCGGGGGCTGGCCTGGGGGCGGGGGCCTCGGTCGACTGGTCCCTGGTGGCGGCGGTGCTGGCAGCCGCCGCGGTCGCGCCGTTCGCGGGGGCGCTCACCGCCCGCGCGGTCATGTGGCTGCTCGGGGTGCTGCCGGCGCGGAAGGGGGCGGGGGAGCGGCTGCGCCGCATGCATCTGGCGGCCTTCGTGGCGACCTGCGTGGCGTACGGCGCGAACGACGGCCAGAAGCTCCTGGCCGTGTACGCCGCCGTCCAGGCGGTGTCCCCGGCCCGGGCCGCCACGTCCGTCCCGGCGCTGGCCCTGCTGGCGGGCTGCTTCCTGGCCGGGGCGGTGCTGGGCCTGCGCAGGCTCGCGGCCAGCATCGGCGGCGGGCTCGCCGCGGCCGACACCCGCGCGATCGTCGTCACCGAGACGTCCGGCGCGGCCGTGGTGCTCGGCACGGCCCTGCTCGGCGCCCCCGTCAGCATGACCCAGTCCCTGTCCGGCGCCATGATCGGCACCGGCCTGGCCCGTGGAACGAGGAGAGTGAGATGGCGAGCGGTACTTCACCTGGGAGCGGCCTGGTTGCTCACACTGCCCCTGGCTCTGGCCTGCGGCGCGGCAGCCGGGGCGGTGGCAGGCGCGGTGGCGCCGTGAGGTCCCTGCTCCGCGACCTGACCGGGCGGACCGACCGGGTCCTCACCGGGCAGATCATCACGCAGCTCGGCGCGGCCGCGACCGGCGTCTGGCTGGCCACGGCCTCGGCCGCGGGCGAGCTCGACCCGGCCACCGCCCGCGCGCGGATGGCCGAGGTGGAACACGAGGGGGACGAGGCCCGCGCGGCGCTGGTCGGCCAGATGCGCCGCAGCCTCACCTCGCCCATCGACCGCGAGGACCTCTTCCGCTTCTCCCGCGCCATCGACGACGTCCTCGACGCGGTACGGGACTTCGTCAGGGAGCTGCACCTGTTCGCCGCGCCGCCCGACCCGTCGTACGCGGGCCCGCTCCGGGCCCTGGCTGCCGGCATCGAGCAGCTCACCGAGGCGGCCCGGCTGCTGCCCGGCCGCCCACGCGCCGCCGCCGAGGCCGCGAGAGGCGCCAAGAAGCCCGGGGTGCGGGTCGCCTACCAGCTCGCGCTGGCCGAGGTCCTGGCCGCCCCGCTCACCCCGGACACCATCAAGGTCACGCTGCTGCTGACCCGCCTGGACGCGGCGGGAACCAGCCTCGCCGCGGCCGTGGACACCCTCGCCGACGGCGTGATCAAGCGCTACCAGTGAGGACCGCGCAGCGTCCTCCCAGGAGCGTCGTGGGCTGGACAGCGTCACCTCCGCCGAGTATCTTCTCCGGGTCCCGCCCGACCTGCCCGAGACCGGGACCGCACCCGTATCCGCATCCGAGGAAGCCGCTTCGTGACCGACGTCGTCCCGCTGCGCAGGAACGCGCGCTTCCAGCTGCTGTGGATCGGCAGCGCGGTCTCCGAGCTGGGGTCGGAGCTCACCAGGCTCGCCATGCCGCTGCTGGTGCTGGCGCTCACCGGTTCGCCCGGCCTGGCGGGCGTCGTCGCCGGAGCCCGCACCGTCGCTTCGCTCGTCGTCCAGATGCCGGCCGGCGTCTGGGTCGACCGGTGGGACCGCCGCCGCACGCTCGTCACCGCTCAGGGCCTTCAGGCGGTCGTCTCCGCGCTGCTGACGGCGCTCGTCGTCTCCGGTGACGTACAGGTCTGGCAGTTCGTCGCGCTGGCGGTGCTGGACGGGCTGTGCGCCGCGTTCATCGTTCCCGTCCAGGACACGGCGATCCGCGGCGTCGTACCCCCGAGCCAGCTGCACAGCGCCTACGCGCAGGAGGAGGCCCGCACCCACGCGGCCGGGCTGATCGGCCCTCCGCTCGGTGGCCTGCTGTACGGCCTGGGGCGGGCGGTGCCCTTCGTCGTCGACACCGTCACGTTCCTCGCCGCGACGCTCTTCTACGCCCTCGCGAAGGTGCCGCGCCGCCCGGCGGACGAGCAACGGGACGTCGGCGAGGAGCGGCGGCCGATCCGGCGTGGCATGCGCAGGGAGGTGGCCGAGGCCGTCGCGTGGCTGTTGCGCCGGCCTGGCCTGCGGGAGGTGACCGCGGCGGTGATGGTGCTCAACCTGCTGGGCGGAGCGTTCCTGATCCCGCTGATCGTGCTCGTCGGCGAACGCGGCGGTGACGCGCGCGTCACCGGCACGGTCCTGGCCGGTCTGGGTGTCGGCGGACTGGCCGGCGCGCTGCTGTCGGGCCGCGTCAGCAGGCTCCTGCCTCCCGGCAAGCTGCTGGTCGCCGTCGTGGCGGTCTTCGGCGCCGCGCTGGCGGCCACGGCGCTGCCCTGGGGGGCGTGGTGGCCGATGATCCCGCTGGTGTTCATCACGTTGTCGACGCCCGCGCTGAACGTGGTGCTGAACGTGGTGATCGCGCGCATGGTGCCGGAGGCGATGCTCGGCCGGATGGGTGCGGTGCTGAACATGGGCGGGACGGCGCTCAAGCCCCTCGGGCCGGTGCTCGGCGGGGCGATGGCCGCGGCGCTGGGCGGCGCGGCGGCGCTCGTCGTGCTGGGCGGGCTGCTCGGCCTGACCGCCGCCGTGGCCGCGCTCAGCCCGCACTTGCGCCGTTTCACCGGAGAACCCGCCGCGGCATCGCCGGCGTGACGGCGGGGCTCACCCGCCTGCGGCGGGACCGTGGACGATCTGTTCCAGACAGTCGCGGGCCGCGGCGTACGCGGCCAGGTCGAAGCCGTCGAGGGCGTCGGCGTCGGGAGGGCCGTTCTGTTCCTCCAGGACGTAGCCGACGGTGAAGCGCAGCACCGTCAGCACGACCAGGCGCGCCTGCCGCAGAGGGATGCCCCGCCCGACGACTGTGGCCATCGCCAGTTCGGAGAAGGCGGCCATCTTGAGTGACAGCTGGGAGGCCGAGATGATCCGGGCTCCGTCGGGGTGGGCCAGCAACGCGCGCCGCAGCCGCCCGGCCAGGCCGATCAGCCACTCCTGCCAGCGCTCCTCCGGCGCGGGCGCGGTCAGCTCGGGGAACTGCTGCTCAAGGATCGCCTCGGCGATGGCGGTGACCAGCGCCGCCTTGTTCGGGATGTGCCAGTAGAGGGTCGGCGACTGGACGCCGAGCCGGGCGGCCAGTTTGCGCGTGGTCACGCCGTCGAGGCCCTCGGCGGCGCCGGGCCGCGTACGCTGCTGCGTGAACGCGGCCCGGCCGGCCGGTCGCCGTCAGCGCGCGGCGGGCTCCGGGACCCGTGCCGGCGGAGCCTGGTGGTGGCGTTCCAGCTTGGCGCCCTCGACGTCCACGTCGGGCAGGATCCGGTCGAGCCGGCGCGGCAGCCACCACGCCTTGTCGCCCGCCAGATGCATGACCGCCGGGATGATCAGCATGCGTACGACGAACGCGTCGACGAGCACGCCGAAGGCCAGGGCGAAGCCGACCGGCCGGATCATCGTCATGTGGGAGAACATGAACCCGCCGAAGACCGAGATCATGATGACCGCGGCGGCGGTGACGACGGCCCTGCCCGCCCGTACGCCCTCGGTGACCGCCTGCCGGGCGGGAGCGCCGTGCGCGTACGCCTCGCGCATCCCCGAGGTGAGGAAGAGCTGGTAGTCCATGGCGAGCCCGAACAGGATGCCCACCAGCAGGGTCGGCAGGAAGTTGAGGATCGGCGCGGGGTCGGTGACGCCGAAGAGGCCGCCGAGCCAGCCCCACTGGTAGACGGCCGTGACGCCGCCGAGCGCCGCGAACAGCGACAGGACGAAGCCGCCGGTGGCGATGAGGGGCACCAGGATCGAGCGGAACACGACGATCAGGATCAGCAGCGACAGGCCGACGACGAGGGCGAGGTAGGCCGGCAGGGCGTCGGCGAGCTTCTCGGAGATGTCGAGGTTGGCGCTGGCGCTGCCCGCGACGGACAGGGACACCTCGCCTGAGCCGAGCTCAAGGCTGCGGCCACGCAGGTAGTGGACGAGGTCCTCGGTGGACTCCGACGTCGGCCCGCCCGCCGGGACGACCTGGAAGACCAGGACGGTGCCCTGGTCGTTGGCGCCGATGGGGGCGACCGCGGTCACGCCGTCGACGTCCATGAGCTGCTTGCCGAGGCCGGCCTGGGCCGCCGTGAGCTCGTCGCCGGTCACCCCGTGGCCGAGGTCGGCGACGACGACCAGGGGCCCGTTGGAGCCGGCACCGAACTTCTCGGTGATGGCGGTGTAGGCGCGGTACTGCGTAGAGTCGGCGGCCTCGGACGCGCCCGTGGGCAGGCCGAGCCGCATCGAGGCGGCGGGCAGCGCGAGGAGGGCCAGTGCGCCCACGCCGACCACGATCCGCAGGACGGCGCCGCCGATGGTCATCGGCCGCACGCCCCCGGATGTTGCCTGGGGTGTGGCCCGCGCGGCGGCCTTCCTGTCGCGCCGGGGGAGCAGCCGGTGCCCGAGCAGGCCGAGCAGTGCCGGGGTCATGGTCACGGTGAGGAGCACCGCGACGGCGATGGCGACGGCGCCGACGGTCCCCATCAGCGCGAGGAACGGGATGCCCGTGACGTTGAGCGCCAGCAGCGCGATGAGCACGGTGCTGCCCGCGAAGATCACGGCGTTGCCGCTGGTGCCGTTGGCCAGCCCGATGGACTCCGCCACGGCCATGCCCGCCTTCAGCTGGCGGCGGTGGCGGTGCAGGATGAACAGCGCGTAGTCGATGCCGACGGCCAGGCCGAGCATGGCGCCCAGGATGGGCGTCACCGACGTCATCTCGATGCTGCCCGACAGGGCCATGGCGCCCGCGACGGCCACGCCCACGCCGAGGAGCGCGTTGAGGATCGGCAGCCCGGCGGCCACGAGGGTGCCCGTCATGATGACGAGCACGATGGCCGCGACGACGAGGCCGACCGCCTCGCCGACGCCGCCGAGCTGGATCTCGCCCTGCGCGATCTCGGCGGAGTAGTCGGCGGTGACGCCGCGGGGGAGCGCGGCGTCGAAGGTCGCGGTGACGGCTTCCTTGGTCTCCGGGGTGATCTCCTGCTGCGGCAGGTCGAAGACGACGGTGGCGGTCGCGGTCGAGCCGTCGGAGGAGACCGTACGGATGCCCTGCGCGATGGTCAGCAGGTCGCGTCCGGTGAGCAGCTGCCGCTCGGACGTCTCCAGGGTCGCGCGCTGCTTGTCGAGCTGGGCCTGCTGCTTGTCGAGCTGGGCGAGGGTCGCCTTGAGCCGGGTGAGTGTGGCCTTGAGCCGCGGGTTCGAGCCGGCCTGCCGGAGGGCCGTCTCGGCTTGCTCGATGCCCGCTTCGGTCTGTGAGCGGGCCTGGTCGAGCTGCTTCTGGCCCTGGCCGAGCCGGTCGCGGCCGTCTTCGACCTGCGCCAGGCCATCGGTGATCTTCTTCGCCTGCTCCGCGCGTGTCGCGGTGGAGACGAACGGGTCGGCCACCTGGTCCACGCCGTCGAGGTCGGCGACCTTGCGCAGCGCGGCGCTGACGCCCTCGCGCTGGGCGGTCGTGAGCTCCTCACCGTTGCCCGAACGGATGACGACCTGCCCGGTGCCGCCGCTGGCCACGGGCAGCTCGGTCTTGAGCCGGTCGGTCACCTGGGCCGTCGGCGTGCCGGGGATGGTCATCGTCGAGCTCATGGTCCCGCCGAAGGCCAGGAAGGCTCCGACGGCCAGGGCGAGCACGACGACCCAGGCGGTGATCACCCACCAGGCCCGCCGGGCGGTGAACCGGCCCAGCCGGTAGAGCAGTTCGGCCATCGAGCACTCACTTTCCGCTTCTCACGTGGGGTTCGAGCAACCGGATAAGGGCTATCCGATTCCGCAAGTCTAGTGAGAAGCGGATAGCCCTCATCCGCTTCATCGGAGGTGCGTGCTGTGACGTTGATCCCATGAGGCCGGCCGGGTGCTGGAGCGCGCTGTGGCGGAGCTGGTGCAGGATCCAGCCTTGCCGGTGTGGGTCGCCGCGCGGCGGGTGGGTTTGCGGCGCTCCAGTCGCCGGGCCGGGGGTCAGGGTCGCGATGGGATATGCCGGGCCGGTCACAGCGGTCAGCCGGGCGAGGGTTTCGGCGTAACCGGCTCTGGCGGCGCGCTCCCGCCTTCCGAGTGTCAGGCCACAGCTCGCTCCGATCGGTTCAGTCGTTCCTGCCTGGCCTGAAATTCTGCCGTCGCCCGCGGACACGTAGGAAGTGAAAGCCCGCAGCGTTCGGAAGGTCTGACGAGGATGACGCGTGAGTGAACAAGACGACCGGTCCCGGTTCGAGGCGGTGTACCGGAGAACCTATGAGCAAATCCTCGGATACGCCGTGCGGCGGTGTTCCTCTCCCGAGGACGCCGCCGACGTTGTGGCCGAGACCTATGTGATCGCCTGGAAGCGAATAGCCGAGCTCCCCGGCGGCGAGGCCGGCAGGCTCTGGCTGTACGGCGTCGCCCGCCGGGTCCTGGCCAACCACCGCCGAAGCGAGCGGCGCAGGCTCACCCGGCACACCGAACTCACCGACGAGATCGAACACCTCTACGCCGCCCGCTCCCACCACAGTGAGCAGCACGGCGTGGACGAGGCCATGGACGTGCTCGCCGACAGCGATCGTGAACTGCTGGCCCTGAACCTCTGGGAGGGGCTCGACCCCGGCGAGATCGCCACAGTGCTGGACTGCTCCCGTAACGCCGCCAGTATCCGCCTGCACCGGGCCCGCAAACGCTTCGCCAAGGCCCTGGAGAAGACCCGCCCATCGGCCGCTGGTTTCGCATCACGGCCGCTCATCGAGAAGGAGTCAGGGTGAACAACGACCAGATCTTCAAGGACCGGGCGCGAGTGCTGGATGAGGACCTGGCCGGCCGGGCGTCCACCGCGGGGGCGGACGCGCTGCTGGCGGAGATCGTCTCGCTGGAACGCGCTCCCGCCCGGCGACGGCTCTTGCCGTCGCCTCGTCGCGCCCTGCTGGGCATGGCTGCGGTCGCCGTTCTGGCGGGAGCCATTGTCGTCGGCCCGTCCCTGTTCGGGGCCTCCGAGCAGGTGTACGCCAGCCAGGCGGTGACGATCGACCGCGTCGGCGACGAGTACGCCTTCTACTTCACCGAAGGCAATCCTGATCCCGCCGAATTGAAGAAGGCCTTCCACCAGGTCGGCCTGGACAACCTCACGGTGTCGCTGGTCCCCGTTCCGCCGCGAATGCCGGCAGGCTCCGTCTTCGGATTCGAGAAGTCCGACCCCGACGCAAGAGCAACGTTCGCCGGGGACAGCTGCCCTGAGCGGGTCGAAGACTGCATCACGGCCTTCCGTGTCACCGCGGACATCAAGGGGCCCGCGAAGGTCAGCCTGGGCCGCCCGGCGAAGCCCGGGGAGAAGTACGCCTTCCCCGCCGACGCCAGTTGGCCGGGCGAGGCGCTGGCCGGGGTGAACCTACAGGGACGCTCGGCGGCCCAGGCGGCAGACGTCGTGCGCGAGCACCATCTGAAGGTGGCCTACGTGCTCGACTGGCGGCTGCCGAACGACGAAAAGGACACGCGTTTCGAGAAGGATGTGCCCGCTTCCCGTATCGATCCCGACTGGCAGGTGGCGAGGGCGGAATCGTACAACGACGGCGTCATCGTCCTGCACGTGGTGCCGGGCCCGGCTGCGACCCCGCCGCCCGGATTCTGACTGACCCTGTGTGATCGATACGCACGCGCGGACATGACGTCCTCCCGGAGTGGAGGCTGAGCCAGAGCAGGTGGGTAGTCGTTCGCGCGAACGACTACCCACCTCGGCACGCTGATGGCGCGGCCACTCTGCGTGCCCGCAGCGCTGTGCGACCCTCAAGGGGCGCCATACTGTGGTGTCGAGTTCGGCCAGTTCCGCTTTCCCCATCCACGCTGACGACGCCGAAGAAGTTGGATCACCTTCGCCGCCAACAGATACTCGCGCGCCATCGCCTGGCTGCCCGCCGGGGCGGTCTGCCACTCCAGATACTTGGCGATCAGGCCCAGATGGTCCGAGCGGGTCTGATCGCGCCCGCCGTAAAGCCGCAGCACCGCCGGCGCCATGCCAGACGAACGCCATATCAGCCGACGTCGGCGTGAAATACCGTCAGTGCTACCGGGACCCCATCGATCCACACAGGAGTACTCTTCGAGACGTGAAACCGCGACCCGCCGCCGACCAGGCCGCGCGGCGTGGCGGCCTGCGCCGGGACGCGGAACGCAACCGGGACCGCATCGTGCGCGCCGCCCGGGAACTCTTCGCCGAGCGCGGCCTCGCCGTCGGCTTCAACGAGGTCGCCCACCACGCCGGCGTCGGCGTCGGCACCGTCTACCGGCGCTTCGCCGACAAGGAGGAGCTCATCCACGCGGCGCTGCGGGAGCCGCTGGGCGAGCTGGCGGAGGTCGCGCAGCGCGCGGGTGAGGCCGAGCGCGCCTGGGACGGCCTCGAACTCCTCCTCGGCAGCATCACCGAGCTCCTGGTGGACAACCTCGGACTGCGGGACGTCGCGCTCGGCGGCGGCGGATGGCGGCTCGGCAGGACCACCGTCGAACGCGTCGCGGAGGTGCTGCAGCACCTGCTCGACCGGGCGCGGGCCGAGGGCGATCTGCGTGACGGCGTCGCCGGCGACGACGTGGTGATGATCCTGTGGCTGGTGACCGACCTGGCGCAGCACTCCGTCCAGGTCCGCCCGGGGCTGTACCGCCGCTATCTGCAGGTCATGCTCGACGGGCTGCGAGCCGCGCCAGGCAGGTCGCCGCTGGTGGAGAAGCCCACCGAGCAGCAGATGTTGACGATCTGCCGGCGCTGGGCGGGCGCGCCCCTCTGAGGACCGTCCCGATGCCTCAGGCCGGTCCGAGCACGTCCGGGGTGATCAGGGCGCGGGCGGTGGCCGCGAAATAGTCCCCGGTGGCGGCCTCGGCGAGGCCGAACGTGACGCCCTGGCTGAGGCCGACCATGAGCGCGCGCAGCGCCGTGGCCAGGCGCCGGGCCTGCCGCGAGGTGACGGCGCTGCCGTCGTGAACCCTGCCGGACAGCAGCGCGGTCAGGCGTTCCTCGTGCGCCCGGACGGAGGCGGCGAGCCTGGGCGCCAGCTCGGGATCGCGCAGGGCCAGGTCCTGGAGGCTGATCTCGAACGACAGGTGGCGCAGCGCGTCGGGGTCGTCGCACAGGCGGCGGTAGTGGCGGGCGAAGACCTCCACCGCCTCCACGAGGCCCATCCCGTCGGGGACGGTCTGCTCGATGCCGCCGTAGTGCGGGGTGAGGTAGTCGGTGACCAGGGCGATCAGCAGTCCGTTCTTGCTGCCGAACAGCGAGTAGACCGCGCCCGTGGTCAGCCCGGCCTGCTCGGCGATCTCCTCCAGCTTCCGCGATCGCGAGCGAACGCCGGGAGCTGGCGGCGATGCTGGAGAGCCTGACGCCCGCCCAGTGGGACGCGCCGACCTTGTGCGCCGGATGGCGGGTACGAGAGGTCGCGGCTCACATGTCGTTCAGGCGCGCGGCGACATCAACCGGATGGCGGATCGGCGGGCCCGCCAGGACGCGGCCGCACTGTCCACGGCCGAGCCGGTCAGCGCCATCCGCGACAACGCCGACCATCCCTGGAGACCTCCGGTCGGTGGCATCACGGCCGCGCGCTCCGGTCAGCACAGGACCGTCAGGCCCGGGCCAGTAGGTCGTCCAGCGGCTCCTCACGGTGCAGGCGCCCGATGGCATCGGCCAGCAGTGGAGCCACCGAGCACACGCTGAGCGGCATCGCCGGCGCGACCGGCTGTGCGAGGGTGTCGGTGACCAGAACCTGCCGGATCGTGGCGCGGCCGAGGCGTTCGGCCGCCGGTTCCACGAACAGTCCATGGGTCGCGACCACGATGATCTCCGGCGCTGCGCCGTGGCCGGCCACGACCTCCACCGCGGCCTCGATCGTGCCGCCGGTACTGATCATGTCGTCGACGATGACCACCGGGCGATCACGGACGTCTCCCACCAGCTCCTCGGCGACCACCCTCGTCCCGCTCAGCCGGGTCTTGCGCACCACCGCCACAGGCCGTGACAGCAAAGCACCGTAATGCTCGGCCAGCTTGACCGCGCCGAGATCAGGCGCGACCACCACGGCCCCGTCCGGCACCTGCTCCCCGAGTGCCTGGGCGAGGGAAGGCACGGCCGTGAGCATCTCCACCGCAACAGCGCAGATGGCCTCCAACGCGGCCGTGTGCGGATCCACGACGATCAGGCGCTGTGTCCCGGCCGAAGCGAGTACGCCGGCGACGACGTGGACCCCGATCGCCTGCCCGGCCCGGCCACGACGGTCCTGACGGGCATACCCGAAATACGGCACGACCGCGGTGACCCGCGCCGCACCCGCCCGCCGGCACGCATCGACCAGCAACAGCAACTCCATCACATGGTCATTGACCGGCGGACCCGTGGCCTGGACCAGGTAGACATCCGCGCCCCCCAGACCATCCACGACGGGCCGGAGTTCCCCGTCCGGAAACCGCTCCACCACCACCGAGGCCGGCTCGATGCCCAGCACCCGGGCGATGGAACCGGCGAGCGCACGATCGGCCGTCCCCGCCACGATCTGTAGAGTCATCGGTGTTCCGCCTCCGCTCGTGACGAGGCATCGGGGCGGCTGCGCCGCCATCCCCACCGGCTTCCTGGCTGATCAGGTCACGGGCTTGCGCAGATCACCTCCACGAAGTGGCCGACCGTCTCCTCGGGCAGGTGCCGAGCCAGGTCGGCCTCGCTGATCAGTCCGACGAGCCGGTGCTCGTCGATCACCGGCAGGCGACGGATCCGGTGCTGCTCCATGGTCTGCAGTACTTGCTGGACGTCCGCGCCGGCCTCGACGGTGACCGGCTTGCCCTGAGCCAGCTCGCCCGCAGTGATCGTGTTCGGGTCGCCTCCAGTGGCGACGCACTTGAGCACGATGTCCCGGTCGGTGATGATGCCATGGAGCCGGTCGTCCTCGCCGCAGATCGGCAACGCCCCGACGTCGAGTTCGCGCATGCGCTGCGCGGCGAAGGCGAGATTCTGGTGCTCGCCGATGCACTCGACGCCTGGATGCATGATGTCCCGTGCCGTGGTCACGATTACCCCCTTCTGGGCAGTCCACCTCTGTCCGGACCACCCGTCCCTCTCTCGGCACTTACCCCTCGGTTCTGCCTCCTACCAGCCATGACGCGATGGGCCGAAGGGTCTTCAGTGGGGAGCCGAGTGACAGCGTCGGCTCAAGGCTCCCCGAGAATCCAAGAATCACCCTGGTGGGCCTTCTCACACTGCTCGATCCTCACCTTCAATACTGCGTTCGAGGGCGAGGCTCACATTCCGCGGCACGCGCTTCCGCATCGATCGCGCCTGGTGGCGTCACACGTCCAGGGTCACCGTGCAGGTCCACTGACCGGCGCGGTGTTCGAAGGTCAGCTGGTGCAGGGCGACGGCCTTGGGCACCGCTCCGGTCTGGGGTATCGCCGTCAGGTCGGCCATGGTCAGGTGGAGGCGGAGACGGTCCTGATCGTGGACGGCCGTCGCTTTGATCGGGATCTGTCCGGTGGTGTCCATCAGGTAGATGACCTCGTCCAAGACGGCTACCAACCGATCCTGAGGTTCGCCGGGTTCGACGTGAAGGTCGCGCTCACTGGTGGCGGCGGCGCCGTCCAGATCGAGGAAGCTGCCCGCCGTGCCGAGCACTGCCTGCGCGATGCATTCCCCGATCGTCGGCGCCCAGGCCTGGATACGGGTGTCGGCGGTATGGGGGAGGGTGCGGTGTCCGGCGTCGGCGCTCATCGGCGTTTCCTTCTGCTCGTTCAGCCTTTGACGACGCCGAGCGGCACCAGGCGGGCGACCTTGCGGCACAGTCCTGCTCCTTCGCTGGCTGTGACCACGGTGTCGACGTCCTTATAGGCCGTGGGCGTCTCCTCGGCCAGCCCTCGCCAGGTCGCGCCGCGTACGACGATGCCCTGTGCCTCCAGCCGGTCGCGTAGTTGCTCGCCGGTGATGGAACGCGCCGCCTGGTGGCGGCTTTGGGTACGGCCCGCGCCGTGGCAGGTGGAGTGGAACGCCTCACCGCCGGGAACTCCGGTGAGCACGTAGGAGGCGGTGCCCATGGTGCCCGGGATCAGCACGGGCTGGCCCGCCGGGGCCAGATCGGCCGGTAGATCGGGATGATACGGCGGCAGCGCCCGGGTGGCACCTTTGCGGTGGACGCACAGTCGCGCGCCGTCGTGTGTTTCGATCTTGGCCAGGTTGTGCGAGACGTCGTACACCAGATCCAGGCCGCAGTCGGCGAGGTCCGCGAAGGCACGCCGTGTGGCCTCGCCGAGCAGTTGCCGGTTGGCGCGCCCGTAGTTGGCCGCGGCGGCCATCGCGCCGAGATACGCGCGGCCTTCGGAAGAATCGACCGGGGCACAGGCGAGTTGCCGGTCGGGCACCGTGATGCCGTAATGCGGCATGACCTTTTCCATCGCACGTACGTGGTCGGTGCAGATCTGGTGGCCGAGCCCACGCGAGCCACAGTGGATCATCACGCACACCTGGCCACGGCGCAGGCCGAACGCGGCCGCCACCGCCTCGTCGTACACCTCCTCCACCGCCTGGATCTCCAGGAAGTGATTTCCGGAGCCGAGGCTGCCCACCTGGTTCAGCCCTCGCTCCATGGCGCGGGAACCGACCTGGGAGACATCGGCGTCGGCGACGGCGCCGAAGTCCTCGCAGCGCTCCAGGTCCCGCGCCACGCCGTGGCCCTGCTCGACCGCGTACCGGGCACCGTCGGACAGGACTCCTTCCAGCTGTGTCCGCCCGGTCAGGTGCCAGACGGCACCACGCGCGGCACCTCGGGGGATGACATGGTCGAGGCGATCCAGGAGCCGGGTCATCCGAGGCGCCAGCAGGTCGCGATCCATGTCGGCGACGAGCAGCCGTACTCCACAGGAAATGTCGAAACCGACCCCGCCCGGGGAGACCACCCCTCCGGCCGTGATGTCGGTGGCGGCCACGCCGCCGATCGGGAATCCGTACCCCCAGTGCAGGTCAGGCATGGCGTAGGAGGCACGGACAATGCCCGGCAGGGTGGCCACGTTGACGACCTGCTGCAACGCCTGATCCTCCGGGAGCAGCTCTCGGGAGGCCAGGATGACGCCGGGCACCCGCATCGGTCCGTGCCGCTCGATGCGGAAGCGATAGGGCGTCTCCTGGACGAGTTGGATCGCGTATCCCATTTTCGCCCCCAATGGCGCAGGTGACGCGTTGGTGTGAGGCATCTGCTGGGAATTTCCCCGTCCCCGGACCGGTGCCAGCGACAGCCTGAGAACTCTCAGCTCACGCGTGTTCCGAGATGGTCGGTGAACCAGTCGCGTGCCAGGTCGGCGACGGTCTCGAGCGCCCCGGGCTCTCCGAACAGGTGGGTGGCATCAGGGATGATCTCCAGGTGGTTCTCGCAGCGCAACTGCTGTTGTGCCGTCTGGTTGAGGCCGAACACCAGTTCGTCCCGGCTGCCCACGATCAGCAGTGTCGCCGCTCGTACCGCGGACAGACGCGGCCCGGCCAGATCTGGGCGTCCGCCTCGGGAGACGACGGCGGCCACCTGGCTGCCCGGTTCCGCCGCCGCCCACAGCGCGGCCGCCGCTCCGGTGCTGGCTCCGAAGTAGCCGACCGGCAGTCCCGCGGCCTGAGGCTGATCGCTCAGCCAGTTGGTCACCTGCGCGAGCCGTCCGGCCAGCAACTCGATGTCGAACACGTTGCCGCGGTCGTACTCTTCTTCTACCGTGAGCAGGTCGAACAGCAAGGTGGCCAAGCCTGCCTGGTTGAGAATCGAGGCCACGTAGTGGTTGCGTGGGCTGTGCCGGCTGCTGCCGCTGCCGTGCACGAAGACCACCACCCCCGCGGTCTCCTCGGGGACGACGAGCCGGCCCGGCAGGCGGACCAGACCGACATTCACCATCACCTCGTCGATCCGCTCCAGTTGATCGGACGTCACCACGCCGGCCTTCCCGCTCACCGCGCCTTCGGCGGCGGGTGCGGCGGCCTGTCGCAGGAGTTTGACCACCTGCTCGTCGGTGGTCTGGGTGAAATCGGCGTACCAGACGCCGATGGCCCATAGAGCGTCAGGTGTCTCCAGGCAGATGACCTCGTCGGCGTCCTGGCGCAGGCTCGCGACAGTGTCGGGCGCGCCGACCGGGACCGCCAAGATCACTCGTGCGGCGCCGCGCGCTCGCGCCACCTGGCAGGCGGCGCGAGCCGTGCCACCGGTCGCGATCCCGTCGTCCACGACGATGACCGTGCGGCCGGCGAGGTCGACCGGTGCGCGGTCACCGCGGAAGCGGCTCGCCCGGCGCAGCACCTCGGCCCGCTCACCCTTCTCTACTGCGGCCATCTCCGCCGGGGTCACGTCCGCCATCCGGACGACCTCGGGATTGATCACGCGTACGCCGCCCTCTCCGACGGCACCGAACCCGAGCTCGGGCTGGAACGGCACGCCCAGCTTGCGGACCACGATCACATCCAGCGGCGCGCCCAAGGCCTGGGCCACTTCGAAGGCCACAGGCACGCCGCCTCTGGGTAGCCCGAGGACGACCACATTCTCCTCGGTGACGATCCCGGTCAAACGCTCGGCCAGACGCACGCCCGCATCATGACGATCAGCGAACATCGGCGTACCTGCCTCCCCCTGGCACTTCGCCGTACCTCACACGAATCCCCACGCCGATGGCGAAGAAACCAAGAGTCATCACCTCGCTGCCTGCGGTGTCACCTCCCACCCCCTGTGCGAGAGCTGCGAAGAGCGAGATCGCGATCGGTCACGTTGCTGCTGGCTTCTCATACTTGCCTGGTGGGCGGAGTCAAGGCGACCAGGCACCGGGCTTCGGCCAGAGCCGCCCGGGCGGCCGGTCCAAGCAGCAGGCAGGTGGGCGAGTCGGTACCGCGGTTGCCGAGTACCAGGAGCGTCGTCTCCTTGATGCCGATTACCCCAAGGGCAAGGACTTGGCCGGCAAGTCGGTGGCCGAGATCGCCGACCGCGTGCTGCCGGCCCTGACCGCGGCCATGAACCTGCTGAAGCAGCAGGATCCGGGCCGAGGCCGGCAACTTCCGCCGCACCGTCCTCGTCGCTGTCGAAACCGCCCAGATGCACCAGGGCCGGCCGAGCCCCGCCACGGCCGAGATGGCCCGCAAGATCACCGGAGCCCTCGACGCCGCCAGGGTGGCCGCCGCGGACGGCGGGGCCGTGCCGGAGACCGCGGCTGGGCAGGATCGCCTGGAGCTGCAGAAGGCGATCGAGGAGATGGTCGAGTCCGGTTTCGTCGGGGTGGGGGTTTCGGTAGCAATCGGCGCGGGTGGAGAGTCCGGCGGCGGCCAGATGCTCGCAGCGCTCCGGCACCGATTTCAGGCGCGGGCGATCGTCCTCGGGGAGGGCGTGGCCGACAGTGCAGGACGTGACGCAAGACGCGCCCCGCGCTCGTCATCTCGCACTTCCAGGAGCGGCAGGCCCGCCGCGTACCGCCGGAAGAAACCGGCGGTCGGGGTGTTCGCGGTCGCGACGGCGTCCGGGGTGCCCTCCGCGATCACCGCGCCCCCGTCCGGACCGGCTCCCGGCCCCAGGTCGATCACCCAGTCCGCGGACGCGGCGACGGGGATGTCATGTTCGGCCACGACGACGGTGTTGCCCGAGTCGAGCAACACGTCGAGCGCATCCACCACACGCTGGATGTCAGACGGGTGCAGGCCCGAGACGGGTTCGTCGAGAACGACAAGACCGGCCTTGCGGCCCGCGGCGGCACCGCGCTGGATCGCGGACGCTAGCTTCAGCCGCTGCGCCTCGCCACCGGACAACTCTGTGGCGCTCTGGCCGAGCTGAAGATAGCCGAGCCCAACCTGGTTCAAGGCTCCCAGGATTTCCGCGAGCTGCCGGGGCTCGGAGAACCGCTCCACCGCCTCGGCGACGGTCAGCTCCAGAACCTGATCGATGGCCAATCCCTGGTACCTGATCTCCAAGGCCTCCGGCTGGTAGCGCCGGCCCTCGCACGCGTCGCAGACCACCCACACATCCGGCAGGAAGTGCATGTCGACCAGCTTGCGGCCATAACCGGTGCAGGTTTCGCAGCGACCACCACCCGCGGTGTTGAAGCTGAACCAGGAGGCATTGACCCCGCGTCCGCGTGCCACGTCGGTTTCGGCGAACAACTTGCGGACGATGTCGAACGCCTTGCTGTAGGTGGCCGGGTTGGACCGCGGCGTGCGCCCGAGCGGTTCCTGATCGACGACGGCGACCCAGTCGAACCCCTTCAGGCCAGTCACCTGTCGCACCGTGTCGATCGTCGTCGCGTTCAGGGTGGCCTCCACGCTCGCCGCGAGCGCGCCGAGCAGGCTGCTCTTGCCGCTGCCGCTCACCCCGGTCAGGCAGGTGAGCCGACCGGCGGGGAAACGCACCAGGTCTGCGGTCACATTGTGCGCACGCAGGCCGTGCAGTTCCACCCAGCAGGTGTCACCCCCGATCGGACGGCGGGTTCGGCGCAGCCGCGGCCCCTCACCGGCCAGATAGCGTCCGGTCAGCGACG
Organism: Nonomuraea wenchangensis; assembly: GCF_900111685.1. Taxonomy (GTDB): domain Bacteria; phylum Actinomycetota; class Actinomycetes; order Streptosporangiales; family Streptosporangiaceae; genus Nonomuraea; species Nonomuraea wenchangensis. Next base: position 109,481 of record NZ_FOHX01000022.1, read on the forward strand.
TCGGGTGCGCGGCCGCGTCGGCGGGAAGCCCCGACACCAGGACCTCCCCGCCGCGACGGCCCGCGCCTGGGCCCATGTCGATCACCCAGTCGGCCCGGGCGATCAGTTCAGGGTCGTGCTCGACCAGGAGCACCGTGTTGCCGGCCCCGCGTAGCTCCAGGGCGATGTCGAGCAGGTGCGCCTTGTCCGCCGGATGCAGCCCGGTCCCGGGCTCGTCCAGGACGAAGACGATGCCGCTCAGCTCGGTGCTGAGCTGAGCGGCGAGCCGGGTCCGCTGCAACTCACCCCCGGACAGCGTCGCCGCGCTCCGGGACAGCTGGAGATGGGCCAGGCCGAGCCGGTCGAGGATCCCGAGTCTGCGGCCCAGATCCTGCAGCAGCGGCTCGCCCACCTCGCGCTGGCGGGCGCCCAGGTCGCCGACCACACGCTCCGCCCAGCTACGCACCTCCCGTACGTCCACCTCGAGCAGGTCGGGGTAGGTCAGCCCGCTGAGCCGCACGGACCGGGCCACCTGGTCATATCCGCTGCCGCCGCAGGTGCCGCACGGCTGCTTACGCATGTACGGCAGGTAGCGCTGCTTGGCGCTGGAGGTCTGGGCGTTCACGAACACCCGCTCCACCTCGGCCAGCGCGCCCCGCAGCGGCTGGCTCGAGGTGTAGGTCACCGAGACCGTCTCCTTTTTGCTGGTCATGTCGACGGTCGCCTCGACCTTCTCCTCACCCGTGCCGTACAGCACGCAGTGGCGGAACTCCTCCGGCAGCGACCGCCACGGCCGGCTGAGGTCCACGCCGCGCTTGTCGGCGAGCGCCGGCACGAACGCGTGCTCCCCCGACCGCCACTTGGCGTACCAGGGCGAGGCACCCTCGAAGAGCGGAAGCTCCGGATGGGTGATGACCAGGTCCTCCTGCGCCTGCCAGCGCCCGCCCACCCCGTGACAGTCCGCGCAGCTCCCTTCCGGCGTATTGCGGTCGAAATGAGCGGTCGTCAGATGCCCGTTGACGCTCTCCGCCGCCGGGTCCGCGCCGATCCCCGGAAGGCGCGAATACAGCAGTCCCAGATGCCCGTCGATGCCGGTGATCGTCGCGACCGTGGACCGGGGGTTGCGGTTCAGGCGGCGCTGATCGACCGCGAGCGTCGCGCCGAGTCCCCGGATGCGGTCGACCTTCGGCCGATTGCGCTGGGTGATGTACTGCCGCACGAACGGCGAAAGCCCCTCCAGATACCGGAGCTGGGCCTCGTTGTGCACGGTGTCGATGGCCAGCGAGGTCTTGCCGCTGCCACTCACCCCGGTGAAGGCGGTGAGCCATCCCTTGGGGATGCTCACCGACACGTCCCGCAGATTGTTGGTACGAGCTCCCACCACCTCGATGACCTCGCGCCCCATACTCGCGACATCCCGTACGAACGCAGTCAACCTTGATCCACCCTCTCGCAGCAGAACACAGGCGGACGGACCCCCACCCATGTCAAACAAAGTGATTACGCCACAGCGCAGCGGCCGCTCAGCGCGGCGGCGCCGAGCGGCCGCTTGATCAGATCCGCCAGCACCTGGCCGGTCTCGACGCGGCCCGTGCCGCAGATCAAGACCGGGACACCCTGGTGAGCTTGTCGATGCCGGGGGCGTAGGCGGTCATCCAGTGCGGATGCAGCCGGTGGTAGACCACGTCGTTGTCCCAGTCGAAGTAGTCGTCGCCGTAGAAGTCCTTGAAGTAGGCGAGCAGGTCCGGCCAGTCAGCGGCTGGCTCGCCGTTGTCAGGATTGAGGATTTCCACCGTGCCGTGCGTGAACACGCCCAGGTCCTCACCGCGCATGTGCGCGATGCTGATGGCGGGGCGGGCGGCGAGGTGGCGGGCCTTGGCGGCGCTTCGCGCCGTGCCGAAGTGCCACTTGCCGTGCAGGAAGTGCCCGTCCACGCCGCTGATCCGCGGCTCGCCCTTTGCCGTCACGGTGGACAGGGCGAGGGTGCACATGCCGATCAGAATTCGGGTGACCTGCTCTGCGGTCATGGTGTTCGCGGTGACGATCGAGCGGAGGTGTGAGGTGGAGCGGGAAAGGGAGGCTTCGAGGAGAGCCTGAAGTTCCGTGAGCTCCTCGGGCGTTTCGCGCATTGAGGTCCTTGTCCATCCGTGAGGTCCCCGGTCCACACCCACATCGGCGCTGACGGGTGATTTCATGATTGCTCCAAAACCCGACGCCTTGTGTCATGTTTTCATCCGTTCTGCGGACACCGTCGGGCCGCCTGCCCAGCGTCCGTCCTTCGGACGTGGCATAGCGCGCCGGTCAGCGAGCGGCACAGCGGACGAGGCGTCTGCCGCGGCGGCCGGCACGCCGCCCAGCGCATGTTCCACCACATCCATTGGGGCTTCATCCGCGACGCCCTCCGCTACCGGCACGGGACGAGGCCCGAAGTCCGCGCCCTCATCGTCGAGCTCGCCGCTCACGCGCGCGTCCTCGCCTTGACCGGCCGCCGAGCCGCGGAAAGATCAACCCGTCAGGCGAGAAAGAACGCAGCCAGCGTGCGGGCGACCAGCGCCGGGTCGTTCTCCATGGGGATGTGACCGGCCTTTGGCACCCTCACCAGCGCGGTGTTCGGGACCTCACCGGCGAACCGCTCCGCGTAGCCGACCTTCTGGAACGTGTCGTCCTCACCCCACACCAGCAGCTTCGGCGCACCGAGGCGGCCGAGCAGCGTGCTGAGCAGGAACGCCAGGCCGCCGCCGCGCTCGAGGCGGCCCCAGCTCCAGTATGACCATCTTGCCCGTGGCGTTCTGGATCAGCGCCTGGTCAACCGCAGCCCGATTTCCTCACCCGGTCGCATCTCTCCACGGCCAGGGGGAGCCGATCAATTTCCTGGTCAGATTCAACGGAGACCCACCGCCTCCGAACAGCCCGTGTCTGTCCGGGCGGGCCACGCCCGTAACCATGCTTGGTGGGCTGTTAGCGGCTGATGGGCTGGGGTAGCCGCGCTGGTAGGCACGGACATCGGAAAGCTGCTGGCGAGGCGCGATGTGTCTCAGAGCCTCACCAGCATCTTGCCGACGTTGCCGCCGCGCATCATGTCGAGAAAGGCCGAGGGCGCCCGCTCGATGCCCTCGGCCACGGTCACTTCGGTGTGCAGGGAGCCGTCGGCCAGCCAACCGGCCGCCTTCGCGATCCATTCCGGGAACAGGTGGAAGTAGGAGTTGATCAGCATTCCGCGCAGGGTGGCGTCCTTGGCGGCCAGGGTGAACAGGTTGCTCGGGCCGGGGACCGGCTCGGTCGCGTTGTAGGAGCTGATCGCGCCCACCATCGCGATCCTGCCGCCGTGACGCAGTGCGTCGATCGCCGCCACCAGGTGGTCGCCGCCGACGTGGTCGACGTAGACGTCGATGCCGTCGGGCGCGGCCTTGGCCAGTTGTCCGGCGACGGAACCGGCACGGTAGTCGATCGCGGCGTCGTAGCCGAAGTCCTGCACGAGCTTCTTCGCCTTCGGCGTCCCGCCGGCGGAACCGATCACGCGAGAGGCGCCGAGCTTGCGGGCGAGTTGCCCGGCGACGGTGCCCACCGCCCCGGCTGCCGCCGAGACGAGGACCACGTCGCCCTCCCGCACGGGGGCCACGTGTGTCAGGGCCGTGTAGGCGGTCAGCCCCGTCGTGCCCATCACGCCGAGCCATGCCTCGGCGGGGGCCAGGGTGAGGTCGGCGACGGTTGCGGCCGCGGCGTCCACCGCGGCGTACTCGCGCCACCCCAGGAAGTGCACGACGGTCGCGCCCACCGGGAGGTCGTCCGATCGCGAGGCCACGACCTCGCCGATCGCCGAGCCGTCCAGGGGCCGGCCGAGCTGGAACGGCGGCAGGTAGGACTCGGCGTCGTGCATCCGCTCGCGCATGTAGGGATCGACCGACATCCAGGTGTTGCGGACCAGGACCTGGCCCTCGGCCAGGTCGGGCAGCGCGGTGGTGACCAGTTCGAAGTTCTCTGTGCCGGGCTCGCCGAAGGGGCGGGCGGCCAGGTGGATCTCGCGGTTGACGGTCATGGGGTGCTCCTCGTTCGTGGTGCTCTCTGCTTCGGGCTCCACTCTGGAGGGGGTCGCGCACGATCGGCTGGGGGTTCGCTGCGGGTACGGTGACCGCGTGCGATTCGGTGTGCTTGGCCCCCTTTGCGTATGGACCGACGATGGGCGGCCTGTGCGAGTCCCCGAGGTGAAGGTCCGAGCACTGCTCGCCGACCTGCTGGTCCACGAGGGACGTCCGGTGTCTGCCGACCGCCTGGCCGAAGACCTGTGGGGGGACGACCCACCGGGCAACCCCGTCAACACGCTGCAGACCAAGGTGTCCCAGCTGCGCCGCGCCCTGGAGCAGGGGGAGCCGGGAGGTCGCGAGCTGGTGGTCTTCCATGCGCGGGGCTATGTCCTGCGCGCCGCCGATGTGGATGCCGCCCGTTTCGTCGCGCTGCTCGAGCGGGCCCGCGCCGCCACCGACCCGCGGGCGAAGGCGGGGCTGCTGGGGGATGCGCTGGCCCTGTGGCGGGGTCCCGCGTACGCCGACTTCGGCGATGAGGAGTTCGCCCGTGCCGCCGCCACCCGGCTGGAGGAGCAGCGCCTGACCGCGATGGAGGAGTGGGCGGAGGTACGGCTGGAGCTGGGCGAGCACAGCCTGGTGACCGACGAGCTGGGCGAGCTGGTGGCCGCGCACCCGCTGCGCGAACGCCTGCGCGCCGCGCACCTGCACGCGCTCTACCGGTCGGGACGGCAGGCTGAGGCGCTGGCCGGGTACGACGAGCTGCGGCACCGGCTGGCCGACGAGCTGGGCCTGGACCCCGGACCCGAGCTGGCCGCCCTCCACCAGGCGATGCTGCGCCAGGATCCGTCGCTCGCGCCGGCGCGCCCGCGTACGAACCTCCCCGTCCCTCTGACCGGACTGATCGGCCGCGAGCAGGCCGTGGCCGAGGTCGGCGCGCTGCTCGGCTCGGCGCGTCTGGTCACGCTGACCGGTCCGGGCGGCGTCGGCAAGACCAGGCTCGCCCTGGCGGTCGCCGGCCTCGCCATCGACGCCTTTCCCGACGGGGTGTGGTTGGTCGAGCTGTCGGGCACCTCGGGCACCTCGGGCGAGAGGGCGACCGTGGCCGAGGTGGTGGCCGCCGAGCTGGACGTCCGTGACGACACGGCGACCGGTTCGCGTCCCGGTGTGCGCCCGGCCGGCCTTGCGCGCCGGCTCGCCGACGCCTTGCGCGGCCGGCGGCTGCTGCTCGTCCTGGACAACTGCGAGCACGTGGTCGAACCGGTCGCCGAGCTGGTGGACCTGCTCCTGCGGGCCGCCCCGGACCTGCGCGTGCTGACCACGAGCCAGGAGCCGCTGGCGCTCGCTGGGGAGACGCTGTACGTGGTGCCTCCGCTCGGGCTTCCGGTGCCCGGAGCGGATCCGGCGCAGGCCGCCTCCGTGCAGCTGTTCGTGGCCCGTGCCGCGGCCGGTGCGCCCGGGTTCGTGCTGGACGAGGTCAGCGCGCCCTCAGTGGCGGCGATCTGCAGGAGGCTGGACGGCCTGCCACTCGCGCTGGAACTGGCCGCCGCCCGGGTACGCGCGCTGGGGGTGCGCGGTGTTGCCGACCGGCTGGACGACCGCTTCCACCTGCTCACCGTGTCGGGCCGGGGACGGCCCGCCCGCCAGCAGACCCTGCGCGCGATGATCGACTGGAGCTGGGAGCAGCTCACCGAGCAACAGCGGCTGATCCTGCTCCGGCTGGCCGTTCACCCAGGAGGCTGCACGCTGGAGGCGGCCGAGGTGGTGTGCGCGGGCTCCGGACTGGACCCTGCGGCGGACGTCGCCGATGTGCTGGATCAGCTGGTGGCCAGGTCGATGGTCGAGTCCTCCGGCGGGATCCGTTATCGGCTGCTGGAGTCGATCGCCGCTTACTGTCTGGAACGGCTCGCCGACGGCGACCCCGTCTTCCAGCGCCGCGACCTCTACTACACCGAGCTGGCCGAACGGGCCAGACCTCACCTCCACGGTCACGCCCAGCGCGAATGGCTGGAGCGCTTGGACATCGAGGCTCCCAACCTGCGGGCCACGCTCGAGCACATCACCGACCCCACGCTGGCGCTGCGCCTGGCCGACGCCCTGGCGTGGTACTGGTATCTGCGCGGCAGACACCGCGAGGCCCGCGCCTCCATCGCCGCGGCCTTGGCGCTGCCCGGCGCGGAGTGCTCCAGGACGGCGGCGTGGGAGACCGGGTTCGCGATGCTGACCGGCGACGGCACCGACTTGCTGCTGCGTAGCCGTGCCGCAGCGCAGACGCTGGACGCCCGCGACGCACGGTCACGCTGGTTCCTGGCACTCGCGCATCTGAGCTTCGGGGACGCCGCCACGGCCGAGGGCCTGCTGACGGAGGCACTGGCCGGATTCCGCGCCGCCGGCGACCGCTGGGGCGAGGCAGCGGCGCTGGCGGGCCGCGCCAAGCAAGCGATGTTCCAGGGTGACCACGCCCTCGCCGAACGGTCCGGCACCCAGAGTCTGACGATCTTCGGTGACCTCGGCGACGGCTGGGGGCTACTGCAGGCATCCGACATGCTCGGCTACCTCGCCGAGATCACCGGCGACTATGAGCGGGCCGCCCGCCTGCACCGCGAGGGCCTGCGCATCGCCGAGGACCTGAGGCTGTGGACCGACGCGTCCTACCGGCTTTCCAGCCTCGGGCGGCTCGCCCTGCTGACCGGGCACCTGGACGTATCACGGGAGCTGCATGAGCGGGGGATGCGCCGGGCAGCCGAGCAGTCCGACAACTTCGCCGAGGAGTTCGCCCGGGTCGGCCTCGGCCTCGTGGCCCGCCGCGCCGGCGACCTCGACACCGCCGAGCGGCTCTTCCAACAGTCGCTGGCCTGGAACCGCCGCCTGGAAGCCGACTACGGCGTGCCCTTCTACGGCATGACGCTACTGCTGGCCGAGCTCGGCTTCATCGCCGAACAGCGCGGCGACCCTGCCACGGCCAGATCGCTGCACCTGGAAGGGCTCGCCACGGCCCGCGAAGCCGGCGATCCTCGCGCCATCGCCCTGGCCCAGGAGGGGCTGGCCGGGGTCGCGGCGGCCGAGGGCGCCTACGAGGAGGCGGCGGCCCTGCTGGAGGAAGCCGCCGCGCTCAGGGCGTCGGTCGGCGCACCCCTGCCGGCCGCGGAACGCGGCGACGTCGACCGGATCGCCGCCGCCGTCCGCAAGGCGCTGGGCGGGAAGGCGTCCGTGCGCTGACCCCCAGCCGCTCGTGCGCGCGTTCCGTCAGGGTCATGCCGTCAACCACTGACGGAGGAGTAACGCGATGCGAGCCCTGACCTTCAACCCGGGCCTCTCCTTGCATGTCGTGCCCGACCCGGTGCCCACGCCCTCCGAGGCGCTGGTCCAGGTTGCGGCATTTTCGCTCAACTTCGGCGAGATCGCCTACACAAGCGCGAACGTCCGGGCCGGGCACGTCCCGGGATGGGATGCTGCCGGGGTGGTCGTCCAGGCCGCCGCCGACGGTTCGGGCCCTGCCGCCGGCACCCGTGTGGTCACGTTCGGCTGGTCGGGGGCCTGGGCGGAGATGCGCGCCGTGGACACCGCCGAGCTGGCCGTCGTTCCTGCCGCCGTCGACCTGGGGCCGGCCAGCGCCCTACCGGTCGCCGGAGTCACGGCGCTGCAGGCCCTCCGCCGGCTCGGCCCGGTGGCGGGCCGCCGGGCCCTGGTCACCGGGGCGTCCGGCGGCGTCGGCCGCTTCGCCGTACAGCTCGCCGCCCGTGCTGGAGCGCGTGTCGTGGCCTCCGCCGGCAGTCCCGCCCGCGCGCAGGGCCTGCGCGAACTGGGCGCCACGGAGATCGTCATCGGTCCGGAGAACCTGGAGGGCCGCCTGTATGGCGTGCTGGACAACGTGGGCGGGCACCAGCTCGCGCAGGCGTTCTATCGGCTTGAGGACGACGGCGTGGTGATGGCCATCGGACGGGCGGCCCGCGAGGCCACGGTCATCGACTTCGAGCTCGCGGGCACGCGATCGGCGCGGGGGCGGATCGAGAACTTCAACGTGACCACGCCGTTCGGCGCCGACCTTGCTCACCTGATCGGGCTACTGGCTGCCGGCGAGCTGGATGCGCAGATCGGCTGGCGCGGGCCGTGGAATAGGGCGATGGAGGCCGCCGACGCGCTGCTCGCTCGCCGCGTCGCCGGAAAAGCGGTCCTCGACGTATGACCGACGGAGCCGTGCCGGGCGACGCGCGCCGGCGCCGGTGCCGGCGATGGTGCCCGCCGCCAAATCGCGCTTGAACGGGGGATTTCGACAGTGTGCTTCCGAGGCCGAGTGTCGTGATGGAGGAGCGATCGGAGGCTGCTCGAGCGTGGGACGAACCATCCGCACCGGCCACGGTGATCAATGCTCCGGCGTTCAGATTCCGGTTTTCTCGAAGGTCAGCGCGACAGGCGCTCGTCTGCTCGCCGAGTCGGAGCGAGCAGACGAGCGTGGGGCCGCTCGGTGGCGTGGGTCTACATGGTCGTCCCGCCTGAGACGTCGAGCCGGTGTCCGGTGACGTAGCGGCTGTCGTCGGAGGCCAGGAAGGCGACGGTGTCGGCCACGTCCTGCGGCGTGCCGAGCCGGCCGAGGGGCGTCTGTGACGACAGCCAGGCCAGGGCTTCGCCGACCAGGCGTCCTTGGTGCATGTCGGTGTCGATGACGCCGGGGGCCACGAGGTTGACCGTGATGCCGCGCGGCCCGAGCTGCTTGGCCAGGGCGACGGTCATGACGTCGAGCGGGGCCTTGGACATGGCGTAGTCGATCGCCCTGGGCATGGCCGCCCCGCGGGTCAGCATGGTGCCCACGGTGATGATCCGCCCGCCGTCGCGCAGTCGTGGCAGGGCTTGCTGGGTGATGAGGAACGGTGCGGTGGTGTTGACCGCGAGCAGGCGCTCAAGGCCCTGCCGGGTGACGCCGTCGATCTCGCTCTGGCCGCCGAGGATGCCCGCGTTGTTGACCAGGACGTCCAGCCCGTCGGCGTGCGCGTCGAAGGCGGTCCACAGGGCTTCGGCGTCGCCGGGCGCGCCCAGCTCGGCCTGGACGGCGAAGGCCCGCCCGCCGGACGCTTCGATGGCGGCGACGGTGTCCTTGGCGGCGGCGTGGCTGCCGCCGTAGTGCACGGCGACGCGGGCGCCTTCGCGGGCCAGCCGGGTGGCGATCGCGCGGCCGATGCCCCGGCTCGCGCCGGTCACCAGCGCCGTCTTGCCGGTCAATGTCGTCATGATCATGCCTTTCTGCTTCATGCGGTGTAGGGGGTGGTGGCCTTGGCGTCGCGCAGGATGCGCGCCCACCAGGTCACCTGGTCCAGCAGGGCCTTGGCGGCCGCGGCCGGGCCGACCGGGTCCTTCGGCTGTCCGTTGCCGTCGAAGCACTCCCAGGCGCCGTGGAAGCTGACGGTGTCGCGGGTGGTGACGGCGTGCAGTTCGGCGAAGACGGCACGCAGGTGCTCCACCGCGCGCAGGCCTCCGGAGATGCCGCCGTAGGAGACGAACGCCACTGGCTTGGCGTGGAACTGCTGGTTGTGCCAGTCGATGACGTTCTTCAGGCCGGCCGGGTAGCTGTGGTTGTACTCGGGGGTCACCACCACGAACGCGTCGGCGGCCGCCAGCCGCGGGGTCAATTCGCCCAGGGCCTCCAGCACCGGCGCGGGCGCGGGCATCGACGGGGCGACCCCGCCGATCGGCACCTCGGCCAGGTCGATCACATCGATGTCGAGGTCCGGGCGGGCTGCGGCCTGGCTGGCGAACCAGCCGGCCACGGTCGGGCCGAAGCGGCCGTCGCGGACGCTGCCGATAACGACGGCCAGCCTCAGCGGGTCAGTGGTCACGGTGTTCTCCCTTCGTGCCGGCGGCCTGTCGCAGGGCTGCCAGGAGTGTTGTCTCGGTCTGGGATCCGGTGAGCGGGGGCAGGTTCTCGATGAGGAAGACCGGCACGCCGGTGATGCCGAGGCGGCGCACGCGGTCGAGCCGGGCGCGCACTTCCCGGGAAGGCACGTGGCCGGGGGTGACACCGACCTCGGCGGCCAGTCGGGCGAGCGTGGCGGGGTCGCCGATGTGCAGCCCGTCGGTGAAGTGGGCGCGAAAGAGGCGCTCTGCCATGGGCTCGGCTCTGTCCTGGTGCCCAGCGTCGGCGATGAGGCGGTGGGCGTCGAAGGTGCCGGTGGCGATCGCCTTGCCGTACTCGAACCGGATGCCTTCGCGGGCGGCGCGTTCGGCGAAGGCGAGCGCGCCGGCGGCCGCTTGCGGGCCGAAGGTCTGTTCCAGGACCACCAGGAGCGGCTGCCCGCCGGCCGGGGCGCCTGGGGCGAGCTCGAAGGGCAGGAACGTCACCGTCACCTGCACGCCCTCGGCCCTGAGCAGGTCGGCGGCACGGGCGAAGCGGGTGTAGCCGAGGTAGGAATGCGCGCAGATGACGTCCATGACGAGCTGGACTTTCACACTCTGTGGCATGGGTGCCCCCTCACGCGGCCGCGGTGGCCGGCTCGGCCGCCGGGGCGCCATCACGCAGGGGGACCTCGCGGATGAACCAGGCCAGCACGAAGGCGAGGGCGCCCAGCGCGGCGGCGCCGAGGGCCATGACGTGGATGCCGTCGGAGACGGCGGAGCGAACCGCCTCCCGTGCGGCGGGCGTGAGCCGGATTTGCGCTTCGGGCGTCAAGGCGATCCGGGTGGCGCTCTCCGCGCCGAGGCGGTCGATGAGGGTGTCCTGCATCCGGGTGGTGTACAGGGCGCCCAGGGCGGCCACTCCCAGCGAGGCGCCCATGGTGTGCCAGAGGGTGACCGAGCCGCTGGCCGCCCCCATGTCGCGGGGTTCGGCGCTGTTGACGGTGATGATCGTGGTGGACTGCATGAGCAGGCCCACCCCGAGGCCGCCGATCAGCGTCAGGGCGGAGGCGAGCGCCAGGTTGACGCCGGGGCGCAGGAGGAGCAGCGCGAGCATGCCGGCCGTCACGGTGGCGCCGCCGAGGATCGGGTAGATCCGGTAGCGGCCGTTGCGGCTGATCAGCCGTCCGGTGCCGATCAGTACGGCGACCATGCCGAGCATCGCGGGCAGGATCAGCAGGCCACTGGCGATCGGTGAGGCGCCGTGGACGAGTTGCATGTACTGGGGCAGGAAGGTGGCGGCCACCACCATGCCGACGCCGCCGAGGAAGCGGATGACCTGGGCGAGGGTGAAGTTGCGGTCGGCGAACAGCCGCAGCGGGACGATCGGCTCGCTCGCGCGCCTCTCCACGACCAGCAGGACGCCCAGCGCCGCAAGCCCGATCAGGACCAGGGCCAGGATCGCAGGCGAACTCCAGGCGTACCGGGTGCCGCCCCAGCTGGCGACCAGGCTCAGCGCGACCAGGACCACTGTCAGCAGCAGCGCCCCGAGACAGTCGATCCGGGCCCTGATCCGGCGCCGCTCCAGCCGCACGGCGGCACCGATGAGCAGCAGGGCGACCGCGCCGATCGGCAGGTTGACGAAGAACGCCCACCGCCAGCCCACGTCGGCGAACAGGCCACCGAGCAACGGCCCGGCGATGAACGCGATCGGCATCATCACCCCGAACAGCCCCATCAGCCTGCCGCTGTGCCGGGGCGGCACCAGCTCGCTGATCAGCGCCAGAGCACCGGTCATCAGCCCGCCCGCGCCCAGTCCCTGCACCATCCGGAAGCCGACGAGCTGGATCATGTCCTGCGCGGTTCCCGACAGCCCGGACCCCAGCAGGAACACCGCGATCGCGGCCATGTAGACCGCCTTGCGGCCGTACAGGTCGCCGAGTTTCCCCCAGATCGGCGTCGAGGCGGCCATGCAGATCAGGTAGGCCGTCGCCACCCAGGAGAAGTACTCCAGGCCGCCGAGGTCTTTCACGATCGCCGGCAATGCGGGCCCGAGCATCATGCCGTCCAAGGGCGCTGTGATCATGCCCAGCATCACGCCGATCACGCCCATGCGAAGAGATCGATCCACGCTTCCTCCATTTCGCGTACTTCGTACGTGAAATGGACCATAGCTATTCAGGTACCATGTACGCAAATGGAAGGGAGATACGCATGGCCGACGCGGACGCGACCAGCATCTGGATGCGGCCGGAGGGGCACGAGCGCTCCGGCCCGGGACGGCGCCCCGGCTACAGCCGTGAGCAGATCACCCGGACGGCCGTCCGGATCGCCGACGCCGAAGGAGCTGAGGCCGCCACCATGCGGCGGATCGCGGGCGAGCTGGGCACCGGCGCCATGTCGCTCTACCGCTACGTACCCCGGCGCGACGACCTGTTCGACCTCATGATCGACCTGGCGATGAGCGAGATCGAGCTCCCCGACGGCCCGTCCGGTGACTGGCGCGGCGACCTGACGCTGCTGGCCCGGCGGACCCGGGCCGCCGGCCTACGCCATCCCTGGCTGATCGCGCTGCTCACCAGCCGGCCCACGCTGGGCCCCAACCTGCTGCGCGTGCACGAGTTCGCACTCAGCGCCTTCAACGGGACCGGGCTCGACATCGACGACATCACCGGCTTCGTCGGCATGCTGAACGACTACCTACACAGCGCGATCCGCCGCGAGATCGGCTGGCTGGAGGAGGCCCGCCGCACCGGCCTGGACCCCGAACGCTGGAAGCGGGACTACATGGGGCCGTACGTCCGCCAGGTCGTCGCATCCAACGCCTTCCCCCTGTTCAACCGCTCGGTTCTCGACTCCCGCACCGCCCACCTCGCCCCCGAGGAACGCTTCCGCCAGGGACTCGACCGCATCCTCGACGCCATCGCCGTGCTCATCCCATCGCTCTGTCCTCGTTCAGCAGGAAGTCAGCAACGCTCCTGCGGAGGATGAGCAAGGCGACGACTGTCCGGTCTCAACGAAGCAGGCGGGGCAGCAGGTGGGCGGTGCCGCTGTCCCGCCAGGATCTCCGCGGCCCGGGCCGCGGTCTCCTGCAGCATCCGCCACAGGGTCTTCTCGCGCAGCGGGATGTCGCGGCGGGACAGCAGCCGGTGGATGGTGGCCTTGGCGACCGCGCGTGGTTTCGTCGGCCGGCGCATGCCGCCGTGCCTGCGATGGTGCGAGTACGGGTCAGAACCGCTGTAACCCCGTCACCCGCAAGAGATCAAGTGCCGCCGCTTCGGAGGAGCCCGGCTGCTCCCACGACGGAGTTCTTCGATCATCCGGACGAGGTCCGGGTCGCGAGGATAGCGGGCCTGAGCGGCGCGCAGGGTGCCGACCGAGGCGCGGGCCGCGGCATCGTCCTCGCCCGCGTTCAAGGCGACCTGGCAGCGGCTGCTGCCGAGAAAGCGCTGCCAGATGAGGTTGCGCCGATGGCGGGGCCAGGCGGACATGTCGCCCTGCAGCGCCGCCGCCAGCGGGTTCCAGGCCAGTACGTCGCCCTTGGCCGACAGCACCAGTACGGGCAGGTCCGACATGCGGTCCAGCAGTCGCAGAACGCTCCGCCGTACGACCATCTGGATGCGCCCGTTGTGCGGCGGCTCGTACCCGGCCAGCCGGAACACCAGGTCGCGGTCGTCGTCGTCGAGCCTCAGCGCCTGGGCCAGCGCGGCGACGACCTGACTCGACGGCCGGGGACCGCGGCCCTGCTCCAGGCGTACGACGTAGTCGACACTCAGGCCCGCGAGCATGGCCACCTCCTCCCTGCGCAGCCCCCTGACCTGGCGGCGAGACCCCGCCGGCAGCCCGATGTCCTGCGGACGCAGGCGCGATCGAGCCGTACGGAGCACTTCGGCGAGTTCGGCGCGGTTCGTATCTCGATCATGCCGCACCGTCCGGCTCGCACGGGTGGTATGGCCAGTCCCAGGCCACACCGGTCCTGGCAGGCCGTGGGCCCCGTCCCGATGATTGAGGCCATGACTGCAGACCTGAGAACGGTGGCCCTGGTGACCGGGGCGAACAAGGGGCTGGGCCTGGAGACGGTACGCCAGTTGTCGAGCCGTGGCTGGCGCGTGTTCCTGACCGCCCGGGATCGGGAACGGGGCCGGCAGGCCGCGGACTCGCTGGCGGGCCAGGGTCTCGATGTCGCGTTCGTCGAGTTGGACGTCACCTCCGACGATTCCGCCGCGACCGCCGTGAAGAAGGTGGCCGAGCAGACGGACCACCTGGACGTCCTGGTCAACAACGCGGGTGTCGGCGGCCCGCTCATGGATCCGGCCGACATGCACGCCGGCATGCTGCGGCCTTTGTACGAGGCCAACGTGTTCGGTCCGGTACGGGTGACCCACACGTTCCTGCCGCTGCTCCGCCGGTCGGAGCACCCTCGCGTCGTCATGGTCTCCAGCGCTCTGGCCTCCCTGGCCAACGCCGCCGACCCTGCCCGCCCTGAGCACGGTTTCCTGGCCCTGGACTATGCCTCGTCCAAGACCGCGCTCAACATGATCGTGTCCCAGTACGCCCGGGCGCTGCCGACGTTCAAGATCAACGCCGCGGGCCCGGGCAACTCGGCCACCGACATGAACCATCACACGGGCATCCATACGGTGGCCGAAGCAGCGGAGGTGGTCGTCGGGCTGGCTACCCTGGAGCCGGACGGGCCGACCGGCGGCTTCTTCGGCGGCGACGGCCCGATCCCCTGGTAGGAGAAGACATGACCACAATTGTCTCCATCGGTCTGCACCCGAGCGCGATCGACTACACCGCGCTTCCTGGTCTCGACGAGCAGGCCCTCACGGCGCGGATCGCGCAGGGCGACGCGGCCCTGCGTGAGGCGGGGCTCGAAGTGACGTCCTGTCTCGTCGAAGCCGACCCTGAGGCAGCGGAGAAGACTCTGCGCGACTGTCTGGAGTCCTGGCCCTCCTTCGGCGTGGCGATGATCGGGGCCGGCGTGCGGACGATTCCCGAGCACACCCTGCTCTTCGAACGGCTGATCAACGTGCTGGCCGCCGCGGCGCCGGGGATCCGGTTCTGTTTCAACACCTCGCCGGAGACGACGATCGACGCGATCCGTCGCCAGTTGTAGCTGCGGGTCGCCGGGCTCGATGTCGTCCAGAGCTGAGATAGCCGGCGGCTGCTCCGCCGCTACGGCGGCTCTCGGACCTGATCGGCGCGCCGGCCGGTTCCGCGTCCGGGGTGGCCATTCTCATCCCAGCTCAGAAGCGTGCTGCGCGTTCCAGGAGGCTTGCCAGAGCGGCAGGTTCCTGAACGGCCGACACTGGCGGGGCTCCGTCGATGACGAGTGCCGGCACGCCTCGGATTCCCCTCTGGGCGGCGCGGCGTTCATCGGCTCGGACTTCACCGGTGAACGCGTCGCCGGTCAAAAGTTCACCTATGTGGGCGAGATCAAGTCCGGCCTCGACGCCGAGCGCTTGGAGAACGTCCGGATCGGCGATGTCGCGGCCTTCGGTGTGGTAACCGCGAAGGAGACGTTCCAGGACGGCGTCGGCCAGGCCGCAGGTGGCGGCCAGGTGGATCAGGCGGTGTGCGTCGAAAGAGTTGACCGGCCGGGCCCGGTGCAGGTTGAGTTCGAGTCCCTCGGCTGCGCCGAGCGCTTGGATATGGGCTACTCGGGCGCTCGCTCGGGCTGGGTCGTTCTGGTACGTGGCGATCACCTGCGCCGCCGTCAGGCTGGGAATCCGGCTGCCGTCCGGATCCAGTTCGAAACTGCGCCAGACGACGATCGCATCGCTTCGGGCCTTCAGGGCGGCGGCCAGTCGTCTCTTGCCGATGTAGCACCAGGGGCACAGGACGTCGAAGTAGACCTCGACTTGCATGAGCGCTCGGTCCTTTCAGTCGAAGGCTGGGGTGGGCGTCGTGGCCTGTTCGGGCCGGCTCGGTGATTGTGGCGGGGTCGTGCGCCACAGGATCAGGGGCAGCAGGGCGAGCACGATGAGCAGGGGAATCGTGATGAGCGCGTGCACATGAAGGCTGTGGGCGAACGCGTCCCTGGCGGTCTGGGCCAAAGGGATGCCGAGGCTTTCGGGGAGTCGCCGGGCTGCCTGGAGTGCGGCGGGCAACGTCTCCCGGGCGGGTTCGGCGACCTGGGAAGGGACACCGGGAGGCGCATGGCCGATCATGTAGCTGCCGTAGACGCCGGTGGCGATGCTGCCGAGCACGGCGATGCCGAGCGCTCCGCCGAGTTCGGCGCCGGTCTCGGAGATCGCTGAGGCGGCCCCCGCGCGTTCGGGGGGTGCCGCGCCGACGACCAGGTTGGTTCCCAGCGACAGGAACGGGGTCAGCCCGGCGAAGAGAAGGAAGGAGCCGGACACCAGGATGACGGGGTCTGTGTCCACCTGGGTGAGCAGGATGGGACCGATGACGGCGAACGCGGCGCCGGCACTCATGAGGACGGCTGGGCGGATCCGGCCGGTGAGACTGGAGACCAGCAGGGCCACGACGGTACCGGCGACCGCGCTGGGCAACTGCCACAGGCCGGCCTCCAACGGAGACAAGCCGAGCACCAGCTGCAGGTATTGCGAGGTCAGCAGGCTGGTCCCGAACAGCACGATCCCGACCAGCACCATGCCCGTGACGGATACGGCGAAGGCGGGGATGCCGAACAATCCCAGGTCCAAGAGCGGGTCGGCCAGCCGTCGCTGGCGGCGTACGAAGACCGCGCCGATCATCAGGCCCGCGACCAGGACACCGGCGGACGGCAGGGCGAAGCCGCGGACGGCGAGATCCTTGATGCCGAATACGATCGTCAGAGGAGTCAGCAGCGACAGGACCACACTGACCGCGTCCAGCCGCCCGGAAGCCGAAGCGCGAGATTCAGGGATCAGGAAAGGGCCGGTGGCCAGCAGCAGGGCCATGGCCGGAAGGGCGAGCAGGAACACCGCGCCCCACCAGAAGTACTGCAGCAGCACACCGCCGACCAGCGGGCCGAGCGCACCGCCGCCCATGAACGCCATCATCCAGATCGTGATGGCCAGGGTGCGCTGCCGGACATCGAGGAACAGGGCGCGGATCATCGCCAGCGAGGCCGGCGCCAGCGCGGCGGCGGCCACTCCCTGGACGGCCCGTGCCGCGATGAGCGGGCCGGCGCCGGGGGCGTAGGCGGCGATGACGGATGCGCAGGTGAAGGCGACGGCGCCGCCCAGCAGGATCCGGCGGTGCCCGAGACGGTCGCCGAGCGTACCCATCGTGACCAGCGATCCGGCGACCATGAAACCGTAGATGTCGGTGATCCATAGCAGCTGGGGACCGTCGGGTTCCAGTTCGGCGCTCAGGCTCGGCAGCGCCAGATAGAGCACCGACATGTTCATCATGACCAACACGGCGGGGATGCCCAGGACCGCCAAGGCGATCCACTCCCGGACTCCGGCTCTGGGAGAGGGTTCGGGAGACATGTGGGTTCCGAGCTCAGCCACGCGTGTCGCCGGCGGGGATGAGCAAGGTCTTGCCGGTGGTGGTCCGCGACTCGATCGCTCGATGCGCGGCGGCTGCCGACTCGAGCGGGAAGGTCTGGCCGATGACCGGCCGCAATCTCCCGGCGGCCGCGAGGTTCAGCGCGTCGGCGATGAGCGCGCGGGTCTGGGCCGGGGTCGGCGCGGCGGTGAGGCCGATGACGCCGATGGAGCGTGCCCGGAGCCGGCCTTCGTCGAGCTCGGCGTCGGCGCCGCTGGCCATTCCGTAGATGCTCACGCGTCCGCCTTCACGTAGCGCCCCGATCGCCTCGGTGCCGATCCGTCCGCCGACCCCGTCGAAGACGAGATCGAGTCCGACGCCGCCGGTCGCCTTCATCACCCGATCCAGCCAGTCAGGCCGGGAGTAGTCGACGTAGGAGGCCGCGCCCAGCGAGGTGACCAGCTCGGCCTTGCCGGCGCCTCGGGCGGCGCCGATCACGTGGGCATCCGCGGCGGCGGCGAGTTGCACCAGCAGGCTGCCGACACCTCCTCCCGCGGCCTCCACGAGAACCCGCTCCGACGGCTTGATCTCCGCCTGCCGGGACAGCAGCAGCGCCGTACGCCCGTCGGCCAGCAACGCGACCGCGTCCTTCAGCTCCAGACCCTCGGGAACCGGAACCGCATCCCGCGCCCGTGCCAGCGCCAGCTCGGCGTAACCGCCCTCGCCGCCGGTGGTGGTGACCACGACCGTCCCCACCAGGGCCGGGTCCACGTCCGGTCCGGCGGCGACGATGCGACCGCCCACGCCATTGCCGGGTATGCGGGGTAGCGCGGGCCTGCCGAACGGCCCGTTGCCCGAGCGCACCTGCGTCTCGACGAACGTGATGCTCGCGTACGCCACCGCGACGAGCACCTGCCCCGGCCCTGGCACGGGATCTTCGACCTGCCGGATCCGCAAGACCTCCGGGCCGCCGAACTCTTCCATCACCACAGCTCGCATGGCTCCTCCAAACGGACAGATTCGCTTCGTTTGGGAAAGCTATAACGGAGTGAATCGCTTCGCAAGGCGACTACAGTGAGCGCATGGCACGCAAAGCTCCCCGGCACGCAGAAGCCGAACGCAACGACCACGCCCTTCTGGAGGCCGCCAAGAAGGTCCTGGCCGTGGACGGAGCGCACGCGTCGGTGGCGACGATCGCCGCACGCGCCGGAGTCGGCATCGCCAGCCTCTATCGCCGCTACCGTTCCAAGGACGAGCTGTTCCAGCACCTGTGCGCGCTGTCCCTCGACCAGTGGATCTCGGCCGCCGAACGCGGCCTGCAGCATGACGACCCCTGGGAAGGGCTCGCCCACTACATCGGCGCCTGCGTGGAGTTCAGCGGCGGCTCCCTCGGGCCGCTGGCCGGCACGATCGCCGTCACCGACGAGATGGCCGCCAAGTTCACCAGGTCCGAGGAGCTGATGCGAGACCTGGTGGACCGCGCGCATGCTGCTGGAGTGCTCCGATCGGACGCCACGGCCATGGACATCTCGCTACTGATCGAACAACTCGGCAAGTCCCCCCTGATCGAACAGCTCGACCGGCAGGGCCGCGCCGACCTGATCGAGGCAGCCCACAACGCCCGAAAGCGTACGATCGCCATCGCTCTCGACGGCCTGCGCCCCCGCCACCCCCAACTGCCCGGGACCGCGCCCTCCCCCGCCCTCCTCGCTGAACGCTGGGAGCACACCCCCACAGACTCGACGAGGCCGCCAGAACGGTCATAGATCAAGAGGGTCGGTGGACACAAAGGCATGGCCTGCGCCGTGGCGGGAGAGGCCCCACAGTTCGGCGTCAGGCTGTCCTGGACCAGGGACCAGTTTGTCTGCGGCACACCTGACATGGTCGAGGTCGGCTTCGAGCTCGACCAGCACCTGAGCCGCCGCACTCGCACCATGCCGGACGAGCCCGAGCAGGAGGTGCTCAGTGCCGATGCGGTCGAATGCTCATGCGGGTTCGTCGAGTTTGCGGGCGATGTCCTCCAGGGCGGACAGGTCGGCGGGTGAGAGCCGGTCGATGACGTGGCGGCGGACCGATTCCAGGTGGGCAGGGGCGGCGTCCTCCAGCGTCTCCAAGCCGTGCTCGGTGAGGACGAGATAGCAGCCCCGGCCGTCGTCCGGGTCGGGTTCGCGGCGCAGCAGGCCGCGGGCCTCCATGCGGGTGGCGTGGCGGGACAGGCGGCTGCGCGACCAGCCCATCTTGGTGGCCTGCTCGCCCAGCGTGCTGGTGCGGCCTGGCCGTTCGGAGAGGGTGCTGAGCACCTCGTAGTCCGGCTCGGACAGGCCGAGCGCGGCCAGGTCGTGGGCGGTGCGGGTCTGGATCGCGATCATCATGCGGCGCAGGGCGCGCCAGGCGCGTTCCTCGTCGGCGTCGAGCCAGCGCACCGCCTCATGAACTCGCTTCGTTGACATGTAAACAAGATACCAGCTACGTTCGTTTACATGTCAACGAAACCTCTGCGGATCGTGATTCTCATCTGCAGCACCCGCCCCGGCGCCCTCGGCCCGGCCATCGGCCAATGGCTCACCGACACCATCACCCCAAGGGCCGACGAACTGGGCGCGGAACTCCTGCCGGTCTCCCTCGCCGACCTCGCCCTGCCCTTCCTCGACGAGGAGGACGTACCCGCCTCCGGCCGCTACCGGCACCAGCACACCCAGCGATGGAGCGCGACGGTCGAGGCCGCGGACGGCTTCATCGCCGTCACCCCCGAGTACAACTACGGCATGCCCGCCGCCTTCAAGAACGCCCTCGACTACCTCGGCCACGAATGGGCGTGGAAGCCGATGGGGTTCGTCAGCTACGGCAACACCTCGGCGGGCACCCGATCGGTCCAGCACGCCAGGCAGGTCGTGACCACACTGCGGCTGGTGCCACTGGGCGCCACGCTCGCCCTGCGCATCGCGGACACGATCGCCGACGGACGGCTGCGCCCCGACACCGGCCGTGAGCAAGTCGCCATCGGAGTCCTCGACGAACTCGTCCGCCTCGCCCACGCCCTGCGGCCCATGCGCGAGCGATCCCACCCGGCATCACGGACAACGCCACTGCCCGGCACCTACACGAGAGCACTGACCCCCGACGACGCCGCCGACGTGCTGGTGCTCCAGCGCTGCTGCTGGGTCGAGGAGGCCCTGGCCAACGACACCCTGGCCATCCCCGCCCTTCAGGAGTCGCTCCAGCAGGTGCGCGCATGGCTGGCCACCTGGCAGGCCACCGGCCTGTGGAGGGACGGCCGCCTCCTCGGCATGGTACGCACTCGTCGCATCGACGACGACTGGCACGTGGGCCGCCTCGCCGTCGTCCCCGACCTGCGCGGCCAGGGCGTCGGACGCCGGCTGCTGCACGAGGCCGAAGCCGCACGCGACGTCGGCTGCCGCCGCATCGTGCTGTCCACCGGAGCCCGGAGCCAGCGCAACATCAGCCTCTACCACTCCCAGGGGTACCGCACCGAGTCGTCCGACGGCGCGACGGCCACTCTCGTCAAGCCCGTGCTCGCCGACGGCGCTGCCGGCGTACGGGCTCAAGCGCAGGGCCACGTACAAGCAGACGTGCAGGGATGATCGAGGCGTCGGTCGTGGTGTCGAGAGTTCGTGATCGTGGAGCCTGGCGAGGTGGTTGCTGATCACCTCGATGGGGGCGGGTCACGGTGGTGCTCGGTGACACCTCCAGCCACGGCCCGCGGCCGAGCCGGTGCTGATGACGAATCGCATCGGTCCGACAAGGTCGGGGTCAGTGGGGCCGAGCCTCGGATTCGACCTCGTCACGTGGCCGTTCGACCAGAGGAAGCAGCCAGATGGACGCCTTGCCGAGCGGCACCGCGTGATGGTTGGGCGGCGCTTGGCCCCCTGTCCGTCGAGGATGATCAGCCACGTGTGCCCCGGCTTGCTCTCAAGGATCCTGCGCATCTCGACCGTCACCCGGTCTGCTGATGATGCTCGGCGAGCATGGCCGCTCACGGTGATTCGAGAAACCGTCTGGTCTCCGGGCCTGCGAAGGCGTACCCAGGAGACTGCGCGTCCAGGTACTTGAGGACTCGGATGATCACACATTCTCGGATCATGTTCGACGGATCGTCACACGTGAGGAGCGCTTCCGTGACTGCATAGCAGCGTTCGAGCACCGGGACGTCCGCTTTGGAGACGGCAGGCTCGAACACCTCCCACCAGAAAACCTCGGACATCAACCCGTACACGTTGTCGAGGAACGGCTCACGGTCGTGATCGGCGGCGTCCGCGATCTCCCTCGCTTCCCATGCAGCCAGAACCGGCCGAGCCTCGGGCAGCTCCGACCGGAGGAACTCGCGCAGCGTCGCAACACCAACCATGGCGTGAAGCTACCTGATCAGACCTGGCCGAACTGGTACGCATGCCTGGCGGCCCGAGCCGGACGGCACCCCGTAGTCCGGTCAAAGGGCAACTTGAGTTGAGTGAGCGGGTCATCGCTCGGATCCGCACCATCGCCGCCCAGCTGGGGCTTCCTCACCTGGCCGAGCATCTGGGCGCCTTCGTCGCCCAGGCCGATGAGGCTCAGATGGAATGCGCCGTCCGGGAGGAGCTCAGTCCGAGCTGGATGCCCGAAAGGTCCGCGACCTGGCCACCCGAGGCCAGGGCCGATACTCCGCTGCTGGGCGGGCAGGCCCCACATCGCCGTCGCGCTGGCGGTCGCGGCCTGCGGGGCTGGTTTCAGCGTCTACTTCACCACGCCGGTTGACATTGGTCCGGCAGCTCAAAGCCGCCGATGCCATCAGCCGTCCGGACTCCAAGCTGCGCACCTCCTCCGCCCTCAGATCCTGGTGCTGGACGAGGTCGGATACCTCCCGCCGGCCCGCGACGAGGCCAGGTACGGCCTGCTGCAAACGCGGCTGCTGCCCTGGAAGGAAATCGAAGAGGACGGCTGGCACACCACCAGTGACCTGCTCATCCAGCAATACGTTCTCTTCCCCGACCGTGGCTGGATCCTGCTGGGCGGGGTCGTCCGGGCGCCCCGGCCGCCTGCGGCCACGGACGCGTACATGCTGACGTGGGCTGAGGACGCGCTCGGCTTGGCCGATCCTCCGGCATGGCTGCCCGGACCGGAACATGACGGCACGTGGTACGCAGCCCTGCCCGACAAGAAGCCCTAGGGCGTAGGCCGTCGCCCGGGCGGCAGAAACAGCGGAACAGCCTCTGAGAGTTCTTGCACGTCAAGGAGTACGCCGACAGGCGCCGCCGGGGTTCCCGGCTCAGGCGCGTGGGCCGGCGCCGTGCAGCAGGGTGTCGATGATACGGGCGGCGAGGGTGTCCGGGTCGGCGCCGCCCGCGTTGCCGTGCAGGGTTTCACCGATCAGCGCGTAGTAGACCCGGCGCACCCAGTCGAGGTCGGCCGCCTGGTCGATGAGCCCCGCGTCCTGGGCCCGCTTCAGCACGGCGGTGCAACTGCGGGCGATGTCCTGGTGGAGGGCGGCGGCCTCGCTGCCGGGATCCGCCGGCAGCCCCAGCGCGAACGCCCAGGCGCTCTTGACCTGAAGCACGTTGGCGGTGATCCGGTGCATCGCCACCAGCGGCGGCGCGGTGTCCGGCCGGCCGTCGTCGATCGCCTGGGCGAGCTGACGGGCCGCGGACGAGGCCAGCGCGTCGATCAGCGCCTGCCGGTTGGCGAACCGCCGGTGAATGGTCGTGCGGGCCACTCCCGCGGCTGCGGCGATCTGCTCCATGGAGGCGCCGGGCTCCTGGGCGAGCACCCGCTCGGCGGCCTCCAGGATCGCGCGCACGCTGCGCTCCGCGTCCGCCCGCAACGATCGTGCTGCCGTCTCGCCCATCACGCCTCCCGCTCGACCACTTGTCCAGCTGCACACTACATCGCTGATGCAGACATCTCATTATCTGCATCAGCTATGTTGCATTTAGACCGATTGCTGATACGTTCTCGTTCCAGTTGCCGCCGCCTCGGGCGGCCCCATCGGAGGAGAACCACGTGCACAGCACCGCCCTCATCACCGGAGCGTCGTCCGGCCTCGGCGCGGAGTTCGCCGCCCAGCTCGCCGCCCAGGGCCACGACGTGATCCTCTTGGCGCGCTCCGGCGACCGGCTCGCCGCCCTCGCCCAGCGCCTGACCGCCGAGCACGGCATCCGTGCCCATGTGCTGGTCCAGGACCTCGCCGAGCCGGACGCCGCCCTCCGCGTCGCCGACCAGCTGGCCACCCGCGGCCTGACCGTGGACCTCCTGGTCAACAACGCCGGCTTCGGCACCTGCGGCCGCTTCGAGGAGATCCCCGCAGCCCGCGACCATGACCAGCTGATGGTCAACGTCGTCGCACTCGTCGACCTCACCCACGAGGTGCTGCCCGGCATGCTGGAGCGCGGGCGCGGCGCGATCGTCAACGTCGCCTCGAACGCCGCCTTCCAGCCCTCCCCGTACTTCGCCGTCTACGGCGCGGCCAAGACCTTCGTGCTGAACTTCGGCCTCGCTCTGCGGCAGGAGTACCGCGGGCGCGGCATCCGCGTGCTCACCCTGTGCCCCGGCCCGGTCGAGACCGCCTTCTTCGACACCATCGGCACCCGCAACGCGGCCGTCACCGGCTCCATGACCACCCCGGAGCCCGTCGTCCGTGCCGCCCTGCGTGCGCTGGAGCGGGACCGCGGCTACGTCGCCCCCGGATTCGGCAACGCCCTCACCGCGCACCTGACCCCCCGCCGCCCCCGGACCCTGGTCGCCGCCATCGCCGAACGCATCACCCGCAAGGTCCTCACCCCCTCGGCCGACGCCCCTCGACGGGAGTGTCAACTTAACTTTTACAGCCCCTGAACAACCACCTAGGGCCGTTCTTGAAACGGCTGGCAGTTAGTTGACGGGATCCCGTCTGATCGTCGAGATCAGGAGGGATCTTGTTGTTTCGAGGGTTTCCGAATCGGATTCGTTCTTTGTGGAGCCGGTACCACCATCTTTGTGATCTTCCGAGTAGCAAACCGAGGGGTACGCCTTCCGCGGGGGGTGTTCCTTACCCCGGTTCGGGGGCGTGCGAGATGGGATGGTGAGGTCCGCGCTGCCTAAATTTGCCGCATGAATCGTCAGACTCGATGGGCAATGCTCGCTGCCGGAACCGCGCTCTCAGCCGTGGCCGCGCACGGTCGATGGGAAGTGGCCGGCGCGGCATGGGGCTATCTGATCCTGTTATTACGGTACTCCCGCACAAGCCGGCCTCTACCGGCAATGGGAGGCATCGCACTCGCTACCATGGTGGCCACCACATTCTGGCTCTACGAGAGCGGGCTGCCAGTATTCAGCCCAGTCTTGGCGCTCTCCCTGGTCATGGCGCTGGCGGGCGTGGTGCCGTACGTTCTGGACCGTCTGATCGCGGCGCGCTTGCCCGGCGCGTGGGCCACGCTGGTCTTCCCCGCGGGGGTGGTCAGCGTGGAGTACGCGCTCGCGAGCCTCAGCCCGGTCGGCAACATCCTGAGTTCGCTGGCCGCCACTCAGCACGACAACCTCCCGTTGCTGCAGGTCGTCTCGGTGACCGGTGGCTACGGGGTCAGCTTCCTCATCGCATGGTTCGCCGCCGTCTGCAATCACCTCTGGCAGGACGGCTTCGCCTGGCGGCGGGTGGCACCCTTCGGAGCCGTGCTCGCGCTGGTGCTTGCCGGAGGAAGCCTGCGGTTGGCATTCGCGGCGCCCGCTGGTGAAACCGTACGGGTGGCTGGGGTCAGCCCTGCGCGATCGGTCCTGGAGACGTCCAACAGGGCCTTGAACGGTTACCCCTCGCCAGAACAGCTTGCCGGCGCCGACCCCGACATGGTTCGGCGGGTATTCGCTCCTGTCAATGACTCCCTGCTGGCTGCCACCGAACGGGAGGCCAAAGCCGGAGCCAAGATCGTGGTCTGGCCGGAGGCGGGTGGTGCGGCACGCGAGGCCGACAGGCAGCGGCTGATCGACGAGATCGCCGCGATCGCCGCCAGGACAGGCAGCTATGTGAACGCGGGATTGATCGTGATCACGGGCGCGCCGCCGTACATGCGCAACGAGACTGTCCTCGTCGATCCGAGGGGGCAGGCCCGATGGACGTATGAGAAGGCCCGCCCGGTGCCGGGCCTGGATCCGTTCAACCCCGGCGACGGCAGGGTGCCGACCGCGGACACGCCGTTCGGCCGCCTGGCCAACGTCATCTGTTTCGACGCCGACTTCCCCGCGCTGATGAGGCAGGCCGGGGATGTGGATGTGATGTTGGTGCCGTCGAACGACTGGTACGGCTTCGGCGCCGCGCATACGGAGAAGGCAGGCATCCGGGCGGTGGAGAACGGGTACTCGCTGGTTCGTCAGGCGAGCAACGGCCTGGCCGCGGTCTTCGATCCCCACGGCCGAACGCTCACCTCGGCGGACTACTTCACGACCACGCAGCAGACGATGATCGCGCATGTGCCTGTTGCCGGTAGTCCGACGGTATATGCGCGGGTCGGTGATGTGTTCGCCTGGCTCTGTCTCGCGGCAATGGCCGCCCTCGGGGTCGCGGCCATGCGCGCCAAGCGGCTGACCGTCTCCCCATCCGGGAAACGATCAGAGCGAACTCGGGAAGCGATCTTCTAAGCACCTCCTTCCTCCCAGGATGGACCCACTCGTGAACACCCCACCCAGGTCAAAGGCCGCTTCCAGGGCTTTGGAAGCGGCCTCTTGCATTGCTGAGTGACAAACTGAGTGACTACGCCTTACGCGGAGTGGCTGCGGCTTCCCAGCCGTCGTATTCGGCGTCGTGCTGAGCCGCGAGGGTGTCGAAGAGGTTGCCCGTGTCGCGCACGAAGTCCGGTGAGATCACCGCGTTTGCTTCACAGGTCACCGGCCAACTGTCCGGCGACTTCGGAGATGGCTTTCCGACCTCGGCGCGTAAGCCGTAGCCGGCGGTGCCGGCGCCCTTGGCGACGCTCTGAGCGGCGTCGAGCGTGGGAGCGTACAGGTAGAAGATGACATGGCGAGGTTGTTCAAGATCGGCCCCTGCCTTGACGAGCTGATCCAACACCATCAAGTCCTTGTACTTGATCCCAAGCTGGGGTGACCGCTCTTCGAGATCCACGTGCTCGCGCTTCTTTCTCCGAAACGGCCACATGTGACATTTTTCGTATTCTTGTTCGGCTTGGCGATCAGGACTTTACTCGGGGAAGAGCTCATCCGTGGCCTCCGCTCCTTCGAGGAGTACCGGGCGCAGCTGCTTGCGGTAGACGGTCTCAGTCACCGAGGTGTTGCGGTGGCCGACCAGGCGTGAGATGGCTTCGATCGGCATGCCGGAGTCCGAGAGCAGCGAGACGAGCCGACCCGGGCCGGACGGCTGGGTGGCGTACGGGCGCGCGACCGTCCGGTCGGCCGTCACTTGTATCTCACCCAGCCGGAACTGCCCCGCTCTCGTAGGCTGCGCCGATCGTCTCGAAAGGAACGCCCCCGGATCTTGGAGCCGCTCCGCTGCTGACGTGCGTGAAAGGCCCTCTCGGTTATCCGGCGTCGCAGAGCCGTGCCGCGTATGTGCCACGGGCGATCATGGTCTGATCACGCTCGCCTTTGCGGCTGGAGTGATCACTTCGCGGGGCAGAACAGCGATTTGAGGGCGTTGGTGATGCGCGACGGTACGGTGCTGCGCTCGTCGTTGTCCATGGCCAGGGTCAGGGATACGGCGAACTGCAGACGGCCGTCGGAGGAGGTAATGGTCGCGGCGGTGAAGCCGGGGGCGCTGCCTCCGCCCCCGGCGGCGAACTCGGGGTTGCCGGCGCACGGGGTGCCCGCAGGCGGCGGCGTCTGGCCGGGCGGCGGGTCGGTGATCAGCTTGCTCAGGGACGCCGGCAGGAGCTTGTTCTGGCGGAAGGCGCGCTGGAAGACGCTCATCTCGCGCGTGGTGGAGATCACGCCGCCGGCACCGAGCATGCTGGTGGCGTTCATCATCTTGTCGACATCGCGCATCGTGCCCGTCTCGTCCGGGGCGTAGCCGTGCCCGTGCGGGCCCTTGATACCCTGGCCCGCCTTCGTGGGCAGGTAGGTATGGCGCATGCCGAGCGGGGCGAAGAGCCTGCGGTTGAGTTCGGCCGCCAGTGACCTTCCGGACAATTTCTCGATGATCATGCCGAGCAGGATGTAGTTGCTGTTGGAGTAGTTGAAGGTCCCGACTTCCACGGGCCGGGCGTTCTTGCGTGCGGCCGCCAGCAGGTCGGTCGGGCGATAGTTACGCGTGGGGTCGGAGGTGTCCGGGCCGATGTAGTCGGGGATGCCCGAGGTCAGCTGGATCAGGTTGCGGACCGTGATCTCGTCGGCCCGCTCCACCAGGTCCTTCTCCGCCACTTCGGGCAGGACCTCGCTAAGTTTGTCGTCCACGCTCAGCTTGCCTTCCCTGACCAGTTGCAGGACCGCGGTGGCGGTCATGGCCTTGGTCTGCGAGCCGATCCAGTAGCGGGCGCTCGCAGGGATCGCGCCGCCCTTGCCGTCGAGCAGGCGGGAGCCGGCTGAGCCCTTCCCGACCCGCTTGCCGTCCACGTACACCTCGCCGATGGCTCCCACCACGTGGCCCGTCTTCACCAAGTCTTCCATCGCCTTCTGCACATTCCCGACCTTGACGGGGGCGGCAGCTGTCGAGGCGGTGGCGGGCGGGGCCCCGCTCAAGACCAGCGCCGCGCAGGCCAGCGAGGCTGCGCCAGTGAACGTCGCTTGACGCAGAATCATGAAGTCTCCCGCTTCCAGGTTCGAATACTCGGCTGTCGAGCCACAAGTTCTAACGAGGGCGGTGTTTCCTCGGCGTTTCCGTGCAGGGCCAGGTGGCTCTGCCGACCGTCCCCGCCGTGGTCTTCTGCACGACGGTCCGTCCGCCGAAGCCGGCTGACCGCAGCAGGGCCGGCGAGTTCACGGCGTCGAACCCGGGCGCAGGCGGACCGTCCTTGAGCGCCACCCATTCCGGGTGGCGACCCTTGAGCGCGAGGGCTTCGTCCAGAGACTCAGCGAGAACGATGGAAGCGAGCGTCCATCCGGCCATGATCGCGCATGACCGACAGGGACCGCCTGCCCGGCGCAATGTCCGCGCCGGCCACTGTCACTCCGCGGTCGTCGTCGGTGGCGGAGCCATCGGGGCGAGGCCGAGGCCGGCGAGCGCCGCCGCGCCGCGCTCGGCATGCTCCCCGCCGGCGAGCACCATGGTCCGTGCGGACTGGTAGCGGCAGCCGGCGGCGTCGAACGCGTTCGCGGTGGCGAGCAGCGCCTCCTGGTCGCCGTACAGCAGGGCTTCGGCTCGCTCCACGATGGCGGCGCAGACCGGGTTGCCGGCCACGACGGCCCGCGCCTCGGCCACCCGGTCGCGAGCGGCGGGGCTCCCGTCGAGCACGGCGGCCTCGGCACGCAACGCGACATACCAGTGGTGCCAGATCCAGGTCACCCACTTCCACACCTGCCTGGGCTCGGGGCCCATCCGCCGCAGAGCCTCCCCTGCCTGCCCGCGGTGCAGGAGGAGCATCGCGTCGAAGACCGCCCCGTAGCCGTGGAAATACTCCGGCGGGGCGCCGAGCTGGCTCAGGACCTGCTGCCATTCGCGCCGGGCCTCATGGTCGCCGCGAAGGCCGTGGATCATCGCCACACCGGCCACCGCCGGGCCGAGCCCCGATCGGGCGGGGCTGCCCGCACCCCGCCACGCGCTGAGGAGCAGGATGCTGCCGGTGAGCACCTCACCGGCGTCGCCCGCCAGCGCGTCGACCATCAGCGGCGCGCGGTGGCCGACCTCCGCCAGCGACGGATGTCCGGCGAGCCGACGGGCCCAGCGTCGGGCGCCCGGCAGGTCGCCCACGCCGAGTTCGGCCTCGGTGACCATGCCGAGCGCGTCGATCAGCTCCAGGGTGCCGGTCGGCGAGACGGGCACCGACGACAGGAGCTCGATCCGGCGCCGGGCGGTGGCCGCGGCGGCGAACGTCTCGCCGGCCCAGCTCTGAGCGGAGGCGAGCGCGTCGAGCGCGGCCGACTCGGCGAGCGGGTCGCCGGTCCGGCGGGCGAGCTCGACCGCCCGCCCGGCGTAGGCCATCGTCTCCTGTACGGCATTGCCGGGCGGCCCCTGGACGGCGCCGAACGCGTCGGCGAGCACCGCGGCCTCGGCCAGGGCGACCGCGGCCTGCGCGGCCGGATCGCCGCCCGCCAGTCCCCGTGCCTCGACGATCAGCGCGAGTGCCTCCTCCCCCGAAGGGTGCCGTACGAACTTGGGCGAGAACCGGAACGCGACGGTGGCGGCGGTCGCCAGGTCGGCGGCGGCGCCGACGGTGTCGCCGGCCCTGCGGGCGGCCTCCGCGGCCGCGCGGTGAAGGCGGTACATGTCATCGCCGACCGTCCGGCAGCCGGCGACGGCCGCGGCGTGCCGGAGCATCGACGCGCTGTCGGCGGGGTCGATCGCGAGTTCGGCCGCCTGCTCGTAGTGCCGCTGCGACTCCCCGACCAGATGACGGGTGAAGGTCAGCTCCGCCAGGTGCCGGGCCAGCTCGTAGGCGTCCTCGCGCAGCTCCGGCCGGCCGGCCGCCCACGCCAGGGCCGCGCGGAGGTCGTCGGCCACCAGGTCGAACCGGGCCCGCCAGTCCGGTCGTGCCGACGTCAGGGCGGCGGCCTTGGCCAGGCACCAGCGAAGGTGCCGGGACCGGACCTCGGCCAGCTCACCGGCCTCGGCGAGCCGTTCGGTCCCGTACTGGCGGATGGTCTCCAGCGCCCGGTACTCCGTACCGCCGGGGGAGGGCGTCACCACCAGCAGGCTCTGCTCGGCGAGCCGGGCCAGCAGGTCGACGACCAGACCTTCCTCCGTCCCGGTCACCTCCGCCGCCGCGGCCGCGGTGAACGGCGCCGCGAACACCGACACCCGGCGCAGCAGCGCCCGGTCGGCCGGATCCAGCAGGGCATGGCTCCAGTCCAGCGCCGCCCGCACCGAACGGTGCCGCTCGTCGGCACGGGAGCCGCCGGTGAGCATCCGCAGCGGGTGGGACAGGGCGGCGGTGATGCCGTCCAGCCCGAGCATGGGATATCGGGCGGCGGCCAGCTCGATCGCCAGCGCCATCCCGTCCAGCCGCTCACAGATCGCGGCGACCTGCCCGCGCAGCGGAGGGTCGAGCGGCCATCCGACGGCCGCCGCCCGCTCCATGAACAACGCGACCGCGTCGGAGTCGCCGCCGGCGGCCAGCGACAGCGGCGGAACCGGGTACACCCGCTCGAACGGCACCATCAGCCGGGCCCTGCTGGTCGCCAGCACCGTCACCGCGGGACAGGCCGCCAGCAGCCGCTCAAGGAACGGCGCCACACCGTCCACCACGTGCTCACAGTTGTCCAGCACCAGCAGGACGTGCCGGTCGGCCAGCGCGGCGACCACGGACGCGGTCATGTCGCGGCCGGGCCGTTCGCCGAGGCCGAGCGCCCCGGCGACGGCGGTCGCGACCAGGTCGGGATCGGTGACCGGGACCAGGTCGACGAACCACACCCCGTCGGCGTACTCGCCGGCCGCCCGCGCGGCCACCGCCAGCGCGAGCCGGGTCTTGCCCACTCCGCCGGGGCCGGTCGCGGTCACCTGGCGGTGCGCCCTGATCTTCTCGGCCAGCTCGGCCCGCTCGCTCACCCGGCCGACGAACGAGGTCAGCGTGGCCGGCAGCACCAGCGCGGAACGAGACGTACCCGCGCCGGCCAGCTCGGGGGCGCGCCGGGCCAGGGCACGCCGGTCCGGCACTTCCAGCTTGCGCAGCAGCGAGGAGACATGGCTCTCCACGGTACGTATCGAGATGACCAGACGGGCCGCGATCTCGGCGTTGCTGAGATGGGCTCCGACCAGTTCCAGCACCTCGGCTTCCCGAGGTGAGATCTCCACCGCTGTCCCCACTGCGCCAGTTTGCCGCATTCCTGCCGCACCCCCGTCCGTGCCGCCGACCAGTGGCCGCGTTCCGTGGTCGCCACGGATGCGGCCGGACCAGGCCGGGAGAAGGGCTGTGAGCATGAACATGGACATCAACGTGCACGTCAGCGACGACCGGCGGACCAGGAGGCGCGGAATCAGGTTCACGCTCAACGGCGTGCTCTGGTCGCTCCAAGCGCTGTTCGGCTTCTTGGGGAAGTACGAGAGAAAGGGGCAGTGAGCCGCTGAGCCCCGTAGCCAGACACTCGGCTGACCGCTAGTTTCCGCCAGCGATGCGATTTCTCGCACAGAACCAGTGGCGCAGGGCGATGATCGTGGCCGCTGCGTGCGCGCAGCCTGCGCGAGCGCGGTGTGCCGGTGCCGGAGATCGCAGCCAGGCTGGTCATCCCCACGGGAAAGAACAAGGGCAGCCACCCGTCCCTGGCCAGCGTCTACCGGGCGCTCGCCATCGAGGGCGAGGCAGCGCCATAAGACACGGCTGCCACGCCCAAGAAGCGGGCGCGGCAGCGGCGAGTGCGCTGTCGCCACTGGCCGCTCCGATGCGGGTGGGGCTCACGTACGGGAGCCGGCACAGTCGGCGATGCGAGCCACGGCGGCGGTGACACCGTCTTCAGCGCCAACGTGTCCGGCCAGCATGCGGGCGGTCGGCGCCAGCTCTGCCGCGTTCTCAAGGGCGGCGGCCAGCCGGGCGGCGGTGAGACGGCCCCGCAACGGTTCCGGGGCGACGCCGAGGTGGTGCAGGCGGTCGGCCCAGAACGGCTGATCGCCGAGGAGCGGGCGGACGACCTGCGGCACCCCCGCACGCAGGGCCGCCGCGACCGTGCCGACGCCGCCGTGATGGACGGCGACGGCGACGCGTGGCAGCAGCCAGTCGTGCGGGGCCTCCTCTATCACCAGGACATCGTCCGCGACCGCACCTGGCCGCAGCGCTCCCCATCCGGTGGCCAGTACGGCCCGCCGCCCGGCCAGCCGGGCCCCTTCCAGGACGGCGGCGGTCAACAACTCAGGGTCGCCGGTGCTCGAGCTGCCGAAGCCCACGTAGACGGGCGGTTCGCCCTGATCCAGGAAGTGAGCCAGCCGCTCGGGCGGATTCCAGGTGTCGTTCGCGGGCATCGTCCAGAACCCGATGGGGCGAGCGGAGGGGGGCCAGCCGGCGGGCGCGGGCAGCAGGTGCGGGCTCCATGCGTGCAGCACGCTGCCCGTCTTGACCAGGTCGGCCAAAGGCGTGAAGCCGTCCTGCAGGCCGAGTGCCTCAGTCCGCCACCTGCGGATCGTGCTCCGGTATGGGGCCTCGACCGCGGCGGCGACCCGCCAGCTCGCCCGGTTGAGCGGGCCTGGCGGCCGCACCGGGAAGATGGGAGAAGGAAAGGCGGACGTCGGCACGTACAGAGGGATCAGCAGACCGGCGAGGGCCGGGACGCCGAGCTTCTCCGCGACGTAGGGCCCGCCGAGGGACTTGGGGTGATACACGACGACGTCGGCCGGTCGTGCAGCGAGCGCCGCCTGGTCGTCCAGGAGGCGGCGCAGCATCGGCCGGACCGATCGTGCGGCGGTGATGGCCGCGCGCACGCCCTGCCCTTTGACGGAGTCCTGCAGCGTGAACATCTCGTCGCTGAGCGGCACGAATTCCACCCCGTACCCGGCCGCGAGCGGCTGGAACCGGCGGGGCGCGGCCAGGACCGGCCGGTGCCCGGCGGCCAGCAGCCCGCGCGCCAGCGCCAGGAACGGCTGGACGTCTCCGCGGCTGCCCACGCTGATCAGCAACGGTCTCATCGCTTGTCCCTCAGTTCATCCCACTCGTCCAGCAGGGCGGGGAAGCGGTCCATCATGAACGCGTACATGTCTCGCATCAGCTCCAGACGTCGCCGACGCGCAGGGTCGTCACCTACCGCCTTCAGGCCCTGCTCGGCCAAGGCCCGGAAGCTCTCGAACTCGGCCATCTTGGCGCGGAAAGCGCGGGCGAAGACGTCCTCGGCCAGCCGGTAGTGGTCCCGCCGCGCGCCCCGCACCCGAAACCGCTCGACCAGCCCCGCCTGCTCCAGTTGCCGTAGCGCGATACTCATGCTGCTCTTGGCCACGGCCAGCCCCTCGGCCAGCTCGGGCGCGTCCGCGCTGCCCGATTCCGCAGTCAGGAGCCAGCCCATCACCCGCCCAGCCGTCCGGCTCAGTCCCAACCGCGCGTAGAAGAGCCCGGCGTCCTCCACGAACTGATCCACATCCATGGAAGCGAATGTATCGGATCGTTCGGATATGTGCGAACAATTCGACTGACGGCAGCGCGGGCCGCTGTCCCTTCGACACCGCTCACCACCACTGGTGGCCTTCTTGCGCCGCTCGATCCGGTCTGCCTTGACATCCCGCCACCCAGGGCGAAGTCCCGGCTCCGGCGAGCAGTGGCAGAGATCCCAGCGAGGATCACAGCGGGGATCACAGCGGGGATCACATGCACATCGGGCAGGTGGCGGCGCGGACCGAGCTGTCACTGCGAACCATCCGGCACTACGACGAGGTCGGCCTGGTGCGGCCCTCTGCGCGCAGTCAGGGTGGCTTCCGCCTGTACACCGAGGCCGACGTGGCCCGGCTGATGGTGATCCGCCGGATGAAGCCGCTCGGCTTCACGCTGGAGGAGATGGGCGAGCTGCTGTCCATCACCGACCAGCTCGACAACATCGGCGCGGCGGCCGAGCTGGAGGCGGCCGAGCGCGAGCAACTGCTGGCCCGGCTGGGCCGCTTCGAGCAGGCCACCCGTGAACGCTGCCAGGCGCTACGTACCCAGCTGAGCCGGGCCGAGGAGTTCGCCGCCGACCTACGGCGGCGCGCCGGCCAGCTGACCGACGGCCCTGCCTGACCGCTGGCCGGGCTCGCCTGCCCCACCTTGACCTCTACTTCGGCGGAGGGGACGGCCCGATCAGCGGGTGGGCTGCCGGCTCCCCCGACGCGGCCGGGGAGGCGTCGCGCCGTCTCGGCAGCGCGGCCGCCAGGAGAGCGACGGCGGCCAGCACCACGGCGATGGTGGCGAAGGCCTGCCCGTAGCCGGTCGCCAGCTCCGGCGCCCGGGCCGGGCCGGCGCGTTCGCCGTCCTGTCCCGCCGTCAGCGCGACCAAGGCGGCCAGGCCGAGGGCGCCGCCGATCTGCTTGGCGGTGTTCATCAGCCCGGAGGCCGCTCCCGCGTCGGCTGCGGCGACGCCCGAGGTGACCGTGACGGTCAGCGGCGTGTTCAGCAGGCCGCCGCCGAGCGAGATCAGCACGGCCGGGCCGGCGATGGCCGTCAGGTAGTCCTGGCCCGGGGCGATGCGGCTCTGCCACCAGAAGCCGGCCGCGCCGATCAGCGCCCCGGCGACGATGAGCACGCGATCGTCGGCGCGGCGCATCAGCCACGGCGTCAGGCGCAGGCCGACCAGCATGGTCAGCAGGGTGTGCGGCAGGAACGCCAGCCCGGCCTGCAGCGGCCCGTAGCCCAGGACGTGCTGCAGGGACAGGGTCAGGAAGTACCACATCGGGTTCAGGCACGCCCCGGCCAGCAGCATCGCGATGTTGCCCAGCCAGATCGGCCGCGCCCGCACCAGGCGCGGCGGGATCAGCGGCGCCCGCGCCACGCGTACCTCGACCAGCGCGAACAGCCCCAGCAGGACGAGCCCGGCGCACGTGACGGCGGGCGCGCCGGACAGGCCATAGGCCAGTGCGGCCAGTCCGGCGGTGGCCAGCACCGCGCCGAGCACGTCCAGCCGCCTCCCACCGCGCCGGTCGGTACCGGGGGCGAGCCGGCGGATCACGGCCAGGCAGACCAGGCCGATCGGCACGTTGATCAGCAGAATCGCCCGCCAGGACAGGTATTCGGTCAGCGCCCCGCCGATCAGGTTGCCCGCCGTGCCGCCGGCCAGGCTCACCGCCGTCCAGATCGCGATGGCGCGGGTGCGGCGCGGCCCCTCGGGAAAGACAGAGGTCAAGATCGTGAGCGTGGCCGGGGCCAGCACCGCCGCCCCCACCCCCTGACCGGCCCGGGCCGCGATCAGCCAGCCCGGCGCATCGGCCAGC
Organism: Nonomuraea wenchangensis; assembly: GCF_900111685.1. Classification (GTDB taxonomy): domain Bacteria; phylum Actinomycetota; class Actinomycetes; order Streptosporangiales; family Streptosporangiaceae; genus Nonomuraea; species Nonomuraea wenchangensis. The sequence goes on from NZ_FOHX01000022.1 coordinate 144,683, forward strand.
CCGCCGGCCAGGCTCGCGGCGGTGAACACCGCAAGGCCGGCGGCGAAGACGCGCCGGTGCCCGTACAGGTCGGCCAGCCGCCCGCCGAGCAGCAGCAGAGCGCCGAAACTCAGCGCGTAGGCGTTGCCCACCCACGCCAGGTGCCGGGCGTCGAAGCCGAGCGCGTGCTGGATGGACGGCAGCGCGACGTTCACCACCGACACGTCCAGCACCACCATGAACTGCGCGGCACACAGCAGCGCCAACACGACCGGCACCCGCCCTCCCCTCTCATATGACGATGCGATCACATTGCTTTACCGTGACGTCAGCATATAATCCGATGCGGACACATCGGAAAACTGTGGGAGGGGTCATGGGGCGGGGACCGGGAGCGCACCACGCGCAGCGGCGCGCCGAGATCGCCGACGCGGTGCTCGCCATCGTCGCCGACCGCGGGCTGGCCGCCGTCTCGCTGACCGAGGTCGCCGCCCAGGCCGGCATCTCACCCGGCCGCGTACAGCACTACTTCCCGGCCAAGCGGCAACTCGTGGAGGCCGCCTTCGAACGCGGCAACGAGCTGTCCAGCGCCCGCATCCGCGCCAAGACCGGCGCCGACCCGCAGGCCGCCGAGCCGCGTCTGGTGCTCACCACGGTGCTGGGCGAGCTCATCCCGTACGACACCGCCACCGAGGCGCACATGCGCGTACGGCAGTCCTTCCACGCCTTCGCCTTCGCCGAGGAGGCCATCGCGGCCCGGCTGCGCGTCCTGTACGCCGACTTCCACCGCCAGATGGCCGACCTCATCGCCCGCGACCAGCAGGCCGGACACATCCCCGCCGCCCTCGACCCACACGCCACGGCGCTGGCCCTGGTGGCGCTGGCCGAAGGGCTCGCCGCCTACGTGCTCACCGGCGTCACCACCGCGAGCACCGCCCGCCGGCAGGTACTGGCGGCCGTCGCCGACCTCTACCGCTGAGTGTCGAGCCCATCAAGCGGTTGGTCCCGCCAGCGCCGCTCACCACGGCCCGCCGGCCAGGGTGGGCAGGCATCGCGCGTTCATTTCCCGCCCACCGTGGACGCGCGCCTGCGCGTCGGCCTACCGGCGAAGTCTTCCTCGGCCAGGTCCGCCCAACACCGCTCCTCCTCAGGCCACGATCCAGCGACCACGCCCCCGGCCTGCCGGCCGTTTTCTGGCCCATGCCGCCGCGCACCGGGCCGATGCAGGCGCGATCAGAAGGCTGCTGCGGGATGCCCTCCCGCGCAGCCTGAGCAGCAGCCTCAGCAGCGCCGCCGAGCGGCAGCCGCTTGGCCACATCCAGCCGCAGCTCGCCATGGGGCTGGACATGCTGCCAGAACAGGGGAGTCAGCCCGCGCCGGTCCGGGGGCTTGAGCAGCTCAGCCCACTCCGGCTCGGCCAGGACGTCCTGCAGCATCAAAGTGTTGATGTACACGAGCGCGGCCTGCAGGATGCGCAGGCACAGCACGCTCATCTCCAGCTCCTCGCGCCGGCTGGTGGCGATGTCGCCGCCCTTGCCGTAGAAAATGGCGCTGTTGGAGGACTCCACCACGTTGAGCCCTTCCGGCGGGCGGCGAAGATGGTCTTCTGCGGGCGGCCGACCTCCAGCATGGCCTGGTAGGTCGGGTGAGAGGCGGACGCGGTGAAGCGGCGCAAGATGGCCTCGGTGGAGGCGGTGCCCTGCTTGATCGCGGTGGCGTATTTGATCATCTGGTCGTAGTTCTGCCGGCTATCTGATCTTGATGATCACCTTTCCGAACGGGCTGGCCGATTCGTAGTACCTGTACGCTGCCACGGCCTCTTCGAACGAGAACACCCGGTCGAGGACTGGCCTGAGCCGGTGCGCGGTGATGACGTCGTTCATGGAGACGAACTGGGCGCGACTGCCAACGGCCAAGGCGCGGACCGTAGCGGCGACGCCGAACAGCAGACGAGGGTCGACCGGTGGCCAGTTGCCGGAGACGGACCCGACGAAGGCGATGTGCCCGTCGACGGCGACTGACCGCAGCGACTGCTCCAGCGTTCCGGCGGTGTCGACGACGCGGTCAACCCCTCGCCCGGCGGTGAGTTCACGGGTAGCGGTGTGCCAGTCCGGGATGTCGTGGTAGTTGATCACCTCGTCGGCTCCCAGATCGCGAAGGCGCTGCTCCTTGTCCGCGCGGCTTGTCGTGGCGATCACTGTCGCGCCCAGGAGCTTGGCGAACTGCACCGCGAACAGCGACACGCCGCCCGAGCCGGTGACCAGCATGCTCTGTCCGCGCTGAATTCCGCGGCCGTCGCCGGTCAGGGCGTTCCATGCCGTGACGGCGGCGCAGGGAAGAGTCGCCGCCTCGGCGTAGGAGAGGTGGTCGGGGATGTGCACGAGCGCGTCCTCGGGGAGGATGGCCAGCTCGGTCAGCATTCCGTCGAGCGAGCCACCCAACTGCGGCAGGTATGCCGGTTCCAGCGGGCCGTCCAGCCACCGCGGGAACAGTGCGGCGGTGACGCGGTCGCCTGGGCGCACCCGCCGCACATCCGGCCCGACGGCGACGACCTCGCCGGCACCGTCCGAGACCGGTATGACGTCCGGTTTGACGGGCAGCACGTACTGCCCTCGGAGCACCAGAAGTTCGCGGAAGCTGAGTGAGGTGGCGTGGACCGCGACCGCGACCTCCCCCTGCCGGGGTGTGCGCGGTTTGTGCGTGCGCAGCGCCAGGCCGTCGGTACCGCCGCCGGCGGTGACGTGGTAGCTGCGCACCATCGATGGGCGTATCGCCATCACCGCGGTCACCCCTCGATGAACTGGTAGTCGCTGACGATGCGGCCGTCGGGGCCGAGGATGAGGATCTCCAGCCCGACACCGGCGACCTCACCACCGGCCCGGGGCGCCATCTCCCAGTTGAACTTGACGACGTTGTGGAGCCGGACGGTGTTGCCGCGCGACCGGAAGACGAAGGTGCCCGGCGCGACGAACTCCTCGTGGGCGCGAGTCACTCGGAACTCCAACGCGTGGTGCCCGCGTGCTTCCAGAAAGTGACGGTCGAAGCCCAGCCCTTCAGCGGTCCGCAGCATCTCCTTGGGAGGCTGGAGCACATGGACCGCATCGGCGGACCACAGCTCGCCGACCGCGGTGCGGCGGCGCTCGGCGTCGGGTTCGTTCCATACGGCGACGTAGCGGTCGGTGAGGTCGTGGATGTCAATGTCAGCCATGGTTGATCTCCTTGGTTGCGCATGGTCGGCGTGCGGCAACGACCTTGCTGCGCCGGCCGTCGCGCGGCAATTCCTCGCGGGGAATGGCGGATCAGCAGCCGATCGGATTACACAAGAGGAGTGATCAGCGAATCGACCAGAGGCGGGCTCGCCGGAGGGCTGCGTGAGTGGCCGATCGATGATCATCCGGCTGGCCGACCGCCCTCGAACGGATCCTGGACGGCCACCTGCCCTACCCGGCGGTGGTCGTCGACCGGCACGGTGACCTCGTCTCGGCCGACGCGGCCTTTCACGCCCTCACCTCGGGTGTTGCTGCATCATCCAGGCCGAGAGCGTGCGCAACCCGGACGACCGGCTCCAGCGCCTGGCCTCCGGACTCACCGACCTGGCACCGCCACGTCCGCGCGAGTCACCGCACCACCTCGGCTCCGCCGTACCGCTGCGCCTGCGGGCACCTGACCCAGCCGGAGGAATGGATCACCTGGTCAGCAGCGCCCAGCGGAAGGCCACCCAGCGAGCCGGTGCCGGCCACGGCCCCGGCGATCTCGGCAGTGGCCTGGGCGCGGATGCCCTCCAAAGAAATCCGGGAGGCGGTGTCGGATCGGGGCGGTGGTGTTCGTAGCAGGGGTGAGGCCGCCCCCAAGGGGCGGCGCCAAGGCAAAGGAACCGCGATATGAAGCTGACGACCATGACTCAGGTCACCATCGACGGAGTGATGCAGGGAAACGGCGCCGCGTCGGACGACCGCAGGAACGGATCCGAGCGCGGCGGCTGGGCCCGGGGGAAGGGCGACGACGAGACCAGGACGTTCATCACGCAGACCTATCAGCGCGCCGAGGCGTTCCTGTTCGGCCGGCACACCTACGAGCTGTTCGCCGGCTCTTGGGGATCCATCGACCAGATGCGCGCCCATCCCATCGGCGTGGCCTTGAACGAGGCCCCCAAGTACGTTGCCTCGACCACGCTCACCGCCCCGCGTTGGCAGGACACGACCGTTCTCCGCGGTGACCTCGCGACGGCCATCAGTGAACTGAAGGCCAAGCCCGGGGGTGAGCTGCAGGTGCACGGCAGTGGCATCCTGGTCCAGTGGCTGCTGGAGAACGACCTGGTCGACGAGATGATTCTGATCACCGTCCCGGTGGTCGTAGGCCAGGGCGCGCGGCTGTTCCCCGACGCGGGCCCGGATCTTGCGCTCGACCTGGTCGAATCCCACGTCGACTCCAAGGGTGTGTCGATCCAGGTCTACCGGCCGGCGGGGCGCCCGCAGTATGCGCCAACGGCTTGAAATCCCTGACCACCGAACCACGCTGTCTTTGACACCACAGGAGTTGATCTCCAGATGCAGTACCTGGTTTCCGTGATCGACGACAAGAGCAATCCTGGCAGCACGGACAGACGGCCTGCCATCAGCGCGTTCAACGAACGACTGATCGCCGAGGGCTACTGGGTTTTCGCGGGCGGACTCGCGGACACCGACGCGGCCACGGTCATCGACAACCGGGGCGAGCAGGCGGTGTTCAGCGACGGGCCTTTCGTGGAGTCGAAGGAGTACCTCGCCGGCGTCTGGGTGTGGGAGGCCCCCGATCTGGATGTGGCGCTCAAGCTCGCCGCCGAGGCGTCGAAGGTCTGCGACCGGAAGATCGAGGTGCGGCCGTTCCAGTGAGCGACGTCCGTGAGGCGATCGCCCGGGCCCACCACGACGAGTGGGCGCGGGTGATCGCCTCCCTGACCAGGCGTTTCGGTGACCTCGACATCGCCGAGGAGGCGGCCGCCGAGGCGTTCGCGGCCGCCGTCGAGCGGTGGCCGGCCGACGGCGTGCCGCCCAACCCCGGCGCCTGGCTGACCACCACCGCCAACCGCAAGGCCATCGACCGGATCCGCCGCGAGAACAAACGCGACGACAAACACAAGGAGGCCCGGATGGTGTACGACGACCCGCCCGAGCCTGTCGGCGCCATCGACGACGACCGGCTCCGGCTGATCTTCACCTGCTGCCACCCGGCGCTGGCGATGCAAACCCGCGTAGCGCTGACGCTGCGCATGGTCGGCGGCCTGACCGTGCCCGAGATCGCCCGCGCCTACCTGGTGGCCGAGAGTGCCATGGGACAGCGGATCACCCGCGCCAAGGCCAAGATCAAGGCGGCCCGCATCCCCTACCGGGTGCCATCCGCCGAGGATTTGCCGGCCCGCGTCTCCGGCGTCCTCGCCGTCCTGTACCTCGTGTTCAACGAAGGCTACCTGGCGACCGGCCCCGACACCGATCCCCTACGTCCCGACCTGACCATCGAGGCGATCCGGCTCACCCGCCTGATCCGTGCCCTCATGCCCGGCGACGGCGAGGTGGCCGGGCTGCTGGCGCTGATGCTCCTCACCGAGGCCCGGCGCACCGCCCGGGTCTCGGCCGGCGGCGAACTGGTCCCTCCCACCGAGCAGAACCGCGGGGCCTGGGACACAGGCCTGATCGCCGAGGGCCACCGGCTGGTGCGCGAGCGTCTCGCCGCTGCCGCCGCCGGCGTGGCTCCGGGCCGCTATCAGATCCTCGCTGCGATCAACGCCGTGCACACCTCCGCCCGCGACATCCGCGACACCGACTGGTCACAGGTCCTGGCCCTCTACGACCAGCTCGTCCGCCTCGATTCCTCGCCGATCATCGCCCTCAACCGGGCCGTCGCGGTCGCCGAACTCGACGGCCCGCAGGTGGCCTTGGCGGCCGTCGACCGCCTTGAGGACACGCTGACCGGCTATCACGCCTACCACGCCACCCGCGCCGACCTGCTGCGCCGGCTGGGCCAAAGCCGGCAGGCGTGCGCGGCCTACGACAAAGCCATCGAACTGGCGGGCAACACCGCCGAGACCGCCTACCTCACCCGCCGCCGCGACCAACTGCGATAGCGCCCACAGATCCCGATCAGACGTCTACGTCGACCACGTCGGCGGCGACCACCTGGCGGCGGCCATCGACCTGTTCCCGCGCCTCACCAGCCGCTTTTCCGGTGAGAGCCGACCATCAGCACCTGGTACGGCTTGCCTGGCAAGCCGCGCCCCCGCAGCCGGCGGAGCCGTGCCTTGCCAGGCAGACAGTCCGATCCCGATCAGATGACGCGGACCTGGAAATCGTCCCCGTCCAGCACCCGGGACTTGTAGTAGAAGGCGCCCAGATCGGCCCCGCCGAGACTGTTCTCAGCCAAGGGGATGATGCAGACGCTGTAGCCGCCGGAGTCGGTGGCGGCGCGCGACGGCAACCACGAGGCGTTGCAGTTGAACTCGTACGCGCTGTTCCAGCTGAAGAGGAAGATGTTGCGGCCGTACGGCTGGGAGTACGCACCGTTGTAGGTCGACTTGAACGGATACTCGTCACACGACCAGGTCCCCGGAGTCGTGGGCTTGGGATACCCCGGAGGGCAGGCCGTCTTGTAGTTGTTGTCGATGAGCGTCTCGTTCTGGGTCCTGGTCAGGACGCTCCTCATCTTGAAATGGTTGATGGCGAGCTGGAGATGGCGGGCGTACGCCGGATAGCGATACGTCAGGACGTCGTGCACCGGGCGGACCGAGTCGTAGACGCAGCCCTTCGGGTAACCGGGCAGCGCGTCGTCGCAGCGGTGCACGGCCGGCGCCGTGATCGACGGGTTCGTCGTCGGATTGACCCACGCCGCGTTGGCGAACCAGTACCTCATCCCGGCGTGCGCGTTCCACTTGTAGCCGCCCGGCGGGCTGGAGAAGTACGCGGTGGTGGAGAGGACGCGGCCGGGAAGCGCCGACGCGCCGACCGACCCGATCCTGGACACCGTGCAACTGGCCAGGCACTGCGGCTCGGCGTAGACGGCACTGTCGAGCACCGCCGGGATCGCCGGGCCGGCCACCGTGTTGGCCTGGTAGTGCCACGACTGGCTCCAGTCCAGGCTGCTGTAGTCGAGGACCGTGAGACTGGAGACGGTGTACTGGATCGAGCCGATGACGACCCCGTTGGGCACCGTGAAGATGAGCAGGATTCCGTCCTCGATCACGCAGTTCGCCGTCCGGCTCAGGGTGGGGCTCCCGCCGCAGATGTCGGCGGCGATCCCGGCCTCGCCCTCGGAGGTCTTCGACGCGCCGGCTTTCCTCGTCTGCTTACGGACGCAGGTGGCGGTCCCGGACTTGCCGTCCGCGGCGAGCGCCGCCGCCTCCTGCTTGAGGTCGGTGCCGCACGCCTGCGCGACGGCGGGTTCGGGGGTGGGCTTGTCCGGCGCCGCCGCCGTCGCCGAGGCGGCGGGGACGAACACGGATAACAGTCCTAAAGCGACACTTGCCATCCCCGCTTTCCATCTGACCACGGGTTACTCCCTTCGTAAAAAAGAGACGTCAGGCGAAGGAGAACCCCGGCCTCTGGACAGGCTCTGGAGGTTTGATGAACACTGTGGCGGTGCTGGTCGTCCAGGTGCTCGGCCGCCTGCGGGTGTGGCACGACGACCGCGAGGTCGACGCCGGGCCACCCGCCCGCCGCCTGATGCTGGGAGTCCTGGCGCTCAACGCCGGACGGCTCACTACCCGCCGGGAGCTGATCGAGTCGCTGTGGGGCCAACGGCCCCCGTCAAGCGCCGTCAACGTCCTGCACACCCACACCAAACACCTGCGCCGCCTGCTCGACCCCCGCCACAGCCCACGCGGCCAGGACGGCGTGCTCTCCACCGTCGGCGACGGCTACCTGCTGCGCCTGCCGGACGACGCCCTCGACCTGCTGCGCTTCCGGCGTACCGTGACCGCCGCACGGCAGGCCGAAAGCTGCGGCGACCCGGCGCGAGCCGCCGCGCTCTACCGCGAGGCACTGCGGCTGTGGGAGGACGACGACCCCCTCTGCGACGTGCCGGCGCTCGAAGACCACCCCAAGGTGTGGGGCCTCAAGACCGAACGCCGCCGCGCCCAACTGTCCTACTGGGACCTGATGCTACGGACCGGCAACGCCGCCGAGATCATCGCCGCACTGGCCGTACAGGGCGCCGCCAACCCGCTCGACGAAGCCGTACAGGCCACCCTGATCCGCGCCTACCAGGCGACAGGCCAGCGCGCGATCGCCTTCGACCGGTACGAGACCACCCGCCGCGCCCTGGCCGACGAACTGGGCGTGGAACCCAGCGACGAGCTCCGCCGGGCACACCGGCACCTGCTCCAGGAGCAGGAAAGCCGCACCACGCAGATGATCCCGCGGCAACTCCCGGCGCCGGTTCCGGACTTCACCGGACGCGCCGACGAACTCGCCCAGCTCGACGCCGCCCACGCCCACCGCCCACCTGGGATCGCGATCATCTGCGGCACCGCCGGCGTGGGCAAGACCGCACTCGCCGTCCACTGGGGCCACCACCACCGCCAACTGTTCCCCCACGGACGCATCCACCTCGACCTGCGCGGCGACGACACCGAACACGCACTGCCCCCGCACGAGGCGCTCGGCCGCCTGCTGACCGCCGTCGGCGTACCCGACCAGGACATCCCGGCCGACACCCAGTCCCGGGCCGCCCGCTGGCGCACCGAGACCGACGGCCGCAGACTCCTCGTACTGCTGGACAACGCGGCCTCGGCCGACCAGGTACGCCCCCTGCTGCCCGGCACCCACGACACCCTCGTCCTGATCACCAGCCGCGACCGACTCGCCGCCCTGGCCGCCCTGCACGGCGCCCACCGCGTCGAACTCGACCTGCTGCCCCGCACCGACGCCGTCCACCTGCTGCGCCGACTGCTGGGCGAACGGGCCGGCACCGACCCCGGCAGCCTCGACTCGCTCGCCGCCATCTGCGCCCGCCTGCCCCTGGCGCTGCGCCTGGCCGCAGAATACGCCGGAGCCCAGGCCCACCTGCCGCTCGCCGGCGTGGTGACACGCCTGCACCGGACCGCTGAACCTGCTCGACTGGGGCGGCGGAGCAGCCATCCGGCGCGTCTTCGGCTGCTCCTACCGGCTGCTCGACGCCGACGCGCAACGCCTGTTCCGGCTGCTGAGCCTGAACCCGGCACCGTACTCCACCCTGGCCTGCGCGGCGGCGCTGGCCGACGTCGGCGAGATCGACGCGGCCCGGCTCCTGCACCGGCTCGCCTCGGCACACCTGCTGCGATGCGACGCCCTCGGACGCTACGGATTCCACGACCTGCTGCGCGCCTACGCCGCCGAGACGAGCCTCGCCACCGACCGCGAGACCGAACGGCAGGCCGCCTCCGACAGGCTGCTGGACCACTACTGCGAGACCGCCGTCGAAGCCGGCGACACCCTCTACCCCGGCTGGAGCGGGAGCAGACGGCACGCCGGACTCGCACTCAAGCCCAGCGGCGTCACCCTCTCACCCGACGCCGCACTGTCCTGGCTGGACAGCGAACTCGCGTCGTTCGGCACGATCTGCCAGTTCGCGGTCAGACAGGGACGACCCGAACGGGCCGTCACCCTCGCCGCCGCCCTGCACCGCTACCTGGAAGCGGGCCACGGCACCGAAGCCCTGTCCATCTACGACTGCGCCATCGACGCCGCACGACAGATGGCAGACCCGCAGGGCGAGGCGCATCTGCGCACCAACGCCGGAGTCATCCTGCGCCTCCTCGGCCGGTACGCCCCCGCCGTAGAGGAACTGAGCCGAGCCCTTGAGCTGTGCCGGCGCACCGGCAACCGCCACGGCCAGGCCCGCGCCCTGTCCAACCTGGGCATCATCGAAGAACGCCTCGGCGAGTTCACCTCCTCGGCCGCCCGGCACAGCGAGGCCATCGCGCTCTACCGCGACATCGACGACCCCTTCGGCCAGGCCGCGGCGCTCACCAACCTCGGCAACCTGGAGGAGTCGATCGGCGAGCACACCGAGGCGGCCCGGCACCTCCTGGCCGCGCACGACATCTTCGCCACGCTCGGTGAACGTTCCGGACAGGCCATCGCCCTGTGCAACCTCGGCCAGATCTACACCGCGCTCGGCGAGGACACGCTCGCCGTCACGAAACTGCGCGAAGCGCTGACCCTCTTCCGCGAGATCGAGCACCGTGACGGTGAAGCGACCGCGCTGAGCAACCTCGGCACGGCCCTGTGCCGCCAGGCCAGCTTCGACGAGTCCCTGTGGCACCTGGAGCAGGCACTGGAGATCTTCCGGTCCACCAGCCACAGGTACGGCGAGGCGAGCGTACTCAACGCCCTCGGCGAGACGCTGCGCACCATGGGCCGCGACGGCGAGGCGGCGCAGCGGCACCGGCTGGCGCTGGCGATCGCCGCCGAGACCGGCGACGAGGACGAGCGGGGGCGCGCCGCCGCCGCGCTCGAAAGCCTCGGCTGAGACCCGGTTTTGGAAGACGTACGGGCGAAGCCCGTGCCTTTTTGGTGTTGGTCGTGGTGATGTGCTGAACGATACGCCTGCCTTTACATTGTAGATTTATACTCCGGGGAACCTTGCGCCTTGGGCGAAGATGGGGGTCTGACATCGTGCGATTCGCGCCGCCGAGCGTCGATCTGACGGCACTGCGCAGCCCTGCCTTCCGGCTGATCGCGCTGGCGCAGCTCGGGTTCGTCCTGGGCGAGCAGGTCCTGGTGGTCGCCGTCACCGTTTCGGTGCTCGGTGCCGGAGGCGATGCGGCCACGGTCGGCGTCGTGCTGGCCGCCAAGGGCATCGCGTCGTTGTGCCTGCTCCTGCCCGGGGGAGTCTGGTCGGATCGGCTGCCCCGGCGGCGGATCCTGACCGTCATGCTCGTGGTCGACGCGATCACGGCGGGGGTCCCCCTGCTGGTGACCGGGAGCTTATGGCCGGCCGCCGTCATGTTCGTGCTCGGCGCGGCGGAGGCGTTCATCCGGCCCGCGCTCAACGCCGTCCTGGCCGGTGTGCTGGAGGAGGGCCAGCGGGTCTCCGGCCGGGCCCTGGTCAACATCTGCACCCGGCTCGGGGTCGTCACCGGTCCGGTGGCGGGCACACTGCTCGCCGGTGGGAGCATGGCCTTTCCCTTCGTGCTGGCGGCGCTGGTGTTCGCCGCGAGCGCGTTCGCTTTCCGGCGACTCGCCGAGCCGTCGTGGACGCCGGTGGCCCGCCGTTCCCTGCTCAAGGAGGCGATGGCGGGATTCGCCGACGCCGGGCGGCGGCCGTGGCTGACGGCGCTCCTGCTGTTCTCCCCGATCAGCCTCATGTTCGTGATCGCGCCCAGCCAGGTGCTGCTGCCCGTGCTGAGCCGGGACACGTTCGGCTCCTTCACGGCGTACGGCACGGCCCTGGCGTGCTACGGCGCCGGCGGGCTGATCAGCAGCGTCACGATGATGGCCTGGCGGCCACGGCGCCCGGGAGTCGTGGCCATGTGCGCGATGGCGTCGTATGCCCTCGTCCCTCTCGGCCTGCTGTACGCCCCTTCGGTGTGGATCCTGTTCTGCTGCTACCTCGTGGCCGGGTTCGGCGTCGAGACCTATGCCTTGTGCTGGGACGTTGCGATGTACCGCGAGGTGCCTGACCATCTGATCGGCCGGATCACCTCGCTGGCCTGGCTCAGCACCTTCGGCCTCATGCCGTTCGGCCAGGCCCTGACCGGGCCGCTGACGGACCTGGCCGGCGACGGTGCCGTCCTCCTGACCGCGGCGGGGCTCGTGCTGGTGATCCCGCCGTGTCTGCTCCTCGTCGCCGGCATGCCTCACCTGCGCGGCACCCGTACGCCGCGGACGACGTCAGGACCCCCCGCGTGATCTCCACCGACCCGGTCTTCTGTGTAGGGGAAGCCTGGGGCTTTCGCATTCCTCATTCATCTACTATCGTCGATTGACGATGGATGAGTCGAAGGAGCCGCTGCCGCGTGCGGAGGCCGAGGAGTACGCGAGCTGGTTCAAGGCGCTGGCCGACGCCACCCGGATCCAGATCGTGTCGCTGCTGGCCCGGCGGCGCGCGCCGATGAGCGTGGGCGAGATCGTGGCCGAGTCCGGGGTGGGTCAGTCCACCGTCTCGCACCACCTGAAGATCCTGGCCGAGGTGCGATTCGTCCTGGTGGAGCGGCAGGGCACGTCCAGCCTGTACCGGATCAACGACAACTGCGTGAGCTGTTTCCCCACCGCCGCCGACGTGGTGATGGGCAAACCCGTGCCGGACGCGCCGGTCTGCGACTGAGGAGATCTCATGGCCCATGACGAGATCGTCGACCACTACTCCGCCCTGGCCCGTACCGCGCTGGCCGGGCAGCGCATCACCGACGGCGGCTTCGGGCCGGCCTGCTACGACGACACCGCGGCGCTTCCCGACGGGGCGGTCCTGGCCAGTCTGGGGTGTGGCAACCCGGTCGCCGTCGCCGACCTGCGCGCCGGTGAGACGGTGCTCGACCTCGGCTCCGGTGGCGGCATCGACGTGCTGCTGTCGGCCCGCCGCGTCGGCCCGCACGGCACCGTCTTCGGCCTGGACGCCAGCCCGGCCATGGTGGACCTGGCCCGGCGCAACGCCGAACAGGCGGGCACGTCCAACGTGCGATTCCTGCACGGCACGATCGAGGCGATCCCACTGCCCGGCCACGCGGTCGACGTGGTCATCTCCAACTGCGTGATCAATCTGTCCGACGACAAGGCGGCCGTGCTGGCCGAGGCGTTCCGGGTGCTGCGACCCGGTGGCCGGTTCGGTGTGAGCGACGTCGTCACCGCGCAGGTGCTCGACGAGCAGGCTCGCCAGCGGGCCGAGCAGCGCATCGGCTGCGTCGCCGGATCGCTCACCGTGCAGGAGTACCGGGACCTGCTCGCCGCGGCCGGCTTCATCGCCGTCACGATCACGTTGACCGCCGATCACGGCGACGGGGTGCACTCGGCCATCGTCCAGGCCGTCAAGCCCGCCATCGGGCCCGGCCTGGAGATCCGGCCGATGCGCGAAGGCGACGCCGAGCAGGTGCTGGCGATCTACCAGGCCGGGCTGGACACCGGTCAGGCCAGCTTTGAGACCACCGCGCCCAGCTGGGATGCCTTCACCGCGAGCCGGCTGCCGCACCTGCGGTACGTGGCGGTGGATGTCGATTCCGGCGAGGTGCTCGGCTGGGTGGCCGCAGCGGCGGTCTCGGCCCGCCCGGTGTATGCGGGCGTGGTGGAGCACAGCATCTACGTCCACCCCGGCTGCCAGGCCCACGGCATCGGCCGCGCGCTGCTGAGCGCGTTCATCGCGGCCGCCGAGGACGCCGGCGTGTGGACGATCCAGTCGGGCGTCTTCGGCGAGAACACCGCGAGCCTGAGCCTGCACCAGGCGCTCGGCTTCCGCGTCGTGGGCACCCGCGAGCGCGTCGGCCGCCACCACGGCGTCTGGCGCGACGTGATGCTGATCGAACGCCGTAGCGCTGTGATCGGCGCCTGAGCGACCGCAAGGGCCTGCTCATGCCGCCGCGAGGGACAGCGGCGCTTCGCGGCGCGGCACCGAGGAGCGGACCGCCGGCGGCGCGCCGGTCTTGGCCGCTGCCCGGATCACTTCTCTTCGGGCGGCGGGTACAGGCCCGCCTGGCGGTAGACGGCCCTCAGGTAGCGGAGCATCTCGGTGGCGTCCGGCGGGTCGGGCTGCAGGACGCGGTAGGTCACCGCACCGGCCATCATGTCGATGAGCACGTCCAGGTCGGCGTCGACGGCCACCAGGCCGTCCTGCTGGGCGCGGCGCAGCATCGCGGCGGCCAGTTCGCGGCGCGGCAGGATGTAGTGCCGCCAGTAGACCTCCATCAGCGCCGGATGGCTGACCGCCGAACCCATGATCCGGGCCACCAGCGCCCGGAAGCCGGTGCTCGCGGCCATCTCCGCCGCCGCGGGCAGGACGCGCTCGATCAGGTCGCGCGGCTCCAGCGCGTACACCTCGGCCGCGGACGGGGTGACCTCGGCGCGGACCCACTGCTCGATGGCCTGGGCGAGCAGGTCCTCCTTGCTGCTCCAGCGGCGATACAGGGTCAGCTTGCCCACCCCCGCGCGTTTGGCCACCTGTTCCATGCTGGTGCCCTCGACGCCCCGCTCGACGAACAGCTCCAGCGCCGCGGCCAGGATCGCGGCGTCGGTCTCCGGGTCGCGCGGGCGGCCCCGTCCCCGGGGGGATCCCTGAGGGACGGTCATCGCAGGGCTCCATCCAGCCACCGGACGAGGTCCGCGGGGCTGCCCTTGCCGGCCAGGTGGCCGTCCGGGCGAATCAGCAGGACGGGCCGCGGCCCATCCGCGGGTATCAGGTGCACCACGTGCTCGCCTAGCCGAGCGCGGACCGCCTCGAAGGCTTCCTCGTCGCCGAGCACGGCCCAGCGGCCGCGCAGCTCGGCATGCAGCCGGGTGACACCGCCGTCGGGGCGATGGCAGGGCAGGTCGCCGACGCGGTCGCCGGGGCGTGGCTTGCCGCCCCGCCCACCCGACCGCCCGCCGAGTTGGGTGCCGAGCGGGCCGCGCCGATAGCTGACCCACAGCTGGGAGGTCGTGTAGGTGGTCCACCGCTGGATCCAGGGCAGGCTGAAGACCCGCATCAGCACCTGGTCGCGCAGCAGCCGGCCCAGCGGGCTGCCCGCGATGTTGACCTTGGTGGCCGCGGTGCTGCCGCGCAGCACCGTGGTGGCGAGCGGGCGGCGTTCGGCCTGGTAGGTGTCGAGCAGCGGCTCCCCGGCCAGCCCCCGCACGATGAGGGCGAGCTTCCAGGCCAGGTTCTCGGCGTCGCCGAGCCCGGTCAGCATGCCTTGCCCGCCGAACGGCGCGTGCACGTGGGCGGCGTCGCCGGCCAGCAGGACGCGCCCGGCCCGGTAGGTGTCGGCGAGCCTGCGGTGCACGCTGAACAGCGACGCCCAGGTGACCTCTTCCAGGCGCAGGCCGGGCAGGCCGGTGCGCTGGGGCAGGATGCGCCGCATGCGGTCGGCGATCTGCTCTTCGCCGGGCTTGTCGCCGGTGAAGGCGGCGTCGTAGGCGAGCAGCCGCCACTGGTCGCCCGGCATCGGCATCGCGCCAAGCACGCCGTCCGGATGCGCCCAGCCGCTGGTGCCCGACCTGTCCAGCGGAGGCTGACCGCTCAGACGGCCGTCCACCAGCAGAAACCGTTCGCTGATCTTCACGCCCGGGAAGCCGATGCCGGCCAGCTTACGAACCGTGCTGCCGGTGCCGTCGCAGCCCACCAGCCACGCGGCCCGTAGGGTGCGGCCGTCGCCGAGCGTCGCGGTGACGGCGGTGCCGTCCTGCTCCAAGCCGACCAGCGGCGAGCCCCACTCCGGAGCGCCGCCCAACTCGGCCAGCCGCTCGCGCAGCCGCGCCTCGACGCGCGCCTGCGAGATGACCATCGGCGGCGCGGCGGTGCCCAGACCGGGGTCGCCGAACCGGATGCGCATCATCGGGCGGTCGCCCGCGTACGTGGTGATGGTCATCGCCCGTACCGATTCCTGCGGGAGGTCGCCGAGGGCATCAAGGCGGTCGAGAACCTCCGAGCCGCGGGCGTGCACGAAGTTCGCCCGCGAGGTGGTGGCCGGGCCGGCGGCCTTGTCCACCACGCGTACGGAGACACCGTGCTGGAGCAGCGCACAGGCCAGGGCCAGGCCGACCGGGCCGGCCCCGATCACCAGGACGTCAGCGTCCATGGCGGTCCCTTCCTTTTTTATTTACGGGACGGTATCGAAAACCAAATAATCATGACGGTTCTCCCGTGTCCAGAGGGCCATCGCACGATCGGCGCGTAGCACGTTTCACGCGGCGAGACCCGGCCTGCGGCGTCACCGCGTTCAGGAACCGGCCCAGCGTTGGCCGCTCCGGCTGCCTCGCTGTTAGGGTGGGCCTCGGTGCGCCGGGAAGTCTGGTCGGCAAGATCGCGCAAACGGATCCGACCGGAAGGCGTTCCCCCGATGACACTCACGCGGCGCCCCTGATGGGCGGCACGCTGCTCCTCGCGTTCGCGGCCGTGCTGCTGCTGGCGGTGCTGCTGTCCAGCCTGGCCCACCGCACCATCCTGTCCACCGCCGCGCTGTTCCTCGTCGCCGGGTTCGTGCTGGGCGACGGCGTGCTCGGGGTGCTCGCGCTGCGGCCCGGCGACGACCTGGTCGCCACGCTGGCCGAGTTGGCGCTGTTCACCGTGCTGTTCACCGACGGCATGCGGGTCGGCTGGGCTGAGCTGCGCGGCGCGTGGCGGCTGCCCGGCCGGGCGCTCGGCTGGGGGCTGCCGCTCACCCTGGCCATCACCGCCGCCGGCGCGCACTACCTGCTCGGCCTGGGCTGGATCGAGGCGCTACTGATCGGCGCGATCCTCGCCCCCACCGACCCCGTCTTCGCCGCCGCGCTGGTCGGCAACGAGAAGGTGCCGCCCCGGCTGCGGCAGCTCCTCAACGTCGAGTCCGGCGTCAACGACGGTCTGGCGCTGCCGTTCGTCATCGTCTTCCTGGCCGTCGCGGCCGGCTCGGCCGACCTGCACCTCGGCGGGCTGGCGCTGGAGCTCGGCCTCGGCGTCGTCATCGGGGTCGCCGTCCCGTGGGCGGCGATCAAGCTGGAGCAGACCCGCTGGTTCTCCGCCTCCACCGCCTACGAGCCGCTCAACGCCCTGGCCATCGGCCTGCTCGTACTGGCCGCGGGCAAGGCCACGCACGGTAATTTGTTCCTCGCCGCGTTCTCGGCCGGCATCACCGTGGCCACCTTCGGCCCCCGGCAGCGGGAGTCGTTCGAGCACTTCGGCGAGCTGATCGCCGAAGTGTTCAAGCTGGCCGCGCTGCTGGTGTTCGGCGCGCTCATCACGCCGGAGCTGCTCGGCTCGGTCGGCTGGACCGGCTGGCTGTTCGCGGTGCTCGCGCTGGTGGTGGCGCGGCCGGTGGCGATCTGGGTGTCGTTCCTGCGCTCGGGGCTGGGCGTGCGCGAGCAGGCGGCGGTGGCGTGGTTCGGGCCGAAGGGGTTCGCCTCGGTGGTGTACGGACTGCTGGTGCTGGGCTCCGGCATCGCCGCCGCCGTGCCGGTGTTCCAGCTCGTCGCCGTGACGATCGTGCTGTCGATCCTGCTGCACTCCTCGACCGACATCGTGGTGGCCCGCTGGTTCGACGAGGAGCGCGAGGTCCCCGCCTGGCACGGCAGCAGGTGGCTTCCCCGGCGGTCCCGTGAGGGGAAGGGCATTCCATGATCGGCAGGTCCCGGCCCGCCGGCTCCAGGTAGCGGGCCCGGTACTCGGCGGCGCCCACCTTCTCGCGCTCGTCCCAGCCGTGGCGTTCGAGCAGCGGCAGGTCCAGCTCGTAGGCGCGCCCGCCGGGCGGCGTCAGCCGGCACGCCCGGGTGTCCAGCCCCGCCCCGAGCACCACGAGCTGCTCGATCCCGGCGTCGAAGGCTTCGGCGACCTGGTCGTCGGCGTACCGCTTGCAGCACAGCACTGCTCGGCGGCGGCGATCACCATGGGGCCGAGCGTGCCATGCCTCATCCCTCCGCTCGAACATGGTGTGCCTCCGCCGCCCCCGCGTTCGGAGCACACATCGGCTGATGTCAATATAGACGTATATCTATTTCGATGGCCGTCTATACGGAAGGGCAGTCGATGGAACTGCTGGAGATCCTGGAGTGCAGCCCGCCGCTGGCCCGCGAGCCGCTGGACGCCGAGCAGGCGGCCGGGGTGGCGCGGGTGTTCAAGGCGCTGGGCGACCCGGTACGGCTGCGCATCGTGTCGATCGTGGCCAGCCGCGCCGGCGGCGAGGTGTGCGTGTGCGACATCACCGGCGCGTTCGAGCTGTCCCAGCCGACCATCAGCCACCACCTGAAGGTGCTCAAGGAGGTCGGGCTGCTGACCTCCGAGCGGCGCGCCTCGTGGGTGTACTACCGGCTGGTGCCCGAGACGCTGGGTGAGCTGTCGGCCCTGCTCGACGTGCCCGCCACCGTCTGAGGAGCGCGCGTCATGTCCTCCTCCCCGCCGCAGGGCGTCATCGCCGGGCTGTCCGCCCTCGACCGGTACCTGCCGGTGTGGATCATCGCGGCCATGGCCGCCGGGCTGCTGCTCGGACGGCTCGTACCCGGGCTGAACACCGCGCTGGAGGCGGTGAAGGTCGGCGAGATCTCGTTGCCGATCGCGCTCGGACTGCTGCTGATGATGTACCCGGTGCTGGCCAAGGTCCGCTACGACCGTCTGGGCACCGTCACCGGCGACCGCCGCCTGCTGATGTCCTCCCTGGTGCTGAACTGGGTCCTCGGCCCGGCCGTCATGTTCGCCCTGGCCTGGAGCCTCCTGCCGGATCTGCCCGAGTACCGCACCGGGCTGATCATTGTCGGGCTGGCCCGGTGCATCGCCATGGTGCTCATCTGGAACGACCTGGCCTGCGGCGACCGCGAGGCCGCGGCCGTCCTGGTCGCGCTCAACTCGATCTTCCAGGTGGTCGCGTTCGGCGCGCTGGGCTGGTTCTACCTGCAGGTGCTGCCCGGCTGGCTCGGCCTGCCGCAGGCCGCGTTGCAGGTGTCGGCCTGGGACATCGCCTTCTACGTGCTCATCTTCCTCGGCATCCCGCTCGCCGCCGGATACGCCTCGCGCAAGCTCGGCGAACGCGCCCGCGGCCGCACCTGGTACGAGAGCCGTTTCCTGCCCAAGATCGGGCCGCTGGCCCTGTACGGGCTCTTGTTCACCATCGTCATCCTGTTCGCCCTGCAGGGCGGCATGATCACCTCGCGGCCCGGCGACGTGGCCCGCATCGCGCTGCCGCTGCTGGCCTACTTCGCGTTCATGTGGGGCGGCTCGTTCCTGGCCGGCAAGCTGATCGGCCTGGGCTACGAACGCGCCACCACGCTGGCCTTCACCGCCGCCGGCAACAACTTCGAGCTGGCCATCGCGGTCGCGGTCGGCGTCTTCGGCGTCACCTCCGGCCAGGCCCTGGCCGGCGTGGTCGGCCCGCTCATCGAGGTCCCCGTCCTGGTCGCCCTGGTCTACGTCAGCCTGGCCGGCCGCCGCCTGTTCATCAAGGAGCCCGTACGTGCGTGACAAGCCCAGCGTCCTGTTCGTGTGCGTGCACAATGCCGGACGCTCCCAGATGGCCGCCGGCTGGCTCACCCACCTGGCCGCGGGCCGGATCGAGGTCCGCTCCGCCGGGTCCGCGCCCGCCGACCAGGTCAACCCCATCGCCGTCGAGGCCATGCGCGAGGAGGGCATCGACATCACCGGCGAGCAGCCCAAGGTGCTCACCATGGACGCGGTCGAGTCCTCCGACGCCGTGATCACCATGGGCTGCGGCGACGCCTGCCCCGTCTTCCCCGGCAAACGCTACGAGGACTGGCAGCTTGACGACCCCGCCGGCCAGGGCATCGAGATGGTGCGGCAGGTCCGCGATGAGATCCGTACGCGGGTGGAGAGGCTGCTCACCGAGCTCACTTCGTAATGGGTGCGGGTCAGCCGCAGCAGCCGCCCTGGGACGCTCCGGCGGTGGCGAGCGGCAGCGGGGTGCCGAGCAGGCCGCCGCTGATTCCGGTGGCCAGGCCGACTCGCTGCTCCTGGGCCTCGGCCAGGCCGGAGGAGCACACGCCGGTCTCCGGCAGGTCCAGCCGCACGTCCCGGGCTGCCTCCCAGTCGCCGGCCAGCGCGGCGACGACGGAGCGGGCCTGCTCGTAGCCGGTGGCCAGCAGGAAGGTCGGGGCGCGGCCGTAGCTCTTGACGCCGATGGCGTAGTAGCCGTCCTCGGGGTGGGCGAGTTCGGCGGCGCCGTGCGCCGGGACGGTGCCGCAGGAGTGCGCGTTGGGGTCGATCAGCGGCGCCAGCGCGCGGGTGGAGCCCAGGATCGGGTCCAGGTCGAGGCGCAGCTCGCCGGCGATGGTGTGGTCGGGGCGGTAGCCGGTGGCCGCCACGATGCGGTCGGCGGAGACGCTCTGCTCCGCGCCGGACGGGTCGCGGCTGATCACCCGTACCTGTTCGACGTCGCGTTCGAGGGCGTGGGTGAAGAAGCCGGTGATCAGGCGGATGCGGCCGGAGGTGACGTGGGCGTGCAGGCGGGTGCCGAGCGCGCCGCGGGCGGGCAGCGCGTCGGCCTCGCCGCCGCCGTAGGCGCGGGCGGCGCTGCCGGCGCGAATCGCCCAGGTGATCGGGGTGTCCTCCAACTGGGCGAGGGCGAGCAGCGTGGTGGCGGCCGAGTGGCCGGCGCCGACGACCAGGACGTGCTTGCCGGCGTAGCGGTCGCGGTCGGCGCCGAGCACGTCGGGCAGCGCGTGGTCGACCAGTTCGCCCGCGTCGGCCTCGCCGTGGGCGGGCAGGCCGGAGGCGCCGAGCACGCTCGGGGTGGCGTACGTGCCGGAGGCGTCGATGACGGCGCGGGCGTGCAGCTCGCCGCCGTCGGCCAGGCGGATCAGGAACGGCGCCTGCTCGCGGCCGGCGGTGCGGACCCGGTCGTAGCCGAGCCTGCTGATCGCGGACACCTTGGCGCCGGTGCGGACCCGGTCGCCGAACAGCTCGGCCAGCGGGGCCAGGTAGTCGTCGATCAGCTCGGCGCCGGTCGGCAGCCACTCGGCATCCGGCGCGTTCCAGCCGCCGGCCTCCAGGAGGCGGCGGGCGGCGGCGTCGATGTCGTACTTCCACGGGCTGAACACCCGTACGTGGCTCCACCGGGCCACCGACGCGCCCGCCTGCTCGCCGGCCTCCAGCACGACGAAGTCGAGCCCACGCTCGGCCAGATGAGCCGCCGCCGCCAGCCCGACCGGCCCGGCGCCGATGACCACGATGGGCAGGTCTCCAGGCTGGGCGGCCTGGCGGCTGGGCTCCAGCTCGACGGCGGTCGGACCGCAGCATCCGCTCATGGTGCAGCTCCTCTGGTTCTCGCGGACCCCGAAGGCCCGCGCTGTTTTGAAGATTGTCTAAGTACGCTCGTCCGGCAGGATGCCCGACGACTTAGAGAGATGTCAAATTAGAGTTTCATCGAAGCAGGCGGCGGGCGAGCGCGGCGACGACGCGCCGGGCGTCGGCGCCGACCCCGCGCAGCGTGTTGGAGGAGGGGGTGCGCTGCCACTCCAGGCCCAGGTAGCCCAGTCCGGGACGGGTCAGGGACAGGCCGCGGCGCTGGCGCGGGCGCCCGTCGGCGGTCAGCGCGCCCAGGTCGGCGAGGTAGGGCAGGTTCGGCCGGTAGCCGGTGGCCAGCAGCACCGCGTCGACGCGTTCGCGCCCGCCGTCAGGCCAGACCACGTGCTCACCGTCCAGGCGCGTGAACATCGCGCGGCGCCGGTAGCGGCCGTCGTCCAGCACCGGCGAGGCGGGCGGCTGCTCGGCGCGGGCCAGCGGCAGCCGGTCGAACCCGGTCACGCGGAACCAGAAGTGCAGGTCCCGCCCGAGCGGGCGCTGCTCGACGAAGCGAATCGGCGTCCGACTGGCCAGCGTGACCCGGCGCCGGTCGGCCAGCTCGTACGCGACCTGGACCGCCGAGTTGCCCGATCCCACCACGACGACGTGCTCGCCCGGCAGCGAGGCCGGCGAGCGGTAGTCGGCGACGTGCAGCACCGGGCCGGCGAAGGCGTCCAGGCCCGGCAGGGCAGGCCGGTACGGGCGGTCGAAGGAGCCGCTGGCCGCGATGACGGCGGGGGCGGTCAGCTCCTGCCCGTCGGCCAGACGCACGAGGAAGCCTCTCCTGCCGGGCGCACCGGCGTCGTGGACGGCCTCGACCCGGGCGAGGGTGCGCAGCTCGGCGCCGCGCCTGGTCAGGGCGGCGGCGTAGCGCTCCAGATAGGCGACGACCTCGTCGCGGCGCGGGTAGCGCTCGGGGTCTCCGGCGAAGGCCAGGCCGGGCAGGCTGCTGTAGCGGGCGGGCGAGAACAGGGCGAGGCTGTCGTAGTAACGCGACCAGGACCCGGCCGCCCGGTCGGACGCCTCCAGCAGCACGGGCCGTAGCCCCTGCTCAAGTGCGGCGTGCGCGGCGGCCAGGCCGGATTGCCCGGCCCCGACGATCAGGATGCGGTCGTTGTCGATGGGCATGTCGGAGAACGTACCGTCATATTTTAATATGTCAATAAGTTGGTATGAGGGTAGGGTGCGGGGGACAGGAGGGAGCAGGCATGGCCGAGACCACGACATCATCAGTCGCGCCGACGGACGAGGCGGCGGATGCCGCGTGCGCGCCGCAGCTGCCGCAGGCCGCCCAGGACTTCCTCAAGGCCCTGTCCAACCCCGGGCGCCAGCAGATCATGCTGCTGTTCGCCCAAGGCAGCGAGCTGTCGGTCAACCAGGTCGCCGAACGCGCCGGCATCAGCCAGTCCGCCGCCTCCCAGCAACTCGCCCTCCTCCGCCGCGGCGGCATCGTCACCTCCCGCCGCGACGGCAAGGAAGTGCTGTATCGCGGCGATCGCGACGGCGTCGCCCGCATCCTCGGCGACCTGCAGAACTATCTGAACTTCTGCTGCTGACCGACCTGCGACCTCAGCTCTCCGCGCGGCAGACGGTGTTCCTGGGCGGGACGCGGAGGTCGATGAAGTAGCGGTTGGCGTACGCGATCGTGCACGGGTCACCCGAGTGGTACAGCCCGTGCCCATGCCCCTCGAAGCGGATCGTGCCCGATCCCGGCACCCGGAGGGCGAGGTCGGCGGTGTCCGCGTAGTCGGTCCACGTTCCCGCGCCGACGAACGGCGGCAGCCGGTCCACGGGAAGCGGAGCGGTGAGGGTGCGTACCGGTTCCGGCCAGCCCACACAGCCCAGCGGGTGCCACAGCTCGTTGCCGGACAGGTGCGGCGCGATCCGGTCGCCCAGGGCTCGCAGGCGGCGGTACTCCGCGTAGTCGCGATAGCCGATCCCGTCCAGGCAATGGGTCATGTTCATCCCGACGAACGAGGGTGGCTTCAGGCTGCCCAGCGTTCCCGCCTTGACGTAGTCGGAGAATCCGGTGGCGTCCCCCTTTTCTGCCCGCCTGATCGCCTGGGCCAGCTCCTTCCACCGTGCGCGGTCGGCGCCGGGCGTGACGAGGTCCGGCATGGCGGCCACGGCGATGTCGAAGCCGCTGTAGGCGACTCCCTTCTCGGCCGGCACGGGGGAGCGGTCGGCGGCGGAGCGGAGGTCGTTCCACACCGTGCCGACGTCGCGTCCGTGCAGCGCGCAGGCGGAGTCGTTCGCGCACCACTGGCCGAAGCGGGTGAACTGCGCTTCCATGAGGGCGTAGCGCGCCCGGTCCTCCTCGCTCTTGTCCCGGAGCGTATTGACGGCGCCGTCCAGGTACATCGCCCGTACCCGGCCGGGGAAGAGCGTGGCGTAGGCGAGCCCGGGAACGCCGCCGTAGGAGGTCGCCATGAAGGTGAACTGCGGCTCGCCCATCGCCGTACGGATCGCCTCGATGTCGCGCGCGAAAGAGACGGAGTCGAGGTGACCGAACAGCTCAGGGTCGACGGCGCGACAGCGCTCGGCGGCCGCCCGGTTCGTACGGGCCAGCGCGGCCCACTCGCGCTCATCGCCGGGCGGGGTGATCCACGGGCCGGTGCTGAGGCAGTCCTGGTCGAGGACGCCCAGCTCGATGCCGTTGCGCGGCAGGAGGCTGACGACGTCGAAACGGTCCCGGATCTGGGCGAAGCTGCCCGCGCGCCGTTCGAGGTCCTGCACTCCGGACCCGCCGGGCCCGCCGGGGATGGAGAACAGCACGCCGATGCGGTGGCGCCTGCCGGTGTGGGGGAGCATCGCGAGGGGGAGCGTGATCGTACGGCCCTGGGGGTCGGCCCAGTCGACGGGTACGCGGATCTCGCCGCAGAGCAGCTTGTCACAGGGCTTCCACGTCAAGGTGGACTCGGGAACGGCGGCGGCGGATGCGGGCACGGCGCCCACCAGGAGGATCGTGGCGGCCGAACCGGCGAGCAGCGGCCGGAGGCGGCGCCCGCGCAGCGCGATGGCGACCACCGCGGCGGCCAAGGCGGCCACGGGGTACGCGGCCAGCAAGGAGCCCGCGGCGAGCGGGGTGAGCAGGCCGTCGGCCGCGATCTGGCCGGGCAGCGCCCCGACGAGGTGCGCGCCGATCCGGTCGCCGAGCGGACGCGGCAGGGTCTGCGCGGCGAACGGCAGGATCAGCAGCAGGACGATCAGCGTGACCAGCGTGCCCGCCGTGGAACGGATCGCCGTGCCGAGTCCCAGCCCCATGAGCGCGACCAGCGGCATCGAGGCGCCGGTGATCAGCAGCCCGGCCAGGACGCCAGGCTCGGACAGGGAGGCGCCGAGCGTCTGCCCGTTCAGCAGCACCGTGCCCGCTCTGGCGCCGAGGACCGCCGTGGTGGCGGCGTACATGCCGAAGACCAGCACCTGCCCCGCGACCAGGGTCACGGCCACCAGGACCGGGATCTTCGCGAGGAGGAAGGTACGGCGGGCCGGGACGGCCGTCAGGCTCGTGCTGATGTGGCCCGTGCCGTACTCGGTGGTGATGGACAGCGCGCCGAGCGCGCCCGTCACGAGGTGGGCGAAGGGCAGGCCGGCGCCCAGCCCGTCGCGCAGGCTGTCGAAGCGGCGCAGGTCCGCGCCCTGCTGGGCGTCGAAACCGCGCGCGACCAGGAAGGCCACGCCCGCGCTGAGGACCACCGCGATCAGTGCGGAGGTCAGCAGGTAGAGGTTGGAGCGGAGCGTTCTGAACTTCAGCCACTCCGCCGCGATCGCGTCCTTCATCGCGCCACGTACTCCCTGCTGTCGCCGGTCAGCTCCATGTACGCCTCCTCCAGAGAGGCTTCGCGCGGCGTGAGCTCGTACAGCGCGATGCCGTGGGCGAAGGCCAGCTCGCCGATGCGCCTGGCCGAGAGCCCGGTCACCGCCAGCCCGTCCTCCGCCCGGACGACGGCCCCGCCGGCCCGCAGAACCGTCGCCAGCGCCGCCGGGTCGGCGGCGTGGACGAGCACGTCGCGCCGGTGCCGCTCGGCGAGGGCCGCCATGGCCGTGTCGGCGATCAGGCGGCCGCGCCCCACCACCACGACGTGGTCGGCGGTCACGGCCATCTCGGCCATCAGGTGGCTGGAGACGAGCACCGCCCGGCCCTCCGCGGCCAGCGCGCGCATCAGCTCGCGGATCCACCGCACGCCCTCCGGGTCCAGTCCGTTGACCGGCTCGTCGAACATCAGCGCCTCCGGGTCGCCCAGCAGCGCCACCGCGATCCCGAGCCGCTGCTTCATGCCCAGGGAGAACCGCGCGATCCGCCTGCCCGCCGCCGGCGTCAGCCCCACCCGGTCGATCACCTCGTCCACCCGGGCCGGGCCGATGCCGTTGCTGCGCGCCACGCACGCCACGTGCGCCCGCGCGGTACGGCCCCCGTGGACGGCTCCGGCGTCCAGCAGCGCGCCGAGCGTCAGCAGCGGGCGTTCGAGCGAGGCGTAGGGCCGCCCGGCGACCAGGGCGGTGCCGGCCTGCGGGGCTTCCAGGCCGAGGACGGCCCGCATCGTGGTGGACTTACCGGCGCCATTGGGTCCGAGGAAACCGGTCACCTGGCCCGGTTTGGCGGCGAAGGTGAGCGCGTCCACCGCGGTGGCGTCGCCGTACCTGACGGTGAGGTCGTTGACTTCGATCACGCGATCCAGCCTCGCCGCGGGTGTCCGCGCCCTCCATCCGCCCACGCCCAGCACCTGAGGTGGCATTTCCCGCCCTCGAAGGTAGGGCTGGGCCTACCGTGTGACCGGTGATCGGCAGGCAGACTGGCGGGGTGAGCAGAGTCAGGAGAGGGCTGATCGCGGCGGCCGGGGTGCCGCTGAACGCGATCACGGGTGTGGCCGTGGTCCTCGCCTGGGTGCCGGCCGTCCGCGCGGCCCTCGTCTCGCTGCAGCGCGCGTGGGCGGGAGCGGCGCTGGGCCGGGCCGTCCCCGCGCGTGAGCCCGGCCCGCGCGTGCCGGCCTGGCTGGCGATCAACGCCGTCGTCGGCCCGGCCCTCCTGATGGCGGTGGCCGCCGTGGTCAACACCGTGGGCGTCATCTTCTCCTTGGAGCCCGCTGTCAACGGCCCGGACGTGACCTTCACGCTCAGCCTGGCCCTGCTCACCCTCTCGGCGCTCGCCCTGGTCACCGCCGCGCTCATGGGACTGGCCGAGGCCCGGCTAGCCGAACTGCTCCTCGGCGGCGGTGGCCCGCTGGCCCGGCGGGTACGGGAGCTGACCGCCTCCAGGGCCGCCGCCGTCGACGCGCGGGCGGCCGAACTGCGCCGGATCGAGCGCGACCTGCACGACGGCGCCCAGGCCAGGCTCATCGCCGTACGGATGAGCCTCGGCCTGGCCAGGAGCGCCGACGACCCTGAGCAGGCCCGCGAGCTGATCGAGGAGGCCTGGGAGTCGGCCGGACAGGCCCTCACCGACCTGCGCGATCTGGTGCGCGGCATCCACCCGCCCGTGCTCGCCGACCGCGGCCTGGCGGGCGCGATCGAGGCGGCCACCCTGACCTGTCCCGTCCCGGTCGCCACGGACCTCGTCCTGACCGGCCGCCCCGAGCCGCCGGTCGAGTCCGCGCTCTACTTCGCCGCGGCCGAGGCCCTGTCCAACGTCGCCAAGCACAGCCGGGCCACCCGTGCGTGGGTACGCCTGCGCCGCACCGGTGACGGCCTCCGCCTGGTCGTCGGCGACGACGGGCACGGCGGCGCGGATCCGGCGGCGGGCACCGGCCTGCGCGGGATCGCCGAACGCCTGTCCGCCTTCGACGGGACGCTGACCGTACAGAGCCCGCCGGGCGGACCGACCACTCTCACCATGGAGCTGCCGTGCGCGTTGTGATCGCCGAGGACCTCGCCCTGCTCCGCGACGGCCTGATCCGGCTGCTGTCGGCGCACGGCTTCGAGGTCGTCGAGGCGGTGGACAACGGCCCCATGCTCCTGACGGCTCTGGTGGAGCGGACCCCCGACGTGGCCGTCATCGACGTACGGCTGCCGCCCACCTTCACCGACGAGGGCCTGCGCACCGCCCTGGAGGCCCGGCGCCGCCGGCCGGGGCTCCCGGTGCTGATCCTGTCGCAGTACGTCGAGCAGCTCTACGCCCGCGAGCTCCTGTCGGACCGGTCGGGCGGCATCGGATACCTCCTGAAGGACCGCATCGGCGATGTGGCGGAGTTCGTCGAGTCGGTGCGCAGGGTCGCCGGCGGCGGCACCGCCATGGACACGGAGGTGATCTCCCAGCTCCTGACCCGCCGGTCGAGGGACGAGCCCCTGGCGAAGCTGACCGTCAGGGAGCGCGAGGTCCTCGCCCTGATGGCGGAGGGCCTGTCCAACCTGGCAATAGCGAACCGCTTCGGGGTCACGGACAAGGCGATCGGCAAGCACACCAACAACATCTTCGCCAAGCTCGGCCTCCCGCCCTCCGACGACCACAACCGCCGCGTCATGGCCGTCCTCGCCTACCTCCAGGCGGGCCCCGGCTCGTGGGTTGATCATCTGTAGGCTGTGCGCGTGCAGAGCAACACCGGACCGCCGCGCGCATCAGGGGCCTCCCGTCTGCCGCAGAGGTTCGCCTGGGGCGCGTTCGCGCTGTTTTTGGCGGCGTTCGCCGTCTTCGAGAGTCAGAAGTACGGCCTGTCGACCACGGCCGCCGCGCTGGCCTTCTTCGTCCTGCCCGACCTGGTACGGCTGGCCGGGGCCCGCCCCGCGGGCCCGCTCCACCAGGTCGTGAACCGGGTGTGGATCCCGCTCGCGGTGCTGGTGGGCTATACCGTCGGCCCGATCGTGTGGCCGCCGCTCTTCACGGCCGGCCTTGGATGGCTCACCCGGATCGCCCTCGACCGCACGCTGGGGCGCCGCGCACAGGCCCAGCCCGACCGCCAGGATTCCGCGTTCTGACCAGCGTCCGTAGTAACGCATCAGCGCCTGGGCGACGGCGGCCCCGGACTCGGCGAAGGCGCGGGCGGTGGCCGGCTCCGGTGACGAGGGCGACCTGACCGGTGAAGTCGTAGACGGGATTCATGGCGTGGTGCCTCGGTACGGCGATCCTGGTGCTCGACGCGAGGACCTTGACCTGGAGCGGCCCCAGCCGCGCTCACCGTTGTCCGCCGCGCGCCGGCTTGCCACAATGGCGATGACCCGCAGGGAGGCGCCATGGCCGGGGACGGTGCGAGTCAGGCCATCTCGCGCGGCGACGCCCTGCTGGAGCAGGGCGATCTCGACGGGGCCGAAGCCGCCTATCACCGGGCTCTGGCCGCCGATCCGGGTTCGGCCGAGGCGCTCTACAGCCTGGGCTGTGTCGCCTCACATCGCGGCGACCATGCTGCCGGCCTCGACTGGGCCCGGCGAGCCATCGCGCTGGATCCGGCGCACCGCGGCGCCCGGGCTCTGGCCGGCAACGCGCTGCTGGGTCTCGAACGCCACGCCGAGGCGTTGGAGCACCTGCAGGCGGTCCACGAGGACCCGCCGGGCGGCGTTCACGTCCAGATGGCTCTCTGTCACGAGGGCATGGGGGATCTGGAACGTGCCGAGCTGGAGTTACGCGCCGTCCTGGAGCGGGACGTCACCTACCGGACTCGCCACCTCCCCATCGCCATGTACGACCAGTCGCCCTTCTGGGCCGACCTGCACGCCCATCTGGCCCGCGTGCTGCGCCGGCGCGGCGCTGACGAGGAGGCCCGGCTTCACTACCACCTGGCCAAACGCATCGATCCGACCGTCGAGCTCGATCCCGGCTATCTGGAGGTCATGCGGCGGGAGGACCTGGAAGACCATCCGATCGACCGGCACAGGGAACAGCACTGGCTGGACGAGCTCGACCTGAGCGGCCTGGGTGAGCTGGCGGAGCCGGTCCGCAGGCTCCTGGGCCTGGCGCATTCGGCCGACGCCGGCGAGCTGACCGCCGCGGTGGCCGCTCTCGGCGAGTCCGAACGAACCGACCTGGTGGATCCGGTCGTCGCGCTGATCAGGGCCAGGCAGGAGGCCGGTGACTTCTTGCTCTCGGCCAGGCTCCGTGCGGTGGGTGACCTGCTGGTGGGAGAGGACGGAAGCGAACTGTTCACGGCGGTGATCTCCAGCGGGTGGCGAAGGCTCCTGGAGGCGGCCGAGCGGCTGCACGGCCAGGAGTGGGACGAGGAGCAGGCACTGGCCGCCGCGGCGGCGGACGCTCCGGTGGGCGCACCAGACCTGCTGCTCGCCCTGGTGCGCCGGTTCGTCGCCGTCGATCCCGTGACCGGGCTCCCGCTCGCCCGGGTAGTGGCGGCGGCGCTTGGCGCGTACGAGCTGACGCCCGACGCGCTGGCCGCCCTGCTGACCACCGCCGAGGCCTGGCGGGACAGCGGCGACCTGATCGCCGCGGAGCGGACGGCCGTCATCGTGGCCGAAGAGGCCGAGCCGGGCGAGACCTTGCTGTCCGCCCTGGACCTGCTCAGCCGCGTCCAGCACGAACGCGGGCACGAGCACCGCGCCGTGGCCACCCTGCAACGCTATGTCGAGGAAGCCGACCGTTCCGGCGACCTGGACAGGCGTGTGCGCGGCCGCTACAACCTCGCGGTGAGCCTGAGTGCGACCGGGCAGCGCGAGCTCGCTCGTGAGGTCGCCGCCGAGGGGGCCGCGATGGCCGCACCCGGCTGGGCGGAGGCCGACTTCGACCGGCTCCTGGCCTGGATCGCCGGCACGCCGGCCGGGGTTGGCGACGCGTCCGAGGCACTGTGGGACAGCGCCATGGCCCTCGTCGACGAGGGCAGGAACGACGAGGCCCGCGAGACTCTGACGGAGCTGCTCCAATCGCTGCCCGCTCACCGGGTGCGGGAACGCGCCGCCGTCCGGCTCCAGCTCGCCCGCCTGCACGACCGGCACGAGCCGGCCGAAGCGGACCTGCGGCTCGCGCTGGCCGAGGCGATCCGCGTTGACGATCCGCAGCTTGAGCTCGCCGTCCGGCAGTCGTTGAGCGAGCTGCTCCTCGACGTCGATCCCGACGCGGCTGTGCATCATCACGGCCGGGTCGTACGGCTGCGGACCCAGCTGGCGGGGGAACCGAGCCCTGCCGGGAGCGCGCTGCGGGAGGCGGCGGACCCGGAGGCGGCCCTGGCCCGCATGATCGCCGAGCTGGAGACGATGAGCTCCCCGGGTGTGCGGCGGCGGGCCGCGGTGACCGCCGGAACGGCCGCCGTCGACCTGAACCGCCCGGAGCTCGCCGAGGCACCCCTCCGCCTGGCGATCGAGCTGGCCTCGGGCGGCGACTGGGCGGACGCCGACGACGAGCTGGCCGCCAGGATCGCCCTGGGCACGGCCTGCCGTTGGACGGGCCGCTATGACGAGGCGATCGTGCAGTACGAGGCAGCCCTGCGGGTGGCCGAGCGCTTCGGGGAAGAACTCCAGATCGCCGACATATCCGGCAGGCTTGGGATCGCCCTGCGCTACGCGGACCGGCTGGACGAGGCGGTAGCGGCCTACGAGCGCGCCGGCGACCTGCTGCGACGGTACGACCGTGCGCCGGGCCTCGCGATGAACCAGATGAACCTGGCCTCAGCGCTCTTCCTGCTGGGCCGCCGCGCTCAGGCGATGGCGATGGCGGCCGACGCGCTGGGGGAGTTCGAGCTGCTGGGTGAGCGGGAGTGGGCGCTGCGCACGCTGACACTGCTCGCCACGCACATCAGCTCGGCCGACGAGCTGCCGCCCAGGATCGCCCAGGCCCTGCGGGAGGGGGCCGCCCAGTCGTCGGATCCGCTGCTGCTCGGCTGGAGCTGGAGTGACCGGGCGCGCCGGCTGCTGGACGAGGGAGACATCGCCGGCGTGGAGCACGCCATGGGACAGGCGATCGAGGTCCACCGTGGCCGCGACCGCTACAACGAGGCGATGGCCCTGCTCAACCGCGCAAGCCTGCTCGGCCCTCACCTGCCGGAGGTGGCGCTCGCCGACGCCCGTGCCGCGCTGGAGATCGCCCGATCCCTCGGCCAGGAGACGCTCGCCGCCGACGCCGAGAGCGAGCTGCTCCGTCTGGCCCTGGCCCGCCGCGACGCCTCCTCCGTCGAGAAGCACCTCGGCTCGCTGACCACCCGCTGGACCCGCCTGCGGCGGAGCCTGCGCAGCGACCGCGACCGGGTGTCCTTGGCCGCCGAGGCGGCCGGCCTGACCAAGGCGGCCGCCGCGTACTACCTCGACGAGCAGGAGTTCAGCCGCGCCGCGCAGGCTCTCGACCAGTCGCGGGCGCTTGCTCTGGGCGATCTGCTGGCCACCCGCCTTGCGGACGACGTCCCACCGTCTCGGGCGAGAGCGTTGCTCGGGGAGCTGCCTGTCCCCACTCTCGCCGTCTCCCTCGACCACCTCGGCGACCGGCTCGTGCTGGGCCTCCTTCGCGCCGGCGACCCGGCTCCCCGTTTCGTGGACAGCCCGCTCGGCCCGGCCGAGGTGACCCGGCTCCTCGCCGACTTCGACCAGGAACTGGTCGAGTACGGCGGGCACGGCGCGCAGACCTGGCCGCCAAGGCTGCGGCAACTGCTGCGTCCCGCGCTGGAGGAGCTCGCATCCGGCGAGCAGGTGCTCTTCATGGCCGAGGGCGATCTCCAGCGGCTCCCGCTGCACGCCGTACTCGAAGGGGCTCCTGCCTTCTACGCGCCCAGCTTCACCACCCTCGCCCTGGCCAGGGCCCGCCCGCCCCACGCCTCCGCCGTCCCGCTGGTGACGGTGGGCGTCGCCTTCCCGGACGAGGCCAGGGCGGTGGCACTGACCTTCGAAGGCGGCAGGTGCGTGTCCGGCCGGCACTTGAGCAAGGAGGACGTACGCGAGTCCGTGGCGGCGGCGGCCATCGTGCATTTCGCCTGTCACGGTTACTTCGACACCCAGAACTTCACCGATTCCGGCTTGTTGCTGCGAGTCACGCAGGATCCGGTGCGCGAGGAGATCCTCTCCCTGCGCGATCTGGCCGACTGGCGGCTGCACGCCGACCTGGTCGTGCTCAGCGCCTGCGAGACAGGGCTGGGCCAGGTGGTGCCCAGTGACTTCCTCGGGCTCAGCCGGGGGATGCTGGCGGCGGGGGCCAGGGCCGTGCTGGCCACTTTGTGGCCGGTCGACGACACCCGCACCCAGGCGATCATCCTCGACCTCTACCGTCAGATGGAGCGGCAGCGCCGCGAGCGCGGCCGCGTCGACGTGGCCGCGGCGCTCGCGACGGCTCAGGCCCGGGCGCGCGAGAGTCTCCCGCTCTACGACTGGGCGGGCTTCAAACTGATCGGCTGGCCCTTGCTCGACCTTGCCAAGGAAGGCGCCCCATGACCGCAGAGGATCCGCTGTTCGCCACCTTCGACCTGGCCCCGCTCGACACCCGGGGCCGCCGCTCGTGGGCCGCAGAGCAGGTGTGGCAGACCGCGCGCCACAAGCGCAACCGCATCGCTCTCGGCGTGCCGCGCTGGACCTCGAAGGGCGCCGGCGAGTGGTCGCTTGAGCTCGACCTGACCCTCCTGCCCGACGAGGGCTGCCGCTTCCGCTCCGCGGAGCTCTCGCTGCATCTGCCCGGGGCCGTGCTGCGTGAGCTGGAGCCGATGGAGATCCAGGAGCAGGAGACAGTCGTCATCGAACGGTCCGGCGCGCTGCGCGCGACGCTGGAGCTGCCCGTGGGCCCGCTCTCTCCCGGCATGGAGGCCGAACGGGCCCGCTCGCGCCGCACCGAGCTGACCAGGACGCTGGTGAGTCTCGCCGCGTTCGGCGTGGGCACGAGCACCGCGGGGTGGCGCTTGCGGCTGACCGACGCGCGCGAGATCCCGATGAGCACCTCCGGGATGCGGGCGCTGGTCTCGGCCGGGGAGACGGTCAGCGGCGAGATCGCCTACTCGGTCGTGGCGCAGATCGAGGTGCTCACCGCTTTGGACCGGTGGCTCACCGCGGTGTTCACGCCATCTCCTGGCGGGCTGCGCTGCCGCCAGAATTTCCCGCCGGAGACCTAGCTGATCGGCTGTGCGGCCGCCGCTAGGGTGTCGCGGGGGTCGGTCATCGAGAGAAGAGGGTGCCTGCATGTCCGATGCGAAGGTGCGAGTCGAGACACGGCAGCCGCCGTCTGGGGACGGAAGGCAGATCTCTGCACGGCGCCATGGTTCTGCTGACCTGTCCGACCATGAGGACGACCTGCGCGCCGCCATCCAGTCGGTGCTGGCCACCGTGACACGGGCGCTGAAGGACACGCCCACGGTTCCCTTGCGTGTCGGGGGCCTTGAAGTGGGGTTCAACGTCGCGTTCACGCCGGGGGAAGGGGCCTATTTGTGCTCGTCGCCAGCGGATGGCACGTTCTCGGTGAAGCTGTCCTTGGCCTTCTCCGAGCCCGGGTCGGCGTCGTCCGCCCCAGCTCCTGACAAGGGTGCGGCCGAGACCCGGCCGAGCTCGGCCGGGTGAGGCGCCTGTGCCGTTGGCAGGAGTGCGGGTTCGGGCAGGCCACGCCGCGTCGGCAGGCCCAGCTCGGCCCTGGCGGCCCTGCGAAAGGCCCGCTCGGCGTGACGGCATTGCCCGTCGATCTCCGGCCAGGGCCGGGAGGGGCGGTCCCAGAGGTCCTGTGCCACGTCGTGCAGGTGCTCCAGCGCCGCCATCGTGCTGTCGGTTCGCGACAGGAGCGCGGCGCGAGAGTAGGCGGCCAACAGGTCGTCGGCGGCGCGGCGCTCGGTCATGCGGTCGGCCCGCAACCGCCCGGTGACGTCATAGAGGCCCAGGGCGGTGTGGAAGGTCTCGGTCACACGCGCGTAGGCGGTGTGACGAATCTCGTCCCACTGGCGACGCCGCTGGGCGCGTCCGCTCAGCAGTTGGGTGAGGAGGGAGGCGATGGCACCACCGATGATGGCGCCGGTGGCTCCCACGGTGGCGGCGAGAATCACGGCTTGTGCTTGCGACATCTGGAACCATGACATCTGGTCATCATCGCGTCATTCGCCGTGCTCGGCCAGCAGTGCTTCCAGTTCGGCGCGCAGTGCGCGCGATTCGTCTTCCCTGCCCGCCCTTCCCCGGATCAGGGCCTGATTATGGAGGGAGTAGCCGAGGCTCACGAGCTCGTCCGCGTCCTGCGCGGCGAGACGTCGCCACATGGTGAGTGCCTGCTCGCCCGCGGCGCACGACTCCTCCAATCGTCCTGTCTCGCTCAGCACTATCGACAGGTGATCCAGCGTGGACGCCATGTCCTTGGGGGAGGTGTGCGGGTCGGTCCGGTAGATCTCCATGCAGATGGAGAGCGCGATCAGGGCCTCGTCGGCGGCTTCCGCACGGGACAGCACGATCGCGCTCTCGTGAAGGATCATCGCCCGTAGCTTCTGAGAGCCCTCGTCCGTCACCGGCAGGTCCTTCAGAGCCGCCACCACAGCCCTGGAATGGGCCGCGGCGTCCTCCGGCCGACCGCCGTCGACCAGAGTCTGGGCGTAGATCCGCGCGATCCAGGCGTAGGACAGGGTCTGACCGGGTTGCCCGTCCGCTTCACAGAGACGTCGTCTGAGCTCCACCAGCTCCGCCATGGCCGCGAGAAGTTCCTCATCGCGGCCGAGCTCGCGCAGTTCCGTGATGTACAGGGACAGGACCTGATCGAGGCTCTCGACGCCACTCGGTCCTGTGGGCGTTCGGCGGATGTCGAAGGTGACCAGCGGATCGTCGTTCTGCTCCGTCTCCCGGTCGGAGAGTTCTCTGACGTGCCCCAGGATCTCTTCGAGCAATGCCGCGGCCACATCGTGCTCGCCGAGTCCTGCGTGGGTCTGAGCGCGAAGGGCCAGATTGTTGTCGAGGACGGGGGTCATGACGTCGGGAACGACCGCCACGTACCGGAGTGCGATGGCGGCACCCGCCTGGCTCAGGGCGATGGCTGCCCGAGGCGCGTCGACGGCGGAGGCGTGCCGCGCCACGTCCCACAGGCCCTCGGCCGCGACGAAGGCCGGCCAGTAGTTCTCCGGTGTGGCGCAATCGGCCAGCCGGGCCGCGGCGTCCTTCGCGATGTCCACTGCTTCGGGGACGTCTCCCCGGCGGGCCAGGGCCTTGGCTCGCAACATCATGAGCGTGGCATGGAGGACCTTCTGGTCCAGGTGGGCGTCGGCGTCGACGGTGTCCGAGGAGAGAGCCTCGACTCGTTCGCACAGCTCGATCGCGGTCGTGAAATCGCCGTCTTCGATCGCCCAGGACACGTACATCGCGAAGTTGGGCACGGTCATGACATCATCAGGGATCCGCCCTGCGCTCTCCCATAGAGACAGGACGTAGTCGTAAACGTTGGCGACCTCCGCCATGTAGGGCTTGATGTCGATGTCCTCGGCAACGAGTTGCGCTCCTTGGATGAAGGTCTTGAGGGCTTCGAGATAACGGTTCACCACGCTCTGCGGGTCCTGACGGAACACGGTGCCCAGGGCCGCGCACGCGCGTTCCAGCAGATGGACCACGGAGGCGAACGGTGCACCGGCGTGGCTGAGTTCCTGGGCCTGGAACATGAGGGTGACGCCCAGGGAGAGCAAGTTTTTCGAGTCTCGGACCGACAACCAGGTCAGGGCTTGGGCGGCTTCGCCATAGAGCGACGCGGCCTTGGCATGCTGGCCTTCGGTTTGAAGCATGCGCGCCAGTCGTGTCGCCTGGGCCTGGAAGGGGTCGGCATATGTGCCGGGCTGGTCGTGGTAGAGACCGCGCCAGATGTCGGTGCACTCTTGCGCGGCTGCGAGCGCCTCGCTGGTGCGTCCAAGGTGTTCGAGGCAGTTGAACTGATTGATGAGCAGCTGCGCGAGGGTTTCCTCGGGGAAGAGGTGTGCCTTCTCCTCGCAGGCGAGTTCCTCTCGCTGGAGGGCGACAGCGCGCGTCACCGCTTCGCAGGCTTGTGCGAACTCGCCGTTCCTCTCGTGGTAGAGACAGATGTTGTTCAGGGATCCGACCAGGAGCCGTCGGCGATCCTCGCGGGGAAGATCCGAATGGTCCAGGAGATGGACGACTTCCTGGCAGATCTGGTACGACTCCGTATGGTTTCCCACGCTGGTCAGGTTCGTCGCGTGGTTCGTCAGAGCGATGACGAACTCCTCGATGTCAGTGTCCCCGCCTCCCCTGCGCCGGTGGATCGCGGCCGACTCACCGCTGGCCAAGACAGCTTCGTCGATGCGCCCGGCTCGCCCGAGATAGCTGCTGAGTGTGGTGAGCTCGCGCGCGAGGTGCCGTTCGGCGTCGTCACCTTCAGGGGAGTCCCTCCACATCGAGACGATCCGCTCCTGCACCAGCAGGCCGAGGTCGGACAGGACTCCTCCCGCCGGCTGCATGTGGCTACGGATGGAGTACAGGCTCGACAGTTGTGCGGAGGGGTGGCCGATGACGACCCTCAGAGCCGTCAGAAGCGGCTCGGGATACGGCGTCTGCATGCTGACCAGACAGGCGAAGGGCAAGAACACGTGGTTGTGGATGGCGACCAGTTCCATCAGCTTGAACCTTATGGGCTGGATGTTCTCGCCGGCATGGGCGGCGGCGGCCGTGAGAACGGTGGTCGCGCGGTAGAGCTGCGCCCCGGTCAGGTGAGTCAGCGACCCGTCGTCGCTGGTGCTCGCGAGGTTGTCGAGCATCTCTGGTTCTGCCGCAACGGTGGCGGCCAGTAGGTACTCGAACAGCCAGTCGGGGGCCAGCTGACCCCAATATTCCGCCCGTGGGTCGGCGGGCGGATACAAGGCCGCGATCCAGTGGGCGATGGAACGCCTGGCTTCCTCGGCGACGTCGGACCGGAATCCCGGAAGCAGCCCGATCGTCCTTGCCGCACGCTGACGATTGTGGGCACCGCACAGCAGGCCGAAGACCAGCGCGACGTCCCGTGTCTCCTGATGTCCGAGGGATCGTTCGGCGGCCAGCCGGTTCCAATACTTCTTCTCGTGTCTCAGCAGAGTCTGTGCGGGGGACGTCGGTGTCTCGCTGCCTTCCTGCTCATCGTCGAGGACGCTGGCGAGGACGGCGATGTGCACGTTCAGCGGGAGGTATGCGGTCTGCGGCTGCAGGATCCATGGCAGTTTGAACGCGGGTGTCTGGTGCCTGCGGCTCTCGTAGCCGGGCACTTGACGCAGGGCGGTGTCGAATGCGCCGGCCACCATGGTGAGCAGTTCACCGGAGCCGGGGGCGAATTCGAGGCCGCTGAGCTCCTGCGGCGGGTGCGACAGCACGCCGGCCACGGTCTCATCGTTCAGGATCTGTTCCCACCACGGTCCGGCTGAGCGGGCCAGCATCAGGACTCGTACGGGATGTTGCCCGGGGTGTTCTGCGACGTGTCGCAGAAGTGCTGCCGCGGCCTCCGTGCGGGACTCGGCGTAGTCGATGAGCAGGAGAACAGGATGAGCGAGCCGGCTGAACGGGGCAAGGGTGGTCGCCGCATCGGAGAGTTCCCCGACGACCCAGCCGTTGCTGTACATGGTCTGGGCAAGCTGGCGGGCCAGCCGGGTCTTTCCCGTGCCACCCGGCGCGTGGATCAGTAAGCCGCTGACGTGCTCGTCTGATTCGCACCAGGCGACGAGGCGGCCGAGAGCCTGCGCACGACCGTAGAAGGGCACGACCTCGTATTCGGGGCGGAGCAGGGCGATCGGCGACTGCGGCCGGGTGAATCGACGCCAGGGGCGCAGGGTCTCCTCGAGTTCCACGGGCTCCAGGTGGAACGGATGGCCGGTGTGCCGTTCGACGATCTCGGTGAAGGAGCGGTCGTGGCGCAGGGAGGCGATGGACAGTGCTGTGAGGCGGCGGTCACCGTAGTTGTCGGCGACCTCGACAATGATCGCGATCACCAATGAGTCGGCATCGGACAGAACGGCCGCTCCGGACATGCCTGACCACAGGGTGCCCTCGCCCGGTGCGGATTCGGGCCAGGTCGTCGGCACAACGTCGACCAGCCCTCCCGAGCCGCGGGTGAGCGGCATGATCTCGGCAGGCACCTGCTCCGGTTCCGCGACACCATCGGGCTGCACCAGGGCGTCGGGGTAGCCGGTGGCGCTGCAGCGCACAGCAGGGCCACGGCTGACGATCCAGCCCCAGCGGACCGGAGGCAGGCCGATAGGGCGGTAGGCGGGGTCGTCGATCTCGATGAGCGCGGCGTCCGGCGACGAGCCGTCGCCGTCGCCGTGAGCACGCCAGATCACCGTACCGGTGACACGGTGGGGGCCCAGGCGCGCCTCCAGGGTTTCCCCTTCTGACCCGGCGACGTGGGCCGCGGTGAGGATGAGCCGGTCAGCGACCAGGTAGCCCGAGCCGAAGTCGGTGCCCTCTTCCCCCGGCGAAGAGCGTTCAAGAGCCACCACGCGTAGATCTGTCACGCCGGCATCCCTCCCACGGCGACGGACGTTCCATGCCCGTACATCCGCGCCGGGCCCTGCCGCATTACAGAAGGTCAGGCCGCTAGAGATCTTCGAGGCTCGGCGGCCGGTGGTTGTCGCGGCGCCCCAGATCGGCCAGAAGCACTTCGGCCGCCTCCCGAAAGGTCCCCTTCACTCTCGCGCTGCAGACTTCTTATGCGGTTGCATAGTAGCCTGTTCAGTTGAGCAACAAACTATGCGCGTGGATAGGAGCTCTGGGCAGTGACGACACCAGGACCCGACGCCGAGGACCTGACCGCCCGCGCGCGGATCAGAGATGCGGCCTTGCGGCATTTCGGGGAGCAGGGCTTCGACCGGGCGACGACCCGGGCGATCGCCGAGACCGCGGGCGTCTCCCCGGGGCTGCTGCGCCATCACTTCGGGTCCAAGCAGGCGTTGCGCGAGGCGTGCGACGCCCACCTGGTCAAGCTGATCAGCAGGATCAACGAGCAGGCCGCCGCCGGCATGAACGGCGTGAACCACGTCGCGGCCTCCATGGCGGCCCTCGGGCCTTACCAGCGATACCTGGCGCGCGCCCTGACCGAGGGACGGGCCGAGCCGGTGTTCGACGCGATGGTCCAGATGAGCGAGCAGTGGCTCGCGGGGCTCGACGAGCGCCGCTCCGACCCGCCCCTCGCCGACCGCAAGGCCAGGGCGACGGTGGGCACGGCGATGGCCCTGGCCGTCGCGATCCTCCACGAGCACGTGTCCCGGGGGCTGGGCGCCGACGTGTCCGGCCAGGAGGGCTCCCACCTGCTCGCCCTGACCCTGCTCGACCTCTACTCCCACCCCTGGCTCAGCCCGGAGGAGGCCGCCGCCTACCGCGACGCCCTGGACAGGACCCGTTCGACCAAGGAGCATCCCGATGAGTGACGCGATATCCGTCGCAGGCTTGGTCAAGACGTTCGGCTCCACCCGCGCGCTGGACGGCCTCGACCTCGTCGTGGGCGCCGGCGAGGTGCACGGCTTCCTGGGGCCGAACGGCGCGGGCAAGAGCACCACGATCCGGATCCTGCTCGGCATGCTTCGCGCCGACGCGGGCGCCGCCAGGCTGCTCGGCGGCGATCCGTGGGCCGACGTGGCGGAGCTGCACCGCAGGCTGGCGTACGTACCCGGAGATGTCACGCTGTGGCCCCAGTTGTCCGGCGGCGAGGTGATCGACCTGCTCGGACGGCTGCGCGGCGGGCTCGACGGACGGCGCCGCGCCGAGCTGCTGGAGCGCTTCGACCTGGACCCACGCAAGAAGTGCCGCGCCTACTCCAAGGGCAACCGGCAGAAGGTCGCCCTGATCGCCGCGCTGGCCTGCGACGCCGAGCTGCTCATCCTCGACGAGCCCACCTCCGGCCTGGACCCCCTGATGGAGGAGGTCTTCCGCGACACCGTCCGGGAGGAGCAGCGCCGCGGGGACCGTACGGTGCTGCTGTCCAGCCACATCCTGGCCGAGGTCGAAGCGCTGTGCGACCGGGTGACCATCATCAAGGACGGCCGTACGGTCGAAAGCGGCTCCCTGGCCGGTCTGCGCCATCTCACCCGCACCTCCATCCAGGCCGACCTGGCGGCGCCGGCGGAGAGGCTGGCCGGCCTGCCCGGGGTGCACGACCTGCGCGCCGAGGGCAGCCGGGTGTGGTTCGACGTCGACAACGCCGACCTGGACGCCGTGCTGCGCCACCTCACCGGCGCCGGAGTACGCGCCCTCGTCAGCCGGCCCCCCACCCTGGAGGAGCTGTTCCTCCGGCACTACGACCGCACCGGCAGGACCGACGGGCGACGCGCGGGAGCGACCGCATGAACCCGTTCACCGGCACCGGCCACCTGGCCCGCCTGGCGCTGCGCCGCGAACGCGCCATCGCCCCCTGGTGGATCCTGCTGATCGTGAGCATGAGCCTGGTCATGGTGGCCTACATCAACCGCTACATGGCCACCCAGGAGCTGAAGCTCACCTACCTCGGCATCATCACCAGGACGCCCTTCCTCCACGCGATCGGCGGCGGCCAGGTGGAACCCCGGCTCGAAGTGCTGGCGACGTGGCGCAGCGGCGGCTTCCTGTACGTGGCCGGCGCGTTCGCCGCCCTGATGTCGGTCATCCGGCACACCCGCAGGGAGGAGGACGCGGGCAGGACCGAGCTGGTCCGCGCCGCCGTCGTGAGCCGTCGCGCCCCGCTGGCCGCCGCCGTGCTGGTGGCGGCGGGCATCAGCCTGCTCGCCGGTGCGCTGACCGCGGCCGCGCTGATCACGGTCGGGCTTCCGCCGATCGGATCGATCGCGTACGGCGCCGCCATCGCGCTCGCGGGCTGGCTGTTCGGCGGCGTCGCCGCGGTCGCCGCCCAGCTCGCCGCCGGCGCCCGCACGGCCACCACGATCGCCGTGTCCGTGCTCGGCCTCGCCTACGCG
Source organism: Nonomuraea wenchangensis (assembly GCF_900111685.1). GTDB lineage: Bacteria > Actinomycetota > Actinomycetes > Streptosporangiales > Streptosporangiaceae > Nonomuraea > Nonomuraea wenchangensis. The sequence goes on from NZ_FOHX01000022.1 coordinate 185,263, forward strand.
ATGCGCTTCGCCGGGGACGCCATGGGACAGCCCTGGCTGAAATACCTGTCCCCGATCGGCTGGAGTCACCTCGTGCAGCCGTACCAAGGCGAGCGGTGGTGGCTGGTCGGTGTCGTGTTCGTGGTGGGCGCGGCGCTGTACGCGCTCGCGTTCCGGCTGCTCGACCGCCGCGACCTCGGGGCCGGGGTGCTGACCGAGCGGCCGGGCCCGGCCTCGGCTCCGGAGCTGCGTGGCCCGGTCAGCCTGGCCTGGCGGCTGCACCGCGGCCTGCTCCTGAAGTGGGCGGTGGGGGTCGGGGTCTTCGCGGGGGCCGCGGGCGGGCTGTCCCCGTTGACGAACGACCTGCTCACGCGGCCGAGCGTCATGCTCGACACCATCACCACCATGATCGGCATGCGGTCGCCGTCACTCGCCGCGTACGTCTGGTACCTCATCATGATCATGGCGTACGCCGTCGCGCTCTACCCGGTGCTCATGGTCATCCGGCTCCGGGCGGAGGAGGTCTCGGGCCGCGGGGAGGCGGTGCTGGCCACCCCGCTGACCCGGCTGCGCTGGGCGTGCGGGCACCTGCTCGTGACCGGGCTCGGCACAGCCGCGCTGATGGCCGTCGCCGGTCTGGTCTTCGGCACGGTGTTCTCGCTGCTCGTCGGCGACCTCGCCGTCGATCTGCCCCGCTTCGTCCTGGGGGCGCTGACGACCGTCCCGGCGGCGTGGAGCGTGGGGGCGGTGTGCCTGCTCGCGTACGGGCTGGTGCCGCGGGCCGGCGTGGCGATCTCCTGGCTGGCCTGGGTCCTGACCTGCGCGCTGGGCCAGGTCATCACCCCCTTCTACGGCTTCTTCGGCGGTTTCCCCGTGGAGCCGTTCCACTACGTGGCGAACGCGATGACCGGGGCGCCGTACGACGCCCGCCCGGCCCTCGCGCTCACCGCGGTCACCGCCCTCCTCCTCGCCGGCGGCCTGCTGTCCCTGCGCCGACGCGACTTCGGCTGACCTCGGCCCGCGAGGCCGAGGGCCCGGCTCTCGCGTCGGGTGGGCGCCGGGTCACAGCGCGATGCGGACGGTCTTGACCTGGGTGTAGGTGTCGAGTCCTTCCAGGCCGCCTTCGCGGCCCAGGCCGGACTGCTTGTAACCGCCGAAGGGGAGGTTGCCGGTGCTCATCTCGGCCCAGGTGTTGATCCAGACGGTGCCGGCCTCGATGGCCGCGGCCATGCGGTGTGCGGTGGTGAGGTTGGTGGTCCACACGGAGGCGGCCAGTCCGTAGTCGGTGTCGTTGGCCTGGGCGATGGCGTCGTCGATGTCGGTGAAGGTGGTGATCACGCCGACGGGGCCGAAGATCTCCTCGCGTACGACGCGCATGTCGGGGCGGACGTCGTCGAGGAGGGTGGGGGCGAAGAAGTATCCGTGGTCGCCGAAGCGCCCGCCGCCGGTCACCACGTTCGCGCCCTCCTCGCGGGCGATGTCGAGGTAGGAGCTGACGCGGTCGAACTGCGCCTTGGTGGAGAGCGGTCCCACCAGCGTGCCCTGGGTGAGCGGGTCGCCCGGGGCGAATGCCTCCATCGTCTTCAGCAACCTCTCGACGAACTCCTCGCGGATGCTCTCCTCGACGAACACCCGTGACGCGGCGACGCAGGCCTGTCCCGCGTTGCCCAGGAAGCCGGCCGCCACGCCGCGGACCGCGACGTCGAGGTCGGCGTCGGCGAAGACGACCGACGGCGACTTGCCGCCCAGTTCGAGCGTTACGCGCTTGAGTGTGTCGGTGGCCTGGCGCTGGACCAGCTTGCCGGTCGCGGTCGACCCGGTGAAAGCGATCTTCGCGACACCGGGGTGCGCGACCAGCGCCTGGCCCGCCTCGGCGCCCAGGCCGGTGACGACGTTCACGACACCGGCCGGCAGGTCGGTGCCGGCCAGCAGCTCGGCCAGGCGCAGCGTGCTCAGCGAGGCGGTCTCGGCCGGCTTGAGCACGACGGTGTTGCCGGCGGCCAGGGCCGGGGCGAGCTTGCTGGGCAGTTGGCCCATCGGGCCGTTCCAGCCCCAGATGATGCCGACGACGCCGAGGGGCTCCTTGCGGGTGTAGGCCATGCGGTCCTTGCCCGCGGGAACGCTCACGCCGGACAGCTTGGTAGGCCAGCCCGCGTAGTAGCGGAAGATCTCACTCGCCTCGGCCAGCATGTGTGCGGTCAGCATGCGGGGTGCGCCCATGTTGACCGAGTCGATGGTGGCCAGTTCGTCGGCGTGCTCCTCGATGACGTCGGCGATCTGGTTCAGGATCCGGCCGCGCCGGTCGGGGCTCATCTCCGCCCAGGCGGGGTCGGTGAACGCCGCGCGCGCGGCGTGGACCGCGGCGTCGACGTCGGCTGCCTCGCCACGCGGCACGCTGGCCAGCGCCTCCTCGGTGGCCGGGTCGGTGTTCGGCAGCGTTCGTCCGGAGACTGCGGCGACCTGTCGGCCGCCGATCCACATCATCCGCTCCCCGTCCCGTACGAACGCGGGGATGTCACGGCGGGCGGTGTCGGCGACGGGCGGGACGCTCACAGGTGCGGTCATGGTTGTTCCTCTCGTCCTAAACGGATTGCCTATCCGGTTAACGTAACGGATAGCCTATCCGTTTGCAAGAGGAAGTGAGAAGGGTATCCGGTACGATGAGGTTCGGACGCCGAAGGAAGGAAGCATCCGCCGTGAGCGCTGAGCCCGCCCCTGCCCGGCGTGCCGATGCCGAGCGCAACCGGTCGAAGATCATCGCGGTCGCCCGCGAGGCCTTCGCCGAACCCGGTGCCGCACCGTCGATGGCCGAGATCGCCCGACGCGCCGGCGTCGGCATGGCCACGCTCTACCGCAACTTCCCCAGCAGACTCGACCTGGTTGAGGAACTCTTCCGTCACACCGTCGACGACATGTGCCAAGCCGCCGAATCCGTCAGTGGCGACACGCCTGGCGAGGCCTTCTTCGCCTGGCTCATGCGCTTCCACGCCATCGGCGCCCGCAAAGGACCTCTCGCCTCCGTCCTCCTCTCCGAATCCGCCCATGGCACCCCCATCCTCCGCGCCAGCCGCTCCCGTACGATCGCGGCCGGCGAACCCCTTTTCCGCGCCGCGCAACGCAGCGGAGAAGTACGCGACGACGTCTCTCTCGGACAGATCCTCGACGGCCTCGTCGCGCTCGCCGGCATCGACAACGACCCGGACTTCCCCGGCGCCCTGATCCGCGTCCTGCTCGACGGTCTGCGCCCGAGTCCGCACGCCACTTGATCGGCGTCCGTCTCCCCGTAAGACCCCGCGCTCACCTGCGCCGCCGCACGCTCGATGAAGTCCCGGGGAGGCCGGCTCGTGAAAGCCCGACGCTAAGGGCTCTGGACGAGGTTCGCCTCTTAGGCGGCGATGACCAGATGGACCCTGGCGCGGGCGTCGAGCTTCAGCAGCAGGCTGCTGACGTGCGTCTTGACCGTGCTCAGCGTGTCGGCCAGGGGGACGCGCGAAGCGCCGGGCCGTAACGTCCGCCAGAAGGCCGGGCTGAACCGGGGCGTCCTCGCCGCCGGGTGGGGCCGGCTCGTGCAACGGCTGGAGCACAAGGCTCCCGGCCGCGTCCAGAAGATCAACCCGCGTCACACGTCGCAGACCTGCAACGCCTGCCGGCACCGCGCAGCCGAGTCGAGAGAGAGACAATCTCGATTCCGCTGCGTCGCCTGCGGGCACCAGGCGCACGCCGACGTCAACGCGGCCAAGAACCCCCACCTTCAGGCGGGGCTGTTAGCTGTTAGCGAAATCATCAGTGTTCTTCAGTCTTCATGCGGGATCATCTGTGTGTGAAGCTTTCCGAGTGGGCGCGGCGGAATGGCGTGCACTACCAGACCGCCTGGCAGTGGGCACGAGACGGGAAAATGCCGGTCCCGATCGTCAAGACCGCTACCGGCCGGTACCTGGTGCTCGAGCAACCGTCCGAACGGGATGGTCGGACGGTGGCGTACTGCCGGGTCTCGAGCGCCGACCAGAAGACAGACCTCGAGCGGCAGGCAGGCCGAGTCGTCACAGCTGCCACCGGAATGGGGCTGACCGTTGCCGAAGTGGTGAGCGAAATCGGCTCCGGTCTGAACGGCAGACGGCCGAAGCTGGCCCGCCTGCTGCGTGATCCGCAGGTCACCACGATCGTGGTCGAGCACCGCGACCGGCTGACCCGGTTCGGTCTCGAGCATCTGTCGGCCGCGCTCCAGGCGAGCGGGCGGCGCATCGTCGTGATCGATGACGCCGAAGTCGATGACGATCTGGTGCGGGACATGACCGAGATCCTCACCTCGTTCTGCGCCCGCCTGTACGGGCGGCGTTCGGCCTCACGCCGCGCGAAGGCGGCTCTGCGCGCGGCGCGGGACGCGGCATGACCGACCGGCAGGGCTTCCGCGTGGAACTGGCTCCAACGCTCGAGCAGCGCGCCCGGCTCGGGCAGCACGCTGGACTGTCGCGGGTGGTGGAGAACTTCTGCCTCGAGAAGGTCAAAGCTGCGCTCGAGCAGCGTGAGGCGGAGAAGACGTACGGAATTGCCGACTCGGACCTGACGCCGGTCCCGTGGTCCGCCCCGGCGCTGGAGCGGCTGTGGCGTCTGGAGCACCGCGACCGCTATCGGTGGTTCACCGAAGAGGGCTTGTCCTCGAGGGTGCCGAAGGAGGCGTGCCGGGTCCGTGCGGCCGGGTTCAAGAACTTCTTCGACTCCAGGTCGGGGACGCGGAAGGGGCGGAAGGTCGGCTTCCCTGACTGGAGGAAGCGCAAGCATGGCTCGAGGTTCCGCTACGACGCCGACCGCGCCCGCCCGCTGTCTGCTCGAGTCGTCGCCCTGCCCGGCGTGGGGAAGGTAAGCACGTTCGAGGACATGTCGTGGCTGACCGACCGCATCCCGGATGGACGGGCCAGGGTGATCGGCTCCACCGTTCGTGAGCAGGCGGGCCGCTGGTGGGTGTCGTTCCAACTCGAGATCGACCGGACCGACATCAACGAGCGGCGAGCGGTCTCGAGTGATGCGCCCGCGTGTGGGATCGATGTCGGGGTGAAGACGTTCGCCACCATCGTGGACGACGACGGCGTGGTGACCGAGATCCACGCCCCGAAGCCGCTCAAGGCTGCCCTGAGGAAGCTCCGCAGGGCGGGCAAGGCGGTCTCGAGGAAACGGCTCGGCTCGAGCAACCGGGCCAAGGCTGTCCAGCGTCTGGCCAAGGTTCACCTTGAGGTGGCAAACCGGAGGGCCGACTTCCTGCACAAGACGACGACGATGCTCGCGAGATCCAAGCGGGCCATCGCCGTCGAGACCTTGAACGTCGCCGGAATGGTCACGAACAGGAGACTCGCCCGCCCGATCTCCGATCTCGGTTTCGGCGAGTTCTTCCGTCAGCTCGAGTACAAGGCGCGGTGGTACGACTCGAGCGTGTGGGCGGCCGACCGCTGGTTCCCGTCCTCGAGGCTCTGCGGCGGGTGTGGGGCGATCAACCGAGATCTCACACTCGCCGACCGGGTGTGGACGTGCGGGTGCAGAAGCGAGCACGACCGTGACGTCAACGCCGCCCGCAACCTGCTTAACGCGATGACGCTCGAGCAGCAAGCAGCCTAGTTCCACGTCGCCGGGCAGTTCCTTGGAGACGCTAAACGCCTGTGGAGGCGACGTAAGACCTCGAGCAATCGAGGCAGATGCCAGAGAATCAGGCAAGAGGATCACTGAGATTCTCCGAACGG